>NZ_CP081942.1 GCF_020386635.1 Pseudomonas sp. MM211
GGGCACCTGGAGCAAGCCGACGGTAGCCGCTTCCAGGGCCGCTTTGTAAAAGGCTTACCCCGTGACACAGGGCGTGCACGAGGATGAACTTGGCAACCAGCTTCCCGGCCACTTCGTAGGCGGGGAGCTCAAGGGTGACGGCAATTACCGTGGCAGCGATGGCGACAACTACGACGGCGAATTGCGCGACAGCCTGTTCCATGGCAAGGGCCGCTATCAGAGCGCTGCCGGCAACGTCTGGAGCGGCACCTTTGCAGAGGGTGCGCTCAACGGTAAAGGTGAATACAGCGGCGCCGACGGCGAGCGCTACCAGGGGCATTTCAAGGAATGGCGCTATCAGGGCGAAGGCCACCTGCAACAGCCCGATGGCAGTCGCTTCGATGGCCGCTTCGCCAACGGCCGCTTCCACGGCGAAGGCACGCTGACCCTTGCTGACGGCAGCCGCCAGCAAGGCACCTGGCAACGCGGCCTGCGCGTGCGTGACGAGAACGGCCAAGCGCTGCCGGATCCGCTGGAAATCGGTCTACTGAAACAGGGCGAACTGCTCGACCAGGCCATCGCCGCCCTGCCAACGTCCACCCCACGCAGCGAACTCTACACCCTGACGCTGGCTGGCGACGGCAAGCAGAGCGTGTTCCTGCGCGAGGCCGACTACGTCGCCGACCTGCTCGCCGGGCGTTTTTCCGCCTATGGTCGCATCACCCTGGTCAACCACCGCGATCACCTGGCCGACCGACCGCTGGCAACCCGGGAAAACCTGCGCCGCGCGGTACGCGCCATCGCCGAACGCAGCGGCCCGGAAGACTTGGTGTTCATCTACCTGACCAGCCACGGTTCGCGCGGCCATGAGCTGAACCTGGATCAGCCACGCCTGCAGCTGGCCGACCTGCCCGCCGACGAACTGGCGACACTGCTGAAACCGCTGGCCGACCGCCACAAGGTGGTGGTGATTTCCGCCTGCTACTCCGGGGGCTTCATCCCGGCATTGAAGGACGACAAGACCCTGTTGATGACCGCTGCCCGAGCCGACCGCGTGTCCTTCGGCTGCTCCGAGGAGGCCGACTTCACCTATTTCGGCCGGGCCCTGTTCGCCGAAGCCCTGCAGGAGACAGACGACCTGCAACGTGCTTTCGACCTGGCCAGCGCCGCGGTGGCAGAGCGCGAAAAGGCCGATGGCTTCGAGCCGTCCGAGCCGCAGATATGGGCGCCGCCCGCCGTACTGAAGCACTGGAATGACCTGCGTCGGCAGCAAAGCGAAGCGGCCTTGAACGATAAATCCGCTGCCGCCCTCTAAACTCAGGTCTGTAGGAGAAATCACCAGGTGAAGGTGGTTTTCGGACAGAGCCCAATCGAATAGCAGTCGAGGATCGACCATGTACCTGACACCCCAGCACATTCTTCTGGCAGGCGCCTCCGGCATGACCGGCGAGCACCTGCTCGACCGCTTGCTCAACGAACCCACCGTCGAGCGCGTGCTGGCCCCGAGTCGCAGGCCGTTGGCCGAACATCCCCATCTGGAAAACCCGGTTGGGGGAACTGCTCGAGCTGCTGCCTGCACTCGATGGCCCGGTACACACCGCGTTCTGCTGCCTGGGCAGCACCATCAAGCAGGCAGGCTCGCAGGATGCCTTCCGCGCGGTCGATCACGATCTGGTGGTGGCTTTCGGCAGACGCGCCCTGGAGCTGGGCGCGCGGCACTTGGTGGTGGTCAGCGCGATTGGTGCCGACCCGCGCTCGTCGGTGTTCTACAACCGCATCAAGGGCGAAACCGAAGAGGCGCTGAAGGCTCAAGGCTGGCCGCAACTGACCCTGGCCCGTCCCTCCCTGCTGCTCCACGCCACGAGTTCCGCCTCGGTGAACGCCTGGCGGCGCCCTTCATGCGCTGGCTGCCCGGCAAACACCGCGCCATCGACGTGACCGCCCTCGCCCGCGCGCTGTGGCGCCTGGCTCTCGAGGAAGGTGAAGGGCTGCGAGTGGTCGAGTCGGACGAATTGCAACGTCTCGGCCGCTGACCGGCCAGCGGCAAAGGCGCCGCATAAGCGGCGCCGCGTGCACTCAGAACAAGCCCAGCACCCAGGCAACCCCAAGCAGCAGTAGCGAGAAGATCCACATCCACCAGAAGGAATAGCGGATGTGCTGGCCCATCTCCAGGCGTGCCAGACCGAGTGCCAGCCACAAGGCCGGTGAGAACGGGCTGATGAAGGTGCCGATGATGTTGCCGATCATCAGCGCGTAGACCACGCTGGCCGGCTCGACGCCATGACTCTCGACCACTTCCAGCACCACTGGCAACAGACCGAAGTAGTAAGCATCGGTACTGAGCAGGAACTCCATCGGCAAGCCGAAGAAACCAAGGATGATGTGCAACTGGCCGACCATGCCGGCTGGCAGTACGGTGACCAGATCCTGGGCAATCGACGTCAACATGCCGGTTCCCGCCAGGATGCCGAGCATCGAGCCTGCAGCCAGAATGATCATGCCCATGCTCAACGCTGCCGGAGAGTGCACGGCGATACGTTGCATCTGCAGCTTGCCGTTCGGGTAGTTGATCAACAACGCCAGGCTCAGGCCGATCATGAACACGTAACCGGCCGGCAACACGCCAGTGAACAGCGACACCAGCACACAGAAGAACAAACCTGCGTTGACCCACATGCGACCTGGGCGTTCGAGTGCACGCTCTTCGTCGCTGATGTCCTCCAGGCTATTGCGGCTATCGCCCAGCTCACCATCAGCCGATACGGTACCGCCTGTTTTCACGATGCGCCGCTGCTCACGCCAGCCGAGCAGCGCTGCCATTGCGATCAGTAGCACGACACCAACACCTTGAACGGCGATTAGCGGCCGCCACAGCTCGGTGACTTCGATACCAGTAACGGCGGCAGAGCGCCCCAGCGGGCCAGCCCAAGGCACCATGTTGAGGATGCCAGCGCCGATTGCCAGCAGCATCAGCATCAGATACGGGCTCATGCGCAGCTGCTTGTACAGCGGCAACAACGCCGGGATGGTCAACAGAAAGGTAGTCGCGCCAGCGCCATCGAGGTGGGCGAGCATGCCGATGATAGCGGTCGCCACAGCTACGGCGATCACGTTGCCACGGGTCAGCTTGACCATGAAACTGATGATCGGCCGGAACAGCCCGGTGTCCTGCATCACCCCAAAGAAGGTGATCGCGAAGATGAACATGGTGGCAATGGAAATCACCCGACCAATGCCATCGTTGAAGAATCCGGAAATTTCCTCCGGGCCGAAACCGGCACAGAACGCGCCAATCAGTGGCACGACGATCAACGGCAAAACAGGCGACATGCGCCCACTGAGCAGTAGTGCAACCAGGCAGACGATGGTCAACAAGCCAATCAGGGTCAACAAACCGATTTCTCCTCTTTTTCTTGTATGAGTCGGTGCGGGCACGGACACGAGGCGCGGACTCTAGAAGCCCAACCTTTCGCGAACCTTTATGATCGGCTTATCTAAGCCCATGATTTGTCAGTGAATATGTAGCAACCTGAGGTAACACTTCACTGTACTTGCTAAGCTGACGGCCCTTGCCAACCCGTGGAGTTTCGTCATGCCCTCTAACAGGACTGCCTTGATCATCGGTGCCTCCCGCGGCATCGGCCTGGGCCTGGTACGCCAGCTGCACACCGATGGCTGGCAGGTCACCGCCACGGTGCGCGATCCCGCCCGCGCCACCGACCTGCAAGCGCTGCAGGGCGTGCACATCGAGTCACTGGATATCGATGACGCGGCTGCGCTGCGGCTGCTGACGCAACGGCTGGGCGGACAGGTGTTCGATCTGCTGTTCGTCAACGCCGGGATTCTGGGCCCGAGCCACCAGTCCGCTACGACCGCGACGGCTGAAGAGCTGGGCCAGCTGTTCCTGACCAACGTGGTGGCGCCGATTCGCCTGGCCGAGAAGCTGGTGGGTCAGCTGCGACCACAGACCGGGGTGCTGGCGTTCATGAGTTCGGGGCTGGGCAGCGTGGCCAATCCTGAGGGCAATAACCTGGCGCTGTACAAGGCCAGCAAGGCGGCGCTGAACTCGCTGACCAACAGCTTCGTCTGCGAATTGCCGGAGCCGCGCCCGACGGTGCTGTCACTGCACCCGGGCTGGGTGAAGACCGACATGGGCGGCGATGGCGCCATGGTCGAAGTGGTCGACAGCTGCCGCGGCCTGATCGAGCAGGTCGAGCGTCATGCCGGGCGCGGGGGTCACCATTTCGTCGACTACCAGGGCAACCCTATCGCCTGGTAACGAGGCCAGCCTGCAGGCCTTTGGAAACGAAGCTCTACAGACCGAGCATCGCCAGCATCAGAAAGGTGGCGAATAGCACGAAGTGGGTCATGCCCTCGATGGCGTTGGTTTCGCCATCGTTGAGGTTGATGGCGCAGACGATCAGGGTGATGAACACCATCACCGTCTGCACGGGGGTCATGGCCATCTGGAACGGCTGGCCGCTGTACAACGCCATGGCCTCCATCACCGGCACGGTGAGAATCACCGTCGACAGCGATGCACCGAGGGCAATGTTGACTACCGACTGCATGCGGTTGGCCAACGCGGCCCGCAAGGCGGTGAGAATTTCCGGCGCCGCGGAAATCCCCGCCACCACGATGGCGGTCAGCACCGGTGGTGCGCCGGTACCTTCGAGGCCTACGTCCAGGGCCTGGGACATCACCTCGGCGAGCACGCCGATCACCACGACGCCAAACACCAGCACGCCCACCGACCAGCCGACGTTGACCTGCGACTCGCCGGCCCCGTGGCCGTCGCCGCCGCGATTTTTCTTCTCCGGGTAGCTGTAGCTGAAGAAGTAACTGTGCGGGCCTACCTGCATGCGCAGGAACACGGCGTAGAGCACCAGCATGGCGCCGATGGTGAACACCGAGTACACCTTCCAGTCCGACTCGGGAATGAACTCGGGCACTACCATGGAAATGCCCATGGCGGTGAGGATCATCACGCTGTAGCTGCGTGCCGAGTCGTCGTTGTAAGGCTGCTCGCCGTGCTTGATACCCCCCATCAGCGCAGCCAGACCGAGGATGCCGTTGATGTCGAGCATCACAGCCGAATAGATGGTGTCGCGCACCAGGGTCGGCGACGCTTCATTGCTCATCATGATCGCCAGAATCACCACCTCGACCAGCACCGCCGACAGGGTGAGGATCATGGTGCCGTACGGATCGCCGACCCGTTCCGCCAGTTGCTCGGCGTGGTGGGCGACCCGCAGAGACGCGCAGACGATGGCACCGATCAGCGCGATCGCAGCGATCAGGGCAACACCCTGGCCATGCCCCAACAGCGCGTTCTCCAACGGCAGCGCGATGAGCGCGGCGAGTACGGCCAGCAGCAGCCAGTATTCCTGCTTGATGGCATTGAACATGGGCGATTCCTTTCAGAGAGGGGCAGATCGATCCTGCTCCGACTGCAACATCCTGTAAATAATTCAACCCGCGTACCGCTCGGGCGGCTCGATGCCGCAAGGCCGCGCCCATGGGGTTAAACTTTGCGGCCATGTTTGATGAACGAGATTGTCCCCATGTACGACTGGCTCAACGCCCTGCCCAAGGCCGAACTGCACCTGCATCTGGAAGGTTCCCTGGAGCCTGAGCTGCTGTTCGCCCTGGCCGAGCGCAACCGCATCGCCCTGCCCTGGAACGATGTCGAGGCGCTACGCGCGGCTTACGCCTTCAACAACCTGCAGGAGTTCCTCGATCTGTATTACCGCGGTGCCGACGTGCTGCGCACCGAGCAGGATTTCTACGACCTGACATGGGCCTACCTGCTCAAGTGCAAGGCACAGAACGTGGTACACACCGAGCCGTTCTTCGACCCGCAGACGCACACCGACCGCGGTATTCCCTTCGAGGTGGTGCTGCGCGGCATCAAGCAGGCGCTGGTCGATGGCGAGAAGCGACTGGGCATCAGCCATGGTCTGATCCTCGCTTTCCTGCGCCATTTGCCTGAAGAGCAAGCCTTCCAGACCTTGGAGCAAGCCATGCCGTTTCGTGATGCCTTCATCGGCGTCGGCCTGGACAGTTCGGAGAAAGGTTTCCCGCCGCGGCTGTTCGAGCGGGTGTTCGCCAAGGCCCGCAGTGAAGGCTTGCACGCGGTGGCGCACGCCGGCGAGGAAGGCCCGCCCGAGTACATCTGGGAAGCCCTGGATCTGCTCAAGATCGAACGCATCGACCACGGCGTGCGCGCCATCGAAGACGAGCGCCTGATGCAGCGCATCATCGACGAGCAGATCCCGCTGACCGTCTGCCCGCTGTCCAACACCAAACTCTGCGTGTTCGAGCACATGGGCCAGCACAACATCCTCGACATGCTCGAGCGTGGCGTGAAGGTCACGGTCAATTCCGACGACCCGGCCTACTTCGGCGGCTACGTCACCGAAAACTTCGTCGCCCTGCACGAGGGTCTGGGCATGAACGAAGACCAGGCCAAGCGCCTGGCGCAGAACAGCCTGGATGCCAGGCTGGTGTGAAACATCGGTAGCCTGTGCTCTTAGTGCTTTTTTGCACGAGCGCCCAGGCGACGCTAATCGCCCCTTCAGAAGGCCGAGTGGAATCGTTGCGTAGAGGGTTGAGCTGCATGGATGCCGCGAGAGCCGCGATGGGCCAGGGATGGCCCTTCGCGGCGGGCCCTCGGAGCAACGATGGAGCGAGGGAACCCCAGCGAAGCTGGGGCCGTATGTCGGGGCTAGACCTTTTGGTTCCTTTTGGGGCGATGCCAAAAGGAACCCGCTCGTCAGAGCGGAACTGGACGCGTCAACAACACGATAATTCTGGTCGGCGCGGTGGACGGATGAAGCGTCGTCCACCCTACGTGCTGAAGGGGCAATTGATGTTGCCTGTGAGCCTTGTGGAAAAAAGCACCTCAGTACGGCGTAGCGAGAACCGTTAGGCAAGTTGCCACGCACGGCAGGTGTGATCAATGCCCCTTATGGTCATGCCCGCCTTCGGCGGCCGGCTCATCCTTCTGCACCGCCACGTCGACCTGCACCTGGCCAGCCTTCTCGAAGGTCAGGGTCAGCGGGAAACGCTCCCCGCTCTTCGCCTGCTGCTTCAGGTTGAACAGCATCACGTGATAACCCATGGGCGCGAATTTGACTTCGCCACCGGCGGGAATCACCACGTTCTGAACCTGCTGCATCTTCATCATGCCGCCCACGTGGGCATGCTCGTGAATCTCCGCCTTGCCGGCTACCGGCGTCTCGACCGAGAGCAGACGATCATCCTGAGCGCCCTTGTTGTGCACCACGAAATAGGCGGCAGCGGTCGGCGCCACCGGCGGCATTTCCCGCGACCAAGGATGATCGATATGCAACTCGCCGGCATCGTACTGATGAGCGTTGGCCAGCAGGCTGGTGCCCAGCAAAGCAGCGGCTAGAACGATTTTCTTCAGTGACATGGCAACTCTCCATAAAGCGATTTGAATAAACGACCGTACCCGCAGGTACGCTCTTGAAGTCAGGCCAACCGACGTGCCGAAAGGCGCGACAGCAGCAGAAAATCCAGCGCCCAGATCAGCAGCAGCGAGGCGCCGACCAGCGGAAACAGCGCACCGAGCACGATCATGATCGCCACGCCGACCTTCCAGCGCGGCAGGTCATGACGCAGTGGCGGCACGCCGAGGCTGCCGCTGGGGCGGCGCTTCCACCACATGATCAAACCACTGACCGAACTGAGCAGAATCAGCAGGCATACGGCAAAAATGAACAACTGATGCGGCAGGCCATAGAGCTTGCCCATGTGCAGCATCACGCCACTTTCAACTGCACGGGCGGCAAGGCCGTAATCGCGCCAGCGTACATCGGCAAGCACCGCCGCACTGTACTGGTCGATATGCAGCGTGGCGTCGTTGCGTGGGTCGTCGGCGAATATCGCGATGGTGTAGACGCCAGTGGGAGTGGTCGGGAAAGTGATGCTGTAGCCCGGGTGCACGTCGCGCTCGCTGGAGATATCGACCACCTGCTGCAAGCTGACGGTCGGGTTGGCCGTTGAAGCCGGCATGACACCGCCATTGTGCGCCGCATGGGGGTCGGACTCCGGCATCGGGGTATTTTCCAGCGCCCAGGGCACGGTCTGTTTATGGCTCTGGTTGAGCTCACCAGCCTGGCGATCCGAGGTTGGCACCTCGTCCCACATGGCCGCCGGGAAGTGGTTCCAGGCTCCGGCTAATTGCTTGCCCCAGACGCCCGTCCAGGTCATGCCGGTGAGCAGCATGAACAGCAGCAACAAGGCGCCCCAGAAGCCCGTAACGGCATGCAGATCACGCCAGAACAGGCGGCCGCGGGCCGACAGCCGCGGCCATAGCACTGCCGACTTGTTGCTACCTCGCGGCCACCAGAGATACAGGCCGGAAACCACCAGCACCACGCCCCAGCCCGCCGCCAGTTCGATCAAACGATCTCCCGGCGTACCGATCAGCAGGTCGGCATGCACCGCACGGGCCAGCGCCTGCAGATTGTCGTGGGCATCCTGAGTACCAAGGATGGCGCCGCTGTAAGGGTCGACGAAAACGTTGCGGGTGCGCTCGCCAACCCCGACGACGAACTGCGCGCTACGGTCGACATCCACCGGCGGCAGGTATTGGCTGACGCTGCCCTGGGGGTAGACCGCCTGTACCCGACCAAGCATTTCATCGGCTGTCAGCGACAGGCCGCTGGCCTGCACCTGCAGCAGATCGGCGTACATCAGTTGATCGAGCTGCGGCTTGAACAGGTAGATGATGCCGGTCACCGACAGCATGATCATGAAGGGAATGACGAATAGGCCGGCATAGAAATGCCAGCGCCAGGCCAGGTTGTAGAACGAAGGTGTCGCGTTTCTCATGTGGAGCCCGATCTTGTGCGTAAGCGAATTGCCCACGACGCAAAGCGCGCGGCAGGCAAAGACAACTAAACGATGTCAGGCAATGAGCGGAGAAGCGCGAGGATTGGCCGACGGCCAGAGATAACGCACGGCCCCGCCGGGTTCGGCAGTGGGGCGAGGGTTGGCCGGGCGCTGGCGTGGCAACAGGCCCAGCAGGCCGAAGAAGGCGGCCAGCGCCAGGGCAACGAAGGTGGAGCACAGCGGGCAACCGGAACCCGTCGAGGGCATAGGCATGCCGGAATCGACGCCGCCCATGTCCATGCCACCACTGCCACTTGCATCCAGGGCACAGTAGCCGCCGTCCATGCCGCTGAGCTGCAGACCGGTCATCTGCCCGTGGCCGATGGCACAGGCGAACGCGCTGAACAGGACGCTGAAATACAGCACCCAGGCGAGCAACGAGCGGTCAGAGCGGGACAGGTTCATGGTGGGCGATTTTAGGGCCTGTAGCGTGTCAGGTGCTGCGGTGGATTGCCGCAGAGCTTAGCGAGCCCACGGAGCCTGCGCCAGCAGTTCGGCGCAGCGCGCCTGGACGAAGTCGCGCAACAGGTGAACCGGCTTGCTCAATTGCTCGCGGTGGGTGCAGATCAGATTGAGGGGTGTCGGCTCACCCAGCAGATTCGGCAGCAAGACCTTGAGGCGCCCGGCGTGTACATCACCTGCCACGTCCAGCCAGGACTTGTACACCACGCCCGCTCCCGCCACCGCCCAGCGGCGCACCACATCGGCATCGTCGCTGAGCCGGTCGCCGGCGACCTGCAGGCTGTGTTCACCGTCACCTTCATGAAAACGCCAACGCTCGTAGGCACGGCCACCGAGCATGTAGATCAGGCAGTTGTGCTCGCGCAGGTCGCTGATCTGCAGTGGCTCGCCATGGCGCTGTAGATAGGCCGGCGCGGCGCACAGCACCCGGCGATTGCCCGGCGCCACCGGCAATGCCACCAGGCTCGAATCTTCCGGTTCACCGTAACGCAAGGCGATATCCACAGGCTCGCGGAACAGATCAGTCACCCGATCACCGAGCAGCAGCCGCAACTGCACCTGCGGGTGCGTCTGCATGAAGCTATCGAGCCACTGCAGCAGGGTATTGCGGCCGAAATCGGACGGTACCGAAAGCTGCAGCGGCCCGCTGATGGCGGATTTGCTACCGGCCAACTGCTGTCGTCCGGCCTCGAGGCTCTGCAACGCCTGCCGGGCATGCTCGAGAAAGCCTTCCCCCTCAGCAGTCAATCGCAGGCTGCGCGTCGAGCGCACGAACAGACGTGCTTGCAACTGCTGCTCCAGACGCTTGAGACCTGCGCTGGCCACCGCAGGCGAGATATCGAGCTGGCGGGCGGCCGCAGACAGGCTACCTTCCCCGGCAATGCGCACGAACAGTTGCAGGTCGTCAAAACGCAGCATGGCGTCGATCTTCAAAAAAATATTGAAAGAGACTCTACCTTCATCTGGTTTTTCCTAGCAATGGAATGGCGCAAGCTGCGCTCATCTCACTCCCCTACAGGACTCACCCATGAAAGCCGTCGCCTACCACCAGTCGCTGCCCATCGATAACCCGCAAGCCCTGCTGGACGTGCAACTGGACGCGCCAACACCCGGCCCACGGGATCTGCTCGTCGAGGTAAAAGCCATCTCGGTGAACCCGGTGGACACCAAGATCCGCCGCAACGTGGCGCCCGAGGACGGCCAAGCCAAGGTACTGGGTTGGGACGCCGCCGGTGTGGTCAAGGCGGTTGGCGCCGACGTCACGCTGTTCAAGGTCGGCGATGAAGTTTCCTACGCGGGCGCCATCAATCGCGCTGGCGCCAATAGCGAGTTGCACCTGGTCGACGAACGCATCGTCGGCCGTAAACCCAGCAGCCTGCCCTTCGCCGAAGCTGCGGCCATGCCGCTCACGGCGATCACCGCCTGGGAGCTGCTGTTCGACCGTTTGCAGGTCGCCGAGGGTAAAGCCGACCAGGGCCAGAGTCTGTTGATCGTCGGTGCAGCGGGTGGCGTCGGTTCGATACTGGTGCAACTGGCGCGGCAGCTCACCGGGCTGACCGTGATCGGTACCGCCTCGCGCCCGGAAACCCAGGCCTGGGTGAAGGAGCTGGGCGCTCACCACATGATCGACCACAGCAAGCCACTGAACGAGGAACTGGCGCGTATCGGCATCCCCCAAGTCACTCATGTGGCCAGCCTGACTCAGACCGACCAACACTACGATGCACTGGTCGAAGCGCTGGCTCCGCAGGGTCGACTGGCGCTGATCGACGATCCGATCCAGCCGCTGGACGTGATGAAACTCAAGCGCAAGAGCATATCCCTGCACTGGGAACTGATGTTCACCCGCTCGCTGTTCGAAACCGCCGACATGATCGAACAGCATCGCCTGCTCGACCGCGTGGCCGACCTGGTCGATGCCGGCACCTTGAAAACCACTCTGGGCGAACACTTCGGCACCATCAACGCCGACAACCTGCGCCGCGCCCACGCCCTGCTGGAAAGCGGGAAGGCAAAAGGCAAGATCGTACTGGAAGGGTTTTAAGCCGGTTCATAGAACCGTGGAACCGTTACCAGGTGGGAGCTCGCCGTGCGGGCGACTGCTTCGCGAGCATGGACTAGGCGTCCCCGCCCGCTCCCACAGGGATGTAGCCGCACCGGCAAAACGGTGGGTTACGGCGAACCACCTTCCGCACAATCCTCAACGCCTGTAACAGGCGCCTCACCCACCCTACAAAACCGAGGCAAGCCCGCAGATGTAGGGTGGGTGGAGCGACGCGTGGCACGGCTTCAAAAAGCCCACCGACTAAGGCGCGTCGCGTAACCCACCAACCGGTATCAACACCGCCGGGAGCGCCTCCCTACCGAAACTGCGCGCAATGATCCTCAGGCGCCAGCGCGGCGGTGTACCACACATAGTCCGCCTGCTCGGCCGTCACCGGCTTGCCCACCTCGGACAGGATCAGCACCTGGGCGGTAGTGGGTGCGCCCAGGTCACTGAGGTGCAGCGGCACACCCAGATCACGCCGCACATGAAAAGCGCCTGCGAATAGCATCGCTGGCTGCGGCGCGGCCAGCAGTTGCTCGGCCATGCGTCGGTCACGTTGTTGCTGCACCGCCAGCATCGCGGGCAATTGACTCACCGGCAGCTTGTCGCAGTGGGATTCGCGAATCTGCGCCAGCAGCGGCTCCCGCACCGCTGCTGCAGTCGAGGCCTGGCCCTGCAGAACAGGCTGCTCACGGTAGATGGCCATGATCTCCGCACGGTCGAGATTGGCCGCTCTCAAGCCATAGTTCTGTGCCAGCCCATGGCGAACGATCGGCCCATACAACGCCCACGGCCAGCCATTGCTCCACTCCAGGGCTTTGGGCAGATCATCGATCTGTCTGCCCTCTCTCAGCTGCTGCGCCACCTCATCGGCCAGGTGCTGCTGGCCTGAGGCGAGCATTTCCAGCAGCAAACTGCCCTGTGCCCGGCGCTGCTCCAAGGCGTGCAGCAACCATAATTGCAGCGCGTGATGATCCGGATTGTCGTGCTGCTCACCGACCAGCACACGGGGCGCCGTGGCCAGCCGCGCCACCAGTTGCTCGGGCGTCAGCCGCTCGCCACTGTGCAGATCGACGATCTGCCCCAGTTCGGCATGCCCGTGCCCCTGCGGGCTTTGCCACGCAGGCAGCGGTGCCAGAACAGGCTGACTTTGGCAGGCGACCAGCGCCAACAGGGCAAGCAACAGGAGACTACGCATGGCGATATCCTTCAGCGGGCAACGATGAGCGGATGGCCCCGCTCGGGATGCTGCTGCACCAGCACCTCGAGGCCGAACACAGCCTGTAGGGGCTCGGCACGCAGCACCTCGGCGGGCAGGCCAATGGCGTGGGTTCGCCCATCGTTGAGTAACAGCAGGCGGTCGCAGTAGCGCGCCGCCAGATTCAGGTCATGGAGGATCACCAGCACCGCAGCGCCCTGCTCGGCAAAACGACGCACGGCCTGCAGCGTGGTGTGCTGATGCAGAGGGTCGAGCATGGAGGTGGGTTCGTCGAGCAACAACGTCTGCTCGGCACCACCCGGCCACAACTGCGCCAGCACCCGCGCCAAATGCACACGCTGGCGCTCGCCACCGGACAATTCCAGATAGCTGCGCTCAGCCAGGTGCTCGGCGTCTGCGGCCTGCAACGCCTCGCGGACGATCTGCGCATCACGGTCGCGGCCAGTGTCATGAGGCATGCGCCCCATGATCACCACATCACGAACCGCAAAGCCGAAGCTCAATGAAGAACTCTGCGGCAGCACCGCCAAGCGTCGTGCCCGCTCCACACCCTGCCAGGCACTCAGCGGGCGGTCGCCGAGTAATACTTCACCCGTTGCGGCCGCCAGCTCGCCACACAGGGCGCCGAGCAAGGTGCTCTTGCCGGCACCATTCGGGCCGAGCACGCCCAGTACCTCACCGGGCTGCAACTGCAGATCGATATCGGCCAGCACCTGTTTGTCGCCGCGCTTGATCGACAGCTTGCGTGCACTGAGCATCAGGTACGCCCCCGCAGCAGCAGATAAAGAAAGAACGGAGCGCCGATCAATGCGGTGACGATGCCGATGGGCAATTCGGCCGGCGACAGGATCAGCCGGGCGAACAGGTCGGCCAGCAACAGCAGACTGGCACCGGCCAGTGCCGAAGCAGGCAGCAGAACGCGATGATCCGGGCCGACCAGCAGGCGTACCAAGTGCGGAACCACCAGACCGATGAAACCGATCATCCCAGCTGCCGCCACGGCCGCGCCGACGCCCAGCGCAGTGCAGAACACCAGCTCGCGCTTCAACCGCTCGACCGCCACGCCCAGATGGCGGGCCTCCGATTCACCGAGTAGCAAGGCATTCAGCGCCTGGGCTCGCCGCGGTAACCATAGCGCCACGGCAAGGGTCACTAGCAGGAGGGGCCAGAGGCGCGCATAGCTGGCGCCATTGAGGCTGCCAAGGTTCCAGAACGTCAGAGTCCGCAAGGTGGCATCGTCGGCCAGGTAGGTGAACAGGCCGATGCAGGCGAATGCCAGGGCATTGAGAGCGATCCCGGCGAGCAGCATGGTGGTCACGCTGGTCTGGCCGTTGCGGCGCCCCAGGCGGTAGACCAGTGCGGTAACCACCAGCCCGCCCAGAAATGCGCACAGCGACAACAGATAGGGCGCGAACAGCTCGGGAATCCCGCCCAGCGCCGCACCACCGACGATGGCGATAGCTGCACCAAGCGCCGCACCGCTGGAGACGCCGATCAGACCGGGGTCGGCCAACGGGTTGCGAAAAAGCCCCTGCATCGCCACACCACACAGCGCCAGCACGGCGCCGACCGCCAGGCCCAGCAGCGTACGCGGCATACGGATCTGGCCGAGAATCAGCTCGGCCTGCTGCAGGCCTTCACTCTCCAGAGGCAAGCCGGCCAGGCGCAATGCAGCCCGCAGCGTGTCACCCAGCGGCAGACTGACGGGCCCGAGTGCCAGAGACAGCCACAACGCGAGCGCAAGCAGCAGGCCCAGTGCGATAAACAGTGAGCGCGGGCTGATTACTGGTTTCATGGGGTCGCTGAATTAAGCGACGTACGACCAGGGTAGAAGGCGGCCGAGAGCTCGGCGAGGCCAGCGGGAATGCGCGGGCCGAGGCCGCCGACCAGCAAGGTCGGGTCGATCGCCACCAGGCGCCCTTCTTTCCCGGCTTTGGTCGAGGCCAGCGCCGGGTTCTGCTTGAGCAGCGCCTGCTTGGCCTCGTCACCGCTCAGGCGACGGTCGGCGAAGATCACCACCTCGGGATCCAATGCCAGCAACGCCTCGGTGGACAACGCCTTGTAGCCGTTGTGAGTGGTCAGGTTCTTGCCGCCGGCGTGTTCGATCACCCAGGCCGCGGCCGTATCCTGCCCGCCCGCCATGGGGCTGCTGCCTGCATGGCCGAGCAGCAACAAAACGGTCGGAGCCTGGCTATCGGCCTGCGCCTTGGCGACCCAGTCGGCCTGCTCGTTCAGGCGTGCCTGGTAGGCGCTGAAAACGCTTTCGGCATGCGCCTCGTCGCCCAGCAGTGCGCCGATACGTTGCAGGTTGCCGTGCAGGGCCTGCAGATCGGCCTCAGCCGACAGGGTTTCGACCTTCACACCTGCCGCTGCCAGCTGCGCCAACACCGGCGGCGGGCCCATCTCATCGGTGCCGAGCAGCACCTCGGGACGCAGCGCGAGGATGCCCTCGGCAGCAAGCTGGCGCTGATAACCCACGCTCGGCAATTTCTTCAGGGAGGCTGGATGCAAGCTGGTGGTGTCGACACCCACCAGCTTGCCTTCACCACCCAGCTCGACGACCCACTCGCTGAGCGAGCCACCGGCACTGACCCAACGCTGCGGCAGGTTTTCGGCACTCGCCACCAGCGGCGACAGCAGGCTGGCGAACAGGGCGAATACGGCGATAGGGCGGGTCATGGATCAGGCTCCAGAAAAACACAATTCGTATCCAGCCACTGCAAAGCGTCAGTGGCCAAGGCTGGCAGTGTAGCCGCAGACAGGGCGGCTGCACCTGCATTCAGGGTTGCAGGGCCGGGGTTTCCTCTGCCAGGCGGCGCCAATCCTCACGTTCGGGCACACCCGGCTTGCGCGCACCGAACAGTTGCAGGATCAGCTCGCCATTGGCGTCGAAGGCTTCCCAACTGGTGATCACACCATCGCTGCTCGGCTTGCGCACCCGCCACAGCTCATGGACGTCATGGGCCTTGAGGTGCAGGTTGAATTGCGGATCCAGCACGTTGAACCAGGTATCCATCCAGCGCAGGTTGCTCACCGGGCCGGTATGGATCTGGATGCAATGCCGGTTGCCGACGAACACCATGATCGGCACCTCGGCAGCCGCAGCGCGCTCGAACAGCCCCGCCAGGGCATCGGGCGCCAGCTTTTCGGCCCACTCGCCGCCTGCCAGGCGCAGGGCCTGGGTGCGGGTTGCGGCGTGGGTCTTCAACAGCGCGAAGAAATGGTGGGTGTCCTTGAGCGTCGACCAACCGACACGCAGGGCGTCGACATCGATCTGTTCATCCGTACGTTGTGCCGCAGGCTCCGGCAGAGGCCTCAGCTCGAGTTCAGGCACCTGCTGCGCATCACGAAAACGCTCGACCAGAGGCGCCCAGGCCGCCAACTCGCTCTGCTCGGTGAGGTACACCTTGTGCACCGCCACGCCCTGGTGATCGAACACCTGCAGGCTGCGCATCACGCCTCGCGGGCTTTGCTCCTCGACGGCGAACACGCTGGCCCAGCCACCGAGAAACAGGCGCAGGTCGATATCCGCGGATACCACCAGGCCCATCTGGCCATTACCGGTCACCGTCACGTCGCGGTAGACGCCCTTGCGTTCGTGCACGCAGGACTCGTTGCGGGTCAACGCCATGACGTGGCCGAGCTCACCGAGCGCCGGCAGCAAGGCGGCCCACTCGGGGCGCAGGCGCACTGCATCCACGCCCAGGCGGCTGGCCGTCAGCTCGGCTTCGCTGACAGCCAACTGCGCTGCCGCATCACGAGCACGTAAGTGCGGCTGCTCAACACGCAGGTTCTGCCAGGAGGCGTACAGGCCGCTGCCAGTCACAGGTAGATCGCTCATCACTTCAACTCCTTGCAAGTCCCGCTGACCACGCGACAAGAACGCGAACAAAAAAGGGTAAACGGCCCGTTCCGAGAGCGAAACCGTAGAAACATTAAATAATCTTAATTGTTATGAATACTCATTTACAAACAAGAATCAATACCATCAAATCTAGCGCCATAGCCAAACAATTACCACCATGACCGAGGAGCGCTGCATGTCGCTTACCCCGCCCTTCCCGCTTCGTTCTTGCCTGGCCCTGTTGTTACTCAGCCCATCGTTCGCCATCGCTCAGACGCTGCAGTTGGAGAAAACCACGATCAGTGCGACCCGCACGGAGCAGAGCACCAACAGCGTTCCGAATACCGTGTCGGTGATTACCGAGCAAGACATCGACCGCAAGACGGTCAAGAACATCAAGGATCTGGTGCGCTACGAACCGGGTGTCTCGGTCAGTGGCACGGGCAGTCGCTTCGGCCTGGCGGGGTTCACGATTCGTGGCATCGGCGGCAACCGCATCCTCACTCAGGTGGACGGTGTTCCCATGCCGGACGCCTTCAACTTCGGGCCATTCCTCGACGCGCGGCGCAATTATGTCGACCCGGACACCCTCAAGCGTGTGGAGATCATCCGCGGCCCGGCCAGCTCGCTATACGGCAGCGATGCCATTGGTGGCGCAGTCAGCTTCCTGACCAAGGATGCCGCCGATTACTTGGGCGCCGGAGATGACGCCTATGCCCGCCTTAAAACCGGCTATGACGGCGCTGATGACAGCTGGTCGCGCAGCGCGACATTGGCTGCCCGCCAGGGCTCGCTTGACGGCCTGCTGCATCTGGGTCGGCGTGACGGCCAGGCCCTCGACACTTACGGCGGCCGCAGCGGGATTGGAGCCAGCCGCGAGGAGGCCAACCATCAGGACTACACCGCCAATAACCTGCTCGCCAAAGTCGGCTGGAATTACTTCAACGATGACCGTTTGCAGTTGACTTACGAGCGCTACGAGGACGATGCCGATACCAAGGTACTCAGCGAGTACAGCACCACGGCCACGGTGCGCACCTCGGACGCTACCGATAATACCGATCGCGATCGCATCAGCCTGCTGCACAGCTTCGCCTTGGATACCGCGATTAGCGACCATGTCGAATGGCAGCTGAGCTATCAGGAAAGTCAGATCCGCCAGCGCACCTATCAGCAGCGATTCAGCGGCGGCAGCTTGCGTGAGCGCAGCCGCGACTCGACCTATCAGGAAGACCTCTGGGCCTTCAACACCAAGTTCGACAAGGCTTTCGAAACCGGCGCGGCCAACCATCGACTGATCTACGGCTTCGACTTCAAGCGCCTGGAAAGCAGTGACCTGCGCAAAGGCCGTGAAGTGTTCGCCAACAACGGCCTGCCGGTTCCGGCGATCCCCGGTGATGAAACCTTCCCGCTCAGCGACTTCCCGGATCCGACCTCGACCGAATATGCGTTCTTCGTTCAGGACAACATCGAGATAGGCCGCTGGACGCTGCTGCCTGGCCTGCGCTACGACCACTACGAGATGAAACCGGAGGTCACGCAGCATTATCTGAACAGCCAGCCGATCAACCAGAACCCGTCCGATTACCGCGACGAGGCGATCTCGCCCAAACTCGGCATCACCTATCAGATCGACGACGCCCATAGCGTCTACGGCCAGTACGCGGCAGGATTCCGGGCACCCAATCCGGTGGACATCTTTGGCGAGTTCATCAACTTCGCCCGCAACTATCAGACCATCGCCAACCCCAGCCTGAAACCCGAGACCAGCGACAGTTATGAGATCGGTCTGCGCGGTCAGTACGAGACCGGCGCCTTTGGCGTGGCAATGTTCTACAACCGCTACGACGATTTCATCGAGCAGATGACGCTGGCCAGCGACCCGACTGGCGCCGGTCGCATGACCTTCCAGTATCAGAACCTTGATCGCGTGACCATTCGCGGCGCAGAGGCCCGCGGCGAACTGTTGCTGGAGCGTTTCGGCATGCCTTCCGGCAGCCATCTGCGCAGCGCCATCGCCTATGCCCGCGGCAAGGACGAGGCGACCGGGCAACCGCTCAACAGCGTCGACCCGCTCAAGGCCGTGCTCGGCCTTGGCTACGATGCGCCAAGTGGCCAGTTTGGCGGTGAGCTGACCTGGACGGTGGCTGCGGCCAAGAAGCGTGTCGACCAAACACAGATCGCCAATCAGTTCGAGCCCTCGGGCTACGGCACCCTCGATCTCAGCGCCTACTGGAACATCGGTTCCGGGATATCGGTCAACGCCGGCCTGTTCAACCTGACGGACAAGCAATACTGGCAGTGGGGCGACGTGCGCAGCCTTACCGAGAACAGCTCGAGCCTCGGCCGCTACTCCCAGCCGGGACGCCACGCCGCCTTCAACCTGATCTGGGAAATATGAACAGAGCAAGCTGAGCCGATTCGCGCAAGGACGCGCGCCCCTTCCATCGCCAGGCCGATGCGGGATAATCCCCGCTCAGGCCTGGAGACTTCGATGATTCGTCTATGCGCCCCGCACGAGCTTCCCGAAGCTCAAAGTCGGGGCTTTTCCGTTACGGGTAAGCAGCTGTTCGCCGTTCGCAAGGACGGTGAGGTGTTCGTGTACCGCAATCGCTGCCCCCATCGTGGCGTGCCGCTGGAGTGGCAGTCCGATCAGTTTCTCGACCCCAGCGCCAGCCTGATCCAGTGCGCCCGACACGGCGCACTGTTTCTGATCGAGTCCGGCGAGTGCGTGGCCGGCCCTTGCGAGGGCGATGCTCTGCACATGATTAATAGCAAAGAAGATATGGACGGGATCTGGGTCGATCTGTAGGTCAAAACCTGGGTATCGCTTCGCTCAACGCCAGGCTACAGAAGCATGCTGGCGGGAACGCGGCCCCGTAGCCTGGGTGGAGCGCAGTCCCGTAGCCCGGGTCGAGCGCAGCGACACCCGGGAGCCGTCTCAGCCCAACCGCACATCCAGGCGCCGTACTACCTCGATCCCCTGCGGCGAGATATCCACACCGTAAGCCAGCACCTCGATACCCGCGCTCACCGCTTCGCTCAGAGCCGCCGCGTAGGTCGGGTCGATTTCCCCGGCAGGCCGCACCGCCTCGATGCCCGACAGGTTCACGCAATACAGTTGCACGGCACGCACGCCGCTGCGCGCCAAGGCCGCGAGCTCACGCAGGTGCTTGGCACCGCGCTCGGTACGCGCATCCGGAAAGGCCGCCACGGCGCTGTCGGCGAAGCCCAGGGTCACGCTCTTCACCTCGACGAACGCCACGCCGCTGGTGTACTCGAGGCAGAAATCCACCCGACTGCGCTCCACGCCATAAGGCACTTCGCGGCGTAGCGCGGTAAAGCCTGCCAGCTCGGAGATCACCCCGGCGCGCAGCGCTTCTTCGACCAGCCCGTTGGCGCGTCCGGTGTTGATGCAGGCCAGGCGGCCCTGGGGCGTTTCACCGATTTCCCAAGTACCCGGCAGTTTGCGCTTGGGGTCACTGGAACGGCTGAACCAGACCTTGCAGCCCTCGCTCATGCAGTTGAGCATCGAGCCGGTGTTAGGGCAGTGGATGGTCAGCAGTTCGCCGCTGGTGGTTTCGATGTCGGCGAGAAAGCGTTTGTAGCGACGCAGCAGGCGACCTTCTTCGAGCGGCGGATCAAATCGCATTGGCGCTCCAGCTCTTCAGGCCACGGGCAATACGTTCGACCGCCTGCTCCAGGCGCGGCAGGCTCTGCGTGTAGGCGAAGCGCACGTGATGCCCTGCCTGATGCCGACCGAAGTCCAGGCCCGGAGTGAACGCCACATGCTCGGTTTCCAGGAAGTGTTGGCAGAAACCGTAGGCATCGCCACCGAAGGCGCTGATATCCGCATACAGATAAAAGGCGCCCTGAGGCTCCACGGCAATGCCGAAGCCCAGTTCGCGCAGCGCGGGCAGCAGGAAGTCGCGGCGCTCGGCAAAGGCGGCCCGCCGCTCTTCGAGAATCGCCAGGGTCTGCGGCTCGAAACAGGCCAGCGCGGCATGCTGGGCCATGCTCGGCGCGCTGATATAGAGGTTCTGGGCCAGTTTCTCCAGGTCTGCGATCGCTTCTTCGGGTGCCACCAGCCAGCCCAGGCGCCAGCCAGTCATGCCAAAATACTTGGAGAAGCTGTTGAGCACGAAGGCATCATCGTCCACCTCCAGCACGCTGCTGGCATCCACGCCATAGGTCAGGCCGTGATAGATCTCGTCGACCACCATATGGCCGCCACGGGCCTTCAAGGCCTGGGACAAAGAAGACAGCTCCGCAGCGCTCAGCAGCGTGCCGGTGGGGTTGGCCGGCGAGGCGAGCAAGGCGCCGACGCTATCGGCGTTCCAGCAATCGGCGACCGTCTGAGCGGTGAGCTGATACCGCTCTTCGGGCCCCACCGGCACCAACTGCGCAGCGCCTTCCACGAGGCGCAGGAAGTGCCGATTGCAAGGGTAGCCCGGGTCGGCCAGTAGCCAATGCTTGCCCGGATCGACCAGCAGGCTGGCCGCCAGCAACAGCGCACCGGAGCCGCCCGGCGTGATGAGGATGCGCTGCGGGTCTATGTTCAGTCGGTAGCGCTGCGCATAGAAAGCGGCGATCGCCTCACGCAGGGCCGGCAGCCCGCGAGCGGCGGTATAGCGGGTATGCCCTGCAGCCAGTGCAGCCTGACCGGCCGCAACGATGGGCGCGGCGGTGGTGAAGTCCGGCTCGCCGATTTCCAGGTGAATGACATCATGGCCCTCGGCCTGCAACTGATTGGCCCGCGCCAGCAAGGCCATCACGTGGAAGGGTTCGATCGCGCGGCTGCGGGCGCTGTAGAGCTGGGCCATGGGGAAATGCCTTGGGAAACCTATTAAAGGTGGAATTCTATCAGGACGGCTCTGTCATACCGTGCCGACGCACCACTGAAACACGTGTTTACACTGCAATTGCAAAAGCCCGTTCGGCAGATAGGACAGAGCCCGTGTTGAGCCGCAAGGCGCCGTGCAAAGCCACTGAGGGTGCTCTGTCGAACTAAGACGCACAACCATGACATCCGGGAGTGGCGCGGCTTGAGGCGATCTGGTAAGTTCGCCCGCTTGCAGTCGCAGGGCCGTTATTGTAAACGGCAACGGACACATTCCCTGCGCAGTGGATTAGAGAGAGTGAGAGGCGGCCATCCATGCCCATCAAAGCAAAAGCAACAAACGGCCAATTGATTCGTGGCTTCGAACCCTACAAGGAAACCAAGGGCGAGGAGTACATGAGTGAGGCGATGCGCGCCCACTTCACCGGCATCCTGAACAAATGGAAGCTGGAGCTGATGCAGGAAGTTGATCGCACCGTTCACCACATGCAGGACGAGGCAGCCAACTTCCCAGATCCGGCAGACCGTGCCAGCCAGGAAGAAGAGTTCAGCCTGGAACTGCGTGCCCGTGATCGCGAGCGCAAGCTGATCAAGAAAATCGACGAAACCCTGCAACTGATCGAAGACGAAGATTACGGCTGGTGCGATTCCTGTGGCGTCGAGATCGGCATCCGCCGTCTGGAAGCCCGCCCAACCGCCACCCTTTGCATCGACTGCAAGACCCTGGCGGAAATCAAGGAAAAACAGGTCGGCTCCTGAGTCGATCAACAGACGGGGCGCTCAGGCGCCCCGTTTCGTTTCCCCCTCCGTAACGCCCTCATGCACAGTCCCACTTATATCGGTCGCTTCGCCCCTACGCCCAGTGGCTATCTGCACTTCGGCTCGCTGGTCGCCGCCCTCGCTTCCTACCTCGACGCCCGTTCCGTAGGCGGCCGCTGGCTGCTGCGCATGGAAGATCTCGATCCGCCCCGAGAGGTTCCCGGAGCACAGAGCGCGATTTTGCAAACCCTCGAGCGCTATGGCCTGCACTGGGATGGCGAACTGACCCGCCAGAGCGAGCGCTATGCCGAATACGAAGCGCTGGTGCAGCGCCTGTTCGATCAGGGCCTGGCCTACGCCTGTACCTGCTCGCGCAAAAAACTCGAAGGCAGCGGCGGCATCTATCCGGGTTACTGCGGTAATGCTGGCCATGGGCGTCATGACGCCGCCATCCGCCTACGCGTACCGCAACTGACTTACCGCTTCACCGATCGAGTACAGGGCGAATACAGCCAGCACCTGGGTCGAGAAGTGGGCGATTTCGTTATCTGCCGTCGCGATGGCTTGTATGCCTACCAGCTCGCTGTCGTCCTGGATGACGCCTGGCAAGGCATCAACAACGTGGTACGCGGCGCCGACCTGCTCGACTCGACGCCACGCCAACTCTACCTGCAAGAGCTGCTCGGACTGCCCCAGCCGCGCTATCTGCACGTGCCGTTGATCATCCAGCCCGACGGCCACAAGCTCGGCAAGTCTTATCGCTCACCGCCGCTGCCGAGCGACCAGGCCACGCCGCTACTGATTCGCGCCCTGCACGCACTCGGCCAGAACGCCCCGCGCGAACTCGAAGATGCCAGTGCCGACGAGCTGCTGCTGTGGAGCGCACGCCACTGGGATGCCACGCGCATCCCGCGCACACGCAACCTGGCGGAAAGTCAGTTGCGCTGATCGCCCGTAAAGGGCAGCCTTGCGCACCCAACACACGATCAGGAATCTGCCATGCGCGCCCAGCTCGAAGAACTCATCGGTAAAATCAGCTCGGGCTGCCTGCCGCAGGACGAAATCACCCGTATCGCTGACGAAGCGGCACAGGCCTATGCCGACCCACAGGCATTTCTGGCGGCCAACCCGGACGTCAACTACGACGACAGCTTTCCCATCCCGCTGGGCGAATGGATGGTGATCGGCAACCTGCCGGATACCGTGCTGTTCCAGGCCGACAGCTACGACGAGCTGTTTCGCCAGATCACCGAGTCGTTCGGCGCCGAAGTGAGCTTCGTGCTCACTGCCAAACAATTGCACAAGGTCGAGCCGTTGAAGGCCCTGAACCGCATCCAGGTGCAGCTGAGCAGCCTGTCGAAGGAAACCCAGGGCTATGTGCTGGTCGACTTCAGCGAGCCGCTGGACGATGAGCTGCAGGCCGTACTGGTGTACACCAGCGAACTGCCTCGGGTGCTGGAACTGGCGGTGGAAGTGGGCATCTACGCAGCACCGGCCTATGAGACGCTAAAGGCAGCGCAGGCCGGGCAGTGAGCCTGGGCCGACCGTAGGGTTTTGCGTCACGCCTGAAAAAGATCCTGGGTATCGCTTCGCTCAACCCAGGCTACGGTTCCACTGCCATATGCCGGCAGAGTTACAGCCCGGCGTCGTGCAGCCTGCGTAGGTGCTCGATGTACAGGCTGACTGGGTTGACCCCCTCGCCGGCACGGCCGAAGTGCTGGTTGACGATATCCAGGTGATCGAGCGGATAGTCGTCGCGGATAACCTTGCCCAGGTGGGAGCTGACGCGGCCGACCATGCCATCACACTGCCCGGCCTCGCGCACGAAGGTGCGCGCAAAGCGCCGGCAGAACCAGTTCGACAGATCACGGCGATTGCCGCCCTGGTCGGTGATGCCTGGCTGCAGGGTGCCGGACCAGGAGTAATAGCGCACGCCATTGACCTCCTCCGGCCCATCTTCTCCCCACACTGACGGCAGGCCCTGAGGATATTGGTGATTGAAGATGCCAACGCCCTCGGTGGTCAGCGAGCGATGGGCGGCCTTGGCATTGATCGGCATGCTCGCGCCACGGGCGCCGCTGTCGAACAGAGTCACCACCCGCGCCAGCACATGTACCCCAAACTGCAGCAGCGTGCCGCGCAGGCTGCCCGGTGCAGCTTTGCGTTCAATGTGGTCGGCCAGTTCGGAACCCTGATGCGGGCCGGCCAGGGAAGTCACCGAGGCGACCCATTCCGGCCGGCGGGCAGCCGCGTAGCGACACACCAGAGCACCCTGGCTATGGCCGATCAGGTGCACCTTCTCCGCGCCACTGCGCCTACGCGCTTCGGTGATCTGTAGCAATAATTGTTCGCCGCGAAGCTCGGTGGCATGCACCGCCGACAGACGCGCGGGATAAACGTCGACGCCCTGATTGCGCAGGGCCGTGACGATGCCATACCAGTATTCGAAACCGAACAGACTGACAAAACCCAGAAAACCAGGAACCAGCACCAGTGGGTACCGGGGAACTGCACGATGACCCATTTCAGTCTCCATGGAGGAGCGCCACCTGGCCAAAACGGCAGGCATCAGGTAGCGCGCGGGAAAGCACATCATGATTGTCGATGGCCACTATCGAGACAGTCGACTTCATCCCTGACTGCCTCGCCCTTAGCATGGTTCCGTGAAACACCGTATGCAAAGAGAACGAGGTGCACCATGAAAGTCCTGACCATCTTCCTAGCGTTGAGCCTGCTGAGCGCCAATGCACTCGCATTGCCCAGTCGCAGCCCATCACCCATTTTGGGTGAGGCCGTAGACAGCAGCCAGCAACAGCCGGGAATTGAGCGCTAGCCCCTGAATGAACGCCTGCAACGGCACATGAGTGCATCTGCAGGCATAACCAGACCAAGCCATGGGTGATTTAGGACGAACTTATCCACACTCGTCGGGCTCGAAAAAATGGTCTGGTTCATCACAAGGGAAATACACCATGTTCAAGCAAAGTCTGGGTGCTGCATGCGTTCTGGCCGTCCTTACCGGTTGTGCCGGTAAGCCGGAAAATCCGGTTGACCACATCACCTACCGCAACGAGCCGCTGGTCAAACAGGTCGAGAAGGACATGAGCAAGTCGACCGTTCTGGAGTTGGGTGGCCCACCCTCCTCGGAGATAACCCGCACGCTTCTTCCGGGCACCTGCAACAACTATGTCCTCAACCGTGACGGCAAAGAACAGCCTTACTACGTTGCCTTCAACTCCGCAGACCGGGTCGACAGCAAAGGCTTCCTGACCTGCGAGCAGATGGAAATCAACGAGCGCGAACGCGCCCGTGGTAAGGGCATCTGATTCAGCCGCCGGTAATAAAAAATGCCCGCCTCTAAGGAGAGCGGGCATTTTTTTGTGCAGTCGAGCAGCAGGGCCGACGCGCAGCTGATCATCAGTAGGTTTTAGATAGCGCCACGGCTACGCAGGATGGCCAGCACGTGCTTGACACCCTCGTCTACCGACAGGCTCTGAGTATCCAGCACCAGATCCGCATTCAGAGGCACATCGTAGGGGAAGGAATCGCCCGGGATGTTATCGCCACCCGCCGCATACAGCCCTTGCGGATCGCGCTCTGCACAAACCAGCGGTGAAGCCTGCACATAGACGGTGATCAGGCGCTCGGCACCGATCAGCGCCTTGGCTTGCTCGCGTCCTTCAGCATCCGGCGCCACGAAAGCGGCCAGGGTAAGCAGACCGGCTTCGTTGAACTGACGCGCCACGTGGGCGGCACGACGCCAGTTCTCGGTACGCCCGGCGCGATCCTGCGGCAAACCCTTGTTCAGGTCATGGCGCAAGTTCTGGCCATCGAGCACGTAAACCGCACGGCCCATGTCGAACAGCTTGCGCTCGACCGCGTACGCCAGCGTGCTCTTGCCTGCGCCCGACAGGCCGCTGAACAGCACGGTGGCCGGTTGCTGGCCGAAGCGCGATGCACGCTCTTCGGTGGAGACGTGGCCGGATTCGCTGTGGTGACCCGAACCGGAAACCTGAGCATCGCTGATGATCATGCCGGCGCCGACGGTGCCATTGGTCAGCCGGTCGATGATGATGAACGAGCCAGTGGTGCGGTTATGGGCATAACCGTCCAGGGCGATCGATGCATCAAGGGCGATCTTCACCTTGCCGATTTCATTGAGCTGCAGGCTGCTCGCGGCGCCCTCTTCCAGGGTGTTCACATCGATCCGGTGAGCGATGCTGGCAATGGAGCCCGGCACGTAGCTGGTGGCGCGCTTGATGTCGTATTTCTTGCCAGGCAGCATCGGCTCTTCGGCCATCCACACCAGCATGGCGTCGAAGCTGTCGACCACCTGCGGACGGTTGTCGGCATGCACCAGCATGTCGCCGCGCGATACGTCGATCTCGTCTTCCAGGGTCAGGGTGATCGCCTGGCCAGGGCCGGCCTGCTCCAGCTCGCCTTCATAGGTGACGATGGACTTGACCTTGCTGCCCTTGCCCGATGGCAGAGCGATGATTTCATCACCCTTGCGCACGATGCCGCTCGCCAGGGTGCCGGCGAAGCCGCGGAAGTTCAGGTTCGGACGATTGACGTACTGCACAGGGAAGCGCAGATCGTCGAAATTGCGGTCGCCCGCCACTTCCACGGTCTCGAGAATTTCCATCAGCGACTGGCCGCTGTACCACGGCGAACGCTCGGACTTGTTGACCACGTTGTCGCCCTTGAGCGCCGACATGGGCACGAAGAACAGCGACGTGGGCTTGAGGTTGATCTTGTCGGCAAAAGCCTGGTAATCGGCCTTGATCTGCTCGAACACACCTTCATCGAAGCCCTTCAGATCCATCTTGTTGATGGCGACGACGATGTGCTTGATGCCCAGCAGCGAGGCGATGAAGCTGTGGCGCTTGGTCTGGGTCTGCACGCCGTAACGAGCGTCGATCAGGATGATCGCCAGGTCGCAGTTGGAGGCGCCGGTTGCCATGTTGCGCGTGTACTGCTCATGGCCGGGGGTGTCGGCGATGATGAACTTGCGTTTGGTGGTGCTGAAATAGCGGTATGCGACATCGATGGTGATGCCCTGCTCGCGCTCGGCCTGCAGGCCGTCGACCAGCAGCGCCAGGTCGATGTCTTCACCGGTGGTACCGACTTTTTTCGAGTCTTTGGTGATGGCGTCCAGATGGTCTTCGTAGATCATCTTGGAGTCGTGCAGCAGGCGGCCGATCAGCGTGCTCTTGCCGTCGTCGACATTGCCGCAGGTCAGAAAACGCAGCAGCTCTTTACGTTCGTGCTGGGCCAGGTAAGCGAGGATATCCTCGCTGATCAGTTCGGATTGGTGCGACATATCAAAAGTACCCCTGGCGTTTCTTCTCTTCCATCGAGCCGGACGAGTCGTGGTCGATGACGCGGCCCTGGCGCTCAGAGGTCTTGGCCAACAGCATTTCCTGAATGATTTCCGGCAGGGTGCTGGCAGTGGACTCCACCGCGCCTGTCAGCGGGTAGCAGCCCAGGGTACGGAAGCGCACCATCTTCTTGTGAATGCTGGCTTTCTGCTCGGGAGTGAGGTGCTCGAGGATGCGTTCATCGTCGATCATGATCAGCGCGCCATTCATCTCGATCACTTCGCGCTCTTCGGCGAAATACAGCGGCACGATCGGAATCTGCTCAAGGTAGATGTACTGCCAGATATCCAGCTCGGTCCAGTTGGACAGCGGGAATACGCGGATCGACTCGCCCTTCTTGACGTTGCCGTTGTACACATTCCACAGCTCGGGGCGCTGGTTCTTCGGATCCCAGCGGTGCTTGTTGTCGCGGAACGAGTACACACGCTCCTTGGCACGAGACTTCTCTTCGTCACGGCGCGCACCACCGAAGGCGGCGTCGAAGCCGTACTTGTCCAGCGCCTGCTTGAGGCCTTCGGTCTTCATCACGTCGGTGTGCTTGGCACTGCCGTAAGTGAAGGGGTTCATGTCCTGCGCCACACCCTCAGGGTTGGTGTGGGTGATCAGATCCAGGCCGTACTCGCTGACCATCTTCTCGCGGAAGCTGTACATCTCCTGGAATTTCCAGCGCGTGTCCACGTGCATCACCGGGAATGGCAGTTTCCCGGGAAAAAAGGCCTTGCGCGCGAGATGCAGCATCACGGCGGAATCTTTGCCGATGGAATAGAGCATCACCGGGTTATCGAATTCGGCGGCCACTTCACGAATGATGTGGATGCTTTCCGCCTCGAGCTGTTTCAAGTGCGTCAGTTTGTCGAGCATGGCTACTCACGGGATAACGATATTTTATTCAGGCCGGCGGGCCTTGGACGAGCGCGCACTCTAGCACAGCGCCTCATTCTATTCAGGAAGCCACTTAGATCGAAACGATCTAACTTTATTCCACCGAAACAGCCTGCACGGCACGCCCCAGAACGGGAGCAATTACGTGGAATTTCAGGCTCGAATCTAAAAAAATGTCTCAGTATGAGATGCGTATCCATCTTATTTTGCGAAGCGCAAAGCAGTCTAAACGTCAACGCCTTGACACCTCATCAGCTGCGAATCAACCTATATTCACAACGCAGCCTTGTCCCACACGGGATGTGAGTTCCATCTCACCGCACCATTGGATTTCAGCTACAGCGCTCAAGGAGAGCCACATGCAGTCTAGCCCTTTGTCCTATTCCCTTCTTGCCCTCGCCATCACCACCGCCAGCCTTTCAGCCCACGCAGAAACCTACCAGATCGACAACGGCCCCAAGAGCTGGGGTAACGAAGTCATTGCAGACGGCCTGACTATCAGTGGTGAACTAATCACTCCAGCCAGTGCAGTGACTTTGCAGCCGGGTACCCATGTGCGGGGCGACCTGACTCTCGACGCCGCGATCAATGCAACTGGCGGCGAGAATAGCCAGGCCCGATACGCGAGACCCGTCACGATAGGTAGTAGCCCGATCGATGAGGTACTAATCGACGGCGCCCTGGTGAACAAAGGTAGCCTGATCACAGGCGGTAGCGCTGCCGTCGGCATCAAATCCAGTCATGCGCACATCGGCGGCGGAATAAGAAACGAAGGCAGTATAAGCATCCGCAACAGCAACTTCCTCGAATCGTCGGGAGGTGTGATCGGTGACGCGATGCCTGCTGGATTGAGCCTGCATGAAACGAGCCTGGGCGGCAGCCTGAGCAACAGTGGCCGAATAGAGGTATCCAGCACGGACGTTGCGAGGGGCATCGAGCTGACGAATAGCGACTTGTCCGGCGCAGCACTGGAAAACAGCGGCAGCGGCGTGATCGACGTGACCGGTGACGAAGCCAACGCTATTTTGGTGAACTTTCAAAGCGAAGTGGCCGAGCTGACCAACGCAGGAGCCATTCGAGTGGTAGGTATCACCTCCATTGGCGATACCACCAATCTAAGTGAAGCGGGTGGCATCAACATTGGCAGCAGCATCATCCATGGCACGCTGAACAACAGCGGCAGCGTTACCGTTAGCGGCTATGAAGCGACCGGTATCGACCTTCGCTCTTATGACGGTGATAACAACAAGGCCCGCATCGGTGGAGACCTGCTCAACAGCGGCACCATCGACGTGACCGCAGTGGCCGAGGATGGCGCAACTGCACGTGGCATCGAGATCTCTCACGGGCAGATTGGTGGCGCTCTCGATAACAGCGGTACGATTTCAGCGAAGGGCGCCGACTCTGTAGGTATCTATGTCGATGGTGGTCGCATCGGTGGCGATATCGTCAACAGCGGCACTGTCAGTGGGGAGCGTGTTGGCATCTATCTCAACTATCCCAGCAGTGCACAATTCAACATTCCTGTGATCCAGCAGAACGGTGGCCTGATCGAGGGCGGCCAGTATGCGATCTATTCGGAGGGTACAGCACCATCTCGTCTACGACTGGCGGGTGGAACGATCAAAGGAAACATCTCGGGCGTGTCGTACATAGATGTGACGGGTACAGCGGTCTTCGAGGGTACCCACATAGATGCACTCAGATACGGCGGCGTGGATGTATATAACGCCGAGGATAGTCCTCTCGGCACGGCCGGCCACCTGACGCTGACTCAACCTCACGTCACCCTGGATGGCTATCTGGAGATGAACAGGGGCACCGTGCTGCAGCTGAACCTCAGCGAAGCGACTGATCCCAACCGTGCCATTGTCACGGTGCGCGACGACGCCTATTTTGCTCCTACGAGCAGCATCGCTCTGCGTCCGACCTCTGAGGCATTCCGGGCTGCAGGCAAGGAGTACAAGTTAATCAAAGCAGGAGTACTCGAGTACGAAGGCGCAGGCCCGCAGGTTCTCAGTAGCTCCCCACTGCTGACCGTCAACTCCTCCAGACTCACCGATACCGAAGTTCTGGCGACAGTCAGCACCGTATCCGGCGAACAGGCCGGCGAGATCATCGACCAGGCAGGCAGCAGCCCGAACGCGGGCCGCGCTTTCCAACCCTTCTATGCAAGTGTCATGGGGCAACTGGACAACAGCGACCCTGTATTCCAGGCATTCGCCAACGCCGACGAAGCCCAGCTCGCGGCACTGAGCGAGCAGCTCGCACCGCAAGTCGATGGTGCCGCGCAGGCCGCAGCGAACGCGGCGCAACACATGGTGACCGGCGCAGTAGCTTCGCGTACTTCGGCGCTGCGCGGCGCGTCCTCCGGCTCGGCATTCAGTGAGAGTGGCTTCTGGGTGCAGGGTCATGACAGCGATCTGCGTCAGGGTCGCCGCAGCGGCATCGCCGGTTACGACGCCGACAGCCGCGGTCTCAGCCTGGGTATCGACGGCAAGCTGAACGAGCAATGGACACTGGGTGCCGCCTACAGCAACCTGGACACCAACGTGAGTGGCCGCAACGGTAACAAGAGCGAGATCGACACCCAGGTGCTGACGCTCTACTCGGGCTTCGAACAAGGCCCGGTTTTCGTCGACACCAGCCTGAGCTACGGCTTCAACGACAACACCAGCAAGCGCAACGTCGCCGGCACTCGCGCCAAAGGTGATTTCGACAGCCAGTCTCTGGCGCTGAACCTGGAGGCAGGCTACGGACTGCACGCCAACGGCATCACCCTAGAGCCGCGCGTTGCCGCACGCTACAGCCGCCTGGACATCGACAGCTACCGTGAAAAAGGCTCTTCGGCAGCACTGGCAGTGAGCAGCCAGCGCTACGAGACCATCGAGCTCGGTGCGGGTGCGCGTCTGGCCAGCCAGTTCTCCGTCGGCCAGGGTACGCTGGAGCCGGAGCTGAAGCTGATGGCCTATCACGACTTCGCGGCCGATCAAGCCACCAGCACCTCGAGCTTCGTGCTCGGCGGTTCGTCATTCGTAACCCACGGCGCCAGCCCGGCCCGTGACAGTTACGAGGCCAGCCTGGGCGTCAACTACCGCGTCGGTGCGCTGAGCCTCGGTGCGGGCTATGAGCACGTGGGTCGTTCGGGCTTCGATGCCGACACCCTGCGTGCCAAGGTTCGTTACGACTTCTGATCCTGCCCCAATACGGCGACCGAGCGGCAGGCCCGGTCGCCGTTCCTCGAAACCCTAGATCGGGTTCGGACAATCGATGAACAGATGCTCGATGGCGAAGCGCCGGCTCAGGTATTCGCCTAAGGCCTGAACGCCATAGCGTTCGGTCGCGTGATGCCCAGCAGCGATGAAGCTGACGCCGTTTTCCCGGGCGCTGTGGTAAGTCTGCTCGGAGGCTTCTCCGGTCAGATAGAGGTCGACGCCTGCGGCGATGGCCTGATCGATATAACCCTGCCCGCCCCCCGTGCACCAGCCAATACGGCTGACCATTCCCTCCCCCTCCACCAGCAATGGCTCGCGCCCCAGCACTTCATGTACGCGGCGGGCAAAATCCCGTGCGCTGATGGGCTGCGCCAGCGAACCGACCAGGCCGACGGTACGTGGGTTGTCCGGTTCCAGCGGCCCCTCGACGGTAATATCCAACTGCCGGGCGAGCTGCACGTTGTTGCCCACCTCGGCGTGTACATCCAGCGGCAGGTGATAGGCCAGCAAACTGATGTCGTTGGCCAGCAGGGTTTTCAAGCGACGCTGCTTCATGCCAGTGATGCAGGGATTCTCGCCCTTCCAGAAATAGCCGTGGTGCACCAGCAGCACATCTGCGCGAGCCTCCACCGCAGCGTCGATCAGCGCCAGGCTGGCGGTCACGCCACTGACGATGCGCTGCACCTGTGGCCGGCCTTCGACCTGCAGGCCATTGGGGCAGTAATCGCTGATACACGAAGCGCCAAGATAGCGTTCGGCATCCTCCACCAAGGTCGTTAGAGCAATGGCCATATTGTTTCCTCACGAGCTGTTGCGAACCGCTGCTTTATTGGCGCGGTTCTCTATAATGGCGCACCTTAAGGGCCCGATCAGGGCCTCGCAACCCTCAGGATTGGATCGATGCTCAAGGCCCTGCGTTTCTTCGGCTGGCCACTACTGGTCGGCGTTCTGGTATCGCTGCTGGTCATGCAACAGTACCCGCAACTGGTGGGCCTGCCGATGCAAGACGTGCAGCTCCGCCAGGCGCCTGCCTACGCCCGCGCGCAGGAGGGCCCTGCTTCCTACGCCACGGCAGTGAGCACTGCCTCGCCGGCGGTGGCCAACCTGTACACCACCAAGTACGTAGGCAAGTCTAACCACCCGTTGCTCGATGATCCGCAGTTCCGCAAGTTCTATGGTGAGAATCTGCCAGGCCAACGACGTATGGAATCCAGCCTCGGCTCGGCAGTGATCATGAGCCCGGAAGGCTATCTGCTGACCAACAACCACGTGACAGCCAATGCGGATCAGATCGTAGTGGCACTCAAGGATGGCCGCGAGACGCTGGCACGGGTGATCGGTAGCGATCCGGAAACCGACCTCGCAGTACTGAAGATCGATCTCAAGGATCTGCCCTCCATGACACTGGGCCGCTCCGACAATATCAGGATCGGCGACGTCACCCTGGCCATCGGCAACCCGTTTGGCGTCGGCCAGACCGTGACCATGGGCATCATCAGCGCCACCGGGCGTAACCAGCTGGGCCTCAACACTTACGAAGACTTCATCCAGACTGACGCGGCGATCAACCCCGGCAACTCCGGCGGTGCGCTGGTCGACGCCTATGGCAATCTGGTCGGCATCAACACGGCGATCTTCTCCAAATCCGGCGGTTCTCAAGGCATTGGCTTCGCCATCCCGGTGAAACTGGCGATGGAGGTGATGCAGGCAATCATCGAGCATGGTCAGGTAATCCGTGGCTGGCTGGGCCTCGAAGTGCAACCGCTGACTCCGGAGCTGGCCGAGTCCTTCGGGCTGGAAGGACGGCAAGGCATCATCGTCGCCGGCATCTACCGCAATGGCCCGGCGCAGAAGGCGGGGCTGCAGCCCAACGATCTGATCCTCAAGATCGATGGCGAACCCGCAGGCGATGCCCGCCGCTCGATGAACCAGGTCGCTCGCGCCAAACCGGGTGAGACGATCCGTATCGAAGTCATGCGCAATGGCAAGATGATGGAACTCAGCGCCGAAGTCGGCGTACGCCCACCAGTAGCCACCAGCAACTAGTGCACATGGCGTTGCTGCCAGAAATACCGCTGCACCGGACTGCGATCAGCCAGTAGCAATACACAGGGAATGGCCGATCGCCCACGCCTTCCCTGATCTTCCATAGGTACCGCCTGGCTTCGTCTTGAAGCGCGGCTCGTCCTGAAAACCTTACCGTGAACACGACACAGATAGCGAAATAGAAAGCTGTAGTTGCAGCCTGACAGCATTAAAATGTAATGTTATTACGTTTTTTAATCTGCCAAGGATCTGCATCTTGCGTCGCTCCCTCGCCCTGCTCACCAGCCTACCGCTCAGCCTGCTGAGTATTTCCTCGTACGCCGAAAACCCCGATACGCTGCTGCTCGACGAAAGCGTGATCAATGCCCAACATCGCCAGGAGTCCGCCGATGGCCCGGTACAGGGCTACCGCGCCACTCGCTCGGCAACGGCTACCCGTACCGACACCGACATCCGCGATACCCCGCAGAGCATTCAGGTGGTACCGGCCCAGGTGCTCAAGGATCTCAACACCACGCGCATCGACCGCGCCCTGGACTTCGCTGGCGGCGTTTCGCGGCAGAACAACTTCGGTGGGCTGACCTTCCTCAATTACAGCGTGCGGGGCTTCACCACCGGCGAACTGTACAAGAACGGTTTCGCAATCAACCGAGGCAGCTACAGTTCGCCGGACACCTCCAACATCGAACGAATTGAAGTCCTCAAGGGGCCGGCTGCCAGTCTCTATGGCCGCGGCGACCCTGGCGGCCTGGTCAATATCGTCACCAAGCGCCCGCAAGAGGAGGCATTTACCACCCTCTCGCTCAGTGCCGGTAGCTGGGATCGCTACCGCAGCAGCCTGGACGTGAATACTCCACTTACCGAAGACGGCCACCTGCTCTCCCGGGTCAATATGGCCATCGAGGACAACGGCAGCTTTCGCGATCACGTCGGCAGCGAGCGACGCATCATCAGTCCGTCGCTGAGCTGGCAGATCTCCCCGGACACCCGACTGATGCTGGACGCCGAATTCTCACGCACCGAATCGGTATTCGACCGTGGCATTCCCGCCGTGAATGGCCAGCTGGGCTCGGTCAAGCGCTCGACGTTCGTCGGCGAGCCCAACGACGGTGACATTCGCAACGACAACCAGACCCTCGACCTGGCCCTCGAGCACTACCTGAACGACACCTGGAAACTGCGTCTGGCCAACCATTACACCCAAGGCACCTTGCAGGGAAACAGCTCGGAACCCCAGGCGCTGGTCGGCACCACCATCACCCGCTTCTATCGCCAACGTGATTTCGAGTGGAACGACAACATCACCCAGGCCGAGCTGCATGGTGATTTCGAGTTTGCCGGCTGGCAGCACCAGACCCTGATCGGCCTGGAGTACGAGAACTACCGCAACAGCCAGAAGTATCCACAGAGCGCGACCCTGCTGAGCTACGGCCTGGATATCTACAACCCGGTGTACGGCCAGCCCAAGCCAGCGCTGGCGCGTGTCAATGACTTCCACGAGCGCACGGAAAGCTACGCACTAAACCTGCAGGATCAAGTCGCCTTTACCGATCGTCTGCGCGGCCTGGTCGGGGTACGCCTGGAGCATGTCGAGCAGACATCACTGAACCGCTCCACGCGCGTCAGCAACAGCCAGGAAAAGGACGTCGCCACACCGCGCCTCGGCCTGCTCTATCAACTGACACCGCAGGTCGGCGTGTTCGCCAATGCCTCTACCTCGTTCAAACCCAACACCATCGGCACCCAGGGCCAGGTCTACAAACCGGAGAAAGGCCTGGGCTACGAGACCGGCGTGAAACTCGACCTGCTCGACGGCCGCCTCGGCGCGACCATCGCCCTGTTCCAGATCGACAAGGAAAACGTCATCACCACCGACGCCCTGGGTGAAAGCGTGGCCGCCGGCGAGGCCCGCAGCCAGGGCCTGGACATGCAGTTCAGCGGCCAGTTGAGCGACGCCGTACGCGTCATCGGTGCCTACGCCTACATCGACGCCGAGGTAACCAAGGGCGACGCCGCCCTGCCAAAGGGCAGCGACCTGCTCGGTATTGCTCGCAACAGCGCCAGCCTGATGAGTGTGTACGAGTTCCAGAACGGTGCCCTGCGCGGCTCCGACCTCGGCGCAGCCCTCAACTACGTCGGCGAGCGCTCTGGCCAGGCGGGTAGCACCTTCACGGTGCCGTCCTACAGCACGGTCGATCTGCTGGCCCACTACAAGGCCAGCGAGGAAGTCACCGTGGGCCTGAACCTCAACAACCTGTTCGACCGCAAGTATTACGAGCGCGCCTACAACAGCGTCTGGGTGCTACCCGGCGAGCCGCGCAACCTCAGTGTCAGCCTGACCCTCAACCTCTGATCGAAAGGACGCATCATGCGCATCTCAAGCAAAACCGCCGCCCTACTGGCACTCCTGGCCGTTGCCGGCCAGGCCGGCGCCCACGGCCTGTGGACGGAGCAACGCCGCGGCAATATCGAAGTAGTCTACGGCCATGGTGCCGAAGACGACGCTTTCAAGGCCGACAAGATCAGCCGCGCCTGGGCCTTCAACGGCGCCGGCAAGACCATTCCGGTGACCATCGAACGCCTTGCCGACCATGCCCGCCTGAAGCCGCTGAGCGTACCGGCTTCGCTGGCCGTGGCACTGGATAACGGCGCCTGGTCAAAGACCGCAGACGGCAAATGGATCAATCAGGGCCGCAGCAAAGTCCCGAACGCCGTGGAAGCACTGCATACCTACAAATACAGCCTGGCGATCTATCAGGAAGGCGCCCAACTGCCCGATCTGAAAGATCTGCGTATGGTGATCGTGCCCTTGGCCGATCCTCTTGAAGTCGGTGTAGGCAAGCCGCTGCCGGTTCGTGTGCTGGTCGACGGCAAGCCAGCTGCCGATATCAAACTGATCGGCGACTACCGCAGCGCACCGGATCAGGTCAGCGCCACCACCAATGCCAAGGGCGAAGCACAGGTGGTGATTCGCAACGAAGGCCTGAATATCATCGCCGCCGAGGCCAGCCAGGCGGTGAAAGGTGATGCCGATATCGACAGCCGTGGCTACTTCACCTCGCTGACGTTTATCGGTCAGGGGCATCATCACTGACAGGGTTTCCCGGGTATCGCTGCGCTTAACCCGGCTACAGAGATATGGATGTAAAAAAGCCAGGGCATTTGCCCTGGCTTTTTCATTTCCATCCATAAACGTCAGAGCGTTGCCAGCGCATCCAGCAGCGCCTGGTTTTGCTCGGGTGAACCGATGCTGATGCGCAGGAACTGGGCGATACGTTCCTGTTTGAAGTGGCGCACGATCACGCCCTGCTCACGCAGTGCTGCCGCAATACCGGCGGCATCACGCTGCGGGTGGCGGGCGAAGATGAAGTTGGCCGCCGAAGGCAGCACCTCGAACCCCAGCGCTTGCAAACCAGCCGTAACCTTTTCGCGGCTGTCGATCACCGCGGCGCAGGTCTGTTCGAAGTAGGCCCGATCCTCGAACGCAGCCGCAGCACCGGCGATGGCGATGCGGTCCAGCGGGTAAGAGTTGAAGCTGTTCTTGATCCGCTCCAGCGCCTCGATCAGATCCACGTGCCCAACTGCCAGACCAACCCGCAGGCCCGCCAGAGAGCGGGACTTGGACAGGGTCTGGGTCACCAACAGGTTCGGGTACTTGTCGACCAGGCTGATGGCCGAGACGCCACCGAAGTCGATATAGGCTTCATCCACCAGCACCACGGTATCCGGGTTGGCCTGCAGCAACCGCTCGATGGCCTCCAGGGCCAGCAGACAGCCGGTCGGGGCGTTGGGGTTGGGGAAAATGATGCCGCCATTGGGCCGCGCATAATCCTCAAGACGGATCTGGAACTGCTCGTCCAACGCCAACGGCTCGGCCTGAATGCCGTACAGGCCGCAGTAGACCGGGTAGAAGCTGTAGCTGATATCAGGGAACAACAGCGGTTTGCCGTGCTGGAACAGGCCGTGGAAGGCATGGGCCAATACTTCGTCAGAACCATTGCCGACGAATACCTGAGCGGCCTTTACGCCGTAGAACTCGGCAACCGCCTGCTTCAGGCGATCGCCATTGGGGTCGGGGTACAGACGCAGGTCGTCGTTCAGCTCCTCGCCCATGGCGGCAATAGCCCTGGGCGACGGACCATAAGGGTTTTCATTGGTATTGAGCTTGACCAGCTTGCTCAGCTTGGGCTGCTCACCCGGTACGTATGGCACCAGGTCTTTGACGAAGGGGCTCCAGAATTTGCTCATCTGCCCGCTCTCCTCGAATTCGGTTTAGTCGTTGGGTCAGTTCTTGATGCGGTACTCGGCACTACGCGCATGGGCGGTCAACGACTCGCCACGGGCCAGTACCGAGGCCACCTTGCCGAGCTTGGAAGCACCTTCGGCCGAACAGTGGATGATCGACGAACGCTTCTGGAAGTCGTAGACCCCCAGTGGCGACGAGAAGCGCGCAGTGCCCGATGTAGGCAACACGTGGTTCGGCCCCGCACAGTAATCGCCCAGCGCTTCGGCGGTGTAACGGCCCATGAAAATGGCCCCCGCGTGGCGGATCTCAGGCAGGTACTGCTCCGGGTTCTCGACCGAGAGTTCCAGGTGCTCGGGCGCGATCCGGTTGGCCACCTCGATGGCCTGGGCCATGTCCGCGACCAGGATCAGCGCGCCGCGGCCTTCGATAGAGGTACGGGCAATAGCCTCACGCTCCAGGCTCGGCAACAGGCGCGTGATGCTCTCGGCGACCTTGTCGAGGAAAGCCGCATCCGGGCTGACCAGAATCGACTGTGCGTCTTCATCGTGCTCGGCCTGGGAGAACAGATCCATGGCGATCCAGTCCGGGTCGGTCTGGCCGTCGCACACGACGAGAATCTCCGACGGCCCGGCGATCATGTCGATACCGACCTTGCCGAACACATGGCGCTTGGCAGTCGCTACATAGATGTTGCCTGGGCCGACGATCTTGTCCACCGGCGGCACGCTTTCGGTGCCATAGGCCAGCGCCGCGACAGCCTGGGCGCCACCAATGGTGAACACCCGGTCGACACCGGCAATGCAGGCTGCGGCAAGCACGATCTCGTTGATCTCGCCACGCGGCGTGGGCACCACCATCACCACTTCCGGGACACCGGCAACCTTGGCCGGAATGGCATTCATCAGCACCGACGACGGATAGGATGCCTTGCCGCCCGGCACGTACAGGCCGGCACGATCCAACGGCGTGACCTTCTGGCCCAGCACCGTGCCGTCGGCCTCGGTGTAGGTCCAGGATTCCTGCTTCTGCTTCTCGTGGTAGCTGCGCACGCGCTCGGCGGCGACTTCGAGCGCCTGGCGCTGCTCGGCGGTAATGCGCGTCAGCGCCAGTTCCAGACGCTCGCGCGGCAGAATCAGGTCGGCCATGGAGGCGACTTCAAGGGCATCGAAACGCTGGGTGAACTCGACCAGCGCAGCATCGCCACGCTCACGCACGGCCTTGATGATATCCAGCACGCGCTGATTGACGCCGTCATCCGAGACGCTTTCCCAGCTAAGCAGATGATCCAGATGATGAGCGAAATCCGGGTCGGCAGCGTTGAGTCGGCGAATGGCAACTGGAGCGGTCATAGCTGAAGCCTCATCTGGAGTTTTTCAGGCGCCACATTAACAGGCCTCCCCGTGCGGGCACCTGAAAAGTTGGCTATGACACGGATAGGCGTTGCGCAGCCCGAAGGCCGCGCGGGAGAGGATCAATGCGGATGGTGCGTCTCGACGGCTTCACGCAGCGTGTCGATCAGGGCCTGGACGCGGCTGTGCTGCATCTTCATGGACGCCTTGTTGACGATCAGCCGCGAGCTGATGTGCGCGATCAGCTCCTGAGCTTCAAGACCGTTGGCTCGCAGCGTGTTGCCGGTGTCGACCACATCGATGATCTTGTCGGCCAGGCCAACCAGCGGCCCCAGCTCCATGGAACCGTACAGCTTGATGATGTCGACCTGACGGCCTTGTTCGGCGTAGTAGCGCTTGGCGACGTTAACGAACTTGGTGGCCACCCGCAGACGGCCCTTGGGCTCGGCCGCACCGATGGCGCCGGCGGTCATCAACTTGCAGCGGGCGATACGCAGATCCAGGGGCTCGTAGAGCCCCTGGCCGCCGTATTCGAGCAGTACGTCCTTACCGGCGACGCCAAGATCGGCAGCGCCATGCTCGACGTAAGTCGGTACGTCGGTGGCGCGCACGATCAGCAAACGCACGTCGTCCTGGGTGGTCGGGATGATCAGCTTGCGGCTCTTGTCCGGATTCTCGGTCGGCACGATGCCTGCCGCCGCGAGCAGCGGCAGGGTGTCATCGAGAATACGGCCTTTGGACAGGGCAATGGTCAGCATGTGGTCAGCCCGGCACGCGGCGAATCTTCGCCCCCAGCAATTGCAGTTTCTCTTCGATGCATTCGTAACCACGGTCGATGTGGTAGATGCGATCGATCACCGTGTCGCCCTGGGCGACCAGCGCGGCGATAACCAGGCTCGCCGAAGCACGCAGGTCGGTAGCCATTACCGGAGCGCCCTTGAGTTGTGCGGTACCGGTGACAATGGCGGTGTTGCCTTCGACCTGGATCTGCGCGCCCATGCGGCTCATTTCATAAACGTGCATGAAGCGGTTTTCGAAAATCGTTTCGATCACAGTACCGGAGCCTTCGGCAATGGCATTGAGAGCGATGAACTGCGCCTGCATGTCGGTCGGGAAAGCCGGATAAGGAGCGGTGCGCAGGCTAACGGCCTTCGGACGCTTGCCCTTCATGTCCAGCTCGATCCAGTCGACCCGGTAGTGATTTCGGCACCGGCTTCCTGCAGCTTGGCCAGCACAGCTTCCAAGGTGCTCGGATCAGCATCCTTGACCTTGATGCGGCCACCCGTGGCGGCAGCGGCGACCAGGTAGGTACCGGTTTCGATACGGTCGGGCATCACGCTGAAGCGAGCGCCATGCAGGCTTTCAACGCCGTCGATGGTGATGGTGTCGGTACCGGCACCTTGAATCTTCGCGCCCATGGCGATCAGGCAGTTGGCCAGATCGACCACTTCAGGTTCACGAGCAGCGTTCTCCAGTACGGTGCGCCCTTTGGCAAGGGTAGCGGCCATCAGGATGTTCTCGGTGCCGGTCACGCTGACCATATCGAAGAAGAAGTGCGCACCGCGCAAACCGCCTTCCGGCGCCTTGGCCTTGATGTAGCCGCCTTCGACATCGATGGTCGCGCCCATGGCTTCCAGACCGCGGATGTGCAGGTCGACCGGGCGCGAGCCGATGGCGCAACCACCAGGCAACGCCACTTCGGCCTCACCGAAACGGGCGACCATTGGGCCGAGCACCAGAATCGAAGCGCGCATGGTCTTCACCAGCTCGTACGGCGCGACTAGGGTCTTCATGGTACGCGCGTCGACTTCGACGCTGAGCTTCTCGTCGATGATCGGTTCGATACCCATGCGGCCGAACAGCTCGATCATCGTGGTGATGTCGTGCAGGTGCGGCAGATTGCAGATGGTCACCGGCGCGTTGCCGAGCAGGGTCGCAGCCAGAATCGGCAGTGCGGAATTCTTGGCACCGGAAATGCGGATCTCGCCGTCGAGACGCACGCCGCCAGTAATGCTTAATTTATCCATAGCTAACTCGTCGTCTCAGGAGCGCGCGGCCCAATCGGCACGGCTGAAGAATTTCATGCTCACGGCGTGGATGCTGCCATCGGCGATCCAGGGATTGAGGTGAGCGTAAATTTGCTGCTGGCGCTTGACCGGGCTAAGGCTGGCCAGCTCGTCGCTGATCAGATTGAGCTGGAAGTTGCAGCCTTCGCCGTCGACCTCTACCTGAACCTCCGGCAGTTTGGTCTCCAAGAAACTTTTTACCTCAAGGGCCTGCATGCTCAACCTCGATCAACGTATTCAATAAGCGTGAACGTCGCATGGCGACATCTGTTTACAGCGTCCGGGCCAGCAACTGCGGGGATGGTCAGGCAGCAACGCTGCTGGCTGCACGATCCGCCAGCGGCACTCGGCACGGGCCTGTAGACATGGGGCCGGCATCATAACAAAAAATTGCCAGAAGCAATTCTCGGTATCGAGCTGCGGCGCCAGAAGGTAATCACCGCGGCGTATTGAATGCCTTAGGCTTCCAGGGGAAGCACGTGGTGCAGCTCGCACACCTTGGCGATCCCATTCATGTCTTGGGGCAGGCCGCGAATGCTCAACACTTTGTCAGCAGCTTGAGCATCGCGGGTATAGGCAAGCAGCAGAGACAAACCGACACTGCTGGACTTCTCCACCGCCGAACAATCGATCACGCAGGCACTTGCCTGGGTGGCCTGGATCAGCCGACCGCCCTGCTCACGCAGGGCCGGACCACTCTGATAATCGAGGACGCCGGAGAGCGCGAGAACGCCCGGCGCCTGTTCGACGATGGCCGCTGAACTCACGACGCCCCCCGGGCCTGACGGGCGCGGGCAACGGTGTCTGCCCAGCTGTCGATGACCTTGTCGAGATCGTTGCGGTTGTTCTGCATGGACTGCGCGAACTGATCGCGGAACAGCTTGCCAACGTTGATGCCGTTGATCACCACGTTACGCAGCTTCCAGGTTCCGTCCATGGCAACCATGGTGTACGACAGCGGATAGACCGTGCCCTTACCATCGCGGATTTCCATGTTGACCGAGGTACGCTGTGGATCCTGCTTGCCAGTGGCCGGCAGCACACGGATGTCCTGATTGTTGTACTCGAGCAACGCGTTGCCATAGAACTGCATCAGGCTGCGCTTGAAGTTCTCCTGGAAGCGGGTCATCTGCTCGGGCGTGGCTTCACGCGAATAGCGCACCGTCATGACACTGCGGGCAACGCCATCGACATCCACGACCGGGCCGAGAATCTCGTTGAGCGAGTTGTAGAAGGCATCAGGATTGCTGCGGTACTGCTCCTTGTTGGCCTTGAGGTCGGCCAAGAGGGTCTGCGTGGTTTCCTGCACCACTTCATGGGCAGCAGGCGCAGCCACTGCCAGCAAGGGTAGCGCGGCCAGCAAAGCGACAACGCTGTTACGCATGGTCTTGATCATCATCGGGTACCTCATTGGCTGTCCTGATCTCTGTTGACCGAATTGAGCAGAAATTTGCCAATCAGATCCTCAAGCACCAGAGAAGACTGGGTGTCATGAATGGTTCCGCCATCGGCCAGCAACTCCTCGTCGCCACCGACACTGATCCCCACGTACTTTTCACCGAGCAAGCCTGCAGTGAGAATCGACGCGGTAGAGTCCAACGGAAGATTGTCGACACTGCCGTCGAGTTCCATCGTTACGCGCCCGGTGTAGCTGTCACGATCCAGATCGATCGCAGTGACACGGCCGATGCTCACACCTGCCATGGTCACCTTGGCGCGCATGGTAAGGCCGGCGATATTTTCGAAGTGTGCGTAGACCTTGTAAGTGTCAACGGCATTGCCTGGCGCCAGGCCACTGACACGCAGAGCCAGCAACAACAAGGCCAGCAAGCCAGCCAGAAGGAACAGGCCGACACCGATTTCCATCGAGCGGTTTTGCATCAGAAATCTCCAAACATCAAAGCGGTCAGAATGAAGTCCAGCCCCAATACGGCCAGCGAGGCGTACACCACCGTTCGGGTGGTCGCGCGGCTGATACCTTCCGAGGTCGGTTCGCAGTCGTAACCCTGGAACACCGCGATCCAGGTGACGACGAAGGCGAACACCAGGCTTTTGATTATCCCGTTGAGCACGTCTTCGCGGAACGAAACACTGTTTTGCATATTGGCCCAGAATGAGCCCTCGTAAACGCCCAGCCAGTCGACGGCGACCATCGCGCCACCCCAGATACCAACCACGCTGAAAATCATCGTCAGCAGCGGCATGGAGATGAAGCCGGCCCACAGCCGCGGTGCGACGATGTGCTTGAGCGGATCGACACCGATCATTGCCAGGCTCGACAGCTGCTCGGTGGACTTCATATTGCCGATCTCAGCCGTCAGCGCGGAACCCGCGCGGCCGGCGAACAGCAGCGCAGTGACCACTGGCCCCAGTTCACGTAGCAGCGTCAGGGCGACCATCTGCCCGACCGCCTGCTCGGAACCGTATTTGGCGAGAATGCTGAACCCCTGCAGCGACAGCACCATGCCGATAAACAAGCCGGAAACCACAATAATCGCCAGCGAAAGCACGCCCACCGAATACAGCTGCTTGATCAACAACTGCAGCGAATTACCTGACGTACCCCGCCCGAACAGCGCGCGTAGCAGAAAGATCGTCGAACGCCCCAGCGTGGCAACCACGTCGATGCCCGCACGCCCGAACAGGCGCACGCGCTCGAGTGAAGATGTCCTGCGCATCAGCGCCTCCCCAGTAGATCGTCGTGGTAACTCGGCGCTTGAAAATGGAAGGGAACCGGCCCGTCCGGCGTTCCCTGCATGAACTGCCGTACCCGCGGATTCTCAGAGTCGCGCAGCTCGGCGGGTGTTCCCTGCCCCAGCACTTGGCTGTCGCCGACTATATAAATGTAATCGGCGATGCTCGCTGTCTCCGCCAGATCGTGGGACACCACGATACTGGTGATGCCCAACGCATCGTTGAGCAAACGGATCAGGCGCACCAGCACGCCCATGGCAATTGGATCCTGCCCCACGAACGGCTCGTCATACATCAGTATCTGTGGATCCAGAGCAATTGCCCGAGCTAACGCAACGCGCCGCTTCATACCGCCGGAGAGCTCATCGGGCATCAACTCGATGGCGCCACGCAAGCCAACCGCCTGCAGCTTCATCAGAACAATGTCACGAATCATTTCTTCGGGCAGTCGAGTGTGTACACGCAGAGGAAATGCCACATTCTCGAACACATCCAGATCGGTAAACAGCGCACCACTCTGGAACAGCACGCCCATTTGCTTGCGCATGTCGAACAGCTCACTGCGCGACAGATCAGGCAGATTCAGGCCATTGACGTGGATTTGGCCGCTACTGGGCCGCAGCTCGGCCGCGATCAGCCGTAACAGCGTGGTTTTACCGCAGCCAGAGGGCCCCATGATCCCAGTAACCTTGCCCCGCGGGATGCATATGTCGACGTTCTTGAAGATGTGACGCTCGCCGCGCTGAAAACTTACGTTTTTAAGCTCGACCGCATACTGATTTTCGGCGCTCATCGGAACTCCATTACGTACTGCCTTCCTAATCTGACGCCCCGCATCGGAATAAGGACACGATGATCAGCCACACGGGCCCCAAAATGGTTGCGGACTATAGCATTTGCCCAATAGCCCACCAAAGCTGAGAACCCACGACGTTCAGGCTTGTGACAGCTTTGCCATTTCGCAGCCACGCCATGGATGATGAGTCGCGGAGTCTTTCCCGCTATAATCCCTGTCTTTTTCGTACAGCAGCCCAAGCAGAGCATGAACCAGACCCGCGACCTGATTGATTCCGCACAGCGCACCATCCGTCTAGAGATCGAGGCGGTACAAGAGCTGCTGCCCCGTATTGACGCTGACTTCGTCAAGGCGTGCGAGCTGATTCTCGCCAGCAAGGGCCGTGTGGTGGTGGTCGGGATGGGAAAATCCGGGCATATCGGCAACAAGATTGCCGCGACCCTGGCCAGCACCGGCACTACCGCTTTCTTCGTGCACCCTGCTGAAGCCAGCCATGGCGACATGGGCATGATCACCCGTGACGACGTCGTCCTGGCCCTGTCCAACTCAGGCTCCACGGCCGAAATCGTGACCTTGCTGCCGCTGATCAAGCGCCTCGGCATCACCCTGATCAGCATGACCGGCAACCCCGAGTCGCCGCTCTCGAAGGCTGCCGAAGTCAACCTCGACACCCGCGTAGCCAAGGAAGCGTGCCCACTCAACTTGGCGCCGACCTCCTCCACCACCGCCTCCCTGGTACTGGGCGACGCCTTGGCCATCGCGCTGCTGGAAGCCCGCGGTTTCACTGCCGAAGACTTCGCCTTCTCCCATCCCGGTGGCGCCCTGGGTCGTCGCCTGCTGCTCAAAGTCGAGAACGTCATGCACGCTGGCGACAGCCTGCCCAAGGTCAATCGTGGCACCAGCCTGCGCGAAGCCCTGCTTGAGATGACCCAGAAAGGCCTGGGCATGACCGCCGTACTGGAAGACGACGGCCGCCTGGCCGGGGTCTTCACCGACGGTGACCTGCGCCGCGCCCTGGATAAAGGTATTGATGTGCGTGATGCGTGCATCGACGACGTCATGACGCCCAACGGCAAAACCGCTCGTGCTGATATGCTTGCCGCCGAAGCCCTGAAAATAATGGAAGACAACAAGATCAGCGCGCTGGTGGTGATCGATACCAGTGGTCGTCCTGTAGGCGCCTTCAACCTTGGCGATCTGCTGCGCGCGGGAGTGATGTGATGAACGACCTGCTGCAGCGCACTCACGCCATCAAACTGGCGATTTTCGATGTCGACGGCGTACTCACCGACGGCAAGCTGTACTTTCTCGTTGATGGCAGCGAGTTCAAGACCTTCAATACCCTGGATGGCCAGGGCATCAAGATGCTGATCAACTCTGGCGTACGCACGGCCATCATCAGCGGCCGCAAGACTCCCGTAGTCGAGCGCCGTGCACAGAACCTGGGTATCCAGCACTTGTACCAGGGCCGTGAAGACAAACTCGACGTGCTCGACGAACTGCTCGCCGAGCTGGGCCTCAGTTACGAGCAGGTGGCCTACCTGGGTGACGACTTGCCGGATCTGCCGGTAATCCGCCGTGTCGGCCTGGGTATGGCGGTAGCCAGCGGCAACGAATTTGTGCGCGAGCATGCCCACGGCGTCACACAAGCGCGCGGCGGCGAAGGTGCGGCACGCGAATTCTGCGAACTGATCATGCGTGGCCAGGGCACTCTCGAAGCCGCCCAAGCCGCCTACCTTTAGGGGTTTACTGATGTTGCGCAAATTCATCACACCCGTCCTGCTGACCTTCGGCGCCCTGCTGCTGGTGGCAGCCGGGTACTGGAACATCAACCCGGACAGTTTCTCCAGCGCCCCACAGCAGAGCGGCCCGGAAAATCCCATCGACTTCTACGCCGTAAATGCTCGCAGCGTGCAGTACCTGCCCGATGGCAAGGTGCAGAGCGACATGACCAGCGACCGCCTCGAGCACGTGCAAAGCACCGACATCACCCTGCTCACCGAACCGCGCATGAACCTGTTCCGCGGCACCGAACTCCCCTGGAAGGTACGCAGCGCCCGCGGTGAAGTAGGTCCCGATGGCGAAGAGGTCGAGTTGATCGACCAGGTTCGCGTTGAACGCACAGACGAAAAGGGCCGCGCCACTATACTTACCACCAGCCGCCTGACCGTATTCCCACAGAAGGAATATGCGCAGACCCAGCAAGCCGTTAGAATCGACGCGGCCAACGGGGTGACCACGGCACAAGGAATGAAAGCGTACTTGAATGACGGCAGGATGCTCCTGCAGTCCAACGTAAGAGGCCAGCATGAGGTTCGTTAAAACCCTCCCCCTACTTCTCAGCCTCGGCGCCACGCTCGGAAGCGCAAGCGCCTGGGCTCTGCCGAGCGACCGCGATCAACCGATCCGCGTGCAGGCCGACAGTGCTGAGCTGGACGACAAGCAAGGCGTGGCGGTGTACCGCGGCGATGTCGTCATCACTCAGGGCACTCTAAAAATCACTGGCGACACCGTCACCATCACCCAGAATGCACAGGGTGAAGTCGATGTGTTCACCTCGGTGGGCAAACCAGCCTATTACGAGCAGAAACCCTCGATCGACAAGCAAATCGTCAAGGCTTACGGCTTGACCATCCAGTACTTCGCGGCCAATGAGCGCATCGTACTGATCGACCAGGCCAAGGTGGTTCAGGAAGGCAACACCTTCGAAGGCGAGAAGATCGTCTATGACACCCAGCGCCAGATCGTCAATGCTGGCCGCGCCACGGGCAGCAACGTGTCGACCCCGCGCCCGCGTATCGACATGGTGATCCAGCCGCAGAAGAAACCCGCCGCCGAGCAGGGCCAATAACGATGGCGATTTTGAAAGCCCAGCACTTGGCCAAAAGCTATAAAGGCCGCCAGGTCGTTCGTGACGTCAGCCTGAGCATCGAAAGCGGCCAGATTGTTGGCCTGCTCGGCCCCAACGGCGCCGGCAAGACCACCTGTTTCTACATGATCGTCGGCTTGGTTCAGGCCGATCAGGGTCGCGTACTGATCGACGATCTCGACGTCAGCCACCAGCCCATGCATGGCCGTGCTCGCGCCGGGATCGGCTACCTGCCTCAGGAAGCCTCGATCTTTCGCAAGCTGAGTGTCTCCGACAACATCATGGCGATCCTGGAAACACGCAAGGATCTCAACCGCGCGCAGCGTCTGCAGGAGCTGGAAGGTCTGTTGCAGGAATTCCACATAACGCACATCCGCGACAACCTGGGCATGAGCCTCTCGGGTGGTGAGCGTCGCCGCGTGGAGATCGCCCGCGCCCTCGCCACTTCGCCGAAATTCATCCTTCTCGATGAGCCCTTCGCCGGCGTCGACCCGATCTCGGTCGGTGACATCAAGCAAATCATTCACCACCTCAAGGCCAAAGGCATTGGCGTGCTGATCACCGACCACAACGTGCGCGAAACCCTGGATATCTGCGAAACCGCCTATATCGTCAGCGACGGCCAACTGATCGCCGAGGGTGACTCCGCTGCGATCCTGGCCAACCAGGTGGTTAAGGAAGTTTACCTGGGCCACGAATTCCGCCTGTAACGGATTTCCCGCCGATGAGTACCCCTGAGAGCCTGTTACCCCACGACATGGTCGTAATGAAATGGTAACGGGCTCTAGGCAAAACACTCGGGTTCAGGCATATAATTTGCTTCCTAGTGGCGCTTTGGCGCCCTGTCGTGGATCGCGCACAGACGCCAGATAAGGTCTGCAATGAAACCATCGCTAGTCCTGAAAATGGGCCAGCAGCTGACGATGACACCGCAGCTGCAACAAGCCATTCGCCTGCTCCAACTGTCGACTCTGGATCTGCAACAGGAGATCCAGGAGGCACTGGAGTCAAACCCGATGCTCGAGCGTCAGGAAGAAGGCGACGACTTCGACAATTCGGATCCCATGGCCGACGGCGCGGAAAGTGCACCCACCGCGGCCGCCCAGGAAGAGAAATTTCAGGAGCCGACTTTCCAGGAAAACACCCAGACCGTCGATAACCTTGAAGAAGGCGATTGGGGCGAGCGTATCCCCAGCGAGCTGCCGGTCGACACCGCTTGGGAAGACGTCTACCAGACCAGCGCCAGCAGCCTGCCGAGCAATGATGATGACGAATGGGACTTCACCACTCGCACCTCCGCTGGCGAAAGCCTGCAGAGCCACATGCTCTGGCAGCTCAATCTGGCACCGATGTCCGACAAGGATCGCCTGATCGCCGTCACCCTGATCGACTGCATCAACGGTCAGGGCTACCTCGAAGAAACCCTCGAAGAAATCACCGACGCCTTCGACCCAGAACTCGATGTCGAGCTCGATGAAGTCGAAGCCGTGCTGCACCGCATCCAGCAGTTCGAACCGTCCGGCATCGCCGCCCGTGACCTGCGTGAATGCCTGCTACTGCAACTGCGCCAGCTGCCGGCCAACACGCCCTGGTTGAGCGAGGCCCTGCGCCTCACTGGCGATTATCTCGACCTGCTCGGCAGCCGCGACTACAGCCAGTTGATGCGCCGCATGAAGCTCAAGGAAGACGAGCTGCGCCCGGTCATCGAGCTGATTCAAAGCCTCAACCCGCGCCCTGGCTCGCAGATCGAATCAAGCGAGCCCGAGTACGTGGTGCCTGACGTGATCGTGCGCAAGCACAACGATCGCTGGCTGGTAGAGCTCAACCAGGAAGCCATGCCGCGCCTGCGCGTCAACGCACAGTACGCAGGCTTCGTGAAACGTGCCGACTCCAGCGCCGACAACACCTTCATGCGCAATCAGTTGCAGGAAGCGCGCTGGTTCATCAAGAGCCTGCAGAGCCGCAACGAGACCCTGATGAAGGTCGCGACGCAGATCGTCGAGCACCAGCGCGGCTTCCTCGACTACGGCGACGAAGCCATGAAGCCGCTGGTGCTGCATGACATCGCGGAAGCAGTAGGCATGCACGAGTCGACCATCTCACGAGTCACCACCCAGAAATACATGCATACACCGCGTGGCATTTACGAGCTGAAATACTTCTTCTCCAGCCACGTCAGCACCTCCGAAGGCGGCGAATGTTCCTCCACCGCGATTCGCGCGATCATCAAAAAACTGGTCGCTGCGGAAAATGCGAAAAAGCCATTGAGCGATAGCAAGATCGCTGGTTTACTGGAAGCACAGGGCATTCAAGTGGCGCGCCGCACAGTCGCCAAGTACCGTGAATCGCTCGGTATAGCGCCTTCGAGCGAACGCAAACGGCTGATGTAAGGTGCCCTTGTAGCAATATGCCCCAGTGTTCCTGCGGCAGGCCCAACGCCTGCCACTCACACACGGCAACAAGGAGAAGCGGTATGCAAGTCAACATCAGTGGACACCAGCTGGATGTGACAGACGCACTACGCAGCTACATCGAAGAAAAGCTCGGACGTCTCGAGCGGCACTTCGACAAGATCACCAACGTGCAGGTCATCCTGGAGGTCGAGAAGCTCAAGCAGAAAGTCGAAGCTACCTTGCATATCGCCGGAGGCGAAGTGGTGGCCAATGCCGAGCATGAAGACATGTACGCTGCAATCGATCTACTGACCGACAAACTCGACCGCCAACTCATCAAGCACAAGGAAAAACAGCTCGACCGCCAGCAGGGCGCAATGGCCCGCTGACCTCGTCCTTCTCCTATGATCCGACTTGAAAATATCCTGACCCCCGGCCGTTCCCTCGTGAACGTGCCGGGTGGCAGTAAAAAGCGTGTACTCGAACAGATTGCTGCCGTGATCGCGCGCGACTTGCCCGATCTCGATGGCCAGACCATCTATGCAAGCCTGATTGCCCGTGAAAAGCTCGGCTCGACCGGTTTTGGTAATGGCATCGCCATCCCTCACTGCCGCCTGCCCGGCTGCAGCTCACCGATCAGTGCACTGCTGAAACTCGATGCTGCGGTCGACTTCGACGCTATCGACGGCGCGCCCGTCGATCTGCTGTTCGTGCTGCTGGTGCCCGAAGCGGCGACCGATGAGCACCTGGAACTGCTGCGCCAGATCGCCAGCATGTTCGACCGCGAGGACGTTCGCGAGCGACTGCGCCAGGCTCAAGACAGTGAGTCGCTGTACCAGACCGTAGTGAACGTGCAGAACGGCCAATAGCCCTACACAGGATGAGCCCATGCGCCTGATTATCGTCAGCGGCCGTTCCGGCTCAGGCAAGAGCACCGCTCTCGACGTGCTCGAGGACAACGGTTTCTATTGCATCGACAACCTGCCTGCCGGCCTGCTTCCCGAGCTGGCCGAACGGGCGTTGTTGCATACCGAGCTATTGCACCCGCAAGTGGCGGTGTCGATAGACGCACGCAACCTGCCTAGCCAGCTCAAGCGCTTTTCCGAACTGCTTGATGAAGTGCGCGGCCGCAACATCCGTTGCGATGTCCTGTATCTGGATGCCAGCGAAGAAACCCTGCTCAAGCGCTTTTCGGAGACGCGCAGACGTCACCCGCTGACCAACGACCAGCGCTCGCTGGCCGAAGCCATGGTCGACGAGACCAAACTGCTCAGCCCGATCATCGACCGTGCCGACCTGAAGATCGACACCACTCACCTGAATCTTTATCAGTTGCGCGACACCCTCAAGCTGCGCCTGCTCAACCAGCCGGAGCCGGGCACTGCCTATCTGATCGAATCCTTCGGTTTTAAACGGGGAATGCCGGTGGATGCAGACCTGGTGTTCGACGTACGCTGCCTGCCCAACCCCTACTGGAAGCCTGAACTGCGTGACTTCACCGGCCTCGAACAGCCCGTAGAGGAATACCTGGCCGCCCAAGAGGACGTCCAGGACATGTACCAGGACATCTTCACCTACCTGCACAAATGGCTGCCGCGCTTCGCCGCCAGCAACCGCTCCTACGTCACCGTTGCGATTGGCTGCACCGGCGGCCATCATCGTTCGGTGTACCTAGCCAACCGCCTGGGGCATGCCCTCAAACCGCTGCTGAAGAACGTTCAGATCCGCCACCGCGACCTCAGTTAAGGAATTGCCGCGATGCCCGCCTGTGAAATCACCATCATCAACAAACTCGGCCTGCACGCGCGTGCGGCCGCCAAGTTCGTCGGGGTCGCAGGGCGTTTTCCCTGCCAGGTGAGAATCGGGCGCAGCGTCGAGAGCCTGGTAGATGGCAAGAGCATCATGGCGGTGATGATGCTCGCCGCCGGCAAGGGCACCATCGTGCATCTGGCGACCGAGGGCGAGCGGGAAGAGGAAGCACTGCAGGCGCTGATTGACCTGATCAATAACTACTTCGACGAAGGCGAGTGATCGCCCTCAGACGTTCAGGGCATTGCCCACAGCCAACATCAGCACGAACCCCGACGCAAAACCCAGTACGGCCGGTGGCATGTCACTGCGTCGATACAGCTTGGGAATGATCTCGCGTATCACCACCAAGAGCATTGCCCCCGCCGCGATCGCCAGCCCCCAGGGCAGCAACTGCAACGACACGCCGACCAACCAGGCCGAAAGCAGCGCGAACATCGGCTCGACCAACCCGGAGGCGGCGCCGCAGAAAACCGCCTTCCATCGCGACATTCCCGCCCCCGCCAGCACCAGGGCGATAATCAGCCCCTCGGGCACGTCCTGCAACGCAATCCCCAGCGCCAATCCATCGGCATTCGACAGATTGGCCGCGGCCGCCACACCGACCGCCATTCCTTCCGGCACGTTGTGCAGAACGATGGCGATAACGAACAGCCAGACGCTCAAGCCGACGCCCTGATCTGCCCGCAGGCTCGCTCGCGATGTACGAGACAACCAGTGGCCCAGCGCCCATAAGGCACCAGCACCGAGCACCACTCCCGCGGCGACCAGCAGCGAGCCCTGACTAGCGGTCAGGCTCTGCTCGTGAGTCAGCTGAAAAGCTGGCGGGAGTAGTGAAAAAAGACTGGCAGCGAGCATCATGCCCCCACCGAAACCCAGCATGGCCGTGTAAGAACGTGCCGAAATGCTGCGCATGAAAATAACTGGCAAGGCGCCCAGGGCTGTGCCAAGAGCACACAGCATGCCGCCTTGCCAGGCATACCACAGAGCCGGCGAAAGCCGGCTCTGCAAACCACTCCAGACCTTGATGGCAAGGATGGTGCCGCCGACGACGAGCAGCATCAGTCCCAATGCATAGCGAAAGGAACGGCCATTGACCGCGATCAACTCGTGCAGTGGGCTCATGCGTACACTCGATGCCGGCTCATAGGCATGCAATCAAGCCAGAGCGGCCTGATAGCGACGCGCTACTTCGGCCCAATCGACGACGTTGTAAAACGCACCGATGTATTCGGGGCGACGGTTCTGGTAGCGCAGGTAGTAGGCATGCTCCCACACGTCCAGACCCAGAATCGGCGTATTACCGTTCATCAACGGGCTGTCCTGGTTGCCGGTGCTTTCAACCACCAGCTTCTTCTGTGGCGTTACGCTGAGCCAGGCCCAGCCGCTGCCGAAGCGGGTAAGTGCGGCTTTGGTGAAGGCTTCCTTGAAAGCCTCCAGGCCACCCAGCTGGCTGTCGATGGCGGCTTTCAACTCACCTTGGGGCTCACCACCGCCACTGGTGCTCATCACGGTCCAGAACAGCGAATGGTTGGCATGCCCACCACCGTTGTTGATCACCGCACCGCGCTTGTCTTCCGGCACTTCCTTGAGGCGAGTGAGCAGCTCTTCGACCGGCAGCTCGCCAAGCGAGTTGCCTTCCAGAGCGGCATTGAGGTTGTTGACGTAGGTCTGGTGGTGCTTGCTGTGATGGATTTCCATGGTTTGCGCATCGATGTGCGGTTCCAGGGCATCGTAGGCGTAAGGCAGAGCAGGCAGGCTATACGGCATGGTTTCACTCCTTCTAATGGTACTGACGAACGACAGACGCTGGGCGTTCTGCCGGTGAAGCATCGCCAGGCGCATGAGCGCCCAACAATCGATCCGTACGGGGGTAGGCCCCGTGCTCGGCGACAAAGTTCAACAGACTGGTGTAGGTTCGGCCGCTGTGATTGAGCGCAGCCTGGCGCAAAGACGGCGACAGGTGCTCACTGCCCATGCAGCGCAGCAGGTGTTCATGGCAGGCACAGAGGTGCTCGGCGGACTCTTCCGGATGACCGATCATCAGTTGCAGATCGGCCAGGTTGTGCTGAGAAACGACGAAAGCCGCCACCGCAGCATCGGCATCCCGCCAGCGCTCGAACAGTACCTGGGCAAGCGCCAGCGCCTGCAGATACTGCTCCCGCGCCTCGACCCAGGAACCTTCGGCGAAGTAGCGGTTACCGGCCTGGATGAGTCGCTTCCACTGCTCCATGGGATTGCCTCCTCGCCCTGAGGCGAAAATGCGCAGGCACATGACCTGCGCGGCGGTTTCAACGGTTACAGACCACCTTCGGTAAGGCGTTCCGGGTTGAGCAACTGCTCCAGTTCGGCACGTCCCAGATCGGTCATTTCCTCGGCCACGTCGATGATCGGCCGACCTTCGCGATACGCCTTCTTGGCGATTTCCGCAGCCTTCTGATAACCAATCAGCGGGTTCAGCGCCGTCACCAGAATCGGGTTGCGGCCCAGTGCTTCCTTGAGCTTCGGCTCGTTGACCTTGAAGCTGGCGATGGCACGATCCGCCAGCAGACGGCTGGCGTTGGCCAGCAACTCGATGCTGCCGAGCAGATTGTGAGCGATCACCGGCAGCATCACGTTCAGCTCAAAATTGCCGGACTGCCCCGCCACCGCAATGCTGGTGTCATTGCCGATGACCTGAGCCGCGACCATGGCAGTGGCTTCCGGGATCACCGGATTGACCTTGCCCGGCATGATCGAGGAACCAGGTTGCAGCGCTTCGAGTTCGATCTCACTGAGGCCGGCCAGCGGGCCGGAGTTCATCCAGCGCAGATCGTTGGCGATCTTCATCAACGACACTGCCGTGGTCTTCAGTTGCCCGGAAAGCGCCACCGCAGTGTCTTGAGAGCCGATCAGCGCGAAAAAGTTGGTGCCCGGGGTGAATTGCCGCCCTGTCAGTGCATTGAGCTCCTGACAGAATAGTTCGGAAAATCGCGGATGTGCGTTGATGCCGGTACCGACCGCAGTACCACCTTGGGCCAGTGCCTGGAGCGCCGGCAGCAGGCTGGTGAGCAACTGGATGTTGCCCTGGATCTGCTGCGCCCAGCCATCGAGTACCTGGCTCATGCGCACCGGCATGGCATCCATCAGGTGCGTGCGGCCAGTCTTCACGAAGGGTTGCACCTCGAGGGACTTCTCGCAGAGCACCTTGAGCAGGTGACCAAGCGCTGGCAGCAGATTCTCGCTGACTTCGATGGCGGCACTGACATGGATGGTGGTGGGGATGATGTCGTTGCTGCTCTGACCGCAGTTGACGTGATCGTTGGGGTTCACCGGCTCGCCGAGAATGCCGGTGGCCAGGGTGGCGATCACTTCATTGGCATTCATATTGGAGCTGGTGCCGGAGCCAGTCTGGAACACATCCACCGGGAAGTGCTGCATGAAATCCTCGGCCAGCAGTTGCTGGCAGGCCGCAACGATGGCATCGCCCTGGGCAGGCAGGATCTGCTCCAGATCCACGTTGGCACGGGCGGCGGCAGCCTTGGCCAGTACCAGTGCACGAATGAACGCCCTGGGCATAGCCAGCCCCGATACCGGGAAGTTGTTGACCGCACGCTGGGTCTGGGCACCGTAGAGGGCCTCGGCGGGGACGGCCAGTTCGCCCATGCTGTCGCGTTCTATCCGGGTGTTACTCATAGGGATTTCCTTCTGCCAATTCGGATATCGAAAGAGAGGGCTGCATGCGCAAGGTGGCCAGGCGGTTGCGAACGCGATTCAGGCTGTGCTGCTGATCGCGGTCGGTGGCCAGGTGCTGCAGCGCGTAAAGGGAGCGGTAGGCGTGATCCAGGCAGACGCTGCGCCAGTGCCAGGGCAGCGCCGTATCGCAGGCGGTATCCATGAGCAGATTCAGGGTGGTCAGTGACATCCGCCAGGGACACAAGCGACCGTGCTCGACCAGTTGGCGACCCTGCGCCCAGTGCAGCTCGAGCAGCCTTGGTTCATCAGGAAGCAGCCCGCAACGGATCCGGAAACCCAGCCAGTACCAACAATCCAAACATGGCGTATTGCTCGAGCGAAATCTCATGGCTCACCTTTCAAAAGATAATAATATTAATTCCTATTTAGAAAGAATAATCAATACCGAATTGGTATGAAGCACCATTGGTCTCGCCGCGCAGGATTGGCACCGGCGGCAATTGGCAAAAAATACAGAAAGCGAAAGTTGCCGAACGGCAGGTAACAAGCAGCCATCTGCCTTCAGCAGCCATGAATGAGAGGAGAAAGGCGCAACATCGCCACATTGCGTGGCAGGCCGAGAATCCGTCGACGTTTCGGCAGTGGGATCCGAAACGTCAACGGCTCACAACAACCGAGCGCGGAAAGCGCTCGGTGGAGTCAACTGCCGGCGACGGTCATCTTCTCGATCAACACCGAGCCCGTGCGGATATTGCTGCGCAGCTCCAGGTCGCTGCCGACTGCGACGATCTGCTTGAGCATGTCGCGCAGGTTGCCGGCAATGGTCACCTCCTGCACGGCGAACTGAATCTCGCCATTCTCCACCCAGTAGCCGCCCGCGCCGCGGGAGTAGTCGCCGGTGACCATGTTCAGACCATGGCCCATCAACTCGGTGACCAGCAGCCCACGGCCCATGCGCTTGATCAGCGCCTGCTGATCTTCGTCGCCATGGCTGACGAACAGGTTGTGCACACCGCCGGCATTGGCCGTGCTGGGCATGCCCAGTTTGCGCCCGGCGTAGGTGCCCAGGATGTAGGAGACCAGCCTGCCGCCCTCCACGAACGGTTTCGCATAGGTGGCCAGGCCATCGCCGTCGAACGCCGCACTGCCCATGGCACGGGGAATGTGCGGACGCTCGTCGAGGTTCAGCCAGGAAGGAAACAGTTGCTCGCCCAGGGATCCTTCGAGGAACGATGACTTGCGATACAGGGCGCCACCGGAGATCGCCCCGAGGAAGCTGCCGAACAAACCGGTAGCCAGTTCCGCGGAGAACAGCACCGGCACTTCGCAGGTCGGTATCGGGCGCGCACCGAGGCGGCTGACCGCACGCTGTGCGGCGCGCCGGCCGATACTCGCGGCATCGGCGAGCAGCTCACCCTGACGGTTCACGTCATACCAGTAGTCGCGCTGCATCTGCCCGTCGCTCTCGGCAATCATCACGCAACTGAGGCTGTGCCGGGTGCTGGCGTAGCCGCCGATGAAGCCGTGGCTGTTGCCGTATACACGGCAGCCTTGATGGGTACTCAGGCTGGTGCCATCGGCATTGCGAATACGCGAGTCGGCATCGAAGGCAGCAGCCTCACAGACCAGCGCGCGCTCGATCGCTTGCTCCGGGCTGATGTCCCAGGCATGGTACAGATCCAGCTGCGGCATATCGCGAGCCATCAGCGCCGCGTCGGCAAGACCGGCGCTCTCGTCTTCGGACGCGTGTTTGGCGATGGCCAGGGCCGCCGCTACGGTTTCGCGGATCGCCGCCTCGCCGGTCGCCGAGGTGCTGGCCGAGCCTTTGCGCTGACCGACGTAAAGGGTGATACCAAAGCCCTGATCGCGGTTGAACTCGACGGTTTCCACCTCACGCTGGCGCACGCTGGTGGACAACCCCTGCTCCACCGACACCGCCACTTCACAGGCACTCGCGCCCTGTTTCTTCGCCTCGGCGAGAATCTGTTCGACCTGCGCCTGAAGGCCTGGTAACGCACCTGGCCCGACTACTTCCACTTCACTCATAACGACTCCTGAACGATAGCCGCAGCGGCAACGACTCTGGTCGCGCATACGGCAAGAAACTTGCTGCTATCATGGCGGCGTTTCCCATTGGATCACCGCAAAATGTCTGATTACCTCGACGACTTCTCCGGCGAGAAGAGCAAAACCCAGGTCAAGCGTGAGTTCCACGCGTTGCAGGAGCTGGGCCAGCGCCTGGCCGGCCTCAAGCCTGATCTGCAGAACAAGCTACCGCTGACTGATGGCCTGCGCCGTGCCTTGGAAGAATCACCCAAGCACACCGCCAATGCAGCGAAAAAACGCCACATGCAGTTCATCGGCAAGCTGATGCGCGATCAGGACATCGAAGCGATCCTGACGCTCCTCGACCAACTCGACGCCTCCACGCGCCAGTACAACGAGCGTTTCCACAACCTCGAGCGCTGGCGTGATCGTCTGATCGTCGGTAACGACGAAGTGCTCGAAAAGTTCGTCGCCGAGTACCCAGACGCAGACCGCCAACACCTGCGCGCGCTGATCCGCCATGCCCAGCATGAAGCGGCTCAGGAAAAGGCTCCCGCCTCGTCACGCAAAATCTTCAAGTACATCCGCGATCTCGACGAAACCCAGCGCGGACTGCGCTAGGTTTCGCCCCTTCGCATGGCCGGGGCTCACCCCGGCCAGTATTCTCAAGCGCCCGTGCCACCGACAGTGATCGCATCGATCTTCAGCGTCGGCTGGCCCACGCCAACCGGTACCGACTGGCCATCTTTGCCGCAAGTACCGACGCCACTGTCGAGCGCCAAGTCGTTGCCGACCATCGACACCTTGCTCATCGCTTCCGGGCCATTGCCAATCAGGGTCGCACCCTTGACCGGCGCGGTGATCTTGCCGTCCTCGATCAGGTACGCCTCGCTGGTGGAGAACACGAACTTGCCGCTGGTGATGTCGACCTGACCGCCGCCCAGGTTGGCGCAGTAGATGCCCTTCTTCACCGAACGGATGATCTCCTCGGGGTCGCTCTCGCCAGCCAGCATGTAGGTATTGGTCATGCGCGGCATCGGCAGGTGTGCGTAAGACTCGCGACGGCCATTACCGGTACGCGCCACACCCATCAGCCGAGCATTGAGCTTGTCCTGCATGTAGCCCTTGAGCACGCCGTTCTCGATCAACGTGGTGCACTGGGTAGGAGTGCCTTCATCGTCCATGCTCAGCGAGCCGCGGCGCTCGGCCAGGGTGCCGTCATCGACGATGGTGCACAGTTTGGAAGCCACTTGCTGGCCGATCTTGCCGCTGTAGTTGGAGCTGCCCTTGCGGTTGAAGTCACCCTCCAGACCGTGGCCGACCGCCTCGTGCAGCAGCACGCCGACCAGCCCGCGCCCATGACCACGGGCATGGTGCCAGCCGGTGCGGCAACCGCCTCGAGGTTGACCAGGGCCTGACGCAGTGCTTCACGGGCATAGCCCATGGCGCGGTCTTCATTGAGGAAATAGCTGTAGTCCGTTCGCCCGCCGCCGCCATGGCCACCACGCTCGCGACGACCGTTCTGCTCGACGATCACGCTGACGTTGAAACGCACCAGCGGACGAATATCGGCGCCCAGACTGCCGTCAGTCGCGGCAACCAGAATGCGATCCCAGACACCGGCGAGGCTGACCGTCACCTGTTTGATACGCGGGTCCAGCGCCCGAGTTGCCACATCGATACGCTTGAGCAGCTCGACCTTTTGCGCGCGGTCGATCACATCCAGCGGGTTCTCCGGCGCATACAGCGGCGTCACTTGGGTCGCAGCAAAAGCCTGCACGCGGCCCTGCTGCCCGGCACGGGCGATCGAACGGGCGGCGCGGGCCGCTTGGCTCAAGGCCTCGGGAGTAATCGCATTGCTGTAAGCAAAGCCGGTCTTCTCACCGGACTGGGCGCGCACGCCGACGCCCTGATCGAGGTTGAAACTGCCTTCCTTGACGATGCCATCTTCCAGCACCCAGGTTTCGGACACCTGGGTCTGGAAGTACAGGTCGGCGGCATCGATGCCGGGGCCGGCCAGTTCGCCGAGAATGCCCGGCAGATGCTCCAGGGTCAGACCGCCGGGGCTCAGCATCTGCTTGCTGACGGTCAACAACATGTCGCTCATAACGTCTCCACATCAGGCTGCCGCGGCTGCGCCGCAGCGAAAAATCGTTTGTGTCGCACTACCGGCATGCGCTCGCGGATAGCCGCTTGTTCGCGCGCATCACGCTCGGCCAGCAACCAGGCCTCGCCATCCGCCTGTTCCGCCAGTTTGCGCCCCCAGGGGTCGATGATGGCCGTGTGGCCATAGGTCTCACGACCGCCTGGGTGAACGCCACCCTGAGCTGCCGCCAGCAGGTAGCACTGGGTTTCGATGGCACGGGCACGGATCAGTACGTCCCAGTGGGCCGCACCGGTGACCCGGGTGAACGCCGAGGGCGCACTGATCAGCTCGGCACCTGCTTCACGCAGCGCGCCATAGAGTTCAGGAAAGCGCAGGTCGTAGCATACGGTCAAACCCAGACGCCCAACGGGTGTATCGGCGACCACCACCTGCTCGCCGTGGGCGTAGTCGTCCGACTCGCGATAGCTGCCACGGCTGTCGCTGACATCTACGTCGAACAGGTGCAGCTTGTCGTAGCGGGCGACGGTCTCACCCTGATCGTCGAGCAGCAGCGAGCAGGCTCTTGGCTTGCCATTCGGCTGACTGGCCGGCGGCAGCGGCAGAGTGCCGGCCACTATCCATAAGTTGAGGTCACGAGCGGTGCGTTTCAACCAGGGCAGCACCGGGCCCTGACCACTGGCTTCCAACCGTCCCAAATCGGCGGCATCGCGCCGCCCGAGGGCCGAGAAGTTCTCCGGCAGCACCGCCAGGCGCGCGCCGCCGGCGGCCGCCTCCTCGAGCAGGCGGCGAGCCTGCAGCAGGTTGGCGGCGATATCGTCCTGGCTGACCATCTGGATCACGGCGAAAGACATGCTGGCCTCCAGGGTCAGTTGGGTTTCTCGAACGGTTTGTCGAAGGTCAGTTGTGGATCGTGCAGGGTGCCCTTGACGTCGTACTGCACACTGGCGAAACGCGCCACGCGATCACCCAGCAGTTTGTCAGCGAGGAACAGCGCACCACCGATGGCCGGCGCGCCGACGATCAGCGCCGCCAGCGGCAGGTTGTTGGTAACTGGCAGGGTCACCAGCAACTTGGCATCGATGCCCTGGTCGATCATGTTCAGGGTGCCGTTCAGTTCCAGATTGCTCGACGGGCCGGTCATGGTGATCGGCTCCTGAGTGACGAACACGCCATCCGTTGCATTCAGATTACCTTTCACCCGGTCATAACTCAGGCCCTTGCCGAGCAGATCGGAGAAATCCAGGCGCAGACGGCGGCCGATGGAGTTGAAATTGAGCAGGCCGAAAACCCGCAGCGCCGATGCAGAGCCCTGTACGTCGACGAACTGGCCCTTACGCAGCGACGCGTCGAGGCTGCCCGAATAACGCTTGAGGTTGAACCAGGCCGGCGAACCAGGCCAATGCCCATCGGCGTCCAGGCGGAAGCTCTCGCTGGTCGCCGAGGGCGCATAGCCCCAGGCCTTCAGCACTTCGGACAACTTTTCGCCCTGCATGCGGCCCTTGTACCAGCTGCGCGTCTGCCCCGGCACACCTTGCCAGCCGATTGCGCCGCCAAGGTGCAGCCCCTTGAGGTTGATATCCAGATCGCTGAACTGCACGCCCTGAGCATCCGGACGTGCCTTCAGCGACCAGGCGCCCATGTCGTCGTCACCCTGGAATACATGGGCAACGCGCAAATCCAGCGCCGGAATCTGTCGCGGGTCGAAATCGGCCAGTGGATCAGGCCCTTCAGGCTCCGGCGCATCAGCGGTTTTCGGCTTGGCGGCCGGCAGGCGCACATATTCCAGATTGGCGACGATGGGCTTGCCACTCGCCTCGAAGAGGTCGACACGGCCCTTGGCCAGCGTACTGTCCAGACTCAGCGACCAGCCGCCATCGATGGGCCGCAAGCCAACGTCGAGATCATCGAGCTTCTGGCCGAGCCCCTCGAAACGTCCAATGCGCAGCTCGGCATCGGTAAACAGTTGCTGGGCATCCTGACGAGAAGTTTGCTCGTAAGGTTTGATAACGTCCTGCCAGGCCGCCAGGTTCACTTCCGATACCCGACCGCGAACGCGCACGCCACGAGTAGTCGGCAGGATCGCCGGCCCATCGCCCAGGCGCAGCTCGCCGCGGCTCTGGTTGAACTGCCCGGGCGGCGCCGCCAGGGTGAAGCTGGCAACGTTGGCGTAATCGAGCCAGTAACGCTGCTCGCGCCCACCGAAATTCATGCGCCAGTCGGCGTAACGTTCCTCGCTGGCGGTTTTGCCGAACGGAGCCGGCAGGCTGATACTCAGGCCCTTGAGATTGGAATCGACTCGCAGTTGACTGTCCGTCCCCTCGAGGCTCAGGCGCAGGCGATACGGCACATTCCCCTGGGCAGGCAACGGCTGTGTCACTCCCAGCCAGCCAGTGAGGTTGGCCAGCGGAATGATCCCGTTGGCTTCGATGCGGCTGCGCGCCTGGCCTGGCCGGCCATCGGCAATAGCCTTGCCGGTCACCGCATGGCCCAGCGCACGGGCGCTGATCGAGGGCGCGCTAAGGCCCTTGCTGGTGTCGAAACGAAAGTCTCCGGTCACGTCGCTCAGCTCCAGCGCCGGCTTGCTGATGCTCAGCGAGGCCTTGTTGGCACTGAAGTCGACGATCACGTTGGCCTGTTCGCCCTTGTGCAGCGGGATATCCAGATCCAGCGCACCACTCAGGGCGCCCGCGCCTTTCCAGCCGGCGAAGGTATCGGCAACCCCGAGGGGCGTTTCCTGAAGGATCTTCAAGCCGTCGCCGACACTGCTCTGCAACTTGCCCTTGAGCTTGAGGTGCGGGGTTTCTCCAGCATCGACATGGGCGATGTCGGCATAGGCCTCACGCACCTGGCTGTCGAGGATACGTCCTTCGGAGACGCGCACTCGAACGCCACTGTCCTCGATTAGCACCTCACCACGGGCATCGTGCAGCGCCGGCCAACCGGGCTGGAAGGCCAGCTCGGCATCCTGCACCGCGAAGAACAGGCTGATGCTGCGCACGGCAGGATCCGGGTTGCGGTTGATCGAACCCTGATACTGGAAATAACCTTCTTCCACCTTGCCACCGCGAATCGCGGTTTTCAGCCACTCGTCCAGCGCCGGGCTGAGCACCGGCGTCGGCAGGTACTTCTCGGTGAACCGCGCATCGCCGTCACGCATGCCGACACGCAGATCCATGTAGTCCTCACGCTCGGGATCCTTGAGCATGCGGATCAGGAAATCACCGGCGATCTTGCCCTCTTCACCCTGCACCTGCAGGTACGGGGCACGCAGGGTGAAACCTTCGTCATTGAGCGTCCAGGTCAGTCGGCCTTTGGCTTGCTGATACTTCCAGGCTTTGGGGAACAAGGTGGTGAGATGCAGGGAGAAGTCTTCGCTGTCGACCTTCAGCTCGCCCTGGCCCAGATCGCCAGTGATGCTGCCGCTGCCGTTCTCGACGGCAGGCGAGGCGTGCCAGGCGGAGAAGCCGACGCGCTCCAGATTGGCTGAAAACTGCAGGCGCTCCGGCCCCTCGAACTCGGGGCGGAAGCTGGCATTGAGGTTGCGCAACGCGCCATGGGGCTTGAGCGTCTGCAGCAGATCAAGGGCAGTTTCCGGCATCGGCGCCAGGCCTTCCACCAAAGGCACCAGAGGGCCGACGTCGAGGCGATCGGCGCTCAGACTCCAGCGCTGGGACTGCTCGCCACTGGCCGCCTGATGGCCGAGGGCAATACGCGCCTCGCCCCAGCGGTTGTCGCCACGGCTGAAGGCGAAGTCGTCGAGCAACAGATCGAAGTTGCCGTCCTTGCGCTCGAAATAAGCATTCAGGGACAGGTCATTCAGCGCCACGGCCTTACGCTCGCCGTAACGTCCCTCGAACTGCGGGGCATGCAGGCGGGTAACAGCGCGCTGCAAATTGCGTTTGTCCCACAGCCCCCATGCCTCGCCGCCCAGTTGCAGGTGGTCGAGGTGCCAGTCGCGGGTCAGGGCTGGCGGCAGCCAGGTAGCCCAGTCGCTCTGCGGTGCGCTGAGGTAGAACTCGGCGCGCATATCCTGCCAGTGCTCGGCCTGCATACGCGTACGCACCTGCAGCGCGAGTGGCTGACCATCCGGCAGTTGCACGCGGGCATCCAGACGCTGGCGAGAGCTGCCATTGCTCAGGCTCAGGTTGATGGCCGTAAGGCCGAAGGGTTGCAGATCCTGAGCCTGAACGCTCACCTGGCTATCGAACAGCGCGATGCGGCTGACCATCTGCGACTGGCGCAGCACCTTGGCGATATCCAGCGGTGGCTGATTCTGCCGCTGCGGCAGGCCTTCCACGCGCCATGCGCCCTGCTCGTCCTGGCGCAGCGTCAGGCTCAGGCCGTCAAGTTGCAGCTCGGCGATACGCGGCTGCCAGGCCATCAGACTGCTAAGCAGGTCGGGCACCACCCGCACATGTTGAAGGGTCAGGCCCTGGTCACCCTCGCCAAGGCGAAGATCGCGCACCGTCAGCAACGGCGAGAAACCGCTCCAGTGACCTTCCAGGGCGCCAATACTGACTGGCATGCCCAGCGCCTCGGTGGCACGGGCTTGCGCCTCTTCTTGGTACTCGGCGACCAGCGGCACCAACTGACGACCAAGGCTCACGTAAAAGGCGGCCAGCACCAACCCCAGGGCACACAGCCCCAGACTCCAACGCAGCAGTGCGGCGAACGCCAGCCCCAGCCGCTCCATTCAGTTCACGCCCCGGCCCAGCCGGGCCTCGTTATAGCAGCACCACATCGTATTGTTCCTGGGAGTACATGGTTTCGACCTGGAACTTGATGGTTCGTCCAATGAATGCTTCGAGGTCGGCGACGTTGCCCGACTCTTCGTCGAGCAGGCGATCGACCACCTTCTGATTGGCCAGCACACGGTAGCCCAGGGGCTGATAGGCGCGGGCCTCACGAAGGATCTCGCGGAAGATCTCGTAACAGGTGGTTTCCGCAGTCTTCAGCTTGCCGCGGCCCTGGCAGTGGCTGCACGGCTCGCAGAGCACCTGTTCGAGGCTCTCGCGCGTGCGCTTGCGGGTCATCTGCACCAGGCCGAGTTCGGTGATGCCGATGATGTTGGTCTTGGCGTGATCACGCTCCAGCTGTTTCTCCAGGGCACGTAACACCTGGCGCTGATGCTCTTCGTCTTCCATGTCGATGAAGTCGATGATGATGATCCCGCCCAGGTTGCGCAGGCGCAGTTGCCGGGCGATGGCGGTGGCCGCCTCGAGGTTGGTCTTGAAGATGGTTTCTTCGAGCGTGCGATGGCCGACGAACGCGCCGGTATTCACGTCAATGGTGCTCATCGCCTCGGCCGGGTCGATGATCAGGTAACCACCGGACTTGAGCGGCACCTTGCGCTCCAGCGCTTTCTGGATCTCGTCCTCAATGCCGTGCAGGTCGAAAATCGGTCGCTCGCCTGGGTAATGCTCCAAGCGGTCAGAGACTTCCGGCATCAGTTCGGCAACGAACTGAGTGATCTTCTGAAAGGTTTCCCGAGAGTCGACGCGAATCTTCTCGCTACGCGGCCCGACCAGGTCGCGCAGAGTACGCAGGGCCAGGCTGAGATCTTCGTAGATAACCGAGGGGGTCGGCGCACTCTTCATCTGCTCGCTGATCTGCATCCACAGGCGACGCAGGTAACGGATGTCCGCGAGGATTTCATCAGCGCGCGCGCCATCGGCGGCCGTACGCAGGATAAAACCGCCAGCCTCTTCGATGCCTTCGATAGCGACACAATCGGACACGACCTGCTTGAGGCGTTCACGCTCGGCTTCATCTTCTATCTTCAGGGAAATGCCGACATGGCTGGTGCGCGGCATGTACACCAAGTAGCGCGAGGGAATCGACAGCTGAGTGGTCAGTCGGGCGCCCTTGCTGCCGATCGGATCCTTGGTGACCTGCACAACCAGGCTCTGGCCTTCGTGCACCAGGGCACTAATGGTTTCCACGGCGCTGCCTTCACGGCTGGAAATCTCCGAGGCATGAATGAACGCCGCGCGATCCAGGCCGATGTCGACGAAAGCCGCCTGCATGCCGGGCAGCACACGCACCACTTTGCCTTTGTAGATGTTGCCGACGATGCCACGGCGCTGGGTACGCTCGACGTGCACCTCCTGCAGGACACCGTTTTCCACCACCGCCACGCGCGATTCCATCGGCGTGATGTTGATCAGAATTTCTTCACTCATGCGCCCATCTCTGTTTGAGATGAAGCTGAAAGCAGCGGTAGGCTCAAATGAGCCCGGCACATCGCGGCCTGCAACCTCTGGGTTATGCGCTGGCAGTCATTGCCAGCACGGAATCGCGAATTCCGCGAGCAGCTCCGCAGTCTCGCACAACGGCAGGCCGACCACCGCCGAATAACTGCCCTGCATCTGGCTGACGAAAACCGCAGCCAAACCCTGAATACCATAACTGCCGGCCTTGTCATGCGGCTCACCGGTCTCCCAATAAGCTTCGATCTGTGCCTGACTGAGCGGCTTGAAACGCACCGTGCTGGTCACCACACGGGCACCGCTACGCTCATTGCTGATCAGCGCGACAGCGGTCAGTACCTGATGCTCACGGCCTGACAAGGCGGTCAGCGTAGCCACCGCGTCGGCGCGGTCGATGGGCTTGCCGAGGATGCGCCCATCGAGCACCACCGCAGTATCTGAGCCCAGCACCACGGCGCCATCACACTCTGTCAGGCTGTCGAGCACCGCTACAGCTTTGGCCAGCGCCAGACGCTCGACATAAGCCTCCGGCGCCTCGTCGGCTTGCGGCGTTTCGTCGATGGGGACAATCCGTGTGAGAAAGGGGACGCCGATCTGTTTCAGCAATTCGCTGCGCCGCGGTGAAGCGGAGGCCAGGTAAAGCGTTGCCATGCAGACGTCTCGCAGTCAGGCGCCGCAGCGCGTTTCAGTTGACACCCAGACGCCGGTGCACGGCACGTAACAGCGTACAAACCCACGGCCAGAGCAAGGCACTGACAAGTGCTGGCAGTACGAACGTCAGCGTCGGTGGGCGGCTACCAGTCAGCGCGTTGAGCCATAACTGCACCAGTTGCGCCACGCCGAACACCACCAGCAGCACCATGCTCTGCTGCCACATGGGAAACATGCGTAAACGCTGATGGAGGCTCAGCACCAGAAAAGTGATCAGGGTGAGAATCAGCGCGTTCTGTCCCAACAAGGTGCCATTGAGCACATCAGCCAAGAGACCGACGCACCAGGCGCTGGTCATTCCCACGCGATGAGGCACTGCCAATACCCAATAGGTGAGAAACAGTGCCAGCCACAGCGGACGGCCGATTTCCATGAAGCGTGGCAGCGTGGAAACGCTGAGCAGCAGCGCCAGGCCCATGCTGGCCCAGATCACCCAGAGATTGTTCGAACGAGCGGCAATCATTGACTGGCCTCCTCACCATTGGCTGGTGCCGGGCCTGGCTCATCGGCAGGCGGCGTGATGGCCTCGGACGGCATCTCGCCATCGAGCGTCTTGCGGTCGACCTCTTCCTGGGCTTCGGCTGACTCGGCCGCGCGCTGTTCCGGCGTCCGCGGGTCGGTGAACACCAGCAGCATGTAACGGGTGCGATTGAGGTTGGCGGTCGGTACGGCGCGCACGATGGCAAAGGGCTGACCGGAGTCGTGCACCACTTCGGTCACCGTAGCCACTGGATAGCCAGCCGGGAAGCGCTGACCCAGGCCGGAGCTGACCAATAGATCGCCTTCCTTGATATCCGCGGTGTCAGCCACGTGACGCAGCTCCAGACGCTCCGGATTACCGGTACCCGTGGCAATAGCCCGCAAGCCGTTGCGATTGACCTGTACCGGAATGCTGTGGGTGGTATCGGTGAGCAACAGCACACGCGAAGTGTAAGGCATGACTTCGACTACCTGGCCCATCAGGCCGCGGGCGTCGAGCACCGGTTGACCAAGCACCACACCGTCCTTCTCGCCCTTGTCGATGAGAATACGGTGAGTAAAGGGATTGGGGTCGATGCCGATCAGTTCGGTGGCCAGCACTTCGTCATCGACCAAGGCAGACGAGTTGAGCAGCTCACGCAGGCGCACGTTCTGTTCGGTCAGCGCCGCCAACTTCTGCAGGCGACGCTGCATCATCAGTTGCTCGGCCTTGAGTTTCTCGTTCTCGGCCGTCAGCTCATTGCGCGAGCTGAGCTCCTGAGTCGCGCTTTCCCACAAGGTGACGGGGAAACGGCCCAGCCAGTATACCGGTTCGACGATCAGGCCGAGCTGGCTGCGTACCGATTGCAGCACAGTCAAGCGAGCATCGACGACCATCAGCGCAGCCGACAGCACGGCGAACACCAGCAGGCGTATACCGAGCGAAAGGACCTTTGGCGAATAGCGGCTTTATAGGGATTACCTCGCAGCTAGGATCATTGACGCTTCAGCGTAAGCCGCGTTGCTGCGTCAATGACCCTTACCTCGAAGCTGCAGGCGGCTTCGAGGCTGCTGCAGCGTATGGCGGGCGGCTTATTCGGTGGACAACAGATCCATGGTGTGGCGATCCATCATTTCCAGCGCCTTGCCGCCACCACGGGCAACGCAAGTCAGCGGGTCTTCGGCGACGATTACCGGCAGGCCGGTTTCCTGGGACAGCAGCTTGTCCAGGTCGCGTAGCAGAGCGCCACCACCGGTCAGCACCAGACCACGCTCGGCGATATCCGAGGCCAGCTCTGGAGGCGATTGCTCCAACGCACTTTTGACCGCTTGCACGATGGTAGCCAGCGACTCTTGCAGCGCTTCCAGCACTTCATTGGAGTTCAGGGTGAAAGCGCGTGGAACGCCTTCAGCCAGATTGCGGCCACGTACATCGACTTCGCGCAGCTCGCCACCTGGGTAGGCGGTACCGATTTCCTGCTTGATGCGCTCGGCGGTGGACTCACCGATCAGGCTGCCGTAGTTACGACGCACGTAAGTGATGATGGCTTCGTCGAAACGGTCGCCACCCACCCGAACGGATTCGGCGTAAACCACACCATTCAGGGAGATAAGCGCGATTTCAGTGGTACCACCGCCGATATCGACGACCATCGAACCACGAGCTTCTTCGACCGGCAGGCCGGCACCGATGGCAGCCGCCATCGGCTCTTCGATCAGGAACACTTCGCGAGCACCAGCGCCCAGCGCGGATTCACGGATAGCACGGCGCTCGACCTGGGTCGACTTGCACGGCACGCAGATCAGCACACGCGGCGAAGGCTGCAGGAAGCTGTTTTCGTGAACCTTGTTGATGAAGTACTGCAGCATCTTCTCGCAGACGCTGAAGTCGGCGATCACGCCGTCTTTCATCGGGCGGATGGCGGCGATATTGCCCGGCGTACGACCGAGCATGCGCTTGGCGTCGGTGCCAACGGCTACAACACTTTTCTGATTGCCATGGGTACGGATGGCGACGACCGACGGCTCGTTCAGGACGATGCCGCGCTCGCGAACATAAATAAGGGTATTGGCAGTGCCCAGGTCAATCGAGAGATCGCTGGAAAACATGCCACGCAGTTTTTTGAACATGGGATAAGGGCCCTAGGCAACGCGTGGGTAAAGATACAGCGCAAGAAAACACGCAGGCAAAAAGCTCGCGCGTGAAAACACGCAGGTAAAAAGTGCGGCAAACTCTAACAACGGCAGGGATTTTGAGCAAGGCACCAATATGTTAGATTGCCTGTTTTCCGCGGCTTTGCGACATCTTCGCCAGTTGCGATGGCAGTAGTGAAAAGCTGTCACGCACTAGCAGCACCTGCTCAAGCCGCACATCGCCGCCTTTGACCGCCGGCCAGACGCATCCGTTCCCTGCCCCCCGTGCATGGCAACCGCTCATATTTTCACTGGTAGCCCTGTAGCGGCTGCCTTTATAGGGAGAACCCGATGGCGCTTGAACGCTCCGAAGTGGAAAAGATCGCACACTTGGCCCGACTGGGCTTGAGTGAAGGCGAACTGCCACATACCACTGCAACGCTCAACAGCATCCTTGGCCTGATCGACAGCATGCAGGCGGTCGACACCGACGGCATCGAGCCGTTGGCGCACCCGTTGGAGACCACTCAGCGCCTACGCGCCGACGCAGTTACCGAAGTGAACCACCGCGAAGCTTATCAAGCCATCGCCCCAGCCGTGGAAAGCGGCCTGTATCTGGTTCCCAAAGTCATCGAGTAAGGAAGGCGCCCCGCCATGCATCAGTTGACCCTGGCCGAGATCGCCCGCGCCCTCGCCGACAAGCAATTCTCATCCACCGAGCTCACGCAGAACCTGCTGACTCGCATCGAGCAGCTCGACCCGCAGCTCAACAGCTTCATCACCGTCACCACAGACCTTGCACTGGAACAGGCCAAGGCCGCCGATGCCCGCCGCGCAGCAGGCGAGAACAGTGCATTGCTCGGCGCGCCGATCGCCCACAAAGATCTGTTCTGCACCAAGGGCGTGCTGACCAGCTGCGGCTCGAAGATTCTCACCGGCTTCAAGGCCCCTTATGACGCCACCGTGGTCGAGAAGCTCGCCACGGCCGGCACCGTGACCCTGGGCAAGCTGAACATGGACGAATTCGCCATGGGCTCGGCCAACGAATCCAGCCACTACGGCCCGGTCAAGAACCCCTGGGATCTGACCCGCGTGCCTGGCGGCTCCTCGGGCGGTTCGGCCGCTGCAGTCGCTGCCCGCCTGCTGCCGGCAGCCACTGGCACCGACACCGGCGGCTCGATCCGCCAGCCGGCCGCGCTGACCAACCTCACCGGTATCAAGCCGACCTACGGTCGCGTGTCGCGCTGGGGCATGATCGCCTACGCCTCCAGCCTCGACCAGGGCGGCCCACTGGCCCGCAATGCCGAAGACTGCGCCCTGTTACTGGGTGCCATCGCCGGTTTCGACCCAAAAGATTCGACCAGCGTCGATCAGCCGGTGGATGACTACCTGGCTGCCCTGGCCCAGCCCCTGAGCGGCCTGCGCATCGGCTTGCCGAAGGAATACTTCGGCGCTGGCCTCGACGCGCGCATCGGCGAGAAGATCCTGGCTGTGGTCGAGGAGCTGAAAAAGCTTGGCGCCAGCGTCAAGGACATCAGCCTGCCGAACCTGCAACACGCGATCCCGGCCTACTACGTGATCGCCCCGGCTGAAGCCAGCTCCAACCTGTCGCGTTTCGACGGCGTGCGTTTCGGCTATCGCTGCGAGAACCCCAAGGATCTCCAGGATCTGTACAAGCGCTCTCGTGAAGAAGGCTTCGGCGCCGAGGTCAAACGCCGCATCATGGTCGGCGCCTATGCGCTGTCCGCAGGCTACTACGATGCCTACTACCTCAAGGCGCAGAAGATCCGCCGCCTGATCAAGAACGACTTCGTCGCCGCCTTCAAGGAAGTCGACGTGATCCTAGGCCCAACCACACCGAACCTGGCCTGGAAGCTGGGCGAGAAGAACGCGGATCCGGTGTCGGCCTATCTCGAAGACATCTACACCATCACCGCCAACCTCGCCGGCATCCCGGGTCTGTCGATGCCAGCAGGCTTCGTCGACGGCCTGCCGGTCGGCGTGCAGTTGCTTGGCAACTACTTCCAGGAAGGCCGCCTGCTGAACGTCGCACATCAGTACCAGCAGGTTAGCGACTGGCACAAACAAGCACCGAGCGGATTCTGAGGAACCAATAGCATGCAATGGGAAACCGTCATCGGGCTCGAGATTCACGCTCAGCTCAGCACTCAATCGAAGATTTTCTCGGCCAGTGCCACCACCTTCGGCGCCGAGCCCAACACCCAGGCCAGCCTGGTCGACCTCGGTATGCCGGGCACCTTGCCGGTGCTGAACGCTGAGGCGGTGCGCATGGCCTGCCAGTTCGGCCTGGCCATCGACGCCGAGATCGCCGAGCGCAACGTCTTCGCGCGCAAGAACTACTTCTACCCGGATCTGCCGAAGGGCTACCAGACCAGCCAGATGGATCACCCCATCGTCGGCAAGGGCTTCCTCGACATCACCCTGGAAGACGGCACCGTCAGGCGCATCGGCATCACCCGTGCACACCTGGAAGAAGATGCCGGCAAGAGCCTGCACGAAGACTTCCAGGGCATGAGCGGCATCGACCTGAACCGCGCTGGCACGCCGCTGCTGGAGATCGTTTCCGAGCCGGACATCCGTTCCGCCAAAGAAGCAGTGGCCTACGTCAAGGCGATCCACGCCCTGGTGCGCTACCTCGGCATCTGCGACGGCAACATGGCCGAAGGTTCGCTGCGTTGCGACTGCAACGTGTCGGTACGCCCGAAAGGCCAGGCCGAGTTCGGCACCCGCGCCGAGATCAAGAACGTCAACTCGTTCCGCTTCATCGAAAAAGCCATCAACCATGAAGTGCAGCGCCAGATCGAGCTCATCGAAGACGGCGGCAAGGTGGTGCAGGAAACCCGCCTGTACGACCCGAACAAGGATCAGACGCGCTCCATGCGCAGCAAGGAAGAAGCCAACGACTACCGTTACTTCCCCTGCCCTGACCTGCTGCCGGTGGTGATTGAGCAGAGCTTCCTCGATGACCTGCGCAGCAAGCTGCCCGAGCTGCCGCCGCAGAAGCGCGAGCGCTTCGAAAGCCAGTACGCGCTGTCCACTTACGACGCCAGCGTATTGAGCGCGAGCCGTGAGCTGGCCGACTACTTCGAAGTGGTCGAGAAAACCTGTGGCGATGCCAAGCTGGCAGCCAACTGGGTGATGGGCGAGCTGTCCAGCCTGCTCAACAAGGACAACCTGGAGATCGATCAGTCGCCGGTTTCCGCCGAGCAACTGGGCGGCATGATCCTGCGCATCAAGGACAACACCATCAGCGGCAAGATCGCCAAGATGGTCTTCGAAGCCCTGGCTGCCGGTGAAGGCGCAACGGCTGATGAGGTGATCGAGAAGAAGGGCCTCAAGCAGGTCACCGACTCCGGCGCCATCGAATCGATACTCGACGACATGCTGGCCGCCAACGCCGAGCAGGTCGAACAGTACCGCGCCAGCGACGAAGCCAAACGCGGCAAGATGTTCGGTTTCTTCGTCGGCCAGGCCATGAAAGCCTCCAAGGGCAAGGCCAACCCAGGGCAAGTGAACGAACTGCTGAAGAAAAAGCTCGAAGGCTGAGCGATTTGAAAACGCCGGGGTTTCCCGGCGTTTTTGTGTCCGGCAGAAGGCCACTCACGAGCCACTGCCAGGAAGCGCTCGCCGAGGCCGGGCACCTGCAGGAGAAGTCGCCGCGTGTAGGGGCGAGGAACGAGATGGCGAGACCCATCAGGCTTTTTACCGGCGCATTGATGGGTATCGCTTCGCTCAACGCCATCCTACAAAGCAGGGCGCCATCAAAACATCTACAACCGGCTCGCAACTGATCATGAACAGGTTCGAAGAGAGAGAAGTAATGCGTCGATTATCGGTTCTGCTGGTGCTGTTCAGCCTGCTCGCCGGCTGCAGCAGCTTTGGAGGTGGCGCACCCGGTGACTACCGCGCTGACGGCAAGGCCTCGTATTACGGCAAGGCGCACCACGGCAACAAGACTGCCAGTGGCGAGCGCTTCGACCAGAACGACCTCACCGCCGCCCATCGCACCCTGCCCTTTGGCACCCGGGTGAAGGTCACCAACCTCAACAACAACCGCAGCGTCGTGCTGCGCATCAACGACCGCGGCCCCTTCGCTCGCGGGCGCATCATCGATGTGTCGCGCAAGGCGGCAGAGTCACTGGACATGATTCGTTCCGGCGTGGTGCCGGTGCGGGTGGAAAGCCTGAAGTAAGACGAAGGGTAGGTTCACGATCTTTTAGGTGGCATAAAGAGACTGCCACAAGGCAGAAGCGGGCGGTGAGCAGAGTATATTTTGTAGGAGGGGCTTTAGCCCCGAGCTTTTTGGGGGTGCAAAGAGCTCGCGGCTAAAGCCCCTCCTACGAGTTACGCGGCTGGCCGCTATCGCCTTTTTGCAGGCAAAGCGCTGAATTCGAACCGAAAGATCGTGAACAGACCCTAGAGCGCCGGATCCCAGCGCTGCGACCAGTCGGTATCCTGGGCGACGATCTCGCGCAGCAGGGCGAAGCTCTGCTGCAGAGCAGCCGAATCGCGCTCCCGGGAGTAGACCAGGTAAGTCGGATAACTGAACTCTGGCGCTTTACTCACCCGCTCGAGCACCTTCCTATCCAGATAGCTTTGCACCACCCGGGTACGGAAGTAGCCGGATCCACCGTGTTCCAAAATGTACTGCAACGCCAGCGGGCCGAGATTGAACGTTACCGGCGCACGTGCCTTGTCCGGCAAGGCACGGTCGTGTTGCGCGCGGAAGCTGTCACCCCAGTCGATGTAGACGTAGGGCTCCGGGTTCGACGCCTTCACCAGAATCAGCTTCTCTTCGAGCACCTGCTCGACCTGCATACCCGCCCAGTACGTGGGCTGATAGACCAATGCCGCATCCAACACGCCCAACTCTACCTGCCGCAACAGACTCGCACCTTCGGCAATCTGCGCGCGCACCGCGTAACCGTCGATATTCTCGCGAATCGCGCTCACCCAGCGCAGCATCAGCGGGTTGCACAGGCTGACCTCGCCGCCGATATGGATGACGTTGTGATAACCATCCGGCAACGGTAGATCACGCTGCGCGGCCTCCCAGGTCTGCTGGATCTGGTTGGCATAGGTGACGAATGCCTCACCGTCGGCCGTCAGTCGCGCGCCCGCGCGGTTACGCACGAACAGCGTGCTGCCGAGGTGACTTTCGAGCTTCTGGATGCGCGCGGTGATTGCTGTCTGGGTGACATGCAAGCGTTCGGCAGCGGCAATGAAGCTGCCGCTGCGGACGATTTCCAGAAAGGTGCGGGTAAGGTCGATATCCATCTTCGCTGAGCCAGCGCGGTTGGCGCTGACGACTCCTCAAGCCTGATTCGGCATGCAGTGTAAGGGGGCAAGGCGAATCATTCGATGTCTTAGGGCCTGTTAACGCTACCGCGCAAGCCGCGTTGCTGCGCAAAATCTCGCCAAGCTAGGCGGAGGACGCAGGGAATGGTTGCTCCCTTACCAAGTCCTCCAACGACGCATGGCGAAATTTTTCGCGCAACCCACAGGGCCGGGCCCGTATTGCCGCGATACAGCGTTTCTCGCCGACTCATTTAGCCCGCTAAACTTCGCGGCTCGTGCCTTGCCTCGCGGCAATACGGGCTCCGGCGCGGTCGTGCGGTAGTGTTAACAGGCCCTAGTCTAGGTGTCTGAGCAGATCGCGATGCAGCGCCGCCACCAGGTCGGTCTGGGTGATCATCCCCACCAAAGACCCGTCATCCAGTACAGGCAGGCAATGCAGGCCATCGTCTGAGAGCAATGCGATCAGGTCGACAACGTGGGCATCGACATCGACCGACTGCACGGGCGAGGTCATCAGCTCGCCGAGCACTTGCTTCTTCTGCAGGCCGAGCATTGCGCGCACATTGAAGCTGTTGGCACGTATGGCGCCGACCAGATCCACCAGGCTGACGATACCGACCAGCTGCTTGTTCTTGTCGAGAATCGGCAAGGCTTTGAGGCCGTGATGAGTGAGCAGGTACAGGCCTTTGGCGATGGCCGTTTCCGGCGTGGCGTAGACCAGATCGCGGGACATCATCTGCCCGGCACGAATATCGCCCATGCTGCGGCGCAGCGCGTGTTTCTCGGTGCTGCGTACGATCAGCTCGAGGTCTTCGCGGGTGATATCGACGAACGAGCCCAACTCGTCCAGCGCGTGATCCAGGTCATCAGCATTGAAGCCTGCGCGCTCACTGGGCAGTGGATCGCGGGTGTGATGCGCCGCCGCTCCCGGATGCGGGCGAGGATAAGGCACACGCGTCAGGTTGTTGTAGAGCAGCGCGCAGGCCAGCAGGCCGAGGCCGGCGGTCATCGCCACCAGCGCCGGCTGCCAGAATGGCTCTCCGGGCGCTGGCGTGGCGAACACCATGCAGAAGGCGATGGCACCGGCTGGCGGATGCAGGCAACGCAACGGGCACATCAGCAACAGGCTCAGGCCCAACGCCAGCGCGGCGCCAGCCAGGCTGTGATCGATGAAGTGGGTGACCGTCAGAGCAACCACCGAGGCGCACAGATAGCTGCCGAGGATCGACCAGGGCTGCGCCAGCGCACCGGAAGAGACAGCGAACAACAGCACGGCCGAAGCCGCCAGCGGGCCGGAAAAATGCACGGTCATGTGCAGACCGAACAGATGGCTGCACACCCAGGTACTGAACAGAAAACCCGCCGCAGCACCGAATGCGGCACGGCTCCATTCACCAGGTCGGGTATGCAGGGAATCAGGCAGTAAGGCAGACAGCCACTGGGGGAAATGCGCTGAGGATTTCATCGGGTATCGTCGAAAAGATCGAGCCTTTCATACGAAAGGCTCGCCGAGAACCGCTACTGGCGGTTAGCAGGAGTATCCATCCCTGGATGATGTAATCGTCTGTTTGCAACCTTGCCTGCTTCAGCAGAGAAACTGATGCAGGCGACGCAACGGAGTGTGACGGCCAAGGAAAGCTTCATCAAACGAATAATAATGAAGTATGGATAAGGTTTTTTTGATATCAAACCATGGAGAGGACGAAGCGATGCCTTGTAGCCTGGGTTGAGCGCAGCGATACCCGGGAGAGGGTGCCCTGGGTATCGCTATGCTCAACCCAGGCTACGTTTGGATAGCAGCCGCTTACGGATAGCTGAAGCTTTTCACCAGGGTCAGCTCACCCGGCGTACGCATCGGTACGAGGAAGCTCTGCTGTTTTTCGTTGACCGTGCCTTCTTCGCTGATCACGGTGATCTGCCCGGTGGTGAGAATCTGCTGGGCGCTGCTCTCGCCATTTTCGTCGTAGCTGTAACCGCCGCCGTAGTAGTTCACGTAGACCAGGTACTGGCCCTTGAGCGGTGTTGGCGTGGCGATCATTTCCGGGCCGTAGCCGGTGGTCACGTCGACATCCAGGGCAGCACCGTTGGCCAGGGAGCGCTCGCCGTACCAGACGTGGCCGCCGTCGGGGGTCACCAGATGCAGGTCGAGGTCGGTGTTGTCGCTGTCCCATGACAGCACCACGCGCAAGCGCGCCGGGGTTTCGCCGCTGCCGTTGTTGTAGAACTGTACGCGGCGACGCTGCCCGCCATCCGGGCTGCGCACCTCGACGTTGTTGCTGCCCTCGGAGAACACGAAGGGCCGATCGAAGCTGCCATCTTCGGCGATCTTCAGCGGCATGCTGACACCATTGACCACCAGCCGGCCGGGGGCCTTGCCGTCCTTCTCCAGCGCGCTGATCGCGCCTTTGATGCGGGCGGTGTCGGCCTGATTGGCGGCGCTGTTGACGCTTGATGCCGGGTAGTTGACCTGCTGCATGAACTGCGCGCCGTCGCCACCGCCGACGCGCCAGCCGCTGCGTGGAGTATCGAGCTGCACCTCGGCCAGCGCGCACAGCGGCAGCAGGGTCAGGCAGAGAGCGAAACGGGGATTGATCAGGGCCATGGTGTCATTCCAGTAACAGGGTGCGGGCGAGGCCTTCGACATAGGCCTCGTCCTGTCCATTGGGGTGAGCGACGAACGCCAGGTGCAAGTATTCGTGGGTCAGGTCGAGGCGGTCTTGCAGCGAGAAAAAGCCGCGCACGAAGATGCGTTGCCGCTCGCGATCCACATAGGGCCGACCGGACGCCAGCTGGCATACGGTGAACTGCTGGATTTCCTCGTAACCGGGCTCGCGATCCAGACGCGGGCGCCAGTCGCGGCGCTGCTTGCGCAGCCACTGCTCGGCGGCGGCAAGCGGTTGGCAAGCGGCTACCGGCTTGTCCCAGCGGCTCAGAGTGGCACGCGGGAAGGCGCGAGCCAGGATGGCGTCATAACCCAGGCCGCTACCAGCCTGCTCGACGGCCTGCGTCCAGGCCAGGCGATCAGGGCCGGGCTGAGAAGTGTGATAGGTCACCGGCGCGCCGGCCAGCACCAGATCGGCCGTCCACGCCGCGATATCCCGTGCGCCCTGACTGGCCGGGCGCGGCGCCACCCGCTGACTGGCGCTGCTGTCATCGATACGCAGACACTCGCCGCGCCGCCCGGCGCTCTGCAGCAGGTAAGTACGGGCAGCGATGGCCAATGCCTTGGCGGCTTCGGCGGGCTGCGCCGAGGCCTCGCGATCCAGCACGCGGGCGACATAGTCTTCGCGATCCAGGTGAGCGGTCAGCTGCAGTCCCTCGCCCGTGCGTTCGAGAAACAGCTCGCCATGGCTTTCGATGGGCAGGCGATTGCCGTTGGCGAATTCCACCTCGTAGCGACCATTGAGCGCACCCGGCTCTACCACCGCGTCACCGCCCTCGCGCCTGAGCTGGCGCAGCGGATAGCGGGCGAACAGACGCACCTCGACACAACTTCCGGCTTCGCTCGGCCAGGGCGTGGGCAGCACCTGGCCGAGCGGCTCGGCGTAGCGCTTGAGTACCATCATGCTGGTGCCCGAGCCACCCGCCCAGACCGGTGTACCATCGGTCAGCCAGCCGGCGAAACCACCCTGGCGCGCGAGGGGATCACCATCGGCCAGCCAGCTCCAGGTTTTTACCCGCAGCCGGCTGCCCAGGGCGCTGATGGCAGCACCGTCAGCGCTGCTGAGGATCACGTCCAGCAAGACCTTGCGCGCATCCGCCTGAGCCGGCAGTTGCGCGAGTTGAGCGAGCAGTTGCTGAACCGGCACGCGGGTTTCGGGAGCCAGTCGCTGGCGTTCGGCGATCCAGGCCGGAGCCTGGCGGGCCTGCCAGTAACGCGACCAGTCGCCCTCGGCCAGTTGCAGATTGTCCTGTTCGAAGTACAGGCCACAGGATTTCACCAGTGCCTGATCGCGGTCGATGCTCTCGCCCGGGTTGCAGCAGTAGACCTCTTCCTTGCTCTGACCGCGGCACTGATAGCCGTTGTCAGTTTGCTTGGTGTCCACCAGATAGGCATACACGAACAGTTTCCACAGACTGCCCAGCGGCGCCTGCAGCGTAGCGGGCAGCGGCTCTCGACTGATCAACCGTTGCCCGTCGAGGCGCAGCAGTTCGCTGCCATCGGCCGTTTGCCAGGCCAGCGACAGCGGCGCCTCACTGGCCATTGCCGCACCACCAACGGCGGCCAGCAATGCCAGCGAAGCGAGGATAGAACGCTTACTCAACGGTGACCTTCTGCAGGGTTGGCTCGGCTTCCAGCGCCTGCTGGCCCGGCGCGTACAAGCGCACATACCGGGCTGGCGGCAGCACGAACTCGCCCTTCTGCGAGAAGCGCACCAGATGGCGCAACACCAGCTCGCCCTGCAGGCTGTCCACCGGTACGGCATAGCTCAGCTCGCCCGGCTCGTTGCGCGCCTTCTCCAGCGCCGAGGCTTCATCGCCGCCCAGGCCGCTTACCTGGATGCCCCAGGTGGTGCGTTCGACATCGGCGCCCGGTGGCAGCGGCACCTCCAGCATGCCGTAGCGCAGGGTCTGTTCCGATTCGCTGCTCAGGGTGATCTCGTCAAGATACAGACTGGAGCTGGAGATATCGTCCTTGTCTACTTCATGGGCGCTGAACACGAAGGCTTCATCGCTCTCGACCAACTCCAGCAGGCGGCGTTTGATGGTCACTGGCACAGCACTCGGCACTGCCTGTGCGCTCTGGTAATCGATGCGCACCTCGCTCGGCTGATCCAGATCACCGGCCAGCACCAACGCCTGGGGCGGCTGAGCGCCGTTCCACTGCCAGTAGGTTTCGCCAGTCGTGCCTTCCACGGCCCGCCAGTCGCCTTCCAGCACCAACGCGGGTTGCGTGCTACGCAGATCCAGCGACGGCTGCAGCCAGGTCAGCGCCAAAGCGCGCTCCAGGCTAGCCTGGGCAGGCGCCAGCTCACCGAGCAGACGCTGAGCCCGCTGGCGATCCGGGCCATCCAGATACAGACCGACGGCGTCGACGAAGGGTGACTGGCTCTCAGCGAGACGCCCACGAACAGCATCCATCTGCGCGAGCAGCTCATCCGCTACCGGCACGCCAGCGCGCTGCGCCAGCTTGACGCCCAGCTCACGGGCAATCGCCAGACCGAGGGCGGAATCCGGTGCAGCCATCACCAGGCTGTCACCCTCGCCGAGCACCACTTCCTCGCCCTCGCCTGCCGCAGCCAGGTCATACACCAGCCCCTCAAGCAGGGTTTTCACCGGCAAGCCCATATCACGGGAGAACGCGATGATCAGCGCGCGTTGCAGCAACGGCGTGTCCTGAGCGCGTTTGGCATACAGTTCCAGCAGACGCTGCCAGTGCTCGGGCGGCAACGGGATCGCCAACGCACGGCTGGCGTGCCAGTCGGCGAAATAAGCGTAGGCGGTCAGGAAGGCGTCGCCATCGGCATCGCCGCCCCACCAGGTGAAGGTCGCTTCGGGCCCTGCCATCTGCACCAGGCGCAGGCGGCTGTTCTGCATGACCAGACGCAGGCGATCCTTGATCCGCGGCTCGCCCGCCGCCAGGGTCGGGTAAGCCAGGCTCAGCGGCAGCAGACGGCTGGCGGTCTGCTCGACACCGCCATAGGGATAGGCGAGCAGGTCATCCAGCGCCGCACCGAACAGGCCGGCGCCGCTGTCGTCCAGGCGTACCTGCACCTGGCTGGCATCGGCAGGCAATTGCAGCGCCGTGCTGCCTGGGAAAGCCGAAAGGCGCGTGCTGCGCACCTGCTGCCAGCCCGCTGCGACCGTGCGCAGATTCACTGACAGCGCATCGGCCAATTTGTCGTCCTGGCGCAACTCGGCGCTGAAATCGCCAGTAGCGATCACCGCTTCTTCGACCGGCAGGTAGTTGATGCCCTTGGCCAGAACTACTTCACGGCGCTGCTCTTGCTCGCCGTGACGAATCAGCAGTTCGGCCTTGGCGCTCTCGCCCTGGTTGAAGGCGAACAGACCCAGTGCCGGTTTGTCGCCGACACGGAAGCGACTCGGCCCGCTCCACTTCAGGTACAGCGGCTTCTCCGAGCGCACGAACTGACGCTTCTGGCCGACCTGCCCGTCCGCGCTCACCGCCCGGGCGGTGATGCGCCAGCGGGTCAGCGAGTCGGGCATGCGGAAGCTGAAGCGTGCCTTGCCGTCTGCATCGGTAACCAGATCCGGCTGCCAGGAAGCGGTGTCGACCTCTTCGCGGCGCGGCCGCTCCAGTACCTTGACGCCCCGCTCGCTGCGGTTGGCGCGGCCCGGTGCACTTGGCGTACCCGGCAGGGCCAGGTCATAGCTGATGAACGACAAGCTGGCACTGGTGCGCACGTTGTTGCGCCGTGGGTGATAGAAGAACTGATCGATGCCCGGGGCGATTTCCGGCTGCAGGGCGTAGATCATCTCGTCCACAACGCTGACCGTCAGACGCGTCGGCACCGGCTTGCCTTCGAACAGAGTGCTCAGCTCGACGGTGACCAGTTCACCTGGCTGTACCACTTCCTTGTCGGTCTTGATGGCGATGTCGATCTGCGGCGTGGCGACCTTGATGCCGGCGTTCTGGAAGCTGTAGTCACCACCGCGGGTGTACAGCGCGGAGAAGGTGATATTCGGCGAGAAATCATTGCCGACAGGAATTCGCGCACGGTACTGGGTATCGGACAGGCGCTCGAGTTTGAGCCAGTCGCCGCCCTTGGAGAGCAGTGCGGTGGCTTCGACCTTGTCACGTTCCAGGGTCAGCAGCGCGTCGCTGACCGGTTCTGGAAAGGTGATCAGGGCCAGGGCTTCGTCACCGGCCTGGTACTCGGCCTTATCGAGCACGATCTCGATAGTGCCGGCGACCGATTTGACGCCTTCGCCGCTCACCGAATGGCCAGTGGCGCCGAGGATCAGCCCGCTGCTGTCCTTGAGGGTGATGCTGTAGGTGCCAGGGCGTTCGAAGCTCAGCTCAAAGCCCTTGGCATCCGCCGCCAGCTCGCCGTTGCCGGTGCTCTGGTCTTCCAGGCGCACCCACTCGTAACGGGCCGGTTTGCGTTCACTGGCGCCTTCGCTCTGATACGCGAAGTTCACCGCCTGACCGGCGGCGCTGAAGCGCTGCGGCGCGCTCAGGCGATAGCGGGCGGCGCCGCGCTCGATGAGGATTTCCTTGCTGGTCTTGACCCGGTAGGCGGCGCCGTCGCTGGCGAACACGCTGAGCAGGTAGCGGCTGGGTTTGTCGGCGGCCGGCAGGTCGAGCACGGCGCGGCCCTGGCTATCGGTGCTCACTTCGCTGCTGGCTAGCTCGACCGGGAACTGACCGAGGTACTGCAGTTCGTTGTCGACCATCGACAGTTGCTGGGCGCGCAGGCTCAACTGCACCTTGGCATCCACCACCGGTTTGCCATCCGGGTAGAGAAGCACCAGGGCACCCTTGACCGGCTCGCCGGTGCGCAAGTCCTGCTTGTCCAGATTCAGCGACACTTCGAAGTGCGGCTTGATGTACTCGGCAACCCGGAAGGCGCTGCTGTAAAGCTGGGCGCGATAGGCGAAGCGCAGCTCGTAGCCGCCAGCGACGGCGTTGTCCGGCAGCTGGAAGCGCCCCTGACCACCACTGGCACCGTCGAAGTCGACCTTCTGGGTCTGCAGCACGGTGCCGTTGGCATCCAGCACGCTGAGACTGATCGGCGCAGTGTTGGCGGCCACCGACTCGCGGGCGTTCTTGAACTCACGACCAACGATCTTCACCTCGACCCAGTCGCCAGGGCGATACAGGGGGCGGTCGGTGAAGGCGTACAGCTTGGTGTCGTAGATTTCGCTGTCGTAGTAGAAGTTTTCGGAGACGAACACACCGCCCTGGGCGTCCTCGCCGATCACGTAGGAGCGCTCCGGGCTGGCGTGGCCGAGGCGCAGCAGGCCTTGTGCGTCGGTCTTGCCACTGGTCATCACGCCCAGGCCATCACTCCACAGCAGCTTGGCATCAGCCACTGGCGTGCCCTGGTGCTTGTCAGCCGTCCACACCAGCAGCTCACCACCGGCGATCTTGCTGACCGCCACGGTGTTGGAAACGAACACCACGGTAGTGGCGCGGTACTTGCCGATGATCGCCTCGGCCAGGTACAGGCCCGGCTCCAGCTTGCCCAGCGGCACGTAGACGTTACCCGGCGCGACACTGACGAAGTTGCTCGACGAGCCGGACAGGTCGACGCCTGCAGGCGGCTCGATCGGTTTGGCTTCCCACAGCGGATAGCGGAACTCGGCCACCAGCGGCAGCCCCTTCATCGGCGCAAACTGCACCTGCGGGGTGAACTCGGTGGGCGCGGCGATGGCGCTGCCCATCTTCAGTTCGGGCGCTTCCTCGGTGACCTGCTTGCGCGACTCGTAGGAGAAGGCACGCTGCATCACCCGGCGTGACTTGCGGTACCAGTTGTCCCACAGGTACGACAGGGTATTGGACAGCCCCTCGCCCTTGAACTGGCCCTCGGCGACCACGCGGTGCAGGTTCTTCTGGCGCTTGAGGAACTCCAGCGGCTGCTCGATGCGGTACAGGCGCATGTCCACGCCGCCGTAGCCTTCCATGCGATAGCGGCGGTAGTCGCGACCTGGCGCCTCGAGGCGCACGGTGGCCACTTCGTCGGCAGCGAAGCTCGAGTCGGCGAGCAGGAAGAACGATTCGCCGGAGAGCGGCGTGTAGTTGCTCGCCGGCACCTCGTCTTCCGCCTGAGCGGCCAGGGGCAACAGGGCCAGCAGCGCGACAGCCAGCAGGCGGTTCATCGTGCGAGGAAATTCAGCCGATAGATGCCGATAAAGTTGGGGTTGGCGTCGTCGGGTATCCATCGGGTGTCCTTCCATGTCATGAGTTGTTGCAGGCTGACGGCACGCATGCCGTTATCCGTGGGAGTGGTGGTGCCGGTGTGGTAAACGATGTCGCGGCCCATCCAGATCATCAGGTGCTGATCATCGCCCTGATCGAAGAACATCAGGTCGCCGGGGCGTGCCTGGTTCAGATCGCGGCCGACCAACTGGCTGTTGAACTGGATCATCTTGATCGCATTAACGTACGGCCCTTGCTTGCCGCCGCCCTGCTGCCAGTTCTGCGCCAGACGCCGCTGGGCGTCGTCCAGTTCCAGCTCTGGCGGCAGGTAGCGATTGGACAGGCCATTGGCGTGCAGCCACTTGGCGTCATGCACCTTGAGCGCTTCGTTGGCAGCGAAACGCACCAGGCCAACGCAGTCCTGCTGGTGCCAGCGCGGGCTTGGCCCCTGGCGCAGCTGTTCCTGGGCGATACGTACGAACCAGGCGCGGAAGATCTGCGACTGTTCGGGGTTCAGGCCGGGCGCCGAGTCGGGCGTTGGCTCGGCGCGGGCGCAGAGGCTCAACGCCATGAACATGGCGAAGAGGCCGACAAGAATGGGTTTCAAAGGGAGCGCCATTCCAGGGGCACCCATTTCCAATCGTCATCGGCTTCGGTGTCTTTCGGCAGCGTCAGCGCGAATTGGCCGTAACCGCCCAGCGCACGCAGCTTGGGCAGCAGATGGGTGTCGGCGGCGTTACGGAATACCGGCTCGTAGTTGGCCGGCAGGCTGTCCAGGGTTTCTTGTTCGAGCAGGCGCGCCAGGCCTTCGGGTGCCAGATAACCCGGCACCAGACCGTCAGCAGGCAGCACTTCGGCAAGTGGGGGGAAGCGCTTGTTCAGGGTGTCGAGGGCCTTGATCACCAGTGTGTCATCCAGGGAGAACAGCAGCGTCTGGCCCTGGCGCGCCAGGCTGACGTTGAAGAATGCGCGGGACGCCAGGGCATCGGGGGTGTTGCTGTCTTCGGCCGGGTACTGACCGAAGTTGGAGCCCACCTGGCGGTGCCAGATATGGCCGTCGGCGATGCTCTGGCTTTCCACCGGGAAGCGGCCGTTCTCGGCATTTGGTTCGAACGCGCCAATCATGCCGTCGAACAGCCCGCCGATGGCCTGATCGAGCTCGGGCGTGACGGCTTCGTCGAGGTGGGTGACCAGCAGCGGCGAATGCAGTCGCGAGTCGGCGTACCAGCACAGACCGGCGGTGCTGCCCAGGCGCTTTTCGAGATCGTCGCTGACCTCCTTGCTGGCACCGACACGGGTCAACAGCTTCTCGGCACTGCCCGGCGCCACGGGAACCGCCACACAGGCGCTGGCGCCCATCGGCATGGCTTTCCAGATCGGCGTGAAATCCAGGCGCGGCTGGTCATCGACTTCGTTCAGGGCCAGGAAGCTGCTCCAGCCGCTCTCGCCTTTTTCGAAACGCAGACCGGCGAAGGCCGGGAAGAAGCGCTGGTAGCCGAGGGCGACATACTCGCCGCTGAGGGAAATGCGCTGCTGCTCCTGCTCACGGGCCTTGAGGCCGAAGCGCTTGGGAAAAGGATTGTCGCCGTCGAGCAACGACTCCACCGACTCCACGGCTTCGCGGCCGAGCTTGTCGTCCTCGCCGAACAGCATGCCAGGAGAAGACAGCACCAACAGTTTGTCGCCATGGCTGGCCAGCAGCAGCGCACGGTCGCCCAGATAGTTGAGACGATACAGGGGCACGCTGCTGCCATCGACGCGCAGCTCGCCAGCCTGCTTCAGCTGGCTATCGTCCAGCGCGATATGGGCCAACGGCTCCAGCACCTTGGCCAGACCGCCGCGCTGCATGACCATCAGGAAATGCTTGAGCTTGCCATCGGCGCCTTTCCACAGAGCGACGTCGGCGGGCTGGTCGAGCAGTTCGTCGAGCAGGTTGTCACGCAGCTTCAGGTCGCGCTCGTAGATGATCCGCCGCAGGCTGCCGACCAGCCCGAGGCGGTCAGCGTTGTGCTCGTAGTAGAAGACGAAGTCTTCGGTAAGGGTGTCGCGCAGCAGCGGCACCGCCAGCAGATCCTTGGGCAGACGGCTGAGCGAGGCACTCTCGATCAGCGCATCGGGGTGCTGCAGATTCAGGCCTAGGGCACTGCGTTCACCCAGCTCGCGGGAATCCTGGCCGCAGGCGGCAAGCAGCACAGCCAGCGCCAGTGTAGAGACGCGCTGCAAGTGGGCGGTGATCATCCGGTTCATAAAAAGTCCCAGTTCATCCGAGCATCGGGTTCAATAATTGAAAGATTTGACGAAAAGCAGCTCGCCAATGGCGCGTAGCGGCACCAGAAAGGTCTCGCGCTTTTCGTTGACGGTGTTCTCGTTGAAGATCAGGTTGATCTGCGCGGTGATGATCTCGTTCTGGTTGCTGCCAGCCTCGAAGTTGTAACCACCGCTGCCCAGGTTGCCCCAATAATTCACGTAGATCAGATAGGTGCCCTGCAGCGGCGCGGTCATGGTGAACATTTCCGGGCCGGGGCCATCGACGCTGTCGACATCCAGGCCGCCGCCATTGGTCAGCACCGGCCGACTCCAGAAGGCGTGCTGACCATCCGGGGTGACCACGTGCAGGTCGAGTTCGGCCTTGGGATCGTCCCAACCCAGCACGATGCGCATGCGCGCTGGCGTGCGCAGGTTGTTGGCTTCATAGAATTGAATGCGCTTGAGCGACTGCCCCTCGCCTGCCACCAGCTCGACGCTGTTGGAGCCGGCGCCGAAGGCATAAGGCCGGGCGAAACGGCCCTGCTCGTCGGTGTACAGCGGCAGTGGGTTGCCATTGACCACCAGCCGATGGGGCGGGCGCAACTGGCCGATGTTCTGCAGAGTGCCCTCGATCATGCTGCGGCCACGCTGGGCGCCACGGTCGATGGGCGGCGTCGGGTAAGCGACGCGTGCTTCACCATCGCCCTCATTTAGGCCGTGATAACGCCAGCCGCCGCTGGGGCCTTGCAGGGATACGGAGGGGTCGGCCAGGGTCAGGGGAGGCGTCAGGACAACGCACAGGAGCACCACGCGACGCACCAACCAGGCATGGGCCCGAGCAAGCCGAAACGACCCTCGTCGCGAAAATGGACGAACCACTGCACTGCACTCCTTGTGCTGGCTCAGGCTTAACAGCCTGGCATCCGCACTTCACATCCTGGGCTCATAGTAGGCGACACCGTGACTTCATGAGTGATCAGCTGCCGCCGAGGCGCCGTCACATGAGGTTACATGCCAGCCGAGGATGCTAACCAGTTACCCCGCAACTAACAATCGTGGCACGTGCGAATCGGTACTGGATCACAGTGGTGAGCGACCAATGAGTGGCGGAAGCGGTCATCTGCTGCGGGGTTCGATCTGATCGTTCCTCACGCTCCGCGTGGGAATGCCTGCAGGGACGCTCTGCGTCCGATGTCGAGGCCTGGCGGGCGCAGAGCGCCCTGGATTGGGCTCCCACGCTGGAGCGTGGGAGCCATCATCAATCTCGTGGGAGGGGCCGGGCGGCGATCCGCTTTAGCCGCGAGCTCTTTGCTCTTCAATAGAGCTCGCGGCTAAAGCCACTCCTACAAAAAGAAAGCTCTGCATCCACCGTCCGCTTCCGCCTTAAAACTGCCCTCTTCGGCTATCTGCGCCCGCATTGATGGGCTAGATCCACCCCGCCCACTGCAACAGCAGCAACCCGACGTTAGTGGTGATCACCGCCGCCAGGGTGGTGATGACGATGATCGCGGCCGCCAGTTGGTAGTTGCCGTTGACCGCCCGTGCCATGACGAAGCTGGCAGCTGCCGTGGGGCTGGCGAAGTACAGGAAGAGGATCGCCAGGTCGGCGCCGCGGAAGCCGAACGCCCAGGCTCCCAACGTCGAGAACAGCGGCAGCCAGACCATCTTCATCATGCTCGAACCGATCGCCACGCCACTGCTTTCACGCAGCGAGGTCAGCGACAGGGTGCCGCCGATACAGATCAGCGCCAGCGGCAGGGTCATCTGCGCGAAGTATTCACCGGACACCATCATCCAGTGCGGCAGCGGGATCTGCCAATAGGCGAACGGGATGGCCGCGAGTACGCCGATGATCAGGGGGTTGGTGAAGATGCTCTTGCACAGTGCCCAGGGGTCGGACTTCATGTTCGGGCTGTAGATCGCCAGGACGATGGCCGACAGCACGTTGTAGCAGAGGATCACCACACCACCGAGCACCGCTCCCACCGACAGCCCGTAGTCGCCGTACATGCTGGTGGCCAGGGCCAGGCCGACGATGCCGTTGTTACCGCGAAAGGCGCCCTGAGTATAGATACCGCGATCGGCCATCGGGCAACGCCAGATCGCCCAGCCCCAGGCGATGACGAAAGCCACCAGGGTGGCGAACACGAAGTAGCCAATCAGCGCAGGCTGCAGCGCCGCGTTGAGATCCGCGCTGATGATGCTGAGAAACAGCAGGGTCGGCATGGTGCCGCGAAACACCAGAGAAGATGCGGTATTGATGAAGGCATCGTCGATCCAGCGCAGCCGCTTGAGCAGCACGCCGAGAAACAGCATGGAAAAGACCGGGGCGGTAATGCCGAGGGTTTGCTGAAGCACGGCGAGCATGGGAGCCCCGGAAGCAGGAAAGTAGCGACTGAAAACGACAACGTGCCTGAGGGTCAGACACGTTGATAGCGTGCTAATGATAGCAAAGCTTCAGTCACCGCACCCGGCGCTGGCACTGCCGCTTAGCGGCGAACCGGGCGCTTCTGCAGTTTGCGCTGCAGGGTACGACGATGCATGCCCAGGGCACGGGCAGTCGCCGAGATGTTGCCTTCGTGCTCAGCCAGCACACGCTGGATGTGCTCCCACTGCAGGCGATCCACCGACATGGGGTTTTCCGGCACCAGGGTGTCGAGGTCGGCATGCTGTGTCAGCAGTGCAGCGAGCACGTCGTCGGCGTCAGCGGGTTTGCACAGGTAGTTGCAGGCACCGCGCTTGATGGCCTCCACAGCAGTGGCGATGCTCGAATAGCCAGTGAGGATCACCACACGCATTTCGGCATCCAGCTCGAGCAGTTTGGGCAGCAACACCAAGCCGGAGTCGCCTTCCATCTTCAGGTCGAGCACCGCGTAATCCGGCAAATCCTGGGCGGCGAGCGCCAGGCCTTCCTCGGCAGAGGCGGCGGTCGATACACGCAGACCGCGGCTGCTCATGGCACGCGCCATCACACGGGTAAAGGTGGGGTCATCATCGACCAGCAGCAGATGGGGTAGTTCTTCGCTTTCCAGCAGCGCTTCGTCACTCATACATCACTCCTTAGACCCTGGCATAGGCTCGCGGCAGCTTGAGCTCGGTGAGCGTGCCGCCTTCTTCATGGTTATACAGCTTCACCGTGCCGCCGGCGCGCGTTACGCTGGCCTGACTGAGGAACAGCCCGAGGCCGAACCCCTTGCCCTTGCCTTTGGTGGTGAAGAACGGCCGGCCCAATTGCTCGGCAATGGCCAAGGGCACACCCGCACCGTAGTCACGTATGGCAAGCCGTACCCACTGATGATCCCAGTCCAGGCAGATCTGCAGATTTTCCGGGCAGGCATCGGCTGCGTTGTTAAGCAGGTTGAGCAGCGCCTGGGTCAGATCCGCCGGGGGCATCAATTGCGGCGGTTTGCCGACACCCAGGCACTCATAACGATAGCTGGCCTCGGGCCGCATCAGGTGCCAGCGATTAAGGGTAGTTTCCAGCCAGTCCACCGAGGACATTTCTACCACGGCCTGGCGGCGATCCGCTTCGGCGGCGCGCACCAGTTGCTGGAGGGTTTCCTTGCACAGTTTGACCTGCTCCTGAAGCAGTGCCAGGTCTTCCTGCAGCAGCGGATTCTGGTGCTCGCGGCGCAATTCCTTGATCAGCACGCTCATGGTCGACAAGGGCGTACCCAGTTCGTGAGCGGCGCCGGCGGCCTGGGTGGCCACGGCCAGCAGTTGCTGATCGCGCATGCCCTCCTCGCGGCGTTCGGCGCGCAGTTTTTCCTGCTGGCGCAGTTCTTCGGCCATCTTGGCGACGAAGAAGGTAATCAGCCCCGCCGCCAGGGCGAAGCTCAGCCACATGCCGTAGACCAGCAGGCTTTCCCGCGGCCCGACCGGCAGTTGCAGCGGGTGCGACCACATCAGCAGCAAGGTGTAGGAGGCCAGCGCCATGCCGCCGAGGATCATGGTGAACAGCCACGGCAGCGTCGCTGCGGCGATGGTCAGCGGCACCAGATAATAGGAGACGAAAGGATTGGCCGAGCCGCCCGAATAATAGAGCAGCACGCTGTGAATGATCAGGTCGAAGCCCAGATGGATTGCGTACTCGGCCTCGGTCACCGGCCAGGGGCCACGCAGTCGCAACGCAGTGAGCAAGCACAGCACCAGCGAGGCACCAAGGGTGATGCTCAACTGCAGCCAGGGCAGCGGCAGCAACTCGGACTTGTAGGCAAGACCAACCGAACCGGCCTGTGCAGCCAGCACGAGGAAACGGATCAGGGTCAAACGCCACAGGTTCTGGCGACTGGCGGACAGCAGTTGTACGGGGGCGAGCATCGATACTCCTCTATGCTCGTTGACGAGCCTGGCGAGTATAACCAAGCCCGCCAACGGTCTGATGCGGCAACGCGCCGCAGTCGTACGATGATTGCCGGCTCAGGCACCTGATAAAAAAGTCACCTGCCGGAAATAGCGGTCAGAGAGGGGCAGATATTTTTTCGACTGGGCTTAACCCGAATCGCCAAGTCGCCTCGTCTACCCTCATGAACACGGCCGATCGGCCGTACACGTCACCGATAAGGAACCGCCATGCAGCCAATGTCCCGCCTCGCCACCGCCCTGGCCATCACCACTGCCGGCCTGTTCAGCGTCACCGCCCAGGCCGACGAGCCACGCTACAACCAAGTCTCGCTGAGCACTCAGGTCAGCCATGAAGTGGCCCACGACCTGATGCAGGTCACCCTGTACACCGAAGCCCAGCACAAGGATCCTGCCGCCCTCGCCGCGGAGATCACCCGTACCCTCAATGCCGGGCTGACCCAGGCTCGTGGTGTAAAAGGCGTCAGCGTTTCCCAGGGCAGCCGCAACAGCTACCCGGTCTACAGCGAAAAGGGTGAGGAAATCAGTGCCTGGCGCGAGCGTGCCGAAATCCGCCTGGAAAGCGCCGACTTCACCGCACTCTCCAAGTTGACCGGCGACATGCTCAAGACCCTTAAAATGGGCGGCATGAGCTTCAGCATCGCTGATGCCACGCGTAAGAAAGAAGAAGACGCACTGATCAAGGACGCCGTCGCCGCCTTCAAGGAGCGCGCGCAGTTGACCACCGAAGCCTTGGGCGGCAAGAGCTACAAGCTGGTCAGCCTGGGCCTCAACAGTGGCGGCTTCGTGCGCCCACCGATGCGCATGGAAGCCATGAAGGCCGCATCGTTCTCCAGCGACAGCGTGACCCCGGAAGTCGAAGCCGGTACCAGCCAGGTAACCCTTAGCGCTGACGGCGTGATTGAAATTCAGATGCCCTGAAACGGAGCAGGCGCCGCTGTCACTCGACAGCGGCGCCTGCGCGGCATCACCGCCGAAATACGGCCATTACTCACCGTCGTGTCACCTATTCTCCGCAGAATTATTTTCCCTCCCCATATTCGGCATATCCCGTGCATAGACCTGAACAAGGTCTAGTGTTAACGGACGCATCTCCACGGTTTGGAGAATGCATCTGTTGCTCTTGAAGACCCCTCACCAAAACCATAATAGACATGAGGTAAGCATGCGTAAGAATGCCGTTATTCAGGCTTTTGTAGCCGCGGGGCTGATCGCCAGTGCACCGTTCGCCATGGCTGCCAGCACCCTGGTGTACTGCTCGGAGGGCAGCCCAGCCGGCTTCGATCCTGGGCTCTATACCACGGGTACCGACTTCGATGCCGGTGCGGAAACCATCTTCAACCGCCTTTCGCAGTTCGAGCGCGGCGGCACTGCCGTCGTACCCGGGTTGGCAGAGAAGTGGGACATCAGTGATGACGGCCTCACCTATACCTTCCACCTGCGCGAAGGGGTGAAATTCCACACCACCGACTACTTCAAGCCGAGTCGTGAATTCAACGCCGACGACGTGTTGTTCACCTTCAACCGCATGCTCAGCAAGGATGATCCGTTCCGCAAGGCTTACCCCACCGAGTTCCCCTACTTCACCGACATGGGCATGGACAAGAACATCGCCAAGCTCGAGAAAGTCGACGAGCACACGGTGCGTTTCACCCTGAACACCGTCGATGCGGCCTTCATTCAGAACATGGCGATGAGTTTCGCCTCGATTCACTCGGCCGAATACGCTGCGCAGTTGCTCAAGGCTGGCAAAGCCTCCGACATCAACCAGAAGCCCATCGGCACTGGCCCATTCGTGTTCAACCGCTACCAGAAAGACTCGCAGATTCGTTACAAGGGCAACACCGAGTACTGGCTGCCCGAGGACGTGAAGATCGACAACCTGATCTTCGCCATCAACACCGACCCGTCGGTGCGCATGCAGAAACTGCGTGCCGGCGAGTGCCACGTCAGCGTATTCCCGCGCCCAGCCGACCTCGAGGCCCTGAAAAAGGATCCGAAACTGCAGATGCCCGAGCAGGCCGGTTTCAACGTCGGCTACCTGGCTTACAACACCGAGCACAAGCCGTTCGACAAGCTGGAAGTGCGCCAGGCCATGGACATGGCAGTCAACAAGCAGGCGATCATCAATGCCGTGTACCAGGGCGCCGGGCAGATTGCCGTGAATGGCATGCCGCCGACCCAGTGGTCCTATGACGACACCATCAAGGACACCCCCTACAACCCGGAAAAGGCCAAGGAATTGCTCAAGGCTGCGGGCGTGAAGGAAGGCACCGAGATCACCCTGTGGGCCATGCCCGTGCAGCGCCCGTACAACCCCAACGCCAAACTGATGGCCGAGATGCTCCAGGCCGACTGGGCCAAGATCGGCATCAAGGCGCGCATCGTCAGCTACGAATGGGGCGAGTACAACAAACGCGCCAAGGCCGGCGAACACGACGCGCTGCTGATCGGTTGGACCGGTGACAACGGTGACCCCGACAACTGGCTGAGCGTGCTGTACGGCTGTGATGCCATCGGCGGCAACAACTACAGCCGCCTGTGCAACAAGGAGTTCGACGGGCTGCTGAAAAAGGCCAAGGCGATCAACGATCGTGAAGAGCGTACCGTGCTCTACAAACAGGCCCAGCATCTGCTCAAGGCCGACGTGCAGAACACGCCTATCGCCCACTCCACGGTGTATCAGCCGATGAGCATTCGGGTTAAGGACTTCAAAATCAGCCCGTTCGGGATCAACTCCTTCTACGGCGTGAGCATCGAGTAACGCATCTGCCTGAATGAAAACGCCCGGCCAATTGGCCGGGCGTTTTCGTTTCTAAGACCCTGCTCACCATCTTCAGGATCGACTTCAGCGCTTTGCCTGCAAGGTGGCGATAGCGGACGGTGAGCAGAGCTTTCTTTTTGTAGGAGTGGCTTTAGCCGCGAGCTCTATTGAAGGGCAAAGAGCTCGCGGCTAAAGCCCTCCCACGAGATCGCGACCGTCCGCTCCTGCCTATAGCAGTCTCTTTACGTCGCCTAAAAAGATCGGTTCTAAGGACGGTCAGGCGTTCAACCCGAACGGGTCGTCCACCGAATGGCTCGGCTGGGTAAACCAGCGTGGGCCGTTGGCGGTCATGTAGAAGTGATCTTCCAGGCGAATGCCGAACTCGCCGGGCACGCAGATCATCGGCTCGTTGCTGAAACACATGCCTTCGGCCAGCGGCGTGTCATCGCCGCCGACCAGATAGGGCCCCTCGTGAATGTCCAGACCGATACCGTGGCCGGTACGGTGCGACAAGCCTGGCAATTTGTAGCCTGGGCCAAGCCCGGCAGCTTCCAGGCTACGCCGCGCGGCGGCGTCCACGGAAGCACACGACGCACCGATTACGGCGGCTTCGAACGCGGCCTGCTGAGCAGCCTTCTCCTTGTCCCAGAACTCGCGCTGACGCGCGCTGGGGGTACCGAACACGTAGCTGCGGGTGATGTCCGACAGGTAGCTGTGCACCTGGCAGCCGGTGTCGATCAACACCATGTCACCGTCCTTGAGGTGCTGCGCGTGCTTGACCCCGTGCGGAAAGGCACTGGCCGGCCCGAACAGCACGATGCAGAAGATCGAGCCCGGCGCGCCGACCTTGCGGTGGGCCTGGCGAATGAACTCGGTTACCTCGGTCGTGCTGATACCTTCGCGAAGAATGCTCGCGGCGGCCTTGTGCACTTCCAGGGTCATGTCCTTGGCACGTTGCATCAGAGCGATTTCCGCCGCTGATTTATGCTGCCGACAGGCCGTGGTGATACGCCCAGCATCGACGAAACGGTAACCGTTGGTCAGTTGGCGAATGCCTTCAAACATGAAAAAAGGCAAAGAAGAACAAAGACCTACCTGAGGTGGCGCACCATCATTGGGCGCTACGCCCAAGCGCCGTAGGCACCTCAGCAGGAGCGCATAAGGGCTTTCATGCTCTTCCCAGGTATTGATGACGCCCGGCACGACCTGAAAGTCGAGCACGGTGCCTTCCTCGAATGTGGGAGCCAGATACTCCAGCACGCCATCCGCCGGCAAAATCGCCCCAACCATTCGTTCACTGGGGTTCCACTTAACGCCAGTGAAGTACTGCAGATTGCTACCTGCCGAGAGGAACAGAGCGGAAATACCCTGCTCACGCATCAGTACCTGAGCCCGCGCGATGCGTGCCTGGTATTCCGCATCACTGATCGGCACGCTGCCGGTCGTCATGTCCTGCAAACGTGCCAACGCCTGCTCTGGCGTGCTGCCGCCCACTCCCAGTGTCATCTGCGCATCCTCTTCTTGGGCCTGCAACGGGCATCGTCGACAGGTCGTTCGCTACGGCAGAATTTAAGTGCAGCTTAAATTTTGGTCAAAGTATTTTTCAGTCAGACTTAAAAAGGATCTGCCGCTCAAGCTGAAGTCCCTGCAGCTCATGGGTATACTGCGACGATCCGAACAGCGAGCCCCTTTCATGACCGCAGATCGCATTGGCGAACGCTTGCGCCGTTACCGGCGGGCCGCCGGCAAGACCCTCAACCAGGTGGCGGCAGATGCCGGCCTGACCGCCAGCTTCCTGTCCCAGGCAGAGCGCAACCTCACCGGCGTGTCGCTGTCATCCCTGGCGAGCATCGCCAAATCCCTCGAAGTGCCGCTCAACGTCCTGTTCGATCAGCCTGCCCAGGCGCAGCCGGATTCCCACGTCAACGAGCGGGTTCGCTATACCGTGGGCGGCCAGCTGCTGGCCTACGAACGCCTGTCCAGCTCGTTTCCCGGCAACTCGATCAACGCGGTGAAGATGAACATCCCGGTGGGCTACCAGTCGGAGCTGATCGCCCACGAGGGCGTGGAGTTCTCCTACGTGCTTACCGGGCAGATCGTCTACACCATCGAGGGGCGCGACTATCCCCTCGGGCCGGGCGACTCGGTGCATTTCGACGCGGGCAAACTGCACCGCCTGGCCAATGCTGCAGATGCTCCTGCCGAAGTACTGACCATGACCACCATGGCGCTTTTCGACGACCGCCCTGCCAACGAGTGAATTTCGCCCCAATTCAGGGCAATTATGCGCAATGTTAGTGCTGCTTAATTTTTGTTGACCGAAATTTCAGCATGACTTAATTTCGAGTTCGACCCGGTGGGCTATCCGCCTTCACCGCATTCCGAGCTCGCGCTGAACCCAGGCGCGAACAAAAAGAAAAAGAGGTTCGCATGCGCATGTCTCCCCTGTGTAAGGCTCTGCTCACCGCAGGACTGCTCACCAGTGCTTCGTTCGCCCAGGCCAGTAACCTGGTGTATTGCTCCGAAGGCAGCCCGGGCGGTTTCGACCCTGGCCAGTACACCACCGGTACCGACTTCGATGCGGCTTCGGAAACCATCTTCAACCGCCTGGCGGAATTCGAGCGCGGCGGCACCAAGGCGCAACCGTCTCTGGCCAGCTCGTGGGACATCAGCGAAGACGGCCTGACTTACACCTTCCATCTGCGCGAAGGGGTCAAGTTCCACACCACCGACTACTTCACACCGACCCGCGACTTCAATGCCGACGACGTGCTGTTCACCTTCCAGCGCATGCTCGATCGCAACCATCCGTTCCGCAAGGCGTACCCGAGTGAGTTCCCGTACTTCACCGACATGGGCCTGGACAAAAACATCGCCAAGGTCGAGAAGACCGACGACAAGACCGTGGTCTTCACCCTCAACGCCGTGGACGCCGCCTTCGTGCAGAACCTGGCGATGAGCTTCGCCGCCGTGCATTCGGCCGAGTATGCCGACCAGTTGCTCAAGGCCGGCAAGGCCGCTGACATCAACCAGCAGCCTATCGGCACTGGCCCGTTCGTGTTCAGCCGCTACCAGAAAGACGCGGTGATCCGCTTCAAGGGCAACAAGCAATACTGGGCGCCCGAGCTGGTGAAGATCGACAACCTGATCTTCTCGATCAACACCGATGCCTCAGTACGTGCGCAGAAGCTGCGCGCCGGTGAGTGCCACGTGACCCTCAATCCCCGCCCGGCCGACCTCAAGGCCTTGCAGGCGGACAAGAACCTCAACGTACCGACCGAGCCTGGCTACAACGTCGGCTACATCGCCTACAACGTCACCCGCGCGCCATTCGACAAGCTTGAAGTGCGTCAGGCGCTGGACATGGCGGTGAACAAGTCAGCGATCATCGATGCCGTGTACCAGGGCGCCGGCCAGCTTGCCGTGAACGGCATGCCGCCGACCCAGTGGTCGTATGACGAATCGATCAAGGACGCCGCCTACAACCCGGAAAAAGCCAAGGAACTGCTCAAGGCTGCCGGCGTGAAAGAAGGCACCGAGATCACCCTGTGGGCCATGCCCGTTCAACGCCCGTACAACCCCAATGCCCGTCTGATGGCCGAGATGCTGCAGAGCGACTGGGCCAAGGTCGGCATCAAGGCTCGTATCGTCAGCTATGAGTGGGGCGAGTACATCAAGCGCGCCCATGCCGGCGAGCACGACGCCATGCTGATCGGCTGGACCGGTGACAACGGTGACCCTGACAACTGGCTCGGCACCCTGTACGGCTGCGCCTCGGTAGACGGCAACAACTTCTCCAAGTGGTGCGATGCCGAGTACGACAAGCTGGTGGTAGCCGCCAAGCGCGTCACCGATCAGGAGCAGCGCAGCGAGCTGTATCGTCAGGCACAAGTAGTTCTCAAGCGTGAAGTGCCGATCACCCCGATTGCCCACTCCACGGTCTACCAACCGATGCGCACCAGCGTCAAAGGCTTCCAGATCAGCCCTTTCGGTCGCAACAGTTTCATCGGCGTGAGCAACGACTGATAGCCTGTCGCGCAACCGTCCCAGAACGACGTGCCCCGGGTAAAACACCCGGGGCACGTCGTGGTCGAACAGCTAACCTGCAAGTAAGCGAAGGAATCGCAGAATTCCCTGCTGCTCGATGCCGTCCTGATTAGGAGTTACCCACCCCCATGCTGAGTTTCATTGCGCGCCGCCTGGGCCTGCTGATTCCCACCTTTTTCGGCGTCACCCTGCTGACCTTCGCCCTCATTCGCATGATTCCCGGTGACCCCGTGGAAGTGATGATGGGCGAACGCCGGGTCGATCCGCAGATGCACGCTGAAGCCATGGAGCGCCTGGGCCTGAACAAGCCGCTGTACGCTCAGTACATCGACTACATCAGCCAACTGGCGCGGGGTGACCTGGGAGAATCGCTGCGTACTCGCACGCCGGTCTGGGACGAATTCACCACCCTGTTTCCCGCCACCCTGGAACTGACCCTGGCGGCGCTGCTGTTCGCCGGCACCTTAGGGCTGATCGCCGGAGTGGTCGCCGCGCTCAAACGCGGTTCGCTGTTCGATCACGGCGTGATGGGCATTTCGCTCACTGGCTATTCGATGCCGATTTTCTGGTGGGGCCTGCTGCTGATCATGTTCTTCTCGGTATGGCTGGGCTGGACACCGGTGTCCGGGCGCATCGACTTGCTCTACGACATACCGCCGGTAACCGGCTTCATGCTCATCGATACCCTGCTTTCCGATGAAGACGGCGCGTTCGTCGATGCCCTGCGCCACTTGATTTTGCCAGCCATCGCGTTGGGTACCATCCCACTGGCGGTGATTGCCCGCATGACCCGCTCGGCAATGCTCGAAGTGCTGCGCGAAGACTATGTGCGCACTGCACGCGCCAAGGGCCTGTCGCCCACCCGTGTGGTATTCATCCACGGCCTGCGCAACGCGCTGATTCCGGTGCTGACGGTGTTTGGCTTACAGGTCGGCACATTGCTGGCCGGTGCCGTGCTGACCGAAACCATCTTCTCTTGGCCGGGCATTGGCAAATGGTTGATCGAATCGATCGGCGCACGCGACTACCCGGTGGTGCAGAACGGCATCCTGTTGATCGCCTGCTTGGTGATCCTGGTCAACTTCGTGGTGGACATCCTCTATGGATTGGCCAACCCACGCATCCGCCACCAGCGCTAATTAAGGAGCTTTCCATGTCCCTGCCTTTGGCTTGCTGGGAATTTCCTGCCAGCACCCCTGCATCCGTAGCCTCGGTTGAGCACAGCGATACCCTGGGTGCCCTGTCCCGGGTGTCGCTTCGCTCGACCCGGGCTACGCTAAAATTAAATACCCATGAGGCGCGCCCATGACCTCGACCACCACCACGCCTCTCGACCAGAGCCTGCTCTACCCGTCACCGATGAAGGAATTCTGGAGCGCCTTCAGCCATAACAAGGGCGCCGTGGCCGGTCTCGGCTTCATGGTGTTGATTGTGTTCTGCGCCTTGTTTGCCCCATGGATCGCGCCCTACTCGCCCAGCGAACAATTTCGCGATGCCCTGCTGACGCCGCCAGTATGGCTCGAAGGCGGACAATGGCAGTTCCTGCTGGGTACCGATGAAGTGGGCCGCGACCTGCTTTCGCGGCTGATCCACGGTGCTCGCCTGTCGATGCTGATCGGCCTCGCCTCAGTGATCATCTCGCTGATTCCCGGTTTACTACTGGGCTTGGTGGCGGGCTTCTTCCCGCGCCTGATGGGCCCGTCGATCATGCGCCTGATGGACATCATGCTGGCCCTGCCGTCGTTGCTGCTGGCCGTGGCCATCGTCGCCATCCTCGGCCCGGGGCTGATCAACACGGTGATCGCCATCGCCATCGTCTCGCTGCCGTCTTACGTCCGCTTGACCCGCGCCGCGGTGATGGGCGAACTGAACCGCGACTACGTCACCGCCGCACGCCTGGCCGGTGCCAGCCTGCCACGCCTGATGTTCATCACCGTATTGCCCAACTGCATGGCACCGCTGATCGTGCAGGCAACCCTGAGCTTCTCCTCGGCGATCCTCGACGCAGCGGCTCTGGGCTTCCTCGGCCTGGGCGTACAACCGCCAACCCCCGAGTGGGGCACCATGCTGGCGTCGGCCCGCGACTATATCGAGCGTGCCTGGTGGGTCGTGACGCTGCCGGGGCTGGCGATTCTGCTCAGCGTGCTGGCAATCAATCTGATGGGCGACGGTCTGCGCGATGCGCTGGATCCGAAACTCAAGAACGCCATCTGAGGAGGCCAATCATGAATAACCTCCGCATTACTAGCCACCAGGCGCCTAGCCCACAGACGGAGGCCGCCCGATGAGCCTGCTGGAAATCAGCAACCTGAGCGTGCGCTTTGGCGACGCCAACGCCGTGCCAGTGGTCGATGGTCTCGACCTGAACGTCGACAAGGGAGAAGTGCTGGCTATCGTCGGCGAGTCCGGCTCTGGCAAATCGGTGACCATGATGGCGCTGATGGGCCTGATCGACGCGCCGGGTATCGTCCGCGCGGATCGCCTGGTATTCGACGGCACCGACATGCTCACCCTCAAGGGTCGGCAGCGACGTCATATCGTTGGCAAGGATCTGTCGATGATCTTCCAGGATCCGATGACGGCGCTAAACCCCAGCTTCACCGTCGGCTTCCAGATCGAGGAAGTGCTGCGCCAGCACCTCGGTCTCAAGGGCAAAGCAGCTCGCCAGCGTGCCCTGCGACTGCTCGAACGGGTAGAGATTCCGGGTGCGGCCAGCCGCCTCGAGGCGTATCCGCATCAGCTGTCCGGAGGCATGAGCCAGCGTGTGGCAATTGCCATGGCGATTGCCGCCGAGCCCAAACTACTGATTGCCGATGAACCCACCACCGCCCTCGACGTAACTATTCAAGCGCAGATCATGGAGCTGCTGCTCGATTTGCAGCGCGAGCAGAACATGGGCCTGGTACTGATCACCCACGACCTGGCCGTGGTCGCCGAAACCGCCAACCGGGTCTGCGTGATGTACGCAGGCCAGGCCGTGGAGCTGGGCCAGGTGCCGACGCTGTTCGATGCGCCGACCCATCCGTACACCGAAGCGCTGATCAAGGCGATTCCCGAACACAGCCTGGGCGCCACGCGCCTGTCGACCCTGCCCGGCATCGTGCCCGGGCGCTATGACCGGCCCAAAGGTTGCCTACTCTCGCCACGCTGCCCCTACGTACAGCCGAGCTGCCATGAACGTCGCCCGGCACTGGAACCCCACGAGCGTGGCGCAGTGCGCTGCCATTTCCCGCTCAATCTGAATGCCGAGGTGGCGTGATGACGACCGTCCTTACCGCACGCCAATTGACGCGCCACTACTCCGTATCCCAGGGGCTGTTCAAACCCAACGCCACAGTACAGGCGCTCAACGGCGTGTCTTTCCAGCTGGAGGCAGGCAAGACCCTGGCCGTGGTCGGCGAATCCGGCTGCGGCAAATCCACCCTGGCGCGCGCTCTGACGCTGATCGAAGAGCCCTCCTCGGGCTCGCTGCAGATCGCCGGCAATGAGGTGAATGGCGCCAGCGCACAGACCCGTAAGCAATTGCGCCGCGATGTGCAGATGGTCTTCCAGAACCCCTACGCCTCGCTCAATCCGCGGCAGAAGATCGGTGATCAACTGGCCGAACCGCTGGTGATCAACACCAGCCTGTCGCGCACTGAACGACGCGAGAAGGTTCAGGCGATGATGAGCCAGGTGGGCCTGCGCCCCGAGCATTACCAGCGCTACCCGCACATGTTCTCCGGCGGCCAACGCCAGCGCATCGCCCTGGCCCGCGCCATGATGCTCACCCCCAAGGTGCTGGTGGCCGATGAGCCGACCTCGGCGCTGGACGTGTCGATCCAGGCCCAGGTGCTCAACCTGTTCATGGATCTGCAGGAAGAGTTCAAGACCGGTTACGTGTTCATCTCCCACAACCTCTCGGTGGTGCGCCACGTAGCGGACGATGTGCTGGTCATGTACCTCGGCCGCCCAGCGGAAATCGGCCCCAGCGAACGCATTTACGAACGCCCGCTGCATCCGTACACCAAGGCCCTGCTGTCGGCCACACCGACCATCCACCCGGATCCGGCCAAGCCGAAGATCAAGATCGTCGGCGAGCTGCCCAACCCGCTGAACCCGCCATCGGGCTGCGCCTTCCACAAGCGCTGCCCTTATGCCACCGAGCGCTGCCAGGAAGAGCTGCCGCTGCTGCGTCCGCTCGATGGCCGCGAAGTGGCGTGCCACCACGCCGAGCAGTTGGCTTAATAAACGTCCCGCCTGTAGCGCCCTTGCTCGACAAGGGCGTCGACAGCCTCATCACCCAGCACCTCGCGCAACACCACATCCACGCCACCCGCCATCCCTTGCAAGCTTCCGCATACGTACACAGCGGCGCCGGCCTGCACCCAGCTACGCAGTTCGTCGGCAGCCTCGCGCAGGCGATCCTGCACGTAAATGCGCTGCGCCTGATCGCGGGAGAAAGCCAGATCAAGACGCTGCACTTGGCCGCCACTCACCCAGCCCTGCAACTCGTCACGGCAGTAGAAATCGTGCTCGACACTGCGCTCGCCGAACAGCAGCCAGTTGCGCGTATGACCGGCAGCGATGCGTGTTTTGAGCAGGCTGCGCAGACCGGCCAAGCCCGTGCCGTTGCCGATCAGGATCACCGGCCGATCATCCACCGGCGCATGAAAACCACTGTTGCGCCGCACCCGCGCCAGCAGCTGTGTGCCAACCGGCAGGTGCTCGGTCAACCAGCCGGAGCCCGCGCCCAACTGCCCATTAGCCAAGTGTTGCTGGCGCACGATCAGCTCCAACTTGCCGTCCTCGGGCAAGGACGCGATGGAGTACTCACGGCTCGGCAGCGGCACCAGCGCATCGAGCAGCGCCTGGGCATGCAGACCAACCAGATGGCTGGCGCTGTACGGTAACTGGCGGGCGCTCAGTGCCTCGCCGAGCGTGTGGCCCAACGGCTCGATGACCACGGACTCGAGTGCCTGCAAGCCATGCTCGTGCAGCCAGCGACTGACCTGGGCTTCGCCATTGCGCGGCAGAATCTCCAGGATATCGCCAGCCTCCCACAAGGCTCCGGGCGGAGGCTGCAAGCCGATCAGCCAGGTGCTCTGGCCCTGGCCGAGGGGGTTGAGGCAGGTACGCTCGTGCAGCGTCCAGCCATCGAAGGGCACCTGTTGCACGGGTAGCGGCTGCACCCCGGTCAGGTCGGCCAACTGCCGCTGCCAGCCGAGCAGCGCCTGCTCGTCATCGCCGTCGACCTCGATACGCTCGCCGAGGCGCTGAGCGCCGCGACTGCTCAACCAGTCGTCGAGGCGCCGGGCGAAGCCGCAGAACTGGCTGTACTGCCGATCACCGAGGGCCAGTACCGCGTAGCGCAGGTGCGGTAAATCCAACGTCGCTGCCAGCCATTGTCTTTCGACGCCGCGCGCGCTGTCCGGCGCCTCACCATCACCAAAGGTGCTGACAACCAGCAGTGCACGAGGCGTGACGCTCAGCCTGGCGGTATCGATGCGCGCCAGCGGCTGCACCTCCACCGTCATGCCGGCGGCCTGCAATTGCCCGGCGGTCTGCCAGGCTAGTTGCTCGGCGAAGCCACTCTGGCTGGCGAATCCCACCAGCCAGGATTCACCCCCTTCGCCGCCAGCCAGCGCGTGGCGCGCCGCCAGCGCCGCACGCTTCTTGCGCCGCCTGTCCAGATACAGCAACCAGCCGGTAATGAAGAACAAGGGCATCAGCAGGCTGGCGACCATCATCAACACCCGCCCGATCATGCCGAAGTACTCACCAGTGTGCAGGGCGTAGACGCTGGCCAGCAGTTGCGCCTTGAACGACTTGTCGGCGTAGCGCTCGACCTGTTTGGCTTCGCCGGTCAGTGGGTCGAGCTGCATCTGATTGAAGGCGCGAGTGTGCTCGGCGTCGCGCAGCATGAAGAACACCCGCGCCGGCTGGCCGAGCGCATTGGGCAGCTGCAGGCTGTAAACGCCGAGCTTGTCGCCCGCCGTTCGCTGAATGCCTTGCCAGAGGTTCGCGTAGTTCACCTCAGGCATTGGCTGGCCATCGGGTGGCGGGCCGCGTCGTCCACGCCCCTCGCCTGCCTCACGCGGCGTATCGCTGAGCAGGGTTTCCAGGCCGCTGCGGTACCAGTCGTATGACCAATACAGGCCCGTCAGCGCCGCACACAGATAAAGCGGCAGGCACCAGGTGCCGACCACTGCGTGCAGATCCCAATTGAAGGCACGGCCCTTCTTGGCCCAGTCGAACGTCAGCCAGGCGCGCCAGCTGAACACCCGTCGCGGCCAACGCAGATAAAGCCCGGACAGGCAAAAGAACACCAGAGCGATGGTACAGGCGCCGGTGATCTGCCGGCCCGTCTGGCCCATGGCGAGGAAGCGATGCAGCTGCAGCATCAGACCGAAAAACGCCATGCCCCGCGGCTCGCCTAGTGATTCGGCCGTGTAGGGGTCGACGAAACGCACACCGCCGCGTCGCTCGCCCGGCGGCGGTGTCAGGAAAACCCGCGCTGGCTGGCCGCCCTCGGTATCCACGTAAAGGCCGGACACGCTGATGCCCTGGGCCTGCAAACGCTCGATCATCTCGCCGGGTTCGAGTACCGATCCCGGCTGCGCCGTTACCACCATCTGCGGGTTGATCGCCAGCAGGATCTCTTCCTGAAAGCTGTACAGCGCACCGGTCACGCCCATCAGGGCCAGCACCAGGCCGGCAGTGATGCCAAAAAACCAGTGCAACTGGAAGAGGATTTTCTTGAACACCGGAATCGACTCTGAAAACACGCGCCGCAGTGGAGGAAGTCAGTGGGCTGCCGAGGACGCGGTCAGGGAGCGAACTCATTCCCAGAACACACAAAACCCCGCCAGCGCGAAGCATGGGCGGGGCTGATCAGCCGACTGGTATGGCGCCGAATCAAGCGGGCCATTTGGGCGGGAGTCTATTCGATAGTGATTATCATGCAACAGATATTCGCATCTTTACCTATGTAAAGACCCGAGCCACTGCTTAGCGAAGCCGACGCGCCTCGAACGGTTTGGCGAGTATGAACAGATCCCGGGCGATGGTTTCCGGGTACTGATCCACCGGCAGTGCCTTGGGCAGGTACATCGCGGCAGCGTCCAAAGTCGCCAGATCAAACTCCGGCTCGATGGCGCAGGCGCGGAACAGATGGTTGATGGCCTCGACCTCCGCCGCGCTGGTGCATCTAACGCGGCGCCCTCCGAGAAAAGCATTGAGCTGGTCACAGACCTTTTCTGGCAGCAACCCGGTGGCTTCGGCTTCCAGAAGCGACAGCCCAAGCTCCTCTTCACTCATGGGGTCGAGCATTGCCAACTCGACAGTCGGTTTGACGATGGCGGACATGCTGGAGCCAGGCACGGCGGCGCCGACTTCGATGGGGAAAGGGCCATTCACACTTTGATAGAAGCGGACGGCCATTGCGCCTTCGAGCATTCCAGGGATCGATTTCATTACACGACTCTCGTTAATCCAGTTTTGTTCTGACCCGCGACGACATCCTGCTGCCGCAACGGGGAGGCATTTTCATCCTCTTGTGTGTAAGAGTCGTGACAGTGGAGATGGTTGAGTGTTTTTTGCGAGTCAGAACCCATAACGGAACGGCCGTTGTGCTGGACCCAATAGAAGATGTTTTGGCTGCCAGATCGATCAGGGCAATGGCCCTGCCTGACGAGGGGGTGAGATAGCGCAGCAGGATTGCCCTGCTGCGCATGCAGCGTTTAAACCACGCCCTGGGCCAACATGGCATCCGCCACTTTGACGAAACCGGCGATATTGGCGCCTTTCACGTAATTGATGGTGCCGTTCTCCTCGCCGTGGCGCACGCAGGCAGCGTGGATGGACTGCATGATGCCGTGCAGCTTCTCGTCCACTTCGCCCTCGCTCCAATGCAGGCGCATGGCGTTCTGCGACATTTCCAGGCCGCTGACTGCAACACCACCAGCATTGGATGCCTTGCCGGGCGCGAACAGGGTACCGTGCTCGATAAACAGATCCACGGCGTCCAGGGTGGTCGGCATGTTGGCGCCTTCGGCGACGCAAACGCAGCCATTGCCCAGCAGCGTGCGGGCGTCGTCCAGATTCAGCTCGTTCTGGGTCGCGCATGGCAGGGCGATATCGCACGCCAGACTCCACGGCCGCTGACCAGCCAGGAAGCGCAGATCGCTGCTTTGCAAGGCACTGAGGCGACCGCGCTTACGGTTCTTCAGCTCCATCACGTCCTGCCACTGCTGCTCGCTGAAGCCACCTTCGGCGTAAAGTGTGCCTTCCGAATCGGAGAAGGAAATGACCTGGCCACCCAGATCCATGACCTTGCGCGCAGCGTACTGCGCCACGTTGCCGGAGCCGGAGATCGCCACGCGCTGGCCGTCGAAGCTGCGGCCACGGGTCTTGAGCATTTCCTCGGCGAAATACACGCAGCCGTAGCCGGTGGCTTCCGGGCGAATCAGGCTGCCGCCATAGGCGAGGCCCTTGCCGGTCAGCACCGAAGAAAACTCGTTAGCCAGACGCTTGTACTGACCGAACATGTAGCCGATCTCGCGGCCACCAACGCCGATATCACCGGCCGGCACGTCGAGATCCGCACCTATATGGCGGTACAGCTCGCTCATGAACGACTGGCAGAAGCGCATCACTTCGGCATCGCTCTTGCCCTTGGGGTCGAAGTCCGCGCCGCCCTTGCCGCCGCCCATGGGCAGCGAAGTCAGAGAGTTCTTCAGCGTCTGCTCGAAGGCCAGGAACTTGAGCACGCTGAGGTTTACCGAGGGGTGAAAACGCAGGCCGCCTTTATAAGGGCCGATAGCGCTGTTCATCTGAATGCGAAAGCCGCGGTTGACCTGCACCTTGCCCGCATCATCGACCCACGGCACACGAAACAACACAGCCCGCTCGGGTTCGACGATACGCTCGACGATCCCTGCCTGTAGGTAATGAGGATTGGCCTCGAGGAATGGCCACAGGCTGCGCAGCACTTCTTCCACCGCCTGGTGGAATTCCGGCTGATCAGGGTCGCGCTGCTTCAGGCGGTCGAGAAAGCGGTCTACGGAAAGCGTCATGAAAAGCTCCTGGCGTCCCTGCGCCGATAAATAAAGTGGCGCGACTCTAGCAAGAACTTATCGCCCTAAAAAAGGGCGAAATGACGCTTTTATGAAAGTTTTTGGTGCTTAAACGTAAAATACCGTTCAAATATGACTGATAGGCGCGAAATTAACGCACCAAAATAAAACAAACAGCGCACCAAAATACTCAGAGAGATAAGAGCCAGGCGCTGATGAGCGCAATGAAAAACGGGGCCATTCGGCCCCGTTTTTCGTTTACATCGCTTACTGCGCCAGTTTCTTGTGGCGTACCCGGTGCGGCTGGGCGGCGGCGTCGCCGAGACGTTTCTTACGGTCAGCCTCGTACTCGGTGTAGTTGCCTTCGAAGAACAGTACGCCGTCGTCCTCGTAGGAGAGGATGTGAGTCGCCACGCGATCCAGGAACCAGCGATCGTGAGAGATCACAATGGCGGCGCCAGGGAAGTCCAGCAACGCATCTTCCAGCGAGCGCAGGGTTTCCACGTCGAGGTCGTTGGACGGTTCGTCGAGCAGCAGAACGTTAGCGCCCTCCTTCAGGGTCAGCGCCAGGTGCAAGCGGCCACGCTCACCACCGGAGAGATCCTTGACGAACTTCTGCTGGTCGGCACCCTTGAAGTTGAAGCGGCCGACGTAACCACGGGACGGCACCTCGTAGTTGCCGATCTTGATCTGATCCAGACCATCGGAAACCGCTTCCCAGACCGACTTGCTGCCGTCCAGGTCGTCGCGGCTCTGATCCACACAGGCCAGTTGCACGGTGTCGCCGATCTCGATGCTGCCAGAATCCGGCGCTTCCTTGCCCATCAGCATGCGGAACAGGGTCGACTTACCGGCACCGTTACCGCCGATAACGCCAACGATGGCGCCCTTGGGTACGCTGAACGACAGGTCTTCGACCAGTACGCGGTCGCCATAGCCCTTGGTGACGTTCTTGAACTCGATGACCTTGTCACCCAGGCGCGGACCGGCCGGGATGTAGATCTCGTTGGTCTCGGCGCGTTTCTGGAATTCCTGGGACTGCATTTCCTCGAAACGCTGCAGACGAGCCTTGGACTTGGACTGGCGGGCCTTGGCGCCTTTGCGCACCCACTCCAACTCTTCCTTCATGGCCTTTTCATGGGCCGACTGCTGCTTGGACTCCTGCGCCAGACGGGACGATTTCGCCTCCAGCCAGCCGGAGTAGTTGCCTTCGTACGGGATGCCCGCGCCGCGGTCGAGTTCGAGAATCCAGCCGGCGACGTTGTCGAGGAAGTAACGGTCGTGGGTGATGGCTACCACAGTACCTGGGAAATCGTGAAGGAAACGCTCCAGCCAGGCCACCGAGTCGGCGTCCAAGTGGTTGGTTGGTTCGTCCAGCAGCAGCATGTCAGGGGCCGACAGCAGCAGACGGCACAGCGCTACGCGGCGCTTCTCACCACCCGACAGGTGCTCGACCTTGGCGTCCCAGGCCGGCAGACGCAGGGCGTCGGCAGCAACTTCCAGCTGGCGCTCCAGATTGTGACCATCGCTGGCCTGCAGGATGGCTTCCAGCTTGGCCTGCTCGGCGGCCAGTTTGTCGAAGTCGGCATCCGGCTCGGCGTAGGCAGCGTAAACCTCATCTAGACGCGCCTGGGCATCCTTGATGCCGCTCACGGCCTCTTCGACCACTTCACGCACGGTCTTGCTAGGGTCGAGCTGCGGCTCCTGAGGCAGGTAGCCGACATTCAGTTCGGGCATCGGACGGGCTTCGCCGTCGAACTCGGTGTCGACGCCAGCCATGATTTTCAGCAGGGTCGATTTACCCGAACCGTTCAGGCCGAGCACGCCGATCTTGGCGCCCGGGAAGAACGACAGGGAAATGTTCTTGAGGATCTCGCGCTTCGGCGGCACAACCTTGCTCAGCCGATGCATGGTGTAGACGTATTGAGCCAAAATTCAGACCTCACTCATAAATGGCAACGATGGCGCGCACCCTATGCGAAGACGATGCGTCACGCAAACGGAGAAATGTCGCGCCGGGCGAACCGATCACGCTGATTCCGACAGCCCGCCCACTGGAACGGCAAGACTAGCTCATGGCACTCGACCACGGTTGCACGCGGCCCGAAGGGCGCCCGCTAGCACTAATAAAGAGGAGAAAGCCTCGCAAGACTGTAGCGAACCAACGCTGCACTATTTTCGGCGATCTCGCGGCGACTAGAAAGAGCCGGCAAACGCAGGGCGCTCGTCGGTCACGCTGGCACTTCGCCACAGTTGTGGCATGCTAGCCGCCCTTGGGAAGCGGACGTCCTGCTTAACTAAGCTTTTCAGTAGCATCACCGGCCTTATTTATCCCGCTGTTGCAGGACTTCATCACGTGTCAGCGCCCAACACCAAGCGCCCCTACCGCGACCCACAGATTGTGCCCATGCGCCGCTCATTCAAGGGCGCTCTGGTGGTACTGGTGCTGGGGGTTCTGGTGTTGCTGTTATGGCAGTTGCAGCTCGAGTTCAAGCAACTGAAAGATAACCAGCGCGCGCTCAGCCTGGCCGTGAGCGAGCAATTGGCCAAACAATTGAGCCTGAGCATGAGCTCCATGGCCAACGCCGGACGGGCCGTGCTCAATGCCACACACAAGCCCGAAGCTACTGCTGGCTCGGCGCATGCTGCTTATCTGAACAACCTGCGCGTGGTATTTCCATCCCTGCAAAGTATCGCCCACCTGGATAACGCCGGGCGCGCGATGTATGACAGCGCGCCGCACAGCAGCGATCATCAATTGCTTGCCGAGTTGATCGGGCGCAGCGCCGACCACGCCTACCATTACGCATTCTATCCGCAGGGCGACGGGCGCATCTATCTTCTGCTGCAGGCCTCCAATGAGAGTGGCTACTGGGCGCTGCGCCTGAACGCCAATGCCCTGAAAAGCTGGCTACTGCATAGCCGACAGAACGATTTTCCCTGGTTGCTGGAGGACGCCATCAGCGGGCGGGCGATCACCGACTCGCGCAGCGAAAACCTGCAAGAGGGCAGCTACCCGCTGGTCACGGCAGCCAACCAGGCGCAGACCATTCTCCTGCAAGACCTGCCCGGCTCCGACTGGCAGCTTCGCGCCATGCTCAACGAGCGAAAGCTGCAGGCCCAGGTGCTGCCGGAAATCGCCGGCAAGTTCCTACTGTTCAGCCTCTGCGCCCTGCTTACCCTGTTCGCCCTCTACCGCCTGGTACGTGAGCAAAGCCATCTGCACGCGCTCAACGCGGCGTCGCGGCGCTCCCTGCACCAGGCCGCTAGTGCCCTGGGCGTTATCGAGGAACGGGTATTGGTGACCGACAGCAACGGCCGCCTGACCTACCTCAACCCGCAGGCCGAGGCACTCTTCGGCCTGACCAACCGGCACGCCGGTGAATGGCACCTGCTGGAACTACTGCCGCGCCTCGATCCGTTGCTGCTGCACGCAACAGCCTTCCACAGTGACCTTGGGCCGGATCTGGTAGAAATTCGCCAGGACGGTGACATCCGTCTGTTCAACATTACCCGCAGCGATCTGGGCGACGAAGCTCGCCACCTGGGTTTTGTCTGGGTACTGCGTGACGTCACCGAAGAGCAGCAGGCCACCCGCGTACTGCAGGAAGCCCGACGACGTTATCAGGATATCTTCGACGGCACCGGCACCGCCCTCTGCGTGCTCGACCTCGCCGGGCTGTACCACTTTCTGCACGAAGAAGGGCTGAGCAGCGGTGCCCAGTTGCAGCCCTGGCTGCAGCGTCATCCGCAGCGCCATGGCGAACTGCTCAAGCACATGCGCATTACAGAAACCAATCAGGTTGCCCTGCGCCTGCTTGGCGTGAACACGCCCGAACAGGCCTGGGAGCAACTGATCAATCGTGGCGATGTGAACCCGGCCGGTTTCCGTGCCCAGCTCAGCGCCGCCCTGCTAGACGGCGGCGGCCATCTCGAACTGGAAAGCCACATCGAAGGCGTCCACGGTAGCGTCCGCCATCTGTGGCTGGTGATGCGCCTGCCCGAAAGTGCGCAAGACCTGCACGCCGTGGCCCTGAGCATCAGCGACATCACCAGCCGCAAGCGCATGGAGTTGTCGCTGGTCGAGCGCGAGCGCTTCTGGTCGAAGTCGTACGGGCGGTGCCGGACACCCTCTACGTCAACGACATCCCGTCGCGCACCCTGCTGTTCAGCAATCACGATATCGGCAGCAAACTGGGTTACGACGCCGCCTTCGTGAAGGCCCAGGGCGATAGTTTCTGGAAACGCATCATCCACCCTGACGACAGCGATTTGTACGGGCGCGTTCGCAACCTGCAAACCGTACTGAGCGACGGCGTACTGCTCGAGTCGCAGTTCCGCGCGCGGCACCAGGATGGCTCCTGGCGCTGGCTCAGCATCACCGAACAGGCGCTCTCGCGAGACAGCAATGGCTGGGTCGGCCGCCTGATCGGGGTGGCCAAGGACATCACCGAGCAGATCGCCCGCAACGAATCGCTACGTGACAACGAACAGCGTTACCGCATGCTGGCCGAAAGCATCAGCGACGTGATTTTCTCCACCGATAGCCAGCTCAACCTCAACTACATCAGCCCCTCGGTACAAACGGTGCTCGGTTACTCGGTGCCGTGGGTGCAGAAGCATGGTTTCGAGGGCCTGGCCACCAACCCGCAGCAACTCAGTGGCGTCTACGCCCTGCTCGCCCGCATCCGCGGCGCCATGGGTGTGCCACAGCAGATGCACGAACTGCGACAGAACCTGACGCCACAACTGTGCGTCTTCGATTGCCTGCGCGCCGATGGCCGCAAAATCCCGGTGGAACTGCGCCTGGTACCCATGTGGGACGACAACGGGCGCTTCGAGGGCCTGCTCGGTGTGGGCCGCGACATTGGCCAGCAGCGCCGCGCCGAGAAAGACCTGCGCATGGCTGCCACGGTATTCGAGCACTCCACGGCAGCGATTCTGGTCACCGACCCGGCGGGCTACATCGTTCAGGTCAACAACGCCTTCAGCCTGGTCAGCGGTTACAGCTCCGAGCAAGTGCTCGACCAGTTGCCTGGCATGCTCACCGCCGACAACCAGAAAAATAATCACCTGAACTACGTGCTGTCCCAGCTTCACTTGCGCGGCACCTGGGAGGGCGAGATCTGGCTGAGACGCCGCAACGGCGAGAACTTCCCAGCCTGGGTCGGCATCACCGCGGTACATGACGAAGAAGGCGACTTGGTCAGCTACGTGTGTTTCTTCAGCGACATCAGCGAGCGCAAGGCCAGCGAACAGCGCATCCACCGCCTGGCCTATTACGACGCCCTGACCCAACTGCCCAACCGCACCCTGTTCCAGGATCGCCTGCACACCGCCCTGCAGCATGCCGAGCGGCATCGCGAGTGGGTGGTGCTGATGTTCCTCGACCTCGACCGCTTCAAACCGATCAACGACTCCCTCGGCCACGCCGCCGGCGACCGCATGCTCAAGGACGTCGCCATCCGCCTGGCCGCCTGCGTGGGCGAAGACGACACCGTGGCACGCATGGGCGGTGACGAATTCACCCTGCTGCTGCAATCCAATGGCAGCCGCGAGGGCGCTCTGCACCGTGCCATCCACGTCGCCGAACAGATCCTCGCCAGCCTGGCCCGCGCCTTCGTGCTGGAAGGCCGCGAATTCTTCGTCACCGCCAGTATCGGCATCGCCCTCAGCCCGCAGGACGGCCACGAACTGAGCCAGCTGATGAAGAACGCCGACACGGCGATGTACCACGCCAAGGAACGCGGCAAGAACAACTTCCAGTTCTATCAGGCAGACATGAACGCCAGCGCCCTGGAGCGCCTGGAACTGGAAGGCGACCTGCGCCACGCGCTGGAACAGGGCGAATTCCTGTTGCACTACCAACCGCAGTTCTCCGGCGACGGCAAGCAGCTGACCGGCGTCGAGGCGCTGCTGCGCTGGCAGCACCCTACGCGCGGCCTGGTCGCCCCTAACGCGTTCATACCGGTACTCGAAGAGCTCGGCCTGGTGGTGCAAGTCGGTGAATGGGTGCTGGCCGAAGCCTGTCGCCAACTGAGCACCTGGCACCAAAACAACATCCATGTGCCGAGGGTTTCGGTGAACCTGTCCGCCCGTCAGTTCAGCGATGGCGACCTGCACCAGCGCATCGAACGCATCCTCAGCCAGAGCGACATCCCCGCCGCCTGCCTGGAGCTGGAACTGACCGAAAGCATCCTCATGCAGGACGTGGCAGCAGCCATGCAGACCCTGAACGACCTGAAGAACCTCGGCCTGTGCATCGCCATCGACGACTTCGGCACCGGCTACTCGTCGCTCAACTACCTCAAGCAGTTCCCCATCGACGTGCTGAAAATCGACCGCAGCTTCGTCGACGGCCTGCCCCAGGGCGAACAGGACGGGCAGATTGCCCGCGCCATCATCGCCATGGCCCACAGCCTGAACATGACGGTGATCGCCGAGGGCGTGGAAACCCAGGAGCAGCTCGACTTCCTGCGCAACCACGCGTGCGACGAAGTGCAGGGCTACCTGCTTGGCCGGCCGATACCCGCCCAGCAATTCGAGGCGCAGTTCGGCGGCCAGCACCCGTTCACACTCGAATAACGTCGCCGCAAGCGGCGCGAGCAGGACGTGAGCGCCGCTTATCCTGGCCATGATCACGCTTCATATGCCTGGCCAGCTCGGATGCGTTAGAATCCGCACCCTATTTCATCCGCCCAGCTGACTTTCAGGGGATTGCCATGTTCAGCCGTGATTTGACCATTGCCAAGTACGACGCCGAGCTCTTCGAAGCCATGCAGCAAGAAGCTCTGCGCCAGGAAGAGCACATCGAGCTGATCGCCTCGGAAAACTACACCAGCCCGGCAGTCATGGAAGCCCAGGGCTCGGTGCTGACCAACAAGTACGCCGAAGGCTACCCGGGCAAGCGCTACTACGGTGGCTGCGAGTACGTGGATATCGTTGAGCAACTGGCCATCGACCGCGCTAAAGAGCTGTTCGGCGCCGATTACGCCAACGTGCAGCCACACGCAGGCTCGCAAGCCAACGCCGCTGTTTACCTGGCCCTGCTGAGCGCCGGTGACACCATCCTTGGCATGAGCCTGGCCCACGGCGGTCACCTGACCCACGGCGCCAGCGTTTCCTCCTCCGGCAAGCTGTACAACGCCATTCAGTACGGCATCGACGGCAACGGCCTGATCGACTACGACGAAGTCGAGCGCCTGGCTGTCGAGCACAAGCCGAAGATGATCGTCGCCGGCTTCTCCGCCTACTCGCAGATTCTCGACTTCCCGCGCTTCCGCGCCATCGCCGACAAAGTAGGCGCCTTGCTCTTTGTTGATATGGCGCATGTCGCAGGCCTGGTCGCTGCTGGCGTGTACCCGAACCCGGTACCGTTCGCCGACGTGGTGACCACCACCACCCACAAGACCCTGCGCGGCCCGCGCGGCGGCCTGATCCTCGCCAAGGCCAACGCCGAGATCGAGAAGAAGCTCAACTCCGCCGTCTTCCCGGGCGCCCAAGGCGGCCCGCTGGAGCACGTCATCGCTGCCAAGGCGATCTGCTTCAAAGAAGCGCTGCAGCCTGAGTTCAAGACCTACCAGCAGCAGGTCGTGAAGAACGCCCAGGCCATGGCCGGCGTGTTCATCGAGCGTGGCTTCGACGTCGTCTCCGGCGGCACCGAAAACCACCTGTTCCTGCTCTCGCTGATCAAGCAGGAAATCTCCGGTAAGGACGCCGACGCCGCACTGGGCAAAGCCTTCATCACCGTCAACAAGAACTCGGTGCCGAACGACCCACGCTCCCCGTTCGTGACCTCCGGCCTGCGCTTCGGCACCCCGGCAGTCACCACTCGCGGCTTCAAGGAAGCCGAGTGTAAGGAACTGGCGGGCTGGATCTGCGACATCCTGGCCGACCTGAACAACGAAGCGGTGATCGACGCCGTTCGCGAGAAGGTCAAAGCCATCTGCGCCAAACTGCCGGTTTACGGCAAGTAAGCGGCAGCGCTGCAAACGAAAAAGCCCGGCCGATGCCGGGCTTTTTCATGCCTGGTGAACAATCATGGCCCCCAGGATGGCCTGCCACCTCACCGCCGAAAGTAAACGCCACACACGAAAAAGCCGCGCAGTGCGCGGCTTTTTCGGTAGCAAACCAGCTCGGTTTCCCGAACAGGCTGGCCGGGCACTCATGCCCCAGGCGTGATCAACGCGATGCAGCGGCCGGTGCGGCAGTAGCGGTGGCAGTGCACGGAGCGCTGGCACCGAGGCCGGCGGTCATGCTTTCGACGTTGTTGAGCACGTCGTTGCCCTGGTTGACCTTCTGGGCCTTCTCCGCCGCCTGCACGCGCGAAGCGTAGGTGGTCGAGTCGCCCTGGAAGCTCTGCTGGGTTTCCAGCACGGAGTTGGCAATGCTCAACAGGCTGCGGCCAGTGGAGATCAGGTTATCGGACGTGCTCGGCGTGCAGGGCCGCTGGCATTGGCCGCCTGCGTGTTATTCAGCAAGCCCTGGCTTTGCGTATTCTGCGGCAGGCACCCGGCAAGGGTAGCCAGCATCGGGGCAATGAGCAGAGCCCCAAGCGTTCCTTTGATGCTCATGTGAGATTCTTCCTCGACGACCTGCCTTCGACCCATTGCCGAAGCGATGCCCGCGATTTTAAGAAGGGGATGGTCGCGGCGAAATAGTACGGGTGTGCTAGAGGCACGTTGTGCGTTTACTGCTGCCTTGCGCCTGCAAAGGCCGGCGGCCTATGGTGTGCGAGTGTCCGAATCAACTAGCTCGTAGGAAATTTACATGTCCGTGACCGCGCCCCGCGCGTACGACGCCGAGCGTGCTCAGGCGGTGGTGCGTCTGATCATCTCGCCAATCGCCATTGGCTACACACTGATGCTCTACCTGCTGTCCATGGTCGAGGCCATAGTGGCCTGGCAAATAGTCCTGTTTGAGGCGATGTTTTTTGCCGCAGGCCTGGCGCTCTGGCTCGACATCCGCCGCCGCCCCGGCAACCGTCCGGTGCGGCGAGTGCTGACCATGCTCATCGACTACACCACCATCACGCTGGTCATTACTGCAGGTGGCGCGGCCATGCTGCCGATCTATGCCGTCCTGCTCTGGGTGACCGTCGGCTACGGCCTGCGTTACCAGTCGGGCTACCTGCTGCTGGCGACCATCATGGCCACGCTCTCGCTGCTAATCATCGCGAGCACTTCGGCCTACTGGCAGTCGCAGCCTTATCTGATCTTCACTCTGCTGCTCACCACCCTGATGGTGCCAGCCTACATACACACCCTGCTCAAGCGCTCGCGCCGCGCCGCTGAGGCCGAGCAGGCCGCCAACCTGGCCAAGTCGCAGTTTCTGGCACAGGCCAGCCACGACCTGCGCCAGCCCATTCACTCCATCAGCCTGTTTACCGCATGTTTGCGCGACAGCCGCTTGGGCACCGAACAACAGCGCCTGGTGGAGAACATCGACAAATCGCTGCACAGCGTCTCACGCCTGTTCCGCTCGATTCTCGACATGTATTCGCTAGACAGCGGCAAGGTCGTTCCGCAGATAGAGGCTCTGCCACTGCACAAGCTCCTGCACCACCTGATCCAGCAGAACACCGAGGCAGCCCGCTGGGCCGGAGTGGATATGCGCCTGCACTGCCCGCCTGTTTACGTACGCGCCGATCACGCCCTGCTCACCACCATGCTGCAGAACCTGCTCTCCAACGCCTTGAAGTACGCCCCTGGGCAACCCGTGCTGATCGGCTGCCGGCGCAAAGGCCCGGGCCTGTCCATCGAGCTGTACGACAAAGGCCGCGGTATCGCCGAAGCGCATCTCGACAACATATTCGAAGAGTTCTACCGCGTGCGCCAGGCGCGCGACACTGATGTCGACGGAATGGGTCTGGGGCTGACCATCGTCAGGCGGCTAGGCACGCTGATGGGTCTGCGCATTCGCATTCGTTCCGTGGAGGGCCGGGGCACACTCGCAGCCATCGACGGCCTGCAGTCGGTAGCGGCACCGGTCGAACGCATCACCACGGCACAGAGCAGCAACCAGGCACCGCGTATGCTGGATGGCTTGCGGGTATGCCTCATCGAGGATGACCAAAACGTACTACTGGCCACCGCCACCCTGCTGACGAAGTGGGGCTGTGACGTCGCCACCTTCACCTCGCTACCCGACGTGTCGACGGACTTCGATCTGGTGGTCACCGACTTCGACCTCGGCCGGGAAGCCTCCGGAGCCGACTGCATCAACCATGTGCGCGCACTCAGCGGCCGCAACGTACCTGCCATCATCATGACCGGCCACGACGTTCGCCGTGTTCAAGAGCAATTGGGCGACGAGGACATTCCGATCCTGTCCAAGCCCGTGCAGCCCGCCGAGCTACGTTCGCTGCTGGTGGCACTGAAACTCGGATCGCAAGCAGCCTGACGCTTAGTGCAACCCAGCCTGCGCCGCCTGGCGGCGGCAACTGCGCGGGCACCGACGCCCAGCGAGTACGGGGGTGCGAAAGGTACTTTGCGCGTTTACTGCTGTATTGCGCCTGTAAATGCCCGCGGACTATGGTGTACGGATACCAGAACCACATGGCTTCTAGAGAATTCCCATGTTCGCGACCGCCTCCCCCACATACGATACAGAGCGTGCCCAGGCGGCGGTGCGCTTGATCATCACGCCTATCGCCATTGGCTACACACTGGTGCTTTTCCAGCAATCCATAATCGGGGAAGCGCTGGCCTGGAAGATCTTCCCGCTTGAAGCGGTGTTCTGTGTCGCCGCCCTGACGCTCTGGTTCGATATCTGCCGCCGCCCCGGCAACCGACCGGTGCGACGAGTGCTGACCATGCTCATCGACTACTGCGCCATCACGCTGGCCATTGCCACGGGTGGCGCGCTCATGCTGCCGATCTATGCAGCGCTACTCTGGATAACCGTCGGCTATGGGTTGCGTTACAGATCGGGCTACCTGCTGCTGGCGACCATCATGGCGACACTCTCGCTGCTAATCATCGCTAGCACTTCGGCCTACTGGCAGTCGCAACCTTATCTGATCATCACCCTGCTGCTCACCACCCTGATGGTGCCGGCTTACATACACACTCTGCTCAAGCGCTCGCGCCTGGCAACCGAAGCCGAGCAGGCCGCCAACCTGGCCAAGTCGCAGTTCCTGGCGCAGGCCAGTCACGATCTGCGTCAGCCCATTCACTCCATCAGCCTGTTCACCGCCTGCCTGCGCGACAGCAGCCTGGACAGCGAGCAGAAGCGCCTGGTGGAGAACATCGACAAATCGCTGAACAGCGTTGCCCGCCTGTTCCGCTCGATTCTCGACATGTATTCGCTGGACAGCGGCAAGGTGGATCCGCAGATGGAAACCCTGCCGCTGCACACTCTGCTGCAGCAACTGATCCAGCAGAACACCGAGGCAGCCCGCTGGGCCGGAGTGGATATTCGCCTGCACTGCCCGCCTGTTTACGTACGCGCCGATCACGGGCTGCTGACCACCATGCTGCAGAACCTGCTCTCCAACGCCTTGAAGTACGCCCCGGGGAAACCCGTGCTGATCGGCTGCCGACGCAAAGGCACGGGCCTGTCCATCGAGCTGTACGACAAGGGCCGCGGTATCGCCGAAGCGCATCTCGACAATATCTTCGAAGAGTTCTACCGCGTGCGCCAGGCGCGCGACACCGATGTCGACGGAATGGGGCTGGGGCTGACCATCGTCAGGCGACTAGGCACGCTGATGGATCTGCGCGTTCGCATTCGCTCCGTTGAGGGCCGGGGCACACTCGCAGCCATCGACGGCCTGCAGCCGGTAGCGGCACCGGTCGAACGCCCCGCCCCGGCACAGAGCAATACCCTGGCGCCGCGCATGCTGGATGGCTTGCGGGTATGCCTTATCGAGGATGATCAGAACGTGCTACTGGCCACCGCCACCCTGCTGACGAAGTGGGGCTGTGACGTCGCCAGCTTCACCTCGCTACCCAACGTCTCGACGGACTTCGATCTGGTAGTCACCGACTTCGACCTCGGCCTCGAAGCGCATGGGGCCGACTGCATCAACCATGTGCGCGCACTCAGCGGCCGCAACGTACCCGCCATCATCATGACCGGCCACGACGTGCGCCGTGTTCAAGAGCAATTGGGCGACGAGAACATTCCAATCCTGTCCAAGCCCGTGCAGCCCGCCGAGCTGCGCTCGCTGCTGGTGGCGCTCAAACTCGGATCGCAAGCAGCCTGACGGTTAGCGCAACCCAGCCTGCGCCGCCTTGGCGGCTGCAGCTGCACGGCTGCTGACATCAAGCGTGCGCAGCAGCGAAGAGACATGAATACGCACGGTAAAGGGAGAGATGTCCAGCTCGCGGGCGATTTCCTTGTTCGACAGGCCGCGAACCAGTAACCGCAACACGTCCTGCTGGCGCGGCGTCAGTTGCTCGAGCAGTTGCCTGCCCTCGGTAAAGGCCGGCACCCCGGCCGGGCCCAGGCTGAGGACGAAATCCCCCGCACGCACCGCCAGCAGCCCGGCAGCAATTTCGTCGGGCGGCGTCGCCTTGCCGATAAAGCCATCGGCACCAGCCACCATCACCTCGTCGATCAGCTCGCGGTTGTCGACCATCGACACGATCACGATGGAGCTGCGCTGAAATCGCTGGCGCAACCCGCCAATGGCCTGCGGTGATTGCCCCGGAAACAGCAAATCGAGCATGAACAAGCTGGGCGCCGCACCGGCACTGGCCAGGGCGAGCACCTCGTCCATGTCACCTGCCTCGAGAATGCAGGCATGGGGAAAGACGCGCTGCGCGATGCGGCTCAGGCCTTCGCGGAAAACCGGATGATCATCGGCCACGATAATGCGGTCTTGCTGGAGTTGTTCAATCATAAGGACGTTTTCATCATGGGCTCAGACTAAGGTCATATCCATGGGGGCGCTAGCACCTGGTTCTCAGTCTGGGCCCATAGGGCCGACTCATCGATCAGGTGCAGACGCCGATCAAACGACATAGACCTTCAAGCGGTTTGAAAGATCCTGACCTACGTGGCGGACTCGGCCTGGAATTGCAGACATGAAAAAGCCGCGCAGTGCGCGGCTTTGAAGATGGTGGGCCCACACGGACTCGAACCGTGGACCAAAGGATTATGAGTGACCTAGAAACGCCTCAAGGCCAGTAAAACCGTGAGTAGCTTAGTGCAAGTAAAACAAGCTGAAAGCAGCGTCGTTACTGGGCTTAAGTGAAATCTTTAGAAATTTGTAAAAGCTGGACACTGTACCGCCAGTGTACTGATTTATGTACTAACTAATCGTCAGCGTCAGCGTCAGCCATTGGTTGTCCAGACACCGCACTAATTCCCCACACTCTAGGATCACAAAGCTTTGCAGTATTTGGCTTGGGAGATTTTGGAGGGACTAGGATCGGCACCAGGTGAATAAGATCTGAGCCGACCCACACCATCAGCCAAGTAGCCCCCCAAAGTCACATTTCGCAATCACATAATTACTGGAGACATAGCAAAAGGCCATCTGCCACCTACGCTCAAGGATTCCCTCGTGAGATAGCGCACCATGTCGACGATTGAGATAGAACCGGTAGTAACTGATGATTTTGAGGCTTGGCTAAACGGTCGCCCCAAATGGCTGCAGACAGCAGCTCGAATGCTGATTGATTCGAAGCGGCAGTTGAACCAGGTGGAGATCAAAACGCTCGCTAGACTTTGCAAGCTTGAGGCGAATAATCAAGCTGATCCAGGATTTCTGACCGTAACTCCTGGCACGCTGTCACAGGCAGCCAGAAGGCCCCTGCTTCGGATTGACGAAATCCTTGATGTGCATGGGTTGAACGCGATAAAAGCCGGCGCCAACCTCCCATTCGGCAAAAGTAATCTGTCGGTAATCTACGGACAGAATGGAACCGGTAAAAGCGGATTTGCACGACTGATAAAACAGATCTGCGGATCACGGGTTCAAGGACGACATACACAGCAATGTTTTTGATCCGACACCTACGCCGTGCCGTGCGCATTTCAAGATTTCAATTGACGGGAATCCAGCCGATGTCCATTGGGACATTCCCAGCGGGCCTCACAAAGCGCTAAGACATGCCCAGGTGTTCGATAGCAAGGCAGCTCAGCAGTACATGGGTCGAACTGAGGCGTGCTATGAGCCCAGCCGGATGAAATTTGTATCGGCTCTGATCACCACAGCTGACGCCGTGAGCGCGGAGCTTGCCGGAGAAAAAGCATTACTCAGTAAAGTGCTACCCGCCATTCCGGAGATACTGAATCACACCACTGAAGCGAAATGGCTTCAAGGCCTGAAAGGCACGACTACTCCCGCAAGCATCGATAATGAATGTCTGTACACCGACCAGCTTGATAGGGAGCGTATAGAGAACGAATCCTTGCTTGCAGAGAAAGACATTGCGGGTCGCCTTTTGACCATCAATAAAGAAAAAACTGCGCTAAAAAGTATTGAGACAGCGATGTCGACGCTTCAGGTGGGAATGAACGATGCGACGGCGGGTGAACTGGAAACTCTCAAAGATTCGGCCGTTAAAGCGAGGAGAACCTGCGATGAAGCCGCGGTAGCCATTTTTGGACAAGCAGAACTTGAGGGGGTGGGCTCCGGAACCTGGCAGAAAATGTGGGAGCAAGCACGAGCTTACTCCAGCAGTACAGCTTACGTGGAAACGGCATTCCCTAACGTCTCGGCTGGCTCACGTTGCGTACTTTGCCACCAAAACCTCAGCGAGGACGCGAAAGCTCGTCTGACAGGATTCGAGAAATTTGTAACCGATGGCCTCGAAACCACCGCCAAGGCGGCTGAGAAAAGCTTTGCTGATCGCCAAAAAAGGCTGCCAGCTCTCCCCGGACAAGCTGACTGGATTGTCCAGATGTCCACTCTAGGTTTTGAAGAGGCCGACGGGATCACCTGGCTTGGTCTGTTGAAAACACGGTTTGATCAAATGGCATTGGGCAGCCCTTTAGGCACCTTGCAATCTTTCGACTGGTCGAGAATAAACGAAGCGGCGAAAACTAAGTCTGCAAACCTAATCGAAGAAGAGGTGAACCTGTCGGCCTTGTTGAAGGATGAGCATCGTCAGACAATGCAGTGCCGAGTACAGCAACTCCAAGCCAAGCAATGGCTTTCTCAGAACAAAGCCTCAATCAGCGCTGAAAGGGCAAGATTGATCGCCGTTGCTGCAATGGATAAAGCGTCACGCTCAGCTGCTACTAACGCCCTAACGACGAAGAAGAATGAGCTGGCGAAAACCGAGCTGGACGCTGGTTATCAGACTCGATTTCTGGATGAACTGAAGCTTTTGGGCGGCCACCGCATGCCCATCGCCCCTCAGAGTAAATCGGGTGGTAAGGGGAAGATCACCTTCGGGTTAAACCTAGTAGGTGCACATGGTGCACATGGCCTAGACTACATTTTGAGTGAGGGTGAAACTAGAATCGCGGCACTGGCTGCATTTCTAGCAGACACCACTGGGTCTAACCAACTGGCCCCATTCATTTTTGATGATCCGATTTCGTCGCTTGACCAAGATTTTGAGGAGAAAGTCGTCGAGCGATTGGTGTCTTTATCCACAACACGACAGGTCATAATTTTTACTCACCGTCTTTCTTTAGTGGCATTAGTCGACGCGGTTACCGAGAAGTGGAGCAAGATGCCAGCAATGCCATCCGTGAAGCCAACACTGACTTCGCTTAGGAGAATGGACAAAGTGGCTGGCATTGTCGCCACTGCCAGCGCTCGAGACCTAAAACCGGAAAGCGCGGTTCGTGGATTGATCGACAACACTATTACGCGCTTGAAAAAACACCAGGAAAGGGCTGAGGTCGACGATTACGAGACGCTCGGCAAAAGCGCATGCAGTGACTTCAGGGTCATTGTCGAAAAAACGATTGAGCACATTCTATTAGCGGATGTTGTAGGTCGGTTCAGACGTGCGATCAATACACAAGGCAAGTTGCACAAGGTCGCCAAAGTATCACACGAAGACTGCGTATTCATTGATGACCTGATGACGCGTTACTCAGTATTTGAACACGCCCAGTCAGATGAGAAGTCCAGCAGCACTCTAGAGCTCGATGTCTTTGAGGCCGACGCAGTGGCCTTGCAAAAATGGATAACCGAGTTTGGATCGAGAGCCAGCTAGTATCGTGAGTTGAGCATGGGTCAGAATCATGTCGAGTACTCTGATTCTGATCCACCCTAGCACTCGAATCCATTACCTCACACAGACATAACGATGTACTTAATGCTCTGTCACTCCTCCTGCTGAGGGCTCAAGAAATCAAAGGTCGTTAGCGTGCCGCAGTTGAGGGTATATGCTGTAGCCGTCTTGGATTAGGCAAGACCGGAGCCGTAACAAAGCTGAGGCCACACAATCGTGCGGCCATTTAGAGATCAGGGATATACCAACGTTCTGCTGCATGTTCACCGCTATTCGTACTGTTTTGCCTACGAGGGCTAGCTAACCCGGGAATTATATGACTGTAGGTCCTCCCCGCTAATATCTACGGAAGGAACTAAGCGGTAGTGTTTTTCCTCTACCACACGTACTTCTCCATTCTGCAAGGTAAGCTCAAACATCGCAATCCGATCATTACTCATAAATTGCGCTGAGATTGCCCGGCATACCAAATCAGGGAATTTCTCTCTGCAATACGCAATGTCTTGATTAGTCTGTACAACACCATGTTTGTCAGAGCCGCCTTTGGCTTGAACTGGGACGACGAACTGACGCCCGTGCCGATCAACACCGACATACATTTCATCAATTTCGATTTGGCCAACTGACTTAAGGTTTGTACGTAAGTGGTTCTGTAATGAGTACGCCGTTATCCCTAAAAAAATATCTATCAGTCTGTTATAACGCAGTTTAGCCAGCAGTGCTTGCTCATCGCTTAGCGCATATGCAGAAATAATCTCTGGCGTCGAGTCTGGAATCTTGATGGTTATGAGATCCTCACGTGGGAGGATGCGGCTCAACTTTGTGAGTTTAAAACGGTACAGCGCTTGGCCGGAGCCTTCAATAATCCACTCGGCCCCTTCAGAGGCAGTGGAAAGGATGCTCTGGGGTAACTCATACCGATAGCGAAACGAGTAGATCAAATCTCCCAGGTTCTTGGGAAGCTCAATATCAAGTTGCTTCGCAACAGAAACGATTTCCGTTCGTGCAAACTGAAATTCTGTTAAGCCTGCTTGGTAATGAGAAAAGAATATGCTCTCGATAATCGCAGCATAGCGATTCTGCTTTTTGGTTGGTGTTTTATCAGGCATAGGACTCATCCATGAGCGGCTCGTTTAAATCGGATTTACGCGTGCGCTGAGCGATCGTATCTCGCGGGACGTCAAAGTATCTGGCAGCGGTGCCCATGTCGAACCCTAGCAATGCAGTGTCATCTAGGCTGAGCTTCTCCTTAGGCGCCTTTGGCTTTCGTCCGAGTGCTTCAATAATAGAGCTCGCGATGGCGCGCCCTAAGAGGGGCGGAACGCTGTTGCCGATTTGCCGAAAGCCATGCCACTTAGTGGTATGGAATCGAAACCAATCCGGGAAAGAGTGGAGCCGAGCAGCCTCTCTGACAGTAATTACCCGAGGAAGATCAGGGTGGATGGGTCGCGGAGAGGTAAACGCTCCTCTGGCACTATCGGTACCAGCTCTGAGCGTGTTGCAGAGGCCGTCGGTAGGTAGTTTCCGAAAGCGACTGATCGGCTCCGTCTTTCCTTGTTCGGTTGCCAAGAAGCGTTCTTGAGATAGAGCCGAATGCTCCGTACGAAGGCTCGATGTCAAAAGATCTTGATCAAATTCACGCACATAGCTGAAATCTTTCGGATCCGGGTCTAGTCCACGAAGTCTGCGGGCATACCTTGCTTCGGTATACCAATTGGTTCGCACCGCATCGCTACGTATCAATTCGTCAAAACTGTTTGCATCGGGCAGGTCACCGATAGCCTCGCCAACCGTTACCCTTTCCGATAGCGGGGCCGGATAGGCTGCTGGTGCATGCCCTCTGCGAGTCCCCAGAAGGAACAGACGCTTACGATCTTGTGGGACGCCATAGTCAGCTGCGTTGAGGACTTTGTAAGGCAGCGCCACGTCGTAACCAGCCTCACCAAGCGCTTCGATTAACTCATTCAAAAATTCGGCATGTTTCCCGAGGGTGAGCCCTTTAACGTTTTCGAAAACGCAGTACGTCGGCTGCAGCTCCGCAACGATACGAACGTAGTGAAAAACTAACTGATTTCTTGGGTCATCCAGCGCACGCTTTCCAATCATGGAGAAGCCTTGACAAGGAGCACCACCGAATACCACATCGATGGTACGGTCACCGAGACCTGCTAAACGCCGAATTTCATCGCCTGATATGTCAGTGACACTTGCACAAATGGTCCTGCAGCGAGGGAAGTTGTACTCGTGGGTGGCGCAGTGAATCGGATCGATCTCGACTGCAGCTGCTATATCGAAGCCGGCCTGCTCGAACCCCAAGGACAGCCCTCCTGCGCCGGCAAAGAGGTCAATGCCAATAGGACGTGCGTAACTCGATCTGGATGAACTCATTTAACCTATTTCACTAATTTTCGGTGCCTCACGGCTCGCCCCTTGATGGAGGAGCCGCAGCATAAATTGGTGTACCGAGCAGCCTGCGTGCCCTAGCATATCGATACTAAGCGTGCCCATTGTGGTCGCTCGCCTGACAAGCAGGCTGATCCGGCATGATGAGGGCATTTTAGCCCCAACGGATGGGCTAATGAATCTCGCAATTTTCGATCTGCGGACGATACCGGCAACCAGCGTGAACACCAAGCGTCCATATTGTGAAAGCCTGCAATGGCGATGAGAGGGCGTATTCAGGTATCTCAGGTCAGGCTTCATGTCGTAGGCGACGACATACGTACGCAACGTGTTCCACGACATGTCAGCTTTTGGCCTTTCGCGTTGAACGGGGTCTCGCTGCTCCGCGTCTCTGCATCGCGACCGACAGCGCCGAGCATGGTAAGCAAGGGCCCCTGGGCGGGATGCGGGGGCGCGGCAGCGGGCAGGCGGTTCGGCTTTCAAGGGGTAGGTGTGGCCAGTCGCGCTACAGCTAAACCCAGAAGGGCATTCATGGGTTGGCTCATTTTTGAGCCGATTAGCGAGCCTATTCGGCTCATTGCCTAATCCCCAAACCAGGTTTTTTAGCTTGAGGAGCAGCTTTGGTCAGGGGTGTTGATCCGGCTCCATCAGGCGTATCAGCACTTCTTCGCGAAATCGAGGGAAGAAAATCCAGTTCCTTTACTTAAAGTTGTACTCGCCGCCCAGCTCATTTCACCAGGATTCATGCAGCTCTGTGATCTGTGGGTTAAATGACTAGGAGCGCACAGCGATTGAGCCTGTAGGCAGTATTCGGGCAGACATGTGTATTCGCATTGGCTCCGACATCAATTCGCATGCCTAACCGACACTGATTCGCACCTCCGACAGCCATTGCACGCCCGACACCTATCTGCACCATGCCAACATTTAGCTTTGCCCACGCCCAGATAGCCGTTCACTAACTCGTAGTTCCAAATTGCTTCTTGCCGATGACCGCTGCCGGCCAGAAGCGGCCAGATACATTCATCGGACTCCAGCCAAGACAATGCTTTTCCGCGGGGCCGATCAGCGGTGAAAGCCTGTAACGCGTGCCTCATGATCCGAGCTCTATCCGCATCGTACCTCCCCATCTCGGCTCACCGTAGCCGAGGATCGCTTTTCCTGGCGACGTCTTGGCTTTTACAGTGCTTTTATTCCATAAATAAGCCATCAATTAGCCTTCCCCCAATCATGAGTCGGCTGGGATGACGGAGCTCCATTTTTCTGAGGTGAAATATGCGAATTACAGCCTCCCATATCGTCAACTGGGCCAGTACTCAAGCTAAGGAAGCGCAAACTGATCTGCCACGCTGGGTGAGACGGCTTTGCTTCGACCCCGAAACAACTCTCCAACTTTCATTCCCTGCGGGTGACTCCACCTATGTACCAGGCTGGGATGGTGCTCTTTTCCGTGAGAGGGGTAACGCTTGGGTGCCCTCAGGAGCATCCCGCTGGGAAATTGGCTGCGATCAAAATGTGCTCGGCAAAGCTAACGGCGACTACCAAAAGCGGACAGAGCAAATAAGCGAAAAAGAACGCTTGGCGTGCACCTTTGTCTTTGTCACTCCTCGGCGCTGGACAAAAAAACTCGACTGGGTGGCGGAGCAATGCAGCAAAGGCGAATGGGCCAGTGTTCGGGCCTATGATGCAGACGATCTAGAGCAGTGGCTGGAACAAAGCCCGGGAGTGGCTTTGCAGTTTGCCGAAGAGCTGGGATTGAGTGGCTGGGGTGTCGTGAGCCTATCAAGCTACTGGGACTCGTGGGCACAACAATGTCGCCCTCCCATCACTCCCGAAGCACTATCCATGAACCGCACTCAAGTGTTTGACGTTCTGGGTAAAAAAATCCAGGAGACCAACACTTCGCCGGGCTCGATTCATCCACTGGTGATACGTGCTGACAGCGTGGAAGAAGCAGCCGCTTTTACAGTGGCAGTGGTAATGGCCTCCCGTGATATGCAAAACCATGCCATGGTCGTGACCGAGCCTCAGGGTTGGCGTTATGTGGAAGCGAATCCGCAACTGCGGATTGCTATCGCGGCAAGGACTGAAACAGCCCTTAATCCTGTACTGCGCGAAAATCTACGAGTGATCGTGCCTCTCGCAACGGGTGATCTGGGCGGGAAACCGGAAGGCGATGAACTGGTCTTGGAACGACCGAATATTTACGAGTTCGAGAAAGCCCTCATCACTATCGGCATGGAGGAATCCGATGCCAAACGTTATGCCCTAAGTACCGGACGCTCCTGGACCGTACTTCGCCGGCAAAGAGCCATAAACCCTGCTATCCAGCAGCCCAATTGGTTGCTTACCCCACAATCATCCAGCCTGCCCCTGTTTTGCCTGCTTGGAGCTTGGTATTCAGACACAGCTGCAGATCGACAAGTCGTCGAGAAGCTAGCTGCCCGACCTTATGAAGAAATCGAGCGCGATTTACGCCAACTCGCCCGACTTGACGATGCCCCAGTGCTGAATATCGGTGCGGTATGGAAAGCTAAATCGCCGCTGGAGCTGCTTGACCAATGTGGAGACCGAATCACCAGCGGCCAACTGGATCGTTTTTTCTCCATTGCACGAGAAATGCTCTCAACACCTGATCCTCAGCTGGAATTACCGGAGGAAGAGCGGTGGATGGCACAAGTCCACGGCAAGGTTCATTCCCACTCGGGACTACTGTTTGAGTCGGTCTGCGACTCACTCGTGAAACTTGCTGTGCGCGGCTCAGAACAAATGGGGCTCCAAACACTAAACATAGAAGAGCGCGTATCAGGGTTGATTCATGAGCTGCTCAATAAAGCCGATGGTCAGCGCTGGCTTTCGTTGGCCTCCTATTTACCCACCCTTGCAGAGGCCGCCCCAGATGAGTTTCTCCGTGCCATACAGAACAGTTTGCGGATGCCAGATGCGCCAGTGACAAGGCTTATTACCGAAACGAGTGATTCTGGGTTTGGCGGACGCTGCTGGCACTCCGGCTTGCTTTGGGCATTGGAGGTCCTCGGCTGGGCTCCACGGCGCTTGGCCTCAGTGGTTCTAATCCTGGCCCAGTTGAGCCATGTACCCATGAAAGGGAACTGGGGCAATAAACCTAGTAGAAGCTTGGTCGGCCTTTTTCGCTCTTGGCTGCCGCAGACCGCGGCTAGCTTGCCGGAGCGTATCGAAGTGCTCAAATTGCTGATTGATCGGACCCTAAAGCCGCTTTTCGTGTATTGAGAGCGGTTGCAGAAGTCGGCCAACAAACGGCCTTCCCTGCACACCGACCAAAGTGGCGTGATGATGATGCTGGGGCTGGCCGTGGCGTTACCTACGATGAAATGCATGAAATGTTGGATTTCGCCAAGGGAAGGCTACTTCAACTGAGTGAATGCAACGCTCCTCGAATCGTCTCATTGCTGCAAAAAACCACACTTAGAGATAAAGAGGAGCTACCCAGGGTGCTGGCGCTGATTGAGCCCTTCACCCTGCCAACAGCGAAAGATGAAGATCGGGAAATTATTCGACTTGCGCTTCGACAGATTATTCATTGGCATCGTAACTACGACGACGCACCAGCTAACGAGTTGAATGAATGGTTGTCACCCGCAGAAGCATGCTACGAGCTACTTGCCCCACAGGGCTTGGTCGCTCGCCATCGCTGGCTTTTCGACACCCATTGGCTGGAGTTACCTAGCCGCGATCATGACGACGACTCTTGCGAGCGCGGTAATGCCATAACTCAAAAGCGAGCTTCGGCATTAACCGAAATTTATCAGGCTCAATGCATGGTCGGCATAGAGAACCTAGTCGAGGTGTGCGCTGAGCCCAGCACTGTCGGGGCCATATTGGCCCGGGTTGTGTGGGACGATATTTTCTGGCCAGAATGGATTACAACGAAGGGCGAATTTTTCTCTACTGGAACGCCCATGGGGCTATGTATCGCAGGCTTTCTTCAGACACTCCCTGCCCCGGCTTCGGGTGAGCTTCTTCAAGCGGTAATTGGACTAAGTAAACAGGATGGATGGAGGCCTGAAAAGTTAGCCCGGTTCTTGACTTTGGCGACACCAAATCAGGAGACCTGGCAGCTAGTCGAGGCATGTGGCCCGGACGTTTCTGCAGCCTATTGGCAGGCTGTGCGACTTTATCACCGAGGCAACGACACGGATCTGGAGTTTGTATTGGAGCGTCTCTTGGTGGCTAAACGGCCAATGAGCGCGCTTCAATACTGCCAATACTCACTCGAAAAAACCGACCCTACCCAACTATTCTCAGCTCTTCAGCAGCTACTACATGGAGAGGTGGAAGAGGGTTTAAAACTCGAGTCTTGGCACCTAGAGAAAATGTTAGGCCGGCTGGAGGATTCAGGTGAAATCGACAAGATGGCACTGATACATCTTGAATTTTGGCTATTTCCGCTTCTTCGATATGGGAGCGAAGTCAAGGCCAATGCCTTGTACGAAGGAATTATGTCAGAGCCCGAACTTTTCAAGGAGTTAATTTGTTTGATTTTTAAACCAGAGCATGGGAACAGAGAGGAGCCGAATGAAGTATATAAGGCCTCTGCAGAACGTGCATGGAGCATTTTGCACTCTTGCAAGCGCCTACCAGGTACTCAACCGGACGGAAGTATTAATGGAGATGTTTTTCGAAAGTTCATCGAAGAAACACGTGATTTGTGCAACTGTGCTGATCGACCCACCATGTGCGATCAAACTCTGGGACAAATACTTGCTCATGCCCCAGCAGATGAAGATGGCACTTGGCCTTTTACTCCCGTAAGAGAGCTACTCGATAATCCAGAACTAGAAGAAATGAGGAGCGGATTCTGCATTGGCACATCGAATAAGCGTGGAGTCACCAGCCGACTACCTTGGGACGGGGGGGATCAAGAACGGACGTTGGCCATGTACTTCCGTGATCAGGCGAAGCGAATTCAACACTCTCATCCCGTTGTGGCAACAATGTTGGAGGAAATTGCTAAAGGCTACGAGCGCCATGGGAAACGTGAAGATATAGAAGCCAATCTCAGGAAAGAGAGCTTTTAACAGCTCCGTGGTCGCCTAGGTTTCGTTAGATGCCCAAGCCATAGATACCAAACACTCTTGACCTTCCGCTTCTGGCCGACCCCTGCCGGTCGACGACAGGCAGAAACCGGCCAGAAGCGGTCGATGAATATCTATAAAAATCAGGAAATTCATTGTGAATGACGTGGCGATTTCATTGCTTTAGAAGACGAAGAAATACCTAACCTTAAATTTATGGCTGGAACGGAACTTTATGCACTACGCGTTTCAAGTTAAAAGTCGAGCTGATTGAAAGATGAGAATTGGGCGTAAAGCTCATCAAAAGTCATGATAGTCACATGGGATGATACAGCCTGCCTCTGGACTTCAAATGCTCTAAGCTTACTCTTGTCGGAAGCGATACTGCTCAAATCGCCGGCGATCAAATAACACCGAGGGGCAAATACCTCAAATGGGACTTCGCTGTCAGCTCGTTTCTGATAGAAATTCATCATCAGTTCGCTACGTTGTATAAGGGCCTGGGATATGCCGCCAGAGATATCTTTAGATAGAGGAAATGTATCCCTATATCTGGCGCCTAATAATTTCGTATCGGGCGACTTAATTTCAATGAGGCTTATATTGTTCGCTTTATTAATGAAGGCGAAGTCAGCTCTTTTGCTACCCTTGCCACTTGAGTTTGTAGTTCCGACGTGAAACTCATCCTGCAGTAATAGAGCGTGTCCTCCCAAAAGCCTTTCTAACACCCCCTTCTAGACGCAAGTTCGGCATGCCAAAAACTTTCATTAGCACCTTCGATGGCTCTCTTAGATCTCCATGTTTCTAGTGCTGATGCAATGTCAGATGCGTAAACTCCTCGCTGGATAAGGGGAAGTACATCTCCGTTGATCAGGACGGCGTTAGCCAAATCAATTGCAGACAATGTGAATGATGCGAACTCTACTGCAAACTCATCAGGCTTATCATCCTCAATATATTCGAGCAAGAACTCAAGCTCTTTAATAGCTCTAGTCGAGATATCAATAAAGAACTTGAAGCCTGGAGTGGTTTCAATTTTATTTATGAAATTTTGACGCGATCTTTCAGTACCCAAAACCTCTGAAAGCCTTTCATTCCGCGCAAGTGTTACCTTTTCTAGAAGAAATTCAGCGCATGCTTTAGGATCACACCCAAAATCGTCATGACTTAATTTATGGCTCAATGCAATTGCTATTTTGTCTGCGTCAGCAGGTCTAGCCTTGCGCATATCCCTTGCGAGTTCTAGAGACTCGATAATTTCTTGCAATCTCTCGTCGCTGATTTCCATATAAACTTCCTGAGTTTTTTGTATAACAATGCCTGCACCCCTCGTTATCACCCCGCGAGGACAGATATTAGCGCAGTAAAAAAAGATTGAAAAAAGGCATCTGATAGGGACTCTTGATTATCTCTCTATACTCTGCATCAATTATTTATTCGATCTGCATTCATATATGCTCTTCAACGTCTGTTTTTGGAAGAACGCGGCCTATTGAAATCGGCACCAGCTAGGGGCCAAGCAAGACGTTTTGAGTCAACGGAGGCCCCCGCAGAGGGTATTATCTCCCGCCCACACATCTGGAGGTACATCATGATCCCCCCTAAGTCTTCAGATTGGGAAGCATCCATCATCGCGGCCATCACTGAAGAACTCGGTCAGCTTGAGTACCTGATCAAGGACAAAAGTGACTTGACTGAGAAGAATGACATCCATGCGCAGGTCAGCCGGTTGTGTGGCTTGACTGATCTGGCGCATAACGAGGCAATGCCTTTCGCCGAGTCGACCAGGCTCCAGATCCGAGAATTGAATGATCTGGCCATGGGAATGATCCGAACAACGCTCGACTCCCCTCCACCAAATGATGAGCATGTCGAGAGCATGGAGCGCGAGGCTGCACAAGCTCTTTTTGACGCGATAACGCTCAATATCCCCCACCTAGCTCAAGCAGAGAAAAGCAAATACGCGATCGCCCTGTCGATGAATGCTTTCGACCTAATGCGCATGCACATCGGCGACCATCCTGATTTCGAGGTGATGGAGCGGCTAGTGTTGGTGCAGGACTACCGGGTGATGAAGCTGGCAGGGGACAACCGATAAGGGCCAACATGCTCATAGGCGTGCCCGAGCCTATTCTGCTCACTGTCTAATGCTCAACCCAAGATGGTTGGCTTGAGGCGCACGCCTGACCAGGGCTTTTGATTCAGCTCCAGCGCCTTTTCCAGCGTTTCAGAAACATTGTTGAAAGAGGGCATTTGCAGCCTTTGGTAATCGATAAAACGTACTGCAGGAAGATGTATCCTTTGGGCTACGAAATGGCTAATCCCGAGCTCATCTGTGGCTTAAGGGCTACAAGCTTCCAGGCATAACTCTGTATCAACATCGTTTACGGCTGTACGTCCGGCCATCGGTGCCTGTTCCAAGCCAATCGAAATCAGGAGTGCTAGGCACGCGCCAAAGCCATCGCCTCTGGGCGTTTGCGCGGTGCACGGCACGCCTATGCATGCATTGAGTGCCGTCTCCCCCCCGTGCAGACTGCTTTTCAGGCCAACGAAGTGCCGCCACCTTTTATCTTGCACTCCACCTCTCCTGTGATTCTGAACTGATGGATAGAGTAACTATATAACTGAAGTGGCGGGCTATGCCGTTGCTGGGAGCGGGCGTAGGTCAGAGCTACCATCAACATAAATAGGGACGCAGAATCAGCGACTCCCTGTATGTGTGGTTATACTGTGCGACAAAAACCAGCACGACAAACAGGTAGTGAAGATTAATATTTTCAATAAAACATTGCCCTGCTATGGCTCAAGAAAAAATATTTGCTAGAAAAAATATCTCTATCGACCTGCCTTTATTATTCTAAAATTTTCGGAGTTAAAATCATATTCAACGGCATATGATTAGTTTCAAGAAGCCCTCTTAGGCATGACGCCCCCCAGCCGTATGTTAAGTTCGCCGCTTCCATTATGGAAAGCTCATCCTGAATCACCGTCCTCCAAAGGCATTCATCCTTATTAGCAACTCGCGCCGCCGTCATACTAAGCTGGACTTTTGTTGCAAGCTTAAATGCACGCTGATCAATGCACATTTTAATGTGCGCTGAGATACGACACTGCTCAGCTATATCGAATTCAGACTCGTTGTACCCAAGCTTGAACTGAGTGACTGCATCTGATGTATTAAAGCGCGTTACAAGTCGCAGCTTGTGCAAAAGCACACTATCAAAGATGGGATGCAATAATTTTTGACTTATCCCGTTAACATGTTTACTGCCGCGCTTCTGGTTGCAGGAACTGCAAGACGGTACAAGATTCCAACTGAAAACAGAAAATTCGGGGAAAGGTGTTTTGGGAAGATAATGCTCCACTGTCCCAAGAGTTAAGTTCCCGCACATGGGACAAGACCCAATTGGCAGATCTCGCAACTTAGGAATCCAATTGAGCCCATACTTTTTAGCTCCACCTTCATATGCAGCATGCAAACAATCTTTTTGGTCGCTGGACAATCCCACAGCGACTAATTGGGGAGAGCCAGAATTAATTAAAAAGTTCTTATACGCTTTCTCTATGGTGTCGTAAGTTCCATGCAGAAAATTATATCCTGTAGTTAGCAAGAGGAGAGTTTTTAGATCATCGACAGTATGAGCATGACTGAAGGGCCGCATTGTCAATCATATTCCGCAGGGTTTGATATTCTGTCCTTGATTTCCATAAGCATATCGATATTGCAAATATCTCCATACGATCTCACGACTTGCTCAAAAGGCATGTTCGTTCTGGCGATTGTCTCACTGATTTTTCGATGGTAGGCATCAACAGTACTGTCCCCAAATACTGCTAGAGAAATTTCAGCTACGTTAGCGCCTAAGGTCTGTAGATATGGGCGGCTTATTGAGGCGCCTAATTCTTTTCGCTCCAGAATATGCACACAATGATTTGGAACTTCACGAACAACGTAAGCAGAGTGCGTGGCAATAATCGCCACTGACGAAGTGCGTTCCAGAATCCTATATAAGAGCATCATGTAATCACTTACAAGGTTCGGGTGTAGGTAAGTTTCGGGCTCATCAATTAACAGCAATGTGCCCTCGCCTGCAAGAGTGAGAAAATGAAGTGCAAAGTGAAACATACTACGTTGCCCACTGCTTAAGTCGATTACTCGCATCGAATCGGTGTTTAAAAAACTAGGCTCGCGACTCGTATCAATGGTGCCTAAAATGTCCAGCGAACGTTGCTCACCAGACATCTGGTTAATGAAGACCCAACTATTGCCATCATTATCTTTCACACAACAGTAGTCAGGGCAAAATCCAGTTACTGGAATGGCGAGCGAGTGCATTGGCATAATTCTGGATAGTGCGTCATTAAAAATTGCACTTTTTTCCCACGCAAGCTCTCCATCCTTGACTCTTAGCAATGTTACTAGCAAATAAGAGAGGTTCTGGTGAAACTCTTTACCTTCTTTCTTCGCGGTAGTATTAAATGCGTGGTACTCAAAGCTTCCAGCACTACTGAAGCGCGGTAAAGAAGAAGAAGGATCAGAGAAATAGGAGACGACACGATTAAACCTGAAACCACTTTTGACACTCAATGTGGAGTCTTCGCGCGGCACTACCACTCTATTCTCTGAGTAGAGTATGGTCGGTGGGCCGCTTTGTGCGCTACTCGAAACTGAAGCTGCCTCAATGGCTAATCGTGCTAGCAGATTTGTTTTGCCGGTGCCGTTCACCCCTATGAGACAGTGCACCCTATCATCAAAATACTTATGATTCCGGTAGTTTATATCTAAACTTACAAAGTTAGCCGTACCTGGAAGTAACGTTGAAAAGCTAAAAGCTACCTTAGCGTCTCCAAGTGGGGGTTGGACATAGGTCCCAGCGTACCCGTTTATCAATGACAGGTAGGCATCTTCATAGCGGAGTACTCCAAGCCGGAAAGGCTCGGTTTGTATTACATGTTCGTAAGCATTAACCCCCAAATAACGATCATGAGACACTTCGTGCAAAGCGTTAAGCAAATACGACAAGGCTTCGGGAGGCAGCTTACCCCCTAGATTTTTGTATTGATACGGACTGGCCAACAAACTTACAAAAAATATCAACTCACCTTCAGGCGCATATGAAAGATAGCTATATAATTTTTGATCTTTAGTATTCAGTGGCAACAAGAATAGGCTGAGAAAAATTTTCTCGCCTCTGTAATTAAAGCTTGCTGAGGCGTGGTAGTTATAACCGAAGTCATTCCAGTAAGGCTTTGTATAGCTTATATCTATCCTGTCGCCGAAGCCTTCGCAGGATCCATCAAGTTTGATTGTCCATGCCATTCCCTACTCCTTGTCTTGCCATACAAAATATTTGGCCGCCTCAATAATAGCATTTTGCAGCCATTGACTACACTTGATGTAGGAAATGGTCTGAGAGGTGAGCAGCCAGAAAAATGGGAGTGTTCATGGATTACTCACAAAATATGGGCACTTTCTGCCTAGCCCCATGCAGAGCGGCGCCCTTGTAGTTTATCGCCAAGTTATGGTTCGCAAGAGCCGGGCAGGCCGGCTCACCAAGGTCTGCTTTAACATATTTATGAAAGAGATAGCCCAGAGTGATCTCTATTCCTATAAGAACATATTCGCTGATGGACACGGCTCAGGAAGCCCACCTCGAAGGCACGCCTGTCGATGGCTCGCGGCAGCAAATCACGCTCGGCGATCATCACGGCCCAGAGCCATCCGCCGCATGGGCTGTCGAGCCAGGATTGAGCCAGTTTTACGCCCCTGTTGAATGACTCCCTGCAATCTGCCGCCCAAGTGATCTCCGCACCGGGTTGGTCATCGTGAGAGGGCAGATACACCACGACACCCTTGCTCATACGGCACCTCCTCGGACTTCGGAGAGTGCGCGGCGATACAGCACCACCATCTCATCGAGCAGATCCAGCGCAGAGTAGGCCGCGATACGCACACGCATGTGATCAAGTGGCATACCCTCAGGCTCAGCCAGTTGATCAAGCAGATGGCTAAGCATGACTGCTCGCGTCTCAGCAGCGGCTTCAGAGGGTAGCGGTGAGCGTTCAGATTCATGCAGCGGACTGGGCCGCAGCGGAAAAGGTATTACACAGGGTTCGAGCTCAGCCATGGCGCACCTCCAGATTGGAGGCGAACAGGAAGACCGAAAGCCCAAGGCGGAGCTCTTGGGTAAAAAGGGGGTAATGCATTTTCCTTATGCTCCTCAGACAGTTTAAGGAGCCGTCACCCGCCGTTGTCACGCGGGGATGGGTGGCGGACCGTGCAGGGGTGACAAACCGGCGTCCGAGGGAACCGGCCAGGCAAAAGCCTGCCCTACACGGCCCGCCATAGAAGTTAAACGACCGAATACATGACGTATTGGTCGTTTAAGCTATGGCGCTACCGCGCCTCGAACGATTCAGGTTGTCACACCCGGTCGTGGGATTTACCACGACGGGGGCAGTCTAGCCCGTGGGTTTTAGCGGGGCAACATACTGTGGCGTATGGAACTTACAGATCTGTGCTAATTGCGACCTCAGGCGCTTTCACGGACTTCAATCGGCACAGATGGCGAATGCAGACAGCGGGTGTCGTGCAGCTGGTTTAGCCGCAGCCTTGGGAAGTTTGAAGGGTTAGGGGACGCAACCTTGTATGCTCAGACGTCCTGATGGCGCGGCTAAAGGTCTTCTGGGCTATACGCTGAGCATCCTCGGGCGATATCCCGCCTTTGATCAGACGTTCCACATAGCCCTCTTCCGACAGTTCTTGCGCATATTGGGAATACATGTGGCGCCCTGTCCGTCGAATGACGGCTTTCAACCAGCGAGAAGGGGACTTAAGGATGGCCCCCTTGTCCAGTGCGGTTACCAGTTGGTTTGTAATCGCTTGCTGTTGATCAGCCGGAACTGAGCCGATCAGTAGGGCTATCTGCTGACTCTCCAGAGCACTCAACCGAGTGAATTTTGCCGTGCGCCCTACTGATGATTCATATGAAGGTTCATATGGTGGTTCTAGGGGTGACATAGCTTTGTCACCCTCCCCCCGACATAGCTGTGTCACCCCGGGGGCGACACGGGTGTCACCCTCCCCCTCGCTGCATTTGGTTGAGGGTGACAATTTGTCGGGGTAGGTCAGCGCGAGTGTGTAGCCGTTAGAAACCTGCCGGCCACTGCCGTTGAATCGAGCGTCCTTCTTCAGCAGCCCCGCAGCTAGCAAGGTTTTGATGGTGCGTTGAACCGTGCGCTCCGAAGTGCTGCACTTTGCTGCAATCGTCTTCATCTTCGGCCAGCAGTAGCCGTGATCATCTGCGTTATCAGCAAGCGCCATGAGAACTAGCTTCGGAACAGGCGGGAGCGGTTGCTCCCATGCCCAGTTCATGGCTTTGATGCTCATAGCGATCAGGCTTCTTCGATTACGCGAGCGATTGCAGAGGTTTTGAAGTAGATCCGTCTGCCGATTTTGACCTTGCACGAACGCAGCTTCGCAGACATTTCGTTATCGCTGCTTAAGGAAATCCTCAATCCATCCTTGCTACGGTGCAGTACCTCCGCCAACTGTTCGAGGGAAAGCAGTGGTGAGCCGCCGTAACGGTTCAGCAGGGTTTCTTCGACTGTCATCTTGCGACTCCTTGTATGGCTTGCGATACACTTCGCTCATTACGCAAAAAGGCGTAAGAGTCCTTAAAAAACACCTAATGTTCATATTTTGGACATTGGGTACTTTTTATGATCGAAGGCTTAAGATGTCAAGCACGATTGAAGACCGCGTCATTTTGATCCTGAAGGAGCAAATGTCTCCGGCTGACCTAGAGAGCCTGAAGGGGCACGAAGGGCCGTTTTCGGCGCTGCTCAGCCTATGGAGTCAGCCGCCTTACGCCGGTCGTGGCTTCTGGGAAAAGCTGTCTCAGCTCACAGGCATTCCGTCCGCGAGATGGCGCAGTGCGTTCTCGCGCAAGCAGAAACCGACCTCCGCCATGATCGAGTCGATAGCTCACTTATGGCCGAAATATGCGTTTTGGCTGGTCACGGGCGTGACCGATGCAGCCAATGGTCATGTGGCGCCATTAACAGCGCTGACATTCCCTGAGTTTCTCCATGCGGAGCAACCTGGCGCCGATACGTATTTCAGTAAATCCATTGCTCTTGCAAAGCGTCTGTATGAAGAGGGTGAGATCGATCTGGAGAGCGACGATGCGCGTCTCGCTGCAGTGGAAAGGACGCTGCCTTTAGCGCACTGGGTAGGTAGCGATCTGGTTGACGTTGCTTATCAGTTGGCGGACAGCGATGAGTACCAGGAGTTCGTCAGCGCGTGGGAGCGCCGAGAGGAATCTCGTGCTGAGCACCTTGGCAGGGTGCTAGGCACTGATCGTCCGTGGGAGCGCCATCTGGAAGAGAGGAAATCTCTCGGCCTAAAGTCAGACCCTGTACACGGACAAGATCCTCGCGTTACACACCAGAGCAGCTGGGATCTTTTCTACAAACCAGACAGCGAAGATGCCTGAGGGCAGTGACCGAAGCTGGGTCAGTTAAAGCCCTCAGTGATCGGTGAAATACGTTTAGCGCTGCATGGCTGTGGATCAGCTGTCAGCCTGTAGCTTACTGCGCCTAGTCGTTTTCCTCTCCAGCTTGTCCAGCTTGCCCACTAGGTCTTCAGCGCGCAGGTGCGTGTAGCGCTTGAGCATCTGCATCGACTTATGCCCGCTGATGGCCGAAACCTCCTGATCGGATAGGCCACCCTCGACCAGCCGGCTGACCGCTTCATGACGTAGATCGTGGAAGCGAAGGTCGGGCATTCCGAGTTTTTTCTTCAGCAGTCCCCAGGTTTTGGTGAAGGCATAAGGGCGACGTTTCTCGTCCTTCCCTGGCTCACCGAAGAACACTAGGTTGCAGTCTTTGGGGCGAACAGGGTTAGCCAAGGCGGCCTTGAATGTCTCGGTGGCTAGCTTGGTCAAAGGGACGGTGCGGGCGCTGTCGTTTTTCGTGTCTGCAAGGCGCACCACGCGCTTTTTCAGGTCTACCTGATGGCAATGTAGGCCCGTTATCTCCGACGATCGCATGCCCGTTTCCAGGGCGATTTGGACGATCCATCCCAGCATGGGATTGCTGTGACTGTTCACTGCAGCGAGCAAGCGCTTTTCTTCGTCTGCGGATAGCCTGCGGTCTCGGCCGTCTCCAGGGCTCGGCTTGCGGATATTCAGCACCGGGTTGAAGGTCAGGCCCAGTCCCCATTCTTGGATAGCTACCGTGAAAAGATGGCTCAGCAGTGCCAGCTCAAGCCGCACGGTATTGTTGCTGGTAGGGAGGCCGCGCTTGCTGAGTGTGCCGAGCCTTGTATCGCGGTATTTGGCAATGACTTCGGCTGACAGAGCGGCCAGGGAATACTTGCCCAAGTGCTGGATCAGTTGCTTTGCCTTGGTAGCTTCGGCTTTTCGAGTGGTGGGCTTCTTGCTGGGGGTCACCTCAGAGAGGTAGCGCTCTAGCGCTTTTTCCAGCGTCATGCGCTCGGAGCCGCTGCGCTGGATGTACACGCCACGCACCATTTCGTCTTCGGTGCGGCGTGCCCAGTCTTCGGCGTCGCGCTTGGTGCGGAAGGTTTTTGCGTTGGTCGGCCAGCCCGTTTTGCGGACTACGGCTTTCCATGTGCCGGAAGGGGTTTTGACGATTGTTGCCATATGAAAAGGACTCCAAAGGCAGACTGGCTTACCAGTACTGTACCGATTTTGTACCTTTTGGCCATGGAGCCAATTGTGAGGTCACTACCCTAGAAAGCATAAAGCCGCGCAATGCGCGGCTTTGAAGGTGGTGGGCCCACACGGACTCGAACCGTGGACCAAAGGATTATGAGTCCTCTGCTCTAACCAACTGAGCTATAGGCCCTCAGAGGCCGGCGGATTATACCGATGCACCTAGCCGAGCGCCAATCCGATGCGCTGCGTGCCTGGAAACATCGCCATGACACTGTGCAGCGTCTCCAATCCCGAGAAAAATACCGAGACGACTACAGGAGCGTGCTCCGCGCGCCCTGAAGAAATACGATGCGTCTAAGCGCAGCCTGAGGGTCACTTTTTGAGTCGAATAGATTCATTATTCGGCTCACTAATTGAGCCGAATAGGGTGGCTAATCGGCTCACAGACTAGTAATGCCATGAATGACACCTTCTGATGCCTGGGAGATTTCCTTGGCACAGCCGCCATCGTGCCACGGCCTAGCGACAGTCGTAGTGCCCGCTACACAAGCCTCGCACTGCGAGGCTTTCGTGTTTTTACACGGTCAATAAATCCGTTTCTACTGCGCAATTACGTCCACATAGTGTCCACACCACGGTGGCTCGAGCGCGTTTGATCCGTGTGCTGATTTGATCCATGAGCCGAAAGGTTGCGCCCCGCAGAAGGCGCCACGAAGCAGCCTGATCGTTCATAATCCCGTTACCGCTCTCTATCATTGGCAAGCTAGCGTATTCATCCAGCGCCCTTACGCTGCCAATGGCGCAAGCCGATACACGCTCAACACCGCCTCAGCCAGGTCTGCAAATTTGATGAGTCAGACATCCAAAATCGGTCACCTCAGGCGCCTGGTCGCGATCATGACTGGCGTTGTGAGCATGGCGTTTCTGCTGCTCACCTATCTGCAGGTGGAGTGGGATAAGCGCGAGGCGCTGAGGAATAATGTCGACGATATGCAGAATTTGTCGACGGCACTGACCAGGCAGGCCGAGTCGACGATCCGCGATGCGCATACGGTGCTGATCGGCATCGAACGCAAGCTGAAGATTGCCGGTTATGGCCCTGAAAACCTGCAAGAGGGTCCTGGAGGTATCACGGGCCCAACTGGGGGTGCTGCGCGATGTTCAAGGGTTCACCGTGGTCGGCCCGGATGGTCGGGCGCTGATCACCACGATTCCCGACCCCAATACGACCTATAGCGCTGCCGACCGGGATTACTTCGCCCTGCATCGCGAGAACAGGAACTACGGTCTGTTCATCGGCGCGCCCATTCAGAGCCGCATGACCGGCGAATGGGTGATTTCACTGTCGCTGCGCCTCAACGATGCCAACGGCGAGTTCCGTGGCGTGGTGCTGGCAACGCTGCTGATCGAGCGCTTCGTCGACTTCTACCAGACCATCGACCTGGGTACCGAGGGCGTCATCGGTCTGGTCAAGCGCGATGGCACCATCCTCGCCAGGTCGCAGTTGTCCACCGAGAGCTATGCGGTCAACGTATCGAAAAGCCCAGTGCTGCGCATGATCAACGACGATGGCGTGACACGCGGCAACATGGTGCTGACGGCGATGCTCGATGGCGTGAGGCGTATCTATGGCTTCGACTCCAGCGCCGAATACCCGATCGTGGTGGCCGCGGCGGTGTCCGAAGAACAGGCGCTGCAGGCCTGGCGACACCGTGCACAGCAGACTTGGGGCTTGAGCGGCATCGTGCTGTTGCTGTTCGTGTCGATGGCCTGTTTGATCTGGCGTGCGCTCGGGCGCCAGGGCGAGATGGAAGCCAGCCTGAAGGGTATGCACCGTGACCTGGCAGAAGCCAATCACGCGCTGGAGATCATCGCCGGCGAAGATGCCCTCACGGGCCTGGCCACACGTCGCCGACTGGATGAAGCGCTGCAGGCGGCCTTCAGTTCTGCGGCGACCCAGGGGCAGCCGCTGTCTTTCGTGCTGGTCGATGTGGACTACTTCAAACGCTTCAACGATCAGTACGGCCACCCGGCTGGCGACGAAGCGCTCAAGCAGGTGGCCGCGGTACTCAAGCGCCACGCCAAGCGCAGTGCCGATACCACCGCACGCTATGGCGGTGAGGAAATGGCGTTGATTCTCCCCGGTGCAGAAAGCGCGTCAGCCTTGGCTGTGGCCGAGCGGATTCGCGCGGATGTCGAGGCCCTGGCGATAGCCAACGAGGGCTCGCCCTATGCCAACCTGACTTTGAGCATCGGCGTCGCCTCCTGCGTGCCAGGGCGGGATATGCCGACGCCTGCGGCGCTGGTCGCCGCTGCGGATGTCGCCCTGTACGCCGCCAAAGGTGCCGGCCGCAACCGCGTGATGCTCGGCCAGAACCCCGCCTGATGCATTCGCCGAAGAGCCATTCCCATGGCTCCCGCGGCGGTGCCCAGCTTTTTGCTGGTCAACGACTACAAAAACGCTAATTTCGCTATCCCCTGCCTCTGAACACAATGGCCTCAATGCACGAGCGGCTTGCGCGAAGTGCCCCAAGGCCAGCCTTGGCCGAAAGGCGCACGGCCTCCTTCAGAGGGACATAGAGATGACTGTCGAGAAAATCGAAATAGACACCCTGGTGGTTGGCGCAGGCCAGGCCGGTGTGGCGATGAGCGAGCACCTGACCAAGCTGGGCGTGCCGCACCTGGTGCTGGAACGCGACCGTATCGCCGAACGCTGGCGCACCATGCGCTGGGATTCGCTGGTGGCCAACGGGCCGGCCTGGCACGACCGCTTTCCCGGTCTGGAATTCGACATCGACGATGACGCCTTTCCCGCCAAGGAGCAGGTAGCCGCCTACTTCGAAGCCTATGCGCGCACCTTCAACGCGCCGATTCGCACCGGCGTAGAAGTGAAGAAAGTACGCCGCAATGCCAATCGCCCCGGCTTCACCGTCGAAACCTCGGAGGGCGTGATCGAGGCCAACCGTGTGGTCGCCGCCACCGGGCCGTTCCAGCGCCCGGTGATCCCCGCCATCGCGCCAAAGGATGAGCGCCTGACGCAGATCCACTCCGCCGAATACCGCAACCCGCAGCAATTGCCAGCCGGTGCGGTGCTGGTGATTGGCGCGGGCTCCTCAGGCACGCAGATCGCCGATGAGCTGATGCAGGCAGGCCGCCAGGTGTACCTGTCGGTCGGTGCCCATGATCGGCCGCCGCGCAGCTATCGCGACCGTGATTTCTGCTGGTGGCTGGGCGTGCTCGGCGAGTGGGATCAGGAAACCCCGAAGGCCGGCCGCGAGCACGTGACCATCGCCGTCAGCGGCGCCGGTGGCGGCAAGACCATCGACTTCCGCCGCCTGGCCCATGAGGGCATGACGCTGGTTGGCCTGACCCGCTCGTTCGATAACGGCGTAGTGCAGTTTGCCGACGACCTGGTCGACAACGTCCGCCGTGGCGACGAAAACTACCTGGCGCTGCTCGATGCCGCGGATGCCTACATCGCCCGCAATGGCCTGGATCTGCCCGAAGAGCCCGAAGCGCGGCGCATCCCCGCCGACCCGGCGTGCATGACCGAGCCACTGCGCGAGCTGGATCTGATCGAGGCCGGCGTGACGTCGATCATCTGGGCGACCGGCTTCGCCACCGACTTCACCTGGCTGGAGGCCGATACCTTCGACGCCAACGGCAAGCCGCAGCATCAGCGCGGCGTGTCTCGCGAGCCGGGCATCTATTTCCTCGGCCTGCCGTGGCTGTCGCGCCGGGGCTCGTCGTTCATCTGGGGCGTGTGGCACGACGCCAAGCACGTCGCCGACCACATCGCCACGCAACGCAAGTACACCGCCTATCGCGATGCCGAGCAGCGCCAGGCAGACGCCCCCATCACCCGCCTGCAGGGAGTCAAATGATGCCCACTCATACCCGCATCCGCATGTTCAACACTAAGGACACCTACCCCAACCAGTCCCTGGACAATGACCTCTGCCAGGCCGTGCGCGCTGGCAACACGGTGTACGTGCGCGGCCAGGTGGGCACCGACTTCGACGGCAACCTGGTCGGCCTCGGCGACCCGCAGGCGCAGACCGAACAGGCCATGAAAAACCTCAAGCAACTGCTGGAAGAAGCCGGCAGCGACCTCTCGCACATCGTCAAGACCACCACTTACCTGATCGACCCACGCTACCGCGAACCGGTGTACAAGGAAGTCGGTAAGTGGCTGAAGGGCGTGTTCCCTATTTCCACCGGCCTAGTGGTTTCGGCCCTTGGCCAGCCGCAGTGGCTGATGGAAATCGACGTGATCGCCGTGATCCCGGACGACTGGCAAGCCAAATAAGGAGGCAGGCATGACCTTTTCCATCGTCGGGCGCTGCCCGGAAACCGGTCAACTGGGCATCGCTATCAGTTCGTCGAGCATCGCCGTGGGCGCACGTTGCCCCTGGTTGCGCGCCGGCGTGGGGGCGGTGGCCACCCAGAACGTCACCCTACCCGCCCTCGGCCCGCAGATTCTCGACCTGCTGGAGCAGCAAGCGCTGGCACCGGACGACGCCCTGCAGCGCGCGCTGAGCGCCAATGGCTGGAGCCAGTATCGCCAGGTGACGGTGATCGACAGCCACGGCCGCACCGCGCTGTTCAGCGGCAAGGAAGCGCTGGGGCTGTACAACGCAGTGGCCGGTGAGCAGTGCGTGGCGGCGGGCAATCTGCTGTCGGGCGAAGCAGTGATCCAGGCCATGGTCGAGGCATTCGAAAACGCCAGCGGGCAACTGGCTGATCGCCTGCTCGCGGCCATGCATGGGGCGATGGCCGCCGGCGGCGAAGCCGGCCCGGTGCATTCGGCTGCGCTCAAGGTGGTGGGCGACCTGGTCTGGCCGATCATCGACCTGCGGGTCGACTGGGCCGACGAAGACCCCATCGGCCAGTTGGATGGTTTGTGGCAGGCCTACCGACCGCAGATGCAGGATTACCTGACCCGCGCCCTCGACCCGACCGCCGCGCCAAGCTACGGAGTGCCGGGCGATGAATGAGCCCAGCAGCCGCGCCCTGCTCGAGCGGCTGATCGGCTTTGCCACGGTCAGCCGTGATTCCAATCTGCAGTTGATCGAATTCATCCGCGATTACCTGGCGGGCTTCGGCGTCGACAGCGAGCTGTTCCACAACGCCGAAGGCACCAAGGCCAATCTGTTCGCCACCATCGGCCCGCTGGATCGCGGCGGCGTGGTGCTGTCCGGCCACACCGACGTGGTGCCGGTGGATGGCCAGACCTGGACCTTCGACCCGTTCCAACTGACGGAGCGGAACGGGCGTCTGTACGGCCGTGGTGCGGCGGACATGAAAGGCTTCATCGCCTGCGTGCTGGCGGCGGTGCCAGGTTTTCTGCAACGCCCGCTGCAGGTGCCGGTGCACCTGGCGTTTTCCTATGACGAGGAAGTCGGCTGCCTCGGCGTGCGCTCCATGCTTGCCGAGTTGGAAAGGCGCCCGCACAAACCGACCCTGTGCCTGATCGGCGAACCCACCGAACTCAAGCCCGTGCTCGGCCACAAGGGCAAGCTGGCGATGCGCTGTGAAGTGCACGGCGCCGCCTGCCATTCGGCGTATGCGCCCTACGGCGTGAATGCCATTGAGTACGCGGCGCGGCTGATCGGCCACCTGGGAGACATCGGCGCGCGCCTGGCCCAGCCCGAGCACCACGATGCGCGCTTCGACCCGCCCTTCTCCACCGTGCAGACCGGCCTGATCAAGGGTGGCCGCGCACTGAACATCGTGCCGGCAGAATGCGAGTTCGATTTCGAGGTGCGCGCGTTGCCGGGCTTCGACGCACGGAGCGTGGCGGATGAATTGCAAAGCTACGCCGCCCAGCAACTGCTGCCGAAGATGCAGGCGGTGAGCACTGCTAGCGATATCCGCCTGCACGCGCTGAGCGCCTACCCCGGCCTCGCCACACCGCCCGACAGCGAGGCCGCGCGCCTGCTGACGAGGATCTGCGGCTCGAGTGATTTCGGCACCGTGGCCTTCGGTACCGAAGGCGGCCTGTTCGACGGCGCCGGCATCCCCACCGTGGTCTGCGGCCCTGGCAGCATGGATCAGGGCCACAAGCCCGACGAGTTCGTCAGCGTGGAGCAATTGCAGGGGTGTGATGCGATGCTTTCGAGGCTGGTGGATTACCTGCGCGAGCCGGTGTGATTCCCGGTTGTTCGGTGCGCCACAGAAGAGAGCGTAGCGTAGGGTGGACGACGCCTTACCCGTCCACAGTGCACCAACCACGATTGGCCCTCTTTATGTGGGAGCGCGCCATGCGCGCGAAATCGCGGGCATGGCGCGCTCCCACAATGGCGTAGGGTGGGCTTCAGCCCACCAAAACCCCGCAAGTCAGCGCGAACCCACCCCCGCAACGGTGGGCTAAAGCGCCACCCTACGAGAAAATCGCAGGTCGGACGACGCGTCACCCGTGCACCGTGCACCGTGCATCAACCACGATTGGCCTGCTCCCACAGTGGCGATAGCCAATATCCGCGTTTACTCGGCTCTACAGCCCGGCACTCTCGCTAAGCTGGCTCAACCGCTCCCGGCAGAAGTCGACGAACAGTTGCGCCGGTTTGGTGAGCTGGCCACGCTTGAGGCGTGCCGCCACCAGGCCGGAGGTGGCGACGGGTTCGGTGATGTCAACGGTGACCACACGCTTGCCGTCGTAGGTGCATTCCGAGTGCGGCTTGGTGACCAGCAGCGAGAAGCCGAAGCCCTGGCCCACCATGCCGCGCACCATCTCGATCGAAGGTGAGCTGAAGACGATATTGGGGGTCAGCCCCAGCTCGTGGAACAGGCTGACGAAATAGGTGCGGCTCGGTTGCACGTCGAGCAGGATCATCGGCTCCAGGCACAGATCGCGTAGCGATACCTGGGCCTGGCTGGCGAAACGGTGGTGCTCGGGCAACAGCACATAGGGCTTCTGCGGCGGCATCAACGGCTCGGTGTCGATGGTGCCATCGAGGTCGTGTTCATAGAGAAAGGCCAGGTCGAAGGAGCCGGCGGTCAGGCCCTGCACCAGTTCCTGCTGCTCGCCATCGCGGATGCGGATGTCCACCCCCGGATAGCGCTCGCGAAAGCCAGCGATCAGCTGTGGCAGGTAGAGCGGCGCCACGGTCTCGAAGCAGCCGATATCGATCTGCCCGGCGACGATGTCGTTGTCGGCCAGGGCGTTCTGCTCGAATTCGCGAGCCATGCGCAGCAGTTGCTGGGCCTTCTCGTAGAAGCGCGCGCCGCTGGGCGTCAGCGATACACCCTGGGCGTGGTGGCGGATGAACAGCTGCACGCCGAAGCTTTCTTCAAGGCCTTTGATTGCCGTAGAGATGGACGGCTGGGCGATGTACAGCTGCCGCGAGGCCTCGGCCACGCTGCCGGCTTCCACCGTAGTGACGAAGTACTTGAGTTGCCGGAGTGTGTAGGAAGCCACGTGTCGATCTCAACGCCATTACTCCCTGCACCTTACTCCAGTAATGCGCTGTTACGGGGCCGCCGCTTGCAAAGTTTTTTCGTATGTCTCGAGCATATTTTTACTAATTTTCCTTCTCGCCAGACTGACGCACCATGGCCCTCACTCGAACAACCCACGGGTCGCCACGACGACCTGAGCGGATTGCCGTTCACGCTCCCCAACCGAGCGGACGCCCATAACAACAGAGATTCCCTGACGCGTGACACGACGCGCAGGTTCGCCGATTCGGCCATTACTGCCTCAGACCTACAACGTAAAAAAGCGAGGGAGTTTCCATGTTCAAGCACTTGCGTCCATGCATCCGGGCCGCCATCGGCCTGTCCATCCTGGCCGGGGCCAGCGCCTCGGCACAGGCCGAATCCAGCCTGACGGTAATTTCCTTCGGTGGCGCCACCAAGGTCGCGCAGACCGCCGCCTACTTCAAACCCTTCGAGCAGAGCGGTGCCGGTCAGGTAATCGCTGGCGAGTACAACGGCGAACTGTCCAAGGTCAAAGCTATGGTCGACGTCGGCCAGGTGACCTGGGACGTGGTCGAACTGGAAAGCCCGGAGCTACAACGCGGCTGTGAAGAGGGCCTGTTCGAGCGCCTGGATCCGGCCATTCTCGGCGACACCAGCCAGTACATTCCGGGCACCGTCAGTGAGTGCGGCGTGGCCACCTATGTTTGGTCGATGGTGATGGCCTACAACGGCGACAAACTGAAAACCGCGCCGGCCTCCTGGGCCGACTTCTGGGATCTGCAGAAATTCCCAGGCAAGCGCGGCCTGCGTAAAAGCGCCAAGTACACCCTGGAAGCGGCCTTGCTGGCCGATGGCGTAAGCCGCGACGAACTCTACAAGGTGCTGAGCACGCCCGAAGGCGTCGACCGCGCCTTCAAGAAGCTGGACGCCATCAAATCCTCCATCCAGTGGTGGGAAGCGGGTGCCCAGCCGCCGCAATGGCTGCTGGCCGGTGACGTGGCCATGTCCGCCGCCTACAACGGCCGCATCGGCGTAGCCCAAAAGGAAGGCGCCAACCTGAAGATTTCCTGGAACGGCAGCCTGTACGACCCGGAACACTGGGCCATCGTCAAAGGCAGCCCGAACAAGGCACTGGCCGAGCGTTTCATCAAGTTCGCCAGCCAGGCGGACACCCAGAAGGTGTTCTCCAGCCAGATTCCGTATGGCCCGGTACACAAGCAGACCCTGCCGCAACTGCCCGCCGATGTGCAGGCGCAGCTGCCAACCGCCGAAGCCAACATGGCCGGCGCCCAACTGGTGAACGCCGAGTTCTGGATCGACCACGGCGAAGAGCTCGAAGAGCGCTTCAATGGCTGGGCGGCGCGCTGAGCGGCTAATTGCAGAAACGAAAAACGCGGGCCTTGGCCCGCGTTTTCATTCATGGCATGTCACTGCTCAGCCATCAAGAAAGCCGTCATCCTTCAGCTTGCGCTCCGAGCTGTACCCACGTACCGCGATAAGCACCAGCAGCAGAATCCCCGCCGTGATGGTCACCTTGAGGAAGTGTTCAGCAGCCAACACGTCCGCCCACAGCTGCACGATAGCCAGCAACGACCAGCCGACGAAAATCAGCAGCGCACCGACACCGGCGAATTTCATACGTCCTTTTCCATCACCACCACGTACGCCTCTCGGCGCCACAGCAGCAACATGCGGCGAATGTCCTTTTCCATGGTGACCACGCGCCAGCCTTCACGAGCATTGCGGTTGAGGAATTCGGTAAAACGCAGCGGATTGACCTTGGCAGCGCCGAGCAACAACGACCCCAGCATGCCTTCCTGATAGATAGCGACCTTGTACTCTTTCATCTGCTTCCTTTGCCTATGAACGATTGATATTAAAAAGGGGCGCCTCTTTGCGAGTGCGCCCCTTTGCCAATCATACCGAACTGATCAGCGTGCGATTTTCTTTGCAGCGCGCATGTGAACCATGACACCCAATGCCACGACGACGGCCGCTGCCGCGCCAGTGGAGATGACCAACACCTGGTATTCCTCTACGAATGCCATGGTCACCAGGCAGCCGACGATGAACACGATGACCAGGTAGGTCAGCCAGGGGAACAGCCACATTTTCAGGCGGATGTCCTTGCCTTCTGTTTCCAGCTTGCGGCGCATCTTCAGTTGCGAGAAGGCGATCACCAGGTAGACCAGCAGGGCGATCATGCCGGTGGTGTTCATCAACGTGTCGAGCACGTCTTTCGGGCGCAGGGTTTCGCTGAAGTTGATCAGCGCCACGAAGATGGCCACCGAGCAGGAGGCGATGATCGCGAACACCGGCACGCCAGTCCCCGAGCGGGTGATTTTCAGGAATCGCGGTGCATCACCACGGGTGGACAGCGAGAACAGCATGCGCGAGGCGGTGTAGTGCGCCGAGATCATGCAGCTGCTCACCGAGGTCAGCACCACGAAGTTCATCAGCAGCTCGGCATACGGGATGCCCAGCAGCTCCAGGGTACGGCGGTAGGAGCCATAGCCGGACTGAGCCATCAGCGGGTCGTTCCATGGCACCAGGCAGACGATCAGGAAGATCGAGCCGATGTAGAACAGGCATACGCGCCAGACCACCGAGTTGGTCGCCTTGACGATCTGCGTCGACGGATCCTTGGCTTCCGAGGCGGCGATGGTAACGATCTCCGCGCCAAGAAAAGCGAACATCACCCCGAGTATGGCCACTACTACAGCCTGGATACCGTTGGGCATGAAGCCTTGGGCGGTCAGGTTGCTGAAGCCGCGCACTTCACCGGTCGGCCACAGGCTGAGCACGGCCATGCTGCAGACCACCAGGAAGCAGATGATCGCCACCACCTTGATCAGCGCGAACCAGAACTCGAACTCCCCGTAGTGTTTGACGTTGAAGAAGTTGATGCTGATCAGCAACAGCGTGGTGGCCAGTACGAAGACGTTGACGCTGACTTCTGGGAACCAGCCATTGAGGATGGTGCCCGCTACGTAGGCCTCCCAGGCCATGAGAATGACCCAGAACCACCAGTACAGCCAGCCGATGGTGAAGCCGGCCCAGCGGCCGATGGCGCGCTCGGCGTAGGTGGAAAAGGAGCCGGTGTCCGGCGAGGAGGTCGCCATTTCACCGAGCATACGCATGATCAGCACCACCAGAATGCCACCGGCCAGGTAGGCCAGTACGGCAGCTGGGCCAGCGCTGTGGATCACGCTGCCGGAGCCGACGAACAGCGCGCCGCCGATGACACCGGCGATCGACATCATGGTGAGGTGCCGGGGCTTCAATGATGCACTGAGCTTGCTCTCGTGCTCCTGCTTTGCCTTGTCGGCTGATACCGCATCCATAAAGGACTACCTCTTATTGATTTTGCTGGAAACCGTTGAGGCCAGGTCGTCTCTGCTCCAGATGCACGAAACGCGGCAACGGGCCTGCCACACGCAGGCGTTGTCGTGATCGCGTTCCCTATCAGCGTTTCCGGATCCGGCGTAGGCCGGTCTCGGGCAACAATCCTTGCCGAAATCCATCCGGTTGAATCAGAGGACGACCCAGCCTCACTCGCGTGACGTTCTGAGCCATTACTGCAGCGGTGTAGCCAGAAGAAAACCCGGCCCACCGGCTTGAATGTTCGTTTTACTCCACAACCAGCCCAGCCCGAGGAGAGCCGAACCCAAACTATCGATAGGGCTAAATGCACCGTTCTAGAGGGATTACCCTCAGAAAAATCGACGAATGGAAGGGTATGTCCAGGCGTCGAGCAGGCGAATGAAACCTGTTCATTAAATTCAACGCGCCGGATGGTAACGGAAAATCTGCTTTTGGGAATACTCCGCCCGCGTAAAGACCGGATGGGCGGCATCTTTCAGATCGTTGGGAGTACCTCAGGGGACGCTCTACTCCAGTACCGCCCTCGCCGGGCAGCCAGCAACCGGCCTACTTCGGCTTGGCCTTTGTGGCGCCAGTGCCGGCCCGCTTGGCGGGTGCACCTTTACGCGAGGCGGCCTTGCGCTTGCCCTTCCAGGGAGCACCACGGCCTTTGCTGGGAGGCGGGCCGCTGATATTCAGTTGCAGGCCGAGGCAGCGCTCGATCTGCTTGCCCATCCAGGTCGACTGCTTGGCGACGAACTCTTCCAGCGGCATCTCGCCGCTCTGCACCATGTCCAGCGCCTGCTCCCAGATGGCCGTGGTGCCGGGGTCGGCGATGGCCCGCGGCACCGCGTCGATGAGGCCGAACGCCGCCGAGGTGGCGGCCAGGGTCTTGCCCTGCTTGATCAGGTAGCCGCGGTCGAGCAGCCCTTGGATGATGCCGGCGCGGGTGGCTTCGGTGCCGATGCCGGTGGTGTCCTTGAGCTTCTGTTTGAGCCGTGGGTCTTCGACCAGCCGTGCCACGTTCTTCATGGCCTGGATCAGGTCGCCCTCGGTGAACGGCTTGGGCGGCTGAGTATGCTGATCCTTCAGCGAAACCTCCCGCACCACGCACTGCTGCCCTTCGCGCAGGCTCGGCAAAGCCTGAGGCGCCGGAGCTTCACGCCCCTTGGCTGGCGCCAGGGCTTCGGGCAGCGCCCGCTTCCAGCCGGGCTCGACGATCTGCTTACCGACCGCACGCAAGCTGTGCCCGGCACAGTCGAAGTCGGCCTGGGTACGATCATATTCATGGTTGGGCAGAAACTGCGCCAGGTAGCGGGCGCGAATCAGCTCGTAGACGGCTCGCGGGCGGCCGCTCAAGCGTGCCAGCCCACCCGCGGCCAAGGTAGGAATGATGCCGTGGTGCGCACTGACCTTGGCGTCGTTCCAGGCCCGTGAGCGGCGCTGTGCCTGGGTATGCGCCAGTACCTCGCGCAGGCCCGGATCAGCCTGCCCCAGGGCGGCCAGAATGGCTGGCGCCTCGGCGTGCTGGCTCAGCGGCAGATAGCCGCAGTCGCTGCGTGGGTAGGTGATCAGCTTGTCGGTCTCATAGAGCTTCTGGGCGATATCCAGGGTTTCCTGGGCGCCGAGGCCGAGCTTCTTCGAGCAGACCTGCTGCAGCGTGCCGAGGTCGAAGAGCAGAGGCGGCGCCTCGCGCATGCGCTCGGTCTTCAGTTGCTGCAACAGCGCCTGCTCGGCGCCCTGGATATCTGCAGCGGCGCGCTGCGCGACCTCCTGCTTCAGGCAGCGCCCCTGCTCGTCGCACTGCGCTTCAGGGGCACGCCACTGGGCGGTAAAGGGCGTGCCGTTGCCGTCGAGCCCCACATCGATCGCCCAGAACGGCACGGGCACGAAGGCGGCGATGCTGCGGTCGCGATCCACCACCAGCCGCAAGGTCGGCGTTTGCACGCGGCCGACCGGCAGCACGCCCTGATACCCGGACTTGCGCCCCAGCAGGGTGAACAGGCGGCTCATGTTCATGCCGATCAACCAGTCGGCCCGCGAGCGACCAAGTGCCGACTGATAAAGGTTGTAGGTACTGGCGCCGGGCTTGAGCGCAGCCAGCGCCTTGCGAATCGACGTATCGTCCAGGGCCGACAACCACAGGCGCTGGATCGATCCGCGGTAGCGGCAATGGTCGAGCAACTCGCGGGCAATCATCTCGCCCTCACGGTCCGCATCGGTGGCGATCACCAGTTCATCGGCCTCACCGAGCAGCCGCTTGACCGCCTTGAACTGCGCGGCAGTCTTGGGTTTGACGCGCATCTTCCACTGCTGCGGCACGATGGGCAGATCGTCCAGTACCCAACGTTTGTAGCGCGCGTCGTAGGCATCCGGCGGCGCGGTTTCCAGGAGGTGGCCGATGCACCAGGTCACCGTCACCCCGTTGCCCAGCCAGCAGCCGTCGCCGCGCCGAGTGGCACCGAGCACACTGGCGATATCCTTGGCTTGAGAGGGCTTTTCGCAGAGAAACAGACGCATGGGGCACGGCTACAAAAGTGGCTAACAGCCGACACGATACTGTATATCGATACAGCCACGCTACGCCGTAGTCGATTGCCCGCGAACCGGGGCTCTGCTAGTGTCCCGCCGAACCGCGAACCCCGCCTGAGAATTCCCGCCATGGCCCGTAAGAAAGCCGCGCTCGATTTCGAGCAATCCCTGACCGACCTGCAAACCATCGTCGAACGCCTGGAAAACGGCGAACTTTCGCTGGAGGAGTCGCTGAGCGCCTTCGAGCAAGGCATCAGCCTGACCCGTGATTGCCAGGCCTCGCTGACTCAGGCCGAGCAGAAAGTACAGATTCTGCTCGAGCGCGATGGTGAACTGCAGGCGGCACCGTTCGAAACGGACGAGCCGTTATGATCGCCAACTACCAGGCTCGCTGCCAGAAGCAGGTCGACGCAGCTCTGGAGCCGCTGTTCGCGGCGCCGCGTGTCGAACTCGAACGCCTGTATGCCGCCATGCGCTATAGCGTGTTCAACGGCGGCAAACGCATTCGCCCGCTGCTCGCCTACGCCGCTTGCGAAGCCCTCGGTGGCACGGCGCAGCAGGCCGACGGCGCGGCCTGCGCGGTGGAGCTGATCCACGCCTATTCCCTGGTGCATGACGACCTGCCGGCCATGGACGACGATGACCTGCGTCGCGGCCAGCCGACCACGCACAAGGCCTTCGACGAGGCCACGGCGATTCTTGCGGGCGACGGCCTGCAGAGCTTGGCCTTTGCGGTGCTGGCCAGCGAAACGCGCAATCCGCACAGCGCGGAAATTCGCCTGAGCATGTTCAGTGCACTGGCCGAAGCAGCAGGCCCCGCCGGCATGGTCGGCGGCCAGGCCATCGATCTCGGCTCGGTTGGCCAACAACTGCAGCAGCCGGCTCTGGAAGTGATGCATCGCCACAAGACCGGCGCGCTGATCGAAGCCAGTGTGCGCCTCGGCGCCCTGGCCAGCGGCCGCGCCGACGAGCGCACCCTGGCGGCGCTGAGCACCTATGCTCGCGCCGTCGGCCTGGCCTTTCAGGTGCAAGACGACATCCTCGACGTGGAAAGCGATACCGCCACGCTGGGCAAGACTCAGGGCAAAGACCAAGCGAACGACAAGCCCACCTACCCGGCCCTGCTTGGCCTGGATGCGGCGAAGCGTTACGCCTTCGAACTGCGTGATCAGGCCCTGCATGCCCTGCGCCCGTTCAATAATGCCGCCGAGCCCCTGCGCGAGCTGGCCCGTTACATCGTAGAAAGGCGCAACTGAAACCACGCCCTCGCTGTCTCATCTGGCACGACCGCTGCGATGACCCATACCTACCTTGGGCACGGATCATCGCATCAGGTAAACTGCCCCATTCTTTGAATTCTTATAACGACTCGCCTGATGCCGACGACTTTCCACGAGATTCCCCGCGAACGCCCGCTGACGCCGCTGCTCGACCGCGCCAACACGCCGGATGAATTGCGCCGCCTTGGCGAGGCCGAGCTGGAGACCCTGGCGGACGAATTGCGCCAGTACCTGCTCTACACGGTCGGCCAGACCGGCGGGCACTTCGGCGCCGGCCTCGGGGTGATCGAGCTGACCGTCGCCCTGCACTACGTCTTCGATACCCCCGATGACCGCTTGGTGTGGGACGTCGGCCATCAGGCTTATCCGCACAAGATCCTCACTGGCCGCCGCGAGCGCATGAGCAGCCTGCGCCAGAAGGACGGCATCGCCGCCTTTCCGCGCCGCTCGGAAAGCGAGTACGACACCTTTGGCGTCGGTCACTCCAGTACCTCGATCAGCGCCGCACTGGGCATGGCCATCGCCGCCCAGCGCCAAGGCAGCAAACGTAAATCGGTGGCGGTGATCGGTGACGGCGCGCTGACCGCGGGTATGGCGTTCGAAGCGCTCAACCACGCGGCAGACGTTAAAGCCAACATGCTCGTCGTGCTCAACGACAACGATATGTCGATCTCCAAGAATGTCGGCGGCCTGTCCAACTACCTGGCCAAGATCCTCTCCAGCCGCACCTATGCCAACGTACGTGAGGGCAGCAAGAAAGTGCTGTCCAAGCTGCCCGGTGCCTGGGAAATCGCCCGCAAGACCGAAGAGCACGCCAAGGGCATGCTGGTCTCCGGCACGCTGTTCGAAGAGCTGGGCTGGAACTACATCGGCCCCATCGACGGCCATGACCTGCCGACCCTGCTGGCCACCTTGCGCAACATGCGCGACCTGGAGGGCCTGCAATTCCTCCACGTAGTGACCAAGAAGGGCAAGGGTTTCGCCCCTGCCGAGGTCGACCCAATTGTCTACCACGCGATCACCAAGCTGGAGCCGATCAACGCGCCCGCCAAGGCGAAAAAACCGTCCGGGCCGAAGTACTCCAGCGTGTTCGGTCAGTGGCTGTGCGACATGGCCGCCAGCGACGAGCGCCTGATGGCGATCACCCCGGCCATGAAGGAAGGCTCCGACCTGGTGACATTCAGCGAGCGCTTTGCGGATCGCTACTTCGACGTGGCCATCGCCGAGCAACACGCGGTGACCCTCGCTGCCGGCATGGCCTGCGAAGGCGCCAAGCCGGTGGTGGCGATTTACTCGACGTTCCTGCAGCGCGCCTACGATCAACTGATCCACGATGTCGCGGTGCAGCACCTTGATGTGCTGTTCGCCATCGACCGCGCCGGCCTGGTTGGCGAAGACGGCCCCACTCACGCGGGCAGCTTCGACCTCTCCTACCTGCGCTGCATTCCCGGCATGCTGATCATGACGCCGAGTGACGAGAACGAACTGCACCACATGCTCACCACCGGCTACCAGTTCGCCGGCCCGGCGGCAGTGCGCTACCCACGCGGCAGCGGCCCGAACGCGCCGATCGACCGCGCGCTGAACGCCCTGCCAATCGGCAAAGGCGTGATCCGCCGCCAGGGCAGCGGCGTCGCCCTGCTAGTGTTTGGCGTGCAACTGGCCGAAGCCCTACGCGTCGGCGAAACGCTGAACGCCACGGTGGTCGACATGCGCTTCGTCAAACCGCTGGACGAAACGCTGATCAGCGAACTGGCCGCCAGCCACGAGCTACTGGTCACCATCGAGGAAAACAGCGTGATGGGCGGCGCAGGCAGCGCAGTCAGCGAATTCCTCGCCCAGAGCGGCGCCCTGACGCCGATGCTGCACCTGGGCCTTCCCGACAGTTATGTGGAGCACGCCCGGCCCGAGCAGATGCTCGCCGAGTGTGGCCTGGACGAAGCCGGGATCGAAGCGGCCATACGAGCAAAACTGGCACGCTGATACTCCCCCGACCGGCATATATCGTCGGCCCATATATTGCAGTAATCTCCAGTTGGGATTGAGCATGTATGGACCGCCGATAGCGGCCGGGAGCTCGTATGCAGTTGCGTAGCCACAAGATGGATTTCAAGGGCCGCGAGCGCCGCTGGCTGCCCTGGTTCGGCAAGGCAGGCAAGCTGGCCATGCGCTGGTCCTGGTTGCTCAATGCCGGTCAGGCCGAACGGGTCGAAAAGACCTTCTCCGGCCTGGCGCTGACCCGCGTCGACCTGCTCACCAACTGGGCACGCCAGCACTGGCAGGAGCTCGAACTGCTGAGTGCTGCACTCACCCCAGCGTGGCCGGCCTTGCCGGATGCCGTACTGCAGCGGGCGTTGGCGCATATGCCCGAAGTGTCCGAACTGTTCGTGGTCGACACCGCCGGACGCATACTCGCTTCGACCCATGCGCCACGCCAGGGCCAGCGCCACGATGGCGCGGCTCTGGCGGCTGGCCTCAGTGGGCAGTTTCTGCTTGGCCCCTATATCGATGAGCTGACCCAGCAACTGGGGCCGACCACGTCTAAGTTCCACGATGCCGTCACGCTGCTGTTTCACCAGCCACTCAGCCACGGCGGGCAAGTGGTCGGTTGCCTGTGCGCACGTATCCCCAACGATGTGATGAGCGACCTGATTCAGCGCGAGGCTGGGCACGTCTACCGCGACTCCGGCGACAACTACCTGTTCATGGTGCAAAGCGCCCATGACCCGAAAATAAGCCCGGGAACCGCCCTGTCACGCTCACGCTTCGAGGATGGCGCCTTCACCGGCGGCGAGAACCTCAAACAGGGCGTGAAAACGCCTTTCGGCACCGTCCGGGTGCAGAAGCACACCGAATTCGAGTTACGTTTCACCGCGCCGGCGAGCGGCGAATTGCATCCTGGCGTGCGTGAAACCATTCGCCATGGCAGCAACCTGTTCGTGCTTTACCCGGGCTATCCCGATTACCGCCATGTGCCGGTGATCGGCGCCGGCCTGACTCTGCGTCTGCCCGGCTCACCGGATACCTGGGGCATGATGTGCGAGGGCGATCTGGAAGAGGTCTACCGCCAGCGCAGCCTGAGCTATTCGCTGTCCAGCCAGTTGCTCGGCGGCCTGTTCCTGCTGGGCGGCCTGCAATGGCTGCTGGAACAGCATCTGCCAGAGCATGCCGCATCACTGACCTTCGCCGCAGCCGGCGTACTGCTGTTCGGTTTTTGGGCCTTCAGCCTGCGCCGCCGCACCCGCACGCTGCAGTCGCTCTCGGACTTCTTCCTGGATACCGCTGAGTGTGGCGCGCCGCTGAGTAACCGACTGGCACTGGAGCGTTTTTCCAGTGACGAGGCAGGCGCCCTGGCCGGCTGGGTGAACAGTTTCGTCGATAAGATGGATCACACCATGCAAGGTATCGTCACTGCCGGCAGCGCCCTGCAGCAGACGTCTACGGGGCTGACCCGAACGTCAGCCAACGCCAGCCTGTGCGCGGCCCAGGGCCAGGCGGCGGCGGTGTCCACGGCGCGCGCGATGCTCGACGTCAACCACAGCATCGGCGAAGCCACCCAGCATATCGTCGACAGCGAAAGCGCCTCGCGCCAGGCCCTGGCCATGACCCAGAAAGGTGGCGCGGCCGTGCAGCAGAACGCCGAAGATGTCGCGCAACTGGCCAGCCGCATCGAGCAATCGAGCCAGGCACTCGAAGCCCTGAGCCAAAAGACCGAGGAAATCCAGCACATCACCGAAGCGATCCGCAGCATTGCCGAGCAGACCAACCTGCTTGCCCTCAACGCCGCCATCGAGGCTGCTCGGGCAGGCGACAGCGGGCGCGGTTTCGCGGTGGTTGCCGACGAAGTGCGCAACCTGGCCAGGCGAACCGCCCAGGCCACCGAAGAGATCGCCACGACCCTCGGCAGCGTGCGCCAGCAGACACTCGATACTCAGACCGCCATGCAGAGCTGCCAGGAAGCCGCGCAACGCAGCGTGACCCGCTCGAGCGAAGCCACCGATGCACTCGAGCGCATTCAGCAGGAAGTGGCAGGCATGCAGGGGCGACTCGACCAGATCAGCCAGGCCATGAAGTCGCAACTGAGTCAGGTGCAGGCCGTCAACGGGCAGGCTCAGGCAATAACCGGGGCCGCCGAGCGCAGTAGCCAGAGCGCCGATGAAACGCTGCAGGCAGCACAGTCACTGGCGCAACTGGTGCTCGACTTGCACAAAACCGCCAGCAGACTCAGCCGCCAGGAAAGCCTCGGCGGCAACAGCGCATCACCCGGCGCGCCAGTCTTCGGTCAGGCCGCTGCGTTCAAGTTCAACGCCGTTGCGCACTAGCGCGGCAGGCTCGTAGGAAACGGCACGCTTGAGTCAGGCTGCGGATCGCGGGTTCGCCCGCAAGCGGGCTCCTACAGAGAGGTCGCTTTCGAAAGTCAAAGACTCGTAGCCTGGGTTGCGCGAAGCGATACCCAGGTTACCTTCTCTCGAGTATCGCTGCGCTCAACCACGGGCTACGAATGTAGAGCCCGGCACATCATCGAGCACGAGTCAGACCCACTCTTGAGCCTTTAGCTCGCTCTTCAGGTAGGCGTAGTAAACCGGCGCGGCGACCAGGCCGGCAATGCCGAACGCGGCTTCGAACACCAGCATGACCAGCAGCAGCTCCCAGGCGCGCGCCTTGATCTGGCCGCCGACGATACGGGCGTTGAGGAAGTATTCAACCTTGTGGATAACGATCAGGTAGGCCAGCGCCCCCAGTGCTACCCAGATCGACAGCGACAGGCCGACCACGAAGATCGCCGCATTGGAGATCAGGTTGCCGACCACCGGCAACAAGCCGGCCACGAAGGTGATGAGGATCAGCGTCTTGGTCAGCGGCAGGTGCACACCGAATAGCGGTAGCACACCCATCAGGAAAATCGCGGTGAAGGTGGTATTGAGCAGGGATATCTTGATCTGCGCGAACACCACGTTGCGAAAGGCATCGACAAAATGTCCGACACGAATCAGCAACGCACCGGCCAACGGCTTGAGCTGGCTCGGTTCAGGGACGTTCTGCAGGCCGATCACCGCGCCGAGAATCATGCCGATCAGTATGGTGACGAACATGTGCACCGCGCCCTTGCCGAGCAGTTGCAGCTCACTGATGTGCCCGCGCAACCAGTCGTGCAGTGCGATACGGATATCGTCGACGTTGGCTGGCAGATAAGCCACCAGCGCTTCCGGCAACTGCTCGCGGGCGCGGTCGATCACGCCAAGCAACTTGCCCATCAACCGCCCGGGGTTATTCAGCTCGTGCATCACCAGCGAAAAACCACCGGCGAACACCAACCCGAGCACGGCAATCACCAGCACGCTGAGCAGGCCAACCGCCAGCAAACGCCCGAGCTGCCCGGCGAATAGCCGCTGCATGGGACGCGCCAGACGGTTGACCAGCTCGAACACCAGCAAACCGGCCAGCAGGCTCGGCAGCAGTTTCAGCGGGAAGACCAACAGTAGCGCGGCGCCAACGATCACTGCGCTGGCGGGGGAAAACCAAGGGGAGACAGGGGCTTTCATAACATCTGCAACAACCAGGAAGGCAGACAATCTGCCAGTTGCCAGCACGCTTTACCAGCGTCATCGCTTGCCGGTGACAGCGGCGTTGTGACGGCCATCACCGAGTGGGGGCCAGCAGCTCGCAGAGCCTGGCTGTGGCGTCGAGCATTTGGAAACTGGGGCGCTCCAGGCCCTTGTCCGGCAATACCAGCAACTGCTCGCGCTGCACGGCTGAAAGCTGCGGCCATCGCTGCCAGGCCTGCAGCTGCCTGCGGTCGCCGGCGATGATCACCGCCGGATCGCGCTGTAGCACGGCTTCGACGCTCACCTGCGGGGCCGGCAGGTGCAGATCGGCAAACACGTTGCGCGCACCGCAGGCCTGCAGCGCGTCGCTGATGACCTGCCCACCACCAAGGGTATACAGCGGCGCATCCCACACCTGATAGAACACGGGCACGGGGCGCTCACGGCGGTAGCGCTCACGCAACTCGGCAAGCCCGGCAACGAAGCGCTGATACAGGCGCTGCCCCTGCTCCGCCCGGCCAAGACGTTCGCCGATCTCCACGAACTGCCGAGCCAGCTCATCCAGCGAGTGGGGCTCGAGCACCAACATGGGAATACCAAAGGCTTTCAGTTGCTCGCGCTGCGCGGCGCTGACACTGCCCGGCCACAACAGCAGCAGATCGGGTTGCAGGGCCAGCAGGGTTTCCATTTCGAGTTGGCCATAGCGCCCTACGGAAGGCAGATGAGCCAACGCCGCCGGGCGCTCGCCACCATCGAGCACGCCGACCAGCAGATCGGCGGAATCCAGTTCGAGGACGATTTCACTCAGCGATGGCGCCAGACTGACCACACGCTCGGCAGCCGACAGCGGCGCCATCTGCATCATCAACAGCGCAAGTAAAAAGCGCAGCATCAGCCCAGCTGCCGGGGAATTCGATAGAGGTAGAGCAGCACAACACTGGCCAGAGCCAGCAACACCAGTGGCACGGCTTCCAGCCCTGCAAAAACCGCGAGGGCGGCGATCCAGGCCGGTAGCCCAGCGCCCAGAAAGGCAGCGCGGCGGCGCTCGGCCAGGGTCAGCCAGGCGGCGGGCTCGTCAGCCGAGTCCAGCGCCTTGGCGGTGGCGAACAGGGCGCGCTTGTAGCCGCCGAACAGCGGCAGGCTGACGAACAGCGAGGCCAATCCCGCGACGAACAGCGGCATAGCCAGCACACCAGGTTGGCGGCCAGCCCCAAACGCAAAATTGATCAGCAGAAGCGGAGCCAGGGTCAGTGCCAGTTGCCGCCACCAGAGCAGGGCCAACCGGCGCTTGACCGCGGCACGGGTCAAGGCCGCTCGACCTCACCCTGGTGCAGCTTGCCGAGCATGTGCCCGAGCTTACCGGCCTTGGTGGCCAGGTACTTGCTGTTGTGCGGGTTCTGGCCCAGTTGCAGCGGCACGCGATTGGCCACTGGAATGCCCATGTCGCCCAGCGCCTTGACCTTGCGCGGGTTGTTGGTCATCAGCTTGAGCGAAGAGATGCCCAAATGCTGCAGCATCGGCAGGCAGATCGCGTAGTCGCGCATGTCCGCGCCGAAGCCCAGGCGCTCGTTGGCTTCGACGGTATCGGCGCCAGCGTCCTGCAGCTCGTACGCACGGATCTTGTTGAGCAGCCCGATACCGCGGCCTTCCTGGCGCAGGTAGAGCAATACGCCGCGCCCCTCTTCGGAGATGGCGCGCAGCGCACCTTCCAGCTGGAAGCCGCAATCACAGCGCAGGCTGAACAACGCATCGCCGGTCAGGCACTCGGAATGCAAGCGCCCCAGCACCGGCTCGCCGTCGGCCACATCGCCGAAGGTCAGAGCGACATGCTCCTTGCCAGTGGCCTCTTCGAGAAAGCCATGCATGGTGAACACGCCGAACGGGGTCGGCAGTTGGGAGGCGGCGACGAACACGACAGGCACCGGATGCTCCTGGTATCGGAAAGGATGCGAATTTGCGAGGGGTGATAGTGTAACAGCAGCGCCTACGGGACTGTCAGCCGAATTACCGATCAAAAGGATCAGCCAAATATGTGCGCCGTCTTTTCAGCTGTTTAACGTCTTACCCACCCTGTGGGCAATCGATCCCGACGCGGCTCCCCACCACCACACCAAGTTCGCCGAAGCCGCCTTTGCCCACTTCGATGATGTAGCGCACCGGCTCCTTCGAGCCATGCCGTTGCAGGCTATAGGGCTGCATATTGACCACTCTGCGTACCACGCCGCGGGCATCGATGAAGGCCGCCGAAAGCGGCACACGGGTGTCTTTCATCCACAGCTCGCGCATCCCCTCCTCCGGCCAGGCGAAGAGCATGCCGCTGCCGATGTCGTCACGGGCAGACAGCCCCACCGTGCGCGCTTCCGTTGTCGCTGCAAGCGGCAAAGCCAAGCTCATGCCATTGGGGAAACGGATGTGACACTCGGGCAGGCTCGCCTGGGCGACAGAACACGTGAGCCCCAAGGCGCCAATCATGATGCTGCGCAGAACCCGGCGTACCATGAGTGACCTCGAACCTGAATAAAGAGGTGATCCTACCGACAAGCGTCCGTTTGCGGCACTGCAGATGCCCCCAGTGCCGTTGCATTACCGCTATAATCGCGCCTTTTTACGGGCTTACTCGGCCCGCCAACGCTTTCAAGCAGGCACGTATCCATGACCATTCAGGCCGCCGAAGTCGCCAAGCGCCGTACTTTCGCCATCATTTCGCACCCCGACGCCGGTAAAACCACCATCACCGAGAAGCTGCTGCTGATGGGGCAGGCAATCGCCGTTGCAGGTACGGTCAAGTCGCGTAAGTCCGACCGCCACGCGACCTCCGACTGGATGGAGATGGAGAAGCAGCGCGGGATTTCCATCACCACCTCGGTGATGCAGTTCCCCTATCGCGAGCACATGGTCAACCTGCTCGACACCCCCGGCCACGAAGACTTCTCGGAAGATACCTACCGCACCCTGACCGCGGTGGACTCGGCGCTGATGGTGCTCGACGGCGGTAAAGGTGTCGAGCCACGCACCATCGCCCTGATGGACGTCTGCCGGCTACGCGACACGCCAATCGTCAGCTTCATCAACAAGCTGGACCGCGATATCCGCGACCCTATCGAGCTGCTCGACGAGATCGAGGCGGTTCTCAAGATCAAGGCCGCGCCGATCACCTGGCCGATCGGTTGCTACCGCGACTTCAAAGGCGTTTACCACCTCGCCGATGACTACATCATCGTCTATACGCCGGGCCATGGCCACGAGCGCACCGCGACCAAGATCATCGAGAAACTCGACTCCGACGAAGCCCGTGCCCACCTGGGCGATGAGTACGAGCGCTTCGTCGAGCAACTGGAGCTGGTACAGGGCGCCTGCCACACATTCAATCAGGAAGAATTTCTTAATGGTCAGTTGACCCCGGTGTTCTTCGGCACCGCGCTGGGCAATTTCGGGGTCGACCATGTGCTCGATGCCGTAGTCGATTGGGCACCGCGCCCGTTGGCCCGCGTCGCTAACGAGCGCACCGTGCAGCCAGTTGAAGAGAAATTCACCGGCTTCGTGTTCAAGATCCAGGCGAACATGGATCCCAAGCACCGCGACCGTATCGCCTTCATGCGCATCTGCTCGGGCAAGTACGAGAAAGGCATGAAGATGCGCCACGTGCGCACCGGCAAGGACGTGCGCATCGGCGACGCCCTGACCTTCTTCTCCTCCGAGCGTGAAATGCTCGAAGAAGCCTGGGCCGGCGACATCATCGGCCTGCACAACCACGGCACCATCCAGATCGGCGATACCTTCAGCGAAGGCGAAACCTTGGGCTTCACCGGTATTCCGCACTTCGCTCCGGAACTATTCCGCCGCGTACGTCTGAAGGATCCACTCAAGTCCAAGCAACTGCGCCAAGGCCTGCAGCAGCTCGCCGAAGAAGGCGCGACCCAGGTGTTCTTCCCCGAACGCAGCAACGACATTATCCTCGGCGCCGTCGGTGTGCTGCAGTTCGACGTGGTCGCCAGCCGCCTGAAAGAGGAATACAAGGTCGAGTGCGGCTACGAGCCGATCACCGTCTGGTCAGCCCGCTGGATCGAATGCAGCGACAAGAAGAAGCTGGAAGAATTTTCCAACAAGGCCGTAGAAAACCTCGCTCTCGACGGCGGCGGCCACCTCACCTACCTGGCGCCCACCCGCGTCAACCTGAGCCTGATGGAAGAACGCTGGCCCGACGTGAAATTCCGCGCGACACGCGAGCATCATTGATTGGTGCATACGTGAAGTCGGGATATAAAAGAACCGGCCCACTTAGAGCCGGTTCTTTTGCGCGTTAGACGGCATGTCTGGCGGATTCTCTGCACTTGCCTCTAGGGATCACACCGCTCAACACTAGACTACGATTCAGATCGTAGGGCGTATTAGCCAAAGACGTTATCCGCCGCCAGAACCCGGCACAAAACAAACTCCAAGCAGCCCCGCACAAGTCGGGGAGGGGGGCAGCAGGTTCGCGGTAGCCGACGGATTACGCCTTCGGCTAATCCATCCTACGCCCCCGTCATATCGCGATAATACGACTAACGCATTTCAAGGTCACACGCCATACGGAGATAGTGCAACTAAAAAGCTGTCACTCGTCCCAAGGCTTTAGATCAACTACCCCCAGTGGCTTACTATGGTCATCTAGCAGTACAGTCATTGAGTGTTTATTTGCCTTCAAAGGTAACCATGCCTGCGCTTTTGGCCATTTTCTAAGAGCAATCGCGACATCACCAGGTTTATTGAATAGCTTCAACTCTTCAAGACCTCTCATAGCCGAAGAGATAGTAAGCTCTGCGGCACTCAACTCTTGATAAAATTCCGGGCGCATGGAAAGCTCAACTCCAATTAACGCAGACTCCCACAATATCTCGTTTCTCTTACTAACCTCTGCAGGCTCTATAGCTGCTACCCATTGCACGCCCCAGGAACTCGGTTTTTGGTAGCGAGGCAACGCCTCATCAAGACCGCGATGATCAAGGTCTAATGCGCGTACCAACTCAAACCTTTTCTCGTCAAAAACGATCCAAGCCGGGCGCCCCTCAAAACATGTCCAAACGCCATAAAACAATGCAGACAGCTGCAGCAACGCTATAAAAGACAAATCCCAAAACAGGCTACTTTTACTCTTATCAAACACCACAAATGTGAGAACCGGCCCCAGAACGATATCTACAACCGCTATTAAAAGTAAAACATCCCACACACCAATGGCTCTCCCCAGCGGAGCGGGATACCATAAATAACAAACAAAAAAAATCGCTATCGACACAATAATGGTTGACAAGAAAAAATGAACAAGAAACGCCCTAATTCGATCCTGCACGAAAAATAACCTCAAAAAAATCAACAATGCATGAGAAGTGAATTAACATCCTTTGGGACGATAGCTATTTTTCCACCCCACATCGGAATCGCCATCGCATCGCCACCACCCTCCGACCTCGCGAACTTCTGAAGTCTTTACCCCATTAGTAGCGAACGACTGGCTTCTGCGCCCATTACAACACCAAACACAACAGTACTATCTGGCTAAATCCTTGCCATATAGTACTGGAAACGACCACACTAGATGGCATATAACCGAGCTCAGGATTACTCATAGCGGCGCGACCTTGTGCCCCCCCTCTCTCGATAAAAAATAGTTCGCCATGCGCCTTTTTTATTTGTGAACCAAGCAAATAACTCTCATAACAAGGCAGAGAGATGGGTCACAACCGTCATTACCTCAACCAAGCTAAAATCACGAATTACAATATTCCTCAAAGCACCTACCCTCAAAGCTTTAAAAAATAGAACATTACTTGAATTGGCTACATGGGAATCCATCCTTGATCCCAGAACCTTGGCGGACTACCAATCTTTTCAATCTCCCAAAATCGAACTTGTTTCTCGTAAATATGGGGAACATCCACAATCAACAGAAAAACAATCACAAGCAAGGCAGGCAGAGCAAGCACCTTTAGCATAACGATATGTGCACCGAAAGGCGCTTGACTCTTGCTCCAGCGGGACAAAGCTACACCCGCTACAACTGCGAGCCACCCTTCGGTAAAAGGCATAACGAATACACCATCAACCTGAGCGAGTACCAGAGCGGAACACAATGAGACCCACACGGCCACATCGAACTCATGAGCCCTGCTTGATGTTCGAATATGCTGAAATCCCCGCCACATTCCAGCAGCAATCAACGTTATGGCGATAGAAGCTGCCGGAATGCCCCACTCGGCCGCCCACTGCAGCACCATTTGATGTGGGTGAGCCGCAATATGGTTCCACTCCGCAGAAAAATGCATAGGGCCTACACCCAGCCATGGGTTTGCGAAGGTCATCTCTAGCGCTTTTGACCAGAGTACATCACGGGCGGACAATCCACCTCGCAAGCCAGAGGGGAAATCATGCGTAAGTCCTAGAGACCATGGAATCAAAAAAAACATTAACAGATATAAAAGAAAGCCTCCAATCACCGCATACAAGTTTAGTAATAAAAACTTCCGGAAACGATTAAAGAACAATAGAACTATTAAGTTTGCGAGAGCCACAGCAAGCCAAGAACCACGCCCTGCCAAGGCGATCAGAAGCGACCATTGAACTATGCAGACAAAAAAAATAAAACAAGCAACTGAACGCCGACCTTTCTCAGCGCATAAAGCAGCCAAGCACACAAGTAACGGCAACAGAATAATTACAACTTGAGAATAAAACCTAGGATTATCAAACCCTGGATACAAGACATAGGGATTCAGATCGAGCTCGCCACTAACAAACGCCATCAGGTAAAATAATATAAATTGGTACGCCAGTAAAAAGCACAGAATGCTCGCAACAAACAGCACCGCCACCAGCCATCTTTTCTCAGAAAAAAAAGTTCCTCCCGTCAAAACCAAGAAAAACAACCCAACCGCTTTAGACCATTCATAAAACCCATAGATTGGATATTGCGCGAAAATTGATGAAACAGCACCGAGCATAAAAACGAGCATCCAAGGCACGCAAAGCTTTTCGTCTAGGCGCGCCCGACCAAGAACCAAAAATACTGATAACACAACCAGAAGCAACAGCAATTGGAAAATACGCTGTTGCTCAAGCCAGCTATTAGAAAAAAACCAATAAACCACAGCCGTGCTAGAGAAAAAGCAAATTGATACGAGTACTAAAAGAGGAGCAAAAAAATCTTTAAACACATTAACCACCCAAAAAAAAGAGCGACATAAGCCGCTCTCTAAACCTCTTTCTTAAAGAGGCCTCAGCAACAAACTAGATCAAGAGCACTTGCCTGGTTTGTACTTGACATCCAAAGTACTGGTACAGCCCCACACACCATTTGCGGTACGAGTCAGAACAATGTTCTTTGTATTAAAGTTGGTAGCATTACCACCTTTAGTGGCGCAAGTAATCGCAAACGGAGCAGTTGTAGTCAGAGTAACATCGCAGTACGAGGTAGAGGAGGAAATACCAATGTAACCTTGATCGGTGGAGGTCAACGACGGCGTCTTACCTTCATTGATAGCTTGCTCAAAGCCTACTTTACCAGGAGTAACTTCGGCCAGAGCAGCAGCTGCGTTCGAGCGAACGGTATAATCTTGGTAGGCAGGGATTGCAACAGCAGCCAGGATGCCGATGATCGCAACAACGATCATCAGTTCGATCAGGGTAAAACCTTTTTGCATTTGAGCTTTCATGTGTATCTCCAGTGTTAAGGTCAGGCAGACAAGCCTGCCAAACAGAAAGCAGAAGCCATGCCAACTTTCCCGAAACCTAACGTTGTGGGGAGCATAACTAAAGGAATCAAAAGAAGCGCGGATCTAGAGCACATTAAAAGCCCGAGCCCTCTAGCGCTGTTGCGCAGCTTGTGACATTTTTCGTCATATTGCTGCCGGCCGTTTGGCAGCCCACGGCATCTGCGCTATAACGCACCCATTCAAAGACGTGAGGTGCCCATGAGCGAGAACATTCCACTTTCCGGCCTGGCCAAGCAGGTGGTACTGGCTGAGCTGTTGGACGAGAAGGCCGCTCAGCAGGCGCAAGCGCAGGCCAAGCGCAATAAACTGTCGCTGGTCACCTACCTTGCACAGAACAAACTGGTAAAGAGTCGCGCGCTCGCGGAGCTAGCCGCAGATCAGTTTGGCGTAGCTTATTTCGACCTCAGCGCACTGGACAAGGAAAGTCAGCCCAAGGATCTAGTCAGCGAAAAGCTTGTCCGCCAGCATCGAACATTGCCCCTTTGGCGGCGTGGCAACAAGTTGTTCGTAGGTATATCAGACCCGTCAAATCATCAAGCCGTCACGGACATTCAGTTCAGTACTGGCCTTTCCACGGAAGCGCTGCTGGTCGAGGATGACAAGCTGGGCGATGCCATCGATAAGTTCTTCGATACCGCCCATAGCGGCTTGGACGATCTGGGCGATGTAGATCTCGATGGCCTAGAGACCGAGTCGGTCGAAGATGACAAGAAGATCAACGATGGCAGCGGCCAGGATGCTGATGATGCGCCAGTGGTGCGCTTCGTCAATAAAATGCTGCTCGATGCGATCAAAGGCGGCTCATCCGATCTCCACTTCGAACCCTATGAAAAAGCTTACCGCGTGCGTTTTCGTACCGACGGCATTCTGCATGAGACGGCACGCCCGCCGATTCAGTTGGCACCGCGTATATCTGCACGTTTGAAGGTTATGGCTGGCCTGGACATCTCCGAACGGCGCAAGCCGCAGGACGGCCGTATAAAGATGAAAATATCCAAAAGCAAGTCCATCGATTTCCGCGTCAACACTCTGCCCACCCTGTGGGGCGAGAAGATCGTGATGCGGATTCTCGATTCCTCCAGCGCGCAAATGGGGATCGATGCCCTGGGCTACGAGGAAAGCCAGAAAGACCTATATATGGCTGCACTCAAGCAACCACAGGGAATGATTCTGGTAACGGGCCCAACAGGGTCTGGCAAAACGGTCTCTCTCTACACTGGCCTCAACATCCTCAATACCCCGGACGTGAATATTTCCACGGCGGAAGATCCGGTGGAGATCAACCTGGAAGGGATCAATCAGGTCAACGTCAACCCCAAGCAGGGCATGGACTTCACTCAGGCACTGCGTGCGTTCCTGCGCCAAGACCCTGACATCATCATGGTCGGCGAGATTCGCGACTTGGACACGGCCTCCATTGCTATCAAGGCCGCACAGACCGGCCATATGGTGATGTCGACCCTGCACACCAACAGCGCAGCGGAAACCCTGACCCGTTTGCGCAATATGGGCGTGCCCTCCTTCAACATCGCCACCTCGGTAAACCTGATCATTGCCCAGCGCTTGGCGCGTAAGCTCTGCAATAGCTGCAAGAAAGAAATACCGATTCCTGACGAGGCTTTGCTGGAGGAAGGTTTCCCCCAGGACAAGCTTGGAACCTTCAAAATTTACGGCCCGGTTGGCTGTGAAAATTGCAAGAACGGTTACAAAGGTCGTGTCGGTATTTATGAAGTGGTTAAAAACACGCCGAGCCTGCAGAGGATTATCATGGAGGAAGGCAACTCCATCGATATTTCCATACAGATGCGAAAAGACGGCTTCAACGACCTGCGTACTTCAGCGCTGCTGAAGGCCATGCAAGGCGTTACCAGCCTTGAGGAAGTCAACCGCGTGACCAAGGATTAACCATGGCAGCAGCAAAAGCGCCCAAGACCAGCACCTTTATCTGGGAAGGTAAGGATCGTAGGGGCAGCAGCATCAAAGGCGAACTCAACGGGCAAAACCCTGCCTTGGTCAAGGCGCAATTGCGCAAGCAAGGCATCAACCCAACCAAAGTGCGTAAGAAGGGCATCAGCCTTAGCGGTAGCGGTAAGAAGGTCAAACCGCTGGATATTGCTCTGTTCGCAAGACAGATGGCCACCATGATGAAGGCCGGCGTACCGCTGCTTCAGTCGTTCGACATTATCGCCGATGGGGTTGAAAAACCCAGCATGCGTAAGCTGGTAGATGAGCTGAAGCAACATGTTGCTGCGGGTAATAGCTTCGCCGCAGCACTGCGGACAAAACCGGAATATTTCGACGACCTGTTCTGCAATCTCGTCGAGGCAGGTGAACAGTCCGGTGCACTGGAAACATTGCTTGATCGGGTCGCCACGTACAAGGAAAAGACAGAAGCACTCAAGGCAAAAATCAAAAAGGCAATGAACTATCCAATCGCAGTGGTTGTGGTTGCAGTAATTGTCACCTGTATCTTGCTGATTAAAGTGGTGCCTCAATTCCAGGAAGTTTTTGCAGGCTTTGGAGCTGAGCTACCGGCCTTCACACTGTTTGTTATCGGTATATCTGAGGCACTACAGCAGTGGTGGTTCATCGTCCTGATAATTTTTGTAGCTGCTGGGTACGCATTCATGCAGGCCAAACAACGCTCGGAGAAATTTCGAGATGCACTAGATCGCACCGTACTGAAGGCGCCCATCGTAGGCAATATCGTTTACAAGGCTGCAGTCGCACGGTATGCGAGAACACTCTCTACCACCTTCGCAGCCGGTGTACCTCTGGTAGAGGCCTTAGATTCGGTAGCAGGCGCCACGGGTAACGTTGTATTTCGAAACGCCGTCAACAAGATTAAACAGGATGTCACCAGCGGAATGCAGCTGAATTTTTCGATGCGCTCGACTAACGCGTTTCCGGCCATGGCCGTGCAAATGACGGCAATTGGCGAGGAATCTGGCGCTCTCGACAGCATGCTCGACAAGGTGGCCAGTTACTACGAGGCGGAAGTGGATAATGCGGTGGATGGCCTTACGGCACTTATGGAGCCGCTAATCATGTCGGTTCTGGGCGTCCTGGTTGGCGGCCTCATCATCGCTATGTACCTACCAATTTTCCAATTGGGTGGCGTTGTTTAATCCATGCCCGTAATCGACTTCCTGGCCGGCAATACGCCAGCCTTTGTTTTCTGCTCGCTAGCTGTCGGCTTGCTGGTCGGCAGTTTTCTCAACGTCGTTATCCACCGTCTGCCCAAAATGATGCACCGTGACTGGCGCACGCAAGCGCGTGAAGTACTGGAGCTGCCGGCGGAGCCGGAGGGCGAAACCTACAATCTGGTACTCCCCCACTCCAGTTGCCCACACTGCAAGCACGAAATTCGCCCCTGGGAGAATATCCCGGTTATCAGCTATCTCTTTCTGCGTGGCAAGTGCTCGGGCTGCAAGGCGAAAATCAGCCTGCGCTACCCACTGGTCGAGCTAAGCTGCGGACTGCTATCGGCTTACAGCGCCTGGCATTTTGGCTTTAGCTGGCAAGCAGGCGGCATGCTGCTACTGGCCTGGGGGTTGCTGGCCATGAGCCTGATCGATGCGGATCATCAGCTCTTACCCGACGCCTTGGTGCTGCCACTGCTGTGGCTGGGCTTGATCGTCAACCACTTTGGTCTGTTCACCAGCCTTGAAGATGCCCTGTGGGGCGCAGTAGCTGGCTACCTGAGCTTGTGGTCGGTGTTTTGGCTATTCAAGCTGGTTACCGGCAAGGAAGGCATGGGTTACGGCGATTTCAAGTTGCTGGCCATGCTCGGCGCCTGGGGTGGCTGGCAGATTTTGCCGCTGACTATTTTACTGTCTTCGGTGGTCGGCGCAGTGCTGGGTGTAATACTGCTGTGCATGCGCGATGCGAATACCAGCACGCCTATTCCCTTCGGCCCTTACCTGGCCATTGCAGGGTTTATCGCGCTGCTCTGGGGCAAGCAGATCACCGATGGCTATTTGCAGTTTGCAGGGTTCAATTAGCGAAAAGGTCACGGCCGGTACGCTGGCGCCTACTGGTCGATGACGCTTAGGGCTCTGCTGGATATGGCCTTGCAGAGCCAAGGCTTTCACCACAGCCCCCTCACTCCTTTATAATGCCGCCCCTATTGATTGCATGGGCACGCGTACACCATGAAACCCTGGACGCTCGGCCTTACCGGCGGTATCGGCAGTGGCAAGAGCGCCGTTGCCGAGCATTTCGTCGCACTGGGCGTTGATCTGATCGACTCAGACCAGGCAGCACGCTGGGTCGTGGAGCCTGGCCGACCGGCCTTAGCGGCCATTGCCGAACATTTTGGCGAGCAGGTTTTGCAAGCGGACGGCCAGCTGAATCGCTCGGCACTACGCGAGCGAGTTTTTGCAGATCCCGCACAGCGCCGCTGGCTGGAAAATCTACTGCACCCGCTGATCGCTCAGGAGGTGGCACTATTCCTGAGTACCGCCAAATTGCCCTATGCGATCCTGGTGTCGCCGCTGCTGATCGAGTCCGGCCAATACAAGCTGACACAGCGCGTGCTGGTGGTCGATGTGCCCAAGCAACTGCAGATCGAGCGCACCATGCGCCGCGATCAGTTGTCGGCTGAACAGGTGCAGGCCATTCTGGCCGTTCAGGCGACACGCGAGGAACGCCTGCGCCACGCCAATGACGTACTGAGCAACGACCGTGACATGGCGTGGATAAGAAGCGAAGTCGAACGCCTGCATGCCTTTTATCTGACCTTGAATGGAGGCCAACCATGAGCACCCCTACCCTCGTCGCCTGTCCGACCTGCGCCGCCCCAGTGGAATGGGGCCCGCAAAGCCCGAGCCGACCCTTTTGCTCCGAGCGCTGCAAACTGATCGATCTTGGCGCCTGGGCTTCGGAAGAACATGCCATTCCCGGAAATGAGCTGGAAGATGATCTTTTTTCCGATGACCTGCCGCCACGCCAGCATTGATTGAATTACCGCTCACCGGCTCACCTGACAGAACGGCACACGTAACGGAGCCTCAATGAGCCCACTGCAAGCCCTGATCGCCGCCGTGCCGCAACGCGGAGAAGTGCGCTGGATCGGCGTGCGCCCGCAATCGCGTGGTGAGATGCTCGCACTCGAGGCCGTGGAAGCACGCCGCGAAGCAGGGCTGACCGGCGATCACGCTCGCCCAGGACCGCGCAATGCACGACAGGTCACGCTGATTCAGTGGGAGCACCTGGCCGTTGTCAGCGCACTGCTGGGCCGCGATCCCCAGCAAGCGATAAGGCCAGAGGATCTCAGGCGCAATATCGCCATCAGCGGTATCAACCTGTTCAGCCTCAAGGGTCGGCGCTTTCGTATTGGCCAGGCAATTCTGGAAACCACCGGCTGGTGCCAACCCTGTGCACGCCTGGAGGAGCGCCTGGGCCTCGGGACTTTCCAGGCCGTGCGCGGCCATGGCGGCATCACCGCACGTGTACTGCACGGCGGGATTATCCGCCTGAGCGACTCGCTTGAGGTCGAGCCTCTGGAACAATTCGAATAGCGGCAACCAGCCTTATATCGCGATCCGCGCTCAGTGGCGCCCTGCTAGACTGAGCGCATTATGCGAGGCGTGCATGCCCGGCCGATTGAACCTTGGCGATCAACGTCGAGTCGATGAATACCTGAGTGGCTCTCAGCATCGTACCGTGCGTCAGCTTTACCCGGCCGGCCGAGCCACACTCCTGAGTCGCCTGGCGCTTTGAGCCTTGCTCGCCCGGACTCAACACCGTTTTTTTAGCCTTGTGAGAAGTATCGATGACCCATCGAATCGTAATCGTTGGCGGCGGAGCCGGCGGCCTGGAACTCGCTACGCGCCTGGGAAGAACCCTGGGCAAGCGCGGTAAAGCCCATATCACCCTTGCCGACGCCAACCTGACGCACATCTGGAAACCGCTGCTGCATGAGGTAGCCGCCGGCTCGCTGAACTCCACGGAGAACGAGCTCAACTATGTTGCTCAGGCGAAATGGAACCACTTCGAGTTCCAGATCGGCCGCATGAGTGGACTGGATCGCGAACGCAAAACCATCCAGCTTGCCGCAACGCTGGATGAGGACAACCGCGAACTGGTACCCGCACGCGAACTCGCTTACGACTCCCTGGTGATCGCGGTAGGCAGTACCACCAATGACTTCGGCACCGAAGGGGCGGCCAACCACTGCATCTTCCTCGACACCCGCGAACAGGCCGAGCGCTTCCACCGCAAGATGCTCAGCCACTACCTGCGCGCCCATGCCGGCAACGGCGACAACGATCAGATCAGCGTCGCCATCGTCGGTGCCGGCGCCACCGGCGTGGAACTGGCAGCCGAACTGCACCACGCCGCCCATCAGTTGGCAGCCTATGGACTGGATCGCATTCGCCCCGAGAACATGCGCATCACCCTGATCGAAGCGGGCCCGCGCGTACTGCCGGCACTGCCGGAACGCATCAGCGCCCCCGTTCACCGCACCTTGCAGAAGCTCGGCGTAACCGTGATGACCAACGCAGCGGTGAAAGAAGTCACTGCCGATGGCTTGCTCACCGCCAGCGGCGAGCAGATTCCAGCAAGCCTCAAAGTCTGGGCCGCAGGCATCCGCGCGCCGGCCTTTCTCAAGGATCTCGACGGCCTGGAAAACAATCGGATCAATCAGCTCGTTGTCACGCCGACCCTGCAAACCACCCGCGATGAGAACATCTTCGCCTTCGGCGACTGCGCCGCCTGCCCGATGGGTGATGGCAGCGAGCGCAATGTACCGCCGCGTGCGCAGGCGGCTCACCAGCAAGCTTCGCTACTGGTCAAATCACTCACCCTACGCCTGCAGAACCAGCCGCTGCCCACCTACACCTACAAGGACTACGGCTCGCTGATCTCGCTGTCGAGCTTTAGCGCCGTTGGCAATCTGATGGGCAACCTGATGGGCAGCGTGAAGCTGGAAGGCTGGCTTGCTCGCATGTTTTACATATCGCTGTATCGCATGCACCAGATGGCGCTTTATGGCCCCTTCCGCACCCTGCTGCTGATGCTTAGCGACCGTATCGGGCGCAGTACCGATCCGCGACTAAAGCTGCATTAATCTAAAAGGGGCGCCGGGTGAGAACTCGGCGCCCCCTAATAGATGGCTTCAGAAATGTTATCTGCATAGCCCGGAAAGCAAAAAACCCGCACTAGGCGGGTTTTTTACTCAAGCAGAGCTTGAAATGGTGGGTCGTGTGGGATTCGAACCTACGACCAATTGGTTAAAAGCCAACTGCTCTACCAACTGAGCTAACGACCCAAAAATGGTCGGGGTGAGGGGATTCGAACTCCTGACATCCTGCTCCCAAAGCAGGCGCGCTACCGGACTGCGCTACACCCCGAAGGAAAGATTGGCTCCGCGACCTGGACTCGAACCAGGACCCAATGATTAACAGTCATTTGCTCTACCGACTGAGCTATCGCGGAACTATGCTTCTTTCAGTCTCTGCTATTAGCGTTTGGCTTTCGCCAGTCGCCGTAGCTGAGGCGCGCCATTTTACGGTTCCGCGAGCAGCTGTCAACCCCCTAAATTGCTTTTATGACAATGCTTTGCGAAAGAATGGCCATTTGCTATACCTTCACCGAATACCTGCACTGTTTGAAGCGCCGCAGTGAGGTCTCACCCAGGAATACCGATGACCACTCAAGGCACGCCGCCGCCACCCCAAAATGGTTCGCGCACACTGGCAAGCCGAGGCATTCAGCCACGCTTCAGTGAGCTGGCGCAAAGCTGTCGCAAGCTGGTACTCAATCATCTGGCGGACAACCTGGCGCGCACCTTCGCCCTGGTCGACGACACCCTCTTCCAATGCGCAGAGAAAGCGGAGAACAATCAGGTTCAGGCACTGTTCTTCGAAAGCATGCGCAGCATCCGCACATTGCGCCCGCAGATTGAACGCCACTATCACCTGAGCATCTCCCAAAGCATCGCCGACTTTCTCGACGGCAAGCTGGTTGCTAGTGCTGTATCACCTACCGATATACACGCCGAGGATCTGGCGCTGGTGCAAAACGAGGACTACGAAGAAATCCTCCAGGTGACCAATATGGCCAGCCGGGTTCAGGCCCGCTGCGCTCAGGCACTGTTCGCTCTAGAGCAGCGCCTTGCACTTCTCAATAACGGCCAACCGCTGCCGGAAGGCAGCAATCCGCTCGCACCCAAAACGATAGCCCAGGCATTCCTCACGGCCCTTGGCCCCTGTGGACTGCCCCTGAGAATCAAACTGGTGCTGTACAGCCTCTTCGATAAACAGCTCATGCACGAGCTGGACAAGCTCTATGACGCGCTTAACCAGCGCCTGATAAATGCCGGCGTGCTGCCCAATCTCAAATACACCTCAACACGTACCCCAGAGCCGCCCTCACCTGCGCAGACGGGGATGGCGCCACACGCCGCCAACACCCCGACGAGTGAACCTCATAACGAGCCCCCACTGCTCGATCTTGATGCCGCCCCGCCAGCCAATATGGAGCAACTGGTCGAAGGTCTGGGTGCCCTGCTCGCCGAATACCGCAAGCAACAGAGCGCTATCAGCCCTCCAAGCGGTACGCCAAGCATGGCCAGCTTCGCGCCCGAAGGCGCAAGACGGACTTATGATGCAGCCGATCTGCTGGCGGCCCTGAACCGCATGCAGCAAACGTCCGCTATCGAGCTAGCACAGCGGCTGGAGCAACCGCAGCAGGTTGCAGGGCTGAAGGCGGATCTGCAGCGGCAACTGGCCAGCCATAGCGAAGAACCCCAGCAGCATCGCCTGGGCAACAGGGAAACCGATGTCATCGATCTGGTAGGCATGCTGTTCGACTTTATCCTCGATGACGACAATCTGCCGCAGCCCTACAAAATAGCCCTCTCTCACCTGCATACGCCCTACCTGAAAGTGGCGCTGCTGGATAAAGCCCTGTTCACCCAACAACACCATCCCGCGCGCCAGCTGATCAATGCCATGGCGAAAGCCGGCGTTCTTTATGGTGCACCGGATGAAGCCCATGGCCTGTTGGCCAAGGTGCACTGGGTCGTGAAACAAGTGATTCAACACTTTGCCGGCGACCTGCGCCTGTTCGACGAGCTGCTCAAGGAATTCAACGAGCTCACTGGCACCCTCAAGCAGCGTGTAGACCTCCAGGAACGGCGGACGGTAGAAACGGCCAAAGGCCGCGACAAGCTGCTTGGCGCCCGACATCGCTCTGCCCAGGTCATAGCCCAGAGCCTGGCCAAACGCTCACCACCGCCGATCATCAGGCACTTCCTGGAGCGCACCTGGATTGACGTACTGGTTTTCATCCAGTTGCGTCATGGGCCATCCAGTAACGAATGGCAGCGCGCCAGCGAAGCAGCCGAACAGCTGGCCTGGAGCGGAACACCGCTCGACGCCATGCAACGCGATCGACTGCAGCACCTGCGTATAGAGATGCTCGAAGAACTGCGTAAAGGTCTGATGCTGCTGGGCGGCTACCACGAAGACGACATCCGCCGTCTACTCCAGGATCTGGTTGCCTGTCAGCATGCCGTTCAGGCGGGGCAACCCGAACTCGCCTCAGGCATGACATTGCCGCCCAGCCCCAGCCAGCTGGGTGCCATGCTGGGAGATGAGGCTGCATTGCTCGACCCATCCCTGGCCGATACTGCACTTTCAAAGAATGGCCTGCGCCTGGTGCGCGAGCTTGAGAAGGTCGAGTTCGGGACGTGGTTCGAATTCATCAAAGGCGATGAACGTCAGACGCTGAAGTTGTCCTGGTACAGCCCGACAACCCACAACTACATGTTCGTTGACCCGAACGGTCAGCGTGCTGCGGTCAAATCGGTCAGCCAGTTGGCCCAGGAAATGGAACAGGGCACAGCCCGCTTCAGTAAGCCGGATCGGGCAGCGCCGATGGTCGATCGCGCGCTAACCGCCGTTTACCGTGTTCTGCAACAGCTCACCGGCCGTACTCAATGAGAACCGCGTATGGATGATCGTCGCCAACACAGCCGCTACCAAACCACCTCGCTGCTCGAAGTATTCGAGCAACACAGCGGTCGCTACCTCGGACGCGTCGCTGATATATCCAGCGACGGCCTTATGCTTTGCTGCACGGTACCTCAGCCTGCGGATACGCTGGTGGAGTGCCAACTGGTTTGCTCAATACCACTGAACGGTGTTGGCGAGTTGCACTTTATCGGAGATTGCCTGTGGAGCCGTATGGGCGAGCCGGGCCAGCAATGCTGGGCAGGCTATCGCATCATTGATATCGATCAGACCAACACGAAAGCGCTGAATGCGCTGCTGCAGCATTTCCAGGCATCAGTCTGACGCGTTAGTCCACACCAAAACCCTTATTGCAGAGCCTGGGCGAGCAAGCCGATAGATCGCGTCGATCAGCATATCGGTAACAGCGATTAGACGCCGCCGGAGCAAGCGCCTAGGCTTCTCTGTGTCAATCCGTCGCAGGGGAGCTTGCCGTGCCCCGGTTAGCCGAGAGTTCTACCGTTCCTGATTCCAACGAGCCCGCTGCACCGCAGCCGGAAGGCTATGCCTTTGCGCAGCTTGGTAACCCACAAGCCACTGATTCTGCCGTTCTGGCGCAGGAAAGCGCGTTGGCCATCAGCTATAACGGCATCAGCCATGCGGTGATGATGGTTTCGCCTACGGCCGTGGAAGACTTCATTACCGGCTTCAGCGTGACAAGCGCAGTGGTTGACTCCATCGACGATATTTATGACATCCGCTTGCGCCACCTCGGCGCGGCGATCAATGCCGACGTCGAGATCAGCAGTCGCGCCTTCTGGGCGATGAAACAACAACGTCGGCAACTGGCCGGCACCAGTGGCTGCGGCCTGTGCGGCGTGGAAGCGCTCGATCAGGCGCTGCCGCAACTGGCCACGCTGACCCAGGCTGAACTGCCCGAGGCGGCGCACCTGGTTAACCTACGCGAGCGGATCGCCGCCGTGCAGGATCTGGCCCGTCGTAGCGGCGCCCTGCATGCCGCGCTGTATGTCGATGGCAGTGGCGAGATACGCGCCTGCCGGGAAGACATCGGCCGGCACAACGCGCTGGACAAGCTGATCGGCGCACTGCTGCGCGAGCGCCAGGATGTACGCCAGGGCTTCGCGGTGGTGACTAGCCGCTGCAGCCTGGAGCTTATTCACAAGGCGGTCAGAGCCGGCATCGGCAACCTGGTCAGCCTTTCGGCCCCGACCGCCCTTACCGTGCAATGGGCGCGCCGGCACAACCTCAACCTGATCCATCTGCCCCACCACAGCGCGCCCCGGGTCTACAGCCCCGCGCCGCCTGCCAGAGAAGAATAACCATGAGCCTGCAACCCGTTAACCCGCGTTACAAACCCTATAAAGGCGCTGCCGCCGGTTGGGGTGCGCTGATCAGCGTCACCCAGTTCTGGCTGGACAGTAAACAGCCGTTCAAGAACCTGCGCGCGCTGCTCAAGACCAACCAGAACGGTGGTTTCGACTGCCCCGGCTGCGCCTGGGGCGATTCCCCGGAAGACGGACACATCAAGTTCTGTGAGAACGGCGCCAAGGCGGTTAACTGGGAAGCCACCAAACGTCGTGTCGACGCGAAGTTCTTCGCCAAGTACACCGTCAGCCAGCTGCGCGAGCAAAGCGACTACTGGCTCGAGTATCAGGGCCGCCTGACCGAGCCGATGCGCTACGACGCCGCCACCGATCGCTACGTGCCCACCTCCTGGGACGATGCCTTCAGCCTGATCGCCAAACACCTGAAAAACCTCGAAAGCCCCAACCAGGCCGAGTTCTACACCTCGGGCCGGGCCAGCAACGAGGCGGCGTTCCTGTATCAGCTGTTCGTGCGGGCATTCGGTACCAACAACTTCCCCGACTGCTCGAACATGTGCCACGAGGCCAGCGGTGTCGCACTGACCCAGAGCGTTGGCATCGGCAAAGGCAGCGTGACCTTTGCCGACTTCGAGCACGCCGATGCGATCTTCGTCCTTGGCCAGAACCCAGGCACCAACCATCCCCGCATGCTCGAGCCGCTGCGTGAGGCGGTCAAGCGTGGCGCCCAGGTCGTTGCTTTCAACCCACTGAAGGAGCGTGGCCTGGAGCGCTTTCAGCATCCACAACACGCTCTGGAAATGCTCACCAACGGTTCCGAACCACTCAACACCGCGTTCTTCCGCCCGGCACTGGGTGGCGATATGGCGGCGCTGCGCGGCATCGCCAAGTTCCTGCTGCAATGGGAGCGCGAAGCGGTCGCCAAGGGTGACAAACCGGTATTCGACCATGCCTTCATCGCCGAACACACCGATGGTGTCGACGCCTACCTGGCGGCGCTGGATGAGACATCCTGGGAGTCGCTGGTTGAGCAGTCAGGCCTGACCCTCGAAGACATCGAGCAGGCTGCGCTGATGTATCGTCGCGCCGAGAAGGTCATCATGTGCTGGGCAATGGGCATCACCCAGCACCTGCACTCGGTGGCTACCATCCAGGAAATCGTCAACCTGCAGTTGCTACGTGGCAACCTTGGCCGCCCTGGCGCTGGCCTGTGCCCGGTACGTGGCCACAGTAACGTGCAGGGTGACCGCACCATGGGCATCAATGATCGCCCGCCAGTGGTGCTGCTCGACAACATCGAGAAGCGCTTCCAGTTCAAGGTGCCCCGCGAAAACGGCCACAACACCGTCGAAGCGATCAACGCCATGGTCGATGGCCAGGCCAAGGTGTTCATCGCCCTGGGTGGCAACTTCGCCCAGGCTACGCCGGACAGCCCGCGCACCCATAAAGCGCTGCAGAACTGCGAGTTGACCGTACAGATCAGCACCAAGCTCAACCGCAGCCACCTGACCACCGGCACCGATGCGCTGATCCTGCCGTGCCTGGGCCGTACCGATATCGATCATCAGGCCACCGGCCCGCAGGCGATAACCGTAGAAGACTCGTTCAGCATGATCCACGCGTCCAACGGCCAGTTGGAGCCGCTGTCCCGACAAATGCGTTCGGAACCCTCGATCGTCGCCGGCATTGCCAAAGCCACACTGGGTAACCACCCGGTCGACTGGGACGCCATGATCGCCGACTACGACCAGATCCGAGAGCTGATCGCCGACACCATTCCCGGCTTCCAGGATTTTAACCAGCGCGTGCAGCACCCAGGTGGTTTCTACCTGGGCAACTCGGCTGGCGCCCGTCAGTGGAAAACCACCACCGGCAAGGCCAACTTCAAGTCCAACACCTTGCTCGCCGATCTGCTGCCTGTGCAGGTGCGTAACAGTGGTCAAACGCCGGATCTGATCCTGCAGACCATGCGCTCCCACGACCAGTACAACACCACCATCTACGGCCTGGACGACCGCTACCGCGGCGTTCGTGGTCAGCGTGACGTGCTGTTCGTCAACGAGGCCGACCTTACGCGACTTGGCTACAAGCACGGGCAGAAAGTCGACATCACTTCGCTGTGGGACGACGGTATCGAGCGCAAAGTGGTTGGCTTTACCCTGCTGGCATTCGACATTCCAGCCGGCCAAGCGGCAGCCTATTACCCCGAGGCCAACCCACTGGTGCCGCTGGAAAGCGTCGGTCTGGGCAGCCACACGCCGACATCCAAGTTCGTTGCCATTCGCCTGCACACTGCCGGGCAGACTGCGCGCATCCTGTAATCGGTAACGCCTCCATCTCGCCCAAGCATCTCGACCTGGGTGAGATGGAGGCGATACTCAGCCGAAGCATCCCCTTCGGCGTGGCGTGGCACCGGATAGCGGCCGAAGTTGCTGCATTTCGTCGGAATCTGCCAAACACATCGGTAAAAATGCCAACTGATGTCCCTTTGCCGTTACTTTCGTCAGTTAACGTGCCAGACCAAGCGCTCAACCGAAGCGCATAGCGTTTCTTGCCCAAGCCACGATGTGGCCCTTCGGGTTTCTGCCAGACGAGCAACACCGTGCGAATGATCCGCCGAGCCGCGCCATTGAGCAGCTCTGCAGCTGACGTCATTCGCCTGCAACGGGAGGAATTCCATGCGTTTTCCATCTGCCGTCCTGCTAGGGGCGGCTCTGCTGAGCATTCAAGCCCAGGCGGCGATCCTGGAGCGGGAACTGGGTGACTACGAGCTCAATCTGGGCACCACGCCAAGCCGCAGCATGGCTCAGGGGCTGGTCAAGCCAGAGAGTGGCGGTACCTTCCACGGCGGCCTCGACCTGAGCCACCCGAGCGGCTGGTACCTCGGTCAATGGTCGCCCAACCTGGGGATCAGTCCGGGTAGTCGCATGGAGCTCAATAGCTATGTCGGCTATCGACAGCATTTCGTCGATTCGCTCGGCTACGAAGTCGGCACGATTCGCTACAGCCATCCGGGCTACACCTACCTCGACAGTCAGGACGTTTACGCAGGCCTGACGTATGACGCGCGCCGCTTCGGTTTCTCCTTCAGCAATGACCCCAGCCGCTTCAACAGTACGGTGCTGGCCGACCTGGGCCGTGTCAGCCTGCTGGGCATGGCCGTCGTCGTGCGCTACGGCAATCACCTGCTCGACAACCCCAAAAATATTTCCGGTGGTGGGCAGGTCAGCTCCTTCAACGACTGGTCGCTGAGCCTGTCGCGGCCCTGGAAAGGAATCGACTTCGATTTTTCCTACTCGGATTCCAGCTTGAGCGGTGATGCATGCTCGGCCTATTCAGGCCACAACACCGAGTGTGAGGGCTGGTTCCTAATCAAAGCATCGCGCTCACTGTTCTAAACAGCCGCCCACCCGCGGCCACGCTGGGCGAGCCCCGCATCACACACATCTTGATACATTCACCCATGTATCTTTAATCCCCATCTCGGGAATTTCCTTGCAGATCAGGCTCTAAGCTTGTGTCACCGGCACAGTACGGGCGACCGCATGATCCATGGCACTGCCATGACTACGCCCGCAAGGGTATTTTTCGAGGGTTGCGCGATGCGTACATTCCTTACCGCACTCGCTTTCAGTGCACTGGTTTCTCCCCTGGCCAACGCCGATACCACCAAATCCGCCATTGGCAGCGGTGTGGGTGGCGCGCTCGGCAATATCGTCGGCCAGCATCTGGGCGGCAGCACAGGTGCCGCGATCGGCGCCGGCCTCGGCGGTGCTGCCGGTGGCGCCATCAGCTCACGCAACAAGACCGAAGCCGCATTGGGCGGCGGCCTGGGCGCCTCCGCGGGCTCCGTGCTGGGCAACCAGTTCGGTGGCGGCACCGCATCGACCATTGGCGCAGGCCTGGGCGGCGCAGCCGGTGGTGCTCTGGCCAACGAGATGGCCGACAGCAACCGCAACGAATCCCGCTACCGCGATAACGGCCATCGTCATGGCAAGAAGCACCACAAACGCCATCACAAACACCGTCACCGTTAATCCATATACAACCAAGGGCGCCTTCAGCGCCCTTGGTCGTTCAAGAGACCTTCAACGCCTCCATCGCCAACCGCAATGTTTCAGGTATCGCAGCCGGCCGGTTGCTCGACCTGTCGACGAACACATGCACGAAGCGCCCAGCGGCGCAGGCCTGCTCTTCCCCTTCCTTGAATACCGCCAGCTCGTACTGCACCGAACTGTTGCCCAGATTGCCGACTCGCAAGCCGATCTCGATGCGCTCGGGAAAGGCAATCGACGCGAAGTAGTCGCAGCTCGAACTCACCACGAACCCGACGATTTCACCGCGATGAATATCCAGCCCACCCACCTCGATCAGGTAGGTGTTCACCGCGCTGTCGAAATAGCTGTAATAGGTGACGTTATTGACGTGCCCGTACAGGTCGTTGTCATGCCAGCGCGTAGTGATCGGCTGGAAGTGGCGATAGTGCTCGCGCAGGTGCTGTGGCTGCTGCATGGGACGACGCCTCGGATAAGGGAGAAGCCGGCATGGTGCCGGCCCTCATCGACGCTGACAACCTACAGCGAGAGCCGCGCAGCTCGGTTAGTAAGCGACCTGATAGATCGCCAGCGCATGGGCCTGGGTCATCTCCCGGGGATTATTGGCCAGCAGACGCTCGTGCAGCATGGCATCGGTCGCCAAGCGCGGCAGCAGAGACTGGTCAACGCCTATATCGCGCAGACGCGCAGGCAGGCCACTGCGCTCGCTGAGGTCGGCCAGTTCGATGATGAACTGCTCGGTGTGATCCGTGGCATCGCCTGAACGAAGCCGCTCCCCCAGCAGCAGCGGCGCCAGTTCCTCGTAGAGCGGCGCTGCGACGGACGCATTGAAGCCCAGCACATGGGGCAGCAGTACCGCCGTACTTACGCCATGCGGTACTTGGCAATGGCCGCCAAGGGGATAGGCCAGGGCGTGCACGGCTGCCAGCGGCGCGTTGGCATATGCTTGCCCGGCAAGGCAGGAACCCAGCAGCATGGCCTGCCGTGCCTCGAGATTGCCGCCGTTATGCACCGCTTCGTCGAGATTGGCACCGAGCAGGCGCAGGGCCTCGCGAGCGAGCATGTCGGACAGCGGATTCTTGCGCCGCGCGCCGGTATAGGCCTCCACCGCATGCCCCATCGCCAGCATGCCGCAGGCTGCGGTTACGGGTGCAGGCAATTGCAGAGTGAGATCGGCATCGAGCAGCGCCAGATCTGGCAGCAGACGAGCCGACACCACCGCAATACGTGTTGAATGGGCCGTGGTAACCACCGCGATGGGCGTAACTTCGGAGCCGCTACCTGCAGTAGTCGGCACCTGGATCAACGGCAACCGCTGCCCAACGGCCTTGTCGACACCATACAAATCACTTAGCGACTGCCGGCAATCCGGGTGCGCCAACAAGGCAACCAGCTTGGCCACATCCAGCGAGCTGCCACCACCGAAACCGACGATCAGACTCGCCTGTACGTTCTTGGCGAATTGCGCCGCACTGCTTACCACGCTCTCCGGGGCACCGGCCGTCACACCGTCGAATACGTGCAGCGCCAAATCAATGCCTGCGAAAGCTGCCCGTACCTCTTCGAAAAAATCGAGCCGCGCTACACCGGCATCGGTGATCAGCACCACCGAGCGCGCTCCCCATGCTCGACACAAGGGAGCGAGCCGTTGCACGGCTCCCGGTTCGCAGATGAGATGGGCGGCTGTAGCAAAACTGAATGGCTGCATGACGCTTTCCTCTTCTTGTGATGCGCGCGAATGTGCGCGTGAAGGCCATGCTCCTTGTGCTGTCACCCTGGCAAGGCCCATGTACTCATAGTAGGTCGGGAAACATCATCTGCCTCGTGGAGCCAGCCTTCGCTGCCGCTCGTCGACTACTTCATGCTGGCTCACAGGCCAGGTGGCCGCACGCTGTCTTTCAAGCATCTTGCCTTTGCATTTTGGCTGGATTGCCACAGCCCAGTAACTATGCGCCTTTGGCGCTCATCGACATATATCGACGCCGCTGGGCGACATTCTGCTGCCGAAAAAGTGCTAGTCCATCCGGTTCTTGGAGTTATGACACATCCGCCTAAGGAAGACGTTTCTCCGGGCTTAGACTGGAAACATCGACACGAAGAAGATGGAGGTGACTCATGCCCCTTTCTATCGACGGCATGAATATCGGGCAGTACAGCTATCGCCCAGTCGGCAACGTTGGTAATGGTCTGCAAACCAATCAACTGGAGCGAGTGGCACCTGCCACTCAGCGGCTGGACGATGCTCAGGAGCGCTTGCTGGAACGCCAGCGTCTTGAACAGGATCGTCAGGAGCAACTGCGTGAGGCGCGTGACGAGCGCATTGCCCAGCAGGATCAACAGCAAGAACGCGCCCTGCAATTACGCCAGGAACGTCAAGACGCAGTGCAAGCGCTCAACGAGCAGCTACGTGAACAGCGCCTTGAGGCTCTGCAGGAACAGCGTCAGGAAGCGCTCAACCCGCTATCGGCCGAGAGTCTGGCAAGGCAGCGGACGCAGCTGGAAACTGTTCCAGCGGCCAGCAACGGTTATCAGGTCAGCCCGCGATTAGCCGAGCAAGCCATCTCGACTTACCGGCAGACCGAGTCACCAGACTTTATCGGTCGTAGCCTGGTTGCCTGATAAACGAAACAGGCCCTGTGTAGCGTCACACCAAGCGACGCCACAAAGGGCCTGTTTTTTATATGCGGGATAGAGCTTTGAGGATCATGCGCTTACTCAAGGGAGTAAGCGCATCGAAGGATCACTCCTTGCCGAGCGCCTCCTGACGCTCCAGAAACTCTTCCTGCAACAGCGCATCGGAGTTCTCCGCTTCGCCGGCGTCCAGTTCCTGCTCGAGATGCCCGGTACCGACCGCTTTGCTTTCCAGCTTGCCGACCAGATGCTCCAGCGCATGGCGCATTTTCTCGGCGGCGCCTTCTACAGCCTGATCCAGCGATTCAGCCTTATGGGTGACCGAAAGCGGCTGATGGCCCTTGGGCCGCGCTTCGATCTGGCAGCGCTTGTCATCGGCGCCGCTCTTGCTGCCGTTCTCGTCACTGATGTGCACTTCGACACGCGACAGAAACTCCTCGTAACGCTCCAGCCGATCCGCCACCGATGCGCCCACCCATTCCTGGAGACGCGCACTGCCTTCGATATGGTTGCTGTTCACTTGAACTTGCATGTGATTCCTCGCTTTTGACGGGTCTACAAGCTTGGAGGCAACAGATCAGAACTAGGTTCCTGCTGTTTGCCCTAACGCCAAGATACGCAGCAAGGGCAAACAGTGAAAGGATGATCAGAAGCGATCGCGGATAACCACTTCATCGAACGGCAGCTTGCCGATCCGCGGTTTGGCGTCGATGGCCTTCTTGCCGACCGCGACCATCAGGCCGATCACGTGGTTGTCCGGCAGGTTGATCAGCTTGCCCACGGCATCGAAATCGAAGCCGTCCATGGGGCAGGAATCCAGGCCCTTGCCGCGTGCGGCCAGCATCAGCGTCTGCGCCATCAGGCCACAGCTGCGCATGGTTTCATCGCGCTGCACCTGGGGCTTGTCGCGGTAATAGGTGTCGATGGCACCCGCCATGTACTGCTGCACCTCCACCGGCGCGCCTTCCCACACGCGGCTGACATTCTTTTCCCAGCTATCGACCTGCGCGCAGATCACCACCAGCATCGACGCATCGGTCATCTGCGCCTGTCCCCAGCCCGCTTCACGGATCTGCTGGCGCAGCGCCGGATCACTGACCTCGACCAGGCGTACATGCTGCAGGTTGAAAGCCGATGGGGCGAGCAGAGCCAGTTGCAACAGCTCGCTCTTCTCATCGTTGCTGAGGGTGAACCCTGCGTCGTAACCCTTGATGGCGCGGCGGCTGCGGATGGCTTCGTCGATATGCATGGATAACTCCGGAAACGGTGATGGAAAATTCTCCGCCATGCTAGGTAAGCAGCCGAGACAAAGCCACTGGGCTTTTGCGATGCAATTCATCGCCTGCAACGATTTATTCGAACCCCACTCGGCTTAGCCAGTCGATTACCCATAACCTACGGCCAACGTCTACCTTGCACACGCGCTGAGCCCTACTATTACGGCAAAGGTTTACAAGATATCCCTGAGGCTCTATTACGGCTGTTCCATACGAACGTTCGAGCGTTAAGCTGTCGACCATGACCCACACGCCTTACATTTCGGCTCCCACTACTGACGCTGCCACACTGAAGGTGGGGGGAGACTGGACGCTCGCCCATTACGGCGCGCTGGTCGTTCAGGTAGACGCAATCAGGCGCAACCTGGCGGATGATCTGCATGCAGACATCAACGAACTGGACACCCTGGATACAGCCGGCGCCAGCTTGCTGGTCGAGTTGTTCGGTGCCGAACGCCTGATCCGGATACTTCCCGCGGCGACGCTCAGCAAAGAGCGCCGCGCCTTGCTACACACCGTAGCCACGGCCATGCAGCAGGATCAGCAAGCACCTGAGCACCCTACCCGCTCGACCCACCGCGAGTTTTTCGGCCATATCGGCGAAGTAGTGGAGGGTGTTTGGCACAAGGCCGTCGGGCTGCTGGGGTTCGTTGGCCTCACGCTCAGCACCATGCTGCTGATTCTGTTCAACCCACGCCGCTGGCGGCTGACGTCCCTGGCTTCGCATCTGGAACAGATCGGCCTCAATGCGGTACCTATCGTCGCCCTGCTGACGTTTCTGGTGGGTGCCGTCGTGGCGTTCCTCGGCGCGACCATCCTGACCGACTTCGGCGCCACCATCTACACGGTCGACCTCGTGGCATTCTCGTTCCTGCGCGAATTCGGTGTGCTGCTCACCGCCATTCTCATGGCCGGCCGCACGGCGAGCGCCTTCACCGCGCAGATCGGCTCGATGAAGGCCAACGAGGAAATCGACGCGATCCGTACTCTGGGCCTCAATCCCATGGAGCTGCTGGTGCTGCCGCGGGTGTTCGCCATGCTCATCGCCCTGCCGCTGCTGACCTTTATCGCCATGCTGTGCGGCATGGTCGGCGGCGCCATGGTGTGCATGCTGACGCTGGATATCTCGCCGACGATGTTCATCAACGTGCTGCAGGAAAATATCCCGATCAACCACTTTCTGGTGGGCATGCTCAAGGCGCCGATCTTCGCCTTTCTGATTGCCGTGATCGGCTGCCTGGAAGGCTTCAAGGTCACGGGCAGCGCACAGTCAGTGGGTGAGCGCACCACGTCCAGCGTGGTGCAATCGATCTTCGTGGTAATCGTGGTAGACGCCCTGGCCGCGCTATTTTTGATGGAGATGGGCTGGTGAGTGACGACGCGATCATTCAGGTACGCGACCTGACCAATCAGTTCGGCCCGCAAGTGGTGCATCAACACCTGAACCTGGATCTGTACCGCGGCGAAGTGCTCGGCGTAGTGGGCGGCTCGGGCACCGGAAAATCCGTGCTGCTGCGCACCATCGTCGGCCTGCGCCAGCCCAACGCCGGCACGGTGCGGGTATTCGGCGAGGATCTGCTGATGCTATCGGCGCAACGTCGCTCCGAACTGGAACGTCGCTTCGGCGTGCTCTACCAGCGCGGCGCCCTGTTTTCCTCGCTCACCGTACTGGAAAACATCGCTCTGCCGCTGATCGAACACGCCGGGCTCAACCGCACTCATGCCGAGCGCCTGGCCGAATCCAAGGTGGCGCTGGTCGGCCTGCCCAGCCATGCGGGTGACAAGTATCCCACCGAGCTGTCCGGCGGCATGATCAAGCGCGCCGCGTTGGCCCGCGCCCTGGCACTGGAGCCGGACATCCTGTTTCTCGATGAGCCGACGGCCGGCCTCGACCCGATTGGCGCCGCGGCTTTCGACCAGTTGATCCGTACCCTGCGCGATGCCTTGGGCCTCAGCGTTTTCCTGGTCACTCACGATCTGGATACCCTTTACACCTTGTGCGACCGGGTTGCAGTGCTGTCGCAGAAACGCGTGCTGGTGGCTGATACCCTTGAAGTGGTGGCCGCTACCGATGACCCATGGATTCACGACTATTTTCACGGGCCGCGCGGACGCGCAGCCGAGCAGGCCGCTGTGCCTAGGAGCTTTTAATGGAACCGCGCGCCCATCACGTACTGATCGGGATGTTCACGGTGGCGATCGTAAGCGCCATCCTGCTGTTCGCCCTGTGGCTGGGTAAATCCAGTGCGGACAAGCAGTTCAACTATTACGAAGTGGTCTTTGCCGAAGCGGTCAGCGGCTTATCTCAGGGTAGCGCCGTGCAGTACAGCGGCATCCGCGTCGGCGACGTGACCAGCCTGACGCTCGACCCACAGGATCCGCGCAAGGTGCATGCGAACATCCGCATCACCAGCTCCACACCCATCAAAGAAGACACCCGCGCGCGCCTGACCATCACCAACATCACTGGCGGCGCGGTGATCCAGTTGCACGGCGGCTCACCCGAAAGCCCAACGTTAAAAGCCAGCAATGGTGATACGCCGGTGATCATCGCCGACCGCTCGCCACTGTCACGGCTGATGGCCAACGGCGAAGACCTGATGGTGAGTGTCACTCGCCTGCTGGATCGCGCCAATGCCATGTTCTCCCGTGAGAACACGCAAAATATCGCCAAGACCCTGCGCAACCTCGAGCAGATAACCGCCAGCGTCTCCGAGCAACGCGACGAGTTGCGTGAAGCGCTGACCCAGATGAGCACCGCGGGGCGCGAAGCGGCTGCCCTGATGAAAAACGCCAACCAGCTGTTTACCGGCCCGGCTCAGAACACCCTGGACAGTGCAGAACGTCTGGTGACCTCGCTGGAGCGCACCAGCAGCAACATCGAACAACTGCTGCAGGACAACCGCGCCGCCCTGGACGGCGGTATGCAGGGCATTGGCGAGCTGGGCCCGGCCATCAACGAACTGCGTGACACCCTCGGCTCGCTGCGCTCGTTCTCGCGACGACTGGAAGAAGACCCCGCCGGCTACCTGCTGCGCAGCGACAGCATCAAGGAGTTCCAACCATGAAAGCATTCGCCACCGTTGGTGCCCTGCTGCTGACCGGTCTGCTCAGCGCCTGCTCGATTCTTCCCTCGGGGGAAGCGCTGAACGTTTACCTGCTGCCCAGTAACTTGCCGGTACGCGCCTCGGATGCGCCTCAGCAGGACTGGTCCTGCGGGTCAACCGCCCGCAAAGCAGCCAGTTGCTCGACAGCCCACGTATTGCCGTATTGCCCGAGGGCGATCTGATCAGCGCTTATCAAGGCGCACGCTGGAGCGACCGTGCCCCCGCCCTGTTTCGTGATCGGCTGATCGGCGCCTTTCTCGATGATGGCCGCGTCGGCGCCGTCAGCAGCGACGAAGGCCGCCTGCAGGCCGACCTCGAACTGAGCAGTGATTTGCGTGCGTTCCAGACCGAATACCGCAATGGCCGGCCGGAGGTGCACATTCTGCTAGACGCCCGACTGGTGCAGGGAGGCAACCAGCGCATCCTCGCCAGCCGTCGCTTCGAAGTGCGCCAGATCGCAAGCGATGTCGCCGTGGAGTCGGTCGTGAAGACGTTCGGTACCGCCAACGACCAGCTCTCGCGCCAGTTGATCGACTGGGTAATTGAGCAAGGCCAGCGCAACGCGCCGAACGCCAGTAAGCCCTGACTGCCCCGTAGCCTGGCGTTGAGCGCAGCGATACCCGGGAAGTACAACACGCACAATCGCCCTCGAGCGGGAGCGTGTTATCAGGCTTGTCGTGTTTAGAGAGCCTGCGAATTCCCCGGGTATCGCTTCGCTCGCCCGCGGGCTACGTGACGTCATAACAAAACGGCCGGTGTGATCGCTCACACCGGCCGTTTTTTGCCGCTACCGCAGACGTCAGGCGAAGACGATTTCCTCGCCTTCCACCTTGCCGATCACGGTGCTACCCGGATTGAACTTGCCCGCCAGAATCATCTGCGCCAGCGGGTTTTCGATCCAACGCTGGATTGCACGCTTCAAAGGACGGGCGCCGTATACCGGGTCATACCCCACGGCGACCAGCTTATCCATGGCCTCATCGGACAGTTCCAGACTCAGCTCACGCTCGGCCAGACGCTCCAGCAGGCGGCTGAGCTGAATACGTGCGATACCGGCGATCTGCTCACGGGCCAGTGGCTCGAACACCACCACTTCGTCGATACGGTTAACGAACTCCGGACGGAAATGGTTGCCCACCGCATCCATCACCGCTGCGCGCTGCGCCTCACGGTCGCCGACCAACTCCTGAATCTGCGCCGACCCCAGGTTGGACGTCATCACGATCACCGTGTTCTTGAAGTCCACGGTGCGGCCGTGGCTATCGGTCAGGCGGCCATCTTCGAGCACCTGCAGCAACACGTTGAAGACATCCGGGTGAGCCTTCTCGACCTCATCCAGGAGCACCACCGAGTAAGGTTTGCGGCGCACCGCCTCGGTCAGGTAACCGCCCTCCTCATAGCCGACATAGCCAGGTGGCGCACCGATCAGGCGAGCCACGGAATGCTTCTCCATGAACTCGGACATGTCGATACGCACCAGTGCCTCCTCGGTATCGAAGAGGAATTCGGCCAGCGCTTTGCACAGCTCGGTCTTGCCGACGCCGGTCGGGCCGAGGAACAGAAACGAGCCGCTTGGGCGATTCGGGTCAGACAGGCCAGCGCGTGAACGACGCACCGCATTGGCCACGGCAACCACCGCCTCGTCCTGACCGATAACGCGCTGGTGCAGCAGCCCCTCCATTTTCAGCAGCTTGTCGCGCTCACCTTCGAGCATCTTCGACACCGGGATGCCTGTCCACTTGGAGACCACCTCGGCAATCTCCTCCTCGGTCACCTTGCTGCGCAGCAACTGGTTTTCAGTCTTGCCGTGCTGGTCGACCATTTGCAGGCTGCGCTCCAGATCGGGAATCACCCCATACTGCAGCTCGGCCATGCGGTTCAAATCGCCCTTGCGGCGTGCCGCCTCGAGCTCGGTGCGCGACTGTTCGATTTTCTGCTGGATCTGCGCTGAGCCCTGAACTTCGGCTTTCTCCGACTTCCAGATTTCATCGAGGTCGGAATACTCCTTCTCCAGCTTGGCGATATCGTCTTGCAACTTGGCAAAGCGCTTTTTGGCGGCCTCGTCCTCTTCCTTGCGCAACGCCTGGGCTTCCACCTTGAGCTGGATCAGACGACGATCCAGGCGGTCGAGCACTTCCGGCTTGGAGTCGATTTCCATGCGGATGCGGCTGGCCGCTTCGTCGATCAGGTCGATGGCCTTGTCCGGCAACTGACGATCGGTGATGTAGCGATGGCTGAGCTTGGCCGCGGCGATAATCGCGCCGTCGGTGATCGCCACCTTGTGGTGCACCTCGTAACGCTCCTTGAGGCCGCGCAGGATGGCGATGGTGTCTTCCTCGCTCGGCTCGTCGACCAACACCTTCTGGAAACGACGCTCCAGCGCGGCATCCTTCTCGATGAACTGGCGGTACTCGTTCAGGGTGGTGGCCCCCACGCAGTGCAGCTCGCCACGCGCCAGCGACGGTTTAAGCATGTTGCCAGCGTCCATGGCGCCCTCGGCCTTGCCGGCGCCGACCATGGTGTGCAGCTCGTCGATAAACAGAATGATGCGGCCTTCCTGCTTGGACAGTTCGTTGAGCACCGCCTTGAGGCGCTCCTCGAACTCGCCACGGAACTTGGCGCCAGCAATCAGCGAGCCCATATCCAATGACAGCAGGCGCTTGTCCTTGAGCCCGTCCGGTACTTCACCGTTGACGATGCGCTGGGCCAGACCTTCGGCAATGGCCGTCTTGCCCACACCGGGCTCACCGATCAGCACCGGGTTGTTCTTGGTACGCCGCTGCAGCACCTGAATGGTCCGGCGGATTTCATCGTCACGGCCAATCACCGGGTCGAGCTTGCCCTCTTCGGCGCGTTTGGTCAGGTCGACGGTGTATTTGTCCAGCGCCTGACGGGACTCTTCGATATTGGGGTCGTTCACCGCATCGCCGCCACGCAGGTTGTTGACCGCGTTTTCCAGAGCTTTGCGGCTAACGCCCTGACCGAGCAACAGCTTGCCCAGCTTGGTGTTGCCATCCATGGCGGCGAGCAGCACCAGTTCGCTGGAGATGAACTGATCCCCTTTCTGCTGCGACAGGCGGTCGGCCTGGTTGAGCAGACGTGCCAGATCCTGAGACAGGCTCACATCGCCAGTAGGGTTCTGGATCTTGGCCAGGTGATCGAGCTCTTTGCTCAAGGCCTCGCGCAAGCTGTTCACATCGAAGCCCACCTGCATCAGCAGCGGGCGAATGGTACCGCCCTGCTGGTCGAGCAGCGCCTGCATCAGGTGCAGTGGCTCGATGGCGGAATGGTCATGGCCGACGGCCAGCGACTGGGCATCGGAAAGGGCAAGTTGTAACTTGCTGGTCAAACGGTCGATTCGCATAGCGTCATCCTTCCTTTATAGGGCAGGCCAGCGCGGTGCATGCGCCTAACCCAATAACCTGCCGAGATGGAGAATAGATGAGGCCGATTGTGCGCGTTTCAAGCAGGCGGGTGTTGATAGTGGTCAGGGACGCGCCAAAAGACTGGGCAGACCTCAGAACCTATTCACGATCTGTGCACTTGGCAAATAGGAACCGTACCCCTATGGATCGACGGTAAAAGGCGAAAGCGGCCGGTGAGCAGAGCTTTTGTGGGAGAGGCTTTAGCCTCGATTTTGCCTAGCTAGGCGCAAAGAGCTCGCGGCTAAAGCCCCTCCCACAAGTTACGCAAACGTCCGCTTTCGCCACTTTACTGCCATTGCACGCGGAGTCTCGTCGAAAAATCGCTAACAGGCTTCTACGGAAATCTTAGCGATCTGCCAACCAGATCAGCGAGGCGAAGCGGCCGGTCTGGGCGGCGCGACGGTAGGAATAGAAGCGTGAATCATTGACGGTGCAGAACCCACCGCCATACACGGCATTGATACCGCGAGCAGCCAGACGGATGCGCGCCAATTGGTAGATATCCGCCATGAAGCGCCCGACATTCTCGCTCGGCAAAAAGGCACCGGCCGCCTGGGGATGCCCGCTGACGAAGGCCTCACGCACTTCGGCGCCGACCTCGAATGCCTGTGGGCCAATGGCGGGGCCTAGCCACACCAATGTCTCCTCAGGCTCGACGGCCAAGGCATCAAGCGTGGCCTCCAGCACACCACCGGCCAACCCACGCCAGCCAGCATGAGCGGCCGCCACACGAGTGCCGGCGCGATCGCAGAACAATGCAGGCAGGCAGTCTGCGGTCATCACCGTACAGGCGACGCCCGTCGTAGCCGTCCAACTGGCATCGGCTTCCTCGACGCTTTCCGGATCAGCGTGAGCGACAGCGATGCCGTGCACCTGCTGCAACCAGGCCGGGCGGCACCCCAACTGGCTCAGCAGCCGCTGACGATTCTTGACCACAGCCTGCGGATCATCCTCGACATGCGCGGCGAGGTTGAAGCTGTCGTAGGGAGCCGCACTCACGCCACCCGCGCGCGTGGTCACGCAGGCGCGCACCCACTCGGGAGCGGGCCAATGCGGCGTTAGCCAGTCATGGGCCTTGTCACTCATCCAATAAACGCCTCGCGATCCTGACGCAGCAGCGTCAGCAACCAGACGAAATCATCGGGCAACGGCGATTGCCACTTCATCCGCTCACCGGTAAGCGGATGATCCAGCTCAAGGAAACGGGCGTGCAGAGCCTGGCGCGGAAACTCCTTGAGGCTTTGCACCATGGTCTGACTGGCCGCTGGCGGAATACGGAACCGCCCGCCATACACCGGATCGCCAACCAACGGGTAGCCGACGTGGCTCATATGCACACGAATCTGGTGAGTGCGCCCCGTTTCTAGCTTGACCCGGCTGTGGGTATGCGAACGGAAACGCTCGAGCACGCGGTAATGGCTGACAGCTGGCTTGCCGCCATCGGTAACGGCCATACGCTGGCGTTGCGAGGAACTACGGCCGATGGGCGCGCTGATCTTGCCACCCGAGGTGATCACGCCAATCACGATGCATTCGTAGATGCGGCTGACCGTGCGTTTCTGCAATTGATCGACCAGCCGGGTCTGTGCCTCGATGGTCTTGGCCACCACCATAAGACCGGTGGTGTCCTTGTCCAGGCGATGCACGATGCCAGCCCGTGGCACGTTGATGATATCCGGCACGTGGTGCAGCAACGCATTGAGCAAAGTGCCATCGGCGTGACCGACAGCCGGATGCACGACCAGCCCGGCGGGCTTGTCGATCACCAGAATCTGCTCATCCTCGTAGACGATATTGAGCGCAATGTCCTGGGCGACCCATTCACCCTGGGCCTCCTGCTCGGCTGAAAGGGCCAACACGGAACCGCCGTGAACGATGTCACGGGGGCGTAGCACCTGACCATCGACGGTCAGATTGCCCTCCTTGATCCAGCCGGACAGGCGCGAGCGCGAGTGCTCGGCGAACAGCTGGGCGGCGACTTGGTCGAGGCGTTGACCGCCCAGATCGTAGGGCACCTCGGCGGATAACTGAATAGCCTGCTTATTAATAGATGACATGCTCGGCAACGGAGGGGGCATAGCCTTTGGTTTCAGCTACACGCTTGTGGTTAAATACGGCGTCTTTGCCCCAGGGGTACCGGGGGCGCTCATCATAACAGGACGGCCCTGCCCAAGACAGCCGCCGTCCCAGGGACGCAAGCCGCCATGCAAGTGAAACACCTGCTGCTGATCGCCATCCTCGCACTCACCGCCGCCTGTTCGTCCAAGGAAGTCCTGGATGAAAACCTCAGCGAGGCAGAACTTTATCAGCAGGCTCAGCAAGATTTGGACAACGGCAGTTACACCAGCGCCGTCACCAAACTCAAGGCCCTGGAGTCCCGCTACCCGTTCGGTCGCTATGCCGAACAGTCGCAGCTCGAGCTGATCTACGCGAACTACAAGAACGCCGAGCCGGAAGCTGCACGCTCCTCTGCTGAGCGCTTCATTCGCTTGCACCCACAGCATCCGAATGTCGACTATGCCTACTACCTAAAGGGTCTGGCCTCGTTCGACCAGGATCGTGGCCTGCTGGCGCGCTTCCTGCCACTGGACATGACCAAGCGTGACCCGGGTGCCGCCCGCGACTCCTACAACGAGTTCGCCCAGCTCACCAGCCGCTACCCGAATAGCCGCTACGCGCCGGATGCCAAGCAGCGCATGATCTACCTGCGCAACCTGCTGGCAGCCTACGAAATTCATGTGGCCCACTATTATCTGAGCCGTGAAGCCTACGTCGCCGCTGCCAACCGTGGCCGCTACGTGGTGGAAAACTTTCAGGAAACCCCTTCCGTCGGCGATGGCCTGGCAGTCATGGTCGAGGCCTATCAGCGCCTGACTCTGGACGACCTGGCCGCTACCAGCCTGGAAACGCTCAAGCTCAACTATCCGGATCACTCAAGCCTGGTCGACGGTCAATTCGTGCCACGCGAAGAAGATGCCGACAATCGCTCCTGGCTGGCCAAGGCCACTCTGGGCCTGATCGAAAGCGACGTGCCCCCTCCGCCTAGCCAGACCCAGGCGAGCCAGGACGTGATTCGTCAGTACGAAGAAGCCTCGGATCAGATCCCTGCCGAGCTGAAACCGGAAAACCAGACCGAGCAAAGCGAAGAGCCGCAAGGCAGCAAGCGCTCCTGGTTCAGCTACATGACGTTCGGCCTGTTCGACTGATCATATCCGCAGTGCGTTTGCCTACGATGCCAGTCACCCGACTGGCATCGTGCATTTCAGCCTAGCAAAACGCTGATAATGGCAACTGTCCGCCCACCCCGTCCTTAGCTAAACTGGCACATCACTCGACACGAAGAGAGCACCATGGGCCTGTTCCGCCTGCTGATCTGGATTGCCATCATTTTCGCCGCCATCTGGGTGTGGCGCCGCTTCTTTGGTGCAACACGTCGACGCCAGGCACCCCCGCCAGCGGAAACCACGGCACCGATGGTGCGCTGCGCCCACTGCGGCGTGCACACGCCGCAGCAGCACGCCATACAACTGGCGCAGCGCTGGTACTGCAGCCAGGCACACCTCGAACAAGGCCCGAAACCCGGTGCCCACTAGAGCTCTCGCGCTAAGCGGCCTTCAGGGACGGCGTATTTTCAGGCTGTATCACCTCTACCGGCTGCTGATCGGCGTTTTGCTGGTTCTGCTTGTCTCCGCAGACCTGGATGCAGAACTGCTCGAGCTGGCGCACGTGCCGCTCTTCCGGGGCGCTAGCTGGCTGTATCTAATCCTCAACATTTTTGTCGCACTGATCGCTCATAACCCGCGCAGTCTGGTTCAAGTGTTTGGCGTAGCCCTGGCCGACGTGATCCTGCTGTCCGCCCTGTTCTATGCCGGCGGCGGAACACCAAGTGGTATTGGCAACCTGCTGATCGTTGCAGTGGCGATCGCCAATATCCTCCTGCGCGGGCGAATCGGCATATTGATCGCGGCAAGCGCGGCGATAGGCCTGATCTACCTGACCTTCTATCTCAGCCTCGGCCATCCGCAGGCCAGCAGCCAGTACGTGCAGGCTGGCGCACTGGGCGCTCTGTGCTTCACTGCAGCGCTGTTCGTACAAGGTGTGACCCGGCGCCTGCAAGTCAGCGAGAACCTCGCTGAGCAACGTGCAGCAGATGTGGCGGACCTGGAAGCCCTGAACAACCTGATCCTGCAACGAATGCGCACCGGCATCCTAGTGGTCGACGAACAGCACCGCGTGCTGCTGGCCAACCAGGCAGCCCTGAGCCTGCTCGGGCGAGAACACCTGGCCGGCAAGATTCTCGACCCGCACTGCACCGAGTTGGTCAAACGCCTGCAGTACTGGCTGGAAAACACCAGCCTACGCCCAGCCAGCTTGCAGGCGCGCGCCGACGGCCCAACCCTGCAGCCCAGCTTCATCGCCTTGCAACGAGGCGGGCAGCGCCACACACTGATCCTGCTCGACGATATTTCACAGATCGCCCAGCAAGCTCAGCAGCTCAAACTGGTGGCTCTGGGCCGGCTGACCGCAGGCATCGCCCACGAGATTCGTAACCCGCTGGGCGCCATCAGCCACGCCGCACAACTGCTGCAGGAATCCGAAGACCTGCATGGGCCGGATCTGCGCCTGGCGCAGATCATCCAGGATCACTCCCGGCGCATGAATCTGATCATCGAGAACGTTCTGCAGCTCTCCCGACGGCGTCAGGCAGAGCCACAACTGCTGGATCTCAAATACTGGCTACATCGCTTCGCCGCCGAGTTTCGCAGCACGGCGCCGGCCTCGAAAATCCTCCACCTGGCTATCGAAGGCAGCAGCATCCAGACCCGCATGGATCCCAACCAGTTAACCCAGGTGATCACCAATCTGGTACAGAACGGCCTGCGTTATAGCGCCCAGCACAATCCCAAGGGCCAGGTGTGGCTGAAACTGTTCCGCGACCCGCACAGTGATCTGCCGGTGCTCGAGGTGCTAGATGACGGCCCGGGCGTGCCGCCAGACCAACTGCATCACATCTTCGAGCCTTTCTACACCACGGAAAACAAAGGCACCGGTCTAGGCCTGTATATTTCCCGCGAGCTTTGCGAAAGCAATCAGGCTCACCTTCACTACCAATCACGCGAAGGCAACGGAGCCTGTTTCCGCATTACCTTCGCGCATCCGCGAAAGATGAGCTGAACCGATGAACCGCCAGAGAGCCCTGATCGTCGACGACGAACCCGATATCCGCGAGTTGCTGGAGATCACCCTCGGGCGCATGAAACTTGATACGCGCAGCGCCCGTAACGTCAAAGAGGCGCGCGAATGGCTGGCCAAGGAGCCCTTCGATCTGTGCCTCACCGACATGCGCCTACCCGACGGAACCGGCCTGGATATCGTGCTGCATATCCAGCAGCGTTATCCGCAAACACCAGTGGCCATGATCACTGCCTTCGGCAGCCTGGATACCGCGATCAACGCTCTCAAGGCTGGTGCTTTTGACTTTCTCACCAAACCTGTCGATCTAGGCCGCCTGCGCGAACTGGTGACCACCGCCCTGCGCCTGCGTGAAGGTGACGATGAAGACGCACAACCAGGCGCAAGCAGGCTGCTCGGCGAATCACCGCCCATGCGCACCCTGCGGGCGCAGATCCAGAAACTGGCACGCAGCCAGGCACCGGTGTATATCAGCGGCGAGTCCGGCAGCGGCAAGGAGCTGGTGGCCCGCTTGATTCACGAACAAGGGCCACGCCGCGAACGCGCCTTCGTACCGGTCAACTGTGGCGCCATCCCTTCAGAGCTCATGGAAAGCGAGTTCTTCGGTCACAAGAAAGGCAGCTTCACTGGCGCCATCGAAGACAAGCAGGGCCTGTTTCAGGCCGCCAACGGTGGCAGCCTGTTCCTCGACGAAGTGGCCGACCTACCACTGACCATGCAGGTCAAGCTGCTGCGCGCGATCCAGGAGAAAGCCGTCCGCAGCGTTGGTGGCCAGCAGGAGGTCGTGGTCGACACCCGCATCCTCTGCGCCACCCACAAGGATCTGGCCGCCGAAGTCGCTGCCGGGCGCTTCCGTCAGGATCTGTACTACCGCCTCAACGTCATCGAACTGCGCGTGCCGCCACTGCGCGAACGTCGCGAGGACATTCCACTGCTGGCCGATGTGATGCTCAAACGCCTGAACGAAGGCATCGGCCTGCCACCCGTAAAGCTCGATGGGCCAGCCCTCGACAAGCTCAAGAGCTACCGCTTTCCCGGTAACGTGCGCGAACTGGAAAACATGCTCGAGCGCGCCTACACCCTGTGTGAAGGCGACGTGATCTGCGCCAACGACCTGCGCCTGGCCGACGCCGCACCGGCAGGCGAAAACGGCGATGCCAGCCTGGCGCAGATCGACAACATCGAAGACTACCTGGAAGACGTCGAGCGCAAACTGATCATGCAGGCCCTCGAAGAAACCCGCTGGAATCGCACCGCCGCAGCCCAGCGCCTGGGCCTGAGCTTTCGTTCGATGCGCTATCGTCTGAAGAAGCTGGGGATCGACTGATCAACCACAATTTGCGCAAGCCGCAGGTTGGATCGGTGCACGCAGGGGAAACCACAAGGCCAAAACGACCGATTTTGTAGGATGGCGTTGAGGAGCCCAGCGACGATACCCATCATAGGGCTGCGGCGCTCATGTCGATGGGTATCGCTTCGCTCAACGCCATCCTACGAGCGGCTCCTTGCACCTTTGCGGTCGTATATGAAACGCAGCAGATCTAAAACAGGTTTCAAAGCTGTAATCGCATCGCAGGCGAGTAAGGCGCCGGATTGATAATCGGCTCACGCCCCAGCATCAGATCCACCAATAACTGGCAGGACGCCGGCGCCAACACCAAGCCATTGCGGTAATGCCCGCAATTCAGCCACAGCCCTTCGCGGCCGGGCACCTCGCCAATAAAGGGAATGCCCTCAGGCGACCCAGGCCGCAATCCCGCCCAGTGCCCCACCACCTCGGCATCCTTCAGCGCCGGCAGCAACGCTTCGGCCGAGGCACGCAGACTGGCCAGGGCATCTTCGGTAGGTGTTTTGTCGAAGCCGACATGCTCCAGCGTGCTGCCCACCAGAATATGACCGTCGCGACGGGGGATCGCGTAGCGCCCTCGGGCCAGCACCATGCTGGGCAGAAAATCCTCGGTGCACTTGAACAGGATCATCTGCCCCTTGACCGGCTCCACCGGCAGCGCCAACCCCAGGCTCTGCAGTATTTCCCCACTCCAGGCCCCGGCCGCCACCACGACCTGATCGGCCAACAGTTCTTCATGGCCCATGCGCACACCGACGACTCGAGTGCCCTCACTCATGAACCCCTCGACCGGCCTGTGCTCGAGCACGGTAACCATGGGCATCCCCAGCAGCGCCGCGCGTAACGCCTTGACCAGCCGCGGATTACGCACATTGGCTACGCCAGGCATATAGATCGCCCGCTCGAACCCTGCCCCCAGCTGCGGCACCGCCGCATAGGCAGACTCGACGGGTACTTCGTGCAACAGTCTTCCCGCACGCTGCGCCCAGGCCAAAGCGTCGGTCTGATCGTCCAGATCCAGCCAGTACAGCCCAGTGACATGCACCTCAGGATCCAAGCCTGTTTGCGACAACAGTCGCTCACCAAGCCCCGGATAATAATCCTGAGACCAATGGGCCAGCGCCGTCACCGCGCTGCTGTAACGCCAGGGATACAGCGGCGACACGATCCCGCCCCCCGCCCAAGAGGCCTCGCCACCAGCAGGACCGCGATCGAGCAGCGTGACCCGCTTGCCCTCCGCCGCCAACTGATACGCCGACAATAGCCCAATGACCCCGCCCCCGATAACGATCACATCCGAATGCACAACTCACCCCATCGCATGAACGGCAAACCTTGACAGCGACACCTCAGGGTCTAAACAGAAAAGGCAGGCCAGGAAGGCCGCCAATCATACGCGCAAAGGGAATTGGGCAATGAATAGAGATCAACAGAAGGCGTTCAATCTCGTCGAGTTGCTTGTAGCTATCGCGCTAGTGACGATTCTCGTCAGCCTATCCGTTCCGGCACTCGCTCGATTCCAAGAGAACCTACACTTGCAATCTTCCAGCGATCTACTGGCGAGTCATATCCAACAAACACGAGCCCGCGCGATTACCCTCGGGAGGCCCCACCAGCTGTGTGGATCCAGCGACGGAAAAAGCTGCGATGCCGACTGGGGTAGCTACTGGTTGATCACCACTACTGGCCCAGAGCCAGAGATCGTTCTCCAGCAACCCGCGCCGACTAAAAGACTGTGTTGGGTAGGGTTTAGTAGCGACAGCATCCGTTTTCATGCCAACGGCACTAGCTGGGCCAGCAACGGTACTTTTTCCATCTGCAATACTAATGGCCCTCACCACCAACTAGTTCTCAATCGCCAAGGCCGCTTGAAAGTGGTCACCAGTCACAACTCCACATGCTGTTAGACCAGTCATCCGCGCATCAGAACCGATCATCCCCCGTCAGAAGACAGGCGCCAGCATAGCCGTCAGGATTCGCTTGCCCTCGTGTATTCAGACTGGACAACCATGCCAAGATTCTCGGACAGCCAATCTTCAAACTGCCTGCGCGCGCAGCGCGGCTTCACCCTGATTGAGCTGATGATCGTCATCGTTCTGGTCGGGATATTTGCCGCTATCGCGATTCCGAACTTTACCCAGTTCATCAATAAAAACCGTACGCAGTCGCTGAACAGCGAACTGCTTGCACTACTGCAATACGCCCGCACCACGGCAGTTGAGCAAAGAACATTCATAAAAGCCTGCAAGGGAACCGGCCTATGGACAGTGAAGAAAACCTGTACCGATGGCGCCGAGGCATTGCGCCAGCTGGATATCCCCTCCGGCAGCACGGTAAGCACCTCAGTCAGCGAAGTGGTGTTCAGGTACAACGGCACGGGTACAGAGGCGAGCCTAATTACCTGTCAGGGTACCGATTCAGCCAACGGCTTCACCATAGATGTTAAAGCTAGCGGCAGCATCCAGAGCTGGCCACGAGGCAAAAACGGAGCCAGCAGCGATATGAGCAACTGCCAGTGAAGGGGAAAATGGCAATGAAGACGCACAATCAGGGATTCAGTCTGATCGAGGTGCTGGTGGCACTGCTACTGACTACTGTGGGCGTGCTGGGCATGGTCGCACTGCAAGGCCGTAGCGTTCAGTACTCGCAAGACTCCGTGCAGCGTAACGTGGCGGTAGATCTGGTCACCGAACTGGTCGAGATAATCCGAGCCAATCCGGGCGAGACCTTCAGCAACGCCGCACCGCAGTTCCCAATGAACAGCGGACTCAAGTCCAGCTCGATTTTCTACAAAGCAAAGGCAGGAGACTTCTCCAGCCCTGGAGATTGTGTCGCAAGCGCTACCGTGATTGCCAAAACAGCGAAGGAACAACGTGACTGCTGGGCCAGCAAAGCCAAAGCGCTCCTGCCGGGAGGCTCGACCGTATTCACCAGTGACTCATACATTTGCCGCAGCAGTAGCGCAGGCAATTGCAACAGCCAAGGCTCTATGGTCGAAATCCGCCTTGCCTGGCAGGTTCGCGAAGGCACGTGCCTGGACGCGGCGGACACCGATAACTCTTCCACCATCTGTACCTACACCGTGCGAGTGCAGCCATGAGCGACATGAAGCGCCAATGTGGTCTGTCAATGATCGAACTGCTGATTGCGCTCGCGATCAGCAGCTTCCTGATTCTGGGCATTACTCAGGTCTATATCGATAACCAGCGCCATTACCTGTTCCAGCAGAGCCAAAGCGGCAATCTGGACAGTGGTCGATTCGCAGCATTGCTGCTCGACCAGTATCTGGGTAAAGCAGGCTATCGCCGCACGCCATCGAGCCTGCTGGAAACGTCCTTTCCGGAACGCGCAGCATCGGGGGGGTGCATGGCCTTCAGTGCCGGCGCATCTGTCACCAGCCTGGATGCATCTCAAGGTACCGGTTTCTGCATACGCTATCAGCCGCAGGTAAGTGGTGATCTCGATTGCCAGGGTGTGGCCAGCAGTACCACTTTCACGCAAGCCTTTCCGCCTAACCTCACAGCGAGCGACCTCATCGTACTGGCCTTCAAGTACGAACCGGGAGCATCTACCGAGCTGCAGAACGGTAAGCTTCTCTGCAAGAGCTTGAACGCCACCACACCTCAATTTACCGAACAGCTCACAGGCATCGCCGATATGCGCGTGGACTTCGGCGTTGGTAGCACCGATGTACTGTCGAAAGAAGTCACGTCTTACGTGACGCAAAGCGCCTGGACAACCAGCTCTGGAGGCATCCGCAGCGTGCGTTATTCCCTGCTGCTGGCCAGCCGTACAGGTCAACGCGATAGCGACGACTCCAAAATTCTCACGGACTGGCTAGCGTCGGCCCCTGCCGACACTAAAACACGCATACAGAGCGGTGACAGCAAGCGTATTTATCAAGTTGTTGGAAGTACCCAGACCGTCAGGAATCTTATGCCATGACTCAACTTTCTGATCGCCACTCGCAAAACGGGGCAGTCCTCGTTATAGCCTTGGTCATGTTACTTGTACTGACCCTAATGGCCGTGGGCAGCATGCGCGGCACCACCCTGGAAAGCCGTATCACTGCAAACAGAGCCCACGATACTCAACAGCAAAACGCAGCAGACGCAGCTCTGCGTGAAGCCGAATTCCGCTATTACGGCCCAGCCAACCTGGCCGACAAGCTTGAGGGCAAAGCTACCAACTGCGCGCTGAGTAATACTCTGAAGAGCAATGGCATTAACAAGCCCTGCCTGCTTGCCGTAAAAGATGAAAATCTCCTGGCATTCGTGGAGGCCCCCAGTACGGCTAACGCACAATTCCTAAAGAGTGAATCGGCTGGCGGCCTGCTGTGGATGCCCTATCGGGGAACGGATGCGTCCAACGCAACCGTAGCTGGTAACCGGGAAACAAGCTCGAACCTGACGACTCTCTGGAACAGCACACGAGCGGTGACAGTCGGCAACAACGCAGTCAATGCGGAGTACGGCATGGTTGCCGAAGGGCAAGGCACCTACTACTACCTCAACAATGCAAAGGCGGACGATCAGGTTTACCTGCAGTCGACTCACGCCAATATCTATCTGGGGCTGAACAATTGAGAGCCGGCATGATGAAATATTCAAAACACGCCTTTTATGTCAAGTCGCTCTCTTGCGCCCTATTCGGCATTACGTTGCTACATGGCGCAACCAGTTATGCTGCAGTCTCGCAGACTCCGCTGAGTCTAACTGTTGGTGTACCACCCAACATGCTACTAACTCTGGATAACTCGGGTAGTATGACGTGGGCCTTTTCGCCAGATTCGATCAACGGAACTGGGCCGGCACGTCGCAGTAAATCCAGTGCGTTCAACCCAATCTATTACAACCCCCAAGCAACCTATGCTGCCCCTATAGTTTTCGAGACTGACGGTAGCGAAACTCAACTGCCATCAAGCTTTACCAGTGCACGGGTAAATGGCTACAGCAGCGCGCGGGGCACTGTAAATCTATCCACCGACTACAAAGTAAACTGGGCCTATAACACTACCACTGGGCATCCGACTGCATACGGGTATAGCAATACCGATAACAGACTCTCCAAAAATGCCGAGGCGGACTTCACTGCGACCGCGACGATCACGTCGTCGGGGCGTAACACCCCTGCAGTGCAGCGTATCGCTGCCAGCGATATTACCTTCACTATTACGCGTAGCAACAGCAACAACAACAGTGGCTGCACGGCGACGGCAAGCCACCCATCCTGGCCCGCGGTTTATGATGCAAACTGCACGCGAACTAATAACAACGAGTACAAAGCGTCCCTTGAAGAACAGGGAGTACCTGCTTACTACTATGTGTATAACCCTACTGGCGCCAACAACTGTACGTTAGCCAATGAAAGCTGTTACTCCATTCGCTTTGTCGGTGAAACAGAGCGAACCAACTTCGCCAACTGGTTTTCGTTTTACCGCAACCGCGCCCTGGCCACCATCAGCGCTGCGGCTCTGGCTTTCTATGACCTGTCGCCTTCGGTTCGCTTGAGCTGGCAAAGCCTGAGCGGCTGCCAATCATTTGATGGCAGAGGCAGGAACTGCGGCAGCAATGCCTTCCAGGCATTTTCCCCGCAACACAAGGGCGAACTGTACACTTGGATGCAAGGGCTCAGTTTCAACGGTGGTACACCACTGCCGGATGCAATGTACCGCGCAGGAGAATTCTTCAAAACGGCAACGCCGTGGCAAAAGAATCCGGGCGGCACTGGCAATACAACGGCAAACACCTACGCCTGCCGGGCCAGCTACCACATCCTGATGACTGATGGAATGTGGAGCGGCAACCTCTCCCAGAACCCATCGGACTATCTCACCGACTCGAACACTTTTGCTTTGCCCGACGGGCAGAGATACACAGGACAACCCCCTTTCAAGGACAACTTCAACGGCACCCTCGCCGACCTGGCGATGCATTACTGGGCGACCGATCTGAATCCCAATCTCGCGAACAAGGTACCGGCCTACATACCGTTCAAAAGTGGTACTACCGCGACAGATTACTGGGATCCGCGCAACGACCCGGCCACCTGGCAGCACATGACCAACTTCATGATGGGCCTTGGTCTGACTCAATCACTATCCAACAGCGCGATCCCATGGGAAGGCAGCACCCATACCGGTGCAGGCTATGAGGCGCTGAAAGCGGGGACTGCTCAATGGCCTCAAGCAAGTACAGGCTCGGCGAATAACGTATATGACCTGTGGCACGCGGCCATCAACTCACGCGGCGACTTCTTCAGCGTAGATAGCCCAGAGGCGATGGTGCAGGCATTTGCCGACATTCTCTCTCGTATCGCTGATCGCAAATCCACAGCTGCGCGCCCCGCGATCAACTCTGGGCAAGTCAGCTCAGAAGAAAATGGCAACTCCACGGTGAAGACGGTCTCTTATCAGACCTCCTACGCCAGTGATGACAACTGGTCTGGCGATGTAAAACGCTTTGAGAAAAAATTCAATCCTGCAACGAGTACGATCGAGACGACGGAAGTTTGGAGTGCCAAAGCGAACGTGCCGGCACCTGCAGCTCGTCGTATCAAGATTGCAGGCACTGATAACTCCGGCCTTGCAGCTTTCAACCTTGCCAACGCCGGTTTGACCAGCTATTCCGGCACTACCCTGGCCACCTACCTCAACAGGGATCCGGAAAACGCCAACGCCGTCGATACCAAGGCTGGAGCCCGCATCGACTACCTCAGTGGCGACCGCACCGGCGAAGGCAGTACCTATCGCCGACGCAGTGGCGTACTCGGTGATTTCTACTCTTCGACCCCGGCGGTTGTTCTGAATACACCAAGATATCTCGAGCAGTTCACCAACCGACTCGAAGGCAATACTGCTTATACGGACTTCAAGAACGCCATTGCTACTCGTACTCCACGTGTCTATGTAGGTGGCAACGCCGGTATGTTGCATGGTTTCAACGCACTTACCGGTGTGGAAGAGTTCGCTTTCATTCCATCCGCAGTGTTTCCGAAGCTCAACAAGCTGACCGGCACCAACTATGGCCACGAGTTCTATGTGGAAGGCTCGCCCGTGGTGGCGGACGTGTACACAGGAACCGAGTGGCGTACCATTCTGGTCGGCACCTTGAAAGCTGGTGGCAAATCGATATTCGCCCTGGACGTCACCACGCCGGGCCAGGAAAAGTTGTTGTGGCAGTTCGACGACAACAGCATCACGGGCACCAACGCGGTGAAAATGGGCTACAGCTTTTCTCAACCGACCATTGCACGTCTGCATACCGGTAAATGGGCTGTGGTATTCGGCAATGGCTACGAAAGCGCCGGCAATAGCAGCGGCAAGGCTGCATTGTTTATCGTCGATGCCATGGATGGTTCGCTAGTAAGAAGCCTGGAGGTTCAGGGTACCGGTGGCGTAGCCAACGGCCTATCGACCCCAAAACTCGGAGACTATAACGGTGACGGCACTGCAGACTATGCTTACGCTGGCGACCTGCAAGGCAATATGTGGCGTTTTGACCTGCTTCGCACGACCCGGGACGTGACAGCACCCTTCAAAGTGACCAATAACGTCCCAGCCAGCAACTTCAGAGTTGGATTCAGCGGCAATCCATTGTTCAAAGCCAGTGCAGACAACGCGGGTAATCAGCGTCAGACAATCACATCCGCACCAAGCCTGGTGGCGCACCCTACCGGAGTAGGCTATCTGGTTGTCTTCGGTACAGGCCGCTTCTATGACACGGGAGACAAGGAAGGCGACAAGAGCATGTCGCAGAGCGTCTATGGCATCTGGGACAAGGAGACGCTGGGCGAGATTGCCAGCAACCCCAATATTTCTCGCTCGACCCTGCAGGCACAGACCATTACCAATACCACCACGGTCAGCGCTGATGGCCGCAGTCTCCAGGGGCGCATCCTGAGCAATAACACTGTTCGCTGGCAGGCAACGCAGAACGGCCAGGGTGGAACACTTCCGGCCCAGAATGGCTGGTACCTAAACCTGGTGCAGGCGGACGGCGAAATGGTCGTGGAGAATATGTCGCAGCTGGGCCGTACCATATTCTTCCAGTCGTTGCTGCCCAACGATGATCCTTGCGGAGACGGCGCAGCCAATTGGACCTACGCAATCAATCCCTTCACCGGCGGCAGGACTACACAAAAGGCATTCGATTACACTCCAACCACGGACGTGGGCACCCAGTTGGTTTCTGCCGTACGCCAGGATGGTGAGGGTGGTGGTACCGTATCGCAGGACTCGAACAATACTTATCAGTACTGCACTGGCCAGTCATGTATCAACATCTATCCAGACCCAACCAGCATAGGTCGTCAAGCCTGGCGCCGTACGGAGGAAAAGGAATGAACCGCGCTACGAGTAGTGCAGGGTTATCGGCTCGCCGTATAGGACAAGCCGGTTTCACCCTGATAGAAATGATGGTCGTAGTGGCAATCATCGGCATCTTGGCTGCCATTGCCTATCCAAGCTATACCGAGTACGTGAAACGGGGCAATCGTACCGAAGGCCAAGCGTTACTGAGTGATGCGGCAGCCCGACAAGAGCGCTATTTCAATCAGAACAACGCTTACGTTACTGCTGCTGCTGATATCGGTAAATTGGGCATGAATCTTACAAGCAACAAGTCGGCCACTGGGAAATATGTATTCTCGGTGAGCAAGGCCACTGGTGATGGTGGCTATACAGTGACTGCCACCCAGCAGTTCAGCGATACCAAGTGTGGCAACCTGACCTTGACCGCAAACGGTGTCCGAGGAGCTACCGCCTCAGGAGCAAGCGTAAGCGATTGCTGGCGTTGACGACTCCGCGACACAAACCAAGAAACCGCGCCTAGCGCGGTTTTTTTTGCTCGCAAATTCTATCTCCGCATTTACAGCGCGGCGTGAACAACCCGGAAACATGCGGCAAGGGAAACACTCTCGAGCCAAACGTGACGGAGATCACTGTCTATAGTTAAAGAAATTGAACGGTCAGCCGGCACGACACCTCCCAACGATCAGCATAACGTTACAACCGACGGGAGGTTCTGGATTAAGCAGAACTATCTGTAGCACAGGTGAGCCTACACCTGACGAAGTCGAGCAATGGAGAGCCGCGGATGAAACGCCTGCCTGCCATCTTTAGCGTTAAAACGCTCTTCCATGCCTTTTTCGGTATTTCCTTGCTGAGCGCCGCAGAAAGCTACGCAGCCGTTTCGCAAAGCCCGTTGAGCCTGACGGTAGGCGTTCCCCCTAATATGCTGCTGACGCTGGATGACTCAGGAAGCATGCGCTGGGGGTTCGCACCGGACGGACTCAGCACGGACTCTGCAACTCGTCGCGCCAAATCCAGTGCCTACAACCCGATCTACTACAATCCTGCTGCGACTTACGATGCACCAGTAGTCTTTGATGCAGCCGGCAATGAACAGCAATTAGCGACGACGTTCACCCAGGCTTGGCATAACGGCTTCAGAACGACCGTAGGTTCGACCAATCTGAGTGGTGCGGGCTACCGAGTCGCCTGGGACGTCCCCATTACCACAGTTCCTGGAAGTGCCAGCTACAACTATGGCGACGTCAGCAACTACGCTCAGCCGACAGGCACAGTCTCCAGGCTGGCCGACAACCCGAGCGCCGACTTCTCCGCCACGGTCGGCCTTGGCACGCTGTTCGCCACCCAGGCGACATCGCCCGGTGGCATCCAATTCACCATTACGCCGATCCTGATCGGCGTACTCGGCTGTACGGCAGTGGCCAGCTATCCCGGTGTTTTTTCCGGGCTCACAGCCGATTGCAGTAGAACGGCCACCGGTTACACAGCAACGCTGGTCAGGCGAGCGGTTCCCGCCTACTACTACATCTACGATTCGAGCAGAGCCAACAATTGCAACGCCGGCAACGACAGTTGTTATACCTTGCGATTCGTCGGTAGCGGTGAGCAGGCGAACTTCGCGAACTGGTACTCCTTCTATCGTAATCGGGCACTTTCGACCATCTCTGCAGCAGCTCTGGCGTTCTACAATCTCTCGCCATCCGTGCGACTGAGCTGGCAGGGTCTGGGCCGCTGCACCACGTTCGACGGCAGCGATACCACCTACTGCAGAAACAACGCCTTCAAGGCATATACGCCGGCACACAAGGGTCAGCTATACGCCTGGCTGCAAAACATCGCCTTCGATCAAAGCACCTACCTTCCGGCAGCGATGAAACGGGCGGGGGAGTTCTACAGAACGACCACCCCTTGGCAGGCATTTCCCAACGCCGCCAGCACCAACACCACCCAGAACACTTACGCCTGTCGCGCCAGCTATCACATCATGATGACCGATGGGCAGTGGAACGAAGCGGCCAGTGCGCCCAGCAACTTCCGCCATGATGCAGCGACCTTCACGCTCCCCGATGGCAGGGCATTCATTCAGCGTGCGCCCTACTACGACAGTACCGCCAACACGCTGGCTGACCTGGCCATGCATTATTGGGCAAGCGACTTGAACCCCAACCTGAGCAATGACATCACGGCCTACATCCCCTACAAGGCGGGTGATACCACCATCGACTACTGGGATCCGCGTAACGATCCGGCGACCTGGCAACATATGACCAACTTCACCATGGGCCTGGGGCTGACCCAATCACTGACGCAGAGCAACATTCCCTGGGGAGGAAGTACATTTGCCGGCAGCGGATATGCCGCGCTTGCAGCGGGTACGGCCTGGCCAGCAGCAGCTGCCAACGCAACGGACGCCAACGTCTACGATCTGTGGCATGCCGCGATCAATTCACGGGGCGAATTCTTCAGCGTGGACAGCCCTGAAGCCATGGTTCAGGCCTTTGCGGATATTCTTTCGCGCATTGCCGACCGAAAATCCAGCGCAGCGCGCCCCGCCATCAACTCGGGTCAGGTCAGTTCGGATGAAAGCACCACACAAACCGTGTCTTATCAAACCTCCTACGCCAGCGATGACAACTGGTCAGGCGATGTAAAACGCTTCGAGAAACGTTGGAATTCGGTGACCAATACCATCGATACCGTCGAAGTCTGGAGCGCGAAAACCAAGGTACCGGCCTGATCCCAACGCCGGATAAAAATCGCCAGTCCAACTTCGATCAACACGAGCGGCCTTCAGGATTTCAATGCCGCCAATGCGGCACTCAGCCTGTATTCAGGCAGTACCCTGCTCGCCTATCTGACAAGAAACCCGGAAAACGGCCTAACGGATACTCTGTCCGCCTCGCGAGTCGACTACCTGCGTGGTAACCGAACGGGAGAAGGCACCACGTTCCGGCGCCGTAGCGGCCTGCTTGGCGACTTCTATTCCTCCAGCCCAGCCGTGGTCTCGGGCGCTCGCTATCTGGAGCAATTCTCCAATCGCTTGGAAAGCAATACGGCCTACACCACCTTCAAGGCCAGCATTGCCAGTCGCACACCCCGTATCTACGTAGGCGGCAACGCAGGCATGCTGCATGGCTTCAATGCTCTGACGGGCGTCGAGGAGTTCGCCTTCATTCCCTCCTCGGTATTCTCGAAACTGAACAAGTTGACCGGCTCCAACTACTCCCACGAATTCTATGTAGACGGCTCGCCAGTGGTCGCTGACGTATACGACAGCGCCACCAGACAATGGCGAACCATTTTGGTCGGCACGCTGAAGGGCGGAGGCAAATCCATCTTCGCGCTGGACGTCACCACACCGGGCAGTGAAAAATTGCTCTGGCAGTTCGACGAGAACAGCATCACAGCCGCCAGCGCCGTGAAAATGGGCTACAGCTTTTCCCAACCGACCATTGCTCGCCTGCACAATGGCAAATGGGGGGTGGTTTTCGGCAACGGCTATGAAAGTGCGGGCAACACCAACGGCAAGGCAGCCCTGTTCGTTCTCGACGCCATGCAGGGGACAGTGCTCAGCCGCCTGGAGGTACAGGGCACCAATGGCATAGCCAATGGCCTTTCTACGCCCAAGCTGGCTGACTACAACGCGGATGGTGTAGCCGACTACGCCTATGCTGGCGACCTGCAGGGCAACATGTGGCGCTTCGATCTGCTGCGCAGCAACCGCAACAGCACAACACCCTTCACAACCACTGATGACGCAGCTGCAGCAGCCAGCGAATTCAAGGTCGGCTTCGGCGGCAACCCATTGTTCAAGGCGAGTGCGGACAATGCCGGCACGCAACGCCAGCCGATCACCTCGGCGCCAAGCCTGGTCGCTCACCCAACCGGTATCGGTTATATGGTGGTATTCGGCACCGGCCGCTTCTTCGATAGCGACGACAAGGATGGCGACAAGAGCATGCCCCAGACAGTTTATGGCATCTGGGACAAGCAGACACTGGGCGAAGTAGCGAACAACCCTTCGATCAACCGCAGCAGCCTGCAGCAACAGACCATAACTAACACGGTGACAGCGACTTCTAGCGATGACTCAACCCGTCAGGCTCGAGTCATCAGTAATAATAACGTGCGCTGGCAAGCAACGACCTCCGGTGGCTCGACACTACCCGCACAAAACGGCTGGTACCTGAATCTGATACAGAGCGATGGCGAGATGGTGGTAGAGAACATGTCGCAGCTCGGTCGCACAATCTTTTTTCAGTCCCTGACGCCGAACAGCGACCCATGCGGTGACGGTGCCAGCAGTTGGACCTATGCCATCAATCCGTTTACGGGGGGTAGAACCTCCCAGCGAGCGTTCGACTACACCACGACTGCAAGCAATCTCGGCACTTCTGTCGTATCAGCTATTCGTCATGATGGGGAAGGGGGGGGCACCCTTGCTCAGAATCCGGACAACACCTACCAATACTGTACCGGGCAAGATTGCGTCACCGTCTACCCGGATCCTTCGAGTATCGGTCGACAGAGCTGGCGCCGCGTGGAAGAACGAGAGTGAGACGTTTTCGGAAACCTCTGAAGCGAGACCGGCATCCCTATCGAGTAGGTCGCTTATCTGCTCGATAGGATAAGAGTGACTCCCATCACCCTATCAATGGATCAGACTTGCGAGCATGGGCAATCGGCAGCGTCCATCTGAGAGCACATGAACCAGCATCACGCTGTTCATATGGCAAGGCGTCCTGAATATCATGGCCGTATTGCGCAAAATGCGGCGCCTTGCGGACTACACTTCCCCGCTACTGCTACTATCTCCGCTTGTCATTCGATGCGACCAAATTGCCAGTACTGGGGTCGTATGCCGATAACGAAACAACAACGGATCGATGATGCAGGACAACCCGATTTGGACGCTTCCACCGCGCAAGCAGCGCAGCCGCCTGGCTGAAGACCTGGTGGCAAAGATTTCCCAGCACATGCGTGACGGTACGCTCAAGCGTGGCGAGAAGCTGCCGGCCGAGCTGGATATCATGAGGGCCGAAGGGGTCAGCCGGACGGTGGTGCGTGATGCGCTGTCACGCCTGCAGGTGGCGGGCCTGGTGGAGACTCGACGGGGTGTCGGTACCTTCGTTTGCGATATGCCGGCAGCGCCGGAGCTGCAGCTTGGGCCTGCGACGATCAGTACGGCCCAGGATGTACTGGAACTGCTGGAACTGCGCATGAGTTTGGAGGTGGCCGCGGTAGGTTTGGCTGCGCAACGACGCACGCCAGAGTCACTCCTGGAGATCCGTATCGCACTCGATGCCCTGCAGCAGGGCGCTGTGCAATTGCCGGCTGGCCTGCCGATCAGCGCGGACTTTCAGTTTCACATCAAGATCGCCAAGGCCGCGCAGAACTCTCACCTGCTCGACATCATGAAGCACCTCGGTGCCAAGCAGATTCCGCGCAACAAGTTCAACTCGGCCTACAAGGCACACGAGGACGGCGAGGCGTACAAGGATAACCTGAGCATCGAGCACGAGATGATCTACGAGTCCATCGCCCGTGGCGATGTCGACTGCGCCCGTGCCGCCATGCAACTGCATCTGATCAACAGTCGCGAGCGCCTACTCAAGGCTCAGCGTCGAGGCTGATTCGCCGCGACTGCTGCACAAAACGTGCGGCCTGCCTCTGACGGCGAATAAACCGGCAACCTCGATAGCAGGGCGCGGCCAACATCGCCTCGCCCGCAAGCGGGCTCCTACACTGGCGGCTATACGCCCAGCTCATCGCAGGCAAAACGCAACGGACGCCTCCGGACTCTTCATCTCAAGATGCAGAGCCCTCGGGCGTCCGTTATTCGCACCTAGGCGCGTTTTTCATTTACATGAAGTTGTACTGCACGCCAACCCGGAAACGCATCTGGCGGTCGTCCTCGGTAGGGCTGACGCGTATGTCACCGATTTCGATGAAGGGTGCCCAGGCTTTGTCCAGCTTGTATTTGACGATCAGATTCTGCTCGTAGTCGCTCTTCTTGTTGTCGTAGCGGATGTAGTCGGTATCGAAGTAGATGTACTGGTACTCGTAGGACAGTTTGCCGGCCGGGGTGTAGCCGAGCCAGCCCTCATAGCGTTGCGTGTTGCGATTGTCGGAGCCACGATCCGGAACGTCTTCGTCGATCCGGTCACGATTGAGCTTCAGCGCATCGAAGCGGTAGCGGGCGGCGACATAGAACTGATCATTGAGCTTGCGGGTGTACTTGAGGCCGAACTTGTAGGTCGTGCCGTTCTCGTTGCTGTCCAGCTGGATCGCAGGCTGCCAGGTCGACACCGCGCTGTATTTGTACTGGTAGCTGGTGGTCAGCTCGTGGCCGCTCGACACCGTGTTATCGAAGGCGACGTCCTTGCGATCGCCGGCGGTGCGGTACTTCAGCTCGCCTTCGAAACCCAGGCCGTTGTCCATGCGGTAAGAGAGTTTGACCCGGTCGGAGTGCATACGGTCATCGTCGAGAAACTGGTGGCGATAGTTGATCGAGGCACTATCGGCCAAAGCACTGCCCGCAGCGGCAGTGGACAGCAGGCAAACGAGTAGACGCAGAGTGAGAGTTTTTTTATTCATGATGATCTTCTTGTTGTTTTCTATGGGTTGAGTTTGTGTTGCCCGGTTTTCAGGCAAAGCGCCGCCCTGCAGCGCTTTGTCCGCATGTTCGAATTGCTGTGTTTGCCATCGCGCAGGCGAGTCCGTGCCGCGGGCCTGGAAGCCCGTTTCAGAAAATTGGCAGGGGAGCTCGCGCTATTGCGCGGTGCAGAGCGTCAGGTGCCGGCAGACACCTGAGGCTTGCGGGTTACGCCATCAAGGCGGTGCAACGGCACCGATGTCACGGCTGGCATCGACCAGCAGTTGGGTGTAGGCGTGCTCGGCACGGTTCTGCGCCAGCAGGCCGGTGTCGAGGGTTTCCACGATGCGCCCGTGCTGCATCACGGCAACCCGGTCACAGAGGTGGGCGACCACACCCAGGTCATGGGTCACCAGCAGGTAGGTCAGCCCCTCCTGCTCGCGCAGATCGGAGAGCAGGTTAAGGATCTCCGCCTGCACCGACACGTCGAGGGCCGAGGTCGGTTCGTCGAGCAGTAGCACGCGCGGTTCGAGGATCAGCGCCCTGGCGATGGCCACCCGCTGACGCTGGCCACCGGACAACTGGTGGGGGTAGCGATAGCGGAAGCTGTCGTTGAGGCCGACCTTGTTGAGGATCGAGGTAACCCGATCCCCGCGATCACCGATGCCGTGCACGCTGAGCGGTTCGCTCAACGCCGAGTCGATGGTGTGACGCGGGTGCAGCGAGCCGTAGGGATCCTGAAAGACCATCTGCACCTGGCGAAAGTGCGCCAGATCCAGCTTGTGGCGCAGGCCACGGCCAGCAACGCTCAGATGCCCTTCCCAATGCCGGTACTGACCGGCCAGGCAACGCAGCACCGTGGTCTTGCCCGAGCCGGACTCGCCGACCAGGCCAAACGATTCGCCCTCTTCGACGCGCAGGGCGACGTCGTAGAGCACCTGATTGCGCGCCGCACTGACGCCGAAACTGAGATTGAGTGAATCCACTTCGATCATGGCCATGGGTGCGTACTCAATGGGTCAGCCAGAGGGGATCGCGCTGCAGATTGGGCAGGCGCGGACGAGGTCGGTCGATGTTCGGCAAAGCGGCCAGCAGGCCCTGGGTGTAGGGATGCTTGGCGTTGTCCAGGTCGGCGGCGTCGAGTGCCTCGACCACGCGGCCGGCGTACATCACCAGCACCCGGTCGCAGAAACTGCGCACCATGTTGAGATCGTGGCTGATCAGGATCAGGCCCAGATCACGCTGCCCGACCAGTTCATCGAGCACGCTGAGCACCTGGCGGCGCACCGAGACGTCGAGCGCCGAGGTGGGCTCGTCGGCGACGATGATTTCCGGGTCGGTGATCACCATCATGGCGATCATGATGCGCTGCGCCATGCCGCCGGAGACTTCGTGCGGGTAGAGGCCGTAGACCCGTTTGGGATCACGGATATGCACCTTGTCGAGCATGTCCAGCACCCGCTCGCGGGCGTCGGCACGGCTGGCGCGGTGATGCGCCAGGTAGGCTTCGGCGATCTGTTCGCCGACGCGCACCACCGGGTTCAACGAGTACTTGGGGTCTTGCATGATCATCGAGATGCGCTTGCCGCGAATGGCCTGAATCTGTTTTTCGCTGGCGCCGAGCAGGTCGACCTCGCCAAGCGTCATGGTCTTCGCGGTGATACGCGCGCTGGCCGGATGCAGGCGCAGCAGGCTGCGCCCCACGGTGGACTTGCCAGAGCCGGACTCACCGACGATGGCCAGCTTTTCGCGGCCCAGGCTGAAGGACACGTTGCGGATCGCGTCGACCTCCTTGCGGCCGCTGGTGAAGCGTACGCAGAGGTCGTTTACTTCCAGTTTGATAGCGGACATGAGGCCTCCTTATTCGCTGCGCGGATCGAGAACGTCGCGCAGACCGTCCCCCAACAGATTGAACGCCAGGCTGACCAACATGATGGTCGCCCCCGGAACAGCTACCAGCCACCAGCACTCGAGCATGTAGCGGCGCCCGGTGGAAATCATCGCGCCCCACTCTGGCAGCGGCGCCTGGGCACCGAGACCGAGGAAGCCCAGCGCGGCGGCGGTGAGAATGATGCTGGCCATGTTCATGGTCAGGCGGATGATCACCGACGACATGCACATCGGCATGATGTGGCGAAAGATGATGCGTGACGACGAGGCGCCCTGCAGCTGTACCGCGACCACGAAATCGGCGTTGCGCAGCGACAGGGTTTCCGCCCGGGCCAGGCGCGCGATGGGCGGCCAGGAAGTCAGCGCGATGGCGATGACCGCATGTTCCAGGCCTGGGCCCAGTGCAGCGATGAAGGCCAGCGCCAGCACCAGGCTGGGGAACGAGATGAAGATGTCGGTGATGCGCATGAACAGCGCATCGACGAAGCCACCGAAGTAGCCGGAAATGGTGCCGACCAGCAAGCCGATGGGGCCGACGATGATGGTCACCAGACCGATGATGTACAGGGTGATGCGCGAGCCGTAGACCAGCCGGCTGAACACGTCGCGGCCGTACTCGTCGGTGCCGAACCAGTGTGCCGCGCTCGGCGCCTTGAGGGCGTTGCTGAGGTTCTGCACGATCGGGTCGTGGGTGGCGATCCACGGCGCGAAGGCGGCCACCAGGATCAACAGCATGACCACGCTGGAACCCATAAGCGTCATGGGGTTGCGCAGCAGGTGCTGCATCACCCGCACGCTGCTGTGGCAGAACGCCTGGAACGCCGAGACGGGTGTCTGCTCGCCCGTGCGCTTGATGGATGAAGATGAAGAGATGTTGGCAATCATCGTATGCCTCCGGAACTCGGTTCGGGTCGATGCCGGGCGCGCTGCCGCGCCCGATCACTCAACGCTGCTTGTACACACCCAGGTAACGCGTCGCCTCGGCGTCGGCACCCTGGAATCCTTTGACGTCAGCCGCGCTGACCACCGGATCGGTCATCTGCGAAATCATCATGATCGGCCCCACCAGCTCGTCGTAACGCTGCTGCACGCGGTGATACATGCTCAGCTTGGCGGCGGCGTCGCGCTCCACGCCGAGTTTGTCGATCAGGCTGTTGAGCTCGTCGTCCTGGAACGCCGCGCGCCAGCCCTGGAAGTTGGCGATACCGGCGTCATCACGGTTGTCCGGGTTGTAAACGAAGGTGCGCAGGCTGAAGTACGGATGCGGATAACGCTCGGCGCCGCGGGCCACGATGATCTCGAAGTTGCGCGCACGCATGGCGCCGTACACCTGATTACCGGTACCGGTGACGATGCTCGCCTGGATGCCGGCCTGGGCCAGGGTCGACTGCAGGTTCGAGGCGATGTTGACGAAGGGCGGCTCGGCCAGGGTGCGGATGGTGGTCTTGAACCCCTGCGGGTGGCCGGCCTCGGCGAGCAGCGCCTTGGCGGCGTCGACGTCCAGCGTGTAGCCAGGGTCTGGCAGGCGCGCCGTCAGCCCCAGTTGCATGGGCTGCTGGTTGAGCTTGCCGTAATAAGGCATGACCACCTTGTCCAGGCCCTGATAGTCGATCAGCGAACGCACGGCCTTGCGCACACGGATGTCGTCGAACGGCGCCTGCTTCATGCTCATGGCGACGTAGTACATGGTGCCGCGCTGCAGCGTCTGGATCTGCATGTTGCCCTTGGCGGCCAGCGCCTGGACGTCGGAGGCGGCCATGCCGTAGCCCATGTCCAGGTCACCGCGCTCGAGCATCAGGCGCAGCGATTGCGATTCAGTGATATGGCGGATCAGTACGCGTTTGAGCTTAGTGGCGCCGCCCCAGTAATCGGCGAACGCGGTCATCACCAGGGTGTCGTTGGCACGCCAGGAACTGAGGGTGAACGGGCCGCTGCCCGCTTCGTTGGTGACCAGCCAGGCAGCGCCCAGATCGCCGTCCTTTTCATGTTCGAGCACGGTCTTGCGATCCAGCACCACGGCGCTTGGCGAAGTGGCCAGGGTGTCGATCACCAGCAGCGGGTCGGTCGGCTGAGGCAGCTCGATGACCAGCGTCGAATCGTTCTCGGCGCGGATCAGTTGCCCAATGTTGTCCAGGGTGTAGCCGTAGGCCTTCCAGGTGGTGGCCAGGCCGAAGTTGAGTTTCAGCACCCGATACAGCGACCAGGCGACGTCTTCGGCGGTCAGCGCATTGCCGGAATGGAAGCGCACGTCATCGCGCAGGTGAAAGGTCAGCCGGCGACCGTCTTCGCTGACGTCCCAGCGCTCGGCCAATTGCGGGATGTGCGCATCGGGGCTGCCGTCCTTGCGCAACACCAGGGTGTCGTACAGGTTGGCGTTGATGCCCGAGGCATCGAGCCCAGGCGCGTTGGCCGGGTCGATGGAGAACAGATTGGCCATGCTCATGCCGACGATCAGTTGATCGTCCGGAGTCTTGGCCTGGGCGGTCAGCAGCGGAGCGGTACACAGCAGCGCACCGAGCACGCCGCAAAGCAGCGTGGAGCGAAACGATTTCATGCGGATGTCCCTATTGTAATTATTGAAGGGCTGCAATCGATTGGGTCGGGTCAGCGGGTGCGCGGGTCGAACACCTTGTACAGCGCATCGCTGAGCAGATTGAGACCGACGAAGATGAAGCCGATCACCAGCACGCAGCCCATCACCGCGTTCATGTCACCGAGCAGCAGGCTGCTGGTCAGGTACTGGCCGAAACCAGGCCAGGCGAACACCGTCTCGATCAGCACCGCACCTTCGAGCAACGAGCCATAGGCCAGCGCCACCACGGTGAGCAGTTGCACGAGGATGTTGCGGAACGCATGGCCCCAGATCACCTTGCGCCGCGACAGGCCCTTGACCCGAGCGGTGAGGATGTACTCCTGGGAAAGCTGCTCGAGCATAAAGCTGCGGGTCATCCGGCTGATGTAGGCCACCGAGTTGAGGCCCAGGATCAGTGCCGGCAGGAGGATGTGCTTGAGGGCACTGGAGAAGGCATCCCAGTCGCCGGCAAGGGCGCTGTCGATCAGCAGCATGCCGGTCACCGAGGGCACCATGCCGTCGTAGGCCAAGTCGATGCGCCCGGCGCCGCCCGCCCAGCCGAGCCAGGCGTAGAACACCAGCAGCCCCATCATGCCCAGCCAGAAGATCGGCGTGGAGTAGCCGAACAGGGTCACCACACGTGCCAGGTGATCACCGACACGGCCCTGGTTGGCCGCCGCGAAGACGCCCAGCGGCAGGCCGAGCACCACACCGAAGATGATCGCCAGCGTGGCCAGCTCGATGGTCGCCGGGAACACCCGGGCGATGTCCTCGATGACCGGGTGACCGGTGAGCAGCGCATTACCGAAATTGCCCTGGGCCAGGTCGCGCAGGTAGTAGCCGAACTGCACCAGCAGCGGCCGATCCAGGCCCATGGCCTGATAAACCTGGTCGTAGGTGGAACTGTCGGCATCCGGGCCGACCACCGCCAGCACAGGATCGAGTGGCATCACGCGGCCGATGAAGAAAGTCATCGCCAGCAAGCCCAGCAAGGTCATCAGCACCGCACCGAAACGGCGTGAAGTACCGCCCATCCGCGTGCCGAAGAAAGACGCAGTTGAAGCAAACATAACAGGCTCCCGATTGATCGCAGCTCGTTCGTCTAAGCAGGGGCGACGCTACGCCGCCCGGCGGCTCAACGATCCTTGTGCACATCCTTGTAGCGCGTGGTCGCCGCGCTGTGACCGATGTAGCCGACGACGTCGTGGTAGATCACCACCGTGTCGGTCATCTGCGAGATCGGCATGATGGCGCCGACCTGCTCGTCGTAGAGGTTTTGAAACTGGTGGTACAGATCCATTTGGGTCTGCTTGTCCGGCTCTACCTCGGCCTTTTCGATCAGCGCATTGAGCTCGGGGCTGTAGAACGAGGTACGCCAGCCCTGGAAGTTGCTCAGCTTGGCTTCGTCACGGTTGTCCGGGTTGTAAACCAGGGTACGCAGGCTGGAATGCGGGTGACGTTCAGCGCCGCCACCGCCGCGGCCGACGATGATGTCGAAGGTGCGCTCACGCATGGAGCCGTACACCTGAGTGCCGGTGCCGGTGACGATGCGCGCCTTGATGCCGGCCTGGGCCAGGGTCGATTGCACGCTGGAGGCGATGTTGATGAACGGTGGTTCCGCAAGTACACGGATAGTGGTCTGGAAACCGTCCGGGTAGCCGGCTTCGGCCAGCAGTTTCTTGGCTTCCTCGACGTTCAGGCGATAGCCAGGATCATCCAGACGCGCGGGCAGGCCGAGCGGCATCGGGCGCTGGTTGATGGTGCCGTAATGCGGCATCACCACATCGTTGATGCCCTGATAATCGATCAGCGAGCGCACCGCCTTGCGCACGCGGGCGTCGGCGAACATCGGCTGCTTGGTGCTCAGCGCCACGTAGTAGAGAGTGCCGCGCTGCACGGTCTGGGTCTTGACCTTGTCCGAGCTGCTCAGGGCCGTGATGTCCGGTGCGGACATGCCGCGGGCGATATCCAGGTCACCCCGCTCGACCATCAGGCGCAGCGACTGCGACTCGGTCATGTTGCGCATCACCACGCGCTTGAGCTTGGCCGGGCCACCCCAGTATTCCTCGAAGCGGGTCATCAGAATCACGTCGTTGGCGCGCCAGGCGTTGAGCACGAACGGCCCACTGCCCGCCGCATTGGTAGTCAGCCAGGCACCGCCCATGTCGCCATTCTTGTCGTGCTTGAGCACCTCTTTCTTGTCGAGGATGAACGCACTGGGCGAGGTGGCCAGGGTATTGAGCACCAGCATCGGATCGGTTGGGCGAGCCAGCTCGACCACTACGGTGTGGTCATCGGGGGCGCGGATCTGCTGCTCGACGTTATCGGCAGTGAAGCCGTAGGCCTTCCAGGTCGACGCCAGCGCCAGGTTGAGCTTGAGCACACGCTGCAGCGACCAGATCACGTCCTGGGCGGTCAACTCGTTGCCGGAGTGGAACTTGACGCCGCTGCGCAGGTGGAAGGTCAGCGTCTTGTGGTCATCGCTGATTTCCCAGCGCTCGGCCAGGGCCGGTACCAGGTTGTCCGGTGCGGCGGCGTCCTGCACCAGCAGCATGTCGTACAGGTTGGCGTTGACTTCGGACACGTCCAGGCCAGTAGCGGCAGCCGGATCGAGGGACAGCAGGTTGATCATGCTCATACCGACGATGAGCTGATCGGCAGGGGTTTTGGCCTGCACCGTGGTCACGGAGCCCAGAGCCAGGGTAGCGGCCAGCAGGCCCGCTACCAGATGCGGAATTGGTTTGATCATGAGATAGCCTTCTTATAGTTATTCGACTCTCAGAAACAGCGCAGCCGCGTACGGCTGCGCGCCGGTGCATCAGTACCGGTTGACGGTGTTCGTCTCGATGTAGGCGAAGTTGATGTCCTCGCCCAGGCCCGGACGATCCGGCAGGTGCACGTAGCCCTCGCTGTCCATCGGGTCGACGATGCTGTTCAGATAGGCAGGCACGTCGTCGTAGTTGAGGAACGGGTGCAGCAGGCCGCGCTCGTACCAGTCACAGTTCTTGATCGCGCCGACCACTGCCAGGTTGGCGGCGCCGTTGCCGTGAATCTCGCAATGCATGCCATAGGATTCGGCCAGGTGCGCAACCTTCAGGCACGGCGCAATACCACCGACCCCGGCCACGCCGGCGCGCAGGATGTCACAGGCGCCCTGCCCGACCCAACTGGCACGGCTCATGTACTTGCCACCGAGGGATTCCGGGCCGAGCACCGGGATGTCGAGATTGGCCGCCAGCCAGGCATAGGACTCGGCAGACTCTTCCATCATCGGTTCTTCGAACCAGGCGAAGTTGAGTTTCTCCAGCTCGCGACCGATGTACAGGGCGTCGGTGCGGCTGTACCAGTGATAGCCGTCGAGCATCAGGGCGATATCCGGGCCGACCGCTTCGCGCACCGCAGCGCAGGCACGCACGTCCATCTTCGGGTCCGGCGCGAAGGAGATCGGCGGCATCCAGGTATGCAGCTTGATCGCCTTGTAGCCGCGGGCGACCAGTTGCTCGGCAAAGCGGCCGTACTCTTCCGGCGTAGACAGACCGCCCGGCAGGTCATCGCCGCACATGGTCGAACCGTAGGCCAGCACCTTGTCGCGATAGCCGCCAATCAGCTTGTGAACCGGCTGCTTGAACTTGCGCCCTGCCCAATCCCACAACGCCTGCTCGACGAGCGCCAGCGCGCGGTCGGTCAACTGACTGGCGCTGCCGCGCTGCCAGTGGGCGAGGTCTTGCCAGATCTTCTCGCGATCCATGACGTTCTGCCCGATCAGCACCTTGCGCACGAAGCTGTCGATGATGTGCGGACGAATCAGTTCGGGAGCGCCGAAGGCATAACCTTCGGTGCCGTCTTCAGTGGCGATGCGCAGCAACGCCATTTTGGCCAGGGATTCTTCGCCTGGGTGGGCATGACCGGCAGCGTCGACGCTGCGGCGAGTGGGATAGGTGAAAACCTCGACATTGACCTGAGTGATCTTCATTGAACGCGCCTTGGATCTTGTGATTATTTGAGTGGCCCGATGTATGTTGTCATACAGCGAATGAGCCGATAATTGCGCCAATCCCAAACGCTGTCAAGAACCTGTAAAGAAGAAAATTACCGCTCACAATCATGCGAAATGGCCATCACGGAAACAGAGCCCCATTGATATAAAAAATATAAAATACAATAAATTCAATAATTTAATTACCTATAACCCTGAATAAAAAGCGGCTACTGGCAAGTATCCTGCAACGCCTGCCTGCCAACATTTTTTTGTAAAAGCGGGCTTTCCATCGAAAAAGCAAAGCTGAGGAAGTCCGCCGAAAAAGGACAACCTAGACATGTTGTCGTACAGCAAGGACTCACATGCTGGGAATCGCAGGCACAAAAAAACCGCGCAGAGCGCGGTTTCTGGTGCAGCCTGGAATCAGCGTTTGGCGATGATATACACCGCGTGAATGATACCCGGGAAATAGCCGCACAGCGTCAGCAGGATGTTCAGCCAGAAGGCACCGCCGAAGCCGACCTGCAGGAAAACGCCGAGAGGCGGAAGAAGAATGGCGATCAGAATGCGGATCAGATCCATGGTGTACGTCCTATTAGAAGTTGGCCCGGCTGGGCGATACCCCACAATCGACTGGCGCCATCGGCATCCGGTTCAAGGAAAATCACATTGCCATCAATCCCGTGCAATGCCCTGCCGCGCCTCCTTGAGCAGGTATCACGTAGCAACCAAGAGGCAGCTATAGTGTTCTGACTTGCCAACACCCCCTTCCACTCCTAATCAAGGGAATCCTCATGAGCAAGACCTATAACGTGGCCGTATTGGTCGGCAGCCTGCGCAAGGCATCTATCAATCGCAAACTCGCCCTGGCGCTGGCCGATCTGGCACCGCAGAACCTGAGCTTGAAAATCGTCGAAATAGGTGATCTTCCGCTATACAACGAAGACATCGACGTCGATCCGGCACCGGCTGCCTACAGCAGCTTTCGCGCCCAAGTGAAAGCGGCAGACGCCGTGCTGTTCATCACTCCGGAATACAACCGCTCGATCCCCGCCCCTCTCAAGAATGCCGTTGACGTGGGCTCGCGCCCCTACGGCCAGAGCGTATTCAGCGGCAAGCCAGCTGGCGTGGTCAGCGCCTCGCCGGGTGCCGTCGGCGGTTTCGGCGCCAACCACCAACTGCGCCAGGCGCTGGTGTTTCTCGACATGCCGCTGCTGCAACAGCCGGAAGCCTACCTGGGCGGCGCCGGTAATTTCTTCGATGAAAGCGGCAAGCTGAGCGACGGCATCAAGCCGTTCCTGCAGACATTCATCGACACCTATGCCGCCTGGGTCGAGAAGACCGCCAAAGGCTGAGCCCTGCCGACAGGGGGCCCGACTGCCGGCCCCCTTCCAATTGTAAAAGACTCTCAATTAGGTCTAGAGTACCGCCTTTGCCGGGCCAGACGATTTGCGTCTGCAGTACGACGAGGCGCAACCATGAACGATTCGGCCGAGAAGCTGGATATCTTCCTGTCCTGCCGCAGGGCACTGGTCAACTATGCGGCGCAGATCACCCAGGATCGGGATCGTGCCGAGGATGTCGTTCAGGAAGCCTATCTGCGCCTGCATCCCCTGCAGCGCCCCGAACTGCAAGCCATCGAACAACCCGTCGCCTACCTCTATCGCATCGTGCGCAACCTTGCCCTCGACATGCGCCTGAGCGAGGCTCGCGAACAGCGGCGCCACGCCATGCCACCTGACTGGCTGCTGCCGACCTTGGCCGCCAGCCCTGAAGAAGCGTGCCTGCACAGCGACGAACTGGAGCAGCTGTCCAGTGCTCTGGCGGATCTGCCGGAGCAAAGCCGTCGCGCTCTGGAGATGCATCGTCTGGGCGGCAAAACCCTGGCGCAGATCGCCGAACAGCTGGGCGTATCACTGGCCACGGCTCATCGTCTGGTGCGCGATGCACTGGTACGCCTGGCCCGCGCCTTGCCCGGTGATGACGCGCGGGAACAGCAGCGTGACTGACTCCCCGGGCAACACGGATGACCTGCTCGAACAGGCCGCCGACTGGCACCTGCGCCTCAGCGAAACGCCAGACGCACGAACGGATTTCGAGCGCTGGCTGACGCAGAGCCCGGAGCATCGCCATGCTTGGCAACAGATCGAACGGGTATGGGGTGGCATCGCTCAACTGCGCGAAACCCCGACGCAAAGCGCTCGCCCTGCCAGCGCCCTGCAGACGCGACGCAAACGCCGCTGGCTGCCCGCAGCACTAGCGGCCGGTATCGCGGCGCTGGCGATCCTCACATACCCCCAGGCCGCCTTGCACTGGCAGGCGGACTACATCACCGCCGCAGGGGAAACTCGCACAGTGACCCTGGCCGACGGCTCACAGGTCACGCTTGGCCCGCGCAGTGCCCTGCGCAGCGATTACCGTAGCGAGCGCCGTGACCTGCAGCTACTGGCCGGCCAGGCGTTCTTCGATGTGCAGCGTGATGTCGACCGGCCCTTCGTGGTTCAGGCCGGCAGCAGCGAAGTGCGGGTACTCGGCACCGCGTTCGAAGTCGACCTGGGCGAACGTTATCTGGAGGTTGCCGTACAACGCGGCTTGGTGCGCGTAAGCAGCCAGCTCGATGGCGCCAGCAGCGAGGATGACCTGCGCCCCGGCGAAGCCCTGCGTCAGAACCGGCTCAGCGGCACCCTGCAGCATCTGCGTCTCGACAGTGAGCGCGTGGCCGCCTGGCGGCACGGCCAGTTGTTCGTGGAGAACGCCAGCGTTGGCGAAATCCTCGAACAGATGCGCCGCTATACCCCGGGCTGGATCGTGCTCGCCGACCCGGCTCTGGCGCAGCGCCGTCTCAGTGGCATCTACGACATGCGCGACCCGGATCGCGCCCTCGGCGCTTTGGCTCAATCGCTATCGGTACCCAGCCGGCGCATGACACCCTGGATTCGGGTGCTGGGAACGCCTTGATCGCGCCGCGCGGCAGGCAATCATAAAAAAATCCCTCGTCGATGAAAAAATTCGCCGAGGGTGTCGTCTTTACAATCGTAAATTTGAGAATCCCTCTCAAACGTTAACGATATGTATGAAGGACGACAGCATGCTGGTGCCGCGTTTGCGCTTTTCTCCCCGACTCGTCTTGCGTCTCGGCATCGGCTGCTTCGCCGCCCCCGGCCTGCTACTCGGCTCACCTCTGGCCATGGCACAGAGCACGGTGCAGGCGTCAGGCAGCAGCGAAGATCAACAACCCCACACCTTCTCCATCACCAGCCAACCACTGGCCTCGGCACTCAGCGCTTTCGGCAGCCAGCGCGGCATCCAGGTCAGTTTCGACGCGCGCCTTGCCGAAGGCCTGAGCGCTCCCGCGGTGCAGGGCAACTACAGCGAGCGACAGGCACTCACCCTGCTCCTACAAGGCTCCGGCCTGGGCTGGACGCTGACCCCGGAGCGCACGCTGTTGCTGTTCGCGCAGGACAACAGCGGCTCACTCGCCCTGGCGCCATCGACCATCAGCGCCGCCGGTGAGATCGAGTATGCCGATGGTCCGGTCAGCGGTTACCGCGCCACCCGCAGCGCCACTGGCAGCAAGACCGACAGCGCCCTGCGCGACATTCCACAGTCCATTCAGGTGGTGCCACGCCAGGTTCTTGAGGATCAGCAGCTCAACCAGTTGGCTGACGCCCTGGTCAACGTCAGCAGCGTGCAGCGCGGCAACTCCCACGGTGGCTCCACCGAGAGCTTCGTGGTGCGTGGTTTCCACTCTCGTACCTACGCGGTCGACGGCATGCTGATGAACCCGCTGGTATCGCGCCCTGAAGTAATCAGCGATCTGGTCAACGTCGAGCGCGTGGAAGTGCTCAAGGGCCCGGCCTCGGTACTTTACGGCCAGGGCGACCCCGGCGGACTGATCAACCTGGTGACCCGCAAACCGACCTTCACGCCGGAGACCCGGATCAAGGCCCAGGCCGGCAGCGAAGACTTCTATCGCCTGGAGGTCAACGCCAGCGGCCCGCTGGACGAAGCGAAAACCCTGGCCGGGCGGATCGCCATTGCCGGGCAGACCGAAAGCAGCTTCCGCGATACCTTTCGCGACAACCGCCACACCTACATTTCCCCCACGTTGCGCTGGGAGCCGTCCGAATACACGCGGGTCGATGGCGGCCTGGAATACACCAACCAGACCAGCCAGTTCGACCGCGGCGTGATCCCGCAAGACGGCCGCATCAGCATGAAGCCGGAGCGCTTCCTGCACGAGCCCTGGTCCACGACGACGCCAAAAAGGTCGCTGCCTGGTGGCGTGTCGAGCATGACGTCAATGACTGGCTGACCCTGCGTCAGGCGACCCGCTGGGACGAGTCGGACAAACAGCGTTACGTCGTCGACCTACGCGATATGCGCGCCGACGGTCGCACCCTGCGCCGCCGCGCCACCGACGGCAAGGAAGCCGTACGCACCCTGGACATGCAGTTCGAGGCCATCGCCCGCTTCGCCACTGGCGGCCTGCAGCATACGGCCCTGGTCGGCTTCGAATACCTCGAAGGCGACCGCCATGCAGGCAGCGACCGCGCCGAATTGGCTGACATCGATATCTACCAGCCGGTCTACGGCGCGGTACCCGGTACGTTCAGCTACGGCGGCGGCTCGGAGTACGAGCTGGAAACCCAGAGCCTGTACCTGCAGGATCAGATCGATCTGAGCAGCCAGTGGAAACTGCTGGTCGGGGCACGCTACGACAGTACCCGGCAGAAAAACCTGACCATCGAAAACGACTACAGCGAGGTTCCTACCAGCCTCGATCCCGAAAATGTCTCCCCGCGCATCGGCCTTGTCTACCAGCCCAACGATCAACTGTCGCTCTATGCCAGCTACAGCACCTCGTTCGTCCCTCAGGGCGATATCGACCGCTCCGGTCGGCCGCTGGATCCAGAGGAAGGCAAGCAGTTCGAAGTCGGTGCCAAGGTCGAGCTGATTCCACAGCGCCTGAGCGCCACGCTGGCAGCGTTCCAGCTGACCCGCGAAAACGTCGCCAGTACCGACCCGGAAAATGAGGATCGCTCCATCCAGACTGGCGAGCAGCGCGTGCGCGGCGTCGAGCTGGATATCGTCGGCGAACCGCTGGACGGCTGGCACATCATCGCCAACGCCAGCGTGCTCAACGCCGAGCTGACCAAGCACACGCCCACCGCTGACTCACCGGTGCGTGAAGGCAACAAACTGCAGGGCGTACCGACCCTGAGCGGTTCGCTGTGGAGCAGCTACCAACTGCAATCCGGCAGCCTGAAAGGCTTGGGCTTCGGTGCCGGGGTGATCGCCGTTGGCGCCCGCGAGGGCAATCTGGAGAACAGCTACGACGTCTCCGGCTACACCCGCTTCGACGCCAGCCTGTTCTACGACCTCAGCGAAAAGGTTCGCGTCTCGCTCAACGGACGCAATCTCACTGATCGCGAGTACCTGGAAACCGTCGCCTCCACCGATGGCAACTACTACGGCGAACCGGCCTCGCTGCTGGCCACCATCAGCGCGAAATTCTAACCATGCACGACTCTTTCACGGCCCAGGAGCTGGCCGCGGCATACGGGCGGGTGCTGCACAAGCGTCTGCTGATCTGCGCGGCACTGCTGGTGGCGGTGTTCATCAGCCTGGTGCTGGATATCGCCATCGGCTCCACGCTGTTTTCGCCAGGTGAAGTGCTGGGCGCGCTGTTCACACCCCAGACGGTGGATATCGATACGTTGGTGATCGTCCGCGAGCTGCGCCTGCCCTTCGCGCTGATGGCGGTGCTGGTCGGCGTGGCGCTGTCGCTGGCCGGTGCGGAGATGCAGACGGTGCTGGGTAACCCCCTGGCTGACCCCTTCACGCTCGGCCTGTCTTCCGCCGCTTCGCTGGGTGCGGCACTGGCCATCGTCCTCAACCTGGGCATTCCCGGTGTACCGGACAGCGCCCTGGTGACCCTGAACGCCTTCTTCTTCGCCTTCGCCTCGGTGCTCCTGTTGCAGGGCGTCGCGCGCTTGGCCGGCGGCGTGCAGACCCTGCTGCTGTTCGGCATCGCCCTGGTGTTCTGCTACAACGCGCTGGTCGCCCTGTTGCAATACATCGCCTCACCCGATGCCTTGCAGCAACTGGTGTTCTGGAGCCTTGGCAGCCTGACCCGTTCCAGCTGGCCTGCCGTGCAGACCCTGGCGCTGGTGGTGCTACTGACCATTCCCTTCAGCCTGCGCGCCGCCTGGCCGATGACTGCTTTGCGTCTTGGCGAAGAACGCGCGCTGACTCTCGGTATCGATGTCGGCCGACTGCGCTTCGGCTCGCTGCTGCGCATCAGCCTGCTGGCCGCCACGGCGGTAGCCTTCGTCGGCACCATCGGTTTCATCGGCTTGGTCGGCCCGCATATCGCACGCCTGCTGATCGGCGAGGATCACCGCTTCTTCCTGCCGGTCAGCGCCCTGGTCGGTGCGCTGGTGATGTCCCTCGCCTCGATCGCCAGCAAACTGGTGATTCCTGGCGTCATCCTGCCGGTGGGCATCGTTACCGCCCTGATCGGCGTGCCGCTGTTCATGACGCTGCTGCTGCGCCAGGGGCGGCGCCCATGACTGCGCCAGCCCTGACGATTGCCGGGCTGCAGGTGCACTGCCGTGGCACGCAGATTCTCCATGGCATCAACCTGCCCGCCATCGAGCCGGGCACGCTGGTGGCACTGGTCGGCCCCAACGGTGCCGGCAAGTCCACACTGCTGCGTAGCCTGGCGGGCCTTTTGCCCACGACCGGCAGCCTTCATCTTGGTGAACTCGACCTGCTGCGCTGCTCGCGCCGCGAACGCGCGCGGCAGTTGGGCTTCATGCCCCAGCAACTGCCCGACGGCATCGCCATGAGCGTGCTGGAAACCCTGCTCGGCGCCCTGCATGCCGGCCAGACGGGACACACCCCTGACGCTGTAAAGCGAGCCCATGGCGTTCTGGAGCATCTTGGCATCGTGCACCTGGCCATGCGCCCGCTCGAGCAGTTGTCCGGTGGTCAGCGGCAATTAGTGAGCCTGGCCCAGGCGATGATTCGCGATCCATCGCTGCTGCTGCTCGACGAACCCACCAGCGCCCTGGATCTGCATCATCAGAACCGGGTAATGGGCACCGTGCGCAGCCTCGCCGACCAAGGCCGCATTGTCGTCGTGGTGCTGCACGACCTCGCCCTCGCCGCTCGCTGGGCAGATCGCCTGGTGGTGCTCGCCAACGGTCGGGTGCAAGCCAGCGGCAGCCCGAAACAGACGCTGACGCCGGCGCTGCTGGCGGATGTCTACAAGGTCGATGCGCGGGTCGAAACCTGCAGCCGTGGGCACCTGCAGATTGCCGTGGATGCTTCGCTGTGATGCTTCGTGCTGCGCTGGCGATGATCCTGCTGCTGGCAACTACCGCCGCCCAGGCCGATGGCTATCCACGCACCGTGATCGATCTGGCCGGCCGCGAGGTACGTATCGAGGCACCGCCGCAACGCATCCTGCTGCAGGACAGCAACGACCTGTTGGCCCTGGCCATTCTCGAACGTGAAGATCCACTGGCCCGTGTGGTGGCCTTCAACAACAACCTTCGCGGCTCCGACCCCAGCCTCTGGCAGTTGCTGGTAAACCGCTGGCCGGCCGCTGCCCAGATACCGACACTGGGCTTCTCCTCCGCTGGAGACGTGGATATCGAGCGGGTCATTCGCCTTCACCCTGACTTGCTGGTGGTGCGCCTGGAGGCCAGGCCGGCCGTGGAAAGCAGCGTGCTTGGAAGCCTGCTCGAACGCCTGGGTATCCCGCTGATCTACGTCGACAGCCAGGACGAGCCGCTGCGCAACGTGCCACGCAGCCTATTGCTGCTTGGCGACGTACTGGATCGTCAGGCCCGCGCACAAGCCTACGTCGACGCTTATCAAGGCAAACTGTACGAGCTGCAGCGGCGCAGCCGCGAACTACCGAAACCGCGGGTATTCATCGAAGCCCGGGCGGGCCAGGCCGGCAGCGGCGCCTGTTGCCACACCCAAGGCGATAAGGGCTGGGGAGCGCTGGTCAACGCGCTCGGCGCGACCAATCTCGGCTCACAATTGCTGCTTGGCGACTCCGGCGACGTCGCCCTGGAAATGCTCATTCGCAGCAAACCGGATCATTACGTGATGACGGGCACCCAACGCCTGCGCGACGGCGTGGGCGCCCTGCCGTTCGGCTATCACGCCGACGCAGGCGCCGTGCAGCAACATCTTCAACGGCTGTTGCAGCGCCCGGGCTTCGAACGCATTCGCCAGGCCCCGAACCACTGCGTGCACGGCCTTTACCATCAGTTCTACAACAGCATGTTCAACGTCATTGGCGTCGAATACCTGGCGGGCATGCTGTGGCCGCAAGCCTTCGCCGATCTCGATCCGGACGCCAGCTATCGCGCCTGGATCACCCGTTTCACCGGACTGCCCGACGCACCACTGGTATTCTCCGCCCGCCATTGCGGCATCGATGAAGCGACTCCATGAAAAAACTGCTGAGCACACTGCGCGCCTGGGCCAAGGCACTCAAACGTCAAATCATCCTGCTTTGGCTCTGCTGCCGTCAGCCGGACATGCCCTGGCCAGCCAAACTGGTGGGCATCGCCGTGGTGCTTTATGCCGTCAGCCCGGTGGATCTGATCCCGGACTTCATTCCGGTACTCGGCCTGCTCGATGACTTGCTGCTATTGCCCTTGGGCATCGCTCTGGCCGTGCGCCTGACACCTGCCGAACTGATCCAGCGTTGCCGCCCGCAAGCCGAACGCCTGGCCGATACGCGCATCGGCGGGCGTGGCCGCTGGGTGGCGGCGGCAATCATCGTGTTGGTCTGGGCGCTGCTCGCTGTGCTGATCTGGCGCTGGCTGCAGGCATGACGACAGCCCCGCTTGAGCAGACGAGCTGGCAGTACTCGAGAGGAGATGTGCAGGCACCGTCAAGCTTGTCACTTGGGCGACAGCGTTTATCCGCCACCAAAAAGAAAACCCCGCCGAGGCGGGGTTTTTACAGACTCAATTCTGACATCCTTGATCAGCGCAGCATCCTGGCCGCGTCCCACGTATCCCTGTCTGTTTCAGTGCGCTTCCTGCGCTAAGTCCTTGGAGTGAAGATTACGCTCCGCCTCTGAGTGCCAATAGTGGCTAAAAGCAGAACCGCGCGTAAGCAATCACCTACACGCGGCACTCCAGTAAATCCGAGGCCTACAGCTTGTCAGAACTGTTCGGCATCGAGCAGGTACAGGCTTTCACTGCCAGCGCTCACCGACGCGCTCAGGGAATGGATGCGTGGCAGCAGGCGAGCGAAATAGAAACGTGCGGTGCCCAGCTTGCTGGCGTAGAAATCCTCCTGCCCTTCCTTGCCCAGCGCCGCCTTGGCCATCATTGCCCACATGTAGGCGTAGGCGGTGTAACCGAACAGATGCAGGTACTCCACCGAGGCCGCGCCGATCTCGTTGGGATTGCTCCGTGCGCGCTCGAGCAGTGCCGTAGTCTGTGCTTCCAGGATGGCGACCGCAGCCAGCAGCGGCTCACTGAACTCGGCAGGTGGTGCATCCGCGGCGCTGGCGAAGGCACGAATCTCATCGGTGAAATGCTGGGAGAAGGCGCCACCACTGCCAACCACCTTACGGCCGACCAGATCCAGCGCCTGGATACCATTGGTGCCTTCGTAGATCTGCGTGATGCGGCAGTCACGAACCAGTTGCTCCTGGCCCCACTCACGTACGTAACCGTGCCCACCGAAAACCTGCTGGCCGTGAAGGGTGGTTTCCAGTCCGAGATCGGTGAGGAACGCCTTGGCCACCGGGGTCAGCAGCGCCACCAGGTCTTCGGCACGCTTGCGGGTGGTCGGCTCTTCACTGAACTTGGCGGTATCGAGCTGCATAGCGACGTAGCTGGAGAAGGCGCGCCCGCCCTCGTTGAGCGCCTTCATGGTCAGCAACATACGGCGCACGTCGGGATGAACGATGATCGGGTCGGCCACTTTGTCCTTGGCCACGGCACCAGTTGGCGCACGGCTCTGGATACGCTCGCGAGCGTACTCGATGGCGCTCTGGTAGGAACGCTCACCGGTCGACAGGCCCTGGATGCCGACACCCAGGCGCTCGTAATTCATCATGGTGAACATGGCGGCCAGGCCGCGGTTCGGTGCGTCGATGATGTAACCAGTGGCACCATCGAAATTCATCACGCAGGTGCTCGACGCCTTGATGCCCATCTTGTGCTCGATCGAGCCACAGGACAGCGCGTTGCGCTCACCCAGCGAGCCATCGGCATTGACCATGAACTTGGGCACCAGAAACAGCGAAATGCCCTTGGGCCCAGCCGGTGCGTCGGGCAGCTTGGCCAGCACCAGGTGAATGATGTTTTCGGTCAAATCGTGCTCGCCACCGGTGATGAAGATCTTGGTGCCGCTGACCTTGTAGCTGCCGTCGGCCTGAGGCTCGGCCTTGGTGCGGATGATGCCCAGATCGGTACCCGCATGCGGCTCGGTCAGGCACATGGAACCGGCCCAGACGCCGGCATACATGTTCGGCAGGTAAGCCTGCTTCAGCTCTTCACTGGCATGCGCGTTGATCGACAGACAGGCGCCCGCGGTCAGCATCGGATACAGGCCGAACGACAGACTCGACGAGTTGACCATTTCCTCGACCTGGGCAGAGATCACCTTGGGCATGCCCATGCCGCCGAACTGCGGATCACCACCGACACCGACCCAGCCGCCCTCGGCATACGCCTTGTAGGCCTCGATGAATCCGGCTGGCGTAGTAACCACACCATCGGCCCAGGAACAGCCTTCTTCATCGCTCGCCCGATTCAATGGCGCGATCATGCCTGCGGTGATCTTGCCGGCTTCCTCGAGGATCGCATTGGCGGTCTCTTCATCGACCACATCGGCCAGGGCCGGCAGCTGCGCCCACAGTGTTGAAACCTGTAAAACCTCGTTGAGCACGAAGCGCATGTCACGCAGGGGAGCTTTGTAATCGGCCATGGGAAATCCTCGGTAGCACGTTCAGACCCCGAGTCTAGCCCAACAATTTTTCAGACACATAGGGTCGTGTCGTGACCGGTCAGCCACTGATCGATCACGCAGACAATCAGGCGCGACCAGCCTTCAGCTTGACGGCTCCGCGCCGCTGCACCTGGCTGCTTACGCAATTACGCCCCGCGCTCTTGGCGCCGTAAAGGGCCTTGTCGGCAGCCTTGAGCACCTCTTCCACACTGCGCTGTTCATCACCGCGCTGGGCTACGCCGATACTCACCGTCACTGACACATGAGTAGCTGCAGAACCCCGGCGGCGCTGACGCCCCAACTGGTCATCACTCGGGCGCTGCTGACCATCACGTAACTGAATTTGATAGCGCTCGACGGCCTCACGTATGGCCTCCAGATGCGGCAGGCACTGCTCGATGGTCTTGCCGGGAAACACCAGGGTGAATTCCTCACCACCGTAGCGGTAGACCTTGCCGCCACCGCCGACCTTGCTCAGTTGGCTGGCGACCACACGCAGCACCTGATCGCCGACATCGTGACCGTGGGTATCGTTGAATTTCTTGAAGTGGTCGACATCTGCCATGGCGAGCACGTAACTGCGCCCCAACCGCTGCAGCCGCTCGTTAAGCGCCCGACGCCCCGGCAACCCGGTGAGCTCGTCTCGGAAGGCCATCTGGTAGGCCTCGTGCGCCACGCCGACGACGATCATCAACATCACCACGCTGGACATCACCTGCAGTGCATGGGGCTGAATAAAGGTATTGGGCAGCATCCACAACAGGGCGATCACCCCGACGCACTGCACCGCGTGTACCGGGCGCGGCGTGCGCAGGTACTGCACCAGCAGCGCGACGATCACCAGCAGGAACAGCGGATAGGCCAACTGCACCAGGCTCATCCATTCGGCATGCAGCGCGGGCCAGCGGATCACCGACAACCACTGTTCGAGCGCCTGTGGATAACGCCGCGCGAGCGCTGCAGCCACGGCGCAAACCGCCAGCAGTACCGCAACGCGGGCGATCAGATCTTGGATCAGGTGGGTGCGCTCGCGCCACAGTGCGAACAACCCGTAGAGCAGCGGCAACAGCAGGCTGCTGAGGTGAAAGACCAGTGCCGCATCATCGCGTACCTGACCAAAATCGCGGTAATGATCGGCCTGTTCGTCGAGCACGAAGTAGCCCAGATAAAGCACCAGCAGCAGGAACAGCTCGCGTTGCCGGCCATAGACCACGCAGAAGGTGCCACCAAGAAGCAGCAACAGGGTAGGCAGCACATTGAAGAGGGACGTGAAGAAGTCGGTCAACGTCGGCAGAGTCGCAGCCAGCAATCCACCGCCAAGCAATAACAAAGCCGGTAGAAAGTGTCCCAAGCGCAGGGCGGCTAGGCGCGACAAGAGCGACTCCACTATCGATCGTGAGGGACTGGCATTTTGCCTGTATTCAGCAACTAACGCACGGCATCTGCGCACATAACTGCGAAAGGCAACTGCAGCAATCAAGGACGGTGTGGAAAATAGCAGCCATAAAAAAACCGCGACCCAATGGGCCGCGGTTCTTTCAACGCAAGGAGTATCAGTAGCCCAGAGCGAAGTCTTCCTCGTTCATGTCCATTAGGCTGCTTGCGCCGGAGAGCATGGTCGCAACGTGAGTGCGGGTACGCGGCAGGATGCGCGCGTAGTAGAACTGCGCGGTCTGCAGCTTGGCCTTGTAGAAAGCCTGGTCACCCTCGCCCGAGGCGATCTTCTCGGCAGCCACGCGCGCCATGTCAGCCCAGAAGTAAGCCAGGCAGACGTAACCGGAGTACATCAGGTAATCCACCGAGGCGGCACCGACTTCCTCGCGATCCTTCATGGCGGCCATGCCGATCTTCATGGTCAGCTCGCCCCACTCCTTGTTCAGTTTGGCCAGCGGCTCGACGAATGCCTTGACCGCTTCGTTACCTTCGTTGGCCTGGCAGAACTTGTGGACGATCTTGGTGAAGCCTTTGAGCGCTTCGCCCTGGGTCATCAGCACCTTACGGCCGAGCAGGTCGAGGGCCTGAACGCCGGTGGTGCCTTCGTACATCATCGAGATGCGGCAGTCGCGCAGGTTCTGCTCCATGCCCCACTCGCTGATGAAGCCGTGACCACCGTAGATCTGCATGCCGTGGGACGCGGACTCGAAGCCGACCTCGGTCATGAACGCCTTGGCGATCGGCGTCAGGAAAGCCATCAGGCCATCTGCAGCTTTCTTCTGCTCTTCATCCTGGGCGTACTTGAGGATGTCCACCTGCTTGGCGGTGAAGTAGACCATCGCCCGGTTGCCCTCGGCGAAGGCTTTCATGGTCAGCAGCATGCGGCGAACATCAGGGTGCACGATGATCGGATCGGCGGCTTTTTCCGGCGCTTTCGGGCCAGTCAACGAGCGCATCTGCAGGCGATCACGGGCGTACTTGATGCCACCCTGGAAGCCCAGTTCGGCATGCGCCAGGCCTTGCAGAGCAGTGCCCAGGCGGGCGGTGTTCATGAAGGTGAACATGCAGTTCAGGCCCTTGTTCGGCGGGCCGATCAGGAAGCCGGTGGCCGCGTCGAAGTTCATCACGCAGGTGGCGTTACCGTGAATGCCCATCTTGTGCTCGAGGGAGCCACAGTTCACTGCGTTGCGCTCACCGACGCCGCCTTCGGCGCTGGGCAAAAACTTCGGCACGATGAACAGGGAGATACCCTTGGTACCAGCCGGTGCATCTGGCAGGCGAGCCAGCACGATGTGCACGATGTTATCGGCCATGTCGTGCTCACCGGCCGAGATGAAGATCTTGGTGCCGGAGATTTTGTAGGAGCCGTCCGCCTGAGGTTCGGCACGGGTGCGCAACATGCCCAGGTCGGTGCCGCAGTGGGCTTCGGTCAGGCACATGGTGCCCGTCCACTCGCCGGAGACCAGCTTGGTCAGGTAAGTGTGTTGCTGCTCGGGCGTGCCGTGAGCGGAGATGGTGTTCATCGCGCCATGGGACAGGCCCGGGTACATGCCCCACGACCAGTTGGCGGTACCGACCATTTCGCTGACAGCCAGGCCCAGCGACTCCGGCAGGCCCTGGCCGCCGTGGTCGACATCATGGGCCAGGCTCGGCCAGCCGCCTTCGACGAACTGCTTGTAGGCTTCCTTGAAACCGGTGGGCGTTTTCACACCGGATTCGCTCCAGGTGCAGCCTTCGGTATCGCCCACGCGGTTCAGTGGAGAGAGCACCTGCTCGCAGAACTTGGCGCCTTCCTCGAGGATGGCATCGACCATGTCTGGCGTAGCGTCCTGGCAGCCGGGCAGGCTCTGGTAGTGCGCTTCATAGCCGAGCAGTTCGTCACGAACGAAACGGATATCACGCAAGGGGGCCTTGTATTCAGGCATAGCGGGTACCTCTGCGGGTGGTCTCTTATGTTTGGGATGACCGATGGGCGGTCGTTTGCAGGATGGTCATATATGGAGTCGGCTGCCAATGCAGCAACTCAAACACATGTTTGAAACATACGTTTACGCCCAATCACTGTCAAGGCCGCTTCTGCTGACTCAAGCGCGAAGATCGAGCAACCCGGATGGCGTTTGATCAGCCGCTGATGCGGCATAAAGGCTGATGCCAGCTGGCGCTGGCGGCTTTGCTGGATCGTCCGCCGTGACTGACGGGTCGTCGCTTTCCTTAGCCTCTTCGTCGGCAGGCGCCTTCGACTCTTCCACCTCACCACGCTGCATGGCAGCGAGTTCGGCGCGAGCCACGGCCATTTGCGCCTGGGCCTGACTGGCCACGCTGCGATCCTGAGCCGAAGGCTCCGCTGGCGCCAATGCAGCCCGTATCACGATCTGCATCTTGCTCAGCGTGGCCTGCGGATCATTGGCGACCGCACCAACGTCGATGCTTACCTCGCCACCGGAGGCGTAGCGCTTGCCGTCCGGCCCGCGGGTGTAAGTGTAGGTGGGCGCCCCGGCATGCACACCGCCCACTGCAGCGTGTGCCTGCTCGTGGGTGCGCACTTCACGATCACGGTTGGCCAGCTCGGAGATGACGAGCTGCAACTCCTGCTCTTCCTGGGGGGTACGAGGCTCGCCTGGATTTGCGCTGGCCGATGGCTCTTCTGGTTTGTCCTGTTCTTCCTGCGCCGTTGCAGCGTTGGATGATTCAGGCTCAGCACCAGGTGCCACGGGCGCGAAAGCGGCGCGGGCCAATTCAGGAGAACTGGCGGATTCGACAGGGCGAGGGGCGGCAGCCGATAACGGCAGGGAGGGATAGTAAGAGGAGGAAAAACCAGCAACTTGCATGTCGTTCTCCCTCCTGGAGTCGAGCGCCTAAAAAGGCGCTGCGATTAGGCGGTGACGTCGATCAAGGTGCCGAGCACCTTGTCCGCAGTCTGCACGACACGAGCACCAGCCTGGGCTTCATATTGACCGACGCGCATCTCGACCATGTTGTCGGCAATATCGGCACGGGCGGCGGACGGCTCGTTGGCCTGGGCACGCTCGGCAGTCACTGGAGCACTGGCGATCTCGCCGGCTGCCTGTTCGACGCGGCGCTGCCCGGACTGAATGGTGTTGATACCAGAGGTAAAGGCACTGGTGGATGAAATCTGCATGGACGTCTCCTGCTGCAGCAACTACATGGCGTGTATTTAAGCAGAAGCCGCTTAAAAAATGTACAGCCAAAAATAATGCATGAGCTGGCTTTATAGCATCATTCGCGATAAATCGAGGTAATTCGCCACCTGCTCTGGCGAGGCCGGTTGCAGGTGCGGCACCTGGCCAATACAGGGCCCTGGAAGGCGCTCGCTCAGGGTATCGAGGTTGTCCTGCAGTCGCGCGGCATGGGGGTCGACGATATTGGCTACCCAGCCCGCGAGCGGCAGGCCGTCCGCGAGGATCGCCTCGGCGGTCAGCACCGCATGGTTGATGCAACCCAGGCGCACGCCCACCACTAGAATCACCGGAAGCTCCAGTGCGCGAGCCAAATCCGACAGGTTGGCCGCGCCGGTCAGTGGTACGCGCCAGCCACCAGCACCTTCGACCAGAGTGAAGTCCGCACCTTTGCCCAGAATCACCCGAACCGCGGCGTTCAAAGCCGGCACCTCGAGCAGCACCCCTTCGTCGCGCGCCGCCAGATGCGGCGCGATTGCCGGAGCGAAGGCATTGGGGTTCACCTCGTCATAGCGCAGCGGCAGGCTGCATTGGGCAAGCAGTGCCAAAGCATCGTCGTTGCGCAGCCCCTCTGCGGTAAGCAGGCAGCCAGAGGCTACCGGCTTGGCCGCAGCCGTCGACAGCCCGGCGCGGCGAGCCGCGTGCAGCAGGCCCGCTGCAATGGTGGTCTTGCCGATTTCGGTATCGGTGCCCGTGACGAAATAGGCTGCACTCATGAGCGCTGCTCCTTTTGCAGTACGCCATAGATGACCTGATAGGTGCAGGGCAGCCCCTCGGGCTGACGCAGCTGTTCGTAAGCCTCGTCGAGCGCGCGCAAGCGTGCGCGCCCGGTCAGCCCGGCTGGGCGGCCATCGTTGAGATTGTGTGCGCCCAATGCCTTGAGACCGTAGGTGAGGCTGCGCAGATCCGGGTAGTGGAGGCGGTGCGCCTGGATCTGCAACGCCTCCACCTGCATACCGCTGGCAGCGCATAGCGCCTGATAGTCTTCGACGCGACGGAAGCGGTTGACGTGCACGAAGCCGTCCACGACCTGCCAGCTGTCACGCAGCTCCTGCAAGGTACCAATGCACAGGCTGCTGAACGCCAGCACACCGCCCGGTCGCAATACCCTGCGTGCCTCGCTGAGCACAGCCTGGAAGTCGGCGCACCACTGCAAGGCCAGGCTCGAGAAAATCAGATCACAACTCTGATCGCGTAGTGGCAACTGCTCGGCGTCTCCGGCCACGTAACACTGCGCGCCGCCCTGCTGCCGGGCGTGCTGCAGCATGCCTTCGGCGATGTCCAGAGAGATACCTTGTGCGAGGGGGAACCATTCGCCCAGCGCCCGGCTGAAGTGGCCAGTACCACAACCAAGGTCGAGCCATCGCCCCGGCTGTGTGGACAATGGCAGCCGCCACAACAACCGGCGACCCACATCGCGCTGCAATTCGGCGACGCTGTCATAACTGCCAGCGGCTCTGGAAAAGGACGCCGCCACCCGGCGCTTGTCAGGCAGCTCGTTCACCTTGCGCCTCCATGAAACCGAGCAGCATGGCCGCTACGTGCTCGGCCTGCTCCACAGCGAACCCATGGCTCGCGCCCTCGACACTGAGCACCCGGGCAGCAGGCTGCAATGCCTGAACAGCAGCAGCGGCAGCCGCCGGTACCAACGCATCGGCAGTGGCGAACAGGTGAAGTTGCGGCCCCTGGAACTGCAGCAGTGCGACTCGGGTATCGAGGGTAGCAAGCAGATCGAGCCCGGCCAGCGAGTCGACGCCGCCAGCTTGCGCCAGCAATGTGCGGGAAAGTCCCCTCGCATCGGCAGCACCCTGGCAGCAGAGCATGGCGAAGCGCTTGAGGGTTGCGCTCGGGTTCTGGCGATACGACTCGTGAAACGCCTCGAAGGTAGCTGTCCCCATCGCTGCCGGCCAACCCTCGCGGGCAATGAAGGAGGCATTGCTGGCCAGCGTCAGCAGACCAGGACAATCCCCTGCCCGCCGTGCTGCCAACAGGCTGGCGAGCATGCCGCCCAGTGACCAGCCACCCAGCCAGGCACCCCGAGGCAGGCACTCGTCCAGGTGGTCGACCCAAAGTTCCAGCTGCCCATGTTCAAACGGTGGTAGCGGTTCGATATCGACCTGCAACTGCGAGCCGAGTGCATCGACAAGCGGCTGCAATGGCGCACTGCCAAGCCCCCAGCCGGGTAGCAGAATCAGTCTTTCAGCCATCACCGCGCTCTCCCGGCATCTGCGCCCAACAATCGGCGAGTGCCTCCAGCAGGCGATCGACCTGGGTGAGCTCATGGCTGGCAGACAGGGTGACTCGCAACCGAGCGCCGCCTGCTGGCACGGTGGGCGGGCGAATCGCGGTGACCAGAATGCCGCACTCGCGCAGCGCCTGAGACAAAGCGACGGCGCGGCCACTGTCGCCGATCAGGATCGGCTGAATCGGCGTGTCGCTATCCATCAGTTGCAGGCCGATGCTCCCCGCCCCTTCGCGAAATCGACGGATCAGCGCGGCCAGGTGCTCACGTCGCCAGTGCTCGCGGCGCAGCAGTTCGAGACTCTTCAGGGTGGCACAAGCCAACGCTGGTGGCTGGCTGGTGGTGTAGATGTACGGCCGGGCGAACTGCACCAGCGTATCGATCAGATCGTCACTGCCGGCGACGAAGGCGCCAGCAGTGCCGAACGCCTTGCCAAGGGTGCCGACCAGCACCGGAACGTCGTTCATACCAAGGCCGAAATGCTCGACCACACCACCGCCCGTTGCGCCCAGGGTGCCGAAGCCATGGGCATCATCGACCATCAGCCAGGCATCCTTGCTGCGTGCCTCGGCGCACAGTGCAGGCAGATCCGCGATATCGCCGTCCATGCTGAAGACGCCGTCGCAAACCACCAGGGTATTGCCCTCGGCCTTGTCCAGGCGCGTGGCGAGGCTGCCGCGGTCGTTATGCAGGTAGCGCGAGAAACGCGCGCCGCTGAGCAGGCCCGCATCCAGCAACGAGGCATGGTTGAGGCGGTCTTCGAGCACCGTGTCACCCTTGCCGACCAGCGCCGTGACGGCGCCCAGGTTGGCCATGTAGCCGGTGGAAAACAGCAATGCACGGGGTCGCCCGGTGAAATCGGCCAGGGCCTCTTCCAGTTCATGGTGCGGCGTGCTGTGGCCGATCACCAGATGCGAGGCGCCGCCGCCAACGCCCCAACGTTGGGCGCCAGCCCGCCAGGCCTCGACCACCAGCGGATGGTTGGCCAGGCCGAGATAATCGTTGGAACAGAACGCCAGCAACTGGCGACCGTCCACCTCCACCAGCGGCCCTTGCGGGCTGCCCAGCAGGGGGCGCTGGCGATAGAGATCGGCGGCACGACGCTCGGCCAGGCGAGCGGCAAGATCGAAAGGCATCAGAAAAGCTCCGGGCGGCAGGCGTCGGGCAGGCAACGTCTTTGCCGGCCCGAGACCTGCGGCAACTATCAGACTGCGGCGTCGTAGAACAGCCGCGAGTCGCGCTGCTCAACCAGCGCCTGCTCGATGGCGGCCTGGTGCACCTCGTCGGCGTGCTCCTCGCGCGCTTCGGGCTGAATGCCCAGGCGTGCGAACAGCTGCATGTCCTTGTCGGCCTGGGGGTTGGCGGTGGTCAGCAGTTTTTCGCCGTAGAAAATCGAGTTGGCGCCGGCGAAGAACGCCAGGGCCTGCATCTGCTCGTTCATCGCCTCACGCCCGGCGGACAGGCGCACATGGGATTTCGGCATCATGATGCGCGCCACCGCCAACATGCGGATGAAGTCGAAGGGATCGACATCTTCCTCGTTGGCCAGCGGCGTGCCCTCGACCTTGACCAGCATGTTGATCGGAACCGACTCCGGGTGCTCCGGCAGGTTGGCCAGCTGGATCAGCAGGCCGGCGCGGTCATCCAGCGACTCGCCCATGCCGAGGATGCCGCCGGAGCAGATTTTCATGCCGGCGTCGCGCACATAAGCCAGCGTCTGCAGGCGCTCGGAGTAGGTGCGGGTGGTGATGATGCTGCCGTAGAACTCCGGCGAGGTATCCAGGTTGTGGTTGTAGTAGTCGAGGCCCGCCTCAGCCAGGGCGGCGGTCTGCTCCTTGTCGAGCTTGCCCAGGGTCATGCAGGTTTCCAGGCCCAGGGCCTTCACGCCTTCGACCATTTTCAGCACGTAGGGCATGTCCTTGGCGGACGGATGCTTCCAGGCCGCGCCCATGCAGAACCGGGTCGAACCGATGGCCTTGGCCTCGGCAGCCGCTTCCAGCACCTTCTGCACTTCCATCAGTTTCTGCTTGTCCAGGCCGGTGTTGTAGTGGCCGGACTGCGGACAGTACTTGCAGTCTTCAGGACAGGCCCCGGTCTTGATCGACAGCAGCGTGGAGACCTGCACACGGTTGGCATCGAAATGCGCACGGTGCACGGTCTGGGCATGGAACAGCAGGTCATTGAACGGTTGCTCGAACAGCGCCCGAACTTCCTTCAGGCTCCAATCGTGACGCAGAGTGGCGGCGGTACTAGCGCTCATGGGGGCAAGTCCTTATCTACAGGCGGCCTGCTACAGTCGTAAGCAGACCCAACACGGATGTGCGGCATAGTTAAGGAAGCGTCATGCACTGTCAACCATCGACATTTATAAAGGTTTACAACTGGTTAAAAATAAAACAAACCTGTTCACTGTGTGACGATCCTGTCGACGCCGCCCTGCCACTGTGCACGGAATGCGATGCCGAGCTCCCGTGGCTCGGCCCACACTGCCAGGTCTGCGCCCTGCCCCTTGCCGTCGACGGCCTTACCTGCGGCGGCTGCCTGAAACGCCCACCTGCATTCAGCCGTGTCGAAGCGCCGTGGCGTTATGGCTTTCCTGTGGATGCGCTGATCAATCGCTTCAAGCATCAGGCTCGCTGGCCCATGGGCCGGCTGCTCGGCGACCTGCTCGCTCGCCATCTGGCGCATGCCTTCAGCGAAGGGCTGCCCAGGCCCGACGTATTGCTACCCGTACCGCTATCGCCCAAACGGCAGCGCCAGCGCGGTTTCAACCAGGCACAGATGCTGGCCCAGGTGGTCGGTCAGACGCTACAGATTCCCCAGCACAGCGACTGGCTACAGCGTATTGGCGACACCCCGGCTCAGCAGAAACTCGATGCAGCAGCCCGTCGCCGTAATCTGCGCGGTGCCTTTGCGGTGCTGCCCAAAGCGCAGGTGAACGCACAGCACGTGGCGCTGATCGATGACGTGCTGACCACGGGTGCCACGACGCAGCAGCTTGCCCGCCTGCTGATCCGCGCCGGCGCGGCGCGCGTGGATGTCTACTGCCTGGCGCGTACACCTGCGCCGGGTGATCATTGACGAGGGCTGGAGCGTCACGCACAGTGGCCAACCCTCGTGATTAGCACTGCCCTGCCCATGACCACCCTCTCTCTGCTCGCCCAGCACGTGACCCGCCGCCCGCAACGCATCGCCTTGCTCGAACAGATTGCCGAGCAGGGCTCGATCACCCGCGCGGCCAAGGCGGCGGGTATGAGCTACAAGGCAGCCTGGGATGCCATCGACGAGCTGAACAACCTGGCCGATCAGCCACTGGTAGCCCGTAGCGTGGGCGGCAAAGGCGGTGGCGGCGCAAGGCTGACGCCGGCCGGTGAACGCCTGCTGCAGTTGCACCAGCGCCTGCAGGCCATTCAAGCCGAAGTGCTGCAGGCCGCCGAAGACGACACCGACCTGCAGGTGCTCGGCCGCCTGATGCTGCGTACCAGCGCGCGCAACCAGCTCAGCGGTCGGGTAAGAACGATCCAGCCGCAAGGCGGTAACGATCTGATCGACATCGAGCTGCCCGGAGGCTCGTCGATCCAGGCACAGATCACCCGCAGCAGCACCCAGCATTTGCAGCTAGAGCCCCATGCTCCCTTGATGGTGTTGATCAAGGCCGGCTGGCTGCAGCTCAGTGCGCCAAGCCAGGAGGCCGATCCGAATCTCAACGAGTTACAGGGGACTATCGAGCAGATTCTGCTCGAGGTCGACGGCCCCTGCGAAGTGCGCATTGCCCTACCCAATGGGCAAACGCTGTGCGCCCAGGCCTATGCGGAGCAGCTCGCCAGTCAGCATTTGCTAATAGGGAGCCCGGTGCGGGCGCAGTTCGCCGCCGGCCATGTGTTGTTGGGCACGCAAATTTAGAGCACCTGCAATGGCCGGGCTAAAGCCATCGAGCCGAAACAGGTCGCCTTGGTAGTTGGGTGAAGCCCATCTACCTACAAGCGCATATAAAAAAGCCCGCAGGCAGCGGGCTTTTCTACGGCAGGATCCTCAAGGCACCAGCGGTAGCTCGCGTTTGTGCTGGGTCTTGTCGTAGGTCTGCACGATGGCCTGATAGGCCGACTCGTTGACGGGCTTGCCCTGCAGGAAGGCATCGATGTCTTCGTAGCTGACGCCGTGCACCTGCTCATCCGGAATGCCGGGGCGTTCGTCTTCCAGATCCGCTGTCGGCACCTTCGAGAAGACCGCTGCCGGAGCGCCGAGGCGTTCAGCGATCTGCCGCACCTGGCCTTTGACCAGACCGCTCAATGGCGCCAGGTCGCAGGCGCCGTCACCGAACTTGGTGAAGAAGCCCATCACCGCTTCCGCCGCATGGTCGGTGCCGATGACCAGGCCATTGCGCGCGTTGGCCACGGTGTATTGAGCCAGCATGCGCATCCGCGCCTTGGTATTGCCGAGCACGAAGTCACGGCGCGACGAGGCCAGCACGCCCAGTTCGGGGATCTGCCCGGCCAGCCCTGCCACTGCCGGAGCGATGTCTATGGTCAGCACTTCGTCCGCGGCGATGAAGGCAAGCGCGGTCTGGGCATCGGCCTCGTCGTGCTGGACGTTGTGCGGCAGGCGGATGGCGACGAAACGGTAGCTCTGATCCTGCGTTTCGCTGCGCAACTGCTCAACGGTGAGCTGTGCCAGGCGCCCGGCGGTAGAAGAATCGACGCCGCCGCTGATTCCCAGCACCAGCACCTTGGTGTGCGAGGCGGCCAGAGTGGCCTTGATGAACGCGATACGCCCGGCGATCTCGGCGTCCACATCGGCCGGCGAGGAGAACGGGGCGATGACGCCCAGGGCGGTGGCGATTTCGGCTTGTCGGTTGCTCATGGTGTCTCTCCCTTAGAACGTGTTCTGGATCTTGCGAGCTAGAGCCCGGCTAGGAAAAAAGAGGTGAGGAAGCGGAGTGTACTTTTGTACATGAGCATTCCGAACCTGTTTTTGACGCCGCCGGGCCGACGCGCAGCTGATCCTGAATAGGTTATTAGTTCGCTTCGAGGCGAAAAACATGCTTCAGATAGGTCACGAAGTTCGGGTCGCGGCACTGGGTCTTGCCGGGTGTATCGGAGATCTTCGCCACCGGCTGGCCGTTGCAGTCGATCATCTTGATGACGATGTTCATCGGTTCGACACCCTGAATGTCGCAGGTCAGGTTGGTACCGATGCCGAAGCTGACGTTAATGCGATCATGCAGCGCGCGATACAGTTCCAGAGCCTTGGGCATGGTCAGACCGTCGGAGAAGATCAGCGTCTTGCCCTGCGGGTCGATGCCGAGTTTCTCATAGTGCGCGATGGCCTTTTCGGCCCACTGCAAAGGGTCACCGGAGTCGTGACGCAAGCCATCGAACAGCTTGGCGAAGTACAGATCGAAGTCCTCGAGAAAGCTGGACATGCCGATGGTGTCGGTCAGGGCGATGCCGAGCAGGCCGCGGTATTCCTTGACCCAGCACTCCAGCGCCACCTTCTGGCTGTCGATCAACCGCGGGCCCAGTTGCTGGTGCGCCATGAACCATTCGTGGGCCATGGTGCCGATCGGCTTGAGGTCGAATTCACGGGCCAGGTGCACGTTGCTGGTACCCACGAAGCGGCCCGGGAAATCGCGCTTGAGGATGTGTACCACCTCTTCCTGCACCCGGTAGGAAAAGCGCCGACGCGTGCCAAAATCCGCAAGCTGGAAATCTGCCAGCTCAGCGGCCGAGGCTTCTCCCTTGAGCCAGTCGAGCTTCTCGTAGAGCCGCTCGCGAACCTGCTCGATCACCACTTCGCGGTAACGGTAGCGGTTGCGCACTTCCGAGACGATGGCCAGCAGCGGGATCTCATAGAGGATCACGTGCAGCCAGGGCCCGCGCACCCGGATCGCCAACTGGCCGGCTGCGTCAGTACCGACGTGCACGTAGCGCATGTTGAAACGGAACAGGCTGAGGAAGCGGATGAAGTCGGCCTTGATGAAGGGGATCTTCTCCAGGTAGGCCAGTTGATCCGGGGTGATCGAGGTGTTGACCAGTTGCTCGATCTGGTAGCGGATCTCCGCCAGATACGGCGTCAGATCCTCGTTGCTGCGGCAACGGAACTCCCACTCCACTTCGGCGTTGGGGTAGTTGTGCAGCACCGCCTGCATCATGGTCAGCTTGTAGAAGTCGGTGTCCAGCAGGTTCTGGATGATGCTGGGGGCGAATACGCTCTCACTCATGGTCACTCTCCTCGAGGCGGGCCAACTCGTTGTCGAGCGCTCCGCTGTCGGCGCAGATGATGATGCCCTGCGCGCGCATCTGGTCGATGGCTTGCGTTGCGCCGGCTTCGGAAATGGCCCGGCAGGCCGGAAGATACAGCAACACCTGGAAGCCGGCGCTGCGCAATTGCAATGCGGTGTTCTGCACGCAGAAATCCAGGGCTAGGCCGCCGACCACCAGTGCATCCACACCGGCGACCTTCAGGTATTCGATGACGCCCGTACTGCGCTTGCCGGCCAGGTCGTGGAAGCAGGCGCCGTAGGGGTGTAGATCGGGCTCGACGCCCTTCCAGACGAAAAAGTCGTAGTCGATCGGTGCAGGCAGTCCGTCCAACAGCTCGAAGCCAGGCGTACCCGGTACGCAGTGGCTGACCCAAGTCAGGTCGGCATTGGCATGGCTCAGGGGCTGCAGCATCTGCTCATGACGCTCCACCACCCAGATGGCGTTGGGGGCATGGGCGTCTTTGCTGCCCAAACGCAGGGTGCCACGACGCGCCATGTCGTTGAGCGGCGCGGCGATCTCATGGCCGCCGGCCACAGGCAGTTCATCGGGGCACAGGTTGGTGAAGCCCTTTTGTGCATCGACATCGAACGTGGCGATCTTCATCTGACACCTCCTACTGGTGGAGCCGCATCGCTGCGGGGTGGAAACATATTCCACCAGGTGTATTATATCTGTCAACACCTGCTCACGAGGAGATTCGCGATGCTGTCGTCATCACTCCAGACCTTTGCCGCGGCCAGTGCCCAGCCAACACCGCAACACTTCGCCATGGCCATATACGGTGGCGCCTTCGATCCGCCCCACGCCGGCCACGCCAGCGTCATCCAACGCGCGCTGGACGTAGCGGATCGAGTGGTGGTGGTGCCCAGCTACCGGCACGCCGATGCCAAGCGCATGGCGGCCTTCGAGCTGCGTTGTACCTGGGTCGAACGTCTGGCGGAACGCTTCGGCGAACGCGTGGTGTGCTCTACCGTGGAGCGCCAGCTGGGTGCTGATGGCAACGTGATCTACAGCTACGACCTGATGAACCACATCGCCCGGCAGCATCAGTTGCCAGCGCATCGCCTGGCACTGGTGATCGGCGAGGACAACCTCACTCGCCTGACCACCTTTTACCGGGCAGCGGAATTGCGCGAGCGGTTCGGCCTGCTGGTGGCGAATGTGGAGATGACCGTGCACAGCAGCGCGATTCGCGCGATGATCGCTGCCGGGCAAACGATCCCTGAGGCCTGGCAGCTGCCGGAAATCCAGGCCGACATGACGATTTACAGGAGGGCGATGTGAGTTCTGCGGAAGTACTGGCGAGTGTCGACCTGATCGCCTTGCGCATGGATGCCGAGAGCCGGCAGCTGCACCTTTTGTTGCACCGCCGCGAGCGGGAGCCCTTCCTCGGGCAATGGGCGCTGCCAGGGGTGATCGTCAACGGCAGCACTCAGGATGCGAACCTGGAGGCCGCTGCCCACCGCGTACTGCGTGACAAGGCCCAGGTTGTGCCTCGGCACCTGGAACAGGTCGGCACCGAGGGCAGCGCCAACCGTGATCCACGGGGCTGGTCGATGAGCACCTACTACCTGGCGCTGCTGGCCCCGGACACCGAAACGGCCGATGACGGCCTGCGTTTCGTGCCGCTGGAAGAGGTGCTGGACGGGCGCATCGCCCTGCCCTTCGACCACGGGGATCTGGTGCGCCTCAGCCTGGAGCGCCTGGCGGGCAAATCGGTGTACACCAGCCTGCCCCTGTACCTCGCCCCGCCACGCTTCACCGTGCTCGACGCCCTGAATGCAGCCCAGGCCTGCCTGGGCACGACGATCAACAACACCTCGCTGCGCAAACGTCTGGAGCGCATGAAGGAAGCCGGCTGGATTCGCGACACCGGGGAAAAGAACTTCCCGAAAATGGGCCGCCCCCAGCAGCTCTGGGAGCTGACCGAGCAGGCCAACGGCGTGTTCGTGTTCGACCGCAGCCTGCTGGCGGAGCGCACAGGTATTTGATCTCGCCGCTCGGAGCGACTCGAATGCTGCTGATTATGAAGGGCAGCAGAGTAGCGTAAGCGGACATCGGGCTCTGCTGATTTTGTGGGAGCGGCTTTAGCCGCGATTGTGCCTGTCTAGGCGTAAAGAGCTCGCGGCTAAAGCCGCTCCCACGAGGGATGTCCGCTTTAATTTTTTAGCGTCTGCGGGCTACTGCCGCATGCCAATCGCCAGCCGATTGAAGGCGTTCATCAGCGAGATGGCAAAGGTCAGGTCGCTTATCTGCGTATCGTCGAAATGCGCCTTGAGCGGCTCGAAGACCTCATCCGGCGCGTGAGTCTGCGCGATGTCGGTCAGCGACTCGGCCCAGGCCAACGCCGCCCGCTCGGCATCACTGAAGTGCGCGCTGATGCGCCAGCCGGCCAGGCTGTCCAGTTTGACCTGCGTGGTGCCACCCTGACGCAAAGCCTTGGCATGCATTTCCAGGCAGAAGGCGCAGCCGTTGATCTGCGAAATGCGCAGGTACACCAGCTCGATCAGTGGCAGGCCCAGGCTGCTGGCAGCCAGGGCGTTCTTGGTGGCCAGCAGGCCTTTGTAGGCGTCGGGTGAGAGCTGGCTGTAGGGCAGGCGCAAGGTGGTCATGGCGTTATCTCCGTGGAGGGCTAGAGAAGAAATTTGTTGTTTTTTCCAACTGTGGCAGCACCGCATTCAGGGCTGCCTGCACCGACTCGGCGCCCAGGGCCATGCCCTGCTGGTGGACGAACTCGACCTGAGTGATACCCAGGGTGCTCAGCACATGACGCAGGTAGGCACTGAGAAAATCCGACTGACGCGCCTGCTCACCGTGATAGAAGCCGCCGGCACTCACCAGCACCAGAGTGGGCCGATCCTGCAGCAAACCGACTTTGCCCTGCGCCGAGGTGGTGAAACTGCGGTGGATTCTCAGCACGTAATCGATCCACAGCTTGAGCGCGGCGGGCACGTTGAAGTTGTGCATCGGGGTGACGATGATCAGGCAGTCGCTGGCCTCCAGCTCGGCAATCAACACTTCGGAGCAGGCGAAGGCAGGATCATCGAAAGGTGCGGAGCCGGTCAGCGCCGATGCGTATTCGGCACTGACCGGTGGCAGCGGCTCACCAGCCAGATCGCGCTCGATCACCTCGGCACTTGGCCAGCGCCGCGCTATCAGTTGCCGCGCCATCTGGCTGCCGCTGGCCTCTTGCCGATGCGGACTGCACTCGAGCAACAGAATACGTTTCATGCGGCCTCCTCTGACAGCGGTTGAACGAAGTGCATGCCACGCGCCAGGAGGCCCTGGCGGTAATAGAATCGCTGGGCCAGGGCATTGCCCAGCGCGGTGTCCAGAACCAGGTAGGCATGGCCCGTACTGATGGCGTGCGCCCGCACCGCATCGATCAGCAACTGGCCGAGCCCACCACGCTGCTCGTCGGGCAGCGCAATCAGGTCATCGATATAGACGAAACGTCCGTAGAGGGTGTTTTCCTGCAGCCGATAGCCGGCCAGCGCAACGACCCGATCGCCTCGCCACGCGGCAAGCAGGCGATACCCTTGGCCAGCTTGACGCTGCACCTGACGCGCGAATGCATTGGCGTCGTTCAGGTGCGGCCGAAGCTCGCGCATGACAGAAAAGCAGGCCAGGCACTCGGCCTTGCCTTGCACGGTACGAAGGGTGACAGGTCGAGACATGCTGGCGTCCTCTGCATCAGATGGACGCTACCTTAAAGACAGCTTGGCCCTACCCATAGAGCCAAGACCGGTAAAAATCATTGATCCATCAGCGGATCATTCGCCCTGGCGCATGGGCATCCGGTCGATGGTGGCGAAGATTTTCTGCAAGTCCGCATCGGCGCCTTCCTGGATCTTCTTGCCGCCGTCCTTGCCGACCAGAATGATCTGCGGCCGCTCGCTACCTGCATCCAGCGCCAACAACAGGCGTTTGGTGGCGATGGCATCCAGGGGCTGATCGTTACGCTGGCCCTGTTTGCCAACCACGGTGTAGAGCACCATGTCGCGCTCGACGAAGGCTTCGCGGTTGGCGGGTTGCGCCAAGGCTTCACGCACCCGAACGAGCAACGGATCGCTGGCATCGTCGGCGAGAAGGATCAACGGGCGGGTTTTCCAGAGTTCGGCTTGTAGCGGGTTGTCTGCAGCGTGGCCAGTGATGGCGAGTGCCGAGAGCAGTGCAGCCAGAATGGCTTTCATCGCGACGCCTCCTTTACAGGTGATCGGAATACAAGCGGCAGACGGCTGGATTGGTGACCACAAGGCCACCTCCGCAGAACGGCTGCCATCGCATCGCTCGCAAGCGAGCGCCTACAATTTCGCAACCTATCCGATCCCGTAGGAGCCGGCTTGCCGGCGATTTAGTCGCCATCAAGCCGGCCTGCAGAACAGTCATCACTCGCAAGCGAGTCCTGACCAATCACCGGTTCTCAGTACGACAGGTACGAAGAACGCGTCAGGCCCAGACGCAAGGCGTCGAGGTACTGGGTACGCTCGCGCACGGTAATCTTGGCGCTAGCGACCTTGTCGCGATAGTGAGTCATCAGCTCCTCGGGCGACAGGTGCACGTAGCGCAGCATGTCCTCGATGGTGTCGTGGGTTTCGATGCCGGCGTGGTAAACGCTGCCGTCCTGGTTCTGGTAGATGTTCACCGAATCGGTGTCACCGAACAGGTTATGCATGTCGCCGAGAATTTCCTGATACGCACCGACCAGAAAGATACCCAGCACGTAATCCTCACCATCGCGCAGTTCATGCACCGGCAGGCTGGTTTCGATGGACTGCTCGTCCACGTACTGGTTGATCTTGCCATCCGAGTCGCAGGTCAGATCCTGCAGCACGGCGCGGCGCAACGGCTCTTCGTCCAGGCGATTGAGCGGCAGGATCGGCAGAATCTGGCCGATTGCCCAGGTGTCCGGCAGGCTCTGGAATACCGAGAAGTTGCAGATGTACTTGTCGGCGAGCTTGTCGTTGAGCTCGTCGAGCACCTGGCGGTGCGAACGCTGACGCGCCTTCAACTGGTTGTACAGACGGCGGCAGATGGAGAAGTAGCACTGCTCGGCGAGGGCCTTCTGCGGCAGGTCGAGCTTGCCGGCAGAATATTGCGCAGCCACTTCGCTGACGTAGTGAGTGGCGCGCCAGTAGCTTTCGGCGACCATTTCCGGATCGCTGTCACCGAGCAGGTCGATCAGCACCTGCAGCACTTCCGGCTGCTCGACGCTGCGGTCGATTTCCGGCACCTCGTCGTTGTGGCGCTCGACATCGGTCACCTGCACCAGCAGCACCGCGTGATGCGCAGTCATTGCCCGGCCGCTCTCGGAGAAGATGTGCGGATGGGGGATTTCCTGGCGATCGCAGAACTCTTTGAGCATGTCGACTACCGCATCGGCGTAGTCTTCCATGTCGTAGTTGATGGAGCTGGCGTTGCGCGAGTGGGTACCGTCGTAGTCCACACCCAGGCCGCCGCCGACATCGATATGATCGACCGGCAGGCCGAGCGCGCGCAGCTCGCCGTAATAACGGATGGCTTCACGGAAGCCCTTGCGGTAGTCGGCGATGTTGGCGATCTGCGAGCCCATATGGAAGTGCAGCAGGCGGATGCCCTGATCCAGGCCAGCCTGGCGGAAGCGCTCGACCACCGACAGCAGCTGCGCTGCAGACAGGCCGAACTTGGACTTCTCACCGCCGGTATCAGCCCACTTCGAGGATGCCAGGGACGATAGACGCACACGCAGACCGATCTGCGGCGCTACCTTGAGTTCAGCGGCCTCCTCGATCACCAGGGCGACTTCCGATTCCTTCTCGATAACGATGAATACGTTGTGGCCGAGCTTCTGCCCGATCAGCGCCAGGCGGATGAACTCGCGATCTTTGTAACCGTTGCAGACGATGGTGCCGCCCTTCGGTGCCAACGCCAGTACCGCCAGCAGTTCTGGCTTGGAACCGGCTTCAAGGCCGATAGAGACGTTCTGCGTCGCGATGATGTTTTCCACCACCGCTTCCTGCTGGTTGACCTTGATCGGGTACAGCGCGGTGTAGCGGTTGTTGTATTCCAAACGCGCGATGCTGGCGTCGAAGGCGCCGGTCAGCTTACGCACACGATCCTGCAGGATGTCCGGAAAACGCACCAGCAATGGCAGCGACAGACCGCTCTGGCGCAACTCTTCGACCTGCTCGTGGAGGTCGATGGGCGTGCTGCCCGGCCCGTTGGGGCGAACCTCGACACGGCCGGCCTCATTGATCGAGAAATAACCCGCGCCCCAATGGCGAATGCCATAGACGCTGCGGCTGTCGGCCACCGTCCATTGGCTCCCATCGTCCTTGCGTGTACGTCGTGCGGCCATTGAGGTCTCCCTTGTTGCAAATGGGCTGATGCTGTCGAAAGAGTCGAGCGAGCATAAAGCCTGAAAATGACGAATGCTCGGCAGTGGACTGGCCGAGCATTCGGTAAGTTTAGAAAGTTAGCCGCCGGACTTCTTCGCCTTGAAGCCACGCTTGAGCAGTTCGGCGAGCAGTAATTCCACGTGGTCGCCCTGAATCTCGATCACCCCATCTTTCAGGGAGCCACCGCAGCCGCAACGCTTCTTCAGCACCGACGCCAGCTCCTTGAGCGGCTCTTCGGCCAGCGGCACGCCGCTGATGGTGGTCACCGTCTTGCCGCCACGGCCTTTGGTCTCGCGGCGTACCCGGGCAATACCATCGCCTTCCGGGATCGCCGTACGCGAGCAGGTGCAGGCATCCACTGGCTGCCCACAATCCGGACAATGCCGGCCGGCGTCAGTGGAATAGACCAGGCCACCGAGCCCAGCGAACGAAGAGGTTTTATTGGCCACCGCATTTTTCCTCAGTGGATTGGCGAAGCGGCGCAGTGTAACGACAAAGCCGCCCCGTGCTAAGAACCGAAATGCGCCACAGGCTGATGGATTGGCGACCCGCGCTCAATCAGTCGCGCGAGCCGCCCTGATCACGCGTCTATCGATTGGCCAGATAGTGCTGCAAGGCTTGCAACGAGTCGGGGCAGTAAGGTTTGCTCTGCGTATCGAGCAATGCGGCCTGCACCGTGACGAAACGGGCCTCCAGCACCTCCTCAGGCTGCAGTACCAAGGGCGCATCGGATACCGCCGAGAACACGGCGCACCACAAGCGATTGTCCGGCTGCTCGAAGAAGAATCGCCCTTCATCACGCAGCACCGCATCACGGATACCCAGCTCTTCTGCCAGCTCGCGCTCGGCCGACTGCTCATAACTCTCGCCGGACGCGACCATGCCGCCAGCCGCCACATCCCAATAACCGGGATACACCGCCTTGCTCAGGGTACGTCGATGCACGCAGAGCTCACCGACCGAATTGAACAGCAGGATAAAGGTGCCGCGGCCGATCAGGCCGCGATTGCGCAGTTCGGCGCGAGGGAGCGCGCCCAGCAGCTGATCCTGCTCGTCGACCCAGGCGATCAGCTCGGCATCCGAGGCGGCGCGATGCGCCACCTCGGCTTCGGCGATAGCCACCAATCAACCTTGGGAGAGCAGTTGGCGCAGATCGATCACCGCGGCGTTGGCACGCGAGATGTAGTTGGCCATCACCAGCGAGTGGTTGGCGAGGATGCCGTAGCCACTGCCATTGAGCACCATCGGGCTCCACAGCGTGGCTTGGGCCGCCTCCAGCTCGCGGATGATCTGCCGAACGCTGACGGTCGCGTTCTTCTTCGCCAGCACGTCGGCAAAATCTACCTCGATGGCACGCAGCAGGTGCGACAGCGCCCAGGCCTGACCCCGTGCCTCGTAGAACACGTTGTCGATCTGCAGCCATGGCGTTTCGTAGGTGCGCTCAGTCACCTCGGGCACCTGACCTTCCGCCAATTGAGTGGTCTCGGTGATTTCGGTGTTCAGGCGCACCTGGCCAACGCTGGCCGACAGCCGCTGTGACAGCGAGCCGAGACGGGTGGCGACATCGCCGAACCAGTTGTTCAGGTTATCGGCACGGGTGTAGAAACGCGCGCCACCCTGCCCCGGCTCGGACAGACGAGCCAGGTAGCGATCCAGAGAGTTGATGCCGTCACGGTATTCCGATTCGGCAGCAGGCAGCGCCCAGCTACGGTGATCGAAGTTGAAGCGCGGCTCGGCGCGGGCCAGGTCGCCATCTTCGGTGGACTGCGACTGGGAACGCGCGAAGTCCTTGCGCAGCGCACGGGAGAAGTCACGCACCTGCACCAGCACGCCGTATTCCCAGCTCGGCATGTTGTCGAGCCACAGGCCCGGCGGAGCCAGGTCGTTGGACAGGAAACCGCCCGGCTTGTCGAGCAGGGTCTCGGCGACCTGCTTGAGCGTTTCCACCGAGGTATAACCGTCGACCACCTGGCGCTGACTGCTTTCGGCTGCAGCCTGCACACGTTGCTGCACCGGGAACATGTCCGGTTCCTGGCTCCAATACCAGCCGACGATCAGCGCTATAAGCAGGTAGGCACCCAGCAAACCGATGACCAGGCCACCAAGCCGGCCGCCGACGCGACGGCGTGATCCAGCGGTAGCGCCATCGTTGGCACTGTGCGTACCCGAGGTGCGGTTCTTCCAATCAAGCATGGCGATTATCCTTTGATCTGCAACATATCAGAGCTTCGACCACAGGCCGAAAGGAGGGTTGCGCTAATACTTGCGACCCAACGAGCTCACGAGCAAGCCTACGCTGTTCACTATAAGGGAAGGCTGTTGCGCTGCGCAGCGTCACAACCTGTTCACGACGTGACAACGCGCCAGGAACCATCAACATGTCAATCGATCGGCATAAAGCTGCCGAGCGCATATGTCCTCGCGTGCGGGGCGATTCACAGCATTAATGCCAAAGGAATGGCAAAATAATCACCCAGTGATAGCATGGCGCCATCACTCGGTAGCGATTCGCCGCCCCATGCAGATTAAAGGCCCATGACCGAGCACGAAGATCCCAGCCGCGACCGGCTCAAGCAGCACTTCGCCCAGCGCGTCATCCACCAGGCTCGCCAGGTTCTGGAAGTCTGGCAGCGCCTGCAGCACGCCGAATGGAACGATGCGGGTATGCAGGAGCTGCATGAAGCGGCACAACTGCTGCAGCGCTATGCCGAGCGCTTCGAGCAGGCCGAGCACCGCCAGTTGGCGCAACGCATCGTCGCCTGCCTGAGCGCTGTGGATGCCAACCGCGGGCGACTCAACAGTGAGGTGATCAGCGAGCTCAACCAATTGATGCAGCGCCTTTCGCGCACAGGCCTGCGCCATGGCGACCGCTTCGAACAGACCACTTTGCCGCCGCTGCGCAAACCGGTTTACCTGGCCTTGCAGCACCTGGAACGCGCCGAACGCCTGGCTCAACAGCTGGAGTTCTTCGGCATGAGCGCCAAGCCGCTGGACACTGCCAATGCCTTCCGCGCCGCCATGCTCGAACGCCACCCAGCGGCCATCCTGATGGAAATCGACTTCGCCGGCAGCGGCAACGGCCTGCTCCTGGCGCAGGATGTACAGGAAGGACTGCAAGAGAAGATTCCGCTGCTGTTCTACAGCCATGAAGATACCGATACCCCAACCCGCCTGGCTGCTGTACGCGTTGGCGGCCGCGAATTCTTCAGCGGCACACTGGACGCCTCCAGCCTGCTGGAACGCATCGAAGTGCTCACCCACGTCGCCCAGTACGAACCGTACCGCGTGTTGATCATCGATGATTCCCGTGCCCAGGCTACCCACACCGAGCGAGTGCTCAACAGTGCCGGCATCGTCACCCGTACCCTCACCGAGCCAATTCAGGCCATGGCCGAACTGGCCGATTTCCAGCCGGATCTGATCATCCTCGACATGTACATGCCGGCCTGCAGCGGCACCGAGCTGGCCAAGGTGATCCGCCACAACGATCGCTATGTCAGCGTGCCGATCATTTATCTGTCTGCCGAAGACGATCTCGACAAGCAACTCGACGCCATGAGCGAAGGTGGCGACGACTTCCTCACCAAACCGATCAAGCCGCGGCACCTGATCGCCACCGTGCGCAACCGTGCCGATCGTGCTCGCAACCTCAGGGCGCGCATGGTGCGTGACAGCCTCACCGGTCTGTTCAATCACACCCATACGCTGCAGTTGCTCGAAGATGAGCGCTTCCGTGCCCAGCGCGACTTGCAGCCGCTGAGCTTCGCCATGATCGATATCGACTTTTTCAAGAAGGTCAACGACAACTACGGCCACCCCATGGGCGACAGGGTGATCAAGAGCCTGGCGCTGTTCCTCAAGCAGCGGCTACGCAAGAGCGACTGCATCGGCCGCTATGGCGGTGAAGAGTTCGCCGTGGTGATGCCCAATACCGACGCACGCACCGCCGCCAAGGTGATCGATGAAGTGCGCAAGCGTTTCGCCGAAATCCATTACCCCGCGCATCCTCAGGATCTCAGTTGTACATTCAGCTGCGGTATCGCCGAACTACGTGACGATCTGGATAGCAAGAACCTGTCACAGCGCGCCGATGAGGCGCTGTACCGCGCCAAGAATGGCGGCCGTAACCGCGTCGAGGTGTACGACTGAGCTGAACTCTAGCGCGACTGTTTGACACGAGTACGCGCTCAGAACCACCACAGCCGCCGGTCGCTTGGATGACGCCCCTATGTGACACAGCGCACGGCGTCACACCCCTGTCATGAAGGTGCAATAACTTACCGACACCGCCGCACTGCATGGCGCAGTGCCATCACCGTTCAGTCGTCGGTCGAGTCCCATGCGCCTTAAATCTCTTACCAATCTCAACACCCTGCTGCTGGTCGGTGTCGGTATCGCCTTAGCCTGCACGCTATGGTGGTCACAGCGGGCACTGGAGCGCCCTTATGTACTGATGGAGCAGTACCTGAGCCTTTCCCAGCAATTCCAACGTGAGGCCGCAGGCAACATCCTAGGCTACCTGGAAAGCGGCGACGCCTTGCGCCACAGCGCCGCCCTGCAGGGCGTCGATGCGTTACAGCAAAACATCGCCCAACTGCCTGCCAACCTCGCAGGCGATCTCGGTAACAGCCTGAATGACCTGAAAACCTTCACGGCTGATGAACTGCTCGCAGCCGGCAAACTGTCCGGTGATCCCCAAGGGCTACTGATCCAGGCCGAGCGGGAAATAGCCGGCGCGTTATCACAAATCGCCAAGTATGCCGATGAAGGTCAGGGCGAGGCGGCGCAAGCCTATGGCCGCCCCTTGTTCGAGGCGTCCCAACACCTCGCCCGTTTGGCACTGGCACGCGACAAGCTGGTCAGTAGCGGGCGCAGCGAACTGGCAGCGGACGTGGAGCGTGAAGTGCATTCGCTGCAGGAGCTGGCGAAAACCATCGATAACCTGGCGCTGCTCGGCGTCACCGATGAAGCGGCATCAGGCGGTAACGCCTTCGCCTCGCTGATGGGGCTGGACAGCGACAGCCAGGAGAGCGAGGCGGAAGATCGCGGTATCGCCCTCAAACGTGAGCTCAACAGCCTGCTCGGCCGCTACCCGGGCGAGCTGACGCGTACCCGAACGCTGATTGAGCAGCGCGGCCAGTTGGCTGCGGCCACCCGCGCGAGCCTGGATGCGGTGCAACAGTCGTTCACTACGCTGGAGCCGCAAGTGCGTGCCGAGCATGGTCGTATCCAGGGTGAAGTGCGCCTGATCCTCGGCGCCATGGTGGCGCTGATCCTGCTTATCGCGCTGATCATCGATACCCTGCAGCGCCGCCTCAGCCGTCTGCTTGAGCGCCTGGTGCCGGCACTCTCGGCATGGGCCGCTGGCGACTTCAGCCGCGAGATTCACCTGGCCACCAACACCCGCGAGCTGCGTGATATCGAGGAGTCGCTGAATCGCCTGCGCGCCTACCTGGTCGATCTGGTCGGTACCATCCACCAGCACGCCGGCCAGGTGTCGGCTTCCAGCCGCACGCTGGCCGATCTCAGCGGCGGTCTGCACGACGGCGCCGAACGCCAGGCCAGCGATACCGCGCAGATTCGCGACGCACTCGGTGAACTGGAAGCGACCATCCTTCAGGTCGCAGACGACGCCAGCCAGACCGCTACCGCCAGCCGCGACGCCGACAGAGCGTTAGCGCAGGGTCAGCAGGTGATCGGCAACAGCCTGACAGGCTTGCATGCTCTGGTTGAGGAAGTGCAGGGCAACGCCCAATCCATTGAGCGCCTAGCGGAGGAAACGGGCACTATCGGCAGCGTGCTGACGGTTATCCACAGCATCGCCGAGCAGACCAATCTGCTCGCCCTCAACGCCGCCATCGAAGCAGCCCGAGCCGGCGAGGCTGGTCGCGGTTTTGCCGTAGTGGCGGACGAAGTACGCACGCTGTCATTGCGTACCAGCGCAGCCACCACGCAGATTCAGGATGTGATCGGGCGCCTTCAAAAAGCGGCGAATGGGTCGCTGGTGGCCATGCGCAGCCAGGTCGAACACGCCGAAGCGACTGCCAACCAGGCGCGGACGGCAGATGGTGCTCTGGATGAAATCGTCAGTGCAATCCGCACCATCACCAGCATGGCCGGGCGCATCGCCGACGCCACCGCTTATCAGGGCGGCGCAGTAAGCGAAATCCGCGACCACAGCGAACGCATCCATCAACTGGGCAGCGACAACCTGCTGCGCATCAGCCAAGGGCGTGCCCAAAGCGGCGAGCTGCAGGCGCTGAGTGGCCAACTGAACCAGGCAGTGCAGGCATTTCGCGTGTAGAACAATTGAGCCCTGATGGGCTCAATTTTACCTACTTGGCACCTGGCGCCCCAAAGCCTGGCTAGCGCGGCGATACCCAGGGCAACCAAGTCCGTTAAGAAAATGCAGTCGCCGAACTCATCACCCAGTCAGCCCCAAAAACGGCACCTCAAAGGTACCCAACACGAATAGTGACCGTGCCGAATGGCCCCAGGCGTTACACTCTGCGGCCAACCGACGGAGCTGCCCATGTCTCATCCTTTCGCCGCCCTCACCCCCGACCTGGTTCTGGATGCCGTCGAAAGCCTCGGCTATCTCAGCGACGCCCGTGTGCTGGCGCTGAACAGCTACGAGAACCGCGTCTATCAAGTAGGCATCGAAGGGGAAACCCCGCTGATCGCCAAGTTCTACCGGCCTCAGCGCTGGAGCGATGAGGCGATCCGCGAGGAACATACCTTCACTGCCGAGCTGGCCGAATGCGATGTGCCCGTGGTGGCGCCGCTGCAGCGCGATGGCGAAACCCTGTTCGAACACGCCGGCTTCCGCTTCTCGCTGTTCCCGCGTCGTGGTGGTCGTGCGCCGGAGCCCGGCAACCTGGATCAGCTCTATCGACTCGGGCAACTGCTCGGGCGCCTGCATGCAGTCGGCTCCCTGCGCCCGTTCGCCCATCGCGAATCCCTGCGTGTGGACAACTTCGGCCATGCTTCCCTGGCGACCTTGCTGGAGGGCAACTTCGTACCGCGCAGCCTGCTGCCGGCCTACGAGTCGGTCGCCCGTGATCTGCTCAAGCGTCTGGATCAGCTGTTCGCGGAAAATCCGGTAAAAGCCATCCGCCTGCATGGTGACTGCCACCCAGGCAACCTGCTGTGCCGTGACGAGACCTTCCATATGGTCGACCTGGATGACTGCCGCATGGGCCCGGCAATTCAGGATCTGTGGATGATGCTCGCCGGCGAACGCCACGAGCGGCTTGGCCAGATCGCCGAGCTGGTCGACGGCTATCAGGAGTTCCACGACTTCAACCCGCGCGAGTTGCCCCTGATCGAAGGCTTCCGCTCCCTGCGGCTGATGCACTACAGCGCCTGGCTGGCGCGCCGCTGGGACGATCCGGCCTTTCCGCAGAGCTTCCCCTGGTTTGGCAGCGAGCGGTACTGGGGTGAGCAGATCCTGATGCTGCGCGAACAGATCGCCGCCTTGAACGAAGAGCCGTTGAAATTGTTTTGAGCCGCCTGCGCCAGCTATAAAAAGCTGAACACACGGACAACTCAAGCACTAGAATGGTGCAACCCTCCACCGCCTTATCAAGGACTTACATGGCCACCGCAGACCTGCGCCGCGGCTACATCCTGGGCCTTTGTGCCTACGTCATCTGGGGCCTCTTCCCGCTCTATTTCAAGGCAATCCAGGCTGTTCCACCGCTCGAGATCATCGTTCACCGGGCGCTCTGGTCTGCCGTGTTCGGCGCACTGTTGTTGCTGGTATGGAAGCACCCGGGCTGGCTGCGCGAGTTGATCGACCACCCCAAACGCTTCGCCGTGCTGGCCATCAGCGGCTCGCTGATCGCCGGCAACTGGTTGGTCTATGTCTGGGCGGTGAATAACGGACGTATGCTCGAAGCCAGCCTGGGCTACTACATCAACCCGCTGGTCAACGTGCTGCTCGGCATGTTGATCCTCGGTGAGCGCTTGCGTCGTCTGCAATGGGTAGCCGTCGCGCTGGCAGCAGCTGGCGTCGCTCAACAGCTGTGGCAAGTCGGCAGCCTGCCCTGGGTGTCGCTGGCGTTGGCGCTGAGCTTCGCCGCCTACGGCCTGATCCGCAAGAAAGCACCCGTCGCTGCGCTACCGGGGCTGGTGGTGGAAACCTGGCTACTGTTGCCGCTGGCCATTGGCTGGATTCTTCTGCACCCTGCAGCGATGAGCAACCAGCCGGCATTCTGGACGACCACCGAGGCCTTGTGGCTGATGGCGGCCGGCCCCGTCACGCTGATTCCCCTGGTGTGCTTCAACGCGGCCGCGCGCCACCTGCCCTACACCACCCTGGGCTTTCTGCAGTACGTGGCGCCGACCCTGGTGCTGCTGCTGGCCGTGTTCGTTTTCGACGAGCACCTCGACCCGGTCAAGATCGTCGCCTTCGTGTTCATCTGGGCAGGCCTGGCGGTGTATAGCGTCGATGCCTGGCTGACTCTGCGCAAGCGCTAGCCAGCACTGTCGAGGGCAAGAATCTGCACCTGCAGGTTCTTGCCGCATGTCGAAAACGATCCTTTACACACAAAACCGACCACAAGCGATTGCAGGGCGTAGTTGCATCCTGCAATCATATGCGAATAGTTATTGCTTTATTTCTCCTTATTCGCGGAGCTACTTGTGTCGGTCGGGGAATCCACGCATCAGCAACTGACGGGCCAGCTCTATCGCGATCATCGCGACTGGCTACTCGGCTGGCTGCGTAAAAGCCTGAGCTGCCCACAGCGAGCCGAAGACCTCAGCCAGGACACCTTCGTCCGTGTGCTCGGCAAGCCGGATCTGCAACAGTTGCGCGAACCCCGCGCTCTGCTCGGCACCATTGCCCGCGGGCTGCTGATCGACCACTTCCGCCGCAACGCAGTTGAACGCGCCTACCTGGAAGAGCTGAGTCATACCCCTGAAGCGGTGCACGCCAGCCCGGAAGAACAGGCGCTGGTGCTCGAAGCCCTGCACGAAATTGATCGTCTGCTCGGCACGCTGTCGCTCAAGGCGCGCAGTGCTTTCCTCTACAACCGCCTGGACGGCCTCGGTCACGCCGAGATCGCCGAGCGTCTCGGCGTATCGGTTCCGCGCGTGCGCCAGTATCTCGCCCAGGCGGCGCGGCAGTGCTACATCGCCCTGTACGGAGAACCGACGGCATGATCGCCGCCTCTGCGCCGGTCAGTAATCGGGTACTGGAAGCCGCCATCCACTGGCAGCTCTGCCTCGACTCGGGCATGACCAGCGAGCGGGAGAAAGTCGAATTCCAGCGCTGGCTGGCCAGTGACCCCGAACATGTGCGCGCCTGGAAACAACTGACCGGCCTGGATCAGCAACTCGCTGTAGCGGCGGCACCCGCAGCGCGCAAGGCCCTGTTGCGTCGCCCAGCTGGCAGCCAGCGGCGCAACGTGAGCGGCCTGCTCGGTGTATTGCTGGCCGGCGTGCTTGGCCTTGGCCTGCTCAACCAGCAGCGCCCGCTAAGCGACTGGCTGGCTGATGAAGTGACCGCTGCTGGCGAACAGCGCGAACTGCAACTGGCAGATCACAGTCGGTTGCGCCTCAACAGTCGCAGTGCCGTAGATATCGATTTCAATCCCGAAGAGCGCAGGCTGTTCCTGCGCAGCGGCGAGATTCTCGTGGAAACTGCTCACGGCGATCCGCGCCCGTTCCTGGTCGATACCAGGCACGGCACCCTGCGCGCCCTGGGCACCCGCTTCCTGGTGCGCGAGGAAGATCAGGGCACCCAGCTGATCGTGCTGCAGTCCGCAGTGGCTGCACATCCACGGCACACCAACGACGAGCGGGTGATCCCGGAGGGTCAGCAAGTGCTGATGAGCAGCGACGCTCTGGGTGTCAGTCAGCCGGCGCCGGCCGCCGCAGACGCCTGGATGCACGGCATGCTGGTGGTGGAAAACGTGCGCCTGGCCGACCTGCTGGAGCGCCTCGGCGACTATCAGAACGGCCATCTGGGGGTCGACGACAGCATCGCCGATCTACGCATCAGCGGCAGTTTTCCGCTGCGTAACCTGGATCTGGCACTTGCCGCGCTACCCGCCAGCCTGCCGGTAAGCGTGGAGCGCTATACCAATTGGTGGATAAAGGTCGTGCCACAGCCGCAAACGCCGCAGTAAAAATAGTTCGCGCTGGCCCTATCACTTTCTGCATCTGCTTCGGCAATAGGAAATCGAGACTCATTTCCCTGTAGGAGCCACCTGCGATGCAGATGTTCAGCCGTACCCCGTTCCGTCCGAGCATGCTGGTCGCCGCCATGGCGCTGGTCAGCCTGCCCGCCCTCAGTCTGGCCCAGTCGACTGACTCAAGCGTGCGCACCTACCAGCTGCCCGCTGCACCGCTGGCCAGCTCCCTTAATCAAATCGCCGGCCAGGCCGGTGTGGTGCTGAGCATCGACCCAGGCCTGACCGCCGGCAAGAGCGCGCAACCAGTACAAGGCCAATTCGACACGGCTGGCGCCCTGCGTCAGGCACTTTCCGGCACGGGCCTGATGCTGGTACCCGGTACGGGAGGCACTTACAGCGTGCAGCCCGTGGCGGACAATGCCGCGGTGGCATTGCCTGAGACCACCATCAGCGCCGGCAGCGGCGTGGAAAGTGCCTGGGGCCCAACCACGGGCTATCTGGCAACCCGCACGGCGGCGGGTACCAAGACCGATACGTCGATTCTCGAAGCACCGCGCTCCATCTCCGTGGCGACACGTGAGCAGATGCAGGATCGCAAGGTTCAGAATCTGGATGATGCCGTGCGTTACATGCCCGGCGTGATCGCCAGCAGCTATGGCAGTGACAGCCGCACTGAATGGATGAAGATTCGTGGCTTCGAGCCAATCCAGATGCTCGACGGCCTGCCGCTGCCCAAGGGCACCTACGTGATGCCCAAGCTGGAAACCTGGAACCTGGAGCGCGTCGCCCTGCTTCGCGGCCCGGCCTCCTCGGTTTACGGCCAAACACCTCCGGGCGGTCTGCTGGATATGGTCAGTCGGCGCCCGGAGAATGTCAGCAGCAACGAGATACAGCTGCAAGTCGGCACCTTCCAGCACAAGCAGATCAGCTTCGACAGCACCGGCCGCCTCGATGACGAGGGGCGCTTCCTTTACCGTATCGGTGGTGTACTGCGCGACAGCGGTACGGCGATCGAGCATATCGACGATCAACGTTTCAACATCGCGCCCAGCTTGACCTGGAACATAGCCGACGACACCAAGCTGACCTTCCTCAGCCAGTTCAACCGTGACGATACCGGCACCACCAGCCAGTTCCTGCCGCTGCAAGGCACCAAGCTAGCCACACCGGCTGGCAAGGTGGACTACCACAAGAATCTCGGCGATCCGGACTGGGAGTTCTATGACAAGGACTATTACGCGCTGGGCTACGCCTTCGAGCATCGCATCAACGATATGTGGCAGTTCCGTCAGAACTTGCGTTATACCAAGAGCGATCTGGAGTTTCAGAGCATTACGGCGGGTGGCAATGCTTTCTCGGTCGCTGATGACGGCACCCTGGATCGTGGTGCCAACGTAGTCAACGAGGATGTCAGCCAGTTTGCGGTAGACACCAACCTGCAGGCCGACTTCGATACTGGTGCGCTGAAGCACACCCTACTAATGGGCTTGGACTACCAACGCGTGAATACCAACTACCAGTGGTTATTCGGCGGGGCATATCTGTACGACGCCAACTTCAACATCATTGGTATCAACGTACCGCAGAGCAACATCATCACACCGATCTACGGCCAGGATTTCAGCAACGTTTCCTACAGCGCGTTTCAGGACTACAACCAGAAACGCCACAGCACGGGTCTGTATCTCCAGGATCAGATCGCCCTCGACAACTGGCGCCTGACATTGGGCGGTCGTCAGGATTGGCTCAGCAGCGACACCACGTTCTACAACGCAGGCAATGCCGAAGACAGTCGCCGCGATAGCGCCTTCAGTGGCAATGCCGCGCTGAGTTACGTATTCGACTCCGGCTTCACCCCTTATGTGTCTTACGCCGAATCATTCCAGGCAGAGGCAGGAGGCAGTGGCGGTCGTACCTTCCGGCCCAGTACGGGCAAGCAGTATGAGCTGGGCATCAAATATCAACCGCCAGGCAGTGAAATGCTGTTTACAGCGGCGGCCTATGACCTGAAGCGGCAGAACATCATCACGACCAGCACAGCCGGTGCCACCGAACCGGTTCGGGAAGTGCAGGTGCGTGGCCTGGAGCTGGAGGCAGTGGGTAACGTCAATGACAACCTAAAGATCACGGCCGCCTATACCTACGCAAACAGCAAGATGACCAAAGTCGGCGACCCGCGGGACAAGAACAGGGCGCTGCCCCTGACGCCTGAAAACCAGGCATCGATATGGGCCGACTACACCTGGAATGACGGCACATTAGCCGGATTTGGTGTTGGTTTCGGCGCACGCTACATCGGCGAAACCAACAACATTGCCGTCGGCAGCATGGGCTTCGTACGCGACGTCTCGGACGGCCACACCCGCTCCTATACCGTCTACGATGCTGCACTGCGTTACGACCTGGGCCGATTCAACAATACCCTGGAAGGCGCCAGCGTTGCCCTGAATGCCAAGAACCTGTTCGACAAGGAATACCTGTCGACCTGCGATGGTTTCTACTGCTACTACGGCGACCCGCGTAGCGTGGTCGCCAGCGTCGACTACAAATGGTGATCCGCTAGCCCTGTAAAGACAAGGCCGCCCCATTGGGCGGCCTTGTCGTTTCGATCACCCTCATTGGTGACGCAAGACTAGTCCTCCATCCGCAACTTCAACTCCACCATCAAATCGTCCGCCAGGGTTTCCAGCGAGGTCTGCAGCGTACTCAGCGGCAGGCCTTCCGGTACTGCCAGGGTCGCCTGCGCGTGGAACAGTGGCTCGCCGCTCATGGGCGCGGGCGTCACGTCGGTGACCAGGCTTTCCAGGTTGACGCCGTTGGCCGCCAGCAGCTGCGTGATATCGCGCACGATACCCGGGCGGTCATTGCCCAATAGATCGAGATGGATCGATTTCCAGGTGCAGTCTGGCTCGGCGCCAGCCGACGCAAGCTGAACACGAATACCCTGGGCGCTCAGCTCGCCCAAGGCCTCCATAAGCGCGCCGTGTGATGCGGCTGGAACGTCCACCCGCAGGATTCCCGCGAACTGTCCTGCCATACGCGACATGCGGCTTTCCAGCCAGTTGCCACCATGCTTCGCCACGCACTGTGCGACACGCTCGACCAGGCCGGGTTGATCCTGGGCGATAACGGTCAGTATCAGATGATCCATGCTCACGTCCTCGTCGTTGGTGCTCAGCTCAGGTCGAGCCAGTAAGTAAGGTAAACCGCATCCCGGACATAACCGAGGCGTTCGTAGAGGGACTGCGCCGTCAGGTTGGTTCTTGCCGTTTCCAACTGCAACCCGCAGGCGCCGGTGTTCAGTGCATGCTGCCGGGCAGCGTCGAGCATCTGTTCGCCAATGCCCTGGCGCCGCGCGCGATCGGCGACGTACAGATCGCTCAGCAACAGACTTGGGCGCAAAGCCAGTGAGGCGTACAGCGGGTAGAGCTGCACGAAGCCCTGAGCAACCCCTTGTTCATCACGGGCGATAAAGATCGTCGAGTCGCCCCGTTCGAGACGCGCCGCCAGGAAATCTCGCACCTGTGCAGCGCTCTTGGCCACGGCATAAAAATGCAGATAGGCCGCAAACAGCGGCGCCAGGTCATCAAGATCGGCAGTGGCGGCAACACGTATCGGCATGATCGACTCCTCGCAGGTGGTCTGCAGTATAGGCCGTCTCGCCATCTCGGCCTGCAGCCTTGAGTACGACCAAGGTAGCGACGACCATTTCTGGACTGTTTTTCCCGACTCGTTCATGTAGTATCTGAAAAAACCCACTACATAATCCAACCCCAGTCCTGCTGGTTGTGGAAAACCCCGCTCACGAAGCATCTCCAGACATGCCGCATCGACAAAGGGCAGCCGTCTACAACGGCCCCGATAGCGATATGTCTGCGCAGCACCGAGGGTTCCCCCGCCGTTACAGTGGCTAAGCGAAGCAGAGAGGCGAGAGATGACTGAGCGTATTCAAGTCGGTGGCCTGCAGGTCGCCAAGGTGCTGTTCGATTTCATCAATGACGAAGCCATTCCCGGCAGCGGCGTCACCACCGAGGCATTCTGGGCCGGCGCCGATGCGGTGTTCCGTGACCTGGCACCGAAAAACCGTGCCCTGCTCGACAAGCGCGATCAGTTGCAGGCGCAGATCGATGGCTGGCACCGTGAGCAGTCCGGCAAGCCACACGACGCGGTGGCCTACAAGGCATTTCTGCAGCAGATCGGCTACCTGCAGCAGCAGCCCGATCAGGTGCAGGCCAGCACCGAAAACGTCGATGACGAAATCGCCCGCATGGCAGGCCCGCAGTTGGTCGTGCCGGTGATGAACGCGCGCTTCGCGCTGAACGCCTCCAACGCACGCTGGGGTTCGCTGTACGACGCGCTCTACGGCACCGACGCGATCAGCTTCGAGGCCGGCGCCGAAAAGAGCAAAGGCTATAACAAGGTACGCGGCGACAAGGTCATCGCCTTCGCCCGCGCCTTTCTCGATGAAAGCGCGCCGCTGGCGACCGGCTCCCACGTCGATACCACGGGCTATCGCATCGAAGGCGACAAGCTGCTGGTCACCCTCAACAATGGTGATATCAGCGGGCTGCGCGATGCCAGCCAACTGGTCGGCTTCCAAGGCGAGGCCAGCGCGCCAATCGCCATTCTGCTCAAGCACAACGGTCTGCACTTCGAAATTCAGATCGACGCCAGCAGCCCGATCGGCAGCACCGATGCCGCCGGCGTGAAAGACCTGCTGATGGAGTCCGCACTGACCACCATCATGGACTGCGAAGACTCGGTAGCCGCCGTCGATGCCGACGACAAGACCCTGGTCTACCGCAACTGGCTGGGCCTGATGAAGGGCGACCTGAGCGAGGAGGTCAGCAAGGGCGGCAGCACCTTCACCCGCACCATGAACCCGGATCGCGTCTATACCCGCCCGGATGGCGGCGAGCTGCCCCTGCACGGGCGCAGCCTGCTGTTCGTGCGCAACGTCGGCCACCTGATGACCAACCCGGCGGTACTCGACGCCAGCGGCAACGAGCTGCCGGAAGGCATTCTCGATGCGCTCTGCACCAGCCTGGCCGCGCTGCACAACCTCAACGGCAACAGCAGCCGCGCCAATACCCGCACCGGCTCGGTGTACATCGTCAAACCGAAAATGCATGGCCCCGAGGAAGTGGCGTTCACCAGCGAGCTGTTCGGTCGTGTCGAACAGGTGCTGGGCCTGCCGCGCAACACCCTGAAAGTCGGCATCATGGACGAGGAGCGCCGCACCACCGTTAACCTCAAGGCCTGCATCGCCGCAGCCAGTGAACGCGTGGTGTTCATCAATACGGGTTTCCTCGACCGCACTGGCGACGAGATCCACACCTCCATGGAAGCCGGCGCCGTGGTGCGCAAGGCCGCCATGAAGAGCGAGAAGTGGATCGGCGCTTACGAAAATAACAACGTCGACGTTGGCCTGGCCACCGGCCTGCAGGGCCGTGCGCAGATCGGCAAGGGCATGTGGGCCATGCCCGACTTGATGGCGGCCATGCTCGAACAGAAGATCGGCCACCCGCTGGCCGGCGCCAATACCGCCTGGGTGCCCTCGCCGACCGCTGCCACCCTGCACGCCTTGCACTACCACAAGGTCGACGTGTTCGCTCGCCAGGCCGAACTGGCCAAGCGTACACCAGCGTCGCTGGACGAAATCCTCAGCATTCCGCTGGCGCCAAGCACCGACTGGAGTGCCGAGGAAATCCGCAACGAGCTGGACAACAACGCCCAGGGCATTCTCGGTTACGTGGTGCGCTGGATCGATCAGGGCGTCGGTTGCTCCAAGGTACCAGACATCAACGACGTAGGCCTGATGGAAGACCGCGCCACCCTGCGTATCTCCAGCCAGTTGCTGGCCAACTGGCTGCGCCATGGCGTGGTCAGTGAGCAGCAGGTGCTGGAAAGCCTCAAGCGCATGGCCCCGGTGGTCGACCGGCAGAACGCAGGCGATCCGCTGTACCGCCCAATGGCGCCGGATTTCGACGGCAACATCGCCTTCCAGGCTGCTCTGGAACTGGTGCTGGAAGGCACAAAACAACCTAACGGTTATACCGAGCCCGTACTGCACCGCCGCCGCCGCGAGCTGAAAGCCAGTCAGGCACGCTAAGCGCCCACGCAAAAAGAAAACCGCCGAAAGGCGGTTTTTTTTTGCGTCCAGCAAGGCTCGCGTCGTCACTAACCCGGGTGTCGCTTCGCTCGACGCCGGGCTACAAAATCGCTCCGTAGCCTGCGGTTGAGCACAGCGATACCCAAGTCTTCACCCAGCCGGCTGCACCGCAACCCGACGCTGCTGCCAGCGATAGGCGGAGAAACGTTTAGGCGCTTCGTACAGCCAGTTGATGCCCAGCGCCTGGAGAATCTTCGCCGCGATGATCGGCAGCACTACGCCAGCCAGGCAGCCGGCGACGATATGCAGGGTGTCGTCGTTGATGCCCAGAAACTTGCTCAGGATCACCCGCATGCCACTGCCGGCGAGGATGTGCATGAGGAATATCGGCATCGACAGCGCGCCCAGGGTCAGCACCCAGCCCAGCGGGCGACGCGCCAGCACCATGCACAGGCTGACGGTGAACAGAATGCCGATGAACGCCACCACCAGCGATGCCGCACCGCGATCCGCGTAGGTCAGCCCCAGTGGGCCGTGGAACAGATACTGCGCCACGACGAAAGCCAGGCCGCTGCCCAGCGTGAATGCCGAAGCACGCGCCTCGATGCCATCACGGATCTGGTTGAACCAGACGCCAAGGGCGAAGAACACGAAATTCTGCGCCAGGAACACCAGAGCAGCGACACGTGGCGTCCACTGTTGCAGCAGGTAGAACAGCGCGCTGAGCACCAGCAGCGGCAGGAACGCCCGCGTGGAAAAACGGCGATAGAGCAGGATCGCCAGGCAGAAGGCGGCGAACAGCGCATACAGGAACCAGAACTGCGCTCGCGGCGACCACAGCAGCGCCAGCACTTCGCCCATCCCCACGCCACCATTGGTGTAGCGCGCCAGTACCACCTCGATACTGCCCTGCAGCAGCGACCACAATACGAAGGGATAGAAAATGGTATCGATCTTGTTGCAGAACAGCCCGCCACTGCCGCGATTGTTCAGCGAATGCCAGAAGAACAACCCGGAGAGGAAGAAGAACAGCGGCATGTGAAAGGTGTAGATGATGCTGTCCACCAGCTCATGGAAGGCCACGTTCTCGGTGATGATTCCACCGTTGAGCAGGCCGCGCACCACATGGCCATAGACCACCAGCAGAATGCCGATTGCCTTGGCGTAATCCACCCACAGATTGCGGTTTGTCATGTGTGCATCCTTGAGATGAGGTACAGCGAGGGGACGGTGGCGACAGCAAGCGTGTCGCCCCGCTCATCAGAGCACCAACGCGAGCCTCAGGTTCCCGGGCCGATGCTGGTGCAGTTACCGCCACCCAGGTACTTCTGCAAGACTGCCCATTGCGGCCGGTCGACACCCTTGATCGGCTCGATCGAGAGTTTGTGCTTGCCCCACGAAGGGCCAGCCGCCCAGTAGGTGAACGGGATGCAGTGCTTCTGCAGATAGGCAAGGGTCTGATCCAGCGCCTTCAGGCCGCTCTCATCGTCGGCCGGCACACCGAACTCGCCGATATGGCCCTTCTTGTTGTGCTTGATCAGCCAGTTGACGAACGGTTCGATACGCTTGACGCCAATCTGCGGGTCAAGATTGGGCGCCAGGGCCTGCTTGTAGCTGCCACTGCTGTCAGGGTCGATGTACATGTGTGCGGAATAGACGATGTTGTTCGCCGGGTCTTTCAGATCCAGCAGCGCATCGTTGAGTTTCGGCCACTGAGTCGCCGACGAATACTGGGCGCCCTCGACGTACACCGCATTCTTCGAATCGTGCTTGCGCACCCCGTCGATGCCGGCCTGGGCCACCTCCGGCCAGAACTTGTTGGCCGCGCCGTAGGGCTCGTTCATCAGGTCGTAGGAATACACCGCAGGGTTATCGCCCCAGCGCTCGGCAATGCGCTCCATTAGATTCTGATAAGCGGAGATGGGCACATCGTCAGTGCCGATCACTTTGCCGTAGTAACGCCCGTAGTTGTGCACGTCGAGCATCACCTCGATGCCGCTCTGGTGGGCTTCGGTCAGGGTCTTGTCGATCAGCTTGGCGTAGCTTTCATCGAACTTGCCATTGGCCTTGGGCTGCAGGCGCTCCCACTGGATGGAGAAGCGCACCCAGCTGATGCCTTTCTGCTGCCACTTGGTGTAGTAGCCGGGCGGCGGGAAGAAGAAATTGGTGCCGTGCTTGCCGGGAATGTGCGAACTGGCGAATGCCGCGCCCGCCACGTTGATGCCGATCAGCTCGATGGGCTTCTGCTGCGCGCTGGCGCTGCATGTCAGCATGACGCCGAGCCCAAGGGCCAAGGCTCGGCCAAGAAGGTTGCTGCTCATGGTGCCTCTCCTCTGTCTCCGGAATGGAACGAAGCGCTCCGGATTAAAAATGCGTCTCAGACAAAATGCGTCCCAGACAAAACAGGACGCCAAATGACCGCAGAGGTTCAAGACCGGCCGGTGTAATCTCGTGACAATCGATAAAGCGCAGGGCACCAACAGGGCATCCTAGACTTACGTCCTATGTCGATTCGCGGCCCAGGCCGCCACCATGTCGCTACAAGAACAAAAGGATAAGCGAGCGATGAAACCAGCGGACGACTTCGCCCTGGCCGGCAAGACCGCGGTGCAGCAGAACATCCACGGCACCATGGAGTTTTTGCAGAAGTTTCCACCGTTCAACCAGATGGATACCGCCCACCTCGCCTATCTGGTCGAACACTGCCAACTGCGTTTCTATGGCGAGGGCGACACCATCATCCACCCGGACGATGGCCCGGTGCAGCACCTCTACATCGTCAAGCAGGGTCGCGTGCATGGCCAGCGCCCGCACTCGGCGCGGCGCGGCACGGAAACCACCTTCGAGATCACCAGCGGCGAGTGCTTTCCCATGGCCGCGCTGATCGGTGAACGGGCCACGCGCACCGCTCACCTGGCCGCCGAAGACACCTTCTGCCTGCTGCTCGACAAGGCCGCCTTCGCCCGTCTGTTCGCGCAGTCCACACCCTTGCGCGATTTCGCCCTGCGCGGCGTCAGCAGCCTGCTCGATCAGGTCAACCAGCAGGTGCAGATGCGCGCGGTGGAAACCCTCGGCTCGCAGTATTCGCTGGATACCCGCCTGGGCGAGCTGGCCATGCGCCAACCGATCGCCTGTGCACCGGACATGCCCTTGCGTGATGCCGTGCGGCTGATGCACGAACAGCAGGTCGGCAGCATCGTCATCGTCGATCCCGGCCTGCGCCCACAGGGCATTTTCACCCTGCGTGACCTGCGTCGTGCGGTGGCGGACGGCAGTTCGCTGGAGTTGCCTATCGACAGCCTGATGACCCAGTCGCCGTTCCACCTGCCGCCGAGTGCCAGCGCCTTCGATGCCGCCATCGCCATGACCGAGCGTCATATCGCCCACGTCTGCCTGGTCGAACAGGGCAAGCTCTGCGGCGTGGTTTCCGAACGCGACCTGTTTTCCCTGCAGCGCGTCGATCTGGTGCACCTGGCCCGCACCATTCGCCACGCCGGCCGGGTGGAAACCCTCGCCGCACTGCGTGAAGACATCCGCCAACTGGTCGACCGCATGCTTGCCCACGGCGCCAGCGCCAGCCAGATCACCCATATCGTCACCCTGCTCAATGACCACACCGTGTGCCGGGTGATCGAGCTGACCCTCGAAGACCTGGGCGACCCCGGCATTGCGTTCACCTGGCTGTGTTTCGGCAGCGAGGGGCGTCGCGAGCAAACCCTGCACACCGACCAGGACAACGGCATTCTCTTCGAGGCCGCAGACGGTGCAGAAGCCGCAGCGATCCGCGGTCGCCTGCTGCCCCTGGCCATGGAGATCAATCAACGCCTGGCGCAATGCGGATTCAGCCTGTGCAAGGGCGACATCATGGCCGGCAACCCGCAACTGTGCCTGTCGCGCCAGGAATGGTCGCGACGCTTTGCCGGTTTCGTGCGTGAAGCCTCGCCGGAGAACCTGCTGGCCTCGACCATCTACTTCGACCTGCGCACCGTATGGGGCGATGCCAGCGGCTGCGAAAAACTACGCGACGAGTTGCTCGGGCAGATCGCCGACAACCGCCTGTTCCAGCGCATGATGGCCGAGAACGCCCTGCGCCAGCGGCCGCCCGTTGGGCGCTTTCGGGATTTCGTGGTGGCCCGTCGCGGCGCCGAGAAGGACACCCTGGATCTCAAGTCCCAGGGACTGACGCCCTTCGTCGACGGCGCCCGCCTGCTGGCCCTGGCCCATGGCATCAAGGCCTGCAATACCCAGCAGCGCCTGCGCGAACTGATCGACCGAGAAATCATCGATCCGCTGGATGGCGCGGCCTACGAAGAGGCTTATCACTTCATCCAGCAGACGCGCCTGCAACAGCACCAGTTGCAGGCTCGCCAGTCCCAGCCGTATTCCAACCGCCTCGACCCGGACAGCCTCAATCATCTGGATCGGCGCATCCTTCGTGAATCCTTTCGTCAGGCCCAGCGCCTGCAAAGCAGCCTGACGCTACGCTACCAGTTATGAATGCACTCACCTGGCTGACCCGCCGCCATTCGACCCTGCCTCCTGAACAGCAACGCCGCCGCGATGCACTGCCCGCTCCCGCCGTAGTGGATGAAACACCGCTGGCGCAGCAACGCCTGGTGGTGCTCGATCTGGAAACCAGCGGGCTGGACATGAAGCGCGACCAGGTGCTGTCGATCGGTGCCATCGTCATCGACAACGGCGCCATCCAGCTTGGCCAGCAATTCGAATGCACCCTGCACCGCGACGATCATCGAGTCAGCGCCAGCGTGCTGATCCACGGCCTGGCGCCCAGCGCCATTGCCGCCGGCATCGAGCCGGGTGAAGCGCTGCTGGCATTCATGGAGTTTCTTGGCGACAGCCCGCTGCTGGCCTTTCACGCCGGTTTCGACCAACGCATGCTCGCCCGCGCCCTGAAAGAGACCCTGAACCTGCGCCTGCGTCATCCCTTCTTCGACGTCGCCGAACTGGCCCCTCTGCTCTGCCCCCAGGCAGAAATCCGCAACGGCGGCCTGGACGACTGGACGAAACATTTCGGCCTGCAGGTGCAGCAACGCCACCACGCCAGCGCCGATGCCCTGGTAACCGCCGAACTCGCGCTGATCCTGTTCAGCCGGGCTCGTAAACAGCAGATCGACAGCCTCAAGGCCCTGGAACAACGCCTCGCCGGCTGGCGTAGGCGGCAGCAGGCGCCGTCGTTGTAATCGCTCCCGGGCATCGCTTCGCTCGCCCCAGGCGACGGAGCCCAGGCTGGTAGCCTGTGATCGAAAGCAGCGATACCCAGGATGGCGTCTCACCTGCCGCTTGCACGTCGTACTCCCAGCGGCTGGCATTCCAGCGCCCCAATGATCTGTGCCTATGACGGCGTGCGCCCAAGCGGCTTGGGCGACCGCCGGCCATCGATGCTTATCGGCCAAGGTGCGGGAAACAACTGGGCGATGCAGCGCGCCAGTTGCCGCCCAGCGTTGCGCTCCTCGCGCAACCCGACACGCCCGCTCATCGCCGGTACCACAGGCGGAAGAAACCCAGCCCGAACAGCAGGGCGATCTGCATCATCGCCACGCACAGTTGCAGAAACGACTGCACAGAGCTGTTCGCCGCCGCATCGGTCACGCCGGTCAGCGTGTTCCAGAACGGCTCGGGCAACAGCTGCAGACCAAGCTGAGCGAAGGGCCAGCCGCTGAGCATCAGCAGCTCGATCCAATCGAAGCGGCCGACGAACATCATGGCGATCAGCAGCACACCGGCGATACACAGGCCAAGGGCGAAGCAGGCGGAGAATTGAAGTAACAGGCGCATGGCGGTCTCCAGGGGGCGTGCGAACCGCACACCCCAGCAAGTTGATCAGGGGGTTGGCTGAGTTTCGCTGGTGGCCGGGCGGCCTACGCCGTACCAGTCCAGCTTGCGGGTCAGCACCATCACGCAGCCCAGTACGCCGAACACCAGCAGCGAGCCCATCAGCAGGGCGTAGTCTTCGGCGCCGAGCAGGCCGTAGAGCAGCCCGTACAAGGCCGCCAGCAACACGCCGAAGGCAGCACCTCGCGACCAGCTACGCAACACGCTGCTGACATAGAAGGTGTTCAGCGCCACGCAGCCCAGAGCGGACAACCCATAAGCGATGGCGAACCCCAAATGCTCGGACAGCGACAGCAACAGCAGGTAGAACAGCGCCAGCGACAGGCCCACCAGGGCGTACTGCACCGGGTGCACGGCCAGGCGCTTGAGTACCTCGAAGAGGAAGAACACGGCGAAGGTCAGGGTGACGAACAGCAGCGCGTACTTGATGGCCCGGTCGGCCTTGAGGTACTGGTCTACCGGCTCGATGAAGCTCACTCCGAACGCGCGGTTCTGCATGGCCGAGCAGGAGCCGCTAACGCAGCTACTCAAGGCATCCTGCATGTCGGTGGCGAAGAAACTGGTCTGCCATTTGGCGGTGAAGCCCTGCTCGGTCACTTCGCGCTGGCTCGGCAGGAACTCACCGACGAAGCTCGGGTGCGGCCAGTCCGAACGCAGGGTTACCTGACTTTCGCGGCCGACCGGGGTGATGCTCAATTGCTCGGTGCCCTGCAGTTTCAGGTCGAAGGCGAAGGTGTAGGCCTGCTCGTCACGGCTGTCACGCGTGGGTAGCGGTACGTGTACGCCGCTGCCGAAGCTTTCGTCGCCGCTGCCCGGCTCGAAGCTCAGGCTGGCTCCGTTGAGCTGCAGCTTGAGATCATTGCCGATGCCGCGCACATCGCTGATGCCGACGGCCACGAAAGGATCGCCGAAACGGAACGCCTCGACGTCGCTGACACCGTAGTTGGCCGGCACCCGAAACTCGCCGCTTACCTTGCTATCGCTGTGATACAGGCGCGCCTGATAGATACCGCGATAACGCAGCTCGGTGCGCACGTCACCATCGAGGCTGAAACGCTCCGGCAGGAAGTACAGGCGGCCCTGTTCGATCGATTCTTCCTGATAACGCTCTTCGCTGTCCTTGCGGGTTTTCCAGGTCAGCACTTTCTTGCGATAGGGCACCACCAGAATCGGCCCGGTGATCTGCTGGGCGTAACTGGAGCTACGGGCGATATCGCGCAGCACGTCGTTACGCAGGCTCTGGCGCTCATTGACCAGGCCATCGATCAGCAACAGGGGAATCATCAACAGCAGAATCAGCAGGGCAATGGTGCCCAGTTTCAACATCAGGCTTCGGTTCATGGCACAGCGCTCCGTGCAGTTGGGATGCACGCAGTCTGGCCACGCCCCATGGAGGCAGCGTGGAGTAGAGATGGAGATTGTGTGGCAATTGTGCGAGCCGCCAGACGCCTAAGTGTTCTGGCGGGAAGCCCGTTTTCGAGAAATCCCGGTGCTCACCGGCCGCTGGCGATGGCGAGACTCACTCACCGCGGATGTACTGCTCCAGGTGCTGAATCAGGTCTTCCTGGGCGCTGATGATGTCCTTCACCAGGTCACCAATCGACAGCAGGCCGATCAGTTGGCCGTCGTCCACAACCGGCAGGTGACGCAGGCGGCCGCTGGTCATCAGCTCCATGCAGCGTCGGCTGTCTTCTGCGCTGGTCACGGTGATCACCTTGCTGGTCATGATGTCACTGACCTTGAGGTTGGCCGGCGAACGCTCCTGCACGGCCACCTTGCGCACATAGTCGCGCTCGCTGACGATGCCAGCCAGGCGCTCGCCTTCGAGTACCACGAGGGCGCCGATACCCTTTTCGGCCATCAGCTTCACCGCAGCGAAAACGCTGCTGTCAGGAGCGACACTGTATACGTTGGAAATCGGCTTGCTCTTCAGTACTTCGGCCACGGTCTTTTTCATGCGCGTTCTTCCTGTCCCGGTCGATTGGCGATCCGCTTCAGAATAGCCAAAGCGCAGGCATCTGTGCGAAGTGGATCGTGTGCGCGTCGCTGCCTGCATGGTCGGCGTCGTGGCAGCAGGCTCAGTAGGCGAAGCGCAGACTCACTTCCACGCCATCGGCGACATTGGCGATGCTCAGCGTCGCGCCGTGCAGGTCGGCCACTTCCTGCACGAAATTGAGCCCCAGACCGGTGCTCTTGCGCCCGGTAGCTGGCCGCGCCAGGGAGTAAAAGCGTTCGGTCAGGCGCGGCAGTGCGTAGTCCGGTATCGCCGGCCCCTGATTGAACAGACGCACAAGCAGGTGGTTATCGTCGCTTTCGGCCGAGAAGCGGATCAGCCCGCCCGCAGGGGTGAAGTCCAGGGCATTGTCGAGCAGATTGGCCAGCGCCTGACGCAACAGAAACCGCTCGCCCGGCACCGTATGGTTGGGCGTCACAAGGTTATCCACATGCAAAGCGTTACGCTCGATTCGCGCCACCTGCGCCTGCACGAGACTGTCGATAAGCGGCTGAAGCGGCACCGCCACGCGCTCCTCCAGCCCCTGACGCTGCTCGACCTGAGCCAGATGCAGCAGGCGCTCGACGAGGTTCTGCAAACGCTCGCCCTCCTCCGCGATATTGGCCACGAAACGCTGGCGCTGGGCTTCGGGCATATCGGTTTCCAGCAGCTCGGCTGCGCCACGGATCGCTGCCAGAGGGCTTTTCAATTCATGGGTCAGGGTGTGCACGTAGCGCTCGACATAGGCCTTGCCCTCCAGCTCGGTGCGCATGCGCTCCACCGCCTGGGCCAACTGTCCGAGCTCACCGCCGCGCACCGAGGGCAACTCTGCTCTCTGCCCCTCGCTGACCGCCTGGGCATAACGGGTCAGGCGACGCAGCGAGCCGCTGAGCCACCAACTGAGCAGCCCGCCGATCAGCAAGCCCAGACCGATCAGCCCCGCTCCCAGCCAGCCAAGCCGCCGTTGCGACCGCTCGATGTAAGGCTGCAGCGTACGATTCGGCTTGGCCACCGACACCACGCCGAGAATGCGCCCGTCGTCAATGATCGGCGCCGCCACATACATCACCGAAGAGTCCGGGTCGCTGGGATCTTCACGGGTCGAGCGCACACCGTAGCGCCCCTGCAACGTCAGATAGACGTCGTTCCAGCGCGAGTAGTCCTGGCCCACCGCCAGGCCGCTGGAGTCAAGCAGCACGACGCCCTGATCGTCGGTGACATAGATACGATGGTTGACCTGATTCTTCGGCACGCCCCAGATCTGCGCCTGGGGCTGACGCAGCCCGTAGGCCTTGAGCAGCCCGGGCAGTCGCCCCTGGGTCAGGTGACCTGACTTGACGTCCTCGCGAAGGATCTCCGCCAGCAGGTGCGCGGTATCGACCAGGGTTTCCTCGGTGGACTGGCGCACGCCAGGGCGGATTTCGTCCATCACCGTGCTCAGCACGAACCAGCCGGACAAACCGACGAACAGGAAATACACCAGGAAGATACGGACCCCGAGCGGCATCAGCGAAACTCCTGAGAGGTGAGCATCAGGCCTACTCCAGCTTCAGGCTGTAGCCCAGGCCACGGTGCGTCTGGATCGGCTCGGCCTGGGGCGCGATCTGCCGCAGCTTGGCACGCAGACTCTTGATGTGGCTGTCGATATTGCGTTCGTAACCGGCATCCGCCGCGACGCCCAGGGCATCGAGGAGCTGCTCGCGGCTGAACACGCGCTCCGGTTGCCCCAGCAGGCATTGCAGCAGCTGGAACTCCAAACGGGTCAGACTCAGGGTATGACCGTGATAGTCGATGCGCACCCGCTCGCTGTCGAGTCGGAACGGCCCATCGACGGCTCTGCTGGCAACCTCGCGAGGGCTGACGCGCTTGAGAATAGCTTTGACCCGAGCAGCCACTTCGCGGGGGCTGAAGGGTTTTACCACGTAATCGTCGGCGCCGATTTCCAGGCCCACCACGCGGTCGATCTCATCGTTGCGCGCAGTGAGAAACATCACCGGCACCTCGGAAAAGCGCCGTAGACGTTTGCAGGCTTCGAAACCGCTGATATCCGGTAGCCCGACATCGAGAATCACCAGATCGAAGGCTTCACGTTCCAACAGCGTCAACGCTTCACCGGCCAGGGTCGACCAACGGGTAGCGAAACCCTCGGCTTGCAGGGCATACACCAGCGTATCGGCAATCGCGGCTTCATCTTCGACGATCAGGATGGTCGCCATGATGGCATCCTTGCAGCACTTGGGTTGCGGAGCCTGCGTGAGCCCACCGTCCTCGTCAATAGTCAGCACCTCCAACGGCTATGCACAAAAGACGTGGATCAATCTGTGGATAAGCTTGGCATGAAGCGCTACAGCCCTCGGATACTGGGCGCCACGGCCAAGCGATCATTATTTGACCAAATACTTACCCACAAACAGGCTTCTGCCAAACCATTGTAAACAAAGAATTTTAGTCAACAGACAAATGCATTTTCGGCATCATCTATCAGTGCACAATTTACGTGGACGAAGCTGTGGATAATCCTTGTATGAACAGCGCCGCACCACGTGATACGTGGCCTGCAAGGCGTCGTACATTTTATGAACAGAACAACTAAGCCCATGAAAATAGTTGGAAATCTGGAATTTAGCAGTTAACCCAAGCAACGGACATCAAACCACGCACACAGCTATGCACAGTTGTAGTGGAGTAATCTGTTGATAACCTTGGGATGAGCAGCGGCGAGGCATGTCGGGCGCGGCCTCCAGCGCGCTGTTCAATTTTCGAACAGATATGCATGAAGCCTTACAAGCCGCTGTATTTGCTTGACTTTACCTGATCAGGTAGGTGCCTAAACGCAGTATCACAGGGTTATTCGCTATACACAGTTATCGTGGACGAACCTGTGGACAACCATGGGAATAGTCGCTGCAGGCCATGTCGCCCATGGCCTGCAGAGAAGCGCTCACTTTCTGAGCAGTGCAGCCGTGGCGCGATCAGTCCACCCGGAAACGCCCGGTGTTCTGCGCCAGGCTTTCGCTGCCACGGCGCAGTTGCTCGCTGGCGTTACTGACCATGCGTGCGCCGTCGAGCAGCGAAGTGGCTGCGTGGTCGACCTGCTGGATATTGTGGCTGACCTCATCCGCAGTAGCGGCCTGCTGCTCGGCAGCGGTGGCGATCTGCGCCAGGCGATCACTGACTCGTTGCACAGATTCGACGATGCCATCGAGATCCGCGCTCATCGCCAGTACGTTGCCCACATCCCCCTCGGCCTGGTGCATGGCTTGCTCTATTTCGGTGACCGACTGGCCGACCACCTTGTGCAGATCGCCCACCGTCTTGGCGATTTCCGCAGTGGAGTTCTGGGTACGTTGCGACAGTGAGCGCACTTCATCGGCGACCACGGCAAAGCCACGCCCCTGCTCACCCGCGCGCGCGGCCTCGATGGCCGCGTTGAGCGCCAGCAGGTTGGTCTGTTCGGCGATGCCCTTGATCACGTCGACCACTCGGGTGATCTGCTCGGTCTGCTTGCGCAGTTGCTGCAGGGTTGTCGCGCTGCCGGCCAAGCGACTGCTGAGTTCACGCATGCTGGCGCTGGTCCGGGCACTGCGCTGGTTGCTCTGGTTGGCGATTTCACGAGTCTGACCGGCTTCCTGGGCGGCCTGCTCGCAGCTCTGCGCGACACTCTGGGCGGTAGCCGCCATTTGCGTAGCCGCCGTGGCGATCTGGCTCATCTGCGCCTGCTGCTGCTCGACCGCGGCCAAGGAGCTACTGGCCTGGTTGCCGAGGCCCTGAACCGTCTGATCGAGCTGCTGACCTTCGCGGCCGACGCCCTGCATCGAATCGCGCAACTGGGCGACCGCACTGTTCAGCGCCGTCGAGATCGCCGCCAGGTCGTCGGCGCCATGCACTTGCATGCGCACCCGCAGATCACCGTCGCGCAAGCCTTCAGTGGCCTGGATGATGCCGGTGGTGCTACGGCGGATGGAGGCGTTGAGGCACAGCAGCAGATACAGCGCCAGGATGGTCAGCGCTGCGAAGATCAGCACGGTTTGCAGCATGTCCTGCCGAGCCTGATCCTGGTAATCGCCAAGGCTGGCGTTGAACTGCTCGAACACCGCCTGCCGCAGCGCCAGCAACTGCTCCTGCAGGGTCTGCACCTGCTGCACGAACTGTGCAGGCTGCAGCACCATGGGGCTGGCTTCGAACATGTCACGGTCGATCTCGCCGAGGAAACTCTGCAGGCCCTGTTCGGCTTGCGCGAAGGGCTGTTGCAAACGAACCATCGCTTTTGCGGAGGTACGCTCCAAAGCGGTGCGCGCCTTGGCCATCTGTGCGCCTGATTGCTCCAACGAGCGGCGCAGGTCACGTACGACCACACGGTTTTGCAGGGTGAAATGCTGGGCAACCAGCGAGCCATACCCCTGGCTGGCGAAACTGCCAAGGTTTTCGGCCAGACGCGGCAACGTCAGCGTCAACTGCTCCATCATCAGGTAGGTATCAAGATAGGGATCGAGTATCAGGCCGCTGTCGGTGGCGACCAGCTCACGTAGCACCACCAGCCGCGAGAGCGTGTTCTGGTAACGCTCCAGCGCATCGAGCAGTGCCATTTTACCCAGCACGGCCAGATCCAGCTCAGCCAGCGACGCCTGCAAGGCGTCCAGTTGGCGCTCGGTTTCGTCACCCAGAGGAGTCAGCTTCAGTTGCTCGGAAGCCGCAGCCAGAGCCTCGCCGAGCTTGCTGCTGCGTTCACGCAGCAGGCCTTCGGCAGCCTTGTCGTTACCCTTCCAACGGGCCAACAAGAAGCGCTGTTCGAGTAGTTCTTGCTCAACCACACCAAGGGCTTGAACACCCTGCATGCCGTCAAACTCGCGATTCAGGACGTCGATACGCTCCAGGTTGCTGCTCAGTATCACCCACAGGGCATAGCCCAGGGGAATCACGAACAGCACGAACAGCAACTGGAACTTGCGGGCAAAACTGACGCGTTCCAGCACGCGTACACCCGGTTTGAGCAATCCCCACATAACCCACCTCGAAACAGGTGCCACAGACACACAACGCTGTGGCAATGTGCCATTTCGAGGCAAGAATCACACCGGATAACCAATAATGGAAGTGCGGACTAGTGATTCAACACTTGGGCCGCTCGGCGGTATAGCGATTGGCCGGATCAATGGCGGCATCCAGCGTGCGAATGGCACTCGCGCCGATCAGCAACGGATAGTCGAAGTGGCTGCGATCCGTGAGGTTGACCTCGATGGTGCGCTTCTCCTCACCCAGGCAGATATCCATATCGACGACCGGCCGCGCGGAGTAGGAAGGCGCATCGGAACTGCCCTCCTCCGTACGGTTCTTGATTTCGGTCACGCGGGCTAGGGGCTTCTCGTAGAACTGGTCGTCAGCGTCGTCGATGGCCAGGCGAAAGCGCACCCAGTCCTCACCGTCACGCTGGAATTGTTCAATATCGCGGGCCGACAGCGAGGCGGTCATCGCCCCCGTGTCCATCTTGGCCTTGAGGGTCTGGCCGATCTGCGGCAGCTGGATGTATTCGTAGCGCCCGTACAGGGTCGGTTGATTGGCCATTGCCGGCAGAGTAACGACAGCTGCCAGCAGGGCTAGAACGGTTTTCACGCCTGAAAGTCCTTATGCTGAATAGAGAGCATTGGGACTGAGGCAGGAGCGGATGGTTCTAAAAACCTACCCTGGCAATATTTATTCGAAGCGGCGCCTGAGGGGCCGCAACAAGGCGGAAGCGGCCATCAGGCGCTGCTGCTTTTGTGGGAGGGGCTTTAGCCGCGATTGTGCCTGTCTAGGCATGAAGAGCTCGCGGCTAAAGCGGATCGCCGCCCGGCCCCTCCCACGAGATTGATGATGGCTCCCACGCTCCAGCGTGGGAGCCCAATCCAGGGCGCTCTGCGCCCGCCAGGCCTCGACATCGGACGCAGAGTGTCCCTGCAGGCATTCCCACGCGGAGCGTGAGGAACGATCAGATCGAACCCCGCAGCAGGTGACCGCTTCTGCCTTAAAGCGACCCTGGCCGTCGCGCTACAGCACCTGACGCAGAAACGCCTGTGCACGTGGATCCTTCGGTTGCGCGAAGAACTCTGCAGGCGGTGCGTCTTCCAGCAATTTGCCGTGGTCGAAGAACAACACGCGATCTGCCACTTCACGGGCGAAGCCCATTTCGTGGGTAACGCAGACCATGGTCATGCCTTCGACGGCCAGCTGCCTCATCACATCGAGCACCTCACCGACCATTTCCGGGTCGAGGGCCGAGGTCGGCTCGTCGAACAGCATCACCTTGGGGTCCATGCACAGGGCCCGGGCGATGGCCACACGTTGCTGCTGGCCGCCGGACAGCCGCGACGGAAATTCGCCAGCTTTCTGACCGATGCCGACCTTGTCCAGCAGCGCACGGGCCTTGGCTTCGCGCTCGGCCTTGCCGCGCTTGCGTACCACTTTCTGCGCCAGGCAGAGGTTTTCCAGCACAGTCATGTGCGGGAACAGGTTGAAGTGCTGGAACACCATGCCGACTTCGCGGCGGTAGGCGTTGATGTCGGTTTTCGGGTTGGCCAGGTCGAGGCCGTCGATGCTCACCGAACCGTCATCCAGCTCTTCCAGACCGTTGAGGCAGCGCAGGAAGGTCGACTTGCCGGAACCAGACGGGCCGATCACCACCAGCACTTCACCACGCGCCACCTGGGTGGTCACACCGTCGACGGCGCGAACCTGCTGGCCTCGGGCGTCGAATACCTTGATCAGATCACGAACTTCAATCACTTTGCGCGAGCCTCCGTTCCAGGCGGTTGGCGATCTGCGACAACGGCAGGTTGATCACCAGATAGAGTGCGGCCACACAGAACCAGATCTCGAACGTGGAGAACGAGGTGGTAATGGCTTCGCGGCCGCTCTTGGTCAATTCGGTGATGGCGATCACCGAGACCAGCGAGGTGTCCTTGACCAGGCTGATGAACTGCCCGGCCAGTGGTGGCAGTACACGCTTGAAGGCTTGCGGCAAAATCACGTGGCGCATCGACTGCGCCGCACTTAGCCCGAGCGAGCGGGCTGCCTCGTCCTGACCACGGACGATGGACTGCACGCCAGCGCGAACGATCTCGCCCACGTAGGCGCCGGTGAACAGCGCCAGCGCCGCTACCCCGGCGAACTCGCGGGACAGATCGAGCACCGTGCCGATGAAGAAATAGAAGATGAAAATCTGCACCAGCAGCGGCGTGCCGCGTACCAGCTCGACGTAGACCGTCGATAGATGACGCAGCGTCGGATTGGCCGAAAGCCGGCACAGGCCGGTGATCATCCCGATCAACAGGCCGAATACACCCGCCGCCACGGATATCCACAGGGTCGTCCAGAGACCCCAGAGCAGCGGCCCGGCGGCCCAGTGACGATTGACGCCGATAACATCGCCCTCGGCGACATCGTCACCTTCACTGAACTGCAGGCTGTCGCTTGCCACGCTCAGTTGCTGCTGCTCACCGCTTTCGCCAAGCAGCGTGACCAATGCATCGTCACCCTGCCGGCTGACGCTCTCGACACGGCTGTAGTCAGCCGCCCGCTGCGCCTCTTCAGCGTGATAGGCGAAGTACTGGGGAACGCGATTCCAGCGCCACTCATAGGAAATCAGCGAGGTGGAATACCAGATCAGCAAGGCGCCCACGACCAGGATCAGACCGGTCAGTAGGTGCCAGGGCCACTGGGCTTTCTTCTGTTTAGCCACGGTGAGTGTCTACCCATTGAGTTGCAAACATGACAGCGCGCGGACTAGCCGCGCGCCGGGTGTAGCGAAGTAAAGCCGGAGGCTTTACTCCATGTCTTTGAGCCAGTTGGTGCTCTTGAACCACTTGGCATGAATGCGATCGTAGGTGCCGTCTTCGCGGATCTGGTGCAGCCAATTGTTGATCCAGTTGATGCTGTCGTAGTCACCCTTCTTCAGACCAAAAGCCAGCGGCTCGAAGGTGAAGGGCTCGTCGAGAAACACCAGCTTGCCGGCGCCGGCCTTGTTCACCGCCACCACGTTGTACGGCGCGTCGTAGATGAAGGCATCGGCCTTGCCGTTGACCACGTCCATCACCGCTTCCTGCTCGTTGTCGAAGCCGCTGTACTTGGCTTGGGCGATCAGCTTCTTGGCGACCATCTCACCGGTGGTACCGATCTTCGAGGTGATGCGGTAATCGGCGCTATTCAGGTCTTTGTAGCTCTTGACCTTGTCTGCCAGCTCCTTGCGGATCAGCAGGGTCTGGCCGACCACGATGAAGGGCTCGGAGAAGTTGATGCGCAGGTTGCGCTCCTGGGTCAGGGTCATGCCCGAACCGATCATGTCGAACTTGTCGGTCAGCAGTGCCGGGATGATGCCGTCATAGGAGGTGGACACCAGCTCCAGCTTGACGCCCATGGCCTTGGTCATGGCTTTGAGCAGGTCGACTTCAAAGCCGATGATCTCGCCACGCTTGTTGGTCATTTCGAAGGGCATGTAAGTCGGATCCATGCCCACGCGCAGGGTACCGCGCTTGACCGCGTCGTCGATGACACCAGCCTGAGCGAGGCCGGTGAAGGCGCAGATGGATAACAACAGTGAGGCGACAAGCTTTTTCATTCTTGCTCCTGAGGGGCAGACAGTCATGAGCGCCCGAATAGCGTCACGCACCGTACTGGTGCAGGCGACAAGCCATGGGCGGAAAGGCGGCGCGGCATGCTAACCGTGATCGACGCCGATAGCGAGATATCAACGCCTGATCAGCGACAAACTGTGCCAGCCAGCGGCGAACGAGAAGGCAAGAAGCAGGCCAGGCAGTAGCAGAGACTTCAGGTTTCCAGCAGGAAGGTTACCGGGCCGTCGTTGATCAGGTGCACCTGCATGTCTGCGCCGAAACGCCCGCTGGCAACCTGTGGATGCTGCGCGCGGGCCTGTTCGAGCAGATGATCGAACAGCGCCTCACCCTGGGCGGGCGGTGCGGCGGTGGAGAAGCCGGGGCGCAGGCCGCTGCGGGTGTCAGCAGCCAGGGTGAACTGGGAAACCAACAACAGACCACCACCGACATCCTTGAGCGACAGGTTCATCTTGCCCGCCTCGTCACTGAACACCCGGTAATTGAGCAGCTTGTGCAGCAGCTTGGCGCAGCTGGCCTCGATGTCCTGCGGCTCGACACCGACCAGCACCAACAGGCCTTGGTCAATGGCGCCGACGGTTTCTCCGGCGACCTCGACACGAGCGCTGGCGACTCGCTGCAGCAGTGCCTTCATGCTTCGTCCGGTGCTAGGTCGAGCAGGCGATGAGCGATCTCGTCGGCGGCGCGCACCAGCGCATCGGCGATGCCCGGCTCGGCAGCCGCGTGGCCCGCCTCGCGGATGATCTGCAGCTCGCTGTTGGGCCACGCCTGATGCAGCGCCCAGGCGTTGTCCAGCGGGCAGATCACGTCATAGCGGCCATGCACGATGATGCCCGGCAGGTGGGCGATCTTCGGCATGTCACGTAGCAGCTGATCAGGCTCGAGGAAGGCATCGTTGACGAAGTAGTGGCACTCGATACGGGCAATCGACAGCGCGCGCAGGCTTTCGGCGAAACGGTCGACCACCTGAGGGTTGGGCCGCAGCGTGGCGGTGCGCCCTTCCCAGCACGACCAAGCCTTGGCCGCATGCATCTGCGCGATCTGGTCGGCGCCGGTCAGGCGTTTGTAGAACGCCTGCATAAGGTCGCCCTGCTCTTCGGCGGGAATCGGCGCCAGATAATCCTGCCAGTAATCGGGGAACAGCCGGCTGGCGCCCTCCTGGTAGAACCATTTGAATTCTTGCGGACGGCACAGGAAGATGCCGCGCAGAATCAACGCATGCACGCGATCCGGATGGGTCTGGGCATACGCCAGCGACAGGGTCGAGCCCCAGGAACCACCGAACAGCACCCACTTGTCGATGCCCAGGTGCTCACGGATACGCTCCATGTCGGCCACCAGATCCCAGGTGGTGTTCTTCTCCAGGCTGGCGTGGGGCGTGGAGCGGCCACAGCCGCGTTGATCGAAGGTGACGATGCGATACAGGTTGGGGTCGAAGTAGCAGCGACTCGCCGCATCGCAACCAGCGCCAGGGCCCCCATGCACGAACAGCACCGGCAGACCATCCGCCGAGCCGCTCTCATCGACATAGAGAACGTGCGGGGCGTCTACCGCCAACTCGTGACGGGCGTACGGTTTGATCTCCGGGTACAGCGTCTGCATGGTGCGCTCCTGAGGAAGATTTGAGGTAGGCTCGGGCCGCCCGCACGTCGAACGGGCTGTTGCGCTCGTCCGGGCATCATAACCATGAAAAAGGAATTCAGCATGCCGATGCGGAAATTTGCCCTGTCCCTGCTGTTCGCCCTGCTACTGGCAGGGTGCCGCACAGACGATGACCCACAGGCTTCGCTCGAAGCAGCCGTACAGCAGTTGCAGGACAACTTGGAGGCGAAGAAGACCGCTGCCGTGCTCGATCAACTGCACGGCGAGTTTCTCGCCCAGCAGGTCAATGATCGGGACTGGGCGAAACGCACCATGACCCTGCTGTTCCTGCGCCACAACAACGTCAAGGTACTCGCGCTGAGCAAGAACAGTCGTATTGATACGACTTACCGCGACAAAGGCTACACCGACGCGCAAGTGGCGCTGACCGGCGCCGAGGGCCTGATCCCCGACAGCGCACGGCATTTCAGCGTGAAGCTCGAATGGTGGCAGGACGACGGCGAATGGAAGCTGGCAAGGCTGGAGTGGGAGTAAGGTAGAAAGCCGTCCCGTAGGGTTCTACGAGGTTTAGTAGAACCCGAGAGCACTATCATTCTGCTGGCTTGGCACCTTCGCGCCAGATCAGCTCGTCGGTGTCGTACCCCTGGGCGCGTGCCACCGAGAGGAGTTCGTCGCGAACTTCATTGGAGATTTTCGGGGTGCGCGAGAGCAACCACAGGTACTTGCGGTTCGGGTGGCCGACCAGCGCGGTCTGGTACTCGTCATCCAGGTCGAGCACCCAGTACTCGCCCTTGCTCACGCCCGGCAGCAGGCGGCTGAACCAGTTGTCGAAGGTGACCCAGAGCTTGTCGGTCTTGCCCTCGACCTGAGGTACGGCGCGACCTTCGACCTGCTGCCACTCGCCATCGGCATTGCGGCAACGGTTGGTCACCGAGACACTGCCATCGTCCTGCAGACCGTAACGCGCTTCGGACTCCACGCAATTGCGCTGGAAGAACATCGGCAGGCGCGCCACCTCGTACCAGGTACCCTGATAGCGCTCGAGGTCGACCGACTCGACGGTCTTCGGTGGCGCCACGCCAGTGCCCGAATTGGCACAGCCGACCAACAATATGGCGCCCAGCGCCAGGCAGCCCATCGCAAGTTTGTTCATCACTTCAACCCTTTGGCAGAGAACATCATTACCTTGTCACCGGCGTACTGAACGCTGATGAAGCTCACCTGATCGCCCCAGGTACAGCTGGACATGCCCAGCGCGCCGGAACATTCCGTGGCGGTACCGAGCAAGTCTTCGACCTCAGCCTTGGTCATGCCCGAGTAGAGTTTGGCGTAATTGTCCTGATTGACCTTGCCGCAGGCCGCCAGAACGACACAGGTCGCCAGCAGCACGAGAGAACGCAAGCGCATGAGGGGTAACTCCAGTAGTCCAGTTGTCACATGCCGGTTCGACGTCAGAAGCTCGAGCCCGGTTCCAGCAGAAAGCGCAACTCCACGTCGGTACTGCTGCGCCCGAGGGTTTCGTTGCGATGGGGGAAGCGCCCGAAGCGCTCGATGATGCGCAGATGCCGTTCAGCGTAGTCGAGAAAGCCGGCGAACAGCTCGCGCTCGGCGTCTGCTGCAGACTCGCTCAGCTCGCCGAACAACTGCATGGCACGCAGTTGCTGAGGGACGCTCTCGGCGTGTTCGAAAACCAGGTAGATGAATACCCGCTGGATCGCCGGTAACTGACGATCCCAGCCCAGAGTGACGCCTTCCTCGACCAGCGGCTGCGCCAGCGCGTCACCAGCAAAAGCCAGGGGCGTGTCGCGATAGATCATGCGTGGCAGTTGGTCGAGCAGCAGCACCTTGGCCAGCCAACCGCGAGGGTCGGCCGACCACTCCTGCAACCCGCCAGCGAGCGCCTGTTCGACCAGTACACCAAAGCGCTCACGCGCCTCGGCATCCTGCTCGTCGCGCTTGCCGAACCACAGCGCATTTCGCGTTGCGGCGCTTTCCACCGCTGAACTGGAGGAACCGAACCACCAGTCCAGCAACGGCTGCCAGGGCTGCATCTGCATCGATCAGCCCTTGTGGTAGCCGGTCACGCGCTCGACTTCTTCCTTGGAACCCAGGAAGACCGGCACACGCTGGTGCAGGGAGGTCGGCTGGATATCGAGGATGCGTTGCACGCCGTCGGTTGAGGCGCCGCCGGCCTGTTCGATGATGAAGGACATCGGGTTGGCTTCGTACATCAGGCGCAGCTTGCCGGGCTTTTCCGGCTCACGGGCATCACGCGGATACATGAACAGGCCGCCACGGGTCAGGATGCGGTGAACGTCGGCAACCATCGAGGCGATCCAGCGCATGTTGTAGTTCTTGTTCAGCGGGCCTTCCTTGCCGGCCAGCAGCTCGTCCACGTAACGCTGCACCGGGGCTTCCCAGTGGCGCTGGTTGGACATGTTGATGGCGAACTCGGCAGTGGTTTCCGGAACGCGAATGTTGTCGTGGGTCAGCACGAAACTGCCCAGCTCGCGATCCAGGGTGAAGCCCTTGACGCCGTCGCCCAGGGTCAGGATCAACATGGTCTGCGGGCCATAGATCGCGTAGCCGGCGGCGACCTGCTGGGTACCTGGCTGGTGGAAGGCCTTCTCGTCTAGGCTTTCGTTCTGGCTCAGGTATTCATTCGGGCAACGCAGCACCGAGAAAATGGTACCGACCGACACGTTGACGTCGATGTTCGACGAGCCATCCAGTGGGTCGAATACCAGCAGGTAGGCACCTTTCGGGTATTTGCCGGGGATCTGGTAGGCGTTGTCCATTTCCTCGGAGGCCATGCCGGCCAAGTGACCGCCCCACTCGTTGGCTTCGAGCAGAATGTCGTTGGAAATCACGTCGAGCTTCTTCTGCACTTCGCCCTGTACGTTCTCGGTGCCCATGCTGCCCAGTACGCCGCCAAGGGCACCCTTGGATACCGAATGGCTGATTTCCTTGCATGCACGCGCCACTACTTCGATCAGGAAGCGCAGATCGGCCGGGGTATTTTGACTACGGGTCTGCTCGATGAGGTAACGACTCAGGGTAACGCGGGACATGAAGGACTCCGGGAAGGAAGGTAATCGGAAGGAGTTTAACCCTTTCCAGAAACAGGCGCTTCAGCGACCAGCGCCGTAGCGCGTGGCAACAGGCTGCTGACTCGGTTACGCCCGCCACGTTTGGCTTCGTACAGGGCGGCATCAGCCGCCCGTAGCAATTCATCAAGCACCAACCCCTGATCGGGCCACAGCGCAAGGCCGGCCGAGAGGGTTATATGACGCACACCACTGCGGGTCTCGATCTGTTTTTGTGCCAGCCCCTGGCAGATGTCCTCGAGCCGCTTACTCGCTTCGATGGCATCGGCACCGGGGAGAATCAACAGGAACTCTTCGCCGCCGATACGAAAGACCGTATCGGAACTGCGCAAGTTCACCAGCAGATGCTGAGCCACGCTTTTGAGCACATCGTCGCCGTCGAGATGACCGTGCTCGTCGTTGAGCTGCTTGAAGTGATCCAGATCGATCAGCGCCAGCGACAACGGTGCATTTTCACGCCTGACTCGGGCCAGTTCACGGCCGAACAGCTCGTCCAGGTAGCGCCGGTTGTAGAGACCGGTCAACGGGTCGCAGAGCGCCTGTTCACGCAACTGCTCGTGCAGGCTGGTGATGGTGCGCAGGCGCTCCTCGCTAAGCGCCAGCGCCTCGGCCAGCTTCAATTTGCTGAGTTGACGCTGGGTAACGTCACGCAGGTAGAGCATCTGCCCCAATATCAAGGTGCCCTGGCGAGTCAGGCGCTCGATGGCGCGTACACGCACCTCGAAGTAGAGCTGCGCTTCAGGCAATACCAGCAATTGCTCCTGCTGCGTACTGGTTTCCAGCAACAGCGCCTGCAGCTCCCGGCCAAACACCGGCCACGCCTCCAGCTTGCGGCCTTGCCAGTCAGGATCGAGCCCGCCGAACTTGAGTGCTGCCTGATTGGCCTCGATCACCCGCCCCTGCGTATCGATGACCAGCACCGGGTCAATCAGCGCGTCGAGCAGCAGGTGCCGAGCAACGGGAAGCAGGTCGAACAGGCGCACACCAAGAATCAGCCAGGAGAACGCGACCAGGGTGAAGACGAAACTGAATGGCGTTGGGTCGACGCCGAACACCACCACGCCGAAGCCTACGTAGGCGATATTGGCCGACCAGGGCAACGCAGTAACCAGCACGAACGCCAGGTAGTGGCGCCGGTGCACACCGTGACTGGTAAGGGCCGCGCGCAGCACCACGCCAAGGCTGAAGCTCATGAACAGGTAGACGTACACCGCCGTGGCGTAGAACAGCGGACCATGCTGATAACGAATCGGCGCCCCCGGCTCGGCAGATATCGGCCCGGTTTCAGCGCCATAGAACAGGCCATGCCACGGGTTGCTCAGCACCACCAACCAGATCAGCACCGGCACGACGATCAGCCCAAGTACCGAACGCCTGGGCAGAGGTTTGCGCACGCTGCTGACGTACTGCCAGAGAAACACCGACCAGAATGTCGGTACGGAGACGATCCCTGGCCAGGACATGGTGCCCCAGAACAGTTTGCAGTCGGGCGCCACCGCCGCAACCTCGAGGCCAGCCATGGCCATCCACCACATGCTCGCCAGGTGCATCAGGATGAACGTATCGCGGCCTGGAAAATCACGCTGATGGATGACCCAGCGCGCCAACAGCAAAGCGCCGATGCATACCACAGCGGTCAACAGGACAGCGGTATCGAATTGCCAGGCGGACTTGATGCAGGCGTTCATCACCAGACTCCGACCGCCACGCGACAGCCTGCGACGAGTCGACGTGGGCGGCTTGCGCCTGGGCAACGCGAAACGGGGGCAAACATGGAAGAAATATCCATTGCAACACGACTCGGGGTAGAGGCCAGGGCACGCTGCCTGGCGTCGTACAGTCCACACCAGCCGCAAACCGTTGAGGTGGCAGATCGGCATGACGGAATGTGGGCGCTAAGATACTGCAATTCACCTGATTTCCAGCAGGTTTTTATCGGCTAACCGGGCTGAAAATGCGTGCGCGCACGAACCAACCGGCGGAAGCCTGTTCACAAATTCGCCAACATCGTTATTATCGCGCGCCGCCAACCACGCGAAACCTCCCGAGATGAAAAGCAATCTGATCGCCGCTGCGGAAATAGACCGCCTCGATACCTGGGCGCGCTATAACGCCGACATGTGCCACAGCTGCATTTCCAGCTGCTGTCAGCTGCCGGTCGAGGTACGCATCGCAGACCTGATCCGCATTGGCGTGGTCGACGAATTCGAGCGCGGCGATCCGCCGAAGAACATCGCCAAGCGCCTGCAGAAAGACGGCCTGGTCGAGCGCTTCAGCCAGAAGACCGGGATCTTCACCCTGACGCGCATGAGCAACAACGACTGCTACTACCTGGATCGCAAGAGCCGGCTGTGCACCATCTACGAACGCCGCCCGGATACCTGCCGCAATCACCCTAAAATTGGCCCACGCCCGGGCTACTGCGCCTGGCGACCGAAGTAGGTCTGCAACTTCCGGTTACCCGCCTGCTTGAACACCCCGGCGCGCTAGCGCCTCGAATCCTCCACACCCGGCTCGCACCGCCACCCGGAGGATTCGCATGCACCACCGCCCACTCATATACCCCGCGCTCATCGCCCTTGCCCTGCTGACCGGCACTGCATCGGCTGACAGCGAGCGGCCGGGCTGGCAAGAGCCGCTGCTGGAGCGTTTGCAGGTAGTGGCCGCCAAACAGGACGGCGAACTCGGCGTTTATGTGAAGGATCTGCACAGCAACCTGGCCGTCACGCTGCACGCCGAAGAACTCTGGTACATGGCCTCCGGCATAAAGGTGCCGGTGGCCATTGCCGTTTTGAGGGGCGTGGAGCGTGGCGACTGGAACCTCGACAGCCGCCTGACACTCGCCGCCGATGACTTCGTCGATGGTGCTGGCAGCACCAACCAGCACGGGCCGGGCGAACGCCTGAGCGTAAGCTTTCTGCTCGAGCAGATGATCATCTACAGCGACAACACCGCCACCGACCGCCTGATTCGCCTGGCTGGCCTGGATGCGGTGAACACACTGGTCGGCGAACTGGTGTCCGAAGGCTTCGAGCCCATCACCACGCTGGGCGATGTGCGCCGGCATATCTACCGCGAGCTGCACCCTTCGGCGGAGCACCTTGGCGGGCGTGACCTGCTGCGCCTGCGCCAGGCCCGCAAGGATGGTGAGCGGCTGGACAGGCTCGCATCGCTGCTCGGCTTACCACGCAAGGAACTGGCGCCGATCAGCCTGAATACCGCCTACGCCAACTACTACCGCAGCAACCTCAATGCCGCGCGGCTCAGCGCCTATGGCGAGTTGCTCGAGCGATTGGCCGACGGCCAGGCATTGGGTGCCGAACAAACGGCATACCTGCTTGGCGTCATGGGTCGGGTGAAAACCGGCAGCAAGCGCATCATCGCCGGCCTGCCAGACGATGCCCGTTTCGCCCACAAGACCGGCACCCAGCGCGAGCGCATCTGCGATGCGGGGCTGATCGAGACGCCCGCTCGCGGCTCGGCCGAACCGGTGTTGATCGTCGCCTGCGTGCAGGGCGAACCGTCCCTGGCCAAGGCCGAACGCAGCCTGCGCCAGGTTGGCGAAGCACTGACCGAGTCCGGCGTGCTGCAACGTGACGCACTCGATTGAGGATATCCACGTGAAGGTATGGCTGGCTGGTACTGCTCTGCTCGGTTGTGCGGCCGTTTCCCTGTGGCTCTGGGCCGCCCCTCAACATGACGAACGATTCGACGCACTGCAGCAGCGCCTTGGCGAACTCGATGAGGCCTCCCCCGGGCAGCTCGGCGTCTACCTGCTACGCCCCGCCGACGGCAGCGCGATAAGCTACAACGCGGATCGCCCGTGGTACCTGGCCTCGGCAACCAAGGCGGCGATCGCCATCGCCGTGCTGCAGGAAGTCGATGACGGCAAGCTGCAGCTCGATCAGCAGATAACCCTGGAGGAAACCGACCGCGTGGATGGCTCCGGCGGCCTGGTCTGGGAGGATGCGGGCGCCCGCTACAGCGTGCGCGAGCTGCTCCGCGAAATGCTCCAGGAGAGCGATAACACCGCCGCAGACATGCTGATTCGGGTGGTCGGCGAGGACGCACTCAACCGTCGCATCAACGACGCGGCAGGAGGCGATTTCGGCCAGATCACCACGCTGCTGCGGGTGCGCCACGAACTGTACGGACAGCTGCATCCGGACGCCCGCTCGCTGGAAAACCGCCAGATCGTCGAAATCGCCGCAGCCCCGCTCGGCCCCCAACGTGTCGAGGCAGTGGCCAATGTGCTCGACCTGAAAACCGATCAGCTCGAGATCAGCGACCTCGATGAAGCCTACGCCCGCTACTACGACAGCGGCCTGAACAGCGCCAGCCTGGTTGCATACGGTCAGTTGCTGAGCAAACTGGCGACAGGCGATCTGCTGAGCAACGACAGCTCGGCATTGCTGCACGACATCATGGGGCTGGGTAGCTACGATGCTTATCGCCTGGAGGCCGGACTGGACAAGGATCTGCCCTTCATCCAGAAAACCGGCACCCAGCAGCACCGCGCTTGCCACATGGGTATCGCCAACCCGCAGGATGAAAACGCCCTGGTCATCGTCGCCTGCGCCGAGGATCTCGATGAGAACGAAGAGGCCGGCAAGCTGTTCGAGCAGGTCGGAGAGGCCATTCAGGAGCTGCTGCTGAACGACGCAGCAAGCAGGGCATGATCAGCTCGCTCCCAATCATGCGAAAGCGATCCCCTGCGCCCCTGATATCCCCTCTCAGGAGTGCTTTGTAGACGCGCGCAATAGGCTGAGCGCCATCAGCACCAGCACACCGACACCCACCAGCAACACAGCCCACAAGCCGATGCGCTTCCAGTCGACCCCAGGCTTCGCAGGGACGACCACGGCCGCCACCTCGACTTGCGGGATCCTGCCGCTGATGGCGGCCTGGCCCATGCTCTCCAGGCGCTGCGGGGTGAAGCCGGGTACCAGGATGGTGACCGGCAGGCTGCCAGCCTGGACATCCGCCCGGCCAAGAGCCAACTGATAGGGTGGATTGCCGCGCGCCAGAAACAGCAGCTCGGTCGCACGCATGGCCACGCTCAGACGCGGCTCGCCCTGCCCCAGACCGCCACCGCGGCTGTCGACGTGCAAGCGCAACTGACTGACCGGCAATTGCGGCAGCTCGACCTGATCCTGAACTACCTCGTGACCATCGACGGGCAAACGGTAGAGCACCGAGCTCGCCAGGGGCGTCCACGGCGCAGTGCTGTCTCCACGCCCCTGCAGTAACACCGGCGCCAGGCTGTTGGCCTGTTCGACCTCGATACGCAAACGCTCGAGGGGCAAGGCCAGCGGCAATGCCCAGGTAACGCCCTGCTCACCCGCCTGCCCTTTCAGCACCGCGGACCAGATCAGCGCGGCGGGTTCGGCGCGACTGCGGGTGCCGCTGACGCTGGCAGCGCTGAGGCTCACCGCCTGCTCCGGCGCCAGCCAGAGCAGACGCAGGTAGCGCGCCCGGGTGGGCGGCAATTCCACTTCGCTCTTGTCGATACGTTCGCCATTGAAACTCAACTGGGCGATCTGCCCCTCGCCCAGTGGCCGCCAGCGATCCAGATCATCGCTGGCCTCGATGCTGAAGCGCTGGAAACCCTCGCTTTCGGCACTCCACTGCAGGTGCAGGCGCTGCAGTGGAAAGTCGGCGGTACTGGCATCCAGTAGCCAGCCTCGCAATACATCGGCAGTGGCAGAGGCCTCGGCGCCAGCGTTGAGCTCGATGATCGAGCCGTCATCACCACGTTGCACGCGCAATGTCGGCACAGCATCGCGGCGCCCCGCCGGGCCACGCAACGGAAACAGGCGTAAATCGGCACGCTGCTGGCTCTCGGCGAAGCGTTCTGCACCGGGAATCAGGCTGTAAGCCAAGCGTTCGCCTTCACCGTTGAATACGCGCAGGTCGCGAAAGTCGGCATACCTGGCGGCGAGATGAGCCTCCATCGGCAATTGCACCCGATACCAGGGCCCCTCTCCACTCAGGGTAAGTGGCACGGTCACAGCATAATCGCCCGGACTTTCAATGACCTCGGCTGCCACTGCAGCCAGGCTCACGCCCAGCGTGACCAGCGCAGCTGCGATACGCAGGCTCATGTCGACACCTCCGTTTCACGCGGTTGGCGGGGCGGCAGCGGGGCGAAATAGCCCACCACCAACAACAGTACGCCGACGCCAATGAAGGAGATGATCCGTTCCAGGCTGCCGCTGTTGCCCAGATCGACGAAGAACAGCTTCACGACCACCACGCCGATCAGCACCGCGCCGGCCATCCATAGATCACGGCGAGCGCGCAGGTGCCCGGCGATGGTCAGGCTCAGGGCAATCAGTGTCCAGACGATGGATAGGCCGGCCTGCACCAGACGCGAATCGATCAAGGCATCCACCTGAAACGGCACCTGCCCCCAATGGAATGCGGTGCGACAGACCATCATGGTCAACAGCGCGAACAACGAAACACCGATCACCGCCTGTGCTGCCAGTTGCATCTGCCTTGGCTCGATAGCCAGCGCGGACAATCCGTCTCGGGCCCAGCGCTGCACGGCGAAGAGCACAAACAGCATGCCCAGCTCCAGCGGGTTGATCAGCGGCACGTAAGGCAGCGGTTCGGCAGAACCGTCACTGAGCAGGTTGACCAGCCAGAACCAGACCAGCAGAAGGACGGCCACCGGTAAAGCCGCGTAACTGCGGTACTCCCGCGGATAGGCCGCCACGGGCCAGGGCAGTGTGCGACGCAGGCTCATCAGCATCAGGAAGGCACATGGCACCAGTACCCAGCCCAGCCAGCGCCAGGCGTTGTAGCGCTCGGCCAAGGCGAAGAACAGGAAGCGCAGCTCCAGCGCCAGTACGCCCAGCAGCAGCCAGCAACCGAGCACGTGACCGATACGGATCAACGCCTCCGGCGCCAGCCCCTGAACGCGGCGCAGCATCAGGAAATGCACGGCGAACAGCGCTGGCCAGGCAAGCCAGCCGAGCGCTGCCAATGGCTGATAGCCCAGGTGCCAGCTGAGCAGCACGGTGCCGAACCCCAACGGCACCAGCGCCAGGCTGAACACCGCCAATGCCGGCCAGCGCTGACGCAGGGCGAACAGGGTGGTGGCAGCCAGGCTGACCACGGCAACCAGTAGGAATGCATGCCCCTGCAGTTCGGCCGGCACGAAGCGCGAAATTTCGCTCAGCGCCGCCAACAGCCACCAGGCCGCGCACCAGAACAACGCCACATGCGACAGCTCCTGCAGATCCAGCGGCAGCAGATCGGAGCGGGCCACGCGCCCGGCAAGGTACAGGCGCCAGGCGCAGAGCAGGCCCGCCAACGCCAGCAGCGTCGGCGCCCAGAACGTCAGATGGGCCAGCGGTCGCAGGGTCTCAGCGACCATGGCCTGATCGAGGCCATCGCTGAAGATCAGGTAGATCACCCCACCCAGTACCTGCACGACGAAGGCGCTGATCAGCACACTGCGCGCGCCCAGATACAACCCGGCAAGTAGCGTCGCCACCCCCGCCACGGCCCAGGCGGCAGCGGTGCCGTAGGGGCCGAAGCTCAGTGGAGCCATCAGGTAGAGGAATGCCAGGCCGCCATAAGCCAACATGGGTTGCAGGCGACGCTCGCGATCCGCCACCTGGGCTCCCGCACCACGCAGCTGCATAAAACTGAAAAGCAGTGCCGCACCGAGCATCAGTGCGCCGAGTGCCGAACCCTCGAGCAAGGTTTCATCGCCAGAGCGCACGCCCCACAGATATGCCACTGCCGCGCCCACCTGCAGCAGCAGGGCGAACAGACGCGCGAACAGCCGTTGCTGACGCAACGCCAGCCAGTACAGGCCAGCGCCTTCGACCGCCCAGGCGGCGGACGTCCAGCGCGCATCCAGGCCCAAAGGAATGGCCAGGGTGGCGAAGATCACACCCAACGCCAAACAGGTTTCCATCAGCAGCACAGCGCGCCCTGGCGCACGCGCAACCAGTAGCCGGGCCAGCAGCATGTACAGCATGCCCATGGCCAGAGCGCTGAATGCAGGGCCGAACGGCAGGTGCTGAACCACCGCGTATTGCAGACCGAAGCCCACCAGTGGTGTGCCGAACAGCACGCTGCCGTCGACGTAACCGGCCTGACGCGCCGACCACTTGAGCAGGGCCTCACGGGAATCGTTTTCCGGTTCACTCGGTGCTTCGAGCAGACGCCGTCGGGCGAACAACAGGCCGATGGCTACGTACATCAGGAAGAACAGCAGCAGGAAGGCCTGAGTGCTGGGCCACAGATCCGTGGTGTAGGAGCGCAGGCCCCAGGCCAGGCCGATACCGAAGGTGCCGACGAAACCGATCAGATTGAGCTCGCGCCAGGCCTTGAACCAGGCAATGGCGAAGATCCCGGCGTTGAGCAAGGCAAAATAGCTGAACAGGGCGACGTGACTGCCGCCACCACTGGAGGCCAGGATCGGTGCGGCGAAACCGCCAAGCGCCGCCGCGGCAGCCAGACCACGAGCGTCCTGCAGGATGGCCAGCACGGCCGAGCAGAGGGTCACCACCACCAGCAGCCCCATCGCCACTTGCGGGGAAAGCAGAGGATGCAGACGCATGGCCGCGAATACCGTCAGGTACAACACGGCGATACCGCCGCCCTGCATCAGCAAGGCATAGGCAGGCCGCCGCTGACGCAGCCACCAGCCCAGCGCCAGCAGAGCGATCGCCGCCAGCGCCACACCGGCGTAGCGCAACTCGATGGCGACCACCACACGCTCGGAGGCGTAACGCAGCAGGAAGGCCAGGCCCAGGAACAGCAGCACCAGGCCCACACGCAAGACGGTGTTGCCGCCGAGCAGCCAGGTTCGCGCCGCAGCGACGCCACGGTCGATCCAGGTCGGTGCTGGCAGCTCGATGACGCGTGCGGCAGCCGCTACGGGCGGCGCGGCAGGTAGCTCTACGGCTGGCTTGTGGCTCGGCTGTGCTGGCGGCGTGACGGCAGGCAGCACCAACTCAAGCTCCCACTCACGCTCGACAGGCGCCGCTGCGGCAGACTCCACTGGGGCCTGAATCGGCGGCACTTCCGCCTGTTCAGGCGCCGTATCGGTGCGCGGCTGCGCAGCCTCCTGCTCCAGGCGCACCAGACGCTCGTGCAGGTCGCCAGTACCATGGTTGAAGCGGGCAATCAGATCCGCCAGGGATTTGCGCAGCGCCTCATTCTGAAGCCGCAACGCATGCAGCGTAAACGCCTGCCCCGCTGCCAGACCGAGCACGGCGCCCAGCGCCGCCCCCGCCATCGTCTCTCCCGTTGTCGCGCCGAGCACCAGCGCCCCAAGCACCAGCCCTATCAGCATGAAAATCCATTGCATGCACTCAAATCCTTGATGAGAAACGATCCATGCCGACCCACGGGCTGACCGAGGCTGCAGTATATGAGCTCCAGACGGATTGGTACTGGAGCCGCTCACAATTGCAATCAACGGTTGGCGTCTTGGCCCAAACGACGAAATGGCTGGCCGTCACTTCTGATCTCCCGCCGCAGGCGGAAGACCGTGTTTCGGCCCGAATGGCAGACAAAGAAAAGCCCCCGCAGGCTCGCGCCGGCGGGGGCTTTCTAGTCAGCTAGAACTGGATCAGTTCTTGGCTTTCTTGGCAGCGCGGGTACGCTCGCCTTCGTCGAGGATCTTCTTGCGAAGACGGATCGACTTAGGGGTCACTTCGCACAGCTCGTCGTCCTGGATGAATTCCAGAGCCTGTTCCAGGGTGAAGCGAACCGGCGGAACCAGGGCGATGGTTTCGTCTTTACCCGAAGCACGCATGTTGTCGAGCTTCTTGCCTTTGGTTGGGTTGACGCCCAGGTCGTTGTCGCGGCTGTTCAGGCCGACGATCTGACCGTTGTAGATTTCCTGGCCGTGCTCGACGAACAGCTTGCCGCGCGCCTGCAGGGTTTCCAGGGAGTAGGTCAGTGCCTTGCCGGTATCGATCGACACCAGTACGCCGTTCTGACGGCCAGACATGTGGCCCGACTTCATCACGTCGTAACGGTCGAAGATCGAGGTCAGGATGCCAGCACCGTTGGTCAGGGTCAGGAACTGGTTACGGAAACCGATCAGACCACGCGCCGGGATGTTGTATTCCAGGCGTACACGGCCCTTGCCATCCGGCACCATGTTGCTTAGGTCACCCTTACGCAGGCCCATCTCTTCCATGACCTTGCCCTGAGCTTCTTCAGGGATGTCGATGGTGACGTTCTCGAACGGCTCCTGCTTGACGCCGCCCACTTCGCGAATGATCACTTCCGGACGACCAACGCCCATTTCGAAACCTTCGCGACGCATGTTTTCGATCAGTACCGACAGGTGCAGCTCACCACGGCCAGAGACCTTGAACTTGTCAGCCGAGTCGCCTTCTTCAACGCGCAGAGCAACGTTGTACAGCAGCTCCTTGTCCAGACGCTCCTTGATGTTACGGCTGGTGACGAACTTGCCTTCTTTACCGCAGAACGGCGAATCGTTGACCTGGAAGGTCATGGAAACGGTCGGCTCGTCGACGGTCAGCGGCTTCATCGCTTCGACATTGTTGATGTCGCACAGGGTGTCGGAGATGAACAGCTGATCCATACCGCTGATGCACACGATGTCACCGGCAGAGGCTTCTTCGACGTCAACGCGGTGCAGGCCGTGGTGACCCATCAGCTTGAGGATACGACCATTGCGGCGTTTGCCGTCGGCGTCGATGGCGACTACCGGAGTGTTCGGCTTGACGCGGCCACGGGCGATACGGCCTACACCGATGATGCCGAGGAAGCTGTTGTAGTCCAGTGCCGAGATTTGCATCTGGAACGGGCCGTCACGGTCAACTTTTGGCGCAGGTACGTTGTCGACGATCGACTGGTACAGCGGGGCCATGTCTTCAGCCATCTCGGTGTGGTCGAGACCGGCGATGCCGTTCAGGGCCGAGGCGTAGACGACTTTGAAGTCCAGCTGTTCTTCGGTGGCACCGAGGTTGTCGAACAGGTCGAAGATCTGATCCAGAACCCAGTCTGGACGCGCGCCTGGGCGGTCGACCTTGTTGATGACCACGATCGGACGCAGGCCAGCTTCGAAAGCCTTCTTGGTCACGAAGCGGGTTTGCGGCATCGGGCCGTCTTGAGCATCGACCAGCAGCAGTACGGAGTCGACCATCGACATCACGCGTTCTACTTCACCGCCGAAGTCGGCGTGGCCGGGGGTGTCGACGATGTTGATGTGGTAGCCGTTCCAGTTGATCGCGGTGTTCTTCGCGAGAATGGTAATGCCACGCTCTTTTTCCTGGTCGTTGCTGTCCATCACGCGCTCGTCGTTGAGCTCGTTGCGCTCCAGGGTGCCGGACTGACGCAGGAGCTTGTCGACCAGGGTGGTTTTGCCATGGTCAACGTGGGCAATGATGGCGATGTTGCGTAGATTCTCGATCACAGTAGTGGTCTCGTAGGTTGGGTCGGGCTACCCAGCAGTTGCATTCAGCGGCCCAACGCGAAAAATCGGGATTAAGGATAAAGGCAGAACGTTAACAATGTGTGGCGACAATGCCGCCGCGAATCGGGTCGGGAGGTCGGTGGCGGATACTGCCGCCATTCAGCCCAGGCGTTTTATGCCGGACGATAAACGCGCACATTGGCATGTCCCTCGCTCAGCAGGTGATGAGCATGCAAGCGGCTCATCACGCCCTTGTCGCAGTAAAGGAGGTACTGGCGGCTCGCATCCAGCTCCTTGAAACGGTTGTTCAGTGCATAGAACGGCATGGCCTGCACGTCGACGCCAGGCAGTTGCAGCGGCTCATCCTCGACCAGATCGGGATGACGAATATCGATGACCACATGGCTGGGCAGTGCCTCGGCCAGCTCCTCGACCTGAATATCCTGGCCCAGCTCTTCGATCACCCGATCTATCGGCAGCAGGCGTGCCCGCTCCAGCGCGCGCTCAAGCACCGCCATGTCGAACTGTTGCTCTTCATGGACGACGCGATGCGGCTTTGCCTTGGTGGTCGGGTTCACCGAGATCACGCCGCAGTACTCAGGCATGTGCCGGGCGAACTCGGCAGTACCGATGGCCTCGGCGGTGTCGATGATGTCCTGCTTGTGGCTGGCGATCAGGGGACGCAGCACCAGCTTGTCAGTAACCGAATCGATCACCGAGAGGTTTGGCAGGGTCTGGCTGGATACCTGGCTGATCGCTTCACCGGTGACCAGCGCATCGATCTGCAGGCGGTCGGCCAGTCGGCTGGCGACGCGCAGCATCATACGCTTGAGGGTCACACCCATGTAGCTGTTGTCGACCTTGCCGAGAATCTCGCCGAGCACTTCCTCGAACGGCACGCTGATAAACAGCACGCGCTGCGAGCGACCGTACTTCTGCCACAGATAATGGGCGACTTCCATCACACCCAGTTCGTGGGCACGACCACCGAGATTGAAGAAACAGAAATGGGTCATCAGGCCGCGACGCATGATCTGGTAGGCGGCGACGGTGGAGTCGAAACCACCGGACATCAGCACCAGAGTCTGCTCCAGCGAGCCCAGCGGATAACCGCCCATGCCCGGATGCTGATGATGAATGACGAACAGGCGCTGATCGCGGATCTCGATGCGCACCTCGACCTCGGGCTTCTTCAGATCGATACCCGCAGCGCCGCATTGCTGGCGCAACTGGCTGCCGACATGACGCTCGACATCGATAGAGGAGAAAGAATGCCGGCCACCGCGCTTGCAGCGCACCGAAAAGATCTTGCCCGGCAACAGGTCACCGTAATGAAGCTTGCACTTTTCGACGATATCGTCGAAGTCGCCCAGCGGGTATTCGTCGATCTGCAGAAAATGCACGATGCCCGGCACGCAGCTCAGGCGCTCCACGAGCTCGTGCAGAAGCTTGGCCTCGGTGACCTCGGTCTTCACTTCCAGATTGTCCCAGACACCGGTCACCTGCAGTTGCGGATCGAGATCACGCGTGACTGCACGGATGTTCTTGGCCAACTGCCGGATGAAGTTCTTACGAACCGGCGGGCTCTTGATGGTGATTTCCGGAAAGACTTTGACGATCAATTTCATGGGAGCAAATGTCGGGCACCAGTGCCTGAAAAACAGGGGCGCGGATTATAGCGGAAATTGCTCAAGCTTTGATCAAAAATCCTAAAACATTCCTGGCTCGCACCAAAGAAGTGCGCCATCTTATTTTATCGCACCAATAAGGAGCCTTCTCACACTCCGTCGATGCAAGGATACCCGCGCCAGCGCTGGTTTTCAGGGCATAAGCCCATCACGGGGCACTGGCATGCAAATTGCTCCCTTGTGAGGCAGGGTGTCCTGGCAGACCATCTTGCCCGGCGTCACGAACTCAAAGAAGGGTTAATAGAAGACCCTATCCACCTGGAGGACAACATGTCTAAGGCTGTTCAACTAATCAAAGAACACGACGTGAAGTGGGTTGACCTGCGCTTCACCGACACCAAGGGCAAGCAGCACCACGTGACCATGCCGGCCCGTGATGCCCTGGACGACGAATTCTTCGAAGTCGGCAAGATGTTCGACGGTTCCTCCATTCATGGCTGGAAAGGCATCGAAGCCTCCGACATGATCCTGCTGCCAGACGACAGCACTGCCGTTCTCGATCCGTTCACCGAAGAGCCGACCCTTATCCTGGTCTGCGACATCATCGAGCCGAGCACCATGCAAGGCTACGATCGTGACCCGCGCTCCATCGCTCGTCGCGCCGAGGAATACCTGAAGACCACCGGTATCGGTGACACCGTATTCGTTGGCCCGGAGCCAGAGTTCTTCATCTTCGACGAAGTGAAGTTCAAGTCCGACATCTCTGGGTCCATGTTCAAGATCTACTCCGAACAAGGCTCCTGGAACACCGACGCCGACATCGAAGGCGGCAACAAGGGCCACCGCCCAGCCGTTAAAGGTGGTTACTTCCCAGTTCCGCCGTGCGACCACGACCACGAAATCCGTACTGCCATGTGTAATGCCATGGAAGAAATGGGCCTGGTCATCGAAGTTCACCACCACGAAGTGGCGACTGCCGGTCAGAACGAAATCGGCGTGAAGTTCAACACCCTGGTAGCCAAGGCTGACGAAACTCAGACCCTGAAGTACTGCGTGCACAACGTGGCCGATGCCTACGGCAAAACCGCTACCTTCATGCCGAAGCCGCTGTATGGCGACAACGGCTCGGGCATGCACGTACACATCTCGGTTTCCAAAGACGGCAAGAACACCTTCGCGGGTGAAGGCTATGCCGGTCTGTCCGAAACCGCTCTGTACTTCATCGGCGGCATCATCAAACACGGTAAGGCCCTGAACGGCTTCACCAACCCGTCGACCAACTCCTACAAGCGTCTGGTTCCAGGCTTCGAAGCGCCGGTCATGCTGGCCTACTCGGCTCGTAACCGTTCCGCCTCGATCCGTATCCCGTACGTTTCCAGCCCGAAAGCCCGCCGCATCGAAGCTCGCTTCCCGGATCCGGCTGCCAACCCCTACCTGGCCTTCGCAGCTCTGCTGATGGCCGGCCTGGACGGCATCCAGAACAAGATCCACCCTGGCGACGCTGCGGACAAGAACCTGTACGACCTGCCGCCGGAAGAAGGCAAGCTGATCCCGCAGGTTTGCGGCAGCCTGAAAGAAGCCCTGGAAGAGCTGGACAAGGGCCGTGCGTTCCTGACCAAGGGCGGCGTGTTCTCCGACGACTTCATCGATGCCTACATCGAGCTGAAATCGGAAGAAGAAATCAAAGTGCGCACCTTCGTGCACCCGCTGGAATACGACCTGTACTACAGCGTCTAAGCCAGCCTCGCTGCGCCTAGCAGCGTGACGAAAAACCTCTCCGGTTTTGCCGGGGAGGTTTTTTTATGCCCTCCATTTCATGGGCAAGTGCAAATCCTCGAAGCAGCATGCTTGCCAGCACGTCGCCGCAGTGCAAGGCTACTCACATCATCCAGATCGGAGACCGGCCCAATGCGCCGTACGCTCGCTTGCCTGTTGCTGATACTGGCCCTGCCGGTCAGCGCACAGATCTACAAGTACACCGATGCCAACGGCAACACGGTGTTCACCAATCAGCCTCCCGAGGGCACCAAGGCCGAGAGTATCGAGCTGAAGCCGATCAATACCACGGGGCCGACAGCGGCGCCTGCGCAGCCCACCACGCCCAGACTGAGCGAGATGCCGCAAAACCCTTATCAGATGCTGGCGTTACGCGACCTGCCCAACGATGAAGCGATGCGCGCCAACAACGGCACCTTCTCGGTCGGCGTTACCATCGAGCCACGCCTGGGCCCAGGCCATAGCCTGCAGCTGATACTGGATGGGAAACCCTACGGCCCGCGTAGCAACGTGCCACGCCTGCAACTGAACGAAATTGATCGCGGCGAACACAGCCTGGCCGTTGCCGTCATGCAGGGCGAGCAGATCGTCCAGCAGAGCGAAACACGCACCTTCACGGTGCAACGCGTCAGCACCAACAGCCCGGCCCGAGGTAAGTGATCAACATGCGCGCCCTGCTTTTCGGTCTTCTGCTGATCGCCCTGCCCGGCTTCGCCCAGGTTTACACCTATGTGGATGCCGAGGGTAACCGTGTGTTCACCGACAAACCGCGAGACGGCAATGCCCAGCAAGTGCAGATGGCGCCCTCCAACCGTATCGAGCCACCGCAAGCGCGTAGCGTTGCGCCGACCACACCTGCTACGCCGCCGCTGCCAGTACTCAGCTATGAACTGCTGAGAATCACCATTCCGCAACCGGATGCGACCATCAACGACAACGCTGGCAACCTGATCGTCACCGTCAACAGTGAACCAGCCCTGCATCCAGGACACAGCTACCGCCTGCTGCTGGACGGCCAGCCAGCCGGAAGCGCCGGGCGCAGCCCGGTGTTCCCGCTGGAAGACGTCGACCGTGGCACCCACCAGATTGCCGTAGAAATCATCACCGAGGGCGGCATCATCGTCGAGCGCACGCCCAGCCAGCCCTTCCACATGAAGCGTGTTTCTCTGGCCCAGAAGCGCAAGGTTCGCCCCTGTGAAAAGGACGATTACGGCGTACGCCCGGAATGCCCGCTCAAGGACAAGCCCAAGGAAGAAGACAAGGGCATCATCAGCATCCTCCCCTTCCTGTAATTCTCCCGCCTGAACAAAGCGCTGCAGTTGGGCAGCGCCAAAACTCACTCGCCACGCACGCGCCTCGTTACAAAGCAGTTAGCACCAAAAAAGTGCACTGCGACGCACCGATTTCTATACTCGTCCCAAATTGGCACACAACGATTTTCATCGTTGCGCCGAAAAGTTGCCAAATCCGGCCCATTGCGCCTTTGCGCGCGTCTTTAGGGGGCTTTGGTTTGCTTCTTGCATTTTCTCTCGCACTGCCGGATGGCCCGAGGTGCGCCTCGCCCGCCATACCCAACCGGCCCTTCTGCTGCAAACCGCACGAGGAACGACTTTTGGCTGGCCCACACCCGCAACGAGACACGCCAAGCTGCGCCACGTTGCCAGACAACGGCCATCGCCTTGTCCAGACATCCCCTGTTGGCGGATGCGCTGAGGCCAAGCCCTTGGAGCTTGCCCGATGATAATCAATGAAGCCCTGCATCGCCTGCTGCTCGACAATCTGACCACAGCCACGTTGCTGCTCAATGCCGACCTGCGCCTGGAATACATGAACCCTGCTGCGGAAATGCTTCTGGCCGTCAGCGGTCAACGCAGCCATGGCCAGTTCATCAGCGAGCTGTTCACCGAAACCCGTGAGGCCCTGGGCGCTCTGCGCCAGGCGGTCGCCGAAGCGCACCCATTCAACAAGCGCGAGGCGCTGCTGACCACCCAGACCGGGCAGAGCCTGACCGTCGACTACGCCGTCACGCCAGTGCTCAGCCGCGGCGAAACCATGTTGCTGCTCGAAGTGCATCCGCGTGATCGCCTGCTACGCATCACCAAGGAAGAGGCCCAGCTCTCCAAGCAGGAGACCACCAAACTGCTGGTACGCGGCCTGGCCCACGAGATCAAGAATCCGCTTGGCGGCATTCGCGGCGCGGCCCAGTTGCTGGCCCGCGAGCTGCCGGAAGAAAGCCTCAAGGATTACACCAACGTCATCATCGAAGAGTCGGATCGCCTGCGTAACCTGGTCGATCGCATGCTCGGCTCCAACAAGCTGCCCTCCCTGGCGGTCACCAACGTGCACGAAGTGCTGGAGCGCGTCGCCAGTCTGGTCGAGGCCGAAAGCCAGGGCAGCATCGTGCTGGTGCGCGACTACGACCCGAGCATTCCAGATCTGGTCATCGACCGTGAACAGATGATTCAGGCCGTGCTCAATATCGTGCGCAACGCCATGCAAGCGATCGGCTCCAAGCCGGATCTGCGTCCCGGACGCATCACCCTGCGCACGCGTACCTTGCGGCAATTCACGATTGGCTACATCCGCCATCGCCTGGTGACCAAGATCGAGATCATCGACAACGGCCCTGGCATCGCGACAGAGCTACTGGAAACCATCTTTTATCCCATGGTCAGCGGGCGTGCCGACGGCACTGGCCTGGGCCTGGCGATCACCCAGAACATCATCAGTCAGCATCAAGGCCTGATCGAATGCGAGAGCCATCCTGGCAATACCGTGTTCTCGATCTTTCTGCCGCTGGAACAAGGAGCAACTCCGACATGAGCCGCAGTGAAACCGTATGGATCGTTGACGACGACCGCTCCATCCGCTGGGTACTGGAAAAAGCCCTGCAACAGGAAGGCATGACCACCCAGAGCTTCGACAGCGCCGACGGCGTGCTCGGCCGCCTCAGCCGTCAGCAGCCGGATGTGATCATCTCCGACATTCGCATGCCCGGCTCCAGCGGCCTGGAACTGCTGGCCAGAATCCGTGAGATGCATCCGCGGCTGCCCGTGATCATCATGACAGCCCATTCCGATCTGGACAGCGCCGTCGCCTCCTACCAGGGCGGCGCTTTCGAGTACCTGCCCAAGCCTTTCGACGTCGACGAGGCGGTATCGCTGGTCAAGCGTGCCAACCAGCACGCCCAGGAACAGCAAGGCCTGCATGTGCCGGTAGTACAGGCGCGCACCCCGGAAATCATCGGCGAAGCGCCAGCGATGCAGGAGGTGTTCCGCGCGATAGGCCGACTCTCGCATTCCAATATCACCGTACTGATCAATGGTGAGTCCGGCACCGGCAAGGAGCTGGTCGCCCATGCTTTGCATCGCCACAGTCCGCGTGCCGCGTCGCCATTCATTGCCTTGAACATGGCAGCGATTCCCAAGGACTTGATGGAGTCCGAGCTGTTCGGCCATGAAAAAGGCGCCTTTACCGGCGCAGCCAACCAGCGCCGCGGGCGCTTCGAGCAGGCCGACGGCGGCACCCTGTTTCTCGACGAGATCGGCGACATGCCGGCCGATACCCAGACCCGCCTGCTACGCGTACTGGCCGATGGTGAGTTCTACCGGGTTGGCGGGCACACGCCGGTAAAAGTGGACGTACGCATCATTGCCGCCACCCACCAGAACCTGGAAAGCCTGGTAACCGCCGGCAAGTTTCGTGAAGACCTGTTCCACCGCCTCAACGTCATCCGCATCCATATCCCACGCCTATCGGATCGTCGCGAAGATATCCCAACGCTGGCCCGGCACTTTCTCAGCCGCGCAGCCACCGAACTGGCGGTCGAGCCCAAGCTGCTAAAGAGCGAAACCGAGGATTACCTGCAACAGCTGCCCTGGCCGGGCAACGTGCGACAGCTGGAGAACACCTGCCGCTGGATCACGGTGATGGCTTCGGGGCGCGAAGTGCATGTCGACGACTTGCCGCCGGAGCTGCTCGTCCAGCCTCAGGACAACGCACCGGTCAGCAACTGGGAACAGGCACTGCGCCAGTGGGCTGATCAGGCCCTGGGCCGTGGCCAGTCGAACCTGCTCGACAGTGCCGTACCGGCATTCGAACGAATCATGATCGAGACGGCTCTCAAGCACACCGCAGGGCGGCGTCGCGATGCAGCCATCCTGCTTGGTTGGGGTCGCAATACCCTGACCCGCAAGATCAAGGAACTGGGCATGAACGTCGACAGCTCCGAAGAGGACGACAGCGACGACAATTAAGCCACGGCCGTGACGACAGAGCGCCGCGCCCCGATCAGGGCGCGGCGTTTTTTTATGGTGTGTCGTTCGTTATGACCACGGCGCTATTGAGCCTGCAACACCGCAGCCTGCGGAAACCCAGAGCACCCTCGCCTGGGCGTCGCGGTGCTCAACCACGGGCTAGGTGAGATTTCTGCCACCGCAGGGGCGTTGCCCACGATCACGACACGCCTGTGATCAATAGCGCAGCGGTGATACGGCAGCCGCAGGCTAGCCATGAAAATGCACGCGTTCAGCGCACAGAAAGCGTGCCTGTGCACCCGAGCGGAACATTCAGCCTCATGCACAGCGCGCGGTAAAAGTCCGCCATGTGGGCCAGAGGCCAGTAACTACGGGGCATCTAGAGAAAAACAAAAACTGGCACGCCATCTGCAATGGTACAGATAACCCAGTTTCGGGACCTTGGTACAGGCAGGCCGGGGATTCCCCTCTTTCTTTGGGAGCCTCGGTACAGGCAGGCCGAGAACTCCCTTCTTTCTTCGGGGACTCTGGTACAGGCAGATCAGAGAATCCCCCTTTTCTTCGGGAGCCTTGGTACAGGCAGGCTGAGTGCTCCCTCTTTTCTTGACTACCGCAGCGCCAGACGAATCGTCAGGCGCCAGCGACCATCGACTTCCTCGGCATTCAATTCAGCCCGCAATGGGCGAGCCGCCAGGATACGAACCTCAAGCTCTCGTCCATCACGCATCACGCGCCAATTGGCGGCTCGCCCAGCGACCTGCAACTGGCCCTGCTGCTCACGTCCCAACCCCTCAAAACGCAGCACGAACGCGCCCTGAAAGTCGCTGACCTGCACCTGTGGCTCAACGTTGAACCACAGCACCAGTTGATCAGGTGCGGCATCTACGGCTTTCAGGTGCATCGCGTCGGGATGAAATAGGCGGCCGATCATTAACCCGATCAAAAAGCCGAAGATAGCCAGCGAGCAGATGACCCGAAGCCACGGACGCGGTCTTGACGACTTATCAGGCGTAGAATGCGCACCGTCTTCTGGCTCGGAGCCGTGCATGTTTCATGTAATCCTTTTTCAACCGGAAATCCCGCCCAACACCGGCAACATTATCAGGCTCTGTGCCAACAGTGGCTGTCACCTGCACCTGATCGAGCCGCTCGGCTTCGACCTGGATGACAAGCGCCTGCGCCGCGCTGGGCTGGATTACCACGAATACGCCACGCTGCAGCGCTACGCCAGCCTGGAAGCTTGCCTGGAAAGCCTCGGCCAACCACGGGTATTCGCCTTCACCACCAAGGGCTCGCAGCCTTTCCACGAAGTCGCCTATCAGCCGGGCGACGCTTTCCTGTTCGGCCCAGAAAGCCGCGGCCTGCCCGCGGATATCCGTGACGCCCTGCCAGAAGAGCAGCGTGTGCGCCTGCCGATGCGCGAGGGTTGTCGCAGCCTCAACCTGTCCAATACGGTAGCGGTGGCCGTCTATGAAGCATGGCGGCAGCACGGTTTCAGCATGGGCAACGATTAAAAATAGAGAACCTCAAAGCTTGATACGCAGCTTTGTAGCCTGGCCCCATAAAAAAACGCCCCGAAGGGCGTTTTTTCTGCAGCAGCCGATAACTCAGTTGGCAGCTTCTTGCTGACGCTGCAGCTCTTGAGCATACAGAGCATCGAAGTTCACCGGAGCCAGCATCAGCGCTGGGAACGAACCGCGTACCACAAGGCTGTCCAGGGTTTCGCGCGCGTATGGGAACAGAATGTTCGGGCAGAACGCGCCCAGCGTGTGGCTCATGGAGCCGGCATCCAGCCCCTTGATCAGGAAGATACCCGCCTGCTGCACTTCGGCGATGAACGCGGTTTCTTCACCGTTCTTCACGGTCACCGAGAGGGTCAGCACCACTTCGTGGAAGTCGCCTTCCAGAGCTTTCTGACGGGTGTTGAGATCCATCGCGACGCTCGGGGTCCACTCCTGACGGAAGATCTCAGGGCTCTTCGGCGCTTCGAAAGACAGGTCACGCACGTAAATGCGCTGCAGGGAGAACTGGGGATTCTGCTCGCCTTGGGCGGCACCGGTAACTTGTTCGGTCATGGGCAAAGCCTTCTGCTGTATGGACTTAAAGAAAGGTTCTGGGTCTATCAGGCACGGAGCAGTGCATCGAGCTTGCCTGCCCGTTCCAGGGCATACAGGTCGTCGCAACCACCCACATGGGTCTCACCGATCCATATCTGCGGCACCGAAGTGCGACCGGCCTTGCGAGTCATTTCTGCCCGCAGATCCGGTTTGCCGTCGACGCGGATCTCGTCGAACGCCACGCTTTTGTTGGTCAACAGCTGCTTGGCGCGAATGCAGTACGGGCACCAATCACTGGAGTAGACGACGACCTTGGCCATCTCACTTCACCACAGGCAGGTTGTCGCTGCGCCAGGTAGCGATGCCGCCACCCAGACGCGCCGCAGTGAAGCCGGCCTTTTTCAGTTCGCGTGCGGCGGTGCCAGCTTGCTGGCCCAGGGCATCGACGATGATCAGGGTCTTGGCCTTGTGCTTTTCGAGCTCAGAGATGCGCGAAGTCAGCTTGTCGTTGGGGATGTTCAGGGCGCCAACGATATGGCCGCTGGCGAAGTCCTTCTTGTTGCGGATGTCGATCACCACGCCTTCGTCGCGATTGATCAGCGCGGTGACTTCGCGGCTGCTCAGGCTCTGACCACCCTTTTGCAGCTCAGTGAAGATCAGCAGCGAGAGGATGATCACGAACAGACCGCTGAGGATGAAGTGGGTCGTGGCGAATTCAATCAGGTTGGCAAGCATCACGCGTTTCCGGGGCTGTAAAATGCCGGCCAGTATACACAGGCCCGTAGGTCCACCAAAGGCCGTACGGCGGTGACGGGATCTTTCCTTGGCCGTAGAATGTCTGATCTTTTTTGGTGTATCGCCATCTGGCGAACATCCTCCGGATCGTCGCGGGCGACGTAAAATCGCTTCCGGCAATCTTTTGGTCCTCAAGCAGAGCGAGCCCAGTATGAGCGCAACGCCCAAACCCTTGGTTCTGGTCATTCTCGACGGCTTCGGCCACAGCGACACACCCGAGCACAACGCAATCTTCGCCGCCAACACGCCGGTCTACGACCGCCTGCGTGCCACCCAGCCCCACGGGCTGATTTCCGGCAGCGGTATGGACGTTGGCCTGCCGGACGGGCAGATGGGCAACTCCGAGGTCGGCCACATGAACCTGGGTGCCGGCCGTGTGGTGTATCAGGACTTCACTCGCGTGACCAAAGCGATACGCGATGGCGAGTTCTTCGAGAACCCGGCTATCACCGGCGCGGTGGACAAGGCCGTTGGCGCCGGCAAAGCCGTGCACATCCTTGGCCTGCTGTCGGACGGCGGCGTGCATAGCCATCAGGATCACCTGGTGGCGATGGCAGAACTGGCAGCCCGCCGCGGCGCCGAGAAGATTTACCTGCACGCTTTCCTCGACGGCCGCGACACCGCGCCGAAAAGCGCCCAGGGCTCCATCGAACTGCTCGACGCCACTTTCGCCAAACTCGGCAAGGGTCGCATTGCCTCGTTGATCGGCCGCTACTTCGCCATGGATCGCGACAATCGCTGGGATCGCGTCGCCCAGGCCTACAACCTGATCGCCGCCGGGCAGAGCCAGTTCAGCGCCGACACCGCCGTGGCCGGCCTGGAAGCCGCCTACGCCCGTGGCGAGAGCGACGAGTTCGTCAAGGCCACCAGCATCGGCGACGCGGTCAGCGTCGAAGACGGCGACGCCGTGGTGTTCATGAACTTCCGTGCCGACCGCGCCCGCGAACTGACCCGCGCCTTCGTCGAGCCGGGCTTCGATGCCTTCGAACGCGCCCGCGTGCCGCAGACCGCCGGGTTCATAATGCTCACGCAGTATGCGGCGAGCATCGACACGCCGAGCGCTTACAAGCCGGCCCCGCTGGTCAACGTGCTAGGCGAGTACCTGGCCAACAACGGTAAGACTCAACTGCGCATCGCCGAGACCGAGAAGTACGCCCACGTGACCTTCTTCTTCTCCGGTGGCCGTGAAGAGCCCTTCGCCGGCGAAGAACGCATCCTCATCCCGTCGCCCAACGTTGCTACTTACGATCTGCAGCCACAGATGAATGCTCCCGAAGTCACCGACAAGATCGTCGATGCCATCGAGAACCAGCGTTACGACGTGATCGTGGTCAATTACGCCAACGGTGACATGGTTGGCCACACTGGCGTGTTCGAAGCCGCCGTGGCCGCCGTCGAGTGCCTGGATACTTGCGTCGGGCGCATCGTCGAAGCCCTCGACAAGGTCGGCGGCGAAGCACTTGTCACCGCTGACCACGGCAACGTCGAGCAGATGCAGGACGAGTGCACTGGCCAGGCGCACACCGCCCACACCTGCGAGCCGGTGCCGTTCATCTATGTCGGCAAGCGCGACGTCAGCATCCGCGAAGGCGGTGTGTTGGCCGACGTGGCGCCAACCCTGCTGACGCTGATGGGCATGCCGATTCCAGAGGAAATGACCGGCACCAGCATCGTCACCTTCAACTGACCGACATCGGCCATCGGTCGACAGCGCCGCGCCTTGGGTCGCAATCCGCGATCCGGGGCGTTCTTTTTAACCCGCACCACGGGCATACTAGGCCCGTTCCCCGCCAGGTACCGCCTGCCCCATGTTTCGTGCCCTCATCCTTATCTTCCTGACCAGCCTGCTGGTGCCAGCTTTCGCCGACCAGAAAGCTGACACGCAAAAGCAGCTGGACGCCGCACGCGCCGACGTCGGTGAGTTGAAGAAACTGCTCGAGCAGCTGCAGCAGGAAAAATCCGGCGTGCAGAAGCAGCTCAAGTCCACCGAAACCGAAATGGGCGATCTGGAAAACCAGGTCAAGAGCCTGCGCGATGAGCTGCAGGAGAGCGAAGAGGAACTCAAGCGTCTCGATCAGGAGAAAAAAACTCCAGGACGCGCGTATTGAACAGCAACGACTGATCGGTATTCAGGCTCGAGCCGCCTATCAGGGTGGCCGCCAGGAGTACATCAAGCTGCTGCTCAACCAGCAGAACCCGGAGAAATTCTCCCGCACCCTGACCTACTACGATTACCTGGCTGAAGCCCGCATGGAACAACTGACGGCCTTCAACGAAACGCTGCGCCAGCTAGCCAACGTCGAGAAAGACATCGGCCACCACCAGGCTCAGTTACAGGAACAGAAAACGCAGCTAGATACGCGCAGCAACGAGCTGGCAGCCGTGCGCAAGGAGCGTCAGCTCGCCCTGGCCAAGCTGAACAAGGATTACGCCGCCCGCGGTGAGCGCCTCAAGGCCCGCGAGCAGGAACAGGCCGAGCTCGGCCGGGTACTCAAAACCATCGAGGAAACCCTCGCCCGCCAGGCCCGCGAGGCCGAGCAGGAACGCCAACGCGCGCTCACCGCTGCTCGTGAAAAGCCCGCAGCACCTGCCGCTGCCGCCAAGGCACCCGCAGATGGCCCGCTGGTCAGCTCCGGCGCCAGCTATGGCGGCCCTTTCGCCAATGCCAGGGGCAAGCTGCCGTGGCCGGTGAACGGTCGTCTGGTGGCGAGATATGGAACCCCTCGCGGCGAAGACGCTCGGACTAAGTGGGACGGCGTACTGATCGGCGCCGCCGCCGGTAGTCAGGTACGCGCTGTGCATGGTGGTCGGGTGGTCTTCGCAGATTGGTTGCGCGGATCCGGGCTTCTGGTCATCCTCGACCATGGCAACGGTTACCTGACCCTCTACGGGCATAACCAGAGCCTGCTCAAGGACGCCGGAGATATCGTCAAGGCCGGCGACCCCATCGCCACCGTTGGTACCAGCGGCGGGCAGGATACGCCGGCCCTGTATTTCGCGATTCGCCAGCAGGGCCGCGCCAGCGATCCGGCCCAATGGTGTCGGGCGCAAGGATAAGCGCCATCTCATTGTCGTAGGAGTTAGTTCGAATGCCGCAACTGTCTCGCCTCACCTCCCTGGCCCTGGCGATTGCCCTGCTCGTTGGCGCACCTGTGCTGCATGCCGACCAGGCGCCGATCAGCCCTGCGCCGACCGCCGACGAAAACGTAGCGCCGCTGCCGCTCGACGAGCTGCGCACCTTCGCCGAGGTGATGGATCGCATCAAAGCTGCCTACGTGGAGCCCGTCACCGACAAGGAACTGCTGGAGAATGCCATCAAAGGCATGCTCAGCAACCTCGACCCGCATTCGGCATACCTCGATCCCAAAGCCTTCGCTGAACTGCAGGAAAGCACCAGCGGCGAGTTCGGCGGTTTAGGCATCGAGGTCGGCACCGAAGACGGCTTCATCAAAGTGGTCTCGCCGATCGACGACACCCCAGCCTCCAAAGCCGGCATCCACCCCGGTGACCTGATCATCAAGATCAATGGTCAGCCGACCAAGGGCCTGTCGATGATGGAAGCCGTGGAGAAGATGCGCGGCAAGGCCGGCAGCAAGATTCTCCTGACTCTGGTGCGTGAAGGTGGCAAGCCGTTCGACGTGGAGCTGACCCGCGCGGTGATCAAGGTCACCAGCGTGCGTAGCCAGATGATCGACCCGGGCTATGGTTACATCCGCGTCACTCAGTTCCAGGTCAACACTGGCGAGGAAGTGGGCAAAGCGCTGAACAAACTGCGCAAGGAGAATGGCAAGAAACTCAGCGGCCTGGTACTCGATCTGCGCAACAACCCAGGCGGCGTGCTGCAGTCTGCTGTCGAGGTAGCGGATCACTTCCTCAAGAAGGGCCTGATCGTCTACACCAAAGGCCGTATCGCTAACTCGGAGCTACGCTTCTCCGCCGACCCGCTCGACGCCAGCGAAGGCGTTCCGCTGGTGGTGCTGATCAACGGTGGCAGTGCCTCGGCCTCGGAAATCGTCGCCGGCGCCCTGCAGGATCACAAGCGCGGCGTGGTGATGGGTACCGACAGCTTCGGCAAGGGCTCGGTGCAGACCGTGTTGCCACTGAACAACGACCGCGCGCTGAAGATCACCACAGCGCTGTACTTTACCCCCAACGGCCGCTCCATTCAGGCCCAAGGTATCGTCCCGGACGTCGAAGTAGCACGCGCCAAGCTGACCCGCGAAAGCGACGACCCGAGCCTCAAAGAAGCCGATCTGCAGGGCCACCTGGGCAACGGTAATGGCGGCGCCGACCGGCCAAGCCAGGGCAGTGCCGGCAAGCCGGCTCGCCCGCAAGATGACGACTACCAACTGAGCCAGGCGCTGAACCTGCTCAAGGGCTTGAACGTCACCCGCGCCGACTAAGCCTAAGACGCAACAAAAAGCCCCATTGCAGGCAACTGCAATGGGGCTTTTTGTTGTTGGCCGACGATGGCCGGCCGAAGCGCCAAGCGGCTCAGACGATCGACGTACACAGCGCCTGCCACTGAACGACTGCCTACATACATCGTGTGCTGCAAAAAAGCCCGGCACAGCGCACTGCTGTACCGGGCTTTCTAGACCACAGCCTTACAAGTAGCTGTTGGTCATCTCGTCGATAAAGCCTTCGTTGCGCAGTTCGTCGAGCGCTTTCTGCAAACGCTGCACGACTTCGTCCGGGGTGTCCTTGTTCAGCGCCAGGTATAGCTCGGCTTCGTTGAAACGCAGCACGGTATTCAGGCCGCTGACGCCTTCCTGCTTGGCCAGATAGCGGCCGACCGGGTCGGTGGTGGCCCACAGATCGATCTTGCCACTGGTGAGCTTTTTCACGTTCTCCTGGTCACGCAAGGCGTTGACCGGAGCCAGGCCCTGGCTTTCCAGGTGTTGACTCACGGCATCGTTCTTGTAGGCGCCAATGGTGTACTGACTGGCCTCCTTCAAGCTGTTGACGGTCAGGTTATTGCCAGGCGCGGCAAGCAATACCCAGCCGGTCTTGGCCAGCGGGCCGACCCACTTGAACAGCGGCTGGCGCTCAGGCGTGAAGGTTGTGGAGAACAAGCCGTAGTTGGGTTTGTCGAGGGTCAGCTTGTAGAGGCGATCCCAGGGGAAGCGCAAGGTCAGGGTGTACTCAATGCCGGCACGTTTGAACATCGCACGAACGATTTCGGCGCTGATGCCGTCAATGCCATCGTCACGGGCAAAGTTCTTGTCGTCGACCGCCATGTTGAACGGCGGGAAATTCTCGGTCAGCAACACCATCTTGTAGTCAGGTGGCAGCTCGGCCCTGGCGGCAAATGCCGCGAACGTGAGCAATAGCACAAGCGCTTTCAAAGTGTTCAACATCAGTCGTCCCCGCCGCGTGGTTATGATTATGATTGGCGGCTTCCTGCCGAATCCCCGCACCACCACCTTCCATGGCAATGACTACCGCGTGCCAAAGGCACGCTGCATGCAGCATGAACGCCAGATCTTGACCACGCGAGCGCCCCCTCTGTAGCGCTCGCGATGTGCAGCTAAATGACCTTCATGCCTAAAGATAACTGTTGAGGATTTTGTCGACGTAACCCTCAGCGCGCATCTTGTCCAATTCCGACTGCAGCTTCTGTACCACCTCGTGCGGCACTTCCTTGTTAAGGGCCAGATAGAGTTGCGCACTGTTGAAACGCAGCACGGTTTTCAGGCCGCTGATACCTTCCTGGCGCGCCAGATAACGACCAGCAGGATCACCGGTAGCCCACAGGTCGATCTGACCATTCTCGAGCTTTTTGGCATTTTCCTGATCGCGCAACGAAGTGACCGGCTGCAGCCCCTCTTTCTCGAGGTGCTCGGCGATGGCATCACCCTTGTAGGCGCCAATACGGTATTGCTTGGCCTGCTGCAGGTTGTTGACCACCAGCGTGCTGTCGCTGCGCGCCAACATTATCCAGTCGTCCGGGCCGATGGGGCCAACCCATTTGAACAAGTCCTCGCGCTCAGGCAAGCGCGCGGTCACGAACACGCCGTAGCCGGGTTTTTCCAGTGCAAGTTTATAGATGCGATCCCAGGGAAACCGCAGGGTGAGGGTGTAGGACACGCCAGCACGTTTGAACATCTCGCGCACCACATCGGCGGCGATACCGTCGATATTGTCTTCCTGCGCAAAGTTCTTGCCATTGATCGCCATGTTGTACGGCGGGAAGTTTTCCGTCAGCAACACCACGTTGTAGTTCGGGTCGATTTCGGCGCGTGCTGCCGATGTCATCAAAAGCAGGGCACCCGCCGCTGCCAACCACAGACGTTTCCACATGTACTCGACTACCTGTCAATTCAAAGCGTTGACGGGCGGCCAGAAAGGTCACGCCCGGAGCGACCAGACGATTCAATCGGAAATACCGGGCTAGACGCCCTGGCTCGACCAATCCCTGTCACACGGGTGCTAGCTTAGCGCCATTAGCGGGCATCCAAAAGCGCAAATGCACCAAACTGGACGCATGACACATCCAGCTGGCGCATGAGGCGCTCAACGCATCACGATACCGCGGCTGGCCATGTAGGCCTTGGCTTCGGGCACGGTGTATTCACCGAAGTGGAAGATGCTCGCTGCCAATACCGCAGCAGCCTTGCCTTCGATGATGCCATCGGCCAGGTGCTGCAGGTTACCGACGCCGCCGGAAGCGATCACCGGAATGCCCACGGCTTCGCTGATGGCACGGGTCACGCCCAGGTCGTAACCACTCTTCACGCCGTCCTGATCCATGCTGGTCAGGAGGATCTCGCCAGCGCCCAGGCCTTCCATCTTCTGTGCCCAGGCCACCGCATCGAGGCCAGTGGGCTTGCGACCACCGTGGGTGAAGATTTCCCAGCGTGGCGTTTCGCCCGGGCCGGAGACCTTCTTGGCATCGATGGCGACAACGATGCACTGCGAGCCAAAGCGCGAGGCAGCCTCGCCAACGAACTCGGGCGTGAATACCGCGGCGGTGTTGATCGAGACCTTGTCGGCACCGGCATTGAGCAGGTTACGAATGTCCATCACGGTACGCACGCCGCCGCCCACGGTCAGCGGGATGAACACCTGGCTGGCCATGCGCTCGACGGTGTGCAGCGTGGTGTCACGGCCATCGACGCTGGCGGTGATATCGAGAAAGGTAATCTCGTCGGCACCCTGCTCGTCATAACGACGGGCGATCTCCACCGGGTCGCCGGCATCGCGAATATTCTCGAACTTGACGCCCTTGACCACACGGCCGTTGTCCACGTCGAGGCAGGGGATGATGCGTTTGGCCAATGCCATGGTGTTTCTCCGGAATACGACGTCAGGCGGATGGATTCAAGCCGGCGTGCTCGGTCAATTCGGTCTCGATGAAAGCAGCGATCATGGCCCGGTAGACGTGCTCGATAACCTCGGGAGAGGCCCCCGAGTCACGCGCCAGCTCTCTGACCTTGGCCACCACCTCTTCGACCCGCTGCGGCGCACGCACGGCATCGCTGTCAGCTTTGAACTGAGCGGCCTGACGAACATAGCCACCGCGCTCAGCCAGCAACTGGACGATCTGCCGATCAAGGGCATCGATCTGCGTACGCACTTCATCGATTGAATGGCATTCGATCATTGCAAGTTCCTTGTACCGAGCCAGGCTGTCGCCTGAGGTAACGTCAAGCCTTGAAGGAGTCGCAGAAGGCCTGAGCCTCGGCGACATCCAGGGTGCCTTCGTAGATAGCGCGGCCGGTGATGGCGCCGATGATGCCTGGCGAACGGGCCAGCAGCAGCTTCTCGATATCACCCAGGTTGTGGATGCCGCCCGAGGCGATCACCGGAATACGGCTGGCGGCAGCCAGGGCCGCGGTGGCCTCGACGTTGCAGCCTTGCATCATGCCGTCCTTGGCGATGTCGGTGTAGACGATCGCCGAGACGCCATCGGCCTCGAAGCGACGAGCCAGATCGGTAGCCTGTACGGTGCTGACTTCAGCCCAGCCGTCGGTGGCGACGAAACCGTCCTTGGCGTCCAGGCCAACGATGACCTTGCCCGGGAAGGCCTTGCACGCATCGGTCACGAACTGCGGATCTTTTACCGCCTTGGTGCCGATGATCACGTAGCTGACGCCGGCCTTGACGTAATGCTCGATGGTTTCCAGCGAGCGGATACCACCGCCGATCTGGATCGGCAGGTTGGGGTAGCGCTTGGCGATGGCAGTGACCACGTCGCCGTTGACCGGCTTGCCTTCGAACGCGCCGTTGAGGTCGACCAGATGCAGACGGCGGCAACCGCCCTCGACCCACTTGGCAGCCATGCTCACCGGATCATCGGAGAACACCGTGGAGTCTTCCATACGGCCCTGACGCAGACGCACACAGGCGCCGTCCTTGAGGTCGATAGCGGGGATAATCAGCATCTGCACACCTTGTTCAGTTCAATCAGCGTTGGCTGGAATCAATCTTTCTCGAGCGCCCACAGGTCGACTTCGAGACTTTCGAAGCGCTCGCGCAGCAGGCCGTGCGCGTCGTTGACCGCCCGGTTGTAGTAATGCGGCGCCACTTCGCGGCCAAACAGTTCGAGCAGCTCCAGCACCTCGAAGGAACCCAGCTCCAGCTCGTAGCGGTCAGCCAGGAAGCGCTGCAACTTGTGCACCGCATCGCTTTCCTGCTCGGGCGTGAGCGTGAGGATCGGGCTCTTGAGCCTGGCCATTACCAGCGACCATCCCAGGCGGCGAAGTTCTGCAGCAGTTGCAGGCCGTGGGTGTGGCTCTTCTCGGGGTGGAACTGCACGGCGAAGCGCGAACCATCGGCCAGGGCAGCAGCGAAATCCTTGCCGTAATGCCCACGGCCAACGACCTGCTGCGCCTTGCCGGCTTCGATGTAATAGCTGTGCACGAAGTAGAAGCGCGCCAGATCCGGAATGCTGTGCCACAGCGGGTGATTGACCGCCTGGCTCACTTCGTTCCAGCCCATATGCGGAACCTTGAGCGGCTCGCCGTCTTCAACCATGTTCTTGCCGAAGAAACGCACCTGACCGGGGAACAGGCCGATGCAGTCGACGCCATCGTTCTCTTCGCTGCGCTCGAGCAACGCCTGCATGCCTACGCAGATGCCCAGGAACGGGCGATCCTGGCTGACTTCACGCACCAGCTCATCGAAGCCCAGGCGGCGGATCTCGGCCATGCAGTCGCGGATCGCACCAACACCGGGGAACACCACGCGGTCAGCTTCACGAATCACTTGCGCGTCGCTGGTCACCAATACCCGGCCAGCACCGACGTGCTCCAGGGCCTTGGCCACCGAGTGCAGGTTGCCCATGCCATAGTCGATGACTGCAACCGTCTGCATCAGAGCACGCCCTTGGTCGATGGCATTTGCCCGGCCATGCGCGGGTCAAGTTCCACGGCCATGCGCAGCGCGCGCCCGAAGGCCTTGAACACGGTTTCGATCTGGTGGTGGGTATTCACGCCACGCAGGTTGTCGATGTGCAGGCTGACCTGGGCATGGTTGACGAAGCCCTGGAAGAATTCCTGGAACAGGTCGACATCGAAGCCACCGACCACGGCACGGGTGAACGGCACGTGCATCTGCAGGCCCGGGCGACCGGAAAAATCGATGACCACGCGCGACAGCGCTTCATCCAGCGGCACGTAGGAATGCCCGTAACGGGTCATGCCCTTCTTGTCGCCGACGGCTTTGGCGAAGGCCTGGCCGAGGGTGATACCGACGTCTTCGACGGTGTGGTGATCGTCGATCTCAAGGTCACCCTTGCAGAAGATGTCGAGGTCGATCAAGCCATGGCGGGCGATCTGGTCAAGCATGTGCTCGAAAAACGGCACACCGGTATCGAACTTGGACTTACCGGTACCATCCAGATTGATCGAGACCTTGATCTGGGTCTCCAGGGTATTGCGCTCGACGGATGCCGTACGTTCGGCCATCACCTGCTCCACAAAATCGTTGGGCGAAAGGGCCGCCATTATAGGCTGATAAGCAGCGAACCTATAAAGCCACACGGCAAAAATGGACGAAAAACGCTCGAGGCCCGGCGGCCAAAAAGCACCAGACATAAAAAATCCCGCTGGCGCACGGGGCGCCAGCGGGATTTCTGTAAACAGCTCACGATCTCGCGAGCTAGAGCCCTGCAAGGCCTAGGCGGCCCCACGAAAACAGGCGAGGAAGCGGAATTTACGAGCTGTAAATGAGCATTCCGAGCCTGTTTTCAACGCCGCAGGGCCGACGCGCAGCAGATCGTGCTTATTGGAACAGAACGACGGTCTTCTGCAGGGTTACCCACACACCCCACGCCAGCGGCAGACCTACGGCCAGCCAGGCAGCGATCACCAGCGGCTTGCTCGACGGATCGGCAGCCCACTCCAGCTCTGCGGCACTCGGCGCGGACTTCTCGCCATGGGCACGCTCAGCAGCCAGCTCTTCTTCGGTCATGAAGTACTTGGCATCCACCGGGCGAACCAGCAGGTTGCAGACGAAGCCCACAACCAGCAGGCCGGCGAGAATGTACAGGGTGATGTCATAGGCAGCAGCGCGCTCGACGCCGATGCTCAGTTGATACTCACGCAGGTAGTTCACCAGTACTGGACCCAGCACGCCAGCGAAGGCCCAAGCGGTCAGCAGACGACCGTGGATGGCGCCAACCATCTGAGTACCGAACAGATCCGCCAGGTAGGCCGGAACGGTTGCAAAACCACCGCCGTACATGGACAGGATCAGGCAGAAGGCGAACACGAACAGCGCGATGCTGCCCAGGTGACCGGTCCACGGAACCAGCGCGTACAGGGTGAAACCCAGCGCGAAGAACACGAAGTAGGTCGCTTTACGGCCAATCAGGTCGGAGAACGATGCCCAGAAGAAACGGCCACCGATGTTGAACAGGCTCAGCAGGCCAGTGAAGCCGGCAGCGATTGCCGCGATCTGCATCAGCTGCTCTTTGCTCAGCTCACTGAAAGGCACGTTCACGCCGATCAGCTTGCCGCCGAAGACTTCCTGCAGCATGGGCGAAGCCATGCCGATGATGCCGATACCAGCGGATACGTTCAGGCACAGAACAGCCCAGACCAGCCAGAATTGCGGGGTTTTCCACGCGGTGTTCACGTGTACGTGGCCCTTGGTGATCATGGCGTTGTTGGCCTTGGCTGCCGGAGCAACCCAGCCAGCCGGCTTCCAGCCAGTCGGCGGAACGCGGTAGGACAGAGCACCACCAACCATGAAGACGAAGTAGATCACCGCCATCACCACGAAGCTCTGCCATACACCGACGTCAGTTTCGCTGGAGAAGTGGCCCATCAGCGCTGCAGCCAGAGGTGCACCGACCATCGCACCGCCACCGAAGCCCATGATGGCCATACCGGTCGCCATGCCGCGCTTGTCCGGGAACCACTTGATCAGGGTCGATACCGGGGAGATGTAGCCCAGGCCCAGACCGATACCACCGATCACGCCGGAACCCACCCACATCAACCAGATCTGGTGCGTATAGATGCCGAACGCGGAGATCAGCAGACCGCCACACCAGCATACTGCCGAAACCAGGCCAGCCTTACGCGGGCCAGCGTGTTCCAGCCAGCCGCCCCACACGGCAGCCGCACAACCCAGGAAAACGAAGAACAGGGTGTAGATCCAACCGAGCATGGAGATCTGCCAATCGCAGTTGCTGGCGAAGATCTGCTCGAAGAAACCGATATCCGGCGCACAGGCGACGGCAGTATCGATACCGATGGCTTTCGACAGCGGCAGCCAGAATACGGAAAAACCGTAGGCCATGCCGATGCACAGGTGGATGGCGAGGGCAGCTGGCGGAACCAGCCAGCGGTTGAAACCGGGCTTAGCGATGATGCGCGCCTTGGAAAGGAACGCAGGGGTCGCTGAAGCACCGTTTTGCACGATGGCATCAGTCATTTTTTTCTTCTCTGATTTAGGTTGGCAAACAGACGATTACTTGTGAGGCCCGGAATAGAGGCCTCACTACACAGCAAATATATTTCAGCGAGTCATTCGCAGCTAGCAGATTGCTAGAGTTCCCGCGGCATTGTGTCACATAGCCATAGCGCTTGTGCAGCCACCAAAACAGCACTTTTCCACGTCTGAGACGCCTTTCTCAGGCTTCCCGACAGTCGACAGCTCCCTAGAGCTGTCGACTGATCGGAAATCAGATGGCGATCTGACCTTCGACGGCCTGAAGCTTGCGACGCGCCAGTGCCAGATTCGCCTTGGAACGATCCAATACGTAGTACATGAACAGCTCCTGAGTGCTGGCCAGCGGGCGGATCAGGTGGTACTGGGTACCCAGGGTGATCAGGATGTCCTCGATGTTTTCATTGAGGCCCAACATCTTCATGGTCTTCAGCTTGGCGCGTACCACTTCGGTGTTGCCACCGGCGGCGATATCCAGGTCGATTCCCTGCCCGACCGAGCCCAGCAGCATGCCGCTGGAGTAGTCCACAACGGCAGCAGCGAGTGCGCCATCGATTTCGAGCAACTGGTTGAGATTTTCAGTAATGCTGGCCACAGGTTATTCCTTGATGCTGGTGAGTGAAGCTGCGACGCCAACTTCGATGGACGCCTGCAGTGAAGTGGCCATGGCTCTGGCCGCGTTCTTGATTGCCCAGAGGGCGTGTCCGTATGTCACGTCCTTGCTCATGACCATGAGCAGAACCAGGTTGCGCTTGGGCGTGTGCACCTGCCGACAGAGCACTAGGCCCGAATCGCACTCCAGTACCGTGCCCTCCAGGCCGCCCAGAGCGAACTCCTTGGCGATCGATTTGCTCAGGCCATCCAGCGCTGCCGCCATGGCAGTCGCCTTGCGCCCCAACTGCGGCTCGGCGCCGAGTAGCGCGATGGGGAAACCATCGGCAGAAGACACCGCCGCCATCACCAGGTGCTCCGTGCCTTCCTTCAGTTCCTGAAGATGCTGCAGGCAGAGGCTGCGCAGCGTGGGCGTATCCTGAGACATGGTCAGAGGTTCTCCATCAGTTGATTGACTTCGGCATTGGCGATCAGTGACTCGATGAGCAGCAGCACATTGCTGCGCTCACGTACGTCGGTGAGAAACAGCGGCAGTGCCAGGCCGCGCTGGAGCAATAACTGCTGGTAAGGGCCTAGCACTTCGGCCGCGGACAGACGCGTGTGGCCGATACCGATGACCAGCGCGCCGCGCTCGGCCAGCTCGGTGAAGGCATCCAGGTAGATGGCCAGTTGGCCGCAGGCATTCTCGTCACCGTGATCGAGCAGCAACACCGCGCCCATCGCACCTTCGGCCAGGATCGTCCACATGAAATCGAAGCGCGCCTGCCCGGGAATGCCGTACAGGGCGACGGTTTCGCCATCGCTCAGGTGAATTTCGCCGTAGTCCATGGCCACGGTAGTGGTCGCCTTGGCATTGACCTCCAGGTCATTGTTCTCGGCCTCGGTGGAAACCGTGACGATATCGCTGACAGCGTTGATAGCAGTCGTCTTACCCGAGCCCATGGGGCCGATAAAAAGGATCTTCATGCCTGCCTCGATTTCCCGTAGCCCAACCCGAGACGCAGGCGCAGGCGTTGCAATAATGTTTTTTCAGCGGGAGCGGCTACGGGAACAGCCTGCCGCTCAACCTGGGCTTCGAGGCCAATGCCGCAACATTTGCAGGCGAACAGAAAAGCCTGCACCTGCTCTCTGCTTGCGCCCGAGAACGCCACGCCGCGCTCGATGCTCGCGAACTGCCTGGTATACAGAGCCGCCAGGCGCAACAAGGGCGGCGAACTCTGCCATTCGCTCAACAGTGGCCAGGCACCCAGTCGGAAGGTCGCATCGGTAGCGCGCAAATCGCCGCCAACCCGCTCACCACGCACCAGCGCCAATGACCAGAGCAGGCTCTTGAAGGAAAATCGCTGTGGAAATTGCGAGAGCTCGCCAAGCGGAACAAGCACCTCTGGCTTTAGGTCGGCGCCAGCCGCAGCCAGGCACTGCAGGGCCGCATCGAAGTCAGCGTGCCGAGTCAACACCAAGTCATCCCTGGGCACGATGATCAGAGTGTCGCTAATGCGGTAGAGACTCTCGGCGGACAAACCTGCCAATTGCTCGCAGAGCTCGACGACAGCTGCCTCGCCCAACTGCGGCTGTTTTTCGTATTCGACCAGCAATTCAAGAAGGCCGAAGAGCCGCAACGGCCACTCGATGGAGCGCGCGGGTTCCAGCTGGGCGCCAACGCGCTGATGCACCTGTGCACGCTCGTCATGCTCATCACGGCTGCGCACGATCAGCAACTCCGCTTGATCGCTTTCGCCCACGTAGACCCAAGGCTGCGCCGTACGCCCCTTGAGCATTTTGAGTTGTTGAGTAAGCAATCCCTGCTCGTGAGATGTCAGCCCTTTACAGGCAATTCGCAGTGCAGCAGGCATGGAGATTTTTCTGAGAAGGTGGTGAAGGCCGATGACCCGCGCTAAACCCAATGACGTAGCGAACAGAAAGACAGCCCAAAAGGAGGATGCTAAATGGCCATCACACAACAACCTTGATCAAAACATGACGATGGCAATTTGGAACCAAGTTCTCTGCTCGCCAATCAATAGTGCGCTAAATATTACCCACCACTGCGGAGCGCCCCCCAGCCGCCTGACAACTTGAGCCGTATCGATGTCTATTGCCCCAACACGCACGCCTGAGAAAACCGGACTGACGGTCGCCATGAATGGCGATGTCTGCCTACATGGCACGCCATTGCAACTGCCACCCAAGGAATGCGGCGTACTGCGCCTGCTGCTGCGCAATTGGCCGGCACAGGTTTCCAAGCAGGACTTCGACCTGCATCTCTGGCGTGGCGGCATGACCGACGAGGGGTTGGCCAGAGCGGTGGCTAACCTGCGGCGCCTGCTGACCCCGATAGCGGGGCTGGGCATACGCTCCGTCTACGGCCGCGGCTATCAACTGATCATTGAGGCGCAGCCTTCGAGCGCCAAGCAGCAGACAGGCACCAACGTCGCCCTGCTGGAAACCCTCGATTACGCCCGCCAGCGCATGCAGCTCGGCAGCGAGGCTTCGCTGGCCAAGGCCGACGGGCTGATCCGTGAAGTGATGCTAAACGCCCCAAGCCTGCAGGAAGCCAAGGTCGCCCATGCTCAGTGCCTGGCGGACATGGTCGCGGGTGGCCGCGATCTGTCGCCGGAGGAACTGGATCGGGCTATCGAATTGCTTGACGAAGTCGGCCGCGAGTCGCCCGATCTGACAGGTATCGATACCCTGAAAGCGCACCTGCTCGACTGTGCCTGGCGATTCGACGAGGCACGCCCCCTGCACCTGCTAGCCGTAGAGAACAGTCCCGAGAATGCAAAAGGCCACTTTCACCACGGCTGGCACCTGATCGCCTGCGGTGAAATAGAACCTGCCATGCAAGTGCTCGAACGTGCTCAGGCGCTGGCACCGTACTCCCTGCAGATCACCCTGTTGCTAGCCCATGCCAGCTTGATTGCCAACGATCAGCCGCAGTTCAGCCAATGGGTGGACAAAGCCCATCGCGATCATCCGGAAAACCCCAAGGCCGCCATCTGGCGCCTGAGCCGCGATGCCATTCAGTCACCGCATGCGGGTCTGGTGGAGCAAGTACGCAAGATCACGCCAGACGAACAAACCTGGACGTTCACCACCGCCTCCCTGTCCTTTGTGCTGGCAAGCTGTGGTGCCGATGACGAAGCGCGCCAGTTGATCGAACGCCATGCAACAGTGGACAGCAGCCTGCAGGCATTGCTGGCCTCAACTTACCTGTTGCTCAATGAGCCTGAAGAAGCCATGTTCGTGGTACAGCAAGCGGCCCATGCGAACTGCGGCTTTCTACCGCTCCTTCTGCGCACACCCACCCTTTCGGGCCTGCATCGCATGGCCGAATACCCGGCATTGCAACAACGTGTTTTCGCCAGGCTGCCGTGACGCTTCAACTTCACGGCAGCTCGCTACGCTCAGCACCTCATCCGACCGGACGGTAGCCATGGACAGCATCGACACTCTGATAATCGGCGCCGGCGTGCTTGGTCTCGCCTGCGCCGCGCGCCTGGCAGAGCCGGGACGCAGCATGCTGATCATCGAACAGGAAGCGCTGGTAGGTAGCCACACCTCCAGCCGCAATTCGGAAGTCATCCACGCCGGTATCTACTACCCGCCGGGCTCACTGAAAGCCGAACTGTGCCTGGAAGGCCGCGAGCGCCTGTATGCCTGGTGCAAGCAATGGCAGGTGCCCTACCGACGTCTGGGCAAACTACTGGTGGCAGTGAGCGATCAGGAGCGCGGCAAGCTCGATGCCCTGGCCAACAATGCCCTGGCCAGTGGCGTGGACGAGCTGCAGGACATCGACAGTGCTCGCCTCAGCGTCCTGGAGCCCGCAGTGCGGGCCGTTGCCGCCCTGCTCTCACCCAATACCGGCATCATCGACAGCCACGCCTATCTGCAATCGCTACTCGCCTGCGCCGAACGCCAAGGTGCCGAACTGGTATTGCAGACCCGCGTCGACAGCCTCACCCATGACGGTGATGGCTGGATCGCCAGCGGCACCAGCGCTGGCGAGCCGTTCAGCCTGAAAGCCCAGCGCGTGATCAATGCTGCCGGCCTGTTCGCCCAGCAATTAGCGTTGTGCACTCAAGGCTTGGCGCCACAACAAATTCCGCCGCTGCACATGTGTCAGGGCAACTACTTCAACTACAACGGCAAATCGCCGTTCAGCCATTTGGTCTACCCAATGCCGGAGGCCAACACCAGCGGTCTTGGCGTGCACGCTACCCTGGATCTGGCAGGCCAACTGCGCTTCGGCCCCGATACGCGCTATATAAGCAGCATCGATTACCGCGTCGACGAAACCTTGCGCGACGCCTTCGCCAGCGCTATCAGCCGCTACTTTCCGATGCTAGACAGCACGCGCCTGGTGCCCGGCTACGCCGGAATACGACCAAAACTGAGCGGGCCTGGCACTACGGCGGAAGATTTCATGCTGCAAATGCCGGCAGATCATGGTCTACCAGGGCTGGTGAATCTGTTTGGTATCGAATCGCCTGGTCTGACTGCCAGCCTGGCCATCGCCGAACGCATCGCCCACAGGCTTTAGCCCTAGCCAGGCCGTCGCGCGTTATACTCGCGGCTTCAAATTTCTCGTCACTGCAAAGGACTCGTCCATGAAAGCGCTCGGCAAAATCCTGGGTCTGTTCTTCCTCGGACTGCTGCTGATCATCGTGGCATTGGGCTTTGCCCTGACTCATCTATTCGATCCCAACGATTACAAGGATGAAATCCGCCAACTGGCGCGGGACAAGGCCAACCTCGAATTGACCCTCAACGGCGATATCGGCTGGAGCCTGTTCCCCTGGCTGGGCCTGGAGCTGACCGACGCCACCCTGGCCAGCGCCAGCACGCCGGACAAACCATTCGCCAACCTGCGCCTGCTCGGTCTGTCAGTGCGTGTGCTACCGCTGCTGCACAAAGAAGTACAGATGAGCGATATCCGCGTCGACGGCCTCAACCTCGACCTGCAGCGCGACGAAAATGGCCACGGCAACTGGGAAGACGTTGGCCGCCCAGCAGACAAGCCGGGCGAAACCCAGACTCAGCAGACCGCTGCCAATGACCCGCAGCAACCAGAATCCGAGCCCGCACAGGGAAGTAACGCTCAGCCGATCAAGCTCGACATCGACAGCCTGATCGTCAATGGCGCCCGCGTGGATTACCGCGACGCCCAGAAGGGCCAGCAATTCAGCGCCGAAAGCATCCAGCTCACCACCGGCGCGATTCGCGAAGGCGCTGGCGTGCCGATCAAACTCAGTGCCTTCTTCGGCAGTAACCAGCCAGTGATGCGCGCGCGCACCGAGCTACAAGGCGAGCTGCGCTTTGACCGTGCGCTCAAGCGCTACCAGCTCGAAGACGCGCGCCTGTCCGGTGAAGCCTCCGGCGAGCCGTTCAACGGCCAGACCCTGACCTACGCCGCCCAGGGCCAACTACTGGTCGATCTGGCGGCGCAGGTTGCCGAGTGGAATGGCCTGAAACTCTCGGCCAACCAACTGCGCGCACTGGGCGAGCTAAAAGTCCGTGACTTGGAAAGCGCGCCGAAACTCTCCGGCGGCCTGTCCATCGCACCGGTCAACCTGCGCGAATTCCTCACCAGCCTCGGCCAGAAACTGCCACCGATGAGCGACGAGAAGACCCTGTCGCAGTTCGAACTGGTGACCCAGCTCGGTGGCACGCCAAGCAGCCTGTCGCTGGATGAGCTGACCCTCAAGCTCGACGAAAGCACCTTTACCGGCAAAATAGCCATCGCCGATTTCGCCAAGCAGGCGCTGCGCGTGCAGCTCAAGGGCGACAAGCTGAACCTCGACCGCTACCTGCCACCGGCTAGCAAGGACAAGAAGGACAGCGACAGCGCGCGCAAGGCCGAAGTGCGTGAAACCGTCGCCAACGCCGGGCAGGCCGGCAGTACGCCGGTGCCCAATTCGCCGACCCAGCAGGCCTGGAGCTCCAGCGAAGTGCTGCCGATCCCCACGCTGCGCAAACTCGACCTGCAAGCCACGCTGAATCTCGACCAACTGACATTCCAAAAACAGTCGTTCGACAAGCTCAGCCTCAAGGCTCGCAGCCAAGGTGGCGCACTGAATCTGGAAGAACTGCGTGGCAATCTCGGCAACGGCAACTTCACCCTCAAGGCCGATGCCGACGTGCGCCCGGCCGTGCCGGTGCTCAGCCTGCATACGCAACTGAACGGCATTCCGGTCGAGCCATTCCTCAAGGATGAACAGCGCCCCTCGCCGCTCAAGGGGCTGCTCGATCTGAAAAGCGACCTGACCACCAGTGGCAACAGCCAAAAAGCCTGGATCGACGCGCTCAACGGCACCGCCAGCTTCCTGCTCAAAGACGGCGTACTGGTCGACGCCAACCTCGAACAGCAACTGTGCCGCGGCATCGCCACCCTCAACCGCAAAACGCTGAGCAGCGATCCGCGCAGTAAAGACACGCCATTCGAGCGCTTGCAGGGCAGCCTCAACATCCGCAATGGCGTAGCAAGCAACCCGGATTTGCAAGCGCGCATACCCGGCCTCAGCGTTACAGGCGAAGGCGACCTCGACATGCGCGTACTGGGCCTGGATTACCGCGCCGGCATCACCATCGAAGGCGACCAACGCGAAATGCCCGACCCGGCCTGCGAGGTCAATCGCCGCTATGTGGGTGTCGCCTGGCCACTGCACTGCCGAGGCCCGCTGGAACTCGGCGCCAAGGCTTGCCGCCTGGATCAGGAAGGCCTGGGTAAGGTCGCCGCCAAACTGGCCGGTGATCGCATCAACGAGAAACTCGAAGAGAAGCTTGGCGACAAGGTCAGCCCTGAATTGAAAGACGCACTCAAGGGCCTGTTCAACCGATGACACCCGAGCAATTCTCCAACGCGGTACTGCGTTGGTACGACACGCACGGACGCAAGGACTTGCCCTGGCAGCAGGGCATCACGCCCTACCGCGTGTGGGTCTCGGAAATCATGCTGCAGCAGACCCAGGTCAGCACCGTACTCGGCTACTTCGACCGTTTCATGAGCGCACTGCCCACCGTGCGCGACCTGGCCGAAGCGCCCGAAGACGAAGTGCTGCACCTGTGCACCGGCCTGGGTTACTACACCCGCGCCCGCAACCTGCAGAAGACCGCACAGATCGTCATGCGCGAGCACGGCGGCGAATTCCCCCGCGATGTCGAAACGCTTGTCGAGCTGCCCGGCATCGGCCGCTCTACGGCCGGCGCCATCGCCAGCCTGAGCATGGGCCTGCGGGCGCCGATTCTCGACGGCAACGTAAAACGCGTGCTGGCCCGCTACGTGGCCCAGGAAGGCTATCCGGGCGAGCCCAAGGTAGCCAAGCAGCTGTGGGCCGTGGCCGAACGCTTCCTGCCCGAGGAGCGCGTCAATCATTACACCCAAGCGATGATGGATCTGGGTGCCACGCTGTGCACACGCAGCAAGCCCACCTGCCTGCTCTGCCCGGTGCAGAGCGGCTGCGAAGCGCACATGCTCGGCCTGGAGATTCGCTACCCGATTGCCAAGCCGCGCAAGGAGTTGCCGCAGAAACGCACGTTGATGCCGATCCTGGCCAGCCGCGATGGCGCCATCCTGCTCTACCGGCGCCCTTCGACCGGCCTCTGGGGCGGCTTGTGGAGCCTCCCGGAGCTCGAAGACCTCGAGGCCCTGGCACCACTCGCCGATCAGCACCAGTTGCGCCTGGGTGAACGCCGCCAGCTCGACGGCCTGACCCACACCTTCAGCCACTTCCAGTTGGCCATCGAACCCTGGCTGATCGAAGTCGACGGCGTTCCCGGTTACGTGGCCGAGGCCGACTGGCTCTGGTATAACCTCGCCACCCCGCCGCGCCTGGGGCTCGCCGCCCCGGTGAAGAAATTGCTCAAACGCGCGGCCGACGCACTGAATACAGGAGAAATGGCATGACCCGCACCGTACTGTGCCGCAAGCACAAACAACAACTACCCGGCCTGGATCGCGCGCCCTACCCTGGCGCCAAAGGCGAAGACATCTATCAAAACGTCTCCAAGCAGGCCTGGGATGAGTGGCAAAAGCACCAAACCCTGCTGATCAACGAACGGCGCCTGAACATGATGAATGGCGAAGATCGCAAATTCCTGCAAACCGAGATGGACAAGTTCCTCTCTGGTGAAGACTACGCACAAGCGGAAGGCTACGTTCCCCCTAGCGAATGAGGCCTGAGAACGTAACCACCCGGAATATTTAAATATTTTCCAAAAAAAGTTTGACAGCAAAAGGTGAAAACCGTCTAATACGCCCCGTTGCCCAGGTAGCTCAGTCGGTAGAGCAGGGGATTGAAAATCCCCGTGTCGGCGGTTCGATTCCGTCCCTGGGCACCACCTTTCGTTTTCAGGTGGTGTCAAAGCCAAACTGAAAGCAAACAAAAAGCCCGCCTCGTGCGGGCTTTTTGTTGTCTGTGATTGGGACGGCTTCATCTCTGGTTTTCGGTTCAGGCGGCCGGGACTGCCGCTGGCAATAGAGAGCTGGCTTGCCATTGCCGCCCGTCGAAGGCTTGGCACTTCGCTGCTCGGTGGGTTTCCAGATTTATAGGCGCGGATTTTCTGCGCTGCCACCGGAGACCTGCCATGACAGTTGAAGACAACAATGGGCCCGAAGCCCCCTATCAAGGGCCATCCCGCAAAAATATCGACGCTGGGCAGGGCCATGACTCCGGGCTCGATGATACCGAGTCAGAGCCGAAGCAAGGCGCTGATGATGCAGAAGCCAAGAAGGAGCGTGTCGACTGGACTCCTCCCCCTGGCAACCCAGGCTCTGATCAGGACGCACTGACGGATCGGGAAGAAGGCAGCGCGAAGACGGAGTGACGGCTGATCGATAGCCCAGAAAAGCCCGGATAATTCCGGGCTTTTTGCTGCAAAGCGACTTACTTCTGGTCGCGAGCCTGGGCGCGAAGCGCTTTGATCTGATCCTGGTTACGCAGCCCGCTGAGGTATTGCTTCTGGATCACAGCGCATAGGTTCGCCGCGATGAGGGAACTACCGTCCAGCCGACAGCCTGAACACGCCACAGCCCCGCCTCCTCCAAATGCACAGACCTCGCGCCTTATGTGCCGAGCCTGAACGCAGCCGGAGCCAGCCATGCACCTCAATATCGCCCTGAATGCCGCCAACGATCCGAAGCTCCCCCCAGCCGACCCTCATGAAGAGCCGATCAACGATCCGGGTAACGAAGACCCCGGCTCCATCGTCGACGACCCGGATAGCCCCTTCAGCCCGCAGCGGCCGATCAAGGAACCTGGGAAGCCTGCTCCGGAAAAGCGCTGAACGACACGTAGCCCGAATTGAGCGAAGCGATACCCGGGGTTGGATTTATATAGGGAAGGGTGCGGGCATTCGTTGGAATGCTTGATGGGTCGCGGCGCGCGAAGATGTGCACAGGACATCAGATCGGGTAGCGCCTTCACCCATCCTACGGGCTATCAGGCCGACCTGAGATGGGTTTGTGGGAGCGGGCGGGGACGCCTCGCCCCTCAATCAAGCAGATGGGCGATCTGTGTGCTCAGGGTTTCCAGCGTGAAGGGTTTGCTTAGCAGCGGCGCGGAGTCGAGCAGTGCGCTGCCGGTTTCGCGGACTTCGGCGGGGTGGCCGCTAATGAAGATCACCTTGAGTTCCGGACGCAGCAGCAAGGCCGGTTCAGCGATACGCACACCAGAAACGCCGCCAGGCAGGCGGAAGTCAGTGATCAGCAGATCGAGGTGCGGCTTGGTGGCGAGGATGGCGAAGGCGTCGGTGGCGCAATCGGCTTTCAGCACGCTATAGCCCTCGCCCTGCAGGTATTCAGCCAGCAGCATGAGCAGGAGCGCATCGTCTTCGACGATCAGTACGGTTCGTGTGGGTTGGTTCATTGCCCTGCTCCTGGCTCTCTTTTACTCCTTCGCTTCGACCTTGCCGGCGGAGTGAGTTCAACCTATATCTGCGCGCTTGGCCTGCGGCAACCACACGCTGAATAGCGAGCCCTGCCCCAGACTGCTCTGCACCTCGATACGCCCGCCATGCGCCTTGACGATCTGGTCGGAGATGAATAGTCCCAGGCCCAAGCCCGCCACCGACTCACTGCTCACTGCACGCTCGAACTGCTGGAAGATGCGCCGTTGGTTTTCCAGGGAGATACCAATACCGTGGTCGCGCACCTCGACCAGCACGCCGCCCTCGTCGGAGCGCGCACGCACTTCGATGGGGCGACCCGAGCCGTAACGCAGGGCATTGCTGAGCAGGTTGCTGATCACCTGCTCGACCCTGAACTGATCCCAGCTGCCGCGTAGCACTTCATCGCTGTCGAGCTGCAGGTCGCAGCCAGCCACGGCCATCTGCTGGGCGAAGTTCTCGGCCACGTTACGCACGGTTTGCGCCAGGTCGAACTCCACCGGGCGAATCGACAGCTTGCCAGTGCGAATGCGCGACACATCGAGCATGTCTTCGATCAGACGGATCAGGCTATGGATCTGCCGCTCATCGCGGTCGAACATGGCGCCGAGTTTGTCTTCGCTGAAGGCAGTCATGTTGCCTTTGGCGAGGTGCATCTTGCGCAGCTGCGTATCGAGGATCAGACCGTTGAGCGGTGTGCGCAGCTCGTGGGAGACGATGGACATGAAGTCATCACGCATGCGCACCGCATGCTGCAGTTCACCCTGAGTAGAGCGCAGCTCGGCGAGCAGCGCGTCCTGCTCCTTGCGCGAGCGCTCCAGCGCGTCGAGTTGCTGCGCCATGACCTTGCGCTGGCGATAGAGGTCGACGAACACCGCCACCTTGCTCTGCACCGCCTGGATATCCAGCGGCTTGTAGAGAAAGTCGACGGCGCCGCTCTCGTAGCCTTTGAACGCGTAGTTCATTTCACGCCCGGCAGCGCTGACGAAGACGATGGGAATGTGCTTGGTCTTTTCCGTGCCACGCATCAGCTCGGCCAGCTCGAAGCCGTTCATGCCTGGCATCTGTACATCAAGAATGGCCAGGGCAAACTCGTGCTCGAGCAACAGCACCAGCGCATCGTCGGCGCATTGCGCCTGGAATACTTCCCGATCATCGCGGCGAATCAGCGCATCCAGTGCCAGCAGGTTTTCCGGCAGGTCATCGACGATCAGTAGTTTGCATCCGGTGCTACTCAACATGCGCGTGAGTCCAGTTCGGCTAGCAATGCGAGAATCCCCCGCAGAGAAAGAATGTAATCAGGACGATGCAGTGCCAGCGCCGCTTCGGGCATGGTCGGAACCTGCGCCTCCAGTGGATCCTGCACCACGGTCACACCGCCCCGCTGTTTTATTGTATTCAGGCCAGCAGCGCCATCCTGGTTGGCACCGGTCAGCAGTATGCCCATCACGTTGGCGCCATAGGTATCGGCGGCCGACTCGAAGAGATAATCGATCGACGGCCGCGAATAGTGCAGTGGTTCATCGCGGCTGTAGGAAAAACGTCGATCCGCCTCAACGCACAGATGGTAACCGGGCGCCGAGAAGTACAGCGTTCCAGGCTGCAACAGCTCTTTGTCTTGCGCCTCTTTCACCCGCAGCGCCAGGCGCCGAGCAAATAGATCAGGCAGCAAGCTTTCACGGTTGTCAGGTAGGTGTAGCACCACCACCAACGGCAAACCGTAGTCGGCAGGCAGCCCCTCGAACAGCATCAACAGCGCCTCGACACCACCTGCCGAGGCACCGACGACCACCGCCTCCAGTTCACGCAGATTCGCGCTCATAGCTTGCGAAACACCCGTTCTTGCTTATTCAACGCCTCGAAGCGCCCGGCATACGCCGAGAAGTCCAGGCTCTCCTTGCTGCCCAGGCCAAGAAACCCACGGTGGCCGAGAGACTCGTGAAACAGCCCGAAAGCGCGATCCTGCAGGGCCTTATTAAAATAGATCAGCACATTGCGGCAGGAGATGAACTGAGTCTCCGAGAACACACTGTCAGTGGCCAGGCTATGGTCGGCGAACGTTACATTGGCACACAGAAAACGCTCGAACAGCGCGCCATCGTAGGCCGCCGTGTAGTAATCGGAGAGCGAGCCCTTGCCGCCAGAGCGCTGATAGTTCTCGCTGTACAGGCGCATGTTGTCGATGGCGAAAATGCCCTTCTTGGCCTTTTCCAGCGAGTACGGATTGATGTCCGTGGCGTAGATGATCGAGCGTTCCAGCAGCCCTTCCTCGTGCAGCAAAATGGCCAGGGAATACACCTCCTCGCCGGTGCTGCAACCCGCCACCCACAGTTTGAGCGACGGATAGGTACGCAAGAACGGCACCACTTCCTGGCGCAAGGCCAGAAAGTAGGACGGGTCGCGAAACATCTCGCTGACCGGGATGGTGAGAAATTGCAGCAGCTGCATGAAAGCCGCAGGGTCATGGATGATTCGCGCCTGCAAGGCCGAGATGCTTGAGCAGTCGAACTGGCGCATGGCGTGAACCATGCGGCGCTTCAGCGACGAGCCGGAGTAGTCGCGAAAGTCGTAGCTGTACTGCAGGTAGATCGCCTCGATCAGCAGACGCAGCTCGATATCCTGCGTACGGTCGGACATGTCAGATGCGCTCCAGCTTCGGCAGCCAGACACGGATCAGCGAGAACAGGCGATCCAGGTCGATGGGCTTGGCCAGATAATCATTGGCGCCAGCCTTCATGCACAGATCCTGGTCGTCCTTCATCGCTTTGGCGGTCACCGAGATGATCGGCAGTTTGCGCCAGCGCGGATTCTCGCGGATACGCCGAGTGGCTTCGTAGCCATCCATCACCGGCATCATCACATCCATCAGTACCAGATCGATATCGCCCACCGCATCCAGCTTTTCAATGGCTTCGAGACCATTGCGCGCCACCTCGACCTGGGCGCCCTTTTGCTCGAGAGCGCTGGTGAGGGCGAAGATATTGCGCACGTCATCATCGACCAACAGGATGCGCCGGCCCTCGAACACCTTGTCGCGGCTGCGCGCAGTCTTGAGCATGCTCTGCCGCTCGCTGGACAGCTCCGACTCGACCATGTGCAGGAACAGGGTGACCTCGTCGAGCAGCCGCTCAGGCGAGCGCGCGCCCTTGATGATGATCGAGCGCGAGTACTTGAGCAGCTCGGCTTCTTCGGCGCGGGTCAGGTTACGCCCTGTGTAGACGATCACTGGCGGGAAGCTGCGGATGTTCTCGCTGCCCATGCGCGCCAACAGCTCATCACCCTGCATGTCCGGCAGTTTTAGGTCGATGATCATGCAATCGAAGATGTGATGGCGCAGTTGCTCCAGCGCCTGCTCACCAAACTCGACGGCGACGATTTCGATATCGTCGTCGCCGATCAGTCGGGCAATGCTGTCGCGTTGCAATTTGTCGTCTTCGACCACCAGCACGCGCTTCATCTTCTGCGTCAGGCGTGCTTCCAGCTTGCTGAATACGCCCTTGAGCTGGTCGCGCGTAGCCGGCTTCTGTGCATACCCCACAGCGCCCATGTGCAGCGCGGCTTCGGCCATATCCTCGACGGAAATCACGTGCACCGGAATGTGCCGGGTACCCGGGTTCTCCTTGAGGCGTTGCAGCACCGACAGACCGGAAACGTCCGGCAGGCGCATGTCCAGCAGGATGGCGTCAGGGTGATGGGTGGTTGCCAGGTTGAGGCCATCTTCGGCGCAATGGGCAACCAGGCAGCGGTAATCCAGCTCATGGGCCAGGTCGTAGAGGATATGAGCGAACTGTGGTTCGTCTTCGATCACCAGCACGCTGCGGCCACCAAGTACCGACATGCCGCGATCGTCCGGGAAGGTCGGCACGGCGCTTGTCACTACCGCGTCACTCACAGGCTTCACCGGCTCGACCGCACGCGGCACATGGCTTCGCGCGAAGGCCGCCGGCGCGGCTGGCAAGTCGTCGGTGTCGGCCTCCAGAGGCAAATAGCTCTGTGGCAGCACCAGAGTGAATTCGCTGCCCTCGCCCGGCACGCTGGAAACGCTGATCGAGCCGCCCAGCAGCACGGCCAGATCGCGGGAAATCGACAGGCCCAGACCGGTACCGCCGAAGCGTCGGTTGGTGGTGCCATCGGCCTGGCGGAAAGCCTCGAAAATATAGTCTTGCTGATCGCCGCGAATCCCAATACCGCTGTCGCGCACGGCGAAGGCCACGCCCTCGTCGACCCGGCTGACACTCAGGCTGACCGAGCCCTGCTCGGTGAACTTGACGGCATTGGAAAGCAGATTCTTGAGGATCTGCTCGACACGCAGCCGATCCGTGTACAACGAGCGCGGCACGTCGTCGGCGACTTGCACGCTGAAGGCCAGCTGCTTCTCCCCGGCCAACGGCTGGAAAGTGCTCTCCAGGCTTTGCGCGAGGCGCACCACATTGGCGTTCTCGGGGCGCAGGTCGAGCTTGCCAGCTTCGACCTTGGAGATATCGAGAATGTCGTTGATCAGGTTGAGCAGATCGTTACCGGCCGAATAGATCGAATCCGCGAACTTGACCTGCTCGGCGTCGAGATTGCCCTTGGGATTATCGGACAACAGCTTGGCCAGGATCAGCGAGCTGTTCAACGGCGTGCGCAGCTCGTGGGACATGTTGGCGAGGAATTCGGACTTGTAACGGCTGGCGCGCTGCAGCTCTTCGGCGCGCTCTTCCAGCTGCTGCTGAGCAACGCGCAGGGCGCTGTTGCGGTCATCTAGGGCGTCACGCTGCGAGGACAACTGCTCGTTGGTCTGTTCCAGCTCCGCCTGTTGAGTTTCCAGATGCGCCTGGGACTCCTTGAGCGCCCGGGACTGTTCTTCCAGTTCCTCGTTGGCGGTTTTCAGTTCTTCCTGCTGTACCTGCAGCTCTTCGTTGAGCTGCTGGGTTTCGGCAAGGATCTCCTGCAGGCGATGACGATAGCGGGCAGCCTCGACCGAAGCACCAACGCTGGAGGCGATCTGCCTGAGGAACTCACCGTCGCGCTCGGTCAGCGGGCGCAGGAAGCCCAACTCGATCACCCCGTTGACTTCACCATCATTGTCGGTAGGCAACAACGCCACGGTCAGCGGCGCGCCGCTGCCCAGCCCGGAACTAACCTTGAGGTAGTCGGCGGGCAATTGATCGAGGGTCAACAGGCGGCGGCTTTGCGCCACTTGCCCAACCAGGCCTTCGGCGCTGTAGAACGACTGCTCGGCATTCTCCTGCTCGCGGGAAAACCCGTAGGACGCGACACGGCGCAAACCGCCGTGCTCCTCGCGCACATAAAGAGCACCAACCGCGGCATCCAGATGACTGGCCAGAAACTCCAGCATGTTGCGGCCCAGCACCGGCAACGCCTGCTGGCCGATCAGCCGTTCAGACATTTCGGTCTGGCCGTTGCGCAGCCAGGCCTGGGCCTGCAAGCGCTCGTTGTGCTCATCCTGCTTTTTGAGGATGGCGCCATAGGTGTTGGTCAGGCTCAGCAGTTCGCGACGCCCGAACAGCGCCAGCGAGCCGCTGAACAACAGCGTGAAGAGCAGAAACAGGCCGATGGTAACGGTCGCCGTGCTGCTGGCCGAGTCGTTGCGCTCCTTGCGCAGGCGTTGCTCGTGGGCGACGAAATCTGCGTATTCGGCGCGGATGGCGTCGGTCAGTTGCTTGCCACGACCGTCGCGCACCGGATCGATGAAATTGCCGCCCTCGCGCTTGGCGGTGATCGCCGTCTGCGCGAAATTATTCCACTCGTCCTGCAAAGCGGCGATTGCGCGCAGGCGGTCGACCTGCACCGGGTTGTCGGCGACCAGCTCGGAGAGAATTTCCATCTCCGCTTTGATTCGGGGCTTGGCGACTTCAAACGGCTGCAGGAAACGCACATCGCCAGACAACAGATAACCGCGGAAACCCGTCTCCTGGTCAATAGACAGCTTCAAGCCTTCATTGGCGTTGTTGAGCACCCGGTCGGTGTGCTGCACCCAGCCAAGTACATTGAGCAGGTAGCCAATCAGCACCACGAAGAAGATCGCGCTGACCACCCCGACGCCAAGCGGCAAGGCAACGTTGCGCCTGAGAATGCGCTTGAAGCTGCTCTCATCGATAGAGGAGGTGTTGGTCATCGGAAATCCCTGGCGACGATTGGAAAATGCATGCAACTGCATGGTTATTCGGTAAACGGCCGATGTTAATGCGCTGGCTGAACTTTATCCAACAGTCCGCGCTCGGTGGCACCGCGCGATTGGATAGTGCCCCTTGGTTCAGGGTTCGACTTATTTTTAGCCGAGACGGGGCAAATACCCCGCCACCCACCAAGGCCCTGATGTTCATAGGGTAATTTTCAGCCCAGCGGCACTTTCTCGGTGCAGATCAGGCACCTGATTCGTGCCATGCTAGGCGGCCTGCCGTCCCCCGCGGCGTCGAAACGCGATCGAACACCGGGCCAACCGCCCCGCACCTCGATACGCAGTTTCACCACCCTTTATCGAGGTAACGCCGTGTCAGACCTAGCTCCCAACACATCGCCTACCGGCCAGCGCATCCTGTTGGTGGAAGACTCCGATGTGGTGCGCATGCTCACCGTGGAAGTGCTCGAAGAACTCGACTACCACGTGAGCGAAGCCGCCGAGGCGCAGCGGGCTCTGGAGATACTGCGCAGCGATGAGCACATCGACCTGCTGATGACCGACATCGGCCTGCCTGGTATGAACGGCCAAGAGCTTGCCGTCGCGGCACGCCAACTGCGCCCGAATCTTAAAGTGCTGTTCGCCAGCGGCTATGCGGAAAGCGTCGAAATCGACAAAAACGAGCCGGCCACCCGTACCGACATCATCGGTAAACCTTTTTCTCTCGATGCCCTGCGCGACAAGGTGCAGGACATGCTCGGCAACTGACAGCCCAGGCCCCAGATCGGCCAAAGCGCCTTTTGGCACTGGAATTGCGAAGCGGATATGAGTAGGGTTCGCGTCTTTTTGAAAACGTAGTCTGCATCTCCCCGTTTTTACGGCCCGCACGCCCTGTCGGCCACCGTCATTCACGACCTCAGAACGACTCCCGGTCGTTTTTTGCGGCGGGGCGACAAGAGACTGCACTGATGCGACACCCCCGTGACCGTAGCGGCAGCGGGCCAGCAGTACCCTTGGCGCCCCCCGGTGCCTATGCTAGGTTTGCTGCCCACAGCCCTGCCGCACACGGATCTTATCCGCACAAGAATTAAGAGAGGACTGCTCGATGGCTGAGGCCGCGCCCGCCCTGGAAATCCGCAATCTGCACAAACGCTATGGCGACCTCGACGTGCTCAAGGGCATTTCCCTGACGGCCCGCGATGGCGACGTGATTTCCATCCTTGGCTCTTCGGGCTCGGGCAAGTCGACCTTCCTGCGCTGCATCAACCTGCTGGAAAATCCCCATCAGGGCCAGATCATCGTGGCCGGCGAAGAGCTCAAGCTGAAACCCCAGAAGAATGGCGAACTGGTCGCCGCTGACAGCCGGCAGATCAATCGCCTGCGCAGCGAAATCGGCTTCGTGTTCCAGAACTTCAACCTGTGGCCGCACATGACCGTGCTGGACAACATCATCGAGGCGCCACGCCGCGTGCTCGGCAAGAGCAAGGCCGAAGCCACCGAAATCGCCGAAGCGCTACTGGCCAAGGTCGGCATCGCCGACAAGCGCCACGCCTACCCCAACCAGCTTTCCGGCGGCCAGCAGCAACGCGCGGCCATCGCTCGCACCCTGGCCATGCAGCCGAAGGTGATCCTGTTCGACGAACCGACTTCGGCACTCGACCCAGAAATGGTACAAGAAGTGCTTAATGTGATCCGCGCGCTCGCCGACGAAGGTCGCACCATGCTGTTGGTGACCCACGAGATGAACTTCGCCCGCCAGGTTTCCAGTGAAGTGGTTTTCCTGCATCAGGGCTTGGTGGAGGAACAGGGGGCGCCGCAACAGGTGTTCGACAACCCCGTATCGGCGCGCTGCAAACAATTCATGTCCAGCAATCGTTAAAACACGGAGCAATCACGCATGCATAGCTATAAAAAGATTCTGCTGGCAGCTGCCGCCACTCTGGCTTTCGGCACCAGTGCCGTCGCTGCCGACAAACTGAAGATCGGTACCGAAGGCGCCTACCCGCCCTTCAACCTCATCGACGCCAGCGGCCAGGTCGGCGGCTTCGACGTGGAAATCGCCCAGGCCCTGTGCGCCAAGATGAAGGCCGAGTGCGAAGTGGTCACCTCCGACTGGGACGGCATCATCCCGGCCCTGAACGCCAAGAAGTTCGACTTCCTGGTCGCCTCCATGTCGATCACCGAAGAGCGTCAGCAAGCGGTCGATTTCACCGACCCGTACTACACCAACAAACTGCAGTTCATCGCCCCGAAGAGCAGCGACTTCAAGAGCGATAAAGCCAGCCTGAAAGGCAAGGTGATCGGTGCCCAGCGCGCGACCATCGCCGGTACTTGGCTGGAAGACAACCTGGACGGAGTGGTTGACGTGAAACTCTACGACACCCAGGAAAATGCCTATCTCGACCTGGCCTCCGGCCGCGTTGATGGCGTGCTGGCTGATACCTTCGTGAACTGGGAATGGCTGAAGAGCGATGCCGGCAAGAGCTTCGAGTTCAAGGGCGACCCGGTATTCGACAACGACAAGATCGGTATTGCCGTGCGCAAGGGTGATGCCCTGCGCGAGCGCCTGAACAAGGCGCTGGCAGAAGTGGTTGCCGACGGCACCTACAAGAAGATCAACGACAAGTACTTCCCCTTCAGCATCTACTAAGCAGCCTGCCCGCGTCGCCAATGGCGGCGCGGGCGCTTGAGTTTCCATGAATTTCGATCTTTCCGGATTCGGCCCAGCCCTGGCAGCCGGCACCCTGATGACCGTCCAGCTCGCGCTCAGCGCACTGTGCCTCGGTTTGGTGCTTGGCCTGCTTGGCGCCTTAGCCAAGACTTCTCCGTACAAGCCCCTGCAATGGCTTGGCGGCACCTACTCGACCATCGTGCGCGGCGTTCCCGAACTGCTGTGGGTGATGCTCATCTACTTCAGCACCGTGAACGTACTGCGCGAGCTGGGCGAAAGCCTGGGCGTCGGCAGCCTGGAGCTGAGCCCCTTCGCCGCAGGCGTTATCGCGCTTGGCCTGTGCTTCGGTGCATATTCCACCGAAGTGTTTCGCGGCGCTCTTCTGGCGATCCCCAAGGGCCATAGCGAAGCCGGCCAGGCGCTGGGGCTGTCCAAGACCCGCATTCTATGGCGTGTGACCATGCCGCAAATGTGGCGTATAGCGATGCCAGGGCTGGGCAACCTGTTCATGATCTTGATGAAGGACACTGCGCTGGTTTCGGTCATCGGCCTAACTGAAATCATGCGTCAGTCGCAGATCGCCGTCACCGCAACCAAGGAAGCCATGACCTTCTACCTGGTAGCCGCCATCATCTACCTGAGCCTGACCATCATCTCCATGATCGGCCTGCACCTTCTAGAGAAGAGAGTCTCGCGCGGCTTCGTAAGGAGCACGCAATGAATTGGGAATTGATCCTCAAACACCTGCCGAAAATGGCTGAAGGTGCGCTGCTGACCCTCGAGCTGCTCGCTGTGGCAGTCATCGCTGGTCTTATCCTTGCGCTGCCCATGGGCATCGCCCGCGCCTCGCGCCTGTGGTACGTGCGCGCCGTGCCCTACGGTTACATCTTCTTCTTCCGTGGCACACCGATGCTGGTGCAACTGTTCCTCATCTATTACGGCCTGGCGCAGTTCGAATCCGTGCGCCGGGGTCCGCTGTGGCCTTACCTGCGCGACCCATACTGGTGCGCGGTGATCACCATGACCTTGCACACCACCGCTTATATCGCCGAGATCCTGCGCGGCGCTATCCAGGCCGTGCCACCGGGCGAGATCGAAGCGGCAAGGGCTCTTGGCATGTCACGTGCGCAGTCGATGCTGCATATCATCCTGCCACGCGCTGCACGCATCGGCCTGCCGGCCTACAGCAACGAAGTCATCCTGATGCTCAAAGCCAGTGCACTGGCCAGTACCGTAACCCTGCTGGATTTGACGGGCATGGCACGCACGCTAAACGCGCGCGACCTATGTGAACATGGAGTTCTTCTTCACCGCCGCCGTGTTCTATCTGGTGATCACCTTCGTGCTGATCAACGTCTTCAAACTGCTGGAACGCTGGCTGCGCGTCGACGCCTGCCAGGGCCGCTGAAGTGACGGGGCTCACGCCCCGCCACCCTTCATCATGAGCGAATCCCAATCTCTCCAGCCACTCGGTGGCGATGCTCTGCTCCAGCGCTTCCAGGCGCTGGACGCATTTCTCTGCGCGCACCAGGCGCTATGGAAACCACGCCCCTTCACCCATCGGCTATTGCCTTGGGAGAACCGACACGCCGAGCTCGGCAACTGGCTGCGCAGTCGCACGCTTGAACAGGCCGAAGCAGCCCATAATCAGCCGACCGCATTGCAGGCCGCTCCTGCGCCCTTTCCCGAGCTGGCCGCCGAGGCGGCATGGCTGAATGAAATTGGCGACCTGCCCCAGCGTGCGCCTCACGAGCTGCCGTCACGCTTCTCGGTAGATGTACCAGGCCGCAAGTGGCAGCAGGTACGCGCCTTCAGCGACAGCCTGCAATTCAATCGCCCGCCGCAGCATTGGTTGGATTGGTGCGCGGGCAAAGGCCACCTGGGCCGCGTGCTCGCTCATGGCGGCCAGGCGTTGACCTGCCTGGAGTACGATCCCGCCCTGGTCGTCAGCGGCAGCGACCTTAGCCAGCGCCTGGGGATAACTGCACAGCACATCGAACAGGATGTGCTCGCCAGCACTGCCAGCGAACGAGTCCTCGCCACGCACAGCCCCGTCGCCCTGCATGCCTGTGGCGACCTGCACGTGCGCCTGATGCACCTGGCCAGCGCGGCAGGCTGCCAGCAATTGGCGATCGCTCCGTGCTGCTACAACCGCACCGCTGCGAGCAGCTACCAGGCGTTATCCACAGCGGCGCAGGAATCGACACTCGACCTGTCGCTGGACGACTTGGCCCTGCCCATGAGCGAAACCGTCACCGCCGGCAACCGTGTGCGCCAGCAGCGCGATCAGTCCATGGCCTGGCGTCTGGCCTTCGACCTGCTGCAGCGCGAATTGCGCGGCGTGGACGACTACCTGCCCACCCCTTCACTGCCCCCCGCCTGGCTGAAGAAAGGCTTCGCTGCTTACTGCCGCGACCTGGCCGAACTGAAGGGGCTGCCACCGCCCGAAGAGCGCGATTGGCAGGCTCTCGAAGCAGCCGGCTGGCAGCGCCTGGCCGAAGTGCGCAATCTGGAATTGCTGCGCGGCCTGTTCCGTCGCCCACTGGAACTCTGGCTGGTACTCGACCGCGCGCTGTATCTGCAGGAACAGGGCTATGCCGTACGCCTCGGCCAGTTTTGCCCCACGCACCTCACGCCACGCAACCTGCTACTGCTCGCCGAACGCGCCTGAGTTGCGCACACAATCTGTGGATAACTCTGTTCACAAATTCTGAGCAACAGCCGCCAAGCCACCTTGTACAAGCCTCAATCAAAGCTGATCATTTTTTGACCATAAGAAAAATCTATATAAAACAATCTCTTGTAAAATCGGTTTAACGCTGCGTAAGAGATCGCCAAAACGATCTACCCGCCCCGCATTTGTGCATAAGCCGCGCCAGGGCGCCAAAAAAAGAGCAGCAAAAACCTGCCGCAAGCGTCTTTACTCATGCAAACGAATGGATATAATGGCGACCCTCAAATGCCGGTATAGCTCAGCTGGTAGAGCAACTGACTTGTAATCAGTAGGTCCCGGGTTCGACTCCTGGTGCCGGCACCATACAACACAAGGCCTCGCAGAAATGCGGGGCCTTGTCGTTTCTGGCGGTTGCTTATGCAGCACCCACAAGATGCCCACGAAGCAACCCTCACCACACTTGCCAATGACTCAAGCATGAGCGCAGTTGCTGATCAGGACTAAGGTTACCGGGTGAAAACGAAACCTGGCGCCTGCCTGCAAGGGACATCAAGTGGACATCTCAACCGCACAAAGCATCAAGCTCGCTATCGTCTCGGCAACCGGGCTGTCGAAGGACGCACTGCATATTTATGTGGGCATGGCGGTGTATTTGGCGCTGATCGCCTTCACACGACGACTCAGGCCATACATTGCCTGGCTGGGTGTTCTCATCATCGCCTGTGCTGGCGAGTGGGTGGACAGGCGAGACGATATAGAAAGCCTCGGATACTGGCGCTGGCAGGCCAGCATTCACGACATCATCAACACGCTGTTCTGGCCGACGGCGCTCACACTTTTTTGGCTTTTGAAGTGCGGCAGAAAAACAGGCGTACCCCCTCGCCTCGAATGACTCAAGGCGAGGTTCAGGCCAAGCGAGGCTTGATGTTTTAAATCGGCCACTCGATGAGAGCCGCAGGCCCACACCGAGCGCTTTGCGTCAGCTCGAGACCTGGCTGGAGAACTGGCTTACGGCAGCGACGACGCACTCTGCGTCCTTCTGAGGCAGAAAAGGGGACGGCAGAAAAGGGACAGATTTATTTTTCGGCGCTGGTTGATGTGCCATTAAATAAATCTGTCCCCTTTTTCCCCCAATCAATATCACATAGGAATTGGCATGAATACCGAAGAATTTCTCTCCGCAGCATCTCAAATCAAAGATGTCATCGCCTTCATTATCCCGATAACAATATCGATATTTGCCTTTCTATATGTCCGAGCCCGAGCTGGATCCGCAGGATTTATTCACGATCGTCTCTGGCGATTACTTGGTGGAAAGAAAGACTATCAGAACACGATGCTTCAAAATGAATATAGCCAATTAAGCGATCATGAGAAATTCAATTACAGCACGGGCATTAGATTCCCAAGCCAAAGGAAGATCACAGAGGCATTGGTTTGGCTTCATGAGCGTGGGATCGGGTTAGAAGAAGTTGTTAGGGTCAGGAGGTTTTTTAATCCGAGCCTCATTTCATTTGATAAGCCATGTCTACTCGGCTATAGGCTCAGCCACTGAACTACTATGTCATTTCTCATCGGGGCAACGATAATTTTTATTTTATCTTTTCTGCCTGCCGCGCTCTTGACCATAAAGAAAACAGACACTGTAATCTGGGCTTCTACCTCCATGGTCACAGATTGGAATGGCTACGGCTGGCAAATAAAAGGAGGAGGACTGCATTGACGGGAAGATTGAGAAAATTAAGTTAGATCCCCATGACGAAATGGTCATTTGTGACATCCTCACTAAAGAAGAAAATGCGAAGCATCTACAGTCATCTATGCTGACTCAGAAAATCTTTGGGGGTATGTTTTGGGCTATTTTCAGTTTTTTAGCGTTTGTGTCTGTACGGGCACTGGTGATTGCTAAACAGGCAAATGCGCTCTTTGAGCGAGCTCTAGCTCATCAACCACTTCAAGAACAGCTTCCTTTCTAAGTAAAAGACTAAGCTCTCGTTCGAATGGATATGCGCTAATCTGGATCATCGAGATAAACCGTCTCAGGAACAGTTAAATCAACCTTCTCGCAGCGTCAGAAAAAATGTCCGCTTGTGATTGGGAAGCGGACATGCCGGTGAGGATGTAGCATTTAGCTACCCCGAAGTGGAATTTCGCGTTTCTCATAAATATAATCAACGCGCTCACATCCTACGATCCAGCGTCCAGCCATATTGATGGTCATTGAATTAGTTGCGCCCACCTCCTCTTTGGAGAGAAATCTGGTGCTGAAAGGGGGGTATAGGATTCTTTTGCCCATACACTTCATTTCGGCAGGTGCAAGCAGTATGGCAAGCTGCAGAAAAGGGGACAGATTTATTTTTCGGCGCTGGTTGATGTGCCATTAAATAAATCTGCCCCCTCCTCTAAGTTACCTACAACAAAAAGAAGAAGAAGCAGGGATTAACGCCCCCGACTGAAACTTTTAAAAATTACGCCAAACAACGATAAAGGCTAAATAACCAAAACCACCACTCTCCACACTGACCTGAAAACATCAAAGACTCATAACTAGCCAAGTGCCATATATCTACAGAGACGGAAAATAACCCGCATTGATATTCAACCATTGACTAAACTGAACTAGAGCCCCAGGAATACAAAACTTGACACCTCTAAAGTAAAGCCCACCACCCTTCCCACCAAATAAATCTAGGGCGAGCGAAACAACCATCAGGGCAACCCCGGAGCAGGCAAGAACAAATGAAATCAAATTAAAAGTAGTCCAACATAAATAAATAAAACATTCAAAACTAAAGACAATCATATACCGTAATTACCGTACCTGAATCACAGAAAAGGGGATCGATTTATTTTTCGGCGCTGGTTGATGTGCCATTAAATAAATCTGCCCCCTTTTTCTATTGCTATTTCCTCCCACAAACGAGGAATTTTCTGCTACCAAGAGCTCCTACTCTTCATCTAAAATTAACTAGAAGCCAAGGTATCAATAGTTCTCAAGGTAAAAATAACTTTATCGATTTCTGCCAAAATTACAGGGCTAAGTTTGAAGGGTGACGAGTCAAACTTTAAAAGCTTTTCTCTTGCGGCTGCCACATCAAGATTGCTATCAGGGATGATTCTTTGAAGCTCAGAAGCAGCAATGCGAGAGAGTCCCAACTCCAGAAATGCGCGCCCTGTATTCGTGCTGATGCCCAGTTCCAGAGCCAGCGCGAAGTCAAAAATTTCGGGAACCCTGTGAGTCAGGCCATTATCATTAAATACATGGATCAATATATCAGTATAGGCCTTACCCATCTGCACAAGCTGAAACCGAATGACGTCTTCAATGGTTTCAAACGCGCTCTTGATGACCTTACTCGGATTAGCATCTGCGATAACCTTAGCCTTGTAGCCTGGAATGGTATTAAAATTAAGCTTCTCTAGGTTACGTTTCTTGTTAATCCGACGTCTTTCGCTTATCACCTCATACTTTAAAATTACTGGATAGGGCTTTCCCTCCATCCACTTAACTGCAATACGGGCTACGTAGCCACCGAAATTTTTATCAAACCCTTTTATATACCTGAAAAGTATATTGAATATTTCCTTGTAATGAGCAAAGGCTTTCTTACCTAAATCCGCTGGATTTTTAGGTACCACTTCGTCGATAGTGCCATCCTTCAGCCGCTTGATGAGGTGAGCCATCAACCTATCCAGAGCGAACAAATCTAATGTCCAGTTCCCTTCTATAACGTGCTGGGGTAGCTTGAGGTCGTTAGAAGCTTCATCAGCTGCATTTTGAAGATCCTGCAACTCAAAGTAATTTAAGTCCGGCGCGATCCTATCAAGATATTCCTTAACTATTCCTTGTCGAGATTTACTAACAAGAATACCGGCTGAAGCAACTGCATTACGGGAATACTCATCTCTAGGTTTGGATTCAAGCTTCCCTTTACTTAGCACTGTAACAACATCCTTGTAGTTTTCAGTTACAAACTCAGAAAGCGCAGACTTGATAGTAAACTTATAAAAAATGTCCATTGGCTGAGCACTCCAATCATCATAATCGATGAGGAATACGTTCCCGACGATATCTTTGGCCATGCGCCCGGCTCTACCGGCAAAATTCCAAAGCAGAGCTGGATCCAGCATCACGCTATGACCGCGCCCTCTGGCAGGCGTACTTATAAATACATTTCGAGCTGGAAGATTGATACCCTGAAACAGGGTTGTAGTGCACACAAGGAATTTGATCGTGCCGGCACGAAACGCGGACTCAATGGCTTCACGCAGCAGGGATGGCATCTGCCCATAATGGAATGCCACCCCTTTTTTAACCATTCCTATTAAGTGATACTCGGGGTGTATATGTTCCTTGATAAAGGTGGCGAGTTCATTATTGTCAACATGATCTAAACCTATGGCAATTGAACCGGCAATAGTTGCGGCCTCAGTAGGCGTTTTTGCATATATCAAAGATCCACCGCCGCGCCCCAACTCTAGTGCTACAGCAGCGAGCCTGCTTTCAACCAAGTCAAGGCCAACGCTGCACGGCATACTTCCTATATGAGAGCCTCCATGAGAGTTGAGTAACTTAAAGTCTAGCTGATTTAGAGCTGGTGTTTTTGATACCACGATACGGTTTTGCAGGACGGGGGACACAGAGGTGCTGACTTCTGAAACTCCAGATATCCCCAAACTATCTAATGCAGTTTCAAAACCTTGAGCCCCGGGTGCGAGCAGAACCACATGCGTTTTCTGATCACGGGAGTAGCACTGTTCAATGCAATCCTGCAGTATCATCCCTCGGGCCCCATCTGATAAATTTTGGGCCTCGTCTACGACTACAAGTTTTATTGGGGATGAGGTTATCGAAAGAAGGGCTTTGAACCGCTCCTGGGTAAGCACGAAGACTTGCCGCGGCAAGTTCTCAAAAGTAGGAATATCTGTAACACGAATAGCCAAATCGCTTGAAAGCCGCTCTTTTACTTTCAGTTGAACTTCAGACAATAGGGCGCGCGTAGGCGCAATGTAGACGAACACGTAAGATGGAAGCGTCAAGGCATCTCTACAAAGATGCTCAATTACCAAGAATGACTTTCCAGCGGAGGTAGGTGCAGAAATAGCTAAAGACTTCCCACTCTGGAGAGAGCCCCACACCTTCCGCTGATAATCGGTTAGTGCAATGGCCGCCCCTGCTACTTCAACTGTATTTAGCTGCTCGACAACATTCCTCTGGATCATTCCTAATAAGGTTGAGGGCTTCGTAGAGAACCGCTCCTCAGCATAAATTAAACTAGGAAAATTCCCAATTTCAGTCAGTATCGCCGCACACCGTTCAAGCACCCCCGGTTCCTGCGATATTAACATGGCATTAAAAGCTATCGTTTGAGCCAAGCTGATATGCGACTCAACCCCAGATTGTGCAAATACTGATGCGCAATAAAGCATTTTTCCGATTGCGTCATTATCAGGCAATCCATGGGGTTGTATAATTGAGTCAGGTAGTACACTGGCCGCACCACAAGCTTGGAGATGGCTTAGTGCAAACTTAAACTTCTCATTCGTTGCAAACCTCGACGAGAGTTCTGCTGCAAAAGTACTCATATTTTTCCACCCTTAATTGCTGAGGGCGAAGTTAGAGGGACATCAGAATCCAAACTCGCTATCCCTATCGACTCGTAAAACATTTCTCTTAGCTCATCGACATCAGGTACAGCCACCAAATAAACCATGCATTTATTTGGATCGACTCCCTTAACACCTAGCTGGTTATCGAGGTTAGTAAAATGTCTGTTTAAGTCTCCTTTATACAGTTCCCCGAAATAATCCTCATGCTTGGATAACGGGCCGTCATCGACTTCAAGCTTGTTCGCAAAATGCTTGACCTCTGAATAACAGACTACCCCGACAGATCGCTCACGCTTGGGAGCATTGGGATTACCAAATACGTCCAGATAATTTAGCATCAGATCTTTATCAGCTGGATCCAGTACATCAAGATTTCCTAAGCTGGTTACCAGCCCGTACTCATGCTCATATTGCCCGTCATCTTTGAGAAAGCCAGAAACGGAGTCTGCATAGTCAGCAGTACCACTGGCGGCGGTACCTGCGAGCTTGGACTCAAGAAAGAAAACATTCAGCTCACCGTTGACTACGGATGCGTGAATACCATCGAGGCCATAAACAGGCATGTTATTGGAGGTTTTCAAGGCCATCTTGGCAATTAGTTGAGAGGCCTGAAGGTGGTGTACGGCGACGCAGTATGCGAGTACTTCACCCACCTCGCTGGCTCTAGATGGGTTAGCCTGTCGAAACTCAATGAATGCCTTTCTAACAGCCCGGCTGAGTTCTTGCGCAGCTGACACATCGCCGTTTTGCGCTGATGCCATCTGAGCTTGGTATGCATCTCGGCGTCGACGACTCAGTGCATAATTCGCCGCTTGATTTCCAAGGAAGTCGGAAAAAGCTCTTATACTGGGAATATCTTCCTTGAATCGTACATGCAGAAGTGCGACCCGTGGAGCCTTATAGGGAGGAACGCTCGTTAAATCCACGACACACTTAACAAAACGATCCAATGGTGATTTATCCAAGAGTTTCTGGATAACACTACTGAGCGACGGCGGACTATCTGCAGGTGACGACACTGATCCGATCCTTGGTTTTGCCTAAGGCATAGGCTGGCACTGTTTGACGCGCTTGCACAAACACAGGTCTGATCATGACTCGAAAAGAGTCAATTTGCCACTATCCTTACGACGCCCGTCGAGCTACTCGGTAAGCATTCATGACGTGCTTCGCTCGATCAGTGGGCCACTGCATGGATAGAAGTGGTCGATGGGACTTGGTAAGCGTGGTGGATTTCTCCAGAGCGGTATGGTGGAGAACGATTGCCAGTGAACCTTCCTGTCCACTCAGGAAAAGCCTGTATTCGAAACAAGGCGATTGCCGTGACCAACCGGCTCTAGGTCTGTTGCCGTTTCAACCCGAGCCGCGTTGTTGCGAGAAATCTCGCCAGGCTAGGCAGCTATCCACTAGGTGGGGGAATGGACTGGCCGTCCGCGTTTTCCCTTGCCAAGTCCTCCAACGACGCCTGGCGAGATTTCTCGCACAACCCGCAGGGCCGCAGCCGTAACATACTAATCATCAACGTCACTTAGGCCCCACGTTCAGAGAGCTAACATAGCCACGCAGGTGGGTCATCGCAGCTGACTCAGGAGTGAGGCCTCGTAGAATCGTGGTGCGCTGAGTTCCGTCTGGAAGCAGCACCAGTATTTCGTCGCCTAAGTCTGTGTAGGACGCGGCATAAACGACGCCGTCATGTACCAAGATGATTTCTTCTTCCATTAATAATCTCTAAATCGTGTTTTGAGCGTATCTGACGAAGTGAGTCAGCATGTCTACACCACACCCTAGTAAAGCAATCCAATACGCTCAGGCATAGCTAAACAGAACGCATTCGATCAGTGCCAGGATAAAGGATATTTGAAGGGATAAGACGATATAAACAACCATGAAAACTTCATTAAAATCAGACAGATAAAATAAATTTTAGCTCTTGGTGCCGCACCATACGACACAAGGCCCCGCAAAAATGCGTGGCCTTGTCGTTTCTGGCAGTTGCTTATGCAGCGCCCACGAGAAGTCCACTAGAGCGAACGACTCAAGGCTGGGTCGGGTATTGCCAAGCTTGGCGGGCTCGATCAGAAGCGCTCGATGAGTCACCCGCAGGCCCTCACCGAGCGCTTTGCGTCAGTTCGAGACCTGGCTGGAGAACTGGCTCACGGCGGCGACGACGCACTCGGCGTCCTTCTGGATATCCTGGATCACGGTGTCGGAGTCGTTGGCCAGGGTCAGTGCTTCATCGGCCAGCTCGCGGCTGCGGTTGATCACGTCGACAGCATTGGAGGCGAGCTCCTGGTTCTGTTGCACCACGCCGACAATTTCCTGGGTGGCTTTCGAGGGCCCTTGAAGCGAGCTGACGGACTTCATCTGCCACCACGGCGAAACCACGGCCTTGCTCACCCGCACGTGCAGCTTCTATCGCGGCATTGAGCGCTAGCAGGTTGGTCTGGTCGGCGATGCCGCTGATGGCTTTGACGATGGCTTCGATCATCTGGCCCTGCTGATCCAGCGCCTGAATACCCTGGGTGGCGTTCTCCATCGAGCTGGCCAGGCGATGCAGCACTTCGACCGTATTACGGATGACCTCACGGCCCTTGCTGGCGCTGGTGTCCGTCTGCAGCGATGTGCTGTAGGCCAGGTTGGCGGCCTGGGCGACGGCTTTTTCCAGGTTCACCTGCTCGGTGATCACGGTGGCGAACTTCACCACCTTGTAGAGCTTGCCGTGAATATCGGTGATGGGGTTGTAGGAGGCTTCCAGCCAGACGTCTCGACCGCTGCTGTCGATGCGGCGGAAGCGCGCGACGACGAATTCACCGCGGCGCAAGCGCTCCCAGAACTGACGATAGCCCTCCGAGGCACTCTCCTCGGCGGTGCAGAACATGCGGTGGTGCTTGCCCACAACCTGCGCGAGGTTGTAGCCCATGCCGCGCAGGAAGGAATCGTTGGCGGTGATGACCGTACCGTCCAGGCTGAATTCGATTACCGCCGTCGAGCGCAGCAGCGCCTTGACCAGGCTCTCGTTCTCCAGCGACGCCTCGATGGTGCGCGTCAGGTTGCTGGAGTGGATGACCACCTGCTTTGTGCCACTCAAATGATCGCTCATGGGAATGACCACAGAACGCAGCCATACGTGCTGGCCATCCTTGCCCAGCAAGCGCAAGGCACCGTTGAAATGGCGACGCTCCTTGATCGCGGAGAGCGCGCGCAACTGGTGCGGGTCACGGGCCAGTTCCGACGGCGATAGCTGGGTCAGGTACTGCCCCTCGACTTCCCCGGCCCGGTAGCCGAGTTCGTTCTGGAACAGCTCGTTGACACGCTCGATGCGGCCATCCGCGCTGAGCTGGATGATGATCATTTCCTTTTCGAGGTTCTCCCTTACCTCCTCCTGCATCGCTAAGCGAGCTTCCAGCTCACTGTTGATTTGTTTGAGGCGAGAGTTGAACACGACAAGGACTCCAGAGTAGGTATCACTGCATCGGCCCGAGGACGAGAATCTTGAAAAGTGAGTATTGCCGAACATGGCCTTCTTGAGCACGGATCGCTCGCACGCCAGCGGCCAGGCACAGGGTTGCGCTTGCAATAAGCACTCAGCGAGTAAGGCTGGATTGTCGCTGCAGGCAACTATGCAGGGTTGGCGTCCTGGCAAGGGCAAGAAGCATCAGTCGCTATCGCGGTTTTAACGTGCCTGGCGGGCGACCACCCCTTGGAGGTGAGGCCTATGTGGGGATCTTCTGATTCGCCCCCTGCAAGGCTACATGATCATGGCTTGGCGAGAAGGCCACTGCTCTGCTGCGTGAAACCGGCATTATGCCGACAGAGTAGCGAGCCAATGCTGAGCATGCCGATATGTACACCCTCGCAGGCCAGCTCCTGCCGAAGGCCTTGCAGATAGCTGCACGCCGCGGTCGCTGGGTCTTTATCGCCAGGGTTCGGCGGTGTGGCCACTTCAGTGTCGTTGCGCTCGACCAGGATGGCGCCCGACTTGCGCGAGCGCATTTCTGGCAGCACTTCGTCCACCACGGCAGTCATGCTCAGGTAGGTAAGCGCGCATGTTTCGGTGGCGCTGTCCGGGTTCAATGCGGCGGCGTAGTCAGCTGTATTGAGCGGATCGAGGCCGTAGTACACCGCATCGATAGGGCCGACCGTGCTGCGGATGGATCTGATCATCGCCTTGGCGTGCTCGGGGCTGGAGACGTCGCCGGTGAAGGTTCGTGTCGAGATGCCTTCGCTTTCCAGCACGGTCGTCAGTGCGCGCACGCACTGCGCGTCATCGGCCACCAGCACCACGTCGTAGCCGTCATTGCCGTACTGGCGAGCGGCCAATGCACCTGCGCTGTTCTGCGCACCGAATACCACAAGAGTCCGACTCATGATCAGCCCTACCTAACAGTTGCGGTGCTCTGCTGGCACAGATCTGCAGGTAGCACATGTCCCGGCAGGATCTGTGCACCGGCTAGGCAGAGAAAGCCGCTGCGACGCATGAAGCCCCGATCCCTGGGAGCAGTTGTCCTGGCATAGTCACCGCCGAACATTGCCTGAACATTGCGTCGCAAACTTTTGCGCTCCGCTACTATGGCGCCTCGGTGAAACGGTGCGGTGAAGCGGCTTTGCGAATCCTTCTGGTCGAAGATGACTTACCTATGGCCCAGGCCCTGCAGGCAGCGTTGGGGCGCCATGGCTTGATCGTGGACATGGTTCATTCGCTCGCCGCAGCGGCGATGACCTTGCGCCTGCATGTGCACGATCTGTTGCTCCTCGATCGCGGCCTGCCCGATGGCGATGGTCTCGACTTCATTACCACCGCCCGGCGCCTGTCGCCCGCCCTGCCGATCGTGCTGCTGACCGCCCGCGGGGAAATCGCAGAACGGGTCGATGGCCTGAATGGTGGGGCGGACGATTACGTGGTCAAACCCGTTGCCGCCGACGAACTCCTGGCCCGCATAAGGGCCATCGCTCGGCGCCCGGCAACAGTCATTCTGCCTACCGCCACCCTTGGCGCGCTGTCTTTCGACTTCACCGCCAGTGAGGCCATCGTCGATGGCCTGCCGCTTCATCTACCCCGGCGCCAGCTGCTGATTCTGGAGGCCCTGATCTATCGCCAAGGGCGAACCGTGCTGCGAGAAAACCTTCATGAAGCGGTCTACGGCCTGGCCGACGAAATCCAGTCGAACGCGCTCGATGCCCATGTCTCGAAGCTGCGTCGCGCACTGAAGGAAGCCGACGCAGGGGTCGAGATCGCGGTGATTCGTGGCGTCGGCTATCTGCTCAAGGAAGGCCAATGAAAGTACTGCACAGCCCCTCACTGATCGGCCGCCTGCTCTGGTCGCTGTGCCTCATGCAGGTGGTGGTTCTGATGACCTCGATTGCGGGCACGCTGTACTACATCATCGACGACCGATTCACCTTCATGAACGACTCGGTCATCGACACCCTGGTAGGGGCCATTTCGGTACAACCACAGGGCCTGTCGTTCGAGCCCACCGCTGAGCTGCGTGACTTGCAGGCCGCCAACCCGGATCTCTGGGTCACCATCCGCGATGCCAATGGCCATCGCCAGCAACTGGGCAGCGTCCCATCCGAGTATCAGGCCCTGGAACAGAGCCTGCCCTTGCTGGGTGTCTCGCAAATGCGTGCTCTGCCAGAGCAGCACAAACTGACGATGCGCATCGAGGTCAAGCCGATACAAGGGCAGCAGGTTCATATCATGGTTGGCGGAGTGGCGACCTCGAACTTCATGAACCTGATCTTTCTCGCCACCGGCTTGCTCAGCCCCTACTTTCTGACGCCGCTGATCCTGTTCACGCTGCTCGCGACGCCCATCGTCGTGCTGCACGCGACCCGAGGTGTGCGGAGGGTGACCAAAGAGGCCTCCGCCCTCGATATATCCACCCCGGATGCTCACCTGACGGAAGACTCCGTGCCCCGGGAGATCCGCCCGCTGGTCAGCGCCTTCAATGCCGCCATGGAGCGGCTGAGCAAGGCCTACCACGCCCGTGACCGATTTCTGCGCGACGCCGCCCATGAGTTACGCATGCCCATCGCCGTGCTCATGGCACGCATCGACGGTATGCCGTCGCACCCACTGAAGCCGGTTCTGCTCATCGACCTGAGCCGTCTGGCCACCGTCGCCGAACAGTTGCTGGATTTGCAGCGGTTGCAGTCCCCACAGGTCGAATTCGTCCGCGTCGATCTCGTCGCACTAGCCCGCGACATCGTTTCCGACATCGCCCCCGTGGCCCTGTCCCGTTGTGATGACCTGGTACTCAATGCGCCCGACCAGCCCGTTTGGGTACTTGGCCAGGCGAGTGCACTGAGCCGTGTGATAACCAACCTGGTACAGAACGCCCTCGTGCATGGCGAAGCCACCGGCACCATCAGCATCACTGTAACGCCACGCGGCACCGTGGCTGTCACCGACCAGGGCAAAGGCGTAGCCAGCGAAGACCGCGAGCATATCTTCCACCCCTTCTACCGGGGCAAGACCGACAAACCCGGCCATGGCCTCGGGCTGCATCTGGTAGAGGAAATCGTGCGCGCTCACAGGGGCCGTATCACCGTGACAGACGCCGCTGCGGGAGGTGCCGTTTTCACGGTGTATCTGCCGGTGGTGTCGTCATAGGGTGATATTCGCCGGCCGTCTCCTGACGGCTGGCAGCTTCGAATGGATTCGGTTGGTGGTGTCATCTGATTCAAGCCGCCTGCGCAAGCAAGACCGATGAATTGCCTGGCTCCGATTCAGGAGGCAACGTCCGCCGAGAGCGCGACGTCTCTCGTGCTTTCGAGCTCATCCAGTCTTTCCTGCAGACCCCGGCTGATAGAGGCATAGGCGGTACTGCCCAGCGCCAGGCGCAGTGGCGGGGAAGGCAGGTCTGCGGCCATGATCATGGCATCGACGGTTCTGAGTGCGTCGCCCTTGATGACGAAGTCGCCTGACGCCAGGGCGCGGCGAACGTCGCCTGCCGGGGTCTGCTCGTAGCAGGCCATGATCTCGGTGCGATCCAGCCCCTGCGCGAAGTTGGTGGCGGTGGGCCCCGGCTCGGCGATGATGAAGTCGATGCCAAAGGGCGCGACCTCCTTGGCCACAGACTCGACGAAGCCTTCGATCCCCCATTTGGTGGCGTGGTACAGGCTGAAGCTCGGGTAAGTGATCTGGCCACCCTCCGACGATACCTGGACGACACGGCCGCCGCCCTGCCCGCGCAAATGCGGCAGCACCGCGCGGATAAGCTGGATCGAGCCGAGCATATTGGTCGCAATCTGCCGCTCGACCTGTTCGTCGCTGGCTTCTTCCGCCGCCCCGAACAGCCCATAACCGGCGTTGCTGACCACAACATCAATGCGTCCAGCGGACTCGAACGCCTCGGCGACCACTGCCCTTATCGCCGCAGTATCGGTCACGTCGAGCGTCAGCACCTGCAGACGATCGGCGTGCAGCGCCAGCAGATCATCCAGCGCTCCCGGTCGGCGCAATGTGGCGAGCACACGGTCGCCACGCGCCAGCAGACGTTCGGTGAGCAGGCGGCCGAGGCCGGTCGATGTACCTGTGATGAGCCATGTCTTGGCCATGAGAAACCTCCTGAAGCAAAGCGAGTGGCTAATAAGAAGGCTCAGGCTATGGCACTATTATTATTGTGTGAATAACCACCAAATAGCATGAAGAGGTGAAATGAAATCACCAATTAGCAAACCAACCCTCACTGATCTGCGCGCTTTCCAGGCGGTGGCCGAACACCGCAGCTTCCGCCGTGCAGCGGATCTACTGGGCGTCACCCGTTCCTCGCTGAGCCATACGGTACGCAGCCTCGAGCAGCGGCTGGGCACTCGCCTGCTGCACCGCACCACGCGCAGTGTTTCGCTGACCGAGAGTGGCGAGCGTCTGCTCCTGCGTCTGGCCCCGCTGTTGAGTGATCTGGAGGCGGCGCTCGAAGATGTCGCCGGGCCACAGGGACGAATCCTCGGCAAGCTGCGCATCAATGGCAGCGAAGGTGCGATCAGATTGTTGCTGCAAACCGTGGTGCCGGAATTTCTCGCCCGGCATGACGGCGTCGAACTCGACCTCGTGGCCGAAGGGCGCCTCGTCGATATCGTCGAACAGGGCTTCGATGCCGGGATCAGGTTAAGGGAAGCGGTGCCGCTGGATATGGTCGCGATTCCTGTAGGCAGCGACCTGCGCTTTCTCGCCGTGGCCTCGCCCGATTACCTGCGCGCCCGGCCCGCGCCGCAAACGCCGGATGACCTTGGCCAGCACCAATGCATCCGCCAGCGTCTGCCCAGCGGCAAACTGTATCGCTGGGAATTCCACAGGCAGGGCCGGGATGTGGCAGTCGATGTGCCTGGCGTTCTGACCCTGGACAACAGTCAGCTGATGGTCGAGGCCGCAGCCGACGGCCTGGGTATCGCTTACGTGCCGGAGCCTTTCGCACGAGCCTACCTGGATGACGGCAGGCTGACCTGCGTGCTGGAAGACTGGTGCCCGCCGATCCCCGGCCTGTTTCTCTACTACCCCAACAACCGCCACGTGCCAGCAGGCCTGCGCGCGTTCATAGAGATACTGCGAGAGTCGTAAGGCAGCCGTGGAATAGGATCCGGGTTCTCCTTCTATCCACCCCTTACGCATGCGGCGTGAAGACTCTGGCCGGATCGGAACCCACCCGACCCCTAGCGTCAGAAAGACGCCGATGACGGCGCCCATTGAGTTGTATACGGCTCTGCAATCGACCACCAGGCCACTTACCGATGCAGGCGGCTTTGCGCATCGACAGCCGTTGCGCCAGCTTACGGTTCGCCGACCTGAACGATCGTCTTGCCGAAATTGCGGCCCTTGAGCTGGTCGATCAAGGCTTGCGGTGCCGTGTGCAGACCATGGGTAACCTGCTCGCGATAGCTCAATTTGCCGTCAGCAACCCACTGCCCCGCCTCCTGAAGAAAATCGGCCATTTGCTCTTCGGCGTATTCCGTCTGGATGAAACCACGCAGAGTCAGGCTCTTGCCCATGATCTGAGCCATGGTGTTGGGCAGGCGATCGGTGACTTCCTGTGCACCGGAGGGCTTCTCGTACTGGGAGATAACGCCGCAGACAGGCACGCGGGCGTAAGTATTCAGCAGCGGCAGTACTGCATCCCAAATCTTTCCACCGACGCTCTCGAAGTACACATCGATGCCATCCGGGCAGGCTTTCGCCAATTGTTCGGCGAAGTCCGGCGCGTTGTAATCAACCACCGCATCGAAATGCAGTTCGTCCTTCGTGTAGGAGAGCTTGTGCGCTCCGGTGGTAATGCCAACTGCCCGGGCGCCACGCAAGCGGGCGATTTGTCCGACCATGGAGCCGACCGCCCCGCTCGCCGCGGCGACCACCACGGTCTCGCCGGGTTTCGGTTTGCCGATGTTGCGCAGCCCCGCATAAGCCGTGAAACCGGTCATGCCGAGCACACCCAGGGCGGTGGAAGGCGGTGCCAGGTTCGGATCGAGGCGACGCAGGTCGCTTCCATCCGAGAGGGCAAAGCGTTTCCAGCCGGAGAAGGCCAGCACCCAATCACCCGCCTGCCAGTCGGGATGCCGGGACTCCCTGACACGCGATACCGTCGCCCCGACGATGACCTGATCGATCTCGATAGGGTCGTTATAAGATTTCTCGGCCCTCATCCACCAGCGCATGTAGGGATCGATCGACAAGTAAATGGTTTCCAGCAGCAGCTCGCCCTCCCCTGGAATTGGCACTGCCACATCCTCCAGACGCAAGTCCGTTAGTTGCAAATCTCCATCTGGACGCGCGGCCAGCACGACCTGCTGATTCGATGCCATGTTCATTTCGTTCTCCTGCTCAGGGTTGATCACGTTACCGATTGAGCGGCTTGTCGCCACACTCACATACACAATGTATGCAATTAATGTATTAACATACACACTGCATGTCAATGCACCGATCGATAAGGAGAGCGCAATGGCGCGGCAAAAACGTGCGGATATGATCGCGGCAACCCGCAGCAAGCTGATCGCTGCCGGGCGCAAGGCCTTTGCCGAGAAGGGCTACGCCGATACGGCCATGGAAGATCTGACTGCCGATGTCGAACTGACGCGCGGCGCGCTGTACCACCATTTCGGTGGCAAGAAAGGCCTGCTGGAAGCCGTCATCGCCCAGATCGACGAAGAATCATCTGCGCGGCTGCGAGCGGTCGTGGAGCAGGCGAGCTCGCCTTGGGAAGGCTTCGTCGAGGAGAGTGTCGAGTGGATCAGGCTGGCGCTCGAGCCGGAAATTCGACGCATCGTGCTGCTCGATGGCCCGGCCGTTCTTGGCGAACCGGCGCGGGCGGCCAGCCACAGCGCGTGCCTGATAAGCACCATGCAGAGCATTGAGGCGTTGATCGAGCAGAACGTCATCAAGCCGGTGGATGCGCGGGCGACCGCCTACCTCGTCAACGGCGCAGCACTGAATGCGTCACTGTGGATTGCCGGTGCGGACGATCCACAGCAGGCGTCGGCAGACGCGATCGCCAGCTTTCGTGAGCTGCTATCCGGCTTGCGGCGCTGAGCCTGTCATGACGGGCAAGCGGCACATGTCGCAGCCCCCGCACCAAAGGCGCAGCCCTGGCTGCGCCTCCCCTGCCACACCCAACACGTCAGCTAGGCGTTGACGACCTTGTTCTTCAACAGGGTAAACATGCGCACGCGCTCGCTGATTTCCTGAAAGGTGTGGCGAAAGGCGTCGTCGTGCTCGTCAGCTGTGGGATCGGCGAAATTCCACACCAGCGCTTCCTTGGACGATGGCAACAACAGCGGCTCGTCCGAGGATTTGTCGCACAGGTCGATCAGGTAGTCGAAGTGCTGCCCGGCAAACTCGTCTATCGACTTGCTGCGCAGCCCTTCGGAGCTTACACCTGCGTGCTCCAGCGTCGTGATGACCCGTGGATCGAGCTGCCCCGGTTGGGTGCCGGCACTGTGCGCCTCGAAGTGCTCGCTCTCCAGGTGACGTAACAACGCTTCGGCCATGGGCGAGCGTGCATCGTTGGCCACGCAGACGAACAAGACCCGTAATTTTTCGCTCATTTTCCATCCTCCCGTGCTCACATCAGTGATTCGACCGACAGGCATCGAAAACGACCATGCCTGGCATGCTCTCGAGCCCAGTAGACCGCTCGTGAGCCGAGACCTATCCATATGTCACGAAAACGTCATCAGATAGTATTAATTTGCCACCACTGATTGAGTGGGATGAACAGTGGTGATCCGTCGTTTTGTGTCATCCCTGAGCTTCTTGCAGCTAATGCTCCTGGCCTTATGCGCCATCACCCTCGCCTTTCTGTGGGGCCTGTATCTGCAGCAGAAAGACACCTCACAGCAAGAAGCGCTCGCCGCCAAGGCCGCCGAACACCTGAACCTGTCGACCATGGCTGCGGAAAATCTCAGCCAACTGGTGGATCGCGCTCAGGCCATTGGCCGAGTCGCGCAGATCGATCTACGTGACCAGAGACAGAGCCATTGGAACCTGGTGCGCATGCTCGCCGAAGACCCGGTGCTCAAGCGCATGAGCCTCTACGACAGCAGGGGTCGAGCGCTTTCTTCCAGCCACACCGACGAGCCACCGCAACTGCCGGAAGAATGGTTGACGCTCCTGAACGCGCATATCGCTCGCCATGGCTTCAAACCGCTTTTGCCTCTCTTGAAAAGCGAATCGCAGCTTACTTGGCGCTTGCCCTTCCTACTGCCTCTTACCGATCCGACGACACGCTCACTCGAGGGTATTCTGCTGGTGCAGCTGGATATCGGTTATCTGGCCGTGCTGCTGCAGAACATCGACCTCGGCGGCAGCGGCCTGATGCGCCTGCTAGACAGCGCCGGACGGGAGCGCCTGCGCATCAGCAGCAGTGGCGTGGTGGTGGACGGTGCAGCGCTGACCCCTGACTTGCCAGACAGCGACGAGCTATCGGGGCGGCACCGCCAGTTCAGTGCTGACGGTGAATACCAGAGCCTTTACCGACGCGTACCGCAACGCGGCTTCACGGTAACGATGAGCCAGCGCAAGGAGGAAATCCTCGCCCCATCGCGGCTCACCTATGATCGCCAGTTCTGGCTGAACGTGAGCATGACACTGCTGATCCTCACCGGGCTGCTCTGGACCTGGCGCGTGCTGGGCAAGCGTCAGGAGGCGTTTATCGCCTTGGAGCACGCCCAGCAGATCAACCAGCAACTGATCAACCGCCTTGAGGAAGAGCACCGACATAGCAGCCACGCCGCGGCCACGGATCACCTCAGCGGCCTGCACAACCGTCGCCAGTTCATGGAAGTGGCGGCTCGGGCGCTCACCGAACAGCGCGGCAAACGTCAGTTGATGGCAACGTTGTTCATCGACATGGATCGCTTCAAGTCGATCAACGATTCCTTGGGCCACAAAGTCGGCGACCTGCTGTTACAGGCGGTGGCAGGCCGTATCAGTCGCGCCCTCGAGCCGGGCGACGAGGCCGCACGGTTTGGCGGCGACGAGTTCGTCGTCCTGCTGGCCGGCGAGCGTAGCGAGGAGCAGATCGGCGCCTGGGTACGAACCCTGGTGAAGAAGCTCTCGGAAACCTACTCGCTGGACGAACACGAGCTGAACACCAGCCCCAGCATTGGCGTGAGCATCTGCCCCCGTGACGGCCAGGTCGTGGACGAGCTGATCCGCTGTGCCGACGCCGCGATGTACTCCGCCAAACAAGCTGGGCGCGGCCAGTACCGCTTCTTCGATCCCTCATTGAACAAGGTCGATATCGAGGAGTTCTCGCTGGAACAGGCCTTTGGCCTGGCGCTGAAGGAGCGTCAGTTCGTCCTTCACTACCAACCGCAGATTCGCCTCGACTCAATGCGCGTGGAAGGCTACGAAGCATTGGTGCGCTGGCAGCATCCGGAGTTCGGCCTGCTCTACCCGGACCGTTTCATCACCCTGGCCGAACGCAGCGGTTTCATCGTCGCCCTGGGCTGGGAGGTGCTGCGCCTGGCCTATGAAGAACTGGCTCGTTGGCAAGCGTTAGGGGTGCAAGCGTGGCTGGCGGTCAACGTCTCGCCGCTGCAATTGCGCCAGGCAGATTTCAGCGAGCGCCTGCTGGGCGAGCTGCAGCGCTACGGCATCCCGCAGGGCAGCCTGGAACTGGAAATCACTGAAACTGCGGTGCTGGATCAGGAAGGCCAGGCCATCGAGAACCTCAGTCGACTGCGCGATGCCGGCCTGAGCATCAGCCTCGACGATTTCGGACAGGGCTACGCCGGCTTCTCGCACTTGCAGTCGTTGCCGCTCAACCGATTGAAGATCGACCGAACGATGATCGCCCAGCTCTCCAATAGCCATGACGACAGCCCCATCGTCACGTCCACCATCATCCTCGCCAAACGCCTTGGGCTGGAGGTCGTGGCCGAGGGCGTGGAAACCCGCGAGCAACTGGTATGCCTGCGCCTGGCTGGCTGTGATCTCGCTCAGGGATACCATTTCAGCCGCCCGATGACGGCGGCACAACTGCGCGAATACGCCCCTTTCATCAACGCTGCGGAGCCCCCATGCGAACAATAAAGTACATGGTCGGCCTGCTGCTGGCGTTAGCGCTGACCACTCATGCCCAGGCCAACTGTTCGCAGCAAAGCCTGCGCATCGGGGTGATCCCCAAAAAGAGCATGGAAGTGCTGATGAAGGAGCATCAGCCACTGCTCGATCGCCTGAGCGACGTGGTGGCCATGCCAGTAGAGATCGTTGCGGCGTCGTCCTACGAAAGCGTGGTCGACGCCATCGTTTCGGGTGGTGTGGACATCGCCTGGCTCGGCCCGGCTTCCTACGTACTGGCCCACCAGCGCGATCCACGCATCGAACCCTTCGCCAGCCTGACCATAAAAACCGGCTACTTCACCCCCGCCGGCCACCACTACCAGGCATTGCTGCTGACACGTCGTGAAACCGCCACAGACCTGCCAGAACTGCGCGGCAAACGGGTGGCCCTGAGCGATCCGGCCAGCACCTCCGGCAGCGTGGTGCCCAATGCCGAGTTCTCGGCGCAGCAAGGCGTGCCGCTATCGACGTTCTTTGGCTCGGTGGTCTACACCGGCTCCCATGACAAATCCCTGGACGCGCTGCTGGACGGCAGGGTCGATGCCGCTTTCGTCGCCAGCGTGCGCGCCGATGACTACCTGAACAGCGGAAAAATCCAGCGCGACACCTTCAACGTACTGTGGCGTTCGGATGACATCTACTACGACCCTTACGTCTTCAGTGCGAACCTGTGCCCAGCGCTCAAGGCCCTCATCCGCACCGCCATGCTCACCCAGCTGGATGGCCTGGCGACCTTCCTCGCCTCCCAGGATGCATCAGGGATAACCCCCGTCAGCCACGCCGAATACGCACCGCTGATACGCATGATGCAGATGGCGCCCGCGCCCTGATCACGGCAGCGCCTGTGATCAGGAAACAATCCTCCAGACGCACATCGCAACCGCCCAGGCCAGAAACAGGGCAGTCAACACAACCACCGTGCGCGCCAGTATCGTCCAGGCGAACCAGCGGGTATTGCGGCCACAACGCCAGACCACCACCAGGCTGAAGCAGGCATATATCAACAGCGGCGGCAGCGCGATGAGCGCAAACACGTACCAACCTGCCCTGCCCAAAAACTGCGCGTCCCAGCGTTGCACCAGCTCAAGGATCGGTACGGCGAAGTGCTCCAGCACACCGAAACGAAGAACCACATAGACGAGCACAAGCCCAAGGAAATGTACCAACCAGAATGCTTTCCAGAGCGGCTTGCCGCCCTTCAGGTAGCCGGCTGGCTCAATGTAGGGATCCGTACCCGGTGACTGATAAGGGGACGACGTCATGCTGACTCCTGCAGCGAGTGAAACCGCTTGATATCCTAGCCCATCGGCTCGAAACGATAGTAAGCCTCGCCATGCAGCGGGCAGCGTGTCAGCAACCTGGGGAAAATACGATGAAGACGTTACAGCGCGGATCCGGCCATGTGTTCAGCCTGATGGTCATCGCGCTCATTGGCTGGGGTGCTTACGTCACCCTCTACGTGCCCTACGAGCACAAAAAATCGATGGACGCGTTTCGCAGCCAACCGCCAACAGTGAGCCAGGCGAAGATGGACATCGTCGACACCTACAAGGCCAAGCCGACGCCCGAGCAACTACCGCAGGGGCTGTACACCGGCAAGGCCGAACAGGACGGCTACCCGATGACCATCAGCTTCGATTTTGGCGACAACCAGGTCATCACCAAGAAGGCTCATATCAAAAATTACGAGTTCAAGGGCTCAGCGGCTTATGACTTCGTGGGCTCGGTGATGACCTTCGGCAAGGTGCAAGGCGACGCCGTGCTGTTTCCCGGAACCGGCGAACCCATCGAGGTGATCAGCGCGACCGAGATCCAGGTGCCGGGGCCTGGGACGACGCTGGTGTTGAAGCAGAAGTAAAAGCCCTGCGGCCAAGTGGGCCGCAGGGCTAGGGCTGCATCAGAAGCGATACTTGGCCGATGCGGTCAGACTGCGTGGGGCGCCGTAGGTCAGAGCACCGAAGGAATCGAAAACGTCGAAGTACTTCTCGTCGGTCAGGTTGTCGGCATTGAGCTGCGCCGACAGGTTGTCAGTGATGTCGTAACGCGCCATCACATTGACCAGAGCATAGGCGTCCTGGGTGATTTTCTCGGAGTTGCCCTGAGGGTTGGGCGCATAGGTATAGATGGAGTCCTGCCAGTTCACGCCACCACCAATAGTCAGCTTGTTAAACACACCCGGCAGGCGGTAGGTGGTGAATGTACGCAACAGCTTGGTCGGGTAAATGGTGTTGGCCGCTTTACCATCGGCGTCTCTAACTTTGAACTGGGTATAGCCTACGGTTGCGTTCCAGCCCTCAGCCACTTCGCCGGAGACTTCAAGCTCGAAGCCTTCGCTGGTGACATCCGTTCCCTCGTAAGCGAACTCGTTAGGCGTGACGTTGGGAATGTATAAGCCGGTGCTTTGTGCCAGGTTGTCCTGCTTAATCTTGAAGATAGCAGCAGAGGCATTCAGACGACCGTCGAGGAACTCGGCCTTCAGACCGGTTTCGTAGCTCTCACCGATGATCGGAGCTAGCTGTTTCCGATCACTGTCGCGCTGCGATTGCGGCAGAAAAATCTCTGTGTAGCTGGCGTATGCCGAGAGATTCTCGGTCAGATCGTAAATAACGCCTGCATAGGGCGTCAGCTCATTCTTGGCCTCCAATTTGGAGCCCAACTGATCCTTCTCGTAATTGCTGTTTCGAGCCCCAAGGATGACTTTCAGGTCATCAGCAACGTTCAGGCGTGTAGCCGCAAAAACACCGTCCTGCGTCGTCTTGCTGGAGTCGCTGTCGGTCAGGCCGCCCCAGGCCGGCTCAGGGATCGAGTGGCCGAAATCGCTGTTGAAGTCAAAATCTGTGCCGAGGCCGATGTAGCCGCGGGTATCAGCATCGAATTTCTGCCTGCTGCGGTTGTAACCGAACGCCAGATCATGGCTACGTCCAAAAGCCTGAAACTGGCCATCGAGCTGCGCGAAATAATCGTACTGGGTGGTCTTCACCTTGTAGGCGCCACCAGAGTAAGCGGCGAACGCGCCCTCCAGCTCACCGGTAGTACGGTTCGGGAATCCATTCGGATACAGCAGATAGGAGTCGGCATTACGCTCGCTGTAGCTGTAACCAACCTTGGCATGCCAGTCATTGGCAAAGGTGTGCTCGAGGTTGGCAAAGTATGTGTCAGTGCCGGTGTCCCACTTGCTCCAGTCGGCCGAAATGGACTTGGAACGACTCCAGTCGGTACGCCCACCATCGGAGTACCAGATCGGCAGCGCACCCCAGGTTGGCGACTTGGCTTTGTTGTCCTGCTGGCTGAGGCCGAACCACAGGGTGGTATCGGGCGTCAGGTCGATATCCATAGTGCCGTAGAAGGTCTGACGCTTGTTGCCCTTCATGTCCATCCAGCTGTTGCCGTCCTCCACCTCCCCCACCAGGCGCGCACGTACGGTGCCCGCCTCGTTCAGTGCCATGGAGATATCGCCCATGGTGCCGTAGGTATCCCAGCTACCTGCACTGGCTTCGACAGAGCCCGTCAGTTCACGACTGCTGGCGCGCTTGCGCACCATGTTCAGCGAAGCGGAGGGATCGCCCGCACCGGTCATCAAGCCGTTGGCGCCACGTACCACTTCAACCCGATCATACATGGCCAGGCTGCTGAAGATCTCACCCGAGCTCCAGGGCTGTTCCCAGATGGTGGAGACGCCGTCGATCATCAGGGAGTTGAGCTGGAAGCCCCGGGCGTTGATCTGGCCACGGTCAGACTCATAACGGTTCATGGACACGCCGACAGTGTTGTTGACCACGTCGTTGATAGTGCGCATGTCCTGATCTTCCATACGCTGACGGGTAACCACACTCACCGACTGCGGCGTTTCACGCAGCGACATGTTAAGCGGCGTAGCGGTGCGTGCCGAGCGCGTGGTGTAGGACTGGGTGCCTTCGGTCACGGCTGCGTCATCACGGCTGACGGTTTCGGTGATAGCGGTTGCGTCGAGCTCCACCGGAGCGCTCTGCTCGGCCTGCTGAGCATAAGCAACGGGAGCACCGAATAGCACACCGGCAACCACCAGGCGTACGGCCAGCGCCAGGGAGCAGACATTCATGCACGAAGCGCTGGCACCGGCATCCTGCTGACGAGAAGTTTTGTTATGGGACATGAGAGGCTCCGACAACAGCGCTTCGGGCATCACCGCTCTCTTCCTTGAAACATGTGCGGGATTCGCTGGCAGACAAGGTTTTGTCTGGGCAGGCATCACCGCATCCGGTCTGCTATCCGTACCGGAACGATCAAGCTCACGCTGGGCATGAACCGAGGTCGGGATGACATCGGCAAAATCCGCGCGAGACTATGTAAATGAGTTATATTTGTAAATAGCAATTCATCGCAAAGGCGATGCATTGCCATTCTTGCGTATCAACTCTCGATTTCTGCTCAAGAAAGGGCCTCTCCACCTTGAACAAATCGAGGCTAAATCAACGCGACCGCTGATAGTGAAGGTAGCCCTGAGCGTTGGCACCGACATGGACGAAGCCTGCGCGCTCGTAGAGGATGACCGCAGGGTTGTCTGGGCGCACATGCAGACCTAACCGGGTGAAACCCTGTGCCGCTGCCGAAGCCATATACGCCTCAAGCAGTGCCCGGCCAATACCGTTTCGCCGGTAAGCCTCGCTGACACTGATCGTGCAGAGCTTGGCTTGATCCTGCTCGGGCATCCACAGCGAATAGCCGGCGAACATGCCGTCCACCTCGGCGACCGTGAGGCGGTCGATGTTCTCCACCCAACTGGTGAGATGCCGCTCCATCTGCAGCCGCCAGGCATCTTCATGGGCAGGCTCCCAAGTCTGAATGTAGGACTGCTCTCCCCGGTAAACCAGAGGAAGATCGGTGATGCAGCCTGGTCGGAGAGTGAGCGCCATCCGAACCTCCGGGGTGATGTGCGGGAGGTCATGATAGAGCGCACGGCCCAGGGGATTCCAGATTCGAAGCGGCCTGAAGTAGACGCCAGCTTCCACACCTGAGCACAGGCCCAAGCTCGGTGCCGAACGCCAGGTACAGCTTGTGATCGGGCTCGGTGCAAGGACGCGCCGTGCAATCAGCTAACCAACCTCACTCGTTCACTCAATAGCTCGCCAGCCACGAAGCAGTTGGGCGAAATGCTGCGCCGCGCCCGAGAGCGGGCGATCGGTAGGCGTGGTCAGGCCAACCGGCGCGCGTAACAGCGGGCTGGCGAACGGCAGTGGGCTGACGATACCGAGGCGTAAATCCAGATCGACCACGCCGCGCTGCACGAACCACACGGCGTCGTAGTCCTGCACGTAGACGCGCGAGAAGGTTTCGCTGAGCGATTCGAAAATCTGGAAGCCCTCGCCTGCATCCTCGGACAGCAGGAAGTTGTCCACGCTGGTACGTACCAGCGTGCCTTGCGGTGATGCGAGTAACACGTAGGGCCGCAAATCATCGAGCAGCAGGTGCTCGCGCCCGGCGAGCGGGTGATCCTTGCGCACCACCATGAGCAGGTCTTCTTCGTAGAGCGCCTCGAACACCACGCCGAGCATGTCCCTGCCGATCAGGCGACCAACGATCAGGTCGATGTCGTGGGTGCGCAGCTTACCCACCAGGTATTCGTAAACACCGGACAGCACCTGAACCCGCACCTGAGGGTAGCGCTCGCGCATTTGCGCGATCACCGGTGCGAGCATGTAACCGGCCGCTGTCGGCAATGCACCGATACGCAGCAGCTCGGGCGCTTCGGCAGAGCGCTGGGCCTGGTCCATCGCCTGGCTAAAGCTCGCCAGCGTTTGCGCCGCATGCTTGTGGAAGGTTTCTCCGGCCTGAGTCAGTTGCATGCCCTTGCGGCCGCGAATAACCAATTGCACACCTAGTTCCTGCTCCAGCTCCTTGAGGCTCTTGGAGACGGCGGAGAGCGTGATATGCAGAAGTTTTGCGGCGGTGGCGAGGCTGCCCGAGCTGACGACAGCCAAGAAGACCCGCAAGTGACGAAGGCTGATGGTGGATTGGCTCACGGTAGTTGGCCAGCAGATGGTTGACCTACAGGTTAATTTCAACGGGATTTTTTATCAATTTAATCAACCTGAAGCATGACTTAGCATCATCCACAGGTTTCCAATAACGATAATCAGGACTCACTCATGATGCAGCCCACTCCACGCCTCGGGGCCTCCAGTGCATCGCTGCCCAGCCTCAGCCCTGAGGACCTGGCAGATGAACTCGCCCGCCTGGGCTATCAGGGCGTCGAATGGCGAGTCGCCGATGTCGGTCATCTCGACCCGGCCCATCCCTGGGACGCCCGCCAGAACAATCGCTGCACCATCGCTCCCACTGAAGCCGCCGTCATACGCATCCAGCGTCATTGCCAGGCGCTTGGGCTGCAGATCATCGGCCTCAGCCCGTACCTTACGGTGGGCGACTTGGAGCAGGCCAGCCGCCTGATCGACCTGGCAGCCCTCGCCGGCCAGGCGCGGCTGAGGCTCTGGGCTCCGAACTATGGCAGCGAGCGCTACGCCGAAGCCTATGGGCGCATGCGCAGGTTCCTCGACCAGATCCTGCCGCGTGCCGAGGCGCAAGGCGTGCAACTGGTACTGGAAGTTCATCAGCGCACCATCTGCTCGAGCCCTTCCCTGGCCATGCGCGTGGCTGAGCATTACCCAGCCAGCAGCCTTGGCATCATCTACGACATCGGCAACCTCGCCATCGAAGGCCGGGAAGACGTGCAGCTGTCCCTCGATCTGATGGGCCCGCACCTCGCCCACGTGCAAGTCAAGAACGTGTCCTACAGCCCGCTTGGCCCTGGTCTGGGCTGGCAGTGGGACTGGTGCCCGCCGGACGAAGGCGTACTACCGTTGGCCGCCATGTTGAAAACCCTCGGCGCAAGCGGCTTCGCCGACTGGATATCGATCGAGGACTTCTCCACGACCTACGGCGACCTGCAGAAGCTATCCCGTAATCGTGACTTGGTTCGCCACTACCTGGGGCTCGACTCCGAACCTGATCTGCACTCCGCCACGAGGCACACTGCCAATGAACACTGCCATTAAACGCCCCGTCGCGCTGGTCACCGGCGCAGCTGGCGAGCTGGGTCGCGCCATCTGCATGCGCCTGTGCCGCGACGGCATGCATGTCATCGCCGTCGACCTTGACCTGCCGGCCGCCCAGACGCTGGTGGACAGCATGGACTGCCAGGCGGATCAACGCGCCATCGCCTTGCATGCCGACATGGGCGACAAGAATTCCATCGATGCCATGGTCGAGCAGGCTGGCGCCGCATTCGCACGCATCGACGTGGTGGTGAACAACGCGGCAGTCAACCACCGCGGTTCGCTGTTCGACTTCGATCCCGCCAAGTGGGATCACATGATGGCCGTGAATCTGCGCGGCCCGGCACTGCTGTGCCAGAAGGTAGCGCCTTACTGGCAGGCCCAGGGCAGTGGTCGGGTGATCAACATGGTGTCGCGCTGCTGGGTCGCGGGTGGCCCGCCCGCCTACGTCGCCTGCAAGGCCGGGCTGGTTGGCCTGACGCGCTCCATGGCCCGTGAACTGGCGCCTTATCAGGTCACGGTCAACGCCATCGCTCCTGGCCTGCTGCCCTCGGCTTTCACCTTGGACGGGCGTGATGCCGAGAGCTTCGAGCGGATGGCCCAAGGCTCTATCAACAGCACGCCACTGAAACGCCTGACAACGCCGGAAGACATCGCCAACACCACGGCCTTCCTGGCCTCCGCCGACGCCGCGTTCATCACCGCAGAGGTGATCCACGTGTGCGGCGGCAGTCAGTTAGCGCCCTTCGGTAGCGGCTGACGACCACGCCCCCGCTCTTCAACCATCACAAAGACAATAAAGGTTGCCCCATGAATACCCACCCCGTTAAAGACCGGCGCATGGCGCGCAAGGCTGCCTTTGGCAGCTTCCTCGGCAGCGTCGTCGAGTACTACGATTTCTTCATCTACGGCTCGGCAGCGGCGCTGGTGTTCAGCACGCTGTTCTTTCCGTCCAGCGACCCCATGGCGGGCACACTCGCCGCGCTGGCCACCTTCGGGGTCGGCTACATTGCCCGGCCTGTCGGTGCATTGCTGTTCGGGCACCTGGGCGACCGCATCGGTCGCAAGAAGGTGTTGATGATGACCTTGCTGCTGATGGGCCTCGCCACCACCATCATCGGCCTGCTGCCGACCTACGCCACCATCGGTGCCTGGGCACCCGGTTTGCTGGTCGCCTGCCGCCTGCTGCAAGGCCTGTCAGCCGGCGGCGAACAGGTCGGCGCCAGCCTGCTGACCATGGAACATGCACCCGGAACGAAAAAGGCGTTTTACACGAGTTGGTTGATCAACGGAGCGTCGATGGGTTCGATCCTGGCGACCTCGGTGTTCATCCCGCTGTCGATGCTCAACGAAGAACAACTGCTGTCGTGGGGCTGGCGCATTCCGTTCCTGCTCAGCGCCCTGATGGTCATCGTGACCCTGATCATCCGCGCCGGCGTGGATGAAAGCCCGGAGTTCGCCGCCAAGAAGGCCGACGTTGCACAGGCGCCAGTCGTGGAAATGTTCAGCAAGGAGTGGCGTGCGTTCATTGTGGTGTTCTGCTGCGCGTTGATCTGCTCGGTGTCGTCACTGGTGATGATCTTCGGACTGTCGTGGGGCGTGAACAATCAGGGCGTCGACCGCTCCTCGATGCTCACCGCAATTGCCGCCAGCCAGGTAGTGGCGCTGATCTGTCAGCCATTATTCGGGCTGCTGGCTGATCACATCGGCAAGAAGCGCATTTTCGTGATCGGCTCCCTGGCCTGCTGCGTTGGTGTGTTCCTGTTCCTCTGGTCGATCACCACCGGCAACATTGCCCTGATCATCTTCGCGACCGTAGTGCTCAAAGGCATCATCTACAGCGCACCGAACGCCCTGTGGCCATCGTTCTACGCCGAGATGTTCAGCATTCGGGTGCGTTACACCGGTGTAGGCCTGGCAACTCAGCTCAGCTTCATCGTCGCCGGTTTCTCGCCGAGCCTGTGCTATGCACTCCTGGGTGGTGGCTCCGACTGGCTGCCGGTGGCCTACTTCATCGGTGGCCTGGCACTGATTGCGGCCATCGCCGGCATGGTGTCACGCCCCGCAGCTGAGGCAGCCCCGCAACAGGCGAGCAGACCTCTGGCCGCACACGGTTGACCCTCAATCCGGACGCTGCACGGTGTGCAGCGTCACCCATCATCGAAAGGAACCAACATGCCGTTTGCACTGATCGCTCACGATTACCCAGATGCCCTCGAGCGCCGACTTGCCTGCCGTGAACGCCACCTCGCTCGCCTGAAGGCTCTGGCCGGGGAAGGCAAGGTGCTGGGTGGTGGGGTATTGCTGAACGAAGAGGGCAAGATGATTGGCTCGAACGTTCACCTGGGCTTCGAGCAACGCAGCGATCTGCAACGCTGGCTGGACGATGAGCCGTACGTGCTGGAGCGCGTATGGGAACACATCGAAATCCGCGAGATCCGGATGCTCAATCTGAGCTGACAACAACTACCCCGCAAAACAGAAAACCCCTTGTCTCTCGACAAGGGGTTTTCGCGTTCAACATCTAATCGTCAGCCCCGCCCGGCCGCCTCGATCCGCGCGATCTCGTCGGGTTGCACGTAGTAGTCGGTGTCTTCGTCGTAGCTGCGCACGATGAAGCAGGCGATGCTGGCGACGAAGGTCACGCCCACCAGCCACCAGATGTGCCAGATCAGGGCGAAGCACATCAGGGTCATGAACGCTGCGGCGATCAGGCCGATGCCGGTGTTGCGCGGCATGTGGATGGGCCGGAAGGAGGTCGGCGCGGGCTTGAGTCCGTCGCGTTTCATCTCGTGGAATTCGTCGATGCGGTCGCCACGCGGGGTGACCGCGAAGTTGTAGAACGGCGGTGGCGACGAGGTCGACCATTCCAGGGTACGGGCATTCCAGGGGTCGCCGGTGTGGTCGGCCAGTTCCTTGCGCTTGATGATCGACACGGCGAACTGGATCAGCGTGCAGGCGATACCCAGGCCGATCAGCACAGCGCCAATCACGGCCACGTTCAGGTAGGGCTCCCATTCCGGGTTGGTGGTGCTGTTGAGGCGCCGGGTCATGCCCATGAAGCCCAGAATGTAGAGCGGCATGAAGGCCAGGTAGAAGCCGGTTAGCCAGAACCAGAACGATGCCTTGCCCCAGCCCTCGTGGAGCCTGAAGCCGAACACTTTCGGGAACCAGAAGGTGATGCCGGCCATGTAGCCGAACACTGCACCGCCAATGATCACGTTATGGAAGTGGGCGACCAGGAACAGGCTGTTGTGCAGTAGGAAGTCGGCCCCCGGCACCGCCAGCAGCACGCCGGTCATGCCGCCGATGGAGAAGGTGACGATGAAGCCCAGGGTCCACAGGATCGGCGTGGTGAATTCCAGGCGGCCCCGGTACATGGTGAACAGCCAGGTGAAGATCTTCACCCCGGTCGGGATGGCGATGATCATCGTGGCGATGCCGAAGAATGCGTTGACGCTGGCCCCCGAGCCCATGGTGAAGAAGTGGTGCAGCCAGACCACGAACGACAGGAAGGTGATGGCGATGGTCGCCCAGACCATCGAGGCATACCCGAACAGGCGCTTGCGGGCGAACACCGCAGTCACTTCGGAAAACACCCCGAAGGCCGGCAGGATGAGGATGTACACCTCCGGGTGGCCCCAGGCCCAGACCAGGTTCACGTACATCATCGGGCTGCCACCGCCGGTGCTGGTGAACAGGTGGAAGTCCAGATAGCGGTCCAGGGTCAGCATCGCCAGGGCGGCGGTGAGGATCGGGAAGGCGGCGACGATGATCACGCTGGTGCAGAAGATCGTCCAGGTGAAGATCGGCATCTTGAACAGGGTCATGCCCGGGGCACGCATCTTGAGGATGGTGACCAGGAAGTTGACCCCGGTGAGCAGCGTGCCCAGGCCGGAGAGCTGCAGGCTCCAGATGTAGTAATCGACCCCGACGCCAGGGCTGTACTCGATGCCCGAGAGTGGCGGATAGGCCACCCAGCCGGTCATGGCGAATTCACCGACGAACAACGAGATATTGGTCAGCAGCACGCCGCCGACGAACAGCCAGAAACTCAGGGAATTGAGCAGCGGATAGGCGACGTCACGGGCGCCGATCTGCAGCGGTGTGACGATGTTCATCAGGCCGACCACCAGCGGTGTGGCGACGAAGAAGATCATGATCACGCCGTGGGCGGTGAAGATCTGATCGTAGTGATGGGGCGGCAGGTAGCCGCCGTCACCACCGGTGGCCACGGCCAGCTGGGTGCGCATCATGATGGCGTCGGCGAAGCCGCGTAGCAGCATGATCAGGGCGACGAGGATGTACATCACGCCGATCTTCTTGTGGTCGACCGAGGTCAGCCATTCGCGCCACAGCCAGCCCCACTTCCTGAAGTAGGTCAGCGCAGCGAACAGGCCCAGGCCGCCGAGCGCCACGGCGATCATGGTGACGACGAGGATGGGCTCGTGCAGGGGTATCGCGTCGAGGGTCAGTTTTCCGAGCATGTGTCGAATCGGCGCCGGCTGGCGGCGCACGGGCTCCTTGGGTCAGTGGGAATCAGGTGGATGAACGACGACGAAACAGCGGCCTTGGCTCGATGGCCGAGCGGCCGTACTGCACGCTCATGCCGGCTAGGCCCTTGAGGGCGTCGTGCACGGATTTGTCTTCACGTACGGCGAAGCTGTCGAAGCCGCACTGGCGCATATGGCTGAGCTGGTCACGCAGTACGTCACCAACCGCACGCAGCTCGCCACGCCAGCTCAGGCGGGTGCGCAGCAGGTAGGCCTGGCTGTAGCCACGGCCGTCGCGAAAACTGGGGAAGTCGATGGCGATCAGCGGCAGCACGGCGAGCCAGGTCTGCAGCTCGACGGGATCGTCGTCGGGGCTCAGGCACAGGCCGTCGCGGCTGGCCTCGGTGCCCTGCAGCACAGCCTCGTTCTGCCGTTCGCGCCAACGCGCGAAGGGCAGGATCAGCGGGCTTTCTGCGGGCCCATCGTCTTCGCGCAGAAGCATCCAGGGATCGTCGGTGACGACCTGTGCCGCACCATCGCGCAGGGTGATCAGGTTGTTCATGCCGGCTCCCCCGCCTTGCGGTAGACCCGCGCCTTGAACGGCTCGATGCCGACACGCTGCACGGTGTCGATGAAGCGCTCGTCGCCTTCGCGCTGCTCATCGAAGGTCTCGACCAGGCGCTCGATCACGTCCGGCACTTCAGCGGCGCTGAACGACGGGCCGATCACCTTGCCCAGCGCGCTGGCCTTGCCCTGGGCGCCGCCGATGGTCACCTGGTACCACTCGCTGCCGTTCTTATCGACGCCAAGGATGCCGATATTGCCAATGTGGTGATGGCCGCAGGCATTCATGCAGCCGGAGATGTTCAGGCTGATGTCGCCAAGGGCGTGCAGTGCTTCTGCATCCTCGAAACGCTGCTGGATAGCCTGTGCGATGGGAATCGACTTGGCGTTGGCCAGGGCGCAGTAGTCACCACCGGGGCACGCGATCACATCGGTGAGCAAGCCGATATTGGCGCTGCCCAGGCCAATGCTCACGGCACGCTGCCAGAGCGCGTGCAGGTCGGCCTTGCGCACGTCGGGCAGCACCAGGTTCTGTTCGTGGGCCACGCGGATTTCGCCGAACCCATAGCGCTCGGCCAGCTCGGCAACGGCGTCCATCTGCCCGGAGGTCACGTCGCCTGGTGGCAGGCTGGCACCCGGTTTGGTGGACAGCACCACGCTGGCGTAGCCCGGCACCTTGTGGGGCTGCACGTTACGCGACACCCAGCGGGCGAAGGCGGCATCAGCGGCCAGGGCGGTGCCGAAGTCCAGGTCGGCATGGGGCAGCGCAGCATAGGCTGGCGGCGCGAAGGCCGCGGCGACGCGCTGGTACTCGGCGTCGGTCAGCTCGGCAGGGCCGTCCTTGATGTGCTGCCATTCGGCTTCGACTTCCCTGGCGAAGGCTTCGATGCCCAGCGCCTTGACCAGAATCTTGATGCGCGCCTTGTACTTGTTGTCGCGCCGACCATGGCGGTTGTACACGCGCAGGATCGCCTCGACGTAGGACAGCAGATGCCGCCACGGCAGGCCGTCGCGAATCACCTGGCTGAGGATCGGCGTGCGCCCCAGGCCGCCGCCGACCATCACCCGCGCCAGCAGCTCACCAGCGGCATCGCGATACAGGTACAGGCCGACGTCGTGCATGGGTACTGCGGCGCGATCCTGTTCGGCCGCACACAGGGCGATCTTGAACTTGCGCGGCAGGAACAGAAATTCCGGGTTGACCGTCGACCACTGACGGAGGATCTCGGCCAGCGGGCGCGGGTCGAGCAACTCGTCGGCCGCCACCCCGGCGAAGGCTTCGGTGGTGATGTTGCGCACGCAGTTGCCCGAAGTCTGGATGGCGTGCATCTCGACCTCGGCGAGGCGCTCGAGAATGTCCGGCACCTGCTCTAGCTCGATCCAATTGAACTGGATGTTCTGCCGCGTGGTGAAGTGCCCATAGTCGCGGTCGTAATCCCGCGCGATGGTCGCCAGGCTGCGCAGTTGCCGCGCCGACAGGGTGCCGTAGGGAATCGCCACGCGCAGCATGTAAGCGTGCTTCTGCATGTACAGACCGTTCTGCAGGCGCAGCGGCAGGAACTCCTCTTCGCTGAGCTCGCCGCTGATGCGCCGCTGCACCTGATCGCGGAACTGCGCAACGCGCTCGCGCACCAGTGCGTGGTCGTACTCGTCGTAGTGATACATGCAAGGACCTCATTGCCGCCACACACGGCATACAGGCCAGCACTATGGACAAGGGGAGCATTTCGAAACAGACGCAGATAAAACTGAAAAAACCATATCAGAAGCAGAAACTGCTACTGTCCCTGGCTTAAAATCCCCATATGGCAGAGCGCTTCTCGATCTGATCCGTACTTTATCGATAGTGCTGAATCTGTTACCAAAGTCGTCAGGCGGCCATCATCGGTGCCCACGCCACACCGAGCAGCGGCGACTCCCTCCTCCTAACCGCCAGGCCAGGACAGCATGAAACGCTACGAGAAATTCGCCGATGAAATAGCCGGGCTGATCCGCACCGGCGTGCTCGCGCCTGGCGAAAAGGTGCCCTCGGTGCGCCACGCCAGCCGCACTTACGGGGTAAGCCCCTCGACCGTGTTTCAGGCCTATTACCTGCTCGAAGACCGCGGGCTGATCCACGCTCGTGCGCGCTCCGGCTACTTCGTCCGCGAGCACGCCCAGCGCCCGCTGCACGAGCCGGAAGTACGCGCGGGCACGGCGCAGACCACCGATGTCGATGTCAGCGAACTGGTGTTCTCGGTGCTGGGTTCGCTGAAGGACCCGCACACCGTACCTTTCGGCTCGGCCTTCCCCAGCCCGGATCTGTTCCCGCTGGCGCGCCTGGCCCGCTCCATGGCGCAGAGCGTGCGCGACATGCCCAGCCACGCGGTGATCGCTGACATGACCGAGGGCAACCCGGATCTGCGCCGGCAGATCGCCCTGCGCTACATGGTCAGCGGCGTGCGGCTGCCGCTGGAAGAACTGGTGATCACCACCGGCGCCATGGAGGCGCTCAACCTGTGCCTGCAGTCGGTGACCGAACCGGGCGACCTGGTGGCCATCGAAAGCCCGGCGTTCTACGCCACCCTGCAGGTGCTGGAACGGCTCAAGCTCAAGGCGGTGGAAATCCCCGTGCACCCGCGCGAAGGCATCGATCTGGACAGCCTGGCGAGCAGCCTGGAGCACTTGCCGATCAAAGCCTGCTGGTTCATGAGCAGCCTGCAGAACCCGCTCGGTGCGAGCATGAGCGACGACAAGAAACGCGGCCTCTACGACCTGCTGCAACGCCATCAGGTGCCGCTGATCGAAGACGATGTATACGCCGAGCTGTACTACGGCACCCAACCGCCCAAGCCGGTAAAGAGCTTTGACCGCGAAGGCCTGGTGATGCACTGCGGCTCGTTTTCCAAGTGCCTGGCGCCGGGTTATCGGGTCGGCTGGGTCGCCGGTGGCCGCTACGCCCAGCGCATCGCCCGACTCAAGCTGATGACCACCATCTCACCCTCGGTGCCCGCCCAGGCGGCCCTCGCCGACTACCTGCAGCACGGCGGCTACGACCGCCACCTGCGCAAGCTGCGCCATCAACTGGAAACCCAGCAGGCGTCGATGCTGGCCTCGGCCGCGCGGCACTTTCCGGCAGACACACGGGTGACCCGGCCAAGCGGTGGCTATTTTCTCTGGTTCGAATTCGCCGAGCGGGTCGATGCGCTGCAGCTGTTCCGCCTGGCGCTGGCTCAGGGCATCAGCCTGGCGCCGGGGCCGATCTTCTCGGCAACCCGAGGTTTCGGCCATTGCGCACGGCTCAACCACGGCCACCCGTGGAGCACGCAGAGCGAGCAGGCCATGGCGACGCTGGGGCGGATCATCGATTCGTTCTGAGGGTGCACGAGCGGGTGCTCATCCCGGGCGGGATGAGCACCGCAGGATCAGAGCTGGTCGCCCTGCAGGCCGGCGTAGAGGCGGGTCATTTCGTTCAGTTGGCGGAACATCGACTCGGCATTCACGGCAACGATGGTCGGCACGAAGTCCTTGGAGGCGAAGGCCTTGGTCGCGAACTGCCAGCGCGCGTCGGTCTTGCGCAGCGCGGCGGCGATAGCCTCATTCGGCGCGCCGTTGGCCTGCAGCTCCTTCATGATGCTGTCGAATTCCTTCACCGAGGCGTCGAAGTTGGCATCCAGATTGGGCGCCTGCACACCCCAGGCGCGGGCCATGTAGAACATCGCGGTACGCTGGGTGAGCACGCGGTTCCAGCCACTGCGGTTGATCGCGTGCGAGGCGGCGTCACCGTTGTGCTTCTCGAACAGGTCGGTGACGTGCTGGCACTGCTTCACCAGTTCCTCGGCCTTGGCCAGCATGGCCGGTGCTTGGGCCTTGTCCGGCGTGGCGGTGATCATGGCGCGGTAGGCCGTCCAGATCACCTCGACCTGGCCCAGCGCAGCGCGGACTTCGTCGTTGGTGGGGTGAGCCTTGAGCTGGGCGTGATGATCCTCGAACAGCGCGATGCTGGTGTTGAGCTGTTTGGTGGCGTCATCGACCTTCACGTCGGAGCCGATCATCAGGTAATCCTTGGCCATGATCTGGCCGAGACTGCGCTGCAGACCCGCCATGTTCATCGCTTCCAACGGCTTCATTTCAGCCCAGCTGGCGAAGCTGATCAGGCTGAGGCCTAACAGGAGCGTTCCCATGCAACGTTTAATCAACTCGGTATCCTCATGCGCTCTAAGGGTCGACCCAGCGATGCAAATACCGCGCGAGAGAGCGGAGCAAGCGGCACTGGTTGACCTGAGTGAATACTGGAGCGCGGAGGCAGCAAAGGTTGCCAAGATTCCGACGCCAGCGATTTTTGAATTCTAATCCATACGCCCGTCGTTGACGTGTCGCTGATACGCGATACATCACCATCCGGCGGGCGAACATGGAGATTGGTGACGCCCGTCACACTGGCCGCCCCCTACTGGCCTACTCCAGCACCTCGATACGCTCACCAGCCGGCTGCGGCCGGCCGAACAGGTAGCCCTGGAAGTGCGAGCAACCTTCCGCCTTGAGCTGCTCGAACTGCGCATCAGTTTCCACGCCTTCGGCAGTGGTTTTGATCAGCAGGCTGCTACTCATACCAGTGATTGCACGCACGATCGACAATGCCTCACGACTTTCGCCCATATCCTGAACGAAGGACTTGTCGATCTTGATCCGGTCGAAGGAGAAGGATCGCAGGTAGCCCAATGAAGAATAGCCGGTACCGAAGTCGTCGAGCGCGATGTTTACGCCAAGTGCCTTGAGCGCCTTGAGGGTGTCGATGTTGCCTTCGCTGTTTTCCAGCAACACTGATTCGGTTATCTCCAGCTCCAGGCGCTCGGGCTCCAGCCCTGAGTCGGAGAGTGCCAGGCGGACGACCTTGACGAGGTCGCTGTTCTTGAACTGCACAGGCGACAGGTTGACCGCCACCGTCTGCCTACCTGGCCAGCTCGCGGCCTCCTGGCACGCGAGATTGAGCGCGCGGGCGCCCACGTCGTGGATCAACCCGGTTTCTTCGGCGATGGGAATGAAGTCCAGCGGCATGATCAGACCATTGCTCGGGTGCTGCCAGCGCATCAGGGCTTCGTAACCGGAGATCTGGTTAGTGCCATTATCGACGATCGGCTGGTAATAGAGCTGCAACTGGCCGAGGTGAAGCGCGGTGCGCAGATCCATCTCCATGGTGCGGCGGCGCCGCGCTGCAACGTCCAATTCGGCGTGGAAGCATTCGTAACGGTTGCGCCCATTGCGCTTGGCCTCATAGAGCGCCAGGTCGGCGTAGCGCATCAGTTGGTCGGCCTGCTGCTGATCATCTGGCGAGAGGGCAATGCCGATACTCACGCCGACCGAGAAGCTGTGGCCGTCGATCAGAAACACCGGCGCCACGGCCGCGATCAGCCGCTTGGCGGTGCGCTGCGCATCTTCGGCGTTCTCCAGGCCGTTAAGCACCACGGCGAACTCATCGCCACCGAGCCGCGCCAGGGTGTCACGCTCGCGCAACACGCCCTTGAGGCGCTGGCCCAGGGAACGCAGCAGGCGATCGCCAAAGGCATGGCCAAGGGCATCGTTGATGTTCTTGAAGTTATCCAGATCCAGGCAAAGAACCGCGGTCAGCAGCCCTTTTTCCTCGCCATCACGCAGTGCCTCATCGAGACGCTCACCGAACAGTGTGCGGTTGGGCAGCCCGGTCAGGGCATCGTGATGGGCCATGTGATGGATCTGCGCATGGGCGGCGAGCTCGTCGGTGACATCCTCGGCAATCAGTAGCACGTAGCTGGTCTGGTACTCGATGCTACTGCTGAGCAGCACGCGAGTGCGCAGCATGCGCTGGCCCATCTGCGTATCCAGGCAATCTTCGGAAAGATGAAGGGCATCGATCCGAATGCAGTGCTCCGTCTGTTGCTCGATATAGTCGACGATGGCAGGTGCCAGACACTCGTCGGCACGGCGCCCGAGCATGTCCTTGGTGCTGCAGCCAAACAGCTTCTCTGCCTGTGGGTTGGCCAGCAGGATCTGCCGGCTAGTGGTGTCCTGGACGATGACGCTGGCCGGGATATTGGAAATCACCGAGTCGAGGAAGCGCGACAACGACGCCATTTCCTCGCTGTAATTTTCCGCCAGTTCCTTGGCCTTGAGCAGTTCCAGTTCGTTCTGTCGGCGCTCGGTAATATCGCGAGTAATCTTGGCGAAGCCGATCAGTTGGCGGTCGTCATCGTAGATGGCATCGATCACCACGCTGGTCCAGAACGGTGAGCCGTCCTTACGTACGCGCACGCCCTCGGCTTCGAAACGCCCTTCACGACGGGCCGTTTCCAGGCCACGGCTGGGCAAACCGGCGGCGCGGTCTTCCGGGGTATAGAACACCGAGAAGTGCTGGCCAACGATCTCCTCGGCCTTATAACCCTTGGCACGCTCGGCACCGGCGTTCCAGTTCTCCACATGGCCCTGAGGGTCGAGCATGTAGATGGCGTAATCGGTGACGCCCTGCACCAGCAGGCGAAAACGTCGCTCCTGCTCGCGCTGCTCGATCTGTAACTGGCGCTGTTCAGTGCAATCACGGGTGATCTTGGCGAAACCGATCAGCTGGCCATCGTCATCACGTACCGCATCGATAATCACATGCGCCCAGAATTCGCTACCGTCCTTGCGCAGGCGCCAGCCCTGAGCCTCGAAGCGTCCGGTATCACGAGCCTGCCGCAGGCCGCGTTCCGGCACGCCAGCGGCGCGCTCCTGCTCGCTGTAGAACACCGAGAAATGCTGACCGACGATCTCCGCTGCCAGGTAACCCTTGGCACGCTGGGCACCAGCGTTCCAGTTGGTCACTACCCCCTCGGGGCTGAGCATGTAGATGGCGTAGTCCACCACGCTCTGCACCAGCAGGCGATACATCACGTCGGCGTTGGGGTTTGTGAGGAGCATGGCAGCCGTCCTGGGGAAATCCTGAAAAGGCGCGATCCACGGCGTTCTCTCAGCCAGATGGAGCGTGCGCGAAAAGTCGTTCGAGCAACGAAAGAACCATCACTCTGGCTTGTTCGAAAGCCGCCACAGGGTAGCGATGGATGATTCGCTGACAGGCGAATTCGCCTTGGCATTTCCCGGTTCAGGTAATGACAATTAACTGTATCGGCAGGAGCGGATGGGGTATGAGCCGACTGTTTTACCTGGCTCGAACGGACATGCAGCCTCGTCCACTCACTGGTCGTGGGGGGATTTTGCCGCGCAAGATGGCACTCTGCCAGCAAAATATGACTGAACGGTCAGTCTTTGCCGAGAAGGGAAGTAGCGGGGAGGTGAAGCATTCAGCCACCCCCCTGCCATGGCAGGGGGAGGTGTGCCGGTTCAAGGCGCCTTGTTGGCCTCGGCAGCCGCCTTGCGACGACTCCTGCGAGACAACATGTTGAGCCCCTCGATGATGGCGGAGAAAGCCATCGCCGCGTAGATGTAGCCCTTCGGCACATGGGCACCGAAGCCTTCGGCGATCAGCGTCATGCCGATCATGATGAGGAACCCCAGGGCCAACATCACCACGGTCGGATTGTTGGCGATGAAGCGCGCCAGCGGGTTGGCTGCGACCAGCATCACGGTGACGGCGGCAACCACGGCGATGACCATGATCGGCACGTGCGGCGTCATGCCCACGGCGGTGATGATGCTATCGACCGAGAACACCAGGTCGAGCAGCAGGATCTGCACGATGGCAGCGCCGAAACCCAGGCTGGCGGCCCGGCCGACGAACATGTCGCCTTCTGGCTCCGGGTCCATGGAGTGATGGATTTCCTTGGTCGCCTTCCAGAGCAGGAACAGACCACCGGCGATGAGGATGATGTCCTTCCAGGAGAACGCCTGGCCGAACAGCTCGATCACCGGCTCCACCAATTGGACGATCCACGCCACGGTGCCGAGCAGGCCCAGACGCAGCACAAGCGCCGCACCAATACCCAGGCGCCGCGCTTTGTCACGCTGATGCTCGGGCAGCTTGTTGGTGAGGATGGAAATGAAGATCAGGTTGTCGATGCCGAGTACCACTTCCATTACCACCAGAGTGGCAAGGGCGACCCAGGCAGTTGGGTCGCTAGCTAGTTGCAGGAGATAGTCCACGATCACGCACTTTATGGCTGAACAGAAGGCGCATTCTGTCCTGTTGCCAGAAGAACAAATATGACAATTTGCGACAAATTATTTCATTAAGTTACCTCACCATCAGCGCCCCGAAAGCGTGCGCTGGCGGGGTCTCCACGGCTTCACGGCATGGCGGATGCGCAGCGGCCAGGCAAGGCCAAGGGCTGTAGTGACGACCGTCGGAAACATCGCTCAGTACAGCCTCCCGTTCAGCTACTGGCGCGCCAGCAATACCACCACCGTCAACGCCAGGAGCAGACAACTGACTTGCCAGAACAACAGCGGGTTGCGCTCCAGTAACGGTACCCGACCACGGCGCAGCAGTGCCTGACCCGGGTGGCGCAAGGCATGGGCAAATTCGTCAGGGTCGTCATAGCGCTTCAGCGGATCCGGATGGCAGGCCTTGCGCAGCACATCATCGAGCCACAGCGGCAGCTCGCGTTCTGGCTGGCCGAGCGGCGTGTAGCGCAGCCGCGCCTGGGCCGTGCGGGTTCGTGCCCGTGCCATGCCCGCTCCGTAAGGCAGCCGGCCAGTGAGCATCTGGTAGGCGATTACCGCCAGGGAGAACACGTCCGAGCGCACCGTGCCCGGCTCGCCGAGCCAGTATTCCGGGGCACTGTACTGCGCGGTGCCGAGTATCGGGTCGTCCGCCTGGCGGCTGTCGATCTCCTGCAGGCCCGCCACGCGGGTGGCGCCGAAATCGATGATTTTCACCGTACCGGTGGCATCGATCATCAGGTTGGCGGGGCGCAGATCCTGATGGAGCATTTCCAGGCGGTGGAAGGCACGCAGGCCACGGGCGACCTGCTCGACGATGCTGCGTACGGTCTCCAGATCCGGGCGCGGGTGATCGATCATCCACTGGGCCAGGGTCTGGCCTTCGATGAATTCGCTGACGCCGTACAGGAAGTTGCGCTTGCGGGTCGGCGCACAGGCTTTGAGTACGTGGGGGCTGTCGACGCGCCGGGCGATCCACTCCTCCATGAGAAAGCGCTCTAGGTAGCCGGCATCATGCTGCAGATCCAGCGAAGGCGTCTTGATCACCACGGTGGCGCCGCTGTCTTCGTCGGTGGCCAGGTACACGTGGCTGCGCGCGCTGGCGTGCAGCGGGCGAACGATACGGTAGCCGTCGAAGAGCATGCGCGCTTCCAGAATCGGCGGGCACGGCAGCTCGCCGAGCTTGTGCTGCAACTCGTCGGCCTCAGCGCGCGGCAGGCTGTCGACGCGTACCAGTTGCAGAGTCAGGTTGTCGTCGCTGCCATTGGCCAGCGCCTGGTCGACGATACGCCGGGCGGCGAGTTGCAGGTCGTCGGCGTGTTCGGCGACGCAATCAATCATGAACCGCGAATCGACGAATTCGTAGACGCCGTCTGTGGCCAGCAGGAACAGGTCGCCGCTCTCGATCGCCAGCGCTTGGTAGTCGATCTCCAACTGCGGCTGGATGCCCAGGGCACGGCTCAGGTAGCTCTTTTCCTGGCCCACCCAGACGCGGTGATCGCGGGTCAGCGGCTCTAGGGAGCCGTCGCGCAGGCGGTAAATGCGTGTGTCGCCGACGTGGAACAGGTGCGCGGTGGTCGACTTCAGCACCAAGGCGCTGAAGGTGCATACGTAGCCGCGATCCATGTCGTAGCGATGCTGGCCGCGTCGCGTCTGGGCGTGCAGCCAGGCATTGGTGGCGCTGAGTACACGGGTGACCGAGGTCTTCACGGACCAGGCTTCGCTGGTACTGAAATAGTCGGAGAGGAACGCCGCCACCGCCGTTTCACTGGCGATGTGGCTGACGTCGCTGCTGCTGATGCCGTCAGCCAGGGCGATGGCGATGCCCTTGCTGCTCAGTTGCGGCTCATGGGGCACGCAGAGGCCATGAAAGTCCTGATTGCGTGCCTTGCGGCCCTTGTCCGAGCACTGGCCGATGCTGACCTGCAGGTGGCTCTTCCTGCCCGTCCAGAGGTTTTCAGCAGCAGCGGCCATTGACGGTACTCAGTTGTAGTTACGCTTGGGCGCGGTTTTCACGTGAGTGGTGTAGAGGGTCAGGCCGGTGAAGGCCAGGCCGCCAACCAGGTTGCCCAGTGCGGTGGGAATTTCGTTCCAGATCATGTAGTCCATCACCGAGAAATCGCCGCCCATGATCATCCCGAAGGGGAACAGAAACATGTTCACCACCGAGTGTTCGAAGCCCATGTAGAAGAACAGCATGACCGGCATCCACATGGCGATGGTCTTGCCGCTGACGGTGGTGGAGATCATCGCGCCGACCACACCCATGGACACCATCCAGTTGCACAGCATGCCGCGCAGGAAAATGGTCAGCCAGCCGGCCGTGCCGAACTCGGCGTAGCCCAGAGTGCGCGACTCGCCGATGTGCGAAATCTTCTCGCCGATCTCACCCGCGCTGGTCGAGAAGCCATAGGTGAAGACGAAAGCCATCATCACGGCGACCGTCAGTGCCCCGGCGAAGTTGCCGGTGAACACCAGCCCCCAGTTGCGCAGCACGCCACCGACGGTGACCCCCGGACGCTTGTCGAGCAGTGCCAGCGGAGCGAGGACGAATACCCCGGTAAGCAGGTCGAAGCCCATCAGGTACAGCATGATGAAACCGACCGGGAAGAACGCTGCGCCAAGCAGCGGCGAACCCGTCTGGACAGTGATAGTGATGGCGAACACCGCCGCCAGGGCCAGAATCGCACCGGCCATGAAGGCGCGGATCAGGGTATCGCGGGTCGACATGAAGATCTTCGACTCGCCGGCATCCACCATCTTTGTGACGAATTCGGCAGGAACCAGGTAGGACATGGAGATGCTCTCTTTTCAGGTATGCAAACGGGAGTGAGGGGGCGAATGGGCCGGGGCGCCTGCTTGGCGTTCTTCTCCGGCCTTCGCGGTAAGTCGTCGAGCGTTCAGCTCGCCAGGCCGATTTCCACGGTGTCGCCATTGAGCCGCACCGGCCAAACGCGCAGGCGCTGCTCCGGGTACTCGAGGCAAGTGCCGTCAGCCAGGCGGAAATGCTGTTTGTAGAGCGGCGAGGCGATCACCAGATCCCCCTTGATCTGGCCGATCAGGCCGCGGCCGATGACGTTGGCGCCGGATTTCGGGTCGCGGTTTTCCACCGCGAACAGTTGCTCGCCAGCCTCGCTGTGGGGCAGATGGAACAGGGCGATCTGCGCACCCTCGAGCCAGGCCACCACGCCCGAATTGGCGACCAGATCCTGGCTGCTGCACAGCGGTTGCCACTCGGTGGCGGGAAGCGATTGGGCGCGCACGGCATTGGACTGGCTCATCAGAGCACCTCCTCGGTAACGGGAATCAGGTGGAGTTCACTGGCGGTCATGGGGCGGCGCTGGCCGCGTTCCTTGACGAAATGGATGTCCGGATCGCCGCGCTTGTCGTTGACGAAGGTGCGGAAGCGCTTGAGCTTCTCCGGATCCTTGAGGGCACCGGCCCATTCGCACTCGTAGCGGTCGACCACCAGTTGCATCTGCGCTTCCAGCTCATTGCCCAGGCCCAGGCTGTCGTCGAGGATCACCGCCTTGAGGTAATCCAGGCCGCCTTCCAGCGACTCGCGCCATACCGAGGTGCGCTGCAGCTTGTCGGCGGTGCGCACGTAGAACATCAGCACGCGGTCGATGGTGCGGATCAGCGCTTCGTCATCCAGGTCGGTGGCGAACAGCTCGGCATGCCGCGGGCGCATGCCGCCGTTGCCGCACACATAGAGGTTCCAGCCCTTGTCGGTGGCGATCACGCCGATGTCCTTGCTCTGCGCTTCGGCACACTCACGGGTACAGCCGCTGACCGCGAACTTGATCTTGTGCGGCGAGCGCAGGCCCTTGTAGCGATCCTCCAGGCGCAGTGCCATGCCAACGCTGTCCTGCACGCCGTAGCGGCACCAGGTGCTGCCCACGCAGGACTTCACGGTACGCAGCGACTTGCCATAGGCATGCCCGGTCTCGAAGCCGGCGGCGATCAGCTCGCTCCAGATTTCCGGCAGTTCGTGCAACTGAGCGCCGAACAGGTCGATACGCTGACCGCCGGTGATCTTGGTGTAGAGGTCGTATTTCTTCGCCACGGCGCCGATGGCGATCAGCCCGTCCGGGGTGATCTCGCCACCGGGAATACGCGGCACCACCGAGTAGGTGCCGTTCTTCTGCATGTTGGCCATGAAGGTGTCGTTGGTGTCCTGCAGCGGGATCAGCGACGGGTCGGTGATCGGCTGGTTCCAGCACGACGCGAGGATCGAGCCGACCGCTGGCTTGCAGATATCGCAGCCGGTGTGGCCGCGGCCATGCTTGGCCAGCAGTTCTTCGAAACTGAGCACACCTTCCACCCGGACGATGGCGTACAGCTCCTGACGGGTATGGGCGAAGTGCTCGCAGAGGCTCTTGTCCACCGCTACGCCGCGGGCGCTCAGCTCATGCTCGAAGACCTGTTTGAGCAAGGCGCTGCAACCACCGCAACCGCTGCCGGCCTTGGTGATGGCCTTCAGCTCGCCGAGGTCGGTGATGCCGGCGTCGACCTGGCAGCACACCGCGCCCTTGCTGACGTTGTGGCAGGAGCAGATGGTCGCGGTATCCGGCAGCGCATCGGCGCCCAGGGTCGGCGCGCCGTCGGACAGCGGCAGAATCAGGCTGGACGGATCGGCCGGCAGCTTGATGCCGTTCTGGGCGTACTGCAGCAGGGTGTCGTAATAGCTGTTGTCGCCGACCAGCACGGCGCCGATGACGTGCTGACCATCCGGCGAGACCACCAGACGGCGGTAGCTGGCATTGGCTTCGTCGATGTAGCGATAGCTCTTGGCACCCGGTGTGGCGGCGTGGGCATCGCCGATGGAGCCGACGTCGACGCCAAGCAGCTTGAGCTTGGTCGACATGTCGGCGCCGGTAAACAGTTCGTGCGGCTCGCCAGCCAGCTGAGCGGCGACATTGCGGGCCATCGAATAGCCCGGCGCGACCAGACCGAAGACCATGCCATTCCAGGACGCGCATTCGCCGATGGCAAAGATCGCCGGGTCGCTGGTGCGGCAGTCGTTGTCGACCACCACGCCACCGCGGGTCGCGATGTCGAGGCCAGCGGCACGGCCGAGGGCGTCCTGCGGACGAATACCGGCGGAAAACACGATCAGGTCGGTCTCAAGATACTCACATTTACCATCAGCGCCATCGCTGAATTTCATGCGGTAGGCATATTCCTCACCGATGACGATCTCCTGGGTGGCGCGCGACAGATGCACACCCACACCAAGGGCCTCGATGCGCGCCCGCAGTGCGTCGCCACCGTCGTTATCCAGCTGTACCGGCATCAGGCGCGGTGCGAACTCCACCACGTGGGCTTCCAGACCAAGTGACTTCAGCGCGTTGGCCGCCTCCAGACCGAGCAGGCCACCGCCGACCACCACACCACGGCGGGCTTTGGTCGCGGCAGCGCGGATACCGTCGAGGTCGTCCAGGGTGCGGTAGACCAGGCGCGAATTGCCCTCGGCGCCCGGAATCGGCGGTACGAACGGATAGGAACCGGTGGCCAGCACCAAACGGTCGTAGCCGCGACGGCCCTTGGTGGTGACGACTTCGCGGTTCTCGCGGTCGATTTCCAGCACCTGCTCGCCGAGGTGCAGGTGTACGCCGTTGCGGGCGTACAGATCAGGCTCGCCCAGGGCCAGGGCTTCGGCATCCTTGCCGGAGAAGTACTCGGACAGGTGCACACGGTCGTAGGCGCGCTGGCGTTCTTCGCCATACACGTGCACCTGATAGCGATGCAGGGCACCGCTGGCGATCAACTGCTCCACACAGTGGTGGCCGACCATGCCGTTGCCGATGACGATCAGGTTCTCGCGCTTGATCGATGTGACGATGGAATTCATAGCCTGCCCTCTGTCTGCTGCGGTATCACGGTTTTCTGCAACGCAAAAAAAAGACGCCTGGAGCTGTTGTCAGCTTCAGGCGTCTTTGCCTTGGATTCAGTTATGTAGTTTTGGGGGATGGCGGGCCACATTGCCCAGGCTCATCACCGCTGGCAGCCGAAGCGGCCAGGGTGCCTGCACGGTCAGGCAGGTCACAGGGAGTGAATAGCAGGTTGCATGCCAACGTTTCGAGAAACGCTGCAGCTCAGCAATGGCGGGGAATTCAGACAGGGATGAAGACAGCAGACAGTTAAAACAGACACTGACACAGCGAACCAAAATAGAGCATCACACCCTTTAACTCACCGTTTCAGGGCACGATCACACAGCAGGGCGGGCCGAGCGGCGATCCGCTTCAGCGGTAGGGTGGGCTTTAGCCCACCTCCACTAAACTCCGGCCACACTCAGCGCTCCCAGGGCGGAGGCGGCTCGCTGTCCTTGGGCTCATCCTCGGCGTTGAGCACGGCCTGGCGACGCGCTTCATCGGCCAGAGCGGCCTTGATCTCGCGCAGCACAGCGTCGACGTCAGCGTCGTCCTCGGGGTCATCGAATTCACCGGTCAACACACTATCGGGCGTCAGCTTGCCGTCTTCGTAGAGCGCCCACATTTCCTTGGCGTACTTGGTGAACTTGAGCTCCGGTGCGAACTGGCCGAAATAGGCGGCCATGTTGCCGACGTCACGTTCGAGCATCTTGAAGGCGTGGTTGTTACCCGCCGCATCCACCGCCTGGGGCAGATCGATGATCACCGGGCCTTCCGGGCCGAGCAGCACGTTGAACTCGGACAAGTCGCCATGCACCAGGCCGGCGCAGAGCATCTTGACGATTTCGTCGATCATGAACGCGTGGAATTCGCGGGCGTCTTCGGGGTGCAGGTCGACGTCGTTGAGGCGCGGCGCTACGCCACCCTCGCCGTCACCGACCAGCTCCATGAGCAGCACACCTTCGAGAAAGTCATAGGGCTTGGGCACCCGGACGCCGGCGCTGGCCAGGCGAAACAGGGCCGCCACCTCGGCGTTCTGCCAGGCGTCTTCCTGTCCCTTGCGACCATACTTGGAGCCTTTGGCCATAGCCCTTGCATCACGGCTGTTGCGTACCTTGCGCCCTTCCTGATACTCGGCGGCCTGGCGGAAACCACGCTTGTTGGCCTCTTTGTAGACCTTGGCGCAGCGCAGTTCGGTACCGCAACGCACCACATAGACCGCTGCTTCCTTACCGCTCATCAAAGGGCGTATCACCTCGTCCACCAGGCCGTCTTCGACCAGGGGCTCAATGCGTTTTGGCGTCTTCATCAGCTTTTATCAGGGTCCTCCTCAGTGGTCTATGCGGCCCTTTTATACGGCAATCCTGAGGCAGCGCCCAGCCTCTGCAGAAAATGTGCAGCAGCCGCAAAGTTTGAAAGCGTGATTGGCACTGGCGTGGAACACGGCGACTGCGGACAATCGCGGCACTGTTACAGGAGGTGAACATGCCGCAAGAACGCCACTGGCGGGCTGTGTGCGAGCGCGATGCGACGCAGGACGGTCAATTCGTCTTCGCCGTGCGCTCGACCGGTATTTACTGCCGACCCAGTTGCCCGGCACGCCGGCCGCGTCGTGAGAATGTCAGCTTCCATGCCACACCTGCGCAAGCCGAGGCAGCGGGCTATCGACCCTGCAAACGCTGCACGCCACAGGGCAGCAGCCCGGCCGAGCAACTCGATGCACTGGTGGCCGCGGCCTGTCGCCTGCTCGATGAGGCCGACAAACCGCCAACACTTGTCGAGCTTGCTGCGCGCATCGGGCTATCCCCGTCACACCTGACCAGAGCCTTCAAGGCCCGCACCGGGATGACGCCCAAGGCCTGGGTCAGCGCCCGCCAACGTGAGCGCCTGGAACTCGAACTGCCCCAGGCGGATTCGCTGCTCGATGCTGCGCTGAACAGTGGTTACTCCAGTACCCGAGCGCTCTACGAACGAGCCGATGGCGTCAGCGCAGCCAGCCGTCGCAAAGGTGCCGCCGGGGAACGGCTGCGCATGGCCGTGGCGCCCAGCCCACTCGGCTATCTGCTGCTGGCGAGCAGCGACAAGGGGCTCTGTGCCCTATTGTTCGGCGAGTCGGAGGACGTAGTCGAGGCGGAGCTGCGCCAGCGTTTCCCCGCCGCAACGCTGCAACGTGATGACGAGGCGCTGCAGGATTGGCTACACGAGGTGCTGAGGCAGATCGAGGAACCGGCACGCGCCGCCCGCCTGCCACTGGATCTACGCGGCACCGCCTTTCAGCAGTTGGTATGGCAGGCCTTGCGAGCCATTCCCACGGGGCAGACGCGCAGCTACGGCCAACTGGCCGCCAGCCTCGGCAGCCACCCACGGGCCATTGCCCGAGCCTGCTCCAGCAATCCATTGGGTTTGCTGGTGCCCTGTCACCGCGTTACCTCAGCCGATGGCAGCCTCGGCGGCTACCGCTGGGGCGTGGCACGCAAGTCAGCCTTGCTCAAGGCCGAAGCCGAGGCGCTCAGCCGCGAAGATTGATCGAGCAGGCTATCCCCGTAGCCTGGCGTTGAGCGCAGCGATACCCAGGACAGCGCGCCCAGGGTGCGCACGAGGGATGAATCAGCGCTCCAGAATCGCGGTAACGCCCTGGCCGCCTGCGGCACAGATGGAGATCAGGCCGCGACCTTCGCCTGCCACCGACAGCAGCTTGGCCAGGTTGGCGACGATACGCCCGCCGGTTGCGGCAAAAGGGTGGCCGGCAGCCAGGGAGCTGCCCTTGATGTTGAGCTTCGCGCGGTCAATGCTGCCCAGTGGCTGCTCCAAGCCCAGCTTGGTGCGGCAATACTCGGCGTCCTCCCAGGCCTTGAGCGTGCACAGCACCTGGGCGGCGAAGGCTTCGTGGATTTCGTAGTAGTCGAAATCCTGCAGGGTCAGGCCGTTGCGCGCCAGCAAGCGCGGCACCGCGTACACCGGCGCCATCAGCAGCCCCTCGTTGCCTTTGACGAAATCCACCGCCGCTGCCTCGCCATCACGCCAGTAGGCAAGAATCGGCAGGCCACGGGCCTTGGCCCACTCTTCGCTGGCCAACAGCACCAGCGACGCACCATCGGTCAGCGGCGTCGAATTGGCGGCAGTCAGGGTGCCGCGCTGGCCACGCTCGAACACCGGCTTGAGGGTAGCCAACTTGGCCAGGTCGATATCGGGGCGCAGATTCTGATCGCGGGTCAGCCCGAGAAATGGGGTGAGCAGATCGTCCTGCCAGCCTTCGGCGTAGGCGGCAGCGAGCTTGCGGTGGCTCTCCACGGCCAACTGATCCTGCTCGTCGCGGGGAATGGCCCAGTGCTGCGCCATCAGCTCGCAATGCTGACCCATGGACAAGCCGGTACGCGGCTCACCATTGCGTGGCAGCGAGGGTGCCAGGTGTCGCGGACGTATCTGCAGCAGCGCCTTGATCTTGTCGCCGGTGCTCTTGCTGCGATTGGCTTGTAACAGGATCTTGCGCAGACCTTCGTTGACGCCGATCGGCGCATCCGAGGTGGTGTCCACGCCACCGGCGATACCGCACTCGATCTGCCCCAGGGCGATTTTGTTGGCCACCAGCAGCGCGGCCTCCAGCCCGGTGCCGCAGGCCTGCTGCAGATCGTAGGCGGGGGTCTCGGGGGCCAGGCGCGAACCGAGCACGCACTCGCGGGTCAGGTTGAAGTCCCGCGAATGCTTGAGCACCGCCCCTGCGACCACCTCGCCGAGGCGCTCGCCGTGCAGGTTGTAGCGCTCGATCAATCCTTCCAGCGCGCTGGTGAGCATGGCCTGGTTGCTGGCCGTGGCGTAGGCAGTGTTGGAGCGGGCGAAGGGAATACGGTTGCCACCAACGATGGCGACCCGGCGCGGCAGGCTCATGTACGACTCCTTGCGGGTAGTCTTGCAGGTAATATTGTGCGGCACTTTAGCGTGGCTGATCACCGCTGAATTGGCCGGTCAGCCGGCCCCTGTCGATGCATGAAACGAGTGATGGCGTACAGTGGTCAACCTCTTTGAGTTTCTGCCCTGGAGTCTGTTCCATGTCTGATCGCTACCTCAACTTCGCCAATACGCCTACCGGACGCCGCCTGGTCGGCGCGCTCGGGCTGCCCGCTCCGCTGCCTCTGGAACGCTGGGTGGCGGGCCGTAACAGGCCTCTGGAGGGCGCGTTGCTGATCGGTGGCAACGGCGACCTGGGCACTGCGGTGGCAGCCTTTGCCAGCCGCCTGACCGACGAAACCTTCGCGGCTCTCGATGACCAGTACGGCCTGCCGCGCTGGATCGCCGAGCACGGCCCCAAGCTCAAGGGGTTGGTGTTCGATGCCAGCGGTCTGAGCCGCTTCGATGAGCTCGATGCCCTGCGTCAGTTCTTCCAGCCCGCATTGAAGAACCTGGGTCGTTGCCCGCACGTCGTGGTGCTCGGCCGCGCCCCGCAGACGCTCGACGATCCCCAGGCCTCCAGCGTGCAGCGTGCCCTGGAGGGCTTCACCCGCTCCCTGGCCAAGGAAATCCGCCGTGGCGGCACCGTGCAACTGCTGCACGTCGATCAGGGCGCGGAAAATCAGCTGGAAGGCGCACTGCGCTTTCTGCTTTCGCCCAAGAGCGCCTATGTCTCGGCCCAGGTGCTGCGCCTGCAGCCCTGTGCGCAGCAGGTCAGCGACTGGACACGCCCACTGGCTGGCAAGACCGCACTGGTAACCGGCGCCAGCCGCGGTATCGGCGCTGCCATCGCCGAAACCCTGGCCCGTGACGGTGCCGAAGTACTGTTACTGGATGTGCCTCAGGCCAAGGATGCTCTTGATGCACTGGCTTCACGCCTCGGCGGTCGCAGCCTGGCGCTGGATATCTGTGCCGACGACGCGCCCAGCAAACTGGTCGAGGCCCTGCCGCAAGGTGTGGATATCGTCGTGCACAACGCCGGCATCACCCGTGACAAGACCCTGGCGAAGATGAGTGAAGGGCTCTGGGAGTCGGTGATCGACGTCAACCTGCGCGCACCACAGCGGCTCACCGAGGCCCTGCTGCAGGCCGGTGCCTTGCGCGATAACGGACGGGTGGTGCTGATCGCATCGCTGAGCGGCATCGCCGGTAATGTCGGGCAAACCAACTATGCAACCAGCAAGGCCGGGCTGATCGGCCTGGCTCAAAGCTGGGCGCCGACGCTGGCCGAGCGCGGCATCAGCATCAACGCTGTGGCACCAGGCTTTATCGAAACCAGCATGACTGCCGCCATTCCCTTCACCATCCGTGAAGCCGGGCGACGCATGAATGCCATGAATCAGGGCGGCCTGCCCCAGGATGTCGCCGAAGCCGTGGCCTGGTTCGCCCAGCCTGGTTCCGGCGCCGTCAGCGGCCAGGTGCTGAGGGTGTGCGGGCAGAGCCTGCTGGGGGCCTGATCAGGATGCGCCGCGCTCGGCTGCCTGCAGCCGGCCGTGGCGGCGAAACTCCACCGGCGTCTCACCGACCCAACGCTTGAACGCGCGGTAGAAGGTACTTGGCTCGGAAAACCCGGTGCGTTCGGCGATCAGCTCGATGCGCTCGTCGGTCTCCAGCAACAGACGTCGGGCCAGGCTGCAGCGGCAGTCGTTGACCATGTCGTTAAAGCGCACGTCAGCCTGCGATAACTGCTCGCGCAAACGTCGGGCAGGCATCTGCAGGCGAGCGGCGACCTGCTCCAAGGTGGCACCTTCGGTGAGTAGCTGATCGATCAGCTCACGCACCTGGCGCACCAGATCCAGGCGCGCCTCGCCAGGCGAGCGTCGTACCAGTGGGTTGAGCAGGTACGAGAGTTGCGGCGCGTCCGTGATCGAGCGCATCAGGGTGCGGCCCGGAGGGTAATGTCATGCATGCTGGCGTCTTCCTTGCCTGGCTGGATGACAACAAGCGTAGGCGGCTTTGCCGATCCATGCTCAGCCCGCGGACAGAGGGCACCAATACAGGCTGGCTACTGTCCTAAATCTCGGCGAGAGTACGCTGAAACTCATTTTGCACCGGAGCGCACGATGGCAACCGAATGGCTCGATTTGCACACACCACCGGCCCTGCCCGGCTTGCTCCTGCGCGCGGCGATGCGTCGCGGTATTACCGGCAAGGTGCTGCCGCACCGAGGGCTACGTTGCTCGCTCAGCGTTGATGCCAACCACCTCGCCCGTTACCGCGAGCTGTGCGGTTTTACTGACGATGCCCGGCTGCCAGCCACCTATCCCCATGTGCTGGCCTTCCCCCTGCAGATGAAACTGCTCACCGAGCCCGACTTTCCCTTTCCGTTGCTCGGCCTGGTGCACTTGGAAAATCGTATCCGGGTGATTCGCCAACTCGCAGGGCTCGGCCCCTTCACGTTGAGCGTGGAAGCCAGCAACCTGGTGCCTCATGAGAAGGGCGCAGTGTTCAGCGTCATCACCCGCCTCGAGGATCAACTCGGTCTGCTGTGGGAAGGTGATAGCCGCCTGCTCTGCCGAGGCATGAAGCTGGACGGCCCGGCGATTGCCCGCAGCGAATCGACCCGCCTACCGCTGGACGATCTGGCCCAATGGCAGGCACCCGCCAATATCGGCCGACGTTATGCGCGGATCTCCGGCGACTACAACCCCATCCACCTTTCGGCACTGACCGCCAAGCCCTTTGGCTTCCCGCGCGCCATCGCCCATGGCCTGTGGAACAAGGCACGAGCCCTGGCGGCGCTGCAGGCGCACCTGCCCGCCTCGGGCTACAGCGTCGAAGTGCGCTTCCAGAAGCCGGTGCGGCTGCCGAGCAGCGTGCGCATGCGCGCCAGCCTGCCCGCGGCAGAGGGCCAGTTCGATTTGCTCGGCAAAGAGGATGTGTCGCATATGGTCGGCTACTGGCAGGTCATATAGGCGTCGTGAAAGAATGCGCGGCTACCGCCTAGGGTCACCGCATGAACATCGCCGAACTCACCGCTCGCCTGCACACCATTCGTGATCGCAACGACTGGCGCCAATTCCACGCCCCGAAAAACCTGGCCATGGCTGCCAGCGTGGAAATGGCCGAGCTGGTGGAGATATTCCAGTGGCTCAGTGAGGATCAGTCACGCAGCCTGCCGGCTGACAAGCTCGAGCATGCCGGGCAGGAAGTCGGAGACGTGGTGCTTTATCTGCTTCTGCTGTGCAGCGAGTTGGGGCTGGATATGGAACAGGTGGTGCGCGCCAAACTCGCCGACAGCGAACGGCGGTTCAGCTGATGAGCGACCGGCACTTCGACGAACTGGCGACCCGCTTCGCCGAGAAGATCTACGGCGGCGCCAAGGGCGCGATCCGCCTCGCCGTGTTGCAGGCCGACCTCACCGAGGCACTGCCCGCGCGCCCACTGCGGGTGCTCGATGTCGGCGCCGGGCTTGGCCATATGGCCCTGTGGCTGGCGCAGTGCGGCCATCAGGTCACCCTCGCCGAGCCTGCCGAACCGATGCTGGCCGGCGCCCGCGAGCGCTTCGCCGAAGCGGGTGTCGAGGCAACCTTCATTCACGCGCCGTGGCAGGAATTGCCAGGCCGTTTCGAAGCGCCCTTCGACCTGATCATCTGCCACGCCGTGCTCGAATGGCTGGCCGAGCCGGCCGCCATCCTGCCGGCGCTGCATGGCCTGACCGCAACCGATGGCTGGCTGTCGCTGGCCTTCTACAACAAGGACGCGCTGATCTACCGCAACCTGCTCAAGGGCCACCTGCGCAAGTTACGCAAGGAAGAATTCGCCGGCGAAAAGCAGAGCCTGACACCGCAACGCCCCCTCGATCCGCGCGAATTGAAGTCGCAACTTGCCGCTCACTGGCAGGTCGAACAGGAGAGCGGCGTACGCGTCTTCCATGATTACATGCCTCGGGAATTCCAGGCCAAGGCCGAGCTCGCCGACTTGCTGGAAATGGAATTGGCACACCGCCGTCACCCGGCATTCGCCGGACTCGGACGTTACCTGCACTGGATTTGCCGGCCACGCTGAACGCCTGCTCTGCCAGGAGAACCGTCATGAAACGCATCGCGCTGTTGCTGCTCACCACTGCCCTGGCGGCCTGCCAGAGCCAGAACCCGTACACCACGGATTCCGTACCAATACCGCCGGCCCCGCCCGGTGCGGCCAACCATTTCGACCGTAGCGCCTACCCCGCCGCGCCGCGCGACTACGCGGCCTATCGCAGCTGGGCCTGGCAGCAGCGCCCGGCGGGCAGCGCCTGGGCCAGTGCGGATCTGGTGCAGGACGCCCTCAACAATGCCCTCGATCAACGGGGCTTACGCCCCACCCAGGGCAATGCCGCTGCCGACCTCAAGGTGCGCACCGATACGCGCCTGGAACGCCGCGTACGTCAGGTCGCTGACAGCTACGATCCCTACTATGGAGGTGGCTATGGCAGCTACGGCAACCGCGGTTATTACGGCAACGGTGTTGGCGTGGGCGCCCGCGTTCCGCTGACTCGCAACTATGAAGAAGAGGTCGTGGTGGTGCGTATCGACTTCTTTGACGGCCGCAGCGGAGAACAGGTGTGGAGCGGCCAGGCAGAAATGCGCAGCAGCGGCAGCCAGGCGGAACGCGCCGAGGCCCTGCGCAAGGCGGTAAGCGACGCACTGGGCGAATATCCGCCGGCATGACCCTCGATGTCTGACTGATTCAGGAGAACTCTTATGCGCCGCCTGCCTTTGCTACTGATCCCCGTCCTGTTGCTGCTCGGCGCCTGCCAAAGCCAGCAGATCAACCGTGACTTCGATGCCAGCCGCGACTTCGCCGGCTACCGCAGCTGGAGCTGGCAGGAACCGGCCGTGCAGTACAAGCCCGATGATCCACGGATTCGCAGCGACCTGACCGAGCAGCGTCTGCGCGGCGCAGTGGGCGATCAGCTCGACCAGCGCGGCCTGCGCCCTGCAGCGGCTGGTGCCGCGGGGGATCTGCGCGTACAGGTGTGGTTGATCGTCGACCAGCGCCAGCAGCAGGTCAGCACCGGCTTTGGTGGCGGTTTCGGCGGCTACTGGGGTAATTACTGGGGCGGCCCGGCCTACAACGAAACCCGCACGGTCGATTACAAGGTCGCCACCGTGCAGATCGACCTATTCGATGGCAAGGACGGCAAGCTGATCTGGCGCGGCAGTGACGAACGCATCATGCGCAACGACGAGGGTAATCCCGCGCAGCGCGAGACGGTAATCCGTGAAACCGTGGGGCGGGTGCTGAGCCAGTATCCACCGCGCTAGGGCGCCAAGGCAGTGGGAGCGGCAAGGATATTTCATTGTAGGAGCCCCGCCCCCGGGGCGAAGGGTGCGGGCGGCCCCGATATGGCGATGAAGCTGCCGTCGGGTCGCACTGGGGGCGGCGCTCCTACAAATGCTCGGCGCGGCGGCTGCTAACCACGGCCGAAGCGATAGAACAGATTGGGTTCGCTGACGATATACAGATTGCCTTCATCGTCGAAGGTCATGCCTTCGCCCTGAGGCACCGACTTGCCGAGGCCGGCGAAGTCGCTGTCTAGGGTGCGGAAACCGATCAGCTCGCCGGTCTCGCCGTCCAGTTCCATGATCCGTTTGGACTCGTCACTGAGCAGCGCCAGGTTGCCGGTGTGCTCGTCGAAGTGCACCGATGACAGGTCGGATGCGAACACCGAATCGCGAATCCAGTCGTCGTGGTCGATGATTTCCAGGCCGAAATTACCGTTCACGCTGCCTTTGAAACCGCGGATTTCGTAGAGCTTCATGGGCGAATGCTCCTTGACCACGAACAGGCGATCCCGCGCCCGGTCGTAGCCAACGCCTTCGAAGCCCTGGTTGCCGTCACGCTGGATGCCCAGGGTCAGAGAGCGGTAGTCCTCACGGAACAAGGCCCCGGAGCGTTCCGGAACCGGCACCACCACCAGCGCATGCGCGCGCTCTTCGGCGAGCAGCAGCATGCCGTCGCCCAGGTAGGTCACACCCTCCACGTCGCTGAAGCCGCTCAGTGGATAGCGCGCCAGCACCTCACCGTCCTTGCTCATGGCCAGCAGCTCTTCGGGATTATTGAGCACCGCCCACAACTGGTCGCGTTGGTCGTCGTAGCTCAAGGCCGAAAGGTTATCGCTTACGCCGCTGACTACTTTGGCATCGATCTGAACCTTGTACTTGTGGGAAAGCAGGCTGTTCGGTGCCCATTCCGAGACCGCCGGGGTCGTCAGCCAGTAATAAAGACGGTCGTCCAGGTGCAGAGCCCGCATCTGATAACCAGCAACGAGCAGGATCAGCAACAGCAGCCACGCCCATGGGCGCAGGACGGGCAGCCGGGAAAAAGCCCGCTTGGCAGCAGATATCATGGCGATTCTCGTGTTCAAATGCGGGCAGTGTGCCCAAGGAATGTTGCAATCTGTCGGTACGGCAGACCGCATCATGAGAGGTGTACGGCGCGGCTAAGTTCCTAGACACCCGGCAGTCAGGGTGTGATGGCCTTACGCATTGATTACGCCGCGCTACGGTTTACCCGGCATTCGAGACCGTGCAGACTGCCTGCGCAGACAGAACAGATTCACGGAGAAAATCCCCACGCGCCGTTGTCCTAGGCTGTAGCGGCCCTCCTCCCACCGCACCAAGGCATCCGCCCTCGAGACCGTTCATGCAGATCGGCCGGGAACCGAAGGAGAAACGCTTGGCGACCAGCGAAACCATCACCTCATTGAGCAGCGCGATCGCCAACTGCGCCAAAGAACCCATCCATATTCCCGGCAGCATTCAGCCTCAGGGATTCATGGTGGTGTTCGACAAGCAGGCGCTCACGGTGCTGCAGGTGAGCGAGAACGTCGCCGAGTGGCTGGGCCTCGACCCGGATCAACTGCTGGGCCAACACCTGAACAGGCTGCTTGAAGACAGCGACTCGCTGACCGAGCGCCTGGCGCAGTTGTCCCACGATGAAACCACACCGTTTCACATCGGCGATGTGCGCTTCCGCGAAGGCAGCCGCAGCGGCCAACTGATCGCCATGATGGTGCACTGCTACGACGGCGTGCTGATTGCCGAATTCGAGCCGACCAGCAATGTGGTCGCGGCTTACAACAACCTCTACCCGATGGTGCGCACGTTCATCGGCCATCTGCAGGACGCCGACAGCGTCGATGAGTTGTGCCGCCTGTCAGTGGACGAAGTGAAACGCATCACCGGGTTCGGCCGGGTCAAGGCTTATAGCTTCGATACCGAGGGCAATGGCCTGGTGCTTGCCGAACGCATCGATCCTGATTACCCCAGCTACCTGGGCCTGAGCTTTCCCGCTGCGGATATCCCGCCCCAAGCGCGCGCCCTGTACGTGGGCAATCGCATCCGCGTGATCGAAGACGCCAACTACCAGCCTTCCGCCCTGCGCCCGTCGCTCAACCCGCAGACCGGCAAGCCGCTGGATCTCAGCTATGCGGCCCTGCGCAGCGTGTCGCCGGTGCACCTGCAGTACATGCGCAACATGCAGACCATCGCTTCGATGTCGATCTCCATCGTGGTCGAAGGGCAGCTCTGGGGGCTGATTTCCTGCCACCACGCACATGCGCGCCCGGTCGGCTTCCAGACCAGAACGGCCTGCGAGCTGTTAGGTCGCATGTTGTCGCTGCAGATCGAAGCGAAGATCGCCCAGGCACGCACCCAGCACCTGCTGCAATTGCGCCAGTACATCGTGCAGATGCTCTCGGCCATGGCCGACCGCGACAGCGTCAGTGAAGGCTTGCTATCGCTGCCCGATACCTTCCTGAACTTCGTTCAGGCCAGCGGTGCAGCGATCATTTCCTCATCACGTTGCGACCTGCTTGGGCAAACGCCGCCCCGCGATCAAGTCAACGCACTGGTGCAGTGGCTGGGTGCCCGCAACGGTGAAGAGATATTCCAGACCGACAACGTCAGTCGCGATATTCCGGAGCTGCCGGGGCTCGCCAAACATGTCGGCGGCGTGCTGGCAGTGGCCATTTCCGAGCTGCACTCCCATTACCTGATCTGGTTCAAGCCGGAACAGACGCGCATCGTCAACTGGGCGGGGAAGCCTGAGAAATCCATCAGCGCCAGCGGCGCGCTCAACCCGCGCAACAGTTTTGCGCGCTGGCAGGAAGATATAAGCGGCTTTTCCACGCCCTGGCATCCACAGGAGCCGGAAAGCGCCCTGGAGCTGCGCAACGCGGTACTCGGCATCGTACTGCGCAAGGCCGAGGAAATGGCCCAGTTGGCCAGCGACCTGAAGAAATCCAACAAAGAGCTGGAAGCGTTCTCCTACAGCGTGTCCCACGACCTGCGCGCACCACTGCGGCATATCGCGGGCTACGCCGAGCTACTCGGTGACTTCGAAGGCCCCAAACTGTCAGAACGCGGCGTGCGCTTTCTCGAGCACATCAGCGAGTCGGCACGCTTCGCCGGCACCTTAGTGGATAACCTGCTGAGCTTCTCGCAGATGGGCCGCTCTGCATTGCGCTTCTCCGACGTCAACCTGCAGGCTCTGGTCGACTCGATTCGTGAAGAGATGAAGCCCGACTACGAAGGGCGCAACCTGGAATGGCACGTACAGCCACTGCCAGCCGTGATTGCCGACGCGGTCTTTCTCCACTTGGCGCTGCGCAATCTGCTGGCCAATGCCATCAAATACAGCCGAGATCGCGAGCAGGCGGTGATCGTCATCGGCGCCCATGAGGACGACGACGAGGTCGTGGTGTTCGTGCGCGACAACGGGGTCGGCTTCAACATGGAGTACGTCGACAAATTGTTCGGGGTTTTCCAGCGCCTGCACCGCATGGAAGAATTCGAAGGTACCGGCATAGGCTTGGCCAGCGTGCGACGTATAATCGAGCGACACGATGGCCGGGTCTGGGCAGAGGGAACTGTCGATCAAGGGGCTACCTTTTATTTCGCCCTACCCAAACGTAACCACCCCGCTGCTTAGATGACGGGAAGAGGACTTGAATGCTAAAACCGATTCTGCTGGTCGAAGACAACCCCCACGATCTGGAACTGACCCTGATCGCCCTGGAGCGTAGTCAGCTAGCCAATGACGTAATCATCATGCGAGACGGCGCAGAAGCGCTGGATTACCTGTTTCGCCGTGGCGACTACGCCGACCGCCTGCCCGGCAATCCGGCGATCATGATGCTCGACCTCAAGCTGCCCAAGGTCGATGGTCTGCAAGTGCTGGAGACCGTTCGCGAATCGCCTGAATTGCGCAGCATCCCGATTGTCATGCTCACCTCATCGCGTGAAGGCCCGGATCTGCAGCGAGCTTACGAATTGAACGTGAACGCTTACGTGGTCAAGCCGGTCGAATTCAAGGCATTCGTCTCCGCTATCTCCGATCTTGGTATTTTTTGGGCAGTACTCAACGAGCCGCCTCCTGGTTCGCTGCGCCTGCACCGACGCAACGCAGAGACCGATCCGGAATCTGGCAGCGATTGAAGACCAACACGGTTTCGCTTGAAGCGCAGGCCTAATCCAGACAGTAACTGATGACCTTTCCATGCCGCTCGAGCCTCTGAAACTGCTGTTTATCGAAGACAGTCCGCGTGATGCGGAACTGGCCCTGCTGACACTGGAACGCAATGGGCTGGTCGTCGACAGCACCTTGGTCTATGACCATCAAGCGGCCGAACTCGCACTGCAGAAAGGCAGCTTCGATCTGATCCTTTCGGACTATCTATTACCCGGCTCCTCAGGTGCCCAAGCGCTGGAAGTTGCACGCCGGCTGGCACCGCGAACGCCCTTCATCTTCCTGTCCGGCATGTTCGGTGAAGAACACGCCGTAGAGATGATGCGCCTGGGCGCTGTCGATTACGTCCTCAAGCAGAACCTGCCCTTCCTGCCCAAGGCCGTCGACCGGGCCATGGCCGAGGTCAATGAGCGCCAGGAACGCCGGCGTGTCGAAGACACGCTGCAAGCCGTCGAAGCACGCGCTCGAATGGCCATTGGCGCAGCACGCATGGGCATGTGGGATTACGTACCCGCGACCGACAGCATGATCTGGGACGAGCGCTGCAGGGCGCTCTATGAGCTGGATGCCGATGCTGACGTCGGCATGGCGATGTTCTACGAACGCTGCCATCCCGATGATCGTCTGCAATTGCGCAAGCAAGTCGCCGAAGCGTTGTCCAAAGACACCGGCAACGAGTTCCAGGCTGAATTCCGCCTGCCGTTGAGCAATGGCAGCGAACGCTGGATTTCCGCCCGTGGCCAGGCCTTTTTCGATCAGGGCACCTGCACGCGTTTCCTCGGTGTGCTGCACGACATCACCGAACAGAAGCAAGCCAACGAAGCCCTGCTGCGCCTCAACGACATGCTCGGTGAGCGCGTCGAAAAACGCACCCGCGAGCGTGACCGCAACTGGGAACTGTCCCGCGACCTGCTCGCCGTACTGCGTTTCGACATGCACCCCAGCGCGCTCAACCCGGCATGGGAACAGACCCTCGGCTGGTCGCGTCAGGAACTGATCCAGGGGCCGCTCTGGGAGTTGGTGCATCCCGAAGATCTCACCGACACCCTGCAACAGATCGAGCAAGTAACCTCGGATAACGTCTCCGTACGCTTCGTCAACCGCGTGCGCCATGCCAATGGTGACTACCACTGGCTGTCCTGGATTCTGGTGCGCGACGACGACCTGCTCTACGCCGCGGTGCGCGACATTACCCACGAGCGAGCCGTGGTCGATGAGCTCGCCGCCACCAACCACCAGTTGCGCGAACAGATCGCCGAACGCGAACGCGTCGAGGCGACCCTGCAGCAAATGCAGCGCCTCGAAGCGGTCGGCCAGCTCACTGCGGGCGTGGCCCACGACTTCAACAACCTGCTGACGGTGGTGCTGACCAGTACCAGCTTCCTGATCCGCGATCTGGAAAAGGGCAACCTGGACAAAGCCCGCAGTCGCCTGCAGAACATCACCGATGCCGGCGAGCGGGGCGCCAAGCTCACCGGCCAGTTGCTGGCCTTCTCGCGGCGCCAGCGCCTGGTACCGGAAGCGGTCAACCTGGGCGAAACCGTGCTCGGCATGCTGGAACTGCTGAAGAGCACCCTGGGCGGCAGCGTACTGATCGAAACAACGACCGAGCCCGGCCTGTGGCACGCGCGGGTCGACCCGACGCAGATCGAACTGATCATCCTCAACCTGGCGATCAACGCTCGCGACGCCATGGTCGTGGGCGGCGCCCTGCGACTGAGCACCAGTAACGAGGTGATCACCCACACCCCACGTCGCCCGGAAGACCCAGAGCCCGGCGATTACGTGGTGTTGTCGGTACAGGATTCCGGCAGCGGTATGAGCGATGCTGTACTGGCCAAGGCCTTCGAGCCTTTTTTCACCACCAAGGAAATTGGCAAGGGCTCGGGGCTCGGCCTGGCCCAGGTATTCGGTTTCGCCAAGCAGTCCGGTGGTGGCGCACGCATCCTCACGGAAATCGGCGTCGGCACTACGGTCAAGGTGTATCTGCCGGGCCTGCGCAACGTCACGCCGGCCACCGACGAAATCTCCAGCCAGCCGCTGCCGGTCGCAGAGCATGGTGCACAACGCACCATTCTGCTGGTCGATGATGATCCACAGGTGCGCGAAGTCACCGCGTTGACGCTGGATGCCCTCGGTTACCAAGTGCGCGAAGCCGACAGCGGCGCCGCAGCCTTGAGCAAACTCGACGACGACATTGACCTGCTGCTCGCCGATTTCGCCATGCCCGGTATGAACGGTGCCGAGCTGGCCCAAATCGCGCGTCAGCGCTACCCGGAGCTGCCAGTGGTGTTCGTGACCGGTTACGCCGAACTGGGCGGGCTGGACGCCGATGAAGCCTTTATCGTGCAGAAGCCTTATCGCAGCGAAGAGCTGGCGGAAAAGCTGCAGTACGCCTTTGCCGGCAACAAACCTAGCTGAATCCAGACGCCATGACCGAGGACACACCGTGTCATCGGTCATGGCCGATCAGCGCCTATGCAAGTGCGCCGCCGTTACGCTAGCCTCTCCCGATAATTGCCCGCGACCTAGATCATGCCTTCAGAAACCTGCCTGTTTGCCGGCCAGTCCGGTGATACCGTCGACATCATTCGTCGCTTCGACTGGGCCGCCACATCGCTTGGCCCGATCAGCCAATGGCCAGATGTACTGATCAGCACCACGCGCTTGATCCTCTCGTCCCCCACGCCCATCGTGCTGCTCTGTGGCGCGCGCGGCGTACTGATCTACAACGATGCTTACGCCACCTTCGCCGGCATGCGCCACCCGGAAATCTTCGGCCTGCCAGCAGAAGAGGCCTGGCCGGAAATCGCCGAGTGGAATCGCCATGTGATCGCCATGGGCATGGCCGGCAAGTCGATTGCCCAGGAAAACCTGCATCTGCCCCTGCGCCGCCCAGGCCTGCAAGACGACGCCTGGATGAACCTGTACTTCAATCCGCTGCTCGATGCCCAAGGGCACTCCCACGGCATGATGTGTATCGTCGTGGAAACCACCAACCAGATGGTCGCCACACAGCAGCGCGCCCAGGCCGAAGCCGAATTGCGCGCGGCCAATGAGCGCATCGAACTGGCGCTGAATGCCGGTGCGGTGCTCGGCACCTGGGTGTGGGACATCCCCAACGACAGCGTCACTGGCGATGAGCGTTTCGCCCGCGCCTTCTCCGTCGATCCGTTGGAAGCTGGCAACGGCATGAAGCTCGACCACCTCACGCCAGCCATCCATCCGCAAGACCGCGAACAGGTTAAGGCGCTGATCGAACAGACCATGCAGACCGGCGGCGCCTACCGCACTGAGTACCGCATTATTCAAACGGACGGCAGCTACCGCTGGATCGAGGCCAACGGCCGCTGCGAACTGGCGGCAGACGGCACACCCCTGCGCTTTCCGGGCGTGCTGATCGATATCGAAGAGCACAAGCAGACCGAGCTGGCCCTGCGCCAACTGACCCAGACCCTCGAAGAGCGGGTCGGCGAAGCCGTGCTGCAGCGCATTCAGGCCGAGGAGCAATTACGCCAAGCGCAGAAGATGGAAGCCATCGGCCAACTCACTGGCGGCATCGCCCATGACTTCAACAACCTCCTGGCCGGCATACTCGGCAGCCTGGAACTGATCCAGCGCAAGCTGCCGGCCAGCGAAAATCCAGGCTTGGTGAAGTTCATCGAAGCAGCCATCGCCTCGGCCAACCGAGGGGCATCCCTGACCCATCGCCTGCTGGCCTTCGCCCGACGTCAGTCGCTGGACATGCGCCCTGTCGAGATAAATACCCTGGTACACGTCATCGAGGAGCTGCTGGCCCGCACCCTGGGCGAGCAGATCAGCCTGGAGATTCACCTCGCCAATGATCTGTGGCTGACCCGCAGCGATGGCCACCAACTGGAAAATGCGCTGATCAACCTGGCCATCAACGCCCGTGATGCGATGCCAGACGGCGGCACGTTGCGCATCGAAACGCACAACACGCAACTCGACGAGGCCACCGCACAGAGCTACCAGGTGCCTGCTGGCGATTACCTGCGGCTCTCGGTCAGTGATACCGGTAGCGGCATGTCTCAGGAGGTGATTCGCCATGCCTTCGAGCCCTTCTTCACCACCAAACCCATCGGCCAGGGCACAGGTCTTGGCCTGTCGATGGTCTACGGCTTCGTCAAGCAAACCGGCGGCTATCTGCACCTGGAAAGCCAGGTCGGCCATGGCACCACCCTGAACCTTTACCTGCCGCGCCTGCACATCGAGCCGGCGGTGCCGATCCAGGTTGCACCACCGCAAGCGCTACACGGAACCGGCGAGCGAATTCTGGTGGTGGAAGACGACACCGTGGTACGCATGCTGATCGTCGAAGTGCTGGAAGATCTCGGCTACCAGTTGCTCCAGGCAGGCGACGCGCAGAGCGCCCTGGGTCTACTGGAGCAACACCCGGCGCTCGATCTGTTGCTCACCGATGTTGGCCTGCCGGGCATGAGCGGGCGCCAGCTCGCCGATGCCGCGCGACAACGCCAGCCGGATCTCAGGGTGCTGTTCGCCACGGGTTACGCCGAAGGCGCGCAGGTGCGCAACGGCTACCTGGGCAGCGGCATGGAGATGATCGCCAAGCCGTTCTCGTTCGAGGCGCTGGCGGGCAAGATCAAGGCAATGCTCAGCGACTGACCTCGCGTCACCTGCGCCAAGCCGAGCGGCACGCCCGGCACAAAATCGTGGAACTCCACCAGCGCCTGACAGCCCAATAGGACAGTACTTCGATTTTGTGGCCCACCATCCCTGGCGGCCACCCTGCGGGCCGTCGCAAGCGACGTCAAAAACCGCTCCCGGCCATTTTCTGACTGTTTTTTCTGTTTCCCAGGAATGTCTCTATGCGCGTAGAAGGTTTTTTCGAGTCCCTCGGTGAGGCATTCGGCTCGTTCATCCGCTTTATCGTCGATGCCCTGAGCGGCGTGTTCAACCTGCTGGGCGGCGCTGTTGCCGGTTTTATCGATGGCATGGCCGGTGCGTTGGGCGTCACACCCTCGCTACTCAGCATCGCCGTACTGCTGATCGGCCTGATCCTGCTCTACAGCGCGGTGCGTTCGTTCATGCGTGGCTCGGTGATCGGCGGGTTGATCTGGCTGCTTCTTGGTCTGTGGCTGCTCAGTGGTCTGATTCGCTAAGAAGCTCTTCAACATCTGCTGCGCGCTAGCCCTAAGCGTAAAAAACTGGGTGCCCAGCCAGCTTTCTTACTTATTTTCTTGTGGGGCCGCCGAGGCCTTGTGAGGCTCTAGCTCGGAGGATGGTGAGCCGCTGCCGAGGCACGCCGTGTTTCCTTCAGGGCTTATGAGCTATGGGCTGGCGGCTTCTTGCATCCAAATGTTACAGAGGACGTGCTAGTCTGACCGGCCGTCGTTAGTCGCCTAAGTATTCCAATGTCCGTTCATGGTCAGTTGCTGCTGCGTCACCACACGCCCTTCATTCGCTTCTGGCTGGCGCGGGTTTTCACCGCCAGCGGCTTCCAGATGCTCACCGTGGCCATCGGCTGGCAGATGTACAGCCTCACCGGCAACGTGCTCGACCTGGGCCTGGTCGGCCTGGTGGAATTCCTGCCGAAGATCCTCTTCATCCTGCTGACCGGCCACGTCGCCGACCGCTTCGACCGCCGCAAGGTGGCCGCGCTGTGCCAATGCGGCCAAGCTGCCGTCGCCATCACCCTGCTGATCGGCAGCAGCACGAGCAGCCTGACCCGCGAGATGATCTTCGTCATCGCCTTCATGATGGGCACGGCACGGGCCTTCGAGATGCCCACCACCCAGGCGCTGCTGCCGAACATCGTGCCGCCCGGCCTGTTCCCCGCCGCAGTCGCGGCATCCAGCTCGGCGATGCAGACCGCCACCATCGTTTCCCCCGCCCTCGGCGGCGTGCTCTACGCGGTGGCGCCGGCCTGGGTCTATGGCCCTGCGTTGGTGCTGTACATGATCGCCATGGGCATGATGCTCAGCCTACCGTCGCAGCAGAAGCCGCTGAAACAGAAGATCTCGGTGGAATCGCTGCTGGCCGGTTTCTGCTTCATCCGCAGCCGACCGGAAGTGTTCGGCGCCATATCGATGGACATGTTCGCCGTGCTACTCGGCGGTGCCACCGCGCTGCTGCCGGTGTTCGCCAAGGACATCCTGCTCACCGGCCCCTGGGGCCTCGGCCTGCTGCGCTCGGCGCCAGCGGTGGGCGCGCTGCTGATGTCGATCTACCTGGCGCGCCATCCCATCGAGCGGCGGGTCGGCCCGGTGATTCTCGGTTCGGTGGCGATTTTCGGGGTAGCGACCATCGGCTTCGGGCTGTCCACCTCGCTGTGGTTCAGCCTGGCGACCCTGGTGCTGCTCGGCGCGGCAGATATGGTCAGCATGGTGATCCGCGGCGCGTTCGTGCAGTTGCAGACGCCTGACGAGATGCGCGGCCGGGTTGGCGCGGTGAACAGCCTGTTCATCGGCGCCTCCAACCAGCTCGGCGACTTCCGCGCCGGCGTCAGCGCCGCCTGGTTCGGCACCGTACCCGCCGTGCTGATGGGCGGCGTCGGCGCCATCGGCATCAGCCTGTTGTGGATCAAGCTGTTCCCGGCGCTGTCGAGCCGGGATCGGATTCATGATCCGTTGGTGGGGGATGAGAAAGCGTCCTAGCGAAAGCTGGAACGCTTCTCACAGGCCTAGGTGTCTTCTCTGGCATCAATACCTTTCCAAGTGCACCTAATCCACGAGGCGCTGAGCTTCAAGAGCCCTTTTCATAGCACGGGCACACTCCGCACGATTCATATCGGTGGGTCGTTGGCACTCTGTGTAACTTTCAACTGGCGGTTTGGGCTGTGGCTGCTGTTCTTCAGGGCTGGAACTGAGAGTCAACGATGACATCATGAACAACGGCAACATGATGGCAGCACAGATCCCCCAGCCCAGAATCAGCTTGTCTAGCGATGCCAATAACCGCCAGCCGCGAATCAGCCACGCTGCCGGGGCGCCACCCCGCGAGGCAACATCGACGAACTGCACGCACAGGATAAACGTCGTCAGCGCCAGCGCTGTGGACGCAGTGGGGTCACCCGCCCAATAAGCGGTCAGGGCGGCGAACCCCGCACTGGGCACGATATGCCTCAACAACAGCAGGCCACTGCCACCGCGCAACCAGCGCGGCGGTATCAACCGCAGACTGATGCCCACGTCGAAAACCACGCACCACCTGGCCAGCCTGTTCCAGAGTTTGATAAGCAACCGGAATACGAACAACAACGCTGTGCCTAGAGCTGCCACCGCAGCCACCGATACGGCCAGGCCCTTCGAGCGTTCTGATGCGCCGCTCAGCACGAACATCATCAGGCACAGGCCCAACCAGAACAACGGATACAGCTGCACCCAACCATTGCCCGGATGCCAGTCACGCCACTGAGGCAGACAAGCCAAACCCAAGTCGTTCAGCAGATCGTCATGATGCTCCACGCGCCAGGCCAGCGCCTCGCAGGCTTGCCAGTCGGCATCATCGAAGCCGTCCACCAACTTGCGGCGCTCGCCTTTGGGCATCGGTTTGAGCAAAAACCAGACTGTACGCGACGACGGTGAGGCCGGCTGCTCTTCGTTCAGCGACTTGCGCAACTCGGCGCGCAGCGCCATGGCGTCGCGGCGTAAACAAAGCTCGTCCCACCGCTCGTCGTCACAGGGCAGTTGGCCACGTGCCTCGTCCCAGTCGAACAGCCGGCAAATTTCATCGAAAAAGCTCAGTGACCAGCCAACCTTGCCTTCAAGCAAGTCCAGCAAGCCTTCCTGCAGATAACTGCTGCGATCGAATGGCTGTACCCAGGGCTGCTTCGCCAACTGCCTAATGGACTCGAGAACTAGATGTTCCTGCCCATCTGCCAGTTGCGAATGCCATTTCCACAGTTCGGCATTCAGCAGCCGCTCGGCCAGGAAGTTCATCGCCGGCATCGGCAGATAATCAGCCTGCCAGGGCGTCAGCCAATGCAGATGCGCCATGGCCCAGTGCACTGTTTCAACCGCCTGGTCGCCGGACAGCTGAGACCGGCGCAGCAATTCCAATTCGAATGCCTTTTCCTGCCCGGCCTCACGTGCCTGGAGCAGTGCCTCGTCAAGCGAAGCGCAGCTGTCCAGCAGATTGACGACCCACGCCTGCTCGTCGATCTGTCGTTGCTGGATTTCCGTCAACGGTGCGGTCAGTTGCTGTGCATCGTTGATCGGCATTGGCGTAAAAGGCTCGTCGACCGCAGCAGGTGCTTCTACGTTCTGAAAACGCTGCGCCCAATCCAACGCCCACTCATACGCCTCGCGCAGCCGCTGGAAGGCCTCGGGGTCTTCGTCAGGCCGTGTTTGCTTGAGCAGCTGCGCGTAACGGCGTTTGATGGTGCGGGTATCGGCCTCGGCGTCCAGGCCGAGCAGCTCCCAGGGGCTCACCACTCGGCCTTCTTGCTGTAGTCGACCTTAAAAGCGCCGTTGCGCCACATCGACCAGCGCAGCCAGGGCGAGCGGCGGCTGCCGACCAGGCCGAGGAATAGCACTTCCAGCAGCAAGGCAGCGCCGAATGTGGCCCAGCCGGAAATCAGACTTGGCGCAAAGGCGGCGACGATCATCGCGAAAAATGCGGCCGGCGTGCCGTGGCGCAGCACCAGCATGCCGGCGCCACGGTCACGCCAGGCAGCCGGCAGCAGCAGTCGGCTAAGCGGTACGTCGAGGCGCGTCAGGTAACGTGCCAGCCGGCCCCAGCCGCGCGCGAGCATCACCATCCAGGCAACCACCACGGCGCTGATGAGCAGATCCTTGAATGCCAGGCCGAGATAGCCGCCCGACAGCTCCAGGTATACCGAGAGCTGCGCCTCCTGCAGTGAGGTTGCAAGCATGGCGGCGAGCAGCAGGAGCCAGGCGTAGACCGTGGCCGGCACCGTCCATTGGCGCGGCTGCCAGCGCCGCCAATCTTCATCGACCTGCAGGCCAGGCAGCTCCGCCAGCTCGGGATAACGCTCGGTAAGCAGCTCGTCCAACCCCTGGCAGGCCTGCCAGTCCTCGTCGTCGAAATGATCGGCCAATATCCGTGCCTCTTGCTCTTGCATGGGCTTGAGAAGCAGCCACGCTGCCCGTTCTTCAGCGCGCAACGGCCAATCCAGTTCTAGCTGGCGCAGCAGCCGCTGCCCCGCCGCCTGGCGCTCGCAGCGCCAGCACAACCAGTTCCAGCGGTCGACGGAGCACGGCAGCTCACCGCTGTCCTCGTTCCAGCCGAACAGCCGGCAAAGGCGTTCGAACAGCGCAGCCGACCAGTGTTCGGTGACTTCGAGCATCCAGACCATACCGTCGTGCAATTGCCGGCGGCGGTCGAAGGCTTGCAGCCAGTCGCTGGCCAGCAGCGCGGCGGCCGCGTCCAGTACGGCGCGTTCCTCGCCGGCCTGCAACTGGCGCTGCAGGCTTTCCAGCTCCAGAGTCAGCAGGCGCGCGGCCAATGCGTCGAGATGGGCCGAGGGCAGGTAATCGGCCTGCCACGGCGACAGCCAATGCAAGCGCTGCATGCCCCAGCGCAGGATGTTCAACCCCTCTTCGTCCAGATTGGTGCAGCGCGTCAGCAGATGACGCTGCAGATCGGCCTCCAGTCCCTGCTCACGGGCCTGCTGCAAGGCGGCATCCAGTGACGCGCTGGCCTGCAGCAGTTGCTCGATGCGCAACTGCTGCGACTGTTCGGCAGCGGCCACAGCCGGCGATTCTTGCTGCACCACGGGCGATGCAGTCTCGACAGGTGCTTGCCACTGCTCGGCGCCGGCATCCCGCAGTCGATCCTGGGCGGCGGCATGCTCCAGCGCCTGCTCGTAGGCTTCACGCAGGCGCTGGAAGGCTTCGGCGTCCTCGTCCGGGCGGTGCTGTTTGAGCAATTGCGCATAGCGACGCTTGATGCTGCGGGTATCGGCGTCGGCGTCCAGGCCAAGCAGCTTCCATGGATTCATACCAATCAATACCCTTGTTCGATGGCATCCAGGCGTGCGGCTACTTCACCACGCGCCTCGCGAATTTCCCGCTCGTCCTGGCGCTCGAGGATGCTGGCGAAGTGTGCAGCCAGCTGCCCGACATGTTCGCGCAAGTCGCCCAGGCACTCCTGATACAAGCGCTCCATACGTGCCATCAACGCGCTGTTGACCTGCTGGTCGCGCGGATGAACCTTGAGTGCCTCCAGCGCGGCGAAGCGCTCGGCGATCTCCTCCGGGCTGAGCACGCCCGGGTTGTTCTCGATCACCAGGCGGTGGCTCTCGCCGGTCAGCGGCGTGTCCACCAGGGCTTCGAGCAGGCCGTTGATGTCGTAGGTGAAGCGGATATCCAGCGAGACTTCGCCAGCAGGGCGCGGCGGCACGGCAACGTCCAGCTCACCGAGAAAGATGTTGTTGGCCACCAGCCGGCTCTCGCCCTGAAAGATGCGCACGCTGACACTCTTCTGCCCATCCTGCAGAGTCTGCACGCTCTGCACCCGGCTGACGGGCACCACGCAGTTGCGCTCGATGATCGGCAGGTAGTGCCCGGCCTGATGTTGCGAGCCGACCTGCTTGGAGATTTCCACGCCGAGGCTGTAGGGGCAGACGTCGGTCAGCACCACTTCCTCAAGCGTGGCATCGCGAGCCTTCAGCGCCGCCTGGATGGCCGCCCCCTGGGCGATCACTTCATCGGGGTTCAGGTGCATGGCCGGAAAGCGCCCGAACAGGCTGGCCACCAGCTTGCGCACCAGCGGCATGCGCGTGGTGCCGCCGACCAGCAGCACTTCGTCGAGGTCGGCGACCTTGATGCGTGCATCACGCAGGGCGCGTTCAATGGGCGCCCGCAGGCGTTCGAGCAATGGTTCGCAGATGCTCAGCAGCTTGTCCTGGCTCAGCGGCAGCGTCCATTCGCGGCCATCCTCGCGCAGCTGGAACACGGCCTCGGGCTGTTGCCCAAGGGCGTGACGCACGCGCTGGGCCTCGCGGCGCAGGCGCTGATGAATCGCTGGCTGCTGGTGATCGGGCAGGCCCTGGCCATTCATGGCACTGAGGAAGTGGGCGACCAGAACATCATCGAAGTCCTCGCCACCGAGGAAGTTGTCCCCGGCACTGGCGCGCACCTCCATAATGCCGTCGAACAGCTCGAGTACCGACACGTCGAAGGTGCCGCCGCCCAGGTCGAAGACCAGAAAGGTCGCCTCGCCCTTCTGGTGCAGGCCGTAGGCCAGGGCCGCAGCGGTTGGCTCGTTGATCAGTTTCTCGACTTTCAGCCCGGCCAGCTCGCCAGCGATGCGCGTGGCCTTGCGCTGAGCGTCGCTGAAATACGCCGGCACGCTGATCACAGCCTCGCTGACCGGCTGGCCATAGGCGCGCTCTACATCCTCCTTGAGGCTGCGCAGTACCAGCGCGGAAAGCTCTTCGGGGCGAAAGCTGCGCGACCCCAGCCGCGTGCTCTGGGCGCTGCCCATGTTGCGCTTGAAGAGCGCCGCGCTGAGGTGCGGGTGGGTCTGCAGTCGCTCACGGGCGATATCACCTACCACCAGTTGCCCTTCGTTATCCAGGCCGACCACGCTGGGCGTGAGCAGGCGGCCGAGGGCGTTGGGCACCAGCCGGGCGGCTTCGCCATCCCAGACGGAAACCAGGCTGTTGGTGGTACCGAGGTCTATTCCGATGATCATCTTGGCCGCAGCCTCCCTGTGCATAGCCGGGGCCCTGGAGCAGTACGCTCCGGCCAGGCGCGATATTAGAGCGCTCTGGCCGGCCGCGGTAAAGCCCGTTCCTTCGACTTTGCGAAGCCGCCGACACTCGCTGCAGGGGCAAGCGGCGAGCTGCTATGATGCCGCGCTTTCGCGGATCGACAACACGCCAGGGCCTGCCTCCACCTACGGATACCGGCCTTGATGGCACGTGATGTGCTTTTGTTTGCCCTCTGCCTCTGTCAACGCCCGTTCGCCGCCCCGGGAGCCCCCGCATGCTGGAAAGACTGTTCCAACTCAACGCGCACAACACCAATGTGCGCACCGAAATACTCGCTGGGGTCACCACCTTCCTGACCATGGCCTACATCCTGTTTGTGAACCCGAGCATCCTCGGCGAGACGGGCATGGACAAGGGCGCGGTATTCGTCGCCACCTGCCTGGCGGCCGCCTTCGGTTCCGCAGTGATGGGCCTGATCGCCAACTACCCAATCGCCCTGGCGCCGGGCATGGGCCTCAACGCCTTCTTCACCTATACCGTGGTGCTGGGCATGGGCCACACCTGGCAGGTCGCGCTGGGTGCGGTGTTCCTGTCGGCGTGCCTGTTCTTTCTGCTGTCGATCTTCAAGATCCGCGAGTGGATCATCAACAGCATTCCGCTTGAGCTGCGCTCGGCCATCGCCGCCGGTATCGGCCTGTTCCTGGCACTGATCGCCCTGCAGAACGCTGGCATCGTCGCCGCCAACCCGGCGACCATGGTCGGCCTCGGCGACCTGGGCTCGCCCGCGGCGCTGCTGGCGATTCTCGGCTTCTTTCTGATCATCGGCATGGAGGCGCTGCGCATCACCGGCGCGGTGCTGATCAGCATTCTGGTGGTCACCGGGCTGAGCATTCTGCTCGGGGTCAGCGAGTTCGGCGGCCTAGTGTCGATGCCGCCCTCCCTAGCACCGACCTTCATGCAGCTGGATATCGCCGGCGCGCTGGACGTCGGTCTGATCAGCGTGATTTTCGCCTTCCTGTTCGTCGACCTGTTCGACAACTCCGGTACCCTGATCGCCGTGGCCAAGAAAGCCGGGCTGATGCGCAAGGACGGTCACTTGCCGAAGATGGGCCGCGCCCTGATCGCCGACAGCACCGCAGCCCTGGGCGGCTCGCTGCTGGGCACCTCGACCACCACCAGCTACATCGAGTCGGCGGCTGGCGTCAGCGCTGGCGGGCGTACCGGGCTGACCGCCATCGTGGTCGCCGTGCTGTTCCTGTTCGCGCTGTTCTTCGCCCCGCTGGCCGGTAGCGTGCCAGCCTTCGCCACGGCGCCGGCGCTGCTGTTCGTCGCCGTGCTGATGGCTTCCGGCATGGCCGAGATCGAGTGGAGCGACATCACCGTGGCCGCCCCCGTGGTGGTCACCGCCCTGGCGATGCCACTGACCTACTCGATCGCCACCGGTATCGCCTTCGGTTTCATTACCTGGGTCGCCGCCAAGACGCTGGCCGGACGTTTCCGTGAGCTGAACGGGATGTTGATTGCGCTGGCTATCTTCTGCGTGATCAAGCTGGCGTTGTTCTAAGTAGAAGGCTGCTGCGCGTCGGCCCTGCGGCGTTAAAAACAGGCTCGGAATGCTCATGTACAAAAGTACACTCCGCTTCCTCGCCTGTTTTTGCCTTGCATGGCTCTAGCTCGCTAGCCTTCTAGATTGCTGTACTTTTCCCACGCTCTGCGTGGGAACGCCTCCCCGGACGCTCCGCGTCCCGCAGCACAGATGATCGACGGTGACGGCACTCCGGCAGCGGAATCGCTACAATGGCGCCCCGTTTTCCTGCCGCACGAGTGACCGATGAGCCGTCCCGCATTCGACCCCGCCACCTACGACGCCCAACTCGCCGAGAAGAAGGCCCGCCTGGTGGAGCTGTTGGCGCCGTTCGCCGCCCCGGAGCCCGAAGTGTTCGAGTCGCCACGCGAGTACTACCGCCTGCGTACCGAATTCCGCCTGTGGCGCGAAGCCGGCAGCGAGAATCGTCATTACGCGATGTTCGAAGCCGGCGACAAGCACAGCCCGATCTTCTTCGAAGACTTCCCCATCGCCAGCCTGCGCATCAATGAGCTGATGCCGCGCCTCAAGGCCGCCTGGCAGGCGAGCAACACGCTGGGCTTCAAGCTGTTCCAGGTGGAGTTCCTCACCACCCTGAACGGCGATGCGCTGATTACCCTGTGCTACCACCGCCCGCTGGATGACGCTTGGGAAGCCGCTGCCAAGGTGCTGGCCGAAGAGCTGGGCGTGAGCGTAGTCGGGCGCTCGCGGGGCAAGCGTATTGTCGTCGGCCGTCCTTATGTCGAGGAGCGCCTGGAAGTGGCTGGGCGTACCTTCCGCTATCGCCAGCCGGAGGGTGCCTTCACCCAGCCCAATGGCGAGGTGTGCCAGAAGATGCTCGGTTGGGCCTACGACGTACTCGGCGACCGAGAAGACGATCTGCTGGAGCTGTACTGCGGCAACGGCAACTTCACCCTGCCGCTGGCCACCCGCGTGCGCAAGGTGCTGGCCACCGAGATCAGCAAGACCTCGGTCAATGCGGCGCAGGCCAACCTGGCCGACAACGAGATCGACAACGTCACCCTGGTGCGCCTGTCCGCCGAGGAATTGACCGAAGCACTCAACGAGGTTCGCCCGTTCCGTCGCCTGGCCGATATCGACCTGAAGAGCTACAACTTCGGCAGCGTGTTCGTCGACCCGCCCCGTGCCGGCATGGATAGCGACACCTGCGAGCTGACCCGCCGCTTCGAGCGCATTCTGTATATCTCCTGCAACCCGGAGACCCTGGCGCAGAACATCGCCCAGTTGCACGACACCCACCGCATCGAACGCTGCGCCCTATTCGACCAATTCCCCTATACCCACCACATGGAATCAGGCGTGCTGCTGGTTCGTCGCGATTAAGGCGGAAGCGGACGGTGGATGCAGAGCTTTCTTTTTGTAGGAGGGGCTTTAGCCGCGAGCTTTTTATCAAGGCTAACAAAGAGCTCGCGGCTAAAGCCGCTCCCACAAAAGCAGCAGCGCTCTATGTCCGCTTCCGCCTTTAAACAGCCACTCTCAATGGCCCGTATGCCACAGCGTGCGGGCCGTGAGCGCTTTATCAGCTCACCTGTTCCAGCCACTTATCGACGTCCTTGCGGCTGATCTTGCCATCGGCTTTGACGTTGTTGGGGTGGAAGCGGATGGTGTCGAGGAATTCGAAGAACTCCTTGTTATCCATCAGGAACTGCACGGCCTCGATGTCTTCCTTGGAGTTGTCGAAGCGGTCGTCGCCCTTGAGCAGTTTGTTGAAGTCCTTGTCGCTGACGATATCGTCGCTGCCCTGCCACTGCTCCCAGTTGTCGACGATGCGGTCGATCTTGTCCTTGTTCTCGCGGTAGAACTCGGCGTCGAACTTGCCGTTGTAGGTGACCAGATCCGGCATGCTGTCGCGAAACCAGTCGTCACCAATTTTTCCGTTCTTCTCGACATTCTCGGTGAACTCCTTGTAATGCTCGGGCTGGGCCTCCCACACCGGAATATCCTCGGGGTACCAAGCGTCGAAACGATCCTCGTATTTGCCCTCGTAATAGTTGTACTCGTAGCTCATGTGCACCAGGTAATTGAGCTTGTCACCCCACTCCTTTTCGAGCACACCGTCCTTATCCAGTTCGCGGAAGTAATCGCGCACCTTCTCGACCGTTTCCTGGCTTTTCTTCAGCGCGACCACACCTCCGATGATGGCGCCAATAAAGCCAAGCACGGCACCGACTCCACCGGCGGCAGCGGCAACCACCCCGGCAACGGCCGCCGAACCAACGCCAATTGCAGCGGCCAAGCCAGCGCCACCCATAACCAGGCCGGCTGTGCCGCCAACCAACTGCAGGCTCTTGGCCGCGAATTCCTCGGGCGTTCCGCCCTCCTTGCGCAGCTTGTCGATGCCCATGCCGCCGAGCACCAGGTCGAGTACCCCACCGGCTACATCGGCGATACCACCAATAGTCGACAGTGCTCCACCTACCCAACGTAGACGGTCAGCCTCCGGAAGCTTCTTCACGTCGGGGTCGTTGCCACCGACGCTGGTGACATTCTTTTTCACCGCCTCCTGCTGCTCTGGAGGCAAGTGCTCGATCAGGTCTTCGACGGATGGGCGCGAATCGCGCGTATGCGTATCGAAGTCCTTCCAGAAACTTTCAGCCGTGAACGCTTTACCAAAGTCGATTTCCGGCAGTTGATCGAGCTTTTTCTGTATTTCCTTCAGCTCGATGGACTCGGTTCCCGATGCCTCCTTGGGTTTGAAATGTTTGTCCCAGACGGTTTCCTTGAGGCTTTTGCCGAGCCCGAGAGAATCGGCTACGCCCGGCTTGCGGAACAGCTCTTCGTACGCACCGGTGACCATGGTGGCCATTGGCGAGATCATGCTGATGGTGGTGACGAAGTTCTTCGCCGCCTCGATGCGCTCGGCCGGTGTCTCGCCGAAATTCAGCCCGCCATCGGCCAGCTTATAGATGCCGGCGACCATCGAGATCAGTCCGGCGCTGGAGCTCAGCACCCCGGTCTTGCCGAGTTTGCCGAGCACGCCGGCCACACCGTCACGCTCGGCCAGGGGGACTTTCGCTACGGCCTTTTCGATATCCTCGGCGGTGACCTTGCCGGACTGACCCGATGGATCGTTGATACTCGCCTTGGCCTTGTCCTTGAGGAGTTGCGTCAGTGGCTCGCGAGAATCCTGCGCCGCCGTGACGACCTTCTGTTCCTCGGTACTGAGTTCTGGCTTGGGCTGACCGCTTTCCTTGCCACCACCAAAAAAGTAGTTGTAGACATCGGTGCCGCGCTTGGTGCCCAACACCGAAGTCATTAAGGTAGTCAGCAGCGTGGAGACCATGTCGGTGGTGGCTTTGTCGACGTTCTCTTCGCCGACGCCCTCGACACCATCCTTGTACAGCTCGTTGAGCTGTTCGATGGGAATGCCAAACTTGAACTCGGTATCGATCTGCGCCGCCAGCTCGGGATCGAGAAGGCTCAGCGACTGCATGTCCGAGGAATAGCGCGCCGCTGCGCCTTCCGGGTTGTCCTTCTCCAGGGCTCCCATGGCCTTCTTGTACTCGGGGTCGCGCAAGGTATCGGCCAATTTTTCCTTGAAGCCGTCCTTGTCCGCGACTTTGTCGATAGCCTCCTTGAGCAGACGGTCATTGTCGGCGGCGATATCCTCATCGGTCATCAGCGCCAGTAACTCCTCACCCAGCTTGCCCTCATCGACCAGTGCGCGCATTTCCGCCGGGCTCATCTCCTTGGGATCCTTGCCATAGCTGGTAGAGGTGCTATTCCAGACGCCCCCGTCGGTGGTCGTATAGGGCAGGAACTGGAAGCCGCCGTTGAGCATGGCGCGGGCTTCGAGCAGGCGCAGGTACTTGGCTTCCTTGGAATCGTCGGGCTTGTCTTTGTATTCCTCCTTGAGTTTCTCGTAATACAGCTCGCCAACGGTCTTGGGTTTGCCGTCCTTTTTCTCGCTGGTTTCGGCCAGCATCAGGTCAGTTTCCTTGGCTGGCGGCAGGTCGCGATCCTCGAAGGCCTTATCCACGGCGCCTTGCTGCTTCTCTACCTGAGTACCCTCCAGATTGGCGAAGTGCTCGGGGGTTAGGCTATCGATGACGATGAACTTGCCGCGTCGCGGTGTCTCCACGGCGATGACGCCGGGCGCCAATGTCTCAACCTTGGTGTCGTCAGTGACCACGGGAATATCATCGCGGGCACTCATGACCTTGTAGCCACCGTCATCGAGCTTTTTCTCGATATTGTCGCGGGTCTCGGCAAGTTCCTTGACCTTCTTGTAAGCCTCTGGCGACAGCTCCTCGGAAACCGCATATTTCTTACCATCCGCCGTGGTGAATAGTGCTGTGCCATCCTCGCCGTACACCCCCTCATCACGGTCAATGGTCAGTTGGAAGCCATTGAACGGGTGGTACACCGCCGCACTCTGGTCGAGATAGCCTTCCTCGATGAAGCGCAGGTCACCCAGTTCGGGAATGTCGCCCGGCGACGTGACCACCTCGAACCCGCCCGCCTCACGCTGACCGAGCCAGAGCTTCTGCTCGTCGGACAGATCCTTCTCCGTCCAGGCCGGTGCACCCTTGACGTCGCCCGCGTCCATCTTCTCCTTGGCGACCTGATGCAGGCGCGGATTAACGCCGGCGTGCACCAGTACCTGATCGCCATTTTTCATGGTCACCAGTAGCAGGTCGTCCCATAGCATCAGGCGATGGCCGCTGGAGGACAGCCATTCGCTCTCGACGTTGGTGATGTCTTCCTCCTTCCACTGATGATTGCTCTCGGCCAGCGGCGGCTTGCCGTCCAGGTAAGGACCGCGGTGCTCCTTGTAGGCTTCGATGCCTTCTTTATCGAGCTGCCCGCCCTTGTTTTGCGCCTCACGCAGCTTGTCATCGAAATCGCTATCGCCGGTCTGCCCGGTCACGCGTTCTGGTCGTGTTGTATCGATGGTGCTCATCGGGGTCTGCGCTCCGGCTCGATAAGTGGACAAGGTCGCAAAAATGGACAGCAATCCTTGTGCGAAAGAGAGTGCCTATGGCACTTGTTGAACGGCGCAGGCCTGCGCGTGGCGACTTGTCGATTCGCGGAAACGAGAACAGTGCACGCAAAAAGCACGACCTGCTGCTCCCTCATTCAAGCAATCGTCACATTGATGTAACAACCTGATCGCAACGGATTTCGCAGCTTTTCACAGCAGCACATGGCCCTTAACAGGATTCAGGGGCGGCGCTGAACGGACTGTCAGGAGTACCGCGACATGCCAGCTCATTCATGTTCGACCGACCTCACCGCGAACGGATTTCCGAACGCGCTTTCGGCCGTTATCCGAGTTACCGAACGCACACTCGTGGGTGAACCGTACCGGCCATTCACAATCAATCAGTTAGCGACTATCCAGTCACGCCGCGGCGCGGCACGCTAATTGCGATGTGTACCCCTGCCTCTGATCGACACCGCGTTGTAGCGCTGCGGTGATATACAAAAACAAACGACGTTTGGGGGGATTTCTTCTTGCCTATTCAAACTGCCGTACTGGCACGTTTCGTCAGCACCCATTTCATCGGGCCGCCGCACGAGCCGAACCCGAGTATGACCTGCTGCGCTCACGCGCAACCGTCGCCAGTGCGTACAACAACCATAATCCTCGAGGGACTATAGGCATGTATTCGATCACTCTCGGCACCACCACCACGCCGACCGAGACGCCTTTTGACCATGCACCATTCAGCAGCGAAGGCGCCTTGCGATTCGGAGCCTTCATCCTCTACCCACGCCAGCATCTGCTACTGAAGAACGGCGAGCCCGTCAGCCTGGGTAGCCGCGCGCTGGATCTGCTCATCGCGATGGCTTCACGCTCCGGAGAGCTGCTGGAAAAATCCGAACTGATCGCCTGTGCATGGCCCAAGGTCATCGTCGAAGAGTGCAACCTGCGCGCGCAGATCGTCGCGCTGCGTCGGGTGCTCGGTGAGGATGAAAGTGGCTTCGAATACATCGTCACCGTTCCCGGCCGCGGCTATCGCTTCGTGGCCCGTACCGAGCCTTACGAGGCCTCCAGCGAGCCTGCTGTGACAGAGCGCCTGCAGTCGCTGCCCAGTCTGATCACCCGGCCATTGGGCCGCAATGCGGTGCTGCAGCGTTTGAGCGAACAATTGCTGCAGACTCGCCTGATCTCCCTGGTCGGCCCCGGCGGTATCGGCAAGAGCACCGTGGCCTTGGCACTGGGCAACCAGTTGGCCGGCGAGATGCCCCATGGCACCTGTTTCGTCGACCTCAGCGAGATCGACGATGATAGCCGAATCCCCCACGCCCTAGCCGAAGCATTGGGCCTGCAGCCTGGCAACGATCCCCTGCGTGACGTGGTGCAGCACCTGCAGCAACGTCGTCAATTGCTGATTCTGGATAACTGCGAACAGGCTCTGGATGGCACCGCCCTGGTGGTGGAAACCCTACTCAAGTGGACGCCCGACTGCGCCATTCTCACCACCAGCCGTGAGCCGCTGCGCACCGCGGGCGAACAGGTCGAGCGCCTGCTGCCACTGCAGCTACCGACGGCCTGTGAACACCCGAATGGCGAGCAAGCGCTGGCCTACCCGGCCATCGAACTGTTCGTCGAACGGGTGCAGGCCAGCGATACCGCCTTCGTTCTCAACGACGGCAACGTGGCAGACGTGATCAGTATCTGCCGCAAGCTCGACGGCATTCCGCTGGATATCGAAATCGCCGCGACCCGCGCCAGCGCGTTCGGTCTGGCGCAGTTGGCCGAACTGCTGGACGGCGAATTCCGGCTGCAAATGGAAGGCCGCCGTACCGCGCCGCCACGCCATCGCTCGCTACGCGCCACGCTGGACTGGTCGTTCCAGACGCTGGCACCTGCCGAGCAGGCAATGCTGCGCCTGGTGGCGATCTTCAACGGCACCTTCACCCTCAATGCAGTGCGCGCCATTGTCGAGGGCGACGAACAACTGGCCGGCGACCCGCTGCCGTTGATCGAAAGCCTGGTGGATAAATCCCTGCTGATCGCGCACCGCGACGAAGCCCTGAAGCTCTACCAGATGCCCAAGACCGAGCGTCTCTATGCCCTGGAAAAACTCGACCAGACCGGCACGACCCAACGCATCGTCGCGCGCCATGCGGCCTATGCACTGGCGGTGGTGAAAAAGGCGGCAAGCCAGCTCGATATCGTGGTGCCCGAAGCGTGGAAAAACCTCTACGGCGCGGAGAGCGACACCATCCGCTCGGCACTGACCTGGGCCTGCTCTACCGAGGGCAACCAGTCTCTGGGCCTGGAGCTGACCCTGGCAGCACTAGGCCTTGGCCCCTATCGGGATCGCTCGTCGCGGCCTCGGGTGGAGCAGCCTAAGAATCAGCAGTCAGAACGGCGTAAGGCTGGTTGAGCAGCGGCGCTCTATAAGCGTTAGGGACGGCTGGCGAGGGGATCAGTTGGTGGGCTGAAGCCCACCCTTGTATCTCGACTACCGCCTCACAAGAGGCGATAGTCCCCGACTGATCATCGGGGGAGTCATGCAAGTCGAGCCCACCCTAAGGCCTTGAGCCTGTTTCGTAGATTGCGCTGCATGGCTCCACACTCACCCTGATAAGTCCGAACGGTATCCAGAGCCTCGAGCTCGCATCAGCAAGGTTGGACGGATGCAGTGACGATCAGACAGAAAGAGGAGAGGACCATGTCTGTAGTCGGAATCGACATCGCTAAACACTCATTCGACATTGCCACGGTGCAGGCAAACGGCAAGCACCGCACCAAGGCCAAGCTCGCCAATGACCCGGCAGGGTTCGAGGCCCTGCAGCAGTGGCTGCTCAAGCACGCCGATCCGCAGGCCTGGATCGTGATGGAAGCGACCGGTATTTATCACGAGGCGCTAGCCGAGTGGCTTTACGAGAGAAACTACCGCGTCTGCGTGCTCAATCCTGCGCAGATTGCCTACTACGCGCGCAGCCAGTTACAGCGGGTGAAGACCGACAAGGTCGATGCGAAGCTGATTGCCAGCTACGGCGATAAGCATCAGGACGAGCTACGTATCTGGAAACCTGATCCACCGTCACTTCGCCGCCTCAAGGCCCTGGTACGTCGCTTGAAGGATCTTCAGGAGCTCGAACAGATGGAGCAGAACCGCCTGGATGTCACGAGCGATGCGCGGGTAGTGGAGTCAATCAGATCGGTGCTTGAGCACACCCGCCAGCAGATCGACGAGACGCTCGAGGCGATCAAGAAACACTTCGACGACAACGATGACCTCAGGGGCAAACGGAACCTGTTGATGAGTATCGACGGCGTGGGGGACAAGACGGCAGCGCTGCTGCTGGCCGAACTGGGCGATTTGGACAGGTTCGACGGCAGCCGTGCTGTGACGGCCTATGCGGGGCTCAATCCCAGGCTTCAAGAGTCTGGGAAATTCAAAGGCCAAACGCGGATATCTCGCACCGGCTCTGCCACCTTGCGGGCGGGACTGTACATGCCCGGCGTGGTGTCCATAACGCATAACGTCGCGATACGGGCAATGGCTGAGCGCATGAGAGACAAAGGCAAAACCGGAAAACAGATCGTGTGTGCGGCGATGCGCAAGTTGCTGTGCATCGCCTACGGCGTACTGAAATCGGGAGTGCCTTTTGATGTTGAATTGGCACTTGCTAGGTAGCGGGCAAGACGGTATCTACAACCAGCCCCTGCGTAGGATGGGCCTCAGCCCACCAACCCGAATGCAACGGTGGACAAAAAGAGTGTTGTCCACCCTACGGCCTGACATCGGGGATGCCTTTTGATGCCGAATTAGCGCTTGCGAGGTAATAGGCGAGACGGTATCTACAACCAGCCACCCGTAGGGTGGGCTTCAGCCCACCAGCACCAGGGCGAGTATCGATGGTTCCCACGCGGAGCGTCGGGAACCATCTGATCTACAGACCCACAACGAATCCGGCTGCAACGTCACGCCTGGCCTTCAGATCAGCCGCGCCGCGACCAGCGCATCGGCCACCGGCTGGAAGGTATTGGCGGGGATCGGTTCGCCTTTCACCGCACGCTTGGCGATCTCGGCAGCCAGCTTGGCATCGGTGCTGCGTGGTACGCCCAGGCTAACCGATTGAGCCAGCAAGGCTTTCGCGTCCTGCGCCGCGGCGATGCATACCAACACCGGCACCGGCGTTTCGCCACGTACGTAGCGCACGCCCACCAGCCAGCCATCCTCGCTGCCGATCATCAGCGTGGCGTGGGCGATGCCGACCTTGCGGCTGCTCAGGGCCTGCATTTCGCGGCGCTGGCGCTGACGTTCGCGCTTGATAAGCGGATCACCGTCCATGTCCTTGCGCTCGCGTTTCTGTTCGCTGCGGGTCATGCGCATTTCACGCTGGAACAGCCAGCGCTGCAGTAGAACGTCGACGATGCCGATCACCAGGTAGGTGACGATGACCGTGGCCACCAGCGGCTTGAGCAGCAGGAAGAACACCGACTCGATGCACCCGGCGCCACAGCGCGACGACTCCATCAGCGCCTGCAGGGCAATGCGCCCGACCACGTAGAAGGCGATCGACAGCACCAGCACCTTGAACAGGCTTTTGAGAAACTCGATGACGTTGCGCATCGAGAAGATGCGCTTGGCACCCTCGACCGGATTGATCCGGGCAATGTCTGGTTTTATTGATTCACCGGAGAAAAGCATGCCGCGCATCGTGACGATATTGGTAAGAATCACGCACACCACGGTTACCCCGAGGATCGGCAGGGCGGTGCGTAGCACTACCTGTTGAGCACTCTCCAACAGGCGCGGCCAAACCGTGGCAAAGGGTTCGACGTAGATGGTCGCGGCCAGGTCAAGCAAGCCGCGCACCCGCGACTCGGCAATGCCGGCGATAAAGGCGATGCACACCGTGCAGCCGAGCAACACCACCGCCGAGACCATGTCCTGGCTCTTCGAGACCTGGCCCTTCTGGCGGGCCTCGCGCAGCTTCTTGTCGGAGGCCGGCTGGGATTTTTCCTCGCTGCCGCTGTTGCCCGCCACTAGGGCTCACCAGCGCCGGACAGGGTTTTGAGCACCTCGACAGTGCCGCGGAATTCGGCCAGTTGTTCGAGCATCAGCGGGATCAGGAAGCCGCAGTAGAGCACCATCAGAAAGGTGAAGATCAGGTTCTTTACCGACAGCGAGAGGTCGAAGATATTCATCTGCGGCGCCATGCGCGACAGGTAGGCGAGCATCATGTCGGCCACCAGCAGGGCGATGATCAGCGGCGCCACCATCAGCACGCCGATGCGCATCACCTGGTCGAGAATGGCCAGCACCGCCTCCAGCGCCGAGCTGGCGATCACCGGGGTGAACGCGGTGACAGGCCATAGCTGGTAGCTGTGATAGAAGCCATCGACCATCAGAATGAAGCCGCCGGACATGAAGAACAGGGTAATCAGCATCACGCTGAGCAGGGTCGCGGTGACCCCGGACTCGCCGGCACCAGACGGGTCGACCAGTTGCGCCATGGTCGAACCACGCTGCAGATCGACCAGCTCGCCGGCCACTTCGGCGGCCCAGAACGGAATGCCGAACAGCAGCCCAACGGTCACCCCGATAAGGAACTCTTTGACCATCAGACCGGCGAGAAAGAAGCTGCCGTAATCCTCCAGTGCGGTGAGCGCGGAGAAGGCCGGCAGGAACATCGGCGCGGAGATCGCCACCGCCACGCAACTGCGGATCATCCCGGTCAGCCCCAGGCGGTTGAATGCCGGGGTGATGAACACCAAGCCCAGCGCCCGACATACCGCCAAGGCCGCCGCCGAGATCACCGGGTAGGCGATCTCGGCGATGCCCAGGCCGATGTCGGCATCCATGCCCTAGCGTGTCCAGGCGGGGAAATTGTCCAGCACGTGGCTCGCCAGCGCCGCCACCTGGGTCGCCAGCAACGGGCCGATCAGCACCAGCACCAGCAGTACCGCCACCAGCTTCACCGCCTGCGGCAGGGTCTGATCCTGGATCTGCGTCAGCGCCTGCAGCAGGCCGACCCCCAGGCCGATGAGGATGGCCACGCCCAGCGCGGGTGCGCTAAGCAGCAGCACGGTCATCAGCGCCTGCTTCATCAACGAGAGAAATACATCCTGGCCCATGCTTCACCCTCCTCCGTAACTGAGGATCAGGCCGTGCATCAGCCGTGACCAGCCGCTGACGGCGACGAATAGAAAAATCTTCAGGGGGATCGAGATCAGTGTCGGCGACACCATCATCATGCCCATGGCCATCAGCACGTTGGCCACCAGCAGGTCGATCACCAGAAACGGGATGTAGAGCAGAAAGCCGATTTCGAAGGCGCGGGTCAGCTCGGAGCTGACGAACGCCGGAATCAGCACCACCAGATCGTCGTCGCGCAGATCGGCGCGAGCCTCCTCTGACCATACGGTCTCCGTGGCCTGCACGAAGAAAGCCCGTTCGGACGGGTTGGCGAAGCGTGACAGGTGCGTCTGCAAGGGCGCGTGCAGGGCGTCACCCAACTCGCGCAACTCCTCGGCGTTCTGCAGGCTGATCGAGCGCCCCTCCACCTCGCGGTACATTTCGCCGATCAGCGGCGTGGTCACGTACACGGCGAGGATCAGGGCGATACCGTAGAGCACCAGGTTCGGCGGCGTCTGCTGCACGCCCAGGGCGTTACGAATCAGGAACAGCACCACGGAGATTTTCAGAAAGCCGGTCAGGGTCACCACCGCCAGGGGAATCAGACCGATCGTGGTGACGACCAGAATGATTTCCAGCAGATTCGGTTGGTAATCCGTCATAGGCTGGCGAACCGGGTCAGGCGCACACCGAGCCCCTCACCGATGGCGACCAGCTCGCCGCGCCCTACGCAGCGCCCATTGACCATCAGCTCGACCCGCTGAGCATCGCCGTGCGGCAGGGCCAGTACACTGCCCTCGCCCAGTTCGCGCAGCTGCCCCAGCGGTAGCTCCAGGCTGCCGATCTGACAGATCACCGTCAGCGGCACATCGTCCAGTTGCGCATCATCGGCGTCTTGCCCCATGGCGTTCTCCGTATTCGGGTTGATCGGTTGCAAGGCTTCGAGCAGTTCCAGGCCGGACTGCTGGCGTTTGAAACGGGCCTGTCGGTGGCCATTGGCGAGCACCAGCAGACCATCGGCACCAGCCGGACAATCGAGCATCAGCACATCGCCCGGCTGCAGGCTGCGCAATTCGGCCAGGCTCAGGGTCTGCCAGCCGCGCTGCAGCGCCAGGCCCAGTTGCAACGCGGGCAGAGCATGGCGCGCCGGCTGCAGGTGGCGCTCCAGCAAACTGGCCACCGCTTCGCCGACAGCGGCGCTGAGGCCGAGGCCAAGAACGCCGAGCCGCGCACCCGCGATACTCAGTTGCAGGCTCAGCATGAAATCCCAGGGCTGCGGCTCGGCATCCAGTGTCAGCGCCTCGCCCAGTTCCTGTTCCAGAGGTGCAATCCAGGGCAACAGCGCCTGTTCGAGCAGCACGCTCTGCAGGGGCTGCGGCAAGCTGTGAACATCACGTTGCAGATCGAGGGGGGCCAGCAGGTGTGCGAGCAGGGGCGCATCCAGATGCAGTTGCAGCGTCGCCGCTCCGAGCCGCGCAGGCAGCACAATGGCCGCGTCCATTGCTGACGGCTGGCCGCTGACGCTGACCTCGAGCCGCTCGCCGGCCACTTGCCCCTGCCAGGGCTGGCGGAGCCGCAACAGACGATTGTGCAGCGCCTGCCGGGCGACATCGAGCTGCGGCAGCAACGGTAGCAAGGGCGCGGGCAGCGACGATTGATGGCAATTCATCGACGTGTGGCTCCATGGGGACGGTCTTCGGCCAGGCTTTCCTCGACGGCCTCGGCGGCCCGCTGCTGAGCGCGGTAATGGCGTTGCAGCAAGGGCTCCAGCGCCTCGCATTGCAGCTGACGACGCAACCAGAGCTGGTGAGCCTGATCACGGCTGGCCTGCACTTCGGCCAGATACCGAGATGCCTCGCTGGCCTGCTCCGCCAGATGCCCGCGCTGCGCCTCAAGGGCGTCGAGAAGATCCAGGGCGTTGCGGTACTGCCCAACCGGCAGTGCGCCTTCGCTGAGCAGGGTCTGCAGCTGCCCGGCTTCCTGTTCGAGCAACGCCAGCGCCTCGCGAACCTCGGCTTGCGCTGCAGCCAGCCGCTGGGCCGCCTCCTGGCAACGCACGCGCCAGCTGGTCAGTTGCGCCTCGGCACGACGCTCGCGCAGGCGACGCAGATCGTCCAATTGCTGCACGGCGTGGGCGCTGCTCATGCCAGTACCTTGCGCAGCGCGCGCAGCGTGTCGTCGAGGCTGCTAGGTTCGGCGGCATCCTGGCGCAGGAACTGTTCGATGGCAGCCTGCCGGGCGATGGCCTCGTCGGCCAGAGGATCGCTGCCGGGCACGTAGTCGCCCGTGCGCACCAACAGTTCGATATCGGCATGCCGCGCCATCAGTGCACGCAGGTGAGCGGCCAATTGCCGCTGCTCGGGCTCGACCACACGATCCATCAAACGGCTACGGCTCTGCAGCACGTCGATGGCCGGAAAATGGTTGCGCTGGGCCAGCTCGGCGCTGAGCACCAGATGGCCGTCGAGGATCGAGCGCACTTCCTCGGCCACCGGGTCGAGGGACGCATCACCTTCGGTGAGTACCGTATACAGCGCCGTGATGCTGCCCGTGGCCGCGGGCCCGGAGCGCTCCAGCAGGCGTGGCAGGGCGGAAAACAGTGACGGTGGATAGCCACGGCGGGTCGGCGGTTCGCCGATGGCCAGGCCGATCTCGCGCTGGGCACGGGCGAAGCGGGTCAGGCTGTCGAGCAGCAACAGCACATGGCGGCCCTGATCACGGTGATACTCGGCGTGGGCGGTGGCCACCAGTGCGGCCTTGACCCGCTCGGTGGCCGGGCGATCCGAGGTAGCGACCACCGCGACGGTGCGTGCACGGGCTTCGGCACCCAGGTGGACGTCGAGCAGCTCGCGCACCTCACGCCCGCGCTCGCCGATCAGGCCGATGACGATCACCTGGGCCTCGCTGCGCCGCACGATGCTCGCCAGCAGCGACGACTTGCCCACGCCGGGCTCGCCGAAGATCCCCATGCGCTGACCGCGAGCCACTGTGAGCAGACCGTCGATGGCACGGATACCGAGCGGCATCGGCTGTTCGATCAATTGCCGGGAAAACGGCGCAGGCGGCTCGGCCTGTAACGGATAGCGCTGCAGGCCACTGGCCGGCGGGCCGCCATCGAGGCAGTCGCCCAGCGGCCCGATCACCCGGCCAAGCAGCGCGTCGCCCACCAGAACGCTCTGGTTCTCGCCCGTGGCGACGATCTCCGTGCGTGTCGACAGCCCCTCGAGAGAACCGACCGGGGACAGAATCGCCTCATCGCCGTCGAACCCCACCACCTCGGCAGTCAGCACGCGGCCACTGGCTGGATCGCTGAGACGGCACAGTTCGCCAATGCCAACGTCCGGTACGCTGGCCTGGATCAGGGTGCCGCGGATACTGCGGATGCGCCCGCGCAACGGCCGCGGTTGCGCATCGTCCAGGCGGGCGCTGAGGGTCGGCAACAGGTCGTTCAGGGGCGCATTCATGCGCCGCCCTCCAGCACGCCGGGCAACAGCGCCTGGCGCAAACCCTGCAGTTGGGTATGCAGATCCAGCTCGACGCTGGCCTGGGGGCTGCTCAGACGGGCATGGCCGGTGGAGAGACCATCATCCGCTTCCACCTGCAGGCGTTCGCCGAGATCGGCCAACTGTCCACGTACCGCGTCGAGCTGATCGGGACGAACCTGCAGGCGCAGCCGCTGCCCCTCGCGGAACGCCGACAATGCCCGGCGCGTGCACAGTGCCAGGCGCGTGCCGTCATCCAGCTCACCGATCACCTGGCGGGCGATGCCCAGGGCCAGATCGGTCATCTGCGCTTCCAGGCCGGCCAGGTAGTCATCCACCTGCAGCGCCGTGCGTGCCAGCAGCTCCGCGGCCTCGCGTTGCCCTTCGGCACGCCCGTCCGCCAGGCCCTCGTCTCGTGCCTGATCACGCAGGCGCTGCAAGTCGTCGTAGGTTCTTTCGGCTTCTTCGCGAGCGGCCTGCAGAAAGGCGTAGCCGTCGATCCATTGCGCGGCCTGCTCGCCACGCAGGATGCGCTGGCCCGGTTTGCCTGGCAGGGTACTCATACCGCGCCCCGCTCTTCTTGAGCGGTGAGGGCACTGGCCACCTGGCGTACCCGTTGGATGTCATCGGCGCTGCCTGTCGACAGCGGCGCAGCCAGATCGAAGCGCAGGCGCAGCCAGGCCTGCAACGGGGCCGGCTGTGCGCCCAGCCAGGCATCCACGCAGCGCTGTCCATCCTGGTCGATGGCGGCGAGCAGCGCATCGCCCGCGATGATCGCCTGCTTGCCGACTGGCGGCTCGCGCCAGTTCACGGCCAGATCGTAGACCTCGTCACCAAGCTGCGCGCGCAACCTCTGCACCAGCGGCCCGCGAATCTCCCGAGCCAGGGAGGCGGCGTGCTGGCAGGCGCCGCAGGTCACAGCGAGACGGGCGAAATGCTGTTGGGGCAGAAGCACCACCGGCAGGTCGTCATCGGCGATCTGGCCGACGCTCGCCAGCGGTTCAAGCCCGTAGTAAGAAGCGAGCAAGCCGCCGATGCGCCCCGCGAACCGCGGCTGCCTGGCCAGATCGATCACTCGTTCACGGGGCACCGCGCCGAGCAATGCGGCCTCCAGACAGTCTTCGGCGACGAATTGCATCGGTTGGGCCAGCAGCGCACGCCAGGCGTCGCGCAATGCCTGGCTCATTCGCTTTCCCTCAGTACGTAGGTGCCCTGCCCCTGGCGTTCGCGCCACAGGTACCAGGCGAATGCCCCGGCCATGCCGAGCAACAGGAGCAGCCCTGTAAAGAACAGGGTGCGTGCCCGCGACACGCTTTCATCGAGCATCCAGATACCCAGGAAGGAGCTCAGCGGCGGCCGGGCATCGTCACGCAGATTGCGCATCGCCGCCTTGATCGCGGTGACCGAGACGCCGTCGTAGTTCAGCCCGGAAATGCTGTTGGCGACCAGGGTCTTGATCTGCGGAATCAACTGGTCGACATCGGTATCCGGCTCATAGCGGATCAGCACCGATGCCGACGAAGGCGAAATCACCCGTTTGAGCAGGTCGTTGTCCGGCAATACCACGTGCACCCGTGCCGACAGCACGCCATCGATCTGCGACACGGTGTGCGACAACTCCTCGCTGAGGGCATAAACCATCTGCGCCCGCTCCTGCACCGGCGAGGACACCAGCCCGTTGTTCTTGAACACCTCGCCCATGTTGGAAAACTGCTGTTGCGGCAGGCCGGCTTCGTCGAGCAGCGCCACGGCGTCGGAAAGCCGCTCCTGGGGCACGCTGACGGTGATGCGGCCATCCTCCTGCACCTGGCGCTGGGCGGCGATGCCCTCACGCAGCAATGCAGCGACCATGCTGTTGGCTTCACGCTCGCCCAGGTTGCTGTACAGCACCATGCCGTCACAGGCCTGCAGCAGCAGCGTCAGCATCAACAGCGCGACCAGCCGAAAAGGATGCCCGCGCATGGTCACTGGCCCCTTAGCAGGGTGTTGGCAGAACCGGAAATCTGCGTGGCGCCACGCACCACCATCTGGGTTTCGATGGAGTAATCGAAGACCCGGCTGAGGGAGCCGACCAGGCGATCGATCTGCTGTTCGTTGACCTTACCCGGCTCGACACCAGCGCCCTTGTCCACCGGCGAGCTGCTGACGTAGGGCGTGCGCTCCACCGCGGCTGCGTCGGAGAACCCCCGCGAGCGGTCGATGAAACCGTTGAGTCGTTCCATCAGGTTCTCACCGATCTGGTTCGGACTGGCGCCCTGAGGCATACCCTTGGCCTGGCTGGCCATGTGCTCGAACAGGTTCTGCGAGACCTGGGCGACATCCTGGCCGGCGGCCGAAGGGGCCGCCGTGGCAACTGCTGCGCTGACTGTCATGGCCGATCCCCGTGGTTATTCTTCGTCGTCCGCGGTGGCTTCCTTGAGGATCTCCTGGGCCCGCGGCATGACGATGAACTGGCCGCCGAGGATGATCGCCTGAGTGATCATGTCGTCGGTGAGGTCGTCCCCGGCCTGTGCGTTCTCGAGCGCCTGGTCGAACTCGGCCTCAGGGGTGTTCTCTACCGTGCTGTTGCCATCTACCGAACTGACTGCCATGGGATCTCTCCTTTCACCTGAATATTGAAAAGCTACCTGCTATTCGTCCGCACCCTTGACCACCTGGATGCCGGCACTACCGCGAAACACCCGCACACCCCGCTCGCGAACCACTTCGGGCTCTGCCACCACCGGGCTCTGCAGTTGATCGATACGTTGCTGAACCAGCGCCATGTAGGGCGGCGGCCCGGAAATCAGCATGCCGTCGCCGTGAAAACTGCTGCGCAGGGACAGGTGCTTGCCTGCTACTCCCAGCTCGTCCAGGGAGGCCTGCAGCTCGTCGAGTTGGAAACCGCTGGGTTCGAACTGGCGAATCTCGATCTCTTCCTCACTGTTCACGTGCAGCATGTTGCCGTCGAAAAACCAGGTCAGGCCGCTGTTGCCACACAGCGCGTCGAGAAACTCGCCTGCGCTGGAAGCCCGCAGATTGCTCTGCGCCCGCCCCTTGACCCGGTTGGAAATCGCCATAGGCAGACCGAGGTTGCGCCCGAAGGCTTCCAGCGCACTGCGCAGATCCTGATTGATCACCACGTAGGCATAGGGCTGTTCGTACCACTGCGGCGTCGCCTCGGCGCGTGCCAGCCCCGCACTGCCCGCCAGCAACAGCAGGGACAGCGCCAGACCACGCCTGACGAAACCACTATCGGCGCAGGCAGGGCGATGAAACAACCGCCGGCCGGCAACAATCACAAGATTTCGCAGCCGCTTCACATACCCCGCCGAAGATGGCTCTATAGAATGCCCAGCACGTGCCGGATCAACCCAGGAGCAGCGCCTTTGCCGTCGATTTCCCCCCGCCACATCCTGCTGCTCGCCAGCTTCGCCCTGCTGGGCGCCTGCAGCAGCAACGCGCCCAGCAATGCGTCCGCGCCAGCGGGCGATGACGCCTACCAACGCCTGATGAAACTGGCCAACGATGTCGAGGCACGCGGTGACCGCGGTACCGCCGCGACTCTGTATCAGCGCGCCGCCGAACAGCCCGGCGCCGGTTTCGAGGCCTGGCAGCGACTGGGCCGCGCGCGGCTGGACAGCGGTAATACCCGCGGCGCGGAAGAGGCCTACCAGAAAGCCGTCGCGCTGGAGCCGGACAACCCTCTCGGCTTGCTCGGCCTGGGCACTGCACAGTTGCGCCTGGGTTACCCGGAACGCGCCCAGCCGCTGCTTGCCAGCGCTGCCGAACAGCTGCCCACCGACGCCCAGGCCTTCGCCCGCCTGGGCGCCGCCGAAGCGCAGCTGGGCAATATCGCCGCCATGCAACGTGCCTTCGCCACCGCGCGCAAGCTGGCTCCCGGCGATCTCGATGCGCGCAGCAACCTGGCGCTGTCCTATGCCCTCAATGGCGACAATGCCAATGCGCTGCGCGAGATCGACGGCATCGACCGCGCGCCCACCGCGCAACTGCGCCACCAGCGCAATGCACTGCTGATCCAGGTGCTGGCTGGCAAGAGCGGCAAACCGGCCAGCGTGCAACTCGACGACACCAGCGCGGCTGAGCGCCAGGTGCTGATCGCCGAAGCCCGGCGCATCGCCGCCATCACCGACCCTGCCGAACGGGCGCGTGCCCTGGGCCTGAGCGCCGGCAAATAGAGGCTTCTGCCGTGTGATGGCGAGGCTCATTGGCCGCCTCCGGTATCGCTCTGCGCCGCCTGCTCCTGCCGGCGGCGGCGCTTCTCATCGGTTTCGTAGCCCTCAAGATACGACTGCGCCGCCCGCCCCACCGGCGCGGCCAGCGTCGGGCCGGTCTGCCGGCCGCGCAGCAGGTCACCACGGCGCTCGACCATCTGCAGCAGATTGGCGTTGTTGGCGCAGCCGGGCGGTAGTGGCAATAGCTCACGCTCGTCGACCGGCTGGCCCTCATCGCTGACGCGACGGCAGGCATCCGGCACCAGCAAGGTCTGGCCGCTACCGTCGACGATGGTCTGGTAGCCGTGGGAATAGCTCGGCGCCTGCAGCTCGGTCTGGCAGGCGCCCAGCAGCAGGCAGATGGACAACACGCTCAGACGCGTCATCGCGGTACTCCCGTTCATTGCACGTGGAACCCGAAAGAACTGCTGCGCGCCGGTGCATCGGCACGCGCACCGACGGTGCGGTCGAGTGGCGTGAGCATGGCCTGGGTCTGCACCGGTTCGACCAGATAGGGCGTGATCAGGATCACCAGCTCGGTTTCGTTCTGCTGGAAACGCTTGGAGCGGAACAGGTTGCCGAGGATCGGCATGTCACCGAGCAGTGGGACTTTCTCCAGATCCTGGGAATTCTCTCGCTGGAACAGGCCGGCGATGGCGAAGGTCTGCCCGCTGCCCACCTCGACACGGGTATCAGCGCGGCGCACGCGGAACGACGGCACGCGGAACCCGGACACCTCCAGGGTGCTGCCGCCCATCAGGCTGCTGACTTCCGGACGCACCTGCAAACCGATGCGGTTATTGGGCAGCAGTGTCGGGCTGAACAGCAGCGACACGCCGTAGGATTTGTATTCGACGCCAACCAGATCGCTGTTCACCGGCACCGGCACCGGCACTTCGCCGCCCGCCAGGAAGCTCGCCGTTTCACCGGTCATGGCGGTGATGTTGGGTTCGGCGAGAATCTCCAGCACACCATTGCTCTGCAGCGCCTCGAGCACGGTGTCGATATTGAAGTTGCCGCTGTCCAGACCGGCACTGATCAAATTGGAAGCGCCGCTCGCCGCTTCCGCAGCCAGGTTGCCGCCGGTGAGCAGGCCGAAGGAAAAGGTGCCGTTGTTGAATAACGCATTCCAACTCACGCCGTAGCGCAGCAGTTCCTCGCGGGACACTTCGGCGAAGCGCACGCGAATGTTGACCTGCGCCGATCCCGGATAGGTCGCGGTGTTCACCGCGCCCTGCCACTCCTGCCCGGTAGGGTCGAGCATGGCATTGAGATCCAGCGCCTCGCCGACGCTGCTGACCTGGCCGCGGGCCGCCAGGCGGTTGCCCACGCCCTTCACTTCGGTGCGGCTCTGCGGATGGCTGCTGCGCAGCGCGCTGCTGATCGGCCGGCCATTACTGCCGACGTTGATCTGCAGCGAGGCGATCTCCCGCTCGTCGCTGCCCAGCGCTACCAGCGTGGTGTGCCCGGCACGCTTGCCGAACAGGTAGATGACGCCAGGTGACACCACCTGCAGGTCGGCGACGCCCGGTTCGGCGACCATCACCGCGTCCACCGGCTCGGCGAAACGCATGATGCGCCCCTCCCCCGTCGCCAGATCGATGCTGCCGCCCAGCGGCGCCTGCGCCACGGCCAGCAACGGCATGCAGCAGAGCATCAGCAACAGCCCACGCATCATGTCGCACCTGCCAGAGCAGCAGGTGCGGGTTCATTTCTTTCCGCCCGCGTGGTGGCCGGCGTGCCGATCACCTTGATCGCCTGCAGGCTGTATTCCGGAGCCAGTTCGGTAAAGGACAGCACGGCCATCTCCAGTTCGTCACGAATGCACAGGCGCAAGATCCGACGGCGTAACTCGGGGTGTACCACCAGGGTCGGTTTGATCTGTTCGGGGAGTTGCGCGCACTGCTGACGCAGCGCCTTGAGCAGGCCGCGGGTAGCTTCCCGAGCGCGGATTTCACCGCGGCCGGTGTCTTGCTGACGCGCCGCCTCGAGCAGCTGAGCCTCAAGGGCCGAGCCCAGCACAAAAGCGGCGATCACCCGTTTTTCATCGGCGTGCTGATGGCTGATCTGACGAGCCAGCGCGCTGCGCAGGTGGTCGCTGAAACGCCCGACGTCACCTTCGCGACCACCCCACTCGACCATCGCTTCGAGCAGCGCACGGCGGTTGCGGATCGATACACCTTCGGCGACCAGCCGACGCAGCGCATCGGCGATACGCTGCAAGGGCACGGCACGCAGGGCTTCCTTGACCAGCTCGCCGTGGCTCTCCTCGAGATGGGCGAGCAACTGGCGGGTTTCCTGGATACCAAGAAAGTCCCCGGCGTAACGGCGCAGGGTGCGCGCCATCAGGTCACGGAGAATTTCGTCAGGCCGCAAATAGACGATGCCGGCATCACTCAGATCGGCCTGGTGTTCACCGGCAATCCACAGACCTGGGCGGCTGCTCAGCGGTGATGCGCGCTCCTCGCCCTGGATGTCGAGCAGTTGCAGGTGCACCGGGTCGTCGCGCAGCAGTACCTGGGCAGGGTTCAATTCGCCCTGATCCACCGGCACGCCTTCCAGTTCGACACGGTAGCTGCCCGCCGGAGCGGCCATGTCGACCAGCACCGACGGCATCGGAAATTCGATGCCCAGCTCGTTGTGTAAATCGTGACAGAGCACCTCGAGGCGCTGCTTGAAGGGCTGCAGAGGTACAGCCTCGGCCAGCGCCGGGCCGAGGGACACGAGCACACGTGAGTCAGCCGCTGCGGACGACGCTTGCGCTTCGCTTTCGGGCTCGACCTCGCTGGTTTCCTCGACCACCTCGGGCAGCGTCATGTCGGCTTCCAGCTCACGATTCTGACGCCGCCGCAGCATCCAGGCGCACAGGCCGAGCACCGCTGACAAACCGAGAAACACCGCAGCTGGAAAACCGGGAATAAAAGCTACCGCGAGCAGAATCAATGCCGTGATCGTCAGCGCACGCTGGCTATTGCCCATCTGGCGGATGATCTCGGTACCCAGGTCGACCTGCTCAGCCTCGTTGTTGACCCGGGTGACCACGGTACCGGCCGCGACAGCGATCAACAGCGCGGGAATTTGCGAGATCAGGCCATCACCAACAGTGAGCAGCGAGTAGGTATGGCCCGCGTCGGCGAACGACATACCGCGTGACAGCATGCCAATCAGCAATCCGCCGATCAGGTTGACAAAAAGGATGATCAGGCCGGCAATGGCATCGCCTTTGACGAACTTCATCGAGCCGTCCATGGCGCCGAACAGCTGGCTCTCGCGTTGCAGATCGGAGCGCCGACGACGGGCCTCGTTGGCATCGATATCGCCGTTACGCAAGTCGTTGTCGATGCTCATCTGCTTGCCGGGCATGGCATCCAGGCTGAAGCGTGCGGCCACCTCGGCAACCCGTTCGGCACCCTTGGTGATCACCACGAACTGCGCCACGGTGATGATCAGGAAGATCACCAGCCCCACCACCACCTCGCCGGCAATCACGAACTTGCCGAAGGCTTCGATGATATGCCCGGCATCGGCGTGCAACAGAATCAGCCGTGTGGTGCTGATCGACAGGGCCAGACGGAACAGGGTACTGAGCAGAATCAGCGCCGGCAGTGCCGACAATTCCAATGGTTTTCTGATGTAGAAGGCCACCACCAGCACCAGAATGCTCAACGCGATGCTGATACCGATCAGGGTATCGACCAGATAGGTCGGCAGCGGGATGATCATCATCACGATGGCCATCATCATAAAGGCGATGACCACCACCTCGGTGCGCTGCGCGGCCATGCTCGCCAGAGCACTGAGGCGCGCCATCATGCTTCACGCTCCTGGCGCAGTTGCCGGTAGCGGGCGAAACAGGTGCGGGCCTCGGCGTGCTGGCCGGTGCTCCACAGGGCACGGCTGCGCAGCAGCAGCCAGGCGGCCGATTCGCCCTGCAGCGCATGCAGGCGATCCAGGGTACGCAACGCCCGCTCGCCATCGCCGATGGCAGTGAAGGCAGCGGCCAGGCGGGCCAGCAGCACGCGGTCGTCCGGGTTTAGTTGCACGGCCAGCAGCAACAGCACCAGCGCGCGCTGCCCCTGACCAACCCGCAGATAGAGATCGCCCAGGCCTTGCAACAGCTTGGCGGCATCATGATCGTCGCGCGGCATCATTCCCCCGTCTCGGTTTCGACCCGCTGCCGATCCAGAGCCTGACGGGTGTCGAGCTCTTCGCGGACGAGGGCCATGGCCAGCGTTCTGGTTTCGCCGTCGAGCGGCAGCGTCGGCAGGATACGTTCGAGAATGTCCTCGAGAATTTCCGCGGGTCGCGAGCCAGCGAACAGCCCAGGCTCCACACCAGCAGCCAGCTCCAGCGCCTGCAGGTCATCCTGCACCGACGGCAGCGGCGGCGTGCGCGGCAGGCTAGGCTCACGAGGAGCAGGTGAAGGCTTTATCGATGTGGGTAGCAGATCGGCTCGGTTACTAACCTGCGAAGCCGAATCGACATGGGCCAGTGGGGCGCGTGAATCGATCTTCATGCTAGCCCTCAGGCACTGGCGAAGGCCCGAGTGTGAGAGCGAAGCGCTCATCGCCAAGCGCCAGCACCACCTGACCGTCCTCGATACGTTCGAGCTTCCAGCCACCTTCCAACGGTGCACCGGGATACAGGCGCGCACCCGATGCATTGATCACGTAGGGGTTGTCGCCGAACCACACGGCCTGGAAATTGACCCGTGGGCGGACGGCGTTTTCGCGCACGCTGACATCGCCGCGCAGTACGTACTGGCGCCCGTAACGGCCATCGAAGTACTGCTGCAGGGCCAGCCAGTCCTGCTTCTGTCCTGGCTCCACAGTGCCACTGACGCGTACCTGACCGGCACTGGCGTCAAGTTTGAGATTGTTCAGCCCGGCGGCCTTGGCCTGGCTGGCCAGGTCGGCGCGGGCCAGTTGCAGTGACGCTGCCTTGGGCGCCTCTGCCGGCTGCTCCTCGGCAATAGTCAGGCGCTGCAGCGACTCGGGCTCAGAGGCGTATATCGGGGTGTCGCGCAGCATCGCTAGCGCGCCCGCACAAATGAACATGAACAGCGCGGCGATTGCCCATTGCGCCTTGCCGTACCACACGGGGTTGGCAGCCGGGCCACCGCGCTGGGGCATGGCGAGGCGCAGGGTCGCTTCGCCGATGCGGATATCTACTGGCAGTCGGCCGCGGTAGCCGTGCCCGCGCGCGATTGTGGTTTCACGACCGGCGCGGATTACCCGCACGTCGCCGCCAGTGGCTTCGACGCCGACGTGGCGGGCACTGAAACGCAGGGTCAGGTGACGCTCCGCAACCCCGGCGTCACGCAGCATCAGATTCGCCGCAGCGCCACTGCCGATGCTGTACACCGCTTCATCCAGTGGCAGGGAAACACCACGGTGAACGCCTGCGGTCACATCCAGACGGGGCAGGTCGCCGCTGTTCGGCAGGACGGAACTAGAGGCTATCGCAGTCATAGGACTCACCAGGGCTCGGGGATCGCGCTATCGAACGACATATCCAGCCAGAACGGCCAGACCATGCACTCGATGGAAAAGGTGCCGATAACGGCGCAGACGCAGGTTGCAGGCGACGCCGAGCGCCGCCTGCAGCCCGGGTCAGTTCTGCGGACGCTGCTTGGTCGCGTCGAGCTCGGCTTTCTTGGCCGTGGTGATTTCGGTGATCTTGGCGGATTTCTCGATCGCCATATCGAACACTGCGGACATCTTGTCGATGGCGGCGTCTGAGTTGCCACTGTTTACTGCAGGAGTCTCAGCCATGGGATATCTCCGAACGAATCTAAGGGTAATTGGCGGCACCACCAGCGGTGATAACCGGTTTCAGGAAAACCACCTCGATGAGCGGGCTTTCCTGCAACGACTCGAAGCCTAGGGAGGGATGGCAGAGCGGTGTTGTTAAAGGTTGTTAAAGCTTGTAGGGAGGTGTTTAACAGGGCGAGCGCCCGTGAACCGGTCGATGCTCCAGCGCAGCTATAGCGAAAGGCTTACACGACAACGCGCGGGTTCGCTCTCGCCGACAGATCGATGACACCGTAATCTAACCACATTCCCGCAGCACAGGACGTGCTCGGGGTCATGGATGACGTGACCATAGCCAGGATGGCAGCCGACAGGATGTTGGCATTGGTCAGTAAAAGCCCGCTTCGGCGGGTTTTTTATTGCCTGAAATAAAGTGGTTGATCAAAGGTCACGCGCCATCACCAGCGTGCGCTCATCATTGTCCACAACCTCGCGAACCAGGGTATAGCCTTGCGCAACATAAAACGCCTGGGCCGTCAGCGAGGAGGGAACAGATAACCGTCGCACGCCTGCCTGCAGCGCAGCCTGCTCGATCGCACACATCAACGCCCGGCCAATACCGCGCCCTTGCACAGCAGGCGCTACGAAAACCGTTCTTACCACCTCACCATCCAGACTGGCGGTGCCGACGATAGCGTTCTCGATCTCAGCTACCAGCACTAAACGGATCGCAAGCAGCTGCACAATCGCAGCTGGCGTAAAATTGCACGCTACGCGCTCGATCACCGATGGTGGATAGTCCAGCGCATTGCTTTGCCGCAAAGCCTGGACGATAACCTCACTGATCGCGTCGGCATCCGCAGCGCAGGCTGCCCGTATATGCAGTTCATTCATCAGCTGCTCGCACCTGTGGCTGGCGACGTTCACGCAAGCACTGCAACGCCCACCCGGCAAGACCGGCGGATACCACTTCGAACAACGTTGCCCAAAGGTTGAAGGTCTGCTGCGCGCCGCCATCAAGCCACATACCGACAATGCGCCCCAGTGCCAGGCTGACGTAAAGCACCAGCAGCAGCGTCAACGCCGGGCGGGTCAGCTCGCGCAGCCACAAACCCAGCGCAAGAAAGACCGCCACACCGACCTGCAAGGCGCCGTAATAGGCCCTTACATCTGTCACCGCCGACGCCTCCATCAGCAACATGCCGCTGATTGCGCCCATCTCTTGCGGGCGCAGGAAATAAGCCACGCCAAAGCCGGCGAGCACCAGGATCTGCACAGCGAGAAAAACACGGGCAAACAACATGGCAGAACTCCTCTAATCACAGGCAGTGAGCATAGGCCACTCAATGCGGCGGCTGGAAGGCGTTGGCGTAGCGGGCCGCAGCAAACCATCCAAATGAGGTAAACACTGCGTCCCGGCGCTATGCTCGCGAAACACCATGGAGGATTTCCAGCATGCGCCCATTGCTTCTGCTCGCCGGCTTGTTCGCCAGCATCGTTCAGGCCGCCGAGCCGCCCACCATCGACGTGCACCGCGATGCCAACTGCGGCTGCTGCAAAGGCTGGATCAGCCACCTGCAGGCCAACGGTTTCCAAGTCAACGATCATGTCGAAACCGATATGCACGCGGTCAAGCAGCGCTTGGGCGTGCCCGAGCACCTGGGCTCATGCCACACCGGCGTGATCGACGGCAAATTCGTCGAGGGCCATGTCCCGGCGGCCGACATCCTCAAACTGCGTGAGCGCCCTGATCTGCTCGGCATCGCCGCCCCTGGAATGCCCACCGGCTCGCCGGGCATGGAACGCGGCAATATTCGCGATGCCTATCAGGTCATCGGCCTGGACGCACAAGGCGACGAAAGCGTGGTCAGTAGCTATCCGGGCAACTGAATCGCCCCATTAAAAGGACATCACCATGCGCTGGAAACGAGCACGACGCAGTGACAACGTGGTGGATGCCCGCGGCGGCGGAGGGTCGCGCTTCGGTGGTGGCCGCGGCCTGGGCCTGGGCGGTATCGCCATTGTCGTGGTGGTCGGCCTACTGATGGGCCAGGATCCGCTGCAGATATTGGGTCAATTGGCGGGCCAATCGGGAGGTTACTCCAGCAGTCAGACGGATAATCCCGCCGCCAATGACGAGCAGTCGGAGTTCGTGCGGGCAGTGCTCGGGGATACCGAAGATACCTGGCGCGAGATCTTCCTGTCCGCCAATCGCCAATACCAGGATCCTACCCTGGTGCTGTTCGATGGCGGCGTGAACTCGGCCTGCGGTTTCGCCAGTTCGGCAGTTGGCCCCTTCTATTGCCCAGGCGACAAGCAGGTCTATCTGGATCTGAGTTTCTTCCGCGATCTGGAGCAGCGCTACGGCGCAGCGGGCGACTTCGCACAGGCCTACGTGATCGCCCATGAGGTCGGCCATCACGTGCAGACCCTGCTGGGCGTCTCCGCCAAGGTCAATGCGGCGCGCCAGCGCGGTGAGAGCCTGGAGGGTGCCAACGGTCTGCTGGTTCGCCAGGAACTTCAGGCCGACTGCCTGGCCGGAATCTGGGCACACCACGCGCAGCGTCGACTGGACTGGCTTGAGCCCGGCGATCTGGAAGAGGCCCTGAACGCCGCCAACGCCATCGGCGACGACCGCCTGCAACAAAAAAGCCGCGGCCAGGTGGTACCGGACTCCTTCACCCACGGCACCTCGGCACAACGCGTGCGCTGGTTCACCACCGGTTTCGAAGGCGGCCAGGTCAGTGCCTGCGACACCTTTTCCAGCACGCAGCTGTGAGCGTCTAGACTGAAGGGCATGTGGGTTACTCGCATGCCCTTCACGGTTGCCAGGATCGGCAACCGCCCCACTCCACGGACAAGGAATGTACCGATGCCTATCCGCAACGACCGCGTCATCCACAACACCGAAGACAAAGGCTGGTGGTGCCACCACGGCCTGCATCTGGAGCGCAGCTTCGTCGAGCTGTGTAGCCGCCACCTGCGGCTAACCGCGATGGAAAACCCGGAAAAATCGCACAACCCCTACGCCCCGGATCTACTGGTAGAGGGTCGGCTGGCCGATCTAAAGGTGCAGAACACGCCGTTCTTCGTCAGCGCCCGCTATGGTCTGAACCCACGGCGCACGGTCACATTCAACCGTAAGGACTACGAGCGCTATTCGCGGCTTTATCCACAGATCGACATCTATTACTGGGTCGATTGGACGCAAACCGAATCGCGCTTCGGCCGTGTCGATTACCTGGCCGGCATCTATCGACTGCCCTTTGCACAGCTCGCCAAGCTGATCGAAGCGTCCGCGCCAGAGCACTTCTACGCGCACCGCATGCACGACACCCAAGGCAACGCCAAGTCTTCTTTCCTGCTCGATCTGGATCATTTCGAAACCCTGCTGGAGCGCGACACGATCACTGCACCGCAGATCGGCCAGGGCTGACCGGCTGTACGCAAAACCCGATGGGCAGGCATACTTCACACTTTTACCGTCGGGCTATCTTCAATGCGTATTCTCGTCACCGGCGGCGCGGGCTTCATCGGCTCCGCGCTGATTCGTCATCTGATCAACGATACCGATCATGAAGTGCTCAACCTCGACAAGCTGACCTACGCCGGCAACCTGGAATCCTTGCAGCAGGTCGAGAGCGACCCGCGCTACAGCTTCCTGCAGGCCGACATCGGTGATCAGGCCGCGGTGGCCGATGCCCTGCAACGCTTCCAGCCGGACGCCATCATGCACCTGGCTGCCGAGTCCCACGTCGACCGTTCCATCGACGGCCCGGCAGCGTTCATCCAGACCAACATCGTCGGCACCTATGCGCTGCTCGAGGCCACCCGCGCTTACTGGCTGGGCCTGGACGAACAGCGTCGTCAGGCATTCCGCTTCCACCACATTTCCACCGACGAGGTGTACGGCGACCTGCACGGCGTCGACGACCTGTTCACCGAGCAGACGCCCTACGCACCCAGCTCGCCCTACTCGGCCAGCAAGGCCGCCTCCGATCACCTGGTACGCGCCTGGCAGCGCACCTATGGCCTGCCGGTGCTGCTGACCAACTGCTCGAACAACTACGGCCCGTATCACTTCCCGGAGAAGCTGATCCCGCTGGTGATCCTCAATGCCCTGGATGGCAAGGCGCTGCCGGTGTATGGCAACGGCCAGCAGGTACGCGACTGGCTGTTCGTCGAGGATCACGCCCGCGCCCTGCTGCAGGTGGTCACTCGCGGCGCGGTTGGCGAGACCTACAACATCGGCGGCCACAATGAGCAGAAGAACCTCGACGTGGTGCATGCCATCTGCGACCTGCTCGACGAGCTGCAACCGCGTGCGGCGGGCTCTTACCGCGAACAGATCACCTTCGTCACCGACCGCCCCGGCCATGACCTGCGCTACGCCATCGACGCCAGCAAGATCGAGCGCGAACTGGGCTGGACGCCGGAAGAGACCTTCCCCAGCGGCCTGCGCAAGACCGTGCGCTGGTACCTCGACAACCTCGACTGGTGCCGCCGCGTACAGGACGGCAGCTATCAACGTGAACGGCTCGGCGCCCCCAAGGAGCAAGCACAGTGAAAGGCATCATTCTCGCCGGAGGCTCCGGCACCCGCCTGCACCCGATCACCCTGGGCGTGTCCAAGCAGCTGCTGCCGATCTACGACAAGCCGATGATCTACTACCCGCTGTCGGTGCTGATGCTGGCTGGCATCCGCGAGATCCTGATCATTTCCACGCCCCACGACCTGCCGCAATTCCAGAAGATGCTTGGCGACGGCAGCCAGTTCGGCCTGCAACTGAGCTACGCCGAACAGCCTGAGCCAGACGGCCTGGCGCGCGCCTTCATCATTGGCGAGCAGTTCATCGGTGACGACTCGGTGTGCCTGATCCTCGGCGACAATATCTTCCATGGTCAGCACTTCACCGAAAAACTGCTGCGTGCCGCAGCCGCGGACAAGGGCGCCACGGTGTTCGGTTACTGGGTTCGCGATCCCGAGCGCTTTGGCGTGGTCGAGTTCGATGCTCAGGGCCAGGCCATTTCCATCGAAGAAAAACCGGCCCAGCCGCGCTCTCAATACGCGGTGACCGGGCTGTATTTCTACGACAACGATGTGATCGAGATCGCCAAGGCGGTCAAACCGTCGCCGCGTGGCGAACTGGAGATCACCGACGTCAATAATGCCTACCTGCAACGTGGTGATCTGCGCGTGGAACGCCTCGGCCGTGGCTTCGCCTGGCTCGACACTGGCACCCACGACAGCTTGTTGGAAGCGTCGCAGTACGTGCAAACCATCGAACATCGCCAGGGTCTGAAAGTCGCCTGCCTGGAGGAAATCGCCTATGGGCAGGAGTGGATCGACCGCGACCGCTTGCTGCTGCAGGCCAAGGCGTTCGGCAAAACCGGCTATGGCCAGTACCTGTTCGGTCTGGCTGAGGACAATTGATGCAAGTCATCCAAACCGAAATCCCCGATGTACTCATTCTGCAACCGAAGATATTCGGGGATGAGCGGGGGTTCTTCTTCGAGAGTTTCAATGCCCAGGCCTTCACCGAAGCGACCGGCCTGAACCCCACCTTCGTGCAGGACAACCATTCCCGCTCGCAGCGCGGTGTGTTGCGCGGCCTGCACTATCAGGTGCAACAGGCCCAGGGCAAGCTGGTTCGCGTCAGCGCAGGCGAGGTGTATGACGTCGCCGTGTGCACCTGCGCCGCCAGTCGCCGACCTTCGGCCAGTGGGTCGGTGCCCACCTGTCCGCCGACAACAAGCGGCAGATGTGGGTACCGAAAGGCTTCGCCCATGGCTTTCTGGTGCTCAGCGAGTTCGCCGAATTCCTCTACAAGACCACCGATTACTACGCGCCGGCCCACGAGCGCTGCATCCGCTGGGACGATCCCAAGCTGGCCATCGACTGGCAGCTGCAAGGCGACCCGAAACTCTCGGCGAAGGATCAGCAGGGTCTGCGCTTCGACGAGGCCGAGCTGTTTCCATGAAGATCCTTCTGCTCGGCCAGCACGGCCAGGTCAGCCGCGAGCTGCAATTGCTGCTCAACAATCCTTTGAGAAACGTAGGCGAAGCAGCGGCAACGCAGGTAGTTTCTGAGCACGAGCTGATCGTGCTGGGCCGCGAACAACTGGACCTTGCCGATACCGGGCGCATTCGTGAGGCCGTGCGCCATCTGCGCCCAGAACTGATCGTCAATGCCGCCGCGCACACGGCGGTGGATGCGGCAGAAAGCGAGCCGGACGCCGCCTTCGCGATCAATGCCACCGCCCCCGGCGTGCTCGCCGAGGAAGCGGCCGACCTCGACGTGCCGCTGATCCACTATTCCACCGATTACGTGTTCGACGGCAGCAACCCCGCCGCCTATCACGAGGAGGACACGCCCAATCCGCTCGGTGTGTATGGGCGCAGCAAGCTGGCCGGCGAGCAAGCCATCGCCGCAGTCGGCGGCAAGCACCTGATCCTGCGTACCAGCTGGGTGTATTCCCTGCACGGGCGCAACTTCCTGCTGACCATGCAGCGCCTGCTGCAGGAGCGCGAGCAGCTCAGCGTGGTGGCCGACCAGATCGGTGCGCCGACCTGGGCCGGTAGTATCGCCGCCGCCACGCAGCAGTTGATTGAGCGCTGGCAAACTGAGCGAACCGAAGCCTGGGGCCTCTACCACTTCACCGCTCGCGGCGAGACCTCCTGGTTCGGCTTCGCCGAAGCCATCGCCGCGCAGTTGCGGGCCCAAGGCAAATCCGTCGCACACCTGACGCCGATTACCACCAGCGACTACCCGACACCTGCGCAGCGCCCACTCAATTCGCGGCTGGACGGCACTCGCCTGGAGCGCGACTGGGGCGTGCGCCTGCCGAAATGGCAAGACGGATTGCTGGAGTGTCTGGGTAACCCTCGCTAAGCAGCAACCGATCGTCTGAGCGCCAGTGACGACTACTTGCGTGCATAATGCGCAGGTCTCTCTGGCGCCTATTTCATGAACACGATTCCCACCACCATGCCCAAACGCCCACGCTGGCGCAGCCTGGCCCTGCTGGCGCTGCTGCTGGCACCGCTGCTGTGGCCGCTGCAGTACATTGCCGAGCGCTACTACCGCACCGAGCTGACCGAGCAGAATCGCCAGACCCTCGACCTGTACGTGGCCAACCTGCTGGGCACCTTACGCCGTTACGAAGTGCTGCCACCGATTCTTGGCGACCTGCCGGGCCTGCGTACCGTACTGGCGACGCCAGGAGACGAGGCCGCTCAGGCTGCTGCCAACCAATTGCTCAAGCGGGTGCGCCAGCAGACCGGTGCCGACGTGATCTACCTGATGAACCCCGCCGGGGAAACCCTGGCCGCCTCCAACTGGGATCAGCAGGACACCTTCGTGCGCGGCAACTTCGCCTTCCGGCCCTACTTCCAGGAAGCCCTGGCCGGCCGCTTGGGGCGCTTCTTCGGTCTTGGCACCACCTCTGGCAAGCGTGGCTACTACTTCGCCTCCGCCGTTTACGATGGCAACCAGAAGATTGGCGTGATGGTGATCAAGGTCGACCTCGACCACACCGAGAGCCTGTGGGGCAATACCCCGGAGCAACTGCTGGTGACCGACGGCAATGGCGTAGTGATCCTCACCTCGCGACCGGACTGGCGGTTTCACGCCAGTCGCCCGCTGGACAAGGCCGAGCGCGCCTCTATAGCCGCCATCCAGCCGTATCCGACCCAGTCCCCGCCGCCCCTGCACCTCGATGCCGATGTCTGGCTGACCCAAAGCCGGGTGCTCGACGAGACCGGCTGGAGCGTCAGCATTCTCGCCCCCCGCGTGGTGCTCGACCGCTCGGTACGCACCGTGGTGGCCATCGGCGGCGGTGCCCTGCTGGTGCTGATTCTGCTCCTTGGCCTGATGATGCAGCGGCGCCGTCACTACCTCGACCGCATCGCCCTCAGCACCCGCGCTCGTCAGGAACTGGAGCAGCGTGTGCAGGAGCGTACCCAGGATCTGGAGCGCCTCAACAGCCGCCTGAAACAGGAGGTACTGGAGCGCGAGCAGGCCCAACAGGAGCTGGTACAGGCCCAGGACGAACTGGTGCAGGCCAGCAAGCTGACGGCCCTGGGCACCATGAGCGCCAGCATCAGCCATGAGCTCAATCAGCCACTGGCAGCCATCCGCAGCTATGCGGAAAACGCCGGCGTGCTGCTCGATCACCAGCGCACCGAAGATGCTCGCGGCAATCTGAAGCTGATCAGTCAGCTCACCGAGCGCATGGCCTCGATCATCGCTCACCTGCGCGCCTTCGCCCGTCGCGACCGCCATGCCCCGGAAAGCGTGGCCCTGCAACCGGCCATCGACGATGCTCTGGCGCTGCTGGCCAAGCGCCGGCGCGCCATGGACGTGGAGCTGATCCGCGACCTTCCCGATGCCACGCTCTGGGTACAGGCCGGCGAAACTCGCCTGCGCCAGGTGCTCAGCAACCTGCTGGCCAATGCCCTCGACGCCCTTGGCGAACGGGCGCAGCCGCGGCGCATCTGGATCAGCACTGAGCTGCACGACAACCTGGTCGAGCTGCACCTGCGCGACAATGGCCCAGGCTTTTCCGAGACCGCTCTGGCCCACGCCCGGGAACCCTTCTTCACCACCAAGACCAGTGCCCAGGGCCTCGGCCTTGGCCTGGCGATCTGCGACACCCTGATGCGCGCCCTGGGTGGCGAGTTGCTGTTTAGCAACCATCCCAAAGGGGGCGCTCACCTGATCCTGCGCCTGCACACCGCCGAAAATGGCGTGAACATCCAGCCGCCCGAGGACTTCGCCGTATGACCACCATCGACGCCCGCACCCAGGTTCTGCTGATCGACGACGACCCGCACCTGCGCCAGGCCCTCAGCCAGACCCTCGACCTGGCAGGGCTCAAGGTCACCACCCTGGCCGATGCCAAAGGCCTCGCCGAGCGTATCGACCGCGACTGGCCCGGCGTGGTGGTCAGCGATATCCGCATGCCCGGCGTCGACGGCCTGCAGTTGCTGCAGCAATTGCACGAGCAGGATCCCGAGCTGCCGGTGCTGCTGATCACCGGCCATGGCGACGTACCCCTGGCCGTGCAAGCCATGCGTGCCGGTGCCTACGACTTCCTGGAGAAGCCCTTCGCCAGCGAAGACCTGCTGGAAAGCGTACGCCGCGCCCTGGCTCTGCGCCGCCTGGTACTGGACAACCGCAGCCTGCGTCTGGCCCTGGCCGACCGGCAACAGCTATCAGGCCGCCTGATCGGCCACTCACCCGCCATCCTGCGACTGCGCGAGCAGATCGGCTCCCTCGCCAGTATCAGCACCGATGTACTGATCCTCGGCGAAACCGGTGCTGGCAAGGAAGTGGTAGCGCGCGCCCTGCATGACCTGTCGAACCGGCGCGACGGCCCTTTCGTGGCGATCAACGCTGGCGCCCTGGCCGAGTCTGTGGTGGAAAGTGAGTTGTTCGGCCACGAGCCTGGCGCCTTCACGGGTGCACAGAAGCGCCGTATCGGCAAATTCGAATTCGCCAATGGTGGCACCCTGTTCCTCGACGAGATCGAGAGCATGAGCCTGGACGTACAGGTCAAGTTGCTGCGCCTACTGCAGGAGCGCGTCGTCGAGCGCCTTGGCGGCAACCAACTGATCCCTCTGGATATCCGCGTGATTGCCGCGACCAAGGAAGACCTGCGCACCGCCGCCGACCAGGGCCGTTTCCGTGCCGACCTCTATTACCGGCTGAACGTCGCGCCACTGCGTATTCCACCGCTGCGCGAACGCGGCGAAGACATTCTGGTGCTGTTCCAGCACTTCGCCAACAACGCCAGTACCCGCCACGGCCTCACACAGCACGAGTTGCAGCCTGGCCAGAGGGCCATGCTGCTGCGCCATCCCTGGCCGGGCAACGTACGCGAGCTGCAAAATGCCGGCGAGCGCTTCGCCCTGGGGCTGGATCTCGGCCTGGAGCTGTCGATCAACAGCCAGCTGCATAGCGCGCCATTAGCAGGCAGCCTCAGCGAACAGGTAGAGGCCTTCGAGCGCGCGTTGATTGCTGCCGAACTGACCCGCAATCACGGTTCATTGCGCAGCCTGGCCGAAGCTCTCGGCGTACCGCGCAAGACCCTGCACGACAAATTGCGCAAGCATGGCCTCAATTTCGCTGATGCTGGCGGAAGCTCGCCAGAGGACGCCGACTAAATAAGCGGATTCTTGCCGACCAAACCTTATCCTCAGCCACTCATCTCGTATCACCGCCAGCATCCAGGTTCAAAGAGCTTCCGCCTGAAATCGAGCAGGCCTTGCCATACGTGGCTTTGCGCATGACGCAAAGCTGTCCTGCGCCTTTTCGTCGCATGCTGGCACAGCGCTTGCTCTAGTGCTAACTAGCGAAAAACAAGTACAAGTCCAGGCCCAATCGCTGCCAACCGATCCTGCCGCTCAAGCGGCAATCCTCGACTTGCTCTTGTTCGCTCGTTTCAGCGCCTCGGCGCCCAGCACGATATCCAACAACAAGAGGAAGCATCGCATGTTCAAATTCACTGCCAAGGCACTGGCTTGCGCCCTGTCGCTGAGCATCGCCGGTATGGCCCAGGCTGCCGATCCGATCTCCATCAAGTTCGCCCACGTGGTTGCCGAGCACACCCCGAAAGGCCAAGGCGCGCTGCTGTTCAAGAAGCTCGTTGACGAGCGTATGGACGGCAAGGTGACCGTGCAGGTCTACCCGAACTCCTCGCTGTTCGGTGACGGCAAGGAAATGGAAGCGCTGCTGCTCGGCGACGTACAGATCATCGCCCCGTCCCTGGCCAAGTTCGAGCATTACACCAAGCAGATCCAGATTTTCGACCTGCCGTTCCTGTTCAACGACATCAGCGCGGTGGATCGCTTCCAGCAAAGCCCTGAAGGCAAATCCCTGCTGACCAGCATGGAAAGCAAAGGCATCACCGGCCTGGGCTACTGGCACAACGGCATGAAGCAGCTGTCGGCCAACAAGAAACTGGTCGAGCCGAAAGATGCCCGTGGCCTGAAATTCCGCGTACAGGCTTCCGCCGTACTCGACGAACAGTTCAAGGCCCTGCGCGCTGCGCCGCGCAAAATGAGCTTCGCCGAGGTGTACCAAGGCTTGCAGACTGGCGTTGTAAACGGTGCCGAGAACCCCTACTCGAACATCTACAGCCAGAAGATGCACGAAGTGCAGAAGTTCATCACCGAGTCCGACCACGGCGTACTGGACTACATGGTGATCACCAACACCAAGTTCTGGGACGGCCTGCCGGAAGACATCCGTACCGAGCTGACCGCGATCCTGGCCGAGGTCACCGTTGAGGTGAACAAGCAGGCCGAAGCGCTGAACCAGAACGACAAGCAGCGCATCATCGATGCCGGCACCACTGAAATCGTTACCCTGACTCCTGAGCAGCGTGAAGAGTGGCGCGAAGCCATGCGTCCGGTGTGGAAGAAGTTCGAAGGCGAGATCGGTGCTGATCTGATCAAGGCTGCCGAAGCTTCCAACCAGGCCAACTGAGGCCGGGCTGTAATAGCCCACCCGGCGGCGGCGGCTCAGAGCCTGTTCACGATCTCGCGAGCTAGAGCCATACAAGGCAAAAACAGGCGAGGAAGCGGAGTTTACGAGTTGTAAATGAGCATTCCGAGCCTGTTTTTAACGCAGTAGGGCCGACGCGCAGCAGATCGTGAACAGGCTCTCAGCGGGGTCGCTGCCCGCTTTACCGACACTGACACCTGATGGCTGCAGCGCCGCTGCCGAGCCCCAGGTGTCGCTGTCTCTTACGTCGCTTCGCGACCGCTCTTATACACGGAGATAACCCATGCACGCTGTCGCTCGTGTCTGGAACAAAGCCGAAGAGATGATGGTGGCGTTCCTGCTTGCAGGCATGACCCTGGTCACCTTCTCGTACGTGGTGTTCAACAACCTCTACGGGCTTTTCTACGCCCTCGGCGATTCCCTGCCGTTCGCCAACGATGCGATGTTCAGCATCGGCGACGGCATCCTTTATGTCGCCCAGGAAATGACCTGGAGCGTGGCCCTGACCAAGGCCATGTTCGGTTGGCTGATCTTCGTCGGCCTGGCCTGGGGCGTGCGCATCGGTGCGCACATCGGCGTCGACCTGCTAGTGCGCCTGTTCAAACCCGCTCTGCAGAAGGCCGTGGCGATTCTTGCGCTGGTCATCTGCCTGGCGTACTGCGCGCTGATGGCCTACTCCAGCGAGCAGTGGGTCGCGGTGCTGTTCAACATCGGCACCGGTGCCGAGGATCTGGATCGCTTCGGCGTTCAGCAGTGGCACATCGTGATGATCGTGCCGATTGGCTTCTCTCTCATGTTCCTGCGTTTCGCCCAGGTGTTGGTGCGGGTGATTCAGGACAAGCAGATTGGTTTTGGTGGTCACGGCGAAGTCGAAGACGCCATCAAACTCGCCGAAGAGACGGAGGCTAAACGATGACCATCGCATTTCTGTTCGTCGCCCTGTTCGCGCTGATGTTCATCGGCATTCCGGTGGCGATTTCCCTGGGGCTGTCCGGGGCCATGACCATCCTGTTCTTCAGCAACGACTCGGTGCGTTCGCTGGCGATCAAGCTGTTCGAGACCAGCGAGCACTACACGCTGCTGGCGATTCCATTCTTCCTGCTGTCGGGTGCGTTCATGACCAGCGGCGGCGTGGCCCGTCGGCTGATCGATTTCGCCAACGCCTGCGTCGGTCACATCAAGGGTGGCCTGGCCATCGCCGCGATTCTGGCGTGCATGCTGTTCGCTGCGCTGAGCGGCTCGTCGCCGGCCACGGTAGCGGCGGTCGGTTCGATCGTCATCGCCGGCATGGTGCGCTCGGGCTACAAGAAGGAGTTCGCTGCCGGTATCGTCTGTAACGCCGGTACCCTGGGCATCCTGATTCCGCCGTCGATCGTCATGGTGGTCTACGCCACGGCGACCGAGACCTCGGTGGGCAAGCTGTTCATGGCCGGTGTGGTGCCGGGCCTGCTGCTGGGCGTGTTCCTGATGATCACCATCTACATCATCGCCCGGGTGAAGAACATGCCGTCGCTGCCGCGCGCGTCGATGGCCGAGATCCTCACCGCCGGGCGCAAGGCCGGCTGGGGTCTGGCGCTGATCGTGATCATCCTCGGTGGCATCTACTCGGGTATGTTCACGCCGACCGAAGCCGCTGCGGTGGCTGCGGTGTATGCGGCGTTCGTGGCGATCTTCATCTACAAGGACATGACCGTTCGCGAGTGCCCCAAGGTGTTCGTCGAGGCCGGCAAGCTGAGCGTGGTGCTGATGTTCATCATCGCCAACGCCATGCTGTTCGCCCACGTGCTGACCACCGAGCAGATCCCGCAGTCGATCACCGCCTGGGTCGTCGATCAGGGCTTCAGCCCGATCGAGTTCCTGATCGTGGTGAACATCGTGCTGCTGGTTGCCGGTACCTTCATGGAGCCGTCGGCGATCATCCTGATCCTGGCGCCGATCCTGTTCCCGATCGCCATGCAGCTGGGCATCGATCCGATCCACCTGGGCATCATCATGGTGGTGAACATGGAGATCGGCCTGATCACGCCGCCTACAGGCCTCAACCTGTTCGTCACCTCGGCGGTCACCGGCATGCCGCTGACCCGCGTGGTACGCGCGGTATCGCCGTGGCTGCTGGTGATGCTGGCGTTCCTGATCCTGGTCACCTACGTGCCGTTCATTTCGCTGGGCTTGCCGAACTTCCTGGGCATGTAAGACGTTCCACTTTATGGGGGTTCGCCCCCATTACGCCCGGCCTCAGTGCCGGGCTTTTTTGTTTCAGGCGGATCGCATGCGAGTCGTGCCGCCGCAACCGATAACGGGTAACCTTGTATCAAGTCGTGACTCGTGGGTCATGGATCGCGTCAGCATAGGCACCTGAATTTCCATCATGGCGCCTCTCGCCAGAGACGCGCGCCTCGCCTCGATCCGCTGACCCGGCATCCGCTCGATAATGGCGCGTGCTGATCTAATTAGTTGAAGGAGTGTCCGCGTGAAGTCTCGTTTGCCTGTGATCGTCGGTTTCGGTGGCTACAATGCCGCCGGCCGCAGCTCCTTCCACCACGGTTTCCGCCGCATGGTGATCGAATCGCTGGACGAACAGGCACGCCGCGAAACCCTCATCGGTCTGGCCGTTATGACCAAGCTGGTACGCGTGGTCGACGGCGACTACCAGAGCCTGGACGGCGAGCCGTTGTCCGGCGTGGAGATCGAGCGTCGCTATGGCGAGCAGGTGCTGGCTTCCACCCTGGTGCGCCGTATCGAGAAACAGCACCTCGACCCCGACGCTGCCCACTGGCACAAGAGCATCGCCCTGAACGGCGAAGGCGGCAGCCTGACCTTCGTCAGCACCCGCAAGCAATTGCCCGAGCCGCTGCCAGCCAACTGGTCGGTCGAAGAACTCGAAGGCAACGACGTGCGCGTCACCCTGCATGACAGCTGTGAATTCAAGGTCGACAGTTACCGCGCCCTGCCGGTGAAGTCCGCGGGGCAGCTGCCGACCGGCTTCGAGCCAGGCGAACTGTACAACTCGCGCTTCCACCCGCGTGGCCTGCAGATGGCCGTGGTTGGCGTTACCGACGCCCTGCGCGCCACTGGTGTGCCGTGGCAGACCATCGTCGACCAGGTTGCGCCGGACGAGATCGCAGTATTCGCCGGCAGCATCATGAGCCAGCTCGACGAGAACGGCTTCGGCGGTCTGATGCAGTCGCGCCTCAAGGGCCACCGCGTCAGCTCCAAGCAGTTGGCCCTGGGCCTGAACACCATGCCTGCGGACTTCATCAACGCTTACGTGCTGGGCAGCGTCGGCACCACCGGCAGCGTCACCGGCGCCTGCGCCACGTTCCTCTACAACCTGCAGAAAGGCATCGAGCAAATCAATGCCGGCAAGGCGCGAGTAGTGATCGTTGGCAACAGCGAGGCGCCGATCAACGCCGAGTGCATCGAGGGCTATGGCGCCATGGGCGCACTGGCTACCGAAGACGGCCTGCGCCTGATCGAAGGGAAAGATGACGTCGACTTCCGCCGTGCCAGCCGCCCGTTCGGCGACAACTGCGGTTTCACCCTGTCGGAAGCCTGCCAGTTCATCGTGCTGATGGACGACGAGCTAGCCCTGCAACTGGGTGCCGACATCCACGGCGCCGCCACCGACGTGTTCATCAACGCCGATGGCTTCAAGAAATCCATTTCTGCGCCGGGCCCAGGCAACTACCTGACCGTCGCCAAGGCCGTGGCCAGCGCTGTGCAACTGCTGGGTGTCGATGCCGTGCGCCAGCGCAGCTTCGTGCATGCCCACGGCTCCAGCACGCCAGCCAACCGGGTCACCGAATCCGAACTGCTGGATCGCGTAGCGGCGGCTTTCGCCATCGACAGCTGGCCAGTAGCGGCAGTGAAAGCGTTCGTCGGCCACTCCCTGGCAACCGCCAGTGGCGACCAGGTGATCTCCGCGCTGGGTACCTTCAAGTACGGCATCATTCCTGGCATCAAAACCATCGATGAAGTGGCTGCGGACGTGCACCAGCAGCACCTGAGCATCAGCAACGTGGATCGCCACGACCAGCGCATGGACGTGTGCTTCATCAACTCCAAGGGTTTTGGCGGCAACAATGCCAGCGCCGTGGTGCTCGCCCCCCACGTGGTCGAGCGCATGCTGCGCAAGCGCCACGGCGAGGCAGCCTTCAGCGCCTACCAGCAGCGTCGCGAGCAAACCCGCGCGACGGCGCGGGCCTACGACGAGCAGGCACTGAAAGGTCAGCTGGATATCATCTACAACTTCGGCAACGACCTGATCGACGACACGCAGATCGATATCGGCAGCGAGCAGATCAAGGTACCGGGCTTCGCCCAGCCGCTGGTGTTCAAGCAGGATGACCGCTACCGCGACATGCTCGACTGAGGTGTAAGCCACTGTCCATCTAGGAGCGTCGCCCTCGGCACGAACGATTGCGGCCATACCGCGATTTTCGCGTTGCCCATACGATTCGCCGCGAGGTCGCGGCTCCTACAGAAAGCGCATCGCCACAACCCCGTAGGAGCGTCGACCTCGGCGCGAACGATTGTGGCCATACCGCGATTTCCGTGCTGGCCAGACGATTCGCCGCGGGGGCGCGGCGCCTACAATGTTTGGCAAATAGCGGTGACCGGGGAGGCGCTAATTAACTGGCGTTAGCCGCTTGGCTTCTTCCACCAGCACTTCGCGCCACTCGACATCAGCCGGCAAGGCCAGAAAGAAAGGGTTGAGCAGCGACTCCCGCGCCTCGTAGCGCAGCGGCTCGCCCTGCAGGGTCAGCACCACACCGCCAGCGCCCTCGAGTACGCCCTGGGCAGCAGCGGTGTCCCACTGCGAAGTCGGCGCCAAGCGCGGATAGAAGTCTGCACTGCCTTCGGCGAGCTGACAGAACTTCAGCGAACTGCCGACACTGATTCGTTCAATATCGCCAAAGCGCGCAACCAGAGCGGCCAGCAACTGCTCCTGCTCGGCGCTGCCATGACGCCGACTGGCCACCACACTCAAACCGCTCTCGGGGGTTTCACGTACGGTAATCGCCTGCGGTTCGCCACCCGGTTCAGCGCGCCAGGCGCCCAGGCCGCTGCCGCCGTAATAAATGACGCCCGAGGCGGGAATACCGACCACGCCGAACACCACCTGCCCACGTTCGATAAGCGCCACGTTGACGGTAAATTCTTCGCTGTCGGCGATAAATTCCTTGGTACCGTCGAGCGGGTCGACCAACCACCAGCGATCCCAGCCCGCCCGTTGGCTCAGGGCAATATCGGCGTCTTCCTCGGACAACACGGGAATGTTCGCGTCGAGCGCCTGCAGGCCGTCGGCCAGCACACGATGGGCCGCCAGATCAGCGGCGGTCACCGGCGAGGCATCGGCTTTTTCGATCACCTGAACACCCTGGCGCCAGAACGGCAGAATCACGACGCCCGCCTGCTGCACCAGTTCCAGTACCGCAGGCAGTAACGGATGGCTCATCGGCTCAGTTCCCCACGCTGCTCCAGCAGATCGCGCACCAGATACAGAGCGGCCAGAGCTCGGCCTTCGCTGAACTGCGGATGCTGGATCAGGGCGGACAGCTCACGCAGGCTGACTTTATCCACACGCAGTGGCTCCGGCTCATCGCCGGGCAGTGTTTGAGGATACAGATCACGGGCCAGTACCACCTGGATCTTCTGGCTCATATAACCGGGAGACAGGCTCAGCTCGGTCAGATGTTCCAGCTTGCGGGCGCCGAAGCCGGCCTCTTCCTGCAATTCGCGATTGGCGGCATCGAGTACATCCTCGTCCGGCTCGATCAGCCCCTTGGGCAGGGAGATCTCGTATTCGCCAGTACCGCCGCAATATTCTTCGACCAGCAGAACGTGCTCGTCATCCACCATGGCCACGATCATCACCGCACCATGCCCAGTGCCGCGCCCGACCAGCCGTTCGTAGGTGCGCTCGGCACCGTTGCTGAAGCGCAACTGGATTTCCTCGACACGAAACAGGCGGCTGCTAGCGACGATTTCTCGGGCGATGACGGTGGGCTTCTGACGCATGGGTGAGTCCTGCTGCTGGGCTGACCGGAACGGTTATCATACCGCGCCTGCCTGGATTGTCTGCGCTCTAAAAGCGCGCATTTGACGACTAGCAGGCCCCGTCCACCGCATTTCCATCTCAGAGAGCCGCCTTGCCATGAACCTGCCCTGGCCCGAAATCGACACCGTATTGCTGGACATGGACGGCACTCTGCTCGACCTGCACTTCGATAACCACTTCTGGCTCGAGCACCTGCCACAGCGCTACGCCGAGCACCACGGCGTCAGCCGTGCCCTGGCCGATGCTGAACTGCAGCCGCTGTTTACGAAGCACGCTGGCCAACTGAACTGGTATTGCACGGACTTCTGGAGCCGCGAGCTGAACCTGTCGATCCGTGACCTCAAGCGCGAGGTCGCCGACCTAATCGCCCTGCGCCCGGACGCCGACACATTCCTCGCCGCCATCCGCCAGGCCGGCAAGCAGGTGGTGATGATCACCAACGCCCACCGCGACTCGCTGTCCCTGAAGCTGGAGCGCATCGAACTGGCGCCCTACTTCGACCGCCTGATCAGTTCTCACGACTACGGCTTCCCCAAGGAAGACGCGCAGTTCTGGTTCGCGCTGCAGCAAGACCTGTCGTTCGACCCGGCGCGCAGCCTGTTCATCGACGATAACGTACCGATCCTGCGCAGCGCCCAACGCTTCGGCGTGAAGCACCTGCTGGCGGTCTATGAGCCGGATAGCCGCAAGGGCGTGAAGGACACCGAAGAGTTCGAGGCCGTGCGGGATTATCGGGCGCTGTTGAGCGGGCTGTAGGTAGCAAGAGCGGCTGGTGAGTGGCGGGAGCGGACATAGAGCGCTGCTGCTTTTGTGGGAGCGGCTTTAGCCGCGAGCTCTTTGTTTGCCTTGATTAAAAGCTCGTGGCTAAAGCCCCTCCTACAAGTTACGCGAACGTCCGCTTCTGCCTTGATGATGGCTCCCACGCTCCAGCGTGGGAGCCCAATCCAGGGCGCTCTGCGCTCGCCAGGCCTCGACATCGGACGCAGAGCGTCCCTGCAGGCATTCCCACGCGGAGCGTGAGGAACGATCAGATCGAACCCCGCAGCAGATGACCGCTTTCGCCTGACGCCTGCCCTTATCCCATCTCACACCACGCCGGTCGTCTGCGCACCAAAAGGCTTCAGCGCGGCTCCGCTACGGTGCAGGAATAGTCCTAAAAAACCTCCTAATAAAATAAAACTCATAAAAATCATCTAGTTAAAAACTGGCATCGCTCTTGCTCTAGCAATTCCAACTTGGATACAAGATGGAATCTCAGAGTATGTCCAACGCCTCCTTCGCTTTTACCCTCGCCGACTGGCAACAGGCTTACCGCGATGCCGCGCAACCAGCCGAGCTGCTGCACACCCTGCTCGCGCAACTGAGCCGTGACGACAACGCCTGGATCTGCCTGGCCAGCACGACCCAGCTCGACGCCCAGTTGAGTAATCTGCAGGCCCTGCTCGACAAGGCCGAAGGCCAGCAGGACAAGCTGCCGCTGTACGGCGTGCCGTTCGCCATCAAGGACAACATCAACGCAGCCGGCTGGCAGACCACTGCTGCCTGCCCCGAATTCGCCTACCAGGCCGAGGCTGATGCCACGGTGGTCGAGCGCCTGCGCGCCGCCGGGGCCATCTTGATCGGCAAGACCAATCTCGATCAGTTCGCGACCGGTCTGGTCGGCACCCGCTCGCCCCACGGCGCGGTCGCCAACAGCTTCAATCCGCAGTACGTCAGCGGTGGCTCCAGCTCCGGCTCGGCCAGCGTGGTCGCGCGCGGCCTGGTGCCGTTCTCCCTGGGTACCGATACGGCCGGCTCGGGCCGTGTGCCAGCGGGCTTCAACAATATCGTCGGGCTCAAGCCGACCAAGGGCTGGCTACCGAACACCGGCCTGGTACCGGCTTGCCGTACGGTGGATTGCATCTCGGTGTTCGCCCTCACGGTCGGCGACGCCGAAACCGTCGCGCGCCTCGCTGGCGGTTACGACGCCGACGACGGCTACTCGCGCAGCAACCCCAACAGCGCACCGGTCGGCATGAAGTCCGCACCGACCTTTGCCGTGCCCGACAGCCTGGAGTTCTTTGGCGATACCCAGACCCAGACCGTGTTCGAGCAGGCGCTGGAGAAACTGCGCGCCCTGGGCGTCACCCTGCAACCCATCGACTTCAGCCCCTTCCGTGAGCTCGCCGAACAGCTGTATTACGGCCCCTGGGTCGCCGAGCGCACCGTCGCCGTGGAGGGCGTGGCGCCGGAGCATCTCGACCCGGTGGTACGCGGTATCGTCGACAGCGGCCACCAATACAGCGCCTGCGACGCCTACAAGGCCGAGTACCTGCGTGCCGAGCTGAGCCGCAAGATCAACGACGCGCTGGCAGGTTTCGACGCGCTGGTAGTGCCGACTTCGCCGACCATTCGCAGCCTCGACGAAATGCGTCAGGAGCCGGTGCTGTTCAACAGCCAGTTCGGCACCTACACCAACTTCACCAACCTCGCCGACCTCTCTGCCCTGGCCGTACCCGCCGGCCTGCGCGACGACGGCCTGCCCGCGGGCATAACCCTGCTCGCCCCCGCCTGGCACGACCTGGCCCTGGCGGCCTTCGGCAAACGCTGGCAGGCCAGCCTGGAGCTGCCGCTCGGCGCCACCGGTCGCGCGCTGCCGCCACAAACGCTGTCCACAGCGGTGCCGGCCGGCAGCGTGCGAGTCGCCGTGGTGGGCGCGCACCTGACCGGCATGCCGCTGAATTTCCAGCTGACCACCCGCAACGCGGTGCTGGTCGAGCAGACCCTGACCTCGCCGGACTATCGCCTCTACGCCCTGGCCGGCACCGTGCCGCCCAAACCGGGCCTGGCGCGTAGCAGCGATGGTACGTCGATCATCGTCGAGCTGTGGGACATCCCTCTGGCGCGCTTCGGCGAATTCGTCGCCGAAATCCCCGCACCGCTGGGTATCGGCAACCTGACCCTGGCGGACGGGCGCAGCGTGAAGGGTTTCATCTGCGAGCCCTGGGCGCTGAGTGATGCACGAGACATCACCAGTTTCGGTGGCTGGCGCGCCTTTATTGCCAGCCAGCAAGCAGCCAAGAACTGAAACCGTAGGGTGGATGGCCGAAGCCATCCACCAACGAACAGCTGGTGGAAAACGCTTCGCGGTTTTCCACCCTACGTTGAGGACACGAACATGTTCCAGACCGTACTGATCGCCAACCGTAGTGACCAGCTGCGCAGCAGCGCAGCGACGAAGTCAAATTGCAGGACGGGCGTAGCCCGTCATGGCGATCTCGCCACGGAGAACCGCCATGTTTGAAACAGTCTTGATCGCCAACCGTGGCGAGATCGCCGTCCGCGCCATCCGCACCCTCAAGCATCTCGGCGTGAAGAGCGTGGCGGTGTACTCCGACGCCGACCGCAACGCCCAGCATGTACGTGATGCAGACGTGGCCGTAGCCCTGGGCGGCGACAAGGCCGCCGACAGCTACCTGCGTATCGACAAGATTCTCGCCGCCGCGAAGGAGACCGGCGCCCAGGCGATCTATCCCGGTTATGGCTTCCTCTCGGAGAGCGCCGAATTCGCCGAGGCCTGCGAAAACGCGGGCATCGCCTTCGTTGGCCCGACGCCGACGCAGATCCGCGAGTTCGGCCTCAAGCACCGGGCTCGCGAGCTGGCCGCCGAAGCGCAGGTGCCGATGGCGCCCGGCACCGGCCTGCTGCAAAGCCTTGAAGAGGCCCTGGCTGCCGCCGAGGGCATCGGCTACCCGGTGATGCTCAAGACCACTGCTGGCGGTGGCGGTATCGGCCTGACCCGCTGCGCCGACGCCGTGGCCCTGGCCAGCGCCTATGACGGTGTCAAACGCATGGGCGAGCAGTTCTTCAGTGATTCGGGGGTATTTCTCGAACGCTTCGTCGACCAGGCACGCCATGTCGAAGTGCAGATATTCGGTGATGGCAAAGGCCGCGTGGCAGCCCTGGGTGAACGCGATTGCTCGCTGCAACGGCGCAACCAGAAGGTGGTCGAGGAAACCCCTGCACCGAACCTGCCACAAGCCACCCGCGAGCGCCTGCATGCCGCTGCTGTCGAGTTGGGCGAGTCGGTGAGCTACCGCAGTGCCGGCACCGTGGAGTTCATCTACGACGCCGCTCGCGACGACTTCTACTTTCTCGAAGTGAACACCCGCCTGCAGGTCGAGCACCCGGTGACCGAGATGGTCACCGGCCTGGATCTCATCGAGTGCATGCTGCGCGTGGCCGCAGGCGACGAGCTGGACTGGGTCGCCCTGAGCCGCGCCCCGCAGGGCGCCGCCATCGAAGTGCGCATCTACGCCGAAGACCCGCTGAAGAACTTCCAGCCCAGCCCGGGCGTGCTGACCGACGTGCACTTCCCGGACGACGTCCGTGTCGACGGCTGGGTCAGTACCGGCAGCGAAGTCTCGGCCTTCTACGACCCGATGATCGCCAAGCTGATCGTCCACGCCGCCACGCGTGAAGAGGCCATCGCCAAGCTGAGCAAAGCGCTGGGCGAAACCCGCCTGCACGGTATCGCCAGCAACCTCGATTACTTGCGTCAGGTGGTTGCCGAGCCACGCTTTCACGACGCGCAGATCTGGACTCGCCTGCTCGACACCTTCAGCTACGCGGCGCAGGTGGTCGAAGTGCTGGAACCCGGCACTTACAGCAGCGTGCAGGATTTCCCCGGTCGTCTCGGCTACTGGGACATCGGCGTGCCGCCGTCCGGGCCGATGGATGATTACGCCTTCCGTCTGGCCAACCGCATCGTCGGTAACCACGAGAGCGCCGCCGGGCTGGAATTCACCCTGCAGGGCCCGAGCCTGCGCTTCCACAGCGATGCGCTAGTCGCCCTCGCCGGTGCTGACTGCCCTGCCGAGCTGGACGGTGAAAGCGTGCCCTACTGGGCGCCAATCGCCATCAAGGCCGGCCAGGTGCTCAAACTCGGCCGCGCAACCAGCGGCTGCCGCACCTATCTGGCAGTGCGTGGCGGCTTCGATGTGCCCGTGTACCTGGGCAGCCGCTCGACCTTCGCCCTCGGCCAGTTCGGCGGCCATGCCGGGCGTACCCTGCGCACCGCCGACATGCTGGCCATCTCCCAGGATTTGCCCGCCTGCACCACGCCGGCGCCGGTCAGCGAGCCCCAGGCGCTGGATGCCAGCCTGGTTCCCGAGTACGGCGCGACCTGGAACATCGGTGTGCTCTATGGCCCCCACGGCGCACCGGATTTCTTCACTGCCGAGGCGATCGAGCAGTTCTTCGCCGCCGACTGGCAGGTGCACTACAACTCCAACCGCCTGGGCGTGCGCCTGAGCGGGCCGAAGCCAAGCTGGACACGCGCCGACGGCGGCGAAGCCGGCCTGCATCCGTCCAACGTGCATGACTGCGAATACGCCATCGGCGCCATCAACTTCACCGGCGACTTCCCGGTGATCCTTACCAAGGACGGCCCGAGCCTGGGCGGTTTCGTCTGCCCGGTAACCATCGCCAAGGCCGAGCTGTGGAAGGTCGGCCAGGTCAAGCCAGGCGACACCCTGCGCTTTCATCCCATCAGCTTCGAGCAAGCTCAAGCACTGGAACAGGCGCAATTGGGTAGCCTGCAAAGCCTAAGCGCGGTCAATGCCGTAGAGTTGCCGGCGCCCAGCCTGCAGCCAGGCGACACCGTGTCGGCCACCGTGCTGGCTGAGCTGCCGGCCGATGGCAGCCGCCCGCGCGCGGTCTACCGCCAGGCTGGCGATGCCTACATCCTGCTCGAATACGGCGACAACGTGCTCGACCTGGCGCTGCGTCTGCGCGTGCACCTGCTGATGGAGGCGCTCAAGGCGACTCCGCTCACCGGTCTGGAAGAGCTGGCGCCGGGTGTGCGTTCGCTGCAGCTGCGTTACGACAGCCGCGTACTGCATCAGCAGGCGCTGCTCGATCACCTGCTGCGCCTCGAGCGCGAGCTGGGCGACGTGGCGAATCTCAAGGTGCCGACCCGCATCGTCCACCTGCCGATGGCCTTCGAAGACAGCGCCACCCTCGCTGCCGTCACCCGCTACAGCGAGACCGTGCGCAGCCAGGCGCCGTGGCTGCCAAATAATGTCGATTTCATCCAGCGCGCCAATGGCCTGGCCACCCGCGAGCAAGTGCGCGACATCCTCTTCGCGGCCAGCTACCTGATCCTCGGCCTCGGCGACGTCTACCTCGACGCGCCCTGTGCCGTGCCACTCGACCCGCGCCACCGCCTGCTCAGCTCCAAGTACAACCCGGCACGCACCTACACCGCCGAAGGCACCGTGGGTATCGGCGGCATGTACATGTGCATCTACGGTATGGATTCGCCCGGCGGCTACCAGCTGGTCGGCCGTACCTTGCCGATCTGGAACAAGTTCGTGAAGAACGCCCAGTTCGAGGGCGGCCAGCCGTGGCTGCTGCACTTCTTCGATCAGGTGCGTTTCTACCCGGTCAGCGAAGCCGAGCTCGACGAATTCCGCGACGCCTTCCGTGAAGGCCGCGCGCAAATAAAGATCGAGCAGAGCACCTTCGATTTCGCCGAATACCAGCGCTTCCTGGCGGACAACGCCAGCAGCATCGCCAGCTTCCAGCAGCTGCAAAAGCAAGCCTTCGACGCCGAAGTGCAGCTGTGGCGCGACGACGACGACGCCGACAGCCACGCCGCGCCAGTTGCCAGCAGCGAGGAGGACGAAGCCGTCGATGGTCAGGCCGTCAGCGCCGACATGTGCGGCAGCGTCTGGAAGGTGCTGGTCGAGCCGGGCCAGTACGTCGAAGCCGGAACGCCGTTGCTGGTGGTCGAGGCGATGAAGATGGAGCTGGCCGTGCTCGCGCCAGTAGCGGGAACGGTCAAGGCCGTGCGCTGCCAGCCGGGCAAGGCGGTCACCCCGGGCGACGTGCTGCTGATCCTCGACCCGAGCGAGGCGGCCTGACATGCAACTGGTCGACCCGATCAAGCGCGGCAAGGAACGCCCGGAGAACCTCGCCGAGCGTATCTACGGGCAGCTCAAGGACGACATTTCCGAGTTCCGCCTGCTGCCGGGCGACCGTTTCAGCGAAGGTGAAGTGGCCGAGCGCATGGCCGCCAGCCGCACACCAGTGCGCCAGGCGCTCTATCGCCTGGAGCGCGAGGGTTATCTGGAGGTGTATTTCCGTAGCGGCTGGCAGGTCAAGCCGTTCGACTTCCACCATTTCGAGGAGCTCTACGACGTGCGCATCGTGCTCGAACTGGCGGCGGTTCGGCGCCTGTGCGATCGCCCGGCGAGTGAAACGCCTGAGCAATTGGAAAAACTGCGCCTCATCTGGACGGCACCGCCCGAGCAACGCCCACCAGAAGGCCGCGAAGTGTCGCTGCTCGACGAAAGCTTCCACTGCCAGTTGGTGGAGGCCACCGGCAACCGCGAGATGGCTCGCCTGCACCGCGAAATCAGCGAAAAGATTCGTATCGTCCGTCGTCTGGACTTCACCAAAACGCCTCGGGTGGAAGCCACCTACGAAGAGCACGCACGCATCCTCGGCGCGATCCTGTCGCGTCGTTGCGAAGAAGCACAGCTGTTGCTGAAGACCCACATAGAGGTCAGCAAGGCGGAAGTGCGCAAGATCACCCTGCACATGCTGCACAACGCCCGCGAGCGGGCCGTACAGGCGCAGGGCTGATGTGGTGTCCCTTGATCCACTGCCAACAACATAAAACTCGTCAGTCAATGGAGATCGTCCTATGCAACGTCGCAGCCTGATCAAGGCCTTCACCCTTTCCGCATCCATCGTCGCCATGGGCCTGAGCTGGAGCATCCACGCCGCCGAGACCATCAAGGTCGGCGTCCTGCACTCGCTGTCCGGCACCATGGCCATTTCGGAAACATCGCTCAAAGACATGGCGCTGATGACCATCGACGAGATCAACGCCAAGGGCGGTGTACTCGGCAAGCAGCTCGAAGCGGTGGTGGTCGACCCGGCCTCCAACTGGCCGCTGTTCGCCGAGCGTGGCCGTCAGTTGCTGACCCAGGACAAGGTCGCGGTGACCTTCGGCTGCTGGACGTCGGTGTCGCGTAAATCGGTACTGCCGGTCTACGAAGAACTCAACGGCCTGTTGTTCTACCCCGTGCAGTACGAAGGCGAAGAAATGTCGCCGAACGTGTTCTACACCGGCGCCGCGCCGAACCAGCAGGCGATCCCGGCGGTGGAATACCTGCTCAGCGAAGACGGCGGCGCTGCCAAGCGTTTCTTCCTGCTCGGCACCGACTACGTCTACCCGCGCACCACCAACAAGATTCTGCGCGCCTTCCTGCACAGCAAGGGCGTTCAGGACAAGGACATCGAAGAGGTCTACACGCCGTTCGGCCACAGCGATTACCAAACCATCGTCGCCAACATCAAGAAGTTCTCCGCCGGCGGCAAGACCGCGGTGGTCTCCACCGTCAACGGCGACTCCAACGTGCCGTTCTACAAGGAACTGGCCAACCAGGGCATCGAAGCCACCGACGTGCCGGTGGTGGCCTTCTCGGTAGGCGAAGAAGAGCTGCGCGGTATCGACACCAAGCCGCTGGTCGGTCACCTGGCCGCCTGGAACTACTTCCAGTCCGTGGAGAACCCGGTCAACGAGAAATTCGTCGCCGACTGGAAAGCCTACGCCAAGGCCAAGAAGCTGCCGAACGCCGACACCGTGGTCACCAACGACCCGATGGAAGCCACCTACGTGGGCATCCACATGTGGGCCCAGGCCGTCGAGAAAGCCGGTACCACCGACGTCGACAAGGTGCGTGCCGCCATGGCCGGCCAGGAGTTCGCCGCACCGAGCGGTTTCACCCTGAAGATGGACGAGAAGAATCACCACCTGCACAAGCCGGTGATGATCGGCGAAGTCCAGGACGACGGTCAGTTCTCAGTCGTCTGGGAAACCGACGGCCCGGTTCGCGCCCAGCCCTGGAGCCCGTACATCGAAGGCAACGACAAGAAAGGCGACACCCCGGTGAAGTCGAACTGATCCACGGGCTCGCCCGGCTCCTCCTGTAGGAGCCGGCTTGCCGGCGATCAATCTTGAAGCGCGTAGTGCCCTGACGATCAATCGCCGACAAGAGCTGGGCGCCCCCCGGCTCCTACAAATTGCCATCTAGGACATCCCCATGCCTTACGCCTTTGTCCGACTATTTCTCAGCCTGCTGCTCCTGCTGCCGTTCGCCGCTCAGGCGGGCGAGGCCGACGACTTCGTCGCCGCCAGCCCGGCACAGCAGGCAAAGTTGCTGGAAAGTTGGGCCGCCATGCCCGACCTGGCGCGCCAACCGCTGCTCGACGCCCTGCAACAGGGCCGTGTAGCTGCGGATAGCGAAAAGACCGCGTTCATCGAAACCGACGACGGCTACCAGGCTGCCGAAGGTGAAGCTTCCCCTGTGGATAACCCGCGCAAATTGCGCCTGAACAACCGCCTGCGTGGCCTGATCGCCAACGCCCAGGCCAGCCATCAGCTGCTTGCCGAAGAACCGGCACAGCGCCTGAGTGCTGCAGTGCAGCTACAAAAGAGCGCCCAGCCGGCGCAACTGCCGCTGCTCGCCCAGACCCTGGAGAAGGAAGACGACGATATCGTTCGCGATGCCCTGACCCTGGCTCTTGCCAACCTGCAACTGGTCGACGCCAACCCTGCGGTGCGCCTCGCTGCCGTGCGCCTGCTCGGTGAAACCGGCGAGCCGCTGGCGCGTACCCGCCTGGAAAATCTGCTGGAGCCCGGCGTGGAAAGCGACGCAGGAGTGCGCACCGCTGCGGAAACCAGCCTGGCTCAGGTCAAGCGCAAGCTGCTGATCGGCGAGCTGCTCGGCCAGGCGTTCAGCGGCATGAGCCTGGGATCGATCCTGTTGCTCGCCGCTCTTGGCCTGGCCATCACCTTCGGCCTGCTCGGGGTGATCAACATGGCCCACGGCGAGATGCTGATGCTCGGCGCCTATTCCACCTACATGGTGCAGATCCTGTTCCAGCGCTACGCCCCCGAGGCCCTGGCGCTGTACCCACTGGTGGCACTGCCGGTGGCCTTCTGCGTGACCGCCGTCATCGGCATGGCGCTGGAGCGCACGGTGATTCGTCACCTCTACGGCCGGCCACTGGAAACCCTGCTCGCCACCTGGGGCATCAGTCTGATCCTGATCCAACTGGTGCGCGTGCTGTTCGGTGCGCAGAACGTCGAGGTGGCCAACCCCTACTGGCTGTCCGGCGGCATCCAGGTGCTGCCCAACCTGGTGCTGCCGTACAACCGCATCGTGATCATCGGCTTCGCCCTGGCCGTGGTGGTGCTGACCTGGTTGCTGCTGAACAAGACCCGCCTGGGGCTCAACGTGCGCGCCGTCACCCAGAACCGCAACATGGCCGCCTGCTGCGGCGTGCCTACCGGCCGTGTCGACATGATGGCCTTCGGGCTCGGCTCGGGTATCGCCGGCCTTGGCGGCGTGGCCCTCAGCCAGATCGGCAACGTCGGCCCGGATCTTGGCCAGAGCTACATCATCGATTCCTTCCTGGTGGTGGTACTCGGCGGCGTCGGCCAACTGGCCGGTAGCGTCATGGCGGCCTTCGGCCTGGGCATCGCCAACAAGATCCTGGAACCACAGATCGGCGCCGTGCTCGGCAAGATCCTCATCCTCGCGCTGATCATTCTGTTCATTCAGAAACGTCCGCAAGGCTTGTTCGCCTTGAAAGGGAGGGTGATCGATTGAGCACCATGACCTTCTGCACCGTGGGAGCTGGCCATGCCAGCGACTGTATCCCCACCATCGTTCGCGCGCATGGCGCGCTCCCACAGGTCGGCTTACAGGGGGTTCACCGATGAACGCAGCCAACCAAACGTTGCTGGCTCGAGCCAGTGCAAGACTCGGCCCGCAGGTCTCTCTCTTCATCGGCCTGCTGGTGCTCGTCGTGCTGCTCGCCATGCCGCTGCTGCACCTGCTGCCCGGTGATCATGCGCTGCACGTGTCGGCTTACACGTTGACCCTGGTCGGCAAGATCCTCTGCTACTGCGTCGTCGCCCTGGCGCTCGATCTGGTCTGGGGCTACGCCGGCCTGCTGTCCCTCGGTCATGGCCTGTTCTTCGCCCTCGGCGGCTATGCCATGGGCATGTACCTGATGCGCGAAGCCGCTGGCGACGGCCTGCCGGCGTTCATGAGCTTCCTCGCCTGGACCGAGCTGCCCTGGTATTGGTACGGCACCGACAACTTCCTCTGGGCCATGTGCCTGGTGGTGCTGGCGCCTGGATTGCTGGCCTTGGTGTTCGGTTTCTTCGCCTTTCGTTCGCGGATCAAGGGCGTGTATTTCTCGATCATGACCCAGGCACTGACCTTCGCCGGCATGCTGCTGTTCTTCCGCAACGAGACCGGCTTCGGCGGCAACAACGGCTTCACCAACTTCCGCAGCATCCTCGGCTTCGAGATCACCGCCGCGAACACGCGCGCCACGCTGTTCTTTCTAACCGTCGTGTTGCTGGTCAGCAGCCTGTACCTGGGCTGGCGCCTGGCGCGCAGCAAGTTCGGCCGGGTGCTGACCGCCCTGCGCGACGCCGAGAACCGGCTGATGTTCTGCGGCTACGATCCGCGCGGCTACAAGCTGTTCATCTGGGTGCTGAGCGCCGTGCTCTGCGGCCTGGCCGGTGCGCTGTACGTGCCTCAGGTCGGCATCATCAACCCTAGCGAAATGGCCCCGACCCAATCCATCGAAGCCGCCGTGTGGGTGGCGCTCGGCGGGCGCGGCACGCTGATCGGCCCGCTGCTCGGTGCCGGTCTGGTCAATGGCATGAAGAGCTGGTTCACCGTGGCCTTCCCCGAGTATTGGCTGTTCGCCCTCGGCGCGCTGTTCATCGTGGTCACCCTGTTTCTGCCCAAGGGCGTAATCGGTCTTATCAAGCGAGGGGACAAGTCATGAGAGCTGCACCGATTCCCGAGATGATGATCGACCCGGCCGGCAGCGGCCGTGATGCCATCGGCCTGGGTCAGAGTGCGGGCAGTGGCCTGAACACGCGCCATGGCACCATCCTGACGCTGGAGGACATCAACGTTTCCTTCGACGGCTTCAAGGCACTGACCGACCTGACGCTGTACATCGGCGTCGGCGAGCTGCGCTGCATCATCGGTCCCAACGGCGCCGGCAAGACCACCCTGATGGACGTGATCACCGGCAAGACCCGGCCCAACAGCGGCGTCGCCTACTTCGGCGAGACCTTCGACCTGACCCAGATGAGCGAAGTGCAGATCGCCCAGGCCGGGATCGGTCGCAAGTTCCAGAAGCCAACGGTATTCGAAGCGCTGAGCGTGTTCGAAAACCTCGAACTGGCGCAGAAGACCGACAAGTCCGTGTGGGCCAGCCTGCGCGCCCGGCTCAACGGCGAGCAGCGCGACCGCATCGACGAGGTACTCGCCACCATCCGTCTCGACGCCTCGCGCCAGCGCCCGGCAGGCTTGCTGTCTCACGGCCAGAAGCAGTTCCTCGAGATCGGCATGTTGCTGGTGCAGGACCCGCAGTTGCTGCTGCTCGATGAGCCAGTAGCCGGCATGACCGACGCGGAAACCGAATTCACCGCCGAGCTGTTCAAGTCCCTGGCACGCAAGCATTCGCTGATGGTGGTCGAGCACGACATGGGCTTCGTCGGCACCATCGCCGACCACGTCACCGTGCTGCACCAGGGCCGCGTGCTCGCCGAAGGCTCGCTGGACGCCGTGCAGGCCAACGAACGGGTGATCGAGGTTTATCTGGGCCGCTAACGCCAACCGTGGGAGGGGCTTTAGCCCCGAGCTCTCAAAGATCAAAAGCGTTGCGGCTAAAGCGATCACCGCCCAGCCCCTCCCACAAAATGAAAAAGGGCATCGACATGCTGCAAGTCCAACAACTACACCAGTACTACGGCGGCAGCCATATCCTGCGTGGCCTGTCGTTCGAGGCCAAGGTGGGGGAAGTCACCTGCCTGCTCGGCCGCAACGGCGTGGGCAAGACCACCCTGCTCAAATGCCTGATGGGCCTGCTGCCGGCCAAGCAGGGCCAGGTCAGTTGGGAAGGCAAGCCGATCACCGGCTTCAAGCCGCACCAGCGGGTGCACGCCGGCATCGCCTACGTGCCACAGGGCCGCGAAATCTTCGGCCGCCTGACGGTCGAGGAAAACCTGCTGATGGGGCTGTCGCGCTTTCCCGGCAGCCAGGCAAAGGAGGTTCCGGCCTTCATCTACGAGCTGTTCCCGGTGCTGCTGGAAATGAAACACCGCCGCGGCGGCGACCTGTCCGGCGGCCAGCAGCAACAGCTTGCCATCGGCCGCGCCCTGGCCAGCCAGCCACGTTTGCTGATCCTCGACGAACCCACGGAAGGCATCCAGCCTTCGGTGATCAAGGAAATTGGCGTGGTGATCAAGAAGCTCGCCGCCCGTGGCGACATGGCCATCCTGCTGGTCGAGCAGTTCTACGACTTCGCCGCCGAACTGGCCGATCAGTACCTGGTGATGAGCCGCGGCGAAATCGTCCAGCAGGGCCGTGGCGAAACCATGGAGAAGGATGGCGTGCGCGGGTTGGTGGCGATCTAGCCTGCGCCGTCATGGCGGCGTAGTGGCGGAAGCTGCCGGTCGCGATCTCGTGGGAGGGGCCGGGCGGCGATCCGCTTTAGCCGCGAGCTCTTTGCTCTTCAATAGAGCTCGCGGCTAAAGCCCCTCCTACAAAAAGAAAGCTCTGCATACACCGACCGCTTCTACCGGCGGATTCACTCGGCGAAATCCGGCTCCTGCCGGGCGATCTGGCGCTTCACGCTTTCCAGGTGCAGCCGTGCACTCTCGGCATTGCCTTCGAGCATGATCCGGCAGGCCTTGCGCGCCAGCTCATGGGGCACGGCTTTCAGGGGCCGGCCGCTGGCCATGGCCTTGAGCTGTACTTCGGCGGCACGTTCCAGGTAGTAGAGGTCGTCCCAGGCTTCGGCGATGGAGCCACCGAGCACCAGCGGGCCATGGTTCTTGAGCATCACGACATCCGCCTCACCCACGGCACCGGCGATGCGTTCGCCCTCGGCGTTACTCAGTGCCAGGCCGTTGTAACGCTCGTCCACGCGCATGCGGTCATAGAACTTCAAGGCCGTCTGCCCCGCCCAGATGAACGGATCGCCTTCGAGCATGCACAGCGCCGTGGCGTTGGGCATATGGGTGTGGAACGCCGCCTTGGCGCGCGGATGCAGACGATGCAACTGCGCGTGGATGAAGAACGCGGTGGCTTCCGGCGTGCCCTCACCAGCCACCACACGGCCATGGAAATCGCAGATCAACAGCGACGAGGCGGTCACCTCGGCGAACGCCAGCCCATAGGGATTGACCAGAAACAGGTCGTCGTGGCCAGGCACCACAAAGGAAAAGTGATTGCAGATCCCCTCGCCCATACCGAGTCGAGCGGCCATGCGAAAGCAGGCAGCCAGGTCGATACGCGCCTGACGGATCGCCGGGCTGTCGACCAGGCGCGGATCGAGTGGCGTGGCGTTGACCTCGAATGCATGTGCCATGGGTACTGATCCTCCAAGTGTGCAGATGACTGCACCCTAGCAAGCTGCCCCCATCGCGCCAGGGACAGATAGAGACAGTCGACGGGCCAGATAGCTGACCCGTCGACTCCAGGCATCTGGCCCTACGGCGGGCCGCGTCTTTATTTCTATGGTGAGCCTGTCGCCAGCAACTCAGCAGGCGCTCTTCACGTCACGAGGTCGCCATGAGCAGCCCAACGCAGATCAGCAACGACTATGTCCATGCACTGGATCGCCAGTACGTTTTCCATTCCTGGTCGACCCAGGGCGCGCTAAACCCGCTGGTGATCGCCGGGGGCGCTGGTTGCACGCTGTGGGACTACGACGGCCGCGAGTACCTGGACTTCAGCAGCCAGTTGGTCAACACCAATATCGGCCACCAGCACCCCAAGGTGATTGCCGCGATCAAGGCCCAGGCCGACCAGTTGGTGACCATCGCCCCGGCCACCGCCAACCTGATGCGTGGCGAGGCGGCCAAACGCATTCTGTCCCACGCGCCGGCCAACTTCAGCAAGGTGTTCTTCACCAATGCCGGTGCCGACGCCAACGAAAACGCCATGCGCATGGCGCGTACCTATACGGGCCGCGACAAGATTCTCTCGGCCTACCGCTCCTACCACGGCAGCACCGGCTCGGCGATCGTCGCCACCGGCGATCCGCGCCGGGTGCCCAATGAATTCGCCCGTGGCCATGTGCATTTCTTCAACCCGTACCTGTACCGCAGCGAATTCAATGCCACCAGCGAGGAAGAGGAATGTACCCGCGCGCTGCAGCACCTGCGCCGGGTAATCGAATGCGAAGGGCCGGCCTCGATCGCCGCGATTCTGCTGGAAACCATTCCCGGCACCGCCGGCATCCTGGTGCCACCGAAAGGCTACATGCAGGGAGTACGCGCCCTGGCCGACGAGTTCGGCATTCTGGTGATTCTCGACGAAGTGATGGCCGGCTTCGGCCGCACCGGCAGTTGGCTGGCACTGGACAATTTCGACGTGGTGCCGGATCTGATCACCTTCGCCAAGGGCGTCAATTCCGGCTATGTACCGGCCGGTGGGGTGATGATTGCCCAGCCCATCGCCGAGTACTTCGACAGCCACTTCTTCCCCGGTGGCCTGACCTACTCCGGTCACCCGCTGGCCATGGCGGCCATCGTCGCCACCCTCGACACCATGGCCGAGGAAGGCATGGTCGACAATGCCCGGCAGATCGGCCAGGAACTGCTTGACCCGGGCCTCAAGGCGCTCGCTGGCAAATACCCGTTGATCGGGGAAGCGCGCGGCATCGGCCTGTTCCAGGCGCTGGAGTTCGTCGCCGACCCGCTGAAGAAAACGCCACTGGCCGCGCCGATCATGGCGCAGATGAAAGCCGCGCTGCTGGAGCGTGGGTTGCTGGCCTTCGTGGTGGAGAACCGCATTCACGTGGTGCCGCCGTGCATGGTCAACGCGGCCCAGGTGCAGCAGGCGCTGGCGATCTTCGACGAGGTGATCGGCGAGTTCAGCGCCAGGTACCTGTGACAGACGCGAACCGGATGAGCCGGGCGGCGCAGGTTACCGGCGCCGGGAACACATCCTGTAGGGTGGGTTAGCGGCGCTGGGCTCTGTACGCTCAGTCGACACGGTGATGGAGCGCCGCGTAACCCACCGAGCGATATCCGTGGCGGTGCAGATCGTGGGTTATCACAGATTGCAGCGGCATCACTGCCCCTGCAGCACCTCATTGAGAAGACGGATACCCGGTTCGATCAGCGGCACGTCGATGGCGTGAAAGCCCATGCGGAAGTAGCGCTGCGGCGGATCTTCGTTGAAGAAAAACTGCGCCCCCGGCTCGATCAGCACACTCTGTTGAGCCGCCGCCCAGGCCAGCCGCTGGCTGTCGATGCCGGCTGGTGCACTGAGCCAGAAGGCGCCAGCGCCAGCACTGCTCACATGTCGACAACCCTCCAGAACGCTATCCAGCGCGCCATGCAGCGCTTCACGACGGCGACCGTGCTCCTCGCGAAAACGCCGCAGGTGCGCATCGTAATGCCCTTGGGCGAGGAACTGAGCGAGCATGCGCTGATTGTTCAGTGGCGGGTGGCGGTACATCAAGCGGCGCAAGGCCCGCAGCTCCTCGACCAGTTCCGCGTCGGCGACCAGGTAACCCAGCCGCAATCCCGGTGAAAAGGCTTTGGACAGGCTGCTCATGTACACCACCCGACCACTGCTGTCGCTGGCCTTTAGGGCTGGCTGGGGATGGCTGTCGAGATTCAGTTCGGCGTCGTAGTCGTCCTCGATGAGGATCTGGTCGTGCTGACGGATCTGTTGCAGCAATTGGCTGCGCCGCGCTGCACTCATGCTCACCCCGGTGGGCACCTGATGCCCGGGCGTGACATAGAGGTATTCACAGCTGTTGAGGCGCTCGTCGACGCGCATGCCCTGCTCGTCGACATCCTGCAGATGGATATCCGCGCCCTGCAGGTCGAACACGTTCCAGGCATCACCGAACCCTGGGTTCTCCAGCGCCACACGGGTGCCCTTGCTCATCAGCAGGGTGGCCAGCAGATACAGGGCATTTTGCGACCCGAGGGTGATGAGGATTTCATCGGCGCCGGCCCAGATGCCGCGCTTGGGCAACACCCGGGTACGCAACTGCTCGATCAGCATGGCGTCGTCCTGGTCATGGCTGTCGCGCAGCCACTCCGGGTTGCGTTCGTTGCGCATGCTGTTGCGTGACACCTCGCGCCAGCGCTCCAGGGGAAACAGGTCGGCAATCGGCTGGCCGTAGATGAAGGGATAAGTGAAACGCTGCCAGTTACTGGGGCGCAGCACGCCGTGCCTCATACTCGGCTGGATCTTGAACCTGCCGCTCCATCCTGGTGCACCAACGGCCTGAGGATTGGCGTCGCTATGGGCCGGCGCCAGGCGCGCCAGGGCGCCTTCACGTTGGCTACCGCAGTAATCCGGGTGCAGGTAATAGCCGCTGCGCGGACGGCTGACCAGGTAGCCATTGTCGAGCAGGCTCTCGTAGACCAGCGCCACGGTATTGCGGGACACCGACAGCTGCTGGGACAGGCGCCGGCAGGACGGCAAGGGCTCGTCCTGGGGAAAACCGCCGGCAAGAATGGCGGACACCAGCGACTCGCGCAGTTGCTCCTGCAGCCCACGCTGCTGGTCGAAATTCAGGTGGTAGAAGTGGTCGATCATGGTCACTGCCGCTCCACGTGCTGTACCCACCACAAAGCAATTAGTGAGCCATGGCCCGCGCTCCAGGCTGGCCAGGCGAATGCGCCGAACTGCACCTATTGCCCGACGCTTTGCGCTCTCTATGGTGAAAAACAGCCACCTGGCACGCCCATCGCAAGCCAATCGATCTGTCGACCCCTGGAGCTCTGACCATGACCCATGCAGGCATCGCTACCGCAACGCCCATGAACGGATTCGCCCAGTTGCGCAAACTGGCACTCGCAGGTTTGGCCGGCTGTCTGCTGGCCGGTGCCACCAGCGCTCACGCCGATCTGGCCGACGTCGAAAAACGCGGTTATCTGAGCGTCGCCACCGAGGACGACTACGCGCCGTTCAACTACATCGTCGACGGCAAGCCCGAGGGTTTCCACAAGGAGCTGCTCGAAGACCTCAAAGCCTACGCCAAGGAAAAAGGCTTCGACGTGAAGCAGGAAATCCTGCCGTGGACGGGCCTACTCGCCTCGGTGTCTTCCGGGCAGTACGACATGGCCTTCACCGGCGCACTGGTCACCGACGACCGCCTGCGCGTGTTCAACTTCGCCCCGCCTTTCGCCTCGGCCCAGCACTTCTACGTCAAGCGTGCCGGCGATGACAGCCTCAGCGACATCGCCAGCCTGTGTGGCAAGACCGCTGGCCTGCAGGCCGGCAGCGCACTGCTCGCCCGTCTGCCGGAACTGAAGAAGATGATGGCCGATGCCGGCTGCGAAATCGGCGACGTGGTCGAGTATCAGTCCTACCCGGAAGCCTATGCCGATCTCGCCAACGGCCGCCTGGACTACGTGATCAACGCGCTGATCTCGGTCAACGACCTGGTCAAGACCCGCGGCGATACCTTCGCCAAGGGCATCGCCGTATCCGGTGACGGCTTCGCCGCCTGGCCGGTGCCGAAGAAGAGCCCTGTGCTGCTGAAGCTGATCACCGGCTTCATGGATCAGATCCGCGACAACGGCCGCCTGGCCGAGCTGCAGACCAAATGGTTCGGCGAGGCCTTCCCGACGATGCCCAAGGAGCCCATCACCGAAGTCGATCAGTTCCATACCCTGGCAGGCATGAAGTAACCCGACGCATCACGGCAGACAGCGAACAGGTGCGGGGATTTACCAGCCGCGCCTGACTCGCTCGCCTCACTCATTTCGTCCCTAAGGAGCTGCCATGAACGGACAAGCCTGGCTACTGCTGCTGGAGGGCGCCTGGACGACCCTGTGGATATCCGGCATCGCCATTGCCATCGGTGTGTTCTGCGGGCTCGGCATCACCCTGTTGCGCATGGCGCGCATCCCCTTTCTGGAACAGTTCCTGATTCTCTACACCAGCCTGGCACGCGCCACGCCGCTGGTGACCCTGGTGCTGTTCATCTTTCTCTCGGCGCCGATGTTCGGCATCAACCTCGACCGCAACACCGCCGCCATCCTCGCCCTGACGCTCAACACCACCGCCTTCAACGCGGAAATCTGGCGTTCGGCATTCATCAGTTTCTCCCGTGATCAGAAGGAAGCAGCCCTGGCCTGCGGCATGACCCAGGGCGTGTTCTTCCGTCGCATCATGCTGCCGCAGATGCTCACCAGCAGCCTGCCCGGCCTGGTCAACGAAATGTCCTTCCTGATCAAGGGCAGCCCAGCGATCGCCATCATCGGCATCGTCGACCTGACGCGAGTGACCAACCGTATCGCGGCCGTCACCTACGACCCGCTGCCGCCGATTCTCGCTGCCGCGCTGCTGTACATGCTGATCATCGGCGTGCTGCTCAAGCTACAGGCGATTGCCGAGAAGAAAGCCAACCGACTGGCCATGTAAGGACATTTCAGCATGACCGAATGGAGCATTATCTGGGACGCCCGCGAAGCCTTCTTCAACGGATTCCTCAACACCCTGGCGCTGTTCGCACTGTCCATCGTCTGCGCCTTCGTGCTCGGCTGCGCGATGCTTTACAGCCTGGAAGAACGCACGCCGCTGTCGATCGTGGTGCGCTGGCTGGTCAACGGCATGCGCATGTTGCCGTTCCTGATCCTTGCCTACCTGCTGTACTACGGCCTGCCGCGCCTGGGGTTGCGCCTGGACGCCTGGACGGCCGGGCTACTCGCCCTGATCGTCTACCACGGCGCCTACTTCACCGAGATCCTGCGCGGCAGCCGCCTGGTTCTGCCGGCGGGCTATGTCGAGGCAGCCAAGGCCCATGGTTTCACGCCCTTCAGGTTGTTCATGCGCATCATCCTGCCGCAACTGGTGATCAAGACCCGACCGTTGCTGGGTAACCAGTTGATCATCGCCCTCAAGGACACCGCCTTCCTGACCATCATCACCGTGCAGGAACTGACCGCCGCCGCCAACTCGGTACAGGCCACCTACTTCATTCCCACCGAAGCCTTCGTGGTGGTGATCGTTCTGTACTGGCTCATCAGCATCTGCCTGGAACTGGCGCTCAAATGGGCGGCGCGTTTCGGAGCGAAACGAGGATTCGAACATGGCTGACATCCCGGCGGTACGCATTCAAAACCTGTCCAAGAGCTTCTCCGACATCGAGGTGCTGCGCGACATCGAACTGACCGTGAACAAAGGCGAAGTGGTCAGCGTGCTGGGCTCTTCCGGCTCGGGCAAGTCGACCATGCTGCGCTGCATCAACTGGCTGGAAGAGCCGGATCGCGGCAGCATCTACATCGCCGGGCAACGCATCGGGATCAATGAAGAAGCCGGGCGCAAGATGACCAACCGCGAGCTGGCGGCCATCCGCGCCAAGACCGGCATGGTGTTCCAGGGCTTCAACCTGTGGCCCCATCTCAGCGTGCTGCAGAACGTCATGGAGGCGCCGGTGCAGGTCAAGGGCATGGCCAAGGAACAAGCCCACGCGATCGCCATAGAATTGCTGGAAAAAGTCGGCATGGGCGACAAGCGTGACAGTTATCCTTACACCCTCTCCGGCGGCCAGAAGCAGCGTGTGGCGATTGCCCGCGTATTGGCCATGAGCCCGGAGGTGATCCTGTTCGACGAGCCTACCTCGGCACTCGACCCCGAACGCGTCGGCGAAGTGCTGACGGTGATGAAGAACCTCTCCGCAGAGGGCTACACCATGATCGTGGTCACCCACGAAATGGAATTCGCCCGAGCGGTATCGGATCAGGTGGTGTTCCTGGAAAAAGGTAAGATCATCGAAAAATCCACCCCGGAAAAGTTCTTCAGCAACCCGGAGACCGAGCGGGTACGCAAGTTCCTCGAGCTCTCCGCCTGACGACGAGGCCGGCGCATGCAAGCGCCGGCTGTTACTGACACCCTGACAAGAGGCAGAACATGACCAAGGTAGTTTTCATCACTGGTGCAACCTCCGGCTTTGGCCGCGCCACCGCCCGCCGTTTCGCCGAAGCGGGTTGGGCGCTGGTACTCAGTGGCCGTCGCCAGGAACGCCTGGACGAGCTCAAGGCCGAGCTGGAAGGCAAGGTACCGGTACATATCGCCACCCTCGACGTGCGTGACGCCACCGCCGTACAGGCGCTGGTCGACGGCCTGCCTGCGCCGTTCGACAAGATCCGCGCGCTGATCAACAACGCCGGCCTGGCCCTGGCGCCGGAGGCTGCACAGAAGGTGGCCCTGCAAGACTGGCACACCATGATCGACACCAACATCACCGGCCTGGTCAACGTCACCCACGCCGTGCTGCCCAAACTGCTGGAAACCGGCAAGGGTGCCAGCATCGTCAACATCGGCTCGGTGGCCGGCGAGTGGCCGTACCCAGGCGGCCACGTGTATGGCGCCAGCAAGGCGTTCGTCAAACAGTTCAGCTTCAACCTGCGCTGCGACCTGGTGTCCACCGGCGTACGCGTGACCGACATCGCCCCGGGCATGGCAGAAACCGAGTTCACTCTGGTCCGCACCAAGGGCAACCAGGCCGCCTCCGACGCGCTGTACAGCACCACCACGCCGTTAAGCGCGGAAGACATCGCCGAGCAGATTTTCTACGTCGCCACCCTGCCCGACCATATCAACATCAACCGCCTGGAAATCATGCCCAGCCGTCAGGCCTGGGGCCCGTTCGCGGTCGACCGCGACAAGTAACCTGATCCGGGGCCAGCCGGCTGGCCCCACTCGATAAGAGACGCACCATGCCTGCTGTTATCCGTGATGCCGTTGCTGGCGACCTGCCTGCAATCCTCGCCATCTACAACGACGCCGTGCTCAACACCACGGCAATCTGGAACGAACGCCCCGTGGATCTGGCCAACCGCCAGGCTTGGTTCGAGGCCCGAGCCACGCAGGGATACCCGATCCTGGTGGCGGTCAACGAGGCGCAGGACGTCCTGGGTTACGCCTCGTTCGGCGACTGGCGGCCATTCGAAGGTTTTTGCAATACGGTCGAGCACTCCGTGTACGTGCGCAATGACACGCGCGGCCAGGGCCTCGGCCCGCTGCTGATGCAGGCGCTGATCGAGCGGGCGCGCAAGGGCGGTAAACATGTGATGGTCGCGGCCATCGAAAGCGGCAATGCTGCCTCGGTGCGCCTGCACGAGCGCCTGGGCTTCGCCATCACCGGACAGATGCCGCAGGTCGGCTGCAAATTCGGCCGCTGGCTGGATCTGACCTTCATGCAACTGGTCCTGACGCCACAGCGGAGCACGCCATGACCCTGCAGATCCGCCAGCTCGACGAAGCCGACTTCGACGCTCATCGGCCAGGTTTGATTGCGCTGCTGCTCGATGCCGTGGCCAACGGTGCGTCGGTAGGCTTTCTTGCCGGTATCGACACAGCGGAGGCGGGCCGTTACTTCAGCGAGGTTCGCCACAACCTGAACAGCGGTACGTTGGCGATTTGGGTCGCCGAGGACGAGGGGCAGCTACTGGGTTCGGTGCAGCTCAGCCTGTGCCTGAAGCCCAACGGGCTCAATCGTGGTGAGGTGCAGAAGCTGCTGGTACTGAGCAGTGCCCGACGCCGGGGCATCGCCCGCCTGCTGATGCAGCACCTCGAAGCACACGCGAAGGCCTTGCAGCGTGGTCTGCTCTACCTGGATACCGAAGCCGGCAGTGACGCCGAAAACCTCTATCACAGCCTTGGCTACACCTGTATCGGCGGCCTGCCGGACTATGCCTGCGGGCCAGACGGCCAGTACCGCGCCAACGCCATCTATTACAAGACGTTGTTCCCAGTCTGACTAACGCAGCTGGCTGTCCTTGCTACCACGGCGATTGAAGCCGCCGGCCTTGGCCTGTTCGCTGTCTTCTTGCGCCTGGCAATTCACGCACAGCCGCACGCCGGGAACGGCCTTGCGTCGCGCTTCGGGAATCGGCGCATCGCATTCTTCGCAGTGGCTGAGGCTTTCGCCCTTGGGCATTTGACTGCGTGCGCGTTGCACGGCGTCTTCGATGGTGCTGTCGATCTGTTCCTGCACGGCGCCGTCTTGCGCCCAACCGGTGGCCATATCGCTCTCCCAATGGGTGGTGCTGGCTGGAAGATAGGAGCACTCGGGCGGGATTGGCAAGCAGCAGCCGACGGCGGACTAATCGGCTCGCGTTGCGCGGCCGCTGTCCGGCGTGGCGGGTGAAGCGGGTGTTATTCCTTGACGTTCATGAACTCGTCGGCCCAGGCCACGTAGTCTTCGGGCTGGGTGTACTTGTGCGACAGCTCGGAAGCGCTGAGGTCGATACCGACCGCACTACGCTGCTCACGCAGGCAATCGTAGGTGGCCTTGATCGCAGCGAAATAGGCAGCATGGCCGTTAACTACGATGCGCACGCCCAGCTTGGCCAGGCGCGCGTTGTCACGCAGCTTGGGGTTGCCGTAGGTCACCAGCATCAGCGGTACGCTGAGGTGTTCGGCGATCTTTTCCAGGTGGTCGAAGTCTTCGACACCCACCATGCAGATGCCATCGGCGCCCGCCTTCTGGTAGGCAACGGTGCGTTTGATCACTTCATCGACACTGAGCACGCCAGCGTTGGTACGGGCGATGATCGCCAGCGCCGAGTCGACACGCGCCTCGAGGGCTGCACGCACCTTGCCGACGCCTTCGGCGACGCTGATCAGATCCGTCGACTTGCGGTTGAATTGCGCGGGCAGCAGGGTGTCTTCGATGGTCAGCGCAGAGATACCGGCACGTTCCAGCTCGACCACGGTGCGCATAACGTTCAGGGCATTGCCGTAGCCGTGGTCGGCATCGGCGATCACCGGCAAGTTGGAAACACGACCGATACGGGTGGCCTGCTCGACGAACTCACTGAGGGTGATCAGCGCGAAATCAGGCGCGGCAAGCACCTGCAGAGAGGCCACCGAACCACCGAGGATACCGACCTCGAAGCCAAGGTCACCAGCGATCCGGGCGGACATCGGGTCGAAGACCGATGCGGTGTGGTAACAGGAGTCCGAAGCCAGCAGCGCACGAAAGGCGCGCCGCAACTCATGATGGGAAGCACGTTGCATGTTCGACATAAGGCATTGTCCAAAACGTCAGATGAATCGGGTGCCCAGCGGCCTTTTCCTGGCCGCTTTGAGCGAATTCTCGTGTATGCCGCTACCGGTACGAATGCACGGTGGCCACTGCGTGGGCTGCCTGCTCGCCATCCGTAGGTGTCTCATGCCACCGGCCATCGGCGCATCCTGACACCCAGCAGCAATTATCCCGCCAACTCAGCGGAGAGCCTCAGGCAGCTCTACATCGGGCAACCACTGGCGGAAAATCGCCGAAAAGCTGCCGTCACGGCGCATTTCCGCCAATTCACTCTGCCAGGCAGCGACGACCGCCTGGTCGGTGTCCAGGGAGAAGGCGATGTAATACGACGACTCCATAAACACCATCTGCGGCTCTACGTCCGCAGGCGTCAGCCCTGCTGGAGCAAGCATGTCGCGCAGCAGGATATCCTCCAGCATGATCAGGCTGACCCGACCATGACGAAACATGGTGACCATGGTTTCGGGCGTTGGTACGCCGTAGAGGTTCTGCAGACCCTGATCCTTCAGCACCTCGTAGCTGTACCACTGCTTGGGCACCGCTAGCGGCCCGCTGGCCGCGACATCCTGGAGGCTGTCCACCTTCAAGCCGCTAGACTTCAGCGAATAAAAGCGCACCTTGCCATGCAGAATCGGGCCAGCCCATTGAAAGCGCTTCTCCCGGTCGGGCGTACGCATCATGGCGAACAGTGCCACGCCCGGCTCACGCTGGGCGATGGTGTAGGCACGCGTCCAGGGCATCATTTCGATCTGTGCTTGCGACCCGGTACGGGTTATCAACTCGCGCACTACGTCCACGCCAAAGCCCTGCAACTCGCCGTCCTTCATGAAGGCCGTCGGCGGGCCGGGCTCGGTAAGGATGCGCAGCCCGGCGGCCGCCTGCGCACAGAACAGCAAAGCGAGAAACAGCACCCCGTAGCGACGTAACAGGCCCATTGGCCATCCCCATAGGTACTTCAAGAAATCAGTCAGCCGGGTACCAAGAAGCAGGCACCAGTGGTCTGTCGACGCAAACCTGACGGCAATAAGCGTCGACTTTACCGCAGTGCCTGCTCAATTTCAGCTAGCGCTGTGCTTATGCCCCTACAAGCCGGCGCCTCTATCAGCGGGCATATTGTTGCCCACCGGACATTGCTCAGCAGGACGGGGGCGAAGGACTTTGTGGTGATTGTGCCGACAATCGGGCTGGCGCATGAGCGTCAGGCAGGCGATCATCGGTGCTCGTCCACCCACACCGAATGACATGACCGACACCACTCAGACGCCCCCAGCTACACATAAACCTCGCCCATTCATCGATCTGCTGATCAGCATTCTGATCCCTTCGCTGATCCTCATGAAACTCAGCGGTGAAGCGCGCCTGGGCCCGGACGGCGCGCTGGTGCTGGCCCTCGCCTTCCCGCTGGGCTGGGGCGCTTTCGAGCTGCTCAAGTACCGCAAATTCAATTTCGTGGCCCTGCTCGGCCTGGTCAGCGTAGTGCTGACCGGCGGCATCGGCCTGCTGCACCTGGACAACCAGTGGCTGGCGATAAAGGAAGCGGCAATTCCCGGTCTGATCGGCATCGCCGTGCTGGTGTCGACGCGCACCCGTTACCCGTTGATCCGCACGCTGCTGTTCAACAAGACGGTGCTCAACGTCGACAAGATTCATGATCGCCTGGAACAGGGTGGCCATACCGAGCGCTTCGAATCGCGCCTGATGCTTGCCACCTACTGGCTCAGCGGTACGTTCTTCTTCTCGTCGGCAATGAACTACGTGCTGGCCAAGTGGATCGTCACCAGCCCAGCCGGCAGCGAAGCCTTCAACGACGAGCTGGGGCGCATGACGCTGCTCAGCTACCCGATGATCGCCATTCCATCGATGATCATGCTGATGGCCATCTTCTACTACCTGTGGCGCACCATTAATGGTCTCACCGGCCTCAAGCTGGAAGAGATCATGGCCAATGCCGAGCCGGACAAGAAGTCCTGACGACGCCTCGCCTTGCTGGACATCTACGCTTATCTGGGGCTGTTCGCCGCCGCATTCAGTGCGGCGACGCTGCTCCCGCTGCAGTCCGAGGCGCTGCTGGTAGCGCTGCTGCTCGGCGCCGCTCAGCCCGTGTGGGCACTTCTCCTGGCGGCCAGCGCGGGCAATGTGCTCGGCTCGCTGGTCAATTGGTGGCTCGGCCGTTATCTCGAACGTTTTCGCGGGCGCCGCTGGTTCCCGGTCAGCGACCAACGCCTGCAGCAGGCGCAGGTTTGGTTCGGGCGCTATGGACGCTGGTCGCTGCTGTTCAGCTGGCTACCGGTAGTCGGCGACCCGCTGACCCTGGTGGCGGGTATCATGCGTGAACCGTTGTGGCGTTTCGTGCTTATCGTGACCCTCGCCAAAACAGCACGTTATGCTGTGGTGGCCGCACTGACACTGGGTTTGAGCAGTTGAAAGGACACACTCGGTAACGGCCTGCAAAGCGGTGCCAGTTGAGCAACCGGCCCGCCTCCGTGATACTGCGCACCCTGTACAGCGTCAACCCTGAAGGACATGCGCCCAGGGATAAGAAATGAACGATGGCTGTGACAGCTCATCGAATGCAGAGCCAACTGTCCGTAGAGACGTGAAACAGGGGATCGCAGTTGCAAGGTACCAAGCCCACGATGAAACGCAGTGACCTGATCTGGACGCTGATCGGGTTGTGTGCCGTGGTGGCGTCCTGCTTCTTGCTCTACCGCGAAGTACGCAACATCTCCCTCGACGAGATCGCTGAAAGCCTCAAGGCCATTCCGCACCTCAACTGGCTGCTTGCCGGCGCGGCGACCTTTGGCGCCTATTGCGCCCTGGCCTGGTACGACCGCATCGCCATCGCCCACCTGGGCAAGAAGATTTCCTGGCGCTTCATCACCCTGTGCTCCTTCACTACCTACGCCCTGGCCCACAACATCGGCGCCTCGGTGTTCTCCGGCGCAGTGGTTCGTTATCGCGCCTACCGCACCAAGGGCCTGACGCCCCATGAGATCGGCATCCTGATCGTCTTCTGCTCTTTCACCTTCGCCCTCGGCACGCTGTTCGCCAGTGGCTGTGTACTGGTGCTGCAGCCCGATCTGATCCACCGCGTACTGGACGTTACGCCGCTGGTCTCCATTGCCATCGGCTCCTTGCTGCTGCTGTTGGTTGGCCTGTATGTGCTGGGCTCGTGGCTGCAGTTCAAGCCCTGGAATTTTGGCAAGCTGCGTGTCGAATACCCACGCCTGCGCATCGTTGGCCGCCAGTTGCTGGCAGGCCCGCTGGAGCTGGCCTGCGCCGCGGCGATCATCTACTTCGCGCTGCCGGAGGCCTACAACCCAGGCTACCCGGTCGTGCTCGGTGTATTCCTCGCGTCCTTCTCTCTCGCCCTGCTGTCCCATGCGCCGGGCGGTCTGGGTGTACTGGAAGTCAGCTTTCTCGCGGCACTGCCGGAGATTCCCGCCTCCGACGTGCTGGCCGCGTTGATCGTGTTCCGCGCCTTCTACCTGCTGCTGCCCTTCGCCCTGTCGCTGATCGTGGTGCTGGGCTTCGAATGGGGCCAATGGCGCCTCAAACGTACTGAAGCACAAAATCCCCCATTGCCCTGACGAAGCGGCAGCACAGCGGCTTCATTTCGCCTAGAATGCGCGGCCGTTTTTCAGGAGCCGCGCGTCAATGTCCTTTTCCACCCCTGCCCGCGCCTGCGGTATCGACTTCGGCACCTCCAACTCCACCGTTGGCTGGCTGCGCCCGGACGGCGAAACGCTGATCCCGCTGGAAGACGGCAAGATCACTCTGCCTTCGGTGGTGTTCTTCAATCTCGAAGAGCGCCGCCCGGCCTATGGCCGCATGGCTCTGCACGAGTACCTGGAAGGCTACGAAGGCCGCCTGATGCGCTCGCTGAAGAGCCTGCTCGGCTCCAAGCTGCTGAAGAGCGAGACTGCGGTCATGGGCAGCGCCCTGCCCTTCAAGGATCTGCTCGGTTTCTTCATCGGCGAGCTGAAGAAACGTGCCGAAGCGGTTGCCGAGCGCCCGTTCGACGCCGTGGTACTGGGCCGCCCGGTATTCTTCGTGGATGACGACCCGCTGGCCGACCAGGAAGCCGAGAACACCCTGATCGCCGTAGCGCAGAAGCTGGGCTTCAAGGACGTGTCCTTCCAGTACGAACCGATCGCCGCGGCCTTCGATTACGAGTCGACCATCGAGCGTGAAGAGCTGGTGCTGATCGTCGATATCGGCGGCGGCACCTCGGACTTCTCCCTGGTGCGCCTGGCGCCAGAGCGCCGTCAGCAGGCCGAGCGTCACGATGACATCCTGGCCACCGGCGGTGTGCATATCGGCGGTACCGACTTCGACAAGCTGCTCAGCCTGCAGGGCGTGATGCCGCTATTCGGCTACGGCAGCCGGATGAAGAGCGACGCGCCGATGCCGACCAGCATGCACCTCAATCTGGCCACCTGGCACACCATCAACATGGTCTACGCGGCCGCGTCGCAGCGGGCGCTGCAGAGCATGCGTTACGACATCGTCGACCCGACCGGCATCGATCGCCTGTTCAAGCTGACCGAGCAACGCGCCGGCCATTGGCTGGCGATGCAGGTGGAAGACAGCAAGATCGCCCTGACCGAACAGCTTCGGCATTCCATCGACCTGCAACGGATCGAAGCAGGCCTGATCGCCGAACTGACTCGGGAACTGTTCGAAGACAGCATCGCCCCACTGCTCGAACGCATCCGCGGCAGTGTGACCGGGCTGCTCGCCGATGCCGGCGTAGGCCTCGAGCAGGTCGATACGGTGTTCTTCACGGGCGGCTCCAGCGGTGTACCGGCATTGCGTCAGAGCGTGGCCGAACTGCTGCCCAATGCCCGCCACGTGGAAGGCAATACCTTCGGCAGTATTGGCAGCGGGCTGGCCATCGAAGCGAAGAAGCGCTACGGCTGACGCCGAACGGATAGGGACAAGGGATCGCGACTACTTTATATTCTCGCGATCTCACTCCATGGACGGCCACCATGCACACCCTAGAACGCATCTACCCGCTGAAAATGGACGAAAGGCTGGCGGCCGACCAAGCGACTCTTGACCTGCACATGCAGCGTTACGAGTTCGCCAGCCGCTCGCTGCATGGCCAGCGCGTGCTCGATATGGCCTGCGGCTGCGGCTACGGCAGTGCGTTGCTGGCCGAGCAGCACCCGGACAAGCAGATCACCGGCATCGATATCGATCCCGAAGCGATCGCCTACGCCCAGGCGAACTACCAGAAAGCCAACCTGCGCTACGTCTGTGCGAACGCGGAAACCTTCGCCGACAGCGAGGGTTTCGACAGCATCGTCAGCCTGGAAACCATCGAGCACCTGCCCGACCCGGTTCGCCTGGTGAACAACTACGCCAGCCTGCTGGCCAAGGGCGGGCGCATCATCGCCTCGGTGCCGACCACACCGACCCTGGATGGCAACCCCCATCACCTCCACGATTTCAGCCCGCGCAGCTTCTTCGCACTGTTCCGCCGCCACGGCCTGAAACCTCAGGAACGTTTCGAACAGATCCAGCGCTGGGAGTTTTCCGGGTTGTTCAAGAAGCCCAAGAAAGCCGCCCGCCAGCACCGCTCGGAAGGCGTCGGCAACGCCGTACTGGCGTACTACCGCAGCCACCCGCTGTACCTGTTCAAGCGGCTTTTCTCAATTTTGCGTTACGGCGCCAGCAACCGTTATCTGACCTGCCGCTTCAGCGTCGACTGAGCCTGCGCGACCGCAAAAAAGGCGAGAGCAGACGGTGAGCAGAGCTTTTGTGGGAGAGGCTTTAGCCTCGATTTTGCCTAGCTAGGCGTAAAGAGCTCGCGGCTAAAGCGGATCGCCGCCCGGCCCCTCCCACGAGATCGCGACCGGCCGCTTGCGCCTTTAAGCCACTCGTTTAACGCGGCACTGCAGGCTTCTTCGCCGGCTTCTTGCCTTTGCCCTTGGCGGCATCGGAGCGCTCACGCGCAGCCTGCTGGTTCCTCGCCTGAGCAGCTGCTTTGGCCTGCTCACGCTTATCCCACGGGTTACTGCCGTCACTGCCACGCGGCGGCAGGCCGGTATGCTGGGTAAGAATCTTGGTGGTGGTTTGCTTGGCGACCTTATGACTGCCGGCCGGCGTCGAATTTTTGCGACGGGCGCTCTGGTAGCTGTCAGTTGCCGGCTGGTGCAGCGGAATCAACTGCTCCTTGCCCGGCCCGATCAGGTCGGCCCGGCCCATGCGGGTCAGTGCTTCACGCAGCATCGGCCAGCCTTTCGGGTCGTGGTAGCGCAGGAAGGCCTTATGCAGACGGCGCTGCTCCTCGCTCTTGACGATGGTCACGCCGTCACTCTTGTAAGTGACCTTGCGCAGCGGGTTCTTGCCCGAGTGATACATGGCCGTGGCAGTCGCCATCGGCGACGGATAGAACGCTTGCACCTGGTCGGCGCGGAAGCCGTTGCCCTTGAGCCACAGGGCCAGGTTCATCATATCTTCATCGGTGGTGCCGGGGTGGGCGGCGATGAAGTACGGAATCAGGTACTGCTCCTTGCCCGCTTCCTTGGTGTACTTCTCGAACATGCGCTTGAACTTGTCATAGCTGCCAATGCCCGGTTTCATCATCTGGTTGAGCGGACCTTCCTCGGTGTGTTCCGGGGCAATCTTCAGGTAACCCCCAACGTGGTGGGTCACCAGCTCTTTCACGTACTCCGGCGATTCGACCGCCAGGTCGTAGCGCAGACCGGAAGCGATGAGAATCTTCTTAACGCCCGGCAACGCACGGGCGCTGCGATACAACTGGATCAGCGACGAGTGGTCGGTGTTCAGGTTCGGGCAGATACCGGGGAACACACAGGACGGCTTGCGGCACGCGGATTCGATTTCCGGGCTCTTGCAAGCGATGCGGTACATGTTCGCAGTTGGACCGCCAAGGTCGGAGATCACCCCGGTAAAGCCCGGCACTTTGTCGCGAATCTCTTCGATCTCACGAATGATCGACTCTTCCGAACGGTTCTGGATGATGCGGCCTTCGTGCTCGGTGATCGAGCAGAAGGTACAGCCGCCGAAGCAGCCGCGCATGATGTTCACCGAGAAGCGAATCATGTCGTAGGCCGGAATCTTCTCATTGCCGTACGCCGGGTGCGGAACGCGCGCATAGGGCATGCCGAACACGTAGTCCATTTCCTCGGTGGTCATCGGAATGGGTGGTGGGTTGAACCACACGTCGACATCACCGTGTTTCTGCACCAAAGCACGGGCGTTACCCGGATTGGTTTCCAGGTGCAGCACGCGGTTGGCGTGAGCATAGAGCACCGAATCGTTACGCACTTTCTCCATGGACGGCAGGCGGATCACCGTCTTGTCGCGAGTCATGCGCGGGCTCGCCAGGATCTGCACGACCTTGGCTTCGTTCGGGTCTTCGACCGCGCCCTTTTCCTGCTCGATGGCGCAGGCCTGGGTGTCCTGGGTATTCACGTACGGGTTGATGATCTTGTCGACCTTGCCCGGACGGTCGATGCGCGTGGAATCGACCTCGTACCAATCTTTCGGCGTGTCGCGGCGAATGAACGCCGTGCCGCGCACATCGGTGATGTCTTCGATCTTGTGGCCGTAGGAGAGACGCTGAGCGACCTCGACGATGGCGCGCTCGGCGTTGCCGTAGAGCAAAATGTCGGCGCTGGCATCGATCAGGATCGAGTTGCGCACGCGATCCTGCCAATAGTCGTAGTGGGCGATGCGGCGCAGCGAGGCCTCGATGCCGCCGAGCACGATAGGCACGTGCTTGTAGGCTTCCTTGCAGCGCTGGCTGTAGACCAGGCTGGCGCGATCAGGGCGTTTTCCAGCCATGCCGCCAGGTGTATAGGCGTCGTCGGAACGGATCTTCTTGTCCGCGGTGTAGCGGTTGATCATCGAGTCCATGTTGCCGGCCGCGACGCCGAAGAACAGATTCGGCTCGCCGAGCTTCATGAAGTCGTCTTTGGACTGCCAGTTGGGCTGAGCGATGATCCCGACGCGAAAGCCCTGAGACTCCAGCAGCCGGCCAATGATCGCCATACCGAACGAGGGATGATCGACATAGGCATCACCGGTGACGATGATGATGTCGCAGGAATCCCAGCCAAGCTGATCCATCTCCTCCCTGCTCATCGGCAGGAATGGCGCAGGGCCGAAACATTCGGCCCAGTACTTGGGATAGTCAAATAACGGCTTGGCTGTTTGCATGACGGTGACCGGTGTTGAGATGGAAAATCGCGGTCGCGGAATATAGCACAAATTTTGACCAAACCCGACTGTAGCGCTGGGGTAAAACGTCGCTTGGCGGTCTATCCGATGGCATGCAATATGAGTGCGGACAGTCATCAAAAATGTGTCGCCTCGGTATACTCTCAGGGCAGAACAACAACGGTCGTGCACAGGCCACCAAGGAGCCTCCGCTTGCAGCGGCTAGCCATATTCCTGATCTCGCTATTGATGCTCTCAGGCCTGAGCCTGAGCGCTCGGGCTGACATCATCACTCTCGATGCCGGCAGCAGCGGCCTGGCACTCAATCCGCACATCGAACTACTCGAAGATCCCGGCGCCCGCCTGAGTATCGAGGATATGGCGGATCCGACCGTGCAGCAGCGCTTCGTTGCCGCCAAGGGTAAGGCAAGCGTCGGCCAGAGCCCCAACCCCTGGTGGGTGAAGGTCACCCTCCAGGCGAGCCAGGCGGCGCCTGGCCCCTGGTGGCTGGAAGTCGCTGCCGTCAGCCTGCTCGATCTGCAACTGTTCCTGCCCGACGGCGAACAAGGCTGGCATCTGCGTCAGTCCGGAGAAGTGGTGAGCTTTGACGAAGGCCGTGACCATGCTCACCGGCGCATGCTCTTCCAACTGCCGGCCCTGGACGAGCAGCCACTGACCTTTTACCTGCGCAGCTTCGACCCCGCCGGTAATTCCTTTCCGCTGAAGGTCTGGCAACTCGATGACCTGAGCACCCTAAGCGCCGACGAGAACCTCTGGTTCGGCATCATTTACGGGGTGATCACCGCCCTGCTGCTGTACAACCTGTTCATCTTCTTCGCCCTGCGCGACTCGGCGTACTTCTGGTACGTGGTCACCACGACGGGCGCTCTGCTGATGATCCTCGGCATGACCGGGCACGGCTTCCAGCACCTATGGCCAAACGCCGCGGTACCCTTCTGGCTCGATCGCATCAGCCTGCCAGCGCTATGGGGCTTTGGCGCCTGCCGCTTTACCCAGACGCTGCTGCAAACTCGCCGCCATGTGCCCTGGGCCCATCACCTGCTGACCATAAGCTGCGTGCTGTACGTGGTTGCCGTCATGGCCGATGGTTTCGGCCACCGCGCCGTGGGCGCCTGGGTCTTCGTGCTGCTGTCGTTCACGGCCATCCCCGCAGCACTCTGGGCCTCCCTCATGCGCTGGCGCCAGGGCTACTTTCCGGCCTGCCTGTACTTCTGCGGCTACGGCATGATCCTGGCCAGCGTCGTCCTGCTGCTGCTACGCGCCACTGGAGTGATTCAGCCTGCCGCCTGGAGCACCTACGTATTTCCCATCGCGGTGGCTGCCGAGTCGATCCTGTTCTCCTTCGCCCTGGCCTACCGCATCCAGTTGCTGAAGAACCAGCGCTCCGAAGCACTGCTGCAGGCCAGCCAAGAAAAAAGTGCACGCCTGGCACAGGTGCAGGCCAGCGCCGACGAGCTGCAACTGGCCGTGGAACACCGCACTGCGGAACTTAAGGCGACCAATCTGCAGCTGTCACAACGAGAGCAGGAGCTACGCCACGCCGCGTTCCACGACCCACTCACCGAGCTGCCGAACCGCCGCCACCTGGTCGAACAGTGCGAGCGTGCGCTACAGAGAGCTCAGCAGTCAGGTGAAACGCTGGCGCTGCTGCTGATCGATCTCGACCATTTCAAACCAATCAATGACCGCTACGGGCACGACGCCGGTGACCTGATGCTGCAGCACATTGGCAAGCGCATACGCGAACATGTGCGAGCGGGCGACACGGTGGCACGCCTAGGCGGCGACGAATTCGCGGTACTGATAGGCGGAGCGGATGCGCAAGACCATGCACATGATGTCGCCGAGCGCCTGCTCGCGGAGTTGGCCAGGCCTGTGAGCTATGGCGATCAGGCACTGGCGGTGAGCATCAGCATCGGCGTGGCGTTCTACCCGCAACACGCCGAGCAGTTCGCCAGCCTCTACAAGGCCGCGGATCAGGCGCTCTATCAGGCCAAGGCAGCCGGGCGCTCAGGCACCGCCGTATACGGCAGCAATGACGCGCAGTGAAGCTTATTCGTCGTCGAACTGGTAACTGCCCGGCGCCAGGTTTTCGAAACGCGAGTATTTACCCAGGAACGCCAGCCGCGCCGTACCCAGCGGGCCGTTACGCTGCTTGCCGATGATGATCTCGGCCACGCCCTTGTACTCGGTTTCGGGGTGATAAACCTCGTCGCGGTACACGAACATGATGATGTCGGCGTCCTGCTCGATCGCACCGGATTCGCGCAAGTCGGAGTTGATCGGTCGCTTGTTCGGCCGCTGCTCCAGACCCCGGTTGAGCTGGGAGAGCGCGATAACCGGGCAGTTGAATTCCTTGGCCAGCGCCTTGAGCGAGCGCGAGATCTCGGAAATCTCGTTCACCCGGCTATCGCCGCTGGAGCCGGGAATCTGCATCAGCTGCAGGTAGTCGACCATGATCAGGCCAATCTCGCCGTGCTCGCGCGCCAAGCGGCGGGAGCGCGCGCGCATCTCCGACGGCGAAATACCGGCGGTATCGTCGATGAACAGCTTGCGGTCATTGAGCAGGTTGACCGCCGAGGTCAGCCGCGGCCAATCGTCATCATCCAGGCGACCAGCACGCACCTTGGTCTGGTCGATGCGGCCTAGGGACGCCAGCATACGAATCACGATGGATTCCGATGGCATCTCCAGGGAATACACCAGAATCGACTTGTCGCTGCGCATCAGCGCGTTTTCCACCAGGTTCATGGCGAACGTGGTCTTACCCATCGACGGACGTCCGGCGACGATGATCAGATCCGCTGGCTGCAGGCCGCTGGTCAGATCGTCCAGGTCGGAGAAGCCGGTGGACAGGCCAGTGATCGCATCGCCGTTGTTGAACAGCTCGTCGATCCGGTCGATGGCCCTGACCAGAATGTCATTGATACCCACCGGGCCACCGGTCTTTGGCCGCGCCTCGGCAATCTGAAAGATCAGCCGCTCGGCCTCGTCGAGGATTTCCTCGCCGGTACGGCCCTCGGGCGCATAGGCACTGTCGGCAATTTCATTGCTGATGCCGATGAGCTTGCGCAGCGTGGCGCGCTCGCGAATGATCTGCGCGTAGGCCTTGATGTTGGCCACCGACGGCGTGTTCTTCGCCAGCTCACCCAGGTAGGCCATGCCGCCGACCTGAGGCAGCTGCCCTTCCTTGTCCAACTGTTCGGACAGGGTCACCACGTCGAAGGGTTGATTGCGCTCAGCCAGTTTGTGGATGGCGCGAAACACCAGGCGATGATCGTGGCGATAGAAATCGCCATCGGACACCTGATCGAGCACTCGCTCCCATGCGTTGTTATCGAGCATCAAGCCTCCGAGCACCGACTGCTCGGCCTCGATCGAGTGCGGCGGCACTTTCAGGGCAGAGGTTTGCAGGTCGTACTGTTCAGTGATGCTGATGTCGTTCATGGGAGCCTGGAAAATATGCGTGCGTTGAAAAACAAAAGGCACGGCATCGCTTTCGCAATGCCGTGCCCGATGTTAGCGGGATCGCACCTGAGTGCAAGCCCGCTGAGCAGCGCGATTAAGCAGCTACTACGACAACCTTAACGGTTGCTTCGACATCGCTGTGCAGGTGCACGGCTACGTCGTATTCGCCAACTTGGCGAATGGTGCCATTCGGCAGACGAACTTCAGCTTTGGCCACTTCAACGCCGGAGGCGGTCAGTGCGTCAGCGATGTCGTGAGTACCGATGGAACCGAACAGCTTGCCTTCATCGCCCGCGGTAGCGGTGATGGTGACTTCCAGCTCGGCCAGCTGAGCAGCGCGAGTTTCAGCCGAGGCTTTCTTGTCGGCAGCCGCTTTTTCCAGCTCAGCGCGACGTGCTTCGAAAGTAGCAACGTTGGCTTCGGTGGCAGCAGTAGCTTTGCCTTGCGGCAGCAGGAAGTTACGGCCGTAACCGGCTTTAACGTTCACTTTATCGCCCAGGTTGCCCAGGTTGGCGACTTTTTCCAGCAGGATGACTTCCATTTGGGTGTTACCTCTTAACTTTTAACCTTCACCGTTGGCAGAGCCCGAACCAGGCTTGTCCGCCAGACGATCACGAAAATCAAACAGACTATCGACGATGGCTAACACCACCAGCAAGGGAACGATCAGCTGCATGAATAGCAGCAGCGTGATGTACAGCCCGACCAGCCAAAACTTGGACAGTCGACCCTTGGCTACCAGCCCATGCAACAAGGCGATACCCGCAAATGCCAGCGGAACACTGCACAACGGCGTCAGCATCGCCATTTCGACACCCAGATTGGGCCCGAGCAGCATGCCGACCAGCAGTAACATCGCCAGCATCGGCGGAAATCTCAGTTCACGAAACTCGGAACCGAAACCTCCAGGGTTGTACAACGCCGCTTGCCAAAACCGCCCAAGCATCAGGCTTAGCAAGCTGACCACCTGCAGCAAAGCTGCCAGCAATCCGGTCAACACCGGTGCAATAAGACTTTGGAGGCGCGCCTGATCATCCACCGACATTTGCTGGTGAACGCCATCGAACATTTGCGGCAGCAGCTTGATCAGCTCCTGCGCCATGGCTTCGATGGGCGCGCGAAACGTTGCCCCCAATACCAGTCCATACACCAGGCCCAGTGCGACGCTAAACAACAGCACCCGTCTCCAGGAGTGACTGGCGCGCAATACGCACGCCAGCCCCAGCGCGCCCAGCAACACCAACAAGGTGCGCGGCTCGCCGAAGTACCACCAACCAATGGCCGGCAGTAACGCCCAGACGAGGATGCCAACGGCATCACCCAGACCACGCCGCAGAAGCACTAGGCATCCTGCAGCGGCACTCAACCAGAACAGCAGCGGCAATGCCGCAGAAGCGACCACTACAAAAGTGGCCTGCATACGGCCGCGCATAATGAATTCTGCCAAGGCGCGCATGCGATTTATCCCTTACTACTTGTCGATCGTCCGATCTTATCGGCCGTGACCGTCGGTGTAGGGCAGCAGGGCCAGGAAGCGGGCGCGCTTGATAGCGGTAGCCAGCTGACGCTGATAACGAGCCTTAGTACCGGTGATACGGCTAGGAACGATTTTGCCGGTTTCCGAGATGTAGGCTTTCAGAGTGTTGAGATCTTTGAAATCGATCTCTTTCACGTCTTCAGCGGTGAAACGGCAGAATTTACGACGACGGAAGAAACGTGCCATGGGATTGGCTCCTCAAAAGATCCGTGGATTACTCGTCAGCGTTGTCGCTGTCGTTGTTGTCACTGTCATCGCCGTCATTGGACTCGGCATTTTCAGGACGCTCACGACGCTCACGGCGCTCACTGCGGTTTTCTTCGGCCTTGAGCATCTCGGATTGACCGATAACGGCTTCTTCACGACGGATGACAAGGTTACGGATCACGGCATCGTTGTAGCGGAAGTTGTCTTCCAGCTCGGCCAGGGCCTTGCCGCTGCACTCAACGTTCAGCATCACGTAGTGAGCCTTGTGAACGTTGTTGATGGCGTAGGCCAGTTGACGACGGCCCCAATCTTCCAGACGGTGGATTTGGCCGCCGTCTTCTTCGATCAGCTTGGTGTAACGCTCGACCATGCCGCCGACTTGCTCGCTCTGATCCGGGTGAACCAGAAAGATGATTTCGTAATGACGCATGAATGCTCCTTACGGGTTGTAGCCTGCCGCGAAATGCGATCAGACAAGGAGTGAATAACACTGTTGACTTGCTGAAACGGTAAGGCGCGAACGCACCGACCCTACGGCAAGGGGCGACATTCTAGAGAAGCCCCCCACCGCACGCAAGGTGAACTGGTGATATTTTGAACAGCGGGCCGGAAGCTTCAGCTCTTGAGCGAACGCCGCTGGCGCAGCGCTTCGAACAAACAGATACCGGTGGCGACCGACACATTGAGGCTGCTGACGCTGCCAGCCATGGGCAGCTTCACCAGATAATCACAGTGTTCACGGGTCAGGCGACGCATCCCCTTGCCCTCGGCGCCCATGATCAGCACCGTCGGGCCGGTCATATCCTGCTGGAACAACTCCTGCTCGGCTTCACCCGCGGTACCGACGATCCACAGACCGCGCTGCTGGAGCTTTTCGAGACTGCGTGCGAGGTTGGTCACTGCAACCAGCGGGATGACTTCGGCAGCGCCACAGGCCACCTTGCGCACTACCGGCGTCAGCGTTGCGGACTTGTCCTTGGGCACGATCACCGCCAGCGCACCAGCCGCATCGGCGGTACGCAGGCAGGCACCGAGGTTGTGCGGGTCGGTCACACCATCGAGCACCAGCAGCAGAGGTGGGCCTTCGCAACGGTCGAGCAACTCCTCGAGCATCGCCTCACCCCACACCTGGCTGGGGCTGACTTCAGCGACCACACCTTGATGCACGCCCTCGACCCAAGCATCCATTTCGCGACGCTCGCACTGGCCGACGGCGACGCGCGCCTGACCTGCCAGCTCGAGCAGAGGCTGAACACGAGGATCGCTACGGCCATCGGCCAGCCAGATCTGCTTCACACGCTTAGGGTGATGGCGCAACAACGCTTCCACGGCATGCAAACCGTAGATCTTTTCCAACTGACTCATGACTTGGCCTTGCTCTTCGATGGCCCCTTGCGATGCCGACTCGGCTTACCGCCCTTGTCCGATGCCTTGCTGGCGCCCTTATCCGATTTGGAATCGGCCAGCAGCGCCTTCTTCACATCACGGCTTTTCTGCACGTCCGTGTTGCTGGTAGAACCAGTTCGCGAACTCTTGCTGCCACGGCTGTCTCGACCAGAGGCACTACGCTTGCGAGTTGCCGGCGCTTCATCAACACCCTGGGCCATCTCGAAATCGATCTTGCGCTCGTCTAGATCGACGCGCATGACCTTCACCGAAACGCTGTCGCCAAGTCGGAAACTGCGGCCACTGCGCTCACCGGCGAGGCGATGATGCACAGGATCGAAGTGGTAGTAGTCGCCCGGCAGCGCGGTGACATGCACCAGGCCTTCGACGTAGATATCTTTGAGCTCGACGAACAGACCGAAGCCAGTCACTGCGGTAATCACACCGGGGAAGGTTTCCCCAACGCGATCCTTCATGAACTCGCACTTGAGCCAGTTGACCACGTCACGCGTGGCCTCGTCGGCACGCCGCTCGGACATCGAGCACTGCTCGCCAAGCTGCTCAAGGATCGGCTCGTCATACGGATAGATACGCGCCTTGGGCATGCTGACCGCGCCGGCACGCTGAACGTGAGGCGTGTCCTGCTTGGAGCGGATCACGCTGCGAATAGCACGATGAATCAGCAGATCCGGATAACGACGAATCGGCGAAGTGAAGTGCGCGTAAGCGTCGTAATTCAGGCCGAAGTGACCCTGATTGTCGGCGCTGTACACCGCCTGACTCAGCGAGCGCAGCATCACGGTCTGGATCAGTTGATAATCCGGACGCCCACGGACGCTCTCCAGCAGTGCCTGATAGTCCTTGGGCGACGGGCCGTCCTTGGACTTGCCACGGTGCAGAGAAAGGCCCAGCTCGGTGAGGAACCCCTTGAGTTTTTCCAGGCGCTCCGGCGGCGGGCCGTCGTGCACGCGGTACAACGCAGGAATGCCGTGCTTCTGCATGAACGCTGCAGTGGCCACGTTGGCCGCCAGCATGCACTCCTCGATCAGCTTGTGAGCATCGTTACGCTGAGTCGGACGAATCTCCGCGATCTTGCGTCCGGCGCCAAAAATGATGCGAGTTTCCTGGGTTTCGAAATCAATCGCACCACGCTCATGACGCGCCGCCAGCAGCACCTGATACAGCGAATACAACTGATTGAGGTGCGGCAGCACTTCTTTATATTCGTTGCGTAGCGCTTTGCCTTCGCTGCTCTTCGGCTGCTCGAGCATGGCGCTGACCTTGTTGTAGGTCAGGCGCGCGTGGGAGTGAATAACCGCCTCGTAGAACTGATAGTCAGTCATCTTGCCGGTCTTGGAGATGGTGATCTCGCAGACCATGGCCAGACGGTCGACTTGCGGATTCAGCGAGCACAGGCCGTTGGACAACTCTTCCGGCAGCATCGGGATGACCCGCTCCGGGAAGTACACCGAGTTGCCACGCACCTGAGCCTCAGCATCCAGCGCCGAGCCGACCTTCACATAATGCGAGACGTCGGCGATAGCGACGTAAAGCTTCCAGCCGCCCGAGAACAGCCGCCAGTTGCCGCCGTTCTTTTCGCAGTACACCGCATCGTCGAAGTCGCGCGCATCTTCACCATCGATGGTGACGAAGGGGATGTGCCGCATGTCGACACGATTTTCCTTGTCCTTCTCTTCGACTTCCGGCTTGAGCTTGCGCGCTTCCTTGACCACAGCTTCGGGCCAGACATGAGGAATGTCGTAGCTGCGCAACGCCACGTCGATCTCCATGCCCGGCGCCATGTAGTTGCCGACCACTTCGGTCACGTCGCCCTGGGGCTGAAAGCGCGGTGTTGGCCAGTGGGTGATCGTTACTTCGACAAACTGCCCCTGCTTGGCGCCACCATTACGGCCCGCCGTCACCAGCACTTCTTGCTGGATCTTCGGGTTGTCGGGGATCACGAAGCCGATACCGCTCTCTTCGTAATAACGGCCAACGATGGTCTCGTGACCACGGGAGATCACTTCGACAATCGCGCCTTCGCGACGACCACGGCGGTCGAGGCCGGAAACCCGGGCCAGTGCGCGGTCACCATCGAATACCATGCGCATCTGTGCCGGGCTAAGAAACAGATCATCGCTGGCATCATCGGGCACCAGAAAGCCGAAGCCGTCACGGTGGCCGCTGACACGACCGAGGATCAGGTCGAGCTTATCCACGGGCGCATATGTGCCGCGGCGCGTATAAATTAACTGACCGTCGCGCTCCATGGCGCGCAGCCGGCGACGCAGCGCCTCGGCCTGCTCTTCGCTGGCCAGCCCTAACTCGTCGAGCAGCTCCTCACGGTTGGCGGGGGAGCCGCGCTCAGCCAAGTGCTGAAGAATCAGCTCGCGGCTAGGGATGGGGTTGTCATACTTTTCCGCTTCACGAGCGGCCTCGGGATCGAGGGATTGCCAATCGGCCATTAGAACCTGTTCACCTTATCTATAGAATCGGTTTTGCCATGTGTCTATTGAAGCGCGAAAGCGCCCTTCGGGTCAGCTTTCGACACGATTAATTTTTCGCTGACAGGGGTTTACAAGGTAAAAGCACGACCGTATAGTTCGCGCCCACAGCGTCGAGGAGACGTTGTAACACGGAATAGATGAGCAATCATCCGTTTCAGTGCCCAGGTGGCGGAATTGGTAGACGCGCTGGTTTCAGGTATCAGTGACCGCAAGGTCGTGGAAGTTCGAGTCTTCTCCTGGGCACCAAATTTCGTGAAGTAGCTTGATAACCTACTTTGCAAATAACGGACGTAATGATCCGTACCGGCAACGGTGAACATTACTGCAGTGCCCAGGTGGCGGAATTGGTAGACGCGCTGGTTTCAGGTATCAGTGACCGCAAGGTCGTGGAAGTTCGAGTCTTCTCCTGGGCACCAAATTCAAAAAACCGAGCCAATGGCTCGGTTTTTTATTGCCTGCAGAAAAATGCTTGCTGCAGGCAATAACGAAGAGGCCCGACAATCGCCAGGCCCGTTTCAACAGCGACGCCAGCTTAAACCTTGAACTGCCCGAGGCTGGCCTTCAACTGTCCTGCCAGACCATCGAGCACGCGACCGCTATTGGCCGTCGCGGCCACCGCCTCGGCCGCACGCTGAGCCTCGGAATGAATCACCTCGACTCGCCCGCGCACCGCATCGGCGCCTTCGGCCTGGTGAGCCGCCGCCTGGGTCGCCGTATTGATCGCGCCATGCACGTCCTCCACGGAACACTGCACAGCCTGCTGAATACGCGCACTTTCGCGCAGCGCCGCCAGCCCCTGATCAGCCTGCTGACCGGCCTGGGCAATCGCACTAACCGCCTCGCGAGCGCCCTGCTGCAAGGCAACGATATGCGACTGGATATCGCCGGTCGACTGCTGAGTCTTGCTGGCCAACGCCCGCACCTCGTCAGCCACTACAGCGAAACCGCGACCACTCTCCCCCGCACGCGCCGCCTCGATCGCGGCATTCAGGGCGAGCAAGTTGGTTTGCTCGGCGATAGAGCGGATAACCGTCAGCACCACCTCAATCTGCTCGCTCTGCTTGGCCAGCCGCTCGATTACCGCCGAGCCAGCATCAACGCGCTGAACCAGCTCCTCAATGGAACCCCCGACCCGCTTGGCGATGGTGGCATTTTCCTGGGTTGCCTGACGAATCGCCTCGACCCTCTGCAAAGCTTCCTGCATGGCGCGACTCTCGGCTTGCGCTTCGTCGGCCATCGCCGCCAGCGCCTGCAGGCTGGCCGCCACCTCATCCCGCTGCCTTTTCGCTGCGGACTCTGCCGCAGCGCTACGCGCCGTCAACGCACTGATTTCCTGACCGGTACGCACGGCCACCTCGCCAGCCTCGCGCACGATGGGCTGCAATTTGGCGACGAAACGATTGACCGCCGACGCCATTTCACCGACTTCGTCACGACTGTCGATCTCGATACGCCGGGTCAGGTCACCCTCGCCCGCCGCCAGGTCGTCGAGCGCGGCGATCAAGGTACGCAAACGCACCACCACGCGGCGACCGAGCACGATGGCCAGAGCCAGCAGCACCCCCAGACCGACCACAGCCAGCCCCAGCCCGATGCGCCAACGCAAATTCGAGGCCGCCGCATCGACTGCCGCACTGGTATTGGCCGACATCCCTTGCGCCGCCTGCTGCGCCGCAGCCAGGCGCGCCGACAATGCAGCGGCGCTATCGGTGGAAGCACCGGCAAGGCTATCGGCAACCAACTGACCGCCGCTGGCCAGCAACGCCTCGAAGCGTGAATCGATAGCAGCCAGCTCGGCATCGATGGCGGACGTGGACACGCCCATCAGCACTTTGCCAATCTCCACCCCGTTGGGACTGATACCGGCTTCGACGAAGTACACGGTAGGATCGCTCTTGGCAGCGTCGATGACCTTATCCAACGCGCGCTCACCCGCCCCTTTCTCGAGCATGGCCTTGACCTGCTCGTTCTGGCGGTTGAGGTAACGGGTCAAATGGTTACCCTCGGCATCGTCGTAGATGACGAAAAGCACATTGGGGTTACGCTGCGCACGCCGCGCGAACTCGGACAGCGCCGGCACATCGGAATCCCACATGGCTCGCGGCGCCACAGCAGCGAGCAATTGCGCCAGATCATTGGCGGAATCCTTCAGGCTTTTCTCCAGACTGGCACGTATTTGCACACGCTCGTCACCCAGCCGACTCGAAAGCCCCGCAGAAAGACTCTCCCGAGTACGCACCGAGAGCCCGCCCAGACTCGCAGAGACCTCCTGATTAGCCTGTTCCAGCTCACTGGAAAGGCGCCCGGCATCGCTGCCCAGCTGCCGCTCCAGATCAGTCACCAGGCGGTCTACCGTACTACGGGTCAACGCCAATACCAGCAGCACCTGAACGAACAGCGCGATACCCAGCGCAATGAACACCGGCAGCAATAGACGACTGCGAAATAGCGACAGAACAGCAACCACGGGAAATCCTCCGACCGCCAGAGCAGCGGCAACTTCAAGGTAGGATAATGACAAAGCAAGGCGCGTGCCGAATGACAGCACATCGCCACATCAACCCGAGTATAAGTGCCAGCAAAATGAAAACGGGCCGCACAAAGGCGACCCGTTTTCATGACGTGCTCACGACTCCGAGGGGAGCCGCCGACACTCAGGCGAAAGGATGGCGCAGCACGATGGTCTCGTTGCGATCCGGCCCGGTGGAGATGATGTCGATTGGCGCGCCAACCAACTCTTCCACACGCTTGATGTAGGCACGAGCGTTAGCCGGCAGCTCTTCCAGGGTTTTGGCACCCAGGGTCGACTCGCTCCAGCCCGGCATCTCTTCGTACACCGGCTCCAGACCGATGTAGCTGTCAGCGTCGGTCGGAGCGTCGATCACCGCACCACCCTGGTTCTTGTAGCCAACGCAGATGTTGATGGTTTCCAGCCCATCGAGCACGTCCAGCTTGGTCAGGCAAAGACCCGAGATGCTGTTCACATCGATAGCACGACGCAGGATAACCGCGTCGAACCAGCCGCAACGACGTGCACGGCCGGTGGTCGCACCGAACTCGTGGCCACGCTTGGCCAGGAACGCACCCACATCGTCGAACAACTCAGTCGGGAACGGGCCAGAACCCACACGCGTGGTGTAAGCCTTGGTGATGCCGAGGATGTAGTCCAGGAACATCGCACCCACACCCGAACCAGTGGCGATACCGCCAGCAGTGGTGTTGGAGCTGGTCACGTACGGATAGGTACCGTGGTCGATATCCAGCAGGGAGCCTTGGGCGCCCTCGAACATGATGTCTTTGCCAGCACGACGCAGATTGTGCAGCTCGGCAGTGACGTCGAGCATCATCGGCTTGAGCAGCTCGGCGTATTCCATACACTGATCCAGAGTGGTCTGGAAATCGATAGCCGGCTCTTTGTAGTAATTCACCAGCTGGAAGTTGTGGTAGTCCAGCAACTCGCCCAGCTTGGCGGCAAAACGCTCGCGGTGGAACAAATCACCGATGCGCAAACCGCGACGTGCGACCTTGTCTTCGTAGGCCGGGCCGATACCGCGACCAGTAGTACCGATCTTCAACTCGCCGCGGGCCTTCTCGCGCGCCTGATCCAGGGCGACGTGATAGGACAGGATCAACGGGCAAGACGGGCTGATACGCAGGCGCTCGCGTACCGGGACGCCCTTCTCTTCCAGCTTGTTGATCTCACGCAGCAGAGCATCGGGGGCAACCACCACGCCATTGCCGATCAGGCACTGCACGCCTTCGCGCAGCACGCCCGACGGAATCAGGTGCAATACGGTCTTTTCACCATCGATCACCAGGGTGTGACCCGCATTGTGGCCACCCTGATAACGCACTACGGCGGCCGCATGCTCGGTCAGCAGATCGACGATCTTGCCTTTGCCCTCATCACCCCACTGGGTGCCCAGGACGACGACATTCTTACCCATAACACTTGTCCTCTTCGCGCAAGCTTGAGCCGGTCACGGCCGGCGAAAGTAATTCAGAATAGACGACCACAGCGGTCGCTCAGTCCAGTGCCAGCACTTGCCAGCGACCGTCACGCAATAACAGTTGGCGATCACAGCGGGCCTGCTCGGCCTCGCTCAGCTCCTGACCCGGCAATGCCTGTACCACACGCTCACCCTCGGCGCGCAGACGACGAACCGCCTGCCACAGGTAAACGTCATGGCTGTCCGGGACCAGATGCCAGCGGGCTCTTCGCCGAGCGGCATATTGCCCAGACTTACCAGCGTCTTCAGGTCGGTGGAGAAGCCGGTGGCCGGGCGAGCGCGACCGAAGTCAGCGCCAATGTCGTCATAACGGCCGCCCTGAGCGATCGCCTGGCCAACGGCCGGCACGAACGCGGCGAACACCACACCCGTGTGGTAGTGATAACCACGCAGCTCGCCCAGGTCGAAGTACAGCGGCAGCTCCGGATAACGCAACTCCAGCGCATCGGCGATGGCCAGCAAATCATCCAGCGCAGCGTGCACGTCATCCGGCGCCTCGACCAGACAGGCCTGAGCCAGATCCAGCACATCACGCCCGCCACACAACTCGCCGAGCGCACGCAACATGCGCCGCAGTGCGTCCGGGAGCGAGTCGGTCAGGGCATCGATCTCGTCCATGGCCTTGCGCTGCAAGGCGTCGAACAGCTGTTGCTCGACCTCCCCGGACAGCTCGGCGGCACGCGCCAGACCGCGGTAGATACCGACATGACCAAGATCCATGTGCACATCCGGCACCTCGGCCAACTCCAGGGTATCGACCAGCAGGCTGATCACTTCGACGTCGCTGGCCGGGCTGGCATCGCCATACAACTCGGCGCCAAGCTGGATCGGACTGCGCGAAGTAGTCAGCGCACGCGGCTGCGCATGCAGCACGCTACCGGCATAGCAGAGCCTGCTCGGGCCCTCGCGACGCAGCGTATGCGCATCGATGCGTGCCACTTGCGGCGTGATGTCGGCGCGAAAGCCCATCTGCCGGCCGGACAACGGATCGGTCACCTTGAAGGTGCGCAGATCCAGATCCTGCCCGGCGCCGGTCAACAGCGACTCCAGGTACTCGATATGAGGGGTTACCACGAATTCATAGCCCCAGCGCTGGAACAGATCCAACACCTGACGACGCGCAACTTCGATGCGCGCCGCTTCCGGAGGCAATACTTCTTCGATCCCATCTGGCAGCAGCCAGCGGTCTACGGTCGCCATTTCGCCATTTCCCTCTTGATTCGGGCGGCACAAGCCTTCAGTGAAGCGGATGGAAGGCCGAACGCGGCAACAGGCCGGTCAGCTCCAGGAACGGGCATCGAGACGATCAGTGAATTGATTGCACGAAGCCCCCACGCCAGCGGCGCGGAAAGGGGCAAGGTCAAAAGCCTTGAAAGACAGAACGTAACGCTCAGTTCGTGCCGCATGATTCCCACAGGCGTAAAAAAGCCGGGATTTTCCCGGCTGCCGCATCATACCACGGCTGAGGCCACAGGCCACAAGCTTCAGGCTACAAGCGGTCACCCGCCATACCGTCGCCTGCTGCTTGCCGTCTGTGGCCGCCTTTTCAGGGCCGCGATTTTTCCAGGTAACGGAAGAATTCGCTGCTCGGATCCAACACCAGCACATCACGCTTGTCGGAGAAGCTCTCACGATAGGCGTTCATACTGCGGTAGAAGGAATAGAACTCCTGATCCTGACCGTAGGCTTTGGAGTAGATAGCAGCGGCTTGGGCATCACCCTCACCACGCAGCTCCTCGGCCTGCCGATAGGCTTCAGCGAGCAGTACACGCTGCTGACGATCAGCGTCGGCGCGAATACCTTCAGCCAGTTCCTTACCCTTGGCGCGATGCTCGCGAGCCTCACGCTCACGCTCCGAACTCATACGATCGAATACGCTGCGGTTGACTTCCTTGGGCAGGTCGATGGCCTTGACGCGAACGTCCACCACCTCGATACCCAGCTCACGCTGCGCCGCACGATTGAGCGATGCAGTCACGTCAGCCATCAACGCATCACGCTCGCCAGATACCGACTCATGCAGGGTGCGCTTACCGAACTGGTCACGCAGCGATGCTTCGAGACGACGCGACAGACGCTCATCCGCGATCTGCTTCATACCCGATGTTGCGGTGTAGTAACGCTCGGCATCCAGCACACGCCACTTGGCGTAGGCATCGACCATCAACGCTTTCTTCTCAAGTGTCAGGAAGCGCGAATTGACGGTATCGAGCGTCAGCAGACGAGCATCGAACTTGCGTACCTGGTTGACGTAAGGAATTTTGACGTGCAGACCAGGCTGCACATCCGGCTCGACAATACGACCGAACTGCAACAGCACCGCACGCTCGGTTTGCGCCACGATGTAGAAGCTGCTCCAGGCGATCAGCGCCAGCACAACCCCTACGATCAGGGTCACCAGTGATTTATTGCTCATCAACGGCCCTCCCTTGTACGTGGGTCGCTCGGCCCTACATTGTTACCTACGCGCGCGCCAAGATCTGCCGCACCCGCGCCGGAGACGCTATTGGACGTGCTGCTGCCACCACGACTGTCGATCATCTTGTCCAGCGGCAGGTAAAGCAGGTTGTTCTGCCCCTTGTCGCCAGTCACCATCACCTTACTGGTGTTACTCATCATCTGCTGCATGGTGTCCAGGTACAGACGCTCACGAGTTACCTCTGGAGCCTTGCGGTACTCAGCGACCAGCGCAGTGAAACGATCCGCCTCACCCTGAGCGCGCGAGACCACCTCATCACGGTAACCACTGGCATCCTCGATCAAACGCTGCGCTTGACCGCGAGCTTCCGGCACCACGCCATTGGCGTAGGTTTCAGCCTGATTTTTCTCACGCTGCTCGTCTTCACGGGCACGAATCACGTCATCGAAGGCTTCCTGCACTTCACGCGGCGCCGCGGCGCTCTGCAGGTTCACCTGAGTCACGGTGATACCGGTGCGGTAAGTATCGAGGAAACGCTGCAGACGCTCACGCACGTCACCGGCCATTTGCTCACGGCCTTCGGTCAGCACCTGATCCATCTCGGTGGAACCCACCACGTGGCGCACGGCACTGTCGGTCGCGTGCTGCAGGCTGGTTTCCGGCATGTCGACGTTCAGTACGAAGTCCTGCAGATTGCTGATCTTGTACTGCACAGTCAGCGGCACTTCGATGATGTTTTCGTCTTCGGTCAGCATCTGCCCTTGCTTGCTGTAGGCACGCTCACGGGTGACGTTTTCCTGGAACTTGCGATCGATCGGCGGGAAATAGATGTTCAGACCCGGGCCAACCGTCTCGTGGTATTTACCGAAACGCAGCACGACGGCCTGTTCCTGCTCATCGACCACATAGATAGCGTTGTACAGCCAAAAGGCGCCCACGACGGCCAGCGCAACGAACAGCAGGCCGAAACCGCCACCCTTGCCTCTGGAACCATTGTTGTCACTGCCGCGTTTCTTGCCGCCACCGAACAAACCATTGAGTTTGTCCTGCAGCTTGCGGAAGGCTTCGTCAAGATCCGGTGGTCCCTTGCGGTCACCGCCGCCACCGCCGCCGTTACCACGACGACCGCCGCCACCCCAGGGATCCTGATTGTTCGAATTGCCACCCGGCTCATTCCAAGCCATAGCGCTCTCCATACTAATAAAGCAAAGACGCGCCAGACGGCGCGCCCGCCAATGCTACAGAATGCCCGCTTCCAGCGGCAAAATCACCGCCGCAGGCTTTATTGCAAAGTGTGTTGCTCGATGAATTCTAGCGGCTGCAGACCTTCGCGGCTGACCAATCGGTTCAATTCGACTCGCGGAATGCGCACCTGCAAGAGACTGCTACCATCATCGGCATAGGATTCCTGCTGCACCACTCCGAGCTCGAAGAACTGCGCCCGCAGGCGCGCCAGTTGCTGAGGCAGTTGCAAGGTAGCCACGAACAGATCATCACTCAGCAGCTCAGCTACAGCCTGCTTGAGCAGCGATAGACCGCGACCGTCACGGGCTGACAACCAGACGCGCTCAGGTCGACCATCCGCATTACGCTGAATCTGCGGCTCGACACCTTCCAGTAGATCGAGCTTGTTGTAAACCTCGAGCACCGGCAGGTTCTGGGCACCGATTTCCCCCAGCACCGCCAACACCTGTTCGATCTGCGCGGTACGCTCAGGCTCGTGAGCATCAATCACGTGCAGCAGCAGATCCGAGTTGCTCGACTCCTCAAGCGTGGCCCGGAAGGCTTCGACCAGTTTATGTGGCAGGTGACGAATGAAACCCACGGTATCAGCCAGCACCACCGGCCCAAGATCGTCGAGCTGCAAACGACGCAGAGTCGGATCGAGGGTGGCGAACAGTTGATCAGCGGCGTAAACATCCGACTCGGTCAGCGCGTTGAACAACGTGGACTTGCCGGCGTTGGTATAACCGACCAGAGAAACGGAGGGGATATCGGCGCGCTTGCGCCCACGACGTGCCTGCTCGCGCTGACTACGCACCTTCTCCAGCTTCTGCTTGATCTGGCGAATGCGCACGCGCAGCAGGCGTCGATCAGTTTCAAGCTGGGTTTCACCTGCACCACGCAGACCGATACCACCTTTCTGCCGCTCAAGGTGAGTCCAGCCACGTACCAGACGCGTACTCATGTGGTCGAGCTGAGCCAGCTCGACCTGCAACTTACCTTCGTGAGTACGTGCGCGCTGGGCGAAAATATCGAGAATCAGTCCGGTACGATCAAGCACGCGACACTCGAAAACACGCTCGAGGTTACGCTCCTGACTGGGCGTAAGGACATGATTGAAGATGACCAGGTCGGCCTCGTGTGCCTTTACCTGATCACGCAGCTCTTCCACCTTGCCGCTGCCAATGAGGAACTTCGCAGTGGGCCGACTATTCGGCACACTGAAAAAAGCCACTGCATCGGCACCAGCGGAAAGTGCCAGCTCTTGAAACTCCTGGGGATCCTCGCTCGCCTCGGTGTTTTGGCTATCCAGATGAACCAGGATGGCCCGTTCACCCCCTTCATGGCGCTCGAAGAACAATGCAGCCCCCTGGATTAAGCGTTGCCTGGCTCGGACTCAGCCTGATCAGTATCGGAAACACTTGGCAGACGAACCGGACGGCTCGGCACCACAGTGGAGATAGCGTGCTTGTAAACCATCTGGCTGACGGTGTTCTTCAGCAGGATGACGAACTGATCGAAAGACTCAATCTGCCCCTGCAGCTTGATGCCATTGACCAGATAGATAGAAACCGGGACGCGTTCCTTACGCAGGGTGTTGAGGTAAGGGTCTTGTAGCGAATGCCCTTTTGACATGTGCCGCACTCCTTAATGGATCAATAATTAAATAGGTTTTGAACATTTGATTAAGCAACGAACAGCTTTGGCACGCCACCCTCAAGGATAGACGGCCCGCGGCAAGGTCTCAGCTCAATATGGAGACCGTCGCCAAGTATTTCAAGGCACGTGGCAGATTGTCGCAATCGAGACTATCAAGCCAGTGCAAATTCTCCCAGCTACGCAACCACGTGAACTGCCGTTTAGCCAATTGGCGGGTGGCAATGACACCCTGTTCACGCATCAGCGGCGCACTCAGGCGGCCCTCCAGATGTTCCCATACTTGCCGGTAGCCCACCGCCCTTATCGACGGCAGCTCAGCGTGCAGGTCTCCACGTTGATGCAGGCGTTCGACCTCAGCAACAAAGCCCTGTTCCAGCATCAGATCAAATCGTTGTGCGATGCGCTCGTGAAGCATCTGCCGTTGGGCGGGCGCGATGGCCAGTTGCGCCACAGTATAGGGGAAACGCGCCTCTCCTGAGCTGGCTTCATTCTGCCGCCGACGCAACTCGGTCATGGTCATGCCGCTGACCTGGAAGACTTCCAGGGCACGCACCAATCGCTGAGGGTCGTTAGGGTGAATACGCGCCGCTGACTGCGGATCCACAGCTCGCAACGCCTCATGTAACGCACCCCAACCTTCGCGCTGCCCACGCGCATCGAGCTCGCCCCGTACCTCGGCATTGGCTGCTGGCATATCGGCCAGGCCATCAAACAAGGCTTTGAAGTAGAGCATGGTGCCGCCCACCAGCAGCGGAATACGCCCGCGCGCGGTGATCTCGGCCATGACAGCCAGCGCATCGCAGCGAAATTCAGCTGCCGAATAAGCGTCAGCGGGGTCGCGGATGTCGACCAAGTGATGAGGAAACGCCTCAAGAGTGGCCTTGTCCGGCTTGGCCGTGCCGATATCCATCCCTCGATAGACCAGCGCGGAGTCCACGCTGACCAGCTCGCAGGGCAAAACCTGAGCCAATGCCAAGGCCAGATCGGTCTTGCCGGCAGCGGTCGGGCCCATCAAGAAGATCGCAGGTGGAAGGAAGGACATCGGCAAGACTCGAATGAACGGCGGCGCATTTTCAGGGCATGGATTGCCGCTCGCAAGCGCGGCGCGCGGGTTACTGGCCGCGCATGAACAATTTGTCCAGCTGATCCATGCTCATCTGCGTCCAGGTCGGCCGGCCGTGGTTGCATTGACCACTGCGCTCGGTCTGCTCCATGTCGCGCAACAAGCCATTCATCTCCGGCAGGGTGAGACGGCGATTGGCGCGCACCGCGCCATGACAGGCCATGGTGCCCAGCAGTTCGTTGAGGTGAGCCTGGATACGATCGCTGGTACCGTATTCGAGCAGATCGGAAAGCACATCACTGACCAGACGTGTCGCCTCGGCTTGCTTGAGCAGCGCCGGGATCTGCCGGATCGCCAGGGTTTCCGGGCCCAGGCGCTGCAGCTCGAAGCCCAGTTTCTGGAACCACTGGCCATGCTCTTCGGCACAATCCGCCTCGCGCTGGCTCACCGCGATGGATTCCGGCACCAGCAATGGCTGGCCGCGCAGCCCCTCGCTAGCCATCGCTACCTTGAGACGCTCGTACATGATGCGTTCATGGGCGGCGTGCATATCCACGACCACCAGGCCATGAGCGCTTTCGGCAAGAATGTAGATACCCTTGAGCTGAGCGATGGCATAGCCCAGCGGCGGAATATCGCCCTGTGCTTCCGGCAATGAGACAGGCGCACTGCCTGCCGGCATCGGCGCAAAGAACTCCCGATACACACCTTGAGCTTCCGCCGCAGGTAGCGACGACTCGCTGCGCTGCCCCTGATAGCCGGCGCCCGGCGAACGCCAGACGGACTCCGCAGGCCGCTCCAGCACGCTGGCAGCCAGACCCATCTCACCCTGCGGGCCGAACTCGCCAGCCGCCTGACCGGTAGGGCGCAGCATGGTTTCGACGGCGGCCGGTGTGGCCAACTGATCCTCAGGCCGCACTTCGCCAAGCGCCCGATGCAGGGTGCCGTAGAGGAAGTCATGCACCGTGCGCCCCTCACGGAAGCGTACTTCGTGCTTGGTCGGATGCACGTTCACATCCACCGCTGTCGGATCGATCTCCAGAAACAGCACGAAGGTCGGGTGACGACCGTTGAACAGCACGTCGCGGTATGCCTGACGCACTGCATGGGCGACCAGCTTGTCGCGCACCATGCGACCGTTGACATAGAAGTACTGCAGATCCGCCTGACTACGAGAGAACGTCGGCAAGCCGACCCAACCCCACAGGTGCAGGCCGTTGCGTTCGATGTCGATGGGCAGCGCCTGCTCCAGAAAGCCAGAGCTGCAGACCGCAGCCACACGCCGGGCGCGACTGGCGTCGTCGTTGGCTTCGTGCAGCGAGAGAATGTTTTTGCCGTTGTGGCGCAGGTGAAAGGCCACGTCGAAACGGGCCAGCGCCAGCCGCTTGATCACTTCCTGCAAGTGATCGAACTCGGTCTTCTCGGCCTTCAGGAATTTGCGGCGCGCCGGGGTGTTGAAGAACAGGTCACGCACTTCCACCGAGGTGCCGACCGGGTGCGCGGCGGGCTGAACGCGCGGCTGCATGTCGCGGCCTTCGGTCTCCACCTGCCAGGCCTGATCGGCATCGGCTGTGCGCGAGGTGAGGGTCAACCGTGCGACCGAGCTGATCGATGCCAGGGCCTCACCGCGAAAGCCCATGCTCATGACCTGCTCAAGATCCTCCAACTCGCGAATCTTGCTGGTGGCGTGACGAGCCAGGGCCAAAGGCAGGTCATCGGCGGCGATGCCGCGACCGTCATCACGCACCCGCAGCAGCTTGACGCCACCCTGTTCGACATCTACTTCGATCCGCCTGGCACCAGAGTCCAGGCTGTTCTCCAGCAGCTCCTTGATCACCGAGGCAGGGCGTTCGACCACCTCACCGGCGGCGATCTGGTTCGCCAGCCGCGGGCTCAGCAGCTGGATGCGCATCGCTTCACTCATGGCTGGGCAGCCAGTGAAGTAGCGGGGATCTGTAACGTCTGGCCGACCTTGATCACGTCGCTTTTCAGCGAGTTCGCGCTGCGCAGCGTGGACAGGCTGATCTGGTAACGCTGAGCGATCAACGCCAGGCTCTCGCCGGAAGTAACCACATGTTCGCGCGGCCCCTGGGCGATCTTGCCGTTGTCACGCAGCCAGGCGATGTAGGTACCAGGCGGCGGATTTTGCTCGAAGAACTGCTTGGCGCCCGTAACGATTGAGCGCGACAGCGTGCGCTGATGCGAGGCCGTAAATAGTTTGCGTGCTTCGTTCGGGTTGGAGATGAATCCGGTCTCCACCAGGATCGAGGGGATGTCCGGAGACTTCAGCACCATGAAGCCCGCCTGCTCAACTCGCCGCTTGTGCAGCGGGGTGATCTGCCCCATTTGCCCCAAGACCTTCTGCCCGACGTTCAAGCTGGACGACAGCGAGGCCGTCATCGACAGATCGAGTAGCACACTGGCCAGCATCCGATCCTTGTCCTCGAGGCTGACGTTGCCGGCACCACCGATCAGGTCAGACTGATTTTCCGAATCGGCCAGCCAACGCGCGGTTTCCGAAGTAGCGCCGCGATCCGACAAGGCATACACCGACGCGCCGAAAGCTGCAGCGCGAGGTGCGGCATCCGCGTGAATGGAAACGAACAGGTCGGCGCCCTTCTTGCGGGCGATCTCGGTGCGTTTACGCAGCGGGATGAAATAGTCGCCAGTACGTACCAACTCGCCACGGAAGCCTTTCTCGGCATTGATCTGACGCTGCAGCTCCTTGGCGATGGCCAGGGTCACGTTTTTCTCGAACTGGCCCTTGGTCGGGCCCAGAGCACCCGGATCTTCGCCGCCATGGCCAGCATCGATGGCGATCACGATATCGCGCTTGCCACCGGGCACAGGCACCAGCTTGGGCGGCGCCTGGGTCGGCGTGACCGGCACGGGCGCACTGGCGGTAGTCGTCGAGGGCAGGTTCGGGGCAGCATCAGACGGCTGATCGAACAGATCGACGACCAAGCGGTTCCCGTATTGCTGATTCGGCGCCAGGGTGAAACTCTTCGGAGTGACCTGGGATGAGAGGTCGATGACCACCCGAAGGTCATCGGCAGTGCGCTGCGCCGAGCGCACGGCGGTAATGGGCGTGTTGCTCAGCGCGAGATTGTCCAGCGGAGTCACCAGCTTGGCGCCACTGATATCGATAACGATGCGATCCGGCGCCGTCAGGGTAAACACACTGTGCTGCACCGGCCCGGAAAGGTCGAAAACCAGGCGCGTGTTGTCCGGCGCACGCCAGAGGCGAACGCTGCGCACATCCGACGCGGCCCACACGTCGGCAGCCATGACCGCCAACATCAGCCCGACCGCGATCAATCGCGCGCCTATGCGCATACCCGCCCCCACTTTCTTGTTCATGCTCTGGCAGCCAACGCGGCACACCAGCTATCACCCTTCGCACCATGGCTGCGAAGTAGCAGCGACCGGCCACCCGCTCGCGGGGTAATGGTAATGTCCATGTCAGCCTTTGGCAAAACGCCAACGCCGCGTTGCGGCCACTCGATCAGGCACAGGGCATCGCCTTCGAAGTAATCGCGAATACCCAGGAACTCCAATTCCTCCGGATCGACAAGCCGATACAGGTCGAAATGGAAAGCACGGATCGAGCCGATTTCGTATGGTTCGACCAGCGTGAAGGTCGGGCTCTTGACCGCGCCCTTGTGCCCCAGGCCTTGCAGCATGCCGCGCGAGAGCGTGGTCTTGCCCGCGCCGAGGTCGCCTTCGAGGTAAATGACCCCACGCCCTTCGGTGATATTGGCGATACGCGCGCCGAGCGCCAGCATGGCGTCCTCATCGGCGGCGAACAGTTCTATTTCCGACAAGCGGCTCGCTCCTGTAACAAATGGCGGATAGCGTCGCACAGATCGCTCGCCGCCAGACCATTTCCTTTTCCTGCCAGGTACTCACCCGCCCCAGCATGCAGCCAGACGCCCAGGCTTGCGGCCTGCCATGGCGTGCAACCCTGAGCGATCAGCGCGCCGATCAGCCCGGCCAGCACATCCCCCAGGCCGGCACCAGCCATCACCGGGTCGCCACTGTCGCAGACCAGCAGGTGCCCCGCTGGGTCGGCGATCAGCGTGCCGGCGCCTTTCAATACGCAGACCACTTGATAGCGCTGGGCCAGAGCCCTGGCTGCGGCGGGTCGATCGGCCTGCAACGCCTGGTTCGAGATCCCGAGCAGGCGGGCCGCTTCGCCAGGGTGCGGGGTAATCACGCTACCAGGGGCAATGCTCACGGCACCTGCGGCGAGCAGATTGAGCGCATCGGCGTCCCATACCTGAGCAGCTGGTGACGCGGCTGCAGCCGAAATCAAGCTGCGAGCCCAGGCATTCTGGCCGAGACCTGGCCCGACCACCCACACGGTGATTTTGCCGCCAAGCCCGTGCAACTGGTTGGCCGAGGCGACCGCCAGACTCATCACTTCCGGCAGTCGAGCCTGCGCAGCACCGAGATGCTCGCCGCGGGTCGCCAGGGAGACCATACCGGCACCGCTGCGCAGGGCACTCTGCGCCGACAGCAACGCGGCGCCACCGGTGCCGTGATCACCGCCGACCACCAGCACATGACCCAGCTGGCCCTTGTGAGCGGTTGGTGGCCGTGCGGGAAGGTGCGGCAGAACATCGCCGGCCAGACGCTGCGCCGCCCACGGCTGATTCGCGACAATCTGCGCGTCGGCCTGCAGGTCGTCGAACAGCAGACGGCCGACATGATCGAGCGCCTGGCCCAGAAACAGGCCGACCTTCAGACCGATCAGGGTCACGGTGAGCTGGGCGGCGACCGCTACACCCAGCACCTGGCCAGTATCGGCGCAGAGACCCGAGGGGATATCCACCGCCAGCACCGGGTGACCACTGTGATTCATCCACTCGATGGCCGCAGCGTAGGGCTCGCGCACCGCACCTGCCAGGCCGGTGCCGAGCAGCGCATCGACCAGCACACCCTGCGCTTCGTGCCCTGACTCCCATGCAATCACCTCGACTCCGGCGGCCACGGCTTCATCGCGCGCCAGGGCTGCGTCACCCTGCAGGCGCTGCGGCTCTGCCACTGCCAGCACACGAACCTGCCACCCACCACGCAGTGCCAATGCTGCCAGCAGATAACCATCGCCGGCATTATTACCGTGCCCAGCTACGACAGTGACCGCACCGGCATCCGGCCAACTGCGGCGCAGGGCCCGCCAGATGGCGTGTGCAGCGCGCTGCATGAGCACCAATCCTGGCGTGCCGGCAGCGATCAGCGCAGCGTCCAGCGCCCGCACCTGGGCGGCACTGTAGAGTGCGATAGGAAGATCGTCTGATGAATGCCGCATGCCTGTGCTCCGATGTCTGGCAGAATTATACGTCGACTATCCCAGATTCCCGCCCAGCATGACTGACGCCACCCCCGACCTCACCAGCCTCGCCCAGTCCATAAAGGACTGGGGGCGCGAACTGGGCTTCCAGCAGGTTGGCATCAGCGGCCTGGAGCTGGGCGAACACGAGGCGCACCTGCAGCGCTGGCTGGATGCCGGCTACCAGGGCGAGATGGACTATATGGCCGCACATGGCCGCAAACGTTCACATCCGGACGAACTGGTGCCCGGCACCCTGCGGGTGGTCTCGCTGCGCATGGACTACCTGCCCGGCGACACGCAGATGGCGCAACGCCTGCTAGAGCCGGAAAAGGCCTACGTTTCGCGTTATGCCCTGGGCCGCGACTACCACAAACTGATCCGCAAACGCCTGCAACAACTGGCCGAGCGCATTCAGCAGGCCATCGGGCCATTCGGCTATCGCGCTTTCGTCGACAGTGCGCCGGTGCTGGAAAAGGCCATTGCCGAGCAGTCGGGCCTGGGCTGGATCGGCAAGAACACCCTGGTGCTCAACCGCAAGGCCGGCAGCTACTTCTTTCTCGGCGAACTGTTCGTCGACATCCCCCTGCCCGAGGACGCGCCCCACGGCAGCGAACACTGCGGCCGCTGCAGCGCCTGCCTGGACGTTTGCCCCACAGCCGCCTTCGTTGGCCCCTATGTGCTCGATGCGCGGCGCTGCATCTCCTACCTGACCATCGAGCTGAAAGGCCCGATACCCGAGGAGCTGCGCGCACCCATCGGCAACCGCGTGTTCGGCTGCGACGACTGCCAGATGGTCTGCCCCTGGAACCGCTTCGCCAAAGCCACCGAGCAGGGTGACTTCCAGCCACGACACAGCCTGGACAACGCCGAACTGGCCGAGCTGTTTCGCTGGAGCGAGGAGGAATTTCTCAGCCGTACCGAGGGCTCACCGCTGCGCCGCGCCGGTTACGAGCGCTGGCTGCGCAACCTGGCCGTCGGCCTGGGCAACGCACCGTCGAGCATCCCGGTGCTGGAGGCGCTGGAGGCCCGCCGCGAGTATCCGTCGGAGCTGGTGCGCGAGCACGTGCAGTGGGCGCTGGAACAACATGCAAAGCGCGCCTAGCAGCGCTATCCCATAGCCTGGGTTGAGCGCAGCGATACCCAGGACGTTACATAACCCAAGAGCCACGGGTTACGCCTTCGGCTAACCCAGGCTACGGCCTTTTACTGGAAGCTTGTGGCTGCAGCCCTCAGACCTTGAGCAAGTGCTGGCGGTAGTACTTGAGCTCGGCGATCGACTCACGAATGTCGTCCAGCGCCTGATGCGTACCGGTTTTCACGAAGCCATCCTTGACCCCAGGCGCCCAGCGCTCGGCGAGGATCTTCAGGGTCGAGACATCCAGATAGCGATAGTGGAAGTAAGCCTCCAGGGCGGGCATGTACTTATAGAGGAAACGGCGATCCTGGCCGATGCTGTTGCCGCAGATCGGCGACTTGCCCTTCGGCACCCACTTCTCCAGAAAGGCGATGGTCTGCGCTTCCGCCTCGGCCTGGCTGATACGGCTCTCGCGCACCCGCTGGGTGAGGCCGCTTTCGCCGTGAGTGCGCGTGTTCCACTCGTCCATGGCGGCCAGGCGCTCATCGCTCTGGTGCACGGCGATCACCGGGCCTTCGGCCAGCACATTGAGTTCGGTATCGGTGACGATCGTGGCCATTTCGATGATGACGTCCGTCTCGGGGTCGAGACCGGTCATCTCCAGGTCGATCCAGATCAGGTTCTGTGGATTCTGCATGCTGCGCTCCTCTGTAGTGCCGCCATTCTAGCTAATCGTCGCGCCGTGCGCGCCGTCGATCTCCCAGAGCAGCAGGCGCGAATCACGCCAATCCTTCAACGCCACCACCCGCTGCGGCGCCACACCAGGAATCTCGAAGGTATTGCTGATCAGCCAGGCACCTGCTGGCAGTTCGAGCCGGGCTTTGTCCCAGAGCGCCAGCATGGGCGCTGGGGATAGGAAGCAGTAAGCAACATCGATGGCGGCAAGGTCGCTGCGCCAGAGGTTCTGGTAACGAATCCGGCAATTGCGCTGACCGATGCTGCGCAGCCAGGCGATGGCACAGGAAAGCGGCGCGGTCTCCACGCCAGTGAACTGGGCCTGAGGAAAACGCCGCGCCAGCCATAACAGGGTGCCCGCCGGGCCACAGCCGAGATCGACGAACGCGAAGCGCTCGCCGCGCTCCTCCAGCAACCGCGCCAGCTCGCGTCGGCTACCGGCACCTGTGAGGTACAGCGGCACGCGCTCACCGAAACTGTTCCAGTTGAGCAGCAACAGCAGCAGGAAACCGAGCAGGAACAGCCAGGACGGCAACGGTGCGCCACTGGCCAGCAGCAGAGCCGGCACGAATACCAGGTTCAGCCACCACCACCAGCGCGACAGCCCGAACCATCGAGCCAGGCTGGCAGTGAGCAAGCCATGCAACAGGCCTGCTGCCAATGGGCCGGGCCGCCAGCTAGACAGATGAGCAACCGCGACAATCGCCAACCCCATACAGAGGGTGACAGAGAGCTGGATCAACAGAGCCAGCAACGCCGGATAACGCTCACCCAGGCGATGCAGCACGCGATAAGAAGCAGCCATGCCGATAGGGCTCACTGAAGACGGATGACCAGTCTAGCGCCAGCATCGGTAAATTGCCGCCTCTGCGGGCATGCTAGACTCGCCTCCATTTTCAGCGCATCACAAACTCGGAAGCCCCATGGCCAAACGCCAACTCAACCGCCGGCAAAACTGGCGCATCGAAAAAATCCAGGGTGAACGTGCCGCACGTGCGGCCAAACGCGAATCCCGCGTGGTGGAAACTCTGGAAGGCGGCGACCTGGGCCCGGAACAGACCGGCCTGGTGATCGCTCACTTCGGTGTGCAGGTGGAAGTCGAGGCCACGGACGGCGAGCTGTCGGGCCAGATATTCCGCTGCCACCTGCGCGCTAACCTGCCGACCCTGGTTACCGGCGACCGCGTGGTGTGGCGCCCCGGCAATCAGGGCATTGGCGTGATCGTCGCCCAGCTGCCACGCGACACCGAGCTGTGCCGCCCGGATACCCGTGGCCAGTTGAAGCCGGTAGCGGCCAACGTCGACCTGATCGTCATCGTCTTCGCGCCGCTGCCCGAACCTCACGCCAACCTGATCGACCGTTACCTGGTTGCGGCAGAACATGCAGGCATCCGCCCACTGCTGCTACTCAACAAGGCGGATCTGATCGATGCGCAGAACGAAACAGCGCTGAACGCACTGCTCGGCGTGTACCGCCAGTTAGGCTACCCGCTGCTGGAAGTGTCGGCCCTGGAGGGTGATGGCATGGAGCAGCTCAAGCAGCAGCTCGATGGCAATATCAGCGTATTCGTCGGCCAGTCCGGTGTGGGCAAGTCGTCGCTGGTCAACAGCCTGCTGCCGGGCGTCGATACCCGAGTCGGCCCACTGTCCGAGCTGACCGGCAAGGGCACGCACACCACCACAACGGCGCGGCTGTTCCATTTTCCTGGTGGCGGCCAGTTGATCGACTCACCGGGTATCCGGGAATTCGGTCTGGTGCATGTCAGCCGTGATGACGTGGAGGCGGGCTTCATCGAGTTCGCCGAGTTGCTCGGCCATTGCCGCTTCCGCGACTGCAAGCATGACCGCGAGCCCGGCTGCGCGCTGCTCAAGGCACTGGAAGACGGTCGCATTCAACCGCAACGGATGAACAGCTACCGGCATATTCTGGCCAGCCTGCCGGAGTCGGAATACTGAGTGCAAGCAGGAGCGCCTCAAAGGCGCTCGAACTCACCGAGCCCCTGGGATCACTCAGCGGGCTGATCCATCTGCAGCGTGCCGTCCTCGAAGATATTCAGCCGCTCGCGCATCTGATCATTGGATAACGGCTCAGCGGCTGGCGCACCAGTCGCGCCGCCTGCTGGTGCTTCCGGCGCCGGATCGGGCGCCAGCTCGCCGCCGCCCTGCTCGCCTTCGATCGTGCGCTGAGCCTTCTTGGTCAGCACCACGATATCGATGCGGCGGTTGACCGGATTGAAGGGGTCGTCGCGGTCGAATAGCGCCGAAGATGCATAACCGACCACTCGCGCCACCTGGGCATCGTCGTAACCTGCAGCGGTCAGCACTCGACGCGCGGCGTTGGCGCGGTTGGCCGACAACTCCCAATTGCCGAAGCCGCCAGCGCCGGCGAAAGGCTTGGCATCGGTATGGCCGCTGACGCTGATCTTGTTCGGCACTGCCTTGATGGTGTCGGTCAGCGCGAACAGGATGTCCTCGAAATAGGGCTGCAACTGGGCGCTGCCCAAGGCGAACATCGGCCGGTTCTCGGCATCGACGATCTGAATGCGCAGACCGTCCTGGGTGATTTCGAACAGAATCTGATCCTTGAAACGCTGCAACTGCGGATCCTGCTCGACCTTGTTCTGCAGTTCCTGCAGCAGCAGCTCCAGACGCTCTCGCTCCACCTCTTCGGCTTTGGCCTCGGCCTGCTCGGCATCCAGCTCGGCCGGATCCTTGGGGTCGACGTCCGCCTGCTCACCCGGCGATTCCTGCGGCTGATCGTTGAGGGTGCGATCCGGCGACGGGGTCGGTGAGCCGCCGAGGTCGATCACGTAGGGGCTGGCACTTTCGGAGAAGCCGATGGGATCCTTGAAGTAGCCGGAGATCAGTTTCTTCTGCTCGGGCGTGGCCGAGGACATCAGCCACATCACCATGAAGAAGGCCATCATCGCCGTGGCGAAGTCGGCGAAGGCGATCTTCCAGGCACCACCATGGTGGCCCCCTGCGACCTTCTTGACCCGCTTGACGATAATCGGCTGGTTGTTTTCCATGGTGCTTAGTTCCCGCGCATTGCCTGTTCAAGCTCGCTGAAGCTTGGGCGGTGCGCCGGGTAGAGGGTCTTGCGCGAGAACTCCACCGCCAGCGACGGCGGCATCCCGGAAGCTGAGGCGACCAGACCCGCCTTGATGGCTTCGTAGACGTTCAGTTCTTCCTTGGCATCATGCTCGAGCGCGGCAGCCAGTGGGCCGAAAAAGCCATAGGAGGCGAGAATCCCGAGAAAGGTACCGACCAGCGCCGTACCAACCTTCTCACCAATCTGCGCGTTATCCGCCTCGGCAAGAATCGACATGGTGATCACGATACCCAATACCGCCGCGACGATACCCATCGCCGGCATACCGTCGGCGATCTTCGCCACGGCATGGGCGGGATGGTCGAGTTCTTCCTTGAGCCCGACCAGTTCCATATCGAACAGGCCTTCCAACTCGTGGGGCGCCATGTTGCCGGACGACATGATGCGCAGGTAATCGCAGATGAAAGCGACCATGCGCTCATCACCCAACACCGCCGGGTACTTGCTGAAGATCGGGCTGGCTGCAGGGTCTTCGAGATCGGCCTCGATGGCCATCATTCCTTCACGGCGCGCCTTGTTGAGAATCTCGTAGAGCAGGCGCAGCACTTCCAGGTAGTAGTCGTGAGTGAACTTCGACTTGAACATCTTCAATGATTTCTTGAAGACGATCATGAACATACTGCCTGGATTGGCCTGCAGGAACGCCCCCAGCGCGGCGCCGCCGATGATCAGCACCTCAAAAGGATGCACCAGCGCCATGAGTTTGCCGCCAGATGCGACGAAACCGCCGAAGACGCAGGCGAAGACAACGATGATGCCGATGATTTTGGCCATAGAGGAAACTTAAAAAAGTGAAAAGAAAGGGGGGACGCGCGAAACACCCCTTCTACTTATCGGAAGAGATGGGCGAGACTATAGTCAGTTAAGTCTAAAAAAAGCCATTTTGGCATATCCCCATGGTCGCAAGCACGCCGCTACCCCGCACCCTCGATGCCTGGCTCAAGCAGTTGGATGGCCAAGTACTGCCTATCCCGACTCAGCATCACCAGCAGGTACGCCGCGCGCTGGGTGATAGCCGCCGCTCGCTGCGCGAGATCGCCGACCTGATGCAGGACAGCCCGGCGCTGGTGCTCTGCGTGATGCGCGAAGCCAATCGCAAGAGCAGCAGCATGGGTGAAGCGGCAGAAAGTCTGGAAACCGCCCTCAATCGCCTGGGCCTCAAACGCGCCGAAGAACTGCTGATGCGCATACCGGCCAAGGCTGTTGTCGATATTCCCCAGCCGCTGCGGCAAATCCAACTGATCAGCCAGCACGCCACGCAGCAAGCCAATGGCCTGTTCGCCGCCCGCCTCGCCCGCTTGTGGCAGGAAGTCCACTGGGGCAGCTTGCTGTTCCTCTCCCCAGTGTGGACATTGTTGGCGGCTTATCCGCAGTTGTTCGAAGCCTGGGAGCAACGGGTACTGATCAAAGGCGAGCCACCTGCACGGGTCGAACGCGACCTGCTGGGTATTTCCCTCGTTGAATTGTGCCTGGCACTGGCTGAGCACTGGCGCCTGCCGGCCTGGATCATTCAGGGTTATCAGTTGCTGATTAACGACCGGCGCCTACTCGCCAAAGCACTGCACCTGGCCCGCCAGCACGACAACCCGTTAAGGCAACAACAGGAGCTGGACAGCGATCCACCCCTGCAACGCTGGCTCATGCAGCCGGCCAACAGCATCTTGCTGGCTAACGCATTGGCCGTCTCAGCGCACAACGCCTGGAACGGTAGTCACACCCGGCGCTGGCAAACACTCAATAGCCTGTACTTGCAGATGCCGCTGCCGGAGCTGCACCAGCATATTCACCAGAATGCAGCGCAAAGTGCGCGACAGGTTGAAACCACAGGCCTCTGGCATCCTGCCGAGGCGCTGTTGTGGCCCTGGAATACACGGCACTTGCGGGAGAACAAACCACCGACACCACAAGTGACCGACTGGCGCCAACTGTGCACCCAACTGCTCACCCAGCCGACGGCATTCAGCAACGTGGAACAGCTCACCCGTTGCGCTCGTCAGGCGCTGCAAGCGACCGGACTATCACGCCAGATCATGTTGCTCGCTGACCGCAGCCACAGCCGCTTGCAGGTGCAGCAACATGTAGGCGTCGATGCCAGCGCCAGCGGTCTGACTCTTGATCCGGCGCAAAGCCAGGTACTGCGTCGCCTGCTGCAGGCGCCCGCGCAGCTGTACCTGACACCGGCCAATATCGCTCAGTTTTCCGCCCTACTCCCAGGCAACCTGAAAGCCCTGCTACCCAGTGAATATCTGTTGATTCGATCACTGGCCAGCAATGATCGAGTGGTGATGGTTCTGTTCGCCGACCTGCACGGGAAACCGATCAGCGATACCGCTCTGCAAGCCTTCACCAAGACCGCGCAATGCATAGAGCGTGCCCTGGACACGTTCAGCAAACGTAAGCGCTGAACCGCGGCTCTTTTCCCCGGCCCTGGCTGCGCTACAATCCCGTACTCATTTCTGCCAACGAGGCCCGCATGACTGCCTTCGACGAACTGCCGCTGGTCATCGAGCCCGCGCACCTCGCTACGCGCCTGGAAGAACCGAGCCTGATTCTGGTCGACCTGAGCAGCCGCGCTCGTTATGAAGCTGGGCACATCCCTGGCGCCCGTTCCGTCGACACTAAACGCACTCAACTGGGCAGACCGCCGGCACCTGGCCTGCTACCTCAGCAGGCGGCACTGGAGCAGTTGTTCAGCGAGCTTGGCCATCATCCGGACGCCACCTATGTGGTGTACGACGATGAAGGCGGCGGCTGGGCTGGGCGCTTCATCTGGCTGCTGGATGTAATCGGCCACCAACGCTATCACTTCCTCAACGGTGGCCTGACCGCCTGGGAGGCTGAGCAGCGCCCGCTTGATCAGAATATTCCCGAGCCGAAAAGCACACCGGTGCAGCTGTCGCTGAGTGACGAGCCGACGGCCAGTCTCGATTACCTGAAGTCGCGCCTGGGCGCCGACGACCTGGCCATCTGGGATGCCCGTTCGCTGGAGGAGTACCGCGGCGAGAAGGTGCAGGCAGCCAGGGGTGGTCATATCCCCGGCGCCATCCACTTCGAGTGGACGGCCGGCATGGATCCCGCTCGCGGCCTGCGCATCCGCGAGGATATCGGCCAGCAGTTGAACCAGTTGGGCCTGAGCGCCGACAAGGAAATCATCACCCACTGCCAGAGCCATCGCCGCTCCGGTTTCACCTATCTGGTGGCCAAGGCCCTGGGCTATCCACGGGTCAAGGCCTATGCCGGCTCGTGGAGCGAATGGGGCAATCTTTCCGATACACCTGTCGAACAGTGAGTGCGACTTGACTGTCCACTTGTAATTCGCCCGGCAAGAGATGCCGGGCTGCCAAGGAATAAAGATGAAAGAACGCCTGTTTATCCTCAGCCAGTACCTGACTCCGCATCACCTGCTGTCGCGCCTGATCGGCTGTGCAGCCGAATGCCGAGCGCCCTGGTTCAAGAACCGCCTGATCACCTGGTTCGCCAAGCAGTATCAGGTCGACATGAGTGAGGCGCAGGTCGAGGATCCGACTGCATTCGAACACTTCAACGCATTCTTCACCCGCGCCCTGAAAGAAGGCGCCCGCCCGCTGGACAACCTGCCTGGCGCGGTACTCTGCCCCGCCGACGGTGCCGTCAGCCAGCTTGGCCGCATCGAGCATGGTCGCGTATTCCAGGCCAAGGGCCACAGCTACAGCGTGACCGAGCTGCTGGGCGGTGACAGCGAGCGCGCCGCGCCCTTCATGGGTGGCGACTTCGCTACCGTCTATCTGTCTCCCAAGGACTACCACCGCGTGCATATGCCGCTGGCCGGCACCCTCAAGGAAATGATCTACGTGCCTGGCCGCCTGTTCTCGGTGAACCAGACCACCGCCGAAAACGTTCCCGAGCTGTTCGCCCGCAATGAACGCGTGGTTTGCCTGTTCGACACCGAGCGCGGCCCCATGGCCGTGGTACTGGTTGGCGCAATGATCGTCGCGTCCATCGAAACCGTCTGGGCCGGCCTGATCACGCCGCCCAAGCGGGAACTGAAGACCGTGAGCTACGACGAGGCCGCTCGGGCACCGATCAGCCTCGAGAAAGGCGCGGAGCTGGGCCGCTTCAAGCTTGGCTCCACCGCCATCGTGCTGTTCGGCCCCGAGCAGGTGAAGTGGGCCGAGGAACTGGGTGCCAATAGTCCGGTGCGTATGGGCCAATTGCTGGGCCAATGAGCTACGAGCGTGACTTGCAGCCTTCATCTGCGTCGCCGCAAAGGCTGCGACGCTGGCAAGATGCTGCTAGAGTCGCCTCACGATTACCGAACGATTCGCTCGCAAGCTGGCGCTGGAGTACAGAAGTTAGATGGATAAACAGAGCCCCCACCTTTTGCTCCGCGTCCCGACGCCGACCAAGCAGGGCCTGACTTTCTGCGATGCCACGCCACGCGACCTGAAACGCTGGATTGCCGGCCTGCCCAAGGCCAACATTGGTGAAACCGCACGTCAGTTGTATCAAGCGCTGATTGAGCTCAATCAGCTGCTGACGCCCTCGGATAACCGCCTGCAGTTGCTGGAGCTCTTGCGCCCCGAGGTGTATTTCGTCTGCGTGCATCTGGAACGCCACTTCCTCAACCAGGCTATCGTCCTCGACGAACGCCCGCGCAAAGTGGCCAACCTGTGCCAGGCCCTGCAGAACCACCTGGCGATCGGTTACAAGCTGATTATTTCGCAGCTGGTTTCGCAGCCGAACCGTGAGCGTAACCAACTGCTCGGCACCGCACTGCAACGCGCTGTCCACAGCCTCAACGGCCCACTGATTCGTACCAGCCAACTGTATTGCCCAGTGCCCGAGGGATTGTGGCTGGAGCTGCACCAGCTCTACCTGATCGCTCGCCAACAAGACCTTCATAAGGTGGTGATCCGCGATCCTCTGGCCAGACACACCCAAGGACTGAGTACTGAGCAAGGCTACGTCGTCGCCCTGCTGATTGGCTGCTCACGCTGCAACCAGATGCGCCAAAGCGCCATTGCCCGCCTAGCCGAGGCGCTGGAGCCTTGGAGTGCGCTGGTTAACCTGCAAGCAGGCGGTCACCCATCGAGCATCTTCGCCGTGGCGCCGCAACTGGACGATCCGCCGCGCTATACCTCGCTGTTCCAGCCGAGCGAGTTGCTCGGCGCGCTGGGTATCGACCCGACGCCACTGGTCGACACCATCAAGGATCATCTGCAACTGCAGCCCGAGGAACGAGCCCAGTCCCGCTTGCAAGTGCCGGACGGTTTCACCACCGACATGCTGCAACACGCCGCCGCTGCCTGGGGTGACATTTCCGAACGCACCTTCCAGCGCACCCAGGGCACGGGCAGCATGACCCTGTGCATAGGCATGAGCGCACTGAACTACTACTTGGCCAATGGCCGGGTGTTCAGCGAGATACTCAAGCAACAGAGAGACACCATCGCTTCGTTCAAACCACTCAGTGGTGAGCCCGATATCTGGGCCGGCGCGCACGATGCCCAGCGAAACAGCGATTGGGAGCACGGCTTACCGTTCGAAGAAATCGAATACCCCAAGCCTGCCGGCGAGCAGGAACAAGCGGGGGCGGCCAGCGAAAGCTACCCCAACTACACCCTGTCGATCGTCAACCATAGCCCGGGCGGTTACTGCCTGTCCTGGCCCAAGGAAGTTCCCAACCAACTGCAGGCCGGTGAACTGCTGGGCATCCGTGACAACCCGCAACAGGGCTGGAGCGTGGCGGTTGTGCGCTGGATTCGTCAGGTGCGCGGCGGCGGCACACAGATGGGCATCGAACTGGTTGCCCCACACGCGCAACCCTGCGGCCTGCAGTTGGTTCGCAAGGCCGAACAGAACAGCCAGTACCTACGCGCCCTGTTACTGCCCGAAATCTCTGCCATTTCCCGTCCGGCGACACTGATCACCCCGCGACTGCCCTTCCAGGAAGGCAGTAAAGTGCTGATCAATATCAACGGCAAGGAACGCCGTGCGGTGCTGAGCCAGAAGCAGACCAGCACGGGTAGTTTCAGCCAGTTCGAATACCACGACCTCGAGCAAAAAAGCGCGGATCACGCGACCTCTGTCACAGCCTCCGGAACCCACCGGCCGGCCGGGGAGGAAGACTTTGACTCACTCTGGAAGTCGCTGTAGATTGCCGGAAACCCTTTATTTACCGCCTTTTTCTGCTGTTTTATCGCAGATTCGACCTCGCTAATGGCCATCGAAAAGAAAACCATCCGCCTGCTGATTCTCGAAGACTCGCAGAACGAGGCCGAGCGTCTCGTCAGCCTGTTCCGCAATGCTGGCAATGCCACCCGCGTGCACCGCCTGAGCTCCAGCGAAGACCTGCTTGAAGCCCTCAAGAGCAACTGGGATCTGCTGATCTGCGCGCCGCTCAGTGAATGCCTGGAACCGCATGAAGCGCTCGCGTCCATTCGTCGTGCGGGCAAGGACATTCCAGTCATTCTGCTGCTGGCCGACAACGAGCCCGACAGCGTCACCGAAGCACTTATGCTCGGTGCCCAGGATGCACTGCCCCAGGGCGAAGATGAGCGCCTGGTACTGGTCGCTCGCCGCGAACTGGTAAACCTCGAAGAACGTCGCGCGCGCCGCGCCGCAGAGGTCGCCCTGCGCGAAGCGGAGAAGCGCTGCCAACTGCTGCTCGACAGCTCGGTCGATGCCATCGCCTATGTGCACGACGGCATGCATATCTATGCCAACCGCGCCTACCTCGAACTGTTCGGCTTCGACGACGCCGAAGAACTGGAAGGCCTGCCGATGATCGACCTGATCGGCAGCGCCGACCAGGGTGCCTTCAAGGACTTCCTGAAGAATCACCAGCACCAGGACAACAACGAACTGGCCTGTGCAGGCGTACGCACCGACGAGAGCACCTTCTCGGCACGTATCACCCTGTCTCCAGCGGCGTACGATGGCGAACCCTGCATCCAGATGGTGATTCGCGCCGAAACTGGCAATGCCGAGCTGGAAGAGAAACTGCGAGAAATCAGCAGCCAGGATCTGGTTACCGGCCTGTATAACCGCGCTCACTTCATCGAATTGATGGATGCCGCAGCGCACCGCGCCGTCAATGACGAACAACCGGCCAGCCTGGCCTACATCCGCGTCGACCGCTATGCCGCGCTGCTTGCTGAAATGGGCCTCGGCGCCATCGACCTACTACTGACCGACTTGGCCAACCTGCTGCGCGCGTACTTTCCACAGGATGCACACCTGGCGCGCTTCGGTGATGATGTATTTGCCGTTCTGCAGACAGGCATGTCGCCGCAGCAGCAACGCCCACAACTCGAAGGCCTGCTGAAAAAAACCGAAGCGCATCTGTTCGACATCAACGGGCGAACTGCGCAGACCACCCTGTCGATCGGCGTCGCTGGCCTCAACGAAACGACGCCCAAGGCCGGCGAAGTCATCGACCGCGCCCAGCGCTGCGCCGATGAACTCGACGAGCCCGGCACTCTCAAGCTGTTCGACCCTGCCGAGGAGCTGGCAGCCGCAGCCAGCCGCGGCAGCGTCGTGGCCATGGTGCAGCAGGCGCTGGAGAAAAACAGCTTCCGCCTGTTGTTCCAGCCGGTCATCAGCCTGCGTGGTGATGAACACGAACACTATGAAGTGCTGCTGCGTCTGCTAAGCCCGTCGGGGCAGGAAGTTCCGCCTGGGGAATTCCTCGCTGTGGCCAGGGAAGCTGGAATGGGTGAGAAGATCGATCGCTGGGTGATTCTCAGCTCGATCAAACTGCTCGCCGATCACCGCTCCAAAGGTCACGCGACACGGCTATTCGTCCATCTATCCAGTGCCAGCCTGCAGGATCAGACACTGCTGCCCTGGCTCAGCGTTGCTCTGAAAGCCGCGCGCCTGCCTTCCGATGCACTGGTGTTCCAGTTCAGCGAACCCGACGCCATCGCCTACCTGAAACAGGTAAAAGCGCTGGCTCAGGGCCTCAAGGACCTGCACTGCCATATCGCCCTGAGCCAGTTCGGCTGTGCGCTGAACCCGTTCAACACGCTCAGGCATCTGCCCGTCGACTTCGTCAAGGTCGACGGCTCCTTCTCCAAGGATCTGACCGACCCGGCCAACCAGGAAGCCTTGAAAGTCATGCTGGCGAGCCTGCACAGCCAGGCCAAGCTGACCATCGTGCCATTCGTGGAGTCGGCGAGCATACTGGCGACCCTGTGGCAGGCCGGCACGAACTATATTCAGGGGTACTACCTGCAGGGCCCGAGTCAGTCGATGAACTACAACTTCTCGTCAGACGATTGAGCCAACGGGGCAGATCGACTGCCCCGTTGCAACTGTATCAGGCCTGACCGTCGCGGTCGCGGAACCCCAACAGGTAAAGCAGGCCATCCAGGCCCAGGGTAGAAATCGCCTGTTTGGCAGACTGCTTGACCAGCGGCTTGGCACGGAATGCCACCCCCAGCCCAGCGATAGCCAGCATCGGCAGGTCGTTGGCGCCATCGCCGACTGCGATGGTCTGCTCCAGACGCAAACCTTCCTTGTGCGCCAGCTCGCGGAGCAAGTCGGCTTTGCGCTGCGCATCGACGATAGGCTCGATGGCGACACCCGTGACCTTGCCGTCGACCACTTCCAGCTCGTTGGCAAACACATAGTCGATACCCAGCTTGGCCTGCAACTGCTTGGCGAAATAGGTGAAGCCGCCGGACAGAATGGCGGTCTTGTAGCCCAGACGCTTGAGCTCGGCGAACAGGTTCTCGGCGCCTTCGGTCAGTCGCAGCGACGCGCCGATTTCGTCCAGCACGCCAACATCAAGCCCCTTGAGCAACGCCAGGCGCTCCTTGAAGCTGGCGCGGAAATCCAGCTCGCCACGCATGGCCCGCTCGGTGATTTCCGATACCTGCTCACCAACGCCGGCGGCCTTGGCCAACTCGTCGATCACTTCCGCCTCGATCAAGGTAGAGTCCATGTCGAACACGGCCAGGCGGCGGTTGCGACGGAACAGTGAATCGGCCTGGAAGGCGATATCGACGTTCAACTCCTGCGCAACGCTGAGGAATTCAGCGCGCAGAGCGGCCGGATCACTCGGCTCGCCGCGTACCGAGAACTCGATGCAACCCTTGCCCTGCTCCACCGGCATGTCCAGCGGCATGCGCCCGGACAGTCGGTCGATATGGTCGATATTCAGCCCGTACCTGGCAGTGATCGCGCTGACGCGCTGCAACTGCTCGGCCGTGACCTTGCGGGTCAGCAGCGTTACGCTGTGGCGTGCCTTGCCCTGGCCGGCGACCCAGTTCTGGTAGTCGTCTTCCGAGACCGGCGTGAAACGCACCTGCTGGTCGAGCTTGTAGGCCGTGAAGAGGATGTCCTTGAGCACCGAGGACGCGCGCTCGGTGTCGGGAATCTCTACCAGGATGCCGAACGACAGGGTGTCGTGGATAACCGCCTGGCCGATGTCGAGGATATTCACGCCACCTTGGGCCAATACACCGGTAATGGCAGCCGTGAGGCCGGGGCGATCTTCGCCGGTAATGTTGATCAGGACGATTTCGCGCAAGGCGTACTCCGGGGCTCGCAGGACTATGAACGGCCTGCCGAACGGCGATGTGCAGCAGGGCCGGTGAAAAAGGACACATTCTAACCACTTTCAATGCGTCCCGAACACGCTCGGCGCTTTGCCCTGTGCGGGTCGCTCGTTATACTGCGCGCCACTCCAGTCAACGAGAGCCGAGCTCTGTGAACCGGCCCGCCCCCGTAAAACCCGACAACTTCTTCCTTCTGCTTTTCCGTGCACTGCGCCAACGTCGCGTGCCGCTGGCATTGCGCATCGTCAGTCACAGCTTGCTGCTGGTGGCCATGGCGCTGGTGATCTATGCCTGGGTGATCGGCATGCAGTTCAAGCAGGCCATGCAGCAGCAGGCCGAAGCACTGGGCAGCAGCCTGATCACGCAGACGGCGGCCTCGGCGACCGAACTGCTGGTGTCCAACGACATCCTCAGCCTCAACGTGCTGCTCAACAACCTGGTGAAGAATCCGTTGGTGGCCCATGCAGCCATCTACAGCGTCGACAACCGCATTCTCGCGGAGGCCGGCACACGCCCAAGCAAGAGCATGCTCGGCGAAACCGAGGGTTTGTACTCAACACCCATCACCTTTCAGGAGGTCATGGCCGGGCAGCTGCGCATCAGCCTGGACATGCAGCAGTTCGAGCAGCCGATGACCATCAGCCTGCAGAGCATGGGTATTCTCAGCCTTATCCTGCTGGCCCTGACGTTGTCGCTGAGCCTGCGCCTCGGCCGGCAAATCTCCACACCACTGATGCAGATGCGCGTCTGGCTGCGTGACCCTGATGACTACGCTCCGGGCGCCAATCGCCAGGACGAGATCGGCGACCTGGCGCGCCAGCTGCAAGCTCGCCTGGCGCCTGAAAAACCAGAACCGCAACCGGAGCCAGAACCGGAATTCGACGACCTCGATGATCTGGACGAGCAGTTCCAGCATGACGCGGATGCCGATCACGACGACGAGCCCGAGTTCGAAGTCCGCGATCTGCGTGATACCCGCTTCGACGTCGACGACTACGATCCGCCGAGCCGCCGACGTAGCGATGACATCGACGATGACGCCTTCGCCGATCTCTATGACAGCGACGAAACCCCTGCTCATCTCGCCCCGGCGGCACCTGCTGCGCCACAGAAAAGTGCCGTACTGGCCGTCCAGCTAGGCGCCCAGGAACAACTGCGGCGCTTGCCGCGCACGCGCCTGATGGAGCTGCTGGAAAGCTATCGTAACTGCCTGGACAAGGCCGCGACGCTGTACAAGGCGCAGCTGTACACCCTTAACGATGGCAGCAGCCTGATGCTGTTCCATCATCAGGACAGCGGGGACGACTACCTGACCCACGCCATCTGCTGCGGTGAACTGCTGCGCGCACTGGGCCATGCCCTGCAGATCGAGGTTGCCGACAGTGGCATCACCTTGCACCTGCAACTCGGCCTGACCCTCGGCGAAGACCTGCAGGGCCTCAGTCAAGGCGACCTGCTGCTCAGCGAAACCGCACAGGATGCCCTGGCCTTGTCTCAGCACAGCCGCAACCTGCTGCTGGTCGAACGCCGCGTCGGTGAAGATGCCACGCTGCGCCAGCGCGCCCGCATCCGCGCCATCGCCAGCCCCGAGGGCGCCAGCTGCGTCGAGCGCCTGCTCGATCCGTATCCGGCACTGCTCGAGCGGCAGATGGCCAGGTTGCGCGAAGAGCGCTAGGAACCTGCTCAAATCTGCTGCGTGTCACCTGCAGACGCATCATGTTCGACCGCAAGGGGGCGAAAGCGGCCGGTGAGCAGAGCTTTTGTGGGAGAGGCTTTAGCCGCGATTTTGCCCAGCTAGGCGTAAAGAGCTCGCGGCTAAAGCGGATCGCCGCCCGGCCCCTCCCACGAGATTGATGATGGCTCCCACGCTCCAGCGTGGGAGCCCAATCCAGGGCGCTCTGCGCCCGCCAGGCCTCGACATCGGACGCAGAGCGTCCCTGCAGGCATTCCCACGCGGAGCGTGAGGAACGATCAGATCGAACCCCGCAGCAGACCGCTTTCGCCTTGTAGCAGCCTCTCAGGCATTACGCAGCACCCACGAAAAGGCCGGCGCAAGGCCGGCCGTTTTCCCACGCTAAGCGATCAGAGCTTGGCGATGGACACCTCTGTGGACTTAACGAATGCGATCACTTCGCTGCCCACGCCCAGTTCCAGCTCGCGCACGGAACGGGTGGTGATCACCGAGGTAACGATGCCGGCTGCGGTCTGTACGTCGATTTCCGACAGTACGTCGCCTTCGACGATTTCCTTGATGGTGCCTTTGAACTGGTTACGTACGTTGATGGCTTTAATGGTCATGGTGAGTCTCCTAGGGTAACAAGTAGCCCCGAATGGGGCATGAAGTCAGGGTTAGAGCGCCCAGCGCAGTTGCGTCGGGAGCGGTGAAACGGGATCGGGCTGCGGTGGCAGCTCGGGCAGTTGCAGAACGCGGTTGAGTACTTCGGCCTCCAGCGAAGCGAGGCGTGCCGAGCCCTTGTTGCGGGGGCGTGGCAGGTTCACGTCCAGATCCAGACCAACCTGGCCGTCTTCGATGAGAATGACCCGGTCAGCGGTCGCGACGGCTTCGCTGACGTCGTGGGTAACCAGCAGTACGGTAAAACCGTGCTTCTGCCAGAGGCCCTCGATCAATTGCTGCATTTCGATACGGGTCAGGGCATCCAGTGCGCCCAGCGGCTCATCGAGCAGCAACAGGCGCGGTTCATGAATCAGTGCGCGGGCCAGGGCCACGCGCTGCTTCTGGCCACCGGACAGTGCCGCCGGCCACTCGTTGGCGCGCTCGCCCAGACCAACCGCTTCCAGCACCTGCTGGGCCTTGGGCCGCCAGTCACCGGTAAGGCCGAGTCCGACGTTGTCGATCACGCGTTTCCAGGGCAGCAGACGCGCCTCCTGAAACATCAGGCGGGTATCGTCACGAGTCGCCGCCAATGTGCCGTTACCGGCCAGCAGCTCACCGCCAGTAGGCTGGTCGAGGCCGGCTAGCAGACGCAGCAGGGTGCTCTTGCCGCAACCACTACGCCCGACCACAGCAACGAACTGGCCCGAAGGAATGCGCAAATCAATATCTTTGAGTACCTGGCGCTCGCCAAAGGACTTCTGAATACCGCGAATGGTCAGCGGCGTGCCTCGATTGAGGCTATGCAAAGCGGTCATTTGGCACCTGCCTTGGTTTGATAGGCCGGATGCCAGCGCAGCCAGGCACGTTCCAGTCCACGGGCTGCCAGGTCGGCCAGCTTACCGAGCACTGCGTACAGCAGGATCGCCAGCACCACCACGTCGGTCTGCAGGAATTCACGGGCGTTCATCGCCAGATAACCAATGCCGCTGCTGGCGGAAATAGTTTCGGCAACGATCAAGGTCAGCCACATCAGACCGAGGGCGAAACGCACGCCGACCAGAATCGACGGCAGCGCGCCGGGCAGGATCACCTGACGGAACAGGGCGAAACCGGACAGGCCATAGCTGCGTGCCATTTCCACCAGCGCCGGGTCGACGTTGCGGATGCCGTGGTAAGTGTTCAGGTAAATCGGGAACAGCGTGCCAAGGGCGACCAGAAAAATCTTCGCGCTCTCATCGATGCCGAACCACAGGATCACCAGCGGAATCAGCGCCAGGTGCGGCACGTTACGGATCATCTGCACCGAGCTATCGATCAGGCGCTCGCCCCATTTCGACAGGCCGGTGATGAAACCCAGCGCCAGGCCGATGCCGCCGCCAATGGCGAAACCAACCCCTGCACGCCAGCCGCTGATCGCCAGGTGGGTCCAGATCTCGCCACTGGAAAGCAGCTGCCAGCCCGCCTCGAACACCGCGCTGGGCGCCGGCAGAATGCGCGTGGACAGCAACCCCAGGGCCACCGAGCCTTGCCAGGCGACCAGCAGCGCCACGGGCAGAGCCCAGGGCGCCAGGCGCAGAGCCAGGTTATGGAAAGACGTGTTGCTCATTTCATACCTCAACAATCATCACGAAATAGCCGGGCATCCAGGCCCGGCGTGTTTCAACTGGCCGACGCCGCTTTGGGCAGAATGTCGTTGGCGACCATTTCACCGAACGGGCTGACATAGTTCGCGCCTTCCGGCAGCGCAGGGCGGTTCACATCCAAGTGTGGGAACAGCAGTTCGGCGACCCGATAAGACTCTTCGAGGTGTGGATAACCGGAGAAGATGAAGGTATCGATACCCAGAGCGGCGTACTCCTTGACCCGCTCGGCGACCGTCGGGCCATCGCCGACCAGCGCCGTACCGGCACCACCGCGCACCAGGCCGACGCCGGCCCAGAGGTTGGGTGACACTTCCAGGTTGTCCTTGCTGCCACCGTGCAGGGCGGCCATGCGTTGCTGACCGACCGAGTCGAAGCGCGCCAGGGAGGCCTGGGCGCGAGCGATGGTGTCGTCGTCAACATGAGCGATCAGCTTGTCAGCGGCCTTCCAGGCCTCTTCGTTGGTTTCCCGGACGATCACGTGCAGGCGAATGCCGAAGCGTACTTCGCGCCCCTGGGCCGCGGCCTTCTCACGCACCGCGGCGATCTTCTCGGCCACTGCAGCCGGAGGCTCGCCCCAGGTCAGGTACAGCTCGACCTGTTCGGCGGCGAGATCCTGCGCAGCTTCGGACGAGCCACCGAAGTACAGCGGCGGACGCGGTTGCTGAACCGGCGGATAAAGCAGCTTGGCGCCCTTCACCTGGATGTGTTTGCCGTCGTAATCGACGACCTCGCCTTCCAGCACTCGCCGCCAGATGCGGGTGAACTCGACGGACGCTTCATAACGCTCGGCGTGTGACAGGTTCAGACCGTCGCCAGCCAGTTCGTCCGGATCACCGCCGGTGACCAGGTTGAACAGCGCGCGGCCGCCGGACAGACGATCCAGCGTGGCCGCCTGGCGCGCGGCCACGGTCGGAGAAATGATGCCCGGACGCAGGGCGACGAGGAACTTCAGGCGCTGGGTCACCGGGATCAGCGACGCGGCGACCAGCCAGGAATCCTCGCAGGAGCGGCCGGTGGGAATCAGTACGCCACCAAAGCCGAGGCGGTCGGCAGCCTGGGCGATTTGCTGCAGATAGCCGTGATCAACGGCACGGGCCCCTTGCGAGGTACCGAGATAATGGCCGTCACCGTGGGTCGGCAGAAACCAGAAAATGTTCAGACTCATGGAGTGGTCTCCTTGGGATGGGGTCGCTGCGCGGCCCGTGGCCACGCAGCTGAATGCCTTACTGCTGGGTTTTCTGAGCAGCCGCGAGGGATGCCGGAGGAGTCCAGATCACGTCCTTGATGCTCAATTTCTTGGGGATCAGCTTCAGATCGGTGAAGGTGTCGGCGATCTTCTGCTGTGCCTCGACCACCTGCGGGCTTATCAACTGGGCGCCATAGCTCTGCCGCTGCACAGCCAGGCGAGTGATGTCAGCCGACAGGCCGAGCAACGGCGCGACCTGTGCAGTGGCTTCGTCGTTATGGGCCTTGACCCACTCGCCGATGTTGCGGATTTCCTCGACCAGGGCCTCGATCACCTCCGGGTGCTTCTCGGCATAGGGACGGGTCGCGAGGTAGAACTGATGGTTGCTCACCAGGCCCTGACCATCGACCAGCGTGCGCGCTTGCAACTGCTGTTCGGCGGCGGCCTGGAAGGGATCCCAGATCACCCAGGCATCGACACTGCCACGCTCGAACGCGGCGCGGGCATCGGCGGGCGGCAGGTATACCGGCTGGATGTCGCTGTATTTCAGACCGGCCTCTTCAAGGGCACGCACCAGCAGGTAGTGCACGTTGGAGCCCTTGTTGAGGGCGACCTTCTTGCCTTTCAGCTCAGCCACCGACTTGAGCGGCGAATCCTTGGGCACCAGGATCGCTTCGCTGGTCGGCGCTGGCGGTTCGTAAGCGACGTACAGAAGATCGGCACCGGCGGCCTGTGCGAACACCGGCGGTGTCTCGCCGGTGGTGCCGAAGTCCACCGAGCCGACGTTCAAACCTTCGAGCAACTGCGGCCCGCCGGGAAATTCGGTCCATTTGACGTCGATGCCCTTGGCGGCCAGACGCTTCTCCAGCGAGCCATTGGCCTTGAGCAACACCAGGGTGCCGTACTTCTGATAACCGATCCGCAAGGTCTCGGCCTGGGCCTGGGTGATGGCGCCGAAGGAAATGGCCGCGGCAAACAAGGCGACCAGACTCCGACGCAAAGTGATAGTGCGCATGACGCTCTCCTCTGCATTGAGTGTTTGGCCACCTGCCGCCTCGTTGTCGGGCTAGTAAGGTGGTTGATGGGTGAACGCTCACCCATGGAAATGTGTGTGAATCCTTGGTTCAGGCGCTCCAGCGCCCACTGATCAGACGTTCATTCAACAGCCCCGGCTCGATCGGCTGTGGCCGGCGGTTGAGCGCCTGAATCAGGTGTTGCAAGGCGTCATCCAGACGCTGTTCCAGAATTGGCACCAGATCCCCACCGGTGTCGGTGTAGGCGATCTGGCTGTCGTCGGCGAAAACCCCGTGCAGCACCTCCTGCGCCTTGAGCGCCGACAGCACAGGCTTCAGGGCATAATCCACCGCCAGCATGTGGGCGCTGCTGCCACCCGTGGCGATAGGCAGTACCACCTTGTGATGCAGGGCGCGCTCGGGCAGCACGTCGAGCAGGGTTTTCAGCGCCCCGGAAAACGAGGCCTTGTACACCGGCGTCGCTACGATCAGCCCGTCAGCAGCGGCCACGTGGGCCTGCAAACCCTGAATCCGCGGGCTGTCGAAACGAGCGAAGAGCAGATCCTCGGCCTCGAAGTCGCGCACCTGGTAACTCACTACCTCAACGCCATGGGACTGCAGCCACTGTCGCGCCTTGTCGAGCAGCACGTTGGAGCGCGACTTCTGGCTTGGGCTGCCGCCCAGCAAAACCACCAACATGGGACGTCCTTATTTATTCGGCTGTGGGGTGAGACGCAGGTAGGGCTTCACGGCGCGATAGCCTTTGGGGAAGCGCTGCTTGATTTCGTCTTCGTCTTTCAGCGACGGCACGATCACCACATCGTCACCGTCCTGCCAATTGGCCGGAGTGGCCACCTTGTGGCTGTCGGTGAGTTGCAGCGAGTCGACCACGCGGAGGATTTCGTTGAAGTTGCGCCCAGTGCTCGCCGGGTAGGTGATGGTCAGGCGAACCTTCTTGTTCGGGTCGATGACGAACAGCGAACGCACGGTCAGGGTGTCGTTGGCATTCGGGTGAATGAGGTCGTAGAGCTCGGAAACCTTGCGGTCGGCATCGGCCAGGATCGGGAAGTTGACCGCGGTGTTCTGGGTCTCGTTGATGTCGTCGATCCACTTCACATGGGAGTCCACCGGGTGCACGGACAGGGCGATGGCCTTGAGGTTGCGCTTGGCGAATTCGTCTTTCAGCTTGGCGGTGAAGCCCAGCTCGGTGGTGCACACCGGCGTGAAGTCCGCCGGGTGGGAAAACAGGATGCCCCACTGGCTACCCAGCCACTCGTGGAAGCGGATACGGCCTTCGCTGGAGTCCTGTTCGAAGTCAGGGGCGATGTCGCCAAGGCGGATGCTCATGCTGTGTGCTCCTCAAGTGAGTCGTTGCGTGGCGCTCACTATGCTCAGGAACACAGAATATTAAAAAGAATAAATAATGATTTATTTATAACCAAATAAACAAACGCGCCGCCAGACGTGTCGGCGCCTCGTCAACGGTGGGCCTGTCCAGCGAGATGGCCCTATCCGAGCACACGCGCCGGGTTACCTGCGACCTTCGCTCCGGCAGGTACATCGCGCGTGACCACACTGCCGGCACCGATCAGCGCGTCGTCACCGACAGTCACTCCCGGAAGGATCAGCGCCCCAGCGCCAATCCAGACGTTGCGACCAATGCTCACAGGCCGGCCGAACTCCAGACCGGACTCGCGCTCGGCGGGAGCACGCGGATGATCCGCGGTGAGTATCTGCACGCCGGGGCCGATCTGGGTCTTGTCGCCGATGCTCACGGCCACTACGTCGAGGATCACGCAGTTGAAGTTGATGAACACCTCATCGCCCAGCGTGAGATTGAAACCGTAATCGCAGTGAAACGGCGAACGCACCACCACGCCCCTGCCAATGCTCGCCAGGCGCTCGGCCAGCACCTGGGTGCGCTCGGCCGGCGATAGGCCCAAGTTGCCGTTGTAGCGCGCCAGCCAGGCAATGGTGGCAGCGCTTTCGGCTTGCAGTTCAGGATCGCTGGCCAGATAGAGCTCACCGATGAGCATTTTGTGTTTTTCACTGAGTGTCATGGCGCGTTGCCCCTTCACGAATGTTCAGTAAAGAACGCCCGGGACAGGCATGGGTTCCGGCGATCGGACAAGGCGGTCTTTGCAAATCAATTCGCGGCACATCAACGGCGGAGAATTGCCGGGATAGAGGCGTGGCAAAAAGCAGGCAAAAAAAACCGGGCAGATGCCCGGCAAGATTCCACCACGAGGAATGGAAGCACGCGATAGGAGCGGCGAACCGCCGTCGCGCTGAGCACCCGCAACCGGAGATGGAGGCAGGCAGGCTCGAATAAAAAAGGCGAGGGAAGCAATGCTTCGCCCCGCCCGAAAAACCTTACAGAAGCGGCAGGCTGTAGCTGACGATCAGGCGGTTCTCGTCGGCGTCGGTGGCGTTGTTGCCACGCAGCGAGGCATTACGCCAGGAGAAGCCCAGGCCTTTGAGCGAACCCTGCTGAACGGCGTAATCCAGACGGAAGTCGCGCTCCCACTCTTTGCGATCGCCATCGGCTGCATCGATATTGTCGCCTTTCAGGTAAGTGACAACAGCTTTCAGGCCTGGCACGCCAACGGTACCGAAGTCATAGCCATACTCGGCCAGCCAGGTGCGCTCGCCGGCACTGGCGAACTTGCCGATCTGACGGTCGGTGATCAGGTAGGAGCTGGAGCCGTCACCCTGATTGAGGAACGGGAAGGCGCTATCACCGGAAACCTGCTGATAGCCAGCGCTCAGGGCGTGGCCGCTCAGGCTGTAGGTGAACAGGGCGCTCCAGGTTTGGTTGTCGACTTCACCGCTCTTGGTGTCGCCCGCTGCCCAGTAGCCGCTGCTTCGGTAGCCTTCGTTACGACCCGCCAGGCTGCCGTTCTTGCCATCGGAGCCACTGTTGAAATAACGCAGGTCGCTCTTCAGGTTACCGGCCGGCAGAGCCAGGTTATGCACCAGACCCAGGAAGTGTTGCTTGTAGAAATCGTCCAGGTTGCCGTAGTAGTACTGAGCGGTCAGATCCTTGGTGATCTTGTAGTCACCACCGGCGAAGTAGAACTTGTTGGTGTCGGCAATCGGGGTACCAACGGGGGTGCCTGTCGGGCGAGCCGCGCCACCAATACGCAAGCCAACGTCATCGGTAGAGGAACGGGTCTTGGTGTGTTCCAGCTGACCGGCAGTCAGGGTCAAGCCGTCGATCTCGTTGGAGATGACCTGGCCACCGTTGAACAGTTGCGGCAGCAGACGACCATCGTTGAAGGTCACGACCGGCAGCTTCGGCTGCAGGGTGCCTACGCGCAGTTCGGTTTTCGAGAGGCGGAACTTGGCGGTGGCGCCAGCCTTGCTGTAATCGTTAGCTGCGCTGCCGTCGCTTTCCAGCGGGAACAGGGCACCTGGGGTGCGATCACGACCAGCTTTGGTGTTCTTGCCACCCGAATCCAGACGCAGGCCATACAGGCCGATCACGTCGACGCCAACGCCAACGGTGCCTTGAGTAAAGCCAGACTGGTAATTGAAGATGAAACCCTGGCCCCACTCATTCGCTTCGCCAGTGTTGTCAGCGGTGTTCTTGGTATTCAGGTCGTAATAGAAATTGCGCAGATCGAGTTTGGCGGTGCTGTCTTCGATAAAGCCAGCAGCGTTGGCCTGCTGCGCCAGCGTGGCGATCGTGACAGCCAGGGCCAGGGTGGATTTATTCATGGGTGATGCTCCAGGGGCATGGGTCGTAAGCTGGCTCGGGCCAGACTCGTAGGCGCTACTTATTGGCAGGTGCAAGGCTAAGCCAAGGCGGATAAAACAAAAAAGAATCAATAATTACTAACAAATTACTTTTTCGAATATGCACTTCAGCCTGATTGCGGCCCGCGTCTGTTCGACGCATGGCTCAAGCGCGGGTCACGTGGCGAAAGAAGAATGTTTGCAAAAAGTTGCGAAAGTTCCGGTACGCGTCTCAGAACAGCTCGAGCTGACCACCGATCAGCGCCGTGAAGTCGTCATCCACGAATGGCAGGATGGCGTCGGCCACCGGCTGCAACTGCTTGCTCAGGTAATGGCCGTAATCAATGGGAGCGCGGCGTAGCTCAAGGGGCTCAGGGCCAGCCACGCTCATCACGTAACTGATCCAGCCACCGCTCTGGTATTGGCGAGGGCGTCCCTGCTCATCGTTGTGGGCATCGGCCAGGCGGGCAGCCCGCACGTGCGGCGGTACGTTGCGCTGATAGTCATCAAGCCTTCGGCGTAGACGCTTGCGGTACACCAGTCGCTCGTCGAACTCGCCATCCAGGGTGCTTTGCACGTAGTCACGCACGTAATCCTGATAGGGCTGACGCTTGAAGATGCGCAGATACAGCTCCTGCTGAAACTGCCGGGCCAACGGCGACCAGTCGCTGCGCACCGTCTCCAGGCCTTTGTAGACCATCTCCTCGCGGCCATCGGCCTGGCGGATCAGCCCGGCATAGCGCTTCTTGCTGCCCTCCTCCATACCGCGAATGGTCGGCATCAGAAAGCGGCTGAAGTGGGTTTCGAACTGCAGCTCCAGGGCACTCTGCAAGCCGAACTCGGTCTGCAGATGCTCGCGCCACCAGGCGTTGACCCGCTGCACCAGGCCGCGGCCGATCTGTTCGGCGTCGCTCTCGGAATGGGCGCTGCGCAACCAAACGAAGGTGGAGTCGGTGTCGCCGTAGATCACCGCGTGCCCTTCGGCCTCGATCAGCTCGCGCGTACGGCGCATCACTTCATGGCCGCGCAGGGTAATGGACGATGCCAGGCGCGTATCGAAGAAACGGCAACCGCTGGAACCCAGCACACCATAGAAGGCGTTCATGATGATCTTCAGTGCCTGGGAGAGAGGCGCGTTGCCTGCCCGCTTCGCGGCTTCCCGGCCTTGCCACACGCGCTCGACGATGGCCGGCAGACAATGCCGAGTACGCGAAAAGCGCGCACCGCGAAAACCGGGCACCGAATGTTCATCTTCGGTTTGCCGCAGCCCCTCGACCAGCCCCACCGGGTCGATCAGAAAGGTACGGATCAGCGACGGATACAGGCTCTTGTAATCCAGCACCAGCACCGACTCGTAAAGCCCCGGCCGCGAATCCATGACGAAGCCGCCCGGGCTGGCTTCCGGCGGACGCTCGCCTTGGTTGGGTGCCACGAAACCTTGTCGATGCATCAGCGGCATATACAGGTGGCTGAACGCGGCGACCGAACCACCGCTGCGATCCACCGGCAGGCCGGTGACCGTGGCCCGTTCGAGGAGGAAGGTGAGCAGTTCGGTCTTGGCGAAGATGCGCGTCACCAGCTCGCAGTCCTTGAGGTTGTAGCGGGCCAGGGCCGGCTTGTCCTCGGCGAACATGCGGTTGATCTCGTCCATACGCTGGTAGGGGTTGTCGATCGCCTTGCCCTCGCCTAGCAGTTGCTGGGCGACGCTTTCCAGGCTGAAGGACTGAAAACTCCAGGTGGCCGAACGCAAGGCTTCGATGCCATCGATGATCAGCCGGCCCGGCGCGCTGGCGAAGAAATGCTGCTTGGAACCATGCTCGCGCCAGTTCAGCACTTCGCCGCCGCGGCCAAGGCGCAGCGGCACATGCAGACGCTGGGCATGCTCGTGCAGCACGCGCAGGTCGAACTGCACCACGTTCCAGCCGATGATGGCGTCCGGATCGAAGCGCTCCAGCCAAGCATTGAGCGCCTCCAGCAACTCGGCGCGGCTATCCAGATAAGCGAGATCGAAGTCGACGTCGGCGTCACCATTCGGCGGCCCGAGCATATACACCTGGCGCTGGCCACAGCCTTCCAGGGCGATGGAGTACAGCTCGCCGCGGGCGGTGGTTTCGATATCCAGGGAAACCAGCTTGAGCTGCGGACGATAGTCCGGCGCCGGCTTCAACTGCGCATCGATCAGTACGCCCTCCTGCGTTGGCGTACCGCCGAACAGCACGGGAGCGGTGATGAAGCGCTCCATCAGGTAACGCTCAGGCGGGCGAATATCGGCCTCGTAGACATCCACACCGGCCTGCCGCAGGGTCTGTTCGAGCTGAATCAACGGGCGCTGCTGGCGGCAATACACGCCGAGCACCGGCCGCTGATGGAAGTCGCGCAACTGCAACGGGCGCAGTTCGAAATCCGCCTCCTTGGCCAACAAGGCCTCGGCACGCGCGCGCTGCTCGACGGGAATGAAGGCCACCGACGTTTGCGGCGGCAGGCGGACGAGACGCGGGCCGCTGTCGGTCGACAGCCAGAATTCCACCTGGGTACCAGCCGGCGTGTCGCGCCAGTGCCGGGTCAGGACGAAGCCCTGCTGTAGATCCACCCTGTCACCTCAAATCCTGTTCAGGGTGCGATGTTATCGCGCATCGTCACGGCCCGCGCGCAATGCGGTTAAATAGGCACCCACGTTCTGCGGAGGCCCGTCATGCCCCTCGACCCCGATCAGTTGCAACAGATCACCAGCCGCACGCTGGCTCACTACCAGGCCAGCGCCGAAGGCTTCCGCGAGGGCACCCGCGACCATGACGTCAGCCAGAACATCGAAGCGCTGCTGCGCCACATCGACACAGCCGCGCCCCTGAGCATTCTCGACTTCGGTTGTGGCCCTGGTCGTGACCTGCGCACCTTTGCGGCTCTCGGTCATCGCCCGGTCGGGCTCGACGGCTGCCCGCAGTTCGTCGCCATGGCCCGCGCCGACAGTGGCTGCGAGGCCTGGCAGCAAGACTTTCTCGCCCTGGATCTGCCGGCAGAACGCTTCGACGGTATCTTCGCCAACGCCGTGCTGTTCCATATTCCGAGCCAGGAGCTGCCACGGGTGCTCAGGGAACTTCGTGCCAGCCTGAAGCCAGGCGGCGTACTGTTCAGCTCCAACCCCAGAGGCGACAACCAGGAAGGCTGGAGTGGCGAGCGCTACGGCGCCTGGTATGACCTGGAAAGCTGGCGCCAACTGCTCACGGGCGCCGGCTTCGACGAGCTGGAACATTACTACCGCCCAGCTGGCCTGCCACGCGAGCAACAACCCTGGCTGGCGAGCGTATGGCGCCGCTGCGATGCCTGACTCGGTGACTGCTATAAGGCAGAAGCGGACGGTGGATGCAGAGCTTTCTTTTTGTAGGAGTGGCTTTAGCCGCGAGCTCTTTACGCCTAGCTAGGCAAAATCGAGGCTAAAGCCTCTCCCACAAAAGCTCTGCTCACCGTCCGCTTCCGCCACTTCACAGTCTAAATTTCCACCTGCGTACCCAGCTCGATCACCCGATTCACCGGCAGGCGGAAGAAGCCCAGGGAGCTGCCGGCGTTCTTCTGCAACACGGCGAACAGCCGCTCGCGCCACATCGCCATGCCGATTCGCTCGGAAGGAATCACCGTCTCCCGGCTGAGGAAGTAGGTCGTGCGCATTGGCGGACAATCCAGCCCCTTCTCGCTCAGCTGCGCCAATGCCTGGGGAATGTCCGGCGCCTCGAGGAAGCCGAAGCGCAGGCGCACACGGTAGAAACCCTGGTCATAGGCATCGAGTTCGAAGCGCTCGGCCAACGGCACCCGCGGGCGATCCTCGTAGAGCACGGTGAGCAGCATCACCCGCTCGTGCAGCACCTGGTTGTGCAGCAGGTTGTGCAACAGCGCGTGGGGCACCACATCCACCCGGCTGGTCAGGAACACAGCCGTGCCGGCGACTCGATGGGGCGGCTGCAGGGCAATGCTGGCGATGAAATCGCGCAGCACCAGCGCATGTTCGTCGAGGCGTTCGAGCACCAGTTGGCGGCCACGTTTCCAGGTGGTCATCAGGCCGAACAGCAGGATGCCGACGATCATCGGCACCGCACCGCCGCCGAGGATTTTCGGCACGTTGGCGGCGAAGAACACCCCGTCGACCAGCAGAAAAACAGCCAACAGCGGCACGGCCAGCATCTTCGGCCAGCGCCACAGCAGCAGGATCACTGCCGACACCAGCAACGTGGTGCACAGCATGGTGCCCGTCACCGCCACCCCATAAGCGCCGGCCAGGCCGCTGGACGACTGGAAGCCGATCACCAGCAACACCACGCCGATCAGCAGGAAGCCGTTGATCAGCGGGATGTAGATCTGCCCCTGCTCGGCGCTGGAGGTGTGCAGGATCTGCATGCGCGGCACGTAGCCGAGCTGGATCGCCTGGCGAGTGACCGAGAAGGCGCCGGTGATCACTGCCTGGGAAGCGATGATGGTGGCCAGGGTCGACAGGCCGATCAACGGGATCAGCGCCCAGGACGGCGCCAGCAGATAGAAGGGGTTGCGCACTGCATCGGGGTCGCTGAGCAGCACTGCGCCCTGGCCAAAATAGTTGAGGATCAAGCCGGGGAAGGCCAGGAACAGCCAGGCATGCACGATGGGTCGGCGACCGAAGTGGCCGAGGCCCGCGTACAGCGCTTCGGCGCCCGTGATGGTCAGCACCACCGCGCCCATCACCGTCACCCCGAGCAGCGGATTGACGATAAAGAACTCCAGCGCCCAATAGGGGTTAAGCGCCAGCAGCACTTCCGGCCGCTGCACGATGCCATGCACGCCCAGCGCACCGAGCACCACGAACCAGATCACCATTACCGGCCCGAACAGATAGCCGATGCGCGCCGTACCGTGGCGCTGCAACAGGAACAGCGGCACCAGAATCAGCAGCGCCACGGGCACCACCCAGTGGTCGATACCGTCGACCACCAGGCCGACACCTTCCACAGCGGAGAGCACCGAAACAGCTGGCGTGAGCATGCTGTCGCCGTAAAACAGCGCGGCGCCGAACAGGCCGAGCATGATCAGTACCGTGCGCAGCCGCGGGTAGCTGGCCGCCGCGCGCTGGGCCAAGGCGGTAAGGGCCATAATGCCGCCCTCGCCGCCGTTGTCGGCGCGCAGGATGAACATCACGTATTTGACCGTGACCACCAGCGTCAGCGACCAGAAGATCAGCGACAGGATGCCCAGCACGCTGGCCTGAGACAGGCCGACGCCGTAGTGCGGTGAGAAAATTTCCTTGAGCGCGTACAGCGGGCTGGTGCCGATATCGCCATAGACGATACCGACGGCGCCGATCAGCAGCGCGATGGGTGAGGTGCGAGTGGTGGTGCTCACGTTGTGAGGTATCCCTTGAATGACGATGCCCCAGGTATACGCCGCGTTTGCGCGCTGATCAGCCTTGCACCGCTGACTTTTACGGCATTTTTACGCGGCGCCACGCTTCTTTACGCCAACCTTGCACGGCGCCATGATCTGTCCACGCCATGCACCGGAAAACCACCATGCCCTCCGCAGCCGACCGCCTCACCAGCCGACCGCTCGCGCCACCGAGCGATTACCTGCTGGCCATCCTCGCGGCCTTGTCGGGCTCGCTGCTGGCCTTGGCCGTTTCACGCTGGCTGGATCTGCCGAATATCTCCCTGGTGTTCCTCGCCGTGGTGCTCCTGGTGGCGGTCCGCAGCAGCGTCGGCCCGGCGTTGCTGTGCGCGCTGCTGTCATTCGCCGCTTACGGTTTTTTCTTTCTGCCGCCCACCTGGTCGGTGGTCGTGCACCGTGAACAGGACGTGCTCACGCTGATGTTCTTCCTGTTGATCGCCTTGCTGACCGGCAACCTGGCCGCCCGCCAGCGCCAGCAGTTTCGTGACCTGCAAGTGGCCCAGCGGCAGACCGAAAGCCTGCTGACCTTCGCCGAACGACTGTCCAGCGCCCAGGATCAGCGCGACCTGCTCGCTGCCATGCACAGCCAGCTGGACTTGCCGGCCGAGCGCTTATGCCTGCTCAGCCGCGACGCGCAAGACCAGTGGCAGCAGGCCGATGGCAGCCCATTGCAACTCAGTGAGCTGGAGCGCATCAGCGCCGAACATGCCTGGCATAACCGCCACCCGCGCGGTTACGACAGCCACAGCCTGACTCATCCGCACTGGTGGTGGTGGCCGTTGATGGACGGCGACCAGCCCCTGGCGCTGCTGGGCATGCGCACCGTGCAGGGCGACCCTCCGGCAGGCGAGCAACGCCAGTTGATCGGCGTACTGCTGCCGCTGCTGGCCCACGCCCTGGCTCGCGTGCAGCTTGTCGAAACCCTGGGGCACACGCGCCTGCAGCATGAAACCGAGCGGTTGCGCAGCGCCCTGCTCGCCTCGGTGTCCCATGATCTGCGCACGCCGCTGACCGCCATGCGCGGCAATATCGAAACCCTGCAGCTGTTCATCGACAGCCTGGACAAGGCAACCCGCGACGACCTGCTGCAAAGCACGGCTAGCGAAGCCTCGCGCCTGGATCGCTATATCCAGAACCTGCTGGACATGACCCGTCTCGGCCACGGCGGCCTGCACCTGGAATGCGACTGGGTGGCCGCAGGCGACCTGCTCGCCGCCGCCGTGCAGCGCCTGCAGCCGGTGTTGCAAAGCCTGCACGTGCGACTCGAAGTGCCCACCGACATGCCGTTGCTACGGGTGCAGGGCGCATTGATCGAGCAGGCACTGGTCAACGTGCTGGATAACGCGGCACGCTTCTCACCGCTGAACGGGACTATCGACATCAAAGCCAGCCATGACGGCGAACACCTGTACTTCACCATCAGCGATCAGGGCCCAGGCATTCCAGCTGACGAGCAGGCGCACATATTCGACCTGTTCTACACCGCCGCCCGTGGCGATCGCGGCGGCCAGGGCACCGGCCTGGGCCTGGCGATCTGCCTGGGCATGCTCAACGCCCACGGGGGCACCGCGAGGGTTGATTCAACGCCGGGCAAGGGCACGACCATGATTCTGCAACTTCCACTGCAACGGCCCGATGAGGGCAGCAACCATGACTGAAGCACGCATTCTGCTGGTCGACGACGAGGCGGCGATTCGCAAATTCCTGCGTATCGGCCTGCAGGCCCATGGCTACCAGGTACTGGAGGCCGACTGCGGGGAAGCCGCCCTGCGTCTGGCGGCGCTGGAACAACCAGATCTCGTGGTACTCGACCTCGGCCTGCCCGACATGGACGGCCAGGAAGTGCTGACGCGGCTGCGCGAATGGTCGAGCGTACCGGTGCTGGTGCTCTCGGTACGAGCCGGAGAAAAGGACAAGGTGCAGGCCCTGGATAGCGGTGCCAACGATTACGTCAGCAAGCCTTTCGGCGTGCAGGAATTCCTCGCCCGTGTGCGCGCCCTGCTGCGCACCCGCCCCGCCAGCGAAAAGCCCGCGGCGGCGCTGGTCAGCGGCGGGCTGCGGGTCGACTTCGCGTTTCGCCGGGTTACCCTGGCCGAGCAGGAAATCAGCCTGACCCGCAAGGAATACGCCGTGCTCGAAACCCTGGCCCGGCATCCGGGCATGGTGGTCACCCAGCAGCAACTGTTGCGCGATATCTGGGTCTGACCCACATCGAGCACAGCCACTACTTGCGCATCGTCATCGCCCATTTGCGGCAGAAGCTCGGGGACGATTCGGCAGCGCCGCAGTTGATCGTCACCGAGGCGGGAGTCGGCTACCGGCTGATCGCCTGATCGTCTGCCGCGCCTGTTGCCCACGGCGCCAACCCGATGGGCTCTGTTAGACTCGGCGCACAGCCCCCGCCGGAGACACCGATGCCCAAGGTCGGAATGCAACCGATCCGCCGCTCGCAGCTTATTGCGGCAACCCTCGAAGCCGTCGACCAGGTTGGCATGAGCGATGCCAGCATTGCCTACATCGCACGCCTGGCAGGTGTGTCGAACGGCATCATCAGCCACTACTTCCAGGACAAGAACGGTTTGCTGGAAGCGACCATGCGTCACCTGATGCAGGCGCTCAGCGAAGCCGTCCACGCGCGCTATCGGCTGCTGCGCGAAGACACCCCACAGGCGCGCCTGCGCGCGATCATCGACGGCAACTTCGACGAGACGCAGGTCAGCGGCCCGGCGATGAAGACCTGGCTGGCGTTCTGGGCCAGCAGCATGCATCAACCTTCCCTGCGGCGCCTGCAGCGGGTCAACGACCAGCGCCTGTACTCCAACCTGTGCGGCCAGTTCCGCCGCGTGCTGCCGCAACCTCAGGCCCGCGCCGCAGCCCGTGGCATGGCCGCACTGATCGACGGCCTGTGGCTGCGCGGCGCGCTGTCCGGGGAAGGCTTCGATACCCGCCAGGCGGCGCAGATCGCCTATGACTACCTAGACCTGCAATTGGCCAAGGCCGACGCCAGCCCCAGCTGATCGCCCGCAAGCGGGCTCCTACGCGGTAGCCATTGACCACCCAGCCGTTACCGCAGACAGGCACCTTCCTGGTAGAAGCTGGCTTGCCAGCGAAACGGTTGCAGCCGCAACCCATGCGTCAATCTTGCCACTGCTATCGCCGGCAAGCCGGCTCCTACGGCGGCCCTCGATAGCAGGCATAGTCTTCGGCCTGCGCATCAGAGATGCAGCGAATGATCCCTCCTGAAAAAGCGCCGACTCGTCGTATTCGGCTGGTTTCTCGTCGCCCGCAGGATTTTTATTGATTGATCGATCAATAAAAATAAAGTAGGCTGTTTTTTAACCAAATCGGCTGACATGTCTTTTCATCTCGTTCACGCCGATCCATCCGCCAGGGCACGAACAGCGCCTGGCCCGATCAGGAGAACGCCCCATGGCTCGATTCGAAGACCAGAAGCTCTACATAGGCGGCCAGTACGTCGACTCAAGCAGCGGCGCCACGTTGCAAAGCATCAACCCGGCCAATGGCGAGGTGCTGGCCAACATCGCGCGCGCCAGCCAGGACGACGTCGAACGTGCCGTCGTCAGTGCCGAGCAGGGCCAGAAAGTCTGGGCGGCGATGACCGCCATGCAGCGTTCACGCATCCTGCGTCGTGCCGTCGACATCCTCCGTGAGCGCAACGATGAGCTGGCCGAGCTGGAAACCCTCGACACCGGTAAACCGCTGAGTGAAACCCGCTACGTCGATATCGTTACCGGTGCCGATGTGCTCGAATATTACGCCGGCCTGATCCCAGCCATCGAGGGTGAACAAATCCCGCTGCGCGACACCAGCTTCGTCTATACCCGCCGCGAGCCGCTGGGCGTGGTCGCCGGTATCGGTGCGTGGAACTACCCGATCCAGATCGCCCTGTGGAAATCCGCTCCGGCCCTGGCCGCTGGCAACGCGATGATATTCAAGCCCAGCGAAGTCACTTCGCTGACCACCCTCAAGCTGGCGGAAATCTACAGCGAGGCTGGTCTGCCCGATGGCGTGTTCAACGTGCTGACCGGCAGCGGCAGCGAAGTGGGTCAGTGGCTCACCGAACACCCGCGCATCGAGAAGATTTCCTTCACCGGCGGCACGGTCACCGGCAAGAAGGTCATGGCCAGTGCCTCCAGCTCGTCGCTCAAGGAAGTGACCATGGAGCTGGGCGGCAAGTCGCCACTGATCATTTTCGAAGATGCGGATCTGGATCGCGCCGCCGACATCGCGCTGATGGCCAACTTCTACAGTTCCGGCCAGGTGTGCACCAACGGCACCCGGGTGTTCGTACCCCGCGCGCTGCAGGCACGCTTCGAGAGCAAGGTACTGGAGCGGGTCAAGCGCATCCGCCTGGGTAGCCCGCAGGATGACAACACCAACTTCGGCCCGCTGGTCAGCTTCGCCCACATGGAGCGCGTGCTCGGCTACATCGAGTCAGGCCGCCAGCAAGGCGCCCGCCTGCTGATCGGCGGCGAGCGGGTGACCACGGGTGAATATGCCAATGGCGCCTACGTGGCACCCACGGTGTTCACCGATTGCCGTGACGACATGACCATCGTGCGCGAGGAAATCTTCGGCCCGGTGATGAGCATCCTCATCTACGACAGCGAAGAGGAAGTCATCCGCCGCGCCAACGATACCGACTACGGCCTGGCCGCCGGCATCGTCACCCGCGACCTGAATCGTGCGCACCGGGTTATCCACAAGCTGGAAGCAGGCATCTGCTGGATCAACACCTGGGGCGAATCAGCTGCCGAAATGCCGGTGGGCGGCTACAAGCAATCCGGCGTCGGCCGCGAGAACGGCCTGACCACGCTGGCCCATTACACCCGAATCAAATCCGTGCAGGTCGAGCTGGGCGATTACGCCTCAGTGTTCTGACTGCGTTTGCCAGGCGGCGCCAACCGGCGTCCCGGCAGCGCTGCAAACCTGTTGCATGAGCCGGACACGGGCCTGCGATCCGCTTGGCCCAAGGCTCAGCCACCTACCAGGAGGCCACCATGTCCCAAGAATTCGATTACATCCTCATCGGCGCCGGCTCGGCCGGTAACGTACTGGCGACCCGCCTGACCGAAGACGCCAGCGTCAGCGTGCTGCTGCTGGAAGCCGGCGGCCCGGATTATCGCCTCGACTTCCGCACCCAGATGCCTGCCGCCCTGGCCTTTCCCCTACAGGGCCGCCGCTATAACTGGGCCTACGAAACCGATCCCGAGCCGTACATGGACAACCGCCGTATGGAATGCGGGCGCGGCAAGGGCCTGGGTGGTTCATCGCTGATCAACGGCATGTGCTACATCCGCGGCAACGCCATGGACTTCGATAACTGGGCCAAGCAGCCCGGTCTCGAAGACTGGAGTTATCTGGACTGCCTGCCGTATTTCCGCAAGGCGGAAACCCGCGACATCGGTGCCAACGATTATCACGGCGACAGCGGCCCGGTCAGCGTGACCACGCCCAAGGCCGACAACAACCCACTGTTCCACGCCATGGTCGAGGCCGGTGTGCAGGCTGGCTACCCGCGTACCGATGACCTCAACGGTTACCAGCAGGAAGGCTTCGGCCCGATGGATCGCACCGTGACCCCGGAAGGCCGTCGCGCCAGCACGGCACGTGGCTATCTGGATCAGGCCCGCGAGCGCACCAACCTGACCATCGCAACCCACGCGACCACCGACCGCATCCTGTTCGACGGCAAGCGCGCCAACGGCGTTGCCTACCTGCAGGGCAACGGCAATACGCCGATCATCGCCACGGCACGCCGCGAAGTACTGCTTTGCGCAGGAGCCATCGCATCGCCGCAAATCCTGCAGCGCTCCGGCGTCGGCCCTGGTGAGCTGCTGCGCAGCCTGGATATCGATGTGGTGCACGATCTGCCCGGCGTGGGCGCCAACCTGCAGGATCACCTGGAGGTGTACGTGCAGTACGCCTGCACCCAGCCGGTGTCGCTGTACCCGGCCCTGAAGATGCTCAATCAGCCGGGTATCGGCGCCAAGTGGTTGCTGGCCGGCGACGGTATCGGCGCCAGCAATCAGTTCGAAGCGGGTGGTTTCATTCGCTCGCGGGAAGAGTTCGAGTGGCCGAACCTTCAGTACCACTTCCTGCCGGTGGCGATCAATTACAACGGCAGTAATGCGGTGAAGGAGCATGGCTTCCAGGCCCACGTAGGCTCGATGCGCTCACCAAGTCGCGGCCGCGTGCAGGTCAAGTCGAAGGATCCACGCCAGCACCCGAGCATCTTGTTCAACTACATGTCCCATGAGCAGGACTGGCAGGAGTTCCGCGACGGCATTCGCCTGACTCGCGAGATCATCAACCAGCCCGCTCTCGATGCTTATCGCGGCCGCGAACTGAGCCCCGGCGCCCATGTGCAGAGTGATGCCGAACTGGACGCCTTCATCCGCGAACACGCAGAAACGGCCTTCCATCCGTCCTGCTCGTGCAAGATGGGCGAAGACGCCATGGCGGTAGTCGATGGCCAGGGCCGCGTGCATGGCGTGCAGGGGCTGCGCGTGGTGGACGCGTCGATCATGCCGGAGATCATCACCGGCAACCTCAACGCCACCACCATCATGATCGCCGAGAAAATCGCCGACCGTATTCGCGGCGATCAGGCCCTGCCGCGCAGCACTGCGCCCTACTACACCGCCAATGGCAAGCCGGTACGTGGTACCCCGCGGCGCGCAGTCGAAGAGATGCGCTCGGCCGGCTAGTTCGGCAGTTCCTGGCTGGTCATCCGGTACCTTGCAGGCGGCGCCAGCCGTTGCAGGTCGAAACGCTCCAGCGCGGCAGCATCGAGGACTTCGATCTGCGGGCTGATCAGCCTGGGAAGCCTTTCGCCTTGCAGGCCACGCACGGCGAGATCCAGCGCAATACGTGCCTGGATCACCGGCGAGTCAGTCGGTGCTGCCAGCACCCGACCGCTGCGGATTTGCTGCAGCACGCGATCCGTCGCGTAGACCGACAGGATCTGGGTCGACGAACCACTGCTATACGCCAGCTCGGTCGCGAACAACGCCGCCTCGGCATTACCGATCAGGTAGTCAAGCGGCGGTTCTGTCTTGAACAGTTCACGCACCAGTTTCGCCTGGCGGCTGCGGTCCAACGGGCCGTAGCCTCCGTGCACCAGGGTGATCACCGTACCTTGCAGGGCTTCGTTAAGGCCCCGCTCGGCGTCCTTTATCCAGCCGGCGTCGGCAGGCCCCGGCAGCCAGCCGACACGTATTGGTCGACCGTTACTGAGCTTGATCAGGTAGGCCAAGGTCGCGCTGGCCATATCGGCGAAGTCGACTCGCGAGCGTGAGCTCAGCGTTTCACATCCCAGGCCATTGACCATGTCGATCACCGGGCGCCCGGCGCTTTGCTGAACCGCGATACGCGAACACAGGTCGGAAGGATTGATGCCGGCGATCAAGAAGCCATCGGCGCCTTTATTGACACAATGGTCGAACTGCCTGACCTGAACCTCGGGATGGTCGTAGCCACCCGCCTCGTAGATGCCAAGCCGTACTCCCAGACGCTGAGCTTCCTGCTGCAACCCCCAGGCCACGCCCCACCAGTAACGATCCTTGGCATTCGGGATCAGCACGCAAATGCGCCAGGGCTCACTGGCTGCGCTCGCCGGCTGATAGACCTGCAACTGACCATCGACGACAACGGGCTGAGAAAACCACGCAGCCGCCGAAAGGCCCGACCAGAGCAGAGCGAGCAACAACAGACAGCGCATATGACCCCTCCCTAGTACACTGGCCACGGTTCATCCTAGCACCCGTACCTGGATGACCGGCATGGATAGAGTATGACACCCCGTAGTGAGACCACCATGACCCTGCTCGATGCCCGCACTGCCCGCCTGCTCCCCTGGATCGTCGCCATCGCGTTCTTCATGCAGACGCTGGACGGCACCATCCTCAATACCGCTCTGCCGAGCATGGCCGCCGATCTTTCCGAAGACCCGCTGCGCATGCAGTCGGTGGTCATCGCCTACATGCTCACCGTGGCGCTGCTGATTCCCGCCTCCGGCTGGCTGGCGGATCGCTTCGGTACACGGCATATCTTCTTTGGCGCCATCCTGCTGTTCAGCCTCGGCTCGCTGCTGTGCGCGGTCTCACAGTCGCTGAACATGCTGGTGATCGCGCGCATCATCCAGGGCCTCGGCGGCGCGTTGATGATGCCGGTGGGTCGCCTGGTGGTGCTGCGCGCCTACCCGCGTACCGAATTGGTGCGGATCATGAGCTTCATCACCCTGCCCGGCCTGCTGGGGCCGTTGATCGGCCCAACGCTGGGCGGCTGGCTGGTGGAGTACACCAGCTGGCACTGGATCTTCCTGATCAATCTGCCGGTCGGCGCCCTTGGCTGCTGGGCCGCCTTTCGTTTCATGCCGGACTTGCGCGGCCCCGAACGCACGCGCTTCGATCTGGCCGGTTTCCTGCTCTTCGGCGCGGCCATGCTGCTGATCACCATGGCACTCGAAGGCCTCGGTGAGCTGCACTTGCCCCATGTGCGGGTGATGCTGCTGTTGCTGGCCGGCCTGGCCTGCCTGGCGGCCTATTGGCTACGCGCCGGGCGCACGCCCAACGCGCTGTTTCCGCCCAGCCTGTTCCAGACCCGCAGCTTCGCGGTGGGCATTCTCGGCAATATCTTCGCGCGCCTGGGCAGTGGCGCCCTGCCTTTCCTTACACCGCTGCTGCTGCAATTGGGCATGGGTTATTCACCGGCCCAGGCAGGCATGAGCATGATTCCCCTGGCCCTGGCCGCCATGGCCATGAAGCCGCTGGCCAAGCCGTTGATCGACCGCCTCGGCTACCGCCGCATCCTGACCAGCAACACCGTGCTGCTCGGTCTGCTGATCGCCAGCATGGCCCTGGTCGACGGGCAGACCTCCCATGTGCAGTTGGCCATTCAGCTGACCCTGATCGGCGCCATCAACTCCCTGCAGTTCACTGCCATGAACACCGTGACCCTGATCGACCTGCGAGACAGCGAGGCCAGCAGCGGCAACGGCCTGTTGTCCGTGGTGGTGCAGCTGTCGATGAGTATGGGCATCGCCGCCGCCGCGGCACTGCTTGGCGGCTTCAATCTGGATAGCCAGGGTGCTGCGGATGGCGTACTAGGCGCCTTCCAGGCCACGTACCTGTGCGTCGGCCTGCTGTCGATACTGGCGGCGGGAATCTTCCTGCAGCTGTCGCCGGAAGACGGGCGCAGCGCCCGGCGGGTGGAGGTGGACGTCGACGAGTAACGCAGCGATCGCCACGGAACTGGGCACGGCGCCTGCTACACTAGGCGCCTCTAAACGCTCCCCCTAGGCTCTGTACCGTGACCGCCACCGCTTTTTCCTCGCTTGCCCTGTCGCCCGCCATGCTGGCGAACCTCGAGTCCCTCGGTTACGCGCAGATGACGCCGATCCAGGCCCAGAGCCTGCCCGTCATGCTCAAGGGCATGGATCTGATCGCCCAGGCCAAGACCGGCAGTGGCAAGACCGCCGCCTTTGGTATCGGCCTGCTGGCACCGCTCAACCCGCGCTACTTCGGCTGCCAGGCACTGGTGCTGTGCCCAACCCGCGAGCTAGCCGATCAGGTCGCCAAGGAACTGCGCCGCCTGGCGCGGGGCGAAGACAACATCAAGATCCTCACCCTCTGCGGTGGCGTGCCCTTCGGCCCGCAGATCGGCTCCCTGGAGCACGGCGCGCAGATCATCGTCGGCACACCCGGTCGTGTGCAGCAGCACCTGGCCAAAGGCACGCTGAAACTCGACGGCCTCAATACCCTGGTGCTCGACGAAGCTGATCGCATGCTCGACATGGGCTTCTACGACAGCATCGCCGAGATCATCGGGCAGACCCCGGAGCGCCGCCAGACGTTGCTGTTCTCGGCCACTTACCCGGCGGGCATCAAGCAGTTGTCTGCGACCTTCATGCGCAACCCGCAGCAGGTCAAGGTCGAAGCCCTGCACGACGACAGCCAGATCGAACAGCGCTTCTATGAGATCACTCCTGAAGAGCGCATGGATGCCGTGGTCAAGCTGCTCAACAGCTACCGTCCGACATCCTGCGTGGCCTTCTGCTTCACCAAGCAACAATGCCAGGAAGTAGTCGACCACCTCACCGCCAAAGGCATCTCGGCCGCTGCCCTGCACGGTGACCTCGAACAACGCGACCGCGATCAAGTGTTGGCGACGTTTGCCAACCGCAGCCTATCGGTACTGGTCGCCACCGATGTGGCGGCGCGTGGCCTGGACATCGACGCTCTGGACATGGTGATCAACGTCGAATTGGCGCGCGACTCGGAAATTCACATTCACCGCGTTGGCCGCACCGGTCGTGCAGGCGAGAAAGGCCTGGCCATGAGCCTGGTTGCCCCGGCCGAAGGTCATCGTGCCCAAGCCATCGAAACCCTGCAAAAGTCGCCACTCAACTGGCACCCGCTGAGCAGCCTGAAACACCAAGGAGGGGCGCCGCTGCAGCCGCTCATGATGACGCTGTGCATCAGCGCTGGGCGCAAAGACAAACTGCGCCCCGGCGATATTCTCGGTGCGCTCACTGGCGAGGGCGGCATCCCTGGCGCGCAGGTCGGCAAGATCGCTATTTTCGACTTCCAGGCCTATGTAGCCGTTGAGCGCAGCCTAGCCGTGCAAGCACTCAAGTGCCTCAGCGAAGGCAAGATCAAAGGCCGCTCATTGCGCGTGCGCACGTTGTAGACTCAAGGAAACTGCAGATCCGCCACAGGGGGTTCCGTGCGCAATATTCTGGTCATTGAAGACAGCCCGCTGGTATTGAAAATCCTCGAACACCTGTTTCGCCAGGAAACGGATCTGCAACCCGTATTCTGCGCCTCTCTGGCTGAAGCCGAGGTCATGCTGGAAACCTCGGCGGAGCTGTTCTTCGCCGCCATCGTCGACCTGCATCTGCCGGATGCGCCGGATGGCGAAAGCGTCGATCTGGTCATGCGCTACGCCCTGCCGTGCATCGTGCTCAGCGGCTCGTACAACGAAAAGCGTCGCGACGACCTGCTGCTCAAAGGCGTGGTCGATTACGTGCTAAAGGAAAGCCAGCACTCTTATGAGTACGCCTTCCGCCTGCTGCACCGGCTGGAAAGCAACAGCCAGGTGAAGATTCTCGTCGCCGAGGACTCCGAGGCCACGCGGCACTTCATCCGTCACGTGCTGGCGCCCCATCGCTACCAGATCATCGACGCCCGCGACGGCGACGAAGCCCTGCGCATCCTCAAGGAACAACCGGATATCGACCTGCTGGTGGTCGATCACAGCATGCCTGGCATCAGCGGCTTCGAGCTGGTCAAGCTGCTGCGCCAGAAGATGAAACGCCACGACCTGATCATCCTCGGCCTGTCCGCCGACACCAAGGGCTCGCTCAGCGCCATGTTCATCAAGCATGGCGCTGACGACTTCCTGCGCAAACCGTTCTGCCCGGAAGAGCTGAACTGCCGGGTGATCTCCACCCTGGAACGCCGCGATATGATGCGCGCGCTCAAGCAGGCCGCGCAGTTCGATGCCCTGACCGGACTGAACAATCGACGGGCGTTCTACGAACAGGGCATCCAGCAGTTCCAGCAGGCCCAGCGCAGTGGTCACGATCTGAGCGTGGCGATGCTCGACATGGACTTCTTCAAGCAGATCAACGACGAGCATGGTCATGCCAGTGGAGATGCCGCGTTGATCGCCTTTACCCGGGCCTTGAGTGCGGCGTTTCCGGATACCTTGCTCGGCCGTCTGGGTGGTGAAGAGTTCGCCATGGTCAGCCAGCAGAACGCCGAACAGTTGAGTCTTGCCCTCGACCGCCTGCGTGAGCAATGCGGGCAGCTCAAGTACGCCATCGGTGCGCCGCCACTGTCATTCAGTGCGGGCGTCTACCACGGCGCACCGGATGACCTGGAAAGCCTCCTGCACCTCGCCGACCAGCAGCTTTATCAGGCCAAGCGGCAAGGTCGCGCACGCACGCTCTGGCAGTGACGTTCGCGGTTCACAAGCCGTGGCGCTGCATGATCGCCGCATAGCTGCCATCAGCGCGCATGGCCGCAATCGCGGCGTCGAAGCGCCTGGCGATTTCGGCGTGGTTGCCATGGGTGAGGCGGATGAGAATGTGCAGGCCGTTTTCACTCAAGGGCATTGGCAAGAACTCCAGTTGATCGGCAATGCCCTTGAGCTGGTGACTGAACTGAAACCGAGCGACGTACTCATCCTCCAGGGCCAGGCTCACCCGGCCGCGCTGCAGCATGTACGCGGCACTCTCAAAACTGCTGACACCGACTCTGTGCAGGTTCTTGTCGGCATTGAATGCCTTGGAATAGGCATAGCCACGCAGCACAGCGATTCGGTATGGGTACAGGTCGGCCAGTTGCGTGAAGATGATGTCATCGCCCTTACGCTGCACCACGCGAATGCGATTGATCAGATAGGGTTCGGAGAAATGGCCGAATTCGGCACGTTCGTCACTGTGCCAAGCGTTCACCAGCACATCGTAGTCAGCTCTCTGCAGCCCCTGGATGGCACGTTCCCAAGGCACCTCACGGTACTCGCTGGTATAGCCAGCACGGCTCAATGCGGTCGTCACCAGCTCCGTCGCAACACCATTGCCGGGTAGCCGCTGGTCGGTGAACGGCGGCCAGGTATCAGCGACTAGACGTAGGTGCTCCGCACCAGCACCGCAGGGCAGCAACAGCAGAGACAAGAAGTACGCTCGCCAGCTCTTCAATAGTCGTTGGCCTCGGGAAAGCGAAAAGGGGACATGCCACCAGGGCGAAGCAGGCAGAGTAATCACAATAGCAGCCACCGAAAAATGGCTAATGGCCAGCTTATTTTTACATCTGAGCATAAACGCTAGACCAGCCGGAGCAATGACCAGTTCGTAAAAAACTCCACCAGCGCAGCGCACTCGCCAGCGCCCACAGCTGAATCACACCTTCAGGTAAACTGCACCGTTTCGCGTCAGCCCGCAGCAATGCCTGGCGCCTAGCGTATGCGAGGACATTGCCGTGCTTTCACCCCAGGTTGTCATCATCGGTGCCGGTGCCGCCGGGCTGATGTGCGCCATGAGCGCCGCCGCGCGTGGCCGCAGCGTGCTGCTGCTCGACCATGCCAACAAGGCCGGCAAGAAGATCCTCATGTCGGGCGGCGGGCGCTGCAACTTCACCAACCTGTACTGTGAGCCGGGCAACTTCCTGTCGCACAACCCGCACTTCTGCAAGTCCGCCCTGGCGCGCTTCACCCAGTGGGATTTCATCGCCCTGGTGGCCAAGCACGGCGTGCCCTACCACGAGAAGAAACTCGGCCAACTGTTCTGCGACCACAAGTCCAGCGACATCCTCGGCATGCTGCTGGACGAGTGCGAGCAGGCGGGCGTCGACCTGCGTCTGGATACCTCGGCAAGCACCATCGAGCGTGGCGAAAACGGCTACCGTCTGACCACCAGCCTGGGCCCGGTGAACTGTGAATCCCTGGTGATTGCCACCGGCGGCCTGTCGATTCCGACTCTCGGCGCCACCGGCTTCGGCTACCAGATCGCCCGCCAGTTCGGTCACACCCTGCTGCCGACGCGCGCCGGCCTGGTGCCGTTCACGCTGACCGATCCACAACTGAAAACCCTATGCACGGAGCTGTCCGGCACCTCGGTGGAAGACTGCCGAGTCAGCTGCAACGGCCAGAGCTTCGTGGAGAATATCCTGTTCACCCATCGCGGCCTCAGCGGCCCGGCAATCCTGCAGATATCGTCTTACTGGCAACCGGGCGACAGCATCAGTATCGACCTGCTGCCGCACATCGATTTGCCGGAGTGGCTGCTGGAACAGCAACGCGAGCGGCCAAACAGCGAACTGAAGACCCTGCTGGGCGAACTCTTCACCAAGAAGATGGCCGGCCTGCTGGCCGAACACTGGTTCGCCTCCAAGCCGATGAAGCAGTACACCCCCGCCGAGCTCAAGGCCATCGCCGAGCGCCTGGCGGACTGGCAGCTGGTGCCCGCCGGCACCGAGGGTTACCGCACCGCCGAGGTCACGCTTGGCGGTATCGACACCAAGGAAGTGTCGTCGAAGACGATGGAGTCGCTGAAATCACCAGGACTGTATTTCGTCGGTGAAGTGCTGGATGTCACCGGCCATCTGGGCGGTTTCAACTTCCAGTGGGCCTGGGCTTCGGGTTATGCCGCTGCACAGTATGTGTAATCACCGAGCCAGGCTTCGCCCATAAAAAAACGCGCCAGAAGGCGCGTTTTTTTTCAGTCCGGGGTCATCAGCTACGAGACGCCTGGGTATCGATGCGGGTGGCCTGGTCGGCAGCACCGCGCTCCTCACCGGCGTAAGAGACCGCCGCCGTGAAGACCACATCGGTGTGCGAGTTCAGAGCCGTCTCGAAGGAATCCTGCACCACGCCGATGACGAAGCCGATGGCCACCACCTGCATGGCGATTTCGGTGTCGATGCCGAACAGGCTGGTGGCCATCGGAATCAGCAGCAGCGAGCCGCCAGCCACCCCGGAAACGCCCGCGGCTGCCAGGGACGACACCACGCAGAGCAGCAGCGCCGTCGGCAGATCGACGTTGATGCCCAGGGTGTGGGTGGTCGCCAGGGCCATCACGGAAATGGTGATCGCCGCACCGGCCATGTTGATGGTGGCGCCCAGCGGGATGGTGATCGAGTAGGTGTCCTTGTCCAGCTTGAGCTTCTCGCACAGACGCAGGTTGACCGGAATGTTGGCCGCCGAGCTGCGGGTGAAGAAGGCCGTTACCGCGCTCTCGCGCAAGACGGTGAACAGCAACGGATAGGGGTTGCGACGCATCTTGATGTAGGCGAGCAGCGGGTTGATCACCAGGGTCACGACCAGCATGCAGCCGACCATCACCATCAGCAGGCGCGCATAGCCGTACAGCGCCTCGAAGCCGGAGTCGGCCAGGGTGCTGGCGACCAGACCGAAGATACCGATCGGCGCCTGATTGATGACGAAGCGCACCACCTGGGTGAAGGCATTGGAAACGTCATGCAGCATGGTGCGCGTGCCGGGCGCGGCGTGCCGCAGAAAGATGCCCAGCGCCACGGCCCAGGCGAGGATGGCGATGTAGTTGGAGGTATTCAGCGCCTGCACCGGGCCGACGAAGATACTGGTCAGCAGGTTGTGCAAGACATCAATGATGCTGCCGGGCGGGTTGCCCTCGGCCGAGCTGATGTCCAGCGATAGCATGGTGGGAAACAGGAAGCTGGCGCACACCGCCAGGGCTGCGGCACTGAAGGTGCTGATCAGGTACATCATCAGTACCGGACGAATGTGCGTGGGTTGGCCACTCTGATGGGCCGCCAGGGAAGAAATCACCAGCACCAGCACGAGTATCGGCGCAACCGCCTTGAGGGCGAGGATGAACAGTTCACCGAGCAGGCCGACTTTGAGTGCGGTGGCCGGCGAGAAGTAAGCGAGCAGAATGCCCAGTACCAGGCCGATGAAAATGCGTAGCACCAGGCTGGTATTGGAATAGGCGGAGGCAATGCGTTTAAGAGTATTCATGTAGTAGACGCTGTCCAGAATTCTAGGCTTGATGGCATTGGAGGACAGGTCAGAAGGGGCACGAGCCACGCCAACCGGGCAGGTCACCCCAAGACATCACGCGATTATAAGGGAGGGAAACGGGATCAGCGCCAATTAGATGGTTGGGATGGTCATGCAGGTAGGTCTCGCTTGTTATTGTTGTGGGACGGTGGAAACAGGATGACGGCCCGTCAGGCCGCACATCCCGTGGATCGAGCAGACGAGCGCATCAACACTCGACGATGTTCACGGCAAGGCCGCCGCGAGCGGTTTCCTTGTATTTGGTCAGCATGTCGGCGCCGGTTTCGCGCATGGTCTTGATGACCTTGTCCAGGCTCACATGGTGCGAACCGTCGCCGTACAGCGCCATACGCGCGGCATTGATGGCTTTCACCGAGGCAATAGCGTTGCGCTCGATGCAGGGAATCTGCACCAGGCCGCCAACCGGGTCGCAGGTCAGGCCCAGATGGTGTTCCATGCCGATTTCGGCGGCGTTCTCGACCTGCTCCGGCGTGCCACCCAGCACCGCGCACAGCGCGCCGGCGGCCATCGAGCAGGCCACACCGACCTCCCCCTGGCAGCCCACTTCGGCGCCGCTGATCGAGGCGTTTTCCTTGTACAGGATGCCGATCGCGCCGGCGGTCAGCAGGAAGTCGATGATGCCGCGCTCGCTGGCGCCGGAAATGGCGTTGGCGTAGTAATGCAACACCGCGGGGATGATGCCCGCCGCGCCGTTGGTGGGTGCGGTGACAACCCGGCCACCAGCGGCATTTTCTTCGTTCACCGCCAGCGCCCAGAGGTTGACCCAGTCGAGCATGCGTAGTGGGTCTTCCGTATAGCTGCGCTGGAAGCCGCCCAGCTTGCGCGCCAGGATGGCAGCGCGGCGGCGCACCTTGAAGCCACCCGGCAGGATGCCCTCGGTGCGACAGCCGCGCTCCACGCAGGCTTGCATGACGCGCCAGATCGACAGCAGACCGCTGTCGATCTCTTCGTCGGTGCGCCAGTGGCGCTCGTTGCGGCGCATCACCTCGGCGATACCGATGCCGTGCTCGCGGGTCAGGCGCAGCAGGTCGGCGCCGCTAAGAAACGGGAGTGGCAGAGCAGTGGCATCCGGGGCGATGACCTTGTGCTTGGAGCCATCGGCGAGGACGGCCTCGCTGACCACGAAACCACCGCCTACCGAATAGTAGGTGGCCTCGTGCATTTGCAGCCCTGCCGCATCGAACGCAGCGAAACGCAGGCCGTTGGCATGCATTGGCAGGGCCTTGCGAATCATTTTCAGGTCAGTCTTTTCGTTGAAGGCGACCGAATGGCCGCCCGGCAGCGTGATGCGCTTCTCACTGCGAATGGCCTCGATATAGCCGGCAATCTGCTCGACATCGACAGTATCCGGCTCATAGCCGCTCAAGCCGAGGAGTACCGCCTTGTCACTGCCATGGCCTTTGCCGGTAGCGCCCAGCGAGCCATAGAGCTCTGCTACCACCCGCACGACGTTGGGCATGTGCCCCTGGTTCTCCAGGGCATGAGTGAACAGGGCCGCGGCACGCATCGGCCCGACGGTGTGCGAGCTCGATGGGCCAATGCCCACCTTGAACAGATCGAATACGCTAACGGCCATGGCGGTATTTTTCTTTTATGAGGTGAAGACAGGTGCCCGGTCATGCACCCGCCGATGGGAAAAATCTAAGACCCCACTTTCATTATGTATACTGATTTATTCTTACCCCATTGATTAGAAAATTTTACCTAAAGAATTTCCCCCATGGATCTGATCCGTTTACGCACCCTTCGCGAGCTGGCCCGCTGCGGCACCATGGCAGCCACCGCCGAGTTTCTGCACCTGACACCCTCGGCTGTTTCCCAGCAGATCACGCAACTGGAGCGCGAGGCCGATGTGGCATTGATCGAGCGCCGTGGCCGCGGCGTGGTGCTGACCCCGGCAGGTAGCCGGCTGGTGGCGCACGTCGAGCGGATTCTGGTGATCCTCGACGAGGCCCGTTCGGAGCTGGCGCAGATGCGCAGCGAAATTGCCGGGGAACTGCGCGTGGCCGCATTTCCTTCGATCGCGGTAGCGCTGGTCGCGCCCATCGTGCGCAACCTGCGCCAGGCCTATCCGCGTTTGGACGTGGTGGTGGCGGATCTGGAGCCGCAGGAAAGTCTCAGCGCCCTGAGCGCCTGGCAGATCGATGTGGCAGTGATCGACGACCTGGCCGGCGCGGCCAAGTCGCGCCAGGAACACTACGAGCTGATCCCACTGACCGAAGATCGCCTGCACGTGCTGCTACCGACGAGCCACGCGCTGGCATCGCGCAGCACCCTGACCATCGCCGACCTGCAGGACGAGGCCTGGGCGCTGGACTCCACCAACAGCTCGTTCGGCGAATTCATCGGCAACCTGTGCCGCCGCTCCGGTTTTGCACCGCGTATCAACGCGCACTGCGCCGGGTTCGAAATGGTCGCGGCGATGGTCGCGTCCGGCAATTCGATTTCGGTGGTCTCAGGACTGCGCCTGGTGCGCCCGCTCGAAAACGTCACCGCTGTGCGCCTGGCACCGGCCATTCAACGCAAGATATTCCTCGCCTACCGCAAGGGCGAGCGCAAACACCCCGCCGTGACCGTATTCCTCGACGAGGCGATACGGACAGCGGGGGTGCTAGAGGGCTATCAGAGAGTCGAACTGAAAGACAAAGCCTGATTCGCCAGGATCAGAAGCGGAACACTTCCGCGTCGATGCGGATAGGCTCGGCCACCGGCATTTTCGGTGGCTCCTGCCGCGCCGCCGGGGTCGGCGCCTTCTTGCGCGGCTCCTCGGTAGCGATTGGCGTATTACCGTGGTTTTTCACCGCGCTCGCCAATTGCTCGACCAGTTGCTGCACCACCGCGCTCTGCGCGCGTACCTGATCGGCTACCGCGCCCTGGTGCTTCTCTTCGAGGTGCACCAAACGGGTATCGAGCAATTGCCCTTCCCGACCGACCAGCCGCCACTGCGCCTCAAGTATCGCAGGCTGACGCGGGCCGGAGTCCAGGCGGGTTACAGACAGCAGCACCTGAACCTGAGCCTTAAAGCCCGGGTTGTCCGAAGCAAGTACCAGGCGCTGGCTATTGATCCGGCCCGACAGCTGGCGCAACACCTGACGATCCAGATCGGTGGCCAGGCTGCCAGCCCAGCGAGCATTCCCAGCCGCGCTCAGGCTGCCGTCGTCCTGGCGCTGCAGCAACGCTTCACGCTGCAAGTAATCGGCAACGGTAATAGGGCCCAGCAATACACTCATGCCATCCTTGTCAGCGGTTTTGGCGGCACTGCTGCCACCGTCGAGCTGGTAAAGCGAGACGGGCATGAAATGCGAACAACCGGTCAGCGTCAGCAGACCGGCCAGAAGAAGCGTAAGAGGAAGCCGCTTAACAATCATCAATGTCTTCCAGCTGGCAGTGTCGCCAGCGACCATGGCTACAGGTAAAGGGTCAAAAACAAAAAATAGGTAAATCACCGCGTCGGCAAACGCCGGCGAGGTGTCAAATAATCCCTGTCCATATGCAATGCGCCTGCCACCGAGCGCTTTGACCCGAAAAGATGGCATAGGGCCCACCGTCAGGTAGGCCCACAAGGGGCTGTATCATCCGTCAAACCGGCCTGCAACTCCAGTAGGAGGCCACTTGCCAGTAGCCCCCTACTCGACCAGTAAGCCATCGACGCGCTGGAATCCACGCGGCAATTTGTTGCCGCGTCGGCCACGTTCGCCCTTGTAGTGTTCAAGGTCGTCAGCCTTTAGAGACAGGGTACGCTTGCCAGCCTGCAAAACAAGGGTGGCGCCTTGTGGAAGCACAGCAAGGCCCGTCAGGTACTCCTCGCGACTGGCGACGCGCTCACCGGGGATACCGATGATCTTGTTGCCTTTGCCTTTGCTCAGTTGCGGCAGGTCGGCGACCTTGAACAGCAGCAGACGACCCTCGGTGGTCACGGCGGCCAGCCAGTCCTCCTCGCGACTGGTGAGCGGCCTTGGCGCCACTACCCGCGCGCCATTGGGCAGGCTGAGCAGGGCCTTGCCGGCCTTGTTCTTGGCCTGCAGGTCTTCACCCTTGACCACGAAGCCGTAGCCGGCATCCGAAGCGATCACGTACAGCGCCTCATCCTCGGGCAGCAGCACGCATTCGAAGCTGGCACCCGGTGGCGGCGTCAGACGACCGGTCAGCGGCTCGCCCTGGCCACGAGCCGATGGCAGAGTGTGAGCGGCAAGCGAATAGCTACGCCCGGTGGAGTCGATGAACACTGCATACTGGTTGGAACGCCCCGGCGCGGCGGTCTGGAAGCCGTCACCAGCCTTGTAGGAGAGGCCGGTGGCGTCGATTTCGTGACCCTTGGCCGAGCGCACCCAGCCTTTTTCCGAGAGCACCACGGTGATCTTTTCGTTCGGCAGCAAGTCGTGTTCGGACAGCGCTTTGGCCTCGGCACGCTCGACGATCGGCGAACGGCGGTCATCACCGTACTTCTCGGCGTCCTCGATGATTTCCTTGCGCACCAGCTTCTTCAGCTTGGCTTCACTGCCCAGCAGCGCCAGCAGCTTGTCGCGTTCCTTGGCCAACGCATCCTGCTCACCGCGGATCTGCATTTCTTCCAGGCGAGCGAGTTGGCGCAGGCGGGTTTCGAGAATGTACTCGGCCTGTATCTCGGTGAGGCCGAAGCGCTCCATCAGCACCGGCTTGGGCTGATCCTCGGTGCGAATGATGTGAATCACTTCATCGAGGTTGAGGAAGGCGATCAAGCGGCCCTCCAGCAGATGCATACGATGCTCGACCTTATCCAGGCGGAACTGCAGGCGGCGGCGCACGGTGCCAACGCGGTAGCGCAGCCACTCGACCAGCAGAGTGCGCAGATCCTTGACCTGCGGTTTACCGTCGAGACCGATGACGTTGGCGTTGACCCGGTAGCTGGACTCCAGATCGGTGCTGGCGAACAGATGCTGCATCAATGCGTGGTGATCGACGCGGCTGCTGGCCGGGATGATCACGATGCGGCAGGGATTCTCGTGGTCCGACTCATCGCGCAGGTCAGCGATCTGCGGCGCCTTTGACGGTTTGGCCTGCATCATCGCAGCGATCTGTTCCAGCACCTTGGCGCCGGACACCTGATGCGGCAGCGAGGTGACCACAATGTCGCCGTCTTCGACGCTGTACACGGCGCGCATACGTACCGAACCGCGACCGGTTTGGTAGATTTTCAGCAGGTCGGCACGCGGGGTGATGATCTCCGCCTCGGTCGGGTAATCCGGGCCGAGCACGTGCTCGCAGAGCTGCTCCACCGTTGCGGTGGGCTCGTCGAGCAGGCGTACGCAAGCGGCCGCTACCTCACGCAGGTTGTGCGGCGGCACATCGGTGGCCATGCCCACGGCGATCCCGGTGGTGCCGTTGAGCAGCAGGTTGGGCAGACGTGCCGGCAGCGTCGCCGGTTCGTTCAGGGTGCCATCGAAGTTCGGCACCCAATCCACCGTGCCCTGGCCGAGCTCGGTCAGCAGTACTTCGGAATAGCGGGACAGGCGTGCCTCGGTGTAACGCATGGCGGCGAAGGACTTGGGATCGTCCGGCGCGCCCCAGTTGCCCTGGCCGTCTACCAGCGTGTAGCGGTAGCTGAACGGCTGCGCCATCAGCACCATGGCTTCATAACAGGCCGAGTCGCCGTGCGGGTGGAACTTGCCGAGCACGTCACCGACGGTACGCGCCGACTTCTTGTGCTTGGAATCGGCATCCAGGCCCAGCTCGCTCATGGCGTAGACGATACGACGCTGCACGGGCTTGAGGCCGTCGCCGATGTGCGGCAGCGCGCGATCCATGATCACGTACATCGAGTAGTTGAGATAAGCCTGCTCGGTAAAGTCGGCAAGGGAGCGGCGTTCGACACCGTCCAGGCTCAGATCGAGGGTTTCGCTCATGCGTGCCTCATTGCAAAGTGGATTGGCGCAGCATCAAGGTGCCGTCGCGCTGACTGAATTCAAGTTGTTTCAAGGCGCTCATGCCCAGCAGGATTTCATCGCCATCCATGCCCGGTGCGATAAGCGCGGAGACGTCATGCAGCACGATATCGCCAAGCTGCAAACGCTCCAGACGCGTGCGATGCGCCGTGGCGCGACCATTGGCAGTGCTGATCTGCACGGGTGCGCCCGACTGCAGGCCCAGGCTGCGGGCGACCTGACTGGGGATCGCCACCTGAGTGGCGCCGGTATCGAGCAGAAAGGTCACCGGATCGCCGTTGATCTGCCCATCGACCAGATAGTGCCCACCACGACTGCTGGCCAGGCGCACCTCGACGTAGTCGCTGCCGTGTACCGACTGCGGCTGACGGTTGGGGTGGCTCTTGTCGTCTTCCCATTTGCCGAAGAAATGCGTGGCCAGTAGCAGCCCCGCCCCCCAGGCCAGCACCAACATCACCCGGCCGGCACGACGGCCGGAGGTCTGCTCGCTCACCGCGTCGCACCCCAACCACCGGTAGGCGCCGCGAAGCGCCAGACCACCGGACGACTCTCGCCGTCCGAACGGCCGTGGCCACCATTGTCGACACCGATCCAGGCACCTTCGGCGTCGACCGCCAGCGCCTCGGCCACGCCGTAACTCATGGGATAACGACGCTCTTCAGTGAGTGCTTCGGCGGCGAACGACCAGCAACGCTCGGTATCGCCGGTCGCCGGATCACGGCGGCAGATACGATGAGCCTGGCGCTCCAGGGTAAAAAGCTTTTCGCTGTGAAACGCCAAGCCGGAGAAATCCACGGGGGCCAGCGCGCCGCCCAACGCCTCGGGCGAAGCCTCTTGGCCGCCCTCCGCTAAGCAGTACGCAGCCACCTTCGCAACGCCAGATGGCACGACGGTGATGCACCACCAGCAGGCCGCGGCGCTGCTTTTCCGCTGCCAGCCAAAGGCGCTCACCGGAGGGGTCAACGGCGATCCCTTCGAACAGCGAGTTGAAATGCAGCAGCATGCCGCTGGCCCGCGCTTGGCGCACCAAGCCTTCGGGAAGGGCTAGCCACTGCGCATCGGCGGCTGGCGGCACTTGTAACACCGCAGCGCGGCTTTCACTGACCAGGTAGCGATTGCCCTTGGCGTCGCAGGCAATGCCTTCGAAATCCAGATGACCGCCGCGTACCAGACCGGCTGCCCAGGCGCGCATGCGCAAGCCCCAAGGCAGCGGCATTACCGGCGCTGGCGGCGCGACGAAGCGCTCTGCCTCGGCCTGCCAGATGCGCGCGGAAGAATCGAGTCGGTAGAGACGATCATCCTCACGGTCGGACACCGCCCACAACGCGTCACCGCACCAGGCCAGGCCAGACAGATTGCCAGCGTCCATCCCGGCGACCGGGTGTTCGCTGAGCAACTTGAGTTCTTCGAGTGGCGAGGTATCGGCCAGCACCGGCATCAGAGCCGGCGTCATAATTGAAAACAGCACGGCGCCGAGCAGTCGCCGCATCAGAGCAGAACCTCGGCCAGGTTGCCCTTGGACTCCAGCCAGGACTTACGGTCGCCGGCACGTTTTTTAGCCAGCAGCATGTCCATCATCTCGCGAGTCCCTTCGAAGTCTTCGAGGGTGAGCTGCACCAGGCGCCGGGTATTGGGATCCATGGTGGTTTCGCGCAACTGCGGCGGGTTCATCTCACCCAGGCCCTTGAAGCGGGTGACCTGCGGCTTGCCGCGCTTCTTCTCGGCGACCAGGCGGTCGAGAATGCCGTCACGCTCGGGCTCGTCCAGGGCGTAGTAGATTTCCTTGCCGAGGTCGATGCGGTACAGCGGCGGCATCGCCACGTACACATGGCCCGCGTCTACCAACGGGCGGAAATGCTGCACGAATAGCGCGCAGAGCAGTGTGGCGATGTGTAAGCCATCGGAGTCGGCGTCGGCGAGGATGCAGATCTTGCCGTAACGCAACTGGCTCAAATCGCTGGAGCCGGGATCGAGGCCGACCGCCACGGCGATGTTATGCACTTCCTGGCTGGCCAGCACCTCACCGCCGTCCACTTCCCAAGTATTGAGGATTTTCCCGCGCAGCGGCAGGATCGCTTGGAATTCCTTGTCACGCGCCTGCTTGGCAGAGCCACCAGCGGAATCACCTTCGACCAGAAACAGCTCGCAGCGCATCGGGTTCTGCCCTGCGCAATCGGCCAATTTGCCAGGCAATGCCGGGCCTTGGGTAATTCTCTTGCGTTCGACCTTCTTGCCGGCCTTGAGGCGGCGGCTGGCGTTGCTGATAACCAGTTCGGCCAACTGCTGACCAAACTCCGGGTGGGCGTTGAGCCATAGGCTGAACGCGTCCTTGACCACGCCTGAAACGAACGCGGCCGCTTCGCGGGACGACAGCCGCTCTTTGGTCTGCCCGGAGAACTGGGCGTCCTGCATCTTCATCGAGAGGACGAAGGCGATGCGCTCCCAGATATCTTCAGGAGCCAGCTTGACCCCACGCGGCAGCAGGCTGCGGAACTCGCAGAATTCACGCATGGCGTCCAGCAGCCCTTGGCGCAGGCCGTTGACGTGGGTACCGCCCTGGGCGGTTGGAATCAGGTTGACGTAGCTCTCCTGCACCGAGTCGCCGCCTTCCGGCAGCCACAAGAGCGCCCAATCCACCGCCTCCTTGTTACCGGCCAGGCTGCCGCAGAAGGGCTCGTTGGGCAGGCGTTCGAACTCGCTGACCGCATCCACCAGGTAGGAGCGCAGGCCATCCTCGTACAGCCACTCGACCAGCTCGCCACTGGCTTTGTCGTGGAAGCTCACCGCCAGGCCGGGGCACAACACGGCCTTGGCCTTGAGCACGTGCTTGAGACGGCTGACCGAGAACTTGTGCGCATCGAAATACTTGGCGTCCGGCCAGAAGTGCACAGTGGTGCCGGTGTTGCGCTTGCCGACCGTGCCAATCACAGCCAGGTCGCTGGCCTTGAAGCCGTCAGCGAAGGCCATGGAATATTCGTTGCCGTCACGCTTGACGCGAACTTCGACACGGGTCGACAAGGCGTTGACCACCGAGATCCCGACCCCGTGCAAACCACCGGAGAACTGGTAGTTCTTGTTGGAGAACTTGCCGCCAGCGTGCAGCTTGGTGAGGATCAGCTCGACCCCTGGCACGCCCTCTTCCGGGTGAATGTCCACCGGCATACCACGACCGTCGTCGCTCACTTCCAGGGAGTTGTCCTCGTGGAGGATCACCTGGATGGATTTGGCATGGCCCGCCAGGGCTTCGTCGACGCTGTTGTCGATGACTTCTTGGGCCAGGTGGTTGGGGCGGCTGGTGTCGGTGTACATCCCCGGCCGCTTGCGCACCGGGTCAAGGCCGGAAAGGACTTCGATGGCATCTGCGTTGTAGGCGTTTTGCTGGGCCATAGGTCTCTGAAATGCTCTGATTAATCGGGGTTCGGACGCGGCCGGTCAGGACACGGGCGCGATGCCGGCGAAGGCGAACAACATGGGCAAGCGCTCGGCGAAGCCCTGGAAACCATGATCACCGCCGGCCTCGATGCGCAGCGCGCAATGCCGGTAGTACGCCTGGGCGTGCCGGTAATCGAGGGTTTCATCGGCGGTCTGCAGCCACACCTGATAACGGGCCGGATCAGTGGGCGGCGGTGTTTCGAGCTCCGCCAGTGCCGTCACGTGATCGGCAGTCAGCTCCCAGGTTTCGCCACTGTAATGATTACGTTGCGGATCGAGGTAGCCGTCGAACAACCGGTGCGGGCACACCGCCGGATTGATCAACAGCGCCTTGAGGCCATGCCGTTCGGCCAGGTGGGTCGCATAGTAGCCGCCCAGGGAGCTGCCGACCAGCACAGGGGAACCGAGCTCGGCAATCAGCGCCTCGAGCTCGGCGATGGCCTGGCGTGGGTGATGATGCAGGGCTGGAACGCGCAGTTGCGCTTGCAGCCCCATGGCGGTCATGGCTGCGGTCAACTGGCTGGCCTTGGTGGAGGCCGGCGAGCTGTTGAGCCCATGGATATAAAGAATGCTCGTAGTCATGACGGGAGGCTACTAGCGCCGCCCTACAAGCCGCAAGCATTGCTAGGGTCTGATGACGTTTCAGCACAAGCCGCGTTGCCGCGAGAACAGACCCTAGTAGCCGCGAACACTGTAGTCAGGCTCAAAAACGATACCGCTGACCCGTGACACCGCGGTTTCTAGGCGGCCATCATCGTGCAGACGCAGCCAGCGGTAGCCGGGAGCCGTGCTGTCGACCTGAAAATCCTCACTGCCGGGCGTGAACTGTACGCAGGTGGACGGCGAGGCCAGCAAACGCACCTTGCCGCGCATCTCATCGATGGTCTGATGCACGTGCCCCCAAAGAACCGCCCGCGCCTGCGGAAAACGATCCAGCACGGCGAACAGCGCATCAGGATTACGCAGGCCGATCGGCGCCATCCACTGACAACCGATATCCACCGGATGATGATGCAGGCAGATCAGGTGATGACGATCCGGCGCCTCGCTCAGTGCCCGCTCGAGCAGCATCAGCTGCGACTCCTGAAGGTAACCGGGCACCGCCCCCGGGATCGACGAATCGAGCATGATCAACCGCCAGTTGCCGAGATCCACCACGGGCTCTAACAGATCACGGCCCACACAGGCCGCCTGCATCGCCGGGATGTCGTCATGGTTACCGGGAATCCAGCGCGCCGAAGCATTCAGCGCCGCGCTCATTTCGAGAAAGCGTGCATAGGAAGCCAGGCTGCCATCCTGGGACAGATCGCCCGTCGCCAGGATCATATCGATGACCGACTGCTCCTCGAGCACTAGGTCGATGACTTGACGCAGGCTGTCGGCGGTATCCATGCCCAGCAGCTTGCCTTCCGTATCGGCAAACAGATGGCTATCGGTAAGCTGCACCAGCAATACCGAAGAATCAACAGGGGTAGACACGGCCGCACTCGACAAAGTGCTTCTCCTTGGAAAGCAGACGCAAATTATGGAATCGGGATACGGGCTAGGTAAACCCGCTAATAGGGACTAGTTCACAGAAACCCGAAGCATTCTTGTGCAGACACGCGCACTCAAACCTGTGGCTCGACCTCGTGCCCGCACGCCAGGCAATGGCTTAGCCACTCACCGAGAAAAACATTGAGCTGGGTTTTCTCGTCCGGCTGGTGCATAGCAGGGTTGGGATAGGGATAGATGCCGCGAAAGCGTCGCGCGCTCTGGGCCCCCGTCACTTCGGCCATGCGTGCGTCGTGATAGACACGCACTTCCAACTGCGGCACCGGCAGCCAGGGCAGGCTGTGTTCCTGGCGCACCTGCACGGTGGAGGTGTACGGACAGGTCTCCACCACTTCCAGCGCCAGCACGCCAAGCTGCCGCTCACCCTGACTGAGCGCCACACGTCGAGCGCCCTGCGCATCACGCATGCCGGGCAGCAGCCGCATCAGCCGCGCATAATTGGCCTCGCAAGCCGCCTGCAGTTCGATCAGATCGACCCGATAGCGCTCACGCAGCAGATTTACCCCCATAGGCCCCTTACCTCGGCGCGATTAAGCGCCAGCCACTGCAAGGCGATGATGCTCGCCGCATTGTTGATCTGCCCATCCCTGACCGCCTGCAAGGCATCCTCGAACGGCCAGACCTGCACGCGAATGTCCTCGCCCTCTTCTTCGAGCCCGTGTATGCCGCCTACGCCAGCGCTGTCACAGCGGCCGAGGAACAGGTGCACGAATTCGTCGGAGCCGCCCGGCGACGGGAAGTAGCGGGTTATCGGCCACAGCGACGTCAGCGTCAGCCCGGCCTCTTCCTCGGCTTCGCGCAGCGCGACCTCATCGGGCTCTTCGTTCTTGTCGATCAGCCCGGCTACCAGCTCGACCAACCAGGGGTTGGCCGCTTTATGCATGGCGCCGACACGGAACTGCTCGATCAGCACCACGCTGTCAGTCACCGCATCGTAGGGCAGCACGCACACGGCATCGTGACGGATGAACAGTTCACGGCGCAGTACGGGCCCCATTTCGCCGGAAAACTGCTGGTAGCGCAGATGAAAGCGATCCAGGCGGTAGAAGCCGCGGAAACACTCCTCACGCTCGATGATTTCCACCGCGTCCGGGCCGGGGGTGAAGGTTTCGGTCATCTGCTTTTCTCTCGTTTGCCTGCACATGGAATGCATCCTAGGGGCTGTTAAGGCTCTCCCGCAAGCGACGCATCGAAACCCTGGCCGATCTGCTCGCATTGGCGAATAATCGCGAACTCCACTGCTTTCGGGCAGTCGAACCCCCGTCCTCCGCCAACGGCTTTTCCTGCATGAAAACATCCACCATTGCTCGCCTCGGCGCCATCCTCAGCCTCGCCCTTTTGCTCGGTGCCTGCCAGAGCCTGTCCAAACCCGCTACACCGCCAGCGCTGGCGACCAGCAACGAGCGCTGGGAACACAAAGCGCCAGGTTGCGCCGCCCAGGACTGCCCGCTGGTCAATATCGAACTGCAGCGTCTGACCGATAAGCCCGAGCTCAATGCACGAATCGAGTCGACCCTGCTTGGCCTGGTGGGTGCCGCGACTGGTGCCCGGCCACAATCACTGGCCGATCATGAGCGTGAGTTTCTCGCCAATGGCAAACCTGGCTGGGTCAGCTATCTGCAAGCCAAGGTACTCAGCCAACATGACCGCTTGGTGGTGATCGAACTGTCGAGCTACCACTTCATTGGCGGCGCCCATGGCGTGCCGGGGCGCACCTACCTGAACTATGACCGTGAGCTGAACACGGTGCTGAGCCCACAGGATTTCATCGTTCCCGGCGAGGAAGCGGCGTTCTGGCAAGTCGCCCAACGCGCCCACCAGGCGTGGTTGATCACCCAAGGTCATGGCAACGATGCTGAATACCTTCAGACTTGGCCCTTCGAGCGCACGCCAAACATCGCCCTCAATCCTGACGCGGTGATGCTCAAGTACGATGTCGCCCGCCTGGCGCCCTACTCAGACGGCCACCCCGAGATAAAGATCCCCTACAGCCAGTTGCAAAGCATCCTACGCCCGGCCTACATGCCCGGCGCCGCGGCACGCTGAGAGAGTGCCGGGAGATCGGCAACCTTGCCGATCTCCCGGTTGAGTGTCACACCTGCCGGTAGATTACCGACCCCTCTTCCTTGAAGCGCTCGGCCTGCTCCTTGAAGCCGGCCTCGACCGCCTTGCTCTCGTCGGACAGGCCATTGACCTTGGCGTACTCGCGCACTTCCTGAGTGATTTTCATCGAGCAGAACTTCGGCCCGCACATGGAGCAGAAGTGAGCGACCTTGGCCGAATCCTTGGGCAGGGTTTCGTCGTGGTAGCTGCGCGCGGTATCCGGGTCGAGACCAAGGTTGAACTGGTCTTCCCAACGGAATTCGAAGCGCGCCTTGCTCAGCGCGTTGTCACGGATCTGCGCGCCCGGATGACCTTTTGCGAGATCGGCAGCATGGGCCGCGATCTTGTAGGTGATGATGCCGGTCTTCACATCATCCTTGTTGGGCAGGCCAAGGTGTTCCTTGGGCGTGACGTAGCAGAGCATGGCGCAACCGAACCAGCCGATCATCGCCGCACCGATGCCGCTGGTGATGTGATCGTAGCCCGGCGCGATGTCGGTGGTCAGCGGGCCGAGGGTGTAGAACGGCGCCTCGTCGCAGCACTCCAGCTGCTTGTCCATGTTCTCCTTGATCAGCTGCATCGGCACGTGGCCGGGGCCTTCGATCATGCACTGCACGTCGTGCTTCCAGGCGATCTTGGTCAGCTCGCCGAGGGTTTCCAGTTCACCGAACTGCGCGGCGTCATTGGCGTCGGCGATGGAGCCAGGACGCAGGCCGTCGCCCAGCGAGAAGCTGACGTCATAGGCCTTCATGATTTCGCAGATGTCTTCGAAGTGGGTGTATAGGAAGTTCTCTTTATGGTGCGCCAGGCACCATTTGGCCATGATCGAACCACCGCGCGAGACAATGCCGGTGACCCGCTTGGCGGTCAGCGGCACATAGCGCAGCAGCACGCCGGCATGAACGGTGAAGTAGTCGACGCCCTGCTCGGCCTGTTCGATCAGGGTGTCGCGGAACAGCTCCCAGGTCAGGTCTTCGGCCACGCCGTTGACCTTCTCCAGTGCCTGGTAGATCGGCACGGTACCGATCGGCACCGGCGAGTTGCGGATGATCCACTCGCGGGTTTCATGGATGTGCTTGCCGGTGGACAGGTCCATCACCGTGTCCGAGCCCCAGCGAATGCCCCAGGTCAGCTTGGCGACCTCTTCCTCGATGCTCGAACCCAGCGCCGAGTTGCCGATGTTGCCGTTGATCTTCACCAGGAAGTTGCGGCCGATGATCATCGGCTCAAGCTCGGTGTGGTTGATGTTCGCGGGGATGATGGCGCGGCCGCGGGCCACTTCGTCACGGACGAACTCGGCGGTGATTTCCTTGGGAATGCTGGCGCCGAAACTGTTGCCGGCATGCTGCTCCTTGAGCAGGCCAGCAGCGCGGTGCTCGGCGAGCTTCATGTTCTCGCGGATGGCGATGTATTCCATTTCCGGCGTGATGATGCCCTGCCGCGCGTAGTGCATCTGGCTGACGTTCTTGCCGGGCTTGGCGCGGCGCGGGTTGCGCACATGGGCGAAGCGCATCTTGGTCAGCTCGGCATCGGCCAGACGGCGCTGGCCGAACTCCGAGGACAGGCCCTCGAGGCGTTCGGTATCGCCACGATCCTCGATCCAGGCGCTGCGCACGTCGGCCAGGCCCTTACGCACGTCGATGGTCACGCTCGGGTCGGTATAAGGGCCGGAGGTGTCGTAGACGGTGACCGGCGCGTTGATCTCGCCACCGAAGTCTGTCGGTGTCACGTCCAGACTGATTTCGCGCATCGGCACGCGAATGTCCGGGCTCGAGCCCTGGACGTAGATTTTCTGCGAACGGGGAAAGGGCTGGATCGACTGCTGGTCGACCTGGGCGGACTCACTGAGATTTTGCTGTTGTTGTTTGCTGCTCATCGGCTGGCTCCTCGGCTGAATGTCGGAGCGAACCTGATAGACGCGATGAAGCAACACCACGCCGTGGCTGTTTGAGCATGCAGGATTCGTGAGAGCGCCGGCATGATCGAACAGCCAGGGCGCGGGCGCACCACGAACGCGGTGCGGGGGTATCCATAATGCAGACTGCAGGAGTGGATACCTCTTGTTCCCTACGCAGGCCTTAACCTGATCAGGTTCAACGGGATCCGGAACTATCCGATCTCAGCCTCCGATTCGAGGCACCCCGACAAGAACTCGGCCAGTCTACTGGCACCTGCCAACCGCAGCAACGCCGACAAGACCCGCAGGTCGGATAGTGACGCCTGCCTGTCCACCACCGCGCGCCTTGACCACCCCGATGGCCGGGCTTAGTCTCGCCGACTACTGCCCATTCTAGGATTCGCTGACATGCTGCGCAGACTCTCCCTGGCCGTTGCCGTGACCGCCACTTCAACCGCCACGGCCTGGGCAGATCCGGCCCCGCTATCGGTGCGCACCGACCTGATGTCGGTGTATCAGGAAGCCGCCGCCAACAATGCCGATCTGGCCGCCGCCCGTGCCGACTTCGAGGCCCGCCGCGAAGGCGTACCGCAGGCCCGCGCCGGCCTGCTGCCGAACCTCAGCGCCGGCGCACGGACGACCGACACCCGCACAGCCCTGCAACAGCCTTCTGCCACCCAGTCGCGCAGCGGTACGGTGTACCAGGCCAACCTCAGCCAGCCACTGTTTCGCGCTGACCGCTGGTACCAACTGCAGGCAGCCGAGGCAGTCAGCGAGCAAGCCGCTCTGGAATATTCCGCCAGCGAACAGAACCTGATCCTGCAGAGCGCCGAAGCTTATTTCTCGGTATTGCGCGCGCAGGACAACCTGGCCTCGACCAAAGCCGAAGAAGCCGCCTTCAATCGCCAGCTCGACCAGGCCAACGAGCGCTTCGACGTCGGCCTTTCGGACAAGACCGACGTGCTGCAGGCTCAGGCCGGTTTCGACACCGCACGGGCCAACCGTATCATTGCTCAGCGTCAGGTCGACGATGCCTTCCAGGCCCTGATCACCCTGACCAACCGCGAATACCGCAGCATCGAAGGTATCCAGCACAGCCTGCCGATTCTCACCCCGATGCCCAACGATGCCACCGCTTGGGTCAATACGGCAGCCGCGCAGAACCTCAACCTGCAGGCCAGTAACTTTGCCGTCAATGCCGCCGAGGAAACCCTGCGCCAGCGCAAGGCCGGACATGCGCCAACTCTGGATGCCGTGGCCCGCTACGAGCGCGGCGACAACGACGCACTGGGCCTGAGCAACCCCAACTACACCGGGCAGAACTACGGCAGCGACGTGTCGCAGCGCAGCATCGGCCTGGAACTGAACATCCCGCTGTACAGCGGTGGCCTGACCAGCTCCCAGGCCCGTGAGGCCTACCAGCGCCTCAGCCAGTCGGAGCAGCAACGTGAAGGTCTGCGCCGTGAGGTGGTACAGAACACCCGCAACCTGTATCGCGCGGTGAATACCGACGTGGAAACCGTACAGGCGCGCCGCCAGTCGATCATCTCCAACCAGAGCGCACTGGAGGCCACGGAAATCGGTTATCAGGTGGGCACACGCAACATCGTCGACGTCCTGGACGCCCAGCGCCAACTGTACGGCGCGGTGCGCAACTACAACGACGCACGCTACGACTACATCCTCAACAACCTGCGCCTGAAACAAGCTGCCGGCACCCTCAGCCCGGCCGATCTGGAGGCCTTGGGCCGTTACCTGAAGCCGGACTACAACCCGGATCGCGACTTTCTTCCTTCAGATCTGGCCAAGGCCGCCGAAGCACGGCTGCAAGGCGACGAGTAAGCAGACCAATTGGGGTTGCGCCACCCTGCCCAGCGCGACGTAGGGTGGGCCGGGCGGCGATCCGCTTCAGCCCACCAATTTTTGATGGCTCCCACGCTCCAGCGTGGGAGCGCTCGGGCTAGCCAGCGGCTTTCGACATCAGCCGCAAAGCGCCTCTGAAGGCATTCCCACGCAGAGTCTGAGGAAATAGGGCTGAAGCCCACCCTTGTATCGCGACTACTGTCTTACGAGAGGCGATAGTTCCCGACTGATCATCGGGGAGCCATGCAGACGGTATCTGCTCCCCAGGGGCATAAACCGTAGGGTGGCGCTTTAGCCCACCAAAGCCATTCAACGCCGATGGTGGCTGACTGTTCAGAACATGCGGTTCGGAGCTTTGCAGATGCGCGACCTCGGCGGCGCTCCGCGTTATTTCGACGATTCAAGCAGCCGCTAAGTGATCAGCCTTCCCAACCCATCCAGCAAACGCTGCAAGGCGCCCTGATTGGCCTTGAGCACTGCCAGGCCGGCTTCGCGCATGGCCGCCGCACGTTCAGGCTCGCGCAACAGCAACGCGACCTGGGCGCCGAGCGCCTTGGCATCAACCACCTCGCAGAGCGCGCCGCGCTCGAGCAACTGTGCGGTGATCTCCTGAAAATTGAAGCGATGCGGCCCCATGATCACCGGCAGCCCCAGCGCGATAGGTTCCAGCGGGTTATGGCCGCCCGTCTCTACCAGGCTGCCGCCGACGAAGGCGACATCGGCCAGGCCATACAGAAACATCAATTCGCCCATGCTGTCGCCGAGCAGCACCTGCACATCAGGGCCAACGCCATCGCCTGAAGAGCGCCGCACGAAGGTCAGGCCTGCCTCACGCAACTGCGCGGCGGCAGTGTCGAAACGCTCCAGATGACGCGGCACCAGAATCAGCAAGGCATCCGGCTGGCTGGCGAGCAGTTGCCGGTGCGCCTGGATCACCAGCGCATCTTCCCCTTCACGGGTGCTGGCAGCGATCCACACCGGCCGCTGCTGAGCATGCCACTGCTCACGCAGCGCCGTGGCGCGCGCAGACACCGCGCTATCCACCTGCTGGTCGAACTTGATCGAGCCGGTTACTTCAACGGCGGCGGGTCGAGCACCAAGGGCGATAAAACGCTCCGCCTCGATCTGGCTCTGCACCGCGAGCAGGCTCAACTCGGCGAGCATCGGTGCCGTCAGCTTGGCGAAGCGCCCGTAGCCTTTGGCCGAGCGTGCGGACAAACGTCCATTGGCCAGCGCCACCGGAATACCTCGGCGGGCACACTGGTGGATGTAGTTGGGCCACAACTCGGTTTCCATGATCACCGCCAGACGCGGACGCACGCGTTCGAGAAAGCGCGACGCCGCCCAGGGCAGGTCATAGGGCAGATAGCAGTGCTGAACGCGACCGGCGAACTGCGCCTCGGGAAACAGCGCGCGAATGCGTTCGGAGCCGGTCGGCGTCATGCAGGTCAGGGTGATCGGCAGATCCGGGTAGCGTGCCAGCAGCTCGCGCACCAGCGGCGCCGCCGCGATGCTCTCGCCGACCGATACCGCGTGAACCCAGATGCCGTCGGGGCGCAGGGCTGGCAGGAAGGCGAATCGTTCGCCAACACGCTTGGTATAGGCTGGCGCACGCCAGGCCCGCCAGACCAGGCGTAGACCGATCAACGGCAGGCAGAGATGGAACAGCAGGCTATAAAGATATCGGTTCATGGCGGCGAAGCTTAGGGATGCCCGCGTTGCAGCACAAGCCGGCACAGAACGCCGAGCACCAGCGCACGCATCAAGGCTCCAGTAAGCGCAGCCGATCACCGAGATAGCGCACCAGCCACTGCGCGGCCGGGCCCAACGTTTCATCACGGCGAAACACCAGTTCCACCGGCAACGGCGGCGCGATCCAGTCACTGCTCAGCTCGATCAGATGCCCTTGATAGGTCGGGTACTGTGCCACGTGCCGTGGCAGGCACGCCCAACCCAGGTTACGCATCAGCAGCTCGGCCATCACGTAAAAGCTGTCGGTACGCCAGGCGGTCGGGCTGATCCGCTCGTTGCCGGGATAGTGACTATCCTGCAGAGTTATCAACAACTGCCGGTGCTGGGCCAACTCACGACGGTCGACGGAGCGTCGCTGCGCAAGCGGATGAGCGGCCCCGCAGACCATGACCATATCCACCATGCCCAAGCGGCGACGCTCCAGCTCGGCAGGCATGCCGTCATGGTGAAACAGCAGGCCGAGGTCGGCACGCCGTTCGAGCAACTGACGCGCCACCACGCCTTGGCCGCCGCTGGTCATCTGCACCTCGACCCGCGGGAACGCCTGGGCCAGGGCCTCCAGGCTGTCGAGTATCGGCGGCATCGGCAGCGCCTCATCCTGCGCCAGGCGCAGACACACTTCCTCGCCTCGCGACAGCCCAAGGGCTCGCCCCTCCAGCCGCTCGGACTGTCGCAGCAACTCGCGCGCCTCTTCGAGCAACGCCTGGCCGGCTTCGGTCAGGCGCGGCTGACGACCGCTGCTGCGTTCGAACAGGCGTACGCCCAGATCATCCTCCAGCGCCGCCACTGCGTTGCTGACGGCCGATTGCACACGACCGAAACGCCGCGCCACGGCAGAAAACGAGTTGCCGTCGGCAACGGCTACGAACACTTCAAGTTGCTCAAGAGTCCAGCGCACAACCTATCTCCAATCAAGATAGGTAATGAGTTTACCTAACAGAGTGAATCCGTAAAATCAGTCCTATGTTAATAGGAGTGCTGCCGATGAATGGTTATCTCTATCTCGCTCTGGCCATCGCTGCCGAGGTGGTTGCGACCACGTCCATGAAGGCCGTCGATGGCTTCAACAAACCGCTTCCGCTACTGCTGGTGATTGCGGGCTACAGCATTGCGTTCTGGATGCTGATTCTGGTGGTACGCACCATTCCGGTAGGCATCGCCTACGCCATATGGGCCGGCCTGGGTATCGTGCTGGTCAGCATCGCGGCGATGTTCGTCTATGACCAGAAACCGGACTTGCCCGCGGTACTGGGCATGGGCCTGATCGTCAGTGGTGTCGTGGTGATCCAACTGTTCTCCCGCGTCACCGGGCACTGAGGTAGCCGCGAGCTCTCCAACGGTTTGCCGCTTGAAGCTTGCCACTCTCACCAAGGTTATACTGCGCATCTGTTTTCCCGAGAGGCGCCCGCATGTCCCACACTCTGAGCACAGACGTCCTGATCGTTGGCGGCGGTGTCGCCGGCTTATGGCTGAATGCGCGCCTGCGTGCCAAGGGCTACGCCACGCTGCTGCTGGAGCGGGAAAGCCTGGGGGGCGGTCAGAGCGTCAAGTCCCAGGGGATCATCCACGGCGGCGCTAAATATGCCCTGCATGGCGCCCTGAGCGGCGCCTCCGAAGCCATCGCCGACATGCCGCGGCGCTGGCGCGAAGCACTCGATGGCAGCGGTGAACTCGATCTGTCGGGCGTGCGTCTACTTTCCGATGCTCATTACCTGTGGTCGCCCGGCACCCTGGCGGGCAACCTCACCAGCTTCTTCGCCAGCAAGGCCGTGCGCGGCCGTGTCGATCAGGTCAAGGGCGAGCAGTTGCCGCCTGCGCTGCAGCATCCGAAATTCAAGGGCAAGGTCTATCGCCTGGCAGAACTGGTGGTAGACGTGCCTAGCCTGATCACACGCCTGGCCGATCTCGCCGGTGACAGCCTGCTCGCCGCCGACGATATCCAACCGCTGCAAGAGAACGGGCAACTGGTTGGCCTATGCGTCGACGGCCGCGAGATTCGCGCCCAACGCATCGTGCTCAGCGCCGGTGGCGGCAATGCCGAGCTGTTGGCCAGCCTGCACGTCGCGCAGCCGAGCCAGCAACTGCGCCCCCTGCACATGGTGATGGTCAAGGGCCCAACCTTGAAACCGCTGTACGCCCATTGCCTGGGCGGCGGCCCCAAGCCGCGGATCACCGTTACCAGCCATCCAAGCGCCGATGGCGAATGGGTCTGGTACCTCGGCGGTGACCTCGCCGAAGCCGATGGCGTAGCACGCGACGAAGCGGCGCAGATCGAGGCGGCGCGCAAAGAGCTCACGCAGTTGCTGCCCTGGGTCGACTTGTCGGCAGCCCAGTGGGCCACCCTGCGGGTAGAACGTGCCGAGCCGGCACAAAGCGGTCTGGCGCGTCCGGACAACGCTTTTCTCAGCGACCAGGGTGCGCTGCTGGTCGGCTGGCCAACCAAACTGGCCCTGGCACCGGATTTCTCGACCGCGTGCTGGCCAATCTCGAACGCGATGGCATCCGCCCTGCCATTCATCCCTCGCTGCCCGAGCTGCCGCGTCCAGCCATCGGCCGCACCGCCTGGGAGACCTCGTTTTGATTCGTAATCTGCACGGTCTGCACCGCCCGCTAGGCTCGACCGGCCTGATCGTTTCCCCTCTAGGCCTGGGCACGGTCAAGCTCGGCCGCGATCAGGGGGTCAAATACCCCAACGGTTTCACCATTCCCGATGATCAGCAGGCGCTCCAGCTACTTGGACTCGCCCGGGAGCTGGGCATCAATCTGCTCGATACGGCGCCCGCCTACGGCATCAGCGAACAGCGCCTCGGCCCGCTGCTGCGAGGCCAGCGCCAGGACTGGGTGATCGTCAGCAAGGTCGGCGAAGAATTCGACAACGGCCTGTCGCATTTCGACTTTTCCAGCGCCCATACCCGCCGCTCGGTGGAACGCAGCCTGAAACGTCTGGAAACGGACTACATCGACCTGGTGCTGGTGCATTCCAACGGCGATGACTTGTCCATTCTGCGCGACGAAGCCGTCTACGACACCCTTGCCGAACTCAAGCAGGCCGGACTTATCCGCGGCTTCGGCTTCTCCGGAAAAACCGTCGAGGGCGGCCTTCTGGCCCTCGAACGCGGCGACTGCGCGATGGTGACCTACAACCTCAGTGAGCAGCATGAGCGCCCGGTATTGGACTATGCTGCGAGTCACGCCAAAGGCATCCTGATCAAGAAAGCCCTGGCCAGCGGGCACGTTTGCCTGGAAAGCGGTGTCGATCCGGTTCGGGCAAGCTTCGAACTGATCTTCGCGCACCCCGGCGTCGGTAGCGCCATCGTCGGCACCATCAGTCCGCTGCACCTGGCGCACAACGTCGCCATGGCCGCTGATGTAATTGTGGGCACTAATAGCGGTAACAAAGGATCAGGAGAGTGATGAACGGGTGTGCCTGACACACCCTTGACGCCGCTTATGCGGCCGACCCCGACGCAAGAAGGAGCCGACATGCCGCGCATCATTTCCCGAAAAGACCCTGCCACCTTCAAGACGCTGCCCCTGTTCGTCGAGGCCTCGCCCGACGGCATCATCTATCAGAGCCTGGGCAGACCACTGAACTTCAGCGAAATGCTCGAACGCCGCAAGCCAGTCGAACTGAATGATAGTCAGCGCTTCGCGGTGGAATTGGCCAACCTTGGCGTCTCGGTACGCCTGACCCTGAACTGGCAAGGCCGCGAGTACTGGGTGCTGGTGCGCCAGCGGCGTCTCGACCGTGGCGACGTCGTGCTCAAGTTGATCTCCGGCTACGTACCGGCCCATGAACTCAACTTGCCATTGATGACGGCCATCCAGGAAGTCGCCGAAGAGTGCTTGCTGGAGACCAGCGAAGGCTGGCTCCACGGCCGCTTTGGCGACACCTGGCTGCCAGCACCTTACGAGGGCACCCTCAAGTACCGCGACGGCGTGCACTTCCGGCTCAGCCCACTCTCTGGTGCGGCGCGCCCCGTGCAGTGCGGCAACCTGACATTGCTGGAGCGCCCGCGCGCCTACGTGCACGTACCAACAGCCTCGTTGCAGTTGGTCTACGACTTGCGCCTGGACCTGCCCAAGGAAGCCAAACAGCCCAGCCTGCTGCACGTTGACGAGCACCTGGAGAACGGCAAGCTGATCGCCCGCCTGGATCACGCCCGCCCGGATCTCTATCTGATTCCTCTGCAACAAGGCCGCCCGACGGCGGAACTGATGACCCTGCGCCAGGGCCAACTGGTACCTGCCAATACCCGTGGTTTGTGGCTAGCCGAGAGCTTCGCCGCCCAAGATGGCTGGCTGGTACGCGATGAGCGCATTCGCTGGAAGGACTGGCTGGCGCTGCAAAACATCATGCCCAAGGCCCACAAGTCCGGCCCAGGCACTATCCGCGCGGGCACCGTACAGGCGCCCCGAGTACGCCTGGATACTGCAGCCGCTGTTTGACAGCAGACACGTTGGCCAGGCGCCGCTTAGGCCAACAATGGAATAAAGGATACAAAGCGAAACCCCGCCGAATGGCGGGGTTTCGTGTACTCAGCGACTGCGAATCTTCTCGACGATGGCGGTAGTCGAGCTGTTCTCGACCAACCCCAGGACCCGAACCTCGCCACCGTAGGCCTGCACGATGTCGGCACCGACCACCTGATCAATGCCGTAGTCACCGCCCTTGACCAGCACATCCGGCTGCACCTGTTTGAGCAGGCGCTCGGGGGTGTCTTCGCTGAAACTCACTACCCAGTCCACGGCGCCGAGACCGGCCAGCACCGCCATGCGGCGATCCACAGCGTTGATCGGCCGGCCTGGCCCCTTGAGGCGGCTGACCGATGCGTCGTCATTGATCGCCACCACCAGACGATCGCCCTGGGCGCGTGCCTGCTCGAGGTAGGTCACATGGCCGGCATGGAGGATGTCGAAGCAGCCATTGGTGAACACGATCTTCTCGCCATGGGCGCGAGCGTCTTCAGTCGCCAGCAGCAGTTGTTCCAGGCTCAGCACGCCGCGTTCGGATCCTTCCTCACGCTGCACCGCACGACGCAGCTCGGGCGTACTGATTGCCGCCGTACCCAGCTTGCCGACGACGATCCCGGCAGCGAGGTTGGCCAATGCAACGGCCTGGGGCAAATCCTCACCCGCAGCAATGGATGCCGCCAGTGTCGAGATCACCGTATCCCCAGCCCCGGTTACATCGAACACCTCGCGGGCGCGCGCTGGCAGGTGCAGTGGCGCATGGTCAGGGCGCAGCAGGGTCATGCCATGTTCACCCCGGGTCACCAGCAGCGCGCCCAGATCGAGCTCACGCATCAAGCGGGCGCCACGGCTGACGAGCTCTGCTTCGTCCTCACAACGGCCGACGATCAACTCGAACTCGCTGAGGTTCGGGGTAATCAGGCTAGCGCCGCGATAGATGGAGAAGTCCTTGCCTTTCGGGTCGGCCAACACCGGAATACCACGCGTCCGAGCAGCCTGAATCAGCACCTGATGGTTCTGCAGGGCACCTTTGCCATAGTCGGACAGCACCAGCACCTTGACCTGATCCAGCAACTGCTCGACCTGTCGCGCCAAAGCATCGGCATCAGTGTGGAAGGGCTCCTCGAAATCCATGCGCAGCAACTGCTGATGACGACTCATCACCCGCAGCTTGACGATGGTCGGCTGACTCTCGATGCGCTGGAAATAGGTTTTCACGCCAATGGCTTCGAGACTCTGACGCAGGCTTTCCGCCGCCTCGTCTTCGCCGGTGACACCCACCAGCACCGCAGGCGCGCCCAATGCAGCGATATTCAGCGCAACGTTGGCCGCACCGCCCGGTCGATCCTCGATCTGCTCGACCTTGACCACCGGCACCGGGGCCTCAGGCGAAATACGCGAGGTAGCGCCGTGCCAATAACGATCAAGCATGACATCACCCACCACGAGAACGGGGGCCTGATCGAAACGGGGCATGGATAACTTCATGCGGAAACTCCGGAAATGCAAAATCGTCGCGGAGAATAGCACATTGACCCTTTGCCACCCTGCGACAAGCCTGCGATGGTGAGGCTCAGCGATCGAGCGGTCGCACCCAGAAAAGTTCGTGCCGGCGTACCGCCTTGCGGAAGAACTCGTCTTCACCTGCCTGAGGCCAGCGGCGCGCCGCCAGGCACCATTGAATGAAGCGGCGCAAACGCTTCTTGAAGGGTAGCGGCGTTTGCAGATCGTGCTGCATCGCAAGCGCCTGGCTCTTGTCTACCAGCTCCTGATCACCGAGCAGCGGGCTCCACAGCTTGTCGGCAGGCAACGGTTCGATACAGGGCGGCAGTGCTATACCATTGCCGGCAGGGCCCATGGGCCAACGATCATTATCGGCGAGATGATTGGCGTAAAGCAGCTGCACATCCGGTCGCCATCCGCTGATTTCGATGGCCTGATGCAACACCCTGCTTGACTGAATATGGTCGGGGTGTGGATCCAACTGCGGATGAGGCAACACCACAACCTCGGGCCGAAAATGCTGCAGCAGAGCAGCCATATCAGCCACCAGATTGCTCCAAGTAGGAGATCCATCTGCGTCGCCGGGCAGCTTGAATGGGTTAAAGCGCCGCACGCTACGGATGTCCGAATCACCCGATTCCAATGACACGAAAGGCATGCTGGGCTCGCCCTCCATCTTCGTCAGCTGCATACAGTAATAGCCCAACTGCACACAATGGCTGGGAGGCACGCCCCCCCACATAGGCACGGCGTGGCTGCTCCAGCTGCGCAGACGGCCCTTCAGACGCGCAGCAGCCGTATCACTCAGCCCAAGACGCCGATAGAACTTCGCCTCGATCTCACCCTGAGTCAGCGTCACGATAGAGGCTTCGATACTCCGGCTGTAAAGGCCAAATGCAGCCAGTTCGGCATCATCGGCATGCGGCGCAATGACCATCACTCGACGACTGGCGTAATCGGAGTTGCTGAAACAATGCAGAGTGGCCTCGCTGGACAGCCTGCAGAAACGGCCGCGCAACTTCAGTCGACCATCGCGAAGCGCTGGTAAGCAACCGGACAGATTGACGAACCGCAAACCGTTGACGCCCCTTTCGAAGTCCTGACGATCAAGATGCGCCCCCTCTCCGATCAGCACATTCGGATCCAGCCAGCGGCCCAGCCAGCTACTGCGAACGTGCACGGCCAGCATCAGAGTTTCGGCACTGTCAGGCAATGGGGTGTTGGCAGGCGAAACACTACCGTCGCGTCCGATCCGCACCGACCTGCTCAGGCTGTCGGCCGGGAAATCATAGCGATAGTCGTCTTTGGGCGAATAAAACAGATGGTCGGAAAACCAGGCCTCATGAGCGATCCAGGCCAGCAAAAGAACGACCGGCGCTGTTCCCCACGAGCCGAACCAGTCCAGGGCCACTAACATTGGCAAGGCCACGACCATGAGAATGCGCTTGTTGCGCCGATGCCGGCGTAACAACTGTTGCTTGCGTGCTTCCATTCACTTACACCCGAAAAACGGATTGGCGATTACACCAACGATCCTTGTATTCAACATCGGCACGGCCGAACGAGTAACGTAACGCTTTTCCCTTCGAGCGAGCCTCTTCCCAAGCAGTTTGCGTGTTGATGAAGCTGAGTACACTGCCCGGGCTGAAATCACGGGAAGCGGGGTCGACGCCGCCATTGATGTATTCGATGCTGATCCAGTCTGGCGATTCGACCCTGTACAGAATCTGAACAGCAATGGGCTTGCCATCGAGCTGCAGATAGCTTCCCCACAGAAAGTCCCTCAGCGCCCCGAATACCTCGGCAAGGTGCCCTTTACCGGGTACCCCAAAGCCCCAACGGCTCTCGAACAACTCGGTATAGATGGCGGCCAGCTCATCTGCAGACAACTGCGAAACCGGCACTATTTTCCCGCCAGCGTCCTCTAGCATCCTTAACTCGCGGCGCTGATTGTAACGAAACTTCTTGCTGTATTCCTCAGGCTCGCGTGCGATCGCCAGTTCTTCGGACTGCTTGCACAGCGTCGAGATGCTGCCTTGATGCAGAGCTGAAACGTAGCGCATGCGGTGCCGCACAGGCGCCATTGCCCCCTTGGCAATTGGCAGAATCACCTCAGCATTACCAAGGTCGAACAGATCACGCTGCCCGTTGCGCTTGAGCACATCGCGTGACAAGGCCAGACGCCCCCCCCATACGGGAACGGCAGCCTGCAGCTCACCATCCAGGGGCCAGCCGAGGTAGCGCACAGAAATATTAGCCAGGCCTGAAAGGCGCTCAACAACTTCAGGGTGGGTCGCTACGCTGCCGCCTAAACGCAACCAGGTTTGACGGTACAACTCAGCGCTGATCGAACGCCAGCCACGTTCGCGCCAGCGCTGCAACGGATTGAACATCAGGCATCCTGCTCCGAAGTGGTGTTATTGAATAGCGCGGCACACGATTCGTGCACTAGCCTGTCGAAGATGTTGGCCAGCAGGTTATTACTTGTACCTGAGGAAGACAGCTGGATAGTTTCAAAAGGAAGATATTCACACACGAGTGTAGCGGCAAAAAAAGCCGGAAATATTAGCACAGCATCCACTCGCAGCAGTGCTGTGATGCATTAAGATAGCGCCTTTTTTGTCGACACACTGGAACCCCCTAGTGCAGTTATCGAGTTCACAATCGAGTCCCATACGTTCCCAGATACATGATTTCATCGCTGGCCGCTGGCTCGTCTTTGGCTATCTGGTTTTGCTCACCGGTTTGTTCTGGGTAAATGACGGCAGCCATTACACAAAATTTTATTACGCATTGTTCGCAGCCCCGGCCCTACTCGGCCTTGTACTGATGCCTGGGCAGATCAGGCCCATCATCCGTGAGCCTGTTCTATTGAGTTTCCTGGCTCTGAGCGCCTGGTTGCTAATCAGCATGAGCTGACCCGGGCCGAAGACGACTTCGGCAGCCTGGCCAAACGGCCTCTTTATGTGCTCATGCTGTTCGCCGGTTGCGCCTTGATAGCTCTCAAAAGCGAAGCCCTGCTTTTGAAAACGTTGCGGATCGGTGCTGGCTTGGGCGCACTGGCGGCTCTCATCAATTTCGCTTGGTTCCTGCAGCACGCAGCACCAGGTGAGCGCCTGATCGGTACTGGAGCCTTGCGCAATCCCTTGCTGACATCCCATGTGCTGGGTTTTCTATGCACTTACTGGGTGGCCGCATGGCTATCACGCAGTGAGCGCCATGACTGGTTGCCGATCCTCATGATACTGCCACTCCTGGCAGCACTGCTCGCCACCGGCTCGAGAACTCCGTTGATGGGCCTGGCCTTGACCAGCGCCTGGATGCTGCTGGTGAACGGAAAACGCGCGATGCTTCTGGTAGGCGCCTTGTTTGCCGTGGCAGGCGCCTTATACCTGGCATGTCCGGAGATACTTCTCCAGCGCGGCATGTCATATCGCCCGGAACTCTGGGGCGATGCGGTACGTCAGGCGGCTCAGCACCTCTGGCTTGGCGCGGGCTATGAGAGCAAATTCATATTCGACATTCCCGGAATTGGCTACCCACTGCATGATCCCCACAATGTAGAGCTCGCCGTGCTTCTCGAGCTGGGGTTGATCGGCCTTGGCCTGTGGGCTGTCATGTATGCATGCGCACTTCTACGCTGCTTGCGGCTTCGTGCGCAACCACACTTCCAGATCGCATCGGCACTATTGGTCTACGGGCTGTGCGCCGGGCTGACCGAAGGCGGCAATTATCTCTCGCGCCCCAACGAGAGCTGGTTCCTGATCTGGATACCACTGGCGCTGCTATGCGCTCTTTCCATTCGGCATAGGCAGTCGCAAGCATGAAGCGTATCGAATCCGCACAGCTAGACAGACTGCTCAAGGACGCCAGAACCATTGAAGAGGACGGCCTGGGCATAAAGGTCGCTCAACTCAAGGAGGGCGACTTCCTTAAGCTGTACCGACGCAAGCGACTGCTGTCTTCCGATCTGTGGGATCTGCCTGCGCAACGGTTTGCAGACAATGCAAACGGCCTGTTAGGCCTGGGTATCACCGCACCGAAAGTCTTGGATGTGCTGATGATCAGCGAGCGGCGCCTGAGCGCAGTACGCTATCAGCCATTGCCCGGCGACACGCTGCGCAATCACCTGCGCAAGTCAGATGCCGCGACACGCTCTCGGAACGTGATGCGCTTCGGAACCTTTCTTGGTGAACTGCACCAGTCCGGCGTGTACTTTCGCTCGCTGCACCTGGGAAATGTACTGCTGCTGCCAGATGACAGCTTCGGCCTGATCGACCTGTCGGACATGAAACTCGAGCGCAATGCGTTGGCCCCCTGGAAGCGCCGGCGCAATTTGCAGCACATCCTGAGATACCCAGAAGATATCGGGTGGCTGACCGAGCAGCATCGTGAGGACTGGGTGGCCGGCTACGGCAAGAGCGTCAGTGCTCGTAGCGCCGAGCGCTTTGCCCGTGACCTGAAAAAATGGCTCACAGCCACAACGTCAAATGCGGTGAGATAAGTAGTACTTCCGGCCCGGCGTCACGATAAATCACATCGAAACAGTAACCGCTGGACTCACGAGCGGTATTCATTTCTGTGACAGTTCGGCCTCTAGCATCACGACACTCGCACTCCCACCGCAGCCATCTCGAGCAACAAGGCTCTAACCTCAAGCTACCTGCTTGAAACAGTAGCGCCAGAGGCCCTTGAGCGTTTTGAGATTGCGCGAGCGCCATGGAATTTGAGCGAGCAATTCACCCGCCAGCGCCTTATCCTCGCTGGCTACTTTGGCAAACATCGCATTCAGGTAGCGCAAGCGAGTGGCTTGATAGCCTGGGTGATCGGCAAAACGCTGATAGATCGCCAGCTCCGTTTCGATCATCAAGCGGCGGTTTTTGTAGGTATTGCTTCCATGCACGCGATACAAGGCAAGTGGCTCCTCAAGGATATCGATGAAATATCCAGCATGAGCGATACGCAGCTCTACGTAATAATCTTCGATGCGTATGGAGGGGTCGAAACCACCGACCTTCTCGAGCGCCTCACGACGAAATAGCAAAGTCGGAGCCGGCGACCAGGCTTGCGATCCATGAACAAATCATCGAAATCAAGCCGCCGAGCGGGGCGATGGCGCTGCTTCTTGTCAGGCAACGGCTTACCTTCGCCATCGATCAGCACGATGCCACCAGCACAGATGCCTGCTTCAGGATGCTGTTCCATGAATGAAATCTGCAACGACAGACGCTCGGGGAGCATGACGTCATCCGAACCTAACGGAGCGATGTAGCTGCCCGCGCTACGAGTGATCATCTCGTTGAGCGTGGTGCAAAGTCCCTTGTTCGCCTGAACCAGGAAATCGAACCCGAGTTCCTTCTGCAGCCGCCCTATTACCGCCACACTGTCGTCATGCGAGCCATCATCGACCACCAGAAGTTCGATGTTGGGGTAATCCTGCGCATAGACACTACGGATGCTCGCTTCGATGAAGTCAGCGTGGTTGTAGGACGAAATAAGTACTGAAACTAGCGGTAGCGTGTTTTGGCTGTGAGTCATATTGACGTCCCTGTTACCGGCTGATCACCCTCAAGCATGGCGCGGTACTTGTCGCGAAAGTCCTGAATATCATGTTCACGCCGCAAATACTGATAGGCGTGTTCACCATGCTCGGTACGCACAGCATCACTGTCGGCAAGGCATGCACGCAGTTGCTCGGCCAATGCCGAGACGTCGCCGGGAGCAAACAAACGCCCTCCAGCCCCCTTCAATAACGGGCGCATCGCCGGAATATCCGAGCCGAGCACAGGTAGACGACCGCACATTCCTTCCAATAGCGCGAGCCCAAGCCCCTCCTGCAATGAAGGCATAACAAAAACGTCGAACGCCTTCACATAACGCATGGCATCTGGCTGGGTACCGCACAGGTGCACACGCTCAGCCAACCCCAGCTCGTCGATCAATGCAGCAAGATTCTCAGCCTCTCGGCCACCACCAATAATGGCCAGCCTTGCGGCTGGATAATCGCGACTGAGCGTGGCGAACGCACGAATAAGGTAAGTATGCCCCTTTATCGGTACCAGACGGCCGATAGCCCCGATGATCAGCGCTGCCGACGATAATCCCAATGCCTTGCGCGCCTCGTCGCGCGATAGCTGCAACGACTCAGCAAGATCAATATCCAGCGCATTGGTGATCGCGACCGTATTGGTCTTGGTAAAGCCACAGCGCAAGGAAATCAGATAATCGGCGACAGCCGGGGACACACCAATAAAGCGCCAACTCTCATCGATCAAGCGCTTGGCTTGCCAGCGCCTATAGAAACGATCGTACTCACCAAAGCCGTGAGAAACGCCGATGCAGCGTGGAATACGTAACGTTTTGTTGAGGTGCATGAACAGATTGACGGTCTTGAAGCGGTGCAACAACACCACATCGAAGCCCTCTTCTCGGCAGAACGCCAGAAGTCGCTTACGCACCTTGAGGCGCAGGCCACTCATGTCTTTCTCATTGAACTCGAAGAAGACCTGACGTCGACCGCAATGCTGAGTATCTTCTGTCGGCCGCCCCTCGAGATAAGCGTTGACCACGTCGAAACGCTCGGGTGGCAATCCTTGCAGAATCTGCTCACCCAAATCGGAATTGGTATCCGCAGCATTGTAGCGAGTCTGTAGTTGCAGGACTTTCAGAACCTTAGCCATAAGGTCGGCCCATCCAGAGACGAAGCGCCTTCCGCGAGTAGGAAAGCTTGAGCAGCACCCGCCAATCACTCGTCACTGCCTGGCAGTAGAACTGCTTAGCTGTCCTAAAATCTCCGGCTAGATAGGCACTGCGAAACAATGACAGGCAACGCTGCTGATAAAATGGCGCGCGCAGCTCGTGCAGCGCCGCTGGCAGTCGACCAAAGACCTCATCGACCAGCCCGACGCCTCCTGCCAGACTTGAAACAAAGTCATGGCGGAGGCTGTCGCTGTGCTTGTGAATCATCGCCAATGGCTCTGGCAGAAGTGAAACGGGATAGGTCGCCAGTGTTTGCGCAAATACTGGGATATCTTCAGCGTTACGAAACCGCTCAGGATAATTCCCCACTTGAAAAATAGAGCGGTGCATGACACAGGCGCCATTGGAAATGCTCAGTGTCTTGTCCAGCAGGTAAGCACGAACGCGCAGTAGAGGCGTATCAGGAAGACGTTCGGGAGAATGCCGGCGGCGGCGATCTTCCTGATCAACCGACCAATGTCCACCGATGACCATGCGAGTTTGATCATTCAGGGCAAGGTGGGCTCGGATCAGCGACAGGCTATCCGGCGCCATCTCGTCGTCAGCATCCAGGAATATCAGCCAGTCGTGACGGGCCAGTTCTATCCCGAGATTGCGCACGGACGCCAATCCACCATTGCTCTTGCGTAGCGACCTGAACCGACCGGAAAACTCCGCCTTCAATGCCTCGACAACCTCAGGGGTGTTGTCCGTAGAGCCATCATCGATGATAAGTAGCTCATCATCGTCGCCCAGTTGAGGCATGACGGAGCGAACCGTCCTGGCCAGAGTAAAAGCGTAGTTATATGCAGGAATGACGATGGTGATCGCCGTAGAACCACTCATCGCTGCCCCACCTCAACCTGTTGACTCAATGCCTGAAAGCCGCGAGCGACCCGATTGACACTCATGAAAAAAGCCCAGTGATCCCTTAGAAAACTCAAAGAAAAGGCCGGGCGCACCACCCGACCGCTTCCCCAGCCCGGACGCCAGCAAAACCCATCGCTGCGTTTGCGGTACAGCGTCAAAACGGGAATACCCAGTGCAGAAGCCAGATGCCCAACCCCAGAGTCATTGCCAATCACATAGCCGGATTCATAAAGGTGGCCTGCAAGAGCCTTGGCATCGGAGAATTCAGGCACTTCGAATTCAGGCTCGAATAGATGCAGATAATCGCCCCTTTCTTTGGGCGATAGGACGAACTGCGGCTGATAGCCAGCGGCACGTAGTCGCCGGGCCAACGCCAGGTACTTCTCAGCGGGCCAGTTTTTCTTTGCGTTGTAAGACAATGGATGAAGCATCACGCGCTGCGCGTGGCGACGGTGCCTGAGCGTCACAGGCACACGCATGCCGATATCGTCATGGGCATCGGCGAGCCCCAATCGAGAACGGCAAAAAGCCACAGCCTGCTCGACCATGCTGGCACGGTCATCATGCAGGCAACGAAGCGGACCGGCGGCTGCGGTCAAAGGTGCCAGTAAAAGCGACTTTTCCGCGGGCAGCCGAGCCAATGCCTCAGTCGCGGGTTGCTCGATGAAACGAGAATCCACACGCAACGTACCGACGAATACATAGCGCCGAGCGAGCTCACTCGCAGCCTCGCCGTGGCGCGTCAGCATGCTGCCCAAATCGGAAATAACCAGATCGAAATCGTCCAGGACGGCGAAAGTTTCGTCAGGAGCGGGCAGGCAGCGCGCGTCGAAGAGCGGCAACCATTCATTAAGTGCGCCAAAGTGGTTGCTCAGCACCGTTACGTTAAAACCGGCCCTGGCGAGATTGGCAGCCAGAACCAGATAAATACACCCGTCGCCTAGACCCATCGAGGGAACCAGAGCGAGCCTGCAGTCAGCCGGCGATGCGGCTAAGCGAGTACTGGCCCCTTGTATAACCTCAGCCATCAGAACTCCTAAATAACCCGAATATCTTCCATGATCGGGCTGCGCAAATACGCGCAGAAGAACATGCTCATGCCGGAGCTGAACGTTCTGGAACTGCGTGCAGTGGCGCTGCCATTTTCCCGCAAAGCATCCTGAAAGCCTCGGGACTTGAAAATTGCAATGTATTGCTCCCACTTGGCAAGGCGTGCGAGAGACCACCCTCAGTGATCTGTTGAACACTGGCGCCCCCAATCTGGTCAGATTGGAACAGGGAAACACGAAGCAATATCGACGCTCTGTTGTACGCAGAAATCACCATGCTCATCAAAAGCGGCGGCAATGGTGAATAACTCATTGTGAATTCCGCGTGAAATTTGACAGAAAAAGGGCTAACGCCCCTGATGCCCCAGATTGCGTAATCGACAACTGCCTGCGAGCTAAGCCCGGCGCAATGATATCAGTGCAACGCTTACGCATATCTTACGTGCATAGTCGCCATCAAAAAATGTAGTGCCCAAAGATGGATGCCAAAAAAGGCGCCACCTCTCTGCACTCACTTCCAGCAAACTCAATACTCGACGGAGCATCATCCAGGAGGCGCCTGGACAATCAGCTGTTGTTACCGGCGTGCCGACTTCAGCCCGCTGGCTGTCCAAGAACCTCGGCATCACCCTTTTCGTCGTCATCAAGCCCCATTGCATGCAAGCGCGAATAGTAGCCATTGCTTGCCAGTAGTGACTCATGGGTTCCTCGCTCGACGATACGGCCCTGATCCATCACGAGAATCAGATCGGCTTTCTCGATAGTGGACAACCGATGCGCAATCACCAGCGTCGTACGGCCCTCCATAACCTTGTCCAGAGCAGCCTGGATATAGCGTTCCGATTCCGTATCGAGGGCAGAAGTGGCTTCGTCCAGAATCAACAGGGGGGCGCTTTTCAATAGCGCCCTCGCAATGGCAAGACGCTGCCGCTGGCCACCGGAAAGCATGACTCCGTTCTCCCCCACCCGGGTGTCGAAGCCCTGCGGAAGCAACTCGATGAACTCACTGGCATAAGCCGCCCGCGCAGCAGTCTCGACGTCCTCGCGAGGCAAACGCCGCAGGTCACCGTAGGCGATGTTGTTTAGTACGGTGTCGTTGAACAGCGAGACCTGCTGAGTGACCAGCGCGATATGCTTTCTCAGGTTTTCCACGCGATATTCTTCTACCGGCGTGCCATCGAGCAGAATCTGCCCTTGGCCGTGCTGGTAAAAACGCGGGATCAGATTGGCCAATGTCGACTTGCCACTCCCCGAGCGGCCGACCAAAGCGACCATCTGGCCTGGCTCGACAGTGAAACTGATGTCCTGTAATACGGCCTTTTCGGTGCCTGGATATGTGAAGCTGAGCTGACGAACCTCAAGCGCTCCGGTTACCTGCTCCTTCTCCACGGTACCTTGATCCGGCTCTGGTTGTTCATCCAGTTGCTCGAAGATGCTTTCAGCACCAGCCAGACCTTTCTGAATCGTCGAGCTGACCTCAGACAGCTGACGAATCGGTTTGGGCAGTAGCCCCGCCGCGGTAATGTAGGCCACCAGGTCGCCGACGCTGGCGTCACCCCGCAGGAACAGCACCAGAAACATCAGAAACGCCATCGCTGCATAGTTCACGAGCTGCAGGCTGGGCGTATAAATCGCACTGGTGCGGGTCATTCGCAATTGTTTGCGGGTGCTGTCCTCGCTCGCCTCATGAAAGCGTTCGCGCTCATAGCGCTCGCCACCAAAGCTGCGCACCACGCGATAATTCTGGATCGTCTCGGACGATACGTGCGTCAGCTCGCCCATGGCGCTCTGAATCTTTCGGCTCTGGCTGCGAAATTTCTTGCTGGCGCTTTTCACCATCAGGGCAATGAGCGGAAGAATGGCCACCATGACCATGGTCAGCTTCCAGTTCATCCACAGCAGGTAACCAAACAGGAATACTACCGTGAGACCTTCACGCACCATGACCTTGAGCGCGTCAGTGGCAGCTCCTGTCACCGAGCCAACGTTGTAGGTGATACGGGATATCAGATAGCCCGTGGAGTGGTTGTCGAAATAGCGATTGGGCAGGGTCAACAGGTTATTGAACAGCGCGATGCGTAGATCCTGAACCAGGCCGAGGGAAACCCGAGCCAGGTAATAACCCCCGAGAAAAGAGCCAAGGCCCTGCCAGATGGTGATCAGCAGCAACGCCAGCGGTACGCCGTACAGCAATTGCATGCTACCCAGCAGTGGCAGCTCGACCGCCCCGGCCTCAGGCGCGGCGAGCCCATCGACGAAGTACTTGAGCAGGCCTGCCAGCATTGGCTGAGTTGAGGCAAAGATGATGTAGCCGACCATACTGATCCCGAACATCAACCAGTAACGCTTCATGTAGCTCAACAGCCGCATGTACAGCTTGAAGCTGGAGATGGACGACGGGTTAGCGCTTGGATCAGGCATGAGATGCTGGCTCTGGGGCGAAGCGCAGGATTGTACCATCAGGGAACCTGCAACCAAATCGACATGGAAGCAGGTGGGCTAAGTTGTCCAGCGCCAGCATTGATGTCCCGCCTCTGGAGAGCAGATCGACGATCCACTGACTCAGTGGACAGGCGGAGCGATGCGTAATTCCTGAGGTGGGCGCCAACGTGTCGGCTTTCGGACAAAGGCCATACCACGCAGTTCAAGCAGCGAAGCCTGCACATCGAACACCGGCGCACCGGCTCCAATACTGTAGGCGCCAGCGACCTCGGACAGACTCGACTCATCCAGCCCGAGATCAGCCAACCGGTGCATGATCTTTTTGAAATCCTCTACAGCGCCATACGGAGTAAAATCTCCGGCCCGCTCGAAATCCAGTAGATGAGCATGCTCTGAAACTAGAAAGTTGTATGGATTGCAGTCACCGTGAACGATGCCATGAGCATGCAGTTGCCCTAACAACGCCAAGGACTGACGTGCGCCTACCAACAATTCATCTCCGCTGAGGGTGGCAAGAGGCACACCCGGCAGAAAGCCGGTCAGCAGCAAGCTTTCGTGAAACCCCGGGCGACGAGACTCTGCATACATGAGCGGCTTCGGTGCGGGAAAATCCAGAACCTGCAGCCTAGAAAGCAGCATGGCCTCGCTTCGTAGTGGAGAACGATAGCCCCTGCGCAGAATCCGCTTCCACCAAGGCTTCATAGAACGCCTGTAGCGTTTGACGAAGACCGAATCATTCTCACGATATATTTTCGCCACCGCCCGACCAGGCGCAAACTCGATCAGCCCCTCGAAAAGCGTGAATAATGCGTTGATTTGTTTGCGCTCAAGACTGCCCTTCTGAAAAACTATTACCTTCCCCACGCAGCATCTCCTTGCAAAGCATCCTTATCTCGCAAGAAAGAACACGTCCTGCTTTTCGCTTCAGTTTTTTCGATTACAGCGCACCGCTGCCCCACAGGTCGAATCATGTACAGCCTCTACGCTAAAACGAAAGAAAATCTCAAGCTCGCCACTTATGCAGGACGCAGTATATGCAACCCTGCCTCAGCGGTACTGGCCCACTTGTTCTTCGACAATCGACCTTCCCTGAAAAAAATACGCAGGGCCATCAAGTTGATCCGTTTGACGCCGCGCTATAGCCGTCGCGGCGAACTGGTGGGAGATACCTACATCTGGCACTGCGACCGGGAAGACCAGACGCGCCTGGCCCTGGATATAGGCGGCAAGCTGGCATCCGGCAGGAAGCTCAGCACCAGCTACGTACCAGCCATCAAGGAAGATGCCTACAAATCTCTCGACTGGTCGGCCATGTATGCGGCGTTGAAGATAGTCCTCACCTGCAAACAGCCCCTCGTGGAACGGCTCTATATATTCAGCGCGGCCTGTTACACCATCAAGCACATGAAAGCCATCGATAAACATGGAATCACGGAGCGGATAACCTCGCTGATAAGCTACAACAGCGCGAATATACCCGAGTGCTTTCTTGTCAGCGCCTGTCGACAGCGCGATATCAGGACCTATTCGCTACAACATGGCCTCTATCACCGCTACCGTAACGAATGTCCCATCGACATCATCAACTATGAAAATGTCACCGCGCAGACGCTACTGGTCTGGAGTGAGTTCTGCCGAGCAGAAATAGATGCATTTCATCGTGATCATGACCAAGTAGCCGATTTCGACATGCAGGTTGCTGGCTACATCAACCCTCCGCAACGGCAACCAATGACAGACGAGCCTTCTGCTGCGACTGGCCCCCATGTCCTTTGCCTACTGCCAGGGAAACGCTATGTAGCGGACTGCGTGAAACTTCTCAATGAACTGGCCCGGCTACCAGAGGGCTACCACCTGACCATCCGCTTGCACCCACTGCTTGCAGGCAATGCCGCACTCATCGCAGCACTGCCTGCACGCGCGACGCTCGACGACAGTGCGACTCTGACAGACACGCTATGCGGACAGCGTTATGACCTGGCCGTAGGCTTCAACACCACCAGCCTGTTCGAAGTGACGCTGTTCGATGTTCCGTGCGCTCTGTACCGCGCACCCAGCCTGAATCTTGATGCTCAGGATCTGCCCACGTTCTCAAGTGCTGAGGAGATAGTCGACCTGCTTAGATCGCCGGTTGATGTCCGCAAGCTTGCCGACTACATCCTCGGCGCTTCGCTCTTTCGCTACGGCGAAATTACCCATCAAAGCTCTAACGCAGCAGAAACTTGAACGCCAAACGCCAGAGCGATGGATATCGCCGAATCCTCGCGCCTCCGAGCCATCGCAGGCGAATCGATAACGGCATCTGAGCACGCCTCAACAAACGTAGCCAATAGCGCACCGCCAACGCTTCTTTGCGGCGGATTTGCACGTTGCTCATCTCAGAGACATTGTGCAACGGCATCGGGAAGGGCGGATCCGCTGCATAAGCGAGCGCGTGAAGCGCCCAGGCCTCACGAAAGCTGCCCAGGGAAAAGTGCAGCAGGTCGATGTCGAAAGCCACGGCAACCTTGCCGACTTGGGCAACGCGCAGACTGAAGTCGACATCGTAAAAATGAAAGCCTCTCAAACGCTCGTCGAAACGAACACTCGCCCAGACCGAGCGCCTGACGAACATCCAGACACCATCCAGCGCCACGACAGGAACGCAGCTCGCGGCAGCATGAGCATCCGGCTTGGCGAAGGCAAGTGTCGCGACGTCACGCGAAGCACCGTGGTGCACATTGATGCACAGATCCTCTTCGTCCCCGCTGTTCCAGCCGGACGGGACTCTTGCCTTATAACGACTTCCCGCAAGGCCGATCATTGCCAGCTCGGCGTCGGCCGCGAAATGAGAGAGGGCACGCTGCCCCCATCCATCGCGAAGAAATTCGACGTCTTCGTGAACGAAGCAAATGAACTCATGGCTGGCTCGGGACGCGCCTTCGTTGTAGACCTCGCATAGCCCGCGACCCTCGACGCTATTGTCCACCGCGATAAGTTCGTACTCGACCCCAATGGTCGATGCAATGTTGCGGGAAACTGCCTGCAGACGGGCCGCCTGGGCGCTGCAGATGACGACGGAGATCAAATGATGCTCCGCATGAGAGGAAAGCCTGTCATTTGATTTTCTTCAATCCGAAATAGTAGAGCGGGAATTTGAGATACAACTTGAGTTTTTTACGCGTCAGATAACCCCAGCCCTTGCCGTGCCACTTCTCTTCGAAGGTGTATTTGGAGCGCTTGGTCATCAACCATTGCCGGGCCGAAGTATGCGTACTCAAGGTCCGGCTATCGAGGTGATCGACGACGGACGAGGTGACAAGAACGTGCCTAAGTCCCTGGGATTGCAAAGTCAGCGCATAATCGTTATCGGCGTACCAGAAGTAGAAACGCTCATCAAGCTCACCAATGACATCCAAAATCGAACGACGAAACACCAAGCACCAGCCGGAGATTTCGCGCAACACGCCATAACCGGGATAAACACCACTATGAAGGGCAAAGCCATTGCGCGGATGGTGTAGGGAACAGGCGGGACTCGCGCTGCTGACGCCAGGGTCACCGTTGAACACCTCTAGCAGCTCGGATGCCCAGCCGGGATGAAACGACAGGTCGTTATTGCAGATGGCGACGAAGGGGGCCTGACCTTCTCTGATCCCCAGATTCATATAGGCGTGATAGTTGAAAACCGTGTTGGGATACAGAGTCGTAACGCCACGCTGCCGATACACCGGGCTGCCGGCATTCGACTCGAGCACCCAGATACGGAAACGAATCTTCGCCGAGTCTTCCGACGCGACCAGCGAGTCCAGACAATGCTCAGTTACCTGGCGCAAAGCTTCATCCTTGGCGAAGCTGAGAATTACCACATCGAAACAAGCGGGCAACTCAGGCGAGCCCGCAACGGAATCAGTCATAAGAAAACATAATCTCAGGAAGTACAGGGCAAGCCTGATAAAGCCACGGGTCAATCACAGGCAAGAATACGCCCGACGCGATTCGCCCAGGTATGTTGTTCGAGAAAACGTGCCCGACCATTTTGCGCAATGCGCTCGCGCTCCTGCGGATTTGCCAGATAGTAGCGGACCTTGTCTTTCAACTCCGCTCCGGAACGAAACACCTCGATGTCTTGGCCCGGAGTGAACAGCGAAGCGATTTCATCGCAGTAATCGGTCAACAGAAAACAGCCCGCCGCTAACGCCTCGAAGATTCGCAGATTCACTCCAGTCTCGGCACCATAGAAATCCGACCGGGTGATGTTCAGTACTATCCGCGAGCTCTGCAACAAGGTCTGAAGCTCTTCGCCCCAGACAGGGCGATCATCGACGCATTGGCGCAGCGTCGAAGACATGAGCGCGTTATTGCGGCGCCAGCGATTGCCGCGTATGGACAGATTCTCGCGGATGTTCTCCAGCAAGAAAACCCGGCGCAAATCGGCACTGCCGACAAACAAAACGTCACGATCCTTCTCTATTTGTCGTTCGGGAACCACCACTGCCCCAAACGGCAAGTGCAGTGCTTCGAGACCCAGCGTTTCATGGAAAAACCGTGTGGTCGTTTCAGAGAACGAAAATAGCTGGTCGTAGCGAGGCAGCTCTTCTTCAATGAAATACAGGAATTCCCGGCGCTTCGAATAGAGATTGCAACTATCGGTATCGTAGAGGATGAAGCGGGCACCTGCGCTGCGCACCATTTGAGCCACTTGGGCGACGTCATAGTGCTTATAAAGAAAGCCGACCACCAGTACGTGGGTCGGTGCTTCCCGCTCCAGCAATCGGCGCAGTGGCTCCAAAGGCAGACGTGGCAGGTGCGAGAATCCCTCCCGATCTCGCGTCTTGTTACGTGCCTTGAAGAGCGCCGAAGACAGTCCATACAACTGTCTGGGCTTCTGCTTCAGCGCATCCCAGTGGACGGCTTGGCTGCCGGCCTGCAGAAACGCGTCGAATAGTTCACGGCCAAGTGGCACACCACCTATACCGTCGATAATCAGGTACTTGCGCTTGCTCGTAACCGGCGCATCAGCCGTTGGCATCTGCAACATGAGTCGTTATCCATCCAAAAGCTATGGGCTGCAGCGTTACAAGACCGCGCCAGACATATCGAATTCTTTCACCCTGCAGGGGCAATAGTCACGCACTGAGGAGCGGATGCTCAACTATGCAGCTCAACACGCTGACGCTTGAACAGAAGATGGCGAAAACGCTTGAGCAACTGGCGATCCCACTGACGCAAGGGAATTTCGGCAAACAGGCTCCAGGCGAATCGCTTGTCATGCGTGACCGCTGGACCAAGTATTTTGGTGAGCAGACGCGCTTTTCCCGACTCGTAGGCCGGATGTTCGCGATAAAGATCCAGCAACTGCATACCGTAACGGTGTTCGGCCAGATAATTCCCCGACAGGCCATTGCCATGCTTGCGATACAGCGTGACCGCATCGGGAAGCACATCAATGAGGTAACCGGCATGGGCGATCTTCAGAGTCATCTGAAAATCCTGTACGCGTAGCGCCGGATCATATCCACCTGCAGAGATCATTGCCTCGCGGCGGTACATCACCAGATTGCCACCGACTACCAGTGCAGCGGCTAGCGCTTGGGTAAAGTCATAACGCCGCACCGGGCGAGCCTTGTTTTTTTTTGGCAGAGCCTGCCCTTGCTGATCGATTCGCAAGGCACGTCCTCCCAGGCAGCCCACCTCGGGATGCGCGAGAAGATGCTCGGCCTGCAAGGCTAGACGCCCAGGAATCATCACATCGTCCGCATCGAAGGTCGCCACGAACTCGCCATAGGCCAGTTCAAGCCCTTTGTTGAGGGCAGCGCTGACACCCTGATTATTCTGACGGATGAACTCGACCCTGCGAATATTCGGATACTCTCGCCAGCCCTGGAGAGCCACCTCGATGCGCAAAGCGCTGTCGTCGGTAGAACCATCGTCGACGACGATCAACTCTATGGCTTCATAGTCTTGCTGCAGAATGCTGCGTAGCGCATCACCCACATAAGCGCCGTAGTTGTAGCAAGGGACGATGACGCTGACCAGTGGACGACTGGAACGCATCGCCTCGTTCAAAGCCGACATGCTGGCCACGCAGACAATGCATTGAAGAAATGAGGTGCTACGGCAGCGTCGACGAATCGACTCTCCAGCCGTTTACGCATGTCCTCGCGAAGGCGACAAAGCTCATCCTGGTTCACAGACGCGACTTTTTGCAGACTCTCGGACAGCGCATGCCAATCTCCAAAGGTGAACAACTGGCCTTTCTCACCAACCACCTCACGCCCGCCACCGCAATCGCTACACACCACAGGCAGGCCTGCCGCCATTGCCTCAAGCAGAACCATGCCGAAGGGTTCATGATCCGAGCTGAGCGCAAATGCGTCGAAAGCGGTGAAGTAGCGCCGAGCCTGGGGAACCTGACCAAGGAAGCGAACCCGCTGACTGATGCCCAGTGTTTCCACCAAAGCCTTGAGTTCGGATTCCAGGCGACCTTTACCAACGATTACCAACAGACTGTCCTCCGGCAACGTAGGCAGCGCGTCAGCGAAGGCCCGAATGAGCGTTGTCTGATCCTTATCTGGATGCAGCCGCCCCACGTTGCCGATTACCCACGCACCCTCAGGTAGCCCAAGAGCCTCGCGCGCTGCAGAGCGGGACAGTTGCTCGGCCTGTACGGCCTGCAGATCAATACGGTTATAGAGCGTCTGAATTCGCTGCGATGGCCAGCCTGGCAGGCAAGCACGCAGGTCATCGCGCACGGCGTCGGAGACACCGAACAAGTACAAGCGCTTACGAAACAGATTGGCGAAGAGCTGGCGAGAGCGGCGCTCGTAGTCTCCGAACGCGTGATGGATGCCAATTACCGGAAGCTTCGTACCCAGCAGAGCAACATAAGCCGGCTTAGAGCGATGAGCGATGCACAGCGCAAAATTACGCTCTGCAGCAATGCGACGAATAGCACGAACTGCGCCAAGCTTGAGACCTCTGAGGGCCTTGCTGGAATAACCTAAAAATACTACTTCATCAGAGGCTGAGCCCTGCTCCACCTCGGCGTTGTATTCGCCGGTCAGGTAAACGGTCATTACCTTGTATGGAGTATTCGCGAAAAGCACCCCGTACTGCCGGGCACAATCTAGAAAAGGCCCGTCGTAGCCATGGCATATCTGTAACACCCATGCCTGACTCGTCTTATTAGTATTCATCGTTTATGGCTCTGTCACGGTGACGAAACGCACTGCGAAGCAGGGCGTGCGATAGTCAGCGCTCAAACAGGCATCTAGATCCCGGGCCACGGCGCCCGAAATACCTGGTCAAACTTTTTTGGACTGACGTCGTTGAGAAAACTGACAAGGCCGACAGGTTCAATGTTTTCGATGGATAACGATAAGGCGTCTTAGAACTGCGGATGAAGCTCGAAAGCTTGGATAAAGGGTGCACCTCACAACACCGATGAATCGGCCGCGCAAACGAACAAGTTCATCAGCCCGTGAGTAATGTCGAAGGCCTGACCTCAGCGCTGGTCAGGGGTGTTAGCGGCTCTGGCAATCTGAGCCATTTCACGGAACATGGCCTCGGCCTGCATCCGAGTCTCTTGCAGAAAACTCCCGATGCTCGTCAGCTCAGACTCGCTGAAAGCGATCCTATCCGCGGCATTGACAGCCTGCTCGTATGACGGTTTAAGACGCTCGGCCAGGCCGACTTGTGCCAGCAAGGCTTCGATCTTGTGGGTATTGGAAGGGAGAGCAAAAAATGGCGTGCCAGTGACCAGGCAAAGCGTCACCAGGTGAAAGCGCCCGGTGATCACACCCCGTGATCGACCAAGAAGATTGAGAAATCGATGGGTCGACAGCACTGCATAACGCCAGCGCAGCCTGTCGATCAGAGGAGCCGGCAGGTGTGCAGGATAGGAATAGAAGTAACTCGCAGCGATACGCCGGAGCGCCTTCAAACGCTTGCGCAGGTTCTTGCGCAGATAGAAGTCGAATCCCTTGCCCAGTTGCAAAGGCGCCAGGGTACGAATACTCACGTAGCGCAGATCTTGCCTGTCCTTTACCGTACGCCACGCCTCAAGAAGCCGCTCATCGATCACGCTGCCATTGACCAGCATGCCGTGGCGCAGGCTGTTGGACGCAGTGTGCTGGTAAGACAAGGTCAAGTCGGGCACGACTTCCGCAGATACACCCACATCGGCCAGAGCGGCCTTGCTCATCGTGTCGCGCACGAACAGCTTGGTAAAACAGTGGGCGTCGGCGTTGAGCTGATCGTTGTTCTGCCACACCGAATTGATCAGGAAGCAGGGAATATCATGCTCTTGGCAATACCGTGCAAGAGCACCATAGCGCAGCGCCAGCGGGGCGTCGTCGTGCATGGTCCCTTCACCATTGACCAAGCACAAATCTGCAGCGCGGATGTCGCGCTGCAGATCAATGTCTGTCTGCCAGTCATGGTGCATTGGGCAGGACCGCTGGATATCCATACCCACCTGCCCAGCCAATGTGAAAATCTGCCTCATCACCAGCTGGCAGCCGTGATGATTTTCAGAGGAGGTGTCGTTGAACAGCAGCGCCTTCAATCGCACCTGAGCAACGGACACCCTTACAACTCCTCGCCGCTGACCACATCACCGCTCAAGACACTGTCCTTCACCACCAAAACATCTTCCATGATCAGATACTGCAGATCCGAGCCGAAGAACATGTTCAGGGCGTCGGTGGGCGAGCAGATCATCGGTTCGCCACGGCGGTTCAGCGACGTATTCAGGGACACGCCGTTACCGGTGAGTTTTTCCAGTTCCAGCATCAGGTCGTACCAGCGCGGGTTGTATTCGCGCTTGAGAACCTGAGCGCGGGAGGTGCCGTCTTCGTGGACGACTTCGCTGACGCGCTCTTTCCATTCATCGTTGACCTCGAAAGTGAAGGTCATGAACGGGCTCGGGTGGTCGACCTTGAGCATCTGCTCGGCGACGGTGTCGAGCATCGATGGGCAGAAGGGTCTCCAGCGCTCGCGGAACTTGATCTGTTCGTTGATGCGGTTGGCTACACCAGGGATGCTTGGGCAACCGATGATCGAACGACCACCGAGGGCGCGCGGGCCGAATTCCATGCGGCCCTGGAACCAAGCCACAGGATTGCCGTCGACCATGATCTGGGCGATGCGCTGCGGCATGTCGTCGATCTTTTGCCATTTCGGCGCGTTCGGGTGGCGTGCGCATGCCGCAATGACGTCTTCGTTGGAGTAGGCCGGGCCGAGGTAGACGTGTTCCATCTTCTCGACCGGCACGCCGCGCTTGTGGGAAACATAGGCCGCGGCACCAACGGAAGTGCCGGCGTCGCCGGAAGCAGGCTGAACGAACAGCTCTTTGACCTCGGGGCGGGCAATGATCTTCTGGTTGAGCTTGACGTTCAGCGCGCAGCCGCCAGCGAATGCGATCTTGCCGGTGTCGCGGATGATGTCGCCCAGGTAGTAGTCCATCATTTCCAGCGCCAGCTTCTCGAACAGCGCTTGCATGCTGGCGGCATAGTGGATGTAGGGATCGTCGGCGATATCGCCTTCACGCTTGGGCCCCAGCCACTCGATCAGCTTGGGCGAGAAGTAGAAGCCCTTGCCCTTTTCCTTGTAGCGACGCAGGCCGATGACGTTGGCATAGTCGGTGTTGATCACCAGCTCGCCGTTCTCGAACTTGGCCAGACGGGAGAAATCGTATTTGCTGGCATCGCCATAGGGCGCCATGCCCATGACCTTGAATTCGCCGTCGAGCATCTCGAAGCCGAGGAATTCGGTGATCGCGCCATACAGGCCGCCAAGGGAATCCGGATCGTAGAATTCCTTGATTTTGTGGATGCGGCCGTTCTCGCCATAACCGAAGAAGGTGGTGGCGTACTCGCCCTTGCCATCGATACCGAGGATGGCGGTCTTCTCGGTAAAGCCCGAGCAGTGATAGGCGCTGGCGGCGTGAGCCAGGTGATGCTCGACTGGCTCGATCTTGATCTTCTTGGCGTCGAAACCAAGCTGCTCCAGGCACCAGACGATCTTCTTGCGGTAGCGCTTGTAACGGCGGTTACCCATGAGGATAGCGTCGAGGGCACGATCCGGCGCGTACCAGTAGCGCTTGGCGTAGTGCCAGCGCTCCTTGCCGAACAGGCTGATCGGGGCGAATGGAATCGCCACCACGTCGACGTCCGACGGCTTGATGCCAGCCTGCTCCAGGCAGAACTTGGCCGACTCGTAAGGCATGCGGTTCTTCGCGTGCTTGTCGCGCACGAAGCGCTCTTCTTCGGCAGCCGCGATCAACTTGCCGTCGATGTACAGCGCAGCGGATGGATCATGACTGAGGGCGCCGGAAAGGCCAAGAATCGTCAATGCCACGGATAAAGCCTCTTAGTGCGCTTGCCGGACGCCGACAACCGCGATTGTTTGGTTTCGCCAAGCCTGCCTGGAGCGGACTCAGGTGATAATCGGTAAACGCCGATCCAGCTCCTGATACAAGGCGCTTTCTGCCGACCAGTTGCGCAACAGGCGCGCACGATCCCGGGCATAGGCGGCCTTGAAACTGCTGGCGGTGCCGTGATGCTGCATGGCATCCAGATCAATCAGCGCCCAGCGGCCAGCCTGCCAAAGGATATTGTTGCCCTTGAAGTCGCCATGGCTGATGCGCTCACGCAGCAATGCCGCGAACAAGGTCTCAAGCGCCTGCAGATCCGCCTCGGGCGGCAACTCGTCTGCCTGGTAGGGCGCGAAACGGGCAATTATATCCACACCCGGCGTGTGTTCGGTAATCAGATAAGCCTGACGGCGCAGCCACAGGGTACGACGCTCCAGCACGGCCAGCGGCTTGGGCGTGGCAATACCGAGAAAATCCAGGCGATTGCCCTCGCACCAGCTGTGCCAGGCACGACTGGGCCGCCAGAAACGCCTTAGCCAGTGTCCGAAGCTCTTGATGTTGTAGCGTTTGATAACCAACTGTCGGCCAGCTTGCTCGACCCGGGCCACGGTAGACGAGCCGCCCAGTTTGAGCGGCTGCCCAGCGGCAATTGCCGCGTCTGGATCGGCCAGCAATGGCGCCAGCAGTGCGTCGTCCTCGCGTCGCACCACCTGCAGGCGCGAGGCGCTGCTGGAGGCCCGAAAGGCCGTGCACTCACGCTCGATCTTGGCCATGTACCCCTGCATGCGCGTTGCCCTCGCCTTGGTCACGGCCTTGAGCAGTGCCTCCAGCGGCAGCGCATGCTCGCCATTGACCAGCAGGTAATGCACCAGCAGCTCTTCGACAAAACTGTCGACGGCCCCGGGAAGCTGCGCGAAGAACAGCCCGAGATTGGCCAGCACCTTGTCCCGCGACAGCGGTTGCCCGGGAGTTTCAGCGCGGATGCCACCGCCATCGATCAGATACAGGCGACCATCCTGGCGCAGCAGATTGTCCAGATGCAGATCCTCCTGCCAGAGTCCCTTGCGGTGCAGCTCGGCGATCACCGCCAGGGCTTCGCCCAGCACCTGCTGCTGAGGGTCGCTCAACCAAGGCTGATCGGCCACTGCCTGCCAGTCATCAGCCAGGCTGCGAGCGTTCTCGAGAAACTCGAACAGCAGCCAGCCGCCCTCCCCGGAGATTGCTCCATGCTCGAGCAGCAGCGGCGTGCACAGTCCCTGCTCCGCCAGCAACTGGGCACCCTGCAGCTCGCGGGCGTAATGCCGCTCGGCCTTGCCGCCGACCAGCAACTTGGCCAGCACCGCACGCCCTTGCCACTGCGCCCTGCCCACATAGCGTTGGCCTGGCAGCACACGCAGCAGGCTGTGCAGCTCGAGAGGCTGGCTTGCCGGTGCCTCGATCAGCAGCGGCAGTTTGGGGCTACGCCCCGCATCGGTCAGAGAGGCCAGTTTCATGCGCGCTGAGCCTTGTCCTTGAAGCGCGCCGTCAGGCGCTGCAACCAATGATCGACGTGCTGTTCACTGCCCAGATAGGCCGTCAGGAAGCCAACCGTATCCTCATCACTCCACGGGTTGGCGCGGCGCAACAGCGGTTCGAGATCCTTGATTCGATCACGCTCACCGAAGAACAGCGGGCGCGTTTTTTCCAGGTCGATGAGCTGAGCGGCAAAGCCCTCTCCACGGGGTTGCAGGAAGATATGTTTGGGGTAGAAACAGCCATGCAATTGCCCTTTGTCATGTACCTGGCGGGCCAGTGCACCACAGGCGCTGACGATGGCCAGGCGCTGTTCGGCAGCAAGTGCCGTCCAGCCGGGTAACCAGCTGTCGAGATCCTGCCAGCCGTCCAACGCCCGGGTCAGCAGAATGGCCCGACGCTCGCCAGCGATGCGCCGCTCGGCATAGAACGATGCGCTCATGGCCGGGATGCCAAGGCGGCTGTAACGACGGATGCTGCGAAATTCACGCGCTAACGTTGGCTCGCCCAATGGGCGCTCCAGGCTGCGGGTCAGGTAGTTGCTCTGACGTTTTAGGTAGTAGCCATGACAATCCAGGTCGAGCCGGTACACCGAACTCCAGCCTCCACGGGGCGCCTTGTTAGGCTCGTCCACTGCATGCAGCTCGAGCGCCCACAGCGCCTCGAAGCTGGCCAAGTTGTGACGTTCGAGCAGCGAGCGATCCTCACTGTCGATGAAGTCCTTCATTCTCTTCCCTCGAAATAGCGGACGATTTGGCCGATACGATGTTTATCACTCTCGTTCAATCGCTCACGACGCCGGTATTGCAGGTAAAAACGTAGCCGCTGCGTGCGCGACAGGTGATATTTGGCGACCTTGTCCAGGCACGCCAGATCCTTGACGATACGCCGGCGCAGAAACGGCCCCCACCAGAATGCTCCAGTCGGGCAGTCGATGAAATACAGGCGGCGGTGCTCGTCGACCAGCAGGTTGCGCCACTTCAGATCGTTGTGCGTGAAGTGATGGTCATGCAAGGTGCGTGTGGCTTTGGCCAACTGGCAGCTGACGTCTTGCACCCAGGTACGGTCGCGCAAACGGGCATCGCCGCTTTCGGCGAGACGCCACATGTCCATGGTGTTGACCAACTCTTGGGTGATCAACGCGCCTCGGTCAAAGGAAGTGCCTTTGCGCTCCAGACCGTAAGCAGCAATTGGCGCAGTGGGAATGCCCCAGGCAGCGAAATGCTTGAGGTTCTGCCACTCGGCCTTGACCCGCGGCCTGCCGATGAAGCGCCGAGCGCCCTTACCCGCGCCGTGGTAGCGCTTGACGTAATAACGCAGCCCATCGAATTCAACACGGATCACATCCGAGAGCGGATCATGGGTAATCGGCTCACCCTCCAGGGCGAACACGGCGTCAAGGGTAGCAAACGCTCTGGCAGCCCCTGGCGTCGCCAGAGCGGTGACTCGCCACTCACTCATGACTGGCCCCTGTTTCGTATTTACGTGCGTAGCGCGACAGCAACCGTTCGGCCTTGCGCTGCAGCCAGGCCAGCAGCGCGGCTTCGTCGCGCAGAATCTGGCGTAGCGAACGTGCACTTCCGGCTGCAGCGAAATACCCCTTGAGGAAGCGCAGAAAGTCGCGCTGGGTCAGGCCGATATTCAACGCCGAGAAATACAGGCCGGCCAGATCCTTGTCGCGCCAGCGCCGCGGCACGGCGGGACGCAACTGGGCGCGGTGCAGATCGATCACCGACAAACGGAAATCATCGGCACTGAAGGGCTTGTCGGTGTGCAGCATGAAATGACAGATGTAGCAGTCGCGATGGTTCACGCCGGCAGCATGCATGCGCCCGGTCATTTCAGCCACACGGCGAATCAGCGCACGCTTGAATGCTGGCTGTGGTGGCTGTTCACGCCAATTGACCGTCAGTTGCTCCAGATCGACGGTCGGCGCCAGTTCTTCGGTGACGATAAAGGAATGCTGTTGCGCCGGGTTGCTACCGCGCTCGCCGTAGGCCACGGCGGTCATGGTCGGTACACCCGCGTCGGTCAGGCGCTGGATCGCTTTCCATTCCTGACCAGCACCGAGCACCGGCAGGCGGGCAGTGGCGAGGTTCTTGAGGATTTCACCCCAACCAACGCCACGGTGAATCTTCACGAAGTAGCCTTTGCCGTCGACTTCGGTACGCAGCGTGCGGCGCGCCTCGAGTTCCCGGTAGACCTGGCCTTGCAGGCGCTCGACTTCCTGGAAGGCATCCTTGCCCTGCCACAACGTGGCGAATGGCTGTTCGAGAAACAGCTTCATGGCTGGACACTCCTCATCACGGACGCGGCGCCAGAATCACATCGGCGGCACGCTGCGGCATGCTGTACAAATCAGCGCTGTCGGCGAATGCCAGGCCATTGCGTTGCCAGGCAGCACGGCCTTCAGCGTCTGCCAGCATCTGGGCGAGGGTATGGTTTAGCGTGGCCTGCTCAAATGGACTAGGCACCACGCGACCAACATCGGCATCCCTGATGTAGTGAGCGTAGCCACAGACATCGGTCACCAGCACCGGCAATCCTGCCACCAGCGCCTCCAGCAGCACAGTGCCGGTATTTTCGTTGTAAGCCGGGTGAATCAACAGATCAGCCCCCAGCAAGAAGCGCGGTATATCGTTGCGCCCCTTGAAGATCTGCACCTGATCGCCGATCCCGAGCGCAGTGATCTGCATCAGGAAGGGCTTGGGATCGTCCTGGCCGATGACGATCAGCCGGGTACGTTTCTTCAACTCGGGCGGCAGCGCGGCCAGCGCCTTGAGGCTGCGATCCAGCCCCTTGGTCTTGAAGCCTGAGCCGATCTGCACCAGCAGCAGATCGTCATCGGCCAGTTTGAACTCGCGGCGGAACTCGGCGCGTATCTCGGCAGCATTGGCCGGAGCTCGACGATCCTGGGAAATCCCCGGCGGCAGCAGATGGAAGCGCTCGGCCGGCGTCGCGTAATGCTTGACGAACAGCGGCTGCTGCACCTCTGAGATCATCAGGATCTCGGTTTTCGATTCGGGCGCGAACACCGCACGTTCGTATTCGGCGAAATGCTTGTAGCGACCCCAGCGGCGATACAGCGGGTTGCGCAGGGTCTGCGCCTTGTCTTCGAAACAGCCGTCGGCGGCGTAGTACACATCCAGCCCCGGCATCTTGTTGAAACCGACCACGCGATCGACCGGGCGCTGACGCAGATCCGCCTGAACCCAGGCGGTGAGCTTTTCGTTGCGGTGATGATTGAACAGCGCCTTGACCGGCACCACGACCACCTCGAAACCCTCAGGTACTTCGCCCTCCCAGATCGGTGTGTACACGCGGATGCTGTGACCGCGGCCCTGGCACTCAAGTGCGATACGCATGAAGTCGCGCTGCAGACCGCCGAAAGGAAAGTATTTGTAGAGGATGAAAGCCAGGCGCATCGGCCCTTCGCTCTGTGGCATCAGTCTATCCCCATGTCCAGCAGCAGCGCGTGCAACTCGGTGAACACCCGCTGCGGCAGCAAATCATCGAAACACGGCTTGTCGCGATCGCCCTTGCCAGCATCCGGGCCGCTGGCACACAAGTGAATCTGCGAACGGCCGTAGGCGCCAACGCGGCCGGGCAACGTCGGCCCGTACAGCGATACGCAAGGCACATCCAGCGCGGCAGCCAGATGGCCGAGACCGGTATCCACGGCAACGCAGGCCTGGGCACCGGCGATCACCTTGGCGACGCCGGCCAGGTTGAGCTTCGGCAACACCGCAGCACCCTCGATGCCGGCAGCAATACGCTCGGCTCGCGCCTTTTCTACCGCGTTGCCCCAGGGCAGTCGAACCGACCAGCCCTGCTCGCTGACCTGTTCGGCCAGCTCGCGCCAGTAGGCTTCCGGCCAGTGCTTGCTCGCCCAAGTGGTGCCGTGCAGGAATACCAGATAAGGGCGCGGTGACGGATCTGCAAGCTGGGCGCGATCCAAACCGTAATCGCCCAGACCGGCGGGCACGCTGTAACCCAGCGCCTGACCGAACAGCTGGCGGGTGCGCTCCAGGGCATGCTGGGCACGGGGTACGCTATAGCGGCGATCATAGAAGCGCGTGGCAATCGGCTCGCGGGCGGAATTGCGATCCAGCCCGGCCACTGGCGCCTTGACGTATCGAGTCAGCCAGGCGCTCTTGAGCAGCCCCTGGGCATCGATAACCAGGTCATAACGGGTGTCGCGCAAGCGTTGCTTGAAGCGCGACCACTCACCGCTACGCAGGGTCTGCAGCGGGTGCTTGCGCCAGCGGCGGATGGCCACCGGAATCACCTGGGCAACCGCCGGGTGCCAGGCCGGAATCTCGGCGAAGCCCTCCTCCACTACCCAGTCGAAACGAATACCGGGAATGGCTCGGGCCGCGTCGGTCAGCGCCGGCAGGGTATGGATCACATCGCCCAGCGACGAAGTCTTGATCAACAGCACTCGCATCCGCCGCTATACCTCGACCGGACGGGCGACGAGCCGATCCAGCGCATCGTTGGCGACGCGCGGTTCGAGCTGTACCAGGCAGTTGTAATGGCCAAAACGGCAGGTACGGTCAAAGCACGGGCTGCACTCGATACCGAGACGAATAATTTCGACCTGTTCGGCCAAAGGTGGAGTGAATGCAGGCGAAGTCGAGCCATAGACCGCCACCAACGGGCGATTGAGCGCTGCCGCCACGTGCATCAGCCCGGAATCGTTGGAGACCACCGAGGCCGCGCAGGACAGCAAGTCGATGGCCTGGGCCAGGCTGGTTTCGCCGGACAGATTGACCACTTCCTCACGCAGCCCCGGGATCAGCCGTGAACGGATATCTTCGCCGACCGGGTGATCTTTCTTCGAGCCGAACAGCCAGACCTGCCAGCCCTCGCGGATCTTGTGCTCGGCGACACGAGCGTAATGCTCGCTCGGCCAGCGCTTGGCCTCACCGAACTCGGCGCCCGGACACAGGGCCAGAACCGGCCGATCCAGAGTCAGGCCGAAGCTCGCCAGCGCCGCGTCACGGGTCGCCGGATCGATGCTCAGCGAAGGCCGTGGATAGGGCTGCGGCAGCTCGGCACCAGGCGCGTAGGCCAGCGCCATGAAACGCTCGATCATCAGCGGGTAACGGGCTTTGTCCAGGGTGCGCACGTCGTTGAGCAGGCCGTAGCGCATCTCGCCCTTCCAGCCGGTGCGCACGGGGATACCCGCGAAGAATGGCACCAGCGCCGATTTCAGCGAGTTGGGCAGCAGAATCGCCTGGTCATAGCGGCCGGCCAGGGATTTGCCGATGCGCCGCCGCGTAGCCAGCTCCAGCACGCCATGGCCGAGAGGAAAGCTCAGGGCTTCACGCACTTCGGGCATACGCTCGAGGATCGGGCGGCTCCACTCCGGCGCCAGCACGTCGATGGCGCAATCGGGATGGCGCACTTTCAGACACTGGAACAATGTCTGCGCCATCACCATGTCGCCTACCCACGAAGGGCCGATGATCAGAATATTCATAAGCTCAGCGGTGCAATGATTGAGGGGGCACGGTGGCGAGTGACGGTCATCAGAGGCCCAGTTCACGCCAGATGCGCATCACGTTGCGTCGGTGCTCGTGGAACTGGTCGCCACCCACTACCCCGGGCTGCTTCTGCAACGCCTGTCGATGGGCTGCAGAGCGATAGGTTTTGTAAGCATCCTGCAGCAGGGTCGCCTCGCCATCGCGGAGCAGACCGAGCCGATCCAGGCCTTCCAGAATGCGAATGTTATCGGTGAATTCGAGCAGTACCGGGTGCTGCTTCGACCACGCCAGAGCCGCGTATTGCACCATAAATTCAATATCGACGATACCTCCGGCGTCCTGCTTGAGGTCGAACACCGACGCTGCGTCGAAGGCATTGTCCGCCGTGCCGGCAGCGGTAGCGCGAGTGCCGAGATTGTCACGCATCTTCGCGCGCATCTCGCTGACCTCGGCTTGCAGCCTGGCCTGATCACGCCCACGGGCCAACACGGCCGTACGCACCTCGGCAAAAGCCGCACCTACCCGCGGGCAACCAACCAGCACCCGGGCGCGCACCAGCGCCTGATGCTCCCACGTCCAGGCTTCGCCTTCCTGATAACGCCGGAAAGCACCCAGCGAGCTGACCAGCAAGCCCGCTGCGCCGGAGGGACGCAGGCGCATGTCGACCTCGTAGAGCTGGCCGGAGTTGGTCTGCGCAGTCAGCAGGTGAATGATGCGCTGCCCCAGGCGGGCGAAGAACTGCGCGCCGTCGATGGGTTTGGCGCCATCGGTCTCGGCCTGGGAATCGCCATCGTGGATGAATACCAGATCCAGGTCGGAGCCGTGGCCCAGCTCGATACCGCCGACCTTGCCGTAGCCGACGATGATGAAGTCCGGCGCACACAGGCTACCGTCGGGCCGCTGCGGCGTGCCGTGCCGAGTGACCATCTGCCGCCAGGCCAGGGCCAGCACCTGATCAAGGATGGCCTCGGCCAGCCAGGTCAGGTAATCACTGACCTTCATCAGCGGCAACGTCCCGGTAATTTCCGATGCGGCCACGCGCAGGCCGTGGGCCAACTTGAAATGGCGCAGCGCTTCCATCTGCTGCTCCAGATCCTCCTCGGGAATGCGCGTCAGCCGCTCCTGCAGCTCGGCAGCCAGTTCCGGGGCCTGGGGCGGACTGAATAGCCGACCTTCGTTGAGCAGTTCGTCGAGCAGCAGTGGAAACCGGGTGATCTGCTCGGCGATCCACGGGCTCGCCGCACACAACGTAAGCAGGCGCAGCAGCGCATTGGGGTTTTCCGTGAGCAGCACCAGGTAGGCGGAGCGCCGCGCGACGGCCTCGATCAGCGGCAGCACGCGCTCCAGCACCAGATCCGGCCTCTCCTGCTCGACCGTGGCGGCCAGCAGCCGCGGGATGAAGGCATCCAGACGCTCGCGGCCGATGCGCTGCATGGCCCGCACCTGATTGCCATTGCGCAATCCCACCAGACGCTGCCAGGCGCCCTGGGCATCGGTGAAACCGGCTTCGGCGAGTTGCCGGCAGGCGGCTTCCTCATCCTGATCGTCGTTCCACAGCGGCAGCCAGGCGGCGCCGACCATGGGCTCCTCGCCGATGTCCTGATCTTCGTCCGGGTCAGCGATGACCTGCCGGAAGTGCCAGTCGACGCGCCCACGCCAGTACATCAGTTTTTCATGGAAGGCTTCCCAGCCATCGAAACCGAGCATGAACGCCACCCGCGCACGATCCTCATCGTTGTCCGGCAGCATCTGCGTCTGCCGGTCATCGATGGCCTGCAGGGCGTGTTCGGTGTAACGCAGGAAGGCATAACCGGCGAGCAGTTCGTCGACCGCCTGCGACGGCAGATAGCCTTGCCCCTTGAGGGTATCGAGCACCTTGAGCAGCGAGCGCTGCTGCAGGCTCAGATCACGACCGCCGTGAATCAGCTGAAAGGCCTGGGCGATGAATTCCACCTCGCGGATACCGCCGGAGCCGAGCTTGATGTTCTCGGCCATGCCCTTGCGGCGCACCTCCTGCTGAATCAGCTGCTTCATGGTGCGCAGCGCGTCGATGGCGGAGAAGTCCAGATAACGCCGATAGACGAACGGGCGCAGCATCTCCAGCAATTGCGCACCGGCCTCCTGATCACCGCCGACCACCCGCGCCTTGATCATCGCGTAGCGCTCCCAGTCACGGCCCTGATCCTGGTAGTACTGCTCCAGCGCGTTGAAGCTGAATACCAGCGCGCCGGAAGAACCATAGGGGCGCAGGCGCATGTCGGTGCGGAACACGAAGCCGTCGACGGTAATGGCGTCCAGCGCCTTGATCAGCTTCTGGCCCAGGCGAATGAAGAACTCCTGGTTATCCAGCGGCCGCTTGACCCCCTGGGTTTCACCGCCCTCGGGGTAGCCGAAGATCAGGTCGATATCCGACGACAGGTTCAGCTCGAAGGCGCCGAGCTTGCCCATGCCGAGGATGACCATGTGCTGCGGCTCGCCAGTGCGACGCCCGACCGGTGTGCCGAACTGCTCGCAATGCCTGGGGTAGAGCCATTGATAGGCCAGATCGATGCAGGCGTCGGCCAGATCGGAAAGATCGCGACAGGTTTCCACCAGATCCGCCTGACGGCTGACATCCCGCCAGATGATGCGCACCTGCTGACGATTGCGAAAGCGCCGCAGACTGCGCGCCAGGGCGTTTTCGTCAGCGCACTCGCTCAGTTGCTCGGCCAACTGCCCACGCAACTCGCCAGCCGCCAGCCGGCGCTCCAGCTCACCGCTATCGGCCAGTTCGAGGAGCATCTGCGGGTCACGCAGCCCCTGCTGGGTCACGAAGTCACTGGCGGCCGCCACTCGCTGCAAATGCTCCTTGCGCAGCGGCGCCCAGGTGGCGAAATCGGCAGCCGCCTGGGAAGACAGTTGGCTGAAGGCCTGAGTCAGGGACTGCTCGGCGCGCTGGGCCAGCGGCTGGAGGATGGCGGGCAAAGAAACCAGCGCGGGCAAGCTCATGGTCTATCCTTTTCGGCGGGCTACGGAACCTGTTGGAAAACCGACGAAGCCCCTGCGAAGGCTCGCCGCGTCTGGCTCACGCCTGATTTGATTGTAGTTTTGGTACGACTCAATCGTTCGGAAGAGCTGAAATCGCCAGCGAAATGTAGTAAAACTACACAAAGCCGGATCTACCCAACCGGTATATCCAAGAATTAATGTGCCCGCTCAAAAAGCCGGCCACGCATCCTGGCTTCCGATTCTGGAAGCCTTTCCGCTCTGGAGCAAGCCATGCAAGACCTCGATCCAATCGAAACCCAGGAATGGCTGGACGCACTGGAATCCGTCCTCGACAAGGAAGGCGAAGACCGTGCCCACTATCTGATGACGCGTCTGGGTGAGTTGGCCACTCGTAGCGGCACACAGTTGCCCTATTCGATTACCACACCCTATCGCAACACCATCCCGGTAACCCGCGAAGCGCGTATGCCGGGCGACCTGTTCATGGAACGCCGCATCCGCTCGATCGTTCGCTGGAACGCTCTGGCCATGGTCATGCGCGCCAACATGCAGGATCCGGATCTGGGTGGTCACATCTCCACCTTCGCCTCCAGTGCGACCCTCTACGACATCGGCTTCAACTATTTCTTCCAGGCTCCGACCGAAGAGCACGGCGGCGACCTGATCTACTATCAGGGCCACGCCTCTCCGGGCATCTACGCACGCGCCTTCCTGGAAGGCCGCCTGAGCGAAGAGCAGATGCTCAAGTTCCGTCAGGAAGTGGACGGTGGCGGTCTGTCGTCGTACCCGCACCCGCACCTGATGCCGGACTTCTGGCAGTTCCCGACCGTATCCATGGGCCTGGGCCCAATCACCGCGATCTACCAGGCACGCTTCATGAAGTACCTGGAAAACCGCGGCCTCATCCCGGCCGGCAAGCAGAAAGTCTGGTGCTTCATCGGTGACGGTGAGACCGACGAGCCGGAAACCCTGGGCGCCATCTCCCTGGCCGGCCGCGAGAACCTCGACAACCTGATCTTCGTCATCAACTGCAACCTGCAGCGCCTCGACGGCCCGGTTCGCGGTAACAGCAAGATCATCCAGGAGCTCGAAGGCGTGTTCCGCGGCGCCAACTGGAACGTCAACAAGGTCATCTGGGGCCGCATGTGGGATCCGCTGTTCGCTCAGGACGAAGACGGCCGCATGCAGCGCCGTATGGATCAGGCGATCGACGGCGAGTACCAGAACTACAAGGCCAAAGACGGCGCCTACGTGCGCAAGCATTTCTTCGGGCACGACCCAGAGCTGCTCAAACGTGTCGAGAAACTGTCGGACGAGGAAATCTTCAACCTCAACCGCGGTGGCCACGATCCGTACAAGGTCTATGCGGCTTACCACCAGGCGGTCAACCACAAGGGTCAGCCGACCGTCATCCTGGCCAAGACCATCAAGGGTTATGGCACCGGTGCCGGCGAAGCCAAGAACACCGCGCACAACACCAAGAAAGTCGATATCGAGTCGCTGAAGAAATTCCGCGATCGCTTCGATATCCCGCTGAACGACTCGCAGCTGGAAGAACTGCCGTTCTACCGCCCAGCCGAAGACAGCGCGGAAATGAAATACCTGCGCAAGTGCCGCGAAAAGCTTGGTGGCCACCTGCCGCAGCGTAACCGCGGCAACATCAGCATCCCGACGCCGCCGCTGGAAACCCTCAAGGCCGTTCTGGATGGCTCGGGCGACCGCGAAATCTCCACCACCATGGCCTTCGGTCGCATCCTCGCGTCGCTGGTCAAGGACAAGGAGCTGGGTAGCCGCATCGTGCCGATCCTCGCTGACGAGGCCCGTACTTTCGGTATGGAAGGCATGTTCCGCCAGCTGGGTATCTACTCGCCTGTCGGCCAGTTGTACGAGCCGGTCGACCGCGATCAGGTGATGTACTACCGCGAAGAGAAGGACGGCCAGATCCTCCAGGAAGGTCTCAACGAGGCCGGTGCGTTCTCCTCCTTCATCGCTGCTGGTACCGCCTACAGCAACTACAACACGCCGATGCTGCCGGTTTACATCTTCTATTCGATGTTCGGCTTCCAGCGTATCGGCGACCTGGCCTGGGCTGCCGGCGACGGCCAGACCCGCGGCTTCCTGCTGGGCGGCACTTCCGGCCGTACCACGCTGAACGGCGAAGGCCTGCAGCACGAGGACGGCCACAGCCACATCCTCGCCAGCACCATCCCCAACGTGCGCAGCTATGACCCTACCTACGCTTACGAGCTGGCGGTGATCATGCGCGAAGGCACGCACCGGATGATGACCCTGCAGGAAAACGTTTATTACTACATCACCGTGATGAACGAGAACTACCAGCAGCCGGCCATGCCCGAAGGTGTCGAAGAAGGCATCATCAAAGGCATGTACCTGCTCGAAGAGGACAAGAAGGAAGCCGCCCACCACGTGCAACTGCTGGGCTGCGGCACCATCCTCAACGAAGTTCGCGAAGCGGCGAAGATCCTGCGCAACGACTACAACATCGGCGCCGATGTGTGGAGCGTTACCAGCTTCAACGAACTGCGTCGCAATGGCCTGGCCGTGGAGCGCAGCAACCGCCTGCACCCGGAACAGGAACCCAAGAAGAGCTATATCGAGCAGTGCCTGAGCGGCCGTCAGGGCCCGGTCATTGCCAGCACCGACTACATGAAGCTGTTCGCCGAACAGGTTCGTCAGTGGGTTCCGGTCAAGGAATACAAGGTTCTGGGCACCGACGGTTACGGCCGCAGCGACAGCCGCCGCAAACTGCGTGACTTCTTCGAAGTGGATCGCCGTTGGGTCGTTCTGGCTGCGCTCGAAGCGCTGGCCGATCGTGGTCAGATCGAACGCAAGGCCGTGGCTGAAGCCATCGTCAAGTTCGGTATCGACCCCGAAAAACGCAACCCACTGGACTGCTGAGGAGACGCATTGTGAGTGAATTGATTCGCGTACCCGACATCGGCGGTGGTGAGGGTGAAGTTATCGAGTTGTTCGTCAAGGTTGGCGACCGCATCGAGGCCGACCAAAGCCTGCTGACCCTCGAGTCGGACAAGGCCAGCATGGAGATCCCGGCCCCCAAGGCCGGCGTCGTCAAGAGCCTGAAAGTGAAGCTGGGCGATAACCTGAAAGAAGGCGACGAGCTGCTCGAACTGGACGTGGAAGGCGATGCCGAAGCCGCCCCGGCCGAGCAAGAGCCGGCACCTGCCCAGGCAGAACCTGCCGCAGCAGCGCAACCAGCCGCCGAGCCGCAGGCTGAGCCTGCTGGCAATGCCGAGCCTCAGGAAGTCAAAGTGCCGGACATCGGTTCCAGCGCCAAGGCCAGCATCATCGAAGTAGCGGTCAAACCGGGCGATACCATCGAAGTCGACCAGTCGCTGATCACCCTCGAATCCGACAAGGCGAGCATGGAAATTCCATCGCCCGCTGCAGGCGTGGTGGAGAGCGTATCGGTCAAGGTCGGTGACGAAGTGGGTACCGGCGATCTGATCCTGGTGCTCAAAGGCGCCGCGGGCGCACAGCCGAAGCAGGCTGCCAGCGCTCCGGCCGCCGCACCGAGTGCTGCTGCCCCTGCCGAAGCCGCCGCTCCTGCGGCCGCCGAAGAACCGGCTGGTGAAAGCAGTGAAGAAGTGCGTATTCCGGATATTGGCGAAGACGCTGCTGGCGTGATCGAAGTACTGGTCAAGGTTGGCGACAGCGTCGAAACCGAACAGTCGCTGATCGTGCTGGAATCGGCCAAGGCCAGCATGGAGATCCCTGCCCCCAAGGCTGGCGTCATCGAAAGCATTTCCATCAAGGTCGGCGATCAGGCCAAGACCGGTGATCTGATCCTGGTTCTGAAAGTCCAAGGCAAGGCCGCCGCCAAACCTGCAGCCGCCGCTCAGGCGCCAGCTGCTGCCCCAGAACAGGCCAAAGCGGCCAACGTTCAGGGCTCGGCACCTGCCAAGGCCGCACCGCAGGCCGCTCCGGCAGCCACGCCAAGCCGTGATGGCAGCAAAGTGCACGCTGGCCCGGCCGTACGCCAGCTGGCCCGCGAGTTCGGCGTCGAGCTGAGCGCCGTGCCAGGTACTGGCCCGAAAGGTCGCATCCTCAAGGAAGACGTGCAGGTTTACGTCAAGGCCGAGCTGCAGAAAGCCAAATCGGCTCCTGCCGCAGCGGCTGCCGGTGCAACCGGTGGTGCCGGCATTCCGCCGATTCCGACCGTCGATTTCAGCAAGTTCGGTGAAATCGAAGAAGTGCCGATGACACGCCTGATGCAGGTCGGCGCCGCCAACCTGCACCGCAGCTGGCTCAACGTGCCACACGTGACTCAGTTCGATTCGGCTGACATCACCGAGCTGGAAGCCTTCCGCGTCGCCCAGAAGGCCGTCGCCGAGAAAGCCGGCGTGAAGCTGACCGTTCTGCCGCTGCTGCTCAAGGCATGCGCCTACCTGCTCAAGGAACTGCCGGACTTCAACAGTTCGCTGGCGCCAAGTGGTAAAGCGATCATCCGCAAGAAGTACGTGAACGTTGGCTTCGCCGTCGATACCCCGGATGGCCTGCTGGTGCCGGTAATCAAGAACGTCGATCAGAAGAGCCTGCTGCAGCTGGCTGCTGAAGCCGCTGCACTGGCAGAGAAAGCGCGCAACAAGAAGCTTTCGGCTGACGACATGCAAGGCGCCTGCTTCACCATCTCCAGCCTCGGGCACATTGGCGGCACCGGCTTCACACCGATCGTCAACGCGCCGGAAGTGGCGATCCTCGGTGTCAGCAAGGCAACCATCCAGCCGGTCTGGGATGGCAAGGCCTTCCAGCCCAAGCTGATGCTGCCGCTGTCGCTGTCCTACGATCACCGTGTGATCAACGGCGCAGCTGCTGCACGCTTCACCAAGCGCCTGGGCGATGTGCTGAACGACATCCGCACTATGCTGCTGTAAGCGACACGTTTTCGAGCGCCACGCTCGTAACCTCGACCCCGCCCAATCAGGCGGGGTTTTTTTTGCCTGCATTTACAGTAGCGAGCACAAGCGAACGCCTGGAAAAGGCGTCAAACAGGCATCAAAATTTAATAATTATTTGTTAAAAATCAGACAGTTAAAATAAAGACGTCACAATGCCATTAGATTTCTTGTCAGCCGCCACACCATGGTGCAACCTAGGCGCCATTACCGCTTCACGGCGGTCAGGGAGATACGGCGGCACCCCTTGTTAGCGCTATAGTGAAAATGCCCGGCGTTTGCCTACGCCAGCAGATGGATACAGCCATTCGATGAAAAGCCATCCCGATGCCGCGAGCCGTTTAGCGGCCGAGGTCGTGACGCAACTGCCCGTGCCTTCTCGGCTCGGCATGCTGCGTTTCGAGCGGATGAACGAAGCGAACTGGCTGCTGCTGTTCATCGATGCATCTTGCGAAAAGCAGCTCGGTATCGCCGCCAGTGACCTCTGCACCCTGGTGGAAACTCCCTACGCCAGCCTGATGGAACCGGAAGCACGCTACCGGCTGCACGATGCCATTCAGCAGCAATTGTCTGAAAGCACACACTACCTGGTGCACTACACACTGCACACGCCGCACGGATCGTTGAGGCTGATGGAGCTCGGCGAACCATTCAAGCAACGGGGACGACACCTGTTGCGCGGCTATTTGATGGTCACCGACGACACTTTCGCAGACAACCACAGCCTCCCCACACCAGCACCACCAGAGCATACCGAGGTGCTGGACTCGCTAGAGCAATTTCAGCAAAGCCAGGCTGAACTGCAGCAGCATCAATTGCGCGCTCTCGCGCAGCAGCAACTCATCGTGCGCCTGGCCAGTCAGCGCTATCAGAGCAGCGATCCAACGCGTGAAGCCGCCGAACTGATCACCCGCAGCGCCTGCGAGATATACGGCGTTGCCAGAGCGGGTATCTGGCATATCAATGGCGACACGCTCGATCCCGTGGCGTTATACCTGCTCGATCAGGAGCATTACGAAGTCCCCTTGCCGATCGACGGTCGTCGCTACCCGAAATACCTTCGTGCATTGAAAGAAAGTCGCTCGCTGAACGCCCATGACGCCGAGAGCGATCCGCGTACCAGTGAGCTGCGTGACGACTATCTACGCCCCGAAGCGATCACCGCGATACTTGATGCCAGCATCCGGGTCGGCGGTGAGCTGGTTGCCGTGCTGTGCCTGGAACACACCGGTGGGCCGCGGATCTGGCTGGCGGAAGAAGTCACCTTCGCCGGAGAGTTGGCCGATCAATACGCCAACGTGCTGAGCAATCAGGAACGTCGTAACGCCACCAGCGCTCTGTATCTGTTCCAGCGCGCCGTCGAGCAGAGCGCCAGCGCCTTCATCCTGCTCAATCGCGATGGCATGGTGGAGTATGTAAACCCGAGTTTCACGGCGATTACCCAGTACAGCGCCGACGAAGTGCAGGGCCGTCAGCTGTCGGAGCTACCCGCCCTGGAGAACCTAAGCGAACTGCTATTCGACAGCACCTCCGGGCTGGCCGAACAGAACAGCTGGCAGGGCGAATTCAAGAGTCGGCGTAAGAACCTGGAACCGTACTGGAGCCAGTTCTCGATATCCAAGGTACATGCCGACGACGGCACGCTGACTCACTACATTGGCATTTACGAAGACATTACCGAAACCAAGCAGTCTCAGCAGCGCATCGAACGCTTGGCTTACAGCGACAACCTGACCGGCCTGGGCAATCGCTATGCGTTTATTCGAGCCTTGGAAAAACGCTTCACCACCACCAGCAGCTCACCGATTAGCCTGCTACTGGTCGATATCGACAACTTCAAGCGAATCAATGACACCCTTGGCCACCAGACTGGTGACAAGTTGTTGGTGAGCCTGGCCAAACGCTTGCGCAACAGCTTCGGCGGCGAAGGTACTTTGGCGCGCTTCGCCAGCAACGAATTCGCCATCCTGCTCGACAACTGCCACAGTGAGCGCGGCCAGCTCATCGCCCAACAGGTACTGGCGACGCTGGACAAGCCGTTGTTCGTCGATAACCAGTTGATCAACGTCACCGGCTCCGTTGGCCTGGCCTGCTCGCCCGAACACGGTGAAGATCCGCAGACACTGATGAAGCATGCCGGCCTCGCGCTGCACAAGGCCAAAGCCAACGGCAAGAATCAGTTGCAGGTATTCACCGATGTCCTGAATGCCGAGGCCAACTACAAATTATTCGTGGAAAACAACCTGCGCCGCGCCCTGACGCAGAATGAGCTCGAGGTCTACTACCAGCCCAAGCTGTGCCTGAAGACCGGGCAACTGCTCGGGATGGAAGCGCTGCTGCGCTGGCAGCACCCGGAAAAGGGCATGATCCGCCCGGATCAGTTCATCAGTGTCGCCGAGGAAACCGGGCTGATCGTGCCCATCGGCAAATGGGTGGTGCGTCAGGCCTGCCGCATGAGCAAGCAGCTCACCGCCGTCGGCTTGGGTAATCTGCAGGTGGCGATCAACCTGTCGCCCAAGCAGTTCAGCGATCCGGATCTGGTCGGCTCGATTGCCGCCATCCTGGAGGAAGAGCAGTTGCCACCGGAGATGCTCGAGCTGGAGCTCACCGAAGGCCTCCTGCTGGAAGCTACCGAAAGTACCCGCAGCCAGCTCAGCCGCCTCAAGCAATTGGGCCTGACGTTGGCCATGGATGACTTCGGCACGGGTTACTCGTCACTCAGCTACCTGAAAAAATTCCCGATCGACGTGATCAAAATCGATCGCAGCTTCATCAAGGACATCCCGGAGAATCAGGACGACATGGAAATCACCTCGGCGGTGATCGCCATGGCGCACAACCTCAAGCTCAAGGTGGTCGCCGAAGGTATCGAAACCGCAGCCCAGCTGGGTTTCCTGCGCCGTCAGCATTGCGATATCGGCCAGGGCTACCTGTTCGACCGCCCTATACCCGGCCGAGATCTGGTAGAAAGCCTGAAGCGCTACCCGCGGCGCCCCACACGCTGAACGGTCGCTAACAGCCAACGGCCGCTGCGGTCTACCCCAAACAACAGCAACGACTCGGAGAACATGATTCATGGTCTTACGCTCGCAAATTCTCGCCCACAAACTCGAGCTGCCCAGCGCCGAACAGGCCTTGCCTGGCCGCGAGACACCGATTTCAGTGCCCGAAGCCCATTACGTCAATGGCAACCCGCTGCAGGGCCCATTCCCTGCTGGCCTGCAAACCGCGGTGTTCGGCCTGGGATGCTTCTGGGGTGCCGAGCGCCGCTTCTGGCAGCAGCCTGGCGTGTGGAGCACGGCTGTGGGCTATGCCGGCGGTCATACGCCCAATCCGACGTATGAAGAGACCTGCTCGGGCCTGACGGGCCATGCCGAAGTGGTGCTGGTGGTGTTCGACCCGCAGCAGACCAGCTATGAAGCGCTGCTCAAAGTATTCTGGGAAGTCCACAACCCAACCCAGGGCATGCGACAGGGCAACGACATCGGCAGCCAGTACCGCTCGGCCATCTACTGCACCGACGAGCAACAGCTTGAGGCTGCCCGCCATAGCCAGGCACAGTTCCAGAGCGAGTTGGAGAAATCCGGACTTGGCGAGATCACCACGGAGATCGCTGAAGCACCGACCTTCTACTACGCCGAGGCTTACCACCAGCAGTACCTGGCGAAGAACCCGGAAGGCTATTGCGGCCTGAAAGGAACCGGTGTGTGCCTACCCGCCTGAGGGCTGGAATAGTCCTATCTGACGGGATGCTACAACCCCAGGACGGCGCTAGACTTAGCCAACAGTCACTTTGCAGATCAAGCACGGAATGCCGGATACCACTCAGTACATTTCGCCCGACCAGCTTTGTGTCGGGCTTTATGTCCAACTCGATCTGAGCTGGTGGGAACATTCGTTCGCCTTCAGTAATTTCAAGATCAAGGACGAAGGCCAGCTCAAGCAACTGCGCGCGCTAGGCCTGAAGCGTCTGCGCTATGACCCCGCGCGTAGTGACTGCGGGCCCCTGGCATTGCCGACCAAAGTAGTCGAACAGGCACCACCAGCCCCGCCCGATCCTCAGGAACAGGCGCGTCAGGTGCGGGTCAAGCAACTCAGCGTGCTGCGCAAACGGCTGTCCGAGGTCGACCGCGCCTTCACCCAGGCCAGCCAGCGGGTCAAGACACTCAACCAGAGCCTGCGCAACCAGCCCGAGGAATCGGTCAAACAGGCCGGTGCGCTGGTCAACGAGTTAGTCGAGACCATGCTTGGCGAAGATGGCGTAGCGTTGCACAGCATCACCGGCAAGGCCGCCGAGGACGCCTACGTGCACTCGTTGAACGTCACCGTGCTGTCGGTGATGCTGGGGCGTCAGCTGGGCCTGGATAGCGAGGCCAGCCATATGCTCGGCATGGGTGCCCTGCTGCATGACATCGGCAAGCTGGAAGTGCCCAGCAAGGTACTGCTCAAACCACCACCCCTGACCCACGCCGAGCAACAGTTGCTGGAAATGCACACCGTGTTCGGCCGACGTATGGGCGAGAAGCTGATGCTCGACGACGACGTGCTGCGCATCATCCACGAGCACCATGAATATTGTGACGGCAGCGGCTATCCACGGCAGTTGCACGAAGCATCGATCGGCCGCCTGAGCCGCATCGTGTGCATCACCAACCACTTCGACAACCTGTGCAACCCACTCGACCCGCGCACAGCCCTGAGCCCTCACGAAGCTCTCGCACGCATGTACTCGCCACAGCAGCGAGTGCGTTTCGATGAGGTCGCGCTAAAGGCGTTTATTCGCTGCATGGGCGTCTACCCGCCGGGCAGCCTGGTTCAGTTGCAAGACGAGCGCTACGCCCTGGTGCTGGGTATGCACCCAACGCTGCCAATGAAGCCGACGCTGATCATCTACGATGCTCAGGTGCCCAAGGAAGAAGCGCTGATCGTCAATCTGGAAGCAGACGCCTCAGTGGTCATCGCAAGCAGCGTGCGCGCCTCGCAGCTGCCCCCCGAAGCCCGCGAGTACCTGAATCCGCGTCAGCAACTGAGCTACTACGTCGATCCACGGCGAAGGTAGATCAGCCCGTCATCCATGGATGCACCCAGATGCCCGAGTATCCCTATCTTCTCATTCATGGCCTGATTGGCAGCCTGCGTGATCTGGCACCGCTATTTCGCTCACGGAGCATCCAGGCACACATGCCCGACCTGCTCGGTTACGGCGGCCTGCAGCATGTAGATCCCTCCACCATCACGCTACCCGGGCAGGTTGCGCACCTTGCTCGATGGCTCACGGAGAGAGACATCGAGCGTGTGCACCTGGTAGGGCACTCCGTTGGAGGCGCAATCGCCATGCTGTTCGCAACGGCTCATCCGACAAGGGTCGCGTCGATTTACAGTGTCGAGGGAAACTTCTCGCTGGCCGATGCCTTCTGGTCAGCCAGCGTGGCTCGGATGACGCCCCATGAGGCTGATACGATGCTGGCGCAATTCAGGGAGAACCCGGATGGCTGGCTGGCAAAGTCCGGGATCGCGACCACCGCGAGCCATCGTGCAAGCGCATCGAGCCTCCTGGGCAACCAGCCGGCATCGACCATCCAGGCCACCGCACGCTCGGTCGTTGAGGTAACCGGCCATGCTGATTACCTGCAGGCAGTCAGGGAAATATTCGAAGGATCGACACCCGTGCACCTGATCGCCGGAGAGCGCTCGAAAGAAGGTTGGAACCTCCCACCGTGGGCGCTGGAAAAGGCCGCCAGCGTTACCTGCCTGCCCGGTGGGCACCTGATGATGCTGGAAGACCCGGAGCAGTTCGTGAGCGCCCTCACAAGCCTCTGAAACCAGGCCTTCGACCGATACAGATAAGAGCCGTCAGCTCTGCTCAGCGATCAGCCAGTCGAGGCGCCAGCTGCCTTTGCTTTGTGCCAGGCGTTCGGCCAGCCAGGGCAACAGCTCGCGTAATTCCTCTTCCAGTCCCCATGGCGGGTTACTGATCAGCAGGCCAGATCCGTTCAGGCGCTGAGCCTCGTCAGCGGGGTGCACGAACAGTTCGGCACGCAGCAGTTTCGGCGCCGCGCTCTTTTCCATGTCGCGGTAGAAACGCTTGAGCTGACGCTCGTCCTTGATCGGGTACCAGATCGCTACGATGGTCTGGCGCATGCGCCCGATCGCCTCGTTGAGCGAGGTGACGCAGCGCTCCAGTTCATCGGCCTTTTCGAACGGCGGGTCGATCAGCATTACCGCGCGTTTCTCACGCGTCGGCAGCAGGGCACGGGGCAGATGCCAGCCCTCGCCCAGGTGCACGGCCACACGCCGATCACCGGCCATGTTTTCCTTGAGCAACTGCCCGTCTTCCGGGTGCTTCTCGTTGAGGTGCAGGCGATCCTGCTCGCGGGTGTGCAGACGCGCCAACTCGGGCGAGCCCGGATAATGGCGCAGCACGCCATCGGGGTTCATCGCACGAATCACTTCCAGATAATCGAGTAACGGTTCCGGTGCATCCGTGGCGTCCCACAGACGACCGATCCCCTCGCGCCACTCACCGGTGCGGCTGGCCTGGTCGCCGGTCAGGTCGTACAGGCCAACGCCGGCATGGCTATCGAGATAGGCATAGGGGGCCTCCTTACGCGCCAACAAGGCGAATAGGCGGCACAGCACCAGGTGTTTCAAGACATCGGCGTGGTTGCCGGCATGGAAGGCGTGGCGGTAATTCATCATCGGCTCCTGAGCAGGAGGCGAATTGTAGCCGTCCTGCGCGCGTGCTGCAGCGCCTGCATCGGATTGGCCCTGGCCGTGTCCGGCTTGTTCCCCGCCATCACGGCGGTCGATGATGCTGGCGGGCCGCGCGCAGCTCCCTAGACTGGCCTCATTCAACCGGAGAGCCATCATGCCCGAGACCTTGCTCAGCGCCCGCAACCTAGCGTTCGAACTCTATGAAGTGCTGAATGCCGAAGCGCTCACCAGCCGCCAGCGGTTCAGCGAGCACAGCCGGGAAACTTTCGAGGCGGCGCTGGATACCGCGCGCAGCATCGCCGAAGAGCTGTTCGCCACGCACAACCGCAAGGGCGATGAGCATGAGCCGCAGTATGTCGACGGCGCCGCCCAGTTGATCGGCGAGGTCAAGCCAGCGCTGCAGGCCTTCGTCGATGCCGGCTTCCTGAACGCGACCAGAAACTTCGAGGCAGGCGGCATGCAACTGCCCAACCTGTTGTCCCAGGCGTGTTTCGCGCATTTCCAGGCGGCCAACATCGCCACGGCCTCCTACCCGCTGCTGACCATGGCGGCCGCTAACCTGATCGAAGCCTTTGGCGATGAACTGCAGAAGCGTCGTTTTCTACAGCCGATGATCGAAGGCCGCTTCTTCGGCACCATGGCGTTGACCGAGCCCCATGCTGGCTCCTCCCTCGCCGATATCCGCACCCGTGCCGAGCCCGTAGCTGATGGCAGCTACCGCCTAAAGGGCAACAAGATCTTCATCTCTGGTGGCGACCATAACCTGAGCGAGAACATCATCCACCTGGTGCTGGCCCGCCTGCCCGACGCTCCTGCCGGGGTGAAAGGCATCTCGCTGTTCATCGTGCCGAAATTCCTGATCGGCGAAGACGGCAGCCAGGGCCCGCGCAACGACGTGATCCTGGCAGGCCTGTTCCACAAGATGGGCTGGCGCGGCACCACCTCCACGGCATTGAATTTCGGTGATCACGGTAATTGCGTCGGCTATCTGGTGGGCAAGCCTCATGCAGGCCTGTCCTACATGTTCCAGATGATGAACGAGGCGCGTATAGGCGTCGGCATGGGCGCGGTGATGCTCGGCTACGCCGGCTATCTGTACTCCCTGGAATATGCACGCCAGCGCACGCAGGGGCGCCTGCCCGACGGCAAGAGCCCGGCAAGCGCTCAGGTGGCGATCATCGAGCACGCCGATGTACGCCGCATGCTGCTGACCCAGAAGGCCTACGTGGAAGGCGCCTTCGATCTCGGGCTGTACTGCGCTCGCCTGTTCGACGATAGCCAGACGCTGGAGGACGCCGAACAGCGTGAGCAGGCCGGGCAACTGCTCGACCTGCTGACTCCGGTGGCCAAGTCCTGGCCGTCCGAGTATTGCCTGCAAGCCAATGCCCTGGCGATCCAGATTCTCGGCGGCCACGGTTATACCCGCGATCACCCGGTGGAACAGTATTACCGTGACAACCGCCTCAACCCGATCCACGAAGGCACCCACGGCATCCAGTCCCTCGACCTGCTGGGGCGCAAGGTCGGCCAGCACGGCGGCGCAGCACTCAAGGTATTGAGCCGGCAGATCATCGATACCTGCCAGCGCGCCGAGCCCTTCCTTGAACTGGACGCCCTACGTCAGCCGCTGGAAACGTTATTGGCGCGCCTGTCGCAGGTGACCCTCGGTTTGCTCGGCGACCTGCAGCAGGGCCGCGTGAACGGCGCCCTGGCGGACTCGGCGCTATACCTCAAGGTGTTCGGCCATCTGGTGATCGGCTGGCGCTGGCTGGAACAGGCCGTTCACGCCGAACAGGGGCGCCTGGCTGGCAACGCGGCCGACGCCGACTTCTACAGCGGCAAGCTGCAGGCCGCACGCTACTTCCTGCTACGCGAGGTACCGGGCTGCCATCACGATCTGGATATCCTGGAGCAGCGTGACGAAACCTGCCTGGCGATGAGCGAGGCGTGGTTTTGAGCGACGGCGAGCGAGTACCCCACCATCGCGCAACACCTGACACCGCTTGGTGGGTTACGCGACGCGCCGAGCTGGCGCACGCCTGAAATCATCGGGCATTGCGCCGCTAACTCACCCTACGGCTTGAGTTATCCACAACGAGAAACGGGCACAATGGCCCGTTTCTTTTTCGTCGCGCACTCAGCGCGGGATAATCACCGGTGCGCTGAGCTTTTCCAGCAGGCTGGCTTGCGCGCTACGCGAGTTCTGGTTACCGGTCGGCGAAAGCCGTAGATAGCGCCCGTCAGGCTGCAGCACCCAGGCATGGGTGTTGTCGGTCAGGTAGGCTTCCAGCTCCTTCTTCACGCGCAGAATCAGTTTTTTACCCTCGACCGGGAAGCAGGTCTCCACGCGCTTGTCGAGGTTGCGCTCCATCCAGTCGGCGCTGGACAGGTAGATTTTCTCTTCGCCGCCATTGAGGAAATAGAACACCCGCGTGTGCTCCAGGAAGCGGCCAATGATCGAGCGAACCTGAATGTTGTGCGAAACACCTGGTACCCCTGGCCGCAGGCAGCACATACCGCGCACTACCAGATCGATCCTCACACCCGTTTGGCTGGCCTTGTACAGCGCACGAATGATCTTCGCATCGGTCAGCGAGTTGAACTTGGCGATGATGTGCGCCGGCTTGCCTTCACTGGCCAGGTGGGTTTCCTTGGCGATCAGGTCGAGCAGGGTTTTCTTCAGGGTAAAGGGCGCATGCAGGAGCTTCTTCATGCGCAGGGTCTTGCCCATGCCAATCAGCTGACTGAACATTTTGGACACATCCTCACCCAGCGCCACATCGGCGGTGAGCAGGCTGTAGTCGGTGTACAGACGGGCGTTGCCGGCGTGGTAGTTACCAGTACCCAGGTGCGCGTAACGGACGATCTCGCCGTTCTCACGACGCAGAATGAGCATCATCTTGGCGTGGGTCTTGAAGCCGACCACACCGTAGATCACCACGGCACCTGCAGCCTGCAGGCGGCTGGCCAGCGCCAGGTTGGACTCCTCGTCGAAGCGCGCGCGCAGCTCGATCACCGCGGTAACTTCCTTGCCGTTGCGCGCGGCTTCCACCAATGCATCGACGATCTCCGAGTTGGCGCCAGAGCGGTAGAGCGTCTGCTTGATGGCCAATACGTGTGGGTCTTTCGCCGCCTGGCGCAACAGATCCACCACGGGAGTAAAGGACTCGAAGGGATGCAGCAGCAGGATGTCTTGCTTGCTGACCACGCTGAAAATGTTCTCGCTGTTCTGCAGTAACTTGGGGATTACCGGAGTGAACGGCGGGTACTGCAGATCCTGATGGCTTTCCAGGCCGGTGATGCTGAACAGGCGGGTCAGGTTGACCGGGCCGTTGACTTGATACAGCTCATGCTCCGACAGGCCGAACTGCTTGAGCAGTTGGTCGGTAAGGTGTTTCGGGCAGCTGTCGACCACCTCCAGACGCACCGCATCCCCGTAACGGCGGCTGAACAGCTCACCGCGCAGCGCACGGGCCAGGTCTTCGACGTCCTCGGTATCCACCGACAGATCGGCGTTACGGGTCAGGCGGAACTGGTAGCAACCCTTGACCTTCATGCCAGGGAACAGATCATCGGCATGAGCATGGATCATCGACGACAGAAACACGTAGTTGGCGCCCTGGCCGCCGACGTCTTCCGGTACCTTGATGATCCGCGGCAGCAGACGCGGCGCAGGGATTACAGCCAGACCAGAGTCGCGACCGAAGGCATCGACGCCTTCCAGTTCGACGATGAAGTTCAAGCTCTTGTTGACCAGCAGCGGGAACGGGTGCGTGGGGTCGAGACCAATCGGCGTGATGATCGGCGCGATCTCGTCGCGGAAATAGCGGCGCACCCAGGCCTTGTGCTTGGTCGTCCAGTAGCGGCGGCGGATGAAGTTGATGCCGTGCTTGGCCAGCGCCGGAAACAGCACATCGTTGAGGATGGCGTACTGACGGCCGACCTGCTCGTGTACCAGTTCGGCAATGCGCGAGAGCGCCTGATGCGGCTGCAAGCCATCGGCGCCAGCTTGCTCACGGGCAAAATTGATCTGCTTCTTCAGCCCGGCAACACGGATTTCGAAGAACTCATCGAGGTTGCTGGAGAAGATCAGCAGGAACTTCAGACGTTCCAGCAACGGGTAGGACTCGTCCAGCGCCTGTTCCAGCACGCGGATGTTGAACTGCAGCTGCGACAGTTCACGGTGGATGTACAGGCTGCTGTCATCCAGGCTGGGCACTGGCACGGCGACCGCCGTGGTTTCGACTACTGGCGTTTCCACTATGGTTTCCACCGGCGCTTCGTCGATCACCGGCAGGCTGATTGCCGGTACATCGAGCTGTTCGTTCTCACTGAGTCCTTCGTTGCTCATTGAATTACCCTGGAGGGGCTACTGCCCCTGTCGTATGAGTTCGGCCGCACGCACGGCGAAATAAGTGAGGATGCCATCGGCACCCGCTCGTTTGCAGGCCGTCAGCGACTCGAGAATGACCGCTTCGCTGAGCCAGCCGTTCTGGATGGCAGCCATGTGCATCGCATATTCGCCACTGACCTGATAGACAAAGGTCGGCACCTTGAATTCGCTTTTGACCCGGGAAACGATATCCAGGTACGGCATGCCCGGCTTGACCATGACCATATCAGCGCCTTCGGCGAGGTCGGCGGCGACTTCATGCAACGCCTCGTCACTGTTGGCCGGATCCATCTGGTAGGAGGCCTTGTTGGCCTTGCCGAGGTTCAGCGAGGAGCCCACCGCATCGCGGAACGGGCCGTAGTAGGCGCTGGCGTATTTGGCAGAGTAGGCCATGATCCGCACGTTGACGTGATCGGCCAGCTCCAGCGCCTCGCGAATCGCCTGGATGCGCCCGTCCATCATGTCCGACGGCGCCACCACCTGAGCACCCGCATCCGCGTGAGACAGTGCCTGTTTGACCAGCGCATCGACGGTGATGTCGTTCTGCACGTAGCCTTCTTCGTCGAGAATGCCGTCCTGACCATGGGTGGTGAACGGGTCGAGGGCCACGTCGGTGATCACCCCAAGCTCGGGGAAGCGCGCGCGCAACGCACGGGTGGCACGCTGGGCGATGCCGTCCGGGTTCCAGGCTTCACTGCCGTCGAGGGTTTTCTTTTCTGCGGGGGTTACCGGGAACAGCGCCAGCGCGGGAATACCCAGAGCCACCCACTTCTCCGCTTCCTGCAGCAGCAGGTCGATGGAAAGACGCTCAACGCCGGGCATGGATGCCACCGCCTCACGCTGATTCTCGCCATCGAGCACGAATACCGGCAGGATCAGGTCGTTGGTGCTCAGCACGTTCTCGCGCACCAAACGCCGGGAAAATTCGTCGCGACGATTGCGGCGCAGGCGGGTGGCTGGGAACAGGCGGTTAGCAGGGGTAAAGCTCACGTGCAGACTCCTGGGCCCGCTCAAGCGGGCGAAGTGTGACAGTTATAAGCCGCCATTATGACCAAATGATGACGACGATAACGAATACTGCGACGGCACGTCGCAGCCGATAAGGCACATCGGATGCACCAAAATTGTTCGCAATCGGCATAACACCCCAGCATTGCAAGCAAAAGCTGCCAGGGGTTATTTCACAGTATTTCGACAAATGCTGTTTTACGTTGTCGAACCACGTAGCCTTGCGTTCCCTCCTCTACGGTCATCTTCAATGCTGGAAAATTTGCTGCAGCACTTCGGTTACCCGGCCCTGGCCCTGGGCACTTTTCTCGAAGGTGAAATGTCGCTGTTACTGGCGGCTTATCTGGCGTTGCGGGGCATCTTGCAGATCGAGCTGGTGATAATCTTCGCCTTCCTCGGCACCTATGCCAGCGACCAACTGTGGTTCCATCTGGGCCGCCGTCACGGTCGACGCATTCTCGATAATCGTCCCCAGTGGCAAGCGCTCAGCGACAAGGCACTGGTGTACTTGCGCCGTCATCCGGATCTTTGGGTGCTGGGCTTCCGCTTCTTCTACGGCATGCGCACGGTGATGCCACTGGCCATCGGTATCTCCGGCTATCCGCGTCGCCGTTACGTGATTCTCGATGCCATCGGCGCAGCGATCTGGGCCATCGTGCTCGGCACCCTCGCCTATAAACTCGGCCGCGCACTCGAAGGCCTGCTGGGTGAGCTGCATCAGGTTCAGTTGTACGTCTTCGCGGGTTTGCTGATCATCGGCCTGGGCATCTGGCTGTACCGTCGTAGACAGCGCCGCACCTGAAGCACTGCAATTGACGACGACCTCACAAACGTTCAAAAGCCTGTAACAATTGGCTGACTGATCAGTCATAACAGAAGACATGTTACCCCCAGGCGAGACCGCCGGACGCAAGATCCGGGCTCGGCTCGTACCTCATCAGGAGTTGGTCGATGAACAAGAAAGTCGCAGTGATTCTTTCCGGTTGTGGCGTCTATGACGGCTCGGAGATCCACGAAAGCGTGATCACCCTGCTGCGCCTCGACCAACGCGGCGCCGAAGTGCAGTGCTTCGCGCCAAACATCGATCAGGCACACGTACTCAACCACCTGAGCGGCGAGGAAATGCAGCCGGCGCGTAACGTGCTGGTGGAATCCGCACGCATCGCCCGCGGCAACATCAAGGACGTGCGCGAACTGCGTGCCGACGACTTCGATGCGTTGATCCTGCCGGGTGGCTTCGGCGCCGCCAAGAATCTTTCCGACTTCGCCAGTGCTGGCGGCGATTGCACCGTGCAGGCCGACGTGCTGGCCGCTGCGCAGTCGTTCGTCAGTGCCTCCAAACCCGTCGGGCTGATCTGCATCGCCCCGGCCCTGGCGGCGCGCATCTTTGGCGCTGGCGTGACCTGCACCATCGGCCATGACGCCGACACCGCAGCAGCACTGACCAAAATGGGCGCCGAGCACGTCGAGTGCAACGTTGAAGATATTGTCGAAGATACCCAGCGCAAGCTGGTGACCACGCCGGCCTATATGCTGGCCAACTCGATCTCGCAGGCCGCGTCGGGGATCAACAAATTGGTGGATCGGGTGCTGGAACTGACACACGAGTAAAGATTATCGCCGCCCGCAGCGGCGATAGGCTTAAACGCTTGCCGTAGCCTAGGTCGAGCGCAGCGATACCCGTGAAATGGCAATCTGGGTATCGCGCTGCTCAACCCAGGCTACGGGTCGACGAGGCGTTCAACCGCGTGACAGGCGCGTCAGCAGACGATCGAGGGAATTGGCGAACGCCTGCCGATCCTTGTCGCCGTAGGCAGCCTGACCACCACTGACCTGCCCCTGCTCACGCAGGTCGGTAAACAGGTTACGTACCGCCAGACGCTCGCCCATGTTGCGCTCGTCGAACTCCTTGCCGCGCGGATCCAGCGCCAGCACACCCTTCTTCACCAAGCGATCAGCCAGCGGCACGTCGCTGCAGATCACCAGCTCGCCTGGCACGGCGTGCTCCACAAGATAATCATCAGCCGCATCCGGGCCGCTCGGCACGACGATCAAACGCACACAGGCGAAAGCCGGCTTGGGCTGCGCTTGCCCGGCAACCATGACGACCTCGAAGTTACGCTTGAGGGCGAACTTGACCACCTGATCCCGCGACAGCCGTGGGCAGGCGTCGGCATCGATCCATACGCGCATGCTCAGACCGGTGCGCGACGCACGGTAGCCAGCAACGCCGCAGCGCCCACGAACAGCGCGCCAAAGCTGCGGTTCATGATGCGTTGCTGACGCGGCGTGCGCAGCAGGCGCAGAACGCGTACGGCCAGGCCGGTATAGCCAGCCATGACGATCAGATCGACAGTCACCATGGTCACGCCGATGATCAGATACTGCTCGGTCAGCGGTGCGTGAGGATTGATGAACTGTGGCAGCACCGCAAGCATGAAGACGATGGCCTTGGGGTTGCCGAAATTAACCAGAAAACCGCGCAACACCAGGCTCAGCGGCCTACCGATGGGGCGTTCGCCAGTGACGGTCATGTCGGCAGGCAGCGCCCGCCACTGGCGCCAGCCCAGGTACACCAGATAGGCAACGCCGAACCACTTGATCAGGCTAAAGGCCAATGCCGAGGTCGCCAGCACGGCACCGACGCCAGCAGCGACGATGGCGATCTGCAGCGCCAGGCCAAGCTGCAGGCCAAGCGCGTTCCAGTAACCACGCAGAAAGCCGTATTGCAGACCGGCCGACATCGACGCGATGGCACCGGCACCCGGCGACAGGCTGATCAGCCAACAGGCGACGAAGAACGCGAGCCAGGTTTCCAGAGCCATAATGACGACCTCAGAAGATTCATTGATGGTGTTAAAACTACCTGCGTGGCCATCGCTGCGTTAAAACCGCACTCAAAATGCTCATGTACTACTCGTACACTCCGCTTTCTCGCGCGTTTTTGTGGGGGCGCCTAGCCCTTGCGCTGCCTGCCTAGCCGACGTTTTAAGCTGCTTTATCTAATCAGGATTCGATCTTGCGTGCTGCCGGTACATCACCGTTGCGCCAGCGCCTCACGGCCTTCTGGAAAAACAGGCTGTTGGGAATCTGCACCCAGGTACCCGGCGCGTCGCCGGTCAGGTCTTCCAGGGTGGTATAGAACAGGTTGATGTCCAATACACGACCCCGCACGCCCGGCTTGTCGGCGCTTTCCAGCACTTCGACACAGTCGCCGATGCGGAACGGCCCGAGGGCGAAGATCAGCAGCGCGCAGAACAGGTTCGACAATACGCTCCAGATGGCGAAGAAAGCGATGGCTGCCACAGCGGCAAAGCCGGTCAACGCCCCCCACAGTACCTGGGCCGAAACGCCTAAGCGCTCCAGCACCAACATGAAGGCGCTACCCAGGATCAGCCAGCGGGTGAGGCCGCGCAACGGCACCAGCAGCTCTGCCGGTAGCTGAGGATAGCGATGGCCCAGGCGGCTAATGCCACGGGTGAGAATCCGCTGTGCCAGCCAGGCCAGTACCAGAATCAGCACGACCTGCCCAGCGAGCATCAGTGGCTGGCTCCAGGCGGTTAGCCAGGCCAGATCGGTAAAATCGAAATTCAAGCCATTGCCTCCAGTTCTTGCTGCAACACTTCCAGAGTTTCCAACGCTTCCAGCCACTGCTCTTCCAGCTCGCCTTCACGGCTCTTCAGCCCTGCCTGTTCGGCCAACGCCTGGCGCAGCTCTTCCTTGCGCGCGGCCTCGTAGATGGCACTATCGCCAAGGCGCTCTTCCAGTGCGGCGAGCTTGCCCTGCACCTGACCGAGTTCCGCCTCGAGCTTGTCCGCCGCCTTCTTGTGCGGCGCCAGTTGCTGGCGCAGCGCAGCGGCGGCCTGGCGCTGGCCACGCTTGTCGTTGCCCGTGCTGACCGCTGGCGCAGCCGTTGGAGCGGCCTGGCGCTGACGATAATCCACCAGCCAACGCGCGTAATCTTCCAGGTCACCGTCGAACGGCGCCACGCGGCCATCCGCCACCAGCAGGAACTCGTCGGTGGTGCTCTTGAGCAGGTGCCGATCGTGAGACACCACCACCACCGCCCCGGCGAATTCCTGCAGCGCCATGGTCAGTGCCAGGCGCATTTCCAGATCCAGGTGGTTGGTCGGTTCATCGAGCAGCAGCAGGTTGGGCTTGCCCCAAGCGATCAGCGCCAGGGCCAGGCGGGCCTTTTCGCCGCCTGAGAAATTCAGCACTGGCTCATCGCAACGCGGCCCGCGGAAGTCGAAACCACCGAGAAAATCGCGCAGCGTCTGCTCGCGCTCACCGGGGGCAATACGCTGCAGGTGCAGCAGCGGGCTGGCCTTGTCGTCGAGGGAGTCGAGCTGGTGCTGGGCAAAATAGCCGATCACCAGGTTCTCACCACGCGTCAGGCTGCCGCTTAATGGCTGCAGCTCGCCAGACAGGTTCTTGATCAGCGTCGATTTGCCGGCGCCGTTCGGGCCAAGCAGACCAATGCGGGCGCCCGGCACCAGGCTCAGCTTGACCTGCTGCAGCACCGCCTTGTCGGCGTATCCCAGGCGGCCTTCGCCAAGGCTGAGCAGCGGTGTGGAAATCTTGTCGGCCTCGCGGAACACGAAATCGAAGGGCGAGTCGACGTGGGCCGCACTCAGCTCTTCCATACGTTCCAGCGCCTTGATGCGGCTCTGCGCCTGACGCGCCTTGGTGGCCTGGGCCTTGAAGCGGGCGATGTACTTTTCCATGTGCGCACGCTGCACTTGCTGCTTCTCGTACGCCTGCTGCTGCTGAGCCAAACGCTCGGCACGAGTACGCTCGAAGGCGCTGTAACCGCCACGGTATAGTGTCAGCTTGCGCTGCTCGACATGGGCGACGTGGTCGACCACCGCATCGAGAAAATCCCGGTCGTGGGAAATCAGCAGCAAGGTACCGGGATAGCTTTGCAGCCAGCCTTCGAGCCAGAGAATCGCATCCAGATCCAGGTGGTTGGTCGGCTCGTCGAGCAGCAGCAGGTCAGACGGGCACATCAGCGCCTGGGCCAGATTAAGGCGCATCCTCCAGCCACCGGAGAAGTCGCCGACCCGGCGATCCATCTGCGCATTGTCGAAGCCCAGGCCAGCCAGCAGCTTGCGTGCACGAGCATCGGCGGTGTAGCCGTCGGCGCTGTCCAGTTCGCTGTGCAGGCGAGCGATGGCACTGCCGTCCTGGCGCTGCTCGGCGATCTCCAAATCAGCCTGCACGCGCCGCAGGTTATGGTCGCCGTCGAGCACATAGTCCACGGCCTGGCGTTCGAGGGTATCGACCTCCTGGCGCATATGGGCGATGCGCCAGTCACCGGGCAGCAGGCAATCGCCAGCGTCCGGGGTCAACTCGCCGCGCAGCAAGGCGAACAGGCTGGATTTGCCGGCGCCGTTGGCACCGATAAGGCCGGCTTTGTGGCCGGAGTGCAGGGTCAGCTCGGCGTCTTCTAGCAGACGCTGCGGGCCACGCTGTAAGGTAAGGTTCAGAAGTCGGATCATAATGGCGGCGGATTCTACCAGAGTCCCCCGCCGCTTACTCGGAGCGTACCGTGACTACTGACCTGTGGAGTTTCGCCACGACGCTGTACACCAAACCTGGCGTAGAAGCCGCATGCCTCACCCAGCAAGACGCCGGTACAGATGTGTGCCTGCTGCTCTGCGGCCTGTGGATGGATCGCCGCGGCACGCCCCATGACGGCGATTTCGAAACGCAATTGCGACGAGTGGCAACACAATGGCAGCACGATGTCGTCACCCCGCTCAGGGCTCTGCGTCAGATCTGGCGCACGCCAGCGCAGCAAGATTCGGCACTCGCCGAACTGCGGCAACGGGTCAAACAGCTGGAGCTGGATGCCGAGAGAGAACAACTGATGCGCCTGGAGGCAATGGCTCAAGGCAGAGCCCGGCAGCCAAGCAGCCATCAGCACGCTTGGCTGGATGCCCTGGCTGCAACTTCCTCGGCGCCGGCCGCAGCGGCTCGCGAACACTTGTATGGCGCGAGCCTGAGCAATGGCCTGGGTTGAGCGCAGCGCTACTCAGGATCACCACGCCCCGCGGATCCACCCTACAAGGGTGGCTGAGCCCTGAAGGGGTTCAGGCTTGCAGCTCCTTATCGAGGACTTCTTCGATCTCGCTCTTGATCTTGCCGCTCATCACCGAGAGCAGCAGGCCAAGGTTGAGCTGCAGGTGGACGCGATCTTCGCTGACCTCAATCCGCCCGTCGGCGCCGCTGCGTTTGAACTCCAGGGTGTCGCCGTTCCACTGGTAGCGCACGTCGTATTCTCGTGCCAAGCGCTCGGCCAGTTGTTCGGCCTTGCCCCGTGCAGCCTCGACCCCCAGGTTGTGGGGGCGATCGACGGTAATTCTGGCCATCACGGCTCTCCTGACTAAAAACGCTGGCGGCGGAATATACAAGAAGCACCCAGTGCCCCACTACCACGCGTGCAGCCTGTACCCAGCTTTTAGGTTTAGAATGCGGGCACTCGGCTTACTAAAGCCTGTTATCGCCGTGCTGCAGGCCAGCCTATGGCCCCACTGGCGGTTACGCCTTGCATGGTTCTAGCTCGCAGGCTTTTAAATAGGCGCCAAGCCTCTCGGATTTCAGGAAAGGGTGACATGAACGATCCGCGCAAGAACGACGACAGCGAACCTACCACCCACTTCGGCTTCCAGGATGTTCCAGAAAGCAGGAAGGCGGACAAGGTCGCCGAAGTGTTCCACTCGGTGGCAGCCAAGTACGACCTGATGAACGACCTGCTCTCCGGCGGCATGCACCGCCTGTGGAAGCGTTTCACCATCGAGCTGTCCGGCGTACGTAGCGGCAACCGCGTGCTGGACATCGCTGGTGGCACCGGTGACCTGGCCCGCCAGTTCTCGCGCATCGTCGGCGAGACCGGCGAGGTGGTGCTGGCCGACATCAACGCTTCGATGCTCAGGGTCGGTCGTGACCGCCTGCTCGACCGCGGCGTGTCGGGCAACATCGCATTCGTCCAGGCTGACGCCGAAAAGCTGCCCTTTCCGGACAACCATTTCGACTGCGTGACCATCGCCTTCGGCCTGCGTAACGTCACTCATAAAGATGCCGCCATCGCCTCCATGCTGCGCGTGCTCAAGCCTGGTGGTCGCCTGCTGGTGCTGGAATTCTCCAAGCCCAAGAGCAGCCTGCTGTCCAAGGTCTACGACACCTATTCGTTCAACTTCATGCCGCTGGTGGGCAAGCTGGTCACCAACGACGCCGAGAGCTATCGCTACTTGGCCGAGTCGATCCGCATGCACCCGGATCAAGATACCCTCAAGGCGATGATGGAAGCCGCCGGTTTCGACCGCGTGACTTACCACAACATGACCGGCGGCATCGTCGCTCTGCACCGCGGTATCAAGCCCTGATGCTGAGTCAGGCCCTGTTCGCGGGCGTCGAGCGTGGTCTCAATCGCGTACTCGCGCTGGACAGCACTGCCCTACCACGCCTGGCGCGGCTGAATGGCCGGGTGATCGCGGTCGAGTCGCGGACTCCTGCGTTCGCGCTGTTTATCCTCGCTGATGGCCAAGGCTTACGGCTGGCAGGCCAATGGGCTGGCCAGATCGACTGCACGCTGCGCGCACCAGCCAGCGCGCTGCTACGCCTGGCGCTGGCCAAGGACAAGCAGGCCGTGCTGCATGAGCCTGAGGTCGATCTGGACGGCGACAGTGGCACGCTGATGGAACTGGCCGGCATCCTGCAGGATCTCGAGCTGGACTGGGAATACGAGCTGTCACGCTGGCTCGGCCCGATCGCCACGCCGCTGCTCGCTGGCCACCTGCGCAGCCGCGCCGGCTGGACGCGAGACAATATTCACAGCCTGCAACTGAGCCTGGCCGATTACCTCAGCGAAGAATCACGCACGCTGGTTGGCCACCGTGAGGCCGAGGCACGCTTTGCCGAGTTGGATGACCTGAAACTTTCCCTCGACCGTCTCGACGCGCGCATCGAGCGCCTCGTACTACGCCATAAGCCAATCGCATGAAGCTGCTTGCCGTTCGTCGTCTGTTGCGCATCCTCTACGTGGTCATCCGCTACCGCCTGGATGACCTGCTGTTCGCCCTGCCGCTGCCCTTCTGGCTGCGCGCACCGCGCTTCCTGCTGCCCTGGCGCTGGCTGCCGCGCAAGGCGTCGCCGCTCAATCGCGGTCAGCGCCTGCGTTTGGCCCTGGAAGAGCTGGGGCCGATTTTCATCAAGTTCGGCCAGTTGCTGTCCACCCGCCGCGACCTGCTACCGCCGGATATCGCTGACGAGCTGACTCACCTGCAGGATCGCGTGCCACCGTTCGACCCGGCCAAATCACTGGCACTGATCGAAGAGCAACTGGGCATGCCGGTCAGCCAAGCGTTCGCCCGCTTCGACACCGAGCCGCTGGCCTCCGCCTCCGTCGCCCAGGTGCACGCGGCACAGCTGAAAAGCGGCGAAGAAGTGGTGGTCAAGGTAGTGCGCCCAGGCCTCAAGCCGATCATCCGCGCCGACATGGCCTGGCTGTTCCTGCTCGCCAAGCTGGCCGAGCGCGCCTCGGCCGAAGCGCGCCGCCTGCACCCGGTGGACGTGGTCAGCGATTACGAGAAGACCATCTACGACGAACTCGACCTGCTGCGCGAGGCGGCCAACGCCAGCCAGTTGCGGCGCAACTTCGAGGGCTCTGACCTGCTTTACGTACCGCAGGTGTACTGGGACTGGTGCCGCCCCAAGGTACTGGTGATGGAGCGCATCTATGGCATCCAGGTCACCGACTTGGCCACCCTGGCCGACCAGCGCACCGATATGAAGCTGCTGGCCGAACGCGGCGTGGAGATTTTCTTCACCCAGGTGTTCACCCACAGTTTCTTCCATGCCGACATGCACCCGGGCAACATCTTCGTCAGCACGCGAACGCCCTGGAACCCGCAGTACATTGCCATCGACTGCGGCATCATCGGCAGCCTCACCCCCGAGGATCAGGATTACCTGGCACGCAACCTGGTGGCCTTCTTCAAGCGTGACTACCGCAAGGTGGCGCAGTTGCACATCGACTCTGGCTGGGTGCCACAGGAAACCCAGGTCAACGATTTCGAAGCGGCGATCCGCACCGTGTGCGAGCCGATCTTCGAGCGCCCGCTCAAGGATATTTCCTTCGGCTTGCTGCTGATGCGCCTGTTCCAGACCGCGCGGCGCTTCAATATGGAAGTCCAGCCGCAGTTGGTGCTGCTGCAGAAGACCTTGCTCAACATCGAGGGTCTCGGCCGCCAGTTGTACCCAGATCTGGATCTGTGGACGACTGCTCAGCCGTTCCTCGAGCGCTGGATGCGCCAACGCGTCAGCCCGCGCAACCTGCTGCAAAACCTGCAGAGTCAGGTCGAGCAAGTGCCGCACCTGGCCAACATGACCCGCAGCCTGCTCGAACGCATGGCTCAGCCCCACGCTAAAGATCCACCACCGCCATGGCGCGAGCGTGACGGCTGGGCGGTACGACTGATCGGCGCCGCGCTGATCGGCGGCGGCGTGGTGCTGGCCCTGGGCATGGCCAACCTGAGTGAACCGGCCATCGCCTGGCCCGCCTGGCTGATGACCGCCAGTGGTCTGTACCTGATCGTGCGCCGATAGCCAGCTAGCGCCCTGGCTGGCACACTTGCAACGAAACGCCGCGTCTCGAATACGGAAAAGCAATGAACAACTGGTTAGATGAAGTCACTTGGAACGAAGACGGCCTGGTGCCGGCCATCGCCCAAGATCACCAGACCGGGCGCATCCTTATGATGGCCTGGATGAACCGCGAAGCATTGGCCCTGACTGCCAGCGAGCAGCGCGCCATCTACTGGTCACGCTCACGTGGCAAGCTGTGGCGCAAGGGCGAGGAATCCGGTCATGTGCAGAAGCTCCACGAGCTGCGTCTGGACTGTGACGCCGACGTGATCGTGTTAAAGGTTGAACAGCTCGGCGGCATCGCTTGCCATACCGGGCGCGAAAGTTGCTTCTACCGGGTATTCGAGAATGGCGCGTGGAAGACCGTCGATGCCGTCTTGAAAGATCCGCACACCATATATGCACCGGAACACCGCCATGACTGATACCCTCAAGCGCTTGGCCGAGGTGCTGGAGTCGCGCAAGGGCGCGGCCCCAGACAGCTCTTACGTGGCCAGCCTGTACCACAAGGGTCTGAACAAGATCCTGGAGAAGGTCGGCGAAGAATCGGTGGAAACCATTCTTGCCGCCAAGGACGCTGCCACCAGCGGTGACTGCAGCGATCTGATCTACGAAACTGCCGACCTGTGGTTCCACAGCATGGTCATGCTGGCCGCGCTGGATCAGCACCCACAGGCGGTGCTGGATGAACTGGATCGCCGTTTCGGCCTGTCCGGGCATGCGGAAAAAGCCGCACGAAGCGACAGCGACACTCAATAAAGACTCTGACGAGGACAATGCAGCATGGGCATTTTCGATTGGAAACACTGGGTAGTCATCCTTATCGTCGTCGTGCTGGTGTTTGGCACCAAGAAACTCAAGAACCTCGGCTCCGACGTCGGTGAAACCATCAAGGGTTTCCGCAAGGCGATGAACGAAGACGAGACCAAGCCGGCCGAACCGCAAGCGCAGCAACCCCAACAGCCTTATCAGCAGCAGGCGCCGCTGAACCAGCCGCACACTGTGGAAGGCCAGGCCAGCAAGGTCGAAGAACCGCTGCGTAAAGACTGAGGCCAGAGCATGTTCGGTATCAGTTTCAGCGAGCTGCTGCTGGTCGGGTTGATTGCCCTGCTGGTGCTCGGCCCCGAGCGTCTGCCTGGCGCTGCCCGAACGGCAGGGTTGTGGATCGGGCGCATCAAGCGCAGCTTCAATGCGATCAAGTCGGAGGTCGAGCGAGAAATCGGCGCTGACGAAATCCGTCGCCAGTTGCATAACGAACATATCCTCGAGCTCGAGCGGGAAATGCAGGCGGTCAAGAACGACATCCTGCCGCCAGCCCCCCAAGCGGCAGTGCCAGCGCCCGCGCAGCAATCGGCGTCCGTCGCCGAGTCAGCTCCGGTAGCTCCGGTAGCTCCGGTAGCTCCGGTAGCTCCGGTAGCTCCGGTAGCTCCGGCTGAGCCTGCTCCAGCTTCTGCAACACCTCCAGCCCCGGCGCACGTCGCCAGCCAGGACAAGACGCCGCAACCATGAGTCGACTCTCTGACAACGACCAGGAAATGCCGCTGGTTTCTCATCTTGCCGAGTTGCGTACGCGCCTGCTGCGCTGCGTAGGCGCTATCTTTCTGCTTTTCGCCGGCCTGTTCTACTTCACGCAGCAGATCTACACGCTGGTTTCGGCGCCGCTGCGTCAGTACCTGCCGGAAGGCGCGACGATGATCGCCACCGATGTGGCCTCGCCGTTCCTCACCCCGTTCAAGCTGACCATGATCGTTGCGGTGTTCCTGGCCATGCCGGTGATCCTGCATCAGGTCTGGGGCTTCATCGCGCCGGGCCTGTACAAGCACGAGAAGCGCATCGCCATCCCGCTGCTGATCTCCAGCATCATCCTGTTCTACAGCGGCATGGCCTTCGCCTACTTTCTGGTCTTTCCGATCATCTTCCACTTCTTCGCCAGCGTGACGCCCGAAGGCGTGTCGATGATGACCGACATCGCCAGCTACCTCGACTTCGTGATGACGCTGTTCTTCGCCTTTGGCGTGGCCTTCGAGATCCCCGTGGCCGTGGTGCTGCTGATCTGGATCGGTGTGGTCGATGTCGAATACCTGCGCAAGATTCGCCCCTACGTGATCATCGGCTGCTTCGTGGTCGGCATGATCCTGACGCCGCCGGACATCTTCTCGCAGACCCTGCTGGCCGTGCCGATGTGGCTGCTGTTCGAGCTTGGCATCATTGCCGGTAGCATGATCCGTACGCGTCGCGGCGAGCCCGACGAGGACGAGGAAACCCCGGCCGACCAGCCGCCCAGCACGCAAGCATGAACCTGCTGCTGCTCGAAGACGGCGACTTCATCGCCGCCGATCGTGTACGCCTCGATGGGCGCCGTCTGACCCACCTGCACGAAGTGCACCGCGCCGAGAACGGCGACACCCTGCGGGTCGGCCGCCTCGGCGGCGGCATGGGTCGCGGTCAGTTGCTGCAGCTGGACGCCAACAGCGCAGAGCTGCAGGTCAGCTTCGGCCAGCCACCACCCGCCAAGCTGCCGATCACCCTGCTGCTCGCCCTGCCGCGACCGAAGATGCTCAAGCGCGTGCTGCAAAGCGTCGCCGCCATGGGCGTGCCACGGCTGATCCTGCTCAACAGCTACCGGGTGGAAAAAAGTTTCTGGCAGACGCCCTTTCTAGAGCCGACAGCCATTCGCGAGCAGCTGATTCTCGGCCTGGAACAGGCCCGCGATACGGTGCTGCCCGAGGTGATCATCGAGAAGCGCTTCAAGCCCTTCGTCGAGGATCGCCTGCCACAGTTAGCGTCCGGAACTCTCGGCCTGACCGGCCACCCGGGCAACTACCCGGCGTGCCCGCGCGCCGTCGAACAGCCGGTCACCCTGGCCATCGGCCCAGAAGGCGGTTGGATTCCCTACGAAGTCGACAAGCTTGCCGAGGCGGGCCTGCAACCGGTGCAGCTGGGTGAGCGGATTCTGCGGGTAGAGACGGCTGTTACCGCGCTATTGGCCAGGTTGTTCTGAGCGGGCACTTGAGGTAGCGGCCGCTCGCGGTCGTGGGAGTGGCCGGGCGGCGATCCGCTTTAGCTGCGAGCTCTTTGCTCTTCAATAGAGCTCGCGGCTAAAGCCACTCCTACAAAAAGAAAGCTCTGCCCCTACCGTCTGCTTTTGCCTTACCAAAGCCATCGCCGCTCAAGGGACATCCAGTAACGCCTTGTCCGGCAGAGCGATTTGGCGCCAGCCTGCTGTCTGCCTATGATGAACACCTCGTGCCCACAAGGAGCTGCCATGCGCCGTCTGCTCACCGGCCTCACTGTTATTTTCCTGCTCTTGCTCAACACTCTGATCCTGATCGGGCCGATGCTGATTATCGCCATCGGCAAGTTCGTGCTGCCGGGCAAAGCACTCAAGGCCGCCTGCTCACGCCAGGTGATGTGGGTCGCCGAGTTCTGGGCCGAAAACTGCAAACGCATCTTCGCGGCGCTCACCCCGACCCGGTGGGATATTCGCGGCGGCGGCGAACTGCATCAGGACACCTCGTACCTGGTCATCAGCAATCACCAGTCGTGGGTCGACATTCCGGCGCTGGTGCAGGCGTTCAACCGCAAGACGCCCTACTTCAAGTTCTTCCTCAAACAGCAACTGATCTGGGTGCCCTTCCTCGGCCTGGCCTTCTGGGCGCTGGACTATCCGTTCATGAAGCGCTACTCGAAGGCCAAGCTGGAAAAGTATCCGCACCTCAAGGGCCAGGATCTAGATATCACCCGCCGCGCCTGCGAGAAGTTTCGCGAGCTGCCGGTCACCGTGGTCAATTACCTGGAAGGTACGCGCTGCACCCCGGCCAAACAGGCGCAGCAGGGCTCGCCCTATCGCTACCTGCTCAAGCCCAAGGCCGGCGGCGTGGCCTTCGTGCTGGCGGCGCTGGGCGAACAGCTGGATGCCATCCTCGACGTCACCATCGTCTACTCGGAAGAAACGCCGCCCGGCTTCTGGAAGCTGATCAGCGGGCAGGTACCCCGGATCATCATGGATATTCGTACGCGCGCGCTCGATCCCGCGCTCTGGCAGGGCGACTACCAGAACGATGCCGAATTCCGCCTGTACGTGCAGAACTGGGTCAGCGCTTTATGGGAAGAGAAGGATGCGTTGATCGAGCAATTGAAGCAGGAGACCGCGGCCTGAACCCGCTACGACCAGGCCCGGTGCATCAGTCCGGCAGGATCATATGACCTGACTCATCCAGCGGCGCGAAGGGGTTGTGCGCCAACTCCCAGAGATGGCCGTCCGGGTCGGCGAAGTAGCCGGAGTAACCGCCCCAAAACACCTTTTCAGGCGCTTTGACCTGCCGTCCGCCCGAGGCGACAGCAAGCGCCATGGCCGCATCTACGGCTTCGGGGCTTTCCAGATTGTGCGCCAGGGTGATGCCGGAGAAGCCCACAGGCCCGGCCTCGGACAGGTTGGCATCCTTGGCCAGTTCGTCCCGCGAGAACAGCCCAAGCGCGAGCCCTTTGAGCTTGATGAACACGATCTTTTCCTGGGAAGCGGACGAGCGCGTCCAACCCAGCCGTTCATAAAAGGCGGCGCTGGCCTGTACGTCTGCCACGCCAAGGGTGATCAGGGAAATCCGTCGGTCAAAGCTCATGAGTTGCTCCTGCAGGTTTAGCCTGACAGGTTAGCAACTATTGCCTGCCTGACACGCACGGCAATCAAAGCGGCCAAGTGAGCGTGACAACGCTCGCTGACATGAAAACGGAGCCCTCAGGCTCCGTTTCTTGTTCAGGCCGCGCTGAATGTCTTGTGCGGGTCGATGACGAATTTCTTCGGCACGCCAGCATCGAACTCACCGTAACCGCGTGGCGCGTCCTCCAGGCTGATGACCTGCACGCCAACCACTTCGGCGATGTTGATGCGATCCCACATGATCGCCTGCATCAGGGCACGGTTGTACTTCATCACCGGTGTCTGCCCGGTATGGAAGCTGTGCGACTTGGCCCAGCCGAGGCCGAAGCGGATGCTCAGGCTGCCGATCTTCGCTGCCGCGTCCACCGCGCCCGGGTCTTCGGTGACGTAGAGGCCGGGAATACCGATCTTGCCGGCCACCCGCACCACGCCCATCAACGAGTTGAGCACCGTGGCAGGCGCTTCGTGCTGGGCGCCGGCATGCCCATGACCGCGGGCCTCGAAGCCCACCGCGTCGACGGCGCAATCCACTTCCGGCTCACCGAGCAGGTCGGCGATCTGCTCGTGCAGCGGCGTGTCCTTGGACAGGTCGGCGATCTCGAAGCCAACCGCCTTGGCATGGGCCAGGCGCACCGGATTGACGTCACCGATGATCACCACTGCAGCGCCCAGCAGCCGCGCCGAAGCCGCTGCGGCCAGGCCGACCGGGCCTGCACCGGCCACATATACAGTGCTGCCTGGCCCCACGCCCGCCGTGACGGCGCCGTGGTAGCCGGTCGGCAGAATGTCGGAGAGGCAGGTCAGGTCGCGGATCTTTTCCATCGCCTTGTCGCGATCCGGCAGCTTCAGCAGGTTGAAGTCGGCGTAGGGCACCAGCACGTATTCGGCCTGGCCTCCGGTCCAGTCGCCCATGTCGACGTAGCCATAGGCGCCACCGGCACGCGCCGGGTTGACCGTCAGGCAGACGCCGGTGTGCTGTTCCTTGCAGGAGCGGCAGCGGCCGCAGGCGACGTTGAAGGGCACGGACACCAGATCACCGATCTTCAGGTTCTCGACATCGCTGCCCTTCTCGATCACCTCACCAGTGATCTCGTGGCCCAGTACCAGGCCGACCTGGGCGGTGGTGCGACCGCGCACCATGTGCTGGTCGGAGCCGCAGATATTGGTGGAAACCACCTTGAGGATGACCCCGTGCTCGATCTTGCGACCACGCGGATCCTGCATCTTCGGATAATCGATCTTCTGAACTTCGACCTTGCCCGTGCCGAGATAGACGACACCGCGATTACCAGACATATGAATCTCCTTCTTGTTGTGGATACAAGGCACGTAGGCCCTGCAATGGAGTATTGAAGCGTCTGTCTCGGCACCCGCCGGTAAGGGCAGGACGGCTACCGAGTGGTCGCGCCGACTGGTGGCGCAAACGGTCTAGGCAGACTAGCGAGCGCTTGGCGCTGCCATGGGGACAAAACCGACAGCGAGCGTTCTGTGCGCGGCACCCGTGCCAGTCAGAGCACGACGGTGCGGTTGGCGTTGAGGAACACGCGTCGCTCGAGGAAATAACTGACGGCACGAGCCAGGGTCAGGCATTCGATATCCCGGCCTTTTGCCACCAGATCCTCGGGGTAGTGCGCATGATCGACGCTTTCCACCCCCTGGGTGATGATCGGCCCCTCGTCGAGATCGTTGTTGATGAAGTGCGCGGTGGCGCCGACCAGCTTCACGCCCTTCTGATACGCCTGGTGATAGGGCTTGGCGCCCTTGAAACCGGGCAGCAGCGAGTGATGGATGTTGATCGCCCGGCCATCGAGCTTGCGGCACAGCTCGGCGGACAACACCTGCATATAGCGGGCGAGCACCACCAGTTCGGCGCCGGTGTCCTCGACCACCTGCATCACCCTGCGCTCCTGCGCCGGCTTGTCGTTGGGGTCGAGGGCAAAGTGGTAATAGGGGATGCCGTGCCAGTCGGCCAGCGGCTTGAGATCCGGGTGATTGGAGACGATGGCGGTGATATCCATCGGCAACTGGCCGGTGCGCTGGCGGTAGAGTAAGTCGTTGAGGCAATGATCAGCCTTGGAGACCATGATCACCACCTTGGCGCGGTAACCCGGCGGCGTCAGTTCTGTGCGCATCTCGAAGGGCGCGGTGCGCTCATCAAGGCCGGCGAGAAACGCCGCTTCGTCGAAACCGGCCTGGGCGCGGAATTCGACGCGGATGAAGAAGCGGCTGGCCAGCCGATCATCGAAACTGTGGTGCTCGGTGACGTAGCAGCCCTGCTCGAACAGGTAGCGAGTAACCACATCCACGGTACCCAGCAGGCTCGGGCAATGGGCGGTGAGAATCCAGGTATCGGGGGTGCGGCTCATGAAAGCGATTCCTTGTGGTGATCGCTCCCATGCGCCGGCCGGCAGTGCACGATGTGGAGCGTCATTGGCTGCGTCCATACGCAGCCTTTGGGAGTGGTAAAGCAAAGCAGGAGCGGCGGTCTGTGGGAACGGGCCATGCCCGTGACTTTTCGCGGGCATGGACTAGGCGTCCCCGCCCTCTCCCACAGTTAGTCACTGCTTTTATCCTGCTCGCGGTCTCAGGCCTCCACAGCCAACCCGTACTCGGCGCTGGCATCCTGCAGCCACAGCCAGAAGTAGTCGGAGAAGCTGCGGCGGATCAGCAGCTCCCAGGTCTCCTCGCCGGTGCGGCGAATCACCAGTTGGGACTTGGCGAACACCGTGCCTACCGCCTTGCCCACCGGAAAGTTTTTCGGGTGAACGTCGTAGCTGCTGGACTTCATCAGCAGCTCGCGCACCTTGGGCCCGCGCAGCTCCAGCAGGGTCTGCCCTCCGCTGACGTTGACCACCGAAATATGCTGACCATCCAGCGTCTCGCGCAGCGTGCGCTCGACCTCGAACTCGCTGCCGCCTGGCACGATCAGCAGCCATTCGTCCGGGCCCAGCCACTGCAGAGAGGTATCGCCGTTGGCCACTAAGGTCAGTGCGCCCGGCAGCTCGAGGCCGAGGGCCTTGTGTACACCGCCAGCAAAATTGGCATCGTCGGCGTCGCCACGCAGGACCAGATGGCCCAGCAGGCTCTTCTCACGCAGGGTGACGCCAGCGCCCTGGCGGCCCTTGCCGGCCAATTCGTGCAACCCGGCATGGTGCAGGGACGACTGCCCGGCGATGTCGGCAGGGCGTTGCTGATAAAGATTGGCGTTAGACATTCTGGCGATCCCCTTTCGGGTCATAGAACACGGAGCTGACGATTTCGGCTTCGATCACGCTGCCATCGACCAGCGGCGCGAAGACGCGCTCGCCGATGCGCTTGAGGCCGCCCCTGACCAGGGCCATGGCGAAGGAATGGCCCATCGCGGCGCTCATGTAGCTGGAAGTGACGTGACCAACCATGGTCATCGGAATCTGCTGCTTGGGGTCGAAGACCAGTTGCGCGCCTTCTGGCAGTACCTTGTTCGGATCCACCGGCTTGAGGCCGACCAGTTGCTTGCGGCCTTCCTTGAGGGTGTCTTCGCGATTCATACCGCGCCAGCCGATCCAGGAGAACGGCTTGGTACGCCCGACGCACCAGCCCATGTTCAGGTCGTCCGGGGTGACCGAGCCATCGGTGTCCTGACCGACGATGATGAAGCCCTTCTCGGCACGCAGCACGTGCATGGTCTCGGTGCCGTATGGGGTCAGGCCGTGCTTCTGGCCGGCGGCGATGATCTTCTCCCACACGCCCAGGGCATAGTTGGCCTGGACGTTGACTTCGTAGCTCAGCTCACCGGTGAAGGAAATTCGGAAGACCCGCGCCGGCACGCCGCCGACAGTGCCTTCCTTCCAGGTCATGAACGGGAAGGCGTCCTTGTCCAGGTCGATGTCGGTAACTTCGGCCAGCAGCTTGCGGCTGTTGGGGCCGGACAAGGTCATGGTCGCCCAGTGGTCGGTCACTGAAGAGAAGTACACCTTCAGCTCCGGCCATTCGGTCTGGTGGTAGATCTCCAGCCACTCCATCACGCGGGCAGCGCCGCCAGTGGTGGTGGTCATGACGAAATGGTTGTCGGCCAGACAGGCCGTTACGCCGTCGTCGAAGACCATGCCGTCTTCCTTGCACATCAGGCCGTAGCGGGCCTTGCCCACGTCCAGCTTGGTCCAGGCGTTGGTGTAGACGCGGTTGAGAAACTCGCGAGCATCCGGGCCCTGAATGTCGATCTTGCCCAGGGTCGAGGCGTCGAGAATGCCCACCGCATTACGCACGGCCAGGCACTCGCGGGCCACCGCGGCGTGCAGGTCTTCATCTTTTTTCGGGAAGTACCAGGGGCGCTTCCACTGGCCGACGTCCTCGAACTCGGCGCCATTTTCCAGGTGCCACTTCTGGATGGCTGTGTAGCGCTTGGGCTCGAACAGATCGCCGCAATGACGACCGGCGATGGCGCCGAAGGTCACCGGGGTGTAGTTCGGGCGGAACATGGTGGTGCCCATTTCGGCGATGCTGATGCCCAGCGAACGGGCGGCAATGGCCAGACCGTTGATGTTGCCCAGCTTGCCCTGATCGGTACCGAAGCCCAGCGCGGTGTAGCGTTTGACGTGCTCGACCGACTCGAAGCCCTCACGGGTGGCCAGCTCGATACCGGCGGCGGTGACATCGTTCTGCTGATCGACGAACTGCTTGGGCGCACGTGCGGTGTTTTTGTCGTGCGGCACCTGGAACAGTGCAATCGACGCTTCCTCGATGCGCTTCTCGGCTTTCGGCAGCGTACCGCTCACGGGCTGGAAGCCCACTTCCGCGGCCGCTTTGGCACCGGCTTCGAAACCATCGGCGAGGCTGTCGCCCATGCCGAACACACCGTTCACGGCACCAGCGCAATGACGCTTCTGGAAACCGTCACCCGGCACGAAAGCGAGGATGTCTTCACGCCAGACCGGACGACCGCCAAGGTGCGACGCCAGGTGCACCACCGGGCTGTAGCCGCCGGAGCTGACGATCAGGTCGCAGTCGAGAGTCTCGCCCGGGCTGGTGACCTTGTGCCTGGCAGCGTCGATGGCGCAGATGCGCGCACCGGTGACACGCTTGCTGCCACGCGCCTCGACCACACCGCTGCTGGTGAGCACGCGCACGCCACGTCGCCGCGCTTCCTCGACCCAGCTGCCGCGCGGGTTGCTGCGGGCGTCCGCCACGGCCACCACCTGGCGACCGGCGTCGAGCCAGTCGAGCACCACGCGGTAGGCGTAATCGTTGTTGGTCGACAGCACCAGCTTCTGTCCGGGCGCCACGCCATAGCGGCGCACGTAGGTCGACACGGCATCGGCCAGCATGTTGCCGGGCACGTCGTTGTTGGCATACACCAGCGGGCGCTCGTGGGCGCCGGTGGCCAGCACCACGCGACCGGCACGCACACGATGCAGGCGCTGGCGCGGTTGGCCCATTGCCGCGACTTCACCGAGGTGGTCGGTGAGGCGCTGGTGGATGGTGAGGAAGTTGTGGTCGTGGTAGCCGTTGACCGTGGCACGCGCCAGCAGGGTCACTTCCGGCATGGCCTGCAGCTCGGCGATGGCCTTGGCGGCCCACTCGGCAGCTGGCATGTCGTCGAGCATCTCGCGGGTAGAGAGCAGGCTGCCGCCGAGCTCTTCCTGTTCATCGGCGAGAATGACCCGGGCGCCACTGCGGCCGGCGGCCAGGGCTGCAGCCAGCCCGGCAGGGCCGGCACCGACCACCAGCACGTCGCAGTGCTGGTTCAGGTAGTCATAGATATCCGGGTCGTTTTCTTTCGGCGCGCGACCGAGACCGGCGGCCTTGCGGATGTACTTCTCGTACGTCAGCCAGAGGTTCTGCGGGTACATGAAGGTCTTGTAGTAGAAGCCGGGCGGCATCATGCCGCCGCCGACCTTGCCGAGAATCCCCATCAGGTCGGTGTTGACGCTCGGCCAGCCGTTGGTGCTGGTGGCCGTCAGGTTCGCGTACAGCGCCTGCTGGGTTGCCCGCACGTTGGGGATCTGCGCCGCTTCGGCGGAACCGATCTGCAGCACGGCATTGGGCTCCTCGGCGCCGGCGGCAACGATGCCGCGCGGGCGGGAGTACTTGAAGCTGCGGCCGACCACGTCGACGCCGTTGGCCAGCAGCGCGGCGGCCAGGGTGTCGCCGGCATAACCCTGGTAGGTCTGGCCGTTGAAGCTGAAGGTCAGCGGCTGGCTGCGATCGATGCGGCCACCCTGGGAAAGACGATTGACCTGGCTCATGCCGTTACTCCTTGGTCGACGGCCTTCTTCTCGGCGAGCGAAGCCTCAGTGACGCTGGGGCGCTCGCCGATCTTGTAGGTTTCGAGAATCTCGTAGCTCACCGTGTGGCGGGTGACGTTGAAGTACTGACGGCAGCCTGCTGCGTGAATCCACAGCTCGTGGTGGATGCCACGCGGGTTGTCGCGGAAGAACAGGTACTCGCCCCACTGCGCATCGGTGCAGGCGTTCGGATCCACCGGGCGGGGAATGTGCGCCTGGCCGCCAGCGTGGAATTCTTCTTCGGAACGCAGTTCGCCACAGTGAGGGCAGAAGATGTGCAACATGTTCGGTACCTCCAGAAAACCATCGTCCCTCTCTCAGCGAGAGAGGGCGCCAAAATCAATGCGCCACACCGGCTGCGCCGTGCTCGTCGATCAGCGCACCATTGTGGAAGCGCTCAATGGAGAAGGCCTTGGCCAGCGGATGCATCTCGCCCTTGGCCAGGCTGGCCGCGAACACGTTGCCCGAGCCTGGCGTGGCCTTGAAGCCACCGGTGCCCCAGCCGCAGTTGAAGAACAGGTTCTTCACCGGGGTCTTGGCGATGATCGGGCAGGCGTCCGGCGTGGTGTCGACGATGCCGCCCCACTGACGGTTCATGCGCACGCGCGAGAGCACCGGGAACATCTCGACGATGGCCTGCAGGGTGTGTTCTATGGTCGGATAGGAACCGCGCTGGCCGTAACCGTTGTAGCCGTCAATCCCGGCGCCGATGACCAGGTCGCCCTTGTCCGACTGGCTGATGTAACCGTGTACGGCGTTGGACATGATCACCGTGTCGATGATGGGTTTGATCGGCTCGGAGACCAGCGCCTGCAGCGGGTGCGATTCCAGCGGCAGGCGGAAGCCGGCGAGCTTGGCCAGGTGACCGGAGTTACCGGCGGCGACCACGCCGACGCGCTTGGCGCCGATGAAGCCCTTGCTGGTTTCCACGCCGATTACCGCGCCGTCCTGCTTGCGGAAGCCGATGACTTCCGTCTGCTGGATCAGGTCGACGCCCAGGGCGTCGGCGGCGCGGGCGAAACCCCAGGCCACGGCGTCGTGACGGGCAACGCCACCACGGCGCTGCAGAGAGGCACCGAGCACCGGGTAACGGGTGTTCTTCGAGCAATCGAGGTAGGGAATCATCTCCGCCACCTGCTTGGCATCGACCACCTCGCCATCGATCCCATTGAGACGGTTGGCGCTGACGCGGCGCTCGATGTCACGCATGTCCTGCAGCGTATGACCGAGGTTGAACACACCACGCTGGGAGAACATGACGTTGTAGTTCAGGTCTTGCGATAGACCTTCCCACAACTTCATCGCGTGCTCGTAGAGGTGCGCGGACTCGTCCCACAGGTAGTTGGAACGCACGATGGTGGTGTTACGTGCGGTGTTGCCACCGCCCAACCAGCCCTTCTCGACCACGGCGACGTTCTTCACGCCGAACTCCTTGGCCAGGTAGTAGGCGGTAGCCAGGCCATGCCCGCCACCGCCGACGATGATCACGTCATACACCGGTTTGGGAGTCGGGTTGCGCCACATGCGTTGCCAGTTTTCGTGGTGACTGAAGGAATGCTTGAACAGGCCGAAGCCGGAATAGCGCTGCATGGGGGACTCCTGAATTCTGTTCCAACGTAGGAGCCGGCTCGCTGGCGACCGGTAAGACCGATCGCCGCCAAGCCGGCTGCCACGACAACGACGATGCGTTAGCGATACACCGGGTAATCGGCACACAGCCCGGCAGCCAGGCCGGCCACCTGAGCCTCCACATCGGCATCGCCGAGGTGCTCGAGGATGTCGCTTATCCAGCCAGCCAGTTCACGGCACTGAGCTTCCTTGAAGCCGCGGGTGGTGACCGCTGGCGTACCGATACGCAGGCCGGAAGTCACGAACGGTGACTGCGGATCGTTGGGTACGGCGTTCTTGTTCACCGTGATGCCGGCGCGACCGAGGGCTGCGTCGGCATCCTTGCCGGTGATGCCCTGCTTGATCAGCGAGAGCAGGAAGAGGTGGTTGTCGGTGCCACCGGAGACCACATCGAAACCGCGCTCGATGAACACCTCGGCCATGGCCTGGGCGTTCTTGATGACCTGCGCCTGGTAATCCTTGAAGCCAGGCTCGAGCGCTTCCTTGAAGCACACCGCCTTGCCGGCGATCACATGCATCAGCGGGCCGCCCTGGGCACCGGGGAATACCGCAGCGTTGAGTTTCTTCTCGATCTCTTCGTTGGCCTTGGCGAGGATCAGGCCGCCACGGGGCCCGCGCAGGGTCTTGTGGGTAGTGGTGGTCACCACGTCCGCGAGGGGAATCGGGTTCGGATACAGACCAGCCGCAACGAGACCGGCAACGTGGGCCATGTCGACGAACAGGTAGGCGCCGACCTTGTCGGCGATGGCGCGAAAACGCGGGAAATCCAGGGTCTTGGAGTAAGCGGAGAAGCCAGCTACGACCATCTTCGGCTTGTGCTCGAGGGCCAGGCGCTCGACCTCGTCGTAGTCGATCAGCCCGGTGTCGGTATCGATGCCGTACTGCACGGCGTTGTACAGCTTGCCGGACGAGCTGACCTTGGCCCCGTGGGTCAGGTGGCCGCCGTGGGCCAGGCTCATGCCGAGAATGGTGTCGCCGGGCTGCAACAGTGCCAGGTAAACGGCGGAGTTGGCGGAAGAACCGGAGTGCGGCTGCACGTTGGCGTAGTCGGCGCCGAACAGCTGCTTGGCGCGCTCGATGGCCAGCGCCTCGACCTTGTCCACATGCTCGCAACCGCCGTAATAGCGCTTGCCCGGATAGCCTTCGGCGTACTTGTTGGTCAGCCCGCTGCCCTGCGCCTCCATCACCCGCTTGCTGGTGTAGTTTTCCGAGGCGATCAGTTCGATGTGATGTTCCTGACGACGCTCCTCGGCATTCATCGCGCTGAGCAGTGCGTCATCGTAGCCCTGGATCTGATCTTGCTTGCTGAACATCACGTATCTCCCCGAAGCGCCTGGAGGCGCCGCATCTGGCTCGGTTGCTCGATATGAGTCTTGTTGCAGCGATGGTATGACTCGCCCTCGAGAACCAGATGCCTATGCACGCCACGGGAGATTGCGTTTGCGACATGACCGAGTGTCGCAATTGCACATGCCGCAAACTCAGATGAAGCGCAGTGCGACCAGCGCGAGAAAGTGCCCGGGATAGAACAGATAGGCCCAGCGTCGTACCGGCGGTACCGGGAATGGCGGACGGGTGCGCAACAGCAGCAGGCCGAGCAGCGGGGCGAACAGGCAGATGGCGAGCACGCTCCAGGCGAACGGGTCGCCCCGAGCGGCGTCGCGATAGAAAGGCGCCCAATAGTTGGCCGCCAGGCAGCACAACATCGGCAGCAGCCAAGCGCCATAAGGCTTGCGCAGCGCCAGCAGGAACGCCGCCGGCAAGACCGCGCCGAAAGCGCCGAACATCAGCCACTCATGGCCGAACGCAGCGATAAAAAGCGCAGCCCCACCCAACCAGCAGGCCTGGGGCTGCGGGCGCTGCACAGCGTTGGCGATGAGCAGGCCGAGCACCAGGGTCGGCAGCACGTTGAGCGATTCCGCCGTGGGCACCAGCAGCCGATAAGGCCACTCGGAGAGCAGCGAGAACAGTAGCAACCAGCCGAGATAACTCAGCGAGACAGCACTGGAATCGCCCACTCTCGGCCGTGCGACGTTGGCGGCGATGGCCAGACAGAACAGCGGAAAGGCCAGGCGGCCAGGTACGTAGAGGAAATACAGGGAGGGCCAGACATGGCGCAGGTGATCGATCAGCATGGTCAGCAGCGCCAGCCATTTGATCAGATCAAGGGCCGCGTCACGGCCGAAAGGCATTGGCTGAGCAAGTGGTGCTGGAGGCATGTGCACGCGTCACGCTGGGAGATGAGGCTGCACGGTAGAGGCTGTGGCTGCCTCGACGCAAATCAGAAGGCGGCGCAGGGCTGAACCCTGTGCCGCCAGTTCGAGGCTTACTGCAGTTTGGCGTTGCAGCTGCTCGAGGCCGTGACCAGGCGCTGCTGCAGCGCGGCATCCGGCGGAACCTGCTTGCTCATCTCGGCCATTTCGGCCTCACTGAACTCTTCGCTGACCTTGGTCGCGGCGCAATCGCAGAACGCAGTGAGTTGTTCCTGAGAGTGGCCGGACTGAGCGCCTTTCACGCATTCCTGCACGAAGGTCGACTTGGCTTCAGGGGACCAGGGTTCAGCTGCCACGGCCGGGAGGGCGAAGGCGAGCGGTGCGAGAAGTGCGATCAGATGACGGTAGCTCATGGTGGGCTCCTGTAGCGTGGAATCGGTGAGTCTTTGATTACGACTCTCTGCTTTGTGAGCCCACAGACCGCCGTGAGTTCAGAATGATTGCCCTGAACAATATGTCGCGCCAGCGAGTTCTAAGCCTGGGCAAGGCGGGCTAAAGTAGCGGCATACGCCCGGTTGGGGCGCAGCAGACAAGGATTTTCCAATGCCCGACAATTCCCAGCAATTCGCCAGCGACAACTACTCGGGCATCTGCCCCGAGGCCTGGGAAGCCATGGCAGAAGCCAATCAAGGCCACCAGCGCGCCTACGGTGACGACGAATGGACGGCCCGCGCCGCCGACCACTTCCGCAGCCTGTTCGAAACCGACTGCGACGTGTTCTTCGCCTTCAACGGCACCGCCGCCAACTCCCTGGCCCTCTCCGCGCTGTGCCAGAGCTACCACAGCGTGATCTGCTCAGAGACCGCCCACGTCGAGACCGACGAATGCGGCGCGCCGGAATTCTTCTCCAACGGCTCCAAGCTGCTCACCGCCCACACCGAGCAGGGCAAGCTGACGCCCGCGTCGATCCGCGAGATAGCCCTAAAACGCAAGGACATCCACTACCCCAAACCCCGCGTAGTGACCCTGACCCAGGCCACCGAAGTCGGTACCGTTTACAGCCCCGCAGAAATCCAGGCGATCAGCCAGACCTGCGAGGAGCTCGGCCTGCACCTGCACATGGACGGCGCGCGCTTCTCCAACGCCTGCGCCTTCCTCGGCTGCAGCCCGGCGGAGCTGACCTGGAAAGCCGGTGTCGACGTACTCTGCTTCGGCGGCACCAAGAACGGCATGGCAGTCGGCGAAGCGATCCTGTTCTTCAACCGCGAGCTGGCCGAAGACTTCGACTACCGCTGCAAGCAGGCCGGGCAACTGGCCTCGAAGATGCGCTACCTGTCGGCGCCCTGGGTCGGCATCCTGCAGAACGACGCCTGGCTGCGCTACGCCAACCACGCCAATCACTGCGCACAACTGCTCGCCAGGCTGGTGGAAGACGTGCCCGGTGTCAGCCTGATGTTCCCGGTGGAAGCCAACGGCGTGTTCCTGCAGATGTCCGAACCCGCCATTGCCGCCCTGACCGACCGTGGCTGGCGCTTCTACACCTTCATCGGCGCCGGTGGCGCACGTTTCATGTGTTCCTGGGACACCGAAGAAGCCCGCGTCCGCCAGTTGGCAGCGGATATCCGCGAAGTGATGAGCGCCTAAGTCCATTGCTCCGGCCGGCCACGGCAGGGCGTACTGCGCCCTGCCAGTCCAGACAAGCGAATCGCCCTCCATAACGCTGCACAGATGCATAGCAAGCAGCTTAAAACCGAAATAGCCACACGCTAGATTGCCCGCTGCGCCCCTGCTTCGGTGAAAAACGACACACGTCATGGAATAAGAACGGTAGTTTGGGCAACATTCACTACGTTCTAGACACCAAGTAAGCGGGCCACTGGAGCCAACCAGGCCTGCCTGATCCTATTGCAGGAAGCAAATACATGTCCAAGCCCGCAGCTCGCCAAAGCGATCAAGACTCCTGTCCACTCCCGGGACACGCCGTTAACCCTACCGTTACCGGCTCCCCCGACGTTCTGATCAACGGCCTACCGGCTTTGCGCGTAGGCGATAGAAGTACTTGCGGCGACACTGTAGCCGAAGGCATGAGCACTATTCTGGTCAACGGATTACCCATCGCTTTTCTCGGCAGCTCGACCAGCCATGGCGGCACAATTATTACGGGATCTGGAGATGTACTGGTTGGTAATCAGCACGTCCCTGCCCCCTTTACTCCCCCTATCCCCCTGCCTGGAGTCTTTAGCTGCCAGTTGCAACTCTCTGCCTCTAATGGCCAACCCTATTCATGCCTACCTTATAGGGTGACCCTAGAAGATGGTTCGATTCAGAAAGGGATTACCGATACATCTGGCACGACCCAAACGATACGAACACTCACGCAAATGGCCATAGCCAGTGTGCACCTGCTGCCACCGGCACTCACTACGAACTGCTGCGATCGGCATGCCCCCACCCAATCGAATGGATTATCAATTCCTCTACATGGCGTGCAAACCGCAGCAAGTGCAGAAGCGAAAGTACCGCCTTTATCAGTGAGCAAAAGCGACAATTTTCGGGTGCTGACCAGTGGCGAGCTAGCCATGGCGCAAAGCCTGTTCAAAGACTCGGTCGATTACACCAAGATCAAGATCCACAGTGAGGAATACCTACCTTTCGGGCTACAGCCAGACAATACTGCGATGACCCCGAATGGCGAGATGTATTTCAACCCCGACTACTATAAAGACGACTTCTCCCTTCTTCCTCATGACCGACATTGGTTCATGCACGAGATGGTGCATGTATGGCAGTACCAACTGGGGTATTGGGTGAAACTACATGGTCTTCTGCTGCACCCTGGCAAACTTTGGGGGCTTCTGGGTGACCCTTATCAGTACGAACTGAAGCCGGGCGATAAACTGCAAGATTTCAATATGGAACAGCAAGGCGATGTCATCGCCGATTACTATTGCTGGTCGACCGGTAACTCCACGAGGAGCGCCAGCGGTCGCCGAGTAACCAGCATAGATATTTACAAGAGAGTCCTTAGCGATTTCCTGAGCAATCCAAATGACCGCAAATTGCTACCGTAGCGCTCTACTCTCCGTACTGGTCTTCGGCTTTCTATGTGACGTGCATGCAATGTCTCGACACCACGATGGTGACGCGCGCGCATGGATACGCAATGGCGCGTTATGCATAGGTGCCGACGAAACCTATGAGGTGCCTGGTTTCTTTTCCCGCAAGGCTCGCCTCGATGAAAATCATGTAGTGCTGTATGCGGTTCAAGTCAATCGTCCGTCGGCTCAAGTGTGGGAAGCCAGTACACCACCCGGTGCCACAAGTTCTACCTTACGACTACGATCGGACACCTGCATCGAATATGGCCAACCTGTTGTTTCCTTAGAAAACCAGGTGCCACCTCAAGCGCTCAAGCCAGACATTTACGAAGTTTTTCTACAGGCCGGCGACCAGAAGCATCGAAGAGCGTGGTTCTACAAGCGCTTCTGTTTGATCGGTGAGGCTGGCAACTGGTCTGTTAGAGACACTGAACGAATAGAGGGCACACATGAGTGGCGCTGCAAGCCCTTGCCCACACCATAACTGCGGTCAACTCGTGCCTCCCCCAAGATCCCTCAAGGGGCGACGCCCCGGCCTTGCGCCGGATATCTACGTTGACCGCGAAGCTATTTGAGCGGCGGCTAGCGCACCTACACCTTAACCGGTGCCGGTGGCGCACGCTTCATGTGCTCCTGGGACACCGAAGAAGCCCGCGTCCGCCAGTTGGCAGCGGATATCCGCGAGGTCATGGCCGGCTGAGCGCACGCCCTGAAGACAAGCAAATAAGGTGGATCGCGGCGCTCGCCTGATCCACCTACCCTTCTCGCAAACCTCCAACCTTTGGCAGACTCTGTGGATAAAAGCCACGGCTGGCCGGTGCGCGGGCATCAGCACAGCAACGCTGCAGTTTTGCGAGGGACAACATCCTTGGTGGCACAGCGTCTACTGACAAGCGACCATTTCAGGCGGCTGGGGATAATCACTGACACCATCCCCAGATCACGTGGACGATGCTGTGGATAAGCTGTCGGCAACGGGCTGCAGGGCAGGCACTTCGGCGCCTCTGGCGATTCGTACAAAAAACGTTCTATTTCAATAAGTTGCCTTACGGGTTACGCACATTCACTGTGCAGCACCCCTTTCACAAGCTGTGGATATATAGCTGCAACCCATATACCACGGGCCTCGTAGCGACTTGATTGTTATTTGATCAGTCAACCCAGTGATCGATTCATCCACAGCACCTCGGTAGCGTTGCTGGCGCCTTGTGGACAGCCGTCCCCATAATCCGTGGATGATGACGGGGATAAACTGTAGGTAAACCGCTACATCCCTCGCCAACAGAGGGCTGCTGGGATTCGATTGAAAAACGTTCGATTTCAACAAGTTGGAGAGTTATCTACACACAGAAGCTGTGCGCTTACCTGTGCATAAAGTGTTCAGACCAGGCTACACGCCAATGGGAATGGCACTTGGGGCGGACTGATCACTTTCTGATCACCAGTCGAACCCCCAGCGCCAAGGCCGTCGAGAAACCTCGATAGGCATTAGAGCTGTGTACAGGTGAATAAACCTACTAAGCCTTTTCCCCCAAAGTCCGTGGATCAAACTGTGAATAACCTGTCGCCACTCCGCTAGAGGCCGGTATCCACGGCGCTTGCAGGCAAGCGATCAAAAAACGAACGATTTCATGAGGTTGATAAGTCCACCAAGGCCGCTGCAAACCTGAGCAAGGCCGCAGATTCCCCACAATAGCTGTGCATACAGCTGTGGATAACCTGTCCAGCGATGCTCAAATGTCAATGCCTGCGAAGCCTGTCGGATAGTGGTGCATTTTCGATCACTTCCCGCGTCGCCGCGCCAAATGAGGACTGCCAGTTGATATCGCAGGTGATCAACCGAGGATAGTGCAATGATCAACAACGAAGCTTGCGCACAATTGCTGTGTGCCCGGCTGTGGATAAGCTGTACGACAATGCCTACAGCCCAGGCGCTGCAGGGCCTAGGCAAAGCTGGCTATTTTCTGATCAGTGACTCGAGCGGTCAGTAATCGATGCTCACGTCGTTACGCGGCACGCTGCAGCAGGACAGGATGTATCCCTCGGCCACGTCCTCGTCGGTGATCCCGCCGTTGTGTTCCATGTCCACATCGCCCGCCGTCTTCAGCACCTTGCAGGTTCCGCAAATCCCCATCCCGCATGCCTTGGGGATATGCAGCCCGAGTTTCGCCGCTGCCGCGTGCACGGTCTCGCCCGGGCCGACCTGAATGCTCTTGCCGGTGCTGGTGAATGCCACCTGGTTGAGGTCGGCGGCTGGCACGTCCGGCGCATCGGCGGCCTGCTCGGCCAGTTCCTTGACCTCCTCGCGCACGTCCGCCGGTACCGGGCCGAAGGCTTCCTCGTGGTAGCGGCTCATGTCGAAGCCCTTGGCCTCGAGCAACCGCTTGACCGCCGCCATGTAAGGCGTCGGCCCGCAGCAGAAGATCTCCCGCTGCAGGTAGTCCGGTGCCATCAGCTGCAACATGGGCTCGTTGAGATAACCGCGATAGCCCGACCAGGCCTCACCAAGGCCATGCTTCTCGCAGATCACGTGCAGATTGAAGTTGTTGATGCGCGCCGCCATGTGCTCCAGCTCACGGTGGTAGATGATGTCCTTGGGTGAGCGCGCGCTGTGCACGAAGACCATGTCGACGTTGGCGTTGGTGTCGTAGAACCAGCGCGCCATCGACATCACCGGGGTGATGCCAACCCCGCCACTGAGAAACAGCACCTTGTCCGCCGGGAAATCGATGGCATTGAACAGCCCGACCGGGCCATGCACCGCCAGCTCCTGGCCTTCGGAAAGGTTGTCGTGCAGCCAGTTGGACACCTTGCCGCCCGGCACCCGCTTGATGGTGATGGAGAAGCTGTAAGGCACCGAGGGCGCGCTGGAAATAGTGTAGGAGCGCATCACCGGCTGGCCTTCGATCTCCAGTTCCAGGGTGACGAACTGGCCCGGCTTGAAGAAGAACAGCACCGGTTGATCGGCCATGAAGCAGAAGGTGCGCACATCCCATGTTTCCTGGATGACCTTGACGCAACGCACCACGTGGCGGCCATTGCTCCAGGTCTGGGTAGTAACGGGATAGAGGAATTCGTTCGACATGGTCGTTTCTCTCGCGCACGCAGGCCGCTCACCGGCCCTGTCTCTGCCGCGATTGTGCGCAACGCACCTGTCGTTCATTTACCTGCCAGCGACATCGGCATGCTAACGGCGACCTGCCCCGTAGACACTGGCCTACCGAGTCGGGAAATGATTCGGCCATGTCGCCCATGGATAAGGTTCACGTTGCGCCCGGCTCCACACTCGCCCCCAGCCGAACAGGATAAGAGCGCCAGCCGCAACCTCTCTGCAAAGCGCCAATCGGCAGGCGATCAGGGGTGCGATGCGCCACCTTGCGTACCACCGCAATAGCCACTTTCACGGCCAGCGCAGCGCGCTCGCCACGAGGAGTTCTCCGATGACCGTCACCTCCACACTGAGCCTTGGCGACCCGCTGGAACCGGCCCGCGCCGCAGCCGCCGACATGCTGCAGAACCGCGAGCGCACCTTTTCCCTGCCGCAGCCGTTCTACAACGACGAGCGCGTGTTTCAGCTCGACATGCAGGAGATCTTCCACAAGGAATGGCTGATCGCCGGCATGACCTGCGAGATCCCTAGCAAGGGCAATTACCTGACCCTGCAGATCGGCAACAACCCGGTTCTCGTCATCCGCGGCGCCGATGGCGTCGTGCATGCCTTTCACAACGTCTGCCGGCATCGCGGCTCGCGCCTGTGCACCAGTGACAAGGGCAAGGTGGCCAAACTGGTCTGCCCCTACCATCAGTGGACGTACGAGCTGGACGGCCGCTTGCTGTTCGCTGGTACCGAAATGGGTGCCGACTTCGACATGAAGCAATTCGGCCTCAAACCGGTGAACTGCAAAACCGCTGGCGGCTACATCTTCATTTCCCTGGCCGAGAACCCGCCGGCGATCGACGAATTCCTCGCCACCCTGGCTCATTACATGGAGCCATACGACATGGAAAACACCAAGGTGGCGGTGCAGACCAACCTGTACGAGAAGGCCAACTGGAAGCTGGTGCTGGAGAACAACCGCGAGTGCTACCACTGCAACGGCTCGCACCCGGAGCTGCTCAACACCTTGCTGGAGTGGGATGACACCAACGACCCGCGTGCCAGTCAGTCATTCAAGGATCACGTCGCCGAATCCGCGGCCAAATGGGAGGCCGAGAAGATCCCCTACCTGCATGCCGGCTTCGGCCTGCGTAACCGCATCGTGCGTATGCCGCTGCTCAAAGGCACCGTGTCCATGACCATGGACGGCAAGCAGGGCAGCAAAAAGCTGATGGGGCGCATCCAGAACCCTGATCTGGGCTCGATGCGCATCCTTCACCTGCCGCACTCGTGGAACCATTGCATGGGCGATCACATCATCGTCTTTACCGTGTGGCCGATCAGCGCCCAGGAAACCATGGTCACCACCAAATGGCTGGTGCACAAAGATGCCGTCGAAGGCGTCGACTACGACGTTGCTCGCCTGCGTGAAGTCTGGGACGCCACCAACGACCAGGATCGCCGCCTGGCCGAAGAGAACCAGCGCGGCATCAACTCCACCGCCTACCAGCCCGGCCCCTACTCGAAAACCTACGAGTTCGGCGTGGTCAACTTCATCGACTGGTACAGCGGCCGCATGCTCAACAACCTCGGCGCGGCTCCGGCGCCCTACCTGCGCGACGTCAACGCGCAGTAAACACAAGGGCTGCAAAAAGGCGGAAGCGGACGGTGGATGCAGAGCTTTCTTCTTTGTAGGAGTGGCTTTAGCCGCGAGCTCTATTGAAGAGCAAAGAGCTCGCGGCTAAAGCCCCTCCCACGAGATCGCGACCGGCTGCTTTCGCCTTTAACCTACCCATGCCCCCCAGGGCCTCTTCCTGCCCGTTCGGTTTATGAACGGAATGTTTCACAGCATTTCACGCCAGTAAGCGAAACAATCGAGGCAGTCCCGGCCATAGGCACACACGCGGCTTTCCCTGCGAAGCAGCCCGGCCACGCGCTTCCATTTTCGCGAGGAAACCACCGTGAGCGTGAAACCACTGAGCAAAGGCCCCAACGATCAGGCAGGCGGCGACGGCCTGCGTTTCGACAGCATCATGCGTCTGAGCCTGAAGGCCGAGGGTAACCCCAAGCCCAAGGAAGACCGCATCGCCACCGACAATGAGACGTGGCCGCCAGTGGACAAAACCCAGGTCGAAGCGGCGAAGGACGGCAAGATCCGTTACCAGTTGAACGGTCAGGGCGTGGTGGTCGAACGCTCGGTGAACCCCGAGCTGTACAAATTCCTGGTCAACCTGCACGCCCTCAACCAATCCCCCGAGCAGAAGGCTCAGGTCGTCGCAGCAATGGGGGAAGAACACATCATCGCCGACCGCAATACCGAGGTGCAGGACTGGGGCGACTACACCCAGTTCAATTGGCAGGGCAATTTGGAAGACGCCGAGGTGATCACCTACATCACCGCCGACGGCGAAAACGTCAGCGTCTCCAAGGCGCTGACCCCCGAGCTGTTCGCGTCGGTGCAGCAGATCGGCCTGTCACGCTACACCCTCGAACAGCGCGCGGCCGATGGTCGTGAGGTGGCGGGTGCCGACACCTACGTGGCCGAGCATGATATTGCCCTTTGGGGCGGGCCAGATGAATTCGGCAATGGAGTCATCCAGTTCGAGACCAAGGACGGCAAGAAGTACGTCGTATCCCAGCACGAAAACAAGGAGATGTACGACCGGGTTGCGGGGATGTGGAGCGACCACGTCAAAGGCGGCGACTCGATCCAGGCGCTGCGCGACAAATACGACCTACCCAATCTCGATACGCTGGATCTGCTCGGTCAGAGCAGCGGCGAGAAAGCCAACAAGGACGACAAGGAAGAGATGACGGTGGTCGAGTTGGCCACCAAGAACCTGCTCGACAAGTACAAGAAGCTCATCGACGACGGCACGGTCGGCAAAGACAGCGACATCTACAAGCTGGTCAAGGCCATCGAGGCCAAGGCGTCGATGGAAAGCGGCCACCGCATCACGCCCTACATCGAGGATCCACGTGGCGGTGATACCACTTGGCGAAAGTTCGACACCGATGGCGAAACCCTGAGTACCGAGGACATGCAGGACATCCTCAACGGCGACTCGGTGGATAAGCTGCTCAGCGACATGTTCACCAGCGGCGACGGCGAGAAGGACAAGATCGGCAAAGAGTTCCAGGCCGAGCTGGACAGCGCCATCGAGAAGGTCAGCGGCGAAGATAAGACCAAGCTGGCAGACGAAATTTACGACACCCTGACCAGCCTGGACTTCGTCAAATACTTGGCCGACATGAAGAAACAGGGCCTGAACAGCGAGGGCCAAGCGGAAGTCGCCCGCCTTGCGTCGAGCCTGGAGCTGCTCGACCCGGAGCGCGCCCGCAAGGCTGAGTCCGAGCTCAAGCAGAACGGCATTCTGGTCGAAATCGATACCCTGGTCGGCGACCCTGGCGCGATTCCCGACGAATACAAGGAAATGGCCTACAAGGATCTGGGCGGCCTGATCAAGACCATTCTCAAGTCCGCCGATATCCCGCGCCGCGTACAGGACAGTATCGAGAAGTTCTACAACGAGCTGCTCAATGACAAGACCAAGATGGCCGACTTCGTCGAGCTCAGTAACCAGCTCAACAACGGCACCATTACCCAGGCTGATTTCGATCAGCAGCTACAAACCAAATACATTCCGGCGGAAGTCAGCAAGGATGATTTCACCAGGGCCATCGGCACGCTGAACCAGTACGGTGTACTCGGCACTCTCTCCGCATTCGGCTCCCTGGGCGGAGCGATCTACATGCTTTCGGCCAAGAACGGCCAGCTGTCCGACGAACCGCTGGAACGCTTGGCCATCGCCAAGGACTTCATCACCTTCCTCAGTGGTGGGGCGCAGTTCGAGAAGACCAAGATCTTCGACTTGTTCACCAAGACCAACACTGCCGAATTGCTGGGACTGAGCAAAACCCTTCCGGAAATCTGGGGCAAAGAAAACGGCACGATCGGTAAAAAGATCGAAGGCTTCCTACGCGAACGCGGCATCTCCGGTATTCCCGATGCGGTAGAAAACCGCGCCAACAGCCTCATTGAGCTGGGCTCGCTGAACGGTGGTGGCGGCGGTAACGCCGTTGACCAAGTCAGGCTTTCCGCCGAAGCCTCGGGCATTGGCTCCCTCGATGATGCTGGCAGCCGGCAACTGCTCGACAGCATCGTTACCCGCGCCGGTGGAACGCCACCGGCAGACTACTCGCGCTACAACAGCCTCAACGAGATTGCTCAGGAGCAGAACCTCAACATCACCGAGGAGACCATCAACGACAGTATCAACGAACAGCGCACCGCGAGCGGGCTGGGCAATGTTCCGGATGATGCCTCGATCAGCGAATTTGCCGATCACCTGGAAAACGCTGCCAGTCGCTCGGTTAGCTCCTCGATCTCGTCCGGCAGCACGACCTACTACGATGCCGTTTCGTCGATTTACGAAGATGCCGTGGAGTATTTTGAAGAGCGCAACATCACGCCACCGAGTCGTGAGTCATTCGACCGGGTATTCGATGAACGTCAGCAGCAGTCAGGCCGCAGTACGCCAGCGAGCAACGACCCATTCGACGGTTTCTCCGGCAATTTCGAGTTGGATCGCGAGTCCATCAACGAGATGTTCGAGCAGGAAAATCGCACACCGCCTGCCGCGGATATCGTTGATGACGCGATCGAGCAGGTCAACGACTCGATCCGCAACGCACCCACGACGCCGAACATCGTCGATAGCGCGACCATTCGCGACGCGCTGACCCCGACCGGCGCGGTGGACGTGCCGCCCATAAAACCCGGCTTGGCGGCGAAGATTGGCGGCACCCTGACCAAAGTACTGGGCGTGGCCCCGGACATCCTCAGCGTGGCGGACATCGTCATGGGCGGCTACGCCATCAAGGACGCCATTGCCAACAACAGCGACATGGGCAAAGCGGCAGGTGCGCTGCAGATCATTAGCGGCGTAGCGGGTACAACGGCTGGCGTGATCGGTACCGTCGGCCTGTTCGCCAGTATCGGCGCGCTGGCAGGCGCAACCGGGCCGCTGTTCCTGATCACCGCGGGCCTTGGGCTGATTGCCGGCATCATTGGCATTTTCGTCGACCATGAGAAAAAACAGAAAGCCACCGACAAGGAAGGCCAGTGGTTCAAGGATCTCGCCGAACTCGGCATGACCCAGGAAGACTGGGGCGACAAGCTCGAATACGCGCGCTACAGCTTTTACGAATACGACGGCCGCGACGCCCCCGCCGGACAGAGCATCTACGACTACCAGAAGGATGAATGGGAGAATTTCAAGGACACGCCGCAAGAGGGCGGCTCGTCCATCAATCGTCTGGATGACGACCTGCACCTGGCCAAGTTCGACAGGGACTTCTACCAGGACAATCGCGAGGTCATGCACACCATCCGCGAGCGCTGGGATGACTGGAACGGCAAAGACGCCATCGTCAGCAAGAAGGACCTGGAAAAGATCGCCAACGGCGACGGCAGCGACGAAGAGAAGGCGGCCGCGCAATTCCTGCTCGACAACAGTGAGTTCTGGGCGCAACTCGATACCCAGTGGGGTAAAGGCGGCCATGATAATAAGGTGAGCACCAACGACCTCAATACCTGGCTGAAAATGGTCGGCGCCCACGAAGAGCAGTACGACCGCGCCTTCTTCGACGAGCATCAGGGCGTCATCGATACCATCCGTGATCGCTGGGACGACTGGAACGGCAAGGACGCCATCGTCAGCAAGAAGGACCTGGAGAAGATCGCCAACGGCGATGGCAGCGACGCCGAGAAAGAGGCTGCGCGCTTCCTGCTCGACAACCAGGGCTTCTTCGACCAGCTCGACAACCTGGCCAAGAACGACAAACGCGACGGCAAGATCAGCACCGGCGACCTGGAAACCTGGTTGAAAGCCATCGGCGTGGAAAAAACCGACAAGAGCGAACTGACCTACAACCCCAACGAAAACACACCGGCCTGGCGGGTGATGCGCGGCTGATTCTTGACTGATGCGCGATTCGATCGGCAAGCGGGCGAACCGTAGCTCAGCGTAATACCCCCGGTGGTTGGTCGAGCTTGCGAATGCTCGCCGGCAAGCCGGCTCCTACATGGGTAAATCCCAGCAGGCTTGGTAGGAGCCCGCTTGCGGGCGATCGAGGGCGCAAGCGCCCTGCTGAGGCCTGTCTTGCAGCGCTATCTAACCGGCAACCCAATCACCCGGCCGACATAGGCGGAGCGCGGCATGCCTTGCTGCGACTCGGCCAGTTCGGCGACGCGCCCGGCGACCTGCTCATCGAAGGGCGCCGAGCGGCCGCTGGCGGTGTCGATGTTCATCAGCATCTGCTCGCTTTCGGCCACTGTTTGCCCGTCAGCGCAGCGCTCGATCAGGTGATGGATGTGCAGGCGCTTGCGATCATGACCGAGCAGTTGGCTGCGCACCTGAACCTCCACGCCGAGCTTCACCTCGGCGAGAAAATTGAGGTGGCATTCCAGCGTGTAGAGCGTATGCCCCGTACGCGCCCTGCCCGCCGCATCGAGGCCGACAAAATCCATCAACCCATCGGTGGCGAAGCTGCAGATCAGCAGGTAGTAGGCATCGCGCAGGTGGCCGTTGTAGTCGACCCAATCGGCCTGCACCGCAGTTCGGTAGGTAACAGGCAGCATGTTCATTCCTCGAAGGTGAAACCGTGGCGCGCCTTGGTCTGGCGCACGGCATCGAGTACCGCCAGCAGGCAGTCATCGCGATAACGCTCCAGCTCGGCGATGCTGCGCTGGCCCTGCTGCTCGCCCGTGCCGGCGACCACATCGTCGATCAGCGCCTCGGTCAGCTCCGGTGCCTGCAGATAAGTCCAGGGCAGCTTCAGCGCCGGCCCGAACTGGGCCATGAAGTGGCGCATACCGGCGTCGCCGCCCGCCAGGGTGTAGGTCATGAAGGTGCCCATGAACGACCAGCGCAGCCCGGCACCGAAGCGGATCGCATCGTCGATCTCACCGGTGGTGGCCACACCATCGTTGACCAAGTGCAGCGCCTCGCGCCACAGCGCCTCGAGTAGGCGGTCGGCGATAAAACCCGGCACTTCCTTGCGCACGTGCAGCGGGCGCATGCCCAGTGCGCTGTAGATGGCGATTGCCGCCTGCACGGCATCAGGTGCGGTGCGCTCGCCACCGACCACCTCCACCAGCGGCAGCAAGTACACCGGGTTGAACGGATGGCCGACCACGCAGCGCTCCGGGTAGCGCGCCTGGGCATAGAATTCGCTGGGCAGCAGGCCCGAGGTGCTGGAGCCGATGATCACATCGGGGCGCGCCGCGGCGCTGATGCGGGCGTGCAGTTCGAGCTTGAGGTCGAGGCGTTCGGGTGCGCTCTCCTGAATGAAATCGGCATCGGCCACACAGGCCTCGAGGTCATCGAAAAAGCTCAGTCGATCCAGCGCAGCACCTGGCGCCAGCCCCTGCTTCTGCAGGGCCGGCCAGGCGTTGGCGATGCGTGTGCGCAGCGCTGCTTCGGCGCCCGGCGCCGGATCCCAGGCATGCACGTCGAGGCCGTGAGCCAGGGCGCGGGCGACCCAGCCGGCGCCAATCACGCCGGTGCCCAGTGCAGCAAAAATCTTGATATCGGTGACGAAGGTCATGGTTGAACTCCGGTAGTCCGGATGCAATCCGGGGAATGGCGTTAGGGAATGCTCCCGGATCACATCCGGGCTACGGCTGTCGCGGCTAAAGCCCCTCCCACAAGAGCCGCGCAAACCTGTTGGACGGGCCGGGCGGCGTTCCGCGTTAGCCGAGACGCTTGAGGTTCATCTTTTCGCGCCCTTCGGCGGGGCTCAGCACCCGCCCGCCAAGACGCTCGATGATCTCGGTCGCACGCTCGACCAGCGAGCCGTTGCTGGCCGGCACGCCCTTGTCCAGCCAGATGTTGTCTTCCAGGCCGACGCGCACGTTGCCGCCGAGCAGCATGGCCTGGGCGAGCATGGGCATCTGCATGCGGCCGATGCCGAAGCCGGCCCAGGTCAGGCCCGGAGGCAGGTTGTCGACCATGGCCTTCATGGTCGTGGTGTCCGCCGGTGCGCCCCAGGGAATCCCCAGGCACAGCTGGATCAGCGGGTCGTCCAGCAAGCCTTCCTTGATCATTTGCTTGGCGAACCACAGATGACCGGTATCGAAAATTTCCAGCTCGGCCTTCACCCCCAGCTCGGTGATGCGTTTGGCGCCAGCGCGCAGCTGCGCCGGGGTGGAAACGTAGATGAAATCGCCGTCACCGAAATTCAGGGTGCCGCAATCCAGGGTGCAGATTTCCGGCAGCAGCTCCTCGATATGGGCCAGACGGGTCAGTGGGCCGACCAGATCAGTACCCGCGCCAAATTCCAGCGGCTGTTCGCCCCGGCCGATCTCCAGGTCGCCCCCCATGCCGGCAGTGAGGTTGATGATCACGTCGGTGTCGCTCTCGCGGATGCGCTCGACCAGCTCGCGGTACAACGCCACGTCGCGACTCGGCTTGCCGGTCTGCGGATCACGTACGTGGCAGTGGGCGACGGTGGCACCGGCCTTGGCGGCCTCGATGGCCGCAGCGGCGATCTGCTTCGGGGTGACCGGAATGGCCGGATGGCGGCCAACGGTATCGCCGGCGCCGGTGACCGCGCAGGTGATGATGACTTCATTATTCATGTTCGATCTCCTCTTCTTCGGGGCGAACGCCGTCACCGCGCAAGCACGGTAACGACACGGGATGGGATTAGCGGGTGGCGTTCAGGGCTTCGGCGGCTGGCTTGCCGTCACGGGTGGTGACGCCTTCCAGCCAGCCGGCGACGGCCTCGGGGTTGGCGGCAATCCACTCACGCGCCACTTTGTCCGGTGCCTGGCGATCCATGATCGGCTGCATCAGCTCGGCCTCCTGCGCGCTGGTGAAGCGCAGGCTGGTCAGCAGGCGATTGGCGTTGGGGCAGCGCTGGGCGTAGTCCGGCGAGGTCACGGTGGAAACCGTGGCGGCGCCATCGTTGGGGCCGAACACACCTTCGGTGCCGCTCAGGTAGGTGATCGGCATCTGCAGGTTCATCGGGTGTGGCTTCCAGCCGAAGAACACCACCGGCTTCTCGCTGCGTACGGCGCGGCCCACGGCGGCGAGCATGCCGGCCTCACTGGATTCCACCAGCTTGAATTCACCGAGACCGAAGCGGTTCTGGTCAATCATTTTCTGGATCGCCATATTGGCGCCGGAGCCGGCCTCGATGCCGTAGATCTTGCCGTCCAGCTGGCTCTTGAAGCGCGGGATGTCGGCCAGAGTCTTGAGACCCTGCTCGGCGGCGTAACTGGGCACGGCGAGTACCGCCACGGCGTCGTTCAACGAGGGCTGCTCGGCCACCTTCACCGCGCCGGAGTCGAGGAAGGGCTTGATGTTGTCGTCCATGATCGGCTTCCAGTAGCCGAGAAAGGCATCGACCTGGCCCTTCTGGATACCGGCGAAAATGATCTGCTGCGACGCCTGGGTCTGGGTCGTTTCATAACCGAGGCCCTGCAGCAGTTCGCTGGCTACGGCGGTGGTGGCGACTACGTCCGTCCAGCCGACGGCGCCAAGGCGAACGGTCTTGCAACTCTCCTCGTCGGCGGCCAGCAAGGGCGTACTCAACAAGGTAAGCGTGCAGCACGCTGCGAATGCGGTAAGCGCTTTCATTGATAGGCTCCTCTCAACGGTTTGATCTGGTTTTTAGTACCGTGACCGGAAAAGCGTGATTCCGATGCATGCACCTTACGCAGATACCCGGCAAGCGATTCGCACTATATCGACACAAATCCAGACCATACCGACTTGATCGGAGAGCGCTCCTGCCGTTAGATGCGGATTCCACACGCGGGGGCTCCGCCATGTCGCACCACTTCTGTTTCTTCCTGCTGCCCGGCTTTTCGATGATGGGGCTGATGTCCGCCATCGAGCCGTTGCGGGTCGCCAATCGCTTTCACGCGCCGCACTACAGCTGGCGCCTGCTGAGCGACGATGGCCAGGCCGTACCGGCCAGCAACGGCATGTCGCTCAACGTCGACGGCGCCCTGGATGAGGAGCTGGCGGACACCAGCCTGTTCGTGGTGGCCGGCTTCGATCCGCTGGCAGGTTTCAACCCGCAGCTGGCGAGCCGCTTGCGCCGCGCCGACCGGGAGTGCCGGGTGCTGGGCGGCATCGACACCGGCAGCTTCGTGCTGGCCGAGGCCGGGCTGCTGGACGCACGGCAGCGCTTCACCCTGCACTGGGAGGCGCTGGATGCCTTTCGGGAACGTTATCCACAGTTGCAGCCGACCCAGGAGCTGTTCGAAATCGATGGCCGGCGCATCACCAGTGCCGGCGGCACCAGCAGCCTCGACCTGATGCTCGGGCTGATCGGCCGCGACCATGGCGAGTCGCTGTCGATTCAGGTATCCGAGCAGTTCGTGCTCGGCCGTATCCGCACGCGGCTGGATCACCAGCGCATGCAGGTCAGCAGCCGCTATGGCATTCACGACAAGAAGCTGGCTCTGGTGATCGCCGAGATGGAGCGCTGCACCGAGGAACCTCGTTCTCCCAGGCAGTTGGCCGACACGGTGGGCATCACCCCCCGGCAACTGGAGCGGCTGTTCCGTCAGCATCTGGACACTACGCCCATCACCTTCTACCTCGGCCTGCGGCTCGACAAGGCACGTCAGCTGTTGCGCCAGAGCGACCTCAGCGTGCTGGAAGTGGCGCTGGCCTGCGGCTTCGAATCGGCATCCTACTTCGCCCGCCGCTACCGCACCCGCTTCGCCGTCAGCCCACGGCAGGATCGACACGAAACAGCCCCACCCACTCTGCGACCGTGAAAAGGCGCAAGCATCCTACGGGCTGCAAAGTGGCGAAAGCAGCCGTTCGCGATCTCGCGGGAGGGGCTTCTGATCGTTCCTCACGCTCCGCGTGGGAATGCCTGCAGGGACGCTCTGCGTCCGATGTCGAGGCCTGGCGGGCGCAGAGCGCCCTGGATTGGGCTCCCACGCTGGAGCGTGGGAGCCATCATCAGCGGCCGGTCGCGATCTCGTGGGAGGGGCCGGGCGGCGATCCGCTTTAGCCACGAGCTCTTTACGCCTAGCTAGGCAAGATCGAGGCTAAAGCCTCTCCCACAAAAGCACTTAACAAACGGCTGCTTTCTCCTTGTAGCTGCATGCCGGTCATCCCCTGCCCTGGAACAGGCCTGCCCAAAGAGGCTTATCCATTCACGACCTCGCCTTGACGCTTTCGGCAATCCCCCAGTCGTTTTTGCACCCGGTCGATCGGGCGCCGAGGCATATGCTCCCCACAAAGCGCCAGCAACGAATCTGGTGCCACCAATCAAGGGGAGCAGCCTGATGAGCCCAGCCGAATTGCACGCCGACAGCATCGTCATCGACGGTCTGATCATCGCCAAGTGGAACCGCGAACTGTTCGAAGACATGCGCAAGGGCGGCCTGACCATGGCCAACTGCACGGTGTCGGTCTGGGAGGATTTTCAGGAAACCATCGACACCATCGCCTCCAGCCAGAAACTGATCCGCGAGAACAGCGACCTGGTGATGCAGGTGCGCAGCACCGCCGACATCCGCCGCGCCAAGGAGCTGGGCAAGACCGGCATTCTGTTCGGCTTCCAGAATGCCCATGCGTTCGAAGACCAGATCGGCTACGTGGAGATCTTCAAGCAGCTCGGCGTGGGCATCGTGCAGATGTGCTACAACACCCAGAACCTGGTCGGCACCGGCTGTTACGAGCGCGACGGCGGCCTGTCCGGCTTCGGCCGCGAGATCGTCGCCGAGATGAACCGCGTCGGGGTGATGTGCGACTTGTCCCACGTCGGCAGCAAGACCAGCGAGGAAGTCATCCTCGAATCCAAGAAGCCGGTCACCTATTCCCACTGCCTGCCGTCCGGCCTGAAAGAACACCCGCGCAACAAGTCCGACGCCGAGCTGAAATTCATCGCCGACCATGGTGGCTTCGTTGGCGTGACCATGTTCGCGCCCTTCCTGGCCAAGGGCATCGATTCGACCATCGACGACTACGCCGAGGCCATCGAGTACGTGATGAACATCGTCGGCGAAGACGCCATCGGCATCGGCACCGACTTCACCCAGGGCCACGGCCAGGACTTCTTCGAATACCTGACCCACGACAAGGGCTACGCCCGCCGTCTGACCAGCTTCGGCAAGATCGTCAACCCGCTGGGCATCCGCACCGTAGGCGAATTCCCCAACCTCACCGAAACCCTCCTCAAGCGCGGCATGAGCGAACGCACCGTGCGCAAGGTCATGGGCGAGAACTGGGTACGCGTCCTCGCAGACGTATGGGGCGAATAAGGGGCAAACACACCAAGCTGATCGTTCCCACGTCGAGGCGTCGAACCGTCCGCGAGGGAATGCAGCCCGTGACGCTCTGCGTCACAGAAGCGGACGCAGAGCGTCCAGTGAAGCGTTACCACGCGGAGCGTGGGAACGATCAATAACCTGATTCCGGAGCTTCAACCCATGGCCACCCACGCCCCCGAAATGCCCATCCAGGTCGACGACGAAACGGGCGTCTGGACCACCGACGCCCTGCCGATGCTTTACGTGCCGCGGCATTTCTTCGTCAACAACCACATGGGCATCGAGGAAGTGCTCGGCGCCGACAAATACGCCGAAATCCTCTACAAGGCTGGCTACAAGTCCGCCTGGCACTGGTGCGAGAAGGAAGCCGAGTGCCACGGCATCGAAGGCGCAGCGGTGTTCGAGCACTACATGAAACGCCTGTCGCAGCGTGGCTGGGGACTTTTCGAAACGCAGAAACTCGATCTGCAAACCGGCTATGCCGAGGTGAAGCTCAAGCACTCCGCCTTCGTGTACGTCTACGGCAAGGTCGGCCGCAAGGTGGACTACATGTTCACCGGCTGGTTCTCCGGCGCCATCGATCAGATTCTCGCCGCCAAAGGCAGCTCGATCCGCACCGTCTCCGTGCAGCAATACAGCGGCTCGGAAGAAGGCCACGACGATGGCTTGTTCATCACCCGCCCGCTGTAACCAATAGGGCACGAGGCGCCACCCAATAAAGGTGCCTCTGCCCGCGTCAACCGTGAACGCTGTGCAGTCGCCGAGGAGAAGGTCATGGCCTTCGAAGCAATGTTCCAGCCGATCCAGATCGGCAAACTGACCATCCGTAACCGCGTGCTCTCCACCGCGCACGCGGAGGTGTATGCCACCGACGGCGGCATGACCACCGAGCGCTACGTGAAGTACTACGAGGAGAAGGCCAAGGGCGGCATCGGCCTGGCCATCTGCGGTGGCTCCTCAGTGGTGGCCATCGACAGCCCGCAGCACTGGTGGGCATCGGTGAACCTGGCGACCGACCGGATCATCCCGCACTTTCAGAACCTGGCCGACGCCATGCACAAGCATGGCGCCAAGATCATGATCCAGATTACCCACATGGGCCGTCGCTCGCGCTGGGATGGCGGCCACTGGCCGACCCTGATGTCGCCGTCCGGCATCCGCGAGCCGGTACACCGCGCCACCTGCAAGACCATCGAGCCAGAGGAAATCTGGCGGGTGATCGGCAACTACGCCCAGGCCGCACGCCGGGCCAAGGAAGGCGGCCTGGATGGCGTCGAACTGTCCGCCGTGCACCAGCACATGATCGACCAGTTCTGGTCGCCACGGGTCAACAAACGCACCGATGAATGGGGCGGCAGCTTCGAAGGCCGCATGAAGTTCGGCATGGAAGTGCTCAAGGCCGTGCGCGCCGAAGTGGGCGACGATTTCTGCGTGGGCATGCGCATCTGCGGCGACGAGTTTCACCCGGACGGTTTGTCCCACGACGACATGAAGCAGATCGCCAAGTACTACACCGAAACCGGCATGCTCGATTTTCTCGGCGTGGTCGGTTCGGGCTGCGACACCCACAACACCCTGGCCAACGTCATCCCCAACATGAGCTACCCGCCGGAGCCGTTCCTGCACCTGGCGGCCGGCATCAAGGAAGTGGTCAACGTGCCGGTGCTGCACGCGCAGAACATCAAGGACCCGAACCAGGCCACGCGCATTCTCGAAGGCGGCTACGTGGACATGGTCGGCATGACCCGCGCGCACATCGCCGATCCACACCTGATCGCCAAGATCAAGATGGGCCAGATCGACCAGATCCGTCAGTGCGTCGGTGCCAACTACTGCATCGACCGCCAGTATCAGGGCCTGGACGTGCTGTGTATCCAGAACGCCGCGACCAGCCGCGAGTACATGGGCCTGCCGCACATCATCGAGAAATCCACCGGGCCGAAACGCAAGGTGGTGATCGTCGGTGGCGGCCCGGCCGGGATGGAAGCCGCTCGCGTGAGCGCCGAACGTGGCCACGACGTGACGCTGTTCGAGAAGCAGGAGCAGCTCGGCGGGCAGATCACCCTGGCCTCCAGGGCCCCGCAGCGCGACCAGATCGCCGGCATCACCCGCTGGTATCAGCTGGAGCTGGCGCGCCTGGGCATCGACCTGCGCCTGGGTACCGCGGCCGACGTGGATACCATCAACGACCTGCGGGCCGACATCGTCATTCTCGCCAATGGCGGGCACCCGTTCCTCGAGCAGGTCGAGCACTGGGGCGCGGCCGAAGGCCTGGTGGTCAGCAGCTGGGACATCCTCAGCGGCAAGGTGGCACCGGGCAAGAACGTGCTGGTGTACGACACCATCTGCGAATTCACCGGTATGTCGGTGGCGGACTTCCTCGCCGACAAGGGTGCCCAGGTCGAGATCGTCACCGACGACATCAAGCCGGGCGTGGCCATCGGCGGCACCAGCTTCCCGACCTACTACCGCAGCATGTACCCCAAGGAAGTGATCATGACCGGCGACATGATGCTGGAGAAGGTCTACGCCGAGGGCGACAAGAAGATTGCCGTGCTGGAGAACGAATACACCGGCGCCAAGGAAGAACGCGTGGTCGATCAGGTGGTCGTCGAGAACGGCGTGCGCCCGGACGAGGGCTTGTACTACGCGCTGAAGGAAGGCTCGCGCAACAAGGGCCAGATGGACATCGACGCGCTGTTCGCCATCCAGCCACAGCCAGCGCTGAGCCAGGCCGGTGAGGGTTATCTGCTGTTCCGCATCGGCGACTGCGTGGCCCAGCGCAACACCCATGCGGCGATCTATGACGCGCTGCGGCTTTGTAAAGATTTTTAAGCAGCCTCCCTGTAGGAGCCGGCTTGCCGGCGATGAACGATAACGCGGCTGCCACGCAACACCGCGCTGCCCGAATCGCTGGCAAGCCAGCTCCTACAAGACCCTTGCGGGAGCTTCACCATGCTTGGCACCCTTCTCCCCATCCTGCTCTTCGCCGCCCTCGGCCTGGCCATACTCGGCGCCGCGAAACGCTTCTTCATGTGGCGCCGTGGCCGGCCCGCCCAGGTCGACTGGCTCGGCGGCCTGCTGAACATGCCGCGGCGCTATCTGGTCGATCTGCACCACGTGGTCGAGCGTGACGCGTACATGTCGAAAACCCACGTGGCGACGGCGGGCGGCTTCGTGCTTGCCGCCGTGCTGGCGATCGTCGTGCATGGTTTCGGCCTGCACAACCGCATCCTCGGCTTCGCCCTGCTGGCCGCGACGGCCTGCATGTTCGTTGGCGCCCTGTTCGTCGCCAAACGCAGACGCAATCCGCCGGCGCGGCTGTCGAAAGGCCCGTGGATGCGCCTGCCGAAAAGCCTGCTGATGTTCTCCGCGAGCTTCTTCATCGCCACGCTGCCGGTGGCCGGCATTCTGCCCACCGACTTCGGCGGCTGGGTGCTTGCGGCACTCCTGGCCGTGGGCGTGGCCTGGGGGGTGTGCGAACTGTTCTTTGGCATGACCTGGGGCGGGCCGATGAAGCACGCCTTCGCCGGCGCCCTGCACCTGGCCTGGCACCGCCGCAGCGAACGCTTTGGCGGTGGTCGCTCCACCGGCCTCAAGGCACTCGACCTGAGCGATCCCAAAGCGCCGCTGGGTGTGGAAAAGCCCACCGACTTTACCTGGAACCAGTTGCTCGGCTTCGACGCCTGCGTGCAGTGCGGCAAGTGTGAGGCCATGTGCCCGGCCTTCGCGGCAGGCCAGCCACTGAACCCGAAGAAACTGATTCAAGACATGGTCATCGGCCTGGCCGGTGGCAGCGATGCCAAGTTCGCAGGCTCGCCCTACCCAGGCAAACCACTCGGTGAGCACAGCGGCGGCCCGCATCACCCCATCGTCTCGCTGCAGGGCAAGGCGCTGGTCGATGCCGACACCCTGTGGTCATGCACCACCTGCCGCGCCTGCGTGGAGGAGTGCCCGATGATGATCGAGCATGTCGATGCCATCGTCGACATGCGCCGCCACCTGACCTTGGAGAAAGGCTCGACGCCGAACAAGGGTGCCGAGGTGCTGGAAAATCTCATCGCCACCGACAACCCGGGCGGCTTCGCGCCGGGCGGACGGCTGAACTGGGCCGCCGACCTGAACCTGCCGCTGCTCAGCGAGAAACAGCGCACCGACGTGCTGTTCTGGGTCGGCGATGGCGCCTTCGACATGCGCAACCAACGCACCCTGCGTGCCTTCGTGAAGATCCTCAAGGCGTCCGGGGTGGATTTCGCCGTGCTCGGCCTGGAGGAACGTGACAGCGGTGACGTGGCGCGCCGTCTCGGCGACGAGGCGACTTTCCAGCAACTGGCCACCCGCAATATCGCCACCCTGGCCAAGTACCAGTTCAAGACCATCGTCTCCTGCGACCCGCACAGCTTTCACGTGCTGAAGAACGAGTACGGCGCCCTGGGCGGCCATTATCAGGTCATGCACCACAGCACGTTCATCGAATCGTTGATGCAGCGCGACCTGCTACCTCTCGGTCAACACAAGGGCGGCAGCGTGACCTATCACGACCCCTGCTACCTGGGCCGCTATAACGGCGAATATGAAGCGCCGCGCACGGTACTCAAGGCCATCGGCATCGAAGTCAGGGAAATGGCCCGCTCCGGTTTCCGCTCACGCTGCTGTGGCGGTGGCGGCGGCGCGCCGATCACCGACATCCCCGGCAAGCAGCGGATTCCCGACATGCGCATGGAAGACATCAAGGAAACCGGTGCCGAACTGGTGGCCGTCGGCTGCCCGCAATGCACCGTGATGCTCGAGGGCGTGGTCGAACCACGACCGCAGATCAAGGACATCGCCGAGCTGGTGGCCGAGGTGCTGATCGAAAACGACGTGCCGCAAAACAAACCGGCGCCGCGACGCGAACTGGCGGAGGTGCAGTGATGATGGAGCACCCCACTCGCGTAGGAACCCGCTTGCGGGCGGTCGTAACCACAGTCCGCGGTACGAATGAGATCGCATCGCCGGCAAGCCGGCTCCTACAAAAAGCGCCGTGGAGATGCCGCCATGAGTGACCTGATCCGCCGTGACCCGCGCGCCGAATGGATCGCACGCAACCGTCTGCATCCGCTGCACGCTGCCCTGCAAACTCAGCAGATCCAGTGGGTCGGCCCCAACGGCCTGGTGCGCAAGAACCCGCACGCCGCGGCCGCCGGTTTCATCGGCCCGGCCGGGCTCAAGCGCATCGACCGCAGCGGCGCGCAGCAGGGCGGCTCGAACAAGCGCCAGAGCGCCCGCGTGGAGGTGCAACTGCCACTGCACGTCGTCGAGCAACCGGCATCCATCATCGCCGTGGTGCCGGACATGGTCGGCGGCCGCCTGAGCAGCCACGACAAGGATCTGCTCGGCCTCGCCCACCAACTGGCCGGCAAGGGCGGCGCAGTGCTTGCCGTGGTGTTTGGCGAAATCCGCGAAAGCACATTCGAGACCGCGGGCGTGGATCGTCTTGTACACCTCGACAGCGAAGAGTACGCAGGCTACTCGCCTGAGCAGCGCGTGCTTGCCCTGCGCGCGGTGGAAAGTCAGTTCGCACCGCGTCACTGGCTGCTGCCGGACAGCCGCAACGGCGGCGGTGAACTGGGCCGACGCATGGCAGCCAGTCTGGGCGAGCGCCCGGCGACGCGCGTCTGGCAGGTCAAGGACGGGCAAAGTACCGGCCGTGCTGGCGCGGGCCGCGAGGATATCGCCCAGGTAGCCCCGCGCCTGATTCTGGCTGCTGCGGAATGCGCCGAACCGGTCAGCGAAAGTCGCCATGAAGCGCGACTGGTCGAGCTGTCGGCGCAGGTCGCGCGCAACCTGCCACGCATCGAAGACCTTGGCTCGGTGGCCGTCGACCCGGCACAGATTCCCATGGCCGAAGCGGAGTTCATCCTCTCTGGTGGCAACGGCGTGAAGGACTGGGCCCTGTTCCATCGCGCCGCCGCGACCCTCGGCGCCACCGAAGGCGCCTCACGGGTGGCAGTGGACGACGGCCATATGCCTCGCGGCCGCCAGGTCGGCGCCACCGGCACCTGGGTCACCGCCCGCGTGTACATGGCGGTCGGCATCTCCGGCGCGATCCAGCACCTGCAGGGCATCGGCGCCTGCGACAAAGTGGTGGCGATCAACCTCGACCCCGGCTGCGACATGATCAAACGGGCCGACATGGCGGTGATCGGCGACTCCGCCGCCATCCTCCAGGCCTTGATGGAACGGGTCGAAGCCCACCGCCAGGGAGCAAAACGCGATGCTGCTTAGAGCACAGCCCTGGATCAGCCGCTTCACCAGTGAATCCTTCGTGAAAGAAAACATCGCCTTCCCCACCCACGTCGCATGCGGAGTCGCATCATGGCTGAACTGAACGTGGTGACCCTGATTTCCATCGGCGCGCATCCGGCATCGGGGCGGCCGCGGCGCGCCGAGCAGGATGCCCGCGCCGTGGAACTGGGTCTGAAACTGGCAGGTGAAAAGCTCAATGTGGTGCATGCCGGCAATCCGCACGAAGAAACCCTGCGCGCCTACCTGGGCATGGGCCTGCCCGGCCTCACCGTGCTCGAACAGACTCGCGAGGCCGATGCCCTGCCAGCCCTCGCCGAACACCTGCAACGGGCCAAGGCGCAACTGGTGCTGACCGGTAGCCAGGCGGAAACCGGCGAAGGCTCGGGCATGCTGCCCTACCTGCTGGCCGAGCGCCTGGGCTGGCCGCTGATCGTTGGCCTGGCGGCAGTGGAAAGCATCGAAGGCGGCAGCGCCCAGGTACTGCAGGCGCTACCCCGCGGGCAACGCCGCCGGCTCAAGGTACGCCTGCCCTTCGTCGCCAGCGTCGACGGTGCGGCACCGGCCGCTCGCCAGAGCGCATTCGGCCCGGCACGTCGCGGCATTCTGGACAATGAATCGGTGGAACTGATCGACGACCCGCTCTACGCCGATGCTCAGTGGCTACCAGCCCGGCCGCGGCCCAAGCGTCTGAAGGTGATCAAGGCCAAGACCGGCGCCGAACGAATGAAAGCAGCCACGGCCAAGGCCGCAGGCGGCGGCGGTCAGGTGCTCAACGGTGTCTCGCCACAGGAGGGCGCAGAGGCTATCTTCAAGTTGTTGCTGGACGAAGGCGTTCTGCGCTGACGGGGCGCCGATCTTCAAACACTCCACGAGGACAGGACGATGATGCACGCCGAATTGATCGACCAGGAAGATCTCCGTGAACGCCTGGTAGCCCTGGGCATCAGCATTCCCAGCGGCGCCAGCGCCGAGCAGGCCTGCGAGTACGCGGTCACCGGCCTGTGCCCGGAACGCGCCGTGGCCCTGCGCCACATGGTCGAAGACATACTCGCCGGTAGTGCCACCGTGCTGCCGACCGTGCGCGAAGCCATCTCGCGCACCCTGCTGCCGGCGCTCGTGCCACGCCGCTAGGGCTACTGAAAATTAGGGCAGGCTGCAGCGCAGCCCGCCGTACTCTGCAAACACCACGATTTGCACACAAATACTGTGCATGCGCCTGTGGATAAACTGTTGAATAACTGCCAGCCGCCCGCTATCACGGGCGCTGCAGGCGTTTGTCGGTTTTTTGTCCATGCTTCTTTCGAAGGGATCGCCGAGAAGCCCTTTCCAGGGCCTTTCCCGTGATAATCGCAAAGAACGAGCAACGGTTTCTCCAGCACCAATAGCTTGCGCACAAATACTGTGTGCGTGGCTGTGGATAAGCTGTTTGGAAAGCGCCGAAAGCCAGATGCCATGCGGCTCTCGAGCAGCTGGTGTTTTTTTGTACCCACCCTCCCTGGCAGCCACCCTTCGGGCCGTCGCAAGCGACGTCAAAAATCGCTCCGGGCGATTTTTTGCTCAGGATGCATCTGGCGGTAACGGCCGTAAGCCGTCACCGCCATCCGGATCAGAGGATGCGCACGCTGGCAAAGGTTGACTCACCCTTAGCACGACTGAGCGCGGACATGGCGGAAGACGACTCGTGCATCAAGTCATCATGGATGGGCACCAGGGAAATCACGTTCGAGCTGCTGCCCGCGCGCTCGTCACGCGGCGGAATGCCAAAGTACTCGCGGTAGCACTTGGAGAAATGCGGCGTGGAGACGAAGCCGCACACCGAGGCGACTTCGATGATCGACATCGAGGTCTGCTTGAGCAGCTGCCGGGCGCGAATCAGGCGCAGCTTCAGGTAATAGCGCGACGGCGAGCAGTGCAGGTACTTCTGGAACAGACGCTCCAGCTGACGACGCGAAACATCCACGTAGAGCGCCAGCTGATCGAGGTCGATGGGCTCCTCGAGGTTGGCCTCCATCAGGGCGACGATTTCCTGCAGTTTCGGCTGATTGGTACCGAGCATGTGCTTGAGCGGCACGCGCTGGTGATCCTGCTCGTTGCGAATGCGCTCGTAGATGAACATCTCGGAGATCGCCGCCGCCAGTTCGCGGCCATGCTCGCGACCGATCAGGTGCAGCATCATGTCCATCGGCGCGGTGCCACCGGACGAGGTATTGCGGTTGCGGTCGATGGAGAACAGCCGCGTAGTGATGGCTGCACGGGGGAAGGCCTCCTGCATCGCGGCGAGAAACTCCCAATGCACGCTGCAATCGTAGCCGTCGAGCAAGCCGGCCTTGGCCAGTGCCCAGCTGCCAGTACACACCGCGCCCATCTGCCGGCCCTGACGAGCCTGGGCCTGCAGCCACTGCACGTGTTCCCGGGTGACGCTACGCTGAATGTCCACACCACCACAGACGATCACCGCACTGAGGGCCGGCGCGTTGGCCGTGCAGGCATCCGGGGTGATCTGCAGACCGTCGCTGGCGCACACCGGCAAGCCATTGAGGGTCAGGGTGTGCCAGCGATACAGCTCCTTGCCGGAAAGCTGGTTGGCCATGCGCAGAGGCTCCACGGCGGACGCCAGGGAGATCAGGGTGAAATTGTCCAACAGGAGAAACCCGATGGATTGGGGAACACGGCTCTGGAGCTGCGCTCCCTGATTGAACTGTGACATCGGTGAACCCTCACGCTAAGCACGTTGTGAGCCTTCATCGCGAGGCTCTGATTTTCTTGTATTCACGGCACAAGGCAGTCAAGCAGATGGCCTATACAACGCAAAGGTCATGCCGACATTGAACGGTCGTTCAATAAAAATATCGCCCAGGCTGGAACGCCCCCGACAGAGCGATCCAGAGCGATGCTGGGATGCTTCGTGAAATGGGCGCAAAGTGCCATGCCACAAGGGCCTGAGCATTTTGGTAGCACTGCTGTGAGAGGGTGTTCCCGTACTTTTGAGAGGGTTACCTGGCGGCAGTAACGGCGGCCATGACTGACCGGTCACGCAGGTAGACGGCCAACCTGCACCAAAAGCTCGCGGATGGGCGGAGATTTGAGCAAAAAACGCTCACATGATGCCCATGAAAGTCGTCCACTCATTCGGCTATGTGGGCCATGCAAACGGCGACGGTTTGGGTGAAAATCCCACCCTCCCGCAATGGACATAAGAACCAAAACGGTGCAAAAAAACCAATCTCGCGGCGTCTTTTTGCCTCGACTGACAGCCTTACATACGATTTTTTTTGATTCTGCTACAGCCCGCGGCTCACCTAGCCTAAGGCCTACAAAAAACCTGGAAACCGCGCCGCGTAAGGCTTTCAGCCTTGGCCAAGGGTAGAAAAAATCTGTTATGGTTTTTTAGGCGACAGACCTTGGTGTCGTCGCCCAACACGTCAGGGTCGCAATTCGATAATTGCCGCGACCGCAAGACTATATCGTTGAGTCAGCCGATTTCGTCGCTGTCGCTCTTGACCAGAGTGGCAGACCGGAGCCCTCCGCTCCGGACCGAAGAACAGATAAGTGCTGGCTACCGCAACAGGGCGCCAGTCCAACAAGAAATTTCGGATGTACGCACACCTCGGATGGGGTGTGAATTCCCAAAGGACTGGGCTTCGTAACACTGCCAGAGGGTTTGGAAAGCAGTTTGCAGCACGGCAACGCATTATTCATTCGACACGTAACCCAGGAATGCCGGGGGCTGCAAGCCGCCTTGGCAGGTTTCCGGGAGCGTGCGCGAGTGCCAGCAGAACGCCATGTAGCAGAACGCTGTCCAAACCTCGGAACCGTGTCCATACCCACAAGCGAGAACAGTCGACATTGCCTGACGCGTGCCCGGTGGGCGTGCGGCAGGCTGCGTGTAGCTGCTCTGGATGTCTACTGAAGGGGAACCATCCCATGCAGTCTGGAAAAATCGTTGTCGAGAACCTCTACAAGGTGTTCGGCGACAAACCGCAAGAAGCCATCGACCTGCTAAAGCAGGGTTGGAGCAAAGATAGAATTCTCGCCGAGAAAGGCGCCGTCATCGGCGTCAGCGACGTCTCGTTCAGCGTCGAGGAAGGTGAAATTTTCGTCCTGATGGGCCTTTCCGGCTCCGGTAAATCGACCCTGATCCGCCTGATCAATCGGCTGGTCGAACCGACTGCCGGAGATGTCTTCATCGACGGGCAGAACGTCGCCAAGCTGCCCAAGGATCAACTGATCGAACTGCGCCGCCGCGACATGAGCATGGTCTTTCAGTCCTTCGCACTGATGCCCTCGCGTACCGTTCTGGACAACGCCGCCTTCGGCCTCGAAGTGGCCGGTAAGGGTCGCAAGGAGCGCGAAGAGCGCGCCATGCAGGTGCTCACCCAGGTCGGCCTGGATACCTTCGCCAACAAATTCCCCCACGAGCTCTCGGGCGGCATGCAACAGCGTGTCGGCCTGGCTCGCGCCCTGGCCGTCGACCCGTCGATGATCATCATGGATGAGGCCTTTTCAGCCCTCGACCCGCTCAAGCGCCGCGAGATGCAGGACATCCTCCTGGAGCTGCAGAAGACCGACCGCCGCACCATCATCTTCGTGTCTCACGATATCGAGGAGGCCATGCGCATCGGCAATCGCATCGGCATCATGGAAGGCGGCAAGCTGATTCAGGTCGGCACGCCGCAGGAACTTATCGACAATCCTGCCAACGAATACGTGCGCAACTTCTTCGATACGGTCGACACCAGCCGCTATCTCACCGCTGGCCAGCTCAAGTCGGACAGCGTGCCGATCTACGTGCACAACGGCAAAGCGCCCGACGCGCAAACCGTTTGCCGTGAGTTGCAGGAGCAGGACAAGCACTACGCCTTCATCGTCGACGAAGACAACAAGTTCCAGGGCTCCATCAGCCTGGAGAAGATCGCCCTGCTGGTCGAAGGCGGTGAATCCTGTTCGTTGAATCAGGCTGTTCTCAAGGAAATCAATCCGGTTCCCGAGGACATGCCACTGGATCAGGTGATCGGTCGCCTGGTGGACAACGAGGGGCCGATCCCGGTGGTCGACCAGGACGGCAATTACAGCGGCGCCATCAGCAAAGGCCGCCTCTTGACTCGTCTGCAGGGAGAATGACATGAGCGAGAAACTGGATCTGGGCAGCTGGGTCAATGACTCGGTACAACACCTGCTGGATAACTACAGCGGCGCCTTCGACAGCATCGGCAGCGTGGTCAGCGGCTTTTCCGAAGGTATCGAGGCGGTACTCATGCTGCCCCCGGCCTGGCTGCTGATCGCCATCTTCGTGGCCCTCGGCCTGTGGCGCATCGGCTTTCGCTTCGCGGTGTTCACCGCCATCGCCTTCGTACTGATCGTCATGACCGGCTTCTGGGAACAGACCGTCGTGACCCTCGGCCTGACCTTCTCGGCGACCCTGATCAGCCTGCTGATGGGCATTCCACTGGGCATCTGGGCGGCCAAGAGCGAGCGCGTGTCGACCATCATTCGGCCGATTCTGGACTTCATGCAGACCATGCCGGCGTTCGTCTACCTGATCCCGGCAGCCATGCTGTTCGGCCTCGGACGCGTGCCCGGCATCATCGCCACGGTGATCTTCGCCATGCCGCCGGCGGTACGCCTGACCAGTCTGGGCATTCGCCAGGTCAACAAGGAAATCGTCGAGGCCGGCCAGTCGTTCGGCTGCAACGGTCGCCAACTGCTGTTCAAGGTGCAACTGCCCAACGCGATGCCGTCGATCATGGCGGGCGTCAACCAGACCATCATGATGGCCCTGTCGATGGTGATCATTGCCTCGATGGTCGGCGCTGGCGGCCTGGGTAACGACGTACTGGCCAGTATCCAGCGTCTGGACATCGGCCTGGGCTTCGAAAGCGGCATGGCCGTGGTTCTACTGGCGATCATCCTCGACCGTATCACCGAGAGCTTCGGCACCCCGCAAACCGCGGCGAACCGTGCCGGTTGGTTCAACTGGCTGAGCGCTCGTCTGCAGCGTCAGTAAGCGGCCATACTCAGCGTTCTTTCAACTCTACAAGGATCCGCGGATGAACAACTTTTACAAGGTGGCGGGCGTAGGTGTGCTGTCCTGCGTGTTGATGCAGGGCGCCTGGGCTCAAGAGCCGGCCAGCTGCAAGCAGGTGCGTTTCGCCGAGATCGGCTGGGCCGACATCGCTGCTACCACTGGTGTCGCCATGACGCTGACCGAAGGCCTCGGCTACACGCCGCGCAAGACCATGGCCTCGGTGCCAATCGCCTTCACCGGCGTGAAGAACAAGCAGATCGACGTGTTCCTCGGTTACTGGGCGCCGTCGATGGACTCGGTGATCGAGCCGTTCACCAAGGACAACAGCGTCAAGGTACTGCCCAAGGCCAACCTCGAAGGCGCCAAGTACACCCTGGCCGTGCCGACCTACGCCGCCGAAGCGGGCCTGAAGAGCTTTCAGGACATCGCCAAGTTCAAGGATCAGCTGGGCGGCAAGATCTACGGCATCGAGCCGGGTAACGACGGCAACCTGTTGATCGACGGCATGATCAAGGGCAACACCTTCGATCTCGGCGACTTCAAGATGATCGAGTCCAGCGAGGCCGGCATGTTGGTGCAGGTGCAGCGCGCGATTCGCAAGAAGGAGCCAGTGGTCTTCCTCGGCTGGGCACCGCACCCGATGAACACTCAGCAGGACATCACCTATCTGTCCGGTGGTGATGACGTGTTCGGCCCGGATTATGGCGCCGCCAAGGTCTACACCGTGGTACCGCCCGATTACGAAGAGCGCTGCGCCAACGTCGGCAAGCTGCTCAACAACCTGCAATTCAACGTCGATATCGAAAGCCAGCTGATGGAAAAAGTGCTGGAGAAGAAAGACCCGGCCGACGTCGCCAAGGAGTGGATCAAGGCTAACCCGCAGGCGCTCGACGCCTGGCTGGAAGGCGTGACCACTTTCGACGGCAAAGACGGCGTTGCTGCCGTGAAGAAATTCGTCGGGCTTTAAACGAGTCCGCACTCACCGCGACCCGACTGCTGGCAGCCGGGTCAGGTACAGACAGGCGACGCAAGATGCATCGCCCGTCCGCTGGGAGGCGTGCCTCCCATGCGCCCGGTTTCACCAGGGCCATGCCCTGCTCTGCACAGCCGGTGCCGCAAGGCCCGCAATCAGAACGAGCCAGTAAACCAACTGAACTGCCACTCACTGACGGAGCAAGACCTATGCATAACTTTAAACGCCTCTGCCTGCAGAGCCTCGGCGTCGCCGCCCTGGCCATGGGCATGTCCAGCGCCATGGCGGCGGACAAACCCGCTTTAAAAATCGGCTACGTGAATGGCTGGGACGACAGCGTCGCCGTCACCCACGTCGCTGGCGAAATTCTCAAGACCAAACTCGGTTACGACGTCACCCTGCAGCCGGTCGAACCCGCCATCATGTGGCAGGGCGTGGCCCGCGGTGACCTCGATGCCACCCTCTCCGCTTGGCTGCCAGCCACCCATGGCGAATATTTCGAGAAGCTCAAGGACAAGGTCACCGTCCTGGGCACCAACTACGACGGCGCCAAGATCGGTCTGATCGTGCCGGATTACGTAGAAGCCAAGACCATCGCTGACCTGGAGAAATACGCCAAGGACTTCGACGGCAAGATTACCGGTATCGATGCCGGCGCCGGCGTGATGCGCCGCGCCGAAGACGCGATCAAGGAGTACGACCTCAAGAGCATCAAGCTGATGCCGAGCTCGGGCCCAGGCATGGCCACCGCCCTGACCCGCGCTGAGAAAGATCAGAAGCCAATCGTGGTGACGGGCTGGATCCCGCACTGGATGTTCGCGCAATGGAAACTGCGCTTCCTGGAAGACCCGAAAAACGTCTTCGGCGAAGCCGAGCACGTCGACACCGTGGCCAACCCAGGCCTGGAAGCCAAGGCGCCAGAAGCCGCGGCCTTCCTCAAGAAGCTGTCGTGGAGCGCCGAGGAAGTGGGCGCGGTGATGCTGTCCATTCGTGATGGCGTGAAGCCGGAAGAAGCGGCCAAGCAGTGGATTGCCAAGAACCCGGATCGCGTCGCCGAATGGCTGAAGTGATCTGACAGCCCGCTATAGGGTGGTCTCGAAAATGCCAGTCAGGTGATCTGACTGGCATTTTTCGTTCTGGCACTGAAAGAGATCGGCTCACTGTGATGAGCGAACTGACGGTTTCACTTCCCTATCGCCATATATTTTTGTATATAGCGTTACCGCAAGTGGCCGCCGTTGGTGGCCCACACCCTCAGGAGCCGTCCATGCGTAACCGCCTCGTTCGTCCGCTTTTCGTTCTTTGCGCCAGCCTGGCCATGGCGGGTAACGCCCTTGCCGATCAGGTGCAGGTAGCGGTCGCTGCCAACTTCACCGCGCCGATGCAGGCGATTGCCAGCGAGTTCGAGAAGGACACTGGGCACAGCGTGCAGGCCTCCTACGGGGCCACCGGACAGTTCTACGCACAGATCAGCAACGGCGCGCCCTTCGAGGTCTTTCTCTCCGCCGATGACAGCACCCCAGCCAAGCTCGAGAAAGAAGGCCAGAGCGTGGACGGTTCGCGCTTCACCTATGCCATTGGCAAGCTAGTGCTGTGGTCGCCGAAAGCAGGCGTCGTCGATGACCAGGGCGCCGTGCTCGAGAAAGGCGACTTCAAGCACCTGTCCATCGCCAATCCGAAGGCTGCGCCCTACGGCCTGGCCGCAACCCAGACACTGGCCAAACTGGGCCTTAGCGAGGCCCTGAAGGGCAAGATCGTCGAAGGACAGAACATCACCCAGGCGCTGCAGTTCGTCTCCACCGGCAACGCCGAATTGGGCTTCGTTGCGCTTTCCCAGGTGTACAAGGATGGCCAGATCACCAGCGGTTCGGCCTGGGTAGTGCCCGAAACGATGTACGAGTCGATCCGCCAGGACGCGCTCATCCTCAAGAAAGGCGCAAGCAACCCGGCTGCCAAGGCGCTGGTCGATTACCTGAAAGGGCCTAAAGCCGCCGAAATCATCAAGGCCTACGGTTACCAGCTCTAAAATGGCCTGTTAACGACCTTGCGAGCGGATGCAGTAAGGCGATAGCGGCCGGTGAGCAGAGCTTTCTTTTTGTAGGAGTGGCTTTAGCCGCGAGCTCTTTACACCTAGCTAAGCAAAATCGAGGCTAAAGCGGATCGCCGCCCGGCCTCTCCCACAAAAGCTCTGCTCACCGGCCGCTATCGCCACTTTGCAGCCATCGATTTGAAATGCCGGAGCCCAAGTCGGAAGATCAGCAGCCGGCTCCGGCGCTTTTTCCCTCCACCACAGCTAAAAGGCCATTGCATGCCCCTGGGGCCCAACGACTTTGCCGCCATTCTCCTCACTCTGGAACTGGCCACTCTGACCACGGTGCTATTGCTGCTGGTCGGCACGCCCATCGCCTGGTGGCTGTCGCGTACAGACTCCTGGCTGAAGCGACCGATCGGCGCCATCGTCGCCCTGCCGCTGGTGCTGCCGCCGACGGTGATCGGCTTCTACCTGCTGATCAGCATGGGACCCAACGGATTCTTCGGCCAACTGACCCAGGCACTCGGCCTGGGCACCCTGACCTTCACCTTCACCGGGCTGCTGATTGGCTCGGTGTTCTATTCCCTGCCGTTCGTGGTGCAGCCGTTGCAAAACGCCTTCGAAGCCATGGGCCGTGCGCCTCTGGAAGCAGCCGCGACACTGCGCGCAGGCCCCTGGGACACGTTCTTCAGCGTGGTGCTGCCACTGGCCAGGCCGGGCTTTCTCACTGCGGCGATCCTCGGTTTCGCCCACACCGTCGGTGAGTTCGGCGTGGTGCTGATGATCGGTGGCAACATTCCCGGCAAGACCCAGGTGGCTTCGGTGCAAATCTACAACCACGTGGAAACCATGGAGTACGCCCAGGCCCACTGGCTGGCGGGCGGCATGGTGGCGTTCTCCTTCCTGGTGCTGCTGGCGCTCTACTCCAGCGGCCGCCGCGGCCAGAAGGCCTGGACATGAGCGATTCCCGCATCCACGCCCGTTTCAGCCTGACGCATCCCGGCTTCACCTTGGACGTCGACCTGCAGCTTCCCGGGCGCGGTGTCAGCGCCCTGTTCGGCCACTCAGGTTCGGGCAAGACCACCCTGCTGCGCTGCGTCGCCGGCCTGGAACGACCGGGCAGCGGTTACCTGCAGATCAATGGCGAGACCTGGCAGGACAGCGCCAGCGGCATCTGGCTGCCGGCCCACCAGCGCCAGGTCGGCTACGTATTTCAGGACGCCAACCTGTTTCCCCACCTCTCGGTGTTGCGCAACCTGCAATTCGGTTTCAAGCGCATCGCCAAGGCCGAGCGGCGTGTACCTCTGGAGCAGGCGGTCGAACTGCTTGGCATCGAGCATTTGCTGGAGCGGCTGCCGGATCGTCTCTCCGGCGGTGAGCGCCAGCGCGTCGGCATGGCCCGCGCCCTGCTCACCAGCCCGCGCCTGCTGCTGATGGACGAGCCACTGGCGGCGCTGGATCTCAAACGCAAGGGCGAAGTGCTGCCCTACCTGGAACGCCTGCACGACGAGCTGGATATCCCGATCCTCTACGTCAGCCACGCGCCGGATGAAGTGGCGCGTCTCGCCGATCATCTGGTGGTGCTCGACGAAGGCAGGGTCACGGCCAGCGGGCCACTCAAGGAAACGCTGATCCGCAGCGACCTGCCCTTCATCTTCGAGGACGATGCCGAGGCAGTGATCGAAGGCCAGGTCGAGCGGCACGACGCGCACTACGACCTGCTCGATATCAGGCTGCCTGGCAGCACGGCCTGCCTGCGGCTGGCCCACGCGCCGTTGCCGGCAGGCCGTCAGGTGCGGATCAAGATCAAGGCCCGTGACGTCAGCCTGAGCCTGGAACAGGCCCGGGACAGCAGCGTGCTCAACCTGCTGCCGGCGACGGTCGAACGCTGGTTCGAGCTGCCCAATCCAGCGCACCGCCTGGTCGAACTGCAGCTCGGCGAGCAACGCATCATTGCGCGCATCACCCGCTACTCCTTCGACCAGTTGGATATCCGCGCCGGGCGACCGCTGTGGGCGCAGGTCAAATCGGTATCGCTGTTGGCGTCGTAAGGCGCAACGGGCCCAGTAATACAAATGGCTACGAGGGGGCGCAAGCGGACATCGCGCGCTGCTGCTTTTGTGGGAGGGGCTTTAGCCGCGATTGTGCCTGTCTAGGCGTGAAGAGCTCGCGGCTAAAGCCCCTCCCACAAGTTACGCGAACGTCTGCTTCCGCCTTTTAACCACCCGCTCACACAGTGTCGTATCAGGAAGCCGCCAGCACCGGCGCCCTTGCCTCAGCACGCCGCAGCAATTCGCGCAGGGCGGCGAGTTGGGCGGCGTCGCCGTCATCGATCAACTGCTCGAGGGCGTGTTCGATGCGTTTCAACGGCGCTGCTGCTGGCAAGTTGAGGTGTTGCGCCTCGATCTCGTCGGCACCGCAAACCAGCAGCGCGAAGTGCACGACGTTCTCCAGCTCACGGGTGTTGCCCGGCCAGTCGTGCCGTTCGAGCACGGCCTGGGCGGCGAGGCTGATGCCTGGTAGCGGCAGGCGCAGACGCTGGGCGTAGATACCCAGGAAGTATTCGGCCAGCGGCAGCACGTCGCCAACCCGCTCGCGCAGCGGCGGCAACTCGAGGCGGCCATCGCTCAGGTAATGGGCCAGGCGCTCGTCGAACTTGCCAGCCTTCACGGCCTGCCACAGGTCGATGCTGGTGGCGGCCACCAGGCGCACATCCAGCGGGGTCGGCTGTGCAGCGCCAACTCGCCAGGCTTCGCCGGTCTCCAGCACACTGAGCAACTGATCCTGCAGGGGCAGCGGCAGGTCGGCGATTTCGTCCAGATAGAGGGTGCCGCCGTTGGCGGAGCCCAGCCAGCCGGCGCGGCTGCTCGGCGCACCCTGATGGGCACCGGCCACGTAGCCGAACAACTCGGCCTCGGCGTGGTTGAGACTCAAACCGCTGCAGCTCAGGGCGACGAACAGGCCGGGGCGCTCACTGGCCCGGTGAATGTGCCGCGCCAGCAACTCTTTGCCAGTACCGGTTTCGCCCTGGATCAGGATCGGCACGGGCAGACCGGCCAGGCGTTCGACTTCTTCGCGCAATTGCCGGGTTCGGGGGTCGATGAACACCAGCGCCTTGGCACGAATACTCAGCGGGCTCTTGTCCGCATCGGGAAAAATCAGCAGCGACTGGTCGCCAGCCGATGACAGGCTCATAAATCACTCTCTTTGACGGCAGGCCGCGAACGGCCGATGGAAAATGGGCTTGGTAAAGCGCGTTCAAGCCGCACCCTGTATGGCGCGGCGGCAGCAGTTGTCAGGCGCGGCGGCGCATCTGCTGCTCTATGCGGCTCTGCAACCGGAACAGATAGGCGAAGCCCTGCTCCCAGCGCTGGTGCCCGGATTTCACGTTGATGTGCCCGGCGCCGCTGAGGATGGCGGTCTCGCTGCCCCATTCGCGGGCCAGTTCGATGGCGCGCGCGGCACTGGCCGCCGAGTCGTTGTCGGAGCCGACCAGTTGGCTGGGGAATGGCAGCAGGTGCCGAGGAATCGGCGCGAAATTGCGCAGCGCTTCGGGGCAATTGGGGCGCTGTACATCGGCCGGAGCGACCAGTAGCGCACCGCGCACCCGGCGCAGCGATGCCACTGGCGCCTGCGCCGCCCAGTGAGCGACGGTGACGCAACCCAGGCTGTGGGCGATGAGAATCGCCGGCCTCGGGTCGGCGAGGATCTGCCTCTCCAGAGCGGCAACCCAATCCTCGCGGCGCGGCGTCAGCCAGTCCAGCTGCTCGACCCGCGCACTATTGGGCAGGCTGCGCTGCCAGTGGCTCTGCCAATGGTCGTCGCCCGAGCCCTGCCAGCCCGGCACTATCAGGTATCGAATCGCTTCACTGCGCATCGCGGCGCCTCCCGTATCTGCATGTCGTGCAGCTGTAAGTGCATCGTGTGCAGTTGCATCTGCACCCTGTGCATTCACCTCTGCATGCCGTGCAGTGTAGGAGGGCAAAACAGAAACCAAAAAGAATAAGAACTTATTTGCTTATTCCTCATAAGCAAATAGCGATCTGTGATGACCATAAATCGGCTATATACCCAGAAGAAATATAAATGTTCTTAAACAGTATTTTTAAGAATATTTCAGATTCCCTAGTATCCGCTCCACGCCCCGCAGCCGACAGCCGTCGCACCGAGAACGAGGGCAAGGAGCCTTTAGCCATGACCGCAACCCTTCGCAACCTGGAAGGCCAGGATGACGCCACCATCCTGCGTGAGATCCAAAGCGCCCTGAACGGCCTGAAGTTCGGCTCGGTAGAGATCACCGTGCACAACGGTCAGGTAGTACAGATCGAGCGCAAGGAAAAATTCCGCCTGCAGCCATCCGGTAGCAAGAACGCCTGATCGCTGTTTCGCCAACCCGACGACGGGCCGCACATGAGACTCACCATGAACCCCTATCGCTACTGCCGATGTAACCCACGAATGTCGCGCTGAGACCTGACATCGAAAAAACAAAGCCCAACACGCCAACACCGTATTCAGTATCGAGGAGCTCCACCATGTCCATTCGCCGTTTCGCACTCGCTGCACTCGCCAGCGCCCTAGTAGCCGGCCCGGTTTCCGCCCAGACCCTGCTCAACGTGTCCTACGACCCGACCCGTGAGCTGTACGTCGAATTCAACAAGGCCTTCAACAAGCACTGGCAGGAACAAGGCAACGAAGCCCTGACCATCCAGCAGTCTCATGGTGGCTCGGGCAAACAGGCGCGTGCCGTTATCGACGGCCTGCAGGCCGACGTGGTGACCCTGGCGCTTTCAGGCGACATCGACGCGATCAACCTGAACCAGCCGCTGATCGACAAGGACTGGCAGAAACGCCTGGCCGACAACAGCACCCCGTACACCTCGACCATCGTGTTCCTGGTTCGCAAGGGCAACCCGAAAGGCATCAAGGATTGGGATGACCTGGTCAAGGATGGCGTCGAAATCATCACCCCGAACCCGAAAACCTCCGGTGGTGCACGCTGGAACTTCCTCGCTGCCTGGGCTTACGCCAAGAAGAAATACGGCAGCGACGAAAAAGCCCTGGAATACGTGACCGAGCTGTACCGTCACGCGCCGGTTCTCGACACCGGTGCCCGCGGCGCGACCATCAGCTTCGTACAGCGTGGCCTGGGCGACGTGCTGCTGGCTTGGGAAAACGAAGCCTACCTGTCGCTGGCCGAAGAAGGCGGCGACCAACTGGAAATCGTCACCCCGTCGCTGTCCATCCTCGCCGAACCGCCGGTAGCAGTCGTCGACAAGAACGTCGACCGCAAAGGCACCCGCAAGGCAGCCGAAGCCTACCTGCAGTACCTGTACAGCGAAGAAGGCCAGCGCATCGCCGCGAAGAACTTCTACCGTCCGCGTAACGCCGAAGTGGCAGCCGAGTTCAAGGATCAGTTCAAGGATCTGGATCTGGTCACCATCGACAAGGACTTCGGTGGCTGGGCCTCCGCACAGCCTAAGTACTTCGACGACGGCGGCGTGTTCGACGACATCTTCAAGAAGATCAATCAGTAAGCCACGCCTTATCGACGAAGCCCGCCACTCCTGAAGGATTGGCGGGCTTTGCTCTGCGACCTGATTAAAAAGGACTCTCCATGTCTCGTCGAACCTCCTCGGTCATACCCGGCTTCGGGCTGACTCTGGGCTACACCCTGACCTATCTCGCGCTGGTGGTGCTGATTCCGCTGGGTGCCATGTTCCTGTTCTCGCTGCAGCTGTCGCTGGAGCAATGGTGGAACCTGATCACCAACCGCCAGGTGCTGTTCTCCCTCAAACTTTCCTTCGGCACCGCCCTGGCGGCGGCGCTGCTCAACGGCATCCTCGGCACCATCATTGCCTGGGTACTAGTGCGCTACACCTTTCCCGGCCGACGCATCATCGATGCCATGGTCGACATGCCGTTCGCCCTGCCCACTGCGGTCGCGGGTATCGCACTGACCGCGCTGTACGCGCCCAACGGCATGATCGGCTCGCTGTTCCCCTTCAAGATCGCCTACACGCCGCTGGGCATCACCCTGGCACTGGTGTTCGTGACCCTGCCGTTCGTGGTGCGCACCCTGCAGCCGGTACTCGCCGATTTCCCCAAGGAAGTCGAAGAAGCGGCCTCCTGCCTGGGCGCCAAACCTCTTCAGGTGTTCTGGCACGTGCTGCTGCCAAGCCTGCTGCCCGCCTGGATCACCGGCTTCGCCCTGGCCTTCGCCCGTGGTGTCGGTGAGTACGGCTCCGTGGTGTTCATCGCCGGCAACATTCCGATGAAGACCGAGATTCTGCCGCTGTTGATCGTCTCCAAGCTGGATCAGTACGACTACCCGAGCGCCACCGCCATTGGCGTGCTGATGCTGGTGGTCTCGTTCGTCCTGCTGCTGCTGATCAACCTGCTGCAGCGCCGCATTCAGCCGCAAATCTGAGGAGCCCGTCATGAGCCTTGCAACCCTTAGCAAGAACGCGGCTGCGCGCCCGGTACGCCGCCCCCCCGGCGCCATCACCCTGATCGTCATCGCCTGGGCGGTGTTCGCGGTGATTCTCGTGCTGCCGCTGTACATCGTCGTCACCCAGGGTCTGAGCCGTGGCCTGGAATTTTTCTGGGAGGCGATCCGCGAGCCGGACGCCATTTCCGCGCTCAAGCTGACCCTGCTGGCCACGGCCATTTCCGTACCGCTGAACCTGGTATTCGGTGTCGCGGCGGCCTGGTCGGTGACCAAGTTCGAGTTCCGCGGCAAGAGCGTGCTGGTGACTCTGATCGACATGCCGTTCTCGGTATCGCCGGTGGTCGCCGGTCTGATCTACGTGCTGCTGTTCGGCGCGCAGAGCAAGCTGGCGCCGTACCTGCAGGATCAGAACCTGCAGATCATCTACGCCGTACCGGGCATCGTCCTGGCGACCATCTTCGTGACCTTCCCCTTCGTCGCACGCGAACTGATCCCGCTGATGGAAGAACAGGGCACTACCGAAGAGGAAGCCGCACGCCTGCTCGGCGCCAATGGCTGGCAGATGTTCTGGCATGTCACGCTGCCTAACGTAAAATGGGCGCTGGTCTACGGCGTGGTGCTCTGCACGGCGCGGGCGATGGGCGAGTTTGGTGCGGTATCGGTGGTTTCCGGGCACATCCGCGGTTACACCAACACGCTGCCACTGCACATCGAGATTCTCTACAACGAATACAACATCGTCGCCGCGTTCAGCGTGGCCATCCTGTTGTTGGTCATGGCCCTGGTCGTGTTGCTGCTTCGCCAATGGAGCGAAGCGCGCTTGAGCCGGCAGCTCAAGACGAATCAGGACGATTGAATCATTCCGCCGGCGCCGCGCTCTTGCGCGAACCGGCCAGACAGAACGACAGGTGTAACCCATGAGTATTCAAGTTCAAGGCATCAACAAGCACTTTGGCCAGTTCAAGGCGCTCAACGACATCAACCTGAACATCAACAGCGGTGAGCTGGTGGCCCTGCTGGGCCCGTCCGGCTGCGGCAAGACCACCCTGCTGCGCATCATCGCCGGCCTGGAAGTCCCGGACACCGGCAGCATCGTGTTCCACGGTGAAGACGTTTCCGAGCAAGACGTGCGTGATCGCAAGGTCGGCTTCGTGTTCCAGCACTACGCCCTGTTCCGCCACATGACCGTGTTCGACAACGTCGCCTTCGGCCTGCGCATGAAGCCCAAGGGCGAGCGCCCGAACGAGAACGTGATCAAGAAGAAGGTTCACGACCTGCTCGACCTGGTGCAGCTCGACTGGCTGGCCGACCGCTACCCGGAACAGCTTTCCGGTGGCCAGCGCCAGCGTATCGCCCTGGCCCGCGCCCTGGCGGTGGAGCCCAAGGTACTGCTGCTAGACGAACCCTTCGGCGCCCTCGACGCCAAGGTGCGTAAAGAGCTGCGCCGCTGGCTGGCGCGCCTGCACGAAGAAGTGCACCTGACCAGCGTGTTCGTGACCCACGACCAGGAAGAAGCCATGGAAGTGGCTGACCGCATCGTGGTGATGAACAAGGGCGTGGTCGAACAGATCGGCTCGCCCGCCGAGGTATACGAGAAGCCGTCCAGCGACTTCGTCTACCACTTCCTCGGTGACGCCAACCGTCTGTATGTCGGCGACGATCACCACGTGCTGTTCCGCCCGCACGAAGTGAGCCTGTCGACCGAGGCACTGGAAGGTCATCAGGCTGGTGAAGTGCGTGACATCCGCCTGCTCGGCGCCATCACCCGCATCACTCTGAAGGTCGAAGGCCAGGACGAACTGATCGAAGCCGAAGTGGCCAAGGATCACCTCAGCCTGGATAACCTCAGCCGCGGCACCACGCTGTACTTCAAACCCAAGGGCGGCAAGCCGGTCAGCACGGGTGTTCAGCCATAAGCGGCACGCGATAAGCTTCAAGTCGAAACGCCCTGGCCAAACAGCCAGGGCGTTTTTGTTTGCGCCTTCGCCTACCATAAGGGCCTACCTGCAACGGACGCTCGCCCATGCTCACCTTCGACGGTCTCGTCACCTACCTGCCGCTGATTCTGCTCACCTTCCTGCTCGCCGGCATGGTCAAGGGTGTGGTCGGCCTCGGGCTGCCGACCATCGCGGTCGGCCTGCTGGGTCTGGTGATGACGCCGATGCAGGCAGCGGCGCTGCTGATCATCCCGTCGATGGTCACCAACATCTGGCAACTCTGTGATGGTCGCAGCCCGCTGCCGATGATGCGCCGCCTATGGCCACTGCTGCTGGGCATCGTGGCCGGCACCTTGGTCATCGGCTTCTATCTGCAGAGCCAGAGCATGCCAAATGCCACGCGCTGGCTGGGCCTGGCGCTGATCCTCTATGCGGTACTGGGGCTGGCATCGGTGCGCTTCACGGTGACGCCGGCTCATGAAAGCTGGCTCGCCCCGTTGATCGGCGCCATTACCGGAGCGATTACCGCCGTCACCGGCGTGTTCGTGATTCCGGCGGTGCCCTATCTGCAAGCCATTGGCCTGGAAAAAGACGATCTGGTGCAGGCCCTGGGGATTTCCTTCAGCGTGTCGACCATTGCCTTGGCCCTGAGCCTCGGCCACAGTGGCGAGCTGCTGCAACCTGCAGTGCTAGGTATGTCCGCTCTGGCACTGCTGCCAGCCCTGCTGGGCATGGCCGGCGGCCAATGGCTGCGCCGCCGCATCAGCCCGGAGCGCTTCAAACGCTGGTTCTTTATCGGCCTGCTGTTGCTCGGCGCAGACCTGGCGCTGCGCGGTGGTTTCTAGCGGCTGAGATGTGGCGTAAGCAGCCGGTGAGCAGAGCTTTTGTGGGAGAGGCTTTAGCCTCGATTTTGCTTAGCTAGGTGTAAAGAGCTCGCGGCTAAAGCCCCTCCTACAAAAAGAAAGCTCTGCTCACCGTCCGCTTGATGATGGCTCCCACGCTCCAGCGTGGGAGCCCAATCCAGGGCGCTCTGCGCCCGCTAGGCCTCGACACCGGACGCAGAGTGTCCCTGCAGGCATTCCCACGCGGAGCGTGAGGAACGATCAGATCGAACCCCGCAGCAGATGACCGCTTTCGTCTTATAAAAGCCCGGTCAAACCACCCCACGCTCGCGAATCAGCGTCGGGCCAGCACGCTGGACAACTTCATGCTCAATCTCCTGGCGCAGGCCGAGCAAAAAAGCCGCTTCAGCGACCACGAACAATGGCCCGATCATCAGCCCCATGACGTCGTCAACGAACGCCGGCTTGCGGCCTTCGTAGAAATGGCCGACGAACTGGATGATCCAGCCCACCACGAACAACCCCAACCCCGCGCTCAGCCACAGTGCCGTGCCGCCCATCGCCAGCCCGGCGCTGAACCAGACGCACAGCCCCAGCAACGCGCCCATCACCACACCGAAGCGAAAGTCCAGGCGCAGGTAGAACAGCGTCGTCACCAGCGCCACGGCCAACGCCGGTGACAGCCACAGCCCTGAAACCGCCACGCCCGGGCGCGACAGCAGTACGGTGACCGCCAGGACGATCATCGGAATGCCGACGAAATGGGTGACGATATTGCGCCGATCGCGGTGATAGGCCGCGTACTGGGCGAGGTGATCCACCAGGGTTTTCATTGTTGTTATCCTCACGGGTGCGTGTCATCGCATAATGGCGCTGCCATCTCGCCAGCACTGTCAGCTAGCCGACAAACCGGAACATCCATGACCGATCTGCATGCCGTTCTGCTTCAAGGCCAATGGTTTGCCGCACTGCCGCAGGCGTTGCAGCAGGCGCTGGTGAGCCAAGGTCGGCAATTGCATCTGGAGGCCGGGCAACGTCTGTTTAGCCGTGGCGACTCACCCAGCGGCCTGTATGCCGTGCTGTCCGGCGCCATGCGCGTCGGTACGGTGGATGCCCAAGGCAAGGAAGCGCTACTGATTCTGGTGGAAGCGCCGCACTGGTTCGGCGAAATCGCCCTGTTCGACAGCCAACCACGCACTCACGATGCCTTCGCCGAGGGCGCCAGCAGCCTGCTGCACGTGCCCCAGGCCGGCCTGTTGAGTCTCCTCGAGGCCAATCCCGCCTACTGGCGTGACATCGCCCTGCTGATGGCCCACAAGGTACGCCTGGCGTTCATCGCCCTGGAAGAGATGAGCCTGCTGCCCGCTGCGCAGCGTCTGGCCAGGCGCCTGCTGCTGATCGCCGAAGACTATGGCGAAACGCAGGGGCCTCGGCGCATCATTCACCTGGCGCAGGAGCAACTGGCGGCGATGCTGGCCATTTCGAGACAAACAGCCAACGGCGTGCTCAAGGATCTGCAGGCCCGCGGCATCGTGCGACTGACCTACGGCGAGATCGAGATTCTCGACCTCGATGGCCTGCGACAGGCCGCCCAGTAACCACATGAAGCTTTTGTGACAGCCGAACCAATGGCTAAGCGCCATGTCCCTATTCATTCCTTGAAATAAAGGCCTGCCGGCTGACCCCGTGCTGGCCGGAAGCGATCCCGGATGCCGTTGCCAGAAACTCAAGACTCCACCGACCTGCCTGCCGTACTCGCTGGCCCGATTCTCCGGCGCCTGGAGCCTGGCCGCCTGGTGCTGTGGCTGGTAGGCAGCCGCGCGCTGCAACTGACCCTGCGCCTCGCGTCGGGTGAACAGGCCGCTCGTGATTACCCGCTGGGTGATGATGCTTGTCAGCGCCTGGTGATCGGCGAGCACGCGGTCATCCACCTGATCGACCTGCACCTCGACACCCCGCTGCCCCAGGACGAACGGATCGACTACGACCTGCTGGTCGACGACCAACAGGGCATCGCCGACTGGGCCACGCACCTGCTGTACGACGGCGCGACGCAGCCCAACTTCGTGCTGCGCTCGCGCATCGACAATCTGCTGCACGGCTCCTGCCGCAAGCCTCATCACCCGTCCAAGGATGGCCTGCTCTGCGCTGACCGCCTGCTGGCCACCGCCCACGCACCGCACGAGCGCCCCGCTCTGCTGATGCACAGCGGTGATCAGGTGTACGCCGATGACGTCGCCGGGCCGATGCTGCGCGCCGTCCACAAGCTGATCGAACGCCTGGGCCTGTACCACGAGAAACTCGAGGGTGCGGTGGTCGAAGACAGCGCCGACCTCTACGTGCACCCAGCCAGCTATTACCATCGTGCCGATCTGCTGCCGGCGCTGAAGACCAACGAAACGCTGCGCGAGCGCTTCTTCGGCGGTACCGAAAAGCCCATCTTCACCAGCAGCAACGCCGACAACCATCTGGTGACGCTGGCCGAAGTGCTGGCCATGTACCTGCTGGTCTGGTCGCCGACGCCCTGGACGCTGATCGACCTCGATCAGCCGGAACTGAGCGAAGAGGACGCCGAGCGCTACCGTCAGGAGCAGGTCTGCATCGATGGCTTCGTCGACAGTCTGGGTCCGGTTGCCCGAGTATTGGCGCACCTGCCGAACCTGATGATCTTCGACGATCACGACATCACCGATGACTGGAACCTCTCCGCACAGTGGGAAGAGACCGCCTACGGCCATCCCTTCTCCAAGCGCATCATCGGCAACGCGCTGATCGGTTATCTGCTGTGCCAGGGCTGGGGCAATAACCCCGACGCCTTCGCCGAGCCGCTGAGCAATACCCGTGAATTGTGCGAGCAGGCCAGGGAGCTGGGTTTTGGCAGCCCGGCTCAGGATCGCCTGATCGACGAGTTGATGAAATTCCAACAATGGCACTACGTGCTGCCCAGCACACCGGCGCTGCTGGTACTCGACACACGCACCCGGCGCTGGCGCAGTGAGCGCAACATCAAACGCCCCTCCGGGCTGCTTGACTGGGAAGCCCTGAGTGAGTTTCAGCAGGATCTGCTCGACCACCCCGCCGCGATCATCGTATCTCCGGCGCCGATGTTCGGGGTCAAGCTGATCGAAGCGGTGCAGCGGGTGTTCAGCTGGGCCGGGCACCCGCTGATGGTCGACGCGGAAAACTGGATGGCGCACCGCGGCGCCGCCCAAGTCATGCTCAACATCTTCCGTCACTCGCGCACCCCCGGTGATTACGTGGTGCTGTCCGGAGACGTGCACTACTCGTTCTTCTACGAGGTACAGATCCGTGATCGCCGCCAAGGGCCGACCATCTGGCAGATCACCAGCAGCGGCGTGAAGAACGAATTCCCGGAACGCCTGCTCAACCTCTTCGACCGCCTCAACCGCTGGCTGTACGCACCCTGGTCGCCCCTCAACTGGCTGACCAAGCGCCGCCGCATGCAGGTGTTCCCGCACATTCCCAAGCAGAGCAAGGCAGGTGAGCGGTTGTGGAATTCCGCAGGCCTCGGTCAGGTGCTGTTCAACGCCGAAGGCCAGCCCAGCCGCGTGTTCCAACACAACGCCAACGGCTCGCCGCGCACCGAATTCATCGACGACCGCGACGAAGCCCCAGAGCCAAACGAAGAACCCAAGCGCGCATAAGTGCCCCCTGTAGGAGCCCGCTTGCGGGCGATGCGATGCTGGCCATTCTGCAACTCCGCGTCATGGCCACCATTCGCCGCGGGGGCGCGGCTCCTACAAGATCGCGGAGAGTCATCACACCCGTAGGAGCCCCGACCTCGGGGCGAAGCGATTGCGGCCATCCTGCATAAACGGCGTCCGCCGCACGACGCGTGCTCTTACCAGATCGTCTAGCGCAGCTTCTCCAGCAGTTGGTAGTACCACATGCCCAGCGCCAGCATCGGATTGCCGAACACGTCGCCCATCGGCACCTTGATGTGTGAACACCCTGCGAAGGTCTCGAAACGTGCCAGTTCTCCGCTAATGGCTTCGGCCATGATCTCGCCCATCACGTGGCTGGTGGCGATGCCGTGGCCGGAATAGCCCTGGCAGTACCAGACATTGGGCGACAACTTGCCCAACTGCGGGATGCGGTTGACCACGATGCCCATGGCGCAGCTCCACTGGAACTCGATGGGCACGCCTTTCAGGCTCGGAAAGGTACGTTCGATGCCGGGCCGCAACTCGGCAGCAATGTCCCGCGAGTCGCGCCCGGAGTAGTTGGCGCCGCCGCCGAACAGCAGGCGCCCATCGGCGGTCAGGCGGTAGTAATCGAGCACGAAGCGGCAGTCGTAGACGGCCAGATCCTGAGGATTGATCTGCGCCGCCAGTTCGCCCAGCGGCGCGGTGGTAACGATGCCGCCCATGGCCGGGAAGATCATGCCCTTGAGCGTTTCCGGCTCCAGCTTGTGGTACACGTCGCCGGCCAGCATTACCTGATTGGCGACCACCCGCCCCTCGGCCGTGACCAGCGTCGGCGTGGCGCCGTGGACGATCTCCAGCACCGGCGAGTGCTCGAAAATCAGCGCGCCCAGGCTATGGGCCGCCCGCGCTTCGCCCAGACACAGGTTCAGCGGATGCAGGTGCAAGTTGCGGGTGTTCTTCAGCGCGCCAAGGTACAGGTCGCTGGCCAGGTGGGCACGTACGCCACTGGCATCCAGCAGAGTCACGTCGGCCTCCATGCCACGGCGCAGCGCTTCGTCGTGGGAGGCACGCAGTTCGTTGAGGTGGGCGGGTTTCATCGCCGCGTGCAGGTGGCCGTGCTTGAGGTCGCAGGCGATGCCGTAGCGACGCACTCGTTGCTCGATGATGTCATGGCCGCGCCAGCGCAGGTTCCAGATGAAGTCGTCGACCTCGCCGCCCAGCCGCTTGCGCATCTGCTTGGCCATGGCGGTGTCGCCGGACAGGCTGCCGGTGACCTGCCCGCCATTGCGCCCACTGGCACCCCAGCCGATGCGGTTGGCTTCCACCACGGCCACCTTGAGGCCACGCTCGGCCAGTTCGACCGCAGTGGCCACGCCGGTGAAGCCGCCACCGATAATTGCCACATCAACGCGCACCTCACCCTGCACGCTCGGGTAGTCGCTGTCCTGGTCGATGCTCGCGCTGTAATAAGATGGGCTGCGCTCGGCTGCCGTCGCCGTGTCTTTCATGTCAGTTCCTTAGCGGCCCGCCTGAGCGCGCCACGATAATCATGTTGTGCACGCTCACGCCTGAGTCAGGTACCAGCGCCAATCCTGCTCGCCGACTTCACCCATAAAGCGCCGCTGCTCCTCGCACTTGACCGCCAGGTACACGCGCAGAAACTCCGCACCCAGCGCATCGGGTGCCCAGGTCGAGGTCTGCAGCGCACACAGCGAGGTCAGCCAGTCGGTAGGCAGCAGGGTCTTGGCCTGGGCATAGCCGTTACCCTCGATAGGCTCGCCGGGATCCAGCTCCTCGCGGATACCCCGGTGGATACCGGCAAGGATCGCCGCTGCGGCCAGATAAGGGTTGGCGTCGGCGCCGCAGATGCGGTGCTCGATATGCCGCGTGAACGCCGGGCCACCCGGCACGCGCAGGCTGACGGTGCGGTTATCCACACCCCAGGTCGGCGCCAGCGGCGCGTAGCTGTTGGCCTGGAAACGCCGGTAGGAGTTGGCGTTGGGGCAGAACAGCAGCAACGAGTCGAGCAGGCTGGCGAGCATGCCGCCAACCGCGTAACGCAGCAGCGGCGTACCCGCAGGCGCCTCGCTGGCAAACAGGTTGCGGCCCGAGGCGTCGTTCAGGCTGACATGCATGTGCATGCCGGTACCTGCCAGGTGATCGAACGGCTTGGCCATGAAGCAGGCCTGCATGCCATGCCGGTGGGCCACGCCCTTGACCAGGCGCTTGTAACGCACGGCCTGATCCATGGCCTGCAACGCATCGCCATGCTCCAGGGTGATTTCCACCTGCCCCGGCGCGTACTCGGAAATCGCCGTACGCGCGGGGATGCCCTGAGCCTTACACGCGGCATACAGGTCAGCCAGAAACGGTTCGATCTGCTCCAGCTCGCGCAGGCCATAAACCTGGGTACTGCGCGGCCGCCCACCATCGGCATCCAGGGCCGGCTGCGGGTTGCCGTGAGCGTCGCGTTTGGCATCGAGCAAGTAGAACTCCAGCTCGCAGGCCATCACCGGGTGAAAGCCCTCGGCCTGTAGCCGCTCGATCACCTGCACCAGCACATGGCGCGGGTCGGCGATGCTGGCCGGCATGCCTTCCTGTGGGTGCATGCTGACCTGCACCGCCGCCGTGGGGATCAGCCGCCAGGGCAGGCGCACCAGGCTGCCAGCGAGGGGATAGGCACGGCAGTCGATGTCGCCAACCTCCCAGACCAGGCCGGAATCCTCGACGTCATCGCCGTTGATACTCAGACCAAGAATGGTGCTCGGCAGTGGTCGGCCACTGCGGTATACGGCCAATAACTCGTCGCGATGCAACAGCTTGCCGCGCGGCACACCATTGCCGTCGATGATAAACAGCTCGAACAGCTCGATATCGGGGTTCTGCGCGAGGAAATCCTCGGCGTCCTGCAGCGGAGCGAATTGCATGATGACTTCTCATATAGCCATGGGCGACCGTCACGGGTGACCCGGATCGAATTATCGGCTGCATGGGCAGCCCGGCATCATAGCGAAGCGAGAAGAACATCCGGCGGGCGGGCGTGGCGGCAATGCCAGAGCGCCCAGAAGGTGAGCGTCTGTGGCAGCGCCGTGGGTTCGGGCGCCCGCCCCCGCGAGTGCAAGGCAGGCAGAACGATGACAGGGGCTGAACTGCAAAGCGGGCTAGACATGCCAACGAGGCTCGCACGCGGCAATAGTCGCGTTAAATCGTTATTACTGCACCTTCAGATAGCCACATGCTAAACAATCACCTTTCAAGGCTCCGGCTTGTAACCCAGCCGTAAACCGCCCCAGTGCTTGCCCTGCACATGGATCGGTACGGACAGGTCGTGCATCAGCTCGCCGGTGTCACGCATGTAAGTCTGTAGCAGCACGCGCTGCTTGTGGCTGCCGCAGCGGATGCCGGTACGGTCGTTGAACAGCCGCTTGCTGCGGCTCTTCACCGTGTCGACGGCGCGATCACCGGTGGGCGGATGGTTGAACGCCTCGTTGTGGGTCGGCACATAGCCTTCCGGGGTGGTGGAAATGGCGAACACCAGGCCTTCGTGGCGCTTGAGCAGCGGCTCTTGAAGGATAGGCAAGACCTGATCCGCATAGCCGTCGAAACGGGTCTTGAACTTGGCCGGAAAGCTATTGGGGATCGGCTGGTACTGGCGGTCGAACAAATCCGCCAGGCTGATACGTCCGGCCTGAATATCGGCCTCGAACTGGCGACCAATCGCCGCAGCGCCTTCCAGCGCGAGGTCGTAAATGCGTTGGTGGTAACTGTCCAGGCCGACACTGGCGAGCCGCTCACTGACGGTTTCCGCCTGGCCGACCAACTGCTCGGCCGCCTTGCCCAACTGACGGGTCTGGTCTTCGCTGCTGCGCACATCACCGCGCAACTGCTCGACCGCCACCAGCAGCTCGGCCAAGTGTTCGTGGTTGCTCGCCGTACCGGCACTGATCTGCGCTACCTGTGTGTCCACATCGGCCGCCAGGTCGGCGATACCGCGCAATTGCTCGCCAGTGAATTCGATCTGCCGGGCGGCCGCTTCCAGCTCATCAGCCTGGCGCTGGATATGGCTGACAACCGCAGTGCTCTGCTGGCGGATATCGGCGACCATCTGCCCGACTTCACCGGTGGCGGTGGCGGTGCGACCGGCCAGGCTGCGCACCTCATCGGCGACCACTGCAAAACCGCGGCCCTGCTCGCCGGCACGGGCGGCCTCGATGGCGGCATTGAGCGCCAGCAAGTTGGTCTGGCTGGCGATGGACTGGATCACCTGGGTGACCTGCTCGATCTGCTCGGTACGGGCGCTGAGCCCGTCGATCAGCTCGCGGCTGGCAGCGGTCTGTGCACTCAGTTGCTGCATGCGGCTGATCGCCTGCTGCAGCTCGGCCTGGCCGCTGGCACTGCTGGTACGCACGGTTTGCGCGGCGCCCAGTGTCTGGCCGGCAAGTTCGGCATTGCTCTGCTCGGTGCGAGTTACGGCATGGGCACCTTCGCCGATCTGCTCGACCGCGGCCAACTGCGACTGCAGCTTGCCGGCCAGCTGCTGCACGCTGAAGGCCACCTGAGCTGCCGACAGGGCGTTATGACAGGTGTGTTGCGACAGGCTACGGCTCAGCTCATCCAGCGAGGCTGCTGGCGCAGCGTCGGCGGGCGCAGCAGCCTTGCGCCAGGGCCCGAACCACGGCCACAGCGCCAGCAACAGCAGCGCAATGGCGCCAAGATAGGGCGGCAGATGCACCTGCTGCCAGACCACCAGCAACGCGAGCAGGCCGAGCACGTGCAGGGCCAATGCCAGCCGGTCATGCGTAAAACCAGAACCCATGGCGAACCTCATTATTTTTATAGTGCCGGGATGTCGGGCGCAGCGGGCGCGCCGGCAAGGGCCGAGCCTTGTTTAAGCTCATCGGCAGCGCGGGGCGTATCTGTAGAGGTGCGGCAGCCGCCCGGCCGAGTTGACCACCTCATCATGCGCCGGGCTATGGCACTTTGGTAGCAGAGGGTCGACTTCCGGGAGAGTGCCGATCAGCGCTTGAGGCTGTGGCGTTTGACGAAGGCGCGGTCGAAGTAGTCCTTGCAGCGCCCGTAGAACTGCCCGCCCGCGCTCCACTGACGCCAGCCGAACAAGGCACCGCCATCGCCACTGGCCAGCAGCAGCGGGCGCTGGCCGCTGGTCTTGAAGTCGCGCAGCGGCCCGCCACGCAGCGCGGCGCTCAGGTTGGCGGCAAGCACCGGTACCTGGCGCATGGAATACAGGCCGCTCTTGCGCACGCCAGGCAGGTTGGCGCAATCGCCCACGGCGAAGATCTGCGGGTGGGAATGGCTCTGCAGGGTCGGCGCGGTGTGCACGAAACCATCGCCATCGCAGCTCAGGCCGCTGTCGGCGATCCATGGGAACGCCTGGGCGCCACTGGCCAGCAGCAGCCGGCCGCCGCGCCACACCGCCGCGTCGCCACTGATCAGGCAATCGCCGTCGATGCGGCTGATCGGGCAATGCTCGCGCACCTGCACCCGGCGCATGCGCAGATGGCCCCAGGCGCGCATCCGCAAACCGGCACAGTGGCCGGCCAGCAGCGGTTCGCCACAGAACAGCGCCAACTGCGGCACCTGATCGGCCAGCGCCAGGGCCATTTCCACGCCCGCCACGCCGCCACCGAGAATCGCCAACGGCTGGGGATCACGCTGCCAGGCCTGCCAGCCAGCGATGAAGCTGTCCACCGGCTTGACCGCCAGCACTTCCATCGCGTCGCCCTCGCGGGGCGGACAGGCGACGCGGTCGCCGGTATTCAGCGACAGCCAGTTGCTCTGCAGCACGCGACCATCGCCCAGGCTCAGCTGCCGCGTAGCGGCATCCAGCGCCATCACCGGCGCGACGATCAGCTCGACCTGGGCGGCCTGGCACAGCGCAGTCAGCTCGATCTGGCAGTCTTCGGCGCCATAACGCCCCGCCACCAAACCGGGCAGCATGCCGACGTGCCAGGTGTGCTCGGCACTGGCCACCAGGCCGATGCGACCCGCCGGCCGCTCGATCAGCGCCCAGCGCCGCAGAACCCCGAGATGGGCCGGGCCTGCGCCTACCAGCAACAGATCGTAGTCAGTCATCTACACCGATATCCTTGTGAGCCTGAGCAGAGCGGCGCGGGCCGCCCAGCGGAAAGCAGAACGAGCTTTGACCGAAACACGCGCGGAATGATCCGCGCTCCCCGAGCATGGCGGCAGCAGGTCGTTTCGAGCAAGAGAAGAGACGCTTGAGGCAGGCTTTCGACACATTTTTGCGGCGTGATTTATGCCGAGATCACGCCACAGACGCCTGAGCAGGCAGGCGCTCGAGCACTCCGAGATCGAGGCGCAGCAGGCGCACGCAGCGGGCCTCGCGCAGCTCGCTGGGGCTTTGCGAGGCACCGAGAGCGACCACTTGCCCAGCGAGGTTGAGCACCAGCGCCTCGCGGGAGAACACCCCGCTGTTGAGGCTGTAATAGGCCGCCACCAGCTCGCGCAGCCCGAAGGGCAGGCGCCAGCGGATACGCAGCGCCGAGCCGAAGCTGGCGGCGCGCAGGCGGATGGCCTGTTCGATTTCCTCATCACTGAGGCTGCCGCCGGCGTCCTGCCAATCCTGCATGCAGCGCAGCAGCGCCAGCTCACCGATGTTGTGCAACAGGCCGGCGGTGTAGCAGAGCTCGGCATCCAGCGACAGCTCGCAGGCCAGCCAGTGAGCGACCTCGGCACTGCGCTGGGCGGCGGCCCAGGTGCGCACGCCCTGCTCGGCCAAACGTGGATCGCTGAGCCGCGCGTTGCGCTGTACGGAAAGCCCCAGCACCAGATTCAGGGTGCGTGCCACCCCCAGGCGCGGCAGCGCCTGGGCCAGGGTCTGGCAAGGTGAACCGTTGTGGTGGGCGGCACTGTTGGCGGCGGCGATCAGGCAGGCGGTGATCTGCGGGTCACGGGTGAACACCTGCTCCAGCTCACGCAGGCTCGGCTCGCTGCTGTTCAGGTACTGGCTGACCGAGTCACGCACCGAGGCCAGCAGCGGCGCGCCCTGCCCCTCTTCGCGCATGGCATCCAGGTAATCCTCGAGGCGGTTCACCAGCAGCGGCCGAATCGGGCACAGCAACTCCTCGCCCTCGCTGAGCAACAGCCCGGCCAGGCGCTGGCGCAGTGCTTCGGCGTTGAAGGGTTTGGCCAGGTAGGCGGTGGGCGCCAGCGGCTTGGCGGCGCGCACGCTGTTGGCATCCAGGCGCCCGCTGATGAGAATGAACGGCAGCGCCGGGGTACGGGGATGGCGGCGCAACTGGCGCAGCAACTCCAGGCCATCGACACCCGGCAGCTCGCTGTCGGCGATCACCAGTTCCGGCAGACGCCGCTTGCAGCGTGCCATGGCCGCCTGGCCATCGCTGACACGGATCACCACGGCGTCGCAGCGCACGTCGAGCACCAGTTGCTCGAGCAGATCGGCCGTCCAGGGATCGGTATCGGCGATGAGAACTTCAGGGGCGGTGGCCGCTGCAGACATCTACAAACCTCTTCACATAGGTGTAAGAGGCTCAGTATAGACAGGTCAGCAAGCGCTCTGCCGTAGCCCAACAGGGAAAACGCAGGCAAAAAAAGACCCGCCGAAGCGGGTCTTTTTCACGGCGTGGCTTACGCCAGTTCGTCGAAGCACTCGGCAACGATGGCGATGCCTTTTTCCAGCTGAGCGTCCGGGATGGTGACCGGCATCAGGAAGCGCACCACGTTGTAGTAGGTGCCACACGACAGCAGGATCAGGCCCTTGTCGCGCGCCTTGGCGACGATCTTGCCAGTCAGCTCGGCAGCCGGTTTGCTGTGGTCGCCGCCTTCGAACAGCTCGATGGCGATCATCGAACCCAGGCCACGTACGTCACCGATCACCTTGTGCTTGGCGGCGATGTCGCGCAGGCCGGCCTTGAGCTTCTCGCCCACGGCGTTGGAGCGATCCAGCAGCTTCTCTTCGTCGAACACCTTCAGCACGGCCAGGGCCGCGGCGCAGGCGATAGGGCTACCGGCATAGGTGCCGCCCAGGCCACCGGGGGCGATGGTGTCCATGATCTCGGCCTTGCCGCTGACGCCGGAGATCGGGAAGCCGCCGCCGACGGATTTGGCGAATGTGGTCAGATCCGGCACGACGCCCAGTTGCTCGGTGGCGAAGAAGGTACCGGTACGGCCAGCGCCGGTCTGCACTTCGTCAGCGATCAGCAGAATGCCGTGCTGGTCGCACAGGGCGCGCAGACGCTGCATGAAGGCCGGCGAGTTGACGTAGAAACCACCTTCGCCCTGCACCGGCTCGATGATGATCGCGGCGATGTCCTGAGGCTGGGCATCGTTCTTGAAGATGCGCTCGATGCTGGCGATGGACTCGTCTTCGCTCACGCCATGCAGCTCGCACGGCGCAATGGCGCGGTACACACCGGCAGGCATCAGGCCCATGCCAGCGGAGTACGGCGCCACCTTACCGGTCAGCGACAGGGTCATCATGGTGCGGCCGTGGTAGGCGCCGGTGAAGGCGATCACGCCAGCACGGCCGGTAGCGGCACGGGCGATCTTCACGGCGTTCTCGACGGCTTCGGAGCCCGAGGTGACCAGCAGGGTCTTCTTGGCGAAGTCGCCCGGTACGCGCTTGGCGATTTCTTCGCACAGCTCGATGTAGGGCTCGTACGCCAGCACCTGGAAGCAGGTATGGGTCAGCTTGGTCAGCTGTTCCTGAACGGCGGCGACCACCTTCGGGTGCAGGTGACCGGTGTTCAGTACGGCGATACCGCCGGCGAAGTCGATGTACTCACGGCCTTCGACGTCCCACACGGTGGCGTTTTCAGCACGCTCGGCGACGATCGGGTGGATCTGGCCGACGCCACGCGGTACGGCGGCTTGGCGGCGTTGCAGCAGGGATTCGTTGGTCTTGCTCATGGCTTCCTCATTCACCGCTCATCGTCGGTGTGGTTCAAGGATGACGCATCCCGGTACAGCCGCGGCAGCATGCGATGATCGACTGCCGGGCCTTGCGGGATACAGGGAGAAACGTGTGTTTGCGTTACCTAAAAAGTAGCGCGGATCAGGCTTTGTAAAAAACGTAGCGAGCGACGGTCAGACAAGGCAAAAACAGGCGAAACGCGGAGTTTACGAGCTGTAAATGAGCAGTTGAGCCTGTTTTTAACGCCGCCTGACCGAGCGCAGTAGTTTTTACATTGCCTGATCAGATGCTCAGGCAGAGGTACTTGATTTCCAGGTAGTCCTCGATGCCGTACTTGGAACCTTCACGGCCCAGGCCCGAGGCCTTGATGCCGCCGAACGGCGCCACTTCGTTGGAGATCAGGCCGGTGTTGATGCCGACCATACCGTATTCCAGCGCCTCGGCCACACGGAACACGCGGCTCAGGTCACGGGCGTAGAAGTAGGAAGCCAGACCGAACTCGGTGTCGTTAGCCATGGCGATCACTTCGGCTTCGTCCTTGAAACGGAACAGCGGCGCCAGCGGGCCGAAGGTTTCGTCCTTGGAGACCAGCGCGTTCTTCGGTACGTCGGCCAGAATGGTCGGCTCGAAGAAGGTACCGCCGAGGGCGTGGGTCTTGCCGCCGGTGAGGATCTTGGCGCCTTTGGAAACGGCGTCCTCGATGTGCTCCTTGACCTTGGCCACGGCCTTCTCGTCGATCAACGGGCCGGTGGTGGTGCCCTCTTCCAGACCGTTGCCGATCTTCAGCTTCTCGACCGCGACCTTGAGCTTCTCGGCGAAGGCATCGTAGACGCCGTCCTGCACGTAGATACGGTTGGCGCACACGCAGGTCTGACCGTTGTTGCGGTACTTGGAGATGATCGCGCCTTCGATGGCCTTGTCCAGGTCAGCATCGTCGAACACGATGAAGGGCGCGTTGCCACCCAGCTCCAGCGAAACCTTCTTGATGTCCTGGGCGCACTCGGCCATCAACTGGCGACCGATCTCGGTGGAGCCAGTGAACGACAGCTTGCGCACGATCGGGTTGCCAGTCAGCTCGCTGCCGATGTCGCCAGCGCTACCGGTCACCACGCTGAACACGCCAGCCGGGATACCAGCACGGGTAGCCAGCTCGGCCAGGGCCAGAGCGGAGTACGGCGTCTGCGAGGCCGGCTTGAGCACCATGGTGCAACCAGCGGCCAGCGCAGGGCCGGCCTTGCGGGTGATCATCGCGGCCGGGAAGTTCCACGGCGTGATGGCCGCGGTAACGCCGATCGGCTGCTTGATGACGATCAGGCGCTTGTCGGCCTGGTGCCCCGGGATGGTGTCGCCATAGATGCGCTTGGCTTCTTCGGCGAACCACTCGATGAAGGACGCCGCGTAGGCGATTTCGCCCTTGGCCTCGGCCAGCGGCTTGCCCTGCTCGATGGTCATCAGGCGAGCCAGGTCTTCCTGGTTCTCCAGCATCAGCTCATACCAGCGACGCAGCTTGGCGGAACGCTCCTTGGCGGTCAGTGCACGCCAGGCCGGCAGCGCCTTGTCGGCCGCTTCGATGGCACGGCGAGTCTCGGCCGCGCCCATCTTCGGCACGGTACCGATCACGTCACCCGTGGCCGGGTTGGTCACCTTGATGGTCTGGCCGCTGTCGGCATCAGCCCAGGCACCGTTGACGAAAGCCTGTTGGCGGAACAGTTGAGCGTCTTTCAGTTGCATGGCGGTCTCCTCTATCCTGGCACCACGGCGCCAGGAGATGACGAAAGAAGCTGGGAGCGAACCCAGGTAGGGTGGAGCGACAGATTAGCCACTGCCTGGCCGTTCGAACGGCGTGCAACGCCCAGAGTTCAGCGTAACTACATGCACCGTTTGAAATATCAAACAGATCCTAAGATCAGCGGGGTTAAAGGGCAATAGGCCGTTCGAGAAAATTAACAGCCCAGCCGATCACCGGCATTCGCACAGCCCTTCTTTATAGCCCAAGCCCGCCTTCCCCACCCACCAAACGCGCCCCGCCAGCAGCATGGACGCACGCCAGCGACATGCGTATGATTGCGCCCCGCAACGCACCAGTAGCTCAGCTGGATAGAGTACTGCCCTCCGAAGGCAGGGGTCGTGGGTTCGAATCCCGCCTGGTGCGCCAAATAATTCAATGACTTAAGTCAAAAGCTAGCTGACAGCATCCCAAGTGATGATAGCTAGACACAGATAGAGCCCCGCCTAAGTATGCTTAGGCGGGGCTTTTTATTGCCTATGAGTCAGAGAGGCGCAAAATGGATTAGAAGTCTTAACCCTGCCTTGCTGCCATCATAGCGGTGAAGACAGCACCCATGCTTTTGAAGGCTTTCTAGCTGGGGCATAGTTAATGGAGCACCGCCCCTCCCACTCTCGGCCCTGAATCACACTGGGTAGCGTCGACCTGGTTCTTCGCAGGATCTCTGCGCAGCAGTAAACGAGCGGCGACGATCATAAGTTTGATCCAGTCGGCGCGCTTGAATTGGCATTATCCGTATATGTACCTAAAGGATGTACTGACCCGAGGCAGAGGCCGGTGAGATCGATCAGCTGTTGTCGCATCAGTGGGTGCCGGGCTGACTTGAGGAAAACGTATTCCCCGTGCGCTTAAACCCAATGCCTTAAGGAGGCCAAGTAGCTCTCACTCCTGAGTAGATAGCATTCTGCTATCTTTGAGCGTGATCTATCTCAAAGGGACTTCTAATGTCACGTGTCACATTTCAGAGCGAACAGCCATCCGAGCTGGATGTGTTCCCCGGCGGAAGCCATGAGAAGGTCGCGACGGCGATCTGTAACTATGTTGCCGACGACCAAAATTCACGTGTCATAGGCCTTGATGGCGAATTCGGCTCGGGCAAAAGCTCAATCCTTAAGATGCTCGACCTCAAGCTGCGCGGCCTGGACTCCAAGTACAAGGTGTGGTTTTTCGATTGCGAGCAAAATTATCAAGGTTCTATCAAGAGTAATTTCATCGAGCTTTTCACGGATGAGCTCCTAAAAACCGCAGGCACAGACGAAGGGATAAAGAAGGAATTACGCGATAGCCGTGATAAAGCTCTTGGGCGCCACTTTACATACTCCAAGAGCACCACCAGCAGGGTCAGTGCCTGGGCGCTGGTTTTGGTTGTGACGCTTTTCTTCTCTTCCAGCTCGTTCAGAGAGCTGTTCGCCCTCACAAAGCTCAAGGATCCTGTGCCCGCATGGATTTACGTGCTTCACGTCCTCTCGCTGCTGAGTCCGCTCATTACCTTGGGATGTGCATGGTGGCAACTGAAAGATACTAAGGTCGGCGATCAGCGGTGGAGTGTTTTTCATCTATTTAAAGGTGGATCTGACGATACCATTACAGAAAAAATCCAAGTCGCGAAAGAGGTGACACCTCTTGACCTCAAACGCATCCTTGAAGCCGATCTAAATCTCTTCAATGACACTCACTACATTGTCATCTTGGACAACCTTGACAGGTTGCCTAAGGACAGTCTGCGCTCGGTGTGGAGCGATCTTGAAATTTTCACTTGGGCGTCAGCCGAAAACAACCTAACGACTATCGTGCCTTTTTGCTCAAACAAGGTGGCCCAATATTTAAGTGCCGATCAAGATCGTACCTACGACTCCAGAGATTTCATTGCCAAAAAATTCCCCGTTGTTTTCCGAGCTCCACCAATCATCACCGCAGGTTGGAAGGACGGATTCTACAGGCTTTGGGAAAGCACCTACCCGGATGGCGATCGGGACGTTGCTGAGAAATGCGCGCTTCTGCTCCAACGCCATAGCCCCATGGCGAGCAAGCTTGTAACGCCTCGTTTGCAAAAGCGATTCATCAACGATATCGCTACGACGTCACTGACACTTGGGGGCGACATCAATCTCGTATCCATAGCTGCACACCTGCTGCTGTGCAAATACAACGCTCATCCTCTACAGGAAGTCATCAGGACGGGTGGATTTTCTGATGCTTATAAAAACGCGAGTGAACACCTCGACGACAAGGACGTGGTGGCGACTCAGCAGCTCTTGGGAGCGATCGTTGGCTCGGAAATTGAAGGCGGCTGGCAGATCCAGTTCCTTCAGATTCACTTCCTCACCACCAGTGATATCGCGATAGCTGAGCTGATTGATGAGCCTTTGAGCCTCGCAGTCCAAGAACAAAATGGCGAACGATTCGCCTCGCTGGTCACCGTGTTTGGATTCCGTGATGCCCTTAGACGATATTTGTACAACGGCGGGTATCAGGCTGATCTTATCCAGACGATCCACCTAGCAGCGGAATCGCTGGATGAACAACAGCTGAGCCTGGTGACGTCGATCATCGATACCGAGCCGCAAGCCTTTGTTGGCGAGCCTGGTGAGGATGCCCTTGCTTTCTACGACGCCTTGAAGACCTGTAGGCAGGCCGGGCTGCGTACCGACGGCTTTGCTCGACTGAAGAAAAACCTTGATGCTGTTGTCAGAAAGGCTGCGAACGAACCGGTACTGGATGAAGACCTCAGTGCTCACTTGGACAAACTCGTCGAGTACGACCGCTGCCTTGACGCACTAGGCGCCACTATTGCTAGCGTGACGGCAAATAACGCCGCGTACTTCATTCATGTCGTCGCTCAAGTAGAAGACCTCAGAGTGATCGAGCACACGCATTTCGTCTTCAGCAAGCAGGGTAGTGCCAGCATATTGCAACACATTGCGAGCGGCCCTGAGACACCGGCGCCGATAATCTCTCTGACAGAGGAGCAGCGCGAGTATCTGTTGGAGTTTGCGTACTCTGGTCAAAAGTCAGGCCAAGACGCTATCAGTAAGCTTAGTGACGTCGAATTGAAGGCGGTTACCAAAGCCTTCATGAGTAACCCGGCAGACAATGGAGCGCTTTTCGCTTTCGCGCTTCATCGAGAGGTAAACGACTCGATCTTGACGACCTTGGTGGCCCAGCCCTTCACGGGACGGACAACCAGCCAGAATTCAGCTGTCGCTGCAATTTTATTGGCCGCGCAGAAATACTCAGAGCTGGTCAAGATCGAAGATCTGGATTCGGTCGTAAGCAGCGATGTCTTCAAATTGTTTTTTAGATCTGGGGGCACATCCGAACCACTCACATCCGGCTTCGAAGAGGAAGAAGTTGAGCAAGCAATCGCCAGGATCTTTGCATGGGCAGTCAAAGAGGACGCGATTTGGAGACTCAGCCACACCTATGTCTCAGGGCACTTCGCAACGATAGCATCCACCATTGCACCTTACGGAGTAGCTGCCCAGCAGCTGTTTGATTGGTTGAATGACTGGCAGCGGCACATGTTCGTCACGTTCGCCTCAGTAGAAGCGATGGATAACGATTTTGTTCGTAGGCTTACGTTTAGTGCCGATCAGCAGTACCTAGTGCCTAAATCCACTGCCCTCGAATACTACAGATCTCAAGAACGCAGTGAACAGGAGTGGGCAGATATCCTGCGCAGTGCTAGTCCTAACCATGCTGTCCTGATCGATATGCTCAAGACCAAGGACGGATTCCAGCTGGCGTCTTCGGCGCGTAAAGCGATCGTCGGCATTCTGAGAGAAAAGGCAAGCACGCCGGCCTTTAATATCGACAAGAACAGTGTGGCCACCATTCAGACGGTGATCGGCACCATAGATCAAAGTCAGAAAAACCTCTTGGGGGCGGACATCAGGACGCTGATCTATTCCGAGGGCAGTATCAGTGGCCAGGTTGCTTGGATACTTGAGACGTTTGGCGACCTAATTGTAGACGTGCAGCCATCGAGCACAATGGAGGTTGGCAAGCTCATGGGTATCCTGGACTACCTGAGTGAGAGCCCAGATGAGTCAGCGCCTACGCTGAAGTTTCTGGATAACAGAGCAGGGCAGATCTCGGCGTATAGATACTCACAAGAGCTTCGTAAAGCCATGGCTATCGCTGTGGCAAAACTCAGCAAAACCGCTCCAAACCTTTTCCAGGCCTTTGCCAAGAAAACGGGCTTCAAGGGGTTGCTGAAAGAACTGATGCGGCCTGATCGCAAAACGACTCAAGCCGATCCAGACTAGAAAAACTCCGCGCACAGTGACTTTCCCAAGGAATAGGCTGAGTAGGTGTTAAGGTCGGATGCGCTGGCACTCCTCAAACGTGGGCCTTGAGCGCCCCATCTATACGGATGCTAATCAGGTCACTGCCCCACCTTTATTAATTCCAGTCCCTCACAACAATCTCTTATCTCCACCGCTCGTCCCAACCGGCCGCCACCCGCTCAGAGGGTGGCCAACTCCTCAGAATCAATCGCCTCCGCCCCCACCAAAAACTTCTGCCGCAATAACGTCTCCCGCGTAATCGCGACCAGCGCATCGATCTGCATGTCGGGCATTTCCGTCATGTAGGAGAGGCAGAAGCGGGCCGGGGGGATGGGTGGGTCGCAGGGCAGGGTTTTCAGCAGGTTGAGGGCGAGCATTTCGCGGATCAGCGGTACGGGCAGGATGCCGATGGCATGGCCGGCGGAGACCAGTTTGGCCATGAAGCTCAGGGAGTTGCTGGAGTGAAAGGCTTCCGAGGGTGCGTTGCCGCCCTTCAGCCAGTTCTCGACTACCGAGTAGAGGGTCGAGGGGGCGGAGTGGCTGACGATGGGGTGGCCGGCGGCGTGTTCCGGCAGAAAGGGGTCGGCGTCGATGCCCAGTTGCGGGGCGGCGACCCACTGGAAGGTCATCCAGCCGATGAAGATGTCGGTGACGTCCTCGCGGGTGGCGGGGTTGGTGAGCAGCGCCAGGTCGAGCTCGTGGTCGTTGAGCTTGCGGTTGAGCACGGCACCGACGTCGATGGTGATTTCCAGGGTGATCTCGGGAAAGTGCGCCTTGATCTCGGCGATCACGGCGGTCAGGCCGACCATCGCCGAGCATTCGTCGGCGCCCAGGCGCAGCCTGCGATGCTGCTTCTGCTTGGCGGCGAATTGCTCGAGTTTCACGCTGTTGTTGAGCGCCAGCTCGGCGTGGCGCAGGGCGATATGGCCATCGGCGGTGAGGGTCATGCGCTGCTTGCTGCGGTCGAACAGCTTGACGCTGAGCAGCGATTCCATCTCCCGAATGCGCGAGGAAATGGCCGGCTGGGTGAGGTGAAGGTGGCGTGATGCAGCATGTACACCGCCCAATCGGGCAGTCCAGTAGAAGGCCTCGATCTGCATCAGGGTAATACGCATGATAAAAATCTTCCCCTCTTCTGTTCGCTGATTTTTATTATCGCCAGAAAAACATGCTTGCTAGGATCGGGCTAACTTTCTTGCCCAAAACGAATAATTAAATAGCGCATGTATATTATCGAAGCACTTCCTGAAGCAATTGATCCAGAAGAACTTTCCGTTCTTTTGCGAGCCGAGCCCGCGACTATCGGGCATTTCATTACCACCGGCATATTGAGCCCACAAATACGGGCGCATTTCGAAAACCTGCGCACCGTAGGCACCGCTGTCACGGTGAAGATGCCCGGCGCCGACGGCGGGATCTTACATTACGCGATGGGTTGCGCGAGGCCTGGCGATTTTCTGGTGGTCGACCGCTGCGGCGAAAGCGTGACCGCTGCCATGGGCGGCGCCATGGCCTATGCCGCCAAGCAGGCGGGCATCGCCGGGATCGTGATCGACGGTTACGTCACCGACCTGGGTGAGATCCGCCAGCACGGCGTGCCGGTCTGGTCCTGGGGCGCCAGCGCCATCACCACGCGGGTGAAAGGCGAGGAAGGCGAATTCTGTACCGCGGTGCAATGTGGTGGCGTCGTAGTTCGGCCGGGTGATGCGGTGATCGCCGACGAGAACGGCATCGTCATCCTGCCACCCGCCCAGGCACTGGCCCTGGCCAGACGAGCCATCGAGTTCCAGGAAAACGAGAAGCACACCCTGGCGCGCCTGGCTCAGGGCGAGAAGTTTCCCGACGTGGTGGGGTCGCGCCCGCTGATCGACGCGGCTATCGGCAAAGCACGCTGATACGGCAGTTCCATCGATAGACCGGCATCACTGCGCGCAAGGTCAGGCGCCACGACAATACCAATACTGACCCGCTGCACTTTTCATCAGGTTTCTGCCCCGTAGCTCCCCCAAAAGAACAACAGGACTACCATGAAACTGTACTCGCTCCCCAGGGTGATCCTGGCTGCGCTGGGCTGCTCGATCGGCGCCAGCGCGCTTGCGGACGATGCGTCGTCCATCCATTTCAATGTGGTCGGTGGCGGTAGCCACAACTACACCTTTCGCGCCGTCGAGCGCCCGTTCTGGAATCAGACTCTGCCCGCCAGCTCGGGCGGCAAGGTCAGCGCACGCCTGATGGGCCTGTCGGAAAGCGGCCTCAAGGGGCCGGAGATGGTTCGCGTGCTGCGCTCCGGCGCGGTCGAGATCGGCATGGGCGTGTTCGCTTTCGTGGCGGGCGACGATGCGGCCTTCGAGGGCATCGACCTGCCCGGCATGGCCGCCGACATCGACACTTCGCGCAAGATCGCCAATGCCTACAAGCCGGTGCTGGAGGCACGCATGGCCGAACGCCACGGCGTCAAGCTGCTGGCGACCGTGCCCTATACCGCGCAGGTGTTCTTCTGCCGCGATGTCGTGAATAGCCTCGACGATCTCAAGGGCCGCAAGGTTCGCGTACGAGGCCGCAACATGGCCGACATGGTCGGCGCACTCGGCGGATCGCCGGTTACGCTGCCCTTCGCCGAGGTGGTCACGGCCATGCAGACCGGCGTCATCGACTGCGCGGTAACCGGCATGGGCTCGGGCAATGCCGCCAAGTGGTACGACGTGGCGAGCCATGTCTACGACCTGCCGGTGGACTGGTCGATCGGCTTCTACGCCATGGGTCTGCAGCGTTGGCAACAGCTTTCCCCTCACGTGCAGCAACTGCTGCAGACCCAGGCTCAGGTGCTGGAGGATGCCCTGTGGACGGAAACCGCCAGGGAGAACCGCTATGCGCTGGCCTGCAACACCGGTGCGGGCGACTGCCAGATTCATCACCCTGCCGATATGCAGGCCAATGCGCCCAGCGACGAGGAGCGCGCCAAGCTGCGCGCCGTGGTGCTGCGCATCGCCAATGACTGGGGCACGCGGTGCGGCACCGACTGCGTGCAGCAGTGGAACGCCACGGCGGGCAAGGCGATTGGCGTCAGCCTGAAAGATCCCTGAGCACAGCGAAGGCCTCGCCCGATGCAGCGCTTGCCGCGCTGACCTCCAACCGTTCGCGGAGAAACCTGCTCATGCAACAAACCAATACTTCGAGCCTGCGGCTCATCAATCGCATCGCCAAGGTCAGTGCCTGGGTGGGCGGCATCGCCCTGATGGGCTCGGCCCTGATGATCAGCATCGACCTGCTGTTGCGCCGCCTGTTCGGCTTTTCCATGGGCGGCGCCGACGAGATCGCCGGTTATGTACTGGCCATCGTCAGCGCCTGGGCGTTCCCCATCGCGCTGCTCAAACGTTCCCACCTGCGCGTGGACATCATCTACTCGCGCCTGTCGCTCAAGCCCAAGGTCGGCCTCGATCTGCTGGCACTGGCCGGCATGGCACTGTTCGTCGGCACGCTGCTGTTCCATGTCGGCGGGGTGCTGTGGGATTCCATCGCCTATCGCTCGATTTCCACCACGCCGCTGCAGGTGCCGCAGTGGATTCCCCAGTCACTGTGGTTCGCCGGGTACCTGTTCTTCGCCACGACCATTCTGGTGCTGGCCTACAACAGCGTGATTCAGCTGCGTCAGCAACGTTGGGCGGCGGCCAACGCACTGATCGGCATCAACTCCGTCGAGGAGGAGATCGAAGAAGAATCGCACTCCGCCCGTCCTCACGACATCACCCGGGAGGGCCGCTAGATGTTGGTTTTTACGCTTGTCGTACTGCTGGGCCTGCTCGGCCTGAGCGTGGCCGCAGCGGTCAGCGTTGGCTTGCTGGGCATGTCGCTGGCCGAGCTGTTTTCGGCGCTGCCACTGAGCAACGCCATGGGCGAAATCGCCTGGAGCACCGGCGCCGAATTCCTGCTGGTGGCCATTCCGCTGTACATCCTGATGGGTGAGCTGCTGGTCTGCTCGGGCGTAGCCGGACGCATGTACAGCGCCGCCGACAAGTGGCTGTCGTGGCTGCCAGGCGGCCTGATGAACTCGAACATCGGTGCCTCGGCGCTGTTCTCCGCCACCAGCGGCTCGAGCGTGGCAACGGCTGCGACCATCTCGACCATCGCCCTGCCCGAGCAGGAGCGCAAAGGCTACCCGGCGCCGCTGTTCCTCGGTTCCATCGCGGCGGGCGGTACCCTGGGCATTCTGATTCCACCCTCGATCAACATGATCCTGTTCGCGTTGATCGCCAACATCTCGGTACCCAAACTCTACCTGGCGGCGACCATCCCCGGTCTGCTGCTCTGCGTGATGTTCGTGGCGATGATCGTGATCACCTGCATGATCTGGCCGAAACTCGGCGGCACTCGGCAGCACGCCACCTGGGCCGAACGCCTGGCGAGCATCCCCGACCTGCTGCCGCCGCTGGCGATCTTCGTGCTGGTGGTCGGCGCGATCTACAGCGGTTTCGCCACCGCCAGCGAGTCGGCGGCACTTGGTGTGCTGGCAGCGTTCGGCCTCGGTCTGTGGCGCCGTACCTTCACCTGGCAGAACCTGGGCCAGGCGTTCGAATCCACCATGCGCACCAGCGGAATGATCATCTTCATCACCCTGTCGGCGTTCTTCCTCAACTTCGTGTTGTCGGCCATCGGCCTGACGCCGACGCTGGTCAGTTTCGTTACCGACCTGGACATGTCGCCGATGGCCACGCTGCTGGCGATCATCCTGTTCTACATCGTGCTCGGCTGTTTCATGGATACCCTGGCGATGCTGATTACCACCGCGCCGTTGGTAGTGCCGGTCATCGTGGCGCTGGGTTTCGATCCCTTGTGGTTCGGGGTGATCCTTATCGTGCTCTGCGAGATGGGGCAGATAACACCGCCGTTCGGCATGAATCTGTTCGTGGTGCAGAGTATTCGCAACAAAGGCAACTTCGTTGACGTCATCTATGGGGCGCTGCCGTTCTGCCTGGTGCTGCTGTTACTTATTGCGCTATTGATCCTGTTTCCACAACTTGCACTGTGGCTTCCACAATTCGCGTGACGTTATTGATACGTGCGCGACGCGCGGGAACAAACTGGGTAAATTAAAACGACGGGCAGACAAGACACGCCGCAAAAGGATTTGCACTATTACCCCTTTTATTTCGCGACGCCGATCAGAAACCCTGCCGGCCACCGCAGCCAACTCACCACAGCCCGCCCAGCCCGCGGCGGCGTTCGGCTGCCTGACAGTTTATAAACTGCTTATATTTGCAAGACAATAATGCGCTAAATCGCGTTACTTATTGGTGCGTGCGCGCTATGGAAGTGCAATAAACATCAGTGTCTGCCGTTTTTATCAGCCTAATAAAAACATTGAATCCGACTCTTCGGGTAGCGCCGTTGACACTCAAGGGCAATGAGAAAAGAATCAATCACCGCGTATGACAACATACGACTAATAACAAAAAGGTGATACATGCCCGCCTATTCCATCACGGCCAACGCTGCCGTATCGGCAACTTTCACGAGTGCCGAAAACAATTACCCAGCAACTTCCTTACTTCGCTCATCTGCCCATTCGCTGGAGAGAGCACCGTGAAAAACATTCTGACTATCTACTTCGCCGCGCTGAAAGTGCTGATCGTTTCCAGCCTGGTGTGTATCACCCTGTTGATCTTCTTCAACGTCGTCCTGCGCTACGGCTTCAACTCCGGGCTGTTCTTCAGCGAGGAAATCTCGCGGCTGGCATTCGTCTGGCTGGTGTTCGCCGGGGCTCAGCTGATGCTCCATGAGAACGGCCATATCGGCGTCGATATCGTGACCAGTCGCGTATCGCCAACCGTCGGCAAATACCTGCTGCTGCTCACTCAGGTGCTGATGCTCTACGTCACCTGGCTGTTCCTGGAGGGCAGCTGGAAGCAAACGCTGATCAACCTGCATGTCGGCGCCCCATCGACTGGCGTGTCCATGGCGCTCTTCTATGGCGCCGGCCTGGTGTTCTCGGTACTTAGCGCAGCACTGATCACCATGCAGATGATCGACAACCTGAGAAAACCCGCGGGCAGCTACAAGCCGCAGACCGCCGAACCCGACATCCACGTCGCCCCCACCACCCAACCAGGGGTACTGAAGTAATGGCCCTCACCGTCTTCGTCGGCGTGCTGATGGCCGCCATCCTCATCGGCGCCCCCATCGCCTACGCCCTGATTCTCTGTGGCGTTGCCCTGATGTGGCTGCTGGGGCTGTTCGATGGGCAGATCATCGCGCAGAACATCATCAACTCCGCCGGCAGCTTCCCCCTGCTGGCCATTCCATTGTTCATCATCGCCGGTGAGGTGATGAACAGCGGCGGGCTGTCCAAACGCATCATCAACCTGGCCATCGCCATGGTTGGTCACCTGCGTGGCGGCCTCGGGTACGTGACCATCTTCGCGGGCGTGTTGCTGTCCAGCCTGTCCGGCTCGGCACTGGCCGACGCAGCTTCGCTGACGGCGCTGCTGCTGCCGATGATGGTCATCGCCGGCTACAACAAGAACCGCTCCGGTGGCCTGATCGCCTCGGTCTCGGTGCTCGGCTCGATCATCCCGCCGAGCATCGGCTTCGTGGTGCTGGGCGTGGCTTCCGGCCTGTCGATCACCAAGCTGTTCCTCGCTGGCATCGCTCCAGGGCTGATGATCGCCGTTGCACTGTGCGTGGCCTGGTGGCTGGTATCGCGCCGCGACACCGATGTGAAGCTGAGCCCGAAAGCATCCGGTAAGGAGCGCGCCAAGGCCTTTGTCGACAGCATCTGGGCACTGATGCTGCCAGTGATCATCGTCGTCGGCTTGCGCTTTGGCGTGGTGACGCCGACCGAAGCGGGCGCCGTGGCCAGCGTTTATGCGCTGCTGGTTTCCGCACTGGTGTACCGCGAGTTGAATCTGAAGGATCTCAACGCGCTGTTGCTGCGTGCCGGCAAGACCACCGCAGCGGTGATGTTCCTGGTCGCGGCGGCATCGATCCCGGCGTGGATGATCACCATCGCCGACATTCCCGGCCAAATCATCGACCTGATCGCGCCGGTGATGGACAACCCGAAACTGCTGATCCTGGTGCTGATGCTGCTGATCCTGGTGATCTCCATGGTCATGGATCTGACGCCGACCGTACTGCTGCTCGCACCGATCCTGGTGCCCGTGGTGACGGCGGCGGGCATCGACCCGATCTATTTCGGCGTGCTGTTCATGATCAATTGCTCCATCGGCCTGATTACCCCGCCCGTGGGCACGGTGCTCAACGTCGTCTGCGGTATCGGACGAATGCGCTACGAAGCACTGCTCAAGGGCACTTTCCCGTTCCTGATCGCCGAAGTCATCGTGCTGTTCCTGCTCGTGGCCTTCCCCGATCTGGTCACCGTCCCCGCGCAATGGTTCGCCAAATAACAACAGCCAACAAAAAGGACTCCACCATGAAAAAGCAACTGACCGCACTCGCTGCGTTGCTGCTGGCCAGCAGCCTGAGCTTCGCCGCCGAGTACAACTCGCACACCATCAAATTCGCCGCCACCAGCCCGAAGGGCACTCCGCCGGCCATCGGCATGGAACTGTTCGCCAAGAAAGTCAGTGAGCGCAGTGGCGGCAAGATCAAGGTGCGCACCTTTCCCAACGGCGTGCTGGGCGGTGACGTGCAGGTACTGTCATCGCTGCAGGGCGGGGTGATCGAGATGATGACCTGGAACGCCGGGCTGATGCTCAACCACGTTACCGACTTCGGCATCCTCGACTTCCCGTTCCTGTACACCGACACCGCCAAGGTCGACGCCATGCTCGATGGCGAAGTCGGCAAGATGCTCACCGACCAGCTGCCGCCGCAGAACCTGGTCGGCCTGGCGTTCTGGGAGCTGGGGGTGCGCAACCTGACCAACAACAAGCGCCCGGTGGCGAAGCTGGAAGACATCGCCGGCCTGAAGATCCGCGCTCAGCAATCGCCGCTGTTCCTCGATGTGTGGTCGGCACTCGGCGCCAACCCGACGCCACTGCCATTCACCGAAGTGCACACAGCGCTGGAGACCGGCACGGTCGACGGTCAGGAGAACCCGGCCGCGCTGATCCTCGCGTCCAAGTTCAACGAGGTGCAGAAGTACCTGAGTCTCACCCATCACAACTACAACCCGCAGATCGTCCTGATCGGCAAAACCTTCTGGGACAAGCTCAACGACGACGAGAAGAAGCTGCTCAGCGAGGTGGCCATGGAAGTGCGCCTCGAGCAGCGGCAGATCTCCCGTGAGGCGGACAGCAAGGCCATCGCCGAACTGGAAGCGTCGGGCATGACGGTCAACGCAGTGCCGGATGAAGAAATCGCCCGCATCCAGGAAAAGATCCGCCCGGTCGTCGAGAAGTACGCCGCCAAGATCAACCCCGAGCTCGTGAAGAAAGTTTACGAGGCCATGGACGTCGCCCAGCCCTAAGTACCGCAGCGTCGCTGCACGAACAAGCGCGCCCGATCACTCGGGCGCGTTCTGCCAGTCATAGAGGAAACCCATGAAAATTTCGGTCGCGCAGATCCACCCCGTTCCCGGCAACCCGACCCAGACCATCGAGAAAGTCGCCGAGCTGTCGCGCCAGACGGCACTCGAAGGCTCGCGTCTGATCGCCTTCCCTGAATGCCTGCTCACCGGCGGCTCGTTCGACAGCCGTGAAGATCTGGAGCGTGGCGCTATCGAGATCGAAGCACTGGCGCCGTTGCTGGCCGTAAGTGCGGAAACCGGTATCTACATCATCGCCGGCTTCTACGAGCGCCGCCCGGACGCCATCTTCAACACTGCAGCATTGATTGGCCCTAAAGGTATCGTGGGTCTGCATCGCAAGCGTCACCTGCCCTTCATGATCGGTGACCGCTTCACCGATACCCCGGATGAGTGGACGCCACCGGTCTTCGATACCGAGATCGGTCGTATCGGCATGGCCATCTGTTATGAAATCCGCTTCCCGGAAGTGGTACGCACCCTGGCCCTGGAAGGCGCCGACATCGTCGTACTGCCGGCCGCCTGGCCAGAGCAGGCGCGCATGCTGCCGGACATCTTCAGCACCGTGCGCGCAGCCGAGAACATCGTCTACTTCGTGGCGCCGAACCGTAACGATATGGACGGCGGCATGCAGTTCATCGGTATGAGCCACATCATCGAGCCGTCCGGCAAGACGCTGGTACGTGCTGGCGCAGAAGATGGTGTGTTCACTGTCGAGATCGACGTGGAGAAAGCCCGCAACAAGTCGCTGATCCGCGAACCCGGCGTGTTCGAAGTGCATCCTTTCCGCGATCGCCTCCCCGATACCTACCGCATCTGAGGTGACCTGATGACCAATACACTCAAACAGCTGATGGCCCGCTCGCACACCTACGGCATGAACATCTACGGCACGTCGTCGATGGCCATCGAGGTAGCGGGAAACTGGGGTCTGGATTTCGTTTTCATCGATGCCGAGCACACTTCGCTGAGTATCGATCGCGACATGGAAAAGCTCATCCTGGCGGCCAAGTGCTCCGGCATCCATAGCCTGGTGCGCGTGCGTGGCACCCTTGAGTGGGATATCCGCAAGGCGCTGGAAATGGGCGCTTCGGGGGTGATCATTCCGCAGGTGCACAATGCCGAGCAGATGCGCACCATTATCCGCTACAGCAAGTTCCCGCCCATGGGCCGCCGTGGCGGTGACAGCTCGGTACGCTCGGCCAACTACGCAGGGCCGAACTTCGATTGGGGCAGTTATACACAGGCGGAGAACGATCGCAGCGTGATCGTGCCGATGGCAGAGAGCTACGAGTTCTTCGACAACATCGACGAGATCCTCGACGTCGAAGGTATCGACGCCGTGCACTTCGGCCCGGCCGACTACTCACTGTCGCGCCAATTGCCGGTCGACTATCGGCTGGGCAACCCTGAAGTGCTGCAACGCCTGGAGTTGCTGATCGAGAAGTGCCACGCCCGCTCGATCCAGGTCATGGTGCCCTGCTTCCCAGCCGACGGCGAAACCGCCAAACGCCTGCTCGAGATGGGCAGCGACATGCTGTTGATGGGCAGTGACCTGTCCTGGCTCAACCAGGCCGGGCGCAGCATCGCTGCGGTGAAAGAACAGTTGCAGTAACCGAGTAAAGCGCCAAAAAACGAAGCCCGCTATATGCGGGCTTCGTCGTTTTTGTGGGACGGGCCTTTGTAGCAGCCGGTTTGCTGGCGAAGCGGGCTAGAGAGCATCGCCGGCAAGCCGGCTCCTACGTGCGACCTGCAGCCTGTTCGCTACATTCGTTGTGCATAGGCGGAAGGTTAAACCTCAAGGCGGCCCCTGGTTACGCCTTCGGCTAACCCAGGCTACAGAAGCCACCTCAGGCATCGTAGGGTGGAAGACGCCTCATCCTTCCACCACAGCTCTCGCCCGCTCCGCCCCGTAGCCTGGGTCGAGCGAAGCGACACCCGGGAAGGCCTTCAAACCCAAAGCCTCGCGTGCGCATAACCGCCCTTTGTAGGAGCCGGCTTGCCGGCGATGCTCTTTGACCGAGGCTCGCCGGCAAGCCGGCTCCTACGTGCGGTCTGTAGCCCGCCCTGTGCGCCTTAGATCACGTCGCCAGGGTTGCCGCCCCACTCCCCCCACTTTTCCTGCGCCCAAAAGGCGAAACCCCAGACCTCTGTCGAGATCTGGGGTTTCTAGTAGAAGCTTGACGATGACCTACTCTCACATGGAGAAACTCCACACTACCATCGGCGATGCATCGTTTCACTACTGAGTTCGGGATGGGATCAGGTGGTTCCAACGCTCTATGGTCGTCAAGCAATCTGGTTGGGGAGTCGATGTTTAGGTCGCTTCCCCGAATTGGGTATGTGATATCAGTTGGTATTGCGTGTTCTTTTACAAATTTTCGGCATTACTGTCGACTTCTACCGTCTAACAGCCAAATTGTTTGGGTGTTATATGGTCAAGCCTCACGGGCAATTAGTACTGGTTAGCTCAACGCCTCACAACGCTTACACACCCAGCCTATCAACGTCGTAGTCTTCGACGGCCCTTTAGGGAACTCAAGGTTCCAGTGAGATCTCATCTTGAGGCAAGTTTCCCGCTTAGATGCTTTCAGCGGTTATCTTTCCCGAACATAGCTACCCGGCAATGCCACTGGCGTGACAACCGGAACACCAGAGGTTCGTCCACTCCGGTCCTCTCGTACTAGGAGCAGCCCCTCTCAAATCTCAAACGTCCACGGCAGATAGGGACCGAACTGTCTCACGACGTTCTAAACCCAGCTCGCGTACCACTTTAAATGGCGAACAGCCATACCCTTGGGACCGGCTTCAGCCCCAGGATGTGATGAGCCGACATCGAGGTGCCAAACACCGCCGTCGATATGAACTCTTGGGCGGTATCAGCCTGTTATCCCCGGAGTACCTTTTATCCGTTGAGCGATGGCCCTTCCATACAGAACCACCGGATCACTAAGACCTACTTTCGTACCTGCTCGACGTGTCTGTCTCGCAGTCAAGCGCGCTTTTGCCTTTATACTCTACGACCGATTTCCGACCGGTCTGAGCGCACCTTCGTACTCCTCCGTTACTCTTTAGGAGGAGACCGCCCCAGTCAAACTACCCACCATACACTGTCCTCGATCCGGATAACGGACCAGAGTTAGAACCTCAAGGTTGCCAGGGTGGTATTTCAAGGTTGGCTCCATGAGAACTAGCGTCCCCACTTCAAAGCCTCCCACCTATCCTACACAAGCAAGCTCAAAGTCCAGTGCAAAGCTATAGTAAAGGTTCACGGGGTCTTTCCGTCTAGCCGCGGATACACTGCATCTTCACAGCGATTTCAATTTCACTGAGTCTCGGGTGGAGACAGCGCCGCCATCGTTACGCCATTCGTGCAGGTCGGAACTTACCCGACAAGGAATTTCGCTACCTTAGGACCGTTATAGTTACGGCCGCCGTTTACCGGGGCTTCGATCAAGAGCTTCGCGTTAGCTAACCCCATCAATTAACCTTCCGGCACCGGGCAGGCGTCACACCCTATACGTCCACTTTCGTGTTTGCAGAGTGCTGTGTTTTTAATAAACAGTCGCAGCGGCCTGGTATCTTCGACCGGCATGTGCTTACGGGGTAAACCCTTCACACTCACCGGCGCACCTTCTCCCGAAGTTACGGTGCCATTTTGCCTAGTTCCTTCACCCGAGTTCTCTCAAGCGCCTTGGTATTCTCTACCTAACCACCTGTGTCGGTTTGGGGTACGGTTCCTAATTACCTGAAGCTTAGAAGCTTTTCCTGGAAGCATGGCATCAACCACTTCATCGTCCTAAAGGACAACTCGTCATCAGCTCTCGGCCTTGATCTCCCGGATTTACCTAAGAAATCAGCCTACCACCTTAAACACGGACAACCAACGCCGTGCTGGCCTAGCCTTCTCCGTCCCTCCATCGCAGTAATTAGAAGTACGGGAATATTAACCCGTTTCCCATCGACTACGCATTTCTGCCTCGCCTTAGGGGCCGACTCACCCTGCGTCGATTAACGTTGCGCAGGAAACCTTGGTCTTTCGGCGTGGGAGTTTTTCACTCCCATTGTCGTTACTCATGTCAGCATTCGCACTTCTGATACCTCCAGCAAGCTTCTCAACTCACCTTCACAGGCTTACAGAACGCTCCTCTACCGCTCATCCTAAGATGAACCCGTAGCTTCGGTGTATGGTTTGAGCCCCGTTACATCTTCCGCGCAGGCCGACTCGACTAGTGAGCTATTACGCTTTCTTTAAAGGATGGCTGCTTCTAAGCCAACCTCCTAGCTGTCTAAGCCTTCCCACATCGTTTCCCACTTAACCATAACTTTGGGACCTTAGCTGACGGTCTGGGTTGTTTCCCTTTTCACGACGGACGTTAGCACCCGCCGTGTGTCTCCCGTGCTGACACTTGCTGGTATTCGGAGTTTGCATCGGTTTGGTAAGTCGGGATGACCCCCTAGCCGAAACAGTGCTCTACCCCCAGCAGTGATACACGAGGCGCTACCTAAATAGCTTTCGAGGAGAACCAGCTATCTCCGAGCTTGATTAGCCTTTCACTCCGATCCACAGGTCATCCGCTAACTTTTCAACGGTAGTCGGTTCGATTCCTCCAGTTAGTGTTACCCAACCTTCAACCTGCCCATGGATAGATCGCCCGGTTTCGGGTCTATACCCAGCGACTAAACGCCCTATTAAGACTCGCTTTCGCTACGCCTCCCCTATTCGGTTAAGCTCGCCACTGAATATAAGTCGCTGACCCATTATACAAAAGGTACGCAGTCACCCAACAAAGTAGGCTCCCACTGCTTGTACGCATACGGTTTCAGGATCTATTTCACTCCCCTCTCCGGGGTTCTTTTCGCCTTTCCCTCACGGTACTAGTTCACTATCGGTCAGTCAGTAGTATTTAGCCTTGGAGGATGAATTCCCCCCATATTCAGACAAAGTTTCTCGTGCTCCGTCCTACTCGATTTCATTGAAAAGAGATTTTCGTGTACGGGGCTATCACCCACTACGGCGGAACTTTCCAGAACCTTCCACTAATCTCTAATCAACTTAAGGGCTAGTCCCCGTTCGCTCGCCACTACTAAGGGAATCTCGGTTGATTTCTTTTCCTCAGGGTACTTAGATGTTTCAGTTCCCCTGGTTCGCCTCATGCACCTATGTATTCAGTGCATGATACCCAGCTTATGCTAGGTGGGTTCCCCCATTCAGAGATCTCCGGATCAAAGTCTGTTTGCCGACTCCCCGGAGCTTATCGCAGGCTACAACGTCTTTCATCGCCTCTGACTGCCAAGGCATCCACCGTATGCGCTTCTTCACTTGACCATATAACCCCAAGCAATCTGGTTACTGTCTATAACGTGAAGACGACATTCGCCGAAAATTTGCACTTGAGAACAACGCAAATTTTACCTTGACCAAATTAATTACCAGTGAAAGTAATTAATCAGTCACTTCTATCACATACCCAAATTTTTAAAGAACGATTTTTCTGACTGGTCAAAGACCAGAAATCAACACTCATCTGCCTAAACAGGAATGCTCATTTCTGAACTCTAATTCTCAACAATCTCGAGGCTGTAAGTGGTGGAGCCAAGCGGGATCGAACCGCTGACCTCCTGCGTGCAAGGCAGGCGCTCTCCCAGCTGAGCTATGGCCCCAAATACTTCCAAGGCCTGCACCCTCAACAATTGGTGGGTCTGGGCAGATTCGAACTGCCGACCTCACCCTTATCAGGGGTGCGCTCTAACCAACTGAGCTACAGACCCAATCGTCTTTCGCAATGAATCAAGCAATTCGTGTGGGTGCTTATGAATAAGCTGGGATCTTTCGATTAAGGAGGTGATCCAGCCGCAGGTTCCCCTACGGCTACCTTGTTACGACTTCACCCCAGTCATGAATCACACCGTGGTAACCGTCCCCCCGAAGGTTAGACTAGCTACTTCTGGTGCAACCCACTCCCATGGTGTGACGGGCGGTGTGTACAAGGCCCGGGAACGTATTCACCGTGACATTCTGATTCACGATTACTAGCGATTCCGACTTCACGCAGTCGAGTTGCAGACTGCGATCCGGACTACGATCGGTTTTATGGGATTAGCTCCACCTCGCGGCTTGGCAACCCTTTGTACCGACCATTGTAGCACGTGTGTAGCCCAGGCCGTAAGGGCCATGATGACTTGACGTCATCCCCACCTTCCTCCGGTTTGTCACCGGCAGTCTCCTTAGAGTTCCCACCATTACGTGCTGGTAACTAAGGACAAGGGTTGCGCTCGTTACGGGACTTAACCCAACATCTCACGACACGAGCTGACGACAGCCATGCAGCACCTGTGTCTGAGTTCCCGAAGGCACCAATCCATCTCTGGAAAGTTCTCAGCATGTCAAGGCCTGGTAAGGTTCTTCGCGTTGCTTCGAATTAAACCACATGCTCCACCGCTTGTGCGGGCCCCCGTCAATTCATTTGAGTTTTAACCTTGCGGCCGTACTCCCCAGGCGGTCAACTTAATGCGTTAGCTGCGCCACTAAGTCCTCAAGGAACCCAACGGCTAGTTGACATCGTTTACGGCGTGGACTACCAGGGTATCTAATCCTGTTTGCTCCCCACGCTTTCGCACCTCAGTGTCAGTATCAGTCCAGGTGGTCGCCTTCGCCACTGGTGTTCCTTCCTATATCTACGCATTTCACCGCTACACAGGAAATTCCACCACCCTCTACCGTACTCTAGCCTGCCAGTTTTGGATGCAGTTCCCAGGTTGAGCCCGGGGCTTTCACATCCAACTTAACAAACCACCTACGCGCGCTTTACGCCCAGTAATTCCGATTAACGCTTGCACCCTCTGTATTACCGCGGCTGCTGGCACAGAGTTAGCCGGTGCTTATTCTGTCGGTAACGTCAAAACAGCAAAGTATTAATTTACTGCCCTTCCTCCCAACTTAAAGTGCTTTACAATCCGAAGACCTTCTTCACACACGCGGCATGGCTGGATCAGGCTTTCGCCCATTGTCCAATATTCCCCACTGCTGCCTCCCGTAGGAGTCTGGACCGTGTCTCAGTTCCAGTGTGACTGATCATCCTCTCAGACCAGTTACGGATCGTCGCCTTGGTGAGCCTTTACCTCACCAACTAGCTAATCCGACCTAGGCTCATCTATTAGCGCAAGGCCCGAAGGTCCCCTGCTTTCTCCCGTAGGACGTATGCGGTATTAGCGTTCCTTTCGAAACGTTGTCCCCCACTAATAGGCAGATTCCTAGGCATTACTCACCCGTCCGCCGCTGAATCAGGGAGCAAGCTCCCGTCAACCGCTCGACTTGCATGTGTTAGGCCTGCCGCCAGCGTTCAATCTGAGCCATGATCAAACTCTTCAGTTCAATACTGCATGGGTTTTGAGAAAACCCTAAACTTGGCTCAGCAATCGCAAACTCTTCAATTAAGAAGAAAAAACTCTCTATTACGAGTGTTTACTTGTGATGCTGATAATCTTGCGATCCTCAGTCTTAGCTCACAAGCACCCACACGAATTGCTTGATTCAATTGTTAAAGAACGTTTGGTTAAGTCTTTCGTCTCAACCGAGGCGCGCATCTTACAGCAGCCTCATTTCCTGTCAAGTTGTTTTTGAAGAATTTTTTCTTTCTTCTCAACACCTTGCAGCACCCAACCAGATCATCTTCTCTCCAGCGGGAGGCGCATTCTACAGCGTTACAACCTGCTGTCAACACCCTCTTTACCGCCTTCGATCAAACCTGATCGAACCACCAACAGAGCCACTCAAACCACCCTGTCGATGCCGGCGCATTCTACTCGAATTCGCCGTCCGTGCAACCCTTATTTTCTTCTAACTTCCTGATTAACAAGGAGTTTTCAGATCAGGCTGCGCCGGAAGTGGTGCGCATTATAGGCAGCCAGAATCTCAGGTCAACCGTTTATTTCATCTAACTGCAATAAAACTGCTCTGGCGGCCTTCCCTCTATATAAGCAGCACTTCAGAGGCAGCTACTTGAGGCCCAGGCGCCTGGCCAAGCGCTGCAGATTGGCGCGATCTACATCCAGCTCGCGCGCCACCTCGGCCCAACGCCCGGTATGGCGAACCAGTGCTGCCTCTATAAGGCGCCGTTGGTATTCATCTACCGCATCGCGCAGGCCCAGTCCCGCTGACGGCAACTCGCTGCTGGCGATCAAGGGGTTCTCTTCTTCTATATGCATTGCCAGGGATGGCTGCAGATCCAGCGCACGGCTATCGATGGTGAGGATCTGCGGGCGCTCTCCACAGGCTGACAAGGCCTTGATGGCCGCACGGCCAATCAGGTGCTCCAACTCCCGGACATTGCCCGGCCAGTCATGCTGCAACAGGGTTTTCTGAGCATCGGCCGAAAGACGCAGGCTGCGCAGCCCCAGCCGCGCCCGGTTGTCTTCGAGGAAGTAGCCGGCAAGCAGCAGTACATCACGCCCCCGCTCACGTAGCGTCGGCACCTTGAGTGGATACACGCTAAGGCGATGATAGAGGTCGGCGCGAAAGCGCCCGGCACGTACTTCTTCGGCCAGGTCACGATTGGTGGCAGCCAGCACCCGCACATCTACACGATGCTCGCGGTCGAGCCTACCCGTTGTAGCTGACCACTCTGCAGCACCCTCAACAGCTTCGACTGCACGGCGAGAGGCAGCTCGCCCACTTCATCGAGAAACAACGTGGCGCCATCGGCCACCTCGAACTTGCCACGCCGCTCACTGACGGCCCCCGAGAACGCTCCGCGCACGTGACCGAACAGCTCGCTTTCCACCAGGGTGTCCGGCAACGCAGCACAGTTGATGCTGACCATCGGCCGCGATGCACGCGTGGACGCTGCATGCAGCGCCTCGGCGACCAGCTCCTTGCCCACACCGGTTTCGCCACTGATGAGGACGGTCAGGTCACTGCCGCCTACTAGCTCTATCTCCTGAAGCAGCGCCTTGTGCCTCGGACTCTGACCAATCATCTCCCGAGGACGCACGGCGTCGGCCGCCTGTTTATAGAGTTCGGCGCGCCGCTGTTCGTCTTCCACACGCCCCATCAGCAGACTGATCCGCTCGCTGGCGGCCACCGTCGCGGCTGCGAGGCTTGCGAAAGCCTCCAGCATGCCCAGGTCGACACGGCCAAAGCTGCTCGACTGCAGCGAGTCCAGGGTCAACAGCCCCCAGAGCTGCTCCTTTATATAGAGCGGACAGCCCAGGCAATCATGAACCTCGAGATGGCCATGCTGCCCTTCGAGCAGCCCGTCATAAGGATCGGGCAGTTCGCAGTCCGCGGCAAAACGAGTGGGCCCACGGTGCTGCAGCAACTCGTGCAGACGCGGATGCTCGCTCACCTTGAAGCGCCGCCCCATGGTGTCGGCACTCAGCCCCTCAACCGACAGCGGCACCAGCACATCGCCATCGAGCCTGAGCAGCGCCACGGCATCACAGGGAAACAGCTGCCGCAGTGCAGCAAGCAGCCGACGATAGCGCTCACTCTCGGGCAGCTCGCGAGACAGGTCATCGACCAATGGCAGCAGAGCGACGAGTAAGGGGCTAGAGGTCATAAAGACACCAAAAGAGTCATATAGACACATATCAACGAGAGTCGAAAAGACTCATAGCACGCGCAACCCCAGTAATCCAGCGGCTTTGCGAGTTGGCACGGGATCTGTAATGACCAAAGCAGAAAACTCTCATGCCTGCGACAGGAACCATCACCATGCTGACCAGCCAACAACGCACCCTCATCAAAGCCACCGTCCCGTTACTGGAAACCGGCGGTGAAGCGCTGACCCGGCACTTCTACGCCATGATGCTGGACGAATATCCCCAGGTTCGCCCGCTGTTCAACCAGGCTCACCAGGCCAGTGGCGACCAGCAGCGTGCCCTGGCCAATGGCGTGCTCATGTATGCCCGACATATCGACCAGCTCGAAGCACTCGGCCCGCTGGTGGGCCGTATCGTCAATAAACATGTATCCCTGCAGATCCTGCCGGAGCATTACCCCATCGTCGGCACCTGCCTGCTGCGCGCCATCAGGGAAGTGCTCGGCGAAGAGATCGCCACCGACGAGGTAATCGCTGCCTGGGCTGCCGCTTACGGGCAACTGGCAGACATTCTGATCGGTGCCGAGGAAAGCGCCTACCTTGAGCACGAGCAGGCGCCGGGCGGCTGGCGTGGCTCGCGGGACTTCAAGGTGGTGGCCAGAGCCGTGGAAAGCGAGGAGATCACCTCCTTCTATCTGGCGCCCGTCGATGGCGGTGACGTGCTGATTCAGCAGCCCGGCCAGTACATCGGTCTGCGCATGGTTATCGATGGCAAGGAGCAGCGCCGCAACTACTCGCTGTCCGCTCGGGGCAATGGCCGTGAGTACCGCATCAGCGTCAAGCGCGAGGCCGACGGCAAGGTTTCCAACTACCTGCACGACCACATCCAGGTAGGCGATACCCTGGAGCTGTTCCCGCCAGCCGGCGACTTCGTGTTACGTGATTCGAACAAGCCTCTGGCGCTGATCACCGCAGGCGTGGGCATCACGCCGGCACTGGCGATGGTCGAAGCCGCCCGCGAGAACGGACGCCCCATCCACTTCATTCACTACGCACGCCATGGCGGTGTGCATGCCTTCAAGAAATGGATCGAGGAGCAGAGCCGCGACTACCCGCAGATCAGCTATCGGTTCTGCTACAGCGAGCCGCGCGATGGCGACCAGCCACACGGCCAGGGCGTGATCAACCGCGAGCAACTGGCGGACTGGCTGCCTGAAGAGCGCGATCTGGATGCCTACTTCCTCGGCCCGAAACCCTTCATGGCTCAGGTGAAGCGCCACCTTGGGGAGCTGGGCGTACCGGCAGAGCAGTGCCACTACGAGTTCTTCGGCCCGGCCTCCGAGCTGGATGCCTGACGCTCTCTCTTAATAGTGGCGGGTCAGATCACGCCCTGAGCGCGTAGCGCCTCGATCTGGCCGGCATCCAGTCCGAGTACCTCGGCGAGCACACGCTCGGTATGCTCGCCCAGCAGCGGAGGTGCCTGGCGATACTCAACCGGGCTGGCCGACAGGCGCAACGGGCTGGCTACCTGCGGCGTGCTGCCGGCCAAGGGGTGTGGCAGATCGATACGCAGGCCGCGGGCGATCACCTGAGGATCGGCGAACACCTGCTCCAGATCGTTGACCGGCCCGCACGGCACGCCTGCATCTTCCAGCAGGCCGACCCATTCGACCGTCGTGCGGAATACCGTGACCTGGCGAATCAGCGGGATCAGCTCAGTACGATGGGCGACGCGCTGACCATTGCTGGCGAAACGCGGATCGACGCCCCACTCGGGATGCCCGGCCACTTCGCAGAACTTGCGGAACTGGCTGTCATTGCCAACCGTAAGGATCAGGTCGCCATCGGCGGTCGGGAACGCCTGATAGGGGACGATATTCGGGTGGGCATTGCCCAGGCGCTTCGGTGACACGCCGGTAGTCAGGTAATTCATCGCCTGATTGGCCAGGCAGGCGACCTGCACGTCGAGCAGCGCCATGTCGATGTGCTGGCCTTCACCGGTCTTTTCCCGATGGGCCAGGGCAGCCAGCACGGCAACCGTGGCATAGAGCCCGGTGAGAATATCGGTCAGCGCGACGCCGACCTTGACTGGCCCGCCGCCCTCCCCGCCATCGGGCTGGCCGGTGAGGCTCATCAGCCCGCCGAGCCCCTGGATCATGAAGTCGTAGCCGGCCCGTTTGGCATAAGGGCCGCTCTGGCCGAAACCGGTGATGGAGCAGTAAATCAGCCGTGGGTTGATCGCCTTCAAGCTGGCGTAGTCCAGCCCGTAGGCAGCCAGGCCGCCGACCTTAAAGTTCTCGATGAGGATGTCCGACTTGCCCGCCAGCTCGCGTACCAATCGCTGACCCTCCGCCTGGGTGAAGTCGAGAGTCAGCGATTGCTTGTTGCGGTTGGCCGACAGGAAATAGGCGGCCTCGCAGGTGTCCCGCCCCTCATCGTCGCGCAAGTAAGGCGGGCCCCAGTGGCGAGTGTCGTCGCCGACCTTGGGGCGTTCGACCTTGATCACCTCGGCACCGAGGTCGGCGAGGTTCTGCCCGCACCAAGGCCCGGCGAGTACGCGGGACAGGTCGAGCACACGGAGATGGGAAAGGGCACCGGACATCGCAGAGGCCTCGTGCAGTCGTGACGCTCGGCGTCACGGGGGACGCTCCCACGCCAGGCGTGGGAGCGAGCGACAGTCAGAAGAACGCCTGGATGCCGGTCTGCGCGCGGCCAAGAATCAGCGCGTGCACGTCATGGGTGCCTTCGTAGGTGTTCACCACTTCGAGGTTGACCAGATGGCGCGCCACGCCGAACTCGTCGCTGATGCCGTTACCGCCGAGCATGTCGCGGGCCATGCGGGCGATATCCAGCGACTTGCCGCAGCTGTTGCGCTTCATGATCGAGGTGATTTCCACCGCTGCGGTGCCTTCATCCTTCATCCGCCCCAGACGCAGGCAGCCTTGCAGGGCCAGGGTGATCTCGGTCTGCATGTCAGCCAGTTTTTTCTGGATCAACTGGTTGGCGGCCAGCGGGCGGCCGAACTGCTGACGATCCAGGGTGTACTGACGCGCGGTGTGCCAGCACGCCTCGGCGGCGCCCAGTGCTCCCCAGCTGATGCCGTAGCGAGCAGAGTTCAGACAGGTGAACGGGCCACGCAGGCCGCGCACGTCCGGGAAGGCGTTCTCTTCAGGACAGAACACGTTGTCCATGACGATCTCGCCGGTGATCGAGGCGCGCAGGCCGACCTTGCCGTGGATCGCCGGGGCCGACAGCCCTTCCCAGCCCTTTTCCAGCACGAAACCGCGGATCTCGCCGGCGTCATCCTTGCCCCAGACCACAAAAACATCCGCGATAGGCGAATTGGTGATCCACATCTTGCTGCCGCTCAGGCGGTAGCCGCCGTCGACCTTCTTCGCCCGGGTGATCATCGCGCCCGGATCGGAGCCGTGGTTGGGTTCGGTCAGGCCGAAACAGCCGATGTACTCACCGGAAGCCAGCTTGGGCAGGTACTTCTGCTTGGTGGCTTCGTTGCCGAACTCGTTGATCGGAACCATCACCAGCGACGACTGCACGCTCATCATCGAGCGGTAGCCGGAATCCACACGTTCTACTTCGCGGGCGATCAAGCCGTAGCACACATAGTTGAGGCCACTGCCGCCATAGGCTTCGGGGATGGTCGCGCCGAGCAGACCGGTGTCACCCATCTCACGGAAAATCGCCGGGTCGGTCTTCTCATGACGGAAGGCCTCGAGAACCCGCGGCGCCAGCTTGTCGGCGGCGAACTGCTCGGCGCTGTCGCGCACCATGCGTTCTTCTTCGGTGAGTTGTTGATCGAGCAGCAGCGGGTCGATCCAGTTGAAGCTTGCCTTGGCGGCCATCGCAGAATCCTCGTGCGTGAACAGTTCTTGTTGGGCTTAGCCTAGGCAGCTACCGACCTATCGGCAAACGAGTAATTCGCACGCAGTTGTGCGCTTAGCTCACTCCGAGATAGCCTGACCACCTGATAAAAGCACCAATTAGTGAGGTGTTCGCATACATGCGCCGCAAGATTCCCAGTACGGCAGCGCTGATCGCCTTCGAGGCCTCGGCACGCCATCAGAGCTTCACCCGCGCAGCGGACGAGCTGGCGCTGACCCAGGGCGCCGTCTGCCGGCAGATCGCCGGGCTGGAAGAGTTCCTGGGCGTGGAGCTGTTCCGCCGCTCGCGACGCGGAGTAGTGCTTACCGAAGCGGGCACGGCGTACGCCGGAAAGGTCGCCGCTCAGCTCGATGCCGTGGAGCGCGAAACCTTGGCGCTGATGGGGGCTCAAGGCGCCATGAGTCTGGAGCTGGCCGTGGTGCCGACCTTCGCCACGCAATGGTTGCTGCCGCGGCTGAAGGATTTCCAGCGCCTGCACCCAGAGGTCACCGTGCACCTGACCAACCGCACCCGCCCGTTCCTGTTCGCCGATACCGGTTTCGACGCGGCGATCTACTTCGGCGATGGCGACTGGTCAGGCACCGCGGCGCACTTTCTGATGCACGAACACCTGATGCCGGTGTGTAGCCCGGCGCTGCTCGACGGTGGCACGGTGAGCGCCGAGCGGATCGCCGAACTGCCGCTGTTGCAGCAGAGCACTCGGCCTTACGCCTGGCGCCAGTGGTTCGCAGCACAAGGGCTGAATGTCGGCCGCGACATGACCGGCCCGCGCCTGGAGCTGTTCTCGATGCTCGCCCAGGCAGCCTGCCACGAGATGGGCGTGGCGCTGATTCCACCCTTTCTGATCCAGCGCGAACTGGCCGACGGCAGCCTGGTAGTCGCCCTCGACCGCCCGGTACCGGACAACGGCCGCGCTTATTACCTGACCGTGCCGGAGCGCAAAGTCGAGTCTGCGGCGCTTAAGGCCTTCCGCGATTGGCTGTTGAGTGAAGCCCAGCAGTATCGGACGGTAGGCTGAGAGGACGGGGCGGGTTACTCCTGGCGCCCGCCCTACGATCAGCTGCTTTCGCTTTGCTGCCGACCTGCCACTCACCCTAGATCCGGTTGGATGCATCCAGCGCCTTGAGCAGGCGAGCGTCGTGGCCGTAGATATCGGGGCGGAACTGCACCTGCCCGTCGGCGCCGACCTGGGCTGTCCAGTACGCCATCAGGATAGGCACCGGGCGCGGCAGATCGGCACGCAGCGTGCGACCACTTTCCCACTGCCTGGCGATCCGCGAACGATCGGTTGGGGTGGCTTCGGCGAGCAACTGATCGACCAGCTCGGTTACCCGCTCGATGCGCACACAGCCTGAGCTGAACAGCCGTGGCAGGTTGTCGAACAGGCGCTGGCTAGGTGTGTCGTGCAGGTACACCGAGAAGGGATTGGGGAAACGGATCGCCACTTTGCCTAATGGGCTGTGAGCGCCAGCAGACTGACGAATCATCACGCGGCCGGGGCGTTCCCAATCGACGCCGCGCGGATCCACCGGATTACCGTCGTAATCGATCACCTGCATATGGTTGGCAGCCAGATAGCCCGCGGCATCACGGCGCAGCTCCGGCAGCTTGTCCTCGCGCAGAATGGTCGGCGGAATCGTCCAGGTCGGGTTCAAGGTCAGGTGAGTGATCCGCGAGCGCAGCAGCGGCGTAGGCCGGGCCGGACGGCCGACCTGGGTGCGCGCCTGCCAGGCGATCGCATGGTCACGCAAGAACATCACTTCGGCGCCGGCCACGTCGATCAGTACGCTGGTCGGCTCGATCTCGTGGGACAGCCAGCGCAGCCGCTCCAGATTGATGCGAATCTGATCCATGCGCTCACTGGCCGAGCGGTTCAGCTCGGCCAGCGTACCGGGGCCGACCACACCATCGGGCTTGAGCAAGTGGTTGCGCTGGAAGGCCTTGACGGCCTCGACCAGCGCAGTGGAGTACACCGAGGTTTCCTCGGCGACCAGTGCCGGGGCGCCCTGGGACAGATCGCCGTGCAGTTGCAGGCGCTGCTCGAGCAAGGGCACGCGCCCGTCCACCGCGCCAGGACGCAACAGGGTTCCGCCCGGAATCGCCAGCCATTGCGGCAAGGCTTGACGACGCAGATCGGCATAGCGCTGACGCAGCTCCCGGTAAGGGCCGAAATCCGGACGGGCCTGTTCGAAGGCTTGCACTGGATCGCTCACCCCCGCCTGGGCGATCGCCAGCAGCGGTGCCTGGCTCTGCTCCATGGCCATGCTTTCGGGCTCCCAGAGCGGCTCGACCTGGGACTGCTCCAGGCGCCCATAGGCCAGATCGCGTAATGCGCGCAGGTAAGCTGTAGTGGCAAGCACCTCGACGCAGGCGGAAAGGCGTGGCGATGGGCTTTCGACCGCTGCCAACTCACGCAGCGGCTCCAGATGGTAGGCGCGGGGATCAAGGCCATCGTCCACTAGCGCGTCCAGCTCGGCGAACAGCCCCGGCAGATTCTGCTCGCTCCACACCGACTGCGAACCGCGCAGCAGATAAAAGGGCTCCAGCCATTCACGATCCTTGGTAGTAAGGCTCAGCGCCGGCGATACGCAGGTCAGGCTGGGTTCGGCGAGCTGCTCTTGGAGGGGGTTGGGTGGCGTGACATCGGCCAGTGCCAATGGAGCGCTCAGAACCAACGCCCAGGCGGCGGATGAAGTGGGAGAAAACAAAGCGCCGCTCCAATTTACGACAGAGTGAATGACAGCCCGTCGGATTGGCCCGCGGGTCAGAAGATTTCGGCTGCTAGAATCGCGGGCTTTGTTGTGCCCGCATCGCCTGGCGAAGGCCCGACATATCGATGGCCGAAACTCAGAGACTTGAAATGATGACCACGATTCAGCGAATTTGCTTAGCCTTTCTTTGCCTGGCATTGCCCGTTCCGTCCCTTATGGCCGCCACTCTGGCTCCCGATCCCCTTCTGGAAAGCCTGTCTGCCAAAGCACCAGCATTGGATCGCAAGGTACTTAACCATGCCATCGACGCCATGCGTTGCGCCATCAATAACGGTGCCGTACCAGCCCAACGTCTCGCCGTCATCGACTTTTCCAAGCCCTCCAGCGAGCGCCGCCTGTGGATCTTCGACCTGACCCAAAAGCGCCTGCTGTTGCATGACCTGGTCGCCCACGGCCAGCAATCCGGTGACAACTTCGCCACCCGCTTCTCCAACACCGAAGGCAGCCACCAGTCCAGCATCGGCCTGTTCCGCACCCAGGAAAGTTACACCGGCAAGCACGGCTACTCGCTGCGCATGGACGGCCTGGAGCCAGGCTTCAATGACCTTGCCCGCCAGCGCGCCATCGTCATACACCCTGCCGATTACGTGAACCCAGCCTGGATCAAGACCCAGGGCCGTATCGGCCGTAGCCAGGGCTGCCCTGCCGTACGCCCGGAAGTTGCCCGCATGGTGGTAGACAGCCTCAAGGGCGGCCAATTCATGTTTTCGTACTACCCGGACAAGCGCTGGCTGCAGTCGTCGGCGTTCATCAACTGCAAGCCGGGGCTTGTCGCCAGTATCGTCAGTGCCAAGGAAGGTTGAGACGCTGCACAGGCGATAGCGGTGCTCGCATTTCTGCGCGCAGATAGCTCCTTGCGGGAATCGAGCTACGCCCGAAGTTGAACGCTGCTGATTAGCCCAAACGGGCACAGCTCGCTCTAGCCTGGGCACCCATCACCCTGGAGCGGCCTCTATTGCCTTGTTGCGTTTAGTCGGCTTACGCGCAGGGACAGTGAACATCTGCCATGGCTGATCGGCGGAGGCCTCAGGTATGAGCAAATGCAGTATCCTGCAGATCGCTCTTGGTCACTGCCAGAACCGCCTTGTCTCTTATCACCTCCAGTAAAAACCTCGTGTTCCGGGTCATCGCGCTGATGCAGCGCCATCCCGGCGTCATCGCGATATTCGGTTTTCTATCCGGGGTCGCAAGCTTCGTACTGGTCGATCGTCAGGCCGGGCTGGCCAAGGTGCTGGCACTGGTGATGCTGATCAGCTGGCTCTGGCTGATCCTCGAGAACATGCTGCGCGAGCGCATCGCCGCCCGCTTCGGCTTCGAGCTACCACGGCCGCTGCTGCGTTACGCCACGCAGATGATCCACCAAGAAAGCCTGTTTTTCGTTCTGCCGTTCTTCTTTATTACCACCACCTGGAACAGCAGCCAGGCATTGTTCAGCGGGCTGCTGGCGGCTGCCGCACTGGTCTCGATCATCGACCCGCTGTACTACAAGTGGCTGGCGCCACGGCGCTGGATCTTTCTCGCGTACCACACGCTGGCCCTGTTCGCCGTGTTACTCACGGCGCTGCCGATCATCTTCAAGCTCAACACCACCGAGAGTTATCAGTTTTCGCTGGCAGCCGCCGTGCTGCTGTCGTTCCCGAGCCTGTTCACCATCATTACCGTGCGCAAATGGTGGCGCGGCCTGCTGTTGATCGGCCTGACACTGGCCATCGGCGCCGTTGGCTGGCTGGGGCGTACCTGGGTGCCGCCGGCCACGCTGTGGCTGACCGAAGTGGCGATCACCACTGAATTCGACAATCAGAATCGCTCGCCCGGCGAAGGCATCCAAGAACTCAGCGTCAGCCAGTTGCGCAGCAGTGGCTTGTACGCTTACACGGCGATCAATGCGCCGCGCGGGCTGGATGAGCGCATCTACCACGTCTGGGAACATGAAGGTCGCGAGCTGGAACGCATCGCTCTGGATATCCACGGTGGCCGCGAAAAAGGCTACCGCGCCTGGACGCACAAGAAGAACTTCCCGCAGAACGTGGAAGGTGACTGGCAAATTCAGGTACTGACCGAAGCCGGGCAGATGATTGGCGTGCTGCGCTTTGAAGTAACGCCCGATGCAGGTACGCCAGCGAGCCCCTCAACAGGCTCCAACCAGGCGCCGCCAGGAGTGCAAGAGCCCGCTGCCACGCCAGAAACCGAGCCTGAGCCGCAGGCCGCCCCAGCAGCGGAACCTGAACCTGCCATTGAAGCTGAACCGCAAGCCGAGCCGGATGCCCAGAACGCAGATCAGCTCCCAAGCCCGGCGGGCAGCTGAGCAGCGTCGCTCAGCCGAAGAACCAGTAGCACACGGCAATCGCGGCTACCACGCCGGAAAACTCGGCCAGCAGTGCACAGCCCACAGCATGTCGCGCTCGCTGAATACCCACTGCGCCAAAGTAAACGGCCAGCACGTAGAACGTGGTCTCCGTACTGCCCTGGATAACTGCCGCTGCCAGTGCAGGGAAGCTGTCGACGCCCTGAGTCTGCATGGTTTCGATCAGCATGGCCCGCGCCGCGCTGCCGGAGAATGGCTTGACCATCGCCGTCGGCAGCGCGTCGACGAAGCGGGTGTCCCAGCCGCCCCAGGCGACGACCCAGCGGATGCCGTCCAGCGCCAGCTCCAGGGCGCCGGACGCACGTAGCACGCCCACCGCACAGAGCATCGCCACCAGATACGGGAGCAGGCTCTTGGCCACGTCGAAGCCTTCCTTGGCGCCTTCGATGAACTGCTCGTAGACCTGCACCTTGCGCAGCGCGCCAATTATCACGAACGCAATGATGATGCCGAACAGCGTCAGGTTACCGAGCAGCGATGACAACGCAGCCAGCGCCGTGGCAGACATGCCGGCCAACATCGCCATAAAGCCACCGAGCAGCAGCGCGCCGGGAATCATGTAGGCCAGCACGACCGGATCCCACAGACGCAAACGCTGCATGATGGCCACGGAAAACAGGCCGACCAGGGTGGAAACGCTGGTCGCCAGCAGAATCGGCAGGAACACCAGTGTCGGATCCGGCGCACCCTGCTGGGCGCGGTACATGAAGATGGTCACGGGCAGCAACGTCAGCGACGAGGCGTTGAGCACCAGAAAGAGGATCTGCGCGTTGCTCGCCGTGGTGCTACTGGGGTTGAGCTCCTGCAGCGAGCGCATGGCCTTGAGGCCGATGGGCGTGGCCGCATTGTCCAAACCCAGGCCGTTGGCGGCGAAGTTCATTGTGATCAGGCCGAGGGCCGGATGGCCACGTGGCACTTCAGGCATCAGGCGGGCGAACAGCGGGCCGAGCACCCGCGCCAAGGCGTCCACAAGGCCGGCCTTCTCGGCGATGCGCAACAAGCCGAGCCATAGAGTCAGGGTACCGAACAGCAGCACCATCACCTCGACCGACAGTTTGGCCATGGCGAACAGGCTTTCCACCATCGCACCGAATACTGCCGGGTCGTCAGCCAGCAGCCAGCGACTGAGCCCCGCTACTGCCGCTACCACGAAAAAGCTCAGCCACAAGCCGTTGAGCATAAGTCACCCCCTAGAACATAGCGGCTGATGATAACGCGGCTAGGCAAGGGAAGTGGAAAGGGAGAGATGGGGGGAAAGATTTTGTCGAACGACAAATAGAGCAACGGCGCCAGAAGGCGCCGTCAGCATCAGTACCAGTTGGGGTCTTTCTTCAACTGTTCCTGTAGCAGTTGCTTGACTCCGTCGTCCGGCTCACCGAGCCAACGCAGATCAGCATGCTCACTAGGAGTCTTGTCCTCAGGTAAACCTTCGGGCAACTGCACCCAGAGCGCGTACGCATCATCCTTGTCCGGGGTGAAGGCAACGTAGAGGCGCTGATTGAAACAATTGGATGTTTCGCACAACTGCCCGACCAGGTACTGGTCGCCGTCTTCTTCCAGCGTCTTCATTGGCGTGGCAACGCCGCTGAGATTGATCACCCATTCGGGCAGACGCTCCTCGTCCTGGATGAGCTCCTTCCAAGCTTCACGATAGTCAGAATTGCTCCCGAGCAGATCGTTGAGGCGGAATTCACCATCGTTGGCGGCCAAGGCCGCCGCGCTACCGCCCAGCATTAGGGCGGCAACGAGCGTCTTGAATCGATTCATCGTCATGGCCTAACCCCGAGGGCGGCGACCCATGATGAACGAAACGATAAACATGACCAGGAACACCACGAAAAGGATTTTCGCGATACCTGTGGCAGTGCCTGCGATACCACCGAAGCCCAGAACGGCAGCGACAATGGCGATGATCAGAAAGGTAATGGCCCAACTCAGCATGGCGTTTCTCCTTGGTTTTTTGAGGTCTTACGGGTGTAGCACTTGGGAATCGGTAAGGGCGTTTCAGAACACCCAGCGAGTCTGCTTGACCGGCGCTTCCACGGAATCGGCACGTACCCAATCACCTGTGGTCTGCGCGCTTGCGGTCTGGCTTACGGTCTGAAAGGAGGCCGGAACAGCAGAGATGGCAGCAGGTTGAACAGTGGCTGGCACATGGATCTGACTGGAAACTTGCGGTTCGACGGCTTGCGACTGATGAGCCTTGAACGACACGCTCAACAACAAAACCAGGACAGCGGCGACCGCTAGGATCAGGATCTCGGTGTGGGCGCGGTGAAGGTTCATCTGAAGCTCCTTTAGGTCGTTGCCGAACGGCTCAGCGTTCTTTTCATGACTTAAGAATTGCAGCCTGCGTGCCAGCTCTAATAAAAAATAAAACTCTTATAAATCAACATCTTAAAAAACAAAACCAAGTGCCATCATTGGCATCCTGCACGATCACGTTACAAAGCTCGGGCGTTCTGCACGACGCCAAAGGCGGCACATCCCTGTGCCAACCGGATTACATGGCGTGCTTCAGATCACGCATACGGTCATGACAGGCACGTACCTTGGGCATTTCCACGGCCAGCAATGCGCGCACGTCTGGCTCCGCACTTTCCAGCGCATCCTCGAAAGCATGCAGGATGCGATCTTCCGCCTCTTCCAGTTGCGCCACATAAGTGGCTTCTTCATCGCTGGACAGGGTGGCTCGCGCGTCGGCATAGGCCTGGCGCAGCTTGCCCACCACCGTGCCACTGGGCGTCGGCTCTTCCTGGTTGGCAGCGACCTTGACCGACAGGGCCTGAATCACTTGGTTCTTGGTTTGCGACATATCACGGAACAGTGCCTGCAGGCGTACGTCCTTGACCTCATCATGGGCATGCTCATAGAAGCGCTGACCATCACGAATGATGGCGATCAGTTCGTTCAGTTGCTCAGTCTTGTTGCTCATGGCGGTATTCCTGTCTTTATAGGCAGTGCCGTCAGCGGCCCTGCATAGAATGGTGGCCGCTGGCGGCCACCTCCTTGCTGCTCTTTAGCTGGCGATGCGCAAGGCGTCGGCATCGACCCCGCGCACGCCACGGATATTGCGCGCGGTCTCGACGGCCAGGCGCTTCTCGGCATTGCTCAGCACGGTGCCGCTGAGGCTCACGAAGCCCTCACGGGTATCGACCTTGATGTTCAAGCTGTCGAGGTTGCGGCTGTACAGAAAGCTGGACTTCACCTTGCTGGTGATCCAGGTGTCGCTGATCGAGGCAGCGGCATCGTTGGCGGCATTCTGCGCCTCTGCTGACGCACTGTCGGCCGTGTTGATGCTGAGGTGGTTGTGCACCTCACGAACGCCTTCGGTATTGGTGACAAGTTCACCGGCCAGCTCCTTGGCCACCGGCGTACCGGCATTACCACTCAGGCTGACCACGCCGTTTTCGGCACGCACCTGAATGTCCAGGCCCTCGGTGTTGCTGTTCCATAGCAGCTTGGATTTGACCGTAGCTGCCAGGGTGGCGTCATCGAAACGCTGGGCCAACGTCTTGTCGGTGGTGATTCGCGCCTGCTCGTCGACAACGGCAACCTCGATGCCTGGGTCGACTTCAAGATCGTTGCTCACCTCACGGACGCCTTCGATACTGCCCGCCAGCTCGGCAGCCAGCTCGCGCTCGGCAGAGTTTTCCACCGCGCCCTTCAGGGTGGCGGTGCCGTCTTCCACCGAGACCACTATCTCGAAAGGACTCAGGTGTCGGTTCAAAGCGAATGCCGTATCGATGGCACCCTGCTGCCGGGCATCGCTCAACTGCCGGTCAATTCCCTCCTCAGCCGCCTGTGCAAGCGGTGCCAGGGTGATAAGACCGGTGATGGCCATGGCCAGTGCGGATTGTCTCAACAGCATGTAACGCCTCCTCCTGTAATTCAAAAATGCCGCAGCAATGCGGTCAGAAGGACGTCGCAAGCGTTATGCCAGCCGCCAAAAAAATAAAAACCAACTAAAATCAGCCGGTTAAATCCAAGTCATGGCAGCTGGCCGCTTGCACGATGCAAGATCACGTCATACTGGCCGTGCAACTTGCACGAAGATTTCTGGACTAATCTCTGCCATCCACCCCATGGAGCACGTAAATGGAAGCAACAGGTCAGAGCGGGCGCATCCTGCTGGTCGACGACGAAGCGGCTATCCTGCGTACCTTCCGCTATTGCCTGGAGGACGAGGGCTATCAGGTCACCACTGCCAACAGCGCGGCGCAAACCGAGTCGCTGCTGCAGAGGCAGGTGTTTGATATGTGCTTCCTCGACCTACGCCTGGGGGATGAAAACGGCCTGGATGTGCTCGCGCAGATGCGCATCCTCGCGCCCTGGATGCGTGTGGTGATCGTGACTGCGCACTCGGCCATCGACAGCGCCGTGGATGCGATGCAGGCCGGCGCCGCCGACTACCTGGTCAAGCCGTGCAGCCCGGATCAACTGCGCCTGGCCGCGGCCAAGCAGTTGGAGGTGCGCCAGCTATCCGCACGCCTGGAAGCCCTGGAAGGCGAGGTGCGCAAGCCCAGCGACGGTATCGACTCGCACAGCCCGGCGATGATGGCGATTCTGGAAACCGCACGGCAGGTAGCCGCTACCGATGCCAATATCCTGATCCTCGGCGAGTCCGGCACCGGTAAAGGCGAACTGGCGCGTGCCATCCACGGCTGGAGCCGCCGCGCGAAGAAATCCTGCGTGACCATAAACTGCCCGTCGCTGACCGCCGAGCTGATGGAAAGCGAACTGTTCGGTCACAGCCGCGGCGCCTTCACCGGCGCCAGCGAAAGCACCCTGGGTCGAGTCAACCAGGCCGACGGCGGCACCCTGTTTCTCGACGAGATTGGCGACTTCCCGTTGACCCTGCAGCCCAAGCTGCTGCGCTTCATTCAGGACAAGGAATACGAGCGCGTGGGCGACCCGGTGACCCGCCACGCCGACGTGCGCATCCTCGCGGCGACCAACCGCGACCTCGCCGAAATGGTCAAGGAAGGACACTTCCGCGAAGACCTGCTGTATCGCCTGAACGTCATCACCCTGAACCTACCGCCACTGCGCGAACGTGCCGATGACATCCTTACCCTGGCAGACCGCTTCCTCGCCCGTTTCGTTAAGGATTACGCCCGCCCAGCACGCGGTTTCAGCGAGGAAGCACTGAAGGCACTGCTCGACTATCAATGGCCCGGTAACATCCGTGAACTGCGCAATGTGATCGAGCGCGCCAGCATCATCTGCCCTGGGGAATGGGTGGATGTCGGTCACTTGGGGATGAGCGCACCAACGACCAACAGCGCACCACGCGTAGGGGCAGACCTCAGCCTTGAAGAGCTGGAAAAGGCTCACATCTCGGCAGTGCTCGCCAACAGCGATACCCTCGACCAGGCAGCCAAAACGTTGGGCATCGACGCCTCGACGCTGTATCGAAAACGAAAGCAGCTCGGCCTATGAAGCTTCGCAGCAAGCTATTTCTCAGCACTAGCGCCCTGCTCACCGTCGCCTTGCTGGGCCTGATGCTCGGCATTTTCAGCGTACTGCAGCTCACGCAGACGCAAAACCGCACGCTGGCGCACAACCTGGAAGTCATCAACGACAGCCTCGATTTGCGCCAGGAACTGGGCAAACAGCTGTTTCTGATGCTCGGCGAGGACTTCGACCAGCAGACAGTGCAAAGCCTGAAGGAGTCCGACCAGCGCGTCCGCGAGTGGATCGAAAACGGTTTGAAGACTAGCGCGTCGGAGGGTGACCGCCAGGCAATCGCCCAGATCCAGAGCGCCTACCAGAAATACAGCCGCCTGCTCGAAGACCCGCTGACGGTGCGTCATGAGCTGCTCACCAATGGTGATTTCGCCAAGACCATCGAAACCGTTCGTGACCGCCTCAACGACTTGCAGGTGAGTTATGTGACGGCCGTGCAGCAGTCGGAAGCCGAAGCCCGCGAACGCGCCTGGTTGATCGCCGGGCTACTGGGACTCGTCGGGCTGGCGGTGCTGGTGATCGGATTCATCACGGCACACACCATCGCCCGCCGGGTCGGCCAACCCATCGACGCCCTGGCCCGTGCCGCCGACCAGATCGGTCGGGGGGATTTCCAGGTAACGCTGCCAGTGACCCCGGTTGCCGAACTGTCCGCGCTAAGCCGCCGTTTCGGCCTCATGGCGGAAAGCCTGAACCAGCTCAAGAGCAGCAACGTCGAGGCACTGATGGCCGAACAGCATCGTCTGCAGGCGGTGCTCGACAGCATCGATGACGGCCTGCTGATTTTTGGCCGCGATGGATTACTGGGGCATTTCAATCCAGTCGCCCAGCGTCAGCTCGGCTGGCATGACCAACCGCTCGGTCAGAGCCCAAGCCAGGCACTGGCGCGCCCAGAGCTGGATGACCAGTTGCAACACGTATTACAGGGACACAGCCTGGAGCAGCGGCTGGCGGATCTGCAGGTCGAGGCGAATGGAGAAACCCGTCTGCTCAACTATAGCCTGACGCCGGTCAGCCACAGCCAGGGGCATATCCTCGGCGCCGTGATGGTGCTGCATGACGTCACCGAGCAGCGCGCCTTCGAGCGAGCCCGAAACGAGTTCGTGCTGCGCGCCTCACACGAACTGCGCACTCCGGTCACCGGCATGCATATGGCATTCGGCCTGTTGCGCGAGCGCAGCAAGTTCGCAGAAGAGTCTCGCGAAGCGGATCTGGTGCGCATCGTCGACGAGGAAATGGAACGTCTGGTGCACCTGATCGAGGATCTGTTGAATTTCTCGCGCTACCAGAGCGGCGTGCAGAAACTCGAGCTGGCACCTTGCGACATTCCCGATCTGCTCGAGCATGCAGCCAAACGACACGCCGACAAGGCTCAAACGCGCCAGGTTCGCCTGGCGCTGGAAACAGGCGATGCGCTGCCGCGCATCCACCTGGATCGGGCACAAATCGACCGCGTGCTCGACCACCTGATCGACAACGCCCTGCGCCACAGCCCTGAAGCCGGAAACATCCGCCTATTGGCGCAACGTCAGGATGATCGACTGCTGATCAGTGTCGAGGATGAAGGTGAGGGTATCGCCTACGGCCAGCAGGCCAGGTTGTTCGAGCCCTTCGTGCAGATCGGGCGCAAGAAAGGCGGCGCAGGGCTCGGCCTGGCGCTGTGCAAGGAAATCGTCCAACTGCATGGCGGGCGCATCGGGGCTGAGTCTCAGCCTGGCCAAGGTGCGCGCTTTCATATGGCCTTGCCGCTGTAAGCAGTCAATCAAGGCAAGGGCGCCATGGCGACGGCGCCCTGCTCATCACCTTGGCGTTAAGCCTTGCCCATGCGATTGAGCACCAGCAACAGCGCAGCGGTTTCCGCATCCGGCTGGCCATTGTATAGCGTTTGCCGGTACTTCATCTGGAAGGCGCGGATCACGTTGCGGGTCTCTTCATCGAGTACGCCACTATTCGGCACCACGTAGCCCTGCTCCGCCAATTGCTGCTGGAACCAGGCGACGTCTGGCAGGCTGAGGGTGTAAACGGCCTGCTCGCGCGCCACTGCAGCGGCATCCGGCCAGGGCATCAGGCCGGCATCGGCCAGTTGCTTCCAGGGAAACAACGGGCCTGGATCGACCTTGCGCTGCGGTGCGATATCGCTATGGCCGATGATGCTGCCAGGCGGTAACTGGTGGCGCTGCATGATGTCCTTGAGGAGCACGATCAGCGCGTCGATCTGCTGCTGGGCATACGGCTGCCAGTAACGCCCCTTGGGCGTGTCGAAGTAACCCTGATTGATCAGCTCGATGCCAATGGTGGTGCCGTTGAGCCAGGTGCGGCCCTGCCACTCGCTGACGCCGGCGTGCCAGGCACGACGGTCTTCGTCCACCAGTTGGTAGATGGTCGGCGGCACAGCGTTGATCAGGTAGTGGGCGCTGACCTCTTCCTTGGTCAGCAGCTCCAGGGATCGTGGCAGGTCGGCCGAGGTGTAGTGCAGCACGATGTACTGCACACGGCTGCTCTGGCCGCTGGAGGTGTAGCTGTGATCAATGCGAGGCCCGCTGGCACAGCCAGCGAGCAGGAGGGCGAACAGGGCAAGACTTAGGAATTTCATGGCTGGATATGCAATACGCTTTGTAGATTGTCCAACAGCATGTCGACGCTGAGCATGATCAACAGCATGCCCATCAGCCGCTCCACTGCGGTCAGCCCGCGAGGGCCGAGGAAACGCTGCAGGAAAGAAGCCTGCAACAGGATGAACGCTGTCGCGGCCCAGGCCAGGATCAGCGCGAGGTAGAGCTCCCAGAGCTCACCTTCGTGGGTGTTACGCAAGGTCATCAGCACCGCCAGTGCAGATGGCCCGGCCACTGCTGGCGTGGCCAGCGGCACGAGCATCGGCTCACCGTCCGGAACATCCCCGAGCACGCCGTGCGGGCTGGGAAAGATCAGGCGCATAGCGATGACGAACAGGATGATACCCCCCGCGATCGCGGTTGCCTCCCGCGACAGGCCCAGTGAACTGAGCACTTTGTCACCAAAGGTAAGGAACAGCAGCAGTAAACCCAGGGCGAACAACAGCTCGCGCGCGGCCACCCGCAAGCGCCGCTCAGGGGCGACGTTCTTCAAGGCGGCAATGAAGATAGCGATGTTGCCAAACGGATCGGTGACCAGAAAGAGCAGCACGGCGATGCTGAAGATGTCCATGTTCGGGCTCCTGAAAACAGCCGCACAGTCTAGTGTCTGCGAGAGCCGCCGTCAGTCAGCAATGCGCCTTCGTGTTATCGGGCAACGCCTGCCACCGGTCGGCGCCAGACGGCGCTGAACTTGTCATACCTCTTGGCGATCCATACTGAGTCCACTATGAGGGAACATTCCATGCGTGCGCTGCTCTGGTTCAAACAGGACTTACGCCTCGACGATCATCCCGCGCTGCAGGCAGCCCTCGGCGCCAATCATCTTGTGCCTCTGTACGTGCTCGACCCAGCATTGCTGCAACTCGACGAGTTCGGCAGCCGTCGCATCGGCGTGCACCGTGCACGCTTTCTGCTGGAAAGCCTGACAGCGCTCGATAGCGCCTTGCGCCAGCGTGGTTCGAAGCTTCTGGTCATCACCGGAAAGCCGGAAGAGGTGGTCGTGCAGGTGGTCGAGCAGTTCGACCTGCAGCAGGTGCTGACCCTCGACGAAATCGCCCCTCAGGAACTCGCTCTGCTCGCTCGTGTTCGCGACAACCTTGGTGGCGTTCCCCTACGCACAGCGCAAAGCAACAGCCTGTTCAGCGAAGCCGAACTGCCTTGCCCGTTAGAGCAGTTGCCTCAGGTGTACAGCCAGTTCCGCGCACTGATCGATGCGCGCCAGTACGTGTTCCAGCCGCAAGCAGCGCCGGATCAACTGCCACCGTTGCCAGATGGCGCCGACGCGCCGGAGTTCGGCCTACCCACCCAGTCCCAGTTCGGCCTTGGCGATGCCCTGAGCATCGCGCCGAGCGCCTTCCCCTTCTCGGGTGGCGAGGCAGCGGCCCAGGCCCGGCTGCGTGATTACCTATGGGACAGCCAGGGGGTCAGGCGCTACAAGGAGACCCGTAATGGCATGATCGGCAGCGAGTACTCGTCGAAGTTCTCGCCCTGGCTGGCCAACGGCAGCCTGTCGCCGCGCCGCACAGCAGCTGAGCTGCGCCGCCATGAATCGCTCTATGGAGCCAACGAATCCACTTATTGGCTATGGCTGGAACTGCTGTGGCGCGAGTTCTTTCGCTGCACCCTGCAGCGCCATGGCCAGGCGCTGTTCGAAGCCGGCGGCTTGAAAGCCACCGAGCGCGCGCCGCAGCAGATCGACGAGCGCTTCGAGCACTGGGCTCAGGGGCGTACCGGCATGCCGCTGGTCGACGCCAACATGCGCGAGCTGATCGCCACGGGCTTCATGTCCAATCGGGGGCGCCAGGTGGTAGCCAGCTACCTGGTCAGCGACCTGGAGCAGGATTGGCGACATGGTGCGGCCTGGTTCGAGGAGCATCTGATCGACTATGACCCGGCCAGCAACTGGGGCAACTGGGCCTACCTGGCAGGCGTCGGCAGCGATCCGCGGCTCAAGCGCATGTTCAACGCCCTCAAGCAGGCTCGTCACTACGATCCTCAGGGGGAATACGTCAGCCTGTGGATACCGGAGCTGCGCAGCCTGCCCGAACACCTGCGCCACACGCCTTTCCTGCTACCGCATCTGCAGTTGGAGGCGATCAACTATCCAAGGCTGGAACAGATTCCCGAATCCTGGCAGCCGCATCTTCACGCCGTGGCCTGACGGGAAAACCGAGCAGACCTGATGGACTGCTCGGCGGTTGTCGGCGTTGACCTGCGTACCGAGGATGGTGCTGGAGCGGCTCAGCCGCCTGGGGTGAAGTGCTTCTGAGTGGTGCCTCGCGCGATCAGCCGTGACAGGTAATCCAGCTTTTGTGGATCACGATCCACGAAGCGCAACACCACTTGCAACCACTCGCTGTCAGGCTTCGGCTCGAAGGCGGCGACACTGTGCAGATAGCCGTTGAGCCGCGCCACTTCCGACGACTCGCCCTGTTCCAGATCAATCACCACGCTTTCCAGCACTTGTGGAATCAGATCACCGCGTTTGACCACCAGCAGCGCTTCCTTGAGGCTCAGCGCCTTGACCACACAAGCCATGGTGCCACCAGGCAAACGCAGTTGCCCCTGGCTGCGCCCCATCGGCGTACTCGGTGCCGCTTTGGCAACCGCCGGACTGGCGCTGAACGCCGCCGGCTGCGCTGGGCCAGCAGGCCGTACCACCTCGGCCTTACCGGCAGTCAGCGCTGACAGTGAATCATTAGCGAAAGCCCCGCTGCTGAGCATCTTCGGCGGAGCAGCCGCGGTCAGACCTGCCAGCTTGCCACTGCGCTGCAGGGCCTTCTTGACCTTGGTAATCAGTTGCTCATTGGAGAACGGTTTGCCGATGAAATCCGAGACACCGGCCTGAATGGCCTGCACGACGTTTTCCTTGTCGCCACGGCTGGTGACCATGATGAACGGTACGCCCTTCAGCGACTCCTGTTCACGGCACCATTGCAGCAGCTCGAGACCAGACATCTCGGGCATTTCCCAATCGCAGAGGATTAGGTCGATCGGACTACGGCCCAGCATCTGCTGGGCCTTGCGCCCGTTAACGGCTTCCTCGATCTGGATACCGGGCAGATGGTCACGTAGCCCCTTCTTCACCAGATCGCGGATAAAGGTGGCGTCGTCCACCACCAATACACTGACTTTGCTCATCGACCACTCCCTCGAATGGTCATTAGCATAGACGCCAGCACTGGCCTAAGGCCAACACTAAAGCGTAATGCGAGGGAGCACGTGGAACTGGCCAGCCTATACCGGGCATCCACGCGTTCTCAGGCTACCAGTACGGCCAGGATCACTCCTTGGCGCCGCCCTGTACCTCTTCCTGCATGCGAGTCAGGCCGATGTGTTTGACGTCAGTACCGCGTACCAGGTAAATCACCAGTTCGGCGATATTGCGCGCGTGATCACCGATACGCTCCAGCGAACGCAGGGCCCAGATAACATTGAGCACACGGGAGATCGAACGCGGGTCTTCCATCATGTAAGTAACCAGTTCGCGCAGCGCGGTCTTGTATTCGCGGTCGACGGTCTTGTCGTACTGCGCCACCGAGAGGGCCAAGTCGGCGTCGAAGCGGGCGAAGGCATCTAGCGCCTGCTGCACCATCTTGCGTACCTGATCGCCGATGTGGCGAACTTCAACGTAGCCGCGCGGCGACTCGCCTTCTTCGGTCAGCAGAATCGCGCGCTTGGCGATCTTGGTCGCTTCATCACCGATACGCTCCAGGTCGATCACCGACTTGGAGATGCTGATGATCAGGCGTAGATCCGAGGCCGCCGGCTGGCGACGGGCGAGAATGCGCACGCATTCTTCGTCGATGTTGCGCTCCATCTGGTTGATCTGGTCGTCGATCTCGCGCACCTGCTGGGCCAGGCCGGAATCGGCCTCGATCAGTGAAGTGACGGCGTCGTTGACCTGCTTCTCGACCAGGCCGCCCATCGCCAGAAGGTGGCTGCGCACCTCCTCCAGCTCGGCGTTGAACTGCTGGGAAATATGATGGGTCAGGCTGTCTTTGTTGATCATCTGTTTCGCTCCGCGAAGGCTTCAAGCTCCGAGCTTCAAGCTACAAGTCATTGTCTGCGAATTCACCCAGGATGGCCGCGTGACGCTGGCGGCCCATTGCTGTCAGCCGTAACGACCGGTGATGTAGTCCTCGGTCTGCTTCTTGGCCGGGTTGGTGAACAGTGCATCGGTGTCGCCGAATTCGATCAGCTTACCCATGTACATGAACGCCGTGTAATCGGAAACCCGCGCGGCCTGCTGCATGTTGTGGGTGACGATGACGATGGTGTACTTGGATTTGAGTTCGTAAATCAGCTCTTCGACCTTCAGCGTGGAGATCGGGTCGAGGGCCGAGCACGGCTCATCGAGCAACAGCACTTCCGGCTGCACGGCCACGGTACGGGCAATCACCAGACGCTGCTGCTGACCACCGGACAGACCGAGAGCGGATTCATGTAGGCGATCCTTGACCTCATCCCACAGCGCCGCACTCTTCAGGCCCCATTCCACGGCCTCGTCGAGGACGCGCTTCTGGTTGATGCCCTGGATGCGCAGGCCGTAAACCACGTTCTCGTAGATGCTCTTGGGGAACGGGTTAGGCTTCTGGAACACCATGCCGACGCGGCGGCGCAGCTCGGCAACGTCTTCACCCTTGCGGTAGATATTGCGGCTATCAATGTTGATCTCGCCTTCCACGCGGCAACCGTCGACCAGATCGTTCATCCGGTTGAAGGTACGCAGCAGGGTCGACTTGCCGCAACCGGACGGGCCGATGAAGGCGGTCACGCGCTGCTTGGGGATATTCATCTTGACGTCGTACAGGGCCTGTTTGTCGCCATAGAACAGGTTCAGGCCGGGCACTTCGATGGCCACGGTTTCGTTGGCCAGGTTCAGGCTCTGCTTGTCGCGGCCAAGGGCCGAGATGTCGATGCCGTGGGTAGCGGTTTCATGCTGCATAAATAATCTCCTTCGGGGGCTACAGGCTTCAAGCTGCAGCGCTGGCCGGCTTTCGCCTGACACTACGCGCTGCGGCCTACAGCCGCCTTAATGATCCAGGGCCTTGTACTTCTCACGTAGACGGTTACGCATGTAAACGGCCGTCAGGTTGAGCGTCGCAATCACTATTACCAGCAGCAGCGCGGTGGCGTACACCAGCGGCCGCGCGGCTTCGACGTTAGGGCTTTGGAAGCCAACATCATAGATATGGAAGCCCAGGTGCATGATCTTCTGATCGAGGTGCAGGTAAGGGTAGTTGCCATCGACCGGCAGGCTGGGTGCCAGCTTGACCACGCCGACCAGCATCAGCGGCGCTACTTCACCGGCAGCGCGTGCGACAGCGAGGATCAGACCGGTCATCATCGCCGGGCTGGCCATCGGCAGTACCACGCGCCACAGCGTCTCGACCTTGGTGGCACCTAGCGCCAGAGAACCTTCACGCAGCGCACGCGGAATCCGTGCCAGGCCTTCCTCGGTGGCAACGATCACCACCGGTACGGCGAGCAGTGCCAGGGTCAGCGATGCCCACAGCAGGCCCGGGGTACCGAAGGTCGGTGCCGGTGCCGATTCCGGGAAGAACAACCGGTCGATCGAACCGCCCAGCACGTAGACGAAGAAGCCCAGACCGAACACACCGTAGACGATAGCGGGGACACCAGCCAGGTTGTTCACCGCGATACGAATGACTCGGGTCAGCGGCCCCTGCTTGGCATACTCACGCAGATAGATTGCCGCAACCACACCAAACGGGGTGACGATGACGGCCATGATCAAGGTCATCATGATGGTGCCGAAGATCGCCGGGAAGATGCCGCCCTCGGTATTCGCCTCACGCGGATCGTCGCTGACAAACTCCCACAGCTTGCTACCGTAGAAGCTGAATTTGTCGAGGTTCGACATGGCGTTGGGGCGGAACGCGCGAACCACTTTACCGAGGCTGATTTCCTGCTCGCGGCCATCGGCGGAACGCACGGTCATGCTGTCGCGATTGAACTGCTGGTGGCGAGCATTGAGCTCGGCTTCCAGCACCTTGTACTCGGCATCCCAGCGGGCACGCTCGGCGTCGAGGTCAGCCTGGGCCGTCTCGGTCAGCTGACCACTGAGCTCGAGCTTGCGAGTCTGCAGACGCACACGCTCGAGACCGGCGTTGATGCGACCGATGTCACGCTTCTCGAGTTGCACGATCTGGCTGTGCAGATCGTCGACGCGATCAATGCGCTTCTGCAGCTCCGGCCAGGCGGCATCGCCTTCGGCGATCAGCTTGCCGTCTTCCTTGACGTTGATCAGGTAGCCGTAGAAATTGCCCCACTCGCGGCGCTCGAAAGCTGTCAGGGTTTCAGGCTTGCGCTGTTCGCCGAGCCACTCGCCAACCACCCAGGAGAAGTCGGCGCCGTAAAGATCGCGGTTACCAACCTTGAGCAGCTCGCGAGTCATGAACTCGCCGCCGTCGACGTTCACCGGCAGACCGGCAGAGGCCAGGCGTGCGCGTGGAATTTCTTCCTTCTGCACCACCTCGCCAGCCATGATCTTGGCTTCCTGACCAGGGATCTGGTAGGTGGCCTCGATGATGTCGGACGGCCAGAAGTGGGCCAGGCCACGGGTGGCGATCACGGACAGCAGACCCAGGGTCATGATGATGGCGATCGATACCGCACCGGCGTTCATCCAGATCCAGGGCGAACCGCTCTTGAACCAGGATTTCATGTTGTGCTTTTTCACGGACATAATCTTGCAGTCCTCAGAGCGAAGCGTACTTGACGCGCAGGCGCTGACGCACCAGCTCGGCCAACGTATTCATGACAAAGGTGAACGACAGCAGCACCAGAGCGGAGAGGAACAGCACCCGATAATGGGTACCGCCGACTTCCGACTCGGGCATTTCCACCGCCACGTTGGCTGCCAGGGTGCGCAGACCTTCGAAGATGTTCATGTCCATGATCGGCGTGTTGCCGGTGGCCATCAGCACGATCATGGTCTCGCCGACGGCGCGGCCCATGCCGATCATCACCGCCGAGAAGATGCCCGGACTGGCAGTCAGGATCACCACGCGGGTCAGGGTCTGCCAGGGTGTGGCACCCAGGGCCAGGGAGCCGAACGTCAGGCTCTTCGGCACGCTGAACACGGCGTCTTCGGCGATCGAGTAGATGTTCGGGATCACCGCGAAGCCCATGGCCAGACCGACGACCAGTGCGTTGCGCTGGTCGAACGGAATACCCAGGTCATCGCTCAGCCAGGAGCGCATGTTGCCATCGAACAGCCAGTTCTCCAGGTAACCGCTCATGCTCAGCGAAACGATACCGACCAGCAGAATCACCGGAATCAGCAGCGCCGCCTCCCAGCCATCCGGCACACGCAGACGCACCGACTCAGGCAGGCGGCTCCACAGGAAGCCCGCCAGCAGGATGCCGATCGGCGTGAATATCAACAGGCTGAAGATGCCCGGTAGGTGTCCCTCCACATAGGGTGCGAGGAACAGGCCGGCGAAGAAGCCGAGGATCACCGTCGGCAGCGCTTCCATCAGTTCGATGACCGGTTTGACCTTGCCGCGCATGGCCGGGGCCATGAAGTATGCGGTGTAGATCGCCGCGGCGATGGCCAGCGGGGCGGCCAGCAACATGGCGTAGAAAGCCGCCTTGAGGGTACCGAATGCCAGCGGTGCCAGGCTCAGCTTTGGCTCGGCATCGGTGTTCGCCGAGGTCGACTGCCAGACGTAGGCCGGCTTGTCGTAGTTCTCGTACCAGACCTTGCCCCACAGCGAGCTCCAGGAAATCTCCGGGTGCGGGTTGTCGATCAGGATGCGCTCGATCTTGCCGTTGGCTTCGACCAGGGCGCGGTTGGCACGCGGCGACAGCGCGGCGATGTTATGCCCTTCGGCGACCGGCTCGACCAGCAGGGTGCGGTGCGCAGTGCTGTGGAAAATGCCCAGATTGCCCGCGTCGTCCAGGGCGATGAAGCCCTTGCGGCGCTCTTCGGAAATGATCTGAGTGACCGGGCTGTCGGCCATCTTGAATTCACGAACCGGCTTGAGCGAAGAATTGCCGTCTTCGTCACGCACCATGAACCACTGCTGGATGCCGCCGCCGCTGTCGCCGGTCAGCAGCGAGATGCCGCCCAACAACGAGGTTGCATAGGTGATTTCACGGTTGCCATCGTTGAGTAGTTTGTAACGACCGTTGAGGGCCTTGCGGCGCAGGTCGAATACATCAGCGGTGGCGCGACCGTTGACCACGAACAGCCAATGCTGACGTGGGTCGATGGTCAATTCCTTGATCGGCTCGGAAATCTGCGGCAGCGCCAGGCGCTCCTCGCTGGTGCTGACTTCGCCGGTCATCATGTTCTCTTCACGGCTCAGGCTCAGAACCTGCAGCTCGCTACCCACGGAGCCCGCGATCAGCAGCGTACCGCTGTTCACGCTGATGCCCATGTGCTCCAGCGGGCGGCCTTGCGGGTCGATATCGAGCGGCGCTTCGCCGAACGGATAGACGATGGCCGGGGTAATGGTCTTCACATCGTTCGGGTAAGAGATGCGATAGGTGTGCTCGAACACCAGCGCCTGGCCATTGGAGAGGCCGAGGGCAACGCGGTGGCTGCCAGGCTGATCTTCACCAACTGACACCACTTCACTGCCTGCAGGCAGAGGCAGTTCGACGCTGGTCAGTGCCTCCATGCTCCTGGCATCGAAGAACTGGATCTTGCCGTCGCTCGCCAGGCGCATGCCGACTTGGTTCTGTTCTTCCAGGGACATCAACAGCGGGGTGCCCGCATCGGCCAACCAGGCCGGCTGTACGGCATCGCGCTTCTCGATGTCAGCGCCCTGGAACATCGGCAGCACGACATAGGCGAGGTAGAAGAAGATCAGGGTGATGGCGCCCAGCACGGCCAGGCCACCGATCGACACGCACCAGCGTGCCAGGCGATCCTTGAAGGCGCGTATGCGGCGCTTGCGTTGCAGGGCCGGAGTGTTGAAGTCCAGCCCGAGGGAATTAGGAGAGGCGGTCATGGGTTCACTTGCCAAGTCATTCATAGTGGAGAGCGTCTCTGCGCGGCCATGAGCGCGCCGTATTTTCTGTGCGTTTCACGAGCCGGGCCAATTTAGCGCGTTCGTGTGACAGAAAAGTTACAGCACGGTGACGTAGCGAAGCCCGCCTCTCGGAGAGAGGCGGGCTTCATTGCTGCTTGTTACTAGAGGCTTACAGCCCCAGCTCCTTGCGAGTCTTCTCGACTACCTTGGCAGGCAGCGGGATGTAGCCATCCTTGACTACGACGTCCTGGCCCTGCTTGGACAGGATCAGCTTCAGGAACTCTGCATCCAGCGGGCTCAGCGGCTTGTTAGGCGCCTTGTTCACGTAGATGTAGAAGAAACGAGCCAGCGGGTACTTGCCCGACAGTGCGTTGTTCTCGTTGGCCTCTTCGACCTCGCCCTTCTTGTTCACCAGGGGAACGGCGCGGACGCTGGCGGTGCGGTAGCCAATGCCCGAGTAACCGATGGCGTTGACGGTGCTGGAGATCGACTGCACAACGGAAGCCGAACCTGGCTGCTCGTTGACGTTCGACTTGAAGTCGCCTTTGCACAGGGCTTCTTCTTTGAAGTAGCCATAAGTGCCGGATACCGAGTTACGACCGAACAGCTGGATCGGCTTGGTAGCCCACTCGCCGCTCAGACCCAGCTCACCCCAGGTTTTCAGTTCCTTCGGCTCACCGCACAGACGGGTGCTGGAGAAGATGGCGTCGACCTGCTGCATGGTCAGCTGCTTGATCGGGTTATCTTTGTGCACGAACACGGCCAGGGCATCGATGGCGACCGGAACGGCAGTCGGCTTGTAGCCGTACTTCTGTTCGAAAGCCTGAATCTCGCTGTCTTTCATGGCGCGAGACATCGGGCCGAGGTTAGCGGTGCCTTCGGTCAGGGCGGGCGGTGCGGTGGAAGAACCGGCAGCCTGGATCTGGATGTTCACGTTCGGGTAGGACTGCTTGTAATTCTCAGCCCACAGGGTCATCAGGTTGGCGAGGGAGTCGGAACCGACGCTGGACAGGTTGCCCGATACGCCCGAAGTCTTCTCATAGGTCGGCAGAGCCGGATCGACAGCGGCAACCGCATGGGCAGTGGCTACGCCAGCTGCAACAAATGTCATGGCCGCCATCAAACGCTTCAGTTTCATGCCTTGCTCCTAGCAGAGTGGTAATCATTGAGAGGCCGGCGTGCCGTGGTCGTAGCGCCCGATTTGCCGCCTTCTCACGATTGGGGTCGTGTTGGTGGAACGGGGCTCAGTATCGTCAGCCGATGTGACCACTCTATGTAATCAATATGACAGTTGGATGACGGCGCAAGATGAGCATCAGCGATGCAAATCCGAGTGCACGAGCGCGCGCAACGCGCTAAGGTCGCGAGGCGACCACCCAGTCGGTATACTTTCCAGGGCCACCACAGCGCCGCGAGCCGTGAACAGATGACAGACTTCGAACAGGAAGACCCGATACCTCAGGGCGATCTGGCCCTGCAGATCACCGCACTGCCGCGCGAGACCAATGGTTTCGGCGATATCTTCGGCGGCTGGCTGGTCTCGCAGATGGATCTGGCCGGCACGGCCATGGCGAGCAAGGTCGCTGCTGGCCGCGTCGCGACCGTGGCCATCGATCGCATGGCCTTCCTGGTTCCGGTGGCGGTTGGCGCACAGCTGTCCTTCTATACGCAGGCACTGGAGATCGGCCGTAGCTCGATACAGATGCTGGTAGAAGTATGGAGTGATGACCCGCTTTCCAGCGAATGGCGCAAGGTCACCGAAGCGGTATTCGTGTTCGTCGCCATCGACGGCAGTGGCCGCACCCGCTCGGTACCACCGCGCCGCTGAGCGCAGGGCAGGTCAAAAGGCGTAGTGATCACGGCGCGCCGATTAGCCTCAGGCTACCAAAACACCCTCAATCAGAGAGCGCCTAGCGTCCCTGGCCGATCAGTTCGCCAACACGCGCACGATCTGACGCAAAGCCGCTCTCCGCCTGCTTGCGTACCGCCTGATGGCGTTCAATTTCCCTCTTCAGGCGAACCTGCTCGTCACGCTGACTGGCGATCTGCCCGAGCAACTGCTCGGGCACCTGACGCCCCGCCCGCTCCTGATCCGCCGCCTGCTTTTGCAGGTTGGCCTGCTGCAAGCGAGCCGACTGCAAGTTACCTGTGGCCACGCCAATCAGGCCGTCCAACTCGGCCAGCTTGCGGGCGCGTGCACGGTCTACGTCTTCGGGGCTGCTGTACAGGCGCAGCAGTTGAACATCGGACTTCGCGCGTGCGCGGTCAGCCAGCAACTTCTTCATTTCATCAGGCGTTGGCGCTGGCGGTATCACCCTCACGACACGACCCTGCTCGTTGAGCACTTCATAGCCCTTACCAATGAACTCGCTGGGTACACCCTGGCGATCTATCACCGTAATGCCCTGGGCATTGGTGTAGCGGTACATTTCGCTGGCGCTCGCCCATAGCGGCAGCAGCAGACCAAGCCAGAGGGCGCGACGCATGGTGGGCGATTTCGACATGAAGCACGTTCTCTCGGCTTGCCAGGGGTCAGATACCGTATTCGGCCCGGTAGGCTTCCACAGCGGGTAGGTATTGTTTCAGTTCAGCATCATCGGCCAGATATTCCAGCACTTGCTGCAGAGAAACGATGCTCACCACCGGAATGGCGAAGTCGCGCTCCACTTCCTGGATCGCCGAAAGCTCCCCACGACCGCGCTCCTGGCGATCCAGAGCGATCAGTACGCCGGCAGCCTGAGCGTTTTGCGCCTGGATGATCTGCATCACCTCACGAATCGCAGTACCGGCGGTGATCACGTCATCGATGATCAGCACGCGACCATTGAGCGGTGCGCCGACCAGCGTGCCGCCTTCGCCATGATCCTTGGCTTCCTTGCGGTTGAAGCACCAGGGCAGGTCGAGATCATGATGTTCGGCGAGCGCCACACCGGTACTGGCAGCCAGCGGAATACCCTTGTAGGCCGGGCCGAACAGCACGTCGAACTGGATACCGCTGTCGACTACCGCGGCCGCGTAGAAGCGCCCGAGGCGAGCCAGCGCCAAGCCACTGGCGAAAAGCCCGGCATTGAAGAAGTAAGGGCTGACGCGTCCCGACTTGAGGGTGAACTGACCGAAGCGAAGAACGCCTCGCTCGATGGCGAAACGAATGAAATCGCGCTGATACGTTTGCATGAATGACCCTGAGGCGGCACTGGATGTGGCTTGGAATTACTAAATGGCGTCTAGCTCAGGTATCATACACGCACGTGTTTTTGGGGGCCATTTATGCGGATCATCAGTGTGAACGTGAATGGTATTCATGCTGCAGTCGAGCGCGGTTTGCTCAGTTGGCTGCAAGCACAGAATGCCGACGTGATCTGCCTGCAGGATACCCGTGCCTCCGCCTTTGAGCTGGACGACCAAGCCCTCCAATTGGATGGCTATTTCCTCTATGCCTGCGATGCAGAAGTACCAAGCCAAGGTGGCGTGGCACTCTACTCGCGGTTGCAACCCAAGGCGGTAATCAGCGGACTCGGCTTTGAAACGGCCGATCGCTACGGGCGCTACCTGCAGGCAGATTTCGACAAAGTGAGTATTGCCACACTGCTAATGCCATCGGGCATGGGCGGTGACGAGAACCTGAATCAGAAATTCAAGTTCATGGACGATTTCTCCAAGTACCTGGACAAGCAGCGCCGCAAGCGCCGTGACTACATCTATTGCGGCTCGCTGTATGTCGCCCATCAGAAACTGGACGTGAAGAACTGGCGCGACTGCCAGCAATCCCCCGGCTTCATGGCGCCCGAGCGCGCCTGGATGGACGAGATCACCGGCACCATGGGTTATGTCGACGCCGTGCGCGAGGTCAACCGCGAGGCTGACCAGTTCAGTTGGTGGCCGGACAACGAACAGGCGGAGATGCTCAACCTGGGCTATCGCTTCGACTACCAATTGCTCACACCAGGTATGCGCCGCAGTGTTCGCACCGCACGCCTGCCGCGTCAGCCGCGCTTCTCTCAGCATGCGCCGCTGATCGTCGACTACGACTGGACGCTCACCGTCTGATCGATGTCGCCGACACAAAAACGCCCCGACCTGTTCGGGGCGTTTTCATTTGTACTGTGCTGTATGGGGAAAAACGCCGCCAACTGTGGCGTGTCAGCGCGAACCATCCGCGCTAGCCTGCGCGTCCGCATACCACCACACGAGGCCGCGCCCATGACACCCAAGGACATACTGCTGGCAGCTGTGGTGATCGTCGCCTGGGGCGTCAACTTCGTGATCATCAAGGTCGGCCTGGAAGGCGTACCGCCGATGCTGCTCGGCGCCCTGCGTTTCGCACTGGCGGCGTTCCCGGCGATTCTCTTCATCCGCCGCCCGGACATGCCGCTGCGCTGGCTGCTCGCGTATGGCCTGACCATCTCCCTGGGGCAGTTCGCCTTTCTGTTCTCGGCCATGTACGCCGGCATGCCCGCCGGCCTGGCTTCGCTGGTGCTGCAGGCGCAGGCCTTCTTCACCCTGGGTTTCGCCGCGCTGTTCATCGGCGAAACGGTGCGCCGCAGCAGCCTGATTGGATTGGTCGTGGCGGCCGCAGGGCTGCTGCTGATCGGCAGCGAAAGCGGGCGTAGCTTCACCCTGGCCGGTTTCGTACTGACCCTGTGTGCGGCGGCGATGTGGGGGCTGGGCAATATCGTCACCAAGCGCATCGGCAAGGTGAACCTGGTCAGCCTGGTGGTATGGGGCAGCCTGATTCCGCCGCTGCCGTTCCTGGCGTTGTCGCTGATGCTCGAAGGGCCTGCGCAGATCGAAACGGCGCTGCGCAACATTTCCCTCAGCTCACTGCTGGTCATCGCCTACCTGGCGTTCGTCGCCACCCTGCTCGGCTACGGCCTGTGGAGCCGCCTGCTATCACGCTACCCGGCCAGCCAGGTGGCACCCTTCTCGCTGCTGGTGCCGGTGGTTGGCCTCAGCTCAGCCTGGCTGTTGCTGGGCGAAGGGCTAAGCAGCGTACAGTGGGTCGGCGCCGCCATCGTCATGCTGGGGCTGCTGATCAACGTGTTTGGTGCGCGCCTGTTGCAGCAATTGCGCGGTGCGTCAGCCTGACGGCGGGATAATAGCGACGCGAGCTGAATGCCAGATCCGCGCAGCAACCGCTATCGCCGAAGGACTAGACGTCCCCCGGCTCCTACAAAGTGCGGCGCACGAAGATTTTTGCTGGCGATCCGAGTTCCGTAGGAGCCGGCTTGCCGGCGATCTTTGACGGATGCCAGTTATCCGCTCGATCAGTCGATACGCTCGAACTTCAGATCCCACACACCGTGCCCCAAGCGCTCGCCGCGGCGCTCGAACTTGGTCACCGGGCGTTCAGCCGGACGCTCTACGCAGCGGCCATCGGCGGCCTGATTGCGATAGCCTGGGGCAACACTCATCACTTCCAGCATGTATTCGGCATAGGGTTCCCAGTCAGTGGCCATGTGCAGCACGCCGCCGACCTTGAGCTTCTGACGTACCAGTTCGGCGAATGCTGGCTGAACGATACGACGCTTGTTATGACGCGCCTTGTGCCAGGGGTCAGGGAAGAACAGCAGCACGCGATCGAGGCTGGCGTCGGCCACACACTGACGCAGCACTTCCAGCGCATCGCAGCTGTACACACGCAGGTTGCTGAGGTTCTGGGTCATCACCCCGTTGAGCAACGCACCAACGCCTGGCCGGTGTACTTCGACGCAGATGAAGTCCTGCTCAGGCGCTGCGGCGGCCATCTCCAGGGTGGAGTGGCCCATGCCGAAGCCGATCTCGAAAGTGCGCGGCGCCTGACGCCCGAATACCGCGTCGAAGTCCTGCAGGCCATCGCTCAACTCCAGGCCAAACTTCGGCAGGCCCTGATCGAAGCCACGCTGCTGGCCTTCGGTCATGCGCCCGGCACGCATCACAAAGCTCTTGATGGCGCGCATGTGCCGTGGGGTTTCTTCGGCTGGGGTTTGTTCGATATCGCTCATGGGGTACTCGGGACACGGAAAAGGGAAAGAGAAAACCGCGAACGGGGACTGCCTGCCCCCGTTCGGCACCTGCGTGGCAGGCTGAACTTAGCGTCTGTTCACGGCCTAGCGGATCATGCCGTCGAGGGGCGACGACGCGCTGGCGTAGAGCTTCTTCGGCATGCGCCCGGCCAGGTAGGCCAGGCGGCCGGCCTCGATGGCGTATTTCATGGCCTGGGCCATCAGCACTGGCTGCTGGGCATGGGCGATGGCGCTGTTCATCAACACCGCCTCGCAGCCAAGCTCCATGGCGATGGTCGCGTCGGAAGCGGTGCCCACGCCGGCATCCACCAACACCGGCACGGTCGCTTCTTCAAGGATGATGCGCAAGTTGTAAGGGTTGCAGATACCCAGCCCGGTGCCGATCAGGCCGGCCAGCGGCATCACCGCGATGCAGCCCATTTCCGCCAGTTGCCGGGCGATGATCGGGTCGTCGCTGGTGTACACCATCACGTCGAACCCTTCCTTGACCAGCACTTCGGCGGCCTTGAGGGTTTCGATCACGTTGGGGAACAAGGTCTTCTGGTCGGCCAACACTTCCAGCTTGACCAGCTTGTGGCCATCGAGCAGCTCACGGGCCAGGCGGCAGGTGCGCACGGCTTCGACGGCGTCGTAGCAACCGGCGGTGTTCGGCAGGATGGTGTAGCGATCCGGCGAAATCACGTCGAGCAGGTTGGGCTCACCCGGGTTCTGGCCGATGTTGGTACGACGCACCGCCACGGTAACGATCTCCGCGCCCGAGGCCTCGATGGCTGCACGGGTCTCGTCGAGATCCTTGTATTTACCGGTGCCGACCAGCAGGCGCGACTGATAGGTACGGCCGGCCAGGGTAAAGGGCTTGTCGCTGACAACGTGGCTCATGGGGATTCCTCTGCACGGAAGAGTTGTAAGGGCGTGGCGCAGGGCTCAACCGCCGCCGATGGCGTGTACCACTTCGAGGCTATCGCCGTCGGCCAACGCCGTGCTGGCGTACTGGCTGCGCGGAACGATATCGAGGTTGCGCTCGACTGCAACGCGGCGTCCCGCCAGCTGCAGGTGCTCGATCAAGTCGGCGACACTGGCGCCTGCGGGCAACTCGAGGGCTTCACCGTTCAACTGGATATGCATGGCGACACGTCACAACAGGAGAAAGGGCCGGCATTCTAGCCCGATCACCGACGATGACCAAGGCACTGACCGGCCATTCGTCTCAGGCCATGCGCCAGGCGAGCAGCCCCAGGCACGCCCAACCGGCCAGAAAAGCCAGGCCGCCGAACGGAGTGACGATACCCAGCTTGCTGACGCCACTGAGGGTGAGCAGATAGAGGCTGCCGGAAAACAGCACGATGCCCACGGCGAAGAAGCTACCCGCCAGGTTCACCAGGCGGCCCGGCACCAGCAAGGCGAGAACCGCCACGCCGAGCAATGCCAGGGCATGGATCAGTTGGTAATGGGTACCGGTTTGAAACACGGCCAGGTATTCGGGGCTCAGCCTGCTCTTCAGGCCATGAGCCGCGAACGCCCCCAGAGCAACACCGGAAAAGCCGGCAAACGCCGACAACAGCAACCACAGGCGAACCATAGCGTCCTCACCAATCATCATGGGATGAGGCAGTTTACGCCCTCGACCGTCCCTTAGCGCGCTCGCAATTGCCGCAGCGGCGGCAGCGTTGCCCGCAAGGGCGCTGGGAACCGTATAATGATCGGCCAATCAAGCCTGGCTCCCTGCGCATGCTCCGATCCATTCGCCGCGTCCTGCTGAAGCTGCTGTTCTGGTTCATCGCCGGTTCCGTCCTGCTGGTGCTCGCCTTCCGCTGGGTTCCGCCACCAGGTACGGCGCTGATGGTCGAGCGCAAGATCGAATCCTGGATCGACGGTAAACCCATTGACCTGCAGCGCAGCTGGCGTTCCTGGGAGCAGTTGCCCGACGACCTGAAGATTGCGGTCATCGCCAGCGAAGATCAGAAGTTCGCCCAGCACTGGGGCTTCGATGTCGACGCGATCAAGGCCGCGGTATCGCACAACCAGCAGGGTGGCTCGGTGCGGGGTGCCAGCACGCTGAGCCAACAGGTGGCGAAGAATCTGTTTCTCTGGTCAGGCCGCAGTTGGCTGCGCAAGGGTTTCGAGGTGTGGTTCACCGGATTGATCGAACTGCTGTGGCCCAAGCAGCGCATCCTCGAGGTTTACCTCAACAGCGCCGAATGGGCCGACGGCGTATTCGGCGCGGAAGCCGCGGCGCAGCATCATTTCAACACCGGCGCGTCCTACCTCTCGGCGCGCCAGGCCAGCCTGCTGGCAGCCGTGCTACCGAACCCGCGACAGCTCGATGCGGGCCGCCCCAGCGGCTACGTCAACCAACGCGCCAACTGGATCCGCCGGCAGATGCGCCAACTCGGCGGCAGCCACTACCTGAACCAGCTACAGGCACCTCGGCCAGGCTGGTGGGAGAAGTAGGCTGGGTCGGGATACATAACGGGCGCGATGCGAGCAATGGGTGGGCTGAAGTCCCCAGGGGCATGAACCGTAGGGTGGGGCTTTAGCCCACCAAAGCCATTCAACCCGACGGTGGCGCATGCGGCTCAGCTCCTCGGGCTGTGGGCGTTGTGATGGTGGGCTGAAGCCCACCCTACCCGATCGGACGGAGAGCGTGGAGCTATCACCGAGCTTTGTGGAAACGGGCCATACCCGTGATTTCGCGCGCATGGCGCGCTCCCACAAAGCTCGGTGATGTCCGCTACCGCCACTTTGCGCCAATCCGCAAAACGGCCTACAAACGAAAACGCCCCGAACAATGTCGGGGCGTTTTGGCTTCAGCGGGTCAGAATCAGGTGGCGATGGAGCCCTTGAGCTTGTTCATCGCGTTCTTCTCCAACTGACGGATACGCTCCGCCGAAACGTTGTACTTGGCCGCCAGCTCGTGCAGCGTGGCCTTTTCTTCAGCCAGCCAGCGCTGCTGAAGGATATCGCGGCTACGCTCGTCGAGCGCCCCGAGAGCCTCGTGCAGATTAGCGCTGGAGGTGTCGCTCCAGTCTTCGTCTTCCATCTGCCTCGCAGGATCGTAGCGATGGTCTTCCAAGTACTGAGCTGGCGAATGGAAGGCACTGTCGTCGTCGGCATCGGCGGCTGGGTCGAAGGCCATGTCATGGCCGGTCAGACGGCTTTCCATCTCACGGACTTCACGCGCCTCGACACCCAGGCTTTCGGCCACGGCATTGACTTCATCGTTGTTCAACCAGGCCAGACGCTTCTTCTGGCTGCGCAGGTTGAAGAACAACTTGCGCTGAGCCTTGGTGGTCGCGACCTTGACGATGCGCCAGTTGCGCAGGATGAACTCGTGGATTTCGGCACGAATCCAGTGCACGGCGAAAGACACCAGGCGCACACCCATTTCCGGGTTGAAGCGCTTGACCGCCTTCATCAGGCCGACGTTGCCCTCCTGGATCAGGTCAGCCTGAGCCAGGCCATAGCCGGAATAACTGCGCGCGATGTGCACGACGAAACGAAGGTGAGCCAGCACCATCTGGCGGGCGGCCTCAAGATCCTGGCTGTAGAAGAGATTGCCGGCCAGTTCGCGCTCCTGCTCAGGCGTCAGCAGCGGAATGCTGTTGACTGCATGCACGTATGCTTCCAGGTTTGCGCCTGGAACCAGAGCATGAACAGGTTGCAAAGAAGTGGACATTTGAATCCTCCGATTCACATAACGTACGCAGTGTAGCACTGCGCAATATGACCGGAAGCCCCCATCCTGGTTCCCCGATCAATAGTCAATATCAACCAAATCAATAAGTTGGCGAGGCGTCAAACTAGAGCCTCAGCGGGGGGCAAGCTCCCTTAGGTGTCGCGCCACCGCCAGCCACGCACCGATATACCCCAACAGCACCGCTCCCAGCAATAGGGAGAAGCCGTCCCCTGATGGCACACCGGCCAGGGCGAAGTCACTGCCGTACAAACCGGACAGGCGCACCACCGCATCGTTCAACCAGTTCAAGCCGAAGGCCAGCACCAGCCAGGACAGCACACCGGCGCCCAGGCCGTACAGCGCGCCCATATAAAGGAAGGGACGACGAACGTAGCTGTCGGTACCGCCGACCAGCTTGATCACTTCGATCTCGGTGCGGCGGTTCTCGATATGCAGGCGAATGGTGTTACCGATCACCAGCAGCAGCGCCATGATCAGCAAAACCGTGAGGCCAAAAACGAAACGGTCGCCCAGCTTGAGGATCGCGCTCAAACGCTCGACCCAGACCAAATCCAGCTGTGCCTGCTGCACGTTGGGCAGCTCTGCCAAACGCAAACGCAACGCCTCAAGAGTGGCTTTGTCGACTTCCTTGGGCGTTACCAGCACAGCGCCGGGCAACGGATTGTTCGGCAATTCTTTGAGGGCTTCGCCCAACCCGGACTGCTGCTGGAACTCTTCCAAGGCCTTGTCGCGGCTGATCCATTCGGCTTCGGCGACGTCGCCCATGCCGGCGATTTCTTCGCGCAGGGCCTGGCCCTGACTATCGCTGGCGTCGATAGTGAGGAACACCGAAATCTGCGCGGCACGCTCCCAAGTGCCGCCAAGACGCTCGACATTGCCAAGCAGCAGCGACAGGCCCATGGGCAGGCTCAGCGCCACGGCCATCACCAGGCAGGTGAAGAAGCTGCCGATCGGATGCTTACCAAGACGGCGCAGGCTGTCGACCAGGCTGGCACGGTGGTTTTCCACCCACGCGCGCGCGAGGGTACGGAAATCCGGTTCGTCGTTCGGGCCCTGGGGCTCGGCGTTCTTCGGTGCCGCGCCGACTCGCTGGGCGGGCTGCGGTGGTGGTACGCGGGAGGCACTCATTCCGCCGCCTCCCCGTCGCCGATCAGGCGGCCACGCTGCAGGGTGAGCATGCGATGGCGCATGCGGGCGATCAGGGCCAGGTCGTGACTGGCGATCAGCACGCTGGTGCCAAGGCGGTTGATGTCTTCGAATACGCCCATGATTTCCGCCGCCAGACGCGGGTCGAGGTTACCGGTGGGTTCGTCGGCCAGCAGCAGGGCCGGACGATGGACGATGGCGCGGGCGATGCCAACGCGCTGTTGCTGACCAGTCGACAGGTCGCCTGGGTACAGCTCGGCCTTGTCGCTGAGGGAGACTCGCTCCAGCGCAGCGCCGACACGGCGGCCGATATCACTCTTGGAAAGACCGAGGATCTGCAGCGGCAGGGCGATGTTGTCGAACACGCTGCGATCGAACAGCAGTTGGTGGTTCTGGAACACCACGCCGATCTGCCGACGCAGGAAGGGAATCTGCGCATTGGTGATCTGCGACAGATCCTGACCGGCAAGCAACAGCTTGCCCGACGTCGGGCGCTCCATGGCCAGCAGTAAACGCAGCAGCGTGCTCTTGCCGGCGCCAGAATGGCCGGTGACGAACAGAAACTCGCCGCGACGGACGCGGAAACTCAACTCATGCAACCCGACATGACCGTTGGGGTAACGCTTGCCGACCTGCTCGAATCGGATCATCACTGCTCCCGTTGCTGGAAAAGCGCCTGAACGAAGGGTTCGGCCTCGAAAGTGCGCAGATCGTCGATGCCTTCGCCAACGCCGATATAGCGAATGGGCAGGCCGAACTGCTTGGCCAGGGCGAAAATCACCCCCCCTTGGCCGTACCATCCAGCTTGGTCAGGGCCAGACCGGTCAAGTTCACTGTCTGGTTGAATTGTTTAGCCTGGTTGATCGCGTTCTGTCCGGTACCGGCATCGAGCACCAGCAGCACTTCGTGGGGCGCAGTGTCATCCAGTTTGCCGATCACCCGGCGCACCTTCTTCAACTCTTCCATCAGGTTGTCTTTGGTGTGCAGGCGCCCGGCGGTATCGGCGATCAGCACATCCATACCGCGGGCCTTGGCAGCCTGCACGGCATCGAAGATCACCGAGGCGGAATCGGCGCCAGTGTGCTGGGCGATCACAGAAATCTTGTTGCGCTCGCCCCACACCTGCAACTGCTCCACTGCGGCGGCGCGGAAAGTGTCGCCAGCAGCGAGCATGACTTTCTTGCCCTCGCCCTGCAGCTTCTTGGCCAGCTTGCCGATGGTGGTGGTCTTGCCGGCGCCGTTCACGCCCACCACCAGGATCACGAAGGGCTGCTTGTCAGTATCAATGCGCAAGGGCTGCTCAACCGGGCGCAGCAGCGCCGCGAGCTCCTCCTGCAGGGATTTGTAGAGTGCATCACTGTCGGTCAACTGCTTGCGCGCGACCTTCTGGGTCAGGCTCTGGATGATCGCCGTGGTGGCCTCGACGCCAACGTCGGCGGTGAGCAGACGGGTCTCGATTTCGTCAAGCAGATCATCGTCGATGGCCTTCTTGCCAAGGAACAGACTGGCCATGCCCTCGCCCAGGCTGGCGCTGGTTTTCGACAGGCCCTGGCGCAGCCGGGAAAACCAGCCACCCTGGTTGTCCGACGGTTTGTTCTGCTCGACGACCGGCGCGGGCACTTCGACGGGCGCAGCCAGCACGGCAGCTGGGGTCGCCGGCACGGTGTGATGAACGTCACTACCGGTGGCCAGTTCGACAGGCTGCTCAAGGGCGGCAGCAGGCTGCTCAGCGACCGGCTCGTCCAGCGCCTCGGGGCCGTGACGGGTCGGCAGCGGGTCGATCCACGATCGGTTCTGGCGCGGGCGCCGGCTCGGTAATAGCAACCGGCTCGGGCGCAGCGACTTCAACCACAGCCGGCTCGCTCGGCTGAGGCTGCTCAGGCGCCTCGAGCGCAACCGGCTCTGGTGCTTCGAGCGCATCAGGCTGCGCCTCGGTTTCAGCCTGAGGCTGTACGGGAGCGGGCTCCACAGGCTTCTTGCGCAGCCAGCCGAACAGGCCGCGCTTTTCAGTGGCTTTCTCTGCGCCCTGTTCGGCGCTGGCATCAGGGGCCGGGGTCTTGTCGTCTTTTGAACCAAACATGGAGGACGGCTATCTCAGAGGGGCGAACGCCATGGCCCTCCCACGGTGGGGCTGAGGGCAGTGCTTGGCGGCAGGCGTGCAGGGGATTCGCACACCATCGCTGCACAGACGTGGTCGCCAGTAAAACGGATGCGTATCCTAGCACCTCCGCACATGCCACGGCTAAGCCAAGCACCCCAACTGGCGCTACGCGGTACCTGCTGCACGACCGCGGCCCAGCCGTCGTCGCAATCGCCACGCTCGACGTGGTTCTACGAGGAGAGAGGTTTGTCCAATTCACTTGCCCGCCATCTCGCCGGCCTGCTGCTAGCCTGCGCCTTGCCCCTGGCAGCCCAGGCCGCGGCGCCACAACCGACCCATGAATTCACCCTCGACAATGGCCTCAAGGTCATCGTCCGCGAGGATCACCGCGCCCCGGTGGTGGTGTCCCAGCTCTGGTACAAAGTGGGCTCAAGCTACGAGACCGCTGGCCAGACAGGGCTGTCCCACGCCTTGGAACACATGATGTTCAAGGGCAGCCGCAAGCTCGGCCCGGGTGAAGCCTCCCGTGTGCTGCGCGACCTGGGCGCCGAAGAGAACGCCTTCACCAGCGACGACTACACCGCTTACTACCAAGTGCTGGCCAGTGATCGCCTGGGCGTCGCCTTCGAACTGGAAGCGGATCGCCTGGCCAGCCTGCGCCTGCCGGCCGACGAGTTCTCCCGCGAGATCGAGGTGATCAAGGAAGAGCGCCGCCTGCGCACCGACGACAAACCATCGGGCCTGGCCTTCGAGCGCTTCAAGGCCATGGCCTACCCGGCCAGCGGCTACAGCATCCCGACCATCGGCTGGATGGCCGACCTTGATCGCATGACCGTGGACGAACTGCGCCACTGGTACCAGACCTGGTACGCGCCCAACAACGCCACCCTGGTGGTGGTCGGCGACGTGACCCCGGACGCGGTGAAGACCCTCGCGCAGCGCTACTTCGGCGCGATCCCCAAGCGTGAGATACCCGCTGCCAAGATTCCTCTGGAACTGCCGGCGCCGGGCGAGCGACGCATCACCCTGCACCTCAAGACCCAGCTACCAAGCCTGATGATGGGCTTCAACGTACCCGGCCTGGCCACGACCAAGACGCCGCGCGAAGTGCATGCGCTGCGCCTGATCAGCGCCCTGCTCGACGGCGGCTACAGCGCGCGCCTGGCCACCCGCCTGGAGCGCGGCGAGGAATTGGTTTCCGGCGCCGGCGCCTGGTACAACGGCTACACCCGCGGCGACAGTCTGTTCATGATCTCAGCCACGCCCAACGTGCAAACCGGCAAGACCCTTGAGCAGACCGAAGCCGGCATCTGGCGCGAGCTGCAGGATCTGCAGAAGAACCCGCCGTCGGCCGAAGAGTTGGCCCGCGTGCGTGCTCAGCTGATCGCCGAACTGGTCTACGACCGCGACTCGATCACCAGCCAGGCCACCGCTATCGGCCAGCTGGAAACCGTTGGCCTGTCCTGGCAATTGATCGACAAGGAACTGGCCGAATTGGAAGCCGTGACCCCGGCCGATATCCAGAACGCCGCCAAGACCTACTTCACCCGCGACCGCCTCAGCGTCGCCCATGTACTGCCCGAGGAGAAGCGCGATGAGTAAGCGTAACGGCCCGCGCTACGCCCTGCTGGGGCTGTTCCTGATCGCCCTGCTGGTGGCCCTGACCTTCACCGTGCAGCGCGCCCCTGACGCCGCACCGGCCACCGCCGACGCGCCAAAGAGCGATGACACCCAGCTGCAATCTCTGGCTGAGCTGGATGGCAAGGCGCCCGAGCGGCGCAAGCTCGACATCCAGAGCTGGCAGACCGCCGAAGGCGCCAAGGTGCTGTTCGTGGAAGCCCGCGAGCTGCCGATGTTCGACCTGCGCCTAACCTATGCCGCTGGCAGCAGCCAGGATGGTGACGTGCAGGGCCTGGCCATGCTGACCAACGCCATGCTCAACGAAGGCGTACCCGGCAAGGACGTCGGTGCCATTGCAGCGGGCTTCGAAAGCCTCGGCGCCGAGTTCGGCAATGGCGCCTACCGCGACATGGCCGTGACCAGTCTGCGCAGCCTCAGCGATGCAGAGCAGCGCCAGCCGGCTCTGCAGCTGTTCGAGCAAGTGATCGGCCAGCCGACCTTCCCCGCCGACTCCCTGGCGCGGATCAAGAACCAGGTGCTCGCCGGTTTCGAATTCCAGAAGCAGAACCCGGGCAAACTGGCCAGCCTTGAGCTGTTCGAGCGCCTCTACGGTAACCATCCGTACGGCCACCCCAGCGAAGGCAACCCAAGCTCGGTTCCCGGCATCAGCCGCGAACAGCTGCAAGCGTTCCATGCCAAGGCCTATGCCGCTGGCAACGCGGTGATCGCCGTAGTCGGCGACCTGTCCCGCGAGGAAGCCGAAGCCATGGCTGCGGAAGTCTCCGCGGCACTGCCCCAGGGCCCGGCGCTGGCAAAGACCGTCGCTCCCGAGGAGCCGAAAGCCGGCCTGAGCCACATCGACTTTCCGTCCAACCAGACCCACCTGCTGATCGCCCAGCTCGGTATCGACCGTCTTGATCCGGATTACGCCGCGCTGTACCTGGGCAATCAGGTGTTCGGCGGCGGTGGTTTCGGTACCCGACTGATGACCGAGGTGCGCGAGAAGCGCGGCCTGACCTACGGCGTCTACTCCGGCTTCAGTGCCATGCAGGCCCGTGGGCCGTTCATGATCAACCTGCAGACCCGTGCCGAGCTCAGCGATGGCACCCTGCAACTGGTCAAGGATCTGCTGGGTGACTTCATCGCCAACGGCCCGACCCAGGAAGAGTTGGACGCCGCCAAGCGCGAGACGGCCGGCAGCTTTCCGCTGTCCACCGCAAGCAACGCCGCCATCGTCGGCCAGCTCGGTGCCATCGGTTTCTACGACCTGCCATTGACCTATCTGGAAGACTTCATGGCTCAGGTGCAGGCGCTCAGCGTCGAGCAGGTGAAAACCGCCATGGCCAAGCATCTCGACCCTGAGGCGCTGGTGATTGTCACGGCCGGGCCTAAGGTCGAGCAGAAAGAGCTGCCACCACCCACTGACAAACCCGCCGAATTACCGACTGGCGTCCCGGAGCACTGATGGCCAGACGACCCACTTCCGCCAAGCCCCCCGCCGCCCATGGTGGCGACGGGCAACTGCGCATCATCGCCGGCCAATGGCGCAGCCGGCAGTTCGGCTTTCCCATGGCGCATGGCTTGCGCCCAACACCCAACCGCGTGCGGGAAACCCTGTTCAACTGGCTGGCGCCCTACGTCGAAGCGGCCAAGGTGCTCGACCTGTTCGCCGGCAGCGGTGCGCTGTTTCTCGAAGCGCTATCGCGGGGAGCTGGCAGCGCGCTAGCGCTGGATCTCAACCCGGCGGCGGTGAACAGCCTGCGCGGTCACCTGGCGACCCTGCGCTGCGACAACGGCCAGGTACTGCAGAGCGATGCCATCGCCTACCTGCAGACACAGCCCGCAACGCCCTTCGATCTGGTGTTTCTCGACCCGCCGTTCAGCCAGGATCTACTCCTGCCGGCCTGCGAGCTGCTCGAACAGCGCGGCTGGCTGGCCAATAACGCCTGGGTCTATACCGAAAGCGAGCAGCCACCGTCGAGCCTGGGCATGCCCGGTAACTGGCGCCTGCACCGCGAACAGAAAGCCGGCCAGGTGCACTACGCGCTGTGGCAGAGAAGCGCATAACCTGCGACGACACCCTTGAGGGCTGTAATGGCCAATGACTTCTCCCCCGCCTGGTGGTTACCTGGCCCTCATCTGCAAACCTTGTGGGGCTCGTTGGGTCGACGAGCCCCCACCCTGCAGCGCCAACGCGAGCGCCTGTGGCTGGAAGACGGTGACTTCCTCGACCTTGACTGGCACGGCCCTCACGACGCCCACGCACCTCTGGTGCTGGTGCTGCATGGCCTGACCGGCTCATCGAGCTCCCATTACGTACTCGGCCTCCAGCGACAGCTGGCAACCCAGGGATGGGCCAGCGTGGCGCTCAACTGGCGTGGCTGCTCGGGCGAGCCCAACCTGCTGCCGCGCGGCTATCACTCCGGCGCCAGCGAAGACCTTGCCGAAACCATTCGACACCTGCGCGCCAAACGGCCCATGGCGCCGCTCTATGCGGTGGGCTATTCGCTGGGTGGCAATGTACTGCTCAAGTACCTCGGCGAGAGCGGCGCTGAAAGCGACCTGCAGGGCGCTGCGGCGGTGTCGGTACCGTTTCGCCTCGATCAGTGTGCAGACCGCATCGGCGTGGGTTTCTCGCGGGTGTACCAGGCCCACTTCATGCGCGCCATGGTCGCTTACGTGAAAGACAAACAGCGCCTGTTCGCCCACCAGGGCCAGGCAGACCGTCTGTCGATCCTGGAAAAACTCGGCCCGCTGGACGGCATGCGTACCTTCTGGGATTTCGACGGCCGCATCACCGCGCCGCTGCACGGCTTCGAAAACGCCGACGACTACTACCGTCGTTCCTCGAGCCGCTATTACCTGGGGCGCATCCAGACGCCGACACTGCTGATCCAGTCCAGCGACGACCCGTTCGTGTATCCGCACAGCCTGCCCGAGGCCGATGAGCTGGCACCCTGCATCACCTTCGAACTGCACGCCAAAGGCGGTCACGTCGGCTTCGTCGACGGCACGGCGCGCCAGCCAGGCTATTACCTGGAAAGACGCATCCCCGCCTGGCTGCTGGCCAGCGCACGAGGCACACCGAAACCGTGATGCGAACCTGTCGACTCGAAACACCGTACTGATGAACCGAGACGATACGCGCCTGGCCACGCACGCACCTGCCACAATCGCCGCGTAGCGATTCAATTCTTCAAGGAGTCATGAATGGTCGCGGAAATAGGCATCCTGCAACACGCTGAGCGAGACATAGCCGTGCTGCAACAGCGCTTTCAGACCCAGCGCGAGGCCTTCATGGCCAACCCGATGCCCTCAGCCGACCAACGTATCGCCTGGCTCGACAATCTCAAGGCACGCTTGCTTAGCGATCAGGATGAGCTGATTCGCTGCATCAGCGAGGACTTCGGCAATCGCAGCGCCGATGAAACCCTGCTCGCCGAAATGCTGCCCACCGTGCACGGCATCCGCTATACACGCAAACGCCTGCGCCGCTGGATGAAGCCTTCGCGGCGGCGTGTCGGTCTGCCCTTCATGCCGGCCTCGGCACGGGTGATCTATCAGCCGCTGGGGGTGGTCGGCATCATCGTGCCGTGGAACTACCCGCTGTTTCTCGCCATCGCCCCGCTGGTCGGCGCCCTAGCCGCTGGCAATCGGGTGATGCTCAAGCTCAGCGAGGCCACGCCGCAGACCTCACAGCGCCTCAAGGACATGCTGGCGGGTATCTTCCCGGAAGACCTGGTCAGCGTGGTACTCGGCGAAGCCGATGTCGGCATGGCCTTCGCGAAGCTGCCCTTCGATCATCTGCTGTTCACCGGCGCCACCAGCATCGGCCGCCACGTGATGCGCGCCGCAGCCGAGAACCTGACGCCGGTTACCCTGGAACTGGGCGGCAAATCACCCGCCATCGTCTCCGCCGACGTGCCGCTGGAACACGCCGCCGAACGCATCGCCTTCGGCAAGACCCTGAACGCCGGCCAGACCTGCGTAGCCCCCGACTACGTGCTGATACCGCGCCAGCGGGTGGATGGCTTCGTCGATGCCTATCGCAGCGCAGTGCAGCGTTTCTATCCACAGCTCGAGGGCAACCCGGACTACACCAGCATCATCAACGCGCGTCAGCAGCAGCGCCTGCTCGGTTATCTGGCCGACGCCCGGGACAAGGGCGCGATGGTAATTCCTCTGGCCGCCGAGTGCGCGGACCGGCGCATGCCCCATAGCCTGCTGTTGAATGTCGACGACAGCATGCTAGTGATGCAGGACGAAATCTTCGGCCCGCTGCTACCGATCGTGCCCTATGACCGGCTCGACGATGCGCTAGCCTACATCGCCGCGCGCCCACGGCCGCTGGCCCTGTACTACTTCGGCTACGACCGCCGCGAGCAGCAACACGTGCTGCACCACAGTCACTCCGGTGGCGTATGCCTGAACGACACCCTGCTGCACGTCGCTCAGGACGATATGCCATTCGGCGGCGTCGGCGCCTCGGGCATGGGCCACTATCACGGCCACGAAGGCTTTCTCACCTTCAGCAAGGCCAAAGGCGTGCTCATCAAGCAGCGTTTCAACCCCGCCAGGCTGATCTACCCGCCCTATGGCAAGGCGCTGCAGAAGCTGGTCTACAAGCTGTTCATCCGCTGAACTGCGGCGCGATTAACGCCCACATCCGCTGCCGCTCACCGGGCCTCGACTTGGCCCACGCTGGCTTGCTGCGCTACCATCCGACTCCCCAACGGCATTCCGCCAGGACGTCACGATGAATCGAGTGTTATACCCAGGCACCTTCGACCCCATTACCAAGGGGCACGGCGATCTGGTCGAGCGCGCGGCGCGCCTGTTCGATACCGTGGTTATTGCAGTGGCTGCCAGCCCGAAGAAGAACCCCCTGTTCCCCCTGGAGCAGCGTGTGGAGCTGGCTCGGGAAGTCACCAAACACCTGCCGAACGTGGAAGTCATCGGCTTCTCCACGCTGCTGGCCTCGTTTGCCAAGGAACAAGGTGCCAACGTGTTTCTGCGTGGCCTGCGCGCGGTCTCGGATTTCGAGTACGAATTCCAGCTGGCCAACATGAACCGCCAGCTGGCTCCAGAGGTGGAAAGCCTGTTTCTCACCCCGTCGGAGAAGTACTCGTTCATCTCCTCCACCCTGGTGCGGGAAATTGCCAACCTGGGTGGCGACATCACCAAATTCGTCCACCCCGCCGTGGCCGAAGCCCTGACCGAACGCTTCAAGACACAGTGATCCAGAGAGCAGCGCGCGGACAATCCCACACGCTGCGCAGGGGCGTCACTCCGTACGGCACCCGAGCGTGCGCTGGCGACGACAATCCGGCACAATCCTGCATTCCTGTTTGAATGTGTCGCGGCCAGTGGCCCGGCAGGAGCTTGCCTTTCATGTCCCTGATCATCACCGACGATTGCATCAACTGCGACGTCTGCGAACCTGAGTGCCCGAACGCGGCGATCTCCCAGGGTGAGGAGATCTACGTGATCGACCCCAACCTGTGTACCGAATGCGTAGGCCATTACGATGAGCCCCAGTGCCAGCAGGTCTGCCCCGTGGACTGCATCCCCCTCGACGAAAACAACGTCGAGAGCAAGGAGCAGTTGATGGAGAAGTACCAGATCCTTACCGGCAAGGCCTGAGGGTGGGCCGTTCTGGCCACAGCCGTAACGCTATCTCGGCGCTTTTCGGTGCGCTGCTCCTGCTCTGCAGCCTCGGCCTGCAGGCCGGCGAACAGTCTGGGCGCAGTGCCATCGCTACCGCACATCCCGCCGCCACCGTAGCTGGCAAGGAAACCCTGGCGCTGGGCGGCAACGCCTTTGACGCCGCCGTTGCCGTCAGTGCCGCCCTTGCTGTGGTCGAACCCTACGGGTCAGGGCTCGGCGGCGGCGGTTTCTTCCTGCTGCGCAACGCCGACGCCCGCTACGACTTTCTCGATGCCCGCGAACGCGCGCCTGGCGCTGCCCATGCCGACCTCTATCGACGTGACGGGCAGGTGCAGGCGGCGCTGTCCCGCGATGGCGCCCTCGCGGCAGCCATTCCCGGGCTGCCTGCGGCGCTGGTCGAATTGGCCGAGCGACACGGTCGCCTGCCGTTGCGCGACAGCCTGGCCCCAGCCATCCGCCTCGCTCGCGAAGGCTTTCCGGTCGACCGCGTGTACCGCGAACGTGCCGAGATGCGCCTGGCGGCCATGCGCGATGATGCAGAAACCGCGCGGCTGTTCCTGAGCGACGGCGCGGTGCCCGCAGAGGGCACGCTGCTGCGCCAGCCGGAGCTGGCCGACACCCTGCTGGCGCTTGCGCGCGAAGGCCGCAATGGCTTCTATGCCGGGCCGGTGAGCGAGCGGCTGGTGGCCGGCGTGCGCGCTGCGGGCGGGATCTGGACGCTGCAAGACCTGGCCGACTACCGAACCGTACAGCGTCAGCCCATTCGCGTGCCGCTGGCCGAAAATCGCGAGCTGATCAGCGCACCGCCACCCTCGGCCGGCGGCCTGGCCCTGGCCCAGAGCCTGCTGATTCTGCAGCGCCTGCCCTGGCGCGAGGCAGAACCGGTACAGCGCAGCCATCTGGTAGTGGAAACCCTGCGCCGCGTCTACCGTGACCGCGGCCTGCTGGGCGACCCGGATTTCGTCGACAGCCCTACCGCCAGCCTGCTCAACCCGGACTACCTGCAACGCCTGAGCGACAGCATCGACCCGCAGCGTGCCACGCCGAGCAGCGAACTGCCGCCCGCCGGTACCTGGAAGGAAGGCGACCACACCACCCACTTCACCGTACTGGACGCCAGCGGTAACGCGGTAAGCGCCACCCTGTCGATCAACCTGCCATTCGGCGCCGCCTTCACCGTGCCCGGCACCGGTGTGCTGCTCAACGATGAAATGGACGACTTCGCCGCTGATCTGGCTGGCGCCAATGCCTACGGTCTGGCCGGCAGCCACGCCAATGCCATCGCCGCCGGCAAACGGCCGCTGTCGAGCATGAGCCCAACCTTCGTGGAAAGCCCCAGCGAATTCACCAGTTTCGGCACGCCAGGCGGCAGCCGTATTCCCAGTATGGTGCTGCTGTCGATCCTCGAGTACCTCGATGGCCAGCCCATCGAGCGCTGGCCGGCGGTACCGCGCTATCACCACCAGTACCTGCCTGACGTCATCGAACACGAACCGCAGACTTTCAGCGCCGCGCAGATCGCCGACCTGCAGGCTCGCGGCTACAGCCTGAAGGCGCTGGAGCGGACATACGGCAACCAGCAGGTGCTGCGCTGGAACAAGACCACCGGGGCGGTGGAGGCGGCCAGCGATCCACGCGGGGTTGGCAACAGCGACGTGCAACCACGCTGACCGGCGCCCCTGTCACTCGGTGACAATGGACGACGCCTCCTGACTGCCCAATTGCCGAAGCTCGCGCAGCAAGGGCTGCTGCGCACCGATCATCAGGGCGTTGCGCAGGCTCTGGATGATCCGGCTGGCATAGCCCAGGTCGTTCATCAGCGAGCTGGTCTGCAGGCCATCGAGCAGGCCGCTGCGTACCTGCGCGAACAGACGCTGTCGAAAATCGCCATCGAAACGCGCCGCCTTGGCGTCCAGCGCATCCAGGTGTGCGCGCCAGGGTTCTTCGTCCAGCGTTGAACGTGCCAGCTCACGAACCTCGTGCAGCGCCGTGAGCAGATGCCCGCGCAGCGCCACGTAGGCATCCCGGGCTGCCGACGGCTCAGCCTCGAGGTAATAGCCGAGATTCTTCTGCAGGTGCTTGGCATCCTTCACCGCATCCACCAGTTGCAGTGCTGCTACCTGACAAGCAATCCAGAACTGTTGGTGCTGCTCGTCCAGCGGCTGCTCGAGACGCCCCATGAAACTCAGCAGATCGCCATACACGCCCTTGATATGGCGCTGGTACAGGGCCTCGGCATCGAAGTGGAAGCGTTCAGGCGGCGCCTGCAACAACGCCGGTTCGACGCGAGCCCTGGCCAACTGATCCACCGGCAGGTAGAGGGCGTGGCAGATTACCTCCAGACTCAGGCGCCCGAGGTGACCGAGTTCCTGCACCACTGCACCAGCCGCCGCATCGGCGGAGTCCAGGGCACGCTCGTTCAGGTAACGCGCCTTGGTGCGTTCCGGCTCCTGGGTGGGATCCAACTCGGTGATCAGTACCTTGGGCTCCTGGCGATCCGGCAGCCAGCGCGTCAACCGCTTCGCCAACTGGCGCTGCCAAGGCCAGAAAAGCAGCACGCCCATGGCGTTGAACAGGGTATGGAACATGGCCAGCTGGATCAGCGGGTTGTCGCCCAGGCCGACGAGCCCGGCGATGGCATGCACCAGCCAGGCCAGCGGGCCGAGCAGCACGAACGCCAGCACACCGGTCACTACGTTGAACAGCACGTGTGCCAGCGCCAGGCGCTGGCCGCTGCGGTTACCGCCAAGGGAGCCGACGAATGCGGTGGTAACGCTGCTGCCGATGTTCGAACCAATGGCGATGGCCAGGCTCTGGCTCAGCTCCAGCTGGCCCCCGGCTAGCGCGGCCAGGGTCAGCATCAGCGTGGCGTGGCTGGACTGCAGCACCACCGTCACCAGCAGGCCGATGGTCGCGAACAACAGGCTGCCAAGGATGCCCTGCACCTGATAGGCGGTCAGATCCAGGCCGTCGCCGAAACTGGCGAAACCGTCCTTGATCTGATCAATACCAAGAAAGATGAACGCGATACCGAGCACGATACGCCCGGCAGCCTTGCTGCGCGGCCCCAGAAAACTCGCCAGCACGCCGAAAACCAGCAGTGGCAGGGCCAGCGGCGACAGGCTGAGGTTCTGCCCGGCCATAGCCAGCAACCAGATGCCGCTGGTGGCACCGAGGTTGGCACCAAACAGGATGGCGATGCCACCGGCCAGTTGAATCAGCCCGGTGCTGATAAAGGCGATGGTCAGCAGCGACACCAGGGTGCTGGACTGCAACAGGAAGGTGCCGCCCACCCCGAACAGCAGGCTCCTGAAAGGTGTCGACGTACTGCGCCCGAGCAACTGTTCGAGCTTGCTTCCGGCGAGCTGCCGCAGGCCCTCTTCCAGACACTGCATGCCGAACAGGAACAGTGCCAGACCGGCACAGAGCTGCGTCCAGGGCGCGCTGAACCAGAACAACAGGCCTAGCCCCAGTGCCACCAGCGGCAAAATGAACAGCATCGACCTATTGCCCAATGGCATCTCCTTTTGCCTTCGTCCAAACGAAAACGGCCCCTGACTCTTGCAGAGTAAGGGGCCGTCTGGCAACGCAGCGATTACTGGCGCTGGTTGTAGCCATCACCGGTGCAACCCAGGCAACGGACGAAAGCCGCCTTGCCGGGTTCAACCACCAGCGCCCGACCGGCAGCACCGATACCACCGCCGGCGGCTGCGAACGGCAGCGCGACGACAAAAGCGACAGCACCGATCGCCGTGGCACCGATCAGCAGCGGACGGGCAATCAGCAGGTCACCGATCATGGCGAAACCATCCGGAGCCTGGACGGTGTAGAGCGGGTCTCCACTGGCGTTCTGCTGCGCTTCTTGCGCGTTGGCAGTCAGCGCCAGCGAGGCTGCAGTCAGCGCCAGAACAGCAGCGCAAGAGCGAAACAGTTTCATGGGACGATCCTTCGAAGATATACGGACGATGCGCTAACTATAACAGTGCTCTGGCAATTGTCAGCGTGATGGCCGTCAATCGCCGAGCAACTGGTCATTCCATATGAACGAACGGGCTAACGCTGACACTTCGGGCAATAGACGCTGGCCCGCTGACCCAGTTTGACCTCGCGCAGCGTACTGCCACAGACCTTGCAGAACTGGCCGCCACGGCCATAAGCGAACAGCTCTTGCTGGAAGTAGCCGGGCTGGCCGTCGCCACCGACGAAATCGCGCAGGGTGGTGCCGCCGCGCTCGATGGCGTGGGCCAGCACGCGCTTGATCTCGTGGGCGAGGCGCACGTACCGCACCCGCGACACCGTGCCGGCGGCGCGGCGTGGATCAATCCCCGCAGCGAACAGCGCCTCTGTCGCATAGATGTTGCCCACACCGACCACCACGGCGTTGTCCATGATGAACGGTTTGATCGCCACGGCCTTGCCGCGGGACAGCTGATACAGACGCTCGCCATCGAACAGATCGGTCAGCGGCTCCGGCCCCAGCCGTGCCAGCAGCTCATGTTCGAGTGGTAGCTCACTCCACAGCAGCGCGCCGAAACGCCGTGGGTCGGTGTAACGCAGTGCCAGACCAGATTCCAGCTCTATGTCCACATGCTCGTGCTTGGCCGCCGCTGAACCGGCCTCGACCAAACGCAAGCTGCCGGACATGCCCAGATGGCTGATCAGCGTACCGACCTCGGCCTTGATCAGCAGATACTTGGCGCGGCGCTCCACAGCCTCGATACGCTGGCCGGACAGGCGCACATCGAGATCTTCGGGGATCGGCCAGCGCAGGCGACGCTCACGGACGATCACTCGGCTGACGCGCTGACCGATGAGGTGGGGCGCGATACCACGGCGAGTGGTTTCGACTTCTGGCAATTCAGGCATGGCAGCTAGTTCGGCAAAGTGGCAAGGCAGCACCCTAGGCGCTGCCAGGTCGTGACGTCAACTGTAGGGCGCGGGGCGGATCAGGCGGCGCCGAGGTCGCGGATGCTCTCGCGCAGACTCTCGAAGTCGTAGTTGGAAAGCCCCACATAATCGAGGATCAGCGGCTCGATGCTCTGCCACTCGTGATCCTCGCTCTGATTGCCCAACACCTGATAACTGCGGCAGATGTGCTCGGCCATCTTGAGGATCGCCAGCAGATTCTTCAGCTGCCCATCACGACCATTGTCATCGGCGAAGATGGCCAGCGCGTTGTGATGATTGGCAATGGCCTCGCAGAGATGAAGGGGCAGGTTCCACGATTTGGCCGTGAAGTAGCCGACCACCGCGTGGTTGGTGTTGAGCAGGCGGTTCTCGGTGTCGACGATGCGTCGCTCGGCACTGGCGCTGGCGTAGGACTCTTCAAGCACCGTCATGTAGTCGGGAAAGCGCTTGAGCATCAGCGGAATGCCGCAGTTGTGGAACAGGCCCAGGGTGTAAGCCTCGTCCACGGACTCGTAGCCGATGCGCTTGGCCAGGGTCAGGCAGGTCATGGCCACATCCTGGGCGGTGTCCCAAAAGCGGTTGAGGGTGACGATGGTGTCGTCGCTCATCTCGCCACGGATCGACAGCGCGTTGACCATGTTGATCACCGAGCGGCTGCCAAGCAGGTTGACCGCCCGCTGGATCGAGCCGATACGGTTGGCCAGGCCGAAATACGGCGAATTGACGATTTTCAACAAGGCCCCGGAGAGCCCCGGATCCTGACTGATCAGCCGCGCAATGGCCTTGAGATCCGGGCTTGGCATGTATTGTTCGAACTGCAGGTCAACCATGATCTGCGGTTGCGGCGGCACGCTGATGCCCTGCAGAAACGTCTGGATCTGCTCGGCGGAGAGTTCTTTTTCCATAGGGGCGGCGGGGCATGAAAGGTGATGGAGTGCACAGTTTACCCTGTGGCAGATGACTTTTACCCGACGGTTACAGAGTAAATTTACCGGCCATCGGCTGGGCTAAACAAAAAAGCCAAGCGGTATAGAACAGGCCGAGCACTGGGACAAAGCAGATCAGCGGCTTCCAGCTTTTTCATCTGTCACCAAGCACCCATCGGGTTGCTCGTTTAGAATGCGCGTTTTTTACGACGGAGCCCACCATGTCCCTGCCCAGCCTGCGCCTGAAAGCCAATGCCGACCGACGCCTGCGCGCCGGCCATTTGTGGGTCTACAGCAACGAGATCGATGTGGCCGTCACGCCGCTCAACGCCTTCGAAGCGGGCGACCAGGCGATCCTCGAAGCCGCCGGCGGCAAGCCACTGGGCATCGTCGCCGTCAGCCCGAACAACCTGATCTGCGCCCGCCTGCTGTCCCGTGACGTCAAGCACGTGCTGGACAAATCCCTGCTGGTGCACCGCATCAACGTGGCCCTGAGCCTGCGCGAGCGGCTGTTCGACAAACCCTGCTATCGCCTCGTGTACGGCGACTCCGACCTGCTGCCGGGCCTGGTGGTCGACCGTTTCTTCGACATTCTGGTAGTGCAACTGGCCTCCGCGACCATGGAGCGCCACAAGGATGACGTACTGGCGGCGCTGATCCAGGTGATCAAGCCCAGCGGCATCCTGCTCAAGAACGACTCCGCCGCACGCGATGCCGAAGGCCTCGAGCGCTACGTGGATACCGCGTTCGGCGTGGTGCCGGAGTGGGTCGCCCTTGAAGAGAACGGCGTGAAGTTCGAAGCGCCGGTGATCGAAGGCCAGAAGACCGGCTGGTTCTACGACCACCGCATGAACCGTGCCCGCCTGGCGCCCTATGTGCAGGGCAAACGCGTGCTCGACCTGTTCAGCTATATCGGGGGCTGGGGCGTGCAGGCTGCGGCGTTCGGCGCCAGTGAAGTGTTCTGCGTGGACGCCTCGGCCTTCGCCCTCGACGGTGTCGAGCGTAACGCAACGCTCAACGGCTTCGCCGAGAAGATGACCTGCGTGGAAGGTGACGTGTTCGCCGCCCTGCGCGAGCTCAAGTCGGCCGAAGAGCGTTTCGACGTGGTGATCGCCGACCCACCCGCCTTCATCAAGCGCAAGAAGGACATCAAGAACGGCGAGGCTGCGTACCGCCGCCTCAACGAAACAGCCATGCGCCTGCTCAACAAGGACGGCATACTGGTCAGCGCCAGCTGCTCGATGCACCTGGAAGAAGACAACCTGCAGAACATCCTGCTGACCAGCGCTCGCCATCTGGATCGCAACATCCAACTGCTCGAGCGCGGCGGCCAGGGCCCGGATCACCCGGTGCATCCGGCTATCGGCGAAACCCGTTACATCAAGAGCATGACCGTGCGCCTGCTGCCCAATAGCTGATAGCAGCCCTGCCGGCTGTAGCGGGTTAGAGCACGTTGTCACGTGCAATCTGGCCTCACTAAGCGGCGAACCACTGCGCACAGGGCTGTCTTCTGCGTCGAAGACAGCCTACGCCAACAGTGGGTGGCCGGGGCTCGTCGAACCCTCGCGCTCGACTGCGGTCTGCACTGGGCAGATCTGAAACGCCCGGATTTACGTGATGATGCATCTTCCTCTGTTATCACGAGCGGCGTGGACGATATGCTAAGTTCTCAGCAGCACAGAGTTCATAGCCAGATGATCTACTCCTCTTCTCGCAACGCCCGACGTTTGATCGTCACGGCGCTCGCACCACCTCCTGCACACGCCAGTGATCGCAGTGGGCAACCATGTGCCAGCAAAAACTGCTGACAGCACGGCCCACGCTTACCTGGCAGGCGCAAACAAGGCCAGCCCACACTCGTGTGGCGGGTGCGACAGCGATATCTGCTTTCGCGCATGGCCAAGTCTGGTGTGATGCATGACACGAACGCGCCTCTGGGAATGATTCACGCCGGGTTGGTAGCAGGTAACGCACACGCCATAACTGGGCGCGTCGCTCCGACACCTCTTGCCAGCTCTGCCGTACCGGAGACCGACCCACCACAGAGCATACGTTTCGGTGGCTGAGGCGCGGTACCCCGTCATAAAAATTAGAGAAGAGCCCACGTGACCGACGCAACGATGCTCTCCCAGCAGTGCAGCCAAAGCAGAACGCAGCAAAACAAGGACACCGATGCGGCCCGACATCGCAAGCGCCAGGCCAAGCTATATGCCATGGCAAGAGCGCAGGAACGCAAGCGCATAGCCCGTGAACTGCATGACGAACTGGGCCAGCAACTGACCGCATTGCAGCAGGGACTGGGCGTGCTGCGCATTCACCTGAAGCGCGAGCGCCCGGATCTCAGCGAACAGATCCTGCACTTGATCAGCATCTCTCACAGTGCCATCAATGCCATACGCGACGTACAGTTCGGGGGCCCCATCGGGCGTCTGCGACATGATCTGGAAAATACCCTGCGAAACCTTACCGAGGATTTCAAGCGACTGTCTGGCATCCCCTGCCGCTGCAGCCTGCCGGCCAAACCGATCGACCTGAAACCGGAGCAGGCTTCGCATCTGTACCGGATCGTGCAGGAATCGCTGACCAACATCGTGCGGCATGCCAACGCAGGCTGGGCCGCCGTCAGCCTCGAGCGCCGCGACAACGACTACGTACTGGAGATCTCCGACGACGGCTGCGGTTTCACTCTCAGCGATACCCTGCCGGATTCAACCGGGCTGTCTGGCATGCGCGAGCGCGGCAAGCGCCTCGGCGGGCCAGTCATCATCTTCAGCCACCCCGGCCAGGGAACCATCGTGCAGGCGATATTCCCGGTAAAACCTCGCTCTCAAGGACTCTAGCCATGATCAATCTGATGATCGCCGACGACCACATGATCATGCGCGAAGGGCTGAAGCGCCTGTTCGAGCTTTACGACGACGTCCACATCGCCGCAGAAGCAGCCGATGGACCGCAAACCCTGGAACGCCTGCGCACCACCAAGGTGAACCTGCTACTGCTCGACATCAGCATGCCCGGCCTGAGCGGCGAAGCCTTGATCACACGCGTCCACCACCATCATCCGGCCCTGCCGATTCTGGTGCTGAGCATGCACAGCGATCCCCAGGTCGCCATGCGCGTGCTGCGCTGCGGAGCCGGCGGTTACCTGACCAAGAGCCAATCACCGGAAGTGCTCATTGATGCGGTGAGAAAAGTAAGCGCTGGCGCCCGCTACATCGACCCCGAGCTAATCGAGCCCATCGCGTTGAGCAGCCTCAAACCGTCCACCCGTAGCGGGCTCGACAGCCTCACCAACCGAGAGTTCCAGATCATGCGGCTACTTGCCGGAGGCCTGAGCGTGAATCACATTGCGGAGCAGTTGATGATCAGCAATAAAACGGTCAGCACACATAAGATTAATCTGATGGAGAAAATGTCTTTCTCCAGCAACGCAGACTTGATCAAGTTCGCCTCAACCCTTTCCTGAATCCGACAACAGATAAGAATATCCTTAGCTTTTTGCAAGAACTTTGGCGCCAATAAACCAGCAAACCCTGATGCCTTCAGCAAAGAAGGTTAATGCATGCTGCGGGCGTCCAAAGGAATGACTGGTCACTGCGCAGGAAGCCCCCGCCCGATCCCCGTTCCGTGGAGCCTGATCCCAGCCCACCGCGGAGCAAAGAAGTGCGCGAGCGAATCCATCACCTGATTGCCCCCTTGCTGATTCTGGTCATCGGCAGCGCCGCCGTAATACTGGTTGGCCAGGGAACACTGGGTACGCTGCCCGCATTGGCCGGCCTGATTGTGGTGGGTGCGGTGGCGATTCTGGCGTTGCCAGGCAATGCCTCCGTGCAACAACTCCCCCAAGCTCACGAAACGCCCGCGCCAAGCGAAGTCGACAACCTCGGCCATTTGTGTGAGCAAACGCTGCCGCTCTGGTCGCAGCAAATCCAGACGGCCCGCAGCCACACCGAAGAATCCATCAGCGCCCTCAGCGAACGCTTTGCCCAACTGGCCACCCGCATCCAGAACAGCCTGGGCGGCAACACCGAACGCGAGGCAGGCAAACGCCTGGTGGCGCTGCTGTCGACCTGTGAGTACGAACTGGACATGATCGTCCTGGCCCTGCGCGAAGCACTGGCCAGCAAGGAATCGCTGCTCAGGGAAGTGATGCAACTGTCCACCTTCACCGAACAGTTGCAGGACATGGCGCAGGATGTCGCCAACATCGCCAAACAAACCAACCTGCTGGCCCTCAACGCGGCCATCGAAGCCGCCCGGGCGGGCGAAAGCGGCCGCGGCTTCGCCGTGGTCGCCGACGAGGTGCGCAAGCTCTCGTCGATGTCAGGTGACACCGGACAGCGCATCGGCGAAACCGTGGTGATCGTCAACGACGCCATCCACAAGACCCTGAGCATTTCCCAGGAATACACCAAGACCGACACGGCCACCCTGAACAAGGCCAGCGAAGTGATCGCCGGGGTAATCAACCGCTTCAACCAGAACGCCACCGACATCGTCAATCACAACGAAACGATGCGCGCGCAGAGCGAAGCGGTCGCCCAGGACATCGCCGAAGTGCTCGTGGCGCTGCAGTTCCAGGATCGAACCAGCCAGATGCTCGGCCATATCGCCGGCGACCAGGACAAGCTGCTCGCCCATCTCCATGAGCGCAACGCCCAACGCCGCCAGGGCCTGACCCCAGAGCCCCTGGACGTTGATCGCTGGCTGTATGAACTGGCGCAGACCTACACCATGCCCGAGCAACACGACGTGCATCGCGGCGACAGCTCCACCAAGCGCAACGATTCTGAAATCACGTTTTTCTGAGGTTCCCCCATGAGCAAAACCGTACTCATCGTCGACGACTCCACCTCCATCCGTCAGGTCGTCAGCATTACGCTCAGGGGGGCTGGCTATCAGGTCATCGAAGGCTGTGACGGCAAGGACGCCCTCACAAAACTGGACGGTCGCAAGGTTCACCTGATCATCAGTGACGTGAACATGCCGAACATGGACGGCATCACCTTCGTCAAGAACGTCAAGCAGATGCCCGCCTACAAGTTCACCCCGGTGATCATGCTCACCACCGAAGCCGGCGAAGCGAAGAAGGAAGAAGGCCGCGCAGCGGGCGCCAAGGCCTGGGTGGTCAAGCCCTTTCAGCCAGCGCAGATGCTCACTGCCGTGTCCAAGCTGATTCTGCCATGACCGACGCGCCGGCCGAGAACCTCTACCGCATCCTGCCACTGGAAGGTGGCCTGACCATCTACAGCGCGGCCGAACACATGGAGCTGTTGATGCAGGTTCTCGCGCCGGACACGGAAGTGGAGCTCGATCTCTGCGCCGTCGACGAACTGGACTGCGCAGGCCTGCAATTGCTGATTCTGGCCAAGCAGGAAGCGGCTCGCATGGCCTGTGACCTGCGCCTGACCAACCACAGCCCGGCAGTGATCGAAGCCTTCGAGCTGAGCGGGCTCGGCACCTTTTTCGGCGACCCCATTCTGATCAAGCCGGCGAGCGAGTAGTCACCATGGATATGGACGAAGTGCTGCAGATCTTCATCGCCGAAAGCCAGGAGCTGTTGCAGCAGATGGAAGAAGCCCTGCTACAGCTGGAAAATAGCCCGGGCGATGCCGACACCATCAATGCCATTTTCCGTGCGGCGCATACCATCAAAGGCTCGGCAGGGCTGTTCGGCCTCGACGTGATCGTCGCCTTCACCCATATCGCCGAAAGCGTGCTCGACCGCGTACGCACCGGCGAGCTGCACTTCGACACGGAGATGACCGCCCTCTTCCTGCAGGTGGGCGATCACCTGGCGCGCCTGGTCGCACTGGTCGACGACGGCATCGATCTGGCAAACATGGAGCCCGACACTCAGGCGCTGCACGAACAGCTGGCCGAACGCCTCACACATTATCTGCCACCTGCGCCCGGCACCGAGCAGGTGCTGACCGCCGCCACGCGTATCGAGCGCGGCCATGGCCCGGGCGTTGGTGCCGATCACTGGCACCTGTCCCTGCGTTTCGGCCCCGACACCCTGCGCAACGGCATGGATCCGCTGGGTCTGTTCCGCTACCTGAATACCTTTGGGCGCATCATCAGCATCGTGCCGCTGCTTGATCGCATCCCCGCAGCCGCCGAGATGGATCCAGAAACCTGCTACCTGGGTTTCGAGGTCGCCTTCGCCAGTGACGCCGACAAGGCCACCATCGACGGCGCCTTCGAGTTCGTCCGTGAAGACAGCCTGATCCGTATCCTGCCGCCCAACAGCAAGTCGGACGAGTACCTGGAGCTGATCCGCGCCCTGCCCGAGGAAGACATGCGCCTGGGCGAAATTCTCATGCGCTGCGGCACCCTGACCGCCAGCGAACTGCAGGACGTGCTGCACACCCAGGTGCAGGGCCAGGAGCGTGACGAGCCGCGCCCGATCGGCCGAGTGCTGGTGGAAGAAAGCCTGGTGCAACCACCAGTGATCGCCGCTGCGCTGCACAAGCAACAGCAGATCAAGGAAAACCGCAGCAACGAGAACAGCCTGATCCGCGTCGATGCCGGCAAGCTGGATCGGCTGATCGACCTGGTGGGCGAACTGATCATCGCTGGCGCCGGCGCACGGATGACCGCGCAGAACTGCGGCCACCCGGAAATGCTCGAAGCCACCGAGCTGCTGTCACGCCTAGTGGAGGAAGTGCGCGACTCGGCACTGCCACTGCGCATGGTGCAGATCGGCAGCACCTTCAACCGCTTCCAGCGCGTGGTGCGCGACGTATCCGGCGAGCTCGGCAAGGACATCGCCCTGTCCATCAGCGGCGGGGAAACCGAGCTCGACAAGACCGTGGTCGAACGCATCACCGACCCGCTGACGCACCTGGTACGCAACGCCATGGATCATGGCATCGAACCGGTCGACACGCGCCTGGCACGGGGCAAACCCGCCCAGGGCAACGTCTCGCTGAACGCCTACCACGATGCCGGCAGCATCATCCTCGAGGTCAGCGACGACGGTGGCGGCCTCGACTCACAGCGCATCCTCGCCAAAGCCCGTGAACGCGGCTTGGTCGGCGAAGGCCAGACGCTGACCGAGAAGGAAATCTTCGCGCTGATCTTCGAGCCCGGCTTCTCCACCGCCGAGCAGGTCAGCAACCTGTCCGGACGCGGCGTCGGCATGGACGTGGTCAAGCGCAACATCGCCGCCCTGCGCGGCACCATCGAGCTGGACAGCAGCCTCGGCCAGGGCACGCGCATCCGTATCCGCCTGCCCCTGACCCTGGCGATCATCGACGGTTTTCTGGTCAGCGTCGGCCAGGCTGGCTACGTGATTCCGCTGGAGCTAGTGGAGGAATGCATCGAGCTGCAGGCCGACACCTTGCCGGAAGGTGGCCATCTCGAACTGCGCGGACAGATGCTGCCCATTGTCCGCCTGCGCGAGCTGTTCGAGGACGACAGCCCGGCACCGCGGCGCGAGAGCGTGGTGGTGGTGCAACAGGCAGGTCTGCGAGCCGGGCTGGTCGTCGATCAGTTGCTCGGTGAATTCCAGACGGTGATCAAGCCACCGGGCAAGGTGTTCTCCAGCTGCCCGGGGCTCGGCGGTTTCACCATCCTCGGTGACGGCGCGGTGGCCTTGATCCTCGACATTCCCAGCCTGCTCACCCAACTCACCAGCACCCCGGAAGCCCCGCGCCGGGCGAGGCTCGAAGCATGAACATGGCAACACTTGGGCACGAGTCAACCGCGCACCAGTACCTCACCTTCATCCTCGCTGGCGAGCACTACGCCGTCGACACCCTGAGCGTACGGGAAATTCTCGAGTACACCCGCTTCACCCCGGTGCCGCGCATGCCGGCCACGGTACGCGGCGCAACCAACCTGCGCGGTGCCGTGGTGCCGGTGATCGACCTTCTGGCGCGCTTTAACGGCAAGCGTACCGAGCTCGGCAAACGCACCTGCATCATCATCCTCGACGTACCCGACGAAGATCGCCCGCAACCTCTCGGGGTGCTGGTCGATGCGGTCAGCGCAGTACGTGAGATCAGCCCGCACGAGATCCAGCCGGCACCGGCGTTCGGCAGCCATCTGCGCAGCGAATTCATCACGGGTGTCGTTCGTCTGGACGACCGTTTCGTCACGCTCCTGGCGCTCGACCAGGTACTCGATCTGGAAACACTTGGCACCTCAACCACCAGCGACGTCGGCAGAACCGTACGGCCTTGATCTCACTAGCGACTCTCCCATTCGAAAGGATCTCCAGCATGCTCAGCAATTTCAAGATCGGTACCCGGCTCATCGTCGCGTTCATCTTGGTCGCCAGTATCAGCGCCGTGGTTGGCATGATCGGCCTGGCCAATACGTCCACCATGAACGACCTTGCGGACAACATGTACGAGAAGGAATTGGTCGGGCTTTCCAAGATCAAGGAAGCCAACCTCAATATCATCTTCATCGGCCGTGCCCGTTCCAACTTCCTGCTGGCGACAACCGAGCAGGATCGCGAGCGCATCCTCGCCGATATCGCCCGCTACAGTGAGGCCGCCCGCAAGAACATCGATGAATCCCGCGAGCTGTTCTACAACGAGCGCTCCCTCGAACGCTTCCGGGAAATCGACACCATCTGGGTCGAGTATCAGCGCAACATGGCCCTGGCCCTGCAAACCGCAGCAGCACAGGAGCTGTACGCGGAGAACCCGGAGCTGCAGCGCCAGCTGGCACTGGTACGGGAAAAGGGTGACAAGCTCGATGAGATCATCGGCGAACTCTCGGAAGACAAGGCAAACAACGCCCGGATCGCCAACGACAAGACCACCGAGCTGTATCTGCAGAGCCGTACGATGATGATCGCGGTCATCATCGGCGGCCTGCTGATCGGTATCGTTCTCGGTCTGCTGATCAGCCGCAGCATCACCCGCCCACTCAGCCGCGCGGTGGAAGCCGCCAACCTGCTGGCCGAAGGTGACCTGCGTGTGAAACTGGACAGCACCGCTCGCGACGAGACCGGCCAGTTGCTGAAATCGATGGGTAATATGAGCGAGAAGCTCACGCAGATCATTGCCGAAGTCCGTGGCTCCGCTGACTCGCTGTCCAGCGCCTCCGAGGAAATTTCCTCGACCGCCCAGAGCATGAGCCAGGCCGCTTCCGAACAGGCTGCTTCGGTCGAGGAAACCAGTGCCTCGATGGAACAGATGTCCGCCTCCATTTCGCAGAACACCGAGAACGCCCGGGTGACCGATGGCATGGCCAGCAAGGCCGCCAACGAAGCGGGTGAAGGTGGCCAGGCGGTCAAGGACACCGTGCGCGCCATGAAGACCATCGCCGACAAGATCGGCATCGTCGATGACATCGCCTACCAGACCAACTTGCTCGCCCTCAACGCTGCCATCGAGGCTGCCCGTGCCGGTGAGCACGGCAAAGGCTTCGCGGTGGTCGCCGCGGAAGTACGCAAGCTGGCCGAGCGCAGCCAGGTAGCCGCTCAGGAAATCGGCGAAGTCGCCAAGAACAGCGTGGCCCTGGCCGAACGTGCCGGCACCCTGCTCGATGAGATGGTGCCATCCATCGCCAAGACCTCCGACCTGGTACAGGAAATCGCTGCCGCCTCCGACGAGCAGAGCAGCGGCGTCAACCAGATCAGCACGGCCATGAACCAGCTCAGCGAGCTGACTCAGCAGAACGCCTCGGCTTCCGAGGAACTCGCCGCCACTGCCGAAGAAATGAGCGGCCAGGCCGAACAGCTGCAGCAACTGATGGACTTCTTCCGCCTCAGCGGCAGTGGCGAGCGCATCACGACCGCCAACCCACCCCGCAACAAGCAGCAGAACAGCCGTGGCAACAATGCCGCTCGCCAACTGCGCGGCGACGAAGGCCAGCAGGGCCATGGAACAGGCCTGCCGGCCGGTTATGTGCGCTTTCAGGAGTAGGCCATGAGCGCCGAAACCCGACTGCTCGACGACGCTACCGCGGTGTCGGGCCAGTACCTGACCTTTACCCTGGCTCAGGAGCTGTTCGCGGTTGAAATCCGTGCCGTGCGGGAAATTATCGAGTACGGCCGGCTGACCACGGTGCCGATGATGCCGCCAAGCATTCTTGGTGTGATCAACCTGCGCGGCGCCGTGGTGCCGGTGATGGATCTCGGTCAGCGTTTCGGCGGCCGGGCCACCGCCATCGGGCCGAGAACCTGCATCGTGATTCTGGAGATATTCAACCAGACCGGTACCCAGGTGATCGGCATGGTGGTGGACGCCGTCAACGAAGTTCGCGAGCTGAACGCCGAGCAGATCGAACCGGCGCCCAGCTTCGGTGGCAGCATCCGCGCCGACTTCATTCGTGGCATGGGCAAACTCGATGAGCGGCTGGTGGTCATGCTCGATATCGGCCGGATCATCTCCGCTGAAGAACATGCGGCGCTCAGCCAGGCCGAGCAGCATGGCCTCGAAGGCGCGCGGGGCTGATATGCGCGAAACCACTCAAGCCACCCTTTCCGACCGGGAATTTGGCCAGTTCCGCCACCTGATCCACGAGATTGCCGGCATCCACCTTTCCGAAGCTAAGAAACCGTTGGTGGCCGGCCGCCTGAACAAGCGCCTGCGCTCCTTTGGCATGGCCAGCTATGGCGACTACTTCAACCGCATAAGCAAAGACGCGGCGGAACTGCAGACCTGCGTGGATCTGCTGACCACCAACGAAACCTATTTCTTTCGCGAGCCCAAGCATTTCGACTTTCTGCGCGAACTGCTGCAGAACCCCGCCACCATTCCCAGCGGACGGCCCTTGCGCATATGGAGCGGCGCCTGTTCCAGCGGCGAGGAGCCCTACACCCTGGCCCTGCTGCTGGCCGAACGGCTCGGCGAAAGGCCCTGGGAGATTCTTGCCTCGGATATCAGCCAACGTATCCTCGCGCAGGCCCGCAGCGGTGTTTATGACCTGGAAGACAGCCAGAACATCCCCCGCCACCTGCTGGTAAAGCATTGCCTGCGCGGCGTCGACGATAATCAGGGGCGCATGATGATCGCTCCGTCGCTGCGCCAGCGCATCCGCTTCGAGCAGATCAACCTGAACAGCGCACTACCGGATCTGGGCTTGTTCGATGTAATTTTCCTGCGCAACGTGATGATCTACTTCGACGCTGACACCAAGCGCCAGGTAGTGGCTCGCCTGGTCAAGCACCTGCGCCCGGGCGGACATTTCTTCATCAGTCACTCGGAGAGCCTGAACGGCGTCAACGATACGCTCAAGGTCGTCAAACCTTCGATCTACCGCAAACCAGATGCCTAACACCCCCTCCATCGCCGAGGTTTATCTGAAACCCGGCGACTACCATTTCGGCGGCCCCTACACCCGTGTACGAACCCTGCTTGGCTCCTGCGTTTCACTGGTGCTCTGGCACCCCCATGCCCGCCTTGGCGGCATGTGCCATTTCATGTTGCCGACGCGCGGCCGCCCAACCGCCCATCCGGACGGCCGCTACGGCGATGAGGTCATGAACCTGCTGTGCGAAGCCATAGGCCTCAGTGGTACGAAAGTGTCCGACTACCAGGCACGCATCTTCGGGGGCGGGCATATGTTTCCCGCGCTCATGAATAGCAACCGCCGGCATGTGGGTCTACAGAACGTTGACATGGCCAGGCGTCTAATCACCGAGAAGAAACTCAGTTGCCACGGCGAACATGTGGGAGGTGTCGGTCATCGCAACCTGATCTTCGACATCTGGAGTGGCCATCTGGCCTTGAAACAAACGGCGCCAACAGCCGTATCCGGTCACACCTGAGAGCGATACGCATGAAACCTATAAAAGTCATGATCGTCGACGACTCCGCCGTGGTACGCCAGGTGCTGTCCTCGGTGCTGGCCAGCGACCCGGCGATCCAGGTCATCGGCACCGCCGCCGACCCACTTTTTGCCCTCGACAAGATGCAGCGCGAGTGGCCTGACGTCATAGTGCTGGACGTGGAAATGCCCCGTATGGACGGCATCACCTTCCTCAAGAAGCTGATGGCCGAGCGCCCTACGCCGGTGGTGATCTGCTCGACGCTGACCGAGAAAGGTGCGACTACCACCATGCAGGCACTCTCCGCCGGAGCGGTGAGTATCGTCACCAAGCCCCAGGCCAGCCTCAGCAAGTTTCTCGTCAATGCCAGCGATGACCTGGTCAATGCCGTCAAGGCGGCGGCACGCGCCAATGTCAGCCGCCTGGTAAAGAACAAGGCCGCGCCGCCTGCGCCCGTGCAGAGCAAGCTCAGCGCAGACGTCATTCTGCCGCCGGGCCAGGGCGCCATGGCGCGCACCACCGAACGTGTCGTCGCCATCGGCACGTCCACCGGCGGCACCCAGGCACTGGAGTACATTCTCACCCGCCTGCCACGGGTGTGCCCTGCGCTGGTCATCGTCCAGCACATGCCTGAACGCTTCACCGCTGCCTTCGCCGAACGCCTCAACGGCCTCTGCGAACTGGAAGTACTGGAAGCACGGCATGGCGACCGGGTGGTGCCCGGCCGTGCGCTGATAGCGCCCGGTGGCCGCCATCTGCTGCTCAAACGCAGCGGCGCCCAGTATCTGGTCGAGGTGGTCGACGGCCCGCCGGTGAGTCGTCACAAGCCTTCGGTGGACGTCCTGTTCCGCTCAACGGCCCGCGCTGCAGGCGCCAACGCCACGGGCATCATCATGACCGGCATGGGCGACGACGGCGCCCGCGGCCTGCGCGAGATGCACGAGGCCGGCGCCCTCACCCTCGGCCAGGACGAAGCCAGTTGCGTGGTCTACGGCATGCCCCGAGAGGCCATGAAACTCGGCGCCGTGAGCCGCGAGATACCGCTGGAACAGATCCCCACTGCCATCCTGCGGGGTTAGTGCTGAGCAGTCGCCTGGTCGCCCTGGATAGTCGCCGTCAGCAGCGTCTCACCAGGGGCCGACTCGATCCGTAGTTGCCCCCCCATGCGCTCGATGCGCATACGCATGCTGCTCATGCCGACGCCAGCGGCCGCAGCAAGCACATCATCCACGGCAAAGCCGCGGCCATTGTCACGAACCCACAGGCTCAGGCCATGCTCCGCCTCGGCGCGTACGCCCACTTCCAACCGGGTGGCGCCGGCATGCTTGAGCACGTTGGTCAGGGCTTCTTCGAGAAAGCGCGTCAGGGCTAGCAACTGTGGTGGCGTGAATACTCCCGGCCATTGCGCCGGCAGACTCCAGTGCGACTCAATGCCAAGGTCGTCGAACAGGTCGATAAAGCGCCGACGCAACGGCGCCAGCCACTCCTGCGGTGACTGCCAGCTGGGCACCGCCGAGGAGCCGTCAATCACATCGCGCAGATCGCTGCGCAAGGTCTTCAGCACCGACAGAAACTGCTCACCGCGTAGCCCCGAACCATGTTCCATGGTGGTAATCGAGCGCATCAGCGAGCTGCCCAGACCGTCATGCAGATCGTGGGTCAGGCGCAGGCGTTCGTTGAGGCGAATGTTGTCGGCTTCCAACTGGTGCTCACGCTGTAGTGTTTGGGTCAGCTCTGCGCGCGTGCTGTCGACCCTGGCCTGCAGATCGTCGTTGAAACGCTCGATGCGTTGCAGGCTGCTGGAGAAGCGCGCGGCCAGGATCAGGAACATCACCACCGACATCAACGGTGCAGACAGAAGCGCGTAGACTCCTGGAACACCCAAAACACCAGTAAAAGCCAGAACCTCGAAGACAGTCCCTCCAAAGATGCACGTGCCAAGCAGGATCAGGTAGGCCTCACGTGCACGACAGGCATGCCACAGCAGTTGCAGGCAGACCACCGGCAAGGCAGCCCTGAGGACAAAGGCAGAGAGCATCTGCAGCACCGAAATCTGCGCCTTCGGCACCAGCAGCGTGGCCATGCACAGCACGATAGTCACGCCCCAGAGCACACGCCCTAAGCGTGGAAAACGCATGCTACCGAGCGACCAGATGAACATGCAGAACGCCGGGCAATACAGTGACAACGCCACCAGGCTGAGGCGATCCCAAACCTCGCCATTGGCGAACGGCCAGGACGAGGTCAGCAGCATATTGAGGATGCCGAACGACCACAGTAGCGAAGCCAGTGCGACCCAGCCGAAAGCATGCTCCTGACGGCGGAACAGCCAGAACGTCAGGAACAGCACACCCAGTACCAGGGAGATCAGCAGGCCGATGAAAATCAGTTCGCGCTGCAGCAGCAACTGCAGGCGGTACTCGGGCCAGACCTGCTCGGACATACCCAGGCGCACCGCACCCAGACCAGGCGCCGCATGCTCCGAGCCGACCAGGCGAATCCACAGGGTATTGCTTTGCTGCTGGCCGGAGGCTGGTAACAGCCAGTAGCGTGGCAGGTTCCAGCTACGCGACAAGGGCTCGACCAGGCTCTCGTCACGCCAGATCAGATCGTCGTTGAGCCACACCTCGCCGGCCATGACCATACGCGTGATATTCAATGCCAGCGGCTCGCCAGGGCAGTCGGCCTGCCAATCCAGCCGATACCACACCGGCCCGAGAAAGCCGGGCCAGTGACGTTGCCATAGATCCGGCAGGCTCACCGGCTGCCAGCCGTCAAGCGGGCGCACACCATCACCAGCCCGTTCGGGGGCCGCCATCACGCTGCTGATAAGCGGCTGGCAACTCGCCTGCGCCAGGCTGGAAAACCATGGCAGCAGAACGAGCAGCAGCGTCAGGACAACAAGCCGCGTTGCCGGGCCTCGCTCACCGCGCGGGTGCGCGAGGAGACGGCCAGCTTGCGGTAAATCCGTTTGATATGGCATTCGACGGTATGGCGGGAAATGGTCAACTGTTCGGCGATTTCCCGGTTGCTCAACCCACGGGAAACCAATTCGAGAATTTCGCTCTCGCGGGCGCTGAGCGTTTCAATCTCCGCCAACTCGTTAGACCGGGGCGCAGCTGGCAACAAGGTCAGAATACGCCGGGCAATGAACGGATCGATTGGCGCACCGCCACGCAGCACGCTACGAATCGACAGGCTCACCTCCAGGTCATCGCGCTCCTTGAGCACGTACCCAGTCGCCCCGGCGCGCAACGCACCGAGAATCGCCTCCTCGGTGCTCCAGGCCGAGATCACCAGAATCCACAACGCCGGGTCGAGTGCGCGCAACTCCTGGATCAGCTCGATGCCATTGCCATCCGGCAGCCCCAGGTCCACCAGCACCATGGCCACGGGCTGGCTGCTGAGATGCGTACGCGCCTCGGCCAGGTTCACCGAGAAGGCCACCGCATCACTGGCATAGCCGATCTCGCCGAGCACCCGCGACAGCCGCTGGCGCATCAGCGGGTCGTCCTCGACCACCAGCACCGGCGCCGGCAGCAGAGCATCATCAGGGGTATGGCTGGCAGTGGACATCAGCGAACGGAACTCGGTGGGGTAAACGTAGGATCGGAGTTTGGCAGCAATGCTGGCATTCGACTATCACCAGAATCAGGTATAGCCCAGCTTAGAACTGCCAGAGCCGCTGCATTCGTGACGCAAGAAATTGACCGAAATTACCTAGTTTCAGTGATAGCCAGTGGCCAATACCTTCACGTCCAATACCTGTTTACCAGGCTGCTGCTCGGCACGCGCCTGCGCTCTGAATTTCCGGCTCGCCCCTTGCCACCCAGCGCATCGGCAAACCGGTCGGTCTTGATCGTTAAAGGAGTATCGCATGAACCGCACCTATGCCCTCGTCTGGAACCCAAGCCTGGCCACCTGGAGCGTTGCCAACGAGCACGCCCGTAGACGTGGCAAAGGCGCAGGTGCAGTACTCGTGGCAGCCCTGCTTCTGCCGGTCATGGCCTTCGCTGCCGACCTGCCGACAGGTGGTCAGGTGGTCTCAGGCAATGGCCAGATTGGCACACCATCCAACAATCAGATGATCATCGACCAGGCCAGCAACAAGCTGGCCATCAACTGGCAGAGTTTCGATATCGCTGCCGGAAACAAGGTGACCTTCAACCAACCCGGCAGCGACTCGATTGCGCTTAACCGCGTGCTCGGCGCCGATGGCTCGAAAATCATGGGCCAGCTCGATGCCAATGGCCGGGTATTTATCATCAACCCCAACGGCGTGCTGTTCGGCCAGGGCGCCCAGGTCAACGTCGGTGGCCTGGTCGCCTCGACGCTGGATATCAGCAATAGCGACTTCGAAGCCGGCAACTACCAGTTCAAGGGTAACGGCAGCAATGCCAGCGTGATCAACAACGGCAAGATCATTGCAGCCGACGGCGGCGCGGTGGCGCTGCTCGGCGGCACGGTGAGCAACAACGGCGTGATCGTCGCCAACCAGGGCAGCGTGGCCCTGGCGGCCGGCAATACGGTAACCCTCGACTTCGCCGGCGATGGCCTGCTTAACGTGCAGGTCGATGAAGCCGTGCTCGATGCGCTGGTGGAGAACCACCAGTTGATCAAGGCCGACGGCGGCCAGGTACTGCTCACCGCCAATGCCGGTGAGGCGCTGCTCAAGACCGTGGTCAACAACACCGGGGTGATCGAGGCGCAGACCTTGGGCGAGAAGGACGGCAAGATCGTTCTGCTTGGCAGCTTTGACGGCGGCAGCGTGCAGGTGGCCGGCACCCTGGATGCCAGCGCACCCAATGGCGGCAACGGCGGTTTTATCGAAACCTCCGGTGCCCACGTCAAGGTGGCTGACATTGCAAAAGTCACCACCAAGGCACAGAGCGGCAAGACCGGTACCTGGCTGATCGACCCCAACGATTTCACCGTGGCGGCCAGCGGCGGCAATATGACCGGCGCGGCGGTGTCGACAGCGGTACAGAACAACAACTTCGAAATCCAGACCGCCACCATGGGCACGGCCGGGGGCGATGGTGATATCCACATCAACGACGCCATTACCTGGAACAGCAACAACACGCTGACCCTCACTGCCGAGCGCAACATCAACATCAATTCGGCCATCACCGCCACCGGCGCATCGGCCGGGCTGGTACTGAACTACGGCGGTAGCGATTATCAGGTTGCCGCTCCGGTCACCCTCAGCGGCGCCAACGCCAGCCTGGCCATAAACGGCACCGCATACACCCTGATCCACAGCATGGCGCAGCTGGACGATATCGACAGCACCGGCCTGTCCGGCCATTACGCGCTGGCGCAGAACCTCGATGCCAGCGGTACCACCTACGACCACGCGCTGGTCGGCACATCGTTCGGCTCCAGTTTCACCGGCACCTTTGCCGGGCTCGGCCACACCATCAGCGACCTGACCATCAGCGCCAGCGGCAGCAGCTACATCGGTCTGTTTGGTGTCAGCAGCGGCATCATCCGCGATATAGGCCTAGGGGGTGGCAGCATCACGGGTGCTGATGGCAGCAATTCCAACGTGGGCGGTCTGGTGGGCTATAACCAAGGCAGCATCACAAACGCCTTCAGCACCGGCAACGTCAATGGCAATGGGGGGGACAACATCGGTGGGCTGGTGGGCTACAACACCGGCAGCATCAGCAAGGCCTACGCCACCGGCACCGTCACGGGCGGAGGTACCAGCCGGGTCGTGGGTGGGCTGGTGGGCGGCAACGAGGGCGGCAGCATCAGCAACGCCTACGCCACTGGCAACGTCAGCGGCCGTTTCTATGTAGGCGGCCTGGCCGGCACCAACGACTTGAACTGGGGCGGCAGCATCAACAACGCCTATGCCACCGGCAGCGTCACTGGCGACGCTTACCTGGGCGGCCTGGTGGGCGAAGGCCGCGGTGCCACCACCAATAGTTTCTATGCCACCACTGATGCCAATGGCAACGCCATTAGCAACGGCGACAATGGCAAAGGCATTGGCAAAACCTGGGCCGAACTGAATGACGCAAGCACCTTCGCCACCTGGGACTTTGCCAACACCTGGCGCATGACGGCCACCGGCGCGGGCACGGACGGTTACGCCTTCTACGGCCTGCCTACGCTGCAAGGCGTCACGCGCAAGACCGACTACCAGTATTTCGACTCAGGCCTCGGCACCCAGGCCAACCCCTGGGCAATAACCAACTGGCAGCAGTTGCATAACATCAATCTCAACACCACCACGCTGGGCGGGCATTTCACCCTGAATGCCGATCTGAACCAGTACAGCCAAGGCTATTACAGCCTGGCCAGCGCCACCGCCAATGGAGGAGCCGGCTGGAATACGTTGGGTGGCGCCGCCGATTTCTTCGCTGGCACCTTCGATGGACAGAACCACACCCTGAGCGACCTGACCATCAATGCGTCCGGGCCTTATGTGGGTCTGTTCGGCTTTACCGACAGCAGCAGCGTTATCCGTAATATCGGTTTGCTGGATGCCAGCGTGACGAGCGGCGGTAACGACTTTGTCGGTGCGCTGGTCGGCTTCAACCAAGGCGCCATCAGTAATGCCTATGCCACCGGTAGCGTCGAGGGCCGCGGCTATGTCGGCGGGCTGGTGGGTCTCAACACCGGCACCATCAGCAGCGCCTACGCGACCGTCAGTGTAACGGGCTTAGAATCTGTCGGCGGGCTGGTCGGCATCAACAACGGCAGCATCAGCAGTGCCTATGCCTCCGGCGATGTTGCGGGCGATACCAGCGTCGGCGGGCTGGTCGGATTGAACAACGGCAGCATCAGCAACGCCTATGCCACCGGCAACGTGACAGCAACAGGCGACTACGTCGGCGGGCTGATCGGCAGAAACGTAGCCGCCACCCTCAACAACGTCCATGCCACCGGCAGCGTGACAGGGGCAGGCCGCTACCTCGGCGGGCTGGCCGGATACAGTAAGAGCACCCTCCAAAACGCCTATGCCACCGGCAACGTGACAGGAACAGCACCAGAACCACGAACAGGAACAGGCGACTACGTCGGCGGGCTGATCGGATACAGCGAGGGCACCATCAGCAACGCCTATGCCACCGGCAACGTGATAGGGAAAGACCGCTACATCGGTGGGCTGGTCGGATACAGCACCAAGGACATCAGTAACGCCCATGCCACCGGCAGCTCGACAGGAGGATACGGATTCGGCGGCGGGCTGGTCGGATACAGCTTGGGTGCCATCAGCAACGCCTATGCCACCGGTAACGTCAGGGGCGCCGCCTTCACTGGCGGGCTGGTCGGACGGAGCGATGGCAGCATCAGCAACGCCTATGCAACCGGTAGCGTCTCGGGCAGCGGCAACGTCGGCGGTCTGGCCGGACGGAGCGATGGCATCATCAGCAACGCCTATGCAACCGGTAGCGTCGCGGGCATCGACTACACCGGCGGGCTGGTCGGAAACAACACCAATGACATCACCAACGCTTACGCCACCGGCGCAGTGACTGCGTGGAACGGACTCGGTGGGCTGGTCGGAGTGAACACTGGCCGCATCAGCAACGCCTATGCAACCGGCAGCGTGAAAACCACAATGGCAGGCACCTCCACCGGCGCGCTGGTCGGAGATAACCGGAGCGCCATCACCAACAGTTTCTGGAACAGCGCAACCAGCGGCACGAGCGCAGGCGTCGGTACCGGGGACTCATCCGGTGTTACCGCCAAGACCACAACGCAGATGCAAACCTTGTCGTTCTTCCAGAACGATCTGGGCTGGAGCATTGCCGTAAACACCAATGCCGGCCCAGTGGGTCAGCCCCGCCTGAGCCCCAGTGGCAGTAGCACGATCTGGCAGGTATCGGTTGTACAGCCAGCCGTGATCCCGTTCAGCAGCCAACTCTATAGCGGCGCGCTGAGCTCGAACGGTCAGACCATGACAAGCGAATCCAGCCTGCAAATCCAGGAGTCTGTCGCCATCAGCGCAGACATGCTGGTCACCACCCCACTCGATGAACACCTGAACCTGCAGGTCATCAACCACGGCATCCGCCTGCCAGAAGGAATCTGATTCATGCGTTTCGTTCGCCCCTTGATCGGCAGCGCTCTTTCCCTGCTGTCGCTGTCCGTGATGGCCGCCACCCTGCCGGACGCCGGCCAGTCGCAACAGACTATCGACCAGCAACCGCTGCAATTGCCGGGCAAGCAGAGCCTGGAGCTGAACCTGCCTGATGCGCCGGCAACCGAGGCCACCACCAGCGGGCCGAGCCTGCAAGTCAACGGTTTCACCCTGCAGGGCAACAGCGCCATAACCAGCGACGAGCTGTTGGTTCTACTCAGCGATCTGCAAGGCCGCACGGTTTCCCTTGGCGACCTGCAGGCCGGCGCCAACCGCATCACCCGTGCCTACCGTGAGCGTGGCTACCCCTTGGCGCGGGCCTACCTGCCAGCCCAGGAGATCGACGGCGGCGTGGTGCAGATCGCGGTGATGGAAGGCCGTTACGGCGAGGTCGGCCTGAACAACAGCTCGCGGGTCAGCGATGCCGCCCTGGCGCCGATCACGCAACTCAAGTCGGGCGATGCGGTACGTTCCGCAGCGCTGGAACGCAGCCTGCTGCTGCTGGCCGACACGCCGGGTGTGGAAGTGAAATCCACCCTCAAGCCGGGCGCTTCGGTCGGCGCCACCGACCTGCTGGTGGACGTGCAGCCCGGCCCGCTGCTGTCCGGTTCCATCGATGCCGACAACTACGGCAACCGCTTCACCGGCGAGTACCGCCTGGGCGGCACGCTCAACGTCAACAGCCCGCTGGGCCTGGGTGATCGCCTGTCGCTGCGTGCCATGGGCTCGGATGAAGACCAGCAGTACGGCCGTATCGCCTACCAGTTGCCGATTGGCCCTTGGGCCACCCAGGTGGGCGTGGCGTACTCGGATATGGATTACCAACTGGCCAAAGACTTCGACGACCTCGACGCCCACGGCAATGCGCGGATCACCAGCGTTTATGCCATTCAGCCGCTGGTGCGCAGCCGCGACTTCTCCCTGTACGCCCAGCTGCAGTTCGACGACAAGCGTCTGAAGGACGATATCGATCTGTTCGACAGCAAGAGCGACAAGCGCTCGCGTGTGGTCATCGCCACCCTCAACGGCAACAGCCGCGACAACCTGCTCGGCGGTGGCGTCAACAGCTTCGCCCTGGCCTGGAGCCAGGGCAGCCTGAATATCGACGGCGAGCTGAATCAGGCCATCGATGACCTGACAGCCGGCACCCAGGGCCGCTTCCACAAGCTCAATCCGAGCCTGGTGCGCCTGCAACGCCTGACCGACCGTTTCAGCCTGTACGGCCAGTTGCAGGGCCAGTGGGCCGACGGCAACCTGGACAGCTCGGAGAAGATCAGCCTCGGCGGCGCCTATGGCGTGCGCGCCTATCCGCAGGGCGAGGCATCCGGCGACCAGGGCTGGCTGGCCAACCTGGAGCTGCGCTACGCGCTGACCGATAGCTGGCAACTGAGCAGCTTCCTCGACCATGGTCAGGTACGCCTGAACAAGGACACCTGGAGCAATGGCGAAAACCATCGCAGCCTCTCGGCGGCAGGCGTAGGCGCACGCTGGGCCGCGCACGACTGGCAGGTCAACGCCGTGGCAGCCTGGAAGCTGGGCAACGATGACCCGCAGAGCGACGTCGACCGCAGTCCACGGGTATGGGTACAGCTGGTGCGGTTCTTCTAAAACATAATCACCGCGGCTAAAGCCCTCCCACACTGCAAAGCAGTGTCCCCATAGGAGCGGCTTCAGCCGCGAGCTCTTCTGAGAACCTGGTAAATCCGGGCTGCCATGCACAGAGGGCGGCCCGGATTCACCTCAGCGGGGCTTGCGCACAGATAGCACAAAGCCATATCTTGCCTCGCCACCGCGTGCTCACTCCTCCATCCTGAGCTTCGCCCCCGACGATCATTCCGGTATTCCTCCATGCGCATGGCTTGCCGCCTGTTGTCCGCATTGTCCGTGCTGCCGCTCACCTGCCTTGCCACTCCCCCTGCGACAGATTTGCTGCCCTTTCAGCAAATCGCCGATCTGCCGTCACGCAGCAGCCTGACGCTGGGCGACACCCACTACCAACCGCCGCACGACCTGAGCGCGATGCCATTCTTCAGCGGCGCCGTGGCGCTGGATAACTTCGGTGGCCATGACGACAAAGGCCGGCTCGCCAGCGCCATCAATCTGCATGGCCTGCTCGACCAGAGTGACCTGCTGAGCCTGCGCAGCATGGGTTCGGCCGAGGAAGGCCATTATCACTGGGGCGCCTACCACCTGGCAGTCGGCCCCTGGTCGAGCCGGTTGGGCATAATCTTCTCGGATCTGTCCTATGAACTGGGAGACGAGCTGGAAATACTTGCCGCCAAAGGCAAAACCCGCACGGCCAGTGCCTTCGTCATCCAGCCACTGCTGCAATACCAGGCGTTCAACCTCAAGGCCCGCCTGCAGTACGACGACAAGCGTCTACAGGACGAGATCGGCCTGCTCGGCATCGACAGTGAGAAACGCTCGCGCGTGCTCAACTACAGTCTCTCCGCCACTGCTCATGATTCCTTGCTGAACGGCGCCACCACCAGCCTAGGGTTGAGCTGGAGCGAGGGCAGCCTGAATATCGACGGCTCGCCCTACTCCCTGGTCGGCAAGGCCGATGCCGGCCACTTCAGTGTGCTGCGCGCCAATCTGACACGTCTGCAACAACTGGGCGGGCGCCTGGCCCTGTACCTTCGCGCCGAGGGTCAGTGGAGCGATGACAATCTGGACGACTCGGAAAAGCTCTATATCGGCGGCGTCTTCGGCGTGCGCTCCACTCACCAGACCGCCGCGTACGGCGACAGAGGCTGGCTGGCCAGCGCCGAGCTGCGCTACGCCCTGAGCGACAGCTGGCAACTGGTCGCCTTCGCCGATCACGGCGAAGCGCGAGTCAATACCCCAGGCCTGGCCACCGATACCGCGCCACGCCGCCTCAGTTCGGCAGGCCTTGGCGTAGGCTGGTCGGATCACCACTGGAGCATTAGCGCACTGGCCGGCTGGAAGGTCGGCGACCACCCGGCGCAAAGCGACACCGAGCGCCAGCCACGTATCTGGGCACAGTTGGCGTATGCCTTTTGACATAGAACATCGCCCAAGACGCGCCGGGCGATACAGCGCTCAACCGCACCGGGCGTTGCCTACCAGCCTTTCCCTTGGCGTCTACGGCGGCGTAGAATCAGGGCATTTCCCGCCACCCACCCTTCGGCGGGCCTGTGAGCCCAGGCAGGCAGACGGAGATCCCGTCGTGCGCCATGCCACCTTGCGTCGCGGTCATCTGCCGCTGATCCGCTCACCCACCTATCAATGCCTACCTGATTAGCCGCAGGAATCCGTCATGCCTGATTACCGCTCGAAGACCTCCACCCACGGCCGCAACATGGCCGGTGCCCGTGCCCTGTGGCGCGCCACCGGGATGAAGGACGAAGACTTCAAGAAACCGATCATCGCCATCGCCAACTCCTTCACCCAGTTCGTGCCCGGTCACGTGCACCTGAAGGACCTGGGCCAACTGGTCGCCCGCGAGATCGAGAAAGCCGGCGGCGTGGCCAAGGAATTCAACACCATCGCGGTCGACGACGGCATCGCCATGGGCCACGACGGCATGCTCTATTCGCTGCCGAGCCGCGAGATCATCGCCGACTCCGTGGAATACATGGTCAACGCCCACTGCGCTGACGCCATCGTGTGCATCTCCAACTGCGACAAGATCACCCCCGGCATGCTGATGGCCGCCCTGCGCCTGAACATCCCGGTGATCTTCGTTTCCGGCGGTCCGATGGAAGCCGGCAAAACTAAGCTGGCCAGCCACGGCCTGGACTTGGTCGACGCCATGGTCATCGCCGCCGACTCCAGCGCCTCCGACGAGAAGGTCGCCGAGTACGAGCGCAGCGCCTGCCCGACCTGCGGCTCGTGCTCCGGCATGTTCACCGCCAACTCGATGAACTGCCTGGTGGAAGCCCTGGGCCTGGCACTGCCGGGCAACGGCTCGACCCTGGCCACCCACAGCGATCGCGAGCAACTGTTCCTGCAGGCCGGGCGTACCATCGTCGAGCTGTGCAAACGCTACTACGGCGACAACGACGACTCGGTACTGCCGCGTAATATCGCCAACTTCAAGGCGTTCGAAAACGCCATGACCCTGGACATCGCCATGGGCGGCTCCACCAACACCATCCTGCACTTGCTGGCCGCCGCCCAGGAAGCCGAGATCGATTTCGACCTGCGCGACATCGACCGCCTGTCCCGTCACGTGCCGCAGCTGTGCAAGGTCGCGCCGAACATCCAGAAGTACCACATGGAAGACGTGCACCGCGCTGGCGGGATCTTCTCGATCCTTGGTTCGCTGGCCCGTGGTGGCCTGCTGCATACCGACCTGCCGACCGTGCACAGCACGTCCATGGCTGAAGGCATCGCCAAATGGGACATCACCCAGACCAACGATGAAGCGGTGCACCACTTCTTCAAGGCCGGCCCGGCCGGTATCCCGACGCAGACCGCCTTCAGCCAGTCGACCCGCTGGGAAACCCTGGATGACGACCGCGAGAACGGCTGCATCCGCAGTGTCGAACACGCCTACTCGCAAGAAGGCGGCCTGGCTGTGCTGTACGGCAACATCGCCCTCGACGGCTGCGTGGTGAAAACCGCTGGCGTGGACGAGTCGATCCACGTGTTCGAAGGCAACGCGAAGATCTTCGAAAGCCAGGACAGCGCGGTACGCGGCATCCTCGCTGACGAAGTGAAGGAAGGCGACATCGTCATCATTCGCTACGAGGGCCCGAAAGGCGGCCCGGGCATGCAGGAAATGCTCTACCCGACTTCGTACCTGAAATCCAAGGGCCTGGGCAAAGCCTGCGCGCTGCTCACCGACGGTCGCTTCTCCGGCGGCACCTCCGGCCTGTCCATCGGCCACGCTTCGCCTGAAGCCGCCGCCGGTGGCGCCATCGGCCTGGTGCAGGATGGCGACAAGGTGCTGATCGACATTCCGAACCGCTCGATCAACCTGCTGGTCAGCGACGATGAACTGGCCGCACGCCGGGTCGAACAGGACAAGAAAGGCTGGAAACCGGTCGAAAAACGTCCTCGCAAAGTGACCACCGCACTGAAGGCCTACGCCCTGCTCGCCACCAGCGCCGACAAGGGCGCGGTACGCGACAAGGCAATGCTGGACGGCTGATCCCGTAGCGCGACACATGAAAACCCGGCCCTGCGCCGGGTTTTCTGTTTTGGCGATGCCCGGCAGCGACGCATCGCTATTGCGTCCCGGGTGTCGCTTCGCTCTACCCGGGCTACGTTTTTGCACGGAACGGATCGCCAGCAAGCTGGCTCCTACAGGTTTAGGCAGGAGGATGCATGAAGATTGGCTTGATCGCCGACACCCACGGCTTGCTGCGCCCCGAGGCGTTGGCCGCGCTGCAGGGCGTCGATCATCTGATCCACGCGGGTGATATCGGCGGAGCGCACATACTCGTCGAGCTCGAACGTATTGCGCCGCTGTCGGTGGTGCGTGGCAACAACGATGTCAACGCCTGGGCCGATGACATTGCCGAGCGGCTGACATTGCGCTTCGGCGCGGTGAGCCTGTATCTGCTGCATGACCTCAAGCAACTGGATATCGACCCCAAGGCTAAGGGCATCGACGTGGTGATCGCCGGCCACTCCCACAAGCCCCTGCATGAAGAGCGCGACGGCGTGCTCTACCTGAATCCGGGCAGCGCCGGCCCTCGGCGCTTCAAGCTTCCGATCAGCGTGGCCCTGCTGCATATCGACGGCGACGCAGTGCGCTTCGAACTGATTACGCTGGAGGTCTGATGCAAGGCGATAGCGGCCGTTCGATTTGGTGGGCTGAAGCCCACCCTACAGCCGCGCATCTTGGGTAGGGTGGGCTTCAGCCCACCAATTGATGGCTCCCACGCTGGAGCATGGGAGCCATCATCAATCTCGTGGGAGGGGCTTTAGCCGCGAGCTCTTTACGCCTAGCTAGGCAAATCGAGGCTAAAGCCTCTCCCACAAAAGCTCTGCCCACCATCCGCTTTCGCCTTCAAGACGTCCCGCCGATGCAACAACCTTGAAAAACACGCCGGTCGAAGCCATCTACATGGATACAGACTTTTCGACACGCCCAATCACTGCCTGATGGAGCCCCCATGACCCTCGATGAACTCAACACCCTGCCCGGCGTAACCGGCAAGCCTGACGTCGCCACGGCGGATTTCGTCTACAACCACACCATGATCCGCGTGAAGGATCTGCAGAAGTCTCTGGATTTCTATACCCGCGTGCTGGGCTTCACCCTGCTCGAGAAGAAGGATTTTCCGGATGCCGAGTTCAGCCTGTACTTCCTCGCGCTGATTGCCGACAAGTCGCAGATCCCGGCCGACCCGGCAGCACGCCATCAATGGCGCAAGTCCATCCCCGGCGTGCTAGAGCTGACCTACAACTACGGCACCGAGAAGGATCCGGAGTTTTCCTACCACAGCGGCAACAGCGACCCACGCGGTTTCGGCCACCTGTGCGTAGCGGTGCCGGATATCAAGGCGGCTTGCCAGCGTTTCGAAGACCTGAGCGTGGACTTCCAGAAACGCCTGACCGATGGGCGTATGAGCAACATTGCCTTTATCAAAGACCCGGACGGTTACTGGGTGGAAATCATCCAGTTCACTGAAGTGGACTAGAAAACGCGCCGCCCCGCTGTTGACCGGCGGGGCGACCGCCCCGATTACTTGCGCTCGACCTTGCTGTCGATGCCTCCCAGTTGCACCTCAGGCTCATCGCCGCTCCAGCGCACCTGCTGACTGACCCCGATAACGCTCAGTTTGGCCTCGCCATCGAACTGCAGATCCAGCTCGTGCTCGGCACCTTCTACCGTGACCACTGCCGGTTGCTCGCCCGCGATGACGGCCGTACGAACCTGGTTGTTGCTGGTGTCGACGCTCAAGGCATTCACATGCTCGGCAACGACCTCGATCTCGGCGCCCGATACGGTCAACGACCTGGCCGTTTCCAGCGTCACCTTGTGCTCGGAACCGTAGACCAGCACGGCGCCACATTCACCGGTCAGGTGAATGACGTTGGCATTGCCGGTGATGTTCACGTCCTGGCCTTTGCAGGACACGTCGCGCGACAGGCCGATCCCCTCGATATTCAGCGGCTCGGCCAGAGCAGCCGCACTCGCCACCATAGCGCTCAGCAGGCAAGCCGCCGTCAGCATCTTGTTCATGGGTACATCCCTCTTGGTCGATGATGGCCCTGAACATGCCGTGGGGCCGATGCTATGACCGGCGCACAGCGGGGAAGGTTCTCGCCTGCAAGCCACTCAATTCGCTTGCTGCAACTCGGTTCTCAACCATTGAGCGAGCTGCTCGGCGCGCCGGCCGCTGCGCCGCTCCGGCACCCAAAGCGCCAGCTGCGCTTCGGTTTCGACGAAGCCCCAGGGCGCGGCCAGCCGCCCTGCCGCGAGGTCATCGGCCACCAGTTGCAGGGGTGCGATGGCCACGCCAAGCCCCGCTGACGCCGCTTCGAGCAGGTAATAGAGGTGCTCGAAGCCCTGGCCCAAACGCATCTGCGTCGGTTCCAGCCCCATGGCTGCAGCCCACTGCGGCCAGGCTTGCGGTCGCGAGGTGGTGTGCAGCAGGGCCTCGCGCAGCAAAGCGCCTGGCGCGGCCTCACGCAATTCGGCAAACCGCACATGCCTTGGGCTCACCACGGGGCCGATGGATTCGCGCGCCAACTCGAAGACCTGCATGTCCGCAGGCCAGGGCGGCTCGGCGTAAAGCAGGGTGGCGTCCACCTGAGGGCTGCGCGGATCCAGTTCGCCCTGGCTGGTGGACAGTTGCAGCCGCAGCTCGGGCAAGGCCTGGTTGAGCCGATCCAGTCGCGGAATGAACCAGCGCGCCAGCAGGCTGCCGGGACAACCGAGCACGAAGGGTGTGTCGACTTCCCGCTGGCGGATCTCACCACACACCTGACGCAGCCGGGTGAACGTCTCGCCGCTGACATCACGCAAGCGCATGCCGACTTCGGTCAGTTTGAGTCCGCGCCCGTCCTTGACGAACAGCGCCACCCCGAGCTGCTCTTCCAGGGTGCGGATCTGCCGGCTCACCGCGCCGTGGGTGACATGCAGTTCGACCGCAGCACGGCTTACGCTGCCGAGCCGTGCTGCTGCTTCGAAGGCATGCAGGGCATTCAGGGAGGGCAGCTCCTGGGCCATCTCAGTCCACCAACTCGGGCAGAAAACGGGTGTCCATGCTGTAGCGCTTGGGGTTGCTCGGGTCGATCATTACGGTGACCAGCGACTCGTTGATGTAGGGGCCTGGATCGAACCACAGGTTTTCACTGCGAAACACATGCAGCTTGTTGGTCTGCGGGTTCAGCCACTGGGCGACGATGCGGTATGGGTTGCGGCCGTTGATGCTCAGTGAGCCATTGAGTTCGACATCCACCACTTCGGCCTGCACCGCTGTGCCGCTGACCCGCAACTCAGCGGCGCGGCGCTTGGCGAACAGCGGCGGCAGCACGAAAAGCAGACCGATCGCCAGAAATACGCTGCCGATGCCACCGACGATCAGGCTACCCAGCCAGTTCTGGCCGAAGCTGTCGATGTGCGCCCGCTCAGGGCTTTGCGGGTCGTAATAGAGTGCAACCCGCTCACCGATATCGAAGGACGGCGGCGTGCTGCAGGTGCTGCTGTAATACTCGCCAAGGGTGCCGTCCAGGGTCATGAACGATACCGTCGGGCAGCCGTCCTCGAGATCGACGATCGAACCCTCGATCAGAGTCATCCTCGCCTCAGCGCTGATGCGAGCGATTTGAATGCCGATGGCGATCACCAGCAGAAGCGCACCGATACCTGGGAAAAGCCACAACCATCCTGTTTTCATACCGCCTCCGACCTGTGCGTATACATCACATCAAGGGCGAGGATTATCCGGCATCGAACGGCGCAGTCCAGTCGAATGAATCACGTCAGAGCGATCATCAGAACGTCACAGGTGTATTCACCCAGAGAATGCGCGCCTCGGTAGAGCCGCTGTTGCGATAACCGTGGGGCAGGTTGCTGGGGAAGTGAAAGGCATCTCCCGTCGCCAGGCTGTAGCACTGCTCACCGATGGTCAGCTCGATACTGCCCTCGAGCACATAGCCCATTTCTTCGCCGGGGTGCTCGATCAGGCCATCGCTGGCCACGCCTGGCGCGACGATATGAATGTTGCCCTGCAGCAGCCCGCCCTTTTGCAGGTGGGTGATGCGCTCCAGGCCGATGTCGCCGTCCTTGTTACGCTTGACGAAGCGCTTGACCGGGCGCTCACCCGCGCGCAGCACCGGCTCATCGGATACCCACTCCTCGGACGTCAGAGTGGATACGTTGCTGCCCAAGGCGCCTGCCAAACGGTGGAGCATGGCCAGTGATGGAGAAGCGGCGTCGTTTTCCAGTTTGGAGATCAGGCTTTCCGAACACCCGGCAACGGTAGCCACCTGCTTGAGGGTCAGGCCGGCGACCTTGCGAGCATGGCGCAGACGCACTCCCAGACTGGGCAGACCATCGGTGTGATTGGCTTTCGACGGCGGTGTATGGCTAGCTTTGAGCATGCGTTTCTCGATGAATGGATAACCCGTATTGAAGGCACATGTGCGGCAGCGAATTCTCCCGCTGGCCGCACAGTATCGCCGAAGGCACACGGGTAATTAATCCCCTGACACCAACCAAACCACTCTTGTGTGCAGGGCGACCTCAGAGACTAACCGAGAAGTGCACTTCCACCGGATTCAGGTCGTTGATCGGCACGATGTCCTGTGGGCAAGCCGACATCACCACCACGCAATCCATGGCTGCCTGGATTTCCACGTAGTCGCCCGCCTTGGAAACGGGAGGCAGCCACTCGATGCTGTAATCCGCCTTGACCGGGATGTTCATCCACAGGTTGAACGGCTGCGGCACTTCGCGGGCGCGCAGACCGATGGCCTGCAGGGCCAGGCGCATGTTGTCGGCGCAGCTGTCGTGGTAACCCTCGACACCGAGGTTGGTGTAGCGATGCAGATCGCAGGCCGCGATCAGGGTGTCGTGCACACCCGGTGAAGTGTCGGTCAGCAAGGTACCGATGGTACGGCGGCGGTTGCTGAACAGCTCGTCACCCGCCTTGGGAATGATGCGGTCGATGTGCGCGCGAGCATGCTCCATGGAGAGGAATTCGCTCAGGTCTTCGGCATTGAACAGCCAGGTGTCGCACACCTGGGTGCCGTGGGTGTTGATGATCTTGATGACCTCACCCGCCTTAAGGCGCACGGCACGGCCGCAGCGTGCCGGCACAGTGTAGGTCTTGCCGAGTTCCGGCGTGCCGTCGGCCGACAGTGGCTCGTTGAGGGTGGCGTTGAGGCCCAGCGACGCGCCGTTGTCAGGCTGGCAGCAGGCTGGGTAATCGTGGGCGTGGTTCGAATGGCTCATGGTCGCTCCTAGTTGGGCAAGGACAGGTCAGGCTTGTTCAGCCAGTTGGACGAGGCTCCAGGCCAGCGCACGGGCGCCGGCTTCGAGCTGGGAAGGTTCGGTGTATTCCAGAGGGTTGTGGCTGATGCCGTCGCGGCTTGGCACGAACAGCATGCCGGTCGGGCAATGCGTCGCCAGGTACATGGCGTCGTGGAAGGCGCCCGAGCGCAGGCTCAGGGAGGCTTCGCCAGTGGCCTCGACTGCCTGCTGGAGCACATCGACAACAGCTGCATCGAAAGCCACTGGTGGATGACTGAAGAGCATCTGCAGCTCGGCCTGCGCGGGCAGGCAATCGGCCAGCGCCGTATCGAAAGCGTTCAGCACGGCACTGTCGGCATGCCGGAAATCGATGCTGAAGGTCACCTCTCCGGCCACCGTATTGATCGAATTGGGCAGCACGTGCCAGCGCCCGAAGGTCAGGCGTTTGTCGGCGCCCGCCAGGCGTTCGGCCAGAGTGTCGATGGCTGGCAGGCAGCCGGTAGCCAGCAGCAGCGCGTCCTGGCGCATGTCCATCGGCGTGGTGCCGGCATGGGCGGAAGCACCGCGGCAGCGCACCTGATACCAGCGCACGCCCTGAATGCCGGAGACCACGCCGAGCGGCACACCCGCGCGCTCCAGCACCGGCCCCTGTTCGATGTGCAGTTCGACGAAGGCATGCGCGGCGATCTTTTCGCGCAGCGGTAGCCCGACGAAACGGCGGCCATGCGCATCCAGCGCCTCACCGACACTGACGCCCGAAGCATCCAGGCTATCTCGATAGGCAGCCATGCGGGTCGGTTCGACGAAGGCGCTGGAGCCCATGGCGCCGGGGCTGAAACGACTGCCCTCCTCGTTCGTCCACACCACCAGCTCGATCGGCCGGCGCGTGCGCAGGCCCTGATCGTGCAGCGCCAGCAGGCACTCCAGACCGGCCATCACACCGTAACAGCCATCCAGATGGCCGCCGCTGGGCTGGGTATCGATGTGGCTGCCGGTCATCACCGGCGGCAGATCCTCCAGGCCGTCGCGGCGTATGAACAGGTTGGCGCAGGCATCCGTCCACACGCGGCAACCGATACGCTGCGCTTCGCCGATCAGCCAGGCGCGCGCAGCGAAGTCCTCTGCAGAAAGCGCCTGGCGATTCATCCCGCCGGCCGGTAGCGCGCCAAACCCGGCCAGGGTATCGAGCAGGCCATGCAGACGCTCGGCACACACCGCCGCCATCACTCGCTCGGCATTCATTGGCACACCTCCTGGCGTGGCGTCAGGCTGCGGTTGAACCAGGGTTTGAGGAACTGTCGCAGGCGGTCGGTGGCGGGCGCCTGGAACATCGCCGCCGGCGCACCGGTCTCGACGATTTGTCCGGCTTCCATGAACACCACCTGGCTGGATATCTGTGCGGCGAAACTCATCTCGTGGGTCACCATGACCATGGTCATGCCGTCGTTGGCCAGGCTGCGAATCACCTGCAGCACCTCTTCTACCAGTTCCGGATCGAGCGCCGACGTCGGCTCGTCGAGCAGCATCAGGCGCGGCTTCACCGCCAGCGCCCGGGCGATACCGACGCGCTGTTGCTGCCCACCGGACAGTCGTGCCGGGTAAGCGCCCATCTTGGCTGCCAGACCAACCCGTTGCAGCGCCGCCTCGGCCAGCGCGCGAGCCTCGGTTCGGTTCAGGCGTTTGCCCAATAGTAGAGGCGCCATGACGTTCTCCAGCACAGTCATGTGCGGCCACAGATTGAATTGCTGAAACACCATGGCCAGCGGTCGACGTACCTCGGCGATGCTGGCGGCGCTGTCCTGGTCGGCTGGGCGCCGCCCAGGGCCGCTGTAGCCGAGCAGCTGGCCATCGATCCACACCTCGCCCTGGTCATAGGCTTCGAGGAAATTCATGCAGCGCAGGGCAGTGGTCTTGCCGGAGCCGGAGGGGCCGATCAGCGAGACGATCTCGCCGGCTCGCACACTCAGGTCGAAACCCTGCAACACGGTATTGGCGCCGTAGGACTTGCCCACGCCGCGCAGTTCAAGAAGGGGAAGCTTGCTCATCGGGTCATCCTCGCAGGTAGCGCGTTGCGCGACGGCCGAGCGCAGCGGCGGCGAAACCGACCAGCAGCGTCAGCAGCCAGTACGAGAGCACCAGCAGCACGTAGGGCACGACATAGGAAAAGGTGTTGGAGACGATCTGCCCGGCGGTCATGGTCAGCTCCGGCACGGTGATGATCGATGTCACCGCGCTTTCCTTGATGGTCAGGATCACCTGGTTGCCCAGCAACGGCAGCGCGAACGCCAGCGCCTGGGGCGCCTGGATGTGCCAGAAGGTCTGGATGCCGTTCAGGCCATGCACCCGCGCCGCCTCCAGCTGGCCGATCGGCACACTGGCCCAGGCCGAGCGCAGCAGCTCGGCAAAATAGGCGGCGCTGTAGAGGCACAGGGCAAGAATGCTCGCCTCGATGGCGTCCAGGGTCAGGCCAAGCACCGGCAGACCGAAATAGATCAGCAGCAGTTGCGCGAGGAACGGCGTGCCACGCACCAGCCAGACATACAACCGATAAAGGCCAATGAAGCCCGGTACCGCCAGGCGCAGGGCATTGAGGGCAAAGCCCAGAAGCAGGCCCAGCGCCGCGCCGGCAAAACTGATGCCCAGGGTGACCAGCAGCGCCTGACCGAAATCGGGAAGGTAATTCATCCAGTTCTCCATCAGCTGCGCGCCTGCCAGCGACGCTCAAGCTGGCGCCCAAGCAGCGCCAACAGGCTGGTCAGCGCCAGGTAGAACAGTGCGGCGACCAGATAGACCTCCAGCGGACGGTAAGTCTGCGAAACCAGTTGCTGGCTGACCCGCATCAGGTCGGTGATGGAGATCACCGAGACCACCGCCGACACCTTGATCACATCAATCAGCTCGGAAATCAGCGCCGGCAGGGTCAGGCGTACCACTTGCGGCAACTGGATATGCACCAGCGTGCGCCAGCGACCGATGCTGAACACCGCAGCGGCCTCCAGTTGCCCTGCCGGGATGGCAGCGAAACCGCTGCGCAGGATCTGCGACTGGTAGGCCGCAGTATTCAGGGCCAATGCCAGACCGGCAGCGACCAGCGCCGGCACGTCCATGCCCAGCCCGGCAGGCAAATAGAAGAGCAACAGCAACTGCGCCAGCATCGGCGTGCCACGGAAGAAGCTCACATAGACCCTGGCGAACGCTACGCACCCTCGGCTGTGACTGCTGCCCAGCAGATAGATCAGCACGCCGAGAACGAAGCCCAGCAGCATCCCGGCCAGGCACAGCCACAATGTGGTGAGCGCGCCGTCGAGCAGAGCAGGCCAGTAAAGTGCGAAGCGAACGCCGAAGTCATCCATGGTCAGCGACTCAGATGCTCGGCTCAGGCATGGCGTCGGCCGGCACATCCATGGTGAAGCCGAACCATTTTTCCTGCAGGGTCTTCATGGTGCCGTCACGGTTGGCGCGGGCAATACCGTCGCTGAACAGTTTGACCAGGCTGGCGCTGTCGGCATCCTTGCGGCCTACCCAACCGTAGTAGGTCTGCGGGCCGAGCATGTCGCTGAGCGTGCTGAACACACCGGGCCGCGACTTGATCAGTGGGCCGAGGTTGGACAGTGACTGGGCAACGCCATCCAGGCGACCCAGCGCGAGATCGGCGTACGCCTCGTCGAAGCTGACGTACTGACGAATGGCCTTGAGGCCTGGCTGGCCAGCATCCTTGAGTTTCTGGTCATAGGCCTGAAGAATCTGCAACTGACCGGATCCGCTCTGCGAGCCGACCACCTTGCCGTTGAGATCGCTCAGGCTGCTGATCGAATCGTCGTTGCCACGCTTGAGCAGTGCAACGGTGGACTCGGCGATCGGTACGGTGAATGCGAACTGTTCGAAACGCGCCTTGTTGACCGTCACCGAGGTCACCACGAAATCGAACTTGCCGGTATCCAGGCCCGGCAGAATGCCCTGGAACGGCAGATCCAGCTGCTTGACCTTGACGCCCGGCAGGTCGGCCAACACGTAATTCATCAGATCCACGCCGTAGCCCACTATCTTGCCGTTATCTACCGACTCGAACGGCGCGAAGCGTGCTTCGGTAGCGATGGTGATCTGTTTTTCCTGCTGGATGCGTTGCAGCAGATCGTCAGCCTGAGCCAGCGAGCTGACGAGCAATGTGGCCAAAGCGAGTGACAGGTTTTTCACGGCACGACGGTTCATGGCGAGGCCTCTTCTTGAAGCTATGGATATTTATTCAAGTAACTTGAATAAAAGTACATAAGCATGATGCATGCCAGCCGCCACGGCCGTGAAAACAGAGCAATTCAAGGCTTTGAGCCCTGCCTTGATGCACCGTTTGCGCGCAAATGCAGCCCGTGCGTTCCGAGACAGTGCGCCCTGCAACACAATGGATATAGACTCAGAAAACGATGACGCGTGAGTTTTGCTCACATATAAAATCAAACTACTCGCTTTTCCCGATGCTCGCGGAGCGTTAGTCTGCCTGCCATCACATCGTTCACGGGCAGCGCCCGTGATGCTCGCGGTAAGCCGCCAGCCTTCGAATTCACAGGAGAATCCCATGACTTCATTACGCAACGGCCCAGACGCCACCGGCTTGTTCGGTAGCTTCGGCGGTCAGTACGTCGCCGAGACGCTGATGCCGCTGATCCACGAGCTGGCCGCCGAGTACGAAAAAGCCAAGGAAGATCCCGAGTTCGCCAAGGAGCTGGCCTATTTCCAGCGCGACTACGTTGGCCGTCCGAGCCCGCTGTACTACGCCGAACGCCTGACCGAGTACTGCGGCGGCGCGAAGATCTACCTCAAGCGCGAAGAGCTGAATCACACTGGCGCGCACAAGATCAACAACTGCATCGGCCAGATCCTGCTGGCCAAACGCATGGGCAAAAAGCGCATCATCGCCGAGACCGGCGCCGGCATGCATGGCGTGGCTACTGCCACTGTGGCTGCACGCTTCGGCTTGCAGTGCGTGATCTACATGGGCACCACCGACATCGATCGCCAGCAGGCCAACGTCTTCCGCATGAAGCTGCTCGGCGCCGAAGTGATTCCGGTCACCGCCGGCACCGGCACCCTGAAGGATGCGATGAACGAAGCCCTGCGCGACTGGGTGACCAACGTCGACAGCACCTTCTACATCATCGGCACCGTGGCCGGCCCACACCCTTACCCGGCGATGGTGCGCGACTTCCAGGCCGTCATCGGCAAGGAAACCCGTGACCAACTGCAAGCCCAGGAAGGCCGCCTGCCGGACAGCCTGGTCGCCTGCATCGGTGGTGGTTCCAACGCCATGGGCCTGTTCCACCCCTTCCTCGATGACAAATCGGTACAGATCATTGGCGTCGAAGCGGCCGGTCATGGCGTGGAAACCGGCAAGCACGCCGCCAGCCTGAATGGCGGCGTCCCCGGCGTGCTGCATGGCAACCGCACCTTCCTGCTGCAGGACGACGATGGCCAGATCATCGACGCCCACTCGATTTCAGCCGGCCTCGACTACCCGGGCATCGGCCCGGAGCACGCCTGGTTGTTCGACATCGGTCGCGTCGAGTACACCTCGATCACCGACAAGGAGGCCCTTGCCGCCTTCCATCAGTGCTGCCGCCTGGAGGGCATCATCCCGGCCCTGGAGTCGTCCCACGCCCTGGCTGAAGTATTCAAGCGCGCGCCAACGCTGCCCAAGGATCACCTGATGGTGATCAACCTCTCGGGCCGCGGCGACAAAGACATGCAGACCGTCATGCACCACTTCGACGAACAGGAAGAACACATATGAGCCGCCTGCAGACGCGCTTCGCCGAGCTGAAACAACAGAACCGCGCCGCCCTGGTGACCTTCGTTACCGCCGGCGACCCGAACTACGACGCTTCCCTGGCGATTCTCAAGGGCTTGCCGAAAGCCGGCGCCGACGTGATCGAACTGGGCATGCCGTTCACCGATCCGATGGCCGACGGCCCGGCGATCCAGCTCGCCAACATCCGCGCCCTGGAAGCCAAGCAGAACCTGGCCAAGACCCTGCAACTGGTTCGTGAATTCCGCGAGACCGAACAGGCTACGCCGCTGGTGCTGATGGGTTACTTCAACCCGATCCACAAATACGGCGTGGAGCGCTTCATCGCCGATGCCAAGGAAGCCGGCGTCGACGGCCTGATCGTGGTCGACCTGCCGCCGGAGCATAACGCCGACCTGTGCGACCCGGCCCAGGCTGCAGGTATCGATTTCATCCGCCTGACTACCCCGACCACCGACGACAAGCGCCTGCCCACCGTACTCAACGGCAGCTCGGGCTTCGTCTACTACGTCTCCGTGGCCGGCGTTACCGGTGCGGGTTCGGCGACTCTGGAACACGTGCAGGAGGCGGTCACCCGCCTGCGCCGCCATACCGACCTGCCGATCAGCATCGGCTTCGGCATCCGCACCCCGGAACACGCGGCGACCATCGCCCGCTTGGCCGACGGCGTGGTGGTCGGCTCGGCACTGATCGACCAGATCGCCAAGGCCGACAACGACCAGCAGGCCATCGACGGCGTTCTCAACCTGTGCAGCCAGTTGGCCGAAGGCGTGCGCAGCGCACGCCGCTAAAGATCAGTTTTCGTCTCGTGTAGGGTGGGCTTCAGCCCACCAGTTCAACATGAAACCTCAGGCAAAGGATTGCCCATGTCGAACTATCGCCGCGAATGGATGCCGGGCGGCACCTACTTTTTCACTGTGACCCTGGCGGATCGGCGGTCGACTTTGCTGACCGATGCCATTGAAGTCTTACGCCAAGCCTACGGTAATGCTGCCCATAGCATGCCCTTCCAGACCATTGCCATCTGTGTGCTTCCAGATCACCTGCATGCAGTCTGGAGATTGCCTGATGGCGATAGTGCGTACTCGCAACGCTGGAGTCTGATCAAGAGTTGTTTCTCCCGGAGTTTGCCGGCTTCCGATGACTTGGGCGCCAGCAAATTACGCAGACGTGAAAAAGGCATCTGGCAACGTCGATTCTGGGAGCATCGAATTCGTGATGACGATGACTTGGCACGACACGTCGATTACATCCATTACAACCCAGTCAGGCACGGCTTGGTGGAGCGAGTTTGCGACTGGCCCTATTCTAGTTTTCATCGCTATGTCACGCAGGGCGTTCACCCGCCGGATTGGGCTGGCGGGACTGAGCTCGACGGGGGATTCGGAGAATGAAAAGGCAACTGGTTCATTGGTGACCGGTGGGCTGAAGCCCACCCTACCTGAGGAAACCTGCGCTCAGCCGTAAGGTGGGCCGGGCAGCGATCCGCTTCAGCCCACCTGGTCACTCCACCCTGATAGGGATCAAACCGCGGTAACCGCCTTGCCGTGCTTGAACACGCCTTCAAGGTTGGCGAAGAACAGGTCGGCCATGGCTTGGCGAGTCTCGTGGGTACCGCTGCCGATGTGCGGGGTGAGCACCACGTTGTCCAGCGCCAGCAGCTCTGCAGGTACCTTGGGTTCTTCGGCGAACACGTCGAGAGCGGCACCGGCGATGGTGCCGTTCTGCAGCGCTTCGACCAGGGCCTGCTCGTCTACCACGGTGCCACGGGCGATATTCACCAGATAGCCTTGCGGGCCAAGCGCGCGTAATTGCTCGGCACCGATCAGCTTGTCGGTGGAGCTGCCGCCAGGCACGACCAGCACGGCGTAGTCGGCCGCTTCGAGCAGGCCTTCCAGGGTTTCGTGATACGCATAGTCGACGTCATCGCGGCGACGGCGGTTGTGATAGGCCACTGTCATGCCGAACGCTTCAACCCGCTTGGCGATGGCTCGGCCGATATTGCCCATGCCGACGATGCCGCACACCTTGCCGCCAATGCTGCCGGAGAGCGGAAAGCGCCCCTTCTCCCACTCGCCGTTGCGCACGAAGCGATCCGCCTCGCTGATTCGGCGGCCCAGCGCGAGCAGAATCGACACCGCGGTATCGGCCACGCAATTGTCCAGCACGCCAGGCGTGTTGGTAACCGTTACCCCTTTTTTCTTCGCCGTTTCAACGGCGATCGAATCATATCCGACACCGAAACTGATGATGGCCTTGAGGTTGGGCAGCGTCTCGATCAGCTCGGCCTTGGCGCCGAATACGCCGCTTGTGGCGATACCGTCGATACGGCTGCCATTGTCACGAACCCAGGCATCGGCATCCGCCAATTCCCAGTAGCGGTGGATCTCGTACTGTTCGGCGATCCTCTCCACCAGACTCGGTAACAACGGCCCGATCATCAGTAGTTGCGGACGCGCATTTGAAGCAGTCATCGGTCTCTCCTCTGAACGTGTAGAGCGCCGTTATCGGCCTCTGGAGCGTATACGCGCAGCCTGGCGAAGCGAAATTTCTCGAACGGCGTCAGGCAGGCGAAAGGCTTGATTTCATCAAGTTGTATTACGACTCAAGCGATATGGCAACGCCAGAAGACCGTCCATCGCCACAAAACATTCAGTAACATCTATCAATTTTCATCATAACTTATTGATTTTTAATATAGAAAAAATAGATAGCGCTACCAATAGGATGATACTAAAAATTTCGGTCACTCTTGAACTCGGTGTAGTTGTGTGATGTCGTAATACCCAGCTGGTGTCATTCCAACAAAAATAATCGGAGGCCCACGCATGGCCCGCACTGAAGTCCTCGACAAGACTGCTGAAAGCAGTTCTGGCTCTACCCTCGGCAAACTGCTCAAAATGCTCGGCCCCGGCATCATCGCCGTACTTTCCTGGCTAGGTGCCGGCGACCTGATCACCTCTTCGGTGGCAGGTGCCAACTATGGCTACGCCATGATGTGGGTACTGGCCGTCTCCCTCCTCCTACGCTTCCTCATCGTCAACATCATGGCGCGCTTCCAGCTGTGCAATAACCAGGGGATGAGCATCCTTGGGGGTTATGCGCAACTGCACCCCGGCTTCGCCTGGTTCATGTTCGGTTACGCCCTGCTGATGGGCCACCTGACCAACGCCTACATGCTCAAGGGCGCCGGTGAAGCACTGGCCACCCTGATCGGCTGGAATGCACCACTGCTGTGCTCGGTTGCCGTCGCTATCGCGGTCTGGCTGCTGGTCGGGCGCAGTATCTACTCGCTGATCGAAGGGGTGATGAAGGGCCTGCTGTGCCTGATGACCCTGGCATTCATTGCCCTGGCACTGATGGCCGGCCCGGATTGGGGCGGCATCGCTGCCGGCACCATCGGCTTCAGCATTCCGCCGGATGAGGGCGTACACGGCGCGCTGATCGTCGCCGTATCGGTGATCGGCGCGGTAGCCGGCTCCATCGCCAACTTCGTACTGCCCTACGTGATGAAAGAGAAAGGCTGGACGGGCCCGGAACACAAGCGTATCCAGCGCAATGATCTGCTGTTCGCCGTGTTCGTCGGCATCATCATCAACCTGGCGATCTGGGTAGTGGGTGCGGAAATCCTGCGTCCGAACGGCCTGCAGGTCGAGACTCTGGGTGATCTGGGCACGGCCTTGCAGATGTTCTTCGGCCCAACCGGCTGGTATCTGTTCTTCGTCGGCGCATTCGCCACACTGTTCGCCAGCGTAGCCGGCAAGACCACTGCGTTCCCAATGCTGATCACCGATGCCCTGCACCACATCGTGCCCAAGCGTCGCGAGAAATATGGCAGCACGTTCCACAAAGACCCGCTGCACAAGTGGTTCCTGCTGTTCATATTGATCACCCCGCTGGTCTGGTCGCTGCCGGGCATGCCGGACTTCGTGACCCTGACCATTGCGGTCAACGCCTTGAACATCGTCGGTCTGCCAGTAATCTCCCTGGGCCTGCTGATCATGTCCAACCAGAAGAAGCTGCTCGGCAAGTACTGCAACAACTGGTTCGAGAACATCGCGCTCGGCGCTGCCACCATCCTGGCAGTCTGGGTTGCCATCCAGCTGGGTATGCAACTGCTGGCCTGATACAGGACTCCCTAGCAACTTGCCTTGAATGAAGCCAAGGCCCTGCAACGCGGCCAAGTCACCTCCACTATTGCCGAATGTGGACGTGCTTGAGCCGCGTTTTTTTATTCAGTCTGCAGCCAGGACAAGCCTCAGTAGCCGACGGTGAAGCGCTGACGCGAGTGCTTGGGCTGCTCCAGCTCATCGACCAGGGCGATGGCGAAGTCTTCCATGGAGATCGAGCTGTTGCCTTGTGCATCGACCAGCAGGCTGTCCTTGCCGACACGGAATTTGCCGGTGCGCTGACCTGGCTCGAATAGCGCCGATGGCGACAGGAAGGCCCAGTCCAGCTCTTTCTCGCCACGCAGCACGTTGAGGAAGTCACGGCCAGCACCTGCCTCTTCCTTATAAGCCGCAGGGAATTCAGGCGTATCGATCAATGCGACACCCGGTGCAATCTCAAGGCTCCCGGCACCGCCAACGACGAGCAGACGCGGAACGCCAGCGGCCTCCACCGCTTCGATCAGGCTGGCGGCATCGCTGCCCACGAATCGGGTAGAGCTGATGACCGCATCGTGGCCCTTGAGCAACGGCACCAGACGCGCGACATCGGCCACATCGGCGCTGGCCAGGGTCAGGCCTTCCTGCGCGGGCACTGCACTGACGTCACGGGCGATCCCGGTGACCTGATGACCACGTTGCAACAGTTCATGACGCAGACGCGAACCTGCACGCCCACTGACACCAAGTACGACGACTTTCATGGAATTCTCCGATTTGACGGGTGATGAGCGATCGGCAGCCGGCTCGCTGCTGGCAGCGGCGAAAGCGGCAAACGCCAGCAGTGATAAAACGCCGAGTAATTGGGCTGAGCGATTCATGGTTAAGCGCCGCCGATGAGTGAGCACTGAGCTTACTCGCTGCAAAAGCCATAAAAAGCCGCATAATCGACCCAACTCAGTTGCATGAATCGAGCGAATCATGGACAGACTCACGGCAACCCGCGTTTTCGTCGAAGTGGTGGATCGCGGCAGCCAGACCGCCGCCGCGGAACATCTGGATCTGTCCCGGGCCATGGTGTCGCGCTACCTGGCGGCCCTCGAAGGCTGGGTCGGCGCACGCCTGCTGCACCGCACCACGCGCAAGCTGAGCCTGACGCAGGTGGGTAACGAGCTATTGCCGCACTGCCGGGAGATGCTGCACACCGCAGAGATGATGCGCACCACCGGCATCAAGGCCACTGACGGGCCCAGTGGCAACCTGCGCATCGCCAGCAGCCAGTCCTTCGCGCAGCTGTGGCTGAGCCCGATGCTGGTCGACTACCTGGCGCGCTACCCTAATACCTCGATCGATCTGCTGGTCAACAGCCAGGCAGTGAATCTGGTGGAGGAGCGCATCGACCTGGCGCTGCGCATCACCAATCAGCTGGAGCCCAACCAGGTGGCGCGCCACCTGGGCACCTGCCATTCGGTGGTGTGCGCGTCACCAGGCTACCTGGCGCGCGCCGGGGTGCCGCAGCAACCGCAGGATCTGGCCCAACACAATTGCCTGACCTACAGCTACTTCGGGCGCAGCGTCTGGCGTTTCGAACAGGCCGATAGCGAGGAGGAAGTGGCGGTGGACGGCAACCTCAGCAGCAACGACACCGCAGTGCTGCTGGAAGCTGCCCTCAACGATGGGGGCATCTGCATGCAGCCGCTGTATGCGACCGCAGCCATGCTGGAAGACGGTCGCCTGGTGCGCCTGCTGCCGGACTGGCAACCGCAGTCACTGGGTATCCACGCCATCTATGCATCACGCCGGCAGATGCTGCCGGCGCTGCGTACCCTGCTGGATTTCATCGCCCAGCGTCTGGCCAGCGACCCGCTCTGGCAGAAGCGCTAGGCGACTTACTGCGCAGCCTGCAACTGGCGCTGCGAGGCGCGTTGCTGTTTATAGGCCAGAGCAGCAGGTGCCACGGGCGTGACCTTGCCGGTTTCCACCCACTTGCGCAGGCGGTTGGCGTCGGCCATGTGGGTGTACTTGCCAAAGGCGTCGAGTACCACGAACGCCACGGGCTTGCCGCCCATGGTGGTGCGCATCACCAGGCAATGACCGGCGCTGTTGGTGAAACCGGTCTTGGTCAGTTGCACATCCCAGCCGGCCTTGCGCGTCAGTGCGTTGGTATTGCGGAAACCCAGGGTGTAATTGGGTTTACGGAAAGCCACGGTCTTTTCGCCGGTCGAGCTGAGCTCGCCGATCAGTGGGTACTTACGCGTCGCCTTGAGCAACTTCACCAGGTCGTTGGCGCTGGAAACGTTGTGCTCGGACAGACCAGTCGGCTCGACGTAACGAGTCTGGGTCATGCCCAGGGCGCGGGCCTTGGCATTCATGGCAGCGACGAAAGCGGTGACGCCGCCCGGATAGTGATGGGCCAGGCTAGAGGCGGCGCGGTTCTCGGACGACATGAGGGTCAGCAGGAGCATTTCACGGCGGCTGATTTCGCTGCCGATGCGCACGCGGGAATACACACCACGCATGTCATGCACGTCGCGGATGATCACCGGCAGCTGCTCGTTGAGCGGCAGTTTGGCATCGAGAGTGACCATGGCGGTCATCAGCTTGGTGACCGAGGCGATTGGCACCACCATGTCGGGGTTGCTGGAATACAGCACCTTGTCGGTGGTGAGGTCGACCAGCAGAGCGCTGCCGGAAGCGAGTTCCTGCTTGGCGGGGGCGGCAGCGTCGGCGGCCAGCGGGGAAACGATGAACAGACAGGCCAGGGCGAGGCTGGCAAAAGGACGACGAATATTCACGATGGCATTCACTGGGCAAGAGATGGCTGAAGAGGCGATCCGTGCCGGTGGAAAGAACGTCATCCATGACCCTATAAGAGGTAAATAGGGTTTGAAAAACAGCTGATTGCGTATGCAATTGAAGGTGCGATGTTAGCACCCGTCAAGCAGGGTTCCCATTCTCCGATAAATGGATCAGGCAGCGATAGTGCGCCTGCGCCCCAAACGATTCAGCCACAGCGAAGCGAGAATGATCGCGCCGCCCAGCGCCAGGCGCGGAATATCCGCATCGCGGTTCCAGATCAGCAGGTTCACCACCAGACCAGCTGGCACATGCAGCTCGTTCATCACCGCCAGGGTGCCGGCATCCACCCTGATGCTGCCCTTGACCCACCAGAACAGCCCCAGGGCCGTGGCGAACAGCCCCATCCACAGCAGGATGCCCCACTGCAGCGCGGTTTGCGGCAGCTTGTCCGGGTTGCCGAAGAGCAGGAACGACGGCAGCACCAGCACCATCGCGCCCAGGAAGAAATGGCCGAAGAAGCGATGCAGCGGCTGCTCGGTGGGGTAGCGCATCAGCAACTGGCGGCACAGCACCTGGCCGGCCGCGAATGTGACGTTGGCCAGCTGCAGCAGCAGGAAACCGATCAGGTATTCGCCTTCCAGACGCTCGAAGCGGATCACCACCCCGCCGCCTACCGCCACCAGTGCAGCGACCAGCGCCCAGGGATTGAAGCGCCGTGCCAAGGCGTCATCGAGCAATGTCACGTAGATCGGCGTGAGCACGGTGAACAGCAGCACTTCGGGTACCGTCAGCACCTGGAAACTGCGGTACAGACACAGGTAGGTCACCCCGAACTGCAACGCCCCGGCCAGCCAGAAACCCGCCAGCAAGCGCCGCGGCAAGCCGCGCCAGAGAGTGAACGGCAGGAACACCAGCGCCGCCACGGCCACCCGCGCTAGCACGGCAAAATCGCTGTCCACCCGGCCCGCCAGGTATTCGCCGATCAGGCTGAAGGAAAATGCCCAGAGGACGGTGACGGCGAGCAGGTAAGGCATGGCGCGGGCTCTTGGAAAATCAGGCGCGGATCATACCCTGCCAGAGGGCGCGCGTCAGAGCACTCGAAGCCTGCGCACATCGCTCAGATGGCGATTCCCCGGGGATCGATAGGGCCCTGCGGCGGTGTCAGCGTCTCGCGCAGCATTTCGTCACGCAGCCAGTCGACGAAATTGTGCACCAGGCGCACCCGCCGTTTGCGCTCGGGCAGCACCACGTAATAGCCGAACTCCGAGGTTACCGTGCGCCCGTCGATGCGGCTTAGCAGCCCCTGGGCCAACAGCTCGTCGACCAGATGCCGCCAGCCGATGGCGACGCCCTGGCCGGCGATGGCCGCCTGGATCAGCAGCGTGTAGTTGTCGAAGCGCAGGCTACCTGGGCTGGGCGTTTCGGCGATACCCAGGGCGCGGAACAGGCCATTCCAGTCGAACCAGCGCGAGCGGCTCTCCGGGCGCAGGTGCAGCAGCGGCAGGCGCGCCAGCAGCTGATTGGCCGAGGCGCTCTGGCCATTGAGCAAATGCGGGCTGCACACTGGAAACACCTCCTCCTTGAACAGCAGGTGTACCTGGCCGTTCTTCAAGCGTCCGTCACCGAAGGAGATGGCGACATCGATCTCCGCAGGCAGGCTGGTCATATCGCGCTCGCTGGTGACCAGGCTGACATCGACCTCCGGATACAACTGATGAAAACGATGCAGCCGCGGCATCAGCCAATAAGCAGCGAAGGCGAAGTCGGTGGCCACCTGCAGCACCTCGTGCTGCTGTCGCCCGACCACTGCTTCCAGGCCAGCCTCCAGGGCCGCCAACCCCTCCTGCACCGGGCCCAGCAGGGTTTCGCCCGCTTCGGTCAGCACGATTCCGCGGTACACGCGGTCGAACAGGCGGGTCGCCAACTGTTCCTCAAGGCGCTTGATCTGCTGGCTGATGGCCGGCTGGCTGCTACCGAGCTCGGCTGCCGCGGCAGTGAAGCTCAGGTGGCGCGCTGCGGACTCGAATACCCGCAGTACGTCCAGAGAAACTCCGTCGAGCGCCTTAAGCATAAGCTGTGCTTATCCTAGTCATGTACTTGATCCGGGTTTACCCATGCCTGGCGAGGCTGGATGATCGAAATAGCACTCTCGCATAAAACAACTATATGGAACACCAACCGCCATGAAACGCCCGAATATCCTGTTCATCATGGCCGACCAGATGGCCGCGCCACTGTTGCCACTGCACGATCCGGCCTCGCCGATCAAGGTGCCCAACCTGCAGCGCCTGGCCGCCGAGGGCGTGTTGTTCGATTCCGCCTACTGCAACAGCCCGCTGTGCGCGCCGTCGCGCTTCACTCTGGTCAGCGGCCAGTTGCCCAGCCAGATCGGCGCTTACGACAACGCCGCCGACTTCCCCGCCGACGTGCCTACCTACGCCCACTACCTGCGCCGCCTCGGTTACCGCACGGCGCTGTCCGGCAAGATGCACTTCTGTGGCCCCGATCAATTGCACGGCTACGAAGAGCGCCTGACCAGCGACATCTATCCCGCCGACTACGGCTGGGCCGTGAACTGGGATGAGCCCGAGGTACGCGCCAGCTGGTACCACAACATGTCTTCGGTGCTGCAGGCCGGTCCCTGCGTGCGTACCAACCAGCTCGACTTCGACGAAGAGGTGGTGTTCAAGGCTCAGCAGTACCTCTACGACCATGTGCGGGTGACGCCGGATCAGCCGTTCTGCCTGACCGTGTCGATGACCCATCCACACGACCCGTACACCATCCCCGAGGAATACTGGGATCGCTACAGCGATGACGACATTCCCCTGCCCCGCCAGGTGATCGACCAGGCCGAGCAGGATCCTCATTCCCAGCGTCTGCTCAAGGTCATCGACCTGTGGGACAAGCCGCTGCCCGAGCACAAGATCCGCGATGCGCGGCGTGCCTACTTCGGCGCCTGCAGCTACATCGACGACAACATCGGCAAGCTGCTCAAGACCCTCAAGGACTGCAAGCTGGCCGACGACACCATCATCGTGTTCTCCGGCGATCACGGCGACATGCTTGGCGAACGCGGCCTCTGGTACAAGATGCACTGGTTCGAAATGGCCGCCCGGGTACCGCTGCTGGTGCACGCACCGGCGCGTTTCGCCGCGCACCGGGTCAGCCAGTCGGTGTCCACCGTCGACCTGCTGCCGACCCTGGTGGAGCTGGCTGGCGGCCAGGTCGAGCCAGGCCTGGCGCTCGACGGCCGCTCACTGCTGCCGCACCTGCAAGGCATTGGTGGCCACGATGAAGTGCTCGGCGAATACATGGCCGAAGGCACCACCAGCCCGCTAATGATGATTCGCCGCGGCGAGTGGAAATTCATCTACTCCGAAGAGGATCCGTTGCTACTGTTCAACGTGGCGAACGATCCCCAGGAGCGCGAGAACCTGGCCCAGTCGTGGGATCATCGCCAGCAGGTCGAGGCCTTCCTCGAGGAGGCGCGCGGCCGTTGGAACATTCCCGCCATCCACCAGGCGACCCTGGCCAGTCAGCGCCGCCGCCGTCTGGTCGCCGAAGCGCTGACCAAAGGCGCGCTGAAAAGCTGGGACCACCAGCCCATCGTCGACGCCAGCGAACAATACATGCGCAACCATATCGACCTCGACGATCTGGAGCGCCGCGCTCGTTTCCCCCAACCGTGATGCAGCGCGCCGGGTGACCCAGCGGAAAACCGCGGGAACCCGGCACGCTGGCCTGCGTCGCATAGCCTGCCACTCTAAAAACCAACATAAGGAAATAGGCATGAAGACATTCAAGACGGCTGTCGCCGGCAGCCTGTTCATGGCCGCCGCCCTCGCCTCCCAAGCCCACGCCGAAGACGCTAGCTGTGCCACGGTGAAGCTCGGCGATCCGGGCTGGAGCGACATCGCCGTGACCAACGGTATCGCCAGCCTGGTACTCGAGGGGCTGGGCTACAAAGTGCAGACCCAGACCCTCGGCGTGCCGATCATCTTCGCCGGCCTGCAGAAGAGCCAGGTCGACGTGTTCCTCGGCAACTGGATGCCCGCTCAGCAGGCCAACTACGACAAGTTCGTCGCCAACGGCAAGGTCGACAAGGTCGCCGAAAACCTCAGCGGCACCGAGTACACCCTGGCTGTGCCGACCTACGCCTACGACGCCGGGGTGAAGACCTTCGCCGACCTGGAAAAACACGCCGACAAGTTTGGCCGCAAGATCTACGGCATCGCGTCCGGCGCGCCGGCCAACGAGTCGATCAAGGAAATCATCGCCGCCAACGAATTCGGCCTGAAGGACTGGACGCTGGTCGAGTCCAGCGAGCAGGCCATGCTGGTGCAGGTCGGCCGTGCGGTGCGCCGCGATGAGTTCGTCGCCTTCCTCGGCTGGACACCACACCCGATGAACGTGCAGTACGACATGAAGTACCTCAAGGGCGGCGAGAAGTACTTTGGCGAGAGCGGCAGCGTCAACACCCTGGCCCGCAAGGGCTATGCGACGCAGTGCCCGAACGTGGGCAAACTGCTGAGCAACCTGACATTCACCCAGGAGATGGAGAACGCCATCATGGACAAGGTGTTGAGCAAACAGGCCAGTAACGACCAGGCGGTGAAGGACTGGCTCAAGGCCAACCCCGACGTGATCGACGGCTGGCTGCAGGGCGTCACCACTCGCGATGGCGGCGATGCGATTGCGGCGGTGAAGGCCAAGCTGTAGGGCAGGTAAAAGCGAAAGCGGTCATCTGCTGCGGGGTTCGATTTGATCGTTCCTCACGCTCCGCGTGGGAATGCCTGCAGGGACGCTCTGCGTCCGATGTCGAGGCCTGGCGGGCGCAGAGCGCCCTGGATGGGGCTCCCACGCTGGAGCGTGGGAGCCATCATCAATCTGGTGGGAGGGGCCGGGCGGCGATCCGCTTTAGCCGCGAGCTCTTTACGCCTAGCTAGGCAATATCGAGGCTAAAGCCTCTCCCACAAAAGCTCTGCTCACCGGCCGCTTCTGCCTTTCCAAGGCCATACACGCGATGCACTCGAACAGTGCGGGAAATCATGACTAAAGCCTCTGTTACTCTGCTTGCCACCTGATCAACCGCCACTGAGCGAACGCATGCGCTTACCCAGCCGTTACAGCCTGTTCCCCTTTCTGCTCTGGTGGCCGAGTGTCACTCGGCGCACCCTGGGTACGGATCTGCTGGTCGGGCTGAGCGGGGCCATTCTGGCTTTGCCGCAATCAATCGCCTACGCGCTGATCGCCGGGTTGCCCGCCGAGTACGGGCTGTATGCGGCCATCGTGCCGGTGATCATCGCCTGCCTGTGGGGCTCGTCGTGGCACCTGATCGGCGGGCCGACGGCGGCCATCTCCATCGTCCTGTTCACCAGCGTCAGCCCGATGGCCCGGCCCGGTAGCGAGGAGTTCGTCGCGCTGGTGCTGGTGCTGACCTTTCTCGCCGGACTTTTCCAGTGGCTGCTGGGGCTGCTGCGCTTCGGCAACCTGGTCAACTTCGTCTCGCCCTCGGTGGTGCTTGGCTTCACTTTGGGCGCCGCCGTGGTGATCGCCCTCGGTCAGTTGCCCAACCTGCTGGGCCTGCAGGTCGACAGCCAGCGTACTGCCGTGGCAACCCTGCTCAACCTCTTCCAGCATCTCGGCCAGGCCGACTGGCACGCCGTGCTGGTGGCCGTTTTCACCTTGGTGGTGAGCCTGCTGTGCCGGCGCCTGTGGCCACGCTTGCCAGCGCTGCTGATCGGCGTAGTCGCGGGTAGCCTGCTGGTCGCCGCCCTGCCGGGGTTCTTCGCCAGCATCACCCTGGTCAACGCCTTCGAAGGCAAACTGCCGCCGCTCACCAGCCTGCACGTCGAGGTCAACAGCCTGCTGCAACTACTGCCTGCTGCCATCGCCTGCGGCATGCTCGGTCTGGTCACCAGCCTGTCCATCGCCCGCTCCCTGGCAAGCAAATCCCAGCAGGTGCTGGATGCCAATCAGGAGGTGCGCGCCCAGGGTCTGTCCAACCTCATCGGCCCCTGGTTCTCCGGCTCGATGTCGGCCGGCTCCTTCACCCGCTCGGCGCTGAACCTGCAAGGCGGCGCCACTTCACCACTGGCCGGGGTGTTCTCCGCCGTGCTGGTGGCGGCGTTCGCGCTGTTCTGCGCCGCGCTGATCGCCCACATTGCCTTGCCCAGCATGGCCGCGGCGATCCTGCTGATCTGCTGGGGGCTGGTGGATGTCGCCGGCGTACGCGCGTTGCTGCGGGTCAGCCGCGCGGAGTTCGTGGTGATGCTGCTGACCCTGCTGGCCACCCTGGTGCTGGAGCTGCAAACGGCGATCTACGCGGGCGTGCTGGCCTCGCTGTTCTTCTACCTCAAGCGCACCTCGCAACCGCGCTTCAAATACACCCGCGACGGTGACGACGAACTGCTGCGCCTGGAAGGCTCGATCTTCTTCGGCGCTTGCCACTACGTACAGCAGGTGCTGCAACTCAGCCGTGGCGAACGGGTGGTCGTCGATGCCCGGCACATCAACTTCATCGATTACGCCGGCGTGGAAATGCTCCATCTGGAAGCCCGCCGCCTGCACACCCAGAACCGCCAACTGGTTCTGCGCCACGCCCGCCCCCACGTGATCGAAGAAATCCAGAAACTCGAAGGCCCCACCTGCCCCGTGCAGTTCGAGGATTGAGCCTCACACGCCAATATCACTGCCCCGTAGTCTGGCGTTGAGCGCAGCGATAACCAGGAAGCGATATTGATCTAACCCCGTTTTCGCCTAGCACCGAAGATCCTGTAGGAGCCGGCTTGCCGGCGATCAATCTCCAGCCGCTCGCCGGCAAGCCGGCTCCTACGGGGCATATCGAGATGATCTCAGCCCCTCTAGGTTATCGTCGCGCTCACCACCGGGCTACGGAAGGCAAGCGCTGCTAACGCCAGCCGTAGCAGCGAAAATAACGCCATACCAATACCAGCGCCGCCAGCCCCAGAGCCCCGGCGCAGATGAACAGACCGTCATAGCCGAGCGCCTTGGCCAGCACGCCACTGGTTGCGCCGACGAAGCCGCCGAGCAGAATCTGCGTGGAAGCCTGCAGGGTGAAATCCGCCCCCTCGTGGCCGGCGCGGCACTGGCGCATCATCGCGGCAAACAGGGCCACCGTGGACAAACCATCGGCCGCCTGCTCGAACAGCGTCAACGCGTACACCAGGGTTGCATCACCGCCACGGCTCACCAGCAGCGCCAACGTGGCAAGGCTCAGCGCCTGCAGCGCGCCGAAGATCAGCAAGGCGCGCAGCACGCCCAGACGCGCATACAGCAGCCCACCCAGCAGCGCGCCGCCGATGCCGACCAGGCTGCTGATCAGTGTCAATTGCCCCAGCTCGGCGTTGCTCCAGCCCTGGTCCACCAGCATCGGTTTGATCATCGGCGAACCCAGGGCGTCACCGAGCTTGAAGGTCAGCACCACCGCCAGCCACAACCCCATGCCCGGCAGCGCCAGCAGCCCACGATAATGGCGCAGCAGCAGGCCTGGCCCAACAGGTTCGACGGAGGCCGCCCGCGGCGGCAAGTGACGCGATTCGGCGAAACGCCAGATCGGCACCAACGTCAGCGCCAGCAGGCCCGCCAGCCAGAGCAGCGAGAGGTTCCAGCCGACCCGGTCGATGACCAGCAACAGGCCGCTACCACTGATGATCATCCCCACTTTGTAGCCACCAACCTGCAGGCTGTTGCCCAACCCGCGCCAGCGCTCCGGCAGCAGGCGCACGGTCAGGCCGTCGGTGGCGATGTCCTGGGTCGCCGCTGCCAGGTTGACCAGCACCAGCAGACCGAGCAGCAGCGGCAGATGGGCGCCGAACAAGGCATCGGGTGAAAGCAACGCCAGCGCCAGCAGAATCAGCAGCACGCCGCTCTGCAGCGGCAGAATCCAGCCACGGTGATGGCCCAGGCGGCGCGACGAAAGCCGATCCACCCAGGGCGCCCACAACACCTTGAGCAGCCAGGGCAACGCCAGCAGCTTGAGCAGGCCGATCAGCGCCAGATCCACACCATGCTGACGCAGCAGTACCGGCAGCGCATGGGCGATCAGCCCGGACGGTAAACCCTGGGCGCAATACAACGACGCCAGCAGCACCAACGTGGCACCCGCCGGGCGGCGCAGATCGGGAGATGTGGGCGACATGGACGAATCCGCAGCAGGTGAGCGGCGCAGCATAGCGCAGGCTTGAAAGCGGCAGCAGCCATGTCATGATCCGGTAACAACTCGATACCCGAAAAGCGCGCGCCAGACGAACATCGCCGCTGCGCTCCTGTCTACTCGCCTATCACCCTTTAACGCCACGCTGCCGCCCCTGTGCAGGGCGCGGCGTCATGTTTTCGAGCAACGCGGAGATCCATGGCCACATCACTTATCCACACCCTGCGCCGCCGCTGGTTCAGCCTCGGCTTGCTGCTGTGCCTGGCCATCGGCCTGCCGGTCGGCTGCGCCAAACTGGAACAGAAGGAACGCGAGCTGGTATTCCGCATCGAGCCCGGCACCGCCAGTTGGTTCAGCGGTCTGCCCGCCGGCGTCGAGGAAATGACCCTCAGCGCGCCGCAGTTCGGAGACAAGCAGAACATTCACGCCTGGTGGTGGCCCGCGCAGAAGGCGGACGCCCCCACGCTGCTGTACCTGCACGGCTCGCGCTGGAACCTGACCGGCCAGATGTTCCGCATCGAGCAGCTGCATGCCATGGGTTTCTCGGTACTGGCCATCGACTACCGAGGGTTCGGCGAGAGCCTCGGCGAACTGCCCTCCGAACGCACCATCTACGAAGACGCCGAGATCGCCTGGCAGCGCCTCACCGAACTGCAGCCCGACCCTGCCAAGCGCTTCGTCTACGGCCACTCGTTGGGCGGCGCAGTAGCGGTCAACCTCACCGAATCCCTGGGCCGTGATCGCCATACGCCGCCACTGGCCGGGCTGATCATCGAATCGACCTTCACCAACCTGGCCGACGCCGCCACCGAGGTAGCCGCCGAGTACACATCACTGCCGGTGCACTGGTTGCTGTCGCAGAAGTTCGACTCACTGAGCAAGATCGGCGCCGTCAAGGTTCCGGTGCTGATCGCCCACGGCACCAATGACCGCTATATCCCACAGCGGTTCAGCGAAAGCCTCTATCAGGCCGCCAACGAACCCAAACGCCTGCTGCTGATCGACGGTGGCAACCACAACAACAGCCTACGCACCGGCAGCGGCGAGTACCGGGAAGCGATTCGTACCCTGTTCGCGCCGAAGGCCGTGAGCAAGGGGTAGCCCGTTTCTGAGCTGATGATTTTGCGCCACATGCAAAAACGCCCGACATTCAGAATGTCGGGCGTTTTGGTTTCAGCAACAGATGTCGCTTACATACCGGCCGCTTTCAACAGCGGGTTACCGTTCGAGCCGGCACCACCATTGGTTTTGTAAGCGTCCAGCAGCTTGCCAGCCTTGCTCCACTCGAACACGGTCGACTCGTTCTTGTTCGGTGCGCCTGGCAGTGCGCTGATCAGGGTGTAATCGTACTTCCAGACTTCCTTGCCGCTCAGCTCGGACTTGGTGTTCGGATAACCGATCTGCTTGAGCACCTGATCCTGAGTGGCGCTGGAGGATTTCAGTTGTTGAACCGTCTCAGGCGTGATGTAGGTGCCTGTTTCGTAATCCAGTGGTGTACGACCACCACAACCGGCCAGCATTGTCAGGGCAAGGGCCGCAGCGGCAATGAGCGTTGTCTTTCTCATGATGGATATCCTTAAATCGATCAGTCCATGCCGCGTTGCGGCTTGATGTGTATACAGAGTGCTGAGTAGCCCCAGAACCTTGGAACGGTCACTCATCACGGGATGATAATCATAGCCCGACTTCTATGATGTGCCTTGGATCGCAACCGCCACACTTCACACCCCGACTGGCCGCCGAATACACCTCGCTACCGGTGCACTGGCTGCTGTCGCAGAAATTCGGTTCGCTGAGCGAGGTCATCACCGTCGAGGTGCCGCTGCTGATCGCCCATAACAGCAACGCCGTTACATCCCGCAACGCTTCAACGAAAGCGTTTAGCAAGCTGCAGCAAGGCTCTGCTGCGCCGAAGTAAAACCGTCACAAAGTCGCATTATGGTGGCCGGAGTCGTTTTCCAGCCTGTAAGGATACAAACCATGCTGCGCTCCGTTACCTGTTCCCGCCTGCTCTACGCGCTGCTGTTGCCGGTGCTGGGCGCTGCTCACGCTGCCGATCTGTCCTCCCGTTACACCGATAGCAACGGCGATATGGTCGCCGATGTGCCGACGGATGAAGGCAAGTGGATCGATCCGGCCACACTGATCTTCGCTTACACACCTGTGGAAGACCCAGCCGTGTATGCCAAGGTGTGGGACGAGTTTCTGCAACACATGGAAAAGGTGACAGGCAAGAAGGTTAAGTTCTTCCCGGTTCAATCCAACGCCGCCCAGCTCGAGGCCATGCGCGCAGGCCGGTTGCACATTGCCGGTTTCAATACTGGTTCGGTTCCGTTGGCAGTCAACTGCGCCGGTTTCGTCCCCTTCACCATGATGGCGGACAAGCAGGGCAATTACGGCTACCAGATGGAAATCATCACCCACAACGGTAGTGGTATCGATGACGTGGCAGGCTTGCGTGGCCACACCCTGGCGTTCACGTCTCCCACCTCGAACTCCGGCTTCAAGGCGCCTTCGGCCCTGCTCAAGTCCGAGTTCAACCTCGAAGCGGACAAGGACTTCAAGACGGCCTTCTCCGGCAAACACGACAACTCGATCATGGGTGTGGTGAACCGCGATTACGACGCCGCCGCCATCGCCAACTCGGTGCTCGCACAGATGCAGGCCCGTGGCATGGTCAAGCCTGATCAGTACAAGGTGCTGTATACCTCGCAAACCTTCCCCACTACCGGCTATGGCTACGTCTACAACCTCAAGCCAGAACTGGCCGCGAAGATTCAGGAAGGTTTCAAGACGTTTGAATGGGAAGGCTCGGCCCTGCAGGCAGAATTCAAGAGCTCCGATGGCGAGCAGTTCATCCCGATTACCTTTAAGCAGCACTGGGAAGTGGTGCGCAAGATCGACCAAGCCATGGACGTGAGCTACCAGTGTGACAAGTGATCAGCACTGGCGAAAAAAAGGAAATGCCAGGCATGCCCCTTCTCGAGATCAACGGCTTGGGCAAACGCTACACCAGTGGCGACCAGGCACTCGCGGATGTGCGCCTGGTGCTGCCCAAGGGCCAGGTCATGGCACTGATCGGCCCATCCGGCGCGGGCAAGAGTACGCTGATTCGCTGCATCAACCGCCTGGTGGAGCCGACCGAGGGCGAAGTGCTGCTCAACGGCTTGTCGTTGACCAAGCTGCGCGCCGGTGCACTGCGCAAGGCGCGGCGGCGGATGGGCATGATCTTTCAGGATCATGCCCTGGTCGACCGGCTGACCGTGATGGAGAACGTCCTGTCGGGAAGGCTGGGCTATGTGGGGTTTTGGCGCAGCGTCTGGCGTCGATACCCCCAGGCCGATGTACAGGAAGCCTTCCGCTTGCTCGACCGGGTCGGCCTGGCCCAGGCAATCGACAAACGTGCCGATGCATTGTCCGGTGGCCAGCGACAACGGGTCGGCATCGCTCGCGCCTTGTTGCAGAACCCCGACTTGATGCTGATCGACGAGCCCACTGCCAGCCTCGACCCGAAGACCTCACGGCAGATCATGCGACTGATCCGCGAGCTCTGCGACGAGCGCGGCCTTACGGCGATCATCAATATCCATGACGTCGATCTGGCGCGTCGCTTCTCGGACAGAATCGTCGGGCTGCATGCCGGGCGCATCGTCTTCGACGGCTCGCCTGACGCACTCGATGCGCCCACCCTGACCCGCATCTACGGAGAGGAAGACTGGGAGTCCAGTACGGAAGAAGTGGCTCAAGACGAAGACCGGCTACCCGAGCCGCCCACGGCACGGGTAACGCGCTCGAACTGGGCAGAGATCGCCAGCTGATGGCCAGTGAAGTACCTGCAAGCGACCGCCTGGCCCGAGCCCGTGCCGGGTATTGGCAGCCGCCCTCGCTGCTGCCAGGCCGGGGTCAGCGCTACCTGGTCGTCGCTGGCCTGCTGCTTTATCTACTGCTCGCCGGGGCCAGCATCAACCTGGACTGGAATCGCATTGCCGAAGGTTGGTCACGCGGGGCGGCCTTTGTGTCCGGGTTCGCTAACCCGGACTTCACCAGTCGTGGCGGCGATATTCTTGAAGGTCTGCTGGAAAGCCTGGCCATGACACTGGTGGCCACGGTGCTGGGTATCGCCCTGTCGATTCCCGTCGGCCTCGGTGCCGCCCGCAACCTGTCGCCGCTGCCGGTCTACCTGTTCTGCAGGGGGCTGATCATGATTTCGCGCACCTTTCAGGAAGTGATCATCGCCATCCTGTTTGTCGTGATGTTCGGCTTCGGCCCGCTGGCCGGCGTCGCCACGCTCGCCTTCGCCACCATTGGCTTCATCGCCAAACTACTGGCTGAAGCGATCGAAGACATCAATGCGCGCCCCTTAGAGGCCATTCGTGCAACGGGCGGCAGCTGGTTGCAGGTCATGAATCATGCCGTGCAGCCACAGATCATGCCTCGCCTGATCGGCCTCTCGCTGTACCGCCTCGATATCAACTTTCGCGAGTCGGCCATCATCGGCATCGTTGGCGCGGGCGGTATCGGCGCGACGCTCGGCACAGCCATGGATCGCTACGAATACAACACGGCCGCGGCCGTGCTGCTGATCATCATCGCCATCGTGCTGGCCTCCGAGTATTTCTCCGGGCACGTACGTCGCTGGCTCCAGTAAGGCTTTTTGTCATGCCCGTGATCCATGCCGCAACGGCACAACCGCAATGGCGGCGTCGCACCACCGCTCAACAGTGGGGCTACTGGCTTGTCTGGTTCGCCGGCGCACTGCTGTTTGTCTGGTGCGCTCGTTTCATCTCCGAAAACACCCTATGGGAGTTCGTCCAGGATGCCGGTAGCCAGGGCGCCTCCCTGCTGGCGCGCATGGTTCCACCCCGCTGGGACTACACACCTGCCCTGCTGCAGCCCCTCTGGGATACGCTCAACATCGCCACGCTGGGCACCGCGCTCGGCGTACTGATGGCCTTTCCACTGGCCTTTCTCGCCGCCCGCAACACCACACCCTCGCCGATCATCCGCAGCGCCGCGTTGCTGATCATCGTCTCGTCGCGATCAATCAACTCGCTGATCTGGGCGATGCTGTTAGTGGCGATGCTCGGTCCCGGCGTACTTGCCGGGATCATCGCCATCGCCCTGCGTTCGGTTGGGTTCGTCGGCAAGCTGCTCTACGAAGCGATCGAGGAAATCAGCACCTCACCGGTAGAGGCCATTGGCGCAACCGGGGCGGGGCGTTTGCAGGTGCTGCAATTCGGCGTAGTCCCGCAGATAATGCCGGCCTTTGTAGGCACCTCGCTGTATCGCTGGGACATCAACATCCGCGAGTCGACAGTGCTGGGCTTGGTGGGCGCAGGCGGCATCGGGCTGCAGCTCGACGCCGCCATCAACAACCTTGCCTGGGATCGGGTGAGCATCATCTTCATCCTGATCTTCGCCACGGTGATCTTTTCCGAATGGGCCTCGGCACGGCTGCGTCAAAGGCTTTCATAAGGCTAAAGACCAAGAGCGCCAGCATTCTTCGACGAGCCTGTTGGGCACGCCACTGCTGCTCGACGGCAGCGCCAAAACAGCGCTGGGGTCAGGGGCATTGAAAGGCCTACCTGTAGCGAAAATCGGCTGATCGCTACGACGACCTGAGGGCCGTGGAGTCGCCTATCGGCAGAAAAAGCGGCTGAACGATTATACGAAAATGTTGCTTGATGCGCGGACACGTAATGGCTGAAAGCCGCGTCCCGCCCGGCCAACATGGCTTGTGATGGCGTGCCTACCCCCCTAGAATGCCGCGATGCAAAATGACCTCGATCAGCGACTCACATCCCTCAATCCAGCCCAGCACCATGCGGTTACCACACCGCCTGGCCATCAGTTGGTGCTGGCCGGTGCCGGCTCCGGCAAGACCCGCGTGCTGGTGCACCGCATCGCGTTCCTTATTCAGCGGCTGAGCGTCTCGCCCCACAGCATTCTGTCGGTGACCTTCACCAACAAGGCTGCCGCCGAGATGCGCCATCGCATCGAAGACGTGCTCGGGCAAAGCCCGGCTGGCATGTGGGTGGGTACCTTCCATGGCCTGGCCCACCGCTTGCTGCGCGCGCATTGGCGCGAGGCCAACCTGGCCGAGAATTTCCAGATTCTCGACTCCGACGACCAGCAGCGCCTGGTCAAACGGGTGATTCGCGAGTTGGGCCTTGATGAGCAACGCTGGCCGGCCAAGCAAGCGCAGTGGTTCATCAACGGGCAGAAGGACGAAGGCATCCGCCCGCAGGGCATTCAGGCCAGCGGTGATCTGTTCCTGGCGACCATGCGCGGCATCTACGAGGCCTATGAAGCGGCCTGTGCCCGCGCCGGGGTCATCGATTTCGCCGAACTGCTGCTGCGCGCCCTGGATCTGTGGCGCAACAATGCGGGCCTGCTGGAACATTACCAGCGCCGTTTCCGGCACATTCTGGTGGACGAGTTCCAGGACACCAACGCCGTGCAGTACGCCTGGCTGCGCATCCTCGCCATGGGCGGCGAAAGCCTCATGGTAGTGGGTGACGACGACCAGTCGATCTACGGCTGGCGTGGCGCGAAGATCGAGAACATCCAGCAATTCGACAGCGATTTCGCCGGGGCTGAGATCATCCGCCTGGAGCAGAACTATCGCTCCACGGCGAACATCCTCAATGCCGCCAACGCGCTGATCGCCAACAACCAGGGGCGCCTGGGCAAGGAATTGCGCACCGATGTCGGCGACGGCGAACTGATCAGCCTGTATGCCGCCTTCAACGAGCACGACGAAGCCCGCTACGTGGTCGAAACCATCGAGGACGCCCTACGCAAGGAAGGCCTCAAGCGCAGCGAAATCGCCATTCTGTATCGCTCCAACGCCCAGTCGCGGGTGCTTGAAGAGGCCCTGCTGCGCGAGAAGATTCCCTACCGCATCTACGGTGGTCAGCGCTTCTTCGAACGCGCTGAAATCAAGAACGCCATGGCCTACCTACGCCTGATCCACCAGCGCGGCAACGACGCGGCACTGGAGCGGGTGATCAACGTACCGGCCCGCGGCATTGGCGAGAAGACGGTGGAAACCCTGCGCCAGTTCGCCCGGGCCAACGAATTGTCGATGTGGGCCGCACTGCACGAGGCGGTGGGTACCAAGGTCGTCAGTGGGCGCGCCGCCAGTGCCTTGAATGCCTTCGTCGAACTGGTCGATACCCTGGCCCTCAAGGTCGAAGGCATGCAGCTGCACAGCATGGCGCAACTGGTCATCGAGCAGTCCGGCCTGCTGGCCTATCACCGCGACGAGAAGGGCGAGAAGGCCCAGGCACGAGTGGAAAACCTTGAGGAGCTGGTCTCCGCCGCACGCGCCTTCGACTCCTACGAGGGTGAAGAAGGTGACGAGGAGCAGACGCCGCTGGCCGCCTTCCTCGGCCACGCTTCGCTGGAAGCCGGCGACACCCAGGCCGCCGAGAACGAAGACAGCATCCAACTGATGACCCTGCACAGCGCCAAAGGCCTGGAGTTCCCGCGGGTGTTCCTGGTCGGGATGGAAGAAGGTCTGTTCCCTCACAAAATGAGCCTGGAAGAGCCCGGCCGCCTCGAAGAGGAACGTCGCCTGGCCTACGTCGGCGTCACCCGCGCCATGCACAACCTGGTGATCAGTTACGCGGAAACCCGCCGCCTGTACGGCAACGAGACCTACAACAAGGTGTCGCGCTTCGTGCGTGAGGTACCGCCACACCTGCTGCAGGAAGTGCGCCTGTCCAATAGCGTCAGCCGCCCCTATGGCAGTGGCAACCGCAGCATGAGCGGCAGCAATCTGTTCGCCGGCAGCGCGGTACCGGACACCCCGTTCAACCTTGGCCAACGCGTGCAGCATTCGCTGTTCGGTGAAGGCACCATCCTCAATTTCGAGGGCGCAGGCCCTCAGGCGCGGGTACAGGTGAATTTCGAGAGCGAAGGCACCAAGTGGCTGATGCTGGCCTACGCCAAGTTGGAAGCACTTTGAGGCGCCAGCTCAAAGCTGGCTGCACCTCGCCCCTGCTGCGCTGATAAGATTTTTTTAAACCAACGGGCGTCGAGCGCTTAAAGCCGACGCCCAATAATAAAAAGCAATCTGGGCACGCTGCTCAACACCCAAGGGAGAACACGATGAACCGCCGTAACCTGTTCGGCGCCGCTGTGGCGCTGCTCGCTGCCATCGGCCTGGCCGGCTGCAAGGAAGAAACACCTGCTGCCCAGCAAAGCGCTACTGCCGCAAAAGCGGAAACCTTCCATTGGAAGATGGTCACCTCTTGGCCTAAGAACTATCCAGGCCTGGGCACCGCCGCCGAGCGTCTGGCCGAGCGTATCAACGCGATGAGCGCCGGGCGCCTGACCGTCAAGGTCTACGCCGCAGGTGAACTGGTTCCGGCGCTGGAAGTGTTCGATGCAGTGTCCCGCGGCACCGCCGAAATGGGCCACGGCACGCCGTACTACTGGAAGGGCAAGGTTCCGGCCGCACAGTTCTTCTCCTCGGTACCGTTCGGCCTGTCGACCCTGGAAATGAACGCCTGGCTGAGCAAGGGCGGCGGTCAGGCCCTGTGGGACGAGACCTACGCGCCCTATGGCGTGAAACCGCTGTCGGCGGGTAACACCACCATGCAGATGGGTGGCTGGTACAACAAGGAAATCAATTCCCTGGACGACATCAAGGGCCTGAAAATCCGCATGCCGGGCCTGGGTGGTGAAGTCTGGACCAAACTCGGCGCAATCACCGTCAACCTGCCTGGCGGCGAAATCTTCACCGCCCTGCAAACCCACGTGATCGACGCCACCGACTGGGTCAGCCCCTACAACGACCTGGCCTTCGGTCTGCACAAGGCCGCCAAGTACTACTACTTCCCGGGCTGGCAGGAACCGCAGGCGGTGGTCGAGTCCATGGTCAATCAGAAGGCCTTCGACAGCCTGCCGGCCGACCTGCAGGCCATCGTGGTCGAAGCCGCCCGCGCCGCGACCCTGGATATGATGGACGACTACATCTTCCACAACGCCAAGTCGCTGGCTCAGTTGAAGGAACAGGGCGTACCGATCAAGCGCTTCCCCGACGAAGTGCTGGACGCCATGAAGCGTGAGTCTCAGGCCGTTCTGGAAGAACTCGCTGGCCAGAACGATCTCAACGGCCGTATCTGGAAATCCATGAAGACCTTCCAGGATGAAGTCACGCCGATGAGCGCAGTGACCGAGCAAGAGCTGTACAACTGGCGCTAAGCGCCAGTCGACCCGAATAAGGATCGACAGCAGCCGTTAATAAAACGGAACCCTCGGGTTCCGTTTTACGTCCACCTAAAGCACGACTTAACCAGCGCCAGCCGTTGCGTTGGGCAAAAGCTCGAAACATTCTGTTGCTGGTCATGCCGACCGGCCACGGGCAAGATGCTCGTCAGTGTTTCAATAACCAAGAGAAAACCGATAATGCAGCGTTTCCTCAGTATCGCCCTGGTAGTTTGTCTGGGCCTGTCCTTCAGCTTAACTGCCGACGCCAAGCGTATGGGCGGCGGCAAATCCTTTGGCTCCGCACCGAGCCACCAGACCCGTCAGGCCACACCTCCATCCCAGCCTAACGCCAACGCAGCTGCGCCTGGCCGTACTCCGGCCGCCGCTAGCGGTGCTTCGCGCTGGCTCGGCCCGCTGGCTGGCCTGGCCGCCGGTGGCCTGCTGGCCTCGATGTTCATGGGTGACGGCTTTGAAGGCCTGCAGATCATGGACATGCTGATCTTCGGCCTGATCGCCTTCCTGCTGTTCCGCTTCCTGGCCGCTCGTCGCCAGAAGCAGCAGCCGAATGTCGCCGCTGCCGGTGGTGCACCCTTCCAGCGTGAAGCCCATGGCCAGCCGCAGCCGGCTCAGCCGTCGATCTTCGGTGGTAGCAGCGCCGCTGCGATCAAGCCGGTGATCAACGCACCTGCGTGGTTCAACGAGCAGAGCTTCATCAATGCTGGTCGCGAGCACTTCCTGAGCCTGCAGCAGCACTGGGACGCGAACGAGATGGACAAGATCGCCGAGTTCGTGACCCCGCAACTGCTGGAGTTCCTCAAACGCGAACGTGCCGATCTGGGTGAGGGCTTCCAGTCCACCTACATCGACAACCTCGACGTGCAGTTGGACGGTGTCGACGACCACGCCGACAAGACCATCGCCACCCTGACCTTCAGCGGTGTATCGAAGACCTCGCGCTTCGACCAGGGCGAAGTGTTCAGCGAAAGCTGGCGTCTCGAGCGCCCGACGGGCGACAACCAGCCTTGGTTGGTCGCCGGTATCCGCCAAAACGGCTGATCCCACGCGTGATGACAAAACCCGGGCTTGCCCGGGTTTTGTGTTTCTCGGCCCTGAGCTTTTGGAACCTGCGCTGCATCTCCCGGTCATTCGCACCGAGACCTATGGAATGGCCATATCGCAACCAACATGGCATTTTGCCTTTTTGCGACTTGTGACTATTTTCCATTCAGCGTAAAAAGCTGCGCTATTACAGGAATAACCAACCAGACGGCAGCTGACTTAGCGCTCGTCTGTTTTGTGCTTTCCAAAAACCTGATGAGAGTCGCCGACCTCTGCTGGAGCCGCCCGTGGAAGAAGTCATCGAACAACTGCGTGAACTGAACGAACCCGTACCGGTGCCGCTGGAATTGCCGGAAGAAGAGTTGCTGGTAGAGATCGAGGAGCAGATCCTCATCAACCTGCCGTTCGAGCTGCGCGAATTCCTGCTCAAGGTCAGCGACGTGGTCTACGGCCGCCTGGAGCCGGTCACGGCCACCGACCCGCAGTCACACACCTACCTGCCAGAAGTGGCCTCGGTCGCCTGGTCGCTGGGGGTATCCCGGGAGTTGGTGCCGATCTGCGAAGATAATGGCAACTACTACTGCGTCGAGCAGGACGGCACCGTGCTGCTGTGGGATGGCGAAGAAGAAGACCTTACCGACGACAGCTGGGACTCGGTCTGGCACTGGGTACGTGAAGTCTGGTTGGAGGAATGATCGCTCCGGCAGCGCACAGCGATGCTCGGGGAATGTTGCCCTGGGTATCGCTTCGCTCAACGCCAGGCTACGGGTTGAGTAACTCGATAACTCTGCAGGAAGCACACCAACCGCTTTCGTAGCCTGGGTCGAGCGCAGCGACACCCGGGGAGATTCCGGGCATCACAGCGATCCGCACCAAGCTACGGCAATACATACAAGAAGGGCGCCTATTGGCGCCCTTGTCGTTTCAGTGATGCCCAGGTGTCTCGGGCTTGTCGAGGGTTTCGAACAGGGCGATCTGCAGGCGTGTGTGCACGCGGATGAACCAGCGCCACAACACGGCCACCACACCGGCGGCGACGACACCGACCAGCAGTAGCATGTCGTTGGACGGCAGGATGCTCGACGACAGCGCCGTCAGCAGCACCATGATGCCGACCAGCGAGAGCAGCGGAATCACCTCGGAAATCACCTTGCGCACCCGCGCGGTATGACGACCGGCCTTCTCCTGGCGCACGCCCATCTCGGCGAGCAGCATGGAGAGCGCCTTGATCTTGCGGTACGCCGCGATCAGGCACGGCAGCGACAGGATCAGGGCCGCGCCCCAGATTACCGCCTTGCGCAGGTTCTCCTGATCCAGCCACTGGCCCAGCCAGGCGCCGATCTGCGTGGCGAAGAAGGCGATGCCGAGGAAGATCGCCACCACGAACGCCAGGTTGACCAGCACCTGCAGGACGATCTTGCGGATCATCCCAGCCAGGATCGCGCCCTGGCCTTGCGGCTGGATGCTGCGCAGCCACTCGCCATACAGCGAGAACACCCGCGACACGCGCTGCGGCATGACCTTGCCGAGGCTCACTGCCAAGGGATCGGCCGAGCGGATCAGATACGGCGTGGTCAGGGTGGTGATCACCGACACGGCTACCGCTACCGGGTAGAGGAAGTCGCTGGTCACCTGCAGGGTCATGCCCAGGGTGGCGATGATGAAAGAGAACTCGCCGATCTGCGACAGGCCCATGCCGACGCGCAGCGAGGTACGACCATCATTACCGGCAATGAACGAGCCCACGCTGCACGAAACCACTTTACCGACGATGACCGCCACGGTGATCACCGCGATCGGCCAGGCATATTCGACCAGCACGTTGGGGTCGAGCAGCAGGCCGATGGCGACGAAGAAGATCGCGCTGAACATGTCGCGCACTGGCTCGATCAGGCGCTCGATCTGCACCAACTGGCGCGACTCGGCCATGATCGCGCCGATCAGGAACGCGCCCAGCACCATGCTGTATTCCAGCTTGACCACCAGCAGGCAGAAGCCGAAGCACATGCCCAGTACCGCCACCAGCAGCATCTCGTTGCTTTCGAACTTGGCTACATAGGCGAGGATGCGCGGCACCAGGATGATACCGATGACCAGGGCGACGATCATGAACAGCGACAGCTTGCCGACGGTGGCGAACACCTCGCCGGTTTCCACGCTACCGCTCAGGGCGATACCGGACAGCAGCGCGATGATGCCGATACCAAGGATGTCCTCAACGATCAGCACCCCGAAGATCAGCTGTGCGAAGCGCTCGTTCTTCATCTTCAGGTCGCCGAGCGCCTTGATGATGATAGTCGTCGAGGAAATCGCCAGGATCGCGCCGAGGAACAGCGAATCCATTGTGCTCCAGCCGAAGTAGCGGCCGATCTCGAAACCGATCCAGATCATCAGGATGATTTCCAGGAACGCCGCGATAAAGGCCGTGGCTCCGACGTTGAACAGCTTGCGCAGGCTGAATTCCAGCCCCAGGCAGAACATCAGGAAGATCACCCCCAGCTCGGCGAGGGTGCGGATGGTCTCTTCATCGTGGATCAGGCCGAACGGCGGCGTGTGCGGGCCGATCAGGAAGCCGGCGAGGATGTAACCGAGCACCACCGGCTGCTTGAAGCGGTGGAACAGCACGGTGACCACGCCGGCCACCAGCATGATCACCGCTAGATCCTGGATGAAGCTGATGGCATGCATGAGGAAACTGCTCCTTGTTTTGGGGCAGGCACAAGCGAGCTCGGGCGGCTGCTCGATGGCTCACGTGAGCCTGCTGGATAATGGGGATTATTGGCCCGTTGCTGGGCCACTTTGACCGCAGGTTAACATCCGAGCCGTACACGTCGCGACGTGGCAATATTCAGAAACATTTGCCACAAAGTGCACGCCGCATGCGGTTGCGCAGGTACCGCCAAAAGACGCTCGGTCGCGTTTCCAGGTCACTGGCTCGGCACCCTGGAGCAATTATCATGGGCGAATCCAATCAGCGTTCTTGCTCTTGCTCCTGCGACTCGGTGCTGACCTTCAGGTATTCGCCGGCCACGCTGATACCGGCGCCGCCGTATTGCTGGCACTGCGGGTCGAAGACTTCCAGCACACGGATATCCAGCCCTTCGTGAAACAGCTCGACAGCACAGCCCTTGGGCAGATCCGCAGCCGTCAGTTGGAAATAGGCTTTCTCGCCTTGCAATGCTCCCTGCAGATAACCGACAGCAGCCGGGCCGTACTCTTCAATCTTTGCACCTGCGCGCAACGGGGCAAAAGACGCGCGATAGCTACCGTCTGGCTGGCGGCTAACGTACAGGCTGCTCCACATTGCCGCTCCGGAGTAGCGCAGATAGCGCCCCTCCAAGCTGGCACCAAGGGCCTGGTAGTTCAGCGCCGCGGACACCGAGCGCAGGTTGTGGCGGGTGGCCGTGCCCTGCATACCGTCGTGCAGCGCCAGGTTCAACCAGGCCCTTGCCTGGCCCGGCTCCTGGAGACGCAGATTGGTCACCACCAGATTGTTCAGAGCCAGCTCGCGGGCGGCAGCGTCATCAGCCTGCTCGGCACGCCGCAACTGGCGCTCGAAGTTGCCTGCAGCCTCATCGTAACGGCCCGCCTGATAGGCTGCAGTACCGGCAGCGTTGCACAGGCTGACGCTGTCACAGGGCTGCGGTGCAGCCTGGGCGGCAACGGCAAACAGCGGCAACAGGGCAAAGGAAAGAAGCGTGCGCGTCATGTGTCTTCCTCATGGGTGAATAAATGGCCATGGCTCTGAGAGTGAAATGCCCTTACATACGTTGCAGCAATCGAGTACATAGACACAATCGACCAGCCAGCGCCTTACCCATCGCGGACAATTGCGCCCCCTCAACCTGATGAGCCAGACACTATGGAACCCGGAAACGCCCAACTGACGATGACCGTTCTGATGACCCCGGACATGGCCAACTTCTCCGGCAATGTACACGGCGGCACGCTGCTCAAGTATCTCGACGAAGTGGCCTACGCCTGCGCCAGCCGCTATGCCGGTCGCTACGTGGTAACCCTATCAGTGGATCAGGTGACATTTCGCGAACCGGTGCACGTCGGCGAGCTGGTGACCTTTCTGGCCTCGGTCAACTACACCGGACGCACCTCCATGGAAGTCGGCATCAAGGTAGTCACCGAAAACATCCGCGAGCGCTCGGTGCGCCATACCAACAGCTGCTTCTTCACCATGGTGGCAGTCGACGAAAACGGTAAATCCACCGAAGTGCCGCCCCGTCAACCTCAGACCTCGGAGGAGCAACGGCGTTTCGAACAGGGCCAACAGCGCCGCGAGATTCGTCAGGAGCTGGAAAACCGCTACCGCGCGCTCAAAGGCGAGGCATGACGCGGCTTACAGCGCGCAGGCAGACTGCAGACACATTTTGTATAAAGACCTTTTAGTTATAAACAATATTTTAATATAAACTATCGGTCTTTACGGTCGGGCAATCCGACCTTGGCCGCTACGCTGTTCTGCGCTGTATCCCCCTGCAGTGCAGGCATGCCAGGCCCTTCTGTTCATAGGGAGAACGCATGCCTCACCACACACCCCTGATTGCGACAATCGCCGCCGGCTTCGTGCTGGCCTACCTGTTCGGCAGCCTGGCCAACCGCCTGCGCCTGTCGCCACTGGTAGGCTATCTGATCGCTGGCGTGATCGTCGGCCCCTTCACTCCCGGCTTCGTTGCCGACAAGGAGCTGTCCCACGAAATCTCCGAGATCGGCGTGATCCTGCTGATGTTCGGCGTGGGCCTGCACTTCTCCCTGAAAGACCTGATGTCGGTCAAACACATCGCCATTCCCGGCGCCGTGGTGCAGATCGCCGTGGCCACGGTGATGGGCATGGGCCTGTCCTGGGCGATGGGCTGGAGTTGGGGCGCCGGCCTGGTGTTCGGCCTGGCACTGTCGGTGGCCAGTACCGTGGTACTGCTACGCGCCCTCGAAGAGCGCCAGTTGATCGATACCCGCCGCGGCAAGATCGCCGTGGGCTGGCTGATCGTCGAAGACCTGGTGATGGTGCTGGCCCTGGTACTGTTGCCAGCGCTGTCCGGCGTGCTCGGCGGCATTCCTCAGGGCGACGGTTCCAGCAGCATCGGCATGCAGTTGCTGATCACCCTAGGCAAGGTCACCGCGTTCGTCGCGCTGATGGTCGTGGTCGGGCGCCGGGTCATTCCCTGGTTGCTGGAGCGCAGCGCTGGCACCGGTTCGCGCGAGCTGTTCACCCTGGCCGTGCTGGCCATCGCCATGGGCATCGCCTACGGCTCGGCGCAGCTGTTCGGGGTGTCCTTCGCCCTTGGCGCCTTCTTCGCCGGGATGATCCTCAACGAGTCCGAATACAGCCACAAGGCAGCCGAAGACTCGCTGCCGCTGCGTGATGCCTTCGCGGTGCTGTTCTTCGTGTCGGTGGGCATGCTGTTCAATCCGTCGATCCTGCTCGAGCAGCCACTGCTGGTGCTGGGTACCTTCCTGGTCATCGTGTTCGGTAAATCCCTGGCGGCGATGTTGATCGTGCTGGCGTTCCGCAAACCGCTGAGCACCGCGCTGACCATTTCGGTGAGCCTGGCGCAGATCGGTGAGTTTTCGTTCATCCTGATCGGCCTGGGCATCGGCCTGAATCTGGTGCCGGAAGCGGGCCGCGACCTGGTGCTGGCCGGCGCGATCCTGTCGATCCTCTGCAACCCGCTGCTGTTCCTGCTGATCGACCGCCTGCAGCCATGGCTGGATCGCCGCGAGCACACCACGCCGGCCGATCAGGTCAGCGCCGCGGACAGCGAAGACAACGACCTGCACCCGATCAGCGAAGTCGGCCACGCCATTCTCATCGGTCACGGCCGTGTCGGCAGCCGAATCAGCAAGCGCCTGCGTGACGAAGGCGTGCCGTTGGTGATCATCGACGACAACCGAACCCGCGCCCAGGAACTGCGTGAAGAAGGCTTCAGCGTGGTGCTCGGCAACGCCGCCAGCACCCATGTACTGGAACTGGCCAACGTCGCCCAGGCGCGCTGGCTGATGATCGCCATCCCCAACAGCCTGGAGGCCGGGCAGATCGCTCTGCATGGCCGTCAGGCGAATGCCGGGTTGGATATCATTGCCCGCGCCCACTTTGACGATGAAGTCGATTACCTGCGCGAGCACAACGCCGACCTGGTGGTGATGGGTGAACGGGAAATCGCCCGGGTGATGTTCGAGCGCCTGGGGCTGCAGGCACCGGCGCCGATCGCGCAGTAGGTCGGCCGCGATATCGCCAATCGCCCGCAAGCGGGCTCCTACACGGGCTCTGGTATCCACACGATCGCGTAGGAGCCGAGGGGGCGCCTAGCCCTTGCCGGCGATTGGCAGCCACGCGGCAATTTTGCAGAACGAACGCTATTGCATCGCCCGCAAGCGGGCTCCTACGAATCCGGCGCACTTTAGGAGCCCTCGCCGGCGACCGCTCCAGCCCTCTTGCCCCAGAAAATGAGGCAATGGGCACAGCGCGATAAATCAGCCGATTCGTGGGCGGCAACTGTCACGGTAGATCGGGTAAGCTGAGCGCTCACTGTCCCGAGCCCGTGCACCATGTTGACCCTCGGCAACCTCTTCATCCTTATGCTTCTGGCCGCTGCCGCCGCCTGGCTATGGCATGGCCACGGCATTCGTGAGCGTGCGCTGACGCTGGTCAAGCAGCACTGCGGCAAGCTGGATATCGAACTGCTCGACGGCAACGTCGCCTTCCAGCGTTTCGGCATCGTGCGTGATGGCCGCGGCAACCGACGCTTTGCCCGGGTCTACGGCTTCGAGTTTACGGTCACTGGCGAGCAGCGCCATGCTGGCCGCATCGTCATGTTCGGCGCGCACTTGGGCAGTATCGAGCTGGATCCCTATCCGTTCCGCGAGCCGCCGGCAGTATTGCCTCCGACACCCGCACCCGCACCCGCACCCAGGCAGTCTGGTCAGGTGATCGAGTTGCAGCAATGGCGTCGCGACCATCCGTCCACGCGGGACTGAAACAGCCCTCAACCCATTCGGCAGGCAGCCATTCCCGTGCGCAACAAGGCCTCGTCTTGCGGGCTGCTGAAGATCAGTTCCAGCCGCGAATCCTTGCGCCACTCGCTGTTCTGCCAATGCAAAGGTTGTCCCTCCAGGGCATTGGCTGACAGCCAGCCAGCGTTGGTCTGCAGCACCAGCTTGGCGCGCCGCCACGGCAGTGTCGTTAGCCACTGCTGCACCCGCAGCAGATCGAAACACTGGCTGGGGTGCCAGCGCCAGCCGATGCTCCAGCCGATGCTCCAGCCCTCGGGCTGATCCTGAATCAGACAGATCGGCTCCTCGGCACGGTGCCAGACCATCGCGGGGGGTAGCGGGCCATCCGGTAAAGAGCGGCTGCCAACCAGAGCGTCAGCCACGGGGCCCATGGGTAGACGACTGAACGGCAATACGCCCTGGCTCGTCCAGTACACCCCCTGCTGGAGCCTTTCCTCGATGCGAGCGCGCGCGGCGCCATCCACCCCTTCGCTTTTGTTCAGCACCAGCAGCCCGGCATGGCGCAAAGCATCGCACTGGCTATCAGCGAGTGGCACGTCGGCAGCCAGAGCAGCGGCGTCCAGCACCATCAGCAATGGCTGTACGGCCAGCACGCCCTCCCAAGGCGCCTGGCTCAGCTGTTCCAGCAGATTCAGCGGATGCCCAAGGCCGGAAGGCTCGATAAACAAACGATCCGGTTTGGCCTTGCGCAGCAGACGGCCGAGGCCGACCTGAAAGGGCACGCCATTGACGCAGCACAGGCAGCCACCGGCTACCTCACTGAAGCTCAGGCCGTCCTCATCACGATTCAGTAACGCGGCATCCAGGCCGATCTGCCCGAACTCATTGATCAGCACCGCCCAGCGCTCGTGCGCAGGCCGTTGCGCCAGCAACTGACGGATCAGGCTGGTCTTGCCGGCGCCCAACGGGCCGGCGATCAGGTGGGTGGGTATCTGTTTCAACATGACGCCATGGTGCAACGTTAGGGCCTTAGGGAAAAGCGCAGCTTGCGATAAGCTCGCCATAGCCCCTACAGTTTCGCAACATTTTCCGGAGTTGGTTCGATGCGTCGTTTGCTGCTGCTTGCGTTCTGTAGTGTGTCCAGCCTGGCCTGGGGCGAAGCTTGTGTGGTGCACAGCCAGGCAGAGCGCCTGGACGTCAAGGTTTGCCAGCAGAACCGCAGCATCCCGCCGAATCTGTTCCGTACCGGCTTCTGTCAGCCACAGCTCAAGGGCCAGAAGGTCGACGTCAGCTTCGTCGAGCAGTGCCCCACCGGCGCGTTCGGCGTGTGCCGCAACGCCAAGGTGGGCGGCACGCCCTACCAGCAGGACGTTCACTATTATGGCGTGGCCAACGACGCCGCTTACCTCAAGCCATTCTGCGAACGGCAAAGCAAAGGCGTGTGGATGGCCTACTGAGCCGTCACTCAATCGTCATCTCTATCGGCGTTAATACACCCTCTCTTCGCAGTCGGTCAGGCCCGGCTGCAATGTCGCTGCGCCCAGGCGCAGCATTTTTTTGCCTGCAGATTGGCAGCGCTCAAACCTGTTCACGGTCTAGCGAGCTAGAGCCTGTTTGAACGCAGCAGGGCCGGCACGCATCAGATCCTGAGCAGGTTCTTAGGCCAGCCAGTCCAGGGTCAGCAACAAGCGCCGCTCTCCCGCCGGCAAGGCCGGCGAACGGTGCACCAGGCCACGGCCTTCGTTGCCGATCCAGCGCTCACCCTTGAGCAGCGCCACGTGACCGCAGCCTATCTGCTCGACCACGGCATTCTCCGCTGGCAGCGCCTGGGGCCCACCGAGATGCTGACGTGACACTGCACCCTCGCGCAGCCACTGACTCCCGACGCCGGCGTAGCTGGTGATCAGCCGCAGCGGCACCTTGTCGACATGAAAACGTGGACACATGGCAGCGTCCAGCGCGCGCAGGCGCAAACCGATGCTGCGAGCATCGAGCAGAAAGGCATAAGCGCGGATCAGCCAGGCCACGTCGGCAAGAAAAGCTGCCTGGCCAAGAATGTCGCTGTACTCGGAGAGCAGGCCGGGCAACGCTGGCTCAGCATAGGCGTCGCTCAGGTCGATGCACAGCGATTGCGCCAGCGGCTCGCCCTGGGCCAGCAAGGTGCTGGCAAATGCCGAAAGATGCTCCGGCAGCCTGCGCTGCCAGACCGCCAGATTGACCTCATCACGCAACGCCTCACCGAGCACGTCGATCTCTTCACCACTGACCTGCTGCGGCATTACTCGGTGTTTGAACGCGAGCATCATGCCGCCTCCACCCAAGGGCCGAACGGATCCGGCAACAAGCTCCAGGCCTCAGTGCCGGTGGCCATCTCGGCATCGCTCAGCAGGCAGTCGTCCAGCTCAGCGTGCAGTCGTGCGAAGTCGACATTCTGGCCGATGAACACCAGCTCCTGGCGGCAATCACCGCTAGCGGCGTCCCACTGGCGAATGATGCCCTTGAGGTCATCTTCATTCTGGGGCCATTGGCTCTTCGGCACGAAACGCCACCAGCGCCCGGCCAGGCCGTGGCGCATCAGGCCGCCGGCCTGGGACCAGCTACCCGCTTCCTGATACTTGCTGGCCAACCAGAAGAAGCCCTTGGAACGCAGCAGCCGGCCGTTGACCCACTCACGGTTGAGAAAGTCGAAAAAACGCTGCGGATGAAACGGCCGACGTGCCCGGTAGGCACTGGAGGCGATGCCGTATTCCTCGGTTTCCGGCACGTGCTCGCCGCGCATTTCCTTGAGCCAGCCCGGCGACTCGGCGGCGCGTTCGAAGTCGAACAGGCCGGTGTCGAGAATCGCCTTGAGCGGCACGGCACCCATGCTCATCGGCAGGATCCTGGCGCGGGTATTGAGGCGTTGCAGGATGGCGGTCAGCTCCTCGCGCTCGGCCTGGCTGATCAGGTCGATCTTGCTGATCAGCAGCACATCGGCGAACTCGATCTGTTCGATCAGCAGGTCACTGATCGAACGCTCGTCTTCCTCGCCAAGGGTCTCGCCACGGCTGGCCAGGCTCTGGGCAGCCTGGAAGTCAGGCAGGAAATTCACCCCATCGACCACCGTGACCAGAGTATCGAGACGCGCCAGATCGGCCAGGCTCTGCCCCTGTTCGTCACGAAAGGTGAAGGTTTCGGCGACCGGCAGTGGCTCGGAGATACCGGTGGACTCGATCAGCAGGTAGTCGAAGCGTCCGTCGCGAGCCAGCTTGCTGACTTCCTCGAGCAAGTCCTCTCGCAGGGTGCAGCAGATGCAGCCATTGCTCATCTCCACCAGCTTCTCTTCGGCGCGGTTGAGGCTGACATCGCGCTGCACTTCGCTGCCATCGATGTTGATTTCGCTCATGTCATTGACGATCACCGCCACGCGCAGGCCGTCGCGATTTCTCAGCACATGATTGAGCAGGGTGCTCTTGCCGGCGCCAAGAAAGCCGGACAGCACGGTTACGGGTAGACGGTTGGGCATCTCGGGTTCCTCATCAGGGCTTCAGGCATTACACGGAGCGTTTGTGGCGTTCGCGCTGTTCTTCGCGCTCTTTCGCCTCGATACACAGGCTGGCCGTGGGCCGCAGCAGCAGACGACGCAGGCCAATCGGCTCACCGGTTTCGCGGCACCAGCCGTACTCGCCATGGGCTAGCCGCTCGAGGGCTTCGTCGATCTTGTCGAGCAGCTTCTTTTCCCGTTCGAGCAGGCGCAGCTGCCACTGCCGCTGCTCTTCACGGCTGGCCATGTCGGCCTCGTCTGCGGGCCGCTCCTGCTCGCGCAGCGCGCCAAACTCGTCGTCGATGCGCTCCTGCAACTCCTGGCGCTGCTGAACCAGCAGGTTCCGGAAGAAATCCTGCTGAGCGTCGTTCATGTAGGCCTGAGGCGGCAGGGCAAGCAGTTCGTCGACGGTCATGGCAATCTCACAGGCTGACTATAATTGTTATAACATAACATTTAAAGCCAAATTGTAAGACTACCTACCGGGGAATCGATGAACCAGCCAAGCAACTTGCCCGATATAGCTGCCCAGCGCAGCACCGACTTCACCGCCACACTCGACTGGGTGGGCATGCGCGGCATCGCCCTGCCGGTGCAGCTCGACGGGCAGGCCGTCAACGCCCGCGTGGATGCCGGCGTCAGCCTGGACGACGGCCAGACGCGCGGTATTCATATGTCGCGCCTCTACCTGGCCCTCGCCGAACTGCAGCAGGAGCCCGTGTCACCGGTCTTGCTACGGCGGGTGCTGAAGCGTTTTCTGGACAGCCACCAGAGGCTGTCGCTGCACGCCTATCTGGATCTGTACGGCGATTGGCTGATCCAGCGGCCTGCGCTGATCAGCCCGCTGTCGGGCTACAAGGCCTATCCGCTGTCAATCCACTCGCGCCTCGGCCCGGACGGCCTGCACTTGGAGTTGAGGCTGCAGCTGAGCTACTCATCGACCTGCCCTTGCTCGGCAGCCTTGGCGCGGCAGCTTATCCAGCAGCGCTTCAGCGAAGATTTCGCCAACCGCCAACCGAATGTCGAGGAGATGCACGCCTGGCTCGGCAGCAGCGCGGGTATCGTCGCCACGCCCCACAGCCAGCGCAGCGAAGCCGACATTCACGTTCGCTTGCAAAGCGATGCGACCGCTCTGCCCTTCATCGACCTGCTCGAGCGCGCGGAAGCTGCCCTCGGTACTGCCGTACAGACTGCAGTGAAACGCGCCGATGAACAGGCCTTCGCCCTGGCCAACGGTCAGAACCTGATGTTCTGCGAAGACGCCGCACGCCGCCTGCATAGCGCTCTACTGGCTACACCCGACATCAGTGCCTTGCATATCCAGGTCACCCACGCCGAAAGCCTGCACGCCCATGATGCAGTGGCCTGCGCCAGCCACAACTGGCGCTGAGACACACAGGGATCGTTCCCATTCTCCGCATGGGAACGCCTCGGCAGGACACTCTGCGCCCAATGCATATTCAGTGAAGTGACAGCGGAGCGGCCCAGGCTGGGCTCTCATGTAAAGCCTGAGAGCCATTAGGCTTCAGTCATTCCTCTGCCTAAAAACAATCCTTTTTGCCCAATTGGCGCATCCCTGATTACGGCCAAGGCGGCGCCGTGCCTGACGTTCAGAGATGCTTGCATATTGCGTATTCTGGTATACCATAATACTCAACACCAACCAGCCAAAGGAGCTGCCATGAGTTTCGAGATTCGCAAGATCGTCAGCTATGTAGAAGAAACCCTGATCGAAGGCGGCAAGGCCACCGACAAGCCGGTCACCATGGTCGGTCTGGCCGTCGTGATCAAGAACCCGTGGGTTGGCAACGGCTTCGTCGAAGACCTCAAGCCAGTGATCAAGGCCAACTGCTCCGAGCTGGGTGAACTGATGGTCGCGCGCCTGATCGCCGCCATCGGCGGTGCCGATAAGATCGAGGCCTACGGCAAGGCTGCCGTGGTCGGTGCCGATGGTGAAATCGAGCACGCCTCGGCCGTTATCCACACCCTGCGCTTCGGCAATCACTACCGCGAAGCGGTCAAGGCCAAGAGCTACCTGAGCTTTACCAACAAGCGCGGTGGCCCGGGTACTTCGATCCAGATTCCGATGATGCACAAGGACGATGAAGGCCTGCGCTCGCACTACATCACCCTGGAAATGCAGATCGAAGATGCACCGCGTGCCGACGAAATCGTCGTGGTACTGGGTGCCGCCAATGGCGGTCGCCTGCACCCGCGCATCGGTAACCGTTACATCGATCTGGAAGAACTGGCCGCCGAGAAGGCGCAGTAATCGGGAGCAGGCCATGATTCGGCATCTCGCTGAACGTACCCCCGCCGGCACCAGTTACCGGGTGATCGGCCAGGGCCAACCCGTGGTGTTGATCCACGGTGTCGGCCTGACCAAGGACATGTGGGGCGGCCAGGTGGTTGGCCTGGCCCAGCATTTCCAGGTCATCGTCTATGACATGCTCGGCCACGGCGATAGCCCGCGACCGGCAATCGACACCGACCTGGCCGGTTACGCCGACCAGTTGCGCGAACTGCTCGATCACCTCGGTCAGCAGCAGGCCACGGTGATCGGCTTTTCCATGGGCGGTTTAGTCGCTCGCGCCTTCGCGCTGCACTACCCGCAGCGCATCGCCGCCCTGGTGGTACTCAACAGCGTGTTCAACCGCAGCCTGGAACAGCGTGCAGGCGTTATCGAGCGCACGGCCCAGGCCGCCGAACATGGCCCTGACGCCAATGCCGAAGCCGCGCTGTCGCGCTGGTTCAGCCGTGAGTACCAGGCTGCCAACCCGGCACAGATCGCCGCCATACGCCAGACCCTGGCCGGCAACGATGCCCAGGGCTATCTGACTACCTATACGCTGTTCGCCACTCAGGACATGTATCGCGCCGACGATCTGGCTGATATCCGCGTGCCGACGCTGATCGCTACCGGTGAGCTCGATCCGGGCTCGACACCGCAGATGGCCGAACAACTGGCGCAGTGCATTCCAGGCGCCAGGGCCGTGGTGCTGGCCGAACAACGGCATATGATGCCGGTGGAATCGCCGCGCCTGGTCAACCAGATGCTGATGGAATTCCTCAGAGAAGCCAGCCAGCTGCAGAACACCGCAAAGGGGATCGTCGCATGACACTCGCACGCTATCAGATGTGCATTGACGGCCAGTGGGTCGACGCGCAGTCCGGCAAGACCTTCGAGAGCCTCGACCCGGCGCGCGCTCAGGCCTGGGCAGTGCTTCCGGATGCTGCCGGCGAAGACGTCGAGCGCGCTGTGCAGGCCGCTCAGGCAGCGTTCGACAACCCGGTCTGGCGCAACCTGAGCGCCACTGCACGGGGCAAACTGCTGCGTCGTCTCGGCGACCTGATCGCCGAGAACAAGGAAGCCCTGGCCCAGCTGGAGAGCCGTGACAACGGCAAGCTGATCCGCGAAACCCGCGGCCAGGTCGGCTATCTGCCGGAGTTCTTCCACTACACCGCAGGCCTGGCCGACAAGCTCGAAGGCGGCACCCTGCCCCTCGACAAGCCGGACATGTTCGCCTACACCACCCACGAGCCAATTGGCGTGGTGGCCGGGATCATTCCCTGGAACAGCCCGCTGTACCTGACGGCCATCAAGCTCGCGCCAGCACTGGCAGCGGGCAACACCATGGTGCTCAAGCCCTCGGAGCATGCCTCGGCGACCATTCTCGAACTGGCTCGCCTGGCACTCGAAGCGGGTTTCCCAGCCGGCGTAGTCAACGTGGTCACCGGCTACGGGCCGACCACCGGCGCGGCGCTGACCAGTCACCCGCTGGTACGCAAGATCGCCTTCACCGGCGGCGCCGCCACCGCACGCCATGTGGTGCGCGCCAGTGCGGAGAACTTCGCCAAGCTGTCGCTGGAGTTGGGTGGCAAGTCGCCGAACATCATCTTCGCCGACGCTGATCTCGACAGCGCCGTGAATGGCGTGGTCGCCGGCATCTACGCCGCCTCCGGGCAGAGTTGCGTGGCCGGGTCGCGGCTGTTGGTGCAGGACAGCATCTACGACGAATTCGTTGAACGCCTGGTCGAACGCGCCAAGCGCATCCGCATCGGCAACCCGCAGGACGACGCCAGCGAGATGGGCCCCATGGCCACCGCACAGCAACTGGCCGTGGTCGAGCGTCTGGTCGCCACTGCCGTCGCCGAAGGCGCGACGTTGCGCCTGGGTGGCAAACGCCCACAGGTCGACGGCGAAGGCTGGTATTACGAGCCGACCCTGTTCGAATGCGACGACCATTCGATGACCATCATGCAGGAAGAGGTCTTCGGCCCGGTGGCTTCGGTCATCCGCTTCAAGGATGAAGCCGAAGCGCTGGCCATGGCCAACGACTCGCAGTTCGGCCTTGCCGCCGGCATCTGGACACGCGACTTGGGCCGCGCTCATCGTATGGCCAAGGGCGTGCGTTCCGGCATCATCTGGGTCAACACCTACCGTGCCGTATCGGCCATGGCGCCGATCGGCGGCTTCAAGAACAGCGGCTATGGCCGTGAAAGCGGCATCGACTCGGTACTCGCCTACACCGAACTGAAAACGGTGTGGATCAACCTGTCGCAAGCACCGATGCCCGACCCGTTCGTGATGCGCTGAGCGCATCGAGGAAAGCACAAATGATCGAACCCGGACTCTACAAATCCGTCATGGCCGCCTTCCCCTCGGGCGTGACCATCGTCACCACCCTGGGCCCGGATGGCGGCATCGTCGGCATCACTGCCAGCGCCTTCAGCGCGCTGTCGATCGACCCAGCGCTGGTGCTGTTTTGCCCCAACTACGGCTCCGACTCTTACCCGGTGCTGCGCGACAGCAAGCGCTTCGCCATTCACCTGCTGTCCGCCGAACAACAGGCCGAAGCCTATGCCTTCGCCGGCAAGGGCAAGGACAAGGCCGCGGGCATCGAGTGGACATTGAGCGAACAGGGCAACCCGCTGCTGAAGAACGCTGCCGCAATCATCGAGTGCGAACTGTGGCGCGAGTACGACGGTGGTGATCACGCCATCATGGTCGGCGCCGTGAAAAACCTGATCCTGCCTGAAGTCGCCCCGGTGCCGATGATCTACCACCGCGGCAAGCTCGGCGCCCTTCCGGCGTTGGCCTGACAAATCCGCGATTTCGCGTGCCGGTCGTAGCAGTTGCAGACCGACACGCCGTAAATAGCCAGCTTTTTGGCCGCGTTCACTCACCCTCGAGCGCGGCCTGTTTTATTTCGGAGTCGCCATGACACCTGAAGCGTCGCGTCTGTTTCGTCAGCACGCCTACCTCGATGGCCAGTGGTTGGCTGCCGATGACGGCAGCTCTCAGTCCATCTTCAATCCAGCCAATGGCGAAGAGATCGGCAAGGTGCCAGGCATGGGCAGCGGCGAAGCCCAGCGCGCCATCGCCGCCGCCAATGCTGCCTGGCCAGCCTGGCGTGCGCGCACCGCCAAGGAACGCAGTACGGTACTCAAGCGCTGGCATGCGCTGATGCTGGAAAACGCTGACGCGCTGGCCGAGATCCTGACCTTGGAACAGGGCAAGCCATTGGCCGAAGCCAGGGGCGAAATCCTCTATGCGGCCAGTTTCATCGAGTGGTTCGCCGAGGAAGCCAAGCGCATCTATGGCGACACCATTCCCAGCCACAAGCCCGATGCACGCATCGTCGTGACCAAGGAGCCGATTGGCGTGGTTGCGGCGATCACGCCGTGGAATTTCCCGGCGGCGATGATCACCCGCAAGGTCGGCCCGGCGCTGGCCGCTGGCTGCCCGTGCATCGTCAAGCCGGCGCCGGAAACGCCGTTTTCCGCACTGGCGCTGGCGGTGCTCGCCGAGGAAGCGGGCATCCCGCCCGGTATCTTCAACGTGATCACCGGCGACGCCGTGGCCATCGGCAACGAGCTGTGCGCCAGCGCCACGGTGCGCAAGCTGTCGTTCACCGGCTCCACACCGATCGGCAAGCTGTTGATGCAGCAGTGCGCCAGCACCCTGAAGAAGGTCTCCCTGGAACTGGGCGGCAATGCGCCGTTCATCGTCTTCGACGATGCCGATCTGGAGCGGGCGGTGGACGGCGCGCTGATCGCCAAATTTCGCAATGCCGGGCAGACCTGCGTGTGCGTGAACCGCTTCCTGGTGCAGGACGGCATCCATGACGCCTTCGTCGCCCGCCTGGCCGAGCGTGTGCGCGAACTGAGGGTCGCCGATGGTTTTACCGAAGGTGCGCAACAAGGCCCACTGATCAACGATCGGGCTGTGGATAAAGTCGCCGATCACGTCGCTGATGCCCTGGGCAAAGGCGCCAGGCTGATCTGCGGCGGCGAGCGTCACGCGCTGGGCCACGGTTTCTATCAGCCCACGGTACTGGCCGAGGTCACCAACGGCATGAAGGTCGCCCGCGAGGAAACCTTCGGCCCGCTGGCCGCGGTGTTCCGTTTCAGCGACGAAGCCGAAGCGCTACATATGGCCAACGACACTGAATTCGGCCTGGCCGCCTATTGCTACACCCGCGACCTGGGGCGCGCCTGGCGCATGAGCGAGGGGTTGGAGTACGGCATGGTCGGCATCAACGAAGGGCTGATTTCCACCGAAGTGGCGCCTTTCGGCGGCATCAAGGCATCGGGCCTGGGCCGCGAAGGCTCGCACTACGGCATCGACGACTATCTGGAAATCAAATACACCTTGATGGGTGGGCTTTGAGGTTAAGGCGACTGGGTTGTGGCGGAAGCGGCCGGTGAGCAGAGCTTTTGTGGGAGAGGCTTTAGCCTCGATTTTGCCTAGCTAGGCGTAAAGAGCTCGCGGCTAAAGCCCCTCCTACACAAAGAAAGCTCTGCATCCACCGGCTGCTTCTGCCTTACAGCGGCCTTACTGCGAATCAAACCGGGAAAGCGACCATGAGCAACGACAAGTACGAGAAGGGCCTGCAGATCCGTACCCAGGTGCTGGGCGAGGATTACGTCAAGCGCTCGGTGGAGAATGCCGACGACTTCAACCGCCCGCTGCAGGAGCTGGTCACCGAATACTGCTGGGGGCATGTGTGGGGGCGTGAAGGCTTATCGATGCAGGAACGCAGCATGATAAACTTGGCCATGATTTCCGCGCTCAATCGCCCGCACGAGCTGAAGTTGCACATTCGCGGCGCCCTGCGCAACGGCCTCAGCCGCGAGCAGATTCGCGAGATTCTGCTTCAGGTCGGCATCTACTGCGGTGTGCCTGCCGCAGTCGACAGCTTCCGCATCGCCCGTGAGGCTTTCGCCGAAGCGGATGCCGAGGCCCAGCAGGGCGAGGCATAGTTTGAGTGATCCCATACCTATAACTCGAGCCCTAACCATGAAACGCCAGCCGATCGACGATAGCTTCAAGGTCAACCGCAATCCCGTGACCCTGCGGGAGATCGTTCTGGACAAGCTGCGCAGCGCCATCATGAATTTCCAGCTGTTGCCCGGCGACCGCCTGGTGGAGCGCGACCTGTGCGATCGGCTGGGGGTCAGCCGCACCTCGGTGCGCGAAGCGCTGCGCCATCTGGAGTCAGAAGGCCTGGTGGAGTTCGCCGATGCCAAGGGCCCGCGCGTGGCGATCATCACCCTGGAAGACGCCTGCGATCTCTACGAACTGCGCTGCGTGCTGGAAGGCATGATCGTCCAGCTGTTCACCCTGCGCGCCCGCGCCAAGGACATCCGTGCTCTGGAACGCGCCCTGGAAAACAACCGCCAAACTCTTGAAGAGGGCGAGCTGCCGGATGTACTGGAGTCGGTGCAGGAGTTCTACAACGTGCTGATGGAAGGCTCGGGCAACGACATCGCCGCCACCCAGCTGCGTCAGTTGCAGGCGCGCATCAGCTATCTGCGCGCCACCTCGGTGTCGCAGACCAATCGGCGCAGCACCAGCAATCAGGAAATGGAGCGCATGGTCGAGGCGATCAAGAGTGGCGATCCGCTGGCCGCTCACCAGGCGTCGGTCGATCACGTGCGTGCGGCGGCCAAGGTCGCTCTGGAGTACCTGGAAGCCAAGCAGGAAGGTGCCAAGGCGCGTGAAATCGTCGCCCCCATTGGTCTGAAAGACCCGCGTATCGGGCGCTAACCCACATGCCCAGCCCGCGCTTCTGTCAGCAATGCGGCGGCGCGACGCTGGAACGGCGCCGCCCGACCGGCGACGACCATTCGCGGCTGATATGCGCTGGCTGTGGGCATATCCATTACGAAAACCCGAAGATCATCACCGGCTGCATCATCGAGCAGGATGGCCGCTATCTGCTCTGCCAACGCGCCATCGCACCGCGCATCGGCACCTGGACACTGCCCGCAGGGTTCATGGAAAACGGCGAAACCACCGAAGAGGCGGCGCTGCGTGAAGTGCGCGAGGAAGCCGGCGTGGTCGCTGAAATCCTCTGCCCGTATTCGGTATTCAGCGTGCCCTCAATCAGCGAGGTGTACCTGATCTTCCGCGCCCGGCTGCTGCACGACACCGGCTACTTCGGCAGTGAAACCCTGGCCCGCCGCTTCTTCGCCCCCGAGGACATCCCTTGGGAGCAGATCTACTACCCAGCCATCCGGCAGATTCTCGAACGCTACATCGCCGAACGCGAAGCGGGCATCTACGGGATCTACATGGGCAGCGACGACACCGGCAAGGTGCACTTCATCCGCTGAGACTCAGCAGATTTGGTGGGCTGAAGCCCACCCTACAGCCCCTACAGCCCCTACAGCCCGCGCACTTCATACGGTGGGCTTTAGCCCACCAATGATCCAAGAACCCTCAGGGCTCCATGCCCTCGACGATGATCACTTCCGAGCGCGCTGCGCCGGCCCGGTAGCTGCTGGCTTCCTGGTAGGCCTCGGAGCGATAGCAGGCGACAGCCTGGTCGTACGACGGGAATTCGATCACCACACTACGCTGTGGTGTGGCACGGCCTTCCTGGGCTTCGGAGCGACCGCCACGGGCCAGGAACTTGCCACCGAAGGCGGCGAAGGCCGCCGGGGCGCGTTTGGTGTATTCCACGTAGCGCTCGGGGTCGGTGACGTCCACGTGCGCGATCCAGTAACCCTTCATGATTGACCTCCTTTAATTTGATTTCGTATTACGGTATACCATAATTTAAAATAACCCAGCCGACGAGATCCGCCATGCCCTTCCATCCCATTCGTGAACTCATCGATGACTTCCGCCAGGGCAAGATGGTGCTGTTGGTCGATGACGAAGACCGCGAGAACGAGGGCGACCTGCTGCTCGCTGCGCAGTTCTGCACGCCTCAGGCGATCAACTTCATGGCCCGTGAAGCACGTGGGCTTATCTGCCTGACCCTGACCGACGAGCACTGTCAGCGTCTAGGCCTGGAGCAGATGGTACCGAGTAACGGTAGCGTGTTTTCCACCGCCTTCACCGTTTCCATCGAAGCCGCCAGCGGCATCACCACCGGTATTTCCGCCGCCGACCGGGCGCACACGGTACTCACCGCCGTTGCGCCCGGCGCGACAGCGGCCGACCTGGTGCAGCCGGGCCATGTATTCCCGCTGCGAGCCAAGGAAGGCGGTGTACTGACCCGCGCCGGCCACACCGAGGCGGGCTGCGATCTGGCCAGGCTGGCCGGCCTGACCCCGGCGGCGGTGATCGTCGAAGTCATGAACGAGGACGGCAGCATGGCGCGCCGCCCGCAGCTGGAGGCCTTCGCCCAGTCCCACGGCATCAGGATCGGCACCATCGCCGACCTCATCCAGTACCGCCTGAGCACCGAGCACACGATTACCCGCATCGGCGAACGCGAGCTGCCCACCGTGCACGGCGAGTTCCGCCTGATCACCTATGAAGACCGTATCGCCGGGGGCGTGCACATGGCCATGGTGATGGGCGATATCCGCCATGACGAGCCGACCCTGGCGCGCGTGCATGCCATCGATCCGCTGCGCGATCTGGTAGGCGCCGAATACACCGGCCCGCGCAGCTGGACGCTATGGGCTGCCCTGGAACGCATCGCCGCCGACGGCAAGGGCGTCGTCGTGGTGCTGGCCAACCACGAATCGTCCCAGGCGCTGCTCGAGCGCGTGCCACAGCTGACCCAGCCGCAGCGCCCGTTCAACCGCGGCCAGACGAGGGTCTATTCGGAGGTCGGCACCGGGGCACAGATTCTGCAGGATCTCGGCGTCGGCAAACTGCGCCACCTGGGCCCGCCGCTCAAGTACGCGGGTCTTGCCGGCTATGAACTTGAGGTCGTGGAGACCGTGCCCTTCGAGTGATCGAAAACCACGGATGACCGGTCACGCAAGCAAGACAAGAAGTGTGGCAAAGCGCTTGCGGAAAGTTTGGAATACCATAATATGATATCCCTAAGGCCAGCCAGTTTATCGTGTGCCCCGCGAGGGAAAACCACAAAGACAGCACCGATATTGGCCGCCATTCAGATCCCCTGGATCCACTGCTCCGGTTAAGCGGGCACAACGCTCGCTTGCGAAAAAACACAACAAAGAGGGCAAGCAAGATGGTGTTTATCAAAGGTGTGACCTCGGTGCTCGCCGCGAGCATTCTGAGTGCAGCAGTCGCCACCACGGCCGCTGCCGAAACCGTCAACTTCGTGAGCTGGGGCGGTAGCACCCAGGACGCGCAAAAGGCCGCCTGGGCAGATCCGTTCAGCAAGAGCAGCGGCGTCACCGTGGTGCAGGACGGCCCTACCGACTACGGCAAGCTCAAGGCCATGGTCGAAAGCGGCAACGTGCAGTGGGACGTGGTCGACGTGGAAGCCGACTTCGCACTGCGCGCCGCCGCCGAAGGTCTGCTGGAGCCGCTGGACTTCGGCGTCATCGAGCGTGAGAAGATCGACCCGCGCTTCGTCTCCGATCACGGCGTTGGCTCGTTCTATTTCTCCTTCGTGCTCGGCTACAACGAGGGCAGCCTCGGCAACAAGAAGCCGGAAGACTGGAGCGCACTGTTCGATACCGCGACCTACCCCGGCAAACGCGCGCTGTACAAGTGGCCGAGCCCGGGCGTGATCGAGCTGGCCCTGCTGGCTGACGGCGTTGCCGCCGACAAGCTGTACCCGCTGGATCTGGATCGCGCCTTCAAGAAACTCGACACCATCAAGAAAAACATCGTCTGGTGGGGCGGCGGCGCACAGTCGCAGCAACTCCTGGCTTCCGGCGAGGCGAGCATCGGTCAGTTCTGGAACGGCCGCATCTATGCCTTGCAGGAAGAAGGCGCACCCGTGGCGGCAAGCTGGAAGCAGAACCTGGTCATGGCCGACTTCCTGGTCATCCCCAAGGGCGCCAAGAACAAGGACGCGGCCATGAAGTTCCTGGCTCACGCCAGCGGCGCCAAGGGCCAGGCCGACTTCGCCAACCTCACCGCCTACGCGCCGGTCAACGTCGACAGCGTGCAGCGTCTGGACTCGGTGCTGGCACCGAATCTGCCCACCGCGCACGTGAGCGATCAGATCACCCTGGACTACGCCTACTGGGCGAAGAACGGGGCGGACATCGCCACCCGCTGGAACGAATGGCTGGTGAAGTGACATGACCGCGCTCCGTACCCCTGAGGTCGGTGCAGCAAACCGTCGGCGCGACAGCGCCGACGGTAACGCGGAACGGGCGGCGCGCTGGCGCGGCGCCCCGTACCTGCTGCCGGCCCTGCTGTTCCTCGGGTTGTTCTTCCTGACGCCGCTGATCGGCCTGCTGCTGCGCGGCGTGCTGGAACCGGAGCCGGGCCTGGGCAACTATGCACAACTGTTCGCCAATTCGGCCTACTCCAAGGTGCTGTTCAACACCTTCGCGGTAGCCGGGCTGGTGACCGTGATCAGCCTGCTGCTGGGGTTCCCCCTGGCCTGGGCGATCACCCTGATGCCGCGCGGCTGGGGCCGCTGGCTGTTGAATATCGTCCTGCTGTCGATGTGGACCAGCCTGCTGGCACGCACCTACTCCTGGCTGGTGCTGCTGCAGTCCTCGGGCGTGGTGAACAAGACGCTGATGGCCATGGGCATCATCGATCAGCCGCTGGAGATGGTGCACAACCTGACCGGCGTGGTGATCGGCATGAGCTACATCATGATTCCGTTCATCGTGCTGCCACTGCAGGCGACCATGAGCGCCATCGATCCGATGGTCTTGCAGGCCGGCTCGATCTGCGGCGCCAGCCCGTGGCGCAACTTCTTCAAGGTGTTCCTGCCGTTGTGCAGGCCGGGCATTTTCAGCGGTGGCCTGATGGTCTTCGTGATGTCCCTGGGTTACTACGTGACCCCGGCACTGCTCGGCGGCGCACAGAACATGATGCTGCCCGAATTCATCATCCAGCAGGTGCAATCGTTCCTTAACTGGGGCATTGCCAGCGCGGCGGCAGCCTTGCTGATCCTCATCACGCTGGTGCTGTTCTACGTCTACCTGAAGCTGCAACCGGAATCGCCGGTGGCTTCCAGCACTGCGAGGTAAACGCCATGCTGCTGTCACCCAATGCCATGGGCCGCGGCCTACGCTACGGCCTCAATACCGTCACCGCACTGATCGCCGTGTTCCTGCTGCTACCGATTCTGTTCATCGTGCTGCTGTCGTTCGGCTCCTCGCAGTGGCTGGTGTTTCCGCCACCGGGCTGGACGTTCAAGTGGTACGGGCAGTTCTTCTCCAACGCGCAGTGGATGGACTCGGCGCTGGTCAGCCTCAAGGTGGCCATGCTGACGACCGTTTGCGCGGTCGCCATCGGCATGCCCAGCGCCTTCGCGCTGGTACGCGGCCGCTTCCCCGGCCGTGAGCTGCTGTACGCGCTGTTCACCCTGCCAATGATCGTGCCGCTGGTGATCATCGCCGTGGCGGTCTACGCGCTGTTCCTCAAGCTCGGCTACACCGGCACGCTGTTCGCCTTCGTGGTCAGCCACGTGATCGTCGCGCTGCCGTTCACCATCATCTCGATCATCAACTCGCTGAAGCTGTTCGATCAGTCCATCGAGGATGCCGCGGTGATCTGCGGCGCCACGCGCCTGCAGGCCATCGTCAAGGTGACCTTCCCGGCAATACGTCCGGGCCTGGTGGCCGGCGGCCTGTTCGCCTTCCTGGTTTCCTGGGACGAAGTGGTGCTCAGCGTGATGATGGCCAGCCCCGGCCTGCAGACGCTGCCGGTGAAGATGTGGACGACGCTGCGCCAGGATCTCACCCCCGTGATCGCCGTCGCCTCGACGCTGCTGATCGGTCTTTCCCTGCTGGTCATGGTCATCGCCGCCATCGTGCGCCGGCGCACCGACGTCAAAGCCTGAGTGCCGAGGAGAATTTCATGAGTGCTGTCATCCAAGAAAACCGGGCGCCACAGACGCTGGTCAGCCTGCGCAACCTGAACAAGCACTACGGCGACTTCACCGCTGTGGATAACATTTCCCTGGATATCCAGGAGGGTGAATTCCTAACCTTCCTCGGCTCCAGCGGCTCGGGCAAGAGCACCACGCTGTCGATGCTGGCCGGCTTCGAAAGCCCCAGCTCCGGGGAGATCCTGGTCGAGGGTAAATCCCTGGTCAACGTGCCGCCGCACAAGCGCGACATCGGCATGGTGTTCCAGCGCTATTCGCTGTTTCCGCACCTCGACGTACGCCAGAACATCGCCTTTCCCCTGGCGATCCGCAAACTGAGTGCCGCCGAACAGCAGCGTCAGGTCGAAGCCATGCTCAAGCTGGTGCAGCTCGGCGAGTTCGCGCACCGCCGTCCGGCGCAGCTTTCCGGCGGCCAGCAGCAACGCGTGGCAATTGCCCGCGCGCTGGTCTACGAACCGCGCATCCTGCTGATGGACGAACCCCTCGGCGCGCTGGACAAGAAGCTGCGTGAAGACCTACAGGACGAGTTGCGTCACCTGCACCGGCGCCTGGGCATCACCATCGTCTACGTGACCCACGATCAGGAAGAAGCGATGCGCCTGTCACAGCGTATCGCCATCTTCAGCCACGGCAAGATCGTCGGTCTGGGCAGCGGTTATGACCTTTACCAGAACCCGCCAAACGCCTTCGTCGCCTCCTTCCTCGGCAACTCCAACTTCCTGCGGACGAAGGTCAGTGGCCAGGCCGCCGTGCAGTTCGAGCAGCAGAGCCTGTCGATCACCCCGACCGCCAATCTGAAGAACGATCAGGACGTGCTGCTGATGCTGCGCCCGGAAAAAGCCCAGGTGCTGCCACAGCAAGTCGCGGCGCAGACGCCACTGCCAGCCGGCTGGAACGAGATCCCCGTGCAGGTCGCCGAAGTGGTGTTCCTTGGCGAGAGCCTGACCTGCCACGTGGTCACGCCCGGTGGCTGCCACCTGACCCTCAAGACCATGGGCAGCGGCCTGCAACCCTTGCAACCCGGCGCCCAGGCGCGCGTACGCTGGGCCGCAAGCGATGCCTGCCTGTACGACAGCTGGAACGAGAGCGACCTGAACAAGGCCGCTGGCGCCCACTGAGACATTCTGCAGAAACGGGGGTGAAGCCCCCGAAGAGGTAACTGTCATGATCGATCCAACCCTTTACAAGAACGTCCTCGGCACCTACCCGTCCGGCGTCACGATCATCACCACGCTGGATGAAGACGGGCAGATCGCCGGCCTCACCGCCAGCGCGTTCAGTTCGCTGTCTCTGGACCCCGCGCTGGTGCTGTTCTGCCCCAACTACAGCTCCGACTCCTACCCGGCGCTGATCCGCAGCAAGCGCTTCGCCATCCACCTGCTCTCCGCCGAGCAGAGCGCAGAGGCCTACGCGTTCGCCCGCAAGGGCAAGGATAAGGCCGCCGGTATCGAGTGGACTCTGAGCGCACTGGGCAACCCGCTGCTCAAAGGCGCCACGGCGATCATCGAATGCGAGTTGTGGCGCGAATACGAGGGTGGTGACCACGCCATTCTGGTTGGTGCGGTGAAAAACCTGATCGTGCCTGAAGAAGCTGTCGCCCCGATGGTCTATTGCCGCGGCAAGATGGGCGCCCTGCCCGCCCTGGCGTGAGCCGTCCCCCAACAGCTACCCGGTAACGCCCGATACGACGGTAACGTCTGCCGCCAGCGCCGGTGGTACTGCAGTTCCCAGCCCAACGCTCTACCGACCAGACGCGCAGCCACGCCACGCGCGTCTGGTCGGTTGGAGCGCATTTTGCTAAGCGCTATTACGGTATACCGCGTCCGTCCAGATGCGCGGGTACATCACCAGGCGTTTTCATCGTTCGGGAGGGATTTCCATGCGTACTTTGCTGGCCATGCTGCTGGGGCTTCAGCTGTTGTCGACCGCTCACGCCGAGCAGAGCATCACCTTCGTCAGTTGGGGTGGCACCACCCAGGCAGCGCAGACCCGTGCCTGGAGCGAACCCTTTACCCAACAGACCGGCATCCGTGTCGAGCAGGCAGGGCCCACCGACTACGCCGCCTTCAAGGCCATGGTGGAGAGTGGCCAGGTCACCTGGGACGTGGTCGATGTGGAGGCGGATTTCGCCCTGCGTGCCGGCCGTGAAGGGCTGCTCGAGCCATTGGACTTCAAGCAGATCGCCAAGCGCACCATCGACCCGCGTTTCGTCACCATCTACGGCGCCGGCTCGTTCTACTTTTCCTTCATCCTCGGCTACAACACCCAGGCGCTGCGCGAGGCGCCGCAGAATTGGGCGGCGCTGTTCGACACCCGCACTTTTCCGGGCAAACGCGCGCTCTACAAGTGGCCGAGCCCAGGTGTGCTGGAGATCGCCCTGCTCGCCGATGGGGTGAGTCCCGCGCAGCTGTATCCGCTGGATCTGGATCGCGCCTTCAGGAAGCTCGACAGCATCAAGGGTGATATCGCCTGGTGGGGCAGCGGTGACGAATCACAGCAGTTGCTCGCCTCCGGCACCGCCAGCCTGGGCATGTTCTGGAACGGCCGGGTCAATGCGCTGCACGATCAGGGGGCACCGGTGGGCATGAGCTGGCAGCAGAACCTGGTGGCCGGCGACTTTCTGGTGATACCCCGTGGCTCGCGCAATGTTGCGGCAGCGCGCACCTTCATCGCCCATGCCACCAGCCCGAAACCCCAGGCCGACTTTTCCTCGCTGACCGGTTATGCGCCGGTCAACCTCGGCGCCTCGACACTGGTGGATCCCAAGCTGGCGGAGAACCAGCCCGGCGCCCACAAAACCGGGCAGATCACGCTGGATTTCAAATACTGGAGCCTCAACGGCGAGCGCATCGCGCAACGCTGGAGCGCCTGGCAGGCAGCGGGTAACTGACGCTTTTCGATAACACCGGTCGCCTGACCCTCGCCAAAGTATTTTATATTATGGTATACCATGAACCATAAGCCTCGTGATCCTGCACGGCGGCCAGTCCCGACAGCGCCTCAAACGCACCGGGCTTTATAAAAAATCGAGGAAAGCGACATGAAATTTTCTTTGTTCGTCCACATGGAACGCTACGACCAGGAAGTCGGCCACCGTGAGCTCTTCGATCAGTTGACCGAGCTCACCCTGCTGGCCGAGGCCGGTGGTTTCAGCACCGTGTGGGTTGGCGAGCACCACGCCATGGAATACACCATTTCACCAAGCCCGATGCCAATCCTGGCCTACCTGGCGGCCCGCACCAGCACTATCCGTCTGGGTGCAGGCACCATTATCGCGCCGTTCTGGAACCCGATCCGCGTGGCAGGTGAATGCGCCCTGCTCGACGTGATCAGCAACGGTCGCATGGAAGTCGGTCTGGCCCGCGGTGCCTATCAGTACGAATTTGATCGCATGGCCGGCGGCATGCCCGCCAGTGATGGCGGCAAGTACCTGCGCGAGATGGTGCCGGTGGTCAAGGCACTGTGGAAAGGTGACTACGCCCACGACGGCGAAATCTGGAAATTCCCCACCAGCACCTCGTCGCCCAAGCCGCTGCAGCAACCGCTGCCGCCGATATGGATCGCCGCCCGCGACCCGGACTCGCACAACTTCGCAGTGGCTAACGGCTGCAACGTGATGGTCACACCGCTAATGAAAGGCGACGAGGAAGTGGTCGACCTGAACAACAAGTTCAACACCGCCCTGGCCAACAACCCGGACGTGCCACGCCCGCAATTGATGGTGCTGCGCCACACCCATGTGCATCTGGCAGACGACCCCGAGGGCTGGAAGATAGGCGCCGCTGCGATCTCGCGCTTCTACCGCACCTTCGATGCCTGGTTCGGCAACAAGATCACCCCGGTCGACGGCCTGCTGGAGCCGAGCCCCGAGGAGAAATTCAAAGAGCGCCCGGAGTTCGAGCTGGAGAACATCCGCAAGAACACCATGATCGGCACGCCCGAGGAAATCATCGCGCGCATTCGCCACTACCAGGAGCTGGGCGTCGACGAATTCAGCTTCTGGGCTGACAACAGCCTGCCCCACGCCGAGAAGAAAAAGTCCCTGGAGCTGTTCATCCAGCACGTGGTGCCAGCCTTCCGCTGAGCCCCGTAACCGCTGCCACGGCCATGCCGGGCAGCGGCCTCGCCCTTGCGGCGATACGTAAACCCTATCCAAATAAAGACAAGAAGTAGGTTTTCCCCATGGTGTTCCGCACAGCCCTGCTGCTCTACCCCTGCCCGTTCTCCCCTGTCTGCGGGCTCTCCCGCTACAGGCGCAGCTGACTCGCTCAGCCGCAACCACCCACGCATCCCCTCCGGTTCTGCCCCGTTCACGCGGAGCAGCGTGCCGTCGCCAATTTGCGCAGGAGAGCAGTCCATGTCCCAGCAAGAGCTCATCGAAAGCAACAGCGTTGGCCAGGTAGCCGATGCCGATCGTCACGGCCGCGTCCGTGATCTGTTCACCCTCTGGTTCAGCACCAATATCGCGCCGCTGCCCATCGTTACCGGCGCCATGGCCGTGCAGGTGTTCCATCTCAGCCTTGGTTGGGCGATCTGCGCCATTCTGGTCGGTCATCTACTCGGCGGAATCGTGCTCGGCCTGGCTTCGGCCCAAGGCCCGCAAATGGGCCTGCCGCAGATGCTGCAGAGCCGCGGCCAGTTCGGCCGTTACGGCGCCTTGCTGGTGGTGGTGATCGCCGCAGTCCTGTACATCGGTTTCTTCATCTCCAACTGCGTGCTGGCCGGCAAGTCGATCCACACCGTGGTACCGGATCTGCCGCTGCCTGCCGCCGTGCTGATCGGTGCCTGCGCCGCGACGCTGATCGGCATCCTGGGCTACAACTTCATCCACACACTCAACCGTATTGGTACCTGGGTGATGGGCATCGGCCTGCTCGCCGGTTTCATCGCGCTGTTCGCCAACGGCCTGCCGGCGGACTTCGCCAGCCGTGGCGGCTTCAACCTCGCCGGCTGGCTGGCGATGGCCTCGCTGGGCGCCATCTGGCAGATCTCCTTCGCGCCCTACACCTCGGACTACTCGCGCTACCTGCCGAAGAACGTGGGTATCTGGAAGCCCTTCATCGCCACCTATACCGGTGCCGTTTTCGGTACCTCGCTGTGCTTCGTGTTCGGCACCCTGGTGGCGCTGTCGGTGAGCGCGGACACCGACACCATGGACGCGGTCAAGCAGAGCACCGGTGCGTTCGGGCCGGTACTCATGGTGCTGTTCATCCTCAGCATCATCAGCCACAACGCCCTTAACCTGTACGGTGCGGTGTTGGCGCTGATCACCTCTGTACAGACCTTCGCCGCCGACTGGGCGCCCAGCCGTCAGGCCCGGGTGGCGCTCTCGGCGATTTTGCTGGTGGCCTGCTGCGTGGTTGCGGTCAGTGCGCCTGCGGACTTCATCTCACGCTTCATGCAGCTGATCCTGGCGATGATGATCGTGCTGGTGCCCTGGGCAGTGATCAATCTCGCCGACTTCTACCTGGTGCAGAAACAGCGCTACCACATCCCTTCACTGTTCGACGCCAACGGCGGCATCTACGGGCGCTTCAATCCCAATGCGGTGAGCGCCTATGCAGTGGGCATCCTGGTGCAACTGCCATTCGCGGTCACGCCGATCTACACCGGGCCGATGGCCAGCAAGCTGGATGGCGCCGACCTGTCCTGGCTGGTAGCGATCATCGTCACCCTGCCGCTGTACCTGCTGCTGTCGCGCCGTGACACGGTGTACCGGCGCAAGCAGATATCCACCCTGTCGCGGGCCTGACGCTTGCGGCTAAGCCAGGCTACTGGGCTGATCCGGGAAAAGAGATAGCTGATGAGAAAGCCCCCGCCCTTGTGCGGGGGCCTTTCGTTGAGGGTCAACGGTAATTCAGCCCGCCACCTCGAAGATCGCACCCTCTACGCCGAGCACCTCGCCACTGGCGGTATACACGCCAACGCCCGTCTCGCAGACCTCCTTGATTCGCCCATCGGCGCAGCAGATGCGGTAACGCAGCTGAAACGGCTCGTGCTTGAGCAACGCGCATTGCACGCAGTACCAGACGTAATCGGCGTACTCGGCGAGGATCAGTGAGCCGAAGCTGTGAGCGGGATCGCGGGTCAGGTATTCGGCCGAGTAGCCGGTCAGTTGCAGGCAGCCTTCGCTGACGTAATCCATGTACCAGGTGCGGGCATTGTCGCCGCGATAGATCAGCACCGGCAGATCGTTTATCAGCCCTGCGACACCCCCTGGCCCAACAGCGGCCTGGGTACCGGCCAAGGCTTTGCCGGTATGCCGGTGCACCCAGCTGGCCAGTTCCAGACGCGAATGCAGGTGAAATTTGCGCAGCAGGCTGCGCACGTAGATTTTCACCGTGCCGTCGCTGATGCCCAGCTCGCGGGCGATCTGCTTGTTGCTGTTGCCTGCAGCGATCAACTGCAGGGTCTGCTCCTCACGTTCGGTCAGCGCATTCGACGCTGCCACGGGAGCCGGGGCGAAACCGGCTGCACGCATGTTCTCCTCCCCGTCTTCTGCGGTGTTGGGCCACTACCGACAGCAACTTCCATGCCTCGACCAGGGTGACTACCCCTTTAGGCATACCTCCTCAGGTGGATTGAGCGTGCAAGCGTGTCAGGAAATTATCTTGCCTACAGAGAAACACCAGCCGTGCACCAACATATGACCTGATCGCTTCAATCCAGAGCAACAAGGATCGCCATGACCCGCACAGCCGAGCTGCATCCCTTCAGCGTGCCGCGATACCCCAGCGGCGACCCTGCCCAGCAGGTGACCTTTCAGCTACTGGTCACCCAGGACGCCGGTCAGCAACAACAGGCGCAATTGCTGGCCCGCGTCTACGCCAGCGAACTTCGCCACCTGGCGCTGCCGCAATACGCCGACGAAGCCGCGCTGGGCGAGGCACTGGGCACGCTGTTGAGCGAAGCCCGCATCGGGGTGCACCTCGAGCTGCACGGCGACGAAGCCTTCATCTGGTCGCTGCGCGGTGTGGCACGAGCAGCCGGCCTGCTGGCCGACGAGATCACCCTGCACTGCAGCGAAAGCGGCCGACGCATGCTGTTCTGCGTGCATTGCGCCAGCCTGCAGGTGGGCACATCCGCCGATCTGCAAGCCTGCAGCCACTGCGCAGTGCTGCTGGAAGTGCGCCGGCATTTCTCCGAGCGCCTGGGTGCCTACCTCGGCGTCTGCGCGGATGCCGACCAGCCCTATGCGCAGGCCCGACCATGACCGCCTTCGAGGTGCGGGTCGGTGAGACCCGGATGATCACCCCGGTGATCCGCGAGCTGTCGCTCCAGCCCTTGAGTGGCACGCTGCCGGCGTTCTCCGCTGGCAGCCACGTGCAGGTGCACCTGCCGAACGGCAAGCGCAACGCCTACTCGCTGCTCAGCGACCCGAGCGACACCAGCCACTACCGGATCGCCGTGCGCCAGCAGGCGCAATCACGCGGCGGCTCGCGCTACGTGCACGAACAGTTGCAGACAGGCGATCGGTTGCGGATCTCGCCGCCGGCCAACCTCTTTGCGTTACACAGCACGGCGCGCCTGCACGTGCTGATCGCCGCCGGTATCGGCATCACTCCGTTCCTTGCCTACAGCACCGAACTGCTGTGCCGAGGCGACGCTTTCGAGCTGCATTACGCCTACCGCGCAGGGGTCAACGATGCCTACGTCGAGACCCTGCGCGAGCGGCTGGGCGAGCGCCTGCATGTCTACGAAAGCAGCAACCGACGTCTCGACCTGGCGCAGTTGCTAAGCCATCGCCCACTCGGCACTCACGTCTATGCCTGTGGCCCGCAATCACTGCTCGATGCCCTGCGCGAACAAAGCCTGGCCCTCGGCTGGCCAGCGACGCGGGTGCACTGGGAGGCCTTCGCCACCCCGGAGCCGGGCGTGCCCTTCCTCGTGGAACTGGCGCGCAGTGGCCGTCAGGTGGCGGTCGGCGCCGAGCAAAGCCTGCTCGAAGCCCTGGAGTGCGCGGGTGTGGAGCTGCCCAACCTGTGTCGCGGCGGCGTCTGCGGCCAGTGCCAGACGCCCTATCTGAAAGGCGACGTGGAACACCGCGACCTGTTTCTCGCCGCCGCCGAGCGCGCAACCAGCCTGATGCCCTGCGTCTCGCGTGGCTGCGGCAGCCCGATCCTGCTGGATATCTGATACCGGAGACGTGCCATGCCCCTGATCTTCAAACCGGCAGAAACCTACCGGGACGACTTCAGCTTCCGAAACAGCCCGGCCGCTATCGCCCGGTTCCCGTTTCCGTTCCCGGAAGACGCCTACATGTACTCGGTGAACATCGAGCCAGCGGTATCGCGCGATCCGGGCTCGGTGTTCGAGCACTGCTTCGATGTGGACGAACATTACCTGTCGGAGATGGCCGAGCGCGCCCGCGTTCTGGAGCGTGACCCCGAGCGCTGCCTGGTGATGCCGCACATGGCCCAGGCCGCCTGGGATCTGCTGGAAATGCTGATGCAGCAGCTGGCCGTTGACTACCCGCAGCACTTCCAGCTTGAGCGCAACGGCACCGCCTGGCGCTGGCAGAACTTGGCCATGGGCATCGATCAGCCCTTCACCTTCGGCGACCCCGACAGCCTGCCGTGCGAGCCGCTGGAGTACATCACCCGGCAGATGCAGGGCGATTTCGCCGTGCTCGACCAGCGTGACGGTGACCTGTTCATGGACGCCGGCATGGTCACCTGCCCGGCCGACTGGTCGCTACGCTTCGACGCCGGCATGAGCTTCAAACAGTGGCACTCGCCCGTACCGATGGCCAACCAGATGGGCATCTTCGAACGCGCCCTGAAGTTTCTGCTGAACATTCAGGTCGGCCACCCGGTGCGCCGACTGAACTGGACGCTGACCATCAACCCGCGCCTGGACACCTCGCCGGAGACCTTTCACGAATGGGGCAGCGACCGCGGCTCGGTCACCCCGGACAACGTCGGCCGCCTGGTGCACCTGCGCGTGGAGCTGCAGCTGATGGCCCGCCTGCCGCGCTCCAACGCCGTGCTGTTCAGCATTCGCACCTACCTGATCAGCATGGAAGAACTGGTCAGCAACCCGGCCTGGGCGCGCCGCCTGCACCGCGTGCTGCGCGACCTGCCGGATGCCATCGCCGACTACAAGGGCATGACCCGCTACCGCCAGACCCTGGTGGACTGGCTGCGCCAGTTCGACTCCGAAGCCTGACCCGATCACTACACGAGGATTTTCCCATGGCCAACTCATGGCGCATCAGCGCCCTGCGCGAACGCCACCTGGCGCTTGGTTCGAACCTGGAAGACTGGAACGGCATGGGCACCGCCTGGACCTATGCCAGCGATCTGGCCGACCATCATGAAGCGATCCGTACCCGCGCCGGGCTGATGGACGTCTCGGGCCTGAAGAAGGTGCACTACGTCGGCCCCCACGCCGAAAGCCTGCTCGACTACGCCACCACCCGCGACATGGCCAAGCTCTATCCCGGCAAGTCGGTGTACGCCTGCCTGCTCGACGAGGACGGCACCTTCATCGACGACTGCATCGTCTATCGCACCGGCCCCAACGCCTTCATGGTGGTGCACGGCGCTGGCACCGGCTACGAGATGCTGATCCGTTCGGCACAGGGTCGTCAGGTCGCGGTACTGTTCGACGACGACCTCCACGACCTTTCCCTGCAAGGCCCGGCAGCCGTGGACTTTCTCGCCGAGCACGTACCCGGCATCCGCGAGCTGCCCTACTTCCATCACCTGCAGACCCGGCTGTTCGACCGCCCGGTGATGATCTCGCGCACCGGCTACACCGGCGAGCGCGGTTACGAGATCTTCTGCAAGGCCGCCGATGCGCCGCTGATCTGGGACGGCATCCTGGAAAAAGGCCAGGGCCACGGCATCATCCCCTGCGCCTTCACCGCCCTGGACTGGCTGCGCGTGGAGAGCTACCTGCTGTTCTTCCCCTATGACAACTCGCAGATGTACCCCTTCGCCGACCAGAAGGCTGGCGACACGCTGTGGGAACTGGGCCTGGACTTCACCGTGTCGCCCGGCAAGCGCGACTTCCGGGGTGCCGCCGAGCACTACCGGCGCCAGGGCCAGGAACGCTTCAGGATCTTCGGTGTGCTGCTCGACGGCGAGCAAGCCGCCGAGGGTGGCGACAGCCTCTGGCACGAAGGGCGTCAGGTCGGGCTGATCACCTGCGCCATGTACTCGCGCCTGAGCGGACGCTCCATGGCCATCGCCCGGGTCGAACCCGATATCGCCGAGCAGGGCGTACCGCTGCAGGTGCGCGGCAGCCTGCAGGTAAGCGCGATCGCCCACACCCTGCCCTTCGACGATCCCGAAAAGAAGAAACGTACCGCCAAGGGCTAATAAACCCGCGCCGGCTCGCTCCCAGGCGTTGCAGGGGAGCGCCGAGCATCGCGACGCCTCGCCAACCGGAGAACCGAACATGAACCAACGAGTCGCCATCATCGGCGCCGGCCCATGCGGCCTGGCCCAGTTGCGAGCCTTCCAATCGGCCCAGGCCGATGGTGCGGACATTCCCGAACTGGTCTGCTTCGAGAAGCAGACCGACTGGGGCGGCATGTGGAACTACACCTGGCGCACCGGCCTGGACGAACACGGTGAGCCGGTGCACGGCAGCATGTACCGCTATCTCTGGTCGAACGGGCCGAAGGAATGCCTGGAGTTCGCCGACTACAGCTTCGACGAGCATTTCGGCCGGCCCATGGGCTCCTACCCACCGCGTGAGGTGCTCTGGGACTACATCAAGGGCCGCGTCGAGAAAGCCGGCGTGCGGCCTTACATCCGTTTCGATACCGCGGTGCGCGACGTCACCTTCGACGCCGCCAGCGAGCTGTTCACGGTCACCGCCCACGATCACCTGCATGACCGCACCTACAGCGAAACCTTCAACTACGTGGTGGTCGCCAGCGGCCACTTTTCCACGCCCAACGTGCCCGACTTCCCCGGTTTCGAGCGCTTCGCCGGGCGCGTGTTGCACGCCCACGACTTTCGCGACGCCCTGGAATTCAAGGGCAAGGACGTGCTCATCGTCGGCGCCAGCTATTCGGCCGAAGACATCGGCTCGCAGTGCTACAAGTACGGTGCCCGCTCCATCACCAGCAGCTACCGCAGCGCACCGATGGGCTACAAATGGCCGGCCAACTGGGAGGAGCGCCCATTGCTCAGCCACGTGCAGGGCAGCACCGCGTTCTTCGTCGACGGCAGTTGCAAGCACATCGACGCGATCATCCTGTGCACCGGCTACAAGCACCACTTCCCCTTCCTGCCGGAAGCGCTGCGCCTGAAAACAGGCAATCGCCTGTGGCCGCTGAACCTCTACAAGGGTGTGTGCTGGGAGCAGAACCCGCGGCTGATCTACCTCGGCATGCAGGATCAGTGGTACAGCTTCAACATGTTCGACGCCCAGGCCTGGTATGCCCGCGACGTGATTCTCGGGCGCATCGCGCTGCCCGAACTCGAGCGCATGCACGCTGAAAACCTGGCCTGGCGCCAGGAGGAGGAGGCGCTGGAAACCGCCCAGCAGATGTTCGAATTCCAGGGCGAATACATCCGCCAGCTGATCGCCGCAACCGACTACCCGAGCTTCGACATCGCCGAGGTCAACGCCACCTTCCTGCAGTGGAAGAAAGACAAGTACGACAACATCATGGGCTACCGCGACAAGTGCTATCGCTCGCTGATCACCGGCACCCTGGCCACCCCGCATCACACCCCCTGGCTGGAGGCACTGGACGACTCGCTGGGTACCTATCTGAGCGACACGCCGCCGGCCGACCGCCTGAAGTCCGCCAGCTGAGGCGCCGCCATGAACCTGCCTGTGACAAGCCGCCCACTGGAGCCGGCGCTGTTCGCCCGCGCCGCCGATCTGGAACGCCACCGCGTAGCCCCTGGCGGGCTGACCGTGTTCGCGCTGGAGGCGGGTGATCGCCTGGAGGTCATCGACCTCGAGGGCGATCAGCCTGCCGAGCTGCTGGCCTTCGCCGAGGATGGCCGCGAAGCGCTGGCGGCACTGGGCCTGCAAGCCAGCGCTGGTGCCGATGCCATTGCCCGTCTGCTGCACGACGGCAGCCGCGAGTCGATTCACGTCACCAACGGGCTTACTCGTCGTGGTGTGGACTGTCGCCGCCTGCCGGCCGCCGCCCGGCTGTGGCCCGCCGCCACACCCGCAGGCTTCAGCCGCCAACTGCTGGCCAACGCTGCGCTATGCGTGATCGTAGCCGCCCCTGGTGGGCGTAGCGGAGTGGACAGCCAGCAGCGCGCCAGTGAACTGCGTGTGCTGCTGCACCGCGCCAATCCGCGCAGGCTTTGGGTGCCGCCACTTCCCGCGCCGCTGGGCGAAGTGATCGACGAATTCACCATCCACCCCGGCAGCGCGCGCGACTACCTCGTCGCAGCCGGGCAGTTCGTCCAGGTGATCGACGTGGCCGGGCGCCAGTGTTCGGATTTCGTCGCCTTCGACCGCGCCGGCCTGGATACCGGACGCGAGATCGACCTCGACCCCACCGTCACCCGTACCCTGAACGGCAACGCCTACCCGGGGCCGGGCCTGTTCAGCCGCTTCTACGATCGCAACATGCAACCCATGCTGGAGGTGGTGCGCGATACCGTCGGCCGCCACGATACCTTCGCCCTGGCCTGTGCGGCGCGCTACTACGAGGCGCACGGCTACTTCGGGCACGCCAACTGCAGCGACAACATCAGCCGCGCCATGGCCGCTCACGGCGTACACCCGCGCGCCGGCTGGCCGGCGATCAATTTCTTCTACAACACCGCCATCGACGCGCACCAGCACCTGACGCTGGACGAACCCTGGTCGCGCCCTGGCGATTACGTCCTGCTCAAGGCGCTGACCGATCTGGTCTGCGCCAGCAGTTCCTGCCCGGACGACATCGACCCCGCCAATGGCTGGCAGCCCACCGATATCCACATCCGCGTGTATTCCGAGAAGGAGCGTTTCAGTCTTGCCATGGCCACTCGAAAAACAGCAGATGCCGATCCGGTGCTGACCCGCGAAAGCGGCTTTCACGCCGGCACCTCGGCCCTCACCCGGCAGTTCGTCGACTACCGGGGCTTCTGGACACCGACCCGCTTCGACGGCTACGGCGCCACCGATGAATACCACGGCTGCCGCGAACGCGTGGCGGTGATGGATCTTTCCGCGCTGCGCAAATTCGAGGTGCTCGGCCCCGACGCCGAAGCATTGCTCGACCACTGCCTGACCCGCGACGTGCGCAAGCTGGCGGTCGGCCAGGTGGTGTATTCGGCGATGTGCTTCGAGCACGGCGGCATGCTCGACGACGGCACCCTGCTGCGCCTCGGCGCCGATGCGTTTCGCTGGATCGGTGGCGAGGACTACGCCGGCGTCTGGCTGCGCGAGCAGGCCGAAAAGCTGGGCATGAAGGTGTGGATAAAGAGCGCCTCCGAGCAGATCCACAACGTCGCCGTGCAGGGCCCGCTGAGCCGCCAACTGCTCGCGCAGATGATCTGGACGCCCGGCACCCAGCCAGCGCTGGAAGAGCTGGGCTGGTTCCGCTTTCTGGTCGGCCGTCTGGATGACTACAACGGCCCACCCGTGATGGTGTCGCGCACCGGCTATACCGGCGAGCTGGGCTACGAAATCTGGTGCCATCCGCACGATGCGCTACAGGTGTGGCAACGCCTGTGGCAGCTTGGCGAACCCCTGGGCCTGGTACCGCTCGGCCTCGAAGCGCTGGACATGCTGCGTATCGAAGCGGGGCTGATTTTCGCCGGCCACGAATTCGACGATCAGACCGATCCGTTCGAGGCCGGCATTGGCTTCTGTGTGCCACTCAAGAGCAAAGCGGCGGACTTTATCGGCCGCGATGCCCTATCAAGGCGCAGCGCAGCCCCCCGCCACAAGCTGGTCGGCCTGCAGCTGGAAGGCAATGAAACCGCGGCCCACGGCGACTGCGTTTACAACGGCCGGGCCAGTGTCGGCGTGATCACCAGTGCCACGCGCTCACCGGTGCTGGGCCGCAACATCGCCTTGTGTCGCCTGGATGTTGGCTATTGCGAGCCGGGTACCGCCGTCGAGATAGGCAAGCTCGATGGCCAGCAGAAGCGCATTCGCGCCCAGGTCGGCGCCAGCACCGTCGCCTACGACCCGGACAAGAGCAGGGTACGGGCATAACCGAACCGGTTGTGGAAAGAGAATTGCTTGGTGATGGCCATTCGATCTCACGGAGGTGGCCCATGTGGTTCAGCAATGCGTCCCGAAACCTGGCCGATGAACTCAGCCAGTGGCTTAACCGCCTGTTCGACGGCCAGCCCAGCACGGCCGCCGCACAGCCTCATCTGCAGCGCGATGCCCGGCTGCTCAGCAGCCTGCAACGGCTTCAAAGCGACTGGGACGAGTTGCAGCGCATCCGCCAGCAGGCCGAATGCCAGGCGCCGCCGCCCTGCAGTGCAGACGAGTACGCTGCACTCAAGGAGGGACCTCGCCGAGGCCCGGGCGCAGATCGGCGAACTCCTCCACGCCCGTGACGACAGCCAGCGGCGCCTGCACGAGCTGGAAGCCGAGCGCGCCCATTGGGACGAAGAACGCCAGGTCTGGGAGCTGACCAAACGTACCCTCACCGAAGGCAGCTGGGCGATGAACGTGGTGGCTGGCGACCCCGACCATCCGCAGAACCTGATTCGTTGGTCGAGCAGTTCCGCGAGCTGATCGGCTACAGCGCCCAGGAATTTCCCGATGGCTGGGACAGCTATTTCAAGGTGGTCAACGCCGATGACCTGAAACAGGTCATGCAGGCCTTCAATGCCTCGATGGTCGACACCGGCGGTGATGGCTTCTATGCCGTCGAATACCGCATGCGCCACAAGAGCCGTGGCGAGGTGTGGTACCGAGAACGCGGCCGCTGCCTGCGCGATGCCCAGGGCCACCTGCTGTATGTCACCGGCGCCGTGCGCGAGATCAGCGACGAGAAGACCGCCGCCACACTGCACCAGCGCGAACAGGCCAACATCCAGGCCACCTACACGCAGATTGCTCAGGTCGCCGGGGGGATTCGCAGCATTGCCGAGCAGACCAATCTGCTAGCACTGAATGCCGCCATCGAAGCGGCGCGGGCTGGCGATCAGGGCCGCGGCTTCGCCGTGGTCGCCGATGAAGTGCGCAATCTGGCGCGACGCACACAGGAATCGGTGCAACAGATTCAAGGCATGTTGCAAAAGGAGCGCTCTGGCGAACCAACTTCAGGCAACAAACCATGAAAACGAACTGAAAAAGTGCAGAAAAAGGCGCTAACGCCACCGATCACCCCAGTTATAGCCATTACTGATGGCACACTCATTGCTTTCCCAAAAAGAAACTTTGTTTATCAAAAATAAAACTTTCGACTCGACCTGCCTGCGCACCACTTATTCCAATAAACCGCTTTCGAGGATTCAGTGATGGAAGAACAGAAGACCCCGCCTACGCTCGAAGAGCTGCAAGCTCTGATCGAAATGACCAACACCCTGAACATGGAGATGTTCTATTGGTGGTGTACCGCGTTGATGATCTGCATCCACGCAGGTTTTCTGTCTTATGAGATCGGCGCCTCGCGCCTGAAGAACGCCCTGGCGGCGGGTGTGAAGAACATCCTCGCGTTCGGCTTCATCGTACCCAGCGTGTTCCTGCTCGGCTGGGCGGTCTATAACGCCTTCCCCGATGGCCTGGTACCGCGCATGGACGCCCTGATGGCCGGCATGCCGTGGAGCCAATCCATGGGCCCGAACATCCAGGACAACGCCACCGGCATTTTCTGGGGTGCATTCGCACTGTTCGCCGCCACCACGGGTTCGATTCTCTCCGGGGCGATCATCGAGCGTGCGCGGATGAGCGCATTCATCATCATGACCATCGTGCTCGGCGGCTTTCTCTGGCTGCTGGCAGCGGCCTGGGGCTGGCACCCGGAAGGCTGGCTGACCGTCAAATGGGGCTACCATGACGTCGGCGCAGCGGGTGTGGTGCACATGATCGCCGGCTTCTTCGCCCTCGGCGTGCTGATCAACCTCGGTGCACGCATCGGCCGCTTCAACCCGGATGGCAGCGCCAATGCCATCGTCGGCCATAGCATGCCGATGAGTGTGGTCGGCCTGATGCTGATCATCGTCGGCTTCTTCGGTTTCCTCGGCGGCTGCATCATCTACAACTCGGGCGCTCAGTGGATCAATATCTACGGCCAGCCGACCAACCTCTCCGCCTTCTCCTTCAACACCCTGATGGGCTTCGCTGGCGGCCTGATCGGCGCCTACCTGACCACCCGCGAACCCTACTGGATGATGTCCGGTGGCCTGGTCGGCATCATCTCGGTAGCACCCGGCCTGGATCTCTACCACCCCGGGCTGGCCTACCTGATCGGCATGGGCGTTTCGGCCCTGGCACCGCTGGTCAACAACCTGCTGCTCAAGTTCAAGCTGGACGATGCCGTCGGCGCGTTCGCCGTGCATGGCTTCGGCGGTTTCGCCGGCCTGCTGATCAGCGGCATCTTCCTGGCCGGTTACCCGAACGTTAACGGCATGCCGGAGATCAGCTTCTTCGGCCAGCTCGGCGGCGCACTGGTGATGGCAGCGCTGGGCTTCTTCCCCGGCTACGGCATCTCCTACGCCCTCAAGAAGGCCGGCATCCTGCGCGTTCCGGCGCATGCCGAAGAGCGTGGCCTCGACCTGACCGAAGTGCCGGCCCAAGCCTATCCGGAGTGGAGCAGCATGTACGGGCAGAGCACCACGGTGGGTGGCAACTCCGCACAGCCGCCTCTGACTGCCGCCCCGGCCAAATGACCCCTGGCCGGCCGCGAGGGCGGCCGGCTCATCTCAAGGAGTATCGCCATGAGTATCACCACCTACGAAGGTGCCAGCGCTGTATTCACCTTCGCCGACAAGCCCGCCATCCTGATCTTCATCAGTTTTCTGGTGGCTGCCGTCAGCCTCTACGCCCTGATCGCGACGATCATTCACGAGAAGCACAGCTACGCGCTGCCTGATGAAGAACTCGACAAGCTGAAATAACCCTTCGACCGGCGGCAACCGCCGCCGGTCATCCCCCAGCCCCTCCACTCTTTCGAAGCCACCGCTCGCGAGTTATCCGCAGCGAGCAGCTTGGCGGCGCATCGCCTTCACACAACGAACCTCCTCTCGATGACGGCATCTGCCTGACCAGCCGCAGGGCTATGGCGGCCGCCCAAGCGCCTCAGCGTCAACCAGGCATTCGGTGGCCGACAGGGTGAAACAGTGCATCAGAAGAATGTGTGAGGTCTGATCATTGGTCGCAGACAAAGGCTGACGCATGCCAGGAACGGCATGCCTTACAGCAGAAACTGCAGCCGTTGCGATTAGCCAGGCCTGCCTTCAGCTCACCGGGCTGAACAGCTTCAGGCCAGCCACCCCACAGATGATCAGCACCAGGCAAACGAGTCGCGCCAGCGTGGCGGGTTCGTTGAGGTAGACGATGCCGTAGATCGCCGTGCCGACCGCACCGATGCCGACCCATACGGCATAGGCGGTGCCCATCGGCAAGTAGCGGGCCGCAAGCGCCAGCAGGTACATGCTCAGGGCGATGAAGAAGATGCAGTAAAGGCTCGGCCAAAGCCGCGTGAAGCCCTGCGTACGAGGAATGGCGGAGGCGTACATCACTTCGCAGATGCCGGCGGCGAGCAGTGTCATCCAAGCCCAGGATGCAGTCATTTGAACTCCTTCAGGTGCACAAAAGCCGGCTTCTCTGCTTGAGAAAAGCCGGCTGATGGGTGTGATCAGTAACCCTGCCCAGGCACCCAGTTGGTGCCGGCCAGCGGTACCCGTGCCATGGCTGCAGATTCCACGGTCAGCGCCACCAGATCCTCAGGATCGAGATTATGCAGGTGCGACTTGCCGCAGGCACGGGCCATGGTCTGCGCTTCCAGCACCAGTACACGCAAGTAGTTTGCCAAGCGGCGACCACCTTCGACCGGGTCGAGGCGTTTGGACAGCTCCGGGTCTTGGGTGGTGATACCGGCCGGATCGCGACCATTCTGCCAATCGTCGTAGAAACCGGCGGCTGAACCGATCTTCTTCAGCTCCTCGTCCAGACGCGGGTGGTTGTCACCCAGGGCGATCAGTGCGGCCGTCCCGATGGCCACGGCATCGGCGCCCAGCGCCATGGCCTTGGCCACGTCGGCACCGTTGCGGATGCCGCCGGAGACGATCAGCTGAACCTTGCGGTGCATGCCCATCTCCTGCAGTGCCTGCACGGCTTGCGGAATGGCCGGCAGAATCGGGATACCAACGTGCTCGATGAACACTTCCTGAGTCGCTGCGGTGCCCCCCTGCATGCCGTCGAGGACAATCACGTCAGCACCAGCCTTCACCGCCAGCTTGACGTCGTAATACGGGCGGCTGGCGCCAATCTTCACGTAGATGGGTTTTTCCCAGTCGGTGATTTCGCGCAGTTCAGCGATCTTGATCGCCAGGTCGTCCGGCCCTGTCCAGTCCGGGTGGCGACAGGCGCTGCGCTGATCCACGCCAATCGGCAGGGTACGCATGCCGGCGACTCGCTCGGTGACTTTCATGCCCAGCAGCATGCCACCGCCGCCAGGCTTGGCCCCCTGGCCGAGGACGATCTCGATGGCGTCGGCCTTGCGCAGGTCGTCGGGGTTCATGCCGTAGCGTGACGGCAGGTACTGATAGACCAGATGCTGGGACTGACCGCGCTCTTCAGGCGTCATGCCACCGTCGCCGGTGGTGGTGCTGGTACCGGCGATACTGGCGCCACGGCCCAGGGCTTCCTTGGCATTGGCCGACAGCGCGCCGAAGCTCATGCCGGCGATGGTTACCGGGATCTTCAGGTGCAAGGGCTTCTTGGCGAAACGGTTGCCGAGAATGACGTCGGTACCGCATTTCTCGCGGTAGCCTTCAAGGGGATAACGCGACACGCTGGCGCCGAGCAGCAGCAGGTCGTCGAAGTGCGGCAGCTTGCGCTTGGTGCCACCACCGCGGATGTCATAGATACCGGTCTCGGCGGCGCGCTGGATTTCCTGGATGGTCAGGCGATCGAAGGTGGCCGACTCGCGCAGAACGGGAGGTTGTTTGTCACTCATGATGATGCTCCTGAATCAGTACGCGCTGGCGTTATCGACTTTGAAGTTGTACAGCTGGCGAGCCGAGCCGTAGCGTTTGAAATCGGCGGCGTTCTCCTTGAAACCGGCGCGATTGAGCAGCACCTGCAGCTCTTCCAGATGCTCCGGGCGCATCTCTTTCTCGATGCAGTCGGAGCCCAGCGATTCCACGCTGCCTTTGACGAAAATCCTGGTCTCGTACAACGAATCGCCCAGCGCATCGCCAGCATCACCACATACGACCAAGCGCCCGGCCTGGCCCATGAAGCAGCTCATGTGGCCAATGCTGCCGCCGACCACGATGTCGATGCCCTTCATGGAAATGCCGCACCGTGCGCCGGCATCGCCCTCTATCACCAGCAGGCCGCCATGAGCGGTGGCACCAGCAGCCTGGGAGGCGCTGCCCTTGACCCGCACGTAGCCGCTCATCATGTTCTCGGCGCAGCCCACGCCGACGTTGCCGTGCACGGTGACCGAGGCCTTCTGGTTCATGCCCGCGCAGTAGTAGCCGGCATGCCCCTGAATATCGATGGAGATGGCTTCGTTGACGCCAACCGCGAGGTTGTGGGCGCCGTTGGGGTGGGTTACCAGCCACTCGCGATCGCTGACCGCCTTGACCTGGTCATGCAGCGCCTGATTGAGGTCACGCACGCTGGCGCTGGAAAGGTCGATAGTTTTCATGCTGCGTGCTCCTTCTTGCGTTCCCAGATGTACAGGGTGGCGGGAACGGGCTCCCAGACCTTGGCCTTGTCGATACCCGGCAGGCTGGACAGCGCCTGGTATTCGGAGGCCATGGCGACGTAGTCATCGGTCTCGGCGAGGATCGCCGGCTTGCAGGCGATCGGGTCGCGGATCACCGCAAAGCCGTTGCGGGTGCCGATGGCGAAGGTGAAGAAGCCGTCGAGGGCCTCCAGTGAGTTGTCCAGCGCCTGTTTCAGGGAGTCGCCCTGCTGCAGACGCCAGGCCAGGTAACCGGCAGCGACCTCGGTGTCGTTCTCGGTCTCGAAGTGGATACCTTCGCGGCGCAGTTCCTGACGCAGACGGAAGTGGTTGGACAGCGAGCCGTTGTGCACCAGACACAGGTCGGCACCGGTCGAGAACGGGTGGCTGCCCTCCATGGTCACGGCACTTTCGGTAGCCATGCGGGTGTGGCCGATGATGTGGCTGCCCTTCATCGAGGCCAGGCCGAAGCGCGCGGAAATCTCTCTGGGCAAGCCCATGCCCTTGAGAATTTCGATGCTCTGCCCGGCACTCATGATGCGCACGCCCGGCGCCAGTTCGACCAGTGCGGCACGTACCACGGGCTCTTCGGCCTTGATTTTCAGAACCATGGCGCTGGCGTTCTGGAACCAGTCCAGCTCGGCACCGAGCTTGTCCTGCAGCGCGGCAACCAGTGCCTTGAAGTCATACCCTTCGCTGGTCGCCTGCAGGGTCAGCTTGACCCAGCCATCGGCCACTTCATCGCCATAAATAGCGAAGCCGGCGCTGTCCGGGCCGCGGTCGGTCATGGCCTCGAGCATCGGTTCGAACAGCTTGCCGAGCTGCGATTCCAGCTGCGGATTTTTCAGGTAAAGCCCCACGATTCCACACATAGCTAAAAACTCCTGGGCAGAAGGCGCCCTACCCACGGGCGGGCGCCGGAAACGGTTGAAGAGAAGGTCGGATCAGAAGAATTCGGTGTAGCGCTTGATCTCCCAGTCGGAGACGTGGCGACTGTATTCCACCCACTCCATGCGCTTGAGCTTGATGAACTCACCGACGATCTCCTTGCCCATGACTTCGGCAAACAGCGGGTCGGCTTCCAGCGCGTCGCAGGCTTCCTTGAGCGACTGCGGCAGGGTCTTGATGCCTTTCGCGGCAATCGCTTCGAGGCCCAGTGCGTAGAGGTTTTCGTTGCAGATCTGATCGGGCATCAGTTGCCGGTCGATACCGTCCAGCCCAGCGGCGATGATCGCGGCGCTGACCAGGTACGGATTGCAGCCGGCGTCCGGCAGGCGGAACTCCAGGCGGCCGTAGGGCACACGCACCATCGCCGAGCGATTGTTGGCACCAAAGGCGATGAAGGCCGGAGCCCAGGTGGCCCCGGACAGCGAGTTGCCGACCACCAGGCGTTTGTAGGAATTCACCGTCGGCGCGGCGAAGGCGCAAAGCGCCGGCCCGTGAGCCAGCAAGCCAGCGGCGAAGTGATACGCGAGTTTCGACAGACCCATGCCGTTCTTGTCGCTGGCATCGAAGAACAGGTTCTTGCTCTCGGCACTGGCGATGGACAGGTGGAAGTGCATGCCGTTGCCAGCACGCTTCGGATCCGGCTTGGGCATGAACGAGCAGATCATGCCCAGATCGTTGGCGATTTCGCCGGCCGCCATGCGGAAGAAGGTGAAGCGGTCAGCCGACTCCATGGCGTCGCTGTAGGTGTAATTGATCTCGAACTGGCCGTTGGCGTCTTCGTGATCGATCTGATAGATGTCGAAGCCGACCGGCTGCAGCGCTTCCGTCAGCTTTTCCAGAAACTCGCGAGAGCGCGACAAGCCTTTGTAGTCGTAGCACGGCTTGTCGAGGTTATCGCTGGCGTCGACCAGCTGCAGGGTGCCGTTGGCGTCACGGCGCATCAGGTTGAACTCGGGTTCCAGGCCGGTATTGAGCGTCCAGCCGCGCGCCTTGAGACGCTCCACCTGCTGCTGCAAGACATAACGGCTGTCGTACGGCCAAGGCTCGCCATCGACGTGCCCGATGCACACCACCCGGCCGTAACCCGGCTGCCACGGCACGGGAATCAAGGTCGACAGATCGCCTTTGGCCATGAAGTCCGGCCCATGGGGCTCCATACCCATGCCGCAGATGGCGAAGCCAGCGAACCCTGCCCCAGCTTCCGCCACCGCTTCGAGGCCCGACACCGGCACCGACTTGGTCTTGGCCGAGCCATGGATATCCACGAACTGGGCAAGCACATACTTGATCGCGTGTTTCTCGATGACCCGCTGGGTTTCGCTTGGCAACATCATGTGCCTCCTGTCGACTCGATGATTATTCCGATTAGGAAATTAACTTTCCCAATAAGAATGCAATCAACTTGCCAATTTTCAGCACAACGCATGCGAGCCAGCTGCCGCGCGGGTTTTCTTCTATCCGCAGAGGAAAAATGCTTTCATAGCAGGAATCTCACACCGCCCGGCGTGCACCGTTGCGAAGCAGCCTGATCATTCCTGGTGCGAATTTATTATTCATAATTAGAAAATGGCCTCGCATGAGCAAACCGACAGATATCCCACCCCGCCTGAAACTAGAGCAATACCTGGGCATGCAGATTCGCCGTCAGCGCCAGGCTCAGGAACTGAAGATCGCCGAAGTCGCGCGCATCGCCGGCATCAGCCAGGGCATGCTCAGCAAGATCGAGAACGCCCAGGTATCCACCAGCCTCGATACCCTGAGCCGACTGTGCGATGTGCTGGGCATGCCGATGTCCAAGCTGTTCAGCCAATACGATCAGCAAGGTAGCGGTGCACTGCTGGTGAAGTCCGAAGAAGGCCTGGAAGTGGTGCGCCGCGGTACCGAGAAGGGTCACACCTACCATCTGCTGAACCATACCCGCGGGCCGAAGAAGAGCTTCGAGGCCTATATGGTCAGCATGGACGATGCCAGCGAGGAGTTTCCGACCTTCTCTCACCCAGGTACCGAGTTCCTGCACCTGCTCGAAGGTGAACTGGTCTATCGCCACGGCAACCAACTCTACGCCATGCAGGCCGGCGACAGCCTGACCTTCGACGCTGAAGTCCCCCACGGCCCGGAACAGCTGGTGCAGGTTCCGATCCGCCTGCTGTCGATCATGAACTACGGCAAGGAGTGAAGGCCGAGTTCATTCGGCGGCTATAAGGCGCAAGCGGCCATCTGCTGCGGGGTTCGATCTGATCGTTCCTCACGCTCCGCGTGGGAATGCCTGCAGGGACGCTTTGCGTCCGATGTCGAGGCCTTGCGGGCGCAGAGCGCCCTGGATTGGGCTCCCACGCTGGAGCGTGGGAGCCATCATCAGGCGGAAGCGGACGGTGAGCAGGGCTTTTGTGGGAGAGGCTTTAGCCTCGATTTTGCCTAGCTAGGCGTAAAGAGCTCGCGGCTAAAGCGGATCGCCGCCCGGCCCCTCCCACGAGATCGCGACCGGCCGCTTTCGCACGTCGCACTCAACGCCCTTCTTCCAGCGCGCCCTCCAGGTCGAACAGAGCTGGTTGGCTGATGGCGCCATACCCCTTCCGTTTTCTCGCCTCAGAGACGAACCCGCGACCTGGCTGCGGACTGGCGCCGGGAACAGCGATGACGTCCTCGCCATTATCCTCGTGACCACATCCTATAAATTCCTGTGGGGATAAATAAATTCTCCACAGGCATGGACACGAACAAAACATTCGCTTATAAAAATCACCATCAAGAAAATTAGATTCGTCACAAGAAAATATTTTTATAGACGAACCACGCATTTACCCATGAAGAATTCCCTGCCGCCGACCCTTCAGAGGATCCGACATGCAGCACGCCCAGAATCAGTACGTGATCAAGATCAGTTGCCCGGCCACGTCGGGCATCGTCGCCGCGGTGGCGTCCTTTCTTGCCGAGCATCAGTGCTACATCAGCGAGATGTCGCAATTCGACGACGAGGTCAGCAGCACCTTCTTCATGCGCGCGGTATTCCGTTTCAACACCGGCGTGACCGATGACCTGGCGAAGATCGAGGAAGGCTTTGCCGCGGTGGCCAGCGCCTTCGAGATGACCTGGGGCCTGTACAGCACCAGCAAGCCCACGCGCGTACTGTTGATGGTCAGCAAGTTCGACCATTGCCTGGCGGACCTGCTCTATCGCCATCAGAAGGGCGAGTTGAACATGGAGATCACCGCCATCGTCTCCAACCACCTCGACCTGCGCCCCATGGCCGAGCGCGAGGGCATCCGCTTCATCTACCTGCCGGTGACCAAGGACACCAAGACCGGGCAGGAAGCCGAGCTGATGAAGATCGTCGATGAAACCGGCACCGACCTGGTGGTGCTGGCGCGCTACATGCAGATTCTTTCCAACAACCTGTGCAAGCAGCTGGCTGGCCGGGCGATCAACATCCATCACTCCTTCCTGCCCGGCTTCAAGGGTGCCAAGCCTTACCACCAGGCGTTCGAGCGCGGCGTGAAGCTGATCGGCGCCACCGCCCACTACGTCACCTCGGATCTCGACGAGGGCCCGATCATCGAGCAGGAAGTGCAGCGCGTGGATCACGCCCTGAGGCCTGACGATCTGGTCGCCATTGGCCGCGATACGGAAACGGTGGCGCTGTCGCGAGCGGTGAAATATCACATCGAGCACCGCGTGTTCCTCAATGGCGACCGCACGGTGATCTTCCGATGAGCCCGTTGATCGACGGCAAGGCCGCGGCCGCCCGCGTACTCGCCGACGTACGGGCAGAGGTCGAGCAGTTGCACGCTCAGGGCGTCGAGCCGGCGCTGGCCGTGGTGCTGGTCGGTGACGATCCTGCCAGCCACGTCTACGTGCGCAACAAGGTGCTGCGCGCCGGTGAAGTCGGCATTCGCTCGCTCGAATATCGCCTGCCGGCCGAAGCCAGTGCCGCCGAGGTCCTGGACGTGGTCGGCGCGCTGAATGCCGACCCGGCCGTGCACGGCATCCTGGTGCAGTTGCCACTGCCCACACACATCGACGAAGTACGCGTGCTGCAAGCCATTGACCCCAGTAAGGATGTCGATGGCTTCCATAGCGAGAACGTTGGCGGCCTCAACCAGGGCCGACCGGTGCTGACACCCTGCACGCCAGCCGGCTGCATGCGCCTGCTGCGTGACACCCTGGGCGATCTTTCCGGCAAACACGCCGTGGTGGTCGGCCGCTCGAACATCGTCGGCAAGCCAATGGCCGCGCTGCTGCTGGCGGCCAACTGCAGCGTCAGCGTGGTGCACTCGCGCAGCATCGAGCCGCAGAAGCTGTGCAGCCAGGCGGACATCGTGATCGCCGCCGTCGGCCGCCCGAGAATGATCGGCGCCAGCTGGATAAAGCCCGGTGCCGTGGTGATCGACGTCGGCATCAACCGCATCGAGGAAGACGGCAGAAGCCGCCTGGTCGGGGATGTGGATTTCGCTGCCGTGCAGCCCGTGGCCGCGGCCATCACCCCGGTACCCGGTGGAGTCGGCCCCATGACCATCGCCATGTTGATGCACAACACCGTCCTCGCCGCCCGTCAGCAGACCGGCCAGGCCATTCAGGAGGCTCGCTGATGCCTTTCTCGCTGCTCAAATACGGCCTGTCGTCGGAGTATCCCGTCGAGGTCGACCTGCCCGCACCGAAGGAGCTCAAGTCCTCCTACGACGTGGTCATCATCGGCGCCGGCGGGCATGGCCTGGCCACCGCCTATTACCTGTCGCGGTACCACGGCATCAGCAACATCGCGGTGCTGGAGAAAGGCTACCTGGGGGGTGGCAACACCGCACGCAACACCGCGGTGATCCGCTCCAACTACCTGACCAGCGAGGGCGTGAAGTTCTATATCGAATCGGTACGGATGTTCGAGAACCTCTCCAACGAGTTCGACTTCAACATCATGTACTCCGGCCGTGGCCAGCTCACGCTGGCCCACACCGACGCCAGCGTGCGGGCGTTCCGCCAGCGCGCCGAAGTGAACAAGCACTTCGGCGGGCGTACCGAGATGATCGATCGCCAGCAGATCCGCAAGCTGGTGCCGAGCCTGAATCTGGATCCCGGCCATATTCCGGTGCTCGCCGGCCTCTGGCACATCGACGGCGGCACCGCGCGCCACGACGCCGTGGCCTGGGGCTACGCCAAGGGCGCAGCCAAGCGTGGGGTGGAAATTCACCAGCTCACCGAGGTACAGGACTTCGTCGTCGAGGGCGGGCGCATTCGCGCGGTGAAGACCAACCGCGGCACCATTCAGTGCGGCTGCGTGGTGCAGGCGGTGGCCGGTACCAGCTCGCTGCTGATGAACAAGCTGAATATCAAGGCGCCTATCCACACCTATCCGCTGCAGGCGATGGTCACGCAGCCGTTCAAGCCATTCCTCGATCCGCTGGTGAGCTCCTCGGCCCTGCATTGCTACGTGCAGCAAACCAGCCGTGGCGAGATTGTCTTTGGCGGAGGTTCCGACCCCTACCCGCTGTACAACAGCCGTTCGACCCTGGATCTCAAGGAAAGCCTGCTGGCCTCGGCAGTCGAGATGTTCCCCTTTATGGCCAACGCCAAGCTGATGCGCCAGTGGGGCGGCATCACCGACATGACCCCGGACTACAGCCCGATCATGGGTCTGTCGCCCATCGACGGCTACTACCTCGATGCTGGCTGGGGAACCTGGGGCTTCAAGGCCACGCCGATCTGCGGCAAGACCATGGCCGAGCTGGTCGCCAGCGGCGGCAAGGTTCCGGAGCTGATCGCGCCGTTCGGCCTGGATCGCTTCAGCCGCTTCCAGCAGGTCAACGAAATGGGCGCCACGGCGGCCAGCCACTGACGGGTTACAGCCAATGAAGATCATGACTTGCCCGCTCAACGGGCCGCGCAACATCAGCGAATTCACCTACGGCGGCGAACTCAAGCACATGCCCAACCCGACGACCTGCAGCGTCGCGCAATGGGCCGACTACGTGTTCAACAGCGAGAACCTGCTCGGTGTGGTCACCGAATGGTGGATGCACACGCCGTCGAGCTACTGGTTCCTGGCCGAGCGCCACACCGGCAGCGACGAGATCCTGCGTACCTTCGACCCTCGTGAACTGTTCGACCAGCGTGTCGATTTCGCCGCACCGGAGGCCGCCCAATGAACCGCCTGCCCGCCCCCATGGGGTTGTTGATCGACCGCAACAGACCACTGACCTTCAGCTTCGACGGCCGCTCGTGCCAGGGCTTTGCCGGCGACACCGTGGCCAGCGCTCTGGCTGGCGATGGTCGTTGGCTGCTGTCACGCTCGTTCAAGTACCACCGCCCACGGGGCCCGCTGACCATGGCCGGCCAGGACGCCAATACCCTGGTGCAACTACCGGACGAGCCCAACGTGCTGGCGGACGACCACCCGATCGCTGCCGGTATCAGCGTCACCCCACAGAACGTCAATGGCAGCCTGGAGAAGGACCGCGACGCGATTCTCGGCAAGTTCTCCAAGTTCATGCCGGTCGGTTTCTACTACCGCGCCTTCTACAAGCCCAAGGGCATGTGGAAGCGCTGGGAACCGCTGATCCGCAAGAAGGCTGGCCTCGGCGTGCTCGACCTCAAGTTCGAGCCGACCTATCACGACAAGGCCTACCTGTTCTGCGACCTGGCAGTGATCGGCTCCGGGCCCGCGGGCCTGTCCGCCGCCCTGCACGCGGCCAACGGTGGCGCCAAGGTACTGCTGATCGAACAGAACCCGGTACTCGGCGGCTCGCTGACCTACGCCCGCTTCGGCCTCGACGCCAACGCCGCCATGGGCCTGCGTGAAGAACTGGTCAGTGCGGTGAAGGGCCATGCCAATATCCGCGTGCTCGACCAAGCCCTGTGCAACGCCTGGTTCGCCGATAACTACCTGCCGGTGATCCAGGGCAACCGCCTGTACAAGGTGCGCGCCAGGCAGTGCATCATCGCCAGCGGCTCCTTCGACCAGCCGGTGATTTTCCGCAACAACGACCTGCCGGGCGTGATGCTGACCAGCGCCGCCCAGCGCCTGATGCGCCTGTACGCGGTGAAACCGGGCAAACGCGCGGTGGTACTGACCGGCAACGATGACGGCTACCTGGCCGCCCTCGACCTGTTTGATGCGGGTGTGGAGGTCGCCGCGGTGGTCGACATGCGCGAGCGTATCGACACCCCCGGCCTGGTCACTGCGGTGCAGGCCAAGGGCATTCCCTGTCACGCCGGCCACACCGTGTATGAAGCGCTCGCCGACAAGCACGCGCGCCACATCAGCGCTGTCGACGTCAGGCGTATCAGCGCTCAAGGCAAGGTGGCCGAGGCCAGCACGCGGATCGATTGCGACCTGCTGTGCATGTCCGCCGGTTACATGCCGGTCTACCAGTTGCTCTGCCAGGCGGGCGGCAGCCTGCGTTACGCCGACGAACATGCGGCGTTCTCGATCCATAATCTGCCGAAGATTCTCCGCGTAGCCGGCTCGGTGAACGGCCGCCACGACCTGCAACGGGTAATCGCCGACGGTCAGCGCGCCGCCAGCGAAGCCCTCGTCGACCTCGATCTGGGCGGCGCTCCGGTAGACGGCGCGGACAAGGACGACAGCCGGGTCAACTTCCCCTGGCCGATCTTCGCCCACCCCCAGGGCAAGGAGTTCGTCGACTTCGACGAAGACCTGCAGATCCGCGATATCGTCAACGCCACCCGTCACGGCTACCGCGACGTGCAACTGGTCAAGCGCTTCTCCACCGTCGGCATGGGACCGTCCCAGGGGCGCCACTCGGCGCTGCCCACGGCGCGCCTGGTCGCCGATGCCACCGGTCGTAGCGTCAGCGAAACCGGCGTGACCACGGCCCGCCCGCCCTTCTCGGCAGAGAAGCTCGCGCACATCGCCGGCCGCGGCTTCGACCCCTATCGCCAGACCGCCATGCACCGCCGCCATGTCGAGCTCGGCGCAAGGTTGATGCCCGCGGGCGTCTGGCAGCGCCCGGCGTTCTACGGCAAGGCTGAAGATCGTGAAGCCTGCATGCAGGCCGAGGCCCGCCATGTGCGTGAGAAGGTCGGCCTGATCGACGTGTCCACCCTGGGCGGCCTCGACATCCGCGGGCCGGATGCCGCCGAGCTGCTGGAACGCATGTATACCTTCGGCTTCAAGAAGCTCGCCGTCGGCCGTACCCGCTACGCGCTGATGACCGCCGAGGATGGCGTGGTGATCGATGACGGGGTGGCCTGCCGCCTGGCCGAGCAGCACTTCTACGTATCGGCAACCACCAGCGGCGTGGATCGCGTCTACCGCAGCATGCTCAAGTGGAATGCGCAGTGGCGCCTGAACGTCGACATCGCCAACGTCAGTGCCGCCTTCGCCGCGGTCAACCTGGCCGGGCCGCTGTCGCGCCAGGTACTGGAAAAGGTCTGCAGCGATGTCGACCTTGGCGCTGAGGGCTTCCCCTATCTCGGCGTGCGTGAAGGCAGCGTTGCCGGGGTACCGGCGCGGCTGCTGCGGGTCGGTTTCGTCGGCGAGCTGGGTTACGAGATCCACGTGCCGGCGCGCTTCGGCGAGCACCTCTGGGATGCGCTGATGGAGGCCGGCAAGGCCGAGGGTATCCGCCCGTTCGGCGTGGAAACCCAGCGCCTGCTACGCCTGGAAAAAGGCCACGTGATCATCAGCCAGGACACCGATGGCATGACCCACCCTGCGGAGATCGACATGGGCTGGGCCATCGGCCGCAAGAAGCCGTTCTTCGTCGGCAAACGCACCATCGAGATCCTCGAAGCGCAGCCCCTCAAGCGCAAACTGGTGGGCTTCACCCTGCCCAGGGGCAGTGCCAAACCGCTGGAAGGCCATCTGGTGCTCAAGGGCCCGGATATCAGCGGCAACGTGACGTCCTGCGAGTACTCGGAAACCGTCGGCGCAATCATCGGCATGGCCTACGCGGGCGCCGATCAGGCCGAGCCGGGCATGCAGATTCCAATTCGCGTGGAAGGCGGCGAGGTGGTGCAGGCCAGCGTGGTGAAACTGCCGTTCTTCGATCCACAAACCAAGCGTCAGGAGCTGTGACCATGAGCCTGAATATCCAGGGCTGTGCCGAACGCAGCCCTATCTACAGCCTGTACGGCCAAGCCGAGCTGACCCAGATCGGTGAACGGCTCTTCGTTGCCCGCCACGGCAGCGGTGACGAAACCGAACAACTGCAACGCTGCGCGCTGATCGACCTGAGCAACCTGCCACGGGTCGGTTTCCGTGGCGCCGACAGCGCCAGCTACCTGCAAGGCAGGGGCTATCAGTTACCGGACATGCCCAACCGGGCGCGTGTGCAGGACGGTGACGAGGCGGTGCTGCGGCTGTCGCAGACCGAGTACTTCCTGCTTGGTAGCCTGACCGATGGCGGCGCCCGTATCGCCGCCGAAGAGCAGGCGTGGACGCACAGCGAACAGGCCTGCTATCTGCTGCCCCGTCAGGATAGCCACGCCTGGCTGGCACTGACCGGTGCGCACCTGCCGGAACTGCTGGCCAAGGTCTGCGGCGTAGACCTGCGCGCCGACGCCTTTCCGATCGGCGCGGTGGCACAGACCTCGATCGCGCGCCTCAATGCCATCGTGGTCAATGCCGGCACGGAAGCCCTGCCGATCTTCCACATTCTCTGCGACCGCGCCTCCGCCCACTACCTGTGGGGCGCCTTGCTGGACGCCATGGACGAGTTCGGTGGCAAGCCGGCGGGGATCGAAGCGCTGCAATAAGGCCGATGATCGTTCCCACGCTCCCGCGTGGGAACGCCTGCCAAGGACGCTCCGCGTCCGCTGCTGACCCTGTGACGCACCTGATACTCCCACGCCGGAACGCGGGAGCCATCCATGAAAGAGATTCGCCCATGGCCGCCGATAAAGAAGAGCTGACCGACTACCGCGTCCCCGCGCTGCAACGCGGGCTTGGCATCCTGCAGATGTTCAATGCCAGCGAGCGCAGCCTGAGCAGCAACCTCATCGCCGAACGCCTGGGCGTCAGCGTCTCGGCCATCTACCGCATTCTGGTCACCCTCACCGACATGGGTTACCTGAACAAGCTAGGCACCAACAACTACGAACTTGGCCCCCAGGTGCTGTGCGACGGCTTCGCCTACCTGGCCAGTCGCGACCTGGTGGATATCGCCATGCCGCACCTCAACACCCTTCGCGACCGTACCTCGATGTCCTGCCATCTGGGCATCCGCGAACACACCGAGGTGGTCTATCTGTACCGTGCCTTCGCCGCCCAGCGACTGTCGGTCAACGTGCCGATCGGCACACGCCTGCCGTGCCACGTCACCGCCCTGGGCCGCGTACTGCTCAGCGAGCTGGATGAAAACGCTCTGGCGGGGCTCTACGCACACGTACGCCTGGACGGCTACCCGGCCCCCGCACCGAAGACGTTGCCAGAGCTGCTGCGCATGAGCGACGAGGATCGCGCCCGTGGCTTCGTCCTGCATCGCTCGGACTACTCCACCGCCATCGCCGCTCCGGTACGTGATCACAGCGGGCATATCGTCGCCGCCATCAACCTGTCCGGGCCGGATGCCGTGATGGACGACGAAGCCAATCGCCAGACCCTGCGTGAAACCCTTTTGACCAGCGCGGCCCAGATATCCCGAAGCGCCGGCTACCGGGCGGCATGAATCACCCGGGCTTCACGTGAAACGCTGATTTCTATCGGTGACGTCGTGTCGATAGCGTGGTCTATGCTGGCACAGCAGCCAATAAGCGAACGGCAATGGAATTCGGCATACAGCATTTCTTCGGTTATCTGATCGCGGCGATTCATGGCCTCGGGGCGATAGCTGCCGTGCACGCGATCCTTACCGTACGTACCGCTCAGGGCGCCATCGCCTGGGCGTTGTCGCTGTTCTTCATGCCCTACCTGACGCTACTGCCCTACGTGGTCTTCGGGCGTAGCCGTTTTTACGCCTACATCGAAGCCCGCCGCCAGGTGGACAAACAGATGCACCAGGCCATGGCCGCCCTTGACTGGCGACCGTGGGTTGCAGAAGCCATCGCCGCTGGTGAGTCGGAAGCCTACGGGAAGCTACGCGCCTTGCCGCGGCTGGGTCGCATGCCCTGCCTGGCAAACAATCAGGTGAGCCTGCTGATCGATGGCAAGGCGACCTTCGAGGCGATCTTCCAGGCGCTGGCCGAGGCGCGCCAGGTGATCCTTATCCAGTTCTTCATCGTCCACGACGACAAGCTTGGGCGCCGCCTGCAGGAAGTATTGCTCGAACGCGCAGCTGCCGGCGTGCAGGTGCACTTTCTCTTTGATGCAGTCGGCAGCCATGCCCTGCCGCGGCGCTATATCAAACGGCTGCGCGAAGGCGGTGTATACATGCACGCCTTTCCCACCGGCGGCAGCCTGTTCAATCGCTTCCAGCTGAACTTCCGTAACCACCGCAAGATCGTGGTGGTAGATGGCGAGCGGGGATTCCTGGGCGGCCATAACGTTGGCGACGAGTATCTCGGCGAGAAGCAGAGCCTCTCGCCATGGCGTGACACCCACGTCGAAGTGCACGGCCCGGCCGTGGTTTGCCTGCAGGAATCCTTCGCCGAGGACTGGTTCTGGGCCACACGTAAACTGCCGCCGCTGCTGCTGCCCGAGCGCTATCCGGACGAAGGCATGCTCTGCCAGGTGATCACCAGCGGCCCGGCGGACGCCCAGGAAACCTGCTCACTGCTGTTCGTGGAAATGCTCAACGCAGCCCGCGAACGCATCTGGCTGACCAGCCCCTACTTCATTCCCGACGAAGCGCTGTTCGCCGCGCTGCGCCTGGCCGTGCTGCGCGGCGTGGACGTGCGTATTCTGCTGCCGTCGCGGCCGGATCACCGCATCGTCTATGCAGCGTCCAGCCTGTTCGCGTTGGAAGCGCTGCGCGCCGGGGTGAGGATCTTTCGCTACCTGCCGGGTTTCCTTCATCAGAAGGTCGTGCTGATCGATCAGGATATCGGCGTAGTGGGCAGCGCCAACCTGGATAACCGCTCCTTTCGCCTTAACTTCGAGATCACTCTGGTGACGGTCGACGCAGAGTTCGCCCGACAGGTCGAAAGCATGCTCGAGAACGATTTCAGCCAGTCCCGCGAACTGGTCGGCGCCGACCGCCGCGAGGTGCATCGCCTTCAACAACTGGGCATGCGCGTAGCGCGGCTGATCTCGCCAATACTTTAAGGCTGACGCGGCTTTAGCGCGCCGCAATCGGCCGACACCCAGCGGGCGTCCGACTCCATGCTGCCCTGCTGACGACCGGCACCGCTGTCGAATTCGCCGCTGACCTTGGAGGTGAAGGATTTGTCGTCGAGGAAATGCGCCTCACCCTGCCCCTGACCCTGCGGACAGGTGAAATTGAACACCCAGCGATCGTTGTCGCGCGAGGTGATCTGCTGGCGGCAGTTGGGATCCTGCAAGGGGATGTTCTGGGCATCGATCTGCGCCTGGCTGATGCAGTACTGCACGCCCTTTTCGCCCAACTGGATACCCTGCTGGGCCATCGCCCGCTCCATCATCTCGCGCTGCGCCTGGGGCAGGTTCTTGAACTGCTGCAGCATCACGTCGCTGCTCGGCAGGGCCTTGCCGCCCAGCTGCATGTTCTTCGAGGTGATCTCCCAGAGACCGGGCTGGATCTGCTGCTGAGCTGTCGCCATGAACGGCAGCGCCAGCAGGCAGAGTGGCAGGAACTTCAAACTAGGCATCGGCATGTAAGACTCCGTTCGGTGACCGCGACGTGGCTCGCCTAATCTCCGACAGCAGCGCACTCAGGATGTCACTACAGAAATGCCTGATCAGCCTTCGACTTCCTGGTGATACAGCTGTAGCCCGCGTGCCTGATAGTTGGCCAGAGCACTGGGGTGATCGAAGGTGCAGGTGTGTACCCAGACCCGCCGAGTACCCGACCAGGCCCAAGCGGACTGCAGCGCGTGGGTCAGCAGCGGGCCACCGAAGCCCTGGCCGAAGAACGCTTCGGCCAGACCGAAATAGAGAATTTCCACCGAGCCCTCGGCGTCACGCTGCAGCTCGTAGTAACCGGCGATGGCGCCTTGGTGGTAGGCCACCCAAGTACGATGAGTGTCAGTCTCGACCAGCTCGCGCCACTGCGCGTCCGACCAGGACAGCTTGTCCGTCCACTCCCAAGGCCCGCCCACCAACTGGTAGAGAAAGCGGTTGAGCTGGAACTGCTTGATCCGGCATTCGACGATCTGCAAATCATCCGGCAACGCCTTGCCACGCACCTGCTCGGGGCTGTGCATTTCCAGGTAATACGTGATGTTGTCGCCCTGCTCGCTCATGCCGTCATCCGTCGTGTTGGTCAGGGCCACCCGGCCCAGGCAAAAAGCGCAGGCTAATGATCTTCGATGGATTCAGCAATCCGCTCAGGCTCGGCAGCTCTCGATACCCTGATTCCTATCTGCTGCAGGCGTCTTTCGAAATACCCAGCCAACCGCCCTGGCGAAGCAGTGCGTTTCTACGCTTGGTAAGGATGATGCTCGACCCAGTGCCGGGCGATGTCGACTCGACGCGCCACCCAGACACGATCATGGGCTTCGATATGATCGAGGAAGCGTTGCAATGCTCGGAAACGCCCAGGGCGACCGATCAGCCGTGCGTGCAGACCGATCGACATCATTTTCGGCGCCGTTTCGCCCTCGGCGTAGAGCACGTCGAAAGTATCTCTCAGGTAGGCGAAGAACTGGTCACCACTGTTGAATCCGCCCGGGCTCGAGAAGCGCATGTCATTGGCGTCGAGCGTATAAGGCACGATCAAGTGAGGCTGACGGGTACCGTCGCGAGTTTCTACGGTGCTCCATAGCGGCAGGTCGTCGCCGTAATAATCGCTGTCGTAGAGAAAGCCGCCATGCTCGACCACCAGGCGCCGCGTGTTGGGGCTGTCTCTACCGGTATACCAGCCGAGCGGTGCGGCGCCGGTAAGGCGGGTAATCAGCTCGACCGCGCGCTCGAGGTGTTCGCGCTCCAGATCGGCCGGAGTGTTCTGGTAATGCAACCAACGCCAGCCGTGACTGGCGATTTCGTGGTTGCGTGCGACCAACGCCTGGGTGATGTCCGGGCAACGCTCCAGGGCCATGGCGACGGCAAAGGCGGTAAGCGGCAGTTGGCGGCGTTGGAATTCATCGAGGATGCGCCACACACCGGCACGGGAGCCGTATTCGTACATCGACTCCATGCTCATATGCCGATCGGCAAAGCTCTGCGCACCGACGATCTCGGAAAGAAACGTTTCGCTCTGCGGATCCCCATGCAGCACACAACTTTCACTGCCCTCCTCGATATTGAGCACGAACTGGACGGCGATTCGCGCATTCCCCGGCCATTTTGCCTGAGGCGGGTTGCCTGCGTATCCGCGCAGGTCGCGGGGATAATGTGGAGTCATGTTCTTCCTTAGGCTGCTTTAGAGGTGATAGAAAATGTGCCAGCGGCACAGCCGCTACACCACCTTCTCGCGCGGCCAGGCATAGCTCAGGCTCTTGCTGCTGCCCAGGCGCAACTGCACCAGCGCCTCGACCCACTTCAGCGCCACCTGCACCCCATCGACCACCGGCACGCCAAGATCCTCCTGGAGGCGCTGCGCCCACTGGCTCATGCCAGCGCAGCCCATCACTAGGCATTCGCTGCGGTCATCGCGCAGAATCTGCCGGCCCAGATCGCGCAGGCGCAGGTAATGGGCAGGGTCACGCTCCAGCTCCAGCACCGGAATATCCGCCGCATGGATATTCGCGCAGCGCCGCTGCAGGCCATAGCTGTGCATGTTGCGCTCGATGATATGGATCGAGCGCGGCAGGCTGGTGAGGATCGAGTAGCGCACGCTCAGCATGCTCGCCGCGTGCATGGCCGCTTCGCCGATACCCAGCACCGGGCCACTGGCCAACTCTCGGGCGGCGTCCAGGCCGGTGTCGTCGAAACAGGCGATCACAACGCCTTGCACGCCTTCTTCCTGAGCTTGGCGCATCGCCCCCAGCAGGTGATAGGCCGCGTACACGCCATCGGCCGCGCCCTCGATACTCGCCACCGAGCCGGGCAGATGGATCACGCTCAACTGCGTATCCGCGGCCTTGATGCCCTGACAGGTTGCCTCCAGTAAATGGGCCATACCCGCCGAGCCATTGGGGTTGATCACGCGAATTTTCATACGGGTTTTCTCATACGCTGGCTAAAACTCATCAACAGCAGCACCAGACCAATCAGCGCCAGGGAAAACAGTGTGGTCAGTGTGCCCAGCGCATAGAGCACCGGCGTGGTGACGTTGGTGGTCATGCCGAAGATTTCCAGAGGCAGGCTATTGAAGCTGCCGGAGACCATCAGGGTGCGGGCGAACTCGTCGTAGGACAGGGTGAAGCCGAACAGCGCCACCCCGAACAGGCTCGGGGCAATCAGCGGTAGAACGATCAGGCGTACCGTTTGCCAGGCGCTCGCGCCGAGGTCGCGGGCAGCCATTTCGTAGGCGCGGTTGAAGCGGTTGAACACGGCGAACATGATCAGCAGGCCGAACGGCAGGGTCCAGGTCAGGTGCGCGCCAAAGGCCGAGCTGTACCAGATCGGCTCCCAGCCGAGGCGATCGAACATCAGGCCAATGCCCAGGCTGACCAGAATCGACGGAATGATCAGGCTCGCCAACGTCAGGTAGAACAGTGCCTGACTGCCAGCGAACGGGCGCCGGTAAGCGAACCCGGCGAGCACCGAGAACACCAGGGTGCAGGCCATCACCGCGATGCCGAGGAGAATCGAGCGGCTGAAGGCGCCAGCGAAATCGCCCACCTGCTGGGCCTGGAACAGGTTGTGAAACCAATGCAGGGACACGCCGTTCATGGGAAAGGTCAGCCCGCCGTCAGGCCCCTGGAACGAGAGAATGCCGATGGTCAGGGTCGGCCCGTAGAGAAACAGTACGAACAGGCCAAAGAACAGACTCAGGCAATAAAAGCTCAACGGCCGTGCCGTGGATTTCATGGTCATAGCTCCTTGCGGATATCCACCAGGCGGAACATCACCACCAGCATCAGCAGCACCGTGGCCAGCAGCACCACGGCACTGGCCGCAGCCGCCGGGTACTGCAGCAAGCTGATCTCGTTGTGGATCAGCACGCCGACCGAGGCATGCAGGCCGCCGCCCATGATGCGCACGGTGACGAAGTCGCCCATCACCAGGGTCAGTACGAAAATGCTGCCGATGAGGATGCCCGACTTGCACAGCGGCACGATCACCAGCAGGAGGATCTGCCAGGTCTGCGCGCCGGCGTCCCGCGCAGCCTCGATCAGGCGGCGGTCGATACGCATCATGGTGTTGAAGATCGGCACCACCATGAACAGGGTGTACAGGTGCACATAGGCCAGAACGATGGAGAAATCGCTGTACAGCAGAAACTCCAGCGGCTGGTCGATCAGCCCGGCACCGATCAGGCTGCTGTTGACCAGACCATTGCGCCCTAACAGCGGTATCCAGGAAATCATGCGGATGATGTTGGAGGTGAAGAACGGGATGGTGCACAGCAGAAACAGCAAGGTTTGCACCTTGTTGCTGCGAATGTGGAAGGCCAGGTAGTAGGCCACGGTAAAGCCCAGCGTCAGGGTGATCAGCCAGGTCACCAGGGCGTACTTGAAGGTATTCAGGTAGGCCTGCAAGGTCGTCGGCGATGACAGCAGGTACTGGTAGTTGCCGAAGATGAAATCCGGGATCAACTGGTAGGAGTCGTAGTCCCAGAAGCTCACCACCACGATCACCGTGATGGGAAAGACCAGGAACAGCAGCAGGGTCAGCGCCAGCGGCAGGGCTTGCAGGTGGCTGATGTTGGCGAGTCCGGTGCGCATATCGAATCCAGGCTGCGGAAAAGTAGGGTGTCGCAGGCGTAGCGGTGGATGAAACAACGTCATCCACCGCTACGGCCGGCTCAGGAAACGATGAATTCGTTCCACTTGCGGATCATGTGGCGGTTCTCGTCCATCACCGAGTTCCAGCAAGCCACGCTGCCCATGCGCTGCTCATAGGAGCCACCATCACGCACAGCGCCGGCCTTTTCCATGACCTTGCCGTCCGGGCTGAGAATGTCGCTCTGGGCGGCCTTGCCCTCCATCCAGAAGCCCCACTCATCGGCGCTCATGTACTGCTTGGAGGTCTCGGGCGCAGCGCTGTAGTAGCCCTGGCGGTTGAGGTAGGCACCGACCCAGCCCGACAGGTACCAGTCGATGTACTCATAGGCCGCATCCAGCTCCAGACCGCTGAGGTGCTTGGCCAGACCAATGCCGCCGCCCCAGGCCCGATAGCCCTCTTCCAGCGGCTGGTAGGTGCAAGCCACACCGCGGCTGCGCACGGCGGCCACGGCCGGTGACCACATGGACTGGATCACCACCTCACCGGAGGCCATCAGGTTCACCGACTCATCGAAGCTCTTCCAGAAGGCGCGGAACTGGCCGTCTTTCTTCGCCTGCATGAGGATGGCGATGGTCTTGTCGATCTCGGCCTGGGTCATGTTGCCCTTGTCGCCGTAGGTGATCTCACCCATGGATTCGCAGATCATCGCCGCGTCCATGATGCCGATGGACGGGATGTTGAGGATCGAGGTCTTGCCCTTGAAGGCCGGATCCATGATGTCGCGCCAGTTCTTGATCGGGCGCCCGACCAGATCCGGGCGAATGCCCAGGGTGTCGGCGTTGTAGATGGTCGGCACCAGCGTCATCCAGCGGGTCGGCTCACTGGCGAACTTCAGCGAATCGGCGCTTTCGACGAAGCCAACGGTGTGCGGCGCCGTGCCTTGGGCGATCACCGAATCGGCGTTCAGTTTGCCGTTGATGAACAGCGGCGAGATCTTGTCGAAATTCTTCAGGCGCCGGGTGTCCATGGCCTGCATGGTGCCGGATGGGTACACCTTCTTGCCGATCCAGTACTCGATATCGGCAATGTCGAAGGAGCGTGGCTGAGTCACCGCCCGCTGCGCCACCGCATCGGAGTCCAGCGCGGTGAGTTGCAGGGTGATACCCAAATCTTCCTTGGCCTTCATGGCGATGTCGTTGAGGTTGGACACCCCGGTGCCGAACTGACGCAAGGTGATGTTCTTGATGTTCTGCGCCCAGATCATCGGAAATCCAGTGATCGCGCCGGAGCCCACGGCCACTGCCGAGGCCACTCCCAGCCCCTTGATCAGGCTGCGCCTGGACAATCCCTTGGCGGATTCCACCTGCGGGGTTTCGGCGGGGAGTTGCGGGGTGCTGTCGTCGTGCTCGCTCATCAGTGAACCTCCTTGGTCGGGTTGGCGTGTTGTGGGGAGAACAGGTTGAGGTGCGTGGCATCCCAGGCCAGGGTGACCTCGGCGCCCACCTCGGGTACCTGGCACTGGCGGTCGGCCAGGTAAACCATCAGCGGCGTAGCGCTGGCGGTCTGGCATTCGACATAGATGAAGGCGCCCTGGAACTCGACATCGCAGACCCTTGCCGGCAGGCCAAACTGCCCAGCCGGCGGAACGCTGCCAGGCGGCAGGATGTCCAGGTGATCGCAGCGCACCGAGAACGCCAGCGGCGTACCTACGGTGGCCTCGGCATAGGCGTCGCCCAGTTGCGCCAGGCTCAGGCTGCCCTGCCCTACACCTTCGACGCTGAGCACCACGCGATCAGCCTCGCGCTTAGTCAGCTCGCCGCGCATCAGGCTGTGGCCGCCGATGAATTGCGCGACAAAAGGAGTGGCCGGCCGCTCGAACAATTCCCGTGGCGGCGCGACCTGCTGGATCTTGCCACCGTCCATTACCACCGCCAGATCGGCCAGGGCGAAGGCTTCCTCCTGGGAGTGGGTGACGTGAATGAAGGTCAGCCCCAATTGCTTCTGGATCGCCTTGAGCTCCTTGCGCATGCGAATCCGCAAGAACGGGTCGAGAGCGGACAGCGGCTCGTCGAGCAGCACCACATCCGGCTGGGTAATCAGTGCACGGGCCAGTGCCACGCGCTGCTGCTGACCACCGGAAAGCTGCTCGGGATAACTCTCGGCGTAGTCCTGCATGTTCACCAGCGCCAGCAGCTCGCGGGCCTTGGCGTGGCGCTCGGCCTTGGCCATGCCGGCGATGCGCAGGCCGAAGCCGACGTTGTCCAGGCAGCTCATGTGCGGGAACAGCGCGTAGTTCTGAAACATCATCGCCGTGCCGCGCTGGGTCGGCGAAAACTCGGTGACGTTGCGGTTATCCATAAGGATATCGCCCTCGCTCACCTCTTCGTGCCCGGCCAGCATGCGCAAGGTGGTGCTCTTGCCGCAGCCGCTGGGGCCGAGCAGGCAGCAGTAGCTGCCGCTGGGTATCTTCAGATGGATATCACTGACCGCCACCCGCGCACCGTAGGACTTGTGCACCGCCACGAGCTCGACCTGACCTTTCCCAGACATGCTTGCCGCCTAAAATTGCTAACAATTACAAATCAAGTGTTAGCAACCGCTGTGCCATGCGTTCATTCCAGCGCATATAAAACGTGCCGTAATTTTGCTGCCCGGTGTATCCGGCTGAAAACCGGATAGTTTTTCTATCAGCCTAAAGACGTCTGCGCGCATCGACGCTACTGGGATAATTCCCGCCTAATCGCACAACAATAGGGCAACCCGATAAAGCTGTGCACCAGTTGGTACAACGCTCCCCCCTTTGCCACCGAATTGTTAACAATTACACTGCACCCTAGCGCCAGCCGCCCTGGCTTCCCCTGTAAAAGAGCATCGCCCATGGCCAGTCACGTCATTCTTGAAGTGCAACGCATCTATAACGCGATCTACGACGCCATCGTCGAGCAGCGTCTGCCGCCCGGCACACGCCTGACCGAACTCAATCTGGTCGAGGTGTTCCAGGCCAATCGCAATCACATCCGCAGTGCCCTGCGCGATCTGGCTCACCTCAAGCTGGTGCGTTTGGAAATGAACCGTGGCGCCTTTGTCGAAGAGCCCACGCCGCAACAGGCCCGCGAAGTGTTCGCCGCCCGCCGGGTGATCGAAAAGGCGTTGATCGAAGAAGCCTGCAAGCGCATGCAAGCCCCCGACCGCCGCGCCATCGAAGTACACCTGAAGGCCGAGTTGGCACTCGGGCACGAACCGGCCAAACCTGAGTTCATACGTCTGTCAGGTGACTTTCATCGCCTGCTGGCACGTATTGCCGGCAACAGCACCCTGGGCGAAATGCTCGAAGGCCTGATCGCCCGCAGCTCGCTGATCATCGCTCTGTATGAAAACCATAGCGGCATCCAGTGCTCGCACAACGAGCATGAAGCCCTGGCCACGGCCCTGCTCGACGGTAATATTCAGCAGGCGACGCTGTGCATGGAGGAACACCTGCTGAATATCGAACAGCGTTTGCGCCTGGCCCCACCGGAGAGCGAAGAAGTTGATCTGTTCAAGGTGTTTGCCCAGCGGTCATCCGGGTAATCGGAGAGCTGCCGGGGTCGTGAGATCGGGCCGCCGTAACAATGCGTAACCCGAAATCCCTGCTGAAATGCCGCTTGCACCTGATTACTGCCAGCCTGAAACCTTAGAATCATCAGCCTCCTGCCCGAACCGGACATCGACTGACGCTTGCCCATGAATAGCCCCCAACCCTCCCCGAACGCCGCCTGGCGCCTGAAACTGGCCGAGGTGATGGACGGCACCCCGGTGCAGCGTCTGATCACCGTGCTGATCCTGATCAACGCCGCGATCCTCGGCATGCTGACCTCGGCGGAGATCGTCAGCGAGTGGGGCTGGCTGCTGTTGCCTGTGGATATGTTCATTCTCGCGGTGTTCGTGATCGAGCTGGCGCTGCGCTTCGCGGCCCGTGGCATCGGCCTGTTGCGTGATCCGTGGGCGGTGTTCGATTGCATCGTGGTGGGCATCGCCCTGGTTCCGGCCAGCGGGCCGTTCAGCGTATTGCGGGCCTTGCGCGTTTTGCGGGTGCTGCGTCTGGTGTCGATCAACCCGAGCATGCGCAAGGTCGTGCAAGCGCTGCTCGCATCGCTGCCTGGCATGGGCAGCATCATCATGCTGATGAGTCTGATCTTTTATGTGTCGGCGGTGATGGCCACGCAGCTGTTCGGCGAGCGCTTCCCCGAGTGGTTCGGCTCGCTGACCGCTAGCCTGTATTCGCTGTTCCAGATGATGACCCTGGACAGCTGGTCGAGCGGCACGGTGCGACCGATCATGGAGGTCTATCCGCTGGCCTGGGTGTTCTTCATCCCTTACGTACTGATCGCCACCTTCATGATGCTCAACCTGTTCATCGCGGTGATCGTCAACGCCATGCAGGACGCCCAGGGGCCAGACGCCGAAGCGGAGGCACGGGTGCAGCGCGAACAGATGATCCTTGAGGAACTCCGAGCCTTGAGGACTGAATTGACAGAGATGCGCCGCAGCCGTTGATCATCTAAGCCGTGGGTAGAGGGACAGTTTCGTAGCGGGAGCGGACATCGGGCGCTGCTGCTTTTGTGGGAGGGGCTTTAGCCGCGATTGTGCCTAGCTAGGCGTAAAGAGCTCGCGGCTAAAGCGGATCGCCGCCCGGCCCCTCCCACAAGTTACGCGAATGTCCGCTAGCGCCTTCCCCCTGCCCCCTCACAGCTCCAAAGCTCCACCGCTGGCTGGCTTGCCGTCGGTGGGCCGAGCCACTCGCTGAAAGGCTGGCAGCCTTGGGCATCGCAAAGTTGATAGTCGCCCGCCTCGGGCGTACGCCCGAGGCGTAACGGTTGCAGAGGCGGCAACTGACGCTGGTAGTGCCAGGCACCACCACGCAATACCGCGCCGTCAGGAATCTCCATGCCGGCGCCCGAACCCTTGACCCGCGCCTCACCGAGCAACAACCCCTCGGCACTGACGCGGTAATCCTCCTCCCAGCGAATCTTCTCGATGCTGTGATCCCAGGCCAGGGTAAAGGCCGGGACGGGCATTTGCGCCCAGACCACCCCGGCCAACCCCATGCACAGTCCGATCAAGCGGCCGCCAGCGCCGGCTGACGACGCACGCGCAGCACATGCAGGGCAATGACCGCAGCCGCGACCAGGAAGCCGATTTCATCGGTGGTCACGTTATACAGACCCAGCAGGTCGTAGCTGAACACCGAGGCCGGAATCACCAGCGATGCACCGGCAGCAAACACCAGCAGACGCTCCCAGGCCCGCAGCGGCGCATAGAGGTAACCGACCACCGCCATGCCCCACAGCCCGACGGCAAATACCGACTTGATGAACATGTAGAGGATCGCGCCCCAGTCATCACCCTGCATCAGCAGCGCCGGGTCATACACTGCCATGAACGGTACGACGAAGCCGCAGGCGGCGATGCGCACCGACCACAGGCTGATCTTCAGGCCGTTCTCCTTGGCGATCGAACCGGCTGCGAAGCAGGCCAGTGCCACCGGTGGCGTCAAGTCGGCCATCAAACCGAAGTAGAAGACGAACATGTGCGACACGATCAGCGGCACACCCAGCTCCAGCAACGCCGGCGCGGCGATGGCGCTGGTGATGATGTAGTTGGGAATGGTCGGGATGCCCATGCCGAGGATCAGGCAGGTGAGCATGGTCAGTACCAACGACAGGAACAGGTTGTCCTCACCGATGGCCATGATGTAACCCGCGAAGGTGGTAGCAATGCCAGTCAGCGAGACCACACCAATGATCACGCCCACCAGGATGCACGCAACCGCTACCGGTATCGCATGGCGCGCGCCCTCAGCCAGAGCCCAGACGCAAGCGCGCAGGGTTTCACGCCCGCCCTTGACGTAGAAGCAGCCAGCGACCAGCACCGCGATCACACCGAACACCACGCCAATGCCGAACTTGAGGAAGCCGGAACTGACCAGACCCAGAGCAATCCAGAAGGCGATCTTCAGCCACAGGTTGCTGGCGCGCATGACGATCGCCGTGCCGAGGATGACGATAGCGGTCAGGGCCAGGCCCACGGTGCCGGAGAACATCGGGGTGAAGCCGGCAAACAACAGATACACCAACACACCCAGCGGGATCAGCAGGTACCAGCGCTCCTTGATCGCCGCGAACGGATCCGGGCACTCGTCTTTCGGCAGGCCGACCAGCTTGAGGCGCTGGGCTTCGAGGTGCACGGTCCAGAAGATCGAGCCGAACCACAGCAGGGCTGGAATCAGCGCCGCCTTGGCAATCTCGACGTACGGCACGTTGATGGTCTCGGCCATGATGAACGCCACGGCGCCCATAATCGGCGGCATGATCTGGCTACCCATGCTGGCCGAGGCCTCCACCGCTGCGGCGAAGGTGCCCTTGTAGCCGAAGCGCTTCATCAGCGGGATGGTGAACTGGCCGGTGGTAACCACGTTGGCCACACCCGAACCAGTGATGGTGCCCATCAGGGCCGAGGTAACCACCGACACCTTGGCCGGGCCGCCGGTCTTGTGACCGAACATGCCCATGGCGAAATCGGTGAACAGCCTGATCATCCCCGCCTGTTCGAGGAAGGCGCCGAACAGGATGAACAGGAAAATATAGGTACCCGACACATAGGTCGGCGTGCCGTAGAAACCTTCAGTGCCGAAGGACAGCTGATTGATGATCTGATCGAAGTCATAGCCGCGGTGCGCCAGGTCACCGGGCAGGTGCTCGCCAAACAGGCCGTACGCCAGGAAGCACCCGCAGATGATCGGCAACGCCAGGCCCATGACCCGTCGCGCCGCCTCGAATACCAGCACCAGCAAGGTCACCCCAACCACCATGTCGAAGGTGGTGAGGTCGCCCGAACGCTGGATCAGATCCGCCTCGAAGTACCACTGATAAATCGCCGTGCCCAATCCCGCCAGGCCCAGCACCCAGGCCAGCGGCGTCCACGGGCGTCCTTGGCCGCGCAGGGGGAAGCACAGATACACCATCAGCAGAACAAAGCCGACATGCCCGGCGCGCAGCACCTGGCTGGAGAACGGATGGAAGGCGGCCCCGATGATCTGATAGACCGAAAACAGGATCGCGACGTAGAACACGGCCTTGGGCCACTGACTGGGGTTGCCGGTCAGACCTGGATGATCGCTCATGGATAGACTCTCGATGCAGCTGGAGTAACAGCGGGCCATTGCCTTTCAGGAAATGGCCGAGCGCCGATTCGATGACAGAGGGAACCGGACACCCGGCCCGGCCCCTCGTGCATCCGTGTTACTTGAGTACGCCGGCTTCCTTGTAGAAGCGCTCGGCACCCGGGTGCAGCGGGATCGGCAGCGCCTCGGTAGCGGTTTCCAGAGCGATGTCATTGGCTGCGGAATGCGCGGTGCGCAGACGGGCAAGGTTGTCGAACAGCAGCTTGGTCATCTGGTAAGCCACCTCGTCGGAGACCTTCTCGTGGCTGACCAGCAGGTTAACGATGGCGGCGGTCGGCACGTCCTGATCCTGGCCGTCGTAGGTGCCGGCCGGAATGACCTTGGCTTGATAGGCCTGGCTGTCGATCTTGGCCACGACGTCTTCCGGGATCGCCACAAAGGTGATCGGCACCATCGACGCAAGGTCACGGATCGCCGCCATGCCCAGACCGGACGATTGCAGGGTGGCATCCAGCTGGCGGTTCTTGATCAGCTCGACCGACTCGGCGTACGGCATGAACTCGACCCGGCCCATGTCCTTGTAGCTCAGGCCGGCGGCCTTGAAGATGGCCCGGGCGTTAAGCTCGGTGCCAGACTTCGGCGCGCCGACGGAGATGCGCTTACCTTTCAGGTCTTCCAGGGTCTTGATCCCGGATTCCTTGCTGGCAACGATCTGGATGTAGTTCGGGTAGGTGGCGGCGATTGCGCGGATCCGGGTCAGCGGCGCCTTGAAGCCAGCGTCTTCCACACCGTTCCAGGCGTCCTCGACCGAGTCACCCAGGGCAAAGGCAATTTCGCCACGACCGGATTGCAGCAGGTTGAGGTTTTCCACCGAGGCCTTGGTCGCCTGTACCGAGGTTTTCGCGCCCTCGATGCCGTTGCCATACAGCTGCGACATGGCCACACCAATCGGGTAATAAACACCGCTGGTACCACCGGTCAGCACGTTGATGAAAGTCGGTGCGGCGAGTACCGCGGTGCTGGCAGTGAAGGCCGCAGCGGCGGCGAAGAGGCTGAAGCGCTTGGTCAGTCGCATGGTGTTTCTCCGTGATTATTCTTGTCAGAGAGCCGGTTCGGGATCGATGACCAGAGAGAACGGAGAGCGGCGAACAGAGAGGGAAATTACTCTGCCGCAGACGACCTGTTGTCTTTTTTATGGTCACCGAGCTGGAGGCCGGTTGCCCATGAGACATTGCAGGTGCCGTGCCAGCGGTGAAGATGCGCAGGCCAGAGCGGTAGCGGGTTTCGGGGGAGAATGAAACCAGCGGAACCCCGCTTATTCGCGGTAGACGACCGGCAAGATTCCGCTCAGATAGAGCGACGGTTCTCAGAAGCGGACGCAGAGCGTGGGAGCGATCCGACAGATTCGGTAGGGCGTATTAGCCGAAGGCGTAATCCGCCGCATGAAGCCGGCAACGTTGTTCGCGGTGAACGACGGATTACGCTTCGCTAATCCATCCTACAAAGCTGGGTTCATCGATGGCTCCCACGCTCCAGCGTGGTAGCCCAGGCCTGGGCGCTCTGCGCCCGCTTTCAGCCAACCGGCAGCATTGAGAATCGGACGCAGAGCGTCCAAGCGGCATTCCCACGCAGAGCGTGGGAACGATCTGACTAGAGAGAACGGCCCATCAGACGCTACTCAGTCCTCGTCGCCGCTTCCGGCAGGACGATAGGTGCTGCGTTGCAGGCCGTGGCGCTGCATCTTTTCGTTGAGGGTTCGGCGGGGTACCTGCAGCAGTTCCATGGTCTGCAGGATGCTGCCGCGACAGCGCAGCAACGCGTTGTGCAGGCACTGCGCCTCGAAGGCTTCCAGCTGCCCGGCGAGGGACTGGCTGCCTTCCTCCTGAGCTGAGCCGCTCAGGCCCAGAGCATGCCGCTCAGCGGCGTTGATCAGCTCGCGCACGTTGCCCGGCCATTCATGGCCGAGCAGGGCGGCAAGCTCGGCGGGTGTCAGTGGTTCGAGGGTGCGCCCGTGACGCTGTGCGGCCTCTTCGGCGAAGTGTTCGAAGAGCAGCGAGATATCTTCCCGACGCTCGCGCAGCGCCGGAATCTGCAAGGTGGCGACATTCAGCCGATAGAGCAGATCCTCGCGGAAACGCCCGGCCTTCACTTCATCGAGCAAGTCCGGCTTAACGGCACTGATCACCCGCAGATCGACGTGGATACTGCGGTTGGAGCCCAGCCGTTCCAGGGTCTTTTCCTGCAGCACGCGCAGCAGCTTGACCTGTTGCGCCAGCGGCAGGCTTTCCACTTCATCGAGGAACAGCGTGCCGCCGTCGGCATGTTCGATACGGCCGATGCGCTTGCTCTGGGCGCCGGTGAAGGCGCCGCTCTCATGGCCGAACAGCTCGCTCTCGAACAGGTGCTCGGGAATCGCTGCGCAATTAAGGGCCACGAACGGCTTGTCGGCACGCTCGCTGAAATCGTGCAGGCAGCGCGCCACGCGCTCCTTGCCGGAACCGGTCTCACCGCGGATCAGCACGTTCACGGAGGTGCCGGCCAGGTCGAGAATCTGCCGGCGTAAACGCTCCATGGATCGCGACACGCCGAGCAGCTGCGCGGCGATGCCGTCCTTGAGGGCGAACTGCTGGCGCAGGGCGCGGTTCTCGCAGACCAGGCGCCGCTTTTCCAGGGCACGGCGCACGGTGTCGAGCAGGCGATCGGGGGTGAAGGGTTTTTCGATGAAGTCATAGGCACCCTGCTTGAGCGCCTGCACGGCCATGGGCACGTCACCGTGCCCGGTGATCATGATGACCGGCAGATCGCGGTCGCAAGCGACCACCTTGTCCAGCAGCTGCAGACCATCGGTGCCGGGCATGCGCACGTCGCTGATCAGCACGCCGGGAAAGTCGACGTCGATCAGGGCCAGCGCCTGGGCAGCAGTGGCGCAGGTGCGCACGCTGAACCCGGACAGTTCCAGCCATTGCTGCGCCGCTTCGCGGATCGCTGCCTCATCGTCGACGACGATTACCTGACCACCCATATCACCTCCTTATTCTTGGATCGCGCAGTGTAGCGCCCGGTCATCGGCCCGCCAGCCACGGCGTCGTTACACGAAATGCCAAACCCGCTCAGTTCACCCCACGCGCTGCAAGCGCAGGATAAAGATGGCGCCATCGGCGCCGTTGCGCGCCTCCAGGCTGCCGCCCAGATCGCGCACGATGCCATAGGAAATCGCCAGCCCCAGCCCCAACCCCTCGCCCACCGGCTTGGTGGTGAAAAACGGCTCGAAGACGTTACCCAGATGCTCCTCGGGAATGCCGCCGCCAACATCGCTGACCTCCAGCACACAGCTGTCCCCATGCAGTTCGATGGTTACCCCGAGAATGCGTCGCGGGCAGTCGACCATGGCGTCCAGGGCATTGTTGAGCAGGTTGAGGATCACCTGCTCCAGGCGGATCGCATCACCACAGACCCGCGCCTCGCTGCGGATCTCGCGGCGCAATTCCACCTCTTCGCTACGCAGGCGCGGCGCCAGCAGCAACAGCGCCTGCTCCAGCACGTCGCTGAGCAACAGGCGCTCGTTGAGCCCTGCGGGGCTCTTGCGGGCGAAGGTCTTTAGGTGGCTGGTCAGGCTGGCCATGCGTTGCAGCAGACCATCGATGCGGATCAGGCCCTCGCGCGCCTCGCGCTCGCGGCCGTTGTCGAGCAGCAGGCCGAGGCTGCCCAGGTGCATCTGAATGGCCGTCAGCGGCTGGTTGATCTCATGGGCCATGGCCGCCGACATCTGCCCAAGTGCCGCCATCTTGGCGGCATGTACCAGGCCCTCCTGGGCTTCTCGCAGCTCGGCGGTACGCAGGGTCACCTCACGCTCGAGGTTCTCGCGGATGCTCGCCTGCAGCCGCTGGTTCTTGTGCCGCTGAATCAGAAACAGCACCAGAAATACCAGGGTCAGCCACACGCCAGCCGCGGCCAGACGATAGCTGCGGGCGGTATCGCCCAGGCTGCTTTCCTCGATCAGCAGGTGCAGCGTCCAGGCTTCGCTGGTCAACTCCTGGCGCTGCCACAGGTAACTCTGCCGGCCATCCGGGCCGTCGATGTTCATCCAGTCTGCATTGCCTTCGAAATACGGGCCAGGCTCCGTGGACAGCACTTCCAGGGGACGCTCAGCGTACTTGCGCACCTCCACCAGCTCGGCGTGATCGAGTTCGTCGAGCTCATCCAGGGCGCGGAAACGCCAGGCCGGCCGGCTGCTGAGAATCACCACGCCGTAACTGTCGGCCACCAGCAGCACGCCAGGTTGGCCGACCCATTCGCGCTGCAACTCTTCCAGTTCCAGCTTGACTACGAGTACGCCGATCACCGCGCCGTTATCGTCGTACACCGCATGGGAGAGGAAGTAGCCGGGCACACCGGTGGTCACCCCGACCGCGAAATAGCGGCCTGCGGTGCGATGCAGGGCGTCCTGGAAATAGGGGCGGAAACCGTAGTTGCTGCCGACGAAACTGCTCCACTCATTCCAGTTGCTGGCTGCCAGGGTATGGCCCTGGCGGTCGATCAGGTAGAGCACGCTGGCGCCGGCCGCGGCGTTGAGCATTTCGAAGCGGCGGTTGAGCTTGTCACGCAGCTGCGGGTCGTCCGGCGCCTGCAGCAGTGCCTGAATATCGCCGTCCATGGACAACAGTTGCGGCACCGAGCGGAAGCGGTCGACCAGGGTCTGGATCGATTGCGCATACAGCTGCAACTGGCCGTGGGCCTCGCTGCTGCGATCCTCCCAGGCCCGCTGCTCGGCATAGCGGCTGGCCAGCCACAGGCTGACGGCCAGGCCGAAGATGACCAACAGCACGATGGCGACGATGCGATAACGCAGAAACAGGGCGGTCATGCACGACTCGAATTTTTATGATGCCGGCATGTTAGCCCGAAATGCGCGCGGGTCGCGTAGAGGATGCTGCGGCTTTTGTAGCCTGGGTTAGCCGTAGGCGTAACCCGGGACGATAGGCTCGGCGTAATCGGCCGACCCTGGGTATCGCTGTGCTCAACCCAGGCTACGGACTACGGCCGCGCCATCATCAGCTCGGGCACCGCGCGGCCGGCGACCAGTTGCTCGTCGACCAGGCGTACCACGTCTCTCTCGCTGCGCACCTGATACCAGTGGCCCGGCGGATAAACCGTCAGCGTCGGGCCCTGATCGCAGGGGAACTGGCACTGGGTACGGGTGATATGCACACCACCCTCGCACTCCAGGCGGCCAGCAGCCTTGACCTTCTCGCGCAGCATTTTCCACAGCGGCAGAGCGCCACGGCGGGTGCAGCGCGGGCCGTTGCACAGCAGCACGCGGTACTGGTGAGCGGGAATCTTCGACCAGGCGTGGCTGCCGGGCAGCGCCGGCACATCGACGCAGCCCAGATGCAGCTCCAGGCGCTCGAGCAGTGCACAGGCGGCCCCGGCGGCATCGGCATCGAGCTGGCCGAACAGGCTGGTGACAAAGACCCGTGCAGGATCGGTCAGGCTCGCCAGCTCGCTACGCAGCCAGTCGACATGCTGGCTGCTGCTCTGCGCCTCCAGGTCAATCACCAGCAGCCTGCCGCTGCCCTCCTTCACGCGCTGCCAGAGGCCGTCATAACCGGCACCGGTATCGACGACTTCGGCCAGCGCAGGCTCGCCACGCAGCTCCACCAGGCGGGCACGAAACAGCTCGGCAAAGGAGCCGTCGAGCAGATCCGTGCCGGCGAACAGCACCTGAGCGTAGGGCGTGGTAGTCATGGGTAGGCTCCGAGAAAAAGGCGGCAGTCTAGCAGTGAGCTAGACACCATTGGTCAGCAACGCCTGCCAGAGCGCTTCGGGTTCGGTGAACTCGCGATCCACCGCGGACAACGAGGGTCGCTGCAACACCAGCACCGGCAAGCCACGCTCACGGGCGACCTGCAGCTTGTGCTCGGTGGCGGCGCTGCCACTGTTCTTGCTCACCAGCACATCGCAATCGAGGCGTTCGAACAGCGCGCGCTCATCGTCCAGGCTGAACGGCCCTCGGGCGCCGATCACTTCGGCACGGGGCGTGGCAGGCTGGCTCTGCAGGCAGCGCACCGTCCAGTGCTGGTGGGCGGGAATCTCGTGCAGATGCTCCAGTGGCTCGCGGCCGAGGGTGAACAGCGGGCGCTGAAAGTCGTCGAGTGCGGCGATCAGGCTCGGCCAGTCGAACACCTCGCGCCAGTCATCCTCGGGCGAGGCCTGCCAGCCCGGACGACGCAGCGCCCAGCAGGCGATCCCGGCCTGTCGCGCGGCGCGGGCGGCGTTGTAGCTGATCTGCGCGGCATAGGGATGGGTGGCGTCGACCAGCAGATCGATGCCCTGCTTGTGGATAAACTCAGCCAGCCCCTCGGCACCACCAAAGCCACCGACGCGCACCTGACAAGCCAGGTCTTCCGGCACCTTGCCCAACCCGGCCAGGCTGTAGACATGCGCGGGGCCGAGGCGTCGGGCGAGGTTCAGCGCTTCGCCGATCCCGCCCAGTAGCAGGATGCGGCTCATAACGGCTTGCTGACCTGCAGCAGGGTGATCGGCAACGCGGCGCGCCAGGTGTCGAAACTGCCAAGCGGGCGCGCCTGGGCCACTTCGATACGGGTCAGCTCGCCGCCCTGGTCGCCACGAAAGGCGATCAACGCCGCCTCGCTCTGCAGGGTCACGGCGTTGGCCACCAGCCGACCACCGGGCTTGAGCGCGCGCCAGCAACTTTCCAGCACGCCGGGCGCGGTCACCCCGCCACCGATGAAGATGGCGTCTGGCGCCGCCAGCCCGGCCAGCGCCTCGGGTGCCCGCCCGGCCACCAGTTGCAGGCCCGGCACGCCAAGGGCATCGCGGTTGTGGGCGATGTGCTCCTGACGGCCTTCGTCAGCCTCGATGGCGATGGCCCGGCAAGCGGGATGTGCGCGCAGCCATTCGATGCCGATGGAGCCGCAACCAGCTCCCACGTCCCACAGCAGTTCGCCGGGCAGCGGCGCCAGACGCGCCAGGGTGATGGCGCGCACATCGCGCTTGGTCAGTTGTCCGTCATGGCGATAGGCATCGTCCGGCAGGCCCGGCGTGAGCGGCAGGCGCCTGGCGTCATCACCGGCCACGCAGTCGATCGCCACCAGGTTCAGATCAGCAGATCGAGCCAGCGACCAGCCATCAGCCAGGCCATCGATACGCCGCTCGCGCTCACCGCCTAGGTGTTCGAATACGCTCAACCGACTGGGGCCGAAACCACGCTCGCGCAGCAATGCGGCAATGGCCGCCGGGCTCTCGCCATCGTTGCTCAGCACCAGCAGGCGTACGCCGGGATGAACCTGCGCATTGAGCGCTGCCAACGGGCGGCCGACCAGCGAGACCAGGGCTGTGCTCTGCAGTGGCCAGCCAAGGCGAGCCGCCGCCAGCGAGCAGGAGGAAGGCGCCGGCAGAATATGCAGCTCATCGCTCGGCAGCTCGCGGGCCAGGCTGGCGCCAACGCCGAAGAACATCGGGTCACCGCTGGCCAGCACGCAAACCGGCGTGCCGCGGCGCTCCAGCACCGGCGCCAGGGAAAACGGCTTCGGCCAGTGCAGGCGCGTGGCGCGGATGCAGTGCGGCAACAGTGCCAGTTGGCGCTCGCTACCGAACACCTGCTCGGCGGCCAGCAACGCATGCCGCGCCGCCTTGCCGAGGCCTGCATAGCCGTCTTCACCAATGCCCACGACGGTCAGCCAGGGTGTCATGCGTCTTTCCTCAATTGTCAGAACTACCCGTACTCATTAGCCATGAAGGCACCAGCGTGCTTTCTGTAGGGTGGATCGGGACGCGCAGTCAACGCTCTTGTCCACCTTTGCAACGCTGGGGCGGTGGACGGATCGGGCCGCGTAGGCAAGCGTCGTTCACCCTACGTCTACGGGGCAAAAATAGCCTTTGCATTCTCATGCCAAAACGAAAGTGATCTTCGCTCTGCTTCGTATCCGACGACGCGGCTTTTCATCCGGGCGGGCAAAGCGGGCATAATAGCGCCTCTGTCGGTGTCCGTCGGCTACGTGGTACGTAGGCGCGGGCCTAAGAGGGAACACGATATAAAACGTGTTCAATATCTAGCGAGCTAGAGCCATGCAAGGCAGAAAGGGGCGAGAAAGCGGAGTTTACGACTGTAAATGAGCATTTCGAGTCGCTTTCTAACGCAGCAGGGCCGACGCGCAGCAGATATTGAGCAGGTTTTCAGCCGTGGCTGCCCCCGCAACTGTAGCAGCGAGCGCATGTGCCAATCGCCACTGGGAAACCGGGAAGGCCGGTCACGCGCCATGACCTGCGAGCCAGGAGACCTGCCGACGGATTCAGTCGCATGTGCCCACACCGGGCGGGGTGTTCCGGTGATAGAAGCTCGTCCTTCTCTGGCCTATCCTCGAACGGATGCCCATGTGACCCGACCCCGGTGATCCGTTGAAACAGGCTTTTTGCATTCCATCCCCTGCTGTTCGCCCCTCGGCCTGTCCGGGGTTGCTGCGTATCGTGCAGGCGAAGGATGGCGGCATCTGCCGGATCAAGCTGGCCTGCGGGCGCCTCGATGCCACCGGAGCCGAGCGCATAGCCCAGGCCGCACAACGCCATGCAGGCGGCGTGATCGAAGCCACCAACCGCGCCAACCTGCAGATTCGCGGCATCCACGCCGGCAGTGAAGACGCATTGATCGGCGAGCTGCTGGCCGCCGGCCTCGGCCCGCGCTCACCCGCTGCCGACGATGTGCGCAACCTGATGGTCAGCCCTGCGGCTGGCCTCGACCCGGCGGCGCTGGTCGACGTGTCGCCACTGGCCGCACGCCTGCTGACGACCCTGGAGAACACTCCGCGCCTGCACGCGCTGTCGGCCAAGTTCGCCCTGCTGCTCGATGGCGGCGAACGCCTGGCCATGCTCGAACACCCTCACGATATCTGGCTCAGCGCCCTGCCGCTGGAGGGCCACATCGGCTATGCGTTCGGTCTCGCCGGTTGCCCGCCACAAGCGCCTGGCGATGTGCCCGCGCTGGCCGTGGTGCCCGAGGCCCATGCCGATGAGCTGCTGCTGGCGCTGCTCGACCTGTTTCTTGAACTGGCCACGCCCGAGCAGACACGCATGCGCCACCTGCTGGTCAGCCACCCGGCCGCCGAGCTGCTGCAGCGCCTGAAGGAGCGCCTGGGTGACGTGCTGCTGGGCGCGGATGACTGGCGACGCAGCCCGGCGGAGTCCCAGGCCCATATCGGTATCGGCGGCCAGCGCCAGCCTGGCCGCGTGTATGTCGGCGGCGTCCCTCCATTGGGCCGCCTCGACGCCGAACAGCTGCTTGGGCTCGCCGCTCTGGCTAGGCGTCTGGGCGATGGCAGCCTGCGCATGACGCCCTGGCAGAGCGTGTTGCTGCCCAATGTTACCGAGGCCGATGCACAGGCAGCCCTCCAGGCGCTGGAGGGGCTCGGCCTGTTGGTCGACGCCGATGCGCCGCTGACACGGGTGATCGCCTGTACCGGCTCGAGCGGTTGTGCCAAAGGCCTGGCCGATACCAAGGCCGATGCCCGCCGCCTGGCCGAGATGCTGAAGACCCGCAGCCGGCTGGCGGGTATTCATCTCAGCGGCTGCAGCCGCTCCTGCGCCGCCGCTCACCCTGCGCCGGTGACCCTGCTGGCGGTAGCCGAGGGCCGCTACGACCTGTTCGCCCGCCAGGCGGACAGCACGAATTTCGGCGAGCCACTGGCCCGCCACCTGACACTCGACGAAGCCAGCGAGCTGCTGGCCTCGCTTCCCGATACCTGGAGTTTCACCCGATGACCGATTACATCCGCGATGGTCAGGAGATCTATCGCCATTCCTTCTCCATCATCCGCGCCGAGGCCGACCTGAGCGCTATTCCGGCGGATCTCGAGAAGCTCGCGGTGCGGGTCATCCACGCTTGCGGCATGGTCGATGTGGTGCAGGATCTGCGCTTTTCCGCGGGTGCCGGTGCAGCCGGTCGCCAGGCCCTGGCCAATGGCGCGGCGATTCTCTGCGATGCGCGCATGGTCGCCGAAGGGGTGACCCGTGCGCGCCTGCAAGCGGCCAACCCGGTACTCTGCACCCTCAACGATGCCGGCGTGCCTGAGCTGGCCAAGAAGCTGGGCAACACCCGTTCGGCGGTGGCGCTGGAGCACTGGCGCGAGCATCTCGAAGGCTCGGTGGTGGTGATCGGCAACGCACCTACCGCGCTGTTCTATCTGCTCGACATGCTGGCTGCGGGCGCGCCCAAGCCAGCGCTGATTCTCGGCTTCCCGGTGGGCTTCGTAGGCGCGGCGGAATCCAAGGATCTGCTCGCCAGCACCTTTGCCGAGCATGGCGTGCCCTACGTGATCGTCCAGGGCCGTCGGGGCGGTAGCGCCATGGCCGCCGCCGCGGTCAACGCCCTGGCCACGGAGGTCGAGTAATGAACGGTATGGACCGCCCCGGCAAAGGCCGCCTGCTGGGCCTGGGCGTAGGCCCGGGCGACCCCGAGCTGATCACCCTGAAGGCCCTGCGCCTGCTCAAGTCGTCACCCGTGGTCGGCTACTTCGTGGCCAAGGCCAAGGCCAATGTCGGCCAGGGCGGCAACGCCTTCGGCATCATCGAAGGCCACCTGGACGACAGCCAGCAGCGCCTGCCACTGGTGTATCCGGTAACCACCGAAAAACTCGAACCGCCGCTGACTTACGAAGGCGTGATCAGCGACTTCTACGACACCTGTGCAGTGCAGATCGCCGAGCATCTGGACGCTGGTCGCGACGTGGCGGTGATTTGCGAAGGCGACCCGTTTTTCTACGGCTCCTACATGTACCTGCATGACCGCCTGGCCGAGCGCTACGAGGCCCAGGTGATCCCCGGCGTGTGCTCGATGCTCGGCAGCGCGGCGGTGCTCGGCGTGCCGCTGGTGTACCGCAATCAGAGCTTGTCGGTGCTCTCCGGCGTGCTGCCCGAAGACGAGCTGCGCGAGCGCCTGCGTGATGCCGAAGCCGCCGTGGTGATGAAGCTGGGTCGCAACTTCGAGAAAGTCCGCCGCGTGCTGCAGGACCTTGGTTTGCACGACCGTGCTCACTACGTGGAACGGGCGACCATGGCCAACCAGCGCATCGTGCCGCTGGATGAAGTCGAACCGATGGCCTCGCCGTATTTTTCAATGATCGTGGTGCCCGGTGAGAAGTGGCGCGGTTGAACCGAAACAGCTGTCTCGCAGTAAGCACCTTTTCCGTAGGAGCCAGCTTGCTGGCGATATCGATGGCCAAATCGATAGTTGTGTTGCGGGTCGGATCGCTTCGCCGGCAAGCCAGCTCCTACATGACTCCAGCGAACTCGCCTGCCTGTTCCTGACAGTGGATAAACCATGATCTCTTCACCCGCCATCGTCATCCTCGGCACCTCTGCGCTGGCCACTGCACGGCGCATCCAAGCACTTTATCCACAGGCCGTTATCCATGGCTTGCGTGAGCGGGTAGACGCCGACCAGGCCTACGACGACTTCGGCGACACCCTGCGCAACCTGTACCGCAGCGGCACGCCGATCATCGCCTTGTGCGCCGCTGGTATCGTCATTCGCAGCCTGGCGCCGCTGCTCGCCAGCAAAGGTGCCGAGCCACCGGTGCTGGCCGTGGCCGAAGACGCTAGCGCCGTGGTGCCGCTACTTGGCGGCCTGGGTGGCGTCAACCGCATGGCCAGGGAGATCGCCGCGACGCTGGAAACCAGCGCGGCCATCACCACCAGTGGCGAACTGCGCTTCGGCACCTGCCTGCTCGACCCGCCGAGCGGTTATGCCCTGGCCGACCTGGAGCAGGGCAAGCGCTTCGTCTCCGACCTGCTCGGCGGCGAAAGCCTGCGCATCGATGGCACCGCGCCGTGGCTGAACGAAGCCAGCCTGCCACTGGCCGAGGATGCCGGCCGTACCGTGCGGATCACCACCGAACAGCGCCCTGCGCAGGCTGACGAACTGCTGATCCATCCACGCACGCTGCTCGTTCTGGTCGACCAGGCAGATGACCTTGCCGCGCCCATCCGCCAGGCATTCGAAGACTCGCGCCTAGCGCCGAAATCCCTGGCCGCCCTGCTAGCCCCCCAGGCGCTGATGGGTGACAAGCGCCTGACCCAGGTCGCCAGCGACCTCGCCGTACCGCTGCGCTTCGTCCGCGCTGACGATGGACTGCCACCTCGGGTGCATCACAGCGAAAACCTGCAGTTGCTGCAGGCCGACTCGCCTGAAGCGGCGCAAGGCATTGGCCGCCCCCGCGGTCGCCTGAGCGTGATCGGCCTGGGCCCCGGCGCCGCCGAGCACATGACCCCCGCGGTACGCCGCGCGCTGGACGAAGCCGAAGACCTGCTCGGCTACGAAACCTACGTGAAAATGGCCGAGCCGCTGCGCCCGGAACAGGTGCGCCACTGCAGCGACAACCGTGAAGAGCTGCAACGCGCCCGCCATGCCTTCGAACTGGCCGCCAGTGGCCGCCGCGTGGTGGTGATTTCCTCCGGCGACCCCGGCGTATTCGCCATGGCAGCGGCGGTGCTGGAGGCTTTGGAAGAAGCGGGCGCACCGGTCGACTGGAACAGCGTCGAGCTGGAAATTCTGCCCGGTGTCTCCGCTGCCCTGGCCACTGCCGCCAAGGCCGGCGCGCCGCTGGGCCACGACTTCTGCCTGATCTCCCTGTCGGACAACCTCAAGCCCTGGGCAGTGATCGAAACCCGCCTCGACCATGCTGGCGCAGCGGATCTGGCGATGGCCTTCTACAACCCGATCTCCAAAGCCCGCCCCTGGCAGCTCGGCCGCGCCCTGGAAATCGTCCGCCAGCACCGCACGCCCGACACGGTGGTCGTGCTCGGCCGCGACATCGGCCGCCCCGCCGAAGCCCTGCGTGTACTCGGCCTTGGTGAACTGACGCCAGAGATGGTCGACATGCGCACCCTGGTGATCATCGGCTCCAGCCAGACCCGCCGCTTCCCCCGAGGCGATGGCGGTGAGTGGGTGTACACGCCGCGCAGTTATCCACAGCTGCAGCCGTAGCAACGCGCGGGGTTTACACCAGCTTTACATCGGCCTGACGTCACCTTGCACAGGCCTCCCGATAATCGATCCTGCCCAACCATCTGGTCGGGCTGTCGATTCTCTGGAGCCCATGATGAAAGCAAGTCTCCCCCGTACCGCCGTTGCCGCACTGTTGCTGGCGACGCTTTCCCTGAACGCGGTGGCTGGCCCCGGCGGGCCGGGTAGTGGCCCAGGGGGCCCAGGCGGATATCACGGGCATGGCGGCCCTGGGCCAGGCTGGGGCGGCCCGGGCCCGCGGCATGGTCATGGCCTGCCGGACTACGCCCGTGAGCTGTGGATCGGCAGCGCGCTGTACTTCGTCGCCGCCGGCAGCTACTACATGTGGAACGCCGACCGCAGGCAATACATCGTGGTCGAGGCGCCGCCGGTAGCCGTGGCGGCCCCTGCGGCCAATTACAACGTGATCGCCTATCCAGCCCGCGGCCAGAACGCGGACTTGCAGGCCCGCGACCGCTACGAGTGTCACAGCTGGGCAGTCAGCCAGAGCGGTTTCGATCCGGCTACCGCCATCAGTGCACCCGCCCCCAGCGCCACCGACTACTACCGGCGCGCCCTGGGTGCCTGCCTGAGTGGGCGTGGCTACAGCATCAATTGAGCAGCGCCTTGAGGTCGTCGTAAAGCGCCTGGGGAATCTGTACGCCGTCGGTAAGGCTGCGGGCGCGGGCATCGTAGCGACGCTGCGAAGGCAGCCGCGCGCCCTGCCCTTCGATGCCCTCGAACAGCGCCTCGGCCCTTGCCAGGTGCTGATCGGCGGCCGCGCCGAGAAAGCGCTGTGGATCGAGGGCGATGATCAGCTCGCCGTGATACGGCGATGATTTGCTGCCCGCGTCATAGGCCAGGGACTCGGCGCTGGTCAGGTCACCGATCAGCGGCCCGGCGATCAGCTCCACCATGGCGGCCAGCGCCGAGCCCTTGTGCCCGCCAAAGGTCAGCATGGCACCGTTCATGACCGCCTCGGCGTCGGTGCTCGACTGGCCGTCGGCATCGATGCCCCAGCCCTCCGGGATGGCCTTGCCGGCACGACGGTGCAGCTCGATATCGCCGCGGGCGATGGCGCTGGTGGCGAAATCGAAGATGAACGGGTGCTTGCCGGCGCGCGGCCAGCCAAAGGCGATAGGATTGGTGCCGAAGATCGGCTTGCTGCCACCGGCCGGAGCGACCCAGGCATGGGGCTGGGGTTACAGGCCAGGGCTACCAGCCCGGCCTCGGTGAGCGCTTCGATCTCCACCCACAATGCGGAGAAATGCACACAGCGGTTGATCGCCAGCGCGGCGATGCCGTTGGCCCTGGTTTTCTCCTCGAGCACTGGCAACCCGGCCTGGAAGGCCAGTTGCGAGAAGCCGCCGCGGGCATCCACGCGGACGATCGATGGCGCCTGGTCGATCACCTCGGGCTCGGCATCGGCCACCACCTTGCCGGCCTTGAGCGAGCTGACGCAGCCCAGCACACGGTACAAACCATGGGAGGCGCAGCCGTCGCGCTCGCCCGCCAGCACGGTGGCGGTCACGGCACGCGCCTGGGCCTCGCTGAACCCGTTATGGCGCATGATCGAAAGCGCCAGCTCTTCGGCTTCGGCCAGGGTCAGTCGAATCATCTTCAGCTCCTTGTTTGCGGCGACCGCAGGGCCATATTGACGTTATACAGTGAGACCTGAAGCAGCCGCTGGCTTGATGCCTTTGCTCCCGGCACATGACGAATTCAGCATAGCCCGATCAACACTGACATCGCCCGTAGCCTGGTGTTGAGCGCGGCGATACCCAGGAGGCAGTCCAGCCACGCCTTTGTTTGCACGAGCCCAGGGTTACACTGATAGAATGCGACGAATTCTCATTCCCACCGATCCTATCCCGTGCATTCGACCTCATCGGCACCCCACCAGCATCAGGCCATCGATCAGCTCTACAGCCACCACCACAGCTGGCTGCAGGGGTGGCTGCGCAAGCGCCTGGGCAATGCCGCCGATGCGGCGGATCTGGCCCAGGATACCTTCGTGCGCCTGCTCAGCAGTGCGCCTGGCGAGCCGCTGAACCTCACGACGCCACGGGCCTATCTGGCCACCATCGCCAACCGTCTGACCATCAACCTCTACCGCCGCCGCTCGCTGGAGCACGCCTACCTGGCCGCGCTGGCGGAAATACCGGAAGAGTTGGCGCCATCGCTGGAACATCAGGCCCTGGTGCTCGAAGCCCTCGACGAGGTCGACCGGGTACTCGCCGTGCTGCCAGCCAAGGCCCGACAAGCGTTCCTGATGGCGCAGCTGGAAGGTTATACACAGGAAGAGATCGCCAGCCGGCTCGGCATCAGCGTGCGCTCGGTTCAGCGCCATCTGGCACGAGCCTTCGAGGAGTGCATCGTGCTCGCCAGCCTGGGCACCCAGCATGAGTGAGTCGCCCATCGACCGGCGTGTCGCCCGTGAGGCGGCCGGCTGGTTCGTGCGCCTGCAGAACAGTGGCGCCAGCGCCGCCGAGCATGCTGCCTGCGCCGAGTGGCGGGCACGGAGCGTCGATCACGAACGAGCCTGGCAACTGGCCGAGCGTTTCAGCGGTCGCGCCCAGCAGCTTGCCGGAGGCGCCGCAAGAGCGGCACTGGAGCACCCGCGTAGCCTGGAGCGGCGACAGGTGCTCAAGACCCTTGCCCTGCTGATCGCCGCCGCCCCGCTCGGCCTCGCCGCACACCACGGCCTGCCGTGGCGCGAATGGCAGGCGGACGAGCGCACCGCTACCGGTGAGCAGCGCACCCTGCGCCTGCCGGACGGCGGCCAGCTTCGCCTGAACACCGGTAGCGCGGTCGATATCGCCTATGACGACAGCGTGCGGCGCGTACGCCTGATCGCCGGTGAGATGCTCGTCGAGGTGCCGCGCGAGCATGCCAGGCGGCCGTTCATCGTGGATACCGCCGAAGCGGAAATCGCCCTGCTCGGCAGCCGCTTTCTGGTGCGCCAATACCCGCAAAGCACCTACCTCGCCGCGCTGGAGGGCGCTGTCGAAGTGCGTCCGCGGCTCTCACGAGGCGATGACGGCCTGCTGCGTCTGGCGGCCGGCCAGCAGACCTACGTCAACGCCCACACAGCAGAGCCCTCAGTGACACTGGCACAGCATCGTCTCGACTGGCTCAGTGGCGTGCTGCGCGCGGAAAAGATGCGCCTCGATGACTTCATCAGCGAGCTGGATCGTTATCGATCCGGCCTGCTGCGCTGCGATCCGGCGGTGGCCGGGCTGCTGATCTCCGGCGCCTTCCAGCTGCGCGACACCGACCAGATTCTCCGCGCCCTGAGCCAGACATTGCCAGTGAGCGTCCAGTACCGCACGGCCTATTGGGTGACCGTCACGGCGCGTACAAGCGCGTAAGAAGAATCATTGTCGTGTTTTATGAATGCTGCGTGTCCCTCCCGTAACCACATCATTCTCACAGGGCGGGGACGGAAACATGGCGACGACGCAGGGCATGCAACCACTGGCACGGGCGGTACACGCTGCCGCACTGGGTCTGATCATCGCAGGCGGCAGCCTGACTGCGGCCTCGCTGCAAGCCGCCGAGCAGGCAGCCCAACAGAGCCGTGCCTATCAGGTACCGGCCGGTAACCTCAGCAGTGCCCTTTCCGACTTCGCCAGTCAGGCAGGCATCACCCTGCCCATCGAACCGGGCCTGGTGGAAGGGTTACGCAGCCCGGGCCTGAACGCCGCCACCAGCGTGGAAGGCGGCCTGCGGCAACTGCTGCAGGGCACCGGTCTGCAGGCTGCACCGCAGGGTAACGGCCTGTACCTGCTGACGCCGCAGGAAGCGGGCGCAAGCCTGGAGCTGGGCGCGACCAGCATCACCGGGCAAGGCCTGGCGTCGACCACCGAGAACAGCGGCTCCTACACCACTGGCTCCATGCAGACGGCCACCAAACTGCCCCTGAGCCTGCGCGAAACGCCGCAGTCGGTCAGCGTGGTCACGCGCAAGCGCATGGACGACAAGGCCATGACCAGCATCAGTGACGTGATCCAGAGCACGCCGGGCATCTTCCTCAACGGCTCCGGCGGCGTCGGCCGTCCGAGTTTCAGTGCCCGTGGCTTCGACGTCGATAACATCATGTACGATGGTTTTCCCACCAGCTTCCTGACCTACCTGCCCAGCGGCGAAGCCAACCTGGCCATGTATGACCGGGTGGAAATCGTCCGCGGTGCCACTGGCCTGGCCCAGGGCTCTGGCAGCCCCGCTGGCGCCATCAACCTGGTGCGCAAGCGTCCGACCCATGAATTCCAGGGCACGCTCACCGGCAGTGCCGGCAGTTGGGACGATTACACCGGCACCCTGGATGTCGGCGGCCCGCTCAATGAAAACGGCACCCTGCGCGCCCGTACGGTGATCTCCCGGCAAGACGCCAAAAGCTTCCGTGATTCGGTCGAACACGATCACGACCTGTTCTACGGCGTGGTCGACGCCGACCTCAGCGACAGCACCACCCTGACGCTCGGAGCCTACCGGCAGAAGAACCATACCAACTACATCTGGGGCGGCTTGCCCATGGCCCGTGGCGGCGGTCATCTGGGACTGCCACGGGACACCTTCCTGGGTCATGACTGGGAGTACTCGGACAACCGCACCACCGGCTACTTCGCCACTCTGGAGCACGCCTTCGCCAACGACTGGAAACTGCGCCTGGCCGCCATGCAGTCGAAAACCGACACCGACGTGCTGGCCTCTTCGGTATGGGAATACGACCGCCACTATCTGTGGACGGAAGCCATGGAACAGAAGGAAACCGGCTACGACCTGGCGCTCAGCGGCCCCTTCCAGCTGCTCGGGCAAGAGCACGACCTGACCCTAGGCGTCAGCAAGCGCCAGCTGGACTATCGTTCCGGCAAGGCCTGGAGCGATTTCATCGACGCGGGCAGCAACCCCTTCGAGTGGCACCCAGGTGCGCATGCCAAGCCGGACTACGTCACCGGCAGCTACGGCCTTCCAGAGACCACCACTCAGGACAGCGTCTACGCCAGCACCCGCCTGCGCCTGAGCGAACCACTGGCGCTGATTCTCGGCGGCCGTCTCGACTGGTACGAACTCGAAGACCGCGAAAACAGCGAAGGTAACTACAAGGTCACCCGCAACCTGACCCGCTATGCCGGCCTGGTCTACGACCTGGATGCCAATCACTCGGCCTACGTCAGCTACACCGATATCTTCAAACCACAGAACAGCAAGGGCCTGGACAGCAAGGTGATCGCCCCGATAGTGGGTGAGAACTACGAAGTCGGCCTCAAGGGCGAATACTTTGGTGGCGCACTGAACGCCAGCCTGGCTGTTTTCCAAATCGACCAGAAGAATCGCGCCCAGGAGCTGACCGATTTCAAAGGGTGCGGCTCAGGCCCCGCCAGTGCCTGCTACGAGGCTTCCGGCCTGGTACGCAGCCGCGGCATCGACATGGAAATCCAGGGTGCCCTGACCGACAACTGGCAGCTCGCCGCCGGTTACACCTATACCCAGACCCAATACGTCAGCGACGCCAACGCAGCCCGGGAAGGCGAAGACTTCGACCGCAAGAAACCGCGCCAACTGTTCAAGCTGTCGACCCTCTACACCCTGCCCGGTGAGCTGCAGCGCTGGCGCATTGGCGGCGATGTCTACCAGCAGAGCCGCATCCGCACCTCGGGTGGCACCGGTGCCAGCGCCTGGAAAAACCAGCAGGGTTCCTACACCGTGGTCGGCCTGGTGGCCGGGTACAAGGCCAGCGAACAGCTGGATCTGCAGGTCAACGTCAACAACCTGTTCGACCGTACCTACTACAGCAGCGTGGCCAACGGCGGTTGGAGCCCGTACGACATCTACGGCGACCCGCGTAATTTCAAGCTGACGGCGCGCTATAGCTTCTGAGAAAGCAGCTCGCCAGCGAAGATCCAGGGAAGGACGAGGCAGACCGGCTGAATCACGGCGGAAGCGGTCATCGGGCGCTGCTGCTTTTGTGGGAGGGGCTTTAGCCGCGATTGTGCCTGTCTAGGCGTGAAGAGCTCGCGGCTAAAGCCCCTCCTACAAAAAGAAAGCTCTGCATCCACCGGCCGCTTCTGCCTTGCTCCAGACGCAAAAACCGGCGGCGGGGCGTGGTGCTACGCAGCCAGTTGGCGGCGGAGCTCGGCCAGGACCGGTGCGCTGTCCGGACGTACGCCGCGCCATAGGTGGAAGGCTTCCACGGCCTGCTCGACCAGCATGCCGAGGCCATCGAGAGTACGTGCAGCGCCCTGCTCCGTGGCCCAGCGATTGAAGGCGGTGGGCCCGGCGCCGTACATCATGTCGTAGCAGCAGGTATGGCCCGGCTGGATCAGGCTGGCGGCGATCGGTGGCAGCTCGCCGGACAGGCTGGCGGACGTGCCGTTGATGATTAGATCCACCGGCGCATCGATCCAGTCGAAACCACTAGCCACCACCGGGCCGAGGTCAGCGAACTGGCGGGCCAGTTGCTCGGCCTTTTCCACCGTGCGGTTAGCAATCACCAGGGTCTGCGGCTGCTGCGCCAAAAAAGGTTCGAGAATGCCGCGCACTGCACCACCGGCGCCGAGCAGCAGGATGCGCTTGCCGCGCAGGTCGATGCCGGCATTCACGGTCAGATCACGCACCAGGCCGGCACCGTCGGTGTTGTCACCGAGCAAGCTGCCATCCTCGAGCTTCTTCAGGGTATTCACCGCACCGGCACGGCGGGCGCGCTCAGTCAGGCTGTCGGCGAGGGCGTAGGCCTGCTCCTTGAACGGCACGGTCACGTTGCCGCCACGGCCCTCAGCGAAAAAGGCCCGGGCATAGCCTGCGAAATCATCCAGCGGCGCCAGCAGTGTTTCGTAGCTCAGCGCCTGGCCGGTCTGATCCGCGAACAGGCGGTGGATCAGCGGCGACTTGCTGTGGCCGATGGGGTTGCCGAATACACCGTAGCGATCCATGAAAATTTCCGTGCGCAAAAGCCAAAGGCGGCAAGCCTGAAGCTTTTTGCGCCGACCTTCAAGCCTGGTTCTGGTCGTTCAGCCAATCACGGTCGGTCAGGAAATACTCGGTCAGGCGTGCTTCCTCGCTGCCCGGCTGGGCTTTCCAGTCGTAGCCCCAGCGCACCTGCGGCGGCAGCGACATGAGGATCGACTCGGTGCGTCCACCCGACTGCAGACCGAACAGGGTGCCGCGGTCGTAGACCAGGTTGAACTCCACGTAGCGGCCGCGACGATACTCCTGGAACTCACGCTGCGCCGGGGTGAAGGGCATGGCCTTGCGGCGCTGCACGATGGGCAGGTAAGCCTCGATGTAGGCGTCGCCGATGGCGCGGATGAAAGCGAAGCAGGTGTCGAAATCCCACTCGTTGAGATCATCGAAAAACAGCCCACCGATGCCACGCGGTTCACCGCGGTGCTTGAGATGGAAGTAGCGGTCGCACCAGGCCTTGTAGCGCGGATAGACGTCGGCGCCGAAAAGCGCACAAGCCTGCTCGGCGACCCGGTGCCAGTGCACGCAGTCCTCTTCGTTGCCGTAATAGGGGGTCAGGTCGAAGCCACCGCCGAACCACCAGACCGGCTCTTCGCCTTCCTTCTCGGCACTGAAGAAACGCACGTTGGCGTGAGAAGTCGGCACATGGGGATTGTGCGGGTGGATCACCAGCGACACGCCGAGCGCCTGGAAACCACGCCCGGCCAGCTCCGGACGATGGGCGCTGGCCGACGGCGGCAGGCTGTCGCCGAACACGTGGGAGAAATTCACCCCGCCCTTCTCGATCACCGCGCCGTCGCCGATCACCCGCGTACGCCCGCCGCCACCGCCCGGACGCTGCCAGGCGTCTTCGATGAAGTGGCCCTGGCCATCCTCGGCTTGCAGGGCGGCACAGATACGGTCTTGCAGGTCGAGCAGGTAGGCTTTTACGGCCTCGGTCTGGTTACTCACGGGGGCACCTTGTGTCACGTACGTCGGGTGAAATCGGCGGCCAGCATATCACCGGGTATCGGCGCTCTGCAGTTGACGCCGGTCAACGACAGATGCGACGTTCGACCGCTGTAGAAAAAACCGTTCAACGCCCCGGTGGATTCGGGGTCTATCTGCACTCACCTTCACGCAGGAGCAAGACGATGGCCAAACGCATCCAGTTCAGCCGCCACGGTGGCCCCGAGGTACTCGAATACGTCGACTACCAGCCCGCCGCCCCTGGCCCCCACGAGGTGCGTGTGCACAACCAGGCCATCGGCCTGAATTTCATCGATACCTACTTTCGCAATGGTCTGTATGCGCCGCCTTCGCTGCCGTCCAGCCTGGGTACCGAGGGTGCCGGTTTCGTCGATGCGATCGGCTCCGAGGTTAAGGACTTCCAGGTCGGCGACCGCGTGGCCTACGCCACCGGGCCACTGGGTGGCTACAGCGAACTGCACGTGCTGCCAGCGGAAAAGCTGGTCAAGCTGCCCGACGCCATCAGCTTCGAACAGGCTGCAGCGGTTATGCTCAAGGGCCTGACCGTGCAGTACCTGCTGCGCCAGACCGCCGATTTGAAGAGCGGCGACATCATTCTGTTCCACGCTGCCGCAGGTGGCGTCGGCTCGTTCGCCTGCCAGTGGGCCAAGGCCCTGGGCGTCAAGCTGATCGGCACCGTGAGCTCTGCCAAGAAGGCCGAGCGCGCCCTGCAACAGGGCGCCTGGGCGACCATCGACTACAGCCATGAAAACGTTGCCCAGCGCGTGCTGGAGCTGACCGACGGCAAGAAATGCCCGGTGGTCTATGATGGCGTCGGTAAGGACACCTGGGAAACCTCGCTCGACTGCGTGGCACCGCGCGGCCTGCTGGTCAGCTTCGGCAATGCGTCCGGCGCGGTGACCGGGGTCAATCTGGGCATCCTCTCGCAAAAGGGTTCGCTGTATGTCACCCGCCCAACCCTGGCCAGCTATGCCGACACGCCAAAGCACCTGCAGAAGATGGCCGATGAGCTGTTCGGCATGATCGCCAAGGGCAAACTCGACGTGGATATTGCCCAGCGTTATCCGCTCAGCGAGGCTGCTACGGCGCAGACGCTACTGAGTGACCGCAAGACCACCGGCTCGACCATTCTGTTGCCCTGAAACCCCGGCCATGGGATCTGTAGGGGTGGCATCGAATCGCTCCCTACGCTCAGCTTCAGGGGCGCTCTGCGTCCCCGCAAGCGAGCAATGATGCGACCAATCGGTGGGCTGAAGCGGATCGCCGCCCGGCCCACCCTACAGGGCATGTGCGCGTGGCGTAGGGTGGGCTTTAGCCCACCAAATCCAACGTCCGGGAGCATGAGAGAGAACGCGCCCGGGTGCTTTTTAATCAGGCCGGGCGACGCACGTCGCCGGTCACCAGATCGCGAATCACGCTGGGGTTGCGGCGCCCGCCCAGGGCACCGCCCAGCACCGCGTCCAGCTGCCTTGGAAAGTATTGCTCAACCCGCAACCGCGAGCGCGCAGCCGGGCGGCCGGCGGGGTTCGCGGAGGTCGAGACCAATGGCCCGGTCAGGGCGCACAGCTCGCGTACCCGCGGGTGATCGCTAACCCGCAAGGCAACGCTGTCGTGCTCACCGGTGATCCACTCCGGCAGGCGATTCTGATGCGGTACCAGCCAGGTATTCGGGCCAGGCCAGGTGCTGGCCAGGCGGCCCTGCCAGAGCTCGGGCAGATCCTCGAGCAGGAAGTCGAACTGGCGGATGTTGTCGGCCACCAGAATCAGCCCCTTGCGCACGGGCCTTTCCTTCAGCGCCAGCAGGCGATCCACCGCCATTTCATCCCAGGGATCGCAGCCAAGCCCCCAGACCGCTTCGGTCGGATAGGCGATAACGCCCCCGGCACGAACCACACGCGCTGCCTGCTGAACCTGCCAACTGGTGATCATGGATATCTCCCCCGGAAAACACTGGGGCGCAGTGTATTACGCCTTGCAGCCCACCCAAAGCCCGGCTTCGCAGGCAACGCGCCCGTCCAGCTCCAGCTCGGTCAACGCGGCAAGCACCTCGGGCAGCGCCCAGCCACTGGAGTGGGCCAATGCTTCACTGCTGTGGGGCGCGGCGTGCAGCAACGCCAGCAGCGGGTGGGCTGGCGGCTGCGGGGCAGCCTCGGCAACCGCCAAATGCTCAGCACTGGATGCCTGCCAGCCGCGTAAAGCTTCGAGAATGTGGTCGATGCTTTCCACCAGGGTAGCGCCGTCACGAATCAACTGATGGCAACCCTTGGCGCCCGGATGATGAATGGAGCCGGGAATCGCATACACCTCGCGGCCCTGCTCTGCCGCGAGGCGCGCGGTGATCAACGAGCCGCTCGACGGGCTGGCTTCGACCACCAGCACGCCCAATGAAAGGCCGGAAATTATCCGATTTCTTCTCGGAAAGTTGCTGGCCTGGGGTGGACTATCCAGCGGCAGTTCCGAGACTAGTGCCCCGCCCCGCTCGATGATGTCCTGAGCCAGACGCTTGTGGCGGGCCGGATACAGGCACTGCAAACCCGTACCGAGCACGGCGATGGTGTGCCCGCCGACATCCAGTGCGCCCTGATGCGCTGCGCCATCGATGCCCAGCGCCAGCCCGCTGGTGATCACGAAACCACCACGGGCCAGACTGCGGGCGAAGCTGTGCGCAGTATCCAGGCCTGGCTTTGACGCCCGGCGGCTGCCGACCATGGCCAGTTGCGGGCGCTCCAGCAGCGCCGGGTCGCCGGCAACGAATAGCAACGGCGGCGCGTCGGGGATTTCTCCCAGCAAGGCAGGATAATGTGGGTCATCCCACATCAGCACCTGCTGACCCGGTATCTGCAACCACTCCAGACTCAGCCGCGCCCGCTCGCGCACCTGTGGGCTGCGCCGCGCCTCTGCACACGCCACGGGTAATCCAAGCGAGCGCCAGGCAGTCGCCGGCGCGCTCAGCGCAGCAGACGCGCTGTCGAACGCACTGAGCAGTTTGTGGAAACGCTTCGGCCCCAACTCCGGCAGACAATGCAGGCGCAGGCGGGCTTCAAGTTCGGCGGGAGACAATGCACGGGGGAATTGCGACATGGCTGATCATCCTTGATCGGTCGCGCCGCCAAAGCGGCGGGAGTAGAAAACACAAGCCCCGCAGAAGCGGGGCTGGTTTGATGTTACGGGTTGCGAACCTTGTCCATCACTGCCAACTGCCGCGAGGCATTGAGAACCATGCCGTAGCTGAGCTTCTCGTAGGTGCGGAACACCATCAGCAGACCGGCTCGCTCGTCAGGGATCTTCACCGACTCACCGGTAACCCGGTCACGCACGGTTTCGCCCGTCTTGTAGACGGCCAGCACGTTACCGATCTCCAGGCCGTCGCGGGCGCCCTTGTTCAGGGTGACCACGTCGAACTGACCGATCTGGCTGACGCCACGCGGCACATCGAGGATCAGGCCCTTGATTTCCGTGGTCGGCTCGCTGGGCATGAACGACGAGTTGATGGCCCGCTCTTCAGTAGCGAACAGACGGTCGCCGTTACGCACTTCCTGCGTGGTACGGGTCAGGTTGAGGGTACCGACGTTCTCTTCCTCGGCAACGATTTCACCGCCACCGATGTCATCGGCATTGATACCGAGGAATTCCTTGGTATCCGGATCCGTGTACGTCTTGCCCTGACGGAAGATGCCGTACACCGGCGCGTCCGGGTCGAAGCTACCGCGCGCGTAAACGCGGTCACCGGCACCACTGACCACACGCTCGGCATTGCCGGCGACGATATAAGGTGCGCGCTGAAACTCTTCCGGGGTATCGACGATACGGTTCTTCAGCAGAAAGCTGTTGATCGCCTCCAGCGGAATGGTCGGAATGGCTTCAGCCATCGGCGTGCTGCGCACTTTCGGCGACAGCTTGATGGTGCCGCGCGATTCGCCACGACCGAGCATCAGACGCGGCTGACCGTCGATATAAACCAGACTCAGCAGGTCGCCCGGGTAGATCAGGTGCGGGTTTTCCACCTGCGGATTGGCGTGCCAGATTTCCGGCCATTTCCAGGGCTGACGCAGAAACTTGCCGGAAATATCCCAGAGGGTATCGCCTTTCACGACCGTGTAACGGTCGGGGTGGCCTTCCTTGAGCTGCACCTCGGCGTGCGCCAGGCCGCTAGCAGCGACCAGCAACAGGGCGAGTAGTGATTTCCTCATGCGGTGAATCCCTTTATTATGTGGCTTCGCGTGAAGCGCCCTAGCGCCGCGACAGAACCCAGTAAAACCGCGGCGTGAAGCCGTTTTTCGATGCTGCCGCCATCTTAGCAGCGGATTTTGAATTTATTCCACAAGTGCATCACAAACGCATATGGCGATTTTAAACATCCTCGAATTTCCCGATCCACGCCTGCGTACCATCGCCAAACCGGTGGACGTGGTCGATGACGCCCTGCGCCAGCTGATCGACGACATGTTCGAAACCATGTATGACGCCCCCGGTATCGGCCTCGCCGCGACCCAGGTGAACGTGCACAAGCGCGTGGTCGTCATGGATCTGTCCGAAGACAAGAGCGAACCGCTGGTGTTTATCAACCCGGCATTCGAATCGCTCACCGAGGAAATGGACCAGTACCAGGAAGGCTGCCTCTCGGTGCCCGGCTTCTACGAGAACGTCGACCGCCCGCAGAAAGTGAAGATCAACGCGCTGGATCGTGACGGAAAGCCGTTCGAAATGATCGCTGAAGGCCTGCTGGCCGTGTGCATCCAGCACGAGTGCGATCACCTCAACGGCAAGCTGTTCGTCGACTACCTGTCTACGCTCAAGCGTGACCGCATCAAGAAGAAGCTGGAAAAGCTGCATCGCCAGCAAGATTGATTGCATTCAACCCAAAGGCTTGCTTCGCGAGCCTTTTCTTTTTCAGGTGAGACGCACGGCCAGGCCAGCGCTTCCCAGCAACCGCGAGACACCATGACCGAAGCTCTGCGTATCGTATTCGCCGGCACCCCGGAATTCGCCGCCGCCCACCTCAAGGCGCTGCTCGACACGCCGCACCAGATCCTCGCGGTGTACACCCAACCGGATCGCCCTGCGGGCCGCGGGCAGAAACTGATGCCCAGCCCGGTCAAGCAGCTTGCCCTGGAACACGACATTCCCGTGCTGCAACCGCCGAGCCTGCGTGACGCCGCGGCACAGGCCGAGCTGGCCGCGCTGGCACCGGATCTGCTGGTGGTGGTCGCCTACGGGCTGATCCTGCCGCAGGTGGTGCTCGATATCCCGCGCTTCGGCTGCATCAACAGCCACGCGTCCCTGCTGCCCCGCTGGCGCGGCGCCGCGCCGATCCAGCGCGCGGTACAGGCTGGCGATGCAGAAAGTGGCGTCACCGTGATGCAGATGGAAGCCGGCCTGGATACCGGGCCGATGCTGCTCAAGGTACGTACGCCGATCACTGCCGACGACACCGGCGGTAGCCTGCATGATCGCCTCGCCGAGCTCGGCCCGCCTGCGGTGATTGAAGCCATCGCCGGTCTGGCCAGTGGCACCTTGATGGGTGAAGTGCAGGATGATGCCCTGGCCAACTACGCCCACAAACTGAACAAGGACGAGGCGCGCCTCGACTGGGCACGCCCCGCCGAAGAGCTGGAACGGCTGATCCGCGCCTTCAACCCCTGGCCGATCTGCCACAGCACCCTGAACGAGGCGCCGCTCAAGGTGCTGGCCGGTAGCATCGGTGAGGGCCAGGGCCAGCCCGGTGAAATCCTCGCCGCCAGCAAGGACGGCCTGACCGTTGCCTGCGGTAACGGCGCCCTGCGGCTCACTCGCCTGCAATTACCCGGCGGCAAAGCGCTGAACTTCGCCGACCTGTACAACAGCCGCCGCGAGCAGTTCGCCGTCGGCACGGTGCTGGTATGAACCCCAGGCTGGCGGCCGCCCGCGCCCTGGCGACGGTACTCGAAGGCAAGGCCTCGCTGGGCAGCAGCTTGCCGCCGCTGCTCGACAAGGTCGAGGCACGCGACCGCGGCCTCGCCCAGGATCTGGCCTTCGGCGCAGCGCGCTGGCAGCCACGCTTGGCGCTGATCGCCGACAAGCTACTGCGCAAACCCTTCAAGGATGGCGATCGCGACCTCGAAGCCCTGCTGCTGATCGGCCTCTATCAGCTGTTCTACACACGCATTCCCGCCCATGCGGCCATCGGCGAGACCGTCGGCTGCGTCGATAAGCTGAAGAAGACCTCGGCCAAGGGTCTGCTCAATGCCGTACTGCGCAACGCCCAGCGCGACAGCGAGAGCCTGATCAAAGAACTGGATCGCGACCCGGTGCTGCACACCGCGCATCCGCGCTGGCTGCAAAAACAGCTCAAGGCCTTCTGGCCCGAACACTGGCAGGCGATCTGCGCGGCCAATAACGCCCATCCGCCGCTAATCCTGCGGGTCAACCGTCGCCACGGCAGCCGTGATGAGTATCTCGCCCGGCTGCGCCAGGCCGGCTTCGAAGCCGAGCCCTGTGTCTTCAGCCGCGATGGCATCCGCCTGCTGCAGGCCTGTGACGTGACCCTGCTGCCGGGCTTCGCCGAGGGCCACGTCAGCGTGCAGGACGAAGCCGCACAACTGGCCGCCGAGCTGCTGCAACTGGCGCCCGGCCAACGCGTACTGGACGCCTGCGCCGCTCCCGGTGGCAAGACCTGCCACCTGCTCGAGGCCGAGCCAGCGCTTACCGAAGTGGTTGCCGTGGATCTGGAAGCCAAGCGCCTGGTGCGCGTGCGCGAGAACCTCGACCGCCTGCAGCTCGATGCCACGCTGATCGCTGCCGATGGCCGCGATACGGCTGCCTGGTGGGACGGCAAGCCGTTCCAGCGCATCCTGCTCGATGCGCCCTGCTCGGCCACCGGTGTGATCCGTCGCCACCCGGACATCAAACTGACCCGTCAGCCCGACGACATCCCGGCCCTGGCCAAACTGCAGGGCGAACTGCTCGACGCGCTGTGGCCCACCCTGGAAGTCGGCGGCATGCTGCTCTACGCCACCTGCTCGACCCTGCCGACGGAAAATACCGAAGTTATCGGCGCGTTCCTCGAACGTACGCCAGGCGCCCGTGAACTCGACATTGCCGGCCCCTTCGGCCTGCAGCAGCCCCACGGCCGGCAACTGCTCGCCCAGCAGGACGGCCACGACGGTTTCTACTATGCCAAGCTGATCAAGATCGCAGCTGCTGGAGCAACCCGATGAAGATCATCATCCTCGGCGCCGGCCAGGTCGGCGGCACGCTGGCCGAACACCTGGCCAGCGAAGCCAATGACATCACCGTGGTGGATACCGACGGTGATCGTCTGCGCGACCTTGGCGACCGCCTCGACATCCGTACCGTGCAGGGCAAGGGTTCGTTCCCGACCGTGCTGCGCCAGGCCGGTGCCGACGATGCCGACATGCTGGTGGCGGTGACCAACAGCGATGAAGTCAACATGATCGCCTGCCAGGTCGCCTACACCCTGTTCCACACGCCGACGCGCATTGCCCGTGTCCGCGAAGCGGCCTACCTGACCCGCGAAGCGCTGTTCAACAATGAAGCGATCCCGGTCGACGTACTGATCAGCCCCGAGCAAGTCGTCACCAACTACATCAAGCGCCTGATCGAATACCCCGGCGCCCTGCAGGTCATCGACTTCGCTGGCGGCAAGGCGCAGTTGGTCGGGGTGAAGGCCTATTACGGCGGCCCGCTGGTCGGCCAGCAGCTCAAGCAGATCCGCGAGCACATGCCCAAGGTCGACACCCGTGTAGCAGCAATCTTCCGTCGCGATCGGGCGATCATGCCCCAGGGCGATACGGTGATCGAAGCCGACGACGAAGTGTTCTTCATCGCCGCCAAGGCCGATATCCGTGCGGTAATGAGCGAGATGCGCCGCGCCGAGAACGAATACAAGCGCGTGGTGATCGCCGGCGGCGGGCATATCGGCGAACGCCTGGCCGAAGCCATCGAAAGCCGCTATCAGGTGAAGATCATCGAGATGAACCCGGCGCGCTGCCGCTACCTCTCGGAGAACCTGGAAAGCACCATCGTGCTGCAGGGCAGCTCCTCCGACCGCGACCTGCTGGTGGAAGAGAACATCAAGGACGCCGACATCTTCCTGGCCCTGACCAACGACGACGAAGCCAACATCATGTCCTCGCTGCTGGCCAAGCGCCTGGGTGCGCGCAAGGTGATGACGCTGATCAACAACCCGGCCTACGTCGACCTGATTCAGGGCGGCGAGATCGACATCGCCATCAGCCCGCAGCTGGCGACCATCGGCAGCCTGCTGACCCACGTGCGTCGTGGTGATATCGAAAGCGTGCACTCGCTGCGCCGCGGCGCCGCCGAAGCCCTCGAAGCCATCGCCCACGGCGACGCGCGCTCGAGCAAGGTGGTCGGCAAGGCCATCAAGGACATCTCGCTGCCACCGGGCACCACCATCGGCGCGATCATCCGCGACGAAGAAGTGCTGATCGCCCATGACGTGACGGTGATCGAATCCGGCGACCACGTGATCCTGTTCCTGATGGACAAGAAGCACATTCGCGACGTGGAACGGCTGTTCCAGGTCGGTCTGACGTTCTTCTAAGGAGCCTCGACAATGAGCACCGACGCACTGGAAAAGATGCTCGCCAAGGGTGTGGATAACTCGCTGCTGCGCTTCGGCCTGGGCAAGGGTTACCTGGATGCCGGCGAGGCCGCGAAGGCCGCCGAGCACCTGCAGCGCTGCGTGGAACACGACCCGCAGTATTCGGCCGCGTGGAAACTGCTCGGCAAAGCCCACCAGGCCGCCGGCAACCCGGACGCCGCCCGCAGCGCCTGGCAAAGCGGCCTGCAAGCCGCACAGGCCAAAGGCGACAAGCAGGCGGAAAAGGAAATGAGCGTATTCCTGCGCAAGCTGGACAAGAACGCCAGCGCTTGAATCACGACGCCCCGTAGCCTGGGTTGAGCGCAGCGATACCCAGGTACCTTTTCCCGGGTGTCGCTGCGCTCGACCCGGGCTACCAAAAGCCATTGAGCCCCAGCTATTTGCGCGTCTGTACTTCCCTGGTCAGCAGATCGATAAAAGCCTGCGCCAGCGGCGAGCGCTCCTGGCGGCGCTTGACCAGCCATACCGCTGTGGTGGCATCGGCATCGATCAGGGTGCGGAACACCACGCCATCGATGCGGATGCGTCGGAACGAGGCCGGCAGCACGGACACACCAAGGCCTGCGGCCACCAGCCCGATGATGGTCAATGCTTCGTGTGCCTCCTGGGTGATCCGCGGGCTGAACCCGGCCTGCCGCGCCAGGTTGAACAACTGGCCGTACAGGCCGCTGCCGTAACTACGCGGGAAGAACACGAAGGGCTCATCAGCCAGCTCCGCCAAGGCCAAGCCGCGATCCTGCTCGCCAGCCAGCGGATGCCCCGCATGCAGCAGCGCCACCAGCGGCTCGCTGAGCAGCTCCACCGCGTCCAGCTCGGCGGGCAGCTCCAGCGGGCGAATCATGCCAATCTGCAGTTTCTTTTCCAGCAGTGCCTGGCAGACCTGGCGGCTGGTCATTTCCTGCAGGTTGAGATGCACCGCTGGAAACGCCTGGCGAAAGGCGAACACCGCCCGCGGGATGATCGACACGAACGGCGCCGATGCGGTGAAACCGATCTGCAGCTCGCCGATCTCACCCTGTTCGGCGCGGCGCACCACATCCACCGACTTGCTGACCTGGGCCAGGGTCTGGCGAGTCTCCTCGAGAAACAGTCGCCCGGCGTCGGTGAGCGCCACATGGCGGTTGCTGCGCTCGAACAGACGCACCCCGAGTTCCTGTTCCAGCGCCTGTATCTGCTGGCTCAGCGGTGGCTGGGAAATGCCCAGCAGCTCGGCGGCGCGGCCGAAATGCAGCTCTTCGGCAACGGCCACGAAGTAACGCAGATGACGCAGCTCCATGAATCCTCCACAGGTCGTAAAACATATCGATCGTGTCGAATATTATATTGGAAAGAACTTGCTCGCCTATTTATCCTTGTGACCATTCCCAATTACAAAAAACCAAGCCATGCCGGCATTCGCCTGCGCATACGGCAGCGTTTCGCCTGGGAAAAATGAGTGTTCAAGAGGTAGTAATGAGTCAGCCCGTTCCACACGCACCCAACGAGTGCGTTCCCGCCAACATTGAAGAGCCTGCTCCCCGCAGCCTTGTCGCAGAGCCTGTTTATATCCAGAAAGGCACCCGCGCCTTCCTGCGCACTATCCTCGCCATGTGTTCCGGTGGTTTCGCCACTTTTGCTCTGCTCTATTGCGTGCAGCCGATGATGCCGATGTTGGCGCAGCAGTTCGATCTCAGCGCCGCGCAAAGCAGCCTGATCCTGTCCGTTTCCACCATCACCCTCGCCGTGGGCCTATTGATAACCGGGCCGCTGTCCGATGCGCTCGGGCGCAAGCCGGTGATGGTCGTGTCGCTGCTCGCCGCCGCTGTGTTCACCGTCGGCAGCGCGCTGATGCCGACCTGGGAAGGCGTTCTGGTCATGCGCGCTCTGGTCGGCCTGGCCCTCAGCGGTCTGGCGGCCGTGGCCATGAGCTACCTGAGCGAAGAAATCGACCCGCTGCATCTGGGCCTGGCCATGGGCGTATATATCGGCGGTAACGCCATCGGTGGCATGAGCGGCCGCTTGCTCAGCGGCGTACTGGTGGACTTCATGTCCTGGCACGCGGTGCTGGGCACGCTCGGCGGCCTGGGCCTGTTGGCCGGTGGGCTGTTCTGGCGCCTGCTGCCCGAGTCGCGCAACTTCCGCCCCCGTTCGCTGCGCCCACGCAGCCTGCTGCAGGGTTACACCCTGCAGTTCCGCGACGCCGGCCTGCCGTGGCTGTTCCTGCAGGGCTTCCTGCTGATGGGCGCCTTCGTGACGATGTTCAACTACATCGGTTACCGCCTGATCGAAGCACCCTTCAAACTCGACCAGACCAGCATCGGCCTGCTCTCGGTGGTTTACCTGTCGGGCATCTACAGCTCCGCGCAAATCGGCGCCCTGGCTGACAAGCTGGGCCGTCGCAAGGTGCTCTGGGCGGTGATCGGCCTGATGCTGGCCGGCCTGGTGCTGACGCTGTTCGACGTGCTGCCGGTAATCCTGGTCGGCATGCTGCTGTTCACCTTCGGCTTCTTCGGCGCCCACTCGGTGTCGAGCAGCTGGATCGGCCGCCGCGCCACTCAGGCGAAGGGCCAGGCATCGTCGCTGTACCTGTTCTGCTATTACCTGGGCTCCAGCGTCGCTGGCACCCTGGGCGGCGTGTTCTGGCAGGCTGGCGGCTGGGACAGCCTGGGCCTGTTCATCGGCTCGCTGTTGCTGGTCTCCCTGGCCGTAGCCCTGCATCTGTCGCGTCTGCAGGCATTGCCGATGGCGATTCAATCGCGGGGCTAAGCCGCACAAATGAAAACGCCGGCTACCTTCACAGGTCGCCGGCGTTTTTGTTTGGGCCGTACAGGTAGGGTGGATGACGCTTTTTTCATCCACCAAGAGGGCGTGGCGGTGGATGGATGAAGCGTCGGCTACGCGCCCCGATCCACCCTACGGATAGACTCAAAGCACGTCGTTAGCGACTGCATCCACCGCCGCTTTGGCGATACTGACGACTTCATCGGCCTGCGCCTTGGTGAGGATCAACGGCGGCGCGAAACCAAGAATGTCGCCGTGGGGCATGGCGCGAGCGATCATGCCGCGCTCCAGGCAGGCCGCCGACACTTTCGGCCCGACCTTGAGCACGGGGTCGAAGGGCGTGCGGGCGTCCTTGTCGGCCATGAACTCCAGCGCGGCGAGCATGCCGTCACCACGCACTTCACCGACCAGCGGATGTCCCTCGAACGTCTGGCGCAGTTGCGCGTTGAGGTAAGTGCCGACATCGGCAGCGTTGGCAGTGATGTTTTCCCGTTCGAGGATATCCAGGTTGGCCAGGGCTGCGGCGGCACAGATCGGATGGCCCGAGTAAGTCCAGCCGTGCCCCATGGCGCCGTCACGCGTCGAAGCGCTGTCGATCACGTTCCACACCTTCTCGCCGACGATCACTGCTGAAAGCGGCGCATAGGCACTGGTCAGGCCTTTGGCGGTGGTCATCAAATCAGGCTTCATGCCATAGCGCTGGCTGCCCATCTTGTCGCCGAGGCGGCCGAAGGCGCAGACCACTTCGTCGGCGATCAGCAGGATGTCGTATTTGTCGAGCACCGCCTGGATCGCCTGCCAGTAGCCCTTGGGCGGCACGATGATGCCGCCGGTGCCCATCACCGGCTCGCCGATGAATGCCGCGACCGTGTCCGCACCTTCGGCAAGAATCAGCTTCTCCAGATCCTCGGCGCAATGGCGTACGAAGGCCGCTTCGTCCATGCCTGCCGGCGCCTTGTAGAAGTGCGGGCAGGCGGCGTGCTTGATGTCCGCTGCTGGCAGGTCGAAATGCTGATGGAAGGCAGCCAGGCCGGTAAGGCTGCCGGTCATGATTCCCGAGCCGTGGTAGCCACGCTGGCGAGAGATGATCTTCTTCTTCAGCGGACGGCCGAGCACGTTGTTGTAGTAACGCACCAGTTTGATCTGGGTTTCGTTGGCATCGGAGCCGGAGAGGCCGTAATAGACCTTCTTCATGCCTGCCGGCGCCCAGTCGATGATGCGGCTGGACAGCTCGATGATCGCCTCGCTCGAGTGCCCCACATAGGTGTGGTAGTAGGCCAGCTCCTTGGCCTGCTTGTAGATCGCCTCGGCCACCTCGGTACGGCCGTAGCCGATGTTCACGCAGTACAGCCCGGCGAAGGCATCGAGGTATTCGCGGCCCTGATGATCGCGGATGTGCACACCGGACGCGCCAGTGATGATCTTGCCTGGCAGCTCGCCGCTGGCATGGTCATGGGCGTGGGTGGACGGGTGCATGAAATGGGCACGATCCTGTTCGAACAGCTTCTGGTAGTCGGTCATGGCGATCTCCATCGGATTCAGAGTAGGTAGTCGGGGGCAGGGCGTCAGTAACGCTGGCCCTGATGGTGGATGCAGAAATACTTGGTCTCGACGAAGGCTTCGAAGCCGTCGCTGCCGCCTTCACGACCCAGGCCGGAAGCCTTCATGCCGCCAAAGGGAATCGGGTGGCCGGTGAACTTGGTGCCGTTGACCGCGACCATAGCGTGCTCCAGCCGGCGGATCAGCGGCTGCACCACGTCCAGCCGGTTGGAACAGATGTAGGCGGCCAGCCCATATTCGGTGTCATTGGCCATGGCCACCGCCTCGTCCAGCGTGTCGAAGGCGCGCACACCGGCGATGGGCGCAAAGTTCTCTTCACGATAGATGCGCATGGCGTCGGTGACATCCGCTAGCACCGTCGGCTGCCAGAACCAGCCGCCAAGAGCATGGGGTTCGCCGCCAACCAGCAGGCGCGCGCCTTTCTCCAGGGCATCGGCGACCCGTTCGGCCGTTACATCCACGGCCGCCTGGTGCATCAGCGGGCCGATTGCGTGACGATCCTCCAGGCCTGGGCCGACGCTCAAACCACGCACGGCCTTGGCGAAGCGCTTCAGGAAAGCCTCGTAGACGGGGCGCTGCACCAGGATACGGTTGGCGGCGCAGCAATCCTGACCGGAGGTCTGGAACTTGGCATCCAGGGCGACCTGCACGGCGTGATCGAGATCGGCGTCGTCACAGACGATCAGCGGCGCGTTGCCACCCAGCTCCAGCGCCACCTTCTTCACATCCATAGCAGCAGCCTGCAGCACCAGCTTGCCGACCCGGGTCGAGCCGGTGAAGCTCACCGAGCGCACGCGAACGTCCCTGACCAACGTTTCCATGGCCATCTGCGGCTCACCGAGCAGCACATTGAACACGCCGGCGGGGAAGCCCGCCTCCTCGGCCAACTGCGCCAGGGCGAAGGCGGAGTAGGGTGTTTCGTGGGCCGGCTTGACCACCACGGTGCAGCCCGCTGCCAGTGCGGCAGCGGCCTTGCGAGTAATCATCGCGCTAGGGAAATTCCACGGGGTGAGCAGGGCGCAGACGCCCACCGGCTCCTTCAACGTGCCGAGGTGAGCGCCGGGAATATGGCTGGGAATGGTCTGGCCATAGAGGCGCCGCGCTTCTTCGGCGAACCAGGGAATGAAGCTGGCGGCATAGCGGATCTCGCCACGGGCCTCCGCCAGGGGTTTGCCCTGTTCCTCGCTGAGAATGCGCGCCAGATCTTCCTGATGCAGCAGGATCAGCTCGGCCCAGCGACGCAACAAAGCGCCGCGGTGTTCCAGGCTCTGCTCGCGCCAGGCGCCAAAGGCACGCTGGGCGGCATCCACGGCGGCGACGATCTGGGGCTGGCCGAGCATCGGCACATGGCCGATCACGCTGCCGTCGGCAGGATTTTGCACGGCAACACTGGAGCCGTCGTCACTGTGTACCCAGTGGCCATCGATGTAGCACAGCGATTTGAACAGCAGGGGATGGTCGAGGGGCATGGCGATGTCTCCGGGCCGGTGGGCATGGGAGACATGCTAGAGAAGGGCGGCCTGGGGTTTTTCCCAAGCCGGGGTGGCGCTACCGCAGTTTTTTCTGAAGACGCCGGGCAGGCAGCCGGTTTTTGCCGCGCGTCAGGTAGAAACGCTGCGCTGTGGCAGCCGCTTCACGATAGCGCCAAGCAGCACGCCATACAGCGGCACGAACAGCATCAGGCTGACGGCCAGCTTGATCACGTAGTCGACCACGGCGATCTCCACCCAGTTGGCCGCCATGAAAGGGTCGCTGCTCTGCCAGAAGGCGATGGAGAAGAATGCCAGGGTATCCATGGCCTGGCCGAACACGCTGGAGGCTGCAGGAGCGACCCACCAATGCTTCAACCTGCGCAGGCGGTCGAACACCTGGATATCGAGCAGTTGCCCAAGCACGTAGGCCAGGAAGCTGGCCAGCGCGATGCGGAACACGAACAGATTGAATTCGCCGAGGGCCGCCACGCCGCCGAACGCCCCTTCGTGGAAGAGCACCGAGACGATATAGGACGCGACCAATGCCGGCACCATTACCCGGGCAATGACCACCCGCGCAGCGTGCTTGCCGATCAGCCTGACGGTCAGGTCGGTCGCCAGGAAGATGAACGGAAAGCTGAATGCGCCCCAGGTGGTGTGCCAGCCGAAAATGGTGATCGGCAGCTGCACCAGGTAGTTGCTGGCGATGATGATGAGGATGTGAAACGCGATCAGCGCAGCCAATACGGCGCGGCTGACCGATGCAGGAAGCAGGGTCATGGCATGTCCTTTTTCGTGAAATGGGGTTAGGGAACCCATTGCCGCGACCGACATGGCCACGAGCGGCGCGCAGTGTACCGCCTGCACCCACACCAGGACAGCCCGCCCGCCGGATGGCAGACGGCTTCATCGGTGGCGGCTTGGTGGCGATAGCGGACGGTGAGCAGAGCTTTCTTTTTGTAGGAGGGGCTTTAGCCGCGAGCTCTTTGCTCTTCAATAGAGCTCGCGGCTAAAGCCACTCCCACGAGATCGCGACCGGCCGCTTCTACCTTACAACAGTCGTTCCACCAGCTCCGTCAGCCGTTGCTGGCCAGCTGGGTTTCTTCCGGCATCACGCGGCGAGCCAGCTGGAAATGCTTTTTCCAGTAGCCGTCGCTGAGCTTGTCGATACGTACGTTGGTGCCGCGTCGTGGCGCGTGGATGAAGCGGTCGTTGCCCAGGTAGATGGCGACGTGATCGACGCTGCGCCCGCGGATGCGGAAGAACAGCAGGTCACCAGGCTCCAGATCGCCCTTGGCCACCTTAGGGCCATCGACCCGGGACAGGGCGCGAGACGTACGTGGCAGTTCGAGGTCGTCGACCTTCTTGAACGCATAGTTGACCAGGCCGCTGCAGTCGAAACCACGCTCCAGGCTGGTACCGCCCCAGCGGTAGGGCGTGCCCAATGCAGTCATGGCTCGTTTGACCACGCTTTGCGCCGGCGTGTGCTCGACCTTGGCCGGCGGCACCACGCGGCTGCTGCCGTCCTGCAGATGAACACGAAAACTGGCGGAGGCATTACCAACAGCGGCGCAGCACAGGGCGCCACCGAGAAACAGAGAAAGGAAAAATTTATTCAACGTGATGACCTTGAAGATACCCAAGCCGCCGTGAATCCTTTCCTGAATCAGCCACTTGTAACATTGATGAAATAGAGAGGGGGCACTCCGCTCGTCCCGCAGGACGGACAAGTGAAATCGACAGCAAGTTCAATTTTTTCGCCAGCCCCTCGACCAGCGGTCATGCTGTTTAACAGTATGCATGGAGCCTGCTGTCCAACTGCTGAATGAATCCAGAGGATCGATACAGGCTTGCCGATTTTCAGCGCCAATTGGCTTGCACTGCCGTGCTGACGGCCCTAGGGTTACGGCTCCCCATGCAAAAGGACGATGCCGATGAAGCCTCTGAAGACCGTGATCGCTGTCAGCCTGCTGGCCATGAGTGCCAGCTTCCACAGCCTGGCGGAAGACGCCAAATGCGCCACTGTTAGCCTTGCCGACCCAGGCTGGAGCGACATCGCGGTCACCAACGGCATCGCCAGCCTGCTGCTCGACGGCCTCGGCTACAAACCGCAGACCCGCACCTTGGCGGTGCCGATCATCTTCGCCGGTTTGCAGAAGGGGCAGGTCGATGTATTCCTCGGCAACTGGATGCCGGCCGGTCAGCACGACTACGAGCGCTACGTCACCAGCGGCCAGGTCGACAAGGTGGTGGAGAACCTCGGTGGCACCGAATACACCCTGGCCGTGCCGACCTATGCCTACGAAGAAGGCGTGCAGGACTTCAAGGATCTGAACAAATTCGCCGCGCGCTTCGGCAAGAAAATCTACGGCATCGGCTCCGGCTCACCGGCCAACGACTATATCCGCCAGATGATCGCCAACAACGAATTCGACCTTGGCGACTGGGAGCTGGTCGAGTCCAGCGAGCAGGCCATGCTGGTGCAGGTCGGTCGGGCCGAGAAGCGCGGCCAGTTCGTGGTGTTCCTCGGCTGGACACCGCACCCGATGAACATCCAGTACGACATGCAGTACCTCAAGGGCGGCGAGAAATTCTTCGGCAGCACCGGCTCGGTCAACACCCTGGCGCGCAAGGGCTACGTGGCCGAATGCCCGAATGTCGGCAAACTGCTGACCAACCTGAAGTTCACCCAGGAGATGGAGAACACCATCATGGATCAGGTGCTGAACGGCAAGGTCGCCAATGCCACGGCCATCAAGACCTGGATCAAGGCCAACCCCGAGGTGCTCGATGGCTGGCTCGACGGCGTGACCACCCGAGACGGCGGGGACGCACTGCAAGCGGTAAAAGCCAAGCTGTAATTGCGCCTCACTCGTCGCCAAGCTCGGAAGGCGCGCCAGCGTTGTCCTGCTTGATGGTCTTGGTGACGATGTAGGTGAAATAGCGCTCGATACCGAGGTCTTCCAGCAATAGCTGATCGACGAAACGCTGATAGTGATCGATGTCGCGGGCACGGATCATGGCGATGTAGTCGACGCCGCCACCCGTGGCGTAGCAGAAGGCGACTTCCGGCGCCTCACCCAGGCGCTGCTCGAAACGCCGCATGTCCTGGGCGGTGTGGCGGGCGAGGGTGATTTCCACCAGCACCTGCTGGGTCTTGAACAGCGCGGCCCAGTCGATCTGCGCGCGATAGCCTTTGACCAGCCCGGCCGCCTCCAGCTTGCGCACACGCTCCCAGGCCGGGGTCACCGAAAGGTTTATCGCCTCGGCAAGCGCTGACTTGGTGATCCGCCCATCCTCGGAAAGGATGCGCAGGATTTTCAGGTCGTAGCGATCGAGCTTGTGCATATCAGCCGACCACGTCAGCGATTACGGCAAGGGTGTCGCCGCCTTTCACCAGTCCCGGGAAATGCCGGGCTGCGAGCAGGCCGCTGCGCTTGGCGCGGTACTCGATGGCCGCTGCGCCGGTACGTCGGGCGCTATGTACCCGGGCAATCACCTGGCCTTTTTCCACAGCGTCGCCAAGGTCGCGGCACATCTCCAGCAGGCCATCATCTTCGCTGGCGACGAAGCAATCGCTGTCGGGCATATCGAGCATCACGGACTCGTGTGCCTCGATTTCTCCGGCCAGCAGGCCGAAATGGATCAGCAGGTTGCGCACGCCACGCTCGGCAATGGCCAGGCTCCTGGCCGTACTGCTGCCACCGCCGCCCAGCTCGGTGGTGACGAAAATCTTGCCCTGTTCCTCGGCGGCGGTGTCGTACATGCCCACCGCATCGAGCTCCAGCATGCGCATGCAGTAGGGCGCGGCGAAGGCGCGCATGCCAGCCTCGCAGGAGGCATCCTGGGTCTTGTCGGCCAGCACGTGGCAGGCAGCGAAAGGCAGGAAGTCCAGCGTCCTGCCGCCGGAATGGATGTCTAGCACCACATCGGCCATGGGTAGCAGGGTGCGCTGAAAGTAGTCGGCGATCTTCTGCGTCACGGTGCCATCGGGCTTGCCGGGAAAGCTGCGGTTCAGATTGCCCTTGTCGATTGGCGAGGTGCGGGTACCGGCGTGCACGGCTGGCGTATTCATGAACGGCACAATGATGATCCGCCCGCTGACATCCTCGGCGCGCAGGGTCTGCGCCAGCTTGCTCAGGGCCAGCGGGCCTTCGTATTCGTCGCCGTGATTGCCGCCGGAGAACAGTGCCGTAGGGCCGCTGCCATTTTTCACCACGGTAAGCGGAATCATCACCGCCCCCCAGGCAGAGTCATCACGGGAGTAGGGCAGCTTGAGGAAGCCATGCTGCACGCCGTCACGGTCGAAGTCGACGGTGGGGCTGATGGGGTTGTCGCGGAGTTGGGTCATGAATGGCATCCAACATCGGGGTAAAAGGTTTGTGGAAAGGCTTCGCGGCGCCCCGCCGAGGAACGCCCCGCAGGAGCCGGCTTGCCGGCGATCTACTTTACGAAAGCATCGCCGGCAAGCCGGCTCCTACCAGATAGAGGTATAGCCAGTCAGTCCTTCACGAACAGCTTGCGCGGCACGTCGCAGAAGGTTTCCACGCCGCGGTCGGTGATCAGGATCGATTCGGTGATCTCCAGCCCCCAGTCGTCCAGCCACAGGCCCGGCATGAAGTGGAAGGTCATCCCTGGCTGCAGCACGCTCTCGTCACTCGGCCGCAGGCTCATGGTGCGCTCGCCCCAGTCCGGTGGATAACTGATACCAATGGGGTAGCCGCAGCGGCTGTCCTTGTGGATGCCGAACTTCTCCAGCACCTTGAAAAACGCGCGGGCGATATCGCCGGTGGTGTTGCCCGGTTTGGCGGCCTCCAGGCCAGCCGCGATGCCTTCGACCACGGCCTTCTCGCCCTCGAGAAAATACTGGGGCGGCTTGCCCAGGTAAACGGTGCGCGACAGCGGGCAGTGATAGCGTTTGTAGCAACCGGCAATCTCGAAAAAGGTGCCGGCACCGCTGACCATCGGCGAGTCATCCCAGGTCAGGTGCGGGGCGCTGGCATCCGCGCCGGTGGGCAGCAGCGGCACGATGGCCGGGTAATCGCCGCCGTGCCCGTCGGCACCGAGGATGCCCGTGCGGTAGATTTCAGCGACCAACTCGTTCTTGCGCAAGCCCGGCTCGATCTTCTCGAAGATGGCGGCGTGCATCTTCTCGACGATCTTCGCCGCGATGCGCATGTAGCCGATTTCGGTGGACGACTTGATCGCCCGCTGCCAGTTGACCAGCGCGGTGGCGTCGATGAAACGCGCATTGCCCAGGTTGCGCTGCAGCGACCCATAGGCCGCAGCGCTGAAGTAGTAGTTGTCCAGTTCGACACCGATGCTGAGCCTGTCCCAGCCACGGGCAGCGATCACGTCCCTGGACAGATAATCCATCGGGTGCCGCTCGGTGGACTGCACGTAGTGATCGGGGTAACCGATGATGTTCGCCTGCTCCATGAACACCGTGCGCTTGGCGCCATTGGCATCCTGGCCACGGCCAAACCACACAGGCTCGCCATCCAGCGCCAGCAACACGCACTGGTGTACGTAGAACGACCAGCCGTCATAACCGGTCAGCCAGGCCATATTGGATGGATCGGTGACGATCAGCAGCTCGATGCCTTTGGCCTGCATGGCACTGCGCGTCTTGGCGATACGCTGGGCGTACTCTTCCCGGCTGAAGGGAAGGTTGACGATGATTTCGGACATTGCGGTTGCCCTCCAGGATGAAACGGATTCAGGAATCGAAGGTGAAGCCCTTGCCAGCTGCGGTCGCCCGCTCGTAGGCGAGGTTGGCGATGGCAGTGTCCTGGGCGCCGGTGCCGGTGAGGTCGCACAGGGTGATCTGCTCGTTACTCAAGCGGCCGGGCCGTTGCCCGGCGATGACCTGGCCCAGCTCGGCGAATGTCTGTTGCGGGCCAAGCAGGCCGGCTTCGATGGCGTGATGCAGCTCGCCCAGGACTCGGGTCTGGGAAAGACGGTCGGCCACGTAAACGTCGACCTGCGCCAGCACGGCAGGCGCGATCTCGTTCTTGTGTTCGGCATCCGAGCCCATGGCGGTGATATGCAGGCCAGGGCGCAGGTGTTCGGGCAGGATCAGCGGTTCGCGGCTCGGCGTGGTGGTGATGGCGATATCGGCGCCATCCAGCGCAGCCGCCATACTGTCGAACGCTCGGGCATCGTCCAGCTCGGCGGCCATGGCAGCAGCCTTGCTCGCGTCGCGAGCCCAGATGCGTACTTCGCGTACATCCCGCACCAGGCGCAGCGCCTGCAATTGCAGGCGGGCCTGCTCACCGGCGCCGAGAATGGCAACCACGCGGGCATCCTCGCGGGCCAGCCATTTGGCGGCCACGGCGCCAGCCGCAGCGGTGCGTACCGCAGTGAGGTAGCCGTTATCGAGCAGCAGGGCATCGGCCAGGCCGGTGTGCGCCGAGAACAACATCATCAAACCATTGAGGCTGGGCAGGCCGAGCCTGGGATTGTCGAAGAAACCCGGACTGACCTTGATGGCGAAGCGCGGTACGCCGGGCAGGTAGGCGGTCTTCACGTCCACTTCGCCGTTGTGCTCGGGGATGTCCAACCGCAGGATCGGCGGCATCGCCACCTCGGCCGTGGCCAGCAGGCGAAAGGCGTTTTCCACCACTGCCAGGCTGTCGGCATCGAGGCCGACGCAGTCGCGCAGGTCGGTCTGGTTGAGAATCAGAGTCTTGGCCATGGGGCTTCCTCAGGCGTGCGCGCCATTGAGCACGCGCAGGTGCTGGTCGATATCGATGTTGCGACCGCTGACCACCACGACCACCGACCACGAGGCTCGATCAGGCCTTCGAGCAGCGCGGCGATGCCCACCGCAGCGGCACCTTCCACCACCTGCCGTTCCTCGCGGTAGGCGTGGCGGATGCCCCGGGCGATGGCCGCTTCGTCGAGCAGATGCAGCTGATCGCACAGCTCGCGGGTCAGGCCAAAGGTGTAGCGGTTATCCAGGCCGATACCGCCACCGAGGGAATCCGCCAGGGTCGCCAGCTCTTCCACCTCCATCGGCTGACCGGCCTGCAGGCTGGCGTGCATCGCCGCGCCCAGGCGCATGCTGATGCCGTGGGTGCGGATGGCTGGACTAGTGGCCTTGATCGCCAGCGCCACGCCGGCGAACAGACCGCCGCCGGAGAGCGGAACCAGTACGTCGCAAACGTCCGGGCACTGTTCGAGGATTTCCAGACCGAGGCTGCCCTGACCGGCGATCACATGGGGGTGGTCGAACGGCGGAATGAACGTGGCGCCCTGGTCGCGGGCGATGCGCAGTGCTTCGAGCTGGGCATCATCCTGGCTGCGCCCGCTGATCACCACCTCGGCCCCCAACTCGCGGATGGCGAGAACCTTGTTCGCCGGCACCAGTTCGGACAGGCACACAGTGGCCTTCACGCCAAGTTGCGACGCCGCGAATGCCAACGCTCTGCCATGGTTGCCGGTGGATGCGGTGACCACGCCCAGACGCTGCTGCTCGGCACTCAACTGCGCCACGGCATTGCTGGCCCCGCGCAGCTTGAAACTGCCGGTGGCCTGCTGCGACTCCAGCTTCAGCCACACCGGCACACCGAGCAGGCGGGTCAGTGAGGGCGAGGCTTCCAGCGGCGTCTGCCGAACCAGGCCGGCGATACGCTGGCGTGCCTGGAGCAGGTCGTCTAGGTGGATCGAAGGCATGGCGCGCATTCCCCGCTTGGTGTTTGCGACCGAGTGTACGAGCGGAGAAATGCACCACCGAATGTACTAGGACGATATTTTTTCATACCGCCGCATTCGACTTTTCCACAGGGCTGCCATGCTGCTGACGAGCACGCCAGCAGGCCCTGGCAAGGCGCCAGTTCATCAGAAAACCGGCCCACGCAAGGGCGCTATCGGGCTAGAAATCGTGAATCTTCGGGTACTGCTCGAAGACTTCGCGGATGGTTTTCAGGCCCTTTTGCATCTGCGCCTCGCTGCATTCGGCGCCCACGCACAGGCGCACCGCACGGGGCCGTGGCATGCCGGGCGGCACGAAAGGATCGGGCAGCGTCAGAGCCACATGCTTACGGCGCAGCTCGCGCAGCAGGCTGTCCGGCTCCCAGTGCTCTGGCACCGCAAGCCAGGCATTCAGTGAATAGGCATGGTTGCGCAGCAGGTACTCGCCCAGCTCGGCCTCGACCAGCGACTGTCGATTGGCCAACAGTTGGCGCTGCATCTGCACCATCTCTTCGGCATGCCCGCCATTGATCCAGCGAGCAGCGATCTCGCCAAGCAGCGGCGTGGCCATCCAGCTGTTGACCCGCAGGATGCTCTCGGTGCGCAGCGCCAAGCGCTTGGGCATCGCCAGGTAACCGATACGCAAGCCGGCCAGCACCGACTTGGTCATGCTGGTGCAGTAGAACGACAACTCGGGCAGGTAATGGCTGATCGGCCGCGCTCGCTGCTGACCGGCTAGCAACGGGCCGTAGACGTCGTCCTCGATCACGTACACACCATAGCGACGCGCGATCTCGGCGATCTCCCGACGGCGTGCATCGGGCATCAGGCAACTGGTGGGGTTGTTCAGGTTCGGCGTACACACCAGGGCAGTGATGCGCTCGTTGCCACACATATCTTCGAAGTGCTCGGGATCGATGCCATGCTCATCCATCTCCAGGCCTTTGAGGGTAAAACCGAGCACCTGGGACGAGCCGATCACGCCGTGATCGGACAGCCCTTCGCAAAGCACCACATCGTCCGGTCCGGCCAGCGAGGCCAGGGCCAGGAAGATGCCGTGGGCCGCGCCGTTGGTGAGCAGCAGGTCGTCACGGGTGACGTCCAGGCCGAGCCGGGACAACCAGCGCACCCCGGCGTCACGGTGGCTCTCGAAGCCGGCGATGGGGCGGAAGGCGCGAATCCATGGCTGATCCGATTCGGTCGCCAGCTCGCCGCACGTGGCCTGCCACAGGCGATCATGCTCCGCGGTGTGGACGATACGGGCGATGGAAAAATCCAGCAGCGCCTGTTCGCTGTGATCGAGCATCGAGGTGGCCACCCGCTCGCTGGTGCGCCGCGACACGAAGCTGCCACGGCCTACCTCGCAACGCACCCGACCCTGGCGTTCGAGTTCCTTGTAAGCGTTGGTTACCGTCTGCACGCTGATGCCCAACGCCTCGGAAACCTGCCGCTGCGGCGGCAGACGCTGGCCGTCGGTGAGGTTGCCCTGTTCGATATCGGCGGTGATCGCCTGCACCAGCGTCTTGTACTTGGACTCACCCTGGCGTGCGCTGCCCAGTGCCTGCTTCCAGTTGTGCATACTGCTCCCGCGGGTTGGAGGCTGTTGGGTACAGCATCCCGCCTGTCAGCCTGGGATTCAATTGTCCTAGTGCAATGCCACAGGCAAAAAGCCTTTTGTATGCTCGGGCTCAAGGGTGGAACCGGCGCTCGACGCGCCCAGAAAAATAGCGAATCCACCCGGGCCGCACGCGGCCAGATGCTCTTGAAAACCTGCCTCCTAACATAGCGCTCCGCTCCATCGAGCGGACTACAAGAAACAGGAGAATCACATGATAAGCAGCGTTATTCCTTCCACAGTGCGTCGCCTCACCATTGCCTGCGGCGTATTCGTCGCACTGGGTGCCACGGTCGCACAGGCCGCAGACACCCTGGAGAAGGTCAAGGAAAACAGCAGCGTGCGCATCGGCTACGCCAACGAAACGCCGTTCGCCTACACCGCGCTGGACGGCAGCGTCACCGGCGAGTCACCGGAAATCGTCAAGAAGATCTTCGAGAAGATGGGCGTGCAGACCATCAACCCGGTGCTCACCGAATGGGGCTCGCTGATCCCCGGCCTACGCGCCAGCCGCTTCGATCTGATCGCCGCCGGCATGTACATCACCCCGGAACGCTGCAAGCAGGTGCTGTTCACCGACCCGCATTACCAGTTGCCCGACACCCTGCTGACCAAGACCGGCAACCCGAAAAACCTGCACAGTTACGAAGACATCGCCAAGAGCGGCGCCAAGGTGGCGATCATGGCCGGCACGGTGAACCTCGGTTACGCCCGCGATGCCGGTATCACCGACGGGCAGATTCTCCAAGTACCGGACACCACTGCACAATTGCAGGCCGTACGCGCCGGTCGCGCCGACGCTGCCGTGGGCACGCAACTGACCATGAAGAACCTGGCCGAGAAGGGCGGCGACACGGTGGAAGCCATCGCCGACTTCAAGGATGACCCGTCCCACACCGGCTACGGTGCCCTGGCCTTCCGTCCCGAAGACAAGGCCTTTCGCGACGCGGTCAACGCCGAGCTGAAGAAGTGGATCGGCACCGACGAGCACCTGGCGACTGTCAAACCGTTCGGCTTCGACAAGTCCAACATCACCGACAAGACCGCTGCCGAGCTCTGCCAGTAGGAGCGGGCGTGCCCGCGAGCGGCTTGCGCGGACGGGCAATGCATTTTCGAGTTTCCTTCGCCACATAGGACTGCATTGATGGGCGATCTCCTCCCACTGTTGCTACAAGGCGCCTGGGTGACCGTACAGATCACCTTCTGGGGCTCGCTGCTGGCCGTCGTCTCGGCGGTAATCGCCGCGCTTGGCCGGCTTTCACCCATCGGCCCACTACGCTGGCTGGCCATCGCTTATATCGAAGTGTTCCGCGGCACCTCGTTGCTGGTGCAGCTGTTCTGGCTGTACTTCGTGCTGCCGATGCCGCCGTTCAACGTCGAGATGAGCGCCTACGCAGTGGCCATCGTCGGCCTCGGCCTGCACATCGGCGCCTATGGTGCGGAAGTGATGCGTGGCGCCATTCGCTCCGTGGCAAAGGGTCAGTACGAGGCGTGCCAGGCACTGAACATGTCGCCCGCCAAGCGCTTCTACCGAATCATCTTGCCGCAGGCGCTGCTGGCGGCGATTCCTCCGGGCACCAACCTGCTCATCGAGCTGCTGAAAAACACCTCGCTGGTGTCGCTGATCACCCTGTCTGACCTGGCCTTCCGTGCTCGTCAGCTGGATCAGGCGACCTTCATGACCCTGGAAATCTTCGGCCTGGCGCTGCTGATGTACTTCGTCATGGCCCAGGCGATCAACCTGGGCATGCGCCGGCTGGAAAAACGCCTGGCCCGTGGCCGCATGCGCGGAGGCCTGTCATGAATTTCTTCGACTGGGCATTCGCCTGGAGCATCCTGCCGCAACTGCTGCAGGCCTCGCTCAATACCCTGCTGATCACCTTCGGTGGTTTCGCCATCGCCATCGTGTTGGGCCTGTTCTTGGCCATCGCACGGCGCAGCCGCAAGGTATGGCTATCCTGGCCAGCCACCGGGCTGATCGAGTTCATCCGCAGCACGCCACTGCTGATCCAGGTGTACTTCCTGTTCTACGTATTCCCCAATTACGGGCTCAACCTCACCGCTTTGCAGGCAGGCATTCTCGGTATCGCCCTGCATTACGCCTGCTACACCGCCGAGGTCTATCGCGCCGGCCTGGACGCCGTGCCGCGGGCGCAGTGGGAAGCGGTCACCGCACTCAATCTGTCGCCGCTGAGCGCCTACCGCAACATCATCCTGCCCCAGGCGCTGCGACCGATCCTGCCGGCCCTGGGCAACTACCTGGTGGCAATGCTCAAGGACACCCCGGTGCTGTCAGCCATTACCGTGGTGGAAATCATGCAGCAGGCCAAGAACATTGGTTCGGAGAGTTTCCGCTACCTGGAGCCGATCACCATGGTTGGCCTGTTCTTTCTGTTGCTCAGCCTCGGCCTCGCCTGGTGCGTGCGCCGCCTCGAAGACCGTATGGAGGAGGCGCCACGATGAACGCCCCGCATCTTTCCCCCAACGCTGCCGGAATTCCCGCCATGTCACAGCCCATCGTACGTTTCACCGACGTGACCAAGCGCTACGGCAACCTGACCGTACTCAATCACCTGAACCTGGAAGTCGCCGCTGGCGAGAAGGTCGCCATCATCGGCCCCAGCGGCTCGGGAAAATCCACGCTGCTGCGGGCCCTGATGACCCTGGAAGACATCGACGAAGGGGTGATCGAAGTCGATGATCAGCCGCTGACTCATATGCCTGGCCGCGACGGCAGGCTGGTACGTGCCAGCGCCGGCCATCAGCGCAAGGTGCGCGGCAAGATCGGCATGGTGTTCCAGAGTTTCAACCTGTTCCCGCACATGAATGCCATGCAGAACGTCATCGAAGCGCCGGTACAGGTGCTCGGCATGAACAAGCGCGAAGCCAGCGAGCGCGCTCGGGAGCTGCTCGACATGGTCGGCCTGGGCGCCAAGCTCGAGCACTACCCGTCGCAGCTTTCCGGCGGCCAACAGCAGCGCGTTGCCATCGCTCGCGCCCTGGCCATGCGCCCCAAGGTGATGCTGTTCGATGAAGTGACCTCGGCCCTCGATCCCGAGCTATGCGGCGAAGTGCTCAACGTCATCCGCCGTCTGGGCAGCGAGCACAAGCTGACCATGCTGATGGTCACCCACCAAATGGGCTTTGCCCGCGAGTTCGCCGACCGCGTGTGCTTCTTCCACCAGGGCTGTATCCATGAACAGGGCACCCCGGCCGAACTGTTCGGCAACCCGCAGCAGGAACGTACACAGAGCTTCCTCAGCGCAGTGAACGAGGCGCACTGAGGCCTTCTCAACGGGGCGGGGACGAACCAAGCTGGTGGGCTGAAGCCCACCCTACGGGGGCGTACGCTAGGTAGGGTGGGCTTTAGCCCACCAAATTTGCTGGTTAACCGGCGGCACTCAACAGCGGAAGCGCAGCGTCCCAGAAGGCATTCCCACGCAGGGCGTGAGGAACGATCCGAGCCAGGGCCAGCCAATCGTTCTCGGCAAGGCCTTACTGGCGCGGCACTTCGAACGACAGGGTCGCCACGTGCACCACGCTGTCGTAGCGCTTGCCGTCGACGGTGGCGGCGCCGTTGACCTGGGCAGTCACTTCCAACACGTAGCGGGCAGGGAAGGAGGGGTCGAGGGTCACAACGCCTTCGGCATCCGGCTTGAGGGTGCGCGTCCACTGTTCGGAGGTGTAGACGTTGACCTGCGAGGCCGACACCACGGTGCCTTTCCAGTGCAGTTTGAAGGCATTGCCGTTGGGCTCGGTCGGCACTAGTTCCAGGTCATTGACCGCCTTGGTCTCGCTGCGCCCGGCCTTGGCTTCGTAGATCACCAGGTTGTCGCCTTCCGGCAACTTGGCACTGACGCGCAGATCACCCTGACCGCTATCGGCGATCGGGTAGGCGTCACCACTGGCGCGCAGCGCAGCGTTCTTGCCATCGGCCTGCTTGATGCTCGGCTCCAGCAGCTTGCCCAGGCTCAGCTGTTCGGTAGGCTGAAAGTCACTCAGGTAAGCCTTGGCTTGCGGGGCCGCGCCACGCTCGATCCACAGGTACTCGGCCTGGGCCACGGGCAGGGCCAAAGTAGTGCCCAGCAGCAGGGCAAGGGAAGCGGCGTGACGGCCACGGAACGGGGTCATGGGAACTCCTTTTCACGGGATTGAACAAGAAGCCCGACGCCAGCGACGGGCAAGAAAAGTGGTGGTTCATCTACAAAGACGGATAACTCGGAGAAAACCCGCACTCAGCGATGAAAAAAACACCACGACTCATTCAACAAGCGTGAAAGCAGCGTGCCCACGCAGAGGTGGGCACGCAGGGAACTTGCAGCGCAAAGCAGTCAGTCGCGGACGAAGCGCAGCCCCACGCCATCGGGGTCGACGCGCATCACTTCCATTTCCAGGATCGGTGCTTCGAAGGGCATGTCCTGCACCTGACCGGTCACCCGCGTACCGAGCTCCAGCACCGCCAAATCCTCATGCCGGACGTAAACGCCGCCATCGGAAAGATCGCGAGTCTGGGCGACCAGCTCACCGAAACTCGGATGGCAGATCTTGATGCGGCACTTCATCGGTGTGCGGGGATACTGGCGCTGGTTGGCGGACATGTCCTGAACAGCCTCGTGCAAAAAGATTTGCCCTGTTAATAACTCAATTTTCTGCTTACGCCCAGCCCATCGGGCCTCATTGCGAGGCACCTTGGCTTTCAGTACCAGCGAGCCTCACCTTCAGGGCGCTTCTTGAAGCGTTTCATGCTCCACATGTACTGGCTGGGGTAAGCGCGCACGTACTTCTCCACCACGGCGCTCATCGCCGCCACGGCGGTGTAGGTGTCTTCGCTGTACATACCTTCCGGCGCGGCTTCAAGGATCACTTTGTAACCCGAACCATCCTCCAGACGCAGCGCATGCAGGAACACGCCAACCGCCTTGTGCCCAACAAGCATGCCCGGCACGAACTTGCTGGTCAGCGCCACGGTGCCGCAGAAGGGCACGAACATCCCGGACGACAAGCTCGGCTCAGGGTCTGCGGGGATGCCAACGGAACCGCCCTTGCGGACTTCCTTGATGACGCTAAGGATGCCTTCCTTGGTCGACGGCGCCACGCGATTGCCCAGCTGCACGCGCTGCTCGCGGAGCAGATCATCCACAGCTTTGAGCTTTGGTGGGCGGTAGAAAATGATCGGTTTGCACTGCGAACAGTAGAAGTGGTTGAGCACTTCCCAGTTGCCCAGGTGGCTGGTGATGCCGACCACGCCCTTGCCAGAGGCGAGAGCGGCTTCGAGCACTTCTAGGCCCTCGACTTCACGCACCCGGGCCAGCGACTTGTGCGCCGGCCAGACCCAGGCGCAGGCGCTTTCGGTCAGCGTGCGACCAATGTCCATCAGGCTGCGGCCGACCAGCTTGTCGTGCTCGGCGGCAGTCAATTCAGGGAAGCATTTGGCCAGGTTGATGCGCACCACGTCGCGCGAGCCCGATGGCAGTTTCCACATCAGCCAGCCGATCATCGCGCCGAGCGACTGCACCGCACGCCATGGCAACAGGGCGAACAAGCGCAGGGAACCGACTACCAACGCGCCTTTGAGCTTTTCCACAAGCTGCTCCCGTCAGAAAAAGGGAGCGCATTGTAACCGCCTCGGACCAGCGTGGCTGTTACATACATGCGCAGAAACGAGGAGGCGTTCAGTAAAGCCTGGTCTTCAGGCGTTCCTGCAACTCACGTTCATAGGCCTGCACATCGAATTGTGGATCCATGACCGCCTTGAGGATATCGCCTGCCGACGGCAGGCTGGAGCGTTCAACATGCCGCTCTGCCTCCCACAGGCCGGAGCGCACAACCGCCTTGGAACACTGAAAGTAGCAAGTGTCCACGCTGATACGCAGCACGCTACGCGGCAGCTTGCCTTGCGCCATGCACTGTTCCAGCAGTGCCGGTTCTACAGAGATCGTGGCGCGACCGTTGACCCGAAAGCTCTCGCCGACCCCGGGAATCAGGAACAGCAGCGCCACGTGGGGGTCGTGGATGATATTGCGCAGGCTGTCGATGCGGTTGTTGCCCGGGCGATCCGGCAGCAGCAGGGTGCGCTCGTCGACAACCCGCACGAAGCCCGGCGCATCGCCCCGCGGCGAGCAATCCAGCCCGTCGGGGCCGTGGGTGCCGAGCACCACGAAAGGCGACGCGGCGACCAGCGCCTGGTAGGGCTCGCTGAGGTAGGGGATTTCCTTGCGCAGCGAGCGCTCGTGGGCCTCGCCGTATAGCGCCTGCAGTTGTTCCAGAGTGTCGATGGTCGTACTCAAGGGCGTGCCTCCTGTTGCAATTCTGCGTAGCGATCACAATCGCGGGTGTGATCCATGACCATGCCGGTGGCCTGCATGAAGGCATAGCAGATGGTCGATCCGACGAAAGTGAAACCGGCCTTCTTTAACGCCTTGCTCATGGCTTCGGCTTCGGGCGTCACCGCTGGCACATCTGCGCGCCCGCTGAAATGGTTGACCTTGGGCGTGCCGCCGACAAACGACCAGAGCAGCGCCACCGGATCGTCGAGGCGCAGCCAGGCCTGAGCGTTCTTGCGCGCAGCCTGCAGCTTGAGACGATTGCGGATGATGCCGGGGCCCTGCATCAGGGTTTCGATGTAGTCATCGCTCATCGCCGCCAGACGCTCGGCATCGAAACCGAACAACACCTGACGATAGCGCTCGCGCTTCTTCAGCACGGTAATCCATGACAATCCGGCCTGGGCACCTTCGAGCAGCAGCATCTCGAACAAATGCTGTGGGTCGCGGGACGGCACGCCCCACTCTCTGTCGTGATAGGCCTGATAGAGCGGGTCGTCGTTACACCAGAAACAGCGAGGCATGGCAGTCGGCTCGGCGATGGGCGAGGGCAGACTATAACCGGGGATCGATTACGAGTGAGCCAGCGCCGACTCTTGTAGCCTGGGTAGAGCGCAGCGAAATCCGGGAAGCAGTTGATCGTTCCCACGCTCTGCGTGGTAATGCATTGGCAGGACGCTCTGCGTCCGTACATCGTTATCCGAGCTCGCAAATCGTGGCGCGGAGCGCCACAGGATGAATGCCCACGCAGAGCGTGGGAACTATAGGCCCCTACACATCCGTCACTCAGGATTCGCGTTCGAGAAACGCCGCCAGTTCGGGCGATACCTTGTCGATATCCACCGCCGCGTGATGCACGCTGCCGTCCTTGCCTTCCACGGTCAGCCACAGCTGATCGCTGAGTGTGGCCTTGGCGGGAATCTGGATTTCCACCCAGCGATCCCAGCGGTTGCCAGAAAACACCAGGCCCGCTGCACGCAGTGAACGTGGCTTGCGGATTTTCAGATAGGCCGCGCGGATCTGGTCATCGCAGGTTTCGCAGAAGCGTACTTCGAAGGCCTTGAACGGCGTGCCCAGCACACGGTGCGGCGCCTTGCGTTGCGCCTCGGCCAGAGTGAACGACCAAGGGCCGACCTGACCCTGCACGGCTTCATCGCTGTGCAGCGGTTTCGGCGAAGCACTGAGCAACAGGCCGACCACCGCCACGGGCACCAGCAGCAACACGCCGGTCGCCCCGCGGCGCATCCAGTGCAGGCGTTCGACGGGCTGTGCGACGAGACTCTCGACCACCTTAGGCTTCTTCTCGCGGCGTGGCGCGGCCTTGCCCGGTGACGGCTGCCATGGCCACCTTGGCAGGTAGAAAACCAACACGATACCGGCGACCGACAACCAGCCCAGCCAGGCCGCCGCACCAACGCTCACGCCCCAGTGACTGAGGCTCAGGCCCAATGCCAGAGCCAAAAGCAACCAGCCTGCGGCGCGCAGTACCTGCATCCACAGCGGTGACAGCACGCGGCGCAGCAGATGCTTGCAGTGTTTTTCCATCGCCAACGCCAGGGCGATGAAGCCACCGAGGCTCGCCAGCAGAATGGAGAGATTCAGGCTCATGCCGCACCTCCCGATTGCAACACCCAGCACAGCAATGCGATCACCGCGGTGGGGATCAGCATGCCCAGCCAGGCACGGGTCACGCTACGCACGCTGAACACCCAGATCACCGCCACCGCATACAGGGTAAAGCTGAGCATCGTGGCGGCCAGCACGGCCTGGCTTTTCGGCAGCGGCCAGACCAGCGACAACAACACGGTCAGCGCGGAGGTCAGGGCATAGCCACCCAGCGCCGCAGCCAGCACTCGCGAGACGACCAACCAACGATAACGCGCCATAGAACCTTCTTTCATGCCAGCGCCTCCTTGCCCGACAACGCAGCCGCCGCATCGGCCTTCAGCCAGCGGCGACGAATCTTCATGGCGCCATAGGCGAACAGCGCGGCCAGGCCGAACATGCTCAGATCGAATCCGGCCAGCACCCAGTCACCCTCGACGAGGGTCACGCCCAGATGGCGGTCGGTAGTCAGGGCGTTGATCACAGGGATCAGCCCGTAGGCCGCCACCGCCATCCAGGCCATCTCCAGCCAGGCCTTTTTCAGCGGTCGCAGCGAGGCATAGAGGAACAGCCAGCCCCAGGTCAGGAACAGGCAGTGCATCTCCCAGTCCGCGCGATCACCCATGCCCACCGGCAACAGCCGGTTGGCCCAGAAGTAGGCGGCCACCGCCACCGGAAGCCCCACCAGGGTGCCGGCGTTGAGCACTTCCACGAGGCGCAGGCCGTAAGCGTCGAACAGCGCCGCAGCGTCGTTGCGCTTGAGGTGCTGATTGCGCCGCTTGACCGTCCACAGCACCAGCCCGGTACCGATCATCCCGCAGCCGAGCAGGCCGGCGATCAGGTACAGCCAGCGCAACCACCAGTCGGCGAACAATCCCTCATGCAAACCGATCAGCATGCGGTGGGTCTTGCCGGCGCCGTGGGTCTTGTCCGGATAGACCGTCGACTGGCCATCGGCAGCAGCAAAGCTCAGCATCACCGGGTCATAGATGTTCACAGAGTCGCCGATGATCCGCTGCACGTCGACACGCGCTGGCTCGCCCTTCACCTGGCTGATGGTCAGGCTCGACACGCCGCGATCGGGCCATTGCGCTTCAGCGCGCTGCACCAGTTCCTCGAGCGAGACCTGTGGCCGGCTGGCGGGCAGATGCTCGCGCTTGTCGCGGGCAAAGAGGTCATCGAACAACGCGCGCTGCTGCAGGTTTCCGGTGCCATACACCGCGGCGGCACCGGCCGGCATGTAGTTGAAGACGAAGAAAATCAGGCCGCTGTAGGTGATCATCAGGAAGAACGGCAGCGCCATCACGCTGATCACGTTGTGGGCATCCAACCAGGAACGCTGCCCCTTGCCAGGGCGGAAGGTGAAGAAGTCTTTGAAGATCTTCTTGTGGGTGATGACCCCGGTGAGAATCGCCAGCAGCATCAGCATGGTGCACACGCCGACGATGGTGATGCCCACGTTGTAGGGCATGTAATGCAGTATGTAGTGCATCTCGTACAGGGCGTCGCCACCACCGGTGGCGCGCGGCTCGACTTCCTGGCGCGGCAGGCCGGTCTCGGCGTTCAGCTCTTCACGACCGCGCCGACCGAAATCATGACCACGCTCGGGCAGGTCTTCCCAGGCAATCGCCAGGCCCTGCTCGCCACGCGGGCGCAGCGAAGTATGCGGCAGGGTGATAGTCCAGCTCTTGGCATTGCTGGCGACCTGCTCCAGGCGCTTGAGGCCGCGCTCGAGCATTTCGCTGCGCTCCACGCCCTCGACGCGTACCTGCAGCGGCCGCTCGGGCTGCATCCAGCGGGTGATCTCATCGTCCACGTAACCGGCAGTGCCGGTCACGAACACGAAAAACAGCACCCAGCCAACCACCAGCCCCGTCCAGGTATGCAGCCAGGCCATGGACTGGCGAAATCCCTCTTTCATCGATACTACCCTGCTTATTGTCATGAACACGGCCAGACCGCCTGCGAGGCAGGCCTGCCACCGTGGTGCTGTCCGTAGATAAAATGATGCAGCCCTGCAAACGACACGAGCATCTGCGATGCCCGTAGGCAAAATCGCCACATCTCTAAGTAAGACGGACGAACGCAGGAAAACCGGCATTTTAACGCGACTGATTATTATTGGCAGGGTATTTCGTGCAGCTAGCTGCACTCGCCAGCAGAGTGCCACCGCCGGGGTGGTGCGTTGGTCTGTAGAGACGGCGCAGCATGCGGGCTGCGCCTTGCTTCGGGTATACTCCCCGGCTTTCTGTCGCAGCCCTAACAGGTGAATTTTTCGTGAGCCAGACAACGCCTGCCGTGCGCACCTTCCAGGACTTGATCCTCGCCCTGCAACAATACTGGGCCGAGCAAGGCTGTGTGGTATTGCAACCCTACGATATGGAAGTAGGCGCCGGTACCTTCCACACCGCCACCTTCCTGCGTGCCATCGGCCCGGAAACCTGGAACGCCGCTTATGTGCAGCCTTCGCGTCGCCCGACCGACGGCCGTTACGGTGAAAACCCCAATCGCCTGCAGCACTACTACCAGTTCCAGGTAGTACTCAAGCCGAATCCGGAGAACTTCCAGGAGCTGTACCTGGGTTCGCTGAAGGCCATCGGCATCGATCCGCTGGTGCACGATATCCGTTTCGTCGAAGACAACTGGGAATCGCCGACCCTCGGCGCCTGGGGTCTGGGCTGGGAAATCTGGCTCAACGGCATGGAAGTCACCCAGTTCACCTACTTCCAGCAAGTCGGCGGCATCGAGTGCTACCCGGTTACCGGTGAAATCACCTATGGCCTCGAGCGCCTGGCCATGTACATCCAGGGCGTCGATTCGGTGTACGACCTGGTGTGGGCAGACGGCCAGTTCGGCAAGGTCACCTACGGCGACGTGTTCCACCAGAACGAGGTGGAGCAGTCGACCTACAACTTCGAACACGCCAACGTCGAGAAGCTGTTCGAGTTGTTCGATTTCTACGAGAGCGAAGCCAATCGTCTGATCGAGCTGGAACTGCCGCTACCGACCTACGAGATGGTGCTCAAGGCCTCGCATACCTTCAATTTGCTTGACGCGCGCCGCGCCATTTCGGTGACCGCACGTCAGCAGTACATCCTGCGCGTGCGCACCCTGGCCCGTGCCGTAGCCCAGAGTTATCTGCAGGCGCGCCGCAAACTCGGCTTCCCGCTCGCCGCCCCCGATCTGCGTGATGAAGTACTGGCCAAGCTGGAGGCAGCAGAATGAGTGCACTCGATTTTCTGGTTGAACTGGGCACCGAAGAACTGCCACCCAAAGCCCTGAAAACCCTCGGCCAAGCCTTCCTGGCAGGTGTCGAAAAAGGCCTCAAGACTGCCGGCCTGAATTACAGCGGCGTGCGTTACTACGCCGCGCCGCGCCGCCTTGCGGTATTGGTCGAGCAACTCGCTACCCAGCAGCCGGATCGCACCGTCAACCTCGATGGCCCGCCGTTGCAGGCCGCCTTCGACGCCGACGGTAACCCGACCCAGGCCGCCCTGGGCTTCGCCAAGAAGTGTGGCGTGGAGCTGGCCGAGATCGACCAGAGTGGGCCGAAGCTGAAGTTCAGCCAGCACATTGCCGGGCAGAACGCCGCGAGCCTGCTGCCGGGCATCGTGGAAACCTCGCTGAACGAGCTGCCGATTCCCAAGCGCATGCGCTGGGGTGCCCGCAAAACCGAGTTCGTCCGTCCGACCCAGTGGCTGATCATGCTGTTCGGTGATCAGGTGATCGATTGCGAAATCCTCGCCCAAAAGGCCGGCCGCGTATCGCGCGGGCACCGCTTCCATGCCAACCATGAAGTGCGCATTTCGGCACCTGCAATGTACGCCCAGGAGCTGCGCGCCGCCTACGTGATCGCCGACGCCACCGAGCGCCGCACGCTGATCGCCAAGCGCATCGAACAACTGGCTGCCGAGCAACAGGGCACCGCCATCGTGCCGCCCGCCCTGCTCGAGGAAGTCAGTGCCCTGGTCGAATGGCCGGTGCCGCTCGTGTGCTCCTTCGAGGAGCGCTTCCTGGCAGTGCCGCAGGAAGCCCTGATCACCACCATGCAGGACAACCAGAAGTACTTCTGCCTGCTGGACGCCAACGGCAAGCTGCTGCCGCGCTTCATCACCGTGGCCAACGTCGAGAGCAAAGACCCGGCGCAGATCGTTTCCGGTAACGAGAAGGTGGTGCGTCCACGTCTGACCGACGCCGAGTTCTTCTTCAAGCAGGACAAGAAGCAGAAGCTGGAAAGCTTCAACGGGCGCCTCGCCAATGTGGTCTTTCAGGCCCAGCTCGGCACCGTCTACGACAAAGCCCAGCGCATCTCGGCCCTCGCCGGCTTCATCGCCGAACGGATTGGCGGTGACGCCAAGCGTAGCGCCCGCGCCGGTTTGTTGAGCAAGTGCGACCTGGCCAGTGAAATGGTCGGTGAGTTCCCGGAAATGCAAGGCATCGCCGGTTACTACTACGCCCTGAACGACGGTGAGCCAGAAGACGTTGCCCAAGCGCTGAACGAGCAATACATGCCGCGCGGTGCCGGTGCTGAACTGCCGAGCACGCTGACTGGTGCTGCCGTAGCGCTGGCCGACAAGCTGGACACCCTGGTCGGTATCTTCGGTATCGGCATGCTGCCCACCGGCAGCAAGGATCCCTACGCCCTGCGTCGTGCGGCACTGGGCGTGCTGCGTATCCTGATCGAGAAAGGCCTGGATCTGGATCTCGGTGCCACCGTCGACTTCGCCGTGCGTCAGTACGGCGGCAAGATCAAGGCACAGGGTCTGGCGCCACAGGTGCTCGACTTCATCTTCGATCGCCTGCGTGCGCGTTACGAAGACGAAGGCGTGGATGTCTCCGTGTACCAGGCCGTGCGTGCGGTGAACCCGCTGTCGCCGCTGGACTTCGACCAGCGCGTACAGGCCGTTCAGGCTTTCCGCCAGCTGCCGGAAGCCGAGGCCCTGGCCGCCGCCAACAAGCGTGTGTCCAACCTGCTGGGCAAGGCCGACGGTCTGATCGCCACGAGCATCGAGGCGCATTACTTCGATACGCCGGCCGAGTTCACCCTCAACGCCGCCATCCAGCAGGCCGACAACGCCGTGCAACCGCTGGCCCAGGCGCGGCAGTATCGCGAAGCGCTGGCGCAGTTGGCCTCGCTGCGCAAACCGGTAGACGCCTTCTTTGAAGCGGTGCTGGTGAATGCCGAAGACCCCAAGGTACGTGCCAACCGCTACGCGCTACTGGCGCGTCTGCGCGGGTTGTTCCTGGGCGTCGCCGATATCTCCGTGCTCGGCTAAAGCAGTCACAAGCTGCACACCACAAGCTGCAAGTAGCAGCTTTGGTCTGCAGCTTGAGGCTTGGAGCTTGCAGCTATGAAGCTGATCATTCTCGACCGCGACGGCGTCATCAATCATGACTCCGACGCCTATATCAAAAGCCTCGACGAATGGATCCCGATCGCGGGCTCCATCGAGGCCATCGCCCGTCTGAGCAAAGCGGGCTGGACGGTGGCAGTGGCCACCAACCAATCCGGTATCGCCCGCGGTTACTACCCGCTGGCGGTGCTCGATTCCATGCACACGCGGCTGCGCGAGCTGGTGGCAGAGCAGGGCGGTGAAATCGGCCTGATCGTGCAATGCCCGCACGGACCGGATGACGGCTGCGATTGCCGCAAACCGAAACCCGGCATGCTGCTGCAGATCGCCAAGTACTATGGTGTATCGCTGCAGGGCGTTTGGTTCGTCGGCGACAGCGGCAGTGACCTGCAAACCGCGCACGCCGTCGACTGTCAGCCCGTTTTGGTGAAAACCGGCAAGGGTGCTCGTACCCTGGCCAAGCCACTGCCAGCCGATACGCTGGTATTCGATGATCTGGCGGCGGTCGCCGCACAGCTTCTCACTTGATAGCGCAGGCCAGGCCTGCAACGGTAATTGCTCACATGTCGACAGTGCAGTTCTTCAGAACCTTCCTCTTCTATCTGTTGCTGTCTTCCAGCTCGTTCGTCTGGTGCATCATCAGCGTGTTCGTCGCGCCGTTCCTGCCATTCCGGGCGCGTTATCGTTTCGTGGTGCAGAACTGGTGCCGCTGCGCCGTCTGGTTGGCCAAGGTGGTTGCTGGCATCCGCTACGAGATCAAGGGCCAGGAAAACATTCCCGATCAGCCCTGCGTGATCCTCGCCAAGCACCAGAGCACCTGGGAAACCTTCTTCCTGTGTGCCTACTTCGAGCCGTTGAGCCAGGTGGTCAAACGCGAGTTGCTGTACGTGCCGTTCTTCGGCTGGGCGATGGCCATGCTCAAGCCGATCGCCATTGATCGCAGCAACCCCAAAGCCGCACTCAAGCAACTCGCCAGCCAGGGCCGCGCACGCCTGGAGCAGGGTGCCTGGGTACTGGTATTCCCGGAAGGCACACGCATTCCGGACGGCCAGATCGGCAAGTTTTCTCGCGGTGGCACCGCGTTGGCGGTTAACAGCAAGCTACCCGTACTGCCTGTCGCGCATAACGCCGGGCAATTCTGGCCGAAGGAAGGCTGGGGCAAGAAGCCCGGCACCATACAGGTGATATTCGGCCCGCCGCTGTTTGCCGAAGGCGAAGGCCCACGAGCGATTGCCAACCTCAACGACCGTGCTTTCGCGTGGGTCAGTCAGGCGCAGCAAGAACTCGGTGCACTCGATCCACAGAGCACCGCCGTAGAGACAGCCAACGATCTCGCCTGAGCCGTCACGATCTGTGGATAACCTGTTGAAGGTTTTATCCTAAAATTTAAATAGCCCTCTCAAGGTACTGATAAAACTGGATTTTTATCGGTACCTGAAATGTCGATAAATTGGGCATAAGTTTTCATGCGGCAACATGACAACCATCACGTTGGCGTATCGCTTAGTGGGTGCTCAACCGGCTAAGCTGGCGTCAATCCAAGAACCTGTTCAAGGTCTCGCGAGCTAGAGCCTGTTTTTAACGCAGCAGGGCCGATGCGCAGCGGGGCTTTGGGCAGGTTCTAAGAAACATGAAGGAATGGAGTTCCAAACATGCTTTCGATTTACCAGCTCAAACCCCGCTTTCAAAACCTGCTGCGCCCATTGGTGCAGCGCCTCTTCGACCGTGGCGTGACCGCCAATCAGGTCACGCTGAGCGCTGCCATCGTGTCGGTGCTGATCGGCCTGCTACTCGCCATCTTTCCCGATCGCCTCTGGCTGTTCGCGCTGATCCCGCTGTGGATGCTGCTGCGTATGGCGCTCAACGCGGTGGACGGCATGCTCGCCCGTGAATTCGGCCAGCAGTCCACGCTCGGTGCGTACCTCAACGAACTCTGCGACGTGATTGCCGATGCCGCGCTGTTCCTGCCCTTCGCGCTGTCGCCCGGGGTTTCTCCCGTGCTGGTGGTGCTGTTGGTCATCGCCGCGCTGATCACCGAATACGCCGGCGTCATGGGCCCCATGGTCGGCGCCTCGCGCCGCTACGACGGCCCAATGGGCAAAAGCGATCGCGCCTTCTGCTTCGGCGTACTCGGTGCCGGTGTCGCCACCGCGCTGCTGCCACTGAGCTGGATAAATCCGATTCTGGCGGTCATCACCGCACTGCTGCTGTACACGCTATACAACCGCGTACGCCAGGGTTTGGCGCAAGCGGCTTCCCCCACTGTGGAATAAGGATGCTCCAATGACAGAAGCTCGCTCGAATACCTTCACGACCCACGACGGCGTCAGCCTGTTCTACCGTCACTGGCCTGCTGTGGATGCACAGCCAGACTCGCCACGCCGCGCCATCGTCATGTTTCATCGCGGCCACGAACACGGCGGGCGCATGGCCCATCTGGTCGAGGAACTGGGCCTGCAGGGTTTCGACTTTTTCGCCTGGGACGCGCGCGGCCACGGCGAATCACCGGGCGCGCGCGGCGACAGTCCGAGCTTCGCCACCAGCGTGCGCGATGTGCAGACCTTCATCGATCACATCGCCAATACCCACGGCATCGATACCGCAGACATGGTGATACTGGCGCAAAGCGTCGGCGCGGTGATCATCTCTACTTGGGCACACGACTACGCCCCGAAGATCCGCGCGCTGGTGCTTGCCTCGCCAGCCTTCAAGGTCAAGCTGTACGTACCGTTCGCACGGCCAGGGTTGAAGCTGATGCGCGCCTGGCGCGGCAATTTCTTCGTCAACAGCTACGTCAAAGCCAAGTTCCTCAGCCACGACCCGCAACGCATCGCCTCGTTCGACAACGACCCGCTGATCACCCGCGCCATTTCGGTGAACATGCTGCTGGGCCTGTACGACGCCGCCGAACGCGTGGTCGCCGACGCGCAGGCGATCCAGATCCCCACCCAGTTGCTGATCTCCGGCAGCGATTTCGTGGTGCACCGCAAACCCCAGGAGCAGTTCTTCCATCGTCTGGGTAGCCTGGACAAGGAAATGCACATCCTCCCCGGGTTCTTCCACGACACCCTGGGCGAGCGTGATCGTTCCCATGCCCTCACGCGCATTCGCCGTTTCGTCCTGAAGACCTTCGAAGGGCCGCTGCAAAGGCCCTCTCTGCTGGATGCCGATCGTTTGGGCTGGAGTTGCGCCGAGGCCGAAGAACTGGCGGCGCCGCTGCCGAAAAACTCGCCTCGGGATCTTTACTGGCGCGCCACGCGGGCCAGCATGAGGCTCGGCAGCAGTGTGTCTGCGGGCGTGAAACTGGGCTTCGACACCGGTTTCGATTCCGGCAGTACCCTGGATTACGTGTACCGCAATACGCCCACCGGCAGCTCGCCAGTGGGCCGGCTGATCGATCGCAACTACCTGAACTCCATCGGCTGGCGGGGCATTCGTCAGCGCAAGGTGCACGCCGAAGAACTGCTGCGCCTGGCCATGGGTAAATTGCGTGAGCAGGATCGCCAGGTACGCATCGTCGATATCGCTGCCGGCCACGGCCGCTATATCCTCGAGGCGCTGGAGCAGGGTACCGAAAAGCCCGACTCGATCCTGCTGCGTGACTACAGCGACATCAACGTGCGCGACGGTGCAGCGCTGATCGAGCAGAAGGGCCTGGGCAGCATCGCTCGCTTCGTCAAAGGCGATGCCTTCGACAAGGCCGACCTGGCTGCGCTGGATCCGAAGCCGACGCTGGCGGTAGTCTCCGGCCTCTATGAATTGTTCGGCAGCAACCAGATGATCGGCGACTCGCTGGCAGGCCTGGCGGCAGCCGTGGAAGAGGGCGGTTACCTGATCTATACCGGCCAGCCCTGGCACCCGCAGCTGGAGCTGATCGCCCGCGCGCTGACCAGCCACCGTGACGGCCAGGCCTGGGTGATGCGCCGCCGCAGTCAGGCAGAAATGGATCAGTTGGTGGAGGCTGCCGGCTTTCGCAAACTGACCCAGCGCATCGACGAGTGGGGCATCTTCAGCGTATCCCTGGCCCAGCGGGTGTCTTGATGACGCCCGCCGCGGTCATCCGCGAGAGCGGGTTATGGAAGCGCGGCGTACTCTGGCTGCTACTGCTCGCGCCGCTGTTCTTCGGCACCTACGGCTTCGCCAACTGGTTCACCGGCCAGCGCGATGACGTCGGCAGCCTGGTATTCGCCTGGGAGCGGCAGATTCCCCTGTGGCCCTGGACGATCATTCCCTACTGGTCGATCGACCTGCTCTACGGCCTGGCCTTCCTGCTGCCGGCTACCCGTTGTGCAGTGGATCGGCTCGGCTTGCGGCTGCTGACCGCTCAGGTGATCTGCATCAGCTGCTTCCTGCTCTGGCCGCTGCGTTTCACCTTCGACCGTCCGGCGCTGGACGGTTTGTTCGGGCTGATGTTCGACGTGCTGATGGGTTTCGACAAACCCTTCAATCAGGCACCGTCGCTACACATCACCCTGCTGGTGGTGCTGTGGGCCTGCTTTGCCCATTCGGCGGTTGGTATATGGCGTGTTGTGTTGCACGTTTGGTTCGCTCTGATCGGCCTTTCGGTACTGACCACCTGGCAGCATCATTTCATCGACGTGCCGACTGGCATGCTCGCCGGCTTCCTGTGCCTGTGGCTATGGCCCAGCGAAGGGCGCAGCCCACTGTTCGCCTGGCGCCTGGCCCGTGATCCGCAGCGCTGGCGGCTGGCCTTGCGCTACGCCTTCGGTGCGGCGCTGTGCAGTGCGCTGGCGATGCACTTCGGTGGCTTCGCTCTATGGTTGCTGTGGCCGGCATTGTCGTTGCTGATGGTGGCGCTGAACTACGCACTGTTCGATGCACAGGGTTTCCAAAAGCGTGCCGACGGTCGTCTCAGTGCTGCCAGCAATTGGCTGCTGGCCCCCTATCTGGCCGCCGCCTGGATCAACTCGCGGGCCTGGACACGCAAGCACCCGCAACCCGACGAGGTAGCCGACGGCGTCTGGCTCGGACGCATTCCCGGACGGGGAGAAGAGCAGGCTTTTGCGGCAATCGCCGACCTGTGTGCCGAGTTGCCGTGCCGTGTTAAGGACAAACCCTACCGAGAGCTGGCCTGCCTCGATCTGATCGCCCCGAGCACCGCGCATTGCCTGCAGGCGGCAGTGGCCATCGACGATCTTCGCCAGCACGGCCCCGTGTTGGTGTGCTGCGCACTGGGCTACTCACGTAGCGCTACCGCGATCGCCGCCTGGCTGTTGCACAGTGGCCGTTGCACGAGCGTCGCAGAGGCCGTTTCGCTGCTTCGCCAGGCCCGCCCACAGGCTGTGCTGGGAAACGCTCATTTACAGGCGCTGGAGGGCATATTGAGCCAACCGGCGGCCATTTCGGGAGGCGCCTTGCATGGCCAGTGAAATGCACCTGCAACTGGTCGCTGGACTGTTGCGCCGCGGCAAGGCCATCGACCATCTATCCAGCGCGTTGACCCTGCTGGCTCTGATCATTGGTCTAGGGCCTTTGCTTGGTTTCATGGCGCTCACCACGGGAGGCGCAGTGTGCGTACTTTTGCTGGTCTGCGGCCTGCTGCAAAAGTACTACGCCCTGCGGGTGGCCCTGGATGCCGAACTATTCAGCAGCCTCGCCGCGGCACCTGAGCAACTCGACAGGCGCACTGCGGAACTCGATCAAGCGCTCCTCATGCTAGGCCGCAAGGTCAGCGACAGTTCGCGCTCCTGGCAACAACGCAGCCAAGGTGCACTGCGCCTGCTGCGGATGCAGATACTCTGGTTCAACTTGCAACTCCTCGTTGCCTTGGCGGCCATCGTGCTGATGCCATGGCTTTCACAGGTTCGATTCGGATAAGGAAATATCCATGCTTGCGTCCCTGGTCGCCTTTTTCATCACCTCCGGCGCGCGCCTGCTCACCGGTGCCCGGGCCCTGTGGCTCGGTAGTACCGCGCAGCCGGTGCAGCGCATCTACTACGCCAACCACAGCAGCCACGGCGACTTCGTGCTGCTCTGGGCGTCGCTGCCCGCCGAACTGCGCAAACGCACCCGCCCGGTAGCCGGTTCGGATTACTGGATGAAGGGCACGCTGCGCAGCTTCCTGATCCAGCGGGTGTTCAATGGCGTGCTGGTCGACCGCCAACGCAGCGACACCAGCGCCAATCCACTGCAGGCAATGATCGATGCGCTGGGCGAGGGCGATTCGCTGATCGTCTTCCCGGAAGGCACCCGCAACCTCGAGGACGGCCTACTGCCATTCAAGAGCGGTCTCTACCACTTGGCCAAGGCGCGCCCGGACGTTGAAGTGATCCCCGTATGGATCGCCAACCTCAACCGGGTAATGCCCAAAGGCCGAGCCCTGCCATTACCGCTGCTATGCACGCTGAATTTCGGCGCACCACTGGGCATGGGCGAAGAGGAGGGCAAAGACGCCTTCCTCGAACGCGCGCGTAATTCCCTGCTGGCCCTGGCTCCCGAGGAGGTTTGAGATGGATCGCAATACCTTGCTGTTGTTCGCCGGCATTGGCGGCATCCTGCTCCTCGCCAGCCTGGTCGGCTGGCTGCTGAAACGACGCGCCGGCCCAGGCCCGCACGCGGTCATCGACAACCTCAACGCCCGCATCAATGCCTGGTGGGTGATGGTGCTGGTGATCGGCTTTGCCTTTCTGTTCGGCAATATCGGCGTGGTGGTGCTGTTCTACTGCGTGTCGTTCTATGCCCTGCGCGAGTTCATGACCCTGACACCAACGCGGCGCAGCGACTACCCCGCACTGATCGCCGCGTTCTACTTCGCGCTGCCGATGCAGTACTTGCTGATCGGTATCGGCTGGTACGGCCTGTTCGCCATCTTCATTCCGGTCTACCTGTTCCTGCTGCTGCCAATCCTGTCTTCGCTGGGTGGCGATACCACGCGCTTCCTGGAGCGTACCTCCAAGGTGCAGTGGGGGCTGATGATTGCCGTGTACTGCATATCCACCGTACCGGCGCTGCTGACCTTGGAGATCGCCGGCTACGAGGGCCGCAACCTGCTGTTGATCGCCTGGCTGGTGATTGTCGTGCAGATATCAGACGTGCTGCAGTACGTCTGCGGCAAGCTGGCCGGTAAACGCAAGATTGCCCCCAACCTGTCGCCGTCGAAGACCGTGGAGGGCTTCTTCGGTGGCGTGGCACTGGCCACTCTGATCGGCGCCTCGCTGTACTGGATCACCCCGTTCGCCTTCTGGCAGGCCGGCCTGTTCGCCTTGCTGGTGTGCCTGCTCGGCTTTGCCGGTGGCCTGGTGATGTCGGCGATCAAACGCGATCGCGGCGTGAAAGACTGGGGCCATATGATCGAAGGCCACGGCGGCATGCTCGACCGCCTCGACTCAGTGTGCTTCGCCGCCCCAGTGTTCTTCCATATGGTGCGCTACTGGTGGGCGTGAAGGGCTCGCTTATCGATCAGTAAATAGCTGATTAATAATAAAAAACCCGGCTCAAGGCCGGGTTTTTTATGCACTACCGAATGACATCAAACGTCGAGGTTGGACACCGCCAGGGCGTTGGTCTCGATGAAGTCGCGGCGCGGTTCTACTTCGTCGCCCATCAGGGTGTTGAAGATCTGATCCGCGGCGATGGCGTCTTCGATACGTACCTTGAGCATGCGACGAACCTCAGGATCCATGGTGGTTTCCCACAGTTGATCCGGGTTCATCTCGCCAAGACCTTTGTATCGCTGGATGCTGTGACGCTTGGTGCTTTCGGTCATCAGCCAGTTCAGGGCGTCCTTGAAGGTGGTGACCGGCTTCTTGCGCTCGCCACGCTGCACGTAAGCGCCTTCTTCCAGCAGACTGTTCAGCTGGTCGCCCAGGCTGGTGACGGTCTTGTAATCGTTGCTGGTGAAGAAATCACGGTTGAAAGTGATGTAGCTGGAGTTGCCGTGTGAAACCAGCTCGACCTCAGGCAGCCACAGGTGACGCTCGGTGTCTTCGCGCAGGCTGGTTTTGTAAGCCAGCCCAGACTTTTCCATGGTTTTCAGGCGGGCGTCGAACAGGGCCAGCCAGCTTTCCATAGAGGCTTTGTCAGCCATCAGCTCGGTGCTTACGCCCGGCAGATACACGAAGTGCTCGGTGAGCTCCATTGGGTACAGACGCGACAGACGCTTGAGGGTCTTCATCACGGTCCGGTAATCGCCGACCAACTCCTGCAGGGCAGTACCCGATAGGCCCGGAGCGGCTTCGTTGACGTGCAGGCTGGCATCTTCCAGCGCCGACTGGGTCATGTATTCCTCCATGGCCTCGTCGTCCTTGATGTACTGCTCCTGCTTGCCCTTCTTGACCTTGTACAGCGGTGGCTGAGCAATGTAGATGTAGCCGCGCTCGACCAGCTCAGGCAACTGACGGAAGAAGAAGGTCAGCAGCAGGGTACGGATGTGCGAACCGTCGACGTCAGCATCGGTCATGATGATGATGTTGTGGTAACGCAGCTTGTCGATGTTGTATTCCTCGCGACCGATGCCACAGCCCAGAGCGGTGATCAGCGTGCCGACTTCCTGAGAGGAAATCATGCGATCGAAACGCGCACGTTCGACGTTGAGGATCTTGCCCTTGAGCGGCAGAATCGCCTGGGTCTTTCGGTTACGGCCCTGCTTGGCAGAACCGCCCGCGGAGTCACCCTCCACGATGTACAGTTCGGAGAGGGCTGGGTCTTTCTCCTGGCAGTCGGCTAGTTTGCCTGGCAGGCCTGCGATATCCAGCGCGCCTTTACGGCGGGTCATCTCACGGGCTTTACGCGCGGCTTCACGGGCTCGGGCAGCGTCGATCATCTTGCCGACGATCAGCTTGGCTTCGTTTGGATGCTCGAGTAGGAAGTCAGAGAAGAACTTGCCCATCTCTTGCTCGACCGCGGTTTTCACTTCGGAGGAGACCAGTTTGTCCTTGGTCTGCGAACTGAACTTTGGGTCTGGAACCTTGACCGAGATGATCGCGGTCAAGCCTTCACGGGCATCGTCACCGGTGGTGGCGACCTTGTGTTTCTTGGCCAGACCTTCCTGCTCGATATAGTTGTTCAGGTTGCGCGTCAGCGCCGAGCGGAAGCCCGCCAGGTGGGTACCACCGTCACGCTGAGGAATGTTGTTGGTGAAGCACAGCAGGTTCTCGTTGAAGCTGTCGTTCCACTGCAACGCCACCTCTACACCAACGCCATCATCGCGTTGTACGGAGAAGTGGAACACCTGGTTCACGGCAGTCTTGTTGACGTTCAGGTATTCAACAAATGCACGCAGGCCACCTTCATACTTGAACAGCTCTTCCTTGGCAGTACGCTCATCCTTCAGGAGAATGCCAACGCCGGAGTTCAGGAACGACAGCTCGCGCAGGCGCTTGGCCAGAATGTCCCAGCTGAAGTGAATGTTGGCGAAGGTGTCTGCGGACGGTTTGAAGTGAATCTGCGTACCTGTGGTATCGCTGTCACCAACAGCCTCGATAGGTGCTTGTGGCACACCGTGAATGTAGGTCTGTTCCCAGATCTTGCCGCTGCGGCGAATGGTCAACACCAGCTCTTTGGAGAGGGCGTTGACCACCGAAACACCCACGCCGTGCAGGCCGCCAGAAACCTTGTAGCTGTTGTCGTCGAACTTACCGCCGGCGTGCAGCACGGTCATGATGACCTCGGCAGCAGAGACGCCTTCTTCCTTGTGAATATCGACCGGAATACCACGGCCATTATCGCGCACACTGATCGACTCATCCGGGTGGATGGTAATGGTGATATCGCTGCAATGCCCCGCTAGGGCTTCGTCGATGGAGTTATCGACCACCTCGAAGACCATGTGGTGCAGACCGCTGCCGTCATCAGTGTCGCCGATGTACATGCCAGGCCGCTTGCGTACGGCATCCAGGCCCTTAAGAACCTTAATGTTATTGGAGTCGTACGTTTGGTTTTCGCTCATGCTTCACTCCCGGTGGTCGAGGTCTGGGTGATACGTCCATGTTCCACGTGGAACATGGAAACCGGCGTATCCGTTTGCCAGCCATCGCTCAACAATTCATGGTCTACGCAGGTGATGAATACCTGGCAGTTCAAATCTTCCAACAAACGGCACAATGCGCGGCGGTGTTGTTCATCCAGTTCTGACGGTAAGTCATCCACCAGATAGATACATTGGCCACGCTTGGCCTGATCAACCAAATGCCCTTGGGCAATCCGTAAGGCACACACCACCAGCTTCTGCTGGCCGCGGGACAAGATATCCGCTGCGTTGTGCGCGCCAAGCCTCAACCTGAGGTCTGCTCGCTGCGGCCCGGATTGGGTATGCCCAATCTGCTGGTCACGCAACAGGGAAGACGTCAGCACTTCATTCAGGGGACGGTCTTTATCCCATCCCCGGTAGTAGCTCAGCGTGAGCCCCTGAAGCTCAACCAGCTCGCTCAGGGTGCGCTCGAAGACAGGCTTGAGCTGCTGTATGTAGGATCGCCGATAACTGTCGATTTCATCGCTGGCCAAGCACAACTCACGATCCCAGGCCGCTTGAGAAACGGCATCAAGTGTACCACGGCGAAGCCACGAGTTCCGCTGCTTGAGGGCCTTCTGGAGGCGCTGCCAGGCAGGGAGAAAACGAGGTTCCACGTGGAACACTCCCCAATCGAGAAACTGCCGGCGGATTTTTGGAGAGCCTTCTAGCAAGCGGAAGCTGTCCGGATTGATCAGCTGCAACGGCAGGGTTTCAGCAAGCTGCGCGGCACTGCGCGCGTTCTGCCCATCGATGCGAATCTGAAACTCGCCCTGACGATCCCGTGAAACGCCCAGATTGCTCTGCCGACCATCACCCAGACTGACCTGACCGAACAGGGTGCAGACCTGCTGCTCATACTGGATGACAGGCAACAGCCGAGCGCTGCGAAATGAACGTGCAAGTCCCAGTAGGTGGATGCCTTCAAGCACACTGGTTTTACCGCTGCCGTTGGCGCCATAGAGGATATTGATGCGCGGGGAGGGCATCAGCGTCGACGGCTGCAGGTTGCGCACCGCGGTCAGGTTAATGCGGATCAGGGACATGAAGCGGGCCGTCGTGGAGAAGGGCGAACAAATAGCACTGCCAGAAACGAAATCAGCTTTGGATGTAGCGGGTCAGTGTCTGACCCGAACATACCAAAGCTGATTTCAATAACGCCTGGGTTGCCGATTAGCGGCAGCGCCAATTACAGGCGCATCGGCATGACGACATAAGCGGAATCGTCATTGTCGGCTTCCTGCACCAGCGCACTGCTGTTGGAGTCAGACAAAATCAGACGTACCTGCTCGGTGGTCATCACGCCCAGCACATCGAGCAGATAGCTGACGTTGAAACCAATCTCCAGCGCGCCACCGTTGTACTCGACGGCAATTTCTTCTTCGGCTTCTTCCTGTTCCGGGTTGTTGGCCTGGATTTTCAGCAGGCCTGCAGCCAGTTGCAGACGAATGCCGCGGTACTTTTCGTTCGACAGAATTGCGGTGCGGCTGAAGGCTTCACGCAGACCCTGACGATCGGCAACGACCAGCTTGTCACCACCACGGGGCAACACGCGCTCGTAATCCGGGAACTTGCCGTCGACCAGCTTGGAGGTGAAGGTGAACTCGCCTGTGGTCGCACGAATATGGTGCTGACCCAGAACGATGCTGACGGTGCCATCCTGCTCGGTAAGCAGACGGGCCAGTTCCAGAATGCCTTTACGCGGCACGATCACCTGGTGGCGCTCGACCTGCTCGATGCTGGCTTCCATGGAGCACATCGCCAGGCGATGGCCATCGGTGGCGACAGCGCGCAACACACCGGTCTGCACTTCCAGCAGCATGCCGTTGAGGTAGTAACGGACGTCCTGCTGGGCCATGGCGAAGCTGGTGCGTTCGATCAGGCGACGCAGCTTGCTCTGCACCAGATCGAACGTCAGCGAACCCGGGCCTTCTTCGACGGTAGGGAAATCGTTGGCAGGCAAGGTGGACAGCGTAAAACGGCTGCGACCGGCCTTGACCAGCAGCTTCTGCTCGTCGACACGAATGTCGATCAGCGCGTCGGACGGCAGGCTCTTGCAGATATCCATCAGCTTGCGGGCCGGTACGGTGATTTCACCTGGCTCGGCAGCATCTTCCAGCGTCACACGCCCGACCAGCTCGACCTCAAGGTCAGTACCGGTCAGCGACAACTGCTGGCCTTCGACGACCAGCAGAACATTGGAAAGAACCGGCAAGGTCTGTCGGCGTTCCACGACGCCGGCGACCAGTTGCAGGGGTTTCAACAGGGCTTCGCGTTGAATGGTGAAGTGCATGGTCTAGTCCCTTGCCTCGTGCGTGGAGTTGCGTATCAAGTGGTCAGTGTACGCAGCAGATTCTTGTAATCCTCGCGAATATCCGCGTCGGACTCCCTAAGTTGAGCAATCTTACGACAGGCGTGCAATACCGTGGTGTGATCGCGGCCGCCGAAGGCCACACCGATTTCCGGCAGGCTGTGGTTGGTCAGTTCCTTGGACAACGCCATCGCCACCTGACGCGGCCTGGCAATGGATCGTGAACGGCGTTTGGACAACAGATCGGAGATCTTGATCTTGTAGTACTCGGCCGTAGTGCGCTGGATATTGTCGATGCTGACCAGCTTGTCCTGTAGGGCTAGCAGATCCTTCAGCGACTCACGAATCAGCTCGATGGTGATATCGCGGCCCATAAAGTGCGAATGCGCGATCACGCGCTTCAACGCACCTTCCAGCTCACGCACGTTGGAGCGAATACGCTGGGCAATAAAGAACGCCGCATCATGGGGCAAATCGACTCTGGCCTGGTCGGCCTTTTTCATCAGAATCGCCACACGGGTTTCCAGCTCCGGCGGCTCGACCGCAACGGTCAGGCCCCAGCCGAAGCGCGACTTCAGGCGCTCTTCCAGACCTTCAATCTCTTTCGGGTAACGGTCGCTGGTGAGAATCACCTGCTGGCCACCTTCAAGAAGCGCATTAAAGGTATGAAAGAATTCTTCCTGGGAGCGTTCCTTCTTGGCGAAGAACTGGATGTCATCGATCAGCAGCGCATCCACCGAACGGTAGAAACGCTTGAATTCGTTGATGGCGTTGAGCTGCAGCGCTTTGACCATGTCAGCCACGAAACGCTCGGAATGCAGGTAAACGACCTTGGCATTAGGGTTCTTTGCCAACAGGTGGTTACCCACCGCGTGCATCAAATGCGTCTTGCCGAGACCCACGCCCCCATAAAGGAAGAGCGGGTTGTAACCGTGCTTGGGATTGTCCGCTACCTGCCAGGCTGCAGCGCGAGCCAGCTGGTTCGACTTACCCTCAACGAAGTTGTCGAAGGTAAACGTCCGATTGAGGTAACTGGTGTGCTTAAGGCCACCCTCTACCTGCACATTGCGTTCATTACGAGCCGGGGCAACGCTGGATGCGGCGCCGGCCATGGAATCAAAGCTGGCTCGAGAAGGTTCGGACTGCGCCGGAGGTTTCGGCGGCGGTGCACTGACCTGCGGCGCGGGGGCAGACGGTGATGGGCTGCTGTAATTAGAAACCGGCAACGAAGGTGAAGCCGTCAGTACAGCTCGCGGCGCGGAACTACGACGGCTGCCTATCAACAGCGATATGGCGGGCACCACACCCGATGCACGCTCACCAAGCAGCTCGAGCATACGGCTCATGTACTTTTCATTGACCCAGTCGAGTACGAAACGATTAGGTGCGTAGACACGCAGCTCATCGCCTTCAGCTTCTACTTGTAGTGGACGGATCCAGGTGTTGAATTGCTGGGCAGGCAGTTCATCACGTAGAAGTTCTACGCACTGCTGCCAAAGTTCCACGGACACGGACATCCCCTGATCAAAAACGCTGAGTCAAAAACAGCCGCTATTGTAGCCTCCGTAGCCCGAGTTATCCACATACGAAAGCCGTTCAGTACATGCCAAATCAACGCGTTACATGATGGATGAATAACTATAAACCCTGTGGATAAAGCCCCCTGAGATCAGTGCGCAACCCTAGGGGAAACTCGGTGGATAATCGGCCTGTGGGTAAATAGCCCTTTCATCCCCAGCTTATACCCACGTATCCAACACCTACAGCACCGCTTTCTGACAGAGTTTCAAACTCATTTGAGCCTTGGCCGCAAAGGCCTACAGGCACTTATCCACAGAACATGGATTACTTAAATATAAAAACAATAACAAGCTCTTCTTAAAAGATTCTTTCCTTTATATATTTATCTATCTCGAAAACACCTGGTTGGAAATTGACCTGGCCTGCGGCTTTGTCTAGAATCGCCGGTCTCTTAAAACGGGGGCCATTCCGGCCCGTTGTCGACAACCAGGTAACCGCATCATGAAACGCACTTTCCAACCCAGCACCATCAAACGCGCTCGTACCCACGGCTTCCGTGCTCGCATGGCTACCAAGAACGGCCGTGCCGTCCTGTCGCGTCGTCGCGCCAAGGGCCGTGCTCGCCTCGCAGTCTGATTTTCCAGTCTTGTGGTGAGTCGAGGCTTCGGCCGGGAGAAGCGCCTGCTAACTCCCCGGCAATTCAAGGCAGTCTTCGACTCTCCCAGCGGCAAAGCGCCGGGCAAGAGTGTCCTGCTGCTTGCGCGCAACAATGAGCTTGATCATTCACGCCTAGGTCTGGTGATCGGGAAGAAGAGCGTCAAGCTCTCTGTTGAGCGCAATCGCCTGAAACGCCAGATCCGCGAGTCGTTCCGCCTAAACCAGGACAACCTGGTGGGCTGGGACATCGTGGTGGTCGCGCGTAAAGGCCTGGGTGATCTGCAGAATGCCGAGCTGTCTCAACAGTTCGGCAAGCTGTGGAAACGCCTGGCGCGCAGCAAACCAGCCCAACAGGCCGATGCCCAGACCGGGGTGAACGACAATCCCCATGCGTAAACTGGTTCAAGCTCCAATCCGGTTTTACCAGTACGCCATCAGTCCAATGATGGCCAGTCATTGTCGTTTCTACCCCACTTGTTCCTGCTACGCGCTTGAAGCCATCGAAACCCATGGCGTCCTGCGTGGTGGCTGGCTGACCGTTCGTCGTCTGGGACGCTGCCACCCCTGGCATCCCGGAGGCTACGATCCGGTGCCCCTCGCGAAACACTCCCGTTCCTCTTCGATGGCCGAATAATCATGGATATCAAACGCTCGATCCTGATCGTCGCCCTGGCAGTCGTGTCCTACATGATGGTTCTCCAATGGAACCAGGACTACGGCCAGGCCGCTCTGCCGAATCAGACAGCTTCGACCAGCAAAGCCGCCCCGAGCCTGCCGGAAACTGCTTCCGTTGCCAGTAACGACGATGTCCCGACGGCGAATGCCGACGGCACCGATCCAAGCCCGGTGGAAGCCGCCGTTGCTGTCAGCGATGAGCTGATCCAGGTCAAGACCGACGTTCTGGATCTGGCCATCGATCCGCGCGGTGGTGATGTAGTGCGCTTGCAACTGCCGCACTACCCGCGTCGTCAGGATCGTCCCGATGTGCCCTTCCAGCTGTTCGACAATGGTAGTGAGCACCTGTATCTGGCACAGAGCGGCCTGACCGGCGCCAATGGCCCTGACGCCCGTGCCAACGGCCGCCCGCTGTACAGCAGCGAGCAGCGCGTCTATCAATTGGCTGACGGTCAGGATCAACTGCAAGTCGATCTGAAGTTCAGCGAAGCCGGCGTCAACTACATCAAGCGTTTCACCTTCAACCGTGGCCTCGTCGCAGGTTGTTCGGCCAAGGAAGTGGAGCAGAAGAAAGCGGGTTGCATCAACGGCAACGGTTACCAGATCGGCGTTTCCTATCTGATCGATAACCAGAGCGGTGCGGCCTGGACCGGTAACCTGTTCGCCCAACTGAAGCGCGACAACAGTGGTGACCCGTCCTCCAGCACCGCCACCGGCACTGCTACCTACCTCGGTGCAGCGCTGTGGACTGCCGAGAAGCCCTACACCAAGGTGTCGATGAAAGACATCGACAAGCAGGGCCTCAAGGAATCCGTACAGGGCGGCTGGATCGCCTGGCTACAACACTATTTCGTGACCGCATGGATTCCGTCGAAAGACGACACCAACCTGGTGCAGACCCGCAAGGACAGCCAGGGTAACTACATCATTGGCTACACCGGCCCAGCACTGAGCATTCCGGCCGGTGCTGAAGGCCAGACCAGCACCACCCTGTATGCCGGCCCGAAGATCCAGAAGGATCTCGCTGCGCTGTCGCCAGGTCTGGATAAGACGGTCGACTACGGCATTCTGTGGTTCCTTGCCGAGCCGATCTTCTGGTTGCTGGAACATATCCACAACCTGTTGGGTAACTGGGGCTTCTCGATCATCGTCCTGACGTTGATCATCAAGCTGGCATTCTTCCCCCTGTCGGCTGCCAGCTACCGTTCCATGGCCCGCATGCGCGCCGTTTCGCCAAAGCTGCAGGCACTGAAAGAACAGTTCGGTGACGATCGCCAGAAGATGTCCCAGGCGATGATGGAGCTGTACAAGAAAGAGAAGATCAACCCGCTGGGTGGCTGTCTGCCGATCCTGGTGCAGATGCCGGTGTTCCTGGCTCTGTACTGGACTCTGCTGGAGTCCGTCGAGATGCGTCAGGCGCCATGGATCCTGTGGATCACAGACCTGTCGATCAAGGATCCGTTCTTCATCTTGCCGATCATCATGGGCGCCACCATGTTCATCCAGCAGCAGCTCAACCCGACGCCGCCGGATCCCATGCAAGCTCGTGTGATGAAGATGATGCCGATCATTTTCACCTTCTTCTTCCTGTGGTTCCCTGCAGGTCTGGTGCTGTACTGGGTGGTCAACAACGTCCTGTCCATCGCCCAGCAGTGGTACATTACCCGCAAGATCGAAGCGCAGACCAAGGCTTCCGCGGCCTGATCTACCACGCTTCGCCAGCTACAGACAGAGCGCCCCCTCGTGGGGCGTTCTGCTATCCAGCGTTTGGAGAATCGTATGTCCATATCACCTGAAACCATCGCTGCCGTCGCCACTGCCCAGGGACGTGGTGGCGTGGGCATCGTGAGGGTCTCCGGCCCACGTGCACGGATAATCGCCATCACCCTGAGCGGCATCGAACCGACACCGCGGCATGCGCACTACGGTGCCTGGCATGACAATGTCGGAGAAGTGATCGACGAAGGCCTGATGCTGTTTTTCCCAGGCCCCAATTCCTTCACCGGTGAGGATGTGCTCGAGTTGCAGGGCCATGGTGGCCAAGTCGTACTGGACATGCTGCTGCAGCGCAGCCTGGAGCTTGGCGCACGCCAGGCTCGGCCGGGTGAGTTCAGTGAGCGCGCCTTCCTCAACGACAAGCTCGACCTGGCTCAGGCGGAAGCCATTGCCGACCTGATCGAGGCCAGTTCTGCACAGGCTGCGCGTAATGCCGTGCGCTCGCTGCAGGGCGAATTCTCCCGGCGTGTGCACGAGTTAACCGAACGCCTGATCAGCCTGCGCATCTACGTGGAAGCTGCCATCGACTTCCCTGAAGAGGAAATCGACTTTCTGGCCGATGGCCATGTACTGAGCCTGCTCGAAGGCGTACGTGCGCAGTTATCCACAGTTTTACGCGAGGCTGGCCAGGGTGCGTTGCTGCGCGATGGTATGAACGTGGTGATCGCCGGGCGCCCGAATGCGGGTAAATCCAGCCTGCTCAATGCCCTGGCGGGGCGCGAGGCCGCTATCGTCACCGATGTCGCCGGCACTACGCGGGATGTGCTTCGTGAACATATCCACATCGATGGCATGCCGCTGCACGTGATCGATACCGCCGGGCTGCGTGATACCGAGGATCAGGTCGAGCGGATCGGTGTAGAGCGGGCGCTGAAGGCCATTGGCGAAGCGGATCGGGTGCTTTTGGTGGTCGATTCTACCGCGCCCGAGGCCAATGATCCTTTTGCTCTGTGGCCGGAGTTTCTCGAGCAACGGCCGGACTCCGCACGGATCACACTGATCCGCAACAAAGCGGATTTATCTAACGAGAAAGTTGGCCTGCAGACCAGCGCTGATGGCCACACCACGCTGGTGCTATCGGCCAAGTCCAGCGAAGGTTTGGAATTGCTGCGCGAACACCTGAAGGCCTGCATGGGCTTCCAGCAAACGGCAGAAGGTGGCTTCAGTGCCCGCCGTCGCCACCTGGATGCACTGCATCAGGCTCAGCGCCATCTTGACCATGGGCACGCTCAATTGACGCTGGCAGGCGCTGGAGAGCTGCTTGCCGAAGACCTGCGTCAGGCCCAACAGGCGCTGGGTGAGATCACTGGCGCCTTCAGCTCCGACGATCTGCTGGGGCGCATCTTCTCGAGCTTCTGCATCGGTAAATAACCGCTTCTGGATGCAGCGGCATTGCCGAGATCACCAAGCGGTGCTCTCGGCCTGGTACTGACCTCGCACTTATCCCCAGCCATACACTCCCCGTCAGTGGATCAGGCAATGATCCAACGCGTCTGCACGTGCGCCTCCCACCCAGTCATCAATAGCACTCCGTCCGCAGTCACCCACGCAGGTGGTGGCAGGGAATGCTGCGCGTATACAGCTAGCTACGAACTGCCCATTTCAATGCTCACCTTCAGTTGAGAGTGAAAAGTGGATTTCCACAGGGAAAATAAACCCTGTGGAAAACCGCCTCTAAGCTATGCCTATAACCCGGTGACAAAGCTAGGGATAAACCACCCTGTGAATAAGTACCCCTTTTACACACAGGCTGATCACTGCTACCTAACACCCTCCGCCCAGGATAATCCCGCTTTCATACATCGCTGTACACTAAGTGGTTACTGGCCTGTAGGGATCTATCCACAGAAATCGCGGAGACCATTTATAAACATAAAAACAAGCTTTATAAAAAAATCATTCTTTATTCTTTTATTTACCTTGAGACCCTCTGCCTACCAAACACGATGTCCTGACAGGGATGAAGCACATCTGGCAGTCGTACAAAATGATCGCTGACCAATTGGCTATTTTTTGTTCAAAAGGCTTCTTTCAACCTGGCTAAGTCCCTATACTTGCCGCCCTTTCTCGCTTTCAAACTAAAAAGCTCCCTTCTCAACAGGCACGAGGTGCGTGGTGGATTTCCCTTCCCGTTTTCAGGTGATCGTCATCGGCGGCGGCCATGCCGGTACCGAGGCTGCGCTTGCAGCGGCGCGCATGGGCGTAAAAACCCTGCTGCTAACCCACAACGTGGAAACCCTCGGGCAGATGAGCTGCAATCCGGCTATTGGCGGGATCGGCAAAAGCCACCTGGTCAAGGAAATCGACGCCCTGGGTGGCGCCATGGCGATTGCCACCGACAAGGGCGGCATCCAGTTCCGCGTACTCAACAGCCGCAAAGGCCCCGCAGTACGTGCGACCCGTGCCCAGGCTGACCGCATCCTGTACAAGGCCGCGGTACGCGAGATCCTGGAAAACCAGCCCAACCTGTGGATATTCCAGCAGGCTGCTGACGACCTGATCGTCGAGCAGGACGAAGTCAAAGGCGTGGTCACCCAGATGGGTCTGCGTTTCTTCGCCGATTCCGTGGTGCTGACCACCGGCACCTTCCTCGGTGGACTTATCCACATCGGTCTGCAGAACTATTCCGGTGGTCGCGCTGGTGATCCGCCTTCGAATGCCCTGGCCAAACGTATGCGTGAACTGCCGCTGCGTGTCGGTCGGCTGAAAACCGGTACGCCACCGCGCATCGATGGTCGCTCGGTGGACTTCTCGGCGATGACCGAGCAGCCAGGCGATACGCCGATTCCGGTGATGTCGTTCATGGGCAACAAGGAACAGCATCCTCGCCAGGTGAGCTGCTGGATAACCCACACCAATGCGCGTACCCACGAAATCATCGCGGCCAACCTCGACCGTTCGCCGATGTATTCCGGGGTCATCGAAGGTGTCGGGCCGCGTTACTGCCCGTCGATCGAAGACAAGATTCACCGCTTCGCCGACAAGGACAGCCACCAGGTGTTCATCGAGCCGGAAGGCCTGACCACACACGAGCTGTACCCCAACGGAATCTCCACCTCGCTGCCGTTCGACGTGCAATTGCAGATAGTGCAAAGCATCCGCGGGATGGAGAACGCTCATATCGTGCGTCCGGGCTACGCCATCGAGTACGACTACTTCGATCCCCGTGACCTGAAGTACAGCCTAGAGACCAAGGTCATCGGCGGCTTGTTCTTCGCCGGGCAGATCAACGGCACCACCGGCTACGAAGAAGCCGGTGCACAGGGCCTGCTGGCCGGTGCCAACGCCGCATTGCGTGCCCAGGGTAAGGACAGCTGGTGCCCGCGCCGTGACGAGGCTTACATCGGCGTGCTGGTCGACGACCTGATCACCCTGGGTACCCAGGAGCCGTACCGCATGTTCACCTCGCGGGCCGAGTACCGGCTGATCCTGCGCGAAGACAACGCCGATCTGCGCCTGACCGAGAAAGGCCGCGAGCTGGGCCTGGTGGATGATGAACGCTGGGCAGCCTTCGAGACCAAGCGTGAAGGCATCACCCGCGAAGAGCAGCGCTTGAAAAGCACTTGGGTACGCCCGAACACGCCTCAGGGCGATGCTATCGTCGAGCGTTTCGGTACGCCGCTGACCCACGAGTACAACCTGCTCAACCTGCTGTCGCGCCCGGAGATCGATTACCTTGGACTGGTCGAGGTGACTGGTGAAGGCGCCGAGGATCCACAGGTCGCCGAACAGGTCGAGATCAAGACCAAGTACGCCGGCTACATCGAGCGTCAGCAGGACGAGATCGCTCGTCTGCGCGCCAGTGAAGATACCGCGCTGCCGGAAGACATCGATTACGCCAACATTTCTGGCCTATCGAAAGAGATTCAGCACAAGCTGGGTAATGCGCGTCCGCAGACCCTGGGCCAGGCATCACGGATTCCGGGCGTCACCCCGGCAGCGATTTCCCTGTTGCTGATTCACCTGAAGAAACGTGGCGCCGGTCGCCAGCTGGAGCAGACCGCCTGATGTCCGTTACGTCTCGTCATGCCGAAGAATTGCAACAAGGCGCGCTAGAACTGGGCGTCACCCTGTCCGAGCAGCAACACGAGCAATTGCTCGCTTACCTGGCATTGCTGATCAAGTGGAACAAGGCCTACAACCTGACCGCCGTGCGCGACCCTGACGAGATGGTTTCGCGGCATTTACTCGACAGCCTTAGCGTGGTGCCCTTCGTCGCCGAGGCTGGGGATAACTGGCTGGACGTTGGCAGTGGCGGCGGCATGCCGGGTATTCCGCTGGCCATCCTGTTTCCGCAGCGGCGCTTCACGCTGCTCGATTCCAACGGCAAGAAAACCCGCTTCCTCACGCAAGTGAAACTCGAGCTGAAGCTGGCCAACCTGGAAGTTATCCACAGTCGTGTGGAAGGCTTCATGCCTGAGCAGCCGTTCAGCGGTATCTGCTCGCGGGCTTTCAGCTCACTGGAAGATTTTTCCAACTGGACGCGCCATCTTGGCGATACAGAGACCCAGTGGCTGGCGATGAAGGGTGTGCATCCGGACGACGAGCTGCAGGCATTGCCAGCGGACTTCCGTCTCACTGCAACCCACGTGCTCAAGGTTCCCGGTTGCCAAGGTCAGCGCCATCTGTTGATACTGCGTCGCTCGGTTTAGGGGGAACGGCAACATGGCTAAAGTATTCGCAATCGCCAACCAGAAAGGTGGGGTGGGCAAGACCACGACCTGCATCAACCTGGCGGCTTCCCTGGTTGCGACCAAACGCCGTGTGCTGCTCATCGACCTCGACCCACAGGGCAACGCCACCACTGGCAGCGGTGTGGACAAGCAGGCGCTGGAGCATTCCATCTACGACGTACTGGTCGGTGAATGCAATCTGGTCGAGGCCATGCAGTTCTCCGAGCATGGCGGTTACCAACTGCTGCCGGCCAACCGTGACCTCACTGCGGCGGAGGTCGGTCTGCTGGAAATGAAGATGAAGGAAAGCCGCCTGCGTTATGCACTGGCGCCGATCCGCGAGAATTACGATTACATCCTCATCGACTGCCCACCGGCGCTGTCCATGCTAACCGTCAACGCCTTGGTCGCCGCCGATGGGGTGATCATTCCCATGCAGTGCGAGTACTACGCACTCGAGGGGCTGAGCGACCTGGTCAACAGCATCCAGCGCATCGGCAAGCTGCTCAATCCGTCGCTGAAGATCGAAGGCCTGCTGCGTACCATGTATGACCCGCGCATCAGCCTGACCAACGATGTATCGGCGCAGCTCAAGGAACATTTCCCTGACACGCTCTATCAAACCGTGATCCCGCGTAACGTGCGTCTGGCCGAAGCGCCAAGCTTTGGCATGCCGGCGCTGGTTTACGACAAGCAATCTCGTGGTGCGATCGCCTATCTGGCGCTGGCTGGCGAGCTGGTTCGCCGCCAGCGTGCGAACGCCCACACCGCAAACGTATAAGGAATTTGTGCATGGCCGCCAAGAAACGTGGGCTGGGACGAGGCCTGGACGCCCTGTTAGGGGGCTCCAGTGTCGACGCCCTGGAGGAAGAAGCGGTCAAGGCTGATACCAGTGAGTTGCAGCACCTGCCCCTGGATCTGATCCAGCGCGGCAAGTATCAGCCACGCCGCGATATGGATGCCACAGCGCTCGAAGAGCTGGCCCAGTCGATCAAGGCCCACGGCGTGATGCAGCCTATCGTGGTACGTCCGGTGGGTGGCGGCCGTTTCGAGATCGTTGCGGGTGAACGCCGCTGGCGAGCGACTCAGCAAGCTGGCCTCGACCGCATCCCAGCTCTGGTACGTGAACTGCCAGACGAAGCTGCCATCGCCATGGCGCTGATCGAGAACATCCAGCGCGAAGACCTCAGCCCGATCGAAGAAGCGATGGCCCTGCAGCGTTTGCAGCAGGAGTTTCAGCTCACCCAGCAACAGGTCGCTGAAGCTGTCGGCAAATCGCGGGTGACCATCACCAATCTGCTGCGCCTGATCGCCCTGCCCGAAGAAGTGAAAACCCTTCTTTCCCATGGTGATCTGGAAATGGGCCATGCTCGTGCTTTGCTTGGCCTGCCTGCCGAACAGCAGACAGAAGGAGCGCGACACGTTGTCGCACGCGGGCTCACCGTCCGTCAGACCGAGGCAATGGTTCGGCAATGGCTGAACACCCAGGAAAAGCCTGCAGCCCCTGCCAAGGTCGATCCTGACATCAGTCGCCTCGAACAGCGCCTGGCTGAGCGCCTGGGCTCTCCGGTGCAGATCAAGCATGGGCAGAAGGGCAAAGGCCAATTGGTCATCCGCTACAATTCCCTCGATGAACTCCAGGGCGTTCTAGCCCACATCCGCTGAAACAATTGCTGCCGCAGCACTAGTGCGAAAAGGCTTTCGAGCAGTTGAACGGGGTGGGAACCGCCCCTATACTCTGCGCGCATTTCGGCGGCACAAAATGTGCCAAGTTATTGATTAGCTTGGTAACGAAGTCTGAGTACGATCTACCGGGAAAAATGATGGATATACGCACGCCAAAACGCCTGCCATTCCATCGACTGCCGGTGTTTCCTGTTCTACTGGCTCAACTGATCGTGGCATTGGTTCTTGCCGCTGCCTGCTGGCACTGGCGGGGCTCGATCGGCGGATATTCAGGCTTGTACGGTGGCCTGATCGCCTGGCTGCCAAATGTGTACTTCGCCCACAAGGCATTCCGGTTTTCCGGAGCGCGGGCGGCCCAAGCTATCGTCCGGTCGTTCTACGCCGGTGAAGCTGGGAAACTGGTTCTGACAGCGGTGCTTTTTGCGCTGGTGTTTGCAGGTGTGAAGCCTTTGGATGCGCTGGCGTTGTTCGGCGTATTCCTGCTGACCCAATTGGTCAACTGGTTCGCACCCTTGCTGATGAAGAGATAACTTTTAAAGCCTTAGAGCGTTTGAGGGATTTATGGCAGCTGCAGAAACCGCTTCGGGTTATATCCAGCATCACTTGCAGAATCTGACCTATGGTCAGCATCCTGTGAATGGCTGGGGGTTCGCCCACTCCGCTGAAGAAGCCAAAGAAATGGGCTTCTGGGCTTTCCACCTCGATACCCTGGGCATCTCTGTGGTGCTGGGTCTGATCTTCATCTTCCTGTTCAAGGCTGCCGCCAAGCGCGCCACCTCGGACCAACCGGGCGGTCTGCAGAACTTCGTTGAAGTACTGGTCGAGTTCGTCGACGGCAGCGTCAAGGACACCTTCCACGGCCGTAACGCGCTGATCGCGCCGCTGGCCCTGACCATCTTCGTCTGGATCTTCCTGATGAACCTGATGGATCTGGTGCCGGTGGACTGGATTCCGGTCGCTGCCGCCAAGATCTCCGGTAACGAGCACCTGTTCTTCCGCGCCGTGCCGACCACTGACCCGAACGCGACACTGGGCATGGCCCTGTCGGTATTCGCGCTGATCATTTTCTACAGCATCAAGGTCAAGGGCATCGGCGGCTTCCTCGGCGAACTGACCATGCACCCGTTCAGTGCCAAGAACATTTTCGTGAAAATTCTGCTGATCCCGGTCAACCTCCTGCTGGAGTTTGTGACCCTGATCGCCAAGCCGATTTCTCTCGCTCTGCGTCTGTTCGGCAACCTGTACGCTGGCGAGCTGATCTTCATCCTCATCGCGGTGATGTTCGGCGGCGGCATTCTGTTGGCAGCACTGGCAGGCGTACTGCAGTGGGCCTGGGCAGTTTTCCACTTGATCATCATCACGCTGCAGGCATTCATCTTCATGATGCTGACCATCGTCTACCTGTCGATGGCGCACGAAGACAGCCATTGATGGCGTGCTGCGCTCCAGGTGGCTGGATGCGTGGCGTTTTCGATGGATTCCAGCCTCGGCTGGAGCGCCCGCAAGGGCACTGGAAGTAACGATTTTGCTTTACCGCTTTACCCTTAGAAAAACCTAAACCAATACGACGTAAAAAGTCGGGAGGAAAGATGGAAACTGTAGTTGGTCTGACCGCGATCGCTGTTGCACTGCTGATTGGCCTGGGCGCTCTGGGTACCGCCATCGGCTTCGGCCTGCTGGGCGGCAAGTTCCTGGAAGGCGCTGCGCGTCAGCCGGAAATGGTTCCAATGCTGCAAGTGAAAATGTTCATCGTCGCCGGCCTGCTCGACGCCGTGACCATGATCGGTGTTGGTATTGCACTGTTCTTCACCTTCGCGAACCCCTTCGTTGGTCAAATCGCTGGCTGATCACTCGAATTTTCGAGTTGATTGGTGTGATGGACAACGAACGAGCGAGGTGTTGGCGTGAACATTAATGCAACCCTGATTGGCCAATCCGTTGCCTTTTTCATCTTCGTGCTGTTCTGCATGAAGTTCGTATGGCCTCCGGTCATTGCGGCTTTGCAAGAACGTCAGAAGAAGATTGCAGAAGGTCTGGATGCTGCCAGTCGTGCGGCTCGTGATCTGGAGTTGGCCCAAGAGAAAGCGGGTCAGCAACTGCGCGAAGCCAAGACACAGGCTGCTGAGATCATTGAGCAAGCCAAGAAACGCGGTACCCAGATTGTCGACGAAGCCCGTGATCAGGCTCGCGTCGAAGCGGATCGTGTGAAGGCTCAGGCTCAGGCCGAGATCGAACAGGAAATCAACAGCATCAAAGATGCCCTGCGTGCCCAAGTGGGTGCTCTGGCCGTCGGTGGTGCCGAGAAGATTCTGGGCGTATCTATCGACCAAAACGCGCATGCGGAGCTGGTTTCCAAACTGGCAGCCGAAATTTAAGCGAGGGCGCGATCATGGCAGAACTGACCACGTTGGCCCGACCTTACGCTAAGGCGGCTTTCGAATACGCCCAGGCTCACCAGCAGCTGGCCTCTTGGTCAGCCATGCTTGGCCTGGCAGCGGCGGTGTCTCAGGACGCCACGCTGCAGCGCGTGTTCAAGGCTCCGCGTTTGACGAGTACAGACAAGGCCACCACCTTTGTTGAGGTGTGTGGTGACAAGTTCGACGCCCAGGTACGCAATTTCATCCACGTTGTCGCAGAGAACGATCGTCTGGCCCTGTTGCCGGAAATCTACTCGCTGTTCGAGCTGTACAAGGCCGAACAAGAGAAGTCGATCGACGTGGATGTCACCAGTGCCTTCGCATTGAGCGATGAACAGCAAGACAAACTCGCCAAGGTTCTCAGTGCACGGCTCGGCCGGGAAGTGCGCCTGCATGCTGCGGAGGACGCTACCTTGATTGGTGGTGTCGTGATCCGCGCCGGCGACCTGGTTATCGATGGCTCAGTTCGCGGCAAAATCGCGAAGCTGGCCGAAGCATTGAAATCTTGAGTTTGAAGGGGCAGCAGAGCTATGCAGCAACTCAATCCTTCCGAAATAAGTGAAATCATCAAGGGACGTATCGATAAACTCGACGTCTCTTCCCAAGCCCGAAACGAAGGCACTGTCGTCAGCGTGTCTGACGGTATCGTGCGCATTCACGGTCTCGCCGACGTCATGTACGGCGAAATGATCGAGTTCCCGGGCAGCGTCTACGGTATGGCACTGAACCTGGAGCAAGACTCCGTAGGTGCTGTAATCCTGGGTGCGTACACCACCCTGGCCGAAGGCATGAGCGCCAAGTGCACTGGCCGCATCCTGGAAGTTCCGGTTGGTCCGGAACTGCTGGGTCGCGTTGTCGACGCACTGGGCAACCCGATCGATGGCAAAGGCCCGATCAATGCTCAAGCCACCGACGCAGTCGAGAAAGTTGCACCTGGCGTGATCTGGCGTAAGTCGGTCGACCAGCCGGTGCAGACCGGTTACAAGTCGGTCGATGCCATGATCCCGGTAGGCCGTGGCCAGCGCGAGCTGATCATTGGTGACCGTCAGATCGGTAAGACTGCTCTAGCAGTCGACGCCATCATCAACCAGAAGAAAAGCGGCATCTTCTGCGTCTACGTAGCCATCGGTCAGAAGCAATCGACCATCGCCAACGTGGTTCGCAAACTAGAAGAGTCCGGCGCCCTGGCCAACACCATCGTGGTGGCTGCCTCGGCTTCCGAATCCGCTGCGCTGCAGTTCCTGGCTCCTTACGCCGGCTGCACCATGGGCGAATACTTCCGTGACCGCGGTGAAGATGCGCTGATCGTGTACGACGACCTCTCCAAGCAGGCCGTTGCTTACCGTCAGATCTCCCTGCTGCTGCGCCGTCCGCCAGGCCGTGAAGCCTACCCGGGCGACGTGTTCTATCTCCACAGCCGTCTGCTGGAGCGTGCTTCGCGCGTTTCCGAAGACTATGTCGAGAAGTTCACCAATGGCGCCGTGACTGGCAAGACCGGTTCTTTGACCGCTCTGCCGATCATCGAAACCCAGGCTGGCGACGTTTCCGCGTTCGTTCCGACCAACGTGATTTCGATCACCGACGGTCAGATCTTCCTGGAATCGGCCATGTTCAACTCGGGTATCCGTCCGGCCGTCAACGCCGGTATCTCGGTATCCCGTGTGGGTGGTGCTGCACAGACCAAGATCATCAAGAAGCTCTCCGGTGGTATCCGTACCGCTCTGGCTCAGTACCGTGAGCTGGCGGCATTCGCCCAGTTCGCTTCTGACCTGGACGAAGCCACCCGCAAGCAGCTTGAGCACGGCCAGCGCGTTACCGAGCTGATGAAGCAGAAGCAATACGCTCCAATGTCCATCGCGGACATGGCGCTGTCGCTGTATGCCGCTGAGCGTGGTTTCCTGACCGACATCGAAGTCGCCAAGATCATCAGCTTCGAGCAGGCTCTGATCGCCTTCTTCAACCGTGATCACGCCGACTTGATGGCGAAGATCAACGAGAAGGGTGACTTCAATGACGACATCGATGGCCAGCTGAAAGCCGGTATCGAGAAGTTCAAGGCCACCCAAACCTGGTAAGCCGCAGCGGGCGCCAAATGGCGCCCGCCTGCTAACCCGATAGGTGTGAAATGGCAGGCGCAAAAGAGATTCGCAGCAAGATTGCGAGCATCAAAAGCACGCAGAAGATCACCAGCGCCATGGAAAAGGTGGCGGTCAGCAAGATGCGCAAGGCACAACAGCGCATGGCAGCTAGCCGTCCCTACGCGGAGCGTATCCGCCAGGTAATTGGTCATTTGGCCAACGCCAACCCGGAATACCGTCATCCCTTCATGATCGAACGCGAAGTAAAGCGCGTCGGTTACGTGGTGGTGAGTTCGGACCGTGGTCTGTGTGGTGGCTTGAATACCAACCTGTTCAAGGCCCTGGTCAAGGACATGTCGGCAAACCGCGAGCGCGGCGTGGAGATCGATCTCTGCGTGGTTGGCAGCAAGGGCGCGGCATTCTTCCGCAACTTTGGTGGCAACGTCGTCGCTGCGATCAGCCACCTCGGCGAAGAGCCGTCGATCAATGATCTGATCGGCAGCGTCAAGGTGATGCTCGATGCTTACCTGGAAGGGCGCATCGACCGTTTGTCCGTGGTTTCCAACAAGTTCATCAATACCATGACCCAGAAGCCGACCGTGGAGCAGTTGATTCCACTGGTGGCCGATCCGGATCAGGAGCTGAAACACCACTGGGACTACCTGTACGAACCCGACGCCAAGCAGCTGCTTGACGGGCTGATGGTGCGCTACGTGGAGTCGCAGGTGTACCAGGCAGTGGTCGAGAACAACGCAGCCGAACAGGCCGCGCGGATGATTGCGATGAAGAATGCCACCGACAACGCTGGCGATATCATCAAAGACCTGCAGTTGGTTTACAACAAGGCACGTCAGGCAGCGATCACCCAGGAAATTTCGGAAATCGTCGGCGGCGCTGCCGCGGTTTAACGGTTCAAATATTCAGAGGAACCAAAGATGAGTAGCGGACGTATCGTTCAAATCATCGGCGCCGTCATCGACGTGGAATTCCCGCGTGACAAGGTGCCGAGTGTTTATGAAGCGCTGAAAGTAGTCGGCGCCGAAACCACTCTGGAAGTTCAGCAGCAGCTGGGCGACGGCGTGGTGCGTACCATTGCGATGGGTTCGACCGAAGGCCTGAAACGTGGCCTGGACGTCGACAGCACTGGCGCAGGCATCCAGGTACCGGTCGGGGTGAAAACTCTGGGCCGCATCATGGACGTACTGGGCAACCCAATCGACGAAGCTGGCCCGATTGGCGAAGAAGAGCGTTGGGGCATTCACCGTCCTGCGCCGACCTACGCCGAGCAAGCTGGCTCCAACGAGCTGCTGGAAACTGGCATCAAGGTTATCGACCTGGTTTGCCCGTTCGCCAAGGGCGGTAAAGTCGGTCTGTTCGGTGGTGCCGGTGTCGGCAAGACCGTGAACATGATGGAACTGATCCGTAACATCGCCATCGAGCACAGCGGTTATTCCGTGTTCGCCGGTGTGGGTGAGCGTACTCGTGAGGGTAACGACTTCTACCACGAGATGAAGGACTCCAACGTTCTCGACAAGGTAGCCCTGGTCTACGGTCAGATGAACGAGCCACCAGGCAACCGTCTGCGCGTAGCACTGACCGGCCTGACCATGGCCGAGAAGTTCCGTGACGAAGGCCGTGATGTTCTGTTCTTCGTGGACAACATCTACCGCTACACCCTGGCCGGTACCGAAGTATCCGCACTGCTCGGCCGTATGCCGTCTGCAGTGGGTTATCAGCCGACCCTGGCCGAAGAAATGGGTGTTCTGCAAGAACGCATCACTTCGACCAAGACCGGTTCGATCACCTCGATCCAGGCCGTATACGTACCTGCGGACGACCTGACTGACCCGAGCCCGGCGACTACCTTCGCCCACTTGGACGCCACCGTCGTACTGTCCCGTGACATCGCTTCCCTGGGTATCTACCCAGCGGTCGATCCACTCGACTCGACTTCGCGCCAGCTGGACCCGAACGTGATCGGCCAGGAGCACTACGACACCGCTCGCGGCGTTCAGTACGTGCTGCAGCGCTACAAAGAGCTGAAGGACATCATCGCGATCCTCGGCATGGACGAACTGTCGGAAGAAGACAAGCAGCTGGTATCTCGTGCTCGTAAGATCCAGCGCTTCCTGTCCCAGCCGTTCTTCGTGGCCGAAGTCTTCACCGGTTCGCCTGGCAAGTACGTTTCCCTGAAGGACACCATCGCTGGTTTCAGCGGCATCCTCAAAGGTGATTACGATCACCTGCCGGAGCAGGCGTTCTACATGGTCGGCGGCATCGAAGAAGCCATCGAGAAAGCGAAAAAACTGTAATCACCCGTGCGCCCGGCAACGGGCGCTTACGTGAGGCTAGATATGGCTATGACAGTCCATTGCGACATCGTCAGCGCAGAAGGCGAGATCTTCTCCGGTCTGGTCGAAATGGTGATCGCCCACGGCAACCTGGGTGATCTGGGGATTTCCCCGGGCCACGCACCGCTGATCACCGACCTCAAGCCGGGCCCGATTCGTCTGGTCAAGCAGGGTGGCGAAACCGAGGTGTTCTACATCTCCGGTGGCTTCCTCGAAGTGCAGCCGAGCATGGTCAAGGTACTTGCCGATACCGTGCAACGTGCCGCCGACCTGGACGAAGCCTCTGCTCAGGAAGCCGTCAAGGCTGCCGAGAAAGCGCTGAGCGAGCAGGGTGCCGAGTTCGACTACGGTTCTGCCGCTACGCGTCTGGCCGAGGCCGCAGCCCAGCTGCGCACCGTCCAGCAACTGCGCAAGAAGTTCGGCGGTAGCTGATACCTGCGGGCTTCATCGTTGCTTGGTAAAAGGGTAGCCTTGGCTACCCTTTTGCTTTTCTGCCGTTTTCATTTCGCAGCCGACCCGCGTGGCTGCGATTGCCAAGGAACCGCTCCCCATGTCCCTCGATATCGTCATCCTCGCCGCCGGCCAAGGCACCCGCATGCGTTCCGCTCTGCCCAAGGCCCTGCACCCGGTGGCCGACAAGCCCATGCTCGGTCACGTCGTCGACACCGCCCGCAGCCTGCAGCCACAGAGCATTCAGGTGGTGATCGGGCATGGCGCCGAGAAGGTTCGTGAGCGACTGGCGGCGGACGACCTGAATTTCGTCATCCAGGCCGAGCAGCTCGGCACCGGCCACGCGGTGGCTCAGGCGCTGCCGCAGCTCAGTGCCGAGACCGTACTGATCCTCTACGGTGACGTGCCGCTGATCGAGACCGCGACCTTGCAGCGTCTGCTGGCTCTGGTCAATGACGACCAGCTCGGCCTGCTCACCGTCGAGCTCGCCGATCCAACTGGGTACGGGCGCATCGTGCGGGACGATCAGGGCGTGGTGCAGGCCATCGTCGAGCACAAGGATGCCAGCGAAGCGCAGCGGCAGATCCGCGAAGGCAATACCGGCATTCTCGCGGTGCCGGGCAAGCGTCTGGCCGACTGGCTGGGGCGGCTGTCGAACAGCAATGCCCAAGGCGAGTACTATCTGACCGACGTGATCGCCATGGCAGTGGCCGACGGCCTGGTGGTGGCCACCGAACGTGCCGCCGACGAGATGGAAGTGCTCGGTGCCAACGACCGCATCCAGCTGTCGCAGCTGGAGTGTCATTACCAGCAGCGCATCGCCCGCCGCCTGATGGCGCAGGGCGTCACCCTGCGTGACCCACATCGTTTCGATGTGCGCGGCGATGTCACCGTGGGCCGTGATGTGACCATCGACGTCAACGTGATCCTCGAGGGCCGGGTGATCATCGAAGACGATGTGCAGATCGGTCCCAACTGCGTGGTCAAGGACAGCACCCTGCGCAAGGGCGCCATCGTCAAGGCCAACAGCCATCTGGAAGGTGCCGAAGTGGGTGAGGGTGCCGATTGCGGCCCGTTCGCCCGCCTGCGTCCTGGCAGCGTGCTGGGCGCCAAGGCCCATGTAGGTAACTTCGTGGAGCTGAAGAATGCCGTGTTGGGTGAGGGCGTGAAGGCGGGTCACCTGACCTACCTGGGTGACACCGTCATCGGCGCGCGTACCAACATTGGCGCTGGCACCATCACCGTCAACTACGATGGCGCCAACAAGCATCAGACGGTGATCGGTGAGGATGTATTCATCGGCTCCAACAACTCGCTGATTGCACCTGTGGATATCGGTGCTGGTTCCAACACGGCTGCCGGCTCGACCATTACCAATGACGTGCCACCCAAGAACCTGGCCGTCGCCCGTGGCCGCCAGCGCAATATCGAAGGCTGGCAGCGCCCTGAAAAGAAGCGGTAAGCTCCCGTAGCTTGGGTTGAGCGAAGCGATACCCAGGAAATACCAGCTACCGATGAGCCTGTGGATAACCGCTAGATAGCTGGCTTCGCTTCATCACGACATACAGGAGTCAACGCATGTTCGGTGTAACGGATTACAGTGCTTTTGTGGTGGCCTTCATCGTACTGCTGGCGATTCCTGGCCCCGGGAACCTGGCGCTGATCTTATCCACAGGCAAGGGTGGGTTTCGCGGCGGTCTGGCATCGACTTTGGGCATCATCCTCGGTGATCAAGTGCTGATGTGGCTGGCTGTAGCCGGAGTGGCTGCTTTGCTCAAGGCTTATCCCGCCGCCTTCCATCTGGTGCAGTGGCTGGGCGCTGCTTATCTGATCTGGCTGGGCGCGCGGATGTTGCTGGCCAAGCCAGGCGCTGCGCCAACCCTAGATATAAAACCGCGCCAGTACCTGCGGCAGACCTTGCTGATCACCCTGTTCAACCCCAAGGCCATCATCTTCTACATGGCTTTCTTTCCGCTGTTCATCGACCCGCAGCGTCATCAGGGCATCCTCACCTTCGGCTTTTTGGCCGTGACCATTGCGGTACTGACCTTTCTTTACGGGCTGATAGTGGTGCTCTGCAGCCATTTGCTGGCGGAGCGCATGCGTGCCAACCCTCGCATTGGCAGGGGTCTCGAAAAGCTGGCTGGGCTGTTTCTGATCGGTTTTGGGGTCAAGCTGACCCTCAACTGAAAGGGTGGCGAAGCATCGGAAAGCTGGAGTTGTGGATAACTTTATCGACAATTTGCTTGCTCGGTAACTTGACTCTAAAGCTTCGTTAGGTTTTGATTTGCTCCATTATCTTTCGAATCGAAACTTAAGCATGTCGAAGCGCAACACACCGCAGCGTCGTCACACCATTCTCACCTTGCTCGCCGAGCAGGGTGAGGTGAGCGTGGACGCGTTGGCCAAGCGCTTCGCGACGTCCGAAGTGACCATCCGCAAGGATCTCGCCGCTCTGGAAACCAATGGCCTGTTGCTACGCCGCTATGGCGGTGCGGTGCCGTTGCCCCAGGAACTGATCGTCGAGAGCAGTCAGCCGATTTCCCCTTACAAGCAAGCGATCGCCCGTGCCGGTGTAGCGCGGATTCGCGAGCATGCGCGGATCATCATCGACAGCGGCACCACCACGGCGGCGATGATTCCCGAGCTGGGCCACAAGCCCGGCCTGGTGGTGATGACCAATTCGCTGAGCGTGGCCAACGCCCTGAGCGACATCGAGCACGAGCCGGTGCTGCTGATGACCGGCGGCACCTGGGATCCGCACTCGGACTCCTTTCAGGGGCAGGTCGCCGAGCAGGTGCTGCGCTCCTATGATTTCGATCAGCTGTTCATCGGCGCCGACGGCATCGATCTGCAGCGCGGTACCACCACCTTCAATGAATTGCTGGGCCTTTCACGGGTGATGGCCGAGGTGGCCCGTGAAGTGATCGTGATGGTCGAGAGCGACAAGATCGGCCGCCGCATCCCCAATCTCGAGCTGCCCTGGAGCAGCGTGCACACCCTGATTACCGATGAGCGCCTCGCTGACGAGGCGCATGAACAACTCTTGGCTCGCGGGATCCAGTTGATCTGCGCGGTAGCTGACGCTTCCTGAGGAGAACGCTATGTGTGGCATCGTAGGCGCCATCGCCGAACGTAACATCACCGCTGTGCTGGTCGAGGGCCTCAAGCGCCTCGAGTACCGCGGCTACGACAGCGCCGGTGTGGCGCTGGTCGATGATCTAGGCGCATTGCAGCGTCGTCGTCGCGTCGGCAAGGTCAGCGAACTGGAAAGCGCGCTGAACAGCGAGCCGCTGCCAGGTCGTCTGGGTATCGCCCACACCCGCTGGGCGACCCATGGCGTGCCGACCGAGAACAATGCTCACCCACACTTCTCCAGTGATCAGCTGGCTGTCGTGCACAACGGCATCATCGAAAACCACGGCCCGCTGCGCGAGCGCCTACAGGGCCTGGGTTATACCTTCAGTTCCGATACCGATACCGAAGTCATCGTGCACCTGCTCGATCACACCCTGAAAACGCAGAGCGACCTCGCTGACGCGCTGAAGGCGGTGGTCAAGCAGCTGCAGGGTGCTTACGGTCTGGCCGTAATCAGCGCCGCCCGTCCTGATCGTCTGCTCGCCGCGCGCAGTGGCAGCCCGCTGGTGGTGGGTCTGGGCCTGGGTGAGAATTTCCTCGCCTCTGACCAGCTCGCCCTTCGCCAGGTCACCGATCGTTTCATGTACCTGGAAGAAGGTGATATCGCCGAGATCCAGCGAGACAGCGTGCAGGTCTGGGATACCCACGGCAATGTCGTGCAGCGAGAAGTGGTGCAGTACCACGAAGGCGCCGATGCGGCCGACAAGGGCGCGTTCCGCCACTTCATGCTCAAGGAAATCCACGAACAGCCCACCGTCGTGCAGCGCACGCTGGAAGGCCGTCTGGGCAGCGATCATGTGCTGGTACAGGCCTTCGGCCCTCAGGCTGCCGAGCTGTTCACCAAGGTGCGCAACGTACAGATCGTCGCCTGCGGTACCAGCTACCACGCCGGCATGGTCGCCCGTTACTGGCTTGAAGGGCTGGCGGGCATTCCTTGCCAGGTCGAAGTGGCCAGCGAGTTCCGCTATCGCCGCGTAGCGGTGCAGCCGGACACCCTGTTCGTCAGCATCTCCCAATCCGGCGAGACCGCCGACACCCTGGCCGCCCTGCGCAACGCCAAGGCCGACGGCGGTTACCTGGCCAGCCTGGCCATCTGCAACGTCGGCATCAGCTCGCTGGTGCGTGAATCCGACCTGACCCTGCTGACCCACGCCGGCCCCGAGATCGGCGTCGCCTCGACCAAGGCCTTCACCACTCAACTGGTCGGCCTGATGCTGCTGACCCTGGCCCTCGGCCAGGTCAAAGGCACCCTGGAAGACGGTGTGGCTGCCGAACTCGTCGAAGAGCTGCGCCGCCTGCCGGCCCGCCTGGACGAAGCGCTGGCCATGGACAAGATTGTCGAGAAGGTCTCCGAGCTGTTCGCCGAGAAGCACCACACCCTGTTCCTGGGCCGCGGCGCTCAGTACCCGGTGGCGATGGAAGGCGCGCTCAAACTCAAGGAGATCTCCTATATCCACGCCGAAGCCTACCCGGCCGGTGAACTGAAACACGGCCCGCTGGCCCTGGTGGATGCAGATATGCCGGTGGTCACCATCGCGCCGAACAACGAGCTGCTCGACAAGCTCAAGTCCAACCTGCAGGTAGTCCGTGCCCGTGGCGGCGAGCTGCTGGTGTTCGCCGACGAGCAGGCCGGAATGAGCAATGGCGAAGGCACCCACGTGGTGAACATGCCGCACATCCACGACGCCCTGGCGCCGATCCTCTACACCCTGCCGCTGCAGTTGCTGTCTTACCACGTGGCTGTGCTGCGCGGCACCGACGTCGACCAGCCGCGCAATCTCGCAAAATCGGTAACGGTTGAGTAACGGAAAATGTGCAGGCATATCGCGTAGCCTTGCAGATCTTTTTAGCTGGATCGGTCGTTAAGGAGTCGAGCATTGAGTCACAAGAGCAAAGCGATTCTCTGGGCCAGCATGGGGTTAAGCCTGTTGCTGTTGGTTGTCACGCTTCGTTTGTTCTCTGTTTGGGCGACGACGCTTCCGCTGGATGTGCCGGTACGGCTCGACCAGGACAGCACCCTGGAATTTCCGGTCAAGGTTCGAACCCTCGAGTTCGATACCTTGGCTGTGGTGTTTTCTACCGGTGAGCTGCCGCTGTATACGGTGCGCAAGCTGTCTGGCGGGCCGATCTGGGAAAATGAGCAGTGGGTCGAGTATCCGCCAGCGCCGATGACGGTGGCCTGGAAGCTGCTGACTCCGGCAGGTGAGCGGGTGTCCGAAGGGCAGGGAGACGTAGGGCAAGAGTTAACCAGCTATGGCAGTGACGAGATTACTCGTGCCGTAGCGCGCATTCCCATGGAGCCTGGGGACTATCGCCTTCAGGTGAACGTGCTGACACCCGATGCACGCTTTGCTGAAGTAGCCACGCGGCTGGTGGTGGTGGCGCAAGGCAAGGGGCAGACCTGGCAATCGGGCGTTGCCTGGTGGGGCGCGATAATCTCGGGCGTGCTGCTGATTCCGCTGATGGTCATCTGCGGCTTGTTGACCCTGCATCACTACACGCGCTGGCGTTACGGAGCACCTGCGGCGGATTGACTGGTGAGCCAGCAGCTTTCAGCGAAAGGGATGAGCGCGAGCCCTGGAAGCGTATGCGTGGTGCCAGCCCGAAATGCCAAAGGGGCTCCTATACAATGAGTGCTCCGCAAGGGAGCACTCATTTGTGAATGTCAGCTGACAGTAAGTGATGTTCCTCAGGACGCAGCGTCAACACGCGTACACCATCACCGGTAACCGCTACGGTGTGTTCGAACTGCGCCGACAGCTGGCCATCACGGGTTACGACGGTCCAGCCATCGCGTTCGGTACGCACCCCAGGCTGGCCTTGGTTGATCATCGGTTCGATGGTGAAAACCATGCCTTCGCGCAGGGTCAGGCCGGTTTTTGCTTTGCCCCAGTGCAGCACCTCCGGCGGCTCGTGCATTTCCTTGCCGATGCCATGCCCGCAGTACTCGCGCACCACCGAGTAGCCGTGGGCTCGGGCGTGCTTTTCGATAGCGTGACCGATATCGCCCAGCCGGCCGCCCGGGCGCACGGCTTGGATGCCTTTCCACATTGCTTCATAGGTAACTGCGGCAAGCTGCCGGGCCTGTGGAGAAACGTCGCCGATCAGGTAGGTTTTGCTGGAGTCGGCGATGTAGCCGTTCTTCTCCAGGGTGATATCGAAGTTCACCAGGTCACCGCTTTGTAGAGTCTCGCCGGCACTGGGTACGCCGTGACACACCACCTCGTTGCGTGAGGCGTTCAGCGCATAGGCATAGCCGTACTGCCCCTTGCTGGCAGGGCGGGCCTGGAGCTGCTGGACGATAAAGTTATCCACAAGGTCGTTGACCTGCAGGGTCGACATGCCCAGCAGACTGAGGCTATCCAAATGGCTGAATACGGATGCCAGCAGCCTGCCGGATTCCGCCATGAGGGCGATCTCTTCCGGCTTCTTGATCATACCGCTGCTTCCACATGGCGAGGGGGCACCACACCGGCAGCGCGCATCTCTGCGGCGATCACTTCGTTGAAACTCAGCGTCGGGTTCATCTCGCACAACATGCCGATGCGGATCCAGAAGCCGGCCTGGGCGTTGATCGAGCGGCACGACACGCTGCTCGCCTTACGAATCTGATCGTGCAGCTCGTCTTCGATGTTGACGATGCCCATGGGTGCTCCTGATATACGAAATGTATATGGATCATATATCAGCGCTCGAATCTCTGCCATTGCCGTGCTACCGGACGGATCGCGCACTGGGCCGTATTTCCTGACTCTACCCGTCGGCTGATCTACGTCAGTGGTTGTAATAAGAACGATTCGCGAATAATGTGCGCGGTCGCCAGCATATCCACGCTGTTGTTTGCGCTTGTCGGCCTCGGAGGGCGTCCATGTCGCTACCTGAAACGGATTCCATCGTTCCGCTCGATGTTCTCTACGGCACGCACCACTGCTGGCTAAGTGGCTGGCTGCGGCGTTCGCTCGGCTGTTCGCAGCAGGCAGCGGATCTGGCTCAGGACACCTTCGTGCGGCTGCTGACGCGTGGCAAGCCGATCAGTGATCGCGCACCACGCGCGTTGCTGGTTCGTGTCGCCCGCGGCCTGGTGATCGACCATTGGCGACGTGATGCGCTGGAGCGTGCCTACCTCGACGCATTGGCACAGTTGCCCGAAGCCAGTCACCCGTCGCCGGAAGTACGCCACGAAGCGCTAGAGTGCCTGGAGCGAATCGCCGCCTTGCTCGACGGCCTCAAGCCCGCCATACGCGAGGCCTTCCTGCTCTATCAGCTCAGCGGCCTGACCCATCAACAGATTGCCGAGCAACTGGGCATTTCCAGCCGTACCGTCGAGCGGCACGTGGCCAGCGCTTTGTTGCACTGTTACCGGGGCTGCTTCGAGGCAGCGCTATGAGCGTAGCCGCCGAGCGTTTACCTGAGGCCATCGTATGCGCGGCCATTGAATGGCAGATGCGTCTGCGCGATCACGCTGGTGGCGAGGTACATGAGCAACTGCAGGAATGGTTGGGGCGCGATGCGCGTCATCGACTGGCTTGGCAGCGCCTGCAGCAGATGGGTGGGCTATTCCAGGCAAGCCAGCTGCCGGATGCGGCGTACACCATCCCCTTATTGCGCCGTGCCGAAGCCGACCTGGGCCGGCGACGCACGCTGAAGTTACTTGGTTTCGGCCTGGTGGCGGGCGGTGCCACGCTGTTGGTGACGCAGACCTCGCCCACCTGGCGGGCCGACTTCGCCACTGCGACGGGTGAGCGTCGGCGCATCAGCCTGGGCGCGGCTGCCGAGGTGGTGCTCAATACCGGCAGCGCTTTGGATGTAGAGGGGCAGGAGTTGATCCTGCGCGCTGGTGAAGCATTGGTGGAGGGCGCGGACTGGCACGCGCGCTGCCGTTTCGCTACGTGCCAGGGCCGCGATGCCAGCGTGCTGCTGCGCGAGCGTGACGATTACAGTGAGATTCGGGTGCAGCGCGGCGAAGTGCTGGTGTCCACCGCAACCGGCCAGTTGCGGCTGCGGGTTGGCGATGGGGTCGGTGTGTCAGCAGCCGGCACGACCACCCTCGGTCAAGGATCTATAGACCCCTTTGCCTGGGCACGCGGTCTGCTGGTGGTCAGCGACATTCGTCTGGCCGACTTCCTGGCCGAAGCGGGGCGCTATCGAAAGGGGTGGCTGGGCTGCGATGCCGCCGTGGCCGATCTACATCTTTCCGGAGTTTTCCGCCTGGACGAGCCGGAAGTGATGTTGCGCAACATCACCCACCTGCTGCCGGTGAGGATCGTCGAGCGTACGCGCTGGTGGGTACGGGTGATGCCGGTGGCCTGAGGCGGATCGCGAGTGGCTGTTTGAAGGCAGAAGCGGACGGTGGATGCAGAGCTTTCTTTTTGTAGGAGGGGCTTTAGCCGCGAGCTCTATTGAAGAGCAAAGAGCTCTTGGCTAAAGCCCCTCCCACGAGATCGCGACCGGCCGCTCTCGCCTTATAGGCGCCGATGCAGCGAGCGTCTTGCGAAATAACCTGTCGGACTTTTCCGGCTCGCCCGGTTAGAGGGAATCACTCTCTCAATGGATACTGTCATGCGTTCTGCCAGCCCCCTGCCGTTTCAGCCTCAGCCTCGTACATTGTCGGGTGCCATCTGCCTGGCGCTGGCCTTGCTCGGCGGCACGGCGAGCCTCACCGTGCAGGCTGCCTCGCCAGTTATCGCTGCCGTCGCGCCGAGCATCGCGGCTGGGCCGCTGGAGCAGGCGTTGAGTGCTTTCGCCGAACGTGCGGGCATCACCCTGTCGTATTCCCCCGATGTGGTCGCGGCCTGAGTAGCCCGGGCCTTTCCGGTGGCGGCTCGCTGGAGGAAGGGTTGGCGACGCTGCTCAGCGGCAGTGGCTTGGTCGCCCGCAAGACCACATCGGGGTACGTGGTGCTGCCGGGCAAAACCGAATCCAGTGTGCAGCTCGACGCCACCAGCATCGAAGCCGCAGCGACGCAGAGTGCCTTCGAGCCGGCGGGCGGTTACTTCGCCAGCAACGCCAGCAGTGCGACCAAGAGCGACCGGCCGATCCTGGAAACCGCCCAGAGCATCAGCGTGGTGACGGCCGAGCAGATCGCCGATCGCAAGGTCAACCGGGTCGAGGATGCGGTCGCCTATACGGCAGGCGTGCGAGTTGGCGGCTCGGGCCTGGATCCGCGGTTCGACACCATCAACGTGCGTGGTTTTGAGACCACCCAGTCCGCCGATTTTCTGGATGGTCTGCGTCAGGCTGGCAGTGGTTGGTTAGCCTTGCCTTCCATCGAGGCCTACAGCCTGGAGCGCATCGAGGTGCTCAAAGGCCCGGCATCCGTGCTTTACGGACAGATAAGCCCCGGTGGCATGGTCAATCGGGTGAGCAAGCGGCCTAGCCTGTTGGCGAAAAACCAGGTCGAGGTGCAGGCCGGCAGCTACGACCACCGGCAGGGCCAGTTCGACATCGGCGGCAAGCTGGATGAAGAGGGCGATGTACTTTTCCGCACTGTGGGCATCTATCGTGATGCCGAGTATTCCATCGAGCAGATGGACAACAACACGCGCCTGCTGGCGCCTTCGCTGAGCTGGCAGATCGACCCGGATACCAGCCTGACGCTGCTGGCCCAGTATCAGGAACGGCAGACGGCTGCGTCGCCGATGCTCTATCAGGATGGCGGCCACCTCACCAATATCTGGCAGGGCGACGAGTACTTCGACAAGCTCGAGCAGCGCAAGTGGTCGATCGGCTACGAGTTCGAGCACGCCTTCAACGAGACCTTCAGCCTGCAGCAGAACCTGCGTTACGGTCAGTTGGATACCACCAATCAGTACCTGGATGTTGGGCCGGTTAGCGTCGACAACATTCTTCCTCGCAGCACCGCCGGCAGCTACGAGGATATGTCCACGTTATCCACAGATACTCGTCTGGTGAGCCGTTTCGCCACCGGTAATCTGCAGCACACCGTGGTTAGTGGGGTGGACTACGCCTGGCTCGACACGGCCCTGGTGTATGCCACGGGTGCTGCTCCGTCGCTTGATCTCGATGCGCCTGACTACCATCAGCCGATCTCTGACCCGGACAACATTCTGGTTGATAGGGACGGCCTTGAGCACCGTGCAGGCATGTACCTGCAGGATCAGATCGAGCTCGATCGCTGGCGCCTGTCCGCTGGGCTACGTCGTGACTGGGTGCATGCGCGCTCCAATGGCGACCAGTTCGGCGTAGACGTCAACAGCAAGACCAGCAATTCGGCTACTACCGGATCGCTAGGTGCGCTCTATCTGTTCGACAACGGCCTTGCCCCTTACGCCAGCTATGCGACTTCGTTCCTGCCGCAGAGCGGTTCCGACTCCGTTGGCAAACTGTTCGAGCCGAGCGAGGGCGAACAGTACGAGATTGGCCTCAAGTATCAGCCGCCGGGCAGCAGCACCCTGCTCACGGCCTCGTTGTACCACCTGACACAAACCAACGTGGTGACGCGGGATCCGGCAAACAGCAGCTTTCAGGTTCAGACTGGCGAGCAGGTTTCTCGCGGCCTCGAACTGGAAGCAGTTTCCGACCTGAGCGATAACCTGCGAATGACCTCCAGCTACAGCTTCAACGACGCCGAAGTCACCAAGGACAGTGACTATCAGGGCAAGGCGCCGAAGAACGTGCCGCGTCACATGGCATCACTCTGGCTGGATTACCGTCTGCCGTTCGGACTCGGCGTGTCGGGCGGTGCGCGTTATACCGGCAGCACCTACGGCAACGGCGACAACACCCTGAAGAACGAGGCCTACACCCTGATCGATGCCGGTGTGCACTACGACTTCGGCGGTGGCCTGGATGGCGTGCGCCTCGCCCTCAATGCCCGCAACCTGACCGACAAGCGCTACATCAATTGCCAGGACAGCAATTGCTACCGCGGCGAAGCGCGCAGCGTGGTCACCAGCCTGAGCTACAACTGGTGATCGCAGCAGGTTGGCGGCGTGCCTTGCTGAGCGCGCTACTGCTGGGCAGCCTGGCGGTCGCCCAGGCCGAGCCGGTGGCGCTGGACGGTACCGAGCAATGGATGATGAAAAGCGCCGAAGGGCGCGAGTACCGCATCATGATCAGCCAGCCGGAGGGCGATGTGCCGTACACCGGCGGCTACCCGGTGATCTACCTGCTCGACGGCAATGCCTACTTCCCGGCCTTGCATGCCGCCAAGCGTGCTCAGGAGCGGCTGCGCGGGTCGATTCTGGTGGCCATCGGTTACCCGAGCGACACGCCCCTGGACTTCGAGCGCCGCGCGTTCGACCTGTCGCCGCCGCAATCGGCCGAGCGCAACACGCCACCCCAGGGTGGGCAGGATCTGTTTCTCGACTTTATCGAGAAACGCCTGATGCCCAGGGTCGCCGAGCGCTTCAAGGTCGATCAGGATCAGCGCAGCCTGGTCGGCCATTCCTTTGGCGGGATGTTTGGCATCTATACGCTGTTCACCCGCCCCGCCTTGTTCCAGCACGTGGTGGCGATCAGCCCGAGTCTATGGTGGCGTGATCGCTACCTGCTGGAGCATGAGCAGGCTTTCTTCAAACGGGCCCACGCAGGTCAGCTGGATCTTATCCACAGCAGCCTGACGCTGTTGATAGGGGATCGCGAAGCGCCCCAGGGCATTCAGGATGCCCGCGCCCTGCAGCTGCGCCTGCAAGGTCTGTCGCAGTACGGGCTGCGTAGCGATTTCCATGTAGAAGCAGGCGAGGATCACACGTCGATAGTGTTTCGGGTGGCTTCGCGGGTGCTGGACGAGTTGATCAGCACACGGCGGTTTTGATTCTAGACATAGCCGCTTGGGTGGCGATGCAGGCTGTTCAAAAAGTATCCAATGCTGTGCAGGCCACTGAATACAAGAGCTTTTCAGACTTATGCACAGGTACCCACGAGATTTATCCAGAGACCCTGTGAATAAAGAACGTTTGCTGGTCAGATTCTGTACAGATCCCTGGAGCGCTTGTTTCATATGGCCTGTGGCTGAGAGCTACCAGGTTATCCACAGACTAAGTCACGGTAATTGTGAACATCACCCTGCCTGTCGATAACTTCGCCGTGGCCAGACACGCGCTGCAACCACTCGTCATCCAATCGTCATGTTAGTGACATAGCGTCCCTGCGCATCAGAAGAAAGCAGGAGCACCGTGATGCATGACGATCAATTGACTGACCTTGAACGTTTGACCCTTTCCCGACGCCGTTTCATCGGCGCAGGCGCGCTGACTGGCGCCGCATTGTTTCTCGGTGGTGGTCTGCTGGGCCGTAGCGTGTTGGCCGACTCGATCAGTGCAACGGTCGGCAGCCCGCTGCTCGGCTTCAACAACATTGCTGCGTCCGCGGCCGATACCATCACCTTGCCGCCCGGTTATTCGTTCAGCACATTGATCAGTTGGGGCCAGCCGCTGCATGCCAGTGGCCCGGCGTTCAAGGGCGATGGCAGCAACACTGCAGCCGAGCAACTGCAGCAGTTCGGTGACAACACCGATGGCATGAGTTTCTTTCCCTGGCCGGGCGACGCGGATCGCGCGTTGATGGCCATCAACAATGAATACGTCAATTACCGCTACCTGCTGGTTCACGGCGGTTTGCCGAAATCCGCCGAGGACGTGCGCAAGGCGCAGAATGCCGAGGGCGTGACGGTGATCGAAGTGCGTCGCGGTGCCAGTGGCTGGGCGTTCGTTCAGGGCTCGCCTTACAACCGCCGGGTGCATGGCAACCTGCCGATGGACGTCAGCGGCCCGGCACGTGGCCACGAGCTGCTCAAGACCGCCGCCGACCCGGCTGGCATCGAGGTTCTCGGTACCTTCCAGAACTGTTCCAGCGGCCAGACCCCCTGGGGCACCTACCTGACCTGTGAAGAGAACTTCAGCGACTGCTTCGGCAGCAGCGATGCAGGCCTGCAGTTCACTGCCGATCAGAAGCGCTTCAGCGTGCTGCATGCCAGCGCGGAAAACGAATGGCACCACTTCGATCCGCGTTTCGATGTGGCGAAGACGCCCAACGAGTTGAACCGCCATGGCTGGATCGTCGAAATCGATCCGTTCGACCCGCAAGCCAAACCGATCAAGCGCACCGCCCTTGGCCGTTTCAAGCATGAGAACGCTGCTCTGACGACCACCCGCGATGGTCGCGTGGTGGTCTACATGGGCGACGACGAGCGTGGTGAGTTCATCTACAAATTCATCACCCGTGATCGCCTCGATCGCGGTAATGCCAAGGCCAATCGTCATCTACTCGACCATGGCACGCTGTATGTGGCGCGTTTCGACGAAGGTAACGGCAATGCCGATCATCCCAAAGGTCGTGGCCGCTGGATCGAGCTGACGGCGGGCAAGAACGGCCTGAGCGCCGAGAAGGGCTTCGCCAGCCAGGCCGACGTGGTGATTCGTGCACGTCAGGCGGGTACTCAGGTCGGCGCCACGCGGATGGATCGCCCGGAGTGGATCACCGTCAGCCCGCAGGACGGCCAGGTCTACTGCACCCTGACCAACAACAGCAAGCGTGGCGAGGAGGGTCAGCCGGTCGGCGGTCCGAACCCGCGAGCCAACAACCTGTACGGGCAGATCCTGCGCTGGCGCGAGCACGGTGACGATGCGGCCGCGGCGGATTTCGAATGGGATCTGTTCGTGGTCGCCGGCAACCCCGTTGTGCATGCCGGTACGGCTCAGGCTGGTAGCCATGCGATCAATGCCGACAACATGTTCAATAGCCCGGATGGTGTCGGCTTTGACGGCGGCGGTCGCCTTTGGATCCAGACTGACGGCAAGTACAGCAACAAGGGTGACTACGCCGGCATGGGCAACAACCAGATGCTTTGTGCCGACCCCAAAACAGGCGAGATCCGCCGTTTCATGGTTGGCCCGGTGGGCTGCGAGGTGACAGGGCTGGCCTTTTCGCCGGACTACAAAACCATGTTCGTGGGCATTCAGCATCCCGGTGAAGAGGGCGGCTCGACCTTCCCGGATCATCGTCCCGGTGTCTATCCACGCTCCTCGGTGATGGTCATCAGCCGTGACGATGGCGGCGTGATCGGCGCCTGACGTTGTTTAGAGGGTAACCGTCGTGGCGCCGCGTATCACCACATTGCCGCCTTCCTCCGGGAGGCTGGGAATACTGATACCGAGCAACCTCAGGGTAGGCACGATGGCCCTCTGATCGCTGGCGCCCTCGTGGTTGTAGAGGCGTTGCAGGCACACGTGCAGCACGTAGCGTGGTGCGCTGGGGTCGCGGGCATCGAGGGCGATATTGCCATACGAGGGGTGGCCATTCTGGCCGGGCAGGCTGGTCCAGCTGAAACCGGCGGCATCCTGCTCCGGTGGTGGGCAGTTGCCACCCAGCCAGCTGTCCGGCAGCCAGCTGCGTTCCACCACACGGGTGACTTCCCGGCTGAGCAACTGGGTGTAGGCGGCGTTGCCGGGGTCGACCTGCAGGGTGGCGCGGGCGGCATCGGCGCTGACCTGCTTGAAGGTCAGCATCAGCAGCATGGGAATGCTGTAGGCGATGATCCCGTAGACCACCACGAAAAACACGCCGAACAGCATGGCGAATTCGATGGCCACGGCGCCTTGCTGGGTTTTTCGTTTGCTGCGTTTCACATCACACCTCACTGAACCAGGCGCGGGATGCCGCAGCTGATGCTGTGGACTTTGATTTCGCTTTTGCCCAGTTCCAGGCCAAGGCTGGTTAGCAGACTGCTGACCGCGCTGCCCACGGAGTTGAGCAGTGGTTTTAGCAGATCGAGCACAGGATTCAGGATGGTGAGTAGCAAGGGCTGGGAGTTACTGCTCAGGCCGAGCGCGGTGGCGAGGCCCGTCAGGACGCTGTTCAGCAGCCCTCCCTGAGCTTTTGTCTGCAAAGAGATAATCAGTTCATCGCGACAGCGAGTCTTGTTGGTGGCGCAGTTGATAAGACTCAATTTACTGTGCCACTCATCGGGCATCGTCGTATCCAGTAAAAGCAGCACGGGTCTGGGCCAGTTAAGCCCATCCGCTTTCATGGCCGCTCGAATGGCATCCTTGCTGCTGTAAGCCGCGAGGTATTTATCCGCGATCTGAGCAGCCTGGGCGGCGGTAAAGCCTGGAGAGCCGTCCGACCCCTTTGGCACCCCGAGCCCTATCATTCTGGTGACCTGTGAAAGCAGGTTGGCGATCGAGTCGCCAATCTTCAACTGATTGACTTGGGTTATATCGGACTCGTCCACGGCTAGCGTCACCTCATCTCGAACAGGATTGGTGCCGGTGCCAATCAGTGGCACTGCAGCCTTGCCCTTGATCAGGTCGGTGTTCAGCAGCCTGAGAATGCTGGCGTCCTCTAGGTTTGATTCGGTGCAACTGGCGCGGGTCGACCATAGCGTGCCGCTGGGCATATTGCCGATACAGATATTGCCGACCGTGGACTCGACTTCGATGGTCGCCTCCGGCTCTGCCAGAGAGCAGTTGATATCCGTCACTTCGCCCCTGGCACTCACCAAGTCGAGGATGATGGGTAGCTTGATCGAGGTGCCCAATATATTGAGCAGCGAGCTGGCTAGAGGAACACCCGTGCTGTCGATATTGATGTGCACGCGAGTCTGTGCGTTGAATGCTGTCGTTCCTAGAGGGCCGATACCGATGGCCGGGGGTTCTACTACGCCAAGCTCCACCTTCACCAGCCCGAGAAGATTCAGTTGATCCACCAGCAAACCGCGCCCCTGAACGGCAGTCATCAGGCCTGTGGATAACACGTCACCAAGCGCGAGTTTGGCATCCAATGCTGACCCGACGGCCCGGCCCGGCCCGGTGACGAGCTTCAACAGTCCGGGACGTTCATCGGTCGCCAGCAGATTGACCGTGGCGTCCTTCAACGTAGAGTTGGCCAGCTCGCTACCAAGCGCTCTGATATCAGCAGCCAACGCCTCGTTATGAGTCACCAGCTTTGCAGATACATCGATCAGCTTTTGAATGCCGACCGCATTGACTTTGGTACCCACTAATTCTGCCAATCCCTCTGGCGTAAGCGCTTTTAATTGATTGATGCCAACCTCCACCCCAAGCGCTTTTAGTAATTCGCCCGGTGTCACCTGAGCATTCGCAAGGCCTTCGGAGTCGAGTAGCGTCAGGCTGCTTATGTCTGCCCCGGCGGCTTTCAGTAGCCTTGGCAGCGCTCCGTTGGCATTGAGGTCGAGCAATTGGGCGCCGACGCTGAATACCGTCAGCGGATCGCTGTCTTTCTCGGCTACCGCCACGGCTTGCAGGTTCACGGTGGAGTTGCCGGGAAGGCCGAACAGACCACCGGTGCGTACGATGATGCTGGCAGGCACCTGGCTGCTGGTGACGACCCTGACGGCTCTGCCACCGGCATCGATTGTCGGTACCCGCAGGCCGTCGATGATCGCGATGCTCGCGCAGGACGATGTCAGCCCATCTACAAAGCCGTAGGACGCGGCGTTTTCGAGGGCATAGAGATGGGCCTTGGCGGTATCGAGAGCGCAGTTACCCGACTCAAGCCGGGAGATGGATTCCAGGGCTGCGGTATCGGCGAGCTTCTGTAGCTTGCGCTGTTCCAGATACAGGCGGCCGCTATCCACCACCAGGGCGAGAAACAGGATCGCCATGACCAGGGTCGCGGCGCTGAGGATGCTGAAAGCACCACGCTGGCGCTGCAGATCGGATCGAATGCGCCTCATGCTCAGCTCCCCGACCCTGCGTTGTACAAGCGGATGGTCGCTTCGCCGCGTATCTCGCTGGGCAGCTGTGGAACCTTCCAGCCGAAGATGGAGAACGGCGGCATGATGCTTTCAGGGTTGCCGTGGCGTACGCACACGCTCCACACCGTGCCGGTTTTCAGGAAGCCGTCGTAGCCGTTGCAGGTTTGCGTCCAGGCCTCCGGCAGCCAGGAATTACGCATTGTCTGCAACACGCGCTGCTGATGGAGGGCGAGTTGTTCCGGCGTGGGCGCGCGGGTATCGGGCGAGTGGATGGCATCGCGCAGGGCTTCGGTGGCCAACTCCTGGTAGGTAGCGCCAAGCAGGAAAGGAATGCTGTAACCCACCAGGCCATAGAAAATCAGGAAGAAAATGATGAAGGCGATGGAAAACTCGACGGCGACGGCACCGCGCTGCTTGTGAGCCGAAGGTATTTCTGAAGAGTGAGGCACTTCCCTGATCCTCGCGCCGTTGCAGTCGCTCAATGCGGCGGACATACAGCGGGTATAACCCGAGCTGCTGGTTCCGCTGGGCACAGGTCACCTGTACATGAAGTCGGCGGGGAGATGATGCCGATGACACACAGAGGGCTTGCCAGTAGATATGTAATAGCAAGCGGATATGCACGGCGCCATAGCACTTTGTGACTAACACCAAGCACCCTCACCCGCCGTGCGAGTGTTGGCCAGGCCCTCAGTAAAGCTGCGCTTTCAGCAGCGGCCTGAGCAGATAGTTGAGCACCGTGCGCTTGCCGCTGAGGATATCCACCTCGGCCACCATGCCCGGAATGATCGGCAGGATTTCATCGCGACGCTTGAGCTGGCTGCCGTCGGTCTTGATCAGCACTTCGTAGTAGAACTCTTTGCCCTGTGCCGTTTCCTCGGCAATGGTGTCGGCGCTGATTTGTTCCAGGGTGCCGTTCAGGTAGCCGTAGATGCTGTAGTCATAGGCGGTGATCTTCACCTTGGTGGGCATGCCGGGCACCAGGAAGGCCACGTCGCGGGGTTTGATCCGCGCTTCGATCAGCAACCGATCCTCCACGGGGATCACTTCCATGATCGGCTCGCCAGGCTGGATCACCCCACCTCGGGTGTTGATCAGCACGGTGTTCACCCGGCCGCGCACCGGTGAAAGGATCTCGGTACGGCGTAGTTGATCTTCCCGCTGTTGGACGATGGGCTCCAGGGCGCTGAGTTCGGCCTTCTTGCTCTGCCGCTCGGTGTAAGCATCCTGAAAGTAGCTGCTGCGCAGCTCGGTGAGTTTGCCGTTGAGCGTGGCGATCTCCTGGCTCAGCTTGAGCGCTTCCATCTGGCTCACGGCACGTTTGGCCACCAGCGGCTCGACCAGGTTCAGCTGCTGCTGCGAGAGGCGTATCTGCCGGTTGATGGCGCTGACGCCATCCTGCAGTTTGTCGCGCCGCGACTTGAACAGTTCCTGCTCGGAGCGGGCCAGGGGGCTCGCGGGGTCGATATCCTCGGGGAACGCGATGCGATCCTTGCCCAGCACTTCGGCATCCAGGCGTGCGATGGTGGCGCGCATGGCCGCCGACTGATTGGCCGACTCCTGGAACGAGGTACGAAAGCGCGTTTCGTCCAGCCGCACCAACGGTTGCCCGACCTCCACCAGATCGCCTTCGCCGACCAGCAGGCGATCGAGAATGCCGCCCTCCAGGCTCTGGATCTTCTGAATACGGGTGAACGGCACCACGCGGCCATCACCGCGCGTCACCTCATCGAGCTCGGCCCAGGTAGCCCACGCGATGGCCAACAATACGGTAGCCAGAATCGTCCACAGCAGGGGCCGGAACAGCGGGTGGGTGGCACTCAGCAACGGGTCTTCGAGCTGTCGGCGCAGGCGATCATTGGATGGCATGGTTGCCTCCTCGGTTTTCCGCTGGCGCGTTCACCACGTTGTCCTGCACCACCTGATCCAGAGCGCCATCCATGATCACCCGGCCCTGACGCATCACTACGGCGCGCTCCACCAGCGAGAGCATGACCTTCTTGTGGGTGACCAGAATCAGGGTACGCCCGGTGATCCACTGCTGCAGGTACTCGACCACCTGCTTTTCGCTGGTCTGGTCGAACGAGGATGTCGGTTCGTCGAGCAGTACGATGGGCGGATCCTGCACCAGCACGCGCACCAGCCCGACCGCCTGGCGCTGGCCGCCAGACAGGCTGGCATTGCCCTGAATGGGCATGTCCAACCCCAGCGGGTGGCTGCGCACCCAGGCGCCCAGGCCGACGCCGTCGAGGGCTTCGAACAGCTCCTCGTCACTGACCGCAGCACCTTCAAGATTGAGGTTGTCGCGCAGCGTGCCGTAGAACAGGGCGATGTCCTGAGGCAGGTAACCGATATGCCGGCGGCGATCCGCGGGGTCGATCTGGGTCAGGCTGATGTCGTCGACCATCACCCGCCCGGCAGTGGGGTCGAGTAACCCGGCGAGCAGGCGCAACAGCGTGGATTTGCCGGCGCCATTGCCGCCCAGTAGGGCGATGCGCTCACCTGCGCGAATGCTCAGGGCGTTGACGTCGACGATAGGCGGGGCGTCATCGTGGCTGAGGCGCAGCTGCTCAATACGATAATCGCCTGCCAGGTTTTCCTTGCGTACGAAGCGCTGGCCGGCGGGCCGTTCCACCGGTATCCGGTCATCAGTTGGTCGAGGCCTTCGAGGGCGACCTTGGTGTGCTGCCAGCGGCCGAGAATGCTGGCGATCTGTGACAGCGGCGCGATGGTTCGCGCGGAAAGAATCGAGCAGGCCACCAGAGCACCCATGCTCAGGTAGCCATCGCTGATGCGGTACACGCCGAACACCACCACGCCGACGTAGCAGAGCTGTTGCACCGTGCTCACCCCGTAGCTGAGCGCCGAGGTCAGGCTGTGGGTCTTCATGGCACTGCCTGCCAGCTGCGCGGTGAGGGTTTCCCACAGGTGCATGCAGCGGCCTTCGGCGCGGCTGGCCTTGACCGTTTCCAGGTGCTCGATGGATTCGAGAAGGATGCCGTTCTTCACTGCACCCTCGCGCAGATTCTGTCGGGAAAGCCGCGCCAGGCGACCTTGAGCGAGCAGCCCGGGCAACACCATCAGCACTGCGGCGACCGCAGGCACCCAGACCACATGCCCACCGATCAGCGCGATGATCAGCAGAAAGATGAGCACGAAGGGTAGGTCGCTGATCACCGCCGCGCTAGACGAGGTGAAGAATTCGCGTACCGACTCGAACTCGCGAATCTGCGTGCTGAAGGCGCCGACCGAAGCGGGTTTGGCGCCCAGTCGGGTATTGAGCACCCGCTCGAACAGCAGCGACGACAATTGCAGATCCAGACGTTTGCCAAGGGTATTGAGCAAGTGCGCGCGCAAACCGCGCAGCAGGCTTTCCAGGACGATAGCCAGGGCCACGCCACTGGCCAGTACCCACAGGGTGTCGAAGGCAGCGTTGGGCACCACGCGGTCATAGACCTGCATGGCGAACAGCGCTGCGGCAATCGCCAGCAGGTTGGCGATGAAGGCCGCTACGGCTACCTCGACATAGGAGCGACGCAGACGCTTGAGCGCACTGTAGAACCAGTGTTCGCGAGTCGGGCTGGCGAATTCTTCGGCGCGGCCATCGGGGCGATAGCGGCATTTGGCGAACACCGCCATGCCGCTGTAGATACTCTGCAGGTCGGCGATGGTCAGGCGTTGTACGCCGCCATCGCTATGGGGCACGAGGATCTCGGCGTGTTCGTCGTGCTGGCTGACCAGCACCACACAGCGTCCGTCTTCGAGCAGCAGCAAGGCGGGCAGCAGGTAATCGTCGATCCGCTTGAGCGGCTCCTCGGCGACCCGCGCGACGATATCCGCACGGCGCAGGGCGCGGGCGACCATGCGCAGGGGCAGGCGGCCCTGCTCCAGGGCGATGCCATCGGCCAGTTCGGCTCCTGTCACCGGTCTGCCGAGCTGGCGGCAGAGCAACACCAGACCCTGGCGCAGTGGGTCCTGATCGCCTCCCTTGCCCGCTGTTGCCAGGTTGTCAGGATCCATTCAGGCCATTCTCCAACAGGGGGCCGAGCAGACCGATCTGCGCGGCGGCACGGTACTCGAGGCGCAAGCGTTCGACCTGCAGCACGATCAACTGGCGCTCAGCCTCGAAGCGTTCACGTTGTACGGTAAGCAGGTCGATCACATCGCGGCGACCGACCTCGAACTGTTCACGGTAAAGGCCGCCGACCTGTTCCGAATCCCGCACCTGCACGGCGAGAGCATGTTCGCGCCAGAGCAGGGAGTCGCCGATATCGAACAGGCTCTGCAACTGGCGGCGGATGTCACGCAGGATGGCGTCCTGCCCCCAACTGGCCGACTCCAGGCGCTGCGCGGCGGCAGTGGGGCGCTGGAAATTGGAAAGCCCCTGGATGGTGTCCATGCGCAGGCGCAGGTTGACCATCGAATCGTTCTGCAGGCGCCCGCCGATTTCCCGGCGCGTCGCCGAGGCCTCCAGGTTCAATTGCGGCAGCAGCGCCGCCTTGGTGCCGCGCAGCTCGGCCTCGGCCAGGCTGGTATCTTCCACGGCGCGCTGATAAAGCGGCGAGCTGCTGATGATGCGTGGCAGGTCTCGTGTTGCCAGGTAGCGCTGCATGGAGGGCGGCCGGGGCTCGGCAAGACCCTCCGGTAGTGCTCCGACCAGCAGGTTGAACTGGTTGCCGGCATCGAGCCGTGCGCCCTTTTCCAGGGCCAGTTGCTCCTGGGCCCGGGAGATTTCCAGGCCGGCGCGATCCTGTTCGCTGCGATCCGAATAGCCATCTGCACCTCGCGCCTCGGTCATCGCCCGGATGTCGTCGAGCAGACGGATATGGCGGCGTACCGCGTCGATGCGGCGGTCGGCGACCAGTACATCCAGGTAGGTTTCGACGATATCCAGGGCGGCGTCTTCGCGGGTCACTTCGGCGGTGGCCGAGAGCTGGCGCTGCGTTGCCTTGGCGGTGTCGACCTGGCTTTCCACACGGCCCCAGTCGTAGAGCATCTGCGAGACGGTAACGTCGTAGACGGTCTCGCCCAGGTTGAATTCCTGAGGGCCGCCAGAGAGTGACAGCGATGGGTGGTAGCCGCCCCTGGCTATCTTCACCTCGGTTTCGGCGCGCGAGACTTCAGACAGCGCTGCACGCACTTGCGGGTGAATGGCCAGCCCGCTGCGCACCGCCTGATCGACCGGCATGGCCGCCGCCGAGGCGGGCAAACACAGGGCGAAGGCGACGCGCATGACCCAGTGACAACAACGTGTATCCATACTGCGCAACGGCTTCCCTATCAACTGACCACGACCTGTACCGTATTTTCTTCCACCAACAGTGTGGTGCTTCCGTAGGTATAGACGTCGTAGGTGATGCCGTCGATCTGCTGCGCCCCGGTTTTCAGCGCGCTGGCCGTGAGGTTGAGCACATCATTGCTTTCGCCGGTGATCTGCAGGGTGTTTCTCGAGTCGGTCATGGCGTCGACGGCGGCAGCGGTGAGGGTCAGCGTGCTGCCTGAATCACCAGTACCGAGATCGATGCGCTCGATATTGCTGAACGTGCCGATTCCCGCGGCCCCATAGTTGATGTCGATCCCGCCATCGAAGACCACCGTGTCGAACCCGGTTCCGCCATCGACGTTGCCGAAGTTGGTGGCCTTGATCTGGATGGTGTCGTTGCCTGCGCCTGCATCCACGCGGTCGCCGGAGCCGACATTGAGGATCAGATCATTGCCGGCGCCAGCGAAGATGCGCTCGCCTGCGATGGTCGCGTTGCCGGAAAGTATGTCGTCCGCTGCCGTGCCATCGACCCGCACGTTGCCGATGGTCAGGCCGAGCAGGCCCAACGGGTCGAGGTCGACGGTATACACGCCGCTGGTCTTGCCGGCGGAGGTTGCGGTGATGCGCAGTGCAAGATCGCCGCCAAGGTTGAGGATGTTGGTGAGCGACAAGCCTAGCTGGCTGAGCACGGTGGGGCTGAGCAGGTTGACCGAGAAATTGCCATTGGCATCGGCTGCCAGCGGGGCGATGCCGATATAGCCAAGCGGCGTGAGCACTTCGACGGCCAGTGCGGCACCGGCCACGGTCTTGCCGCTGATGCCCAGCCGGGCGGCTGGAAGATTGAGCAGATTGAGATTGGCGTCCACGGCCAGGTTGCCTAGGGTGATGGGTTGCTGCTGCAAGCTGGTACCCAGGCCCAGTGTCGCGACGTTGCTCTGGTTGCCCGCCTGATCCTTGGCGGATACCGAAACCTGAGCGCTGAGCAGCTGATCGTAGCTCAGGCCGATATTCAGCCCGGTAAGCAGATTCAACGAGGCCAGGCCCGCGTTGTTTGCGGTAACCGTGGCGGTGGCTACCGTGCCGCCCAGGTCGATGCGTATCGTCAGTTCACTGTTCGGCTCACCGGAAATGGTCAGCAGGTTACCGACCAGACCGAGCACCGGAGAGGACGGCGGGATGGTATCGACGGTGAAGTTCGCCGCCTGGGAGTTGGCGCCATTGTTGATATGCGCCGTCACCGAAGCCGCCCCTTGGGGGAAGCTGCCAGAGGGTGGCACTACCGACACGACGGCGCTGCCTGCCAGAGCCTCGGCGGCGGTCACAGTATGGGCTTGGTTGAACTGGTAACCACCGGTGCCGGTGTAGGTAACAGTAACCACGTCACCGGCGCGTACGCCGGTGGCCAGGCCAACGCGTACCTGAATACCATCCGCGGCCTCGGCAGCATTGATGTAGGTATCGGCCGCCTCGGGAACGCTGATGGTCGGCGCCGACAGGTTGGGCGCGTTGGTGCTCGCGGATACGCTGACGTTGCCTGCGGCATCGATGGACGTCACGCCGATTGGCTGGCCGGCCACCAGTGCCGGGATCAGTACCGCGGCGAACGTACCCGCTGCGGTCGCCGTCACCGTGATCGGATTGGCGACGTTGCCGTTAACCACGATACGCACCTGGCTGTTGGGTTCGGCGTTACCGGTGAGCAGCGTACCGTCCGCCGTAACGAACAGATTGCTCGGCGCGCTCGGTGCCTGGCTGTCGATGTTGGTGGTCGCCGATGTGCTGGTATTACCGGCAGCATCCTTGGCGACCACAGTGACCGCGGTGTTATGGGCCAGCGGCGTACCTGGGGTGAAGCTCCAGGCGCCGCTGGCATTGGCCGTGGTTTGGCCAATCGCTGCGCCGCCAGGGCCCGTGATGATGACCGTGCTGCCGGCCTCGGCGGTGCCGGTCAGCACAGTGCCGTTGCTGATTGAAATGCTCGGCGTGTTGGGTGCCACCTTGTCGATGGTGGTACTGACCGGGAGGCTGGTGTTGCCCGCGGCATCCTGAGCCACGGCATTGACCACGGTGCCATTGGCCAAGTTGGGCGGTGAAGAAAGCGTCCAGACGCCATTGGTGCCAGTGACCACTGTGCCGATCAGGGTGCCGTTGACACCCGTCAGGGTCACCGTGCTACCCGCTTCGGCTGTGCCCGTGAGTAGCGTGCCATTGCTCGGCTGAATGGTCGGGGCAACGGGTGCCACGGCGTCGATGGTGGTACTGACCGAGCCGCTGTTATTGCCAGCGGCATCTCTGGCAATCGCCGTTACCACCACGCCATTGGCCAGGGCGGGGCTTGGCGAGAATGCCCAGGCGCCGTTGCTATCGGCGGTGGCGATGCCGATCTGCACGCCGCCCGTGCCGGTGAGGATTACCGTACTGCCCGCTTCGGCGCTACCGCTCAGTTGGGTGCCGTTACTTGCCACGATGGTCGGCGCATTGGGGGCGATATTGTCGATGGTAGTGGTTGCCGATGGGCTGATGTTGCTGGCCGCATCTCGGGCGACCACGGTTACCACCGTGCCATTGGCGAGCGGGGTACCCAGATTGAGGCTCCAGCTGCCGCTGGCATTGGCGGTAGTGGTGCCGATCTGCACGCCGCCCGTGCCGGTGAGAATCACCGTGCTACCCGCTTCGGCCGTGCCGGTCAGCAGGGTGCCGTTGCTGGCTTGGATGGTTGGCACCGCGGGTGGCATGCTGTCGATCACGATGACGGCCGGCGCACTGACATTGTTGGTGGCGTCAGTGGCCGTGACGCTGACCGAAGTGCCATTTGCGAGTGCCGGTAAAAACGTCGATGACCATGCACCGGAGATCGGGTCGGCCGTCACCTGAACGTCTGGCTGACCAGCAATGCGGATGGTGACTGTACTGCCCGGTTCAGCGATACCGCTGATCAGGCTGCCGTTGCTGGGGGCAACGACTGGCAGGTCAGGGCCGGAGTCGTCCACCGTCACGCTGGCCGGGCCGCTTGTGTTACCGGCGGCATCCACGGCGATGGCGGTGACCAGTGTGTTGTCTGGCAGTGCCGGGGTCGAAGTGAAGTGCCAGTTGCCGTTGGCGTCGGCGGTGACCTGGGCGATTTGTAGACCCCCGACGCTCAGCCGCACGGTGCTGCCTGCCTCTGCGGTACCGCTCAAATCGGCCCCATTGCTGGCGGCGATGAAGGGCGGAGGCGGTGGGATGGAGTCGACCCTGGTACTGGCCGAGGCACTGAGGTTGCCTGCCGCATCGCGGGACTCCACGCTGACCAGTGCGCCATTGGGCTGTGTCGTAGACGGGGCGAAGCTCCAGGTACCACTGGCACCCACTATCAGCGTGGTGAGGGTGTTGCCATCGACCTTGAGGGTCAGGGTACTACCAGCCTCCGCTGTACCCTGCAGCAATGCGCCATTGGTGGCGGCGATGGTGGGTGTTGCAGGGGCGATGGCGTCGATGGTGATGCTGGCAGACGCTCCCGTATTGCCGGCCGCATCCCGTGCGCTGATGCTGATCAAGGCGCCGTGCTGCAGGGGTGGTTGTGGACTGAAGTTCCAATCCCCACCAGGCCCCGCCGTGGCCTGGCCGATGATGACCCCGCCGGGGCCGGTGAGGATCACCGTACTGCCAGCCTCGGCGCTACCGGTCAGTGATATGCCGTTGCTCGGCTGAACGGTCGGGGCAATCGGTGCCACGGTATCGATCACCAGATTCGCCGATGGGCTAGTGTTGCCTGCCGCATCGCGAACCACCACGGTGACCTGGGTATTGTTGGTCAGCGCCACGGGTGGAACGAACGACCAATTGCCGGCGCCATCGACTATGGCCTGATCAATGGCGGCACCGCCGGCCCCAGTGATGATTACCGTGGTACCTACCTCTGCAGTACCGCTCAGAACCACGCCGTTACTGGAGTTGATGCCCGGGGTGGCAGGAGCCAGCGCATCGACTATGGCCTCGGCCACAAGGCTGACATTGCCTGCTGCATCGGTCGCCGTGGCGCTGATCTGGGTGGTGTTGCCCAGGGGCGGTGTTGCGGTAAACGTCCAATTGCCATTGGCATCGACCTCGGTGGTGCCGATGCTGCTGCCGTTCACCCGGATGTTCACCGTGCTACCAGCTTCGGCGGTGCCGCTGATGATCTGGCCGTTGCTTGGGTTGATCAGCGGTGCCGATGGCGCGACGCTGTCGATCAGGATGCTGGCCGGCGCGCTCTCATTACCCAAGGCATCTCGGGCCACAATTGTGACTAGGCTGCCATTGGCCAGTGCCTGGGCCGGCGCGAAGCTCCAATTGCCATTGGCGTCGACGTTAACGGTGACGCTCGGGATAACACCTGCACCCGTTATGATCACCGTGCTGCCGATTTCGGCGGTACCGCTCAGTAAGAGGCCATTGCTCGGGTTCACGGTCGGATGATCCGGCACCTGTGAATCGATGACGGTACTCGCCGATGGGCTGGTATTACCCGCCGCATCCCGTGAAACCACGCTGACCTGAGTGCCGTTGGGCACCGCGGTAGTGGGCGTGAAACTCCAGATACCCCCCGCGTTTGCCGTGGTTTGGCCAATTGGGCTTCCGCCTGCACCGGTGATGATCACCGTGCTGCCTGCTTCCGCGGTGCCGCTGAGTTCGATGCCATTGCTTGGCGAAATCGTCGGTGCAACCGGAGCTACGGTATCGATGGTGGTGCTGACTGCGGCGCTGGTGTTGCCAAGTGCATCACGAGCGACGGCACTGATCACTGCACCATTGGGCAGTGCGGGGGAGGGTGTGAGCGTCCAGGTACCCTCAGCCGTGGCGGTCACCTGACCGATGATGCGCCCGCTGGCATCCGTGATCACCACCGTGCTGCCTGCATCGGCGCTACCGCCCAGCTGCACGCCATTGCTGGCGTTGATTGTCGGCGTTGCTGGCGCCAGTGCATCGATGGCGGTTGCTGCCTGGCCGCTGGTATTGCCAGCGGCATCGCGAGCCACTGCCGTAACCACGGTGCCGTTGGCCAACGCGGTATCCGGCGTGAACGTCCAGTTACCAGTGGCATCAGCGACAGCCTGACCGATGCTGACCCCACCCGAGCCTGTGAGAATCACCGTGGCCCCAGCTTCGGCATTGCCGCTCAGTTGCGCGCCGTTGCTGGCGTTGATGGTAGGGGTATTTGGAGCGACGCTGTCGACCACGGTGGTAGCTGGCGTGCTGCTGATACCCCCGACATTGATCGTGGCGTTTACGGTGGTGCCGTTCGCGAGTGGAGTCGTTGGTGTAAACACCCAATTGCCCTGGCCATCGACAGGCGCCTGGCCGATAGGCGTACCTGCTGCGTCAGTGAGCAGTACGGTGGTGCCCGGTAGGGCGGTGCCGCTCAATTCGTTGCCATCACTCGGCGCTATGCTCGGGCGTGGTGGCAAGGTGGCGTCTACCCGCACCGTCGAGGCGGCGCTTTGATTACCGACGGCATCGGTGGCGGTAACCGTCAGCAGCGCCCCATTGGGCAATGCGCTAGCGGGCGTGATCGACCAGTTTCCGTTAGCGTCAGCCTGAAGGGTTTGGCTGAACCCATTGGGCCCGGAGACGGTGACGAAACTATTGGCCTCCGCCGTACCGTTGATCTGTACCCCATTACTGGGGTTCACCACAGGCGCATTGGGTGCCTGGGCGTCGATGGTGATGCTGGCCCCCGGGCTGGTATTGCCGACGCTATCGCGCGCCACCACTGAAACCTGGGTTTGATGGGCCAACTGCCCGTTGATGGGGTAACTCCAGGTGCCGCTGTTATCGACCTGCACGGTCACTGGGGCGGCATTGCCGATGCTCAGCAGCACTGTGCTGCCTGGATCCGCTGTGCCGGTCAGAAAGCCTGAGCCACTGCTGGCAGTGATGGTGGGTACGGCAGGTGCCGTGGCGTCAATGATCGTCGTTGCGGGCTGACTGGTGTTACCGGCGTTATCGCGCGCGACCACGGTGACCTGCGTGCCATCGAGCAGCGGATTTTGCGCTGTGAATGTCCAGTTGCCGTTGGCGTCTGCCGTGGTCTGGCCGATCGCAACGCCGCCAGGGCCGGTGAGAATGACTGTGCTGCCGGCCTCGGCAGTACCGTTCAGGAGGCTGCCGTTGCTGGGTTGAATGACCGGGGGGTTGGGCGCCTGGGCATCAATGGTGATGCTGACTGGCGTGCTCTGGTTGCCGGTAGCATCCCGTGCGGTGATGCTGACAGGGGTGCCGTGGGTGAGTGCATTCGGTGGGGTGAAACTCCAGGTGCCGTCTGCGGCGACTACGGCCTGACCGATGACGGTGCCGCCGGCGCTAATGATCAGAGTGCTGCCGACCTCACCGACGCCGCTGAGTTGTGTGCCATTGCTGGGCACGATGGTCGGTGAACTTGGCGGCAGATTATCGATGGTGACGCTACTGGTTGGGCTGGTGTTGCCCGCCGCATCGCGTGCCACCACGCTGACCTGGGTGCCGTTGGCCAGTGCGTTGGTGGGGGTGAACGTCCAGATACCGCTTGCTCCGGCAGTTACCTGGCCGATGATGACCCCGCCGGGGCCGGTCAGAATTACCGTACTGCCTGCCTCTGCGCTGCCGCTGAGCTGACTGCCGTTGCTGGGCGTGATGGTAGGCGCAGCAGGTGCCAGGCCATCCACGGTAATGCTTGCAGGCGGGCTGGCATTGCCTGTCACATCCGTCGCCACCGCGATCACTTGAGTGCCATTGGGAAGTTGCGCAGTAAGCGTGGTGCTCCAGGCGCCATTTGCTGCCGCTGTGGTTTCAGCAATCACATTGCCGTCGGCGTCGCGCAGGATGATCTTGCTGCCGGGCTCTGCGGAGCCACGCAAGACGATGCCGTTGCTCGGCTCGATGATCGGTGCCGAGGGAGGAGCGGCGTCTATGACAATGCCGGCAGGGGCACTGCTATTACCCGCAGCATCGCGAGCCACCACGTTAATGGTGGCGTTGTCGGCCAATGCCGGGGAGGGCGCCAGCGTCCAGTTGCCGCCGCTATCTGCCATTACCTGACCGATGACGCGGCCACTGGCATCGCTGATGATCACCGTGCTACCCGCTTCGGCGGTACCAGTCAGCAGGGTGCCATTGCTGGGCTGAACCGTGGGTATTTGTGGAGCGGTGTTGTCGATGGTGGTGCTGACGGCTGGGCTCTGGTTGCCCGCGGCATCTCGGGCGGTTGCGCTGACCAGCGTGCCATTCGCTACGGGTGGGGCCGGTTGGAACGTCCACACGCCTTGGGCATTGGCGGTGGCCTGGCCGATGCTCACGCCTCCTGGGCCGGTCAAAGTCACCGTGCTGCCGGCTTCGGCGCTACCGCTCAGTAGGCTGCCATTGCTGGGCAGCAGGGTCGGTGCGAGTGGCGCAACGCTGTCGGTTACGGTGATGGCGGGGGCGCTGCTCAGACCATTGGCGACGACAGTGGCGCTGACGCTGGTGTTGTTGGCCAGCTGTGGCGATACGCTGATCGTCCAGTTGCCATTGCTGTCGGCGGTGGTTTGGCCAATCGATCCACCAGGGCCGGTGAGTACGACGCTCGCGCCGGCGGTGGCTGTGCCGCTGAACTGGCTGCCATTGCTTGGGTCAATGGTCGGCCTTGGCGGCAGCGTGGTATCGATCGTTTGGCTGGCCGCTGGGCTTGGGTTGCCCGCCGCGTCGGTGGCGATGACCGAAACCGTGCTGCCATTGCTCAGAGGTGTGGCGGGGCTGAGAGCCCAGGTGCCGTCTGTTGCGGTCGTGGTGGTTTGTTGCGAACCATCGGGAAGGCTGACGGTGATAGTGCTGCCGGGCTCTGCGGTACCGCTCAACAAGCTGCCGTTGCTGGGCGCTACGGTCGGCGTGCCCGGTGCCACGCGGTCGACGGCACCGGTTACCGGCGTGCTGGCGTTACCGCTGGGATCCTCGGCTATCACCCTGATGACGGTACCGTTGGCCAGTTGCGTTGCGGGGCTGTAGCTCCAATTGCCATCTCCGTCGACGGGTACTGGTACGGCTACCGCGCCATCCAGGCTGATGAGTACCGTGCTGCCGGGTTCTGCAGTCCCGCTCAGCAGCGTACCGCGAGTCGGATCCAGGGTGGGTGCTGCAGGTGGTTCGGCATCGACAGTGATGGTGCCCGGTGCACTAAGGTTTCCAGCAGCATCGCGGGCAGTGACACTCAGCGGTGTGTCATGGCTGATCGGCAGGGTTGGTGTGAAGCTCCAAGTACCGTTGGTGGCAATCACCTCGCCGATGATGACCCCGCCTGGGCCAGTAATTACCACGGTGCTACCAGGTTCAGCTGTACCGCTGATCGTTACACCGTTGCTGGGGCTTATCACTGGTGCGGGCGGCGGATCTCGATCGATGACCACGGTGACGGGCGGGCTGGTATTGCCCACGGCATCGCGCACGCTGATATCGATACTGTCGAGATGATCCAGTGGTGTGGTGGGTATGAAACTCCAATTTCCATCTGCGTCCGCGGTGGTCTGCCCGATCAGTTGACCGTTGCTGTAGATCAGAATGATCTTGCCACCCGCTTCGGCGGTACCGGCCAGTTCGCTGCCGTTGCTGGGTTGCACAACGGGCTGCTGAGGAGGGGCGGCGTCGATGGTGAGGGTGGCGCTGGCGCTGGTGCCCTGAGGTGTTTCTACGACGGCCTTGATGACATCGCCGTCGCCCGGTCGTAGTGGTGCCGTTGGTGTTATCGACCAGGCACCGTTGCCGTCCGCGGTGTCTCGGCCAATTTCGATGCCATTCGAGTTGGTAACGACCACCGTGCTGCCCGGGGTTGCCGTTCCGGAAATGACCGTCCCGTTACTTGCCGCGATGGTTGGCGCGTTGGGCAGCGCATTATTCACCACGACGCTGTCTGGCAGCCCGGTATTGCCCGCGGCATCCCGGGCTACCACGCTGACTTGACTGCCGTTGGCGACGGCCGGGCTGGCGGTGAAATGCCAGTTACCATTGGCGTCGACCAAGGCCTGCCCGATGGGGCCGTTGGTTCCGCTCAGTATCACGGTACTACCGATCTCGGCAGTGCCACTGAAAACGATACCGTTGCTGTTATCGATAGTCGGCGCGCCCGGCGCTTGTGCGTCGACTGTCAGGGTGGTTGCATCGCTGACGTTGCCGGCCCGATCGGTGGCGACGATTTCTACCTGGGCGCCATCGGCCAATGCTGGCGTGGGGCTGTAGTTCCACATCCCATTGGCGTTGGTGTTGACGTTAACTGAGGTGCCGTTATCGAAGGTCAGCGTGAGTGTGCTGTTGGGTTCTGCCATTCCGCTGAGCAAGGTGCCATTGCTGGCCTCCACCGTGGGAGCATCTGGCGGTGTACGGTCGATGACGATACGGATTACCGGCGGGCGAAAGCCATTTGCAAGGACAGCCTGAACATCAATCACACTGCCATCGGCCCACGGAATGGGGCCGTATGACCAGTTACCGTTGACATCGGCGGTGGTTCGGCCCAGCTCCTCTCCGTTCGGGCGCATCATGATAATGGTTGCATAGGGCGCTGATACGCCGGTCAAGTCATCGCCGTTGACCTGCTCCACTGACGAAGGCATCACAGCCGGTGCGGTAATGTCTGCCGGCGGGCTGACGTTTCCTGCCGCATCCACCACTTCCACGCGGATGTTCTCGCCGTTGGTGAGCGCTGATGGGAACGGCACGATGAAATTTCCGGCGGGATCCACCGTGACGGAGTAGAGGGTGCCATTCACATCGACCCGGACTGTCGCGCCGGGCTCTGCGCTACCGGTCAGAAAGCGGCTGTCCTGGCTGAGCAGCAGATTGGTCGCTGCTGCTGGGGGGGTGATATCGACAGGGTTCTCTCCACCGCCACTACCACCGCCGCCACTATCGTTACTGTCGTCATTGCGGCTACTGATTTCATCGGCAACGACCACGCCACCAGCAATCGCCACGCCGCCAATGATCGCAGCTGTACCCAGGCCCAGGGTGCCCCCAGTGGTGGCGGCAGCGGAGGTCAGCGAGGTGAATCCCGATAGGGTGGTTTCCGATGCATAGGATGCTGCGAGAATTCCGTCGGAGGCGGCTTGCGAGAGGTCTACCGCGATCAGTTGTTCTTCTTCACCCACCAGGAACAACTGGCTTGGCTGTTCGACTGGTGAATAGAAATTAGTGATCCGCAGTACTTCCCCATCCTGCATCTGTACGACCAGATCCATACCTTCACGGTTGTAACTGGCGACTGATTCTGGGGGGATATTCAATGCGACGTTGCTGCTCTGACTTAGCGGTAGCGTATTGCTGACAGTACGCTCGGTTGCTTGAGCGACTTGTTGGTCAATAGGGGCGACCTTAGCCTGCACTGCCATGATGGTTTTCTCCCAATCCTTAACTTTCGACTTCCATCGAATTCCTGATTTCACTACGGGAGTACCCGTACTTCAGCTGCACCAGATGAACACGACCGCCATGTAAACCTAGCGTCCGAATCGTAAGCGTGTAAGGGGAGATGATACTTTTTTGGAATAGCGCTCTAGTCTTTTCAGAACTCTGAGCTATTTAATACGAAGGAATTAATGCCGGTTTTTCATAAAGAAATTTATAAGCCATTGTTTTTATTGTTTATTTTTAAATCATTTATTTTTTTATTTTTTAGTTGATAAGCGAATATGCAGATTTATTTTGAATAAAAATTATTCCTCAGCTATGCCGCTGAAACCGCAGCGCTTATATAAGGTTCAATTCTTCTGGTCAGCTGTTCACTTGAACAGCGCAGTATTATGGTCAAAGGCTTACACGATAAATCGTCATTCGGCATTGCAACTACCTATATCAGTTGTAGTTGCATTGCCGATAACTGGCTGACCCGGATTATTCGATCCACTCTCGGCCATGACGCTCCAATAAGTGCTGCAGTTGTTCTGGGCCATTACTCCCGGCAGCATAAGGACGTGGGCGCTGATAATGCTGATCCCAGCCCTTGATGATCGGATCGATCCACTGCCATGCAGCTTCAACCTCGTCGCGGCGCATGAACAGCGTCGAGTCGCCTTCGATGACATCCAGCAATAGGCGTTCGTAAGCATCCCAGCGGCGCTGCTTGTTGAAGGCATCGGCCAGGTTCAGGTCGAGCTCAACCGGTTTCAGACGCATCCCCTTGCCTGGCTCCTTGGCCATCAGCTGCAGGCTGATGCGCTCCTCGGGTTGCAGACGGATCAGCAGCTGATTGGCTTCACCATTGCCAAACAACTGGTGGGGCACCGGCTTGAACTGGATAAGGATTTCCGAGGTCTTGCGCGCCAGCCGCTTGCCGGTGCGCAGATAGAAAGGCACGCCGGCCCAGCGCCAGTTGTTGATCTCGGCCTGCACGGCAACGAAGGTTTCGGTATCGCTGTCGTTGTCGACGTTCTTCTCGAAGTAATAGGCGGGCACTTCCTGCCCGCCTATCCTGCCGGCGGCGTACTGACCGCGCACGGTCTTGTCACGCACGTCGAGGCCAGTGATGGGCTTCAGCGCTTCGAGAATCTTCACCTTCTCGTTGCGCACCGACTCGGCATCGAAGCGCACCGGCGCTTCCATGGCCACCAGGCAAAGCAACTGCAGCAGATGGTTCTGAACCATGTCGCGCATGGCGCCGGCCTGGTCGTAATAGGCGCCGCGGTTTTCCACACCCAGGGTCTCGCAGACGCTGATCTGCACGTGGTCGATGTGCCCAGCACGCCACACCGGCTCGAACAGGGCGTTGGCGAAACGCAGCGCCATCAGGTTCTGTACGGTTTCCTTGCCCAGGTAGTGGTCGATACGGAACACCTGGGATTCATCAAAAACCGCACCGATCCCGATATTGATCTCCAGAGCCGATTGCAGTGAATGGCCGATGGGCTTTTCCAACACGATGCGCGCGCGGGAGCCTGCCAGACCGGCAACCTTGAGGTGCGAGGCGATGTCTTCGAACAGATTGGGTGCGGTGGCCAGGTAGTAGACCCTCACTCGTTCCCGGTCACTGCCCAGATACTTGGCCAGGCGGCCGAAGTCGGCGCTCTGCGAGGCGTCCATGGTGAAGTAGTCGAGGCGTTCGGCAAAGCCGCGCCAGGTTTCATCATCGAAGTCGGCGCGTGCCACCTGCACGCGGCAGTGGCGCTCGGCGAGGGCCTGATAGGCCGCACGGCTGTGGTTGCTACGGGCCAGGGCGAGGATGCGAGTATCGCGGTTCAGGCGACCGTCGCGATGCAGGTAATAAAGTGCAGGCAGCAGCTTGTGCAGGGCCAGATCGCCCGTGCCGCCAAACACCAGCATGTCACAGGAATTGCTCAGCATGGGAACTCCGGTTCGGTTTGTCCGTGCGAGGGCGTGAGGCTTGTAGTATAACTACAAGAACACTACAGCCCGGCGCACTTGGATCATAACCGAGTCGCGGTAGCTCCAAAGCCCAGCCGGCGTATCCACCACTAATCATCGAGTCCCTGCCAGTGAATTTGTTGCAGCACATCGCCCAGTCACGCCACCTTCTGCGTAAGTCGGAACTGAAGGTAGCCGATCATGTACTACTCGATCCTACGGCGGTAATGCACAGTTCCATGGCCGAGTTGGCGCATTCGGTGGGTATCAGCGAACCGACCATCGTGCGTTTCTGTCGTGCCATCGGTTGCAGCGGTTTTCAGGATCTCAAACTCAAGTTGGCACAGAGCCTGGCCGCTGGCGCAAGCTTTGGTCAGTTCGCCATTCATGAAGACGATTCGGTCGCCGACTTCAGCATGAAGATCTTCGATACCACGCTGCACACCCTGATCGAGGTGCGCGAGAATCTCGATGCGGTGGCACTGGAGAAGGCCATCGGCCTGTGCTCCCAGGCGCAGCGCATCGAGTTCTACGGTTTTGGCGCGTCCGGTGCCGTGGCTGCCGATGCCCAGCACAAGTTCTTCCGCCTGCTGCTCAATGCGGCGGCGTACTCCGACCCACACATGCAGGCGATGTCGGCGATTACCCTCAAACCGTCGGACGTTGCGGTATGCATCTCCCAGTCCGGGCGCTCCAAGGATCTGCTGACCACTGCCAACGTGGTACGTGAGGCCGGTGCTTCGCTGATCGCCCTGTGCCCAGGGCAGACGCCGCTGGCGGATCTGGCCACGGTCAACCTGGCTATCGACGTGCAGGAAGACACCGAGATCTATACGCCGCTGGCCTCGCGCATCGCCCACCTGGTGGTGATCGACGTGCTCGCCATGGGCGTGGCCATGGCCCGTGGCCCGAGCCTGGTCAACCACCTCAAGAGCGTCAAGCGCAGCCTGCGCAGTCTGCGGCTATCGGCGAAGTCGGTACGTAATACGGAAGAGTAGGGTTTTAATTTCAAGGATGAAGTCGGTAGTAAAGCAGGGAGTAAGCGTTGGCCTGATCAGCATGCTGGTGGGTTGCAGCAGCGTAGTGACTCGCCTCGGGCCGGATGGAAGAGCCGAGCTATACCCGGCGACCAGACTGACCATGGACGCGACAGGCGATGCCTATTGCTGGATGTTTTTTGCATGCCCGATTCTCCTGGTATCACTTCCGGTGGATATCGCTCTGGATACCGTGCTGTTGCCCATAGACGGCATACGCGTGCTCAACCGGAACAAGCCGAAAAAAGGCACCGCGCAGACGGAGACCGAGACGGCTAGCAGCTAGCTTTCTCATCTTCTGCCACACCCGCTGTCACCGGGTTTTCATCTCTGTGCCGTCAAAACGTCATGGCCTTCGCTGAAGCTGGTTTCCCGTTATTCAACCTGGAGACCTGCCATGGCTCGCCATGTGGATGAAGCGCAACAGCATGAACAGAGTGTGGTGAAAGCCCGGCGCAAACTGCTCGATGAGCAGCGCATGCGCTACCGCCGCGCTATCGAGGCGTATGGCGAGAACCGTCGGCTGCAGTCCGAGATCGCCAGTTTCCACGACCCGTTCTCCGGTGAATCCTATCGTCTGCACTGAGTAATCTGAACGGAACACCGGTGCACGCGCATCCCAGGCGACGAGGCTCCTATAATGGCGCTTTTGCCCACCGCCAGGGATGTGCCATGCGTCGTCGTCTGCTCGTTCTGCTGATCCTGCTCTTTCCGCTGTTCGCCGTCGCGCAAAGCGCGCAGCCGAAGGTCGGCCTGGTGCTATCCGGTGGCGCCGCGCGCGGGCTCGCCCACATCGGTGTGCTCAAGGCGCTGGAAGAGCAGGGCGTGCAGATCGATGCCATCGCTGGCACCAGCATGGGCGCGGTGATCGGTGGGTTGTACGCATCGGGCTACAGCATCGCCGAGCTGGAAGACGTGGCACTGAACATGGACTGGCGGCAGGTGCTATCCGACGATCCGCCGCGCACCGATATGCCGTTCCGCCGCAAGCAGGACGACCGCGACTTCCTTATCAAACAACGTTTGAGCTTCCGTGACGACGGCAGCCTCGGCCTGCCGCTCGGCGTCATCCAGGGCCAGAATCTGGCGTTGCTGCTCGAGCGGCTGCTGGTGCGCAGCAGCGATGTGCGCGACTTCGACCGCCTGCCCATTCCCTTTCGCGCCGTAGCCACCGACATCGCCAATGACCAGAAAGTGGTGTTTCGCAGCGGCCATCTGCCTCAGGTCATCCGCGCCAGTATGTCGATCCCGGCGGTTTTCGCGCCGGTCGAGCTGGACGGCCGCTTGCTGGTCGATGGCGGCATGGTCGATAACATTCCGGTCGACGTGGCCCGCGACATGGGCGTGGATCGGGTCATCGTCGTCGATATCGGCACCCCGCTGAAACCGCGCAAGGAGCTGCTCACCGTGGTCGACGTGCTCAACCAGTCGATCACCATGATGACGCGGCGCAATTCCGAAGAGCAGCTGGCGACGCTGCAGGCCACCGACGTTTTGGTGCAGCCGAACATGTCACCCTTTGGCGTGACCGATTTTGGCCGCGGCGAGGAGATGATCGAAGCCGGCTACCAGGCTGCAAAGGCGTTGCAGCCGCGCCTGACACCGCTGGTGCGACGCAGTGGCGGCAACCCGGCCCTCACGCTGGCGCGCAGTGCCGAGCGGCGCACCCCGGTGATCAACGCGATCCAGGTGGATAACGATTCCAAGGTCGGCGACGAGGTGATCCGCAACTACATCCGCCAGCCCCTCGGCGAGCCTTTGGACATGGCCGGGCTGCAGCGTGACATGGGCACGTTGTACGGTCTCGATTACTTCGAGCGGGTGCAGTACCGAGTGGTCAGCCACGAGGGAGAAAACACCCTGGTGATCGATGCGCGGGAGAAACGCACCGGCACCGATTACCTGCGTCTGGGCCTGAATCTGTCCGACGACTTCAATGGCGACAGCGTCTTCAATCTCGGCGCCAGCTTCCGCAAGAACGGCATAAATCGGCTGGGTGCCGAGTGGCTGACGCGTGTGCAACTGGGCGATCGACAGGAGCTCTACAGCGAGTTCTACCAACCGCTGGATGTGGGCTCGCGCTGGTTCGTGGCACCCAACCTGTATGCCGAAGCGTGGAACGTCGATGCCGTGCTCGACAACGACCCGATCGCCGAATACCGGGTGCAGCGCTATGGCTACGGGCTCAATGTCGGCCGGCAGATCGCCAACAACGGCGAGATCCGTTTCGGTATTGGCCAGGCCTGGGGCGAGGCGGAGGTACGCATCGGCGAGCGCGACCAGCCGGAGTTCAGCTTCACCGAGGGTTACTACGAAATGCAGTATTCCTTCGACACCCTCGATAACGTCGACTTTCCCCACGAGGGCGAGGAGATCGGCCTGCAGCTGCGCCAGTACGATGCCAGCCTCGGTGCCGATGACCGCTACCGGCAATGGGAACTGAAGCTCGACAAGGCCTTCAGTCACGGGCCCCACAGCCTGTTGCTCGGCGGTCGCTATGGACGCACGCTCGACGATGCCGAGGTGGTCACGTCGAGCTTCCAGCTGGGCGGTGCCCAGCAGTTGTCCGGGTTTCGTCAGGACGCCCTGGCGGGGCAGAACATCAGCCTCGCACGGGCGGTGTACTACCGGCGCATGACGCCGCGCTCATTCTTGCCGCTGGATTTCCCCATCTACCTCGGCGCCTCCCTGGAGCGCGGCCGGGTGTGGAACAACGACAACGCCTTCGACAGCGGCTACATCAACGCGGCCAGCGTTTTCCTCGGCTACGAAACGCCGTTGGGGCCGCTGAACTTCAGTTACGGCCTCAACGACGAAAACGAAAAGGCGTTGTACCTGAATCTGGGAAGCAGCTTCTAAATGGGAAAGCCGGATAGGGATCGGCTCCCGCCTCATGCGGTTTTGTAACGCATGGTTATGTAAATTCGGCAAATGAGAGGCGAATTCATCAAGGAAATCCGTTAAAACAGCCTGAGCCCTAGCGTGCCGGCAGACGATCGAAGTAGATCGCCATTTCCGCTGCCGCTCCAACTTTCCCGCTGAAGAAACGGCATGCCCCTCTCTCGTCCCTTGCTGGTGGTCATCTCCTTGGTGTTGCTCGGCGCATTGCTGTACTGGCTGCGTGCGCCGCAACCTGCCGTCGACAACGCGCCCACTGCCGTACCGGTGGTGCTCCATGAAGTGGTGCCTGGCGATATCCCGGTGCTGCTGCGAACGCTGGGGCGTGTGCGGGCGCTGAACAGCGTGGAAATTCGCGCGCAGATCGATGCCACCCTGGTCGAACTGCCCGTTGTCGAAGGGCAGCAGGTACGCAAGGGCGAGCTGCTGGCGCGTCTCGATGACCGCAGCTTGCGTGCAGCCTTGCAACAAGCGGAAGCCGAGCGTGGCGTGACTCGTGCGGAGCTGGATATTGCCCGGCTCGATCTGCAGCGCTACCAGAATCTGGTTCGCGAGCGTGCATCGCCCGCCCAGACCCTGGATCAACAGAAAGCCCTGGTAGCACGCCTGCAGGCCACCCTGGCGACCCGCGAAGCGGCGGTGACTGCCGCTCAGGTGCAGCTCTCCTATACGCGCATCGAGTCGCCCATCGATGGCCGCCTGGGTATCCGCAATGTGGATGTCGGCAGCCTGCTCAGGGCCAATGACACCGCCAGCCTGTTCTCGGTGGTGCAGACCAACCCCATCGATATCGAGGCGACCCTGCCCCAGCGGCGCCTGCCCGAGCTGCAGCGCTTGCTCGCCGCCGCCGAGAAAACCCCGGTGCAGGCGTTCCGTGAGGATGGCGGCACGCTGCTCGGCACCGGGCAACTGGCGCTGATCGACAACCGCGTTGCGCTGGATACCGGCACTCTGCGCTTCAAGGCACGCTTCGATAACGCCAGTGAGCAGCTGTGGCCGGATCAGTCGGTGGTGGTCACCCTGCAGACCGATCTGCTTGCCCAGGCCCTGTCGGTACCGCTGGAAGCGATTCGCCAGCGCACCGAGGGCACGTTCGTGTGGCGTTTGGAGGGCGACACGGTGCAGCCGGCAGCGGTGAAGGTGCTGCACGAAGACGAGCAGCGCGCGGTGGTCGAAGGGCTGGCCGCCGGTGATCGGATCGTCACCGATGGCCAGTCGCGGCTGCGCCCGGGCGTCACCGTCAGGAGTATCGAGCCGGTGTCTGTCGCGGTTGGAGAGGTACCTTGATGCAGCCGCGCGGATTCTACGCGCTGTGCATCGCTCACCCGATCGGCATGATTCTGCTGTCCCTGGCGCTGATTCTCGGCGGCATCATCGCCTTCGTGCGCCTGCCTCTGGCGCCGCTGCCGGAGGTGGATGCGCCGACCATCGAGATCTCCGCGCAGATGCCCGGCGCCAGCGCCGAAACCATGGCTTCCTCGGTGGCCACGCCGCTGGAAGTGCAGCTCAGCGCCATCCCTGGCGTCGACGACATGACCTCGACCAGCTCCCTGGGCCGTGTCGAGCTGATCCTGCAGTTCAATCTTGACAAAGACATCGACGCCGCTGCCCAGGAAGTCCAGGCCGCGATCAACGCCGCTTCGTCACGCCTGCCCAGCCAGCTGCCGGAGTTGCCGGTGTGGCGCAAGATCAACCCGGCGGATACGCCGATCCTGATCCTTTCGGTCAGCTCCGATACGCTCTCGCCCTACGAAGTCAGTGATCTGGCCGAGTCGTCCATCGCCCGCCAACTGAGCCAGATCGAAGGCGTCGGGATGATCCGCCTCAACGGCCTGCAGCGCCCGGCGATCCGCATCCAGGCGCGGCCCGAGCGACTGGTGGCGGCCGGCGTCACCCTGGCCGACATACGTGCTGCGGTGCAGCGTGCCAGCGGTAATCGGCCCACAGGGGCGCTGGTCGGCGAGCATCGGCTGTCGACGCTGGACAGCAATGGCCAACTGTTCGAAGCCAATGATTACGCCGAGCTGATCGTCGCCTACAGCAATGGCGCTGCGGTGCGCCTGGGTGATGTAGCGAGCGTGGTAGCCGGCGCGGAAAACGCCTATACCCAGGCCTCGCCGGACGGCAAGCCGGGAGTCGCGGTGGTCATTCGCCGTCAGCCGGGGGCCAATATCGTCGCCACCGCCGATGCGGTGACGGCTGCACTGCCGGAGCTGACTGCCGGCCTGCCGGCCGATCTCGAGGTCAAGGTGCTCAACGATCGCACCCGCACCATCCGGGCCTCGCTGCACGAGGCCGAGCTGACCCTGCTGATCGCCGTGGCGCTGGTGATCGGCATCATGGCGCTGTTCCTGCGGCAGTGGTCGGCGACCCTAGTGGTGTTCGCCGTGCTGGCCACCTCGGTGATCGGCTCCTGCGCGGCCATGCTGGCGTTCGGGCTGTCACTCAACAACCTGACGCTGGTGGCGATCATCGTCGCAGTAGGCTTCATCGTCGATGACGCCATCGTCGTCGTGGAGAATATCCACAGGCATCTGGAGCGCGGCGTCGGCCGGGTTCAGGCGGCCCTGGACGGCGTGCGCGAGATCGGCTTCACGGTGATTTCCATCAGCCTGTCACTGGTGGCGGTGTTCATTCCGCTGTTCTTCATGAGTGGCTACGTGGGTCGGCTGTTTCGCGAGTTCGCCCTGGCGGCTACCTCGGCGATCATGATTTCCGTGGTCATCTGCCTGACCCTGGCGCCCGCCCTGGCCGCACTGTGCATGCGCCCGCTGGCCAACCATGGCGGCCCGGGGCCGACCATGCGCCGCGTGCTCGGCGGTTACGAGCGCGTACTGGTCTGGGCGCTGGATCATCCACGCAGCATTCTGGCGGTGTTCTTCGCCTGCATTGCCATCAGCGTGGGTGGCTTCGCGCTGATGCCCAAAGGCTTCTTTCCGCTGCAGGACACCGGCTTCATGAATGGCACCGTGCAGGCCTCGGCGGACATTTCCTATGAGGCGATGCGCACCAAGAACCGGCAACTGGTGGAGATCTTGCGCAACGACCCCGATATCGTTGCCTTCAACACCGATATCGGTAACGACGGCAGCTACAGCGTCGGCGGCCTAGCCGTGGTGCTCAGCGACCCGGATGATCGCGACGTCAGTGTCGAGCAGATCATTGATCGGCTGCGTCCGCAGTTCGCCGCCATCCCCGATCTGCGCGTGACCTTGCGCGCAGCCCAGGACATCAACCTCGGCTCGCGCGCATCGCGGGCTCAGTATCAGTACGTGTTGCGCAGCCGCTCGCTGGAAGAGCTGGCCACCTGGACGCCACGCCTCACCGAAAGGCTGCAGGATCATGCGCTGTTTCGCGACGTCAACAACGACCTGCAGTTCGACGCCTCGGTAACCCCCGTGCAGATCGACCGTGAAGCAGCCTCGCGCTACGGCTTCTCGGCCGCCGATGTCGATGAAGCGCTGTATGACGCCTTCGGCCAGCGCCGAATCAACGAGATTCAGACCGCTTCCAACCAGTACCAGGTGGTGCTGGAACTGAGCAGCAGCCAGCGCCAGCGGGTGCAGAGCCTGGAGCTGTTCCAGCTGCGTTCGCCGGCAAACGGGCAACTGGTGCCGCTGAGCACCTTCGTGCGGGTATTGCCGGCCAAGCCGGCGCCGGTGAGCATCAACCACAGCGGCATGCTGCCGTCGGCCAACCTGTCGTTCAACCTGGCGCCCGGCGTCGCCTTGGGCGACGCGGTGGCGGTGTTGCGTCAGATCGAGCAGGACATCGGCATGCCGGCCAGCATCGGCGGGCGCTTCAGCGGTGCCGCCCAGGCGTTCCAGCAGACCCTGGCCTCGCAGCCCTGGCTGATCCTCGCCGCGCTGGTCGCGGTGTACATCATCCTCGGGGTGCTCTATGAAAGCCTGGTGCACCCCTTGACCATCCTGTCGACCATTCCTTCAGCGGGCATCGGCGCCTTGTTGCTGCTCTGGTTGTGGGGCCTGGATTTTTCCATCATGGCGCTGATCGGCCTGATTCTGCTGATCGGTATCGTCAAGAAGAACGGCATCCTGCTGGTCGATTTTGCTCTTCAGGCCCAGCGCCAGGGCATGGCGCCGCGAGAGGCGATTCACCAGGCCTGCATGACGCGCTTCCGGCCCATCCTGATGACCACCCTGGCTGCGATGTTCGGGGCGGTGCCGCTGATGCTGGCATTCGGCACCGGCGCCGAGCTGCGTGAACCGCTGGGCGTTGCCGTAGTCGGTGGCCTGCTGTTCAGCCAGGTGCTGACGCTGCTGACCACGCCCGTGGTCTACCTGATGATGGATCGCCACCTGGCCAGGCGACGTGAGCCGATTGCCCAGCATCAGGAGATCGCGCCATGAGGCCGCTGCTGCTGGTCTTCGTCTGTCTGTCACTCGTGGCTTGCAGCAGCCGTGAGCCGTTGCCGCCTGCGCCCTTGCCGGCAGAGGCAGTGGCAGCTCTGCCGCAAGCCTGGTGGCAGAGCCTGCAGGATCCTGCCCTCGATCAACTCGTGGAGCTGGCGCTGCGCGACAACCTCGATCTGGCCATCGCTACCCAGCGTATCCGCGAGCAGCGTGCGCTACGTCGCCAGGCTACCGGCAACCGTTATCCGAACCTCAGCATTACCGGCAGCCACGAGAAGGGTCGTAGCGCCAGCGACGGCCACGACGAAGATTATTTTTATGGTCTCGACCTGAGCTGGGAGGCCGATCTGTTTGGTCGCCTGGGCGCTCTGGAGCGAGCTGCCGATGCCAATCTGCAAGCGGCGGACGCCGACTATCAGGCGCTGCGCGTCAGCCTGATCGCCGAGGTGGCAGGTACGTATCTGAGCTATCGCCTGGCCGAGCGTGAGGTAGAGATCGCTGGGCGTGCCGCCGACAGCCAGGCGCAGATCGCCCGGATCACCCGCATACGCTTCGATCAGGGCACCGCCAGTGGCTTCGATGTCGAGCGGCTCGATACCCAGCTTGCCGTCACGCGGGCCGCAATTCCTGAAGCGCGGCAGCGCGCGGAAGCGGCGCGTTACTCGCTGGCTTATCTGCTCAACGCCGAACAACCGCGCATTGACGCCCTGCTGGCCGAACGGGCGACCGCGCGGGCGCCCCGTGACGAGCGCCTGCTGCCATTGCTGGAGCTGCCAGCCAGCAGCCTGCGTGCCCGCGCTGACGTGCGCGCCGCCGAACTGCGCCTGCTGGCTGCCGATAGCAGCCTGGATGCCGCCAAGGCACTGCGTTATCCACAGCTGACCCTAGGCGCGCTGGTGGGTTTCGAGCAGGGAATCGGCGTGCCTGCTTGGGCCCTCAGCGGGCAGGCCCTGCAACCGCTGTTCGATTTCGGTCGCATTCGTGCCGGCATCGAAGCCGGTGACGCGCAGCGTGAGCAGGCCTGGCTCGGCTATCAGACGAGTCTTATCCAGGCGCTGCGAGAAACCCGCAGTGCGATCAGCGCCTATGTCCAGGGGCTCGACCGTCAACGCTTACTGGATACTGCCAGCCGCTCCGCCGGTAACGCTACGGCTCTGGCGCAACGGCAGTACGACGCCGGCACTGTGTCGTTGATCGAGGTGCTGGACGCCGAACGTACCCAGTTCGACACCGAACTCGAACAGCAGCGCGCCTTCACAGATGTAGCGCTGCGATGGGTGGAGATCTACCGCACGCTAGGGCTGGCACCTGCGGAGTCCGCAGGTTCGCGGAATACCTCTGCTCAGGTACCCGATTGATCAGCGGTGCGTTCACCGAATGCGGGGATCGATTTTGGTGTGCTGCGGCCACTGGTTGAAAGCTGAAAACCTTTCAGTGCCGACTCAAGAGTTGACCGCCTGGGCGATCGGAAAGCGCTGATTAAGTACCTCGATCAGGCGTTCCTGGTAGATGGGTTTGGGCAGGAAGTCGACCACCTGCAGGGGCAGCAGACCAATAACATCGTTCATATCCGCATGACCGGACATCACGATAATCGGCAAGGTCTCATGCTTGGGGTTGGCGCGCAGATTCTGGATAAGGCGCAGCCCACTTTCGTCGGGCATACGCAGATCGGTGATCACCAGTGCGATGGCAGGCCAGGTATCCAGGCATAACATCGCGCCACTGACGCTATTGGCGCAGTGGCAATGAAAACCTTCACCCTCGAGCAACTCGCCAAGTTCTTCGAGGGCTTCGGTTTCATCATCCACCAGCAAGATATGTTGGCGCATAGTAGGCCTGCTAAGCGTGATATTAATACCCGCTTCTTTATCTATTGCATAAGGATTATTGGGTAGTAGTGGTGGTAGTAGTAGTTTTCGCTTTAGTCAACTCGGTAGAGATTCCCGTGAAGACACCGTTTATATCTTTGCCAAGAGTTCCGACGGAGGCAATGATAACTACTGCGATTAAGCCGGCAATGATCGAATATTCAATAGCCGATGCACCGTCTTCTCTAGAGAAGAACTTGCGAACTTTTTCGCGAAGGATAATGAGTGTGGACATGTTCGTACTTCCTCTGTAGCCATGCAGGCAGGGACGCCTGTACATGGGGCTTGCAAGGGGAAGTGTAGAAATGGTGCGCGGCAGTTCGCAAACTCACCTTGGTATTATATAGAAAGTATTAATCACAACTATAAGCACTAATGAATTCAAGGCTTAAGGCACTAGTCATGAAGCGCTATTGTATAAGCGCCAGTGCTCTGACTACTATGTGGCGACGAACGGCATGGTCTATTGATGTTTGGGGTGGCTATAAGTTTCCGGAAAATATTATTAAAGTTAAAATTCGAGTTGCCGATATCCAACACGGTTCGATTTCCCCGCCTATCGTTATTCAGCATGAACATTGCGTTGTGCCGAGGTCTTGCAGTTCTATGGCTACAAGGAGTGTGCTGTCATGAATAGCCGATTGACGCTGGTGCTGGCCGGCGTGCTGCTGGTCGGTGCTGTGGTCACGGGGTATTGGGGGTTGAGCCTGAGCCGCGAGCCCGTGCAACCGGCATCGGCACCCGTGGCGCCTGCTGCTACCCCGGCAGGGCAGGTGAGCAGCGAACTGCAGGCTCAGGTAGACGAGCAGCAGCGCACCAGCGTGGTGGTGCTCGCTCGTGATGTACAGCCGCTGACTCCGATTACCCGCGATGATCTCGCCGTGGAGCGCCTGCGCATCGCCCCGCCGGGAAGTTTCGCCAAGCCTGAGGAGTTGCTGGGTCGTACGCTGTGGCGACACACCACGGCCGGTACGGTGGTGAATCAGGCGACGTTCGAGATGGGCGGCCCGCTGGCACGGATGATTCGCCCGGAAGAGCGGGCCATTGCCGTCGCAGTGGATGAAGTCATTGGCGGCGGCGGGCACCTGAGCCCAGGTGATTATGTGGACGTGCTGCTGTATCTGCCCCAGGACGAAAACAATCGTGATCAGACCGCCCAGGTGCTGATCCCGGCACTGCGGCTGCTGAGCGTAGGTAGCGCCCTGGGGGCTACCAATCAGGGAGAGGCGGCGCAATTGCCCGTGGACGCGGAGGAAGAGCGACGTCGTCGTCGTTCACCTACCACCGCCGTTCTGGCCGTTCCCGACGTTCTGCTGACGCGCTTCATGCTGGCCACTCAGGTCGGCAGCCTGCGTCTGGCCGTGCGTAGCGCGGATGAAAAACTGCTCGCGGGCTACTACGCGGGCGATGAGCCGAAGGCCGCTATCGCCGAGGCGCAACGGCAACTGTTCCAGTTCGAGAAGCTGGCGTTACGTGGCGCTGCGCCTCAACCGCAGCCAGGCGTGGTGGTACAGCAGGTGTCCACGCCTGCCAGCATTCCGGTGTATCGCGGCAATGATGCCACTCGGCAAACTCCCTGACCGGTAAGGACTCGACCCATGAACGATGCCAACCGTAGTCCGCGCTGCTCACGCCAGGCGTTATGCCTGGTCGTGGCGCTGCTGGGCCTGCCATCCGGGGTGTTCGCTTCCTGCGCAGGCCTCGAGCCGGTGCCGGCGGTAATGGAAGTGACACAGGGCATGCAGCGCGAGCTGCGCTTTCCGGTACCCATCACGCGCCTGGCTATTGCCGATCCAGAGGTCGCCGATGTGAGCCTCAATACCAAGGAGAGCTTTCTGTTGCTGGGCAAGCGTGGCGGCACCACCAGCCTGATGGTATGGACGCGTTGCGATCTCGAGCCCAGGCAGAGCATGGTCGTGGTGCAGGGCGCCGCTACCGCTGCGCTCGCCGAGCCGGCGGTGCTTTACGGTGAGGACATCGTGCCGAGCCAGGTGCAGACCGATATCCGCTTTGTCGAGGTCAGGCGCAGTAAGCTGCGTGAAGTAGGGCTGCGCATCTTCGGTACGGCCTCGAACAACTTCCTGATTGGCGCTCCTGGTACCGGGCCGGCGACGGTGCCCGTAGGCGGTGTCGGTGGTGTGGGGCCTGGCGCTGCTTTCCCGCTGTCGCGCGACGGTTTCAATATTGTCTGGGGCGGTGGCAGCAGCAAGTTTCTGCTGGGGCTGGATGCGCTGGAGAACAGTGGCTTCGCCTACACCCTTGCTCGTCCCAGCCTGGTTTCTCTCAGTGGTCAGAGCGCGAGCTTTCTCGCCGGTGGCGAATTTCCCATACCCGTCCCCAGCAGCGGCAGCGATGCGCTATCCATTGAGTACAAGGAGTTCGGCGTGCGTCTGACGCTCACGCCAACCGTGGTCGGGCGCAACCGTATCAGCCTCAAGGTCGCCCCCGAGGTCAGCGAATTAGACTTCACCGCCGGCATCACCATCGCCGGTACGCAGGTGCCTGCGCTGAACGTGCGGCGCACCGATACCAGCGTTTCCCTGGCCGATGGCGAGAGCTTCATCATCAGCGGTCTGATCTCGACCAACAGCTCCTCGACTGTGGATAAGTTGCCTTTTCTCGGCGACGTGCCCGTGCTCGGCGCGTTCTTTCGTTCCTCGCGAATCGAACGCGAGGAGCGTGAATTGCTGATGGTGGTCACGCCGCGGCTGGTGCAACCGATGGCGGCCAATGCCCAGCTACCGGAATTGCCCGGCGAGCAATTTCGTAACTACGACCCGGGTGTGTTCCGGCAACTATTCCTCGAGAACGGCGACTTTCACCGGGCTGACGGCCTGTCGCGTTAGGGAGTGAGCATGGAGCAGATTTTTCTCGCACAAACCCGCCGCAAACAGGATCTCGAATGGTTGCAGGCCGCATTGGCTGGCCAGGGGCAGGTACTCAACGTCGGCGAGACGCTCGATGAGGTGCTCGGGCTGATGGACATGACCGGCAGCTGCCTGGTGTTCGTTGGCCTCAGTCGCGAAGGGCAGACGGCCCAAAGCGCGTTGATCGAGTCGCTGCTCGACGTACGGCCGATGGTCGTGGTGGTGGCCCTGGGCGATGGCCTGGATAACCAACTGGTGCTCAACGCCATGCGCGCCGGTGCCCGTGATTTCATCGCCTATGGTTCACGCAGCAGTGAGGTGCTGGGGCTGGTTCGCCGTCTGACGCAGCGCCTGCCGCAATTGCCGCCGTCCCGTGACCAGGGCGAACTGACGTTGTTGTGTGGCCTGCAACCGGATGCCGATGCCGCACTGCTGGCCGTGCACCTGGCGCTGCAGGTTCAGGCCCGCGGTCAGCGCACGCTGTTCGTCGATCTTGGAGTGCCGAGAGGAGAGAGCCTGGAGCTGTTTGGGCTGGAGTCCTCGTTCTGCTTTGGCGATGCGTTGCGCAATATCCGCCGTCTCGATTCGAACCTCATCGAAAGCGCCTTCGCCCGGCACCCCGATGGCCTGCGCGTGTTGCCCCACGGGCCAGATGACGATGCCCTCGAACGCTTCAGTCTTGGCGAGCTGTTTCTGCTGCTGGGCAGTTTGCGTCAGCATTTCCAGCATGTGGTGGTGAATCTCTGCGGTCAGCCTGACTGTGATGGTCTGCGCTCCTTCGCCACCCACGCTCAGCGACTGTTCTGGTGCGTCGATCAGAGCGTGCCCAACTGCCGCCGTAACCTGGCGCTGTTAGCGCTCTGGCGTGGCAAGGGCATCAAGCTCGACCATGCACGGCTGCTGGTCGACCGCTACCAACCGAGCGTGGCACCTGGCCTGCAGGAGTTGAGCAGAACCTTTGCGTTGCCCCTCGAGGCTGGCCTGCCGCTGAGCCCGGTCACTCGCCTCAAGGCCAAGAATCAGGGCGTGCCACTGTACGAGTTCGCCCCGCGTGATGGCCTCACGCAGGGGCTGCTGGCGCTCGCTAACGGCGTGGTCGAGCGCAAGCAGGGTGGCTCCGGTCGCTGGTGGCAACGCTTGTTGAGGGTCGGCTCATGACGATTGGTCCGTTCGGTGGCGATGGTGCGCGCGTCGGTGTGCAGGATCTCAAGCCGGTGTTGCACCGTTACCTGATCGATGCTCTGGAGGAGAAGGGCGAAAATCTGCTCGAAGGGACTCGCACCTCGCTGGCGAGCTTCGTCAGCGAGCAGGTTAGTGACTATGTCAGCCGTCGGCAGATCGCCATCTCCCGCTATGAGGTGGATCGTCTCGCCGAAGAGCTGGTGGACGAATTGACCGGCTTCGGCCCACTGGAGATTCTTCTCAAGGACGAAGGTGTGACCGAGATTCTGGTCAACGGGCCGCACCGGGTATTCATCGAGCGCGGCGGTGTGCTGCAGCTCAGTGACCTGCGTTTCATCGACGATCAGCACGTGCTGCGGGTCATCCAGCGCATTCTGGCCCCGGTGGGGCGGCGGCTCGACGAATCCTCGCCGATGGTCGATGCGCGCATGCCAGATGGCAGCCGCATCAACGCGATCATTCCGCCGGTGGCCCTTGACGGCCCCTGCATCTCGGTGCGCAAGTTTCGCAAGGACATGCTGCGCAGCGCCGACCTGCTGGCCAGCAACTCGCTGGATCAGGCCATGCTTAGCTGCCTGGAACTGATGGTCAGGCGCCGCTGCAACATTATGGTCAGTGGCGGTACCGGTACCGGTAAGACCACCCTGCTGAACATGCTGAGCCAGATGATCGACCCCCGCGAACGTATCGTCACCATCGAAGATACCGCCGAGCTGGGGCTCAATCACAATCACGTGGTGCGCCTGGAAACCCGACCGCCGAATGCCGAAGGTTATGGCGAGGTGGGTGCCCGTGAGTTGGTGCGCAACGCCCTGCGTATGCGCCCGGATCGCATCGTGCTCGGCGAGGTTCGCGGCGTCGAGGTACTCGACGTGCTGACCGCGATGAACACCGGCCACGACGGCTCCATGAGTACCGTGCACGCCAACAACGCACAGGATGCCTTGCTGCGTCTGGAGACCCTGGTGGGTTTCTCCGGCGCCACGATGGCCGAGCGTACTCTGCGGCAGATGATCTGCGCAGCGCTGGATGTGGTGATTCAGCTGACCCGTCTACCGGATGGTCGTCGCTGCGTCAGTGAGGTGGTCGAGGTGCTGGGCCTGCGCGAGGATCAGTACGTCACTAACACCCTGTTCCGACTCGATCGCAGTGGCGCCGGTACCTTCTGCCGCGATGCGCCGAACCCGGCTGGCCACAAGATGCGCCGCGACTGAGCGGGGGCGTCCCAGGCGCCAAGGAGACCTTGAATGAACGCATCAATGCTGCTGGGGGTGATCTGCCTGATCTTGCTCGGGGCGGGCCTGCTGATGCTGCGCAGAAGCCGTGAGCAGGCCGCTTCCGAGCAGGTGATCCAGCGCTTGCTGATGGATCAGCCGGAGCCTCTGGGGGTGGTGTCCATCGGGCATGTGGATAAGTTGTTTCTGCGGGCCGGTTTCAGCAAGCCACGCAAGGGCCTCGGCCTGTGGCTGTTCATCTGGTTGCTTGGCGCCTTGATGGGGTTGATTGTCGGCCATTGGCTGGGCCTGCTGGTCATGTTGTTGCTACCACTGGTGCTCGGGCACCTGTTCATTGCATTGCGTTATCGCCGCCGAGTACAGCGCATGATCGAGCAACTGCCGATCTTTCTTGACCACGTGATTCGCAGCCTTAAGTCCGGGCGCGCGCTTGGCGACGCGCTGATGCTGGCCATGGAGACCGCGCCCGAACCCCTGCGCGAGGCGATGGCCCGTACCCGCCGTAACGTGCAGCGCGGCATGGGCCTGGGCGATGCCCTGCAGGATTTCGCCGATCTCTACGAGCGTGATGAATTCCAGGTACTGGCACTTGGGGTCAGGGTCAATCAACGTTATGGCGGTAACAGCACCGAGCTGCTGAACAACCTGATCCGGCTGATCCGCGAGCGCGAGCAGAGCGCTCGCAAACTGCGCGCGCTGACCGGCGAAACTCGCATCAGCGCCTATGTGATGGGCGGCCTGCCGCTGGCGCTGGCCTGCTACATCTTCGTCACCAACCCGCAATTCATGCTGGGCATGTGGCAGGAGTCCACGGGGCGCATGGTGCTGCTGTTGGCATTCGTGCTGCAGGCCCTTGGCAGCTTCTCGCTGTGGCGCATGCTGAGGAGTTTGTGATGGGTGGTCTTCTCCTGCTCAGTGCGTTGCTGCAGTTGCTGCTCGCATTGCTGTTCATCTACCTGGCCTATGGCGATCTGCGTGCCCGGCGGCAATTCAGCCAGCGCATGGGCAGCGTATCGCGGGTTTCCGGTGGCGGCATGATGCGCGGTATCGGCGGTAGCTCCCTGGGCCGGCGTACCCTGAGCATGGATAGCGAAACGGTGCAGTTGCTCAATCGCCTGGGCTGGCGCAAACGCAGTCAGCAATCGATGTTCTCGGCCATCCAGTTGGGCACGCCGATCGTATTGCTGATGTTGGTAGTGATCGTCCAGCTACTCTTGAACAAGGCGCCGCAACCGATCTGGCTGGCGCCGGTGTTCGCGCTCGGTATCGGTTACCTGATCCCCAAGCGCTGGCTGGCCATGGCGGCCAGGCGTCGACAGGAGCAGTTGGCTGAAGAGGTGACGACGTTCATTCCCTTGCTGCGCATCCTGTTCGATGTCGGCATGACCGTGGAGCAGGGGTTGCGGGTGCTCGCCAAGGAGTCCGAGGGCATCCTGCCGAACCTCAGTGCAGAGCTGCGGCAGGTGCTGGCGCGGGTCGATGCGGGGCTCGAATTGGGCCGTGAATTACGTGACATGGCGGCCCTGCTGGAAGTCTACGAGGTCACCGATTGCGTAGTGATCCTCGAACAGCTTATCGTCCAGGGCGGCGGAGCCATGGCCTCGTTGCTGCGGCTCAAGGATCTGATCGATGATCGGCATCATACGGCTCTCGAAGAAAGAGTTTCCAAATTGTCCGGGAAGATGTCCGTGGTCATGATGATCTTCCTGTTCCCGGCATTGTTGATCGTATTGGCGGGGCCCGGATTTATCGCGATCGTCGGGGCTCTAGGGGAGTTGAGATGAAGCGTGTAGTGAGCGTGGTAGGGGTGGTGGGACTGTTGGCTGGTTGCGCGAGCAGCCCGGCCCAGTCCCCCTGGTTGATGAGCAGGGGCACAGCGACCCCGATGAGCTGTGCACCGCTGTCCCAGGATCAGGAGCTGGCCCTCAATCTGGCGCAGAAAACCGCCGATGAAGGGCGTCTACACGCGGCATTAGCCAATCTGGAGCGCCTGCCCAGCGGTCTGCCCCAGGCGAACTTGTACAAGGCGCGCATTCTGCGTTCGCTGAACCGCCCGGAAGCTCAGGAGCTTTACACCAGCCTGCTCGGTACCTGCCTCAAGGCTCAGGGTGAACACGGCCTGGGCCAGCTCGCCAGCGCCCAGGGCCGTTACGAGGAAGCACTGACTCATCTGCGCCTGGCGGCCAATCTCGATCCGACCAGCGATACCATCCGCAACGACCTGGGCGTGGTGTACATGAACCTCGGTCGTATGGATGAAGCGCGCTTCGAACTGCTGACCGCACTGGAACTGAACGAAACGGAGAAGCAGCCGGCATTGAACTTGCTGACCCTGCTGATCTTCCAGGGCAACCTGCCGCAGGCCAGCGCACTGGCCGAACGCATGGGCTTTTCCGCCAGCGAGTTCCGCACAGCCGAACAGCGTGCCCAGACATTGCGCAGCCAGATCGGTGTAGCGGGTGCCGCTGCGCCGCAACCCGGCGCCCCGACACCAGCCCCGCGTGCTCAGCAGAGTTCGCCTGCTGCTGCGACTCCGGCGCCGAAGCCAGCCGATACGCGGCCAGCTCCGGCGGCGCAGCCGGTTGCCCCTGTCGTTGCCGCACCTGTTGCGAAGCCAGCCGAGAAGCCGATAGTGCCGCAGCCAGTTGCTCAGCCGGCGGTCGCGAGCCCGGCACCGGCCGCTGCGCCACGCCCGCCAGCCGTTCCGGCGCCGCAGCTATCCAATTTCCGTCCGGCTCCGGTGGTACCGCTTTCCGTTGCCAGCGCCGTGAGGTCGCCAGCAGCTCCAGCGCCAGCCGTTGCTCCCGTGGTCGTGGCCAGAGCGCCAGCCGCAGAGCCGGCACCTGCCGTTACGCGTACCGTCTTGGCTAGCGCAGCGCCGATTCCGGCGCCGCCGCGCCAGGTGGCCGCTGCTCCGGTGGTGGTCAGCCAGCCGACGGCGCCTGCGGTCGCCGCCGCCCCTGCGCCGGTCGCTGCTCCTGTGATCGTGGCCCAGGCGCCTGCCGTCGCGCCGACACCTGTCGCTACGCGTGCAGCCGTGGCTAGCGCAGCACCGACCCCAGCTGCGACGCCACAGGTTGTCGCTGCTCCACCGGCTGCGCCTGCAGTGGCTGCCGCGCCGGTGGAGGCCGTCGCTTCCGCGCCGACTTCCACACCTGCCAATCAGGTGCGGGCAAAGATCGAGATGCGTCCAGGCCGTCTGATCGTGCCTGACGACGGGGGCTTCATCCGCGTCGAGCCTGTTAGCGAGCTACAGGGCGACACAGTGGCCAATCAGCGCTGATCGGACACCCACCAGCCACGGCGCAACTGCGCTAGAGGGAGAGCACCATGAAGGGGATGATCATTGGCGTTGCGCTGCTGGCATGCCTACCGCTGGTTAGCCAAGCTGCTGGCGAGGGAGGAGCGGGTGGCTTGGTTGGCAGTGAGGTAGAGACGCAGACAGCCCACTGGCTGCGGCTGCAGCGAGAAGGGCGCCTGGCGTCTTCCCATCCCCAGACATCGACACCCGCCGAGCGAGAGTTGGCGTTGCAGCGCTGGCTGGAGAGCCACAAGCACCCTATCCCAGAGTTCTTCGAGCAGGATGTAGGGGGGAAATTTGGTGAGTAATAAAACATTGGCCGAATAGTGTGTCGATGTCGTTTTACGGACTTATTGTCGGTGTAAAAGACTCGTCACAATTGCGGCGTCTGTATAAGTTTCAAGAGAAACTCTATACAAAACGCTTACAAAGTTTACCCATGGGAAGGATAGGACAGCGCCAATTGTGTACGGTTGTGCACGCGCGTCAGTCTCAATATCTGGGAGACATAAAGTTTTACGGTGTTTTCGGTAATGCCCAATTCGCAGGATATCTGGTAATTAGTCATCCCTTTGGCGATCAATTGCGCGACCGCCAACTGCCTTCTCGATAGTTTGTCGAAAGGCTCGGGAATAACATCCACCGCCACGGTCATTTGCGCGACGTTCTTTATTGGCGTTGGCAATAGGTCACTGTGCATCTCGTGTAGCGATGCAGCCAGATCCTGAATGCGCTGACGAATCTGCTGTTCCTTGGTTCGTTGTTCGACGCGCTCATGCAGACGTTTCACACTGGCATGCAATTCTTCCAGATCAACCGGCTTCTGGTAGTAGTCGGAAACCCCGGCGCGCAAGGCCAGGATGACGTCCTGCTTGTCGGTACTGCCGGTAAAGATAGCCGTTTCGTAGAGCCGCCCAGTGCGTGCAATACGGGCCAGCTCACCCACCAGTTGAACCCCGGTCAGTCCGGGCATGTGCATATCGCTGAGCACGATACCGATATGTTCATCCTGCTGGAACGCCTGTAATGCATCCTCTGCACAATGGCACGCCGTAACACCATAACCGAGTTGCTCGAGAAACTCCGCGAGCTCCTCGACAATGGCCGGTTCGTCGTCGACTATCATTATCCGTAAGGGATAGGAGCTTTCCATGCGAAGACTCTATAGGGAGACGGATGATTGATATTAGAAAATCAGGATAGCTATGCCCTAAGTTATAGTCAAAGCTATGCAGTCGAGGGTGTTGTGATTAACAGCGGTTATCAGTTTTTTGCTATGGGGCAGGTCGATATTTTTCGTTATGCTCCGCTGCAAGTTGCCGGGTTTATGACACCGTTTATTTGGCTATAAACCACAATGCTGTAAGTGCAAATCCCAAGAACAGAAAGGGTGCATAGGGGGGGCTTTGGCGTTGGTTGTTCTTAGCGCGGCCAGGCGTTTTGGAAGTGCCAGGCGGATATCAGGCCAGATGCGCACCAGCGTGACCCAGATGATCAGCACGAGGGCGGCACCGATCACGCTGAACAGTACATGTGCGGCATCGCTGGCGGCACCCAGAGCCACGAGCATTTTCACGTCTGCAGCACCCATTTGCCGACTCAGGTAGCCGGGCAGCGACAGCAGGCACGCGATACCGATAGCCAGCACTACCGCTGGCGGGCTGGCACCGGTCAAGCTGCTGCCTGACCACAGCAGGTAGGCCAGGGCGACGCAGAGGCCGCCCAGGGTCAGGAGGTTGGCGATCTTGCGGTGCTGAGCGTCCTGAAACGCGCAGGCGCCAAGCCAGCAGAACAATACGATATAGGCCATGGATGCGCTGGGTGTCCGGGTTCAGGAAGGGCGAGGCAGCCCGATCACATCGACGGATATTTCGATCCGTCTGCGGCGCTAATCATGGTAGGTGGGCCGGACAATGCAAGTATTCAAGGATTGGTTCAAGCGTGACCCCGAAGCGCAGGCGGCGCCGGAGGCGACTGTTGCACCCGCAGCGGTTTCCGCCAACAGTCCGTGTCTGAATCTTTCCATCGATGCCCTCGGGCGCGTATTCGAGGTCTCCGGCAGTCTCTCGTACCGCCTGCCAATCGCGGTTTCCCAAGTGCTGCCGCTGGAGCAGTTGCTACACGGTCAGAGTCGCTATCTGGTGACGGATCTGGCGGCTTTCGTGCAACAGATGCTCGATCTTTCCTTCGTCACCCGTGACGGCAGCATTCTGCATACCCGCGGCTGGCTCAAGGCTGAAGTGCAGGGCTGGTCGCTGCAGGCCTTCGAGATCGGCGACTTTCTGGCCCGCTTGCAAGCCTGCGAACAGCGTCTGCAGGTGTTCTCGCAAATCAGCGCTGTGGCGCAGAGCATACGGGGTGCCGACCGGGTCGAATTTCCCCGCCATGCCCACGAGTGGCTGGGCGCGATGGCTCAGGCCTTGCGGCTGGCCTGCACGGCGCTGGCCCTGCCGGACGCGCAGCGGGGCGGCTGGCAGATCGTCGGGCATTACCGCGACGCGCTGACGCCGGTGTTCTGGGAAGACGGTCAGCACCTGCCCCGCGAGTTGCAGCAGTACACTGGCGACCAGCCCGTACAGTGGTTGCGAGGTGGAGTGGATGTCACCGAATGGCACGCCGCTGATTCTGTCTGGCTGGTGCCCTACGCTGATCATCAGGGTATCCGTGCATGGCTGCTGTGCTCGCCGTACATCGCCCACCAGAGCATGCCCGAGCTCAATACCCGTGATTGGCTGGATCTGTTTTCCAATGTCGCCGCGCCCCTGTTGCAACGCCTCGATGAGCAGAGCCGGCGGGTGCACGTCGAGCGTGTAGATATCCTGCAGAATCTGCTCGGCACCGGCTGGTGGGAATACATGCCACGCAGTGGGGCGTTTCTGCTGGCCCCCAGCCTGATGCAGCGCTTCGGCTTCGATCCGCGCCAGGCGGTGACCCTGGCTGACTGGCTGGAGCTGCTCAGCCCGATCGACCGTGACGAATTCCGTATCCGCCTGGGCGATGCCGAACTGAGCGGGCGTGCCTTCGAACAGGTGGTGCGTCTACGTGATGCCGCCGAGGAGCTGTGCTGGTTCCGCATCCACACGCGCATCCTCAATGCCAACGGCCAGCGGCGCATCGTCGGCGCGGTGCTGGACATCAACGACATGAAGCTCAAGGAGGTCGAAGCCGATGCGGCGACCACGCGCCTGAAGAGCCTGGTCGCCAGCGCCCCGGCGCTGATCTACGTGAATCGCTACGAAGAGGGCGCCTTCGTGCCGGTGTTCTGCAGCGACAGCAGCAGCGCGCTGCTGGGCTGGACGCTGGAGGACTTCGTGCAGCGCAGCATGGCCGACTTCATCCACCCCGATGATCGGGACATCTATTTTGCTCACACCCGCACGCTGCTCAGCCAGGGCGCTGCCAGCTGTCGCTATCGGTTGATCGACCGCGAGGGTCGCTACCACTGGCTGCAGGACGAAGCCAAGCTGCTGCGTGATGAGCGCGGTATTCCCGTGGAGGCGGTCGGCCTCTGCCTGGACGTGACCGAAGCCGCCCAGGCCGCCGAGCGAATTCGCGAGAGCGAGGAACGCTATCGCATCCTGGTGGAAGACTCGCCGGCGATCATCTGCCGCTATCGGCCTGATCTCACGCTGGTCTACGCCAACCGACCGTTGGCGCAGTATCTGGGCATCCGTCAGGAAAACCTGCCGGGTACCAGCCTGGCGACCTATCTGTCGGCCCAGGAGCTGACCCAGTTTCGCGAGCGCCATCGCCAACTGACGCCCGCCGAGCCGGTCTCCACCGCACTGGTGCGCATGGACCTGCCGGGGCGCGAACATATCTGGTGGGTACTGGCCGAGCGTGCGGTGTTCGACGAGCACGGCAAGCTGCTCGAGGTGCAGGCCGTCGGGCGCGACGACACGGAATTGCAGAAGGCCCGACAAATGCTCAACCAGAGCGCCAAGATGGCGGTGCTAGGCGAGATGGCCACCGGGCTGGCCCACGAGATCAACCAGCCGCTGAACGTCATGCGCATCGCCCTGACCAATACCTTGAAGGGTGTGGAAAACGGTTCGGCCAACCCCGATTACCTGAAGAACAAACTGGGGCGTATCGAGCAGCAGATCACCCGGGCGGCGAAGATCGTCAACCACATGCGCATCTTCGGGCGGCGCTCCGAGGTCGAGGACGATCTGTTCAGCCCTGACGAGGCCATCGAGGGCGCCTTGACGCTGATCCGCGAAGGCGAGCTCGCCCGCGATATCGACTTGACCCTCGACCTCTGCGGTTCTCCACAGGTGCGTGGGCATGCCGACCAGCTCGAGCAGGTCATCATCAACCTGCTGGTCAATGCCAAGGATGCACTGCTCAGCGCGCGGGAAAAACAGCCCGAACTGGAGCCACATATCCATCTGCGCAGCGAGCTCAGCGAGGATAAGGTGGTGGTGCAGGTTCAGGACAATGCGGGCGGTATCGACCCGCTGCTGCTGGATCGCGTGTTCGATCCTTTCTTCACCACCAAACCGGTGGGCAAGGGCACCGGGCTGGGGCTGTCGGTCAGCTACGGACTGGTCAACCAGATGGGTGGCAAGCTCAGCGTGAGCAACCAGGAGGGTGGTGCCTGCTTCCGTATCGAGCTGCCGGTGGTCGCCCCCTGACATGAGCGACTGGGTAGATACGTTGTACCGCTATTGCGAAGGCGTGCTGGGTGGCGATCAGACGCTGATCGAGCAACTGCGCGACGCGGGCTTCGACTGCCGTGAGGGCTGCTGGAGTTTCCATCTGCCGGCGCTGCATGCCTGGTTGGGCGAACAAATGGTCATCCAAAGCGCGCTCGATTATCCGATCTTTCTGCAGCGCCTGTACGCCAGCGATCTCAACGGGCTCCTCGCCCAGCGGGGCGCGCAGATCGTCATTGCCGACAATCACGGCAAGGTCAGCGAGAGTCTGTATCGTCTGCAACGCCTGCCCTGAACAGGTGGCGATGGCTCTCGTGGTACAGCGCCGAATCGGCGAAGTCCTCGGCGCCCAGCACCCTGCCGACCAGAATCAGCGCGGTGCGACGAAAGCCCTTGGCGCTGACCTTCTCTTCGATATCGGCGAGGGTGCCGAGCACCCAGCCCTGATCCGGCCAGCTGGCGCGATGCACCACCGCGATCGGGCAACTGGCGCCATAGTGCGGCAGCAGCTCGCCGACGATCTTCGCCAGGTGTTGCACGCCCAGGTGGATGGCCATGGTCGCGCCGTGCCGAGCCAGATCATGCAACTGCTCGCCCTCGGGCATCGGTGATTTGCTGGCGTAGCGGGTGAGGATCAGTGTTTGCGAAATATCCGGCAGCGTCAGTTCGCTTTCCAGCAGGGCGGCGCAGGCTGCCGTCGCGGTGACCCCCGGGATGATCTCAAAAGGGATGCCCAGGGCGCGCAGATGACGAATCTGCTCACCAATGGCGCCGTACAGCGATGGATCACCCGAATGCACCCGTGCCACATCCTCGCCGCGCCCGTGGGCGGCGTGCAGCAGGGCGATGATTTCATCGAGATGCAGTTCGGCGGTGTTCACCACCAGGCTGGCCTGATGGCCTTCGAGCAGCGCTTCGGGCACCAGGGAACCGGCGTAGAGAATTACCGGACAGGAACGAATCAGACGTTGGCCCTTCACGGTGATCAGCTCGGGGTCGCCGGGGCCGGCGCCGATGAAATAGACGGTCATGGGATTCCTGGGCTGCAAGCGGTAAATGGTGGAGGCCTGCTGCTGTAGGAGCCGCGACCCCGCGGCGAATGGCTTGAACGACGCCGGTTTGCGGCGCGGCTGCAATTTTTCGCGCCGAGGTCGACGCACCTACAGTAGCGGCGTTTCTAAGGTTCGATGTCTGCGACAGCCAGTGTGGCGTTGGCGCTCTTGCGCTTGGTTATCCACAGGCGTGCGGTTCGACCACCGAGGCGTTCGGCCAGGGCCAACGCGCTGGCTTCTGCAACGCTCGGGCTGCCGGTAACGTGCAGGGCGATAGCCGAGGTCTGGCTCAGGCGCTCATGGTAACTCGCCAGCGCATCGGCGGGCAGGAAGCTGATGGGCAGGCCCAGATGCTCGGCCAACTGCAGCAAACCGGGCTCGTCAGCCTTGTGGTCGCTGCTGGCCAGGGCTGTCAGCTCGGCAGTGCTCGAGCCATGCTCGGCCAGCGTATCGTCGAGCAAGGCCAGCAGCTCGCTAAGCGAACACCCGCGCCGGCAACCCAGGCCGGCGACGAGGGTAGGGCGCTCGTTCATTCTGCGTGTCGAGTGCGGCCATGGAACCAGGCGGCAGCCAGCCCCAGGGCAGCCCAGAACGCAGCGTTGGTGAGCAGCGAGGCAAGGATGAATTCGTGCTCCAGCGCTTCGGGTGCCAGGCTTTCATGCACCTCAGGCTGCGGTGCGCCAATCACATGGGGCAGCGCCAGAATCACCAGGCCCAGTATGCGCAGCATCCAGTTGCCGCCAAATGCCAGCAGCGCCAGGCCTGCAGCGGTCGAAGCAGCGGTGCCGATCCACCAGTACTGGCGCAGTAGCAGCTCGGCCGCGGCGGTACCCGGCAGCTCCGGCGGCAAGCCGCTCGAGGGCGCGAGCACGAAGGTGGCGAAACCGGCCAGCCCCCAGAGCAGGCCCTGCCAGGTTTTCTCGGGCGCGCGCAGGGTGAACAGGCCAGCGAGCATCAGTGCGAAGCCCACGCCCACCACCAGATTGCTCAAGCCTGTGGATAACAGCCGTTGCCAGCCATCTTCCGGTGCCCATGCTTCACCGTCATGGCTGTGACCGCCAGCGGCGTCATGATCGTGAGCGGCGCTGGAGGTGTCATGACTGTGTTCGAGAGTGGCCGCGGGTTCGGCGACTTCGAACGTCTCGGCATGCAGGATAAGCGGGGTTACCCACAGGCTCTGCAACAAGGTCAGCACGATGGCGGCGAGCAGGCCGGCGAAGCCGGCAGTCTGGGCGATGCGCTTGATCATCGTGGCGTCCTCAGTGGCACGGAAACGCGGCGCTATGCCGTGTATCGTGGGCGGCGTTATGCAAGGCTTCGACGTGGGAGAAGCCGGCGAAGAAGATCAGCACGGCGCCAAGAACGCAGCTGCCGACGGCGAGCAGAATGCGCTGTGACAGGGTAAGTGCGGGTGCGCTGGAGTGCGAAATGACGCTGCTGGACATGGTCGTGAACCTTCACTATGAGGTGAACGGCACAGCAGGGACGCAGCGAGCCTGCCCGCAGAGCGGGCAGCTATCGGCGCGTGCCCGCCCACCGCGGGTTGCCAAACAAAGGATTCAGGCCGGTCTCCGGGCTCACGACGATCACTGGGCAGTGATAAGGATCGGCCTTCCCATGCTTTCGCACAGTGGCCAAAACGATCCTGACATTCGCTTACCGTTGCGGGGGCAGCGCCGGACTCGAACCGGCTTCCCGTTTCACCTCACGCACGGCGGCGTGAGACACCTGAAACAACCGCGCAAGAACACCACGAAGCGCCAAGTGCGTCAACATGTTACAGGTCACCCCGTGATTGACCGTGTCGCAGGCTCTGCGTAGCCTTGCGTCTTTCGAGGTTCTCCACTCGTGTGGAGCTAAGAGGGAACACGGCAAGCCGTGGCTGCCCCCGCAACTGTAAGCAGCGAGCGCATCGCCAACCGCCACTGGGAAACCGGGAAGGCCGGCTACGCGCCATGACCTGTGAGCCAGGAGACCTGCCTCGATAATGCTTTCGACAACCGGGCGGGGTGATCCGGTGGTGTTTGTGCGACAGCCCCGGCTGGCGCCTGCCATCTCATTGCCCGCTCGCCGTTTCTCCAGACGCCAGGGGCCTCCATGAAAACGCTCGCCAAACTTCCCGTCACCATCGTCACTGGCTTTCTCGGTGCCGGTAAGACCACCTTGCTGCGGCACATGCTGGAAAACGCCGAAGGCCGCCGTATTGCGGTGATCGTCAACGAGTTCGGCGAGCTGGGTATCGACGGTGAGATCCTCAAGCAATGCTCCATCGGCTGCACCGAGGAAGAAGCCAACGGCCGCGTCTTCGAACTGGCCAACGGTTGCCTGTGCTGCACCGTGCAGGAAGAGTTCTTCCCAGTGATGCGTGAGTTGGTGGAGCGTCGCGGCGACCTCGACCACATTCTGATCGAAACCAGCGGCCTGGCCCTGCCCAAGCCTCTGGTCCAGGCATTCAACTGGCCGGAAATCCGCAACGCCTGCACCGTCGATGCGGTGATTACCGTGGTCGACAGCCCGGCAGTGGCTGCCGGCACCTTCGCAGCCTTCCCCGATCAGGTCGACGCCCAGCGCAAGCTCGATCCCAACCTCGATCACGAGTCGCCCCTGCACGAGCTGTTCGCCGACCAACTGGCGAGCGCCGATCTGGTGATCCTCAACAAGGCCGATCTGCTCGATGCCGAGACCCTGGCTGCGGTGCGCGCCGAAGTCGGCGAAGAGCTGCCGCCAGCGGTCAAGGTGGTCGAAGCCCGTGGCGGTTCGCTGCCGCTCAATGTGCTGCTGGGCCTGAACAGCGAGACAGAGCTGCACATCGAGGGTCGCAAGACTCACCACGACAATGAAGACGAAGACCACGATCACGACGAGTTCGACTCGTTCCACGTGGAACTACCGGAAGCCGATGAAGCCCGCCTGCTGGCCGCGCTGAAGGACGTCGTGGGTAAACACGGCATCCTGCGCATCAAGGGCTTCGTCGCCGTGCCGAACAAACCCATGCGTCTGCTTCTGCAAGGTGTCGGCCTGCGCTTCGACAAGCATTTCGATCGTGCCTGGAAGACCGATGAAGCGCGGGTTACCCGCCTGATCGTAATCGGCCAGGAGCTCGACCACACGGCCATCGCGGCTGAGCTGAAAGCGGCTCTGGTATAACCATGATCGCCCGCAAGCGGGCTCCTGCACGAACCGTAGGAGCCCGCTTGCGGGCGATGCCTTAGGCGAGAATATGCACCTCCTGCGCACCCAGCCCGGCCAGTCGCTGCCGGCCGACAGCATCGCCGACCTTGGCCAGACCCCCGCCGAGCTGGTGGTGCTGTGCACCGGTGATTCGCACCTGTCGCTGCTGGCCGAGGTCGCTCGCCATCTGCCCGAGGATTATCCCAGCCTGCGGCTGGCCAGCCCGGCGCAGTTGGGCAATAACGCCTCGGTGGATTTCTACGTCGAAAAGGTGCTGCAACACGCCAAGGTCATCCTGATTTCCGTGCATGGCGGCGTCAGCTACTGGCGCTACGGCATCCAGCGGCTGGTGGAGCTGGCGGGGCAGGGCAAGACGCTGATTCTGGTGCCTGGCGATGACAGTCCCGATCCCGAGTTGACCGGCCTGGGAAACGTCGCCGCCGAGGACGCCGAGCGGCTCTGGCAGTACCTGCGACAGGGCGGTGTGGACAATGCGCGGCAGTTTTTCCACTGCATCGCTGGCCGCTATCTCGGCCGGGATTATGACTGGCAGCCTCCGAAAGCCCTGCCGCGAGTCGGCTTCTATCATCCGCAGGTAGGCAATGCATCGCTGCACGATTGGCGTGCCGAGTGGCAAACAGGCGCGCCCGTCGCCGCGCTGTTGTTCTATCGTACCCATGTGCAGGCAGCCAACACCGCCTTCGTCGATACCTTCTGCCAGCGACTACAGGCTCAAGGCCTCAATCCGTTGCCCATCGCCGTGGCCAGCCTCAAGGAGGCGGCCTGCCTGGCGCAGGTCGAGGATTGGCTGGACGAAGCCGGCGTGAGCGTGATCCTCAACACCACCGGTTTTGCCCAATCCAACCCGGAGTCTCCCCAGGCAAGGCCGTTCCGTCGCGACGTGCCGGTGCTGCAGGCGCTTTGTGCGCTGGACAGCGAAGAACAGTGGCAAGGCAACGCCCAGGGCCTCGGCCCCCGCGACCTGGCCATGCATATCGCGCTGCCGGAGCTGGACGGCCGGCTGATCACCCGGCCGATCAGCTTCAAGGGCCTTGCCTGGCGCAGCGAGCGCAGCCAGAGCGATGTGGTCTGCTACCGCGCGCACTTGCCGGGCATGGATTTCGTCGCCGAACTGGCGCGGCGTTGGTGCGAACTGCAGCGCACGCCTGCTGGGCACAAGCGCGTCGCCCTGGTGCTGGCCAACTACCCGACCCGCGACGGCCGCATCGGCAACGGTGTCGGCCTGGACACCCCGGCGGCGGCGCTGAATATTCTCCAGGCCTTGCAGCAGCGGGGGTACCCGGTAGAGGCCTTGCCGGACAGCGGCACCGCGCTGATCCATCAGTTGCTCGGTGGCGTGACCAACGACCTCGACAACCTCGACCTGCGGCCCTGTGCGCAAAGCCTGGCCCTGGACGACTACCAGCGGTTCTTCGCAGCCTTGCCCGAGGCCAATCGTCAGGCGGTACTGGAGCGTTGGGGCGTACCGGAGAACGACCCGATGTTCCGCGAGGGTCGGCTGATGATCGCTGGCCTGCGTTTCGGCCTGACCTTCGTCGGCATCCAGCCTGCACGGGGTTATCAGGTGGATGCGGCGGCGGTCTACCACGACCCGGATCTGGTGCCACCCCATGGTTACCTGGCCTTCTATTTCTGGATGCGCCAAGTCTTCGCTGCCCAGGCGGTGATCCATGTCGGTAAGCACGGCAATCTGGAATGGCTACCCGGCAAGAGCGTCGGCCTGTCCGAAAGCTGCTGGCCGACGGCAATCCTCGGTGCCCTGCCGAACATTTACCCCTTCATCGTCAATGATCCCGGTGAAGGCGCCCAGGCCAAGCGCCGCACCCAGGCTGTGATCATCGACCACCTGATGCCGCCGCTGACCCGCGCCGAGAGCTACGGCCCGCTGCGTGATCTGGAGCGGCTGGCTGACGAGTATTACGACGCCAGCCAGCTCGACCTGCGCCGTGCCAGTGAGCTGCGTGGTGAGATTCTGCAGAAGGTGCGCGAGGCCAGTCTGGATCGTGAACTGGGCCTGAAGCTCAATGACGACCCGGCCAGCTGGTTGCCGCAACTCGACGCCTACCTGTGCGACCTCAAGGAATCGCAGATTCGCGATGGCCTGCACGTGTTCGGCGAATCGCCGAGCGGCACGTTGCGCCGCGACACGCTGTTGGCTCTGCTGCGCATTCCTCGCGGCGATGGCCAAGGCGGCAACGCCAGTCTGCTGCGAGCGCTGGCCCAGGATCTGGCGCTGGGTTTCGATCCGCTCGATTGCGATATGGCCGCGCCTTGGATGGGGCCGCGCCCGGAGATTTTGGCTGATCTGAGCGATGAGCCCTGGCGCAGTTTCGGCGATACCCGTGAGCGCCTGGAGCTGCTGGGGTTACGGCTGATCGAGGGTGAGCGGTCCGCTGGCCCGAGCTGTGACGCAGTGTTGCACAGCCTGCGCAGCCATATCGCGCCGCTGCTGGACGCCTGTGGTGACGCCGAGATGCATGGCCTGCTCGATGCGCTGGAGGGCCGCTTCGTGCCCTCCGGCCCCAGCGGCGCGCCGAGTCGTGGGCGGCTCGATGTGCTGCCCACCGGGCGCAATTTTTATTCGGTGGACGTGCGCAATTTGCCCACGCCCACGGCCTGGCGCCTGGGCGTGCAGGCTGCCGACCGCCTGCTCGAGCGTCACCTGCAGGATGAAGGCGACCATCTGCGCCAGCTCGGCCTTTCGGTGTGGGGCACCGCGACCATGCGCACCGGCGGCGACGATATCGCCCAGGCCATGGCCCTGATGGGCGTGCGGCCGGTATGGCAGGCCGGCAGCGGGCGGGTCGAGCGCTTTGAAGTGCTCCCTCTCGAGCAGCTCGGTCGCCCGCGTGTCGACGTGACCCTGAGGGTCTCCGGCTTCTTCCGTGATGCCTTCGCCAACCTGATCCGCCTGTTCGATGATGCCGTGCAGGCGGTCGCCGATCTGGACGAGTCGCCGGACATGAACCCGCTGTCCGCGCGCGTCTGGCAGGAAGCCCTGGCGCTGCAGGACGGTGGGCTGGACGAACTCGAAGCGCGGCGCCAGGCCGGCTGGCGGATCTTCGGCTCCAAGCCCGGCGCCTATGGTGCTGGCGTGCAGAACGCCATCGAGGAACGCCTCTGGGAAAGCCGCGCGGATCTCGCCGAGGTGTACCTGAACTGGGGCGGCTACGCCTACGGTAAAGGCAGCGAGGGTACGCCGGCACGGGGCCAGTTCGCCGAGCGCCTGGAGCATCTGCAGGCGGTGCTGCACAACCAGGACAACCGCGAACACGACATCCTCGACTCCAACGACTATTACCAGTTTCAGGGCGGCATGCTGGCGGCGGTGGAAACCCTGCGTGGCGCCAAGGTGGCCAGCTACCACGGCGACAACAGCCAGCCCGATACGCCGCGCATCCGTACCCTCAAGCAGGAGCTGGCCCGCGTGGTGCGTGCCCGTGCGGCCAACCCGAAGTGGATCGAGGGCATGAAGCGCCACGGCTACAAAGGTGCCTTCGAGCTGGCCGCAACCATCGACTACCTGTTCGCCTTCGACGCCACCAGCGAGCTGGTCGATGACCATCAGTACGCCCTGCTCACCGACGCCTACCTGATGGATAGAGACACCCGCGACTTCATCCAGCAGCACAACCCCGGTGCCCTGCAGGACATCATCGAGCGCCTGCTCGAAGCCCAGCAGCGCGGCATGTGGCAGGAGCCAGGCGATTATCGCGAAGCCCTGGAGAACTTGCTGCTCGATAGCGAAGAGAGCTGACGTAAGATCGTTCGTCAGCCAAAGGAATCAATCATGGACGTTGTACGAAAGATCGTGACCTGGTGGCGTCAACCAATCACCCGCAAGGATCGGTGGTTTGCAGCGTTGGTCGGTGCAATGGGCGGAGTCTGGATCGGGTTGCTCATTTGCATGGTGCTTGCAGCAGGGCCGATGAGCCTGGTGGTTTGGGGCGTTTGGGCGTTGTCAGGGGCAATCACCTGCGCATTGCTGGGTGCGTTGTTCCCTCGTGTTGTCAGCGTCCTTATATTTCCGCTCACATTGCTGGGTATTGGCTGACGCTGAGCGAAGTCTAACTCCCATCAGTTGCCTCAGCCTGACCCCGGGTTTACCCTGGCCACTCATTCCCCTCTAGGAGCTTCGTCCAATGCGCCAGTAATGCCGTCGTGTCCGCACGACCTGTGATTTCCCGCCGCGGCCCCGTGCCTCGCGTTTTCACGGCATTGCCTGGAGTCATCCATGACGAACTCGTCTGTTATCGCGCTCGAGCGCGTGTCCTTTCATTTTTCCAACGGTCAGCCGCTGTTCGATGAGCTGAGCGAAACCTTCGATGCCCGTCATACAGGCTTGGTGGGGCGCAACGGCGCCGGCAAGAGCGTGCTCGGTCGCCTGCTCGCTGGGTGTTTGCAGCCGACCGCAGGGCGGATCACGGGGCAGGCGCAGATCGCCTATCTGCCCCAGGAAATCGAAGTGCCCGAAGGTGCTCGGGTGGTCGACCTGACGGGCTTCGCTGGGCCTTATGACGCGCTGCACCGGGTGAGTGAAGGGCGTATGGGCGAAGACGATATCGAGTCGCTCGAAGGCCGCTGGGATATCGCCGAGCGCCTTCAAATCGCATTGCGTGAGCAGGGCCTTGGTCATCTCTCGCTGCAAACCCCGGCTGCGATACTCAGTGGCGGTGAGCGCACGCGGGTGGCGCTGCTCGGCGTGTTTCTCGGTGGCGCCGATCTGCTGATCCTCGATGAGCCGAGCAATCATCTCGACCGCCTCAGCCGCCAGCACCTCTATCGACACTTGCAGCAGTGGCCGGGTGGCTTGCTGGTGATCAGTCATGATCGCGAACTGCTCGAAGGCATGCAGCGCATCGTCGAGCTATCGCCAGGCGGATTGCGCGCCTACGGGGGCAATTACAGCGTTTATCGAGACTGTTTATTGCGCGAGCGGCAGGCCGCCCAACATACGTTGGAGCACGCCCGTACCGAGCGCAAACGGGGTGAGCGGGCCTTGCAGGCGCAGCAGCAACGGCAACAGCGGCGTACCGCCAGCGGGGCGCGTGAGGCGCGGGACAGCAACCAGGCGCAGATCCTCCTGGGGCAGCAGAAAAGCCGCAGCGAGGCCAGCGCAGGGCGGCTGCAGCAGCGCCTGCAGGAGGCCCGTAGCGGACTCGAGGGAGCGGTGCGCGATGCCGCGACGCGGGTCGACGAGAACCTGAAAATCCAGCTGCATGGCAGTGCTGAAACCCTGCCCGAGGGCAAGCGGGTGTTGAGTCTGCGTGGCGTGCAGGCGCCGTTCTCTGGCGCCACCCTGCCGGATATCGAACTGTTCGGCCCGCGCCGGCTGGCGATCACCGGGCCCAACGGTTGTGGCAAGTCGAGCTTGCTGGCGATGTTCGCGGGGCGGCTTGCGAGCTGCGTCGGCGAGTGTCGGGTCGAGGTGCCTCTGGCCTATCTGGATCAACAGCTGTCCTGCCTGCAGGCGGTGCAGAGCGCGCTCGATCACCTGCGTCGCTGCAACCCCGAACTGCCCGAAGCCGTTGCCCGCACCCGTCTGATGCACCTGGGGCTCGATGCCCATCGGGTGCTGCTCCCCAGCGTACGGCTGAGCGGTGGTGAACGCCTCAAACTGGCGCTTGCCGGGGTGATCGATGGTCAACCGGCAGCGCCCCTGCTGCTGCTCGACGAGCCCGATAACCATATCGATCTCGACTCGCTGCTGGCCGTCGAAGCCATGCTGCGCGAATACCGCGGGGCGCTGATCGTGGTGTCTCACGACGTCGCGTTCATCGAAGCCTTGGCGATCACCGACCGCCTGCAGTGGACGACGCAGGGCTGGAAGTATCAGAGAGTCTGATCGATGAGCCGTCATTCGCTCGGGTCGAGCGCAGCGGCACCCGGGAAGCATGCCCTGGGTATCGCTGCGCTCAACGCCAGGCTACAGGGTCAGACCAGATGGCGCATGCGCACGGCGGCGTCGATCAGCATGCGTTCGGTACCCGTCCAGCCGAGGCAGCCGTCGGTGATCGATACGCCGTAGCGCAGCTCGCCGCCGAGGCTCTGGGCGCCGTCGTGCAGGTGGCTTTCGATCATCACCGCACGCAGGGCGCCGTCGCCGGCCAGGCGCTGGTCGAGCACGCTGCGCAGCACGTCGGGCTGGCGCAGCGGGTTCTTGCCGCTGTTCGCGTGGCTGCAGTCGACCATGATCCGCGGGGCTATGCCCTGGCGCTCCAGCTCGGCGCGAGCGGTGGCGACGCTGGCAGCGTCGTAGTTTGGCGCGCCGTGGCCGCCGCGCAGCACCAGGTGGGTGTCCGGGTTGCCGTGGGTCTGCACCAGCGCTGGCCGGCCGTGGCCATCGACGCCGAAGTGCTGGTGAGCATGGGCCGCCGAGCGCATGGCGTCGCAGGCGATGCCGAGGCTGCCATCGGTGCCGTTCTTGAAGCCCACCGGCATTTCCAGACCGCTTACCAGTTCACGATGCACCTGGGATTCACTGGTGCGTGCGCCAATTGCCGCCCAGCCGAGCAGGTCGTCGAAGTAGCCGGCCACCAGCGGCTGCAGGATTTCGCTGGCCAGTGGCAGGCCAAGCTCGAGCATGCGCAGCATCAGTTGTCGCGAGCGGCGCAGGCCTTCGGCCATGTCGCCGCTGCCATCCAGCGCCGGATCGTAGACCAGGCCCTTCCAGCCCACCGTGGTACGCGGCTTTTCTACGTAGGCGCGCATCACCAGCAGCAAGCGATCACCCACTCGCTGGCTGAGGGCGGCCAAGCGCTCGGCGTATTCGAGTACGGCGTCGTCGTCGTGCAGGGAGCAGGGGCCGACCACCACCAGCAGACGCGGGTCGTGACCATCGAGAATGGCGCGGATCGAGTGGCGCTGTTGCTGCACCTGGCGCGCGAGCGCGGCGGAGAGTGGCAGCTCTTCGCGCAACTGGGTGGCGCTGGGCAAGGGCGAGGTCTGGCGGCGGGTCTTGGTTTCGACTAGGTGCAGATCGGCGGATTTGGCGGTGGAGCGGGAATTGACGGCTACGGACATGGTGGTTTCCTCGGCCGGCGCGGACGTTACCGCGCGCGGCGCACTATCTGGCTCGATGGGATGTTCGATTGAGTGGATGAGCAGCGCGGCTGCCGGTAAATCGCCAGCTGTAGCGGTAATAGGTTTGGTAGGTGCTGCAGTTGATATAGGCGGTCATGGTGAAATCCTCTGTGAAAAATCGATGTACCGGAAAAAACAAAACCCCCGGTCGGGAGGCCGACCGGGGGTTTCGAGAAACTGTCTGGTGGCGACCCTGAGTTGCTAGGGCGCCTGTGGGGTATCAGGCGCGCCTGTGGCTAAACCAATACCCATAAAAATACGCAGCCGCCGCGACCACGGATGCCTGGGCACGCGCGATCACGATGCAGGCTGCATCGAGGCGGGTGCTGTTCAGGATCGGGGATGTGGACATGAAGGGCTCCGTTGAATGGGCTCGACGTTAATTCATCGCGGTGGTCGATTGCAAGCGCCGTTGGTTGAGCGCGGGCAGTGCACGGCGGGTCGCCACGGTCAGCGGCTCGGGCAGACTGTCCATCGCGAACCAGCCGATATCGCCGTGTTTTTCGGGCTCCACGTTGCGTACCTCACCCTCGAAGGCATCGGCCAGATAGACCGGCGCCAACCAGTGTTCGCCGCGCTGCGCATCGATTTGGTCGACCACGCAGAGCAACTCCAGTGACGTCAGGCGGATGGCGAGCTCTTCCTCGATCTCGCGGCGCACCGCCTGCTCGACCGGCTCCAGCCAGTCCACCTTGCCGCCGGGCAACCCCCAGCAGCCGGCTTCCGGCTCACGCAGGCGGCGCACCAGCAGCAGGCGCCCGTCCTGCACGATGGCCGCCCCACAACCCAGGCGTGGTTGCTCGCTCATCAGGTTTCCTGCCTGCCGATCCATTTGCCCACCTGCGGCGCTTCATAGCCGTTGATCGCCTTCAACAACGCGTCGATATCCTGCTCGACGATCAGCATCTCGCGGTGCGGCGCCTTGACGAAGGCTTCGTCGACCATGTGATCGAGAAACCCTGCGAGGCGGTCGTAGTAGCCGTTGATGTTGAGCAGCGCACAGGGTTTCTGGTGGTGGCCCAGTTGTGCCCAGGTCCACACCTCGAACAGCTCTTCCAGGGTGCCGACGCCCCCCGGCAGGGCGATGAAACCATCGGACAATTCGGCCATCAGCGCCTTGCGCTGGTGCATGGAGTCGACGATTCGCAGGTCATCGAGGCCGGTGTGGGCCACTTCCTTTTCCCACAGCGAACGCGGGATCACGCCGATCACCTCGCCACCGGCCTCAAGCGCCGCGTCGGCCACGGCGCCCATCAGGCCGACGGACGCGCCGCCATACACCAGGCCGATGCCGGCTTTGGCGAGCGTTTGGCCGAGGCGGGTAGCCGCCTCGATATAGACGGGATTGGTGCCCGCATTGGAACCGCAGAAAATGCACAGGCGCATCTGAGTCTCCCTGGATAAATCGCACGCGACAGCATCGCGAAACCGCCGACCATAGCAGATGAGCTGGGTGGGATTCGACCGCCCGCTGCTACAATGGCGGCTTTGCTCAGCCGGATTGCGCCATGACCGATAACGCCCACTTCCCTCTTGCCGCCGTGGTCGGTGCCGACTCGCTGAAGTTGGCGCTGTGCCTGGTGGCGGTCGATCCGGCAATCGGCGGGGTGCTGATCGAAGGCCCGCGGGGCATGGCCAAATCGACCCTGGCCCGCGGCCTGGCCGAGCTGCTGGAGAGTGGCGTGTTCGTTACCCTGCCGCTGGGCGCCAGCGAGGAGCGCATCGTCGGTACGCTCGATCTGGACGCTGCCCTTGGCGAAAGCCGCGCGCAGTTCTCGCCCGGCCTGCTGAGCAAGGCCGATGGTGGGGTGCTGTATGTCGATGAAGTCAATCTGCTGCCCGATCATCTGGTCGATCTGCTGCTCGATGCGGCGGCGAGTGGCGTCAATCATGTCGAGCGTGACGGTATCTCTCATCGCCACAGTGCGCGCTTCATCCTGATCGGCACCATGAACGCCGAAGAGGGCGAACTGCGCCCGCAACTGCTCGACCGCTTCGGCCTCAACCTTGCACTAGACGGCCAGCCGCAACCGGGGGCGCGGGCCGACATCGTCCGCCGCCGCTTGGCCTTCGATGCCGATCCCCAGGCGTTCATCGCCCAGTGGGGCGAGCAGCAGGCGGCACTGGCCGAGCGTTGCGAGCAGGCGCGTGCTCAGGTAGCGCGCATTGCACTCGACGATCAGGCGCTGGAGGCGATCACCGGACGCTGTTTCGAGGCAGGTGTCGATGGCTTGCGCGCCGACCTGGTCTGGCTGCGCGCGGCCCGTGCCCACGCGGCCTGGCGTGGCGCGACTGGTATCGAGCCTGTGGATATCGATGCGGTTGAGGACTTCGTGCTGCGCCATCGCCGTCGGCACACCCCGCCCCGGCAGCAGGCTCAGCCGCCGGCCAGCCCCTCCCGCCCAGGCGCCGAGCGAGCAGCCAACAGCGGGCGAAGGCCAGTGGGGCGAGCTGCCGCCGCAAGCGCAAACTACCGGCGAGCGCCGTGAACCGCCGCGCTGGGCAAAAAAGCCCTGAGCATCCCCCCGCGCGCCAGAGCGGGGATGGATGCGAAGCCGGCTCCCGGCAAACAGGCACATGGCCGCAGCGGCGCCAGGCAACGCGGCGCGAGCGGCGCTATCGACTGGCTCGCCACCTTGTTGCAAGGCAAGCCAAAGCGCCGTGCGGATTTACAGCGCCAGCCCCGAAGTAGCGCACCCGCGCAGCTGTGGCTGATCGTCGTCGATGCCTCGGCCTCGACCCGTCGCCACGGTGCGCTGAGCAAGGCCAAGGGATTGCTTGCCGAGCTGTTCGAACGGGCCTACCGCGAGCGAGCGCGGATCGCCGTGGTCGACGCCCAGGGCGCGCGACCTCAATGGCATTGGCAGGGTCAGAAAGCGTCCGGCGCCCTGCAGCAGTGGTTGGCGGAGCTCGGCGCTGGCGGCGGCAGCCCGTTGATCCCGGCATTGCAGGAAGCCCATGGTTGGCTGCAGCGGCGTCAGCGCCTCAAGCCGGGCGAGGCGCAACGCCTGCTGGTGGTCACCGACGGGCGTTTGCGCGAATGGCCAGCGCTGCCGCCCAGCCCCTGTCCGGCGACACTGGTGGATATCGAATGCGCGCCGATCCGTCTGGGCCGTGCCGTGCAACTGGCAGATGAGTTCGGCGCCGAGTACCGACATATCGACGCGCTGAGCCCTGTGGCACGGCGCTGATCGCCTGGTGCGCCATGGCTCTTCAGTGGTTGCGCTTTCGTTTCGACAACTGATCGGCAAACTCGAGATTTTTCTGTTCGGCATCGGATGGCCAAGGGCCATGTTCGCGTAGAATGGCAGGCTTCTTCCTGCCTGAGCCTGCGCCAGCATGCACACCCTCGATCAATTGCGTGCCGGCCAGCTTCATGGCATTACCCGCCTCGACCTGTGCGCCTCGCTGGAGCAGTTTCCCGAGGAAATCTTCGCGCTGGCCGACAGCCTCGAAGTGCTCAATCTGAGTGGCAACCGGCTGAGCGATCTGCCCCACGACCTGCACCGGCTGCATCGTCTGCAGGTGCTGTTCTGCTCCAACAATCACTTCGCACACGTGCCGGAGTCTGTCGGCCGCTGCCAGTCGCTGCGCATGGTCGGCTTCAAGTCCAATCGCATCAGTGAACTGTCCGCCAAGGCGTTACCACCGCGCTTGCGCTGGTTGATCCTCACCGACAATTGTCTGGAGAGCCTGCCTGAAGCGCTCGGCGACTGCGTCGACTTGCAGAAGCTGATGCTCGCCGGCAATCGCCTGAGTGCATTGCCCGTTAGCCTGGCGCGCCTGGATAAGCTGGAGCTGCTGCGTATCGCCGCCAATCGATTGCCCGTCTTGCCGGATGCGTTGCTGGAGTTGCCGCGTCTGGCCTGGCTGGCCTACGCCGGTAATCCCTTCGACAGCAGCGCCGCGTTCGAATACCTGGCGCCCGAGGTATCGTGGCATGAGTTGCAGGTGGGTGGGGTGCTGGGTCAGGGCGCTTCCGGCGTCATTCACCATGCCAGCTGGCAGCAGCCTGATGGCTCGTCAAAGGCCGTGGCGCTCAAGCTGTTCAAAGGCCAGATGACCAGCGACGGTACCCCGGACAGCGAAATGCGCGCCTGCCTCGCCGCCGGGCGTCATCCGAACCTGATCGACGTGCTCGGGCGCCTGGGTGAACATCCAGAGGGCGAGCAAGGGCTACTGATGAGCCTGGTCGACCCGCGATTCAGCAGCCTGGCCGGGCCGCCGAGCCTGGAAAGCTGCAGCCGTGATATCTATCCGTCGGGTTGGCAGGTGCCCTTCGCACAGGCGTTGCGGGTCGTCAGCGGCATCGCCTCGGCGTTGCGTCACCTGCATGCACAGGGCATCACCCACGGCGACCTCTACGGCCACAATATCCTGCTCGACGAGGTCGGCGAGGTGTTGCTCGGCGACTTCGGCGCGGCTTCGTTCCAGCCCCAGTCGGCTGCTTGGCAATACGCGAACCTGCAGCGCATCGAGGTGCGCGCGTTTGGCATTCTGCTCGAAGAGTTGCTCATCCGCAGCGAGGTGCCCGCGCTCTACGCTGCGCTGCTGGAAGAGCTGGTGATGCGCTGCCAGCAGGCGCAGGTCAGTGCTCGGCCGGACTTCATCGAGATCGATACGACGCTGACCCGCCTGCTTGCCATGCAGTCGGCTAACCATGATGAATCGAGCGCAGGCGTCGAGACGGATTTGCTGCCGATCTGATTTCACCTTGTCATTCGGTGTAGCGCAGCACCAGCAGCTCGCGGTTTTCGATACTGTCCGCGAACAGTGCCCGAACCTGCGCCCCGTTGTCCTCGCGGGCATACAGGCGGCTCAGCAGATCGAGCAGGCTGGCGGTCTGCGCCTGATCCAGGGCCCGTGAGCGACGAAAGGCGATAAGGCTGGCGCCGATGCCGAACAGGGCATAGCCGTAGTGGTTTTCCAGATGCTCGGCCAGGCGAAAATTCTCCTGAGGCGACAGGTCGCTGGAAAAGTAGCCATTGGCGAAACCGTAGATGGCCTCGCAGGCGCGCTGCACGGGAATCCGCAGCAGATAGCATTCGTCATCGAGCACCGAGAGCAGGTCGGTATTGGCAGCCACCAGGTCGGCGAGGCTGTCGTCATCCACACGCAGGTCCTTGGCGAACAGGTCGTCGAAGGAGGTTTCCTGCAGTTTGCGTTCGACACCCAGGCGACGAATGTGCAGGCGTTGTTGCAGCGACAGGTCGTCCCGTGGATAGCCATCTTCCAGCCAGCTTGCGGCGATCCCCGCCTCCTGCAGCCAGTCGCCGCTGTCGAGATCATGGCGGTTGCTCGCATGCATCGCGGTGTAGAGCGCCTGTCCCAGATCATCCAGGGTGAACAGATGGCGATGCCCGTTGGGCACATCGTCATAGGCGCTCAGCAGCCCTTCCAGCGAGGCCGGCTGGTGCAGCCGGAAGCATTGGCCGAGCAGGCGGCCGTCGGGTTCATGTACGGGATCGAGTCGCATGGGGGCACCCATTGGAACGAGGAGGTGCTCCATCATAGCGTCCCCTTACCGCCCGGCGCCCGCTCAGTGCCTGGCTTGCGAGGGGGAAACCCGTACTGGCGCTTGAAGGCGGCGCTGAAACTGCTGAGGTGTTCGTAGCCGGCCAGGTTGGCAGCGTCTTCGATCGACAGTGATTGCTGGCAGATGGCGTGATAAGCCTGCTCCAGACGGCGCCTGCGCAGATAAGCGGCGATGGTGATGCCGTTGCGGCTGCGGAAGGCGTTCTGTAGATCGACCGGGTTGGTGCCGAGCTGGCGAGCCATGTCGGCGATGCTGAGGTCGTTCGCTTCGCCACTGTCGAGCCAATCCCTGAGGCGCAGCAGGCAGCGCTCGAGGTGGCTGCCGAGGCGTTTCTCCGGCGGCGCATCGATGCCGCGCAGGATGTCGCTGGCCAGGTCGAGAGCGAAGCTTTCCCGTTGCAGGCGCTGCAGCAGCGGCGGCAAGCCGGCGTCACGTTCGAGCAACTGGTGGGCACGCTGCAAGATATCCACAGACGGTTGCCAGAGCAGGCTTTGCCAGTGGCTGCGGCTGAAACGCAGCAGGTTGTCACTGCGTAACTGGCTGCCGAGGGCGAAGTGCTGCAGCCAGTCGGGGCTGATACTCAGGCACACTTTGGTTTCCTGACGCTCGCTTTGCCAATGGCGCTGGAACTGGTCGGCAGCGGTCAGGTTGACCAGCATGGCGCGCTGGCCGCCAGGGCGGGCGTCGAAGTGCAGGCGCTGGCGCGGCAGGCTGACCTCGGCCTCGCCGCTGAGCAGGAAGGCTGCAGTGATCCCCGGAGCCAGGCGGTTGTCGCTGCTGGTGTCGACCAGGTCGCGGCTCTGGCTGAAGTACAGCACCAGGCCATCGCTCAGCACCTGCACCTGTTGCTCGCCATCGAGCACCGGCTGCTCGCCCGGTAGCTCGCGCTGGAAATGCAGGTTACCGCCCAGAGTATGGGCGACGTCGCTGAGCTGGCCGCAGGTGAAGACCGTCATGGCGGGCTCCGATGGAAGTTTGCTTGTGGCTAAGTTTTCCTTGTTTTCACCTAAGCGGGCAAGCTTGTTCGGAATTATTCTCATGTGCAATGTATTTGCAGCCTCCCGGGCTGCATCAGGATCGCTCAGAGGAATACTGCGGCAATGGGTTTGTTCATTACGGAAACGGCCGTGGTCGAGGCCGTCTTCGCAGACGACGTCAGCCTCGACGACATTCGCGATTGGTTGGTGCATATCGAGCGCCTGATCGCTCGCCGGCAGCCGTTCTACTTCATCTCCAGCACCCAGGCCGGTGCCATTCTGGCCGAGGGTTATCGCGCCGTGCAGGGCGCTTGGTACAAACGCCACAAGGCGAATTTCCAGACCTGCTGCCGTGGGCTGGTGCGTATCGCCGCTGACGCCGAAGAGCGCCAGCGCCTAGATACCCCGGCGCTCCACGCCGCCTGGGGCGTGCCTTATTTCGTGACCCTGCAACGTGAGCAGGGTTTTCAATGGATCGCCGAGCGCATGGTGAGCGATGCAACAGTCCAATGACTTCACGCCGGTAACGCGGCTGAGCCTGGCGGTCATCGTCGTGCTCTACCTGGCTCACGCGTTACCGCTGTATTTCTTCAACGTGGCGCTGCCTGCCATCCTGCGCAGCCAAGGCGTCGATCTGCGCTGGATCGGCATGCTTGCCCTGCTGTACATCCCCTGGGCCTTCAAGTTTCTTTGGGCGCCGCTGGTCGACCGCTACTACCTGCATGCACTCGGCCGGCGCCGCACCTGGCTGTGGCTGACCCAGGCGGCGCTGGTGGTCGGCCTGCTGGCTTTGGCGGTGACCGGGCTGGAACACGGCCTGCTGCTGTTCGTGCTGATCGGCCTGTGGATATCTACCTTCGCCGCGACTCAGGACATCGCCATCGACGGCTATACGGTCGAGTCGCTGGCAACCGAGGAGCACCGCCTGGGCAGCATGGCGCAGAGCATGGGCGTGGCGCTGGGCAGCATGCTCGGCGGTGCCGGCGTGCTCTGGCTGTATCAGGCCGCTGGCTGGCAGATCGCGCTGCTGACACTGGCAGCGATGGCCGCACTGCCCATGCTGGCAGTGGCACGCGTCGAAGAACGTCATTCGCCGGCCGCCGAGCGACCCAGCTTCATCCACACGTTCCGACGCCCGGAAATGCGCTGGGCGCTGTTGCTGATCCTGCTCTACCGGGCGGTCGAAGCGCCGGCCATGGCCATGCTCACGCCGCTGCTGGTGCACCAGCAGTGGTCGCTGGCGCAGATCGGTGTGCTGATGTCGGTGGCCGGTGCCAGCATCGGCCTGTTGGCGGCGGTGCTGACCGCCAGGGCGCTGAAGAACCAGGCGCCCGAGGTGTTGCTGATTCGCGCCGGCTGGTGGCGCAGCGGCATCTACCTGCTGCTCGCCGCGTTGCTGGCCAGCGGCCTGGCTGCCACCTCAACGCCCTGGCTCGGCCTGGTGGTGCTGGCCACTCTGGCACTGCGCTACATGGCGATGACCAGCCTCTATGCACTGTTCATGCGCCTGTGTTCGCGCCAGCAGGCCGGTACCGACTTCACCGTGCTGGTGTGCTTCGAGTTGCTGGTGTTCTTCATCGGCGGCTCGCTGTCCGGGTTCCTGGCCAAGGGGCTGGGTTACGAAACCTATTACCTGCTGCTGGGGGGCCTGTCGGTGCTCAGCATGCTGGTCTGCAAACCGCTCATCAAAAAACTCTCTTCCGGCTTCGCTTCGTAACTTATCCACAGGGGAACATCATGCGGCATCTTTCGGCATCCATGCAGGTCACGCTTTTGAGTCTGGCGGTCAGTGCCCCGGTGTTCGCGCAGAGTGGCGAGCGCAGGGGAGCCGGCGGCGGTCAGATCCAGGAACTGGGGCCAATGGTGGTGACGGCCACGCGTTCGGCCAAGAGCATTGCCGAGATCGCCGGCACGGTTTATGGCATCGAGCGTGAGCAAATCGCCGAGCAGGCGTCGGCTGGCCGTTCCACTGCCGATATCCTCGGCCAGTTGGTGCCGTCGTTGGCACCGAGCAGCGGCACCACCAGCAACTACGGCATGACCATGCGTGGGCGTACCGTACAGGTGATGATCGACGGTGTACCGCTGACCGGCTCCCGTGACGGTTCGCGCCAGCTCAATAGCATCAGCCCGGCGATGATCGAGCGCATCGAAGTGATCTCCGGTGCCACCAGCATCTACGGCGCGGGCGCCACTGGCGGCCTGATCAACATCATCACCCGCAACGCCGACGACGAAACCAGCGACTTCAGCAGCCGTATCGGCCTGCGCACCCCGGGTCGCGCCGCCCGTGACGCCATGGCCTACGAGGCTTCGCAGACCGCCGCCTTCCACCAGGGCGCGGTTAGCGGCTTCGCCGGCTTGAGCTACACCAAGCAGGGCGAGATCCGCGATGCCGATGGCGAGCGCGTCGGCCCGGAAATCGCTCAGACCGACCGCCAGGACACCACCAGCTTCGACTTCAACGGGCGCCTGACCTGGCACCTCGATGACGACCAGCAACTGAGCGGCGGCGTGCGCTATTACGACGATGAACAGGACAGCGACTACGGCCCGGACTACGGCCCCAATCTATCTGCCTTGCTGGTGCCCAACTATCAGCCCAGCCATGAAGCGGTGGACGGCCTGCAGCTCGACGACCAGCCACGCACCCGCCATTACGGCGCCAACCTGCAGTACCTCAACCGCGACCTGTTTGGCGGCCAGCAACTGACGGCCGAGGTCTACTACCGCAAGGAGAAGTCGCGCTGGTTCCCCTTTGCCAGTCGTGCAGCGAATGCCGCGTTGCCCGGTGGGGTTGCCAACGTGGTGCTGCAATCGAGCACCGATATCGACGTGTGGGGCCTGCGCACCGCGTTGCAGAAGGGCTTCACCTTGGGCGGACGCGACCTGCAATTGACCTACGGCCTCGATCACGAGCGTGAGCAGGACCGTCAGGACGGTCAGTTCTACGACTTCAACCGCTTCTTCGCCAGCAATGGCCTGAATTACCGGGACACCTATCGCTCGTCCATGGGCCCAGATGTCGAGGTGAGCAAGACCGGCCTTTTCCTGCAGGGCGACTACCAACTGACCGAGCGCCTGAGCCTGCAGGCCGGGGTGCGCCGCGAAACCATCCGCAACGAGGTGGACGATTCCATACCCTACGGCGAGGCGGTCACCGCTGCCAGCGTGGCTGGCTACCAGGCTCGTACCCTCGAGGGTGGCAACGTGCGCCACAGCGAAACCCTGTTCAACCTCGGCGCCGTGTATGCGCTGACCGATGCCCAGCAGTTGTTCGCCAACTTCTCCCAGGGCTTCAGCCTGCCCGACACCCAGCGCATGCTGCGTGACGTGCCGGCCAACTTCGTGATCGATAGCAGCAGCATCGACTCGATCAAGGTGAACAACTACGAGCTGGGCTGGCGCATCGGCGAAGCCGGCGGCGTGAATGCCGGGGTGACCGCGTTCTACAACACCTCCGACAAGGTGGTGCAGTTCAACCGCGATTTCAGCGTATCGGTAGCCGACACTGACGAACGCGTGTGGGGCGCCGAGGGCAACCTGCAGGTGCCCGTCACCGAGCGCTGGATCCTGGGCGGCACCCTGGCCTACACCCGTGGCCAGTACAAGGACGCTGCCGGCGACTGGCGTGAACTGAACGCCTTCCGCGTCTCGCCGCTCAAGGCCACCCTCTACAGTGACTGGCGCTTCGCCGACGGCTACGGCGTACGTCTGCAGACGCTTACCGTGGGGGGCAGCGACCGCGCCTACGACGATGCCCAGGCCGCCGCGATCAGCCCGACCATTCGCGCCACGCCGGCGACGAAGATCCAGGGCTACACCGTGGTCGACCTGATCGCCCACGCGCCCTGGCTTGGCGGCGAGGTCGGCTTCGGCGTCTACAACCTGGCCGATCGCGATTACAAGACCGTCTACGGCCAGCAGGCGGCAGCCACTTACGGCGCTATCTCCAGCCTGCCGGCGCAGGGCCGTACCTTCGGCCTCAGCTACTCGGTGGCGTACTGATCGTTCAGGGCTGGTAGTCCAGCGAGCGCTTCGACGACTCCGGTAGCGATAGGCCGCCTGCCAGAGCCAGCAGGGCGATGGCGATCAGGTAGAAAGCCGGCGACATGCGGTTGCCGGTCACCTCGATCAGCCAGGTAGCGACCAACGGTGCCGTACCGCCGAATATCGTGTAGGCCAGGTTGTAGGTGAACGCCGACGCGGTGTAGCGCACGCGGGTGGGGAACTGCTCGGAGAGCAATACGGCGGTCACCACGCCGCAGATCACCGCGCCGACGGCCAGCAGCATGGCGCCGATGGCCGAAGCCAGCAGGGTGCCGGATGCGGCCAGGGTGAAGGCCGGATAGACCGCGACGATCAACGCCACCCCGGCGGTGAGGATGGTGCGGCGACGGCCGACGCGATCCGAATAGCGACCCACGAAGGGACACAGCAGCGCGGCGAATAGCAGCGCCATCAGGCTGGCGAGCAGAGCCGTTGGCCGCGCTGCGCCGCCGACCACCTGCATGTAAGTGGTCAGGTAGGTGGTGAACATGTAGAACGACAGCGCCGTGGCGGAGATGAACGCCGACAGGCACAGCACGGTGGCGCCGTGCTCACGCAAGGTTTCGCGCAGTGGCGAGTGCTCCGGGTGCGCTTGCGCGGCGAGGGCCTGGAAGGCGGGCGATTCGTCCAGACGCAGGCGCATGTACAAACCGACCAGGCCCAGTGGTGCGGCGATCAGAAAGGGCACACGCCAGCCCCAGGCCTGCATCTGCGTTTCGTCCAGCCACAGGCCCAGGCCGAACACCAGGCCCGCCGCACAGGCGAAGGCCGCGAAGGTGGAGACGGGTACGAAGCTGCCATAACGGGCCTTCTGTTCGGTCGGCGCGTGCTCCATGACGAAGGCACAGGCGCCCGCGTATTCGCCGCCCGCAGAGAAGCCCTGCAGGCAGCGCGCCAGGGCCAGCAGCAGCGGCGCGACCAGGCCGATGCTGGCATAGGTGGGCAGCAGGCCGATCAGGGTGGTGGCACCGGCCATCAGCAGCACGGTGATCGACAGCACGCGCTTGCGGCCGATGCGGTCACCCAGAATGCCGAACACGATGCCGCCCAGCGGGCGCAGCGCGAAGGACACGGCGAACACCGCGAAGGTCTGTAGCAGCGCCAGGGCCGGGTCGCCCTGTGGAAAGAACAGCGCGGCGATGGTCACGGCCAGGAAACCGTATACCGCGAAGTCGAACCACTCGACGAAGTTGCCGATGGCCGAGGCGGCGATCACTTTGCGCAGAACGCCAAGATCGACGTGCGTCGCCGGTTGTGGATAAGTGGTCACGCTCATGGCTGCCTCCGCGCAGTTGCTCCAACGTGCGAACGCGCCTGGCCCGGGCCTTTGCGTCCATCTGTGGATAACTTACGTGGCTCGGTGACTATGGCGGGATTCGAGTGCGACCTGGGGGTAGTCGTGAGCGACAGGGTTTTCGCGCAAGCGCCTTGAGGCGGTCAAATCATTGCGCTCCCGGCGCGATCGCTGGTGGATAAGCTTCGCGTTATCCACCCTACGGGTTGCATCCGAAGCGCAAACCGTAGCCTGGGTTGAGCGAAGCGATACCCGGGAGAGGCGCTGCTCTACAACGCTACCGATCCGGATACAAAAAAGCCGACCCTGAGGTCGGCTTTCTCTTTACAGCGCAGAGCTGGCCGGCGCCGTAGCGCCGAGCCGTTTCTTACAGCGCGTCGCGGCTGCTGGCGCCATCCACCAGACGGGCTATGCCCAGCGGGTTGGCGTTCTTCAGTGCGTCGGGCAGCAGCGCGTCCGGGCAGTTCTGATAGCAGACCGGGCGCAGGAAGCGATCGATGGCCAGGGTGCCGACCGACGTACCGCGAGCGTCGGAAGTCGCCGGGTACGGGCCGCCGTGAACCATGGAATCACAGACTTCCACGCCAGTCGGGTAACCGTTGAACAGCACGCGACCGACTTTCTGCTCGAGCAGCGCGAACAGCTCTTCGCTACCAGCCAGATCACCTGGCTCGGTGAGCAGGGTAGCGGTCAGCTGACCGTGCAGACCATTGATGGCCGCCAGCAGCTCGGTCTTGTCAGCCACTTCGACGACGATGGTGGTCGGGCCGAAGACTTCTTCCTGCAGCAGTTCGTCGCCGTTCAGCAGCAGGCTGACGTCGGCTTTGAACAGTTGCGGACGAGCCTGGTTACCTTCCTGCTTGGCGCCGGTCAGGTGCGTGATGCCGGAGTGCGCGTTGAGCGCTTCCAGGCCTTTCACGTAGCTCTTCAGGGTGCCGGCGTTGAGCATGGTTTGCGGCTGCTGCTCGGCCATCTTGGCGGTGAAGCTTTCCAGGAAGGCGCTGAACTCAGGCGAACGAACACCGATCACCAGGCCTGGGTTGGTGCAGAACTGACCGCAGCCCATGACCACCGAACCTGCCAGCTCGCCAGCGATCTTCTCGCCACGGGCCTTGATGGCTTCCGGCAGCAGGATAACCGGGTTGATGCTGCTCATCTCGGCGAACACCGGGATTGGTTGCGGGCGTGCTGCAGCCATGTCGCACAGAGCGCGACCGCCTTTCAGCGAACCGGTGAAGCCGACAGCCAGGATGGCCGGGTGCTTGACCAGGGTCTCGCCCACGCCACTGCCGTAGATCATGTTGAACACACCCTTCGGCGCGCCGGTTTTCTCGGCTGCGCGCAGGATGGCTTCGCCGACGAATGCAGCAGTCGCCATGTGGCCGCTGTGGGCCTTGAACACGACAGGGCAACCAGCGGCCAGCGCGGAAGCGGTGTCACCGCCAGCGGTGGAGAAGGCCAGCGGGAAGTTGCTGGCGCCGAACACGGCAACCGGGCCGAGGCCGATACGGTACTGACGCAGATCCGGGCGTGGCAGCGGCTGGCGATCTGGCAGAGCACGGTCGATGCGCGCGCCAAAGAAGTCGCCGCGACGCAGCACTTTGGCGAACAGGCGCATCTGGCCGCTGGTACGGCCACGCTCGCCCTGGATACGGGCGGTAGGCAGTGCGGTTTCACGGGTAACGGTGGCGACGAAGTCGTCACCCAGGGCGTCCAGCTCGTCAGCGATGGCGTCGAGGAAGTCGGCGCGCTTGGCGGCAGACAGGCTGCGGTAAGCGGGGTAGGCGGTAGCGGCGGCTTTGGCAGCAGCATCGACTTCTTCAGGAGTAGCCTGGATGAAGTCGTAGGAAAGGGCTTCGCCAGTGGTGGCGTCGTGACTCTTGTGAACTACGGAGCCGGCTGCGCTGTACGCGCCGCCGATGATGTTGTGGCCGATGGTAGCGGGCATTGTTAGCTCCTGTTGGTGACGTATGAACACGTACGGAAAGGCTTTGATTGTACGATGTCTGATAAGTTGCGCAAGTCTGCGTTGACCCGGCCCGCGTCGCGGGCCGGGCCAGAGCCTCAGAACAGCTGCTTCGGCAGCCAGGTGGCGATACCGGGCATGGCCAGGATCAGTAAAAACAGCAGCAGCTGGATGGCGATGAAGGGCAGCACGCCGCGGTACATAACGCCATAACCGTAACCCGGCGGGGCGATGGACTTGAGGTAGAACACCGAAGGCGCCAGAGGCGGTGTCAGGTAGCAGGTCTGCACCACCACCATGAACATCACCGCGAACCACACCGGGTCGATACCGGCGGCCTTCACCAGCGGTGTAAAGATCGGCACGAAGATCAGCACCAGAGAAATCCAGTCCAGCACCATACCGGCGAAGAACACCATCAGCATCAGGATGAGGATCAGGACGTAGGGACTGAAATTCATCTCCTCCATGAAGTCGCCGATCAACCAGCCACCGCCGCTGGCGGCGAAGATGGCGGTGAACATGATTCCGCCGGCGACGATCAGCATGATCATTGAGGTGATCTTGATGGTACTGATCAGCGCCTCGATCAGCCGCGAGAGGGTCAGCTCGCGGAACCAGATGGCCAGCATGGCAGCACCAAAGGCACCCACGGCGGCCGACTCGGTGGGCGAGGCGATACCGGCGAGCATCGAACCGAGCACGGCAGCGATCAGCAACAGCGGCGGGATCAGCGCGCTGATGGTGATCTTCAGCTTCTCGCCCAGTGGCGTGGCCTTCATCTCAGGCACCGCCGGCGCCAGTGAGGGCTTCAGCCAGCAGACGATGATGATGTAGAGCAGGAACAGGCCCAGCATCAACAGCCCTGGGAACAGCGTGGCGGCGAACAATTGGCCGATCGATAGCTGCGCCATCGAGGCATACACGACGACGATCACCGACGGCGGGATGATCGCCCCCAGCGAGCCGCCGCCGCAGATGGTGCCGGAGATCAGCGCGCGGTCGTACTTGTATTTGGACATGGCCGGAATAGCCATCATGCCCACCACGATCTCCACCGCGCCGACCACGCCGGAGCTGGCAGCGAAGATGCCGCACATCAGCATCGAGGAAATCGCCAGGCCGCCGGAGAAGCCGCCGAGCCATAGCTGCAGCGCATTGAACAGGCGCTGTGCCAGGCCGGTACGTTCGAGGATCGCGCCCATCAGCACGAACAGTGGGATCGCCGACAGGGCGAAGTTGGTCGATGCCTGCAGCAGCGAGCCGTACATTTGCTGAAGGATGTTGTCGCCGAACAGGAACATGCCGAACAGGAACGACACGCTGATCAGCGAGAAGGACACCGGAATGCCGAGGAAGATGAACAGGAACAGCAGGGCGAACATCAGTACAGGTATGTATTCCATCATCGGTCAGTGTTCCTTGGTGCCGGGCTGCTTGCGATTGCCGATGAACAGCACGGCATCGACGATGAGCTGATAGGTCAGGCCGGCGAGGCCAACCGCCAATGCCAGGTAGAACGGCCACATGACGGGCGCCCAGGGGCTGACGTGCTCGACCTCGCCAGAGACGAAGGCGTGCCAGGCGCGCCGGCTGGCGACGAAGGTCAGGCCACCGATGGTGGGTACCAGCACCAGCAGGTAGAAGGCCGCATTGAGCCAGCGCTGGGCGGCGGGCTTGAGCCGCGAGGAAAGGAAGTCGACACGGACATGGGTTTCTTCCTTCAGCGCGTAGGCGCAGCCGAGCAGAAAGATGCAGCCATTGAGCATGTAGGAAATATCGAAGGCCCAGAGCGTCGGGCTATTGAGGGCATAGCGGGCGAAGACCTCGTAGATCATCACCAGCACCATGATCAACGCCATGCTCGAGGCCACGGCGAGCAGAATCTGCGCCGGCCAGTTGTACCATTTGGTGTTCATAACGCCTCCTGTGACCGGCCACCTGGGTGGCCGGTCTTGTCTCGTCAGGGCGCGTCTAAAAACCTGGAGCAGGCAGAACACGGCGAAAACAGGCGAAAAAGCAGATCTACTGGCTGTAAATCAGCATTTTCAGCGTGCTGTTAACGCAGTCATGCCCAAGCAGGTGGTTTTTAGAGGTGCCAGTCGTGCGGCTTAGTGTCTGTAGAGATAGGAGGAGTTTTCCGACCAGCGCTGCAGGTAGTCGCTGTAGTCCTTGAAGATGGCCTTGGCGTCGATGTCGTCGGCCTTGCGTGCTTCCAGCTTGTCGGCGATCAGCTTGTTACCGCGCTGAGCCAGGTCGTCGGTGATGCTCTTGTCCAGCTCGATGATCTCGATGCCGGCCTTGCGGTAGGTCTGCATGGCCTTCATGTCGCTGTCGAGGAAGTGGAAGTAGCTTTGCATCGTGGTCAGCTTGGCGGCCTCTTCCAGCTTGGCGCGGGTCTTCTCGTCGATGGCGTTCCAGTTCTCCTCGGTCATGAAGAACTCCCAGACGAACGACGGCTGATGCACGCCGGGGGTGAGCAGGTAAGGCGCCACTTCATGGAAGCCTTCGGTCAGGTTGGCACCTGGCGTCGCCCACTCGACGGCATCCACGCCCTTGCGTTGCAGCAGGGTGTAGATCTCGCCCGGCGGTACTACGGTGGGTGATGCGCCGACCTGCTGAATCACTTCGGCCCAGGCCCCGGCCGTGCGGAATTTCAGGCCCTTGAAGTCTTCGAGTTTTTCGATCTTCTTGTTGGAGTGGGCCAGCACTTCAGTGCTGCCGACGCCGACGACCAGGCTGTGCAGGCCCATGTTCTTGCGGCGGAACTCCTGCAGGTACTTGAGGCCGTTGCCTTCATACAGCCAGGCCAGGGTTTCTTCACCGGACATGCCGCCCGGGTAGCCGGCGAACACGTTGTTCAGCGGGTCCTGATTGACCAGATAGGTAGGCGTGGAGTGGCCAGCCTTGAGCACGCCGTTCTGTACCGATTCGTAGACCTGGAACGGCGGCACGATGACGCCAGCGCCGATCGGACGAATCTTCACCTCGCCATCGGTGAGCAGGGCGGCGTTGCTGGCGAAGCGTTTGAGGAAGTTGTCGAAGAAGAAACTGCCTTCCGGCACTGAAGTCGGCACCGAATAGGTGTAGCTGGCCGCCTGGGTGGTGGCGCAGCAAAGCGCCAGGCCGAGAGCGGCAAAAAGCTGAGTGGTCTTGTTGATCATCCTGTTCCCCTTGGTCTTTATGTGTTTGCCAGGTGCGCGGCGTGCGCATCTATCAGGCAAGGCAGATGAGGCCAAAGAAGCGGGAGGGGTGGCCTCCCGCATCCATGCAGCTGTAGCGGTTGTTACAGGCCGACATCCGGCAGGTGCGGACGGTTGGCCAGCGCGTTGGCCGTGATGGCTTGGCGTGGGCACGGTCTTCGCCGTGTAGTGACAAACGGGTCAGCTCAGCGCTGCGGCCGCAATGGCTTCGCACAGCGTGATGCATTGCACCCGCTCGGCCGGATGCGCTGGAGGCACCCGGCCGACGTACAGCGATCAGGCGGCGTTGTTTTCGGCCGACCAGTTGGCGTACCACTGGCGGAACAGCGTGTACTGCGTCTCGGCGTAGTTACGCTGGGCGTCGCTGAGGGCATCGGTTTCGTAGAAGTGCAGGGCGTATTCCTGGTCGCCATTGAGCACCATCAGGTGCTTGTAGTAGAGAACCAGGTCGGTGCCTTCGTCGAAGGACGACAGCACGTTCAGCGCCTCGGACAGCTCCAGGGCGCGGCGGCGGGCAACGGCGTCGCCCTTGGCGGCCTTCTTGCTCAGTTCGACCAGTTGCAGCACTTCGCGCGGCAGGGCATTGCCGATACCGGTGATGGCGCCAGTCGCGCCGCAATTGACGAAGCCGTGCACCACCTGAGTATCGACGCCAGCCATGAGAATCACGTCTTCATCCTGCGAGGTGATGTGCTCGGCGGCGTAGCGCATGTCGGCGGCACCGCCGAATTCCTTGAAGCCGATCAGGTTGGCGTACTTGCGGCGCAGCTTGAAGAACAGTTCGGCGCGGGTCGCGAAGCCGTAGTACGGGCTGTTGTAGATCACTGCCGGAAGCTCTGGCGCTGCTTCGAGAATGGCGGCGAAGTGCGCTTCCTGGGCGGCTGGCGAAGCGCCACGGGACAAGACGCGCGGGATGACCATCAGACCGTGGGCGCCAACTTTGGCGGCGTGGGCAGCATGGGAAACAGCTTCGCGGCTGTTCACCGCACCGGTGCCGACGATGGTCGGGATGCCGGCAGCGACCAGGCGTGCCACCCCTTCCTGGCGTTGGGCTTCGGTGAGCAACGGCCAGTCGCCCATGGAACCGCAGTAGACCACCGCGCTCATGCCGGCCTCGATCAGTTCTTTGCCCTTGCGCACCAGCGCGTCGAAATCCGGCTTGCGGTCGGCGGTGCACGGGGTCATAAGCGCGGGAATGGTGCCGGTGAAGATGTTGCTGTTCATGGTGTTGCCTCCTGGACAGAGTAAAAGTATTTCGTATACGAAAGCAAAAAGCCGTATCGGGCCGTCTGTTTTCCGTTGTTGGGCTTAACACCCGGTTCATAGCGCCGGCGAACCGGCGGACTTCAAACTTTCAGGCCGTAAGGTGGATGACGCCTCACCTACGTGGCTCGACCCATCCACCGCTCTGCAATCGTTACGGTGGATGAAAAAAGCGTCGGCTACGCGCCCCGATCCACCCTATGTATGGCCGCTCCTGCTTTGCAGCCTCTCAATCGACGTGCTTTTTGCTAGTCGACGAGATCATGAAGTACCTATTAAAGCTTCAGCTCCACCGGCCATGTATCCGACAGGCGATAGCCCGTTGGCCAGGGATCGCTCGGGTCGAGCAGGTGCTGGTGAGTGCCGGTGATCCACGCGCGGCCGGATAGGCAGGGGTAGATCGCCGGGCGACCTGCCACGTCGGTCAGCGAGTCGATGCGGCAGTGGAATTCGGAACCGATGATCGAGCGGCCGATGAAGCGTTCGCCCACCGCCAGCTGACCTTTGGCGTGCAGCACTGCCATGCGCGCCGAGCAGCCGGTGCCGCAGGGCGAGCGGTCGATCTTGCCGGGACGGATGACCACCGCATTGGCGCCCGTGGCGATGCCGTTCTCGTGAATCACCGGGGCAGCAATCTGGCAAAAGGAGATATGGCTCCAGTCCGGGTTCAGCGGGTGCTGGAAACCGAGCTGCTCGTTGGCGGCTTTGGTGATGCGCAGGCCCACGGCGACCAGATCGGCTGCCTCATCGGCCTGGATGGCGAAACCCAGGTGACGCGCATCGGCGATTACGAAGCTGTCACCGCCGTAGGCGGTATCGACCTGCAGCGACCCCAGGCCTTCGACCTCGATCCAGGCGTCGAGCTTGTCGGCGAACGACGGTACGTTCTTCACCTCGACCCGCTCGGCCTTGCCGTCGCGACAGTCGGCGATCACTTCCACCAGGCCGCCGGGGGCCTCCAGCGTCAGGCGCGTCTGCGGTTCGGTCATCGGCAGGATGCCGCTGTCGAGCAGCACGGTGGCTACGCACAGCGAGTTGGAGCCGGACATCGGCGGCACATCGGCCGGCTCCATGATGATCCAGCCCATCTGCGCCTTGGGGTTCTTCGCCGGCACCAGCAGGTTGACGTGACGGAACACGCCGCCGCGCGGTTCGTTGAGCACGAAGTTACGCAGGAAGTCGTCCTGTTCTATCCAGCGTGACTGCTGCCACAGGGTATCGCCAGGTGGTGGCGGGACGCCGCCGACGATGACGTCGCCGACCTCACCTTCGGCGTGGCAGCTGACCACATGAATGACTTTGCTGGAGCGCACGGGGCAGTCCTCTTAATGAACCGACTTGAGGAAGTCGGCGGTTTCCGGTCGCTGTGGATTACCGAGCACCTGCTCGGGCGCGCCGATCTCGTGCACCAGGCCGTTGCGGAAGAACGCCACACGGTCGGACACGTCACGGGCGAAGCGAATCTCGTGAGTTACCAGCACCATGGTCATGCCGTCTTCGGCGAGCATGCGCATGGTGTCGAGCACTTCGCCGACCAGCTGCGGGTCGAGGGCGCTGGTGGCCTCGTCGAACAGCATGTAATCGGGGCTCATGGCCAGGGCGCGGGCGATCGCCATGCGCTGCTGCTGGCCGCCGGACAGCTTGCCGGGAAACACCTTGAGCTTGTCGGCCAGGCCCACGTGGGTCAGTTGCTGCACGGCGATGGCCTCGGCTTCCTGCTTGCTCAGGCCGAGCACCTTGCGCGGCGCCAGCATGACGTTTTCCAGCACCGTCAGGTGCGGGAAGGCGTTCCACTGCTGGAACACGATGCCGATCTTCTGCCGCAGCTTGTTGATGTCGGTGCCCGGTGCATGCACTTCGGTGCCGTCAACGCGAATGCTGCCGCTCTTGATCGACTCCAGGCCGTTGATGCACATCAGCAGGGTCGATTTGCCGGAGCCGGAGCCGCCGATGATCGACACCACTTCACCCTTGTTCACGGTCAGGCTGACGCCCTTGATCACTTCGAGCTCGCCGAAGGATTTGTATACGTTGTCGATCTCAATCATTTTCCTGCCACCTTCTTTCCAGACGGGCGCCAAGGCGGGCGACCACCAGGCTCATGACGTAGTAGATGAGGCCGGCGATGCACAGCACCAGCAGCGGCTCTTGAATGCGTGTGACGATGGTTTGCGAGGCGCGCAGCAGCTCGACGATGCCGATCCACATGACCAGCGCGGTGTCCTTCATCACGCTGAGCACCAGGTTCAGCCAGCCAGGGAAGGCTACCCGCGTGGCCATCGGCAGGACGATGTAGCGCAGGTCCTGCAGATAACTCAGGCCCAGGGAGCGGCTGGCGCGGCGTAGCGTAAACGGCACCGACAGCACACCGGCTCGCACGATCTCGGTGAAGTAGGCGGCGGCGTAGATGCCCAGCACGATGCAGCCCACCGCGAAGGCGCTGATATCAATGCCGGCGATGCTCTTGAACGAGTTGAACAGCACGAACTGGATGAGCAGTGGCACGCTGCGAAACACGTCGAGTACCCAGGCCAGCGGCAGGGTGGCGCGGGGCAGCAGGGCACGCAGCAGGCCGAACAGCAGGCCGGCGAAGGAGCCCAGCAGGATGGCCCAGAAGGTCAGCTGCAGGGTGACCCAGGCACCGTCGAGCAGGTAGAGGAAATCGTTCCAGGTGAAGCTGGTATCGAACATGTGGGTGCTTCCTCAGTAACGGAACAGGCGCCAGGCCAGCAGCCGGGCAACCGCTACGATCGCCTTGGCGATCAGGTAATACAGCACCGCCGCGATGGCGAAGAACTCGAAGGTGCGGAAGGTCTTGACGTTGTAGTCCTGGGTGACGCCGGTGAGGTCGTTGTTGAGGCCGACGATCACCCCCAGCGAGGTCATCAATACGGCCCAGACCATCTGGTTGGTCAGCGGGTAGAAGACGATGCGCAGCAGCTGCGGCACGACGATCATCCGGTAGGCCTGAAAGGCGCTCATGCCCAGCGAGCGCGCGGCACGCACCTGGGTGTCGGGCACGGCCTTGAGGCCACCGCGGAAGTTCTCCGCCAGGTAACCGGCGTTGTTGAAGGTGATGCCGGCCAGCAGCGCGACCCAGGAGCTGACGTGCCAGCCCATCGAGCCCAGACCGAAGTACAGGATGTAGATCTGGAACAGCGACGGCGTGTTGCGCGCGATGGATACCCAGCCATTGGCGAAGCCACGGGCCACGGGGTTCTTCAGCTCGCGCATCACCGTCAGGGCGAGGGCGATGAGTACGCCGAAGATCATCGACAGGGCGGCCGTCTCGAAGGTCACCCAGGCGCCGGCGAGCATGTCGGGCAGAGCCTTGAATGCCTGGCGCCAATGGAAGGTGTAGTCAAACATGCGTGGGGTTCTCCACAGGGGAAGCCGGTTGCAGCCAGCGCGGCAGACGGCCGCTGGCCTGGCCCGAACAGGCGGCGTCGACGCACTCGGCCAGACTGGCGAAGTGCACCGAACGGCCGACCAGCCCTGGCGCGTAATGGGCGTATTTGCCCGAATTGGTCATCAGGGTGCGGCAAGTGGTCGGCACCACCGGCTCGCCGAGCATGCACCAGCAGGTGTCGGTCACCAGCGTCGCACCGAAGGCTTCCAGCACGGTGAGGTAACCGGCCGCGCGGGCCTGCTCGTGAATCGCCCGGCCACAGGTGATCACCAGGCTTACCTGAGTGTGCTTGCTGCGGCCCGCGCACAGTTCGGCGAGGCGGGCGAATTCACTGAGCGAGAAATGCGGATTGCCGAGCGCGATCAGCCCTACCTCGGCGTCATCAGCGCTGTTGAGTTCGTCCCAGCTGCGGCGCAGATCGGCGAGGGTGACCTGCTCGGTGGGCGTCGGCTGGCCGCTGTGGATAACGTTCTGCGGGTGCTTGGCTTCCGGGGTCACCCCGGCGATATGGAACAGCGGTGCTGCCGAGCTGGTGGCGAATGCTGCGCCAAAGGCCTTGAGATCGTCCAGGCTCGGCTGGGCCTTCTCCAGGCCGCGTACCAGCGGAATGCCGCTGCCGCAGAGCAGGCCGACGTGATAGCCGAGCAGCGGGTAGAAGGCATCGTCCAGCTCGGCGAGCTCTGGCAGCTGAATCTGCAGGCTGGCCATGCGGTGCTCGTCGAGATGACAGCCGACCTTGGGCGCGCGGCCGGTGAGGGCGATGCAGATATCCAGGTAATCGGGATATTTGAGGGTTCGTGCCCCAAGCACGCTGTTGGCGTAGACCACCGCGTTGGACTCGGCCCAGACGATCTGCTCGCCCTCGGCCGGCGCGCTGTCCAGCAGGTAGGGCGCACAGGTGAAACTGAGCTGGGCGCCCATGGCCATGTAGGCATCGCCGAGTGCACTGGCCGGTTCGCCGAATGCGGCATCGATGCCCAGTGCACGCCAGCGGCGCTGATCCACGGAAATCGAGTTGAGGGTGGTGGGAACCCTTACTTTGGCTCCCCAGGCCACCAGTTGCTCCGCGAAGCGCAGGCTGGCCGGGCCGGTGTAGATGCAGCCGTCGATATGCGCCTGGGTGACATCCAGCAGTTCGCTGGCGCTCTGCAGGTCTGCCATGCGCAGCACCAGCTGCATGGCGACCTGTGCCGCCTTGCCCTGGCTACCGTCGAGCAGGGCACGGTCGCTTTCGTTCAATTGCAGGGCGCTGGCGAACAGCGGCTGCTGATGTATTGAAGCCACACCTGTCGGCCGGGCATCGGCGGGGCGCTGTGGATAAAGCTGCAGCCGCTCACCGTCGAGGCGGGCGTAAGCCTGGCCACGCAAGCGGGTGAAGGCTTCGTGACCGATGCACAGCACGGCAATGGAACGCTGGAACAGCAGTTCAGCCACCAGCACGCCCAGCGTGAGGATCTCGTCGGCCTCGGCGAGCACCAGGGCGCTAGGCGCGTGGTCGCCGCTGAGCAGCTCCATCATCACGCTGCTGCCGGTGCAGGAGCCGCGGCCGCTGGGGATCGCCAGCACGCGGCCCGCCAGATTCTGGCCACTGAGCGGGTGATGACGGTCGATCACCTCGCCCGTGAACGGGTCGACGCCGCCCCAGAAACTCAGGCCCATCTCGGCGAACAGCAACTCACCCTCGGCACACCCGGCGACCAGGCTGCGGCCCTGAATGGCGCAGGCTGGCAGGTGGGTCGAGGCATGGTCAGCGACTGTTGGCATCGATGGCTCCAGGCGTGAATAAAAAGCCCGGCGCCATGGGGCGCGCGAGCATGAAATCGTGGGTGTTGCTGGTCGGGTGGGTCGGGCCACGCGGGTTAGGCGCTGCGCCTCAACCCACCCTAGGAATGGCCGTTGATCAGTAGTACACACCCGGCACGGTCAGGTTGGCCGGTTTGATTTCGTCGCCGACCCACTTCTTCCACAGCTCGTCGTAACGGCCGCTGCGTACCTGTTGGTTGACGAACAGGTTGAGGTAGTTGATCAGGCCGTACTCGTCACGCTTGGCTGCGAGGGACACGTAGTCGACGACGTAGGGCGCATCACCGACCACTTTCAGGCCTTTGTACTTGCCGGACTTGAGGGTGGCAGCGGCTACGGTGTTGGTGACCACGGTGGCGGCGATGTGGCCCTGAGCGACAGCGAGGATGGTGTCGTTCTGCGACTGGTACGCGCGGAAGCTACCGTCGCCCCAGGCTTTCACGTCCTTCTCGAGAGCGATGGCTTCGTAGGTGCCGCTGGTGTTACCCACGGCCTTGCCCTTGAGGTCTTCGTATTTGCTGATCCCGGTGTCGTCGCGGGTCAGCACGACCATCTGGAAGGCGAAGTAAGGCACGGTCAGGCCTACGGTCTTGGCGCGCTCCAGGGTGTCGGAGGTGGAGGCGACGATCACGTCGGCACGGCCGGAAACCAGCGCAGGGATACGATCCGGGAACGGTGTTTCCACCACTTCGGCATCGACGCCGAGCACTTTCGCCAAGTCGTTGCAGTAGTCGACGTCAAAGCCGATCGGCTGGTTCTTGTCGTCACGCGAGCCCATGGGCGGGAAATCCAGGGTGACTGCGCAGCGCAGCTTGCCGGATTCGATGATCGAGTCGAGTTTGTCGGCGTGTGCGGTGCCAATCAGGGTGGTGCTAAGTACTGCGCTGAGGGCTACGGCAAAAGCGGGGTTTTTCATAGGAGCCTCGAAACTGTGCAGACAATCGTTATAGGAAATTTCGTATACGATATTTCATATGCAACGGCTGTGCCTGTTTCGACGCTTGCGCGTGGAGGCCCTGCGGGGCGCGGGTTGAGCAGAGATCGGAAAGGAATCGACGGTTATCGCCGGCGGCGGGATGTTACAGATGGGAGCAATGTCATCGCGCCAGCGCCCCATTTCGGAACACTAGCAGGTATCACCGGTTATGCGAGTCGCGGAACTGGCTCGGCGTCAGCCCGGTCAGCGCCCGGAACTGGCGGCTGAAGGCGCTGTGATCGGTGTAACCGCAGCGCAGGGCGATTTCGGTGATCGGCAAGTCCTGCAACAGCAGGCGACTGGCCTCGCCAAGGCGCGCCTTGTGGATCATCTGTCGCGGGGTGAGCTGGAAGATGCGCTTGCAGTGGCGCTCGAGTTGCGCCACCGACAGACCGGCCAGCTCGGTGAGCTCGGCCAGGCTGATCGGCCGGGCGAAGTGCTCGCGGATATAAGCGTCCACCGCTGCCAGCTTCGGATAGGCCGGGTGGCTCGATTGCGGCAATTGCACGTCTCGGGAAATCCCGGCCACGCCAATGATCTCCCCGGCCTGATTGCGTAGCGCCAGTTTATGGGTCAGGCACCAGACGGGCTGATTGCCATAATAAAGATGCAGCTCCAGCTGATCGGCGAGATGGTCACCGTCTGTGAGTACCCGTCGATCTTGCGCCGTGTAGGAAGGCCCGAAGCTGTCCGGGAACACCTGCTCGGCGGTCATCCCGAGCAGCTTGGCCTTGCTCTTGAAGCCCAGCCGCTGCGTCAGTGTCTGGTTGACGAGCGCGTAACGCGCTTGCGTGTCCTTGATGAAAAACACCACCTCGGGCATGGCATCGAGCAGCGGCTCGATCTGCCGAAGGCTGGCGATCAGCGCGGGTAAGTCTTGATGTAGAGCGGCTGGCAGCAGAGTTTGCATGGCGGGTGGCGGCTGATCAGAAGGCGCTGAGCCTACCGCGTCGGATTGACGCAGGAAAATGTACCGTTTGGTTAATTTACAGGTGCGACCTGTTCCGTTTCGGTGCACACTGGCGCTCATACCAATTATTACAAACAGTATCGGCGACTATCCTTAGTGTTAGCGGCGTCGATGCTGTGTCTCTGTGTTTGTGAAAAACAGGATAAAACGATGAATGAGGGTAAAGGTGCCCAGCGCGGCACACGTGCACTATTGCTGATCGTCGGCGTATTGATCGCCCTGGTCGGCCTTGTCTTGCTCGGCGGCGGTGCTTATCTGGCCAGCCTCGGCGGCAGTTGGTACTTCCTGATCATGGGCCTGGCCGTACTGGCCAGCGGCGCGCTGATCGCAGCTCGCAAACCCTCGGGCGCCTGGCTGTTCGCCCTGGCGCTGCTCGGTACCGTGATTTGGGCACTGGTCGATGTCGGTCTGGTGTTCTGGCCACTGTTCTCACGCCTGTTCACCTTTGGTGTGATCGCTCTAGTCGTCGCGCTGATCTACCCGACTTTGAAGAAGGCCGCTGGTGATCGCGGTGGGCGTGGCGCCTATGCGCTGGCAGCCCTGCTGGCGGTGGCGCTGATCGCCAGCTTCAGCGGCACCTTCGTGGCCCACCCCACCGTGGCGGCCAGCGGCGACGGCCCGGCCGTGCAGCCGGTCGATCCGACCCAGGCCCAGAAGAACTGGGAGCATTACGGCAATACCGCTGGTGGAAGCCGTTTTGCGGCCCTGGATCAGATCACCCGTGCCAACGTGAAGGACCTGCAGGTCGCCTGGACGTATCACACCGGCGACGTGGCCGAGAGCAACGGCAACGGTGCCGAAGATCAGCTCACTCCGCTGCAGGTGGGTGACAAGGTGTTCATCTGCACCCCACACAACAACATCATCGCCCTCGACGCCGATACCGGCAGCGAGCTGTGGCGCAACGACATCAACGCCCAGGCTTCGGTCTGGCAGCGTTGCCGTGGCCTGGCCTACTTCGACGCCGATGCGCCACTGCAGCAGCCTGATGCTGCGGGTGCCGTCGCGGTGCCGACCGTGGCCATCGCCGAAGGCGCCAACTGCCGTCGTCGTCTGCTGACCAACACCATCGACGCCCGCCTGATCGCGGTAGATGCCGACACCGGCGCACTTTGCGAAGGCTTCGGCGAGAATGGCCAGGTCGGCCTGAAGGCCGGTCTGGGCGCTGCGCCGGATCCGCATTACCAACTCACCTCGCCGCCGCTGTTGGCCGGTACCACCGTCGTGGTGGGTGGGCGTGTGGCCGACAACGTGCAGACCGACATGCCGGGTGGCGTGATCCGTGGTTTCGATGTGGTCACTGGTGCCATGCGCTGGGCGTTCGACCCGGGTAACCCTGAAGATCGTCAGGCTCCGTCCGGTGACCAGACCTATGTGCGCAGCACGCCGAACTCGTGGGCGCCGATGTCCTACGATCCGGCGATGAACACCGTGTTCCTGCCCATGGGCAGCCCGTCCACCGACCTTTACGGTGCCGAGCGCACCGAGCTGAATCACAAGTACGGCGCCTCGATCCTCGCCCTGGACGCCACCACCGGTGCGGAAAAGTGGGTCTACCAGACCGTGCACAACGACCTCTGGGACTTCGACCTGCCGATGCAGCCCAGCCTGATCGATTTCCCCAAAGCCGACGGCAGCAAGGTGCCAGCCGTGGTGATCGGCACCAAGGCCGGTCAGATCTTCGTGCTCGACCGTGCCACCGGCCAACCGCTGACTGAAGTCGCTGATGTAACGGTCAAGGCGGCGGACATCAAGGGCGAGCAGTACGTGCTCAAGCAGCCGCTGTCGGTGGGCATGCCGCAGATCGGTGCGCAGACGCTGACCGAGTCGGACATGTGGGGCGCCACGCCTTTCGACCAGATGCTGTGCCGTATCAACTTCAAGCAGATGCGTTACGAAGGCCTTTACACCGCACCGGGCACCGATGTGTCGCTGAGCTTCCCGGGTTCCCTGGGTGGGATGAACTGGGGTGGCCTGTCCACCGACCCGGTCAACGACTACATCTTCGTCAACGACATGCGTCTTGGCCTGTGGGTGCAGATGACCCCGGCAGAGAATCGTGGCGCGGCCTCGTCGGGTGGTGAAGCCGTCAACACCGGCATGGGTGCTGTACCGCTCAAGGGCACGCCCTATGCGGTCAACAAAAACCGCTTCCTGTCGCTGGCTGGCATTCCATGCCAGGCGCCGCCGTTCGGCACGCTCACCGCTATCGACATGAAAACCCAGAAGATCGCCTGGCAGGTGCCGGTCGGTACCGTCGAAGATACCGATCCGCTGGGTATCAAGATGCGCCTGCCGATGCCGGTCGGCATGCCGACCTTGGGCGGCTCGCTGGCGACCCAGTCCGGCCTGGTGTTCTTCGCCGGTACCCAGGACTACTACCTGCGCGCCTTCGATAGCGGCACCGGCAAGGAAGTCTGGAAACAGCGCCTGCCGGTTGGTAGCCAAGGCACGCCAATGACCTACGTGTCGCCGAAGACCGGCAAGCAGTTCATCGTGGTAACGGCCGGCGGTGCCCGTCAGTCGCCAGATCGCGGTGACTATGTGATCGCCTACGCGCTGCCGTAAGTTCGCCTGTACGGTAATCGAGGCCGCATCGCCCGAAAGGCGATGCGGCCTTTTTCATGCCTGCGATTCGGGTGGCTGAAATTCATGGCTGAGGCACATGAGTTATCCACACCCTGTAGGAGCCCCGCCCTCGGGGCGAAGCGATGATGGCCATCCAACAGAATCTGCAGCGCGCCCGCCATTCGCTGCGAGGTCGCAGCTCCTACAGGATCGCGAGAGGCCGTAACAATCTGTAGGAGCCCCGCCCTCGGGGCGAAGCGATTGTGGCTATCCAAAAGAATCTGCAGCGCGCCTGCCATTCGCCGCGGGGTCGTGAGAGGTAGCAACAATCGGTAGGAGCTCGCTTGCGAGCAATGCGGTGGTGGCCGATCAGTAGATGCACGTTATGGCCGTCAATCGCCGGCAAGGGCTAGGCGCCCCCCGCTCCTACGATAAGGCCCTGAGTTACCCACAAGACGCAGAGATGCGGCCCAGAGGCGATTCTCGGGGTATTTGGATAGGAAAAGGAACTGCCATAGCCATGGGGAGGGAAACAAGGCTGAACGCCAGAAAGCAGAAAGGGGAGCCGAAGCTCCCCTAAATCTTATTCGAATCATCGTTCTTATTAGTGCTACCGGCCTTTTGTTCTTGTTTTAGCCGCGGCCCCCAAAGGGGGCCAAGAGCGAACGGATTTGTTTGGACGCTGATGTTGCCGTGATCCGAAGATCCAACCCGTCTGTCGCTGCCTTACAAAGCAGTTTTATTGTTCTCGACCCGGTTGCGGTACAAGCCCGAGGGCGGTCCTCTCCAAAGAAATCAGTTAGCTGCGTCTCTGCGATTTTGTCTTTCTTATGCTAGAGCCGTTGTTTTGTTCTTGTTATCAGATGTGTCTTGTTATTTTTGTTGTGCGGAACATAGAGCATATCCTGTGCCAATTTTAGAATATCTATATTTTTCAAAGGCTTAGTTATTTATGGTTTTTGCGTAACGGTTTTCAGCTGCTGAAAGCGTTACCGCACTACTCGGTTTGTTACCGTTTGATGGAGCACTGGAACACCTTTTTACAAATGAGATTCATTTCTACGATTGGGCGCTCTGGGCCGCGCTTTCCAGTTGCATCAGGGTTTCGATTCGAGTCGGGCCGAAAGGTGGGCGGGGCGCCGCAGGCTGCCAATCGAACAGGTATTGGGTGGCCGCGCCGCAGATCCGGCCCTGGCAGGCGCCCATTCCGCAGCGGGTCGCCAGCTTCGCTTCGCGCCAGCTACTGTGCGCGGCTACGGCGGCGTAGGGCACGTCCTCGCAGCGGCACAGCAGGGTATCCGGCTCGGCAAGGCGTTTGAGTGCTGGGTCGAGGGCAAATCGCTTGTTCAACTCGTCGGCAAAGCGCTGCCAGCGCGCGCGTCCTTTCCACAAGTGTTGCGCAGCCTCGCGGTTACCGGCTGCGGCATGGCCGGCGATGCTGCCCTCGACCAGGGCCAGCTCGCTGCCGCCGAAGCCGGTGCACTCGCCTGCGGCGTAGATACCGCTCACATCGGTGGCCTGCCAGGCATCCACCTTGATGGCGTTGTTACCCAGCGCACAGCCAAGGGCCTGCCCCAGTTGCACGTTGGCAATCAGGCCGAAACCGCAGGCGAGGCGCTCGCACTCCAGCTCTTCGATCTTGCCGCCGCGCTGCAGGCGTACGCCCTCCAGGCGATCCTTGCCCAGTGCGGCGACGATCCGGGTGCCAGGGCGGTAACCGCCGTCGAACAGGCTGAAGGACTGCAACAGCTTGTGCGGCCAGCGCGGCAGCTGCACGGCGAAGGCGGCGACTGCGCCTACCGATGCCTGCTCGGCGATGCGCAGCACCCTGGCTCCGTTGTGTTTCGCTGTATCCGCGCTGGCCAGCAGCAGTGGGCCGCTGCCGGCGATCACGATGCGTTCATCGGCTACCGGCAGCCCGCCTTTGATCAGCGCCTGCAGGCCACCGGCACCGGTAACACCGGGCAATGTCCAACCGGGAAACGGCAGTAACAACTCGCGCGCACCGGTACACAGGATCAGCTTGCGGTAGGCGATCACCCAGCCGCGCTCGGGATCTTCCACCAGCAGTGCATGGCTGCCGGATCGTGCCACCACGCGAGTGGCGGCGTGACGCTGGATATTGCGGTGTGCATCCACCGCATCGCGCAGGCGGCGGGCTTGTGCGGGGATGCTGGCCTGAGCGCCGTCCCGCCAGATTTGCCCACCGGGCAGCGGGTTATCGTCGAGCAGCACCACCTGCACGCCGTCGTTGGCGGCGGCCAGCGCTGCCGACAGGCCCGCCGGGCCGGCACCGATGATCAGTACTTCCGTCTGTTCGCTCATGGCCGCGTCTCCACGCGCATGCCATCCCGGCAAAGAGTCTGGCAGGCCAGGCGGCGCAGGCCGTCGATGGTCACCCGGCATTCCTGGCAGACGCCCATGCCGCACAGTGGCGCACGGCGCTGGCCGCTGACCGAGGTGCGCGCGCTGCCATCACCGCCCAGCGCCAGGGCTGCGGCGACCGTGGTGCCCGGCGCTACGCTGAGCGGGCGGCCGTCGAGATGCAGGTCAGGCATGGGCGGGGTCTCCAGCTTGGCTCAGGTAACGTCGCGGCGAATATGCCGCCGCAGGGATTGGCTCGGCCTCGTTGAACAGCAGTGCGGCCAGTAGATCGGCAGTACCCGGCGCAGCGGTAACACCCAGCCCTTCGTGGCCGACCGCCAGCCATAGGCCGGGCTGCGCGGGGTGTTCGCCAATCAGCGGCATGCCGTCTGGCGTGGCAGCACGAAAGCCCGCCCAGGCGCGGATGCCATTGAGTTGCGCCAGGCCTGGCGCATAGCTCGCGGCATGCTTGAGCATGCGTGCCAGCAACCAGCCCTCGACTTCAGGATCAAGGGTGTCAAACTGCCTGGAGGTACCGATGAACAGCTGGCCCGTCGGCCGCGGCTGAATGTTGCAGGCCACCGAGGCGCCGCTGGTGTTGTGCACGCTGGTCAGGTAACTCAGCTCGGTGATGGTGTGGGTAACCGGATGCGGGTAGCGATCGGTGATCAACAGGTGGCCTTTCTTCGGCGCGATGGGCAACTCCGGGCACAACTCCACGGCCTGGATGCCGTTGGCGAGCACCACGGCATCGGCGCTCAGCCAGCCGCCGTCTTCGAGGCGTACGCGGTTGCCGTCCAGCTCCATGACCTTGGCGCGGCGTTGTGTGATGCCTGGTACATCGAGCATCCAGCGAGCGGTGTTCGGTGCGTAGAGAATGCCGTCGTCGGGCAGACGCAGGGCGCCGTGCAGGCCATCGCGCAGGATCGGCTCCATCCCCTGCAGGGCGTGTCCGGGACCATCTCGCAGCGAATTCCCTCGGCACGCAGGTTGATGCTCTTGGCTTCCGCCGCCGCCAATTCCTGCTCGTTGGCGGCCAGCCACAGCGTGCCGTTGTTACGGTAGGCACAGTCGTCCGGCAACTGCGGGCCCAGCTCGCGCCAGCGGCGCACCGAGTAGCGGCTGATGTCGAGTTCGGCCTGGTTGTCATCGAGCACCAGCAAGTGCCCCATGCCGGCAGCGGTGGCACCGTGCAGACCGGCATCGATCACCAGCACTTGCTGGCCACGGCGGGCCAGTTCGCGGGCGCAGGCAGCGCCGATGATGCCGGCGCCGATGACGATCACATCAGCGACCCGCGTCGGATTCACGGGCGAATGCCCCAGGCGAACGGGTCGTCCTGTTCGAGCAGCAGGGTCGCCTCGGCGCTGATATTGGCGCGGCCGCGAATGGTCGGAATCACCTTGTCGTCCTGCCATTCGAACGAGCCGTCGAACACGCTGCCGATCACGCTTGCCTGACGCCAGATCTCACCGGGTTGCAGCTTGCCATCGGCGGCCAGGCAGGCCAGCTTGGCGCTGGTACCGGTGCCGCAAGGCGAACGGTCGTAGGCCTTGCCGGGGCACAGCACGAAGTTCCTGCTGTCGGCTCGCAGCGAAGCTGCTGCGCTCGATGATGCTGCGTTGGGAGCTGGCGAAAAATGCTCATTTACAGCCAGTAAACTGCGCTTTTTCGCCAGTTCCCGCCTTGCCTCCTCTTCGCTCGCGACGCTTGGCTGCGAGCCTTCCTGCTGTTCATCTTCTGCAAACAGCTCGATGTGGTCGATCAGGCCGCCGTCCTCGCCACGTACGCCCTGATCCTCGAGCGCTTTCTGTACCGCGTAGGTGTAAGCGGTGAGGGCTTCGACGTTGTCACCGGCGATGCGCTGGCCGTGGTCGGCGATCAGGAAGAACCAGTTGCCGCCCCAGGCGATATCGCCCTGCACCGAGCCGTAGCCTGGCACCTGCAGTTCGACGGCCTGGCGGTAACGGTAGGACGGCACGTTGCGCACGCTGACCGAGCGATCTTCATGCAGGGTCGCCTCCACAGTGCCCACTGGCGTTTCGATCTTGTGCACGCCAGCGCCGATGCGCCCCATATGTGCCAGCGACACCACCAGGCCGATGGTGCCGTGCCCGCACATACCGAGGTAGCCAGTGTTGTTGAAGAAGATCACTCCGGCACAGGCGCTGGGATCGACGGGCTCGCAGAGCAGGGCGCCGACCAGTACGTCGCTACCGCGCGGTTCGAGGATGCAGGCGCTGCGCCAGTTATCATGTTCGCTGGCCAGAAGCTGCTTGCGCTCGGCCATGCTGCCACTGCCCAGGTCTGGGAAACCGCTGACGACCAAGCGGGTCGGCTCGCCGCCGGTATGGGAGTCGATAACCTCGATACGTTTCATGGGAGTTGCGCCTGTATGCCGTTTGGATGGCTACAGGGTGACGTGAGGCGGGCTGTGCGGCTTGAAGGATTTGCACGGGCGTGATGACGAAATCAGCATAGTGCCCAGGGCCGTTGCGTGGTGCTGGCTGATGATCTGGGCGGAGGAGGCAAGGCGGTATCTAAAGCCCACGCAACTTTGCCGGGTGGGCCGGGCGGCGATCCGCTTCAGCCCATCGCTGGGCTATTTACGCGGCAATGCCAGTGGCCGCCATCGCCGGCGGCTTCAACGATGCTCGGGCAGGTGCTCGAACAGGCTGCGGCATACGCCGATGATGTGCTGGTCGAGCAGGGTGACCGCCAGTTCGATGTCACGGGCGCGGCAGGCGGCGATGATCTCGCGGTGCTCGCGGTCGGCGCGATCCTTGCCCTCGGAGAGGCTCATCTGCATGCGCAGGTAGCGCTCCAGCTTGTCGTGGATGGAGCGGATCAGGCTGACCAGGAACGGACGTTGCGCCGGTTCGTAGAGGCAGGCGTGCAGCTCCCAGTTGAGTTCGGCCCAGCGGCCAATATCGTCCTCGCCGATGAACTCCTCGCAGATGCGCTCGGCGCGGGCGAAGGTCTCTTCGCTCATGTTGGGAATGGCCAGGCGCAGCACCTTGTCTTCGAGCAGGATGCGCACCTCGAACATCTGCGCCAGTTCCGGCTCGGAGATACGCGTGACCACCGCCCCCTTGTTGCGCTGGAACACCACCAGCCCCTCGGCCTCCAGGCGTTTGAGCGCCTCGCGCACGGGGATCTTGCTGACGTTGAACAGTTTGGCGATGTCGTCCTGACGCACCGGCTCGTCTTCGGCGAAATGGCCGGAGACGATGGCATCGCGCAGGTGCCGGGTGATCACCTCGGAGGCAGACGGAGTGATGCCCAGATTGGGGGCGTTCAGGGGTGGTAATGGCACGCGGTTGCACCGGTCAGGTGAAGAGTTTGGATATCATATACGAAATCCCTATAGCGAATTGCTCGCGCCGCTGAACTGTTCGGCCAGGGCGCCAATCTGCGTGCGTTCGTTGCGCACGAAATTGAAGAAGGCCTGGGCAACTGGCGACAGGTATTTACCCCGCGGGTGCACCACGCACCAGCTGCGCAGCAGTGGCAGTTCGGTCACGGGCAACTCACGCAACACGCCCAGCTGCAGCTCGCGGCGCACCGCATGGCGCGGTATCAGGGCCAGACCCAGACCGGCAATCACGCCTTCGCGCTGCCCTTCCATGGAGCCGACCTCCTGCAGCTGGGCAAAATGTGCACGCTTCTGGTGGCAGTACTCCTCGCAGGCTCGCCGGGTACCCGAGCCAGGTTCGCGCACCAGCAATGGCCAGGCGCATAGATCCTGCAGCTGCAACGATTGTGCCTGGCACAGTGGGTGATCGGGCGGCGCTACGGCGATGATCGGGTTGTTCAGGAACGGCAGGAATTCCAGAGACATGTCCGCCGGCACCTGCGACATGATCAGCAGGTCGTCGCGGTTGGCACTCAGGCGCCTGACCGCCTGGGCGTGATTGACTACGGTGAGTTGCAGGCTGACTTCCGGGTGCTCGCGGCGGAAGGCGGCGAACAGGTGCGGCATGAAGTACTTGGCGCTGGACTCGATGGCCAGGCTCAACTGGCCCTGCAGTGAGCCCTTGAGATCGGCCAGTTGCATGTCGAGGCTCTCCAGGCGCCCGAAGATGTCCTCGCTGGCGCGCTGCAGGGCTTCCGCCGCTTCGGTCAGGTACAGCTTTTTGCCGACGTAATCGAACAGCGGCTGATCGAGCAGCTCTTCGAGCTGGCGGATCTGCAGGCTGACGGCTGGCTGAGTCAGGGCCATTTCCTCGGCTGCGCGGCTGTAGGAGCGGTTGTCGCACACCGAACGAAACACCTGAAGTTGCCGAAAGGTCATGCGTAACAATGACTTGCGAATTTTCTTCACCACTCGAGTGAATGCTTGTTCGCCAAGCATAAGTTTTTACTTATGCATAACCCAACAATTATTGATTTTGGTTAATCCATTAGCGGGCGTAGGGTTGGTTGCAAGGCCGGGCGGACATATCCGGTCATACGCCGACTCGTTTGGGTCGCCTGTTCACGTGATCGAGGATGCTGGCTCGTGATCAAGAAAATCCTGATAGCCAACCGTGGCGAGATCGCCGTCCGCATCGTGCGGGCCTGCGCCGAGATGAACATTCGTTCGGTGGCCATCTATTCGGACGCCGACCGCCAGGCCCTGCACGTCAAACGTGCTGACGAGGCCTACGGTATTGGTGATGACCCGCTGGCGGGCTACCTGAACCCGCGCAAGCTGGTGAACCTGGCCGTGGAAACCGGCTGCGATGCGCTGCACCCCGGCTATGGTTTTCTTTCCGAGAACGCCGAGCTGGCAGAAATCTGCGCCTCGCGGGGCATCAAATTCATCGGCCCGAGCGCCGAGGTCATCCGCCGCATGGGCGACAAGACCGAAGCCCGGCGCAGCATGATCAAGGCCGGCGTGCCGGTGACGCCGGGCACCGAGGGCAACGTGGCGGATATCGCCGAGGCGCTGCTCGAAGGTGACCGCATCGGCTACCCGGTGATGCTCAAGGCCACTTCCGGTGGCGGTGGTCGGGGCATTCGCCGCTGCAACAGCCGTGAGGAGCTGGAGCAGGCGTTTCCAAGGGTGATTTCCGAGGCCACCAAGGCCTTTGGTTCGGCCGAGGTGTTTCTCGAGAAGTGCATCGTCAACCCGAAGCACATCGAAGCGCAGATTCTCGGCGACAGTTTCGGCAATGTGGTGCACCTGTTCGAGCGCGACTGCTCGATTCAGCGGCGCAACCAGAAGCTCATCGAAATCGCCCCCAGCCCGCAACTGACCCCTGAACAGCGTGCCTATATCGGCGACCTGGCGGTGCGTGCCGCCCAGGCGGTGGGCTACGAGAACGCCGGCACCGTGGAGTTCCTGCTCGCCGAGGGCGAGGTGTACTTCATGGAGATGAATACCCGGGTGCAGGTGGAGCACACCATCACCGAGGAAATCACCGGCATCGACATCGTTCGCGAGCAGATTCGCATCGCCTCCGGCCTGCCGCTGTCGATCAAGCAAGAAGACATCCAGTACCGCGGCTTCGCCCTGCAATTTCGTATCAACGCCGAGGACCCGCGCAACAACTTCCTGCCATCGTTCGGCAAGATCACCCGTTACTACGCCCCCGGCGGCCCGGGCGTGCGCACCGACACGGCGATCTACACCGGCTACACCATTCCGCCGTACTACGACTCCATGTGCCTGAAGCTGATCGTCTGGGCATTGACCTGGGAAGAGGCCCTGGCCCGTGGTTCCCGTGCGCTGGACGACATGCGCGTACAGGGTGTGAAGACCACCGCCACCTACTACCAGCAGATTCTCGCCAACGACGAATTTCGCAGTGGGCGCTTCAACACCAGCTTCGTCGACAACCATCCCGAGCTGCTCAACTACTCGATCAAACGCAAGCCGGGCGAACTGGCCCTGGCCATCGCCGCCGCCATCGCCGCCCATGCCGGCCTGTGAGGAACGCACCATGACAAGAAAGATCACGGTTACCGACACTATCCTGCGCGACGCCCACCAGTCGCTGCTGGCCACCCGCATGCGTACCGAAGACATGCTGCCGATCTGCGACAAGCTCGACAAGGTTGGCTACTGGTCGCTGGAAGTCTGGGGCGGCGCCACCTTCGATGCCTGCGTGCGCTTCCTCAAGGAAGACCCGTGGGAGCGCCTGCGCGAGCTGCGCGCGGCATTGCCCAACACCCGTCTGCAGATGCTCCTGCGCGGGCAGAACCTGCTCGGTTATCGCCACTACAGCGATGACGTGGTCAGCGCCTTCGTTGCCAAGGCGGCGGAGAACGGCATCGACGTGTTCCGCATCTTCGATGCCATGAACGACGTGCGTAACCTGCGCGTCGCCATCGAAGCGGTGAAGACCGCCGGCAAACACGCCCAGGGCACCATCGCCTACACCACCAGCCCGGTGCACACCGTCGATGCCTTCGTCGCCCAGGGCAAGGCCATGCAGGCAATGGGCATCGACTCCATCGCCATCAAGGACATGGCCGGTCTGCTCACGCCGTACGCCACGGCGGATCTGGTCAAGGCGCTGAAGGCCGAGATCGATCTGCCGGTATTTATCCACAGCCACGATACTGCGGGCCTGGGGTCGATGTGTCAGCTCAAGGCCATCGAGGCGGGCGCCGACCATATCGACACGGCCATCTCCAGCTTTGCCTGGGGTACCAGCCATCCTGGCACCGAGTCCATGGTCGCTGCGCTCAAGGGCAGTGAATACGACACCGGCCTGGATCTCTCGCTGATCCAGGAAATCGGCATGTACTTCCACGCGGTACGCAAGAAGTACCACCAGTTCGAAAGCGAATTCACCGCCGTCGATACCCGCGTGCAGGTCAACCAGGTACCGGGCGGGATGATTTCCAACCTGGCCAACCAGCTCAAGGAGCAGGGCGCTCTTAACCGCATGAACGAAGTACTGGCGGAGATTCCGCGGGTGCGCGAAGACCTCGGCTTTCCGCCGCTGGTCACGCCGACCTCGCAGATCGTCGGTACCCAGGCGTTCTTCAACGTGCTCGCCGGCGAGCGCTACAAGACCATCACCAACGAGGTGAAGCTCTACCTGCAGGGCGGCTACGGCCAGGCGCCGGGCAAGGTCAGCGAGACGCTGCGCAAGCAGGCCATCGGCAATGAAGAGGTGATCGACGTGCGCCCCGCCGATCTGCTCAAGCCGGAGATGGACAAGCTGCGCGGGCAGATCGGCGACCTGGCCAAGTCCGAAGAGGACGTGCTGACCTTCGCCATGTTCCCGGACATAGGCCGCAAGTTTCTCGAGGAGCGTGAAGCCGGCAGCCTGCAACCCGAGGTGCTGCTACCTATTCCCGATGGCAGCGGTGTGGCGGCAGTAGGCGGAGCAGGTGTGCCGACCGAGTTCATCATCGACGTGCACGGCGAAAGCTACCGCGTGGATATCACCGGCGTCGGCGTCAAGGGTGAGGGCAAGCGGCACTTCTACCTGTCCATCGACGGTATGCCCGAAGAAGTGGTGTTCGAGGCGCTCAACGATTACGTCGCCGGTGGCACCGGCAGCAAGCGCCGCACCGCCAGTGCGCCGGGTGACGTGAGCACCAGCATGCCGGGCAACATCGTCGACGTGCTGGTCAAGGAGGGCGACACCGTAAAGGCCGGGCAGGCCGTGCTGATCACCGAGGCGATGAAGATGGAAACCGAAGTGCAGGCGCCCATCGCCGGCACCGTCAAGGCTGTGCACGTGGCCAAAGGCGACCGGGTCAACCCGGGTGAGGTGTTGATCGAAGTCGAAGCCTGACGGCTAGCAATTCACCTCTGGGGGCCTGGCAAGGCTCCCTTTTTTTGCCTGGCATTTGCCGCAGCTATCGCACTTTTCATATTTCCCTTGTTCATATCGGCGCCGTCGCTTGCGTTGGCTCCGCTGCTTTGGCATACAGCGGCTGCGTTCGTACCGCGTCGCTTCGGATTCACCGGAGCTCTGCATTTTAGCCGTCGCTCCTGAAGGGGCGAGGTCAACCCTGATAGGGATATTTCATGCTCCGTCGCTGCTTTTTCCTCATGCTGTTGCTCAGCCTGGCCGCCTGCTCCAATGGCCGCAAAATCGACTATTCCCAGGCGTATCCCGAGGTGCCGCAAGCCTTCGCCAAGTCCGTCGAAGTGCAGGTCATCGACGACCGCCCCTATGTGCTGTCCGGTAACAAGAAGGGCCATTTCGTCGGGCTGATCCGCGGCAGCTATTACATTCCCTATGACGTCAACACCCGTTCTGGCGAGCCGCTGGCGCAGGAGCTGCAGAAGTCCTTGCTGGGAGGTTTCGAGCGCAAAGGCGTCAAGGCCCGCGCCGTCGATAGCAAGGTAAGCCAGGCGTCTTCCGCCGATGCCATGCTGCTGTCGATTCGCGTGCGTGAATGGAAGAGCGAGAGCTTCATGGGTGTAGTGCTGACCCACGCACTGACTGCCGACGTATTCGATAGCCGCGGTCAGCGCCTGGCCTCGGTGCCGCTGCAGGGCTCGTCCACCGTTTATGACTTCACCGATTCCGGCAAGACCATCCTCTCCAGCGCGCTGACCCAGCAGACCGTGCAGAAGGCTTTGAATGGCGAGCAGGTCGAGGTCGTCGAGGCAGCCGAGATCAAGGAAGGTTCGGTGCGTCGCGACCCGGCCGGGTTGTTCACCCCGCCGGCTGCCCGTGACGGGGTGTACTGAGCAGATGGTGCCTGCGGTTCGGCTAGCCAGTCATGGTCGCTGAGCCGCCGCTGACCATTGGGCTGGGTTCGCACATCGCGTGTGCTGGCATTCGTTGTAGCGCGGTGTCATAACCCTCTCAGGAATCGGTCTAACGATCAGCCTGCCCAGGCGCTCGGGGCGGGCTACAATGGCCGACCGTTTCAATTGGTTATTCGAAGGTCTATATGAATCTCTCCATTCCTGCTGCGGCGCCGGCCAATCGTCCGGGCACGCCGTTGGTTGCCGTGGCGCTGCTGCTGGCGGGTGCCCTGGCGCTCACCTTCGCGGTGAGTGGTCGTCAGGCGTTGCTGTTCATCGTCGGTGGTGCGTTGGGCCTGGTGCTTTACCACGCAGCATTCGGTTTCACCTCGGCCTGGCGTGTGCTGCTCAACGAGCGCCGTGGCGCTGGCCTGCGTGCGCAGATGGTCATGCTGGCGATTGCCGTGCTGCTGTTCTTCCCGGCGCTGTCGGCGGGCACGCTGTTCGGTGAGCCGGTCAAGGGGCTGGTGGCGCCGGCAGGTACCTCGGTAATCGTCGGTGCCTTCATCTTTGGCATCGGCATGCAGCTGGGCGGCGGGTGTGCATCCGGCACGCTGTTCACCGTGGGTGGCGGCAACGCGCGGATGCTGGTGACACTGCTGTTCTTCATCATCGGTGGCGTTGGCGCGACTCATCATCTGGAGTGGTGGTCGGCCCTGCCGAGCCTGCCGCCAACCTCCATCGTCACCAGCCTGGGGCTGGTGCCCGCGCTGCTGGTCAGCCTCGCGTTGTTCGCCGCCATCGCGGCAATCAGCGCCCGTCTGGAGCTGCGTCGGCATGGCAGCCTGGAGCGGGCGGCGCCGAGTGAGCAGCAGGGCTGGCAGCGTTTCCTGCGTGGCCCCTGGCCGCTGATCTGGGGCGCAGTGCTGCTGGCGCTACTCAACTTCGCCACCCTGGCTCTGGCCGGTCGCCCGTGGGGCATCACGTCGGCGTTCGCGCTGTGGGGCGCCAAGGTGCTGCAGGGCACCGGTGTCGACGTTTCCGCCTGGGCGTTCTGGCAACAACCGGGCAATGCCCAAGCGCTGGCCGCGCCGCTGTGGGAAGACATCACCACGGTAATGGATATCGGCATCGTCATCGGTGCACTGCTGGCCGCTGGGCTGGCCGGACGTTTCGCGCCGAACCTGAACATTCCGCTGCGTTCGCTGATCGCCGCAGTGATTGGTGGCCTGCTACTCGGCTATGGCTCGCGTCTGGCCTATGGCTGCAACATCGGCGCCTACTTCAGCGGCATTGCCTCCGGTAGCCTGCACGGGTGGCTGTGGCTGGTGGCGGCGTTCATCGGCAATGGCGTGGGCGTGCGTCTGCGGCCATTTTTCTTCCCTGGCGAGCGACGCGAGGCGAAGCTGACGGGATGCTGATGGCCAGCCGCGTAAGGTCAGCCGCGCTGCTTGTTGGCGTGGCGCTGACCGTTGCATTGAGCGGCTGCCAATCCCCGCTGCAACGGCTCGACGAGTTGGCGGGCGAGCAGGGCCAGCGCGTGCAAACACTCGACCTCAAGCCCTTCCCGTTGCTCCTCAGCGCGCCGAATAACGCGGTGTCCGCGTCGCGCATCCGGGTTTATTTGGAGGGCGATGGCCAAGCCTGGGCCACGCCTTCGCAGCCCAGTCTCGACCCGTCTCCCCGCGACTTGCTGGTGGCCCGTCTGGCGTTCGCCGATCCGACGCCGAGCCTGTACCTGGCGCGGCCCTGTCAGTTCGTACGCAGCGATGCCTGCGAAACCGCGCTGTGGACGAATCGGCGCTTTGGCAACGAGGTGCTGGCCAGCCTCGACGGCGCCCTCGATCTGATCAAGACGCGCTACGGCAACCGTGACTTCGAACTGGTCGGCTACTCCGGTGGCGCGGCGCTGGCCCTGCTGCTCGCCGCCCGCCGTGATGATGTCGCCAGCGTACAGACCCTCGCGGGCAATCTGAGCCCGCGCTATTGGGTGCAACTGCAGCAGTTGAGCCCGCTGGATGGCTCCCTGGAGCCGCTGGATTATCGTCAACGTCTTGCACTGATTGCTCAGCGTCATCTGGTCGGCGACGAGGATCGCGTAGTGCCCGCCGACGTCCTGGGCCATTACCTCGATGGGCTTGGCGAAGCGCGTTGTATGGAAGCCGTCAGCCTGCCACACGTGTCGCACCGCGATGGTTGGGAGGCCGCCTGGGCACAGTGGCGGCAGCAGCCGTTGAAGTGCGCCGAATAGTTTCTGGCGGAGGCCGATCAGGCGAGGCGATCGCACTGATTCAGTGCATCGCAGCAGAGAAATTCCCCGTTTTTTCAGCCCCTTTCGCGGGCAAGTTGTTATAGCCTTGCCGTCCTGGCAACAATCGGCACCGTCGCAATCGATTGATTCGCCTAACATTTCGTTACGTTCCTGGCGTTCGTAACGCGGTCACCAACGTTGCACGGACGCATCTGCGTTCATTCCTCGACATCCCGCGCTACCAGCCCCGGGTGCCGTTCCTGCCGGCCACGAGCCGCAACTGGATAGAACAAGAAGGACATCCTCGATGGAACAATTTCTCGCTGTGCTCTCGGCCATCAGTGGCTTTATCTGGGGGCCGTTTCTGCTCATCCCCTTGTTGCTGCTCACCGGTTTGTACCTGACCATTCGCCTGCGTGGCATCCAGTTCCGCGTGCTCGGCCATGCCTTCTGGCTGGCCTTCGTAAAGCGCAAGGAAAAGGGCGACGTACCCGGTGACGTCACCCATTACCAAGCCCTGGCCACTGCATTGGCGGCGACCATCGGCGTCGGCAATATCGCGGGTGTCGCGACGGCCATCGGTATCGGTGGCCCGGGCGCACTGTTCTGGATGTGGATGACCGGCCTGGTCGGCATGGCCACCAAGTACTCCGAAGCACTGCTGGGCGTGAAGTACCGGGTCACCGATGCCAGGGGCGAGCAGAGCGGCGGGCCGATGTACTACCTCACGCGTGGTGTCGGCGGCACCCTGGGCAAGACGCTGGGTATCGCTTTTGCCATCTTCGGTGCGATCGCTTCGTTCGGCATCGGCAACATGGTGCAAGCCAACACCGCTGCCCATCAGCTCTATGACACCTGGGGCATCTCGCCCACCGCCACTGGCTTGGTGATGGCCATTGCGACTGCCGTGGTGATCATCGGTGGGATCAAGAGTATCGGCCGTTTTGCTGCGGGCGTGGTGCCGGTGATGATCGTGCTGTACATCATCAGCAACATCGCCGTGCTGGTGGTGTTCGCCGACCGTCTGCCAGACGCCATCGTACTGGTGTTCACCGATGCCTTCAGCGGTAGCGCCGCGGCCGGTGGTTTCCTTGGTTCGAGCATCATTCTGGCCGTGCAGATGGGCGTGGCGCGGGGCATCTTTTCCAACGAATCCGGCCTGGGTACGGGCGCCATCGCCGCGGCCGCAGCGAAGACCGACAAGCCGGTACGCCAGGCCATGGTCTCGATGACCCAGACCTTCCTCGACACCTTGGTCATGGTGACCTTCACCGCCTTCGCGATCATCGTCACCGGCGCATGGACGCAGGAAGGCCTCAAGGGCGCGCCGATGACCGCCTGGGCGCTGGAGCAGGGCCTGGGTGGCGGCTGGGGTATCTACACGGTGACCATCGGTGTGCTGGTGTACGCCTTCACCACCATTCTCGGCTGGTCGTACTACGGTGAGCGCTGCATGGAGCGGCTGATGGGCCGCGTTGCGGTGATGCCGTATCGGCTGATCTTCTCGATGGTGGTGTTCGTCGGCGCAGTGACGTCGCTGGAAGTGGTGTGGACTTTCTCCGACATCGCCAACGGTCTGATGGCGCTGCCCAACCTGATCGGCCTGTTGTTGCTCTCCGGCATCGTGGTCAAGGAAACCCGCGATTACATGAGCCGCAAGAATTGGAAGACCGAGGACTGATTGTGGTGCTACGTAGACGTTATCGTAGGATGGTGTTGAGCGCAGCGATACCCATCAAGGGGCACCCGTAAATCCCCGATGGGTATCGTCGCTTTGCTCCTCAACCCATCCTACGAGCTTGGTCGCCAATGAAAACGCCCCGCACGAGCGGGGCGTTTTCGTTTTGCGGCGCTGGTTTTATAGCCCGCAGACGCTGCCGTCGCTACGCGGGTCGGCGGCGCCTTCCAGGATGCCGTTGGGATGGCGCAGCAGGGCGCCGGCGTGGCCCATGGTGTCGCTGAAGGCTTCGTCCAGCACATCGATGACATGCCCGGCCTGGCGCAGCCGCTCGACCAGTTCGCTCGGGAAACGGCTTTCCAGCTTGAGCGTGGTGCTTACATCCCCCCAAGTGCGGCCGAGCAGCCAGCGCGGGGCGCTGACGGCGGCCTGCAGGTCGCTACCCAGGCGGTAGCGGCTGAGGATCGCGGCCTGAGTCTGTGGCTGGCCTTCGCCGCCCATGGTGCCGTAACTCAGGGTGCGCCCATCGTCGAACAGTGCCAGAGCCGGGTTGAGGGTGTGGAAGGGCTTGCGGCCCGGTTCCAGGGTCTGCAGCGCGGCGGGATCGAGGGAGAAACTGATACCGCGGTTCTGCCAGGCGACGCCGGTAGACGGCAACACCACACCGGAGCCGAACTCCCAGTACACGCTCTGGATGAAGCTGACGGCGCGGCCCTGATCGTCGATGCAGCCCATCCAGATGGTATCCCCGGGCGCAGCCGGTTGTGGCCACGGCAGCGCGTGTTGCGGGTCGATGGCGGCGGCCAGGCGTTGCAGGTTGGCGTCGTCCAGCAAGGCTTGTGGATCTTGCGGCACACGGCCTGGGTCGGTTACCACGCGGTCGCGGATCAGGAACGCTTGCTTGGTCGCTTCCACCAGCCCGTGCACATGCTCGAAACCTTCGGCCTGCTCGACCGCGAGCTTTTCGAAGATGCCGAGGATCAGCAGCGATGCCAGGCCCTGGGTCGGCGGCGGCATGTTGTACAGGGTGGCGTCGTTCAGGCGCACGCTCAGCGGTTCGACCGCGCGGGCCCGGTAACCCTGCAGATCGGCCAGACGCAGCGGGCTGCCCAGGCGCTCGAGATCGGCGGCCATGCGCGTGGCCAGTTCACCGCGGTAGAAGTCGTCCAGGCCGGCATCGGCAAGGCGCTGCAGGGTTTCGGCCAGGGCCGGCTGGCGCAGCAGATCGCCCTCCTTGGGCGCCTGGCCATCGTTCAGGTAGACGTCGGCGAAACCAGGCACATCCATCAGTTCGGCCAGTTTGCCTTGGGTCAGTTGCGCCTGGCTGCGGCTGACCACGATGCCGCGGCGGGCATGGCCGATGGCGTCGCTCAGCAGGTCGGGCAGAGGCATGCCCGGCCCCCAGTGGGCGGTCTGTGCCAGTGCTTCGGCCCAACCGCCGACGGTGCCCGCCACGGTCAGCGCAGCCAGCGGGCCGCGGCTGGGAATCTGCGCGTGGCCGGCGTAGAAATCGCGATCGGCTAGGGTGGCACTGCTGCCGCAGGCGTCGATGGCCAGCGGCTGCTTGCCGGGCTCGTGAATCAGCCAGAAACCATCGCCGCCAATGGCGTTCATGTGTGGATAGACCACGGCGATGGTCGCCGCTGCCGCGACCATCGCTTCCACGGCGTTACCGCCGGCCTTGAGCACGTCGCGCCCGGCCTGGGCGGCAAGATGATGGGGAGCGACGAACAGGCCGCCGGTGGCGTGGGTGCTCTTGAGCATGGGATCAGGTTCCTTGTTGTTTTCGGGCCGCACTGATCATAACGGTACGGCTCGCTGGGGCGCCTCTAAAAACGTTGGTGCGGCTGGATGACAGCGCAGATGGTTTTTAGAGGTGCCCGTTATTGGCGTCACCAGCCGATAGCGGCAGGCAGCCAGGTCGCCAGGGACGGGAAGCAGAACACCACGGCCACCGCGAGCATCTGCAGGAATACGTACGGCAGGGCGCCGATGTAGATGTCCCTCGTGCTGATCCCCGGTGGCGCGACGCCCTTGAGGAAGAACAGCGCCCAACCGAAAGGTGGTGTCAGGAAGGACATCTGCAGGTTCAGCGCCACAAGGATACCCAGCCACACCAGGTCGGTGTCGTAGGCGATGAACACCGGCAGGAACATCGGCAGGGCGATGTAGGAGATCTCGATCCACTCGAGGAAAAAACCGAGCACGAACAGCACCGCCATGAGGAACAGGATCGCCCCCAGTTCGCCGCCTGGCAGCATGGTGAACAGGTCATGCACCAGGGCCTCGCCGCCGAGGCCGCGGAAGGCCAGGGAGAAGGGCTGAGAGCAGAGCAGGATCAGGAAGATCATCGCGCTGATGGTCAGGGTGCCGTGCAGGGTGGCCTTCAGCGTCGGCCAGCTCAGGCGACCTGAAACCGCAGCGATGAGCAACGCGCCGAGTGCGCCCATGGAGGCCGCTTCGGTAGGCGCCGCGACGCCGCCGATGATCGAGCCGAGCACCGCCATCACCAGCAGCAGAGGTGGCAGCACGCTGCGCGCCATGTCCTTGAGCAATTGCTTGCGGCTGGTCAGGGCGCGTTCTTCTGCAGGAATCGCCGGCACCCAGTCCGGGCGCAGCCAGCCGAGCAGTAGCATGTAGGCCACGTAGATCAACGCCAGCACCAGGCTGGGAATGAAGGCCGCAGCGAAGATCGAACCCACCGATTGGCCGAGGATATCGGCCAGCAGAATCAGCACCAGGCTGGGCGGGATGATCTGCCCGAGGGTGCCGGACGCGCAGATGGTGCCGCAGGCCACGGTCTTGTTGTAGCCGCGGCGCAGCAGCGTGGGCAGGGTCAGCAGGCCGATGGTTACCACCGTGGCACCGACGATACCGGTGGAGGCGCCGAGCAGCACGCCGACCAGAATGATCGCCAAGCCCATGCCGCCGTTCAGGCCGCCCATGGCGCGGCCAATCGTATCGAGCATGTCTTCGGCGACCCTGGACTTCTCCAGCATCACCCCCATGAACGTGAACAAGGGTATCGCCAGCAGTGTGTAGTTGCTGACCACACCGAACATGCGTGCCGGCAGCAGCGCGAAAAGCATCGGGCCGAAGCCGATCATGCCGGCGACGAACCCTGATACGGCCAGGGAAATGGCCACCGGCACCCCCGCCATCATCATGGCGAAGAAGCCGAAGACCATGGCGATGGCCAACCATTCATTGGGGCTCATGCGCGTACCTCCCCAGGCGAGGCGGGCTGCAGCAGGGTGCACAGTGCCCGCAGGCTATCGGCCACGCCCTGCAGGCCCAACAGACCGAAACCCAGAGGCAGGAAGGCCTTGACCAGGAAGCGATACGGCAGGCCACCCGGGTCGGGCGAGCCTTCACCGATGTTGTAGGACTGCATCGTGTAGTTGAACGCCAGGCGAGCGATGTAGAAACCGATTGCCGCGGTGGCGATCCCGCTGAATAGGTCAACGGCGGCCTTGGTCTTCACGCTGAATTTTTCGTAGAGAAAGTCCACGCGCACGTCCTGACGGTGCTTCAGGGTGTAGGAGATACCGAGCAGGGCGATGGGCGAGATCAGGTACCACTCCAACTCCTGCAGGGCGACCGGGCTGAAGTCGAACAGGTAGCGCATCAGCACATCGAACGACACCAGCAGCACCAGAAGCAGTACGCAGGCCCGGGCGATAAAGCCCAGGGCCTCGACCAGCCCTTCGATACGGCTGACGATAGGCATCATGACTCGCCCATCCCGATTTCCATGAAGGCCTTCTCTCCCACCGAGGCCCAGGAGATGTACTGCTTGCGAAAGGCGAAGAAGTGCTCGTAGACCTTCTTGGTCGCCGGGTCGCTCGCCGCCATGCTCGACAGGGTGTCGTGGGTGACTTCACGCAGACGCTTGATGATGTCGTCCGGCAGCGGTCGGGCGATCACGCCCTGGTTGTTGACCAGATCCTGCATGGCTTCGGCGTTGACCGCGTCGCACCATGACCAGCTGTCGTTGTTGCAGGCCTGGGCGCAGAAACGCACGATCGCCTGGAGGTCGGCTGGCAGGCTGTCCCAGGCCTGTTTGTTGATGATCAGCTCGGTGACGTTGGTCGGCTCGTGCCAGCCGGTGGTGTAGTAGTTCTTCGCCGCCTTGTGCAGGCCCATGCGGCGATCCTGATAGGGGCCGACGAACTCGGCGGCGTCGATCACGCCACGCTCCAGAGCGGGGAAGATCTCGCCGCCGGGCAGCAGGCGTACGGCCACGCCCAGTTCGCTGTAGACCTTGCCGGCTAGCCCTGCGATACGCATCTTCAGGCCTTTCAGGCTATCGACGTTTTCCAAGGGCTGGCGGAACCAGCCGGTCATCTGCGTGCCGGTGTTGCCCATGGGCATGGGCACCAGGCCGTGGGGTTCGTAGAGCTCTTCCCAGAGCTTGAGGCCGCCGCCGTTGTACAGCCAGGCGTTCATGCCCTGAGTGTTCATGCCGAACGGCACGGCAGTGAAGAACTGCGCCGCAGGAATCTTGCCGGCCCAGAAGAAGGCGTTCGCGGCGTTCATCTCCACCATACCGCTGGAGACGGCGTCGAAGCCCTCCAGCGCAGGAATCAGCTCACCGGCGGCGAAGTGCTGGATCTTCAGGCGTCCACCGGACATTTCCTCCACGCGTTTGCAGAAGTCGGTCGGGCTGCCCGGGCCCTGCACGTAGAAGGGCGAGCCCGGCGCATAGGCGTTGGTCATCTTCCAGTTGAAGGTCTTGCTGCTGACAGCCGCACTGGCCACACCGCTGGCACCCATCGCCAGGCCAGCACCTGCTGCGAGGGCGCCGGCGCCGATGAAGTTACGTCGATTGAGGCTCATGGGATTCTCCTTTCACTGTGGCCATTGCGACGGGCGTTTGCCTGCCGGATGTAAAGTCGTTACCGAATGCCTTCAGCAACAGCCATGCCAGGAGAAAATTATTTTAACTATATGATTTTAAATGAATTATCTGATTGTCCAGATTTGCCTTCGAAATGCCAAACGCACACAAAACAAGCGTGGCGGAGGTTCTTGAGGTGACGAAACGGTAACTGCAGCAGCGAGTGCTGAACATTTGTCAGGTCACGCCGGTTATCCGGGTACGTTCCGGTAAGCAGGGCTGCGGCGAGCGAACGAATGTCATTTGTGCACCAAAACGCACCGAGGGCACGCTTTTGACGCAGTGCGCAGCATCGCCGAACACATGCAGTGAACGTCGAACAGCGGCTTACAGACGCGCGCCGCCACGCCGATGCTTGACCCGGGTCATCAGTGCCTTGCAATCGACCGTGAGAATTTCCGGGTGATTGAAGATGTGCTGGCGCACGAAGCCATCGAAGGTTTCGTAGCTGTCGGTCAGGGTGTGGATATGCAGGCTTTTCAGGTCGCTCATGATGTACAGGCTGACCACTTCCATGGTCGCTGAAAGCCGTTCGGCGACGGCCTCTATGGCGTGCGGCGCGACGGTCAGATCGACGAAGGTGGAGATGCCCTTGCCGAGTTTCTCCGGGTTGACCACCGCAGTGAATTTCTCGATCACGCCGCTCTCGACCAGGGCCTGCACCCGGGTGCGGGCATGAGCGCGGGAGATATTAAGTTGGCGGGCGATATCGGCGAAGGAAGTGCGTGAATCCTTGATCAGGATATTCAGCAGCGCGTTGTCCAGTTTGTTCATGGGTAGGGCTTATCGAAGCGAGTGTGGCAACAGGGATGCGCTTTGCATGCCAATTTCCGGCGTGAGGTGAATGCCAGTGGAGCCAGCTTGCCGGCGATTGAGCCGTGCCGCCATTTTGCAGAACGGCGGCTAGCGCATCGCCCGCAAGCGGGCTCCTACATGGCGCGGGCATCCACACGGTCGCGTAGGAGCCGGGGGGGCGCCTAGCCCTTGCCGGCGATTGGCAGCCATGCCGCCATCTTGCAGAACGGCCGCTAGCGCATCGCCCGCAAGCGGGCTCCTACATGGGCTTTGGTATTCACGCGGTGGCGTAGGAGCCGGGGTGAACTAGCCCTTGCCGGCGATTGGGAGACCTGCCGCCATTTTGCAGAACGGCCGCTATCGCATCGCCCGCAAGCGGGCTTACAGGGTGGCGGCACGCCGGGCAGCATGCAGTCGGCTCAGAACAGTTTGCGGTACTGCTCGAACCCCGAGTGTTCGCCGATGCGCTCGTAGAGCAGCTTGGCCTTGGCATTGGTTTCGTGGGTCAGCCAGTGCACGCGGGAGCAACCGGCGGCCTGAGCGACGGCATAGACGTGCTCAATCAACTGACGGCCAACGCCATTGCCGCGTACGTCCTTGCCGATGAACAGATCCTGCAGGTAGCAGTAGTCGCCGGTGGTCCAGCAGGAGCGGTGGTAGATCCAGTGCACCAGGCCGATCGCCTCGCCGTCGCGCCAGGCGAGGGCGGCGAACATCGGCTCGGCAGGATCGAGAAAGCGCTGCCAGGTGGTGGCGCTGACGTCCGCATCGATCTCGGTCATGTAGAAGCGCTGGTAGCCCTGCCACAACGGCAGCCAGGCAGCATGGTCGTCAGCGGTGACGGCGCGTATTTCCACAGGGATGCGGACGGTCATGGGCAGCTCTCCTGAAAGTCGGTCGACCGCCATCCTGCGATGCCGGGGCCGGCATCGCAAGCATCCGTGCAGGTGAAGCGGCCTAGCGCCCGTTCAGATAGGCCTTGCCGTAATGACGCTCGAGGCGTGCCTGGATCAGCTCCAGGCCGATCGACAGCAGCCAGTAGATCACTGCCGCGGTGGTCAGCATCTCGATGTAGCGGTAGGACGAGCGGCCATAGGACTGGGCCAGGAACATCACTTCCCAGACGCCCATTACCGAGATCAGCGACGAGTCCTTGAGCATGGAAATGAACTGGCTGGTGGTCGGCGGAATGATGGTGCGCATCGCCTGGGGCAGCGTCACCCGCCAGAAGATCACCGCCGGCTTGAGCCCGAGTGCCAGGGAGGCTTCGCGCTGGCCGGGGGCAACGCCGATCAGCCCGGCGCGGAAGATCTCGCTCAGGTAGGCGCCGTAGTTCAGCGACAGGGCGATGATCCCGGCGGTGATCGCGCCCGGCACCAGGCCCAGCTGCGGCAGGCCCAGATAGATCAGCAGGATCTGGATCAGCAACGGCGTGCCACGGAAGAACGAGGCGTAGAAGCTGGCGATCCCGAACGCCACGGCGCTCTTCGACAGGCGCGCCAGGGCGGTGACGAAGCCCAGCGCCAGGGATGCCCAGATCGAGCAGAAGCATAGGAACAGGGTCAGCGCCGCGCCCTGCAGAAAGCCGTTGGGTGCCAGGTTGGCGCCGAGCAGGTTGGGGAGCTTGTCGAGGATGATCGAGAACTTCAGGTCGAAGCTCAGGAAGAACGCCACGCACAGGGCGAACATGATCGCCCAGGTGACATACAGGCGGGTGCGAAAGCCGAACAGACGCTGCAGCAACGACTCGCCCGCCATGGGTGGCGGGCGAGGGGATTCAGGTGGGGGTGTCATTGGCTGATATCGGAACCGATCCACTTCTTGGAGATGGCCGCCAGGGTACCGTCCTTGCGCAGCTCTGCGAAGACGCTCTCGACCTTGGCGCGCCACTCGGCGTCATCCTTCTCGATGGCCACGGCATTCGGTTCGGCATACAGCGCGGTGCCGGCCAGCTTGAAGCGCTTGTCCTGATCGATGCGCGGCTGCGCGGTGACCAGGTTGGTGAGGATGGCATCGAGACGCACGCCGGCACCCAGGGCGAGGTCGTGGAAGGCCACGGTATCGTTGTCGTACGGCGCGACCTGTACGGCGTCGAACGGGTACTCCAGCGGTTTGTCTTCTGCGCCTTCGATGACCAGATCCTTGTTCAGGTAGCCTTCGTACGAAGAAGCACTGGTGACGCCGACCTTCAGGCCGGAAAGATCCTTGGCCGACTGGATGCGCTCGTCCGCGGCGTTGACCACGATCACCGCCGGGGATGCGTAATAGGTGACGGGAAAATCGAAGACCTGGGCGCGAGCCTGGCTTGGCGTCATCGAGCAGATGCAGATGTCGTAGCGACCGTTCCAGCGGCCAGCGGCGATCACATCCCAGGACGGCGTTTCCAGGCGCAACTTGACGCCGAGCTTGTCAGCCACTGCCTTGGCCACATCGACGTCGAAACCGTCGAGCTGGTTGTCGTCGTTGAGAAAGGAGAACGGCGGATAGTTTTCCATCAGCACATTGACCAGCTCACCGTTCTTCTCGATGCGGTCGAGTGTAGGGCCTGCCAGAGCCAGGTTGCAGAAGGAAGCGAAGGTCAGGCCGAGGGCCGCGAATAGCGTGGTTTTCACAGGATTCCTTAAGCACGAAAAGAGTTGTGACAGGCGAATTGTGTGTATTAAATAGTTATAAATGAATGTGTCCAAATGAATTTAATGCATATCGATATGACTGGAGTTTATATGAGCGAGCGACCTCTGATTTTGCTGGACGGGGGTATGGGCCGTGAGCTGCAGCGCCGTGGCGCGCCGTTTCGTCAGCCGGAGTGGTCGGCGCTGGCTCTGAGCGAGGCGCCCGAGCAGGTGGAAGCCGTGCATGCCGCCTATATCGCCAGCGGCAGCCAGGTGATCACCAGCAACAGTTACGCGGTGGTGCCCTTTCATATCGGTGAGCAGCGCTTCGCCGACGAAGGCCGCGCCCTTGCCGAGCGTGCCGGTCAGCTGGCGCGCAACGCGGCTGATCGGGCTGCCACCGGGGTACGGGTCGCGGGCTCGTTGCCGCCGCTGTTCGGCTCCTATCGGCCTGATCTGTTCCAGCCCGAACGGGTGACCGAGGTGCTGACGCCGCTGATAGAAGGTTTGGCGCCTCACGTCGATCTGTGGCTGGCCGAAACCCAGAGTGCTATCGCCGAAGCACGGGCCATTCGTGCCCATCTGCCAGATGACGGCAAGCCGTTCTGGTTGTCCTTCACCCTGCGTGACGAAGACACCGACGAGGTGCCGCGCCTACGCTCCGGCGAGCCGGTGGCCGATGCTGCCCGCGCTGCCGCCGAACTGGGTGTCGAGGTGCTGCTGTTCAACTGCAGCCAGCCGGAGGTGATCGGCACGGCCATCGACGTGGCGCGCGAAACCTTCGCCAGCCTCGGCGCGGACATCGCCATTGGTGCCTACGCCAATGCCTTCCCGCCGCAGCCCGAAGAGGCCACCGCCAACGATGGCCTGGACCCGCTGCGCGAGGATCTCGACCCGCCCGGTTATCTGCGCTGGGTAGCCGACTGGCGCGCCCGTGGGGCCAGTCATCTGGGCGGCTGCTGTGGCATCGGCCCGGAACATATCGCGGTGCTGGCGCAGCGCCTGAACTGATCAATCAGGTTCGGCATGCCATGTGCTCTGAATGGCGATCCAGGCGTCTTCCTAGGGTCGCTCAGGCACCTTGCCGAGCATCACTGCGAGTCCGAGCATGCAAGCGTTGCTGAATGAAGTCCTCGATCAAGTCAGGCCGCTGATTGGCAAAGGCAAGGTTGCCGATTACATCCCGGCGTTGGCCGATGTGCCTGCCGATCGCTTGGGCATCGCGGTGTATGGCAACGACGGCGAGCTGTTCACCGCCGGTGATGCGCAGACACCGTTCTCGATCCAATCCATCTCCAAGGTGTTCAGCCTGGTGCAAGCGATCCAGCACAGCGGCGAGGCCATCTGGGAGCGGCTTGGTCACGAGCCTTCCGGGCAGCCGTTCAACTCGCTGCTGCAGCTGGAACTGGAGAACGGCCGACCGCGCAATCCGTTCATCAATGCCGGCGCATTGGTGATCAGCGACATCAACCAGTCACGCTTCGCTGCCCCGGTGCTGTCGATGCGCGATTTCGTCCGGCGCCTGTCAGGCAACGCCCATGTGTCGGTGGATATGCGCATCGCCGAGTCCGAGTACCAGCATCGCGCGCGCAATGCGGCGATGGCATATCTGATGCAATCGTTCGGCAATTTTCACAACGATGTGGAGATGGTGCTGCGCGGCTACTTCAGCCATTGCGCCCTGAGCATGAATTGCGTCGACCTGGCCAAGGCCTTCTGCTTTCTGGCCAACGACGGCTTCTGCAAGCACAGCGGCGAGCAGATTCTCACGGCACGGCAGACCCAGCAGGTGAACTCGATCATGGCCACCAGCGGGCTGTACGACGAAGCGGGTAACTTCGCCTATCGCGTTGGCTTGCCGGGCAAGAGCGGCGTGGGTGGCGGCATCGTCGCGGTGGTGCCGGGGCAGTACACAATCTGCGTGTGGTCGCCCGGGCTCAACGCAGCCGGCAACTCGTTGGCCGGCATGGCGGCGCTGGAAGTGCTTAGTGAGCGGATTGGCTGGTCGGTGTTCTGAGAGAGAGGAACCGAGGGGCTCGATTCCTCTTCCATTCGGGCTGCCAAGGCGGCGGCCCAGGCATCAGTTGTTGTCGCGGTATTCCTGGCGCAGCGTCCACAGATCCTGGTGGGTGCAGGAGCTGGGCATGGCGCGGGTCATGTCGTAGCAACGTTGGCCGAAGCCCATTGGCCAGTAGATGATGCTGTACGGCGGCCAGAAGATCGACACCACGCGAAAGCGCGTGCGCAGCTTGCCTTCGGCGAGGGTTTCACCGGTCGCGCTGGTCAGCTTGTACGGCACGCCGCCAGTACGGTTCCAGAAGAATGGGCGGGTTTTCACCAGGCCTTGGGGATGTTGCTCAGCGCGTTCGTTGACGCTGATGGTGGCGTGCTCTGGCAGCTTGAAAAAGGCTTTGGTCGAGCAGCCGGTGACGGCCAGGAGGAGCAGCAGGAAAACGCTGGAGCGAAGCAAAGGCATGGGACGTCCTTGTGGGCAGGAAGTAAACGGAAAAGTGACTAGTTATGTCAGCGGGGCGCGACTATACCGGCTCGTCGCGCTGCGATCCATGACTCACTCCGCACGCTCACCACACAGATCCAGGCTGAACAGGCGCTCCACTTCATCCTGCGGCAAACCCGCGCTCAGCAACGCGAAGAGTTTGCCCAGCGCCGCTTCGCGGGTCATGCCGCCAGCCGAGACCAGGCCCACCTCGGCCAGTTGGCTGCCGGCGGCGTACACACCGAACTCCACATGCCCTTGCGCGCACTGGCTGATCGCCGCCAGCACCACGCCCCGCTCGTGGGCCTCGCGCAGTACGTCAAGCAGCTCGGCGTTGTCCGACGGGCCGGTGCCGCTGCCATAGCACTCCAGCAGCAGGGCTTGCACGCCGCTGCTCAGCAGGGCACGCAGGTGGCTGGCACGCAGGCCGGGGATCAACGGCAGGGCGAGCAGGTTGACCGGCTGGCGCTGCTGGCGGAAGTCGATGGGTGCGGGCAGTTCGGCCAGCCGCTCGCTGTGCCGCAGGCGCGGCATGATCTGGAACGCGTCGAAGGCATCGCTGCGCAGTTTGCTGACGCGAGCGCCGTGCATCAGCGCGCCGTCGAAATACAGGTGCACGCCCGCCTGGACACCATCGTGCAACGCCTGCATGGCGCCGAACAGATTGCGCCACGCATCGCTGTTCTCCGCGCCTGCCGGCTGCATGGAGCCTGTCAGCACCACCGGCACCGGCAGCCCCAGCAGCAGAAAGCTCAGCGCCGCGGCGCTGTAGGCCAGTGTGTCGGTGCCGTGCAGCACCAGAACGCTGTCACAGCCATCCTGCTCGATGCCCTGGCGGATCGCCGCGACCATTGCCAGCCAGTTGTCCTGGCTCATGTTGGCGCTGTCGATCGGCGGCAGCAGCTCGCGGAAAATCCACGCTGGCACCTGCTCGCTCTGTTCCGTCTGCTGTGCGCGCAGGCGCGCCTCGAAGCCGGAGGCAGGGGCCAGGCCGGCAGCGCTCATCTGCATGCCGATGGTGCCGCCGGTATAAAGCACGAGGAGTTTTTGCGCTGCAGGCATGCCTTTTTCCTTATTGAAAGAATGGGTATGGAAAGCGGCAGGATACATCTGATTGCCACTCATGAAAGACCTGGGGGTGATCTGAAGACGAAGCCCTGCACGGCTCGCCAAGTGGCGCGCCAGGTGAACGGCAGAAAAGGAGAGCCGCGACTTGGGCGGCGAATCGGGCGACACGAGGCGTGTCGCCCGATCAGGCTGGACGACTCAGCGTTGAGTCGGCAGCAGTTCCGGTGCGCTCTGTGGCTGAGCGTCAGCGGTTGGCTTGGCGGCCGGCCAGGAGGCGCGGTCGAGATCCAGGTCAGCGAACTTGGAACCGTCGAATACGGGCTGGGCGATGCCGGCCTTGCGCTGCTCGTCGTAGTCCTTCATGACCCGCAGGCCGACCTTGATCAACATGGCCAGAGCGGTCAGGTTGACGAACGCCAGGCAGGTCATGGTGATGTCGGCGAAGGCGAACACGGTGCCCAGGTTCTGCATCGAACCCCAGCAGATCAGCGCCAGTACCAGGCCGCGGTAGACGAGCAGGGCGACCTTGCTGCGACCGACCAGGAACTGCAGGGCGTTCTCGCCGAGGTAGTAGTTGTAGAGGATGCAGGTGAACACGAACAGGCTCAGTGCCACGCTGATGAAGGTACGACCCCAGTCACCGACGACTGCTGCCAGGGAGTTCTGGGTGAGAACGATACCGTCGCCTTCGAAGCCCGGAGTGTAGAAGCCGGACAGCAGGATCAGCAGGGCGGTACAGGTGCAGATCACGAAGGTATCGAGGAACACGCTGAACGCCTGAACCACGCCTTGTGCAGCCGGGTGCTTGACCGAGGCGACAGCCGCGACGTTAGGCGCGCTGCCCAGACCGGCTTCGTTGGCGAACACGCCGCGTTTTACACCCATCACGATGGCGCTGCCGAGCAGGCCAGCGAACGCAGGCTCGAGGCCGAAGGCGCTCTTGACGATGGTCGCCAGCATGGCCGGCACGTGTTCGATCTGGATGGCGATGACGTAGAGGGTCACTGCGATGTAGATCAGAGTCTTGACCGGAACCAGCAAATCCGAGACCGACGCGATGCGCTTGATGCCACCGATGAACACCAGGCCCAGCAGTACGGCCAGGGCGATGCCGCTGTATTGCACCGGAATGTCGAAGGCGTTCTGCAGCGAGTGGGTCACGGTGTACGACTGCAGGCCGTTGAAGGCGAAGCCGTAGGTGACCAGCAGCAGGACGGCGAAGGTCATCGCCATCCAGCGCAGCTTCAGGCCGTGCTGGATGTAGTAGGCCGGGCCGCCGCGGTACAGGCCGTCACCGTCGCTGCGTTTGTAGACCTGGGCGAGGGTACATTCGAAGAAGCTGCTGGACATGCCGACCAGTGCAGTCACCCACATCCAGAACACCGCGCCTGGGCCGCCGAGAGTCACGGCGATACCGACACCCGCGATGTTACCGGCACCCACACGACCGGCGAGGCTGAGCATCAGCGCCTGGAACGAGCTGAGTTGGCCGCCGCTGCTGCGCAGCGATTCCTTGAACACACTGAACATGTGTATGAAGTGACGGAACTGGACGAAGCGGGAGCGCAGGGTGAAGTAGCTACCCAGGCCGACGATGAGCACGATCAACACCTTCCCGGACAGGAAGTCGTTCAGTACTTCGAGCATGATGAATCCTCGGTTCTTATTGTGAGCTTTCGCGAAAAGTGCGAAGCGGTTTGCGGTGGATGATTTTTGAGCAATGCCGCCATCGGAACAATTTCGCGGGTCGATCCTAGGTGATGCGACCTGATGCTATAATCACGTCACTCGCATCATCTGAGCCGCCCATGTCCAATCACCTCGGTGAGAATCTCCGGTTGCTATGCAGCCACTACCGCTCGATTGCCGAGGTGTGCCGAAAAGTCGGCATCAACCGCGCGCAGTTCAACAAGTACCTGTCTGGAGAGAGCCAGCCGACGGCCTATAACCTCAAAAGAATTGGGGATTTCTTCGGCGTCGAGGGCTATGAGCTGGGCTTGCCAGGCGATCAATTCGCCCGCTTGATCGGCGCCCGAGGTACGCAGATCGGCGCACCTGCCGAGCAGGATCCGTTACACGAGTTGTTACAGCCGTTACGTGAAAGATCCGGTGATCTCTCACGGTATTGCGGCTATTACTTCGAATATGCCAACTGCATGTCAGTGCCGGGCACCATCCTGCTGTCGCTGATTCACATGCGTGAGGAGGGCGGCACCTTCCTGTTCGAGCGTCAGGAGCGGCAGGTGACCTCCGCCGGCGGGCTCGCCGAAGATTCGGCGCGCTGCCGCTACCTGGGCGCTGCGTTCCAGTTGCAGGATCGGTTGTTCCTCATCGACTACGAGTCGCTGACGGTCAACGAGATGAGCCAGACCATCCTGATCCCCAGCTTCAAGAGCCGCATCACGCGCTTGAATGGCCTGAAGACCGGCGTCTCCAGTGGCGACCGCCGCACACCGGCATGCACCCGCGTGGTGTGGGAGTTTTTGGGTACGGAGATCAACCGCATCAGCACCTATCGCCAGGTGATGCTCTATCAGCCGGATGACCCGCGCATCGACGAAGACATCCGCCAGCGCCTGGCCCACGCGCCGGTGCGTGATGGGTTGTTCGAGGTGGAGTGAGCGGGGTCTGACGAAGTGCCGAGCGGCTGCTTCAAGGCAGAAGCGGACGGAGAGCAGAGCTTTTGTGGGAGAGGCTTTAGCCTCGATTTTGCCTAGCTAGGCGTAAAGAGCTCGCGGCTAAAGCGGATCGCCGCCCGGCCCCTCCCACAAGATCGCGACCGTCCGCCTCTACCTTATCTGTAAAGACGTGCACGTGCAGTCGCGATCAGCACAGCTCCGGGTGTTTGTTGCAGGTGCCGTAGCCTTCGCTCTTCATCTCATCCAGCGCTTTTTGCAGCCGTGCGACGACCTCGTCCGGCGTGTCGAGGTTGAGTGCCAGGTAAAGGTCGGAGCGGTCGAAGGTCAGCACGTTGCGCAGGCCGGTGACGTCCGCCTGGCGGGCCTGGTGGCGCCATACCGGGTCGGTGGTGCCCCACAGGTCGATGCGGCCCTGGGTCAGTTTGGCGATATTTTCCGGGTCGCGCAGTGTGTTGATCGGCTCTAGCCCAGCCTTCTCCAAGGTCTGGCTGGCGGCACTGTCCTTGTAGCTGCCGATGCGGTATTGGCGGGCCTGCTCGAGGCTCGTCAGGTTGGGGATGTTGGAGCCCGGCGCAGCGAGCAGCACGCGCTCGACCTTGGCAATCGGGCCAACCCACTTGAACAGCGGGCGGCGTGCCTCGTTCATCGAGGTGGAAAAAAGGCCGTGGTTGGCGTTGGCGAGGGTGGCGTCGTAGACACGGCTCCAGGGGAAGCGCAGGGTCAGGGTGTAGTCGATGCCGGCACGCTTGAACATCTCGCGCACGATGGTGGTGCTGACCCCCTGGATATTGGCGTCACGGGCGAAATTCTTTTCGTTGTCGGCCATGTTGAATGGCGGAAAGTTTTCCGTTTGTAACACCACCTGATAACCAGGCGGCAGTTCGGCCTGAGCGGGCAGGGCGAAGACGCTGGAAACGGACAGCAAACAAGCGAACCATGCGGCTTTGACGGTCATGAGGGGGCTTCTCTTTGTTGGGCTGCTGCCGTTGTATCGCGCTGGCGCGCAAACGGCAATCGCTCCTGAAAGAGCGAAGCCCCGTACTGTGAACAGATACGGGGCTTCGGGCTGCAGCAGGCGCTTAGCGTTGCTGGTCAACCGCCTCTTTGGCCGGTGGCGTCAGGGGCTTCAGGTGGTGCGGGGCGATCATGTTTTCCGGGCGCAGAATCTCGGCCAGGGTGGTGTCGTCCAGCAGGTTTTCTTCACGCACCAGTTCCAGAACACCACGGCCGCTGACCAGCGCTTCCTTGGCGATACGGGTGGAGTTCTCGTAACCGATGTAGGGGTTGAGTGCGGTGATCAGACCGATAGAGTTCTCCATCAGTGCGCGGCAGTGGGCTTCGTTGGCGGTGATGCCGTTGATGCAATGCTCGCGCAGCATGTCCATGGCGCGTTGCAGCAGGCGGATCGAGTCGAAGATCTTGTAGGCGATCAGCGGCTCCATCACGTTCAGTTGCAGTTGGCCGCCTTCGGCCGCCATGGTCAGGGCCAGGTCGTTGCCGATGATTTCGAAGGCCACCTGATTGACCGCTTCCGGGATCACCGGGTTGACCTTGCCGGGCATGATCGAGCTGCCTGGCTGGCGGGCCGGCAGGTTGATCTCATTGATGCCGGTGCGCGGGCCGCTGGAGAGCAGGCGCAGGTCGTTGCAGATCTTCGACAGCTTGACCGCGGTGCGCTTGAGCATCCCGGAGAACAGCACGAAGGCGCCCATGTCCGAGGTGGCTTCGATCAGGTCGGCAGCCGGCACCAGCGGCTGGCCGCTGATCAGCGCCAGGCGCTGCACGGCCAGGTGCTGGTAGCCGGGGTCGGCGTTGATGCCGGTGCCGATGGCAGTGCCGCCCAGGTTCACTTCGGTGAGTAGTTCCGGCGCCAGGCTGCGCAGGCGCGCCAGGTCTTCACCCAGGGTGGTGGCGAATGCGCGGAATTCCTGGCCGAGGGTCATCGGTACGGCGTCCTGTAGCTGAGTGCGGCCCATCTTCAGTACGTGGCTGAACTCGACGCCTTTGGCGGCGAACGACTGGATCAGGCTGTCCAGGCTGGCCAGCAGGGTGTCATGACCGAGCAGCAGGCCCAGGCGGATCGCGGTGGGGTAGGCGTCGTTGGTCGATTGCGCCATGTTCACGTCGTTGTTCGGGTGCAGGTGCTTGTATTCACCTTTGGCATGACCCATGGCTTCCAGGGCAATGTTGGCGATTACCTCGTTGGCGTTCATGTTGGTCGACGTACCGGCGCCGCCCTGAATCATGTCGACCACGAACTGGTCGTGGAAATCGCCGCGGATGATGCGTGCGCAGGCTTCGCTGATCGCAGCGTGCTTGTTGGCAGGCAGGTAGCCCAGCTCGCGGTTGGCGTCAGCTGCGGCCTGTTTGACCATGGCCAGGGCCACGACCAGTTTCGGGTAGTGCGCCAACGGCACGCCGGACAGGCGGAAGTTGTTCAGCGCACGCAGGGTCTGGATGCCGTAGTAAGCCTCGGAAGGGACTTCGAGGGTACCGAGCAGGTCTTTTTCGACGCGGAACAATGCAGCAGCGGACATGATGTCTCGATTCTCATAAAGGCGCGGAAGATACCGCGATGGGCCTTAGAATAAGGACTGAGGCCCCTGGAAGGCCAATGCTGTTGCTTGCTAGGGTATGCGTAATCGGCATAATGTAGGTGTGACTGCCTCGTTGCACCCAACGTGTGCGTGGCGCTAATGCGAGTCGAGGATGCTCCGTGAATCTGGAAACCAAATGGTTGGAAGACTTCGTGACGCTGGCCTCTACGCGCAGCTTTTCCCAGGCGGCGCAGAAGCGTTTCGTTACCCAGCCAGCTTTCAGCAGGCGTATCCAAAGTCTCGAAGCAGCGTTGGGCCTTACCCTGGTGAACCGTTCTCGCACGCCGGTGGAGCTGACCGAGTCTGGCCAGCTGTTTCTGCTCACCGCGCGTAGCATGGTCGAGCAACTGGGGGAGGTGGTGCGCCACCTGCATCACCTCGAAGGGCAGCAGGGGGAAGCACTGCAGATCGCCGCCGCTCACTCCCTGGTTTTCGGTTTCTTCCCTGAGTGGATTGCCCGCTTGCGCCGCGATGGCCTGCCGCTGACCACGCGCCTGGTGGCGACCAACGTCGGCGAGGCCGTGCACTCGCTGCGCGAAGGCACCTGCGACCTGATCCTCGCCTATCACGACCAGGATGCCGCGGTGCAACTGGCCCCTGACCTATTTCCGTCGTTGCATCTGGGTAATAGCGAGATGCTGCCGGTCTGCGCCGCCGATGATCAGGGCGCGCCGCTCTTCGATCTGGATTCAGGGCAGAGCGTGCCGCTACTGGCCTACAGCGCCGGCACTTATCTGGGGCGCTCGGTGAACTTGCTGCTGCGCCAACGCGCGTTGCGCTCCACCACTGTGCATGAAACGGCCATGGCCGACAGCCTCAAGGCCATGGCGCTGCAAGGCCTGGGCGTTGCCTGGGTGCCGCGGCTGTCGATGAACGCCGAGCTGGCGCGTGGCGAGCTGGTGGTCTGCGGCAAGGAACACTGGTTCATCCCCCTGGAGATCCGCCTCTACCGCTGGAGCATGTCGCGCAAGGCCGCCGTGCGCCTGCTATGGCGCAAGCTCGAAGGTGGTGTGGGGCGTGAAGAAGGCTGAGGCCGTTTGGATGTGATGGTGAGGGAATGGCTTATTCACGCTCACCCAGGCCTACGTCGAACACCTGCTCTCCCGCCCAGTTTTCTGGTAGCAGCCTGGCTCTCACGTAGCGATGAAACGATGACCACGGCCAGTCAGCCACCCGCTCCACATAGCCGTGTTTGCGGGGATTGTTGTGGATGTAATCGGCGTGCTGTGCAAAGTCATTTTCATCGCGGATACGGTGCTCCCAATAACGGCGTTGCCAGATGCCTCTTTCTCCGCGTCTGGCGCGGCTCGGGGAAATGTCTTCGGTGCGCGGAATCGCCCGTGAAAAGTGGGTTTTGATCAAGCGCCAGCGTAGGGCGTAATCCACATCGTTGGCTGGCAGCGTGCAGAGCGCGTGGAGATGGTCAGGCAGGATCACGATCGCATCGATAAACCATGGATGACGGCCCATGGCGTAACGAAAGGCGGCACGCAAAGGGTCGATATGCTCGACCAGCAGATCGCTACTGCGATCAACCAGATTCAGGGTAAAGAACCACGTGGCGCCAGGTGTATGGTCACGGCGGTATTCGGTCATCGTCAGCTTCCTTGCTGATGTGTTTAGTGATGAGTATCGCTTAGCTCGGGCTACGCGCCCCGTCCCATCCTATGGGCTGTGTTTAGCCCAGCCCGTACTTTTTGACCTTATCGAACAAGGTCGTCTTGGCCATGCCCAGGGCCTGGGCAGCCTGGCTGAGGTTACCGGTGTGCTGTTCGAGGGCGTCGACCAGCAGGTTGCGCTCGAAGGCTTCCACGGCCTCGGCGAAGCTCGGTGCGATACCGTCGTTGCTGCCGCTTTTCTTGAAGGCTGGCAGGCCGAGAGCGAAGCGTTCGGCGACGTTGCGCAGTTCGCGCACATTGCCGGGCCAGTCGTGGGCCATCAGTGCTGCGAGTGTGTGGCGATCCAGCTCCGGCGCCGCGCGGTCGAAACGTAGGGCGGAGAGCTGCAGGAAGTGCTCGAACAGCAGGGCAATGTCTTCGCGCCGTTCGCGCAAGGGCGGCAGTTCCAGGCTGACTACGTTGAGGCGGTAATACAGGTCGCTGCGGAAGTGGCCACTCTTGCCAGCCTCGTCGAGATCGGCCTTGGTCGCGGCGATCACCCGGCAGTCGATAGCGACCGACTGGTTGGAGCCCAGGCGTTCCAGGCTGTGCTCCTGTAACACGCGCAGCAATTTGATCTGCAGATTGAGCGGCATGCTTTCGATCTCGTCGAGAAACAGGCTGCCGCCGTTGGCGTGTTCGATCTTGCCGATGCGCCGCTTGCCGGCACCGGTGAAGGCGTGGGCCTCGTGGCCGAAAATTTCGCTCTCGAACAGGTTCTCCGGCAGGCCGCCGCAGTTCAGCGCCACGAAGGCCTTGCTCTGCCGCCGGCTGAAGTCGTGCAGGCAGCGCGCGACCAGTTCCTTGCCGGTGCCGGTTTCGCCTTCGATCAGCACGTTGGCCGAAGTGTCGGCGACGTTGGCGATCAGCTCGCGCAACTGCTGCATGGCCGGCGAGCGGCCGATCAGCCGATGCTCCAGCGCCTGCTTGCCGGCCAGTTGGCGGCGCAGTGACGACACCTCACGGGCCAGGCTGCGTTGCTCCAGCGCGCGGCGGGTGACATCGACCAGGCGCTCAGGAGAGAAGGGTTTCTCCATGAAGTCGTAAGCGCCGTCGCGCATCGCGCCCACGGCCATGCCGATATCGCCGTGGCCGGTGATCAGCACTACGGGCAGCGCCGGGTCGCGGCGTTTGAGTTCGTCAAGCAGCTTCAGGCCATCCATGCCGGGCAGGCGGATGTCGCTGATGACGATGCCGGCGAAGTCCGCATTGATGCGTTGCAGGGCCTGTTCGGCGCTGCCGACCCCGATGCTGGCGATGTCTTCCAGGGCCAGGGCCTGCTGGCAGCCGAGCAGCACGTGGGGATCGTCTTCAACGATCAGCACGGTGAGGTCGTCATTCATTGGGTGTCTCCATGACAGCGGCAACCTGAGGCAGGTTGAGTTCGAAAGCGGTGCCGCCCTGGGGCGGGTGATCGGCGCTGAGGCTACCGCCTGCGGCGGCTGCGAGGCTGGCCGATAGCGTCAGACCGAGCCCCAGGCCCTGTTCGCCGGGCTTGGTGGTGAAGAAGGGTTCGAACAGGTGCGTGCGATCAGCCGGGGCAATGCCGGGGCCGTTGTCGAGCACGCGCAAGCGGTAGCGATCACCATCGGCGCTGCCCTGCAGCCATAAGTGGCGATCCGCCTGGGCGCTCATGGCGTCGGCAGCGTTGGCGATCAGGTTGACGAGAATCTGCTCCAGGCGGGTCTGGTTGATCGCCAGGTGCGCCTCGTCGAACTGGTGGTGAATGTTTAGCGGGGTGCGCTCCAGGCGTGGCTGCACCACCTGCAACGCCGCTTCCACGGCTTTGCTCAGGCTCGCTTCGCCGCCGTCATTGGAGCGCCGCGCGAAGGCCCGCAGGCTGCCGGTGATCTTGCCCATGCGGTCGACCAGTTCGTTGATGGTCTGCAGGTTGGTGGTAGCCACGTCGTACGAGCCCCGGGACAGGAAGCGTACGGTATTGCCGGACAACGTGCGCAGCGCGGCCAGTGGCTGGTTGAGCTCGTGGGCGATGCTGGTGGACATCTGCCCGATCACCGCCAGTTTGCCGGCCTGTACCAGTTCATCCTGGGCCAGGCGCAGGGTCTCTTCGGCCTGCCGGCGTTCGCGGATCTGCGCCTTGAGGCGGTCGTTACTGGCGCGTAGATCGGCGGTGCGTTCGGTGATCTTGCGCTCCAGTTCGCTGTTGGCCAACTGCAGCGCTTCACGGGCTGCGAGGCGCGTAGCGATCACCTTGCGCCGTTCGTTCCAGGCGATCAGCAGAAAGGCCAGCAGCGCGAAGGCAGCGGCGGCCAGCATGCCGTGGCTGACCGCTTCGCGGCGCAGATCCTGTAATGGGCTGAGCAGCGTCAGGTGCCAGGGCGTGTCCTCTAGTTGGCGGCTTTGCGACAGGTAGTTGATCGCCTCGTTGGCCTCCTGCTCGCCGGTGGTGGCGAAGCTGACCTGCTCGACATCGGTGGCCACTGGGGTGCGTGCCAGGGGGATCAACTCATCGAGTGACGACCAGTGATACTGCAGGCTGCGCGCCAGGCGCTCCTTGATCTCGGCGTTCAGTGGGCGCACGGCCTTGAGGCGGCGGGCTGGGTCGCTGGAGAGGATAATGATTCCATTTTCGTCGCTGACGTAGGCTTCCAGGCGTGCTCGCTGCCAGCGCTGTTCCAGCGGATCGAGGCGTACCTTGACCACAGCTACGCCGATGATCCGGCCGTTGGCCTTGAGACCATGGGACAGGTAGTAACCGGGTTCGCCGGTGGTGCTGCCGATACCGTAGAAGCGACCCTGTTCGCCTTGCAGGGCATCCTGGAAATAGGCGCGGAAGGACAAGTCTTCGCCCAGGTAGCTGTCGTGCTGGCGCCAGTTGCTGGTGGCGAGCACGCGGCCGTCGGTGTCCATCACGTAGATGGCCATGCTGCCGCTGCGCCGGTTGAGGCCTTCGAGGTAGTCGTTGACGCGTTGGCGGCGGTAGGCGTCCGGTGTCAGCAGCAGGCGGCTGACGTTGGATTCCAGCTCCAGCAGGCTGGGCAGGTAGGTGTACTTGTTGATCTCGCTTTCCACCGCCCTGGCATTAAGCTCGAGCTGGCGTTCACCGCTTTCGATCAGGTTGCGGATGCCGGTCTTTTCGCTGAGGTAATAACCGGCGTAGCCGCATACGGCGACCAGTATCAGCATCAGCAGGGTCAGCAGCAGGTGACGGACGTAGCGCGGTTTGGCGGACAAGGCAGGCGGCACCACACGAAGGCTGGCGGAGGCGCATTGCATCACAGTCCTCCTGAGCTGGCCAGTTGCAGGGCGTTTGGCGGTTTAGGAGCGGTGGGGCGCCTAAATTTGTCGGCGCTGCGGCTTCCCGCAGCGCCGACAGGGTGGATCAGTGTTGCAGGATCTTGGCGAGGAACTGCTGGGCGCGCTCGGAGCGGGCGCTCACGTCGCCGAAGAACTCTTCCTTGGGGCAGTCTTCGACGATCTGGCCGGCGTCCATGAAGATCACTCGGTCAGCGACCTTGCGAGCGAAGCCCATTTCGTGGGTTACGCACATCATGGTCATGCCTTCGTGGGCCAGTTGCACCATCACGTCGAGCACTTCGTTGACCATTTCCGGGTCAAGGGCCGAGGTCGGTTCGTCGAACAGCATGACGATCGGATCCATGGCCAGGGCGCGGGCAATCGCTACACGCTGCTGCTGGCCGCCGGAAAGCTGGCCGGGATGCTTGTGGGCATGTTCCGACAGGCCTACGCGCTCGAGCAACTGCAGGCCCTTCTGCTTGGCTTCTTCCTTGCTGCGGCCGAGCACTTTGATCTGTGCGATGGTCAGGTTTTCGGTGATGGTCAGGTGCGGAAACAGTTCGAAGTGCTGGAACACCATGCCGACCCGCGAGCGCAGCTTGGGCAGGTTGGTCTTCTTGTCGGCGATGGAGGTGCCATCGACAACGATGTCGCCCTTCTGGAACGGCTCCAGCGCATTGACGCACTTGATCAGGGTGGACTTGCCCGAGCCGGACGGCCCGCAAACCACCACCACTTCGCCTTTCTTGACGTCCGTGGTGCAGTCGGTCAGCACCTGGAAGTCCCCATACCACTTGTTGACGTTCTTGATGGAAATCATACGGCTAACCTTTTTTGCAGGAGCTTGACCAGCTGCGAGGCAGCGAAGCTGATGGTGAAGTAGACCAGGCCGGCGAAGATCAGGAATTCGTGGGGCTGACCGAGGATGTCACCGCGCGAACGGGCAGCGTTGAGGAAGTCCATCAGGCCGACGGTGTAAACCAGCGAGGTGTCCTGGAACAGGATGATGCTCTGCTGCAGCAGCAGCGGGGTCATCTTGCGGAACGCCTGGGGCAGGATGATCAGGCGCATGGTCTGACCGTAGGTCATGCCCAGTGCCTGGGCAGCGCCCATCTGGCCCTTGGGGATGGCCTGGATGCCGGCGCGGACGATTTCGCAGAAATACGCCGCTTCGAACATGATGAAGGCCACCAGACAGGAGGCGAACGCGCCTATCGGCGTGTCTTCACCGGTGATCCAGCGCAGGATGAACGGCACCGCGAAGTAGAACCAGGTGATCACCAGCAGCAGCGGGATCGAGCGGAAGTAGTTGACGTAGGTAGCCGCCAGCTTCGATAGAAACACGTTGCTCGACAGGCGCATCAGGGCCAGCAGGGTGCCCAGCACCACGCCGCCGATGACGCCCATGACCATCAACTGCAGGGTCATGGCCATGCCTTCCCAGAGGCCTGGCAGGGCGGGGATGATCTGACTGAAGTCCATCATTTGCCTCCCACGGAAATCAGGCCCGGCACGGCGACCTTACGCTCGACCATGCGCATGATCATCATCAGGCTCATGTTCAGGGTGAAGTAGATCAACGTCGCCAGGGTGAAGGCTTCGAACAGGTTGGCGCTGAACTCGGCGGTCTGTTTGGTCTGCGCGAGCAGCTCCATGAGACCGATCAGCGAAGCCACCGAGGAGTTCTTGAAGATGTTCAGGAATTCGCTGGTTAATGGCGGAATGATGATCCGGTAGGCCTGGGGCAGCAGCACGTTGCTGTAGATCTGCGGCAGGCGGAAACCCATGGCGTAGGCAGCGGCGGTCTGGCCGGCCGGCAACGCCTGGATGCCGGTACGAACCTGCTCGCAGACGCGGGCTGCGGTGAACAGGCCGAGACAAACCACAACCGACAGATAGGCCGAAGTAGCAGGGTTGAGATCCTGCTTGAACCACAGCTCCAGCGGTTCTGGCAGCAGGTCGGGCACCAGGAAGTACCAGAGGAACAGCTGTACCAGCAGCGGCACGTTGCGGAAGACTTCCACGTACGCCGTGGCGATCCCGGAAATCAGGCGGTTCGGTACGGTGCGCATCACACCGAGCAGCGAGCCGAGTGACAGGGCGATCAGCCAGCCCACCAATGCGATGGCGATGGTCCAGCCCAGGCCGGTGATGAACCAGTCCAGGTAGATCTCGCTGCCAATGCCGGTGGACTTGAAGAATATGCCCCAGTCCCAGTTGTAGTTCATGCGGGTTTCCCCTCTAGTGAGGAAGCGATCTGCTGCGCGTCGGCCCTGCTGCGTTGAAAACAGACTCGGAATGCTCATGTGCTACAGCACACTCCGCTTCCTCGCCTGTTCTCGCCTTGCATGGCTCTAGCTCGCGAGATCTTGAATACGTTGACGAAGGACAACAGTTACCCGTGTCCGCGTGAGCGGACGGTTTTTTGGCTTCGTCAGGAAATTGGAGGAGAGGCCAGCGGCCTCTCCGAGTCCCCGCTACGCCCCCTCTCGTGAAAGGGGCGCGGCATCACACCGTCAGATCTGCTCTACAGATTTGTCGGTTGGTTCAGCGATCAGCTTCTTCAGCTCGTCGCTCATGGGGAAATTGAGGTTCAGGCCTTTTGGCGGAACTGGCTGTTGGAACCACTTGTTGTAGATGTCGTTGATTTCGCCCGATGCGAAGGTCGCGCTGATGGCCTTGTCGACCACCTTCTTGAAGCCTTCGTCGCCTTTGCGAACCATGCAGCCGTAGATTTCGAAGGACTGCGGAGTGCCGACTACATGCCAGTCATCCGGCTTCTTGGCCTTGGCCATCTCGCCGGCGAGCAGAGCGTCGTCCATCATGAAGGCCACGGAACGGTTCGATTCGAGCATCAGGAAGGACTCGCCGTGATCCTTGGCGGAAATCACGTTCATGCCCATCTTTTTCTCGGCGTTCATGGACTTGAGCAGGCGCTCGGACGTGGTACCGGCTGTGGTCACCACGTTCTTGCCCTTGAGGTCATCGAAATCGTTGATGCCGCTGCTTTTCTTGGTCAGCAGACGGGTACCGACTTCGAAGATGCCGACGGAGAAGTCGACCTGGCGCTGACGCTCGACGTTGTTGGTGGTGGAGCCACACTCCAGATCCACGGTGCCGTTCTGCACCAGCGGGATACGGGTCTGGGAGGTCACCAGGTTGTAGCGCACCTTCAGGTCAGGCAGCTCCAGCTCCTTTTTCAGCTCTTCGACCACTTTGAGCTGCAGGTCATGGGAGTAGCCAACCGGCTGCTTGGAAGTGTCGCCGAAGTACGAGAAGGGGATGGACGAGTCACGGTGACCCAGGGTGATGGTGCCCGAGTCCTTGATCTTCTTCAGAGTGCCGGTCAGCTCTGCGGCGAAAGCCGGGCTGGACATCAGGGTGGCGGCAACGGCTACAGCCAGTACGCGGGGGACAATACGCATGGGTCGATTTCCTCGGTGTTGTTGTTATCGAAGCCGTACAGCGTGGTACGTGCTTCCGTGTGGAAGAGCTATCGCATTCCTGAGCTGATAGGGAGCAGGATGTGTGCCAGGCCGCTTCCGGCACTTATATGCTAGATAACTATATGAAAAATATAGATATTTATATCGAGAGCAAGCTATCTAGAGTGGCTTGAGGTTCGGTTGTTCGGTTTTTCGATAGCTTTGCGTTCGGGATTCCGAATGCGGCGGGAGGGCGGCCGTACTGGCCGCCCGGTTTGCTAACTCAGAGATTGCGCAAGAACGCCTTGATGAAGTCGCCCTGATTGGCCGCTTCGCGTTCGGTGGTGAAAAGGATGCGGTCGCCCTGCTCGCGAATCTTCATTTCGGCACCGAAGCTGCATTGCACGGTATCGAATTTGGCGGCCTGCTCCTTGAAAGCAGGAGAGCTGCTGCACAGGTTGTCCATCTGGTTGACCACTTCGCCGCAATAGCTGGAGATGCTCAGTTCCTTCAGCAATTTCTCGTCGATACCGTTGAAGTCCACCTCGGTTTTTACCGGGCTGCCGCAACTGCTGGAGGCTTGCGCATCCATCTGCTCGAGCTGCTCGACGTGATACTGCTGGCGCTTTTCGCGATCAAAGCGAGTGAGTTTTTCCTGCACGCCATCCTTCTTCTGCTTCTCGTAGAGCGCCAGCAGCTCGTTGGTCTTGACGGCCTTGCTGGCCTTCTCGTCGAGGCCCAGATACCGGGGCTCGCGGTCGTTGGGCAGGTACAGCTGGTAGGACTCTCCGCCCCAGGACTGGCGCTGGCCGATGAGTACATAGGCGCTGCCGTCGAGCGTGGTGGTGTAGTCGTTTTCCTGTTGGCCGCGCGGTTTCACGTCGGTCAGCAGTACCACTTCATCCAGGGGATGGTTGATGCCGTTGATCTGCACCAGTGCCTGCTTTTCATCATTGCTGGGCGCGACGGTGACGCTGACTCCGTCACCGGTGGTGAAGGCCTTGGGATATTTGGCGAGCTCCAGCGCACTGGCATTGGCGGTGAGGAGGGTGGAGGCGATAAGCAGCGACAGCCGTGTCATGGCGTAGTCCTTTTCATGGAGTTGGGGGAATTCTAGAGGCGTCCGACAGCGAAGGATGTGACTGCGTTCCCCACTGGCGAAGCCCGCGCTCAGAATTGCATGACCACCCGACCCTCGACCTTGCCGGCGCGCAACTGCTCGAGGATGCCATTGACGTTATCCAGCGTATCGCGGTGGATAGTTGCCTTGACCAACCCCTCGCCAGCAAAGTCCATGGCTTCCTGCAGGTCGGCGCGTGTACCGACGATGGAGCCGGTGATGCTGATGGCCTTGAGCACCACATCGAAGATCGGCGTTGGGAAATCGCCCGGCGGTAGTCCCACCAGCGCCACCGTGCCACCCCGACGCGCCATACCGATGGCCTGGCTGAACGCGCTGTTCGACACCGCCGTGACCAGCACGCCATGGGCGCCGCCGATATCACGCTGAATGACCTCGGCGGGATTCTCGTGGCAGGCGTTGATGGTCAGGCTGGCACCGAGTTTCCTGGCCAGCTCCAGCTTGGCATCGTCGACATCGATGGCGGCCACGTGCAGGCCCATGGCACGGGCGTACTGCACGGCGACGTGGCCCAGGCCGCCGATGCCAGAAATGGCCACCCACTGGCCGGGGCGCGCCCCGGTGACCTTCAGGCCCTTGTAGACAGTGACACCTGCGCAGAGGATCGGCGCGATCTCGGCGAATCCGACGTTCTTGGGCAGAATGCCCACATAGTTTGGATCGGCCAGCACGTATTCGGCGTAGCTGCCGTTGACCGAATAGCCGGTGTTCTGCTGATCAGCGCAAAGGGTTTCCCAGCCAGTAAGGCAGTGCTCGCAGCAGCCACAGGCTGTGTATAACCAGGGTACGCCGACGCGGTCGCCTTCTTTGATCCGCGTCACGCCGCGGCCTACGGCGGCGACATAGCCCACGCCCTCATGGCCGGGAATGAACGGCAGGCTGGGTTTCACCGGCCAGTCGCCGTCGGCGGCGTGCAGATCGGTATGGCAGACGCCAGCCGCCTCGATCTTTACCAGTATTTGCCCAGGGCCGGGCAAGGGAACCTTTACCTCTTCGAGCCGTAAAGGCTCGCCGAAGGCATGCACGACGGCGGCTTTCATGGTCTGTTGCATGGCGCGATCCTCCTCGATAGAGAGCCTCAGTATGGAAGGCCCACCGCGCCACGCACTGTCCCAGGACAATAGCTGCCGCTATAACGCTGTTCCCCGACGAGCGGCCGATTATCGATTTGCGCACGACTGCAGTATAATTGCCGGTTTCCACAAGCCACGCCCTTCGCGTGGCTTGTTGGTTTATGTCGAGGCGCAAGGCGCCCGATGAATCGACATGGCGCGTTGCGCCCGAGACGAGAGAGGCACGACGATGAGCGCACTGGTAGGCGTGATCATGGGTTCCAAGTCCGATTGGAGCACCCTGAGCCATACCGTCGAGATGCTGGATAAACTAGGCATTCCCAACGAAGTGAAGGTGGTTTCTGCCCACCGCACCCCGGATCTGCTGTTCCAGTACGCTGAAGAAGCCGAAGGCCGCGGTATTCAGGTGATCATCGCGGGTGCCGGTGGTGCCGCTCACCTGCCTGGCATGTGCGCTGCTAAAACCCATCTGCCAGTGCTCGGCGTGCCGGTGCAGTCGTCCATGCTCTCGGGCGTCGACTCGCTGCTGTCCATCGTGCAGATGCCGGCTGGTATTCCAGTCGCCACCCTGGCCATCGGCAAGGCTGGCGCCATCAACGCCGCGCTGCTGGCGGCGAGCATCCTTGGGCATCAGCATCCGCAGTTCCACACGGCGCTCAAGCAGTTCCGTGATGAGCAGACCAATACCGTGCTGGATAACCCGGATCCGAGGGCGCAGTGATGAAGATCGGCGTAATCGGCGGTGGCCAGCTCGGCCGCATGTTGGCCCTGGCAGGCACTCCGCTAGGCATGAATTTCGCTTTTCTCGACCCGGCACCGGATGCCTGTGCACAGGCGCTGGGCGAGCACATCCGCGCCGATTACGGCGACCAGGATCACTTGCGTCAATTGGCCGATGAAGTCGACCTGGTGACCTTCGAGTTCGAAAGCGTGCCGGCGGAAACCGTGGCGTTCCTGTCCCAGTTCGTGCCGGTCTACCCCGGTGCCGAGTCGCTGCGCATCGCCCGTGATCGCTGGTTCGAGAAATCGATGTTCCGTGATCTGGGCATCCCCACCCCGGAATTCGCCGATATCCAGTCACAGGCCGATCTGGATGCGGCAGCTGCCAGCATTGGCCTGCCGGCCGTGATGAAGACCCGTACCCTGGGTTATGACGGCAAGGGCCAGAAGGTTCTGCGCAAGCCTGAAGACGTCACCGGTGCTTTCGCCGAGCTGGGCAGCGTGCCGTGCATCCTCGAAGGTTTCGTGCCGTTCAGCGGTGAAGTGTCGCTGGTCGCCGTGCGTGGCCGTGATGGCGAAACACGCTTCTACCCGTTGGTGCACAACACCCACGACAGCGGCATTCTCAGCCTATCGGTGGCCAGCACCAATCACCCGCTGCAGGCGCTGGCCGAAGATTACGTCGGGCGCGTGCTGAAGCAGCTCGATTACGTTGGCGTCATGGCTTTCGAATTCTTCGAGGTCGACGGTGGCCTCAAGGCCAACGAGATCGCGCCGCGGGTACACAACTCCGGGCACTGGACCATCGAAGGTGCCGAGTGCAGCCAGTTCGAGAACCACCTGCGCGCTGTCGCCGGCCTGCCGCTGGGCTCGACCGCCAAGGTCGGCGAGAGCGCCATGCTCAACTTCATCGGCAGCGTACCGGCTGTGGATAAGGTTGCGGCCATCGATGATTGCCACCTGCATCACTACGGCAAGGCCTTCAAGGTCGGGCGCAAGGTTGGTCATGCCACCCTGCGTTGTGCGGATCGGGCGACCCTCGACAGCCGTATCGCCGAGGTACAGGCGCTTATCGCAGCAGGCTAGGCCTCTGGCGCGGGAGGTTGAACCTCTCCAGCGCTGCGCTCGTCAGATGAAAGGCGCCGCATTCGTGCGGCGCCTTTTTCTATTCTGGAGGGCGTCATGGGTATTATCGGCACTATTTTAATCGGCCTGATCGTCGGGTTGATCGCCCGTTTCCTCAAGCCAGGCGATGACAGCATGGGCTGGATCATGACCATCCTGCTGGGTATCGGTGGCTCCATCGCTGCGACCTACGGTGGTCAGGCACTGGGCATCTACCGGGCGGGTGAAGGCGCTGGTTTCATCGGCGCGGTGGTTGGTGCGATCATCCTGCTGGTGATCTACGGCTTGATCACCAAGAAGCGTTGAACCGGTAGCCTGACGCATCGACGACTGGCTACTCCCTGTTGGCTATTACCACCATGAGTCCCGTCGATGCGTTACCTGCCCCTTGTTCTGCTATTGATCTGCGGCATCGCCCGTGCCGAACTGCCCGAAACCGACTGGCTGGAGCTGATGCCCGAAGCGGATCAGCGTGCCTTGGAGCAGATGCCGGAGATCACCCACGACAGCCCTGAAGCGGCTGGCAGTTTCGACAGCAAGGGCGGCCTCAAACAACAGCAAAAGGGCTTGCCCGCCGTCATGTATTCGGCCAAGACAGTGCCGGCCATGAACGGCAAGCAAATTCGTCTCGGTGGCTACCCGGTTCCACTGGAAACCGATAATGCCGGGCGCAGCACGCTGTTCTTCCTGGTGCCATATCCCGGCGCCTGCATCCATGTCCCGCCACCGCCGCCCAACCAACTGGTGCTGGTGCGCTATCCCAAGGGCATCGCCCTGGACGATATCTACGAGCCACTCTGGGTCAATGGCACGCTGAAGATCGAGCCGGTCAGCAATGACCTGGCCGACGCTGCCTATGCGCTAGACGCCAGTAGCGCGCGGATGGTCGAGGAAAGCGATCTGTGATGAACGTTGGCGCCCGGTCGGGCGCCAACGTCATTTAGCTATTCACTAGCGAATCACGAGCTGCATGGCTTGGCGCGCCATGTCGACGACCGCCCTGGCCAGCAGATCGAGCACCCAGCGCAGAAAAAACGTGGTCACTTCGATGGTGGCAGGCACTGCGCGACCCAGGAACTTGAAGATTTTCACGATCAGGGCGCGTATCGAATCGCTGATGTCCTTGCAAAGCTGTGCGCCCTGCACCAGGACACTGGCAATCTGATCCAGCACGGTCATGCTCACGGTGATCGCGCTGCCGATTACCATATTGGCAGCCTTCTTGAGCAGGTACTGCATGGCCTTGGAAATCATCCACAATGTCGCTGCGGAATGCATGGTGGGGCCGTAGCTGGCGCTCTCCAGCCAGATGTCGATTTCCCGATCGAGTGGCGGCTCAGGGTTGCGGTACAGCCCTGTCCAGGTGGCATCGCCAATGGCAGGCAGGTACTGGGTCATACGGTGTGCGTTGGGGCTGATCTGCGCGCCCTTCCAGGGGATCATGCAGACATTGCCGCTGACTGGCACATGGCTGAACGGGAATATCGGCACCATGCTCACCGGATCGGCGCTGTGGTAAACGCGATGGATGTTGGTGGCACCAAGCTTGCCGCTCAGGTGCCGGGCAAAGCCGCCGACACCTGTGCGTGGTGAGCCGAAGGTGTAGAGCTTGATTCCGGCCACGCCGAGTTCACTGAGGTGATCTGCCGCCAGAGTAGCCAGCGCACCGCCCAGGCTGTGGCCCACGCAGTGCACGGTGCTGGGGTTGCGTCCACGCATGAATGAATCGAGATCATTGCGTAACGACTTGAACGTTTCATTGAAGCCTGCGTGCACAGGCCAGGTGCTCGGGCCGCGTTGCAGGCCGGCGTTCGCATCGGTCATAGCATCTGCAAAGGTGTCGGTGCCGCGAAATGCCAACAGCATCTCTCCCTGCCGCCCCCCTACGCCGTGTACGGCATAGGCGAAGCCTGTCCGTGTACGGAAAACGGCACCGCTGGTTCCACTGGCCATTTGCAGATTGGAGAAGTCGAATGAGTTGCTCAGCCCGAGACGGGCGGCTTCATCCTCCACACCACCTTTGGATGACATGACGGCATCCTTGACGGTGTAGACATGCGTTGCGATCTGCGCGGATTGTTTGGGGCTCAAGGGGTTCACAGCCGAATCCTTCTGGTCTGATGATGGGGGCGTTACTGAAGAACGCAGATGCCGAATGTTTCAGTTTCCGGGTGAGCGACGGGTTCGCTGTTGAGCTCACAGATGAACTTCAGTGGGCGGCCCTTCACCTCACCCAGGTTGTCATAATTGTGTTTGGTGAATACCCAGCCTTTATGTTCCTTACCCTGATAGCGCAGGGTGATTCGCTGGCCGGTCACCGGTTCGTGGGGCATGAAGCCTGCTGTCAGTGATTTCGCAGTCACGGCCGGCAGTTGAAAGCGGCCTTGAGCATCGGATTGTGTGGTGTTGGTACGGTGCTCGTTTTTCCAATGCCAGTGATATTCCTGTTCTATCTCCACACCCTGAACAGGTTTCCCGTCGAGCAACACGGTGCCCTCTACCTCGGAGAACAGATAAAGCGTCTTAGAAAAAGCCATGGCGTAACCCTGTGTGAGTAGTCCGATAAGCAGCAATGCGCAGCAGGAAAGTGTTTTGCGGTTCAAGGTCGTTCCCTCGCCGAATGGCTGAGCGTTTCGGGACGTGCCGCAGGTTGATTGCTGCGGCGAGGAGAAATCAGCGGCGCTATGCGCAGACTGATGCGGTAGTCATGCTTGTGAGCAGGCGGTTTCTTCGAGCGGGATTTCTGCCCATGGCTGGCGTCGGAGTATAGCGACGGGGACAGCTGGGATTTCTTGAGCATGTTCGCACTCTCCTTGTGTCATTGATTGATTGATTGGGCTCAGCAGCCCAGCAATCGCTTTTGCCGGCGTGCCGGCGCATCCGTTGCAAACAGCATGCTGGTCGGCTGGTAGCGCGCTAGTAAGCTGGCCGCTGCGCGTCTCTGCCGCTGTGTACCGCTGCGCAGCACGGCCATGCACTGTCTCTCGCTGAACGGCTGGCCCAGCAAATGCCCGATGCCCGGCTGCAAGCTCTGCTGCTGGCCTTGCCACCATTGTTCGACCTGATACGGGTCGGGCCAGGGCAGGTCGATGTCCGGATCCATGCTGACGTTTGTCTCGGACGGATCATCGGTAGGGCCTTCGTCGTAGTCGGGATAGACGCTCAATTCCAGGTCGAGTTCCGCGAGGTCCGCACCGGTAATCAGGCTGAACGCTTCACCCGCCGCACGGGCCGTGGGCAGTTCGTGCATCTGCCGAATCAGCCAGGCAATGGTCTGCGGATCACCGAGCAGACCGATGGCCTGGATCGCCATATGGCGGTGCGCCTCGCTCTGCATCAGGCCGCGCAACCAGGCAATGCTGGCCTCTCGCGGTTGCCAGGCGAGCAGTACCTCGAGCGCGGGCCGGCGGCGCTCACCCGGCTGCTCGGCGAACAGGCGCAGATTGCCGAGCGCCTCCTGGTCGCCCATCTGGGCGCTGGCCCAGTTGCTCCAGAAACGCACGTCATCGTCACCGTGCAGGCGGTGTTGGCGCAGCGTCTGCTGCAGCAGGTCACGGCGCCGCAGGGTACCAGCCAGCCGAGCCGCGGCGGCCAGTACGCTGGCATCACCGTGGCCGAGGGCCGAGAGCAGCGCCGGGCCTGGATCCTTGCCGTGCAGTGTGTGGGCAGCCAGGGCGATCCGTCGGCGCTGTACGTCAGTGGCATGCAGATCGCCTTCGATCAGCGCGGAGACTTCGTGCCACTCCAGCCAGCCTATTGCGGCGACAAGAAACGGCTCGCCCTCAGGGTTGGCGTGCAGATGTTGATACAGCGTTTCCAGGGCGCTGTCGTTACTCAGGCGCAGTGCCAGCGCAGCCGTAGCGAATACCTCGCCCTGGGCGTGTGGGGTCAGTTGCTCCAGCAACAGGTGAAGCCCTTTGAGGCCGGCGACCTGCAGACCATCGAGATGCGCCTCGATCCGCTCGTCCAGATCGCCGAGATGCTCCAGGTCATAATGGGGCGCGCCTACCGCGTAGCTGCGCAGGCCTGCGAGGAAGGCGGCTTCTTCGGCGTGTTGGTCGAGGATGGTGGCGATCATTACTCGACTCGGGTCCACGAAGTACCGTCGAAGGCCAGAATGTCATTTTCCCCGATGACCAGAGCAGCCCATCAGCACTGCTCAGACTGTGGCAGCTATTGGGGATCAAATCACCGAAGTCGACCAGCTCAAGCTGGTCTCCGTTGAGCCAGTACAGTGCATGGAGCGTAGAAACATAAAGCTTGCCGGCGAACCACTCGAGATCCCAAATATCTGAATCGGTAGCCTCATGATCAAGGTTTTCCCATTGATCGTTTTTACCCCGCAGAAGAATGCCGTGCATACCGCACGCATACACCCAGCCGTCTTCGGCACAGCACACCCGAGTGAGATTTATGTTGGTAGGACTGGCGCAGTTCTTCCAGGCAGCACCATCGAAATGCCAGATTTCGCCATACCAGCCGACGGCGTAGATATCTTGCTCGCTGTAGCCATGAATGGATTCGAACCCGAAAACTATGTCCTTGGCTGGTTGGTTAGGCATATCGCCGTGTAGAGCGATCCAATTGTCTGGGCTCTCTCGTTTGAATACCTGACGATCCATGCCGCAGACATAGGCGAAACCACCGATGTTGCGTATTTCTCGCATGATGCTCAGCGTTACGCCGGGACAGGTTATCTGCTCATCGTAATCGTCGTTGTTGCCCATCACACGGATATTTCCGTGTTCGCCCAGCGCGATAGCTTGGTCTTTTGGGGTTTGAGTAACGCAGATCGAATGAGCGTTCCAGCGTCCTATCTCATACATGCCCCATCCGCCATTATCCCAGGCATAAAAAGATGTATGTGGTAAGCCGTCTGCCGCAAGATCAGGATCAATGCACAAGACATAAGCGAGGTCGCCGTAGCGCACAGCCCCGCTGCGGTAACGGTAACCAACATCTTTGAACATCATCGTGTGATACTCCCTGAGTTATCTATCAATCGTTTGCCCTTGTCATATTGCTGCCAAGCCTGCTCAGCAACCTTGCTGTCAGTTTTGCCACTGGGTGACGACGGTATTTTCGTGTTTGGTTTTACACCCACTTCTGGACTGGAATGGTAGGCATTGAGTTGCGATTCCAGGCACTGCTGATCACACCCGCTCTGAAAGACCATATTCACTGACGCCGCGCCGCATTCAGTGGCCTGGCGCAAGGTCCATGTGCCATCTGGAGCCAGCTTTTTTGCCCTGACGCCTTGATAGGTGTGCATCAAACCGTGGGTTGCAGTCGTATTGTCAGGGCCTTCCGCACACACGCAGGGTGCTCGATCAAGGTCATATTTCGAGTTCTTGAACTGCGCCCGTAGTGAGCCACCGTCTTTGCGGGTTCCTGGCTCAAGAAACGCCGAAGCCTCTATAAGATGATGGCCTGTCTGGCCAGGGCAGCAGCCCGGCTGGCGGGTTTTGCCGCGGCCTTTGGGTTTGTAGGGCGTTAGCATGCAGCGCCGAGCCTGCAGGCATTTGTTGGCTCGATTTTTACTGGCGAGTCGCTCGTAGGCGCTTTTAACTGACGTATTGGCCTGGGTTCTGGCAGGGGAGCCCTTAGCGGTAAGCGCCCGCGCTTTTTTTGCTTTCACCAGTTCTGTGGTTGGCGGACACGGCCCCCATCCCCATGAGGTGTGTATTCCTTGCAGGCATCCTTCTCTTTCTTGATGTCTTCCTTGCACGGCCCTTCTCCCTTGCTTACCGCCATCTGATCCAGATACGGCCAGGTCGGCGTATTGCCCGGCATCGACCCATGGTTATGGGTCGTCAGATCCATATGCCGCACCACGTTCTTGCCTTCGAACTTGACGTCCATCGACCAGGACGTGAAGTACACCTTGCCCTTGATCTTGCCCGTGATGATGCCTTTCTTCGGGGCGCGGCCGGGTTCGTCGCCGTAGCTGGTCTTGTAGTAGCTCTTGTTCTTGAGCATCACTTCCTTGCGGGTGATGCGGATGGTGCGCGTGCCCTTGGTGGTGTCCTTGGACAGCCCGGTGTTGGGGTACGGGATCGGAATGCCCAGGGGCATCGGCGGCGTCTGCGGTGGGGTGAAGCAGACGTCGGGAAAGGCGGCGATGGACTTGCCGCTGGCTGCCTTGCAGGAAATCTCCCGGTTGTTGGCATAGACCTCGTTGGCCATCAGGCTGCTCCTACCTGCTGATAACGCAGCAGCGCCACGGCGCGCTCGCCGGCATCATTGCCCAGTTGATAGACGATGTTCGAACCCAGGCTGTAGCCCTTGCGTGACGCGGCCAGGGCCACTGCCAGCATGGCCGGGCCGATGGCGGCGCCGCATTCGCCGATACAGTCGGCGGGGTGCCAGATATCGAACTCCTCCTTGACCACCCGCAGTGTGCGGCTCAGCGCCAGGGCTGCTTCCTTGAAGTAGTACTGCTCGCCGGAATTGTCGGTCAGCCGGTAGTCCATCTGTTCCATGGGGCAGTTGCCATCCTTGAGCGCCGCCTGGGTGGCCTGCACCAGCCCGTCGGCGCGCAGCGGGATGTCGTCGGCCTCCACGGTGGCCTTCTCGACGCCAAAGCCCAGCCCGAAGCAGATCAGCTGTTCGGCGTCCTGGCGCACCGGCGCGCCGACCACCACCGCCGCTGCGCCTTCACCGGGAATGAAGCCGTTGGAGTGGCGGCTGGTCAGCAGCCGCTGACGTTGCTCGAAGGCGGACAGGGTGGCTGCGTTGAGAAAGGAGTCGACCCCGGCGATCAGCACGTACCGATGACCGCCTTCGTGGATCAGCCGGCGTGCATTGAGCAGCGCCACGCCGGCGCTGACCCGGCCGCGCGGGATGAGCGTGGACGCACCATGAAACTGCACACCCAGCTCACGCTCGATATCGCGCAGCAGGCTGTTGTCCAGGCCGTCGCAACGCCCTGGTCGATCCAGTTCAGCGACGCCGAGCAGCAGCGGCGTAGCGGCGCAATCCAGGCCAGGCAAGGCGGCGAGGCTTTCGGCGATGGCGCGGGCGGCCATCTTCACCAGCTTGGCTCGGCCGCGCCAGGCCTCCTCCAGTGGCACGCTGGCGGCGACCTGCCATTCACCGCCGCCGTCGATGAAGCGGGTTTCCTGAAAATTGTCGAGGGCGCAGCGGATCGCCGCGCAACTGGCCGGCGCGCTCAGGCCCACGGCGCTGACCATACCGCTGGAGAGGATGCTGAGGGCGCTCATGACAGGTCATCCTCAGTCGAACGACTGCGACTCAACGCGGCCAGCGACGGGTAATAGTCCTTGCCCAGCTCACGGGCGCGCCACCAGGCGCGGGACTTCTCGCCCACCAGCACCTGGGCGATCTCGAACAGGCTGCGTTTGAGTGGCCGGCGCGTGCGCCAGGTGATTTCCACATGCCCGGCATCGGTATCGACCAGCAGGGTGTCGATGACCGCATCTGCGGTTTCATGGCCGCCGGCGCTGAGGAAATAGGTCACCGGCATGCGCACACTGGGCACCCGGAAGCCGGCGCGTTCGCTGGGCAGCAGGCCGAGCAGGAAAACCTCTTCGCCGCCCTTGAGGTAGTCGGTCTGCTGGTCGGCCGGGGCGGCCTGGAAATAGCGTTCGTCGAAGTCCTTGGGCAGGAAGGGAAACTGTTCGTCCTGCCAGGCCTGATCGTAGGTGCCGGCGAAGCCGACGCGCGCCTGCCAGTGCTTGCCCAGCGGGCCCAGGGCCATGGGTTCGAAATCGCCATGGGGCACATCCACGGGCTGGCCGAGCTTTTCGGTGCTGGGCATCGGCATGCCGACCACGGTGCCGCCGCTCAGGCTGCGCGGGTACCAGCCCTGGCCGGCCGGGTTGCGCAGATTGCACAGCAGGTGCTCGGGGTTACTCGGCGCCGTGTGGTGGCCGCCGAAGGCACTGGCGTAGGAAATGTCCTGACGTACGAAGGGCTGTGGCGCGCCGGCGCTGGTGCCCAGGGCGCCGGGTTGCCAGTGCCGCGGGCCGTACACGCTGAATGCCTTGCTGACCCGGCCGACACGGATGCCCACGGTCAGCTGGCTGACCGGGCGGCCGCCTGGCGCGTGTGCGCTGCCGCTGACCAGCACGTCGCAGTATGGCTTGAACGGCGCAAAATCGAATTCGCGCAGCGGCGCGGAGAGTGCCGGGTCACCCGCGAAGGTGTCGCTCATCAGCAGCCGCTGCTGCTCATCGAGCAGGCGCGCCACGCTGCCGTCCACCGGCAGATCGAAGGTGCCCTTGACGATGACCACCAAGTATTCGCGGCCATCAGCATCCAGACCCTGGTTGTAGGCGGCCACCATTCGCGTGGCGTTGAGCAGTTCCATCAGAACCTATCCCGTTCGCGCATCAGTTCTCCGGGCAGGAATGTGCTTGCCAATGCTGACCATCAAAAGACAACACGCAGTCATCTCCTACGCACCACAGTGCCTCGGCACAGGCGTCGAGGTTGTGAAATGCCAGTGGCCCTGGCAGGGGAACTTGAACGGCTGACAACTGATCGTTGGCATAACGCAGTAAATGCGTGCCGGCAGTTAGATACAGAGCACCCTGGAATTCGCATGCATTTTCCAACACCAGATGGCTAAACGCGGAGTCACTCAAATCTGCCCAGCCTTGTTGGCGATTACCCCTGAACAGAACGCCGCCCGAACCGGCCAGGAATACAGAGCCGTCGCTGTGCTGATGGGCCACGTACAGCGGCAGGTTGGTGGGACTTTCCAGGCGAGTCCATTTACTGGCGTCCCAGTGCCACAAGGCACCGCTATCGCCTGCAGCGTAGATATCATTGGCCGCTGTACCGTCCAGCGCATTCAGGCTTGAGGTGACCTGATCCTGTAACGGCTCGTAGATGCCCTGATCCATGCGTTGCCAGCCCTGGGCCGTGCGTCGCAGAACCTGGCTTTGAGTGCCGCAAGCGTATAGCTGTCCGTCGATCTCGCGCAGGGCCTTCAAATAGGCGTTGGCCAGCGGCAGTTGCTCGTCGTAAAAGGCCTGGCCGGATGGATGGATACGTAGCGAGCCGAGGCGTCCTAGCAGGTGGTAGACATCCTTGCCGCGGTTGCCATCTGCGGCCTGGCGATGGCTGTCCTGGGTGATGTCATCAAGGTCATAGAGGTGATACCAGCTGCCCTCGGCGATCATCATGATACGACTGATGGTCGGCTCGGTCTCTTCGACATAGAGAAGTCCGCTCAGCAACGCGCGCTCGGCGGAAATGGCGATCACGTGCTTGAAGTAGAGGGCGGAGTCTTTGCGTTGCATGATTGAAATCCTAAGGCATGCCCGCTGGGGCGCTTGGGCTGACTGGGGCCGGGATAGCTTTGCCGGGTTTGCCTGATGCCCTCAGTACGGTTGAGTCGGTACAGGCCGGGGCCTTGGCAGATGTGCTGGTGTAGCACTGGTCGAGCTGGTGCTCTACGCACGCCTGTTCATCAGGTGTGATATCGCGCGGTGGCGTGAGTGCGCCACCGGCCGACGCTGCTGCGGTCTTCCTGGCGGTTGCGTAGGTGAACGGTTTGCCCTGTTGGTGATGGTTCAGCTCGACAGGATCGAATCGTTCGTGGCAACGCTGGTGCGAGCCTTGATATTGGTTGCCGAACGAAACGCAAATGACCGGTGCCTGCTGATGGTTGTAGTTGGCTATATCGCGCATGCAACGGCCGGGAATCAGGTGGTGGCCGGTGTGCCGCTCACCGCTGGCCGAGTCGGGGCAGGGATCGCTGTAGGGCTGTACGCGCAGGTGTTCCATCCCGGCATATTTGCCGCCCGGCTGGAAGGCCAGCACCATGCTGGCTGTGTGCGGCCATGGTGGCGTGTTGCCGGGCTTTGAGCCGTGGTTGTGAGTAGTCAGATCAAGGTGGCGAACGACATTCTTGTCTTCAAACTTGACGTCCATAGACCAAGAGGTGAAGTACACCTTCCCTTTGATCTTGCCAGTCAGAATACCTTTCTTGGGCGCGCAGCCGGGTTCGTCACCATAGCTAGTCTTGTAGTGACTCTTGTTCTTGAGCATCACCTCCCTGCCCGCCATCCTGACCGTGCGTGTTCCTTTGGTGGTGTCGCTGGCCAGGCCCGTGTTGGGAGAAGGGATGGGAATGCCCATGGGGGTGGGCGGTGCCTGGGGCGGCGTAAAGCAAACGTCAGGAAAGGCAGCAATGGATTTGCCGTCGGAGCTCTTCGCCGAGATTTCTCGACCATTGGCGTAAACCGTATGGCTCATTTCAGTTGATCTGCACCGAACCGCCCTTGATGCGGTTCACGCCGCTGGAGCGGCTGGACAGGTAGGCGCCCTTGATCAGCACCTTGCCCTCGCGGGTCAGGGTGATGCTGGCCTTGCCGCAGCGCAGCACGATCTCGCGTTCGGCGCTGAATTCCAGGCGTTCGCCGTCCATGTGCGCCACAGCCGCTGGCGTGGCGATCGGCGCCTGCGGCAGGCGCTGGATGCGGCCGATCACCAGTGGCTGAGACGGGTCACCGGCGACGAACATCAGCGCCACCTGAGCGCCGATGTCTTCACGGCTGAGCGTCGTGGTGGTGGTCGCGGCGATACCGGTTTCCGATGGGCAGCCGGGGAACGCCACTACCGGGCTGGACGCCTGGGGCACATCGAGCAGCACGCCGATGACCACGCCGTCGAGGCGAGTGACGGCTGGGGTGTGGAACTGGACTGTCATATAGGTTGCTCCATGGCCGTGGTCGCGGCTCAGTTCTGCAGGATCTTCTGGCCTTTCATCACGATGTTCTTGGCGGCCTTGACGTTGATCGCCCCGGAGCCGTCGATGCTGATGTTCTTGCCACGAATCACGATGGTGCCGTCCTTCTTCATGACGATGCTGGCGGCGCCAGTCTGCAGGGTGATCGAGTCACCGGCCTTGAGTACGAAGTTCTTGCCGACATGCAGATTGTCATCCTTGAGGACTCGGCTATTGCGCTCGCCGCGCACATAGTGCGACTCGTTACCGCCGGCCATGGTCGCCAGATCCGCGCCGATCAGCACGTACTCGTTGGCGGTGATCAGCGCGGTGCGGTCGGCACCGATGGTGGTGCGCTCGCTGTTGCCAACGCTTTCGGTACGGTTGGCGCCGATGCTGATGGTTTCATTGCTGCCGACGCTTTCAGTGCGGTTGGCGCCGATGCTGATGGTCTCGTTGCTGCCGACGCTCTCGGTACGGTTGGCGCCAATGCTGATGGTCTCGTTGCTGCCAACCTGCTCGGTGCGGTTCACGCCGATGGTGATGGACTCGTTGTTGCCGACCTTTTCGGTGCGGTCGACGCCGATGGTGATGGTCTCGTTGTTGTCCACCGTTTCGGTACGGTCGTGTTTGACGTGCACGGTCTCATCGTGATCGATGGTCTTGCTGCGGTCGTGGCCCACCCAGTGGGTTTCGTCGTTCTCGACCTCGATGTCCTGATTCTTCTCGGCATGGATGAACAACTGCTCTTCGCCCTTCTTGTCCTCCATGCGGATTTCATTGAAGTTGGCCGGCGTGCCGCCCTTGCTCGAGCGGCTCTTGGTGCCGCTCTGGGTGGCGTTGGCAGGCAGATCGTAGGGCACCGTCTGTTCGGCGTTGTAGACGCGGCCGGTGATGATTGGCCGGTCGGGATCGCCCTCGAGGAAGCCGACGATGACTTCCTGGCCGATGCGCGGGATCTGGATCGAGCCCCAGTTCTTGCCGGCCCAGTTCTGCGATACGCGGATCCAGCAGGAGCTGTTCTCGTTGGATTGGTCGTGGCGATCCCAGTAGAAATGTACCTTTACCCGGCCGTACTGATCGGTCCAGATTTCCTCGCCCTTGGGGCCGACCACCATGGCCGTCTGCGGGCCCTGCACGATCGGCTGAACGGTCAGTGGCAGCGGCCGGAATACCTGGCTGGCGTCGATGCAGGTGAGGCTGCTGTCGAACTGGAAGGCTTCACTGCCCCGGCCGCTTTCATACAGATCCTGGGTCACGGTGTATTCGCTGTCGACGATCAGGTATTCGCGGTTCTGGTCATCGCGCGGGTAGTCGGTGAGGCTGAACAGGTGGCCGCTGCCGAGCCCGCGGGCGTTGCCCTTCAGGCGAATCTGCTCGTGCTGTGCCTGAATCGCCTCGATGCGATTGCGCGCGTATTGCTCGCCATCCTTGCTCTGCACGTACTCGCCCGGGTAGTCGTAGAGCGGATAGTCGGCGTTGCTGTGCTCGCGGGCGATGCTGGAGCGAACTTCCAGGCGCGCGCTGGGGCGCTGGAAGTCGTAGTCGTTGAGCGCCAGGGAGCCAGGTTGCACTTCGTGCGCCAGGTGCCAGTCATGAATGTGATCGCGCTCGCGCATCTGATCATCGAGCGGGTAGAACGGCACGCTGGCGTAGCCGGGTGCCGTGCTGTGTGCACCGTAGGCATCGCAGAGCACTAGCACGTGGCGTTCCTGCTCGTGACGGAAGTAGTAATAGATCCCTTCCTGCTCCATCAGCCGGCTGACGAAGTCGAAGCTGGTCTCGCGGTATTGCACGCAGTAGTCCCACTCGCGATAGGAGCGGGTGAGGGCGTCTTCGAAATCGGAGAAACCGAGGTCGCGCAATACCTGCTTGATGATCTCGGGCACGGTCTTGCTCTGGAAGATCCGGCAGTCGGACGTGCGCGATAGCAACCATAGCCAAGGCTTGAGCGTGACCTGGTAACTGGCGAACTGGCCACGATGGGCGGTCTGGCTGCAACGCGCGACGATGCCGTGGAAGTAGCGATCGCTGCCATCGGCCAGTTGCACGGCAATACCCATCGGTTTGCCGAGCAGGTTGTTGAGCTTCAGCGATGAATTTTCCGACGCCAGGCTCAACTCGTACTGGAACAGGCGGCCGAGAGACTCGGTGCCGCTCAGACGTTCCATGACCAGCGCGTTTTCGCCGAGCGGGCTGTTGACCTTGGCCATGCGCGACTGTTGTGTGATTGCCATTTCCGTGACCCTGGGATGCCGTCCTGTGTCGAAGATAACCGGGAATGCCGTTACGTGCTGAGACGCCGTTGGGAATGCACGATCAAGCTGGCCGGTCTGTCTGTTTTTTCCACGCGGGTTGGTGTGGCGCTGCCTGTGACAGCGCTTGATCAGGCCGGCGAAGCGCAAAGGTGTCGCAAGCGATGCGGCATTGTCCAGTAATAGCGATGAGCAATGCCTGGCCGCTTGGCTTGCTAGCCACAGCGCCTGGCTCTAAGGTGCGGCTTTCGCCCACAGCCAGTAGCCGATGACCATGGATCGTTTTGCCCCCTTTGTGCAGCAGGCAACCCGGTTGCTGGCGCTCTGCGCGCCCTCGACCGACGATGGTGCCCATGATCTGTCGCACCTGCAGCGGGTCTGGGCCAATGTCCTTCTGCTGCAACGGGAAGAGGGTGGTGATCTGGAGCTGCTGCTGGCGGCCGTGCTGTTGCACGACTGCGTAGCGGTGGAAAAGGATTCGCCGTTGCGTGCCAACGCATCGCGCCTTTCTGCCGAGCGCGCCGCTGGAGTGCTCACCAGCCTGGGTTGGCGCGATGAGCGTATCGCGGCGGCCTGCCATGCCATCGAAGCGCACAGTTTCTCTGCGGCAATCGCGCCGACCAGCCTGGAGGCGCGCATCCTGCAGGATGCCGATCGCCTCGATGCCATCGGTTTGATCGGCGTGGTGCGTTGTTTTCATGTGTCCGGGCGAATGGGCAGCGCCTTGTACGACGCTGACGATATCGACGCGCTGCATCGCCCGCTGGATGACCAGCGCTTCGCACTCGATCATTTCCGCACCAAGCTGCTGGGCCTAGCCTCTGGCTTTCAGACCGCGGCAGGCGCGCGTCTGGCCGAGCAGCGGCACGCGCGGATGGTCACCTTCCTCGACGCATTTCGCGAGGAAATCCAACCGCCTTTGACCTTAATAGAGGAGTGAGCATGCACTACGACGTCATCGTCATCGGACTGGGCGCCATGGGCGCTGCCACCCTTTATCAACTGGCCAAGCGCGGTGTGCGCGTGGCCGGCGTGGATCGTCATGCGCCGCCCCACGATCAGGGCTCCAGCCATGGCGATACACGCATCACCCGCCAGGCCGTGGGCGAGGGAGCGGCCTATGTACCGCTGGCGTTGAATTCCCAGCGCATCTGGCGGGAGCTGGAAGCGCAGAGTGGCGAATCCTTGTTCGAGGCTTGCGGCATGCTGATGCTCAGCAGCAGCCAGGCGCCGACTCGCGGTCATGGCACACCTGATTTCGGCGGTGAGACAGCAGCGCTGGCCAAGCGCTTCGACATCGAACACGACCTGCTGGATGCCGCAGGGATTCGCGCACGCTTTCCGCAGTTCGGCGGTTTCAGCGAAGAGGCTACCGGCTATTACGAGCCGGGAGCCGGTTACGTGCGCCCCGAACTGGCCATCGACGTGCAACTGAGGCTGGCCGAGCAGTTGGGCGCGACCTTGCACAAGAACACGCCGGTCAGCGCCATCGAATCCGTCGGCCAGGGTGTTCGCGTGCAGACCAGCAACGGCACGCTGACCGCGGACAAGGCCATCGTCTGCGCCGGCATGTGGACCGGCCGCCTGCTCGGTGCGCCGGTCGAGAGCCTGCTCAAGGTGTGCCGCCAGCAATTGTTCTGGTTCGAGCTCGATGAGCCAGAACGTTTCGCTGCCGACTCACCGGTTTATATCCTGCTGCACGGTGCGGCGGACACCGACAGTTGCTACGGCTTCCCGCCGCTGCCGGGCGAAAACGCTATCAAGATCGCCACCGAGCAGTACCTCGATGGCTGTGACCCCGATGCGCTGGATCGCAGTGTCAGCCAGGCCGATATCGACGCCATGTATGATGCTCATGTGGCTGGTCGCCTGCTCGGTGTGTCGAAGCGGGTGCTCAAGTCCAAGGTCTGTACCTACACCATCACCCCGGACTTCAACTTCATCATCGACGCCCATCCGCAGCTGGCCAACGTGACTTTGGTGTCGGCCTGTTCGGGGCATGGCTTCAAGCATTCCGCCGGCATTGGCGAAGCGCTGGCCATGCATCACTGCAACGAACCAGGCGCTGTCGACCTGTCACCCTTCTCGCTGGCGCGCTTCAGGTAGTTACCTGCAAGTAAGCTCTCAGGAGCTACTGACGAATAGACGGCAGCAAGGCAGAAGCGGACATCGGGCGCTGCTGCTTTTGTGGGAGGGGCTTTAGCCGCGATTGTGCCTGTCTAGGCGTGAAGAGCTCGCGGGTAAAGCCCCTCCCACAAGTTACGCGATCGGCCGCTTTCGCCACGTTGTGGCCATCGCAGGCAATCTTTCGGCTAAAGATCATCGTCATTCAGCCAGCGATACATCACGTGGCAATCCACCAGGCCCAGGGTGCGGTGCCGGTAGGCTTTCGGCAGGGTGCCGACGATGCTGAAACCGTGCTTCTGCCAGAGCGCCACAGCGACTGTGTTAGTTGCCACCACGGAGTTGAACTGCATCGCCTGAAAGCCCAGTTCGCGACCGATCTGCAGCGAATGCTGGCACAGCGCGCTCGCCACGCCCTTGCCTCGGGCTGCCGGCGAGGTCATGTAGCCGCAGTTGCATACGTGGTCACCGGGGCCGGCGGCGTTGGCTTTGATGTAGTAACTGCCAAGGATCTGCCCGTCTTCTTCGGCGACGAAGGTGGCGCTGGGCAGCTCGACCCAGAGTTTCCAGGCCATTTCACGATCCATGGCCGGGTCATAGGCGTAGGTTTCCTGGGCCTGGGTGACGTCGCGGATGATGGGCCAGACCTGATCGAAGTCGGCGCTGGTAATAGGGCGGATATTCACGCGCTCTCCTGGGGTATGCAGCGACTCACGCCTTGAACATGCGCGGGTCGTAAGTGAAGTCGTAGATGTCGAGTATGCTGATCTGGCTGATGGCCGGATGCAGCGGATTGATCAGCAGATTGCGTTCCAGCGGTAGCACCGCAGACGGCACGATAAGCCCCAGGTGACTGACCGCGCGCAGCCAGGTCGTACCGAAGTGCATGCTCGGGCGGTCGACCGGCAGGGCGTTCCAGCCTTTCGGCAGTTCGTTGGCAGCGGGCTCCCAGTAAAGCGCGGGGTCGTCCGGCAGCTCGAAGCAGGTGATCTTCATCGGCATCGCTGGCGGGCCTTCTGCGTGCACGAAGGTTTCCAGGCAGCAGATGGCAGGTGAAAGCCCCATGTACACCGCTGCGACATCCTGCTCGTTCCAACGCCCACCTTCGATAGCAGCACCGCGCCCGGAAAGATCCGTCGCCCGCTTGGCCTTGGCGACACGCCAGGCGCGCATCAGGCCGCGCCACCCCAATCGAGGGCGTTGAGCACCCGGCGAACCTGCTTGGCGCCGATTTCCGTTTCGCAGAGCATGATCGGCGCCTGCCCGCCCAGCGACTGATTGGCACGCGACATCCAGTCTGCAGCCGCCTGGCGGCTCTCGAACACCTCTTCGGCCAACTGGCAGACCATGGCGATCCGATCCAAGCGCTCCGAGGCGACCGGGTCGAGCAGCTTGTGCTCGCGCCGCCGCCGTTCGAGGGTAGAAATCGATGCGTTGAGAAGGATTTCCAGGTTGCGCTCGGGCAAGGCGAAGGTTGCCTTCACGGCCTGTACCAGCTCGGCGGCGAAGCCATCCCGGATCTGTTGCAGGCGCTCGGCTTCACTGAGTTTTTCACGGCCGGCGCTGAACGCCCAGAAGGCGGCGCTCAGGGGCTGGGCCTCGCCCTTGCCCTGTTTGGCCTGACGCATTGCGGTGATGGTCATGTAGCCTCCTTCATTTGAATGATAATAAAAGTCAAATGAAGGTTACTCCCTTCTGCTCTCGCTTGCACGTCCGCCTAGCGGATGGCGATGAGCTGCGACCTTCGCAATCGCAGTTGATATCGCATCCGGTCTATTCGGGCCAGTTACAGCTGTTGTAAGCGTCCAGTGCCGCCGGGTTTTCCTCGAAATTAAAGGTCTTGCCGGTGCGCAGGTTCTTGTACTGAAAGTCGAACACCACGGCGCCCTGATGGTGAAAGGTGTAGCGTCCGCCGATGCGCTCCTCGTCGGTCAGCACTTCCAGCCAGGTGCTGAGGTATTCCCACGGGCGACCCTCCACCTCATCGACGACTTCGCTGCTTTTGAACACGATCGGCAAGCTGTCGGCCTGGCCGGCATAGAGCACCGTGCCTGCGCGGCTCCAGTCGCCCTGCTCGGTGGTGAAAAGGGTCAGGCTGAGGCGGATCGGTTTGCCACCGCCCGTCGATTGCAGGCAGCGTACATCGTCCGCCCAGGCTGGCGCGCAGGCGGTAGCCAGCAGCGCAAATGCCAGCAGGCGCCTCACCTGTCGTAACCTTCGGCGATATGCTGATCCTTGAGCTTCACGTAGTTGCCGGCGGTGTAGCTGAAGAAGTTGCGCTCCTTGTCGGTCAGTGGCCGCGCCTGTTTCACCGGGCTGCCGACGTACAAGTAACCGCTTTCCAGTACCTTGCCCGGCGGCACCAGGCTGCCGGCGCCGATGATCACGTCGTCTTCGACCACCGCGCCGTCCATCACCGTGCTGCCCATGCCGACCAGGATGCGGCTGCCCAGGGTGCAGCCGTGCAGCATCACCTTGTGGCCGATGGTCACTTCGTCGCCGATGATCAGCGGGAAGCCGTCCGGGTTGAAGGGACCGGCATGGGTGATATGCAGCACGCTGCCGTCCTGCACGCTGGTGCGCTTGCCGATACGGATGCGGTGCATGTCGCCGCGGATCACGGTCAGCGGCCACACGGAGCTGTCTTCACCGATTTCCACATTGCCGATGACCACCGCCGAGGCGTCGACGAATGCGCGCTCGCCAAGCTGCGGGGTGATGGATTGGTAAGTACGAATCGCCACGATAGAACCTCTTAAGCTGCGCCAGGGGTTGATTGTAATTAAGATGGACGCCATATCAGTTGTCAGTCTTCTAAATTCATTCCACCACAGGTACCCGACGTGAGTGTGAACAATCCCCTGCTGCAAGATTTCGACCTGCCGCCGTATTCGACCATCCTGCCCGAGCATGTAGAGCCGGCAGTCGATGCCATCCTCGCCGAAAGCCGTACGGCGGTGGCCGAGCTGCTGGCCAGCCAGGGCAATGCGCCGCGCTGGGAATCGCTGATCGATCCGCTCGACGAGCAGGGTTCGAAGCTAGGCCGCGCCTGGAGCCCTGTCAGCCACCTCAATGCCGTGCGCAACAACCCCGAGCTGCGCGCCGCCTACGAGGCCTGCCTGCCCAAACTCTCCGAGTACTGGACGGAAATGGGCCAGAACCGCGCCCTGTTCCAGGCTTACGAGGCTCTCGCTGCCAGCCCTGAAGCGGCCGGTTTCGACGTGGCGCAGAAGACCATTCTCGAACACGCTCTGCGTGATTTCCGCCTGTCCGGTATCGACCTGCCAGCCGAGCAGCAGAAGCGTTACGGCGAGATCCAGATGAAGCTTTCCGAGCTGGGCAGCCGTTTCTCCAACCAGTTGCTGGACGCCACTCAGGCCTGGACCAAACACGTCGAGGACGAAAGCCTGCTGGCCGGCATCACCGATTCCGCCAAGGCGCAGATGAAACAGGCTGCCGAGGCCAAAGGGCTGGAAGGCTGGCTGATCACCCTGGAATTCCCCAGCTACTACGCGGTGATGACCTACGCCGACAACCGCGCACTGCGCGAAGAGCTGTACGCCGCCTACTGCACCCGTGCCTCGGATCAGGGCCCGAATGCCGGGCAGAACGACAACGGCCCGGTGATGGCCGAGATTCTCGACCTGCGCCAGGAACTGGCACGCTTGCTCGGCTTCGCCAACTATTCCGAGTTGAGCCTGGCCAGCAAGATGGCCGAGTCCACCGAGCAGGTGCTGAGCTTCCTGCGTGACCTGGCGGTGCGCAGCAAGCCGTTCGCCGAGCAGGATCTGGCCGAGCTCAAGGCCTATGCCGCCGAGCATGGCTGCAACGATCTGCAGAGCTGGGACGTGGGCTACTACAGCGAAAAACTGCGTGAGCAGCGCTACAGCATTTCCCAGGAAATCCTGCGTGCCTATTTCCCCATCGACAAGGTGCTCGGCGGCCTGTTCGCCATCGTCGAGAAGCTCTACGGCATCCAGATCAAGGAGCTTTCCGGCTTCGATACCTGGCACCCGGACGTACGCCTGTTCGAGATTTCCGAGAACGGCCAGCACGTCGGGCGCTTCTTCTTCGACCTGTACGCCCGTGCCAACAAGCGCGGTGGTGCCTGGATGGACGGTGCCCGCGACAAGCGTCGTGCTGCCTGCGGCGAGCTGGTCAGCCCGGTGGCCAACCTGGTGTGTAACTTCACCCCGGCGTCGACCGGCAAGCCGGCCCTGCTGACCCACGACGAAGTCACCACGCTGTTCCACGAGTTCGGCCATGGTCTGCATCACCTGCTGACCCGCGTCGAGCATGTCGGGGTTTCCGGCATCAACGGCGTGGCCTGGGATGCCGTCGAGCTGCCCAGCCAGTTCATGGAAAACTGGTGCTGGGAGCCCGAGGGCCTGGCGCTGATCTCCGGTCATTACCAAACCGGCGAGCCGCTGCCGCAGGATCTGCTCGACAAGATGCTCGCTGCCAAGAACTTCCAGTCTGGTCTGATGATGGTGCGTCAGCTGGAGTTCTCGCTGTTCGACTTCGAACTGCATGCCATTCATGGCGACGGCCGCAGCGTGCTGGAAGTGCTCGAAGGCATTCGTGACGAGGTCTCGGTGATGCGTCCGCCGGCCTACAACCGTTTCCCCAACAGTTTCGCGCACATCTTCGCTGGCGGTTATGCCGCCGGTTACTACAGCTACAAGTGGGCTGAGGTTCTGTCTGCCGATGCCTTCTCGAAGTTCGAAGAAGAGGGTGTGCTCAACCCGCAGACCGGGCGCGCCTTCCGCGAAGCAATCCTGGCCCGCGGCGGCTCCCTGGCGCCAATGGTGCTGTTCGTCGATTTCCGTGGCCGCGAGCCGAGCATCGACGCGCTGCTGCGCCACCTGGGCCTGAGTGCGGAGGCGGCATGAGCGACGAGCCGGTGATAACGCCCAAGCGCTTCATCGCCGGAGCCGTGTGCCCGGCGTGCAGCGAAATGGACAGCATCAAGATGTGGAACGTCGATGGCGTGCCGCATCGCGAGTGCGTGCAGTGCGGTTATGCCGACACCCTGGACGAGCGTGGCAACTCGGTGGCCAAGGAGCTGCCGACCCGCGTCAACGTCAGCGCCCTGACGCCGAAGAAACCGGCCGACCCCAAGGTCAAGGCTGTGCAGTTCTTCCCGAACCCCAAGCTGAAGAAGCCTGAGTAATTCCCAGCGGCACAAACAAAACAAGCGCCCGAAGGCGCTTGTTTTGTTTCAGGGGTGATCGCTAGCTGGGCGACAGCGCTTCAGCAGGTTTCTGCTTCTTGGCGCGCAGCAGGCCATAGGCGTGCCAGAGCACGGACAGCGCGGCCAGGCCCAGGAAGGTGGCTGAGATCGGGCTGGTCAGGAAGGCGCTGAAGTTGCCATCGGACAACATCAGGCCACGGCGCAGGTTGGTCTCCGCCATCGGCCCGAGGATGAAGCCGATGATGAACGGCGGTGCCGGCATACCCGCCTTGATGAAGCCGTAACCGATGATCCCGAACAGCAGGATGCTCCAGGCGTCGAACAGGCGGCTGTTGAGGCCAAAGGCACCCACCACGCAGAGCACCAGGATGATCGGCAGCAGGATGTGCTTGGGCACCGACAGCAGCTTGATGAAGATGCGCAGGCCGTAGAACTCCAGCACCAGCATGATCACCGTGGCCAGAATCAGCGCGGCGAAGATGGTGTAGACCAGCGGGCCCTGAGTGATGAACAGCAGCGGCCCCGGCTGGATACCGTGGATCAGGAAGCCGCCGAGCAGCATGGCGGTGACCGTGTCGCCGGGAATGCCGAGGGTCAGCAGCGGCACCATGGCGCCGCCGATGCCGGCGCTGTTGGCGGTTTCACTGGCGACCACGCCGCCCGGGTTGCCCTTGCCGTAGGAGTCCGGATCCTTGTCGCGTTTCTTGGCGACGATGTAGGAGACGATGTTCGAGGTGCCCGAGCCGACGCCGGGTAGCACGCCGATGCCCAGGCCGATCATTGCCGAGCGGAAGGCGTTACGCAGTTGGCCGACGAATTCCTTCAGCGAGAAGCCGAAGCCTTTGACCTTGGACATGTCCAGCGGGGCGACCTTGGTCTTGCCGGCATGCCGTCCGGTTTCGGCCAGGCGTATCACCTCGGCCACGGCGAACATGCCGATCATTACCGCCAGCATGGCGAAGCCGCCATTGAGGTTGGACTGGTCGAAGGTAAAGCGGCGAATCGCATCCACCGGGGCAATGCCGACGGTGGAGAAGGCGAAGCCCAGAGCGCCGGAAAACACGCCCTTGGTCAGCGAACCGGTGGACAGCGTGGCGATCAGGGTCAGCGAGAAAATGGCGATGGCGAAGTATTCATGGGGCCCGAAGCTGAGCGCCACCTTGGCCAGAATCGGCGCGATGAACATCAGTGCGCCGATGCCGAAGATGGTACCCAGGAACGAGAACACGATACCGATGCCGAGGGCCTTGAAGCCTTCGCCTTTCTCCATCATCGGCCCACCATCGAACACCGTGGCGATCGATGAGGGCGTCCCGGGTATCTTCAGCAGAATCGACGGAATCAAACTGCCGGAAATCGCCCCCACGTAGAGAGCGACCAACAGCGAAAGGCCGGCGGCCGGTCCCATTGTGAAGGTCAGCGGCAGGCACAGCGCCACGGCCATGGTGGCGGACAGACCCGGCACCGCGCCGAAGATGATGCCAACCACCACGCCGATCGTGATGAGGATGAATATCTGCATCGAGAAGACTGCAGCGAAGCCGTGTTGCATCAAGTCGAGCATCGCGCGCCTCCTAGATGTTCAGGATGCCGGAGGGCAGCATCAGATCGAAGCCCTGGCGGAAGATGAGGAAGATGACGATGGCCGAGATGAGCGCCGTGATGGCATACATCACGTGGCGGATCTTCTGCCCGTGAGGCGTCAGGACGATGAACTGCAGGTAGAGGTAAACCGCAGTCACGATCGGAAACCCGATCGGTTCCAGTGTGGCGATGTAGGCGGCGATCAGCGCGAGGGTCTTGATCACCGTCAGGTATTCGGAGACTTCATCTTTCTTGCCGTCGGCAGCTGCCTCGGCTTCAGCCGCAGGCGCTTTACGGGCGCCGAACACCAGTTGCAGCCCGCCCAGTACACACATAAAGATCGCCAGCACGTAAGGCACGAACGCGGCGTCGATGAACGACTTGCGTGGCAGGGCCATGGTGGCCAGCAGATAAGCCACGCCAGCGACCAGCATGAAGCCGCCGGTGATCAGCTCTTTTCGCTTGTAAGCATCCACAGCGAACTCCTATGGATCAGAGAATGAAAAAGCCGGAAGCGTGGGCTTCCGGCTGCGTGGATCACTTCGATTGGCGTAACGCATCCTTGAACTGCATGAACTCTTCGCGGTGCTCCTTGAGCATGGCGATAGCATCGTCGGTACCGTAGTAAGTCACCGGCTGCTTGTAGGTTTTCGCCAGCTCTTCGCCGTAGCTCGGGATCTCGGTGATTTCTTTCATCACGTCGGCCATTTTGGCGACGATGGCGGCGTCGGTGCCTTTGGGAAAGGCCACGACATAGGGCTTCTCGACGACCAGGTCGACGTCCTTCTCGCGGAAGGTGGGGATGTCGCCAACCAGCGGGTTACGCTCGTCGTTGGGCTGGGCCAGGGCATTCATGGCGCCGCCCTGGATGTAGTCCTGCAGCGCGCCGTAGCTGATGGCGCCCATGTCGATACGACCGCCCAGCAGCGCGACGATGCGCTCGGCAACGGTGCCGGTGTCGATGTAGCGCAGCTCGGTACCGGTGCGCTTCTCGAACATCAGGCCCTGCAGGTGGGAAAAGTTACCCATCTCGGTGCCGTAGGTGATGCTGCGTGGTTTTTCCTTGGCGCGTTCGATCAGCTTTTCCACGCTGTCGATGCCCGATTGCTTCGAGGCGACGAAGATCGATGCCTTGTCGACGCCGGCGATGCACGACACTTCAAAGGCGTCGTAGCTGTCTTCGCTGAGTCCTGCCACTTCGTTAACGATCAACTGGCCGGTGTGGGTGAACAGGATGGTGTGACCGTCGGCTGCCGACTCCTTCACGTGGGAGGCCGCCACGGTGCCACCGCCACCGCCCATGTTGGTGATGACCATCGGCTTGCCGGTGATCTGCGTGAAGTACTTGGCCATCATCCGGGCGTTGAAATCGGTGTCACCCCCGGCATTGGCCGGAACAACCACTTGCACGGCTCGGGTCGGCCAGTTCGGCTCTTGGGCGAAGGTTGTTGCAGAGGTGGTCAGCAGGGCTGTGGACAGTAAGGTCGCGGACAGAATTTTATTCATTGGAAGTTCTCCGGTAACGCCACGCTTGAATAACTCGATGGCTTGTTTCGAGCGCGCACTTAATAGGAAGCCCAACCCGGCCGGACAACTAAGTCAGCAGGTGAGTCATGTATTTGGGGGGCGTTGTGGCGTCAGAGTCGACTGCGGGCGGTACTGATATTCATGGCGGGAGTAAATCCTGTGCTTATTATTAGTTAGCGTCGTACGTTGTCATATGACGTGAACAGATGATTGGCTGCTGACTTTGATCTGTCAATGAAACATCAGTGATAAGTTGGACTTAGAAATGTTTCATTATTTTAACTGTATGATTTTAAACGATTAATTATGTGTATCATTTTGGACTTTATTTATTTGTATCGTTATCTTTCAAATAAAATAGGCGGATACTTGCCGATTTTGCTCTTAATCGTATGATGACGTATGTCTATGTTGGATACTCTTGGCTTATCGAGCCGAATTCGATTGGCTATTTACGAGTATGTTGACTGGGAGTCTGCCGAGTATGCAGTTTGAACAATTGTGCGATGAACTCGAGAGTGTGGTGGGCGCGACGGGCCTGATCAGAGATAAGCAATCAATGGAGGGTTATCTCAGTGACTGGCGCAATGCCTATCGCGGCAATGCGGCGCTGGTCGTGCGCCCGGCCTCTACCGAGGAAGTCGCAGCCATCGTTCGTATTTGCAGCAAGGCAGGTGTCGCCCTGGTGCCTCAGGGTGGCAACACCGGGTTGTGCGGCGGCTCGATTCCCGACGGCTCGGGTAGCCAGGTGGTGTTGTCGCTGACCCGCATGACGCGGATCCGCCAGGTCGACCCGGCCAACGAAACCATCACCGTCGAGGCTGGCGTGATCCTGCAGCGCCTGCAGGAGGCCGCCGCCGAAGCAGGGCGGTTGTTTCCGCTGTCCCTGGGGGCCGAGGGCAGTTGCACCATCGGCGGCAATCTGGCCACCAATGCCGGCGGTACCGCCGTGTTGCGTTACGGCAATATGCGTGACCTGACCCTGGGCCTCGAAGTGGTGCTGCCCGATGGACGCATTTGGGATGGCTTGCGCGGCCTGCGCAAGGACAACACCGGCTACGATCTCAAGCACCTGTTCATCGGCTCCGAGGGCACGCTGGGCATCATCACTGCGGCGGTGCTCAAGCTGTATCCCGCCGTGCGCAGCCGCACCACCGCCTGGGTGGCGCTGCCGAGCCCGCAGGCGGCAGTCGATCTGATCGGGCGCATGCGCGCCCTGTGCGGTGATCGCCTGACCGGTTTCGAGCTGATGTCGCGGCAGAGCGTGGAGTTCGTCCTGCGGCATGTGGCTGGCTGCAACGATCCGTTCGCCGAGGTTCATCCCTGGTACGTGCTGATCGAGCTGAGCGACACGCTGGTCGCTGCGCCGTTGGCCGAGATGCTGGAAAGCGGTCTGGGCGAGGCCCTCGAACACGGCGAGGCGCTGGATGCCGTGGTGGCTGGCAGCGAAGCCCAGGTGGCGGCGCTGTGGAAGATGCGCGAAGGCATCTCGGAAGCGCAGAACCATGAAGGGCCGAGCCTCAAGCACGACATCAGCGTGCCGGTCAGCAGCATCCCCGCCTTTATCGAAGCCGCCGACCGCCAGTTGCAAGAGGCTTTTGCGGGCGTGCGCATCGTTGCCTACGGTCACGTGGGTGACGGCAACCTGCACTACAACATCAGCAAGCCGCCGGGCAGCGAAGATGCGCCTTTCAAGGCTCAGGCCGAGGCGATCATGCATGTCATCTACGGAGTGACCCGCGACTTCGCTGGCAGCATCAGCGCTGAACATGGCCTGGGCCAGGCCAAGCGCGAGGCGGCGCGTCATTACAAACAGCCGCTGGAGCTGGAACTGATGCGCAGCATCAAGCAGACGCTGGATCCCGCAGGGCTGATGAACCCCGGCAAGCTGCTCTGAATCTTTGTGGAGTTCGGGTTTTCACTGGCGGATACTTGCCAGCTTCCCGGGACATGAATAAGGACGTTTCTCGTGCGCTTCCTGCTGCTGCCTCTGCTTGCCATCGCCATACCTGCGTTGGCCGATGTGCGTATCGATGACCTCACCGCCAAGCGCAGTGACTGGGAAACCTATCGCTTCCCGCTGCTGGTTGGCGATAGCCCTGCCATCGGGCGCATCAACACCTTTCTGCATACCCTCGAATTGCAGGCGCTACCGGGACGCTCGGCCAAGTCGCCGTTCGAGAACGTGCAGCCTAAAGACGGTGAGATGTGGGGCGTGAACAGCCTCGATTATCAGGTTCTTGGTGAGGGGCCGGGTTATCTGTCCCTGAACATCGAGGGTGAGTCCACGGGCGCCTATACCAGTCAGAGTTCACGCAGCTACAACTTCGATCTGGCCAGCGGCCGCCCTATCGGTTTGCCGCAACTGCTGACCCCCGAGGGGCTGTTGCGTCTGCAAGGCGAAGTGCAGAGCTTGAGGGTCAAGCGCCTGGAGGACTTCCTCAAGGCGCTGCCGCCGAGCAAACCCGCTGATCCCGATAACTTGAGTGACGACGAGCAGTGGCTCGAAGGGCAGCGCAACATGTATTCCTACTGCCTGGATACGCGCCGCGACATCAGCCTCGACTATGACCGTGTGCAGCTGGGCACCGATAGCCTGGCTCTGATTGGTGAGGGCTGCGCCAACCACGCCAGCCGTGCCCTTGACGACCTCGGCGAGTTTTCCAACAGTTTCAGCTACCAAGCCCTGAGCGGCGATCTCAGTTCTTACGGACGCTGCCTGTTACTGGAAAAACGCAGTGATTGTGCGCTGCCGGTCAACAGCACTGCGCAAGGCGTTTACCACGGTACCGTTGGGCGCTATCCGGTCACCCTGGTGATCGAGCAGCTGTATGCCGACCACAGCCTGTCCGCCAGCTACTTCTACGATAAACACGCCAAGTACATCAATCTCGGTGGCGAGCATCAGCAGGACTTCGTCACCCTCCACGAAAGCAGCGAGCCGCCGGCCCGCTTCGAACTCGAGTTCCAGGCCGATGGCAGCCTGACAGGCACCTGGCAGCAGGGCGACAAGCCAGCGCTGGATGTCCAGCTCACCCCGTGACCTCGCTCGATAAGGAGCACCTATGTGGCATCTGGTATGTGGCGACAACGCCGTAGAAGGCGTAAGCCATGTGATCGGGCAACAGGCTGCCGATGAGGGGTTGCGGGTACTGCGTGACGACCTTGCGGTCGGCCCGCTGGGCGATGTCGACGCGCCGCCCTGTACGGCGCGCGTGGCGTTTTGGAGCGCGGTGTGGCCCGAGGGCGTAACGCCGGTTCCGGACTTCGCGGCTGGGTTGCCCGCCGATGCGCAGTGGATCACCGACCTCTCCCGGCAGGCGCGTCCCGTCACCGTCTGGCATGGCGACAGTGCCAGCGAGCAATTGCTGCTGGCGCGGGTGGCGCATGCGCTGGAGGGCAGTGATGTGCTGTTGCTCGAGGTGGTCTGCGGCACCGGCAACAGCTGGGTGCAGAGCCGCAAAGCGGTCGCCATGCACGCACCGCAGGCGCTGTTCGCCCTGGCCAAGCCTCGCCCGGTCGATCCAGCGCGTCGTGCAGCGCTGGCCGCACAGTGGCGCGCCGTGCTGGCCGATGGCGGTCACGTTCATCGTTGGCAGACAGGCGTTTTTGCCGCAGAGGATTATCAGCTCATCGACGCTGCTCTGCTGCGTCACGCCGGCACCGAGCCCAAGCCACTGGCCCGCGTCATGGCTGACGTGATGGCGCGTACCGATGGATTCTTCGCCAGCGATTACTTCCTGTTCTGGCGCGCCCGCGAACTGGCCGCAGCAGGCCAGCTGGTGCTCAGCGGCGAGCCGGGCGAGCATGGTTATTCATCGTTGCAAGTGCGTCGCGGCTGTTAACTCAGCCGCGAAAGAACTCCCCCGGCGTGGCGCCGAACTGCTGGCGGAATGCGGCAATGAAGGCCGAGGTGGAATCGTAGCCGCAGAGCAGTGCCACGTCGGTGACGCGCTGCCCTTGTTCCAGCGGCGTCAGGGCGCCGAGCAGGCGCAGGCGTTGGCGCCAGGCGCGGAAGGTGAGGCCGGTATCGCGCAGGAACAGGCGGCTCAGGGTCTTTTCCGATACGCCGAGATTTTCGCCCCAGGCTGCCAGCGTGCGGTCGTCGTCCGGTCTTTTCTGCAGGCGTTTGCACAGCGTTTGCAGGCGCGGGTCGCTCGGCAGCGGTAATGACAGGTGCACTTCTGGCGCTGCGCGCAGGCGGTCTAGCAGGACGTGTGCAAGGCGCCCGTCCGGCCCTGCTTCATCGTATTCCACCGGCAGCTCACAAAAGCTGCGAATCAGCTCGCGGGTCAGGGCGTCCACGCCAAGTACACGGCAACTGCCGGGCAGCGGATCGATTGAGCTGTCGTCCAGGTAGAGGCTGCGCATTTCGGTGTTCGGCGAACTCAGCACTTCGTGTTCCAGCCCTGCGGGAATCCAGATAGCACGCTGCGGAGGCGCGACGAAGCTGCCGACGGCGGTGCGCACATGCAGCACGCCCTGGATGGCATAAGTCAGCTGCACCCACGTGTGACTATGGCGCGGCGTGCCGGTCTGCCGGCGTAGCGATTCATTGCGCGCATAGAGCGGTCGCGGCAGGCGTTCAAGCTGGGGAACGCTACGTTCGGCAATGAAGTTTTGTCCGTTTGGCGACATGATCTGGCTTTATGGCGTTAGTCGGCAATCCAGGCTCAGGGTAAAGTGTGCACCTTTCTGTGGCAACTGCTTGCCCCTGTTCGCTTGGAATTCTGCCCATGGCCCGCTCCCGTCTACTGCCCGATAACTTCACGCTGACCCTGATCACGGTGGTCGCCGTCGCTACCTTCCTGCCCGTCAGTGGCGAGGCTGCGGTGGTCTTCGGTTGGATTACCAACCTGGCCATCGCCCTGTTGTTCTTCCTGCATGGTGCCAAGCTGTCGCGCGAAGCCATCGTTGCCGGGGCCGGCCACTGGCGTCTGCACCTGCTGGTGTTCAGTTGCACCTTCATCCTGTTTCCGTTGCTGGGTCTGGCGCTCAAGCCGCTGCTCTCGCCGATGATCGGCACCGAGCTGTACCTGGGCATGCTCTACCTGTGCGCTCTGCCTGCCACCGTGCAGTCGGCCATCGCGTTCACTTCGCTGGCGCGCGGCAACATTCCAGCAGCGATCTGCAGTGCCGCAGCCTCCAGCCTGTTCGGCATCTTCCTCACGCCGCTGCTGGTTGCGCTGCTGATGGACGTGCACGGCAGCGGCGGCTCGCTGCTCGATGCCATCGGCAAGATCACCCTGCAGCTGCTGGTGCCTTTCATCCTCGGCCAGATTGCCCGCCGCTGGATCGGTGGCTGGGTCGGTCGCAACAAGAACTGGCTCAAGTACGTCGATCAGAGTTCGATCCTGCTGGTGGTCTACACCGCGTTCAGTGCGGCAGTGGTCGAAGGCCTGTGGAATCAGGTGTCCTGGCCGACCCTGGCCGCCCTGGTGTTCGCCTGCTGCCTGCTGCTCGCCCTGGCGCTGTGCATCACCGCGCTGCTCGGCAAATGGTGCGGCTTCAACATGGAAGACCGCATCACCATCCTGTTCTGCGGTTCGAAAAAGAGTCTGGCCACTGGCGTACCCATGGCCCAGGTGCTGTTCGCCGGTAGCAGCATCGGCCTGATGATTTTGCCGATGATGCTGTTCCATCAGATTCAGCTGATGGTCTGCGCGGTGCTGGCCCAGCGCTATGCCAAACGGGTCGATACGAGTGTACCGAGCGAAAACAAGGTCGCCGTGAATTGAGCCGCTGCAGGCTGCTCAAGGCTTCACTGCTGTTGATCGCTTTGCTGCCGGCCCTGCCGGCTCATGCCTGGGTCAGGGTAACGCCGGAGTTCGCCGATCAGCCAGTGGGCGCCAGTAGCTACTACGGTATGGTGTTGACGGTGGCGCCATTCATCACCACCACATTACCCGGTGATGGCACTGAAATGACCGAGGCGGCATCCGAAGAAAGCAGCAGCATCGACCAGAAGCTGAAGCTGGCTCGAGACGATGCAGCGGCCTTTGTCGGTAGCCACGGGCAGATTCGGGGCGTGATGCTGGAGGCGGCGCTCGAGGTGCTGCAGCAGCGCACGGCGTATGCCCATTACAGCGATCTGCAGCTGGCAGAAGCACTGCTGGCCTACCAATCAAACGGCAGTTTCTGAGTACTTTCACGATCTGCGCCTACCCTGCTGGGTAGGCGCGTCGCCGTTACTCTTTGGCCGGTTGATCCTGCGGGTCATCCTCGCGAATGCGGTACCACGCCACATACAGGGCCGGCAGGAACAGCAGGGTCAGCAGGGTAGCGCTGAAGATGCCGCCGATCATGGCGTAGGCCATCGGCCCCCAGAACACCTCGCGGGCGATGGGAATCATGCCCAGGCTGGCAGCGGCCGCGGTCAGCAGGATCGGCCGGCGGCGGTGCTGGGTAGCGTCGATCACGGCCTGCCACGGCGAGTCGCCGGCTCGCTCGAACTCGTCGATCTGGGTCACCAAAATCACCGAGTTACGGATGATGATGCCGATCAGCGCGAGGATGCCGAGGATCGCCACGAAGCCCATTGGCGTGCCGGTGGGCACCAGCGCCAGCACCACGCCGATCAGCCCCAGGGGCGCGACGCTGAACACCAGGAAGGTCTTCGCCACGCTGTGCAACTGGATCATCAGGAAGGTGGCCATCAGGAACAGCATCAGTGGCAGTACGCTGGCGATGGGGCCCTGGGCCTTGCCGCTTTCTTCCACCGTGCCGCCGGTGGCGACGCTGTAGCCAGTGGGCAACTCGTCCGAGAATTTCTGGATATCCGGCGCCAGGTCGGCGACCAGATCGGTCGGCTGGATCTCGCTGACCACCGCCGCCTTCAGCGTAATGGTCGGTTTGCGGTCGCGGCGCCAGACCAGCGGCTGTTCCAGCTCGTAACCGACGGTGGCGAACGCACGCAGCGGAACGGCCACGCCGCTCGGAGTGACGATCTGCAGGTTCTCCAGGGTCTGCGGCGAACTGCGTTCGCTGTCTTCGGCCCGGCCGATCACGTCGATCAGGTAGATGTCGTCCTTGACCTGAGTGACCGTGGTGCCGCTGACGATGCTGTTCAGCAGGTTGGCGACGTCTTCCGAGGACAGCCCGAACTGGCGCGCCTTGTCCTGGGCTATATCGATGCGCAGCACCTTACCCGGCTCGTTCCAGTCGTAAACCATCTCGCCGATGTCCGGGTTCTTGTCCAGCAGCGCCGCCAGTTCCAAGGCGTGCTTGCGTACCTGGTCGACATCCGCCCCGCTGATCCGGTACTGGATCGGCCGACCCACCGGGGGGCCCATCTCCAGCGGCTGAACAAAGCTGCCGATGCCGACGAAATCCTCACGCAGGCGCTTCTTCAGTTTGCCGACCAGCCGATCACGGGCGTCGATGTCCTGGCTGACGATCACCAGTTGGGCGTAGAACGGATTCTGCAGTTGCTGATCCAGCGGCAGGTAGAAGCGCAGCGCGCCCTGGCCGATGTACGTGCTCCAGCGAGCGATGTCCGGATCGTCCTTGAGGCTGGCTTCTAGGCGGTCGACCTGGGCGCGGGTTTCGTTGATCGAGGCGTTCTGCGGCAGGTTGAGGTCGACGAGAATCTCCGGGCGATCCGACGCGGGGAAGAACTGGCTCTGTACCAGGGTCATGCCTGCCAGGGACGCGGCGAACATGGCTATCGTCAGGCCGATGGTCCACCAGCGGTGCCGCATGGCCAGCAGCAGGCCCTTGTCGAAGGCGCGGGCGATGCGTCCTGGGCCGCTTTCCTTGGCCTTCATGCGTTTGGGCAGGATGTGCACGGCGATCACCGGGGCGAACACCACCGCCACTAGCCAGGACAGCGATAGCGCCACGGCGATCACCGCGAACAGTGTGAAGGTGTACTCGCCGGCGGAGCTGGCGTTGAGGCCGATGGGCACGAAGCCGGCCACCGTCACCAGGGTACCGGTGAGCATCGGGAACGCCGTGGAGGTGTAGGCGAAGGTGCCGGCGTCGTGCAGTGAGTCGCCCTTTTCCAGGCGGGTGACCATCACTTCCACGGTGATCATGGCGTCATCGACCATCAACCCGAGGGCGATGATCAGCGCGCCCAGGGAAATCCGCTGCATGGTGATACCGCTGTACTCCATGAACATGAAGACCATGGCCAGCACCAATGGGATCGAGCAGGCGACCACCAGGCCGGCGCGAATGCCGAGGCTGACGAAACTCACCAGCATGACGATTAGCACCGCTTCGAACAGGGCGCGGGTAAATCCGCTGACCGCTTCCTCCACCACCTCGGCCTGGTCGGACACCACATGCACGCCAACGCCCACCGGCAGGTCGGCGGTCAGCTCATCCATTTTCGTGTGCAGGGCCTTGCCGAAGGTCTGGATATTGCCGCCGTCGCGCATGGCGATGGCCAGGCCGATGGCCGGCTTGCCGTCGAAGCGGAACAGCGATTGTGGCGGGTCGACGTAGCCGCGGCTGATCTCGGCGATATCGGTCAGCCGATAGAAGCGGTCGTCCAGGCGCAGGTTGACGTTGCGCAGGTCGGCTTCCGAGGCGAACTGGCCGCTGGTGCGTACGGAAATCCGCTCCGGGCCGGCCTCGATCACCCCGGAAGGCGTTACTGCGTTCTGTGCCTGCAGGCTCTGGATCACCTGGCTCTGATCGATGCCCAGGGCGGCCAGTTTGCGGGTCGAGAAATTGAGGTAGAACACTTCGTTCTGCTGGCCGACCATCTGCACCTTGCCGAGGTCGGGCACGCTGCGGATCTCGGCGCGCACCTGTTCCACGTAGTCGCGCAGGGCACGCATGCTCAAGCCGTCGCCGGTAAAGGCATAGATAGAGCCGAACACGTCGCCGAATTCGTCGTTGAACGACGGGCCCTGTAGGCCCTGGGGGAACTCGCCGCGAATGTCGTCGATCTTCTTGCGCACCTGGTACCAGATGCCGTCGATGTCGCCGGCCTTGGTGGTGTCGCGCAGGAACACCATGACGGTCGATTCACCGGGCCGCGTGTAGCTCTTCACGTAGTCCAGGGAGTCCAGTTCCTCGAGCTTCTTCTCGATGCGGTCGGTGACCTGGGTGAGGGTTTCGTCCACCGTGGCGCCCGGCCAGCGGGTCTGGATGACCATGGTCTTGATGGTGAAGGAGGGGTCTTCCTCGCGACCCAGGTTCATGTAGGAGATCACCCCCATGAGCAGGGACACGAACATCAGGTACCAGACGAACGACTGATGCCGCAGCGCCCAGTCGGAGAGGTTGAAGCCGTTCTTGCGCGGCGCCTGCTGGTTCATGGTGCCACGCCCTCATCGATGCGTACTGCCTGGCCGTCCTTGAGCTCACTCAAGCCGGCGCTGACTACTTTGTCGCCAGGCGCCAGGCCCTCGACACTGATTTGTTCGCCCTCGCGGCCGACTACCTGCACGGCGCGCGGGTGCACGGTTTTCGCTGCCGTATCGATGACCCACACGCGGGGTTGGCCGTCGACTTCCTGCAGGGCGCTGGCCGGCAGCAGGCTGCGCGGTTTCTGTTCGCGGGTCAGGCTGACGGCCACCGCGGTGCCCAGGCGCAGGCCGGGTGGTGTGTCTTCCAGGCTCAGGCGGGCGCGCCGGGTTCGGGTCGCGGCGTCCGCACGGGGGCCCAGCTCGCGCAGTTGGCCGCGGGTGGCGATGCTCGGGTCGAGCTGGGAGGCGATATTGAACTGCACCTGGTCGTCCAGGGCATCGGCCAGTTCCACGGGCAGGTCGAAAACCGCTTCCTTGACGTCGGGACGAGCCAGCGTCACCACTTCCTGCCCGGCGCCGACCACCTGGCCAGCCTCCACGTGCCAGGCGGTCACCACCGCGTCGAATTCGCTGCTCAGGTTGCCGTAGGCGAGTCGGTCGCGGGCCTGCCGGGTGGCGGCTGCGGCCTGGTCGCGGCTGCTGCGGGCGCTGCTCAGTTCGGTCTGCGCCTGCTCCAGCACCGCTTTGGCGCCAACGCCCCGGTCGAACAGTTCCTGCTGGCGCCGGGCATTGGCCTGGGCGTTGATCCACTGCGCCTCGCTGCGCGCCTGATCACCTTCGCTGGCGCGCAGGGCGTTCTGCTGATCGGTGGGGTCGAGGGTGGCCAGGGTGGTTCCGGCCTTTACCTCGGCACCGGCATCCACCAGGCGCTGGGCCACGCGACCGCCAACCCGGAAGCCCAGGGTGCTCTGCACTCGGGCCTCGATGGTGCCGGCGAAACGGCCAAGAATCTGCTGGTTCTGCTGCTGCACCTCGGTGTACAGCACCGGGCGAATCGGCTCAGGCTTTTCTTCCTCGGCGCAGCCTGCCAGGAGCAGTGCGGCGAGCAGGGCGAAACCTATGGAGCGCTTCATGGTTGATCCTTCTGCTCGCGCGCTTCGGCGATTTCCACTTTCTGGCCCGGATGCAGCAGTTGACCGCCGGCGACCACCACGCGATCGCCATCTTGCAGGCCGCCGCGGATGATCACCTTGTCGGTCAGGTAGCGGCCGACCTGCACCGGGTGCAATTGCGCGGTATCGTCATCGCCAAGCCGCCACACCGCCGGCTCGTGCTCGGCCTTGGTGAGTGCCGACCAGGGCAGCTCGACGCTCGGGCTGGCCGGGTTGCGCACATGCGCACTGACCGTCGCCCCCAGGGTCATCGCTGCCGGCACCTGCTCCAGGCCGACCTTGACCTGCACCGTGCCGCTCTGCGCCGAGACCTGAGGGTTGACCTCGCGAACCTTGCCTTCGGTGCTGACATCCGGGTTGTCCAGCAGGCTGACGCGCAGTGCCTGGCCAGGCTCGACCAGCAGCGCTTCAAAAACGTTGAACACCGCGTCGCGTTCACCTTCACGGGCCAGGCCGAAGATCGGCGTGGCTGCCTGCACCACCTGGCCGACCTCGGCCTGGCGGGCGGTGATCACCCCGTCGCTCTCGGTGCGCAGTTCGGTGTAACCACTTTGTTCGCGGGCGTCGGCCAGCTGTGCTTCGGCTGCGGCCAGGCTGTTGCGTGCGCTGCGGTCGCTGGCCAGGGCGCTGTCATATTCGCTGCGGCTGGTGTAGCCCTTGGGCAGCAGTTGCTGCTGGCGCCAGAGGTTGGCGGCGCTCAGTTTCACCTGAGCCCGCGCGGCTTCGGCGGCGGCCTCGGCGGAGCGCACCGCGTTGCGTTGATCCTGCGGGTCGAGGCGTGCCAGCACCTGGCCGGCCTGCACGCTGTCACCGACATCGACCAGGCGCTCGGTGATCTTGCCGCCGATGCGAAACGACAGATCCGTCTGCACCCGCGCCTGGATATCGCCGGTCAGCGTGGCGTCGACCGCGTAATCGATCTGGCTCACGGTCGCCACCTTGACCCGTGGATGCTGCGGCTCAGGTGGTGCCTCATCGGCACAGCCGGCCAGCAGCGCGAAAGCCAGCGAGGCCGCGGCTATGCGAGGCGAGGCGAAGATCGATACGGGCGGCATGGGGGCTCCGGCACGGCAGGAAGCGAAGGTGTGTGCAAATGCGACCGCGCCAGGCGACGAACGGTTCAGGCAACCTCATAGGGTCTGTACCCGTTTCGGCACGAGCGCGCCGACGAAGGTGGCTTGTGCCGATGTGGGCAAAACGAATACTGTATTTATATACAGTTATCGAGCCTGCACCATGAACCCGACTTCAGCCCCGCGCGGACGCGGCACCGCCAGCAAGCCCAACAACCGCTTCGCACCCACCAGCAGCGAGGCCGAGGACGATGGTTGGTATCAGGAACAGACGCCGTTGACCTTCGTCACTGAGGTCCGTCAGGAGTTGGCGAAGACGGTGATCAGCCGCAACAGCTCGCCGGATGTTGGCTTCGACCGTTCGGTGAATCCCTATCGAGGCTGCGAGCATGGCTGTATCTATTGTTTCGCCAGGCCCAGCCACGCGTATTGGGACTTGTCGCCAGGCATCGATTTCGAAACCAAGCTGATCGCCAAGACCAACCTCGCCGAGCGTCTCGAAGAACAGCTGAGCAAGCCCGGTTACGTGCCGAAGCCCATCGCGCTGGGCATCAACACCGATGGCTATCAGCCGATCGAGCGTGAGCACCAGTTGACGCGCCAGGCCCTGGAGATTCTTCTGCGCTATCGCCATCCGGTCAGCATCATCACCAAGAGCGCGCTGATTCTTCGCGACCTCGATCTGTTCGAGGAGCTGGCCAGCCTCAATCTGGTCAGCGTGGCCTTCAGCGTCACCACCCTGGACGACGACCTCAAGCGCATCATGGAGCCGCGTACCGCGACGCCGAAGGCGCGCCTGCGGGCCATGCGTACCCTGCACGAGCACGGCGTGCCGGTGGGCCTGATGGCAGCGCCGATGATTCCGATGATCAACGACATGGAGCTGGAGCGCCTGCTCGAGGCCGGTCGTGAGGCGGGGGCGAGCTCGGCCGGCTACGTGCTGCTGCGTTTGCCGCTGGAGATCGCCGGGCTGTTCGAGGAGTGGCTGCAGAGCCATTTTCCCGAGCGGGCCGAGCACGTAATGAGCCTGATACGTCAGTCCCGTGGTGGGCAGAATTACGACAGCCGCTTCGGGGCGCGAATGAAAGGCGAAGGCCACTTTGCCGAACTGTTGGCCCAGCGCTTTCGACTGGCCCGCCGACGTTATGGGTACGACGGTACGAAGCGAGCCGTTCTGGATTGCTCACTGTTCGCGCCGCCCGGGCAGCAGATGGGGCTGTTCTGACGGCCTTCGTCGTTGCTGGAATTCCCGGGTGTCGCTTCGCTCGACCCGGGCTACGGGGTTGGCGCCTGGCGTTGAGCGAAGCGATACCCAGGGCAAGGTTTGCGGACAAAAACTGGCTGAAGGGATGCTTGCACTCACCCGCCGGGCGGAGATTTGTCACCCAGACGTGCCTTGAATCATCCTGGCACAGTCCAAGCCTTCGACCACTTGTCGGCAACCCTGCCGACTGGGAAGCTTGTGCACTGTCATAGGCTTCGCCCCCATCCGTAAACGAGGTAACGCTATGCCTGGTAATCGTCGTTCTGCCGATGGCAAATCCGAGAAAAACGCCGCTTCCGCCGCCGAAGCGCTGGATCATCTGGTCGATGGCTTCTTGCGCTTTCGCCAGGATGTCTTCCCGCAGCAGCAGGCGCTGTTCAAGAAGCTGGCCCACGCTCAGTCGCCGCGTGCCATGTTCATCACCTGCGCCGATTCGCGCATCGTTCCCGAGCTGATCACCCAGAGCGAGCCGGGCGATCTGTTCGTGACCCGTAACGTCGGTAACGTCGTGCCGCCCTATGGGCAGATGAACGGCGGCGTTTCCACCGCCATCGAATATGCCGTGGCGGCATTGGGCGTCCAGCACATCATCGTCTGCGGTCACTCCGATTGCGGCGCGATGAAAGCGGTGCTCGACCCGGCAACCCTGGAGCGCATGCCCACGGTAAAAGCCTGGCTGCGCCACGCCGAAGTCGCCAAGACGGTCGTTGCCGACAACTGCGGTTGCGCCGATCACACCACTCTTGGCGTGCTCACCGAAGAGAACGTGGTGGCCCAGCTCGACCACCTGCGTACCCACCCGTCGGTAGCCTCGCGCCTCGCCGCCGGGCAGCTGTTCATCCACGGCTGGGTGTACGACATCGAAAGCTGCCAGATCAAGGCGTACGACTCCGAAACCGGTGAGTTCCGCCAGATCGGCGATGGCCCGCTGCCGATGGCGACGCCGCGCGCTCGTTATCCACAGGGCTGAGTCTGCTCGCTTTGGTTGGGCGCGTGGCCCGCTCCTGCAATGGATCGCGTAACGTCAGCCCACCGCTTCCTGACCGCGATGGTGGATGAAAAGAGCGTCAGCTACGCGCCCTGAGCCACCCTGCGTCTGTGTGGGAGCGCGCCATGCGCGCGAATCGCGGGCGTGGCCCGCTCCCACGGTGGATCGCACGATGTCAGCTCACCGCTTTGCGATCTCAGCGTGGGTGAGCAGGGCGTGGGTGTGACCGGGTTCTCGCGGCGAGGTCAGTCAGCGAACCCATCGGTCTGTGCTAGGGTCTCTAGTCGATAACTGTTTCGACAAGAACAAGAGCAGGCTGCCGAGCCATGTCCCGAACGCAAAGAACGCTCGACCCGTCCTATGAGTTGATGGATGACCACGAAGGTCATTCGTTGATCTATCGCCAGCACGGCTTCCCCAGCCCGCTGGTGCGTTGGCATTTCCACAAGGAATACGAGCTGCACCTGATCGTTGCCAGTTCCGGCAAGGTGTTCATCGGCGACTACATCGGCAATTTCTCCCCCGATACCCTGTTTCTTACCGGCCCCAACCTGCCGCACAACTGGATCAGCCAGATGGGTGTGGGCGAGGCGGTGGCCGAGCGCGACATGCTGGTCAACTTCACCGACGAGGTGCTGGAAAGCGGCACTGCGGTATTCGCCGAACTCAAGGATCTGCAGCCGCTGCTCAGCCGTGCCCATTACGGCATCGAGTTCCGCTGCGAGCGCACCATCGCCGAGGCACGCCAGCTGCTGCAGCGTATCGCCGATTCCCAGGGCATGACCCGGCTGGGCAATTTCTTCATTCTCATGGAGCTGCTCGCCGCCTGCGACGACTACCAGTTGCTGTCGGACAGAACCGCTGCGCAGCTGGCTGACGAGCATCACGTCGAGCGCATCAACCGCGCGGTGGATTACATCTTCCAGCACTACGCTCAAGAGCTGACCCAGGAAGAAGTGGCCGAGTACCTGGGCATGACGCCCACCTATTTCTCGCGTTTCTTCAAGCAGGCCACCGGGCGTGGTTTCGTCGAGTTCGTCAATCGCATGCGGGTGAGCAAGTCCTGCGAGCTGCTGACCCAGAGCGACAAGCCGGTGACCCAGGTGTGTTTCGAATCGGGCTTCAACAACATTTCCAACTTCAACCGGCGCTTCCAGCAGCTCAAGGGTATGACGCCCAGCGGCTATCGCAGGCTGGGTACGCAGCGGGTTACCGAGCAAAACCTGTACTGATTCCGCCGCTCTCATTCACCGGAAAGATGTCGAAAGGCTCGCGCTTGAGCCTTTCTGCTTCATTTGATGACTGCTGCCCGTTACCTGATGAGTGCAAAAAAGTATCGGTTGCAGTGCAGTCGAGGCGTTGTCCGCGCTCGGTCGTAGGGGTGTAATCCGGGTCGGCCCACAAAAACAATAATGTCTCCCGAGGCTCAATCGGCCAGGGAGAGGAGTTCAAGACCATGAACCACACGATCAAAGTATTGGTAGCCGCTTCATGCCTGTCGCTCACCGTTGGCGCGCAGGCCGCCGAGACCGTGACCATCGCCACGGTCAACAACAGCGACATGATTCGCATGCAACGCTTGGCGAAAACCTTCGAAGAACAGAACCCCGACATCAAGCTCAAGTGGGTGGTACTCGAAGAGAACGTGCTGCGTCAGCGGCTGACCACCGACATCGCCACCCAGGGTGGCCAGTTCGACGTGCTGACCATCGGCATGTACGAAGCGGCGCTGTGGGGCGAGAAGGGCTGGCTGGAGCCGATGACCGATCTGCCCGCCGACTACGCCCTCGATGACGTATTCCCCTCCGTGCGTGAAGGCCTCTCGGCCAAGGGCCAGCTCTATGCCCTGCCGTTCTACGCCGAAGCATCCATCACCTACTACCGCACTGACCTCTTCGAGCAGGCCGGGTTGAAGATGCCCGAACAGCCGACCTGGGATCAGATGGCCGAGTTCGCCAGCAAGCTGCACCAGCCCGACAAGGGCCAGTACGGTATCTGCCTGCGCGGCAAGGCCGGCTGGGGCGAGAACATGGCGCTGATCACCACCGTGGCCAATGCCTACGGCGCGCGCTGGTTCGATGAGCAGTGGAAGCCTGAATTCACCGGCAGCGAGTGGAAGAACGCGCTGAATTTCTACGTCGACACCATGAACAAGTACGGCCCGCCGGGCGCGTCGAGCAACGGTTTCAACGAGAACCTGGCGCTGTTCAACAGCGGCAAGTGCGCGATGTGGGTCGATGCCAGCGTGGCCGGCTCGTTCGTCACCGACAAGTCGCAGAGCAAGGTCGCCGATTCGGTGGGCTTCACCTTCGCGCCGACCCAGGTCACCGACAAGGGCGCTTCGTGGTTGTACTCCTGGGCGCTGGCGATCCCCACCAGCTCCAAGTCCAAAGAAGCTGCCAAGACCTTCAGCGCCTGGGCCACCTCCAAGGCCTACGGCCAGCTGGTCGCCGAGAAGGATGGCGTAGCCAATGTGCCGCCAGGCACCCGCGCTTCGACCTACAGCGATGCCTACATGAAGGCGGCGCCGTTCGCCAAGGTCACCCTCGACTCGCTGAAGAAGGCCGACCCGGCCAACCCCAGCGCCAAGCCCGTGCCTTACGTGGGCATCCAGCTGGTGACCATTCCCGAGTTCCAGGCCATCGGCACCAGTGTCGGGAAGCTGTTCGCCGCCGCGCTTACCGGGCAGATGAAACCTGATCAGGCCCTGCAGGCAGCACAGCAGAGCACCGAACGGGAAATGAAGCGCGCCGGGTATCCGAAGTAGCGGGCCGCGATCGTTCCCACGCTCTGCGTGGGAACGTATGTCGGGACGCTTCGACGCCTCGACGTGGGAACGATCAATCCGCTGTAGAACCGTCTTTCGGAGACACGATGAACACCATCGAAAATCCTGCAGAGCAGGCCCGCGAGCCGGCGCCGCGTAAGTCGCGACGCCTGGCGCCCGGCTGGTTTCTGGTCAGCCCCTCGGTCATCCTGCTGCTGATCTGGATGATCGTGCCCCTGGGCATGACCGTTTATTTCTCGCTGATCCGCTACAACCTGCTGTACCCCGGCGAGAACGATTTCGTCGGGCTGGAGAACTTCGAGTACTTCGTCACCGACGCCGCGTTCCTGTCTGGCGCGGGCAACACCCTGTTGCTGGTGGGCAGCGTGCTGCTGATCAGCGTGGTGTTCGGCGTGCTGATTTCCGCGCTGCTGGAGGCCAGTGAATTCTTTGGCCGGGGTATCGTGCGGGTGTTACTGATCTCGCCGTTTTTCATCATGCCGACGGTCAGTGCGTTGATGTGGAAGAACCTGATCTTCCATCCGGTTTCGGGGATTCTCGCTGCGGTCTGGCAGTTCTTCGGCGCTCAGCCGGTTGACTGGCTGGCGCACCACCCGCTGTTCTCGATCATCCTCATCGTGTCCTGGCAGTGGCTGCCGTTCGCCATTCTCATCCTGATGACTGCCATGCAGTCGCTCGACCAGGAGCAGAAGGAAGCTGCGCGCCTAGACGGTGCCGGACCGCTGGCCATTTTCTGGCACCTGACCCTGCCGCATCTGGCGCGACCGATTGCCGTGGTGGTGATGATCGAAACCATCTTCCTGCTCTCCGTATTCGCCGAGATCTACACCACCACCGGCGGCGGGCCGGGTTATGAGTCCACCAACCTCGCTTACCTGATCTACACCCAGGCGCTGCTGCAGTTCGACGTGGGCATGGCCTCCGCCGGCGGGCTGATCGCCGTGGTCATCGCCAATATCGCCGCCATCGTGCTGATTCGCATGATCGGCAAAAACCTGACCGATAAGCAGTGAGGGCCCTGACATGTTGACGCTCAAGCAATCCCGTCGCCTGCAGAGCCTGATCATCGGCACCCTGTCCTGGGCCATCGCCGCGTTGATCTTCTTTCCGATCTTCTGGATGGTGCTGACCAGCCTGAAGACCGAACTCGACGCCTTCGCCACGCCGCCGCAGTTCATCTTCACGCCGACGCTGGAGAACTACCTGCACATCAACGAGCGCAGCAACTACTTCAGCTTCGCCTGGAACTCGGTGCTGATCTCCTTCTCGGCGACCCTGCTGTGCATGCTGATCGCGGTGCCAGCGGCCTACTCGATGGCGTTCTTCGAGACCAAGCGCACCAAAGGCACGCTGCTGTGGATGCTCTCGACCAAGATGCTGCCGCCGGTCGGTGTGCTGGTGCCGATCTACCTGCTGGCCAAGCAGTTCGGCCTGCTCGATTCGCGTATCGCGCTGATCGTCATCTACACCCTGATCAACCTGCCGATCGTGGTGTGGATGGTGTACACCTACTTCAAGGACATCCCCGTGGAGATCCTTGAAGCGGCGCGCCTGGATGGGGCCACCACCTGGCAGGAGATCGTCCGCGTGCTGCTGCCCATCGCCCGCGGCGGCCTGGCCTCGACCATGCTGCTGTCGTTGATCCTGTGCTGGAACGAGGCCTTCTGGTCGCTCAACCTGACCAGCTCCGCGGCGGCGCCACTGACCGCGCTGGTGGCGTCCTATTCCAGTCCCGAAGGCCTGTTCTGGGCCAAGCTTTCCGCCGTTTCGACGCTTGCCTGTGCGCCCATCCTGATCTTCGGCTGGATCAGCCAGAAGCAGCTGGTGCGCGGCCTGTCGTTCGGCGCGGTGAAGTGAGGGCGCCGTTATGTGTTTGATTCTGGCCGTAGGCCGTAGGAGCGCGCTTGCTCGCGATCTGCCGGGAACCGGCAGCAGCTCTGATAGACGCAGTCTTGCTGTCACGGTCGAGGGAGTTTTTGCTGCTGGTGCCCAGCAGATCGCCGGCAAGCCGGGCTCCTACGCCCGATGGGCAGAAGCAGAATTGCAGCGTCTGTAAATAATCGAAGAATAAGACTGGAGCCCGCTATGGCTGATTTGAAAATCCGCAACCTGAAGAAAGGCTTCGACGGCACGGCGATCATCAAGGGCATCGACCTGGATATCGAGAACCGCGAGTTCGTGGTCTTCGTCGGCCCGTCCGGCTGCGGCAAGTCCACGCTGCTGCGGCTGATCGCCGGGCTGGAGGAAGTGTCCAGCGGGACGATCACCCTCGATGGCACCGATATCACCGACACCGCGCCAGCCAAGCGCGACCTGGCGATGGTGTTCCAAACCTACGCCCTGTATCCGCATATGACCGTGCGCAAGAACCTGTCCTTCGCCCTCGATCTCGCTCGGGTGGGCAAGCAGGAAGTGCAGGAGAAGGTCGCCAACGCAGCGCGCATCCTTGAGCTGGAAGCCCTGCTCGAGCGCAAGCCCAAGCAGCTCTCCGGCGGCCAGCGCCAGCGCGTGGCGATCGGCCGCGCCATCGTGCGCAATCCGAAGATCTTCCTGTTCGACGAGCCACTGTCCAACCTCGATGCCGCCCTGCGCGTGCAGACCCGCCTGGAACTGGCGCGCCTGCACAAGGAGCTGAAGGCGACGATGATCTACGTGACCCACGATCAGGTCGAGGCCATGACGTTGGCCGATAAGGTCGTCGTGCTCAACGGCGGCCGCGTGGAGCAGGTCGGTTCACCGCTGGAGCTCTACAACCACCCGGACAACCTGTTCGTCGCAGGCTTTCTCGGCACGCCGAAGATGGGCTTCCTGCGCGGCCAGGTCGAGCGCGTCGATGCCGGGCTGTGCCAGATCCGCCTGGAAGGCGCATCCACGCTGGATCTGCCGCTGGCAGGCACTGGCCTGGCGAGCGGCAGCCAGGTCACCCTGGGTATCCGCCCCGAGCATCTCAACGTGGTGCCTGCCGGCCAGGGCCGATTGCAGGCGACGGCGGACGTCAGCGAGCGTCTGGGCAGCGACACCTTCTGCCATGTCCGGGTGGGCGATGAAATGCTCACCGTGCGTGTACGCGGTGATTTCTCCCCGGCCTATGGCGAGCCTCTGGCACTGGATTTCGATCCGGCCCACTGCCACCTCTTCAACGCCGATGGCCTGGCCATCGACAAACGCATCCAGGCTGGCCAGGCCGCCTGAAGCGCAGGAATGACCCCATGAAACTGACCCGCAAGAATCTCGCATCACTGGCCGCCGAGGTCGACGTACCGGCCTACGATCCGGCGGACGTGCGCCAGGGCATCGCCCACATCGGCGTCGGCGGCTTCCACCGCGCTCACCAGGCGATCTACACCGAAGCGCTGCTCAACCGTGGCGAAGCCCTGAACTGGGGCATCTGTGGCGTTGGCCTGCGCCGCGAGGACCGCGCCATGCAACAGGCGCTGGCCGAGCAGGATCACCTCTACACGATGTTCGTGCTGGGTGATGAGCCCGGTCTGGAAGTCCGTGTGGTCGGTGCCATCAATGGCATGCTGCTGGCCGAGGATTCGCCGGCCGCGCTGATCGACAAACTGGCCGACCCGGGGATTCGTATCGTCTCGCTGACCATCACCGAAGGCGGCTACTGCATCGACGACAGCAGCGGCGAGTTCATGGCCCATCTGCCGGACATCCAGCATGACCTGGCGCACCCGGATGAACCGCGCAGCGTCTTCGGGTTCCTCTGCGCCGCCCTGGCCAGGCGCCGCGCTGCCGGCACGCCGGCATTCACGTTGATGTCCTGCGATAACCTGCCGCACAACGGCGCGGTGACCCGCAAGGCGCTGCTGGCTTTCGCCCACCTGGCCGACCACGAGCTGGCGACCTGGATCGACAGCCACGTCAGCTTCCCCAATGCCATGGTCGACCGCATCACACCGATGACCAGCGACGCTCATCGCCAGCAGCTGGCCGAGCGCCATGGCGTCGAGGATGCCTGGCCGGTGGTCTGCGAGCCGTTCCTGCAGTGGGTGCTCGAAGACAAGTTCGTCAGCGGTCGCCCCGCCTGGGAAAAGGTCGGCGTGCAGTTCACCGACGACGTCACGCCCTACGAGGAGATGAAGATCAAACTGCTCAACGGCAGCCACCTGGCGTTGACCTACCTGGGCTTCCTCAAGGGCTATCGTTTCGTTCACGAAGCCATGAACGATCCGCTGTTCCAGCGCTATGTGCGAACCTTCATGGATCTCGACGTGACCCCGCAACTGGCGGCGGTGCCGGGTATCGATCTGGAGGCTTACAAAGACACCCTGATCGAGCGCTTTTCCAACCAGGCCATCGCCGATCAGCTCGAACGCGTCTGCTCGGACGGCTCGTCGAAGTTTCCCAAGTTCATCGTGCCGACCATCAACCGGCTGATCGAGGACGGTCGGCCGCTGGAGCGCGCTGCGCTGGTGGTCGCCGCGTGGGCGCTGTACCTCAAGGGTGTCGACGAGAAAGGCACCCGCTATCGCATCCCCGATCCGCGTGCCGAGTTCTGCCAGGCACTGGTACAGGATGACGACCGGGTCAGTGAGCGCGTGCTGGGCGTCGAGGTGATCTTCGGCACGGCCATCCCGCAGTCGGCGGCGTTCGTCACGGCCTTCGAGCTCTGCTACGACAGCCTGCGCAAGCTCGGCGTGACACGCACCCTGCAGACCCTGTTGGGTGATTGAGCCATGTACCTCGGCATCGATTGCGGCACCCAGGGTACCAAGGCGCTGGTGCTGGATATCCACAGTGGCCGGGTGCTTGGCGAGGGCAGCGCGGCGCACCAACTGATCAGCGGCGCCAACGGGCGCCGCGAGCAGGAGCCGGCCGATTGGCTGCAGGCCTTCGAGCTGGCCACCGCGCGGGCGTTGCAGCAGGCCGGTGTGTCCGGTCGCGAGATCCTCGGCATTGGCGTCTCCGGGCAGCAGCATGGCCTGGTGCTGCTCGATGCCAAGGGCGAGGTGCTGCGCCCGGCCAAGCTGTGGTGCGACACCGAATCGGCGCCCGAAAACGCTCATCTGCTGGACTTTCTAGGCGGTGACAACGGTGCGCTCGAGCGTCTTGGCCTGGCTATCGCGCCGGGCTACACGGTGTCGAAACTGCTGTGCACCCGTGATCACCATCCTGAAGTGTTCGCCCGTATCGCCCACATCCTGCTGCCCCATGATTACCTCAATTACTGGCTGACCGGACGTTTCTGCGCCGAGTACGGCGATGCCTCGGGCAGCGGTTATTTCAACGTGCGCAACCGTGCCTGGGATAGCGAACTGCTCGAGCTGATCGATCCGAGCGGCGCGCTGGTGCGGGCCTTGCCGGAGTTGATCGAATCGCATCGCTGCGTCGGCCCGATTCGCCCGCAGATCGCCGAGCGCCTTGGCCTCAACCCCAGGGCGCTGGTGGCCAGCGGCGGTGGCGACAACATGATGGGCGCCATCGGCACAGGCAATATCGCCCCTGGCGCCATCACCATGAGCCTCGGCACATCCGGCACGGTATACGCCTACGCCGATCAGCCGCGGGTCAGCCCGCATCCGCAGGTGGCGACTTTTTGTTCGTCATCCGGTGGCTGGCTGCCGTTGATCTGCACCATGAACCTGACCAACGCCAGCGGTGCGATTCGTGAATTGCTGGGGCTGGATATCGAGGCCTTCGGCGCGCTGGTCGGCGAAGCGCCCATTGGCGCCGGTGGCGTGCTGATGCTGCCATTTCTCAACGGTGAACGGGTGCCGGCGCTACCGCGTGCCAGCGGCAGCCTGCATGGCCTGACGACTGACAATCTGACCCGCGCCAATCTCTGTCGCGCGGTGGTGGAAGGCACTACCTTCGGCTTGCGCTACGGTCTCGACCTGCTGCGCGACAGCGGCATCCGCAGCGATGCCATCCGCCTGATCGGTGGCGGCGCGAAGAGCACCACATGGCGGCAGATCGTCGCCGATATCATGGGCGCGCCGGTGGCCTGCCCGCAGCATACCGAAGCGGCTGCCCTTGGTGCGGCGATCCAGGCGGCCTGGTGCGCGAGCCATGACAACGGCGAGGCGCTGAGCCTGGATGACCTGTGCGAGCGCTGCGTGACCCTGGATGAAACCCGCAGCGCACAACCCGACGCGCTGCGCAGTCGGGCTTACGAGGGCGTCTATCAACGCTACCGTGAGCAGGTGCGACAGCTGCAATGAATCCATTCCGGCGGCCCTTCGCCGTCGGCTCTTCCCTGCGCGAGCGCGCCTTCTGTGATGCGGAGACTCCATGTACCTGGTATGCGGCGAAGCCCTGTTCGATTTCTTCTGCAACCCTGGCGAGCGCAGCAGCGAGCTGAATTTCCAGGCCCTGGCCGGTGGTTCGCCGTTCAACGTAGCGGTCGGCCTGCGCCGGCTGGGCGTGGAGTCAGCCCTGTTCGGCGGTATTTCCAGCGATTACCTCGGTCAGCGTCTACGCAAGGTGCTGGAGGAGGAGGGCGTGAGCGATCGTTACCTGATCGCCAGCGAGGCGCCGACCACCATGGCCATGGTCGCGCTGGATGCCAAGGGCTCGCCGCAGTACATGTTTCGCGGCGAGGGTTGCGCGGATCGACAGTTGCTCCCCGAGCATCTGCCCGCTCTGGACGAGCAGGTCACCGGCCTGCACGTTGGCTCCTATTCGCTGGTCGTACCGCCGGTTGGCGACACCCTGCTGGCGCTGGTCGAGCGCGAAAGCCAACGCCGGCTGATCACCCTGGATCCCAACGTACGTCTCAATCCTGCACCGGATATCGAGCGCTGGCGCCAGCGAATTGAATCTTTTGCCGCCCACGCGCATCTGATCAAGGTCAGCGAGGAAGACCTGGAGCTGCTCTATCCCGGTATCGAGCCGCTGACGAGCATCGAGCGCTGGTTGGCCCAGCGTTGCCAGGTGGTGTTTCTGACCCGTGGCAGCGAAGGGGCGAGCGTGTTCAGCCGGCAGCATGGGCACTGGTCAGTGCCGGCGCGCCAGGTGGTCACGCGTGACACGGTGGGAGCGGGGGATACCTTCCAGGCGGCGATCATTGCTTACCTGGTGCAGCATGGGCTGGACAGCCCGACTGCCCTTGCTGCGTTGTCTCGTGAGAGGCTCGATGCGATGCTTGATTTTGCGGTGCAGGCCGCGGCGTTGACCTGTTCACGGGTTGGCCCGCAGTTGCCGTATCGCCATGAACTGGAGCGTTATCAGGCCGTTGAGGGACACCAGGCGTAGTCGGCAATTTTCAGCGCAGTATTTTGCCAACGCCGGATACCCATGCGGCATGTAATTGAATTCGCGAGGTCAGCCTGGCTGACCCGAACCAAGGAGTCTTCATGCCGTACCTTTCATCATCGCTGGATGTCACGCAATTGCCGAGCTGGCAGGCCCTGGTCGCCCATCGTGAGCGCCTCGCCGGTTTCAGCATGCGCCAGGCCTTCGCCGCGGATGCGCAGCGCTTCGAAACCTTCAGCCTGAGCGGCTGCGGGCTGTTTCTGGATTACTCGAAGAACCTGATCAATACCGAGACCCGCGAGCTGCTGGTCAATCTGGCCCGTGAAGTGGGGCTGGAGCGGGGCATTCGCGCGCTGTTCGACGGCGAGCTGCTGAACAACACCGAGAAGCGCCCGGCGCTGCATACCGCGCTGCGTCGCCCATTGGGTGACAAGGTGCAGGTCGATGGCGTCGACATCATCCCCGAGGTGCAGCGCGTGCTGCAGCAGATGACCGAGCTGGTCGGGCGCATCCACGATGGCTTGTGGCGCGGTTACACCGAGAAGCCCATCACCGACGTGGTGAACATCGGCATCGGTGGCTCCTTCCTCGGCCCGCAACTGGTCTCCGAGGCGCTGCTGCCCTTCGCCCAGCGCGGTGTGCGCTGCCACTACCTGGCCAATATCGACGGTAGCGAATTCCACGAACTGTCCGCCAAGCTGCGCGCCGAGACCACGCTGTTCATCGTCTCGTCGAAGTCCTTCGGCACCCTGGAAACCCTCAAGAACGCCCAGGCCGCTCGCGGCTGGTACCTGGCTCAGGGTGGCTCCGAGGCCGAGCTGTATCGTCACTTCATCGCCGTGTCGAGCAACCGCGAAGCGGCGGTGGGCTTCGGCATTCGTGAAGAGAACATCTTCCCGATGTGGGACTGGGTTGGCGGGCGCTACTCGCTGTGGTCGGCCATCGGTCTGCCGATCGCGCTGTCCATCGGCATGTCCAACTTCAAGGAGCTGTTGTCCGGTGCCTATCGCATGGACGAGCACTTCCAGACCGCGCCGTTCGAAGAGAACATGCCGGTGCTGCTGGCCCTGCTCGGCGTCTGGTACGGCAACTTCTGGAACGCCCAAAGCCATGCCATCCTGCCGTACGACCACTACCTGCGAAACATCACCAAGCACCTGCAGCAGCTCGACATGGAGTCCAACGGCAAGAGCGTGCGCAAGGATGGCGAGCCGGTCACCACCGCCACCGGGCCGGTGATCTGGGGCGGCGTTGGCTGTAACGGTCAGCACGCCTACCACCAGTTGCTGCACCAGGGCACTCAGTTGATTCCGGCGGATTTCATCGTGCCGGTGAGCAGCTACAACCCGGTCGCCGACCACCAGCAGTGGCTGTACGCCAACTGCCTGTCGCAGAGCCAGGCACTGATGCTCGGCAAGTCTCGCGAGGAAGCCGAGGAAGAGCTGCGCGCCAAGGGTGTGAACGAGGAAGAAGTGCAGCGCCTGGCGCCGCACAAGGTGATCCCTGGCAACCGTCCGAGCAACACCCTGGTCATGGAACGCGTCAGCCCAAGGCGCCTGGGCGCGCTGATCGCCATGTACGAGCACAAGGTGTTCGTGCAGAGCGTTATCTGGGGCAACAACGCCTTCGACCAGTGGGGCGTGGAGCTGGGCAAGGATCTTGGCAAGGGCGTTTATTCGCGCATGGTCGGCAGCGAAGAAGCGCGTGCGGAAGACGGCTCCACCCAGGGCCTGATCGACTTCTTCCGCGGTCGTCACCGCGGTTGATTGTTCCGCAGTAGCTTTGCCTGGAGCGGCTTTTGCGCAGCCATATGCGCAAAAGCCGCCCGGCATTTCTCCCTTTGATCAGTGTTTTGCCTGGCCGTGCGTGGCCGGCCTTGCTCTGCTCATCCATGACTTTTCTGATCAAAGGCCGCTCGGTGTAACACTGCGGACATCTGCACGCTTTTACATGGGATAGGTTTAAGGCCCGTGCTAGAGCAGTTGGTGGTAGAGCGAGGGTAAGCCCGGCTCAGTGGCATGCAGTTACATATCGCCAACCAATTTGAGTCGCTTTTCTTGCGATTAAGGTTGGTTTAAGCCTTCATGGGTAACTTCGGTTTCAATGTGACTGATTGGTCATGTTGCAAACTGCCATCAGATGGCAAGTCAATATCACGACTGAAACCAGGAGGCACCATGAGCGAGCGCATTCGTTCCATCCGATCCGCCACACCCCCGGCAGCCGGCAAGCAGACCGCGGAAGATGCCCTGCAGACCCTGCTTGATGGCTTTCAGCGTTTCCGCACCGAAGTCTTTCCCGAGCAGCGCGAACTGTTCAGCAAGCTGGCCCGCCAGCAGAGCCCGCAGGCCATGTTCATCACCTGCGCGGACTCGCGCATCGTTCCCGAACTGATTACCCAGAGCGACCCTGGCTCGCTGTTCGTGACCCGCAACGTCGGCAACGTGGTACCGCCGTACGGGCAGATGAACGGGGGCGTATCCACCGCCATCGAGTACGCGGTAATGGGCCTGGGCGTCCAGCACATCATCATCTGCGGGCATTCCGATTGCGGCGCCATGAAAGCGGTGCTGGCGCCTGACACCATCGAGCGCATGCCGACGGTGAAGGCCTGGCTGCGCCACGCCGAGGTCGCCAAGACCGTGGTGGCCGACAACTGCGGCTGCGCCGATCACTCTACGCTCGGCGTGCTCACCGAAGAGAACGTGGTGGCCCAGCTTGACCACCTGCGCACGCACCCGTCGGTAGCGGCGCGCCTGGCCAGCGGTCAGCTGTTCATCCATGGCTGGGTCTACGACATCGAGAACTGCACCATCAAGGCCTATGACGCCGAGCGCGGCGAGTTCCTGCCTCTCGATGGCGAAACCGCTCCCAACGCCAGCCCGCGGGCGCGTTACCTGGCTTCCTAGCCGACCCCGACAGGACGTCGCCCGGTGGCCATGAATCGACCCGTGGGTTAACCCCGCCAACAATCGACAGCCGTGTTCGGGTCTGCTCCGTCGTTTCATGACGGTGACAGACCCTTGGGTTTTGACTGCCTACCTGCCAGACGGCGAGCGTTGCTTGTCGTCGTGACCTTTCGTGCGCCGTACCCGCAGGAGACCGCACCATGACCCTAGCTTCTTTCAAATCCGCGCTACCCCGTGATGCCCTGGCATCGATCGTGGTATTTCTCGTTGCCCTGCCGCTGTGCATGGGTATTGCCATCGCGTCTGGCATGCCGCCGGCCAAAGGCCTGATCACCGGGATCATCGGTGGCCTGGTAGTCGGCTGGCTGGCCGGTTCGCCGCTGCAGGTCAGCGGCCCGGCTGCCGGCCTCGCCGTGCTGGTGTTCGAATTGGTACGCACCCACGGCCTGGCCATGCTCGGGCCGATTCTGCTGCTCGCTGGTCTGCTGCAACTGATCGCCGGGCGCCTGCGACTGGGCTGCTGGTTTCGCGTCACGGCACCTGCCGTGGTGTACGGCATGCTCGCCGGTATCGGCATCCTGATCATACTTTCGCAGCTGCACGTGATGTTCGACGTGAAACCCCAGGCGTCCGGCCTGGACAACCTGCTGGCCTTCCCCGACACGGTGCGCCAGGCGATTCCCGGCCTTGGCGGCGGCAGCGCCATGGCGGCAGCCCTGCTGGGTTTCGGCACCATCGCCTGCATGTTCCTGTGGGACAAGCTGCGCCCCAACAGCCTGCGTTTTCTGCCCGGCGCATTGCTGGGTGTGGCGTCGATGACGCTGATCAGCCTGTGGATGAACCTGGGTGTGGCGCGGGTCGAAGTGCCGGCCACGCTGAGCGATGCCATCGACTGGGTAAAACCCGCCGATCTGCTCAACCTCGCCAACCCGCACATCCTGCTCGCCGCAGTCGTGGTGGCCTTCATCGCCAGTGCGGAAACCCTGTTGTCGGCGGCGGCGGTGGATCGCATGCACAGTGGCGCGCGTTCCAATATGGATCGTGAGCTGTCCGCTCAGGGCATCGGCAACATGCTCTGCGGTGCGCTCGGTGCCTTGCCGATGACCGGGGTGATCGTGCGCAGTTCGGCCAACGTGCAGGCCGGCGCGCGCACCCGCATGTCGGCCATTCTGCACGGTGCCTGGTTGCTGGCCTTCGTGATGCTGTTGCCCGGCGTGCTGCAGAGCATCCCCATCGCGTCGCTCGGCGGGGTACTGGTGTACACCGGCTTCAAACTGGTCGACATCAAGGCGATCCGTAGCCTTGGCCGCTATGGGCGTGCGCCGGTACTTATCTACGCGGCCACTGCCATCGGCATCGTCGCAGTCGACCTGCTCACTGGTGTGTTGATCGGCTTCGCGCTGACCCTGGTCAAACTGGCCGGCAAGGCTTCGCGCCTGAAGGTCAACCTCAACCAACTCGGCCCAGATGAAGCGGAACTGCGCCTTATCGGCTCCGCCACCTTCCTCAAGGTGCCGCACCTGGCCAGCGTGCTGGAAGGCATTGCACCAACCACTCGTCTGCATGTGCCGCTCGACAAGCTTAGCTACGTCGATCATGCCTGCATGGAGTTGCTCGACGACTGGGGCCGCGCGGCAGAACAGCAGGGCGGTGCGCTGCTGATCGAGCGCCACGGCCTCAACCGACGGCTGGAAGGCCGCACGCTGAGCATGCGTCGCGCGGTGGCCTGATAGCCCGGGGGCTTCAGCTGCAGAGTGTGCAGCGTGGAGCCCGCCCGTTTCATACGCGCCTGTTGCAATGGCAGGCGCGACTCTCTTCACCGTGACAGCTGGCCGCATGCGCCAATGCGACCTTGGCGCTCAGTATCTGGTACCTTTTCCCGCTGTTCATCGCCTACCGGCTGATCTCATCTGCCTGGCCGACGTGTCATCTGCGTGTCGATCGGGGTCATCTGGCCAGACTGGGCGATCACCTTTCACTCAGACCATCGTGGCCGCCATGACCCGAAAGCAAATCACCGTATTCGTCCTGATCGCCATCACCGCTCTGGTGCTCGGCCTCGCCATCAATCAGGTGCTCAGCAGCAAGTCGAGGAACAATCCCGCCGCGCTGCTCGACGCCGGCATCGTGATGCTGCCGCAACAACGCCAGGTGCCGGCGCTGGACTTCGTCGATCAGGATGGCCAGACCTTCTCCACCGGCCAGCTCAAGGATCAGTGGAGTCTGCTGTTCTTCGGTTACACCTTCTGCCCGGACATCTGCCCGGCGACGCTGGCCCAGCTGCGCCAACTGCGTTCGGAAATCCCGGAGGAGGCCTGGAACAATCTGCGCATCGTGCTGGTGACCGTCGACCCGAATCGCGACACGCCGGAGCAGATGAAAAAGTACCTGGGCTATTTCGACGCCGGTTACATGGGCTTGACCGGCGAGCCGGACACCATCCAGAAACTGGCCAACGCGGTGAGCATTCCCTATATCCCCGCTGACACCAGCAAGGAAAACTACCTCGTCGACCACAGCGGCAATCTCGCCGTCATCGGCCCGGACGGCACCCAGCGCGGCTTCATTCGTGCGCCCATCAATGTCGAAAAACTGGCCGCACAGTTGCCGGGATTGATCCGCAAAGACTGAAAGAATGGGGCCTGTACGGCCCCATTTTTCATTTCGCGAACAGTTGGCTCATATCCTTGAACGCCTTGAACTCCAGTGCGTTGCCGCACGGGTCGAGGAGGAACATGGTGGCCTGTTCGCCCACCTGGCCCTTGAAGCGCACGTAGGGTTCGATCACGAACGCCGTCTCGCGCTCCTGCAGGCGCTGCGCCAAGGCCTCCCACACCGGCCAGTCGAGAATCACGCCGAAGTGCGGCACCGGCACGTCGTGGCCGTCTACCGGGTTGCTGACGGCCGATTCCTGGTACGCCATCTTCGGCGCTTCGTGGATCACCAACTGGTGACCGAAGAAATCGAAATCCACCCAGTGGTCGCTGCTGCGGCCTTCGGCGCAGCCAAAGACGTCGCCATAGAAATGTCTGGCGGCTGCCAGGTCGTAGACCGGAATGGCCAAGTGAAACGGGGACAATGCCATGATCAGGCTCCTAAGGTCGGTGCCAGTCGATTTTAGATGCAAGAATTTTGATTAAAAGCGAATATTCTTGCCGCCCAGCTCAAATGAAATCGATCAATGCTCCGCGAATTGAAAACCTTCATCGCCGTCGCCCGCTATGGCACCTTCGCCGCCGCCGGTTTGCGTGTGGGCCTCACCCAGTCCGCCGTGAGCGCGCAGATGCGCGTGCTGGAGCAGAGCCTGGGCGTGCGTCTGTTTGATCGTAGCGGGCGCAGCGCCGTGCTGAGTGCGGGCGGGCGCCATGCGCTGCCGCTGGCCGAGCAGATCCTTGGCCTGTATACGCAGATGGCCCTGCCGACCGCATTGGCGGAATGGCAGGGTGAATTGAAGATCGGCGCCATCGCCAGCGTGCAGACCGGGTTGTTGCCCGAAGCCCTGGTGCGGTTTCGCACCCAGGCCTCGCAGGTGGAGTTGAAGCTGGTTCCCGGGGTTTCTCTCGACCTGCTGGGTCAGGTGGATGCCGGCGAACTGGATCTGGCCGTGCTGATCCGCCCGCCGTTCGAATTGCCCAAGGAGCTGCTGCAGGTAGAACTGGTACGCGAGCCTTTCGTGTTGATCGCGCCGCCCGAGTTGCCTGGAGATGACCCGCTGCAACTACTGCGCGAGCAGCCCTTCGTGCGCTACGACCGGCGCTCATTCGGCGGTCGCCAGGTTGAACGATTTCTGCGCGAGCAACGCCTGACGCCTCGCGAGGCGCTGGAGCTGGATGAACTGGAAGCCATCGTGCGCATGGTCGAGTGCGGCCTGGGCGTTTCCCTGATCCCCCGCGCCGGGCTCTGGTGCCAGCGACCCACAACATTGCGCGTGCTGGAGCTGGGCGAGCTAACTTTCCATCGTGAGCTGGTGGCGATCTTGCGCCGGGCACAGCGCCAGCCGGCACTGGACTGGCTGCTGCAGTGCCTTGGCAGAAATGATAATTGAAAACTATTCTCATCCGCCGGTAAGATGCTGCTCCTTCCCGCTCAGGTCAGGTATGACGATTGTCGGATCTGGATCTCAAAGGCCTTTTCCAGCAGCACGCCAGGGCGCTGCAAAGCTTCCTGCTGCGCAAGAGCCGTGACCCGCACCTGGCCGCCGATCTGGTTCAGGAGAGTTTCCTGCGCCTGACCGAGCAAGCGCGGCACGACCACATCGAAAATACCCCAGCCTATCTCTACCGTACCGCACGCAATCTGCTGATCGACCACCGTCGCCAGCAGGAGCGGCGTAAGACCGACCTGGTGGGCGACGAGGTGCTCAATGCTGTCGAAGATGAGGTCGACAGCCTGGAAGACACGACCGAGAGGCAGCAACGTATGGAGCTGTTGCAGCGTGCAGTGGCTGAACTACCGCCGCGTACCCGCGAAATCTTTCACCTCAACCGAATCGAAGGACTGACCCACGCCGAAGTCGCCAGGCGTCTGGAAATCAGCGACAGCTCGGTGCAAAAGCACCTCTCCAAGGCGCTGTCGCATGTCATGGAGCGCCTGGGAGCCAGCTCGTGAACGGCAAAAATACCGTTATCGGCGGGTACTTTTACGGTAAAAGGGCCGCCCGAGCGTCATTACCCTTATAAGAGAAACCGAGAGCACGACGTGAATAGCCCAGACCTGCAGGATCGCGAGATTCGCCAGGCCGCTGCCGAATGGGCGGTGCGCATGAGCGACTCGCCACTCGACGAGAATGAGCAGCTGGCGCTGCAGTCCTGGCTCGCCCTCGATCTGCGTCACGGCGCCGCCCTGCAGTTCGCCCGGCATACCTGGGGCGACCTGGCAGGCCTGGGGGAGCCGGTTCTAGATACTCCGCGCCGTTCACCCGCTCGGCCGATTGCAGCGCTGCCAAGGCGTCGTAGCCGGCGTGCATTACGCTGGCTGAGCAGTGCCTCACTGGCGATGATCGTTACCGCTATCGGCTGGATGCAGGGCAGCGCTCTGTACCTGCCGCTGATCGCCGACCACCTGACCGCCAGCGGGGAAGTGCGCACCTTCGAGCTGCCCGACGGTAGCCAGGCGACGCTCGATGCGCGCAGTGCCATACGCCTCGATTACACCACCCAGGCGCGGCGTATCGAATTGCTGGCCGGCTCGGCGATTTTTCAGACGGCTCCGGTGGGCAAGCACGAATCCCGGCCATTCATCGTCGACAGCGGTGGTGGTAAGGCCCAGGCGCTAGGCACGCGTTTTCTGGTCAGTCGGGATGACGCCGAGCAGGCGCTCGTCGGTGTCATGCAGCACCGCGTGGCCGTCAGCAAACATGGCCAGAGCCTGATTCTCGACGAGGGGCAGAGCGCGCGTTTCGACGCCGATGGGCGGATCGAGCGGCTGAGCCTGGATCTGTCGCGAGCCAGCAGTTGGCAGCGCGGTCTGCTGATTTTCGATCAGGTACAGTTGCAGCAGGTGGTGACCCAGCTCAATCGCTACCGCGACGGGCACATTCTCATCGCTGGCGGCCAACTGGCGCAGCGCCGAGTCAGCGGTGTGTTCCGCCTGGATTCGCTGGACGCTGCGGTCGCCACCCTCACGGGCGAGCTGCAGGCCCGGCATAGCGATCTGCCCGGCCTCAGCATCATTTACTGAGCCGCGGTCGCCTGCGCTTTTCAGCCGAACAAATAATTTCCAAAAACGCTTACTGAGTTTTCCCTGCTGCAACGTCTTGCTTGTTGGTAGTGATTTTCATTACACACCAATATCAACAAAGAGCAGGGTCGATGGGCAACAAGGGAATGCGTCATCCAATCGTCGGAAACCAGAGAACGCATCGCGCTCTGGGGCTGGCTGGTGGGTTGCTGGTAGGTGCGGCGCTGGTCTCTGGCGGCAGCGCTTGGGCCCAGCAGCCGGCGCCTGTGGCGGCTGTGGGCAGCGATGTACGGGCGGCTCAGATCCAGTTCGACATTCCCGCACAGCCGCTGGGGAGCGCTGTGATTGCCTTTGCCGAGCAGGCCGGGATTCAGGTGTTCTTCGACAGCAGCAAGTTGGCGGGGCTGCAAAGTCGTGAGCTAAAGGGGTCACACCCACCGCAGCAGGGCTTGCGTCTGCTGCTCAGTGGACTGCCGGTCAGCTACAGCTTCACGGGTGAGCGGCGGGTCAACGTGGAGCGGGTGAGCGACGTTGCCGGCACGCTGCAGATCGATGCGACGACCATCGAATCGACCCGTGACGTCAGCAACGAATGGATCTACCAGGCGCCGCGCTCGGTCAGCGTGATCACCCGCGAGCAGCTCGACCGCAATCCGCCGCGGCATGCGGCCGACATGTTGGTCGAAACACCGGGCGTGTACAGCGCGGTAAGCGCCCAGGATCCTGGTCTGTCGGTGAACATCCGCGGCATGCAGGACTTCGGTCGGGTCAACACGATGATCGATGGCATGCGCCAGAACTTCAACGAGAACGGCCACCAGCAACGCAATGGCCAGCTCTACGTGGATTCCGAGCTGATCAGCAGCGTGGTGATCGAGAAGGGCCCGCGCTCCGACGTCACCGGAGCCACGTCGATTGCCGGTAGCGCCAACTTCGGCACGCTGAATGTCGATGACATCATCCTGCCGGGCCAGGATCAGGGCGTTCGCCTGCGCGGCATGACCGGGCTGGGCGGCCACGGCAATGGCGTCAATTTCATCGGCAGTGCCGCCGTGGCCGGGCGCTTCGGTGACCGCCTGGAGCTGGTCGGCGCACGTAGCCGACGCAGCTTTGGCGACTATGCACCGGGCTCGCGTCGGGAGAATTTCGACTTTCTCACCTCCGGCGTTCAGGACGGCAGGGAAGGTGTCACCCAGGTGGTCGACCGCATCAAGTTCTCCAATCAGGAGCAAGACTCGGAGTTGTTCAAGGGCCGCTTTACCCTGACGCCCGAGCAATCCTTGCAATTTACCTACGTGGGCACCGACCTCAGCTACAACAACGTTTCCGACCGCCGTGTGACCAGCGCGGTAGACGGTTCGGCCATCGACGGTGACGCGGCCTGGGCCAAGTTCGGCGATGCCAGTGCGCGCTCGCAGTCATTTGGCCTGGATTACACCTTCACGCCTGACTCGCCCTGGATCGACCTGAACGCCAAGCTCTACTACGTGACCACCAGGAACGAGCGCAATACCGCGGCCGGCCGACCTATCGTTACCGATGGCGTGGACATGACCGCGACGGCCTGGAGGCTGGGTTACTGTCGGCAGAACCCGATTCCTGCCGACTGGCTGCAGGAGTGCGAAGCTGGCCTGGGTAGCGAGACCAACACGCGGGTCGATACCTACGGTTTCAAACTCGACAACACCGCACGTTTTGCCGTCGCTGGTGTGGAAGGGTTTCACTTCAATCATGGCCTGGAGTATTTCCTCGATAAGGGAACCTCCAAGAACCAGAGCAACTATCAGGGCGAAAACTTCGCGTCCGGGCAGAACACGCTTAACCCGAATGGCAAGCGCAGCATCGCCAGCGCTTTCGGCAACCTGACCTTCGAGACTGAACAGTTCACGCTCTCCGGTGGGCTGCGATACGACTACTACCACCTCAAGGGCAAGACCCAGGTGCCGTCAACCGAGTGGGCCTATCAGAGCCGCCTCGAACGTTTCACCACGGTCGTGACCAACCAACTGAACAACGCCAGAGCGCGCTGCGCGGCCGGTATCCAGTCCGGCTGCAACAGTGCCATAACCTTTGAAGCGGCCTTGGCCGATCCGACCTCCGTCGCCAACTACTACACCTCTGGCAACTACGCCCCGCGCTGGCTCTCGAATGCGGGCATGCGCGACTACAGCGTCGACGAGAGTATGGGCAAGCTGTTGCCGACGCTTTCCGCGGCCTATCGGCCAACTGGCTGGTTGGAACTGTTCGCCAACTGGGGCGAGTCCTGGCGGCCGCCCGCGCTGACCGAATCGCTGATGGAGGGCTCACACCCTGGTGATCCCTTCGCGCGCATGTATCCCAACCCTTATGCCGATCCCGAAACCTCACGTAGCTGGGAGCTGGGCTTCAACGTCGACACCTTCGACCTGCTCCGCAGTGGCGATCGTTTCCAGGCCAAGGTCGCCTACTACGACACTCGGGTCGACAATTACCTGGTGACCTCCATGGTCAATATCCTGCCGGGCCGCACCGGCGGCCTGGGCAACACCATGTTCGTCAATAACCAGGTGCCGATGAATTTTCGCGGCATGGAGTTCGAGGTCGATTACGACGCTCGGCGCTGGTACACGGGCATCAACTACACCCATGTGCTTGGTGGCGATAACAAGCTCTGCCAGAAGGTGTACCCGCTGGGCAGTGATTTCATCAATGAAGACATGCCCCGCGAGGACGGCAGCTACTCGGACTTCCACAACGATGCCATCGCTGCGGGCTATGCCTCCTATGAGGCCTACCTAGATGCCCAGCAATCCTGTGCCGGTGATGTGTTCGGCATGAACAGTGCGCGCAACCTGCCGATGGATCGCGGCAGTTGGGTGGTCGGCACCCGCTGGCTCAACGAAAGCCTGGAGATTGGTGCACGGCTCAACTACAGCGCTGCTGGCGGCCCCGAGGACTGGGACTACGACCTGTGGCCCAGTTACACCACCTGGGATCTGTTCGCCAGCTACCGGGTCAGCCGCAACCTGCTGCTGCGCACCACCGTGGAAAACATCCGCGACCGTAGTTACGTCAGCGGCTACTCCGACATTTTCACCAAATCCTATGGCCCGGGCCGCACCGTGATGGGCGGTTTCGAGCTGCAGTTCTGAGGCTGGCCACTGCCTTTCGAGGCCAACCAGGAAGCATGTCGGGAACGGCATGGAAACCGGCACCCGCGAGGTGTCACTCACGCGGCGATTCAATCGCCGAAGCAAGGAGAGAGAAAATGGCAATTTCCTACAGCTACGATGCCAACGAGTTTCCTTTGGGCTTCAGCTCGGGCGGCACGCTCGAAAGCCTGCTGCAGGCCTATCAGGATACTGGCGTACCAGGTGAGCACCCCACCAACACCGGCGGGTTCTACACCAACGGTGTTTCGTCCGGTCTGTCTGGCGACACCTACGCAATCAGTCTGGGTGATGGCTCGTTCTCGTTCTCGGCGGTCGGCAACCTGTCCTACAACTTCAGCAGCCACTCGCTGTACGGCACCCTGCAGCAGGTGACCCTGGGAGGCGGCCTGAATGCCAACGGTACCGTTTCCAGCCCGCTGATCACCTTCGACTTCGGCAACACGCCGCTGACCGCCACGGCGGCGGAAGGTCGCGACAATGCCGTGCACGATGTGATCTGGGGGCTGATGAACGGCTCGGTCGAGGGAGCTACCGACAGCGCCGGTACGCCGAACGACGGTGGCCTGCTGGCCGTGCTGGAAGCTGCCGGGCTGACCGACGACATCATCACCGCAGCGGGTTCGTCGTTGAGCGAGTCCGAGTTGCTGCTGGCAGCCTGATCATCAGGCAATAAAAAGCGAACGGATATGTCATCCCGTCCGCTCTGGTAACGCCGTCACGGCCCGTGTTTCCAAGGCCCAGGCTGTGACGGTCACGAATTCTGGGTGTCGCCCGGGCGCCCGTCAAGGGTGCCGGGGGATGCCGCCAGGCGTGCTGCGCCTGGCCTTGTGCCAAGGAGCCCTTGCATGCGCGCGACCGTTCCCGCGGCTGTCAACGAGATACTTCAGGCCCTGCGTGCCTGCCGATCAGGGCTGCTGCATGTCGGCCTGTTCTCTGCGGTGATCAACCTGCTGATGCTGGCACCTGCGCTCTACATGCTGCAGGTCTATGACCGGGTGCTCGCCTCCGGCAATGCCATGACCCTGTTGATGCTGACCCTTATCGTGGTCGGGCTGTTCGTGTTCGCCGGAGCGCTGGAATGGATCCGCAGCCTGCTGGTGATCCGGCTCGGTACGCAGATGGACATGCGCCTCAATGCACGGGTATTCGAGGCGACTTTCGAAGCCAACCTGAGCAACGCTCGACAGACCTCGACCCAGGCCCTGAGCGATCTCACCAGCCTGCGCCAGTTCGCCACCGGCAATGCGCTGTTCGCCTTCTTCGACGCCCCCTGGTTTCCGGTGTATCTGGGGGTGATCTTCCTGTTCAGTCCGTGGCTTGGCCTGCTTGCCCTGGTAGGCGCCTTGGCGCTGGTGATACTGGCCTGGCTCAATCAGCGTCTGACCCGGGAGCCGCTTGGTGAGGCTGCACGGCTGTCCATCGCGGCGAATCAGCAGGCCGCCGGCCATCTGCGTCAGGCCGAAGCCATCGAGTCGATGGGCATGCTTGGCGCGATACGCCAGCGCTGGTTCGCCCTGCATGCCGGTTTCCTGGGTCAGCAGAACCTGGCCAGTGAAAAGACTGCGGTGTTCAGCGCCTGCTCCAAGTACGTGCGTCTGGCACTGCAGTCACTGGTGCTGGGCCTGGGTGCCTGGCTGGCCCTGGATGGTCTGATTACGGCGGGCATGATGATCGCCGGTTCCATACTCATGGGCCGGGTGCTGGCGCCCATCGATCAGGTTCTCGGCGTCTGGCGGCAGTGGAGCAATGCGCGGCTGGCCTATGAGCGGCTGTCGGCGCTGCTCCAGGCGCACCCGCCGCGCCAGGCAGGCATGCCGTTGCCCGCGCCGCTCGGTGCGCTACGCGTCGAGCAGCTCAGCGCTTTCGCCCCGGGCACCCGCACGCCGTGCCTGGTGAACCTTGGTTTCGCCCTGGAGGCGGGGGAAGTGCTGGGTGTGATCGGCCCCTCCGGCTCGGGCAAGTCGTCCCTGGCACGCCTGCTGGTGGGCGTGACCACGGCGCAGACCGGCAAGGTGCGGCTGGATGGCGCCGATCTCCAGCACTGGGAGCGCAGCGCGCTTGGCGCTCATATCGGTTACCTGCCGCAGGACGTGCAACTGTTCGCCGGCAGCGTGGCCGAGAACATTGCCCGTTTTACCGAGGTGGATGCGCAGAAGGTAGTGGCCGCCGCACGGATGGCCGGTGTGCATGACCTGATCCTGCAACTGGCCGACGGCTACGATACCCGTCTCGGTGAGGGCGGCACCGGGCTGTCCGGGGGGCAGCGGCAGCGTATCGGCCTGGCACGTGCGCTGTATGGCCTGCCGGCGCTGATCGTGCTCGATGAGCCGAACTCCAATCTCGACGAAGCGGGTGAGCAGGCCCTGCTGGCCGCCATCGCCGAGGCGAAGCGGCAAGGTCGCACCCTGGTGCTGATCGCCCACAAGCCCTCATTGCTGACCAGCACCGACAAACTGCTGGTACTGCGCGCCGGGCAGATGCAGGCATTCGGGCCGGCCGAGCGAGTCTTGCAGGCGTTGCAACCCAAGGCGGCACCCGTAGCGGCAGCCTTGCGCGGAGCCTCATCGCTGAGCATGAGTTACAGCAGTCAGGGAGTGGTGTCCTGATGGCCGAATCTCTGCGTAAGGAAGGGCCGCTGGCCGATGTGCTGCCCCTCGACGAACGGCGTTATTCGCGCATGGGTGGCTGGCTGCTGGCAGTCGGTTTCGGTGGCTTTCTGCTCTGGGCTGGCCTGGCGCCCCTCGACAAGGGCGTGGCGGTCAGCGGCAATGTGGTGGTCGCCGGCAATCGTCAAGCCGTGCAGCACCCCTCTGGTGGGGTAGTTCAGAGCCTGCTGGTACGTGACGGCGACCAAGTCGAAGCCGGTCAGGTGTTGATTCGCATGGACGCCACGCAGATCCGTGCCCAGCGCGAATCGCTGTTCGTTCAGCACCTTGGAGCAGTGGCCAGTAGCGCTCGTCTGGAAGCCGAGCGTGACGGGCTGGCGGCCATCGACTTTCCGCCGGCCATCGCTTCAGCAGACGATCCACGGGTCGACTCGACCCTGGCATTGCAGCGGCAGTTGCTCGCCAGTCGACGGGCCGCGTTGCGTCTGGAACTCGATGGCCTGCAGGAGAGCATTGCCGGCAGCCAGGCCGTGCTCGAAGGGCTGCGCGCCGCCAAGGCTCACAAGGACGAGCAGCGCAGCAGCATGCAGGCGCAATTGCAGGGGCTGCGCGAGCTGGCCCGCGAAGGCTACGTGGCCCGCAATCGACTATTGGAAAACGAGCGGCTGTATGCCCAGCTCAATGGTGACATTTCCGAAGACCTCGGCAATATCGGCCGCACTCAGCGGCAGATACTCGAGCTGCGCCTGCGTGCCGCCCAGCGCGGCGAGGAATATCAGCAGGACGTACGTCAGCAGCTTGCAGATTCACGCCTCAAGGTGGAGGAACTGGGCAGTCGTCTGAGCGCCGCCGACTTCGAACTGGCCCACAGTGAAGTCCGTGCCCCAGCCGGCGGTACCGTGGTCGGGCTCGACGTGTTCACCGAGGGTGGGGTGATTTCGCCGGGGCAGATGCTGATGGAGATCGTCCCGCAGGACGCTCCGTTGCTGGTCGACGCGCGGGCCCCGGTCGAACTGGTCGACAAGCTGCAGCCCGGCCTGGACGTGGAGCTGCTGTTCGTCGCCTTCAACCAGAGCCGTACGCCGCGGGTGAACGGCAAGGTGACCCTGGTCTCTGCCGACCGCCTGCTGGACGAAAAGACCGATCAGCCCTATTACCGGTTGCGTGTGCAGGTGGACGACGATGGATTGCGTCAGTTGCAGGGACAACAGATTCGTCCCGGCATGCCGGTGGAAGCCTTCGTGCGCACCGGTGAGCGCTCGTTGCTCAACTATCTGTTCAAGCCGCTGACCGATCGCACCCATATGGCGCTGGTGGAAGAATGAAAGCATCGAATCGAACCCGGCGTCGGATCTCGCCAGCCCTAAGATGCGGGCTCCTGCTGCTCGGTGCGCTGCTCGCCGGCCCAGGCTTCGCGTTCGGTGTGATGGACGCTTACGCCCTGGCCCTGCGCAATGATCCGACCTTCCAAGCCGCCACCCGCGAGCGGGACGCTGGCGTGGAGAGCCTCGCCATCGGCCGGGCCGGCTTGCTGCCGAACCTCTCGTACAGTTATCGCAAGGCCCGCAACGAGTCCGATGTCACGGCGGGCGGGGTGACCAACGATCGCGATTACGACAGCTACTCCTCGGCGCTGACCCTGCAGCAACCGCTGTTCGATTACGCCGCCTGGGCCGAGTACCGCCAGGGCGTGGCCAAGGCAGCGCTGGCCGACGAACGTCTGCGTGGGCGTGGCCAGGAACTGGTGGTGCGAGTGTTCGAGGCATACAGCCAGGCCTTGCTGGCGGGTGAGCAGATCGAGCTGGCGGGTGCCCAGCGGCGTGCCTATGCCGAGCAGCTGCAGCTCAACCAGCGCACCTTCGAGGCCGGCGAAGGCACCCGTACCGACTTGCTGGAAACCCGCGCTCGTCATGATTTGTCCCGGGCGCAGGAGATCGAGGCGCAGGATGCCCTGGATGCCGCGCTGCGCGACCTGCAGGCAATCATCGGCGAGCCGGTCGAACTTCGCCAACTGGCGCCATTGAGTGGCCCGTTCAGCGCCGAACCGCTGGCTCCGGCGCGGTTCGAAGGCTGGCGCGACATGGCCATGGCGCACAATGCCGAGCTCGCCAGCCAGCGCCATGGGCTGAGCGTGGCCGAGCAGGAGGTCGAGCGCCAACGTGCTGGGCACTTGCCGACACTCGGGCTGTACGCCAGCTCGCGCAAGACCAGCTCCGACTCGGAAAGCACCTACAACCAGAAGTACGACACCGACAGCATCGGTATCCAGCTCAGTGTGCCGTTGTTCGCCGGTGGCGGTGTATCGGCTTCGCGACGTCAGGCAGCGGCATCCTACGATCAGGCCCGCTACGAGCTGGACGCCCAGCGCGACGGGGTGCTCAACGAGCTACGGCGGCAGTTCAACCTGTGTGCGAGTAGCACTGCCAAGGTGCGTGCCTATGAGCTGGCGGTCGAGTCGGCGAGTGGTCTGATCGACGCTACCCGGAAGAGTGTCACCGGTGGTGAGCGGGTCAACCGTGACGTCCTCGATGCCGAGCAGCAGCTCTACAGCGCTCGGCGGGATCTGGCGGAGGCGCGTTATGGCTACCTGCGCGCCTGGTTGCAGCTGCGCTACCTGGCCGGGGTGCTCGGTGAGGCGGATCTGCGCCACTTGAGCCGTTATTTCCCGGGTAGCGCATGACCGTTGGCTCGCGGGGCGAGTGTCGGTATTTACCGAATTTTTCCTGCTGATTCGTCAGTTATCTAGACGATGCCGAGCACCGCTCGGCAGGCCCGTACAAGGAGAGACCCATGACCGCCCAACAAGCACAACTGTCCCATCCACTGCGTTCGCAGCGTCTCAACCAACTGACCCACGAACCTCATGGCAAGCTCGATGCGCTGGTCAAAGGCCATGATCCATTCGGCAGTCCAGAGCGCTTCGCGCGCTTCGTCGCCGCCCAGTATCTGTTCCAGTACGACCTGGAAACGCTCTATCACGACCCCGCGCTGATCGCGTTGCTAGCGGATCTGCCGGCACGTTGCCGCTTGCAGCAGGCCCGTCTCGATCTGGCTGACCTTGGCCTGCCGGTGCCACTGGGCGATGAGTCGATTCGTGGCCAGTCCTTGGGGCTCGGCGCCGCCCTTGCCTGGCTGTTCGTGTCCGAGGGCTCCAAGCTGGGGGCGGCCTTCCTACTCAAGCGCATGCCCGCTCTGGGCCTGAGCGAGACCTTCGGGGCGCGGCATCTGGGCGAGCCCGAGGGTGGCCGGGCGCAAGGCTGGAAAACCTTCGTCGCAGCGCTCGACGGTGTCGAACTGGATGAGCAGCAAGAGCGTGAGGCCGAGGCCGCCGCTATCGCGGCTTTCGAGCGTTTCGCCGTGCACCTGGAGCGCAGCTTTGCCTGATACGCCGCAGACGATGGCGAGTGGTTGGGCACGCTGGCTATGGCTGGCGCTCGCCTACCTGAGCATCGGCATGGCAGCGGTGGGCGTGCTGGTGCCTGGCTTGCCGACCACCGAGTTCGTGTTGCTTTCCGCCTGGGCCGCGTCGCGCAGTTCACCACGGCTTAGCGCCTGGCTGGAGAACCATCGTCTGTTCGGCCCGCTGCTGCGCAACTGGCGGGACGGCGGTGTGATCACCCGGCGTACCAAGCGGGTGGCGAGCCTGAGCATGCTGATGGCCTTCGCAGTCATGTTGCTGACGGTAGCGCACACGCCGTCGCTGATTTTCGCCGGCTTGGGCATGAGCGGCGGCGCGCTGTGGATCTGGTCGCGGCCGGAGCGACCACGCAAAGACAATTCCGTCTCGTAGCCCACGGTTGAGCGCAGCGATACCCGGGATGCATCGATAGTAAACCTGGGTTTTTTGTCGATTGTTCCTGGGTATCGCTACGCTCAACGCCAGGCTATTTGTTCGGTATTTGGCCTATGCTGTGCGCTCGATCGAACGAGGGCCTGGCGATGAACAAGGATATCAGCGAGATCAGCGGTGCCTGCCATTGTGGCGGGGTGCGCTTTCAGGTGACGCTCAGTAACGGTCTGCACACCGCCCGGCGCTGCAACTGCTCCTATTGCCGCATGCGCGGCGCGGTGGCGGTATCGGCCGAGTTGGCCGGCTTTCGCATCCTGCAGGGTGAAGAACTGCTGACGGTCTATCGCTTCAATACGAAGAGCGCCGAGCACTTCTTCTGCTCGCGCTGCGGCATCTACACCCACCATCAACGCCGCTCCAATCCCCATCAGTATGGCGTCAACGTGGCGTGCCTCGAAGGTGTCAGCCCGTTCGACTTCGCCGAGGTGCCGGTCAGCGATGGCATCGCCCACCCGAAGGACGATCCCTCTGGCGCCGGGCCGCGACAGGCTGGCGTGCTGCGCTTTATCCCGTCGTGAGCGTGCAGCCCGCCGTGCAGAAATGAAAATGCCGCGTAGCTTTAGGCTACGCGGCATCGGGTGCTGCAGGGGTGGTATTACGGCAATCAGAATGCCGGAACGACCGCGCCTTTGTATTTTTCCAGGATGAAGGCTTTCACTTCGTCGCTGTGCAGGGCCTTGACCAGCTTCTGTACGGCGGCGCTGTCCTTGTTGTCTTCACGAGTAACCAGGATGTTGACGTACGGCGAGTCGCTGCCTTCGATGGCCAGGGCGTCCTGGGTCGGGTTCAGCTTGGCTTCCAGCGCGTAGTTGGTGTTGATCAGCGCCAGGTCGACCTGGGTCAGAACGCGCGGCAGGGTCGCGGCTTCCAGTTCACGCACCTTGATGCCCTTCGGGTTCTCGGCGATGTCTTTCGGCGTGGAGAGGATGTTGTTGGCATCCTTGAGCGTGATCACGCCGGCCTTCTGCAGCAGCAGCAGGGCACGGCCGCCATTGGTGGCGTCGTTAGGAATCACCACGTTGGCGCCTTGCGGCAGGTCTTTCAGATCCTTGATCTTGCTGGAGTAGGCGCCGAACGGTTCGACGTGCACACCGCCTACGCTGACCAGGGTAGTGCCACGGCTCTTGTTGAACTCATCAAGGTAGGGCTGGTGCTGGAAGAAGTTGGCGTCCAGGCGCTTTTCGGCGACCTGTACGTTGGGCTGTACGTAGTCGGTGAACACCCTGATGTCCAGCTCCACGCCTTCTTTGGCCAGTGCCGGTTTGACGAAGTTGAGGATCTCCGCGTGCGGCACGGCCGACGCTGCGACGCTCAGGGTTTCAGCTTGGGCAGCGCTGGAAAAGGCTGCGACGACAGCCAGGGCAGTAAGCAGTTTTTTCATCATTTGACTCCTTGAGATGAGGCGGCGTGGCGGCAAAGTGCCGGTCGTCCGTTCCAGCTGTTTTATTTACGAGAGAAGTGCACCACCAGCCGATCACCGATGGTTTGCAGAATTTGTACGAGCACCACCAGCAGCGCCACGGTCACGAACATCACGTCCGGCTGGTAACGCTGGTAGCCGTAACGCACCGCCAGGTCGCCGAGGCCGCCGCCGCCGATCAGGCCGCTCATCGCGGTGTAGGACACCAGGGTGATGGCGGTGACGGTGACCGCCGCCAGAATGCCCGGCAGGGCCTCGGGCAACAGGGCGTTGAAGATGATCTGGCGGGTGCTGGCACCCATCGCCTGGGTCGCTTCGATGATGCCGCGATCGACCTCGCGCAGTGCGGTTTCCACCAGACGTGCGAAGAACGGCGTGGCACCGACCACCAGCGGCGGTATGGCCCCGGCAACCCCCAGCGATGTGCCGGTGATCAGCACCGTGACCGGGATCAGCAGGATCAGCAGGATCACGAAGGGCACCGAACGCAGGATGTTCACCAGCAACGAGACCACTGCGTAGAGCGCCTTCTGTTCGAACATCTGCCGTGGGCCGGTGAGGAACAGCAGCACGCCGAGGGGCAGGCCGAACAGCACGGTGAACAGCATGGAGCCGCCGAGCATGTTCAGGGTGTCGAGGCTGGCCTGCCAGATTTCCAGCCAGTCGACGTTGGGCAGTAAGGTTTCCATCAGCGCAGAACCTCCAGGTGCACGTCGGCCGCTTCGAAGCGAGCCAGGGCCGCGTCGATATCGCCGCCGCTCAGTGCCAGGGTCAACTGGCCGTAGGGCGTGTCCTTGATGCGGTCGATACGCCCGGCGAGGATGCTGTAGTCGATACCGGTTTCCCGGGCGACCTGGCCGAGGATCGGCGAATAGGTCGAGTCACCCTGAAAGGTCAGGCGCAGGATACGGCCCTGAACATGGGCGAAGTCGTCGCGCTGCTCGTTTTCGTCGACCTGCTCGGCCTCCTGAACGAAGCGCTTGGTGGTGGCGTGCTGTGGGTGCAGGAAGACGTCGGCGACGGCGCCCAGTTCGACGATCACGCCCGCATCCATCACCGCCACTCGGTCGCAAACGCGGCGAATCACGTCCATCTCATGGGTGATCAGGACGATGGTCAGGCCCAGTTCGCGGTTGATCTCGGCCAGCAATTGCAACACCGACGCGGTGGTTTGCGGGTCGAGGGCGCTGGTGGCCTCGTCGCAGAGCAGAATCTTCGGGCGGGTGGCCAGCGCCCGGGCGATACCCACACGCTGCTTTTGCCCGCCGGACAGTTGTGCCGGGTACTTGTTGGCGTGATCCTGAAGACCGACGCGTTCGAGCAGTTCGGCGACACGCTGCTCGATCTCCGCGTTTGGCACGCCAGCCAGCTTCAAGGGCATGGCGACGTTGGCGGCGACGGTCTTGGATGACAGCAGGTTGAAGTGCTGGAAGATCATGCCGACCTGCTGGCGGAACGTGCGCAGGCCATCGGCACCAAGAGCGGTCACGTCCACGCCGTCGATATCGATGCGCCCGCCCGAAGGCTCTTCGAGGCGGTTGATCAGGCGCAGCAGGGTACTCTTGCCTGCACCGGAGTGACCGATGATGCCGAATACTTCGCCACGGTCGATATGCAAATCGCAGGGTTGCAGGGCGGGGATATCGCGGCCACTGACGCGGTACGCCTTGTGAACCTGATGGAAGTCGATCACGCGTTAAACCTTTTGGGTTCGTCGTTTTTGCCGGATAGGCATATAGATTAGATGCGCTAGTTTATCCGGCGCTTGTTAGGCCTCAAAGATCTTTGTAGGCCTATGTTTATAGCTAAAAAGCTGGTTGAAGTGCGCCGCTCCAGGCGGCACATCCATTCAGCTACCGATTGCGCGAACTCAGTATCAGGTGGGGCACCTGAACGGGTTTCACCGCATGGCTGAGGGTCAGCTTGAAGGTCGGGTCGCGTTTCATCACCCGCGCTTCCAGCAAGCCGGTGACGCGACGCAGATCCTCGGCGCTGCGCACCTGGATATGCACGGTGCGGTCGAAGGTCACCACATCCGCAGCCACCGCATCGAGGCGTTCGAACAAGGCGGCCTCATCACGGCTATCCAGCATAGGCAGGCTGATTTCGCTGCGTGTGGCAGCAGGATCGATCAGCTTCGCCGGTACTTCCGGCTGCGCATCAGCGGCGCGGGTTGCGGCTGCCTGTGCCTCGGCAGCTTGGCGCAACAGGCGCAGCTGCTCCTGACGTGCGGCCTGAGCCTGCTCACCGGCCTGGCGGGCCTGCTCGACTGCGCTCAGCTCGGCTTCACGAGCCTTGCCGATAGCGCCATCGAGGCCGGTGGTCAGCGCTGGGGCCTTGGGCATCAGGTTGCGCGCATGACCAAGGGATTTGGCGGCCTTGTCGAGATCGCCGCTTTCCAGGGCTTTTTGACCTTCCTGCAAATAGGCTTCGGACAGGCGTCGCTGAGCGTGCAGCACCGCGGCGGGGTCACCGCCCTGCAGCGCTTCGAATTGCGCCTCGGCTTCGGCCAACTGGCCAGCGGCCAGGTTGGCGTCGAACTGCTCCTGAGCACTGGGAGCAACCGCCACGGCAGCCGGAGCCGCAACTGGTTCGGCTTCCTGGCGGCTTTGGCAGCCGACCATCAGCAGAACCAGTGCGGCCAGAGCGGCACGGCATAGGGGGAACGATGTCATGGCTGCGAGTCTCGATTTGTGCAAAAAACACGCAATTCTACACGCTGGCTCATGCGCTGACCAAATTCCGCAACTCACGCCCTGCGGCGCGGCAGCACGAAACTGAGCAGGAACAGGCTGGCCGCGGAAACCACGATGGAAGGGCCGGCCGGTGTGTCCTGTAGCCAGGACAGGCTGAGGCCGCAACAGACTGCGACGATGCCCAGCAGGCTGGCGCCGAAGGCCATCTGCTCTGGCGTGCGCGCATGCCGCTGTGCGGCCGCGGCGGGGATGATCAGCAGTGAGGTGATCAGTAGCACGCCGACGATCTTCATCGCCACGGCGATGACGATGGCGATGAGTAGCATCAGGCCGAGGCGGATCGCTGCCACGGGCAGACCTTCGACCCTGGCCAGTTCCTCGTGCACGGTAATCGCCAGCAACGGGCGCCACATCAGCACCAGCAGGATCAGTACCAGAGCACTGCCGGCGAGAATCCAGGCCAGATCGGTGGTGCTGACAGCGAGCAGGTCGCCGAACAGGTAGCCCATCAGGTCGATGCGCACGTCGCGCATGAAACTCAGTACCACCAGACCCAGCGACAGCGTGCTGTGGGCGAGGATGCCGAGCAGCGTGTCGCTGGCCAGCGGCTGGCGTGTCTGCAGGGTGACCAGCAAGATCGCCAGCAGCACACAGCCGACGGTCACCGCGAAGGTCGGGCTGACATCCAGCATCAGCCCCAGAGCCACACCGAGCAGCGCGGCATGGGACAGGGTGTCGCCGAAGTAGGCCATGCGCCGCCACACCACGAAGGAGCCCAATGGGCCGGCGACCAGCGCCAGGGCGAGGCCGGCGAGCAGGGCGTTGAGCAGAAAATCAGCCATGCTTGCAGCCATCTCCGTGTACGTGGGGGCGAACCGGGCCGTTGATGGTCAGACCCGGTTTGTCGCTGACCACGCCGCCATGCAGGTCGTGTTCATGGTCGTGATGGTGGTGATAGACGGCCAGACTCTGGGCGTCGCGGCCGAACAGTTCGACGAAGGCCGGATCGAAACTGACCTGCTCTGGATGGCCCGAGCAGCACACGTGACGGTTCAGGCACACCACTTGATCAGTGGTGCTCATCACCAGATGGAGATCGTGTGAAACCATCAGCACGCCGCAGCCGTGGCGATCGCGCAAGCGTGTGATCAGCCGGTACAACTCGGCCTGGCCGGCTACGTCGACGCCTTGGACAGGCTCGTCGAGCACCAGCAGCTGCGGCTCGCGCAGCAGGGCACGGGCCAGCAGCACGCGCTGCAGTTCGCCACCGGAGATGCCTTGCAGCGGGCTGTCGAGCACCTGGCTGGCACCTACCTCTGCCAGCGCCGCCTGGGCGCGGGCACGGTCGACACCGGGCACCAGGCGCAGAAAGCGCAGCACGCTGAGCGGCAAGGTCGGGTCGACGTGCAGCTTCTGCGGCATGTAGCCGATGCGCAGTTTGGGTTTGCGCCAGACGCTGCCGCTGTCCTGCTTGAGCAGGCCGAGTACCGCACGCACCAGGGTGGTCTTGCCGGCGCCGTTGGGGCCGATCAGGGTGACGATCTCGCCAGGTTTAATCGTCAGCTCGACGTTATCGAGCACCGTCTGCCCGGAGAAACCGACAGTCACGCCTTCGAGGCGAATCAGCGCGTCGCTCATTTGCTGCCTTGGCAGCCTGCGCACAGGCCAACGACTTCGACGGTCTGGCTCTCGACGTTGAAGCCGACACCCTTGGCGCCTGTGACGATGGCATCGCTGATCGCTGTTTGCTCCAGTTCCACGGCAGCGTTGCAATTGCGGCAGATCAGGAACTGGCTCTGGTGAGCGTGTGCCGGATGGCTGCAGCCAACGAAGGCGTTGAGCGAAGCGATACGGTGCACCAGGCCGTTTTCCAGAAGGAAATCCAGGGCTCGGTAAACGGTCGGCGGCGCCGCGCGGCGGCCGTCTTCCTCGCTGAGCACGCCAAGAATGTCGTAGGCTCCCAGCGGCTTGTGGCTAGCCCATACCAGCTCCAGAACCCGCTTGCGCAGGGCGGTCAGGCGTAGGCCCTGACGAGCACAGATGGCCTCGGCTTCGGCCAGGGCGTGGCTGACGCAATGGGAGTGGTCATGTGGGCGCGATGCCAAAGGCGGCACGACGCTGACGGGTTTGTACATGGCGAGGGCCTCGAAGCGTAGGACGTTATTCTATTACGCATCGCCCGCCGCGCGCCACGCATGTACCGGTTGGCCGTCCGGCTGGCGCGCTGAGAGGTTCATTCGGCGGACAAGTGCCAACTGGCGAGAATAGGATGTTATTGTATTACTCCTGTTGTCTCTCGAAAGAATCTCTTCCCATGCTGCGTTTGCGTTTCCCGTCGTTGCTCACTCTGGCCGTTTCCTTGTTCTTCAGCACGATGGGCGCTGCCCAGGCCGATGTCCGTGTGCTCACCAGCATCAAGCCATTGCAGCTGATCGCCGCTGCGGTGCAGGACGGCGTGGGCGAACCCGAAGTATTGCTGCCGCCGGGCGCGTCGCCGCACCACTATGCGCTGCGCCCCTCGGACATGCGTCGTGTGCAGGAAGTGGATCTGCTGTATTGGATCGGGCCGGACATGGAGAGCTTCATGCCCCGCGTTCTGGCTACCCGCGAAAAGCCCAGCGTGGCTGTGCAGAGCTTGCCGGACATGACGCTGCGGCATTTCGGCGAGGATGCTGATCACGATCACGATCACGATCACGATCACGATCACGATCACGATCACGATCACGGTGACGAGCATGCCCCTGAAGCACTCGGCGAGCATGACCACGATCACCGTCCCGGCAGTCTGGACGCTCACCTGTGGCTGCTGCCGGCCAACGCTCGGGTGATTGCCGCTCGCATGACCGCCGACCTGAGCAAGGCCGACCCCGCCAATGCACTGCGTTATCAGGCCAATCTGCAAGCGTTCGAAAAGCGACTCGATGTGCTGGAGCCGAGCCTGCAGGCTCAGCTCAAGCCGCTGTCAGCCAAGCCTTTTTTCGTTTTCCATGAGGCCTTCGACTACTTCGAAGCCGCATATGGCCTCAAGCATGTCGGTGTATTCAGTGTGGCCAGCGAAGTGCAGCCGGGTGCCCGTCATGTGGCGGCGATGCGTGAGCAACTGCAGCGCGTAGGGCCGAGCTGCGTGTTCAGCGAGCCGCCGCTGCGCCCGCGCCTGGCCGAGACCCTGACTGCTGGCTTGCCGGCTACTCTGGCAGAACTCGACGCCATGGGCGCGGCAGCACCGATCAGCGCAGCCGGTTATGAAAGCCTGTTGCAAGAGTTAGCCGATGGTTTTAGTGGCTGCTTGGGTAAGCTTTAAAACCGGGTGTCCATAATTCACAGAGGCTCGGATCGCTCACTCGGCGTCTTGCCTGTTGGTAATACGCCGACGCCACAGATAGATCGCCAGCGCGACCAGGCCCAGCACGGCGAGCGCCGCCGCGCTGTTGCCCAGGTCATGTTCGAGCAGTGACTCGCCAAGGACCACAAAGGCCACTGCATAAACGCCGGTGATCAGCCCCGACACCGCGAAGTAGATCCAGAAGGGAACCCCGGCCATACCGAGCAGATAGTGTTTGATGAAGATGGGCACGCCCGGGGCCAGCTTGACCAGCAGCGTAAAACGCAGCGCACCTTCACCCTTCTCGAAGTCGGGAATGCTATAGCGAGTGCGTGCGAGTAGGCGACTTAGCCAGGGCCGCAGGCCGCTGCGCGCTATCCAGTAGCACAGCAGAAGATTGGCCGACAGGGCGATCGCGCTGCCGGCAAGCCCTATATGCACGCCGAAGGTCGCCCCGGCGACGATGAAAAAGGGTGTGATCGGTACACCCAGCGCGGGCAGTATCGCCATTGCGAAGAAAAACGGCAGTACCCCGGCCTCTTCGCGCCAGGCGATGAACGCCTGATGATCCCAGGCGTTCCAGATCAGTACGGCGAGTACCAGCAAGACGATCGCGCCAAGAATACGCAGTGCCCAGGTGGCGGGTGTTGCGGGCGCCGGGCGCCCTTTGTGATTGGGCGTCGGTGATTGCATGAGGGCCCGCTGCAAGGTCATGAACCTGACTCGATTTCGCGCGAGTCAGTGGAGATCGAGCTGCCAGCCGCGTTTTACCGGTAGCAGCGGATGAGAGCCGCAGCATAGGGGCAAGCGCTCGAGCGGTACAAGCGCTGAGCCAGGGCATGCGCGACTGGATGCTACAGACCCCTGGCCCCAGGGGTGATTTACAGCGCGAATGGCAGTGCCAGGTCGACGTGTTGACGCTCTGCCAGACGGCGCTGGAATTCGGCAGGGTCGTGGATCAACACGTTCTGGCCGGCAAAGGCCTCGGCAGCGATCAGCCGCGACAGCCAGAAACGCACGCAACCGATGCGCAAGAGGGCAGGCCACAGCTCGGCTTCAGCGGCGCTGAACGGGCGCAGTGCGGCATAGGCGCCGAGCAGCGCGCGAGTGCGCTCGGCATTCAGGCGCCCTTGTTCATCCGAGCACCAGTCGTTCACGGCGATGGCAAGGTCATAGAGCATCGGCCCCGAACAAGCGTTGTAGAAGTCGATCACTCCGCTCAGGTGCGTGCCTTCGAACAGGCAGTTGTCGCGAAAAAGATCGGCATGCAGGTTGGCACCCGGCAGCTTGCGCACGCGCTCCTGCAGTTTGGCGATCTCTTCCAGGGCGCCGTTCAGCAGGCTGGCCTGCTCGGCCGGCAGCCGCTGGGCCAGCGCTGCACCTTCACGCAGCATCCACTCCAGGCCCCGATCGCTCTTGCGCGGCAGGGGATGTTCGCGGGTCGCCAGATGAATGCGCGCCAGCAGGCCGCCGATTTCCTGGCAATGGTGGGCGTTGACCGCGCTGATGTGCTTGCCGCTCAGTCGTGGCTGCAGCAGCGCCGGCTTGCCAGCCAGACTGCGCAAGGCTTCGCCACTGTCGGCGCGCAGTGCGTAGGGCACCGGCAGACCAGCGTCGTGGAGCACGTCCAGCAGCTCGATGAAGAACGGCAGATCGTCGCTTGGCCCGCGCTCGATCAGGGTCAGCACGAACTCGCCCTGTTCCATGCTGACGAAGAAGTTGCTGTTTTCGCTACCGGCCTCGATGCCCTGAAAATCGAGCAGACGGCCGAGCCCGTAAGGCGCGAGAAACGTGTCCAGTTGCGAACGTTGCAGCGGGGTGAACACCGACATGAATTGACTGCCTTACCAGCTGAAGATTTCCCAGGCCGGGATCAGCATGTCCGGCGAATCGGAGCGCACGAAGCTACCGTCGCTGCCGTCGGCCCGAACCAGGAAATAGGGTTTGCCACCTTTGGGGGTGACCTTGATGGCGTAGAGGAAGCCGTTGACCCGGTACTCCTCCACGGTACGGTCGCCGTCCTGGCGGATGGTGACATCGGGTTCCGCCGAGGGCGCATCACTGGCCTGCGCAACGAACGGCACTGCGGCCAGCACGGCAAGCAGGATCAAGCGATTGAAGAGTCCCATGGTAACCTTGTCCCTTTGAAATCAACGGTACTGCGTATTCTAGCGCCACGCCCGCCGAAAAGGTTGATCACGCTCATGAGCCAAGCCCCCCTCGTCCTGGTCGACGGTTCCTCTTACCTGTACCGCGCCTTCCATGCCCTGCCGCCCCTGACTACGTCCAAAGGCCTGCCGACAGGCGCGGTCAAGGGTGTGTTGAACATGCTGCGCAGCCTGCGCCGGCAGTACCCGGACAGCCCCCTCGCAGTGGTCTTCGATGCCAAGGGCGGTACCTTCCGCGATGAGCTGTTCGCCGACTACAAGGCCAACCGCCCGCCGATGCCCGACGAGCTGCGCCTGCAGGTCGAGCCGCTGCACGCCAGCGTGCGTGCACTTGGCCTGCCGCTGCTGTGCATCGAGGGTGTGGAAGCGGACGACGTGATCGGTACCCTGGCCCGGCAGAGCGCCGCCGAGGGCCGTGACGTGGTGATCTCTACGGGCGACAAGGACATGGCGCAGCTGGTGTGCCAGCACGTTACGCTGGTCAACACCATGACCGGTAGCGTTTACGACATTGAGGGCGTGAAAGGGAAATTCGGTGTCGGTCCTGAGCTGATCATCGACTACCTGGCACTGATGGGCGACAAGGTCGACAACATCCCGGGCGTGCCCGGCGTCGGTGAAAAAACCGCCCTCGGCCTGCTGGTCGGTGTCGGTGGTGGCCTCGACGTGCTTTACGCCAACCTCGACAAGGTGCCAGGCCTGCCGATCCGCGGCGCCAAGACGCTGCCGGCCAAGCTCGAAGAACACCGCGACATGGCGTATCTCTCCTATCAACTGGCGACCATCAAGCTGGACGTGCCGCTGGATCTTGATTACTCCAGGCTTTACCCGGGCGAGCCGGATATCGAGGCGCTCAAACCGCTCTACGAAGAGCTGGAGTTCAAGGGCTGGCTCGACGAGTTGCTGCGCCAGAACAAAAGCGCTGCGCCCAAAGCCAAGGCCAAGAGTGAACTCACCCCGGCTGCCGACGATCTGTTCAGCAACCCAGAAAGCCCTGCGCCTGCAGCAGATGAAGCACCCGTTGCCGAAAGCGAGCCGGCGGTTGTTACCGGTAACTACCGCACGATCCTCGAGCAGGGCGAGTTCGACGCGCTACTCGCGCAGTTGCAGCAGGCCGAGCTGATCGCCTTCGACACCGAAACCACCAGCGTCGACGCCCAGCAGGCGCAGCTGGTCGGCCTGTCGTTCGCGGTCAAGGCCGGTGAGGCTGTCTACGTGCCGGTCGCCCACAGTTATATGGGCGTGCCGCAGCAACTGGATCGTGATGCCGTGCTGCGCGCGCTCAAGCCGATTCTCGAAGACCCTGCCAAAGCCAAGGTCGGCCAGCACGCCAAGTACGACATCAATATCCTCGCCAACGCCTCCACGCCCATCACCGTGCAGGGCGTGGCGTTCGACACCATGCTCGAGTCCTACGTGCTGGACTCCACCGCCACGCGCCACGACATGGACAGCCTGTCGCTCAAGTACCTGGGGCACAGCACCATCCGTTTCGAGGACATCGCCGGCAAGGGCGCCAAGCAACTGACCTTCGACCAGATCGCCCTGGAGCAGGCCGGCCCTTATGCGGCTGAAGACGCTGACGTGACCTTGCGCCTGCATCAGCACCTGTGGAACCGCCTGGAGCAGGTGCCGAGTCTGGCCAGCGTGCTGAGTGATATCGAAATTCCATTGGTACCGGTGCTGGCGCGTATCGAGCGCAATGGTGCGCTGGTCGATGCCAACCTGCTGGGCCGCCACAGCCAGGAGCTGGGCGAGAAGCTGGTCGCTTTGGAGCGCGAGGCTTTCGAGGTGGCAGGCGAGGAATTCAACCTTGGTTCGCCCAAGCAGCTCGGCGCCATTCTTTATGAAAAGCTAGGTTTGCCGATCATCAGTAAGACCGCCAAAGGTCAGGCATCGACTGCCGAAGCGGTGCTCGCGGAGCTGGCCGAGCAGGACTACGAGCTGCCCAAGGTGCTGATGCAGTACCGCAGCCTGAGCAAGCTCAAGAGCACCTACACCGATCGCCTGCCGGAACAGATCAACCCGCGTACCGGGCGTATCCACACCAGTTATCAACAGGCAGTGGCCTCTACTGGGCGCCTATCGTCCAGCGACCCGAACCTGCAGAACATCCCAATACGCAGCGCTGAGGGCCGGCGTATTCGCCAGGCCTTCATCGCTCCTGAGGGTTACAAGCTGCTGGCGGCCGACTATTCGCAGATCGAGCTGCGCATCATGGCGCACCTGTCGCGCGATGAAGGGCTGATGAATGCCTTCCGCGAAAACCTCGATGTGCACACCGCGACTGCCGCGGAAGTGTTCAAGGTCGAGCTGGATCAGGTGACCTTGGATCAGCGGCGTAGCGCCAAGGCCATCAACTTCGGCCTGATCTACGGCATGGGTGCGCAGAAGCTGGCCAAGGACATCGGCGTCGACAGTAAAACGGCCAAGGCCTACATCGAGACCTACTTTGCTCGCTACCCCGGCGTGCGCGAGTACATGGATCGGACCCGTCGGCAGGCCGCGGAGCAGGGCTTCGTGGAAACTTTGTTCGGGCGTCGTCTGTACCTGCCGCAGATCAAGTCCAGTCGTCCTCAGGAACGCGCCGGTGCCGAGCGAACGGCAATCAACGCGCCGATGCAGGGCACTGCGGCGGACATCATCAAGAAGGCCATGGTGGCTGTGGATAACTGGCTCACCGAGTCGGGCCTGGATGCCAGGGTAATCCTGCAGGTACACGATGAACTGGTGCTGGAGGTGCGTGAAGATCTGCTTGAGCAGGTCAGCGCGCAGATTCGTCCGCTGATGGCCGGGGCCGCCGAGCTGGATGTGCCGATGCTCGTCGAGGTCGGTGTAGGCAATAACTGGGATGAAGCCCACTGAGTGGATGCGTCACATTATCAGTTAGTGTCCAGGGGTATTAGTGGATATCGAGACCAAACAAAGGGTTCTAAGCATCGCTGAACTTTACTCCTGTCCACCCGGTCAGAGTTTGTGAATGGCCCATAAAGCCCTTCGATGCTCCTTTGTTGTGTTAAGTGTTGGCAGACATCTGAACCCCGCCCTAGCGGTTCAGACCCTTAAACCCCGATCTTCTCCCTCCCCATATGAAGTTCGGGGTTTTTTTTGCCTGCAGAAAAGTGCCAGGCGACATCGTCCTTCGATCTCCCCATCTGCAGCGTAGACCCTGATTGCCTGGGCGCAAATTCTTGCCAATGCAAAACGCCCCGCGTAATGCGGGGCGTTCAGTCGGCTGGCGTTGAGCGAAGCGAAACCCAGGGGTGTTCTTTAGCACTGCGTGGCTTTTGATGACCATCCCGGGTATCGCTGCGCTCAACCACGGGCTACAGGGCAGGGACTATTCCTCGACTGGCTCGTCTTCTTCGCCCATCAGGCCCAGCCAATGCCCCAGAACGGTCTGTGCGTCTTCGACACCAATGCGCTTGGGGGCCGAGAACAGCTGGATGCTGACATGGTCGCCCCAGCCCTTGCGAATGTCCTGCTGAACCTTGAGCAGCGCAGTTTTCGCCGCGCCGAAAGCCAGTTTGTCGGCCTTGGTCAGGAGGATGTGCATGGGCATGCCGCTGGCGCCGGACCAGTCGAGCATCATGCGGTCGAATTCGGTCAGCGGATGACGGATATCCATCATCAGCATCAGCCCGCGCAGGCTTTCACGGCTGCTGAGGTAGGCCTCGAGGTGTTTCTGCCAGTGCAGTTTGAGCGGGATCGGCACCTTGGCGTAACCGTAGCCGGGCAGGTCGACCAGGCGGCGCTCTTCATCCAGGCGGAAGAAGTTGAGCAACTGGGTGCGCCCTGGCGTTTTCGAGGTTCGCGCCAGGCTGGCGTGGGTCAGGGTGTTCAGCGCGCTGGATTTGCCGGCGTTGGAACGCCCGGCGAAAGCCACTTCGTAGCCCTGATCATCCGGGCATTGGTCGACCTTGGCGGCGCTGATCAGAAAGGTGGCTTGCTGACACAAGCCGATTGCAGGGTTCTTTGCTTGCATCGGGGTATCCGGTGGAGGGCGTGCATCGCGGCAGTCTATCAGGCTGGAGCCCCGATGACGCGTACGGGCTGACTGCCGCGCTGTCTCAGAGTGCTTGCGACCAGAGTGTCACTTCGAGTTTGTATTCGGCGTCCGGTGCCAGAATCAGGGCGTCGTCCAGCACATTGGCGTGCTCGATGCAGAGCATGCCCTGCCAGGCGTCGTCGGCGAATTGCGACAGGCGCTTGGCTTTGGCGATCCACGGGTTCCACACCACCGCCGAGCTTGAGCCTTCGCTACGCATGAGGATGCGCCGCTTCCACAGGGGATCGACGATGCTCAGTTGCGCCGGGGTGTCGAGGTAGATGCGGTCGGTCTCGCCGCTGAATGCCAGCGCGCCTTTCTGGCGGACTTTCTTCCAACCGTCGAGGGTGTCGACGTAGCGGCAGGCATCCAGGCCTTCGACCTTCACCTGGCGGATGTCGCTAACGGCGAAGTAGCTGTGCAGCGCCTGGCTGATTGGCAGCTCGGTGTCGCCGAGGTTGCGCGTGGTCAGGGTCAGCTTGAGGCGCTCGCCGAGATGGATATCGAGCTGCAGTTCGGCGGCGAACGGCCACTCTGCGAACGGCTGTGCAGCCGTGTCGAAGGCGAACGACAGTGTCACGCCATCTTCCTCGGTGTTCAGGCCGATCAGCTGCCAGTCGCAGTTACGCACCAGACCGTGTGCAGGGGCGTTTTCAGGGCGCGTATGGCCGGCCCGTATCGCGTCGGGATTGCGCTGCAGGTCGCCGAACCAGGGCCAGCACACTGGAACCCCGCCGCGCACGCTCTGCCCGGACTCATAGGCGGCCTCATCGCTCAGCCAGATCAGCGGCTGCCCGCTGGCCGGTTGGTAACGCAGGATTTGTGCCCCTTGCTCGCTCACCAGCAGTTCGGCGCCGGCATGGTGGATGCGCCAGCAAACCAGGTCACCCAATTGGATACGTTCGTTGGTGGTGCTCATGAAAATGCTGCTCCTGTAGCAGGTGGTTTTTCAACTGCCTGATAGATGTTGCCTGTTGGGCCACGGCGTGGCCTCGGGGTTCGCTCGCCTCCATGAAAAACGCCCGTCGGGACGGGCGTTTTTGTTCTGCGTATCAGTTTACGAACCGTAGATCTTGTTCGGTAGCCAAGTGATCAAGCCAGGGAACTGGTAAGCGATGACCAGCATCATCAACTGGATGATGATGAACGGAATCACGCCCCGGTACATGGTACCCGTGCTCACCGAACGCGGCGTCACGCCCCGCAGGTAGAACAGTGAGAAGCCCAGCGGCGGAGTAAGGAACGAGGTCTGCAGGTTCAGGGCGATCATCACCCCGAGCCAGACCGGATCCAGACCCATGGCCAGCAGTACCGGGCCGACGATTGGCACCACCACGAAGATGATCTCGATAAAGTCGAGAATGAAGCCGAGCAGGAAAATTACCAGCATGACCAGGAAGAATGCGCCGAGCACGCCACCTGGCAGTTGCTGGAACACATCCTCGATCAGCGCTTCACCACCGAAGCCACGGAACACCAGGGAGAATAGCGAGGCGCCGATCAGGATCAGGAACACCATACTGGAAATTTCCGTGGTGCCCTGGGCCACGGCGCGCAACTGCGTCAGGTTCAGTTGACCCTTGAACAGCGCCAGCAGGGTTGCACCGACGGCACCGATGGCGGCGGCTTCGGTCGGCGTCGCGTAACCCGCGAGAATCGAACCGAGCACCGAGATGATCAGCGCCAGCGGCGGTATCAGGGAGCTGAGCAGCTTGCCCCACTCCACTTCGCCGAGTTCTTCCTTGGGCACCACCGGCATTTTCTGCGGTTGGAAGATCGCCACCATGATCAGGTAGCCGACGTACAACACCACCAGCAGCAGGCCTGGCACCAATGCGCCCATGAACAGATCGCCAACCGACACGGTCTTCGGCGAGAAGATACCCATGCGCAGCTGCGCCTGCTGGTAGGCGCTGGACATCACGTCACCAAGCAGTACCAGCACGATCGACGGCGGGATGATCTGCCCCAGAGTGCCGGTGGCGGCCAGAGTGCCGGTAGCGACTGCCGGATCGAAGCCACGCTTGAGCAGCGTCGGCAATGCCAGTAGACCCATGGTCACCACGGTGGCGCCGACGATGCCGGTGCTGGCCGCGAGCAGCGCACCCACCAGGCACACCGAAATCGCCAGGCCGCCACGGATACCGCCGAACAGGCGCGACATCGATTCCAGCAGGTCTTCGGCAACCTTGGATTTTTCCAGCATCACGCCCATGAACACGAACAGTGGCACGGCCAGCATGGTCTGGTTATTCATGATGCCGAACAGGCGGTTGGGCAGGGCGCCCAGGTAGCCGGCGTCGAAAGTGCCGGTGGCAATACCGACACCGGCAAACAGCAACGACACACCCGCGAGGGTGAAAGCCACTGGGAAGCCGCCCATCAGCACCACGCAGATGCTCAGGAACAGCAGGATCGACATGACTTCAGCCATGTTTCACCTCCGGCTCAGGCAGCACGCCGAGTAGCAGGTAGATTGCCTTGATGATGTTGGAAATGCCTTGCAGGGTCAGGCTGACCACCAGCACCAGAATGATGCTCTTCTGCAGGTAGACGAACTTCAGGCCGCCCGACTCGCTGGAGCCCTCACGGGTCGACCACGAGTTGGCCACGTAATCCCAGCTGGCCCAGCCGAGAAACAGGCAGACCGGCAGCAGCAGGAACAGCGTACCGAGGATCTCGACCAGGGCCTGACGGCGACCGCTGAACTGCTGGTAGAAGATATCCACACGCACGTGCGCGTTGCGCTGCAATGCCCAGGCCGATGCACCCATGAATACCAGGGCGTGAGCGTAGAGCACGGCTTCCTGCAGGGCCGTTGCGCCCAGGTTCATGCCGTAGCGAAGTATCACGACCAGAGCCGTGCCGAGTACCAGAAACACTGTCAGCCAGGAGCAGGCCTGGCCGAAGCGGAAGTTCACCGCGTCAATGACGCGTGCGATCCCTAGCGGAAATGAAGGCGTGTTGGACATGACCCGTCCTTATAGTTATCGAAAGAGCAAAAAAAGCTGGGGATTTTAGGCAGGTGCCCAGGCGTACGGCAATGGCGACTAAAGGGTATCGGCATCGGTGCGGCGACTGACGGACTGCCCTTGAAGTGTCCGCGTTGAGCGGCCGGAAGGGGTTAAAGAGCGTTTGCTAGAAACGGGTTGAAACATTTGTGCGCGCCGTGTCGCCTATACGCGAGCATAGGATAGCGCGCGGGGCGGTTGGCGGATCGCCACTATGTTTGTCGAGGCTGGAACGGTCGAAGGTAATTATTACAACAACAAGGAGCTACCTATGAAACGTCGCCAAATTCTCGCTGCTGCAGGTGTCGGCATTGCCGCGGGTGCATTGGTTGGTTGCAAGGAGGAAGCCGGTGCGGCCGATTCTTCTCAGCCTGCAGCCGAAGCCAAGACCTTCAATTGGAAAATGGTCACTTCCTGGCCCAAGAACTTTCCGGGTGTCGGCGTGGGCGCTGAGCGCTTTGCCAAGCTGGTCGATCAGATGAGCAACGGTCGACTGAAGGTCAAGGTCTACGCCGCCGGTGAACTGGTGCCGGCCCTCGAGGTGTTCGACGCGGTGTCGCGCGGCACTGCTGAAATGGGCCACGGCGCGCCTTACTACTGGAAAGGCAAAGTACCCGCCGCGCAATTCTTCTGCGCACTGCCATTCGGCCCCAATGCTCAGGAAATGAATGCCTGGCTGCACTACGGTGGCGGCATGCAGCTGTGGGAAGAAGTCTACAAGCCCTATGGCGTACTGCCGATGGCGTGCGGCGCAACCGGCGTGCAGACCGCTGGCTGGTTCAACAAGGAAATCAATTCGGTCGATGACCTCAAAGGCCTGAAGATGCGTACTCCGGGCCTCGGCGGCGAAGTGCTGACCAAGGTCGGCGGCACCGTGGTCAACATGCCGGCTGGCGAGATCTTCACGGCGTTGCAGACCGGCACCATTGACGCCACCGAATGGATCGGCCCGTATAACGACCAGGCGCTGGGCCTGCACAAGGCGGCCAAGTACTACTACACGCCGGGTTGGCAGGAGCCGAACGTCACCTTCGAACTGGATATCAACATCAAGGCTTGGGAAACCCTGCCGGCCGACTTGCAGGCCATCGTTCGCGCCGCTGCCCGCGACGTCAACGGCGACATGCTCGACGACTACAACGCCAAGAACATGGAGTCCATGGAGCAGCTGAAGAAGGATGGTGTCGATGTGCGCCGTCTGCCGGACGATGTGCTCGCCAAACTCAAGGAAGTGTCTGCCGGCGTGGTCGATGCCACTGCCGCCGCCGACCCCGCCGCGCAGAAAGTCTGGGAGCAGCAGAAGGCCTATCTGGCGCGCCTGTACGAGTACGCCGAAGCCAACGAGAAGGATATCTACGCGATTCGTTGAGGCTGAAGAGCCGTAGCCTGGTGTTGAGCGAAGCGATACCCAGGGATGTGGTTCCCGGGTGTCGCTTCGCTCGACCCGGGGTACAACATCTGCAAACGAAAACGCCGGCTTAGAGCCGGCGTTTTCGTTTTACGCAGAGTAATCAGTGACGCTTGCGGTTGCTGATCAGGGTGCCGACACCGGTATCGGTGAAAATTTCCAGCAGCACGGCATTGGGTACGCGACCGTCGACGATGTGCGCAGTGGTCACGCCGCCCTGCACCGCTTCCAGCGCACAGCGAATCTTCGGCAGCATGCCGCCGTAGATGGTGCCGTCGGCGATCAGGCTGTCGACCTGCTCGGTGGTCAGACCGGTGAGTACCTCGCCCTGCTTGTCCATCAGGCCGGCGATGTTGGTCAGCAGCATCAGCTTCTCGGCCTTCAGCGCCTCGGCGACCTTGCCGGCCACCAGGTCTGCGTTGATGTTGTAGGACTCGCCGTCCGGGCCCACGCCGATAGGCGCGATAACCGGAATGAAGTTGCCCTTGACCAGCATGTTCAGCAGCTCGACATTGACCCCGGTGACTTCGCCGACGTGGCCGATATCGATGATCTCCGGCTGCGTCATTTCCGGGGTCTGGCGGCTGACGGTGAGCTTCTTGGCGCGGATCAGCTCGGCATCCTTACCGGTCAGGCCGATGGCGCTGCCGCCATGGCTATTGATCAGGTTGACGATGTCCTTGTTGACCTTGCCGCCAAGCACCATCTCCACCACGTCCATGGTCTGTGCGTCGGTCACGCGCATGCCGTCGACGAAGTGGCTTTCGATGGACAGGCGCTTGAGCAGATCACCGATCTGCGGGCCACCACCGTGAACCACCACCGGGTTGATGCCTACGGCCTTCATCAGCACGATGTCGCGGGCGAAGCCGGTCTTCAGCTCGTCGCTTTCCATGGCGTTGCCGCCGTATTTGATCACCAGGGTCTTGCCTACGAAGCGGCGAATGTACGGCAGTGCTTCGGACAGAACCTTGGCGACGTTGGTGGCGGCATCACGCTCTAGGGTCATGCGGGGGCTCCAGTGCTGGGCGGATCAGAACGGTAATTTGACATCGGGCGCGACGAGGTGCATCTGCGTGCGGAACAGTTCCTGAATCCGCTCCAGCTCAGTCTGATTCTCCGCTTCGAAGCGCAGCACCAGAACCGGCGTGGTATTGGACGCACGCACCAGGCCCCAGCCTTTCGGGTAGTCGACGCGCACACCATCGAGGTTGGTCACACTGCCTTCGCCCCATTGGCCTTCACGCTGCAGGCGCTCGACGATGGGGAACTTGGTCTGTTCGGTGACCTGGATGTTGATTTCCGGGGTGGACACGTCGTTCGGGAATGCAGCGAATACCTGCTCGGCGGTGCGCTTGTCCTGGCTGAGAATTTCCAGCAGACGGGCGGCGGCATAGATGCCGTCATCGAAACCGTACCAGCGTTCCTTGAAGAACACGTGGCCGCTCATTTCGCCGGCCAGCAGGGCGCCGGTTTCCTTCATCTTTTTCTTGATCAGCGAGTGGCCGGTCTTCCACATCACCGGACGGCCACCGTAGCCGCTGATCAGCGGGGTCAGGCGGCGGGTGCATTTGACGTCGAAGATGATGTCGGCGCCCGGATTGCGCGAGACCACGTCCTTGGCGAACAGCATCAACAGGCGGTCTGCGTAGACGATAGAGCCGGTGTTGGTGACAACGCCAACACGGTCACCATCGCCGTCGAAAGCCAGGCCGATATCAGCGTTCTCTTCCTTGACCTTGGCGATCAGGTCGACCAGGTTCTCGGGCTTGCCCGGGTCCGGGTGGTGATTGGGGAAGTTGCCATCGACGTCGCAGAACAGCGGAATAACTTTGCAGCCCAGGGCTTCGATCAGCTGCGGGGCGATCACGCCTGCGGCGCCGTTGCCACAGTCGACCACTACGCGCAGGGGCTTGGCCATGGCGATATCGCTGCGAATTTGTTCCATATAGCGCGGCAGCAAGTCGATGGCCTCGACGCTGCCTTCACCGCTGACCAGGTCATTGGTGTCGATGCGTGTCTTGAGTGCCTGGATCTGTTCGTTGGCCAGGGTGTCGCCGGCGATGACGATCTTGAAGCCGTTGTAGTCCGGCGGATTATGGCTACCGGTGAGCATTACCGCGGATTTGCCGGCCAGCACGTGACCGGCGTAATACACTACAGGCGTCGGCACCATGCCGACGTCGCTGACCTGGCAACCGCTGTCGACCAGACCCTGGATCAGTTGCTGCACGAGCGTTGGGCCGGATAGGCGGCCGTCACGGCCAACGGACACGTTGGGCTCGCCCTCGGCGAGGCTCTGGGAGCCGATGGCACGGCCGATCCAATAGGCGGTTTCCGGGGTCAGGCCAGCGCCCACCACGCCGCGGATGTCATAGGCGCGGAAGATATCTGCTGGAAGTTTTGGGGCTTGCGGCGCGGTCATGATCGGGGTCTGCTCCAGTCCCAGGAGATCCTGGTCGTCGTCGAGAATGTCGATATCGAGGATATCGGTGTCTTGAAACAGCGGATTTACGAGATCCGCCGGCTTGGCCGCGACGCTACTACTGGGTTGCTGACTGGCTGTGACGTCCGGGCGTATGGCCACGGACTCCTGGGCTCGACGGGGGAGTCGGCTCAGGCTTTGCGCCAGGTCATGCAGGGCGGGCAGGCTCAAGCTGAAGGCTTTGACGGCTTTGCCCGCGGAGAGTTCTTTAACCAACTGGGTCAATTGCGAAGTGTCACTGGTAAGGCGCTGCTGCAGGCGCCGATTGACCAGGTAGAGCCCCACCAGAGCACCGGCCAGCGCGACCAGCAATGCAAGCGCCAGCAGCGTCGGCGACAGTCCGTTCGCACCCAGGCTGGAGGCCGGTGTGAAGTTCAGCGTCCAGTGTGGGTTACCGGTCGCGAATGCCTGAGCGTTGCCGTCGGCCTGGCCACGCTGGATCAGGGTCTGCGGTGCGCCGCCATCGAAACGCTGCACCAGCTGGATCTGCCCGACATCGGCTGGTAGCGGCGGCAGGTTGGCGAGCACGCGGTTGATATCGACGGCCAGCAGCAGGGTGCCGAGCATGGGTTGGGCATCGTCCTGACGGACAGGGGCGACGCTATAGGCCAGCCAGCGATCGCCGACCCGGTAGGCTTCCACTGCCGGTGCCTGCCCGCCTTCGAGGCGACGCAACATGTCCAGGGCGGCGAAGTTCATCGGCGCTGTGCGGCTGCTGTCCGGCACAGCCTGGCCGGTGAGGTTGAGCTGGGCATCGGCCACGCCGCTCCAGTAGCGCAGGCTGTTTTCGGCGCTGCGCAGTTGCTGCTCGTCACCGCTCTGCAGCGCTTGCGACAGCGCTGGGTTGCGTGCGGCTGCGATAGTGTCGGCGCTGAGTTGCTTGAGCGCCTGCTGCAGGCTGGCCGCCTGGCTGTTGCCCCAGGCCTGGGTGAGTTGTTGCTGTTGCAACTGCTGGGCGGGGCTGACAGCGGTGATCCACAGCAGCGCGCCAGCAAGTACCACGCCCAGGGCGGCTGCCAAGGCGCCGGGTAGCAGGTCGGCACTGGCCTTCTGCTTGGGCCGGGAGTTGTCTTGCGAATCGCCGGAGCGTTCTTCCTTGGGCGCGCGTTTGAAGCCTTTCATCAGACGTCTCCTGGCGATTGGGTCTGTTTCAGTGGCTGCCGGAGTGGCCGAAACCACCGGTGCCGCGCTCGCTGTCGTCGAATTCCTCGACCACTTCGAAGCGAGCTTGTACGACGGGCACCAGAACCAGCTGAGCGATGCGTTCGCCAATCGCCATCTTGAAGGCGCTGTTGCCGCGGTTCCAGCACGACACCATCAGTTCACCCTGGTAGTCGGAGTCGATCAGGCCGACCAGATTGCCGAGCACGATGCCGTGTTTGTGGCCTAGGCCCGAACGCGGCAGGATCAGCGCCGCCAGGCCAGGGTCGGCAACATGGATGGCCAGGCCGGTGGGGATCAATACGGTCTGCCCCGGTTCCAGGGTCAGGTCTTCCTTGAGCATGGCGCGCAGATCGAGGCCTGCCGAACCCGGCGTGGCATAAGCCGGCATGGGGAAGTCGTTACCGAGGCGGGGGTCGAGAATCTTGGCTTGTAGGGCGTGCATGGGGCGATCAAGGTTTCCGTGCTGATGAATGTCAGGGTTTGTGTTGGTGCGCGGCGATGAAACTCACCAGTTGTCGGGCGATCTTGCCCTTGCTGGTCTGCGCGAAGCTGCTCTGCTGTAGCTCGCGATCGATGATAGTGATCGCGTTGTCTTCACTGTTGAAACCGATGCTGGGGTTGGCCACGTCGTTGGCGACGATCAGATCGAGGTTCTTGTCCTTGAGCTTGCGCGAGGCGTACTCCAGCAGATTCTCGGTTTCGGCGGCGAAACCGACGCTGAAGGGGCGGTCGTCACGGTGTGCCAGGGTGGCGAGAATGTCCGGGTTGCGCACCATCTGCAACAGCAGGCCGTCACCGCTGTTGGGGTCTTTCTTCAATTTGTGCTGGGCGACAACTTCCGGGCGGTAGTCGGCGACCGCCGCCGCGGCGATGAGGATGTCGCAGGGCATTGCCGCTTCGCAGGCGGCGAGCATGTCACGGGCACTGACCACGTCGATGCGGTTGACCCGATCCGGCGTCGCCAGGTGCACCGGGCCACTGATCAGGGTGACCTTGGCGCCGGCTTCCACCGCGGCCTCGGCGAGGGCGAAGCCCATCTTGCCGGAGCTGTGGTTGGTGATGTAACGCACCGGGTCGATGTTTTCCTGAGTCGGGCCGGCAGTGATCAGCACGTGCTTGCCGGTCAGCGCGAGGTGTTCGAAGCAGTCGGCAGCGAGATGCGCCAGGTCATCGGCCTCGAGCATGCGCCCCAGGCCCACGTCGCCACAGGCCTGGCTGCCGGATGCCGGCCCGAACAGGCGCAGGCCTCGCGCGCGCAGCAACTCGGCATTGGCCTGGGTGGCCGGGTCGCGCCACATTGCCTGGTTCATTGCCGGTGCCAGGGCTACGGGGGCATCGGTGGCGAGCACCAGGGTGGTCAGCAGGTCGTCGGCCACACCCTGTGCCAGGCGCGCCATAAGGTCAGCGGTGGCTGGCGCGATCAGTACCAGATCGGCCCAGCGCGCCAGTTCGATATGGCCCATGGCGGCTTCTGCAGCCGGGTCGAGCAGATCCTGATGCACCGGGTGACCGGACAGCGCCTGCAGGGTCAGCGGGGTGATGAACTCGCGACCACCGTGGGTCATGACCACGCGCACTTCGGCGCCCTGATCCTTGAGTCGGCGTACCAGTTCGGCGCTCTTGTACGCCGCGATGCCGCCACCCACGCCGAGGATGATGCGTTTGCGATACAGCCGCTGCATAACTCTGCCTTTGTCGTGTGTAGTTACAGACGCAAGTGACCGATCCTCCCCAGGCCCGGCAACATGCGAAAAACCGGGCTACGATAGCACAGCGGCAGCAGGCGAGCAGTGGGGCGTCCGGCGAGGGTAGCGCCACTGGACTTGCTGCGGAAACTGGATGGACAAGGAGCGTCTGATGAGTATTCGTGAGTGGCCCGCGGCAGAGCGCCCGCGGGAGAAATTATTGGCCCAGGGCGCGGCCAGCCTGACCGATGCCGAGTTGCTGGCGATCTTCCTGCGCACTGGCGTGGCGGGGCAGAGTGCGGTGGATCTGTCGCGCCATCTGCTCGCCGACTTCGGCAGCCTGCGGGCACTGTTGCAGGCCGACCTGCCATTCTTCACCCAGCGTCTCGGGCTTGGCCCTGCCAAGTTCGCCCAGTTGCAGGCGGTGCTGGAAATGGCCCGTCGCCATCTGGCCGAGCAGCTGCGCCGTGATTCGGCTCTGGAAAGCCCGCAGGCGGTGCGTGATTACCTTAAGGCGCTGCTGCGTCACGAGCCCCACGAGGTGTTCGGCTGCCTGTTTCTTGATGCTAAGCATCGCGTGCTGGCGTTCGAGGCGCTGTTCCAGGGCTCCATCGACAGTGCCAGCGTTTACCCGCGCCAGGTGGTCAAGCGCGCGCTGGCGCATAACGCCGCCGCGCTGATCCTCACGCACAATCATCCGTCAGGCGTCGCGGAGCCGAGTCAGGCTGACAAGGTGCTGACCCAGCGATTGAAGGAGGCGCTCGCCTTGGTCGAAGTCCGCATCCTCGACCATTTCATTGTTGGCGATGGCGAGCCGTTGTCGATGGCCGAGCACGGCTGGATGTAGCCGGCGCGGCCATCGCCGATCACTGGGCGCGCAGCAGTTCGCCCACCTCGAGCAGAACCAGTTCGTTGTCATCGGCCTGGTTGGGCTCTCGGCTGCTGGAGAACGGCAGGTTGTTATCGTTGCCGACAACGATGTGCGTGTCATCGACGATGTCGACGTTCTCGATGGTGAAGAACGGGAAGGTCAGCACGCCATCGTTCAACGGCTTGCGGGCGATGCCCTTGGGATCCTGAATAGCGAGCAGGTCGATATGGCCGACCTTGCGCACGGGCTGGCCAACATTGCTGTCGTCGAACGCCACCTTGTAGACGCGCTTGAAGCGGGCGATGTCGGAGAAGCAGGTGCTGTCGGTCTGGCCGGCAGGGCAGGCCTTGTCGGGCGTGCCTTCGCCATTGTCGCGTTCGATGATCAGCCCGCTGGCAGCATCGATCATGTTGAAGTCGCCGATGGCGTGGCCGGGCTGCTCAAGGGGATAGAGCCAGTGGCGACCCGTCCAGGCCTCGCGCTGCACGTCGAATTCGACCATACGCACTACGCTCTTGCCATCCTGCTGCTCGGCGCCGTTGCTGGCTGCGTCCCACAAGGGGCCTTCGAGCAGTGCATAGAGCTTGCTGCCGTCGCTGGAGGCCGCCATGCCTTCCAGGCCCTTGGAACGACGCACCTCGACATTCATCGGCTCGGCAGGCCAGCCAGGCAGCTTGACCGCTGGGTTGTCGGGCGAGCGCACCGGTTTGCCCGCTACCTCCACGTCGAACACCTTCTGCACCCGGCCCTGCAGGTCGGTCTTGATTACATAGGGGCCGAACTCGTCACCAATCCAGATTGCATCACCCGCGAACTGGAAACTCTCGGGATCGAAATCGGCGCCCGACAGGCAGCGCGCTTGCGTGCCTTCGTGAACGATTCGAAAGGGCACCTTCTTGTCCGGGTCGCTGAGAAATACCGTCGCCAGCCGCTTGAATTCGCCTGACTGGAAGTCGACGTCGTAGTGGTTGAGGTAGAGCATCGCGTCGGCGGAGTTGGCCTTGGTGCCAAAGCCGTTGTCGGTCAGCACCCAGAAACTGCCATCAGGCATGTGCTTGATGCCGGAATGGCCCTGTAGCGGCTGACCTTCAAAAGGCAGCGACATACCGGTGGGGCGATTGGCCGACATCCCTTCGACGCTGCCGATTTTCTCGCTGCGCTGGCCATTGGAGAATTTGCCGCTGACGGCGAAATCAGCCGGTGCATCCGCCGGCGGAGTCACGAAGCTGGCCGCAGGTAGCACGGCGTGGCCGGCCAGTATCGCCGGGTAGGCGCTGGCTGTGTTCTGCCCATGGGCGATGAGCGGCACGCAGCAGAGCGTGGTGGCTAGCAGTTTGCAAACACTGGCATTGAAGCGCATGGCCTGAACGATCCCCGTCTGTAGAGAACGGACAGGGTGGGGCAGGCGTGTGTCATGGCTGTGACAACCGCCTGCTGTCGAGCTGCTGGCTGGGTTTCAGGGCTTCACGCTGACCTTGGAGAAGTCCTGGCGGCCGAACGGGCTGACGCTGTAGCCCTCGACATCCTTGCGGATGAGGGCGTAGGCCGTTGGGTGGGCCAGTGGCAGCCACAGCGCCTGCTGCTGGATGATCGCCTGAGCATCTTTATATAGCGCCGCGCGTTTTGCCTGATCGCTGATCGCCTTGCCGTCGGCGATCAGCTTGTCGAGCTTGGCGTCGCAGTAACGGGCGAAGTTCAGGCCGGACTCCACCGAGGCGCAGGAAAATTGCGGGGTCAGGAAGTTGTCCGGGTCACCGTTGTCGCCGGCCCAGCCCATGAAAAGCAAGTCATGCTCGCCCGCTTTGGCGCGGCGGATCAGTTCGCCCCACTCGATCACGCGGATTTCGGCCTTGATGCCGACCTTGGCCAGGTCGGCCTGCAGCAGTTGTGCGCCCAGGCTGGGGTTGGGGTTGAGCAGGCTGCCCGACGGGCGCGTCCAGATGGTGGTGCTGAAGCCGTCGGCCAGTCCGGCTTCTTTCAAGAGCTCACGGGCTTTCTGCGGATCATGGGCGTAGCCCGGCAGTTCACTGGCGTAGCCCCAGGTGTTGGGCGGGTAAGGGCCGTTGGCGGGCTCTGCACTGTTCTCGAATACCGCTTTCAGGTAGCTGGTCTTGTCGAACGCCAGGTTGATGGCCTGGCGCACGGCGGGCTTGTCCAGTGGTGGGTGCTGGCTGTTGATGCCGACGAAGGCGGTCATGAAGGCCGCGGTTTTCACGCTGCTGAGGTTGGCGTCCTTGGCGGCGGCCTCGACGTCCAGCGGCTTGGGCGACAGGGCGATATGGCATTCGCCGCGGCGCAGCTTCTGCAGGCGTACGTTGGCATCCGGGGTGATGGCAAACACCAGCGCGTCGACATTCGGCTTGCCGGCGAAGTAGTCCGCGTTGGCGACATAGCGGACGGCGGCGTCCTTCTGGAAGCGCCTGAACACGAAAGGCCCGGTGCCGATGGGCTGGCTGTTGAGCTTCTCGGGCGTCTCGGCCTTGAACAACTGATCCGCGTATTCGGCCGAGTAGATGGAGGCGAAGCCCATGCTCAGGGTGGCGAGGAAGGTCGCGTCCGGTTTGTTGAGCGTGATGCGTACCCGATGGGTATCGACTTTCTCGACCGCCTTGACCAGCTCCGGCCATTGCATGGATTGGGCATGGGGATAGCCGCTGGTGGCCACCTTATGCCACGGCTGGGCAGGGTCGAGCATGCGCTGGAAGCTGAACAGCACGTCGTCGGCTTCCAGTGGGCGGCTGGGCTTGAAGTAGTCGGTGCGGTGGAACTGCACGTCGGGGCGCAGGGTAAAGGTGTAGGCGAGGCCGTCCGCGGAGACCTCCCATTTGCTGGCCAGGCTCGGTACCAGCTTGCCGCTGGCCGCATCGAAATCGACCAGGCGGTTCATCAGCACGTCGGCCGAGGCGTTGGTGGTGGTCAGGGAGTTGTACTGCACCACGTCGAACCCGTCCGGGCTGGCTTCGGTACAGACGCTGAGGGTGGCGGCCTGGGCGAACAGCGGGGCGATGAGTAGCGGCAAAAGGGCGAGACGCATGGTGAACTCCTGAACGGGGCGGCGCGCATCCGGCGGGCCGTCGAATGGAAAACGCTGACTGGGGTGGGTCGCGTTGACGCGTGAATAGACACTAAGCGATAAGTCGGAGGGGGACAACGTATCCTGGCGACCAATGGTCGTTGCTGGGCACGCCCGCAGGGCCGGGCTAAAGCGCAGATGAACTGCGCTTTAGCGTGTGTTCATGCTTGTTGCACCCAGGTCTTTCTGGTATAAAGCAGCGCTCTTTTCTAGGGGCCCGGTTGCTTGATTGCTATCTATCACCGGTAAGACCCTGAAGAAACGCGGCGCCCAGCGCCGAAAAACAGAGATTAAGCGGCCAACCCATGCCGGGTTGGGCATGTGGTTTTAGAGGGCTGAGGTATGTCGAGAGTCTGTCAAGTTACCGGTAAGCGTCCGGTAAGCGGGAATAACATTTCCCACGCTAACAATAAAACCCGTCGTCGTTTCCTGCCGAACCTGCAGCATCATCGCTTCTGGGTCGAGACTGAGAATCGCTTCGTGCGTCTGCGCCTTACTGCTAAAGGTATGCGCATCATCGACAAACGTGGTATTGACGTTGTCCTGGCCGAGCTTCGTGCTCGTGGCGAAAAGGTTTAAGGAGCTATCATGCGCGAACTGATCCGTTTGGTGTCCAGTGCCGGTACCGGCCACTTCTACACCACCGACAAGAACAAACGCACCACCCCCGACAAGCTCGAAATCAAGAAATTCGATCCTGTCGTACGTAAGCACGTGAACTACAAGGAAGCCAAGATCAAGTAATTGATCGGCGACCCTGTTGTTGAAAAGCCCGCCTCATGGCGGGCTTTTTCATGCCCGCGATTCACCTCGGCAGCCTGTCAGGGGGCCGGCTGCAAGGTCAGCGTGCTGCGGGTGTTGGCGATGACGTCCGCGGCGCTCAGGTGCTGTGGCACGTATGCGCCATCGATGAAGCGCTGCGCCTGATCGTGGTAGTGGCGGTCGAACGGCACGCCGCTCTGGCCGAGCGGGTTGATACCCAGGCTGCGGCTGGCATCGGCCATATCGATCAGGCGTCGCGTGGAGGGGCCGTGGCCCACCTGCCAGGGCGCGCTGGCGATGCGGTGCGACAGGTTGTTCGGTGTTTCATGACCACCAGGCGCTGCCAGTGGGCCGACGTTGAGTAGCGTGTTCAGTGGCCATTGCACGCCGAGCGGATGCTGATGGGTGAGCGTGTGCGCCGGCCCCCAGTGCCATTGCTCGGGATTCTCGCCAAGGGTCGCGCGCAGGTGCTGCAGGGTTGCGCGCCAGGCCTCGGCCACTGCGTCTGCACGGCTGCGGGGTTGGCCGTCGGCACGTGCCCACCAGGGCGATTGCGGGTCTGCGGTGAGGCGCGGCAACGCACTATCGATCATGCGCGTCGATAGCAACTGTTCGAAGGACGCCTGGCCCAGCCTCTCGGCCATGACTACGCGGCTCAGCTCGAAGATGAACTGGTTGAACAGCGTGGCGGCCACTGAATCCAGCGGATGATCGCCCGTCCAGGTGGCCAGGGTTTTGACCAGTTCCTGCTCGGGCTCGTCCGCCGCCGCTGCGCGCAAGTCGTCGAGGATCGGTGCCAGTAGCCGCGGACCGTAATCGGTGCCGGTCTCCAGCTGCAGGGCCTGGCTGTTGTGCAGATCCCAGCGTATAGCCGGGTCGGCCAGGTGCCGATTCAGGCGCTGGCCGCGTTCCGGCGGGTTGTAGTAGCCGGGAATCTCCAGGCCACTGGTCGACAGCGGCTGGAAGTTGGCTGAAACGATATAGCCGCGCGCCGGGTTCTCCTCCTGAGGGTTGGCGCTGAAGGGGTGGAAGCCGGGTTTGTCTGCCGCCTCGCTGCCTCCGTCGAGAATAAACGCTGGATTCACCCCGGCAGGTCGTTCAGGCAGTTTCGCCGCGGCCCACCAGGCGATGTCACCGCTGGCGTTGGCCCAGACCAGGTTCAGGCCTGGAGCGTGTATGCGCTCTGCAGCAGCGCGGCCCTTTTCGAGGGTGTCGGCGCGGTTCAGGCGGTAGAAGGCGTCGAGCAGCGGGTTTTCGGTTTCAGAAAGGCCCACCACATGGCGATCGGTGTCGTGCCGTCGGCGTCGCCCAGGGCATCGTTGATGATCGGGCCGTGAGGGGAGCGGCGCAGTTCCAGGGTTACCGGCTCGGCGTCCTTGACCTGAATGGTCTCCTGGCGATGCTGCAGATCGACCCAGTGGCCCTGGTACCAGACCTGCCCAGGATTATCCGGGTTGACCCGTTCGGCGATCAGATCCATGTCGTCGTTCTGGAACATGGTCAGGCTCCAGGCGAAGTCGCGGTTGTGGCCGAGAAACGCCACCGGGGTCGCCGGCTGGTGATGACCGTACAACTCGAAGCCCGGGTACTTGAGGTGCGCCTCGTACCATACCGACGGTGCGGAGAAGCGAATGTGCGGGTCGCCAGCCAGCAGGGGCTTGCCGCTGGCGGTGCGCGAACCGGATACCGCCCAGGCATTGCTGCCCTCGAACTGCGGCAGACCGCTGTCGATCAGGGCCTGCTGGCTGAGCTGGGCGAGGCGGTCGAGCATCTGCCAATCGTTTTTCCCGAGGGATGCGTCGATCACGCCTTCGGGGTGCCAGTCGAGATCGAAGATAGTCAGGTAGTCGCTGCCTAGCCTGTCGCGAATATGGGTCAGCAGCGGCTCGCTGCGCAGCGCCGCGGCGAAGCTGTAGGCCAGGTAACCGGCTATGGACAGGGTGTCGGCGGCCGTGAAAGGGCGCTTCTCGATGCCCAGCAGGTCGAACTCCAAGGGCGCCGGGCGGCTGTCCTGATATTGATTGATGCCATCGAGATAGGCGACGAGTGCCTTGGCGTGGGGGCTGTCGGCATCCAGCAGGGCGGCCTGCTGGTCGGCCCTTGTGCGGATTTCCAGGCTACGGAACAGACGGTCGGTGGGCAGCAGTTTGGCGCCGAGAATTTCCGCTAGTTCGCCGCGTGCCAAGCGGCGCAGCATTTCCATCTGGAACAGACGATCCTGAGCCTGCACGAAGCCCAGAGCGCGGTACAGGTCGGACTCGTTCTGCGCCTCGATATGCGGCACGCCGCGCTCGTCGTAGCGCACCTCGACCGGCGCGCTCAAGCGCTGCAGCGTCAGTTGGCCGTCACGCAGTGGCTGCTTGCTGTGCAGGTACCAGGCTCCTGCGCCAGTCACTGCCAGCATGAGTGCAGCCAGGGTGATAAATAGGCGTTTCATGCTCACATCCTTGTTACGAGGGCGCCCATGCTGCGAGCAATCGGCGCCGGCCGCAACTAGGACGTCACGCGGTTCTGGCTGACGTGAAACTGGTCACAAAGACCATTCAGGTGCTCGGCCAGCGAGGCCAGACGCTGACTGTCGCCGGCCACCTCGCCGGCGTCGCGCGCCGTCTCTCCAGCCACCTGGCGCACCTGTTCGATCAGGCGTGCGACCTCGGCGGTGGCCGCCAGTTGCTCGCGGGTGGAAACGCCGATCGCCTGAATGGCCTCGATGGAGCGGTGCACGTTGTCCAGCAGCGCCACGGTGCGCTGGGTATGGCCAACGCAGCGGGCCACGCCAGCATGACTTTCGGCCATGGCATTCACCGCGTTGGTCGAGCCCTGCTGCAGGCGGGCGATCATGCCCTGGATTTCGCCAGTGGCCTGCTGGGTGCGCTGCGCCAATTGGCGCACTTCATCGGCCACTACCGCGAAGCCGCGGCCCTGCTCGCCAGCGCGGGCGGCTTCGATGGCGGCGTTGAGGGCCAGCAGATTGGTCTGTTCGGCCACCGAGCGAATCACCTCCAGTACCTTGTCGATGGCTCGGGCTTCGTCGGCCAGTTCCTGCACCACAGTGCTGCTGCCGTCGATCTGCCGGGCCAGGTTCTGGATCTCGCTCTGCGTGTCGGTGATCGCCGATGCACCCGCCGCCGCGTCGCGATCAGCCAGGCGTGCGGTCTGGGCAGCCTGTTCTGCACTAGTGGACACTTCGCCCACGGCCAGGGTCATCTGTTCGATGGCGCCACCCATCTGCGCGGTGGCGTTGAGCAGATCCTCGGCGCACTTGTTCAGCTCGTGGGTGGACTGACTGAGGTGCTGGCTGGTACTGCGCAGCTCATCGCCTGCGCCGACGACCCGGCTCACCAGGTTGTCGAGCAGCGCCAGAAAGCGATTGAAACGCTGTGCCAGGCGGTCGCTGGAGGCACTGCGGTACGCCAGGTCGACAGGCTCGCCGTCGCGTAGCAGGTGCGCCGAGGTGCGCTGCAGGTCTTCCCCAGCCGCCGCCTCGCGGGCGCTGTGGCGCGCCAGCACGAGCAGAATGATGGTCTCGGCGATCACATAGGCGGCGTGGATGAACACCACGGGCCAGCCAGCGCCGGCTTGCAGGAGGAACACGCCGTTGCCATTTTGCTGCAGGGCGAAGAAGCTCAGGTGATGCACGGCGATAGTGCCGGCAGCCAGCAGGATTGGCAGCCAGTCGCGGTAATAGACCAGGAACGCCAGCAGGACGAATACGCTGAAATGCATCTCGACCATGCCATGACTCTGCTGGATATGCAGCGCGGCCAGCACCATGAATGCCACCGCGATCAGGCAGCGATAGGGCCGGGTGCCGCCGATCATGGCGTACAGCGCACTGAGCGCGATGGCCGTACCGCCGCCGATGATCAGTGCCGCCGCCCAGGTCGCGTGCCAGAACGCCAGCCCGAGCGCGTACAGGGTCATCAGCCAGACTACGCAAAGCATCAGGCGGTCGGCCTGGCGATAGAAATTGTTGTGCATGGTGTCCCTTCCGGTTGCTGCTGCGCCCAGAAGTTGTGGCAGAACACGAGGAAAAGCGCAACATCGGCTCTATTTAATGGCCGTTCAGCGCAGTTCTGCCCAATCGCAGAAGCAGCCGCTGGCCAGGTTGTTGTTTGCAAGGACTGTCCGGCCAGCGAGCAGCGCGTCGAGTACGGGCTCGACGAAGCTGTTGCCCGAGGTGCAGGTAAAGCCGCTGCTGTAGGGGCCGAAATAAGCCAGTTCGCCGTGCTGATCCCAGATCGCTACGGCCGGGCTGGCAGGCAGGTGGTCGCTGCCGATCAATCCGCTGAGCGGTTGCAGGGCACTCAGACTGGCGGGTAACTGTCCGTCGGTGCCCGCCTTCTGTACAGCGTGAAAGCTCACGCCACGCGCAGAGTAACGTTCCGTGAGCTCGGCGAGATGCTGCTGATTGCCGACATTGCAGGGGCAGGCCGGATCCCAGAAATGCACCAGGCGAACTTCACCTGATCCGGCCAGCTCTGCAGGCAGGCGCAGCTCTGCGCCTGTGAACAACGTGGTGCGATCACTGAACGGCCGCAGGTAGCGCGCCTCGAACCACCAAAAGGCGACAACCATGGCAACCAGCCAGATCACGGTGACCAGGCAGGCGAGCAGGGTGGTGCGGCGGGAACGTGCCATATGACAGCTTCTGTTAGGTGTGGAGACAGCGTCGAGTCGCGCAGTGCTTGAAGCCTGCAACTGCCGAGGGCGGCTTGCCATGAAGCCCTCGGCAGCAGAATATCGCTACTGTACCTGTTGCCCGCTGGGGCGACGCTGCTGTGAATCAAAAGAGTCATGAGCCTGATGTCCGATACCTTTCAGCCCGAATCCCTGGTCGCCAGCCTGCGTCCTCTGGCCAGCGCGGCGCCGCTGTCGCCGGCGGAGCTCGTCTATCGGCAGTTCTACGGCTTCGTGCCGCAGGACGCGGTAGAAACGCGGCTGGGCTGGTTCGAGGTGGGCGGCTATCGCATCGCAGCGCAGGTCTGGAAACCCGTCGCGCCGCGCGCAACCCTGCTGCTCCTGCACGGCTATTACGATCACAGCGGGCTGTATCGCCACGTGATTCAGTGGGGCCTGGAGATGGGCTTTGCCGTGCTTGCCGTGGACTTGCCTGGGCATGGGTTGTCCAGCGGGCTGCGCGCCAGCATCAATGATTTCGCTGAATATCAGGCGGTGCTGCGTGGGGCGCTGGAGCAGGCCGACGCGCTGGGGTTGCCGGAGCCCTGGCACCTGTGCGGGCAAAGCACTGGCGGGGCGATCCTGATCGACTACCTGCTCAACGACAAGCCGCTGGCTGCGGTGGGCGAGACCATCCTGCTGGCGCCGCTGGTTAGGCCGCGCCGCTGGAACTGGTCGCAACTCAGCTATCGCTTGCTGCGCCGGTTTGTCCAGGAGATTCCACGGCGCTTCAGCGAGAACTCCAGTGACCTGGAGTTTCTCGACTTCCTGCGCAACCGCGATCCCTTGCAGCCCAAGGTAGTACCGACGGTCTGGGTCGGCGCGCTGAGCCAGTGGGTGCCGCGCATCGAGCAGGCGCCGCGCAGTACGCGAAGCCCGCTGATCATCCAGGGCGAGGCAGACATGACGGTAGACTGGCGGCACAACCTCGGTGTGCTGGAGAACAAGTTCAGGGCGCCGCGCATCCTGCGCCTGCCTGAGGCCAGACACCACCTTGCCAATGAGGCGGCGCCGCTACGTCAGCGCTACTTCGATTATCTGGGCGAGCAGTTGAACGCTTACTGACCAACCGCCAGGCCAGCGCGAATTGCCGCTAGCGCGGCCTTGTAGTACGCCGCGCCTTCACTGGATTGGGCGAACGTGACGAACTCTTCCAACTCTGGGTCTGAAAGCCCGCGGTAGACGTGCAGCAGCGTGTTATCCAGATCCTTGTCGATCTGCGCCATCAGACGCTGGCGTTGGCCGTCGAGTAGACCCTGTGCGGCGCCTGCGCCAAGCAGCCCGGGAATCATCTGGCTTAGGCTGTCGGCAGCGACACCGGCCAGGGCCAGACTGATTTCCGCGCCCGACTCGCTGGCCGGCAGCGCCTGGGCCAAGTGGCGTATCAACAAGCGGCGGGTGGCGTCTGCCTCGCTGAGCGGCAGCCCGTCGGCGTACTTGGCTAGCTGATCCGGGCGGGTGGCGAGCAGCTCTGCCTCGACGATCTTGCGGCCCAGTGGTGATTCGAAGAAGCGCAGCGCAGGCATTGGGTCAGCCAGGTTCTCGCGCAGGCTGGTCTCGGCGCGCTGATCCATGGCACTGGCCGCGAAGCGCTGGTTGCTGTTGTTCACCAGCGCTTGATAAACCGCAGGTGGCAGGCTCTTGCTGTAGCGGGCCTGGGCGGCGCTAAGGGCATCGCTGAAATGCGCACGCTGCTGCGGCCAGCCGGCTTTCTCATACAGCTCGGCATGGGGCTCGGCCAGAGCGGGAAGGCTCAGGAGCAACAGCAAGAAACAACACAACGCACGCATAAGGACTCCTGTCTGGGGCGGCTATTTTCGGCAGCTGGGTGGCACTTGTCGAGGTGTAGTCGACACAGGGTAGAATCCGCTCATGACGACCGAAATCACCGACTCGCTGCTGAACCGCATCATCGATGACCTTGCCGAGTTCGGTTGGTCGTTGCAAGCGCAGTTCGCCTCCCCTGCTTTGACTCAGCAACTGGCCGATGAGTGCCGCCAGCGTATAGCGCTGGGAACGCTGGCGCCTGCTGGTACCGGTCGTGGTAACGCCGTGGCGGTACGGGAAGGCACCCGGGGTGATCACATTCAGTGGCTCGAAGCTGGGCAGTCGCCGGCCTGTGATGGTTACTTGCAGTTGCTCGACGAACTGCGTGGTGTACTCAACCAGAGCCTTTATCTCGGGTTGGTGGACTACGAGAGTCACTTCGCCTTCTACCCGCCTGGGGCTTTCTACCTCAAGCACCTGGATCGTTTTCTCGACGAGGACCGTCGTGCCGTTTCTGCAGTGCTTTATCTCAACGACGACTGGTTGCCGGAGGAAGGCGGCGCGTTACGGCTGTACTTGGCCGATGGCGAAGTGCGCGATGTCTGGCCTCAGGCCGGCACTCTGGTCGTCTTTCTGTCTGCCGATGTGCCCCATGAAGTGCTACCCGCGAGCCGTGATCGCTTGTCACTGACGGGCTGGTTTCGCCGCCGTGGTGACGGCCCGCTCTGACGTCAGCGACTGCCGGAAACGAAAAAGGGAGGCCGAGGCCTCCCTTTTCAATGCGCCTAGGCTCTTAGAACAGAACGCGGCTGCGGATGGTGCCGTTGACGTGCTGCAGCTTCTCCAGCGCCAGATCCGAGTATTCGGCGTCGACGTCGATGACCACGTAACCAACCTTCTCGTTGGTCTGCAGGTACTGACCAGAGATGTTGATGCCGTTGTCGGCGAACACCTTGTTGATCTCGCTCATCACGCCTGGAACGTTGGCGTGGATGTGCAGCAGACGGTGCTTACCCGCGTGCGCCGGCAGCGCCACTTCCGGGAAGTTGACCGAGGATACCGAGGTGCCGTTGTCGCTGTACTTGACCAGCTTCTCGGCCACTTCCAGGCCGATGTTGGCCTGGGCTTCGGCGGTGGAGCCACCGATGTGCGGCGTCAGGATCACGCGATCCAGGCCACGCAGCGGGCTTTCGAACACGTCGTCGTTGGACTTCGGCTCGACCGGGAACACGTCGATGGCCGCGCCGATCAGGTGCTCGTCCTTGATCGCCGCAGCCAGGTGATCGAGCTCGACCACGGTGCCACGGGCGGCGTTGATCAGAATGCCGCCTTTCTTGATGGCGCGAATTTCCTTCTCGCCGATCATCCACTGAGTGGATGCCAGCTCAGGCACGTGCAGCGAAACGATGTCGCACATGCCCAGCAGGTCATGCAGCTTGCCGATCTGTGTGGCGTTACCCAGCGGCAGCTTGGTTACCACGTCGTAGAAGAACACCTGCATGCCCAGGGCTTCGGCGAGTACCGACAACTGGGTGCCGATTGAGCCGTAACCGACGATGCCCAGCTTCTTGCCGCGGATTTCGAAGGAGTTGGCTGCCGACTTGATCCAGCCGCCACGGTGGCAGGAGGCGTTCTTCTCGGGGATGCCGCGCAGCAGCAGGATGGCCTGGGCCAGCACCAGTTCGGCGACCGAGCGGGTGTTGGAGTACGGCGCGTTGAACACGGCGATACCGCGCTCGCGGGCGGCGTTCAGGTCGACCTGGTTGGTGCCGATGCAGAAGCAGCCAACGGCGACCAGTTTCTTCGCACAGTCGAAGACCTCTTCTGTCAGCTGGGTGCGAGAGCGGATGCCGATGAAGTGCGCGTCGGCGATCTTGGCCTTCAACTCCTCGCCGGACAGCGCGGTCTTGAGGTACTCGATGTTGGTGTAACCGGACGCCTTCAGGGTATCCACTGCGTTCTGGTGGACACCTTCGAGAAGAAGGAACTTGATCTTGCTCTTGTCGAGAGAGGTCGTGCTCATCGGAGTACCTGTTGTCCCACTAAATTAAGTGTCAGGAGAAGTATCGGCGCTAGCGCCAATGGGCCTGCAGATCGCGGCAAAGCATGATTTGCGGGGGGCATATGCTAGCATGGCTTCCCTTTTCCTTGCTCGGTTGCGACCTGAACGGTTCTCAGGGCGACCATGAATGTTTCGAGAGTTGAAATGACCGATCACCTGCCGATTGAAGAACTCAAAACCCTGGTCGAGCCCGGTAAGGTGCTGACCGACGCTGCCTCCCTGGAAACCTACGGCAAGGACTGGACCAAGCATTACGCGCCAGCCCCCAGTGCCATCGTCTTCCCCAAGACCATCGAGCAGGTACAGGCCATCGTGCGCTGGGCCAACGCCCACAAGATCGCCCTGGTGCCCTCGGGCGGCCGTACCGGCCTGTCGGCAGCGGCGGTCGCGGCCAATGGCGAAGTGGTGGTGTCGTTCGATTACATGAACCAGATCCTCGACTTCAACGAGGCCAACCGCACCGTGGTCTGCCAGCCGGGTGTGGTCACCGGCGCGCTGCAGCAGTTCGCCGAGGACAAGGGCCTTTATTACCCCGTGGATTTCGCCTCCGCCGGCTCCAGCCAGATTGGCGGCAACATCGGCACCAATGCCGGTGGCATCAAGGTGATCCGCTACGGCCTGACCCGCAACTGGGTGGCTGGCCTGAAAGTGGTCACCGGCACCGGTGAGTTGCTCGAACTGAACAAAGACCTGATCAAGAACGCTACCGGCTATGACCTGCGCCAGCTGTTCATCGGCGCCGAAGGCACCCTGGGGTTCGTGGTCGAGGCGACCATGCGTCTGGATCGCGCGCCGCGCAACCTCACCGCCATGGTGCTCGGCACGCCGGATTTCGATTCGATCATGCCGGTGCTGCACGCCTTCCACGGCAAGCTCGACCTCACCGCCTTCGAGTTCTTCTCCGACAAGTGCCTGGACAAAATCCTTGGCCGTGGCGACATTCCTGCTCCTTTCGAAAGCCGCACGCCGTTCTACGCCCTGCTGGAATTCGAAGCCGTCAATGAAGATGTGGCCAACGCCGCCCTGGCGACCTTCGAACATTGTGTCGAACAGGGCTGGGTGCTCGATGGCGTGATGAGCCAGAGCGAGCAGCAGTTGCAGAACCTGTGGAAGCTGCGCGAGTACATCTCCGAGACCATCAGCCACTGGACGCCGTACAAGAACGACATCTCGGTGACGGTCAGCCAGGTGCCAGCGTTCCTCGCCGATATCGACACCATCGTGTCCGGCAGCTACCCCGATTTCGAAGTGCTCTGGTACGGCCACATTGGCGACGGCAACCTGCACCTGAACATCCTCAAACCCGACGCACTGAGCAAGGAAGACTTCTTCGCCAAGTGTGCGACCGTCAACAAGTGGGTGTTCGAGACCGTCGAGAAGTACAACGGCTCTATCTCCGCCGAGCACGGCGTGGGCATGACCAAGCGCGATTACCTGGAGTACAGCCGCTCGCCGGCAGAAATCGGTTACATGAGAGCGGTCAAGGCGGTCTTTGACCCCAACGGCATCATGAACCCAGGCAAGATCTTCAACTGATCCCCGGACCAAGGAGCGACCATGAGCTACCAGCACCAGTATATCGATGGCACCCGTATCCACTTCCCGATGGGCAAGGTGGTGTGTGTAGGCCGCAATTACGCCGAGCATGCCAAAGAACTCAACAACCCGCTGCCGACCGAGCCGATGCTATTCATCAAGCCCGGCAGCTGCGTGGTGCCGCTCGAAGGTGGCTTCAGCATTCCGGAAGACCGCGGCTCGGTGCACTACGAAGTGGAAATCGCCGTGCTGATCGGCAAGCCGCTGTCGCGCAAGCCGAGCGATGAAGAAGTGCTGGATGCCATTTCCGGTTTCGCTCCCGCTCTCGACCTGACCCTGCGCGACGTGCAGAACAAACTCAAAGGCCAGGGGCATCCCTGGGAGCCGGCCAAGTCGTTCGATGGTGCCTGCGTGCTGGCGCCCTTCGTGCCGGGTGACGCGGTCGAAGACCTGGCTGCTATCGGCATTCGCCTGACCATCAACGGCGAAGTGCGCCAGGATGGCATCAGCGGTGACATGATCTTCGCGATCCTGCCTGTGATCCAGGAAATGGCCGGCCACTTCAATCTGCAGCCTGGCGACGTGATCCTCACTGGCACTCCCGCAGGCGTCGGCCCGCTGCACAAGGGCGATGAAGTAGTGCTCGACTTGGTCGGCCACTCCAGCTTCGCCAGCCGGGTCATCTGACACGGCGCCCGCTGCAAGGCGGTAGCGGCCGTTCGCCGCTCCACTGTGGGAGCGCGCCATGCGCGCGAAAAATCGCGGGCATGGCCCGCTCCCACAGATACTGCACCGATGACCGCTCTCGCCTCGCAACCATCCCGAATCCACGTTTATTCCAATTAAGCTTCGCTTAAGCCGGCTTTAAGCCTGGCTTCAGCTAGTCGACTTAACCTGACCCCGTCATCTACAGATAGAGGGTCACACCCATGAAAGCTCCCGCACTCGCACTGTTGCTCGTTCCGCTGTTCTCTTCCGCTGCCATGGCTGCCGGCTACACCGGCCCAGGTCAGGTCGCTCAGGTCACCACTGTCGAGCAGGCGCTGAAAGCCGGCGACGACACCCCGGTGGTACTGCAGGGCCAGATCGTCAAACGTCTGCAGGACGAACTCTATGAGTTCAAGGACGCCACCGGCACCATCCACGTTGAAATCGACGACGAAGACTGGCCGCCGCAAGCCATCTCCGAGAAGGCCACCGTCAAGCTGACCGGTGAAGTCGACAAGGATCTGACCAGCCGCGAAATCGATGTCGATATCGTCGAACTGGTGAAATAAGGCGCGCGCTGTTAGCGTCTCGCCACTGCACTGAATGGCCGCCTCTCGGACTACCGAGGGGCGGCGTTGTCGTTTTTGCTGATGGATATGTGAGTTGCCATGCGTCGTCTGATTTCGATCAAAGGATTATTCCTGCTGTTGATGCTCGTTGTGCTGGCTGCGCTGGCTATCACGAGCCAGCAATTTCGCCTGTTCGAGCGGGCCTGGTTTAATTTCAGCCAGCCCGCCGAGGCGCCCTCGCATTCGCTGTGGCTGAGCGACTACAAGGTGGTGATCGAGGCGCAGCGTATCGAGGGTCTGGAGGACGACGTCTCGGCGCTGACCTACGACCCGGATCGCCAGAGCCTGTTCACGGTAACCAACCAGCATCCCAAGCTGATCGAGCTGTCCCTCGACGGCAAGGTGCTGCGGCAGATAGAGCTGGTCGGTTTCGGTGATCCCGAAGCGGTTGAGTACGTTGCGCCCGGGCGCTTCGTGATCGCCGATGAGCGCACCCAGCGGCTGGTCAAGATCCGCGTTGACGACGACACCACCTCCATCGACGCCGCCGACGGTCAGCAGATGTCGCTGGGCCTGGAGATGGGCAGCAAGAACAAGGGCTTCGAGGGGTTGGCTTACGACTTGAAAGGGCAACGCCTGTTCGTCGCCAAGGAGCGTGACCCGATGCGGATCTACGAGGTGCACGGCTTCCCCAATCTCGACCCGGCCGCGCCCAATCCGGTGCAGATCCGCGACGACCGCAAACGTGATGCGGGCATCTTCGTGCGTGATCTTTCCAGCCTCCATTACGACAACCTCACCGGCCATTTGCTGGCGCTGTCGGACGAGTCGCGACTGGTCGTCGAGCTGGGCGAGGACGGCAAGCCGATCAGCAGCCTGTCGCTGCTGCAGGGACAGCAGGGCCTCAAGAAATCGGTGCCACAGGCGGAAGGCATCACGATGGATGATCACGGTGTGCTCTACCTGACCAGCGAGCCCAATCTCTTCTACGTCTTCAGCAAGGACGGCAAGAGCGACTGAGCTAGGTGTCGTGAGGCGAGAATCGGCCAGCTTGCGATAGTGCTGCCGCCCTCGCCGCGCTGGTGAAGTGGAGCGAGGGCTGTTAGTTTCGCCGATCTCAAATGCTCGCCTCCGCGTGTTTACCCAGAGGCAGCCCGGTTTTTCCCGCCGATGGACAAGTGAACCGATATGCGTCGTCTGTTTTCCTTCAAGGCATTGCTGGTGCTGTTCATACTCGTCGCGGCCTCGCTGCTGGCTGTCTGGGGTCAGGAGTTCCGGGTCTTCGAACGGGCCTGGTTCAATGTGCAGCAGCCCGACGACGCACCGGCCAATGCGCTGTGGCTCGATGGTTATGAGGTAACCCTGGAAGCACAGGTGATCGACGGTCTGGACGACGATGTGTCGGCACTGACCTACGATCCGCTGCGCAAGAGCTTGTTCACCGTCACCAACCAGAACTCGCGGCTGATCGAGCTTTCGCTGGACGGCAAGGTGCTGCGAGAGATCGAGCTGGTCGGTTTTGGTGATCCGGAGGCGGTGGAATATGTGGCTCCGGGGATCTTCGTGATCGCCGACGAGCGCCCGCAGCGTATGGTCGAAGTGCGTATCGACGACACCACCACCCGTGTCGACGCTGCCGATGGTCAGCAGCTGTCGCTGGGCCTGGAGATGGAGGCCAAGAACAAAGGCTTCGAAGGCCTGGCCTACGACCTGGCCGGCAAGCGCCTGTTCGTCGCCAAGGAGCGCGACCCGCTGCGCATCTACGAGGTTCATGGCTTTCCCCATCTCGACCCGAACAGCCCGTCGGCGATCCGCATCATCGATGACCGCCAGCGTGACGAGGGGCTGTTCGTGCGCGATCTGTCCAGCCTGCAATACGTCGCCGGTAGCGGGCACCTGCTGGCGCTCTCCGATGATTCGCGCTTGCTGGTTGAGATGAATATCGAGGGCGAACCGGTCAGCAGCCTGTCGCTGATCGGTGGGCAACAGGGGCTCAAGGAATCCGTGCCTCAGGCCGAGGGCATCGCCATGGATGAGAATGGCGTGATCTACATGATCAGCGAGCCCAATCTCTTCTACACCTTCAGCAAAAAGGCCGAGTGACTGCTCACCCGGCCTTTTCGGTAGCGCCTGCGATAATCAGCGCTGCAGCGATTTCACGCCTTCGGCGGTGCCGAGCAGCAGCAGGTCGGCCGGACGTGCGGCGAACAGGCCGTTGGTGACCACGCCGACGATGGCGTTGATGTCCGCTTCCAGTTTCACCGGGTCGGTGATGCTCATGTTGTGCACATCGAGGATCACATTGCCGTTATCGGTCAGTACGCCTTCGCGGTAAACCGGATCGCCGCCCAGTTTGACCAGCTCACGGGCCACGTGGCTGCGCGCCATGGGAATCACTTCCACCGGCAGCGGGAAGGCGCCGAGCACCGGCACCAGCTTGCTGCCATCGGCGATGCAGATGAAGGTGCGGGCCACGGCGGCGACGATCTTCTCGCGGGTCAGCGCTGCGCCGCCGCCCTTGATCAGGTTCAGGCGCTCGTCACTCTCGTCAGCGCCGTCGACGTAGAACTCCAGGTCGCTGACAGTATTGAGTTCGTACACCGGAATGCCATGGCCCTTGAGGCGCGCGGCAGTGGCTTCGGAGCTGGCTACGGCGCCGTCAAAGTCCAGTTTGTGCTTGGCCAGGGCGTCGATGAAGCAGTTGGCCGTGGAGCCGGTGCCGACCCCAACGACGCTCTTGGCGTCGAGCTTGGGAAGGATGAAGTCGACGGCGGCCTGAGCCACGGCTTGTTTGAGCTGATCCTGGGTCATGCGGGTTCCACAAGAGAGAAGGAAACGAGGCGCTGATTATAGCCGGCAAAACCCCGGAATTCGTATGGTCGCTCGGCGGATGGCTGCGTTAGACTCCGGGGTTCCCCATGAAGCCGCCTGCGATGCCTGCCATGCTCGAACAGTACGTCAAGAAGACCCTGACCTCCCGTGTCTATGACGTTGCCGTGGAAACCCCGCTGCAACCCGCTCGCCAACTCTCCGAACGCCTGGGCAATCAGATTCTGCTCAAGCGCGAGGATCTGCAGCCGGTTTACTCGTTCAAGATTCGTGGCGCCTACAACAAGCTGGCGCAGCTCACTCCGGAAGAGCTGGCCCGCGGCGTGGTGACCGCCTCGGCCGGTAACCACGCCCAGGGCCTGGCGCTGGCCGCCAAGCACATGGGCGTGAAGGCGACCATCGTCATGCCGCGCACCACGCCTGAGCTCAAGGTGCAGGGTGTGCGTTCCCGTGGCGGCAAGGTTGTGCTGCACGGCGACGCCTTTCCCGAAGCCTTGGCGCATTCGCTGAAGCTGGTCGAGGAAAAGGGCCTGGTATATGTGCACCCCTACGACGATCCCCACGTGATCGCCGGCCAGGGCACCGTGGCGATGGAGATCCTCCGTCAGCATCAGGGCCCGCTGCACGCGATATTCGTTCCAGTCGGTGGCGGTGGTCTGATCGCCGGCATCGCCGCCTACGTCAAATACCTGCGTCCGGAGACCAAGGTGATCGGCGTCGAGCCAGACGACTCCAACTGTCTGCAGCAGGCACTGGCCGCAGGCGAACGCGTTGTTCTGCCGCAAGTCGGGCTGTTCGCCGACGGCGTGGCAGTGGCGCAGATCGGTCAGCACACCTTCGATATCTGCAAGCTGTGCGTCGATGAAGTGATCACCGTCAGCACCGACGAGATCTGTGCGGCGATCAAGGACATCTACGACGACACACGTTCCATCACCGAGCCCGCCGGCGCGCTGGCCGTGGCCGGAATCAAGAAGTACGTCGAGCGTGAAAACGCCACCGGCCAGGTGCTGGTGGGCATCGATTCCGGCGCCAACGTCAACTTCGACCGCCTGCGCCATGTGGCGGAACGGGCAGAGCTGGGTGAAAAACGCGAAGCGATCATCGCCGTCACCATTCCGGAGAAGCCGGGCAGCTTCAAGGCCTTCTGCGAAGCGATTGGCAAACGGCAGATCACCGAATTCAACTACCGCTACCACCAGGACGGCGAGGCGCACATCTTCGTCGGCGTGCAGACCCACCCGGAGAACGATCCCCGTGCGGCGTTGGTGGAGAATCTGCGTGGCCAGGGCTTCCCGGTGCTCGATCTGACCGACAACGAACTGGCCAAACTGCACATCCGCCACACCGTCGGCGGGCATGCCGCTGCCGTGCCGGACGAATGCGTGTTTCGTTTCGAGTTCCCGGAGCGGCCGGGGGCGCTGTTCAACTTCCTCGACAAGCTGGGCGGGCGCTGGAACATCACGCTATTCCACTACCGCAACCACGGTGCCGCTGACGGCCGCGTGCTGGCTGCCCTGCAGGTGCCGGAAGACGAGCGCCATCTGCTCGCGCCGGCGCTGGATGCGATCGGTTACCCGTATTGGGATGAAAGCGACAATCCGGCCTATAAGCTGTTTCTTGGCTAGTTGCTTCAGCCAGAACAGGCGCAGACGATTTTCCCGGGTATTGCGCTGCTCCACCCAGGCTACGGATGTTTCTACCGGTAGCCTGGCGTTGAGCGCAGCGATACCCAGGGCCTATATCTATAAAAGCTGAAGGAAACCGTGATGGAACATTACCTGCTGCTGCGCATCCTCCACAGCGTGCCTGGCATCTTGCTGCTGCTCGGCGTGCTGGCCCATGCCTTCATGCTCTGGAAGGCGTGGCGCAATGGCGACAGCGCCGTACTGCAACGCAAGCTGCAGCGCACCCGCACCATCAGCCTGCCGGTGTTCGCCCTGCTGGCGTTGAGCCTGCCGGTGACCGGCTGGTGGATGGTCAACCTGGCCGGCTGGCCACTGAGCCAGACCTGGCTGCTGCTCGGCAGCATTCTCTTCGCCGTGCTGATGATCGTCGGCTTGCTGTTGCTCGGGCGTCTCGGCGCCTGGCAGGCTCAGGCCGGTGGCACGGTGCCGGCCAGGTCGCTGCGCTTCGTGGTGGCCTATGCCGCGCTGATCGTGGTGCTGCTGGTGGTGATCATGGCGGTGATGGGCGCCAAGCCTGTCTAAGAACCCGTTTAACGTCTGCCCTGGCGCTGCGCCACCAGCGGTTGCAGCAGGGCGGCCAGTTGCGGCTCGCTCAAGGTCGCGCGCAGGGCTTTGTAGAGGGCGCGGGTTTCCAGCAGGTTCCAGACCCGCAGCATGGTTTCCAGGGCGTCCAGCGGCTTGCTGATGAAATCCCGTGCGCCCAGTGCCAGGGCGCGCAGGCGCGTGGCGCGGGTCACGTCGGCGGTCAGCACCAGCAGCGGCACGTAATCGTTCTGCGGGATGCGTCGGTTGAGCTGCTCCATCAGGGCGAAGCCGTCGAAGTCCGGCATATGCAGATCGAGAATCACCAAGTCCGGCTCGAAGCTGTTGTACAGCTCTAGCGCCCGGGTCGGCTGGGTGCTGCTGAGCACGTTGTGCAAACCCTCACGGGCCAGCAGTTGCTCCATCAGATCCAGGTTGGGACGCTGATCATCGATGATCAGGATGCGATAGTCGTCGCTCATGCGGGCTCCGGCAGGTGCTGGTCGAGAAAGGCCAGAAAGGTCGGTACGTGGATGGGTTTGGTGAGGATCGCCGTCGCCCCCGCCTGCTGCATGGCGCGCCGTGAGGCGCTGGTGGCGTCGGCGGTGATCATCAGTACGGCGATACCTGCTGTGGCCGGGTCGGCGCGCAGCCGTTTCAGTACGTCGATGCCGGTCATGTCCGGCAGGTTGATATCCAGCAGAACCACCCGGGGCAGATGCTGGCGCGCCAGATCGAGACCAAGCTGACCTTGCATGCTCGACAGCAGTTGCACGCCGGGGCGCCGCTGCAGCAGGGTTTCGATCAGCGCCTGGCTGGACAGGTTGTCCTCGATGCACAGCACACGGGTCAGGTTGGCGCTTTCCAGCGTACCAGCGGGCGCTGGCGAAGGTGGCTGGCGCCAGGGATCGTCACCCACTGCCGGAGTTTCGACCTGCGCCGTGGGCAGCGTCAGCACGAAGCGGCTGCCGGTTCCTACCTCGCTGATCACCTCCAGCGTGCCGTCCATTGCCTCCAGCAGGTTGCGACTCAGGGCCAGGCCCAGGCCGGTGCCTTCACTGTGTTGATCGGCGCCCAGGCGTTCGAAGGGGCGAAACAGTCGCTCCAGATCGTCCGCTGCGATGCCCGCTCCGCTGTCATTGACGGCCAGGGCCAGGCGCTCGCCCTGCAATTCGATATCCAGGTGCACTTCGCCACCTGGGCGGTTGTACTTCACGGCGTTGGACAGCAGGTTGAGCAGCACCTGGATCAGCCGCTGCCGGTCGGCCATCACGCCTGCCGGCGAGGTGCTCGGCGGCAAGGGTCGAAGGCGGATGCCTGCCTCGTCGGCCAGCGGCGAGATCAGCGTCATCGCCTCCTGCACCACGCCATGCAGGTCAATGGCTTCCGGGCTCATGGGCAGCCGGCCGGCTTCGATGCGGGCGATATCGAGCACTTCGTTGATCAGCGTCAGCAGGTGCTGGCCAGCGCGCAGGATGTGGGTGACCTGAGGCCTGGGCGATTCCAGATCGAGCAGTTGGGCGAAGCCCAGAATGGAATTGAGCGGCGTGCGCAGCTCATGGCTCATGCGCGATAGAAATTCGCTCTTCGCCTGGCTGGCGTTCTCGGCTTCCTCGCGGGCGTCGCGCAGGGCGATGTCAGCGGCGCGACGGTCAGTGATGTCGCGGGTGACCTTGGAAAAGCCGCGCAGGGTGCCGCTGGCATCGTGCTGGGCGGTGATTACCACGCTGGCCCAGAAGCGCGAGCCATCACGTCGCTGGCGCCAGGCCTCTTCCTCGTAGCGGCCTTTTTCGGCCGCCACCTGCAGTGCATGCAGTGGATGGTGCGGTCGTTGCTCGGTCGGGTAGAACAGTGAAAAGTGACGGCCGATGATTTCCGCTTCGCTATAGCCCTTGATGCGCTCGGCGCCGGCGTTCCAGGTGGTGACGTGGCCCTGTGGATCGAGGGCGAAGATGCCGTAGTCGCGTACGCCTTCAATGATCAGGCGCAGGCGTTCCTCGTTGTCACGCAAGGCGCGCTCGCGCTGGGCCAGCAACTGGCTGGCTTCCTCGAGGCTGGCGCCGAGGCGGCCGATCTCGTCGCGTTCGTGGTGACGGGTTTTCAAGGGCTTGCCGAGGGCCAGGTGGCGAGCGCTGCGTTGCACGCGCTGAACGCGGGTGACGATGCCGCTGGATAGCAACAGCACGGCGATGATCGCGCCGAACAGGCCGCAGCCGGCCGCCAGCAGCGTGGCTAGCAGCATGCGCTGGCGATTGTCCGCGGCATTCGCCGTGCGGTCGGCGAGCAGGGCGTCTTCGCGTACGCGCATCGCGTCGATCTCCTGGCGGAGGGTGTCGAGCATGCGTTTGTTCTCGACCAGAATGGCGATGATCTGCTCGCTATCCTGGCGCATGTCGACGTTGCGCAGCACATCCAGCCCTTGCAGCTTGGTGCTGATCAGCGGCTTGATACGATCCAGGCGCTGGCGCACCTCGGTATCGCGGATGTTGGCGTCGAGGCGTGCCAGGGCTGCGTCGATACGCGGTTCGATTTGCAGGTAGGTGGGCAGGAAATTCTCACGGCGGGTCAACAGGTAGCCCCGCACGCTGGAGGCGCCCTCGGCCAATAGCGTCTGTACGGCCTGGATATCGCCCTGCACCTGCAGCACCCGGCGCACGTCCTCCTCGGCCTCGGCGGTGCGGCGCTCGGTGATGTAGATCAGTACCAGTGATAGCAGCAGAATCACCAATGGCAGCGAGATACCGACTAGCGCCTTGCCGCGCAGGGGCAGGTCAGCCCAGAAACCATCGATGCGGCGCATCATGTGGGCGGGCCGAACCAGTCTGTCGCCGGCTGCGCCACCAAACCCAGGGCGATGCCGCGTACGGCCGCCTGGGTACGATCGGCCACGCCTAGCTTGGCGATCACCCGCTCGACGTGGGTCTTCACGGTGCCGGCGGCAATTCCCAGTTTTTCGCCGATCTCGCGGTTGCTGAAGCCACCGGCGACCAGGCCAAGTACCTGCCGCTCGCGGTTGGTCAGGGCGTCTGAGGGTGGAGCGCCTGTATTGCTGCGGTCGGCGATGCGTCGCAGCAGGCGCGCGCTGACTGAGCTGTTGAGTGCTTCTTCACCCGCTGCGACGCGGCGCAGGCTGGCAATCACCTCGTCGCGCGTGGCGTCCTTCAGCAGGTAACCCACGGCGCCCGCGGCGATGGCTGCTTCAAGGTGTTCGGGGCTGTCGTACATGGTGAACATCACCACCTTCAGGCGCGGCAGACGCTGCTGCAGCAGGCGCGCGGCGCCCAGCCCATTCAGCCCGGGCATGCGGATGTCGAGGATGGCGATGTCCGGCTGCAGGCGCTCGCACAGTTGCAGCGCGCTATCGCCATCGGCTGCCTGACCGACCACCTCGAATTCGTCGCAGCTCGCCAGCATGGCGACAAAGCCTGCGCGGGTCACTTCATGATCATCGGCCAGCACCAGGCGCAAGGGGGCGGTCATGGCGTGCTCCCCCCGACGCTGGGTACCTGAGCCAGCAACCGAGTGCCGCGCCCTGGCTCGCTGTTGCAGTGGAGGTGTCCGTTCAGCAGGCTGGCCCGCTCGTGCATGGCGGCCAGGCCGAGGCCGCCGCTGCCTGTCACGGAACGGTCGGGTGCCGTGTCGAAGCCGCGGCCATCGTCTTCGACTCGCAGCTCGGCGCTTTGCTCTGCGCTGCTCAGACCGATGCGCACGCTGCAGGGGCCGGCATGCTTGAGGATGTTGTTGATGCCTTCCTGGGCGATACGGAACAGGGTGATTTCCACGTTGGCTGGCAGCCGCGCATCGCTGCGCTGCAGCCATTGCACCCGGTAGCCGGCTTCGCGCAGGCGGTCGGCTTCCTTGTCCAGCGCTTGCAGCAGGCCGAAGTCATCGAGCAGTTGCGGGCGCAACCCACCGATGGCCTGTCGGCCTTCGCGCACGCAGCGCTGGGCAAGGTCGAGGATGGTGCTCAGTTCCTGCTGCTGGGCGTTGGGTAGCGTCGGACATTGGCTGGCGAAGCCTTGTAAGCGCTGGTGCAGGCCGGCCAGGGTCTGTGCGAGGCCGTCGTGCAGGTCATAGGCGACGCGTCTGCGCTCATCTTCCTGAGCGCTGAGCAGGCGATGTACCAGCTCCGACATGGTGCGCTCGCGTGCCAGCAGGTCGCCGTGCAGGCGCTGGTTCTCCAGGTGCGCGGCAAGCAGGGTGGCGAGCAGTTGCAGGGACTCGAGGTCTTCGTCATCCGGCGGGTTGATCTTCGCTGCGCTGGCCAGCAATACGCTGCCAAACGGGCGGCCCTGAGCAGTCGACAAGGGCAGCCGGATGACCAGTTGCAGCACGCTCTTCTCGATGGCCAGACACTGGGCCAGAGGGGAGTCGTTTTCGGCCAGTGCCAAGAGTGCCACGCGCTGTTCGTTGGAGTGGGCACCATGGCTGGCGAGCACCTGGTTTTCACCGTTCAGCTCACGGATTACCAGGCCGCTGTCCATTGCACAGAAAGCGCAGGCGCGTTGCAGTACGCGCTCGCCCATCTCACTCGGCGCCAAGGCGCCCAGCTCGCGCCCGGTATCGACCAGCAGACTCAGACGCGCCGCGCGGCTTTCCCACTGCCGGTACTGGCTGCGTAGGGCCAGGGCACTGCCGTTTTCATTGTGCATGGGTGTCTCTCCAGCGGGGCAGCGCCGATTGGTGGCGCAATGATCCCATTAAATCGACTTCATACCGCTGTCGCCCATCCGCCGATCGGCATAGGCCGTTGTCGCCAACCGGCCGATGGCGGCGTCGGGCAGGCGGGGCAAAGTACCGGCATCAACCAACGAGACAGGAAAGACCATGAAAGTACATGCCATCGCCGCCGCTCTGTTGCTTACCGCCAGCTCCTCGCTGTTCGCTGCCGTTGAGCAGAAGCCTTACAACTACAGCAGTATCGCCGAGGCGCCTACCGATTCCGCTGATCGTGACGTGGCTGCTCTTTTCGATCAGTGGAACAAAGCGCTGCAGACCGGTGATTCGTCCAAGGTCGTTGCCCTGTACAGCAAGGATGCGGTGTTGCAGCCAACCGTTTCCAACCATGTGCGGGCAACGTCTGCGGAAATCACTGACTACTTCGACCACTTCCTGGCGCTGAAGCCGGTTGGCCACATCAATTACCGGGAAATCCGTCGTCTGGGCCTGAACACTGCACTGGACAGCGGCGTATACACCTTCCGGCTGACCGATGCCAAAGGCAAGACGCAGGATGTGCAGGCGCGTTACACCTTCCTCTACACCCGTGTCGACGGCCAATGGAAGATCCTCAACCACCACTCTTCGGCGATGCCGGAAAAGGTGCCGAGCGAAGTGGCCAAGCAGCTGTAACGGGGTATCGCTTCACCCAAAACCGGCGCCTGGACAGGCTGTGTGAAAACTACTGCGCTCGGTCATGCGGCGTTAAAAACCAGCTGGAATGCCAGCCCAGTCAAAATGCTCATTTACAACTCGTAAACTGCGCTTTTTCGCTGGTTTTTGCCTTGCCTGACCTTCGCTCGCTACGTTTTCGCACGGCCTGTGGAGCGCCGGTTTTTTCATTGCATGCCAAATGCGTTCTAGCGCAGCGACAGTACCGGCCAGCCACGCTTCTGCGCTTCGGCCAGCAGGTTCGGATCCGGGTCGACGGCCACTGGGCGGCTGACGCACTCCAGCAATGGCAGGTCGTTCATCGAGTCGCTGTAGAAGCTGGCACCGTCCAGGGTAAAGCCGTTTTCCTGCATCCAGCGATTGAGTCGGGTGACTTTGCCTTCCTTGAAGCAGGGCACATCGGTGGTACGTCCGGTGTAGCGGCCGTCGATCATCTCGCACTCGGTCGCCAGCAGCGTGTCGACGCCCAGGCGGGCGGCGATCGGCGCGGTGACGAAGCGGTTGGTGGCGGTGATGATCACCAGCTTGTCGCCAGCCGCACGGTGCTCGTCGAGCAGTGCCAGGCCCTTGGGCAGAATGATCGGCTCGATGCATTCGGCCATGAACTGCTCATGCCAGGCATTGAGCTGCGCCATTTCGGTACGGCCGAAGATATCCAGGGTGAAGTTCAGGTAGTCGGTGATGTTCAGGCGCCCGGCCAGGTAATCCTGGTAGAAGGCATCGTTGCGGGCCTTGTAGGTCGCGCCATCGAGAATGCCGCGCTCGCACAGCCAGTCGCCCCAGGCGTGGTCGCTGTCGCCGCCGAGCAGGGTGTTGTCGAGATCGAATAAAGCCAAACGCACAGAGCCACCTCTTTTATACAGAGCCATGGAAGGCGCCAGAATAGCGGCTTTGCCTGGCTGGGGAAAACCTGATCGGGTGTCGCGACCGGCCTATTGCGAAGTCCCGTGCGGGCGCGTTGCCGCTGTCCCGAGCTTTGTGGAACAATGCTGGAATATGCGTTTACGAGGTTGTGTGCCGTGATCGATCCTGATGGTTTTCGCCCCAACGTCGGCATCATTCTCACCAATGATGTTGGCCAGGTGCTCTGGGCGCGTCGAATTAACCAGGATGCCTGGCAGTTCCCGCAAGGTGGCATCAATGACCACGAGTCGCCGGAAGAGGCGTTGTACCGCGAACTGAACGAAGAAGTCGGTCTCGAGCAGCAGGATGTGAAAATTCTCGCCTGTACCCGGGGCTGGTTGAGGTATCGTCTGCCGCAGCGCCTGGTGCGCACGCACAGCCAACCGCTGTGTATCGGCCAGAAGCAAAAGTGGTTCCTGTTGCGCCTGACCGCCGATGAGCAGCGGGTGCGCATGGATCTGACCGGCAAGCCCGAGTTCGATGGCTGGCGCTGGGTCAGTTACTGGTATCCGTTGGGGCAGGTGGTTACATTCAAGCGCGAGGTTTACCGTCGCGCGCTCAAGGAACTCGCACCGCGCCTGCTGGCACGGGACTAGGCAGGGTCAGGCATGCTCAACACGCTGCGCAGGATTGTCCAGGAAGTCAACGCTGCCAAGGATCTCAAGGCGGCGCTGGGCATTATCGTGCAGCGTGTCAAAGAAGCCATGGGCACCCAGGTGTGCTCGGTTTACCTGCTCGACCCGGAGAGCAAGCGCTTCGTGCTGATGGCCACCGATGGCCTCAACAAGCGCTCGATCGGCAAGGTCAGCATGGCGCCCAACGAAGGCCTGGTCGGCCTGGTTGGTACCCGTGAAGAGCCGCTGAACCTCGAAAACGCCTCCGAACACCCTCGTTACCGCTACTTCGCCGAGACGGGTGAGGAGCGCTATGCCTCTTTCCTCGGCTCACCGATCATCCACCACCGTCGAGTGATGGGCGTGCTGGTTGTGCAGCAGAAGGAGCGCCGCCAGTTCGACGAGGGTGAGGAAGCCTTCCTGGTGACCATGAGCGCGCAGCTCGCCGGGGTTATCGCCCACGCCGAGGCGACCGGCTCGATCCGCGGCCTTGGCAAGCAGGGCAAGGGCATTCAGGAAGCCAAGTTCGTCGGTGTGCCGGGCTCGCCCGGTGCTGCTGTCGGTACTGCGGTGGTGGTACTGCCGCCGGCCGATCTGGAGGTGGTACCCGACAGGGTCGTCACCGATATCGATGCCGAGCTGAAGCTGTTCAATAATGCGCTCGAAGGCGTGCGTGGCGACATGCGCAGCCTCTCGGAGCGCATGGCTACCCAGTTGCGTCCGGAAGAACGCGCGCTGTTTGACGTATACCTGATGATGCTCGAAGACGCCGCTCTCGGTAACGAAGTGGTTAAGATCATCAAGACCGGCCAGTGGGCCCAGGGTGCGTTGCGCCAAGTGGTCAGCGAGCACATCAACCGCTTCGAGCTGATGGACGACGCCTACCTGCGCGAGCGTGCATCGGACGTACGTGACCTTGGTCGGCGCTTGCTCGCCTATCTGCAGCAGGCGCGGCAACAGACGCTGGTGTACCCGGACAACTGCATTCTGGTCGCCGAAGAACTGTCGCCCGCCATGCTTGGCGAAGTACCGGAAGGCAAGCTGGTCGGCCTGGTGTCGGTACAGGGCTCGGGCAACTCCCATGTGGCGATCTTCGCCCGTGCCATGGGCATTCCCACGGTCATGGGCGCGGTCGAGCTGCCGTATTCGAAGATCGATGGCATTCAGCTGATCGTCGACGGTTATCACGGCGAGGTGTTCACCAACCCCAGCGAGATCCTGCGCAAGCAGTATGTCGATGTGGTTGAGGAAGACCGCCAGCTCACCAAGGGCCTCGACGCCCTGCGTGCACTGCCCTGCGAGACCCTGGACGGCCACCACATGCCGTTGTGGGTCAACACTGGCCTGCTTGCCGATGTGGTACGGGCTCAGGAGCGTGGCGCCGAAGGCGTTGGCCTGTATCGCACCGAAGTGCCGTTCATGATGAAGGATCGTTTTCCCAGCGAGAAAGAACAGCTGGCGATCTACCGTGAACAACTGGCCGCTTTCCATCCGTTACCCGTGACCATGCGCACGCTGGATGTCGGTGGCGATAAAGCACTGAGCTATTTTCCGATCAAGGAAGAGAATCCCTTCCTCGGCTGGCGCGGTATCCGTGTAACCCTCGACCACCCGGAAATCTTCCTGGTGCAGGTGCGCGCCATGCTCAAGGCCAGCGAGGGTCTGGACAACCTGCGCATCCTGCTGCCGATGATTTCCGGTATCCAGGAGCTGGAGGAGTCGCTACACCTGATTCACCGCGCCTGGGGCGAAGTGCGCGACGAAGGCACCGATGTGCCACTGCCACCGATCGGCGTGATGATCGAGATTCCCGCCGCCGTCTACCAGACCCGCGACCTTGCTCGCCAGGTGGACTTCCTGTCGGTCGGCTCCAATGACCTGACTCAGTACCTGCTGGCCGTGGATCGCAACAACCCACGGGTCGCTGACCTTTACGACTTCCTTCACCCGGCGGTTTTGCAGGCGTTGACCAAGGTGGTCGAAGACGCCCATGCCGAAGGCAAACCGGTGAGCATTTGCGGCGAAATGGCCGGTGACCCGACTGCTGCGGTATTGCTGATGGCCATGGGCTTCGACAGCCTGTCGATGAACGCCACCAACCTGCCCAAAGTGAAATGGCTGCTGCGCCAGATCAGCATGGCCAAGGCCAAGGATCTGCTCGGCCAGGTGATGCGCATCGACAACCCGCAGGTTATCCACAGCACCCTGCAACTGGCCCTGCGCAACCTCGGCCTGGGCCGGATGATCAACCCGGCGTCGGATATTCAGGCTTAACGCTCCTAGCAAGGCATAGCGGACCTTCGAGTTCCCCCGAGATCGTTCCTCACGCTCCGCGTGGGAATGCCTCTCGGACGCTCCGCGTCCGGTGTTGAATGCCAACATCCAGCGGCAGGGTGGGTCGGGCGGCGCTGCGCTTCAGCCCACCCATTGGTTTCCTGTCTCAAACCTCACTTCACCGATAGCCACCCCTTCTGCCCCGAAGCTGCGTTCGATCAACTGCCGTGCTCCATCTGCATGGCTGAACAGCAGGGTGCTGGCACGGGTGCCATAATTGGCGCTGGCGATGAATACGCTGGCGAGCAGTCGTTCGGTATCGAGGCCGACGCCCGTATCTGGCAGTGCCGCGTCTTCAGGCTTCGCGGTATTGGCCAAAAGAGCGAACAGCGCTTCCTCATCGAGCGTCTCGAGGGCATCGACAAGTGCGGCCTTGGCGCGCTGCAGCTTTGGCCATGGCGTATCCAGGTCGGCATTGGAAATGCCGTGGATGCCGGATGGCAAAGCTTTAGCCCGCCTGTTCTGGGAGTTGAAGTGCCACAGCTGCTGACGGTCACCAACCAGCAGGTTGAAGCCGCTGTAGTCATCCGCCTCGCTGCGAAGCTTGTCCAGAAAGGCTTCTGGCCCCAGATATCCCTGCAGAAAACGTAGTGGTAGCTCGCCTCGCGAGCGTGAGCCCTGAACCGCACGCGGATCACGAATGTTGGTGAGTGCTGCGAAGCGCCCCCCAGGGCCAATCCCCAGCCAGGTGCCGCCGGCCTGCAGGTCACGCCCGGCGATCAGCCCCGGTGTCTCCGGCCACTCGGCCAGGGCTGCGGTAGGGCGGGCATAGAACTCATCGCGATTGGCGGCGACCAGCAGCGGCAGGGCGTGACCGGGGCGCCAGGCGAGGACGATCAGGCACATAGGCGCCCCTCATGCGTCATATTGCAGGTGATAGGCTGGACGAGGACGTTGGGCACAGCGGCTATCTCATCGAATAAAGCACCACTGTACGCAACGCCACCAATCGTCGTGAAGTAGAGTGCATCGCTGGCTTCCGTTACCATGCCGCATTGCTTTGCGGTGACATCATGGTCTTCCTACTCTACATACTGCTCGGTGCCGCGGCAGGCCTGTTGGCTGGGCTGTTTGGCGTGGGTGGCGGCATGATCATCGTGCCGGTGCTGATCTTCAGCTTCACTGCTCAGGGCTTCGATACGTCCGTGTTGACCCACATGGCAGTAGGTACTTCGCTGGCTACCATCCTGTTCACCTCGATCAATGCCGTGCGCGAGCATCACAGCCGTGGTGCCGTACGCTGGCGGCTGTTCGTCTGGCTGACCGTGGGTATCGTGCTGGGCTCGGCGCTTGGTGCGTTGACCGCCGATTCCATCGACGGCCAGGTATTGCAGAAGATCATCGGCGTATTCGCCCTGTGCGTCGCCCTGCAACTCGCTCTGGATCTCAAACCCAAGGCCAGCCGTGATGTGCCCGGCAAGGCTGGCCTGGGCGTTGCCGGTGGCGTGATCGGCTGGGCTTCGGCGATCATCGGTATCGGTGGTGGATCGCTGACCGTGCCGTTCCTGACCTGGCGCGGCGTGTCCGTGCAGCAGGCGGTGGCGACGTCTTCGGCATGCGGCTGGCCCATCGCGGCTGCCGGTGCCCTCAGTTATCTGTGGCTGGGCTGGGGCGACGCGCGTCTGCCTGGCTGGAGCCTGGGTTATGTTTATTTGCCTGCGCTGCTGGGCATCGCGTTGACCAGCGTGTTTTTCGCGCGCACCGGTGCACGCCTGGCCCATCGTTTATCGCCGCGGGTGCTCAAGCGCCTGTTCGCCTTGCTGTTGTTCATCGTCGGCCTGAATTTTCTGTTGTGAGGAATCCTGATGCTGCCCTACCCGAATATTGATCCGGTCGCCCTCGACCTGGGCTTTCTGCAGATCCACTGGTACGGCCTGATGTACCTGGTTGGCATTGGCGGTGCCTGGTTCCTTGCCTCGCGGCGCCTGAACGCCTTCGATCCGACCTGGAGCAAGGAGAAACTCTCCGACCTGGTGTTCTGGGTGGCCATGGGCGTGATTCTCGGTGGCCGTCTTGGCTATGTGCTGTTCTACGATCTGCCGGCCTATATCGCCAACCCGCTGCTGATCCTCGAAGTGTGGAAGGGCGGCATGTCGTTCCACGGTGGCCTGATCGGCGTGATGCTGGCCACCCTGTGGTTCGCCAAGCGCAACGGCAAGAGCTTCTTCGAACTGATGGACTTCATCGCCCCGCTGGTGCCGATCGGCCTGGGCGCCGGGCGTATCGGCAACTTTATCAACGGCGAGCTGTGGGGCAAGGTCACCGACGTGCCTTGGGCCATGGTCTTCCCGACTGGCGGGCCGGAGCCGCGTCATCCGTCGCAGCTCTACCAGTTCGCGCTGGAGGGTGTGGCGCTGTTCGTGATCCTCTGGTTCTACTCGCGCAAACCGCGGCCGACCATGGCGGTCTCCGGTCTGTTCGCGGTGTGCTACGGCATCTTCCGCTTCATCGTCGAACTCGTCCGCGTACCGGACGCTCAGCTCGGCTACCTCGCATGGGGCTGGCTGACCATGGGCCAGGTGCTGTGCATCCCGATGATCCTCGCCGGCCTGGGCGTGATGGCCTACGCCTACAAACGCCAGGCTGCCCAGGAGGTCGCGCAATGAAACAGTACCTCGACCTGATGCGTCACGTGCGTGAGAACGGCACTTTCAAGGCAGACCGCACCGGCACCGGCACCTACAGCGTGTTCGCCCACCAGATGCGTTTCGACCTGGCCGACGGCTTTCCCCTGGTGACCACCAAGAAGTGCCACCTGCGCTCGATCATTCACGAGTTGCTGTGGTTTCTGCAGGGCGACACCAACATCAAGTACCTGAAGGACAACGGCGTACGCATCTGGGACGAGTGGGCTGACGAAAACGGCGACCTCGGCCCGGTATACGGCTACCAGTGGCGCAATTGGCCGGCGCCGAACGGCGAGTCGATCGACCAGATCAGCAAGCTGATCGAGATGATCAAAAAGAACCCGGACTCGCGCCGCCTGATTGTCTCCGCCTGGAACCCGGCGCTGGTCGAGCAGATGGCCCTGCCGCCGTGCCATGCGCTCTTCCAGTTCTACGTCGCCGACGGCAAGCTCAGCTGCCAGCTGTACCAGCGCTCGGCAGACATTTTCCTGGGCGTTCCCTTCAACATCGCCAGCTATGCGCTGCTGACGTTGATGGTGGCCCAGGTCTGCGGCCTGCAACCGGGCGAGTTCATCTGGACGGGCGGCGACTGCCACTTGTACGCCAACCACCTGGAGCAGACCGACCTGCAACTGACCCGCGAGCCCCTGCCGCTGCCGACCATGAAGCTCAACCCCGAGGTGAAGGGACCTGTTCGCCTTCCGTTTCGAGGATTTCGAATTGGTCGGCTACGAAGCACACCCGCACATCAAGGCGCCGGTCGCGGTCTGACCCAGGCGGTCACTCGTAGGGTGGGCCGGGCGGCGATCCGCTTCAGCCCACCAATGCCCGCCCATCCAACGATGCATTCAAGGAGCGCCGGTCTAGAACGATCGCTTCCGGAGCAGCTCGGGATAGGGTGGCTTGGCTGGTCTGCGGTGGGCTGAAGCCCACCCTACGGCTAAGTAGCACGGCGCTGAGCGAAGCGATGCCCGGCAGATGGCACGCTCACTTGCGTAACGAAAAACGCTCGGCGATCTCTTCGACGAGCTCACTCGGGCCGCTGAGTTTCCACTCGAACCAGTTGTCCCACTCCAGCCTCAGCTCATCCAGGCCGCGGCGCAGTCGGTAGCTGTCGTAATCGATACCCTTGTCGAACGCCATTGGGCTGTACTGCGCGACCTGCCGCCAGCCCTCGGCCTTGAGGCTTTCTAGCATCCGGTTGCCGACTTCGGTTTCGATATTCTCCAGGGTGACGTGATCGGCCGTGCACACCGGCTGACGCTCGAGCCAGCGCCTTTCCAGCCACTGGCGAAGCCTTTTTATCGCCTCCGTCATATCGACGGCCCCTTGCCCAGCCCCTCGGCGAGGTGGTCGATCAGCACCCGCAGCTTGGGCGGCAGGTGGCGGGTCGGGTGGTAGAGAATCCACGCGGTGCCCTGGTAGGGCCGGTGTAGCGCCACTGGGGCAGCACGCGCACCAGCTCTCCACTGGCCAGTGACGCCGCGGCCGTGAAGTGCGGCAGGCAAGTGATGCCCAGATGCTGGAGCGCAGCGTTCAGGCGTACTTCGCTGTGGTTGCTGGCGAAGCGGCTGCTCACCGCCACCACGCATTGTTCCGGACCGTTGCTGAAATGCCAGCGGTGGTCGTCCGGCGTTTCGTCCAGATACAGGCAGTCATGACGTACCAGCTCGCTGGGGTGCTGGGGCATGCCGTGGCGTTGCAGATAGGTGGGGCTCGCACACAGCAACTGTTGGACATTGCACAGCGGCCGTCCTGCCAGGGTGGGCGGCGGCTGGTCGGTGATGCTCACCAGCAGGTCGAACTGATCGCTGATCAAGTCCGGGCTGCGGTCGCTGAGGTTGAGGCTGATATCCACCTCCGGGTAGCGCTGCAAGAAGTCGTTGATCAGCGGCATGACCAGAAAGCGCCCAAAGGCCTTGGGCACGCTCAGGCGAACCCGTCCGCGCGGTTGGCTCATCAGTCGCTCGCCCACATCCAGGGCTGCCTGGGCGGCGTAGAGCATGTCCTTGCAGCGTTCGAACACTTCGCTGCCCGCTTCACTCAGGCGCAGACGGCGGGTGGTGCGCTCCAGCAAGCGCACACCGAGGGTCTGTTCGAGGTGGGCGATCTGTCGGCTCACCGCTGACGCCGTGCTGCCTTGCTGGCGGGCAGCGGCAGAGAAGCTCCCCGCCTCGACGACGCGCACGAAGATGGCCAGATAGGGAAGTAGCTGTGGTGTGAGATTCGTGCGCATGGGGAACAGGTCTTGTTCGGGATGGGTGGATTATCACGCTGAGAGACGCAATGGACAATGTGCTTCCCGCCGATTTCCAGGAAACACCGCCATGTCCACGCTGATAAGCCGTTCCCCTTCCCGCCTGTTGCAGGCCAGCGATCTGCTGCTCCTGCTGGTCGCGCTCGTCTGGGGTACCAGCTACGGCGTGGCCAAGCAGGCGCTGGTCTTCTATCCCGTGCTCGGTTTTCTCGCCGTGCGTTTCTGCCTGACCTTTCTGATTCTGCTGCCGCAGTTGCGCGGCGAGGGACGCCAGGCCTGGGCGCCGGGCATTCCGCTCGGCGGTGTGATGCTGGCCATCTTCCTGTGCGAAACCTATGGCGTGCTGCACACCTCTGCCAGCAATGCGGCGTTTCTGATCAGCCTGTGCGTGGTCATCACCCCGTTCGTCGAGTGGCTGATGTTCGACCGCCGGCCAGACTCGCGCCTGCTGCCAGCGGTTGCGTTGTCGCTGTTCGGCACCTGGCTGCTAAGCGGCGGCGTCGATCTGCAATTCAACCTGGGTGACGGCCTGATGCTGGTGGCGGCGCTGCTGCGCGCCGTACTGGTCTGCCTGACCGGCAAGCTCACCGCCCACACTCAGGTTCCCGCACTGGCGCTGACGGCGGTGCAGACCGGGGTGATTGGTCTCGGCTGTTTGTTACTGGGAGCGATCTTCCTGCCAGGCGGGTTGCCCGCGCTGCCGGTGGAGCCGGCGTTCTGGATCGGCACCTTGTATCTGGTGCTGTTCGCCACGCTGTTCGCGTTCTTCGTGCAGAACTACGCACTGCGCCGCAGCAGCCCAACGCGGGTGTCGCTGTTGATGGGCAGCGAGCCGTTGTTCGGGGCGCTGTTCGCCGTGCTGTGGCTCAGTGAGGAGCTGAGTGTGCAGGCCTGGATCGGTGGCTTGCTGATCGTGGCGGCAACGCTGTGGACGAGCTTGCTCAGGCGTTGAAGGGCATCGTGGCGATGCCATGGTGGAAGGGTGAAGCGTCTTCCACCCTACGGCTAAAGTCGTGCGTGTATGTGGGAGCGGGCCATGCCCGCGAATTTTCGCGCGCATGGCGCGCTCCCACGGTTAACTGCAATTGCCAGTTTCGTAGCCTGGGTTAGCCGAAGGCGTAACCCGGGACGGTGGCAAGGGTTTTCACAAATCCCGGGTATCGCTGTGCTCAGCCCGGGCTACGGGTTGCTGGGGTGCAAATGAATCGCCAGCCATAGCGCGCCTTCGCTGGTACGTTCCACCCGGTGCGGCGTGCCGGCTGCCAGGAACAGGTGATCGCCGGGAGTCAGCTCGATAGCTTCTCCGGCAACCGTCATGCGCGCTTCGCCGCGGGCCAGCAGCACCCATTCATCCTGCTCCTGCACATAGTCCACCGACTCGATACGTGACGAGCTGACGATGCGTTCGATCACCAAGTCGCGATGGCTCAGCAGGGTTTCGAAGCGCTCGCCCTGAGCGGGTGGCTGGCTGTCGTGGAACAGGTTGGCAACAGGCATGTTCGAGGCTCGCAGTCAGGGATCAGCGGCGACCGGGTTTGGGCGTGCCGGCGACCAGTAGATGGTGGTGTTCACGGCAATAGAGCTCTTCGTACCAGCCGTAATGCGGGTCGTTGCAATGGCCATGTTGCACCGCCGGCGGCAGCTGGCTCAGGTCGCTCTTGAAGTCCTGGTGCAGGGCGGCGAACAGCGACTCCGGCTGCGGCCAGCCGGCGCGATGGGGCGCCTGGCCGAGGCTGTTGCCCAAACTCAGCTCGCGCTCGAGGATGGCGGCCAATTCTCGACACAGGCTCATTTCGCAGTCGGCGCCGCGTCGATTTCCTTGGCCAGGCGCTCGACCTGTTCCAGTCGCTCGACCTGATCGACACGGGCGCCGGGGTTCAGGGACGACCACTCCGGGCGTGCCCGGGCGATACGCAGCGCTGTCGGCAGTTTGCCCTCGCGCCACTGGCTGTCCTGCAGGGCGTCGAGGCGTACCGCTTCCACCGCCGCGTGGCCGCGATTATCGAGGGCCTGCAGCAGGTGCTGCTGGCGCAGCGCGAGCAGGCGCAGCACGGCATCGTCGACGGTCAGCTCACGCTGGCCCTGGAGCTTGCCCTTGAGACGCGAACCATAATTACGCAGGGTCTGGGCGCCACCGCCGAGCAACGCGCCGGCCAGGGCAGCGGTTCCCAGGGTCAGGCCGCCGACCAGCAGGTCCACGCCGGCACCGGCTGCGGCACCCGCGGCAGCGCCGCTGCCCAGGCGAATGCCCAACTGCTTGATGGTTTCCGGGTTGAACAGATCGTCGCCCCAGCGGCCGTCCAGCAACGGTAGGTCGTCGGCGCGGGCATCTTCGCGGCGGAAGGCATACAGGCGCAGTAAGGCTTCCACGCAGCGTTGTTCGCGCTGGCGAACCTCTTTGCGCAGTTCGCCGATGGCAGTCTTTTCCAGTTCGCTTTCGTTGGCCACGCTGCGTCGGCAGGCGGCGCAGTCGATCAGCAGTTCGGCGATCAGGCGCTTGGCGCTGCGGTGACGGGCCACTCGCTGGGCCTCGTGGTCGTCGATCAGGCGTTGCAGCTGCGGGCGTGACTTCTCGTGCATCAGCGCCAAGCTTTCGTAGAGCCGTCGCTCGCCATCGAGCGGTGGCGCCACGCTGTCGAAACGAACCAGGGCATGCAGCCCCAGACGTGCCAGTGCTTCGCGCCAGTCGTCTTCGCGATGGTTGGCGCTGGCCACGAAATTCAGGACGGGCAGCAGTGGCCGCCCGCACATGGCCAGCACGTTCAGCTCGTCCCGGTACTTGGCCAGTACCGGTTCACGAGCGTCGATCACGTAAAGGCCGGCGTCCGATGCCTGTAGCTGGCGCAGCACCTTGGCTTCCTGTTCGAAACGCTGGCGCGCCTCGCTGCCTTCCATGAAGCGCGCCAGGCGGGCCGGGCCGTCGAGGCGTTCGCCCGGACGATCCAGCTGGTCGAGGTAGTCGAGCAGGGCGATAGCGTCTTCAAGGCCGGGCGTGTCGTACAGCTCCAGCAGCGCTTCGCCATCCACCGACAGCCGTGCGCCCTCGACGTGGCGGGTGGTGCTGGGGCGATGCGACACCTCGCCGAAACCGATGTCGCGGGTCAGGGTACGCAACAGCGAGGTCTTGCCGACGTTGGTGTGGCCGACCACGGCGAGCTTTAGCGCCTGGCTCATGAGCGTAGCCCTTGGTGCGGGTTGCGTAGGAGCCCGCTTGCGGGCGATGCGAACGTTGAAGCAAAACCGGTATCGGTTGTGTTCCTGATCGCCGGCAAGCCGGCTCCTGCAGGGAGGTGATCAGTCATGGCCAGTCTCCAGCCAGGTCAACGGCGAGCTGTCTTGGTGGGCCAAGTGCAGTTGATCGAGTGCCTTGTGCCAGTCGCCGAGGCGCTCGCTGTCGAGGGTTTCGCCCGGCGGCGGTTGCAGCAGCCAGATGCGCGTGGTGCCGGCGCAGCGTGCCAGTTCGGCGAGCAGTGCCAGGCTGCCGCGATCCGGCGAACGCCGAGGGTCGCAGGCAATCGCCAGGCGAGCAGGCGGAAAGCGCGTGAGCTGGTCGAGCAACTGGCGGCGCTGCTCGCGGCTGTCGATGATCCCGGCGTCGGCCACCGACTTGGGCAGCACCGGTGGCCAGGGACGCCGGTCATCCAGTTCGATGGCCACCAGCAGCGCGCCCTGGCTGGCATCGACGCCGGCGCCGGACTGCACCTGATAGAGCTGCGCCGGCTCGGCATCGCACACGCCCAGGCGTTCGCTGTTGGGTTGCAGGCGCTCGCGTAGCAGGCCGTAACCAGGCAGGTCGACGTCCAGTTGCAGGTGTGCCACGCCGCTACGCCAGCGCCACAGGCAGATCAGCCCAAGCAGCAGGCGTGGTAGCAGGCCGTAGAGCACGACCACGCCGATCAGCCAGCCGGCCCAGGCATGCCGGGCCGACTCCAGCGGCAGCGGGCTGTCGCCGCTGGCGCGCACGGTGGCGGCATCTGGCACTGGAAAGCCCAGCAGGCCGGGTAGGGCGCCGAGGGCCTGGGTCAGGGCGACGAAGGTATCGCCGCCCAACAGGGTGGTTTCCCAGACGAAGCCGTAACGGCGGGTGGACAGTAGCGCCAGCAGCATCAGCAGCGCGGTGGTCAGCGCCACCAGCCAGAGCCCGTGCACGGCCATGCCGATCAACCAGCGATTGAGACGCTGGCGGCGCAGCAGCAGAACCAGGGCAGGGCCGGTGTGCAGCGCGCTGGAGTCGCGAGCGAGCTTTTCGCTGAGCCATAGCCAGAGGCGCCCGAGCACCGCGCCATGGCCGCCGCCAAACAGCAAGCCGATCAGCCAACCGAGTAGCATCAGCAGGTGCAAACCGAGCAGGCTACCCAGTGCCCAGAATACGTTGACCGGCGTTTGCCCGTCGCCCAGTGCCGCTACCGCCAGGCCCGCGCCGCTGGCCAGGGCGAGCAGGCCGAGGAGCAGCAACGCCAGGCGTGCGCCTTGCAGCCAATGGCGTTGCGCCTGCTGCTGGCCATCGCGTTCGGCGAGCAGCAGGGCACGGTTTTCGATACGGGTAGCCAGGTCACCGCCTGCCACCTGAGCACGGCGGTTGGCTTCGCTGTCCTCGAGCAGCCCGGCATGTTCTTCTCGCAGGCGCACGGCCTCGCAGAGCCATAGGCGTTGCAGCTTGGGTAAGGCCACGCGATCTCCCGGCAGTTGGAATCCACGGGGAGCATAACCGCTGTGAGGCGATTGGCAAAAACTCGCGTTTAACGGGCCTGTTGCTGGCGTAGTCGCACGGCAATATCCGGCTGGTCGATGAACAGGCCGTCGATGCCAGTGGCCAGGAAGGCACGCACCTCCGCTTCAATATCGCCGCGCTCTGCCGGGCTGCTGCCCCGCTTCAGCTCTGTGGGTAGGAACTGGTTCTCGGCGCGGAAGGTATAGGGGTGCACCAGCAGCCCGGCGGCATGGGCATCGGCGACGAATCTTGTCGGCTCGCCTAGGCTGCCGTCCGGCTGGCGAGGGATGACGTAGCTCTTGTCCGGGCCCACGCCATTGGCGTATTCGGCGACTGCTTGCAGCCCGGCACGCGTGGCCATCTGTGCATAGGTCAGCGGGTTGCCCTGCACGACCTGGTCATGGGGCTGGCCCTTGCCGTACAGCTGCACCAGGCGCAGCGAGCTCAACTGACGCAGTGCTTTCAGGTTACTCACCTCGAAGGATTGGACGTACACCGGCGCGGCGGCGTCGCGATAGCCATTGCGGGCGAGGGTCTCGACCAGCGGTTTGTCCATACTCAGGCCCAGTTGGCTGAAGTGTTGGGGATGCTTGGTCTCGATGTACAGGCCGATCTCACGCCCCTGGCTGACCTGCAGTGCCTTCACCAGGTCGATGATTTCCTGCAGGGTCGGGATTTCGAACTGACCATCGAGGCGGGTATTGCCCGGGCGGATATCGGGGATGCGCTCAATGGCACGCAGGCGCTTGAGTTCGGCCGCGGTGAAGTCTTCGCTGAACCAGCCGTCGAGCTCGACGCCATCGATACTGGCCTTGCGTTTGCGGTCGGCGAACTCCGGGTGCCTGGCGACGTCGGTAGTCAGGCCCAGCTCGTTGTCGTGGCGGGCGAACAGTTGGCCGTCCTTGCTCATCACCAGATCCGGTTCGACGTAGTCAGCACCCTGCAGCACGGCGATCGCGTAGGCGGCGAGGGTGTGTTCGGGCAGGTAACCGCTGGCGCCACGGTGCGCGATGATCAGCGGTTTGCCGTCGTCGGCGCGTTTGGCGGTGGGCGCCGCCGGAGTTTCGGCATTCGCCGTGAAGGGCAGGGCGAGCAGGGCGCTGAGCAGTAACAGGCGGGGCTGGCGTAGGGGCATCGGGCATCTCTCCTGAGCGGCATTGGCCGGTGGTTTGCCAACAGCCTGCACTGAAAAAGATGGCGTGGCGATGACAGTGCAGCAAGTCATGCGGCGTGATGCGGCCCTCTGCTATGCTCGCCGCCATGACGACTCGACTCCCTCTCTGCCTGATCGCCGCCCTCGCGGAAAACCGCGTGATCGGCCGCGACAACCAATTGCCCTGGCACCTGCCGGCCGACCTCAAGCACTTCAAGGCCAAGACTCTTGGCAAGCCGATCATCATGGGTCGCAAGACCTGGGATTCTCTCGGCCGTCCGCTGCCAGGGCGGCTCAATCTGGTGGTCAGCCGCCAGTCCGGCCTCAAGCTGGAAGGCGCCGAGGTGTTCGCGACCGTCGCGGCCGCTCATCAACGGGCCGAGGCCTGGGCCCGCGAGCAGGGCGTCGACGAAGTGATGCTGATCGGCGGCGCCCAGCTGTACGAACAGGCGCTGACCATTGCCGACCGCCTGTACCTGACCCGCGTGGCGTTGCAGCCCGAGGGCGACGCCTGGTTCCCGGCGTTCGACGAGGAGCAGTGGCAGTGCACGGAGCGTGACCACCAGCCGGCTACCGATACGGCGCCCGCGCACAGCTACGAGACCTGGACTCGCCTGTAGTCCGCCCCCTTATATATTCTGATTCGCCACCCTGACCCGGTGGCGTTTTACCTTGTGCGCCCAGTGAGAGATACACCATGAACGACACCCCGGACGCTGGCGAGCGAGAGACGATTGCCGACTTCTTCGTCCGTCATCCACTCTGGGAAGATGCGCTGGCGCTGATCCTCGGCACCGCCATGGTCGCCCTGGGCATCACCCTTTACAGCCACGCGGGCCTGTTGACTGGTGGCACGGTGGGGCTGGCCTTTCTGATCAAGTACCTGGCCGGCTGGCCGTTTGGCGCGGTGTTCTTCCTGCTCAACGTGCCATTTTACGTACTGGCGATCTGGCGCATGGGCTGGGCATTCACTCTGCGTACTGTCTGTGCGGTCGGCCTGGTGTCGGTGCTGGCCGAACTAACGCCGCACTGGATCACTTTCGCGGCGCTAAACGAACTGTATGCCGCACTGTTCGGTGGCTTTGCCATGGGCCTGGGCTTGCTGATGCTGTTCCGTCACCGTGCCAGCCTGGGCGGTGTGAACATCCTCGCGCTGTATCTGCAGGAGCGCTTCGGGTTGCGCGCCGGCGCCGTGCAAATGGGCGTGGACGCTGCCATCGTGCTGGCGTCGATCTTCGTCGTCGCCCCGGAAAAGGTCGCGCTGTCGGTTCTCGGTGCCGTGGCATTGAACATGGTGCTGGCCATCAATCACCGCGCCGGCCGTTACATGGGCGTGAGCTAACAGACGACTCGGGCATCGCCCACGCTTGATAAGAATCGCGCAATTTCTCTCGTCGAGCTGCCATCGATCGTGTGGTATGGCGCCGTTCGCCTTCCCCCTCTTCGTCACCGAATCCTCGTGCCCGGAGGTTTGTCCGCAGGGAGACGTTACGCGCAAAATTCTGTAATAAGATTTAAGGCGCTAATGAGAAGTGATATCGTTAATGGCTCTGCGTATCACTTAACTCGAAAACAACAGGAGACTCCCATGAATCCCCATACCACGGCGGCCTTTGGCTGTGCCCGGCGTCCGGCTCCCGGGGCCCCTAGCCTGCTGGCTGTCGCTATCACCCTGGCCGGCATCGCAATGCCGCTGATGGCCGACGCGCAGCAGGCCGCGCAGAGCGATAGTGCAAATACCGTGGTACTGGAACCTCAGAGCGGAGTCCTCGAACTGGATGCCACCTCGGTGACCAGCAACCAGCTCGGTACCATCACCGAGGAATCCCAGTCCTACACGCCGGGCTCCATCGCCACTGCGACTCGCCTGGTACTGACACCGCGCGAAACGCCGCAGTCGATCAGCGTGATCACCCGCAAGCACATGGATGACTTCGCACTGAACAGCATCGACGATGTGATGCGCCACACGCCGGGGGTCAGCATTGTTACGTACGACACCGAGCGTAACGAGTACTACTCCCGTGGTTTCGCGATCAATAACTTCCAGTACGACGGCATTCCGATGACCCGCGACGCGGGGTACTCGTCGGGCAACACGCTCAGTGACATGGCGATCTATGACCGCATCGAAGTGTTGAAAGGTGCGACTGGCCTGCTGACCGGTAGTGGTGATCCGGGCGCGACCATCAACCTGATCCGCAAGAAGCCGACACACGAATTCAGCGGCCACGTCACACTGGGTGCCGGTTCATGGGATACCTATCGCAGCGAGCTGGACGTCGCCGGGCCACTCACCGAAACCGGTAATGTGCGTGGTCGTGCGGTCGCTGCCTATCAGAACAAGCATTCGGCCCAGGATCGCTACGAGCGCGAAACCCAGGTCTTCTATGGAATTCTCGAGTTCGACCTGGACGAGAGCACCCTGCTGTCGGTGGGGGCGGATTATCAGGACAGCAACCCCGAGGGGTCGACCTGGGGTGGTAACCCGATCTTCAACGGTGATGGCGATTTCAATAAGGTCTCGCGCTCGTTCAGCAATGCCGCTGACTGGAGCCATTGGGATCAATACACCCGCACGGTTTTCGCGACCCTGGAGCGCCAGTTCGACAGCGGTTGGGTGGGCAAGATGCAGCTCAATCACCAGATCAATGGTTATGACGCCGCGCTTGGGGCCGCCGCCGCCGGTAACCCGGATCCGGTTACCGGCGCGGGGGTTGGCCTGTGGTTGGGCAAGTATGTGGGTAAAACCACCAGCGATGCCGTGGATGTATACGGCAGCGGCCCTTTCCAGCTGTTCGGGCGTGAACATGAGTTGGTCGTTGGTGGAAGCGTGAAGCGCAGCCACTGGGAAAATGATGGCAAAGGCGCTCCGGCGGATTACACAGGCTCCGTGGGCAACTTCTACGAATGGCGTGGCGATATCCCCGAGCCGGCCTGGGAGTACACCGGTGAAGACGACCGGGTGACCTGGGAGAATGGCCTTTACACGGCCTCACGCTTCAATTTGCGTGATGACCTGAAATTGATACTGGGTGCTCGCTTCGCCAACTACCGAAGCGTCAACAAAGGCAGAAGCATCTACAACCCGCCTGTCACGCATCAAACCCAGACCGAGACTGGCGTGGTGGTTCCCTATGCCGGGCTGATCTACGACCTGAACGACAACTTCTCCGTTTATGGCAGTTACACCAGTATTTTCAAACCGCAATCCATCCGTACCGTTACCGGTTCGGCGCTTGATCCGCTCGAGGGTGATAACTACGAGCTGGGTATCAAGGGGGAGTTCTACGACGGCCGCCTCAATACCAGCCTCGCCTACTTTGAGGTCCACCAGGACAATTTCGGCGTTCAGGTTGGCAACGTGCAGAACTCCAACGAAGTCGCTTACAAGGCCGCAGATGGCGTAATCACCAAGGGCTATGAAGCAGAGCTTTCCGGTGAGCTGATGCCCGGCTGGCAGGCCCAGCTCGGCTACACGCACAAGATCGCCAGGCAGGATGGCGACAAGCTATCCACCGTCGAGCCGGAAGACCAGTTCAGCGTGTACACCAGCTACAACTTCAAAGGGCAGCTCGAACCCTTGACCATCGGCGGCGGTGCGCGCTGGCAGAGCAGAAGCTGGGGCTCGGTGTGGAACGCGCCACGTGGTGGCAACGAGGACTTCGGTCAGAGCGCCTACTGGTTGGTGGACGCAATGGCCAAGTACCAGGTGACGGACAACCTGTCCGCGACCCTGAACGTCAACAACCTGCTGGACAAGAAGTACCTGACCATCATGGACTTCTACAGCGTTTACTCCTGGGGCGAACCGCGCAACGTGATGCTGACCACCCGCTACGACTTCTAGGTCGCCTGCCAGGTACGAAGAGGGCCGCTTATGCGGCCCTTTTCATTGGGGGTTGGCCGATGCACGATCACTATGCCCTCGACCCGTCGCGAATGCTGCTCTCGATACCGCCCTTCACAAGGGCCGCTATCGTTCCTCCCCCCGATGACCGGAATGGATAATCACGCCATTCCGTAGGAGCCGGCTTGCCGGCGATTAGCGGCCATAGCACGCATCGCGGGGCGGCCCGCGATCGTATCGCCCGCAAGCGGGCTCCTACAGATATGGCGGGTGCACGTGCCCGGTGCCTGGATCAGCGATCGCTCTGCTCGCCCTTCGCCGGGCTTTCCGGCAGGAACCAGTTGAGCAGCAGGGCGCAGATGCCTCCGGTGGCCACGCCGGATTCCAGTACGTTGCGCAGCGCCGCCGGCATATGGGCGAGGAACTCCGGTACCTGCGACACGCCAAGGCCGAGGGCCAGGGACACGGCGATGATCAGCAGCGCGCGGCGATCCAGATCGATGCCCGCCAGGATGTTGATGCCCGAGGCAGCCACGGCGCCGAACATCACCATGGCCGCACCGCCGAGTACCGGCTCCGGTACCGCCTGGATGACCCCGGCCACTGCCGGGAACAGGCCGAGAATCACCAGCATCAGGGCGATCCACACGCCGATGTGGCGGCTGGCGATGCCGGTCAGCTGAATCACGCCGTTGTTCTGGGCGAAGATCGAGCTGGGGAAAGTGTTGAACACGCCCGCCAGCAGCGAATTGACGCCGTTGACCAGCACGCCGCCCTTGATCCGCTGCATCCACAGCGGGCCTTCGACGGGCTGCTTGGACACCTTGCTGGTGGCGGTCACGTCACCGATGGCCTCCAGGGAGGTCACCAGATAGATCACCAGCATCGGGATGAACAGGCTCCAGGAAAAACCGAGGCCGAAGTGCAGGGGCATTGGCACCTGGAACAGCTCGGCCTGGTGCATGCCGGTGAAGTCCAGGCGGCCCAGGTAACCGGCCAGCGCATAGCCGACCAGCAGGGCAATGACGATTGCGCAGCTGCGCATCCACACTACGGGAATGCGGTTGAGCACCACGATCACAGCCAGCACCACGCCGGACAGCATCAGGTTCTCGCCATTGGCGAAGGTGCCGTTGGACATGGCGCCGTAACCACCGCCCATGCTGATCAGGCCGACCTTGATCAGCGTCAGGCCGATCATCAGCACCACGATGCCGGTGACCAGCGGGGTAATCAGTTTTTTCACGAACGGCAGGATGCGCGAGATACCGATCTCGACGAACGAGCCAGCGATCACCACGCCGAAGATCGCCGCCATCACCGCTTCGACCGGCGTGCCCTGTTTGACCATCAGCGCGCCGCCGGCAATCAGCGGGCCGACAAAGTTGAAGCTGGTGCCCTGCACCACCAGCAGCCCGGCACCCAGCGGGCCAAAGCGACGGCACTGCACGTAGGTGGCGATACCGGAGATCACCAGGCTCATGGAAACGATCAGGTTGGTGTCGCGGGCCGACACGCCCAGCGCCTGGCAGATCAGCAGGCCGGGGGTGACGATCGGCACGATGATCGCCAGTAGATGCTGCAGTGCGGCGAGGATCGCCACCAGCGGACGCGGGCGGTCTTCGAGGCCGTAGATCAGTTCGTCACGCTTCGGGTCGGCTGGTTGCATGGTGGTCACTGCCTGGAAAAACGGCGGATTCTACGGGTTGGCCGGGGCAAGCCCAAGTGGCATTCACAAGGCCGAATGAAACACCGCGGGCGCCGGGGTTGCGAACCTTCCCCCGCGGAGGAGAGTCTGACGCCCGAACATGACTTTCGACCGGTAGAAAAGGCGTACGCATGAACAGGATATTGAAAGCCGCTGGCCCGTGTGCCAGCGAAGCACAGGCGGTCGGAGCATGAGCGATTTTCCGGACGATATCGACCTCCAGGCGTTCTGGGATGATAGCGCCTACGCACGTAAGGAATTCACCGATGCGCCACCCGGCGACGCGCTGATCGCCGAGCTCGAAGCGGAGCTGGGCTACCGTTTGCCGCCTTCTTATGTCGCCTTCATGCGGCGGCACAACGGTGGTACGCCGCACATGTGCTGCTTCCCCACCGACGAGCCGACCTCATGGGCCGAGGACTACGCCGCTATCACCGGGTTCCTCAGCATCGGGCGCCACAAGCGGTATTCCCTGTGCGGCGAACTTGGCAGCCGTTTCATGATGCAAGAGTGGGGCTACCCGGATATCGGCGTGTACATCTGCGACTGCCCGTCCGCCGGCCACGACATGGTCGCTCTCGACTACCGCGCCTGCGGTCCTCAGGGCGAGCCCCAAGTGGTGCATGTTGATCAGGAAAGCGACTACCACATCACCGTTCTGGCCAAGGATTTCGAGACGTTTGTGCGCGGGTTGGTCAGCGAGGAAGCGTTCGATACCGCCGAGGAGGACTTCCAGGCAGACCTGCACCGGGTGACCGAGGGCGAGTTCTCCGAGATGCTCGCGCCACTGCTGGACGACTTTCCGCCGTTTCCGCGCATCGACGAAGCAGTCCGCGCGATCGCCCTGCAACTGCTCGAGGAAAAACGCTATTTCGCCCTGCATGCCGACCCGCTGTCATACCTGCTGTATGACGTGCAGTTCTGGGTTTACCAGCACCGCCAGCGCGTCGAGAGCCGCCAGCAATACCTGGACGCCTACTCGCCAATGATCGCCTTCGACGGACGTGGCTTCAGCACCTGCGGCTATGCACCGGGTTTCGTCGAGGACTGGTTCAAGGCGCGTTTCAACGCCCGCGAGCTGATCGAGAGTCGGCATGGCATCGTATTCAGCGAAGCGCACACCTTGCTGGTGACCGAGCAGTTACTGGGATTTCTCGTAGAGGGCTAGCCTAAGTCGGCGGCCTTTTTGAAAGCCCTGGCCATGGGGTTCTGTTCGATAAAGCCGCAGCCTCGCGAGGCTCTGCATAGCCAGCGGAAGTGTGTCGCGATTTGGTCATGCAGTGCTGCAGGTTTTCCAGGCAGTCGCTTAATATTGGCCGACTGAACGCCGTCCCACGAGATGCCAAGGAGGCCCTATGAGTAGTTACATCACACTGCGTACATTTTCAGCGGAAGAGCTCTTGCTGGGCGAGGAAGAAACGCGACAGGTGCTCAAGTTCTTCTTCAAGGCTGAGCACACCTTAATCGATGGTTTAACCATGAGTGACAACGCGCGTGGTTTTGCACAGGGGTTACTGGTCGAAGCTATCGATGCCAGCTATGCGATGGGCTACGTGGAGGCACTGTTCAGAAGTGCCGCCAATCCGAATCAGGGGCCGGTGAAGGTCATCAAGGCCTTTGGCAAAAAAGCGGCCAGGCACTGGTTCAAGCATGCGTCGAGCAACGACCTGATGAATGTGAAGGTCTACGAATCGGTGGTGTCGACTATCGCGCGCAATTTTCGCTCGATACTGCGCACGGAGTTGGCCAAGACTAGAACCGAGCGCCCCCATGGCGCCATACTGGCGTACCAGGCGCGGCAGCCCAGCGACAGGGTCTGGGGATAACGCATGAAAAAAGCACGTAGCGTACTTTACGGACTTTCTGCGCTGGTGATCGTCGCGGCTGCCGGCGGCAGCTACCTGCTCGCCACCCAGTCGATGGAGCAACTGGTGCAATGCGGCACCGAGGACAGCGATGCGCTGGTGCCGTCGTTGTGCGTGAGCTACTTGAAACTGCTCCGGCTGGATGCTGTTTCCATCAGTGAATTGCAGGCTGGTGCGGGGCTCGATGGCGTGCTCAACAGCCAGGGAGACAATCGCTATCAGGTCGCCGAGCTGTTGCTGCAGAACGGCCTCGATGTCGACGGCGTCAATCACTACGGTGTCGAGGGTGGCGAGCACCTCACGCCACTGCAGGCCGCTATTTATTACAACGACAGACAGCGCATCGAGTTTCTGTTGCGACACGGCGCCGACGCTAGTGTGCGAGACAGTCAGGGGCGTGATGCCCTGGCGCTGGTCGGGCACCTGAGCGCAGAGCACCCTGGTGAGGATCGGTCTGCGTTGCTGGCATTGTTCAAGCGCTGAGCGATATCGGAGGGAGTACCGCCTATATTGCCCAAGGCGTGAAGTGGGAGTGGCCATGCTTGCGGGGCTGGCGGATGGTTTCTGTGCACCTTCGGGGTGAACTCACCCTCGCCGCCGCTCTGGCTCGCGGGTGTTACGGACAGCGCTAAGCTAAGCGTTAAATGTTATTGGTTTTATATTTCTTATAACCATAAATTCTCCTCCATCAGCGCCGTGGTGGCGCTTCGGCAGCTGGGATCAACCGCAGCGGTGCCACTTGCGAGGAGTCGAACGTGAAACGAACCATCAAAGCCCTGCTGCTCGCTGTCGCTGCAGCCACCGCCGTTCAGGCCCATGCCGCCGACATCGTGATCGGCTATCAGACTGGCGTGGATCCATCCAAGGTCGCCCAGGCTGACGGTGCCTACGAAAAAGCCATCGGCGAGAAGCTCGATTGGCGTCGTTTCAACTCCGGTGCCGACGTGGTAACGGCCTTGGCTTCCGGTGACGTACAGATCGGCAACCTCGGTTCCAGCCCGCTGGCCGCCGCCACGTCGCGCAAACTGCCACTGGTGACCTTTCTGGTCGCTGCCGAAATCAATGCTGCCGAGGCGCTGGTCGTACGCAACGGCAGTGGCATCGACAGCCCCGAGCAACTGGTCGGGAAGACCATCGCCACCCCCTTCGTTTCCACCTCCCACTACAGCCTGCTTGGCGCTCTGAAGCACTGGAACATCGACACCACCAAGGTGAAGATCGTCAACCTCAATCCGGCCGAAATCAATGCGGCGTGGAAGCGTGGTGACATCGACGGTGCCTTCGTCTGGTCGCCAGCACTGGGTGAAATCAAACGCAGCGGCAAGGTGCTGACCGATGCGGCTGAGGTCGGTAAATGGGGCGCGCCGACGTTCGAGGTCTGGGTCGCTCGCAAGGATTTCGCCGACAAGCACCCTGAAGTGCTGGCCAAGTTCGCTGGCGTGACCCTCGATGCCTTCGCCGACTACCAGGCCAACGTCGCCACGTGGACGGCCGACTCCGAACAGGCGGGCAAGATCGCCAAGCTGATCGGTGCCAACGCCGCCGACATCCCCGAACTGCTCGCCGGCTCCGCCTACCCGACTGCTCAGCAGCAAGTCAGTACCGACCTGCTGGGTGGCGGTACTGCCAAGGCCATTGCCCGCACCGCTGAGTTCCTCAAGGAACAGAAACGCATTCCCGCTGTGCTGCCTGACTACTCGCCCTACGTAAGTGCTGAGTACGTCCGCCAGGCGCAGTGAAACCAGAGCTACGTTCAAGCCACTTTTCGCCCCTCTCCGGAGGGGCTTTTTTACTTTGAGGAGTCGACCATGAGCCGACTGAGCGCCGAGCGGGTCAGCTTGAGCTTCAAGCGTCGCGGTCATTCGCAGGTCATCTTGGATAATTTCGATCTGCAGATCGAAAAGGGCGAGTCCGTGGTGGTGCTCGGCCCGTCGGGCTGCGGCAAGTCCAGCCTGCTCAACGTGCTGGCAGGCTTTCAGCCACCTGGCAGCGGCCGCGTGCATATCGATGGCCGCACCCTCGAAGGCCCGGGCGGCGATCGCGGTGTGGTGTTTCAGGATGACGCGCTGATGCCCTGGCTCGATGCCCTCGACAACGTTGCCCTGGGGCTGCGCCTGCGTGGCCTGAGCAAAGAGCAACGTCACGCCCGGGCACGTGAGGTGCTCGAGCTGGTCGGTCTGGCCAGCCATGCTCATCATCAGATTTCCGAACTGTCGGGCGGTCAGCGTCAGCGCCTTGGGCTGGCGAGGGCGCTGGCGGTCGATCCGGACTTTCTGCTGCTCGACGAACCCTTCGGTGCCCTCGATGCGCTGACCCGCGAGCGCATGCAGTTGCTGCTGCTCGACGTCTGGAAGCGCACCGGCAAGGGCCTGTTCCTGATCACCCACAGTGTCGACGAGGCACTGTTTCTCGCTACCGAACTGATCGTGCTGGACGGCCCGCCTGCCCGTGCGGTGATTCGCCGGCAACTGCCGTTCGCTCGGCGTTACATCGCCGGTGAGCCGGTGCGTTCGATCAAGAGCGATCCGGCCTTCGCCGAGCTGCGCCAGGAACTGCTCGATCTCTTCCTTCAGGAGTCCGCCGACCATGCCTTCTGATGCGCTGAAAAACACCCTGAATGACCGCAACCGCCGTTTCGTGATCCGCTTCGACCGTCGCCGGGTGGCCGCTTTCGGTACCTTGGCGGCGTTGGCGAGCCTGTGGTGGCTGGCAACGCACCTCGGCTGGGTCGACACCATCTTCCTGCCTGCCCCCGAACAACTGCTGGTGGCCCTCAAGGGGCTGCTGCAGGACGGTTATCTGGATGCCACGCTTTGGCAGCACCTGAGTACCAGCCTGGGGCGCGTGCTGGTGGCGCTGTTGGCTGCGGTCGTCACGGCCATTCCGCTGGGAGTCGCCATGGGCTTGAACCCGACGCTCAACGCCGCGCTCGACCCGCTGGTGGAGTTCTATCGACCGATCCCGCCGCTGGCCTACCTGCCGTTGATGGTGATCTGGTTCGGCATTGGCGAGCTGTCCAAGGTGCTGCTCATCTACATGGCGCTGTTCGCGCCGCTGCTGATCGCCACCGTGGGCGGCGTGCGCAGGGTCGACAAGGCACGTATCCAGGCGGTGCGCTGCCTGGGTGCCAGCCGCTTGCAGGTGGTGCGCCACGTGATCCTGCCCAGCGCGCTACCGGACATCCTCACCGGCCTGCGCATCGCCCTGGGTGTCGGTTGGTCGACGCTGGTCGCTGCGGAGCTGATCGCAGCCAATCAGGGCCTGGGCTTCATGGTTCAGTCTGCCGCGCAGTTTCTTGCCACCGACGTGGTGGTGGTCGGCATCCTGTTGATCGCCAGCATCGCCTTGACCATCGAACTCGGTTTGCGCGCGCTGCAAAAGCGCTTCGCCTCCTGGAACTGACTGCTGAACGGGACTGAATAGAGAAAGACCTATGACCATCTTATTCGAACGTATCGGCCAGGCCCTCGGCGCGCGCGTTACCGGTGTCGACCTGAGCCGCCCGCTGGATGCTGAAAGCTACGCCAGCTTGCGCCAGGGGCTGCTTGAACATCAGGTGTTGTTTCTGCGTGATCAATTGCTGACGCCGCGCCAACAGCGTGATGCGGCAGCCATGTTCGGTGATCTGCATATCCACCCGATCTATCCGAAGATCGAAGACCAGCCAGAAGTCCTCGTCCTTGATACCGAGCTCAATGACCTGCGCGACAATGCCCTGTGGCACTCCGATGTGTCCTTCATCCAGTCGCCGCCGCTGGGCTCGCTGCTCAGTGCACGGCACGTCCCGGCTCATGGCGGCGACACGCTGTGGGCCAGTTGCTCGGCCGCCTACGAGGGATTGTCCGCACCGATCCGGCAACTGCTCGACGGCCTGACCGCCGTGCATGACCTGACCCTGTCGTTTCCCCTGGAACGTTTTGGTACTACGCCCGATGCACTGGAAAAATGGAACGCCGCTCGGGCGGCGAATCCGCCGGTCACACACCCGGTGGTACGCGTGCACCCGGAAACCGGCCGCAAGGGGATTTTCGTCAGCGAGTCCTTCACCACCCGGATCGTCGAGTTGGAGCCGGGCGAAAGCGATGCACTGCTGAAGATGCTCTTCGCACAGATCGCCAAACCGGAATTCAGCGTGCGCTGGCAATGGCGCCAGGGCGACCTGGCGTTCTGGGACAACCGCCTGACCCAGCACTACGCCTGCGACGACTATCGCCCGCAGCGGCGCATCATGCACCGCGCGACGATTCTGGGGGATCGGCCGTTCGGGCCTTGAAGTATCTGCAGGCCATAAGCTTCAGGCGGCAGCTCGAGCCGTGGGAGCGGGCCATGACCGCGATTCGTGCGCATGGCGCACTCCCACAGATAACGGTGTAGGGGCGATCCAGGCTTAGAAGCTGTACTTGGCTGAAACCGTGAAATTGCGAGGTGCCCCATAGACGCTTCGACCACCGAAAGGCTGGCTGGCCAGGCCTTCGTAGTAGGTCTTGTCGAGCACATTGTTGACGCTCAGTTGGGTCAGTAAATGCTTGTTGACCTGATAGCTGGCCATCAGATCCACCAAGGTATAGGCATCCTGCTCGACCAGTGACGGCTGGGTGATGCCAGTGGCCGTATTGGTATAGGTTCCGACGTTGTAAGTGCGGTTCTGCCGGTATACCGAACCACCGATTTTCCACCGGCTCAGGTCACCAGGGAGTCGGTAGTAGGTGCTGAGTTTGAACAGGTGTCGGGGCACATCCGTATCGAACAGACGCCCGACATTGCTCGGGTCGCTGTCCTGTTTGTATTTGGCCTGCGTATAGGTGTAACCGGCCGCCACCTCCCAATTGGGCATGAGAGTACCGTTGAGCTCCAGGTCGATACCCTGGCTGCGAACCTTGCCCGATGCTTCATAGCAGGGCATGCCGTTACAGCCGGTATCGCTGACCAGACGGCCCCGGTTTTCCTGATCGATCTGAAACAGTGCTGCGCTGGCATTCAGCGCGCCACCGAAGTATTCCCCCTTGACGCCCATTTCGTAGTTCTTGCCGGTGATGGGTTCGAGCAGGCTCTGGTCGATGGTGATCGACGTCTGCGGTTGAAAGATGTCCGTGTAGCTGATGTATACCGAGTGCTGCGGATTCAGCTCATAGACCAGTCCCCCATAGCGAGTCACTTCGCGTGCAGTGTTGTAGTGGACGCTGGGGTTGTTGCGAATATCCTGATCGTAGGCGTACCAATCCAGACGCCCACCCAGGATCAGCTTGAGTGGATCGGTCAGACTGAGCCGGGTGGTCGCGTACAGGCTCTTCTGCGTGGTTTCGGTAAGCGTGCCGTAGGTATGAGTGACGTTCTCCGGCTTGGGTCTCGCGCCTGAATCCCAGTTGCCGAGGTCGGCAATGCCGAAGTTGGGCGCGTAACCGCCGCTGGTTTCCTTGCTCGACTCGCGATAGCTGCCGCCGAGAACCAGTTCATGCTCGCGTCCCAGCGCCTGGAACGGGCCGCTCAGGTAACCGTCATAGCTGGTCTGATCGTAGGTGGAGTTCTGCTGGACGGTGCGCTGCTGCCAGGTATTGCCGGTGGGCCGTACGAAGGAGGCGAGGATATCCGACGTCGTCCAGTTCTTCACCGCAGCCAGGCGCAGGTTCCAATCATTATCGAAGTGATGCTCGATTTCGGCGAAAACACCTTTGGTGTCCTTGTCCCAGTACTCCCAGTCGTTGCCGAAGTAGGTGGATCGGGACAGCCCCAGGTCACTGCCATCCGGGCCGACCGGTATGCCGCCCCAGGTGGTGTTGTTATTGTCGTTCTGGAACGAGCCGCCCAGGGTCAGCATCGTGCGCTCGCCGAGGTCGATCTCGGTAATGCCGTAGAGCAGGCCCAGTTCGCTGGACTCGACGTCACGGAAGCTGTCCTTGTCGTTGTAGCTGGCGACCATACGCCCGCGAACCGAGCCGCTATCGTTTAGCGCGCTGGAGGCGTCCAGCTCGCTGCGGTAGTTATCCCAGCTTCCGGCGCTGCCGGATACGCTGACTTTGGTGTCGCGGGTCGGCCTTTTACGCACCATGTTGATCGCCGCCGAGGGCGTGCCGGCGCCCTGCATCAGGCCAGTGGCGCCGCGCACGATTTCCACCCGGTCGTACATGGCCAGGTCCGGCGATGGCACGAAGTCGCCGTCATAGGACGTGGGCAGGCCGTCGTACATCAGGTTCTCGACCTGAAAGCCACGTGAGTAGATCAGTGGGCGCACGGCACTGAACTTCTGCACCGTCACGCCCGGGGTGGATTTCAGCGCATCCTCGAGGGTGATCATGTTCTGATCGTCCATACGCTGGCGAGTGACCACGGTGACCGACTGCGGGGTTTCTCGGGTGGTCAGCGCCAGCTTGGTCGCCGTGCGCATGGCACCCGTGGTGTAGGAGCCGCTACTCTCGGTGGTTTCGCCCAGGCCGCTGGCGTTGATACTGGTCGCGCCCAGCTCCAGTGCATCGCTGTTATCGACTGTTTTTCCCAATATATAACTGCCGCCGGCATTGCTTGCTTGCAAGCCGCTGTCTGCAAGCAACGTGGCAAATCCCGCCTCCACCGAATAGGCACCCTGCAGCCCCTTGGACTGACGGCCATTGGTTTGCGCGGCATCGAACGACAGGGCTACACCGGCCTGGCTGGCGAAGCGGCTGAGCACTTCGGTGAGCGAGCCGGCGCCGATGTTGTACTGCCGGACGCTGGCGCTGCTGCTCGCTTGAGCCGGCTCAGCGGCATAGGCAACAGGTACGGCAAAGGCGGCGCTGCTCAGCAGGGCAGCCTGCAGATGCACCGCCAGGCGGTTGCGGATCAATGGATGCAGCATGGTGTCTCCCCGATTGGTGTGGCCAATCGGGCCACTGATGCAGCGAAAGCCGAATGGGGAATGGAAAAAGTGCAAAGGACGCAAAAATATTCTCAATTGATCGATCCCACGCGCCGCGTGTCGGCCACACCTAGGGTGGGTTACGGCGCTATCGGTTCGGTGTTGCTTTGGCTATTGGTAACAGGCGCCTAACCCTCCCTACGAAAAGCGTGTCACTTGCCTAGCTGCGCGGCCTCACCGTTACCCAATAGCGAGTGCGGCGTTGTACCTGTACGGGGAAGCTTCGTTCCAATGCGCTGAGTGCGCGGTCGGTGTCGTCGATGGGGAAGGCGCCGGAGACTTTCAGGTTGGCGAGGCGCGGGTCGCAATTCAGCCAGCCTGCGCGGTAACGGCTCAGCTCGTCGAGCAGTTCGCCGAGTGGCTGGTCGATGGCGATCAGGCTGCCCCGTTGCCAGGCAGCGGTACTGGCGTCGGTGGCGCGTGGTGCGTCGATGCTGTTGCCGGTAAAACGGCTGCGCTGGCCTGCCTCCAGGCGCAGCGGCTGGGCCATGCCGGGTAGGCTGACTTCCACGGCCTTTTCCAGCACGGCCACTTCACTATGCTGGCTGTCGGTGCGCACGGTGAAGCGCGTACCCAGGGCGCGCACACCGCCATGGGCAGTGGTGACGCTGAAAGGCCGGCCCTGAGGATCGGACGCGGTGCTGACCATCAGCTCGCCAGCGAGTAGTTGCAGAACGCGCTGCTGGTCGTCGAAATGCAGCTGCACGGCGCTGTTGGTGTTGAGCTGCAGCTGGCTGCCGTCGGCGAGGGTGAAGGTACGCCGTTCGCCAATACCGGTTCGATAATCCGCCAGCACCCGCTGGCCCATATCGCTACGCCAGCCCAGGGCGGCAAGGCTGCCTGCCGATGCCAGCAGCACCACGCCGCGCAACACCTGACGCCGAGAGTGGCCTGCTGTACGCAGTGTGCTGGCGGCGAGTTGCCCGGGCACCTGTGCCATCTGCTGGCGCACTGCCTCTATACGCTGCCAGGCCTGATTATTGAGCGGGTCGGCGCTCAGCCAGTGTTGCCAGGCGAGGCGCTCCTGCTCGCTGACGGTTTCGCCAGTCAGGCGCACGTACCACTGTGACGCCGTACGAATCGCTTCGCGCTCGCTGGCGCCCTGGTTCAGCCCGCTCACAGGCCGGCCATGATCAGGCAGCAATGTTCCATGGCCCTGGCCATATGGTTGTTCACCGTGCGCAGGGAAATGCCCAGGCGTTCGGCGATCTGTGGATAAGTCAGCCCCTCGCACTGGGAGAGGATAAAGGTCTGCTTGGCCTTGCTGCCCAAGCCGTCGAGCAGGCGGTCGATCTCCACCAGCGCCTCGAACAGAATCGCCTGTTCTTCCAGCGATGGGTGCGACGCCTCCGGCAGGTTGGCCAGTGCTTCCTGATAGGCCTGCTCCAACGAGCGACGGCGGTACAGGTCGACCACCAGCCCACGGGCGATGGTCGTCAGGTAGTGCCGCGGTTCGCGCAGGCTATTTGCGCTGCGTGCGAGCAGCACACGGACGAAGGTGTCCTGGGCGAGATCAGCTGCATCGGCTGAATTGTTCAGGCGCTGGCGCAACCAGCCACGCAGCCAGCCGCTGTGCTCGCGATAGAGTACATCTAGCCCTGCGTGGGGCGCCGTATCGGTATGCACCGTAGACATCCCGCCTCCTGGGAGATATTGCGAATAAGAATTCGTCGCGATTCTACGGTGGGGGATGGCAGATTGGAATGGCTGACAGTCAAAGGAGCTGCTAGGCGACTGGCGGTGATCCGGGGAGCTTCCATCACGTAGCGAGCGTCATGGAAACACACGCGACGAGTGCAGCAACGCCCCTGCATGGCGGGGCGTTGCTGTTTCTTAATAGACCTAGAAGTCCGCTTTTACCGACAGCATGAAGTTGCGCGGCTCGCCATAGAAGTTGCCGAAACCTTCGGTGCCCACGGTGGCGTAGTAGCGCTTGTCGAAAAGGTTGTTGCCGTTGAGGGCCAGCGACCAGGTGTCATCGACGCGGTAGCCGATGCGGCCGTTCCACACGGTGTAGCCCGCCTGGGAAATGTTGTTGCCGCTGATCGGTGAGGTGCGGTAGTTGTCGCTCTGGGCGTTGAAACCGGCGCCGACCGTGAAGCGCTCCAGGGGCCCGCTGAGGCTGTAATCACCCCAGACGCGCAGCAGGTGCCGCGGCACGTACGAGTTGTAGGACACACCGTTCTGGTTGGGGTTGGCATCCTCCAGCACCTTGGTCTGGGTGTAGGTGTAGCCGGCCAGCAGTTGCAGGCGGTCGATGACTTCACCGCTCAGCTCCGCCTCGAAGCCCTGGGCGCGCACCTTGCCGGAGTTCTGCGAACAGCTGCCGTCGGCACAATTCGGGTCGGTCTGGGCCGCATCCTCCTGAATGGTGCGGAACAGGTTGAAGGAACTGTTCAGACGACCCTCGAACCACTCGCCCTTGATGCCCAGCTCATAGCTTGTGCCGATGAGCGGTTTCAGAGTGCTGCCATCGATGGTCTTGAGGTTGCCCTGGGGCGTGAAGATATCGGTGTAGCTGGCGTAGGCCGTCAGGTTGTCGTTGAGATCGAGCAGCAGGCCGGCGAATGGCGTGACCTGTCCGGTTTCGGTGGTCTCGGAATTGGCCGGGGTGCCGACGCCGCGAAAGTAGGCGACGGAGTCGGTTTCGGATTTGTACCAGCTGACGCGGCTGCCGATTACGAATGTCAGCGGCTCGGCCAGTTTCAGACGCGCGGTGGAGTAGACGCCGTACTGCTTGATGCGGATGTCCAGCGGGCCGCCGCGCGAGGCATTGGCCAGGTAGTAGCTCTCGTCCGGTTGCGGTAGATGATGGTCAGGATCGAGCACGTTCTGGCGTTGCGGCAGGGCCGCCACTGCGAAGAAATCGTCCTTGTGGGAGCGACTGGTGTTGGCACCAACGATCAGCTCGTGCTGCTGGCCAAAGGCGTCGAACTTGCCATCCACGTAGGCGTCGAGGCCGTAGTCCACTTGGTCATAGTCATAGATGCTGCCAAGTACCAACGTGCTGGAGCTGCTGGCGCCAACCGGCACCGAACCACTGGGAAAGGCGTACTCCATCTCCTGGGTGTTTCGCGACCAGACGCCCGCTACCTTCAGCGCCCAGTTGTCGTTGAGCTGGTGCTTCACATCACCGAACAGTGTGGTGCGTTTGCTGCGTTGGTTGTTCCAGGATGGGTTCTGGCAAGTAGAACGGCTGAGCTTCAGGTCTTTGCCATCGGCGTAGCGCGGCACGCCGGCCCAGCAGGGTGTCGCATCGAGGTCTTCATAGGCGAGGCCCAAGCCGAAGGTGGTGTCGGCACTCAGGTCGAAATCCACGGCACCGTAGTAGATCTGATCCCGCCGCTCGGCGACGTCATAGAAGTAGTGGCGACTTTGCTGGGTTGCCACGGCCCGCCCGCGGATGGTGCCGGCTTCATTGAGCGGGCCTCCGGTGTCGACCTGGGCGCGGTAGTTGTCCCAGGTGCCCGCCGCGAGAGACAGTTGGGTATGTGGCGTGTACTGGCCGCGCTTGCGCACGAAATTGACGCCTCCCGCTGTACCGCCAGCGCCTTTCATCATGCCTGCCGCACCGCGAAGTACTTCGACGCGGTCATAAATGGCCATGTCGCTGGCAAAACTGTCGGCCTGTGCGTAGCTGCTGCCAATATCCAGTGGCACGCCGTCGTATTGATACTGTCCGGTCATGCGGAAGCCGCGGGAGTAGAAGTACTTGCCGCCCATGGGCGAGTCGTACACGGTGATGCCCGGGGTCTTTTCCATGACCTGTTCGATGGTGTTGAGGTTCTGGTCGTCGAGCATCTTGCGGGTTATCACCGTGACCGATTGCGGCGTTTCCCGCAGCGAATGCTGACCCTTGCCGATGGTCACCGCACCCGTGGTGTAGGAGCCGCTGCCCTCGGTGGTTTCGCCCAGACCGCTGGCGTTGATACTGGTCGCGCCCAGTTCCAGTGAACCATCGCCTTCCTGCGACGCTTCCAGTGCGTAATTGTCTCCGGCCTTGAGCGGTCGCAAACCGGTACCGGCCAGCAACCGGGCCAGACCTGCATCCACCGAATAGCTGCCGTTTAGCCCAGGGCTGCGTTTTCCCGTGGTCAGCCGCGAATCCACCGAAAGCAGAATGTCGGCTTCGCTGGCGAAACGATTCAGCGCCTGGTCGAGATCGCCCGCGGGGATGGTATAGGTGCGGGTCTGTTCGGTGGCAGATGATTGCGCCTGTGCGCTGGCTACGATCAGCAATGGGCTGGCGGCGAGCAGGCTGGCGAACAGAGCGCGGGTAATCGACTGGCTCAGCGGTGAGCGTTGGCAAGTGGGCTGGTGCGGCATTCTGGATATCCTCTGAGAATGCGTCTTCATTGGGTTCAAGAGGTATCCCGAGCGAGCGGGTGAAACCGACAATGGGTTCTGGAAATTATTTGCTGATTGCTCTGATGATCGTTCCCACGCTCTGCGTGGGAACGCATGTCAGGACGCTCCGCGTCCGTCAGGTTCAGCTGCCGCCGATGGTTCGAGGCTCGGAGCGCTACACGTGGCATTCCCACGCGGAGCGTGAGGAACGATCAGTGGTCAGCCTGTCGGCCGCACGGTGACCCAGTAGCGGGTGACGCGCTGTACTTGCACAGGCAGCGATTGCTGCAAGGCGGCGAGTACGCGGTCAGTGTCGGCCAGCGGAAATACGCCGGTCAGCGGCAGCTCGGCGACGGCCGGGTCGCAGCGCAGCACGCCGGGACGGTGACGTGCCAGTTCATTGAGGAACTGGCCCAGCGGCATGCGTTCGGCGATCAGCCGGCCCTCGTTCCAGGCGATGGCATTGCGGTCTGCCTGGCCGATGGCCGTGGCCCGTTCGCTGTTGAACCAGCGCTGCTGGCCCGCCTGCAGGCGTGAGGGCGGTGTGTTACGCGGTCGCAGCTCCAGTTCGCCTTCGTAGAGTTCGACGCGGCTGCCGCCGTCGATTTCATACACCGAGAAGCGCGTGCCGAGTGCCTGGATTTCACCGGCGGCGGTCTCGACGATCAGTGGGCGGCGAGCGGCATCACGGCCGCTCTCCAGCAGCAGTTCGCCCTTGAGCAGCCGGATGCGTCGTTCCGTTTCGCTAAAGCGGACATTCACCGCGCTGTCGCTGTTCAGCGCCAGCCGGCTGCCATCGGCGAGGGTGTGCTGCAAGCGTTCGCCGGTGCCGCTGCGCAGGTCTGCCATGGCTTCGCGCCAAGGTAGCTGCGACTGGGCCAGGTATCCGCTACCGCCGGCCAGCAGCGCCAGGCCGAGCATCTTGAGGGTCTGGCGACGACGTGCGTCAGGCTGCTCGCGCAGCACGGCGCCAGCGGTGTGGGCGGGGACGCCAGCCAAGGTACCCTGCAAGCGCTCCAGGCGTTGCCAGGCGCGCTGGTGTTCGGGGTCGCAGGCCTGCCAGTCAGCGAAGCGCTGGCGTTGCTCGGCATCCAGTTCGCCGCCCCAGTGCAGCATCAACCAGTGGCTGGCCTGTTCGACGATGGCTGGCGGGATGGGCGCATCGCTGGGGCGTTTCATTCTGCGTACAGCACCTGATAGCAGGCCGAGATGGCACGCAGCATGTACTTCTGCACCGAGCTGACGCTGACCTGCAGGCGTTCCGCGATCTGTGGATAAGTCAGGCCTTCGAACTGCGACAGCAGGAAGGCTTCGCGTACCTTGGTGGGCATGGCGTCGAGCATCGCATCGATCTGCAGCAGAGTCTCGATGACCATGGCGCGGGTCTCCAGCGACGGCGACTCGGGTTCTGCAAGGTGAGCGATGCTCTCGAGGTAGGCCCGCTCGATCCGCTGCCGACGCCACTGGTCGATGATCAGGTTGCGTGCGATCTGGGTCAGGTAGCTGCGGCCTTCGTCGATGCTCGGCAGGCGGCCGCTGAGCAGCAGGCGCAGGAAGGTGTCCTGAGCGATATCCGCCGCCTGTTCGCGGTCGCCCAGGCGTTTGCGTAGCCAGCCGTGCAGCCAGCCGTGATGATCACGGTAGAGCGTATCGACGCTTTGCAGCGTTGATGGGGGCGGAGCGCTGGACACCGAAACTCCCTTGGCGTGCGCCAGTGCGGATAAGAATTGATCGCGATTGTAGGAGGGCGTTGAAGGTTTGGGAACAGGGGGATGGAAAATGCCTGGGCCAGGCGCGGGTGAGAGGTTTGTAAAGTTGGTAAAAGCCGTGCGGGTTTTGCCGCGCTCATCCGTCTTTATAGTTAAGTGCACTGATTGAGGCTGCGTAAGCTGCCGATGGTCGATGCGCTGTTCTGCTGGATCTCTTGCCTTTCTTTGACGCCGTGGCCTGCCCGCATGCGCAACGGCGCTCCTGCGTCTGACTGCCATGCTGGCGTGTGCGAGGCATCCGCCAATGGCCGCCACGCATTACATGGCGGCCAGCGCGATTAGTAGCTGTACGTCAACGACGTCATGACATTGCGCGGCGCACCGTAGCTCACGTTGTTTCCGGCGATGGACAGGTAGTACTCCTTGTTGAACAGGTTGTTGACGTTGACCGACGCAGACAGGTTTTCATTGATGTCATAACGGCCCAGTAGGTTGAACAGCGCATAACTGCCCTGTTCTGTTTGTGCGCCGTCGTGGGTTCGACTCTCCCAGTTGAAGCCACCGCCGACCGTGAACTTGTCCAGCGTGCCTGGCAGTCGATAGGTGGTGAAGGTTTTCAGGCTGTGCAACGGCGCCCGCGTCAGAATGCGTTGGTTGTCGTCGTTGCGACTCACGCTGTAGGCGTAGCCACTGCTGAACTGCCAGCCCTCCGCCAGCTCGCCGCTGAGCTCGAGTTCGACGCCTTCGGTGGTTGCCGTTTCCCCGACGTAGGAATAAAGAACGCCACTCCAGACGGCCAGGTTTTCCTGATCGGTCTTGAACAGGGAAAGACTGGCGTTGAGCCGGCCTTCATTGAAGTTGGCTTTGATACCCGTTTCGTAGCTCGTTCCTTCCGTTGGCGCGATGGTCGAGTTCGAGTAGAGGTTGGTCAGGTAGTCGTGGGGCTGGAAGATTTTGGTGTAGCTCGCGTAGAGCGCCCAGGTTTCGTCCAGGTCATGCACGACGCCAGCGTAGGGGATGAAGATTCCGTTTCGGCTATCGCTGCTCTTGCTCCGTGCACCCGTCGCATAAGTGACGGCCTCGCGATCTGTTTTCCAGTCCATTACGCGGCTGCCAATCAGCAGCTTGGTGTCTTCGGTCAGATGCAGTCGGGTACTGAGGTAGGCACTGCGTTGATCCTCGGTAGTATTCGATTTGCCTGTCTTGATGTAGGTCGGTTTGGACACGTCGTCGATCCAGGTTCCCAAATTCGGGTTGGTAAACAAGCCCGAAGTTCTTGTCTCGCTCGGGCTGTAACTGTCGAGCCGTGAGAGGGTGATGCCGCCAATCAACTCATGCTCGCGGCCAAATAGTGAAAAGGGTCCGGTTACGTAGGTGTCCAGGCTGTCTTGCTCACTGTGCCCGTTGTAGCGCTGAAACAGCACACTACCTCCGCTGGCTGTTCCCGTGCTGAACGTGCCATTTAGCCCCGCGCCTGTCGCATCGTGGTTGTATACGGCGTGGCTGAGATCGCTCTTCACGCTCCAGCCCGAGTCGAACTGATGCTCGATGGAGGCGAAGACGTTCTTCAGCTCATGGTTGTAATAGCCCCACGCCGGAGAGTCGTTGTCGGAGGCGTCGGCACCAGTCGGTTGGCCATTGCTGTAGAGCGCTGGGTAGATGGTGGTTTGCGAATTGGTATCGCGGTTTATCTGGCTGAAGCCCAGGGTGAGTAATGTCGACTCGCTCAGATCCGCTTCGACGATGCCATAGAGCGTCTGGTAGTCCTGCTCGAAGTTGTCTGTCCAGCCATGCTGATGCTTGTAGTCCGCGACGAAGCGGCCGCGCAGGTTGCCGCTCTCGGTCAGTGGCCCGGCTACGTCCACCATCGAACCATAGCGATCCCAGTTGCCTGCCTCCACGCTGATCTTGGCCTGAGGCTCGTAGGTCGGGCGCTTACGTATCATGTTGACGGTAGCGGAGGGGTTGCCCAGGCCGCTCATCATGCCGGTGGCGCCTTTGACGATCTCCACCCGGTCGTACAGGGCAGTGCTCTGCACATAGTTCGACAGAGAAGACGAGCTGGGCACGCCATCGATCTGGTAGTTCCGGATCGTCGAGCCGCGTGCCCAGATCTGTGGGCCGTCGCCACCAACAGAGAAGGGTTTGACGATAACGCCCGTAGTCGCGCTCAGCGCGTCGGGCAGATTATCGAGCCGCTGATCATCGAGGCGCTGACGGGTCAGTACGGTGATTGATTGAGGCGTTTCCTGCAGCGACAGGTTGAGTCGCGTGGAACTGCTCGTCGAGCCGGTGGTGTAGGGCCCGTGCCTTCGGTGATCGACCCAGGCGCCTTGCCGGAAATGCTCAACGAAGAAAGCTCCAGTGCGCCGCTAGCGCTCACTTCAGGCATGACGCTGAAGCTGCCGCTTCCCGTGACCACCAGTTGCAGGCCGCTGCCCGCCAATGCCTGATGCAGCGCTTGTTCGGCGCTCAGCTCGCCATGCACGGCAGGCGCCTGTTTGCCACTGACCAGTGCAGGGTTGAGAGAAATGACCCGCCCGCTCTGCCTGGCGATGGCGTTGAGGGTGTTGGCCAGGCTGGCGGCTGGCAGGTTGAACTGCAGGGTTTGCTGCTGGGCCGCCGGATCGGCCATGACGACCGTGTAGGGGAGGCCAGCGAAGGCGATGGCAACGGCGAGGGGCCAGGGTCTGAACACGAAAACACTCCTGATTATGTTGGCTGTCAGGAGATAGGTGGAGCGAAACGGAAAAACCGGACAGCGATGCGAACGATTTTCATGAATAAATGCTCATCGTCGTGCGCTTACTGATTTTTCGGGCCGAGCAGGGTGAGCCAGGGGCCGTAATGGTCGACGCTGATCGGCAGGGTTTCCGCCAGCGCTGCGAGGCTGCGTTGCGTGTCATCGAGTGGAAATACACCTTGTACGCGCAGTTGGCGGATCTGCGGGCTGACGCGAATCAGACCTCGTCGATAGGGGCGCAGGGCCTCGATCACGTCGCTCAACGGTGCATCGAGAACACTGAGGCGGCCGTCCAGCCAATCCGCCTGATAGGTCTGCTCGCCGGTCAGCAGATCGATACGGTTACCACGCAGCAGGGCGGCCTGGCCCTGTTGCAGCACCAGGTTGCCACCGTTTACCAGGCTTAGCCGCACGCTGTGTTCGAGCACCACCACACGCGTCGCATCCGCCTCCTGGCGTACCAGAAAACGGGTGCCCAGCGCCTGCACATCACCCTGGGCGCTGCGCACGATGAAGGGGCGGCCGGCATCCGCCGCAACTTGCACCACCAGCTCGCCGTGACGCAGCAGCAATAGGCGCTGCCGGCTGTTGAAGTGCAGATCGACAGCGCTGGAGGCATTCAGGTCGAGGCTGCTGCCGTCACTTAGTTGCAGATGGCGGCGTTCGCCAGTACCGGTACTGAAGTCTGCCAGCAGCGCCTGGCCAGGCTGGCTACGCGCGCCTAACCAGGTTGCGCCGCCAAGCAGGCCGAATGCGGCAAGGCCGCGCAATAGGTTGCGTCGTGACGAGCTCGGTTGAAGCAGCAGCTCCTGCGCCGTGCCGCTGGGGAGCTGTTTGTTCAATTTACGGAGGGTGTCGTAGGGCTGGCCCAGGCTGTGCTGCAGCGTGGTCCAGGCGTTGGCGTGAGCTGCGTCGCTGTGCAGCCACTGCTCGAAACGCGCCTGTTGCGCCTGGCTGGTGCGCCCGGCACGCAGCTTGACCATCCAGTCGATGGCCTGTTCGGCGGCCGGGTCTAAGCGTGTCTGTCTCATGGGGTCAGCTGTGCCAGGTAGCATTGGCGCAGGGCCTGGGTCATATAGCGGCCAACGGTGCGCTCGGAAACGTTCAGGCGTGCGGCAATGTCGACGTAGGTTAGGCCATCCAGCTGGCTGTACAGGAAGGCGCGCTTGACCACCAACGGCAGGCCGTCGAGAGCACGGTCGATGGCAGCCAGCGCTTCGAGCAGCAGGTGGCGCTCTTCCGGCGAGGGTGCGAGTTCTTCCGGCAGGGCGGCGAGGCGCGCCAGGTAAGCCAGCTCCAACTGGCGACGCCGATGGCGGTCATAGATCAGGCGTCGGGCGATGGTAGAGAGATAGGCCCGTGGCTGCTCGATGCTATCGGGATCGACCCTGGCGGCGAGCAGTTGGCAAAAGGTCTCTGCAGCCGTGTCCTCGGCGTCGGCCTGGTTGCGCAGACGGCGCTGCACATGCTGCAGCAGCCAGCGATGGTGATCACTGAAAAAGAATCCCAGTGCGGTGGACGGGCTGGACACGGCAGGGTCGTTCCACGAGTTGATATGAATACTTCTCATTCTATTGTGCGGCGCTCCAGGCGAGCAATCGTCAGTGGCATGGCAATCGAAAACCTGAACTTAGCTGCGCTCTCCGAGGACTGATTGATTAAGGGCACTCAGCCCACTTTTCTTTACCAGCCCTGGAGGCGGATATGTCAGATCATCACACCTACAAGAAGGTCGAGCTGGTTGGCTCGTCGTCGACCAGCATCGAAGATGCCATCAGCAATGCCCTGGCCGAAGCCAGCAAAAGCATTCGTCATCTGGAGTGGTTCGAAATCACCGAAACCCGTGGTCACATCGCCGATGGCGCGGTGGCCCATTACCAGGTCACCCTGAAGGTCGGCTTCCGCGTCGCCAACAGCTGACCACGGGCATCTGCAGTCGCGCTTACTTGTCATAACGGCAATCTGCGGCTTTATTGAAACGGGCCACTTTTTGGCGCCCGGAGTAGTTCACTGGTAACGAGGGAGCGTTTGTGATGAGAAAAGTGTTATTTGCAGTAGGCCTGATGGCCCTCGCTGGTTCGGCGTTCGCAGCTAAAGATTGCGAAGAGCTGAAAGGTGAGATCGACGCCAAGATCCAAGCCAATGGCGTGGCGTCCTACACCCTGGAAGTGGTCGACAAAGGCAGCGTGACTGACCGTCAAGTGGTCGGCACCTGCGGTGGCGACACCAAGGAAATCGTCTACCAGCGCAACTGATGATGATGGTCGAAAGCCGGCTCGCAGCCTCTGCGATGCCGGCTTTTTACTGCCTGCAATTTTTGCCATGAGGTGGTCTCAACCCATCTGGAGGCGTAGGATAAGACCTACTGTTTTACTCGGATAAAGCCCTGGCTTTATCCACAGCCAAGGTTTTTTCTCATGACTGCACTCGCGAAACTTCCCTTCTCCGTTCTCGACCTGGCGCCGATCCGCGATACCGGCAGCCCAGAGCAGGCGCTGCACAACTCCCTGGCGCTGGCCAGGCACGTCGAATCCCTGGATTTCAATCGCTTCTGGGTCGCCGAACACCACAACATGGACGGTATCGCCAGCTCCGCGACTGCTGTACTGCTTGGCTATCTGGCCGCCGGAACCTCGCGTATCCGCCTGGGCTCCGGTGGCGTGATGCTGCCCAACCACGCGCCGCTGGTGATCGCCGAACAGTTCGGCACTCTGGCGACCCTCTATCCGGGGCGCATCGAACTGGGCCTTGGGCGTGCGCCGGGCGCCGACCAGTTCACCGCTCAGGCCTTGCGCCGCGAGCGCTCCGGAAGTGCCGACGATTTTCCTCAGGACGTTGCCGAACTGCAGCGTTACCTGGGCCCACGTACGCCGGATCAACGAGTCCTCGCCGTACCGGGTACCGGCACCAACGTACCGATCTGGCTGCTCGGTTCCAGCCTGTTCAGTGCCCAGTTGGCCGGCGAGCGCGGTTTGCCTTACGCCTTCGCTTCGCACTTCGCGCCACGCTACGTGCACGAGGCCATTCGGGTTTACCGCAATGCCTTCAAGCCATCCGAGACGCTCGACAAACCCTATGTGATGCTCGGCGTGCCGTTGATGGCAGCCGATACCGACGAGCAGGCCCAGCACCTGGCCACGTCCGCCTACCAGCGTATCCTCTCGCTGATTCGCGGCCAGAGCCTGGTGCAGCGTCCGCCGGTGGAGTCGATGGAAGGGTTGTGGCTGCCTCATGAGCGTGATGCGGTGGGCAGCTTCCTGGGCATGGCGGTGATCGGCGGCCCGCAGAAGATCCGCGCGCGCCTGGAGGTGTTGCTGGAGCAGACCCAGGCCGACGAGCTGATCTTCACCTGCGACCACTATGACTTCGCCGACCGCCTGCACGCCTTCGATATTCTCGCCGGGCTGCGCTGATCGCCTGATTGACAGCGGGGTCAAAAAACTCGAACTTGCCGGGCTGCTGTCTCTCTGAACTCTGTACCCCTCATCAACAGGAGCATAGAGATGAAGAAGACAGCATCGGCCCATTGGCAGGGCGGCATCAAAGACGGCAAAGGCACCATTTCCACCCAGAGCGGTGTGCTCTCCGAGCAGCCTTACGGCTTCAACACCCGTTTCGAAGACAAGCCCGGCACCAACCCGGAAGAGCTGATCGGCGCTGCACATGCCGGCTGCTTCTCCATGGCGCTGTCCAAGGAGCTGGGCGAGGCGGGCATGACCGCCGAGAGCATCGACACCAAGGCTGAAGTCACCCTCGACAAGCAGGATGGTGGTTTTGCCATCACCGCAGTGCACCTGTCGCTGAAGGCCAAGGTGCCAGGCGCTGACCGTGCCGCATTCGAGAAGGCGGTAGAAGCCGCCAAGACCGGCTGCCCGGTCTCCAAGGTTCTGAACGCGGAAATCACCCTGGAAGTCGTACTGGAGGCGTAATCGCCTGCTCAGTACCGCAGCCCAGTCGCGACGCCCGTCGCGGCTGAGGCCGTTTCCCCTCGCAAAATCCCGTTAGAAACTCCCACAGCGCAGATTCTTGCCGCGCGCCAGCACGTTGCGCTCGGCGTCATAGAGAATTGCCTGGCCACGCATCACTATCGAGCGTGCTTCGACGCGGTAGCGCTGACCGGCCTTGAAGTCGTCGTAGCGAATGCGGATATCGCACGTCAGTTCCTGCGGCTCGGACATTATCGATCCGCCTCCTCCGCTACTGACCTCAAAGCGGAAACGCATGTCCAGTTCGTGTGCTCCCGGCGTGACCTGAAAGTAGCGCCCGTCATCGACGCGCTGACGATCCAGGCGTTCGGCCATCAGCAAATCGATGCCTTCGCTTTTGAGGTCGATCCATGCCATATCTGGATTGGCTGCCGGCAGGGGCGAGGCGCAGGCTCCGAGCAACAACAAACTAGCAAGCAGAACAGGCTGGCGCATCGTGGTGTCTCCCGTGGGCGCGAAATGAAGATGCTGCAGTATCGCGCAAAGCCGCCGCGACTTCGCGGTAGGATGAGGTGCTTATCTGCCATGACGACCGCCATGCTCGCACATTGCACCTCCTATCTTGTCGACCTGCCGCGCCGTGTGGCGGTTCCCCTGTTCGCGCTGTTGCTGGCAGGCTGCAGCACGGTCGATTACTACGGCCAGCTGGCCCGCGGGCAACTGCAGTTGCTGCACGCGCGGCAACCGGTGCAGGCGCTGATCGACGATCCATCGACCAAGCCGCAACTGCGCCAGCGCCTGGCGCTGTCCCAGGAGGCGCGCAGCTTCGCCAGCGAGCATCTGGGCCTGCCGGACAATCGCAGCTATCGCCTGTATGCCGATCTACAACGGCCGTTCGTGGTGTGGAACCTGTTCGCCACCCCGGAGTTTTCCCTGCAGCCGCAACTGCACTGCTTTCCAATCGCCGGCTGCGTGGCTTACCGCGGTTTTTATGAGCAGAACCGTGCTCGCGGCGCGGCGGCACTGCTCGATGCACAGGGGCTCGACACTTATTTGGGCGGGGTGGAGGCCTATTCGACCCTGGGTTGGTTCGATGATCCGATCCTCAACACCATGCTGCGCTGGAGCGACGAACGTCTGGTCGCGGTGATTTTCCACGAACTGGCGCACCAGCAGTATTACCTGGCCGGCGACACCGCTTTCAACGAGTCCTATGCCACCTTCGTCGAGAGGGAGGGGTTGCGCCAGTGGCGTGCTGCACGGGGCTTGCCGGCTGCGCAGGCGTTGCCGGTTCAGCCGCGCGAGCAGTTCAGCGAACTGGTGCTGGCCAGTCGCGCGCGCCTGGAAGCCCTCTACGCCAGCGGCCTCGATGCCGACGCGATGCGTGCTGGCAAGCAAGCCGAATTCGACCGTCTGCGCGACGAGTACCGGCAGCTGCAGGCCACGCAATGGAAAGGCGTCGGCTATTACGATGGCTGGATCAACGGGCCGCTGAACAACGCCAAGTTGCTGCCCTTCGGTCTTTACGATCGCTGGGTGGAGGCCTTTGCCGGCCTGTTCCGCGAGGCGCAGGGCGACTGGCCGACGTTCTATCGCCGGGTGGCAGAGCTGGGTGCTTTGTCTGATGAGCAACGGCTTATACAACTGCAAGCGCTAGATGCTGTCCGAGAGAAGTGAACAACACGCAGAGGAAGGTCGTGATGAAAGGATGGACGGCAGTGATGCTGGTGCTTGGCCTGTTGGGCAGCAATGCCTGGGCCGCGCCCAAGTCGTGCGAGGAGCTCAGGCAGGAGATCGAAGTGAAGATCCAGGCTGCGGGCGTTGCCAGCTATACGCTGGAGATCGTCACGAACGAAGAGGTCGAGGACGACAGCATGGTGATCGGCACGTGCGACAACGGCACTCGCAAGGTGATCTATCAGCGCAATGACCTCACCGGTTCGAGGATGATGTAGCCCTCAGCCAGCGAAGGCCTGGTGCAACTGCGCCAGCGTCTGGAAGTGATGGGCCGGCCGTTCGCCGCTCAACTCTTCCAGGCTGCCGAAGCCATAACCTACCGCCACGGCATCGAGGCCGTTGCTGTGAGCGCCGATCAGGTCGTGCTTGCGGTCGCCGATCATCAGCGTATCGGCAGGATCGAGGCCTTCCTGCTCAAGCAGGTGGGCGATCAGTTCCACCTTGTTGGTACGTGTGCCATCCAGCTCACTGCCATAGATCGTCTTGAAGTAGCGACCGAAATCGAAGTGGCGGGCGATCTCCGTGGCGAACACTGTGGGTTTGCTGGTGGCGATATACAGCGTGCGCCCTTGCTCGCGCAGCAGTTGCAGTAGCTCGACCACGCCGTCGAACACCTGATTTTCGTACAGCCCGACGTCGCGAAACCGCACCCGGTAGTGGTTCACCGCATCCCAGGCGCGTGCCTCGCTGAGGCTGTAGGTGTGCATGAAGCACTGCAGCAGCGGCGGGCCGATGAAGTGCTCCAGGGCCTGCAGATCGGGCTCATGGATATCCAGCTGCGCCAGGGCGTACTGCACCGAACGGGTGATGCCCTCGCGCGGGTCGGTCAGGGTGCCGTCGAGGTCGAAGAGAACGGTGCGCTGCTGCATGCTGTGGATATCCGCTGGCCTGAATCGGCGCGGATTGTCCCGCACTGCAAGCCGCTCAAGCAACTCAGGCCGGCGCCGGGCGATAGACCCAGCGCAGGCTCAGGCGCGTCAGTGGCCAGAGCAGCGCCATTAGCAGGAGCCCGAACAGCACTACCAGCGCCATGGCCATGAACTCCGAACCGGAATACAAAACCACCAGCAGCACGACGCAAAGCACGGTCGCCACGACCAACCAGATACCCATGCACACCAGCACGCTTGCCAGCAGACGACCGACAGCCAGCTGCGGCAACTGCGGCGGTAGCGCCCCGCGGGCGGCGAGCAGGGCGATCAGCCCGTACATGAGCCCGGAAGCACTGCCGACAGCCTGCAGCCACTCCATGCCGTAGGGATTGATGACGCCGATCGGCAGCAGCGTGAGCAGTTTCATATAGATCACGCAGAACAGCAGACCGAAGGCCAGCGCAGTCTCGCCACGGCCGACCCGACCGAGCCCGCTTTCAACCTGGGCCGTGCGCCGCATCAGGTGCAGGCTGAGCCACAGCGGCAGTAGCACCGCCAACACGAACAAAAGGAGGTTCACCGGCTGCACGAGCAGTCTGGGAGATATCCCAAAGTCGCTTTCGTAGATCCATGTAATCAACTGAATCCACAGCAGTCTGAAGAACAGACTAACCAGAGTGAAGGCAACAAAGTAGAAGCCTACGAAGAGCGCAATAAGCCGCCCGGGGCGGGTGACGGTCACCAGGTTGTGACGCTGCAGGTAGTAGCGGGTCAGCAGCAGCGCACTGCAGCCATCGACCGCCAGCGCAGTGAGCCAGGAGGTCGCAAGCGGCCACAGATCGTTCAGATAGGCTTGCAGGTATTCGGGCCCCAAGGTCAGCCACATGATGATCCAGTGGATCGTCAGGCCCGCTGCGCAGCAGAGCATCGCCGTGAGCAACAGGCGCATGGGCAGCCCCGACGACTGCCTGGCTTCGCCCGACAGGCCGGATTCAACCTGGGTAATGGCGTAAGGGTTGCTGTGCATGGGGATTCCTTTCGCGGCACGTCTTTGAGGGCCAGCAGGATATACCGGCGCAGTGTGCGTTGCTGTGATCGCTCTACGGTTCTCCAGCCATGAGATATTCGCACTAGCCTGGGCTTGTATTTCCCTGATCCGAAACCTCCCACTGTCGGTGCTGTTACAGTTGTGAAACATTTTGTTTCATTTGTTCGGGCTGAAGGCGCCGGGTTTTCATGGGCTCATCCGTCTTGGGTGGTAAGAGCCGGATATTTTCCCGCTCTCCATGAGTTGCAAGGCGCCTGCACAGGCGCATTGCGTCTTTCACCTTGCACCTCACCCTGGCGTGTCGCGCTGCCTTCGTTTGCCTGAGTGCGAGCGCAGGTTCGGCTGACGTCGGGGATGGTTATTGGATGCTCAGGCAGAGGTCGGGCCCGTCATGACGTTTTCCCCTTTCCCCATTCGCCGGCGCTGGCTGCTCGCCGCGGTCGCGCTCGTGCCGGTCATCGCTTTGGCCTGGTTCAACGGCGAGCCGACGCCAGCCTATGAAACCGCTGTGGTTGGCCGTGGCGATGTGGAAGCTACGGTGGTCGCCATCGGCACCCTGCAGCCACGCTACTCGGTGGATGTCGGCGCCCAGGTTTCCGGGCAGATCATGCGCTTGCATGTGGAACCCGGTGATCAGGTGGAAAAGGGCCAGTTGCTCGCCGAAATCGACGCCAGCCTGCATGAGGCCACCGTGGAGGCCGACCGCGCGGCTCTGCAGGGTTTGCGCGCGCAACTGGAAGAACAGCAGGCGCAGTTGCTGCTGGCGCGTCAGCAGCACGAGCGGCAAACCCACCTGGCCAGGCTCGACGCCACCCGCGAAGAGGACGTGCAGGCCGCCGCCGCGGGCTACAAATCGGCCAGGGCGCGGCTCGACAACCTGCGCGCGAAGATCGCCGAAAGCCAGGCACTGCTCAAACGCAACGAGGCACAACTGAGCTACACACGCATCTACGCACCCATCGCCGGCTCGGTGCTGGGCGTCGACGTGAAAGAAGGGCAGACCCTCAACGCCACCTATCAGACGCCCACGGTCATGCGTATCGCCGATCTGCGCAGCATGACCGGCTGGACGCGCGTCTCAGAGGCCGATATCCGCCGGGTCAAGGCAGGCCTGCCGCTGTACTTCACTACCCTCGGCGGTGACGAGCGGCGTTGGCGCAGTACGGTACGCCAGGTATTGCCCGCGCCACCGGTGACCACCACCGGGCAGGGTGAGGCGAGCAGTAGTGCCGCCGAACCGGAAAAGGTGGTGCAGTACACCGTGCTGTTCGAAGTGGATAACAACGACGGCGAGCTGATGCCGCAGATGACCGCCCAGGTGGTGTTCGTCACCGCCTCGGCGAAGGGTGTGCTGACCGCTCCGCTGGATGCCTTGCAGGGCAAACCGGGTAATTATCAGGTGCGTGTTCTTGCCGGGAACCAGGCGCAACAGCGTGCAGTGAAAGTCGGTGCGCGAGATCGCCAGGTGGCGGAAATCCTCGAGGGTCTGCAGGAAGGCGAGCGCCTGGTGACGGGCGATGCGCCGGCCGATTCGGGCATGTCGAGGTTCCAGTGGTAGCTCCAACAACAGCAGCGCTGATCGAACTGCAGGGCATCAGGCGCACCTACGGGGGTGAGAACGGCGCGCCAGCCGTCGATGTGCTGCGTGGCATCAGCCTGTCGATCCAGGCGGGTGAGTTCGTCGCCATCGTCGGCACGTCCGGCTCCGGCAAATCGACGCTGATGAACATGCTCGGCTGCCTGGATCGCCCCAGTGCCGGTACTTACCGCTTCGCCGGCGAGGACGTGGCGGCCTTTGATGTCGATCAACTGGCCTGGCTGCGGCGCGAGGCGTTCGGCTTCGTGTTCCAGGGCTATCACCTGATCGCCACCGAGTCAGCGCGGGAGAACGTCGAAGTGCCGGCCATCTACGCCGGCATGCCCGCCGAGCAGCGCCGTGAGCGGGCATCTGCGCTATTGCGTCGGCTGGGGCTGGACGAGCGCCTGGAGCACCGGCCAGGCCAATTGTCCGGCGGCCAGCAGCAACGCGTATCGATTGCCCGGGCGCTGATGAATGGCGGGCGCATCATCCTTGCCGACGAACCCACCGGCGCGCTGGACAGCCGCAGCGGCGAGGAGGTGATGGCGCTGCTGCACGAGCTGGCAGACGCCGGGCACACCATCATTCTGATCACCCACGACCGTGACGTCGCTGCACAGGCGCGGCGGGTGATCGAGATCCGCGATGGGGAAATCATCAGCGACAGCGGCGCCACGCTACCGAGCAACGCGCTGCCTGCCCCGGACATGCGCCAGGCCGGGCGCGACAGCGGCGCCTCCTTCTTCAGCGAGCTGGGCGAGATGATGCGTGGCGCCTGGCGCGTGTTGTTGATCCACCGTTTCCGTACCGCGCTGACCTTGCTGGGCATCGTCATTGGCGTGGCCTCGGTGATCGTCATGCTTGCCGTCGGTGAAGGTGCCCGGCAGAAAGTGGTCGCCGAAATGGGCGTGATGGGCGCCAACATGATGTACGTGTCCAGCGACGTGCCGCGTACCGGCGGCCCAATCGGGGTGCTCACCGAGAGCGATTTCGAGGCGATTGGCAAGCTGCGCGAGGTGGCCCGGGTGATGCCGGTGCTGCGTGATCCGGCACTGATCCGCCACGGCCAGCAGGCGCTGCAGACCGAAGTGCTCGGCGTCGGCGAGAACCTGCCGCACATTCACCGCTGGCCGGTGGCGCGCGGGCGCTTCTTCAGCGCCGCGGAGAACCGCGAGATCGCGCCCGTGGCGGTGCTTGGTCATGAGGTCTACACCAGCGTGTTCCCGGATGGCAGCGATCCGCTCGGCACGATCATCCTGATCAACAGTTCACCCTTCGAGGTCATCGGGGTGATGAGCGAGAAGGGCAGTGAAGCGGGTGGCAACTACCCCGACGAGCAGGTGCTGGTGCCGCACAGCACGGGTGTGGTGCGGGTGTTTCCCAAGCTGCGTGACGAGAGCTACGGGGCCATCGAAGTGAAGCGCAGCGACCTGGTCGCCCAAGCCCAGGCCGCGCTCGAAGAGCTGATGCTGCAGCGCCATGGTCGTCAGGATTTTCGCGTCTACAACTCCGCCGCCAAGCTGCAGGCCGAGGCCAAGACGCGGCAGAGCATGACCCTGATGCTTGGCCTGATCGCCGCCGTATCTCTGCTGGTCGGCGGTATCGGCGTGATGAACGTGATGCTCATGACGGTACGCGAGCGCACCCGCGAGATCGGCATTCGCATGGCCACCGGCGCCCGGCAGCGCGACATCCTGCGCCAGTTTCTCACCGAGTCGGTGCTGGTGACGCTGGTCGGTGGCAGTGTCGGGGTGGTCACCGGGTTGCTGTTCGGTGCGCTGCTGATCGCCTGGAACGTGCCGCTGGTGTTCTCGCTGTCGGCCATGCTGCTGGCATTCGCCTGCTCGGTAGGTACCGGCCTGGTGTTCGGCTACCTGCCCGCCAAGACCGCGGCGCAGCTCGACCCGGTCGTCGCGTTGGCCGTGCAATGACAGGATTATCGATGACGCCTTATCTGGTCTCCGGCCTGCTGGCCGCGCTGCTACTGGGCGGTTGTACCCAGACAGCCGATGCGCCGGCAGACCTGCCCACCGCTCCCGAACACTGGCGTAACGCCGCTGCCGAACCTGCCCCGGCGCCTCGTGAGCAGTGGTGGCGGGCCTTTGCCAGCAGCGAGCTCGACGCCTTCATGACGCAGGCCCTGCGCGACAATCAGAGTCTGGCCGCCGCCGTGGCGCGCCTGCGCCAGGCCGATGCAACCGCACGCCGCGCGGGTGCCGAACTGTCGCCGCGCCTTGATGGCAATCTTGCCGCCGAGCGCCAGGCACGCCTGGGCGGTAACGCGGATGTCGATGGCAATGCCTACCGCGGCAATGTCGCCGCCAGTTATGAAGTCGACCTTTGGGGGCGCCTGCGCGCCAGTCGCGACAGTGCCGCTTTTGCGCGCGATGCCAGCCAGTTCGACCGCGATGCCCTGCAGGTCTCCCTGAGCGCCGCAGTGGCATCGGCCTGGCTGGACGCTGTTGGCTTGCAGGAGCGCCAGCGCATCGCTCGCCTCAATCTGGAAAACGCCGAGCGCGTGCTGGGTACGGTCGAGGCGCGGCAGAGCGCCGGTGCGGCCACGTCGCTGGCGCTGGCCCAGCAACGTGGCGTGGTGGCCCTGCAGCGGCGTGAGCTGGCAGCCGTCACCCAGCAACGTGAGGACAGCCTGGCAACCCTGGCCGTATTGCTCGGTGCGCGCGTGGATCAGTTGCCGGCCAGCCAGGCGCGTTTGTTCGAACTGCCCATGCCCGATATCGGCGCAGGCATCCCCAGCGAGCTGCTGTTGGCGCGCCCGGATCTGGCCCGTGCCGAAGCCAACCTGGCGGCTGCGAATGCCAATCTGCAGGCCGCTCGCGCCGCTCTCCTGCCGCGCCTCAGCCTTAGCGCCACGCTCGGCGGCAGTGCCGACAGCGCCTCACGGGTATTCGCCAATCCGCTGTACTCCCTCGGCAGTGCGCTGACCGCGCCGATCTTCGACGGTGGCAGCCTGCGCGCCGACCGTGATCTGGCCATGGCGCAGCGTGAGGAGCTGCTGGCCGATTATCGCGGTGCGCTGATCACCGCCTTCGCCGAGGTCGAGGTGGCGCTCAATGGGTTGAGCGGCAGCGCTGCGCAGCAGCAGGCCCAGGACGAGGTACTGCGGCAGGCCGAGCGTGCCTTCCGCCTGGCCGAGTCCCGCTACCGTGCCGGCGCCGAAACCCTGCTCACGCTGCTCGATACGCAGCGCAGCCTCTACAGCGCGGAAGATGAAGCGGCACGACTGCGCATGCTGCACCTGCAGGCAAGCGTCAATCTGGCACGGGCGCTGGGCGGCGGCTGGCGTGAGGAGCCTGCCGGGTCGTCAAGGGCCGCGCCAAGCCACGATGGTGAGCAATGAAAGACGTGTCGATCAGGGTGATCGCCACTGCCACGGGTTCGCTCCAGCCAAGTCCTGGCGATCACCGAACTCGCTATCTTCGACCCATGCCAGTGCGCGCTCTAGAAAGTCTGCAAGACTGCTGTTGGCCCAGTCACTTTCTCTGCTTGCTTGCTCCATTTCAATGGCGGCGCGCCGGTCTGCCAGCAGAGCCCTGACAAACACCAGAAAACTGCTCTGGTCATGTACCGCTTGTAAATGGGCGTACAGATTCATAGACGGCATGCACCGCTCAAGTCTATTCGCCGTACCGATTCCTGAGCCACGCATCGATGGCATGCTGAATGTCGGGGCATGCCCGGTTGGCCTCTTCGACGATGCTGGCACCCGTTGCCGGACAGGTCAGGCCGAACTCGACGTGCAGCCAGGCCCGCAGATTTTCTGCCGAGCCTGGATCATCGGGTGGCTGGTTCAGGTCGGCGAAGCCCAGCTCGTCGTAGCCGATGCCGAACAGGAGCAGGAAGTCCTGGAAGTTCTTCGCCAGCACTCGATTGTCACAAGCTTCCGAATCCAGATGAACCACCGGTGCCTGCCGCGCGTCGGTGCCGCCGAGCAGCCAGAAGGCGATCATCGAACCATCCGGGCCGGCGCCGAAGCAGGCGAAGTGGGCAGCCATGGCTGCGTCGCCATCGAACCAGGCGAGCAGGCCACCGTAGTCGTCGGGCCTGAGGCGCATGCAGCCGCTGATGGGGTAATCGGTTTCATCCAGATAGTCGCAGATTCGGCGCAGCGCATCGGGGAGCTCGACGCCTGCGGGAACGCTGGCCTGGATACGCTGAAAGCGAGTCATGTCAGCAATTACTATCCATTAATGGGATTTATCGGAGGCTTCCTGCACCAGTAAGACGACTGTGCGAGTCACGTCATGAAGTCCGTTTTGGTTTGTGACCACTTTATGTCGCTTCAACCCTAGAGCTTCGGCTGCTGTGGAACAAGATCCTGCAGCTCCGGTCGTGGGTAGGTACGGAATTCGTCAGCCCATTTGTCCGGAGATGGAATTATCTCGAACGCAGGTAGTTCGTCGTAGATGAAATCGAATTTGAAGTTGCCGTCAGGGGTAAGTGTGAACGTAGCGGTGTACCAGGCATGCCCGTTTTCATGGAGGGCTGCCATTTTGGTACGTAGCTCGCGAAACGCATCGCTTACTTCATCTTCCGCGACGAACGACACTGTTTTTACGTCATTGAGCAGATAGTGGCCGGTCTCCGAAAAAAAACGGGTAATGGCCTGGAACGAATAGGTAGCGTCTGTCCAACCGTCCTCTGGCAGCACTTCGTACACACCTTGTGCGATGGTTTGCTGCAGCTGTTGAATTTCGGGTGTCATTTCATTGACCTGTAGGGTTTATGATCGTGTGCTTGGACGTAGTGCCGCCGAGCGAAGTACCGGCCACCACGTGGGAACCGGCATCGCCCTGAACGCCCTTGTGCAGGTCGCCGACTCGATACACCGGCACGCCTTGGGCTTTCACGTCCGGTGAGGACTTGGTCTTATTGTCGATACTGGCGAAGTTGCGACCTGTGCCTGATTAGCAGCCTGACCGATACGAATCACTGATTCACATCCCATATCGGTGCAGGCGATTGCGGGTGAAGCGATGCTATAGAAATCAGGTGTTGTGAACTAAGTCAGCCGGATAGTGCGCATGCGTTCTGAAAGACGAATCGTCTATTCTAAATAGCTTCACTACCAGTGCTGCTTCAAAGCACCAATAACCAACGTAGCCGGTGTCTTCGCCTTTATGGTTGTCGTACCACGCGGCAAGGTTCTTGTTGCCTTTGTACCAGCCGTCGAGGAATTTCTTGACCAGATTGGATTGCTCTTGCGAAGGCGCATCCAGTGCTTGCATCAACAGCGCATATTGCTTGGGGAACACCAATTCGTTGGATACGGCACGCTGGTGAGCGCCGAGTTTCACAGCGATACGATCCAGTAGCGCGTCCTGGCCTGCGTTGTTGATCAGCGCGATTACGCGCTCAAGGTGTGCTTCGTCCATATCGAGACAGACGGCCAGAGAGAGCCACCAGAAGAAATCCAGATAGTTGTCGAAACTCAGTCGCTCATATTGGAAACGGTTCTTTTGCTCGTCCGATGGCAATGCATCGCACAATAACTTCAGTTGCTCACGGACAGCCAACAGGCTTTTGAGGTCATCGCGAAAACCGGTAAGGCTATCCCCTCTTGAGTAGCGCATTATGATGCGATCAAGAATTTTCTTGGCAAGGTCATATGCCGCCTGAACCCTGCCATATGGCGCCAAGGAGTTGGACTCTAGTTCGTCGCGTATTTGTTGGATTACATCTTGATCGTAATCAATCCATTCATCGAAATACGCCGTCGTTTTCACGTTGTCACGAGTCATCAATTATTTCCTTTAAAAATTCGGAACTTTCCCAGCATTGCCTCTGATTACGTTACCTGCACTGTCAACCAGCTTGGCGTTTACCTTGCCATCCTCGCCAACACGAAGTACCCACTTTTGAACATCTCCGCGGCGCATGGACGCGCGAATGGCATCAGCCTGCCTTTTACCAACTTGTGCATCCAATCGGTTTCTTACCCAGGCATCATCTATCTGATTTGTGCCATCGGCCAATCTCTTGTTGAGCTGCGATGAGCCGTACTTCGCCTCGGTGATGATGTACTCGGGAGGCGGGTTTGAATTCTTGTAGACACCATCAATGCCGTTCTGCCCGGGCTTGTAATTGCCGTCCGTTTTACCCAGAGGCTCGTATCCTTTACCTACCATGGCCTCATGTGCCGCCTTCTCGCCTGTTGCCGCCTTGACGTGCACCCCAGGGCCCGAACTCTTGCCTACATATGCGGCTTTCTCGGCGTCGGCCGCCTCATCCAGAACTCGCACTCCACGTGCTGCCTTGCCCGCTCTACTCGCCCCCTTCACCACCACGCTGCCGGGTATGAACATCGACAGTACAGAGCCACCGGTCTGTGCATCGCTGGTCAGCTCGAACAAATCCCCGGCGTAGCCCGCGTTCATCATCTTGCTGGCCTGGCTGGCCAGTTCGTTGGCCTTGGTCAGGTCGCCGGCCTGGTGGGCGGCAAGGGCGGCCTTTTCCATGGCCTGGGCGCGCAGCGCGATTGGGGGGATGCCCGCCGCCGAGCTGTATTTGCTGGCCATCACGCCGAGGTTCCAGAGATCGGTAGGCAGGTTGCCGATGCCCTTGAGTATGCCAACGCCGGTATCCAGCGGGTCGTCAGTGCTGGCCTCGGCGATGCGTTTGGTGCTGCTCCAGGCGCCGGAACCGAAGTCTTTGGTCTTCTCCCACCGCGAGCGCTCGTGGGCTTCTGCGTCGAGCAGCGCCTGCAGTTCCGAGTTGGCCTCCTCGGCGGTTTTTTCGGCTGGGTATCTGCGCCGCGCTGGGTGGTGACGACCTTGCCCAATGCACCACCGACACCTGCGCCATTGCAACTGACCAGGCAGGTGGTGCTGTCCTAGCGCACCACGGGACTACCGTTGACCTTGACGTCGTTCTGGCCGCTGAGGAACTTGACGTAGCCGCTGCCGAGCGAGGTGCCGGCTACCACGTGGGAACCGGCATCGCCCTAGACGCCCTTGTGCAGGTAGCCGACGTTTGACGTCGAGCGAAGACTAGGTCTGATTGCCGATGGTGGCGAAGCAGACCTGTGCCTGATTAGGAGCCTGACCGATACGAATCACTGATTCACATCCCATATCGGTGCAGGCGATTGCGGGTGAAGCGATGCTATAGAAATCAGGTGTTGTGAACTAAGTCAGCCGGATAGTGCGCATGCGTTCTGAAAGACGAATCGTCTATTCCAAATAGCTTCACCACCAGTGCGGCTTCGAAACACCAATAACCAACGTAGCCGGTGTCTTCGCCCTTATGGTTGTCGTACCACGCTGCAAGGTTCTTGTTGCCTTTGTACCAGCCGTCGAGGAATTTCTTGACCAGATTGGATTGCTCTTGCGAAGGCGCATCCAGTGCTTGCAGCAACAGCGCATATTGCTTGGGGAACACCAATTCGTTGGATACGGCACGCTGATGAGCGCCGAGTTTCACGGCGATACGATCCAGTAGCGCGTCCTGGCCTGCGTTGTTGATCAGCGCGATTACGCGCTCAAGGTGTGCTTCGTCCATACCGAGACAGACGGCCAGAGAGAGCCACCAGAAGAAATCCAGGTAGTTGTCGAAACTCAGTCGCTCATATTGGATGCGTTTTTTTTGCTCGTCCTTAGGCAGGGCGTCGCACAGCGCTTTGAGTTGCTCACGCTCAGCGAGCAGTCTGACTACATGGCCGCTAAAATCGGCAACCCGGTCGCCACGCGAATAGCTCATGACGATGACTTCAAGCGCCTTATTGCAGAGATCCGCAGCGGCGGTCACCTTGCCGTAGGGCAGCGGTATGCCTCCAGAGTCGAGACGGTTCTGCTTCTGTTGCATTCTCTCCAGGTCATACGAAATCCATTTGTCGAAGAACTCTTTGCTCTTTAGCGTATCGCGCGGCATTGATCTGCCCCTCTGTCTCAAAATCCCGGAACCTTTTCGGCGTTACCCCTGACCACATTGCCAGAACTGTCGATAAGTCTTGGCCTATCGAGGCGCTTCATGACCCAGGCATCATCCATCTGATTGGTGCCATCGGCCAATCTCTTGCTGAGCTGCGATGAGTTGTACTTCGCCTCAGTGATGAGGTATTCGGGGGGCGGGTTTGAGTTCTTGTAGACGCTATTTAGTCTACTGATAGTAGTTGTATATGCCCGAGTCTTTTTCGGTTTTCAAGTGAATAGCTGGGTCTTAAAGTCGGCGAAGGAGGGTGCAACTGGCTCCGTATGCGGAGCGAAATCATCGGATTGGTTGTGATCCCAAAGTACTACCTCAGGGCATTCAGCGTTTTTCCGAAAATCTAAGCAGAGAAAGTCACCAGAAAAAAGCGCTGCGAAAGGAATGAGCTTGCAGCCGATCTCGTCAGGATCATCGCCGAGTCGGGAGTCCAACGCTGTCATCACTACCGATATGTCGTACTCACCTATATCCTCTGAGTTAGGGTCTAGCATAACGGGTAGAAAGCGTTCAATCAGTCTGTCCGTACCCTCATGCATAAATAGATTTTTTTCGGGGATTCCACCATTGCCGTATTGGAGGAACTCAATAAAATCCTGAGGCAGTTTTACTCTGCAGTAACGCTCGAGTGAAGTGGTCGCTTCAATAGGGGGCGCTGAAATCTGGCCTACTATTTTTAATTCCATAACAAACTCCTGGTTCATCTCTTGCCTGCCGCCCACATGCCTGTAGACCGACCGCCAGAGTGAGTAATGATGTTATGCGGCCCAAACGGAACAAGTTCCATTCTACCCGGCAGCTCTGAGTGGTGCCATGTGAACCCGCTAGGGCGACCTCCGGGTATCTGGCTATCCAGCCATTTGAACTGCGCTTTGTCGCCCGTTTTCCACAAATGCTCAGGGAGGTGTTCGACCCGGCTGACCAATCCTGCTTTCTCGAAATCTGGAAACTTGGTGCCAGGTTTGAAAGGCACATCTGGTATCAAACCCTCCGCTATTGCTTGCCGCTTTATCGCTTCCTTTTGTCCTCGGGTGAGGTTCTCACCACCAGGGAAATCTTTTTCCCATGACCAGCGTTTGTTTGAGTTCACTAGCTTTGCGTATTGTTGAGCGTTTGACAATTTGGCTACATGCACACCGGTCACGGCTGCATCCGCGGCTTTTTCTGCTTCCTTGGCGGACTCCGGCAGGCGCCGCCCCAAACCACCCGCATCCGATGCTACGTCGGCCCCCCTTGTTGCATCCGCTGCAGTATCCAGTACACGTGCTGCCTTGCCCGCTCTACTCGCCCCCTTCACCACCACGCTGCCGGGTATGAACATCGACAGTACAGAGCCACCGGTCTGTGCATCGCTGGTCAGCTCGAACAGATCATCGGCGTAGCCCGCGTTCATCATCTTGCTGGCCTGGCTGGCCAGTTCGTTGGCCTTGGTCAGGTCGCCGGCCTGGTGGGCGGCAAGGGCGGCTTTTTCCATGACCTGGGCGCGCAGTGCAATGGGGGGGATGCCCGCCGCCGAGCTGTATTTGCTGGCCATCACGCCGAGGTTCCAGAGATCGGTAGGCAGGTTACCAATGCCCTTGAGTACACCAACGCCGGTATCCAGCGGGTCATCAACGCTCGCCCCGGCGATACGCTTGGTGCTGCTCCAGGCGCCGGAACCGAAGTCTTTGGTCTTCTCCCACAGCGAGCGCTCGTCGGCTTCGGCGTCGAGCAGCGCCTGCAGTTCCGGATTGGCCTCCTCAGCGGTTTTTTCGGCCTGGGTATCTGCGCCGCGCTGTGTAGTGACGACCTTGCCCAGCGCACCGCCGATACCTGCGCCATTGCAATTGACCAGGCAGGTGCTGTCCTGGCGTACCAGCGGGATACCGTTGACCTTGACGTCGTTCTGGCCGCTGAGAAACTTGACGTAGCCGCCGCCGAGCGAAGTACCGGCGACCACGTGGGAACCGGCATCGCCCTGGACGCCCTTGTGCAGGTCGCCGACGCGATACACCGGCACGCCCTGAGCTTTCACGTCCGGTGAGGACTGGGTCTGGTTGCCGATGGTGGCGAAGCTGTCGAAGGGCACCACGGCATTGCCGACCTTGCAGAAGTCCGGTACCGAGCAGACGGCTTTCCATTCATGGCTGTCGTTGGCGGCGTGGCGGGCGTTGCCCCACAGGTCATCGCCTTCCTCGGCCGCTCGCGACTGCGCCAGTTCCCCTTCCTTGTAGGTACCATCCTCGAAACGCTGCTTGACGCGTTGCGCGGTCTCGTCGAAGGCCTGGCGGTTACCGTCCCACTCGTGGCTGTCCCGGGCGAACAACGCGTCCGCGTTGTCGATTACCTGGTTCGCTTGAGCCAGGCTGTCGATGCCATAGTCCGACCGGAACAGGTCGGTGGAGTTGACGACTATCGGATCCAGGACGGTAAAGTCGCTCATGTCCGGTCATCTCGTCCTGATGAGACGTCCAGCGTGCCGATCGCCAGCCGCCGCCAGGGCTCGCCGCGCTCGAAGGTGCCGCGCCAGATCAGCGAGACGTGCCGGGCATCCAGGTCGATGGCCACGGTGTCGAGCACCAGCGGCCCTTGTCGGGTACGGCCGTGGAACGGGGTCAGCGATACCAGCGCCAGGATCCCGGGCAGACGGAAATGCGTCAGGCCCTCAGGCAGCATGCCGAGCAGGGAGATGAATTCGTCGCCGGCCAGGTAGCCGGGCTGGATCAGCTTAGGCGGCGCAGCCTGGTAGAAGCGTTCGTCGAAGTCGTCGGGCAGCAGGGGATAGCGCTCGCGCTGCCAGTGTTCGTCGTAGGTGCCGGCGTATTGCAGGCGTGCCTGGCTCCAGCGGGCGAGGGGGGCAAAGCCTTGTGGCGGCAGCGCGTCATGGGGGCTGGTGATTGGCGCATCGACGTCCTCGATCAGTGGCGCCGGCAGCTCGCTTACGCCCTCCAGCCATTGGCGTATCTGCGCCTGGGCCTCGGGGGACACGGTTTGCAGGTCGGCCTCGCCGGGAAGCCAGCCGCACCCGGCGGGATTATCGGGGTTGTACACCCGCTCTACCGGGCTCTGTTCGCTCGCCATCACGCTGTAGCAGCCACCGAAGGCATAGCGGTAGTCGAGGGGCACCTGGTTGACGGGTTCAGCGCTGCTCAGGCGCCACTCCTGCCCGTGGCGTTCGAAGCGCCGCGGGCCGTGCAGTTGCAGCAGCTTGCGCCGTGTGCCGACGCGAATGCCGGCGAGCCAGCCAGGTAGGGCGACACCGCCTTCGCTACGGGCGGTACCCGTGACGTAGATATCACTGGCCGATTTGAGCAGCGTCAGGTCGCCTTCGCGGCGCAGCACGCTTTGCAGGGGGTTGGCTTCGGGATGGCCATCGTACTCATCGGCATAGACGATGGGTGCCTGCACATCGGCCCGCGGCAGTGGAAGATAGCTACCGGTCAGCGCGAAGGTGCCGCGCAGCACCAGTACGTCGTAAACGACGCCGCCTGGGCCCGTTTTCTCGAACCAGGCATGGGGGAAACCACTGCGATTATCGATCTGCACGCTATGTCCGTTCGCTATGAATCAAGCTTCGCCAGGTATCGATTGCGCGGCTGGAATGATCGACACGCTGTGCAGGCACTCGGGGTTGTTCTGCTTGAACGCGAAGCGCAGTTGGCCCCAGGGGCGTGCGCTTTCCCAAACGCTCGTCTCGTGCGGTGAGCGGCCACGCGGGGCCGAGACCAGAAGCAGTTCACCATACTGCGCTTCTATGTCATGGCGGCCTATGCAGGCACCGGTCAGAAATAGGCCGATGGTGCTCTGGCGCGCCGCATGCTCCTTGTTGAGCACCGTGAAACCCGTCTGCGCGATGCGCACGTTGCCTTGCAGGACAACCTCTCCGCCAATCCAGCGGGTGCGGTGCTCATCCTGCTTGTCCAGCTGCAAGGTGCTGCCCAGCGTCTGCTCGATCTTGGCCTTGGTCAGCGGCCCTTGCTGCGCCAGTTGCTCGATGGTTTGCCAGAGCGTGAAAGAGGCTTGGTTCATCCGTTGGTTCTCGTTCGCTGTTGAACAGGCTGCCGTGCTCGCCACGAGCAGGTAGGCAAAGAGCCTGAAAAAGGGTCGCTTAATCGTCGACGTTATCGTCATACCAGCTGCCGTAGTAATCGTTGTACGTGACGAACTGGCCGTCGACCTTGACCGATGAGGTTTCGCTGCCCCACACCTGCCCGACGGCCTTGCGTGCTGCAGCGTTATCGCCGCTGCCGACGAGCTGGTCGTAGGCTGCGTTGTAGGCCGCATGGTTGGCTGCCGAACCATTGATGCTGATGTCCGGGCCGCCGTTGGCGATGATCTCCCGTTGGACCTTGATGTTGTTCAGCACCGCAGCGCCTTCGTCTTGCAGGGCACCGCTGACGTAGGCAGCCTTGGAGGAAAGGTTTTCCTCGTAGGGGTGGGTGGCATGGCCCACCTCGTGAGCCAACAGTTGGGTCACTGTGGCGGGCGAGCCACGCATGTCGCCGTCGATGACGATCCGGCTCACGTCACCTTCCTGACTCACGTATGTCCCTGCGCCTGCAGGGCCGTATTCGATATCCCAGCCTTGCTCCTGCAGCGAGCGCAGATCTTCCTGCAGCGCGGGTGACTGGGCGGCAATGCGATCCACTGCGCTGCCGAGGCCGGTGGTAACGGCGGCAGGCGTATCGGCCGCCGCGGGTGCATTGCTTCTCAACGAGAGGCTGCCCTGTGCTTCGGCGCCCGGGCGGTTGTCATTACCCTGGGCGCTCGATGCGGCCTGCGAACCGAGGCCGCGCAGGACGCCGGCGACCGCTGCGAGCGCGCCCACCTGCGAGCCGGGCTCCGCCTTGCCGCTGTGTTCTGGCGCTGGCTGTGCGGTACCCGAGTTGAGCAGGATGTCGGACGGGGCATCGGCGTGCAGATAATCCTGCGCCTTGAAGTGGATGTCCTTGGCACTGAGGTAGATGGCATCCGGCGTCAGGGTCAGTTGCGAGCTGCCTACCTTGAACTCGATCTTGTCGCCGGCCGAGACGGCCCAGGTCTTGCCGACGAAATCGGTGCGGTTCATGCCCACTGCCGAGAACATCGCCATGCCGATGTTGCGGTTGTAGCCCAGGCCGACGTTGGTCATCTTGGCCATGCCGATGCTCTCGACCTTGAAGCGGCCGATGTTCACCGTCTTGTTGTGGCCAATGCTGTAGCGCTCGTTGCGGGCGATCTTCTTGGTGCGGTTGGCGCCGACATCGACGGTCTCGTTGCGGCCGATGGACTTGCTGCGGTCGCGGCCGATGGCGTGGGTCTCATCCAGCTCGACGACGATGTCCTGATTGCGTTCGGCATGGATGTACAGCTGCTCTTCGCCCTTCTTGTCCTCCATGCGGATTTCATTGAACTGAGCAGGCGTGCCACCCTTGCTGGAGCGGCTCTTGACACCGCTCTGCGTGGCGTTGGCAGGCAGGTCGTAAGGCACGGTTTGTTCGGCGTTGTAGACGCGGCCGGTGATGATGGGCCGATCGGGGTCGCCCTCGAGGAAGCTGACGATGACTTCCTGACCGATACGCGGAATCTGGATAGAGCCCCAGTTCTTGCCGGCCCAGTTCTGCGATACGCGGATCCAGCAGGAGCTGTTCTCGTTGGACTGGTCGTGACGATCCCAGTAGAAGTGCACCTTCACCCGGCCGAACTGATCGGTCCAGATTTCCTCCCCTTGCGGGCCTACCACCATGGCCGTCTGCGGCCCCTGCACGATCGGCTGGACGGTCAGTGGCAGGGGGCGGAAAACCTGGCTGGCATCGATGCAGTCGAGGCGGCTGTCGAACTGCAGCGGTTCGTCACTGGTATTGTTCTCGAAGGCTTCCTGAACGATCTGGTAGTCGGCACTGACCGTCAGGTATTCGCGGTTCTGATCGGCGCGTGGGTAGCCGGTCATGCTGAACAGGTGACCGGCGCCGATCCCCCGCGCGTTGCTGCGCAACTGCACGCGCTCGTACTGGGTATGGATGGCCTCGATACGATTGCGCGCGTATTGCTCGCCGTCCTTGCTCTGTACGTATTCACCGGGATAGTCGAACAGTGGGTGCCCGGCGTTGCTATGCGGGCGCGAGACGATTGAGCGCACTTCCAGACGCGCGCTGGGGCGTTGAAAGTCGTAATCGTTGAGTTCCAGCGAACCTGACTGCACTTCGTGATTGAGATGCCAGTCGTAGATGTGGTCGCGTTCGCGCATCTGATCTTCCAGCGGGAAGTAGGGCACGCTGGCGTAGCCAGGGGCCGCCCGGTGTGCGCCATAGGCGTCGCACAGCACCAGCACGTGGCGGGCCTGCTCGTGGCGGAAGTAGTAGTAGATGCCTTCCTGCTCGAGCAGCCGGCTGACGAAGTCGAGACTGGTTTCGCGGTACTGCACGCAGTATTCCCATTCCCGATAGGAGCGGGTGAGGGCGTCTTCGAAGTCGGAGAAACCCAGGTCGCGGAAGACCTGCTTGACGATATCCGGCACCGTCTTGTTCTGGAAGATGCGGCAGTCTGACGTACGCGACAGCAGCCATAACCAGGGCTTGAGGCTGACCCGGTAGCTGGCGAACTGGCCGCTACCAGCCGCCTGGCTGCAGCGCGCAGCGATGCCGTGGAAGTAGCGGTCGCTACCGTCGGCCAGTTGCAGGGTCAGCCCCATCGGCTTGCCCAGCAGGGCATCGAGTGGCAGCGCATGATCTTCGGAAATCAGCGCCAGTTCGTAGGCGAAGGGGCGGCTGAGTTCGTCCCGGCCCTCCATTCTTCGCAGCACCAGCACGTCGCCACCCAAGGGGCTAGTGACGACGGCCATGCGTGCGCTCTGGGTTATTGCCATCTAGCGTCCTCTGTCGCAGTCAGCATCGTGGGGCTCACGGCGTCTGTTCGAAGCTGTAATGCAGCTCGTTGTTCTGCTGCGTTACCTGCACCCCGCTCAGCGGTTTGCCTTCGAGCAGACGGGTCAGGAACTCGCGGCTCATGTCCGGCAGCATGCTGTTGGTCAGGATGGCGTCGATCTGCCGACCGCCACTCTCGTTCTCGGTGCAGCGCGAAACCACCAGATCGATCACGCTGTCGTCGTAATCGAACGGCACCTTGTGGGTGCTTTCGATGCGTTTCTTGATGCGCTCGAGTTGCAGGCGGGTGATGGCCTTGAGCATGTCATCGGAAAGTGGGTAGTAGGGGATGGTCACCAGGCGGCCGAGCAGGGCTGGCGGGAAGATCTGCAACAGGGGTTCGCGCAGTGCCTTGGCGATGCCTTCGGGTTCGGGCATCAGCTCCGGGTCGCTGCACAGCCCGGCGATCATCTCGGTACCGGCGTTGGTGGTGAGCAGGATCAGGGTGTTCTTGAAGTCGATCTGACGGCCTTCGCCGTCTTCCATCACGCCCTTGTCGAACACCTGGAAGAAGATCTCGTGCACATCCGGGTGAGCTTTCTCCACCTCGTCGAGCAGTACCACGCTGTAGGGCTTGCGGCGTACTGCTTCGGTCAGCACGCCCCCTTCACCGTAGCCGATGTAGCCCGGTGGCGCGCCCTTGAGGGTGGAAACGGTGTGCGCTTCCTGGAACTCGCTCATGTTGATGGTGATGACGTTCTGCTCGCCGCCGTAGAGGGCTTCGGCCAGGGCCAGGGCGGTTTCGGTCTTGCCCACGCCGGAGGTGCCCGCGAGCATGAACACGCCGATCGGCTTGTTGGGGTTATCCAGGCCGGCACGGGAGGTCTGGATACGCTTGGCGATCATCTCCAGGGCGTGATCCTGGCCGATGATGCGCTTCTTCAGGTGCTGATCGAGCTTGAGGATGGTTTCCAGCTCGTTGCGTGCCATACGCCCGACCGGAATGCCCGTCCAGTCGGCGACCACCGAGGCGACCGCCTGGTAATCCACGGTCGGCAGAATCAGGGGCGTCTCGCCCTGCAGGGCACTGAGACGCTGCTGCAGATCGACGAGGGTATCGCGCAGTGCAGCGCGTTGCTCGTCGTTCAGGGCCGGCTGTTCGGCGCCTGCCTCCCGGCTGGTGTCGTCCACCGGCTCGGCGGCGGCGCGCAAGCGGGCACGGGTGGCCAGCAGTTCGTCCACCAGGGCCTTCTCGTCGGCCCAGCGGGTTTCCAGGGTGACCAGGCGCAGGCGTTCTTCGGCCAGCGCGGTATCGACGTCCAGCAGGCGGCTGCCGATGGTGACGCCAATGGCCTGTTCGCGGCCGATGATCGCTCGCTCGGTCTCCAGGGACTCGATGCGCCGACGGCTGTCGTCCACTTCGGCGGGCACGGCGTGCAGGCTGATGGCTACGCGGGCGCAGGCGGTGTCGAGCAGGCTGACCGACTTGTCCGGCAACTGACGGGCCGGAATGTAGCGGTGCGACAGCTTGACGGCGGCCTCCAGGGCTTCGTCGAGGATCTGCACCTGATGGTGTTTTTCCATGGTCGAGGCGACGCCGCGCATCATCAGGATCGCGCGGTGCTCGGAGGGCTCGTCCACCTGCACGACCTGGAAGCGGCGAGTCAGCGCAGGGTCTTTCTCGATGTGTTTCTTGTATTCCGCCCAGGTAGTGGCGGCCACGGTACGCAGGGTGCCGCGGGCCAGCGCGGGCTTGAGCAGGTTGGCGGCATCGCCGGTGCCGGCCGCGCCACCGGCGCCGACCAGGGTGTGGGCTTCGTCGATGAACAGGATGATCGGCTTGGGCGAGCTCTGTACGTCCTCGATGACCTGCCGCAGGCGCTGTTCGAACTCGCCCTTCATGCTTGCGCCCGCCTGCAGCAGACCGACGTCCAGGCTACGCAGCTCGACGTCCTTGAGGCTTGGCGGTACGTCGCCGGCGACGATACGCAAGGCGAAACCTTCGACCACCGCGGTCTTGCCCACCCCGGCCTCGCCAGTGAGGATCGGGTTGTTCTGACGGCGACGCATGAGGATGTCGACCAGTTGGCGAATCTCGTCGTCGCGCCCGACGATGGGGTCGAGCTTGCCGCTGCGCGCCTGTTCGGTGAGGTCGACGGTGAAGCGCTTGAGCGCCTCCTGCTTGCCCATCGCGCTTGGCGCGATGGCGCCACTGGCTTCGCCCGGCACCGCACCGGCATCGAAACCGTCGGTGGCGCTCAGGGCGTTCTCCGGTGAGGCGCCGACGATCTCGTCGAAACGCTCGGTGAGGGTCTCGACCTTGACCTTGTCGAACTCGCGGGAGATGGCCAACAAGGCATTGCGCAGGCTCGGTGTCTTGAGAATGCCGACCACCAGATAGCCGGTGCGAATCTGGTTTTCGCCGAACATCAGGCTGCCGTAGACCCAGCCGCGCTCGACCGCTTCCTCGACGTGGGAGGACAGGTCGGTGATCGATGTGGAGCCGCGCGGCAGGCGATCCAGGGCTTCGGTGATGTCCTTGGCCAGGCGGCCCGGCTCGATGCTGAACTGACGCACGATCTGGTGCAGGTCGGAGTCCTGCAATTGCAGGATCTGATGCAGCCAGTGGCTCAGCTCGACGTAGGGGTTGCCACGCAGCTTGCAGAATACGGTGGCGGCTTCGATGGCCTTGTAGGCGACGCTGTTCAACTTGCCGAATAGCGCGGCGCGACTGATTTCACTCATGGTGTGCTCCTTTACCTAATGACTTATGTCCATTGCTTGCTGCATCTGGTGTGCTTGCGGTGACAGCAGGTCGGTCAGTCAATTTCATAACGCCAACCTTGCCACTGATGTCCGTCCCACCAGGCGAAGATCTCTCCGCCAACTGCCATCAGGTGCGCGTCATTGGCCGCCAGTCGATACAGGGGGGCCTGTTTGCTTTCCTGCAATTGATCGCCGTCCAGTTTGAATACGCCGTTGGCTCCTGCAGCAAGCCAGATCTGACCCTGCTGCACTGCAAGGCTGGTGATGGTGTAGTCAAAGGCATCGAGTTGCTGCCAGATATCGCCATGGCCGATCCAGAGACCTCCTTTGGCCCCGGCAATGACAATCTGATCGTCGGCTATCCACAGCACATCCAGCAGGTTGATGTTGGTGAACGGCTCGATTTCGCTCCAGCGACTGCCGTCGAAGTGAACCACGCGCCCACCATCGCCGACGGCATACAGGCAATCGCTGGCACAGCCGTGCAGTGCATTGAGGCGCTTGCCGCCCGCCGCTGAAACGATCTGCTCGTGATGGTTCTCGATCAGACGTATGGAACCGTCCAGCGCGGCGGCATAAATGCTCCCCGGGCTTGCGACGAACACGGCGTTGAAGCCATCTTCTGCCGTGGTCTGTAGCGTCTGCCAGTGGATGCCATCGAAATAGTGGATATGGCCATCCATGGAGCAGGTGGCGATCCAGTCATCCCGCCGATGCATATGGGTCAGCCAGTGATCGACGTCGAACAACGAGGTAGCACTCAGCCCCTCGTCGTCATAGGCAACGCTATGGATGCAGGAAATGATTGCCTCGGGTTCCAGAGGTGGTTCGTAGACGTTCAACAGAACATCGGCCTGTCCTTGGCCGTTGCCATATACGGCGACGATGCTGACTTGACGTGAATCGCTCATTGAAAACGTCCTTATCAGAACAGTTTTGATTTTTGGGCTTTCTTCGCAACGACTTTCTGCGGCAACGCTGTTCCACGAGTGCCGGGCGCTCTCAGCTCGAATTGCTTGGGCTTCTGCATGCCGCTCTTGCACATCTGGTGAAATTGCTTGTCGACCTCACGCAGCACGCATTCGGCATCGTTTTCGCTGAGACCCGGGCCGGGCTCCGGCTCGATCAACTGACGCTTGGCGTCGGCTCGTGCGTCCTGATAGGTCGGGCTGGTCTGCTTGTCCTGATAGGCATCCCGATAGCGCTTGGCATCCGCCTTCTGCATCTGCGACACCCGGCCGTGGCCGGTACTCGGATCGGTACCGTCCTCTAGCGCGATGCAGGGCGCCAGCGCTTCGTCATACCCTGGGCAGATTTCCTTGAGCGTGGTGCCGCGCGGATAGCAGAAGTGCGAATTCTGGATGACATGGTGGGATTGGTATTCCACTCCAGTCTCCTGCTTGATGGCCTGGCAGCGCTTCTGTTGCTCGCTATGATTTTTAACCGGTGTTCGCTCCAGGGCCTCGTCACAGTTCATGACGGCCATGGCCATTTCATCCATGTAAGGCCATGGCGGCGTATTGCCGGGCATGGATCCATGGTTGTGAGTGGTCAGATCCATATGGCGGACGACGTTGAGGCCTTCGACCTTGACGTTCATCGACCAACTGGTGAAGTACACCTTGCCCTTGATCTTGCCGGTAAGAATGCCTTTCTTCGGTGCGCAGCCAGGCTCGTCGCCATAGCTGGTCTTGAAGAAGCTCTTGTTCTTGCGCATCACTTCCTTGCGGGTGATCTTCACGCTGCGCGTACCGAGGCTGGTGTCTTTCGCCAGCCCGGTATTGGGGTAGGGAATCGGTACGCCCATAGGTGTGGGCGGTGCCTGCGGCGGTGTGAAGCAAACGTCCGGAAAGGCGGCGACGGATTTTCCGCTGGCCGACTTGCAGGAAATCTCCATGCTGTTGGCAAAGACCTGATTGGCCATCAGCACGCCTCCGCGGATGTGCAGTGGCCACTGCTGAGGTAGAGGTCATCGGCGTCCTCACTCGGTTGCCCGAGCCAGATGTCGAAGCCGAGTCGGTAACCGCCGGCCAGGTTGGCCTGCGGTACTTCCTCCTGTTTGAGCACCAGGTTGGTGTCCCAGTCCAGTTCTTCACCGACGTATTCGGCAACCCAGGCCGCCAGCTCGGCGAGCAGTGGCTGATCCGGCAGAAAACGTCGGTACTGCGCCAGGCTCAATGGGCCCATGCGCAGGCGAAACTTGTGTTGCCGATCCCACACGTGGGTACCCAGGCACAGGTCCACGCCGAGGGTGCAGGTCGAGGCGCCCAGGCGGCTGTATTCCGGGAGTTGCAGCCATTGACCGACATATTCCTCGAGGGCCACCGGCACCCCGAAGTACTCGCTTAGGATCGCCTGCAGGCCATCCGGATAGCGGGTCTGCGCGGCCAGGTGACCGGTGAAGTAATAGCGTGCGGCGTCGTCGATCGGGCCCTGGCCCATGAGACTTTGCATACCGCGGCCGGACAGGGCGCCGAGGCGTGGTGACCAGTAGTCGTCGTCCGCCCGATCCTGGCTGACGGTGGGTCGTGCTTCGGCCCAGGCGCGGTAGAACAGGGTCAGCAGGCGATGATTGAAAACGTCAAGAAAGCGCTTGAAGGTGGCGTCGCCATGGTGCCGCTGGCGCTCGCGGGCGTGTTCGGTCAGGTGCAGCGGCAGCGGGCCGTTGGGGCCGGTGAGTCCGAAGAAGAACTGCTCGATGCGCGGTGTGCCGGTGCTGTCGTGGATGACGCTGGCCAGGGTTGAGGGTGCGAAACCGCAATCCGGCTTCTGGCCGAGACGCAGTGGGTCATCGACCATGCGCACGGAATGGCCGAGGCGCGGGTGTTTGGGGTACTCGCACTCGATGCGCCGCATGGCCTGGAAGAAGTCATAGTTCCAGGGCGCTTCGGCCATTGCCGCCAGGGTGTTTACAGGGTCGGCCGACATCCGGGCTTGGCCCTCCAGCGCATCACTTCGCCTCGTTCGGTGGTGCGCAGCACCGTTTCGGTGAAGCTGTTGATCGATACGTAACGTGTCAGGAAGTGCTCCAGCACCGAGCCGAGCAGGAACACTCCGGTACCGCGGAAGGCGTTCTCGTCGAACTCCAGGCTGATTTCCAGGCCGCGACCGAAGACGATTGGTCCGGGCATCGGTAGGCGCCGCGTGCAGGCCTTGCTGCTGACTTGGCGCAGGCCGTCGATCTGCAACTGCAGGGCATTGTCGCCAGCGTCGCCGTACAGGCGCATCAACTCACGCAGTGCGGCGGCGCCCTGGCCCTGTTCGCTGAGCGAAAGGTAATTGAGTGACAGCTGGCTGATCAGGCGCCAGGCACTGGCGTCATGGGCGCGGCTGGCGCGCGGGCGGCTGGGGCCGGCTAGGCAGCGCACCGCGACCACCGGAGCACTGTCCTCCAGGGTGAAATCGCTGCGCGTTCCGCCGATCGGCATCGACAGCGGCAGATCGCGATTGGTGCACAGTGCAGCGATACCGAGTTGGCGCAGGTCGTGGCGATAAGGCGCCTGATTGGCGTCGACCAGGGAGATGAAGGTCTCGCTGCCGATGTAGGTGGAGCGCGGGCCGTTGCGCCGCTGCTTGCTCGATAGCACGCGAGGCTCGCGGCGCAGGCTGTACCAGGCCTGTTCGCGGCCGTAGCGCGAAGGGTCGCGCACCGCATAGAACGGCTGAAATGGTTGCTCTGGGCCGCTGCCATGGCCACTGACTTCGGTGATTGAATGGATCTCGAAATCCTGCGGGCGTGTGCGGTCGGCGATGATCTGGTGTTCGTGAACTCGGTCGCTGAGGTGAATGCGGTCGGCACGCCGGGCGAACAGGTTGATCGCCGGGGTGCAGAACAGGCGGAATTGCTCGGCGCCGATGCTGTTTTCCAGGCTGTTGTCGAGGCGATTGAACAGCACCACGATCTCCAGTTCCTGGCTGGCATTACGTTGCACGGCGCGCTTGAGCCCGGTCAGTTCGACGAACAGGAAACGGTTCGGCAGGGCGAAGTATTCCTGCAGCAGGCGATAACCCTGGAACGCGCGGGGCACCACTGGTAGCGCGGCGTCCTGGTCGTCGAAGCCGCGTGGGCGCAGGCTGTCTGGTGGCAGACGCTCGACCCACGAACCATCCACCGCCCGCACGAACAGGGCACAGGCATTGCCGAGCAATTGTTCGTAAAGACGGAAGGGTTGCTCGTCGGCGCCGTGTAGGAAGAACGTCAGGGTATCCAGATCCAGGGCATTGAAGGGCAGGCCGGCGCCAGTGCGCAGGCGCAGTTTCAAACCGGCCTTGGCGCCGGGCTCGCTGGCGGCGAGGCGGCCGAGCTGCGTCGTCGGGTTGCCGAAATAGCTGGCCTGGGTCACTTCCAGCGGCCAGAGCGTCACTGGCTGGCAAGTGCGGTATTCGCAGGCGGTCTGGGCTTCGCTGCCGAGCAGGCCACGTAGCGATGCGCCGCGTTCGAGGGTGAAGCCGCTACTCAGAGAGCCTTCGTTGGGATCGGCGCACAGTTGCACCACGGTCATCGACGGGGTCGGTGCCAGGTAGTGCGGGTAGGCGATCTCCAGCAGGTTGTGGGTGAAAGTCGGGTACTCGGCGTCGAGCTTGAGCTGCACCCGTGCGGTCAGGTAGGCGAAGCCCTCGAGTAGGCGTTCCACATAGGGATCGGCGCATTCCACGCCCGACAGCGTCAGGCGGCTGGCGATCTTCGGGAATTCGCCAGCGAACTCTTCGGCGCTCTCGCGGATGTGTTGCAGTTCCTGATTGTAGTAGCCGAGCAGGCGCGGGTTCATCGTCGTCTCCGTGATGCGTCGGCAGGTAGTACCTGAACGTGGCCGGTTTCCAGATCCAGCTCGGTGGTGAGCAGCAGGCGAAGCGGCATGGGGTGCGCCCAAAGGTCGCCTTCGATCTCGAAGCTCAGGGAGTTGTGGCTCATCTCTTCGGCTTCCTGACGCGCGCGCACGCGCAGCGAGGAGCGTACGATGCGTGGCTCGAAGTCGGCGATGGCCTTGGTCAGCAGGCGTTCCACCGCCTGGATATCGATACTCGAGGCACTGTGACCCGCCAGCGGCGGCAGGCCGAAATTCACCACCGAACTGCCAGCCCGGGTCAGCGCCTCGTCATCGCTGGTCAGCGGTGCGACGGTGTTGAACAACCAGGCCAGGTCGCGCAGCACCGAGGCGCGCAACTGGTTGAGGGTCAGCACGCGCTTGTCGACGCTTTCCACCTGGCTGCTCGGATCGTCGTCGAGCAGACGATCGAGCAGGGCGGGCTGCAGGCGTTCCTGACGTTTCAGGTCGGCCATGCCGCTGCATTCCCATGATCGAAGTTCAGCGTACGGACATCGAACAGGGCCTGTTCGCCCCCATCAAAGGCGAACAGACGCTGGCCGAGCGGCAGGCCGTTGTCCTGCCATTCGGTCTTACGCGCCAGGCGCAGCGCACCGTCGGTACTGGTGTGGCTGCCGGGATAACGGCTGGGGATCAGCGCCACGGTGCTGCCGCCATTGGTCAGGGTCACCTGAGCCGGCAGCCAGACCAGATCACGCAGATCGCTGGGGGCTTCCAGGCTGAGGCTGGCTATGTTTTCCATAGGCAGCCAGACGTAGCGGCCATTGACGATCAGTTCGAGCACCGGGCCCAGGCGTGGGTCGGCATCGGCCAGCCAGGCGAAGGGGGCATCGCCGAGCTGGCCCGGTACCGCGGCAGCGGCTTCGAAGGCCTGGTCGCGCAGGCTCTGGGCTGCTTCGCTGTTGCCCTGGGCGTCCTGCTCGAGGGCCAGGATCAGCGGTGCCACCCACTCAGCGGGTTCGCCGAGAACGACGGGGGTGGTTTTACCGGCGAAAACCTGCTCGCGCAGTGCTTCGCAGTTCAGCGCGGTGCTGTAGGTCTGCACCATGGGGAGGCAGGCGGCATCTAGTTCGCCGGCTACCTTCAGCTGATTCTGGGCGCGGCTCCACTGGCCCATTACGGCCAGCAACTGGAACAGGAATACCCGGAGCTCAGCCTTGCCAGGCAGCGCCCGAACCTGATCCTGCAGCGCCTTCAGTGCCTCGTCGAGCCGTGCGTTACGCAGGTGTTCTTCGGCAGTCATCGTCGTTCCCTGTACTGGCGCGGCCACCGCTGCAATGCGCTGGCCATAAGGCCCGCCGGGCTCGCTGTGGAGCGAGGTGCGTTGCGGGCCATTGAAAATTCGCTATGGTCAAAACCATCAATGCCCGGCGTGGTGCCGGGCATTGATGTACGCCCGAAGCTCGGGCGGGGGTTACACCTTGACGTTCTGGCGGATATTCCAACCGTACTTGACCGGACCGCCCTCTTTGGCGCCGTCAGCTTTCTGCGGCTGATAGTCGACCAGCACCTGAGCGAAGTTCAGGGTGACGTTTTCGGTGAGGCGATCTTCGCCACCGCTACCGCCAGTGCTGATGGAAGAGACCAGCACTTCCTTCAGGGTGATGATCAGGTACTCGACCTGAGAATCGCCACCGGCCTTGCGGATGGTCAGCTTGGCTTCCGGATAATGCTTGCCGCTGGAGCAGGCCATCATCAGGTTGGGGCTGGATTTGTCGACATACTTGGTCAGCGACAGATCCTGAATGTTGACCTTGCCGGCACCGCCGCCGCCGCCCACATGCATCGAGCCGGATTGGCTCATGCCCCAGCTCCAGGCCAGTACGTCGACTTCGTCGGCGTGGGTCTTGTCTTTGGATTCGCCTTTGACGTCGCCAATCTTGATGAACATATCAACAGCCATCATTGCTCCTTTCGTGGCTTTTGCCACTCTGTTTCAACTGCGTCCGTGAGAGCGGACGCCACAGTGACGAACCTCAGGCCCCCTTGGCCGAAGGCAGTTTGGATACCAGGCGCAGCGACACGGTCAGCCCTTCGAGCTGGTAGTGCGGGCGCAGATAGAACTTGGAGCTGTAGTAACCGGGGTTGCCCTCGATTTCCTCGACCACCACTTCGGCTTCGGCCAGCGGGTGCTGGGCCTTGGTGGTTTCGGTGGAGTGCGCCGGATCACCGTCGACGTAGTTGAGGATCCAGTCCTGCAGCCAGCGCTGCATCTCGTCGCGCTCTTTGAACGAACCGATCTTGTCGCGCACGATGCACTTCAGGTAGTGAGCGAAGCGGCAGGTAGCGAACAGGTACGGCAGGCGCGCGGCCAGGTTGGCGTTGGCGGTGGCGTCCGGATCGTCGTACTCAGCAGGCTTGTGCAGCGACTGGGCGCCGATGAAGGCAGCCAGGTCGGTGTTCTTCTTGTGCAGCAGCGGCATGAAACCGTTCTTCGCCAGTTCCGCTTCGCGGCGGTCGGAGATGGCGATTTCGGTCGGGCACTTCATGTCCACACCACCGTCGTCGGTGGGGAAGGTGTGCGCCGGCAGGTTCGGTACTTCACCGCCCGATTCCACACCGCGGATGCGCGAGCACCAGCCGTAGAGCTTGAACGAACGGTTGATGTTGACCGCCATGGCGTACGCCGAGTTGGCCCAGGTGTACTTGCTGCTGTCGGCGCCGTCGGTTTCTTCCTCGAAGGCGAACTCTTCGACGGGATCGGTCTTCGCACCGTACGGCTGACGCGCCAGGAAACGCGGCATGGTAAGGCCGATATAGCGCGAGTCCTCGGAGTCACGCAGCGAGCGCCAGCCAGCGTACTCGGGGGTGGTGAAGATCTTGGTCAGGTCGCGCGGGTTGGACAGTTCCTGCCAGGAACCCATGCCCATGACCGTCGGCGAGGCCGCAGAGATGAACGGCGAGTGCATGGCCGCGGAGATCTTGGCGATTTCGCCGAGCAGTTCGACGTCGGGTGGTGACTGATCGAAGTAGTAGTCGCCCACCAGGCAGCCGTAAGGCTCGCCGCCGAACTGACCGTATTCCTCTTCGTAGAGCTTCTTGAAGATCGGGCTCTGATCCCAGGCGGTACCCTTGAATTTCTTCAGGGTCTTGTGCAGTTCGGGCTTGGAGATGTTGAGCACGCGAATCTTCAGCTGCTCATCGGTCTCGGTGTTGTTGACCAGGTAGTGCAGGCCACGCCAGGCGCTTTCCAGCTGCTGGAAGTCCGGGTGGTGCATGATCAGGTTGACCTGAGCGGTCAGCTTGGCATCGATCGCCGCGATGATCGACTCGATGGACTTGATCGCGTCATCGGAGATCAGGTCGGTCTTGCCCAGTGCCTGTTCGGCCAGGGTGCGTACTGCGGTTTCCACCGCTTCGCGGGCGCGCTCGGTCTTGGGTTTGAATTCTTGCAGCAGCAGCGAAGCGAATTCGCTGGTCTGTTCGGTAGTGGCGGCCGCTTGCGCGGAATCCTGAATCAACTGGGCCATCGGGACATCCTCTTAAGCTTGCGGCTCGTTGTCTTGGGGCTTGGGCGCGCTAGCCAGTGCCTGCAACAGCGCCGGATCCTTGATCGCCTTGATGATCAGCTCTTCTGCGCCGGTCTTGCCGTCCATGTAGGTCAGCAGGTTGGCCAGTTGGGTGCGCGCTTCGAGCAGCTGGTTCAGCGAATCGACCTTGCGGGCGATGGCGGCCGGGCTGAAGTCGTCCATGCTCTCGAACGTGATGTCGAGGCTCAGGTTGCCTTCACCGGTCAATGCGTTGGGCACGTGGAACGCCGCACGCGGCTTCATGGCCTTGAGGCGCGAGTCGAAGTTGTCGGCGTCGATTTCCAGGAACTTGCGGTCGGCTACGGCGGCCTGGGGCTCGGCGGGTTTGCCGGCCAGGTCGGCCATCACGCCCATGACGAAGGGCAGCTGCACCTTTTTCTCGGCACCGTACAGCTCTACGTCATATTCGATCTGTACCCGCGGGGCGCGGTTGCGCGCGATGAATTTCTGGCTGCTGGTATTGCTGCTCATGTTGCTCCTCCTGTGCATGTGCACTGGCTTCGTCGGCCATAGGCCGGTAGCGATGTGCGTGGGGCTTCCCTGAAGATCCGCCGCACGTTAGTCGTATTCGGGGCCACGCAGGTTTTCGAACTGCGACATACCGTCGGGAATCAGGTTGCGCACGATTTCCGCGAAGTCTGCGGTGACCAGCTTCTGCGCGCGCGTCAATAAGACCGGCACCGGGCTGGAAGGTTCGTGCTGGGCGTAATATTCCAGCAGACGATCGAGCGTACGCAGCACGTCGTCGCGGCTGGCGATGCGTCCCGGTGCTACCGGCGCCTGGCGCGCTGTGTATTCTGCTGCACCTAGCGACGGTTGTTCGTCGGCCTGCTGGTCGGTGTCGGCGGCAGGCGATGAGTCATTGCCTGCGGTTGGTGCCTGGTCGTTGAAAATCTGCCGGGTGTGGCGCAGTACCTGCTTGAGCACTTCGAGGTTGGCACTTTGCGCTGAACCGACCCGCTCGCTGAGCAGACCTTCGATATCGGCCAGTGCCGCGCTGGCCTCGTCGAGGGCAATGCGGGTGCTGTCGAGCAGCTCGGCATCGGTGTCGAGGAAGGCGCCGCGCAGCTGATCGGCGGAGAGCGTCTCGCTGGAGAATCGCTGCAGATCCACGGCGTTCAGGGCTGCACGAATGCTCACCGAGCCGAAGGCGCGCGAGCGGGTGATGCTGGCTTCACGCAGCAGGACGATCACTGGCTCGGCGCTCAGGGCGTTGAGCGCGTTGATGCGAATGGTCGGGTCGTTATCGTCGTCAGCATCCAGTTGCGGATACACACCGTCCCAATACTGGGTGAGCAATTCGCGAACCAGCGTCAGGCTCTGTGCCAGGCCGCTCAGGCCTTCGAGGGCGATGGCGCTCTGCAGATACAGGTTGGCGAGACGCAGATCCTTGCTGCGGGCGAACAGTTCGCTGGCGCGTTCGCGTACCTGGCGCCAATCCGGGGGCTCGGCGGCGATGACCGACTGGCCCATCTGGCGCTCTGGCTGGCCCAGCGCCAGGCGCTCCAGTTCGAGAAAATCGGCATCGTATTCGAGGTCTTCCCCACATGGGCTTTCGTCGGATACTGCGTTGAGCAAGTGCGACACATCCACCACGTCAGGTGCTCTCCATGTCAGGCCTGAAAGTCGAAATGAAGCAGTGACGGCGAGCTGCCGGTCAAACTGGATTCATCACGTGAAGCGGCACAATGCCACTATTCAGGCTTGGTTCGATGCTAATCCGGATCATTCTCCGAGTGCTCTCAGATCATTGTCAAGCGAGGGCAAGGCGGTAGAAACTGTTGTGAGGCACAGTATTTCCTTCTTCTGTGCAGTGACTCACAACCGCTTGGAAATATATGCCCGCTTGGGCATTGAACAGTATTGGCCAAGGGCAAAAAATAGTGCGTTTGGCATATCGACACCCCTCGAAGAACATGGTTTTTTTACCGCACTGCAAGGAGCCGCAATGCCGCTGCGTTTGGTCATCACCACCTATCACAAACTGACGCCCGGGCAACGGGCCGAGGTCGAGCTCGATCGGGGTGAGCTGAAAATCGGGCGCAGCGCCGGTAACGATTGGGTGCTGCCCGATCCCGAGCGGCTGGTGTCCAGCCAGCACTGCGTGATTCAGTACCGCGACGGTATCTACTACATCACCGATACCAGCACCAACGGGGTGATTCTGCAGACCGCAGGTACGCGTTTGCGCCGCGGCAGCAGTGAGCCTCTGGCAGATGGTGAAGTGCTGAAGATCGGCGAATACGAGATCCGTGTGCAGATCAGCGGTATTGCCCTGACCGCAGCGCCGGCAACGACCAGTGGCGCGACGGACGATCCGTTCAACAGCTTCGAGGCGTTGCTGAACCGCAGTGCGCAGCCGCTCGAGATGCCGCCGGTGAATGCTCAGGCAGCGCCCGCGCCTTCAGCGCCACGGCGCGATTCGCCATTCGACACCAAGCCGGATCTGTTCGACTTCCTCAGCCCTCCGGCAGCCGTGGCGCCATCGGTCTCCGATCACGTGCCGGCCCAGCAGCATGATTTCCGCCCGCCACGGCCGTCACAGCCGCCACCTGCCGTGGTCACGGCTACCGCTGCGCCCGTGACTGCGCCGGCTTCGGTGATCCCGGCGGACTGGGATCCTTTCGCCGATCTTCGGGCCGCATCGGCACCTCAACCGATTCCCGATCCATTCGCCGAACCGCCCAGTGTCGAAGCCGTGGAGGTACCGGATCCGTTCGCCGAATCGCCACCGATGCCGGCAGTGGAAATCCCCCCGTTCTTCGTGGACGAGTCGCCGGTGCAGCAGGTTCAGCCGTTGCCGGTTGTCGAGCCGGTCGTGGCGCCTGCACCTGTACTTGCAGCGCACACGGCCGTTGATGATGGCGAGCTGATGGAGGCTTTCCTGCGTGGTGCCGGCCTGCAGCATCTGCGCCTCGACAGGGCGGCGGCGGCCGCACAGATGGAGTCCATCGGGCGCAGTTATCGGCTGATGGTCGAAGGGCTGATCGACGTGCTGCGTGCGCGTGCCAGCCTCAAGGGCGAGTTCCGCATGGCGCAGACCATGATCCAGCCCGTACAGAACAATCCGCTGAAGTTCGCGCCCAACGTCGATGAGGCGCTGCTGATGTTGCTGCGTCACGACAATCAGGCTTTCATGGCGCCCGATCAGGCGGTTGGCGAGAGTTTCGACGACCTGCGTGCCCATCAGTTGGCGCTGATGGCTGGCGTTCAGGCGGCGATCAAATATTTGCTGGCACGGTTTGAACCGCGCGAGCTGGAAGGACGTCTGAACAAGCCGAGCGGGCTCTCGGCGCTGTTGCCCAATGGTCGTCGTGCACACTACTGGGAGCTATTCACCGAACTCTACGCGACCATTTCCCAGGAGGCCGAAGACGGTTTTCAGGAGCTGTTCGGCCGTGAGTTCAGTCGTGCCTATGAGGAGCACATCGCACGCTTGCGAGGCCGTTGAGATCATTTGGCCCGCGCGCTCGCGGGCCTGCTGCAATCATTGAGGAAGCGTTATGCCAAGGATTCTGACCCTGCTGGTTTTTCTGTTGCTCGGCGCCTGTGCGTCCGGCCCGGAAAAGCCGGAACCCACTACCGTCGAGCTGCAATTGCAGGCCAGCCGCGATCTCAACCCGGCGCTCGCGGGCGGGGCGGCGCCGGTCTGGGTGCATGTCTATCAGTTGCGCAATGCCTCGGCCTTTTCCCGTGCCGACTTCTTCTCGCTGGTTGATCGCGCTGACGCGACCCTGGCCAGCGAACTGATCGAGCATGACCGTTTTGTGGTGCGCCCTGGCGAAACCCAGCGCAAGTCGCTGACCCTGGACGATGCTACTCGCCACCTTGGCGTGGTCGTGGCCTATCGCGCCCTCGACCGTTCGATCTGGCGCCAGGTCATCGAAATTCCTGCCCATCAGGCAAGCGCCTTGCGCCTGCAGCTGGACGCCTATGCCATCAGCGCCACGCCGCTGACCCCTCTTGAGTGACTGGAGACCCGTTCATGTCCTGGAACAACCGTGTGGTTTGGTCGGAGGGAATGTTCCTGCGCCCGCAGCACTTCCAGCAGCAGGATCGCTATATCGAAACCCTGGTCGAAGGCCGCAACCATGCCTCGCAGCCTGGCGCCTGGGGCTTTTCGCACGTGCTTATCGACAGCGCGTTGCTGACTCAGGGCAAACTGGCGATTCTGTCCGCGCGGGGCCTGTTGCCTGATGGCACACCGTTCAACATTCCCGAGAACGATGCGGCGCCTGCTCCGCTGAACATCGATGACAGTCTGCGTGATGGCATCGTCTATCTGGCCCTGCCACTGCGGCGTGCCGGTGTGCGCGATACCGTGGAAAGCGGCGAGAGCCTGGGCTCGGCCCGTTATCAGAGCAGCGTGCACGAGGTGCGTGACGACAATGCCTCACTGGAGAGCCGTGCGCCGGTGGCCATCGGCTCCCTGGCCCTGCGGCTGATCACCGAGCGTGACGGCCTCGACGAGCACGCGGCCATCGGTGTCGTGCGCGTGGTGGAAAAGCGCGAAGACCGCAGCCTGCTACTGGACGACAACTACATCCCGCCGCTGCTCGACGTCAGCGCCTCGCGTCCGCTCTCGGCGTTTCGCAACGAACTGCTCGGTCTGCTGCATCAGCGTGGCGAGGCCCTGGCGGGGCGGGTGGTCGCCTCCGGTGCCGGTGGGGCCTCGGAAATCGCCGATTTCCTGCTGCTACAACTGGTCAACCGGGCCCAGCCGCTGGTGGCGCACCTGGCGCGTATCACGCCGCTGCATCCGGAAGTGCTGTACCGCGAGTTGGTGGCGCTGGCTGGTGAGTTCGCCACCTTCACGGCCAGCGAACGGCGGCCGGGTGAGTATCCGGTCTATGAGCACGACGACCTGACCGCCACCTTCGCGCCCGTGATGCTGGCACTGCGTCAGGCGCTGTCGATGGTCATCGACAGCCGCGCGATCCCTATTCCTATCGTTGAAAAGTCCTTCGGCGTGCACGTGGCGATGCTGGCGGACAAGTCACTGATCGATTCCGCCAGCTTCATCCTGGTGGTACGTGCGGACGTTCCGGGTGAGAGCCTGCGTGGGCACTTCCCGCAGCAGGCCAAAATTGGTTCGGTGGAACACATCCGCGATCTGGTCAACCTGCAGTTGCCGGGCATCGGCCTGCTGCCACTGCCGGTCGCACCACGGCAGTTGCCATATCACGCTGGCTCCAATTATTTCGAACTGGACCGGGGCAGCGACCACTGGAAGCAACTGATCCATTCAGGCGGCTTCGCTTTCCATATCGCTGGCCAGTTCCCTGGTCTGAACCTGGCCTTCTGGGCCATCCGAGGCTGACGCGCGATGACCATCGACGATCCATTTGGCGCCTTGCCCGGTCAGCCCGGCAAGGGACACGACCAGGCGGGCAACGACCGCACCATGATCATGCCGCGCCCCGGTGGCCGCGCCGCCGAACCCTCGCGGCCGACCTCCGCCGGTTCGCCACCGCCTGCCATGCCCAGTGCGCCGCCACTGGCTGCACGGGGGCTTGGCCTGAATCCTATCGAGGCCGCCGCCGGGCCGATGCTGGCGCTGCTGACCCGCTTGCGCAGCACCATCTCCCATCCCGCGCCGGCCAGCCTGCGTGCGCAGCTGCTCGGCTACCTGCGCCAGTTCGAGGACAAGGCGCGTGCCGCCGGCGTCGCTCAGGATGAAGTAATGCTGGCGCGTTACGTGCTCTGCACCGCGCTGGACGAGGCGGTGCTCAGCACGCCCTGGGGCAGCGCCAGTGACTGGAGCAAGCAGAGTCTGCTGATCACCTTGCACAACGAGGCCTGGGGCGGCGAGAAGGTGTTCCAGCTGCTCGACCACTGCCTGCAGAACCCCCGGCAACGTCTGAATCTGCTGGAGCTGTTGTACCTGTGCATCAGCCTCGGCCTGGAAGGGCGTTACCGGGTCATGCAGGATGGCCGCAGCCAGCTCGATGCGCTGCGCGAGCGGGTCAGTGCGACCATTCGCAGCACACGGGGCGAGATCGAGCGCGAGTTGTCGCCACACTGGCGTGGTTTGGTGGTCGCCCGTGACCGCCTGCGTCAGTTCCTGCCGCCGTGGGTGGCGGTGGCCATTGGCTTGGCGATCCTGCTCTTGCTGCTGTTCGGCCTGCGCATGAAGCTGGCCGCCGAAGCCGAACCGGTATTCCGTAACCTGCATGCCCTTGGCGACGTGCCGGTGCAGACCATCGACCGTCCGGCGCAGCAGCCGCGCGTCGTTGAGCGTCCACGCCTGGCTGGCTTCCTGGCAGAGGAAATTCGTGCGCAGAAGGTCGCGGTGGAAGACGCTGTCGACCGTTCCGTGGTGACCATTCGCGGGGATCAGCTGTTCGCCTCCGGCAGTGCGTCGATTGCCGACGACTTCCAACCGCTGCTACTGCGCATCGCCGAAGCCATTCGCAAGGTCAACGGCCAGGTGCTGGTCACCGGGCACAGCGACAACCGCCCTATCGCGACGTTGCGTTATCCGTCCAACTGGAAGCTCTCCCAGGATCGCGCCCAACAGGTGATGGACGTGCTGGCGGCCAAGACGGGCCAGCCCGCGCGCTTCCGTGCCGAGGGGCGCAGCGACACCGAAGCCAAGGCTTCGAACGATACGGCGGAAGGCCGCGCGCGTAACCGCCGGGTCGAAATCACAGTCTTTGCGGAGGGCGTCGAGTGAAGGCGTTGTTCGGTTTCATGGCCCGCTGGGTCATGCCGGTTTTGGGGTTGCTGGCGCTGAGCCTGGTGATCTGGTTCGTGGGCCCACTGATCGCCATCGGCGGTTTCGAGCCGCTGGCCAGCAGCACGGTGCGCTGGACGCTGATCATCCTGCTGTTCGTCCTGTGGGCGGCCTGGCGGGTGATGCGCATCATTCAGGCGCGGCGCAATGCGGCCAGGGTCATGCAGGGCCTGGTGGAAGTTGCACCGGATCCGACCAGCGTGGCCACCGCGGAAGAACTGGCCACCCTGCGCCAGCGTATGGACGAGGCTTTGGGCCTGCTCAAGCGCGCCAAGCTGGGCGGCGGTGAGCGGCGCAATCTGTACGAGTTGCCGTGGTACGTGATCATCGGCCCGCCCGGTTCCGGCAAGACCACCGCGCTGGCTAACTCCGGGCTGCGTTTCCCGCTGGCCGAGCAGATGGGCGCCGGGGCGGTACGCGGCGTTGGCGGCACACGCAACTGCGACTGGTGGTTCGCCGACGAGGCCGTGCTGCTCGATACTGCCGGGCGTTATACCACTCAGGACAGCCATGCCGCGGTCGACAAGGCCGCCTGGCTGGGTTTCCTCGACCTGCTGAAAAAGCAGCGCTCGCGGCGGCCCATCGATGGTGCCTTCGTCGCCATCAGCCTGTCCGATCTGCTGCTCGGCAGCGACAGCGAGCGAGCGGCCCATGCCGTGGCCATTCGCGCCCGTGTGCAGGAGCTGTATACCCAGCTCGGCGTACGCTTCCCGGTGTACGTGATGCTCACCAAGCTGGATCTGGTGCCCGGCTTCATGGAGTTCTTCGACGGCCTGAGCAAGGAAGAGCGTGCTCAGGTCTGGGGCATGACCTTCAGCCTCGACGATGGCAAGAGTGTCGAGGGCCCGCTGCAGGTATTTCGCAGTGAGTTCGATGCGTTGGAGCTGCGCCTTAACGAGCGCCTGGTCGAGCGTCTGCAGCAGGAGCGAGACCCTGCGCGGCGCGACCTGATCTATGGCTTCCCGCAACAGTTCGCCGCGCTGCGTGAAGCGCTGGCCGGCTTCCTCGACGGCGTGTTCAAGCCCAACCCTTATGAGGAACGGGTGTTACTACGCGGCGTCTACCTGACCAGCGGCACCCAGGAAGGCAGCCCGATCGACCGTCTGATCGGTGCCATGGCGCAGAGCATGAGCCTCGACCGTCAGCACCTGGCCCGCCAGACCGGAACAGGGCGTAGCTACTTCATCGAGCGCCTGCTGCGTGACGTGGTGTTCGGCGAACGCGGCCTGGTCGGTGCCAACCCCAAGGTGGAACGGCAGAAGCGCTGGCTGGCACGGGGAGTGATTGCCGCAACTGTGATTCTGGTACTCGGCACGGCTGCGGTATGGTTCGCCAGCTTCCGTGCCAACCAGGCCTACATCGCCGCCGTGGATGCCCGCGTGCAGCCGCTGCGTGGCGAGCTGCAGGCGCTCAGCCCGGCGCAGCGCGACGTTCTGGCGGTGCAGCCGCTGCTCAATGCCATCCGCACTGTCAGTGGCGATGCGCCGGGCTGGGCCGAGGGCTTTGGCCTCTACCAGGGCGACATGCTCGACAGCGAAGCCTCCAGTGTCTACCGCAAGCTGCTGATCGCGGTCATGGCGCCGCGGGTGCTGGCGCGTCTGGAAGAGCAGTTGCGTACCGGGGGCAACTCGGACTTCCTCTACGAAGGTCTCAAGGCCTACCTGATGCTTGGTGAGTCGGAGCATTACGATGCGGACTTCATCAAGGCCTGGATTGCCCTCGACTGGGATCGCAGCCTGCCGCGGGATCTGCTGCCGGAACAGCGTGAGGCGCTGAATCAGCATCTGGTCGCGTTGTATGACCGCCAGCCACCGGTGGTACGCCTCGACGAGAACCTGGTCGAAGACGTGCGCCGGCGTCTGCAGCGGCTGTCCGTGGCGCAGCGCGCCTATGACCGGGTGAAGCGCCAGAAGCTGCCCGAGGGCATCCCGGACTTCCGCCTCAGCGATGCTGCCGGCCGTGATGCCGCGCTGGTGTTCACCCGCAAAAGTGGCAAACCGCTCAACGAGCCGCTCAGCGGCTTCTATACCCAGCGCGGCTACCGTGAGGCCTTTCTGGTCGGCAGCGTCAGCCAGGCCGGTACCCTGGCCGAGGAGCAGTGGGTACTCGGTCGCAGCCTGGACGATGGACAGAATGCCGCCGCCCTCGCGCTGGAAGTCCGGCGCCTTTATGTGCAGGACTACATGGCTCAATGGGATGCGCTGCTCGCCGATATCGACTTCGTGCCGGTGACCAGTGTGGCCCAGGCCGCGGACGTGCTGCGCGTGCTGTCGGGGCCGGCGTCGCCGCTGAAGAAGCTGCTTCAGGCGGTCGCCAAGGAGACCGACCTGCAGAAGGAGGAGCGACTGGTCGCCGAGAAGCTCAAGGAGCGTGGCGACGATACCGTCGACCGCCTCAAGCAGCAGCTCGGTTCTCTGGTCGGCCAGTCGGAGGAGGGCGTGGTCAATGCCCTGGCCACCGAGATGGATCCGATCACCGCTCACTTCGCCGAACTCAACGGTCTGGTCGCAGACGCCGATGGCCAGACTCCGGGCCATCGATGCCCTGCTGCAGGATCTCAATGCACTCTATGTGCAGGTCAGTGCCATGAGTGGCGCCAGCGGCGAGGCACTGCTGGGCGAGTCGCGCAACCAGACCACGGCTGCTGCCGATCAGGTGCGCCTGAGTGCCGAGCGCCAGCCGCCGCTGGTACAGGGATTCCTCAAGTCGGTGGTCGGCTCGACCACCGGTACCATGATGGGCGGCATCCGCAACCAGCTGAATGCCGCCTGGATGAGCGAGGTGGTGTCGGTGTACCGCCAGTCGCTGGCTGGGCGCTACCCGCTGGATCGTGGCAGCAGCCGGGATGCGACCCTGGACGACTTTGGCCATTTCTTCGGCCAGGGCGGGGTGCTCGACAGCTACTTCCGCAAGTACTTGCAGCCCTACGTGGATACCTCGGCGAGCACCTGGCGCTGGCAGCCGGGTGCTGCGCAGAAGCTCGGTATCGGCAGCGGTGTGCTGCAGACCTTCCAGCGTGCCGCAACCATTCGCGAGGCGTTCTTCCGCTCTGGCGGTACCCAGCCGATGGTGCGTTTCGAGCTGCGGCCGGTGGCGATGGACTCCAGCATCGAGCAGTTCCAGCTTGATCTCGATGGCCAGCAGTTCAGCTACGACCACGGCCCGGCGCGACCGGTCGCCATGCAGTGGCCGAGCAGCAATGGCACCGGCGTGGTACGTCTGAACATTTCACCGGCCTCGGTCACCGGGCGTTCGGGGATCACCCTGGAAGGGCCGTGGGCCTGGTTCCGACTGCTCGATCAGTCGGATCTCGCCCAGGGCAATTCACCTGATCGTTTCACCCTGCGCATGCGTGTCGACAACGCCAGCATTTCCAGCGAGCTGCGCGCCAGCAGTGCGTTCAATCCATTCCGCCGCCAGGTCGTCAGCGGTTTCAGCCTGCCGGAGCGTCTGTGAGTAACCCGGGTTTCTACGGCAAAATGGCCGTACGCGGCGATTTCATTCATCGCGGTCTTGCGCCAGGCTTCATCGAGGCCTGGGACAACTGGCTGACGGCAGGCCTCACCGCCAGTCGGCAGACCCTGGGCGAAGCCTGGCTGGATGCCTATCTGGTCAGCCCGCTCTGGCGCTTCGCGATCGCGCCGGGCCTGCTCTGTCAGGAAGCCGTTTGCGGGGTGATGATGCCCAGCGTCGACCGGGTTGGTCGTTACTTTCCTCTGACCATCGCCCTGCTGCTGCCGGCGCAGACCGATATCGGTCACCTGCTCAGCGACAGCGATGACTGGTTCGAGCGTGCCGAGGCCCTGTTGCTCTCGACTCTGGAAGCCGATGCCGATGCTGAAGCCTTCGAGCGCGCTGTCGGCGCCCTGGGCAGCCCGCTGCTGGCAACTGGCAGCGCCCAGCGTTTGGATGCCAGCGGCGCGGCGATCTGGTCTGTGGATAACCCACGGGATCGTGGTCTGGCCCTGATGCAGCAGGCCTGCAGTGGCGCCAGCCTGTGGTGGGGACGCGGTTCCGAGCGTGTCGCGCCCGGCCTGGTACGTTTCGCCGGGCTGCCCCCGGCCGAGGCGTTCTGTCGGCTGCTCAGCGAGTCTGCTGGAGGCGAGGCATGAGTCCGTCGAGCGTTACCCGGTACCACTCTTCCAGCCATACCCATGTCGGCATGGTGCGCAAGGTCAATGAAGATGCCTGTCTGGATGCCCCGGACAACGGCCTGTGGGCTGTCGCCGACGGCATGGGCGGGCACGCCAGCGGTGACTACGTCAGCAGCCTGATCATCGACAGCCTGCGTGCGTTGCCGCCCAGTGCCGTGCTGAGCACGTATGAAGGGGCGCTGATCGACACGCTCGATCACGTCAATCAACAGGTGCGTATCGAGGCCGAGAAGCGTGGCGGGGCGACCATGGGCAGCACCGTGGTGGTGCTCGCCGCACGGGGTGCCGAAGCGCTGTGCCTGTGGGCCGGGGACAGCCGCCTGTATCGGCTGCGCAACGGTGGCCTGCAACCGATCAGCCGTGATCACAGCTACGTTCAGGAACTGGTCGACAGCGGCCTGCTCGACGAAGAGGCTGCGCGCATCCACCCCATGGGCAATATCGTCACCCGTGCCCTGGGCGTGCAGGATGACCTGCAACTGGAAAGTGCACGCCTGGACGTGCGACCTGGCGACACCTTCCTGCTCTGCAGCGATGGCTTGAACAAGACGGTCGAGGATTACGAACTGCGCGAGGTGCTGGGGCACGAGGATCCGTACCAGATGGTGCGCAGCCTGGTACACCTTGGCTTGACTCGAGGCGCTCCGGATAATATTACCGCCGTGGTGATCAAGGCCGCTTAGGCGGCCAACTGTTGCACATCGATCTGCCAAATACTCAATTGCTGCCGCGCCCGATCATCTCGGGATGGCCTCGGAAGACCAATAGCATGGACATGCAAATACCGGGTTACGACATCGAACGCGAGCTGGGCGATGGTGCGATGGCCGTGGTCTACCTGGCTACACAGCGTTCCCTCGACCGCAAGGTCGCGCTGAAGATCATGGCGGCCTCGCTGGCGGCCGACCCGACCTTCTGCGAGCGCTTCCTGCGCGAGGGCAAGACCCTGGCGCGGCTGTCGCACCCGAATACCGTGACCATCCACGACATCGGCAATGTCGGTAGCCTCTACTACATGGCCATGGAATACCTGCCCAACGGTACCCTCAAGGAGCGCATTAGCGCGGGTCTGAGTATCGATCAGGGGCTGGTGTGGATTCGCCAGATCGCCTCGGCCCTTGGCTACGCTCATGCCCAGGGCATGGTTCACCGTGACGTCAAACCGGCCAACATCCTGTTTCGCGCTGACGGTACGGCGGTACTCAGCGACTTCGGGATCGCCAAGGCGCTGGACGACCGCACCCAGTTCACCCAGGCCGGTTTCGCCGTCGGTACGCCCAGCTACATGAGCCCTGAACAGGCACGTGGTCTGGATATCGATGGCCGTGCCGATCTCTACGCCCTCGGCGTGGTGTTGTACGAAATACTCACCGGCAAGCTGCCTTACATCGGCAGTGATTCGCTGTCCACGGCCCTGGCGCATCTGACCGAGCCTTTGCCGGCGCTGCCCATGGTGCATGGCCGCTACCAGCCGATTCTCGAGCGCCTGCTGGCCAAGGATCCCAGCGAGCGCTTCGCCGATGCGGCGCAGTTGATTGCCGCGCTCGATCGCCTGCAGGTGCCAGCCGCTGCCGCCGACGATGCCACCTTGTTCCAGCCACTGGTGCTGCCACCCGTCGCCGAGGTCAAGGGCGACACCAGTGTGCCGCCGCTGGCAGCGGTTTCCGTGGAAATACCGACCCACGCACCGGCGGTGGATACTGCTGTGCCGCCACCGCCACCGCCACCGCCGCCGCGTCCACAGCCCTCGCCGCTGGCGTCATCGGTACGTGAAGGCAACGTAGGCTCCAGCAGGAGGCCGCTGATCCTCGGCGCCTCCCTGGCCAGCGTGCTGTTGCTGGCCGGTTGTGGTTACTGGCTGTTCGGCTCTGACAGCACGCCGCCAGCCTCGCCGCCGGTAGCCGGCGAGCCAGCTCAGCCCCAGGCACAGTCAAGTGGCGAGGCCGGGCCGATCTCGGCGATGGCGGACAGTGATGGTGGCGATCGCCCGCTGCTCATGCCGGGTAAGAAGACCCTGTTCCAGCGCGTGCTGAGCAAGCCTGGCGCCAAGCTGGCCGACACGGCCGGTGCCAGCAGCGGCAAGGATACGCCGGCGTTTTCGGTGTTCTACGTGTATGCCCGGCAGGACATCGACGGCCAGCCGTGGCTGCAGATCGGGGCCTCCAGCGACGGGCGCCGCGATGGCTGGCTGCCTGCCACGGCGGTGAGCGACTGGAAGCAGAGTCTGGTGCTCAAGTTCACCGAACGCTCCGGTCGCGCTCCGGTGATGTTCGTGCGCGATGCATCGGCCTTGGAACAGTTGCTGGCCGAACCGGCCCGCGCTCGCGAGGCGCTGCGTGAAGCGCTGAAGGGTACCGGCCACAACGTGGTGGCGGTCGAGCCCGGCGGCAGTGCGGTGCCGCAGGATCAGTTCTACCTGCTGCCGATCTTCGATTCGGAAGAAACCTTCGACGCCAACGGCCAGCCGCTGCAACTGCTCAATGTGGCCTCCATCGACCCGGGCAATGCCCCGCAGAGCCAGGGTGAAAGCGCGCCAGCGGCAATGCCGGAGGGGTTCAGAACGGCCATCGTGCTGGTGGTCGACACCTCGGTGTCGATGCAGCCCTATATCGACCGAGTACGCGACGTCGTCCACGAACTACAGGGCCAGATCGCCAATCGTGGCGATCTGGACAGCGTCAGCTTCGGCATGGTCGGCTTCCGCAGCAATACCGCCAAGACGCCGGGCCTGGAGTACACCGCCAAGACACTCGTGTCTCTGCAACAGGGGCGTGATCCCGAGCGTTTTCTGCAGCTGGCGCAGCAGATCAAAGCCACCGACGTGTCCAGCCATGACTTCAACGAGGATGCCTTCGCCGGCGTCATGCAGGCCGTCGACGGCATGGACTGGAATGGCTACGGCGGTCGTCTGATCTTGCTGGTCAGCGATGCCGGCGCGTTGCGCAAGAGCGATCCGCTGGGGCTGACCAAAATGAACGAGGCGGAGGTACGCGAGGCGGCGCTACGCAAGCAGATCAAGATCTATGCCCTGCACCTGAAGACCGCCACCGGCAAGCGCAATCACGGCTTCGCCGAGCAGCAGTACCGCAGCCTCACCGCCGACCCCAACCCGCGTATCGGCGACCTTTACGTTCCGGTGGCCGGCGGTGATGTGAATGCCTTCGGCAGTCGCGTGACGGAGATCGGCAGCGCCTTCGCCGATCTGGTGCATCAGGTGCGCAGCGACAACAGTCTGCCCGAGCCCAAGGGCGGCGCCAGCATCGCCGACAAGTCCGCTGCGGTCGGCTACGCCATGCACATGGACTTCCTCGGCCATCAATCCGAGGCGCGGGCGCCCCAGGTGGTCACTGCGTGGACCAGCGATCGTGATATCACCGATCCTGCCTTGCCGGCGTTCCAGGTCTGCGTGCTGCTGACCAAGCTGCAGCTCAACGATCTGCAGCAGTCGCTGCGCATGGTGGTCGATGCGGCGCGGCGTACGCAGAGCTCGCCTAAGGATTTCTTTCAGGAAATCGCCAGTGCCAGTGCCCATATGAGTCGCGATCCGTCGGCCATGGTCAAGGGCGCCAACCTGGCCCAGAGCGGTGTGCTGGGTGAGTATCTGGATGGTTTGCCCTACCGCAGCAAGGTGCTGAACATGAGCCAGGATCTGTGGTTGTCGCTCAGCGTGGCCGAGCAGGAAGATTTCATCGACGAGCTGGATTCGAAGATCCAGCTCTACGAGACCTTCCACAACGATACCGCCAACTGGGTGCGTTTCGGCGATGCGGCTCCGGGAGACGCGCTGTATCGCGTGCCCCTGTCGACTCTGCCCTGATGCTCACCCTTGGCGCGATCAGCAAGACCCGTGGGGCCGAAGGGCAGCGCTATCGCCTGGAAATTCCCGGCCTGGCGTTGCGCGCCGGACAGCGGGTCGCCCTGATCGGCCCCAGCGGCAGCGGCAAGAGCACGGTGCTCGATCTGCTGGCGCTGGCCTTGTCGCCTGACTCGGGCGGCAGCCTGCACTGGGACGACAGCGTGCAGTCTCTCGATCTCGCTGAGCTGTGGCGTCTTGGCCGGCATGACGAGCTGGCAAAGCTGCGCGCTCGCGCCTTCGGCTATGTGCTGCAGACCGGTGGACTGCTCGGCTTTCTGAATGTACGCGGCAATATTCAGCTACCCCGCGAACTCCTGGGGCTGCCAATGGACGGTGCGGTCGAGCAACTGGCCGAGCAACTGGGAATTGCCGATCTGCTCGACCGGCAGCCAGGACGGCTTTCAGTCGGTCAACGGCAGCGTGTCAGTATCGCCCGTGCCCTGGCTCATCGTCCCGCCATCGTGTTGGCCGACGAGCCGACCGCATCGCTCGACCCTCTGAACGCCGAGCGGGTGATGCAACTGCTGGTCGAGCAGGCGGCGGTGCGCGACTTGTGCCTGGTGATCTCCACCCACGACGAAGCGCTGGCCGTACGCTACGGGCTGACACCCATGCGCCTGACGGTGGAGCAGCGCAGCGACGGCGTGGTGGCTGCACGGCTGGGGGAGGCGGGGTGATGCGTCTGGGTCTGTTCGCGCGGCTCGCATGGCAGGATTATCGCTGCGATGCGCGCCTGTCCTGGTGCGCGATCCTCGCGCTGGCGGCCGTCATCGCCCCGTTGCTGGTGCTGTTCGGCCTCAAGTTCGGCCTGGTGACGACGCTTACCGAGCGCCTGGAGCGTGACCCCGGCGTTCGCGAAGTCATTCCGCTCGGCGGTGCCCGCTACAGCCTGCAGGCCATCGAGGCACTGGCCCTGCGTGACGACGTGGCGTTCGTGATCCCGCGAACCCGGCAGATAGCCGCCACCGCCGAGTTGCAGGGCGCGGGGCGGGCCATCACCGTGGAAATGCTGCCCACTGCATTTGGCGATCCGCTGCTCGGCACCGTGCCTGCGCCGGCCGGCAGAGACGCCGTGCTGCTCAGCCAGAGCGCGGCGGAGAAGCTCGGCGTCACGCCGGGGGACACCCTCGAGGCAGGCTTCGGGCGTACCGTGCAGGGCGTGCCGCAATACGCGCGTGCCCGCCTGCAGGTGCAGGCGGTACTGCCGTTGGCAGCATTCTCGCGCGACGCACTGTTCGCCTCGTTGCCGCTGCTGGAGGCGGTGGAGGATTATCGTGATGGCCTGGCGGTCACTGATTTCGGCTGGCCGGGAGCGCAGTCCACGGCGCGGTCGGAGCGGGTTTACCCCGGCTTTCGCCTGTATGCCCGTGATCTCGATGGTGTGGAAAGCCTGCGCCTGCATTTCCAGCAGGCGCGGCAGGCCGTGGTGACCCAGGCCGAGGCAGTGGCTCAGGTTCGCACCCTGAGCCGCAACCTGGCGTGGATTTTCTGGTCGGTGGCCTGCCTGTCCCTCGCCGGAGCTTTCGCCGCACTTACCGCCAGTACCTTGGGCGCAGTGGAGCGCAAGCGTCATGAATTGGCGGTGCTGCGCCTGCTGGGTTTCCCCGCAGCAGCGCTGGTCGCTTTCGTGGTTCTGCAGGCGCTGTACACCGGGATTGCCAGCCTGCTGCTGTCGGCGCTGTTGTACGGCATCGCGGCGAGCGGCCTGAATCTGCTGTTCCAGTCGGCGTCCGGCGAATATGCTTGCCGACTGTTGTTCTCTCATTACCTGCTGGCGGCACTGGCAACGCTGCTGTGCTGCATGCTTGCGGCAGCCGCTGGTGGCTGGCGGGCGGCCTACCTGGAAGCCTCGGAAGGATTGCGTCATGTATAAGGTGCTGAGTGCCGCGCTGGTTCTGTGCTGCTTCACCGGTGTCGCCCGGGCGGAGGCGGATGCCGATCCGCTCTACAATCCCAAGCCGCTGAAAGGCGACGTCAGTCTGCCGCTGCCCTGCGAGGGGCAGATGGTCTTCCGGCATGTCTACGTGCTCGCCAAGGGCTCGCTGGACGACCGTGAGGTGACCCTCGGCTACCCCTTCAGCGAAGGTGAACCGGGCTATCAACAGTCCTTCATCTCCGGCTACCGACGCGATTACATCAATGGCCAGTTCACCCTCAGCGACCTATCCAAGGACTGGCAGGCCAACGTCCGCGGTGAGCTGCCCAAGGCCGACGGGGTGACGCCGCTCAAGCCGATGCTGTACTTCATCGGCAAGTACGAAGTGACCCAGCGGCAGTACGATCTGGTCATGGCCCAGGCCTCTGCGCTGGCTGGGGAGGGCGAGGCCCCAGCCTGCGAGGCGCCTGCCGGAATGGCGGGGCGGCTGCCCAAGGTCAATCTGTCGCGATTCGACGCCGAGCGTTTCGCGGCGGTCTACAGTGCCTGGTTGCTCAAGCATCACCGTGACTTGCTGCCGGTCAGTGGTCGTAGCGGCAATCGCGAAGACGGTGGCCAGGGCTTCGTGCGCCTGCCGACCGAAGTGGAGTGGGAATACGCGGCCCGAGGCGGTCATGCGGTCAGCCGCCAGCAACTCGAGGCGCGCCTGTTTCCACGTCCGGTGGAGGGCAGCGACAGCGACGGGCCGCTTGGCGACTGGGCGGTGTTCAACCAGGTATCCGGCGGCACCGGGCAGAACGCGCGGCTGTTGCCCATTGGCCTGAAAAAGCCCAACCCGGTCGGCCTGTTCGACGTGGTCGGCAACGCTGCGGAGATGGTTCAGGAGTCGTTCCAGCTGGTGCACGCGGGGCGCCGTCAGGGCACTTACGGCGGCTTCGTGGTCAAGGGCGGCAACTACCTGGAGGGGGAGATGACCCTCTTTACCGGCATGCGCCGCGAGTACCCACTATTCGCTGCCGACGGTACCGAGCAACGTAACGAAACCACCGGCTTCCGTGTCTCCATCGGTGCCTTGTCGGCACCACGTTCGCGTTACAAGGAACTGTTTGCGCAATGGAAGGACGAAGGACGAGTGAGTACGCTCACCGACGAGATCGACGAAGAACAGGACGCCACCAAACTACTCGATGGCCTGATCGCCAACAGCGACGATCCGCAGCTGCGTGATCGCCTGGCGATCGTCAATGAGGAGCTCAAGCGCAGCGTGTCGCTGATTGCCAAGCAGCGCGAGGATGCGGCAGGCAACCTGATCCAGTCGGCGGCGCTGGTAGCCGAGACGATCAACAACTACAACATTCGCCTGACCAATTTACGCAAGAGCCGTGACGAAGCTCGCAGTGCCAAGGATGAAGCCTCGGCGAAACTGTTCGAAGCGGCGATGGCCAATGGGCGCAGTGCGCTGGACGGTGCGCTGGCGATCTACATCGACAACCTGGACAACGGCACGCGTTACAGCAATGCGGTCATCCAGGCGCAGTTCCAGCGCACCAAGGAGGAGCTGGCGCGCAAGCCGGTACTGGGTAAAAGTCTGGTGAACCGGGCTACGCTGTTCGTGCGACATGTCGGCGAATACCGCAAGAACCGCAAGGCCGACGCGGACGTGATTCTGAAACAGCTATTGGCACCCTGACGACACCAGCGTGCAGCGAGGGATAGCCGATATGGGTTATTGACCTAGCGAGTTTTGAAAGTAACTCTGACGGCTTTTGCCGTGATCAAGCAGGCGGTTGTCATGCGACGCAGCCTGAATGGAATAAACACTCACTCAAGTACGAGATCGACGACGATGCAAAATCCCAACAAGGCCCCCGCTTTTTCCTCGATACGCACTGCGCTGCTTTCCGCCGTCACCTGCGCCAGTGTGCTGCTGGTCGGTTGCGCTGGCTCGCCGAGCTCCCAGGTCGCCGCGACCACCAAGGCGGAGTTCTTTCCGCAATGCTACGAGCCTGTGAAGCAACTGCGCAGCTCGGAAGACGCGATGAGTCGCAGTGTCGCCATCGGCGCCGTGACCGGCGGCCTGATGGGCGCCCTCGGCGGTGCTCTGGTCGACGATGAGAAGCGTGGTCGCAACGCCGCCATCGGCGCAGCCGGTGGTGCCCTGGCCGGTGGTGCGGTGGCCTACTATAGCCAGCGTCAGCAGCAGATCACCGACGACAACGCGCGCTTGGCTTCCTATGCCGCCGACATCGACACCAACAACCAGAACATCGACCGCAACATCCGTTACGCCAGCGCTGCACAGAGCTGCTATCAGCAGGCGTTCACTCAACTGCGTGCCGATCGCAAGGCGAACAAGATCAGCGACGCCGATGGTCGTACGCGCCTGGCGGAAATCGTCAGTGGTCTGAACGAAACCAATGCGCTGCTGGCCAAGGTGGACGGCCGTACTGGCGAGAACGTCAGCACCTACACCCAGGCATACGAGAAGGATCTGCAGACCGTTGGCGTCGAGCGCAAGGAAGTGACCAAGGTGGCCACTGCCAAGCAGCCTAAGGCGACCACCAAGGTCACCAAGGAAGTCATCAACACCGAGCAATCCCTGCAGAAGGCCCAGGCCAAGCAGAAGGAAAGCCAGCAGGTGGCCAGCCGAGGCCGCACGCTGGTGAGCGATGTGTGCAACAACCCGGATATGGGTGACTGGGCGCCGGCCAGCTGCAAGGCCTGACACCTGGCTGTATGAAAAACCGCGCCTGGCGCGGTTTTTTTATGCCTGCCGGCTAGCTGCCAGGCAGAAAATTTCGTTTGTCTGTAGCTCCCCTGCCGAGCGACCCACGGCCCTGGCCTGCAACGGCGTTCGTATAGACTGCTTCGACAGCACGACAACAGCACACCGTTGACGGCTCCCTCGTCATGAATGTGCACGGGAGATTGATGCCGGTCACTATCGGCTGCGCGGCACTGGGCAATCATGGCGGGTGCCGAGTGAGTGACCGGTCTGTTGGGGGTAGGGGCGACGTGCTGATGGAGGCGTTTCCCGGTGAATGCATGCCGCCCCAGAGTTCGTGCAGAAACGCACGGTTTGAGTCTCCGCGCACTGCCGTGCATCACGCGGCGGGCGAATCGCCCCGGTTCATAACACTTCTCTCTTAGCCGTTTTGGATTAGCTGATGAACAAGATGATAGTGAGTCTGCTGGTGGCGCTGGGTCTGGTCGGTGCTGTTCAGGCTGCAGGCGATCCGGTTGCGGGGCAGGCGAAGACCATCGTCTGCGGTGCCTGCCATGGGCAGGATGGTAACAGCCCTCTGGCGAATTTCCCGAAACTGGCCGGCCAGGGCGAGCGCTATCTGCTCAAGCAGATGCAGGACATCAAGTCAGGCGCCCGGCCAGTGGTCGAGATGACCGGCATGCTCGAGCCGCTCAGTGACCAAGACATGGCCGATGTGTCGGCCTATTACGCCAGCCAGAAAATCTCCGTCGGCGCCGCTGATCCAGCGTTGCTGGAGCGCGGTCAGGATCTTTTTCGTGGTGGCAAGCTGGCGGAGGGCATGCCGGCCTGTATCGGCTGCCACTCGCCGGATGGCAGCGGCATCAGTACTGCCGGCTACCCTCATCTGGGTGGGCAGCACGCTGACTATATCGCCAAGCAGTTGACCGCCTTCCGTGAGGGCGAGCGCAGCAACGATGGCGATAGCATGATCATGCGCGACATCGCCGCCAAGCTCAGTAACAAGGACATTCAGGCCATCTCGAGCTACGTCCAGGGCCTGCACTGAGGCATTGATCTGCGTTTACATACCGGTAACGAAAAAGGGTGGTCTTGACCGCCCTTTTCCGTTTGCGAGGCGGCTACAATGGACGGAACCTGCCGGGTGGCTATCCAGTCGAAGCGAAGCTGTCCGCAGTACCCTCATAGCAAGGAGTCATGCATGCGTAATCTGATCCTTTCCGCGGTTCTGGCTGGTGCCAGCCTGTTCGGCGTTGCTGCTCATGCCGCCGATATCGAAGCTGGCAAGCAGTATGTCGAGCTCAGCAACCCGGTACCGATCTCCAAACCCGGCAAGATCGAAGTCGTGGAACTGTTCTGGTATGGCTGCCCGCACTGCTACCAGTTCGAGCCGACGCTCAACCCGTGGGTCGAAAAACTTCCGGAAGACGTCAACTTCATCCGTATCCCCGCTCTGTTCGGTGGCGTATGGAACGCCCACGGGCAGATGTTCCTGACCCTGGAAAGCATGAAAGTCGAGCACAAGGTGCACAACGAAGTGTTCCGTGCGATTCACCAGGAAGGCCGCAAGCTGGCTACCCCTGAAGAAATGGCGGATTTCCTGGTCACTCAGGGCATCGACCGTGACGCTTTCCTGAAGGCATTCAACTCCTTCGGTGTGAAGAGCCAGATGGAAAAGGCCAAGAAACTGGCCATGGCTTACCAGATCAATGGCGTACCGGTGATGATCGTCAACGGCAAATACCGTTTCGATATCTCCAGCTCGGGTGGCCCGGAGCAGACTCTGCAGGTCGCTGATCACCTGATCGCCAAAGAGCGCGCTGCCAAGTAATCGGCCTATTCGGAGCGCCTGCCATGTTGCGCCGCCGTTCGATGCCCCGTCAGGCTGGCCTGTGTGATCCACAGGTCAACCCTGACTGCACCCCCGACGGCGATTGGCCGCAGAACGGGCGCTTGCGTCTGCTCAGCTTCAACATTCAGGTCGGTATCAGCACCGAGCGTTATCACCATTACCTGACCCGCGGCTGGCAGCACTTGCTGCCGCATCGGGGGCGCGCTGGCAATCTGCAGCGTATCGGTGATCTGCTCGGTGACTACGATATCGTGGCGCTGCAGGAAGCCGACGGCGGCAGCGTGCGCTCCGGCTTCGTCAACCAGATCGAACACCTGGCCCGTCTGGGCGCGTTCCCCTACTGGTATCAGCAGCTCAACCGCAATCTTGGCCGCTTTGGTCAGCACAGCAATGGGCTGCTCAGCCGCTTGCGCCCCTCGATCCTGGAAGATCACCCGCTGCCCGGCCCAGCCGGTCGTGGTGCGATTCTGCTGCGTATCGGCGAAGGTGACGACGCCATTGCGGTGGTCATGATGCACCTGGCGCTGGGGCCGCGTACCCGCACTCGGCAACTGGCCTATATCCGCGAGCTGATCAGCGGGTACCGCCATCAGATCCTGATGGGCGACATGAACACCCACGCTGCCGATCTGCTTGAGCATTCGCCACTGCGCGACCTTGGCCTGATCGCGCCGCAGATCGAGGCGACCTTCCCGAGTTGGCGCCCGCAGCGTTGTTTGGATCACATCCTGCTCAGTCCGGGTCTGCACCTGGAGCGTTTTGAAGTGCTGGCTCAGCCGATTTCCGATCACCTGCCGGTGGCCGTGGAAATCCGCCTTCCCGATGCACTGGGGCCGCTGCCTCCCGCGATACGGGAGGCTTAGCATGTCTGACGACGCCCAGCGTTGGCGCGAAAAGTACCTGTCCAACCTTGAACAGCAGGAAAAACTCGAGCGCCGTTGGGATTCGCGCGTCGACCTGCTGCGGCGCGGACTGGTGCGTAGCAGCCTGGCGGCTGAAGGCTCTGACAAGTTAGTCGACCAATGTATGCAGGATCTGCGCGAGATCCTTCGGCGTGACGATATGGACGCAGGGCTCAGTGCACTGATCCCGCGTCTGGAAAAGACCGTACTGGACTCCGAGCAGCGCCGTCAGCAACGGATCGAGCAGGTCGCCAGTGGGCTGTCGAACCTGGTCGCGCAGTTGCTGAAGATGGATCTGCCGAGCGACGTGCGCAAACCGCTCAAGCGTTATGCCAAGCAGGTTGCCGAGCGAGCGCGGCAATCCCGTGAGCTGCCTGCGCTACTGGCTGAACTGAGCCAACTGCAGCAGCAGGCGTTGGGTACTTTGGGAGCGGAACAGGTCGAGCGACCGGGCTTTATCGAGCGTCTGTTTGGCAACCGTGATGGGACGACCCCGCCTACGTCACCTGACGCCGCGGTAGAGCCTGCGCTGGTTGCGCTGCCCTTGCCGGTGCAAAACGCGCCTGTCGCTGTTGCGTTGGCCGAGCAGCCTGTTGCACCAGCACCAGCACCAGCACCTGAGCCCGCGCTTGCGTTGGCGGCCGAGCCGCTGCCACAGCCTGAGGTTGCTAAGCCCGCGGTCGTAGCGGTCAATGCGTCCGCTGCCAACAGCGCGGTATTGCTCGACAGCCTGCCGCTGCTGTCCTCGCTGCTGATGCCGACGCCTGCTGCCCAGCCAGTTCGCGAGCCGGTCGCTGAAGTGCCAGAAGCCGCCACGCTCGACGCGGCGCTGCCAGAAGAGGCCCCCCTGGCCGACCCTGCCTATGCGCTGCCGGCTGCACCTGAGCCTGGTTACAGCGCCATCGCCAGCCATGTCGAAAGCAGTTTGCTTGGCTTGCTCGACGAGTTGCCGTTGCCTGAGCGTCATCAGGCCCAGGCCGACGTGCTGCGTCAGCGCATCACCGCCGGTCTCAATATGTACGAGCTGGTACCGGTGTTGGACGATCTGGGCGTGCTGATGCTGGCGATCGCCGACGTCGGCCAGCGCGAGTTCGAAGGTTATCTCAAGCAGCTCAATCAGCGCCTTGCGGCGTTCCAGGGCAGCCTGCGTGACGTGCACGCCGATTATGCCGACTCGACCCAGGCTGCCCGCAGCCTGGACAGCGAACTGCGTCAGCAGGTCGATGGCTTGCACAGCAGTGTGCTTGAAGCCACCGATCTGGACAGCCTCAAGAACCTGGTGGAAAACCGCCTCAGCGGTCTGCTCGGCACCATGGAGCAGTATCAGCAGCAGCGTGACGACCGTGAACAACAGGTGGGTGAGCGCCTGCAGACCCTGGTCGAGCGTGTGGCAAGCATGGAGCTTGAAGCCAAGGGCTTTCGCGATCACCTCGAAGAGCAGCGGCAGAAAGCGCTACTCGACCCACTTACCGGATTGCCCAATCGCGCTGCCTGGACGGAGCGGCTGGAGCTCGAATTGTCGCGCTGGCAGCGCTATGGCGGCGATCTGCTGCTGGCGGTGGTAGATATCGATCACTTCAAGCGCATCAACGACGACTTCGGTCACCTGGCCGGCGACAAGGTGTTGAAGATCATCGCCGGCGAACTGTTCAAACGGCTGCGCAAGACCGACTTCATTGCCCGTTTCGGTGGTGAGGAGTTCGTTTTGTTGATCCCCTCTACGCCCATGGACGGTGGCCTGAAACTGCTCGATACCCTGCGTACGGCGATCGAGAACTGCCCGTTCCACTTCAAGGGTGAGCGCGTGACCATCACCCTGTCCGGCGGCATCAGCTCGTTCAGTGCTGCGGAGCGTAGCGAGCAGGTGTTCGAGCGTGCCGACCAGGCGCTCTATCGGGCCAAGCGGGGCGGCCGCAACCGTATCGAGCAAGGCTAGGCCGGCAACGCGGTCACTGACTATTCACCCCTCTGGTATTTATCCCCTTGAAGCGCGTTCTGTGCAGCAGGCACGGTAGGCTTGTGCCGGTTGTCGCAAAGCGCGCAGGTGCCTGTCGCCCGGCCAGCGAGACGCTGCTAGTCTTGCTTCGCCGAACACTTACACATAATCAAATCGACTCGAGTCGTTATGCTAGGGCGCTTCTCTCTTTTCCTGGGACTCTGTGCGTTTGCCTGTCAGGCAAGTGCGCTGACCGTCTACAAGTACACCGATGCCAATGGCGTGGTCACCTACAGTGATCAGGCTGCGCCCGGTGCGAAGGTGTTCGTGTTCAGCGACCGCATGGTCGAGAAACTCGATAACCAGGTGAAGCTGGAAACCCGCAAGCACGCTGCCGGCGAGACTCTGTTGGTGCGTAACGATCTGTACGCGCCCGTTCAGGTGGAGCTCAAACTCGAGAAGGTCGCCAACGCCAGTGGCGTACCGGCAAAACCGATCAGCTGGGTGCTGCCGCCGCGTAGCGAGATACGTCTGGCCACCCTGGCGCCGCTCGATCCCTCCAAGCCGTTGCGCTATACGCCGAAGCTGAGTTACGCCCTGGGTGACCCGCGGCTGCTGCCGACCAAGAATAGCTACCCACTGCCGTGGCAGGGTGGACCGTTTCGCCTGACTCAAGGTGCCAATGGCCAGTACAGCCATTTCACCCCCAAAGGTCGCTACGCCCTGGACATCGCCATGCCCGAGGGCACGCCGATTGTCGCCGCGCGTAGCGGGATCGTGGTGAAGACCGAGAACGCCCAGAGCGGGCGTGGAGACAACCCCTCCGGCAACTTCGTACGCATCCTCCACGACGACGGCACCATGGGCGTCTACCTGCACCTGATGCAGGGCTCAGTGAGCGTTCGTGAAGGCCAGCGCCTCGCCGCCGGCGCATCCATCGCCCGTTCTGGCAATACCGGCAACAGTACCGGCCCGCACCTGCACTTCGTGGTGCAGCGCAACGTCGGCATGGCGCTGGAATCGATTCCCTTCGAGTTCAGCCAGCCGGTGGACAGCCTGCCCAACTTCGCCGTGGGCGGCGATTGAGGCGCTAGACACCCAGCCTTCAATCCGTTTTCCAGTGTCCTGCAGGTATGCGCCGTGTCAGGCTTTGCTGAGGCGGCAACTGAGTGCGCAGTGGTCGGAGACGCCGGTACTCATGCTGGCGTTTTCCAGCCGGTAGCCCGCCGTGTGGAACAGCCCATCGACCATGAACGGAATATCTCCAGCGCGGTGCAGCGAACCGTCGATGCTGCTGGTGTAGTGCGCCGGTATGCCATCGATGAAGTGCTCGGCGATCAAGTCGAAGGTAGCGCGGCCGCGCGGGGCGTTGAAGTCGCCTACCAGCAGCAGGTCGCCAGCCTGTTGTGCCTGCGCCTGAGCCAGCTGGATCAGCTTGCCAGCGCTTTCTCGCTGGTACGCCGTGGAGGTGCCGAGTGGGGTCACGTTGAGATGGGTCACTGCGATGCGCAGGCCCCGGACGGTGCCCGTCAGCATGACTTCGGCGATGCTTAGCGGATCAGCGGTGCGCTGGCCTTGCGTGCTGAAAAAGGTTATTTCGCGAATGCCTTGCGCGCTGCCTGAATAGTAGTCGGCGACCACGTCCGTCAACGCTTCGTCGTGGGCGATCATACCGATGCCGACCACATCCGAAGGGCCTTCCCCCGGATAGCGCACCATGGGCGCGAACGACATGCGGCCACCCATCAGGGCTTCGAAGAATGGAATGTCGCGCTCGCAGAGTTCCTGCAGGCAGAGCAGATCCGGGCGTTCACGATTAACGAAAGCCTCGACTCGCGGCAGGTGTCTGGAGCGTTCGATATTGATGGAAGCGATGTTGAGTGACATGTGATCAGTAGGCGATTACGGCATGGAAGGTAGCGAGGGGAACGCATGAGGCGCTTCGCGATGAAACACATCTACGCGAGGGATGCTGAAGTATACCAGACGCCTGTTGCAGAAGGCCTGCGCCCTCACTATCGAGATGGTTTCAAGCGTGCCTCTCGCGCCATCCGCACGTCGCCGTGGGTAGCGAATGGCTTAGCGCAAGCTTCTGGCAGCAGCGCTCTTGGATTTCAAACTGAGACGATTCAATACGCTGTCGCCTGCCGTCACGAACACGAGTCTCTGAGCCAGGTTCATTGCGACAGCAAGGTCTCTTAACGGCATCAAAGAGGCTCCAATAGAATATTTGGCGCTCCATAGTGGTGCGATCTGCCTATCCCTTGTCGCCTGGCCTGCTGGCTCGCGCCTCATTAATGCTCTGTTTTTATAACCGAATCAGGGGCTGCGACTGACAGTGATCATCTGTGCCGCAGAAATGCGTGAAAAGTGCGCGAAAGTAGTGCTCGTCGCTCTCTGTTGGTGCTCTGTAAGCCAGCTTTTTCGTATGTCCCGATGACATTTTTAATATTTTTCTATTGCCCATCCTTTACGCCACTATCGGTTCGCAGCAGCAATCAAGTGGCGAAAAAAGGGGATGGTGGTGTACGGACTCGGCGATTGGCAGCAACGTGCTCGGCAGCAACCTTTCATCAGCCAGGCGATCATTGGAGGCCGCCGAGTTGCAGCGCAGTCCGGTGCCACCTTCGCTTCAATCAACCCGGCCACCGGCCAACTGCTTGCCAACGTCGCGGCCTGTGATGCTGCCGATGTGGACCTGGCAGTGCGCGCCGCACGGCAATCCTTCGAGGCGGGAGACTGGTCGCAACGTGCGCCGGTCGAGCGCAAGCAGGTGCTGCTCAAGCTCGCTGAGTTGATTCTGGCCAATCGAGATGAACTGGCGCTGCTCGACTCGCTGAACATGGGCAAGCCGGTAATGGATGCCTGGAACATCGACGTGCCCGGCGCCGCTGGTGTGTTCCGCTGGTACGCGGAGAGCCTCGACAAGCTGTACGACGAAGTCGCGCCGACGGCCCGCAACGTGCTCGCCACGGTAACGCGTGAGGCGTTGGGCGTGGTTGCGGCAGTGGTGCCGTGGAATTTCCCTTTGGACATGGCCGCCTGGAAACTCGCGCCGGCCCTTGCCGCCGGTAACTCGGTGATCCTCAAACCCGCCGAGCAATCGCCGTTTTCCGCCTTGCGCCTGGCCGAGCTGGCGCTGGAGGCGGGCATTCCTCCAGGCGTGTTCAACGTCGTGCCCGGCTTCGGCGAAAGCGCCGGCAAGGCCCTCGGTCTGCACATGGATGTCGACTGCCTGGCCTTCACCGGCTCCACCGAGGTCGGCAAGTTCTTTATGGCTTACTCGGCGCAGTCCAACCTCAAGCAAGTCTGGCTGGAGTGCGGTGGCAAGAGCGCCAATCTGGTGTTCGCCGACTGCCAGGATCTGGATCTGGCTGCAGAGAAAGCTGCCTTCGGCATTTTCTTCAATCAGGGCGAAGTCTGCTCGGCCAACTCGCGCTTGCTGGTTGAGCGCTCGATCCATGACCAATTCGTCGAGCGCCTGCTGAGCAAGGCCCGCGACTGGCAGCCGGGTGATCCTCTGAGTCCGAATAGCCGCGCCGGCGCCATCGTCGAGACGCGGCAGGCCGCTCGGATCATGGCCTTTATCGACGACGCCCGGCGTGAGGGTGCGCAGCTGGTCTGTGGCGGGCGCCAGCTCAGCTTCAATGGCTCGGACAATTTCATCGAGCCGACGGTGTTCACCAAGGTTTCACCCACCAGCCGGCTGGCCCGCGAAGAAGTGTTCGGCCCGGTACTGGCGGTAATGCCCTTCGACAGCGAAGACGAAGCCGTGCAACTGGCCAACGACAGCATCTATGGCCTTGCCGCCTCGCTGTGGAGCGACGACCTCAATCGTGCCCATCGCGTGGCGCGTCGCCTCAAGGCAGGCACCGTGTCGGTCAACACGGTTGATGCCCTGGACGTGAGCGTACCGTTTGGCGGCGGCAAGCAATCCGGTTTCGGTCGCGACCTGTCACTGCACTCGTTCGACAAATACACCCATTTGAAGACCACGTGGTTCCAGCTGCGTTGAGCAATGCCAGTCGCGCCGAACCCGATCACAGGAGCCTTGCCATGACTGCCCCGAAACACAGCACGCAGCAATACCAGGCGCTGGATGCGGCCCACCACATCCATGCCTTCCTCGACCAGAAAGCGCTGAACGAGAAGGGTGCGCTGGTGATCGCCAAGGGGCAGGGCCTGAACCTGTGGGATACCGATGGCAAACGCTATCTGGATGGCATGTCCGGGCTATGGTGCACTGCGCTCGGTTATGGGCGTGCCGACCTGAATGCCGCTGCCAGTCGGCAGCTCGAAGAACTGCCGTACTACAACCTGTTCTTTCACACCACGCACCCGCGGGTCGTGGAACTCTCCGAGCTGCTCTTCAGCCTGCTGCCAGAGCACTACAGCCACGCCATCTATACCAACTCCGGTTCCGAGGCCAATGAGGTATTGATTCGCAGTGTGCGCCGTTACTGGCAGATTCTCGGCAAGCCGCAGAAGAAGGTGATGATCGGCCGCTGGAACGGTTACCACGGTTCGACCCTGGGCAGCACCGCGCTTGGCGGCATGGGCTTCATGCACGAGATGGGCGGCATGCTGCCGGACTTCGCCCATATCGGTGAGCCGCACTATTTCGTCGAAGGTGGCGAGTTGAGCGAGGAGGCGTTTGGCCTCAAGGCCGCCCGCGAGCTCGAGGCGAAGATCCTCGAACTGGGTGCGGAAAACGTCGCCGCCTTCGTGGCCGAGCCCTTCCAGGGTGCCGGCGGCATGATCTTCCCGCCGGCCAGTTACTGGGCCGAGGTACAGCGCATCTGCCGTCAGTACGACGTATTGCTGTGTGCCGATGAAGTGATCGGTGGCTTTGGCCGCACGGGCGAGTGGTTCTCCCATCAGCATTTCGGTTTCGAGCCGGACACGCTGACCATCGCCAAGGGCCTGACCAGTGGCTACATCCCCATGGGTGGTCTGGTGTTCAGTGCGCGGATGGCTGAGGTACTGGTGCAGCAGGGTGGCCTGTTCGCTCACGGCCTGACCTATGCCGGGCACCCGGTGGCGGCGGCAGTGGCCATCGCCAACCTCACCGCGCTGCGTGACGAGAAGATCGTTGAAACGGTGAAAACCGACACCGGCCCCTACCTGCACAAACTGCTGCGAGAGACATTTGGCGGGCATTCGCTGATCGGCGATATCCAGGGTGTCGGCCTGGTTGCCGCGTTGCAGTTTGCCGAAGACAAAGGCACGCGCAAACGTTTCGCCAACGAGAACGATATCGCCTGGCACTGCCGCACCGTTGGTTTCGATGAGGGCCTGATCATTCGCTCGACCCTCGGCCGGATGATCATGGCGCCAGCGCTGGTCGCCACTCATGCCGAGCTGGATGAGCTGGTGGAGAAGACCCGCCGCGCGGTGGATCGAACCGGGCGTGAACTGAATCTGCTGTAAACCCAAGTGTTCCGTAGAGAGCGCTGAAGACTACTGTGCCGGCCCCACGAGGCCGGCCTGCGATACGCCCTTGGCCCTTGGCCTGTCCCTGCCCCATGAAAACCAAAAACAAGCCAACAGGCTGTGGGAGTGCTTCATGAACAAGTCCTTGCGCCACCGTATCGTCCGCTCTTTTGCATGCACCGCCGTAGCCGCTGGCATGGCCGCCAGCGCCCAGGCCGGAACCCTGACCCTCGGGCACACCACCTGGGTCGGTTACGGCACGCTTTATCTGGCCCGTGACCTCGGTTACTTCAAGGAGCAGGGGCTGGATGTCGAGTTCACCGTGATCGAGGAGTCGGCCATGTACATGGCGGCTCAGGCCTCGGGCAAGTTGTCGGGCTCGGCGTCGACCATCGATGAAATCCTCAAGTATCGTTCGAAGAACTTCTGCTTCAAGGCGGTTGCCGCGCTGGACGAAAGTCACGGTGGCGACGGTGTACTGGTGGGTAACGAAGTGACCAGCCTGGAGCAGCTGAAAGGCAAGGCGGTGGCGGTCAACGAAGGTTCGGTATCGCAGTTCTGGCTGTCCTACCTGCTCAAGCAGAAGGGCATGAGCATGAGCGATCTGGAAATCCAGAACATGACGGCTGACGATGCCGCCACCGCATTCATCGCCGGCCGCATACCGGCGGCTGTGACCTGGGAGCCGCACCTGTCGCTGGTCAAGGCGAAAGGGCAGGGCAAGGTGCTGATCGACAGCAGCGAGACGCCCGGGGTGATCGTCGACGTGGTGGCGTTGTCCTGCGACGTGATCGAGAAGCAGCCAGACGATGTGAAGGCGCTGGTCGCTGGCCTGTACAAGGCGGTCGAGTACACCAAGACCCACCCGCAGGAGGCTTACGAAATCATGGCCAAGGGCGTCGGCGGCTACCTGTCCGATCCGAAGGATCTGGCCGAGGCAGCCAAGGGCGTGAAGTTCTATGACCAGGCCATGAGCGAGAAACTGCTCGGTACCCCGGGCAAACCGGGCGACATCGCCGGCGTTATCAGCCTGGCCAACGAAACCTGGACCAGCCTGCAGGGCAAGCCTTACGCAGTGAGCTACGAGGACTTGGTGGATACCTCGTTCGTTACCCCGTAAGCGTTCCGCCCGCTGGCTGTTCACGCCACTGTCGCGATGCCTCCCGGTATTCGCGCGCGGTGTGAGGTGTGGCAGCCACGGGCTTCTCAAATACCTGCAACACGAGGTGGTTCATGGCCACGCAAAAAACCTGGGCGCAGCGCTGTCTGACGCCGAAAGTAGAGCTGCCACGCAAGCTGGTGCTCGGCACTGGCGCCCTGTGCTGGCTACTGGTGCTCGGCCTGTGGGCCGTTCTGTCCTACGGCGGCTTGGTGCCGTCGATGTTTCTGCCAAACCCTGGTCAGGTCGTCGAAGCCGGCGTGCGCCTGGCCGGTGACGGCACCCTGAGCAAGCATGTGCTGGCCAGCCTGGAAGTGGTGCTGATCGGCTTTGCCGTGTCGTCTCTGGTCTCGGTGCCATTGGGCCTGTTGATGGGCAGCTTTCGCATCGTCCAGGCGTTCCTCGAGCCCCTGGTCAACTTCATCCGCTACCTGCCGGTGACCTCTTTCGTGCCGCTGTTCATCCTGTGGATCGGCATCGGTCTGGAGCAGCGCGTGGCGGTCATCATCTTTGGTGTGTTCTTCCAGCAGTTGGTGATGATTGCCGACGTGTCCAAGGGCGTGCCGCGAGATCTGATCAACGCCAGCTACACCCTCGGTGCTAGTCGCCGCGACGTCGTGCTGCACGTACTTGGCCCGGCCTCACTGCCGGGCATACTCGATACCCTGCGAGTCACCATGGGCTGGGCCTGGACCTACCTGGTGGTGGCCGAGCTGGTCGCGGCCTCGAGTGGCCTCGGCTACATCAGCCTCAAGGCCATGCGCGGCTTCCAGGTGGACGTGATTTTCCTGGCCATCGCCATCATCGGCCTGCTCGGGCTGCTCACCGATCAACTGTTCCGCTTGCTTCGACTGAGGATTACCGCATGGGCGCAGTAGCCAAGAAACCCTACGTGATGCCCGCGCTCAGCGAGTACGCCGAGGTCACCGCACGCCTGCGTGTGGACAACGTCAGCCTGCGCTATCAGTCGCCCAACGGCGATACCTTCACCGCCCTGGATCGGGTTTCCTTCGAGGTACCGGATCAACAGTTCGCGGTGATCGTCTATCCGTCCGGCTGTGGCAAGTCGAGCCTGCTCTACCTCACCGCTGGCCTCAACGAGCCCAGCGATGGCGACATCTACGTCGGTGGCAAGAAGGTCGAGGGCCCCGGCGCCGACCGCGGCATGGTGTTCCAGGGCTATACGTTGTTCCCCTGGTTGACGGTACGCCAGAACATCGAATTCGGCCTCAAACGCCGTGGGCTCGCCAGTGGCGAGATCAATACCATCGTCGATTACTATCTGGGTGAGGTGGGGCTGGCCAAGTTCGCCGGGCATTACCCCAAGCAATTGTCCGGCGGCATGATGCAGCGCGTGGCGATTGCCCGCGCCTTGGCCAACGACCCGCAGATCCTGCTGATGGACGAGCCCTTCGGTGCGCTCGACAGCCAGACGCGTCTGCAGATGCAGCAATTGCTGCTGCAGGTGTGGGGCAACAGCAAGAAGACCGTGGTGTTCGTCACCCACGATATCGACGAAGCCATCCTGCTCGCCGACCGCATCTACGTGATGGGCGCGCGCCCTGGGCGGATCAAGGAAATTCTCGACGTGCCCATCGACCGGCCGCGCAATCTGGACGTGGTCATGGAGCCGGAGTTCATCCGCATGAAGCGGCATATCCTCGGCCTGCTGCACGATGACATGGAGGCGGTGCACTGAAATGGATGACAGCTTCGACTACCTGATCATTGGTGCCGGTTCCGCCGGCTGTGTATTGGCCAACCGCCTCAGCGCCGACCCTAGCGTGCGCGTGTGCCTGATCGAAGCGGGCGGCAGCGACGCCAGCCCGCGCGTACAGGTACCGGCCGGCACCATCACCCTGTACAAGAGCCGCGTGTTCAGCTGGAACTACTTTTCCACACCGCAGCAGCATCTGGCCGGGCGCAGCCTGCACACGCCGCGCGGCAAGGTGCTCGGCGGCTCCAGCTCGATGAACAGCATGATCTACATCCGCGGCGATGCCAGCGATTACCAGCGTTGGCATGCGGCGGGCTGCCCCGGCTGGAGCTGGCAGGACGTGCTGCCGTATTTCAAGCGCTCGGAAGGTAACCGTCTCGGTCAGTCGTTGCTGTATCACGGCACTCAAGGCGAGTTGCTGGTGGACAAGCCGCGCGATCCCAACCCGCTGTCCAGGGTTTATATCCGCGCAGCGGAGCAGTTGGGCCTGCGTCAAAACGACGATTTCAATGGCGGTACCCTGGAGGGCGTGGGTATCTACAACGTGACCCAGAAGAACGCCAAGCGCCTGTCCAGCTATCGGGCCTTCGTCCATCCGGTGCGTGAACGCAGTAACCTCACTGTGCTCACGGGCTGCCAGGTGGAGCGGCTGATCCTTGAGGACGACCGCGTCACCGGCGTAGAGCTTCAGCAGGGCGAACAGTGGCGTACCTTGCGCTGCCGTCGTGAGACCATTCTGTGTGCCGGCTCCCTTGGTTCAGCGCATCTGCTGCTGAAGTCTGGCATCGGCCCCAAGGCCGAGCTGGAGGCCGCCGGTGTGGCTTGCCGGGTTAATCTGGCCGGTGTTGGCAAGAACCTCCAGGATCATGTTGATGGCCTGGTTACCGTGCGCTCGAAGAGCCCGCTATCGCTGGGCTTCTCCCTCGGTTCGCTGCCCAAGGTGCTGGTGTCGCCGTTCAAGTACCTGGCGCAGAAGATGGGCTGGCTGACCACCAACTACGTCGAGGCCGGCGGCTTTGCCCGTACGCCCCTGGCCGAAGCGTTGCCCGATGTGCAGATGCATTTCGTGCCCGGTTATCGCAGCCACCGTGGCCGGCTGTTCGAGTGGGGCCATGGCTACGCCATCCATACCTGCGTGCTGCGCCCGAAGAGCATCGGTGAGGTGCGTCTGGGGGCGGGACGCAGCCTGCTTGTCGACTTCAACTTCTTCAGCGACGAAGCGGACGCGCGCGTATTGATCGAGGGTGTGAAACTGGCGCGCAGGATTCTTGCCCAGCCAGCCTTCGATAGTTCGCGTGGCGTCGAGATGTTGCCAGGATCAGAGGTGCAGACGGATGAGCAGTTGCTGGCGCATTTGCGCGAGTGCGCGGCCACCGTGTTTCACCCGGTTGGTACCTGCAAGATGGGCACTGACGAGATGGCGGTGGTGACACCCACACTGAAGGTACGCGGTATGGAGAACTTGCGGGTTGCCGATGCTTCGATCATGCCGACGCTGATCAGCGGTAACACCAACGCGGTGTGCATCATGATCGGCGAGCGTGCGGCGGATTTCATCCTGAGCAGCGAGGTACCCAGTCTGACGACCAGGCACTCGCTTGTGCAGGAAGCTTAGAACGCCAGGCCGACTTTCAGGCCAATTTGCTCTTGCTTGAGCTTGCTGCGCTGAGCCAGCTCGGAGTTGCTGTCCAGCTCATAACGGGTTTGGGTGTAGTACAGGCTGGTGCTGATCGGCAGGTTGTTGATGCCTTTGTTCCACAGCACGCTCAGTTCGCCGTACGGGTTGACCTTGTCTTTCAGGTCAACGGATTCGCTTTCACCGTCGACCTTCAGGCGCGACTCTGCCTCGATCGAGTAGCGCGCACCCACTTCCAGGCGCACGGTGTAGTCGTTGGTCAGGTAGTTGTAGCCCAGGCCCGCTTTGGCGAATGGCGATTTGCTGGTCAGCTTGACGTTGGAGTCGAACGGGCCGACGTCGTCCTGCTCGATACGGCCCCAATCGTAACCGCCACCCACGATCACATCGACATACTGGTTGCTGCTCAGCGCTGCGCGCAGACCCAGGTCGATATCCGCACGCGCCGATTTGTATTCGACATCATCCTTGTCGCGGTACTGAGCTTCGATACCCGCCTGATAGATGAGGCCTTCCTGACCGGTCAGCTTGTTGCCGAAGGTATAGAACAGGCCGCCCTGGTTGAGGCGTTCCTTGTCGCTGTCATCGTTCACGGTCAGTTTGTACTGGTTGTGCGAGCCGATGACACCGATGGTGGAGATCGGGTCGGTGATGGAGTCGGCGTAAGCGTGAGAAGCGCCGGCCAGGCAGAGGGCGAGTGCGGTTTTCGAAGTGATTCCATTGAGTTGCATGGCTGAATCCTTGGCAGTCTGTTCATGTGATGGCGTACACCCTTTGCATAGGTGCACGCCGATGGACTGCCCACTTGCGAAGCTTATTCGAGTATCCCGACAAGCGGTCGTAAGTGATTGTTTCGAAAGGGTGATTCGTTCAGGGTTGTTGCAATATATGACCGATCGATCAGTTTAATAAAGACACCCTGCGCCATCAGCTATAGGCCGCCAAATCAGCGGGATGGCATGCCCTCAATCCAGCTTGATGACCTTGGCTAGAAGGATCTTAGGGCCTTTCATTTTCTTGACGATCAGTCGAAGGCCGGCAACTTCGAGTGACTCCTCTTCCTCGGGCACCCGCTTGAGGGTTTCGTAGATCAGGCCCGCGAGGGTTTCTGCTTCGATATGATCGAGGTCGACGCTGAGCAGGCGTTCCAGCTTGAACAGCGGCGTGTCGCCGCGTACCAGCAGTTTGCCGGGCTGGTAGGCGAGGATGCCGCGTTCGGTTTTGCGGTGTTCGTCCTGGATATCGCCTACCAGTGCCTCAAGTACGTCTTCCATGGTCAGGTAACCAATCACTTTGCCGTCGGCTTCTTCGACCAAGGCGAAGTGGGCGCCGCCTTTGCGAAACTGCTCCAGCAATTCCGAGAGCGGCAGGTTTCGATTGACCTTCTCCAGCGGGTGCATCAGCTCGCCGAGACGCAGCGTCGAGGGCAGCATCTCCAGCAGCGACAGGTGCAGCAGCAGATCCTTGATATGCAGTACGCCGACGAACTCGCTAGCCGCTTCGTCATAGATTGGATAGCGGCTGTACTTGTGGCGGCGGAACACGCTGAACACTTCATCCAGCGAGGCATTGAGTTCCAGATAGACCAGGTCTTCACGGGAATTGGCCCAGTCCACCACGTCCAGTTCGCCCAGCTCCACGGCCGAGGCAAGTACGCGCATGTCCTGGTCAGTCGGGTCGCTGGCACGGCTGGAGTGCAGGATCAGCTTGAGCTCATCGCGGCTGTAGTGATGGTCGTGGTGCGCCCCCGGCTCGCCTTGGCCGGCGATCCGCAGAATGGCGTTGGCGCTGGCATTGAGCAGGAAAATAGCCGGGTACATCGCCCAGTAGAACAGGTACAGCGGGACTGCCGTCCACAAGGACAGCAGTTCAGGCTTGCGGATCGCCCAGGACTTGGGCGCCAGCTCGCCGACCACGATGTGCAGGTAGGAAATGATGAAGAACGCGGTGAAGAAGGCGATGCCGTGAATCAGCTTCTGCGACTCGATACCGATGGAAGTCAGCACGGGTTCGAGCAGGTGGGCGAAGGCCGGTTCGCCGACCCAGCCAAGGCCGAGAGACGCCAGGGTGATACCCAGCTGACAGGCCGACAGGTAGGCGTCGAGCTGGTTGTGCACGGTACGCAGGATGTGCCCGCGCCAGCCATTCTCCTGGGCCAGGGCTTCGACCTTGGTGGCCCGCAGCTTGACCATGGCGAACTCGGCAGCAACGAAGAAGCCGTTGAGCAGCACCAGAAACAGGGCGAACAGCACGAGGCCGAAATCGGCGAAATAGGAAGAGAAGGAGACGCTCGTAGAGGGATCCATGGGGAGTTCGTGTGACCAAATATTGCTAAAGGGTGGGGCCTGGGACGGTGCTTTGCAATAGGTCTATAGCAGTACGCGATCGCGTTGCGCTATCTGAGTCGCCTGGAAATGACAGGTGAACAGGCTGCCCTTGCCGACGACGCTGGTGATATCCAGTTGACCGCGGTGGCGCAGCAGCACGTGCTTGACGATGGCCAGGCCCAAACCGGTGCCGCCGGTGTTGCTGGCGCGGCTGGAGTCCACCCGATAGAAACGCTCGGTCAGGCGCGGCAGATGCTTGGCTTCGATGCCGGGCCCGGTGTCCTGTACGGACAGGTGCGCGCCCTGTTCGTCCTGCCACCAGCGAATGCGGATCTCGCCCTCGGCCGGTGTGTATTTCACCGCGTTGAACACCAGATTGGAAAAGGCGCTGCGCAGTTCCGACTCGCTGCCCTTGAGTCTCAGCCCCGCGTCGGCCTCAAGGCTGATGCGGTGCTTGTGCTCGGCGGACAGCGCCAGGGCATCGTTCTTGATCGTTTGTAGCAATTGCTCGACCGGCACGGGCTGGTTGTCGGACGGATAGTCGGTGGCCTCCAGCTTGGCCAGCAGGAGCAAATCGTTGAGCAGGCACTGCATGCGCGAGCCTTGCTGCTGCATCTGTTGCAGGGCACGGCGCCAGCGCGGATTGATCTCGTCGACATTGTCCTGCAGGGTTTCCACGTAGCCGGAAATCACCGTGAGTGGCGTACGCAGCTCGTGGGACACGTTGGCGACGAAATCCTTACGCATCTGCTCCAATTGGTGCAGGCGGGTCACGTCGCGTACCAGCATCAGGTGTTCCTGATTGCCATAGCGCGTGATGTTCAACTGAAGTTGTTTGCGCGGATTGATCGGCGAGGGCAGTTCGAGCGGCTCGAGGTATTTGCCGCGCTCGAAGTATTCCTTGAAGCGTGGGTCGCGCACTAGATTGGTGATGGACTGGCCGCTGTCCTGGGGCGTCTTCAGGCCCAGCAGGGTTTCCGAGGCCTTGTTCCACCATTCCAGATTGCCGTGGCTGTCGAGCATGATCACCGCATCGCGCAGCGCCGCGGTGGACTCCTGAACCCGGTCGATCACCGCTTGCAGGCGCCCGCGGGCGCGCTGGTTGCGACGCTGCAGGTGGTAGATGCTGTCGAACACCTCACCCCACAGGCCGTAGCCGTCGGGTGGTGGTTCGTCAGGCTGGTGATCCTTGAGCCAGGCATGCAGGCGCAGCAGTTGGCTGAGCGTCCATGCCAGGTGGATGGCCAGTCCCAGGGCCAGCGCCCAGGCGTAGTGGCCGGTGATCACGCCCAGCACCAGGCAGGCGGCGACCAGTAGCAGCAAACGGCGGGTTATGGCGCCGCGCCAGTGGCTCGTCACGTTGCGCTCATCCGCCTGCATGTCCCTGTCATGTTGCGCTCCAGGCTGCCGGTCAGCCCTTGGTGGAGAAACGGTAACCGGTGCCGCGCACCGTCTGCACCAGATTTTCGTAGGCTTCGCCGAGCGCTTTGCGCAGGCGGCGGATATGCACGTCGACGGTACGTTCTTCGACGTAGACGTTACCGCCCCATACCTGGTCAAGCAATTGGCCGCGAGTGTACGCGCGTTCCTGGTGCGTCATGAAGAACTGCAGCAGGCGATATTCGGTGGGGCCCATTTCTGCCGGCTTGCCGTCGATGGTCACGCGGTGGCTGATCGGGTCGAGCAGCAGGCCGCCGACTTCGATCGGGCCCTCGTTGTCGGCCGGGCCGGCGCGGCGCAGCACTGCCTTGAGGCGGGCGACCAGCTCGCGGGGCGAGAAGGGCTTGGTGATGTAATCATCGGCACCGACTTCAAGGCCCTGGATCTTGTTGTCCTCTTCGCCTTTGGCGGTGAGCATGATGATCGGGATGTCGCCGGTCAGCTCGTCGCGCTTGAGGCGGCGGGCCAACTCGATGCCGGAGGTGCCGGGCAGCATCCAGTCGAGCAGGATCAGATCGGGTTTGCGATCGACGATGATGGCGTGGGCCTGCTGGGTATTTTCCGCTTCCAGGCACTCGTATCCGGCCATTTCCAGCGCCACCACGATCATTTCGCGGATCGGCGCTTCGTCATCGACGATCAGGATGTTCTTGCCAACCATGGGTCGAGCCTCGGTTCATTCAACTGTCATGCGGCGCATTAGATAACGGAATTATTGCAGCGATATGACAGCTGTGCGTTGGGTCGCCGCTCAGCAGGCTTTTAAGCGGGGTTTAGCGCAACGCGTAATCCAGCACGATGCCGATGAAGATCGCCAGGCCGGCCCAGTGGTTATGCAGGAATGCCTGGAAACAGACCAGCGGCTCGCGCTCGTGGGTCATGTGGAATTCCCAGGCGAAGCAGGCGGCGGCAACCAGCAGGCCAAGGTAGAAATACAGCCCCAGCTCGAAGCGTGCACCGGCCAGCGCCAGGCACAGCAGCGCCAGGCCCTGCAGGCCAAGGATGATCACCCGGTCGGCGTCGCCGAACAGGATCGCCGTGGATTTCACGCCGATCTTCAGGTCGTCCTCACGGTCGGCCATGGCGTAGTAGGTGTCGTAGGCAACGGTCCAGATCACGTTGGCGAGCAGCAGCAGCCAGGCGGCCACCGGCAGGCTGCCGGTCTCGGCGGTGAACGCCATCGGCATGCCCCAGGAGAACGCGGTGCCCAGCACCACCTGCGGGTAATAGGTGTAGCGCTTCATGAACGGGTAGAGCGCGGCCACGCCCAGCGCGCCGAACGACAGCCAGACGGTGGTGGCATTGGTCAGCAGCACCAGGCCGAAGCTGAGGGCGATCAACACGGCGAACAGGATCAGCGCTTCGCGGGCGCTGACCCGTCCGCTGGCCAGCGGGCGGGCCTTGGTGCGGCTGACATGGCCGTCGAAATTGCGATCCGCGTAATCGTTGATCACGCAGCCCGCCGCGCGCATCAGAATCACCCCGACCACGAAGATCACCAGGCTCTTGAGACTCGGCACACCTTCAGCAGCGATCCACAGCGCCCACAGGGTCGGCCACAGCAGCAGGTAGATGCCGATGGGCTTGTCCATGCGCGTCAACTGCACGAAGTCCCACGCGCGAGGGTGCAGGCGATTGAGTGATTGCAGCAGGCGGGTGTACATCATGAGCTTCTCCTGGCGGGGTGCGCGGATTATACGGGCACCGTGACGGTGCGCCATGCTTGCCGACGCAGCTCAGTTAGCCTGGGCTGCGGCGTGCCAGAAAGCGGGCAGGAAGACTTCGGCGACCAGTACGGCCAGGCGCTCACGGCGAAAGCACGAGCGGCGCGCCCACAGCTGTGAATGCTGACTATCCACCGGTAGCCAGTTAGCTGGGTAATGGCACACCTGCAAGGCACCTCGTGCGAAGGCCCGGTCGCTGAACAGCAGCTCGCCAAGGGAGCGGCTACCCAATTGCTGCAGGTCGAGGCCGGAATCGGCCAACGCCTCACGGGCCGCCACGCTGCGAGCGAATACCCAGGGCTGGCCGTTGCCACGCAGATAAACCTCGCGAACCCAGCCAAGGCTGCCGGGCGGCACGTCGAGGGCGGCGCACTCGTCGTCGCGCAGTTCGAGCCAGCCTTCACGCAGCGGGGTGACGCTGAAGCCATCGTCGGAGAGTTCGGTCAACCGGCGGGTCAGCGAGCGCTCGTCGAACAACCAGTCACAAGCGGCTGCTGATGGAACAGGCTGCAGTTGATCGCGGGACAGCCAATCAGGCGTCTGGGAGGCAGGAAAGGACACGGTGCGGATTCGCGATATGACGATGCGCGGAGTCTACCATGGGCATTGAAGCGGATTCTGGCCTGCCCGCGGCATTCGTCGCGTCTGCTTGGCGCTCCCCGGCATTTGCGGTAGCGTGCCCGCGCAATGACCGTGATTACGCCGGAGAGCGTTTATGAAGAAGTGGCAATGTGTGGTCTGCGGACTGATCTACGACGAACGTGATGGCTGGCCCGATGACGGCATCGAGCCCGGCACCCGCTGGGAAGATGTGCCCGAAGACTGGCTATGCCCCGACTGTGGCGTGGGCAAGATGGATTTCGAGATGATCGAAATAAACTAAGCCCTCCCGAGCGACCAACCTAACAGGAACGAGCAATGAGCGATCCCGTGGTAATCGTCGGCACCGGCCTGGCCGGCTACAACCTGGCCCGTGAATTTCGCAAGCTGGACAGCGAAACGCCGCTGCTGCTGATCACCGCCGATGACGGTCGCTCGTACTCCAAGCCGATGCTGTCCACCGGCTTCGCCAAGAGCAAGGATGCCGACGGTCTGTGCATGGCCGAGCCAGGGACGATGGCCGAGCAGTTGGCTGCCGAGGTGTGGACGCACACGCGGGTTACCGGCATCGACCCTGGGCACAAGCGTCTGTGGATCGGCGAAGAGGCGGTACCGTATCGTGACCTGGTGCTTGCCTGGGGTGCCGAGGTACTGAGCGTGCCCATCGAGGGCGACGGCGACGAGTTGTTCACGGTTAACGATCTCGAGAGTTACGCGCGTTTCCGCCAGGCGGCGCAGGGCAAGCGCCGCGTACTGATTCTCGGTGCCGGGCTGATCGGCTGCGAGTTCGCCAACGACCTGTCGCTCGGTGGCTACGAAGTCGATCTGGTTGCGCCCTGCGAACAGTTGATGCCGGCCCTGTTGCCGGTCGAGGCGGCCGCTGCCGTGCAAGCTGGGCTGGAAGCGTTGGGGGTGCGTCTGCATCTGGGGCCGGTGCTCAGCCGGCTGGAGCATGCGGATGACGGGCTAGAGGCGCGTCTGTCCGATGGTCAGGTAATCGCCTGTGATCTGGTTATTTCAGCTATTGGCCTGCGCCCGCGCATCGACCTGGCGGCAGCCGCCGGCCTGGCCATTAACCGCGGCGTCATGGTCGACCGCGAGCTGCGCACCTCGCACGCCAATATCTATGCGCTGGGGGACTGCGCCGAAGTCGATGGCCTCAATCTGCTCTACGTGATGCCGCTCATGGCCTGCGCCCGCGCGCTGGCGAAAACCCTCAGCGGCACGCCAGTGCAAGTGGCGTACGGCGCCATGCCGGTAACTGTGAAGACCCCCGCTTGCCCGTTGATCGTGTCGCCGCCGCCGCGCGCAAGCCAGGGCAACTGGACGGTCGAAGGTAGCGGTGCCGATATCAGGGCGCTTTGTCACGATGCCTCTGGCGCCCTGCTGGGGTATGCGCTGACGGGCGCGGCAGTACAGGAAAAACTGGCGCTCAATCGTCAACTACCGCCCTTGCTGCCCTGAGCGTTCTGTCGCCTGCTCGACAAAATTGCCCGATTTAGCCTGAAACGGGGCTGGCGAAGCCCTCTGGAGCGTGCCATTCTCCCCGAGCCTGCCGCAGCGTAGAGCTGTCGCGGCGCCTTGGCGCTGCTCGGCACGGAACACAACAACAACAAACCGTAAATGAGGCATTTATGCGCAAACCGGAACTCGCCGCTGCTATCGCGGAAAAGGCTGATCTGACCAAGGATCAGGCTAATCGTGTACTCAACGCCGTCCTTGAAGAAATCACCGGTGCACTGAACCGCAAGGACAGTGTGACGTTGGTCGGCTTCGGCACCTTCGTGCAGCGCCACCGTGGCGCTCGTACCGGGAAGAACCCGCAGACTGGGCAGCCCGTCACCATCAAGGCCAGCAACACCGTCGCCTTCAAACCAGGCAAAGCCCTCAAGGACTCGGTCAACTGAGCCACGGGGTCTGTTGACGTTTTAGCGCAACCCGCCGGTAATCAGCGCGACTGTTTTTGGCAGTCGTGTGAGATGTCAGCAGACCCACCTCCCCAGAGCCCCTGCTAGCCGCACTCCATCGGGCTGGCTGTGAGGCCTATCGCAAGGCGCTACAATGCGCGGCCTCCTTTACTCGCCAACAGGCCATGCCATGAAATTTCGTTTTCTTCTGTGGATGTTGGGCCGTCTTATGGCCAAGGCAAGCCGTGATAACCCAGCGTTTCGCCAGCAGCTGGAAGGGCGTGACCTGGTGTTTCAACTGCACACGCTGGACGGCAGGATTGCCCGTCACTTCATCGTCAACGAGCAACGCGTCAGCAGCAAGCGTGGCACGGCCAACGAGCCAGCCTTCGCCATCGGTTTCAAAGATGCGTCCTACGGTTTCGCCACCCTGACGGCGAAAAACAAGCAACTGGCTTTTATGCAGGGTATCCAGAACAAGGACATTCAGATCCAGGGCAATACGGCTTTGGTGATGTGGTTCCAGGGCCTGAACAAGTACCTGCGCCCCAAACGCAAGACCGACAAGAAAGCAGCCTGATTCAGCGATAAGTATCCGTGGCCACTCGCTAAGTGAGTGGCCACGGGTAAGTCGTCAGTTAGGCGAGCCGAACTGCGAAGCCAAATCGCGTAGGGCTACTTCTGCAGCCAGCACCTTGTTCAGCGCTTCTTCGGCTTTGTCCCGCGTGATTCCCAGGTTGTCGAGCAGGCTCTGCGGAACTTCGCGCTCGGGGCCGGTACCAATGCCGCGGTTGCGCAGCAGGCTGACGGCCAGGTACACCAGGTTCGGGTAAGTGGCGTGGTTACCACTGTAGGTCGCGTCGTGCTGGAAGCGCAGCGCCACCGCCAGTTCCTCGGGCATGTCCCAGTAGCGCATCAGCCAGGAGCCGATCTGCTCGCGGCTGATACCGAGCAGGTGCTGCTCGATATAGCTGTGCGGCAGGTGCTGGTTGACCTCCAGGTGGCGGCAGATCAGCGAGAAGTGCGGCGGGAACACGTGAGCCAGCACCAGGTTGCCGAAGTTGTGCAGCAAGCCAGCCAGGTAGGTCAGCCCCGCTTCCGGGCGCTGCGCACGCGGCATGGCGCGAGTCAGTCCTTCGATCACGGCGGCGGTGTAAATCGCCTGCTGCCAGTAGGGCGTAGTCTGCTGCGGCTGATCCTTGGGTAGGCTGAGAGTCTTGCCCAATGCCAGGCCCAGGGCCAGGTTGATCACCAGATCGAAGCCCAGTACGCGGACGATGGCGTCTTCCACCGAGCGGATCTTGCCGGGAGCGGCGTAGTAGGGCGATGCCGCCCAACTCACTACTTGTGCAGCGAGCGCTGGATCGGTTTCGACCACCCCAGTGATGTCGTCCACCGTGGCATTGGGGTCGACCCGCAGTTTGATGATTTTCTGTGCGGTTTCCGGCAGCGGTGGAATTTCAATGGTTTCTTCCAGGCGTTGCTGGATACGCCGCGCGGTAAAGGCCTGCACCGCGTGGCTGATCTCGTTTCGATCGTCGTCTGGGCGATTGAGGTTGGGCCTGACCTTACTCAGAGGCTCGCCGAAACGCGCGGCGCTAGCCTTGGCCAATAAGCTTTTGAAGGTCTCGTTATTCAACTCCAGTAACACACCGGGCTCACCGGACTGGATGAACAGGCTCGGCACATCGAGCAACCGTTCATCGTACAGGCAAGGCGAACTGGTTAGCGCCGGGATGCCAGGCAACAGCTTCAGATCATGCTTGCTGAGCATGCGCTCCAGGCGTTCGGGTTTGACCGCCGTCAGCTTTCGTCCGGTCAGTTCTGCCAGGCGGTTGAGGTCAAGCAACTGACTTTGCGGAAACAGCACCAGCAGAGCCCCCACCGCGTCGTCGAGTAGCGCGGTTTGCACTCGCTGAGCGGCAGCCAGGCTGGGCTGCTCGATGCGCACTTGATAATTCAGCCCGAGCTTATCCAGCAGTTGGCGAATCACCAACGGCGGTTGGGGCGAGGTGTCGGAGGCGATGGCTACTTCAGTCATGACGTGTTCCGTCGTAAAGGGGGACGCAGCTCCCCAAGTATAACCAGCAAGCTGACAATGCGACCTCGTGAGTCGACCATCGTCCTGTGTAACGCTCAAACTTGCCCATATTGTTGACCATGACGCAGCCAGCGCTCCAGCAGCGGGCTGACATGTTGAGGCCAGTGCTCAAGCAGTTCCTGAGCCGCATCGCGAACCGCCGGCAGCAGGTCGGCATCACGCATCAGATCCGCTACCTTGAACTGCAGCAGTCCGGTTTGTCGAGTGCCGAGCATTTCTCCAGGGCCGCGCAGCTCGAGATCCTTTTCCGCGATGATGAAGCCATCAGAGGTTTCGCGCATGATGCCTAGCCGCTCACGACCGATCTGTGAGAGCGGCGGGTGGTAGAGCAGCACGCAATGGCTGGCAGCGCTGCCACGGCCGACCCGGCCTCGTAATTGATGCAGTTGCGCCAGGCCGAGGCGCTCGGGGTTCTCGATGATCATCAGGCTGGCATTGGGTACATCGACCCCCACCTCGATCACCGTGGTGGCTACCAGCAACTGTAGTTGACCCTGTTTGAACTGATCCATCACTGCGGCTTTTTCGGCAGGCTTCATGCGCCCGTGGATCAGCCCGACCTGCTGGCCAACGAGGGCGGCAGACAGATCCTCATAAGTCGTCTCCGCTGCCTGGCAGGTCAGCTCTTCGGATTCCTCGATCAGCGTGCAGACCCAGTAGGCCTGACGCCCTTCGTTGCAGGCCGAACGTACCCGCTCGACCACTTCGAAGCGGCGACTGTCGGCGACCAATACGGTGTTCACTGGAGTACGGCCGGGAGGCAGCTCGTCGAGGATCGAGGTATCCAGATCCGCATAAGCGCTCATCGCCAGCGTGCGTGGAATCGGCGTCGCGGTCATGATCAACTGGTGTGGGCTGAGCCGGCCGCCCACGCCTTTCTGGCGCAGCGCCAGACGCTGTTGCACGCCGAAGCGATGCTGTTCGTCGATGATCGCCAGGGCCAGATTGCGAAAGCGCACCTCTTCCTGAAACAGCGCGTGGGTTCCGACCACCATGGGCGCGCCGGCCGCGATCTGCTCCAGGGCGGCGACGCGCGCCTTGCCCTTCAACTTTCCGGCCAGCCATGCGGTTTCCAGACCTAGTGGCTGCAGCCAGCGGGTGAAGTTCAGGTAATGCTGTTCGGCAAGGATCTCTGTGGGCGCCATCAGCGCGACCTGGTAACCGGCTTCGATTGCCTGCAGCGCGGCGAAGGCCGCGACCACGGTCTTGCCAGCGCCAACATCGCCCTGCACCAGGCGCAGCATCGGCTCGCTTTGGCTCAGGTCATAGGCTATTTCCGCGCCGACCCGCTGCTGCGCGCCGGTGGGCTTGAAGCCAAGGTTATCGAGAAACTGCTTCGGCAGCTTTCGTGCGACAGGCAGCGCAGGCGCGTGCTGAGCGCGCGCGCTTTCTCGCAAGCGCTGCATCGATAGCTGATGGGTGAGCAGCTCTTCGAAGGCCAGCCGATGCTGAGCCCAGTGGCGACCTTCGGCGAGTTCCTCGAGGTCGGCATCCGGTGGTGGCCGGTGCAGGTAGCGAATCGCCTGATCCAGCGCCGCTAGCTGGTAATCGTTGGCCAATTCGCGGGGTAACCAGTCCGGCAGGCTGTGCGGGCCGAGGCGAGCCAGGGCCTGTTCGCTGAGCTGACGCAGGCGCTGTTGGGTAAGCCCTTCGGTGGTCGGGTAGATCGGCGTCAGGGTTTGTTCAACGGCCGGTGGTTCATCGCCGGACAGGGCGCGGTATTCGGGGTGGTAGATTTCCAGGCCAGACGAACCAGGGCGGATTTCACCGTAGCAGCGCACCTGGGTGCCACGCTTGAGGCCTTCTTTCTGCGCATTGCTGAAATGGTAGAAGCGCAGGCTGAGTGTGCCGCTGCCATCATTCAGACGCACCAGCAGGCTGCGGCGCTTGCCCATCACTACATCTGCGCCGGAAACGGTGCCCTCGACCACCGCGTCCTGGCCGGGTCGCAAGGCGCCGATGGGAACGATCCGGGTGCGATCCTGATAGCGCAGGGGCAGATGGAAAAGGATGTCCTGCAGGGTTTCCAGGCCGACCTTGGCGAGTTTCTCCGCCAGGGCCGCGCCGACACCTTTGAGGTCGGTAACGGAAACCGTCGACAGCTCGCTCATCGTTGCCCTCAGACGCTACGCGGCAGGGGTTTGGCGACCGAGCACAGGCGAATGGAGTCAGCCAGCACCTCGATGGCCTTCGGCCGAGGGAAGCTGGCGCGCCAGGCGATGGCTACGGTACGGAACGGCGCCGGCGGGCTGAGCGGGCGTACTTCGATCACGCCCGGGGCATAGTGGTGGCTGTCGACTGCCGAGAACGGCAGGATGGAAACGCCGAGGCCCGAGGCAACCATATGACGGATGGTTTCCAGCGAGCTGGATTCCACCGTGGTGTGCCGGGCTTGTTCCTCGCCCTTGCGCAGGGTCGGGCAGGCTTCCAGAACCTGATCGCGGAAACAATGGCCCTCGCCGAGCAGCAACAGGCTCTTGTCATTGAGCAGTTTGGTGTCGATGGTCTTCATCGCCGTCCACGGGTGATCTGCCGGCAGCAGGGCGTAGAAGGGCTCGTCGTACAGCGGCAGGGTCAGCACGTCGGCTTCCTGGAACGGCAGCGCGACAATGATCGCGTCCAGCTCGCCGGTGCGCAGCTTGTCACGCAGCACGTGGGTGAAGTTTTCTTCAATGTACAACGGCATCTGGGTGGCCACGCGATGCAGCTGCGGGATCAGATGGGGGAACAGATAAGGGCCGACCGTATAGATGGCGCCGATTTTCAACGGTGCTGCCAACTGGTTCTTGCCGGCTTGGGCCAGCTCGCGGATGCCTTGAGCCTGCTCCAGTACCTTTTGTGCCTGGGTGACTATGCCTTCACCGACCGGCGTCAGGCGCACTGCGCTCTTGCTGCGCTCGAAGATCAGCACGCCGAGTTCGTCTTCAAGTTTCTTTACGCCGACCGACAGGGTGGGCTGGCTAACATGGCAGCGCTCGGCGGCTCGGCCAAAGTGTTGTTCCTGAGCGAGCGTCACGATGTAGCGCAGTTCAGTGAGGGTCATAGTCTTAGTCCATTGAGATGGAGCCAAGCATAGCCGCTGTCTTCTATGTAACCAACCACTGAGGTGTGTCTGTGAGGGGGATATTACCGGGGGAAATGCATCCGCCCCGGCTTTTTGGCCTGGGGCGGATAAGTGCATCAGCGACCGCGGCCGCGCTCCAGCGAGTAGATGAAGGGCGCGACGATTTCCACACTGCCATCCTTGAGCATTTCAGGTGGCGGTTTGGGTAGCGGTTGTGCGCGACGGATCATCTGCAGCGTGGCCCTGTCCAGGGATGCGCTACTGGATTTGCCGACCAGCGTGTACGACAACACCATGCCATTGGCGTCGACCACGAAGCGCAAGCGATTGACGCCCTCGAGGCCGCGGCGGCGCGCGTCTTCCGGGTAACGCTTGTACTTGGCCAGGTGGGTCAGCAGCTGACTTTGCCAGGTGACTTCAGCCTTGCTCGGCGAGCTGACCGGTGCCTGTTGTGGCGCTGCCGGTTTGGCTTCAGCCGGTGCAGGAGGCGCGGGTGGGGCGTCTTCTGGCGGCTCGTCCTGAGGCTCTGGCGGCTTCGGCTCGGGCGGCTTGGGCTTCGGCGGCTTGGGTTTTGGCTTCGGCTTGGGTTTCGGCGGCGTTACTGCCAGCGTCGGCTTGGGCGCTTCGACCAGTTTCGGCTGAGGCTCGGGCTCCTCCGGAACGACTTCCGGTGGCGGCGGCGGAGCAGGCTTGGGCGCGGCTGGGGGCAGTGGTTCCAGTTCGACGATCATGGCTGCGGGTGGCAGCTCGATGGGCGTCGCTTGGGGCTGCCAGTACATGGCCCAGAGGAACAGACCGATGTGCAGCCCAACCACGATGACCAGGCTAGCGAACCAGGAGAACGTGCGGCTGGATTTCTTCATTGCGCGCCGACCGTCTCCAGGCCTACCAGGCCGATCTTCAGATAGCCGGTGCCACGCAGGGTGTCCATGACTTCCATCAGGTCGCCATATTCGACGCCCTTGTCGCCGCGTACGAAGATGGTCTTGTCCTTGTCATTCTGCGTCAGCTTGTCCAGCGCCGCGCCGAGCATGGCCGGCTGTACTTCGTCGTTATCGATGAACAGCTTCTTGTCGTCCTTGATGCTCAGGTAGATCGGCTTGTCCGGGCGGGGCGCCGGCTTGGCGCTGGACGCGGGCAGGTCGATCTTCACGTCGACGGTGGCCAGCGGTGCGGCGACCATGAAGATGATCAGCAGCACCAGCATCACGTCGATGAAGGGCGTTACGTTGATCTCGTGGTTTTCCTGGAGATCGTCGCCGCCGTTTTCGTTGAGATGAAGACCCATGGCCTTAACCCGCCTTGACCATGTGAGGCTGTTGGGAGCGATCGCCGCTCGGCAGCATGTCCAGGTCACGGCTGACCAGCAGCAGCACCTGAGCGGATGCGTCGGCGACCTGCGCCTTGTAGGCGCTGATCGAGCGCGAGAAGGCGTTGTAGATGATCACCGCAGGAATCGCAGCAACCAGACCCAGAGCGGTCGCCAGCAGTGCTTCGGCGATACCGGGAGCGACCACGGCAAGGTTGGTGGTCTGGGTTTTGGCGATACCGATGAAGCTGTTCATGATGCCCCACACGGTGCCGAACAGGCCGACGAAGGGTGCGGTGGAACCGATGGTGGCGAGTACCCCGGTACCTTTGCTCATGTCGCGACCGCAAGCACCGACCAGACGCTCGAGGCGGAAGCTGACACGCTCCTTGATACCTTCCTTCTCGCGGCTGGTAGCCGAAAGTTTCAGTTCTTCGCGGGCGTCTTCAATGAGGATTTCGCTGAAGCTGTGCTTGGCGCGAGCCTGATCGCTGGCCTGGGCCAGGTTGCGAGCACCTTTCAACTCGAGGATTTCGCGGCGCAGACGGCGACGTGCACCGACCAGTTCGATGGTCTTGGCAATCCAGATGGTCCAGGTCAGGATCGACGCCAGTACCAGACCGATCATCACCGTTTTGACCACTACGTCGGCGCCCTGGTACATGCCCCACGGGGACAGGTCGTGGAAGATCACTTCTGCTTCGGCAGCGGAATCTTCGCCTATTGCCTGTGCGTCCGCGCTCTGCTCGGCGGCGAGGGCCTGCTGCAGTTTTGCGGCATCTTCAGGAGCGATATTGTTTTCGCTGAAGAACTGCTGACGTGCTTCGTTGAGCTGCTCTGGGGTAGCCTGCGGGCCCAGCGCCTCGAGTTTGTCACCCAGCGCATCGACCTGAGCGGTGGCTTCCGGCGACAGCGGTGCAGCCTGCAGTTGTGGTGCAGTGGCAGCCGGATCGGTGTTGGCGGGGGCCTGCTGCGTAGCAGTGGCTGGTTCGGCTGGCGCAGGAGCCGACTGATCGGCGAAGCTCGCGGTCGGAGCCAGCGTCAGGCTGAGCAGCAGAGCGAGGAGCGCGCCGAGGCGTTGCGGCCGAGCGGCGACAGTGGTTGGCTTAGCGCTATGGGCGGTAGAGTTCATGCTTGCCGGACCTAAGTGTGATGACGGTGATCTGCGCAGGCGAAACGCTGCGCGGCAAAAAAGGCTGAACATTATTGCAAGTAATTCTTGTTTATGAAAGCGATAATGTAACTATATTACATTCAGTCCGTCGTGTTAGAGCGTTCGCGGGGCTGAGAGAGGGCAGTGATGAGTAGAGTTGCAAGCGTGATGATCGCCGGGTGCGGGGATGTCGGAGGCCGTCTTGCGGTGCGTCTGCATGACGCGGGCTGGCAGGTCTATGGCATGCGCCGAACGGTATCCGAATTGCCCGCAGGCATCCTGCCGGTAGCGGGCGACCTGCACCAGCCTGGCTGCCCCGAGCAATGGCCGCAGGGTGAGCTGGATTATCTGGTGTATAGCGCAGCCGCTACCCAGCACGATGAGCCGGGCTATCGGCAGGCGTACGTCGACGGCCTACGCCATGTGCTGAACTGGCTGAAATCGCGAGGACAGCGCCCGAAGCGTCTGCTCTTCGTTTCCAGCAGTGGCGTATACGCCCAGGCGGATGGCGAGTGGATCGACGAAACCTCGCCGGCAGAGGCGCAGAGCTATTCAGGTCGTGTGATGCGCGAGGCGGAGCAGGTGGCGTGGAGCGCTGAGGTGCCGGCCACGGTGGTGCGTCTTACCGGCATCTACGGCCCCGGTCGCGAGTGGCTGCTCAAGCAAGTGCGCATGGGCTATCGGGTATCCGTGGAGCCGCCGCTCTATGGCAACCGCATTCATGCCGATGACGCCGCGGGGCTGTTGGCCTTTTTGCTGCAGGCGGATTCGGCAGGCAAGCCGCTGGATGATTGCTATATCGGTGTGGATGACGAGCCGGCGCCGCTGCACGAGGTTATGGGCTGGTTGCGTCAGCAATTGGGTGTCGAGCATTGGTCGGAGGAGTCGACCGTGCGGCGTTCCGGCAGCAAGCGCTGCAGCAATGCGCGTGCCCGGGCGTTGGGCTGGTCGCCGCAGTACCCCAGCTATCGCGAGGGTTATGCCGCGGTATTGCGCGAGGGGTAAGGCGGGGCGCCCGGAGCGAACGCTCCGGGCGTGGGCATTGGTCAGTCGATGACCAGGATGCCATCCATCTCAACCTGCGCGCCCTTTGGCAGGGCGGCCACGCCAATGGCGGCGCGGGCAGGATAGGGCTGCTGGAAGTAACGGCCCATGACTTCGTTGACGGTGGCGAAGTGGGAGAGGTCGGTGAGGAAGATGTTCAGCTTGACCACGTCCTTGAACGAGCCGCCAGCAGCCTCGATGACCGACTTGAGGTTCTCGAACACCTGTACGGTCTGCGCTTCGAAGCCTTCCACCAGCTCCATCGTCTTGGGATCCAGGGGGATCTGTCCGGACAGGTAAACGGTATTGCCGGCCTTGATGGCTTGGGAATAAGTGCCGATAGCGGCCGGGGCTTTGTCGCTGTTGATGACGGTTTTGCTCATAGAGGCTCCTTGGTGGAGATGCGCGAGGCGCATCGGTCATGGGCGGCCTGAACGAGTCGGTCAGGCCTTGACGCGGGTGATGCGCATGACGCCGGGCAGGGTGCGTAGCTTCTTGATCACTCGGGCCAGGTGTACGCGGTCGTGTACGCTGACCACCAGTTGTACCACGCTGACGCGCCCGTCGCGTTCGTCCATGCTGATCTTTTCGATGTTGCCATCGGCGGCATTGACGCTGCCGGCCAGCAGCGCGATGAGGCCGCGCTGGTGCTCCAGTTCGACGCGCAGTTCGACATTGAACTCGCCTGTGACATCCTTGGCCCAGGACAGCTGGATGCATTTTTCCGGGTTGTGGCGCACTTCGCTGATGTTCCGGCAGGTGTCCATGTGCACCACCATGCCCTTGCCCGCCGACAGGTGGCCGACGATCGGGTCGCCCGGAATCGGCGTGCAACATTTGGCGTAGCTGAGTACCAGGCCTTCGGTGCCGCGAATGGCCAGTGGGCTTTCGGCATTGGGCAATTCTTCACCTTCGCCAGCTAGCAAGCGGCGGGCGACGACATAGGCCATGCGATTGCCCAGGCCGATATCTTCGAGCAAGTCGTCGAAGGTCTCCAGGCGGTATTCGTTGAGCACCGCCTGCTGGCGCTCGGGCTGCAGCTTGTCGAGATGACTTTCGAAACTGGTCAGTACCTTGTTGAGCAGGCGTTCGCCAAGGTTGACGGACTCCGAGCGTCGCTGTTGCTTGAGGGCGTGGCGAATATGGGTGCGCGCCTTGCCGGTGACCACGAAGTTCAGCCAGGCCGGGTTGGGGCGTGCGCCAGGCGCGCTGACGATCTCCACCGTGGAGCCGCTCTCCAGGGCCTGGGACAGCGGTGCCAGGCGGCGGTTGATGCGGCAGGCGATGCAGGTGTTGCCGACGTCGGTGTGTACCGCGTAGGCGAAGTCCACCGCCGTGGAGCCTTTCGGCAGCTCCATGATGCGGCCCTTGGGCGTGAACACGTAGACCTCGTCCGGGAACAGGTCGATCTTCACGCTCTCGATGAATTCCAGTGAGTTGCCGGCGCGTTGCTGCATCTCCAGCACGCCCTTGACCCATTGGCGCGCGCGAGCATGGTTGCCCTTTGGCGTTTCATCTTCGTTGGATTTGTACAGCCAGTGCGCGGCGATGCCGTTGTTGGCCATCTCTTCCATTTCGCGGGTGCGAATCTGGATCTCGATGGGCACGCCATGCATGCCGAACAGGGTGGTATGCAGCGACTGATAGCCGTTGGCCTTGGGGATCGCGATGTAATCCTTGAAGCGGCCCGGCAGCGGCTTGTAGAGATTGTGCACGGCGCCCAGTACCCGGTAGCAGGTGTCGACCTTATCGACCACAATGCGGAAGGCGTAGACGTCCATGATCTCGTTGAAGGCCCGGCGTTTACCGCGCATCTTCTGGTAGATGCTGTACAGGTGCTTCTCGCGGCCCATCACCTCGCCCGTCATGCCTTCGCGTTCGAGGCAATGCAGCAGCGACTCTTCGATGCGGGTGACGATTTCCTTGCGGTTGCCACGGGCACGGCGCACGGCGGCGCGGATGCGCTCGGAGCGCATCGGGTGCATGGCTTTGAAGCCAAGATCCTCGAATTCCACGCGCATGCTGTGCATGCCCAGCCGATTGGCGATGGGGGCGTAGATTTCCAGGGTTTCCTTGGCGATGCGTCGACGTTTTTCGCCGGACAGCACTTCCAAAGTTCGCATGTTGTGCAGGCGGTCGGCCAGCTTGACCAGGATCACGCGAATATCGCGCGCCATGGCCATGGCCATCTTCTGGAAGTTTTCGGCCTGGGCCTCGGCCTTGGTCTCGAAATTCATCTGGGTCAGCTTGCTGACCCCGTCCACCAACTCCGCCACTGACTCGCCGAACTGCGCGTGCAGGGCTTCCTTGGCGATCCCGGTGTCCTCGATCACGTCATGCAGCATCGCGGCCATCAGACTCTGATGATCCATGTGCATGTCGGCGAGGATGCTGGCCACGGCCAACGGATGGGTGACGTAGGCTTCGCCACTGCGGCGACGTTGCCCGTCATGCGCCTGTTCGGCGTAGAAGTAAGCGCGACGAACCAGGTTGACCTGGTCGTCACCCAGATAGGTCGAAAGTCGATCGGCGAGGGCGTCTATGCTCGGCATGGGAGGCTCCCTTGCCAGGCCTTGTGCACCCGCGACCTACGTTTTCGACCAGGCATAGGCTTACAGAGGCTCGTTGGCCTCTTCGTCGAAGGCAGCGAACAGCGGCTCTTCTTCGATGATGTCTTCTTGGGCGATGACGTCGGCGTCTACCAGGCCGCTGGCGATTTCACGCAGCGCGACCACGGTTGGCTTGTCGTTTTCCCACGCCACTTTAGGCTCTTTGCCGCCGGTAGCGAGTTGGCGTGCGCGCTTGGTGGCAAGCATGACCAGCTCGAAGCGGTTATCGACGTTGTCCAGGCAATCTTCAACGGTAACGCGAGCCATGGTGTTCCTCGTAGCAAATGCAAAAATAAGCTGGGCCCAAATGGGCGAGCGGACTGGATAGTCTAGAAAAACGCCAGCATTAAGGGAAGAGAAAGTCGCTGGAAGGCACGAGATCGCAACGCAGGGCGCGATTTTCGGTGCTCGAGCGACCCTCGCAGGGCGAGCCAGTCCCGCTTTACTTCACGCCAGCAGTTCGTTCAGCAAGCCCAGATGACGCTCCTGCTGGGCCGGCTGCAGCAGCTGATTGGCTCGGAAGATCGCTTTCAGGTCGCTGAGTGCGTGCGAGAAGTCATCGTTGATCACGATGTAGTCGTACTCGACGTAGTGGCTCATTTCGCTGACCGCTTCGCGCATGCGCTGCTCGATCACTTCACCGCTGTCCTGGCCTCGGCTGGTCAGACGGTGGCGCAGCGCTTCGAGGGTCGGTGGCAGGATGAAGATCGATTTCGATTGCGGCATCAGGCGGCGTACCTGTTGAGCGCCTTGCCAGTCGATCTCCAGAATCAGATCGATGCCCTCGGCCAGGGTCTTCTCCAGCGAGCGCTGTGAGGTGCCGTAGTAGTTGCCGAACACTTGGGCGTGCTCGAGGAATTCGTTCTGCTCGAGCATGGCGGTGAACTGCGCGTGATCCACAAAGTGATAGTGCACGCCGTCACTTTCACCCGGGCGCATGGCGCGGGTGGTGTGCGACACCGACACGCGAACATGCGGTTCGCTTTCGATCAGCGCCTTGACCAGGCTGCTTTTGCCAGCGCCCGAGGGGGCGGAAATAATGTAGAGCGTGCCGGTGGTGCTCATGGATCTGTCCTGAAACGGGGAGGTCGGGAGGTCGCGCAGCTGTGGCCGGGCGTCGATTATTCGATGTTCTGAACCTGTTCGCGCATCTGCTCGATCAATACCTTGAGGTTGACCGCCGCCTGAGTGCTGCGTGGGTCGAAGGCCTTGGAGCCCAGGGTGTTGGCTTCGCGGTTGAGTTCCTGCATCAGGAAATCCAGGCGTCGGCCTGCCGCACCGCCCGCCTTGAGCACGCGGCGCACCTCGGTAACGTGGGTGTTCAGGCGATCCAGTTCTTCGGCGACGTCGCTCTTTTGCGCAAGCATCACCAATTCCTGCTCGAGGCGCTGCGGGTCGAGATCGGCCTGCATCTCGCGGCAGCGCTCGAGGATCTTCTGGCGCTGCACGTCGAGCATCTGCGGCACCAACTCGCGCAGGGCGGCCACTTCATCGAGCATGCTGTCGAGGCGTTCGTTGAGCAGCTTGGCCAGCTCGGCGCCTTCGCGGCTGCGCCCGGCCTTCAATTCATCCAGTGCACTGCCGAACAGCTTCAGTGCGGCCTTGTTGAGTGCTTGAGGGTCGCTGCTATCAGCCACCAGCACGCCGGGCCAACTGAGTACTTCCAGTGGATTGAGCGGGGCCGGCTGCTTGATCAGTGCGGCCACGCTTTCCGCGGCGGCAATCAGTTGCGTGGCTTTGTCGCGGTCGACCTGCAAAGGTTTGCCGGCGCTGTCTTCAGTAAAGCGCAGGGTGCATTCCACCTTGCCGCGCGACAGCCCCTGGCGCAGTGCTTCGCGTACCGCGCCTTCGAGGTCGCGAAAGGCTTCCGGCAGGCGCAGATGGGGCTCGAGGTAGCGGTGGTTGACCGAGCGCAGCTCCCAGCTCAGGGTGCCGTTGGCACCTGCCTGCTCGGTGCGGGCGAAGGCCGTCATGCTGTGGATCATACTGCTTACCTCGTGAAGTTCTGCCGGTTTGGCGTTGGCCAAAGGCGGCGATTGTAGCGCAGTGCAGCGACGGCTCCCAATCGCGACCGCGCCTGTCGGACGGGCGCGGTCGCGGCCAGATGGCAACAGCCCCTATAATGCGCGACAGATTTCCGATTCCATATAGAGCACGAGCAGGTATTCCTTGATGAAACGTCCCAGTGGCCGCGCGGCCGATCAGTTGCGCTCGATCCGCATCACCCGCAACTACACCAAGCACGCCGAAGGTTCGGTGCTGGTGGAGTTCGGCGATACCAAGGTGATTTGCACCGTCAGCGTCGAGCAGGGCGTCCCGCGCTTCCTCAAGGGCCAAGGCCAGGGCTGGGTGACCGCCGAGTACGGCATGCTGCCGCGTGCTACCGGTGACCGTAATCAGCGTGAGGCCAGCAAGGGCAAGCAGGGCGGTCGTACCCTGGAAATCCAGCGCCTTATCGGCCGCTCCCTGCGCGCCGCGCTGGACATGAGCAAGCTCGGTGAAAATACCCTGTACGTCGACTGCGACGTGATCCAGGCCGATGGTGGTACCCGCACCGCTTCGATCACCGGCGCCATGGTCGCGCTGGTCGATGCGCTCAAGGTGATGAAGAAGCGTGGTGGCCTGAAAGGCGGTGACCCGCTCAAGCAAATGATCGCAGCCGTTTCCGTGGGCATCTATCAGGGCGAGCCGGTGCTCGATCTGGATTACCTGGAAGATTCCGCTGCCGAAACCGACCTGAACGTGGTGATGACCAGCACCGGTGGCTTCATCGAAGTTCAGGGTACCGCTGAAGGTGCGCCCTTCCAGCCCGCCGAACTGAATGCCATGCTGGCCCTGGCGCAGCAAGGCATGACCGAGCTGTTCGCCCTGCAGCAGGCTGCCCTGGCCGAGTGACCGGTCGCTGACCGAGGAGAACTGCGATGAATGACAGCAACCTGTTGACGCCTGCGCCCGAGCCCAGCAAGGAAGCGCGCCAGTGGGCGATGATCTGTCACTTCGCCGCGGCCCTCGGTTTCATCTTCCCCTTTGGCAATCTGATCGGCCCGCTGATCGTCTGGCAAATCAAGAAAGACCAAGACGCGTTCATCGACGAGCAAGGCAAGGAAGCCCTCAACTTTCAGCTGACCGTGGCCATTGCCGGCATTGTTTGCCTGTTGTTGATGCTGGTGTTGATTGGCTTTCTGCTGATGGGCCTGCTGTGCATCGGCACTATCGTGCTGACCATCATCGCCGGCATCAAGGCAGGCGAGGGGCGACCATACCGTTACCCGTTCTGTTTGCGTCTGGTTAAATGATCGCCAGCGGATCGACGAAAAAGCCAGCAGATTCAGGCCGTGTGAAAACGTAGCGAGCGAAGGTCAGGCAAGGCAAAAACCGGCGAAAAAGCGCAGTTTACTAGTTGTAAATGAGCATTTTGAGCCGGTTTTTAACGCAGCATGACCGAGCGCAGTAGTTTTCACACAGCCTGAGATTGCTGGCTTTTTCTTTGAAGTTCTTGCTGGTGTCCTGGCGCTATTTCAGCTGCGATCCGCCAGCACACCGATCAGGAAGAACACCAACAGCAGCACCGGTGCCAGGGTGTAATTGTTGAAATGTCCGAGGATTTGCGTCAGCAAGGGCGTCAGGTAGACCATCGCCAGACCGTAGCCGATGGCGCATATCAGGACGAAGATCAGCGTGCGCAGGATGAAGTTGAGGCTGCCGATCCGGCCCTGTACCCAGGCATTGATGCCCGGGCCGAACAGCACGAGCAGGGTGGCCATCAGTGCCAGGGAGATCTCGTAGAGGTGACCGCGGCTCCAGCGCGAAACGGTAGCGATCATATCCAGCAGCAAATCCATAGGGGCTCCTTGTTGGTGCGCACGTTGACTGCGCTTACGGCAAAAAATACTGCAGCAGGTCATTGAGAAACAGCTGGCCTTCGCGCGTCGCCGTCAGACGAGCGGGATCTTTTTGCAGCAGACCACGGCGCTCCGCCTGTTCGCGGGCGCTGGCCAGTTGCTGCAGCGGTAGGCCGGTTCGTTGGCTGAACAGCTCGGCGCTACAGCCATCGCTCAGGCGCAGCACGTTCATCAGAAACTCGAACGGCAACTCGTCGGCGCTAAGGATGCGTTCGCCAGCGCTGTACTGCTTGGCGGGGTCGAGGTAGTCCTTGGGGAGGCGGGTTTTCCAGGTGCGGCTGATTCGGCCCTCTGGTGTACTCAGCTTGCCGTGGGCGCCAGCGCCAATGCCGAGGAAGTCGCCGAACGTCCAGTAATTCAGGTTATGCCGGGCGGCACGGCCGGGCTGTGCATAGGCCGATACTTCATACTGGCCGTAACCCTGTTCGGCGAGCAGCGCCTGGCCAGCTTCCTGAATGTCCCAGAGGGTGTCGTCTTCCGGCAGCACCGGCGGCTGGTTCCAGAACACCGTGTTCGGCTCCACCGTGAGCTGATACCAGGACAGGTGGGTCGGTGCCTGGGCGATGGCGATGCGCAGGTCGCCCAGCGCGTCATCGAGGGACTGATCCGGCAGGCCGTGCATCAGATCCAGGTTGAAGTTATCGAAGCCGGCCGCGCGGGCCATGTCGGCGGCGCGAATTGCCTCATCGCCATCGTGGATGCGCCCCAGAGCCTTGAGTTTCTCTGCCTGGAAACTCTGCACGCCGATCGACAGCCGATTGATGCCCAGGCGTCGGTAGGCGGCGAATTTCTCCTGCTCGAAGGTACCCGGGTTGGCTTCCAGGGTGATTTCGATGTCGCTGGCGAACGGAATGCGCCGCTCCACGCCTTCCAGCAGGCGCCCGAGGGCCTTGGCGGAAAACAGGCTGGGTGTGCCGCCGCCGAAGAAAATCGACGTTAGCGGTCGGCCGTGGACCTGCGGCAGGTCGCTGTCGAGATCGGCGAGCAACGCGTCGACGTAAGCCTCTTCCGGCAGGTTTGGGCCGGCGGCGTGGGAGTTGAAATCACAGTAGGGGCACTTGCGCACGCACCAGGGAATATGGACGTACAGGGCCAGGGGAGGCAGCTGGAACACAGGCGTTGGGTCACGGCAGGGTGATTGCGGGGCGCTATCGTGGCACGACTTGGGCAAAGCTCCAATGTTCGCGGACGAAACGCCCCTCTGGTGGCGCTGTTTACAGGCCCAGACGCTGCTTGAGCAGGCGCATGGCGATGGCGCGGTGGCTGAGGCTGTTCTTGTCTGCGGGGGACAGTTCGGCGCTGGAGCACTGGCGCTCTTGCACCCAGAACAGCGGGTCGTAGCCAAAGCCATGTTCGCCACGGGCTTCATGCAGGATGCTGCCGTGCCACAGGCCTTCGCAGAGAATTGGCAGCGGGTCGTCGGCGTGGCGCACCAGGGCCAGGCAGCAGACGAACTGGGCGCCGCGCTCGGCATCCGGCACGTCCTTGAGGGCGGCCAGCAGTTTGGCGTTGTTGGCGGCGTCGCCCAGGCCGTCGGCGTAGCGGGCGGAGTAGATGCCCGGCGCGCCGCCCAGATGATCGACTGCCAGGCCCGAGTCGTCGGCCAGGGCGGGCAGCCCGGACAGGCGCGAGGCATTGCGGGCCTTGAGGATGGCGTTCTCGACGAACGACAGGCCGGTTTCCTCCGGCTCAACCTGGCTGAACTCACCGACCGAGCGCAGGCGTACGTTGTCGCCGAGCATGGCTTGCAGTTCCTTGAGTTTGCCAGCGTTGTGGCTGGCGAGGACGAGTTCTGGGAAAGGCATCATGGCTCCGGAAAGAGTTCCTGGTTGAAGTCCAGGCGCTGGCCGTTCACCTGCAGGTTGAACAGCAGCACCTCGCGCGAGGTGATTGGAAACTGTGCTAGGTACGAGACGAATTCGCCCTCGCGCTGCTCGACGAAGGTCAGCGTCTGGCCGTGGCCAAGTACGTTCTTCACTTCACCGCTGATCGTGGCCGGGCTGGATTTTCCTGCCCGCAACACGCTGATGTTCAGCACAGCCTGCTTGCCGCTGCGCAGCAGGCCGCTGGCCTGTGCTATTTGCGGTTGCAGGTAACTGGCGTTGAAGGCGCTGTAATGCACCTCGAGATCACCCAGGCGCTGCATGCGCTCGGCGGCGCTGGCCGGCAGGCTCAAGCACAGGGTAATCAGCAGGAGGGCTAGGCGCATGGGCGGTTCCGCTGCTCAGTTGGCAATGTGCACATCGCGTGCATTACGCCCGCTGATGCGATAAATGCCGATTTCGCCCAGCAGGTTGGGCCACGCGCGGCTAGCCCAGCCGTGTTGGTGTTGATGGTCGACCGCCAGGCGCTGGAGTACTCGAGCGTCCTGCTGATGGCACAGGCGCTCGAAGTCCTCGAAGGTGCAGAAGTGGATGTTCGGCGTGTTGTACCAGGTGTACGGCAGGAAATCCGACACCGGCATGCGGCCCTTGCTCGCCAAATACCAGCGGCAGCGCCAGTGGGCGAAGTTGGGGAAGGTGATGATGCAGGTCTTGCCGACGCGCAACATCTCCGCCAGTACCTTGTCCGGGAAGTGCAGCGCCTGCAGGGATTGGGTCATGACCACGACGTCGAAGCTGTCGTTGGCGAAGTTGCCGAGGCCTTCGTCGAGGTTCTGCTCGATGACGTTGACGCCCTTGCCGATGCACTGGGCGATCTTTTCCGGGTCGATCTCCAGGCCGTAGCCACTGACCTGCTTATTGGCGCTCAGCCAGGCGAGCAGGTCGCCATCGCCGCAGCCAAGGTCGAGCACGCGGCTGCCAGCGGGAATCCATTTCTGGATGATCTCTAGGTCGGCTCGCATGCTTACACCTCGATCCGTTGCATGTAGCTGCCAAAGCCCTGCAGGTAGCGCGCAATGGGCATGAGAAAGGCGTCGTGGCCTTGGGGTGCATCGATCTCCAGGTAACAGACGTTCTTGCGTGCGGCGATCAGCGCATCGACGATTTCTCGCGAGCGGGCCGGCGAGAAGCGCCAGTCGGTGGTGAACGAGATCACGCAGAAGTCGGCCTTGGCCTGACCAAGGGTCTTGGCCAGATCACCATTGTGCTCGGCGGCCGGGTCGAAATAGTCCAGCGCCTTGGTCATCAGCAGGTAGGTATTGGCATCGAAACGCCCGGAGAACTCCTCACCTTGATAGCGCAGGTAGCTTTCGACCTGGAACTCCACGCTGTGGAAGTCGTAGTTGAGCTTTTCGTTCTTCAGGCCGCGGCCGAATTTCTCACCCATGGCGTCATCGGACAGGTAGGTGATGTGGCCGACCATGCGCGCCAGCATCAGGCCGCGCTTGGGGATCACGCCCTGTTCCTGAAAGTGGCCACCGTGGAATTGCGGGTCGGTGAGGATGGCCTGGCGGGCGACCTCGTTGAAGGCGATGTTCTGCGCCGACAGTTTGGGCGCCGAAGCGATGGCCAGGCAATGCCGCACGCGATCCGGGTAGCTGATTGTCCACTGCATGGCCTGCATGCCGCCCAGGCTGCCGCCGACCACGGCGGCCCATTGGCCGATGCCGAGCAGGTCGGCGAGGCGAGCCTGACTATTGACCCAGTCTTCCACGGTCATCACTGGGAAGTCGGCGCCGAAGGGCTTACCGGTCGCCGGGTTGATGTCGGACGGGCCGGTCGAGCCGTTGCAGCCGCCGAGGTTATTGAGGCTGACGACGAAGAAGCGGTTGGTGTCCAGCGGTTTGCCGGGGCCGATGCAGCTATCCCACCAGCCCGGTTTGCGGTCGTCCACGCTGTGGTAACCGGCGGCGTGGTGGTGCCCCGACAGCGCGTGGCAAATCAGCACAGCGTTGCTGGCGCTGGCGTTCAGCTCGCCATAGGTTTCATAAGTCAGTTGGTAGTCGGCCAGGCTGCGCCCGCAGGCCAGGGCCAGGGGCTCGGCGAAATGGGCGATCTGCGGCGTGACCAGGCCAACGGAGTCTTGAGGAAAAACAGTCGGCATCGATCCTGCTCGGATAATGAAAGGTACATAGGAAAGTGCAGCAGTCTAAAGAGCGCGCCTGTCAGCGGCAAGGAAAGCGCACGTAGCCAATACCCGGGTTGGGCATCGCGAGGGGATCGCTAAAGGAACCTGGCGAGCCGAGTAGCGGCCCGCGAGGTTTATTCGGCGCTGGCTTGAGGGCGCAGCATGCCGGGCAACGTCACCACTTTGCCCTGGCGCTGGATTGGCGCGGGGCGACGCATGATGCGTAGCATCTCGCCGGCCTGAGCCAGTTGCTGTTTCAACTCATCGCCATACTGCGCCAGTTGCTGGCGGCGTTGGCGGCCGTTTTGGGTGTCTTGCGCCAGCGCCTTGAGGCGCAGCATGTGGCCTTCCAGCAACTGCTTGTGTTCCAGGGTGTGCTGCATCAGCGGCATCAGCGCTTCATCGGCCCACTGCTCGGCGTCACGGCGCAGGCGGCGGTGTAGGCCAATGACCTCTTGCACCAGAGTGGCGAAGAAGCGCCGGCTGAGGCTGCGTTGCTCGGTCAGTAGCGTCTTGAGACGCAGGCGGAAACGGTCGGCCTTTTTCTGTAGGTGGCGCAACTCGCGTACGTAGCGCGTCAGCTCGAAAGTCGGTGCATCAACGGCCTGCAATGGGTTCTCCACATTGTGCCGGTGGTAGATGGCATCGACCATGCGGTTGGCCATCTCGGCATCATGGGACAGGCTGTGCAGGTCATTCTCGACGGCGGTGAAGAAGTGCTGGATGGATTGATTGATCCCCAGCGTCGTCCAGCTGCCTGTGAGCTGGCGGCGCAGCAGGTTAAGGTGAACGTCGAGTTTTTCCGGCTGTGCGGATGCTTTCAGTCGCTCGCCCTGATTGCGCAGCAGGCGCTGGTTGGTTTTCAAGGCAACCAGGCGCTTGTGGTGCAGGGTGTGGTCGTCCTTGGTACGGGCGGTCAGTTCCAGCAACATTTGCCCATTGTCCTGACGGCGCTCATCGAGCAAGCCCAACTGCTCGTTGACCTTACCCATGCGCAGCCCGAGCACATGCTGGCTGTTATTGAGCATGGCCAGCACCTGGCGCACCACGCGCTCTTCAAGCAGGCGCTCCTTCTGCGCCACGATGCGTTCGCAAAGCAGCGTCTCCAGGCTGGCCATCTGGCTGCGGGCGAGCAGCGCAGGATCCTTGCGCACCTTGGCGAGTAGTGCCTGCTTGGCCGAAAGCGGCAGGATGTCTTGAGGGGCGATGCCCAGATGACGCGCCGCCTGCAGACGTACCCGCTCGATGGCGTGGGTGACAAACGCATCACCGGCGAGGTCATCCCAGAGCACATCGATCTTGTTCAGGACGGCGAACAGGCAGCTCTGGGTTTCTTCGTCGAGGGGCTGGACGTGCTGCTGCCAGATGTCCAGGTCGCTGGCGGTAACCCCCGTATCGGCGGACAGCAGAAAGATGATCGCCTGGGCGTTGGGTAGCATCGACAGGGTCAGTTCCGGTTCACAGCCCAGAGCGTTCAGGCCCGGCGTGTCGAGGATGCGCAGACCCTGACGCAGCAGTGGATGATCGAAGTTGACGATGGCGTGGCGCCAGGCCGGTACCAGTACCTGGCCGGGGGTGTTGGTGGTTTCCAGGTTGTCTGGATGAAAGCCGAGTCCGATAGCCTGTTCGACAGGCATGACCTTGCTGGCCGCCACCTGGGCGAAGGCCTTGGCCATGTTGTCCGGGTCGCTGGTGTCTAGCGGGATGTTCACCCAGTGACGGGGCGTGCGCTTGAACTGCGCGACGCTGGCTTCGGCGATGCGCGTCTCGATCGGCAGCAGGCGGATATAAGGGCGCTCAGCGCCTGGGTCGTAGAGAATTTCCGTCGGGCACATGGTCGTACGCCCAGCTTGAGAGGGCAGTAAGCGCTGGCCGTATTCGGAGAAGAACAGGCTGTTGATCAGCTCGGTTTTACCGCGGGAGAATTCGCCGACGAAGGCCAGGGTGATGTGATCGGTACGCAGCAGGCGCAGTGCCCGCTCCAGGCGCGCTTCGACGCCTTCGCTGCTCAGCCGGTTGTGGGCGAGCCAACTGCGGTAGCGGGTGATCTCGCGAACCAGTTCGCGCTTCCAGGCAACGTAGGCATCTACCTGTTCACTGAGGCGTTCCATGCTCATAGGGATTCCCTGACGGGGCATCGGGCGACGATGCCGGCTGCCGAGCATTATGCGACGGGTGGCGGCGACGTCAATGGGGCGGCGCGCAGCAATGGCGCTGATGGTTGTTCAGGTAGGGCGAACGGTCAGGCCGAGATCGGCTGGCAGCAGTCTGGGGGCCTGGATGCGCACGCGTTTCTGGCGGCTCTGCTGGCCACTTTCCAGAGTGACCTGGCTCTTGGCGACGCCGAAGGCATCGGCCAGGAAGGCCAGCAGGTGCGCGTTGGCCTTGCCGTCCACCGGCGGTGCGGTGAGGCGGATCTTCAAGCGCTCACCATGCAGCCCGGCGAATGCATCATTGCTGGCTTTGGGCTGCAGGTGGCAGTCGAGGATCAGTGCATCACCGTCCCAGCGGTGGAAATCCATGGGCTCAGATCGCCAGGCTCAGCCCGCTGAACATGCCGGTGCTGACGGCCAGGTTGCGAATCACCAGCATGTCGATCAGGTTGAGGAGCAGGAACGCCACGATGGGCGACAGATCCAGGCCGCCCAGATTAGGCAGGATGCGGCGGATCGGCGTCAGCAGCGGCTCGCAGATCTGATTGACCAGCAGTGCAGCCGGGTTGTGCGAGCCCTGGGCGACCCAGGAGAGGATCACGCTGATGATCAGGGCGAAGAAGAACACCTTGAGCAGCAGGGCGGTGACGCCAATGATCGACCAGACCAGAATCAGCAGCGGATCGCCGACGCCGACGCCCATCAGCATCAGGGTCAGCGCCATCAGCACGAACTGCACGATCAGCGCCAGTACCAGGGATGCCAGGTCGAGCCCGCCGAGGCTGGGGATGATGCGACGCAGCGGCTTGAGCAGCGGGTGGGTGGCGCGCACGATGAACTGGCTGAGCGGGTTGTAGAAGTCCGCTCGCACCAGTTGCAGGACGAAGCGCAGCAGCACGATCAGCAGGTAGAAGCTGCCGATGGTCTGCAGGATGTAAACGGCTGCGGTGTTCAGACCGATCATTGATTGTCTCCTTATTGACCCAGTTGTTCGGCCAGCTCGGCCGAGCGGTGATCGGCGGCCTTGACGGCCTGCTCGACCAGCGCGTCGAAGCCGCCTGCCTGGAATGTCTTGATGGCCGCTTCGGTGGTGCCGGCCGGTGAGGTCACGCGGCGACGCAGCTCGGCGGCATCCACATCACTGTTCAGTGCCATCTGCGCGGCGCCCAGGGCGGTCTGCAGGGTGAGCTTGGCGGCGACGTCACGGGGCAGGCCGAGCTTTTCGCCGCTGGCGGTCATCGCTTCGATCAGCAGGAAGAAATAGGCCGGGCCGCTGCCGGAGACGGCCGTAACTGCGTCGATCAGTTTCTCCTCGTCCAGCCACACGGCCAGGCCGACGGCGTTGAGCAGCTGTTCAGCCTGCTGGCGCTGTTCGGCGCTGACTCGGGCGTTGGCGTACAGGCCGCTGGCGCCCAAGCGCAGCAGCGACGGCGTATTGGGCATGCAGCGCACCACCGCGCGCGGGCCGAGCCAGTTTTCCAGGCTGGCGCTGGTGATACCGGCGGCGATGGACACGATCAGCTGGCCGGCCTGCAGGTGTGGCGCCAGGTCGAGGCATACGTCCTTCATCACCTGGGGTTTGACCGCCAGGACTATCACGTCGGCATCGCGGCACGCCTCGGCATTGCTGGCCAGTACCTCGATGCCGTGTTCCCGATTGATCTTCTCGCGTTGCTCGGCGCCGCGGTCGCTGGCGCGGATCGCGCTGGCCGGCAGCCCTTGGGCGAGCATCCCGCCGATCAGGCTGGCAGCCATGTTGCCAGCACCGATAAAGGCAATGCGGGGAGTGGTCATGGTGAGTTTCCTATCTATATAGAGTCGAGATCGGGTTATTCAGGTCTTGCTGTAGTCACGCTCACCGAACAGCGCCGTACCGATGCGCACCCAGGTCGCGCCTTCGGCGATGGCTGCTTCGAGGTCGTGGCTCATGCCCATGGACAGGGTGTCGAGGTCGAGGTTCAGGCCGTCCCGCAGCTCACGCAGGCGGGCGAAGGCCGCACGTTGCATGGCGACGTCGTCGGTGGGCTGGGGAATTGTCATCAATCCGCGCAGGCGCAGGTTGGGCAGTTGTGTAACCGCCTGTGCCAGCGCCGCGAGCTCGTCGGGCTGGCAGCCGGATTTGCTGTCCTCACCGCTGACATTGACCTGCAGGCAGATGTTCAGTGGCGGCAGTTCAGGCGGGCGCTGGTCGCTCAGGCGCTCGGCGATCTTCAGGCGATCCACCGAGTGTACCCAGGCAAAGTGTTCGGCGATCGGACGGGTCTTGTTCGACTGGATAGGGCCGATGAAGTGCCAGCTCAGCGCCAGGTCGGCCAGTTGCACTTGCTTGTCGAGGGCTTCCTGCAGGTAGTTCTCGCCAAAATCGTGCAGACCGGCCGCGTTAGCCTCGCGAATGGCGTCAGCAGGTTTGGTCTTGCTCACCGCTAATAGGCCAATAGTGGCGAAATCTCGCTGTGAGGCTTGCGCTGCCTCACGGATACGCACACCGACCTTTGCAATATTCTTTGCTATCGTGGACATTACCTGTGCCTGCCGCCTGAGCGTTTTTGCGGGCTTGGTGGTGGTCTCCGAAGGGCGTGCTCGCGCAGCCGCATGGCGATCCCCCAAGGCCCCCTATCCTGAGTTACGCGGCATTCTACCGTCATTAGGGAGTTCCATGGATATCACCGAGCTGCTTGCCTTCAGCGCCAAGCAAGGCGCGTCGGATCTGCACCTCTCTGCAGGTCTGCCACCGATGATTCGGGTCGATGGCGACGTGCGTCGGATCAATCTGCCAGCCCTGGATCATAAACAGGTGCACGCGCTGATCTACGACATCATGAACGACAAGCAGCGCAAGGATTTCGAGGAATTCCTCGAGACCGACTTCTCGTTCGAAGTGCCGGGTGTAGCGCGCTTCCGGGTCAACGCCTTCAACCAGAACCGTGGCAGCGGTGCGGTATTCCGTACCATTCCTTCCAAGGTGCTGAGCATGGAAGACCTCGGCATGGGTGAGATCTTCAAGAAGGTCTCCGACGTGCCGCGCGGGCTGGTGTTGGTAACCGGGCCAACCGGTTCGGGCAAGTCCACTACCCTGGCGGCGATGCTCGATTACATCAACAGCAACAAGTACCACCACATCCTCACCGTCGAAGACCCGATCGAATTCGTTCACGAGTCGAAGAAGTGCCTGATCAACCAGCGTGAGGTGCACCGCGACACCCACGGCTTCTCCGAAGCCCTGCGCTCGGCACTGCGCGAAGACCCGGACATCATCCTGGTCGGCGAGATGCGCGACCTGGAAACCATCCGCCTGGCGCTGACCGCTGCAGAAACCGGTCACCTGGTGTTCGGCACCCTGCACACCACCTCTGCGGCCAAGACCATCGACCGGGTGGTCGACGTGTTCCCGGCGGAAGAGAAGTCCATGGTGCGTTCGATGCTTTCCGAATCGCTGCAGGCGGTGATTTCCCAGACCCTGCTGAAGAAGATCGGCGGCGGTCGTGTGGCCGCCCACGAAATCATGATTGGCACCCCAGCGATCCGTAACCTGATCCGCGAAGACAAGGTGGCGCAGATGTACTCGGCCATCCAGACTGGCGGTGCGCTGGGCATGCAAACCCTGGATGCGTGCCTGAAAACCCTCGTCTCCAAAGGGCTGGTCAGCCGCGAGAGTGCGCGGGAAAAAGCCAAGACACCTGAAAACTTCTAAGACCATATTGGTCATGCCGGGCGATGTTAGGTCGCCCCGCTCCTGGTCACCGGCGATGCACACGACCGGTAGCTGAACGTCGCTCCAGTGCATACTAGGTAGGCTTCCATGGAATTCGAAAAACTGTTGCGCCTGATGGTCGAAAAAGGCGGCTCCGATCTGTTCATCACCGCTGGCGTGCCGCCATCGATGAAGGTCAATGGCAAGATCATGCCCGTGACCAAGACGCCGCTAACGCCGGAAATGACCCGCGAGACCGTCCACTCGGTGATGACCGAGCAGCAACGCCGGGATTTCGCCGAGAACCACGAGTGCAACTTCGCCATCAGTGCCCGAGGCGTCGGTCGTTTCCGCGTCAGTGCCTTTTACCAGCGCAACCTGGCTGGCATGGTGCTGCGCCGTATCGAGACCAACATCCCGACATTGGATGACCTCAAACTGCCGGAAATCCTCAAGAAGCTGGCTTTGACCAAGCGCGGTCTGGTGCTGTTCGTCGGCGCCACCGGTACGGGTAAGTCCACCTCGCTGGCAGCGATGATCGGCTACCGCAACAAGAACAGCAGTGGTCATATCATCTCCATCGAAGACCCGATCGAGTACATTCACCAGCACCAGAACTGCATCGTTACCCAGCGTGAAGTAGGTATCGATACCGATTCCTTCGAAGTGGCGCTGAAGAACACCCTGCGCCAGGCGCCGGACGTGATATTGATCGGTGAGGTACGAACTCGGGAAACCATGGATCACGCCGTGGCCTTCGCCGAGACTGGTCACCTGTGCCTGGCCACTCTGCACGCCAACAACGCCAACCAGGCTCTGGATCGGATCATCAACTTCTTCCCGGCGGATCGGCAGAATCAGGTATGGATGGATCTGTCGCTGAACCTCAAGGCCATCGTCGCCCAGCAATTGATTCCAACGCCGGATGGCAAGGGGCGTCGTGCTGTCATCGAGGTGTTGATCAATACCCCGCTGGCCGCCGACCTGATCCGCAAGGGCGATGTGCACGAGCTCAAAGCGCTGATGAAACGTTCTACTGAGCAGGGTATGCAAACCTTCGACCAGGCGCTGTACAACCTCTACAGTCAGGGCGAGATCACCTACGAAGATGCCTTGCTATACGCCGACTCGGCGAATGATCTGCGCCTGATGATCAAGCTTGGTTCGGAAACCGATGGCGAGCACCTGACCACTATGTCCCAGGGGCTGTCCCTGGAAGTCACGGACGAGAATCCCGGGCAGCGTTTTCGCTGATTGCCGTCTGGCGAAGCGGCGGGCGCTGTATGCGCTTACCGCTTTTCGCTGCCACTGCCTGCGCCTGGCCATCCGCTTGGGCGCCTGCCCGGGCCAGGCTCATCAGTCTTGGAATCAACGGGCCTTCTGGCAGATTGCGCCAGAAGCGTACCGGCATATTGGTTTCCAGTACGCTGCGATTGAGCCGCGCCGGATTGAAGGTGCTGCCGTAATACGCCAGCCACATCGCTTCGTTACGGTCATCGGTACCCTGCGCCAGCTGCTGCCATTCAGGCGGGCAAGGGTTCGCGTAATGCAGGTGTTCACCATCCCAGAACACGCCATCGTCGGGTGTCGCGATCATCCAGGTCTGTCGACCCAGGCGCTCGGCGAAGTGCCCGCTGGCGCTGGCCAGGATGTCGTGCGCTGGCTCGTGCCATGCCACCAGCTGCGGGCCCCCGGCCGCTGCATCGCGTGGTTTGAAACGTAGAAACGCATGCAGATGGTGAGCTTCACGACGCACCGCCTTGAGGCGCGCATGCAGCTCGCTGCCATCGATATCGCCCGCCAGCATAGCGGCCTGATCACCCTGGGCGACGCGCCAGAGAATGCGATACAGCAGTGCCCAGCGTTGGGCGCAGCGAAAGCGTGCGGCGCTTTCCAACTGATCGAGCAGAGTGCGGGGTACGCGCACCGGGCTATTACAGGCCACGGCCTGTTGTGGCTCATCCAGTTGGCCGAACAGATCCTGATTCTCCTGGCTGTCCTGCACCCAGCTCAACTGATGCGGGGCCAGGCCGCGGCGTAGCTGTGTTCTGGCGGCTTCACGCCAGCCGGCAAAGCTGCCATCGAAGCGAACCTGGTGCATTACCACAGTCCCATCTGCCGGGGCGCTTCGCTCAGTTGCTGACGTAGCAGCAAGGAGTCGCGGGTGGCCTGAGCGGGGCGGTAATCCTGGGTGACGATGAAGGGTTTGGCTTTCTCCAGAGCACAGCGCAGGCGGCCAACATCCTCGAAGCGAATACGTTTTTGCTGACGCAGGGCGATCAGACGTTGGGCACTGAGCACGCCGATGCCAGGTATGCGGGCGATCATGGTCACGTCGGCACGATTCAGGTCGACGGGAAAGTGCTGGCGGTTGTTCAGCGCCCAGGCCAGCTTGGGGTCGATGTCCAAGGCCAGGTTGCCGGGGCCATCGAGCAGTTCGGCGGCTTTGAAGCCATAACCACGCATCAGGAAGTCCGCCTGATACAAACGGTGCTCGCGCAGCAGCGGCGGTGCCTCGAGGGGCACGCTCTTGGGGCTTTGCGGGATCGGGCTGAACGCCGAGTAATAAACGCGTTTAAGGCGAAAGTCGCCATACAGCGACTGGGCAGTGTGCAGGATGGTGCTGTCGTCGGTGGCATCGGCCCCCACGATCATCTGCGTGCTCTGCCCGGCGGGGGCGAAGGCTGGCGCGCGCTTTTCACTGCTCGCTTCTTCGACGCCATCACGAATAGTGCCCATGGCCAGCTTGATCGGAGCCACGCTTTTCTCCGGCGCGAGGCGGATCAGGCTGCTTTCGGTAGGCAGCTCGATATTGACGCTCAGACGATCGGCATAGCGTCCGGCCTCGGCTATCAACTCCGGTGATGCATCGGGAATGGTCTTGAGATGGATATAGCCGCGAAATTCGTGTTCTTCGCGCAGTAGCTTGGCGACCCGCACCAACTGCTCCATGGTGTAGTCGGCTGAGCGGATGATTCCGGAGCTGAGAAACAGCCCGCTGATGCAGTTGCGCCGGTAGAAATCGAGGGTCAGCGTGACCACTTCTTCGGGTGTGAAGCGCGCGCGGGGCACGTCGCTGGAACGGCGATTGACGCAGTACTGGCAGTCGTACAGGCAGAAGTTGGTCAGCAGCACCTTCAGCAATGCGACGCATCGGCCGTCTGGCGTGAAACTGTGACAAATGCCCATGCCGTTGGTGGCCCCCATGCCGCTCTGGCCTTTGGAACTGCGCTTGGGGGCGCCGCTGCTGGCGCAGGAGACATCGTATTTGGCGGCGTCGGCGAGTACCGTAAGCTTGTCGATCAGTTCCATGGGTCATGCTCGGTAACTGTATTTATATACAGTATTGGATAAGCTTACCTGACATGCAAGATCGTCTCGTCGCCGCATGGGGAGAACCTGCGGCGTGGTTATTGATCAAAGCGCTTGAGACATTATTCCTGGAGACCTCGATGCAGCGTCCTGACACCCACAGCAAGATCATCGGTTATCTGTTATGGATTTTCGGTTTCCTCGGCGCTCACCGTTTTTATTACGGCAAGCCGGTCACCGGCACCATCTGGTTTTTCACCCTGGGTTTGTTGTTCGTTGGCTGGATCATCGACCTGTTCCTGATCCCCGCCATGGATCGTGAAGCGGATCTGCGTTTCACCGCCGGAAAGACCGACTTCAATGTCGCCTGGATTTTACTGACGTTCCTCGGCATCTTCGGCGTGCACCGCATGTACCAAGGCAAGTGGATCACCGGCATCCTGTATCTATTCACCGGCGGGCTATTTCTGGTCGGTGTGCTTTACGATTTCTGGACGCTGAATAACCAGGTGTCGATCAAGAATGCGCGGGAGGGCTAGATCAGGGGCCGCAATAAGGCGCTAGCGGACATCGGGCGCTGCTGCTTTTGTGGGAGGGGCTTTAGCCGCGAGCTCTTTGTTTGCCTTGATAAAAAGCTCGCGGCTAAAGCCCCTCCTACAAGTTACGCGAACGTCCGCTTCTGCCTTGAAGTTGTCGTTCGTGATGGCGACTCGGTAGGCGTCAGGCGCATGGGGTTCAGCCCTCGTAACTGATATGTCCATCCACCAACGTATAACGCACCTGGCCAGGCAGGCAGTGGCCAAGGAAGGGGCTATTGCGGCCCTTCGAATACCAACTCTCGCCAGCCACGGTTGAAGCCTGTGGGTCGAACAGCAGGATATCCGCCGCACCACCGACCTGCAGTTTTCCAGCTGGCAGGCGCAGCGCCTCGGCCGGGCCACTGCTCAGGCGGGCGAGCAGGGTGGGCAGATCGAGCAGGCCGTCCTGCACCAGTGTCATCGCCAGCGGCAGCAGCAACTGAACGCCACTCATACCAGGCTCTGTCTCGCCGAAAGGCGCCAGCTTGGCGTCACGCTCATGGGGCTGGTGATGGCTGGAGATAGCGCTGATTACTCCACTCTTCACCGCTTCACGCAGGCCGTCGCGGTCGGCGCGGGTGCGCAGTGGCGGTTGCACGTGGTAGAGGCTGGAGAAGTCGATCAGCGCTTCATCGGTAAGGATCAGTTGATAAAGCGCTACGTCGGCAGTGACCGGCAGGCCGCGTGCCTGAGCGTCGGCGATCAGCTGTGCGCCACGGGCGCTGGTCAGCTGGCTGAAGTGCGCACGCACGCCGCTCTGCTCGACCAGCAGCAGGTCTCGAGCCAGGGCTACGGTTTCGGCGGTTTCCGGAATCCCCGACAGACCGAGAAAGCTGGCGGTGGCACCTTCGTGGGCCAGACCGCCTTCGGCGAGGTCATGATCCTGAGAGTGGATGATCACTGTAAGGTCGAACGTCGCCGCATATTCCAGCGCGCGGCGCAGGGTGCGTGCGTTGCGGAAATTGTTCAGGCCGTTGCCGAACGCCACGCAACCCGCATCGCGCAGGGCGACCAGTTCAGCGAGTTGTTCGCCATCGAGTCCTTTGCTCAGGGCGCCGATGGGAAACACCTTGGTGTGGCCCGCTTCGCGGGCGCGGTCGAGAATCAGCTCGGCAACCGCCGAGGTATCCAGCACCGGCTTGGTGATGGGCGGGCAGCACAGGCTGGTGACGCCGCCGGCAGCGGCCGCCAGGGTTTCGCTGGCGATGCTGCCTTTGCGGCTATAGCCGGGCTCGCGCAGGGCGACGGACAGATCGACCAGGCCGGGCGCGGCGATCAGGCCCTGGGCATCGAGTGTCTGATCGGCTTCGAAGCCGCCAGGTGCCTGGCCGATGGCGCTCAGCTTGCCGCCTTCTACATAGATATCGGCGACCTGATCGAGGCCACTGCTTGGGTCGATGACGCGGGCGCCGAGGATACGGGTACGCATCAGTTGTGCTCCTCGGAGTCGAGTTGTCGTTGCGTGTTCTGGCCGCTCATGGCCATGGACAGCACGGCCATGCGGATAGCGATGCCGTAGGTGACCTGATTGAGGATTACCGAGTGTTCGCCGTCGGCCACTGCGGATTCGATCTCCACGCCGCGGTTGATCGGCCCCGGGTGCATGACGATGGCATCCGGTTTGGCCAGTTTTAGGCGTTGCTCGGTCAGGCCGAACAGGCGATAGAACTCACCTTCGCTGGGCAGCAGGCCGCCGGTCATGCGCTCGCGCTGCAGGCGCAGCATGATCACCACATCGACATCCTTGAGGCCTTCGGTCATGTCGCTGTAGACCTTCACGCCGTATTGCTCAATACCCACGGGCAGCAGGGTTTTCGGCGCGATCACGCGGATGTCCGGGCAGCCGAGGGTCTTCAGCGCCAGCATGTTGGAGCGGGCCACCCGCGAATGCAGGATGTCGCCGACGATGGCCACCGAGAGATTCTCGAAGCCGCCCTTGTGACGGCGGATGGTCAGCATGTCGAGCATGCCCTGGGTCGGGTGCGCGTGGCGCCCGTCGCCGCCGTTGATGATCGCCAGGTTGGGGCACACGTGCTCGGCGATGAAGTGCGCAGCGCCCGAATCGGCGTGGCGCACAACGAAGATGTCGGCGGCCATGGCTTCCAGGTTACGCAGGGTGTCGAACAGCGTTTCGCCCTTGCTGGTCGAGCTGGTCGACACGTTGAGGCTGATCACGTCGGCGGACAGGCGCTGGGCGGCCAGTTCGAAGGTGGTGCGGGTGCGCGTGGAGTTTTCGAAGAACACGTTGCACACGGTCTTGCCGCGCAGCAGCGGTACTTTCTTCACCGCGCGGGCGCCGACCTCGAGAAAGGAGTCGGCGGTATCGAGGATTTCCGTCAGCAGCTCGCGAGGCAGGCCGTCGAGGGACAGAAAGTGGCGCAGTTGGCCTTGGTCGTTCAGTTGCAGCGGGCGCTTGGCGTCGATTGGGGTCATTGCGGACGGCCTTGGTCGGAAAGCGTCTGGAGTTCGAGGGTGAAGGGCGCGGGGCCGGACAATTTTACCCGCTGATCGGCTGCCAGTGACAGCGTCGCACCGACCACATCCGGGCGGATCGGCAGCTCACGGGCATCCAGGTCGAGCAGGCTGACCAGGGTCACGCTGGCCGGGCGGCCGTAGTCGAACAGCTCGTTGAGAGCCGCACGAATAGTGCGGCCGCTCATCAGTACGTCGTCGATCAGCACCAAGTGCTGGCCTTCGATCTCGAAGGGCAGTTCGGAAGGCTGCACCTGCGGGTGCAGGCCGTTCTGGGTGAAATCATCACGGTAGAAGGAAACGTCGAGGATGCCCAGAGGCTCATCGCGGCCCAGTTGATCCAGCAACGCCTGGGCGACCCACACGCCGCCGGTACGGATGCCGATGAAGCGCGGCGTGGCGATCTGCCGTCGATTCAGGTGACTGATCAGCGAGGACGCCATCTGCGGTAGCAGTTCGGCGGGGTTGGGTAGACTCATCGAAAAGCTCCTTGTGGCCGTGGCTGATTCAGCCCGGGCTGTTTTCTTCCAGCCAGCCCTGCAGCAGCAGGGCTGCGGCCAGGGCGTCTACCGGGCGCTGGCTATAACCGCCAGTCTGGCCCTGTTGCAGGCGTTCGCCCTTGGCGGCATAAGTGGTCAGGCGTTCGTCGTGGGTGAAAACCGGCAGGTTGAAACGACCGTTCAGGCGGCGGGCGAATTTCTCCGCACGCTCGCTCATCTCGCTGGGCGTGCCATCCATGTTCAGCGGCAGGCCGACGACCAGCGCGTCAGGCTGCCATTCGCGCATCAGTGCTTCGACCTTCTGCCAGTCTGGCACGCCATTCTGCGCTTTGAGGATGCACAACTCGCGAGCCGAGCCGGTAATCGGCTGGCCCACGGCGACGCCAATCTGCTTGCTGCCGTAATCGAAACCGAGCAGCAGGCGCAGCGGTTTGCTGCTCGCCTCGGCCATCAGGCGTGCCCCGCCTGGGCGGTGAGCAGATTGAGATCGACGCCGAGCAGTGCGGCGGCAGCGCCCAGGCGTTTGTCATAGGGCGTTTCGAAAAGGATCGCCTGATCCGCCGGGCAGGTCAGCCAGGCATTGTCGGCCAATTCCTCTTCCAGTTGTCCTGCGCCCCAGCCCGCATAGCCGAGGGCGATCAGGTGCCGAGTAGGGCCTTCCCCCTGGGAGATGGCGAACAGCACATCCTGAGACGTCGATAGGCCTAGATCGCCCAGATCGAGGGTCGCCTGAAACTGCGGGCCGCTGGGGTGCAGCACGAAACCGCGGTCGGTCTGCACCGGGCCGCCACGGAAGATCGGCAGGCTCTGGCAGAGCACGGAAGGCTCGCTATCGGGGCGCAACTGCTCGAGCACGTCAGCCAGGTTCAGGCCATTGGGGCGGTTGATCACCAGTCCCATGGCACCCTGGTCGTTGTGCTCGATCAGATAGATGACGGTTTGCGCGAAATTCGGATCGGCCATGTGTGGCATGGCGATCAGAAAGTGATGTTTTAGGATGCTCGGGCTGGCGTCTTTCATGGCCGCTAGCTTAAAGCCTGCGGCCGGAGGCGCATAGCCAAAAAGCGCTCCAGGGTAATAGGCGTGCGCAGTCAGTTGCTCGACAGGCGGTCGCCGCGCTCGAAGCGCCAGGTACGGATGATTTCCAGGCGATCGATGTCGGCCAGGTCGCCGGTAAATGGCGCGTAAGGCGCAGCCAGGCGAACGATGCGCATGGCAGCCTGGTCGAGCACCTGCTGGCCTGATGACTCCAGCACCAGCACCTCATACAAACTACCGTCGCGGTTTATCGATACCAGCAGCCTCAGGCTGCCGTGGATCTGCTGGCGCCGCGCATCGTCCGGGTAATTGAGGTTGCCGACACGCTCGACCTTCTTGCGCCATTCGTCCTTGTACCAGGCGCCCTTGTCGCGCATGGTCGAGGCGGCGTTGATGCGGTGGATCTTCGGCCGTTTGGCATACTGCTGCACTTCGTTGGATAGCTCTGCCTCCAGGCTGGCGATTTCGGCAGAAAGCTGAGCGCTGTCGAAGGCGGGGGCCGTAGGTGCCGGCGGCGTGGGTTTGCTTTCCTCACGTTTGGCGGGCGCTTTTTGGGCCTGAGGTGCTTTGGTGGTTACGGCTGCCTTTGGCGCTTGCGGTTCGACAGCCGGCGGTGGTGGAGCCGCCGCAGGCGTCACTTTGCGTACTTCGGTGTCCTGGAACTGCGCCTGTTCGGTGGTGGTGGGCGCTGCCTTTTTCTCCAGGGTGCCGCTGCCCTGCTGGTTGTCCTGGGCGAGGAAGTCCGCTTCCTTGGGCTTTTCATCGCTTTTGAAGGTGGACAGGGTGATTTCCAGGGTTTTGCTGATCTGCCCGGGTTCGATGAAGGTGAAACCCACGCCGAGGATCAGCGCTGCATGCAGCACGGCCGCGAGGAACAGGGTGAACCCCAGGCGATCCGCCGGGCGAACGCCGGAGGCGGTGAGATCGGGTGGGGTGGCTGCTGCGTTCATCTATTCGATCGTCAGGGTCTATCAACGTTTTGGCACGGCCGTGCTGAAACGTCAGCAGACCCTAGGTTGCCGCGCAGTCTGCCGAGGCGATTTGCAAAAGTCTATGAAGCACTCCGCGCATTGAGCTTTTCGGCAATCTTGTCCATCAACTGTTCGCCGATGCGCGTGCCGAAGGCGGCATCGATCTCGCGAATGCAGGTTGGGCTGGTGACGTTGATTTCAGTAAGACGGTCGCCGATCACATCAAGGCCGACGAACAGCAGGCCGCGTTCGCGCAGGCTAGGACCGACTGTGGCAGCGATCTCGCGATCCCGGTCGGTGAGTGGGCGAGCTTCGCCGCGGCCGCCTGCGGCCAGGTTGCCGCGGGTTTCGCCGCTGGCAGGAATGCGCGCCAAGCAATAAGGCACCGGTTCACCGTCTATCATCAAAATACGTTTGTCACCGTCGAGAATGGCCGGCAGGTATCGCTGCGCCATGATTTGCTGGCTGCCGTGGGCGGTGAGCGCTTCGAGGATCACCGACAGGTTTGGATCGCCTTCACGGTGACGAAAGATCATCGAACCACCCATTCCATCGAGGGGTTTGAGAATGATGTCACGGTGCTGCTGCGCAAAATCGCGGATAATGTCGGGTCTTCGGCTGACAATTGTTTCCGGCGTGAGCGTCGGAAACCGAGTGGCGAAGTATTTCTCGTTGCAGTCGCGCAGGCTCTGAGGTCGGTTGACGATCAGCGTGCCGGCTTCTTCGGCCTGCTCGAGCAGGTAGGTGGAATAAACGAATTCGTTATCAAAGGGCGGATCCTTGCGCATCAGGATCACATCCAGTTCGGCCAGCGGTAGATCCTGCTCCTCACCGAGCTCGAACCAGCGCTGCGGATCGGCGAATACCTGAAGGGCGCGCGTGCGGCCCCGGGCAATACCAGCGGCCTGATAGAGATCCTTCTGCTCCATATAGAAGAGGCTCCAGCCGCGCGCCTGGGCAGCCAGCAGCATGGCTAGCGAGCTGTCTTTCTTGTAGGCGATCTGCGTGATGGGATCCATGACGATGCCGAGGCGAACGCTCATTGAGGTGTCTCCGTGAAGGGCGGTGAAAAAGCAGCCGCAGAGGTAAAGGGATGGCGCCAAGGTTGGCGCTGACCGGGCCCGGCGGTCAAGGAAAACCGGGCTGATAGCTTGCATGGGGAGAGTGTGCTAAAAAGGCCCTGCGATAGGCCGGGCCCATTGGTTTCAGGGCCTCGGGCACACTGTATATGGCGTAACACAACGACTCACCGAAGTGGTGGCAGGGCAGACATGGAACAGCATTCCGAAGGTTTGAGGGTGATGGTGATCGACGACTCGAAAACGATTCGTCGTACAGCGGAGACCTTGCTGAAAAAGGTGGGTTGTGAAGTGATCACGGCGGTGGACGGCTTCGATGCCTTGGCGAAGATCGCCGACACCCATCCGAACATCATTTTCGTCGACATCATGATGCCGCGTCTCGATGGCTATCAGACCTGTGCCTTGATCAAGAACAACAGTGCCTTCAAATCCACGCCAGTTATCATGCTGTCGTCCAAGGATGGCCTGTTCGACAAGGCCAAGGGGCGCATTGTTGGGTCTGATCAATATTTGACCAAGCCCTTCAGCAAGGAAGAGCTGCTCGGCGCGATCAAGACCCATGTGCCGAATTTCTCACCGGTCGAACAAGCATCGTGATGCCCGGCTGACGCCAAAACGCCCCTTCTTCATGTATTGGAAAACATCATGGCTCGAATTCTGATTGTTGATGACTCGCCGACCGAAATGTACAAGCTGACCGCCATGCTGGAAAAACACGGGCATCAGGTACTCAAGGCCGAGAACGGCGCCGATGGTGTTGCCTTGGCGCGCCAGGAAAAGCCTGATGCCGTGCTGATGGATATCGTCATGCCTGGCCTCAACGGCTTCCAAGCGACTCGGCAATTGACCAAGGATGCCGAGACTAGCCACATTCCGGTGGTCATCATCACCACGAAAGATCAGGAAACCGACAAGGTCTGGGGCAAACGCCAGGGCGCCAAGGATTACCTGACCAAGCCGGTAGACGAAGCTACTCTGCTGAAAACCCTGAACGCGGTGCTGGCCGGCTGAGGCCGGACAGCGGGCGGCATAAGAAGAAGGTCATGGCAGGCATGTCAGAGACACGCACTCCTTTTCAGATTCTTCTCGGTATCGAGCAGCGCTGCCGTGCGGTGGCTGCTGGTCTTCCATCGCAAAAAATTGCGGTGCAGACCTGGAGCGGTATTGGTTTTCGTATGGGCGAACGATTGTTCGTCGCACCGATGGGAGAGGTCGGTGAGGTGCTACACGAGCCGCGACATACCTTGTTACCGGGCGTGAAGAGCTGGGTCAAGGGCGTGGCCAACGTCCGTGGACGATTGCTGCCAGTAATGGATCTGTGTGGCTTCTTCGGCAGTGAACTGTCACCGCTGCGCAAGCAAAGACGGGTATTGGTGGTCGACCACCAGGATATCTTCGCTGGCCTGACGGTCGACGAGGTGTTCGGGATGCAGCATTTTGCGGTGGATACCTTCTCCGAGCAGCTGCCACCGCTCGAGGCGTCCATTCAGCCCTTCATTCATGGGGTGTTCCAGCGCGAGCAGCCCTGGTTGGTGTTCAGCCCTCACGCGCTGGCACAGGCTCCAGAGTTTATCGACGTTGCGTTTTGAGAGCTTTTCGGTGGGGGCGGCGTAGCCAGCCTTCTGATGTTATATGGAATTCGTAGTGCGGTAGGGCCCAGGCGGGGGCCAGAAGATGAAAAGAGAAACCTCAAACAATGTGCTGGCGGGGACACGTGTTGGCGCACTCGTGGCAGGGCTGTTCGTCGTCCTGATCATTTCGATCGTGATGCTGTTCGCCAACTTTGCGTACGTTAATACGCAGAGTAACTATGACACCGAGTACATCGGTCACGCGGGTGAGTTGCGCGTACTGTCTCAGCGTATCGCCAAGAACGCCACCGAAGCTGCCGCGGGTACCCCCGCTGCTTTCGCATTGCTGCGCGATGCGCGTAATGACTTCGAACAGCGTTGGTCTTACCTGACCGATGGCAACGCACAAAGCGGTCTGCCAGCAGCGCCTGCGGCGGTTCAGGAACAAATGGCTGCTGTGCAGCAGGACTGGGACGGCCTGCGGCAAAACGCCGACGCCATCCTGACCAGCGAGCAGACCGTTCTGTCGCTGCACCAGGTTGCCGCCACTCTGGCGGAAACCATCCCGCAATTGCAGGTCGAGTACGAAGAGGTTGTCGACATTCTGCTGGAAAGTGGCGCGCCGGCTGCGCAGGTTTCGGTTGCTCAGCGTCAGTCGCTGCTCGCCGAACGGATTCTCGGCTCGGTGAACAAGGTTCTCGCCGGTGACCAGGACTCGGTTCAGGCCGCTGACATGTTCGGCCGTGACGCCAGCCTGTTCGGTCGTGTACTGAGCGCCATGCAGGAAGGCAACGCGGCGATGGAAATCGCCAAGGTGAGCGACCAGGAAGCCCTCGAGCGTCTGGCGGAAATTTCCGAGCTGTTCGAGTTCATTTCCGGCTCGGTGGATGAAATCCTCGAAACGTCGCCAGAATTGTTCCAGGTTCGTGAATCGGCCAACACCATCTTCACCCTGTCGCAAACCCTGCTGGACAAGGCATCCACTCTATCCGAAGGTTTCGAAGGCCTGGCTGACGGTCGTTCACTGAACACTGTCGCTGGTTACGTGCTGGGTGCACTGGCGCTGGGTTCGATTCTCATCATCGGCCTGGTTATGGTGCGTGAGACCAACCGCCGTCTTGCTGAAACCGCTGAGAAGAACGAACGTAACCAGACTGCGATCTTGCGTCTGCTCGATGAGATCGCCGACCTCGCCGACGGTGACTTGACGGTAGCTGCGACGGTAACCGAAGACTTCACCGGTGCCATCGCCGACTCCATCAACTACTCCATCGACCAACTGCGTGACCTGGTAGCCACGATCAACCTGACCGCCGTTCAGGTTGCGGGCGCTGCCCAGGAAACCCAGGCTACAGCGATGCACCTGGCCGAGGCTTCCGAGCACCAGGCCCAGGAAATCGCCGGTGCTTCTGCGGCGATCAACGAAATGGCCGTGTCGATTGACCAGGTATCGGCGAACGCCTCGGAATCCTCCGCGGTAGCGGAACGTTCCGTAGCCATCGCCAACAAAGGCAACGAAGTCGTACACAACACCATCACCGGCATGGATAACATCCGTGAGCAGATCCAGGACACCTCGAAGCGGATCAAACGCCTCGGTGAATCGTCCCAGGAGATCGGTGACATCGTAAGCCTCATCAACGACATCGCCGACCAGACCAACATCCTCGCACTGAACGCCGCCATCCAGGCCTCCATGGCCGGTGATGCAGGCCGAGGCTTCGCCGTGGTAGCGGACGAGGTACAACGCCTCGCAGAACGTTCCTCGGGCGCGACCAAGCAGATCGAGGCACTGGTAAAAACCATTCAGACCGACACCAACGAAGCGGTTATCTCCATGGAGCAAACCACTTCCGAGGTGGTACGTGGTGCGCGACTGGCACAGGATGCGGGTGTGGCACTGGAAGAGATCGAGAAGGTATCCAAGACCCTCGCGGCGCTCATCCAGAACATTTCCAACGCTGCGCGTCAGCAGGCTTCGTCCGCCGGCCACATCTCCAACACCATGAACGTGATTCAGGAGATCACCTCGCAGACGTCGTCCGGTACCACGGCCACCGCCAAGAGCATTGGTAACCTGGCCAAAATGGCCAGTGAGATGCGTAACTCGGTATCCGGCTTCACCCTGCCACAAGACGGCGAGCAGGCCTGATCGACTGTACGGGCGGCGCATTGAACGATGCGCTGTTCGGCGGGCGTTGGCATGAGCGAGGTGCACGACATGCAGCCAGGCGTCTGGGTTCTGCAACCGCTGGCGGACATGTCCGCCACGGAGTTCCGTGACTGGCAACAGTTGCTGGAATCGCGGCTCGGCATGGTGCTCAACGAGCAGCGCCGGATTTTCCTGCAGACCAACCTCAGCACCCGCATGCGCGAACTGGGCATCAGTGATTACGCCAGCTATTACCGGCAAGTCACGGACGGCCCGCGCGGTGCGGTGGAGTGGGCGAATCTGCTGGATCGGCTGACCGTTCAGGAAACCCGCTTCTACCGTCATCCACCGTCGTTCGAGGTGTACGAGGCCTATATCGCCCGCCGCGACGAGCAGGGGCTGGATGCACCGCTGGCGATCTGGAGTGTGGGTTGCTCCAGTGGTGAAGAACCTTACTCGCTGGCCATTGGTGCCAGTGAGGTACTGGGCGCTGAAGGGCTGTTCGGTGTCACCGGCACTGACATCAGTCGCAGTGCTCTGAGCAAGGCGCGAGACGGTCTGTACGACGTGCGCCGGTTGCAACAGATGGATGAGAGCCTGCGCGAGCGTTACTTCCAGCAGCAGGTCGATGGGCGTTTCAAGGTAGTACCAGGGCTGGCCGCACGAGTGTGCTGCGCCAAGCTCAATGTGCTGGAGTTGGACAAAGCGCCAATGACCGGCATGGACGTTATTTTTTGCCAGAACTTGCTGATTTATTTTCGCCGCTGGCGGCGCCGCGAGATCCTCAACCGCCTGGCCGAGTGCCTGGCGCCTGGTGGCTTGCTGGTGGTCGGAGTGGGCGAGGTGGTCGGTTGGCAGCACCCGGACATGCTTCCGGTGGCCGATGAGCGAGTGCTGGCGTATACCCGCAAGGGCTAAGAGACGGAGTGTGTATGGGTGATCGGCACGACTATGTCGCCCTGGAGTGGGTCAAGGGCGAAATCGCAGAAACCCTGAAGCAGGCGCGACAGGCTCTGGAGGCGTTCGTCGAGAATCCGCAGGATTCGACGCGCATGCGCTTCTGCCAGACCTATGTGCATCAGGTTCACGGCACCCTGCAGATGGTCGAATTCTTCGGCGCGGCATTGCTCGCCGAAGAAATGGAGCACCTGTCCCAGGCACTGATCGACGGTCGTGTGACCAACCAGGGCGAGGCCCTGGAAGTGCTGATGCAGGCGATTCTGCAACTGCCGGTTTATCTGGATCGTATCCAGACTGCCCGTCGCGACCTGCCGATGGTCGTGCTGCCGCTGCTCAACGACCTGCGCGCTGCGCGGGGCGAGAAGCTGCTGTCGGAAACCAGCCTGTTCTCTCCCGATCTGTCCGCCCGAACTGCCGCTCTGTCGCCGGAGTCGCTGACTCAATTGCGCACCGCCGAGCTGCCAGCCTTGCTGCGCAAGTTGCGGCAGATGCTTCAGGTCGCACTGGTTGGCGTTATTCGTCAGCAGGATCTACCCACCAACCTTGGCTATATGGCACGGGTTTTCGCGCGCCTGGAGACCTTGTGCAAGGACTCGCCCCAAGAGTCGCTTTGGCAGATCGCCTCGGGCGTGGTCGAGGGGCTTTCCAATGGCAGCGTGGCCAACGGTACGTCCGTGCGCACCCTGTTGCGTCAGGTAGACAAAGAACTCAAACGTCTGGCCGAGCAGGGCGCTGACGGTATCAATCAACCCGCGCCGGACGAACTCACCAAGAATTTGCTGTTTTATGTAGCCAAGGCCTCCGCGCAATCGCCGCGCAATCGCGTGCTGCGTGACCGCTACAGCCTTGATGACGCGCTGCCTGACCACGACGTCGTCGATGAGGAACGTGCCCGTCTGGCCGGTCCTGACCGTGATGCCATGCGTTCGGTGGTGGGGGCGCTCTGCGAAGAATTGGTGCGGGTCAAGGACAGCCTCGATTTGTTCGTGCGCAGTGATCGCGCACAGGTCGCGGATCTGGAAGCCCTGCTCGTACCGCTCAAGCAGATTGCCGATACCCTCGCCGTGCTGGGTTTCGCCCAGCCACGCAAGGTGATCGTCGACCAGCTTGATGTGGTTCGTGCCCTGGCTCAGGGAGCACAGGAACCCAGCGATGCGGTGCTGATGGATGTGGCTGGCGCGCTGTTGTATGTCGAGGCCACGCTGACCGGCATGGTCGGTCAGAACGACAGCGCCAAGCGTGAAGAAAGTCATCTGCCCACCACCGATGTGGGGCAGATTCACCAACTGGTGATCAAGGAAGCGCGCAATGGCCTGGAACAGGCCAAGGACGCGATCATCGAATTCATCGCCTCGCAATGGAATCACGAGCACTTGGCCCGTGTGCCGGAGCTGTTGACCCAGGTGCGTGGCGGGTTAGCCATGATCCCGCTGGCGCGTGCCGCCGCACTGCTCAATGCCTGCAACCGTTATATCCAGGAGCAACTGCTGGCCCGCAAAGCCGTGCCGAACTGGCAGAACCTCGATACCCTGGCCGACGCTATCACCAGCGTCGAGTACTACCTGGAGCGCCTCTCTGAGGATCACGCTACCCAGGGCGACCTTATTCTTGATGTCGCCGAAGAAAGCCTCGCTGCTCTTGGCTACCCGCTGCAGGAAAAACCATCGATTCTCGATGCCGCGCCGGTTGAGGAAGAGCCCGCGCCACTGGATGACCCGCTGCACGACATCGACGTGCTAGCCGCACCAGCTCTCGATAGCGCTGCCGCAGATCAATCCTCACCCCATTACGAAGAGCTGCAGAGCGCCGAGGCGCCTGTAGCCGATGACCAATCGCTCGAGTTTGGCGAGCCCAACACAGCTTCGCCTGCTGACGACAGCCCATCGGTGGCCGACGACAGCTGGCCGCAGAGCGATGACGCACAGCCCCAGGCGCCTCTATCCGTTGAGCCCGAGGCGGCGCAGTCGCCCGCTACGCAACTCACCGAATCTGACCAGCAAGCTGATTATCCGTACGCTGACGCGCAGGCATCGGTGGCCGACAGCAGTTGGCCGCAGGACAGCGACGAGCTGCCTCAGGCAGCGCTCTCTGTAGATCCCGACGCTGCTCTGCAGGCCATCGAGTTTGGCGAACGGGAGGAAGACCCTTACGCCGACGCGAAGGCGTCGGTCGCCGCCGACAGCTGGTCACTGGACGACAGTGATCTGCTCGTCGACGAGACTGCTCGCGCGCCCTTGACCCTGGATGACGCGCAGCTGTCTGCAGCCGAGCCTGTGGATCTTGGCGAGCTTGACGCTCTGCCTGCCGCGGATCGCAAGCCGTCGTTGGCTGATGACGACTGGTCGTTCGATCTCGAAGAACAATCGACAACCCAATCGCAAACACCTGATCTGCAACAGCCACAAGGCGCTGCAGACGATACGCTGTGGTCGCTCGAGGAATTGGAGACCCGGTTGGATCTGGTCGATATCGACCCTCCTGCCAATGAATTGCCACTTCTGGATCTGCCCGCCGAGGGCTTCGAAGACCAGCCGCTCGATCTCGAATCGCTGGAGCTCAACGCCGACGGCGACGTGCAGTGGGACGAAGTCGATCTGGCCGATATGCAGCTGCCGGAAGTCGAATTGCCTGGCATGCCTGACCCTGTCGCACTCGAAGAGCCAGTCGCAGATAAGGCCATTTCCATGGCCGACGTGATGGCCGCTCCGGTGCAGGCCATCAACCCGCCTGCCCTGGACGTGCCGCCAAGCCTGCTGCCGCCACCTGCCGACGAAGAACCTATCGATGAAGAGCTGCGTGAAGTCTTTATCGAAGAGGCGGGCGAGGTGCTGGAAACCATCGCCGAGTTCCTGCCGCGCTGGTGCGCCAATACCGAGGACAAGGACGCGCTGATCGAAGTGCGCCGCGCTTTCCACACCCTCAAGGGCAGTGGTCGCATGGTGCGTGCACTGGTGATCGGCGAGCTGGGCTGGTCGATCGAGAATCTGCTCAATCGTGTGCTCGACCGCAGCATCCAGCCGGGTGCCGAGGTACAGCAGGTGATTGGCCAGGTTGTTGCCCTGATGCCGGAACTGGTTGACGAGTTTGCCGCCCAGGCACAGCGCCAGCGTGATGATGTCGACCGCCTTGCCGCCAACGCCCATGCGCTGGCCAAAGGGCTGAGCCTCCCAAAGCATGACGCCCCGGCTGCCGCGGTAGCCGAGCCCGCGGGCGAGATTGAGGCTGCCGCACCAGTAATCGAAGAGATCGAGGTGCTGGATCCGCAGTTGCTGGAGATTTTCCGCAACGAGGCGCAAGCCCACCTCGAAACCCTGTCTGCGTTTCTCGATGACTGCGCTCGGGAACTCCCGCAGCCGGTAACCGATGATCTGCAGCGTGCCCTGCACACGCTCAAAGGCAGCGCCTACATGGCCGGAATCCTGCCGATGGCGGAAGTCGCCGCGCCGCTGGAGAAGATGGTCAAGGAGTTCAAGGCCAACCTACTGCCGCTGGATCTCGCCGAGGCCGAAGTGCTGGTCGAGGCGCAGGGGCTGTTCGGTCAGGGCCTGGCACAGCTGGAAAGCGACCCGCTGCAACCGCTTCCTGGTATCGATGACTACCTGGAGCGCGTGCGGCAGCTGCACAATAAACGCCTTGAGCACGCCGAGAGCCAGCGTCAGGACATGCAAGGCGAAAGCCGCGACCCTCAGTTGATCAGCATCTTCCTCGCCGAAGGTATGGACATCCTGTTGGACGCCGAGGATCTGCTGCGCCGTTGGCGCGAGCATCCGTCCGAGCGCCAGGAACTCAGCGCTCTACTGGAGGAGCTGACCACCCTTGGCCGCGGTGCGGAGATGGCCGAACTGCCGCAGATCGACGAGCTGTGCGAAGCATTGCTCGATCTTTACGGCGCCGTGGAAGAGGGTAGCCTGGCCGTCAGTGAGCGCTTCTTCGATGAAGCCGAGCAGGCCCACGAAGCGCTGGTCAGCATGATGGATCAGGTCGCTGCCGGTCTGGAGGTCAGTGCCAGCCCCGAGCGCGTCGCCGCGTTGCGGGCACTACTCAATGAGGCGCTCGATCCCGCCAAATTGGCACTGCTGTCGGGTGACATACCCGGCTTGCAAGTGGTCGAACTCGAAGACGCTACTCGCGCTCTTGAGGAGTCGCTGGTCGTCGATGCGGCCAATGACGAGAACAGCGAATCGGCACAGCCAGTGGATGCCGCCGATGACGAGCTGGTGTCCATCTTCCTCGAAGAAGCCGTGGACATTCTCGACAGCGCCGGTCGGGCCCTGGAACGCTGGTTGGCGGAGCCGGACAACCGCACTGCACTGTCTTCGCTGCAACGTGACCTGCACACCCTCAAGGGCGGTGCGAACATGGCCGGAGTTGCCCCGATCGGCGAGCTGGCTCATGAGCTCGAAGCGCTTTACGAGGGGCTGGTAGATCGCCGTTACAGCGTATCGCCCTTCGTCACCGACAGCCTGCAGCAGGGCCATGCCTCGCTGGTCAGCATGCTCAACAGCCTGCAGCAGCGCCAGCCCGCGCAACATGCGGATGAGCTGGTCGCGGCGATTCGCCAGTTCCGTCAGCGCGGCGGGCAGGACGAGCAGGCCGTGGAGGCGGATGCGCCGCTGTTGCCAGAGCTGACCGACGCGCAAGATACGCAGCCGGACAGCGTTGCGCAGATCGGGCCGGATGAGTTGCCGCTCGAAGAGCCCGTCATCGAACCACTGAACACAGCTGGCAACATCCAGCCCGCAGAACCGCTGCAGCTTCAGCCTGTACAACAGGCTGCGGTGGACGACGACCGTGATCCAGAACTGGTGGAAATTTTCCTCGAAGAAGGTTTCGACATCATCGACAGTGCCGGTGCGGCGCTGTCGCACTGGATGGACGACGTCGACAACAGCCTTGACCTGGAATCTCTGCAGCGCGATCTGCACACCCTCAAAGGTGGTGCGCGGATGGCTGAAATTCGCGAGATTGGCGACTTGGCGCATGAGCTGGAGTTCCTCTATGAGGATCTTGGCAATGGCCGCCTGCGCGCCAGCCCGGTGCTGTTCGAGTTGCTTCAGGCTTGCCACGACCGCTTGGCGGAGATGCTCGATGCTGTACGTGCCCATCGCCCGATACCCGGTGGCGATGAGCTGATCGAAACCATTCGCCGGCTGCGCGCCAACCCTGATGAACAGCTGAGCATGCCGACCGCGGTGCCGCTGCGTGCCGCCCACGACGAAGCGTTCGATGCCGAGGAGGACATTCTCGATATTTTCCTGGAGGAAGCCGACGAGCTGCTCGAAGCCATGGAAGCGGGCATCGGCCGCTGGGAAGAGCGTCGTGATGACGTCAGCGCCATTGATGACCTGCTGCGCGTGTTGCACACCCTGAAGGGCGGCGCACGGTTGGCGGGCCAGAAGCATCTGGGTGACCTGAGCCATGATCTTGAGCAGCACCTCACTGAAGCTCAGGCGCAGGGAGCGCCCTGGCCGGAAAGCTTGTACCTCGATGTGCAGTCCGGCTTCGAAGGCTTGCAGAAGAACCTGGACGAGTTGCGTCTGCGTTTGCAGCAACAGCCGTTGGCCGAGCGCCCGGCCGAGCCGGAGCCCGTTGCCGCTCGCGCGCTGACCTCCATCGTCGCCGCCAGCGAACAGCCCGTGGCGCCGTCGCAGCGCCGTGTGTTGCCCTTCGTACAGCGTGCCGAGGTGGCCGCTGAAGAGGCAGCCTCCCGACGTGCCCCGCAGGAGCTGGTCAAGGTGCCAGCGGATCTGCTCGAAGGCCTGGTCAACTTGGCCGGTGAAACCTCGATCTTCCGTGGTCGTGTCGAGCAGCAAGTCAGCGACTTCGGTTTCACCCTGAGCGAGATGGAAGCCACCATCGACCGGGTGCGCGATCAGTTGCGCCGCCTCGATACTGAAACTCAGGCGCAGATTCTCAGCCGCTATCAGGCCGAGGCCGAGCGGGCGGGTTACGAAGATTTCGACCCGCTGGAAATGGATCGCCATTCGCAGTTGCAGCAACTGTCGCGTGCACTCTTCGAGTCGGCTTCCGACTTGCTGGATCTGAAGGAAACCCTGGCCTCGCGTAACCGCGATGCGGAAACCCTGCTGCTGCAACAGGCGCGGGTCAACACCGAGCTGCAGGAAGGCCTGATGCGTACGCGCATGGTGCCTTTCGACCGTCTGGTGCCGCGCCTGCGGCGTATCGTCCGCCAGGTCGCCAGCGAGCTGGGTAAGCAGGTCGAGTTCATCGTCGGCAACGCTGATGGCGAAATGGATCGTACGGTACTTGAACGCATCGTTGCGCCACTCGAGCACATGCTGCGCAACGCCGTCGACCATGGTATCGAAAGCGCCGCCGCTCGCCTTGAGGCCGGCAAGCCGGAGCAGGGCCGTATTCGCCTGGGTTTGGCCCGCGAAGGCGGCGACATCGTACTGACGCTCAGCGACGACGGCGCCGGCATCAACCTCGACGCGGTACGCCGCAAGGCCATCGAGCGGGGCCTGATGGACGTCGGTTCCGACCTCAGCGAGCACGAGATTCTGCAGTTCATCCTCGAGGCCGGTTTCTCCACGGCTGAGAAAGTCACGCAGATTTCCGGGCGTGGTGTCGGCATGGACGTCGTCAATGCCGAGGTCAAGCAGCTCGGTGGCTCCATGAGCATCGACTCTGCAGTAGGCCAGGGCACTACATTCCGCATCCGCCTACCGTTCACCGTGTCGGTCAACCGCGCGTTGATGGTGCTGTCCGGTGAGGATCTGTACGCCATTCCGCTGAACACCATCGAAGGTATCGTGCGGGTATCGCCTTACGAGCTGGAGGCCTATTACGGGCCGGATGCTCCGCGCTTCGAGTATGCCGGCCAGGCCTACGAGCTGCGTTATCTGGGTGACCTGCTCAATAACGGGCAGCATCCAAAATTGGTTGGTCAGAGCTTGCCATTGCCGGTGATTCTGGTGCGTTCCAGTGAGCACGCGGTGGCCGTTCAGGTCGACTCCCTGGCCGGTTCGCGAGAAATCGTGGTGAAGAGCATGGGGCCGCAGTTCGCCGCCGTGCATGGCATTTCCGGCGCGACCATTCTCGGCGACGGTCGCGTAGTGGTCATTCTCGATCTGCTGGCGACCATCCGCGAATTGCATGCGCATCTGCAGCATCTGGTTCGGCCGCGGCTGTCGGCCGACTTTGGTGCCGCGCCTGAGGTCGAGGTGGAGCGCCCAACGTTGGTCATGGTGGTGGATGACTCGGTGACTGTACGCAAGGTGACCAGCCGCTTGCTGGAGCGTAACGGCATGAACGTCCTGACCGCCAAGGACGGCGTCGACGCTCTCGCTCAGCTTCAGGAGCATCGCCCCGATATCATGCTGCTGGACATCGAGATGCCGCGGATGGATGGCTTCGAGGTTGCCAACCTGATTCGCCACGACGACGGGCTGAAGGATCTGCCCATCATCATGATTACCTCGCGTACCGGTGAGAAGCACCGCGAGCGCGCGATGAGCATCGGCGTCAACGAATATCTCGGCAAGCCTTATCAGGAGTCGCTGCTGCTGGGCGCTATCGAAAAATGGACTAAGCGTTCATGAGCGAGCGCAGCGCGGCACGTATCGCCGTGATTGCCGATACATCGTTGCAGCGTCATGTGTTGCAGCAGGCGCTGAGCAGCAATGGTTATCAGGTGGTGCTCAATAGTGATCCGGCGCGCCTCGACGATGCTGCGCTGCGGGCGTGCGATGCCGAGCTGTGGGTGGTCGACCTGGCGCAGTCCGATGATCTGCCACTGATCGACGCCTTGCTGGCGGATTCCTCCGTGCCGGTACTGTTCGGCGAGGGCCATGCGCCTGAGCGCAGCTCCGAGCACTATCCGCGCTGGGAGCGACGTCTGGTCGGGAAACTGAAAAAACTGGTGGGTGATCCCGCTTTATCAGCGGGCGCAGGTCTGGATGGTCTGCTCGCTGAGGCGCAGCGTCCTGGGCGCGTAGAGCTTCCATCGGTACTGGCCAATACGCCACTGCAAGCCGGCGAGCCAGCTAAACAGGTCTGGTTGCTGGCGGCGTCCCTTGGCGGCCCGGCGGCGGTAAAAGCCTTTCTCGATGCGCTGCCTGGCGGCCTGCCCGTGGGTTTCATTTATGCCCAGCATATCGACCCCAGCTTTGAGACGACGCTGCCCCAGGCCGTCGGCCGCCACAGCCAATGGCGTGTCGGTACGGTGCGCGATGGCGACAGCGTTCGCTGTGGTGAGGTGGTCGTGGTGCCGGTCAGTAACGAGCTGACCTTCAGCGATGACGGCGTCATGCAGGTCACCGCCCGCCCCTGGCCAGATCCCTACAGCCCGTCGATCGACCAGATGATGCTCAACCTGGCACAGCACTACGCGGCGTGCAGCGGCGTGATCGCCTTCAGCGGCATGGGCAGTGATGGCAGCGAGGCAGCTGCCTACGTGAAACGCCAGGGTGGAGTGATCTGGACGCAGCGTGCGGACAGCTGCGTGTGTTCGAGCATGCCCGATAGCCTGCGCGAGGGCGGCTACAGCAGCTTCAGTGCTGACCCGCGAGAGCTAGCCGTTGCGTTGGTCGATTATCTCGCCGAACAGTGCCGTTGATAGGCTGCGGCTTCCTTTCATTGAATTTCGCTGCATAACAGGATTTCTTCATGAGCCAAGCCGTCGTTACCCAGAACAGTGTCAGCAGCCTGACCGGTCTGGTCGTGCCGCTGGCCGATCGCACGCTGCTGCTGCCCAACGTGGCCGTAGCCGAGCTGATCCCCTACCGCGCCCCGCCAGCCATGCATGGCCTGCCCAGTTGGTTTCTCGGTCAGGTGGCCTGGCGTGACCTGAGCTTGCCACTGCTGTCGTTCGAGGCGGCATCCGGTGGCCAGGCGGTCGTCGGTGATAGCCCACGGATCGCTATTCTCAATGCGTTGGGCGGGCGTGCGAACGTCAAGTTCATCGCCTTGTTGGTTCAGGGTATTCCGCGTTCGCTGCGGGTTGCCGAGGATCTGCCGCGGGCAGATGTCACGTTGGCTCCTCTAGAGCTAGCCGCTGTCAAGGTGGACGACATGGTGCTGCGCATCCCGGATCTGGAAGGACTGGAACAGCTGCTCGCCGATGCCGAGCTGATCTAATCAGGCTGACTCGCGGCCTTTCGGTAGCCGCTAAAAACAGGGCTAGGATTTTTCCGTAGCCTGCTGTTGATAGAGGCGCAGGGCGGGCTCAACTGCGGCGCGGTAGCATCGACTTGAGCACGCCATCGCGCAGCCGATAGTGGTGCCAGAGCGCGATAGCGGTGTGGCCGAGTATCAGGGCGAATAGCAGGTACTTGGCCGTCAAGTGGAACTGGCGGGCAAGTGCTCTTGCGCCATCGGAAAGCGGCAACGGGTCAATTTGTACCAGCCAGAACAGCTCTACTGGCCGTCTGCCGAACAGTAGGCCGCTCAATGGCATCAGCAGTAACAGCAAGTAGAGCGCGACGTGACCAGCCTTGGCTGCGCGGCGCTGCCAGACTGCGCTCTCGAGCAGCAGATCCGGTGTGCCGTGCTTGGCGCGCACCAGTAGGCGCAGCACGGTGAGCAGCAGAATGGTCAGCCCCAGGGATTTATGCAGGGTGAATACACCCCCCGTGCCGCCGAGCAAGTCGGCGACCAGATCCTGGCCATAGGGAAGGAACAGCGTGCAGAGCACCAGCAGGGCAGTGAGCCAGTGCAGGCCGATCTGGGCACGCGAATAGCGATCTTTCATGGTTTCGCCTCTCATCAGGCACCGCTGCGTGCCGGCTTTCACCGCGCGATCATACCCATTTGGCCAGACGTTTTTTGTGGTTTTGTCTCCATTGATTCATAGCGGCTGTAACCGGGTGCTGTCAAAGAAACAGCCCGGGTTTCGATGAGTTTTCAAGGAAGGTCTCGGCCCATCCCGGGCTCAGAAATCGCCCCAGAGGTGCTGGGCAACCGCTAGCGCTGCCACCGGCGCGGTTTCCGTGCGCAGCACTCGCGGGCCGAGGCGCGCAGCATGGAAGCCGGCGCCCTTTGCCTGTTCCACCTCGGCATCGCTCAGGCCGCCTTCCGGGCCGATCAGAAACGCCAGGGATTGTGGTCTGGCATGGCTGGTCAGCGGTTCGGCGACCGGGTGCAGCACCAGCTTCAGGTCGGCCTGGCTTTGCTGCAGCCACTCGTCCAGGGCAATGGGCGCATTGATCAGCGGGATCGCCGAGCGCCCACACTGCTCACAGGCGCTGATCGCCACCTGCCGCCAGTGCGCCATGCGTTTGTCGGCCCGTTCATCCTTCAGGCGCACTTCGCAGCGGGCGCTGACGATCGGGCTGATCACCTGGGCACCCAGCTCGGTGGCTTTCTGGATCGCCCAATCCATGCGCTCGCCGCGCGACAGACCCTGACCCAGGTGAATGTGCAGGGGCGACTCGGCCTGCCCGTCGAACTGTTCACGCAGCTCGACACGTACGGTTTTCTTGCCAACCTCTATCAACTCGCCGCGAAACTCCTGGCCGCTGCCATCGAACAGCTGCACCGCATCGCCCGCTGCATGGCGCAGCACACGGCCGATGTAGTGGGCCTGGGCTTCCGGCAGCTCGTGCTGGCCGAGGGAAAGAGGGGCGTCGATGAAGAAACGGGAAAGGCGCATGGCGGTAACGGGTATGGGCTAAGGGTGGGCAAGCATAACCGGGTGGCGTTTTTTCTGCAGGCCGTCAGGGATGTTTGCACATCGCTGCAGGTCGCGCTGCGAACAGTCGTGGGGTGTTCGTCGTGCGCCAATATGGGCGAGCTGTCTGTCATCAAGGGTTGCGGTTATACGCCCATAAGCCATAGGGTAAAAAAAGAACGGCTCTGCTCCCGGGCTGCATTCCCGGGGCGCTTCAACACGGCAGGGCTGATTAAGGGGCGGGTGGCTTACACATGCACGTCAGGCTGGGGAGACCTGTTGCCGTGCATCGTCGTGGGCGCTGCAGCCTGCCCCGTTCCAAGGGCGGAGTATCCGCCGACACATTCCACGCATAGGGAATAATAATGAAAGTGCAACGTACCGGATTATCGTTGATGGCGCTGAGCGCCAGCGTTCTGGCCATTTCCACCGCTCAGGCAAGCCAGGCCGAATCCAAAGGGTTTCTCGAAGACAGCACGCTGGATCTGCTGGCCCGCAACGTCTACTGGCACATGGATCGTCACGCCACGGGCGCCCAGGACAATCGTGAATGGGGTCAGGGGTTTCATCTGAATTACAGCTCGGGCTACACGCAGGGCACCGTCGGCTTCGGTGTCGATCTGAATGCCTACATGGGCATCAAGCTGGACAGCGGTCGCGGGCGCTCGGGATCCGGGCTGCTGCCGGTGGACTCGTCTACCGGGCGTGCCGATGACGAATTCGGCACCCTGGGCGGCGCGGTGAAAATGCGTCTCTCCAATTCGGAACTCAAGTACGGCCAACTGCGCCCCTACAACCCGGTCATCGCGGTTGCCGATGCCCGCCTGGTACCCGCCACCGCCACCGGTTTCCAGCTGACCAGCGCCGAGATCGAGGGGTTGGTCATCGACGCTGGCCATTTCACCGCTTCCAAGGACTTCAACCAGGCCGGCAGTCGTGACGGTTTCTATGCCGGTTACGCAGGCGTCGAAGGCGGCAATGTGGATTATCTGGGGGCCAACTGGGTGGCCAGCGACGCCCTGAGTTTCAGCGCCTATGCCTCGCGTTACGAGGATCTGTGGCGTCAGTACTACGGCAACGCCATCTATAACTTGCCGCTCACCGACGAGCAGGCGCTGAATTTCGATTTCAACATCTACCACACCCGGGATAACGGCAAGTCCCTGGCTGGCGACATCGATGTCACTGCCTGGTCGCTGGCAACCGCCTACTCGGTCGGCGCGCATACCTTCACCGTCGCCCATCAGCGGGTGCATGGCGATCAGCCGTTCGATTACCTGACCCTGGGCGGCGGCGGTTTTCAGGATTCCATCTACCTGGCCAACTCTTCGCAGTTGGTGGACTTCAACGGGCCGGGCGAGCGCTCTTGGCGCGCCACTTACGCCATGGATCTGGCCAGTTACGGCGTGCCGGGGCTGTCGTTCTACGTGTCCTACATCCGCGGCGACAATGTCGATGGCAGCAAGATGGACGCCACCAGCGCCTATGCAGGTCTCTATGCGGACAGCGAGAAGCACTGGGAGCGTGACGTGAACGTGCAGTACGTGGTGCAGAGTGGCGCGGCCAAGGATCTGAAGTTCCGTCTGCGTCAGGCCACGCACCGCATCTCCGGAACCTCGGACGTGGACTCCGACCAGGTACGCTTCATCGTCGAGTATCCGCTTAGCGTGCTCTAAACGCAGCATTACGGCAGGAGGGGCAAGCCCGCCTGCCGTATCGCTCAGCCCGGGTCGCGAAAGCCCGGGTAGCGGGTATCGCCGGTGGCCACGCTGACCGAGGTACGGGTAGCCAGATCGATACCTTCACTGGCCACTTCGGCAAGAAAGTCGATCTGCTCTTCGGTGATCACGTAGGGCGGCAGGAAATACACCACGCTGCCCAGCGGCCTTAACAACGCACCGCGGGTCAGGGCGTGCTGATACACCTGCAGGCCGCGTCGCTCTTGCCAGGGGTAGGCAACCTTGCCAGCCTTGTCTTGAACCATTTCGATGGCCAGGGCCATACCGGTCTGGCGTACCTCAGCCACATGGGGATGATCGACCAAATGTGCAGTGGCGCTGGCCATACGTGTGGCCAGCGCCTTGTTGGCCTCGATCACGCCGTCCTCTTCAAAGATATCCAGCGTCGCCAGGGCCGCCGCACAAGCCAGCGGGTTGCCGGTGTAGGTGTGCGAGTGGAGGAAGGCGCGCAGGGTGGCGTAATCGTCGTAGAAGGCGCTGTAGACATCATCGGTGGTCAACACGGCCGCCATCGGCAGGTAGCCGCCCGTGAGGGCCTTGGACAACACCAGGAAGTCCGGCGTGATGCCGGCCTGCTCGCAGGCGAACATGGTGCCGGTGCGGCCGAAGCCGACGGCGATCTCGTCATGGATCAGGTGCACGCCATAACGATCGCAGGCTTCGCGCAGCAGAGTCAGGTAGATGGGGTGATACATGCGCATACCGCCCGCGCCCTGGATCAGCGGCTCGACGATCACCGCCGCGACTTCGTGGTGATGATCGGCCAGGGTTTGCTCCATCGCCGCGAACATCGTCCGCGAGTGGTCTTCCCAGCTCACGCCGTCCGGGCGCAGGTAACAGTCCGGGCTGGGCACCTTGAGAGTATCGAGCAGCAGCGCCTTGTAGGTATCGGTGAACAACGCCACGTCGCCGACCGACATCGCCGCCACGGTTTCGCCGTGATAGCTGTTGCTCAGGGTGATGAAGCGCTTCTTCGCCGGCTTGCCGCTGTTGAGCCAGTAATGGAAGCTCATCTTCAGCGCCACTTCGATCCCCGAGGAGCCGTTGTCAGCGTAGAACACGCGGTTCAGGCCTTCGGGCGTAATGCGCACCAGACGCTCGGATAGCTCGATCACGGGTTGATGGCTGAAGCCCGCAAGCATCACGTGTTCAAGCGTATCGACTTGCGCCTTGATGCGTTCGCCGATACGCGGATTGCCATGGCCGAAGACGTTTACCCACCAGGAACTGACGGCATCCAGGTAACGCTTGCCCTCGAAGTCTTCCAGCCAGACGCCTTCACCACGGCGGATGGGAATAAGCGGCAGCCGCTCGTGATCCTTCATCTGCGTACAGGGGTGCCAGAGAACTTCCAGGTCACGCTGCATCCAGTGTTGGTTACTCATCGACGTGCTCTCCCAATCATCAGCGGGCAAGCCTACCAGATGCAGGTCGTCGGCCGTTGATCACCGCAAATCAACCGCTCGCGTAGGTGGTGTTGAACTCCGTCATGGGGAATTTCACTAATCTGGTTGCGCCGCTTATTCGCATGGAGATATCGCCTTTATCGATATTTCAAAGCAACAATTTCTGCTTTAAGTCGATAGGTTTGTTGCTAATCTCTGTTCTCTCACCTTTTGGAATCAGGCCATGCAGTGGCGTAATTCAACGTTTCGTTACGGTCTTGTCAGCGTCTCCCTGCATTGGCTGGTCGCCATTGCCGTATTCGGCCTGTTCGCGCTTGGCTTCTGGATGGTCGGGCTTAGCTATTACAGCGGTTGGTACCAGACCGCGCCGAACATCCATAAGAGCATCGGCATCCTGCTGTTCATGGTCATGGCTGCCCGGCTGCTATGGCGCTGGATCAGCCCGCCGCCACCGGCGCTCCCTGAGCATGGTCGGCTGACGCGAGTGGCCAGCAAGCTGGGCCATAGCTTTCTCTATCTCGGCTTGTTCGTGCTGATGATTTCCGGCTACCTGATCTCCACGGCCGATGGCCGTCCGATCAGTGTGTTCGGGCTGTTCGATGTACCGGCAAGCGTGACCAGCATCCCCAATCAGGGGGATGTCGCCGGTTTGATCCACGAGTACCTGGCCTGGACTATCGTGATTTTTGCTGTCCTGCATGGTCTGGCTGCACTTAAACACCACTTCATCGACCGTGATCGCACGTTGTTGCGTATCTTCGGACGTTGATCCTTCAGCTGTTTCGGCATTGCACCGCAATGCCGTTCATTTCATCTCTCAAGGAATTCCCATGTTGAAGAAGACTTTCGCTGCACTGGCACTGGGCACCGCACTGTTGGGCGCTGGCCATGCAATGGCTGCTGACTACGCTATCGACAAGCAAGGTCAGCACGCCTTCGTCAATTTCAAGATCAGCCACCTGGGCTACAGCTGGCTGTACGGTACCTTCAAGGATTTCGACGGCAGCTTCAGCTTCGATGAGAAGAACCCGGAAGCCAGCAAGGTCAACGTTACCCTGAAGACCGAAAGCGTCGACACCAACCATGCCGAGCGCGATAAGCACATCCGCAGCGCCGATTTCCTCAACGTCAGCAAGAACCCGACTGCAACCTTCGCGTCCACCGCCGTCAAGTCGACTGGCAAGGATACCGCTGATATCACCGGCAACCTGACCCTCAATGGCGTGACCAAGCCGGTGGTGATTGCTGCCAAGTTCCTGGGGCAGGGCGACGATCCATGGGGCGGCTACCGCGCTGGTTTTGAAGGCAGCACCAAGCTGAAGCTGAAAGACTTCAACATCGAGAAGGATCTGGGCCCGGCTTCGCAGGAAGTCGAGCTGATCATCTCCGTGGAAGGCGTACGCAAGTAAGCTTGAGCGCTGCATGAAAAACGCCGACCCTTGGGTCGGCGTTTTTTTGCCCCGCATTCTTGGCGCGCCGCTGCGGGTCATCACCCGCGAGGTTAAACGTGCTGCACCAATGAAAACGCCGGCACTAGGCCGGCGTTTTCAATGAGCCAATACTCAGCTGTCGCGATTGCGGGTCAGCAGGGCAGGCTTCTCGCCGCGTGGACGGCTGCTTTGTAGCTGGTCGAGCTGCTCGGGCGTCGGTAGGCGATCGCTGCGCGAGCTCTTGTGCACGATGACCGGTTGCTTGTCACGGCTACTGCGCACGGCAGGCTCTTGACGCGGCAATTCATCGCGGTTCAGCGAGGTGGTGGTATCGCGCTGCTGGCCGCGGCCGCGGTTACCCGCGCCACTACGACCCTTGTTGGCGCCTTGCCCCTGGCCTTGGCCCTGGCGTTTGCCAGCACCGGCACCGGCACCGGCACCGCCGCCAGTGCTGCGCGGGCCCTTGCCCTGACCACGTGGCCCCTGGCCAACGCCATTGCTGGCACTTGGGCCACTGGCGGCAGCACCGGGGCGACGGCCACGGCCCTGACCATTGTTCTGGTTCGGGCTTACGTAGTCGGCACGGTTACCGAAATTGTCGATCTCGTCATCGCGGAACTCATCAGGGGCGCGATCCGGAGGCAACGCAGGCACGGCCGGTGCGCTGGCGCGGGCCGTGCCACGTGGTTGTTGTTCGCGAGCAGGCCTGGCTTTGCTTTGAGTCTTGGTTTTGCCGCCGTCCTTGCCCTTGTCCTTGCGGCCGCCACCTTCCGGTTTGGCGCCACGGGGTGGGCGTGGTTTCTGTGGTTCACGCACTTCCGGGCGTTCTGCCTCGACCTTGCTGGCGTCGAAGCCCAGTTGATCACCGTCGGCGATCTTCTGCTTGGTCATCCGCTCGATGCCCTTGAGCAGTTTCTCTTCGTCCGGGGCGACCAGGGAGATAGCCTCACCGCTACGACCGGCACGGCCAGTACGGCCGATACGGTGCACGTAATCTTCTTCGACGTTGGGCAGCTCGAAGTTGACCACGTGAGGCAGTTGGTCGATGTCCAGACCACGCGCGGCGATGTCGGTGGCAACCAGGATGCGAACCTTGTTCGCCTTGAAGTCGGCCAGGGCCTTGGTGCGGGCGTTCTGGCTCTTGTTGCCATGAATCGCCACGGCAGGCAGGCCGTGTTTGTCCAGGTACTCGGCCAGGCGGTTGGCGCCGTGCTTGGTCCGGGTGAAGACCAGAACCTGTTCCCATGCGCCCGCGGTGATCAGGTGAGCGAGCAGGGCGCGCTTGTGGCTGGCCTGCAGGCGGAACACACGCTGTTCGATACGCTCGACCGTGGTGTTCGGTGGCGTGACTTCGATGCGCTCTGGGTTGTGCAGCAGCTTGCCGGCCAGGTCGGTAATGTCTTTCGAAAAAGTCGCTGAGAACAGCAGGTTCTGGCGCTGCGTAGGCAGCTTGGCCAGAACCTTTTTCACGTCATGGATAAAGCCCATGTCGAGCATGCGGTCGGCTTCGTCCAGCACCAAAATTTCTACGTGCGAAAGGTCGATAGCACGTTGATTGGCGAGGTCTAGCAGGCGACCGGGGCAAGCCACCAGTACATCGACGCCTTTTGCCAGGGCCTGTACCTGTGGGTTCATGCCAACGCCTCCGAAGATGCAGGCGCTGACGAATTTCAAATCGCGGGCATACAGCTTGAAGCTGTCATGCACCTGAGCGGCCAGTTCGCGGGTGGGCGTGAGCACCAGTACGCGCGGCTGTTTCGGGCCATGGCGCTGTTCGCGATCCGGGTGACCGTTGGGGAACAGTCGCTCGAGGATCGGCAGCGCGAAACCGCCTGTCTTACCTGTACCCGTCTGGGCCGCCACCATCAGGTCGCGACCTTGCAACGCGGCGGGGATGGCCCGCTGTTGCACCGGAGTGGGCTGGGTGTAGCCGGCGGCTTCGACCGCACGGACTAAAGCCTCGGAGAGACCGAGGGAGGCAAAGGACATGTGCAATCCTGTCTGGTGAGGGCGTGGCCCTATAGGTGTAGTGCCTGGCTTGAATCGCACGTGGGGCGCGCAATCCCGTCCGGTACTGCTGGCCTCTGGGGTCAGCATCCGGGCGCAAGCCTGGCGGGAAGGCCCGAGTGTAACAGGATTGGTGAGAATCGGCACAACTTGCCGCCGACCGGGCGGAATACGGGCGTTCCCGTACTCCTCGGCGAGTGATGGTGTGGATCAATCGGCCAGGGCGTCGGCATCCTCGCGCTTGGCGAGCTTGTGCTGATCTTCGCTGTTGCCGAGTTTCCAGTAGCTGGAAATGTACAGGTTCTTGCGGTCGACCTGGCGCTCCTCCCTGAAATGCTGGCGCAGGGCACGCATGCTGCTGAACTCGCAGGCAGCCCAGATGCTCGGTCGGCCTGGCAGCCATGCCAGCTCGCGCACGCGATTGACCAGCAGCTGGCTGTCTTCGCCGGGATGCGGGTTGATCAGCCAGTGCAGCTCGACGCCAGCAGGATGTTGCAGCGGCTGGATATCGCGCTCGTCGATCACCTCGATGATGGCGTGCCCGCGGGCGTCAGCCGGCAGTTGTTCGAGGTTGACGCTGAGTGCCGGCAGGGCCGTCATGTCGCCAATCACCAGGAACCAGTCCGCGCTGTTGTCTACCAGCTTTTTCGGGCCGGGGCCGCCGACGACGATGCTGTCGCCCGGGCTGGCGTCTTTGGCCCACTGGGAGGCAGGGCCGGCATCATCGTGCAGGACGAAATCCACGTCGAACTGCTCCGCTCGCTGATGGCGCACGGTGTAGGTGCGCATCAGCGTGTTTTCGCTGCCCGGCGCGGGAAAGATCAGCTTGATGTAGGCGCTTTCCTGATCGGTTGGAAAGCTGTCGATTTCGTCGCCGCCCAGGGTGATGCGCAGCATGTGCGGCGTGACGGGAGTGGATGAAATGACCCGCAGGGTACGGGGAGCAGGGCGTGGCATTGAACTCTCCTGTTGTGACGGCAGTGATCGCCGCCATTCATGTGAGAATTATTATCACTTAATGTCCGTGGCGGCCAGTGCGGGGTGCGGGCGCAGACTTCTTCGCGGTTCCCGAACCCTGGTATCCGACCCAGGTATCGCTTCGCTCAACCCAGGCTACGGCTCAGGTGGACATACGTCGCGTTGTCCACCCGGCGGGCATGTGCCACTGTCAGCTGACGACCCGATAGCACGGCTCGTAGGCGCTGCCGCCTGGCAGCTTCATGCGGTGCTGTTCGACGAAGGCCTGCAGCAGGCGATCCAGCGGTTGCATGATGGTCTTGTCGCCGCGCAGCTCATACGGGCCATGTTGCTCGATCAGGCGGATGCCTTTGTCCTTGACGTTACCGGCGACGATGCCCGAGAAGGCGCGACGCAGGTTGGCGGCCAGTTCGTGCACCGGCTGCTCGCGGGTCAGGTTGAGGCTGGCCATGGCTTCGTGGGTCGGTTCGAAGGGATGTTGGAAGCTCTCGTCGATCTTCAGCAACCAGTTGAAGTGGAAGGCGTCATTGCGCTCGCGGCGGAACTGCTTCACCGCCTTGATGCCAGCCGCCATGTGGCGGGCCACTTCGGCCGGGTCGTTGGGAATCAGCACGTAGCGGTTCTGCGCCTCCACGCCCAGGGTCGCGCCGATGAAGGCGTGCAACTGCTGCAAGTAAGCTTCGGCGCTCTTCGGCCCGGTCAGCACGAGGGGGAAGGGCAGCTCGGCGTTGTCCGGATGCATGAGGATACCGAGCAGATAGAGAAACTCTTCTGCCGTGCCCGCGCCGCCGGGGAAGATGATGATGCCGTGGCCGATGCGCACGAAGGCTTCCAGGCGCTTTTCGATATCCGGCAGGATCACCAGTTCGTTGACGATCGGGTTCGGCGCCTCGGCGGCGATGATGCCCGGCTCGGTCAGCCCCAGGTAGCGGGCGCCGACGATGCGCTGCTTGGCGTGGGAAATGGTGGCGCCCTTCATCGGCCCCTTCATCACACCGGGGCCGCAGCCGGTGCACACGTCCAAGGCACGCAGGCCCAGTTCGTGGCCGACTTTCTTGGTGTATTTGTATTCTTCGGTGTCGATCGAGTGGCCACCCCAGCACACCACCATCTTCGGCTCGGCGCCGGCGCGCAGGGTGCGGGCGTTGCGCAGCAGGTGGAAAACGTAGTCGGTCAGACCGCTGGAGCTGTCCACGTCGACGCGTTTGTTTTCCAGCTCGCTCTGGGTGTAGACGATGTCGCGCAGGGCGCTGAACAGCATCTCGCGGGTACTGGCGATCATCTCGCCATCGACGAAGGCGTCAGCCGGCGCATTGATCAGCTCCAGGCGGATGCCGCGATCCTGCTGGTGGATCTTCACTTCGAAGTCCGGATAGGCCTCGAGGATGGTCTTGGCGTTGTCGCTGTGCGAACCGGTGTTGAGAATTGCCAGGGCGCATTGGCGGAACAGCGCGTAGACGCTACCGGAGCCGGTTTCGCGCAATTGCTGGACTTCACGCTGGGAGAGGGTTTCCAGGCTGCCCTTGGGCGAGACCGAAGCATTGATTTTCTGGCGAGTGAGCATGCAGGCATCCCGTGGTAACGCGACAACTCGAGCCGATCCTGGCTGATCGCGCGATGAAGAATTCAGTCCCGGTGATCGTGACCCATGATGGGGCGTCCGGGTGATGGCGCTGTACTGTCGGCCAGTGGAGGACTCTGGGTCAACGGGTACCGAGTTAACAGGCTGTTGAAAACGATGGCGTTGCCGCTGCCTCGCCTGAGTTTTCAGCAGACTGTTAGGAAAGACGCGGGCCGCGAAAGTTCTAACATTCGCGGCCCGGCAATCAGCCTTGCAGGTTCTTCCACACAGCCAGGCTAGGGGCGGCCTGGTTGAGGGTGTAGAAGTGCAGGCCCGGTGCACCGCCCTGGAGCAGGCGTTCGCACATGTCGGTGATCATTTCTTCACCGAAGCGCTGGATGCTCTGGGTGTCGTCACCATAGGCTTCCAGTTGCTTGCGGACCCAGCGCGGCAGCTCGGCGCCGCAGGCGTCGGAGAAGCGTGCCAGTTTGCTGTAGTTGGTGATCGGCATGATGCCCGGGATCACCGGGATGTCGACGCCCAACTTGCGTACACGCTCGACGAAGTAGAAGTAGCAGTCGGCGTTGAAGAAGTACTGAGTGATCGCACTGCTTGCGCCGGCCTTGGCCTTGCGCACGAAGTTGGCGATGTCGTCTTCGAAGTTACGCGCCTGCGGATGCATTTCCGGGTAGGCCGCTACTTCGATATGAAAGTGATCACCGGTTTCCTGGCGGATCAGCTCGACCAGATCATTGGCATGGCGCAGTTCACCGCTGGACATGCCCATGCCCGAAGGCAGGTCGCCGCGCAGGGCAACGATGCGGTTGATGCCGTTGTTCTTGTACAGATTGAGCAGCTCGATCAATTCGGCCTTGCTGTCGCCGACGCACGACAGGTGCGGTGCGGTAGGCACCTTCACTTCGCCATCGAGTTGCAGCACGGTATTGAGCGTACGGTCGCGGGTGGAGCCACCGGCGCCATAGGTGCAGGAGAAGAATTCCGGGTTGTAACCGGCCAGCTCTCGCGCGGTATTCAGCAGTTTCTCGTGTCCAGCATCGGTCTTCGTCGGGAAGAACTCGAAGCTGACATTGGTTTTTTTCTGGATCATGGAGAAGGTTCCCTTCTCAGCGACAAGCCTCACGCCACAAGCTGCAAGTGGAGTCGGCTCCCTCTTGCAGCGTGTGGCGTGTAGCGTGTAGCTGGGGTTAGTAGCGGTAGCTGTCCGGCTTGAACGGGCCTTCGACCGGAACGCCGATGTACTCGGCCTGCTTGGTGGTCAGTTGGGTGACCACGCCGCCGAAGCCTTTCACCATTTCCAGTGCGACTTCTTCATCCAGCTTCTTCGGCAGTACTTCGACGGTCAGGCGCTCGGCCTTCTTCTCGGCCGACAGGTCGGCGAACTTCTGCTCGAACAGGAAGATCTGGGCGAGAACCTGGTTGGCGAAAGAGCCGTCCATGATGCGGCTCGGGTGGCCCGTGGCGTTGCCCAGGTTCACCAGACGGCCTTCGGCCAGCAGGATCAGGTAGTCGTCATTACGCGGGTCGAATTGGCCAGCGCCGGTGCGGTGGATCTTGTGCACCTGCGGTTTGACCTCTTCCCACGCCCAGTTCTTGCGCATGAAAGCAGTGTCGATCTCGTTGTCGAAGTGACCGATGTTGCAGACCACGGCACGAGCTTTCAGCGCCTTGAGCATGCCGGCGTCACAGACGTTGGCGTTGCCGGTGGTGGTGACGATCAGGTCGATCTTGCCCAGCAGGGCCTTGTCGATGCTGGCGTCGGTGCCGTCATTGCGGCCGTCGATGTACGGCGAAACGAGTTCGTAGCCGTCCATGCAGGCCTGCATGGCGCAGATCGGATCGATCTCGGAAACCTTGACGATCATGCCTTCCTGACGCAGCGAGGCAGCCGAGCCCTTGCCCACGTCGCCGTAGCCGATGACCAGCGCTTGCTTGCCCGACAGCAGGTGGTCGGTGCCGCGCTTGATGGCGTCGTTGAGGCTGTGACGGCAGCCGTACTTGTTGTCGTTCTTGCTCTTGGTGACCGCGTCGTTGACGTTGATCGCCGGGACTTTCAGGGTGCCGGCCTTGAGCATGTCGAGCAGGCGATGAACACCGGTGGTGGTTTCTTCGGTGACGCCGTGGACGTTGGTCAGCACCTGCGGGTACTTGTCATGCAGGATCTGAGTCAGGTCGCCGCCGTCGTCGAGCACCATGTTGGCGTCCCACGGCTGGCCGTCCTTGAGGATGGTCTGCTCGATGCACCACTCGTACTCGGCTTCGGTCTCGCCTTTCCAGGCGAACACCGGAATACCGGCGGCGGCGATGGCGGCAGCGGCCTGATCCTGAGTGGAGAAGATGTTGCACGACGACCAGCGCACTTCGGCGCCCAGCGCAGTCAGCGTCTCGATCAGCACGCCGGTCTGGATGGTCATGTGAATGCAGCCGAGGATCTTCGCGCCTTTCAGCGGTTGTTCGGCAGCGTACTTGCGACGTAGGCCCATCAGTGCCGGCATCTCGGATTCGGCGATGATCAGCTCTTTACGGCCCCAATCGGCCAGGGAAATGTCAGCGACTTTGTAGTCGGTAAAAGCAGCGCTCATGCAAAAGCTCTCCAATCGATGATCTGTGATCAGATAGGTGAAAACCGGTATGCCCGGCCTGATGGCCATGGCTCGCTACGTTTTCACGCAGTCCGATTGGGCGCCGTTGATGCGTTTGGGTAACGCCCCATCCGAGCCTGACAAGCCTTTGGCTTGCTGCAGCGCCCCTCGGACAGGTGGCGGGAACGCTCAGGCAGTGCCGAGCGTATGAAACGTGGCGATTATAGCCTTGCCGGCGCGCCAGCCCAAGGTTTTCCGTCGTCCCGTATCGGCCATCGATGCACCTGATACCGAGCCTTAATCGATGCCATTGAAAACGCGCCCGCGACAACTGCCGCCTGCCTTTGCGATCATGGTTCGCGAACGATAGCGATGGATAAGGAGTGCAGATGAACTTCCACACACGCAAGTGGGTAAAGCCCGAAGACCTCAACCCCAACGGCACCCTGTTCGGCGGCAGCCTGCTGAAGTGGATCGACGAAGAAGCGGCGATCTACGCCATCATCCAGCTCGGCACTCAGCGCGTGGTGACCAAGCTGATCTCGGAGATCAACTTCGTCGCCTCGGCCCGGCAGAGCGACATCATCGAACTGGGCATCACCGCCAGCGAGTTCGGTCGTACCTCGATCACCATGCGCTGTGAAGTGCGCAACAAGATCACCCGCAAGAGCATCCTGACCATCGACAAGATGGTCTTCGTCAATCTGGACGAGAACGGCCAGCCTGCGCCCCACGGCAAGACCGAAATCACCTATATCAAGGATCAGTTCAAGGACTGAGTCGCTGGGGCGCGCGGACGCCAGGCGATGAGTCTTTCCGCGTCTGTTGATCAGAAGCCGTCGACGCCGGCCAGGCGCAATCGGTCGCCCAGCGCGACTATCTCCTCGTGCTGGAAAAACCTCTGCAGCTGAGCGGCGCGGGTCGGGCCGATTCCTGGCAGCTTCTGCCACTCGACCAGGCTGCGCTGTTGCAGTTGTGACCAGTCCTTGATAGCCAGGTTGTCCGGGTTGATTGGTGTGCCTAGGGCGCGCAGCCAGGCATTGAATGGGCGTTGCCGGGCTTCGGCGAAGCGCTTTCTGAGCGTGGCAGCAGTCTGTTGGCCGATGCCCGGTACGGCGAGTAGCTGCTCCTCACTGAGCTCCAGCCAGTCGAGCAGGCTGTCGATACGCTGGGCCTGCAAAAGCTTCTCCCACGTTCCAGCGCCGATGTCAGGCAGGTTTAGTGCCTGTTTGCTGCTGAGCCAGGTAAGGCGGGCGTGGAACTGGCTGGTGCAGGGAGCGGAGGCGCGCAGGCAGCTCAGCGCGTGGTAATCGTCACGGCGCGGAACGTCGAGTTCGTGGCGGTTTGCTGTCTGCACTACCACGTCAGTCAGTTGCGGAATGGTTTGCCCGGCAAGGCGGATGGCGACTTGATCGCCCGGGCGAATATCCAGTTGCTGCCAGCGTTCCAGTGAGCCCGCGCTGACTACGCGAATGGTGCGGTCGTCGAGTTTCACTGGGTGTAGACGCAGCAGCGGGGTGATGCGACCGCTACGGCCGATGCTGAACTCGACGCCGTTGACCAGCGCCAGGGCCTCGCTGGCCGGGTATTTCCAAGCCGCTGCCCAGTGTGGCGGCTCGGCGCGCCAGCGTTCGCCGGATGGGCGCTGGCCTTGGCGCAGAACCACGCCGTCAGTAGCGAAGGGCAGTGGATTACGGTACCAGCGCTCGCGCCATTGCCTGGCCTCGGTGGCGGTAATGACGGGGTGGCTGTAGTGGCGGCTGTCGTCAAAACCCAACTGCGCCAGGTGGTCGAGACGTTGCTGCATATCGTCCGGGCCATTGGGCCAGTCCCAAACGAACAGCCCAATGTCGTTCGCTTGGGCTTCTTGCAGATCCTCTCGTGCCATCAATCCGGCGACCGTGCTGCGCGCCGAAGCGCCGCCGTGCTTGGCCTGAATGTGTGCAGGGCGCTGCAGGTACAGCTCGCCTTGCAGCACTAGTTCGCTGTCATCAGTGAGGTGCTTGGGAATGGCCGCAATCCGTGTGGCGCGTGATGTCCAGTCCTGGCCGGTGTTGCCGTCCCCGCGGCTGATCGCCTGCTGCAGGTGGCCGCCGCTGTAAATCAGCGTGACCGCGACGCCATCGACCTTGGGCTGAATCCACAAGGCCTGGCGTGAGGCCATCCAGCGGTTCACGGCGCGCTCATCTTCGAGCTTGCGCAGACCTGTCTGGGTCACCGGATGTCGCGCCGGGCCGCCAGCACCGCTCAGTGGGTTGGCCGTTGCCGTGTCGCTCAGGCAACGTTGCCAATGCTCCAGGCGGGTGCGGGCTTGATCGTAGAGTTCATCGCTGACCAGCGAGCGGCCTTGGCGATGATAGGCGTCGTCCCATTGGGCTATCTGGGCGGAGAGCTCATTGAGTTGGCGGCTGTGTGCGGTTGTCTGTTTGGGGCATTCGTCGGCGTGGACGAGTGAGGCCAGCAGGACGGGAAGGGCGGCAGCGATCCAGTGTTTCATGGGCGGAGCATCCTTGCTCGGGCGATGATTTCTGCAGGCTAGCCGCATATCGCTCATGCCGCAAACGCAGTACAGCACTGCTGCGGGCGGGTCGTAAGTAGCGACTGGCCGACATTTTGGCCATTTCAAGTTTGGCCGAAACAATTTGTGAATGATAAAATTCCGCTTCTTCCCGCGTATCAAATGGAATTGCCCGGCGGCGGGATTCAATTGCCGGGTCTCATCACTCAAGGGTCTACTTCTAATGCGTCTTTCCGTTTTGTTCTGTGCTGTTTCGTTGGTATGCGGCAGTGCCTTCGTACAGGCGGCTGATGATATGCAGGCCAAGTGCGATCAGAAACTCTCCGCCAACGCCGAGAAGCTGGCTCAGGTCAAGCAACTGGCCGGCCTGCTCGGCAATCAGCAGGCCAACGACACCATCGCTCAGGTCGAGGGTGGGTGCAGTCAGTTGGGCGCCAATGCCGCCACGTCCGATGAGACTGTCGCGCAAACCCAGGGCAATGGCACAGCTGAAAACATCACAGCTGCTGCCGAAACCCTGAAAGGGTTGGGCTCGCTGTTCGGTAAATAGCAATAAGAATATCTGCCTTGCAGGTGTGAAAAAGCCTCCGTGAGCGTTGCGTCCACGGAGGCTTTTTTGTGTCCGTTGCCCGGCTCTCGCCGGGCAACTCGGCCTTAGAGGCCGGCAGCGGCGCGCAGGTCTGCAGCCTTGTCGGTCTTCTCCCAGGTGAAGCTGGTGAAGCTGTCGTCACCGACAGTCAGTTGCTGCGGCTCGCGGCCGAAGTGGCCGTAGGCGGCGGTCGGCTGGTACATCGGGTGCAGCAGGTCGAGCATCTTGGTGATGGCGTACGGGCGCAGGTCGAACACGTCGCGCACCAGTTTGACGATGGTCTCGTCCGCTACCTTGTTGGTGCCGAAGGTGTTGATCGAAATCGAGGTCGGCTGGGCGACGCCGATGGCGTAGGAAACCTGAATCTCGCAGCGCTCGGCCAGGCCGGCGGCAACGATGTTCTTGGCGACATAGCGGCCGGCATAAGCCGCGCTGCGGTCGACCTTGGATGGATCCTTGCCGGAGAACGCGCCGCCGCCGTGGCGAGCCATGCCGCCATAGCTGTCGACGATGATCTTGCGGCCAGTCAGGCCGCAGTCGCCCACTGGGCCACCGATCACGAAGTTGCCGGTCGGGTTGATGTGGTACTGGGTGTCCTTGTGCAGCAGTTCGGCGGGCAGGCTGTGCTTGATCACCAGCTCCATTACCGCTTCACGTAGGTCGCTCAGGCTGACATCCGGGTTGTGCTGGGTGGATAGCACCACCGCGTCGATGCCAACCACTTTGCCGTGCTCGTAACGGCAGGTGACCTGGCTCTTGGCGTCCGGGCGCAGCCACGGCAGCAGGCCAGATTTGCGGGCTTCGGCCTGACGCTCGACCAGCGCGTGAGAGAAGCGGATCGGCGCCGGCATCAGCACGTCGGTTTCGTTGCTGGCATAGCCGAACATCAGGCCCTGGTCGCCAGCGCCCTGATCTTCCGGTTTGGCGCGGTCGACACCTTGGTTGATGTCCGGGGACTGCTTGCCAATGATGTTCATCACGCCACAGGTCGCGCCGTCAAAGCCGACATCCGAGCTGGTGTAGCCGATGTTGCAGATCACGTCGCGCACGATCTGCTCGAGGTCGACCCAGGCGCTGGTGGTGACTTCGCCGGCGATGATCGCCACGCCGGTCTTGACCAGTGTTTCGACGGCCACGCGGGCGTGTTTGTCCTGGGTGATGATGGCGTCGAGGACGGCATCGGAAATCTGGTCGGCGATCTTGTCCGGATGACCTTCGGACACGGACTCGGAGGTAAACAGGGAGTATTCGCTCATCTATCGGTTGTCCTGGCGAGTGAGGGCCTTTCGGCCACGTACGGGAGTGATGGCGTGCGCTGGAAATGGCGCACCTGAATTTGAAAACCATTGCGCAGGCCGACATACAGGCTCTCGCCTTGTGTCAGCCCGGCGACGACGGCCCAGTGGGCCAGGTCGTCCTGTTCGAAGCCTAGCCAGAGATCGCCGCAGGTGTCGCGGGCCCAACTTTGGTTGTGGCTGCACAGTTCTGTGATCAACAGGCTGCCGCCATCGTTCACGCGGCCTGCGAGTATCTGCAGGGCCTGAGCCGGTGCGGCGAAGTGATGCAGCACCATGTTTAACACTACGCAGTCGGCGCTGGGGTAGTCGTCGAGCAGGGCGTCGGCAAGTTGCAACTGAACGTTATCCAGGCCGTCGTGCTCACAGCGCAGGCGTGCCAGCTCAAGCATGGCCGGGCTGTTATCCAGTGCGGTGACTTGGCCGAAGCGGCTCGCCAGTTCGGGCAAAAAGCTGCCATCGCCGGGGCCGATCTCCAGGGCGCGGGCGTTGGCAGGAAAGTCCAGTGAGTCGAGCAGGGCCAGCACGCTGTCGCGGTATTGCGGCAGGCCGGCGATCAGATCCTGCTGAGCCTGGAAGCGCTCTGCGCTACGGGCAAAGAAATCCTGGCTGGCAGCCGCGCGCTGCTGATGCACCTGGGCGATGCGTTCGCGCACCTCGAGCGGCAGGGCCAGCCGATCGACTTCCTGGAGCAGGGCGCCGTGCAGCGTACCGCCAACAGTTTCCATCTGGGCCAGGGCGCGGCGATAGAAAATCGCGTTGCCTTCCCGGCGCGTCGCCACCAGGCCGGCCTGGGCCAGCACCTTCAAGTGGTGGCTGATGCCGGACTGGCCAATGGCGAAGATCTGCGCCAGCTCCAGTACGCCGAACGAATCGTTGGCCAGTGCGCGCAAAACATTCAGGCGCAGCGGGTCGCCCGCTGCCTTGCACAGGGCGGAGAGAGCATCGGCGGGCTCGAAGTCGAGCTGAGAGGCGCGCACAGTCATAAGCCGCGCAGTCTAGTCGGTGATTTTTTGTGCAGCAAGACCAATATCAAAAAGTTTTGATATTGGTCTTCGCCGCGCGCTTGCCTGGCTACTCACGACGGGAGATAAACCGCTTCGCTTCCAGAGGCTGAGCACTTTTATCCAGGAAAACCGCGGGAATCGTTCGGCTAACGACCATCTGTCATTGCCCCCGCAGTGCCTGCTGGGCGAAAATGGCCGCCTTTTTCGACCCCCGCTGCCTAAGAGCAGCCACCCGCAGGAGATTAGCGATGCCCAGCCGTCGTGAGCGTGCCAATGCCATTCGTGCCCTGAGCATGGATGCCGTGCAAAAAGCCAACAGCGGCCACCCGGGTGCCCCTATGGGCATGGCGGACATCGCCGAAGTGCTGTGGCGTGACTACCTGAAACACAACCCGGCCAACCCGAAATTCGCTGACCGTGACCGTTTCGTACTGTCCAACGGCCATGGCTCGATGCTGATCTATTCGTTGCTGCACCTGACCGGCTACGACCTGTCCATCGACGACCTGAAGAACTTCCGCCAGTTGCACAGCCGCACCCCGGGTCACCCGGAATACGGCTACGCGCCAGGCGTCGAGACCACCACCGGCCCGCTCGGCCAGGGCATCGCCAACGCCGTGGGCTTCGCCTTAGCTGAGAAGATCATGGCGGCGCAGTTCAACCGCGATGGCCATAACATCGTCGATCACCACACCTACGCCTTCCTGGGCGACGGTTGCATGATGGAAGGCATCAGCCACGAAGTCTGCTCGCTGGCCGGTACCCTGGGCTTGGGCAAGCTGATCGCGTTCTACGATGACAACGGCATCTCCATCGATGGCGAAGTCCACGGCTGGTTCACCGACGATACCCCGGCGCGCTTTGAAGCCTACGGCTGGCAGGTGATCCGCAATGTCGACGGCCATGATCCCGAAGAGATCAAAATGGCCATCGACACCGCTCGCAAGAGCGAGCAGCCGACCCTGATCTGCTGCAAGACCATCATCGGTTTCGGCTCGCCGAACAAGCAGGGTAAGGAAGAGTCCCACGGCGCTGCATTGGGCCATGACGAAATCGCCCTGACCCGTGCTGCCCTGAACTGGAGCCACGCGCCGTTCGAAATCCCGGCCGACATCTATGCCGAGTGGGACGCCAAGGAAGCCGGTCTGGCTGCCGAAGCCGAATGGGATCAGCGTTTCGCTGCCTATTCCGCTGCTTACCCGGAATTGGCCAACGAGTTCATCCGTCGCATGGCTGGCGAGCTGCCTGCCGATTTCTCCGCCAAGGCCAGCGAGTTCATCCGCGCCGTGGCCGAGAAAGGCGAAACCATCGCCAGCCGCAAGGCCAGCCAGAATTGCCTGAATGCCTTCGGCCCGTTGCTGCCGGAACTGCTGGGTGGCTCCGCCGACCTGGCCGGTTCCAACCTGACCCTGTGGAAGGGCTGCAAGCCGGTGGTCGCCGAAGACGCTTCGGGCAACTACATGTACTACGGCGTGCGCGAGTTCGGCATGAGCGCGATCATGAACGGCGTCGCCCTGCACGGCGGCCTGGTGCCTTACGGCGCGACCTTCCTGATGTTCATGGAATACGCCCGTAACGCGGTACGCATGTCCGCGCTGATGAAGCTGCGCGTGCTCTACGTGTTCACCCACGACTCCATCGGTTTGGGCGAAGACGGCCCGACTCACCAGCCGGTCGAGCAACTGACCAGCCTGCGCACCACGCCGAACCTGGATACTTGGCGCCCGGCGGATACCGTCGAAGCTGCCGTGGCCTGGAAACACTCGGTCGAGCGCAAGGATGGCCCGAGCGCGCTGATCTTCTCGCGCCAGAACCTGCCGCATAACCTGCGCGACCATGAAACCGAAGCGGCCATCAGCCGTGGCGGTTACGTGTTGAAGGATTGCGCCGGCGAACCGGAGCTGATTCTGATCTCCACCGGCTCGGAAGTCGGTCTGGCCATCCAGGCTGCCGACAAACTGACCGCGCAGGGCCGCAAGGTACGCGTCGTGTCGATGCCGTCGACCAACGTCTTCGACCAGCAGGACGCCGGCTACAAGCAGTCCGTACTGCCGCTGCAGGTTACCGCGCGGATCGCCATCGAAGCTGCCCACGCTGACTTCTGGTACAAGTATGTGGGCCTTGAAGGCCGTGTCATCGGTATGGAAACCTACGGTGAGTCGGCTCCGGCCGGCGAGCTGTTCGAACATTTCGGTTTCACCGTCGAGAACATCATCGGCACTGCCGAAGAGCTGCTCGACGCCTAAGTGAGAACGACGCCGTAGGGTGGATCGGGGCGCGTAGCTGACGCTCTTTTCCACCCACCCTGCGGCGCCCGGTGGATCGATAAAGCGCGATCCACCCTACGGGTTCATCCGAGATCTCCGATGTCCTATCGTCCCTATCGCGTTGCTCTGAACGGCTACGGCCGCATCGGCCGTTGCGTGCTGCGTGCCCTGCACGAGCGTGCTGGCGCCGCGCGTCTGGAAATCGTCGCGCTCAACGATCTGGCCGATCAGGCCAGCATCGAGTACCTGACCCGCTTCGACTCCACCCACGGGCGTTTTCCCGGCGAGGTGAAGGTGGTTGGCGATTGCCTGCATATCAATGGCGAACGCGTGCGCGTGCTGCGCGAGCGTGAGCCGGAAGGTGTCGACTGGGCTGCGCTGGATATCGATCTGCTACTCGAGTGCTCCGGGCAATACACCACCCGCGAGCAGGCCGAGCGTTTTCTGCGCGCGGGTGCGCCGCGGGTGCTGTTGTCCCAGCCGATGGCCAGCGAGAGCGATGTCGATGCCACGGTGGTTTATGGCGTCAATCAGCAGTGCCTCGATGGTACCGAGCGCCTGGTGTCGAACGCCTCGTGCACGACCAACTGCGGTGTACCGTTGCTCAAGCTGCTCAATGAGGCGATCGGCCTGGAGTACATTTCGATCACCACCATTCACTCGGCGATGAACGACCAGCCGGTGATCGATGCCTATCACGACGAGGATTTGCGCCGTACGCGCTCGGCCTTTCAGTCGGTGATTCCGGTCTCCACGGGCCTGGCTCGAGGCATCGAACGGCTGCTTCCGGAACTTGCCGGGCGAATTCAGGCCAAAGCCATTCGGGTGCCGACGGTCAACGTGTCCTGCCTGGATATCACCTTGCAGACCGCCCGTGACACCAGCACCGAAGAGATCAACCGGATCTTGCGCCAGGCTTCCGAACAGGGGCCGCTGCAAGGTCTGCTGGCGTACACCGAGTTGCCGCACGCCAGTTGCGACTTCAATCATGATCCCCACTCGGCGATCGTCGACGGCAGTCAGACGCGGGTTTCCGGGCCACGCCTGGTCAACCTGCTGGCCTGGTTCGACAACGAATGGGGTTTCGCCAACCGCATGCTCGACATGGCCGTGCATTTTCTCGATGCCGCCGCTCCCCTTTCACCAGCCCCTGTTAAGGACTGACTCAATGACTGCAGCTTCCGTAAACATCACGAAAATGGCCGACCTCGACCTGCAAGGTAAGCGCGTGCTGATCCGCGAAGACCTCAATGTGCCGGTCAAGGACGGCGTGGTGAAGAGCGATGCGCGCATCCTCGCGGCCCTGCCGACCATCAAACTGGCTCTGGAAAAGGGCGCTGCGGTGATGGTCTGCTCGCACCTGGGTCGCCCGACCGAAGGCGAATTCAGCGAAGAGAACAGCCTCAAGCCGGTCGCCGATTACCTGAGCAAGGCCCTGGGCCGCGACGTACCGCTGATCAAGGACTACCTGGGCGGCGTCGAGCTGAAGGCCGGTGATCTGGTGCTGTTCGAAAACGTCCGTTTCAACAAGGGCGAGAAGAAGAACGCCGACGAGCTGGCTCAGCAATACGCCGCCCTGTGCGACGTGTTCGTCATGGATGCCTTCGGTACCGCCCACCGTGCCGAGGGCTCGACCCATGGCGTGGCCAAGTTCGCCAAGGTCGCCGCTGCCGGCCCGCTGCTGGCTGCCGAGCTGGATGCACTGGGCAAGGCACTGGGTGCCCCCGCTCAGCCGATGGCGGCGATCGTCGCTGGCTCCAAGGTGTCGACCAAGCTGGACGTGCTGAACAGCCTGAGCAGCATCTGCGATCAGCTGATCGTCGGTGGTGGCATCGCCAACACCTTCCTCGCCGCTGCCGGTTATCCGGTCGGCAAATCCCTTTACGAGGCCGATCTGGTCGATACCGCCAAGGCCATCGCCGCCAAGGTTAGCGTGCCGCTGCCTGTGGACGTAGTGGTCGCCAAGGAGTTTTCCGAAGCCGCGACTGCGACCGTCAAGGCGGTGGCCGATGTGGCTGACGACGACATGATCCTCGACATCGGCCCGCAAACTGCAGCGCAATTCGCCGAGCTGCTCAAGGCCTCGAAGACCATTCTGTGGAACGGTCCGGTTGGTGTGTTCGAGTTCGATCAGTTCGGTGAAGGTACCAAGACCTTGGCCCTGGCCATCGCGGAAAGCCCGGCGTTCTCCATTGCCGGTGGTGGCGACACCCTCGCGGCCATCGACAAGTACGATGTGGCGTCGCGGATTTCCTACATCTCTACCGGTGGCGGCGCTTTCCTCGAGTTTGTCGAGGGCAAGGTACTGCCGGCAGTCGAAGTGTTGCAGCAACGCGCAGCCAAGTAAGGCAGAACGCCTAAACCTTGGCTCCTGCGGGCGGTCATTACCTTGTACGGATACTAGCCAGCAAGGAGTGACCTCATGCGTAACATGGCCATGGTAGTGGTGGTGTGTGCTGTTCTGGGTGGGTGTGCCGGTGGTGGATCGCCGCGCGAGCAAGCGTGCGATGTGTTCAGCCCGGCACAAATCGATCTGCCGACCACGCGCGACGAACCGCGCATCGAAGGGCAGATCACCGGTGATTCGACGCCGCCCGTTGGTGAGCAGAACTGCTAGGTAACAAGGAGAGTGCGATGAACCGTTATAAAGGTGCCGCCGTGTTGTTCGGCCTGGCAATGCTCGCTGGCTGTGCCGGGAAGGACTATGCCGACAGCCAGGAATGGAACCGCTGGGTGTGTGACAGCCATGCCGAAGTGTTCTGGCGCTATGCCGACAGTGCCCACGAGAAAGTCGATGTGCGGATGGGTGGCAGCGATGTCGTCCACCGCTTGAGCCAGGAGCCCGCGGGTTCCGGCGTGTTGTACAGCGACGGTACGCTGTCCTTTCACACCAAGGGTGAGGAAGGCCTGATCTACCGTACCGCCAATGACGATTTGCTGGGGCGCGGCTGCAAGGCGCCCTGACAGCAGTACTTGAATAGCGCCTGCCACTGCGGCAGGCTTGAACGATTAACGAGCCCTATCGGGAGATAGCAAAACATGGCACTTATCAGCATGCGCCAGATGCTCGACCACGCCGCCGAATTCGGCTACGGCGTGCCGGCCTTCAACGTCAACAACCTCGAGCAGATGCGCGCCATCATGGAAGCTGCCGACAAGACCGATTCGCCGGTCATCGTCCAGGCCTCCGCTGGTGCCCGCAAGTACGCGGGTGCGCCGTTCCTGCGCCACCTGATTCTCGCTGCGATCGAAGAGTTCCCGCATATCCCGGTGTGCATGCACCAGGATCACGGCACCAGCCCGGACATCTGCCAGCGTTCCATCCAGCTGGGCTTCAGCTCGGTGATGATGGACGGCTCGCTGAAAGAAGACGGCAAAACCCCCGCCGACTACGACTACAACGTGCGTGTCACGCAGCAGACCGTTGCCTTCGCCCACGCCTGCGGCGTATCGGTTGAAGGTGAGTTGGGCTGCCTAGGTAGCCTGGAAACCGGCATGGCCGGCGAAGAAGACGGCGTTGGTGCAGAAGGCGTGCTCGACCACAGCCAACTGCTGACCGACCCGGAAGAAGCCGCCGACTTCGTCAAGAAGACTCAGGTCGATGCCCTGGCCATCGCCATCGGCACCAGCCACGGCGCCTACAAGTTCACCAAGCCGCCAACCGGTGACGTGCTGTCGATCGAGCGCATCAAGGCGATCCACAAACGCATCCCCAATACTCACCTGGTGATGCACGGTTCCAGCTCGGTGCCGCAGGATTGGCTGGCGATCATCAACGAGCATGGTGGCGAGATCAAAGAGACCTACGGCGTGCCGGTCGAAGAGATCGTCGAAGGCATCAAGTACGGCGTGCGCAAGGTCAACATCGATACTGACCTGCGTCTGGCCTCTACCGGTGCCATCCGCCGCTTCCTGGCCGAGCACCCGAGCGAGTTCGACCCGCGCAAATACTTCGCCCATACCATCACTGCCATGCGTGATATCTGTATCGCCCGCTACGAAGCCTTCGGCACCGCCGGCAACGCCTCGAAGATCAAACCGATCTCCCTGGAAGGTATGTTCCAGCGTTACGCCAAGGGTGAGCTGGCCGCCAAGATCAACTGATCGAAGCGTTCCGCCTCGCACCGAGAAGCCGCTTGTCCGTCATGGACGAGCGGCTTTTTTATGTCCGCACTGGGCTGATGGCCGCGCAGGTAGAGGAGCGCAGCGACGATACCCATCATCGTTCTGCACCGCCTGTTGCGATGGGTATCGCTTCGCTCCACGCCATCCTACGTATACGACCGTCATGAACATACTCATTGAACGTTGCCACCAGGCGATTTTTCGAGCGCGCGTTCGGCCGGCGTAAAACCATGTAAAACACCTGCGCCGCTTTGGTGCTTGCTCTACGCCATACTGCCGCCACGCGTTTCAGGATGTCGGCTCCCATGCCTCAAAATTCCCGCCCCTGGCTGCCGTTCTGTGTGGCCGTCGTCGTGGCTACGCTGCTCGGCAGCATCGTCCAGACCCAGTTCAATCTCGCCGCGTTGCAACAGCTCGGCGCCAGTATCTCCATGGGCGTGCGCATGCAGGCCACCCTGCACGATCTGCTGGGCTTCAGCCCTACGTTCGCCGCACTGGTCATCGCTTCGTTCATCATTGCACTGCCTTTGGCTGCCTGGTTTGCGCCTGCTCTGGGCGCGCTGCGCTGGTTGGTGTTCCTGCTCGCCGGCGCCTTGGCGGTCTGGTTGGCGTTGTGTGTGGCCAATGCCGTGGCACCCATGCCGACGCTGATCGGCGCTAACCGTACCCTGGCCGGCACCGCGGCACTGATGGTTTGCGGCAGCCTGGGTAGCCTGGCCTTCGCCCGCTTTAGCGGTGCTGGCCGTTGATGATCTTTCCTCGAATCAAAGGTGTGATGTTGAAAGCTGTCCTGCTGATGCTGGGCCTTTGCGCAGGTGCTCTGGCCCATGCCGATTACCGGATCGAAACTGTCACTGGCGGTCTCGAGCATCCCTGGTCGCTGGCCTTCCTGCCCGATGGCCGCATGCTGGTTACCGAGCGTACCGGGCAACTGCGCCTGATCGATGCCCAGGGCAAGCTGCAGGCCGAGCCGATCAAGGGCATGCCGACGCCCTTCGTCGCCACTCAGGCTGGCTTGATGGAGGTGGTGCTGGATCCTGCGTTCGCCAACGATCCCTGGATCTACCTGAGCTATGCCCATGGTGATATCGACGCCAACAACACGCGACTGGCGCGGGCTCGCCTGGTCGATGGCGAATTGCGCGACTTCGAGGTGCTGTTCACCGCCCAGCCGGCCAAGGCCGGCGCTTCGCACTACGGCGGGCGGATCGCCTTTCTGCCCGACGAGACCCTGGTGTTGACCCTGGGAGACGGCTTCGACTGGCGCGAGCAGGCGCAGAATCCGGCCAATCACCTGGGCAAAACGGTGCGCTTGAACCGTGACGGCAGCATTCCCGAAGACAATCCGCTGCGCGGTCAGCCCGGTGCTGCCGAAGAGATCTACAGCCTGGGGCACCGCAACGTGCAGGGCATCGTCTATGACAGCAGTCGCAAGCGGTTGTACAGCCACGAGCACGGCCCCAAGGGCGGCGACGAGCTGAATCTGATCCAGGCTGGCGGCAATTACGGTTGGCCGCTGACCTCCTTCGGCGTCGATTACACCGGGGCCATGGTCACGCCATTCACCGAGCTGCCGGGCTATCTGCCGCCGCAGTTGCACTGGACGCCATCGGTAGCACCCTCCGGGCTGGCGCTTTACACCGGTGACCGTTTCCCGCACTGGAAGGGCGACCTGTTCGTCTCCACCCTGGCGGAAAAGAGCGTACGCCGAGTGCGCCTGGACAAAGGGCGTCTGGCCGGTGAAGACGTGCTGTTTCTGGAGCTCGAAGAGCGCATCCGTGGCGTCTACGATGGGCCTGACGGTGCCTTGTACCTGCTTACGGATAACGCCGAAGGCCGGCTATTGCGGGTCGTGCCCCTGTAGGTTGAGGCATAATTCGCCGCCAGCCCAGATGCGTGAACCGTCATGACACCACTGAAGTATCTCCAGGGTTATCCCGTCTCTTTGCAGGATCAGGTGCGTCAGATGATCGCCGGCGAGCGCCTGGGCGATTACCTGGCGCAGCGTTATGAGGGCCGCCACGCGATCCAGAGCGACAAGGCGCTATACGCCTACGTCATGGCGCTCAAGCAGGAGCACTTGAAGAACGCACCGGCCATCGACAAGGTGCTGTTCGACAATCGCCTCGATCTGACCCATCGTGCCCTCGGCCTGCACACCACCATCTCCCGGGTGCAAGGCGGCAAGCTCAAGGCCAAGAAAGAGATCCGCGTTGCCTCGCTGTTTCGCGACGCCGCACCGCAGTTTCTGCAGATGATCGTGGTGCACGAACTGGCGCACTTGAAGGAAAGCGACCACAACAAGGCGTTCTACAAACTCTGCGAGTACATGCTGCCGGACTACCAGCAACTGGAGTTCGACCTGCGTCTGTACCTGACCTGGCGCGATCTGCAGTCCAATCCCCCGAGCTGAATCCTTTGGCGCTGGTCAATGCGCCGCGATGATTTCGTGATGCTGTATGCGCCCGGCGATTTGCAGCTCGATCTCATCACCGGGATGGCGCCCCAGCAGGCGCTGGCCGAGTGGCGCGTTGGGGCTGAGCACGAGGATTTCCCGCTGTTCCATGCGTACCTTGATGGCTGCACCATCCGGGCCGAGGAACAGCCACTGCTCACGGCCATCCTCGTCAGCCAACAACACCAGAGCGGCAAGGCGGATACCCAATGCCTGGTCGTAGGGGCGCAACTGCAACTGCCGCCAGGCCCGCAGGCTCTGGCCGATTTCCTCCACCCGGCGTGCCTGGCCGGCAGCCAGGTAGGCCGCCTCCAGACCCAGAGTGTCGTACTTGTTTTCCGCGATGTTCTCTTCGTGGGTCGCCGTTTCGTGGGCGACCCGCGCTGCCTGTTCGGCGGCCAGCAGGTCGGCAGTCAGTTGCTCGATGACCTGCTGGACGATGGGTTGCTTATCCATCATGCAGCCGCCTTGGGACGATTCTTCAGCAGGTGAACGGCCAGCGTGCGCAACGGGGCGAGCTGCCGAGCGATCAGTGACAACTGGGTCTGTACCAGCCGCTGCGCATCCTCCAGCTCTTCCGGGATCTGCTCAAGGGCTGTGGCGAGGTGTTCCTCGCTGTCGCTCTGAATGGCTATCGGGCTTTGTTCGTTGAGGCCGCGAGCGATCTCGTCGAGGCTTTCGGCGATGCGCCCGGCGCTACTCAGCAGCTCGCTTTGCTCATCCGCCAGCAGGGCTTCACCACGGTGCGCGCCGAGGCCCGAGAGGTAGCTGAGCAGGGTGTGCGAGAGCACCAGAAAGCGGAAGCCGATGTCCGCTTCCTTACGGAAATGCCCGGGCTCCATGAGCATGTTGCCAAGGGTGGTGGACAGCGCTGCATCAGCGTTGTGGGCGTTGCGACGGGCCAGGCGGTAGGCGAGGTCGTCGCGCTTGCCCTCGGCGTACTGGCGAATGATCTGCCTCAGGTAGGTGCTGTTGCAGCTCAGGGTGTTGGCGACCACGCGATTCAGGCGACGGCCCTGCCAGTCCGGCAGGATCAGAAATACCGCGAGGCCGGCGATCAGGCTACCGAGCAGGGTATCGAACAGGCGCGGCAGGATCAGCCCGTAGCCGTCGCCCACCTGGTTGAAGCAGAACAGCACCAGCAGGGTGATGGCCGCCGTTGCCACGGTGTAGCGGCTGGAGCGGGTGGCGAAGAACACCACGCCGGCTGCGACGGCGAAGAACGCCTGGATCAGCGGGGCCGGGAACAGGTCGATCAGTGCCCAGCCAAGCAGCAGGCCGAGCACGGTGCCGATGATGCGCTGCACCAGCTTCATCCGCGTTGCACCGTAGTTCGGCTGACAGACGAACAGGGTGGTCAGCAGAATCCAGTAGCCCTGGGTGGGGTGAATCCAGTGCAGCACGCCGTAACCGGCGGCCAGGGCGATGGACAGGCGCAGGGCATGGCGGAACAGCAGTGACGTGGGGGTGAGCTGCAGGCGGATGCGTTCCCATACGTCACGCAGCGATTGTGGCTCGCGGTCGAGCAGGGAACTGTCCTGTTCCTCGGCCAGAGCATCGGGGTTGCTGGCGCTGCCCAGCAGGCGGTCGAGGGTGCCGAGGTTGCCCGCCAAGGCGCCGAGCGAGCGCAGCAGGTGCCGCCAGGCCGGGTTGCTCTGGATACGCAGGTGCTCCAGCGAGGCCTGCAGATCGGCCAGGGCCTGACCGTGCTGCTCGCCATACTCGAACGGCTGACGCAGCTCGATGGCCTGGGCCAGGGCGTGGCAAGCCTTGCCATGCAGGCGCAGCAGGCGCTGACAGCGGAACATCACGTCGCTGTGGAAGAACGCTTCGGCCAGGGCGTTGTACGGATAGTGCGAGGAGCTGGCGCGCTCGTGGATGTCCTGGGCGAGAAAGTACAGCTTCAGGTAGCGACTGACTTTCGGCCCTGGGCGGCCGTTGCCGACCCGATGAAGGATGATTTCCTTGGTCGCGTTGAGTGCCGCCACCACGCGCCCGTTCTGCTTGGCGAGAGCCAGGCGGCGGGCTTCCACGTCGAGCTGGCGCAAGGGTTCGAACAGCGCCGCCTTGAGTTTGAGGTACAGGCCCAGTTCCCGGAACAACCGCGCCAGGCTGTGCTGCACCGGCTGATGGGCGAACAATGCGTGCCACATCACCGACAGCACGCCGTACCAGGCGGCGCCAGCGACCAGCAGCAACGGTTCCAGCCACAGCCCGGCGATGCCGCCGCGCTGCTCCACGCCGATCATGCTGTACACGGCGAGGATCAGCGTCGCCGAGCCGAGCGTCGCGAAGCGTTCTCCCAGGGCGCCCAGCATGGTCAGAGAGAACGCCGACAGGGCCAGGGCGCTGACGAACAGCCAGGGGTAGGGAAACAGGAACTCCACCGTATAGGCCGCAGCGCTGAAGCAGCCCAGCGTTACCAGCAGCGCGGTCAGGCGGCCCTGCCAGCTGTCGTCGGTTTCCGCCAGGGCGCTGGCGATCACTCCGAGGAACAGCGGGATCAGGCTGTGCATCCAGCCCTGGTACCAGCACAGCGCCAGGCTGCCGCCCAGGGCGATGAACACCCGCAGGCTGTAGCTGAACTTGTCCATTGCCCAGAGACGACGCAGGGAGTGGCGCAGGGAGGGGGACGACATCCGGGTTAGCGACCTCACGATTGAATGGGCTGGGCCGCAGCCATCAGCATACGGCGCTTCGATTGTGCCTCGCTTGGAGTGTGCAGGACGAGAGGCGGTTCGCGCCATGTGCGTAAAAGTATCGCTGGCGGCCACGTTGCTGGCAGGCATGCTGGACGACTCCAGCGCCTGGCAGGTCACCGGGCCTGAACTCTGCGCGGGTGGCCCGGCTCCAAGTTCTACCCATTGCAATCGGCAGTTGCAGAGCAGCTGCGCCCGATCGAAAGGAGTGCCCCATGATCGACCTCCATTACTGGACGACCCCCAACGGCCACAAGATCAGCATCTTTCTCGAGGAAAGCGGCCTGGACTACAACGTGCATCCGGTGAATATCGGTACCGGCCAGCAGTTCGAGCCGGCATTCCTGAAAATCTCGCCGAACAATCGGATTCCGGCCATCGTCGACAACAACCCCAGTGATGGTGGTGAGCCGATCTCGGTGTTCGAGTCCGGCGCGATTCTCGAGTACCTGGCCGACAAGGTCGGGCGGTTCATGCCGCTGCAGCCGCGGCTGCGCGTTCAGGTTCAGCAATGGCTGCACTGGCAGATGGGCGGCCTGGGGCCGATGGCCGGGCAGAATCATCACTTCGTGCGTTTCGCACCTGAGGAGATTCCTTACGCCATCGACCGCTACGTCAAGGAGACCGCCCGCCTGTACGGTGTTCTGGATCGTCAGCTCGAAGGTCAGGAATACGTGGCCGGCGATTATTCGATAGCGGACATCGCCATCTACCCTTGGGCCAAAGGCTGGGAGCTGCAGCGTCAGCGTCTCGAAGACTTCCCCAACATGGCCGCCTGGCTGGCGCGGATGGGCAACCGCTCTGCGGTGCAGCGTGCCTATCAGGTCGCCGAGGCGATTTCCCAGCGCCCCGAAGAAGTGCTCAGCAGCGGAGCGCGCAAAGCGCTGTTCTGAGTCTGCCAGTGGTGAGCCCTGCTCTATCGGCTGGGCTCACTGGTGACGCATCGCTACTCCAGGTTCAGCGCGTCGGCGGGTACGGGGTGGCCGATGAAGTATCCCTGGGCATAGTCGCAACCGAGCTGGCGCAGGTAATCCTGCTGTTCACCGCGCTCAATGCCTTCGGCGAGCACCTTCATTTCCATGCTGTGGGCGAGGGCGATGACCGCGCGGGTGATCGCCCGGTCGTCCTTGTCATGGGGCAGGCCGGCGACGAAGCTTTGGTCGAGCTTGAGCTTTTGCACCGGCAGGCGCTTGAGGCGTGCCAGTGAGCTGTAACCGGTGCCGAAGTCGTCGATGGCCAGGCGTACACCCAGGCTGCGCAAACGCTCGAGCAGCGCCTGGGCCTGATCCGGGTCGTCCATCACTGCGCTCTCGGTCACTTCCAGTTCCAGGCATTCGGCTGGCAGCCCGGTGTCGGCGAGCACCTGAGCAACGCGTTGATCGAGTTCGCCACGGCTGAACAGGCGACTGGAAATGTTCACTGCGACGAACTGCAGGGCACTGCCCGCGGCGCGCCAACTGACCATCTGCCGACAGGCGTGTTCTAGCACCCAGGCATCGATGGCGTTGATCATACCGCTGTCCTCGGCGATCGGAATGAACTCGCCCGGCGGTACCAAGCCACGCTGCGGATGCTGCCAGCGCACCAGCGCCTCGACCCCGATCATGCGCCCGTCAGCCAGGCAGCGCAGCGGCTGGTAATGCACGCGCAGCTCGTCGTTGTCGATCGCGTGGCGCATGCCGGCGATCAGCTCCACCCGGTGTCGGGCGTATTCGGTCTGTTCCTGATCATAGAAGGCGAAGCCTTCGCGCCCGCTGCTCTTGGCCTTGAACAACGCCGAATCCACGTTGCGCAGCACCTGCTCGACGGTTTTCGCGTCATCCGGATACAGGCAGATACCGATACTGGCGGAAATGAACAGCTCCTGCCCATCGAGCATGAACGGCTCGTTTAGACAGTCGATCAGCCGTTGCGCCAGGTGAGCGGCCTGCTCGGTCTGCTTGCAGTCTTCGCTGAGCAGGCCGAACTCGTCACCGCCCAGGCGCGCCAGCGTGGTGCCCTTGCCGAGCTGGCTGGCCAGGCGTTCGCCGGTGGCCTTGAGCAGCAGATCACCGACGTTATGGCCGAGGCTTTCATTGATATGCTTGAAGTGATCCAAGTCGACCACCAGCACTGCACCTCGATCCGCCTCGCTCTGGGCCCGCTCCAAGGCGTGCTCGACACGTTCTGTGAACAACAGGCGATTGGGCAGGTTGCTCAGCGGGTCATGGTGGGCGAGGTGATCCAGCTCGTGCTGGGAGTGCTTGAGCACGGTGATGTCGGAGAACACCGCGACGTAATGGCTGACCAGGCCGTTGTCATCATGAATGGCGCGAATGCACTGCCACTGCGGGTAGATTTCACCGTTCTTGCGGCGGTTCCAGACTTCACCGCTCCAGGTGCCTTGAGTTTGCAGGCTGTGCCAGAGGTGCTGGTAGAAGGCTGCGTCGTGGCGGCCGGATTTCAGCAGCGTGGGGTGCTTGCCGAGGATTTCCGCTTCGCTGTAGCCGGTGATGCGGCTGAACGCGGGGTTGATGTGCACGATGTTCTGTCGCGCATCGGTGACCAGCACGCCTTCCTGTGTCGCTTCGAAGACCGCCGCGGCCTGACGCAGGCTGTCGGCATCGGCGCGTCGTTGGGTGATATCCCTTACGGTGCCGATGAAACGCTCTGGGCGGCCCTGGGCGTCGAGGCGCAAACGGCCGTGGGACATTACCCATCGGTAGCTGCCGTCGCGATGGCGCAGGCGGTAGGTATTCTCGTAAGAGGTGTCGCTGGTTGCCTGCATGATGTCGGCGAGCGCGCGCTGGTAATGCTGCCTGTCGTCAGGATGCAGCAGTTGCATCCACTGCTCGCGATCAGCGCTCAGTTCGCCGTTTTTCATGCCCAGCAGCGCGTGGTAACCGGCGGAGTAATAGATGCTCTGGTGGCGCAAATCCCAATCCCACAGGCCATCTTCGGTTGCCGAAAGCGCCAGGCTGAGACGCTCTTCACTCGCCTGCAGGGCTGAGCCGATGCGGGCCTGCCGTTCGAGATGGCGACGTATCGTCACGTAGAGCAAGGCGCTGGTCAGCAGTACGAAGATCAGGCCTTTCCAGACCTGGATCTGCTCCGTCTGTCGGACAGTCAGGCCCAGCGACGCCAACAGCATATCGCTGAAGACGATCCACAGCCCGGCTGCCAACAGATAGTTAAAAGTCAGGCGCAATGCGCCTTGGCGAGTACTCATAGCGGGTGATTGGGTTCTTTGTTACGGGTAAGGGCGACGGTTGGTGCCACCGTTGTAACATCCTCAGCCAAAAGACCAAGTGGTTTTCCACCCGATGATGTTGATAATGCAGGAGTCGGCCATCGGCCGCCGCGTCTTTCCCTGCAAGAGGTACCCCTGCCCATGTGGTACAACGGTTTTCTCGATCTGTCGGTCTGGCAAGTCATTGTCGTCACCTTGCTGATGACCCACGTCACCATCGTCAGCGTGACGGTCTATCTGCACCGTTACTCGGCGCATCGTTCCCTGGAACTGCATCCTGCGCTCAAGCATTTCTTCCGTTTCTGGCTGTGGCTGACCACTGCCATGAACACCCGCGAGTGGACGGCCATCCACCGCAAGCACCACGCCAAGTGTGAGACCGCCGAAGACCCCCACAGCCCGGTGGTGAAAGGGCTGGGCACGGTTATGCGTAAAGGTGCTGAATTGTACGCCGAAGAGGCGAAGAATCAGGATACCCTGCGTATCTACGGCAAGAACTGCCCCGATGACTGGGTAGAGCGCAAGGTTTACTCGCGTGTTCCCATGGGCGGTATCGCCCTGATGATGATCATCAATGTGGCGCTGTTCGGCGCGCTCGGCCTTACCGTCTGGGCGATCCAGATGATGTGGATTCCGTTCTGGGCCGCCGGTGTCATCAACGGCCTTGGCCATGCCGTCGGCTATCGCAACTTCGAGTGCCGTGACGCGGCCACCAACCTGGTGCCCTGGGGCATCATCGTGGGCGGCGAAGAGCTGCACAACAACCACCATACCTATCCCAACTCGGCCAAGCTGTCGGTCAAGCGCTGGGAGTTCGATATGGGCTGGGCGTGGATACAGCTGTTCAGCTTTCTGCGTCTGGCCAAAGTACAGCGGGTCGCACCGATCGCGCACCGCGTTCCTGGCAAGGGCGTCCTGGATATGGACACCGCCATGGCGATCCTCAACAACCGCTTCCAGATCATGGCCCAGTACCGCAAGTTGGTGATCGGCCCGCTGGTCAAGCAGGAGCTGGCCAAGGCTGATGAGTCGGTACGTCATCAGTTCCGCCGCGCCAAGCGGCTGCTATCCCGTGAGCCGAGCTTGCTTCAGGATAAGCAGCAGGTGCATATCGATGCGATGCTGGCGCACAGTCAAGCGCTCAAGGTTATCTACGAGAAGCGTTTGGCGCTGCAGCAGATCTGGGCCAAGACCAGCGCCAATGGCCATGACATGCTCGAAGCGATGAAGCACTGGGTGCAGGACGCCGAAGCCAGTGGCATTCAGTCCCTTCGTGATTTTGCCGAGCAGCTCAAAACCTACTCGTTGCGCCCCGCCGCAGTGTGACCTAGCGCGCAATCGCGCACGGGGCTTTGAACCGCCCGCAGTGGCCACGGTCATAGCAGTGACCCGGTTGCCACCTAAAAGCCCGCCACATAGCGGGCTTTTTTGATCCCGCATGGCAGCCCCACCGCAATCTATTTGGCGTTGCTCAGGATCGGTATATGGATGAACTCGGCACTATCGACCTGGAAGAGTTGACCATGGCGCTGTTGCACAGCCGCGCGGAAGGTACCCGCTTGCGCGAGCGCGAGCAGCTGTTCAGCACGTTATTAGGCAGCGTCAACGCCGTGCTCTGGGCGTTTGATTGGGAGACCCAGCAGATCATTTATGTCAGCCCGGCCTATGAGCTGGTCTTTGGGCGTTCGGCAGGGTTATTGCTGGGCGATTACGGCGAATGGCGTAACAGCATCTACCCCGACGATCTGGAGTTCGCCGCCGAGAGCATGGCGCAGGTTCTGGAGACCGGCGCAGTCGAGGCACGTGAATACCGCATCATCCGCGCTGATGGCGAGATTCGCTGGCTCAGCGATAAGTGCTTTATCGGCCGGCACAGTGACAGCCTCGCGTCGCCGATTATCTTTGGTATTGCTGAAGATATTACCGAGAAGAAGCAGCTCGAAGGCGAGTTGCATCGCCTGGCTACTACTGACGTACTTACTCAAAGCAGCAACCGCCGACACTTCTTCGAATGCGCGCAGAGTGAGTTCGAGCTGGCCCGAAATCAGGGGCAGCCGCTGGCCTTTCTGCTGCTGGATCTAGATGATTTCAAGCATATAAACGACAGCTATGGCCATCAGGCGGGCGACCAGGTACTGCAGCAACTGGCCAGTTGCGCCAGTTCTGTCTTGCGCCGCGGTGATCTGTTCGGGCGCATCGGTGGTGAGGAGTTCGCGGCGCTGTTTCCAGGCTGCGAACCAGAGCTGGCGTCGCAGATCGCCCAGCGTCTGCAGCGAGAAATTCAGCGCTTGGCCTTCAATCATGAAGGTAACGCTTTTGGCATCACCGTTAGCCAGGGGCTGACCTCGCTGCGCAGTGGTGACCCAGGTCTGGATGTGCTCTACGCCCGTGCTGACGCGGCCATGTACCAGGCCAAGCGTCAGGGGAAAAATCAGATCGTCACCAGCTGATGGTGGCGATAAGCCGCCAATTTGCATCCTCCTGTCGGCGGTTAATTGCTCATTTTCTCCGGTGAGCGACTGCCGCTCTTCTCTCGCTATTATTCGTAACATATTGAAATATCGTGTGTTGTGCGACTCTGTTCGCCAATGGCACGTAATCTGCTGTGCTAGATTCGTTCAGCAAAGGCCTAACAGCGGCCGACAATAACAATGCAGAGAATCGAACATGTCCTTTTCCCGTTGCCCTCGTTCTCATTCCTATCTGATACGTCTTCATTTCTGAGCACTTTCGTACTGCCGTCAAACCACCTGTGGCGTCTCTTGGCTGCCTGGTGTTCGACGGTTGTGCCCCGAATTCGGCTGATTTAGTGCCGCTGAGGCATCACCCATCAGACCGATGTGTAGCAACCAATAAAAGAAAACACACTGGAGAGATCACGATGAAAAAAGCTTCCCTGGCGCTGGCCGTAGCCGCTGGCACCCTGGGTCTGACCTTGGGCAACGTTGCTAACGCTGCCTTTATCGAAGACAGCACCGCCAAGTTGGATCTGCGTAACTTCTATTTCAATAACGATATTCGTGACTCCAACAGCGCTAGCACCAAAGAGTGGGGCCAGGGCTTTCAGCTGAACCTCCAGTCCGGTTTCACTGAAGGCACCGTGGGAGTTGGTGTCGATGCAATTGGTCTGTTGGGTGTGCGCCTCGATGGTGGTGGCCGCGCTGGTAAAGCTGGGCAGAGCCGCGCACCTAGCGCGCTGTTCCCCCTTGAAAGCGATGGCAGCGCTGTCGACGAATTCAGCCACCTCGGGGTGACCGGCAAGCTGCGTGTGTCAAAGACCGAAGCGCGTATCGGCACACTGATGCCGAAGCTGCCGATTCTGGTATCCAACGACGGTCGTCTGTTGCCGCAAACCTTCGAGGGCGGGCAGATCACTTCCAATGAGATCAATAACCTGACCCTGACCGGTGGTTTGATCGAACACGCTGTCGGCCGTGCCTCGAGCAACAGTACTGGCCTGGCCGTTGCGGGCGGTACCGAGCAGAGCAATCAGTTCTGGTTCGGTGGCGGTGACTGGAAAATCACTCCAGAGCTGGTTGCGCAGTACTACTACGCCAACCTCGATGATTACTACAAACAGCACTTTGCTGGGCTGGTACATATTCTGCCGCTGGGTGACAAGCAGTCGTTCAAGACCGACCTGCGCTACTTCAAGACCGATTCCGATGGTGCCAACAGCTCAGGCACCGCTGGCTATCTCACCAATGGCTACACCCGTAACGGTGATGGTGAGATCGACAACAATACCTGGAGCGCTGCTTTCACCTACAGCCTGGGTTCTCATGCCGTGATGCTGGGTCATCAGCGCGTATCTGAAAACAGCAACTTCGTGCAGATCAACCAAGGCTCGCTGTTGCCCAACGAAGGTGCAGGTGGTTCTAGTGTCTATCTGCTGACTGACCGTCTGGCAAACAGCTTCACCCGTGCGGGTGAGCGTACGACCTTCGGTCAGTACAGCTACGATTTCGCCAGCGTCGGCGTTCCGGGTCTGAAGGCGTCGGTGGCTTACCTCAAGGGCACCAACATCAAGACTGCTTCTGGCAGCGACCAGAAAGAGTGGGAGCGTGATTTCACTCTGGACTACGTAGTGCAGGAAGGCACCTTCAAAGGTGTTGGCTTCGCCTGGCGTAACGCGGCATTCCGCAGTGAGGCCGCCAGCGATGTAGACCAGAATCGCCTGTTCGTTACCTACAGCCTGCCACTGTTCTAAGGGAGCAGTACGAGCCGCCCCACGCGGCGGCTCGTCTCAATGCAAAAGCCCGGACTGGTTCCGGGCTTTTGCTTGTCTGGGCTTTGAGAGTAGTCCTCAACCCGCTGCAGTGACTGCCGGTTGTTGCTGCGTGATGCAGTGAATATTACCGCCGCCGAGCAGGATCTCGCGGCCCGGCACCATGACCACGCGGTGCTCAGGGAACAGGCGTTCGAGGATGGCTTTGGCTTCTGCGTCCTTGGGATCATCGAAGCTCGGCGCGACGATGCCGCCGTTGACGATCAGGAAGTTCACGTAAGAACCGGCCAGGCGTACCTCGGGGCTACGCTCCTGGCTGCCCAGTACGTGATCAACACCAGCGCATTCTTCTTCGCTCGCATACAGCGGGCCGGGAATCGGCATCTTGTGCACGGTCAGGGCACGACCTTTGGCGTCGCGGGTGCTTTCCAGCACGCGCAGGGCGGCCTGGCAGCGTGGGTAATTGGGGTTTTCCGGATCGTCCGTCCAGGCCAGCAGTACTTCGCCAGGGCGTACGTAGCAGCAGAAGTTGTCGACGTGGCCGTCGGTCTCGTCGTTGAACAAACCGTCCGGTAGCCAGATGACTTTGTCGATGGCCAAATGATCGGCCAGCACGGCTTCGATCTGCTCGCGGTTCAGGTGCGGGTTGCGGTTGTGGTTGAGCAGGCATTCCTCGGTGGTGATCAGAGTGCCTTCACCGTCGACGTGAATCGAGCCGCCTTCGAGCACGAAGCCTTCGGTGCGGTAACGGTCGCGGCCCTCCAGGCCTAGAATCTTGCTGGCGACCTGGTCATCGCGCAGCCACGGAAAGTACAAGCCTCCCTCGAAACCGCCCCAGGCATTGAAGCCCCAGTCGACACCGCGCAATTCACCATTCTCGTTGGTCACGAAGGTTGGTCCGGTATCGCGTACCCAGGCGTCGTCAGTGGTCATTTCCACCACACGAATGTGCTCGTGCTGCAGGCGCGCGCAGGCATTCTCGTACTGCCCGGCGGAAACGCAGATGGTCACCGGTTCGAACTCGGCGATGGCTCTGGCTACGGCCGTGAACGCGTGCTGTGCAGGCTTGCCGCCCAGGCGCCAATTGTCCGGGCGTTCTGGCCAGACCATCCACGTCTGGCTATGCGGTTCCCACTCAGCCGGCATACGAAAGCCATCGGCGCGTGGGGTGGTGGTTAAGGTCGACATGGCGTTACTCCGTGACGGGGTGCGGCTTAAATAGGCTGGATATTATCTCAGCAGGTCGACGAACTGAACGTCAGGATGTGCCTGAGGGACGTGGAACGGCACGCGTGTTACCAAGATGATGCAGCATCTATGCTGTTAAAAATATCAATCAATGGCTAACGACCTGGGACGTCAATTTCAAGCGCAAGGTACTGTTGATGCCCAGTAAATGTGCTCTAAATAAGGGCGCAGTGGCCATTTTTAGGGCGTCTCAGGGCCTTTCAAAGGTCTGATCCACCATCATGCTGGTCATGCATATGGCAGCGCTGCGTTTCCAGTATCGCTGTGTTGTATAAAAAAATGAACAAGGCTAAGCTCGGATGAACCCCTAATAATCCAACAATACGGGTGTTTAATGATGTACGTGCAGCTCTCCAGCGCCACTGCTTGTGCTGTGCGGTGTGTTGCGTATCCTGGCCCTGCTGCTGGTCGCGATCATCAGGCCGCGGTTGCACATTATCGGTGCTGCTGCCTGAGCGCAGCCCAAGTTTCTTACCCCGCTCGAAAATCTGCACACTCCGTCAGTTTTCCCTACCCTCATCCGAGCACTTTGCCTCGCAAGCCAGAGTGGCTTGATGCTTCGTTATGTCGCTGGTCAACTCGCGCGTGCGCTTGCGCTGTTAGTAACGCGGGTTCGTGCCGCTGCGTGGCGGCCCACGCTTTGCAGGTGAGGCTGGGTCTGTCGAGTGCAACAAAGGTCGGTTACAGTCTCGGCCTGTGTGGTGAAGGCCCGTTAACCGTGCCTGCTGGCCGGGTTCACCTGAGTGGCGTAACGGCTGCTCGCCGGAGGCCACGTGGCAATCCGAATTTTCCTGCGCTCTGGCCAACCTCCAGTCGAGGTTTGTTAGAGGGCAGGGCATGTCGAGCCGGCCGAGGATGCCGGTTTCAAAAACCCTGAGGTCTCTATGAGTACCAAATTGGATCAGCTCTCCAGCTGGCTGAAAGAACGCAAGATCACCGAAGTCGAATGTCTGGTCAGCGACCTGACGGGTATCGCCCGTGGCAAGATCTCGCCGACCAACAAATTCCTCGACGAAAAGGGCATGCGCCTGCCTGAAAGCGTATTGCTGCAGACCGTTACCGGCGATTACGTCGAAGATGACGTCTATTACGACCTGCTCGACCCTGCCGATATCGACATGATCTGCCGTCCGGACGAGAACGCCGTATTCATCGTGCCCTGGGCCATCGAACCGACTGCCCAGGTGATCCACGACACCTACGACAAGCAAGGCAATCCGATCGAGTTGTCGCCGCGCAACATCCTCAAGAAAGTACTGCGCCTCTACGCCGAAAAAGGCTGGCAACCCATCGTGGCGCCGGAGATGGAGTTCTACCTGACCAAGCGCAACAGCGACCCGGACTTCCCGCTGGTGGCGCCGATGGGCCGTTCCGGGCGTCCGGAAACCGGTCGGCAGAGCTTCTCGATCGACGCGGCCAACGAATTCGATCCGTTGTTCGAAGACATGTACGACTGGTGCGAGCTGCAAGGCCTGGATCTGGATACCCTGATCCACGAAGAGGGCCCGGCGCAGATGGAAATCAACTTCCGTCACGGCGAAGCGCTGCACCTGGCTGACCAGATTCTGGTGTTCAAGCGCACCATGCGCGAGGCAGCACTCAAGCATGACGTGGCGGCGACCTTCATGGCCAAGCCGATCACCGACGAGCCCGGCAGTGCCATGCACCTGCACCAGAGCATCATCGACAAGAACACCGGCAAGAACATCTTCTCCAATGAAGACGGCTCGATGAGCGAGCTGTTCATGCACCATATCGGCGGCTTGCAGAAGTACATCCCGGAGCTGTTGCCGTTGTTCGCCCCCAACGTCAACTCGTTCCGCCGCTTCCTGCCGGATACCTCGGCACCGGTGAACGTCGAGTGGGGCGAGGAGAATCGTACCGTGGGCCTGCGCGTGCCAGATGCCACGCCGGAGAACCGCAGGGTCGAGAACCGTCTGGCTGGCGCCGACGCCAACCCTTACCTGGCCCTGGCGGCCAGCCTGCTGTGCGGTTACATCGGCATGGTCGAAGGCATCGAACCGAGCGCTCCGGTGGTGGGGCGCGGCTACGAGCGCCGCAACCTGCGCCTGCCGCTGACCCTCGAGGCCGCGCTGGAACGCATGGAAACTTGCCAGGTGGTCGAGCAGTACCTGGGGAAAAAGTTCGTCAGTGGTTACGTAGCGGTCAAGCGTGCTGAACACGAGAACTTCAAGCGTGTGATCAGCTCGTGGGAGCGCGAGTTCCTGCTGCTCTCGGTGTGATTTAACCAGGGCCGGTGCGTGATCCGCACGGCCCTGACTATATAAAGAGGTGAACATGACGGTAAAGAACCCGAAAACCCAGCAATGGCAGGCCATGAGCCGCGACCATCATCTGGCGCCTTTCAGTGATTTCAAGCAGTTGGCCGAGAAGGGCCCGCGCATCATTACCCGCGGTGAAGGCGTGCACCTGTGGGACAGTGAAGGCAACAAGATTCTCGACGGTATGGCTGGGCTTTGGTGCGTCGCGCTGGGCTATGGCCGTGAAGAGTTGGTGCAGGCTGCCAGCCGGCAGATGCGCGAGTTGCCGTTCTACAACACCTTTTTCCAGACCGCTCATCCGCCTGTGCTTGAGCTGGCCAAGTCGCTCGCCGAAGTCACCCCGGCGGGGATGAACCATGTGGTATTCACCGGTTCCGGTTCCGAAGGCAACGACACCATGTTGCGTATGGTGCGCCACTATTGGGCGCTCAAAGGTAAGCCGAGCAAGAAGGTCATCATCGCCCGCGAGAACGGTTACCACGGCTCCACCGTCGCAGGGGCCAGCCTGGGTGGCATGAAAGGCATGCATGAGCAGGGCGATCTGCCGATTCCTGGCATCGTCCATATTGCCCAGCCGTACTGGTTTGGCGAAGGTGGCGACATGACGCCAGAGGCCTTTGGTATCTGGGCAGCCGAGGAGCTGGAGAAGAAGATTCTCGAAGTCGGTGAAGACAACGTCGCGGCATTCATTGCCGAGCCGATCCAGGGAGCGGGCGGCGTGATCATTCCGCCAGACAGCTACTGGCCCAAGGTGCGCGAGATTCTCGCCAAGTACGAAATCCTCTTCGTCGCCGATGAAGTGATCTGTGGGTTCGGCCGTACCGGTGAGTGGTTCGGTAGCGATTATTACGGCAACACGCCGGACATGATGACCATCGCCAAGGGCCTGACCTCCGGCTACGTGCCAATGGGCGGGCTGGTGGTGCGTGACGAAATCGTCGCGGTCCTTAACGAAGGCGGTGACTTCAACCACGGTTTCACCTACTCCGGGCATCCAGTGGCGGCTGCCGTGGCGCTGGAAAACATTCGAATTTTGCGCGAAGAAAAGATCCTCGAGCGAGTCAGAGAAGAAACGGCACCGTATTTGCAGAAACGACTGCGTGAACTGGCGGATCACCCGCTGGTGGGGGAAGTGCGTGGAGTCGGCATGCTGGGCGCCATCGAGCTGGTCAAAGACAAGCAGACCCGCGAGCGTTATCCGAGCGACAAGGCTGTCGGTATGATCTGCCGCGGTCACTGTTTCGAGAACGGGCTGATCATGCGCGCCGTGGGCGACACCATGATCATTTCTCCGCCACTGGTGATCAGCAAGACGGAAATCGACGAGTTGGTGGACAAGGCCCGCAAATGCCTGGATCTCACTGCCCGTGCTTTACTGGTTTAAGGCTTGAGCGACAAGGCAGTTATCGCCAGACTGCGCCGGCCATAAAAGGGGCCATGCAGCATTGCGTGGCAACCCGAATAATCAACACCACAAATGGAGCTGAACCGCATGATCAAGACTTTCGGCAAGACTCTGCTAGCCGTGACGCTGGCCGGCACCGTGGCCGGTATGGCGCAGGCAGATAGCAAGGTACTGAACGTCTACAACTGGTCGGACTACATTGCTGCGGACACCGTGGCCAAGTTCACCAAGGAAACCGGCATCAAGGTCACCTACGACGTCTTCGATTCCAACGAAACGTTGGAAGCCAAGCTGTTCGCCGGCAAATCCGGTTACGACATCGTGGTGCCGTCGAACAACTTCCTGGCCAAGCACATCAAGGCCAAGATTTATCAGCCGCTGGACAAGTCCAAGCTGACGAACTGGGAAAACCTGGACAAGAACCTGCTGAAAACTGTCGAAGTCAGTGATCCGGGTAACCAGTACGCCTTCCCGTACATGTGGGGTTCGATCGGCATCGGCTTCAACCCTGACAAGGTCAAGGCGGCACTGGGCGAGAACGCACCGGTGGACTCCTGGGATCTGCTGTTCAAGCCGGAAAACATCGAGAAGCTGAAGTCCTGTGGCGTGTCGTTCCTCGACTCGCCAACCGAGATCCTGCCGATCGCACTGCAGTACCTGGGCTACGAGCCGACCAGCACCGATCCGAAGCAGTTGAAGGAAGCTGAAGAGCTGTTCCTGAAGATCCGTCCTTCGGTCACCTACTTCCATTCGTCCAAGTACATTTCCGACCTGGCCAACGGCAACCTCTGCGTAGCCGTGGGCTATTCGGGTGACGTGTACCAGGCCAAGTCCCGCGCTGAGGAAGCCGGTGGCAAGGTCAATGTGGCCTACAACATTCCGAAGGAAGGTGCCGGTACTTTCTTCGACATGGTTGCCATCCCTGCCGATGCGGAAAACGTCGAGTCGGCTTACGCCTTCATGAACTTCCTGATGAAGCCGGAAATCATGGCTGAAATCACCAACGAAGTGCAGTTCCCCAACGGCAACGCCAAGGCGACTGCACTGGTGGATGAAGCCATCCGCAACGACCCGGGTATCTATCCGACCGAGGAAACCATGGGCAAGCTCTACGCCTTCCCGGATCTGCCGCCGGCTGCCCAGCGCGCCATGACCCGCAGCTGGACGAAGATCAAGTCCGGTCGCTGATCGCGTGATAACCGCGGCGCTGTTTGGCGCCGCGGCTCGTGTTCCTGCAAGGCAACGGGCGGATCGCCGCCTGCCGAGCGCTGCGCTTGATTTGCGCCGCTCACTCAAACCGCGATGTGTCACCGATTGGTGATGAGCCACAAGAAGAGGACGACCTGTGCATTTTCCCTTGGGCAAGATCCTGACAACGACCGCGCTTTCGGTTGGCTTGGCAACCCTGGCACATGCGGACGGTACCGTGCATATCTACAACTGGAGCGATTACATCGGCGAGGAAACGCTGGCCGAATTCCAGAAGGCCACGGGTATCAAGCCGGTCTACGACGTCTTCGACTCCAACGAAACCCTGGAAGGCAAACTGCTCGCTGGCCGTACCGGCTACGACGTGGTGGTGCCGTCCAACCATTTTCTCGGCAAGCAGATCAAGGCGGGCGCGTTCCAGAAGCTCGACCGTAGCAAGCTGCCGAACTGGAATAATCTCGACCCGGCGCTGCTCAAGCAACTCGAAGCCAACGACCCGGGCAATCAATATGCGGTTCCTTACCTGTGGGGCACCAACGGCATTGGCTACAACGTCGCCAAGGTCAAGGAAGTGCTGGGTGTCGACGAAATCGACTCCTGGGCCGTGCTGTTCGAGCCGGAGAACATGAAGAAGCTGGCCACCTGTGGTGTCTCCTTCCTCGATTCGGCGGACGAGATGATTCCCTCGGTACTCAATTACCTGGGCCTCGATCCGAACAGCCAGAGTGGCGATGATTACGCCAAGGCCGAAGCCAAGCTGCTGGAAGTACGGCCCTACGTGAGCTACTTCCACTCCTCGAAATACATCAGCGATCTGGCCAACGGCAACATCTGCGTGGCCTTCGGTTACTCCGGTGATGTTTTACAGGCCGCAGACCGTGCCGCGGAGGCCGGAAAGGGCGTCGAAATCGCCTATGCGATTCCCAAGGAGGGCGCCAACCTGTGGTTCGACATGCTCGCTATCCCCAAGGATGCCGGCAACGTCGAGCAGGCCCATGCCTTCATCAACTACCTGCTCGATCCACAAGTGATCGCTGGGGTCAGTGACTATGTCGGTTACGCCAACCCCAACACCAAGGCTGGGGAGTTGATGGATCAGGACATTCGCCAGGACGAGTCGGTGTACCCACCGCAGGCCGTTCTGGACAAGTTGTACATCTCAGCCGAACTGCCGCCCACGGCGCAGCGCCTGATGACGCGAAGCTGGACGAAGATCAAGTCCGGAAGATGAACCCATTAGCGCCCGGCCTTTGCCGGGCGCCATTTTTGCTGCGGGAGTTTGGTAATGGCAGTTGCTTCCAGTACCTACAAGAAGGTCATCGAAGGGAGCCAGCAACCGAAAGAGGTGCTGGTCAAGATCGAGCGCGTGACCAAGAAGTTCGATGAGACCATTGCCGTCGACGATGTGTCGCTGACCATCAATAAGGGTGAGATCTTCGCCCTGCTCGGTGGCTCCGGTTCGGGCAAGTCGACTCTGCTGCGCATGCTCGCCGGCTTCGAGCGGCCCACCGAAGGGCGCATCTTTCTCGATGGCCAGGATATTACTGACATGCCGGCCTACGAGCGGCCGATCAACATGATGTTCCAGTCCTACGCGCTGTTCCCGCACATGAGCGTAGCCGACAACATTGCCTTCGGCCTCAAGCAGGACAAGCTGCCCAAGGCCGAGATCGAAGCTCGCGTCGCTGAAATGCTCAAGCTGGTGCAGATGAGCCAGTACGCCAAGCGCAAGCCCCATCAGCTTTCCGGTGGCCAGCGTCAGCGCGTGGCCCTGGCCCGCTCCCTGGCGAAGAAACCCAAGCTGCTGCTGCTCGACGAGCCCATGGGCGCGCTGGACAAGAAACTGCGTTCGCAGATGCAGCTGGAACTGGTGGAAATCATCGAGCGCGTCGGCGTGACCTGCGTGATGGTGACCCACGACCAGGAAGAGGCCATGACCATGGCCCAGCGCATCGCCATCATGCACCTGGGCTGGATCGCGCAGATCGGCAGCCCCATCGACATCTACGAAACGCCGGCCAGCCGCCTGGTCTGCGAGTTCATCGGCAACGTCAACCTGTTCGAAGGTGAGATCGTTCACGATGACACCGACCACGCGGTGATCAACTGCCCGCAGCTCGACAAGCCGATCTACATCGGCCATGGCATCAGCACCCGCGCCCAGGAGACCCAGGTCACCTATGCGATGCGTCCGGAAAAGCTGCTGATGGCCACACAACTGCCCAGCGACCACGAGCACCCGGACTACAACTGGAGCCACGGCAGCGTTCACGATATCGCCTACCTGGGCGGCCACTCGGTGTACTACGTCAAGCTCACCTCGGGGCAGATCGTGCAGTGCTTCATCGCCAACGCCGAGCGCCGTGGCAAACGACCGACCTGGGATGACCCGGTAGTGGTGTTCTGGGAAGACGACAGCGGCGTGGTGCTGCAGTCATGAAAATGAGCAGCCTGACCAAGCGACTGCCAACCGGCCGACACCTGGTGATCGGCGTTCCGTTCATCTGGCTGTTCCTGTTCTTCCTGCTGCCCTTCATCATCGTGCTGAAGATCAGCTTCGCCGAAGCCGACGTGGCGATTCCGCCGTACACGGAAATCTACACCTGGGTGGACAACACCCTGCAGGTGGTGCTCAACCTGGGTAATTACATCTTCCTCAGTGAAGATGAGCTGTACGTGGCTGCCTACCTGGGCTCGTTGAAGATCGCCTTCATCAGCACCGTTGCCTGCCTGCTGATCGGTTACCCGATGGCTTACGCCATTGCCCGCGCGAAAAAGGAGACCCAGATGGTTCTCCTGCTGCTGGTGATGATGCCGACCTGGACTGCGATCCTGATCCGCGTCTATGCGTGGATGGGCATCCTCAGCAACAACGGCCTGCTCAATGGCTTCTTGCAGAGCATCGGTCTGATCGACACGCCGCTGCAGATCCTCAACACCAACACCGCGGTATACATCGGCATCGTCTATTCGTACCTGCCGTTCATGATCCTGCCGTTGTTCGCCAACTTGGTGAAGCACGATCAAAGCCTGCTGGAGGCTGCCTCGGATCTCGGCTCGAGCAACTTCAACAGCTTCTGGAAAATCACCGTGCCGTTGTCGAAGAACGGCATCATCGCTGGCTGCATGCTGGTGTTCATTCCGGTGGTGGGCGAGTTCGTCATTCCCGAGCTGCTTGGCGGCCCGGAAACGCTGATGATCGGCAAGGTGTTGTGGCAAGAGTTCTTCAACAACCGTGACTGGCCGGTTGCCTCCGCCCTGGCGGTAGTGATGCTGGCGCTGCTGTTGATTCCGATCATTCTGTTCAACAAGAACCAAGCGAAAGAAATGGAGGGCAAAGCATGAAAAACTTCCGTTTCTCCACCCTCATGCTTTGGGTCGGTTTCGCGTTCATCTATCTGCCGATGTTCATCCTGGTGATCTACTCGTTCAACGCCTCGCGGCTGGTAACGGTGTGGGGTGGCTGGTCGTTCAAGTGGTACGTCAGCCTGCTCGATGACCGACAGTTGATGGGCGCGGTGTGGCGCTCCCTGGAAATCGCCTGCTACACGGCGATCGCCGCAGTGGCGCTGGGCACCATGGCGGCCTTCGTACTGACCCGGGTGCACCGCTTCAAAGGGCGCACGCTGTTTGGCGGCCTGGTTACGGCGCCGCTGGTCATGCCCGAGGTGATCACCGGTCTGTCGTTGCTGCTGCTGTTCGTGGCCATGGCGCAACTGGTCGGCTGGCCGGCAGAACGCGGCATGATGACCATCTGGATCGCCCACACCACCTTCTGCTCGGCTTATGTGGCCGTGGTGGTTTCGGCGCGTCTGCGTGAGTTGGATCTGTCCATCGAGGAAGCTGCGATGGATCTTGGCGCGAGGCCCTGGAAGGTGTTCTTCGTGATCACCATTCCGATGATCGCGCCTTCGTTGGTGGCTGGCGGCATGATGTCTTTCGCGCTGTCCCTCGATGATCTGGTGCTGGCCAGCTTCGTGTCCGGTCCTGGCGCCACCACGCTGCCGATGGAGGTTTTCTCCAAAGTACGCCTGGGGGTTACTCCGGCAATCAATGCCGTGGCCAGTTTGATCCTGCTGGCGGTGTCCTTCGTTACCTTCCTGGTATGGTTCTTCGCCCACCGCGCGGAAGAGCGGCGGCGCAAGGCGATTCAGCAGGTCATGGAAGAAAGTCAGGTGGCTATTTCTGCCCGGCCGGAGGTCAGGCCCGCTCACTGAGCCTTTCGGTCGCAAGCAATGCCCGCCCTGCGTCAGCAAGGCGGGCATTGTTGTTTCTGAGGGCGTTGCTTCGCTGTCGACGTCCGTAGGAGCCGGCTTGCGGGCGAGACGCGTATCCATAGTATCGCCGGCAAGCCGGCTCCTACTCGTCATGGATGTCATCAACGCGCCAGCTGGAACCGCCCGCCGATACGAATACGCGGCCATAACGAAAACGCCCGGGCATTGGCCCGGGCGTTCTGTTTTGCGTGAAGCGTTAGCGCGTCATGTGTAAGAAGTGCATATGGCGCTCGTACTGGTCGAGGATATCGCCGATCACTTCTTCGCGGTTCCAGCCCATCACGTCGTAATCCTGGCCACCTTCGTCCAGATGGACTTCGGCGCGGAAATACTTGCGCTCTTCGTTGGTGTCATCGCGGGTGTCGCGCATCACGAAGCTTGGCTGGATCAGCGCGCGTGGCCGCACCTGATATTGGAAGTCCGCCTCGCTGCCATGGCTGACCGATAGCGTCACGCGGCCATCCTCGCCGCTTTCTACCTTGGCTTCACGGCCCTGCTTGCGCAGTTCATCTGCAACCTGCTCGCAGGCTGGCAGGACGGTTTCGCTGATGAAGCGATTCACATGAGAACGACGAGGCAGCATGACCATGCTACGCAGACGACGCTGCCAACCGCCGGGGCCGGAGCTGCCGCGCGAGCTTAGCGACACCTGATCACGTAGGCCACGTTTGGCCGCGTCCAGCTGCAGAGCACGCAGCAGGCCCCACATCGACGCCATCAGTGCTACCACGAAGGGCAGGGCGCTGGCGATGGTCGCGGTCTGTAGTGCTTTGAGGCCGTCGGCCAGCAGCAGCGAGGCGGCCACTACCGCCATCAGCGCCGCCCAGAAAATGCGCTGCCAGACCGGCGTCTGATCCTTGCCGCCGGAGGCGAGCATATCCACCACCATGGCACCGGAGTCTGCCGAGGTGACGAAGAACACCACGATCATCAGCACCGCGATCTGCGACAGGATCATCGACATCGGGAAGTGTTCGAGGAAGGCGAACAGCGCCAGAGAGCTGTCCTTGTTCACCGCTTCGGCAAGGTCGGTGACGCCGTCGACCAGAATCATGTGAATGGCGGTGTCGCCGAATACGGTCATCCACAACAGCGTGAAACCAGCCGGTACTACGAGTACGCCGCTGATGAACTGGCGAATCGTGCGACCGCGGGAAATACGCGCGATGAACAGGCCCACGAAGGGCGACCAGGACAGCCACCAGCCCCAGTAGAACAGCGTCCAGCCACCGATCCAGTCGGTTGGCTCGTAGGCGTAGAGGTTGAAGGTCTTGCTGACGATCTCCGACAGGTAGCCACCGGTGTTCTGCACGAAGGTCTGCAGGATGAATACGGTGGGGCCGAGCACCAGCACGATCAGCAGCAGGCCGACAGCCAGGATCATGTTCAGCTCGGAGAGGCGGCGAATGCCCTTGTCCAGGCCACTGACCACAGAAATCGTCGCCAGCAGCATGGTGAAGATCAACAGGCCGATTTGCACCGTGGTGGTGGTCGGCAGGCCGTAGAGGTGGTTCAGCCCGGTATTGATCTGCAGTACACCGTAGCCCAGCGAGGTCGCCACACCGAGCACGGTGCCGATTACCGCGAAGATGTCTACCGCATGACCGATGGGGCCGTAGATACGGTCGCCGATCAGTGGGTAGAGCGCTGAGCGTAGGGTCAGAGGCAGGTTATGTCGGTAGGCGAAGTAGGCGAGGATCAGTGCGACGATGGCGTAGATTGCCCAGGCATGCAGGCCCCAGTGGAAGAAGGTCAGCTTCATCGCTTCCTTCGCCGCGGTGACGGTCTGCGGGTCGCCCACCGGCGGATCGATGAAGTGCATCACCGGCTCTGCCACGCCAAAGAACATCAGGCCGATACCCATGCCCGCGCAGAACAGCATGGAGAACCAGGTGGTGTTGTTGTATTCAGGCTCGCTGTGATCGGGGCCAAGCTTGATGTCGCCATAACGACTCACCGCGAGGAACACCACGAAAAGCAGAATCAGGGCAACGGCGAGGATGTAAACCCAGCTAGCGTTCTCGATGATCCAGGCTTGTGTGGCACCGAATACGCTCTGGGCGTTGTCCTTGAACACGGTGCTGTAGATCACCAGGCAGGCGATCAGAAAGGTTGAGCCGTAGAAAACCGGCGGGTTGAGGGTGGAGCGGGAAGACAGAGGTGCCTCCATTGAGCTAGCTCTCCTTGGTCGGAGTCAGTCCATGAGATACGCGTATACCTGTTCGAGCTTAGGCCAGATCAGGCAGGCGGACGGATGGAGAAACGACTCGGTCTATCGGATGGCCGCCAAAGGCGGAAGGCCCGCGATTGTACCATCACGATAGTCAGGTTCTTGAATGTGCCAGCTATCGATAGGTTTGCTTGCGGTTTTGTTCAGCTTATTTCTGCATCCTTCACAGGTTGGTGCGGTACTGCAGAGCTTCTGCCAGATGCTGGCGGCTGATCGCCTCTTGCGCCTGCAGATCTGCCAGTGTGCGTGCTACCTTGAGCACGCGGTGAGCGGAACGCAGTGATAAGGTCAGGCGTTCGCAAGCGTGCTCCAGCCATTGGCGGTCGATGTCGCTCAGGGCGCAGTGCTCACGTAATCCTGGTAGGTCGAGAAAGGCATTGGCGACACCCTGGCGGCGTAACTGGATATCCCGCGCCGCGGCGACTCGAGCCGCCGCTGTTGCACTGCTTTCGCGGCTTTCCTGTGGCATGCCGAGCGCCGTGCTTTCTCGGGCAACGGTAATATGCAGGTCGATGCGATCGAGCAGCGGGCCGGACAGCTTGCCGCGATAGCGCTGGATCTGATCCGGGCTGCAGCGGCAGCGGCCGCTGGGGTCACCGAGAAAGCCGCAGGGGCAGGGGTTCATGGCGGCGACGAGTTGGAACCTGGCAGGGAAGCTGACTTTGTCGCGGGCCCGGGCGATAACGATATGACCGCTTTCAAGTGGCTCTCTGAGCACCTCGAGGACGCGCCTGTCGAACTCGGGCAACTCGTCCAAGAACAGCACTCCGTGGTGAGCGAGGGTGATTTCTCCGGGTTGAGGACGACTGCCGCCACCCACCAACGCCGGCCCCGATGCGCTGTGATGGGGATGCCTAAATGGTCGCTGCGGCCAGCTCTGTAAAGGGGTGTGACTGGCGACCGAGCGAATCGCCGCAACCTGCAGGGCCTCTTCTTCTGTAAGGGGCGGCAGCAAGCCGGGTAGACGGCTCGCCAGTAGCGTTTTGCCCGTGCCAGGTGGGCCGCTCAGCAGCAGATTGTGCACCCCGGCAGCAGCCACCAGCAGAGCACGCTTGGCAGCAATTTGCCCCTGCACTTCGGCCAGATCCGGATAGGGTTGAGTGTGGCGTAGCAGGCCTTGAGCTTGGTAAACGGCCAATGGCGTCTGGCCGTTCAGGTGAGCGACCAGTTCCAAGAGATGACCGACCGCCAGCACCGTCAGCCCTGACGCCAGGCTGGCTTCTTCGGCATTTTCCTTGGGCACCACAAGGGTGCGCCCAGCTTCTCGAGCCGCCAAAGCTGCAGGCAGCACGCCTTGTACTGGACGGATGGCGCCAGATAACGCCAGTTCGCCAAGGCATTCGAGCGGGGTCAGGGAGTCTGCTGGTACCTGGCTGCTGGCGGCCAGAATGCCCAGGGCAATGGCAAGGTCGAAACGGCCGCCGTCCTTTGGTAAATCGGCTGGTGCCAGATTCAAGGTGATACGACGAGGCGGAAAATCCAGAGCGCAATTGAGGATGGCGCTGCGCACACGATCCTTACTTTCCTTGACTGCCGCTTCCGGTAACCCGACCAGCGCCAGGGACGGCAGGCCGTTGGCCAAATGGGCCTCTACGGTAACGATGGGGGCGTCTACACCAACCTGGGCGCGGCTGTGGACTACGGCCAATGACATCGATCACTCCTTGATCTTTGGGTGCTACCGGCGCTGCTGTGCGGTCGCGTTGAACGACAACCGCCCCTACTGCCGAGTATGTTACTCGACTGGTATTTGCTGTGCTGGCGCGCTGCGCGACTCGATTTCTGCGACCTTGGCTTCCAGGGCCTCGAGACGTGCACGGGTACGGGCCAGCACCACCATTTGGCTGTCGAATTCTTCGCGGCTGACTAGATCCAGCTTGCTGAGGGTGCTCTGCAATAGAGCCTTGAGCTGGCTCTCGATTTCACTGCGTGGCAAGGGGGTATCACCGCTGAGCAGGCGCGTGGCCTGGCTGCTGAGGGCGTCGAGCAGAGCTTTGGGTGGCAGCATGGGAACCTTCCGAAAACGAGTGTCGGCAGTGTAGCACGGCGTGTTTTTAGGGCTGCCTGACGTTGGCGCACCAATAGTGTGCGATTGAGGGGGCTGCGTGGCGCTGTTCTGGTGCGACATCCGCTCGGAAGACTTCCAGGCAAGCCTTTGTAGGCCCGTAACGTCCTGCAACGAGGCGCTTTGCCGTTATTGGCAAGCTTTCTGCTTAGTCGCTACTGACCCATGCACCGATGCGGTTCGGTTGTATCGTGCGGGCGGGGAATGTTTCGCCGGGAGCAGTTGGTGGTATCGGATCAGCCTGTCTTGGCAACCGGTGCATACAAAAGCCAGACACTGAGCTTAGACTTGCAGCGGGGTAATAATTCCTGGGGCAAGTCCACCTTACACGGGAGAGAGTTTCATGAAACTAGTCACTGCCATCATCAAGCCGTTCAAGCTGGACGACGTCCGCGAGTCGCTATCGGAAATCGGGGTGCAAGGCATCACCGTGACCGAAGTGAAAGGCTTCGGTCGTCAGAAAGGTCACACCGAGCTGTACCGCGGTGCCGAATATGTCGTCGACTTCCTGCCCAAGGTGAAGATCGATGTGGCCATCGCCGACGATCAGTTGGATCGTGTCATCGAAGCAATCACCAAGGCTGCCAACACCGGCAAGATCGGTGACGGCAAGATTTTCGTTGTAAACCTAGAGCAGGCGATCCGCATCCGTACCGGCGAAACCGATACCGACGCGATCTAAGCTCCGCCCCCCACCCCCCAAATCGTCCCAGGAGTTAAATCATGACTCTGCGAAAAGTCGCAGGGCTCGGAGCCCTTTCGTCCCTGTTTTTCCCAGGCTTGGCCATGGCTCAGGAGGCGACGCTGAATTCCGGTGACACCGCCTGGATGCTGACCGCCACTGCTTTGGTGCTGTTCATGACCATCCCCGGTCTGGCGCTGTTCTACGCAGGCATGGTGCGTTCCAAGAACGTCCTCTCGGTGATGATGCAGTGCTTTGCCATTACCGCGTTGATGAGCCTCCTGTGGTTCGCCTACGGCTACAGCCTGGCGTTCGACACCACCGGGATGGAAGCTGGTGTGACCAACTTCAGCTCCTTCGTGGGCGGTTTGGGCAACATGTTTCTCGGTAACCTGACCAAGGAATCGCTGACCGCGGCCTTCCCGGAAAGCGTGTTCGTCACCTTCCAGATGACCTTCGCCATCATCACCCCTGCACTGATTGTCGGTGCCTTTGCCGAGCGCATGAAGTTCTCGGCGATGCTGGTGTTCATGACCGTATGGTTCACCCTGGTCTATGCGCCAATCGCGCACATGGTCTGGGGCGGCGACGGTGCACTGATGTGGGACTGGGGCGTGCTGGACTTCGCTGGCGGCACCGTGGTGCACATCAACGCCGGTATCGCTGGCCTGGTGGCGTGCATCGTGCTCGGCAAGCGCAAGGGTTTCCCGAGCGTGGCCATGGCGCCGCACAACCTGGGTTACACCCTGATCGGTGCTGCGATGCTGTGGGTCGGCTGGTTCGGCTTCAACGCCGGCTCCGCTGCTGCCGCTGACCAGACCGCTGGCATGGCCATGCTGGTTACCCAGATCGCTACCGCTGCTGCTGCCCTGAGCTGGATGTTCGCCGAGTGGGTCGCACACGGTAAGCCAAGTGCTCTGGGCATCGCCTCCGGTGTGGTCGCAGGTCTGGTTGCCATCACCCCTGCTGCCGGCACCGTCGGCCCGATGGGCGCGATGATCATCGGTCTGTCGTCTGGCGTGATCTGCTTCTTCTGCGCCACCAGCCTCAAGCGCAAGCTGGGCTACGACGATTCCCTCGACGTCTTCGGCGTACACGGCGTGGGCGGCATCGTCGGCGCGCTGCTGACCGGTATCTTCGCAGCACCTGCCCTGGGCGGTTTCGGCGAAGTCGAGAACATCGGCCTGCAGCTGTGGATCCAGTTCAAAGGCGTCGCCTTTACCGTGATCTACACCGCCATCGTGACCTTCGTGATCCTCAAGGTCATCGATGTGGTGATGGGGCTGCGTGTCACTGAAGAAGAAGAGTCGGTCGGCCTCGACCTGGCTCAGCACAACGAGCGTGGCTACATCCTGTAAGTATCAGGGGCCCGCTGCTTGCGGCGGGCCCAAAGCACACGGAGTGCGCCCGGAGCCAACCCGGGCGCCTCGACCGAACAGCGCTGCTAAAAGCGCAACGGCCAGAGGTGAATGAATAATGGACAACACAGCATTGACTGCACTGCAGTACGGTTTCGATACCTTCTACTTCCTGATTTGTGGCGCCCTGGTGATGTGGATGGCGGCGGGCTTCGCCATGCTCGAAGCAGGCCTGGTACGCGCCAAGAACACCACCGAGATTCTCGCCAAGAACGTGGCCCTGTTTGCCATCGCCTGCATCATGTATCTGCTGATCGGCTACTACATCATGTACTCCAGCCCTGAAGGCGGCATCCTGCCGAACTTCGGCTTTCTGATCGGTGACGAGAACAGCGTCGAGTCCGTGCTGGCCGGTGGCGAAGACGCCCCCTATTACGCCGCACGTTCGGACTTCTTCTTCCAGATCGTGTTCGCTGCTACCTGCATGTCCATCGTGTCGGGTGCCGTGGCCGAGCGCATGAAACTGTGGTCGTTCATCGCCTTCGCGGTGGTCATGACCGCGATCATCTACCCGGTTCAGGGCTTCTGGAAATGGGGCGGCGGTTTCCTCGACGCAGCCGGTTTCCTCGATTTCGCCGGTTCCAGTGTCGTACACATGGCGGGCGCTGCGGCCGCTCTGGCCGGTGTGATCCTGCTCGGTGCGCGTAAGGGCAAGTACGGCGCCAATGGCCAGATCAACGCCATCCCGGGCGCCAACCTGCCGCTGGCTACCCTGGGCATGTTCATCCTGTGGATGGGCTGGTTCGGCTTCAACGGTGGCTCGCAGCTGAAGATGAGCACCATCGAAGACGCCAACGCCGTCGCTCAGGTGTTCGTCAACACCAACATGGCCGCTGCTGGTGGCCTGATCGCTGCGCTGATCGTAGCGCGCATCCTGTTCGGCAAGGCTGACCTGACCATGGCCATCAACGGTGCGTTGGCTGGCCTGGTGTCGATCACCGCCGAACCGCTGACCCCGACTGCGCTGCAGGCCACCTTGATCGGTGGTGTCGGTGGTGTGCTGGTGGTGTTCGCTATCCTCGGCTTCGACAAGATCAAGATCGACGATCCGGTCGGTGCCATCTCCGTACACGGCGCTGCCGGTATCTGGGGCACCCTGGCCGTCTGCCTGACCAATAGCGACGCCAGCCTTGGCGCACAGCTGCTGGGTATCGCCAGCATCTTCGCCTGGGTGTTCATTGCCAGCCTGATCGTCTGGGGCATCATCAAGGTAACGGTTGGCCTGCGGGTATCCGAGGAAGAGGAATACGAAGGTGTCGACCTGGTCGAGTGCGGGATGGAAGCCTATCCCGAGTTCACCAACAAGAAGTGATCTGATCGACCTGGGCTGAAGGTTTCGGCCTTCCAGCACCTCATCACGAAAAATGATGGTCGAACAATCGCAAAGGGCGCTCAGGCGCCCTTTGTTTTTTTCTACGGCGCGCTAGAATGCGCCCGTTGAAAAGAGGACGACGATATGTGGCAGCAACGGCTGATCAGCTTGCGTCCACGGGCACGAGGCTTTCACCTCGTAACCGATGAGTTGCAGGATGCGTTACCGGAACTGGCGAGCTACAGGGTAGGTCTGTTACACCTGTGGCTGCAGCACACGTCGGCGTCACTGACCGTCAACGAGAATGCCGACCCGGCGGTACGCCGTGACTTCGAGCGCTTTTTTCGCCGTCTCGTCCCTGAGGACGCAACGGGGTATGAGCACTGCGACGAAGGCCCGGACGATCTGCCTGCGCACTTCAAGTCGAGCGTGTTGGGCGTTCAGTTGCAGCTGCCCGTGAGTAATGGGCGTCTGGCACTGGGCACCTGGCAAGGGATTTACCTGGGCGAGCACCGTGAGCAGGGTGGTGCGCGTCGAGTGTTGGCGACCTTGCAAGGTACGGCAAATTGAATTTTTTCCAGGCGTTCGGCAACGTTGGACGACTGGGCTATAACTAACCTGCTTTTCGCAAGTCATGAGGCTGAACATGAGCGACGAAGAACTGGAACAAGACGAGCTGGAAGGCGCAGACGAGGACGACGGCGAGGAGCTGGCGGCCGCGGATGGTGATGTAGCCGATGACGACAGCGAGTCCGATAGCGCGGCGCCCGCCAAGGGCAAAGCGAAGAAGGCTGTCGAAGTTGAAGAGCTGCCGAGTGTCGAAGCCAAGCAGAAGGAACGCGATGCACTGGCTCGCGCCATGGAAGAGTTCCTCTCCCGTGGTGGCAAGGTGCAGGAAGTGGAGCCCAACGTGGTTTCCGATCCGCCCAAGAAGCCAGACAGCAAATACGGCAGTCGCCCCATCTGAGGCAAAGCCGGTTGCACACGAAAAAGCCCGCCTTCTCAGGCGGGCTTTTGCTTTTTGGTCGCCGAGAATGCGCTGCTGAACATGCGATTGGTGGGCTGAAGCCCACCCTGCGACAATCACCCCTGTAGGGTGGGCTTTAGCCCACCAACACTACGCCCAGCGTTGCAGCAGTGCCGGTAGCTCGCTGAGGCTGCGGATCTGCGCGTCGGCCTCGTCGTCGCCATCCCAGGCCTTGCCTTGGGGGTTGAACCACACCGCGCGCCAGCCTGCTGCGCGTGCGCCGGCGATATCGTCACCCGGATGATCACCAATATGCACAGCCTGTTCGGCGTGCATGCCGGAGCGGCTGAGCGCTTCCTGGAATGGTTTGGGATCGGGTTTGCCGACGCCCAGCTCTTCGGCGCAGAGGATAAAGCTGAAGTAGTCGGCCAGCCCCAGGCGGCGTACGTCGGCGTTACCGTTGGTGATCACGCCTAGATGGTACTGGTTGGCTAGCTGCTCCAGTGTGGCGACGGTATCGGCAAAGAAGGTGATCGCGTGCCGCGCTTCGAGCATGGCCTGGAAGGCGCCTTCGGCCAGGTGTTGGGCTTCGTCGGGAGCATGACCGACACCTTCCAGGGCGTGACGCAGGGTGCGGCGGCGCAGCTCGCTAAGGCGATACTTCAGGCTAGGCTCGGCCTCCAGCAGGCGACCGCGGGTCTGCCCCAGGTAATCCACCGGCTGGCTTGCCAGGCGCGGTGCGTGGGCGCTGATCCAGTCACGCATGGCGGTCTCGGCACCCAGTATCACCGGGCGGTTGTCCCACAGGGTGTCATCGAGGTCGAAGGTGACCAGACGGATGCTCATGAGTCCTGTTCCTTGCTGCGTTTGGCCCGTGGATGAGCGCTGTCGTAGACCTTGCTCAGGTGCTGGAAGTCCAGGTGGGTGTAGATCTGCGTGGTGGCGATGTCGGCATGGCCCAGTAGCTCCTGTACCGCACGCAGATCCTGGGAGGATTCGAGCATATGGCTGGCGAAGGAGTGACGCAGCATGTGCGGATGGATGTGCTGACCCAACTCGCTGATACCTGCCTGGCGAACCCGCAGCTGCACCGCACGGGCGCCGATGCGTCGCCCCTGGCGGCTGATGAATACCGCGCCATCCGCCGGGTTGGCCAGGGCGCGCAGAGGCAGCCATTGCTCCATGGCTTCACGGGCCTTGCTGCCGACCGGCAGCTCACGCACCTTGTTGCCCTTGCCGACCACTCGCACCAAGCCTGCAGGCAGGTCGAGGCCGTCGATATTTAGCGCGACCAGTTCCGACAGGCGCAGCCCCGAGGAATAGAACAGCTCGAGCATCGCGTGATCGCGGCGGGCGATTAAATCGTCTTCCTGGGCGCCATCGAGCAATTGGCTGGCGCGATCCACATCCAGCACCTTTGGCAGCCTGCGTTCGCCTTTGGGCGGTGTCAGGCCGCTGGCGGGGTCGTGGCGGCAATGCTTTTCACGGATCAGGTAGCGATAGAGGCCGCGAGTGGCCGAAAGCAGGCGTGCGAGGCTGCGTGCCGACTGACCTTCCATGTGCAGGCGAGCCACCTGGCGACGCAGGCGTGAGGTATCCAGGGCGGCCCACTCGGTAAGCTGTTCCTTCTCGCAATAGGCGAGCAGCTTGCTGAGGTCGCGGCGGTAGCCATCCAGGGTGTGGACAGACACCTGGCGCTCGCTGCGCAGGTGTTCGAGATAGGCCTCAAGGTCGGCGGCAAGCTTCACGCTAAAAACTCCGTAGGATGGGTTAGCGGCGCCTGGTACAAGGCCTTCGTGTCTTCAGGCATTCGTGCGCCGCGTAACCCATCGAGTGCTCGGGCGTGAAGCTTACAGTCCGACCTTTGTGTGCTCCGAATATCTGGGTATTACCTGACCGAGCGCAGCGGGGTGGAGAACCGTGGCAACACCCGCGATAGGACTTCGGCGATATAACCTAGGAACAGCGTGCCCAGAGAGCTCTTGTAATGCTGCGAATCGGCACTGCCGATCGCCAGCACGCCATGCAGGCCCTGATAGGAAAGACCGACCACCGCCGCCGAGCCGACGTCCGCGCCCGCGTCGCCGAACAGGAAGTTCAGCTCGTGCTCGCGCAGTACGCCGCAGATGGTCTTGCCGCCAGCCAGCAGGCCGCCGATGGCCTGGTGGGCCTCCGCACTGCTGACGCTACGGCCAACGGGCAGCGGTGTGTCGCTGAACAGGATCAACCCCACGAAGGGCACCTGGAACTCGCGGCGCAGGCTGTCTTCTACGCAACTGACCACTTCTTCGAGGCTGCTGGCGTCCATCAGGTCGAGGATCAGGCGGCGGGTCTTGTCGAACAGCCGGTCGTTGTCGCGTGCCACGTCCATCAGGTGCGACAGGCGCTGGCGCATCTCGATGTTGCGCTCGCGCAGCAGTTTGACCTGACGCTCGACCAGCGACACGGTATCGCCGCGCTGATGAGGAATGCGTAGTTCGGGGATCAGCTCATCGTGGTCGATGAAGAATTCGGGGTGTAGGCGCAGGTAGGCAGCGACCGTTTCCGAATCCAGGGGCTTGGGCGAATTCTGCTGGTCAGTCATAAACGAACCTGTCCTTCGTACACGCGCACGGCGGGGCCGGTCATCATAACCGGCTGGCCAGGGCCTGCCCACTCGATGGTCAGCTTGCCGCCCGGCAGTTCCAGCTGGACGGGTGAGTCCATCCAGCCCTGGCGGATCGCGGCGACAGCTGCGGCGCACGCACCGGTACCGCAGGCCTGGGTTTCCCCGGCGCCACGTTCCCAGACACGCAGGCGTGCGCGCTGGCGGTCGACGATCTGCAGGAAACCGACGTTCACCCGCTGTGGAAAGCGCGGATGATGCTCCAGCTTCGGCCCCAGTTCGTGCACCGGCGCGCTGTCGACATCATCGACACGCAGCACGGCATGGGGGTTGCCCATGGATACCGCTGCCAGCTCGTGAGCCTTGCCGTCGACCTCGACGGCGTAGCTCAGGGCTTCGGCGTCGGCCTGGAAAGGGATTTGCTCGGGCACCAGGCGCGGCGCACCCATGTCCACGGTGATCAGGCCATCAGCGCGTACCTGGAGCTCGATGATGCCGCCCTTGGTTTCCACGCGGATGGTTTTCTTCACCGTCAGGCGCTTGTCCAGCACGAAGCGGGCGAAACAGCGCGCACCATTGCCGCACTGTTCCACTTCGCTGCCGTCGGAATTGAAGATGCGGTAACGGAAATCCACGTCCGGATGCTGCGGCGGCTCGACCAGCAGCAGCTGATCGAAGCCCACGCCGGTGTGGCGATCGCCCCACTGCTTGGCATGCTTGGGCTGGATATGGGCATGCTGGCTGACCAGGTCGAGGACCATGAAGTCGTTGCCCAGGCCATGCATCTTGGTAAATCGCAATAACATCGGCATCACTCCGGCAGGCGGCTTTCGCCCGCGAAGAGTTCGTCCAGAGTTTCTCGCCGACGCACCTCGAAGGCCTGTTCGCCATCCACCATCACCTCGGCGGCGCGGCCGCGGGTGTTGTAGTTGGAGCTCATCACGAAGCCATAGGCACCCGCCGAGCGCACGGCCAGCAGGTCACCTTCGGCCAGGCTCAGATCGCGTTCCTTGGCGAGGAAATCACCGGTTTCGCAGATCGGCCCGACGATGTCGTACTGACGGCTGGCGCCATCGCGCGGCTGCACCGGCACCACTTCCATCCAGGCCTGATACAGGGCCGGGCGGATCAGGTCGTTCATCGCCGCGTCGACGATGGCGAAATCCTTGTGCTCGGTGTGCTTGAGGTATTCCACGCGGGTCAGCAGCACGCCGGCGTTGGCGACGATGAAGCGGCCCGGCTCGAACACCAGTGCCAGGTCACGACCTTCGATGCGCTGGCGCACCGCCTGGATGTAGTCACCGGCCAGTGGTGGTTGCTCATCGCGGTATTGCACGCCAAGGCCGCCGCCCAGGTCGATGTGACGAAGGTGGATTCCCTGCTCGGCAAGGCGGTCGACCAGTACCAGCAGGCGGTCGAGCGCATCGAGGAACGGCGGCAGGCTGGTCAGCTGCGAGCCGATGTGACAATCGACGCCGACCACGGACAGGTTGGGCAGCGCCGCGGCGCGGGCATAGACCGCTTCGGCATCGGCGATGGCGATACCGAACTTGTTTTCTTTCAGACCGGTGGAAATGTACGGGTGAGTGCCCGCGTCCACATCCGGGTTGACGCGCAGGGAGATCGCCGCGGTCTTGCCGAGTTCGGCGGCGACCTGTTGCAGGCGCTCCAGCTCGTCGGTGGACTCGACGTTGAAGCAGTGCACGCCCACTTCCAAGGCACGACGCATGTCGTCACGGGTCTTGCCGACGCCGGAGAAGACGATCTTGTCGGCACTGCCGCCAGCGGCCAGCACACGCTCCAGTTCACCGCGCGAAACGATGTCGAAGCCCGCGCCCAGGCGCGCCAGTACGTTCAGTACACCGAGGTTGGAGTTGGCCTTGACGGCGAAACACACCAGGTGCGGCATGCCGGCCAGCGCGTCGGCGTAGGCGCGGTACTGCGCCTCAATGTGAGCGCGCGAGTAGACGTAAGTGGGCGTACCGAAGCGCTGGGCAACGGCGGACAACGCCACACCTTCCGCGAACAGCGAGCCGTCGCGGTATTCGAAGGTGTTCATGAGCCGTCCTTATTGATCTTGCGCAGGTGCGGACTGGGTATCATCCGGCAGGTACAGTGGGCCTTTCTGGCCACAGCCACTGAGCAGGGTGGTGACGGCGACGAGCGCGATGAGGGCAGTGAACAGCCGCTTCATGGTCAAATCCTTGTAATAAAGCATAATTGCCCCTGAGTATACCGACCCCCCGGCATGTTGCCTATGCGGTGGGGTTCCCGTCCGGCGGGGCTTTGCCCTGGCATACTGGCGCGCGCCGAATGGGGCGCGGCGGTTCCTTCTTTTGCGTACGATGTTGCTGAATCTTTCATGAGGTAAGTGCAATGAGTTTGACCGAAGCCCGTTTCCACGACCTGGTCGATGCCGTGCAGCAGGCGGTGGAAGACATCTTCGACGACAGCGATCTGGATCTCGATCTGGAAAACTCCGCTGGCGTGCTGACGGTGCGCTTCGAAAATGGCTCGCAGCTGATTTTCAGCCGTCAGCCTGCGCTGCGTCAGCTATGGCTGGCGGCCCGCTCTGGTGGCTTCCACTTCGATTATGAAGAGGACAACCAGCGCTGGATATGCGACACCAGCGACGAGCTGCTGAGCGAGATGCTTGATCGCATCGTTGCTGAACAGTCCGGCGCCAACCTTGATTTCGATGAAATCTGAAAGCGTTGCGGCTGATCGGCCCTTGGCTCATTCGCCCATTGCGTCTCCTTGTGTGCGGCGCTGCTGCTTGAACGAGGCTGACAGGTGCCTGGGTTGTGGGCGTCTGATGGCGGAAATTCTCGAGTGGGGTAACGCCGATGATGGGCGTCGCCTGGCCATTCGGGCTTTGGCCGAAGAGCGTCTGATGCTGGGCTGAGGCTGCCCTTGTTTATTTGGGTGGCTGTGTTACGGTCGGCTCAACCTGTGCAAAACCCCGTCGTCTCGATGGGGTTTTGCTTTTTTGGCGTCCAGCAAAGGAGATATGCCCGCACCATGGCCAGCACACCGACCATCACCATTACCCGCCTCGATCTGCAGCGCCTGGAGCAATTGCTCGACAGCCTCGACGATTTCGGCCCGACTGCCGAAGCCTTGCAGGCCGAACTGGATCGAGCGGAGGTGGTCGGCCACGATCAGGTGCCGTCAGGCGTGGTGACCATGAACTCGCGCGTGCATTGCCGCGAGGAAGGCAGCGGCAAGGACTATCACCTTACCCTGGTCTATCCCCAGGATGCTGGCGGTGAAGGCAAGGTATCGATCCTCGCACCGGTTGGCACTGCCTTGCTGGGGCTCAGCGTCGGCCAGCATATCGACTGGCCTGCACCGGGCGGCAAGCAGCTCAAACTGACGCTGCTGGCGGTGGAATATCAGCCGGAAGCGGCAGGCGAATACGCCCGTTAAGGCTGCCTTCTTCGCCTGACTCGTAACGGGTCAGCGCTCCATGACCCGGGTCGAGTGTCGCGACCCGGGAATCTGCTCAGGCCGTCGCGAGTCCCCGCTCTACCGGCCTGCATGCCGCTCCACACTCCTGAAGATCAATGCTGCGCTCGAACAGGCGTTGCACCGCTGGCTGGTGGCTGACGCCGATCAGCGTTAAAGAGCACGCAGGGCATTGTTCAGTGCCTCTTCCAGGCTGGCTTTGTAGCGCAAGTAGTGCACCACCGACGGCTGCCGGTCGCCCAGCAGAGCGGAAAGATCCAGGTCGGTGATGTAGCAGGGGTAGCGCTCTGCCTCGCTGCGCAGGGCGAGGATATGCCGGGCGACGGCGCTGAACAGGTTGTCGCCGTATTCGAGTTCGGAGAATTCCCGGTGGTTGCAGTACAGGCTGATGTAGGCGCGCTGGCCGCTGCCGGGTTCGACGATTGCCTGCACGTCGTAAAACGGCTGGCTCACTTGTGTCAGTGGCGCGGGGCGTTGCTCGAGGCGCTGGGCGCGTAGTGGCGCGGCGGGCTGCAACTGCTGGTAGATGATCTCTAGCGGTGTCTGTGGGCTTTCCAGGGCGAGCGTGGCGTTGCGCCGGTACAGCAGCGATTGCAGAAAACGCTGCAGGGGGGCCAGCAGGCTGGCTTCGTCATGGAAGGTTGCCTGAGTGCGCCACACCGCGCCATGCTCGTCGAGCACAGTGATTTGCGCCTGGGTACCCGCTTCGTACAGACGATAGAAAACTTGAATGCAGGCGGGCCGGGCCGCGCTGAGAATCAGCGCCAGATCCTCGCCTTCTAGGGCGTTACGGTCGAGCCTCAGGGGGGTGTACTCAATACGATCCTGGGCCAGGTGTTCGAGCAGCGCTGGCAGGTCATCCAGTGTGATGTGACGAACCTGGCCAGGCGTCAATTCGAGCAGGTGATAACGCCGGGTGATTTGCAGCAGATAGCGCTGTCGCTCGCCGCTGTCGAAACTGGCGATCAGCTCGCGTAGCAGGTTCTCTACACGCTCGGCGATGGCCACCGCGCGATTGCGGCAGAAACAGCGCACATGCAGGGTGGGACGATCGCCATTGGCAGGCAGCGTGTTGAGCAGGCCGGCAATGCAGTCGAGCAGGGCATTGGGGCCTTCGTAGCGCTCCACCAAGAGCTCGTTCCAGCTGTTGAGGGTGATCAGGTCAAGGGTCAACACCAGGTTCTCACGCACGCCGGAGTAACCCAGCGGATCCGTGCGCTCGCTGGTCATGTGCACATTCATCTGACTGTGCTGTTTTAGCGGGTCGACGCCGACGTTGACCAGCAATAGCACTTCTCTAGGTTGTCGCGCGCGCAGCAGGGCGCTTTCCGGCACGCTGTCCAGCGGCATGGGCAGCGTCTGCGCCAGGCTGGTGAGTAGGTTGCTGAGTTCGAATTCGCTGAGGTCGCTGTCGTTTGGGTGCAGTGACAGGTGCGTACCGCTGTCGATGACGCCGTTGCGGTGGCCCCAGGCAAGCAGTTCGATCAGGCTACGGGCTTGTCGCAGCGGTGCGAAGTCGAGCCACTCCTGAGAACCAAGGCTGCCGTTGAACAGCGCCCAGTGGCTGCCCTTCGACGTGGAACAGTACACCAGGGTCAGGGTGTCTTCGCCGAGATCCGGAGCGATACCCGGGTTGATGAACTCCACCTTGCCGGCCCGACGTTCGAACGCGGCATACAGGCGCCGGCCGAGCACCGCCAGTTCACGGGTATCCGGCGCTGCAGCACCGGCATGGTTGCGTGCGAATAAGGATAGAAAGCGGTAGCTGTAATTGAGTTCGTTGACCAGTGCTCGGCGTTCGGCGCTTACCTGGCGGACTTTCCATTGGCTGCGGCTGTCGAGCATCACCAACTGGCGTTCGCCCCAGCCCCACTCGGCGGTCAGGCGTTCCAGCAACAGGCGCTGCCAGCTCTTGGCGCGGTTACGCGGCGGTTTGCTGACCTTTTTGTTGACCTTCAGGTACAGACAGCGGCGCATTAGCTCCAGGCGCTCGGGCTCGCCGCGAGCCTTGAGGTACTCCTCCAACCGACGATAGATCAGAACGTAAGGGTCGAGCTCGTCAAGATCCAGCAAGCCGTCGTATACCGACTGTTTGAAGCGTAGCGACAGGCATTCCACCCGCGGGTGCTCACTGGCGTAGACCTCTGTGAGCAGTAGCTTGAGCGCTGATTTATAAGGCGACTCGATGCCCTTGAACAGCTGCCACATGCCCGCGCCGATGAATTCCCCGGAAGGCACATGGGCCAGGTGACCGAGGTCGAGTACGTCCTCGGCGCGGATGAAGCGCTTGCTCAGCAGGGTCGCGGTAAAGAGCTCGTAGCGGTGTTCGTCGATGGCGGGCACAAGCCACCAGAGCGGTGTGCGGCCACCCAGCCAGATTGCTGTTCGGTAGAACTCGTCTAGCAGCAGAAAGTGTTGAGTGGTGCCGCAGTCGTCTGAGGTGAGTCGCGCTTCGCGTTCTCCAGCACGAAAACGCTGCGCATCGATCAGGAAGAAATGCGCCTCGGTGCCTTGGCTGGCGGCCCAGGTTTGCAGCAGGTCGCACTTGCGGCGCAGCTCGTCGCGGGCAGCAGCGGTAAGGTCGCTGGCATGGCAGAGCCACAGGTCCATGTCGCTCTGCTCGGCCTGAGCCACGGTACCAAGGCTGCCCATCAGAAACAGGCCATGGATTGGCGTGGGCGCTGGGCCGTGGGCTGGTTTGTAGGCGAAGGAGCGAGTCAGGCGCTGTGCCTCGGTGAGCAGCTCGGCGCTGGGCTCGAAGCCGCTAAGACCGGCAGGTGTCTGTGCGGAGACGTAACCGGGCAGCAGCGGATGATTGACGTGAAACAACAGTGGCAGAAGTGTGAGCACCCGCTGCTGGCGGCTCGATAATGCCTGCATGGCCCGCTCTTGGCGCCCGTGATTGATGCGCATGAAGCGTGCGCGCAACTGGGTGAGCACCTTGCGGTCAATGCCGTCGTCAATATCTGGGCGTAGGGGCGGGTGGCGCTTCATGCTCAGGCTCGGCCGAATGGTGAGCAAGACTAGGGCGTGTTTCCGTTTCAGCGCAAGCTGTGTTGCGAAGGGCTGAGCAGTCACTCTGAATAGATGCTTAGTGCTCTGGCGCGATCGTTACGCGGGGAGGTGCCTGCCGCCATCAAGGCAGCAGGCGTTGGTCAGAGGTCAAGCCGGTTGTGGTGCGGTGAGAATGGCCCGCAGGCTTTGCGCATGCTCGGCGGCCTCGTGACCCAGGCGGGTCAAGTAGCCGCCATCGCTGAGGCTGATTAGGCCCTTCTCGTGCAGGCGCCCGGCAGCGGCGACGGCAGAGGGTGCTGCAGTATGGTGGATCTTCAATCCCTCCTGACCGTTGTCCAGATTGAACAGCAAAAGGATTTCCAGTTCGGCGACCAGTTCGGCGGTAAATGCCATGGTGACTCCTGCCTGTTGTTGTCGTACACGGCGTCTGCCGTGGGCTCCGGGGGTGTCTGGCGCCCCGCAGGGCAAGTGTAGTCAAGCCGGCGTCAGTTCGCTGGGGCGTGTTGCCAGCTATCGAGAATCTGTTGGTAGCGGCCATTGTCATGGATGGTGCGCATGCCCTGCTCGAAGCGCTTGACCAGCTCTGCCGCGTTGGGCTGGTGACGTGAGAAGCTCAGGTACAATTCGGGTCGATGCAGGGTCGCCACCACGGCGAATTGGCCCTGTAGCTCGGGGTGTTCAATAAACAATGCCTGCGCGGTGCCGCGGTAGGCTGCGACGAAGTCGACGCGGCCATGTTGCAGCATCAGAAAACCGCTGAGGTCACGGCGCACCGGCACGCGGATCACCTGTTGGTCGTTATCCAGCCGTGGCCCGTACTCATAGCCGATGGTCACGGCGACCTTGCGCCCGTCCAGGTGCTCGAGCTTTTCATCGGGTGCCACACCGCGTTGCCCCCAGAGCAGGATGTCATCACTGAACAGCGGCTCCTGGGGGATCAGAAAGTCGCTGTCGATACGCTCGTCCGGCGAGGTGTTGAAGCATGCTGCCAGTTGGCCGTCGTGAGCCATCTGCATGCAGCGCGAATAGGGATATGGCACCAGTTCGATGGGAATGTCGCTGGCGCCGAAGGCCGCTTCGACGATATCCACTGACATGCCCTGAATCTTGCCGTCACGGTACGCGGTGTAGGGATACCAGTCGTCTTCGGCGCCGATGCGCAGGGTTTCCTGGCTCCGCACCGAACTGCTCGCCGCAACCAGCAGCGCAAGGCAAAAGCGGATAGAGGTGGAGTTGCGCATCCGTAGCTAATCCACATGGGCTATCGGAACACCTTACCAGCGAGCCAGGCAGTGGAAAAGGTGGCTCGCGGTCATTGCCGGTTCAGCTTTCCTCGGGCAGCGTCGGCAGGGCGCGTAGCGCCTGCTCGTAACCTTCAGCATCGAAGGGACGATCCTCGCGCAGCATGGCGTCCACTTCGTGGGCGAGCACCATGGCCATCATCTGCACGATCTCTTCGCGCTCGTAGCCTACCAGCGTCAGCTTGTTCAGCACTGACTGAGTGAAGGCCGGCTCACCGGATTCCAACTGATTCTCGATGGCCTGAACCAGCGTGTTCTCGGTGAAGGTTTCGTCGTCGTGCTCGTCGGCAGTGCTCATGTCGCAGATCCATGTGGCGGGAAGGAGCTGCCAGTTTAGACAGAGCGCCCGCAGGCTGGCCATGCGTAATGCCATATGCCACAACTAATTCCTATAATATGGGAGTTTATCTCGCATATTGAGAATTGATAGAAAGCCGATTAGAGTCCACCTCCAGGAGAGCCCCATGCCCGATAAAAATAACAACCAAGCACCTTCAGGTGCCCAGGCGCTGTTCAGAGGCCTGGCTGTAATCGACGCCGTTGCCCAAGGCGCCAGTAGCCTGGTCGACATCGGCGCGACTATCGGCTGCACGCGTAGTACAACCCATCGTCTGATCGCCGCCTTGGTACAGGCCGGTTACCTGCGTGCCATCGGTGGCAGTGCCGGTGGCTATCAGCTCGGCCCCAAGCTCATCGAGCTGGGCTACAAGGCCCGTGCGCAAATGCCCTTGGCAAACGTTGCGCGGCCCCACCTCGAAGCGCTGGCACGCCTTACCCAAGACACTGTGCATTTGGGCATTCGAGACGACGGCGATGTGCTCTACATCGAGAAATTGCCGAGCAGCCGTGGCCTGGAAATGCGCTCGCGGATTGGCCTGCGTATGCCGCTGGCGCTGACCGGCATCGGCAAGTCACTGATGCTCGATCTGCCTGAAGCGCAATGGCTTGAGTTCTATGAGCAGGGCCTGCAGCGTCGCGCCGGGCAGTCTGGTCTGCGTGAAGAATTCACTCCCTGGGACGATTTCCGTGGGCTTATGAGCCGCTATGCCGAAGGCGGCTTCAGCTTTGATCTGGAAGAGAACGAGCTGGGCGTGCGTTGTGTCGCTGCGCCAGTGCGCGATGCCAGCGGGCAGATCGTCGCCGCGCTGAGTGTCGCCAGTGCCATTCCTTACATGCCGGAAGCGCGCTTGCACGAGTTGCGCCCGGACGTGATCGCCTGTGCCGTCGCCATTTCCCGAGAACTGGGCTGGAGTGCCTCATGACCGAACGCCTCACGCCGACGCTGATCGCCCTCGACTGGGGCACCTCATCGCTACGCGCCTATCTACTGGGTGAAGGCGGTCAGGTGCTGGCCATGCAGAGCCGGCCGTGGGGCGTCCAGCACACGCCGGATGGCGACTTCGCCCGCGCCTATGAAGAACTGGTTGGTGACTGGTATCGCCAATGGCCGGGCCTGCCGGCGCTGACGTGCGGCATGATTGGCAGCCGTCAGGGTTGGCGCGAGGTGCCTTACGCACTGTGCCCAGCTACTTCCAGCGATCTGGTCGACGGTTTGCTGGTTGTGGATACCGCCTTTGGCCCGCTGCATCTGCTGCCAGGTGTGCTCGATGCCAGCGCACTGCCCAACGTGATTCGTGGTGAGGAAACCCAGGTGTTCGGCGCCCTGCAACTGGCCCCGGAACTGCGTGAGAATGCCTTGCTGGTATTGCCTGGCACCCACAGTAAATGGGTGACGGTACGCGACGGCGCGATCAGCCACTTCACCACCCATATGACCGGCGAGCTGTTCGCGGTCTTGCGTGATCATTCGATTCTCGGGCGTCCGGCCCGCGAGCAAGGCATCGAGCGCAGCGATGAAGCCTTTTTTCGCGGCCTCGACGCCGCCCGACAAAGCGCCGCCGAAGGTGTTTCCGGGCGCCTGTTCAGCACCCGGAGCCTGTTGCTGACCGAGCGCCTGACCGCCGGCGAAAGCCTTGATTACCTCTCCGGGCTGCTGATCGGTGAGGAGCTGCGCAGCGTGCTCGCCGGCATCGAGGAAGGCGCCTGCCCGCCCCTGGTGCTGATCGGTGATGCGCACCTGTGCGAACGCTATCGCTTAGCCCTGGGGCGCTTCGACGTGGCCTTCGTACGCACCCTGGAAAACGCCGGGGTCGCAGGGCTCTGGCACCTGGCCTGCGCTGCCGCCCTTGTCACCGCAACGCCCACCGTCGTTTCGAGGAGTGCTCTGCATGTCTGATTCCTATCTGCAGCAATTGCCACTGATTGCCATCCTGCGTGGCGTTAAGCCGGAGGAGATCGTGCCGGTCGGCCTGGCGCTATATGAAGCCGGCTTCCGCTTGATCGAGATTCCGCTCAACTCGCCGCAACCCTTGAAGAGCATCGGCTTGCTGGCCGCTGAACTGGGTGATCGAGCGCTGATCGGTGCCGGCACCGTGCTCAGCACCGGGCAGGTCGAGGAGGTGGCGCAGGCCGGCGGCCGACTGATCGTGTCGCCCAATTGCAACCCTGAGGTGATTCGCGCCACACGCCGCGCCGGGCTGTTCAGCTCGCCGGGCGTGGCTACGCCCAGTGAAGGTTTCGCCGCGCTGGAAGCCGGCGCCCAGGTACTCAAGCTGTTTCCCGCCGAGCAGTTCAACCCGTCGATCGTCAAAGCCTGGCGCGCGGTGTTCTCGCGCGACATCGCTCTGCTGCCGGTCGGCGGCATCACGCCTGCCGGCATGGCGGCCTATGTGGATGCCGGTGCCAGCGGCTTCGGTCTCGGTTCGGCGCTGTACACGCCGGGCATGAGCGCTGCTGAAGTGGGCGAAAACGGCAAGGCCTTCGTGGCGGCCTGGAGGGCGACGCAACACTGAGATTCGCTGCACCCGATCAACATGACAGCCGTACTCGACAATAATAAAAGGAGAGCTCGTTATGCTCGTTAACCATGCACCTCGCATGTCGCAGTCTTCCACTTTCGGCAAACTGCTGAGCCGCGCCGGCTGCAAGTTGGCCGCACTGACCCTGGCACTGGGCCTGGCCATGCCGGCGATGGCCGCCGAATGGCCAAGCCGCCCGGTGAGCATCATCGTGCCGGCTGGTGCGGGCGGTGGCTCCGACGGTACCGCGCGAATCCTGTCCAAGTACCTCAAGCAGGAGCTGGGGCAGCAGTTCAACGTCATCAACCTGGGGCAGGGCGGTGGCGTGGTCGGTATCCAGAAGATCATCAGCTCCAAGGCCGATGGCTACACCCTGGGCATCCTGTTCAACTATGCCCACTACAAGGAAATGGGTCAGGCCGACTTCAAGGCCAGCGACTTCACGCCCATCGGCCAGTACAACTTCGACCTGGCCGGTTTCCAGGTCAATACCGATTCGCCCTTCACCAGCCTGCGTCAGGCGCTCGATGCGCTGAAAGCCGACCCCGCCAAATACACCATCGCCTGTGCCGGCGGTTGTGGCGGCTCCTGGCCGATGGCCGTGGCCGGGTTGCTGGATGCCTGGCAGGTCGACCTGCAGAAAATTCGCATGATTCCCGGTCAGGGCGCCGCTGCGGCGATGCAGGATCTGGCTGCCGGTGGCGTCGACTTCGTGCCGTGCTCGCTGCCTGAGGCCGATGCGCTGCTGCGTTCCAACAAGGTGCGCAGCCTCGCGGTCTTCGGCTCCGAGCGCCAGGCCGCCTATCCAGACGTGCCGACCCTGAAAGAAGAAACCGGTCTGGATCTGGAACTGGGTTCGTTCCGCGCGCTGGTGGCGCCTGCCGGCCTGCCGGATGACATCAAGGTCAAGCTCGAAGCGACCTTGGAGAAAATCTACAACGACCCCGAATGGCGCAAGGAAATGCAAGCTCGCGGCTTCCGTCCGCAGTGGCGCAACGCCGAAGCCTTCGGTGAGTACCTGGAGCAGCACACCCGTGACGTCCAGGCACTGATCAGCAAGCTCAATCCGTAATCGTCGCGCCACCCGCCTGCCGAACAGGCAGGCGGTAGGGCGGCTGATCGTCAGGAGCGCACAGCATGAAATTCAGCGACATCACCCTTGGGGTGCTCTTCACCCTGCTCGGGCTGGGTGTTCTTTTGCACGGCCAGCAGATGAAGGTTTCACCGTTCTTCCAATACGGTGCCGGTTTTTTCCCGTCGATCATCGGCAGCTTGCTGGCGGTCTGCGGGGTGATCCTGCTGATCAAGGGCGTGCGCCTGGCGCTGGTTCAGCAGGGCGGTGGCTTCTGGCTGGTGCAGGCCGGCCCCTGGCTGCGTGATCGTGAGCGGGTGATCAACATCCTGCTGGTACCGCTGCTGGTGGTGGCGTTCATCGCCGCCATCGAAAGCGCCGGATTCCTGCTCTGTTGCGTGGTGCTGGTCGGCGTGCTGTGCCAGCGCTTCAGTGGCCGACCGCTGTTGTCCTGGGTGACTGCAGTGCTGGTCACCCTGTTTCTCTACCTGTTCTTTCAGCAGGTGATGAGCGTGCAACTGCCCATGGGCTTTCTCACCGACTACCTAGGAGGCTGAGTGTGGACGCGATAATCAATGCTTTCGGCATGGTGATGACATTCGAGGTTCTGGCGGTGATGGTGGTGGCTGCCATCTACGGCCTGTTCGTCGGTGCCATCCCTGGCCTCACCGCGACCATGGCGGTAGCGCTGATGGTACCGGTGACCTTCTTCATGGATCCGGTGCCGGCGATTTCTGCCATCGTCACCATGGCCGCCATGGCGATCTTCGCCGGTGACCTGCCCGCGGTGTACATGCGCATGCCTGGCACGCCGGCTTCGGCGGCCTATACCGAGCCCTGCTACAGCCTCGCGCAACGTGGCCTAGGCGAATATGCCCTCAGCATGAGCGCGGTCAGTTCGGCAATCGGCGGCAGCATCGGCGTACTGGCGCTGATTCTGTTCGCACCATTCCTGGCCGAGTTCGCCCTCAACTTCAGTTCGTTCGAATACTTCTGGCTGGCCTGCATGGGGCTGACCGCCGCCATCGCGGTTTCCGACAGCTCGCCGGTCAAGGGCGCGGTTTCGCTGCTGCTGGGTTTGCTGGTGGCAAGCGTGGGGTTGGATCCGGTGTCTGGCGAGGCGCGCTTCACCTTTGGCAATGCCGACCTGCTCGGTGGCCTGGGTTTTATCCCGGTGATCATCGGCCTGTTCGCAGTGGCGGAAATTCTGCGTTTCTGCACCCGCAACAGCCGCGTCGGTAATTCCCGGCAGGCCGCGCTGGTGCCGCAGAAACCCATGCTGTTGCAGGCGTTGCGCGACATCTTCAAATACAAGGCGGGCGTGGCTCAAGGCTCGTTCGTGGGCGTGCTGATCGGCATCCTGCCGGGGGCGGGGGCCGATGTGGCGGCGTACATTTCCTACGCCATGTCCAAGCGCGCTGCGGCCAAACGCACCACGCCGGACGAGGTCAACATGGCCAAGATCGTCCCGGCTACTGCAGCCAACAACGCGGCGGTGGGTGGCAGCTTCATCCCGGCCACGGTGTTTGGCATTCCAGGCGACTCGCTGACCGCCATCGTCATCGGCGTGTTGTTCATGAAGGGGCTGAATCCGGGGCCGACGATCTTCACCGAGAACGCCGACATGATCAACGCGGTGTTCCTGGCCTTCCTCCTCGCCAACATCCTGCTGGTTCCCTTTGGCTTTCTCGCCATCAAGCTGTTCAAGCGTGTGCTGCAGGTGCCGCAGAGCATCCTCATGCCGGTGATCCTGGCGTTCTCCATCGTCGGCGCCTTCGCCGTGGAAAACACCCTGTTCGCCATCGCCATCATTCTCGCCTTCGGCATCATCGGGTTCTTCATGGAAGAAAACGGCTTTCCGCTGGCGCCGATGATTCTTGGCATCGTTCTTGGGCCGATGCTCGAGGAAACCTTCATCACTTCGATGATGCGTGCCCAGGGCGACTTGATGGTGTTCTTCGAACGCCCGGTTTCCCTGACGCTGGCCATCATCACCCTGTCGCTGTGGATGCTGCCGCTGTTACTGCGCGTGCTCAAGCGCCGTGCCGGCATCCCCCCGCAATCACCTGCCCATCGCAAAGAGGAATGTACCCAATGACTTTCAATGACCTGCGCGGCAAGCGCGTGCTGATCACCGGCTCCACCCTGGGCATCGGCCTGGCCACCGCGCGTGCCTTCGCCAAGCTTGGCGCCCATGTCGGCATCACCGCGCGCAACACGCCGGCCAATCTCGATGCACTGCTCAGCGAGCTGTCGGCCGATGGCGGCCAGGCCGCGTTTTTCGCCGGTGATCTGGGCAAGACCGATGCCTGTGTGGCTACAGTCGCGGCGTTCGTCGAACGTTTCGGCGGCATCGACGTGCTGATCAACAACGCCGGCGCACTGCTGGAGCGCCGAGGTCTGGAGAGCATCGACGACGTCTTCTTCGACGCCATGACCGACGTCAACCTGCGCTCGGCGCTGATGGTCACCCGAGAAGCCATCCCTCATCTGCGCGCTTCGGCCAAGGCCAGCGGGCAAAGCGCGTCGGTAATCACTACCGGCTCGATTGCCGCACATGGCGGCGGTGGCCCGGGCGCGAGCCTGTATGCGGCGGCCAAGGCCTGGCTGCACAACATTCAGCGCAACTGGGTGCGTGAATTCACTCCGGCCAATATCCGCTTCAACATCGTCTCGCCGGGTACCGTGGACACCGCCTTTCACGCCGACAAGGATGAGGCCGCACGCGCTGCGGTCAGTACCACCATCCCGATGGGTCGCTTCGGCACCCCAGAGGAAATGGCGCCTTCGTACCTGTTTCTCGCGTCCCATGCCTGCAGTGGCTACATCACCGGCCAGGTGCTCGACGTCAACGGCGGGCAGGCGATGCCATGACTGCGTCAGTCGCTTTCGCCCCAGGGGTATTGAGTTATGGCCTGCCTATCGGTCTGGAGCAGGCGCGGCATGTCGCGGCGGCTGCCGAGCGGGAGGCTCGCGCCAATGGCTGGCCGATGGTGATTGCCGTGGCCGACAGCGGTGGTCATCTGGTGGTGTTGCACAAGCTCGATGAAGCGGCGCTGGGCAGTGTCGAGGTGGCGATCAAGAAGGCCTCCACCGCTGCGCTGTTCAAGCGTTCCACCAAGGGCTTCGAAGAGACCCTGGCTACCGGCGGTGCGGCATTGCGCTTGTTGTCGATGCACAACGCCATTCTGCTGGAGGGCGGTGTGCCGCTGGTGCAGGACGGCAAGGTCATCGGCGCCATCGGTGTGTCGGGCATGCACCCGACCCAGGACGGGCAGGTCGCGCTGGCAGGAGCCGCCGCGCTGGAGTAGCTGCAGCGCCCGCGCATGCAAGGTGCGCGGGCGTACTCACATCACGTGCGGTTGGCGATCTTCTGCAGGTTTTCGTGGATCTTGAACAGCACGATCATCAGCTCGCACCAGATACGCGCGCCGATGGCACCGCCGATCAGGGTGCCGAGGCCGCCAAGAAAACTGCCATAACCGCTGAACATCATCGTCAGGCCACTGATCGCCACACTGAGCAGCAACAGCCAGTAGACGAAGGTGATGATTTTCGGGGTGAGCATCGCGTCGAAGAAGAACAGGTTCTTCATGGTGTAACTCCAGTCCATGGTAGGGATTCCCGGGCGCCGAGCCCGAGGCGGCGGGAGAGTAGCAGGCCAGAGCGGCCGCAGCCAGTTGGACTGGAGCGCTCGTGGTAACGCGCCTGAAATGAGGTTAGCGTGCTCGTCCCGGCTGTCTATCAGAGGATACCTATCCATGCTCAGGCTCCACGGTTTCGCCGTCAGCAATTACTACAACATGGTCAAGCTCGCCCTGCTGGAGAAGGGGCTGCCCTTCGAAGAGGTGCGTGCCTACGCATGCCGCGAGCAAGCCTTCCTGGCCATCAGCCCACGCGGCAAGGTGCCGGTGCTGGAGTGCGACGAGGGCTTTATCAGCGAGACTTCGGCGATCCTCGAGTACCTCGAGGCGCTGGGGCAGGGCACCGCGCTATTGCCGCAGGGTGCGTTCGAGCAGGCGAAGGCGCGTGAGCTGGCCAGGCACATCGAGCTGTATATCGAGTTGCCGGCGCGCTACTGCTACGCCCAGGCGTTTTTCGGCATGCAGCTGGATCCGGCGATTCTCAAAAAGGGTCGCGAGGAATTGCTCGCCGGTGTCGACTCGCTAAAGCGCCTGGGTGTGTTCTCGCCTTACGTGGCCGGTGACAGCATGAGCCTGGCCGACCTGTACTTCCTGTACAGCATCGACCTGGCCGCCGCCGTGGCGCACAAGCTGTTCGAGATCGACCTGCTCGCCGATTTTTCCGAGGCCCGCGCACTGCTCGAGCGCTTTGCCACGAACCCCAATGTACAGCGGGTAGCGGCTGACAAAGAGGCGGCGTTCGGGCCGTTCATGGCACACATGAAGGCCCGCGTGGCGGGCTGATCAGCCTGCGGCGAAGCGGGTCAGGGCTTCGCCGGCGAGGCGGTAGCCGATCCACTCGTTCTGCGGTTTCGCGCCGATGGAGTCGTAGAAGTCGATGGCCGGCTGATTCCAGTCCAGTACCGACCACTCGAAACGCCCGCAACCACGCGCCACCGCCAGTTTGGCCAGGTGGCGCAGCAGCGCCTTGCCTGCGCCAACACCGCGTTGTTGCGGGGTGACGTAGAGGTCTTCCAGATACAGGCCGTGCTTGCCCAGCCAGGTCGAGTAATTGAAGAAGTACACGGCGTAACCGATGGGCTCGCCGTCCAGCTCGCAGATCAGGCCATGGGCCGTGCCACCCTCGGCGAACAGACTGCTCTCGATGCCGGCAACGTCGGTCTTGACCTCGTGCTCGGCCTTTTCGTAGATGGCCAGGTCGGTGATGAAACGCAGGATCAGGGCGGCGTCTTCGCGCACCGCAGGGCGAATGTTGAGTGGCATCTGGTTCTTCCGGAAAGAGTGAATCGTGTTATCGAATGGTTACGTCAGTCGGCAGGCTGGTCAGGAAACGTTCGACTGCCTGGCGTGAATCGAGTCGCAGGTAATGACGATGAGCCGGGGCGTTGCGCATTTCTTCGCCGTAACGCTGCCGGTAAATGGCATGACGCGTCCAGGCCCAGACGAGAATCGACTGTTCGGGCTTGAGGCTAAACAGGTTGCTCCAGCGCTCGCGGTTGCCGTTCCACAGTACCTGGCGGCTGAACAACCGTCGCAATGTGCGCCACAGCACTTGGCGCATCACGGTTGGCCGCGGTAAATCCAGCCAGATCACCATGTCCGTGCGCTCCAGCACCAGAGGGCGAGCCGAGGAGTAGTTGCCTTCCACGACCCAGCCATCGCCCTCTATAGCCTCGGCGACCTGTGCCTGAAACTGCTCAGTGGGCAGGGTTTGCCAGTCAGGCTGGTGATACAGGGCATCCAGTTCGACATGGCGATAACCGAGCTGTCGCGCCAGTTGGCGTGACAGCGTGGTCTTGCCCGCGCCCGAACAGCCGACCACCGAAATGCGTCGGCCGGCAATCATCAGCGCGAGGCGAGCAGGGCCCGGCCGCGTTCCACAGCCAGGCGTACCTGGCGTGGTGCGGTGCCGCCGATATGGTCGCGGGCGTTCACCGAGCCTTCCAGGGTCAGCACGGCGAACACATCCTGTTCGATCTGGTCGCTGAAGCGGCGCAGTTCTTCGAGGCTCATCTCGGCCAGATCCTTGCCGCTGTCCACGCCGTATTTCACCGCGTGGCCGACGATTTCGTGGCAGTCGCGGAAAGGCAGGCCCTTGCGTACCAGGTAATCAGCCAGATCGGTGGCCGTGGAGAAACCGCGCAGGGCCGCTTCGCGCATGATGGCGTGCTTGGGTTTGATCGCCGGGATCATGTCGGCGAAGGCGCGCAGCGAGTCGCGCAGGGTGTCGGCGGCGTCGAACAGCGGCTCCTTGTCTTCCTGATTGTCCTTGTTGTAGGCCAGTGGCTGGCCTTTCATCAGGGTCAGCAGGCCGGTCAGAGCGCCGAACACACGGCCGGTCTTGCCGCGTACCAGCTCGGGTACGTCCGGGTTCTTCTTCTGCGGCATGATCGAGGAGCCGGTGCAGAACCGATCCGGCAGGTCGATGAACTGGAACTGGGCGCTGGTCCACAGCACCAGCTCTTCCGAGAAGCGCGACAGGTGCATCATCGCGATGGACGCCGCGGCGCAGAATTCGATGGCGAAGTCACGATCCGACACGCCGTCCAGCGAGTTGCCGCCCACAGCGTCGAAACCGAGCAGCTCGGCAGTGATTTCACGCTGGATCGGGTAGGTGGTGCCCGCCAGTGCGGCGCTGCCCAGGGGCATGCGATTGGTGCGCTTGCGGCAATCGACCAGGCGCTCGTGGTCGCGGCTGAGCATTTCGAACCAGGCCAGCAGGTGATGGCCGAAGGTTACCGGCTGAGCGGTCTGCAGATGGGTGAAGCCGGGCATGATGGTCTCGGCTTCACGCTCGGCCTGCTCCAGCAGGCCCTGTTGCAGGCGGGTGATCTCGGCGAGGATCAGGTCGATCTCGTCACGCAGCCACAGGCGAATGTCGGTGGCCACCTGATCATTGCGCGAGCGGCCGGTGTGCAGCTTCTTGCCGGTCACGCCAATGCGGTCGGTCAGGCGCGCCTCGATGTTCATGTGCACGTCTTCCAGGTCGACGCGCCAGTCGAACTGGCCAGCTTCGATTTCGCCCTGAATCTGGGTCAGGCCGTCGATGATCGCATCGCGCTCCGCATCGGTCAGCACGCCCGCCTTGGCCAGCATGGTGGCGTGGGCGATGGAGCCCATGATGTCGTGGCGATACAGGCGCTTGTCGAATTCCACCGAGGCGGTGAAACGGGCGACGAAGGCGTCGACGGGCTCGCTGAAGCGGCCGCCCCAGGACTGATTGGTTTTTTCGATGCTCATGGTCTGACTCGGCTGTATGCAGGTGCGGACGGGCCGGAAGTTTCCGGCACGACGGAAAAGTCTGCTGATGATAACAGACACGTCGGCCTGCGCAGCGGCTCGGGCGAGTGTTGGCTGGATCACAATTTCATCAGCAGTAACGCATTTCGGTGGGTTATTTCGCCCGCTTGCGGTGGGCTCTCTTGCTCGCTTCGAGGCGCGCGCGGACACTGCGGCGATGAACACCAATCGAAAGACCTCGACCCCCTCCGCGCCCGATGATTTCTTCGTGCCCGAGCTGTGCCAGCCCGAGGCGCTGCTCACCACCGTACTGCTAGCCGAACTGCTGGTGCTCGTGCTGGTACTCGCCGAGCCGATGCTGCCCGGTTTCGACTGGGTGCGCCTGGCGCTGACGTCGTTGTTCGTGCAGTGGATCGTACTGTTGTCCTCAGCGCTGCTGTGCCGCTTGCGGCCCCTGCTCGCCCGGCTGCAGGCTATGTGGGCCGGGGCGGCGTGCTGCGCTCTGGTGGTCGGCCTGACGCTCGGCTGTACGGCGGTCGCCGATTACTACGACCTTGGCGGACCGCTACCTCACGAGGGCGAGGTGAACCTGTACCTGCGTCACGCCCTGATCAGCCTGATCATGTCGGCACTGCTGTTGCGCTATTTCTATCTGCAGAGCCAGTGGCGGCGCCAGGAGCAGGCGGAGCTGCGTGCGCGCATCGAGTCATTGCAGGCAAGGATCCGCCCGCATTTCCTGTTCAACAGTTTGAACAGCATCGCTAGCCTGGTTGTCACAGACTCTGTCAGGGCGGAACAGGCTGTGTTGGATCTTTCCGACCTGTTTCGTGCAAGTCTGGCCAGGCCCGGTACCCTCGTAAGTTGGAGTGAGGAACTGGAGTTGGCGCAGCGATACTTGTCGATCGAGCACTATAGGCTCGGCGAGCGACTACAGTTGCAATGGGAGATTGATGAGGTTCCCGCTGATTTACCCATTCCGCAGCTGACCCTGCAGCCGCTGCTGGAGAATGCTTTGATCTATGGTATCCAACCACGTATCGAAGGGGGACTGGTGCAGATATCAGCCAATTACATCGATGGTGTGTTTCACCTCAGTGTCAGCAATCCATACGAGGACAGCGGTACGCCTTTGGTCTCGCGCGGTACCCACCAGGCGCTTGCCAATATCGACGCGCGTCTTGCGGCACTTTTCGGTTCGCAAGCCAGTCTCAGCGTGGAGCGTCGTGATGGCCGACACTACACCCGTCTACGCTACCCATGTGCAAGACCCATGCAGGAAGCCAGATCATTATGAATGTCTTGATCGTCGATGACGAACCCCTTGCCCGAGAGCGCTTGAGCCGCATGGTTGCCGCGCTGGAGGGTTATCGTGTTGTCGAGCCCTCTGCGAGCAACGGTGAAGAGGCACTCGCTCTGGTCGAAAGCCTCAAACCCGATGTGGTGCTGCTCGACATCCGCATGCCAGGCCTTGATGGTCTCCAGGCTGCCGCTCGGCTTTGCGAACGCGAAGCGCCGCCTGCGGTGATCTTTTGCACCGCTCATGATGAGTTTGCCTTGGAGGCGTTTCGGGTCAGTGCCGTGGGTTATCTGGTTAAACCGGTACGCCCCGAGCATCTCGAAGAGGCCCTGAAAAAGGCCGAGCGTCTTAACCGCGTGCAATTGGCCGCGCTCACCCGTCCCGCTGCAGAAAGTGGCGTTGGACCGCGCAGTCATATTAGCGCCCGCACCCGTAAAGGCATCGAGCTGATCCCGCTTGATCATGTGATCTATTTCATCGCTGATCATAAGTACGTGACCCTGCGTCATGAGGGCGGTGAAGTACTGCTGGACGAGCCGCTCAAGGCGCTGGAGGACGAGTTTGGTGACCGCTTCGTGCGCATCCACCGTAATGCCTTGGTGGCTCGCGAGCGCATCGAGCGATTGCAGCGCACGCCGCTGGGGCATTTTCAGCTCTATCTGAAGGGGCTCAATGGCGATGCACTGGTGGTCAGTCGTCGTCACGTGGCGGGTGTGCGCAAGATGATGAATCACATCTAGCGCACGTACCTGATAGGGCGAAGGGTCGCAGGAGGCTTCGGGCTGGCGGCCCGAGAGCCTGTTATCATCGGTGGCAATCGGTTTTCTGGAATTGCCCCATGCCCCGCGAAATTCGCATCGCTACCCGCAAGAGCGCCCTGGCCCTTTGGCAGGCTGAATACGTCAAGGCTCGTCTCGAACAGGCCCATCCAGGGTTGCTGGTGAGCTTGGTGCCGATGGTCAGCCGCGGTGACAAACTGCTCGATGCACCGCTCGCGAAGATTGGTGGCAAGGGGCTGTTCGTCAAGGAGCTGGAGACCGCGCTGCTGGAAGACCAGGCCGACATCGCCGTGCATTCGATGAAGGATGTGCCGATGGACTTTCCCGAGGGCCTGGGGCTGTATTGCATCTGCGAGCGCGAAGACCCGCGCGATGCCTTCGTCTCCAACCATTTCGACAGCCTCGACGCTCTGCCCCAGGGCAGCGTGGTCGGCACCTCGAGCCTGCGTCGTCAGGCGCAGTTGTTGGCGCGTCGGCCCGATCTGAAAATCCAGTTCCTGCGCGGCAACGTTAATACCCGTCTGGCCAAACTGGATGCCGGTGAGTACGACGCCATCATCCTCGCTGCTGCCGGCCTGATTCGCTTGGGTTTCGAGGCGCGCATCCGTGACTCCATCGCCATCGAACACAGTCTGCCTGCAGGTGGGCAAGGTGCGGTCGGTATCGAATGCCGGGTTGATGATGCTGAACTGCAGGCCCTGTTGGCGCCGCTCAATCACCTTGAGACCGCCCTGCGGGTCACTGCCGAACGGGCCATGAACAAGCGCCTCAATGGTGGCTGTCAGGTGCCGATCGCCTGCTACGCGATTCTTGAAGGCGAGCAACTGTGGCTGCGCGGCCTGGTCGGCGAGCCCGATGGTAGCCGTTTGCTGCGTGCCGAGCAGCGTGGTGACGCAGAAGATGCCGAGCGCCTCGGCATCGAGGTAGCCGAAGCCTTGCTCGCCCAGGGTGCTGGCGAGATCCTGCAGGCCATTTACGGCGAGGCTGCTGCCGAGTGAGCGGTTGGCGCCTGCTGCTGACGCGCCCCGAGCAGGAATGCCAGGTGCTCGCTGCGGCGCTCGCCAGCGAGGGCGTCCATGGCGCCTGCCTGCCACTGCTGGGTATCGAACCGCTGCCGGAGACCCCGGAGCAAAGTGCGCTCATTTGTGACCTGCATCGCTATACCGCGGTCATCGTGGTCAGCAAGCCAGCTGCGCGTTTCGGCCTCGATCTGCTCGATCGCTACTGGCCACAACCGCTGGCCGATCAGCCCTGGTTCACCGTAGGGGCGGGAACCGGACAGATTCTCGCCGACTACGGGCTGCCTGTAGCCTGGCCAGAGGGTGGTGACGACAGCGAGGCGTTACTGGCCTTGCCAGCACTGCAAACGGCGCTGCAGGATGCGCTGTTTCCCCGGGTATTGATCATTCGTGGCGAGGATGGGCGCACCCTACTAGCCGAGCAATTGCGGGGGCAGGGCGTCGAGGTCGACTACCTGCCGGTCTATCGGCGCGTGCTGCCGGGTTATCCTGTTGGCACCCTGCAGCGGCTATTTCAGGTGGAACGCTTGAATGGCGTGGCGGTCAGCAGTGGGCAGGGTCTGATGCATCTGCGCCAACTGGCAGCGGATGACTGGCCGCAGCTGGCGCAACTACCCTTGTTCGTACCCAGCCCGCGAGTCGCCATCATGGCCCGCGAACTGGGTGCGCTGAATGTTGTGGATTGCCGTGGTGCTGATACCGCGGCGTTGTTGGCGGCCTTGCGTGCGCAGGCTTCGCCCGACTTGTGAAGCAAAGGATGGATACGTGAGCGAAGCGACTACCCCGAAAGAGCAGGAGCAGCCTGTACAACCCGCCCTCGAATCTTCTCCGGCTACCGGCGAAGCCAGACCCGCCTCGCGGGGCTCTGCGTTGGCGGCCGTGGCCCTGCTGATCGGCGCGATCGGTGTTGGTGTCGGCGGCTGGAGTGCTTGGCAACTGCGCGCTTTGCAGGCCGAGGCGGCGCAGCAGTCAGGGCAGCTCGAGGAGGCGCGTAGCCAAACCCAGGCGCTGTCGCAGCGTACCAATACTCTGGACAACCGTTTCGGGCAGCTGCCGACCGTCGAGGAGCTGGAAGAACGCCGTCGCCTGGTGGCCCAGTTGCAGGGTGATCAGCAACTGCTCAATCAGCGTCTGGAAACCGTGCTGGGCGCCAGCCGCCAGGACTGGCGCCTGGCCGAGGCCGAGCATCTGCTGCGTCTGGCCAGTCTGCGTTTGTCCGCGTTGCAGGACACCAACAGCGCCACGGCGCTGGTGCAGGCGGCCGACGAGATTGTTCGCGATCAGAATGACCCGGCAGCGTTCGCGGCCCGCGAGCAATTGGCCAGGAGCCTGGAGGCGCTGCGTTCGACCGAGAATCCGGATCGTACCGGGTTGTTCCTGCAACTTGGCGCCCTGCGCGAGCAGGCGTCGCAGTTGAACTCGCTGAATCCGAAATTCGTGGCAGACGGTGGTGTGCTCGGTGAGCTGGCTGCGGACAGCGCGCCAGGCACCTGGTGGAGTAATGGTCTGCAGACGCTGTCGCAGTACTTCCGTCTCGATTTCAATGCCGACCAGAACATTCGCCCGCTGCTTGCCGGGCAAAGCCTGACCCAGGTACGCCTGGCACTGAGTCTTGCGCTCGAACAGGCGCAGTGGGCGGCGCTGCACGGCGAGACCCAGGTCTATCGTCAGGCGCTGCAGCAGGCTGGCGAGGTACTGGACGCCAACTTCAATCGCGACAACCCCGATAGCCGTGCCCTGCGCACGCGGGTTGGCGAACTGGTCGACAAGCCCATCGAAGTGGAGGTGCCCGAGCTGACGCAGTCACTCAATGCGGTGCAGGCCTACATCGAGCACAAGCAATCGGCACGTGAGCGTCTCAAGGATGCGCCGACCGATGAGGCAGCTGGCAACGAGGAGGAGCGCCCATGAAGCGCGTTTACCTGCTGCTGCTCGCCCTGGTGGTGATCGGTGGCCTGGCGCTGCTTGGCCTGGCCATCTCCGAACACAAGGGCTATGTGCTGTTCGCCTACCAGGGCTTCCGCTACGAGTCGACGCTGTGGGCATTCGTGCTGCTGATCGTGGCGGTATGGCTGACGCTGTGGCTGCTGCGCCTGGTCATTCGTGCGCTGTTGACCTCGCTTGGGCTGGTCAATCCGTGGTCACGCCTGCACCGTGAGCGCCGTGTGCGCAGCGCCTCGGAACACGGCTTTCAGGAACTGATCGAGGGCCGCTGGGCCAAGGCTCAGACGCATCTGAGCCGAATTGCCCGCAATGAGCCGCGCCCGCTGATTCATTACCTCGGCGCTGCCCGCGCCGCCCACAATCTCGAGCACTACGAGGAAAGCGACGCGCTGTTGGCCGAGGCGCTGGAGCGCCAGCCCAATGCCGAGCTGGCCATCGCCCTGACCCACGCTGAGCTGCAACTGGCACGTGGGCAGGTGGACACCGCTCAGGAAACGCTGCTGGTGATGCAGGAGCGTCATCCGCGTAACCCGCAAGTGTTACGCCAATTGCAGGATCTGTACGTGATACGTGGCGACTGGCAAGCACTGCTCAAACTGCTGCCGGTGTTGCGCAAGGAGAAAGCGCTGGCTCCTGCCGAGCTGATGATGCTGGAGCGTCGTGCCTGGCGAGAATACCTCACCGGCATAGACTTGAACGCTGCCGATGAAAGCGCGTTGCCTTCCCTGGCCCAGGCCTGGGAGCGACTGTCGCCCAACCTGCGCGGCGAGCCCGAACTGCTTGCGGTATATGTTGATCGTCTGCGTATGCTGGGTGCCGAGCCGGGTGCCGAGGAACTGCTCAACAAGGCACTGAATCGCGAATACGACAGTCGCCTGGCGCGTCTTTACGGCCTTCTGCATGGCCGTGATCCGGCTCGCCAGCTGCAGGCTGCCGAGGGCTGGCTGAAACAGCACCCCAACGATGCCGGCTTGCTGCTGACCCTTGGCCGTCTGAGCCTGCATAACCAGCTGTGGGGCAAGGCCCGAGAGTACTTCGAGAGCAGCCTGACCTTCGAGCGTCATCCGGAAACCTGTGCCGATCTCGCACGGCTGCTCGCGCAACTGGGTGAAGTGGAGCGCAGTAACCGCTTGTTTCAAGAGGGCCTCGGCCTGCTCGATCGCCGCCTCAGTGGGCAGGTCGTCAGCGTTCCCGCCGTCGCTACCGCCGAGTCGCAGGCTGTGCGCCCTGCAAGCTGAGCCATGATGACTTGCGCTGGCGCTGCTCCGGTGCTTATGACGAAGCGCCTTGAAGCCTTGGATGAGGGGGCATACCCTGAGCGGAAATGAGTGTTCGGACTGCAATACGAATCATGCTAGTGTCCGGACTCGGCTGCACGTTCAGGGATCAGGCGTGACGCTTTCGTCGTTGTCGGTGCACGAGCATGGCTCACACCAGAACGGCAGCAGGTGAATGCTGCCGATAGGGCGATCAGCCAACTTCCGATTCGGGGCGACGACGATTTGCTGAACGATAGTTGTTGCCCGGATGCCTACAGGAAATACCGATAAGGGAGGGAGATCACCATGCTCGAGAGTTGCCAGAATGCACAGGAGCGGTGGGGCGGCGTACACCTGTTGATCGATCGCTGGTTGCAGGAGCGTGCTGAACTGATCAAGGCTTATGCGGCCATCGATGATGTCAGCGACAAGGCCGTCGTGCAGCGTTTCTGCGAGATCCTCGTCGACTACGTTTCCGCTGGGCATTTCGAGGTCTACCAGCAGCTTACCGAAGAGGCCCGAGCGTTCGGTGACCAGCGCGGTCTCGAGCTGGCCAAGCAGATCTACCCGCGCCTCGAAGTGATCACCGAAGCCGCACTGGCGTTCAATGATCGCTGTGATGAAGGTGATTGTGGCGATGTCGAGGCAGTCAGTGCCGAACTCAAACGCCTCGGGCAGATGCTGCATGAGCGCTTCGAACTCGAAGACTGCCTGATCGAAGTGCTGCACACCGCTCACCAGCAGCAGGCCACCGCCGACGCGGTATGACGCTCAACGCCGCGCGAGTTCGCGGCGTTTTAGTTTCCTCCGATTCTGTGTGCGGGTGCCCGCTCCGGTTGCTGTACGCATGTGCTTGCAAAGCGCCGCTAGCGGGCGCAAATTCACAGGTCTAGTATGGCTTCATCTCATCCGCCAGGAGGCGCGCCATGTCGGCCACGAAAAACGTGAAAAAGAAATCGGTCACCACTCCGCTGCACCTGCTTCAACAGCTTTCCGGAAGCTTGCTCGAGCACCTCGAAAGTGCCTGCTCGCAAGCCTTGGTCGACGCTGAAAAAGTGCTCGCCAAACTGGAAAAGCAACGCGGTGCTGCACAGGAAAAACTGCACAAGGCTCGCGGTAAACTGCAAGCCTCCGTTGCTGCAGGCAAAGCCAAGGCTCAGTCCAAGGCCAAGTCCGCCGTCGGCGAGCTGGAAGGCGTACTGGATGGGCTGCAGGCTCGCCAGAGCGAAACCCGTCAGTACATCGTGCAGCTCAAGCGTGATGCTCAGGAAAGCCTGAAACTGGCCCAAGGCGTCGGCAAGGTTCGTGAAGCTGCCAGCAAGGTTTTGGCCACTCGCAGCAAGGCCCCAGCCAAACCTGCCGCTGCCGCCAAGCCCGCTGCCAAAGTCGCTGCGAAACCTGCTGCTGCCAAGCCAGCTGTCAAAGTCGCTGCGAAACCTGCTGCTGCCAAGCCAGCTGTCAAAGTCGCCGCGAAACCTGCTGCTGCCAAGCCAGCCGCCAAAGCCGCCGCGAAACCTGCTGCCGCCAAGCCAGCCGCCAAAGCCGCCGCGAAACCTGCTGCCGCCAAGCCGGCTGCTAAAGCCGCTGCGAAACCTGCTGCCGCCAAGCCGGCTGCTAAAGCCGTTGCGAAACCTGCTGCCGCCAAGCCAGCTGCTAAAGCCGCTGCGAAACCTGCTGCCGCCAAGCCAGCTGCCAAGGCCGCCGCGAAACCTGCTGCCGCCAAGCCAGCTGCTAAAGCCGCTGCAAAACCAGCCGCCGCCAAGCCAGTTGCCAAACCTGCTGCTACCAAGACCGCAGCCAAGCCAGCACCTACTGCCGCGAAACCTGCTGCCAAAGCACCAGCGAAACCAGCGGCGGCCAAACCTGCGGCCAAGCCAGTTGTAGCTGACAAGCCGGCTGCTGCAGCCCCTGCTGCAGGCAAACCTGCCAGCGAGTCGAGCCCGCCTCCAGCTCCGGCGGCGAGCAATACCAATGGTGTAACCCCGCCTAACGCCAGCTGATTCAGCTGTCTGAAAGCCTGCGAGCACTCCCTGTCGGAGTGTTCGCGGGCTGTCTCCCGCGAGGGTATGGCTCGCATCGATTCGCTGCTACATCCTTGTCTTGCCTTCCTGCTGTTTCGGCGCCTCTCTGCCGCGCCTGCCGGTTGCGCCCGTTTCCCTTGTCGTCGCTTCCATGTTTCGCAAGCTGCAGGTAACTGGCCTGGGGATGTAAATCCTGTGGTGTGCCTGGGCTCGTACTTCTCCCGAGCGCCGGCCTGGATTGGCGATGCAGCGGAACAGCGCGCCAAGAAGCGGGTCAATGAAGGAGTCGAATGGGTCAACAGGCCAGCCGACGGAGTCAGAAACAGAGTGTCCTTCGTGAAGAACAGGGTCGTCGTGAGTATCGAAAGATCGAGCGGGCCCTGGATCCTAGCGTGGCAGGCGCCCCCAACCGGCTCGGCATTCCCGCGCGACAGGCTCCCCAGCCCTGTCTGCTACGCTGGATGAGCTGAGCGCGTTGCTCGAGCACGTCGCGCTTACCCAATAAGGAGAGCAGGATGGCTGTCAAAAAGAAATCCGAGAAACAGACCGGCTCGTGGGTCGGCGAGGTTGAAAAGTACTCGCGGCAGATCTGGTTGGCGGGCTTGGGCGCGTATTCCAAGGTCAGCAAGGACGGCACCAAGCTGTTCGACACGCTGGTCAAGGATGGCGAGAGAGCCGAGAAGGCTGCCAAGAGCGATGCAGGCCAGCAAGCCGATGCAGCGAAGCCTTCGACCGGTAGTGCCAGATCCCGTGTCGATGAGGTCAAGGACAGGGCAATCGGCAAGTGGGGTGAGCTCGAGGAGGCTTTCGATAAACGCCTCAATAGCGCCATCTCGCGCCTGGGCGTGCCGAGTCGCAGCGAGGTCAAGTCACTCAACGACAAGGTCGAGCTGTTGACCAGGCAACTGGAGGCGCTTACCGGCCTGCCCGCAAAGGCAGCCGCTAAACCGGCTACTAAGTCCACTGCCGCCAAGCCCGCGAGCAAGCCTGCGACGGCGAGCAAAGTTGCCAGCAAGCCTGCGGCGAAAGCGCCTGTGAAACCGGCCGCCAAAGCGGCAGCGGGCAAAGCGGTAGCTGCCAAGCCTGCGTCTGCCACCAAGAGTCCCGCCAAACCTGCAGCCAAGCCGGCAGCGAAGGCTGCGCCTAAACCAGCTGCCAAGCCGGTACGCAAGCCTGCAGCGAAGAAGCCAGCGGCTGCCAAGCCTGCGCCTGTTAGCACATCGACGCCTGCCGCCTCACCGGCAACCGCTACAACGCCAGCCTCGGGCAATCAGTCCTGAAGGTGCACGCGGTAACGAAAACGCCCGGTCTTGTGCCGGGCGTTTTCATTGCAGCAGGAAAATAGCTGCGTCAAATCGTTACGGATGACTGCGCATCAGAGCATCAGGCGCACGACCGACTCATCGGGGTCGCGAGATCTGCCCGCGGCGGCGAGCTCGGCCAGATAGTCACGCCAGAGGTCGTCCTGGCGCAGCGCCAGTTGCTGAAGGTAATCCCAGCTGAACAGCCCGCTGTCATGGCCGTCATCGAAGGTCAGCTTGAGCGCGTAATTGCCTGCCGGCTCGATGCCGATCAATGCAACATTGAGTTTGCCGGTTTGCAGAATCGGTTTGCCATGGCCCTGCACCTCGGCCGACGGCGAATGCACGCGCAGGAATTCTGCCGGCAACCTGTAGCTATCGTTGCCGTATTGCAGTTCCAGCGTGCGCGACGCCTTGTGCAGCTTGATCGAGGTAGGGACGAGCATGATGGTAGCTCCAAGCCACATGCTACAAGCCGCAAGAAGAGCCGAAGCGGATGTGCTTGCGACTCGCAGCTTGCAGCTTGTGGCTGCTCTTAGAGGATATAGCGTGACAGGTCTTCGTCCTCGGCCAGCTCACCGAGGTGGCTGTTGACGTAGGCCGCGTCGATACGGATGACCTCGCCATTCTGCTGGCCGGCCAGATCACCGGCACTGAAGGATACCTCCTCCAGCAGGCGCTCCAGCAGCGTATGCAGGCGACGGGCACCGATGTTTTCGGTCTTCTCGTTGACCTGCCAGGCGATCTCGGCCAAGCGCTTGATGCCGTCTTCAGCGAACTCCACGCCCAGGCCTTCAGTCTGCAGCAGCGCCACATACTGCTCGGTGAGCGATGCATGGGGTTCGCTGAGGATGCGTTCGAAGTCTTCAGGCGACAGCGCCTTGAGTTCGACACGGATCGGCAGGCGACCCTGCAGCTCCGGCACCAGATCGCTCGGCTTGCTGAGGTGGAAGGCCCCGGATGCGATGAACAGGATGTGGTCGGTCTTGACCATGCCCAGCTTGGTGTTGACGGTGCAGCCCTCGATCAGCGGCAGCAGATCACGCTGCACACCCTCACGGGAAACGTCGGCACCACCGGCATTGGCGCGCTTGGCCACCTTGTCGATCTCGTCGATGAACACGATGCCGTGCTGCTCGACGGCCTCCAGGGCCTTGGCCTTGAGTTCTTCCTCGTTGACCAGGCGCCCGGCTTCTTCTTCACGCACCAGCTTCAGGGCGTCCTTGACCTTGAGCTTGCGGCTTTTCTTCTTGCCTTTGCCCATGTTGGAGAACAGGTTCTGCAACTGGCTGGTCATTTCTTCCATGCCGGGCGGCGTCATGATTTCGATACCGGCAGGGCTGTCCGCCACTTCGATTTCGATTTCCTTGTCGTCCAGTTGGCCTTCGCGCAGGCGTTTGCGGAACAGCTGGCGCGTATTGGAATCGGTGCCCGACGCAGCTTCCTCGGCGAAACCGTTGCGTGCCGCTGGCAGCAGGGCATCGAGAATGCGATCTTCGGCAGCGTCTTCGGCGCGGTGGCGTACGCGGATGATTTCCTGTTCGCGCAGCAACTTCAGTGCGGCATCGGCCAGGTCGCGGATAATCGATTCGACATCGCGGCCGACGTAGCCGACTTCGGTGAACTTGGTCGCTTCCACTTTCAGGAAGGGCGCATTGGCCAGCTTGGCCAGGCGCCGGGCGATTTCGGTCTTGCCGACGCCGGTCGGGCCGATCATCAGGATGTTCTTGGGGGTGACCTCGGCGCGCAGCTCGGCTGGCAGCTGCATGCGCCGCCAGCGGTTGCGCAGGGCGATGGCCACGGCGCGCTTGGCGTCGTCTTGGCCGATGATGTGGCGGTTGAGTTCGTGGACGATCTCGCGGGGTGTCATGGACATGAGCGGGCTCCGATCAGGACTGGCCTAGATGGCCGAGTCCAGCTCCTCGATGGTCAGATTCTGATTGGTGAAGACGCAAATGGAACCGGCGATTTTCAGCGCGGTTTCGGCGATCTCGCGGGCGTCCAGGTCTTCACTGCCTTTTTGCAGCAGCGCCATGGCAGCGGCCTGGGCGAAGCCACCGCCAGAACCCATGGCGATCAGGCCATGCTCGGGTTCGACCACGTCTCCGTTACCGGTGATGATCAGCGAGGCATCTTTGTTGGCCACGGCCAGCATGGCTTCCAGGCGGCTCAGGGAACGATCGGTACGCCAGTCTTTGGCCAGCTCTACGGCGGCACGAACCAGGTGGCCCTGATGCCTTTCCAGCTGCGACTCGAAACGTTCGAACAGGGTGAAGGCATCGGCAGTGGCGCCGGCGAAACCGGCGATGACCTGACCGTGGTACAGGCGACGGACTTTTTTCGCGTTGCCTTTCATCACGGTATTGCCGAGGGAAACCTGGCCGTCGCCACCCATGACGACTTTGCCGTGGCGGCGGACTGAAACGATAGTGGTCAAGGGCGTGCTCCTTCGGCAGCTCCGGGGTTGACCTGTTATATGGGGATGGCTTGTGCGCGCTTCAAGGCGGCCGGCATGAACGGTAGAAGAATGGCCGTGGCTGCGGGGTGGCGGGTAAGGTCTGGTTCGGTGGGCTGAAACGGATCGCCGCCCGGCCCACCCTACAGAGGGTGCCCCTGTTGTAGGGTGGGCTTTAGCCCACCAAATCCACGAGGTGCGGGAGGTTTAGCGGCTCTGGCGCTGTTGCAACAGGAGGTTACTGAAGCCGTTGGCAGCCAGGGCTTTCTGCGACTGAGCCAGTTGCTCGCGGTTGGCGAACGGGCCGACTAGCACGCGGTGCCAGGTTTCGTCACGCACCGTGCCGGACTCGACGCGTACGTTCTGACCGAGCAGGGTGATCTGCGCGCGCACGCCTTCGGCGTCGTCCTTGCGGCGGAATGAACCGGCCTGCAGGAAGAACTGCGTAGCCAAAGGCGCTTGCACGGCAGGAGTCGGGGTCACCACGGGCGGAGCGGGCGGTGGGGTTTCGCCGTTGAGCGCAGCTTGTGCGCGGGCCGCGTCGATCTTGGCCGCTTCTTCGGGCGTTACCGGCGGCGGGGTCGGCGTAGTGGGCGGCGGTACGGCGTCCGGCGGCACGATGACTTCCGACTCCGGCAGCAGGGTGTAGAAGTCGTATTTGGGCTTGCCCGGTTCCTGGCTGGTCGCCGACGGCGTCGCTTTGGGCGTGGTGCTGGCGCGCTCCGGCTGCGGTTTTTCACGCTTGATCGCATCGCTGCCCGGCTGCAGGTTGAACAGCAGCATGGCGAACACGCCAACCACCAGGCCGCAGGCCAGCCAGATCCAGCCCGGTACCGGGCGTTTGCTCGGGGCCTTGTAACGGCTGGCGCCGCGTTTCGGTGCGGGCTTCTTGCGGGCTGCCACTTACATGCGCTCCAGGGTTTCCAGGCCGAGCAATTGCAGGCCTTGCTTGAGTGTGCGGCCGGTCAGCGCGGCAAGGCGCAAGCGGCTCTGGCGGGTGGTCTCGTCTTCAGCGCTGAGCACCGGGCAATGCTCGTAGAAACTGGAGAACAGCCCGGCAACGTCGTACAGATAGGTACACAGCAAGTGCGGCGTGCCCTTGTCCGCGACGCTGCTCAGCACTTCGCCGAACTGCGCGAGTTTGCCGGCCAGTTCGATTTCCTGGGGCGCCTGAAGTTCGATACGGCCGTCGAGCTCATCGAAGCCCTTGCCCAGTTTGCGGAAAATGCTCGCCACACGGGTATAGGCGTAGAGCAGGTAGGGCGCAGTATTGCCCTCGAAGCTGAGCATCAGCTCGAAGTTGAAGCTGTAGTCGCTGGTGCGGTGCTTGGACAGATCGGCGTACTTCACCGAGGCAATGCCCACCACTCGGCCAATTTCGCGTAGTTCGGCTTCGTCGAACGGCGTTTCACCCTTGGCAGGGCGCTGGTCGTTGCGCTCCTTGACCAGCTCGTAGGCGCGGGTTTCCGCTTCGTCGAGCAGGTCGATGAGCTTCACCGTGCCGCCATCGCGGGTCTTGAACGGGCGGCCATCGGCGCCGTTCATGGTGCCGAAGCCCATGTGTTCGAGCTGCATGCCTTCATGCACGAAGCCGGCGCGGCGCGCGACTTCGAAGGCCATCTGGAAGTGCAGGGCCTGGCGCTGGTCGACGAAGTACAGTGCGCGGTCGGCCTTGAGCTGCTGGCTGCGGTAGCGCATGGCGGCCAGGTCGGTGGTCGAGTACAGGTAGCCGCCGCCGGCCTTCTGCACGATCACCGGCAGCGGGTTTCCTTCGGCGTTCTTGTAGTCGTCGAGGAAGACGCACTGGGCGCCGTTGTCTTCGGTCAGCAGGCCTTTCTCGCGCAGGGCTTCGATCACCCCTGGCAGCTCCGCGTTGTAGGCGCTTTCGCCCATGACGTCGGCCGGCGTCAGTTTGACGTTCAGGCGGTCGTAGGCCTTCTGGCAGTGGCTCAGGGAGATGCTGTTGAAGCGGTGCCACAGGCGCATGCATTCCGGCTCGCCGGCTTGCAACTGGACGACCAGGGCACGCGCCCGCTCGGCGAACTCGGTGGATTCGTCGAAGCGCTTCTTGGCAGCGCGGTAGAAACCTTCAAGATCGGCCAGCTCGCTTTCTGCAGCGGCAGGATTCTCTTCCATGAAGGCCAGCAGCATGCCGAACTGGGTCCCCCAGTCGCCCACATGGTTCTGGCGGATCACGTCATCGCCGAGAAACTCCAGCACCCGTGCCACAGCGTCGCCAATGATGGTCGAGCGCAGGTGGCCGACGTGCATCTCCTTGGCCAGGTTGGGCGAGGACAGGTCGACGACCACGCGCTCGGCCGCACCGGCCTTGCGGACGCCGAGATGATCATCGGCCAGCGCGGCTTCCAGGCGTTCTGCCAGGGAGTCGCTGTTCTGGAAGAAATTGAGAAAGCCCGGGCCGGCGATTTCGACCTTGCTCACCTGCGGATCCGCAGGCAGCGCATCGATCAGCTTCTGGGCCAGGTCGCGGGGCTTCATCGCCGCAGGCTTGGCCAGCATCATGGCGATGTTGCTGGCGAAGTCGCCGTGGGTCTTGTCGCGGGTGTTCTCCACCTGGATCGTCGGGCTCAGGCCTTCGGGCAGAACGCCTTCGGCGGTCAGGCGGGTCAGGGCTTGCTGGATCAGGTGGCGAATACTGTCTTTCATGGTCTGCTCATTCGACCGCTAGGTGCGGCGCCGCTCGAAAGCGTGGGTGGAAAACGGGGCATTATAAAAGCAGCGGCCAGCTGCAAGCCACCAGCCACAAGTAAAAGCATGCCTCAACGTTGCCTCTAGCCTTGCAGGCTGAGGCTTGCCGCTCAAAAAAGGTCTATCGGATCGACATCCAGCGACCAGCGCACGGCCCGCCCGCTGGGCAGGCTTTCGAGCACCAGCAGCCAGTGGGCGAGCAGCTTGTGCAGGGGCGCGCGAGCGTTGCCTTGCAGCAGCAACTGGGCACGGTAACGGCCGGCGCGGCGCTCCATGGGCGCGGGCACCGGGCCGAGCAGCTCGATTCCGGTCAGGTTCAGCTCGCCCAGCAATTGTTCGGCCTCGTTGCAGGCTTCGTCGAGGAACCCTTCAGCCTGGCCGGGCTTGTGTGCTTCGGCGCGCAGCAGCGCCAGGTGGCAGAACGGCGGCAGGCCGGCCGCGCGGCGCTCGCTTAAGGCCTGGTCGGCGAAGGCGAAGTAGCCCTGCTCGGTCAGTTGCACCAGCAGTGGGTGATCGGCCAGATGACTCTGGATGATCACCTTGCCCGGCTCCTCCGCGCGCCCGGCCCGGCCAGCCACCTGGACGATCAACTGAGCCATGCGCTCACTGGCGCGGAAGTCGGCGGAGAACAGGCCGCCGTCGGCGTCGAGGATGGCCACCAGGGTGACCCGCGGAAAATGGTGCCCTTTGGCGAGCATCTGGGTGCCGACCAGGATGCACGGCTCGCCACGCTGGACGGTGTTGAACAGGGTGGTCATGGCTTCCTTGCGCGAAGTGCTGTCGCGGTCTACCCGCAGCACCGGCACGTCGGGGAACAGGATCTCCAGGCGCTCCTCTGCTCGTTCGGTGCCAGCACCGACCGGGCGCAGGTCGACGTTGTTGCAGCTCGGGCAGTTGCTTGGCTGACGTTCGGCATGGCCGCAATGGTGGCAGCGCAGCTCACGGCTGCGCTGGTGCACGGTCATCCGCGCGTCGCAGCGTGGGCATTGCGACAGCCAGCCGCATTCGTGGCACAGCAGCGTCGGCGCGAAACCGCGGCGATTGAGAAACACCAGCACCTGCTGGCCTGCTGCCAGGGTTTTCGCAATGGCTTGCTGCAGCGGCGGGGACATGCCGGCGTCGAGTGGACGACTCTTGATATCCAGGCGCAGGAAACGCGGCGGGTGGGCGCCGCCTGCACGTTGATTCATGCGTAGCATTGCGTAGCGGCCGCTGTGGGCGTTATGCAGGCTCTCCAGCGAGGGCGTGGCCGAGCCGAGCACGATCGGGACGTTTTCCTGGTGGGCGCGCACAACGGCCAGATCGCGGGCGTGGTAGCGCAGGCCTTCCTGCTGTTTATAGGAGGCATCGTGTTCTTCGTCGATGATGATCAGGCCCGGCCGCTTCATCGGCGTGAACAGCGCCGAGCGGGTGCCGATGATGATGTCGGCCTCGCCATCGCGGGCGGCCAGCCAGGCGTCCAGGCGCTCACGGTCATTGACTGCCGAGTGCAGCAGGGCGATGCGCGCATTGAAGCGCCGCTCGAAGCGCGCCAGGGTCTGCGGGCCGAGGTTGATTTCCGGAATCAGTACCAGTGCCTGTTTGCCTGCCTCCAGCGTCTCGCGGATCAGTTGCAGGTAAACCTCGGTCTTGCCGCTGCCGGTGACCCCTGCAAGCAGAAACGCGTTGAAGCTGTCGAGGCCGGCCCGCACCGCCTCGGCGGCGGCGCGCTGCTCGGGGTTGAGTGGCAGCTCTGGCTGGGCCAGCCAGCTGGTGTGGCGTTCGGGACTGCTCAGGCGGCGTACTTCAACGCGTACTAGGCCCTTTTCCTGCAGTAATTGCAGGCTGTCGCGGTTGATCTGCAGTTGGCTGAGCAACTGATGGGCGACCCCATGAGGGTGCTGGGCGATGGTCTTCAGCGCGTCACGCTGGCGCGGAGCCCTTGTCAAACGCGGGTCATCCAGTTTCGCATCCTTGGCAATCAGCCAGAAACGCTCCTGACGTGCTTCGGCCGGCTCGCCCTGGCGCAGCAGCACTGGCAGTGCCCAACTGAGGGTGTCGCCCAGGCTGTGCTGGTAGTACTGGGCCGTCCACTGGCACAGTCGTAGCAGTGCCGGCGGCATGGGCGCCTGCAGGTCGAGCAGTTGCAGGGCCGGCTTGAGTTTGTCGGCCGGTACCTCGCTGTGGTCGCTGACCTCGATCAGGACGCCGATCATCTCGCGGCGGCCAAATGGCACGCGTAGGCGTGCGCCGGGCTGCAGGTCGCGGGCCGACACGCCAGGCGGGGCGAGGTAGTCGAACAGGCGGCGTAGCGGCGAGGGCAGGGCGAGTCGCAGGATGGCGTCGGGCACGCGGAGGGCTCCAGGCAGGCGAGGCGCGATATTAGCAGGCCATTGAAAAACTACCTACGTTGCCATCGCTGCGTTAAAAACAGGCTCAAAATGCTCATTTACAACCAGTAAACTGCGCTTTTTCGCCTGTTTTTGCCTTGCGCTGGCTGCCTCGCAAACGTTTTTCAACGGCCTGCTAGCATGCCCCCCTGGCGACGGTCGGCAGAGTCTGCGGCTTGCATCGCAGGTGCGCTCTGGTATGATCCGCGGCCAACCTACGTGCGGTACCCGACATCCAGTCTGGTGGCGGCACAAGATCTGAGGAAAAATCATGAAAGCCGATATCCATCCGGAATACGTTGCCATCGACGCCACCTGCAGCTGCGGCAACGTCATCAAGACTCGCTCCACTCTGGCCAAGCCGCTGAGCCTGGACGTGTGCTCCGAGTGCCACCCGTTCTACACCGGCAAGCAGAAAATGCTGGATACCGGCGGCCGTGTTGATCGCTTCAAACAGCGTTTCGGCATGTTCGGCGCCAAGCAGTAAGCTTGCGCGCAGCGACGGAGGCCTTATGGGCTGTGCCGCGCTACTGAAGAAGGCGTCCCTTGTGGGCGCCTTTTTCGTTTCTGTGGTTTGCCTACCGGCGCAAGCCTTCTGCCCGACGCCGGGTAAGCTGGCGCAGGTCAAGGTACAGCGCGTGGTCGATGGCGATACCCTGCGCCTGGTGGATGGTCGCAGTATTCGCCTGATCGGACTCAACGCCCCGGAACTGGCGCGCAAGGGGCAGCCTGCGGAGCCATACGCCGAGGCCGCGCGTGAGCGCCTGAGCCAGTTGGTGGAAGCCAATGGTGGGCGCGTCGGCGTCAAGGCTGGTGAGCAGAAAAAGGATCGCTACGGGCGAACCCTGGCTCACCTGTATGACAGCAGCGGCAAGAACCTCGAAGCACAGATGCTGGCCGAAGGTTTCGGCCAGCTGGTTGCTGTTGCGCCCAATGCGGCGCTGGTAACCTGTCATCGGCAGGCCGAGCACCAGGCCCGCAGCGCGCGGGCCGGGCTTTGGGCGCAGCTGCGCCCCTTGCCGGCGCGCGCCGTTCGCAGTGGGGGCTTCGCTCTGCTCGAGGGTCAGGTACAGCGGGTCGAACGCAACCGCGGTGGTGTCTGGATCGAACTTGGTCATTCAGTGGTGTTGCGTATAGCGCCACCGGTGCTGGATACCTTCGATCCGAAACTGCTGCGTGACCTGCAGGGCAAGCGAATCGAAGCGCGTGGCTGGATGATCGACCGCTCCCGCAAGGGCGGCCTGAAGGTCGGCCAGGCACGCTGGATGTTGCCACTGACCCACGGGGCCATGCTGGAGGTATTGCCATGATGATTCGCCTGCTGGCCGCACTCTCTCTGTTGGCTGTGCTTGCCGGTTGTGCGGTCAACCCGGCAACCGGGCGCAACGATTTCGTGATGATGAGCGAGGCTCAGGAGCTGACTCTTGGTCGCGACGCCCATCAGCAGATTCTTCAGCAATACCCGCGTTACGCCGACGAGGCGCTGCAGGCCTATGTACAGCGTGTCGGAGAGCGGGTGGCGCGGCACAGCCATCGCGGTCAGCTGGACTATAAATTTACGGTGATCGACAGCCCGGATATCAATGCCTTCGCCTTGCCCGGCGGCTACATCTATATCCATCGCGGTCTGATGGCTTATCTCGGCTCGGAAGCGGAGCTGGCGGCGGTGCTCGGGCACGAAGTCGGCCATGTCACGGCGCGCCACGGTGTACGCCAGCAAAGTCAGTCGACGGCCTGGAGCATTCTTGGGCAGGCTGTGGCGATGGGCACCGGTGTCGGTGCTGCGGGGGATGTCACCGGCGCTTTGGGCACGGCGTTCGTGCGCGGTTATGGCCGCGACATGGAGCTCGAGGCCGATGGCCTGGGTGCGCAATACCTGGCGCGCGGCGGGTATGACCCACAGGCTATGATCGAAGTGGTCAAGGTGCTCAAGCTGCAGGAGGATTTCGCTCGTGATCAGGCTGCCAAACGCGGTGACGAGCAGCCGGTTGGTGGCTATCACGGCTTGTTCGACACACACCCTGACAACGATCGGCGTCTGCAGCAGGTAATAGGCCCGGCTCGGGCGTTAGTAAGTGGGCAGCAGGAGGTCAATCGCGAGACCTTTTTGCAGCGCTTGCAGAATCTGCCGTTTGGCGACTCGGTCGAGAGTGGCATCCGGCGCGGTGAGCGCTTCTATCACCGTGATCTGGACTTTACGCTGGACTTTGCCAAAGGCTGGAGCATCATCAATCAGCCGCAGGCGCTGATCGGGCATTCGGCAGACGAGCAGGTGTTCGTCGCCATGACTCTTGAAGATAACCCTCGTCAGCTCGATGCCGCGACGCTGCTGCGTCAGCGTATCGGCGGCAATCGTCTGCGCGACGAAACGCCACTGCAGCAGGCTGGTTTGCTGGGCCACATGGGGGTGATCGACGGCAGTGCGTCGCGCCGGGTGGCGGCTATCCTCAAGGGTGGCAAGGCGTATCTGTTCGTCGGCGCGGTCAAGGGCCGCGCAGTGCGTGCGGAAGACGATGCGCAGTTCATCGCTGCAATCAAGAGTTTCCGGACTTTACAGGCTACCGAGCGCAAACTGGCCGAGCCGTTGAGGTTGCAGTTGGTGCGCGTGGGGCAAGGCCAGACGATCAAGGCTCTGGCGGCCGAAAGCGGCCTTTCCGGCGATGCCGAAGGCAGCCTGCGCCTGCTCAATAATCTTTATCCACAGGGCGAGCCTAGTCCTGGCGATTGGTTCAAGACGGTTCGCTGAGGCACGTTTGCAGGCTGACTGCATAGTCTTGTGCAGGCCCCTGCACTTTGCGTATCCTCGGCCGCCTGCCAGTCAATAGCCCAAAAAAGCGGAAATGCCACTATGTCTGATCTGAAAACTGCCGCTCTCGAATACCATGAGAAGCCCCGTCCGGGTAAGTTGAGCGTCGAGCTCACCAAACCTACCGCCACTGCCCGTGATCTCTCTCTGGCCTACAGCCCGGGCGTCGCCGAGCCGGTGCGTGAGATCGCTCGCGATCCGGAGCTTGCCTACCGTTACACCGGTAAGGGCAACCTGGTAGCAGTCATTTCCGACGGCACCGCGATTCTCGGCCTGGGTAACCTCGGCCCATTGGCCTCGAAGCCTGTCATGGAAGGCAAAGGCGTGCTGTTCAAGCGTTTTGCCGGTGTCGACGTGTTCGACATCGAAGTCGATGCCGAGAGCCCGCAGGCGTTCATCGACACCGTCAAGCGTATTTCCATTACCTTCGGTGGCATCAACCTGGAAGATATCAAAGCACCTGAGTGCTTCGAGATCGAGCGCGCGCTGATCGAACAGTGCGACATCCCGGTTTTCCACGATGACCAGCACGGTACCGCGATCGTGACCGCCGCCGGCATGCTCAATGCCCTGGAAATCGCTGGCAAAGCACTGTCGGAAGCCAAGATCGTCTGCCTGGGTGCCGGCGCCGCAGCCATCTCCTGCATGAAGCTGCTGGTGAGCATGGGTGCCAAGGTCGAGAACATCTTCATGATCGACCGCAAAGGCGTTATCCACGCCGGTCGTGATGATCTGAACCAGTACAAGGCGGTATTCGCCACCGAGACCACCAAGCGCACGCTGGATGATGCGCTGACCGGTGCTGACGTGTTCGTCGGTCTGTCCGGCCCGGATCTGCTGAGCGCCGAAGGCCTCAAGCTGATGGCGCCGAATCCGATCGTGTTCGCTTGCTCGAACCCGGATCCGGAAATCTCCCCGGAACTGGCTCACGCCACCCGCGATGACGTGATCATGGCTACCGGTCGTTCCGACTACCCGAATCAGGTCAACAACGTTCTGGGCTTCCCGTTCATCTTCCGTGGTGCTCTGGACGTTCGTGCCACCCGCATCAACGAAGAAATGAAAATCGCTGCAGCCAACGCCCTTCGCGAGCTGGCCAAACTGCCGGTTCCGCAGGAAGTCTGCGACGCCTACGGCGGCATCTCCCTGGAGTTCGGCCGTGAGTACATCATTCCGAAGCCGATGGATGCCCGCCTGATCACCGTGGTTTGCGATGCCGTGGCCAAGGCTGCTATCGAAAGTGGTGTGGCGACTCTGCCGTATCCGAAGCACTACCCGCTGCAGTCGGTCAACGACGTGTTCAACGGCTGAGTGATCGGCTGGTAAAATAAGAAACCCGCTTCGGCGGGTTTTTTAATGCCTGTTTTTAGAGGTGGAGCTGTATGGCAAAGTAATGTCGTGGGCTGCCGAAGGCTCAGGAGCGCGCGCTGTAGCCTGGAGCAGTCAGCAACTGCAAGCGTGAATATGGCTTGCAGTTGCCGAAGCCTCGTTAGAACAGGTCGATCGGCGCGGCCTCGTCGGCAGGTAGCGGGCTACCAGGCGCGCCCATTCCTGGGTCGAGTTCGTTCATTGGTGGCGGCGAGTCTTCGCTCTTGAACAGCTCGAAGTAGGCATCCGGCGTTCCTGGTGCCGCAGCGCGACCGCTGTGCGGATCGACGCGCAGGGTGAGGATGCCGTCCGGCTCGCTCGGTGTATGGTTGGGCTTGTCTTTGAGTGCCGCGCCCATGTAACCCATCCAGATCGGCAGAGCTACCGTGCCGCCGTACTCGTTACGGCCGAGACTTTCCGGTTGGTCGAAGCCAGCCCACACCGTCGTCACGTAGTCGGCGTTGTAGCCGGAGAACCAGCTGTCCTTCGATTCGTTGGTGGTGCCGGTCTTGCCTGCCAGATCGGTTCGTCCCAGTGCCATGGCGCGGCGTCCCGTGCCGCGCTTGATCACGTCCTGCAGCATGCTGGTCATGATGTAGGCGGTGCGTTCGTCAAGAATGCGTTCAGCGTCCACCGGGTCTGGCGCCTCCGGCAACTGCGTCGGAGCTGCCTCGGCGGTGCTCATCACGCCTTCCTCATTCACCGGGGGCGGTACTTCGATTTGCGTGCTGTTGGGTACGGTTGGTGGGTTGGCGATGAACTGCGGATCACCATGGCGGTTGTCGATGCGCTGGATCAGGTAAGGCTGAACCTTGTGCCCGCCGTTGGCGAACGTCGTCCAGCCGGTAGCGATTTCCATGGGTGTTAGGTTCGCGGTGCCTAGCGCCAGAGATAGATTGCGTGGCAGGTCTTGGCGGTTGAAGCCAAAGCGCTCGATATAGGTCAGCGTCTGCTCTATGCCCATGGCCTGTAGTAGGCGAATCGACACCAGATTGCGCGACTTGTAGAGCGCCTCGCGCAAGCGGATGGGGCCGAGGAAAGTGTTGTTGTCATTCTTCGGACGCCAGACTTGATCCATGTAGTCGTCGACAAAGACGATAGGTGCATCGTTGAGCAGGCTGGAAGCGGTGTAGCCGTTGTCCAGTGCGGCACTGTAGATAAAGGGCTTGAAGCTCGACCCCGGCTGACGTTTGGCCTGTATGGCACGGTTGTAGTTGCTCTGCTCGAAGGAGAAACCGCCGACCAGGGCGCGAATCGCACCATTCTGCGGATCCAGAGAAACCAGGGCGCTCTGCGCGCTAGGTAGTTGTACGAATCGCAGGCTCTCATCGTCCTGGCGCTGCACGCGAATCAGGTCGCCGATCTGCACCACATCAGCGGGCTGCTGTGGTCGTGGCCCCAGGCTGTTGGTATTGAGGAAGGGGCGAGCCCATTTCATGCTGTCCCAGGACACCGCTTCCTCGCTGCCGCTGCGAGTCAGCACCAGGATGCCGCTTTTCTCGACCTGAGTAACGATGGCGGGATCCAGTCCGCCCCGTGTGCCCTGTTTGCTCAGTTCAGCCTGCCAGGTTTCCCGGGTCATTCCGGGTAGACGGCTTTCCGGGCCACGGTAGCCATGTCGCTGGTCGTAATCGATCAGACCGTCGCGCAGTGCTTTGTTGGCCATCAGTTGCAGGTCGCTGGGCACCGTGGTGGTGACGTTGAAACCTTGGGTGTAAGCATCGCTGCCGTAGCGACCGACCATTTCGGCGCGGGCCATTTCGGCGACATAGGGCGCCGGAACTTCCGGTGTCTTCACGTGATAGCTGGCGTCTACAGGTTCGGCGAGTGCCGTTTCGTAACGGGCCTGGTCAATGCGGCCTAGACGAAGCATGCGGCCGAGGATCCAGTCCCGACGCTCTTTGGCGCGAGTCGGATTGGTCAGCGGGTTGAAGCTCGAAGGTGCCTTGGGAAGACCGGCTATCGTCGCAAGCTGCGACAGGCTCAAGTCTTTGATGGATTTGCCGTAATAGACTTGAGCAGCAGCCTCAATTCCATAGGCACGGTGACCCAGGTAGATTTTGTTGACGTACAACTCGAGGATTTCGTTCTTGCTCAGCTCGCGTTCTATCTGCAGAGCCAAGAGGATTTCGGTGATCTTGCGTGAGAAGCTACGCTCGCTGGTGAGAAAGAAGTTTTTCGCCACCTGCATGGTGATGGTGCTGCCGCCTGACTGAATTTGCCCCGTTTTCAATAATTGCGTGGCAGCGCGCATCAGGCTTGTAAGATCAACGCCATAATGGTTTGCGAAGTTGTCGTCTTCTGCAGCGAGTAGAGCGCTGGTGAAATCAGGCGGTATGTCGGCGAATGCGATGGGTGAACGGCGCATTTCTCCGAATTCGGCAATGAGTTTTCCATCGCTGCTGTAGACCCGAAGCGGAATCTGCAGCTCTATGCTGCGCAAGGCATCGACAGAGGGTAGAGTCGGGCTCAGGTAGAGGAAGGCACCGCTGACGCTGAGTAGTAGCGCACAAAAAACAGCGATAACGGACCAGCAGAAAAACTTCAGCAAACGCATCAAGATTTTTGGATTTCCAGATAAAAGAATGAGTTAAGCGGAAGACAAAGCGAAAAGGCAAAAACGGATCACATTATAAGCGTTTTTTTTGCTGGGGAGCCATTTGCGCTTCTGTCAAGTCTGCTATTTAATGTGGAAAAACATAAATCGTCCGTAAGTTATGGATGTGAATAGGAAATCGGTCGTGCTAGGGCTCTTCAGTAAGAAAGCGAATACGCTTTTGGGGATCGATATAAGTTCGACCTCCGTCAAGCTCCTCGAATTGAGTCGCTCAGGAAGCCGCTACAAGGTAGAGGCTTATGCTGTCGAGCCGCTCCCCGCCAATGCTGTCGTCGAGAAAAATATCGCCGAGCTCGAGGGTGTCGGTGAGGCGCTGTCGCGCTTGCTGGCCAAGGCGAAGACCAATGTGCGTACGGTGGCAGTCGCTGTTGCAGGCTCTGCGGTCATCACCAAGACCATTGAGATGGAATCTGGGCTTTCGGATGACGAGTTGGAAAATCAGCTGAAGTTGGAAGCCGACCAGTACATCCCTTATCCGCTTGAAGAGGTGGCGATCGATTTCGAAGTTCAGGGCACGTCCCCGCGCAACTCGGATCGCGTTGAAGTGCTGCTGGCTGCCTGCCGCAAGGAAAACGTCGAAGTTCGCGAGGCTGCCCTGGCGTTGGCTGGGCTGACTGCCAAAGTGGTGGATGTCGAAGCCTATGCCTTGGAGCGTGCCTACAACTTGCTCTCCGAGCAGTTGGGTGGTGTCCATGATGAGCTGACCGTCGCAGTGGTCGACATTGGCGCGACCATGACCACGCTCAGCGTGCTGCACAACGGGCGCACCATCTACACCCGCGAACAGCTGTTCGGTGGCCGGCAATTGACTGAAGAAATTCAGCGCCGTTATGGCCTTTCCGTCGACGAAGCGGGTCTTGCGAAAAAGCAGGGTGGTCTGCCCGACGATTACGAAAGCGAGGTACTGCAGCCGTTCAAGGATGCACTTGTGCAGCAGGTCTCCCGTTCGCTGCAATTCTTCTTTGCCGCCGGCCAGTACAACGATGTCGATTACATCCTGTTGGCGGGCGGGACGGCGTCGATCCCGGATCTTGATCGACTCATTCAGCAGAAAATCGGTACCCAGACGTTGGTCGCCAATCCATTCGCAGACATGGCCCTGAGTGGCAAGGTCAATGCGGGTGCGCTGGCCAGTGATGCGCCGGCACTGATGATTGCCTGCGGCCTGGCGATGAGGAGTTTCGACTGATGGCGCGGATTAACCTCCTTCCCTGGCGCGAACAACTGCGCGAAGAGCGCAAGCAGCGCTTTCTGGTTTCGTTGGGCGGCTTGCTGGTCGCTTCTGCAGCGCTGATTTTCTTGGGCGATCAGTACCTTAATGGCGAAATCGAAAATCAACAGGCGCGCAACGACTATGTGCGTAAGGAAATCGCTGTGTTGGATACGCGTATCGCTGAAATCAGCGAACTGCGCACGCGCCGCCAGCAGTTGCTCGAGCGGATGAAGATCATTCAGGATTTGCAGGGCAATCGTCCGATCATTGGCCGTGTGTTTGATCAGATGGTGCGAACGCTGCCTGACGGCGTGTATTTCACTGGTGTGAAAATGACCGATAAGACCATTGCGATCGTCGGTGCGGCCGAATCCAATAGTCGGGTTTCCAAGTTGATGCGTGATATGGACGCCTCCGACTGGTTGGCATCTCCCAATCTGACCGAGGTCAAGGCCGTTACCGCCGGTGCGGTGGATCAGGCCAATACCTTCCAGTTGACCGTGCAGCAAGCGCAGCCAGTCAAGCAAGAAACGGAGGTCAAGCCATGAGCTTGAACGATTCACTGGCGGGCTTGCGCAAGATCGACTTCAACGATCTCGACCTCAACAACATCGGTTCATGGCCCGCAGCGGTCAAGGCCATTGCCGGTATTATTGCTGTGGTACTGGTGTTGGCGCTTGGGTACAACTTCCATCTGAAAGATCTGCAGGCCAGTCTGGATCAGCAGCGCATGGATGAAGAGACGCTCAAGGAGCAGTTCTCTACCAAGGCTTTCCAGGCTGCCAACCTTGAAGCCTATCGCGAGCAGATGAAAGAAGCGGAGGTCTCGTTCGGAGCACTGCTCAAGCAACTGCCGAGTGATACGGAAGTTCCAGGGCTGCTCGAGGACATTACTCGTATTGGCCTGGATAGCGGTCTGGAGTTCGAGGAGATCAAGTTGCTACCGGAAGTCACTCAGCCTTTCTATATCGAGTTGCCCATCCAGATTAAGGTGGTTGGCGGTTATCACGACTTGGCTACCTTCGTCAGCGGTGTTGCTAGCCAACCACGTATCGTCACGCTACATGATTTCGAACTCGTTCCTGCAGAGCAGGGCAGCACCTCCAAACTGCGCATGAGTATCCTGGCGAAAACCTATCGCTACAACGACAAGGGAGCACAGCCATGAAGCGCGTCTTCCTGTCGAGTCTGCTACTGCTTAGCCTGGCGGGCTGTGGTGGCGGTGATTTTTCTGATCTTCAGACCTATATGGACGAAGTGAGGGCTCGGCCGAAAGGTCAGATCGAGCCTCTCCCTCAGCCACAGCCTTACGAGAGTTTCACCTATAGCGCTGCAGCGATGCGTAGTCCATTCCAGCCGCCCGTGAAAATTGATTTGGTTAGTCGGGTGAAAGGCGACAAGGAAGTAAAACCGGACGAAACACGGGTCAAGCAGTTTCTCGAAGGATTCAATATCGAGCTCTTCGAAATGGTGGGCACGCTCGCCAACGATAACGGTTCATTCGCCTTGGTTAACGGGGCGGGCGGTGTTCATCGCGTCAAGGTCGGGGATTACCTTGGACGCAATGATGGCCGAATCGTATCCATCGACAGTGCCAAGATCGACGTGGTCGAGATCGTCCCTGACGGTGATGGTGGCTGGCTCGAACGCCCCCGTACCCTCACTCTGAAGGAGCGCTCCTGAGGAGCGAGGTGAAGCATGAATAGAAATAACCGGTCTGCCAAACGGAACCCAAGCATGAACAGCTCTCTCTCTCGCCTAAGCATTTCGCTACTGGTGGCTATGCTCTCTCCTGCCGTCCTGGCGGCCAACCTGCAGGCGCTGGATGTGGCTGCTCTGCCGGGTGACCGCGTCGAGCTGAAACTGTCTTTCGACGAGCCGGTGACGGCGCCGCGCGGCTACACCATCGAGCAACCCGCGCGTATCGCGCTGGATCTGCCCGGGGTTACCAACAAACTCGGCGTGAAGAATCGCGAGCTGGGGATGGGCAACGCCCGCAGCGTGACTGTTGTCGAGGCCAAAGACCGCACTCGTCTGATCATCAACTTGACCAGTCTGTCGCCTTATAACACCCGCACTGAAGGCAACAACCTGTTTGTACAGGTTGGCGCGGGTGTTGCCACGACCGCTGCTGCTCCGGTGAGTACGGCAGGCGCTGTTCAGCCTGCAACCCCTGTCGCCGCTCCGGCCGCCCCCAAGGTGTTCGGCGCGGTGAACAAGGCAATCAGTAATATCGACTTCCAGCGTGGCGAGCAGGGTGAGGGCAACATTGTTATCGATTTGTCCGATGCTTCTGTGAGTCCCGATATTCAGGAGCGCGGCGGCAAGATCATCCTGAATTTCAACCGTACGCAATTGCCTGAAGCGCTGCGTGTGCGGTTGGATGTGAAGGACTTCGCTACACCGGTGCAGTTCGTCAGTGCCAGCGGCGCGGGTGATGATGCGAGCATCGTTATCGAGCCCGTTGGTGCTTTCGACTACTTGGCCTATCAGACCGAGAACAAGCTGACCCTGAGCGTCAAGCCGCTGACCCAGGAAGATGCTGATAAGCGTCAGGCTGAGCGCTTTGCTTATACCGGCGAGAAGCTGTCTCTGAACTTTCAGGACATTGACGTACGTTCGGTGCTGCAGCTGATTGCTGACTTTACTGACCTTAATCTGGTCGCCAGTGACACGGTGGCTGGCAATATCACCCTGCGCCTGCAGAACGTGCCATGGGATCAGGCGCTGGATCTGGTGCTTAAAACCAAGGGGTTGGACAAGCGCCAGATTGGCAACGTGCTGCTGGTTGCGCCCGCTGAAGAAATCGCCGCGCGTGAGCGTCAGGAGCTGGAGTCGCAGAAGCAGATTGCCGAACTGGCACCGCTGCGTCGCGAACTGATTCAGGTCAACTACGCCAAGGCGGCCGATATGGCCAAGCTGTTCCAGTCGGTGACCAGTGCCAATGGCGGCGTAGCGGATGATCGGGGTTCTATTACCGTCGATGATCGCACCAACAGCATCATCGCTTATCAGACTCAAGAGCGTTTGGACGAACTGCGCCGCATCGTGGCTCAGCTCGATGTGGCGGTTCGTCAGGTGATGATTGAAGCGCGTATCGTTGAGGCCAGAGTCAACTACGACAAAGCGTTGGGTGTCCGTTGGGGGGGGAGCGCAAGACGAGGTGGGTGGGATGTAAGTGGTAAGGATGGGGTTCAGGCATTTGATGAAGATACAGGTCAGCGTGCAGGCTTTGTTGGGACTGACACTATTGGCAGCACGACGCTGGATGATGGATTGGCGCGCTTACCTTTCGTAGATATGGGCGTAACCAACAGCACTTCTGGTATCGGTATTGGCTTCCTGAGTAATAATGTTGTACTAGATCTGCAGCTTTCCGCGATGGAGAACTCGGGCAATGGCGAAATAGTTTCCCAGCCGAAAGTGGTCACTTCTGACAAGGAGACGGCGAAAATTCTCAAGGGGCAGGAAGTGCCTTATCAGGAAGCAAGCTCAAGTGGTGCCACTTCGACATCCTTCAAAGAGGCGGCATTGTCCTTGGAAGTGACGCCACAGATCACGCCAGATAACCGGATTATCATGGAAGTTAAGGTGACCAAGGATGCGCCAGACTTTGCTAATGCCGTCAATGGCGTGCCGCCGATCAACAAGAACGAAGTCAATGCCAAGGTTCTGGTTGCAGATGGTGAGACCATCGTGATTGGTGGGGTGTTTGAAAATACCCAAACCAAGTCCACGGAGAAGGTGCCTTTCCTGGGGGATGTGCCTTACCTTGGACGTCTGTTCCGCCGCGACATGGTGACTGACAACAAGACCGAGTTGCTGGTTTTCATCACTCCGCGCATCATGAACACTTCCGCGGTGGCCGTGAGTCGGTAATTTGTGCGTAATCTGATCCTTGTCGGCCCGATGGGTGCTGGAAAAAGCACTATCGGGCGCTTGCTTGCCAAAGAGTTGCGGTTGCCTTTCAAGGACTCCGACAAGGAGATCGAACAGCGTACCGGTGCAGACATTCCCTGGATTTTCGATGTCGAGGGGGAGCAGGGTTTTCGTGAGCGTGAGCAAGCGGTGATCTGCTCGCTTTGCGAGTCTGAAGGCTTGGTGTTGGCTACCGGGGGCGGAGCAGTGCTGCGACCCCAGAACCGGCAAGCACTAAGAGGCGGCGGGCGAGTGGTTTATCTGCATGCCTCTGTCGAGCAGCAGATCGACCGCACGGCGCGTGATCGCAATCGTCCACTTCTGCGTGCGCCCAACCCTGGGCAGGTGCTTGCTGACCTGCTCGCTATTCGTGATCCGCTGTATCGGGAAATTGCCGATGTGATCATCGAAACCGATGAGCGCCCGCCGCGTTTGGTGGTTCAGGAAATTCTAGAGAGGCTGGAAGCGCTAGCGCCCCGTTAATGACTGGGGCGAACTGCGTTATCCTAGAGCCCTTTTTAAATTGGGGGCTCCATGCAAACACTCCATGTTGATCTCGCTGAGCGCAGCTACCCCATTCATATCGGTGCTGGCCTGCTCACTCGTGCCGATTTGCTGGCGCCGCATATCGTCGGTCGCCAAGTTGCCATTGTCACCAATGAAACCATCGCACCGCTGTATTTGGCGGGGTTGGAGGCGACGTTGGCGGATTATCGCGTCACTTCGGTCGTACTACCCGATGGCGAAGGGTTCAAAAACTGGCAAACGCTGCAAACTATCTTCGATGGCCTGCTCGGTGCTCGTCATGATCGCCGCACTACGGTCATTGCTTTGGGTGGCGGTGTGATCGGTGACATGGCTGGCTTCGCGGCAGCCTGTTATCAACGTGGCGTGAATTTCATCCAGATTCCTACCACACTACTGTCCCAGGTGGACTCCTCCGTAGGCGGCAAGACTGGCATTAACCACCCAATGGGCAAGAACATGGTTGGTGCTTTCTATCAGCCGCAGGTGGTACTGATCGATACGCGTAGCTTGGATACGCTACCGCCGCGTGAGTTGTCGGCAGGGCTGGCCGAAGTGATCAAGTATGGGTTGATCTGCGATGAGCCCTTTCTTGGCTGGCTCGAGGCCAATATGGCTGCATTGCGCGCGTTGGATCAGGTTGCATTGACCCAAGCCATTGAGTGCTCCTGTACGGCCAAGGCACGAGTGGTTGGCGCTGACGAGCGAGAAACGGGTGTGCGAGCCACGCTGAATCTCGGTCACACCTTTGGCCATGCCATCGAGACTCATATGGGCTATGGCGTCTGGTTGCATGGTGAAGCGGTAGCCGCCGGAACGGTGATGGCGTTGGAGATGTCTCATCGACTGGGGTGGATCAATGCCGATGAGCGTGACCGTGGTATTCGCCTGTTTCAGGCGGCTGGCCTGCCCGTAGTGCCGCCGCAGGAAATGAACTCGGCGCACTTTCTCGAGCACATGGCAGTCGACAAGAAAGTGTTGGATGGCCAGTTGCGACTGGTACTGCTGCGTTCGCTAGGCGAAGCGGTAGTGACCAGCGATTACCCGCGAGACATCTTGAGTGCCACCCTGGCTGCCGATTACTCGGCGCTGGTGGCTCGGCTTAACAATCAGTGAGTATTCAATGACCAGTTTGCACGCCGACGAAGCGTTTCTCGACCACTATCAGTTCACCCATGACCCGTTCGCGGCGCGGGTGCCGGGCTTCAAGTTCTTCCCAGCGCAGCGCAAGCCTGTGCTTGGGCAGTTGCACCATCTGGCGCGTTATAGCCAGTTGCTGCTGGTGGTGACGGGGCCTGAAGGCAGTGGCAAGACCTTGCTGCGGCAGGCGTTGGTCGCCAGTACCAACAAGCAAGCCGTGCACAACGTGGTGGTTTCTGCTCAGGGCGCGGCAGACCCTGCGACACTGATGCGCCATATCGCGCAGGGCCTCAATACTCAGCAGACGGATCGCGCGTCGTTATTGGCTCAGGTCGGCCAGTTGTCGCTGACAGGGCAGGAAGTTTATCTGCTCATCGACGATGCCGAGGAGCTCAGTGAGGCGTCGCTGGAAGCTTTGCTGGTGCTCACTCAAGGCAATTCTGACGGGCGTCCCCATGTCTTTCTATTCGCCGATACGGATCTGATCTCGCGCCTGGAGGCGTTGGCAGGCGCAGAAGAGGCATTCCACGTCATCGAACTGCAGCCTTATGCAGAGGATGAGACGCGTGAATACCTGGCGTTACGTTTGGAGGGTGCCGCGCAGGGTATAGAGTTGCTTTCCGAGGAGCAGATCGAATTGATTCATGATCGTTCCGGCGGCTGGCCGGGCGAGATCAATCGGGTGGCCCGTGACGTCTTGGTCGATGCCATGGCGTCGCGCCGCGGATCGGCAAAGGCCGGTGGTTTCTCCTTCAATCTGCCGAGGAAGCATCTGCTCGCCTTGGGTGTGGTCGCTCTCGGTGTGGTAGCGGCCCTGCTGATGCAAGGCCGTTCGGGCTCCTCGGATGCTCCGGAAACTCAGGCGCAGTTGCCTATCGATGCCACGCAACAGCCGCAACAGCCGCCCGAAGCTCAGGCGGCTCAGCCAAGCGCCGAGCAGGGAGCGGATGGCCGGCCTGCCATCGAGTTCGCCGGTAGCAATCAGCCGCTGCCGCTGCCTTTGGTTGGCCAGTCCCAGCCGGTGATTCGTCAGCCCCTGGCTCAGGCAGCCGGCGAGACTGATGGTGAGGCCAATGTGGAGTTGCCCGAGCCAGTGGCAAGCACGCCGGTGACCGTGCCGCCAGTGGCGTCCCAGTCAGCCCCCGAGACTGCGCCGCCCGCTGCGCCTGCTCCCGCCCCTCAGGCAGCGCCGCCAGTGGCGCAGCAACCCAAGCCCGCTGAGCAGCCGAAGCCGACCCCGGCGCCAGCACCCAAGCCCACTCCTGCACCTCCGGCGCCCGCAGCGGCCGGCGCAACGCAGGGCAGTGGCTGGTATGCGATGCAGACCAAGAGCCACTACACCCTGCAGATTCTCGGTACCAGTACGGAAAGCAGTGCGCGTTCCTTCGTCAGCCAGAATGGCGCGCAGTATCGGTATTTCAAGAAGATGCACCAGGGCAAGCCGCTTTTCGTCATCACTTATGGTAGCTTTGCCACCCGCGACGCCGCCCAGGCCGCCGTGAAGACCTTGCCCGCCAAGGTTCAAGCCGGTAAGCCGTGGCCGAAAACCTTCGCCAGTGTCACTCAGGAAATGGCGCCCTGATAGAAACGTGCCCGTTACGGTGTAATCGCTGTAACGGGTTCTTTCATTTTTGCGACATTTTATTCCTGTTTTTCGTCACATTGTTCTTTGTGACGTCTATCTCGCTATGTACAATGACCTCCGTTTGCCTGCGCAAAGCTGGGCGCATTGACCTGCGCGCAGGGTAATTGATTGAATTAGAAAGAAAAATGCCGAGTAAGGCAGTCTGGTGAGAGTTCCCTATGAAAGCAGGTCTGTACCATCCTGATGAGTTCAAGGATAACTGCGGCTTCGGCCTGATCGCCCACATGCAAGGTGAGGCAAGCCATCACCTGTTGCAGACGGCGATAGAAGCACTGACCTGCATGACCCACCGTGGCGGCATCAATGCCGACGGCAAGACGGGTGATGGCTGTGGTTTGCTGATTCAAAAGCCCGATCTGTTCCTGCGCGCCGTCGCCAAGGACACCTTTGGCGTCGAGCTGCCCAAGCAATATGCCGTAGGCATGGTCTTCCTCAACCAGGACGAGACCAAGGCCAGCGCTGCCCGCGACAACATGAACCGCGAGATCCAGGCTGCCGGCCTGACCCTGGTCGGCTGGCGCAAGGTGCCGATCGATACCAGCGTACTCGGCCGTCTGGCTCTGGAGCGCCTGCCGCAGATCGAGCAGGTGTTCATCAGCGCCGATGGCCTGAGCGATCAGGACTTCGCCATCAAGCTGTTCTGCGCGCGTCGCCGCTCATCGGTGGCCAATGCCGCAGACAGCGAGCACTACATCTGCAGCTTCTCGCACAAGACCATCATCTATAAAGGCCTGATGATGCCGGCCGACCTGCAGCAGTTTTACCCGGATCTGGGTGACGAGCGCCTGCAGACCGCGATCTGCGTGTTCCACCAGCGCTTCTCCACCAACACTCTGCCAAAGTGGCCGCTGGCTCAGCCGTTCCGTTTCCTCGCCCACAACGGCGAGATCAACACCATCACCGGTAACCGTAACTGGGCACAGGCACGCCGTACCAAATTCGAAAATGGCCAGATTCCTGCCCTCGAAGAGCTCTATCCGCTGGTCAACCGCGTGGGCTCCGACTCCTCGAGCATGGACAACATGCTCGAGCTGATGGTCACCGGCGGCATCGACCTGTTCCGCGGCGTGCGCATGATCATTCCGCCAGCGTGGCAGAACGTCGAAACCATGGACGCCGACCTGCGTGCGTTCTACGAATACAACTCCATGCACATGGAGCCCTGGGATGGTCCCGCTGGCGTAGTGCTGACCGATGGCCGTCACGCCGTGTGCCTGCTCGACCGTAACGGCCTGCGCCCGGCGCGCTGGGTGACCACCACCAACGGTTACATCACCCTGGCCTCGGAAATCGGTGTATGGAATTACCAGCCCGAAGACGTGGTCGCCAAGGGCCGCGTCGGCCCGGGCCAGATACTTGCCGTCGATACTGAAACCGGCCAGGTACTGACCACCGACGACATCGACAACCGTCTCAAGTCGCGTCACCCGTACAAGCAGTGGCTGCGCAAGAGCGCGCTGCGCATCCGCGCAACCATGGAAGACAACGACCATGGTTCGGCTTTCTACGAGGCTGATCAGCTCAAGCAGTACATGAAGATGTTCCAGGTCACCTTCGAGGAACGTGACCAGGTGCTGCGTCCGCTCGCCGAGCAGGGCCAGGAAGCGGTCGGCTCCATGGGTGACGACACGCCGATGGCGGTGCTGAGCCAGCGCGTGCGCTCGCCGTACGACTACTTCCGCCAGCAGTTCGCGCAGGTCACCAACCCGCCGATCGACCCGCTGCGCGAAGCCATCGTCATGTCGTTGGAGATCTGCCTCGGTGCCGAGCGCAACATCTTCGAAGAGTCGCCGGAGCACGCCTCGCGGGTGATCCTCAGCTCGCCGGTAATCTCCCCGGCCAAGTGGCGCACCCTGATGAACCTGGAGCGCCCGGGTTTCGAGCGGCAGATCATCGACCTCAACTACGACGAGTCGATCGGTCTGGAAGCGGCCGTGCGCAACATGGCCGACCAGGCTGAAGAAGCCGTGCGTTCCGGCAAAGTGCTGCTGGTGCTGACTGACCGTCACATTGCGCCGGGCAAGCTGCCGGCTCATGCTGCGCTGGTCACTGGCGCGGTGCACCATCGTCTGACCGAAACCGGCCTGCGTTGCGATTGCAACATCCTGGTCGAAACCGCCACCGCCCGTGACCCGCACCACTATGCGGTGCTGATCGGCTTCGGCGCCTCGGCGGTTTACCCGTTCCTGGCCTATGAAGTGCTGGGCGACCTGATCCGTACTGGCGAAGTGCTGGGCGATCTGTACGAAGTCTTCAAGTACTACCGCAAGGGCATTTCCAAGGGCCTGCTGAAGATCCTCTCGAAGATGGGCATCTCCACCGTCGGTTCCTACCGCGGCGCCCAGCTGTTCGAAGCGGTCGGCCTGGCCGATGAAGTCACCGGCATGTGCTTCCGTGGTGTGCCGAGCCGCCTCAAGGGTGCGTGTTTCGTCGACCTGGAAGCCGAGCAGAAGGCGCTGGCGGGCGAAGCCTGGAACAACCGCAAGTCGATCCAGCAGGGCGGCCTGCTGAAGTTCGTCTACGGCGGCGAGTATCACGCCTACAACCCGGACGTGGTCAACACCCTGCAGGCAGCAGTGAAGCAGGGCAGCTACGAGACCTTCAAGGAATACACCAAGCTGGTGGATACTCGCCCGGTGTCGATGCTGCGTGACCTGCTGCAGGTCAAGCTGGCCGATACGCCGCTGGCGCTGGACGAAGTCGAGCCGCTGGAGTCGATCTTCAAGCGTTTCGACGCCGCCGGTATCTCTCTGGGCGCGCTGTCGCCAGAGGCCCACGAAGCCCTAGCTGAGGCGATGAACCGCCTGGGCGCGCGCTCCAACTCCGGCGAAGGCGGTGAAGACCCGGCGCGTTACGGCACCATCAAGAGCTCCAAGATCAAGCAGATCGCCACTGGCCGTTTCGGGGTGACCCCGGAATACCTGGTCAATGCCGAAGTGCTGCAGATCAAGGTGGCTCAGGGTGCCAAGCCCGGTGAAGGTGGTCAGTTGCCGGGTGGCAAGGTCAACGGCCTGATCGCCAAGCTGCGCTATGCCGTACCGGGCGTTACGCTGATTTCGCCGCCGCCGCACCACGATATCTATTCCATCGAAGACCTGGCGCAGCTGATCTATGACCTCAAGCAGGTCAACCCCAGTGCACTGGTGTCGGTCAAACTGGTATCCGAAGCGGGCGTCGGCACCATCGCCGCTGGTGTGGCCAAGGCCTATGCCGACCTGATTACCATTTCCGGTTACGACGGCGGCACCGGCGCTTCGCCGCTGAGCTCGATCAAGTACGCCGGTTCGCCGTGGGAACTAGGCCTGGCGGAAACCCACCAGACCCTGCGCGGTAACGACCTGCGCGGCAAGGTGCGGGTACAGACTGACGGCGGTCTGAAAACCGGCTTGGATGTGATCAAGGCTGCCATCCTCGGTGCTGAAAGCTTCGGCTTCGGTACTGCGCCGATGGTTGCCCTGGGTTGCAAATACCTGCGTATCTGCCACCTGAACAACTGCGCCACCGGCGTAGCCACGCAGAACGACAAGCTGCGCAAGGATCACTTCATCGGTACCGTCGACATGGTGGTGAATTTCTTCACCTACATCGCCGAAGAAACCCGCGAATGGCTGGCCAAGCTCGGCGTGCGCAGCCTGGGCGAGCTGATCGGGCGTACCGATTTGCTGGAAATCCTGCCGGGGGAAAGCGCCAAGCAGAACAATCTGGATCTGACGCCGCTGCTCGGCAGCGATTACATCCCCGCGGATAAGCCGCAGTTCTGTGAGGTGGATCGCAACCCGCCGTTCGACAAAGGCTTGCTGGCCGAAGAGATGCTGTCCATGGCCAAGTCGGCGATCGACAGCGCCAGTGGTGGCGAGTATGAGCTGGACATCTGCAACTGCGACCGCTCCATTGGTGCCCGTTTGTCCGGCGAAATCGCTCGGGTGCATGGCAATCACGGTATGGTCAAAGCGCCGATCACTTTCCGCTTCAAGGGGACTGCCGGGCAGAGCTTCGGCGTGTGGAACGCTGGTGGCCTGAACCTGTACCTCGAAGGCGACGCCAACGATTACGTCGGCAAGGGCATGGCCGCTGGCAAGCTGGTGATCGTGCCGCCGAAGGGCAGTCCGTACAAAACCCAGGAGAGCGCCATTATCGGCAACACCTGCCTGTACGGCGCTACCGGTGGCAAGCTGTTCGCAGCGGGTACCGCGGGCGAGCGTTTCGCGGTGCGCAACTCGGGTGCACATACCGTTGTGGAAGGCGTGGGTGACCACTGCTGTGAGTACATGACCGGTGGTTTCGTCTGCGTGTTGGGCAAGACCGGCTACAACTTCGGCTCAGGCATGACCGGTGGTTTCGCCTACGTACTCGATCTGGACAACAGCTTCTACGACCGCGTGAACCACGAGCTGGTGGAGATTCAACGGATCAACAACGAGTCCATGGAGGCTTACCGTAGCCACCTGGAGCGCGTGTTGGCCGAGTACGTCGAAGAGACGTCGAGCGAGTGGGGCCGCAATCTGCTGGAGAACCTGGACGACTACCTGCGCAAGTTCTGGCTGGTAAAACCCAAGGCCGCGAACCTCAAGTCGCTGCTCTCCAGTATCCGCGCCAACCCGCAATAAAGCAGCTTCAAGCTGCGAGCCCAAGCTGCCTGGCAGTGACGGGCTTGCAGCTCAACGTGATTGTCTTCGCAGCTTCAGGCTTATGGCGTGTAGCTGCTGCTAAGAGGTTTATGACATGGCTGAACGTCTGAATAACGACTTCCAGTTCATCGAAGTCGGGCGCAAAGACCCGAAAAAGAAACTGCTGCGTCAGCGCAAGAAAGAGTTCGTGGAAATCTACGACACCTTCAAGCCAGCCCAGGCTGGCGACCAGGCGCACCGCTGCCTCGGCTGCGGCAACCCTTATTGCGAGTGGAAGTGCCCGGTACACAACTACATCCCCAACTGGCTGAAGCTGGTCTCGGAGGGCAACATTCTCGCTGCCGCCGAGCTGAGCCACCAGACCAACACGCTGCCGGAAGTCTGCGGCCGTGTGTGTCCGCAGGATCGTCTCTGCGAAGGTGCCTGCACCCTCAATGACGGTTTCGGTGCGGTGACCATCGGCTCGGTGGAGAAGTACATCACCGATACCGCCTTCGCCATGGGCTGGCGTCCGGACATGTCCAAGGTCAAGCCGACCGGCAAGCGTGTTGCGGTGATCGGTGCCGGCCCTGCGGGCCTCGGTTGTGCCGACGTACTGGTACGTAATGGCGTGACGCCAGTGGTATTCGACAAGAACCCGGAGATTGGCGGGCTGCTGACCTTCGGCATTCCCGAGTTCAAGCTGGAAAAGAGCGTGCTGAGCAATCGCCGCGAAGTCTTCACCGGCATGGGCATCGAATTCCGTCTGAACACCGAGATCGGCAAGGACATCACCCTGCAGCAGTTGCTGGATGAGTACGATGCCGTGTTCATGGGCATGGGCACCTACACCTACATGAAAGGCGGCTTCCCGGGCGAAGACCTACCGGGCGTACACGATGCGCTGGATTTCCTGATCGCCAACGTCAATCGCAACCTCGGTTTCGAGAAGGCGCCGGAAGATTTCGTTGACCTGAAGGGCAAGCGCGTCGTGGTACTCGGTGGTGGTGATACGGCGATGGACTGTAACCGTACTTCGATCCGCCAGGGTGCCAAGGCCGTGACCTGCGCCTATCGTCGTGACGAAGCGAACATGCCGGGCTCGCGCAAGGAAGTGAAGAATGCCAAGGAAGAGGGCGTGAAGTTCCTCTTCAACCGCCAGCCCATTGCCATCGTCGGCGAGGACAAGGTCGAAGGCGTGAAGGTGGTCGAGACCCGTCTCGGCGAACCCGATGCCCGTGGCCGCCGCAGCCCCGAGCCAATCCCAGGCTCCGAGGAAATCATCCCGGCGGAAGCCGTGCTGATCGCCTTCGGTTTCCGTCCGAGCCCGGCGCCGTGGTTCGATGAGTTCGATATCCGTATCGATACCCAGGGTCGTGTGGTTGCGCCGGAGAAGTCTACCTTCAAGCACCAGACCAGCAACCCGAAGGTGTTCGCCGGTGGCGACATGGTGCGTGGTTCTGACCTGGTGGTAACCGCCATCTACGAAGGCCGCAATGCGGCGGAAGGGATTCTCGACTACCTCGGTGTCTGAGCATCATCCTTTCTGACGAGGCCGGCAAATATGCCGGCCTCGTCGTTTCCGGCCTGAAGTGGTTACCCGCGTTAATTACGTTCTTACAGGCCTGCAGAGTTGTCTCGGGAACTTCCGGCTTTGCTGCGCGCCGGGTGTTGCTTGCCCGAGCTGTCAACGCTGATCGCTGGCGGCGCGGCCACGTCGCATAGGCCGTGGACGATAGTCACGAGGGTCGATGGCGAAACTGTCCAGCCGCGAGCGCAGGGTGGTGGGCTTGAGGTCCAGCAGGCGGGCCGCGCCTTGTTTGCCGGCGATCCTGCCGGCACAGGCGCTGAGCGCGGCGATCAGGTTGTCGCGCGTCTGCCGGCGCTGCTCACCCTGGGTGAGAATGCGTGTGTCCTGCTCTCTGGGTTGTGGCGTCGGCAATTCTCCGGGGCTTTCACTGGGCAGATCCAGGCGCAGCCGCGTGCCCGGCGAGATGATCACGGCACGCTCGATCAGGTTCTCCAGCTCACGGATGTTGCCCGGCCAGGAATAGGCCTGCAGGTGCTGGATATCTGCCAGGCGCAGACTTGGCTGCGGGCGGTTCAGTTGCCGGCAGACGCGATCGAGGAAGTGTTGCGCCAGCGGCGGTATATCCTCAGGGCGCTGGCGCAATGGGGCAGATTCGACAGGAAACACGTTGAGGCGAAAATATAGATCCTCGCGGAAGCGCCCTGCACGCACCTCCTGGCGCAGATCACGGTTGGTGGCGGCGATCACCCGCACATCAACCTGACGGGTGCGGGTGTCGCCGACACGCTCCAACTGCTGCTCCTGCAGCACACGCAGCAGTTTGCTTTGCAGCTCCAGAGGGATCTCCCCGACTTCGTCGAGAAACAGCGTGCCGCCATCGGCCAGTTCAAAGCGGCCCACTCGGTCGTTGATGGCGCCGGTAAAAGCGCCGCGGATATGGCCAAAGAACTCACTCTCGAACAGTTCACGGGGCACGGCTGCGCAATTTACACGGATCAGTGGGCGGCTGCGGCGCCCGCTGTTGTCATGGATGGCGCGGGCGATCAGCTCCTTGCCCGTACCCGATTCGCCGGTGATCAGTACGTTGGCGCCGGTGGGCGCGACCAGCTCGATCTGGCGAATGACCTGCTGCATGGCTGCGCTGCGCCCGACCAGGTTGTGCTGGGCGTATTCGCCGCGAATCTCTTCCTGAAGGTAGGCGTTCTCCAGTTCCAGACGCTGCTTGAGCAACTGCACCTCGCTCAAGGCCTGGCGCAGGCGCTGCTCGGTTTCCAGGCGCTCGCTGATGTCGCGGAAGACCACTACTGCGCCGACCAGCTCGCCATCGTCGCGTAGGGGCGTGCTGGTGTATTCGACCGGAATGGCGCGGCGATCCTTGCTCCAGAACACCTCGTTGCAGACGTGATGCACTTCGCCGTCGTTGAAGGCCGCGTAGATCGGGCAGGTGTGATCGTCGTAGGTGCTGCCATCCGGGTGATGGTGATGGATCAGGGCGTGGATGCTGTGGCCGATCAGGTCAGTGGCGTGCCAGCCCAGAATGCGCTCGGCAGCCGGATTGACGAATGTGGTTTCGCCCTTGCGATTGATGCCGTAGATGCCTTCTCCAGCGGCGCCGAGGATCAGCTGATTCTGTCGCTCGAACTGACGGAAGATGCGCTCGACACCCTGCCATTGCAGCAGGCCTTGGCGCTGATAACGTTCGGCTTCCGCCAGGCCGCGCAGGGAATCGAGTTGGCGGCGTTCCTGGATCAGCAGGCCGAGCAGAGGGGCATTGTCATGGTGCAGAAGGCTGGCGCTGATCTCGACCTCCTGGCGCTGACCGTCGCGATCCAGCAGGCCCAGGGCATCGTGCCAGGCGTGCCCGCGCGCCTGCACCTGCTCGGTGAAGGTAACCATGGCGCCAAGGTCATGCCCCCACAGCCGGCTGGCGCGCTGGCTAAGCAGCGCGTCCATTGGCCAGCCCAGTAGCAGGCAACTGGCCGGGTTGGCCTGCAGGATACGGTCGTTCACCGGGTCGATGACCAGCGTGGCGGCGTGCATGTGGCGCAGCAGCAGTTCGCTGGGGGAGGCTTGGCTGATCATCTGGCTGTCCGATAAGTGTGCCTGGCCTTGAGTAATCAAGGCTCATGCCAAATGACGAAAACTCGGGAAATTACATGACGAGATATCGGTAATGACGATTTTTCGTTAAACGTTATTTTTGCAAAGTCTCCTGATATCAATTGTTTACGTATTTTTACGGTTGGTACGCCTCCTGCAATAGCTGATCAGAACCGGCCTTCGACGGTCTGGCCCATCAGCACATCGCCTCACCATCCTGGGGCACGCGACAGCAGGAGGAGTCACCATGAGCGTCAACAGCCTGGACGATCCGTTCAGCCCCGATAGCGAACTGAGCCATGGCGCAGGCTGCGCGTGCCAGCGCTGCACGCCGGCAGCTGACGCGCTGCCGCAGAACAGTGAGGCGATGCTCGATCGCGCTGTCGAGAATGCCATCGTTCGCGGCCTGTTCGGTCACGACGAGCTTTCCCGGCGCAGCTTCATGGGCCTGATCGGCGGCGGTACTGCGGCAGCCATTCTCGCCAGCCTGATTCCGCTCGATGCCGTGAAAGCCGCGGTCAAGGACAGCCTCGGGCCGCTGGAGAAGACGCGTCTGAAGATCGGCTTCGTGCCCATCACCTGCGCCACCCCGATCATCATGGCCGAGCCGATGGGGTTCTACGCCAAGTACGGACTGGAAGTGGAAGCGGTGAAGACCGCAGGCTGGGCCGTGGCACGGGACAAGTCTCTGGCCGGTGAATACGATGCGTCGCACATGCTCTCACCCATGCCGCTGGCCATCAGCCTTGGTCTGGGGGCGACGCCGACGCCCTACGTCATGCCGGCGCTGGAGAACATCAACGGCCAGGCCATCGTGCTCAGCATGCAGCATCAGGACAAACGCGATCCCAAGCTGTGGAAAGGCATGCGCTTCGGAGTGCCTTTCGAATACTCGATGCACAATTTCCTGTTGCGTTACTACGTGGCCGAGCACGGCCTGGACCCGGATCGCGACATCCAGATACGGGTGGTGCCACCACCGGAAATGGTGGCCAACCTGCGCGCTGGCAACCTCGACGGTTTTCTCTCACCCGATCCGTTCAACCAGCGCGCGGTGTGGGAGAAGGTGGGCTTCATCCACCTGCTGACCAAGGAACTTTGGCCCGGCCATCCCTGCTGCGCCTTTGCTTGCAGTCAGCGCTTCGCCAGCGATAACCCCAATACTTACGGCGCCCTGTTGCATGCGCTGATTGACGCCACCCAGTACAGCTCCAAGGCCGAGAATCGCAAAGCGGTCGCCGAGGTGATTTCCACCAAGAACTACCTCAATCAACCCGTAGCGGTGGTGCAGCAGGTGCTCAGCGGGCGTTATGCCGACGGCTTGGGTAACGTCTATGACGAGCCGCAGCGCATCGACTTCGATCCGTTCCCCTGGCACTCGATGGCCGTGTGGATTCTGACCCAGATGAAGCGCTGGGGTTACCTCAAGGGGGATGTCGACTACCGCGCCATCGCCGAGCGTGTATTTCTCGCCGCCGATGCTGGCAAGGTGATGAGTGATCTCGGGCTGCCGGTGCCGGGCGACAGCTACAAGGGCTTCAGTGTGATGGGCAAGCCCTTCGATGCGGCCGACCCGGAAGGCTACCTGTCCAGCTTCCCATTGCGGAGGTCGTGATGAGCGCCTCCATGCCCCTGCGCGCGGCGATTCTTTCCGCGTTGCTGTTGGCACTGCTGCTGACCATCTGGGAAGTGCTCTGCCACGTGCCGGCCGGCAGCGCGACGGCCGCCGATGACGAGTACGCACTGCTGATGGGCGAGGCCGAGCAACAGGCGCGAGTGCCGCCGCCCTCGGTGGTGCTGGCCCATGCCTACACGGAGCTGAGCCAGCCGTTCTATGACAACGGCCCCAACGACAAGGGCATCGGCATCCAGCTGGCGCACTCGTTGTACCGGGTGCTCAGCGGTTACCTGCTGGCGGCCTTGGTGGCGATTCCGGTCGGCTTCGTCATTGGCATGTCGCCTCTGATGTACCGGGTGCTGAATCCGTTCATCCAGATACTGCGGCCGATTTCGCCGTTGGCCTGGATGCCGCTGGCGTTGTTCGTGATCAAGGATTCGCAGACCTCGGCGATCTTCGTGATCTTCATCTGCTCGGTGTGGCCGATGCTGCTCAATACTGCGTTTGGCGTCGCGGGTGTACGCCGCGACTGGATCAACGTCGCCCGCACCCACGAGCTTGGCCCTTTACGCACGGCCATCAGCGTGATCCTGCCAGCAGCGCTGCCGACCATTCTCACCGGCATGCGGATCTCTGTGGGTATCGCCTGGCTGGTGATCGTCGCGGCCGAGATGCTCGTGGGCGGCACCGGTATCGGCTACTACCTGTGGAACGAGTGGAACAACCTGGACCTGGCCAGCGTGATCTTCTCGATCCTGATGATCGGCGTGGTGGGTATGGTCCTCGATCTCATGCTTGGCACTGTCGCCCGGCTCGTCAGTTACCAGGAGTGATGTCATGTCCCGTTATTTTCTCGAAGCCTGGCGTCTGGCCAAGCGCTTCCCGCAGCCCGGCGGAGATCCGCTGACAGTGTTCGAAGAGGTCAGTTTCGGGCTCGCCAAAGGGGAGTTCGTCTGCATCATCGGTCATTCCGGTTGCGGAAAATCGACCATCCTCAATGCCCTCGCCGGGCTGGACAGCTTCAGTGAGGGCACGCTGGAGATGGCTGGCAAGGAGGTTGCCGGCCCCAGCCTGGAGCGCGGCGTGGTGTTCCAGAACTACAGCCTGCTGCCTTGGTTGAGTGCACTGGATAACGTCGATTTTGGCGTGCGTGCGCGCTTCCCGGACTGGTCCAGGGCGCAGTGCCAGGCTCACAGTCGCCAATACCTGGCCATGGTCGGCCTGGGCGGCTCCGAGACACGCAAGCCGGCGCAACTTTCAGGTGGCATGCGCCAGCGGGTCAGCATTGCCCGCGCGTTTGCCACGCAGCCGCAACTGCTGTTGCTCGACGAGCCCTTCGGCGCATTGGATGCCCTGACCCGCGGCGTCATCCAGGACGAGCTGATCAAGATCTGGAGCGAGACGCGGCAGACGGTGTTCATGATCACCCACGATGTCGACGAAGCGATCCTGCTCGCTGACCGCATCCTACTGATGACCAATGGCCCCCAGGCGCGTATCGCCGAGTCGGTACGCATCGATCTGCCCCGGCCACGCCAGCGCGATCAGGTCATCCATGACCCGGCGTACTACCGCATCCGCAATCACCTCGTGGATTTTCTGGTCAATCGATCCGCCCAACTGCGTGGCCACACCGTCGCCGATGCCAATGGGTTCGCCCCCGAGATCAATCCAGCCCTGGACGACAGCGTAGCGACCAGGGTCGTACCACCGTCCCCTGCTAAGGAGTTCCACCATGGATAAGCAACAGATGAGCAGCACCATCATCGCCGCCAAGCAGCGGCTCGGCCTCGACTGGGCGGCGATCGGCCAGGGCATCGACATGTCGCCGGTGTGGGTCACTTCGGCCTGCCTGGGTATGAACAGCATGCCCAAGGCGCACGCCGATGCGTTGTGCGAAACGCTCGAGCTGTCCGAGGAAGTGTCTGCTGCGCTGCAGGCCTTCCCGCACAAGCACTGGGACAAGAGCATCCCCACCGACCCGCTGATCTACCGCTTCTACGAGATGATCAATGTCTATGGTGAGACCATCAAGGAGCTGATTCACGAGGAATTCGGCGACGGCATCATGAGCGCCATCGACTTCAGCATGGATATTTCCCGCGTCGCCGACCCCAAGGGCGACCGCGTGCAGATCGTGCTCAATGGCAAGTTCCTGCCTTACCGGAGCTGGTGACAGCGTCGCGGCATATCGTCGCGATGGACGAAAGGCACGGCACCCGCCGTGCCTTTTGTTTTGGGGTCTGCGAAAATGCCCGCACTTTTCTGCTGGACACTGCCCATGACTGCCCTGAAGAACGACCGTTTCCTACGTGCCCTGCTCAAGCAGCCCGTCGACGTCACGCCGGTGTGGATGATGCGCCAGGCCGGTCGTTACCTGCCGGAATACCGGGCCAGCCGCGCCAAGGCTGGGGATTTCATGGGGCTGATGATGAACCCCGAGTTCGCCTGCGAAGTCACCCTGCAGCCGCTGGATCGCTACCCGCAGCTGGATGCTGCCATCCTCTTTTCCGACATCCTCACCATCCCCCACGCCATGGGCCAGGGGCTGTATTTTGAGACCGGTGAGGGGCCGCGCTTCAAGAAGGTCATCAGCAGCGCTGCCGATATCGATGCGTTGCCGATTCCTGACCCCGAGAAGGATCTGGGCTATGTGATGGATGCCGTACGCACTATCAAATCTGCACTGGGTGGCCGTGTTCCGCTGATCGGCTTTTCCGGCAGCCCGTGGACGCTGGCGACCTACATGGTCGAGGGCGGCTCGTCGAAGGACTTCCGCAAGATCAAGGCGATGCTTTACGACCAGCCCGAGGCCATGCATGCGTTGCTCGACAAGCTGGCGCAGTCGGTCACGGCTTACCTCAATGGGCAGATCCTTGCCGGTGCCCAGGCGGTACAGATCTTCGATACCTGGGGTGGCAACCTGTCGTCAGCGGCCTACCAGGCGTTCTCCCTGGCTTACATGCAAAAGATCGTCGATGGCCTGATCCGCGAGCATGACGGGCGCAAGATCCCGGTGATCCTGTTCACCAAGAATGGCGGGCTGTGGCTGGAGTCGATGGCAGCCACTGGCGCCGATGCGCTGGGGTTGGACTGGAGCTGTGATATCGGCGAGGCGCGCCGCCGTGTCGGTAGCCAAGTGGCTTTGCAAGGCAACATGGATCCTACCGTGCTGTATGCCAAGCCTGCGGCGATTCGCGCCGAGGTGGCGCGTATCCTCGCCAGCTACGGCACTGGCAGTGGTCATGTATTCAATCTGGGGCACGGCATCACCCCGGAAGTCGATCCTGCTCATGCCGGGGCCTTCCTCGAAGCGGTGCACGAGCTGTCTGCCGACTATCACCGCTGATCGGCATCACTGCGCCTGGCGCCCTCCGCGAGGTTGGCGCAGGCGTATGTCGATCAGGGTGTCGTCTTCGTCATGCTCGAATCTGGCGCCTTGGGGCTTGGGCTTGCCTTTCAGGAGTGACGGATTGCCGGAGAAGCCCACGGGCTCGAGCGGAATGCCGCGCGGGCTGAGGTCGAGACGCCCGTTGCCGTTGGCGTCCTGAAACAACTGCAGAGCGTATTGCCCAGGTGGTACGTCTTTCAGGATCAGTTGCTCGCCTTCACCTTGCTGCTCGCGCAGCATCGGTTCCCAGCTTTCCTGGTCGGCAGCGACCAGTGCCAGGTAAAGCTTGGCGGCACTCTCGTTGCCTTCCACGCGTATCAGCAGATCCCCCGCCTGCGCCGACAAAGAGGCGAACAGGAGAACCACTGCGCAGACCGTGCAGCGTTTGGTTACGATTTGAAGAATTCTCTGTGGCATAATCCGCCCATTTTGCAGGGATTCGCTTTAAATGCGTCAGGTTCTAGTCGTTCACTTCTCACAGACTGGCCAATTGAACCGCCTGGTGCAATCGGTCTGTGCGCCGTTGCAGGCGAGTGAAGGCATTCAGGTGGATTTCCTGGCGCTGCAACCGGCCAAGCCTTTTCCCTTCCCGTGGCCCTTTCTTGGTTTCTTCCGGATCTTCCCGGAAACCGTGTTGATGAAGCCGCAGCCGTTGCTGCCGCTGACGGTCGACCCCGAGAAACGCTACGACCTGATCATTCTCGCCTATCAGGTGTGGTTTCTGTCGCCGTCGCTGCCGTTCACCAGTTTCCTCGCGTCGCCTGAAGCCGCTCGGTTGTTGAAGGATACGCCGGTAGTGACCCTGATCGGTTGTCGCAACATGTGGCTGATGGCCCAGGAAAAGGTCAAGGCACGCCTGCAGGCACTGGGCGCGAAGCTGGTCGACAACGTGGTGCTCACCGATGCTTGTGGTACGGCGGCGAGTTTCCTGGCCACACCACTGTGGATGTTCACCGGCCGGCAGAAGCCCTACAGCTGGGTGCCACGCGCCGGTATCGACGAAACGGAAATGGCCAATGCCGGCCGCTTCGGCGATGCCATGGCACGCCGCCTGCTTGCAGACGAGCAGCCCATCGAGCAGCCGATGCTCAGCGGCCTTGGTGCAGTCAAAGTGGATGAAAAACTGATCGCCAGTGAAAAGGTCGGCAATCGCAGCTTCACGCTATGGAGCCGACTGCTTACCGCGCTCGGCCCGCAGCAAAGCAAGCGCCGCGGCGCCGGGCTGGTGGTGTACATCGTCTTCCTGATCTGCCTGATTCTGACCGTGGTGCCGATCAGTGCCCTGTTGAAAAAGTTGTTGGCCCCGCTGTTCAAGGCGCGAATCCAGCGTGAAAAGGCCTACTTCGCCGGCCCGTCCGGCGAGTGAAGTGACCCGAGGTAATCCCGTGGTAACACCCGTATTCATCAATCGCATCAGTGCCAGCCTGCCCCATGACCCAGTCGACAACGAGCAGATGGAAGCTCGCCTCGGTATGGTTGGCGGCAAGCCATCGCGCGCCCGCAAGCTGGTCTTGCGCCGTAATGGCATTCAGCAGCGCCACTACGTCATCGACCCGCTGACCGGTGAGCCGAGCATGAGCAATGCGCAACTGAGCGCCGAGGCGATCCGGGGTCTGGTAGGGGAGGGGTTCGCGCTGGACAGCCTGGACTGTCTGGTCGCCAGCACTTCGTCTCCCGACCAAGTGATGCCAGGCCATGCGGTGATGGTGCATGGCGAGCTGGGCAATCCGCCTTGCGAGGTCGCGACCACGGCGGGTATCTGCCTGTGCGGAATGACCGCGCTGAAATACGCCTGGATGAGCGTGGCCAGCGGTGAAAGTCGCAATGCCGTGGCCTGCGGCTCCGAAGTGGCTTCGACGCTGATGCAGGCGCGCAACTTCAATGCCGAGTACGAGAGCCGCGTCGAGGAGCTGGAGAACCATCCGGAGATCGCTTTCGAGAAGGATTTCCTGCGATGGATGCTTTCCGACGGTGCTGGCGCCGTGCTGCTGCAGGATCATCCCAACGCTAGCGGGCTGAGCCTGCGTGTCGACTGGCTGGATATCCTCTCGTTCGCCGACCAGATGCCCGCCTGTATGTATGCCGGCGCCGAGATGCAAGACGGCAGCCTGCGTGGCTGGAGCCGCTATGACGCCGATGAGCGCGCCCGTCAGTCGGTGATGGCGATCAAGCAGGACGTCAAACTGCTCAACGAGAACATCGTCAAATACACCGTGGAAGAGGCTTTGCGGCGCATCATGGCGCGCCGTGAGCTGCGCGTGGCGGACATCGACTGGTTCCTGCCGCATTACTCGTCGGAGTTCTTCCGCGACCGTCTGGCCGTGGGGCTGGCCAATGTCGACCTGCCAATCCCGATGGAGCGCTGGTTCACCAACCTGACCAGCAAGGGCAACACTGGCGCAGCGTCGATCTTCATCATCCTTGAAGAGCTGTTCAATGGCGGGCAGCTGCGCAGTGGCCAGAAGCTGCTGTGCTACGTGCCGGAAAGTGGGCGCTTCTCCAGTGCATTCATGCACCTCACGGTGGTCGGCAATGAAGCTTGACGAGGTTCCTCAGGATCACAGCTCCACCTACGGTGGCCACAGCAAGCTGGTCTACGCCGTGGATGCCAGCGGCCATTACCAGGGCACCCAAAGCGATGGCTGGGAGCCCGAGTCGTACTCCACTCAGCTCGCGGTCGCCGAGCTGGAGGCTCAGGAGGCCGAGGCCGAAGCAGCCTGGCGCCGTGGCGAGCTGTCGCCGCTGAAATGCCTGATGTATCGCTACCGCATGGACGAGCCGGCGCTGGCGCAGATCTCCGGGCTCTGGCAATGGCGCGTGCGCCGGCATTTTCGCCCCGAGATCTACCGGCGCCTGAGCGATTCGCTGCTGGCCCGCTATGCCGAGGCCTTTGGCCTGCCCGTCGACGAATTGCGTCGCTATCAGAAGGAGCTGCCATGAGCGCATTCGAGCACCGCCAGAGCGCCCACTGCGAAAGCGGCGTGATGGCCAGTCTGCTGACCCATGCCGGTCTGCCGATGAGCGAACCGATGGCGTTCGGCCTGGCCTCTGGACTGGCGTTCGCCTACCTGCCGATCGTCAAGCTGGGCGGCATGCCGCTGATTGCCTACCGCATGCCGCCCCGTCACCTGATCAAGACGCTGAGCAAGCGCCTGGGCGTGCGCCTGACTAGCCGTACCTTCTCCAATCCCGAGCAGGGACGTGTCGCCCTCGATGCCGCACTCGACAGTGGGCGCCTGGCTGGGCTGCAGAGCTCGGTTTTCTGGCTGCCGTACTTTCCGCCAGAAATGCGCTTTCACTTCAACGCCCACAACCTGCTGGCCTATGGTCGCGAGGGTAACGAATACCTGCTCAGCGACCCAGTGTTCGAGGCGCCGGTACGCTGTGCCGCCGAGGATCTGCAGAAGGCACGCTTCGCCAAGGGTGCTCTGGCGGCCAAGGGGCTGATGTATTACCTGGACGACGTGCCGCCCGATCAGGACTGGGAGCGGCTGATTCGCAAGAGCGTGCTGTCGACCGCGCGTATCCTCGATGGCATGCCGCTGCCGTGGATCGGCATTCGTGGCATTGGCCACCTGGCCAAGCGCGTCGAGGCACTCGATCCGGCTCAGGCCAAGTACAACCGCCTTTACCTCACCCACATCGTGCGCATGCAGGAGGAGATCGGTACCGGTGGTGCAGGCTTCCGCTTCATGTACGCGAGCTTCCTGCAGGAGGCCGGCGAGAAGATTGGCGATACCACGCTGCAGGAAGCTTCGGTGCGCATGACCGCAGTGGGCGATGATTGGCGCCAGTTCGCCTCAGCGTGCGTACGGGCCAGCCGTAGCAAGGGCGAAGCGCCGGACTTCCGGCCGATCGCCGATAGGCTGCGCGGCATTGCCAGTCAGGAACGCGCCTTGATGAAAGAGCTTGGCGCCTGGGCCAAGCGCTGAGTGCGGCACCGATCTAAGTAAGGCGAGCTGGTGGGCTAAAGCACCACCCTACGGGACGAGCCGCATGATCGTTCCCACGCTCCGCGTGGTAACGCCCCTGGCGGGCGCTCTGCGCCCAGTTAGAGTGTGCATCGCGGAGAGATGTGCTGCCAAGCTGGGCGGGCGATCCGTTGTAGGGTGGGCTTTAGCCCACCAAGCGTCCAACCGGGGCATCGATCTGCTGGGCTTAAGCGGATCGCCCCACCCCCTGTGAGGTGAGTTCGTCGGAGGAACGTCTACATCTGTAGCGTTACAACCTCGATGCCGACTGCCAGCTCAATGAAATCCTCTGCGGCGGTCGGTGCCTCGATCAGCACAGCCTGTGCCTGAAACTCGCCGTTCTCGTCGATCACCACCAGCAGCGCCTGGCTGACCACGCCATCTGCCAGATCCAACCCTGCCAATGCCTGCAGCTGTTTCCAGGCACGCGGCCCGGCACCGATGAACAGGTTCGGCCCCTCCAGGCCCAGCTGTGCTGCGACGTGGAAGCCCGCGGCGTTGCTCACGCTGTTGACGAATTCGAAGGGCTTGGGCTGCAACTGATGCACGCATACCGCGTCGAGCAGCGAGCCCATTGTCCCTCTTGCTGGGTGACGGGATGCCAGATAAAGCCCGCAGTCACTGCGTACCTTCGCCTTGAGTGGAGCGGTGCAAAGCAGCGCCTGGAGGATCAGCCGGTCGATGCGTCGAGGCGGGCTGGCCAGCCATTGGCTCAGGGTAGCCTTCAGATCCTTGTCGGAAGCGCTGGCGTCACCACTGACGCTGCACGCGGCGATGACTGTGCTCATGGTGTTTCTCCCGTGCAGCGCTGCAGCACCAGGCTGGCGTTGTTGCCGCCAAAGCCGAAGAAGTTGGCCAACAGCAGGCTGTCATCGGCAATGGCGAGTGGCTCGCCTGGTAGCGGTAGCAGGGCTTCACTGGCGTAATCACAAGCCGGTAGGTGCCCGAGGTTCTGCACCAGCAGCAGGGTTTCAGCGAGGCCGCAGGCGCCCAGGGTGTGGCCAATCCACGGCTTGAGCACGCACAGCGGCGGCAGCGCCTCGCCAAACAGCAGGCGTACACCGTTGCTCTCGGCGCGATCATTGGCGCCGGTGGCGGTGCCGTGCAGTTTCACCAGGCCGATCTGCTCGACGCTGGTGTCTGCGCTGCGCAAGGCCTCGCGCATCACCCAGTCGATGTGGCTGCCGTCTTCGCGGGTGGTGGTCAGGTTGCTGGTGTCGCAGGCGCTAAAACCGCCCAGCAGCCTGGCCAGCGGTGCCGGGCCAGGTTCCAGTGCCAGCAGCGTGGCCACGTACGCTTCACCGAGCACCAGGCCATCACGCTGCGGGTGAAAGGGTCGGTAGAGGCCACTGGGCGAAATCAGATCCAGTGCGCCGAAGCCTTGCTGGGCTATCGCGCTGGGCGTTTCGAAAGCCAGCACCAGAGCGCGGCGATAAAGGTTCGCGCCGAGCAGTCGGGCGCCGTACAGCAGCCCGTTGGCGGCGCTGGTACAGGCGGTATTGAGGGTGAAGGCGTCGGCGAAGCCCCAGCGCTCGCGCAGCTGCTCGGCGATCAGGTCGAGGGAGGTCGAATGATCGGGGCGAAAGCCGCCGTCCTGTTTCGCCAGGTCTTCCAGTTCATTGATGTCCAGGCTGGTACTGGCCACGATCAACAGGCAATCCTCCAGCGCACTGTCGTCGCCAAGGGTCTCGCGGATCAGTCGGTCGAAGTGCTGGTCTCGGCTCTCGCCTGCCGCTACGGCCAGGTAAGGGCGTGGCTGCCGCAGTTCATGCAGTACGAAGGTGTCCGCCTCAGGCAGCACGCCGCGCTGCAGCGCCTCACCAGCCGCGCGTAGGTTCGCGCCAAGTGCACTGTGCAGAGCGCCTCGCTGGAGGTAGATGGGCGTCACTGTTTCTGCCTGATGAAGGCCGCGATACTGGCGATGCTATTGAGAATGCGCCGACCGTCCTTGGCGCCTTCGATGCGCACGCCGTAGTGCTGCTGCAACGCGAGCGAGACTTGCAGCGCGTCCAGGCTGTCCATCTGGATGCGGCTCTGCTGGCCGAACAGCGGCTCGTCGTCGTCGATGCTTTGCCAGTCGATGTCGTCTTCCTTGTCGCACTCGCGAATCAGCAATTGCTTGAGCTTTTCTTCTAGTAGTGTGTGGTCCATTGCGTTTGCTGTACTCGTTTGTGGAACAGGAACAAGCCGCTGGCGCCGGCCAGTGCTGCGAACAGCAGCAGGCGTACGCACCAGGGGGCTATGTCGTTCAGTGAGCCATGGCCCACCAGCAGGGTGAGAAAGGCGTCGAGCGCCCAACTCATCGGGGAAACTTCCGCCAGTTGGCGCATGGCCTCCGGCATCACGCTCTTGGGCACCATGATGCCGCCGATGGCGGCGAGGATGATATTGATCCCGCCGCCAAGCAATAGGGCTTGTTCACTACTGCGTGCCAATGCCGCCAGCAGCAGACCCAGGCTGCTGGTGGCCAGTGCGATACTCGCAGCCAGCAGAGCGTAAGCGGGCAGGCTGCCATTGAGCTCCAGCGCCGGCAGACCGACCAGTGGTAGGCCATGCATGCCAATGCTCAGCAGCAGCACGAACTGCAACAGGTTGATGGCCAGGTAAGGCAGCATCTTGCTCAGTGCCAGGGTGCCGAGCCCCAGGCCCAGGCAGCGGAAGCGCAGCAGCGCGCCACTCCGCTGCTCGCGCTGAAAGCTGCCGGCCATCGGCAGCACGACGAAGAACATGCCGAAGATCAGCCAGGCCGGGACGCTCATCTGCGTGGCGTTGGCCTGGTTGCTCAGGTCGCCGCTGGCCAGGCGCTCCTGCTCGTCGATCTGGCTCTCGGTACGTTGCTGGATCAGCTCGAGCTGTTCGGCCTGGGTGAGCCCCTCATCCAGCGCACCGCTGTCCTGCAGGTAGGCGAGCAGTCGGGTCTGCGCCAGGGCGATGGTGACCGCGCCATGCAGGCGCTGGCGCGAGAGACGGTCGAACTGCGCGGGAAAGCTCAGGGTCGGCCCCTGGTGAGGCGTATCCAGCAGCCTGTCGTCGAAGTCGGCGGCCAGGCTGATGCGCGTCACCTCGGGCGGGCCGCTGGCCAGCAACTTGCTGTCAGGCAGTTGCGCCTGCAGTGCACTGTGGAAAAAACGGCTGGAATCGCTTTGCTGCGGCGCATCGATTACCAACTGCAGGGGCGGCAGGCGATCCTGCAGGTAGCTGGACATGGCCCCGGCCATGATCACCAGAAACAGCGTCGGCATGATGAACAGCACGGCCAGCGCGTGCGGGTCACGCAGCAGCAGGAGGATTTCCTTGCGAACCAGGGCGCGCAGCCTCATAGCCGGCCTCCATTGAGGCGCAGGTAGAGCTGCTCCAGTGATGGGCGGCCAAAGCGCAGCAGGCTGGGGGCTTGCGGCTGTTCGGCGATGAAACCGGTGATCGCCAGCAACTGCGCCACATCCAGTTCCGCGATGCGCACGCCATTGGCCAGCTGTTCGATACTCAGACCCAGGCTGTCGAGTAGCGGCAGCAAGGCTTCAGGCTGGCGCTCTGGCCATTCCAGAAACAGCCCCGGCTGATCGCCGAGCAACTGATGCTTGTCGATATCCAGCTGCACGCGACCTTCGTGGAGCAGCAGGATGCGATCCGCCACCCGCTCCACCTCGTCGAGATAATGACTGGTGTAAATCACCGCCTTGCCCTCGGCAGTCAGTAACTGGACGGCTTCAAGGAGCATCTGTCGGCTGGCGGCATCGACGCCCACGGTGGCTTCGTCGAACAGATACAGCTCTGCCGGTTGCAGCAGGCCGATGGCGAAGTTCAGGCGTCGCTGCTCACCGCCAGACAGGCGTTCAGCGCGGCGATCGAGCTTGTCTTCCAGCGCCGTACTGGCGATGCAGAGATCGAGGCGTTGACGACGCTCTGGGCCGCGCAGCTCATAGAGATCGGCGAACAGCTCGAGGTTTTCCTTCACCTTCAGCCCGGCATAGAACGCCAGTTGCTGCGGTACCAGGCCCAGGCGCCGTTCGCCATGCCAAACGATTTCGCCACTCAGCGGCTGCAGCACTCCGCTGAGCAGTGACAGCAGGGTCGTTTTGCCGGCGCCGTTGCTGCCGAGCAGCCCCAGGCATTGCCCGGCTTGCAGGTGCAGGTCGATATTCTGCAGTGCAGGTTGTTGGGCTTCCGGGTAGCGATAGCCGAGGTTCTTGAGTTCAAGCACGGACGAGCACCAGCAGGAGTTTGCCATCGAGCAGTAAACGTTGTTCATCGTGCACACTGAAGCCATACAGGGCGCCCGCCGGGCTCATTGCTTCTTGGGTGGCGCTGACCAGCAGATCGCCTTGACGTTGCGCGGGGTGATCATGCAATTGCAGCTGCGAGAGTTTGCCGACCAGGGCCATTTTGATGGCGCTGTCGTTGCCGTATAAGGCACCATGCGCGGCACACAATTGGGCGGCAGCTTCGAACAGCAGGCAAGGCGAAGCGTTTTCGCCCAGGCTGTCGAGATGGTGCCAGCCGCTCAGACCTTGGATGCTGCTCGCATCGTGTTCGAGCAGCGCGTCCAACCAGAGTGCTTTGCCCTGGTGTGGCAGCAGTGTGTGCAGTTGGGTGCGATCCATGGCGAGCGTCTGGGCGTGCGAGCGCAGCAGTGTAACAGAGGGCGATTGGGGAGGAATGTGGTGGGGGTCTGGCAATTACTGGTTTTCGTGGTACTGAGCATCGTTCTGACGGGCATTTCCTGGCGCTCGCTGGGTAACCCGCGTAGTCATGGATTTTATCGCTTTATCGCCTGGGAACTGATGCTGGTGTTGTTAGTGCTCAATGCGCCGTTCTGGTTCGAGAACCGCGATGCGACCCATCAACAGGTTTCCTGGGTATTACTGACGGTTTCACTGCTGGTGCTGTTCGCCGGCATATACCAGATGCGTCGCTTCGGGCGTGCCGACGAGCGGCGCCAGGATGATGAGTTGTTCGCCTTCGAGCGCACGTCGAAGCTGGTCACCAGCGGCATCTTTCGCTACATCCGCCATCCGATGTACTGCTCGCTGCTGCTGCTCGCCTGGGGCATTGCCTGGAAGCAGCCGACTGCGCTGACGCTGGTACTGGCATTGCTGTCGAGTGTGGCGCTGTGGCTCGCCGCCAGGTGCGAGGAGCGTGAGTGCCAGGCCTACTTTGGCGATGCCTATCGCGACTACATGGCGCGCAGCCGGATGTTCGTACCGTTCATTTTCTGAGCCCCGCGTTCAGGGATTTACTGGCTGACTCTCGAGCATCAGTTGGCGATAAGCTCGCTGATAGGCCTCATAGTCGAGGTTCTGCTGCTGCAGTTCGCGCAGTCGCTCATCGAGACGGGTGGTACTCGCGGCAGGGGTTTTCGCCGCTGCACTCGGGGCAGGCTCGGTAATCAACTGGGCATCGCTCAGTAGCTCATCGATAACCGGATCCATCTTGCTTTGCGTGCCTTGCCATTTCATCAGGGAGAGGCCGCCCTTGCCGCGCAGGTGGTAGTTGGCTTTTGCCAACGTCTGGCGCCGTGGGCCGAGGATGGTCAGCTCTGCACTCGACAGATAGGGCGCCATATCCCAGGAGCGCCTTGCCGTGTAGGTCACCACGTAAGGGCATTGGGCCCAGGGTATCTGCGAATACAGCTGCGTATAGATGCCATGCCGAGCGAAGCCTTCCTGCAGCACCGGTACGAAGTCACTGACTTTTACCTTGAGATTTTCCTCGATACACATCGTGTTCGATGCACTTTGCAGCGGTGTCACACGCACTGCGGTGCAGGCACTCAGGGCGATTACCAGTGCAGCCAGCGGTATAGCGGCTAAGGCATTGGGCATGATGAGCTTCTTCCTTGATATGAAAAAGCCGCCCGCAGGCGGCTTGGCTTGCTGAAGCCGGGCAGCGCTTACTTGACGCGAGCGTACTTGGCCTTCAGCGCGACGCCGGCCATGATGGCGCCGGCATGGCATTCGTATTTGCTGTTGTCGCGGTATTCCTTGTTCTTGTAGTTGCTGGCCAGGTCGACCACAGCGTTGGCGCCGGCGGCTTTGGCCGAGTTCTGCAGTTTGATCAGCGCCGACTGCAGCGCCCAGCTGCAGGCAGCTTCGTCGGTCTTGTTGAAGGCGTTGGTCTTTTGGCTGGTGGTGACGTTGGCGTTGATGATCTTGGCGCCAGCCGGGGTCTTGTTCAGGTAGAACTTAACCGAACCATCGAGGCGGCCAGCCTGGGTGGCTTCGTTGACCACCGAGTGGAAATCCAGGAAGTGGGCGGTGTCACGGGCCTGGCTGACGGCAGGCAGCAGGGCGGCGGTGAGTAGGGCAACAGCGGTCCAGGTTTTTGCGTTCATGGGTAACTCCTTGAGTGTTTACTGGGGCATGTAAAGGGAAGGGCTGCTCAATTCCTGCTGAATGCTGCGATCGAGATTCTGTGTCCACGTGTTGTAGGTTCGGTGGATCTTGCCGTTGCGGTAGTCGAGGTTGCGACTGTCGCGGTAGCGGATCGAGTAAGTCGATGCGGTATAGGGAATGGTGACTTTCGCCTGGTGGCTGCGGCGCGTGACCGACGCCAGGATCTGCCCCTGATCCGCGCTCTCGACCGTCCATTGACGGCGTTGCAGGGCGGTGAGAATCGCCCGGCGCATGTCTTCCTGGCCCTTAACCGCGGAAGGCGGTGCGCTGTTTTCGATGTTTACCACCGGCTTTGAGGTGCAGGCGGTGATGCCCAGAACAAGAAGGGCGAGCAGGGCAATGCGGCTGAAACGAGACATCATCCATGTTCCTTGTCAGTGTGAAATTTACGGTTTTTCAGTGCCAGCGTCGGAAGATCAACGACGTATTGACACCGCCAAAGGCGAAATTGTTGTTCATCACGTATTCATTGTTCATCTCGCGGAATTCACCGCGCAGATAGTCCAATTCGCCGCAGCGTGGGTCGATCTGATCCAGATTCAGCGTGTGCACGTAGCTGTCGCTGTTGAGCATTTCGATGCTGAACCAGGATTCCAATGAGCCGCAGGCGCCCAGGGTGTGGCCGAGGTAACTCTTTTGCGAGCTGATCGGCATGCGCGTGCCGAACAGGCTGCTGGTGGCCTGGGTTTCCGCTACGTCGCCCTGCTCGGTGGCGGTGCCATGGCCGTTGACGTAGCCGATGGCATCCGGCGCCAGCGCGGCGTCTTCCAGCGCCAGCTCCATGGCCCGGCGCATGGTGGCCTGCACCGGTTTGGTGGCGTGCTGGCCGTCGGCGTTGCAGCCGAAACCGACGATTTCGGCGTAGATGGTGGCGCCGCGGGCGAGCGCATGTTCGAGCTCTTCGAGTACCAGCATGCCGGCGCCTTCACCGATCACCAGACCGTCGCGGCCCTGATCGTAGGGGCGCGGGCTGGTGTGCGGCGCATCGTTTTTCAGGCTGGTGGCGTAGAGCGCGTCGAAGACCATGGCTTCGGTCGGGCACAGCTCCTCGGCACCGCCGGCAAGCATCAGCGGCAAGCGGCCGAACTTGATCGCTTCGTAGGCATAGCCGATGCCCTGGCTGCCGCTGGTGCAGGCGCTGGAGGTCGGAATCAGTCGGCCGGTGAGGCCGAAGAAGATGCTGATATTGGCCGCTGTGGTGTGCGGCATCATGCGGATGTAGGAGTTGGCGTTGAGGCCGTCGGCGATCGAGTTGAGCAGCATGTTGCCGAACGCCTTGATCTCGTCGGTGCTGCCGGTGGACGAGCCGCAGGCCACGCCCATGCGGCCGTCACCGATCAGCGGGTCGCCGAGCAGGCCAGCGTGGGCCAGCGCGCGTTCGGCGGCATAGACGGACAGCTTCGATACGCGGCCCATGCTGCGCAGCTGTTTGCGCGTCCAGTGGCTGGGCACGACGAAGTCATCCACCGGGCCGCCCAGGCGGGTGTTCATTTCGCTGAAGCGATCCCACTCGTGCATGACACGAATGCCGTTGCGGTTGGCGCGAAAATTCGCCGAGATACTGTCCCAGCTATCGCCCAGGGAGGTAATGCCGGCCATGCCGGTAACGACTACGCGCTTCATCGTGCAACTTCACTCTTGATCAACACAGACCGCCATTCACGGCGATTACCTGGCGGGTGATGTAAGCCGCCTCTTCGGACATCAGAAAATTCACCGTGCCGGCCACTTCTTCCGGAGTGCCCATGCGCGCCGCCGGGATCATCTTGAGAATCTCCTCCAGCGGTACGTGCTCGTCGAGAATCTCGGTATCGATCAGCCCCGGTGCCACGCAGTTGACGGTGATCTTGCGTTTGCCCAGCTCGATGGCCAGCGCCTTGGCCGCACCGATGATACCGGCTTTGGAGGCACTGTAATTGACCTGGCCGCGATTGCCGATCAGCCCGGAAACCGAGGTGATACAGACGATACGCCCAGGTTTGCGGCGGCGCACCATGGGCATCGTCAATGGATGCAGGACATTGTAGAAACCGTCCAGATTTGTGCGCAGCACCACATCCCAGTCCTCTTCGCTGAGCGCCGGGAAGGCGCCGTCGCGGGTCAGGCCAGCATTGCACACGACGCCGTAATAGGCGCCGTGGGCTTCCACGTCTGCTTCCAGGGCGTCGCGGCAAGCGGCGCGGTCGGCCACGTCGAATTGCAGGATGCGGGCGCTCTGGCCGAGGGCTTCGATCTGCGCCTGCACCGCTTCGGCCTCATCGCGGCGCGAACGGCAATGCAGCACCAGGTCGTAACCGGCGCGCGCCAGGCGCAGTGCAATGGCACGGCCGATACCGCGGCTCGATCCGGTGACCAGAATGGTCTCGCTCATGCAGACGGCTCCTGAGAAAGGGGGGTTCCTGAATATAGGTGGCCACATCGCGGGGCTGAAACACGTTCAGCCTGGCCTCGACGAGAATGTCCGGGCCTTGCAGGCGGCATTCGAATACGCACATGCCGTTGTCATCCTGCAGCGAGCGGGTGGCGGTGATGTGCAGTGTACTGCCGGCCGGGAAACGATCCGCATTGCAGGTGAAATTGCGCGTACCGAGCAGGAAGCCGAGTTCCACCGGGCGGCCTTGCTGGCGCGCGTGGCAACCTGCGAAGGCCGCAACGCTCTGGGCCATCAGCTCGATGCCGACCGACGCGGGCAGGCTGCCGTCCGAATGACTGAACAGCCCGCCCGGGCGTACCACCAGGCGGGTCTCGATATGCTCGGCGCCAAACGCCAGCACTTCGTCGATCAGAATCATGTCGCCAGCGTGGGGCACCAGCTCGGCGACGGGCCAGACACTCACGGCAGGTCTCCTAAAATCAAGGACAGGTTGTTGCCGCCAAAGGCGAACGAGTTGCTCATCAGGTAACGGCGCCCATCCGCTGGCAATTGTGCAGGGGCGGTCGCATCGACCAGATTCAGGCGTGGCAGTTGCGTATCGGCCTGACCATCCCAGACATGAGGCGGCAGTCGATTGGCAGCGTTGTAATCGCTCAGGGTCAGCCAGCAGAACGCAGCCTCCAGTGCCCCGGCAGCGCCGAGGGTATGACCGGTCAGTGATTTGCTCGACGAGCAGGCCACGCCCGCAGGGAACAGCGCCTGCACGGCGATGCTTTCCATGGCGTCGTTGTGGGTGGTGGCGGTGCCATGCAGGTTCAGATAACTGATCTGTTCAGCCGCCAGCCCTGCCGCGCTCAGCGCCTTGTGCATAGCCTGCTGGGCGCCCAGCCCTTCGGGATGAGGCGCGGAAATATGGTGGGCGTCAGAGCTGGCGCCGCCGCCGAGCAGGGCGATGCCCGGGGCGTGATCGTCGTCGCTCGCGCGGGTCATCAGGAACAGGGCTGCGGCTTCACCGATATTGATCCCGTGGCGGTTGATCGAGAATGGGTTGCAGCGCTCGTCGGATACCGCCTCCAGGCTGGCGAAACCGTTCAGGGTGAGCTTGCAGAGGCTGTCGACACCGCCGCACAGCACGGCATCGCACACGCCCAGTTGCAGCAGGCGCTGGGCACTGAGCAGGGCGCGAGCGCTGGAGGTGCAGGCGGTGGACTGGCAGTACACCGGCCCGCTCAGCCCCAGCCAGTCGGCGAGGAAGGTGGCCGGTGCGGCGATTTCCTGGTGACTGTAGTGGTACTCGGCAGGCAGCACGCCGTCGTTCACGTAGGCAGCGATATGCTCGCCCGCTTCGGCGATGCCCGAGGTGCTGGTGCCAAGCATCACGGCGATGCGCCCGGCACCATGCCGGGCGATGGCGGCCTGGATCTCGTCGTGGATTTCCAGCGCCGCGGCCAGCAGCAGCCTGTTGTTGCGGCTCGACGCGTGTTCCTGGCCAGCTGGCATGTCCGGCAACGGCGTCTCGACCGCGCCGACGGTCACGCTGCGCTCCGCTATCCAGCCGGCCTGGCGGCGCATGCCGCTGGTATCGCCGGCGAACAGGGCATCAGCCACTGCCTGCTTACCCTGGCCAAGGGCGCAGACCACACCGAGGGCGTCGAGTCGAGCGATCATGGTTGTGTCTCCAGTGGGCTCACCCGGTAGCGCTGCTTGCCGTTATCCAGGCGCATGGCCAGCGGCGCCGTGTACTGGATGTGCCAGTTGGGCGCCAGCTGTCGGCTGTCGGCGCCTTGCTGCTGCCAATCGGCTTGATGGTAGGTATGGGCCAGTTGATCAGTCGGCGTGAGGGCGAACAGCAGCGCGGCGAACAGTTCGCGGGCATCGCCGTTGGGCGGCAGCAGGCCGTCATTGTGCCAGGCGCCGGCGATCAGTGACTGGCGAGCCAGAGGTACGCCGAGCGGGTCGAACAGCGACAGGCGCAGGCTGCCGCCTTCCGCCTGAATCACCAGCAGCCAGTCCTGGCCATCGGCTGTGCTTACTTGCAGCGATATCGGCAAGGGCGCTACCAGCGCTGGTGACGACTCGGGCAGCGGCGTGCGGGCGGCACAGGCCGTCAGCAATAGCGCGCAGGCGAGCAGCAACAGCTTGTTCATGTCGGCGTCTGCTCGAAGGGTTTGCGCACTGCCGCATTGACCAGGGTTTCATTGCGCTGGCCAAAGGGCTTCGGCCGGCGAATGCCCCAGCGCTCGAGCAGACCGAAGTCCTGGGAGCGGCTCCACCACAGGTAAGGGTAGGAGACATTGCGCTCGCTGAACTCGAAGCCTTGGTCACGCAGCATGCTCAGGTATTCGTCGGCGCTCTTCTGCACCTCCATCGGGTGGCGGAACAGCCAGCGAATCACCCAGGTATCGATGTAGTACTTGGTCGACTCGGCGAACAGCAGCAGGCCACCCGGCTTGAGCACGCGCCAGAATTCGGCGAGGGCCTGTTGCTGCTCGACCAGATGGTGGAACGTCTGGTGACAGAAGAGGATGTCGACACTGCCATCGGGCAGCTGGATTGCCGCGCAGTCACTGGCGATGAGCTGCACGTCCAGGCCCAGGCGCTGTGCTTCGGCGCGCGAGCAGTCGAGGCTGTGCGGGTCGGCATCCAGGCCGATGATGCTGGCTGGCTGAAAGGCCCGTTGCAGCAGGGAGAACGATTTGCCCTGGCCACAGCCAGCGTCCAGCAGCACTGGAGCGCTCGGCAGCGGGCCGCTGATCAGCGTGTGCAGATCATCGATGGCCACGCGCAGCACATGGTGCTGCCACACGTGGCTTTGCAGGAACCAGAAGCCGAAACCGGTTTCCTCGACGTAGTTGGATGCGGCGCGATCCATCGCAATCTCCTCAGGCACTGGCGCACAACTCGGCGAGAACCCGCAGGCGACGGCGCGGCTCGGCAACGTACGGGTTGCGTTCGTCCCAGGCATAGCCGGCGAGGATGGAGCTGATCATGGCGCGGATTTCGGGTGAGGCATTGGGGTAATAGATCACGTCCTGGAAGCTGCCGTCGTACCAGCCTTCCACGTAAACGCGGAAGGTGTCGACGCCGCGTTTGAGCGGCACGGCGAAGTCCAGTTCCCAATCCACGCTTTCCCCGCTCAACTGACGGTGCAGCAGGTTGGCGGCCATGCTCGCCGAACGCATGGCGATGGTCACGCCGGAAGAGAACACCGGGTCGAGGAACTCGGCGGCGTTGCCGAGCAGCGCGAAGCCAGGGCCGTGCAGGGTTTTGACGTTGGCCGAGTAGCCCTTGATCTCGCCCACCGGGGTATCCCAGACGGCGTTGCCCAGCACCTTGGTCAGGCTCGGCGTCTCGGCGACGAACTGCTTGAGCGCCGCGTCCTTGTCTTCCGGGTAACCGTCGAAGCGCTCGGCCAAGCCGACCACGCCCAGGGAGCAGCGGCCGTTGCTGAACGGAATGGTCCAGAACCACACATCGCGCAGGGTCGGATGGGTGGTGATGAGGATCTTCTCGCGGTCGAAGGCCGGGTGATCGATACGGTCTTCGATATGGGTGAACAGCGCCTTGCGCATCGGCAGGTTGGACGGCAGCTCGAGGTCGAGCAGGCGCGGCAGCAGGCGGCCATAGCCACTGGCGTCGAATACGAAGGTGCAGCTCACCTGGTACTCGTAGCCGTCGGCCAGGCGACGCACCGACAGCAGCGGTTGCTCGCCGCTGAAGTCCACTGCGACGATTTCCTCTTCGTAGCGGATGGTCACGCCCTGGCGTTCGGCGTCGTCGGCCAGCACCTTGTCGAACGTGGCGCGCTGCACCTGGAAAGTCGAGCCGAAGCTTTTCGTGAAGGTCTCGCGAAAGTCGAAGTCGGTATACCGATCGTCCCAGGCAAAGGCTGCACCGTGCTTGGTCTGGAAGCCGGCAGCGCGCACCGCGTCGATCATCCCGGCTTCTTCGACGAAGTCCAGGCAATGGGACAGCAGGCTCTCGCCAATCGAGAAGCGCGGGAAACGCTGGCGCTCGAGGATCAGCACCTCGTGGCCCTTGCGCTTGAGGATGGCGGCAGCGATGGCGCCGGATGGGCCCGCACCGACTACGACGATCTGATGGTGTTGGACTTCAGGAGACTTCATAGCGGCGTTTCGCCTCGCGTGTGTAAGCGCGCCGGCCCAACAGGGCTGGCAGCAGAGTAGAGAACAGGCTCATCAGCAGCAGGCCGAAATAGACCATTGCATCGATCAGCTGCAATTGCAGGAGCAGGTTGAGGAACACGATTTCGGTCAGGCCGCGAATATTCAGCAGCATGCTTTCGCGCCACTTGATCTGCGCCGATGCGGCCGGGTCGGCCCAGTGCAGGCCAAGCCAGCTGCCCACGACCTTGCTGACCACCGGCGCCACCAGCAGCACGCCGACGGCGAACCAGGAGTCCGTGGCGTCAATGCCGTGGAAGTCCACGCGCAGGACGCCGCAGGTGAGAATCAGCGGGACGGCCAGGCCATTCATCAGCAGCTTCCACTGGCGCTCTGGCAGCGGCAGACGGAACGGCACGCGGATCGCGGCGAGGCACAGCATGTAGGCGATGCCGAATACCAACGCGTTGAGCTTGAGGTTGTGCAGCAGCACCATCAGCGCGAAGAACGGCAGGCTGTAGAACAGCGGGTGGCGCAGCTTCAGTACGTGCAACAGCAGCGGCAGGGCGGCGGCCAGTAGCGGCCACAGCAGGCTGATCGGGTGGCTGCTGCCCTGGGCCAGACCGAACAGGCTCCAACACATGAAATCCATCAGGATCGCCGCGTGCAGCAGGCGTTTGGTCGCCGCTGGCGGATAGTCAATGCTCTGCAGGAACAGATAGAGCACCGGGATCGCGGTGATCGAGAACAGCAGACCGATACCCACCGCGCTCAGCCAGCCATAGTCGCCGGGCAGCACCCACAGCGCACAAGTCAGGCCGGCCAGCAGCGGAATCAGAAAGCTTGGCAGGGCGATCTTCAGGCATGCCGGGCTCAGCTCCAGATCGATCACGTCGCTGAGGATATAGCCCAGCAGCAGGGCGAAGCACAGGCCGTAAAGCAGGTCTATCCAGATGGGCGCGAGCAGGTCGGTTGCGCTGAGTTGCAGGTGTGGTTCCACCCAGCCTAGCAGCAGCGCGGGAACCGCCAGACTGGCGACCAGCAACTGGCCGACGATGGGAATCAGGCGACGACCGCCAACGATGCTGACCAACGCGTAGATCGCCAGGGCCAGCAGCCAGAAACCGAGCACGGTCATGCTGCGGCCTCCTTGTCAGACCGTGTGGCGGCCCATGGCGACAGCAGGAAACAGAACATCAGACCAAGGCTAATGGCCAGGCCGAAGTTGGCGATGGCGGGCGTCTGGCTGATCAGCAACAGGCCGAACGACAGCCAGCTGGAGACTGCCGAGAGCAGCGTGCCGAGCAGGCTGACTGCCGGGCCGCCGATGTTCTCGCGCATCAGGATGGCGTAATCGACACCGATGGCAGTGATCAGCAGCAGGCCGAACAGGCTGAACAGGGTCAGTGGCTGGCCCAGCCAACCCAGGCAGGCCAGCGCCGCGAGGGCGGCCAGCAGCGGCAGGCAGACCACCCGCAGGGCGCCGCCGATACCGAACGGGATGCACAGCAGCAGCACGATCGCCAGGCAGGAGATCAGCTTGAGTTCGGCGGCGCTGATCTGGGTGGCGGCGAACAGCTTGTTCAACTCGCCCAGGCGGTCGACCAGTTGTACGCCGTCGAGGCCATCTGCGGCGGTTTGTAGCAGGGCACTGTCGGTCTGGCCCTGCAGGCTGACGATGGCCGCCACGCCGCTGTCGTCGCGGCCGAGCCACAGGGTTCGCCACGGCTCGCCCAGTGGGCCGGCGAGGGCTTGATCCAGAGTGGTTTGCGGCTGTTCCAGCAGTTGCTGCAGCTCGGCCTGCAAGGCGCTTACCGGCACGCCGAGGTCGAGCAGCGCCTGCCAATGCTTCGGCAGCTCTGTCAGGGCAGCACGCAGCGATTGCAGCTGGGCGTCAGGGGCTACCAGTCCATTGAGCGACAGGTAGCTGCGCAACTGCTGATTTTGCACCAGCGTATCCAGGCGTGCGCCCAGCGCCTGCTGGCGCTGCAGCAGCTGCGCCTCGTCGCTGGCGCGCACCAGGAAGAACTGGCTGGTGGGCTGCTGTCCGGTGAGTTCGACGATGCGCTGCGACTGAGCGAACAGCGCCGGATCCTTGCCTAGCCATTGGCGCAAATCGTTCTGGCTGTGCAGTTGCCAGATGCCGCCAGCGCAGAACAGCAGGAACAGGCCAAGCAGCCAGAAATTGCCGTTGCCCCTCTGCACGCGGGAATGCCAGCTCAACAGGCGCGTGGCAACCGCCAACAGGCGCGGTGCCGGGCGCAGTTGCATGCCGTCCAGCCAAGCGGGGAGCAGGCAGACCGAGCAGAGATAAGCACCGATGAGGCCGGCGGCGGAGAACGCCGCGATCTGGGTAAGGGCCGGGAACGGCGTGAAGGCCAGTGCCAGGTAGCCGATCAGGTTGGTGCCCAGGCTCAGGCTCAAACCCGGCAGGGTGCTGCGCAGGGCGCTCCAGCTGCGCCACTCGGCATGGCCCCAGCTCTTGCTCAGGTAATGCAGTGGGTAGTCGGCGGCGACGCCGATCAGGCTGGCGCCGAGTACCAGGGTCAGGGCGTTGATCTGCCCGAAGATCAGCACGCAGGCGGCGCTGCCAGCCAGCAGGGCGACGCCGATGGGCAGCAGGCTGAGCAGCACGCGCGGGCGCCTGAAGGCCAGCAGCAACAGCAGCAGGGTGCCTAGGCTGGCGGCGCCGCCAATCAGGGTCATCTCGCCCATGGCTTTGCTCTGACCTGCCGCGGCGTATAGCGCGCCGCCAGTGGCGAGCAACTGGCCGCCGGCTGCTTCAGTCGTGACGCGCGCCGCCTCGATGCTCTGGGCGATGGCCAGCGGCGCCTGCATATCGAAGGCGTCACCGCGGCTGTGTAGGTTCAGCACCACCCAGGTCATGCCTGGTTCTTTGACCAGCAGGGCGCCGCTGGCCAGGTCCGGCTGCACGCGGCCGCCAAAGCTCAGCGCCTGTTGAGCGCGCCCGCCGAGGCCGAGCCAGTCCTGTTCTGGGGCGAGCAGGCTGAAGGAGGCGAAGGGATCGAACAGCTCGGCAGCGCGCTGCTCGATGAAGGCTTGCGGTTGCTCGGTCAGCAACTGGCGGTCGGCTGCTGGCAGCAGGTTGAGGCGGCTTTCGCGCAGGTTCTGGCGCAGCGCATCGAGATCGCTGTCGAGTGTCCAGCGCACGCGTTCGAAGTGGCCGCTGTCGCGCCATTGCTGGCCGAGAGTTGTTGCCAGTTCGACGGCACGCTCGCGCTCAGGGTGGCCGACCAGTACCAGCACGTCGTGCTGAATGGGTTCCTGCATGCGTGCTTCTGCCTGTTGCAGGCGTGCATCGCCTGCGCCGCTGGGCAGCAGGGCGAGCATGCTGGCCGCCACCGGCGGGCCGCTGCGCCACTGCCAGGCAGTCAGTGCGAGCAGCGCCAGCAGCAGCACGGCGAACAGCCGCGGCAGGCGGCGTTCTATAAGTGATTTTCCGGCTTCAGCGGGCAAAATCGCTGCGCTCCTGCTCGCTCAGGGCATCGGCCGAAACGCTGGCGGGCATGCGCATCAGCGTGCGGTCACCCTGGGTTTCGTGCAGCTCGATGCGCTCGACCAGTTCGCCACCGCTGATCTCGATACGACTGAACACTTGCTTGAGCAGCATCGAGGTCGGCAGCAGGGTCAGCGTCCAGGCCTTGGCGTCGCCACTTAGTTGCAGGTCGAAATCTCGCGCCAGGCCGCTGTGGTTGCCCTTGAGCACATCGAGAAACAGGCGGCTTTGCTGGGCGGCAACATCGCGCCCCGGTTGCATCTGCCAGCCGTCGGCGCTGCGTCGGGCAATGCCCTTGGTGTCGATGCGGTATTCCTGTTGTAGCGGTTTCTGCAGTTTCCAGAGCAGACCCGCGTCGGCGGCGAGCACGAACTCGCCACTGCTGGTCAGTGGCTGGGGCAGGGCGCGCAGGTGTTTCTCCTGAATGAAGGGCCCGCGCACCACCGGGTGTTGCGCCAATTGCTTGCTCAACTGGTCGAGGCTGAAGGCGTCGGCCTGACTGACCAGCGTCGTCAGCAGCAGACCGAATGCCAGGGCGATGCGGGCCAGGGCTTTCATCCGATCACCCGCTGCACGGCATCGATAAACACCGTGGGCGAGGCCAGCTGCATCTCGCGGCTGGCGATTTCCACGGCCACTTGCACGCTGCTGCCGCGAGTCATGCGTTCGCCAGTGGCGGTGTCGCTGATCAGGTAATGGATCTTCAGGCGGTTTTCCCACTCCACCAGATCGGCGCACACGGTAATGCGCTGGCCGAACTGGGCACCGCGGATATAGCGCAGCTGCAGGTCGATCACCGGCCAGGCATAACCGCTGTCGCGCATCTGCGGGTAGCCGTGGTCGAGGCGGTCGAGCAGCGCACAACGGGCCTGTTCGAAGTATTTGACGTAGTGGCCGTGCCAGACGATTTCCATCATGTCCACGTCGAAGAACGGCACGAGGATTTCCACCTCGGCCTGGAGTACGCCCTTGCTACGCATAACTGCTTCGTCCCTGTAGGCGCTGGCTTGCCAGCGATAGCGGTTTACCTGGCAACACCGAAGCCGATTTCAACATCGTTATCGCCGGCAAGCCGGCTCCTACGGATACCTGAGCTGCACGGTCGTGTTGCGCGCTCGGTAGGAGCTGGCTTGCCAGCGAAAGCGATTTACGCGGCAACACCGAGGCGGATCTCAGCATCGTTATCGCCGGCAAGCCGGCTCCTACGGATACCTGAGTTACGCGGTCGTGTTGCGCGCTCGGTAGGAGCTGGCTTGCCAGCGAAAGCGATTTACGCGGCAACACCGAAGTGGATTTCAACATCGTTATCGCCGGCAAGCCGGCTCCTACGGATACCTGCGTTACGCGGTCGTGTTGCACGCTCTGTAGGAGCTGGCTTGCCAGCGAAAGCGATTTACGCGGCAACACCGAAGCAGATTTCAACCGCGTTATCGCCAGCATGGCTCCTGCACAGCATGCGTTACGCATACAGGCTCCAGTGCTGGGCACGGATGCGTAGCAGGCACAGGCGTAATTCGCCTTCCAGGGCGCGATCTTCGATCAGCGGCGGGAAGTCTTCGCCCAGTTGCCCGCGCATGTCCGCCAGGGCTGCCGGCAAAACGGTGGCCTCGGCGCGCTGGCGCAACCACACGCCCTGGTTGGCAGCCAGCAGCGTGGCCGCGGCGACCTGTTCGGCTAGTTCCAGGCTGCGCAGGGCGTCGCGGGCGGCGATGGTGCCCATGCTCACCTTGTCCTGGTTGTGGCATTCGGTGGAGCGCGAGAATACGCTCGCCGGCATGGTGTTCTTCAGCGCTTCGGCCGTCCAGGCGCTGGCGCCGATCTGCACGGCCTTGAAGCCATGGTTGATCATCGCGGTTTCCGTTGGGGCGCCGGATAGATTGCTTGGCAGGCCGTGGTTGTAACGGGTGTCGACCAGCAGGGCGAGTTGACGGTCGAGCAGGTCGGCGAGGTTGCCGATCAGGTTCTTCAAGCTGTCCATGGCAAAGGCGATATGCCCGCCGTAGAAGTGCCCACCATGCAGCACGCGCTCTTCATCGGGATCGATCAGTGGGTTGTCGTTGGCGCTGTTCAGCTCGGTTTCGATGAACTGGCGCAGCAGCCCTAGGCTGTCGGCCAGCACGCCAAGCACGTGCGGTGCGCAGCGGATCGAGTAGCGATCCTGCAGGCGATGCAGCGGCGCGGTCGGCGCGTCGATGGCCAGATCCTGGCGAATCCAGGCGGCGACCTGATTCTGGCCCGGGTGCGGTTTGGCGGCGAACAGGCGTTCGTCGAAGTGCTCCGGGTTGCCCTGCAGGGCGATCACGTTGAGCGCGGTGATGCGCGTCGCCAGCTTGAGCAGGTAATCGGCACGGGAATAGGCCTGGCAGGCCAGGGCGGTCATCACCGCGGTGCCGTTCATCAGCGCCAGCGCTTCCTTGGGGCGCAGCACCAGCGGCGTCCAGCCCAGCTCGGCGTGCACGTCAGCGGCGCTGCGGCGCTCGCCGCGATACATCACCTCGCGCTCGCCACACAGGGTCGCAGCAATGTAGGACAGTGGCGTCAGGTCGCCACTGGCGCCCACCGAGCCCTCTTCCGGGATCAGCGGCAGCACGTCATGTTCGATGAACGCCTGCAGGCGCTCCAGCAGCTCCAGGCGCACCCCGGACATGCCCTGGCACAGCGACTGCAAACGAGCAGCCAGCACTGCACGGGTGGCCTGCTCGTCGAGCAGCTTGCCCAGGCCGCAGCCGTGGAAGGTATACAGATGACGCGGCAACGCCTCGACCTGATGCAGCGGCACGGCCACTACGCAGGAGTCGCCATAGCCGGTGGTGATGCCGTAGATCATGCCTTCGCGGTCGAGCAGGCTGTCGACGAAGCGTGCGCCGCGGCCGATGCGATCGCGCCATTCGGCACTGCCATCCAGCTCGCCGCGCGCACTGCGCTGGGCCAGGCCGACGATCTGTTCAAGACGCAGCGGCTGAGCGCCGAAGGTCACCGTTTCAGGCTGATTGGTTGTCATGGTCGTTCCAGAACGGATAGAAATTGAACCACTGCCGCGGGGCTTGCAGGCAGCGTTGGGCCAGGTGGTCGGCGTAGCGTTGTGCCCAGCCTTGGATGACCGCTTCGCGCTCACTGCGCTTCCACTGCACGGCATCGGTAAAGGGCTGCAGCATGACCTTGTAGCGGCCATCGATCTTCAGGCAATCGATCAGGTTGACCGGGCACTGCAGCAGCCCGGCGAGTAGCCAGGGGCCCTGAGGCAGCGGTGCCGACTGGCCGAGAAAGTCCACGTTCACCGTACGCTCGCCGTGCAGTGGCACGCGGTCGCCGGCAATCGCCAGCCATTCGCCGCGCTCCAGGTGATCTGCGAGGCGCATCATCACCGCCGGATCCAGCTCGCTGACCTGAATCAGCCGCAGGTTGTTGGCGCCGGTTTCCTTGAGCAGGCGATTGAACTGCTCGGCATGCCGGGTGTGAACGAGCACGTTCATGCGCACCTGGGCGCTCAGCTCGGCCAGGGCGCGGCATACTTCGAGATTACCGAGGTGGGCGCCGACCAATAGCTGGCCGCGTGTTCCGCTCATCTGGCCGTGCAGGCCGTGCGGATCGATCAGCTCGATATCGCTGAAATTTAGGCGGCCGCTCCATACGTCCAGCTTGTCCAGCAGGCTGTCGGCGAAAGCCATGAACTGGGCGAATACCGAGCGACGGGTCGGGCGCAGCTCAGGGCGGCCGCTCCAGCTTGCGAGGTTGTTCTGATACTGGCGAACGCTACGCCGCGCCTTGGCGCCAAACAGGAAAAAGTAAGCGACGATCAGGTGCAGCAACGGGCTCAGCGCACGGCGACCCAGGTAGCGGGAGGCCAGGGCGGTGAATTTCATCAGGGCGAAACTGCCGCGCTCGCGCTGGCCGGCCCAATGCCTGCTGCGATCCATCAGCGCCACCGCCGGTAGAGCAGCCAGGGCGCCCGGCAGAGCATGCCGAAGAACAGCCGCGCATGCATTTTCGAGATCAGCACGTTGTCCTGCCACAGGCGGAAGTGCGAGATGCCGTCCGCAGGGTAGTGCACACGAGTCGGCAGCCAGCGCATGGGCTGCCCGCGCCAGGACAGGCGCACGAGAATTTCCGAGTCGAAATCCATGCGCTTGCCGAGTTTCGCCGAGTCGATCAGCGCCACGCTGGCAACCAGCGGGTAGACACGAAAGCCGCACATGGAATCGCGGATCTGCAGCGACAGGCTGTTGATCCACACCCACACGTGAGTCAGGTAGCGGGCGTAAAGGCGGCCCTTAGGCACGCTGGCGTCGTACTGCGGGTAGCCGCAGACAATCGCTTCGGGATGGGTGCGGGATTCGTCGAGAAAGGCCTGTACCGCCAGCAGATCGTGCTGACCGTCGGCGTCCACTTGCAGGGCATGGCTGAAACCCAGGCGCTGCGCCTCGCGCAGGCCGGCCATTACCGCGCCGCCCTTGCCTTGGTTGTCCGCTAGGCGCAAGAGGTGGACATCGGCTTGCTTGGCCAACTCGTCCATCACCGCAGCACAGCTCGGGCTGGATGCATCATCGACCAGCACGCAAGGCAAGCCGGCGTCGAGCAGCGCGGTCACCACGTTGGGCAGCGGCCCTTCATGGTTGTACACCGGGATCAGCGCGCAAGGGCGATGAACGGCTGCAATCGGCGTCATGGCGCGGCCTTGAGCAGGATGCGGCCGGAGGAGCAACTGGCCTCGCCGTTGCGGAAGGTGAAGTACAGCTTGTTGCGCTCGGCGTCGAAGCGCAGGGTCAGTTGCAGGCGGTCGCCAGGGCGCACCAGTTGCTGGAACTTGAGCACTTCCATGCCGCCGAACAATGGCGGCAGATCGCTGATCAGGGTGCGCGCGAGCTGCTGCGCCCAATCGATCTGCACCACGCCAGGAAGCACCGGCGTGCCTGGAAAGTGACCGCTGAAATGCGCCAGATCCAGGGGCACGTCCAGCTCCAGATGCCACTCGCCTTGCTCTTCCCGCGCGCTGATTGGCTCGACCCGCGTGGGGCGATCGGCGGCCAGCAGGTCGTTGACCTGTGCCTGACCCAGCTTGCCCTGGCTGCTGTACGGCAGATGGGGCAGCAGGCGCCAGCGGCGTGGCAGGGCGATGGTCTCGCAATGGCCGGCCAGGTGCTGGCGCAGGCCCTCGGTCAGATGACGGCGGCCCTGGTTGCGCAGCACGTGCAGGCCTTCGGGAGACAGCGCCACCAATGCGCCGAGAAAGGCACGGCCCTGCTGCAATACACCCAGGCGTGCCTCAACGACCCAGTCGTGCAGCGCCAGGGCCTGTTCCAGCAGGGGCAGGGAAATGCGTTTTTCTTCCAGCTTGACGATGCGATCCAGGCGCGCGCCGAGAATGAAGCGGCCATCGGCGTCGATTTGCGCGGCGTCGGCCATCTGTTCCCAGTGCCCGGCGGGCAGATAAGGCGAGCTCAGGCGCAGTGCGCCTTCGTCGTTCAGCTCGAGCCTTACGTCAGCGAAAGGCAGCCAGTGTTCGCCACCCTGACGCCAGGCGATGCCGCCGGTTTCCGAGCTGCCGTAGATTTCCGTCGGCCACTGGCCCAGACGCTGCTGCACGGAGGCGGCCGCCTCGGCTGGCAATGCGCCGCCAGAAGAAAACACCTGGCGTACGCGGCTCAGTGCCGGCCAGTCCAGGTTGTCGCCCATGCGCTTGAGCAGCGCCGGGCTGGTGATCCAGGCGAAAGCCGGGTGGGGCAGGCTGGCCAGTTGCAGGTCTTCAGGGAAGGGCAGTGCCCTGGGCAGAAATACCCGTCCGGCGCACAGTGGCCAGAGTACGCGGAACAGCAGCCCGTAGATGTGCTGGGCGGCCACGCTGCCGATGATCAGCGCATCGCCGAGGCGCTCGCCCCACAGGTTCTCCAGTGCCTGCACTTCGTTGGCCAGTTGGCCGAGGCTCTTGTCGATCAGCTTGGGTTCGCCACTGGAGCCCGATGTGCACAGGGTCAGGCGGCAGCGCTCGCGATCCAGCGGGCGAGCGGCCAGCGGGGCGGCGGCCATGGAATCATCGAGGCGCTCCAGCCACAGGTCGACCTGGGCACCAAGGCGCTGGCGCGTCTGTTGCTGGGCATCGGCAGGCAGCAGCACGTGAATGTCGGCCTGCCAGGCAGCGAGCAGGGCGATGGCCAGTTCGGAGGCGTCCTCCAGGTGCAGCGCAACGTGCTTCACGCCTGCGCTCTGCCACTGCGCCGCCAGGCTCAGTGCGCGTTGACACAGCTGCGCGTGATCGAGCGCTGGGGTTACCGGGCGGCTGGCATCCGCCTCCAGCAGCAGGTTTTCGAGGCTAAGCCAGTTCATGCGAATCTCCTTACACGTTGACGCACCAACCATTCGCCGGCGAATAGCAGGCCCATCAGGAGGTAGGAAATCAGCCCGGTGTAGAGCGCCCACCAGGACAGCGGCGCCCACAGGTTCAGGGCTACCACGACCAAGCCGTTGGCGAGCAGAAAAATGGCCCACACTTCGGTCACCCGGCGCGTGTAACGCACCGCGACCTCTGGCAACTCGGGTTCGTGCAGGCGTGCCAGGCGTTCGGCCATCGGCATGCCGATCTTCAGGCTGCTGGCGAACAGCACCAGTAACAGCGCGCTGACTAATACCGGATACCAGCGCAGCAGCGCCGGCTCGTCAGCCAGGGCGAGCAGCAGGCAAAACACCAGCACCGCGCCGGTCATGCGGCGGCTGTTACGGTCGTGCGGGTTGCTGAGCAGGCGCGCCAGCCAAAGGCCGCCGAGCAGCCCGGCGAACAACGCCGGTGAAAGGTGGCCCGCGCCGAAATACACGGCGAACGGATAGGCCACACTGACCAGCGCTACCAGCAGGCCAAGCAGACGGCTCATGCGGGTTCCGCGTTGACCAGCTGATACACCGCTTCGACCACGTCACCGACGGTACGCACCGACTTGAACGCTTCGGCGGCAATCTTCTTGCCGGTCTGGCGCTTGATATGGTCGATCAGGTCGACAGCATCGATGCTGTCGATTTCCAGGTCTTCGTAGAGATTGGCGTCCAGGCTGATCCGCTCGGGGCTCAGCTCGAACAGCTCCACCAGAGCGTCGCGCAAGGTGGCGAAAATTTCGTCACGGGTTTGCATGGTGGTTGTCCTCAGGCTGCCTGGCGGCTGGCAACGAAGGCTGCCAGGCTGGCCACGTTGGCGAAATGGGTGCGGGTGTCCTTGGCTTCGGCATCGATCTTGATGCCGAAACGCTTCTGGATCGCCAGGCCCAGTTCCAGGGCGTCTACCGAATCGAGGCCTAGGCCTTCACCGAACAGGGTGAGGTCGTCGCCGATGTCCAGAGGGGTGATGTCTTCGAGTCCCAGAGAGTCGATGATCAGTTGTTTGATCTCAAGCTTTAGAGCGCTCATCGCTTGCGAGCTCCTTAATGAAATGCTGATGCAAATGGTCGTTGAGTTTGCGAGATGCAACCGGTGCCGCGCCCATGGCAGCGAACTGCCCCGGGTCAATGTCCTGGCCCACCCGCAGGTGAACGTGAAAACGCCGCGCTGGAATACGGTACCAGGGCTCCGCTTTGGTCAGTGTGGTAGGTGAGACGCTGATAACTACCGGGGTAATCACACGGGCGCCACGCAAGGCGATGGCCGCGGCGCCGCGATGGAACTCTGGTGGGCAGCCAGGCGTCGTGCGCGTGCCTTCCGGAAAGATCACCAGGGTCTGGCCTTGCTGCAATACGCCGGCCGCTTCGTCGAGCATGTCCATGCTGCCGCTGTTGCTGATGTAACCCGCTGAGCGGATCGGCCCACGCATGCAGGGGTTGTTCCACAGGCTTTGTTTCACCACGCAGTTGGCGTTGCGGGTAAAGGCGATGGTCACCACCACATCGATCAGCGAAGGGTGATTGGCAATGATCATCTGCCCGGGGCGGCCCAGGCGTTCGGCATTTTCGACTTCATAGGTGAGCACGCCACTGCGGTGCATGAATTTGACGAAGGTACGGAAATTCCAGCTCACCACTTGCCGGGCGCGGCGCTGATGGGCGGCGGCGTCGCCCGGTAGCAGAGACAAAGCCGGAAACACCAGCACACGCAGCATCACGCCGCCGATACCGAACAGGGTAAAGCTCGCCGCCGTGGCGATCAGCCGCCACCAGTAAGGCGCGCTGTAGCGCTTCACAGGCTTTTGTGTGACCAGATCCATTGGCGCTCTTTCCAGGTGTGTTCGAGGGTTGCGCAGCCATTGCACAGAGCTTGTATCAGGCTCAGTGGATGCGGCCACTGCGTGCGCGGGCCGGTGCCCGTGCGTAGCTGCAAGTCCCAGTCGTCGCCGGGCACCAGTAGTAAAGCCAGTGCGTAAGGGAACGGGACATCATCGATGAATGGGGCGTAAAGCTCCGGTTGCGCTTCCTCGCCAATCACCAGCAGCACGGCTGGCGCGCCATCGGCGAGTAGCGTGGCTGCCTCCAGCATGGCCATCTCCAGGCCATCGCCTTCGCCAGCCAGCGCGGTCATCTCGCTGGTGTCGCCGCGTAGGATCGACCACTGACCGATGATCGCGTTGTGTACTGAAAGACTGAACTGCGTCGGCGACAGCGGCTCTGCTACTGCAAGGTCTTGAAGAATGGCCAGGCTTCGCGGCGTTTCGCCATGGCGCGAAGCGAATACCAGCGGCAGCGCCGAGTGACCCTCGGCAAGCGGCCAGGCGACCTGGAAAACCATGCGAGCCAGGCGGCTCAAGCGACGGCGTTGCAGGGCTGGCAGGAAGCTGACATCAGGCTGTTCGCCAGTATCGTGCAGGCGTTCGGGCGCCTTGCTCCAGGCGAGCCAGTCATCCGTACTGTCCAGGCCAGGAGCCCAGGCACGCCATTGATCAATCCTGAAATGCATGTCTAGATGAAACTCTGCTTGGCCCGCCGGGCATTTCCTTGTCTGAACGACTGTCCTATGCGACAAGAGCCTGTCGATGGGGAGCTATGCTGCGCTGGCATTATCCGGGTGATAACTTGGCCTCGCAAACATTAAGTAGCGATTTTCTGATGTGTGACGCGTTTCTTCCCGCTTCTCACGACTGTCAAGAACATATGCCTAGTATCAATGTACTAGAGAGGAGGAGGTGCAGATGCGGCGCGTAGTTTTCAATCAGAAGGGCGGAGTGGGCAAATCCAGCATTGCTTGCAATCTGGCCGCGGTAAGCGCCTCCCAAGGCTACCGGACACTGCTGGTCGATCTGGATGCTCAGGCTAATTCGTCCCACTACCTGACCGGGTTGACTGGCGATGACATCCCCATGGGCATCGCCGATTTCTTCAAGCAGACCCTGTCCAGCGGGCTGACTGCCAAGAAGGGCAAAGTCGATATCTACGAAACGCCCTTCGACAACCTGCACGTGATCACCGCCACCGCCGAGTTGGCGGAGCTGCAGCCCAAGCTGGAGCAGAAGCACAAGATCAACAAGCTGCGCAAACTGCTCGAGGAGCTTTCCGAGGACTACGAGCAGATCTATCTGGATACGCCGCCAGCGCTGAATTTCTATACCGTTTCCGCGTTGATCGCCGCCGATCGCGTGCTGATCCCCTTCGACTGCGACACCTTCTCGCGTAACGCCTTGTTCGGCCTGCTGCGCGAGATCGAAGAATTGAAGGAGGATCACAACGAAACGCTGGAAGTGGAAGGCATTGTGGTCAACCAGTTCCAGCCACGTGCGACGCTGCCGCAGCAACTGCTCGACGAACTGATCGCCGAAGGCCTGCCGGTGCTGCCGGTGAACCTGATGAGTTCGGTGAAGATGCGCGAATCACACCAGGCCTGTACGCCGCTGATCTATCTCGATCCGCGGCACAAGCTCACTCAGCAGTACGTCGCGCTGCACGACCTGCTGCAGCAACGCTGATCGCGGCGAAGCCCAGGGATTTCCTGGGTATCGCTGTGCTCAACCGCAGGCGACGGTGATGTTGCTCTGGTAGCCCGGCGCGCTGCCCGTCAAACGCTCTGAGCGTTCAGCCAAGCGAGCAGTTGCGGCAAGGGCAGGGCGCCGCTCTGCCTGGCCACTTCCTTGCCGTCACGAAACAGAATCAGGCTGGGAATCGAGCGGATACCCAGTTGGGTGGATAGCTGCGGGTTGGCTTCGCTGTCCAGTTTTCCCAATCGGCAGCGGGTGCGCAGTTCGCTGGCTGCTTGCGTGAACGTCGGCGCGAAACTGCGGCAAGGGCCGCACCACGAGGCCCACACATCGACCAGCAGCGGCAGATCGCCCTTTAGCTGCGCGGCGAAGTTGCCCTGGTTCAGGTCGAACGGGGCACCCGGCAGCACCTCGGCCTTGCAATGGCCGCAGCGCGGCGCCTCACTCAGGCGGGCGGCAGGGATACGGTTGAGGCTGCTGCAGCTGGGGCAGGGGATGATCGGTGAATCGCTCATGACAGGCTCCGCAAAGTCATACAACTCTCTGCAGCCTATGGACTGCGCCCTGGCATCGCAAGGCGCAGGTCGTTCTCAAGTCAGGCTGGCGTAGATGTTGTAGGCACTGATACAGGTAATCAGGCAGCCAACGATGGTCAGCAGCGTGCGTGCAGAGAGTTTCTTGCACAGCAGTGCCGCCAGTGGCGCAGCGAACATGCCGCCGAATACCAGCCCGGCGACCATCAGCCAGGTATCCGGCTGACCCGCCAGCAGGATGAAGGAGGTGGCGCTGGTGATGGTCAGGAAGAATTCGGCGAAGTTGACCGAGCCGATGGTGGTACGCGGGTCGCTGCCCGAGCCGAGCAGGCTGCTGGTGACCACCGGGCCCCAGCCACCACCGCCAGCGGCGTCGACGAAACCACCGAACAGCGCCAGCTTGCCGACGTGCTTGGGCTCCTTCTTCACCAGTCGCACGTGGCGATAGGCTTTGTGCAGGATGTACAGGCCCATCAGCAGCAGGTAGGCCGAGATGAAGGGCTTCATCACGTCGCCGTCGAAGGTGGTGATCAGCACCGCGCCGAGAATCGCACCGATCATGCCCGGCAGCAGCAGGCGCAGAAAAAGCGCCTTGTTGACGTTGCCCAGCTTGGCGTGGGAAATCCCCGATAACCCGGTGGTGAACACTTCGGCGATGTGCACGCTGGCGCTGGCTGCAGCCGGCGTGGCGCCGGTGCTGAGCAGGAAGGTCGTGGCAGTGATGCCATAGGCCATGCCCAGAGCACCGTCGATGACCTGAGCGAAGAAGCCGACTGCCACGGCGCTCCAGAAGGCGCGGCTGGTCAGGGCATCTTCAATGATCTCCAAGCCGGTGCTTTCGTGGTTGCCGAAGAACAGGCGCCAGGCGAGGAACAGCAGCAGGCCAGCCAGGGTGAGGATGGCGAACCACATGGCGGCGCGCAGGATCGGATGGTTGTCCGGGTGGGAGACGTGGTCTTCCAGAGGGGGCAATCCCAGCGCCTGATGTTCGTCGTTGACCGGGCTGTTGCTGAGATCGAGATTGCGAATTTTCATGCGGTGTAAAGGCCTGACAGCGGGTGGTAGAACAGGCGAGTTGAAGCGGCGCGACGATAAACGGCTTTTTCCTGGAGGTCTAAGAACCTTTGGAAAGGTCTATATGCCTATTCGGTTTAATAGATAAGCAAATGTTCACCAGTCGGCTATACCAAGACTGCGCACCAGCGTTCGCGTGCGGTGAGGGTTATCATGGATCGTTTGCGGTTGGGAGTTGAGGCATGAAGGCGGTGGTGAAAAAGTGGGTGCGCCTGACCGGGCTGGTAGTTGCCGTGACTGCCATGACCTTCTTCGCCCTGCGGATTTACGACGCCCAGAGCAAGCCTGACCTCAGTCCCTGGCATACCTTCGTGCCTCACGAGCTGAGTGTCGATGAACTGGACTCCGCCAGTTGGCAGGATTACCTGCTGGCCGAACAGGCGCTGTTCGCCTCCCTGCCTGACAGGGTCTACCAACGCCTCGACGATGCCGAGCGCGTGCCGGACAACCGCTATTTCGCTGACAGCCCGCTGAACGCCTCGCGCTTCGAATGGGACTGGAACCGATCCTACGTCCTGGAGCCCGATGGCGAGCCGAAAGGCGCTGCCGTGATGCTTCACGGGCTGACCGATTCACCCTACAGCCTGCGCCACATCGCCAAGCTATATCGCGATGCTGGCTTCATCGTCGTCGGCCTGCGTCTGCCGGGGCATGGCACCACGCCCGGCGCGCTCACCGACGTGACCTGGCAGGACTGGCTGGCTGCCACGCGCTTGGCCGTTCGCGAGGCCAGGCGCCTGACCAGTGCCGGTGATCCGCTACACCTGGTCGGCTATTCGGCAGGCGGTGGTCTGGCCCTCAAGTACGCACTCGATGCCCTCGGCAATGATGAGCTGGCGCGGCCGGATCGCCTGACCCTGATCTCGCCGATGATCGGCGTGGCCGGTTATGCCCGCTTCGCCGGGCTGGCGGGGCTGCCAGCCATATTCCCGGCTTTCGCCAAGGCCGCCTGGCTGGATGTGCTGCCCGAGTACAACCCGTTCAAGTACAACTCCTTCGCCCTCAACGCCGCGCGGCAGTCGTATCTGTTCACCTCGGCGCTGCAGGAGCAGATCGCCACGTTGAGTCAACGCGGTGCGTTGCAGGATCTGCCGCCGCTGCTGACGTTCCAGTCGTTGGTCGATTACACGGTCAGCACGCCCGCGGTGGTCAACGCCCTGTACGCGCAGTTGCCCGCCAATGGGAGCGAGCTGGTGCTGTTCGACCTCAATCGATTCGTCGACTTCGGGCCGTTGCTGGGTACTCACGCCAAATCACCCACCGACCTGCTGCCAGCCACGCCCCGTCATTACCGCACCACGCTGATCGGCAATACCTCGTCGCAGACGCTGGATGCTGCCGCCCGTATCATCGAAGCCGGTGCCACTGAGGAACAGGTGACACCACTCGGCCTGGCATTTCCCCGCGAGGTGTTCTCGCTGTCCCACGTCGCCTTGCCATTTCCGCTGAGCGATTCGTTGTACGGGTTGCAGCCTGACGAACCGGAGGATTACGGCGTGCACCTCGGCGCGTTGTCCGTGCGTGGTGAGCGGGGCGTGCTGCTGGTCAGCATGGAGGCGCTACAGCGAGTGACGTCCAATCCGTTCTATCCCTATATGGTCGAGCGGCTGGCTGAGCATGCCGGGTTCGAGACGACTAGGCAGTAGTTCGTATCGCCCATGCGGGTGGCGGGCCCTGTAAGCCGCGACCCTGCGGCGAATGACGGCCGTGGCGCGTACTTACGCAATGACCATCATTGCATCGCCCGCAAGCGGGCTCCTACGGAGTTGGTGACGCACCCGACCATGTAGGAGCCGGCTTGCCGGCGAATAGCGGCCATGGCGCGTACTTGCGAAATGACCGCCATCGCAGCGCGCCGAGGTCGACGATTCTGCAGTGGTGGCGTTTCACTGCTTTTGGGGCGCTGTCAGCTGGCTGAAACCATTGCATTGGCTCTCGCCGCATGCAGCTTCTTGTAGCTGTCGATCAGGCGCAGATGCCGGTCGAGGCCTTCGAGCTTCATGCTGGTCGGCGTCAGGCCATGGAAGCGCACGCTGCCGTCCACTGAGCCGATTGCCGCGTCCATGCGCTCGCCGCCGAACATGCGCCGCAGGTTGTGTTCGAAGTTGCTCAGCTCGAGATCGTCCTCCAACTGGATTTCCAGCACCGCGTTTACCGCCTGATAGAACAGCCCGCGCTCGACGGTGTTGTCGTTGTATTGCAGGAAGGCCTCGACCAGCTCTTTGGCATCGTCGTATTTCTTCAGCGCCAGGTGGATCATCAGCTTCAGCTCGAGAATGGTCAGTTGGCCCCACACCGTGTTGTCGTCGAATTCGATGCCGATCAATGTGCTGATATCGGTGTAGTCGTCGACCTCGGTGTTGTTCAGGTTGCGCAGCAGCGACTTGAGTTCGCGGTCGCTCAGGGCATGCAGGTTGAGGATGTCCTTGCGGAACAGCAGCGCCTTGTTGGTGTTGTCCCAGATCAGGTCTTCGACCGGATAGATCTCCGAATAACCCGGCACCAGGATGCGGCAGGCGTTGGCGCCGAGGTCGTCGTAGGTCGCTACGTACACCTCCTTGCCGAGGTCTTCGAGAATGCCGAACAGGGTGGCGGCTTCCTGCTCGTTGGAGTCGGCGCCTTGCCCGGAGAAATCCCACTCGACGAATTCGAAGTCGGCCTTGGCGCCGAAGAAGCGCCAGGACACCACGCCGCTGGAGTCGATGAAGTGCTCGACGAAGTTGTTCGGCTCGGTCAGTGCCAGGCTGTCGAACGTCGGCTGCGGCAGGTCGTTGAGGCCCTCGAAGCTGCGGCCTTGCAGCAGTTCGGTGAGGCTGCGCTCCACCGCCACCTCCAGGCTGGGGTGCGCGCCGAAGGAGGCGAACACCCCGCCGGTGCGCGGGTTCATCAGGGTGACGCACATCACCGGAAATTCACCACCCAGGGAAGCGTCCTTCACCAGCACCGGGAAGCCTTGTTCTTCCAGGCCCTGGATGCCGGCGACGATGCCCGGGTATTTGGCCAGCACGTCCTGCGGCACATCCGGCAGGCACAGCTCGCCTTCGAGGATCTCGCGTTTCACCGCCCGCTCGAAAATCTCCGACAAGCACTGCACCTGCGCTTCGGCCATCGTGTTGCCGGCGCTCATACCGTTCGAGAGGTACAGGTTCTCGATCAGGTTGGACGGGAAATACACCGTCTCGCCATCGCTCTGGCGCACGAAGGGCAGCGAGCAGATGCCGCGCAGCGTGTTGCCCGAGTTGGTGTCGTACAGGTGCGAGCCGCGCAGCTCGCCATCCGGGTTGTAGGTGGCCAGGCAATGCGCGTCGAGGATCTCTTCGGGCAGCGCATCCTTCGGGCCCGGCTTGAACCAGCGCTCGTTGGGGTAATGGACGAACTCGGCATTGGCGATGTCCTCGCCCCAGAACTGGTCGTTATAGAAGAAGTTGCAGTTCAGCCGTTCGATGAACTCGCCCAGCGCCGAGGCCAGGGCGCTTTCCTTGGTCGAGCCCTTGCCGTTGGTGAAGCACATCGGCGACTGCGCGTCGCGAATGTGCAACGACCAGACGTTGGGCACGATGTTGCGCCAGGAGGCGATCTCGATCTTCATCCCCAGGTCGGCGAGGATGCCCGACATGTTGGCGATGGTCTGCTCCAGCGGCAGATCCTTGCCCGCAATGTAGGTGGTGGTATCGGACACCGGCATCAACAGCGCCTGGGCATCGGCGTCTAGGTTGTCGACTTCCTCGATGATGAATTCGGGGCCCTGCTGCACCACCTTTTTGACCGTGCAGCGATCGATGGAACGCAGAATCCCTAAGCGATCCTTGTCGGAAATATCGGCAGGCAGCTCGACCTGGATCTTGAATATCTGCGCGTAGCGGTTCTCTGGGTCGACGATGTTGTTCTGCGACAGGCGAATGTTCTCGGTGGGGATGTCCCGCGTCTGGCAGTACAGCTTGACGAAGTAGGCCGCACACAAGGCCGACGAAGCCAGGAAGTAGTCGAACGGCCCCGGCGCCGAGCCATCGCCCTTGTAGCGGATGGGCTGATCGGCGATCACCGTGAAGTCATCGAACTTGGCTTCAAGTCGAAGGTTGTCGAGAAAATTGACCTTGATTTCCATGCGCGGGCACCAGCGAGTAAAACGAATGGCCGGCATTATCCGGGTTTTCGCCAGGAAGTCTTGTGCGCGGCGGGTTGGCGGCTGAGTGGTGGCCTGTTGGCTGAATGCATCGGAAAGCCGCTTTACCAAGATCTTTTATGCGCATAAATTGTGCGCATTACTTGGCAAGGAAATTCTCATGCTGTCTTCGTACGATCTGAACGCCCCGAAACGAGCCGCCAACCTTCGTGTGAACGAGGATCTGCTCAACAAGGCCAAGTCTCTCGACATCAACCTCTCTGCCACTCTGGAGAAGGCATTGGCCCAGGCGCTAAAGGAAAAGCAGCGTGAGCAATGGTTGGCAGACAACCGACAGGCCATCACTGCATACAATGAGCATGTAGAGTCAAATGGCGTGTTCAGTGACGAATTGCGGAGCTTCTGATGGCGCAGTTTGCCGTTTACGAAAACACCAATCCTGCCACCAAGGCCGCCGTGCCCTTGCTGCTCAATGTACAGAGCGACCTGCTCGCGGAGCTCGGTACGCGGGTTGTCGTGCCGCTGTATACAGCCAGCGCCATGCAGGGGAAAATGCTGAGAACCCTCACCCCGCGGTTTGATATTGAGGGTGAGCCCTACGTGATGATGACGCCGCAAATGGCCGGTATTGCCAAAAAGCAGCTGGGTGCCAAGGTTGCGGATTTAGCGGCGCAGCGTGATGAAATCATCGCGGCGCTTGATCTGCTCATTACCGGTATTTGAGCAGCCTTGTCCGAGGTGTAGGGCGTATTAGCCGCAGGCGTAATTCGACAAAGCGGTTCGCGGTAAACGACGGATTACGCCTTTGGCTAGGCTGCGCGTCCCGATCCATCTACGAGTTATTTTCCGTCTTACCGCGTTCGGACACTCGTACCTGCTAGACGATGGAGCTAGAACTCACCCTGCTTGAGTACCACCGGCTCGATCAACGGCGCCTGCCACAGCTGCACAAGGTAGTGATCCTCTCCATCGAGGCCATCTTCGGACAGCGTATCGAAGCCGGAAATCGACAGCCGCACCCTGTAGTTCCCTGCCGCCAGAGCGAAGCGCGCCGCATCCGGGAAATAGTCCGTGCAGCCGGCGATCACCAGCGTACCACTGCGAACTACGAGCGAGGCCTCGGCAATATGATCGAAGCCCGCCGGATCGGCGGTTGGTTCCGCGTCGAGTAGTTCGAGCGTCACCGAAACCTCCATATTGCGCAGCGTGCCGACGCCCACCACACCATCGGCTACCGCGAGCATCCGCTCGACGGCTTCAGTGCCCCAACACTGGGAGAGATCACCTTCGGCCGCTTCATCCTGCAGATAGAACTGGTGGTAGTCGGCGAAGAGTTTGAGGGCGCGTGAGGGCATAAGGGCTCCTGATTGAGTTGTGGTCAACAATCGGTAGGGGCAGAGTGATTGATTCTGGGGGGCGCAATCAACGACTCTGACCCTATTGATTTGACCCTATTGATTTTGCTCTGTTTGCTTATGAACGAACTGCCCTTGATACATATCGCAGAACTCGAAGCGACGAGGGATTATTAGATGTGCGATTGATGTGTAGGGGAATGGTTGCCCCCAGTTTCCTCCATCGTTAACACCATGCTCGCCGTACTCACCTACTTTGGGAAGGCCTCTTGCCCAGTAAAGGGCATCACTAGTTACTCGTTTGAATGTAGTCCAGGAGCACCAGTTCTTGGAGTGGTAAAGAGAATAGTCTCCCTCTCCGAGCACTTGGTTGCAGAGGTCAAAGAACTTGATCCAGTCCTTGGTTTTCATAGAGTGCCTAACGATTAAGCTAAGGGGCCGCGGAACGCGGCCCCAGCGAACGAAGTGAGCGCTTTGAGCGCATTGTTAGGTGCCATAGCTATTGCTTGCCATGAGACGGGCAAGGATGTAATAGCCAAAGCTTGCTAGCTCTTCCTCAGGAAACGAATTTAGCTCAGCAAGAGTTTCCGGCGGGTAGTCCTTGAAAGTGAACAGGTTTTGGTGCTCCCAAGTGTTCAGCTGCTTACCTTTAGCGACATCATCTAGTGTCACTCGCAATGAGCCATCAGGCAGCTCAGCTAGGCTGCACAGAACTGCCATATTCTTGGTCGAGGCTTTCTGAGAACTTTCCATGGCACCTAACGTTTGGTTAAGGGGCCGGCTTTAGCCGGTCCGAGTGAGCGAAGCGAACGACTTGAACCATTTGTTAGGCGGCAACGCTTTGTATCAGAAGTGCAACACCTTGTAGTGCTGCAGCTATTGCTGCTGCATAAGCCCCACGCCTACTCCAAACTGATTGAACCGAAACCGTACCAATGAAGTCCGTATTGTCGTCAGTAATTATGGCGGCAGGGTACATACCGCTCGCATCAGGTTCGTCTTTGTGCGGAACCTTGACTGTAGCTGATTTGTGCCACAGATATGCTGCAGCTAAGGCCGCGAAGGCTGCCCCAAAATTTAAATACATGACTACAAGGTTAGAGTTCACTACGGTATTCCCTGTGTTACCTAACGTTTGGTTAAGGGGCGGGCTCTATCACGTCCCAGTGAGCAAAGCGAACGATTTGAACCACTAGTTAGGGAGTTTGCGCGCATAGGTCAAGCCTGCCCAAGCACCAAATATGGCAGATGTCGGCACTACTACTATCCATATAAATTCAAATCTCCCTGACTTTCCAGATGCTAATGCTAATAAATAAAATCCGCCATAAATAACAATGCCAATGAGTATGCTGAGAACTATTATTGCAACTATCTTCGTCCTGGTGGTTACGTTGTATTTTGACAGAAAACAAAAAACTCTACCTGTGAAATATGTTAGCAGCAATGAATATGCCGCTAATGGAATTATACCCGGCAGGAAACCAAATGATGGAATAAATACCATTAGGTATGCAGCTATTATAGTGATAAGTAAGGTTCCGAGTACCTCAGATGTACCTAGGCCGGGTTTTGAACCTGAGAAGTAATGTGACAATAAACCTATAAGTACGAATATCGTGGCGCTAAATAAAGGGCCAAGTACTAAAGTTCGAATAAAAATGTATTTTTTCATAATATCCTAACGATAAGCTAAGGGGCGGGCTTTAGCCCGTCCCAGTGAGCGCAGCGAACGGTTTTAACCACTTGTTAGAGGCGTTACTCGGAGACCGAGATTTTTACCCCTATTGACTCAAGCGTAAGTATTAGCGCGTTAGCGGACTCGGCGCTAATTATTTTTATTTCTAAAACCTCTTTCTTTCTGATATTCCGTGCTGCGCGCTTTAATTCAGTGCCTTTGAGATTTGTACAAAGTCCAAGCCGATATACGAAAGACTCCAGCGACCAGTGGGATTCCTCAACCCAACCTAGCTCCGCTGACCACGACTCGATGCGCAGTGTCGTCATGCATGCCTCTAACGATTAAGCTAAGGGGCGGGCTTTAGCCCGTCCCAGTGAGCGAAGCGAACGATTTGAACCACTTGTTAGGTGTTGAGTGGAAATAGCCCGTTAATTTTACTAGCGACATCGGTACGATTGAAGATTTCGACACATGCCAATTGGCCTTTGAAAACATCAATTGTATATAAGCCATCGACTTGAGGGATTACATGCTTTAATGGTTTGTCCTGCCATGTTGATCTTTTTAACGTATAGAACGTGCCGCAATTATCATCGCTGCAGGTACATCTCCCGACGATTTCCAAATCTATCAATGAAGATGCTAATTCATTTTCTCCAATTTCTTTTAATCCCAATTCTATTTCTTTGAATAATCCAGGTAGCGCTTGAGACAACCTCATTCAGATTTACACCTAACGTTTGGTTAAGGGGCGGGCTTTAGCCCGTCCCAGTGAGCAAAGCGAACGGTTTGAACCACGAGTTAGGCGCTAGTTGCCACGATTTCATTGAGCGCGCCTCTGATTAATGGCTCTGACTCCGAAAATGACTTAACCCCTTCGCTGCATAGGTATATTTCATCTGATGCCCAGTGTAGTAGCTCACAAGCACGACCTTTTGAAATTAACGCCAATTGATAACAATGAAACCCGAATTCATTGAGATCAGCTGTTCTGTTTAGTGTTTCAAAAATCAGCCTCGCCAGCCGGGATATCTCAACTTCGCTTGCTTCGTTACGAGTAAAGTCTAGTTCTTTTGGACTAACTGGTATCTCACCTAGCGCAAGATCAATAATAAAGCTGGGCGGTTCATCTGTGCTAAGTACTTTCTCATCTGCCCATGCGGTCAACTCCGCCATAGATACTGCCCCGATGCGGTTAGCAAGGATCATGAATCTTGATTCACAGAGCAGTATGTTCATAGCGCCTAACGCCGAGCTAAGCGGCAGTTTTTAAGTTGTGATTTTGTGGAAGCCTTTTGCGTAGCAAACCACAAAAGCGCGGCTTGAAAACTGTCCAGCACACGTAGTGTGCAGTGCTTGAGCGACTTGTTATACGCCTACGATTTTACTACTGATAATCACCCAAATAAAATTTTGTTTTTTCCCATTCATAGTCCTCTTCCATTCGATAGTCGAACTCTCTCGGATAGCTTTGGCTTGATACAACTTCTTGCAAGTATTCATTTGCCACTTCAGGGTCATAGACTCTAAATAGGATTTCGCGTGTTGCATTCCAGGTGACACGAGCAAGAAATAATGCATTGGGCTTTTCGGTATTACCACAAATACGCCGCTCAAGCTCTTCACCAAATGGGTCAACTATTTCACGCTCTTCAATGGACGGCATGCCATTTTCAATAAGATCTTTTAGATTTATGACTATTGATAAATGCCAAACAAATACTTCCTTTAGCTCACACTTTTTTAGAGCGGAATTTGCATAGACTATACCGGGCAAATTGTTCTGCGTGAACTTAAATAGCTCAGGTTTCTCTTCCGGGATTTCTAAAGTTATTTCTCTCATTATTTACTCGTATAACGTTTGGTTAAGGGGCGGGCTTTAGCCCGTCCCAGCGAGCGGAGCGAGCGACTTGAACCACTAGTTAGACGCAGTGGTAAATCGAGCATTGAATGTGCAGGCGACGCCAAATGTACCTCAAGCCGAACCGAAAGGGTGGGCAACGAACGTGCGGGCGTTGGCAGATAAAGAAAGGTGAGGCGGTCAACGAGGCTTGCTCCGGCGATGGGCCGGTAAGGCCACTGCAGAACGCTGCGGACATTCAGCTGACTGGTGCGCCGATGCCTAATGCTTGTAGCTGCGCAAAGGTTTGGCTGATGAACTGATTTAATGCTTCCGTGCATATAAAACCACCAAAACGAATAACCGTTTCTAACGTTTGGTTAAGGGGCCGCGGAACGCGGTCCGAACGAGCGAAGCGAGTGGCTTGAACCAGTTGTTAGAAGCGCACCCATTAACCTGGCAGGCTCATATTTTGTTTGTTTTTATGAATTCTTTGATTGGATAGCAGGAGGATGCTGAGAGAAATAAATATAAAGCAGATTGGATCAACCCATAACGAAGTGCTCTGCCAGAGTGTCATCTCAAAATTGGCCGAAATCACTTGACCATCCTCGTTCTTTACATATGAAATCATTTGTTCGTTGAATGATATTTTGTGCATTACTCTTAGCGTTATCATTGCTGATGCGCTTAAGAACACTATGACGCCAGGGATTATGTATCTGGCTGCGAATAATGATATCCCTGCGATAAAGAAAATAAGTAGCGCCGCGTCGTATCCGTAGTCTGTCAGGTACTGAGTTATCAATTGACGCCTCTAACGTTTGGTTAAGGGGCGGCGGCACGCCCTCCCAGTGAGCGTAGCGAACGATTTAAACCACTTGTTAGGCGTTCCGCTACTCATCTGATGTTCTCCAGTTCTTGAGGCAGTGCATACACTGTTTGGCACGCCACGTTCGGAGTTGACCATTGCAGAATGGGCAATAAGCGATTTTTAGTTGGCACTTAGAGTACATACGATGATCCGCGTACTCCGTGAGGATGCTTCGATCAACTCCCTCAATTTCAATGATTTTCTCCAGCGTAGTTTCTTTGCTTGAAATATTGAATTTACTCAGCAGTGAGAATGTTTCAACCGCAGGACAATATGCAGTAATTAGTTTCCCGCATCTATTACATATCCTTCTGTCGTACTCTCGCTGCATTTGGTTGCCTAACAGTGATTAGATGGAGTTCTTCATTAGTGCGTTATGGCGGAATTCCGCATAACTCCCCTGCCTCATTAACGATGCAGGCTGGATTTCCATAGAAAACAATGAGTTGACACGTGAATACGCAGTGCCCCGCGTATTCGCGCGACTTGTGTTCTGCACAGCATTTCTGCCCGGCGATGCAGGCGGCGATGTCGGGACGGAGGTACGAAGATAGGCGAGGTGCACTGCAAGTTCCTTTTGGCAATGGTTTACGCGTGCGGGCATCCACCCGCAGAGGGTTTTGACGATAAGAGGTTGCCTGACAAACGGCAAGTGCTTGCCGAGCAGTATGCTGCACGTTGCGTTGCGGGACGGTACGTGCAGGCACGCTCGCGGATTACGCCTTCGGCTAATACGCCCTACGTAGCTGTCAGTTGGCGTCCCAAGTGCAGTGCTTGGCGCCGTTGCTCGTGAACAGGTAGACAGTTACGTCGCCGCCTTGGCGGTGATGAGTCAGGCGCTTTGCTGGGAGAATTTCCCAGAGCCAGTCCAGGTCGGAGCCTGGATAGCGATCGCCGAAGGATGCCATGAATTCGGCCTTGTCGATGAAGTCTTCCCGGGAAGCGAAGCGCTCGAAGACGCAGAACCGGCCGTCGATCCGCGGCCAGACACGGTCTTGCCAGGTCGGTAGTGCCGGTGTGGCGTAGACGATGATGTCTATCTCTTCCTGCGAACCTTCCATGGCGTCATTGGTTTCGATACCCAGCGCCTTGAGTTTGCCGGAAGCCAGGCAGGTGTCGCAGATGCAGTCGATCGTCTCGCGGCCGTAGAAGCCTCCGGCCGAGAACCACAGTCCAGACGCACTGCACAACGAGCAGGGCACCGCCTCGGCGAGGCGATAGGCGAAGTTGTCAGGGTCTCGAAAGTAGGGAAAGAGCATTAGCACGGCCTCACGACGAACAGCTGATTTCCAGATGCTTGCCCCAATCCGGCGGACGCTGTGCGTAGCGTTCTTTGCCAGCTTGCTCCTCGAAAGGGCGGCTCAGCACTTCGTGCAGTTCTCGCACCGGCGCGTAGTCGCCCCCTTCTGCGGCGGCGATTGCTTCCTGGGCGAGGTAGTTGCGTAGCACGTAGAGCGGGTTGACGGCGTGCATGCGAGCCCGGCGGGCGGCCTGATCGCTGCCTTCGCGGTCGCTGCGGGCGAGGTAGTCGGCGCCCCAGGCGTCGAAGCCCTGGAGGTCGACGAAGTCGTTGCGCACTACCTGCAGTGCCTCGGCGGGAGCCTGCTCACCGAGGTGGCGGAAGAACAGGTGGTAGTCCGTGGATTTACCCGCTTGCATCAATGTCAGCAGACGCTGGATCAGTTCTTCGTCGCCGTCCTCGGCTGTGGTGAAGCCCAGGCGCTTGCGCATCAGGTCGTTGTAGTGAGCCTGGTACAGCGGCAGGAACAGGTCGAGAATTGATCGCAACGTATCGACTTCCACCAACGGCGTCAGCGCCTGGGCCAGTGCCGAGAGGTTCCAGTGGGCGATGGGCACCTGATTGCTGAAGCTGTAGCGACCAGTGTCGTCGGAGTGGTTACAGATGTGCTTGGCATCGAAGTCGTCGAGGAAGGCGTACGGGCCGAAGTCGAAGGTGATGCCGAGAATCGACATGTTGTCGGTGTTCATCACGCCGTGGCAGAAACCGTAGGCCTGCCAGCGAGCGATCAACTCGGCATTGCGCTCCTGCACGGTACGCAGCAAGGCCTCGTAGGGCTGCGGTTGTTCCAGGCACTGCGGGTAATGGTTGGTCAGCACGTGGTCGGCGAGTTGCCTGAGCTGGTCGTGCTGGCGGGTGTAATAGAAGTACTCGAAGCTGCCGAAGCGGATGTGACTCTGCGCAAGGCGCACCAGCATGGCCGCGGTTTCCTGCTTCTCGCGCCACACCGGCGTGCTCGAACCGGTGACGCACAGCGCACGCGAGCTGGGGATGCCGAGTGCATGCAGGGCTTCGCTGGCGAGGAATTCGCGGATCGAGCTGCGCAGCACGGCGCGGCCGTCGCCCATGCGCGAGTAGGGCGTCAGGCCGGCGCCCTTGAGGTGCAGATCCCAGTGCTCGCCCGCGTGGTTGAGCACTTCGCCTAGCAGCAGGCCACGGCCGTCGCCCAGGCGCGGGCTGTAGCCGCCGAACTGGTGCCCGGAGTAGACCATTGCTCGCGGCTCGGCATCGCTCCACAGCTGGTTGCCGGAGAATAGTTCGGCGAACACCTCGCGCTGCGCTTCCTGCGGGTCGAGGTCGAGCAGCGCCATGGCGCTTTCGCTGGCCACCACCAGGCGTGGCTCGGCGATGGGCTCGGGCAGCACATGGGTCGAAAAGGCGTCACCCAGTCCGGCGAAACGGTTTTCGAAGGTCAGGGTGTCGAGGGTTTTCACGGTTTGGCCTCGCCATTCTTCTCGGCGCTCGCCAACTGTTCGTCGTCGAGCTTGAGGGTGTCATGGGGCGCAGCGGCGCGGCTGAGCACGATATCCATCTTCGGTGTGCCGGAGAGGTTGATGTTGTTGCTGGCGAAGAGTTGGTCGATGCGCCGGTTGAGCTCATCGGTGGCGGCGCCACGGTCGCCCAGCTCCTTGACGTAGAACTTCAGCTCGTGGGTCAGGCCGCCCGGTGCATAGACGCTCAATTGAGCGGTCGGCGCCGGGTCGCGCATCACCCGCGAGTTCTCCTGGGCCGCTTGCAGCAGCAGGGTGCGAACCTTTTCCAGGTCGTCGCCGCGGTTGACCACGAAGGTCAGCACGATGCGCGTCACCGTGTCGGTCAGCGTCCAGTTGATCAACTGGCTGGTGACGAAGGTCTTGTTCGGCACGATCACTTCCTTGCGATCGCTGTCGATGATGTGCGTAGCGCGGATATGGATGCGTTTCACCGTGCCGGTCACACCGCCGATGGTCACTAGGTCGCCGATACGCACCGGGCGCTCGAACAGGATGATCAGGCCGGAAATGAAGTTGGCGAAGATCTCCTGCATGCCGAAGCCGATCCCCACCGACAGCGCAGCGACCAGCCATTGCAGCTTGTTCCAGCTCACCCCAAGGGTCGACAGGGTGACCACGATGCCGGTGCCGAAAATCACGTAGGACAGCAGCGTGGTGGTCGCATAGGCGCTGCCCTGGGCAAGGCGCAGACGCGACAGCACCAGCACTTCCAGCAAGCCCGGCAGGTTGCGCCCCAGCGCCATGGTGATGGCGGCGATGATCAGCGCATACAGGACGTCGAGCAGGCTGATCGGGATCAACGAGGCGGCGCTGCCAACCACGGTGCTGCTGTTGTATTCGTAGAGGGTGATGTTGTCGAGGTAGGCGAATACCGAGATCAGATCGGCCCAGACCCAGTACATCGCCGCGATGAAGGTACCCAGCAGGGTCAGGCGGATCAGTCGCATGGACTGCTGGTTGACCTGCTCGATGTCCAGGGTCGGCGCCTCGAGCTGGATTTCCGTGCCTTCGCCATCTTCCGTGGTCTGTGCCTCACGCTTGGCCGTGGCGCGCTGATAGGCCAGGCGACGAGCCGCAACGGCCAGGCCGCGGACGAACACCGCTTCCACAATCAGCCAGATGAGCAGCAGGTACAGGGTGTCGATCAGCCGGTCGCTGAGCTTCAGGGCGGTGTAGTAGTAGCCGAAGCACACCGCCAGAAACAGGCCCAGGGGCAGCATGCTGAACAGCACGCCGATGAACATGCGGAACGACGACGCATTCTCCCGGGCCGGGCCACGCAGCAGCAGTTTCTGCAGCAGCCAGATCATCAGGCCATAGCAGGTCAGTACCACGGCGATGCCGATGACGTCATCTGACAGGCTCGATGGCTGGTGCTCGGCCACGGTGACCACTGCCACCAGCGCCATGACCACCACGCCGAGCCAGCGGATCTGCCGGTGCAGGTAGGCGACGTGGGAGCGCGCCCAATGGAAGTGCAGCTCGGCCACGCCGCCTGGTGTGAAGATGCGGTACACGGTGTAGAACACCAGCCACGCCTGGGCCATGCCAAGGAACGCCGAGCCGAGGTTGACGTTGAGCCCGCGGGCGTCCATCTGCAGGGCGAAGCCGCACAGCGCCAGCAGCAGCGTGCCGGGCAGCGCCAGCAACACGTTGAGGAGGATCGCCACCGGCGTGTGCAGCTGGCTGTCGCGTTTGAAGTGGCCGATGTCCTTGTGCAGGTCGGTCAGCTTCTGGCTGAGGTAGCGGCGCTTGAAGAGCAACAGGCCCATCACCAGCAGCAACGGCAGGAACAGCAACGGGCGTTCGATCAGGCCGGCGCCGAGCTGACTGAGGTTGTCGAGCCAGGGCAGGTCGGCGATCTGCCGCTGTAGCTGGGTGGGGACGTTCTTGAACCAGTCGAGGTTGAGCGGGTTGTTGCTGGGAATCCAGAACATCTGCTCGTCGAGGGTGGCACGCAGGGCCGAGGCCGTGTCGTGCAGTTGCTTCTGGTTGAGCTGCAGGGTGATCGATTCGTTGAGCAGCGCATTGAGCTCGCGGTTGAGGCGGTCGTGCAGCGCGCGACGGGTATCGATCAGGTCGAGCAGGGCGCTGCGCAGTTCCGGGGTCACGCTTTCCGGCGGCTGGGTTGCCAGCATCTTGTCGACGTAGGCGCTTGGGCTGGTGATCTGCTCGCGCTGCTGGTTGAGCTCGAACTGATACAGACGGATATCGGCGATTTCGTCGGCCAGGCCGTTGTCCATCTTGAGTTTGGGCAGTGCCTGTCGCTGTTTGTAGAGAATCTTCGACAGCAGCAGGCTGCCCTGCAGGACGCTGATCTGCTCGTCGAGGGCCTGATCGGTCTGGTTCAGGCTATCGAGCTGCTGCTGAGTGCGCAGGTTGAGCTGAGTCAGCTCGTTGAGGCGGTCGGTGCCGCGCAGCAGATAGTCGGACAATTTGACGTTAAGCGCGCTTTCCCGCGACAGCAGGGTGTCGGAGCCGCCCATTTTCTGGGCCTCCATGGACTGCTCGGCAACGGTGCGCTCGGATTGGTCGCGGCGTTTGTCGTTGATCAGCGTTTGCAGATCCTGCAGCTCGACGTCCAGGCGCTTGATCTTCTCGTCGAGCAAGTCGCGCTGGGCAGTGCCCAGATCCTGCAGCACGCTGTTGCCGGCCATTTCCTGGCGGCGTAACTGGGTCTGCGCGCCGAGTTGGGCCAGCTCGGCCTTGAGCTGATTGTTACGCTCTGCAGTCAGCGGCTTGCCGTCTTCTCTGCCGTTCTTGAGCAGGTTGTTGATTTGCTGGGTGCGTGTCTGGTTGCTGCTGATCTCCGCCTGGGCGCGTTCCGGGCGAGTCTGCGCGGTGATGATCAGCGTATTGGCGTCGTTGATCTGCTTCTGCCAGTCGCTCGACTGAGCACTGCGCTCGCTGAGAATCTGCTCCAGTTGCACAACGCTGCTGGCGGCGTAGCGCTGGGCCACGGGCACCACGTTGGTGGCCTTGAGCTTTTCGAGTTCGCGGTGCGCGTCCTGGGTCTGGCGCGGCGCTTGCGCCAACTGCTTGTCCAGGGCAACCAGCTTTTCCTGGCTATCCTTCTGAGCGTTGAGCGACGCCAGGGTCTTTTCCAGTGTCTGGCGCACCAGCGACTGTTCCGGCTCCACCAATTTGCGCTCGGCGAGGGTATCCAGGCTGCGCTGGACGTCGGCGCTGGTCGGGTTGGCATCGGCCCAGACAGGTGACTGGGCCAGGCACAGGCCCAGCAGGGAAACGGCAAGGAAACGACGGAATGAGAGCATGGTCATGATCGCGGGGGTGGAGTCCTGCTGAGTCTACAGACTGGTGGGGAGTCCCGCGCGGCGATCTGTCAGAACGATAGACCGGGCCCCGGGCGGGCGCCTTCGGGGAATCTGACGCCGACCTTGCGGATCTTGTTCCCGTCCATCTCCGCGACCGTCCAGGTAAGGCCCTGCCACTCGACCTGATCGCCTACCACTGCGCCGCCGCCGACTTGTTGGGCAATGAAGCGGCCCAACTCTAGCGAGCTGTCCAGGCCTTCAGTAGACAGGCCATAGAGCGCCGCGATCGCGCCTAGCTGCGCATCGCCTTCGAGCACGAAATCACCGAAGAAGCGCAGATCCAGGCCACGTTGCGGCGCCTGGCTGAACAGTTTGCCGAGGGTCGGTAGGTCGTGTTCATGGCCGATCACGCAGAGCATGTCGCCGGCTTCCAGTACGGTGCTGCCCGAGGGGTGCAGCAACTGGTGATTGCGGAACAGGGCAGCGACGCGGGTGGCTTCGGGCATCTTCAGGTCACGCAGGTGCGCGCCGATGCACCACTTTTCAGCGCCCAGGCGATAGACGAACAGCTCCCACTGGCTGGTTGGATGCACCTCCAGGCCGGCGCGGGAAATCGGTGCCGGGTCCGGCGGCACCGTGACTTTCAATAGCTTGGCCACCCACGGCAGGCTGGCGCCCTGCAGCAGCAGCGAGACCAGCACGATGAAGAACGCCAGGTTGAAATACAGCTGCGCGTTGGGCAGGCCGGCCATCATCGGGAACACGGCAAGAATGATCGGCACCGCACCGCGCAGGCCGACCCAGGCGATGAACACTTTCTCGCGATTGTGGAAGGCGCGGAACGGAATCAGGCCGACCATCACCGATAGCGGGCGGGCGAAGAGAATCATCCACAGCGCCAGGCCCAGGGCGGGCAGGGCGATGGGCAGCAGATCGTGTGGGGTGACCAGCAGCCCGAGCACCAGGAACATGCCGATCTGCGCTAACCAGGCCATGCCATCGAGCATGTGCAGGATGCCGTGGCGAGAACGAATCGGCCGGTTGCCCAGCACCAGACCGCACAGGTACACGGCCAGGAAACCGCTGCCATGCAGGGCGTTGGTCAGTGCGAAGACCAGCAGCCCGCCGCTGACCACCAGTAGCGGATACAGGCCGTGAGCCAGCTCGAGGCGATTGATGATTTTCAGCAGCAGCCAGCCGCCGCCCAGGCCGAGCACCGCACCGATGCCGAACTCCTGCACGAGGTGACCGAGGAAACTCAGGTGGAATTCGCCCTGACCCTTGGCGAGCATGTCGATCAGAGTCACGGTGAGGAACACCGCCATCGGATCGTTGCTGCCGGACTCGATTTCCAGGGTCGCGCTGACCCGCTCGTTGAGGCCCTTGCCACCGAGCAGCGAGAACACCGCCGCGGCGTCCGTAGAGCCGACGATGGCGCCGATCAGTAGGCCCTGCATCAGGCTCAGGTCGAACAGCCAGGCCGCGACCATGCCGGTCAGCCCGGTGGTGATCAGCACGCCGACCGTGGCCAGCGACAACGCCGGCCACAAGGCCACCCGGAAGCTGCCGACGCGGGTGCGCACGCCGCCGTCGAGCAGGATGATGGCCAGGGCCAGGTTGCCCACCAGGTAGGCGGTCGGGTAATTGTTGAAGATGATGCCGCCACCATCGACGCCCGCCACCATGCCGACGGCCAGGATGATGACCAGAATCGGGATGCCGAGACGCGAGGACAGCGAGCTGACCATGATGCTCGCGCCCACCATCAGGGCACCGACCAGAAGCAGGCTGTTGATCGTACTGGCATCCAAGGCGGCGTGACTCCCGGGTCATGAGGCGAGCCCGATTCTAGCCTGCGTGTTGGCGCCGCTGTCAAAAATAGTTACAACTCAATGGGCTGCCGAATTATCTGCCTGAAGCCGCTGCTTGAGGCGCGGTGCACGTATCTGCCTTTCAGGAGCTGTCGCGTATCGAGGGGAGCGTTCAAGCGGCACTGCAGGAGCAGTGCCGTTCTCACCGCATCAGCGTACGGTGAGGGTAATGTCGATGCGCTTGAGCCAGTCGGCTTCGCTTTCGAAATCCGCCTGAGTCAGCGGATTGGCGGCCAGCCAGCCATCGGGAAACTGAATCGCCAGGCTGGTAGGGCCAGCTTTCAAGCGCACGGTCGGCATGTTCTGGCTGCCACGGATGTGGTGGAACAGGATGGCGAAACGCAGCAGTACACAGAGGCGCACCAGCTTCACGCCATCCTCGCCGAAGTCGGTGAGCTTGTCCTTGGGGATGTTGCGGCGGTGGCCACGCACCAGCAGGGCCAGCATCTGCTGATCCTGGCGCGAGAAACCGGACAGATCCGAGTGCTCGATCAGGTAGGCGCCATGCTTGTGGTACTGGTAGTGGGCGATATCCAGGCCGACTTCATGCACTTTGGCCGCCCAGCTGAGCAATTCGCGGTGCCAGTCGTCGGTCAGCTCCCAATCCTTCGCCACTTTGTCCAGGGCGGAAAGCGCTTTGGCTTCGACGCGCGCGGCCTGCTCCTGATCGACGTGATAACGCTCCATGAACGCCGACAGCGTGCGCTCGCGTACGTCCTCATGCTGATGACGGCCGAGCAGGTCATAAAGCACGCCTTCACGCAGGGCACCTTCGGAGTGGCTCATGCGGTTCAGTTCACAGGCATCGAAGATGGCCTCGAGAATCGCCAGCCCCGCCGGGAAGATTGGCCGGCGATCCGGCTTCAGGCCGTCCAGATCGAGGCGTTCGACGTCACCGCACTTGAACACTTTGCGCTTGAGCCAGGCCAGGCCTTCGCTGGTCACTTCGCCGTTGGTGCTCAGCCCTGCAGACTGGATCGCCAGGCCGATGGCCTTGATGGTGCCCGAGGCGCCCACCGCATCCTGCCAGCCGAGGCGGGCCAGGCCGTGCTCGATGCCCATGATTTCCAGGCGCGCAGCGGTGTATGCCTGCGCATAGCGTGCCGGGGTAATCTTGCCGTCCTTGAAGTAACGCTGTGTGTAGCTTACGCAGCCCATCTGCAGGCTTTCGCGCAGCAGCGGCTCGAAACGCTGGCCGATGATGAATTCGGTGCTGCCGCCACCGATATCGGCCACCAGGCGTTTACCGGGTGTGTCGGCAATGGTGTGGGAGACGCCGAGGTAGATCAGCCGCGCTTCCTCGCGACCGGAGATAACTTCCACCTGATGGCCCAGCAGCGCCTCGGCGCGGCGGATGAACTCGGCCCGGTTGCGGGCTTCGCGCAGCGCATTGGTGCCGACGATACGCACGGCGCCCTGGGGCAGGCTGTTGGTCAGTTGGGCAAAGCGGCGCAGGCAGTCGAGACCGCGCTGCATGGCTTCTTCGCTGAGCAGGCGCTGTTCATCGATACCCGCCGCCAACTGCACCTTGTCACCGAGCCGCTCGAGAATACGGATTTCGCCATGATCGGCCTTGGCCAGCACCATGTGGAAGCTGTTGGAGCCCAGGTCGATGGCGGCGACCAGGGGAAAGGACTCAGCATGGGTGTGCGGCATGATCAGTTTATCTCGAGGCAGAACCCCGTCATCGTGCCACGATAGGGCGCGCGCGCCAACGCATACTGCGGCTGTGGGGTGGTGGATTGTGTGGTCGGCACGTTGTGCCGCGTGGCCTGCCTGGGGTATTTCCCATCGTTATTGTTGATAGGCGACATGGCTACGCTCAATGGCGCGCGCCTTCCTGTGTCAGCCTAGCCGGGCTATGATGGCGCCACTTTATCGTTATTGCCCGCGAACACGGAGACTTCCCATGAGTGAATTCATCACCAACGTCAGCGATGCCAGCTTCGACCAGGATGTCATCCAGGCAGATGGCCCGGTACTGGTCGACTACTGGGCTGAGTGGTGCGGCCCGTGCAAGATGATTGCACCGGTTCTGGACGAAATTTCCAAGGAATACCAGGGCAAGCTGAAGATCTGCAAACTGAACATCGACGAAAATCAGGACACCCCGCCGAAGTACGGCGTGCGTGGTATCCCGACTCTGATGCTGTTCAAGAACGGCAGTGTCGAAGCTACCAAGGTCGGCGCTCTGTCCAAGTCGCAGCTGGCCGCTTTCATCGACGCCAACCTGTAAGCTGCCCCGAAAGGCCCCGTAAACAGCGGGGCTTTTTTCTGTGTAAAGGCTAGACGCATTCGTAAAGCCGATGTTACATTCGGGGCCGTTGCTTTTCCTAAGTGACCCCCTGCACGCCGCTGCCGACGCATTCCTAATCGAACATTCGACAATAAAGCGGGCGCCTGTCGCCTATCTGCGCCGCGGCCTCTCAAGCTCAATGCTTACCATCCCCTCCTTTACGATTACGTCATTCCTATATGAATCTGACTGAACTCAAGCAAAAGCCGATTACCGAACTGCTCGAATTGGCCGAACAGATGGGCATAGAAAATATGGCCCGTTCGCGCAAGCAGGACGTGATTTTCTCCCTGCTGAAAAAGCACGCGAAAAGCGGCGAGGAAATCTCTGGTGATGGCGTGCTGGAGATTCTCCAGGACGGCTTCGGCTTCCTCCGCTCTGCAGACGCTTCCTATCTCGCTGGCCCAGACGATATCTACGTCTCGCCGAGCCAGATCCGTCGCTTCAACTTGCGCACCGGTGACACCATCGTTGGCAAGATCCGCCCTCCAAAGGAAGGCGAGCGTTATTTCGCGCTGCTCAAGGTCGACACGATCAACTTTGATCGTCCCGAGAACGCGAAAAACAAGATTCTGTTCGAAAACCTGACACCGCTGTTCCCCAATAAGCGCCTGACCATGGAAGCCGGTAACGGCTCCACCGAGGACATCACCGGCCGTGTGATCGACCTCTGCGCGCCGATTGGCAAGGGCCAGCGTGGCTTGATCGTCGCACCGCCAAAAGCCGGTAAGACCATCATGCTGCAGAACATCGCAGCGAACATTGCGCGTAACAATCCCGAGTGCCACCTGATCGTTCTGCTGATCGACGAGCGTCCGGAAGAAGTGACCGAAATGCAGCGCACCGTGCGCGGCGAAGTGGTTGCGTCGACCTTCGACGAGCCGCCAACCCGCCACGTACAGGTCGCCGAGATGGTGATCGAGAAGGCCAAGCGCCTGGTCGAGCACAAGAAGGATGTGGTCATCCTGCTCGACTCCATCACCCGTCTGGCGCGTGCCTACAACACTGTGATCCCGAGCTCCGGCAAGGTGCTGACCGGTGGTGTCGACGCCCACGCTCTCGAGAAGCCGAAGCGCTTCTTCGGTGCCGCGCGTAACATCGAGGAAGGCGGTTCGCTGACCATCATCGCTACCGCGTTGGTCGAAACCGGCTCGAAGATGGACGAAGTGATCTACGAAGAATTCAAGGGTACCGGCAACATGGAGCTGCCCCTGGATCGTCGTATCGCCGAGAAGCGTGTGTTCCCGGCCATCAACATCAACCGCGCCGGTACCCGTCGCGAAGAGTTGCTGACCGCTGAAGATGAGCTGCAGCGCATGTGGATTCTGCGCAAGCTGCTGCACCCGATGGACGAGATCGCCGCCATCGAGTTCCTGATCGACAAGCTCAAGGCCACTAAGACTAACGACGAGTTCTTCATGTCCATGAAGCGCAAGTAACGTCTGGTGGTATGACAAAGCCGGGGAAACCCGGCTTTTGTCTGTCTGTAGTATCGCTATTCTTCTGCAATACCGACTTCGGCGCTAAACTTTGCGCCCCGATTCGAGAGGCTCCAGCATGCAGTATCGCGACCTGCGCGACTTTATCCGCGGCCTGGAACAGCGCGGCGAGCTCAAGCGCATTCAGGCGCCGGTGTCGCCAATCCTGGAAATGACCGAGATTTGCGACCGTACCCTGCGCAAGGGCGGCCCGGCATTGCTGTTCGAAAACCCCACTGGCCATAATGTGCCGGTGCTCGGCAACCTGTTTGGCACGCCGAAGCGCGTGGCGCTGGGCATGGGCGCGGAAGAGGTGTCGGAGCTGCGCGAAATCGGCAAACTGCTGGCATTTCTCAAGGAGCCTGAGCCGCCGAAGGGGCTCAAGGATGCCTGGAGCAAGCTGCCGATCTTCAGAAAAATCATCAGCATGGCGCCCAAGGTGCTCAAGGATGCGCCGTGCCACGAAGTGATCGAGGAGGGCGATGACGTCGACCTCGGCAAACTGCCAATCCAGCATTGCTGGCCGGGCGATGTGGCACCGCTGATCACCTGGGGTCTGACGATCACCAAGGGGCCGAACAAGGAGCGCCAGAACCTCGGCATCTACCGCCAGCAGGTCATCGGTCGCAACAAGGTGATCATGCGCTGGCTCAGCCACCGTGGTGGCGCGCTGGACTATCGCGAGTGGTGCGAGAAGCATCCAGGCAAACCTTATCCAGTCTGTGTGGCCCTGGGCGCTGACCCGGCGACCATTCTCGGCGCGGTGACGCCGGTGCCCGATAGTTTGTCCGAATATGCGTTCGCCGGCCTGTTGCGTGGCCACCGTACCGAGCTGGTCAAGGCCATCGGCAGTGATCTGCAGGTGCCGGCCAGTGCTGAAATCGTCCTCGAGGGCGTTATCCATCCGGGCGAGACCGCGCCAGAGGGGCCGTACGGCGATCACACCGGCTACTACAACGAAGTCGACACCTTCCCGGTGTTCACCATCGAGCGCATCACCCGGCGTCGCGACCCGATCTATCACTCGACCTACACCGGTCGGCCGCCGGATGAGCCGGCGATTCTCGGCGTGGCGCTGAACGAAGTGTTCGTGCCGATTCTGCAGAAGCAATTCCCCGAAATCACTGACTTCTACCTGCCGCCGGAAGGCTGTTCCTACCGCATGGCGGTGGTGACCATCAAGAAGCAGTACCCCGGTCATGCCAAGCGCGTGATGCTCGGTGTGTGGTCGTTCCTGCGACAGTTCATGTACACCAAGTTCGTTATCGTCACCGACGACGACATCAACGCCCGGGACTGGAACGACGTAATCTGGGCCATCACCACGCGCATGGATCCCAAGCGCGACACGGTGATGATTGAGAACACGCCGATCGACTACCTGGATTTCGCTTCGCCGATCTCCGGTCTGGGCTCGAAGATGGGCCTCGACGCCACCCACAAGTGGCCGGGCGAGACCAATCGCGAGTGGGGGCGGGCGATCGTCAAGGACGACGCGGTCACGCGTCGTGTGGATGAAATCTGGAGCCAGTTGGGAATCGATTGATGAAGGTCACCCTGCAACCGTCCGGTGCGGTTCTCGATGTCGACGCCGGCGAACGCATCCTCGATGCTGCCCGGCGCCTCGGCTACACCTGCCCGCAGAGCTGCCGTAATGGCAATTGTCACGTGTGTATGGCGCTGCTGGTCGAAGGGCGCGTGCGCCAAGGCGATGCCGAACTCGACCACGGCGAGCTGTACACCTGCATTGCCGAACCGTTGGAAGACTGTGTGCTGCACTGGGATGGTGTGCTGGCGCCTGGTGAACTCGCGGTACGCAGCCTGGGCTGTCAGGTGCTGGCGTGCATCGATGCCGGTGGCGACGTCTGGCGTGTGCGCTTGCGTGCACCGGCAGGCAAGCCGCCGCGCTACCACGCCGGTCAGTACCTGCTGATCGAGCGTCGGGATGGCGAGAAGTCGGCGTTTTCCATGGCGTCTGCCCCCCAGGAAGGTCGCGATCTGGAGCTGCATATCCTTGGCCGCGAAGCGAGCGCCTTGAACCTGCTGCAGCAACTGCGCGAGGACGGTGTGGCGCGGGTGCAACTGCCGTTCGGCGATGCCCATCTGGCCGAGCTGCCGAACGGCCCGCTGGTGCTGATCGCCGCCGGTACCGGCATGGCGCAGATGCATAGCCTGATCGAGGAATGTCGCTCGCGCGGCTTCGAGCATCCCGTACACCTGTACTGGGGGGCGCGGCAGCCCGAGGATTTCTACAGCTTGCCGCACTGGGATGAATGGCAGGCGCTGCCCAATCTGTTCCTGCACCAGGTGGTCAGCGACCAGTGTGGCTGGCAGGGCCGTTGCGGCCTGCTGCACGAAGCGATCCGCGAGGACTTCGACGACCTTGGCGCACTGCACGTCTACGCCAGCGGCTCCCCGAGCATGGTCTACGCCACGCTGGATGCGCTGGTCGAAGCCGGCATGGACGCCCACCAGATGCGCGCCGACGTATTCGCCTACGCGCCACGCTGACCCGCGCAACGCCGCGAAGCCTGGCGTAGAGCGCAGCGAAACCCAGGGCAGTGTTCATCGTGACATGGGTACATGCCCGACGAACGCTCCCCGCACATCGCTGCGCTCAGTGACGGGCTACGGTCAGGCGTTCACCGCCACCGATCAGAATGCCAGCGACGTCTGCAGATAGACGGTGCGCGGCTGGCCGAGGTACTTGCCGCTGTTGTTGTCGTCGAACGAGCGGGTGTAGTACTCACGACCGAACACGTTCTTGACCCCCGCCGCGACCGTCAGGTCGGACAGCTGCGGGCCGAAGTCGTACGCGCCGCGCAGCCCCCATACCATGTAGCCGGGAATCTCGCCGTTGTTGCCTGCCGCGTTTTCCGCCTTGGTATTGGCGTTGTCGGCGAACTGGCTGCTCTGGTAGCTGCCATCCACGCCCCACTGCCACGGGCCGGTTTCATAGCGAGCGCCCACCACGCCCTTGTGACGCGACGAGAAGGGCACCTGATTGCCCTTGTTGGCGCCGTTCTCGCGGATCTCGGCATCGACGAAGGTGTAGGTGGCGTACACCGACAGGCCGCTGAGTGCCGGGTTCAGTGCCTCCAGGGCGTAGTTGAGGCTGCTTTCCACGCCGCGATGGCGGGTCTCGCCCCGTGCGGTCACGTCGTTGGTCTGCTGGTTGCTCTCGTACTGGTTGTCGAAGTTGATCAGGAAGGCGCCGATTTCCGCCTGCAGCAGGCCGTCGTCATAGCGCGTGCCGAGTTCCCAGGTGCGTGCCTTCTCCGGCTCGACGTCGCCGCTGGCCAGCGCCTTGCCCATTTGGCTGTACTGCACGGCGCCGAAGGAGCCCTCGGTGTTGGCGTACAGGTTGACCCGATCATTGACCCGGTACAGCACGTTCAGCGCCGGCAGGGCGGTGTTGTAGCGCCCGGCGGCACGGGTGCCGTTGAGCTTGTTGTCCTGGCGCGAGGCGATCTTCTCGTAGCGCACGCCAGGGGTAATGGTCCAGTTGCCGATATCGACACGGTCATCGATATACACCGCGCTGGCTTCGGTTTCGCCGCGGCTGTTGCGATCACGCTGGCTGCTGGTGCTCGGTAATACACCGCTGCTGGCTGGATTGACGAAGCGCTGCTCGTGGCTCTCCTCGCTGACATAGCGGTAGCCCACGCCCACTTCGTGGTGCAGTGCGCCGGTATCGAAGGCCTGGGAGTAGCGGGTCTCGATACCGCGTACCCAGTATTCCCGAGGCGACAGGGAAAGAATGTTGCGCTGATCGAGAAAGCCACTGCGCAGGGTCTTGGTGAAGAAACTGGTCACGCTGAGTTCGCGATCGGCGTCCGGTGTGTAGGTGTAGCTGGCGCTGGCCAGGGTGCGGCGGCCCCAGAAGCTGTCGTAGGGGCGGGTGGACTGATACGGATCGGCATCGAAGGCCGCGGTACTGAGGCCGCCAGGCATGTCGGCTTCACCTTCGTAGTACTGACCCATGGCCGAGAAAGTGTGCACATCGTCGGCGCTGTATTTGCCCTTGAGGATCAGGTCGTCGATCTGCGTGTCGCTGTGCTCGCGCCAGTCGCTGCCGCGGGTACCCGAGTAGAGCAGCGCGCCGCCCAGGCCATTTTCGTTGGTGCCGCCGATCAGCAGGTTGCCGGTCTTCTTGAAGCCATCCTGGCTGCTGGAAGGGCTGACTTCGGTCTGCAAGCCGCCCTTGATGGTCGGCTGGTCAGGAATGGCGCGGGTCACGAAGTTGACGATACCGCCGACGTTCTGTGGGCCGTAACGTACCGCGCCGCCGCCGCGAACCACGTCGATGGCGTCCATGTTGCCCAGGGAGATCGGGGCCAGGGACAGCTGTGGCTGGCCATAGGGTGCGAAGGGCACCGGAATGCCATCCATCAATACCGTTGAACGCGAGGCCAGGCGCGGGTTGAGGCCGCGGATGCCGAAGTTGAGCGCGAGGTCATGGCTGCCGGTGCCATTGTTTTCCGGCGCGTTGACACCGGGAATGCGGTTGAGCACTTCCCGGGCGCTGCTGGCGCCCACCTGCTCGAAGGTTTCGCGGCGGATCACGTCGCGAGCGCCCGGGTGGTTGTACACATCGAGCGCATCGGCGCTTCCTAGCCAGTCACCCACCACGCTGGAGGCCTGCAACTGCAGGGGTTCGCCACTGGCAACGCTGCTCAGCGCCCGCAGGCGGTAACCGCCGTCGGCGTCCCGCTCGGTGCTCAGGTCACTGCCTTGCAGCAGTCTGGCGAAGCCTTCGTCGACTCCGTAGCTACCCTTCAGGCCCGCGCTGCTCTTGTCGGCGGTCAGAGCGGGATCGAAGGACAGCAGCACGCCACTCTGCGCGGCGAAGCGCGACAGTGCAGTACCCAGCGGGCCGGCGGGCACGTCATAGCTGTGGGTTGCCGTGCTGGTCGCGGGGTTCTCGGCGGCCACGGCCAGGTTGATCGGAAGTGTGCTCAGGGCGCCAAGGGTCAGGCCGATGGCGAGGGTGAGCGGGTGACGGCTGGTAAAGGACGTGAGCGAGACCATGTTGCCCTCCAATGGGTGGTGTATTGAAGGGCCAGTCGAGAATCGAAAAGGTACAGGCCGCGCAGAGGATTTTTTTCAGCGCGGCTCGATATGCACCCAGTAGCGGGTGAAGCGGCGGATGCGCACCGGCAGGTTGGCGGTCAGGGAATCGAGAGCGCGGTCACTGTCGTTCAGGGGGAATGCGCCGGATATGCGCAGGTCGGCCACCGCTGCGGCGCAAGTCACTCTGCCGCGGCGCTGGCGCTCGAAGGCACTGGCGAATTCGCTTAGCGGCATGTCATCGGCAATCAGCATGCCGTGCAGCCAGGCGAGTAGGTCATCGCTGGCAGGCATCGGCGTGTCGCTACTGGCGCGGTACAGGCGCGACACCTGTCCGCTGTCGAGCTGGCGCCGGCTGCTCGGGGCGGCGCTGGGGGTGAGCTCTACGCGGCCACTGAATACCGCGACCCGTGAATGTCCGGCTTGTTGGCTGACGGAGAAGCGCGTGCCGATGGGGCGGACGCTGCCTTCGGCGGTGATCACCCTTAGCGGACGGGGATCGCGGCCGGTTTCCAGCAGCAGTTCGCCATCGAGCAGATGCAGGATGCGTTCTGCCTGGCTGAACTCGACGCGAACGGCGCTGCTGCTGTTGAGGTTCAGCAGGCTGCCGTCGGCCAGGCGCCATTCACCCTGCTCGGCCAGGCCGGTCTGATAGTCGGCAGTCCAGCGCTGCCAGGGCTGCTCACGCAAGGCGAACCAGCCGCTGCCAGCAACGCCCATCAGCAGTGCCAGGTGCTTTATCGCGCGGCGACGGCCGATACCCGCCGGTGCATTCAGCGTGGCTCTGGCCAGATCGGCCGGCAGCCCCTTGAAGTGGCCGCCGACGCCATTGGCGCAGGCCCAGGCCCGGGCGTTCTCGGGCGACGCTTCGAGCCATAGCCGCCAGTGCTGGTGGTCCTGTTCGCTGGCATCGCCGGCATGCAGGGTGACGTACCAGTGTGCAGCCTGGTCGAGCGCGTTATCGGACAGCGGTTGATAGGGCGCTCGGGAACTCATGTTCAGAGGCCTGGCTGCATGCAGTGGCGGATGGCCTTGAACATGTACTGCTTCACCGAACTGAGCGACACGCCCAGGTGCTCGGCGATCTGCGGGTAAGTCAGGCCGTCGAGTTGCGATAGCAGAAAAGCCTGGCGCACTTTGGCGGGCAGACCATCGAGCAGAGCATCGATTTCCAGCAGGGTTTCCAGCAGCAGATAACGCGCTTCAGGGCCTGGCAGCAGGTCTTCGGGGAGGTTCGCCAGGCTCTCCAGGTACGCCCGTTCCAGCGCCTTGCGACGCAGGTGGTTGACCATCAGGCCTTTGGCGACGGTGGCCAGATAGGGCCGCGGTTCGCGGATATCGGAAAGATCGCGGCGGGCAAGAATGCGCAGGAAAGTGTCATGGGCCAGGTCGGCCGCATCGAACGCGCAGCCCAGGCGCTGCTGCAGGCGCAGGCGCAACCAGCTGTGGTGCTCGCTGTAGAGGTGATGCGCAGCAGCAGGGCCGTCGTGCAGGCTGGACAAGGTCGACATGCGCGCAATATCCGGAGAAATAAAGCGCGCTTTATATAGCAATGGTTCTTATTTGCATAGCATGATCGCTTTGTGCCGATATCCTCAGCGCACTGTGACCACCAGTTTGCCGACCGCCTTGCGCTGCGCGAGGGCATCGATGGCCGCGCCGCCATCTGCCAGCGCATAGGTCTGTGAGACCAGTGGCTTGAGCTTGCCCTCGGCATGCCAGACGAACAGCTGGCCGAAATTGGCGGCGTTGTCGGCGGGCTGACGTTGGGCGAAAGCACCCCAGAACACGCCGACCACTGCAGCGCCCTTGAGCAGCATAAGGTTCACCGGCAGTTCCGGGATACGCCCGCTGGCGAAGCCGACCACCAGCAGCCGGCCGTTCCAGGCGATGCTGCGTGCTGCCTGGTCGAACAGGTCGCCACCCACCGGGTCGTAGATCACGTCGGCACCCTGCCCATTGGTCAGGCGCTTCACTTCCTCCTTGAGGTTCTGCGTGCTGTAGTCGATCAGCTCATCGGCACCCGCCTGTTTGGCGACTTCCAGCTTGGCGACGCTGCTCGCTGCGGCGATCACTCGGGCGCCCATTGCCTTGCCGATCTCCACCGCCGCCAGGCCGACGCCGCCGGACGCGCCGAGCACCAGCAGGGTTTCACCTGGCTGCAAGGCTGCGCGCTGCTTGAGGGCGTGCATGGAGGTGCCGTAGGTCATGCCGAAGGCGGCGGCGTTGATGAAGTCCATGCTGTCGGGCATCGGCAGGACATTGTAGGCCGGCACTGCGACCTGCTCGGCGAAGCCGCCCCAGCCAGTCAGCGCCATGACCCGGGCGCCGACCTGCAGGTGGCTAACCTTGTCGCCCACCGCGCTGATCACGCCAGCCACCTCGCCACCGGGCGCAAAGGGGAAGGGCGGCTTGAACTGGTATTTACCTTCGATGATCAGCGTGTCGGGGAAATTCACGCCAGCGGCCTGAACTTCGATCAACACCTCGTTGGCCTTGGGGCGTGGGCTCTCGAGGTCTTCGAGTACCAGGGTTTCGGCGGTACCGAAGGCTTTGCACAGCAGCGCTTTCATCGCAGTCCACTCTTTAGCCGGTTGGCTCTGCAGTTTAGGTAGGCTGCTGTGCGGGTCAACGAGCATGGCTTGGTCTGATGGCTTGGTATAAGCGTTGGGATCCGCCGCAGGCGTTGCTATGCTTGCGGGCAACTCAATGGAGATCGCCCTGTGAAAACCCTCATCACGCTTCTGCTTGCCTGCGCGCTGTCGATCCCGGCTTTCGCCAATGAGGAAAAGAAGGAAGGAGAAGGCGAGGGCGCCGCGCCGCAGGTCATCTACCACAGCCTGACGCCTGCGTTGGTCGGTAACTTCGGCGCCGGCCCGAAGCTCAAGTACTACAAGGCTGACGTCGCGCTACGCGTCACCGGTGCTGAGGCCGAAGCCAAGGTCACGCACCATGAGCCACTGATCCGCAACCAACTGGTGATGCTGTTCTCCCAGCAGACCGAGGAAAGCCTGGCTACGCCCGACGCCAAGGAAAAGCTCCGTCAGGAAGCCCTCAAGCAGGTGCAGCAGGTGCTCAGCGATGAAGAAGGCCAGCCACTGGTCGAAGACCTGCTGTTCAACAACCTGATTTTGCAGGGCTGATCAACGCAGCAGTAGGATCGCCGTCCACTGTGCTTCGGTAACCGGCATCACCGACAGGCGGCTGCCTTTTTGTACCAGCGCCAACTCCTCCAGCGCGCCCTGAGCCTTCAGTTCGGCTAGTGGGATGACCCGTGGGAAGGCTTCGACGAATGCCACGTCGATGGCCGTCCAGGGGTTCTTCTCCGCGCTGGCCTTGGCATCAAAGTAGTGACTTTTCGAGTCCAGCGCCGCTGGGTCTGCGTAGGGACTGCCCGCTATGCGGGCAATGCCGGCTACCCCCGGCTGCGGGCAGCTCGAGTGATAGAACAGAAACTGATCGCCTTCCTGCATGCTGCGAATGAAGTTGCGCGCCTGATAATTGCGTACGCCATCCCAGCGCGTTTCGCCCAAGCGCTGCAGGTCGTGAATGGACAGTTCGTCGGGTTCGGATTTCATCAGCCAGTAGGGCATGAACTTTGCTCTCGGGGTATCAGGGCGGTGAGTGTGCGAAGGGATTTCGGCAAATATACCTTGTTAGTCCCGGGCGATTGATCCGGAGGGGCGGTGGTGATGAAGAGAAAACCGGATTTATTGTGGGTGTTGGTTGTGGTGTTCAGCCTGGGCGTGGTGACGACCGGGTATACGCAAAGCCAGTGGCAGCAAGACTCCATGCTGCCGGTCGGTGCTCAGTCAGGCTTCATCAAGCGTTAGTGCCAGCCGTCATCGGTAACGGTGGCATTTAGCGGTATGTCCCAACTTGCCATGGATAGGCTGTCCACTTGCTGGCAAGCGTGAGCCAGCCCAAGTAGCGTCGGTTTGTGCCAATTTTTGCGCCGTGTGCGATAGGCCAGGCTGCGGTCGTAGAAGCCACCGCCCATGCCCAGCCGGCCGCCATGCTGGTCGAAGCCAACCAGTGGCAGCAAAATCAGATCCAGTGCCCAGGTTTTGCGCTGGCGCTGATTGTTGCGCTGGGGTTCGAGGATGCCGAAGCGATTGCCTGCCAATTTCTCGTGCGCGTCGATGCGCTGAAACACCATGCTGGTGCGCGGCCAGGATTTCAGTACGGGCAGATACACCTGCTTGCCGCGGGCATGAGCCGCCGCGATGAGCAGATGCGGGTCGATTTCCCCGTCGTTAGCCAGGTACAGCGCAATATGCCGGGCGCGGCGAAACAGCGGGTGTTGGGCCAACTGACGATACAGCGCCAGGGCGGCGTTCCGCTGAGCGGCAGGGCTTAGCGCGCGGCGTTGCTGGCGCAGTTTGCGGCGCAGTTGGGTGCGAGTGAGGTTATCGCTTTCGATCATGCGCAGATGAACATACCGCGCGGAGCGATTTTTAACGTCACGGGCGACGGCCCGCAGCGTTGCTGCGACAAAAGGCAGGAAACAAAAAGCCCGCTGCCAGCGTGAGCCAGCAACAGGCTATAAATTGTGACTCCCCAGCGTGCCGCTGTCGGTTTGGCCCTTGAACCCGAAAGTTCAAGGTGGAGGTTGCAGGAAACCTTAAGGCTTTCCGTCGAGCGGACATGCACACCGGCATCAACTGACAACCCCCAGGGTTGTGCGTATCGGCTCAGGGACATCACCAACTGGCGCACACTCCAGGGAGCTGCGGCGAGTATAACGCAAAGTGACGACCGTTGGTCAGACGCCACGGCCATCGGCATCATCGACCAAGGCATTGTCGACCCGCCCAAGCAGGTCACGTACGTGATCGCGGCTCGCAGTGGCCTGCTGATCCAGGTGTTGCTGTTTGTGCAGCAAGTCGTGGGTGATATTCAACGCGGCCATCACGGCAACGCGGTCGGCGCCGATCACTTTGCCGCCGCTGCGGATCTCACGCATCTTGCCGTCCAGGTAGCGGGCGGCACTTTGCAGGTTGCTGCGCTCATCTGCAGGGCAGGTGATGCAATATTCTTTGTCTAGGATCTGAACGGTAACGGTATTCGATTGGGTCATGAGTCCTGCTCCAGGGCCTTAAGGCGCGAAATCATCGATTCGACCTTGTGCCGAGCCATTTCGTTCTTTTCGATCAGATGAGCGCGCTCTTCACGCCAAGCCTGTTCACTCTCTAGCAAGAGACGGTTTTGAGCCTTGAGGCGCTCGACGCGCTGGATAAGCAACTCCAACTTGGCCGTCAGGGCTTGTAAATCGGCGTCTTCCATTGGCTCTCGCTTTGGCATGTTCAGAGTGTATAGGCGCGTCGGCAGAGGAGTAAAAACCCGTTGATGGTCTTGGCGCGTCTGCCGATGCTAGGATACAAGCCCTCTATTCTAGTGATTGCGCCTCTTGGCGCCTAGTGATCGATGCCGACTTCCAGTTCTCCCTACGCTGCATTCGCCACCTTGCTCGCCAGTGGTGGTTCCTCTGTTTCTCCTGCCGAATTGCATGGCCTGCTGCTGGGCCGCAGTTGTGCGGGTGCCGGCTTCGAGGCCGGCCCTTGGCTGGTCGATGCCATCGAACTGCTCGGCAGCGAGCCGCCGGACAACGTCCGCCAGGCGCTGATTGGCCTGCAGGAGATGGTTCGTGGCGAGTTGACCGGTGACGATGTCACCGTGGTCTTGCTGCTGCCCTCCGACGAAGCCCCGCTGGCCGAACGTGCCGCCGCTCTAGGCCAATGGTGCCAGGGCTTCCTCGGTGGTTTCGGTCTGACCTCTGGCGATGCAGCGCTGAGCGGCGAAGCCATGGAAGTGCTGCAGGATTTGTCCGCCATCGCTCAGGTGCAAAATGCCCTGGATGAGTCCGAGGACGGCGAGAACGATTACATGGAGGTCACCGAGTACCTGCGTGTGGCGCCGTTACTGCTGTTCTCCGAATGCAACAAGCCGGCTGCCCCAGCGCCGAAGCCTTCACTGCACTGATCCCGCCCCTTATTCGACTGATCGGAACCTAGCCTGCCCATGACCAGCATCTCCAAAGCGGAATACGCCCGTCGACGCAAGGCGCTGATGGCGTTGATGGAACCCAACAGCATCGCCATTCTGCCGGCGGCGCCTGTGTTCATCCGCAACCGTGATGTTGAACATGTGTATCGCCAGGACAGTGATTTCCAGTACCTGTCCGGCTTTCCCGAGCCCGATGCGGTGATCGCGTTGATTCCCGGTCGTGAGCACGGCGAATACGTGCTGTTCTGCCGTGAGCGTGATCCCGAGCGTGAGCTGTGGGATGGCCTGCGTGCCGGTCAGGAAGGCGCCATCAGTCGCTACGGTGCGGACGATGCCTTTCCCATCGGCGATATCGACGACATCCTGCCGGGGCTGATCGAAGGTCGCGAGCGTGTCTATTACGCCGTGGGTACCAATCCGGAGTTCGACCGCCACCTGATGGAGTGGGTCAACGTGATCCGCTCCAAGGCGCGCCAGGGCGCCACGCCACCGAAAGAGTTCGTCGCCCTCAATCATTTCCTGCACGACCTGCGTCTGTACAAGTCGGCCGGGGAGGTGAAGGTGATGCGCGAAGCGGCGCAGATTTCCGCACGTGCCCATATCAAGGCGATGCAGGCCAGCCGCGCGGGGCTGTACGAGTACCACCTGGAAGCCGAGCTGGATTACGAATTCCGCAAGGGCGGCTCGAAGATGCCGGCCTACGGCTCAATCGTCGCGGCGGGCAAAAATGCCTGCATTCTGCATTACCGCGAGAACGACGCTGTGCTGAAGGACGGTGACGTGGTGCTGATCGACGCCGGCTGCGAGATCGACTGCTATGCCAGCGACATCACCCGTACCTTCCCGGTCAGCGGTACCTTCACGCCCGAGCAGAAGGCCATCTACGAGATTGTGCTGGCGGCCAACATGGAAGCCTTCAAACACATCGCGCCGGGTCGTCACTGGAACGAGGCGCATGAAGCCACGGTGCGGGTGATCACCGCCGGTCTGGTTGAGTTGGGCCTGCTCAAGGGCAATGTCGATGAGCTGATCGCCGCGGAAGCCTACAAACCGTTCTACATGCACCGCGCCGGCCACTGGCTGGGCATGGACGTGCATGACGTCGGCGAGTACAAGGTCGGCGGCGAATGGCGTGTGCTCGAAGTGGGCATGGCCATGACCGTCGAACCGGGTATTTACATTGCCGTGGATAACCAGAATGTCGCCAAGAAATGGCGCGGCATCGGCGTGCGCATCGAGGACGACGTCGTCGTGACCAAGACCGGTTGCGAGATTCTCACCGGCGACGTGCCCAAGGCCGTCGACGAGATCGAGGCGCTGATGGCCGCCGCCCGCGCGCAGGTGGCCTGAGGCCATGCTGCGGGTCGATCTGGCGATCATCGGCGGTGGTCTGGTCGGTGCCAGCCTGGCGCTGGCACTGCAGGGCGAGGCGCGCAAGCGCGGTTGGCGAATCGCTCTGGTCGAGCCATTTGCTCCCGGCGAAGGCTACCAGCCAAGCTACGATGCCCGCTCCACGGCACTGTCCTACGGCTCGCGGCTGATCTACGAAGATCTTGGCCTGTGGCCGGCGATCGCCCAGCACGCCACTCCCATTAAGCAGATACACGTATCGGATCGCGGTCGCTTCGCCGCCGCGCGGTTGAGTGCCGAGGAGGAAGGTGTTCCTGCCCTGGGTTATGTGGTGGAAAACGCCTGGCTCGGCCACTGCCTGTGGCAGGCGCTCGACCCTGAGGTGATCCTTTGGCGCTGCCCGGCCCAGGTCGAGCGGATGGAGGCGCTGCCGGATGGCTATCGCCTGACCCTCGATGACGAAAGCCTGATCGACTGCTCCCTGGCGGTACTCGCCGATGGCGGACGCTCCTCGCTGCGTGAGCAGTTGGGCATCACGGTGAATCAGCGGCCTTACGACCAGACCGCGGTGATTGCCAATATCACGCCTTCGCGGCCACACGCTGGCGAAGCCTTCGAACGCTTCACCGAGTCCGGGCCACTGGCGTTGCTGCCGCTGTCCGACAATCGCTGTGCGCTGGTGTGGACGCACCCGAGTGGCGATGTCGAGCGTCTGCTCAAGCTGGACGAACGGGCATTCCTCGCCGAGCTGCAGGAAGCCTTCGGTTATCGCCTCGGTGCGTTGCGCCAGGTCGGCGCGCGGGTGCCTTATCCACTGGTGCTGGTCGAAGCGGCCGAGCAGGTACGTTCCAATCTGGTGGTGCTGGGCAATGCCGCGCACAGTCTGCATCCGATTGCCGGGCAAGGCTTCAACCTGTCGCTGCGTGATGTGCGGGCCCTGGCCGATACCGTGCTGGCGAGCTCTGCGCCGCTTGGCGACCTGGCCACTCTGCAGCGCTACGCCAGTGCTCAGGCTGGCGATCAGGCCTTCACCGTTGGCTTCTCGGATCAGGTCACCCGGCTGTTCAGCACCGACCAGCCGCTGCTCGCCGCGGGGCGCAACCTTGGCCTGCTCGGTCTTGAATTGCTGCCGCCGGCCAAGCGCTGGTTCGCACGTCAGGCCATGGGCATGGGTACTCGCGGTACCCAGCGATGAACGCCCGCCGGCTGGCGCGCAAGGCTCGCCTGCTGCGCTGGGTCATGAATTGCTACCCGCCCTATCTGGGCGCTGGCGTATGGATTCGGCGCATCGCAGCGGATTTTCGTCAGGTCGACGTGAAGATGCGTCTGGGCTGGTACAACCGCAATTACGTGGGCACCCAGTTCGGCGGCAGCCTGTATTCGATGACCGATCCTTTCTACATGTTGATGCTGATGGAGAACCTGGGCCGCGATTACGTGGTCTGGGACAAGGCCGCCAGCATCGATTTCATCGCACCCGGCAGAGGCCCGGTATTCGCCTCGTTCGCCATCGACCAGGCATTTGTCGACGAGGTGCGTCAGCACACCGCTGCGGGTGAGAAGTACCTGCCCGAGTTGCAGGTGGAAGTCCGTGATGGCGATGGCACCCTGGTCGCACGGGTACACAAGACGCTTTACGTGCGGCTCAAGCCGCGCCTGCGGCAGGCAGCCTGAGGAATGGACCAAATGCATGCAGATCTGATCATCGTCGGCGCTGGAATGGTCGGCAGCGCCCTGGCTCTGGCGCTGCGCGAGCAGGGGCTGGATTGCCTGGTACTGGACGGCGGGCCGCTGCAGGTCGAGCCGTTCGATTGCAGCGCGGCCTACGAGCCGCGGGTCAGCGCACTGTCGATGGCCAGCCAGCGCATCCTCGAACGCCTTGGCGCATGGCCCGGCGTGCTGGCTCGGCGCAGTTGCCCGTACCGCGATATGCGCGTGTGGGATGGCAGCGGTACCGGCAGCATCCATTTCAGCGCTGCCAGCGTGCATGCCAATATCCTCGGCCATATTGTCGAGAACCGCGTGGTGCAGGACGCTCTGCTCGAGCGCCTGCACGCCAGCGACGTGCGCCTGCTCGCCGATGCGCGACTGGAGCGCTTGCGCCACTCCGGCGATGACTGGCTGCTGACCCTGGCCGACGGCCGCGAATTGCGCACCCCGCTGGTGGTCGCGGCCGATGGCGCCAACTCGGCGGTACGTCGTCTGGCGGGCTGTGAAACCCGCGAGTGGGATTACCTGCACCACGCCATCGTCACCAGCGTGCGCTGTGCCAATGCGCACCAGGCCACCGCCTGGCAGCGTTTCACCGACGAGGGCCCGCTGGCCTTTCTGCCCCTGGGCGAGCGCGATGGCGAGCACTGGTGCTCGATCGTCTGGTCGACCACCCCGGAGCAGGCTGCTGATTTGATGGCGCTGGCTGACGATGAGTTTTCCACAGCCCTGGGCCAGGCGTTCGAATACCGCCTTGGCGAGGTGCTGCACGTGGATCGCCGCCTGTGCATCCCGCTGCGCCAGCGCCACGCCAAGCGTTATGTCGAACCTGGGCTAGCGCTGATCGGCGATGCCGCCCACACCATCCACCCGCTGGCCGGCCAAGGCGTCAACCTGGGCTTTCTCGACGCCGCAGTGCTCGCCGAGGTGCTGGCGCAGGCAGCCGGGCGTGGTGAACGACTGGCCGACGAGCGCGTACTGAGCCGCTACGAGCGCCGCCGCATGCCTCACAACCTGGCGATGATGGCGGCGATGGAAGGCTTCCAGCGGCTGTTCCAGAGCGACTCGCTGACGCTGCGCTTGCTGCGCAACACTGGCTTGGGAGTGGTCGATGGCCTGGACGAGGCCAAAGCGCTGTTCGTGCGCCAGGCACTGGGCCTGAGCGGCGATCTGCCGGATCTGGCCAGGGCCCGCTAAGCGCTGCACGGGGCGTTCAGGCCTTGCGTCATACCTGTGGCTGGAAGACAATGCGATGCATTATCATCTTTCGCCCTGGTGCTGCCATGTCCGGCACGGATCATTCCGCGTTGCATCTTCTCTACAGCGAACACAACGGCTGGCTCAAAAGCTGGCTGCGGGCACGCCTGGGCAATACCAGCGATGCTGCTGACCTGGCCCAGGACACCTTCCTGCGGGTGCTCAGTGCCCGTGACGTGCAGGCCATTCGCGAGCCGCGCACCTACCTGAGCGCCATTGCCCGCGCGCTGATGATCGACAAGTTCCGTCGCCAGGCCGTCGAGCAGGCCTATCTCGATGTGCTGGCACTGCGTCCGGAGCCGATGGACATTTCGCCGGAAACCCGTCTGCTGATCCTCGAAACCCTCACTGCGGTCGACGCCATGCTCGACGGTCTTGGCGAGCGCACGCGGCGGATCTTTCTGGCGGTGCAGCTGGAAGGGCTCAGTTATGTCGCCACCGGCGAGCGCCTGGGCGTGTCAGTGACCACGGTGAAGAAGCACATGATCCGCGCCATGACCCATTGCCTGTTGCTGATGGAAGACTGAGCCATGGATCGCCAGACCCTGGAAGCGGCCGCCACCTGGTACGTGCAGCTCAACGCCACGCCGCCGAGCGAAGCCGAGTGCAGGGCACACCGTGAGTGGCTGGCGCAGCACCCCCGGCATCGCCAGGCCTGGGCGCGGGTGGAGCGCTTGCAGCATCAGCTCGGCGGCTTGCCTGCCGATGTCGCGCTACCGGCGCTGGACGGCGTGCGGGCGCGCCGGCGTGTGGTGCTGAAGACGCTGGGCTTGCTGCTCGCCTCCGGGGCGGCGGGCTGGGCGTCTTTCGACCTCGCACCTAAGCAGGGCTGGCTTGCCGATCAGCGCACGGCTACCGGCGAGCGCCGCCACCTGCAACTGAGCGATGGCAGCGTGCTCGATCTGAATACCGCGACGGCAGTGGATATCCGTTTCGACGCCAACCTGCGGCAATTGCAGCTGCATCGCGGCGAGATACTCGTGCGTACCGCTGCTGATCCGGCCGGACGGCCCTTCGTGGTGCATACCGCGCAGGGCAGCGTACGAGCGTTGGGGACGTGTTTTAGCGTGCGCTGCGAGGGCGACAGCACTCAGGTTGCGGTGCTGGAGGATGCGGTCGAGGTACGTGCCGCCCGGCAGCCCAATCGGGCGGTGCGCATCGGTGCCAATCAACAGGTCGATGTCGAGGCCGCTGCGGTCGGTACACCCAGCGCATTGCCGCCGGGAGCGGGTGCCTGGGCCCAGGGCATGCTGACGGTGATCGACTGGCGCCTGGATGCCTTCATCGCCGAGTTGGCGCGTTACCGTCCCGGTTATTTGAAGTGTGCCGATGCGGTGGCTGGTCTGCGCCTGTCTGGCGCTTTTCGGATCGACGACACGGACATCATTCTGGAAAATCTGGGCGCCTCGTTGCCCATTCGGGTGCGTTACCTGAGTCGCTATTGGGCGCGTATCGAGCCTGCCTGAACTGTTTTGCAAAAAAATAGCTATTGGGGGTTGCCGATTTTCATTCTCATTCGGCCAAGCACATGAAGCGGTTTTGCATCACCGCGGATCTGCCCAGCTCATGACAAGGAAATGACCATGCCCCGCTTTCTCTCGCCGGCCAAGCCGATGGCCCGCGCCGTTCACCTGGCCCTGTTCGGGTTGACCTGCGCGTCGATACCTCTTCTCTTTGCAATGCCAGGCCAGGTTCTGGCGCAGGAGGCGGCGGTACAGAGCTACCGCATTGCCCCTGGCTCGCTGGGCACCGCGCTGAGCCAGTTCGCGACGGTCGCCGGGGTGACGCTTTCATTCGCAGCGGTGCAGACCGAGGGGCTGGATTCGCCGGGCCTGCAGGGCGACTACGGCGTTGACGAAGGGCTCGCGCGCCTGCTTCAGGGCAGTGGCTTGCAGGCCCAGCGCCAGGGCAACGGCAGCTATGTGCTGGTGCCGACCAGTCAAGGTCAGGGTAGAGGACTGGAGCTGTCCGCACTGAGCATTTCCGGCAAGGCGCCGGGGTCGACCACCGAGGGCACGGGCTCCTACACCACGGAGTCGTCCAGCAGCTCGACACGCCTGAACCTGTCCCTCAAGGAAACGCCGCAATCGGTTACCGTGCTGACCCGCCAGCGTATGGATGACCAGAACCTCGACAGCCTGACCGATGCGCTGGATGCCACCGCTGGCATCACCGTGATTCGCGAAAGCCTGGGCGCTGACAGCACCACCTATCTGTCGCGCGGCTTCGCCATCCGCAACTTCGCCATCGACGGCGTACCGACGTCGGCGGGCATGGACAACTACACCCAGAACACCGCCATGTACGACCGGATAGAGGTGGTGCGTGGCGCAACCGGGCTGGTCAGCGGCCTGGGCAACCCGTCTGCGACCATCAACCTGATCCGCAAACGCCCGGGCATCGAGCCCAAGGTGCAGTTGTCGGCAGAAGCCGGTAGCTGGGATCGTTATGGCCTGGGTGTGGATGTCGGCGGCGCGTTGACCGAGAGTGGCAATGTGCGCGGGCGTTTCGTCGTCGATCACAAGGATCAGCATGCCTGGATCGACCGCTTCAGCCAGGAGGTGAGTACCTTGTACGGCATCACCGAGCTGGATCTGAGTGAATCCACCCTGCTGACCCTGGGCTTCAGCCATCAAACGACCAACAGCAACGCACCGATGCGTACCGGCTTTCCGCTGTTCACCACCAGCGGCGAAAGAACCGACATCAAGCGCTCGTTCAACAGCTCGCCTGACTGGACGTACTACGATCGCCAGCAGAGCACGCTGTTCACCTCCGTCGAACATCAGTTCGCCAATGGCTGGAGCGGCAAGGTGGAGTACAGCCACGCGCGCAACGATTACGACACCGTGGTCAGCTACATGGATGGCCTCATCAACCCGGCCACCGGCTCGGGTGCCTACATCATGCCGACCCGCTGGCAGGCGACCCCCGAGCAGGACAATCTCGACGCTTACCTCACCGGTTTCTTCCCGCTGCTGGGGCGTGAGCATGAGCTTATCGGCGGGGTGACCCTGTCGCGTCTCGAGGAGCGGGGAACCTCCAACTATGGCGGCTGGCAGCGTCCGGGCTCCGGCTATGCCGGCAGCATCGACAACATCTACGGCTGGGACGGCCAGGCGCCGAAGCCAGTATTCAACAAGATCGGTGAAAGCGACCTGACCGAAACCCAGTACGCCGCCTACCTGACGTCGCGCTGGCACCTGACCGATGCAGCCAGCCTGATCCTTGGTACGCGTGTGGTGGACTGGAATCGCGAAAGCAAAAGCCGCTTGTATGGCGGCGCCACCAGCAAAACGGAGCGCACCGAAACCGGCATCGTCATTCCCTATGCCGGCTTCGTCTACGACCTCAGCGACACCTGGACGGCCTACGCGAGCTACACGCAGATCTTCAACCCGCAGAATGCCAACATCCGCGACGTCAACGGCACACCTCTGGATCCTCAGGAAGGCACCGGCTACGAGCTTGGGCTGAAGGCCGACTTCTACGACGGGCGCCTCAATGGCAGCCTGGCTGTGTTCCGTGTCGAGCAGGACAACCTCGCAGTGGCTAACGGCAGCTTGCTGCAGCCCAACGGCTTCCAGGCCTACAAGGCGGAAAATGGCACCACCAGCGAAGGTGTGGAGCTGGAGGTCAATGGTGAGCTGGCCGACGGTTGGCAGCTCACGGGTGGCTACTCCTACAGCGTTAGTTTCAATGATGACGACAAACGTATCGTCACCGAGATCCCGCGTAACAGCGTCAAGCTGTTTACCAGCTATCGACTGCCGGGCGCCCTGGACAAACTCACCGTCGGCGGCGGCGTGAACTGGCAGAGCGAGAGTGGCTACGACCTCAGTTATGCGACCACGCAGAGCAGCTACGCGCTGGTCAACCTCATGGCCAAATACCAGCTCACGCCGGCGCTGTCGGCATCGGTAAACCTCAACAACCTGTTCGACAAGGAGTACCTCACCACCACGGCGGCAGGCTTGTATGGCGCGCCGCGCAACGTCATGACCAGCCTGCAATATAACTACTGATGAGGCGTCGAGTGCCCACGCTGACGTGGGCACTCGCTGTTCAGGGACAGCGGTAATATCTGGCAATGACCTAACGGTGTGCGTTGTAGATGCGAGTCACTATCATCCTCGCTCTTCCAACTCCAATAGGTCTCTGTCATGTCGGTACGCCGCGCGCTTCTCGCTGTTTTCACCCTCAGTACGCTTGCCAGCGCTGTGCAGGCGGCCGATGAAGTGGTCGTCTACTCCTCGCGTATCGACGAGCTGATCAAGCCGGTGTTCGATGCCTACACCGCCAAGACCGGGGTTGCGGTGAAATTCATCACCGACAAGGAAGCGCCGCTGATGGAGCGCATCAAGGCCGAAGGCGAGAACACGCCAGCGGATCTGCTGCTCACCGTGGATGCCGGCAACCTCTGGCAAGCCGAGCAGATGGGTATTCTGCAACCGATGAAATCCAGCGTTGTCGACGCCAACATTCCTGCTCAGTACCGCGCTACCAGCGGTGCCTGGACTGGCCTGTCGCTGCGTGCGCGCATCATCGTGTTTTCGCCTGAGCGTGTGAAAGATGGCGAGCTGACCACCTACGAAGCGCTGGCCGACAAGAACTGGGAAGGCCGCCTGTGCCTGCGTACCAGCAAGAAGGTCTACAACCAGTCGCTCACCGCCACGCTGATCGAAACCCATGGCGAGGCCAAGACCGAAGAGATCGTCAAGGGCTGGGTCAACAACCTGGCCACGGACGTATTCCCCGATGACAACTCGGTAATCAACGCCGTTGCCGCTGGCCAGTGCGACGTGGGCATCGTCAATACCTACTACTTCGGCCGCCTGCACGAGCAGAAGCCCGACCTGAAAGCCAAGCTGTTCTGGCCGAATCAGAGCGATCGCGGTGTGCACGTCAACCTGTCCGGTGTAGGCCTGACCAAGAACGCTCCGAATCCCGAAGCCGCTCAGAAGCTGGTCGAGTGGATGACCAGTGCCGAGGCGCAAAACATCTTTGCCGACGCCAACAAGGAGTTTCCGGCCAATCCGGCGGTGAAGCCATCTGCCGAAGTCGCCTCTTGGGGTGAGTTCAAGGCCGACAGCATCGCCGTGGAAGTGGCCGGCAAGCGCCAGGCCGAAGCTATCCGCCTGATGGATCGTGCTGGCTGGAACTGATCACTGACTGCTGTGCCTGAACGGGCCCTAAACCCACTCGTCAGACACTGGTAATTCGACGCCCCGGCCTGTCCGGGGCGTCGTGCTTTGCGCTTTCTAGGAGTTTGCGTGGCTCATCCCGCCCAGCGCCGCTGGTATCCCATCGCCTTTGCCGTGGCCCTGTTGGTGCTCATGCCCCTGCTGGTTCTGCTGGCCAGCTGGCACGAGGTGGATCGGCAGATCTGGTCGCACCTGTGGCAGACGCAACTGCCACGGCTGATCGGCAACACTCTGACCCTGGTGCTTGGCGTGGGCGTTGGCGTAACGGTGCTGGGCGTGAGCCTGGCCTGGCTGACCAGCCTTTGCGAATTCCCCGGGCGGCGCTGGCTGGACTGGGCGCTGATGCTGCCATTCGCCATTCCCGCGTATGTACTGGCGTTCGTGTTCGTCGGCCTGCTGGATTTCTCCGGGCCGGTACAAACCCTGGCGCGTGAATGGTTCGGCAGTGGCGTGCGGTTTCCGCGAGTGCGTTCCACCGGCGGGGTGATCATCGTTCTGGTGCTGGTGTTCTACCCCTACGTTTACCTGCTCGCGCGCAATGCATTCCTGGCCCAGGGTCGGGGATTGATGGAGGCGGCACGCACCCTCGGTCATTCGCCTTGGCAAGCTTTCTGGCGGGTCGCCCTGCCCGTGGCACGACCCGCCATTGGTGCCGGCCTGGCGCTGGCACTGATGGAGACCCTGGCCGACTTCGGCGCCGTATCGGTATTCAACTTCGATACCTTCACCACGGCCATCTATAAGACCTGGTACGGCTTCTACAGCCTGGGCAGCGCCGCGCAGCTGGCTTGCCTGCTGCTGTTCGCGGTGATGCTGGTGCTCTATGGCGAGCGGCGGGCGCGTGGTGCCGTGCGGCCTTCCGTCGAGCGACCGCGTAGCGGGGCGCTGTACCACCTTAGCGGCCTGCGCGCGTTAGCGGCCAGCGGCTGGTGCCTGCTGGTGTTCGCTTGTGCGTTCGTCATCCCGGTGCTGCAACTGCTGGTGTGGTTCTGGCAGCGCGGGCGCTTCGATCTGGATGAGCGTTACCTGGCGCTGATCCAGCACACCCTGTACCTGGGCGTGGCGGCGGCGCTGATCACGGTCGCCGTTGCGTTGTTGCTGGCGTTCTCCCGTCGTATGGCGCCGACGCGGCTGATGGGCGCCACCGTCGGCCTGGCTAACCTCGGCTATGCGCTACCAGGCTCGATGCTGGCGGTGGCGATCATGCTGGCCTTCAGCACCCTGGACAACGGGGTGGTCATCCCCCTGTCGACATGGCTGGGTGGCGCCGGTAAGGCATTGCTGCTCGGTAGCCTTGGCGCATTGCTGCTGGCCTACCTGATCCGCTTCCTGGCAGTGGCCTACGGGCCGCTGGAAAACAGCCTGGCGCGAATTCGCCCGTCGCTGCCTCAGGCATCGCGCAGCCTGGGCATCGGCGGCGTGCCGCTGTTCCTGCGCGTCTATCTGCCGCTGCTGATGCCCGGCGTCTTATCTGCGGCGTTGTTGGTGTTCGTCGACGTGCTCAAGGAGATGCCCGCCACGCTGCTGATGCGACCATTCGGCTGGGACACCCTGGCCGTGCGAATCTTCGAGATGACCAGTGAGGGGGAGTGGGCGCGAGCTGCTTTGCCGGCCCTGACGCTGGTGTTGGTTGGTTTGGTGCCGGTGATTCTGCTGATTCGCCGCTCCGCTCAGCGAATCGGATAAACGGTCGCCAGGCAGGTGCCTGGCCGGTTCGTGGCCTGTCCTGCAGGCTTTGTTACAAGGCCTGTCAATGTCCAAGATGACCGGCTCCGACCATGCGGCTACAATGCGCGCCATTCGCTGCGGCCCGCCATGCAGCCACTTCCAAAATCATCTGGAATGGCCCTATTTGCGCGCGCCACAGCCTTGCAACGCCCGGAAGGAGATCCCATGGGACAGCGCACACCTCTTTATGACCTGCACCTCGCCCTTGGCGCGAAGATGGTCGATTTCGGCGGCTGGGATATGCCGCTGCACTATGGCTCGCAGGTCGAAGAGCACCATCAGGTGCGTCGTGACTGCGGGGTTTTCGACGTCTCCCACATGACCGTCGTCGATGTGTTGGGTGACGAAGCCCAGGCCTACCTGCAGAATCTACTCGCCAATGATGTGGCGCGTCTGCAGGTGCCGGGCAAGGCGTTGTACAGCGCCATGCTCAATGAAGAAGGCGGTGTGATCGACGATCTGATCGTCTACCTGCTCGATGCCTCCAGTGCGCCGACCTACCGGCTGGTGGTCAATGCCGCGACCCGCGACAAGGATCTGGCCTGGATGCGCGCGCAGAGCACCGACTTCGCCGTCGAACTGCGCGAGCGTAGCGACCTGGCGATGCTCGCCATCCAGGGCCCCAAGGCCCGCGCCAAAACCATTGAATTGGTGAGTCAGGCGCGTGCCAGCCTGATTCACGAGCTCAAGCCATTCCAGGGGCTGCCCGATGGCCAATGGTTCATCGCGCGTACGGGCTACACCGGTGAGGATGGTCTGGAAATCATGTTGCCGGCTGGCGAAGCGGTGGCCTTTTTCAATGACCTGGTCGGCGCGGGCATTTCTCCGATCGGCCTGGGTGCACGCGATACCTTGCGCCTGGAAGCCGGCATGAATCTCTACGGTCAGGACATGGACGAGCAGGTTTCCCCGCTGGCCGCCAACCTGGCCTGGACGGTGGCCTGGGAGCCAGCCGAGCGCGCTTTCATCGGCCGCGAGGCGTTGCTGCGTCAGTATCAGGACGGCTCGCACTCACGCCTGGTTGGCGTGGTGCTCGAGGAACGTGGCGTGCTGCGAGCCCACCAGGTGGTGCGGGTCGATGGCGTGGGTGAGGGTGAAATTACCAGCGGCAGCTTTTCGCCTACTCTGGGCAAGTCCATCGCCTTGGCCCGTGTGCCGGCCAAGACGGGGGATCGCGCCGAAGTGGAAATCCGCGGCAAGTGGTACCCGCTACGCGTCGTGCAGCCGAATTTCGTACGCCACGGCAAAGTGTTGATCTGATACGGTCATTACATGCGAGCGGCTGGATGCAACCTGTGCGCACCTGCTAAATTTCCCTGACGGCGCGGTCGCCGTCCTGTCTGATGAGGAACGACAACATGAGCTCTATCCCCGCCGATCTGCGTTACGCCACCAGCCACGAGTGGGCGCGACTGGAGGCCGATGGCAGCGTAACCGTGGGCATTTCCGATCATGCTCAGGAAGCTCTGGGCGATGTGGTGTTCATCGAGTTGCCGGAAGTCGGCAAGGTACTGGACGCTGGCCAGGAAGCCGGTGTGGTGGAGTCGGTGAAAGCCGCTTCCGACATCTATGCGCCGGTTGGCGGTGAAGTGATTGCAATCAACGAAGCACTCGCTGACAGCCCGGAAAGCGTCAACAACGATCCGTACGGCAGCTGGTTCTTCAAGCTGCAGCCTAGCGACGCCGCGCAACTGGAGAAGCTGCTCGACAGCGCTGGTTATGAGGCGAGTATCGACGGCTGAGTCGTCAAGGCTGTATAGAAGCTGTATAGAAAAAGCCGGCTATCGAGCCGGCTTTTTTTATCACTGCTGGGCAGTGAGAATCGCGGTGGCCAGCTCCAGATCGCTGGCTTGCAGATCAGGGTGATCCGCACGGATCTTCTGCAGTGCCGCTTCCAGATACGGGCCACGGATCTCGCCATTGCTGGCGATGTAGCTGCTGGCATCATCCTGCGCAGGGATGACCATCTTGTTGTCCTTGAACGTCAGGTAGGTCGACGCAGTGGTCGCACCCGACGACAGGATATCGCGCAGGTTAGCGGAGAACGCCTGAGAGGATGCGGCAAGGAACAGACCAGCGAACAGCAACGAACTTAAACGGCGCATAGCAGTAACTCCTGTTTGTTTTCCTACTGCTTAGGAGTGCACCGCTACGTGACTGGTTCCACCGTATTCTCGTTATAGGAACCTGCGCACAGCGCAGGCCTTGTGAGTGAGTCGCTTCAAGTGTCTGGCGCGCGCACTTTGAGCAGAACGCCATCCTGGCCAATCACTTCGACCAGGGTGCCGACTGGCATATCCGGGCCAACTACCAGCCACAGCGAATCGCCGGCCTTGATCTTGCCGCGACCACCGGCAATGGCTTCGTGCAGCACGAACTGTCGTCCTTGCAGCTCGTGGCCGCGGTTGTTCAGGCCCGGTTGCTCGGAGTTTCCGCCAGCGCTGCTGCGCTGCCGACGCCACCAAAACACGGCGGTAAGCACGGAAAGGCTGCCAAACACAATGAATTGCAGCGCCCACGGGGTATCCGGAATCACGTAGGTCAATACGCCAACACTGGCAGCGGCCACACCAATCCACAGCAGGTAACCACCAGCACCGAACACCTCGAGAATCAGCAGCACGGTACCGAGTGCCAGCCAGTCCCAGAACGTCAGGTTCTGCAGATAAGCCAGCATGACTCAGGCCTTCTTGTCGGCAAAAGTGGCCTTGACGATCTCGCCAATACCACCGATTGAACCGATCATCTGGCTGGCTTCCAACGGCATCAGAATGACCTTGCTGTTGTTGGCACTGGCCAGCTTGCCGAGGGCGTCGATGTACTTCTGAGCGACGAAGTAATTGACCGCTTGCACGTTACCTTCGGCAATCGCCACGGAAACCACGCGGGTTGCCTCGGCTTCTGCAGCGGCAGCACGTTCGCGTGCTTCTGCTTCGAGAAATGCGGCTTGCCGCTCGCCCTCGGCCTCGAGGATCTGCGCCTGTTTCTTGCCTTCGGCAGTGAGGATGGCCGCAGCACGCAGGCCTTCGGCTTCGAGGATTTGCGCACGCTTGATACGCTCGGCCTTCATCTGGCCAGACATGGCGGCCATCAGGTCGGCAGGCGGGCTGATGTCCTTGATCTCGATCCGGGTGATCTTGATGCCCCAGGGCGCGGTGGCCTCGTCGACGGTTTTCAGCAGCTTTTCGTTGATGCCGTCACGCTGGCTGAGCATGGCGTCCAGCTCCATGGAGCCGAGCACGGTACGGATGTTGGTCTGCAGCAGGTTGCGAATGGCGTGTTCGAGGTTGTTCACCTCGTAGGCTGCCTGGGCTGAGTTGATCACCTGGAAGAAGCACACCGCGTCGATCTGCACCGTGGCGTTGTCGGCGGTGATGACTTCCTGAGGCGGAATATCCAGCACGCTTTCCATGACGTTGAGTTTGCGGCCGACGCGATCCATCACTGGCACGATGATGTTCAGGCCGGGCTTGAGTGTGGTCGTGTAGCGTCCAAAGCGCTCGACCGTCCACTCCGACCCCTGGGGGACGACTTTGAAGCCCATGAATACAATGGCGAATGCCAAACCAACGAAGAGGAAAATGACTGCGGTACCGATTTCCATAAAAAGAAGATCCCTGTTGAATGTCTATTCGAATGGGCTGCAAGCGTACTGGAGATTGCGTTGCAATGATGCGGACTTAGAGTTCGAAACGTTTCACGGAGGCTTGCACCGCCTCGGCTGAGTTGTCCATGTGCACCAACATGGCGGCCAGATCCTGCATGGCCAGGTTGTTACGTTGGGCCACCTCGCTGATCATCTCCACCCGTTCGGCAACCTCGTTGCTGGCCTTGGATTGTTCGGTGATGGTGTGGGAAATCTCGTCGACCATCTGCGCCGAGCGCTGTACGCCCTGGCGAATTTCGTTGATCGAGGTGCTGGCCTGCTGCGCCATGCCGACGCCGTCGTTCACCCGGCTGACCCCTGAGTCCATGCTCTTCACCGCCTGAGCCGTAGATTCACGAATGCGCTGAATCATGCTGGTGATTTCCTGGGTCGATTGCGCGGTACGCGCTGCCAGGCTGCGCACTTCATCGGCCACCACGGCAAAGCCGCGGCCTGCCTCCCCGGCCCGTGCCGCTTCGATGGCGGCGTTGAGCGCGAGCAGGTTGGTCTGCTCGGCGATGCCTCTGATCACCTGGATGATCGAGTTGATTTCCTCGGATGACTGACCCAGTGCCGTAATGGTCTGCGAGGACTGATTGACCGCGTCGGCAATCTGATTCATGCCGTCTACCACCCCGAGAATGACCTGCCCGCCACTGTTGGTCAGGTGCTCCGACTGTTCGGAGATGTCGCGTGCGCCGCGTGCGTGATCGGCGATCTGCGCGATATTGCCAATCATCTGCTCCATGGCAGCGGCCATGCTGGTCGCGCTGTCTGCTTGCTCGGTGGCACCTCTGGCCACCGAACTGGAGGTTTGGCTGAGGCTCTGGGACGTTTTGCGCAGCTCTTCACTCTCGGTGCGAATCGTCTCGATCATCTTGCGCAGGCTGAGCTGCATATCCGCCAGAGCTTGTTGCAGTTGGCCGGCTTCGTCATGGCTGTCGACGCTGATGGTGGTGCTCAGGTTGCCCTGGGCCATGGTGCGCGCGGCGTGGATGACCTTCGCCAGGGGCCGCAGCACTGACTGCAGCAGACGCCGGGTGATCCACAGGATCAGCAGGCACGCCAGGCCCAGACCAGTCAGTTGCCACCATAATGCTTTGCGCACCATGGCTTCGCTGTCGGTTCGGGTCTGTGCCACGCTGGCTTCTATCAGCGCGCTGACTGCTTCGTTGCGCACTTCCAGTTCGCTGAAGCTGCGCGAGAAGTCGGCCATCGACGCGCGTGCCGCGCCGGGGTCGACAAGCGCTTGCTCGACGATACGCGTGGCTGACTGGATGTAGTTTTCCAGCACCGGGCCGAGCTCATCGATGGCCTTGCGAGTGTCGGCAGCCAGCGGCAACTTGCCGTTTTCTGCCATCGCCTGGCGAAAACGCTCACTGTGCTCTTTCAGCTCATCACGCACTTGGGCGGCCGCAGCGCTGTCACCGGGAGTGGTGAGGAAGGCCCCCAGCACATCGGCGCGAAGGGCATCGTGCATCATGTCGCCGTCCATGTGATTGCGCAGCGCGTTGGCATTCACTTCGTTGGCGACCAGCGCGTTGCCCAGCAGCGCCTGACCCCAGAGGCCAATGCCTCCCACCAGAAGCGTGGCAATGATGCTGACAGCTCCGCAGGCAAGCATCTTCTGGCGGATGTTCATGGCGCCGCTCCTGGCTGAGTCGGGCCCGATGGGCCCGTTCAGCGGAGATTAACGCTGCTCGCTTTGCGGTGTCACGCGCAACACTTCCTCGATGGTGCTCTGACCTGCGGCGACCTTTTGGGCTCCGGACAAACGAAGGCTGCGCATGCCGTCCTTGAAGGCCTGGCGGCGCAGCGGGGTCAGGTCGGTATCGGCGCTGATCAGCGGTTTGAGGCTGTCGTTCAGCACCATGATCTCGTACACCCCGGCACGCCCGCGGTAACCGGTTTCCCGGCACTCCACGCAGCCCACGGCGCGGTGCGCGCCGGTTGGCAGCGGTGCGTTCCAGGGCCGGGTCAGCTCTTGCCAATCCGCCTCGTCGAGCTCCAGGGGCGCCTTGCAATGCGGGCACAGCGTACGCACCAGACGCTGGGCCATGACGCCGAGCAGGGTGGCCTTGAGCAGATAATGCGGCACGCCCAGTTCAAGCAAACGAGTAATGGCGCTGGGTGCATCGTTGGTATGCAGGGTCGACAGCACCAGGTGGCCGGTGAGCGCCGCCTGAATGGCCATCTCGGCGGTTTCCAGGTCGCGGATCTCGCCGACCATGATAATGTCCGGATCCTGACGCATCAGTGCGCGCACGCCGCTGGCGAAGGTCAGATCAATGTTGTGTTGCACCTGCATCTGGTTGAAGGCGCCCTCGATCATCTCGATGGGGTCTTCGATGGTGCACACGTTCACCTCGTCGGTCGCCAACTGCTTGAGCGTGGTGTACAGCGTGGTGGTCTTGCCCGAGCCGGTGGGGCCGGTAACCAGAATGATGCCGTTGGGCTGGCTGGTCATGCTTTCCCAGCGCTTGAGGTCGTCCGGGCTGAAACCCAGCTGGTCGAAACCACGCAGCAGCACGTCCGGGTCGAAGATACGCATTACCATCTTTTCGCCGAAGGCGGTCGGCAGGGTCGACAGCCGCAGTTCGACCTCGTTGCCGGCGGGCGTTTTGGTTTTCACGCGGCCGTCCTGGGGCTTGCGCTTTTCGGCGACGTTCATCCGCCCCAGCGTCTTCAGGCGGCTGACGATGGCCATGGTCACCTGAGCCGGGAACTGGTAGACGGTGTGCAGTACGCCGTCGATGCGAAAGCGTACGCTACCCTGTTCGCGTCGCGGCTCGATGTGGATGTCACTGGCGCGCTGCTGGAAAGCGTACTGGAACAGCCAGTCGACGATGTTCACCACGTGGGCGTCGTTGGCGTCCGGCTCCTGATCCTGAGCGCCGAGGTTGAGCAGTTGCTCGAAGTTGCCGACGTTGCTGATCTTCGCATCGCTGTTCGTCGCGCCGCTGACCGAGCGGGCCAGGCGATAGAACTCCACGGTGAAACGCTGGATATCCGCCGGGTTGGCCACTACGCGCTTGATCGAGCGCTTCAGCACGTGGGTGAGGTTGGCTTCCCAGCCGTGCATGAAGGGCTGGGCGCTGGCGATGGTCACCGATTCGGCGTTCACCGCGACGGCGAGGATCTTGTGGCGCTGGGCGAAGGCATAGGACATCAGCGGCGTGACCGCGGCGGCGTCTATCTTCAGTGGATCGATGCGCAGGTAAGGCTGCCCAGCCTGCTGCGCCAGCCATTGCGTCAGCCCTTCCAGATCCAGTTTGCGGCCCGCACGCGTCAGATCGTCGAGTTGCTGGGCTGCCAGAAACTCCAGCGGATGCAGATCGTTATTGGCACCGTTGCGGCGGATCGCCAGGCATTGCTCAGCGCTCTCCTGAGCGATTCGCCGCTGAGCGACCAGTTCGCGCAACAGCTCGTTGAGATCCAGCAGGCGGTCGGGGGCTAGAGGCGAGAGGCTGGACATGCGGGCTCCTGAGAATCCGGTAAAGGGTGTGCTCCGTGCGGTCAGTCAGCATGCCTGATTGCGGTGACGTTGACTAAGCGCCGGTTCAAAGCTTGAGCAGGCTCTGCGCGCGGTTACTCTTTTGCAGTCGGCTGCTCGTCGCGCAGGGGCAACTGCTCTTGCCGGGGTGGCTGATCCTGAGCTTCGGCCTTGGCGCTGTCGTCCTCCAGGCTCTGCACGGGCAGTGCCGGCGGTGGTGTCAGGCCCATGGAAACATAGATGCTGGTCAGCGCGTCGACGCCCATGTTGGCCGATTTCACCCACTCAACCGGGACATACAGCAGGCCGCCGCCGATGGGGATCGGCGCAGTGGGTACAAGAATCGCGAAGTGCGGACGGCCTTCCAGTACCACCGGTTGCGAGCTGGGTTGCAGGGCGAGAACTGCCACGCCATCACCGCCGAAGAAACACCACACCGGACGCATGCTGGTGATATCGGTGTTCTTCTTGTCCAGCAAGCCGACGAAGCGGTCAGCGAGGTTGTAGAAGTTGCCGATCAGTGGCGTGCGGCGCAGGGTTACGTCGATCAGCCAGCCAAGCGGCTTACGCAAGCCCAGCTTCACGGCTAGACCCAGTGGATAGAGGCTGATCAGCAGCACCAGAGTGCCGAGCAGGTAGGCCAGAAAGGGGTTGCTGGCGAAGGGTGTGCCGAGTGCGGCGAACAGCCTGCCGATGGCGGTGGACGGGCCGATCAGGTTGTTCAGTAGGCTGACGATCCAGGCCAGCACCACCATGGTCAGCGCCAGTGGCAGCAAGGCCAGCAGGCCAGTGAGCCAGGTCGCGATGATGGATTTCAGGCTAAGTTTGAACATCGAGGGGGCGTCCTGTCGTCGAAGCGAGGCAGGTAGACGCGCTACCTGCCGGGTTTTTCAGCCGTTTTTTAGCAGCGTTTTCCAGGGCTTCAGGCTCATGATGATCTGCGCCTGGGTCATGCGTGGCTCCAGTTCTTCTGGACTCAGCGGGCGCTTGGCCAGTTCAGCCAGTTTGTTGAGTTCACCGAACAGGCGATCGGTCTCGGCGACGTCGAGCACGCCACGCGCCAGGTGCAGCCAAAGCAGCAGGCGCTCCAGGCGTGGCAGCTGTTCGGCGAGGTCTTCAGGCTGCTGCTGGTAGCGCTTGAGCTGCAGATCCCGGCCTTCTTCAGCAATAAAGGTCGGCAGCCAGCTTTGCAAGGCGGCGGCGCCCTGACGATCACCACGCTTGTTGCGCGAGGCCGTCCAGGCACGGCTCAGCAACCAGCGCGAGGCGTTCAACGAGAACAGACCCCAACGGGTTTGAGCCAGCTCGGCGGTGAATTGTGCAGGAGCGTCCTGGCGTGCCGCTTCGTCCTCTTGACCGGCGAGCACCCGTGGGCGCCAGTCTTCCAGAAGCGCGTCGAGTACCTTGCGCAGCTCGCTGCTGCTGGCGCGCGGTGCGGCTTGGCCGAGGCTGCCGAGCAAGGCGCGCAAGTCGATCAGGCACTGCTGCCAGTCAACCAGCAGGCGCCAGTGGCCGTTGTGGCGATACTGCTCGGCCAGGCGCTGGCTGCTGCCAAGCAGGAACCAGCCGATGGCGGCGACGCTATCGTCCAGGCTCTGCTCGGGCGGCAGCTCCGGGGTGGGCAGCTGCAGGCTGTAGCTGCCTTCGTCGAACAGGCGGTAACCGCGCTCGGCCTTGCTGATATCGCAGGGCATCAGTGGCAGATCGGCAGCCAGTTCGGCGGCCAGCTCCAGCAGGGCTTCGGGCTCACCCTGGCGCAGTTCGAGTTCCAGCTCGCAGATTTCTTCCTGCTGCTTGCCAGCGATTACCTTGCCCAGATCCAGGGCTGCCTCGATGATCACTCGAGCCTTGCCACGGCCCCAGGCGATCTCGGCGCGCTGACGAACGAAGTCGGTGGTGAAGATCGGCTTCAGCTGTTTCTTGTCCAGCTCCGCCAGGCTGGCCGGCCAGCAGCTGTCGTCGAGCTTTTTCAGATCCAGCTTGGCCTTGGCCAGGTTCCAGTCCCACTCGTTACGCTCGGACAACCCGGCCACGCTCTGGCCACGGCTCTTCAGGGTCTGGATTACCTGATCGCCATCCTTGCGAATGCGCAGGGCGACCTTGGCGCCAGCGAGGTCACGCGCTTCGGTGTCGAAGTACTGGTTGAACAGCTCGCTTGTCTCCCAGCCAGTTTTGCTGCGCTTCTTCAGCAGTGGGTGGGTTTGCAGGGCGGCCAGGATTTCGCGGCTGGCGCGCAGTTTGATTTCGGTTTCTTTATTCATTGCGAGGGCTCGGTGAAACGGCGACGGCGGCGGGGGTGGCACGGTGCTGGACGCTGCCCGGCACGTTAGGGCGTACAGGGTAGTGGAAAAGCGCGGCGGATGCAGGTCGGCGAACGGTGCTGGCTGCCGGTAACGGAGTGGGTGAACTAAGCATGGTTACAGTTTCGCTGATATTTCCCCGGCGTTCGCTGAAAATCCGTGAGGAAATGCGACATTGTGACGGAACGATGACACGCGCTGGCTTGCCTCGGATGTCATCCGTATACTTGCCGCCTCTTTGACAGACAGGGGTCACCCCCATGCCAAGCAATCCGTTCATCAGCAGCCTGTTTGGCCGCTCACCTATTGGACCGATGCAGCAGCACATTGCCAAGGCCCATGAGTGTGCAGCCAATCTGGTGCCATTCTTCGAGGCGGTAATGGCCGAAGACTGGGCGCGCGTCGAGCAGGTGCAGCAAGAGATGGTTCGCCTCGAAAACGAAGCGGACAAACTCAAGAAAAATGTACGTATGCACCTGCCCAAGAGCCTGTTCCTGCCGGTGCCACGTTCCGATCTGCTGGAACTGCTCAGCACCCAGGACAAGGTCGCCAACCGGGCCAAGGATATCGCCGGGTTGATGCTGGGCCGCTCCATGACCATCCCTGCCGCGCTGCAGCCGCTGATGCTGGCGTATGTGCAACGCTGCGTGGACGCCAGTGCTCAGGCACTCAAGGCGATGAAGGAGCTGGATTCGCTGCTCGAGGCCGGTTTTGCCGGTCGTGAGGCCACCCTGGTCGAGCGCATGGTCGAGGAGCTCGAGGAAATCGAGCGCGAAACCGACCGCCAGCAGATCGAGGTGCGCCGCACCTTGTTCAAACTGGAAAAGGATCTTCCCGCAGTCGATGTGATGTTCCTCTATCGGATCATCGACTGGGTCGGAGACATTGCCGATCGCGCAGAGCGCGTGGGCAACCGGCTGGAACAACTGCTGGCGCGCTAAGCCGCCAGCATCCTTTCTGGGTTTACAGGTAAATCTCTATGTCTCTTGTCGCGGACTACGGTTTCGTACTCCTCGTGATGGCCTGCTGCTTTGGTTTGTTCATGGCGTGGGGTGTCGGTGCTAATGATGTGTCCAATGCCATGGGCACTTCGGTGGGTGCCAAGGCACTGACCATCAAGCAGGCGATTCTCATCGCCATGGTCTTCGAATTCTGCGGTGCCTACCTTGCCGGTGGCGAGGTAACCGAAACCATCAAGAACGGCATCGTCGATGCATCGGTGATTCCTGCCGACATGTTCGTGTTGGGCATGATGGCGTCGCTGTTGTCGGCCGGCACCTGGCTGCTGATCGCCTCGTTGCGCGGCTGGCCGGTATCGACCACGCACTCGATCGTCGGTGCGATCATCGGCTTCGCTTCGGTCAGCGTGTCGGTCGATGCGGTGAACTGGGGCGGCCTGGTACCCATCGTCTCCAGCTGGGTGGTCACGCCGTTCATCTCCGGCCTGCTCGCTTTTGGCCTGTTCATGAGCGTTCAGTGGTTGATCTTCGACACCGAAGACCCGTTCCGCAATGCCAAGCGCTGGGTGCCGGTGTACATGTTCCTGACCGGCTTCATGCTGGCGTTGATGACCTTCACCAAGGGCCTCAAGCACGTTGGCTTGAACTTCACCACCGGCCAGAGCATTCTGCTGTCCGCTGGTGTCGGCCTGCTGGTCGCCGGCCTGGGCATTCTGCTGCTGCGTCGCATCAAGCTGGATCCGGAAGCCGATAAGGACTTCCACTTCGCCAGCGTCGAGAAGGTCTTCGCGGTGCTGATGATCTTCACTGCCTGCTCCATGGCCTTCGCACACGGTGCCAGCGACGTCTCCAACGCCGTCGGCCCGCTGGCTGCGGTTGTCGGTGTGATCGAGGCGGGTGGCGACATGGCTATTGGCGGTCAGTCTTCGGTGCCCGGCTGGGTGCTGCTGATGGGCGCCGTGGGTATCGTCATCGGCCTGGCCACCTACGGCTGGAAGGTGATTGCCACCATTGGCAAGAAGATAACCGAACTGACCCCTAGCCGCGGCTTTGCCGCCGAGCTGGCCACTGCGGCCACCGTGGTCGCTGCTTCTGGCGTTGGTCTGCCGATCTCCACCACGCACACGCTGGTGGGTGCGGTACTGGGTATCGGTTTGGCGCGTGGTATTGGCGCCCTGAACCTGGCCGTAGTCGGCAAGATCTTTACCTCTTGGGTCGTCACCCTGCCAATCGGCGCAGCGCTGGCGATTATCTATCTGGAAATCTTCATGCTGATCTTCCTGTAAGACGTTTTAGCGATCTGCCCTGCAGGTCGCCAGTACGGCTTAAGGACGCGGCAATTCTCCATTGGCGGTTCTCGCGGGCCTCGCTTCTCTTTATGATGAAGCGACCGACCCGAGAGAGCCGCCATGTCATTTACCCTCAAGGATCGTTTCGCGGCGCTGATTGCCGCGCCATCGGTCAGTTGCACGCAGCCTGCGCTGGATCAATCGAACCTTCAGGTCATCGATCTGCTGGCCAACTGGCTGAGCGACCTGGGTTTCACCTGCGAGAAGCAGCAGGTCGAGCCGGGCAAATTCAATCTGCTCGCCACCTACGGCAGCGGCCCCGGCGGCCTGGTGCTGGCCGGGCACAGCGACACCGTTCCCTTCGACGAAGCCCTGTGGCAAAGCGATCCGCTCAAGCTCACCGATACCGGTGATCGCTGGGTAGGCCTGGGCGTGTGCGACATGAAGGGTTTCTTCGCGCTGATCATCGAGGCCGTTCAGAGCCTGCTCGACCAGCCGTTCAAACAGCCGCTGATCATCCTTGCCACCTGTGATGAAGAGAGCTCGATGTCGGGCGCACGGGCCCTGGCCGAAGCCGGGCGGCCGCTCGGGCGTGCTGCGGTGATCGGTGAGCCGACCGGGCTCAAGCCGATCCGCCTGCACAAGGGCGTGATGATGGAGCGCATCGACATCCTCGGGCAAAGCGGACATTCCTCCAATCCGGCGCTGGGGCATAGCGCGCTGGATGCCATGCACGACGTCATGGGTGAGCTGATGCAACTGCGCCGCCAATGGCAGCAGGAGTATCGCAACCCGCAATTCAGCGTGCCGCAGCCGACCCTCAACTTCGGTTGCATCCATGGTGGCGACAACCCCAATCGGATTTGCGGGCAGTGCTCTCTGGAGTTCGACCTGCGCCCGTTGCCCGGTATGCAGCCGGAAGCCTTGCGCGCAGCAATCCGTCAGAAGCTGCAGCCCCTGGCTGAGCGCCACGAAGTGAGCATCGACTTCGCCCCGCTGTTTCCCAGCGTGCCGCCGTTCGAACAGGTCGCCGATGCCGAGCTGGTGCGCCTTGCCGAGCGTCTGACCGGGCATACTGCAGCTGCGGTTGCCTTCGGTACCGAAGCGCCGTATTTCCAGCAGCTTGGCTGCGAGACGCTGGTGCTTGGCCCTGGCGATATCGACTGCGCCCACCAGCCGGGTGAGTACCTGGATGTTGACCGCCTGCAACCTACGGTCAAGCTGCTGCAACAGCTGATCCGTCACTATTGTCTGTAAAACAGGGAGCCTACCGCTGATGCTTTTGCGACGACGATAACGCACTGAGCCTGCCTGCGAAGCGAGTGCTTCGCGCCCACCGATGCTTCTTTCGTTTTCACAAAGGTTTCGCTGCGCATGCACGACTACGTCAACTGGCTTCGCCACGCTTCGCCCTACATCAATGCCCACCGGGACTGCACCTTCGTGGTCATGCTGCCCGGCGAAGGGGTGGCCCACCCTAATTTCGGCAATATCGTCCACGACCTGGTGTTGTTGCACAGCCTGGGCGTGCGATTGGTACTGGTGCATGGCTCGCGCCCGCAGATCGAGGCACGCCTGAGCAATCGCGGGCTGACCCCGGTTTACCACCGCGACCTGCGGGTGACCGACAGCCCGACGCTGGAGTGCGTGATCGATGCGGTCGGCCAGTTGCGCATTGCCATCGAGGCGCGCCTGTCCATGGACATCGCCGCATCGCCGATGCAGGGCTCGCGCCTGCGAGTGAGCAGCGGTAACTACGTCACCGCGCGGCCCATCGGCGTGCTGGATGGCGTCGACTATCACCATACCGGCGAGGTGCGGCGGATCGACCGCAAGGGCATCAATCGCCAGCTCGATGAGCGCAATATCGTGCTGTTGTCGCCGCTGGGGTATTCACCCACCGGCGAAATATTCAACCTGGCCTGCGAGGACGTGGCCATGCGCGCGGCCATCGATTTGGCTGCCGACAAGCTGATCCTGTTCAGCAGCCAACAGGGCCTGCTCGACGACGACGGCAAGCTGATCCGCGAACTACGTCCGCAACAGGTTCCTGCCCATGTTTCGCGCCTGGGCAGCGACTATCAGGGTGAGCTGCTGGATGCCGCAGCCCAGGCCTGCCGCAGCGGCGTCAAGCGCAGCCATATCGTTAGCTACACTGGCGACGGCTCGCTGCTGACCGAGCTGTTCACTCGCGATGGCGGCGGCACCCTGGTCGACCCCGAGCAGTTCGAATCGCTGCGTGAGGCGAACATCGGTGACGTCGGTGGCCTGATCGAGCTGATCAGTCCGCTGGAAGAGCAGGGCATTCTGGTGCGTCGCTCCCGGGAAGTGCTCGAGCGCGAGATCGGCCAGTTCAGCATCGTCGAGCGCGACGGCATGATCATCGCCTGCGCCGCGCTCTACCCGATTGCGGACTCGACCTGTGGTGAACTGGCCTGCCTGGCGGTCAATCCCGAATACCGCCACGGCGGCCGCGGCGACGAACTGCTCGAACGCATCGAAGAACGCGCCAAGGCCAAGGGCATCAACACCCTGTTCGTGCTCACTACCCGCACGGCGCACTGGTTCCGCGAGCGCGGTTTCGAGCCAAGCAGCGTCGAGCGCATGCCCGCGGCGCGGGCTTCGCTGTACAACTTCCAGCGTAATTCGAAGATATTCGAGAAGGCGCTTTAGGGCGGGTTACCTATGGCTCCTACAGGGCGTAGGAGCCGATGGCTGCTTCAGGAGTCGAATCAGGCGCGCTTTTTGGTGACGGAAGGATTGGGCGCGGCGCGGTTGATCTTCTCTGCACTGAGTCGGCGCTGGCCTTCTCCGTCGACCCAGCCTGCTTCCCAGGCGGCAGCGGGGACGCTGTCATCGAAGGGCTGCGTCTGTGACGAGTGGCCTGCCAGACCAGCCATGTAGCCTTGTTGGTAAGCCTTGGTAAGGCTCTCCAGGCTCCAGTGCTGATCTTTTTCGCGGTGGGTCATGAGAGGGGTTCGCATTGAGTGCCTACACACAATGCTAGCCAAATCCATCCGATAGAAACGGGCCGCTGGTCTCGGATTTATGACCATTGGTTTTTTTTGTGACGTAGTCGGCGTGAGCAGTCGAGTTATTGCTCAGACCGCCAACGCCAGAATGCTGGCCTGATAGGCCGCGGCGAAGCTGTCGAAGTCACCATCCTCATGCACCTCCAGGTCAGCCTGCTCCTGCAGGGAACGCTGTGCAGCCTGCTCGAATTCGGCCTGTTGCTCGGCACTCAGCGGTTGCCCGCGGAAATGCTCGGCATGGCGCTTGCTCTGGCGCAGGGAGAAGGCCGAAAAGCTCTCACCCTTCTGCAGTTCTGCCAGCACCTGAGCCGATGGCGTCAGGCTGGCGTCATCGATTTTCGCACGCTGTGCCTGCAGGGCGCTGGCATGGGCTTCGCCACCCTGGCTGCTGTCGAGCAACCGGGTGATCGCTTCAATACCGTCGAGCAGCTCATGAGCCCAGCTCTGCAGCACTACCGGCCCGCCCTGGCGATGCAGGTGCAAGCCGGGGCGACGACCTTCCTTGACCACTTTGAGGAAGTTGTCGGAACAGCTGCCGCACTCGCCATTGCTCAACTGCGGGCTGTCCTGCAGTGCGCAGAACAGCAGGAAGGCGTCGAGGAATCGCGATTCGGCAAGGTCGATGCCCATTGGCAGGAACGGGTTGATGTCCAGGCAGCGGGCTTCCACGTACTGTACGCCACGGGCCACCAACGCCTGGATCGGCCGCTCACCGCTGTAGGTCACGCGCTTCGGGCGGATGTTGGAGTAGTACTCGTTTTCGATCTGCAGAATGTTGGTGTTGAGCTGCAGCCAATCGCCGTCCTTCTTGGTGCCGATGTTGACGTAGGGCGGGTAGGGCGTGCCGACTGCCTGGCGCAGGCTGTCGGTGTAGCTGGTCAGGTCGTTGTAGCAGGGCGTCAGCCCGGCCTGGGCTTCGCTCTGGTAACCCAGGTCGCTCATGCGCAGGCTGGTGGCGTAGGGCAGATACAGGGTGTCGGCGTCGAGCTCCTGCAGCTGGTGGGCGCGGCCGCGCATGAAGTTCTTGTCCAGTGCCGGGGACGCACCGAACAGGTACATCAGCAGCCAGCTGTAGCGGCGGAAGTTACGGATCAGCGCAATGTAGCGCGACGACTGATAGTCGCGTGCGCTGCGCGTGTCGCCCTCGGCCTGCTGCAGTACGGCCCACAGCTGCTCCGGTAGGGAGAAGTTGTAGTGAATGCCGGCGATGCACTGCATGGTCTTGCCGTAACGCAGCGCCAGGCCTTTGCGGTAAACGTACTTGAGCTGGCCGATATGGGAGTGGCCATAGCGGGCGATCGGAATGGTCTCTTCGTCCGGCAACGGGCCGGGCATCGACGGGCTCCACAGATACTCGCCGTCGAGCTTGCTGTAGACGAAGCGGTGGATGCGATCGAGTTCGTCCAGCGTGTCGCTCGGATCGACTGCGGTCGAGGTGATGAACTCGAGCAGCGACTCGGAGTAATCCGTGGTGATCTGCGCGTTGGTGAGCGCCGCGCCGAGGGCGACCGGATGCCCGCTCAGCGCCAGCTCGCCTTCGCCATCGACGCGCAGGCACTCGCGTTCGATGCCATGCAGGCACTGGGAAAGCAGGGAAAGATTGGCGTGCTCACCGAGCAGTGCCAGACGGCGGGAGAACAGGTCGCTCAAGATTGCATTCCTTCACGCAGCGGTCGCCCCAATATGGGGGTGGATTCTGCACTCTACAAGGGGGCGGATTGCTGACGTTGGTCGTCTGGCGAAAAGAGCGCGCATTCTACCGCTGCAAGGCGCTCTGGCGAAGAGCTGCAGTCGAGTTGAGCACGCTTGCTGTGGGCGTCGTAACCAGCCGGCCCCACGGGCTTGGTAGGCCGCAGAGCCACCATTAGAGGCAGGCGAAGGTGGCCTGCGCCTTGGCGACCAGTTTGTCGTGCTGATGCACTTCGGCCTCGATCACTTGGGTGCGACGCCCGGCGTGTACCACCCAGGCGCGGCAGCTCAGTTCACCCTCGGTAACCCCGCGAATGTAGTTGACCTTGCACTCCAGGGTGACGCTGCTCGGCTCGCCGTCACTGAGGCTGTGGCTGGCCTGGCCCATGGCGCTGTCGATCAGCGAGAATAGCGCACCGCCGTGCAGCTTGCCGTGCAGGTTGCGCAGGCCATCGTGCATGCTCAGCTTGATCACTGCTTCGCCGGCTTCGGCTTTGACGATCTTCAAGCCAAGCAGGCGCCCGAAGGCGCTGCTTTTGCCGATCTCTTCTACAGGCTCGCTCATGGCTTACTTCCTCAACTGCTTGGCGTTGGCGAATAGCGAGGCCATTGCGGCGTTGGCTGGGGCCGGTTTTTCCTGCCCTGAGTGACGCTCCGCGCGCGGCGTTTGGCCACCTTTGCCGCCTCCCTGACGGGCACCGCCGCGCGGCCCTTCCACCTTCTCGCCGGGTGTATCACCCATGCGCATCGACAGGGCGATGCGGTTGCGTGGGATGTCCACTTCCATGACCTTGACCTTGACCACGTCACCGGCCTTGACCGCCTCGTGCGGGTCTTTGATGAACTTCTCGGACAGCGCCGAAATATGTACAAGGCCGTCCTGGTGGACGCCGATATCGACGAAGGCGCCGAAGTTGGTCACGTTGGTCACCACGCCCTCGAGGATCATGCCCAGCTCGAGATCCTTGAGGGTTTCCACGCCTTCCTGGAACTCGGCGGTCTTGAACTCGGGACGCGGGTCGCGGCCGGGTTTTTCCAGCTCGCTGAGGATATCGCCGACCGTCACCAGACCGAACGTCTCGTCGGTGAATTTCTTCGCATCCAGGCGCTTGAGAAACCCTCCATCGCCAATCAGCGAGCGGATGTCGCGGCCGGTGTCGACGGCAATGCGTTGCACCAGCGGGTAGGTTTCCGGGTGCACTGCCGAGGCGTCCAGCGGGTTGTCGCCGTTCATTACGCGCAGGAAGCCGGCGGCCTGTTCGAAGGTTTTGTCACCGAGGCGCGGGACTTTCTTCAGCGCGTCGCGGGTCTTGAACGCGCCGTGGGCATCGCGGTGAGAAACGATGTTCTGCGCCAGCGTGGCATTGAGGCCGGAGATGCGCGCGAGCAGGGCGCTGGAGGCAGTGTTCACGTCCACGCCAACGGCGTTCACGCAGTCCTCGACCACGGCGTCCAGGCTGCGCGCCAGTTTCAACTGGGAAACGTCGTGCTGGTATTGGCCCACGCCAATGGATTTCGGGTCGATCTTCACCAGCTCGGCCAGCGGATCCTGCAGGCGACGGGCGATGGACACGGCGCCACGCAGGGACACGTCGAGATCCGGGAATTCCTTCGCGGCCAGTTCCGAAGCCGAATACACCGAAGCGCCGGCTTCGCTGACCATGATCTTGGTCATCTTCAGGCCTGGGTATTTCTTGATCAGTTCGATGGCCAGTTTGTCGGTCTCGCGGCTGGCGGTGCCGTTGCCGATGGCGATCAGATCGACGCCATGCTTGGCGCACAGTTTGGCCAGCACGTTGAGGGTGCCGTCCCAGTCGTTGCGCGGCACGTGGGGGTAGACGGTCGCGGTATCCAGTACCTTGCCGGTGGCGTCGACCACGGCAACCTTGCAGCCGGTGCGCAGGCCCGGGTCGAGGCCCAAGGTTGCGCGCGGGCCGGCCGGTGCGGCCAGCAGCAGGTCATGCAGGTTACGGGCGAAAACACTGATGGCTTCGTGCTCGGCGCCTTCTCGTAGCTCGCCCAGCAGGTCGGTTTCCAGGTGGGTGTAGAGTTTGACCTTCCAGGTCCAGCGCACCACTTCGCCCAGCCATTTGTCGGCGGCACGGCCCTGGTTGGAGATGCCAAAGCGCTCGGCGATCATGCCCTCGCAGGGGTGCAAGGTGCCGGGTAATTCGTCGCCGACCTTGAGGCTGGCGCTGAGGATGCCTTCATTGCGGCCGCGGAAAATGGCCAGCGCGCGGTGCGAGGGTGCGCTCTTGAGTTTCTCGTCATGCTCGAAGTAGTCGCGGAACTTGGCACCTTCCGCCTCCTTGCCGGCAACAACGCGAGCGCTGAGGGTGGCGTTGTCCTTGAGGAAGCCGCGCAGGTTGCTGAGCAGGCTGGCGTCTTCGGCAAAGCGTTCCATGAGAATGTACTTGGCGCCTTCGAGCACAGCTTTGGTGTCGGCGAAGCCCTTCTCCGCATCGATGAAGCGCACTGCCTCGGTTTCCGGGGTCAGGTTCTGGTCATTGAATAGCGCATCGGCCAACTCGCCAAGGCCCGCTTCCAGGGCGATCTGGCCCTTGGTGCGGCGCTTCTGCTTGTAGGGCAGATAAAGGTCTTCGAGGCGGGTCTTGGTATCGGCGAGATTGATTTCGCGGGTCAGCTCCGGGGTCAGCTTGCCCTGTTCCTCGATGCTGGCGAGGATGCTGGCGCGGCGATCGTCGAGTTCGCGCAGGTAGCGCAGTCGCTCTTCCAGATTACGCAGCTGGGTATCGTCGAGGCTGCCGGTGACTTCCTTGCGGTAGCGTGCGATGAACGGCACGGTGGAACCTTCGTCGAGCAGTTCGACAGCGGCGGCGACTTGTTGCGGGCGTACGCCCAGTTCTTCGGCGATACGATTATTGATGCTGAGCATAAGAAAGAAGAATCCACCCTGAAACTACGAGAACCGGCCTCGCTCATGATTGGCCGGACGATAAAGCGGCGCATTATAGCCACGCAAAGATGCGCTCATGCCACCTGCCGTAAGTTGCAGTCAGACCGTTAAAGAGGGCGAAGTGCGCCAAGAGCAGCGAAAAATCTGCTAACAATGGACAATACGTGGTCTATACGGCCTCTGAGCCATAATGCCGCGTTGAAGTCGGGCGCGTCGCGTCGCGGATTCTCGATCAAGGAGCCACTATGAGCAGCACTGCAGCACAACCGGTCGAAGGTGAGAAAATCCTGATTGTCGATGACGATGCCCGTCTGCGGCGTCTGCTCGAGCGTTTTTTCGACGAGCAAGGTTATCGCGTACGTGCGGTAGAAAACGTCGAACAGATGGATCGTCTGCTGTCGCGCGAACTGTTCAATCTGGTGGTACTCGACCTGATGCTACCCGGCGAAGATGGCCTGAGTGCCTGCCGTCGCCTACGCGCCTCGAACAATCAGGTTCCGATCATCATGCTCACTGCCAAGGGCGACGAGAGCAGCCGTATCCAGGGCCTGGAGCTGGGCGCAGATGATTATCTGGCCAAGCCGTTCAACCCGCGTGAATTGTTGGCGCGAATCAAGGCTGTACTGCGTCGCCAGGCACCGGTGGTGCCGGGTGCGCCAGGCGCCGAGGATGAGAGCGTTACCTTTGGCGATTACGAGTTGTCCCTGGCAACCCGCGAGCTGAAAAAGGGTGAAGAAGTGCACATGCTCACCACCGGTGAGTTCGCCGTGCTCAAGGCGTTGGTACAACACGCCCGCGAGCCGCTGACCCGCGACAAGCTGATGAACCTGGCTCGTGGTCGCGAGTGGGATGCGCTGGAGCGCTCCATCGACGTGCAGATTTCCCGTCTACGTCGGTTGATTGAGCCGGATCCTTCCAAGCCGCGCTACATCCAGACCGTCTGGGGCGTGGGCTACGTGTTTGTGCCGGACGGCAACAAGTAACTTCCTCTATGTAGGTCGGGCTGTGCGCTGCGTTGCCCAACACCCTGCCGAGCCTGCTGTCTGCCAGGCTCGGCGCCGCCTTAGCCCAACCTGCCGATGGATTGCGCCGTTACCTTATGAAAGCCCCGCTGTGGTTCCCGCAAAGCTTCTTCTCGCGCACCCTCTGGTTGGTGCTGATCGTCGTGCTGTTTTCCAAAGCGCTGACCCTGGTTTATCTGATGATGAACGAGGATGTGCTGGTCGACCGTCAGTACAGCCACGGTGCAGCGTTGACGCTGCGCGCTTACTGGGCAGCTGACCCGGAGGATCGGGCCAACATTGCCGAGGCCGCCGGCCTCAAGCGGGTGCCGCGTACCGAGGTGCCGGCCAGCGAGGAGCACTGGCCCTACAGCGAAATCTTCCAGCGGCAGATGCAGTCCGAACTCGGGCCGGATACCGAAACCCGGGTGCGCGCCAAGAGCCCGCCGGCCTTATGGGTGCATGCACCGACCCTGGGCAATGACTGGCTGCGGGTGCCGCTCTATCCCCATCCACTGCGCGGCCAGCGTATCTGGAGCGTGTTGGGCTGGTTCCTCGGTATCGGTCTGCTATCCACCGCTGCCGCCTGGATTTTCGTCCGCCAGCTCAGCGCGCCGCTCAAGCGCCTGGTATTCGCCGCCCGCCAGTTCGGCCAGGGGCGCAGCGTGCGGCTGCCGGTCAGTGACACGCCGAGCGAAATGGCTGAGGTGTATCGCGCCTTCAACCAGATGGCCGAGGATGTCGAACAGGCGGGTCGCGAGCGCGAGCTGATGCTGGCCGGTGTTTCCCATGACCTGCGTACGCCGTTAACGCGTCTGCGCCTGTCGTTGGAGTTTCTCGATCACGACTCCGAGCTGACTGACGACATGGTGCGCGATATCGAGGATATGGACGCCATCCTCGATCAGTTCCTGGCATTCATCCGCGATGGGCGTGACGAGCCGGTGGAAGAGTTGAATCTGCCCGAGCTGATCCGCGAAGTGGTCGCGCCCTACAACCAGAAACAGGAGCAGGTGAGTCTATTTCTGGAGTCGGTACCGGCATTCCCGCTGCGCCGCGTGTCGATCAAGCGGTTGATCGTCAACCTGATCGAAAACGCCCTGCGCTATGGTGGCAGTGCCGTGGAAATCGTTCTCTCTGTGGCCGATGACCACAGTGCACCCTACGTTGTGCTCAGTGTGCTGGATCGCGGTACTGGTATCGATCCGAGCGAGCTTGGCAACATCGTCAACCCGTTCATTCGCGGTGACCGTGCGCGCGGTGGACAGGGCGCAGGACTTGGTCTGGCGATCGTCAAACGCATCGCTTCGCTGCATGGTGGCAGTGTCGAGTTGCGTAATCGTACGGGTGGTGGTCTGGAGGCGCGTATCTGCTTACCGTTAGGATTGGTGTTGCCGCGCGACGCGGCGTGATTATGGGCTAGGCTTTATTCGAGGCATGCAGCTGCCCAGCCCGTGCTGGCTGATTTATGCTGTGCTGGCGTATCGATATGAGGTCTGCATGCCCCCCACTTCCGAGCGCCTGCCGTTCTGGACATGGTGGTTGCCACTTCCGGCGTTCCATCTGGCCACTTTGCTTTCTTTGACCACCCAGTTCGAGGGTGGTATGGCGATTCTTTACCTGCCTTTTGCTCTGGGGTTGGTACTGACGCTCTGGTGGGGCCCGCGCGTGTTGCTGGGGCTCTACCTCAATGCAATGCTTTGCGCGCCACTGTGGGGGCTCGACTGGCGCTGGGCGCCGGTGCATGCACTGCCGGAGACCTTGGGCGTCACGTTCTGTTATCTGCTGTTGCGCTGGCGGCCATTCGATGCGGCGTTACCGGATATCAGTCATTTGCTGCGCTTCATCCTGCTGGGCGTATTGCTGCCAGCGGCGCTGACCTGCTTGGTATTGTTGGGTACATTATTACTGTTGGGCAGCCTGTCCGCCTATGAGGCGCCGCAGGTGGCACTCACGCTGTGGTTGGCCGACAGCCTGACTGCCCTGGTGATCTCCACTGCGCTGCTGACCTACTTAAGTCCTTGGCTGCGGCGGCGCGGTTGGCTGATGAACGTCGAGAACATTGCTGCACCTCTGCAGCAGGTGCCCGAGGTGTTGCGTTCGCTGCCGTCCAGGTCTCTGTTGTTGATTCTGCTGGTGTGTTTGCCAGTGCTTCTGGAGTTTCTGCCGCTGGCCCTGAAACTGCCGTTGATTGGTCTGCTCATGCTGAGCCTGGCGTTGGTTTGGGGGTTTGCCGGCGCTCTGTGTGGTGCGGCGATGAGCGTGCTGAGTATCCTCGTGTTGCCCTGGTTTCATGGCGTGGCCGCCAGTGCCAGCTGGATCGAGCCGCAGCGGCTGGAGTTGCACTTCAGCATCCTGCTTTTCACGCTGGCGGCCATGTTGGTCGGGCGTAGCCTCAGTGATCTGCGCCTGGCGCTCGTCCGCAGCGCAGCGATGCAGCAACAGCTGGCGTTGGCCAACCTAGCGCTTGACGCCAGCCCGCTCGGGGTAGTGATCGCCGATGCCAGGCGCGAAGATTTGCCGCTGATCTACTGCAACCCGTCGTTCGAACGTATTACCGGTCGTGATGTGCAAGGCAGTCTGGGGCTGAGCCTGCGCCGGTTGCTGCGCGATGACCGGCGACATGAAGACATGCGGGTGCTGGAAACGGCTATCCGCCGTGGCACTCCGGGTAATGCGGTGCTGCACCTGCAACGCAAGGGCGGTCAACCGTTCTGGAGTGAGGTGATTCTGGCGCCGATGCATGATGAGTCGGGGCTCAGTCATTTCATCGTCATGCAGCAGGATGTCAGTGCGCGCGAGCAACTGGCTCAAGAGGTGGCTCGTCAGCGCGAGGAGTTGCTCCAGCAGAGCCACCTGTTCAGCCAGACAGAAGACCTAGCCAATATCGGCGGTTGGGTGCTCAACATGCACGATATGAGCATGTACTGGAGTGCTGGCTGCTTCACGATCTATGAGTTGGATCCGCGAAAGGCAGCGCTTACCTTCGACGAATCGGTGGGCCGGTTCGATGCCACCGGGCAGGCGTTGGTTTATCGAACCCTGCAGGAGATGATCGAGGGCGGTGAGCGTTTCGACCTCGAAGTACGAGTGACCACCTTTCTTGGCAAGACACGCTGGATTCGCCTGCGTGGTGCCGCTGAGCGCGATGGTACGCAATTGGTTCGTCTGTATGGTGCCGTTCAGGACATCACTGCGCGGCGCCGTACCGAGCAGCAGTTGCGCGAGCGCGATGATCGCCTGCGGCTGTTCTTCGAAGCACCTCTGATCGGCATGGCGTTGATCACGCCTACGTTTGGCTGGGAAGAGGTCAACCTCAAGCTGTGCAGCATTCTCGGGCGCAGCCGTGAGCAGTTATTGGACTGCAACTGGGAAAGTATCAGCGTCGCTGACGATCTCGAGGTCGAACAATGGCTGCTCGATGATGTGCTGCAAGGCAGCCGGGAAGGCTTCGAGCGCGACCGGCGTTTCGTTCGACCTGACGGCAGCGAAGTGCAAACGCGGCTCAACTTGCGCGCCGTACGGCGTGGCAACGGCGGCATCAGTGGTGGCATCAGTATGTTCCTGCTGTTGGTCGAGGACATCAGCGCACGCTTCGAGGCTGAAGCGCGTTATCGCACCATTGTCGAACATGCCCCTGAGGCCATCCTGCTGTACACCGAGGATGGCGGGATGGTCGATTTCAACGAGAACGCTCTGCGCATGTTCGCCTGTCGCCGTGAAGATCTGCTCAGTCGTCGGCCCTTCGAATTGAGCCCCGTACGACAGCCCAATGGAGCGCTCTCTGCTCAGGCCGGAAAGGTCTATGTCGAGGCGGCGTTGCAGGGCGCTGCACCCGTATTCGAGTGGACGCACCGCGACAGCAGTGGGCGGCGTTTCCCCTGTGAAGTAAGCCTGGTACGGCTGCCTGGTGAGCCGGCGCTGATCCGCTGCAGCATCTCCGATATCTCCGAGCGTCAGCGCTACCAGCGGGAAATCGAACGCCTGGCTTACAGCGATGAACTGACGGGGTTGCCCAACCGCCGGCTGCTGCTCGATCGACTGCAGCACGCCATGGATCGTGAAATGCGTGAGGGCAGCCTGGGCGCCTTGCTGTTCATCGATCTCGACCATTTCAAGACCGTTAACGACAGCCTCGGTCACTTGGTGGGCGACAGCTTGTTGCGTGAGGTCACGGTACGTCTGGCGAGCCAGTTGCGGGCTGAAGACACTTTGGCGCGAATGGGCGGCGATGAGTTCGTCGTGCTGCTCGAAGCCCTGGACGCCAATCCGCAGCTAGCTGGTGAACAGGCCGCGCTGATCGCAGAAAAACTACTCAAGAGTCTGGAAGGATCGTGTCTGATCGACGGCCATGAATTGTCGGTCAGCGCCAGTATCGGCATCGCCCTGCACCCCTTTGGCGCTCAGAACGCCGCTGATGTTCTGAAACAGGCGGACACTGCCATGTATCGTGCCAAGCAGGCCGGCCGCAATGCCCTGCATTTCTTTGCGCCGGAGATGCAGGCTGCCATCGATCAGCGGTTGCAGCTACAGGGTGAGTTGCGCCAAGCGATCGCGCGCAACCAGTTGTACCTGGCTTTCCAACCACAGCTGCGGCTCGACGATGGCAGCGTCATCGGCGCCGAAGTGCTGGTGCGTTGGGCGCACCCTGAGCGCGGCGAGATAATGCCGGGGCAGTTCATCCCCCTCGCCGAGGAAACCGGACTGATCCAGGATATCGGCAACTGGGTGCTGGAGCAGGCGTGTGCTGCTCTGCAGCGCTGGCTGCCGGAGCGGCCGCAGATGGTGTTGGCGGTGAACCTCAGTCCACGTGAGCTGCGCAGCCGAGGTTGTGTCGCGCGGGTCAGCAGTTGCCTGCAGCGCTATGCAGTGCCGGCCGCTGCGCTGGAGCTGGAACTCACCGAGGGCGTGCTGCTCGAGGATGTCGAGCAGTGCATCGCCAATATGCAGGCGCTCAAGGCATTGGGCGTGCGCTTCTCCATCGATGATTTCGGCACCGGTTATTCCTCCCTGACTTACCTCAAGCGATTGCCGCTGGACAGGCTGAAAATTGACCGTAGCTTCACCCAGGATCTTGGTACTGGCGAGGTTGGTAGCAACACGCTGCTAGTCGAAACCATCCTGATGATCGCCCGCAATCTCGACCTGGAATGCGTAGCCGAAGGCATCGAGACCGCTGAGCAGCTCGAGCACCTCAAGGCGCTGGGCTGCGAATTCGGCCAGGGCTATCTGTTGGGCAGACCGGTAGTCGAGGCGGACTTCCTGGCCAGGCTCGACATGCCGTCGCGGGTGCTTCCCTAAGTCGCGTTACCAGGCAAGGGTAGCGCCCAGCAGGCGCGCGTTGCGACGGTAGGGCCAGGCACGATTGGCGTCGCCGTGGCCGCTGGGCAGGTCGCCGTACAGCGGGATATCGAACGGCGCGAGGTACTCGCCGATGATTTCCTCGATGCTGTGCTGCACACCGCGCCGCGGGCAGTCGGTGAAGCTGCCCAGGCATACCGCTGCCGGGCGCTGCTCGCCGAAGCTTTCGAACAGTTGCCAGAAGCTGCGCTCAAGGCGGTAGTAGGGCTCGCCGACGTCCTCGAGAATCAGGATGGCGTTGGCGGGCAGCTGCATGCCGGCGACGGTACCGCAGCCGCTGGCCAGTGCGGTGAGGTTGCCGCCAACCAGCGGGCCTTCTACGGCAGATTGCGGGCCGCTGATATGGCGTACCGGCAGTGACTGGCTACGCCCTTGCAACAGATCCCATAGCGAGCGCATGGAGGCCAGCCGTTCACGCTGCCCGGCTGGCGCGGCCAGCGCTTGCAGGCCGAGCGCGGTGGTCACCGGGCCATGGATGCCTGGCAGGTCATGGCGGGCGAAGGCATCGAGCAGGATCGACAGGTCGGAATAGCCGATCAGCGGGCGCGGGGTGGCTTTCTGTAGCAGCGCCCAGTCGACCCCTGGCAGCAATTGCGCGCAGCCGTAGCCGCCGCGCAGGCACCATACGGCGTCGATACCCGGCAGGCTGAACGCTTCGTGAAGGTCATCCAGACGCTGCGCAGGTGTGCCGGCCAGGTAGCGATGGCGGGCGCGCACATTGCGGCCCAGGTGGTAGTCGATGCCCTGCACCTCGAGCTGCGCAAGAGTCGCTTCGAATACGTCGTCGGCGATGGCCGAGGCGGGCGCGATGAGTGCCAGGCGGCCTGCGAATGGTTTACTCATCCTTTGCCCTTGGTACGCGTCAGGTTGGGGCCGCCGTTCTTTTCCAGAAACTGGATGATCATTCCGGCGACGTCCTTGCCGGTGGTCACTTCGATGCCCTCCAGGCCAGGCGAGGAGTTCACCTCCATTACCAGCGGGCCGTGATTGGAGCGCAGGATGTCGACCCCCGCTACCGACAGGCCCATGACCTTGGCCGCGCGGATGGCGGTCATGCGTTCTTCCGGGGTGATCTTGATCAGGCTGGCGGTGCCGCCGCGGTGCAGGTTGGAGCGGAATTCACCGGGCTTGGCCTGACGCTTCATCGCCGCGATGACCTTGTCGCCGACCACGAAACAGCGGATGTCGGCGCCGCCGGCTTCCTTGATGTATTCCTGCACCATGATGTTCTGTTTGAGGCCCATGAAGGCCTCGATCACCGACTCGGCCGCCTTCTCCGTCTCGCACAGCACCACGCCGATACCCTGGGTGCCTTCCAGCACCTTGATCACCAGCGGTGCGCCGTTGACCATGTCGATCAGGTCGGGGATGTCGTCCGGCGAGTGGGCGAAGCCGGTCACTGGCAAGCCGATGCCGCGGCGCGACAGTAGCTGCAACGAGCGCAGTTTGTCTCGCGAGCGGGCGATGGCCACCGATTCGTTGAGTGGTACCACGCCCATCATCTCGAACTGGCGCAGTACCGCGCAGCCGTAGAAGGTCACCGAGGCGCCGATGCGCGGGATCACCGCGTCGAAGCCTTCCAGCGGCTTGCCGCGGTAGTGGATCTGCGGCTTGTGGCTGGCGATGTTCATGTAGGCCCGAAGGGTGTCGATCACCACCATTTCATGGCCGCGCTGCTGCCCGGCTTCTACCAGGCGGCGGGTGGAATACAGGCGCGGGTTGCGCGACAGCACAGCAATCTTCATTGGGCACCGCTCGGGTCGGGAAGCACGGGTTTGTCTTGTACGTAAGTGAGCGCCGGGTTGACCACCAACTGGCCTTCGATCAGCGCTTTGGAGCCCAGCAACATGCGATAGCGCATGGTCTTGCGGCTGGCCAGGGTGAACTCCACCGGCCACTGTAGATCGCCCAGCATCAAACTAGTGCGAATTACGTAGCGGCTCTGCGCCAGACCATTGGAACTCTTGATGCTCTTATAGGCGACCAGGCGCGCTTCGCAACGATGACGGCGCTGCACCTGAGTGCCGATATAGGCGGTGAACCGCACCCAGCGCTCGCCATCACGCTCGAATGGCTGGATATCGCTGGCATGCAGGCTCGAGGTGCTGGCGCCGGTGTCGATCTTGGCGCGCAGGCCGATAATGCCCAGCTCCGGCAGGTTGACCCACTCGCGCAGGCCGATCACGTTGAGGTGGTCGAATGTCTTCAAGAAAGGTTTCCGTGGCTGAGGTCTAGCTTCATGGCGGCCATGGTACTGAAAATAAGGTGCTGTGCGAGGCTGTCAGCGAGCAACATCCGCTGCTGGCCATGCCGCCTCGGCAATTGCCGCCAAGCCCCTGAACTGCGGCTTGGCGAACAGGTAGCCCTGCATCAGGCTGATCCCGGTGGCGGCGAGAAAGTCCCGCTCTTCTGCCGTTTCGATGCCTTCGGCGATCACCATGATGTTGAGGTCGGCACAGATGCTGACGATACCTCGCACGATGGCCTGGCGCGCCTTGTCCTGATCAATTCCGCGAACCAGCGCCATATCCAGCTTGATCAGGTCGGGTTGAAAGTCAGCCAGCAACGTAAGGCCCGAATAGCCAGCGCCAAAATCGTCGATCGCGGTCTTGAAACCGAATTCCTGATACTGACGGAGGATATTCGTCAGGTGCTGGCTGTCTTGCAAATGATCGCTTTCGATGGTTTCGAAGATCAGTCTGTGCAGCGGGAAATTGTGCTGCCTTGCGGCTTCCAGGGTGCTGCGGATGCACAACTCCGGGCGGTACACGGCATTGGGCAGAAAGTTGATCGAGAGGTGGGTGTCCATGCCCAATTGCATCGCTTCGGCAATGGCCTGGGTGCGGCAGCGCTGGTCGAAGCGGTAGCGGTTGTCATCGTTGACGCGTTCGAGGACGCTCAGCGCACCTTCACCCGCCGATCCGCGCACCAGGGCTTCATGGGCGAACACCTGCCGGGTACGGATGTCGACGATGGGTTGGAAAGCGAAATTGAAGTCGAAATCCAACTCCGGGCTACTCTGGCAGCCGCGACATTTTTCAGGGTGGGTAAGGTCGCTGGGAAAATGGGTCACTGCTGCTCCGGAATAGCGGTTGCACGATCAATGCTTGTGTCCGTCTGACAATATGGACAGGCTGATGTGGCAGCGAAATTGTGATGGCAATTCAATCGACGGTGAGGTGATGGTGGCAAAGCAGGATGCCGATGACAAGGTACGCTTGGACAAGTGGCTGTGGGCCGCGCGCTTCTTCAAGACGCGCGCCCTGGCCAAGGCGGCGATCGAAGGCGGCAAGGTGCATTGCCGTGGCGAGCGCTGCAAGCCGGGCAAGGAACCGAAAGTAGGCGAGGAGTACGTGATTCGTACCGGTTTCGAGGAACGTACGGTGACCGTGCAGGCGCTCTCCGTGGTGCGCCGCGGCGCGCCAGAGGCCCAAGCGCTGTATGCCGAAACCGGCGAAAGCATCGTGCGCCGCGAGCTGACTGCTGAGCAGCGCAAGGCTGGCGCCTTGGGCGTGCAAACCGATGGGCGCCCCAGCAAGAAGCAGCGCCGGCAGCTTTTCTACCTGCGCGGCGGCTCCGGCGATTGGGTGGAGTAGTCGGGGTCAGCGCGCGCTGATCACGCTAAACGATCCCAGTAATGGCACTTTCGCCAAGCCCCGCATCACCGGCAGAGTCACGCGCTCGATCGCCGCGCTGGCGCGGAAGGCCAGCGGTGTGTAGCAGCTCCAGGCGATACCCAGGACGCTGAGCAGTACACCGCCGACCAGAGCGTCCGCACCCCAGTGGGCGCCGGCGACCAGGCGCGGCATCGAGCCAATTAGCGCGACCGCCCAGACCAATGCCCGGCGCCAGCCGCTGACGAAGAGGCTGCAGAATATTGCCCAGATCATCAGCACCGAGGCGTGATCACCGGGGAAGCTGCGGCTGGCGCTATCCTTCAGATCCCAGCGTTCTTCCCAGGCTGGGAACATTTCGGTGAGCCGCGCGCTGCCTTCCACCAGCAGCGAGGGGCTTGCGTGCTGCCAGCCCATGTACTCGACCAGATCGGCGAACAGCACGCGCATCAGCAGCATGACGGTCAGCGCCACCAGAAACGCATAAAGCCCGGTGCGTACCTGCGCGGCCGGAAATACCAGGCCGGCGCGCAACATGATCGCCAGCATTACCAGACCTACACCCGCGTCTACCGGGCGCATGCTGCCGATAGCCCAGATATGCGCCCACAGGCCGCCGGCATGTACCGGGTCGTTGAGCAGGTGGAACAGCCACAGATCGAACTGATTCCAGTAAATACGAGTCACCGGCCACAGCCAGCTGGCGAACAGGAGAGCGATGAGCAGGTGGCTGATGATCAGGGCGCGAGGGCGCCATTGGGCATTTAAACTGAGGAGCATGGCGGAAGGGCTTTCGAGGAAAACCGCCGATTCTAGGCAGCCTGGGCGCCGCCTTGGTGCCTTTCAGGCTCTCGTTCAGCCTTCGTTCAGCGGGGCGCACCTCAGCCGTTCTTCGCATTCAGCTTGGTCGGCGCCGCGTTTGCGCCTAAAATTGCCGGCCTCCAGGCCAGTGGCGCCGTCCCCTGGTCTGCTACGCATCTTTGAGCAGGCGATCCGTTATGTCCGACTTCACCCAACGCTTTCTTTTCGACGATACCGATGTGCGCGGTGAATTGGTCGGGCTGTCTGGCAGCTACCAGCAGGTGCTGGCCAAGCACGAGTACCCACGGCCAGTGGCGCAATTGCTTGGTGAATTGCTGGCCGCTGCGTCTTTGCTGGTCGGTACGCTGAAGTTCGACGGTTTGCTGGTGCTGCAGATACGTTCGGAGGGCCCGGTGCCGCTGCTGATGGTGGAGTGCTCCAGCGACGGCGAGCTGCGTGGCATCGCCCGCTACGAGGCTGAGCGCATTGCCGATGCTGACGGCCTGACGCAACTGATGCCCGAAGGCGTGATGGCCATGACCGTGGATCCGAAGCAGGGGCAGCGTTATCAGGGCATCGTCGCCCTGGACGGTGACACCCTGGCCGACTGCCTGACCAACTATTTCGCCACTTCCGAGCAGTTGGCCACGCGCTTCTGGTTGTGTGCCGACGGCCTGCGTGCCCGCGGGTTCCTGCTGCAGCAACTGCCGGCCGATCGCCTTACCGATGACGAAGAGCGCGCTGCCAGTTGGGAGCAACTGGTGATCCTCGCTGACACCCTGCAAAGCGAGGAATTGCTGGGGTTGGATAACGAAACCCTGTTGCATCGTCTCTACCATCAAGAGTCGGTTCGACTGTTCGATCCGCGCCTCCTGCAGTTCCGTTGTAGCTGCTCTCGTGAACGCTCAGCCAAAGCGCTGGTCAGTTTAGGGCAGGCCGATGCCGAGCTCTTGCTCAGCGAGCATCACGGCCGTGTGGAAGTCGACTGCCAATTTTGCAACGAGCGCTATGGGTTTGATGCCACTGACATCGCCCAGTTGTTCGCCGGTGGAGGCAGTCAGCAGCCCTCTGACACGCGTCATTGAGGGCCGCCAGCAACGCGCAGCGTGTTCGGATTTGGGGGCTGCCCTCGCAGTTCGCTTTTCTGGCATAATCCGCGCACTTTTTTAGCTGTAGTCCTGCTCCGTGCATGACTACAAAACGTTTGGAAGACTCGGCCGTTGGCCGACGGGGACTCACATGACGCAAGCCAATAACGCTGTGTACACCGACATCAGCACCGCTCAACTGGTCGAAGAAGCCCTTCGTCGCGGTGAGGGCGAACTGGCGTCCAGCGGTGCTCTGGTTGTACGCACCGGCCACCGTACCGGGCGTTCTCCGGTCGATCGCTTCATCGTCGATGAGCCGAGCACTTCGGCTGACATCGGCTGGGGGCCGATCAACCGCAAGTTCCCGGCTGACAAGTTCGATGCCCTATGGGATCGCGTTCAGGCGTTCTCCGACGCCCAGGACAGCTTCGTTTCTCACGTTCATGTAGGTTCCGCCGAAGCTCACTACCTGCCTGTCAAGATGACCACTGCCACCGCCTGGCAGAACCTCTTTGGCCGCCAGCTGTTCATCGAGCCGACCCAGTACAATCCGTCCGCCAGGCAGGAATGGCAAGTACTCAACGTTGCCAACTTCGAATGCGTGCCTGAGCGTGATGGCACCAACTCCGACGGTTGCGTGATCATCAACTTCGCTCAGAAGAAGGTGCTGATCGCCGGTATGCGTTACGCCGGTGAAATGAAGAAAGCCATGTTCAGCGTGCAGAACTTCCTGCTGCCGGCCGCCGACGTGCTGCCGATGCACTGCGCTGCCAACATCGGTGAAGAAGGCGACGTGACCCTGTTCTTCGGTCTGTCCGGCACCGGCAAGACCACCCTGTCCGCCGATGAAAGCCGCTACCTGATCGGTGACGACGAGCACGGCTGGGGCACTGGCGTGGTGTTCAACATCGAAGGCGGTTGCTATGCCAAGTGCATCGACCTGTCCGAGAAGAACGAGCCGGTCATCTGGAAAGCCATCAAGTTCGGCACCGTGCTGGAAAACGTGGTGCTCGACGAGCAGCGCGCACCGGACTACACCGACGATAGCCTGACCCAGAACAGCCGTGCCGCTTACCCGCTGGAGTTCGTCGAGAAGCGCAGCGAGAAGAACCTCGGTGGCGAGCCGAATGCAGTGATCTTCCTGACCTGCGACCTGACTGGCGTGCTGCCACCGGTGTCGATCCTCAACGAAGAGCAGGCGGCCTATCACTTCCTGTCCGGTTACACCGCTCTGGTCGGTTCTACCGAAATGGGTTCGGCCCTGGCATCAAGTCGACCTTCTCCACCTGCTTCGGCGCACCGTTCTTCCCGCGCCCGGCTGGCGTTTACGCCGAGCTGCTGATCAAGCGCATCCAGGCGTTCGGCTCCAAGGTCTATCTGGTCAACACCGGCTGGACCGGCGGTGGCTACGGCGTCGGCAAGCGTTTCAACATCCCGACCACGCGTGGCGTGATTGCTGCCATCCAGAGCGGCGCGCTGATTGGTACCGAAACCGAGCAACTGCCGATCATCAACCTGAGCGTGCCGAAGGCCGTTCCGGGCGTCGAGACCAATCTGCTCAACCCGCGCAACACCTGGGCTGACCAGAATGCCTACGACGAGGCCGCCAAAGGCCTGGCCAAGCTGTTCATCGACAACTTCACCAAGTTCGATGTCAGCGACGCCATCAAGAAAGCCGGCCCGCAGCTGTAAGCTCGCGCCGTGTTCGACAGAGCCGCCTTCGGGCGGCTTTGTCATTTATGGGCTATCGCGGCCTGTAAAACGCTTTCCATACACGCTACGGTTATTGGCCATCAGGCGGTCAATGGAGTGACAGCATATGCCCAGTACCCTCAAACGTGTCTTCGGTTTCGATCAGCTGCGGCCCGGCCAGGAAACGGTCATCAGCGCCGTACTCGCCGGCCGCTCGGCTGCGGCGATCTTCCCCACCGGCTCGGGCAAGTCCCTGTGCTACCAGTTGCCGGCATTGCATTTGCCGCACCTGACCGTGGTGGTCTCGCCGCTGCTGGCACTGATGCAGGATCAGCTCGCCTTTCTGCATCGGCATGGCATCAGTGCGGCCAGCATCGATTCGGCGCAGAGCCGCGAGCAGGTCAGCGAAACCATGGCCAAGGCGAAGTCTGGTGAGCTGAAGATCCTGATGATTTCGGTCGAGCGCCTGAAGAACGAGCGGTTTCGCAACTTCATCGCTGGCGTGCCGATTTCCCTGCTGGTGGTCGACGAAGCTCACTGCATCTCCGAGTGGGGCCACAACTTCCGCCCGGACTACCTGAAGCTGCCGGATTATCAGCGTCAGTTCGCTATCGCCCAGGTGCTGCTGCTCACCGCCACGGCCACGCCGCCGGTGATTGCCGATATGCAGAAGAAGTTCGCCATCGCCGCCGAGGACGTGGTCACCACCGGTTTCTATCGGCCCAACCTGAACCTGCTGGTCGAGCCCGTGGCGGGCCGTGACAAGCAACGGCGCTTGCAGCAATGGTTGGGCGCTAAGCGGGGCGAGCCGAGCATCGTCTATGTCACCCAGCAGAAGACCGCGGAGCAGGTGGCCGAGCAACTCAGCCACCAGGGCCTTTCCGTCAGCGCCTACCACGCCGGCATGGGGCATGAGATCCGTGAGGCGATCCAGCGCCGCTTCATGGGGGGTGAGTTGGGCTGCATTGTCGCGACCATCGCCTTCGGCATGGGCATCGACAAGCGTGATATCCTCAACGTGGTGCATTTCGACCTGCCCAAGTCGGTAGAGAACTACAGCCAGGAGATTGGCCGCGCCGGCCGTGATGGCGAACCCTCGGATTGCCTGGTGCTGGCCAACCGCGACAGCCTCAACGTGCTGGAAAACTTTGTCTACGGCGATACGCCGGAGCAAGAGGGCATCGTCAGAGTGCTCGAGGAAATTCGCGACAACGCCAGCGGCGGTCAGTGGGAAATGACCATCAATGCGCTGAGCGACCACAGCAATATCCGCCAGTTGCCGCTCAAGACGCTGCTCGTGCAACTGGAGCTACGCGGCATCATCGCGCCGCGTTATGCCTACTTCGCCGAATACCGCTTCAAGTACCTGATCGAACCCGAGGCCTTGCTGGCGCGTTTCGAAGGGGAGCGCCGGCAGTTCGTCGAAGCCATCGTCAACGCCTCGACCCGGGCGCGTACCTGGTGCACGGTGGATTTCGACGCCCTGTATAGCAGCCACCAGGCGGAGCGCGCGCGGGTGGTCAAAGCGCTGGACTTCTTCCAGGAGCGCGGCTGGATCGAGCTGGAAAGCAAGCAAATGACCGATGTCTATGCCGTGTTGCAGGACTACGACTCGCAGGCTCTGGCGGGCGAGCTGCACGGCTACTTCCAGGCTCAGGAGGGCAGCGAGATCCGGCGTATCCAGGCCATGCTCGAGCTGTTCGCCAGTGAGCAGTGCCTGAGCCATCGCCTAGCGGTGTACTTCGGCGACGAGCGTGCGCCACGGCAGTGCGGGCACTGCTCGGTCTGTCGCGGCCAGGTCGCTCACCTGCCGGAGCCGCCTTCGCTCGCGCCGTTGGCGGGCCTTGATCGTGATCAGTTGTGTGGCGCGTTCATCAGCAAGTACCAAGGCGCCCGCGCGGGTGAATTGCCCAGTAACGAATGTCTGGCGCGCTTCTTGTGCGGCATCAGCGTGCCGCTGTTCACCCGCCTCAAGGCCCGACAGATCAGTGGTTTCGCGGCGTTGGAGGACTATCCGTACAGCGAGATCAGGGCCTGGTTGAGCGCGGGTTGAGCCGGCTGTCGAAATACCACTCGCCCGAGTAGGCCATACTGCAACGCTTCGACTCCGAGAGCGTTGCCATGTCCCTTTCTCTGCCGCAGCGCGTGGCCCGCGCGATCAATGCACAGCCCGGAGAGCTGGCAGCCGCTCTGGCGGGCTTCGCGCTGTTTTTCTGCCTGTTCTGCGGTTACTTCATGCTCCGGCCGATCCGTGAGTCCATGGGTATCCAGGCCGGTGTGGAGAACCTGCAGTGGCTGTTCACCGCGACCTTCGTGGTCATGTTACTGGCCGTGCCGCTCTTCGCCTGGCTCAACTCCAGAGTGCCGCGCATTCATTTCATCGACTGGGTCTACGGCTTCTTCTGCCTCAACCTGCTGGCTTTCGCCGTGGCATTCAGTGTCACCAGCGAGAGCTTGTGGATGGCACGGGTGTTCTACGTGTGGATCTCGGTCTACAACCTGTTCGTGGTGTCGGTGGCCTGGAGCCTGATGGCCGATGTGTTCGACTCGCCCCAGGCCAAGCGGTTGTTCGCCTTCATCGCAGCCGGTGCCAGCGTCGGTGGCCTGGCAGGCCCGGCGCTCAGTGCGCTGCTGGTCGGCGCTATCGGTGCCAGTGGCCTGGCGTTGCTGGCGGCGGTGCTGCTGGCCGGGGCCCTGGCGCTCAAGCACTTCCTGATGGGCTGGCGCGAGCGCGCCGGAGCAGGGCGGCCGGGCGCCAGCCAGGCGGAAAATCCGCGGCGACCGGTGGCGGGTAATCCGTTCAGCGGTATGACCCGGGTGTTCCAGTCCTCCTACCTGCTGGGGATATCCGCTTTCGTCATCCTGCTCGCCACGGTCACCACCTTTCTGTACTTCGAGCAGGCGCGGCTGGTGGCCGAGCTGTTCCCTGATCGTGACGAGCAGGTGCGCGTGTTCGGGTTGATCGACTTCGTGGTGCAGGCGGGAGCGCTACTGGCCCAGTTGTTCATCACCGGGCGGGTCGCTCAGCGCCTGGGCGTACGCGCGCTGCTGGCGGCGGTGCCGGTGCTGATGTGCGTGGGTTTTCTCGCCCTGGCCATGGCACCCACCTTCGCCGTGCTGGCGGGGCTGATGATCGTGCGACGTATCGGTGAATACGCATTCGTACGGCCGGGGCGGGAAATGCTCTTCGCGCCGTTGGATGCCGAGAGCAAGTACAAGGCCAAGAACTTCATCGACACCGTGGTCTATCGCGGCGGTGATGCGGTCAGCGGTTGGGCCAAGAGCCTGATCGACATGCTCGGTTACGGCGTGGCGTTGATTGCGGTGATCGGAGCGCTGTGTGCGGCCATCTGGGGGCTGCTCGGCTGGTACCTGGGCGGTCGCGCCGATCGCGGTGAAACCGGCGTACAGCCGCCGAGCGAGAGCGGCGAGCCTCCGCTCATACGCTGATTAGCGAGCGCGCCTCGGCGAAGCAGGCTTCGGCCAGTGCCGAACGAGGTGCGCTGCGGCGCATGATCAGGCCCAGCGGCGCCAGGGTATGGGCGTCTTCGATGGGCGTCAGCACCAAGTCGTTGGTGAATTCGGCAAGGCCATTGCGCAGCGGCATGATCGAGCAGCACAGGCCGGCGCTGACGGCCTGCAGCAGCTGGTGAACGGCATCGGTTTCCAGCTTCGGCAGAGGTGTCAGCCCCCTTGAGCGGAAGCTGTGGTCGATCGACTGGCGAAAGTGCATACCGGCAGACAGCAGGCCCAGCGGCAGGTCGACCAGGCTTTCCCAGCGCAGGGTGGTTTCCGTGAACTGAAAATGGCGACGGTCATACAGCAGCCCCATGTGTGTCGCGGCCAGTTCCAGGCTGTCGAAATGTTCGCGGTCGAGACGGTCGAGGTACGACAGCCCGAGGTCGAGCTGATTGCTGCCGAGGCGCTCAAGGATTTGGTCGCTGCTCAGGGCGAACAACTGGAAGCGCAGCCCTGGATGCTGCTCGGCGAATAGCTGTACCAGATCCATCGGATCGAAACCTGACAGCGGCACCACGCCAAGGCGCAGGGTGCCGACCAGTTGCCCACGGCAGGCGGCTGCTTCTGCGTACAGCCCATCATGGGCCGCCATCAGGCTGCGGGCCCAGGCGAGGATGCGTTCACCTTCGGCGCTGAAACCTTCGAAGCGCTGTCCGCGTCGCACCAGTTCCAGGCCCAGCTCGTCTTCCAGCTTGCGCAGACGCATCGACAGCGTCGGCTGCGTTATGTGGCAGCGCGCTGCCGCCTGGCCGAAGTGGCGGGTCTCGTCGAGGGCGATCAGAAACTTGAGCTGCTTGATATCCATGGGGCGCTTCGTCTGGACGTAGGCGGCGCTATGAAGCGCACGAAGAGCGCCATGTCAGCTGGCGCCGGCGAGATTCTAGCAGCCGAATCAGGAGGGGACGGTGTCGTCTTCAGGTTGCGCTTGGCGCTCGCCCACCCAGTATTCGATCAGATCACGCAACTGCGACAGCTCCACCGGCTTGGCCATGTGGCCATCCATGCCGACCAGCCGCGCGCGTTCCTTGTGTTCATTGAGAATGTGCGCGGTCAATGCAACCACTGGAGTGCGTTGGCGGCGCTCGGCGATTTCCCAGGCGCGCAGTTGCTCGGTTGCAGAGAAACCATCGAGCACCGGCATTTCACAATCCATCAACACCAGGTCGTAGCGCTGTGCCTTCATCGCACTCAGTGCTTCTTCACCGTTGCTTGCCGTATCGGGCTGCACGTTGAGCTTGCCGAGCATGCCGCGAATCACCTTGGTGGAAATGCTGTTGTCTTCGGCGACCAGGATGCGGAAGTCTTCCGGCACCACCAGCGGTGTGGTACTGACAGCCATGGGGGCACGCTGTCCACGCTGACGCTGATCCAACTCGTCAGCCAGGGTGGCTTTGAGTGTGTAGCCTGCCACTGGCTTGGCGAGGATGCGCTTGATGCCGGCATTGCGCGCAATGACCTTGCTCGGCGCATGGCTGATGCCGGTGAGCATGATGATCAGGATATCGTTGTTGAGGCTCGGGTCTTCCTTGATCTTCGCGGCCAACTGCATGCCACTCATACCGGGCATGTCCTGATCGAGCAGCACCGCGTCGAAGTATTCGCGCATATGTGCCTTGGTGCGCAGCAGGGCCAGCGCTTCCTTGCCCGAAGGCACGCTGCTGACGTTCATACCCCAGGCGTTGCATTGCTGCAGCAAGACCTTGCGGCAGGTATCGTTGTCGTCCACCACCAGCAGGCGGGCGCCCTGTAGCGTGGCGTCGATATCGGTGCTTGGCTGTTGCAGGCGGGCGTTGTCCAGCGGCAGGGTCAACCACAGGGTCGAGCCCTGGTTGCCGCCGTTCTGAATGCCGAATTCGCCGCCCATCAGACGAATTAACTGGCGTGCGATGATCAGCCCCAGGCGACCGCCCAGGCGGGTAGCAGACAGGAAGTCACTGCTTTGCAGTTCGGTATTGAGCAGTGCGTCGCGTTCGCTGGCATTGAGCGGATGGCCACTGTCCTGCACGGCGAAGCGCAGGCGTGGTTGCTCACCGCTGGTATCGAGCGCCACCACCAGCAGAATCTCGCCTTCGCTGGTTTGTTTGAAGGCGTTGTCGAGCAGGCTCAGCAGGGTTTGCCGCAGGCGTGTCGGATCGCCGCTGACGATTCTTGGCACCTGGGGCTGGATGAAACTGATCAGTTCGATCTTTTGCAGTTCGGCCTTGGCGCGGAAGATGTTCAGGCAATCTTCGGTCAAGGCGTTGAGATCGAACTGCACGTCGTCCAGTTCGATCTGCCCGGACTCCAACCTGGAGATGTCGAGAATCTCGTTGATCAGGTTGAGCAACTCGTTGCCGGAACTGTGGATGGTCTGCACGTAGTCACGCTGTTTCGCCGACAGCGGCGTGCCGAGCAGCAACTCGGTCATGCCTAGCACGCCGTTCATGGGGGTGCGGATCTCGTGGCTGATCTTGGCGAGAAACTCGGCCTTGGCTTTCATCTCCGCATCGTTGGTGGCCAATGCGGTTCGTGCCCGCGAGGCGGCCCGCTGCAACTGCCGCTGGTGCTCGGCCAGGGCGGCACTGAGCACCACACCGCTTAGCGTGGCGATGGTGAAGACGCCAGTCACCAGCCAGCCGGGGTCGAGCTGATTGAAACCGAGGAGAATCGGGATGAACAGTCCGAAACCGACATTGAAGACCACCATGCCGCTGACGAGCAGCCGTGCCGACTGGTAACCGTTATGCCAATGCACGCTGCTAACGACCAGCACACTCAGCGTGCCCAACAATACTGTCAGGTAGACCAGCGCGCTGTACCAGAGCAGGCCAGTGATCGCAATGATCAGCCCCAGCCCAAGGGCCAGTAGCGCATGCCCCTGCAGCAGCCAGTTGAGCTTGTGGTGCCGCATCGGCGTGCTGCGAAAGAAACCGAGCGCGAAGGACGATAGGCAGAACGCGGCAATCAGCGCGCTGATATCGGCGATCAGCGACTGGTTGTAACCGAGGCTCGGCACCCATAACGCGAGCATACCCAGGTTCGCCGCCGCGCAAATCGCCAGCCCGCTATGCAGGCCAGCGAGCCAGAGGCTGCAGACCGAGCGCGCGTAGGCGAAGCGAAGCAGGTTGTAGACCACCACCAGTAGCAGGGCACCGAGCAGGGCGCCGAACAGGTAGGCAGGTTTTTCCAGGCTGACCAGTTCGCTCTCGTCGATGACCTTGAACCAGGCCATCAGTGGATGGTTGGAGGTCATCCGTACATAGACTTCCCGCGCCTGCCCGTCATTGGGTAAGGACATCAGGTACGCACGCGAGGGCAGCGGCCGTGAGCTTAGCGGCATCGATTCGCCGGTGTGCACGCTCTGCTCGACCTGTGTGCCTTGCAGTAGGTAGTAATCGAGCAACTGCACGCGCGGGGCGAATACCCAAAGCCAGTAGGGTGCTCCGTGTTCAGGCACGTCGAAACGCAACCACACGGCTTTCTGGCTGGGAGGGTAAGTAAAGGCGAGGTTATCGAGTGGGAGGAACTGGTTGCGCTGGTTGCGCACCTCCTCCAGCGTCATCTGGGCGTTGTCGTCGACGAATACCGACCAGCCACTGGCATAGGGAGCTGAGGCCTTATGTGGCGCTGCCATGCCCGGCAGGCAGGCACCGGCTAATAGCAGGCTAACGAGTAAACCTATGGCAATCCTGAGCCGTCGCACGAGGCAATCCCTTTTAGGTGGTACGGCTGGATTATAGCCAGCTGTAGGGGCGCAGACTATGACACTGAGACGCTATCCTGACAGCCTGGGCAGCTCGATGATCCGTAGTGCTCAGGTATTGCAGACAGGCGGCATCGATTGATGCCGCCGTCTTGTTACCTCAGTTTTCGCCACGCTCGCGGGCGATCGCGCGGTAGCCGATATCGTTGCGGTGGAACATGCCGTTCCAGCGAATCTTCTCGGCCAGGCGGTAAGCCTGCTGCTGGGCGTCGGCAACGCTGGCGCCGATGGCTGTGGCGCAGAGCACACGGCCGCCGGCAGTGACGACCTGGCCGTCTTTCAGCGCGGTACCGGCGTGGAACACCTTGCCTTCCAGCGTGGCGGCGTCGTCGAGGCCTTCGATCACGTCACCCTTGGCGTAGTCGCCTGGGTAACCGCCGGCAGCCAGCACGACGCCGACGGTTGGGCGTGGATCCCAGCGTGCTTCGACCTTGTCCAGCGCCTTGGCCAGTGCGGCCTCTACCAGCAGCACCAGAGAGGACTCCAGACGCACCATGATCGGCTGGGTTTCCGGGTCGCCGAAACGGCAGTTGAATTCGATGACCTTCGGCTTACCGGCCTTGTCGATCATCAGGCCCGCGTACAGGAATCCAGTGTAGACATTGCCTTCGGCCGCCATGCCGCGCACGGTTGGGTAGATGACTTCGTCCATCACCCGCTTGTGCACCTCGGCGGTTACCACCGGAGCTGGCGAGTAAGCACCCATGCCACCGGTGTTCGGGCCGCTGTCGGCATCACCAACGCGCTTGTGATCCTGGCTGGTGGCCATCGGCAACACGTTCTCGCCGTCGACCATGACGATGAAGCTGGCTTCTTCGCCGTCGAGGAATTCCTCGATCACCACCCGCGAACCGGCTTCGCCGAAAGCATTGCCGGCGAGCATGTCGCGCACGGCGTCTTCGGCTTCCTGCAGGGTCAGGGCGACGATCACGCCTTTGCCTGCCGCCAGGCCGTCGGCCTTGATCACGATAGGCGCGCCTTTTTCACGCAGGTAGGCCAGGGCAGGCTCCACTTCGGTGAAATTCTGGTAGTCGGCGGTAGGGATGTTCTGGCGCGCCAGGAAATCCTTGGTGAAGGCCTTGGAGCCTTCCAGCTGGGCGGCTGCCGCAGTGGGGCCAAAGATATCCAGCTTGCGGGTACGGAACAGATCGACCACACCTTTGACCAGTGGCGCTTCCGGGCCGACGATGGTCAGTTGCACGTTCTGCTCGGCGAAATCGGCCAGCGCCTGGATATCCAGGACGTCGATGGCGACGTTTTCACATTTGGCTTCGGTGGCGGTGCCAGCGTTGCCCGGGGCGATGAAGACTTTCTCGACGCGCTTGTCCTGCGCCACTTTCCAGGCCAGGGCGTGTTCACGACCGCCGCTGCCGATGATCAATACGTTCATGTCTCTCTCCCAATGGAGGCGGGCCTTGGGCCCGTTCGGTGGATAGTGCTTTTACTATCCACCCTACGAAATAGGGCTGACGCAGGGTGGATGGCCGAAGCCATCCACCAGCCAATCAGTGGCGGAAATGGCGCATGCCGGTGAAGACCATGGCAATACCGGCTTCGTCGGCGGCAGCGATCACTTCAGCATCGCGCATCGAGCCGCCAGGCTGGATCACTGCAGTGATGCCATTGGCAGCAGCGTTATCCAGGCCGTCGCGGAATGGGAAGAAGGCATCGGAGGCCATTACCGAGCCGGCGACTTGCAGGCCAGCATGTTCAGCCTTGATCGCGGCGATGCGCGCGGAGTTGACGCGGCTCATCTGGCCGGCGCCGACGCCGATGGTCTGGCGGCTCTTGGCGTAGACGATGGCGTTGGATTTGACGAACTTGGCTACTTTCCAGGCGAAGATCAGGTCATGGACTTCCTGCTCGCTCGGCGCGCGCTGGGTGACGATCTTCAGATCGTCGGCGGTAATCATGCCGATATCGCGGCTCTGTACCAGCAGACCGCCGTTGACGCGTTTGAAATCCCAGCCCGGGGCGCGGTCGGTCGGCCATTCGCCGCACTCGAGCAGACGCACGTTGGCTTTGGCGGCGACCACTTCACGGGCGGCGGCGCTGATTTTCGGGGCGATGATCACTTCGACGAACTGGCGCTCGACGATGGCCTTGGCGGTTTCGCCATCCAGTTCGCGGTTGAAGGCGATGATGCCGCCAAACGCCGACTCGGTATCGGTGGCGTAAGCCAGGTCATAGGCCTTGCGGATGCCGCCTTCGCTGTCCAGCGCCACGGCCACGCCACACGGGTTGGCGTGTTTGACGATCACGCAGGCTGGCTTGACGAAGCTCTTCACGCATTCCAGCGCGGCGTCGGTATCGGCCACGTTGTTGAACGACAGTTCCTTGCCCTGCAGCTGCACGGCGGTCGCCACGCAGGCTTCGCTAGCATGCTCGACGTAGAACGCGGCTTTCTGGTGCGGGTTTTCACCGTAGCGCATGTCCTGCGCCTTGATGAACTGGGTGGTGAAGGTGCGCGGGAACAAGCTGCGGTCTTCGGTGGACAGTGTGTCGCGGCCCTGGTCGATGGTGCCCAGGTAGTTGGCGATCATGCCGTCATAGGCCGCGGTGTGCTCGAAGGCCTTGAGGGCCAAGTCGAAGCGCTGGGCGTAGCACAGGCCACCGATTTTCAGGGAGTCGATGACCGCGGCGTAATCGCCGGCATTGACCACGATGGCCACATCTTTGTGGTTTTTTGCAGCCGAACGCACCATGGTCGGCCCGCCGATATCGATGTTCTCGATGGCGTCGGCCAGGTCACAGCCCGGCTTGGCGACGGTGGCGGCGAAGGGGTACAGGTTGACGGCAACCAGGTCGATCGGCTTGATGCCGTGCTCGTCCATCACTGCGCCGTCGAGGGCGCGACGGCCAAGGATGCCACCGTGAATTTTCGGGTGCAGGGTCTTCACCCGGCCGTCCATCATCTCCGGAAAACCGGTGTAGTCGGCCACTTCCACTGCCGCCACGCCATTGTCCTTGAGCAGCTTGTAGGTGCCGCCGGTGGAGAGGATTTCCACGTTGAGGGCGACGAGCTCGCGGGCGAATTCGAGGATGCCGGTCTTGTCGGACACGCTGATCAGCGCACGGCGGACGGGGAGGCGAGTGGTCTGGTCGGTCATTACAGAATCCATCAGAGCGGGTTAATCAGTAAAAAGGGCGGCTTTTGGAGCCGCCCTTCTTCATGCATTCGGTGAGTTACAGCAGGTCGTACTGCTTGAGCTTCTTGCGCAGGGTGCCGCGGTTCAGGCCGAGCAGCTCGGAGGCTTTGGTCTGGTTACCCTTCACGTAGTTCATGACGGTTTCCAGCAGTGGGGCTTCCACTTCGGTGAGCACCAGATTGTAGACGTCTGTGACGTCCGCACCTTCAAGGTGAGCGAAGTAGTTGTGCAGGGCTTTTTCGACACTGCCGCGCAGGGTCTGGCCTTCTTCGCTCGGCGTATTGAGGTGCTGTTTCAAACTGGTGTTGTCGCTCACGGGTGCAATCCCACTTCCTAAAGTCTCGTTCAACAATGTCATGCGGCCACCCCTTTTCCGTCGTTGTAGCGTTCACCGAAGAACTGGCGAACGCTTGCACACTGCGCCTCCTGGCTGTCCAGACGATTGAACTCGGCTCGGAACTCGCGGGCGCCGGGTAGCGTGGCGAGGTACCAGCCAACATGCTTGCGGGCGATGCGCACACCCATCACATCGCCGTAGAAGGCGTGGAGGGCGGCCAGGTGCTCGAGCAGAATGCGTTCAATTTCGGTCAGCGCCGGGGCGGGGCAATGGGCACCGGTGCGCAGGTAATGCTCTATTTCTCTGAAAATCCATGGGCGCCCTTGGGCGGCCCTGCCGATCAGCAGACCATCGGCACCGGTTGCGGCCAGCACGTGGGCGGCCTTTTCCGGTGAGTCGATATCGCCATTGGCCAATACCGGGATGGACACCGCCTGCTTGATGGCGGCAATGGTGTCGTATTCGGCGTCGCCGGTGTACAGGTCGGCGCGGGTGCGGCCGTGTACGGCGAGGGCGACGATGCCGCATTGTTCGGCGATACGTGCCACGTCAACACCGTTCTTGTTCTGTCTGTCCCAGCCGGTGCGGATCTTCAGCGTGACCGGGACGTCTACCGCGGCGACCACCGCCTCGAGGATCGCCTGCACCAGTGGCTGATCCTTGAGTAGCGCGGAGCCAGCGGCCTTGTTGCAGACCTTCTTGGCCGGGCAACCCATGTTGATGTCGATGATCTGGGCGCCCAGTTGCACGTTGGCGCGGGCTGCCTCGGCGAGCATCTGCGGATCCCCACCGGCGATCTGCACGGAGCGTGGCTCCGGATCACCATCGTGGATCATGCGCAGGCTCGATTTACGCGTATTCCACAGGCGCACATCGCTGGTGACCATCTCCGACACCACCATGCCGGCGCCAAGGCGGCGGCAAAGCTGTCGGAATGGCTGATCGGTGACGCCGGCCATTGGGGCCAGGATCAGTCGATTGGGCAATGTATAGGGGCCGATGCTTAGCGCCGACATAGGGCTTCCCTGCTCAAGAGACGTGCTGTTGAGACCAGTAGGAGAGTGCGAAAAAGGGTGGAGATCATACCCGCTCTGAATGACCGGATAAAGGTGGTTTTGAACAAAATCTGAACAGTTGACCTGTGGTTTGCCGTCGCGCTGCCTGGTTGCCGCGTTGCAGACGGCTGCTCACTTGCAGCCGTCCATCGGCTGGCTGCGGCTACTCTGGCGAGTGGAAGTTGAGGCTGTAGTTCACCGCGCGGGCGCCGGGGTCGAGAATGTCGAGGGCGATATGGATCGGCGTCTGCGGCGGCATTTCCGCCTGGCCGGCGAGCTCGCCCGCCAGGTATTCGCTGGGTTTGAAGCGGCGACTGGCGATCAATTGACCGTTAAGGTCAGCAAAGCGCATCTCCAACAGCGGAAATGGCTGGGAGAAGGGCGCGCGGTTGTAGAGGATCGCGTCGACGACCAGTGCTCCGCTAAATTCCGGATGGCTGCGTACGACAAGATTGCTGCTCTTGATCTGCTCGATATCGACTTTCGAGGGCAGGCTGCAGCCGAGCACCGGGCACGCCTGCTCGAACCAGGGGCGGTACTGATCCTGGCGCGCCAGCTCGGCGTAGTGATAGATCACGTATTGCCCAGCCAGTGCAGCAGCAGCGAGCAGGTTCAGCAGCCCCCAGCCTAGCCAGCGCCCCCAGGGTTTGCGCGGTGGCTGCCAGTCGAGCTGCAATGGCTCTTCTTCGAGCTCGAACAGCGCGTCGCCACGCAGGTTCGGTTCGCTGCGCGCGCGCGTGCGCTGGGCGCTCTTCTGTTTGGGCGGCGACGGCTCTTCCAGGTCGTCGTCTGGGTGCTCAGGCTCAATGGCGGCAGGTTCGTTATCGCGTTGTGCGCTGAGGCTAAAGGTTGGCTCGGCATCGGTGCGCGTAGTGCTGCGTTTTTGGGGGGTGTCGATCAGGTCGCGGATGCCGGGTGTATTTGGAATCGGTGGCACATCGTCAGGCACGCTGGTGCTTGGCGGTGGTGGCTGACCGAAGTCCGGCGAGTCCAATAATGACGGCTCAATGAGTGGTTCGAGCTCCAGTTTGCTGACGGGCGGATCGTCGCGCAGCAGTGCCTCGGCCCAGCGCTCGTCATCGGCTGGTTCGTTATCTTCTTCCAGCTGGTCGAAGCGCGGCGTCTGCCGTGAGGGCTGGTCAAGCTCCAGGAACTGGCGAGAGAGCTGCTGTTCCTGTGCTTCGAGCTTGGCCAGCTCTTCGTCCAAGTCCAGGTCATCGAGATCCAGGTCGTCGTGAATCCACAGCGTTTCGTCATCGAGCTTGCTGGCAGGCTTGGCGGGCGGCGCCGCTTCTTGCGCAATACTCGGTGCAGGTGCAGGTGCAGGTGCAGGTGCAGGTGCAGGTGCAGGTGCAGGTGCAGGTGTCTTGGGTGCTGTAGGCGCGGTCGCGCGCATGTCCGGGATGTTGTGGCCCTGCTCGCGCAACTGGCGAGCAGCGTTGAACACCTGCAGGCAGGCGCCGCAGCGCACTGAACCCTGGGCAATACCGAGCTGAGCCAGGTTCACGCGGAAGCTGGTGCTGCAGTTCGGGCATTGGGTGATGAAACTTTCGGTCATGCGCAATCCGGCGGCCGGGGTGGCGGCGAAAACGGGCGGTTAGTCTAACTCAACTGCCTGACGAGCCAACACTACGGCATCGGCGTCGTCGGGCAGTTGCGACTTGAGTAGCCTGGATTAGCCAAAGGCGTAATCCGCGGGAAGGTCAGTCACCTTCACTCATCAACGGCGTACACCGCTGATACGTACCCAACCATCCAGCGTTGCGGTTGGGTCAAGCAGGAAGTTTGGCTCGTAGGCGGCGCGCACGTCCTCGGCTTGTTCGGCGAGGATGCCCGACAGTGCCAGACGGCCACCGCTTTTCACCAGGCGGGTGATCTGCGGCGCCAGGCTGACCAGCGGCCCGGCGAGAATGTTGGCGACCACGACATCGGCTGGCTCCTGGGGCAGGTCGGCCGGCAGGTAGACCGGGAAGCGCTCGTCGGCGATGCCGTTGCGCCCGGCGTTGTCGCGCGAAGCTTCAAGGGCCTGAGGATCGATATCGGTGCCGACTGCGTATGGTGCGCCGAGCAGCAAGGCGGCGATCGCCAGGATTCCCGAGCCGCAGCCGAAGTCCAGCACGCTGCAGCCTTCCAGTTCCTGGCCATCGAGCCATTGCAGGCACAGCGAGGTGGTTGGGTGGGTGCCGGTGCCAAACGCCAGGCCGGGGTCGAGCAGCAGGTTGACCGCGTCCGGCTCGGGTGCTTCGTGCCAGCTTGGTACGATCCATAGGCGTTGGCCGAAGCGCATCGGCGCGAAGCCGTCCATCCAGCTGCGCTCCCAATCCTGGTCGGCAATCGCCTCGAAGTGATGTTCGGGCAATTCGCCGCCGGTCAGCAACTGCAAGTGGGCGCTCAGGGCCTCGGCATCGGTGTCGGCTTCGAACAGGGCGAGCAGGTGGGTGTTGCTCCACAGGGGCGTGGTGCCCAGATCCGGCTCGAAGATCGGCTGATCTTCGGCATCCATGAAGGTAACCGATACCGCGCCGACGTCGAGCAAGGCATCTTCGTAGGTTTCAGCCTGTTCTGGGGTGATGGCGAGGCGCAGTTGTAACCAGGGCATGGATGGCTCCCGTGCAGGCAGCCTCGAGGCGGAGGCTCGGGCTGCAGAAAAAAGGCGGTCAATGATAATACGACCGGAAAAAACAAGGGAGCGGCCTTGGCCGCTCCCTGTCATACACACAACATACTGCTCGTTGCTTAGTGCTTATCCATACCCAGTTTCTTTTCCAGGTAGTGGATATTCACGCCGCCTTCGCAGAAGCCCTTGTCCACAACCAGGTTGCGGTGCAGAGGCACGTTGGTCTTGATGCCGTCGACGACGATTTCTTCCAGGGCATTACGCATGCGGGCCAGGGCCTCGTCACGAGTGGTGCCGTAGGTGATCAGCTTGCCGATCAGCGAGTCGTAGTTCGGCGGTACGGTGTAGCCGCTGTACAGGTGCGAGTCGACACGTACGCCGAAACCGCCTGGCGCGTGGAAGTGCTTCACCTTGCCGGGGCAAGGCATGAAGGTATCCGGGTCTTCGGCGTTGATGCGGCACTCCAGGGCGTGGCCCAGAAGCTTCACATCTTCCTGCTTGTACGACAGCTTGTTGCCCGCGGCGATGCTGAGCATCTCCTTGACGATGTCGATGCCGGTGACCATTTCGGTAACCGGGTGCTCGACCTGTACGCGGGTGTTCATCTCGATGAAGTAGAAACGACCGTCTTCATAGAGGAATTCGAACGTGCCGGCACCGCGATAGCCGATTTCGATACAGGCATCGACGCAGCGCTTGAGCACTTCGGCGCGGGCCTTCTCGTCGATCATCGGAGCCGGGGCTTCTTCTAGTACCTTCTGGTGACGACGCTGCAGCGAGCAGTCGCGGTCATAGAGGTGGATGGCGTTGCCTTGGCCGTCGGAGAGCACTTGGACTTCCACGTGACGTGGATTGCCGAGGAATTTCTCCAGGTAGACCATTGGGTTACCGAACACCGAACCGGCTTCGCTGCGGGTCAGTCGAGCCGACTTGATCAGCTCTTCTTCTTTCCACACCACGCGCATGCCGCGACCACCGCCGCCGCCAGCGGCCTTGATGATCACTGGGTAGCCGACTTCGCGGGCAATCGCCAGAGCGGTTGCTTCGTCCTCTGGCAGCGGGCCGTCAGAGCCAGGCACCACCGGTACGCCAGCTTTGATCATGGCCTGCTTGGCCGACACTTTGTCACCCATCAGGCGAATGGTGTCGGCTTTCGGGCCGATGAAGGCAAAACCGGAGTTTTCCACCTGCTCGGCGAAATCGGCGTTTTCCGCGAGGAAGCCGTAGCCGGGGTGGATGGCGGTCGCACCGGTGACTTCCGCGGCACTGATGATCGCCGGGATGTTCAGGTACGACAGGTTGCCGGGTGCCGGGCCGATGCAGACCGACTCATCGGCCAGGGCCAGGTGCATCAGTTCGCGGTCGGCAGTGGAGTGCACCGCTACGGTCTTGATGCCCAGTTCTTTACAGGCACGCAGGATGCGCAGGGCAATCTCGCCGCGGTTGGCGATCAGAACTTTTTCCAGCTTCTGCATTACGGGTTCCCCGTGCATCAGACGATGGTGAACAGCGGTTGATCGTATTCCACCGGCTGGCCGTTCTCGCCCAGGATGGATTCGATCGTGCCGCTGGTTTCGGCCTCGATGTGGTTCATCATCTTCATCGCTTCAACGATGCAGAGGATGTCGCCTTTCTTCACGGTCGAACCAACTTCAACGAAGTTGCCCGAGGTTGGCGAAGCAGCGCGGTAGAAAGTACCGACCATTGGCGAACGCACTACGGTGCCGTTCAGCTTGGCAGCAACTGGTGCGGCGGCTTCGGCAGCAACCGGAGCGGCTGCAGCAACTGGTGCCGGAGCCGGTGCATAGACAGGCTGGGCATAGGCCGGCTGTTTGCCGTGACGGCTAATGCGTACGGACTCTTCGCCTTCCTTGATTTCCAGTTCGTCGATGCCGGACTCTTCCAGCAGCTCGATCAGTTTTTTGACTTTGCGAATATCCATAGGTGTTCAACTCCCAGTCTGGTCAGGGTCGTTCAAGTTGTGCGAATGAACCGCCGCTTCAAGGCGCCGGTTTCAGGTGTTTTGGCTCGCCAGGTTTTCCAGGGCCGCCTCGAGGGCCAGCCGATAACCGCTGGCGCCGAGACCGCAGATCACGCCTACCGCCACGTCGGAAAAGTAGGAGTGATGCCGGAAAGGCTCGCGCTTGTGCACATTGGAGAGGTGCACTTCGATGAATGGGATGCTCACCGCCAGCAACGCGTCACGTAATGCGACGCTGGTGTGAGTGAAGGCGGCAGGGTTGATGATGATGAAATCGACGCCTTCGCCTCTGGCAGCATGGATACGGTCGATCAACTCATACTCGGCATTGCTCTGCAGGTACAGCAGATGATGGCCGGCCTCGCGGGCACGTTGCTCCAGGTCGAGATTGATCTGCTCGAGGGTCGTGGCGCCATAGGTGCCGGGCTCTCGGGTACCGAGCAGGTTCAAATTGGGGCCGTGCAAAACCAGTAGGGTCGACATGATCCGTGCTTCCTTCTTTTTAGCTGCGCGGACTCTGCCAGAAGTGCCGTAGGGATGTCCAGTTTTCGGGAGTAGTCGGCACGATGTCCGCATCTTTCGCCGAAGATGTGACCGAATTGCCTAAAAACGTTCTCGTGCTTGATTCAGGCGCTCGGAAAAGCCCGCGGCGTCGATCTCGCCGACCACCCGCAGGTCGTGCAATTCCTGGCCGCGGCCATCGAACAGCTGGATCGCTGGCGGATCGAACAGCTGGTAGCGGTCGAGCAGCGCGCGTTGGGCTGCCGTGCTGTCGGTCATGTCGAAACGCAGCAGATGATAGTCAGCCAACTGCGGGCCGACCTGTGGTGAGTTGAATACCTCGCGCTCGATCTTCTTGCAGCTGATGCACCAGTCGGCGTACCAGTCGAGTAACAGTGGCTGGCCTGCGCCCTTGGCCTGCGCCAGGGCCGCGTCCAGTTCCGCAGGGGTGCTGATGGTTTGCCAACTGCCGGCAGTCGTGGTGTTCTGCTCGGCGCCCGCCGAACCACTGCCCAGCGGTCGCAGCGGGTCGTCGCGGCCTTGCAGGGCGCCCGTCCAGGCTGCCAGGGCGTAGACCAGCAAAACCAGGCCGGCGAGCTGGGCCAGTTTGCCCCGCGCGCTTTTCGGCGTGAACTCCAGCGCTCCCAGGAACAGCGCGACGCCAGCGGCCAGCAGGCCCCACAGCGCCAGCGACAAACTGCCGGGCAAGACTCGTTCGAGCAGCCACACCGATACCGCCAGCAACATCACACCAAAGGCGTTGCGCACAGCGACCATCCAGGTACCGGATTTGGGCAGCAGCGCGCCGCCGCCAGCTGCGAAGATCACCAGCGGCGTGCCCATGCCCAAGCCGAGAGCGAACAGTTGCAACGCACCACCGACTGCATCGCCAGTGCTACTGATATAGAGCAGCAGCGCGGTGAACGGCGCGGTGATGCAGGGGGAAACGATCAGGCTGGAAAGCACGCCCAGCGTCGCTGCGCCGGCCAGAGTGCCACCTTGTGTCTGCGCTGCCTTGCGATCCAGACGCTCGCGGATGAAGGCCGGCAGGCGCAGTTCGAAGACGCCGAACATGGCCACCGCGAACACCGCGAAGAACAGCGCGAACGGCACCAGAATCCATGGGGATTGCAGCATTGCCTGCAGGTTGAGCTTGGCGCCGAACAGCCCCATCAGGGCACCGAGGGCGGCATAGCAGGCCGCCATCGGCAACACGTAGGCCAGCGACAGCGCCAGTCCGCGACCTCTGCTCGGGCGGCCACGCAGCACTACGCCGGAGAGGATTGGCAGCATGGGCAGCACGCAGGGCGTGAAGGTCAGCGTCAGGCCGGCTGCGAACATCAGCGCCAGATCGGCCCAGCTCCACCCAGCTTTGCTCGACAGCGCTTCGCCACTCGAAGCGGCAACCCCGCCATTGATGGCCAGCGTCTCGGTTTCTGGCGGATAGCACAGGCCTTTGTCTGCGCAGCCCTGGTAAGTGACGGCGAGGTTGAGTGGGCGATTATCCGGATTGTTGAGCGGCACCTCGACATCCAGCACCTCGTAGAACACCTGCACGTCGCCAAAGTACTGGTCGTTCTTGTGCAGGCCTTCCGGCACTTCCACGGGCGCGCCCGCCAGCGCAGCGGGCTCGACCTTGAACTTGAACTGGTGATGATAGAGGTAATAGCCCTCGGCCGCGACGAAACGCAAGGTCGCGGAAGTGGGCGTGCTGTTCACCAGGCTCAGCTTGAACGCCTCGTGTACGGGCAGAAAATCCGCGCTGTTATTAAGCGCCTGGCCGAGAGGTGCGGCGTTCGGGCGGCTGTCGAAAACACCGGCGCTGGCAGGCAGGACGAAGAGCAACAACAGCAGGCAGAGGAAACGTGGCATGGGCATCTCGTGGGGCGTTGATCGCGCCATGATAGCGGAGCCAGCGAGCTACGCCATGGGGTGTGCTGTAAGTGGTGGTTGCGCCAAGTGGCTGGCAGCAGCCGTTGCGTTCGGCTGCTGCAGCATAAGGCCGCGAGCATAAGGGCGCTGGCTGGAGCGCAAAGCGAGGGATTTTGACGCGGTTCGCGGCCGATCCACGAAAATGGTTGGGCCGAAGCCCATCAACCTTCCACTGAGCGCGCCTTCAGATCGAGTCAATAGTAGCCTGGCATTACCGGCCGCTGGGAGTTGCCAGCCACAGGTCGCGGCGCGCCAGGTGCCAGGCCAGGGCGCCCAGGGTCAGGCCGCGCAGGGCCATGAAGGCCAGGAACGCCATCCACAGGCCGTGGTTGCCAAAGCCCTGCAGTGCCAGGGCGATTGGCAGGCCGAGGGCCAGGGCCACGAGCATGGCGTTGCGCATCTCCCGGGCACGTGTGGCGCCGATAAACAGGCCGTCGAGCAGGTAGCTCCAGACCGCGAACAGCGGCAGCAGGGCGAGATAGGGCAGGTAGTGTCCGGCCGTTTCGCGTACAACCGGGATGTCCGTCTGCAGGTTAACGAACAGGTGGCCGCCGGCGCCAAACGCCAGCGCGAATAGCACGCTGGCAAGCAACGACCAGAAACCGGCGACGATCAGGCTGCGTCTGAGCGCCAGGCGGTCGCGTGCGCCGATGGCGTGACCGCACAGTGCCTCGACCGCGTGGGCCAGCCCGTCCAGGGCATAGGCGGTTACCAGCAGGCCATTGAGCAGCAGCGCGTTGGCTGCCACGGTGGCGTCGCCCAGGCGTGCCCCCTGAATGGTGATCAGCAGAAACACCGCCTGCAGCGCCAGGGAGCGCAGGAAGATATCGCGGTTGACGCCCAGCAGCGCGCTCCAGCTCTGCCACTTGCCCATCGCCGCCCATTGCGTGCTGCCAGGATGACGACGCAGTGCGCCTCGGGTCAGCGCCAGGCCCACCAGCAGGCCACCCCACTCAGCCAGCACCGCCGCGCGGGCAGCGCCAACGACTTCCCAGTCGAGGCCCAACACGAACCACAGCGACAGCACGATGTTCAGCAGGTTGGTGACCAGCAGCATCACCAGGGGCGCGCGGGCGTTCTGGGCGCCGAGCAGCCAGCCGATCAAGGCGAAGTTGGCCAATGCGGCCGGCAGGCCGAGCAGGCGGGTATGCAGAAATTCGCGGGTTAGTGCATCCAGCTCGGCCGACGGATTCATCAGCCCCAAGGCCAGACCGCTGAAGGGAACCGCCAGCGCACCGAGGGTCAGTGCCAGCAATGCGGCGAGCAGCAGGCCCTGCACCAGCACCTGACGCAATGCGCCGCCATCCCCCCGGCCGCAAGCCTGGGCGGCGAAGCCCGTGGTGCCCATGCGCAGAAAACCGAGGAGACCGACGATTAGGATGTACAGGCTGCTACCCACCGCCACTGCGCCCAATTGATGAGCATGGGGCAGGTGACCGACCACGGCTGTGTCGACCAGCGCCACCAGTGGCACGGACAGGTTGGAGAGGATCATCGGTGCAGCCAGCGCCCAGACCTTGCGGTGGGTCGGCGCGTGGCGCCAGGCATCACGAAACATGCAGCGCTCCATCAGGGCTGCGCAGTATAGGTGACTGCGCAGCCTTGCCGTTATGGCGAGTGCCGAGATGGGGCGGTAGAACGCTGGTCGCCTTTTATTGAAAATAATTATCAGCGGATATATGTTCGCAACCCCTTTCCTGCACGGGATTCCCGAGTGCGCCCGCCCCATGACTCCGATGCCCAGGAAGGCCAGTTCCAGCGCCATGCGGGCGAGTTGCTGCGCTTCTTCACCCGCCAGGTGAAGTGCGACGAGCTGGCGGCCGACTTGCGCCAGGAAACCTGGCTGCGCTTTCAGCGCCGTGGCACGGGAGAAGTCGAGAATCTGCGTGCTTTTCTTTACCGCATCGCCCGCAACCTGATCATCGACCACCGTCGTCAGCAGCAGGCACGGCCAGTGCAGGAAAGCGTGTCGGTGGAGCTGGAGTCGGATCAGCCTGGGCCCGAGCAGATCGTCGGTGATGGTCAACAGCTTGCCCGCCTGGACGATATTCTTCAGGATCTGCCCCCTCATTTGCGTCAGGCCCTGTTATGGAACCGCCTCGAGGGTCTGACCCAGAAGGAAATCGGTCAGCGCCTCGGTGTTTCCGAAAGCATGGCCGGACGCTATATCCTCAAGGCCCTGGAACAGTGTCAGCAGAAAATGGACTTGATGTCGTGACCACCGATTCTTCGCTTCTCGCCCAGGCTCGAGAGTGGCAGGTACTGCTGCATTCCGGTCGCGCCAGCGCTGCCGACCGTGTCGCCGCCGCGGTGTGGCGCAGCACATCGCCGGCTCACGAGCAGGCCGCCAGCGAAGTAGATCGTTTGTGGGCGCTGCTGGGGCAGCTTGGCAAGCAGCCCGCGGTTGCGGATTCGCCTGCAGTGGTTCTGCCACTGCGTCGTGGCCGGCGGCTGCGTTGGGCTGTACCACTGGCGAGCGCCGCCATACTGCTCCTGGCCCTTTGGCTGCCCCAGGGCACCTGGGTGGGCTGGTACGCCGACCTGGCGACCGCTCCGGGCGAAGTGCGCATCGTCGAATTGGAAGATGGCACCGTGCTGACGCTCAATGGCGCTACCGCGCTGGACTGGAGCATCAGCGAAGGGCGCCGGAGCATTCGTCTGTATCGGGGTGAAGCGGATTTCCAGGTGGCCAAAGATGCCAGCCGGCCGTTCTTCGTCGAGGCCGGACTGGCGCGTATTCGCGTGACCGGTACCCGCTTCGATGTCGACTACAGCGGTGGTCAGGTAGTACTTGCCGTGACCGAAGGGCAGGTGCAGGCCAGCGATGCTCGCGAGCAAGCGCTGCCGGTAGGCGCCAACCAGCAAGTGCGCTGGAGCGGTGATCAACTGGAGCCTGTGCAGCCACTCGATGCCCGTCAGCAACTGGCCTGGCAGCGCGGCAAGCTGGTGTTTCGCGCGCAGCCATTGAGCGACGTATTCGCCGAACTGGAGCGCAGCCAGAGCCAGCGGGTGATCTTTCTCGACCAGAGCGTGCGTGACCTTAAGGTGACCGGCGTTTTCGCCCATGACGACCCGCAGGCGGTGCTGCGCGCCATCGAAAGCAACCTGCCGGTGCGCTTGGTAAGGCTGCCCGGGCTGCTGCTGGTAAGCCGCAACTGAGGTTTTCGCAGCGCGGTCTTCAGCGATGCCGGGCCGGTCTTGCAGGTTCCACGATAGATATTTAGCGGCTGACGTAAAAATACTTACGTTCCTGGTTCAGAAACGCATCGGCGTTTCGTCTTCCGTTTCTGCAAATGCGACTTTTTCGCATGAACTTTGGCAGAACACAGGAAACCCAGCATGCGCATGACGCGTTCTCCTCTTTTCCAGGCACTGGCTGCCGCCCACCTGCTGCTCGTTGCCACGACCGCGTCAGCGCTGGAGTTCGACCTGCCTGCCCAGCGCCTCGATGCTGCGCTGACCGATTTCGCCGAGCAGGCCAATGTGCGTCTGCTCTACGACGCCAGCCTGACCCAGAGTGATCGTCAGGCGCCTGCCTTGAAGGGCGATTACTCGGTTGCCGAAGGCCTGCAGTTGCTGCTGCAGGGCAGTGGCCTCAGCTACCAGATCGACCAGCAGGGCACCGTGACACTGGTGCCGCTCAGCCAGGGCAACGACGCGCTGCAACTCGGCGCCACCACCGTCAGCGGCCAGGCCGAAGGCCGTCTCGACCTGCCGGTGGAATACGCCGGTGGCCAGGTCGCCAGAGGTGCGCGCATTGGTATGCTGGGCAATCAGGATATGCAGGATGTGCCGTTCAGTGCGGCCAGTTATACCAGCGAACTGATCGAGAACCGCCAGGCGCGCAGCCTGGGTGAAGTGCTGGCCAGTGATCCGGCGATCCGTCAGTCCAACGGTTTCGGCAACTTCTCCCAGGTGTTCGTGGTGCGCGGTTTCCAGCTGTACACCGACGATATTGCGTTCAACGGCCTGTACGGGATTCTGCCGCGGCAGATCATTTCCACCGAAGCTGTCGAGCGTGTCGAAGTGTTCAAAGGCGCCAACGCGTTTCTCAATGGCGTTGCACCGGGCGGAAGTGGGGTTGGCGGCGCGATCAATGTGGTCTCCAAGCGTGCCGAGGACACGCCCAATCGCAGTATCACCCTCGATTACGCCAGTAGCGCGCGTACGGGTGGTCATGTGGATCTGGGGCGCCGTTTTGGTGAAGACAATCGCTTCGGAGCGCGGATCAATGTGGCCAAGCGTGATGGTGAAACGGCGGTTGACGGCGAGCACTCGCACTTCAGCCTGGCCGCCGTCGGTCTCGACTACCGCGGTGAGCGGCTGCGCCTGTCGACCGATTTCGGCTATCAGAAGCAGCGCATCAACGAAGGCCGTTCGGTGGTCTATCTGACCCCCGCTGGGCTGGGCGGTAAGGTACCGAAGGTGCCGGATTCGGATGCCAATTACTCTCAGCCCTGGAGCTGGTCGCAGTTGGAAGATACCTACGGCATGTTCAACGCCGAGTACGATCTGAGCGACAACTGGACGGCCTACCTCGCCGGCGGCGGCAAGTACACCCGGGAGAATGGTGTGTATTCCTCGGTGTATGTTGCGTCCCCGGATGGTCGCGGGCAGGTCGGTCGGTTGTATTCGCCTCTCGACCAGGAGACCTTCAGCAGCGTGGCCGGGTTGCGTGGCAGTCTGCAGACTGGTCCTGTCAGCCACCAGTTGAATGTCTCCACCAATGGTCTTTGGCAGGAGCGGCGAAATGCCTTCGAGTCGACGACTGTAGCCAATCGCCGGCCCGGCAATCTCTACGACCCGCAACCCGTGAATGAGCCGGTCGCGAGCGTCAGCGGCGATCTTCACGACCCCCGTAAGACCGCCAAGGTGATCACCCGCAGCGTTGCAGTTTCCGACACCCTGGGTTTCTTCGATGAGCGACTGCTGCTGACCCTTGGGCTGCGCCGCCAGTCCATCGGCGCCGATGCCTGGAGCGCCGCCAGTGGTGCGCGTACCGCCAATTACGAAGACAGCATCACCACGCCGGCCTATGGCCTGGTTTTCAAGGCGAGCGACGTGGTTTCGTTGTATGCCAATAGCATCGAGTCGCTTCAGCAGGGGCCGTCTGCCCCTGCTGCTGCCGTCAATCGTGGGGCCATGTTCGCGCCTTATCGCACCAAGCAGATCGAGGCAGGTGTAAAGCTGGACTGGGGTACCTTTGGCGGCAGCCTCGGGGTTTATCGGATCGAGCAGCCCCAAGGCGTCACGGGAACCGACAATGTCTATCGGGTCGACGCCGAGCAGCGTAACCGTGGTGTGGAACTGAATCTGTTCGGTGAACCGCTGCCTGGCTTGCGTCTGCTTGCTGGCGCGACCCTGATGGATACCGAATTGCGCGGCACTGCCGGTGGCGCCAATGATGGCAACCGCGCTGTCGGTGTCCCGGAGTTTCAGTACAACGTCGGCGCCGACTGGGACGTGCCAGGTGTTTCGGGCCTGAGTTTCAACGGGCTGTTGCTGCGCACCGGCGGCCAGTACTACGACTCTGCCAATACTCTGAGCATCCCCGCCTGGACGCGAGTGGATCTTGGCGCTCGTTATGCGATGAGGCTCGACGAAGAGCGGCAGCTGACCCTGCGTGCAGGTTTGGAGAACGTCGCTGACAAGGCCTATTGGGCGTCCACCAACGGCGGCTATCTGACCCAGGGTGAGCCGCGCACCCTGAAGGTCTCGGCCACTCTGGACTTCTGAGGTCACGCTAACCAGCCCGGCGCATTCGCACGCCGGGCTGGTTTCGCTCAGAACGTCAGGCGCAACCCCAGCGTCGCATTGCGTGGCGTGCCGTAGTAGGCCGATGACGTGCTGGTGTAGTACTCCTTGTCGAGCAGGTTGTTGAGGTTGAGCGTTGCGCTGAGTTGCTCGGTGATGGGGTAGCGGGCCATCAGGTCGACCACGGCGTAGCTGCCTTGGGTGAAGCGCACGCTGTTGGGCCCCATGGCGTCGCTGTAGATAGCGTGCTGCCAGTTCACCCCGCCGCCCACGGTCAGGCCATTGCCCAGGTTGTCGAGCAGATAGCTGGTGAACAGCTTGGCGGTGTTTTGCGGGATATCGGTATTCAGCGCTCTACCGTTACTGTCCTGGACGATATTGCGCGAATAGCTGGCCGTCAGTTGCCAATCCGGCACCAGCTCGCCGCTCAACTCCACCTCGAAACCACGGGTTTTGGTGCCGGATTCGGCGCGGTACGCCTGATCACCATTAGGGGCGAACTCACCCGGTATGGAGACGGCAAGGTTGTCCTGCTCGATCTGGTAGATCGCCGTGGAGAAATTCAGGCGATCCTCGAAGAAGCCTGCCTTGACCCCCAGCTCGTAGCCCACGCCTTCCAGCGGGTCGATGAAGCTGCCGTCGAGCAGACGATTGCTCTGTGGCTTGAAGATGCTGGTGTAGCTGGCATAGGCCGACCAGGTGTCGTCCAGCTCATAGACGACACCTGCGAACGGCGTGAACACACCGGTTTCGGTACGTCGGGTGGTTTCATCGTCGACGCCGCCGTAGTTGTCGGTCTTCTGCACGTTCTCCCAGTCGGTCACGCGGCCGCCGAGGAATACCGACAGTTTGTCGGTCGCGCGCAGGCGCATGCTGGTGTAGGTCGCCTGCTGCTTCTCGTTGTAATTCATGCGCCCGTTAACCGGAATATTGGGCTCTGCCGGAGTCTTGCCATCCCAGCCGTAATAGCTGGGAATGTCGCTGCTCCAGCCGGCGAAACGCCAGAGGTCATAGTTGTCCGCTTTGTAGCGGGTCTGTTGGCGGGAGTGGCCGATCACCAGGTCATGCTGCTGGCCGAGTAGCTCGAAGCTGCCGCGCAGGTGCATGTCGAGGCTGTCCTGCACCGGTTTGGCGCCCCAGCGGCCGCCGTAGAGCATGCCACCACCGCCGGTTTCACGATTCGGATAGACCCGGGCACCGGCATAACCGAGCACTTCGTCGAACGCGTAGCGTCCCCTGCTGAGGGTCAGCTTGGCCTTCCAGTCATCGTTCAATTGTTGGTCGAGGGAGGCAAAACCGGAGGCGAAGTGACGTTCGGAGTAGGCCCAGGTGCTGGCTGCCGAGGCCGAGCGTGACCAGTCGGTACGCGAGCCATCGCTGAAGTACAGCGGCAGGCCACCACGGGCGTGGTTGTTGGCGTCGTGCTGCTGTGCGTCTGCGCCGATGGAGAGCAGGGTGTCTGGTGTCAGGTCGGCCTCGACGATGCCGTACAGCACCTTGTGCCGCTCCTGCAGGCGGTCGACATGCGAGCCGGCATCGCGATAAACGGCGACCATGCGACCCCGCACGCTACCGCTCTCATTGAGTGGCCCGCCGCTGTCCAGTTCGATGGCGTTGTTATCCCAGGAACCTGCCTGCAGACCAATGCTGCTCTTCCATTCGCTGGTCGGGCGCTTGCGCACCAGGTTGATGGTGGCGCCCGGAGTGCCGATGCCATTGGTCAAACCCGTGGCGCCGCGGATCACTTCGATACGGTCGTAGAGCGCCAGGTCGTTGGTCTGGAATACCGAGTTGTAATTGCTGTTGAGCAGCGGTTCGCCGTCGATTTGGTAGTTCTGTACCTGGAAGCCGCGGGAGTAGATGGCGCTGCTGTCCGAGCCCATGTTGCCGCTCTGGTTCACGCTCAGGCCTGGGGTCTGACGCACCGCATCGGTCAGCTGCGTCAGGTTCTGGTCATCCATGCGCTGGCGGCTCATGACGCTGATCGACTGCGGCGTTTCGCGGATGGTCAGCGGCATCTTGGTCGCTGTGCTGGTCGAGCCGGTGGTGTACGAGCCCGTGCCGTCGGTGGTGTCACCCAGGCCTGCGCCGGTGATGCTGGTGGCGCCCAGTTCCAGCGAGGCGCCGGTGTCGCTCTGGCGGGTGATGATCAGGGTGTTGCCCGCACGCTGGTAAGTCAGGCCGCTGCCATCGAGCAACTGCTGCAGCGCCACCGTGGGTTCCAGCGTGCCGCTTACCGCGGGGGCGTGCAGGTGCCCGGTCAGGCTGCTGTCGGCGGCGATGCTCAAGCCGGCTGCTTCGCCCAGTTGGCGCAGCGACAGGCTCAGGGGCTGGGCGGGCAGGTTCAGATCGACAGGGGCAGCCAGCGCGGGCGCAACCAAGGCGAAACTGGCAACGGCCAGCAGGTTGCGTAGCGCGAACGAATGACGCATCGAGACATCCTTCTCATGGGAATTTGCCTGAAGGACGGAACGCCCGGCGTTTCCCCTGATGTAGCGGCGACGAATGGTCGCCGCTATGCCGCTATGTTCGGGGCCCTGGCGAATCGCTAACGCGCGCTCAGCTCGGTGCTTTGGCTGCCTTCGGTCACGCGTACCGGGGCGATGGTCGGTAGGGCGCGGATGAAGTCCTCCACGTCGCTCAGTTGCAGCACGGCACTGATGCGCGGGCTCGGGTAGCCGGAGTGGGCTTGCATTGGCCGTTCGCGATAGCGCGACAAGCTGGCGGCGATCTCGCCAAGATCGGCGTCTTCGAACACCAGGTTGCCGCGGGTGAAGGCCAGGGCATTGTCGGCCGGCAGGTCGATCTTGCGCAGGTGGCCATTACCATCGACTTCCACGACCTGGCCGGCACCCACCTGCCAGGTTTCGTCTGGGTGGCGTGTGCTGGCCACTTCGACCCGGCCATGATCGACGCTGACCCGCAGCCGATCCGGCAGGCGGTTGACCACGAAGCGGGTGCCTAGCACGGTGATCTGCGCCAGGCCGCTATCGATCACGAAGGGGCGCAGAGGGTTGCGTGCGACATCGAACAGCGCCTCGCCTTGCCGCAGGTCGATGTTGCGCTGGCGCCAGCCATAACGGACGTCGATCCGGGTGGCGGCGTTCAACTGCAGCTCGCTGCCATCGCGCAGGGTGACCTGCTGGCGCTCACCAATCGGCGTGTGCAACGCGAGTTGCTGAGGGCTCTGCCGATAACCGAGCCAGCCCGCAGCCGACGCGAGCATCAGCACCAGCGCACAGACGCCCCGGCGCAGGTAACGTGGCTGCCCGCGTTGCTGGCGCTCCATGGCCATGGCCAGCGCCTCGGTCTGGCGGGTGCTGCCGAAGTCGTTCCAGAGCGCTTCGAAGGCACGGTATTCCTCGGCGTTCGCCGGGTCGGCGGCGAGCCAGCTGCGGAATTCCGCCTGCTCCGCCAGCCGCGCATCGCCGCGCAGGCGCAGAAACCAGGCGGCGGCCTGTTCGGTCGGGTCACTCATGATTGCAGCAGGTCGCGGGCGCGACGCAGGTCGAGCAGGGCGCGCATCATGTGCCGTTCGACCATGTTCAGGCTGATGCCCAGGCGCGTGGCGATATCCGGCTGGGTGTAACCCTCGATACGGGCCATCCAGAACACTTCTGCGCAACGCTCGGGCAGGCAGTCGAGGATGCGCTGCAACGCCTTGAGGCGCTGCTGGATATCGAGCAGGTGTTCGCAGGACGGTGCCACCTGGTCGGGGGCCAGGTCTTCCGGGTTATGCGATTCCAGCGATTCCAGCCTCCACTCGCTGCGGTAGAAATCGATCAGTACCGAGTGGGCGACACGGCGCAGGTAGGCATTGGGCTGCTCGATCCGGCGCTGATGTTGCGCCAGGGCAAAGCGCAGCAGGGCATCGTGCAGCACATCGTAAGCGCGTTGCACGCAGCGGGTGCGACGGCTGAGGCTGAGCAGCAGATCGCTGTATGCCCAGCCAAGGTCGATGCCTTGCCAGTCGACCTTGGCGGCGTCGCGGAGCGCGGGTTGGCTGGCCTGCAGCGTGGCAATCGGCACGATAAGCCCTCTGGGTGTTGGAAGCGGCCAGAGGATAGGCAATTGGCAATAATTCGTAAATAACAATTATTGCTATTGGTGTGGGTGGAGGTTAGCGCGATCGGCCTTGAGGTCGGCCATTACCTGGCTGACTCGCCGCCATGCACGGCGCAGTCAGCCAGGCGAGTCGCGTCAGTTGAAGCTGTAAGACACCCCGACGAAGGCGCCAAAACCGTCGCCCGGCGTGGAGCGAGCGGCGTCTGCGCCGTTGTCGTTGTAGCCCGGCGTGACGGTGGCGGCGTAGCGCTTGTCGGTCAGGTTGCGCAAGTCCAGCCAGGTCTGCCAGTCATCTTTCGGCGAGGCGTAACCCAGGGTCGCGCCGAAGATGGCGTAGGCATCGGCGTAGTAGGAGTTGGCGTAATCCACGGCAACCTTCGAGGCGTACTGGGTGTTGAGCCCGGCGTAGAAACCGCTCGGGTGGCTGTAGCGCAGCTCGGCCTGGTAGTAATGACGCGGCAGGCCGGGCAGTCGGTTATCGCCGTAGGTGTCGTCGTCGCGGTAGTGGAAATCGCTGAAGGTATACGTCTGGCGCAAGGCCAGATCACCGGCTGCGCCGCCTTGCCACAGCGGGCTGTCGAGGCCCAACTCGATGCCCTGGTGGACGGTGGGGCTGGCGTTGGATTCGGAAGGAGGAACGCCGGGCGTGATTTCCACGGTCAGCAGCTCATGACGCACCAGCGAGTAGTAATAGGCCATATCCCACTGACCCAGCACGGAGTCGCCGCGCCCGCCAACTTCGAAGGTGGTGGCGGTCTGGTTATCCATCGAGATCGGCGCGCGCTGGCGAGCGCTGTACGGCTGGTTGCTGGCCGGGAAACGCAGCGGCGAACTCCAGAGCATCGACCAGGCGTGGGGCGGTTCGACGGAGCGGCTGATATTGCCGTACAGCTGCACCTCGGGGTTGAGCTGATAGCGCAGGCCGATGCGCGGTGCGTAATCCCAGGTGTGTTCGCTGAGCGTGTCGTCGGTGGCCGGCCAGGTCACCTCGACCTGACGGCGGGTATAGATCAGCGCCAAACCGGTGGTCAGCCACAGATCGGGCACCAGCTCGGTTTCGTTGCTGGCGTGCAGCACGTTGTCCGAGCCCAGGTGTTCATAGGCGCGCATCAGGGTGCCGGCTGGGTAGTCGGTGCCACCGACGCTGATTGGTAGCGCGGCATTTTCCTTGGACTTGCTGCTTGGCAGATTGGTGGTGCTGCGAAAGCCGATGGTGGTGTTGCTGTCGAGCCCGAACAGGGTGTGGCGGCGGTTGTAGTTCAGGGTGCCACTGACGTCGCTGTAATCCACACGCACCCGGTAGGTGTTGCCGTTGGGCGAGCTGTTCTCGACGATATCCATCGGGTAGTGGTGATAGGCCAGGCCGGCTACCAGGGTGGAGTCGTCGTCGATCTGCCAGGTGGTCTTGTTGGCCAGCCAGGTGCTGCCGGGTTGGTCGCGGTGCGCGTCGATGCGCAGGTTGTTGGCGGCGGCAGCCCGTGGGGCGTGCTTGATCTGCGCTTTGGTCAGGCGGCCGGGGACGTCATGCTCTGTTTCCCGATAACGCAGGTAGAAGCGCGTTTCCAGGTTGTCGTTGAGGCGATAACCAACGTTCGCGGCCACGCCCTTGCCTTTGCCCGAGGCATGATCCTGATAACCGTCGTAATGGCTGTCGGTGAGGTTGATGTAGTAATCGAAATCGCCCAGCACCTGACCGGAGCTGATGCTGCGTTTCTGGTAACCGTGGCTGCCGGCTTCGTAACGCAGCTGCAGCTTGTCGGCATCGCGGCCGGTGCGGGTGATGTAGTCGATGGCGCCGCCCAGGGCCAGCGAGCCTTTGTCGAACCCATTGGCGCCGCGCAGCACTTCGGCGCGGCTTATCCACAGCGGTTCCAGCAGCTCATAAGGCGTGCCGCCCGAGCCGGTCAGCGGCAAACCGTCGAGCATGATGTGGTTGCCGGAGGCGTGAGAGCCGGTGCCGCGATTGATGCCCGAGCCGCGGATGGCGATCTTGATGCCCTCGTTGCCAGGCGACTGCGCGTACACGCCCGGCTGGTAGGCCAGCACATCCTGGTTGCCGGCCACACGGCCCTGCTCGACGCGCTGCATGTCCACCAGGTTGGTGCCACCCGGTACCTGTTTGAGCTGCTCTTCGGCCGCCTGCTGCTCGGTCAGCACCTGGCCGGTCACCCGCACGCCTTCCAGTTGCACGGTGCCCGGCCTGGTTTCGGCATGGGCGGCAGGAAGTGCCGCGCAGGTCAGCAGGCTGGCGGCCAGCAGGTGGCGAGGGCGCAGGGCGTACGGGGGCAGGCAAGGCATTCGGCAGGTTCTCCGTGGAGCGGTATTTGGGATAGCGCGGGGTAGGACGGCGCCCGCGTGTGCCAGGCCACTTCTGCACCTCGTCCGATCACGCGCACGGTGCGCGATAACTGAAGAACTTAAAGCGTGTTCACGATCTTTTTTAGGCGACATAAAGCGACTGCTAAAAGGTAAAAACGGCCATTCGTTGAACACTTTTGTGGGAGAGGCTTTAGCCTCGATTTTGCCTGGATAGGCTTACAAGGCTCGAGGCTAAAGCCTCTCCCACGGGCTGGTATCGCCACTTTGCAGGCAAAGCGCCGACATCGAGCAGACTAAGGCACAACGCCACAGCGACAGCCTGTCGCGCGGCATCCGGCCACGCTGGTAAGTGGCACCGCAAGGCGTAATCTGAAACCGATCCATTGATCCAGATCAAGGCGCCTTTCGCCTTGGCTGTTGGCGTCTGCAATCACTACAAGAATTCGATAACCGATAACTTTGATCGAGGGGCACGTCCATGTTCGGCCTAGAGGCTTTGGATCTCGCGCGCATCCAGTTCGCCTTCACCATCTCCTTCCACATCATCTTTCCGGCCATCACCATCGGCCTGGCCAGCTACCTGGCGGTGCTCGAAGGGCTGTGGCTGAAGACCGGCGAAACGGTGTACCGCGACCTCTACCATTTCTGGGCGAAGATCTTCGCCGTCAACTTCGGCATGGGCGTGGTCTCCGGCCTGGTGATGGCCTACCAGTTCGGTACCAACTGGAGCGCCTTCTCGGATTTCGCCGGTTCGGTCACCGGGCCGCTGCTGGCTTACGAAGTGCTGACCGCATTCTTCCTCGAGGCGGGCTTTCTCGGCGTCATGCTGTTTGGCTGGAGCCGCGTCGGGCCGGGGCTGCACTTCTTCTCGACGATCATGGTGGCGATCGGCACGCTGATCTCGACCTTCTGGATTCTCGCCTCCAACAGCTGGATGCAAACGCCCCAGGGCTTCGAGATCGTCGACGGCCGGGTCATTCCCGTGGATTGGTTTGCCGTGGTGTTCAACCCCTCGTTCCCTTACCGCCTGGCGCACATGGCCACCGCCGCGTTTCTCGCCACCGCGTTCTTCGTCTGCGCGTCGGCGGCCTGGCACCTGCTGCGAGGGCGCGACACGCCGGCGATGCGCAAGATGTTCTCGATGGCGCTGTGGATGGCCCTGCTGGTCGCCCCGGTACAGGCGGTGATCGGCGACTTCCACGGCCTCAATACCCTCGAGCATCAACCGGCGAAGATCGCCGCCATCGAGGGTCACTGGGACAACAGCTCCGGTGAGCCGACGCCGCTGATCCTGTTCGGCTGGCCGGACATGGAGCGCGAGGAAACACGCTTCAAGGTCGAGGTGCCGTACCTGGGCAGCCTGATCCTGACTCACAGCCTCGACAAGCAGGTGCCGGCGCTGAAGGAATTCGCCAAGGAGGATCGGCCCAACTCGACCATCGTCTTCTGGTCGTTTCGGGTGATGGTCGCCATGGGCATGCTGATGATCCTGGCTGGGCTGTGGAGCCTGTGGCTGCGTTGGCGCGGCAGCCTCTACCAGTCGCGCCCGTTCCTGTATTTCTGCCTGTGGATGGGGCCGTCTGGCCTGATCGCCATCCTCGCCGGCTGGTTCACCACCGAGATCGGCCGCCAGCCGTGGGTGGTCTATGGGCTGATGCGTACCGCCGATGGCGTGTCGATGCACAGCGCGGCGCAACTGGGGATCACCCTGGTGCTGTTTGTGGTCGTCTACTTCGCCGTGTTCGGTGCCGGCATGAGCTACGTGATGCGCCTGGTGCGCAAAGGGCCGGTCAGCGGCGAAGGCGATCATCAGGATGATGGCGGGCCGGGTACCCGGCACACGCAGTCGCGACCATTGTCCGCGCCGAAGGAAGGCCTGGACGACAGCGATTCGATCACCCGCACTGCAACCGGGAGGGTATGACCATGGGTATCGATCTTTCCGTCATCTGGGCGGTGATCATCGTTTTCGGCGTGATGATGTACGTGATCATGGACGGCTTCGACCTGGGCATCGGCATCCTCTTTCCGTTCGTGCCGGACAAGGGCGAACGCGACGTGATGATGAACACCGTGGCGCCGGTCTGGGACGGTAACGAAACCTGGCTGGTGATGGGCGGTGCCGGGCTGTTCGCCGCCTTCCCGCTGGCCTACTCGGTGGTGCTCAGTGCCTTGTATCTGCCGTTGATGTTCATGCTGCTGGGCCTGGTGTTTCGCGGCGTGGCCTTCGAGTTTCGCTTCAAGGCCAGGGATCACAAACGGCATATCTGGGACAAGGCCTTCATCGGCGGCTCGGTGGCAGCGACCTTCTTTCAGGGCGTGGCGCTGGGGGCTTTCATCGAGGGTATTCCGGTCGAAGGCCGGGCGTTTTCCGGCGGCTCGCTGGACTGGCTGGCGCCGTTCCCGCTGTTCAGCGGTTTGGGGCTGATCGCCGCCTATGCACTGCTCGGCTGCACCTGGCTGATCATGAAAACCGAAGGGCGCCTGCAACAACAGATGCACAGGATGGCCCGGCCCCTGGCGCTGCTGTTGCTGGCCGTGATCGGCATCGTCAGCCTGTGGACGCCACTGTCTCAATCGAGCATTGCCGAGCGCTGGTTCAGCCTGCCCAACCTGTTCTGGTTCCTGCCCGTGCCGTTGCTGGTGTTGACGACCTTCTTCTACCTGCTGCGCTCGGTGGCCAACCACGACAACAGCAAGCCGTTCGTGCTGACCCTGGTGCTCATCTTCCTCGGCTACAGCGGCCTGGGCATCAGCCTGTGGCCGAACATCGTGCCCGGCTCGCTGACCATCTGGCAGGCCGCAGCGCCCCCGCAGAGCCAGGGCTTCGCCCTGGTCGGCGCACTGTTCATCATTCCGTTCATCCTCGTCTACACCGCCTGGAGCTACTACGTATTCCGCGGCAAGGTGACGCCTGATCAGGGGTACCACTGATGGAAAGATCGACCGAAAAGAAACCACTCTGGCAACGCATCGCCTGGCTGGCCGGCATCTGGACGGTCAGCGTGCTGAGCCTGGGGCTGGTGTCGTATCTGCTGCGGCTATTCATGAATGCGGCGGGGTTGAGTACGCCGTAAAGGCACCCCGTAGGGCTGATCGTTCCCACGCTCCGCGTGGTAACGCATCCCGTGGCGCTCCGCGCCGCATTTGTAAGCCGAGTTGACGATGTATCGGACGCAGAGCGTCCTGCTAAGGCGTTCCCACGCAGAGCGTGGGAACGATCTAAACGGCAAACTCGTAGGGTGGATGGCGCTTTATCCATCCACCATGGACTAACCGTGGCTCGTCATGGGCTGTGCACGTTTGAATGGTGGACAAGCTTCGCGTTGTCCACCCTACATGTCCCGGGCTACTTGCTTTCGGGAGGGGCCAGCTGCGCTCTGGTAGGGCGTATTAGCCGAAGGCGTAATCCGCCGCATGAAGGCGGCCAGGTTGTTCGCGGTAAACGACGGATTACGCTTCGCTAATCCATCCTACGCTTCTTATCCGCCTTACCGCGTTGTGCCGTCAGGCAATCGACCAAGTCTCTTTCGCCAGCTTAATGAGCCGTTCCTGGCGTGCTTTCAAGGCGTCTTCACTCCATTCGGACACGTTGCATATTTCTTTGGTCAGGTCGAAGGAGACTTTTTTATCTCTATCCAAGTAGATTTTCTTTTTGCGATCAAAATCGAAGTACTGCGCTTTATAGTTTTTACCACCACTCAGCATGGCAAGGTTGCCAAGGCGATGAAGCCAGAGGCCATGGCTCTCAGAGCTGAACCGATCTTTCCAGTATGTATCTTTTAAAGCCTGCGGCATTACGTGTTCAATGGTCAGCCGACCACTGAATGTCTTTGTGACAGAGTCGTCCTGTGAGGCTTCCTCTAAACGTAAGAGCACCGCTGCATCAAAAGATTTACCGTAGATCTCACCGCCAAGGAGATTGATAAATTCATCGTTGTTGGCGTGGGTTATAAAAATGCTACCTACCTCCTCAGAGGATTTTCCGGCTTTGATAGCATTGATTAACTTGAAGTAAGCGGTTAGGCGGGCTGTGTGTCCGAGACGACGTACCCAGTTCTGCATGGTGATTCGTTCCAGCAGACTAAGGAATTGCGCTTCGGTCAGATCGTCTACTGGCTGATTCAGGTACGCGAGCAGAGGAGGTATCCATTCGTCGTAGCTAACACGCCAAAGAGCATTAAGCGCTCTTGCTGATGCTGCATCTTGAAAGTTGATATCCCAGATGCGCATAAAGTTTCTGGCAGAGAGAATGACCTGATCTAGGAAGACAAAAGTGCCGCCATTGTGCCCTTCGATGATCGGGCGGTATTCTTCATGCAGAGAACTCCTGGCTTTAGCTGCCATCAGAGAAGTTCTATGATGGCTGAGGAAGCCATCCAGCAGCTCGATACCCACAATCTCTTCCAACTCCAGCCATCTATCCTCCAGCTCACTGCTGAGGTTCTGTTGGCTGCCTAATTCGCTGAAAAGAGTGTTCTTGATTAAGTCTGCATTCGACAGAGACATGCCACGGGCATTGAGCACGTTGAACAGGCGGTAGGCGGACTTTAGTGACTCGGTTTTGACGAAAACTACGTACACCTTCATCAGCAAGTAGTTGGCGAAAAGTTTGAGTTTTTGTTGACCTTTTTGCCCTAGGAACGAGTCGATGGCCTCAAGATTTTCTATGATGCGCTGTTGAGGGGCATTGAGTTTGCTGCGTTCGGCTGGCAGCGGGAAAGGTTGAGAGTCGAGAACATGGCGGCGGAAAAAACTTTGATCTTTACGGCGTAGTAATAGACGAGGTGTTTCCGTTTCACCTGTCAGCTCATTACGGGGTAGCACGCGCTTACCCAGCACGGCTTTGGCGGCACTATCTTCAATGTGATCACGCAGGCGAGCAAGAATGAGGTTGAGAGTCGTCAGACGCTGCTGTCCGTCGACTACTTCGTAGCGTTTACCCTTTTCAATTTCGATGGTGATGAGAGAGCCAATAAAGTACTCCTCGTCGCTATTTTCATAAGCCTCCCAGACATCTTCCAGCAGTTGCTGGACATTCTCCACTTTCCACGAGTAAGGGCGCTGGTATGGGGGGATTTCGTAGCAAATTTGATCGGTGAGAATCTGTCCAACAGTGCTTTCTTCGGCTTTCATCTGGTTCCATCCAAGAAATTAAACAGTGTCCTGAGTCCGATTCAGACTGGGACTCGGATTGTTCCGGTGACTGCATAAAAGCGTATAGGTCTCATGCTACTAAGCCATTGTGCTCGGCATGCGTGTAAGTCGAAATCTGGTGTTGACACTAAGCCATCATATCGCCATCTGTCCATGGCAGATGAGCGTATGCAACGGTTAACTATTAGCTCGTCCGCCTCCTTACACATTCAGCCGCGGCGCCCCACGGTTGATCCACCATACCCTTAGTTCCCATACTCCCCCTTTGCCACCAGCCAAAGGGAGCCCCGATGTTCGCCTTCAGCGAAACCCTGCAACGCCGCTTTGCCGCCCTACATTCCACTGCCGACTTTTGGTCGCTGCGCCATGTGCGGGAAACCACCGAGCGCTATTGGGTACGCCGCAACGTGGCGCTGGCGCCGTCGTTTGGTGACGATGCAGGCGCCATGCTCAGTGTGCGTGTCGCTGGCGTGGAGGCCTACGCGGCGACCAGCGATCTCAGCCAGACTGGGCTGCAGGCAGCGCTCGACAAGGCCGAGCAACTGGCTCGGCAGCTTGCGGGTCGCAATCTGCTCGATATGCATGAGCTACCGGTGCCCCATGAGCAGGCCGACGACGTGATGCCCGGCTACGAACGATCCCTGGCTAGCCCGGGCCACTGGTACGAGCTGCTGGCGGCCGAGTCGGCGCGGGTGCCGCGTGACGAGCGTTTGGTGGACTGGTACGCGGGCCTGAGTTTTACCGCCACCGAGCAGATATACCTCAACAGCGTCGGTGCCCGTTTACGGCGTGCTCAGCACTACGTGTTCCCGCAACTGGGCGTTACCGCCAGCGATGGCGCCGACAGCCAGAGCCGCAGCTTCGGTGGCACTCACCTGGCTCGCCAGGGCGGTGCCGAGGTGATCGATCAGCTGGGTCTGGTTGGTACTGCTACGCGTATCGCCGACGAGGCGCTGCAGTTGCTGCTGGCGCCCAACACGCCGAGCGGTCACCGTGACCTGTTGCTGATGCCGGATCAGATGATCCTGCAGATCCACGAGTCCATCGGCCATCCGCTGGAGCTGGATCGTATCCTCGGTGACGAGCGTAATTTCGCCGGTACCAGCTTTATCCGTCAGGAAGATTTTGGCAGTTACCCGTACGGCTCGCCGCTGCTCAACGTGACCTTCGACCCGACGGTTTCGGGCGAGCTGGCCAGCTATAGCCATGACGATGACGGTACCCCGGCGCAGCGTGAGTACCTGATCCGCGAGGGCATCCTGCAGCGACCGCTTGGTGGTGCGCTGTCGCAGTGGCGCAGCGGCCTGGAAGGGGTCGCCAACAGCCGTGCCTGCAGCTGGAACCGGCCGACCCTCGACCGCATGGCCAACCTCAATGTCGAGCCCGGCACGCAACGCCTGGAGCAGATGATCGGCGGCATCGAGCACGGCATTCTGATGAGCAACAACCGCTCCTGGTCGATCGACGATGCGCGCAATAAATTCCAGTTCGGTTGCGAGTGGGGGCGGCTGATCGAGAACGGCGAACTCAAGGGCGTGGTGAAGAACCCCAATTACCGCGGTATCTCCGCGCGGTTCTGGCGCAACCTCAAGGCCGTCGGCGATGCCAGTACCTTCGAGGTGCTGGGCACGCCTTACTGCGGCAAGGGCGAGCCGAATCAGGTGATCCGCGTCGGCCACGCCACCCCGGCGTGCGTGTTCGCCGATATCGATGTGTTTGGAGGGGCTGCCTGATGGACGCGCGTCGACACTTCGAGGATCTGCTCGCCTACCTGAATACCCGTCTGCAGGCCGGCGAGGGCTTTACACTGGAGTACCAGGCCGAGGCCTCGGACTTCATCCGCTTCAACCATGCCCGTGTGCGCCAGGCTGGCCAAGTGCAGCAGTCATACGCCACCCTGGCCCTGTATCAGGGCGAGCGGCATGGCAATTTCGAGCTGGCCCTGAGCGGGGTGTTCGCGGATGACCAACTGCGCCTCGATCAGGCCCTGCAGCGCCTGCGCGCGGTACTGCCGACACTGGCCGACGATCCTTACCTGCGCCTGAATCGTGAAGCCTGGCGCAGTGAAACCGCTGCGGGTCAGGGGATTCAGAACAGCCAGGCCGCCATCGCCCAGATCAATGAGGCGTCAGCCGGGCTGGATCTGGTCGGCTTCTATGCTGCCGGGCCGCAATATCAGGGCTTCGCCAGCTCCTGGGGCGCCTTCGGCTGGCACGAGGCGAGTAGCTTCAACTTCGAATTCAGCCTGTTCCATGAAAATGGCCAGGCGGTGAAAAGCAACTACGCCGGGGAACACTGGGATGCCCAGGTCTTCAATCGCAAGCTGGCGTTCGCCCGCGAGCAGTTGCAGCACCTGGGCAAGCCCGCCCATGAACTGAAACCGGGGGCTTACCGGGCCTACCTGACGCCTGCTGCACTGGAAGAGTTGTTCGGCCTGTTCGCCTGGGGTTTTTCCGCCCAGGCGCTGGCCACCGGCAGCAGCCCCTTGCAGCGCTTGTTCGTCGGGAGCGCCAGCCTCAGTGCCAAGGTGACCATCGACGAGCGTATCGAAGGCGGTTTGGCTCCGGCGTTTACCCGCGAGGGCCCGCGTCAGCCGCTGCGGCTGCTGAGCGAAGGGCAGCCCGGCGAGCGCCTGGTCAGCTCACGCAGCGCAGCCGAATATGGCTTGATAGCCAACGGCGCGGGGACTGGGGAGTATCCGTTGTCGCTGCGTATGCAGGGCGGCGATCTGGACGACAGCCAGGCTCTGCAACGGCTCGGCACCGGGCTGTATATCGGCAACCTGTGGTACAGCAACTTCTCCGACCTGCCGGCCGGGCGCCTCACCGGCATGACCCGTTTCGCCACCTTCTGGGTCGAGGATGGCCGCATCCAGGCACCGGTCAACACCATGCGCTTCGACGATTCGCTGTTCGATTTCCTCGGCCCGAATCTGGAAGCCCTGACCTGCGAGCCGGAGCTGCTGTTGCCAGGTGGCACCTATGGCGCGCGGCAGACCGGCTCGATGGCGTTGCCCGGCGCGTTGCTGTCGCGGTTTACCCTGACCTTGTAGAGCGCGCTTCACGCTCCTGGGTATCGCTGCGCTCAACCGCAGGCTACGACCGTTTCTGTAGCCTGGGTCGAGCGAAGCGACACCCGGGGCCGCGGCGATTACTTGGTCGCCTTCAGCACCACGAACTTCGGCGTTGCCGCCACCTGCTCGACACCCCGGAACAGGCGCGCCAGCTTGGTGTGGTAACCCAGGTGGCGGTTGCCGACGATCCACAGTTCACCGCCGGTGACCAGTGCGTTGCGGGCCTGCTGGAACATGCGCCAGGCGAGGAAATCGCCAACCACCTGCTGCTGGTGAAAGGGCGGGTTGCACAACACCAGATCCAGCGAGTCGGCTTCCTGCTCGGCCAGGCCGTCACCGGCGCGGACGGTTACCGGGCGATCGCCCAAGGCCGCGCGCCAGTTTTCCGCGGCCGATTGCACGGCCATATAGGACTCGTCCACTAAGGTCAGCTCGGCGCTGGGGCTGCTCAATGCGTAGGCGATGCCCAGCACGCCGTTGCCGCAGCCGAGGTCGGCAACCCGGCGGTTGTCCAGGTGCTTTGGCAAGTGAGGCAGAAAGGCGCGGGTGCCGATATCTAGCCCTTCGCGGCAGAACAGGTTGGCGTGGTTACTCAGTTCGAGTGCCGGTTTGTCGAGGCGATAGCGGGTCGGGTAGGGCGACGTCGGCGCCGCTTTGGCCTCCGGGGTGGCATGCAGCAGGCGGGCTTTTTTCACCGCCAGCGAGGCCTGCACCGGGCCGATGTATTTCTCCAGCAGATCACCAGCCGCACGGGGTAGATGCTTGATCATGCCGCCAGCGATCACCTGGGCTTGCGGCGCCAACTGGCCGTGCAAGCGGATCAACTGTTCCTCGAGCAGGGCGAGGGTTTTCGGCACGCGGATTAGCACCAGATCGAACGGGCCACTGACGCCCTCGCTGGCCGGCACGAAGTTCACCGTATCTTCGGCAAGATCGTTACGCGTCAGGTTGAGACGCAGCGCCAGATGGCCCAGATGCGAGTCGCCGCTGCTGGTCACCTGGGCGCGGCCGGCCAGCGCACAGGCCAGGGCGCCAAAGCTGTCGTTGAGCAGCAGCACGCGCGTGGTGCCTGAAAGCGTCTGCACCTGTTCGAGCAGGTAGGCGTCTGCGGCGTCGAAGGCCTGCAGCGGCATGCCGGGTTGCTCGGGCTGGCGCTGCAGTTCCAGGGTGGCGAAAGGAGTGACGAAAGACGACGACATGCTGATCTCGTGGTGGGTGTGGCGGCGCGCATTCTGCCATGCCGCGGGCGGCGAATCTTCAAGCTGTGCTGCAGTTCGCGTTATTGCCGCTTGTTCCGCGGCTGGGGATCGACAAGAATCGCGCCCCTGCCGATAAGGTCAAGCTCACTGACCCTTTGCCGCAGCCCTTCCAATAATAGTCGCACACCCGCGCCATGCGCCGGGCGTAGCCGACAGCGCTTTGCCGATGCCTCGTTGAGGTCACTCGATAACCCATTTCCTTCAGGTGCCTGCCTCGCGCATGCGCCTTTGCCTGCCATTGCCAAGGTGTTGCATGTTCAAGTCCGTTGTCACCATTGCCCTGTCTGCTCTGCTGCTGGTCTGCACGTCGGTATCCGCTGCCGAGCCCATCGTCATCAAGTTCTCCCACGTGGTTGCCGATGATACCCCCAAGGGCCGAGGCGCCCTACTGTTCAAACAACTGGTGGAGGAGCGCCTCGGTGCCCAGGTGAAGGTCGAGGTCTACCCCAACTCCACCCTGTTCGGTGACGACGACGAGCTGCAGGCCCTGCGCGACGGCAAGGTGCAACTGCTGGCGCCTTCGCTGTCGAAATTCGATGCCTACACCAAGCAGCTGCAGGTGTTCGACCTGCCGTTCCTGTTCGACGATCTGGAAGCCGTCAAGCGCTTTCAGAAGCGCGAGAAGAGCCGCGAGCTGCTGCGCTCCATGGCCAGCTACGACATCTACGGCCTGGCGTACTGGAACAACGGCATGAAGCAGCTCTCCGCCAACCGCGCGTTGAAGTTGCCTGCCGATGCCAAGGGCCTGACCTTCCGCATTCAGCCGTCGCCGGTACTGGAAGCGCAGTTCGCGCAGATCGGCGCCAGCACCAGCAAGATCGCTTTCAGTGAAACCCTGGCGGCGCTGCAGAAGGGCACCGTGCAAGGCGCGGAAAACCCCTGGTCGAACCTGGCCAGCCAAAAGCTCGACAGTGCCCAGCCGTTCATCACCGAAACCAATCACGGCTCGCTCAACTACATGCTGATCAGCAATTCCAAGTTCTGGGTTAGCATTCCGTATCAGGTGCGCGTGCAGCTGGAAGCGATCATCGAAGAGGTCAGCTTCAAGGTGAATCAGGACGCCGAAGAGCAGAACCGCAAGAGCCGCGAGCAGATCGTCGCTGGCGGTCGCAGCCAGATCCTGCCACTGACCCCCGAGCAGCGCAGCGCTTGGCGTGAAGCGATGCGCCCGGTCTGGCAGGCCTTCGAAGCCGAGATCGGTGCCGACGTGCTGCGCGCGGCGCAGACGGTCAATCGTCGCTGATTGACGTCGCTGTAACTGATGGGTATCGCTTCGCTCGACCCATCCTACGAGGCGCGCAGTTCCTCCAGCAGCAAGCGGGCAGGCGACGAAAGCGGCGAGCCGTGGCGGCTGATCACGCCATAGGGCTCGCTGCGCAACACCTGGGCCAGCTCCAGGCATGCCAGCTGGCCTGAGCGTGCCGCGTATTGAGCGGTTTCCCGTGGCATCAGCGCGACCAGGTTCGGGTCTTCCTGCAGCAGCATCAGGGTGGCGAAGGTCGAGGCGGTTTCCAGCGGATAGCGTGGAAACTCCAGCTCGGCGTCGCTGAATGCCCGCTCCAGCACCAGACGCATCGGCATGTTCGCCGGGAACACCACCCAGCTGTAGGCTGCCAACTGCGCCAGGCTCAGGCCCGGAGTGGCTGCTAGCGGGTGCGCGGGGTTGGCGACCACCTTCAGTTGTTCCTGATGCAGGCTCAGGCAGTCGTAGTCGTCCGGTCTGCGGCTGACGCTGGTGCGGCAGATGGCCAGATCCAGGCGACCCTGGTCGATCAGGCTGAGCAGGCGTGCGCTGGTGTCTTCGACGATTTCCACCGACAGCTCTGGCTGACGCGCCCGTAACCGCGACAGCGCACGGGTCAGCTGTGGCACCGCGCCCATGATCACGCCCACCACCAGGCGGCCGCCCTGGCCCTGCAGAATCCCCAGCATTTCCTCACGCAGGTGAGCCAGGTCACTGTGGATCAGCCGTGCGTAGCGAATCGCGCAACGCCCCAGGTCATTGGCTTCCAGCCCCTGGCTGGTGCGCGTGAACAGGCGCATGCCGAACGCTGACTCTATCTCGTTGAGGGCTTTCGTCGCGCCTGGCTGGCTGATCGCTACGGCGTCGGCGGCCTTGTGCAGCGAGCCTTGTTCGTCGAGGGCGATCAGCAGGCGCAGCTGTTTCAGGCGCAGTCGGGAAACCAGAGCGGGCAGGGAAGCGAGCATGGTGATAACCATTAGTTATTGCTTGATCAGAGGCTGTCATTAGGCAGGCTGGCGCTCGCTTCGTAAAGTCTGCTCTGTATCCCTATGGGCAAGCCATCCAACAAGAGAGATAAGCCATGCGACTGATCCAGTTCGAATCCACCGAAGGCCAGCGCCAGGTTGGCGTTGTCGAAGGCGATGCCATCCGCACCGTTCGTGGCGTCACCAGCACCCGTGAGTTGGCGCTGGCGGCGATCCGTGCCGGGCACAGCCTGCAGGACGAAGTGAACGGCCTAGGTACCGAGGCTGGCCCGGCGTATGCCGATCTGCAGCAGGGCGGGCGCATCCTTCCGCCACTGGATCATGAGGACCCGGCCCATTGCCTGGTCACCGGCACCGGCCTGACCCACCTCGGCAGCGCCTCGACCCGTGACAAGATGCACCAGCACAAGGCCCAGGACGAAGCCACCCTGACCGACACCATGCGCATGTTTCGCTGGGGGCTCGAAGGCGGCAAGCCTGGCGCTGGCAAGATTGGCGCCCAGCCAGAGTGGTTCTACAAGGGCGATGGCAGCATCGTCGTGCGCCCGGGCGCCGATCTGCCGGTGCCGGTGTTCGCCGAGGACGGCGGCGAAGAGCCCGAGCTGGTCGGCCTGTACGTCATCGGTGATGACGGCAAGCCCTACCGCCTCGGTTACGCACTGGGCAACGAGTTTTCCGACCACGTGCTGGAACGCCGCAGCTACCTGTACCTGGCCCACTCCAAGCTGCGTTTCTGTGCCTATGGCCCGGAGCTGCGCGTAGGCCAGTTACCGGCCCATCTGTCCGGCACCAGCCGCATTCACCGTGGCAACGAGGTGTTGTGGGAGAAGGAGTTCCTCAGTGGCGAGGAGAACATGTGCCACAGTCTGGAGAACCTGGAGTTCCACCACTTCAAGTATCAGCAGTTCCTGCGTCCGGGTGATGTGCATGTGCATTATTTCGGAACCGCTACGCTGTCCTATGCCGACGGTATCAAGGCCCAGCCGGGTGATACCTTCGAGATCGAAATGAACGAGTTTGGCGCACCTTTGCGCAATGGGCTGGTGGCGGCCGACGAGCCGCTCGAGCCGGGCGGCGTGACTGCCCTGTAACCACCAGCCGTCATTCACCGCGGGGCCTCAGGGCCTCGACCGGGTTCTGACCAGGAGGAATATTTCATGTCCGTTAACGGCCACAACATCATCGGCGGCGCCTACAGCGCCCTCGGCTCCGTGAAGCTGCAGAGCGTCGACGCCACCAGCGGCGAAACGCTGCCGTATGAATTCGTCGAGGCCACCGCCGAAGAAGTCGACGCCGCTGCCGAAGCTGCGGCCGCTGCCTATCCGGCTTACCGCAGCCTGCCGGCGGCTAAGCGCGCCGATTTCCTCGATGCAATCGCCGACGAGCTGGACGCCTTGGGTGACGATTTCGTCGCCACCGTATGCAAGGAAACCGCGCTGCCCGCTGGCCGTATCCAGGGTGAACGTGGCCGTACCAGCGGCCAGATGCGCCTGTTCGCCAACGTGCTGCGCCGTGGAGATTTCTTTGGCGCGCGCATCGACCGCGCGTTGCCGGATCGTCAGCCGCTGCCGCGCCCGGATATTCGCCAGTACCGCATCGGCCTCGGCCCGGTAGCCGTATTTGGCGCCAGCAACTTCCCGCTGGCCTTCTCCACGGCGGGCGGTGACACCGCTTCCGCGCTGGCCGCCGGCTGCCCGGTGGTGTTCAAGGCTCACCCCGGCCATATGGCTACCACCGCACTGGTTGGCGCGGCACTGCTGCGCGCCGCCGAGAAAACCGGCATGCCGAAAGGTGTGTTCAACATGATCTACGGGGGCATCGTCGGTGCCGCGCTGGTCAAGCATCCGGCCATTCAGGCTGTCGGCTTCACCGGCTCGCTGCGTGGTGGCCGTGCCCTGTGCGATATGGCAGCAGCCCGCCCGCAGCCGATCCCGGTGTTCGCGGAGATGAGCAGCATCAACCCGGTCATCCTGCTGCCCGAAGCCCTCAAGGCTCGCGGCGAACAGGTCGCTGGCGAGCTAGCAGCTTCGGTGGTGCTGGGCGCTGGCCAGTTCTGCACCAATCCGGGCCTGGTGATTGGCATCCGCTCGCCAGAGTTCGACGCCTTTCTGCAGAATCTGACCGCCAAAATGACCGAACAGCCGGCGCAGACCCTCCTCAACCCCGTTGGCCTCGAGAGTTACGGCAAGGGCGTTGCAGCACTCGCTGCACATCCCGGCATCAGCCATCTGAGCGGCGCTAAACAAGAAGGCAGCCAGGCTCGCCCGCAACTGTTCAAGGCCGATGTCAGTCTGTTGCTGAACGGCGATGAACGACTGCAGGAAGAGGTCTTCGGCCCGACTACTGTCGTTGTCGAAGTGGCCGACAAGGCCGAGCTGCTGACCGCCATCAAGGGGCTGCACGGTCAATTGACTGCCACGCTGATCACCGAGCCGGGCGATCTGGCTGGCAGCGAAGAGCTGTTCGCGCTGCTCGAGCAGAAAGTCGGGCGCGTGCTGTTCAACGGCTACCCGACCGGCGTAGAAGTCTGCGACTCCATGGTGCACGGCGGCCCGTACCCGGCGACGTCCGATGCCCGTGGCACCTCGGTCGGTACCTTGGCCATCGACCGCTTTCTGCGCCCGGTTTGCTATCAGAACTGCCCGGACGCTCTGCTGCCCGACGCTCTGAAGAATGCCAACCCGCTGGGCATCGCCCGTCTGGTGGATGGCGCCAGCAGCCGCGACGCGTTGTAAGCGCTAGCTGCATTGTTAAGAGAAAGCCGACCTGCGGGTCGGCTTTTTTGTGGGCGGTGGATGGGGTTCGTTCCCCGGGTGTCGCTCCGCTCGACCCGGACTACGGCGGATCTCCTGTGGGAGCGGGCCATGCGCGCGAATCGCGGGCATGGCCCGCTCCCACAGACACAGTGGTGTCAGCCAGTAGGGTGGATAACGCGAAGCTTATCCACCAATTACCTCAAAACCGCTGCCCCGCCGAACCCGACCGAGCGTTGCCCCTGATCTTTGCCGGTGTTTACCAGCGTGGCTTTGCGCGACACTAGGCGCATGAGTCCCGATGGAGCCGTCGATGAGCAGCGAAGACAAGTTCACCCGCCAGACCTTGCTCGAGGTGCAGACCCTGACCCCGAGCCTGTTCACCCTGCGTACCACCCGGGATGCGGGGTTTCGTTTCCGCGCCGGGCAGTTCGTCCGTCTCGGGGTGGAAAAGGCTGACGGCACCGTGGTCTGGCGTGCCTACTCGCTGGTCTCGGCGCCCCACGACGAGCATCTGGAGTTCTTTTCCATCGTCGTGCCAGGCGGTGAATTCACCAGTGAGCTGAGTCGCCTACGCGTCGGCGACACCTTGCTGGTGGAAAAGATGGCCACCGGTTACCTGACCCTCGACCGTTTCATCGATGGCCGCGATCTGTGGCTGCTGGGCAGTGGCACCGGCATCGCGCCGTTCCTGTCGATGCTGCAGGATTTCGAAATCTGGGAGCGCTTCGAGCGCATCGTGCTGGTATACAGCGCAAGGTCGCTGGACGAACTGGCTTATCAGCCGATGATCCACGGTTTTGCCGAGCTCGAGCACCTGGCCGAGTACACCCATAAGCTCACCTACCTGCCGGTAGTTACCCGCGAGCAGGCGCCGGGTTGCCTGAATGCCCGCATCACCGAACTGCTCGACAGCGGCGAGTTGGAGCGTGCCGCTGGTCTGGAACTGGCGCCTGAGCATTCGCGGCTGATGATCTGTGGCAACCCGCAGATGATCGACGACATCCGCCAGCGCCTGAAGGCGCGGGGCCTGAACTTGAGCCTGACCCGCCGTCCTGGGCAAGTAGCCGTGGAAAACTACTGGTAAACATGCCTTGCGAAGGCTACTGCGCTCGGTCATGCGGCGTTAAAAACCGGCTCAAAATGCTCATTTACAACACGTAAACTGCGCTTTTTCGCCGTTTTTTGCCTTGCCTGACCTTCGCTCGTGACGCTTTCACAAAGCATGTAAAGCGCCGTTACAAACTCAGCGCTTTCAGTGTGACTCGCGCTCCAGTAGATTGCGTGGTCTGTTTTCCACTATCCGGTCTTCATGGACAGCGACAGTAGACGATCGCCCTCGCCGTTATGGACGAGGGCGGTACTTCCCAAAGGCGGCGCCGCCCGGTGCGAGCCTTCCGTGCAGCCGAACGTTGCACATTCTTCCCGTCAGCCGAGATTTCCCGTGTCTGCCCTGTGCATGCGCGGCGCTTTCGGCTGCCTTCGTTTTCCCCTAGAGAGAGCTACACACTAAATGGAATGGATCGCTGATCCGACGGCCTGGTTAGGCCTGTTGACCCTGATCGTCCTGGAAATCGTCCTGGGCATCGACAACCTGGTGTTCATTGCCATCCTCGCCGACAAGCTGCCGCCCGAGCAGCGTGACCGTGCCCGACTGATCGGCCTGAGCCTGGCGATGATCATGCGTTTGGGGCTGCTGGCCAGTATCGCGTGGCTGGTCACCTTGACCGAGCCGCTGATCGAGGTGTTCGGCAAGACCTTCTCCGGCCGTGACCTGATCATGCTGTTCGGTGGTGTGTTCCTGTTGTTCAAGGCCACCATGGAGCTGCACGAACGCCTCGAAGGGCGCACCCATCAGCATGGCGGCAGCAAGGTGTATGCGCGTTTCTGGCCAGTGGTGGCGCAGATCATCGTGCTCGACGCAGTGTTCTCTCTGGACGCAGTGATCACCGCCGTGGGCATGGTCGAGCACCTGCAAGTGATGATGATCGCCGTGGTGATCTCCATGGGCTTGATGATCGTCGCCAGCAAGCCACTGACCGCGTTCGTCAACGCACGCCCGACGGTGATCATGCTGTGTCTGGGCTTCCTGATGATGATCGGCTTCAGCCTGACTGCCGAAGGCCTGGGTTTCCACATTCCGAAAGGCTATCTGTACGCGGCTATCGGTTTCTCGATTCTGATCGAGCTGTTTAACCAGATCGCTCGTTCGCGCCGCAAGCGCAGCCTGCAGGGCCAGCGTGGTCTGCGTGACCGCACTGCCCATGCGGTGATGCGCATGCTGGGCGGCAAGGTGCAGGCCGACGAAGTTGGCGAGGAAATCGCCGACATGCTCGACGGCGAGCAGGGCGAAACTGCACTCTTCGACCGCCGCGAGCGGGTGATGATCAGTGGCGTGCTGAACATGGCGGAAATGTCGATTCAGAAGGTCATGACCGATCGCATGGAAGTCGACCGCATCAACCTCGACGACGCTCCCGAGAAGATCCACCAGGCGCTGCTCGACTCGCCGCACTCGCGCCTCGTGGTAACTCGCAACGACTCCCGTGATGAGCCCCTGGGCTACATCCACAAGAAGGAGCTGTTCAAGGAACTGCTCAAGGGCCAGCAGCCAGATATCGAAAGCCTGGTGCGTGCGCCGATCAACCTGCCGGACAGCTCCAGCGTGCTCAGTGCGCTTGAGCAGATGCGCCAGGGTTCTACCCACGTAGCTTTCGTGGTCAACGAGTTCGGTGGTTTCGAAGGTCTGCTGACCCTGACCGACATTCTCGAGGCGATTGCCGGTGAGCTGCCGGATGCCAGCGAAGTGGATGGCCCGGATGTCGAGGAAGTGGAGGGCGGTTATCGCGTTAACGGTGCGGTAAACCTGGCGGTATTGCGCGATCGGCTGGACTTCGCTGCGCGGCCGACGGACGACTATCAGACCCTGGCCGGCCTGGCCATGAGCCTGCTTGATCGGCTGCCGCTGATCGGTGACAAAGTCGAGTATCTGGACTGGGAATTGACCGTGATCGAAGTCAAGGAGCGTCGAGTTACGCGGGTTTTGCTGAAGCCAGACGCTACTGGCTCAGCCGCATAAACGGCAGCTACAACGAAAAACGGCGCCCCGCGGGGCGCCGTTTTTATACCTGACGTTGGCGGTCAGTCCTTGTGCTGCTGGGTTTTCAGCAGATCACGAATTTCCGTCAGCAGCACTTCCTGAGGGCCAGGGGCTGGCGGCACTGAAGGCGCCACGGCTTCTTCGCGCTTGAGACGGTTGATCGCCTTGACGCCCATGAAGATGGCGAAGGCGACGATGACGAAGTCGAGAACCGTCTGGATGAAGCGCCCGTAAGCCAGCACCACGGCGGGCAGGTCACCCTCGGCGGCCTTCAGGGTGATAGCCAGGTCGGAGAAGTCCACCCCACCGATCAGCAAGCCTAGTGGTGGCATGATCACGTCGCCGACAAACGACGAGACGATCTTGCCGAAGGCGGCACCGATGATGATGCCGACTGCCATGTCGACGACATTGCCTTTGACGGCAAACGCTTTGAACTCGTTGATGATGCTCATGTGCAACCCCGTTGGTCTGATTCGTGCGCTGAAGTGTAAATCACTCCTGCTCTTGTGCCATGCACCGCCTCCAGGCCGCGCGTATCGGTTGTGACCCCTCAGCTGGAAAATTGTCCGAATTTATTACTGGCCAATTCCATGCTGGGCTTCGCGGGGGGCTCTGTTTCGCTTCTCTTGGTTAATCGATGGGAGGTTGATCCGTTGCTTGCAGGGCGTTGACGAGGATCAAAAGCCAGCACTTTTCACCCGACTACAGTGGTGCTAATTCATTTGTCGGGAGCCCAGCCATGCATATCGATTACTCCGTTCAGCCCGAAACGCAGTCGCAGCTGCTGCAGCGCAGCAATCCCGCCTACGCCGCGCTGGTCGAACAGCACGACGATGTTGACAGGCGTATCGCGCGTATCGAAAACGGTATCGAACGGCCTGACGGTGTGCCGCTTTCCGCGCTCAAGTTGCGACGCTCCGGTCTGCGCGAGGATCTGGCTCGGCAGATCCGCAAGGCCGATGGTGGCTGCTGCAACTGTGGCAAGCAGTGCGGAACCCGTAAATCGACGTAGCCTGGCGTTGAGCGAAGCGATACCCAGGGTTGGTTTGACCAACTCCGATGGCAACGCCGAGATTGCTTCCTGGTATCGCTGCGCTCAACCGCAGGCTACGGGTGCAGCACGAAGCGGCGCAGGCCGGGTTCGGCCTCGGTGGAGCTCAGCTCGTTTACGTTCAGCGGTAGCTCGCTCAGTACGTGCTTGCAGAAGGCGCTCGCCAGTTCGTCCTGCTCATAGCAGCAGGTCAGCCAGGTGCGTCCGTCGCTCACCACCTGTTGCAGTACAGCCCGGCCGATGCCCAGGCGGCGGTATTTGCGTAGAACGAACAGGTCGGCGAATTCCATCTCGGCCACGCTTGGGTCGTCGTATCGCTCGAGCAATAGAAACCCTGCGATGAAACCATCGGCCAGAATCAGCTGGGCGCTCCAGCCTTCGTCCTGCCAGTAGCGCTGCAGATGCGGCTCATGAACATAAAAGCGTCCGTCGATTTCGACGTCCTCCTGCTCCCAGTCCGACGACTCGTAGGCGTAGAACTGGTAGAGGTTGCGGATCAGCGGTAGCTGCTCGGCGCTGGCGGGAACGAGTTCGATGGACATGGCAGGTATCTCGCGGATGAGCGGCGCATTATCGGCGTCTGCGCTGCCCGCTGATAGCCTGCGTACCGAATGTCTGTAAATTTATCCAGTTGTTCGGTATCGTTTCGGGCTTCGCTTTCCAGCAGGACGACTCCCATGGCCAAGGCCAAACGCTTGTATGGCTGCACCGAGTGCGGCGCGACCTTTCCCAAGTGGGCCGGGCAGTGCGGTGAGTGCGGTGCCTGGAACACGCTGACCGAAACCATGATCGAAGCCGGCGCGGCGACGCCCAGCGGGCGCACGGGGTGGACGGGCGCGCAGGCGCAGCTCAAGACTCTGGCCGAAGTCAGCGTCGAGGAAATGCCGCGCTTTTCCACCGCTTCGGCAGAGCTCGACCGGGTACTCGGTGGCGGCCTGGTGGATGGCTCGGTGGTATTGATTGGCGGCGATCCCGGCATCGGCAAGTCGACCATTCTGCTACAGACCCTGTGCAATGTGGCCCAGCGTTTCCCGGCGCTTTACGTCACTGGCGAGGAATCCCAGCAACAGGTGGCGATGCGTGCCCGGCGCCTCGGCTTGCCCGAGGACAAGCTCAAGGTGATGACCGAAACCTGCATCGAAAGCATCATCGCCACGGCCCGCCAGGAAAAGCCCAAGGTGATGGTGATCGACTCGATCCAGACCATCTTCACCGAGCAGCTGCAGTCGGCCCCCGGCGGCGTTGCCCAGGTGCGTGAGAGTGCGGCGTTGCTGGTGCGTTTCGCCAAGCAGAGCGGCACGGCGATCTTCCTGGTCGGCCACGTCACCAAGGAAGGCTCGCTGGCTGGGCCGCGGGTGCTGGAGCACATGGTCGATACCGTGCTGTATTTCGAGGGCGACCCCGATGGCCGCTTACGCCTGCTGCGTGCGGTGAAAAATCGCTTTGGCGCGATCAACGAGTTGGGCGTGTTTGGTATGACCGACAAGGGCCTCAAGGAAGTGAGCAACCCGTCGGCGATCTTCCTGACCCGCGCTCAGGAAGAAGTGCCAGGCAGCGTGGTCATGGCGACCTGGGAAGGCACCCGGCCGATGCTGGTGGAAGTGCAGGCGCTGGTCGATACCAGCCATATGGGCAATCCGCGCCGGGTCACCCTGGGGCTGGATCAGAATCGCCTGGCCATGCTGTTGGCGGTGCTGCACCGTCACGGCGGCATTCCCACCTATGATCAGGACGTGTTTCTCAACGTGGTCGGCGGTGTGAAGGTACTGGAAACGGCATCCGACCTGGCGCTGATGGCGGCCGTTATATCCAGCTTGCGCAACCGGCCGTTGCCTCACGATCTGCTGGTGTTTGGCGAGGTTGGTTTGTCAGGTGAGATACGGCCGGTGCCGAGCGGCCAGGAGCGCCTCAAGGAGGCCGCCAAGCACGGCTTCAAGCGCGCCATCGTGCCCAAGGGCAATGCGCCGAAAGAAGCGCCGCCGGGTCTGCAGGTAGTCGCTGTCACCCGCCTGGAGCAGGCGCTGGACGCGCTCTTCGAGTAAGCGCGTCCTCGCCTGGGTGGGGTTTGCCTCAGTGGATCAGACAGGCTACATCGGCCTGTTGGCGGCGCTGCATGCGCTGGCCAATGCGTGCCAGCCAGGCATTCGGGCGAGCCGGGCGCTGTGCCTGACGTTGCGAGGGGAAGTCGATTGCCTTGGCGATAGGGGCGCTGATCATGACGATGCCTCCGTGGGGAATGTTCCCCTGTTGGGTTCGTCTCTATCCTGCGATTCGCCCCTTCGGAGAACCTTGATCGAGGTCAATCATTGCCGGAGCACGTGCGCGACAGGACGCCGCACTGCGCTCAGTCTTCCTCGCAAAGCGCAGCCAGTTCCCGTTCGAGAAGTTGCTCATCACCCAGGTTGAGTTCGACCAGTCGCCGCAAATGGCTCATGGAGTCGAGGTCGATGTGGTGGCACTGAAAGCCCAGTACACGCTCCTCGAGATGCACCAGCTCGACCTGCATCGCCACTTGCAGCTTGTCGTCGAGGGTGACGCGCACCAGATAATCCTCACCGGTGTCGCCATCCCAGTTCCAGGGGCGGCGCACCAGAACGCCCTTGAACGAGATATCGTGCAGCTCCACTTGCCAGGTTCGCTCGCCCTGGACGATCTCCGCAGGGGCATCGAAGTCGATGCGCTGGAAGCGTCGGCGTTCGTGGGTGTCGCTCATGGGGGTGTCCTCTATTTGTTTTGTCCACTATAGCCAAGCCAGCTTATCGCTGCCGCCAATCGGTGGATCGCTGTCGTAGGGGCGAGTGATCTCGCATCTGCATATGATTACCGCGGTAAGCAAACATTCCGCGGTTTGTTGTCAGGTTTCTGGTGCCCAGCCGTATTCCATGGCGTGCTTGACCAGATCGGCGGGCTTTTCGATATCGAGTTTGCGGCGAATGCTCAGCCGATAGGTTTCCACGGTACGCACGCTGATCTGCAACTCCCTGGCCATCGCCTTGTTGTTCAGCCCTTGCGCCATCATCAGCAGAACCTGGCGCTCGCGCGGGGTGAGCTCGCCTTCTTCGGTCTCCTCCTGCGACAGTTTCTGCGCGACATCGCCGCTGTAGAAACGTCCGCCAACCGCGAGCACGTCGATGGCCGAGATGATTTCCTGTGACGGCGCCTCTTTGAGCACGTAACCCGAAGCGCCCATGCGCAGCGAGCTGCTGACGTACTCCTGATTGTCGTACATGCTCAGGATCAGCACCTTGATGGCTGGATAACGCTTCTTGATGATGCCGGTGAGCTCCAGGCCGTTGATGTCCTTGAGGCCGATATCCATCAGCAGAATGTCCGGCTGCTCGCGGGCCACCAGTTCCAGTGCCTCGCTGCCGCTGCCGGCTTCGCCAACGATGTCGAAGTGCTCGACCATCGACAGCAGCGTGCGGATGCCGTCGCGCACCAGTACGTGGTCGTCGACAAGCGCGATACGGATCGTCTTCATAGCGGCTGATCCTGAGTAGGTGGCGTGGCGGCGGAGAGTAACAGGGCGACGTCGAGCTTGGTGCCGGATGACGTCGAAGTGACGTTGAAGTCGCCGCCGAAATGTTCGACCCTCTCGCGGATGTTGCGCAGGCCGATACCGCCGCTGTGCTGTTCGGCCTTGCGTGGGCTGAAGCCGCCACCGTCATCGCTGATACGCAGGTTCACCCGGCTGCTGTTACCCGTCAGGCTGATGGCCACACGGCTGGCGTGGGCATGCCGTTCGATGTTGGTCAGCGCCTCCTGCAGAATCCGAAATAACGCCACGTTCATGTCATCGCTCAGGCGGGTATCGCCCAGGCTGTTGTGGTAGCTCACGCTAAGGCCGCTGCGCTGCTCGAATTCGCTGGCCAGTTGGCCGATGGCCGAGGCCAGCCCGAGGGTGTCGAGCAGTGAGGGGTGCAGGTCGTGGGAGATGCGCCGCACTTCGCCAATCGCCCCGGCCAGGCGCTCGATCCCTTGGCGCAAGGTTTGTGCGGCGCTGGCCTTGCCGGCCTCCAGTTCGTGGGCTGCCAGTTCGAATTTGAATTTGATCGATACCAGCAACTGGCTGATGCCGTCGTGCAACTCGCGGGACAGCCGTGATCGCTCATCTTCCTGAGAAGTGATAATGCGCTGGGTCAGTTGCTGCTGCTTGCGGTCGGCGAGGCGATGTTCGCTGACGTTGAGGGTCAGGCCACTGGCGAACACCACCAGCACGGCGATCAGGGCGACGATGGCGATGGCCAGCATGGTGGTGCGAATCCCGCTGCCGACATCATGGCGAACCTGGGCGATGGCGTTGTCGACGTCCTCCAGATAGATACCGGTGCCGAGCATCCAGCCCCAGCGATCGAGCATGGTCACGTAGGCGAGCTTGTCGGCCATCTGCCCGGTGGAGGGCTTCTGCCAGCCGTAGCGCTGAAAACCATCGCCCTGGGCCGCGCTGCGAATCAGCGCCTGGATCACCAGCAGGCCTTTGGAGTCGGTCATGTTCCACAGATCCTTGCCGACCAGTGCGCCTTGGCGCGGGTGCATCAGGCTCTTGCCGCTACGGTCGTAGACGAAGAAGTAACCGTCGCTGCCAAAATTGATCCGCGCCAGCAGGGCGAGCACCTGGCGCTTGGTCTCATCGTCGTCGAGGCCGCTGTCGTACAGCGGCCCGATGGTACTCAGCGCCATCTCAACGTAGTGCTTGAGCTCGGCCTGCTTGCTGCTGAGGATGCTGCGTTCGATGAGTTGCGCCTGTTGATTGCCCAGACGCTGGTTCTGCACCTGAACCAGCAGGCAGACCACGGCCACGGCCAACAGCATGGGCAGCAGGCTGAGCGCGACGATCTTGTGCTTGAGTTGCATGAGGGCACTCCGGGCGGCGCTTTGCCGGAGCATGGCGGCTACGCGGCAGGTTGAAAACTGGCCGCGCTATGGTCGCGGCCGGCAGAGCATACACAAACCACACAGCGCACGGCTGCCGGGGGCTGTGGCAACTGCGTAGTTCTACGTAGAGGCCCGTGGGTAGTTTTGCGAATTACCCGAAAGGGTACTTAGATGGATAGTTGCAGGGCTCGATTTCCAGGGCACAACAATAACAATGAACGCCGTAGACCAAGGTCTGCGGCAGGAGAGGTCAAATGACCAGAATGGCTAGCCACATCGCCTGGTTTGCTGTCGCCTTACTGGGCGCTTTCGCGCTAGGTACTGTGGCGCTGAATCGCGGTGAGTCGATCAACGCCCTGTGGATTGTCGTCGCTGCCGTGGCGATCTATCTCGTCGTCTATCGGTACTACAGCCTGTTCATCGCCACCAAGGTGATGCAACTCGACCCCAGTCGCGCTACCCCCGCCGTACTCAATAACGACGGCCTGGACTACGTTCCTACCAACAAACACATCCTCTTCGGTCACCACTTCGCCGCCATCGCTGGCGCCGGCCCGTTGGTCGGCCCGGTACTCGCTGCGCAGATGGGTTATCTGCCCGGCACCCTCTGGCTGATCGCCGGCGTGGTACTGGCCGGTGCGGTGCAGGACTTCATGGTGCTGTTCATTTCCACGCGCCGTAACGGCCGCTCCCTGGGCGAGCTGGTGCGCGAGGAAATGGGCCAGGTGCCCGGCACTATCGCGCTGTTCGGCGCCTTCATGATCATGATCATCATCCTCGCGGTGCTGTCGCTGATCGTGGTCAAGGCGCTGGCGGAAAGCCCGTGGGGCATGTTCACCGTCATGGCGACCATTCCCATCGCCATGTTCATGGGCATCTACATGCGCTACATCCGGCCCGGCCGCATTGGTGAGATTTCCCTGATCGGGGTGATCCTGCTGCTCGGTTCGATCTGGCTGGGTGGCGTGATCGCTGCCGATCCCGTGTGGGGCCCGGCCTTCACCTTCACCGGTGTGCAGATCACCTGGATGCTGATCGGCTATGGCTTCGTCGCCGCGGTATTGCCGGTATGGCTGATCCTGGCGCCACGTGACTACCTGTCGACCTTCCTGAAGATCGGCACCATCATCGCCTTGGCCATCGGCATCCTGGTGGTCATGCCCGAGCTGAAAATGCCGGCGCTGACTCAGTTCACCGATGGCACCGGGCCGGTGTGGAAGGGCACGCTGTTCCCCTTCCTGTTCATCACCATTGCCTGCGGCGCGGTGTCCGGCTTCCATGCCCTGATCAGTTCGGGCACCACGCCCAAACTGCTCGCCAACGAGTCACATGCCCGTTACATCGGCTATGGTGGCATGCTGATGGAATCCTTCGTGGCCATCATGGCCATGGTCGCCGCTTCGGTGATCGAGCCGGGCGTGTACTTCGCCATGAACAGCCCTGCCGCGCTGGTCGGCTCGGATGTGCAATCGGTTGCCGCCGCGGTCAGCAGCTGGGGTTTCGTGATCACTCCCGAAGAGCTGGAAGCGGTCGCCCGAGACATCGGCGAGAACACCATCCTGGCTCGCGCCGGTGGTGCGCCGACTCTGGCCGTGGGCATCGCGCAGATTCTCCACAGCGTGCTGCCGGGTGAGAACACCATGGCGTTCTGGTACCACTTCGCGATCCTGTTCGAGGCGCTGTTCATCCTCACCGCGGTCGACGCCGGTACCCGTGCAGGGCGCTTCATGCTGCAGGATCTGCTGGGCAACTTCGTGCCTTCGATGAAGAAGACCGAGTCCTGGTTCGCCAACGTCATCGCCACTGCTGGCTGTGTGGCGCTGTGGGGGTGGTTGCTCTATCAAGGCGTGATCGATCCGCTGGGCGGCATCAACACCCTGTGGCCGCTGTTCGGCATCTCCAACCAGATGCTTGCTGGCATCGCGCTGATGCTCGGCACCGTGGTGCTGATCAAGATGAAGCGCCAGCGCTACGTGTGGGTAACGCTGATCCCGGCCACCTGGCTGCTGATCTGCACCACCACCGCAGGGCTGATCAAGCTCCTCGATCCGAACCCGGCAGTCGGTTTCCTGGCCCTGGCCAAGAAGTATCAGGCTGCGGTAGATGCCGGTCAGATCCTCGCTCCGGCCAAGGATCTTGGCCAGATGCAGCACGTGATCCTCAACGCCTACACCAACGCCACCCTGACCGTGCTGTTCCTGTTCGTGGTAGTCAGCGTGCTGTTCTATGCCGTCAAGGTCGGCCGTGCTGCCTGGCAAAAGGATTCGCGCAGCGACAATGAGGCGCCGTATCAGGCCATTCCTGCCGACGCACCGGAGGTGGCCCGTGTTCAATGATCTCAGCCGCATGGGCAAGTACCTCGGGCAGGCCGCGCGGATGCTGGTGGGCATGCCCGACTACGACACGTACGTCGAACACATGACCAAAAAGCATCCGGATAAGCCGGTAATGAGCTACGAAGCCTTCTTCCGCGAGCGCCAGGAAGCGCGCTATGGTGGCGGCAAGGGGCGGCCCATCCGCTGCTGTTGATCTCGCCGGGCTGACTGCCTGGTTCAAGAACCACACGCCACGCCTAGTCGTGGCGTGTGTCATTCAGAGGAACGCTTTTTATGTCCTTCACCCCCATTCCGGTTACCGTGCTCAGCGGTTTCCTCGGTGCTGGTAAAACCACGCTGCTGCGCCACATCCTCAAGGCCGAGCACGGTCTGAAAATCGCCGTGATCGAAAACGAATACAGTGAAGTGCCGATCGACAGCCAATTGCTCGGTAGCGAGCCGGTGCAGGTGATGACCCTGGCCAATGGCTGCGTGTGCTGCTCCATTCACGTCGAGCTGGAAAAGGCGCTGTTTATGCTCCTCGAGAAGCTCGACAGTGGCGAGCTGGCCTTCGACCGTTTGGTGATCGAATGCACCGGCCTGGCCGATCCGGCGCCGGTAGCGCAGACCTTCTTCGCCACGGAAGAGCTGTGCGATCGCTACGTGCTGGACGGCATCATCACCCTGGTGGATGCCGCCAACGCCGAGCGTCACCTGCAGGAAACCATCGCCCAGGCTCAGGTCGGCTTCGCTGACCGCATTCTGCTGAGCAAGACCGATCTGATCGATGAGGCCAGTCGTGAGGCACTGATCGCGCGCTTGCAGCGCATCAACAGAAGGGCGCCCATCCGGGTGGTCGAGCACGGCCGCATTGACCTGGGCGAACTGCTCGACGTGCGTGGCTTCAACCTCAACGCCGATATCGCACCGAGCCTGCGCCCGGTTGCACCTGGCAAGAACAGTGACCGTATTTCCACGCTGGTGCTTACCAGCGATACGCCGCTGGATCTGGATCGGCTTTCCGGTTTCATGGAAGACCTGCTGGAAGAGCACGGCAATTCACTGCTGCGTTACAAAGGCGTGCTGAGCATTACCGAGGAAGACCGTCGCATGGTGTTCCAGGGCGTGTTGCGGCTCTATGGTTTCGATTGGGACAGCGAGTGGGGTGCTGACGAGAAGCGTGAGAGCGTGATCGTCTTCATCGGCGATAACCTGCCTGAGGAGACGATCCGTCAGGGCTTCGCCGCGCTCAGCGCCTAGGGTCTGTTGACGTTTCACGCACGGCCGCGCTGGAGCCCGTTTTGCCGCGAGGCAAGGCACGAGCCGCGAAGTTTAGCTGGCTAAATGAGCCTGCGAGAAACGCAGCATCGCGGCAAAACGGGCCCGGCCCTGCGGGTTGCGCGGGAAATCTCGTCATGCGTCGTTGGAGGACTTGAAAAGGGAACGCCATTCCCTGCGTCCTCCGCCTCGCCTGGCGAGATTTCTCGCAGCAACGCGGCTCGCGCTGAAACGTCAACAGACCCTCGATTTATCGCAGACAAAAAAATGCCGGGCAGCTCGCGCTGTCCGGCATTTTTTATTCCCGTGAAACCTTACTCGTCGAGGAACGAGCGCAAGTGTTCGCTACGGGTCGGGTGACGCAGCTTGCGCAGCGCCTTGGCTTCGATCTGACGAATACGCTCACGGGTAACATCGAACTGTTTGCCCACTTCCTCGAGGGTGTGGTCAGTGTTCATGTCGATACCGAACCGCATGCGCAGTACCTTGGCTTCGCGGGCAGTCAGGCCGGAAAGCACTTCGCGAGTGGCTTCCTTGAGACTTTCCACGGTGGCCACGTCGATCGGGGACTGCATGGTGCTGTCCTCGATGAAGTCGCCCAGGTGCGAATCTTCGTCGTCGCCGATCGGGGTTTCCATGGAGATCGGCTCTTTGGCGATCTTCAAAACCTTGCGGATCTTGTCCTCAGGCATTTCCATGCGCTCACCCAGCTCTTCCGGAGTGGGCTCGCGGCCCATTTCCTGAAGCATCTGACGGGAGATGCGGTTGAGCTTGTTGATCGTCTCGATCATGTGCACCGGAATACGGATGGTGCGGGCCTGGTCGGCGATCGAGCGAGTGATCGCCTGACGAATCCACCAGGTGGCATAGGTCGAGAACTTGTAGCCGCGACGGTATTCGAACTTGTCCACCGCCTTCATCAAGCCGATGTTGCCTTCCTGGATCAGATCGAGGAATTGCAGACCACGGTTGGTGTACTTCTTGGCGATCGAGATCACCAGACGCAGGTTGGCTTCGACCATCTCTTTCTTCGCACGGCGGGCTTTCGCCTCACCGATCGACATGCGACGGTTGATGTCCTTGATTTCGGCCAGGGTCAGGTCGCTTTCGGTCTGCAGGGCGATCAGCTTCTGCTGGCAGCGCTGAATGTCAGCCTGCAGGTTGCCGATGGCTTCCGCATACTTCGACTTGCCCTTGGCTAGGCTGGCGGCCCAGTCCAGATCCACTTCGTTGCCCGGGAACAGGCGCAGGAAGTCGGCGCGCGGCATGCGTGCATCACGTACGCACAGCTGCATGATGGCGCGTTCTTGACCACGCAGACGCTCCAGTGCTTCACGTACGCGAACCACCAGGGCTTCGTACTGCTTGGGCACCAGCTTGATCGGCATGAACAGCTCAGCCAAAGCCTTGAGCTCTGCGATGGCCTGCTTGCTGCTGCGACCATGCTTTTTCAGCGCTTTCTTGGCGATTTCCAGCTGATCAGAGACCGCGGTGAAGCGGCGCAGTGCCTCTTCAGGATCCGGGCCACCATCGCCTTCTTCTTCCTCGTCGTCGCTATCGCCGTCTTCTTCCTCGTCGCCCTTTTCTTCGGCAGCGGCATCGCCGACCGCAGGCACGGGAGCAGCCGCTTCAGCAGGAACGGTGCCATCATCCGGGTCGATGTAGCCACTGAGTACCTCGACCAGGCGGCCGCCCTCGGTGGTGACACGGGTGTATTCGGCAAGAATGCTGTCGACGGTACCCGGGAAGTGGGCAATCGCACTCATTACTTCGCGGATGCCTTCCTCGATCCGCTTGGCGATTTCGATCTCGCCTTCACGGGTCAGTAGCTCCACAGTACCCATTTCGCGCATGTACATGCGCACCGGGTCGGTGGTGCGACCGATATCGGTTTCAACCGCAGCCAACGCAGCAGCAGCTTCTTCAGCGGCGGCTTCGTCAGTGTCGGCATCGGCCAGCATCAGGGCGTCTGCATCCGGAGCACTCTCGTGTACCGGAATCCCCATGTCATTGATCATGCGGATGATGTCTTCCACCTGCTCAGGATCTGAAATATCCTCGGGCAGGTGGTCGTTGACCTCTGCGTAAGTCAGATACTTCTGCTCACGACCCAGGGTGATCAACTCTTTGATACGAGATTGCTGTTGCGCTTTTCCGGACATAACACCCTATCCACTGAAGGTCTTGGCGGGCTAAAAACAAGCCGAGGATTATACCTCAGCTAGGCGCTCAGGCGCCAGTTGGGGTCTTGCTGTGCGAGGAAAGGCTGCTGTAATGCTCACGTAGCAGGGCCTTTTCCTCGTCGGTGAGTTCGCTAGGGCCTTTCTGCATGATGCTACGCAGAGCGGTTTCGCGGCGTCGTAATGACTGACTATGGACAAGTGTAGTTATGGTGTCGAAAAACTGCCGTTCAAGGTTGTCTTGATCGATTAACCATTCTTTTTCTGCCAGAACCTTGAGTAGTCGGCCTTGTTCGGTGCCGTGCCAGCGAGCGATCAGTTGCAGCGAGCGCAGGGTGGGCTGCTTCTGTAATGTGCCCACCAGGGCTACCAGCAGCTGAGCATAGGTGTCGCCTTCGGCAGCGAAATTGCTGACATCATCAACCCTCTGCGCCAGTTCGGGGTGGTGTAACAGGCTACGCAGAGCGCTGAGGTGGGGCGACTCGACGCTCACCGCGGTGCGTGGCGGGTGGTAGTCGTCACGGCCTTTCTTGCTCCACTTGCCACCTTCTTTTTTCCACTCGCCCTTACCCTGCTTTCTGGCTGGGCGCTCGAATGCCTGGGCGGGTTGCTGTTCTTCATAGCTTGGCGCCGCGTCGTAATAAGCGCTGTCGGGGATGGCTTCGAAGGCCGGCGCGGGGTGATCGTTATCCTGTCGAGCGGGAGTCTGTGCCTGGCGGGCTGGCGGCGCGGACATCTGGCTCAGGGTCTCGGTATTGAGGCCGGTAATCTGGGTTAGGCGTTGGCGCATCAGGGCGCGCAGGGTATTGCCGGGGATTTTTTCGATCAGCGGCGCGGCCAGGGTAACCAGATGCGCCTTGCCCTCCAGAGAGCGAGGGTCTGCTTCTTCGCTCAACTGCTGAAAGAAGTAGTCCGCCAGCGGCTGGGCATGTTGGTGGATGCGTGCGCGGAAAGCATCAGTGCCTTCACTGCGCACCAGGGTGTCCGGGTCTTCGCCCTCGGGCAGAAACAGGAAGCGTGCGCGGCGACCATCCTGCAGGTTCGGCAGGGCGGCTTCCAGTGCGCGCCAGGCGGCGTTGCGGCCGGCCTGGTCGCCATCGAAGCAGAACAGTACGCTCGGCACCAGTCGAAACAGGCGCTTGAGGTGTTCCTCGCTCGTCGCGGTGCCCAGGGTCGCCACGGCGTTGCGCAGGCCCTGCTGTGCGAGGGCGATAACGTCCATGTAGCCCTCGACCACCATTATCTCGTCGAGATTGCGGTTGTGCTTGCGCGCCTCGTACAGGCCGTAGAGTTCCTGGCCCTTGTGGAATACCGGGGTTTCCGGCGAGTTCAGGTATTTGGGCTTGTCGTCGCCCAGTACCCGGCCGCCAAAGGCGATGATGCGGCCACGGCTGTCGTGAATGGGGAATATCACCCGATCACGGAAGCGGTCGTAGCGTTTGCCGCTGTCGGGGTTTTCCACCAGCAGGCCGGCATCGATCATTGCCTTGTGCTGCAGGCTATCGCCAGCCAGGTGCTTGAGCAGGTTGTCCCAGCCCGGAGGTGCGAAGCCAAGGCCGAAGTCCCGAGCGATCTCGCCGGACAGCCCGCGACCTTTCAGGTAGTCGACCGCGGCGCGGCGCTGCGGATGGCTCTTCAGTGCCTGGCGGTAGAAGTCCGCGGCGGCCTTGAGCAGCGCATAGAGTGGCGAGTCGCTGGGTTGGCGGGGTTTGCCGCCGCGCCCGCCGTCCTCGCGCGGTACATCCATGCCGGCGCGTTTGGCCAGTTCCTCGACCGCCTGGGGAAACTCCATCTGGTCGTGATCCATCACGAAGCCCAGGGCGTTACCACCGGCGCCACAGCCGAAGCAGTAATAGAACTGCTTGTCGGGGCTGACGGTGAAGGAGGGCGATTTTTCCTTATGGAAAGGGCAGCAGGCGCTGTAGTTCTTACCGGTCTTCTTCAGTTGGATGCGCGAACTCACCACATCGACGATGTCAGTGCGGTTAAGTAGGTCATCAATAAAGGATTGCGGGATCAGGCCGGCCATAGGTGCTCAGTACTGCTGCAGCGCTGTAGGGAACAATAGCGGCAAAAACGCAAAAACTCCGAACATTCGCCCGTGGGCTATGCGGAGTTTTTGACGATAATGCCCGGCTTGCACCGGGCATTCAGGCGTTGCGTGTACTGTATTAGTACAGGCGAACGCTGCGGCGCTGTTCGCGCTGCACTTTCTTCGCGTGACGCTTGACCGCGGCGGCGGCTTTACGCTTACGCTCGGAAGTCGGTTTTTCGTAGAATTCGCGGCTACGAACTTCGGCCAGAACACCGGCTTTTTCGCAGGAGCGCTTGAAACGACGCAGAGCTACGTCGAAGGGTTCGTTCTCTTTAACTTTGACGGCTGGCATCCAGAGCTACCTTCTTTATTACCGGAGGTTTGTGTCTTCCTGGCAATAGCACGGAAAGATCACAGGTTTTTAAGGGTTGCGGATGTTACCGCCTAGTCAGGCGGAATGCAAAGCCTCTGATCGAAAAGCGCTGGTCTGTGCCGCTTAGCGACGATTATTATGCCGGCCTTTCACGCTCTGCGGGCTGTTAAATCAAGGCGAAACCATGCTGGTGCTGGGATTGGAAACTTCATGCGACGAGACCGGTGTCGCGCTCTACGACAGCGAGCGCGGCCTGCTTGCAGACGCGCTGTTCAGTCAGATCGACCTGCACCGCGCCTATGGCGGCGTGGTGCCGGAGTTGGCTTCGCGCGACCACGTCAAACGCATGCTGCCGCTGATCCGCCAGGTGCTGGAGGAGGCCGGCTGCGTGGCGACCGATATCGACGCCATTGCCTACACCGCCGGCCCCGGCTTGGTAGGGGCACTGCTGGTCGGGGCCTCCTGCGCCCAGGCGTTGGCGTTTGCCTGGGATGTACCGGCCATTGGCGTACACCACATGGAAGGCCATCTGCTGGCTCCCATGCTCGAGCCTAACCCGCCGGCTTTTCCGTTCGTCGCTTTGTTGGTGTCGGGTGGGCATACCCAGCTGGTTCGGGTCGACGGAATCGGTGAATACCAGTTGCTCGGCGAGTCGCTGGACGATGCTGCCGGCGAAGCGTTCGACAAGACCGCCAAGCTGATGGGGCTGCGTTACCCCGGTGGTCCGGAAATCGCCCGGCTTGCCGAGCGCGGCACGCCAGGGCGCTTCGTGTTCCCGAAGCCGATGACCGATCGCCCTGGCCTGGATTTCAGCTTCAGTGGCCTGAAGACCTTCACCCTCAATACCTGGCAGCAATGCTGCGCCAATGGCGACGACAGCGAGCAGACTCGCTGTGACGTGGCCCTGGCGTTCCAGCAGGCGGTGGTCGAGACGCTGACCATCAAATGTCGGCGGGCGCTCAAGCAGACGGGCCTCAATAGCCTGGTGATCGCCGGCGGCGTAAGCGCCAATCAGGCACTGCGCCTGTCGCTGGAAGACATGCTTGCAGCGCTGAAGGGCAAGGTCTTTTACGCCCGTCCGGCATTCTGTACCGACAATGGCGCGATGATCGCCTACGCCGGGTGCCAGCGTCTGCTGGCCGGGCAGCATCAGGATCTGGCGATCAGCGTGCAGGCGCGCTGGCCGATGGAGCAGTTACCGGCGTTGTGACGCCGTCTGGTGGCATGAAGCTCGCTCATGGCGAGGATCTAGAAATGCCGCTCACGGCCAGCCCATAGATCGCGTAGATTGCTGCGGTGGCGCCAGACGATCAGCCCGCTCAGTACGCACATCGGCAGCAGCGCGGCTGGCTGTTGCCAGGCGAGCAGGGGCAATGTCAGCGGTGCAGCGGTCAGTGCGGCGAGGGAGCTGGTGCGGGTCAGCGTGAAGGTCAGCAGCCAGGTGCACAGCGCCAGCAGCGCCGCGGGTGGATACAGGCCCAGCAGCATGCCGGCTGCGGTAGCGACGCCTTTGCCTCCGCGAAAGCGAAAGTAGACCGGGTAAAGGTGCCCGACCACGGCCGCCAGCCCCAGCCAAGCCTGCTGTTGCAGCTCGAATCCAAGGTGGGCGGCAAGCATGACCGGCAGCAAACCTTTGAACAGATCGCCAATCAGCGTGAGAATGGCCAGGCGTTTGCCGGCCACCCGTAGCATATTGGTGGCGCCGGGATTGCCCGAACCGCTGGCGCGCGGGTCTGCCAGGCCGGTCATGCGGCTGAGCAGGATAGCGAAGGACAGCGAGCCGAGCAGGTAGGCGAGGATCGCCAGCAACCAAAACATGGTATCCATTCCGCGCCGGGGGATGCCCGATTCTAACGAGGTACGGCGAGCTTGTCGTGCCGTGGAGAGCATGCTTGGACACAGTGTTTATCGCGGGTCTGGAAGTCGACACCGTTATCGGTGCCTACGACTGGGAGCGCACCATTCGCCAATGCCTGCAGCTGGATCTGTGGCTGGGCTGGGATAACCGTCCGGCGGCCGAAGATGATGATTTGAGCAAGGCGCTGGATTACGCCTCGGTGTCCACGCGCATCCAGGCCTTCGCCAGCGAGTCGCAGTTCATCCTCGTGGAAACCTTCGCCGAGCGCCTGGCCGCACTGCTGATGAGCGAGTTCGGCATTCCCTGGGTTCGCCTGCGTCTGACCAAGCCGGGCGCTGTGCCTGCTGCCCGTGGTGGTGTTGGCGTGGAGATCGAGCGCGGATGTCGCTAACCCCGATACTGCTGGGCCTGGGCAGCAACATGGAGCGCGAAGTGCACCTGCGCGCTGGTCTCGATGCCCTGGCCGATATCATCACCGACATGCGCTGCTCGCCAGTCTTCGAAAGCCTGGCAGTTGGCATCAAGAGTGGCCCGTTCTTCAATCTGGTGATTGCTGGATATACCGAGTTACCGCTGCTTGAACTGGATCGCCGGCTGAAATTCATCGAAGCTGATAACGGTCGCTATGCGCCGGATCGAAAGGGCTTGCCGCTGGACATCGACGTGCTGATGTATGACACGTTGGTCGGCAGTTTCGATGGATTGGTGCTACCGCGTGCGGAGATTCTCAGGAATGCCTTCGTGCTCAGGCCGCTGGCTCTGCTGGTGCCCGATGTCGAGCATCCGGGTGTAGGTCGCAGCTTCGCCCAGTTGTGGCGCGAGGCGCGGATCGAGCAGCAACTGTGGCCGGTTTCCTTCCAGTGGCGCGGTGCCGAGCTGACGCCTGACGAGTTGCTGCCGTCGCCCTAGGGTCTGTTGCCGTTTCAACGCGGCCGTGCGTGAAACGGCAACAGACCCTAGGCTCCCTTGAATGCCTTCAGCGCGGCAAGGCGCTCGCGATTAAGCGCTTCGCCCAGTTCCGCGCCCTTGTAGCCGCGCTCCAGTAACGGTTGCACGACCACTTGGCGAACCGCCTGCATGGCGTCCAGCAGGTAGGCGGCCTGCGGATATTCACGCTGTTCCAACCCATGACGGCCGCGGGCATCCATCTCGCTGGCCGCGACAAAGGCCTCGAAGCGTTGCGGGCGGCGGAACACGTCAAAGCGCTGCATCAGCTCCAGTAGGGTCGAGGCGCGCAACTCCAGGGCACGGTGTGCGTGGGTATGAAACTCGCCGACCAGCTCGGCCAACTCCTGGCACTCCCGAGGCACCTTGCAGCGGCTGTTGATCGCCTTGATCAGCGGGATACCTCGGTGCTCATGAGCTATGTGTCGGGGCCAATCGGCAGGTTTGGTCAGCCCCTTGCCCACGTCATGCAGCAGGCAGGCCCAGCGCACCGGCAGAGGTTGCCCGTGCTCGGCGCACTGGCGCAGCACGGCCAGCACATGAATGCCAGTGTCGACCTCCGGGTGGTGTGCCGCTGGCTGCGGCACGCCAAAGAGGGCATCCACCTCTGGCAGCATGGCCGCCAAGGCGCCGCAATCGCGCAGCACTTGAATGAAAACATCAGGCCTCGGTTCCATCAGCGCGCGGGACATCTCCTTCCAGCTGCGCTCGGGCGTGAGAGCGTCCAGCTCACCGGATTCGGCAAGCTGGCGCATCAGCGTCAGGGTCTCGGCTGCCACGGTAAAGCCTAGCGGTGCATAGCGGGCAGCGAAGCGGGCCACGCGCAGAACGCGCAGCGGATCTTCGGCAAAAGCTGGAGATACATGGCGCAGCTGTTTGGCGGCGAGGTCGCGTTGCCCGCCGTACGGGTCAATAAGCTGGCCGTATTGGTCTTCGGCGATGGCGTTGATGGTCAGGTCGCGGCGGATCAGATCCTCTTCCAGCGTTACTTCCGGGCTGGCGTGGAAGGTGAAACCGCCGTAGCCGCGGCCACTCTTGCGTTCGGTGCGTGCCAGCGCATATTCCTCACCGGTTTGCGGGTGCAGAAACACCGGAAAATCTGCACCGACCGGGCGATAGCCCGCTTCCAGCATGGCCTCTGCAGTGCTGCCAACCACGACCCAGTCGATCTCGGTGACCGGCCGCCCGAGTAGGCGGTCGCGTACCGCGCCGCCGACTTTGTAGATATGCATAGGGATCTCCGTCATGGGCAGAGGATAACCGCTGCGTCGGAGCCTGTCGTCGCGTAGGCATCACCGGGCCCAGGTTGGGCCCGGTGTTCAGAGGGGAGGGATGTGCAGATCCAGACGTGGCAAGTCGCCGTCCGAGGCGGCGTTCTTCGGTGGTACGTGGTGAGTATTGACGATCTGTTCACCTTGCAGCGTTTGCAGGTGAATATCGAAACCCCACAAGCGGTGCAGGTGTTTGAGCACGTCTTCGGTGGAGTTGCCCAGTGGTTTACGATCGTGTTGGAAGTGGCGCAAGGTCAGTGAGCGATCGCCACGTCGGTCGATGTTCCATATCTGTACGTTGGGTTCGCGATTGCCCAGGTTGTACTGGGCAGCCAGGATTTCGCGAATGACCTGGTAGCCGGGTTCATCGTGGATGGCCGGTACGCTCAGTTCGTCTTTCTGGTCGTCGTCGAGAATGCTGAACAACTTGAGGTCGCGGATGACCTTGGGCGATAGGTACTGGAGGATGAAGCTCTCGTCCTTGAAGCTGGTCATGGCGAATTTCAGTGTGCTCAGCCAGTCGCTGCCGGCGATGTCGGGGAACCAGTGGCGATCCTCCTCGGTCGGCTCTTCGCAGATGCGGCGGATGTCGCGGTACATGGCAAACCCCAGGGCGTAGGGGTTGATGCCGCTGTAGTAAGGGCTGTCGAAAGACGGCTGAAGCACCACGCTGGTGTGTGATTGCAAAAACTCCATCATGAAGCCCTCGGTAACGAGGCCCTCGTCGTAGAGGTCGTTCATCAGGGTGTAGTGCCAGAACGTTGCCCAGCCTTCGTTCATCACCTGAGTCTGGCGCTGTGGATAGAAGTACTGGGCGATCTTGCGCACGATGCGGATCACTTCGCGCTGCCAGGGCTCGAGCAGCGGCGCATGTTTTTCCAGAAAATAGAGGATGTTTTCCTGCGGCTCTGCCGGAAAGCGCTTGTTGTCCTCATCGCCGGCCTTGCTGGCGCTCTTGGGGATGGTACGCCACAGGTCGTTGATCTGGCGCTGCAGGTGCTCTTCGCGATCTTTCTGACGACGGCGCTCTTCCTCGGCTGATATCGGGTAAGGGCGTTTGTAGCGATCCACGCCGTAATTCATCAGCGCATGGCAGGAGTCGATCAGATCCTCGACCGCATCGATGCCATGGCGCTCTTCGCACTGGGTGATGTACTGCTTGGCGAACACCAGGTAATCGATGATCGAACTGGCGTCCGTCCAGGTGCGGAACAGGTAATTACCCTTGAAGAAGCTGTTGTGTCCATAGCAGGCATGAGCGATCACCAGCGCCTGCATGGTGATGGTGTTTTCCTCCATCAGGTAGGCGATGCAAGGGTCGGAGTTGATCACGATTTCGTAGGCCAGGCCCATCTGCCCACGGCTGTAGGATTTCTCGGTGCTGAGAAACTGCTTGCCGTACGACCAGTGGTGATAGCCCAGCGGCATGCCCACGGAGGCATAGGCATCCATCATCTGCTCGGCGGTGATCACCTCAATCTGGTTCGGGTAGGTATCCAGTGCGTAGCGTTCGGCGAGCCGGCTGATTTCCCGGTCATAGTCGCGGATCAGCTCGAAGGTCCATTCCGACCCAGTGGACAGGGGCTGGCGTTTCCTGCTGCTGGCGTTGCTGCTCATGTCGAAAGCCTCCGCTGGAACAGTTCGCGGAATACCGGGTAGATGTCGCCCGCCGATACCAGTTGCTGCTGGGCGAAGGTCTCGTCGAAGGCTTCGGCGACCCGTTCGTATTCGAACCACAGGGCCTGGTGTTCGCGCGGGGTGATTTCCACGTAGGTGAAGTACTGCACGAAGGGCATGATCTGCTTGATCAGGATGTCGCGGCACACCGGTGAGTCGTCGTTCCAGTTGTCACCGTCGGAAGCCTGGGCGCCGTAGATGTTCCATTCGTTGACCGGATAACGCTCGGCCATGATCTCCTGCATCATTTTCAGGGCGCTGGACACGATGGTGCCGCCGGTTTCCCGCGAGTAGAAGAACTCTTCCTCGTCCACTTCCTTGGCGCTGGTGTGGTGGCGGATGAAGACCACGTCGATCTTGTCGTAATTGCGCTTGAGGAACAGGTAGAGAAGGATGAAGAAGCGCTTGGCGACATCTTTGGTCGCCTGGGTCATGGAGCCGGATACGTCCATCAGGCAGAACATCACCGCCTTGGAGCTGGGAGTGGGGTGTTTGACCAGCAAGTTGTACTTGAGGTCGAACGTGTCGAGAAACGGAACGCGGTGAATGCGCGCGCTAAGCCGCTCTATTTCGGCTTCGAGGAGCTGAATATCGCCGAAGTTGTCCGGTTCTTCTCTACGCAGGCGTTCCAGCTCGGCTTTGGTCTCCCGCAGCTTTGCCCGGCTGCTGCCGGATAGCGCGATGCGCCGCGCGTGAGCCGAACGCAAGGTGCGGATGATGTTGATCCGCGACGGGTTGCCCTCGCTGCTGATACCGGCGCGTACGGTCTTGAAGGTCTCGGCGCCGGTCAGATGGCGTTTTACCAAATTGGGCAGCTCCAGATCCTCGAACATGAAATCGAGAAATTCTTCCTGAGTGATCTGAAAGACGAATTCATCCATGCCATCGCCGGAATTGCTGGCCTTGCCAGCACCCTGGCCGCCACCACCGCCCTGCGGACGTGGGATGCGTTCGCCAGCGATGAAATCCTTGTTGCCGGGATGCACGACGGTCTGTTTGCCGCCCCGGCCATGGTGCAATACCGGTTCGTCGATATCGCGCCCTGGAATGCTGATCTGTTCGCCGTGTTCCATGTCGGTGATGGAGCGGCGGCTGACCGCCTCTTCCACGGCCTTCTTGATGTGATCACGGTAACGACGGATGAACCGCTGGCGGTTCACCGTGCTCTTGTTCTTGCCATTCAGGCGACGGTCGATCACGTAGCTCATACAAGCCCTCCGGGCGCTACAGGCTTCAAGCCACGGGCGGCTGAGCCGCCATGGCCTGAAGCCTGAGGCCGCTTACTGCGATTTACGTACGCGCAAATACCATTCGGACAGCAGGCGAACCTGCTTCTCGGTGTAGCCGCGCTCGACCATGCGGTTGACGAAGTCGTTGTGCTTCTGCTGATCCTCTTTGCTGGCTTTGGCGTTGAAACTGATGACGGGCAGCAGATCCTCAGTGTTGGAGAACATCTTCTTCTCGATGACCACGCGCAGCTTCTCGTAGCTCAGCCAGGTCGGATTCTTGCCGTTGTTGTTGGCGCGGGCGCGCAGCACGAAGTTGACAATTTCGTTGCGGAAGTCTTTCGGGTTGCTGATGCCGGCCGGTTTCTCGATCTTCTCCAGCTCCTCGTTGAGGGCTACGCGGTTGAGGATTTCACCGGTCTCCGGGTCGCGGTACTCCTGATCCTGGATCCAGAAATCGGCGTACAGCACGTAACGGTCGAAGATGTTCTGGCCATATTCGCTGTAGGACTCGAGATAAGCGGTCTGAATCTCCTTGCCGATGAATTCGATGTAGCGCGGTGCCAGGTACTCCTTGATGAAGCGCAGGTAACGCTCGCGCACTTCGCTGGGGAACTGTTCCTGCTCGATCTGCTGTTCCAGCACATAGAGCAGATGCACCGGGTTGGCGGCGATTTCATGGGGGTCGAAGTTGAACACCTTGGAGAGAATCTTGAAGGCGAAGCGGGTCGACAGACCATTCATGCCTTCGTCGACGCCAGCGGCATCGCGGTATTCCTGAATCGACTTGGCCTTGGGGTCGGTGTCCTTGAGGTTCTCGCCGTCGTAGACGCGCATCTTCGAGTAGATGTTGGAGTTGTCCGGCTCCTTGAGGCGCGACAGGGTAGAGAACTGGGCGAGCATCTTCAGGGTGTCCGGCGCGCAGTGGGCGTTGGCCAGCGAGCTGCTGATCAACAGCTTGTCGTAGATCTTGATCTCGTCGTTGACGCGCAGGCAGTAGGGCACCTTGACGATGTAGATACGGTCGATGAACGCTTCGTTGTTCTTGTTGTTGCGGAAGGTGTGCCATTCCGATTCATTGGAGTGGGCCAGCAGAATACCGTTGTAGGGGATCGCCCCCAGGCCTTCGGTGCTGTTGTAGTTGCCTTCCTGAGTGGCAGTGAGCAGTGGATGCAGCACCTTTATCGGTGCCTTGAACATCTCGACGAACTCCATCAGGCCCTGGTTGGCCCGGCACAGCGCGCCCGAGTAGCTGTAAGCGTCGGCATCGTTCTGCGGGTACTCTTCGAGCTTGCGGATATCCACTTTGCCGACCAACGCAGAGATATCCTGGTTGTTCTCGTCGCCGGGCTCGGTCTTGGCGATGGCGATCTGATTGAGGATCGAGGGGTAGAGCTTGACCACGCGGAACTGGCTGATATCGCCCCCGAACTCGGCCAGGCGCTTGCTGGCCCACGGCGACATGATGCTACCCAGATAGCGTCGTTCAATGCCGTAATCTTCTGCGAGGATGGCGGCGTCCTCATCTGCATTGAATAGCCCAAGAGGAGATTCGAATACCGGTGAGCCCTTGATGGCGTAAAAGGGCACCTTCTCCATCAGTTGTTTGAGCTTCTCGGCCAGGGACGATTTACCGCCACCGACGGGGCCTAGCAGATAAAGGATCTGTTTCTTTTCTTCCAGGCCTTGAGCTGCGTGGCGGAAGTAGGAAACGATCTGCTCAATGCACTCTTCCATGCCATGGAAGTCGGCGAAGGCGGGGTAGCGGCGGATCACCTTATTGGAAAATATGCGTGATAAACGCGAGTTGTGCGACGTATCGAGCAGCTCCGGCTCGCCGATTGCCATCAGCAGGCGTTCGGAAGCACTGGCGTAGGTGCTGCGATCCTGTTTGCACAGTTCGAGGTACTCTTGCAGCGAGTACTCCTCCTGGCGGGTCGCCTCGAATCGTTGCTGGAAGTGACTGAAAATGCTCATGACTTCACCTCGCTCGATGCTTGGAGCCGGCCGGGATCGGTCGAGCGGGTGCATGCAGACCCGGAGCTTGCGCTACCGAGATGAATCCCCCGAGCACCCCGCAGCTAGTCAGAACCTCGTGGTCGGCCTGTCCGTGGCGTGGCAGGTTCAAGGACAGCCGCCGAGCGAGTAATACCCGCGCGGCGTATCGGCTGCCTTCTCCCGCCATGACCATTCGTTGCATGGCCTGACTGTCTGCTGAAGGTGGTTACCGATGGCCCGTTCGGCCGATTGGCCGGCTACCTGAATTGGGATGGCCTGAGGTAAGGATAGTTCGGAATCGCCAAGGTCAAGGCGCAATCGCAGGCAGTCGTGCCGTTGCAGCACTCTGGGGAGAGCCGAGCCCAGTGCTGGCGCGGGCCTGGCGGCTAAAATTTTTTATGGACTGCCATCCTTGGCGGCCAACTTGCGGGTTGTCGCCAGCGAGGTTGCAAATGGCTCCCGGCGATTTTTCATTCCGGCTGGCTGGAGGCGGTTTCCTGTGGGTAAGTGTTGCGCCAGAGTTCGAAGCCGCCGTCGAGGCTGTAAACGTCGGAAAAACCCTGGCCAACCAGGTAGGCGGCTGCGTTCTGGCTGGAGTTGCCGTGGTAGCAGGCGACGATCACTGGCCCATCGAGATCGGCCTTGGCAATGAAATCAGCCAGGGAGTAGTTGTCCAGGTGCTGCGAGCCGCTGATATGCCCGGCAGCGAAACTTTGTGGGTCACGGACGTCGACTACCACAGCACCATTCTCACGCAGGGCCTGGGCCTGCTCCGGGGGGATGCGTTTGAACTCGCTCATGCTGTTTCCTCGCTACAGTCGCAGCGATGGTATTCGCCGCTGTCGATATTCATCAAAGTCAAACTACCCCCCCACACGCAGCCCGAGTCCAGGGCAAATACCCCAGGTTCATCGCAATGTCCCTCCAGGGAAGCCCAGTGGCCGAAGACGATCTTATGGCCACGGGTTTTGCGCTGCTTGTGGCTGAACCAGGGAAGGTAGCCGGCGGGAGCCGTACCAAGGCCTTCCTTGCTTTTCAGATCCAGGGTGCCGTCCGCCTTGCAGAAGCGCATACGGGTGAAGTAGTTGGTGATCACCCGCAGCCGCGTCACACCTTGCAGCTCCTTGTTCCAGCGCGCGGGTTCGTTGCCGTACATGCCGTCGAGGAACATTGGGTAGAGGGCGTCGTCACGCAGGGCGTTCTCGACTTCTTCAGCGCGCCTGAGCGCCTTGGCCATGTTCCATTGCGGGGGAATGCCTGCATGTACCAGCGCTATATCGCGCTGCTCATCGTAGTGCAGCAGCTTCTGTTTGCGCAGCCAGTCGAGTAAGTCGTCGCGATCGGCTGCCTCAAGGATTTCCCGCAACGTGTCGCCACGCTTGAGCCGTTCAATATTGCGTGAGGCGGCCAGCAGGTGCAGGTCGTGATTGCCCAGTACACAGACCAGTGAATCACGCATTCGGTACAGAAACCGTAAGGTTTCCAGCGATTCGGGCCCGCGATTGACCAAGTCGCCGACCAGCCACAGCCGATCCCGCTCAGGATCGAAGGCGACACGCTCCAGTAAGCATTGCAGCGGCTTCAGGCAACCTTGTAGATCACCAATGGCATAGGTTGCCATCAGTGCAGGGCACCCGGCACCGCGAGGCGGAAGGGGGCAATGAGGGCGTCGAAGCGCTGACCGTCATTGGCGATCATTTGGTAACTGCCCTGCATGGTGCCAACCTGGGTCGCCATCAATGTACCGCTGCTATAGCTGTGGCTGGTGCCAGGCTCGATCAGTGGCTGCTCGCCAACCACACCTGCGCCGCGTACCTCCTGAACCTGACCATTGCCATCGGTGATCAGCCAGTGGCGCGACAGCAGTTGCGCTGACAGTTCGCCGTTGTTGGCGATGGTCACGTCGTAAGCAAAGGCGAAGCGATTCTGCTGCGGCTGTGACTGCTCCGGCAGGTAACGGGTGATGATGCTGACGTCGATCTGGTAGCGAGAGTCGGACATGGGCACTCGGTAAGTCAGGTGAGCGAGGGAACGGGTTGTTCGGCTAACTGGTCGGCCAAACGCACGAATGCGGCCAGATCCAGCTGTTCCGGGCGCAAGCTGCCATCGACGCCTGCCGCTTCGATCTCGCTGGCTGGAAGCAGAGCCTTGAGGGTGTTGCGCAGGGTCTTGCGGCGCTGATTGAACGCTTCGCGCACCACACGCTCGAGCAGATGGTGATCTTTGGCAGGGTGCGGCAGCTGTTTGTGCGGCGTCAGGCGGACGATCGCTGAATCAACCTTGGGGGGCGGATTGAAGGCACCGGGGCCGACGTTGAACAGGTGCTCCACCTCGCAGTGGTACTGCACCATGATCGACAGCCGTCCCCAATCACCGCCGCCGGGGCCGGCAGCCAAGCGCTCGACCACTTCCTTCTGCAGCATGAAGTGCATGTCGCGGATCAGGTGGGCATTGGCCAGCAGGTGGAAAATCAGCGGTGTGGAGATGTTGTAGGGCAGGTTGCCGACGACGCGCAGGCTGTTGGGTTCGGCTTGCAGGCGAGCGAAATCGAACTTCAAGGCGTCGCCCTGATTCAGGCGGAAGCGTGGTTCTGCACCGAATTTCGCTTCCAGGATGGGAATCAGGTCGAGATCCAGTTCGATCACATCGAGTTGTGCACCGCTGTTCAGCAACCCTTCGGTGAGTGCGCCCTGGCCTGGGCCGATTTCCAGCAGGTGTTCGCTATCGCGCGCATGGATGGCCCGCAGGATGCGATGGATCACCCCGGCATCGTGAAGAAAGTTCTGGCCGAAACGTTTGCGCGCACGGTGTTGGTAGGGCTCGGACATCAAAAAGCAGCTCCAAGCTTCAAGCTGCAAGCATCAAGCAAGAGCATAAAGCGGTCAGGCGAAAACGCGCAGTCTAGCAGGGAACGACCGTCAAGCGCGTTGCTGCTCGCCGTTGAAGGGGGGCTGAAGGCTTCAGGTCTTGCGTGCACCGCTGCTTTGGGCCATTTCATAGGCGGTCTCCAGTGCGACCTGCAGGCTACCGCAATCGATGCGACCAGTACCTGCCAGATCCAGGGCGGTACCGTGATCGACTGAAGTACGGATAATCGGCAAACCGAGGGTTACGTTCACCGCCGCGCCGAATCCTTTGTATTTGAGCACCGGTAGCCCTTGGTCGTGATACATGGCCAACACCGCATCGCAGTGTTCGAGGTGTTTGGGTGTAAACAGTGTATCGGCGGGCAGAGGGCCGATAAGGTTCAAGCCTTCGGCACGCAGTTGCTGCAGTGTCGGTTCGATGATCTCCATCTCTTCGCGCCCTAAGTGGCCGCCTTCACCGGCGTGTGGATTAAGGCCGCAGACCAGGATGCGCGGTTCGGCAATGCCGAATTTGTCACGCAGGTCGGTGTGCAGGATGCGCGTCACACGCAGCAGGCGCTCATGGGTGATCGCGCTTGCGACATCTTTGAGCGGCAGATGTGTCGTCACCAGGGCAACGCGCAATCCCCGCGTCGCCAGCATCATCACCACCTGTTCAGTGTGAGTCAGTTCGGCGAGAAATTCGGTATGGCCTGAAAAGCTGATGCCGGCCTCGTTGATCACTCCTTTATGTACCGGGGCGGTGATCAATCCTGCGAAGTCGCCGTTCATGCAGCCCTGACCGGCGCGGGTCAGGGTTTGCAGTACGTAGGTGGCATTGGCCTTGTCCAGATGGCCGGTTTCTACCCGTTGGCCGAGTGGTGTATCCCACACATACAGGCTGCCAGCAGGAGCTGGTTGCTGCGGCCAGTTATCGGGGCTGGCTTCGATCAGGCTGATATCCAGCCCTAACTGCACCGCGCGCTCCTGCATAAGTGCCGTACTGGCGATGCAGATCAGTGCATGTGCCTGGCGCTCGCGAGCGAGCAACAGGCACAGATCCGGGCCGATGCCTGCCGGTTCTCCGGGGGTAAGGGCGAAGCGCAGGCTGTGGGGCATGATCAACTCTCGAAGGCAGGTCGCTAGCGATTCTAGCGCAGACAGAAATGAAAAAGCCCGGCGCTGGGCCGGGCTTAGTCGTGCAGCATACAACCAAGCTTACAGCTTGGTCTCCACGTAGGCTTCATCGCGGATCTGGCGTAGCCAGGTCTGTAGCTCTTCCTCGTACTTGCGATTGCGCAGCAGGTTGAGGGCCTGCTGTTCACGCATCTGCTCGCTGCTGTCAGTGGCGCGTCGGCCCATGACCTGCAGTACGTGCCAGCCGAACTGGCTCTTGAACGGCTTGGAAACTTCACCGCTGGCGGTGTTGTTCATCACTTCGCGGAATTCGGGTACCAGGGCGTTGGGATCGATCCAGCTCAGGCTACCGCCATTGAGGGCCGAACCCGGGTCTTCGGAGAAGTTTTTCGCCAGTTCGGCGAAGTCTTCTCCAGACTGGATGCGCTGGTAGAGACGCTCTGCCAGAACCTGAGCTTCCGCTTCGCTACGGATTTCGCTGGGTTTGATCAGGATATGGCGCACGTTGACTTCGTCACGTACGGCTGCAGCCTCACCACCACGCTTTTCCAGCACTTTGAGCAGAATGAAGCCGCCTGGCGTACGGATCGGCTCGCTCACGTCACCCACACTCATGGCACCCAGCATGCTGTCGAAAGGCGGCGGCAGTTGAGCCGCTTTGCGCCAGCCCATTTCACCGCCTTCCAGCGCCGTTTCACTGGCGGAGTTGGCGATGGCCAGTTGGCCGAAGTCGGCGCCCTGGCGCGCTTGCTGGTAGATATCCTGGGCACGACGTTCGGCGGTCTGCAGCGCATCGGAAGACGCGTCTTCCTGCACAGGGATGACGATGTTGGCCAGGCGGAACTCTTCGGAGAGTTGCATCTTGCCCAGATCGGAGGCCAGGAAGTTTTTCACTTCCTGATCCGTCACCTGGATGCGCTCAGCCACACGGCGCTGGCGCACGCGGCTGATGACCATTTCGCGGGAAACCTGATCGCGGGCTTCATTGAAGGACAAGCCATCCTGGGCCAGTGCGGCGCGGAATTGCTCGACGTTCATGCCATTGCGCTGGGCAATGGTAGTGATTGCCTCATTGAGCTCCTCGTCGCTGATGCGAATGCCGGAGCGCTCGCCCATCTGCAACTGAATGTTCTCGATGATCAGGCGATCCAGCACCTGCTGAGTCAGTACATTGGCCGGTGGTACCTCGGCACCGCGCTTGGCGATGGTCTGTTGCACCTCGCGAACACGGGCGTCGAGTTGGGTCTGCATGATCACGTCGTTATCGACGATCGCCACCACGCGGTTGAGGGGCTGTACATCGGCGTGTGCCGCGGTACCCAGAAACAGCGCGCCCAGCAGCAGCGGGCGCACGCACTCAGAAAGCTTGATCTTCACGTTTACGATAACCTTGAATGCCTTGGTCGAGGAATGTCTCAACGTTGCTACCCGTCACGCCGCCCAGGCCTTTGAGGACGATTTGCAGGAAGATGCCGTTATCTGGCTCGTCGTTACGCGAGGGGTTGAGGCTGACCTCGTCGTAGTCGATCCAGTAGCGGTTGATGACGCGCAGCTTCCAGCAGCAGCTGTCGTACTCGAAGCCGCCGAAGGCTTCCAGGGTACGGTTGCGGCCGTAGTCGTACTGCCAGCGGGAAATAACGCTCCACTGCGGGCCGAGTGGCCAGATGACGGAGAAGTCGTGCTGGCTGATCTTGTAGTAGTCCTTGATGTAGGTGTCGGTGCCTGGCGTACCGTAGTCACTACCGAAGCCCCAGCGACCGGTACTCTGGTCGTAGTTGAGGGTGTCGTTGCGATAGCGATAGCCGACGTTGACGATCTTGCGTGGGTTGTCGGCTGGCTGGTAGTGGAACATGGCGCTACCCGAACGGGTACGGTGCGCGTCCGGATCCCAGTTGAAGTCCGAGGTGAAGCGCCAGTCCTGGTTGTAGCGATACATGTATTCCAGAGCGTACGGCGATACCGAGGACTGCGACTCATCACGTGTGCGGTAGTCGATGCCAGGCATCTGCACTTGACGGTCTTCGAAGTAGAAGGCCTGGCCGATGCTGAAGCGCTGACGCTCGAAACCATTCGGTTCGATCCAGCGGCTGCTTACGCCAAGGGAAATCTTGTTTTCGTCGCCGATGCGATCCTTACCGCTGAAGCGGTTTTCGCGCCACAGCGATGCGTAGTTGAAGCTGCTCTCGCCAGTGTCGAATACCGGGATATCGGTCTGATCTTCTTCGGGCACATAGAGGTAGAACAGGCGTGGCTCGAGTGTTTGGCGAGCTTCGCGCCCAAATAGCGATGTCTGGCGGTCGAAATATAGGCCGCTGTCGACGCTGAACATACCCACGCCGCGGTTCTGGCTGCTGCTGAACTGCTCATCGGCGAGCAGCGTGTTCCTGCCTTGCTGATCGATATCCAGGTCGTAGTTGGTCTGCAGGTACTTGATCTGAGGCTTGATGAAGCCCCAACTCCAGTCCAGCGGCAGGCTGACTGCTGGCTCTACATGCATACGAGTGCCAGTAGAGCGGGCTAGACCCTGGATATTTACGTCGTTCCATGGGCCTTCGACGTTGCCATTCTGGTCGATGTAGTTTCCGCTACGCAGGTCGCGATCGAAGCGTACAAGCTCGGTGCCGTAGGTGAAGTTCAGACCGCCCGGCTCGAAAGGCAGCTTGCCGTCCAGAGTGATCTGAGGCAAACGATCGTACGGGGTCACGTCGGTGATAGTGGCCAGCTCGTAGGCATGAGCGTTGAGCCGTGCGGTGTAGCTGTCACCACGCCAGGTTAGCGTGCCACGCTGGTTCACATACGTGGATGTTTCGATTCCCAGATCCGTCTTCAGATCCTGGAAGTAGTAGGGGTCACTGATATCGGTGTAGTCGACTTCGGCCAAGAGGCGGTCATTCAAGCCCTGCTTGTGCTGCCAGCTATACATCCAACGCTGGTCTTTGTAACCCGACTGCAGTTTGCGCTCGTCTTCCTGGTCGTCAAGATAACCACCGCCGACTTGGCCCTCGCTGTTTTGGGTCAGATAGCGGAACTCGCCCTCGAGCAGCAGGCCGCGTTTAGCCATGTAGGTCGGATACAAAGTGGCATCGAAATTCGGCGCCAGGTTGAAATAGTAGGGTGTCTGCAGGGTCAGGCCATTGCTGCCGGAACTGCCGAAGCTGGGTGGCAAGAAGCCGGACTGGCGACGGTCATCGATTGGGAAGTAGATGTACGGTGTGTAGAACACCGGGAAATCCTTGACCCGCAGGGTGACGTTGGTCGCGGTACCGAAGCCGGTGGCTGGGTTCAGGGTGATGTTGTTACCCGTCAGGTGCCACGCGTTGCTGCCTGGTTCGCAGCTGGTGTAAGTACCATCCTTGAGGCGGATGATGGCGGTTTCTTCGCGCTTGGCGTAGGCCGCGCTGCCACGTACATGAGCGGCGTGCATCACGTATTCGGCGTTTTCGATCTGCGCTTCACCGTTGTCCAGTTGCAGCTCGGCACGATCGCCGACGACCAGAGCCCCCTTGTCGCGCAGGCGCACGTTGCCGATCAGCTCGCCGCGGTTTTCGGCCTGGTGCAGGTTGGCCTCGTCGGCCTCGACCTGCATGCCGGCCTGGCGCACGACCACATCACCGGCGAGGGTGGCGACCTGTTCTTCCTGCTGATAGCGAGAAGCCTTGGCAGACACGAACATCGGCGCTTCGCTCATCGGCGTAGTGTCGTTCATGCCCGGGCGGCTCGGCTCGATATAAGAGCCTGAGCAGGATGGGCCGATCTCGGCCAGCTGCGCACTGGTCAGCTGCTCGCGTGGTACCCAGTCCAGGTGGCTGTAGTCGGCACTACGTGAAGCCAGCGCTCGGCCACCACTTTCGGTGACTTGCGTTGGCGCCGCCTTGGTCTCAGGCTTAGCTGCTGCCGTAGTAGCCGTGCCGGCGCTCACCGCATTGGTGCTGTGCGTCGGGCGTATAGGCAGATTGGCCGTGCTGGTTTGCGGCGCACAGGCCCAACCGCCGGTAGGCGATGCCTGGCAGTTGAACTGCTCGGCAGCTGTGGCGAATGGGCTGGCGAAAGGCTGAAGGGCCAACAGGCCGCCCGTTACCAGAAGCGGGAATTTCTTACGAAAAGCGGGGTATTTTACTGCCATCTTGTTTTCCGGGCTTCCTGTGCGCTTTTGGCCCCAGGGGCCGCACGCCTCTCGATGGGCTGAAAAAGATGCTGGATAATAAAGCATGACCCGCGCAACGGCTAGCGCCGTCGGAGACCCTTGTAATGCCTGATCAAGATGTACGTCTGCAGCGTCTGCAACAGTGGCTGGCGCCCCAGTTGCAAGAATTATTCGCTGCAAAACACTGGGGCGAGGTGCCACATGCCTCATTGCAGCCAGCCAGTAGCGACGCCAGCTTCCGCCGATATTTCCGCTGGCAGGCCGCTGGCCGCAGCCTGATCGTGATGGATGCGCCGCCGCCACAGGAAAACTGCCGACCGTTCGTCGACATAGCGAGCTTGCTGGCGCGCGCCGATCTCAACGTGCCGCTTATCCATGCGGCGGATCTCGAGCAGGGGTTTCTGCTGCTCAGCGATCTTGGCCGACAGACTTACCTGGACGTGATCGACAGCGACAACGCCGATAGTCTGTTCAGCCCGGCCATTGACGCGTTGCTGGCTTATCAGCGACTGCCGATGGACGAGCCATTGCCACACTACGATGACGCCTTGTTGCGCCGTGAGCTGCAATTGTTTCCGGATTGGTATGTTGCCCGAGAGCTGGGCATTACCTTCGATTCCGCCCAGCAGGCCGCCTGGGAGCGCATCTGTACCCTGCTGATCGACAGTGCCCTGGCCCAGCCCAAGGTGCTGGTGCACCGTGACTACATGCCGCGCAACCTGATGATCAGCGAGCCCAACCCCGGTGTGCTGGACTTTCAGGACGCCGTCTATGATCCCGTTACCTATGACATCACCAGCCTGTTCAAGGATGCCTTCCTCAGCTGGCCGGAAGCGCGGGTGCAGGCCTGGCTGGAAGATTACTGGCAGCAGGCCCGTGCCGCAGGCATACCGGTGCAGGACGATGTGCAGGACTTCCTGCGCGCCAGCGACCTGATGGGCGTACAGCGCCACCTCAAGGTGATTGGCATTTTCGCGCGCATCTGCCACCGGGACGGCAAGCCCCGCTACCTGGCTGATGTGCCGCGTTTCTTCGCCTATATAGACGCGGTACTCGGCAGGCGGCCGGAACTGGCAGAGCTTGGCGAACTGATTTCCCAGCTCAAGCAAGCTGCGGGGGCTGCCCGATGAAGGCGATGATTCTCGCCGCCGGCAAGGGCGAGCGGCTGCGGCCGCTGACGCTGCATACGCCAAAGCCCTTGGTGCGAGCCGCCGGTGTGCCACTGATCGAATACCACGTGCGGGCTCTGGCTCGTGCCGGTTTTACCGAGTTGGTAGTCAACCACGCCTGGCTCGGCCAGCAGATCGAGGATTATCTCGGTGATGGCGAGCGCTATGGCGTAAGCATTCACTACTCGCCCGAGGGCGAGCCGCTGGAGACCGGCGGTGGGATCTTCAAGGCGCTGCCGCTGCTGGGTGATGAGCCTTTCGTGGTGGTCAATGGCGATATCTTCACGGATTACGATTTCGCCAAGCTGCGCCGTCCGCTGAGCGGGCAGGCGCATTTGGTGCTGGTGGACAACCCGCCTCACCACCCGAAAGGCGACTTCCAGCTGCAGGGCGGCCAGGTCGAAGATGCCGTCGCAGGCCGCAACAGCTTCACCTACAGCGGTATCGCCGTGCTGAGCGCGGCACTGTTCGCGAGCAGCCAGCCGGGTGCCTTCAAACTCGCCCCTCTGCTGCGCGACGCCATGGCGGCCGGGCAAGTCAGTGGTGAGTGTTTTTCCGGGTGCTGGGTCGATGTCGGTACCCACGAGCGGCTGGCCGAAGTCGAACGCCTGCTGACGGGCGAGCGCTGAGATGTACTGGCCGCTGACGCTGGTAGGTGCCGTGGCGGGCTATGCACTGGCGAGCATCCCCGGGCTGCTGCTCGGCGGGCTGCTGGGGCAGGTGCTCGACCGGCGCCTCGGTCTGCGTGGCTGGAAGGTGTTGGGGAAGCGACTGCGTAGCTCATCAACCGTGGGTGATGAACACTTGCTGTTCGTCATGCTTGGCCGCTTGGCGAAAAGCGATGGTGTGGTGCAGCAGGCGCATATCCGCCAGGCCCGTGCCGAGATGCAGCGTCTGGCCGTCGGCGAGTCAGCCAAGGCTGCAGCCATCGAGGCATTTTCCCGGGGCAAGACGGGGCAGGATAATCTGCGTGGCGCTCTACAACGCCAGCGCGCCGATGCGGATGCACTATTGCGAGCCTGTTGGCGCATGGCTTGGGCCGATGGCAAGGTGGGGCAGGCCGAACGCGAGTTGATCTTGCTGTGGGGTAAATGGCTGGGGGTTTCGGCCAATGCCCAAGAGGCGTTGAGCGCTACCTACTCACCACGTCGTGGGCCACCGACTGCCGCTCCTGACAGCTATCAGCAAGCGCTGCGTCTGCTCGGCGTGAATGCGGAAAGCGACGCGCAGCAGATCAAGAAAGCCTACCGGCGTCTGCTCAGTCGTCATCACCCGGACAAGATGGCCGGCAGTGGTGCGGCGCCCGATAAAGTCCGTGAGGCCACCGATAAGACCCGCGAGCTGCACAACGCCTATGCCTTGATCCGCCAGCGCCAGGGCTTTCGTTAAGCCGGCGAGGCGAGTTTGCAGCAGCGCTGGGGCGGACGCTTACTTGCCACCGCCGGCCTGCTTGTCCAGCCAGCCGCGCAAGCGACGGAACAACTGCTCTTCGCCAACTGCTGGATTGCCCGGTAGCGCATCCAGGCCAACCTGCACGAAGGCCGGCTGCTTCTGCCGCTGACTGAGCTGCTTGCGCAATAGCGCTGCCTGTCGAGCGGTAGGGCTGTCGCGGTAATAGAAGTCACCGACACTGGCCTTGAGTTGCGTCAGCAGGTCATTGATTGGCGACTCGAAGCCTTCTGGCTGATGGATGTCCACCAACAGCAGGTGCGTAACATTGGCCGGTTTGCGCTCGGCGATATAGCGTGCCGCCCAATAGGCGCCGCTGCCGTGGCCCAGCAGCACCACTGTTTTGGCCTGCTGTTGTGCGGCGAAGGCGATGCCCGCGTCGATTCGCGCGAACACCCGCTCGACATGCGCGGCGCGCGCGGCCTCTGCGTTTTGGGCTGGCTCGGTAGCTGGTGCTGGTGTCGGCTCGGGCGTGGCCGGCTCCGCAGATTTCTCGGCCGGCGCCTCGCCCGCCGCCGCGGGCGGTTCGGCGACGCGCAGCGGAAGGTTGGCGCCCTGAGGATCCGGCAGACTCAGGCTCAGGCTGTGCCAGCCAGCATCCGGTAGCTTTTGCCGCAAGGGGCCGATGACCCTCGGCGCATCGGCACTCTCGTCATCGCCCGGCAGCAGAACCACTGCACCCTTGGGTGCAGGGTCGTTGGCTGGCAACCAAAGTGCGAGAAACTGTGTGCCGGCGGCGTCGAGGCGCTGCTGCTCATTGGCTGCCAGCTGCCGTTCGAGTGCCAGGGCTTCGAGGTCACTGCGTTCGGCCAGAGGCGCGCGCTGCTCAGGTTTAGCATCAGCCTTTTCGCCTGCTTCGGCCGGCGTGCTCTGCTCGCCCTGTGCAGACAAGCTGCCTGCCAGGAGCGCAAGGCACAGCACGTAGCGTGGCGAGTGTCGAAAGCGCGTCATCGTATGGCTCGAATGTGAATAGCGCTTAGAGACTAGGGGCTGTTGACGTTTCAGCGCAAGCCGCGGTCTTGCTGAAACCATGGCGCTCGCCAACTTGTCGTGGATTTGTCAGATCCTGATGTAGCTTAATGCAGCTTTCGCGGCGGCCATTGGCCCCTGCTGCCTCCTTGTGTCTTTCGGTGCCCGAGCATGATCCACCGCTGGCTGTTTCTCCTGCTGCTGAGCCTGCCGACCGCGCTGTGGGCGAATGAGTCGCCGCCTGCCCCCGCGCCGATTTTCGATGCGGCGCAGCAGCAATGGCTGGCCGACCACCCCGTACTGCGTGCTGGAGTGGTATTGCAGACGCCCTATGCGCAACTCGACCGACGCCTGCACCGTCTGACCGGCGCCAATGTCGAGATGATGCACACTCTGGCCGCATTGATGGGCGTGCAGTTGCGCTGGCGTACCTTCCAGACTCAGGAAGAGCTGGAGCAGGCGCTGCACAATGATCAGATCGACCTGGCCAGTGGTCTTGGCCAGACGCCCGCCGGGCTGCGCCGCTGGGTGTTTTCCGATCCCTTCCTGCGCGTATCGCACTTGCTGATCGGTGAACGGGACAGCAGCGGCTCGGTCGATCTGGAACAGCTCGACGGGCGTTCGCCCATTGCTTTAAAAGTATCGAACACCGTGCTCGATTACCTGCGCAGCAGCTATCCGAAGCTCAAGCTGGACAGCGCCAGCTCACCGCGCCAGGCCCTGCAGCGAGTACTCAATCGGCAGGCCAGCTACGCGGTACTCGATGAAGCGCAGCTGGGGCGCCTGTCCCGTGAGCCGGAATTTCTTGGCTTGGCGATCGTCGGTGATATCGGTTTTCCGCAGTTACTGCGCGTCGCCACACGGCGTGACTGGCCGGAGCTGTCGGCCATCGTCGACGTTGCGTTACGCAGTGTGCCCGCCCGCGAGCTGGACGATCTGCACAATCGCTGGTTGCCGCCGAGTTACCTGCAGCAGGAAAGCTCGTCGAGCTTCTGGCGCGGAATCAGCCTGCTGCTCGGTCTGCTGCTGGTCTTCGCACTGCTGCTGGCGCTGTTGATGAGGCGCCAACGCGACACCCTGGAGTTTCGTCTGCTCGCCGCGCGTCACGAGATTGAGCTGCGCGAGGTTGCCCGCGATGCACTGCGGCTGTCGCAATTCTCCATCGACAACAGCACGGTGGGCATCCTCTGGGTCAATTGGGACAGCCATGTGCGTTATGCCAACCGTGCGGCGGAGGCAATGCTGGGCTGCCGCAGTGGCGGATTGGTCGACCGGCCATTAAGTGATTTCGAGCCGAGCCTGAGCATGGATCGCTGGCTCAACCTATGGCGGCTGGCGCGCAGTGGCGACGAGCGGCCACCGAGCTTCGAGACAGAATGCCTGCGGGCCGATGGCAGTCGTTTGCCGGTGGACGTATCGCTGAGTTTTCTGCAGTACCGCGATACCGAGTACCTGGTGGTGTTCATCACCGATGTCACCGAGCGTCGCCGTGCCCTGGCCGCGCTGCAGGAGAGTGAGGCGCGGCTGCAAGGCATCGCCTCCAACGTGCCTGGCGTGGTGTTTCGCCTGGAGCGCGCCCGCCCGGGTGATCCGGCGTTGTTCGCCTTCATCGGGGAAGGCAGCGAAAGCCTGGTCGGCTATCGCGCGTCGACGCTGCTGGCACCCGATCATGGGCTGCGCAGCCTGGTGCACCCGGACGACAAGGCCGGCTACCACCGCGTCCAGGATCGCGCCTTCGACAGTGACAGCGACTGGCACTGGCAGGGGCGCATGCTCACCCACACCGGCGAGTCGCGCTGGGTCGACATCAAGGCCATGGCCCGGCGCATGGCAGACGGTCGGCTGATCTGGGACGGCGTGGTCTGGGACATCAGCGAGAACAAACGCAACGAGCTGGCGCTGGCTGAATCGCAGGTGCGTCTGCGCGATCTGTCGGCGCACCTGGAAAGCGTGCGTGAGGAGGAGAAAGCGCGCATTGCCCGTGAAGTGCATGACGAACTAGGCCAAGTGCTGACCGTGCTCAAGCTGGAAACCTCAATGTGCGAACTGGGTTACGCCGATCTTGACCCCGGCCTGCGTGATCGCCTGAACAACATGAAGAAGCTGATCGCCCAGTTGTTCCAATTGGTGCGTGATGTGGCCACCGCGCTGCGTCCACCGATTCTGGACGCTGGCATCGCCTCGGCCATTGAGTGGCAGGCACGGCGTTTCGAAGCGCGCACGCAGATTCCCTGCCTGGTCGAGGTGCCCGAGAACGTGCCGCCGCTGAGTGATGCCAAGGCGACCGGGTTATTTCGCATCCTTCAGGAGTCGCTGACCAACGTCATGCGCCATGCCGACGCACACACGGTGACGGTGCGCCTGGAACTGCTGGGCGACAGCCTGCGCCTGTCGATCAGTGACGACGGCCGCGGCTTCAATCCAGCTGCTGTACGTACCGATTCCTTTGGACTGGTGGGCATGCGCGAGCGGGTGCTGATGCTCGGCGGACAATTGACCCTCGACAGCCGTCCCGGCGAAGGTACTCTGTTGCGGGTCAGGGTGCCGCTGCATGAGTGTGTGTCCAATGACTGAGCAGAGGTTGAGCACGTGATCCGAGTATTGGTGGCGGAAGACCACACCATCGTCCGCGAAGGCATCAAGCAACTGATCGGCATGGCCCGCGACCTGCAAGTGGTCGGCGAGGCGAGTAACGGTGAGCAACTGCTGGAAACCCTGCGGCACACGCCCTGTGAGGTTGTGCTGCTGGATATCTCCATGCCCGGCGTCAACGGCCTGGAAGCGATTCCGCGAATTCGTGCACTGCCCCAGCCGCCAGCGATCCTGGTGCTGTCGATGCACAACGAAGCGCAGATGGCGGCCCGGGCTCTGAAGGTCGGCGCTGCCGGTTATGCCACCAAGGACAGCGACCCGGCCTTGCTGCTGACGGCGATCCGCAAGGTGGCCGGCGGGGGGCGCTACATCGACCCTGATCTGGCCGATCGGATGGTCTTCGAGGTTGGCCTGACTGATGCTCGGCCACCTCACGCGCGGCTTTCCGAACGCGAATTTTCAGTGTTCGAGCGCCTGGTGCAAGGAGAGGGCGTCAACGAGATCGCCGCTCACCTGGCGCTCAGCAGCAAGACCATCAGCACCCACAAGGCGCGCCTGATGCAGAAGCTCAACCTGCATTCGGTCGCCGACCTGGTGCGTTACGCGGTCGAGCATAAGCTGGTCTGACAGACCGACGTGTCTATTCGCGACACGTTCTTTCTAGGTTGCAGTTGATCGAATCGTAGGTGCGCCTCAAGGACTTATCTATTTGCGACACAGCTGTAGGGCTCGCCCTACAAGCGCCTTTCCGTCTCCCTTATATCAAAGTGTCAGCACGCCCGATTTTCAGGTTCTAACGCCGGTTCTAGTCTTGAGGCACGGTAGAACAACAGGCAGGTGCGGTGATGGGCGACACTTCTTCGAGCGACATCCTGGTTAGCTTTCGTGGCGTGCAAAAGAGCTACGATGGCGAGAACCTGATCGTCAAAGACCTCAACCTGGACATTCGCAAAGGCGAGTTCCTGACCCTGCTTGGGCCATCCGGCTCCGGCAAGACCACCAGCCTGATGATGCTGGCTGGTTTCGAAACGCCCACAGCTGGCGAAATTATTCTGGCCGGCAAGCGCCTCAACAACGTGCCGCCGCACAAGCGCGACATCGGCATGGTGTTCCAGAATTACGCGCTGTTCCCGCACATGACCGTGCTGGAAAACCTGGCATTTCCTCTGACTGTGCGCGGCATGAGCAAGGCCGACGTCAGTGAACGGGTCAAGCGTGCGCTGTCGATGGTACAGCTTGATGCCTTCGCCAGCCGGTATCCGGCGCAGTTGTCCGGTGGCCAGCAGCAGCGTGTGGCGTTAGCCCGTGCCCTGGTGTTCGAGCCACAACTGGTACTGATGGACGAACCGCTCGGGGCGCTGGATAAGCAGTTGCGTGAACACATGCAGATGGAGATCAAGCACATCCACCAGCGCCTGGGCGTGACCGTGGTCTATGTGACCCACGACCAGAGCGAAGCGCTGACCATGTCCGATCGCGTCGCCGTGTTCCATCAGGGCGAGATTCAGCAGATCGCCCCGCCGCGTGAACTTTACGAGTCGCCGTGCAACACCTTCGTCGCCCAGTTCATCGGTGAGAACAATCGCTTCGCCGGCCAGTTGGTGGAGCGTAATGGCGACAACTGCATCGTGCAGCTGAGCCGTGGCGAGAAGGTACAGGCGCTGGCGGTCAATGTCGGTCAGCCGGGCGATGCGGTGAGTCTGTCGATCCGCCCGGAGCGCATTCGCCTGAACGCTGCAGCGCAGACCTGCGACAACCGCTTTTCCGGTCGTGTGTCCGAATTTATCTACCTCGGTGACCACGTTCGGGTGCGCCTCGAGGTGTGCGGCAAGACCGATTTCTTCGTCAAACAGCCGATTGCCGAGCTCGATTCTGCGCTTGCCGTCGGTGACGTGATCCCGCTCGGCTGGCAGGTCGAGCACGTTCGCGCCCTTGATCCGCTGTCGGCGGAATGATCGGCGTTTTGCGCTTTACCACAGCACTTGGAGCCAACATAAAAATGTCGAAGATATTCTCCCTTTCCGCGCTGACACTGGGGCTGGTCTGCGCTGCACAGGTTCACGCTGCAGACCTTACCGTCATCAACTTCGGTGGCGCCAACAAGGACGCCCAGGTCAAGGCCTACTACCAGCCGTGGGAAGCGGCGGGTAACGGCAAGATCATCGCTGGCGAGTACAACGGTGAAATGGCCAAGGTCAAAGCCATGGTCGACACCAACAGCGTGTCGTGGGATCTGGTCGAGGTGGAATCCCCAGAACTGGCGCGTGGTTGCGACGAAGACCTGTTCGAAGAGATCGACTACTCGGTGGTTGGCGACAAGAACGCCCTGGTGCCAGGTGCTGCCTCCTTCTGTGGCGTCGGCTTCTTCGTCTGGTCGACCGTCATGGCCTACAACGCCGACAAGCTGACCACCGCACCGACCAGTTGGGCCGATTTCTGGGACGTGAAGAAATTCCCGGGCAAGCGTGGCCTGCGAAAAGGCGCCAAGTACACCCTCGAGTTCGCCCTGATGGCCGACGGCGTCGCGCCGAAGGACGTCTACAAGGTGCTGGCGAGCAAGGACGGCCAGGAGCGCGCGTTCAAGAAACTGGACGAGCTCAAGCCTTACATCCAGTGGTGGGAAGCCGGCGCTCAGCCGCCTCAGTATCTCGCTTCCGGTGACGTGGTCATGAGTTCGGCCTACAACGGCCGCATCGCCGCCACCCAGAAAGAAGGCAGCAGCCTGAAAGTGGTGTGGGACGGTGGCATCTACGACTTCGACGCCTGGGCGATCCCGAAAGGCGCGAAGAACAAGGACGAAGCCCTGAAGTTCATCGCCTACACCCTGCAGGCGGAAAACCAGAAGACCTATTCGGAAAACATCGCCTACGGGCCGGTCAACCCGAAAGCGGTGGATCTGCTGGACGCCAAGATCGCTGCCGACCTGCCGACCGCACCGCAGAACATCGCCAATCAGGTGGCCATGGACGTGACCTTCTGGGCCGACTTCGGCGAAGTACTGGAGCAGCGTTTCAACTCCTGGGCTGCCAAGTAACGGCTCGCTCAAAGGTGAAAGCGCAGCTGCTTTCACCCGTTGCAAGGAGCGCCTGCACGCAGGCGCTCTGGCTCTACCCCCGAATTCCTTTTCTGTTTCACCGGAGTTAGCCCCATGGCCCTAGCAGTGCCCCATGCCGAGGTCGCCGGCCCCTCGCTCAAGCAGCGTCTGGCGCGCGCCGAGCGGATGAATCGCCTTAAGTCTCAGGCGTTGATCCTGCCGCTGGTGCTGTTTCTCGTCTTCACCTTTCTGGTGCCAATCGTGGCGCTGCTCAACCGCAGTGTGGATAACCCGGACGTGATCGGCTCGATGCCGAGAACCGTCACCGCCATCGAGTCGTGGGACGGTCGTGGCCTGCCTGCCGAACCTGTCTATCAGGCACTGGCGCTTGATTTGGCCGAGGCCCGTGAACAGCAGAAACTGGGCGACCTGTCCAAGCGCCTGAACATGGAACTGGCCGGCTACCGCAGCCTGTTGGCCAAGACCGGTCGTGCATTGCCGTTCGAGGCCGAGCCGGCATCCTACAAGGAGGCCCTGGAGTCTTTCGACGAGCGCTGGGGTGACCCCGCCTACTGGCAGGTGATCCGTCGCAACACCAGTTCCTGGACGTCTTACTACCTGCTTGCTTCGCTCGATCATCGGGTCGACGACAGCGGCGCCGTGGTCAAGACCACGCCGGATCAGGCCATCTACCTGGACATCTTCGCCCGTACGTTCTGGATGGGCGCGGTGATCACCGCCATTTGTCTGGCACTGGCCTATCCGTTGGCTTACCTGCTGGCCAACTTGCCGACCCGCCAGGGCAACCTGCTGATGATCATGGTGCTGCTGCCGTTCTGGACGTCGATTCTGGTGCGCGTCGCCGCCTGGATCGTGCTCCTGCAGTCGGGCGGTCTGATCAACTCGGCGCTGATCAAGCTGGGGTTGATCGACCAACCGCTGGAGTTAGTGTTCAACCGAGCGGGTGTGTACATCTCCATGGTGCACATCATGCTGCCGTTCATGATCCTGCCGATCTACAGCGTGATGAAGGGCATATCGCCAAGCTATATGCGTGCGGCGATCTCGCTTGGCTGTCATCCGTTCGCCAGCTTCTGGCGGGTGTATTTCCCGCAGACCCTGGCCGGCGTCGGCGCAGGCTGTCTGCTGGTGTTCATCCTGTCCATCGGCTACTACATCACCCCGGCGTTGCTGGGCAGCCCGAGCGACCAGATGGTCAGCTACTTCGTCGCCTTCTACACCAACACCACCATCAACTGGGGCATGGCCACCGCACTGGGCGGCTTGCTGCTGGTCGCCACGCTGCTGCTCTACATGGTTTACAGCTGGCTGGTGGGCGCAGGTCGCCTGCGTCTGGGTTAGCAGTCTGTTGAAAAACGTTAGCGAGGCAGCCGCTATTAGGCAAAACAGACGAAAAAGCGGAGTGTACTTTTGTACATGAGCATTTTGAGGATGTTTTAACGAAGTAGCGGCAACGCAGGTAGTTTTTTAGCGACCTGCTTATGGAATGGAGAATAGAAAATGCTGAGCCCCTACATGTCTCCCGTGGAGCGCGCCTGGTACTACGGCCTGCGTCTGCTCTGCGGCTTGGTACTGCTGTTTCTGGTGCTGCCGATCTTGGTGATCGTGCCGCTGTCGTTCAACTCCGGCACCTTCCTGATCTACCCGATGCAGGGGTTCTCGATGCGCTGGTACGAGGACTTCTTCGGCTCGGCCGGGTGGATGCGTGCGCTGAAGAACAGCATGATCATCGCCCCGGCGGCGACCGTGCTGGCGATGGTTCTGGGTACCTTGGCGGCCATCGGCCTGACCCGCTCGGACTTTCGCGGCAAGGCGCTGGTGATGAGCCTGCTGATTTCGCCAATGGTAGTACCGGTGGTGATCATCGGCGTCGCCAGCTACCTGTTCTTCGCGCCGCTCGGCCTGGCCAACGGCTACCTGTCGCTGATCGTGGTGCACGCGGTATTGGGCGTGCCGTTCGTGATCATCACCGTGTCGGCCACGCTGCAGGGGTTCAATTACAACCTGGTGCGTGCCGCCGCCAGCCTCGGTGCGTCACCGATCACCGCGTTCCGCCGGGTGACTTTGCCGCTGATCGCGCCCGGGGTGATTTCTGGCGCCTTGTTCGCTTTCGCCACCTCGTTCGACGAAGTGGTGGTGACCCTGTTTCTCGCCGGCCCGCAGCAGGTCACCCTGCCACGGCAGATGTTCAGCGGCATTCGCGAAAACCTCAGCCCGACCATCGCCGCTGCAGCAACCCTGCTAATCGGCTTCTCGATTCTGCTGTTGCTGACCCTCGAGTGGCTGCGCGGGCGCAGCGAGAAGCTGCGTACCCAGGCCGAATAAGTTTTCTACGGCTCTGCCGTAACCGCCGCACACCCCTCGGTTGCGGCGGTTTTTTTATGGCCAGCCATCCCTGGCGGCCACCCTGCGGGCCGTCGCGAGCGACGTTAAAAATGGCTCCCGGCCATTTTTTATGCCTGGTGAGTGCATGCGGGTAAACTGCCGCGCTCTCCCGCGTTTCCCGGAAAGCCCCATGGATTTCGACGATCCCAGTTTTCGCGAGCTGCTCGATGCGCTGCACGACGGCGTGTACATCACCGATGCCGATGGCATCACCCTCAAGGTCAACAGCGCTTACGAGCGGCTCACCGGGCTGCGCAGCGAGGATGTGGTTGGCCAGCACATGCAGGCGCTGGTCGAGCAGGGGGTGATTTCCCAGTCGGTGTCGCTGCGGGTGCTCAAGGAGGGCAGGGCGCTGTCGCTGATGCAGAGCGTCAGCCAGGGCAAGCGCCTGCTAGTCAGTGGCACGCCGATCTTCACCGCCGAAGGCCAGGTGCGTTACGTGGTCAGCACCGTGCGCGACATGACCGAATTGCTGCGCATGAAGCACGAGCGTGACGAGTTGCAACAGCTCAAGCAGCTGCGCAACAGCACCGCGCGCCTGCACGCTGGCCAGCGTGACGATCTGCTCGACGCCTCGCCGGTGGCTGATCACCCGGCATCCGGGCGGGTGTTCGCTCAGGCCCGCCAGGTCGCCGCCAGTGATGTGAAGGTGCTGCTGCAGGGCGAGACCGGTGTCGGCAAGACGCTGATCGCCCAGTACATCCACAAGAGCAGCCCGCGGGCCGCGCAGCCCTTTCTGGCGCTGAATTGCGGCGCCTTGCCGGAAAACCTGATCGAAGCCGAGCTGTTCGGTTACGTCGCGGGTGCTTTCACCGGCGCCGGCAGCAAGGGCAAGCGTGGTCTGCTGGAGCTGGCGCACCATGGCACGGTGTTTCTCGACGAGATTGGCGACCTGCCGCTGGCGCTGCAGGTGAAGTTGCTCAAGGTCATCGAGGAAAGCCGCTTCATTCCGGTCGGCGGCCTAGAGTTGAAGGAAGTGGACGTGCGCATCATCACCGCCACCCACCATGACCTGCGCGCCATGGTCAGCGAAGGGCGTTTCCGTGCCGACCTCTACTACCGGCTCAACGTGGTACCGATCCACATTCCGGCACTGCGTGAGCGGCGCGAGGAGATCCAGCCGCTGCTCGACTTCTACCTGGCCGAATTCAATCAGCGCTACGGGCGCGAGTTGGAGTGGGAGCTGGAGGCGCTGGATGCGCTGACCGACTATTCCTGGCCGGGCAACATCCGCGAACTGATCAATCTGGTCGAGCGCCTGGTAGTCACCTGCAGCGGCGCAGCGGTGGAGCTCTTCGACCTACCCGAAGAGATGCGCAGCAGTGAGCGTGATGCCAGTGACGACAGCCTGCTGCCACTGCGCAAGCAGGTCGAACAGCTCGAGCGCCGGCTGATCCGCAAGGCGCTGGTGCAGCACAAGACCACCCGCGAAGCCGCCCGCGTGCTCGGCTTGAGCCAGGCCACCCTGGTGCAGAAGATGAAGCGCTGGGAGCAAGGCTGATTGGTAAGTGGATCAAGCGAGGCCTTTTTGATCCATTTGCTGATCGCTGCAGCACCCCAATAGCCTGTGGCAAATCGACGCAACCCGTCTACAGCAAGGGTTTCGTCAGGCTGGCACAGGAATCGCTATGACAGGCCCGAACCCGCAAAGCTGAACACCACATAAAAGGGCCTGATGATGAGTATTGCCGCATTCAAGATCGCCAATAAGCTGCTGACCGGCCAAGGCGCCGTCGAGCAACTGGCGAACGAACTGCCCCGTCTGAACATACAGAACCCGCTGATCGTAACCGACGCCATCCTGATCAAGTCGGGCACCGTCGATCACGTCCTCAAACAACTGGGCGAGCGCGCCTATGGCATCTTCGATGGCGTCGAGCCGGAGCCTGAGATCGCCATCGTCGAAGCCTGCGCCAAGGTGTACCGCGCGGGCGGCCATGATGGCCTGATCGGCGTCGGTGGCGGCAGCGCCATCGATATCGCCAAGGCGGTGGCCGGTTACGTCGGCCATGACGGCGCGCTGGAAGAGCTGTTCGGCGTCGACCAGGTCAAGCGTAAAGGCCCTCCGCTGATCGCCATCCCGACCACGGCGGGTACAGGTTCGGAAGTGACCAACGTGTCGATTCTTTCCGACAAGAAGGCGCAACTGAAAAAAGGCATCGTCAGCGACTATCTGTTGCCCGACGTCGCCCTCGTCAGCCCGCTGATGACCCTGACCTGCCCGCGCAGCGTGACGGCGGCCAGTGGCGTCGATGCCCTGGTGCATGCCGTGGAGTCGTACCTGTCGGTGAATGCCTCGCCGATCACCGATGCGCTGGCCATTGGCGCCATCAAGCTGATCAGCAAAGCGCTGCCCAAAGCCTACGCCAACCCGGCCGACCTCGTCGCGCGTGAAGACATGGCCACCGCCAGCCTGATGGCCGGCATGGCATTCGGCAATGCCGGCGTCGGTGCGGTGCATGCCCTGGCTTATCCGTTGGGCGGGCGTTTCAACATCGCCCACGGGGTCAGCAACGCGCTGCTGCTGCCCTACGTGATGGCCTGGAACAAGCTTGCCTGCGTCGAGCGCATGGCCGAAATCGCCACCGCCATGGGCGTGCAGACCCACGGGCTTAGTGACAAGGCCGCTGCCGACCTGGCGGTCGAGGCCATGGCCGAGCTGTGCGCCAGCGTCGATATCCCCAAGGGCATGCGCAGCTTCGGCGTGCCGGAAGACGCCATCCCGGCCATGGCCGAGGAGGCCAGCAAGATCGACCGCCTGATGCGCAACAACCCACGTCGCCTGACTGCCGGCGATATCGAGCAGATCTACCGCGCCGCCTATTGATAACCCGCAACAGCTGATGAAGCGCCCCGGTTCTGCCGGGGCGTACTGGTTTACGTCCATACTAATAACACTAGGTAAATCCAAGATGTCCGATCTGCACGAGCAGGGCCCGGAAGCGCCCTACACGCCCCTTGGGCCATTCAAGCTGCGTCTGCCTTTCATCCATTACCGCTTCGAAATCTCCGACTACATGCAGGGTCTGCTGATGTGCGCGGTGGATCTGGCGGCGATCCCGCTGATGACCGAATTCCTCGGCATGCCGTTCGAGGTGGCGCTGGCGGTGGTCATGCTCAACGGCCTGCTGTACCTGATACACCACCTGCTTGGCGACCCGGTGGTGCCGGGCTGGATCACGCCGGCCATTCCCATGCTCATGGCCTATTGCAGCCAGTTCCCGGAGGGCGCCGAGCGGGTGCACGCGCTGATCGCCTTCCAGTTGATGCTGGGGATATTCTCCATCGGCCTGGGCATGACCGGGATGGCGCGCCGGGTGGTGTCGCTGGTGCCCTCGGCGCTCAAGGCCGGGATCATCATGGGCGCCGGGCTCAGTGCGGTGGTCACCGTGTTCAAGGAAGGCGGCCGCTTCGACGCCTTCCCTTGGACGATCTCTATCGCCATCGGCGTGGCCTTCTACCTTGTGTTCTCCATGCACTTCCAGGAGCTGAAGAAGCGCAACCGCTTCTGGTGGAACTTCGCCAAGCTGGGCATCTTCCCGATCATCCTGCTGGCGGTGATCGTCGCGCCGATCTTCGGCGAAGCACCCTGGCCGAGCATCGAGTGGGGCATCAGCAAGCCCGACTTCATCACCCTGTGGAACGAATACACGGTGTTCGGCCTCGGTATGCCGCCGCTGATGATGTTCGTCACCGCCGTCCCTACCGTGCTGGCCGCCTATCTGGTGGTATTCGGCGATGTACTGAGCAACCAGGCGATCCTCGACGAGGGCGGCAAGGTGCGCCGCGACGAGAAGATCGACTTCGATCCCAATCGCTCGCACCTGCTGTTCGGCGGGCGTAACGCGCTGATGAGCATCCTCGATCCCGATGTGGCCATGTGCGGCCCGCAGTGGGCAGCCATGCAGGTGGTGATCACCGAGCGCTTCAAGGGCGGCGCCAAGGCGATGAAATCCATCTACGGCGGCGTCGGCTCGTTCCGCTGGGGCACCAACACCGGCTTGCTGCTGTTGCCGGTAGTGACCCTGGTGCAACCGATTCTCGGCGTGGCCCTGGCGCTGACCCTGCTGATCCAGGGCTACGTGAGCGTACGCCTGGGCATCATGGAAGCGCGCAGCCAGCGCGACCTGGGCATCGCCGGGGTGATCGGCGCGGTGCTGGCGATCAAGGGCGCCGGCTGGGCGTTCGCCATCGGTCTCGGCCTGTGCCTGCTGATCTACGGCACCCGTTTCTTCCGCGGTGAGAACGACCAGACCTTCAGCAAGGATCTGCCGCCCGCCGAACCCGTGAACAAAGACTAAACAGCATTGCCGGGAGCCGAGAGCTCCCGACTACAGGAGTGACCATGAAACTCAACGATCCCGATCTGCTGCGTCATCAGGCGTATATCAATGGCCAGTGGAGCGACGCCAACGATGGCGCCACCACGGAAATCTTCAATCCGGCCAATGGTGAATCCTTGGGCCGCGTGCCGAACCTGGGCGCCGCCCAGACCCGCGCCGCCATCGAGGCTGCGCGTGATGCCCAGCCAGCCTGGCGCGCGCTGACTGCCAAGGAGCGCGCGGCACGCCTGCGCAACTGGTTTGAGCTGATGCTTGCCAACCAGGAAGACCTGGCGCAGATCATGACGGCCGAGCAGGGCAAGCCACTGAGCGAAGCGCGCGGCGAAGTGCTGTATGCCGCCTCGTTCATCGAGTGGTTCGCCGAGGAAGCCAAGCGCGTCTACGGCGATACCATCCCCGGCCACCAACCTGACAAACGCCTGCTGGTGACCAAGGAGCCGGTCGGCGTGACCGCTGCGATCACGCCCTGGAATTTCCCGGCGGCGATGATCACCCGCAAGGCCGGCCCGGCCCTGGCGGCCGGCTGCGCGATGGTGCTCAAACCTGCGCCGCAAACGCCTTTCAGCGCCCTTGCTCTGGCCGTATTGGCCGAGCGTGCTGGCATCCCGGCCGGGTTGTTCAGCGTATTGCCGGCCAATGCCGAGCGTTCCCGTGAAGTGGGCGGCGAACTGTGTGCCAACCCCATCGTGCGCAAGCTGTCGTTCACCGGCTCTACCGGTGTCGGCATCAAGCTCATGGAGCAGTGCGCGCCGACGCTCAAGAAGCTGTCCTTGGAACTGGGCGGCAATGCGCCCTTCATCGTCTTCGCCGATGCCGACCTGGATGCCGCAGTAGAGGGCGCCATGGTCGCCAAGTACCGCAACGCCGGGCAGACCTGCGTGTGTGCCAATCGTATCTATGTCCATGATGCGGTCTACGATGCCTTTGCGGAGAAGCTCGCGGCAGCGGTTGGCAAACTCAAGGTCGGTCAGGGCATTGAGGCGGGTGTAACCACCGGCCCGCTGATCGACGGCAACGCGGTGGCCAAGGTGCAGGCGCACCTGGCCGATGCGCTGGAGAAGGGCGCCAGGGTCGTGCAGGGCGGCAAGGCGCTGGGCGGCAACTTTTTCGAACCGACCGTGCTGGCAGACGTAACCACCGAGATGCGCGTGGCCCGCGAGGAGACCTTCGGCCCGCTCGCACCGTTATTCCGTTTCAGCGACGAAGCCGACGTGGTACGCCAGGCCAACGACACCGAGTTCGGTCTGGCCTGCTACTTCTACACCCGCGATCTGGGCCGCACCTTCCGGGTGGCCGAGGCGTTGGAATACGGCATGGTCGGCATCAATACCGGGCTGATCTCCAACGAAGTGGCGCCGTTCGGCGGCATGAAAGCCTCCGGCCTGGGCCGCGAGGGCTCCAAGTACGGTCTCGATGAGTATCTGGAGATCAAGTATCTCTGCCTGGGTATTTGAGCGGCTCTTTCGAGGCGTTGGTAGAAAAGCTGATCAGCGTGCTTGAGGTTTGCAAGCGTAGCCTGGGTCGAGCGCAGCGACATCCGGGAGCGCCCCTGGGTATCGCTGCGCTCAACCACAGGCTACGAGCATAGGCTCGTGTAGGAGCTGGCTTGCCAGCGAAACGATACTCGCCGCACCGAGATGGCAGCTACCGCCGCCATCTTCAGTCAGCGCGTTTCCGCGTGGCATCGGCTTCAGTGTGTAGCCCAGGTCGAGCGTAGCGGCGCCCGGACGTCGCCCTGGGGATCGCTGCGCTCAACCCAAGCTACGAGCGGCCCAGACTCCAGCCCTGTGCCTGTCGATCAAAGACGTGCCAGTCGTTACAATGCGCGCCACCGTGACCAAGCACTACGAACCTTTTACGATCTGCTGCGCGTCGGCCAGGCGTCGTTAAAAACAGGCTCGGAATGCTCATTTACTTCAGTAAACTCCGCTTCCTCGCCTGTTTTTGCCTAGCCCGGCTCTAGCTCGCGAGGTCGTAAAAACGTTCTCAGAGGTGCGCCATGCAACCCTTCGCCATCGCCCCGTCGATCCTTTCCGCCGATTTCGCCCGTCTGGGTGAGGAAGTGGACAACGTACTCGCCGCCGGGGCGGACATCGTCCATTTCGATGTCATGGATAACCACTACGTGCCCAACCTGACCATCGGCCCGATGGTCTGCACGGCGCTGCGCAAGTACGGCGTTACCGCGCCCATCGACGTGCACCTGATGGTCAGCCCGGTGGATCGCATCATCGGTGACTTCCTCGAAGCCGGTGCCAGCTACATCACCTTCCACCCCGAAGCCAGCCTGCACGTCGACCGCTCCCTGCAGTTGATCAAGGATGGCGGCGCCAAGTGCGGCCTGGTGTTCAATCCGGCGACTTCGCTGGACGTACTGAAGTACGTGATGGACAAGGTCGACATGATCCTGCTGATGAGCGTCAACCCCGGTTTCGGTGGCCAGAAGTTCATCCCCGGCACCCTCGATAAACTGCGTGAAGCCCGCGCCCTGATCGACGCCAGCGGCCGTGATATCCGTCTGGAGATCGATGGTGGCGTCAGCGCCAAGAATATCCGCGAGATCGCCGAAGCGGGCGCCGACACCTTCGTCGCCGGCTCGGCGATCTTCAACCAGCCGGACTACAAAACCGTGATCGACGCCATGCGTGCCGAGCTGGCCCAGGTGCGTGGATGAAACCGCTGCGCGCGCTGTGCGCCGGTGAGCTGCCCCGTCTGGTGATGTTCGACCTGGACGGTACGCTGGTCGATTCGGTGCCGGATCTGGCCACCGCCGTCGACCGCATGCTGACCGAGCTGGGTCGTGAGCCGGCGGGCGTCGAACGGGTGCGCACGTGGGTCGGTAATGGGGCGCGGGTGCTGGTTCGCCGCGCCCTGGCCGGCAGCATCGAGCACGCCGTTGTCAGCGACGCCGAGACGGATGTCGCCCTGGCGCGCTTTCTCGATATCTATGCCGATTGCCATGAGCTGATCACCCTCTATCCGGGTGTTCACGAACTGCTGGAGGCCCTGAGCACTGCCGCCGTCGAGCTGGCCGTGGTCACCAACAAGCCGGAGCGTTTCGTCGCGCCGCTGCTCGAGCAGGTTGGCCTGGGCGGGTACTTCCGCTGGATCATCGGTGGCGACACCCTGCCCCAGCAGAAGCCCGACCCGGCCGCGTTGCTGCAGGTGATGCACCTTGCCGGGGTGACGGCTGCACAGTCGCTGTTCATCGGCGACTCGCGCAGCGACGTACTCGCTGCCCGCGCCGCGAGTGTGCCCTGTGTGGCGGTGAGCTACGGCTACAACCACGGCCGGCCAATCGCCGAAGAAGAGCCACAACGGGTAGTCGATAGCCTGGCCGAACTGCTCTAACGGCATTTGGTTGCCTGAAGCGAGCGGCTGCGCTACCTTGGCCGCTCGTTATTCCCCCTCTTCGAGATACTCCCGTGGTGGTCACCGGCAAACTCTGGATGAAAGTCATCAAGGCCCTGGCCCGTTGGCGCTGGCGCGCCTGACATTCATCTGCCGCAACAGGCGGCCCGTTCGCACTGACCGACTTTCCAAGCCACGAGGCTGATCATGATCCATGAAGAATTCCTGCGTTTAGCCGCTGAAGGCTACAACCGCATTCCGCTTGCCTGCGAAACCATCGCCGACTTCGACACGCCGTTGTCGATCTACCTGAAGCTGGCCGACGCGCCCAATTCCTACCTGCTCGAGTCGGTGCAGGGCGGGGAGAAATGGGGTCGTTATTCGATCATCGGCCTGCCGGCGCGTACCGTGCTGCGTGTGCACGGGCATGACGTGGTCGTCAGCACCGACGGCATCGAAGTCGAACGCCATGAATGTGCCGACCCGCTGGAGTTCGTCGAGACCTTCAAGGCTCGCTACAACGTACCGACCATTGCCGGTCTGCCGCGTTTCAACGGCGGCCTGGTCGGTTACTTCGCCTACGACAGCGTGCGCTATGTGGAGCCGAAGCTGGCCGGCGGTGTAAACCCCGACACCCTGGGCACCCCGGATATCCTGCTGATGGTCTCCGACGCCGTGGTGGTGTTCGACAACCTGGCCGGCAAGATGCACGCCATCGTGCTGGCCGACCCTGCCGAGCCTGAAGCCTTCTCGCGTGGCCAGGAACAGCTGCAGGGCATCCTGCACAAGCTGCGTCAGCCCTTCACGCCGCGCCTCGGTGTGCACCTGAACAAGGCGTCGGGTGAGGAGCCGTCCTTCCGCTCCAGCTTCAGCCGCGACGACTACGAGCGCTCGGTTAACGCCATTAAGGATTACATCCTCGCCGGCGACTGCATGCAGGTGGTGATCTCCCAGCGCATGTCGATCCCGTTCAAGGCCGCGCCCATCGACCTGTACCGCGCGCTGCGTTGCATCAACCCGACGCCGTACATGTACTTCTTCAACTTCGGTGACTTCCACGTCGTCGGCTCGTCGCCGGAAGTGCTGGTGCGCGTCGAAGACAACCTGGTCACCGTGCGCCCCATCGCCGGCACCCGTCCGCGGGGCGCCACCGAAGAGGCCGATCTGGCGCTGGAAGAGGATCTGCTCTCCGACGCCAAGGAAGTCGCCGAGCACCTGATGCTCATCGACCTGGGCCGCAATGACACCGGGCGCGTCTCCGAAATCGGCTCGGTGAAGCTTACCGAGAAGATGGTCATCGAGCGTTATTCCAACGTCATGCACATCGTCTCCAACGTCACTGGCGAGCTGAAAAAAGGCCTCACTTCCATGGACGCCCTGCGCGCCATTCTGCCGGCCGGCACGCTCTCGGGCGCACCGAAGATCCGCGCGATGGAAATCATCGACGAGCTCGAACCGGTCAAGCGTGGCGTCTACGGTGGCGCGGTCGGTTACTACGCCTGGAACGGCAACATGGACACCGCCATCGCCATCCGCACCGCAGTGATCAAGGACGGCGAATTGCACGTCCAGGCCGGCGCCGGCATCGTCGCCGACTCGGTTCCCGCGCTGGAGTGGGAGGAGACGCTCAACAAGCGCCGCGCCATGTTCAAGGCCGTGGCGTTGGCCGAGCAAAGCGGCTCCTGAGTACCGTAGCACCACAGTTCTAGGCTGAGCACAAAAGCCCCATCCAAGCGGATGGGGCTTTTTGCATCGTGGGGCGCCTACAGAAGCGATTGGTGGACACCGTGGCTGTTTCGTTGCAGGCCTGTGGACGCTGCCACCCATTGAGCAGTCTTCAGGCTGCGGATGTGCTTGGCTGGTCGCCGCCCGGTTGCCCATGGGCGACACTCGCGCGGCTGTCGATGTAGGCGGCCAGATGATGCAGTTCGATGAACTTGGGCGCCTTGGCGCTGCTGTCCAGGGTGGTGATCGGCAGGTTCAGTCGCCCGGACGCGATGGCGCGAATGAAGTTGTCCGGGCTCAGGTGACGGAAGTACACCGTACGCACTCGGTCGATGGGCACCAGCACGTCGCCGTGGGTGCGAAAAAGTAGCTCCAGCGTCTGGAGCGGCAGGGGCGGCTCAGGCTGAGTGTTCATGGCAAGGGCTCGGTATCGGGTGACTCCCGGTTGGTTGACAGGTGTGTGATCAATCTTCGGTAAAACGCGACGATTTGAGGATGCCGCCCACCAGGTGAATCTTGCTGACGTTGTCCTGCGGGATATGAATGGGCGGGTGGTTCTGGTTGACACTGTCGAAGCGGTACATGCCGTCACGCAGGTAGATGTATTCCTTGATCATCGCCTGCCCATCGAGGGTGCGTACCATCACTTCATCACCGGCATGGAAGGCCTTGTTCGGCTCGATCAGCACGTACTCACCGTTCTTGATCCGTGGATGCATGCTGTCGCCGCTGACCCGCAGGCCATAGGCGTTCGGGTCGTCACTGTGGATGCGCAAGTAGCCGTCTCCATGGCCGACAGGAAAGTCGATCTCTTCGAAATACCCATGGGTGCCCAGCTGCGCATGCCCTACCACCGGCACCTCGCCGCCGCGGGCGTGGCCCACGTCCAGCGTGTCACTTGCCGCACTCGCAGGCTCGGGTAGCGCCTCACTGCCGGCGAGCTCGGCGATGCTCACGCCCAGTGCCGGTGCGAGCAGCAGCAGATCCGCCAGGCTCGGCTCACGCAGATCACTTTCGTAATTACCAATGCGCGACTGGGACGACCAGCCGCACGCTTCGGCCAATAGCTGTTGGCTAAGGCCTCTGCTTTTACGCAGGTGCTTGATGCGTTTCCCGAGAGTTTCCATGACGGCGCTCCAGTAATCACGATGTGAAATATTTATAGCGCAGTTTTCACCTTGAATAAAACACGAATCGTGATTATTTTTTCATCTGTCGATCACCGGTATGGCTCGACCCGTTTTCAGCCCGGCATGCGCAGTGAGCGCTAGGGGCTTACCCGTTATCGCCGTCAGTGGGACGGCAGGAGGAGTATCATGATTTCCTATATCGACGACGCACTACAGATTTGGGCCGATGAACGGCTGGGCAGCGAGAAAAATCTTGGCTCAGGGTTCGGTGGCAATGTTATCGCTTCGCTGATGGCTACACAGGGTGTGTTGATTCGAGGCGAGCGGGGTAGCCGGGTGCTGCTAGACAGAACCGCTGAGATCGAATGGATCGTCAGCAAGCACCTCTCACCAGAGCAACGGCAGGTCGTCATCGAACACTACTGTGGCGACGCGTGCTCACCGGGCGAGAAGTGGGCAGCATGCGATTGCAGTCGCTCGCAGTTCTATCGGCGCCTGGGGCAGGCGCACAAGGTTATCCAATCACAACTCCTGAAGCGCGCCGCTTGAGCGCGCTTTTTCCTTCTGTTCCTGTCCACTCTGCGTGTTAGAAACACCCGGCGGCGCTTCCGATAATCCCTCTGAAAACCTTTGATGGTTCACCTGCGCGGTTCCAGTCGCCGTGTCGGTGGAGGCGTGCGCGTCTGATTTATCGAGGCGCTGCGTGTGCCAAACCCCATCGTGTCCGCTTTTTCTCGGCGCGTTTCCGCTGATGGCCGCAGGTGCCTTGTGACCCTGAGAATCGGGGGATATAAATTGATCAACGTCAACGAGGTGGGCCACCAGCCAGCCTCGTAAAACCCGGCTCCGCGCCGGGTTTTTTGTTTCCGTCATTGGGCGGCCCTATCGGCAATCCGTGACCCAGGGCCTTGCAGACGAGCGGGGCTTTTTATTTCCGCCGCTCAACGAGGTGCGGGGGGCTCGCCACCAGGCAACCCTCCTCGCGTTGCTGTGGCTTCTAATAACAAACCCCGTTGCGTATGGGGACGTCGTCGTGGCCGCTGGCCACGGGGAGGATTTTTATAATGAGCGAGCCCGGTAGCGTGTTAATGGCTAGCACCTTGGGAGTCAATCTGCCCGCGATCTTGAATAGCATCAACGGAGAGGCTGCGGTCGGGGCCTTGTTTGGAGCACTGGTCTACTTCACCACTACACAAGAGCTGCCGTTATGGAATCGCCTGACGTTCTTCATGACGTCGTTCGTGATGGGTTATCTGTTTACCCCGGCGATCGTCGATTTCGAATTCTACGGTATGCGTCCCTTTGCCTATTCCGGGCCGGCAGGGTTTGCCGGTGCGGGGCTGGTGGTAACGATCATGCTGGCGGCAATCAAGCGTCGCGGGGCCCCGCCTGGGGTCGAGGCGCGAGGAGGCAACGATGATTAGTCTCGTACTCACGCATGCGACGTTCTGCCTGTGTGGCGCTGTATTCGTACGCTTGTTCACCTACCGCCGGCATGGCGCACGTTTTAGACGCGGTATGAGTTGCATGGCGATGTTGCTGATGGGCAGCTCGGGATCCGCGATGTTGCAGATCATGCTGGGCGACCTGAAGTTACCGGCGCAGGCATGGTCGCTGGTGCTGTTGCTGGCGGTGTTCGCCGTGGCGGTGTTTCGTTCGGGAGGCAACCTGGCTGGCGTCATCCGTGAGTGCCCACCCCACTGTTCCGACGTGCACGCAGAGCGTGTCGAAGATCGTACGTAAAGCTGTACCCGACTGACGCACTGGCGTCTGCCTATAACGAGCATGTGGCGCAGCTTGTCTGCGATCACCTGCCTTGACCCCTTGGGGCCGCTGGCTGGCCCCTTCACTCAACTGTTCCACTTCATCAAGGCCCGCGGCAATGCGGGCTTTTTTTCGTCTGGAGGAAATACCATGAGCATTAAAACCTTTGACCAGATGGCCGCAGCCGGTGAGTTTCCGCTTATCGGTTTCAACGTTGCTGGGTTGGGTAACAACCCCTACGTGGACGCCATCACCACTGCTTCCCTCGATACGCACTACCGCACCATCGCGCCTCGCGGGCATCAGCCTGACTACATCAAGTCCTATGCGGGCGGTTTGAATGGCAAGCCATTCGCTGCGCGCTTGCCGTTCGCCGGTGAACGCATCGCCATTCTCGATGGTGCAGGTGGTTTCACCTTGCGTCAGGGCTACATCGAGGAAATCCGCAAGGCCATCCGCCATGTGCATAGCTGGGGTGGGTATTCCCTGCTCGACATGCATAACTACGCCCGCTGGTATGTCCGCGCCTCTGGCCCGGTAGCCGGCCGCACCGTGCAGTCCTGGGGCGGTGGCTATGCGCTGTGGACATCGATCGGCGCGTCTGACTGCCCGGTTGATTACCCACTGCTGGCGCGCATCTGGGCGGCCATTGTGCAGACGTTCAAGGACGAGCCAGGCGTACTCGGCTACGGGCTGATGAACGAGCCGCACAATGCGGGTACTCAAGCCGATGGCGGGGTGAACGTCGAAGCCTTGTGGAGCGCCAATGTGCAGCGTCTTATCAACGCGGTTCGTGCCGAGGACTCGCGGCACTTCATCACCGTGGCGGGCAATGCCTTCAGTACTGCACTGCACTGGCCGGCTCGTTCGGACGCGCTCAAGAACCTCACCGACCCTGCTGGTCGCCTGCTTTACGAGGCGCACCAGTACCCGGACAAGGACGGCGTGGGCGGCGGCAAATGGACGGCCGCCAGCGAGTCGATCAGCTACCGCGATCGTGTTGCGGACTGGCGTCCCTACGTCGACTGGCTCAAGGCCAACGGCAAGCGGGGTATCGCTGGCGAGTTCGGTGGGCCGGATCACGTGCCCGGCATGCGCACCTATTTCACCGAGCTGCACAAGTACTTCGATGCCAACCATATCCTGCGCTTCCAGTGGCTGGCTGGCCCCGGTGACGCCGACGATGCGCCCAATGGCATGGATCGCAACGACGGCACCCTGAAGCCGAACACGCGCTCGTTGATGGCACGCATCGGCAACACCACCACCGCCTACGGGCCTCGTTAAACCAATCGACATCAGGCCGTGTGAAAACGTAGCGAGCGAAGGTCAAGCAAGGCAAAAACCGGCGAAAAAGCGCAGTTTACGAGTTGTAAATGAGCATTTTGAGCTGGTTTTTAACGCCGCATGACCGAGCGCAGTAGTTTTCACACAGCCTGACATGGCCCGCTTCGGTGGGCCATTCCAGATAGGAGAATTCTCATGGCCCGTATTACTGCTGCCCAGGCAGGCGGCACCAACGTGCTCGCCTTTCTCGACATGCTCGCCTGGAGCGAAGGCACCTCGACCATCCCCCACAGTGATGACGGCTACAACGTACTGGTAGGTGGCACGCTGTTCGGCGATTACCGCGCGCACCCGCGACAACTGATCGACCTGCCGCGCTATCGCATCAAGTCCACGGCGGCCGGGCGCTATCAGTTTCTGGCCCGTACCTGGGACTCGATCGTCAGCCTTTACCGCTTCCATGGTCGCTTCACGCCAGAGGCGCAGGATCTGGCTGCGGTGAAACTGCTCGATGAGTGCGGCGCGCTTGCGCATATCCGTGATGGGCGAATAGAACGCGCCATCACGGCTGCCGCGCCAATCTGGGCCAGCCTGCCAGGGGCTGGCTACGGTCAGCGTGAACATGAACTGAGCGCACTGTTGTGCAACTACGAAAAAGAACGCGCTGCTGAAGCCTGCGACCAGTCTGACCTGCTGGCCAGGTACAGCGCAGGCGGCGGGCAGGTGGCAGCATGAGCTGGCTATCGCTGATCCCACTCAACTACCGCGTGCTCGCGAGCGCTGGCCTGGCTGTGGCGCTACTGGTCGGTGCCGCCAGCCTTGGCTGGCTTGCCCAAGGCTGGCGGCTGGGCGAGCGGATGGCCGAACAGGGCCGCGAGCTCGAACAGCAAATCGCCGTGCGCGACAAACTGCATGCCGACACGCTGGCCATGGCCCAGAGCGCCGCAGCCGGTGAGGCCCGGCGCGCAAATGAAAAGCGCCTGACGCTGGAGCAGCAGCTGCAGGCGATATCCCAGAACCAACACAGGAGACTTACCGATGCGCAAACAAGTGCTGAGCGCCTGCGTGATCGTCTCGCTACTGCTGAGCTACGGCTGTCAGTCCTACTCGCCAACCCCGGTACCGCCGATGCAGGTGGTGACGCAGTGCCCTCCACCGCCAGTACCGGACGCCTGGTGGATGGAGCCCACCGAGCCGACATTGATGCGGGATCTGCTCAACGAATTGTCAGTATCGCCGAACGAGGAGACCGGGCGATCATCGCCCTAGGGATGTGCCAGGCCTATGCGCGAACGATAAGCCTGGATCGTTAATGTTGCTGACGCCATTCGCATTACGGATGAGCATCCGTGGAGGCTTGCTCGGTATTGGTGAGTAGCGCCTGCTAATCCCCGGCAGCCAAGGTAGGCAGCCGGGCGGTGAAGGAGGTGCCGTCCGTTTCATTGGAAACAACGCAAACCGTGCCGTTGTGGCCCCTGATGATCTCTGCGGCGATATACAGGCCCAATCCCAAGCCTTCGCGCTGCCCCAGTTCCGAGCGGGTGTAGGGCTGAAAAAGCTTGGGCATCAATTCGGGATCGATCGGCACGCCCTCATTCCACACACAGAGCACCAGATGGCCGTCTTCCACGCCGACATTCACCTTGATCGGGGTGCCGTGGCGACCGTGGGTGACGGCGTTGGCCAGCAGGTTGGAAAGTAACTGGCAGAGGCGCACCGGATCGCACAGGTTCGCCTGCGGTACGTTCACCGAGTGCTCGATGACCGCGGCAGGATAGGCCTCAGTAATTTCGCTGATGACGCGCTCGAAGTCGGTCTGCAGATTGGCAACCATTTTGGGCTCGACCGGAATACCGCTACCCAGCCGACCGCGGGCGAAGTCGAGGATGTTCTCGATCAACGAGCCCATACGTTTGGCACTGCTTTGAATCGCGGTGGCGAGCCGGCGCTCGGGACGGTCAACCAGCTTGGATTCAAGAATGTCGGCGCCCATCCGCACCGCGCTCAATGGTGTGCGTAGATCGTGGCCAAGCACCGCGATCAATTGTTCACGCAGGTGCCCGGTTTCTTTCTCGACCTCCAGCTCTCGCTGGCTTTGCTCCACGGAAGCCTGCATATCCAGATTCGCGGCGATCAATTGTGCGAAAAGCGTGAGCGTTTCGGTGATGACGTCTATATCGAGGTTGGCTGGCGCCGGGTCGATCGCGCAGAGCGTGCCGAAGAAGTCTCCATTGGCGCGGATGATCGGGATCGAGACGTAACTTTCCAGGCCGTAAAATTTGGGCGTGTGGTGCCTGGAAAAGATGGGATGTTCACTGGCATGCCCAAACAGCACCGGCGTGCGGTGCTGGCGGATCTCATCGCAGATAGTGGTCTCAAGCGCCAACTCGTCGCCTGGCTTGAGCCCGAAGTCGATCGAGTCGTCGACCGCGCACGTGACCCATTGCTTATCGGTGACTCGGGCGACGGCCGCGAAGCGCAGGCCGGTCACATGTTTGACCATGCGCAGAATCATCGGAATTGCCTCGATCTTCGCAACGGCGCGAAGGTCGGGGCCAAAATTTATCGTCGACATCTTGGCCGTTCCGATTGCAAAGAATACAGAGTACCGCAGTCGCTTTTACCGCTCACCGAACTTTACAGTGGCCTGTGTGTGTCCTAGGGTCTGTTGACGTTTCACGCACGGCCGCGCCGGAGCCAGTTTTAGCGCGAGGCAAGGCACGAGGTGCGAAGTTTGGCTGGCCAAATGAGCCACCGAGAAACGCAGCATCGCGCTAAAACTGGCCCGGCCCTTCGGGTTGCGCGGGAAATCTCGCCATGCGTTGTTGGAGGACTTGGCAAGAGAACAACCATTCCCTGCGTCCTCCGCCTAGCCTGGCGTGATTTCTCGCGGCAACGCGGCTCGCGCTGAAACGTCAACAGACCCTAGCTCCGTTGGATGACGAGCAGTGTGATATTGCACGCCGTAACGCGCTGGGCTACTGTGCGGGCAGATAAACGCGAGACCTTCCCCGTGAATGCCAGCAGTACCCTTCTGATGCTAGTCATCAAAGCCCACGCCCGTTGGCGTTGGCGCGCCTGATCTCTTTTTCTCCGGCCATGCCGGAAGATTCTCTCTGCCTTGCTCCAGCCCCAGACGTTCATTGTTCCCAGCATGAAATAATGCGGGTACCCATGAGGGTGTTGATAACAAGGCGATTGGCTGAAGAGCAGTAAATCAAAGGGTTAAATCTAAAATGCTGCTGATGATCGACAACTACGACTCCTTTACCTACAACGTGGTGCAGTACCTGGGCGAGCTGGGTGCCGATGTTCACGTTATCCGTAACGATGAACTGACCATTGCTCAAATCGAGGCGTTGCAGCCCGAGCGCATCGTCGTCTCTCCAGGGCCGTGCACGCCCACCGAAGCTGGGGTCTCCATCGAGGCCATCATGCATTTCGCTGGCAAGCTGCCGATCCTCGGCGTCTGCCTGGGCCACCAGAGCATTGGTCAGGCCTACGGCGGTGATGTGGTGCGCGCCCGTCAGGTGATGCACGGCAAGACCAGCCCGGTGTTCCATGAGGACAAAGGCGTGTTCGCCGGCCTTAACAATCCGCTCACCGTGACCCGCTATCACTCCCTGGTGGTCAAGCGTGACAGCCTTCCGGACTGCCTGGAAATCACCGCCTGGACGGCCAATGAAGATGGCTCCGTCGACGAGATCATGGGTCTGCGTCACAAGACCCTGAACGTCGAGGGCGTGCAGTTTCACCCTGAGTCGATTCTTACCGAGCAGGGCCATGAACTGTTCGCCAACTTCCTCAAGCAGACCGGAGGCGTGCGCGCATGAACATCAAGGAAGCCCTCAACCGCATCGTCACCCAGCTGGATCTGTCCACCGAGGAAATGCGCGACGTGATGCGCGAAATCATGACCGGGCAGTGCACCGACGCGCAGATCGGCGCCTTTCTCATGGGCATGCGCATGAAGAGCGAGACCATCGACGAGATCGTCGGGGCTGCCAGCGTGATGCGTGAACTGGCCTCGCCGGTGGAGATCGCTGCTGAACGGCTGGTCGACACCTGCGGTACCGGTGGCGACGGCATGAATATCTTCAACGTCTCCACCGCGGCGGCCTTCGTCGTCGCTGCGGCGGGTGGCAAAGTGGCCAAGCACGGCAACCGTGCTGTCTCGGGCAAGAGCGGCAGTGCCGACCTGCTCGAGGCCGCTGGTGTCTATCTGGGTCTCACGCCAGTACAGGTGGCGCGCTGCGTCGAGACCGTCGGTGTCGGCTTCATGTTCGCGCCGTCCCATCACGGCGCGATGAAGCACGCCATCGGCCCACGTCGTGAGCTCGGCCTACGTACGCTGTTCAATATGCTCGGCCCGATGACTAACCCGGCTGGCGCCAAGCACCAGGTGGTTGGCGTATTCAGCCAGGCGCTGTGCCGGCCGATGGCCGAAGTGCTGCAGCGCCTTGGCAGCGAGCATGTGCTGGTAGTGCATGCGCAGGATGGTCTCGATGAGATAAGCCTGGCGGCGCCCACCTTCGTCGCCGAGCTGAAGAATGGTGTGGTCAGCGAGTACCGCATCCAGCCCGAAGACTTTGGCATCAAGAGTCAGAGCCTGATCGGCTTGACCGTTGACGGCGCCGTGCAGTCGTTGGAACTGATCCGCGATGCGCTGGGCCGCCGCAAGAGCGAGGTCGGCCAGAAGGCTGCCGATATCATCGTGCTCAATGCCGGTGCTGCGCTGTATGCCGCAGACCATGCCGACAACCTGAGCGATGGCATGAGCCTGGCTCATGACGCGCTGCACACCGGCCTAGCCCGGGAAAAGATGGAAGAGTTGGTGTCCTTTACCGCGGTATTCAAACAGGAGAATGAAGGGTGAGCATTCCCACCGTTCTGGAAAAGATCCTCGCCCGCAAAGCCGAGGAGGTCGCGGCCCGACGTGCGATCGTCAGCCTGGCCGAGGTCGAGCGCGAAGCGCGCGCGGCCGATGCGCCACGTGGCTTTGCCGCCGCGCTGATCGAGAAGGCCAAGAGCAAGCAGCCGGCGGTGATCGCCGAGATCAAGAAGGCATCGCCCAGCAAGGGTGTGCTCCGTGAAAACTTCGTGCCGGCGGAAATTGCCCAGAGCTATCAGGATGGCGGCGCGACCTGCCTGTCGATCCTCACCGATATCGACTTCTTTCAGGGCGCAGACCGCTACCTACAGGAAGGGCGTGCGGCGTGTTCGCTGCCGGTGATCCGCAAGGATTTCATGATCGACCCGTACCAGATCGTCGAGGCGCGGGCATTGGGTGCCGACTGCGTGCTGCTGATCGTCTCGGCACTGTCCGATGCGCAGATGGGTGAGCTGGCGGCAACGGCCAAGGCCTTCGATCTCGACGTGCTGGTGGAGGTGCATGACGGCGATGAACTCGAGCGCGCACTGAACGTGCTGGACACGCCCCTGGTCGGCGTGAACAACCGTAACCTGCACACCTTCGAGGTCAATCTGGAAACCACCCTGGATCTGCTGCCGCGCATTCCCCGCGACCGTCTGGTGGTTACCGAAAGCGGCATCCTCAACCGTGCCGACGTGGAGCTGATGGAAATCAGCGACGTGTATGCCTTCCTGGTCGGTGAAGCGTTCATGCGTGCGGACAATCCGGGCGCCGAACTGGAGCGTCTGTTCTTCCCCGAGCGTAAGCGTTTTATCGTCAGCCCTGATGTTGACTGACTGAATACGACAACGGCGCCCGACAGGCCGTGTGAAAACGTAGCGAGCGAAGGTCAGGCAAGGCAAAAACCGGCGAAAAAGCGCAGTTTACGAGTTGTAAATGAGCATTTTGAGCTGGTTTTTAACGCCGCATGACCGAGCGCAGTAGTTTTCACACTGCCTGCCGAGGGCGCCATTGTCGTATCTGGCGGCCGCTTAGAGCGACAGGCGCATGGACAGGTCCACCGCCTTGACGTCCTTGGTCAGGGTGCCGATGGATACGTAATCCACGCCCGTCTCGGCAATGCTGCGCAAGGTGCTTTCGTTCACGCCGCCAGAGGCTTCGAGTTTGGCGCGGCCGGCATTGATACTCACGGCGCGGCGCATATCCTCGAGCGACAGCTCATCAAGCATGACGATATCGGCTCCAGCAGCCAGGGCCTGTTCGAGTTCTTCCAGGCTTTCCACTTCCACTTCGACCGGTTTGCCGGGTGCGATGTGGCGTGCAGCAGCCACTGCGGCTTCGATACCTCCACACGCGGCGATGTGGTTCTCCTTTATAAGGAAGGCGTCGAACAGCCCGATGCGGTGGTTGTGGCAGCCGCCCTGGGTCACTGCATACTTCTGCGCCAGGCGCAGGCCGGGCAGGGTCTTGCGGGTATCGAGCAGTTTGACCTCAGTGCCTTGCACCAGCGCGGCGTAATGTTGGCAGCGGGTCGCCACGGCCGACAGGGTCTGCAGGAAGTTCAGCGCGCTGCGTTCGCCGCTAAGCAGCGCCCGTGCCGGGCCTTCGAGGTGGAACAGCGCCTGGTTAGGCGTTACCCGCTGGCCATCCTGCACCTGCCAGTGCACCGCTACACGCGGGTCGAGTTGACGGAATACTTCGTCTACCCAGGCAGTGCCGCAGACCACCGCATCTTCTCGGGTGATCACCGTGGCATGGGCCAGGCGCGATTCGGGGATCAGTTGGGCGGTGATGTCGCCACTGCCAATATCTTCGCGCAAGCTGCGACGGACGTTGGCCTCGATTTCGGCGCGGAGCTCGGTGAGCAGTAGATTCGGCATGTGGCCTCCGATTGGCTGAGGCGGCGATTATAGGGGGAGTCGCCGGCGGTGCTACGTTCATCGGCTAAAAATGAACCCTGGCGGTAACACTCGGTCACATGCGCGTACTTGGTGACGACAGCCCCAGGCACCTGTGACGCAGGTCATATCTGTAAGTATTTGCTTTGGTATCTCCAGCAGCATTCCTATATTGTTGTGCTATGGAAGTATTGACGTCACATCGTTGACGTTAAGATGACTTTTGCCTTCCTGATCCAGCTTGCTCCGTCAGCGCCGAGCGCAGGAGATCGTGATGAAAACCGATGCCAACGTGGTGCATCTGAACAAAATGGTTTCTGACACGGCTCACACGGCGGCTGTAAGGCTACCTGCGTCTATCGTTCTGGTTCGCGATCGGGCTGCCACGCAGCTCAAGCAGGCTCTGCAAGCATTATTCGACAATGCTGATGACACCCTGTTCGACATGGCCGATCGCGCCACGAGCAACGCCGAGCAGAATGCGTTTTTCGAAGCCATGCGCGACCTGCGTCTCAAACGCAAAGGTATTGAGCGTGGCTTTCTACAGAAGGTTTTCGAATCCTTCGCCAGTCTGAATCAATATGTGGTTGGCAAAGCGCCGACACTCGATGCGGTTTCCTTCGACAGTCTGTCGCTTGTGCAGAACGATGAGCTTGAAGAAACCGTCGCACTGGATTCCATGATTGCCAAGGTGATGAGCCGCGACCAAGTGGCGCTCACCCACTTGACCACTCGCCTCAATGCCGTGGTCAGCAAGAAACTCGATGACAAATCCAACCCGCTTGGGCCGGTTTCGCTTAGCGAGCTGTTCCTCGATTCGTGCAGCGGTCTGGGCGTCGAGATCAAAGTCAAACTGATCATCCTCAAGTTGTTCGAGAAATACGTGTTGAGTGGCCTCGAACAACTCTATGGCGATGCCAACGGCATTCTGGTCGAGGCTGGCGTGTTGCCCGAGTTGAAGTCCACGTCGGCTCGTCGTCCTGCCAGCTCCAATCGTCCTACCCGTCATGAGCAGGCAGAAAGCGTTGACCTGTCTGCCGCAGGTTACGGCGACGACGAGGTGCGTGAAGTCTTCGGTGCGTTGCAGGAGCTGCTGTCGCAGTCCCGTAATGACGAATCCACACGGCGTCAGGCGCCGGCCAATGCGATGCCGATTTCCACCAATGACTTGATGCGTTTGCTGTCGCACATGCAGCAGCGCGCACCCATTCAGGCGCCGATGGATGTCGATCTGCGCGCGCAATTGGAACATCTGCTGACTCGCGCCAGCGCCAAGAGCGGTCGGGTGCGGGTGGTAGGCGAAGTCGATGAAGACGTTATCAACCTGGTGTCGATGCTGTTCGAGTTCATCCTTGATGACCGCAGCCTGCCGGACTCGTTGAAAGCGCTGATCGCGCGCCTGCAGATTCCTATGCTCAAGGTCGCCGTTATCGACAAGACCTTTTTCAGTCGTGGTAGTCACCCAGCGCGCCGCTTGCTCAATGAGATCGCGACTGCGGCGTTGGGCTGGGGCGAGCATGACCACAGCCAGCGCGACAGCCTGTATCAGAAAATCGAACAAGTGGTGCAGCGGCTGCTCAACGACTTTACCGACGATCCTGCGATCTTCTCCGAGTTGCTGGCGGATTTCCTGGCCTTTACCGGTGATGAACGTCGGCGCAGCGAACTGCTCGAGCAGCGTACCCGCGATGCCGAAGAAGGCAGTGCACGTGCTGAGTTGGCGCGCCGCGAGGTCGAGCAGGCGCTAAATGAGCGGCTGCTGGGCAAAACAATGCCAGAAGTGGTCGTGCGCCTACTCCGTGAGGCCTGGAGCAAGGTCATGATGCTGACGTGCCTCAAGCACGGCACCGACTCCGAGCAATGGCTGGCATCTCTGGCCACTATGGACGATTTGATCTGGAGCGTGGAGCTTCACGAGAATCCCGAGGCGCGTCTGCATCTGCTTGAGCTGGTGCCCGGTTTGCTCAAGGCGCTGCGTGAAGGAATGGCCAGCGCCGCGTTCGATCCGTTCTCTACCAGTGAATTCTTCGCACAGCTCGAAGCGTTGCACGTGCAGGCATTCCAGCGTTTCAAGCGCTCCCTGCCCGATGCCGAGCGCAGTTCTTCAAGCGAGTCGGACGATGTTCAGCGTTCGGCACTCTCTGCCGTCGGCATTGAATTGCCTTTGCTTGAATTGCCTCCTGAAGATGAAGAGAGCGTTTCGGCCATGGTCGAAGTGCTCGAGGAGATCGTCTTGCTCGCGCCAGGGCAGACGCGTGTCGAAGAAGAAGAGCCGGTAATCGCCAGCGATGACGAGGCGCTGCAGCATGTAGATGCACTGCGCGTCGGTAGCTGGGTCGAGTTTCAGGAAGACGAAGAACACAAGTTGCGCTGTAAATTGGCCGCGATCATCAAGCCAACCGGTAAATTCATCTTCGTCAATCGTACGGGGATGAAGGTATTGGAGAAGTCCCGCGCTGGCCTGGCGATCGAGTTTCATCGCAATGCCGTGCGCCTGCTGGACGATGCGTTGCTGTTCGACCGTGCGTTGGAGTCGGTAATCGGCAATTTGCGCCGTCTAAAGAACGCCTGAGTCCGCTCTCTGCGCAACCTGTTCCTCCCCCTTGCGGCCTAATTAGGCCGCAAGTCGTTTCAGCCGCCTGTAAACGCTTTCACCTCGCCGCAACTTGCGCTGCAGCCTGAACAGCCCCTAGAGTGTGCGCTCGTTCGGGGAGCACGTATGCACAAGCAACTCGAAGACGGCTGGTATCAAGGGATTCAGCACTGTCCTTCGCCCAATTTCAATGAGCGCCCGCAGGCTGAGATTTCCTTGCTGGTGATTCATAACATCAGCCTGCCGCCTGGCCAGTTCGGCACCGGACAGGTGCAGGCGTTCTTCAGTAACTGTCTGCAAGCCGATGCGCATCCGTACTTTGCCGGTATCGCCAGCATGGCGGTGTCAGCGCACTTTCTGATCGAGCGTGACGGTACCGTTATCCAGTTCGTATCGTGCCTGGATCGTGCCTGGCATGCCGGTGTTTCCTGTTTTGATGGCAGGGAGAACTGCAACGACTTCTCTCTGGGAATCGAGCTCGAAGGAACCGATCACCTGCCGTTCACGGACGCGCAGTACGCTGCGCTGACCGAATTGACCCGCGTGCTGCAGAGCGCGTATCCGGCGATTACCGTCGAACGTATCTGCGGGCATAGCGATATCGCGCCTGGGCGCAAGACCGATCCGGGGCCTGCATTCGACTGGACGCGGCTGCGCCGCGCATTGATGACTGATAAGGAGGCATCATGAGTTTCCTGGTGTTGCTGCTGGTGCTGTGGATCGAAAAGTTCTCCTCCTGGCGCCAGCGTGTTCAACATGACGAGCCCTGGCTGCGTGCGCTCGGGCGCCTGGAGCGTAGCGGCACGACCAGCGATTCGCCGTGGCTGGCGATCATCCTGCTGGTTGGTGTGCCGCTGTTGATACTGGCGTTGATCCTGAAGTTGCTCGCGCCGCTGGCCTATGGCTGGCTGCTTTTGCCGTTACACCTGCTGGTGGTGACCTACAGCCTTGGCCGTGGCGACCTGCTGGCCGCCCTCGGGCCTTTTCGTGACAGCTGGCGGCGCGGTGATGGCGAAGCGGCCTACCTGGTGGCGCAGCGTGATCTGGGTGTCGACGGCGAGGGTGAAGCCACGCTGCTGCCCAACGTACAGACCTTCATGGTCTGGCAGGCGTACCAGAGCTTTTTCGCGGTGATCTTCTGGTATGTCCTGCTCGGGCCTCTGGCTGCGCTGGCTTATCGGCTGCTGGCGTTGCTCGTCGAGCACACTCAGTCCGATGCCCTGCGTGAGCGTGCTGGTCAGTTGCGTCATGCCTTCGATTGGTTGCCGGTGCGTGTGCTGGCTGCCAGCTTTGCGCTGGTCGGCAATTTCATCGCTGTGAGCCGTGCTCTGCTCCACGAAGCCCTCAGTTGGGATATCTCCGCTGCCCAACTGGCCTCCGGGGCCGCCCGCGCCGCAGCCGAGACACCGGAGCCGCTGCTGGGCGAAGCCGGCGTGGCCACGCTGGACAGCCTGTGGCAATTGCTGGTGCGCACTGCCATCCTCTGGTTCGCCGCCATTGCCCTGTGGACGCTGTTGTTTTAGTCCTGCCAGCCGAACAGCTGCATGGCGTTGCGGCTGCTGGCCGCCGCCAGCGCTTCTGGGGCAACCCCGAGCAGCGGTGCCAGTTCACGGCAGATGTCTGGCAGGTGAGCGGGGCTGTTGCGCAGATTAGGATGCATGGCCGGCGCCATGTCCGGTGAGTCGGTCTCAAGCACGATGACATCCAGCGGTAGCTTTGCAATCACTTGGCGCAGGCGTTTGGCCTGGGGCCAGGTCGGTGCCCCGCCGAGGCCGAGCTTGAACCCTAGCTTCAGGTATTCTCTGGCTTCCTCGTAGCTGCCGGCAAAGGCGTGGATGATGCCAGCGCGGGGCAATTTGAAGCGCTTTAATGCGGCGATTACGGGTGCATGGGCTCGGCGCACGTGCAGCAGAGCCGGCAACTCGAAGCGTTCCGCCAGCGCCAGTTGCGCCTCGAAGAGTGATTGTTGGCGGTCGCGATCGAGTTCTTCCAAGTAGTAATCCAGGCCGAACTCGCCGATGGCGCAGAGTTTCTTGTGACCGTGTAGGCGCTCCAGCCAGTCCTGCAGCAACTGAAGATCTTCGGCACGGTGCTCATTCAGGTAAACCGGATGCAGGCCGAAAGCCGCGTACAGTCCCTCGTGCACCTGCACCTGATCCCACAGGCGTTGCCAGTTGCCGTGCTCGACACCCAGTACCACGAGCCGCTCTACGCCGAGCGTGCGGGCTTGCGCCAGTACCTCGATGCGGTCGTTATCGAAGTCGGGAAAGTCGAGATGGGTGTGGGTGTCGATCAGTTGCATAGTGTTCTGCCGGGCAGGTGAAGAGTGGTTTGAACGGTGCCTGCGTACAAATGGGGTGCAACATTCTGTGAGTCATTCCTGCCGTTGGCCAGTCGAACCTCACAGGGACGGCGGTTGTGGGGATCGCCGAAAGCAAAGGGCGGCCGCATGATGCGTCTTCGCAAGATACTTGGCTGGTGCCTTGCCAGTCTGTTGTTGTTGATCGCAGCGCTGATGTTGTTTCTGGTGCTGTTCGACTGGAACCTGCTCAAGCCAACGATCAATTCGCGAGTGTCCGAAGCGCTCAACCGTCCTTTCGCCATCGAAGGCAACCTGGCCGTGAGCTGGCAGCGCGAACGCGAAGAGCCCGGGTTGCGCGCCTGGATACCCTGGCCGCACGTCTCCGCCGAGCAGCTTAGCCTGGGTAATCCCGAGTGGGCCAAGGGCGATCATTTCGTCAGCCTGCAACGTGTCGAGGCCAGTCTGTCACCGCTGCCGCTTTTGTGGAAAACCGTTTCCATCCCGCGCATTCACCTGACCGGCGCCGATGCGGCGCTGGAGCGGCTCGCCGATGGCCGTGACAACTGGACCTTCGATCTCGGTGCACAGGAGCAGCCGGACGAGGAGCCTGCGGCACCTTGGGTGATGGATATCGGCACCATCGGTTTCGACAAGGCGCAGCTGCGCTACGACGATCAGACCCTGCAAGCCAGCGTGAACCTGTTGGTGGAGCCGCTCGGCGAGCCTATCGCCTTCAACGAAATCGTCGGCAAGACCGCCAGTCAACAAGACGAAACCACAGTGACGCCGCAGGATTACGCCTTCGCCTGGCAGGCCAAGGGCCGTTACAAGGGCCAGGCGCTGACCGGCAGCGGTAAGATCGGCGGCCTGCTGGCCCTGCAGGATGCTCGCCAGCCATTCCCGGTGCAGGCTGACGTGCGGGCTGGAACCACCCGTGTACAGGTCGCCGGTACCTTGACCGATCCTAAGAGCCTCGGCGCTCTCGACCTGCGCCTGCGACTGTCGGGCGCCAGCCTTGGCAATCTCTATCCATTGACCGGCGTTACGCTACCGGATACTCCAGCCTATTCCACCGACGGCCGTCTGGTCGCGCAATTGCAGGACGCTGATGGGCCGTTGTTCCGCTACGAGAAATTCAATGGGCGTATCGGCGACAGTGACATCCATGGCGACCTAACGTTCGTGGCTCGCGAGCCGCGTCCCAAACTGTCCGGCGCGCTGGTCTCCAACCAACTGCGCTTCGCCGACCTGGCGCCACTGATCGGTGCCGACTCGAATGCCGAGAAAAAAGAGCGCGGCGCCGCCAGCGTTCAGCCGGGCAACAAGGTATTGCCGGTCGAGGCGTTCCAGACCGAGCGCTGGCGCGATATGGATGCCGATGTCAGCTTCACCGGCAAGCGCATCGTGCACAGCGAGGAGCTGCCATTCACCGACCTGTTTACTCACGTGGTGCTCAACGAAGGCATGCTTAGCCTCGAACCTCTGCGTTTCGGGGTAGCCGGTGGGCGCCTGGATTCCACCCTGCGTCTGGATGGCCGCGGCACGCCGCTCAAAGCCGAGGCGCAGCTGCGCGCCCGTAATTTCCGCCTGCGTCAGTTGTTCCCCAGCGTGGAAGTGATGCAGAGCAGCCTAGGGGCCCTGAATGGCGACGCGACGATCAGCGGCACCGGTAATTCGGTGGCGACCCTGCTGGGCAGTTCCAACGGTCGCATCAAACTGCTGATCAACGACGGGCGCGTCAGTCGCAACCTGATGGAGATCGCAGGGTTGAACGTGGGTAACTATGTGGTTGGCCGCCTGTTCGGTGATGACGACGTGGAGATCAATTGCGCAGCCGCCAACCTGAATATCAAGCAGGGTGTATTGAAGCCGGAGTTGATGGTGATCGACACCGAGAATGCCTTGATCGGCATCGACGGTACGGTAAATTTCGGCAGCGAGCAGCTAGATCTGACCATCACCCCGGAGTCCAAGGGCTTCCGGGTGTTCTCGCTGCGCTCGCCGCTGTACGTGCGCGGTACGTTCAAGGAGCCGCGCCCGGGCGTGAAGGCCGGCCCCCTGCTACTGCGTGGCGCCGGCATGCTGGCGCTGGGCGCGCTGGTGGCGCCCGCTGCGGGGTTGGTTGCGCTGGTGGCGCCGAGCGGCGACCAGCCCAACGAATGCGCACCGCTATTGGAACAGATGCGCCAGGGCGCTAACCGCTGAAGCGGATTTTCAGGTGCCGCTCGATGGCGTCCAGGCCGGGCTGGTAGGTTCCGTCCAGGGCGTCGAGGAGGCGTTGGAATACCCGGTCGGCGATGCGCTCGTGCTGCTGTGAAATGGCGTTGACGCGCATGGGCAGGAAATCCAGTAGCTGGGCATCCCCGAACGTGCCGAGGCGCAGGCGGCTGGTATCCATTTCCGGATGTTCGTACAGCGCGTCCAGTACACCCTCGAGCAGCACGTAGGCGGTGGTCACCAGTACGTCTGGCAAGCTGCCCTGAGCCATCAGCTCACGCATCTGCCGATGACCCCATTGGCGACTGAACTGTTCACCATGACTGACGCTGATCAGGCCATCGAAGTCCGCCAGGGCGTCTCGAAAGCCCTGTTCGCGGGCCTGGCTGATCGGCAGTTCCGGGCGGGCACCGATCAAGGCGGCCTGGCGTGGCAGCGGCTGCAGCAGGCTTCTGGTCAGCAACTCGCCGGCCTGACGATCATCGCTGATCACCGAGTACAGGTGGCTGGGATCCAGGGCACGATCCACTGCGATCACCGGGGTGCCGACCGCGATCAATTGACGGTATTCGGGTGCGTCCTGAGGCAGGCAGCTGGCGACGATCAGTGCATCGCAGCGGCGCGAGCGGAACAGCTCGAGCAACTGCCGCTCGCTGTCCGGCCGGTCATCGGAGCTGGCGATCAGCAACTGATAACCCGCTTCCCGGGCACGCTGTTCGAGCAGTTTGGCCAGGCGCGCATAGCTGGGGTTTTCCAGATCCGGAAGGATGAAACCGAGGCAACGGCTTTCTCCGCGTCGCAGGCCGGCGGCCTGTGAGTTCGGGCGATAGTCGTGCTTCTCCACCACTTCCAGCACGCGCTGCACGGTAGCGGCACTGATCCGGCGCTTGGCAGCCTGGCCGTTGATCACATAGCTGGCGGTGGTTAGCGATACGCCAGCCAGGCGGGCGATGTCGGTCAGTTTCAAGGTGCGTCTCCTCTGGCGGACTTCAAGGATTACCGATTATCAGGTAACGTGCCAGCGCTAGATGAAACGATTCAGCAAACGAGTCGACTAAGCTAACAAGAATGTCCGCCAAGCCCGTGCACCGCGCCGGTCTTGCTCGAGGAGAAACGTCATGCTCGAACTACACCCTTCGCAGATCCAGATGGGCCGACAGGCCGCGGACAAGCAACAGGCGCTGGCCGATCTGGCCGACAGCCTGGTCGCCGACGGCTTGGTCGCGTCCGGCTATCTGGATGGTATGCAGGCCCGCGAACGGCAGGGCTCGACCTACCTGGGGCAGGGCATCGCCATTCCGCATGGCACGCCGGAAACCCGCGATCAGGTTTTCCAGACCGGTATGCGCCTGATCCAGTACCCGCAGGGTGTGGACTGGGGCGACGGCCAACGCGTGTACCTGGCCATCGCGATTGCCGCTCGCTCCGATGAACACCTGCGTTTGCTGCAACTGCTCACTCGCGCGCTTGGCGAAGGTGACCTGAGTCAGGCGTTGCGCGAAGCACAGGATGCAGATGCCATTCTCGCCCTGCTGCAGGGTGCACCTCAGGAGCTGGCGCTGGATAGCCAGCTGGTCGGGCTGGGCGTCAACGCAGAAGATCTGGACGAGTTGGCCTGGCAAGGCGCTCGCCTGCTGAAGAAGGCGGGCTGCACGGCCACCGGTTTCTCCGGCAGCCTGGTTCAGGGCGAGCCCCTGCCACTGGGCAACGGGCTGTGGTGGTTGAGCAGCGAGCAGAGCGTCGAACGCCCTGGCCTGGCTTTCGTCACGCCGTCACAGCCGCTGCAGCAGGCAGGTCAGCCGGTAGCCGGGCTGTTCTGCCTCGCCTGCCTGGGGGAGGGACACCGCAAGGTGCTCGAGCGTCTCTGCGATCTGCTGATCGCCGGGCAGGGTGACGCCCTGGCACATGCCACCACCAGCCGCGGCGTGCTCGAAGCGCTGGGCGCCGAGCTTCCTCCGGATTGGCCGGTGTTGCGCATCACTCTGGCCAATGCTCACGGGCTGCACGCCCGTCCGGCCAAAACACTGAGCGAGCTCGCGCAAAGTTTCAGTGGTGACATCCGCGTGCGTCTGGCCGAGGGCGCTGCGGCCGGCGTTTCGGCGAAGAGCTTGAGTAAGCTGCTGGCGCTGGGTGCACGACGTGGCCAGGTGCTGGAGTTCAGTGCCGAGCCCACGATCGCTGACGACGCATTGCCGGCTATCGAAGCGGCTGTTCGTGCCGGTCTGGGTGAAGAGGTCGAGCCGCTGCCCCCGGAGTCAGCCGAGCAGGTAGTCGATTCACCGCCCCCGCCTGAAGCGGATGCGGCGCCCAGCGCGCCATCTGCCGGCACCCGTTTGCAGGCAGTCGCCGCGTCGCCGGGTATCGCCAGCGGCCCTGCTTTCGTGCGCCGAGTGCCGCGCCTCGATTATCCAGCCGAGGGTGAGGGCGTCAGCGTAGAGCGGGCGCGCCTGGATGCCGCTCTGCAGCATATCGATGGCGAGATTCAACGGCTGGTCGAGCGTAGCCAGGAAGCCAGCGTGCGCGACATTTTCGTCACCCACCAGGCGATGCTGCGCGATCCTGCCCTGCGTGAAGACGTCGATGCGCGCCTGGCGGCGGGCGCCAGTGCGCAGGCCGCGTGGATCGGCGAGATCGAGGCGGCCGCGACTCAGCAGGAATCGCTCCACGATGCATTGTTGGCGGAGCGCGCCGCCGACCTGCGTGATATCGGTCGCCGTGTGCTGGCGCATCTCTGTGGCGTCGAGGCGCCTCAAGAACCCGCCGAACCCTACATTCTGGTGATGGGCGAGGTCGGCCCTTCGGACGTCGCCAGCCTCGACCGTAAACGCGTCGCCGGTATCGTCACCGCTCGCGGTGGTGCCACTGCGCACAGCGCGATCATCGCCCGTGCTCTGGGAATTCCCAGTGTGGTCGGCGCCGGCGAAGGCCTGCTGGCCTTGCAGCAGGGCACTCGACTGCTGCTCGACGGTGACCGCGGTCAGGTCTGGGTCGCGCCGGACGATGCCACCCTGGCTCAGGCCGAACGCGAGCGGCAGGCCAGCGAGCAGCGCCGCGAGCGCGCCCATGGCGAGCGTATGCACCCGGCGCGTACCCGTGATGGTCACGCAGTCGAGGTCGCCGTGAACATTGGCGCCAGCGGTGAAGCTGCCGCTGCGGTCGAGCTGGGCGCCGAGGCTGTGGGCCTGCTGCGTACCGAGCTGGTGTTCATGGATCACTCCCAGGCGCCGGACGTAGCGACTCAGGAGGCCGAGTACCGACGTGTGCTCGATGCCCTGCAAGGCCGGCCGCTGGTAGTGCGCACGCTGGATGTGGGGGGCGACAAGCCCTTGCCCTACTGGCCGATGCCGGAGGAGGAAAACCCCTTCCTCGGTGTGCGCGGCATACGCCTGACCCTGCAACGCCCGGACATTATGGAAACCCAGCTGCGTGCCTTGCTGCAGGCAGCCGATGGTCGTCCCTTGCGCATCATGTTCCCGATGGTCGGGCAACTCGAAGAATGGCGCGCAGCGCGCGCGATGGTCGAGAAGCTGCGTCAGGAAATTCCGCTGGACGACCTGCAACTGGGGATCATGATCGAAGTGCCATCCGCCGCCCTGATGGCGCCGGTGCTGGCCCGCGAGGTGGACTTCTTCAGTATCGGTACCAACGACCTGACCCAGTACACCCTGGCCATCGACCGCGGCCATCCCACCCTGTCGGCCCAGGCGGACGGCTTGCATCCATCGGTGCTGCGCCTGATCGGCATGACCGTCGAGGCTGCCCACGCTGAAGGTAAGTGGGTCGGCGTCTGCGGTGAGCTGGCGGCCGACATGCTCGCCATCCCGCTGCTGGTCGGGCTGGGTGTCGACGAACTGAGTGTCGCCGCACGCAGCATCCCGCTGGTCAAGGCGCGAGTCCGTGAACTGGATCTTCATCACAGCCAGGTGCAGGCGCAGCAGGCCCTGACCCTGGGCAGCGCCGCTGCGGTGCGGGCGCTGGTCGAGGAGACACACTGATGGCGCGCATTCTCACCCTGACCCTGAACCCGGCGCTGGATCTCACCGTCAGCCTCGATACCCTGCAGCCCGGTGCGGTCAATCGCAGTCTGGGGATGAGCAGTCATGCGGCAGGCAAGGGGCTCAACGTCTCCCAGGTGCTCGCCGATCTCGGCCACAAAGTCACCGTCAGCGGCTTTCTCGGCCAGGCCAATGCTGCGCCGTTCGAGCAGTTGTTTCAGCGTCGTGGTTTCATCGACGCGTTCGTGCGGGTGCCCGGCGAGACCCGTAGCAACATCAAACTTGCCGAGCGTGACGGCTGTGTCACCGATCTCAATGGCCCCGGGCCGGAAGTCGATGCGGCGCATCAGCAGCAACTGCTGGATCAGTTGGAACAGATCGCCGTTGGGCACGACGCTGTCGTCGTCGCCGGCAGTCTGCCGCGCGGTGTGACGATCGAGTGGTTCGGCGCACTGCTGCGTCGCCTGGTTAGCCTCGGCTTGCCGCTGGCGCTGGACACCAGTGGTGCAGCCTTGCGTGCCGGCTTGACGGCGGAACCCTGGCTGATCAAACCCAATGAAGAGGAACTGGCCGAGGCCTGCGACCTGGCGTCGGCATCTCCCGAGCGCCTGGATGACGCCATCCGTGAGTTGCAGGAGGGGGGCATCAAACATGTGCTGCTGTCGCGCGGCGCGCAGGGCGCTGACTGGTTCGGCCCCCATGGCGTGCTCCACGCGCAGCCGCCACAGGTCGAGGTGGTCAGCACCGTTGGTGCTGGCGACTCGCTGCTCGCCGCTACCTTGCATGGCCTGCTCAGTGACTGGCCTGCCGAGCGCACGCTGCGCCTGGCGACGGCGGTGGCCGCCCAGGCGGTCACGCAAATCGGATTCGGAATTCACGATCGGCAACAGCTGGCCCGCCTGGAAGCGGCGGTGGCTGTGACGTCGAAACAATAACAAGAGGTCGTTGCAATGAATGTGCTGATCATTACCGCCTGCCCCAACGGCCAGGTCACCAGCGTTCTGTGTTCGCGCCTGTTGCAGGCCGCCGCCGAGCGTCTGGGTTGGTTCACCCAGGTTGAAGTGCATGATCCCAAGGCGATCGGCTCGCCCTTGAGCGAAACCGATATCGCCGCGGCCGAACTGGTGCTGGTGGTGAAAACCGGCGAGCTGGATCTGCAACGCTTCGTTGGCAAACGCGTGGTGCAATCCACGCCGTCCGAAGCGCTGGCCGACCCGAAGCAGTTTCTTCTGGTCGCTGCCGAGCAGGCGCAGGTGCTTGAAAAGGCCGCGCCGGTGGCGGCTGCCTCGTCTGGCGGCAAGCCGAAGCTGGTGGCGATTACCGCCTGCCCAACCGGTGTCGCCCACACCTTCATGGCTGCCGAAGCGCTGCAACAGGCTGCCGAGCAGTTGGGTTACGACCTGAAAGTTGAAACCCGCGGTTCGGTTGGTGCGCGCAATCTGCTCGACGACGCCAGCATCGCCGCCGCTGATGTGGTGCTGCTGGCCACGGACATCGAGGTCGAGACCGAGCGTTTCGCCGGCAAGAAAGTCTATCGCTGCGGCACCGGCGTTGCCTTGAAACAGCCGAAGCAAACGCTGCAGAAGGCGCTGGCCGAGGGCGTTGCGCAGCAGGGGGCTGGGCAGTCGCAGAGCGCCGATGCCGGCAAGTCGGGCAGCAAGAGCGGCCCATACAAGCATCTGCTGACCGGCGTGTCGTTCATGTTGCCGATGGTGGTGGCGGGTGGTCTGTTGATCGCTCTGTCCTTCGTGTTCGGTATCGAGGCGTTCAAGCAGGAGGGCACGTTGCCTGCCGCGCTGATGAAGATCGGTGGCGAAGCAGCCTTTGCGCTGATGATTCCCGTGTTGGCAGGTTACATCGCCTATTCGATCGCGGATCGCCCGGGGCTGGCGCCAGGGATGATTGGTGGCATGTTGGCCAGTGCCCTGGGTACCGGTTTCCTGGGGGGCATCATCGCCGGCTTCCTTGCGGGTTATCTAGCCTTGGCGCTGAATCGCTGGTTGCGCCTACCGCAGAGCATCGAGGCGTTGAAACCGATCCTGCTGATACCGCTGCTGGCCAGCCTGGTCACCGGCCTCGCGATGATCTACGTGATCGGTACGCCGGTCGCCGGGATCATGGCTGCCTTGGAGGTGTTCCTGCAGAACATGGGCACTACCAATGCAATCCTGCTCGGGCTGCTGCTTGGCGGCATGATGTGCGTGGATCTCGGTGGGCCGATCAACAAGGCAGCCTACGCGTTTTCCGTTGGCCTGCTGGCATCGCAGAGTTACGCACCGATGGCCGCGACCATGGCCGCCGGGATGGTGCCGCCCATCGGCATGGCCATCGCCACTGTGCTGGCGCGCCGCAAGTTCAGCCAGACAGAGCGCGAAGCTGGCAAGGCGGCGGGTGTGCTGGGGTTGTGCTTCATTTCCGAAGGGGCGATTCCCTTCGCCGCGAAGGATCCGCTGCGGGTCATTCCGGCCAGCATCGCCGGTGGCGCGCTGACGGGTGCGCTGTCGATGTACTTCGGCTGCAAGCTGATGGCGCCGCACGGTGGCTTGTTCGTGCTGCTGATCCCCAACGCGATCAACCATGCGTTGCTGTATCTGCTGGCAATCGTGGCGGGCAGTCTGGTGACCGGCGTGGTCTATGCGCTGATCAAGCGCCCTGAAGTCGAAGCCCTGACGGTCGCTGCCAAGGCTTGAAAGTAGGGCAGGGCATCCACGGATGCCCTGCCAGTGGTTCAGCGAGTGCCGAAGACCACCATGGTCTTGCCTTTGACGTGCACCAGGCCCTGTTCTTCCAGAGCCTTGAGTACGCGCCCGACCATCTCCCGAGAACAACCGACAATACGGCCGATTTCCTGACGGGTGATCTTGATCTGCATGCCATCCGGATGAGTCATCGCATCGGGCTGTTTGCAGAGGTCGAGGAGGGTGCGGGCAACGCGACCGGTAACGTCGAGAAACGCCAGGTCGCCGACCTTGCGAGTCGTGTTGCGCAGTCGCTCGGCCATCTGTGTGCCCAGCGCGAAGAGGATGTCCGGATCTTGCTGAGTCAGTTCGCGGAACTTGGTGTAGCTCAGTTCGCCGACTTCACATTCAGTCTTCGCACGAACCCAGGCGCTACGCTCTTTCTCTACACCTTCCTTGCCAAATAGCCCCATCTCGCCGAAGAAATCCCCGGGATTGAGGTAGGCGATGATCATCTCACGGCCATCATCGTCTTCGATCAGGATGGTGACCGAGCCCTTGACGATGAAATACAGCGTTTCGCTGCGATCGCCTGCATAAATGATGGTGCTTTTGGCTGTATAGCGACGGCGATGACAATTCGCGAGGAGTTTGTCGAAGTTTTTGACTTTAGGTGTGAGAGTGATTGCGACCATGCCTGAGTCCCGAATATAGAAAGATAAGCCTGACAGACGCGGTAAGTGACGCCGCCTAGACCCAAGTGCTTGACTATCTCGCAAGGCAGATGCCGGCTCTCTGGTGTGTATAGCGATATCTGAAAGCGCCTTTAACACAGCAGATGCCCACATTTTTGCAGCGGAATATGACGTTGCATGCAATGCGTTGTGATCGATAGCGCCCTGGTGGATATCTTGTTCTTATCGACTGATAACGATGTGTCGCGCTTCGATATCAGTGATTGTGCCACTAAAACGGCATCATCATGAACAGTGATACTTCCAGAGGAACTGTTTTGTGAGGTATTGCACGTTCCGCTTGTGAACTCTAGCAGCATCTGTGGCACCCGTCGTAAAAGTCGCCCTGTGATAAGCTTTTGGTCTTTTAAAAGGAGGGGCCGCAACGATGAAAGCTCGCGTTCAATGGGCAGGCGAAGCGCTGTTTCTAGGCGAGTCGGGTAGTGGCCATGCGGTGGTGATGGACGGCCCGCCGGAAAATGGCGGCCGCAATCTGGGCGTGCGCCCGATGGAGATGTTGCTGATCGGCCTGGGTGGCTGCAGCAATTTCGATGTGGTGAGCATCCTCAAGAAATCCCGCCAGCCAGTCGAAAGCTGCGAAGCCTTTCTCGAAGCCGAGCGCGCCATCGACGATCCCAAGGTCTTCACCAAGATCCATCTGCATTTCGTGGTGAAAGGCCGTGGTTTGAAAGAGGCCCAGGTCAAGCGTGCGGTTGAGCTGTCTGCCGAGAAATACTGCTCGGCCTCGATCATGCTCGGCCGTGCCGGTGTGGAAATCACCCACGATTACGAAATCGTCGAACTGGGTGCTTGAAGAAGAAGGGCGATGCATTGATCGCCCTTCTTCTATTGGTCAGATCCGGTAGGTGGTCTTGGTCATGACCTTCGAGAGTAGCGTCATGCCCAGTTTGACTGGCGCCGGAAAGCGCGCACCGCCGGCATCCAGCGCGCTGTTGGCGTGTTCCTGCTCGTCGCGGCGCATTTGCTCGAGGATGGCTCTGGATTTGCCATCTTCTTCGGGAATCTGTTCGAGGTGTTCATCCAGGTGTTTGACCACCTGGTCTTCCGTTGCCGCGACGAAACCCAGGCTTACCCGGTCGCTGACCAGACCGGCTACGGCGCCAACACCGAACGACAGCCCGTAGAACAGCGGATTCAGCACGCTCGGGTGGCTGCCCAACTGGCGAATGCGTTGTTCGCACCAGGCCAGGTGATCGATTTCTTCATCTGCCGCATGCTCCATCGCCGCACGCACGCGTGGCAGCTTGGCGGTCAGTGCCTGACCCTGATACAGCGCCTGCGCGCAGACTTCCCCAGTGTGATTGATGCGCATCAGACCAGCGATGTGGCGAGTCTGTTTCGCGTCGAGCTGCGCCTCGGGTTCGACGATGGCTGGCGATGGACGGCTCGGCTGGCCACTGAAAGGCAGCAGCGTGCGCAGCGCCATGTCGGCTTGCAGCAGCAGTCGGTCGACGGGCGAATAATGGCGGTCGTTGGCCATGAGGGTTCTCCGGCGAGGACATGAGCGAGCAGTTTACCGCAAAAGGTCTGCCGTGTTCGGCGGGCGGCAGCGGCATCGAGCCGCAAACGTGTGCTGCCTCTCCAGTTGTGCATTCGGCACTTGCCCGGCGCTGTCGGTTGGCGGGAGTATGGCGCTGCCTCTAGGGCATAAGGAGTTGCTGTGAAGAACGATATTCACGACCTGGGATTGGTACTCGATTCCAAGGTCAAGCTGGTGCTCATCGAGTCATGGGATGAACGGCGGGTGCTGGAGACGCTGACCGGTCTGGCGGTACGCCGTGGCCTGGGCCTGCTCACTTGGTCGGTCACCGAAGGGCTGCAGCGCGCCGGCTTTGCCGGAGAGACTTTCGCCGAAAGCGGTAGTACCGAACCGGAAGCCGCGTTGCGGCTGATCAAGGCCGACCCTCAGGCAAACCTCTACGTGTTGTGCGACCTGCATCCCTTTATGGTCGATAACCCTAAGCTGGTGCGCCTGCTCAAGGAAATCGCCATGGCTGATGGCAGCCAGGCGCCTACGGTGGTGCTGGTGTCCCACGCCTGCAAGTTACCGCCTGAAGTGCAGCGCTATGCGGCGCGTTTCAACCTGGCGTTGCCTGGGGAGGACGAACTGCTGGGGATCGTCCGCGATGAGGCCACGCGCTGGAGCGAGCGCAACCGCAATCGCCGTGTCCGCACCGACAACCGCACCTTGCAGCAGGTGGTGAAGAACTTGCGTGGTATGAGCCACGCAGAAGCACGGCTGCTGGCGCGCAACCTGATCTGCGACGACGGTGCTATCACTCAGGAAGACCTGCCGGAGCTCAACAAGGCCAAGTTCGAGCTGCTCGACCTCGATGGCGTACTCAGTTACGAGTACGACACTGCGCGTTTCGCCGATGTCGGTGGCCTGAGCAACCTCAAGCGCTGGCTCGGCGAGCGCCAGCGAATCTTCTTCGACGGCACAGGTGTCGACCTGCCCAAGGGCGTGCTGCTGGTCGGCGTACAAGGCTCGGGTAAGAGCCTGGCGGCCAAGGCGGTAGCCGGGCTGTGGGGCTTGCCGCTGCTGCGCCTGGATTTCGCCTGCCTGTACAACAAGTTCTTTGGGGAAACCGAGCGCAACCTGCGCGAGGCACTGAAGCTGGCCGAGCAGATGTCGCCCTGCGTGCTGTGGGTCGACGAGATCGAGAAGGGCCTGGCAAGCGGCGATCAGGACGGCGGCGTCAGCCAGCGTGTGCTCGGTACGCTGCTGACCTGGATGGCCGAGCGAAAATCATCGGTGTTCATGGTCGCTACGGCCAACGTCATTGGTCGCCTGCCGCCCGAGCTGGTGCGCAAGGGGCGCTTCGACGAGTTGTTCTTCGTCGACCTGCCGGACGTGGAAACCCGCGCCGAGATCTTCCGTATCCATCTGCAACGCCGCGAGCTGGATGCCACGGCCTACGACCTGCCGCAGTTGGCGGCAGCCAGCAGCGGTTTTTCCGGGGCGGAGATCGAGCAGGTGGTGGTCAGCGCGCTGTACGCCTCTCAGGCGCAGCAGCAGTCCGTCGACCATGGCATGCTGCTGCGTGGTATCCAGGCCACGTCGCCTTTGTCGGTGATCATGGCTGAGCCACTGGCCGAGTTGCGGGATTGGGCGCGGGGGCGGACGGTCAGCGCAAATTGAAGTGGTCGATCAAGCTCGGCCAAAACGCCGGTTGAGCCGCGCCGCGAATCGGCGCACCAACAGCCGTGGGAAGAACCGTGGCGCCAGGCTCAGCAGGCGATTACGCCAGCCGGGAATGATGATCGCGCGGTTGTTGTCCAGACCACGCACCGCGATCAGTGCAACTTCCTCGGCGCTGAGCATCAACTTGCCGTTCTCCAGGGCGCTGGCATCAAGCTGGGCATTGCGGAAGAACGCGCTACGCTTCGGCCCAGGGCAGAGTACCGACACCTTGACGCCATAAGGTCGCAGCTCTTCGCGCAGGCCTTCGGAGAAATGCAGGACGTAAGCCTTGCTCGCGTAGTAATTGCTCATCCATGGCCCTGGCTGGAAAGCAGCTATCGACGCCACGTTGAGGATCTGCCCGCTGCCACGCCCGGCCATTACCGTGCCGATGGAGTGGCACAGGCGCGCCAGGGCCAGCACGTTCACTTCCAGCAACTCCTGTTCACGGCTCCAGTCCTGGGCAACGAATGCGCCGGCGCTGCCGAGCCCCGCATTGTTTACCAGCAGCTCGATGACCAGACCGTTCTGCTCGAGCTCGTGCATCAGTCCGGATAACTGCAGGGGTTCACTGAGGTCGCAAACACGGAACAGGACTTCGACGGAAAAGCGCTGCGTCAGCTCGTAGGCGATGCTTTCTAGTGCGTCACGATGGCGTGCGATGAGGATCAGGTTACGCCCGCGGCGTGCCAATGCTTCGGCCAGGGCGAGGCCGATACCACTGGAAGCACCGGTGACCAGGGCATAGCGGGGCATGGCGTTCTCCTGATGCTGTCCGTGACGGGCGTATAGCCTATCCGCAACAGGCCTGTCAGCGCTGCAGTGGCAACGCCGACAGGGAAAATAAATGCAGCGGGATCGATCAGGATCCGCTCACCATCTGGTCGAAGAACATGCTGAGCACGGCCAGGATGGCAAAACCGCTGAGGAACAGCGTCAGCAACCCGCCGACCATCAGAACGATAAACAGGCCGGCCAGCAGGTTGACTGCCAGGCTGTTGGGCGGCGGTTCCGGGCCGAAGCGATTGCTGCCGACGGTGCCTGGTACTACCAGCATGATGATCCAGAACACACTGTTGACGATCGGCACCAGGTTGAGCAGCCATAGCCAGCCAGTCCAGCCCATATCGTGCAGACGCTGGACGCCTATCTGCACACTGATGACCAGCATGCCGATAGCCGCGCCGATGATCAGGATACTGCCCAGGATTTCCGACAGCAGGCTGACAGCGGACAGCGCGGCGATCAGCACAGTGAAGCCAAACATAAGCACCAGTGACCAGGCCAGGTAGCGCATGCGGCCAATACGCCCATTGAACGAGTTGACTTTCAATTCGCCGACCTGACCGGCGTAGGTGTCGATATTGGCGCGAGGTGGCGTGTAGGGCGTTTGCTGCAGATTCGACACGATCGGCGCCGGTTGCGTCAGTGTGCTTTCGGCGAGGGTCGCCTGGCGAGCCAGGTACTTTTCGATGATCACGCCACAGGCCGAGCATTCAGCTGCGACCGTTTGCTGATGACCGCATTTCGGGCAGTCCATCGCCTGTTGAGATTGTTCGATAGGCGCAGCGCTGACGGCCTTCTCCTCGTCCGTTTCCACAAGACTCAGCGCAGCTGACAGGTCGGGCTCCTTGCGTGCTTGGGCGCCGGCACGCTGCAGTACGGTCAAATACTGGTTGGCTTCGTCTTCTGCCAGGTCGCGCTTCAGGGCGATGGGCCCCCGACCGAACAGGGTGTCGATGCGCGCGCGGTCACTCTTGAACAGGCTGGCCAGATTGGCCTTGACTGTGTCCATCGAGGTGTCGGGCATCAGGCTGCCATCGAAGACGATTTTGTAGCGGAGCTGGCTCATGCGCGCGTCCTTGTCTGCACGGGAGAGAGTTGGCAGACCCTATCGTTCCATCATGCCTTCGGCAAGTGAGCATGGGAGACTTTCGCACACGGCTGAGTGTTGGTTCTCAGCTTGCTGGCAGCTTCGACGTTAGGGCCAACTGATACTCGCGATCCAGGCGGGTAATCAGCTCGCTGACCGAGGGCACATCAGCAATTCCGCCTACGCCCTGACCCGCCGACCAGACGGTCTTCCAAGCCTTGGCTTCCTCGTCGAGTGGCTTGAGCTTGGCGCCAGGGTGAGCGCCTTGTAGGGTCTGCATGTCGAAACCTGCTCGTTCCAGGCTCTGGCGCATGAAGCTGGCAGGGACGCCGGAGACCGCCGGTGTGTGGATGATGTCGCTGGCACGGGCCTCGATGATCATCTGCTTGTAGTCCTGACCCGCAGTACTCTCCTGAGTGGCGACGAAACGAGTGCCCATGTACGCCAGGTCGGCTCCAAGTATCTGCGCTGCGAGGATTTCATGACCGCTGTTGATGCTGCCTGCCAGCAGTACGGTCTTGTCGAAGAACTGGCGGATTTCTGCAATCAGCGCAAAGGGGCTCCAGGTTCCAGCATGGCCACCCGCGCCCGCGGCGACGGCGATGAGCCCGTCGACACCCGCCTCGGCGGCCTTTTCTGCATGACGGCGGGTGGTGACGTCATGGAAGACCAGGCCGCCATAGGCATGTACGGTATCGACGACCTCCTTCACCGCACCGAGGCTGGTGATGATGATCGGCACCCGGTGGGCTGCGCAGATGGCGAGGTCTTGCTCCAGGCGCGGGTTACTGGCGTGTACGATCAGGTTGACGGCGTAGGGTGCGCTATCTTCCCGCAGGCCTGCTTCGATCTCATCCAGCCAGCCCTCGAAGCCTGCGCTGTCACGCTGGTTCAGGGCCGGGAAGCTGCCGACGATGCCGTTGTTGCAGCAAGCGGTCACCAGCGCAGGGTTGGAAACCAGGAACATCGGTGCGGCGACCAGCGGCAAACGCAGACGCTTTTCCAGCAATGCGGGCAGAGACATGGAGGGCTCCTTGGCAGGTCTTGGTCAGAAGGGTTTGACCACCACCAGGATGACGATGGCGATGAGCAGCAATACCGGTACTTCGTTGAACCAGCGATAGAACACATGACTACGCTTGTTCTCGCCGCGGGCCAGGCGCTTGTACATGGCGCCGCAGACATGGTGGTAACCAACCAGCAGCAACACCAGAGTCAGCTTGGCGTGCATCCAGCCCTGACTCATCCAGCCCGGTACCATCACCAACAAGCCAATGCCGAATACCAGGGTGGCTATCATGGCCGGGGTCATGATGCCGCGGTACAGCTTGCGCTGCATGACGCTGAAGCGTTCGCGGCTCGGCGCGTCCTCACTCATGGCGTGGTACACGAACAGACGTGGCAGGTAGAACAGACCGGCGAACCAGCAGACCATGGCGACGATATGCAGAGCTTTGATCCACAGGTAGAGCATTGCCGTTCCTCTCGGTAATAAGTGCTTCGATACTAGTGCCCATGGTCTCAATAGTCATCAAGACGGTTGGCCGCAGGCGGTCTCGCCTTTATGATCGTCATCTCTTACCAGCCTCGAGGCACCCGATGCCTGTATCCGCCATCACTTCGACAACACTGCCTGCCCGCCATCGCGGCGCGCGCGGGTGGCTTGCCTGATGTCGGGTTGGGAAGTCCGTCCTAGCAATCGCGCCCATGAGCGGCGCCTTCGTGTTGCATTGATCCTCCTGCTGATGGCCGTACCCAGCGCTTTCTATCTGGGAAGCTGGTGGCAGACCAGGGCGATGCAGGAGCAGGGCGTCGAAGCGCAGTCGATGCAGGTTCGCCTCGACGAACAGGCGCGCGAGGTGGACGAACTGCGTCAGCGCATGGTGGTGCTCAGCAGTGGCGAGCAGTTGGCACAACAGTCCAATGAGCAGAGTCGCCTGAATATCAAGTTGCTCGAGGAACAGAACTTCAAGCAGCAACAGGAGCTAGCCTTCTATAAAGGTGTCTTGGCTCCGGACAGCCGGGTCGATGGGCTGCTCATCCGCAGCTTCGACATTCACCCCACCGAGCAGGCGGGGTTGTTCCGCTTCAAGATCATGCTCAGCCGGGTCGGCAAGGATGACAAACCTATGCAGGGGCGATTGCAGGTGCAGGTTGATGGGCGGCAGGCCGGCAAGGCGAAAAGCCTGCAACTGGCGCAGTTGAGCGGTGATTTGCCGGATGGTTCGACCGAGCAGTCGATTCCATTCGCTTTCAAGCACCTGCAAGCGATTCCAGAAGGCGGACGTCTCGGTGAGCTGCAGCTCCCCGAAGGGTTCGAGCCGCAGCAGATACGTATCAAGGCCGATGTCGAGGGTGGCAAGCCCGTCGAGCGTCAAATCGAATGGACTGACTGATAAGTGATGGTTCGCGATGTGGAATAAAGGTAAGGGCAAGGCAGACATGCAGCGCTTCACTGGCAAGACCAGTTTGATCGCAGCGGGCGCGGCATTCCGCGGTGATCTGGAGTTTCAGGGCGCTGTGCAAATCGATGGCCGGGTGCTTGGCGATATTCGCACCGAGGAAGGCTTGGTACGGGTTAGTGTCGACGGGCAGGTTGAAGGTGAGGTGCGCGCCCCCCATATAGTGATCGATGGCGAGATCATCGGTGATGTCTACGCCAGCCAGCATGTCGAGCTGGGGCCGAAGGCTCGGGTGCGCGGCAACCTCTATTACGGCCTGATGGAAATGGCCATGGGCGCACAGGTCGAGGGCGGTTTGCGGCCGATCAAGGAGCAGGGCAGACCGTTGGAGCTACCCGAGAGCGTGGACGACGTAGAATAGTTGACCGCTTTTCTAGGGTAAGCGGATAATGTAGCGCTACAACGCAGTATGGCGCCTGGCGCCGGGAGAGAAACATGAGCGTCGAAACCTTCACCCCCACCGCAGCGATGCAGTTCACGCAAGGGGCGGCAAGCAAGGTTAAGAACCTGGTTGATGAAGAAGGCAACCCGCGCCTGAAACTGCGTGTGTTCGTCACTGGCGGCGGCTGCTCCGGTTTCCAGTACGGTTTCACCTTCGATGAAGAAGTGGCCGATGATGACACGATCATTGAGCGTGAGGGCGTTGCTCTGGTCGTTGACCCCATGAGCTTCCAGTATCTGGTGGGCTCCGAGGTGGACTATCAGGAAGGTCTGGAGGGTTCGCGTTTCGTGATCAAGAATCCTAATGCGACCACTACCTGTGGCTGCGGCTCTTCGTTCTCGATCTGAGTCATCCCGCCGTGCATGAAAACGCCGCGCATCTGCGCGGCGTTTTTCGTTGCGCGCTACGCCGGGTAAATGGCCCCAAGAACTCGCCGGCCACGGGCGCCGGTGACCTCCGGGCGATTGCCGGGGATGCCATTGAGGCAGCAATGGGCGAGCCAGGCGAAAGCCATGGCCTCCACCCAGTCGGCCGGTACGCCGTGATCGTCAGTGCTGCTGACCTGCGCGCCCGGTAGCAGCGCTTGCAAGCGGCCGATCAATGTCCTGTTGTGGGCGCCGCCGCCACATACCAGCAATTCGCTGCAATGCGGTTGAGCCTGTTGCAGCGAGGTGACGATGCTGGTGGCCGTCAGCTCGAGCAGCGTGGCCTGCACATCTTCTGCTTTGTATTCTGGATGCCTTTCCAGTTGTTCCATCAGCCATGGCAGGTTGAACAGTTCACGGCCGGTGCTTTTCGGGCCGGTGGCCTGGAAGAATGGATCGCTTACAAGCGCCCTGAGCAGCTCGTCCTGTACCTGGCCGCTGGCCGCCCAGGCACCATCGCGGTCGTAGGCCTGCCCTTGATGATGGTGAATCCAGGCGTCCATCAAGACGTTGCCTGGGCCGCAATCGAAACCCAGTGCCGGCTTGCCTTCTTCGAGCAGGCTAAGGTTACTGAAACCGCCCACATTCAAGATCGCCCGAGCCGAGCCGGGGCTGGCAAACAGCGCCTCATGAAATGCCGGCACCAGTGGCGCGCCTTGGCCGCCCGCTGCGACATCGCGGCGACGAAAGTCGGCCACAACGGTGATACCGGTAAGTTCGGCTAGCAGAGCGGCATTGCTAATCTGGATGGTGAAGCCCCGGGCCGGCTCGTGGCGCACTGTTTGCCCATGGCTGCCAATGGCGCGGATGGCTTGCGGCTGGAGATTCTGTTCGGCCAGCAGGCGATGCACGCCCTCGGCTACCAGTTGTGCCCATTGCTGTTCGGCGATGGCGGCACGTGCTAGTTCGTCCGGGCCAGAGCTGCAGAGTGCCAGCAACTGTTCACGGAGCGAGTCGGGAAGGGGCTGGTAATGATGGGCGAGCAGCTTGCTGTGCTCGCCTTGCTCGATAAGGGCGATGTCCAGCCCATCGAGACTGGTGCCGGACATCACGCCAAGGTAGAGCATCGGCTTAACGCTTGTTCAGCGCGAGCATGGTGGCTTTTTCCTGATCCATGCGTGCCATCAGCGGCTTGCTCATCTGCAGGAAACGCTGTTTGTCTTGGCGCGCGATGGGGTCGGACATCGGCAGCTTCTGGCTCAGCGGGTCTACGTGAGTACCGTTGACCTGGAACTCATAGTGCAGATGCGGGCCGGTAGACAGGCCGGTGGTACCGATGTAACCGATGATTTGACCCTGCTTGACGCTGCCGCCGGTACGCACACCTTTGGCAAAGCCCTGCATGTGAGCGTACAGAGTGCGATAGCGGCTGCCGTGTTGCAGTACCACGGTGTTGCCGTAACCACCCTTGCGACCGGCGAGAATGACCTTGCCATCGCCCGCTGCCTTGATCGGGGTGCCGCGCGGGGCTGCGTAATCCACACCTTTGTGGGCGCGAATCTTGTTGAGGATCGGATGCTTGCGGCCATTGGAGAAGCGCGAGCTGATGCGGGCGAAGTCTACCGGCGTACGGATGAATGCCTTGCGCATGCTGTTGCCGTCTGCATCGTAATAGCTGACGTTGCCCTGCTTGTCGGTGTAACGCACGGCCGTATAAGTCTTGCCGCGGTTGGTGAAGCGAGCGGACAGAATGTTGCCGGTACCAACGGACTTGTCGGCAACGACCTTCTCTTGATAGATGACTTCGAATTCATCGCCCTGGCGAATATCCATGGCAAAGTCGATGTCGTAGCCAAAGATGTTGGCCAGATCCATTGTCAGGTTATGCGACAGGCCGGCGCGTTTCGCAGACACGAACAGCGAGCTATTGATCACTCCGTGAGCGTAGGCATCACGGACATCCGGCTTGACCAGCTCGCGCTTGAAGTCGTAGCCCTTTTCCGTCTTGCTCACGCTGACGCTTTCCAGATCGCTGAGCTTGCTGTGCAGGCCTTCCAGCTGGCCGTCTTCGCTGAGCTTGAACTGCAGCTCCTGGCCGACCTTGAGGCGGCTCAGTTGCTTGGCTTCCTTGCTGCTGTTGATCACGTCATGCAGGGTGTTGGCAGACAGGCCGACCTTGCTGAACACCGTGGAAAGCGTATCGCCATTGGCCACAGCAACGGTTTTGCTGAGTGGATCTTCCGGCGGTTGCTCGGCTACCTGCGGCTCGGCCTCCAGTTCAGCGTTCTGAGTGTCTTCACTACCTTCTATTTGCGCGAAAGGTGACTCATCGGCAGGTTGCTCTTGTGCAACGTCTGCCGGAGGCGTCGGTAAGTTCTGCTGCACCTGCTCCGAGCCGTTGTCCATGTCGAGATTGAGAAAGGTCTTTTTCGCTTCTACTTCCCGGGAAGGGAACACCAGGAGGGCCAGGCTGAGCAGCGCGGCTACGCCGCTCGCTGCAATGATGTGGGTTTTGGGATAGAGCGGCGGCGCTTTAGTTGTCGAGGTCATAGGGCTGCTTTTTGAAGTGAAAAGATGAAGAGGAAAAAGAAGAAACTGATGAATATGCAGTAACTGTATAAAATATAACCAAATCCACCTTGAGGCAACCCTGAAGGTGATGGCTGGCACGTCTCTGGCTTTGCACTGGGCAAAACTTGTCATTTGTCCGTGATCTTGTATGGTTGGTTCCCCTTTGAATTCGGTGATTGTGAGTCCTTATGAAGTCGGTTGAAGAGCAGCTCGCGCTGATCAAGCGCGGTGCGGAAGAAGTCTTGGTTGAGGCGGAGCTGATCGAGAAGCTCAAGCGTGGCGAGCCGCTACGTATCAAGGCTGGCTTCGATCCGACGGCGCCGGATCTGCACCTTGGTCATACCGTGCTTATTAATAAGCTGCGCCAGTTCCAGGATCTGGGCCATCAGGTGATCTTCCTTATTGGCGACTTCACCGGAATGATCGGTGATCCCAGCGGCAAGAGTGCTACCCGCCCGCCGCTGACTCGCGAGCAGGTTCTCGACAATGCCGAGACTTATAAACAGCAGGTGTTCAAGATCCTCGATCCGGCGAAGACCGAAGTTGCCTTTAACTCCACATGGATCAACGAACTGACGCCTGCCGACTTCATTCGCCTGGCTTCCCAGTACACCGTGGCGCGGATGCTCGAGCGCGATGACTTCGACAAGCGCTACACCGGCAATCAGCCTATCGCCATTCACGAGTTCCTTTACCCGCTGGTGCAGGGCTATGACTCCGTTGCGTTGCGCGCTGACGTCGAGCTGGGTGGCACCGATCAGAAATTCAATTTGCTGATGGGGCGTGAGCTGCAGCGCGCATACGGTCAGGCTTCTCAGTGCGTGGTCACCATGCCGCTGCTCGAAGGTCTGGATGGCGTGAAGAAGATGTCCAAGTCTCTGGGCAACTATATAGGTATCCAGGAAGCGCCCGGCGTCATGTACAACAAGCTGGTGTCGATGCCAGATGCGCTGATGTGGCGCTACTTCGAATTGCTGAGCTTCCGCTCCATGGATGAGATCGGGCAGTTCAAGACGGATGTCGAGAATGGCGCCAACCCTCGTGATATCAAAATCAAGCTGGCCGAAGAGATCGTCGCGCGTTTCCATGGTGAGGAAGCGGCTGCCACTGCGCACCGTTCCGCCGGTAATCGTATGAAGGACGGCGAGCTGCCGGAAGATCTGCCAGAGGTCGAGCTTGCTTCTGCCGAAGACATGCCGATTGCCGCTCTCCTTAATAAGGCAGGATTGGTTAAGAACGCTGCAGTCGCTCGCGACCTGCTGAGCTCTGGTGGTGTGCGGGTGGATGGCCAGGTAGTTGATCGCGCCTTCGTATTCAAGCTGGGGGCGACCCATGTCTGCCAGGCCGGCAAAAAGGCTTTTGCCCGGATTACACTTAAATCCGAATAAACCTGAAATAAACCATTGACCTGAGATTCTGGCTGCCTATAATGCGCACCACTTCCGGCGCAGCCTGATCTGAAAACTCCTTGTTAATCAGGAAGTTAGAAGAAAATAAGGGTTGCACGGACGGCGAATTCGAGTAGAATGCGCCGGCATCGACAGGGTGGTTTGAGTGGCTCTGTTGGTGGTTCGATCAGGTTTGATCGAAGGCGGTAAAGAGGGTGTTGACAGCAGGTTGTAACGCTGTAGAATGCGCCTCCCGCTGGAGAGAAGATGATCTGGTTGGGTGCTGCAAGGTGTTGAGAAGAAAGAAAAAATTCTTCAAAAACAACTTGACAGGAAATGAGGCTGCTGTAAGATGCGCGCCTCGGTTGAGACGAAAGACTTAACCAAACGTTCTTTAACAATTGAATCAAGCAATTCGTGTGGGTGCTTGTGAGCTAAGACTGAGGATCGCAAGATTATCAGCATCACAAGTAAACACTCGTAATAGAGTTTTTTCTTCTTAATTGAAGAGTTTGCGATTGCTGAGCCAAGTTTAGGGTTTTCTCAAAACCCATGCAGTATTGAACTGAAGAGTTTGATCATGGCTCAGATTGAACGCTGGCGGCAGGCCTAACACATGCAAGTCGAGCGGTTGACGGGAGCTTGCTCCCTGATTCAGCGGCGGACGGGTGAGTAATGCCTAGGAATCTGCCTATTAGTGGGGGACAACGTTTCGAAAGGAACGCTAATACCGCATACGTCCTACGGGAGAAAGCAGGGACCTTCGGGCCTTGCGCTAATAGATGAGCCTAGGTCGGATTAGCTAGTTGGTGAGGTAAAGGCTCACCAAGGCGACGATCCGTAACTGGTCTGAGAGGATGATCAGTCACACTGGAACTGAGACACGGTCCAGACTCCTACGGGAGGCAGCAGTGGGGAATATTGGACAATGGGCGAAAGCCTGATCCAGCCATGCCGCGTGTGTGAAGAAGGTCTTCGGATTGTAAAGCACTTTAAGTTGGGAGGAAGGGCAGTAAATTAATACTTTGCTGTTTTGACGTTACCGACAGAATAAGCACCGGCTAACTCTGTGCCAGCAGCCGCGGTAATACAGAGGGTGCAAGCGTTAATCGGAATTACTGGGCGTAAAGCGCGCGTAGGTGGTTTGTTAAGTTGGATGTGAAAGCCCCGGGCTCAACCTGGGAACTGCATCCAAAACTGGCAAGCTAGAGTACGGTAGAGGGTGGTGGAATTTCCTGTGTAGCGGTGAAATGCGTAGATATAGGAAGGAACACCAGTGGCGAAGGCGACCACCTGGACTGATACTGACACTGAGGTGCGAAAGCGTGGGGAGCAAACAGGATTAGATACCCTGGTAGTCCACGCCGTAAACGATGTCAACTAGCCGTTGGGTTCCTTGAGGACTTAGTGGCGCAGCTAACGCATTAAGTTGACCGCCTGGGGAGTACGGCCGCAAGGTTAAAACTCAAATGAATTGACGGGGGCCCGCACAAGCGGTGGAGCATGTGGTTTAATTCGAAGCAACGCGAAGAACCTTACCAGGCCTTGACATGCTGAGAACTTTCCAGAGATGGATTGGTGCCTTCGGGAACTCAGACACAGGTGCTGCATGGCTGTCGTCAGCTCGTGTCGTGAGATGTTGGGTTAAGTCCCGTAACGAGCGCAACCCTTGTCCTTAGTTACCAGCACGTAATGGTGGGAACTCTAAGGAGACTGCCGGTGACAAACCGGAGGAAGGTGGGGATGACGTCAAGTCATCATGGCCCTTACGGCCTGGGCTACACACGTGCTACAATGGTCGGTACAAAGGGTTGCCAAGCCGCGAGGTGGAGCTAATCCCATAAAACCGATCGTAGTCCGGATCGCAGTCTGCAACTCGACTGCGTGAAGTCGGAATCGCTAGTAATCGTGAATCAGAATGTCACGGTGAATACGTTCCCGGGCCTTGTACACACCGCCCGTCACACCATGGGAGTGGGTTGCACCAGAAGTAGCTAGTCTAACCTTCGGGGGGACGGTTACCACGGTGTGATTCATGACTGGGGTGAAGTCGTAACAAGGTAGCCGTAGGGGAACCTGCGGCTGGATCACCTCCTTAATCGAAAGATCCCAGCTTATTCATAAGCACCCACACGAATTGCTTGATTCATTGCGAAAGACGATTGGGTCTGTAGCTCAGTTGGTTAGAGCGCACCCCTGATAAGGGTGAGGTCGGCAGTTCGAATCTGCCCAGACCCACCAATTGTTGAGGGTGCAGGCCTTGGAAGTATTTGGGGCCATAGCTCAGCTGGGAGAGCGCCTGCCTTGCACGCAGGAGGTCAGCGGTTCGATCCCGCTTGGCTCCACCACTTACAGCCTCGAGATTGTTGAGAATTAGAGTTCAGAAATGAGCATTCCTGTTTAGGCAGATGAGTGTTGATTTCTGGTCTTTGACCAGTCAGAAAAATCGTTCTTTAAAAATTTGGGTATGTGATAGAAGTGACTGATTAATTACTTTCACTGGTAATTAATTTGGTCAAGGTAAAATTTGCGTTGTTCTCAAGTGCAAATTTTCGGCGAATGTCGTCTTCACGTTATAGACAGTAACCAGATTGCTTGGGGTTATATGGTCAAGTGAAGAAGCGCATACGGTGGATGCCTTGGCAGTCAGAGGCGATGAAAGACGTTGTAGCCTGCGATAAGCTCCGGGGAGTCGGCAAACAGACTTTGATCCGGAGATCTCTGAATGGGGGAACCCACCTAGCATAAGCTGGGTATCATGCACTGAATACATAGGTGCATGAGGCGAACCAGGGGAACTGAAACATCTAAGTACCCTGAGGAAAAGAAATCAACCGAGATTCCCTTAGTAGTGGCGAGCGAACGGGGACTAGCCCTTAAGTTGATTAGAGATTAGTGGAAGGTTCTGGAAAGTTCCGCCGTAGTGGGTGATAGCCCCGTACACGAAAATCTCTTTTCAATGAAATCGAGTAGGACGGAGCACGAGAAACTTTGTCTGAATATGGGGGAATTCATCCTCCAAGGCTAAATACTACTGACTGACCGATAGTGAACTAGTACCGTGAGGGAAAGGCGAAAAGAACCCCGGAGAGGGGAGTGAAATAGATCCTGAAACCGTATGCGTACAAGCAGTGGGAGCCTACTTTGTTGGGTGACTGCGTACCTTTTGTATAATGGGTCAGCGACTTATATTCAGTGGCGAGCTTAACCGAATAGGGGAGGCGTAGCGAAAGCGAGTCTTAATAGGGCGTTTAGTCGCTGGGTATAGACCCGAAACCGGGCGATCTATCCATGGGCAGGTTGAAGGTTGGGTAACACTAACTGGAGGATCGAACCGACTACCGTTGAAAAGTTAGCGGATGACCTGTGGATCGGAGTGAAAGGCTAATCAAGCTCGGAGATAGCTGGTTCTCCTCGAAAGCTATTTAGGTAGCGCCTCGTGTATCACTGCTGGGGGTAGAGCACTGTTTCGGCTAGGGGGTCATCCCGACTTACCAAACCGATGCAAACTCCGAATACCAGCAAGTGTCAGCACGGGAGACACACGGCGGGTGCTAACGTCCGTCGTGAAAAGGGAAACAACCCAGACCGTCAGCTAAGGTCCCAAAGTTATGGTTAAGTGGGAAACGATGTGGGAAGGCTTAGACAGCTAGGAGGTTGGCTTAGAAGCAGCCACCCTTTAAAGAAAGCGTAATAGCTCACTAGTCGAGTCGGCCTGCGCGGAAGATGTAACGGGGCTCAAACCATACACCGAAGCTACGGGTTCATCTTAGGATGAGCGGTAGAGGAGCGTTCTGTAAGCCTGTGAAGGTGAGTTGAGAAGCTTGCTGGAGGTATCAGAAGTGCGAATGCTGACATGAGTAACGACAATGGGAGTGAAAAACTCCCACGCCGAAAGACCAAGGTTTCCTGCGCAACGTTAATCGACGCAGGGTGAGTCGGCCCCTAAGGCGAGGCAGAAATGCGTAGTCGATGGGAAACGGGTTAATATTCCCGTACTTCTAATTACTGCGATGGAGGGACGGAGAAGGCTAGGCCAGCACGGCGTTGGTTGTCCGTGTTTAAGGTGGTAGGCTGATTTCTTAGGTAAATCCGGGAGATCAAGGCCGAGAGCTGATGACGAGTTGTCCTTTAGGACGATGAAGTGGTTGATGCCATGCTTCCAGGAAAAGCTTCTAAGCTTCAGGTAATTAGGAACCGTACCCCAAACCGACACAGGTGGTTAGGTAGAGAATACCAAGGCGCTTGAGAGAACTCGGGTGAAGGAACTAGGCAAAATGGCACCGTAACTTCGGGAGAAGGTGCGCCGGTGAGTGTGAAGGGTTTACCCCGTAAGCACATGCCGGTCGAAGATACCAGGCCGCTGCGACTGTTTATTAAAAACACAGCACTCTGCAAACACGAAAGTGGACGTATAGGGTGTGACGCCTGCCCGGTGCCGGAAGGTTAATTGATGGGGTTAGCTAACGCGAAGCTCTTGATCGAAGCCCCGGTAAACGGCGGCCGTAACTATAACGGTCCTAAGGTAGCGAAATTCCTTGTCGGGTAAGTTCCGACCTGCACGAATGGCGTAACGATGGCGGCGCTGTCTCCACCCGAGACTCAGTGAAATTGAAATCGCTGTGAAGATGCAGTGTATCCGCGGCTAGACGGAAAGACCCCGTGAACCTTTACTATAGCTTTGCACTGGACTTTGAGCTTGCTTGTGTAGGATAGGTGGGAGGCTTTGAAGTGGGGACGCTAGTTCTCATGGAGCCAACCTTGAAATACCACCCTGGCAACCTTGAGGTTCTAACTCTGGTCCGTTATCCGGATCGAGGACAGTGTATGGTGGGTAGTTTGACTGGGGCGGTCTCCTCCTAAAGAGTAACGGAGGAGTACGAAGGTGCGCTCAGACCGGTCGGAAATCGGTCGTAGAGTATAAAGGCAAAAGCGCGCTTGACTGCGAGACAGACACGTCGAGCAGGTACGAAAGTAGGTCTTAGTGATCCGGTGGTTCTGTATGGAAGGGCCATCGCTCAACGGATAAAAGGTACTCCGGGGATAACAGGCTGATACCGCCCAAGAGTTCATATCGACGGCGGTGTTTGGCACCTCGATGTCGGCTCATCACATCCTGGGGCTGAAGCCGGTCCCAAGGGTATGGCTGTTCGCCATTTAAAGTGGTACGCGAGCTGGGTTTAGAACGTCGTGAGACAGTTCGGTCCCTATCTGCCGTGGACGTTTGAGATTTGAGAGGGGCTGCTCCTAGTACGAGAGGACCGGAGTGGACGAACCTCTGGTGTTCCGGTTGTCACGCCAGTGGCATTGCCGGGTAGCTATGTTCGGGAAAGATAACCGCTGAAAGCATCTAAGCGGGAAACTTGCCTCAAGATGAGATCTCACTGGAACCTTGAGTTCCCTAAAGGGCCGTCGAAGACTACGACGTTGATAGGCTGGGTGTGTAAGCGTTGTGAGGCGTTGAGCTAACCAGTACTAATTGCCCGTGAGGCTTGACCATATAACACCCAAACAATTTGGCTGTTAGACGGTAGAAGTCGACAGTAATGCCGAAAATTTGTAAAAGAACACGCAATACCAACTGATATCACATACCCAATTCGGGGAAGCGACTTAAACATCGACTCCCCAACCAGATTGCTTGACGACCATAGAGCGTTGGAACCACCTGATCCCATCCCGAACTCAGTAGTGAAACGATGCATCGCCGATGGTAGTGTGGAGTTTCTCCATGTGAGAGTAGGTCATCGTCAAGCTTCTACTAGAAACCCCAGATCTCGACAGAGGTCTGGGGTTTCGTCCTTTTGGGCGCCGGAAAAGCGGGAAAGAGGAGCGGCGGGTAGGGATCCAGGGCGTGCCACAGGCCGCACGTAGGAGCTGGCTTGCCGGCGATGCTCCTCAACCGCTGCTCGCCGGCAAGCCGGCTCCTACAAAGCCCATCCTGCGCGCGAGAGGCTTGGATTTTGAGAGCCCTTTGTTCGCGGGCGATAGTGGCAATGCTTTGGTTGAGCCAGCATTGCTGCGGTCTGATCCAGTCGCTGAGTGGATTGCTCATTCTTTGCTCCTTAGGAGTGCAGGCTTGGATCAGTCCCAGTCATGCTGAGAATTGCCCGGCTGAGAGAAGCTCACGAGCATCGGTAACGACTGCGACAATCGTGGTAATGCTCTGAGTAAGTCATTCTGATATCGGTGCCCAGTAACTGTTCTGAGCCGAAGGAGGGAATTGCATTTCCGGCCTCGGTAGGCAGGGGTGAGCCTCGTCGCTATCATGCGCACCTTATTGCACGGCAGGTTTAGCATGCAGCCTTTATTGCGACTTCTACAAGACGGTCAGTTTCACTCGGGTGAAGAGCTCGGCGCTGCGGTTGGTGTAAGCCGCGCGGCGATCTGGAAGCGGCTGCAGGCGCTTGAGGCTGAGTTCGATCTCAGCATCCATAAGGTGCGTGGTCGCGGTTATCGCCTCGAGGCGCCGCTTTCTCTATTGGTCAGTGCCGCCTCTGGCCACTTGGGGAGTTGGCCCATCACGCTTCTGCAGCAGGTCGACTCCACCAATGCAGAGGCCATGCGCCGTCTGGCGGCTGGAGCTGCGCCTCCTTTCCTGATCGTTGCCGAGCAGCAGACTGCAGGCCGCGGGCGCCGCGGGCGCAACTGGGTCAGCCCGTTCGGGGAAAACCTTTATTACAGTCTAGTGCTGCGTATTACTGGCGGTATGCGTCAGATCGAGGGGTTGAGCCTGGTTGTAGGCCTGGCTCTGCTACAGACCATTCGCGAGGCCGGTGTTTCAGGTGTTGGCCTTAAATGGCCCAATGACTTGCTAGTGGGCGGCCGTAAAATCGCCGGCATACTGTTGGAGTTATCTGGTGACCCTGCTGACGTCTGTCATGTGGTCATTGGCATCGGGGTCAATATTAATATGCGTGTAGTGGCGCGAGATGTTATCGATCAGCCATGGACGTCGATCCGTCAGGTACTGGGAGCGCAGATTGATCGCAATAGTTTCTTGAGTCGTCTAGGTGCTCAGCTTGAGCGTTACCTGGAATTGCATGGTTTGCATGGTTTTGCCGCACTGCGCGAGGAATGGGAGGCTAACCACCTATGGCAGGGGCGTGCGGTTTCGCTCGCCGCAGGCGTGCAGGTTGTGGAAGGGCGTGTGTTAGGTGTCGATGACACCGGCGCGTTGCGCCTGGATATTGATGGAAACGAGCGCGTATTCAGTGGTGGTGAGCTCAGTTTGAGGTTGCGTGATGATTCTTGAGCTTGATTGCGGCAATAGCTTTATTAAGTGGCGGGTGTTGCCTAGGGGCGACGGTGCCCGGGTGCTTGAGGGTGGGGTTGTCGGTAGCGATGAAGAACTGCTCAACGCTTTGAACGCTCGGTTTCCAGGGGAGCTGTTTTCCTGTCGTCTTGTCAGTGTGCGTACAGAAGATGAAACGCGGCAGCTGATAGATGCACTGACAGCGCGTTTCGGTATCGACTGCGTGGTTGCTGCGCCTGCGAAGGTCTTGGCTGGTGTGAGCAATGGTTATGATGAATACCAGCGCTTGGGGCTTGATCGCTGGCTTGCGGTGGTCGGCGCCTATAGTTTAGAGCGACGTGCCTGCCTGGTACTTGATCTGGGTACTGCGATCACATCTGACTTCATTGATGCAGCTGGTAATCACCTTGGGGGATTCATCTGCCCGGGAATGCCGCTGATGCGTAATCAGCTACGCACTCATACACGACGTATTCGTTATGACGATGCTGTTGCGGAGCGTGCGCAGCACAGCTTGACGCCTGGTCACTCTACGGCCGAAGCGGTAGAGCGCGGCTGTTTATTGATGCTGCGCGGTTTTGTTGCTACCCAGCTTGACCTGGCTCGCCAGCAGTGTGGTGATGACGTGACGGTTTTTCTGACGGGGGGGGACGCTGCACTGGCCGTCGAGTGGGTGGCCGCTGCGCGCGTGGTACCGGATCTTGTGTTCGTTGGCTTGGCGATCGCTTGTCCATTGGGGGGGAGTAAGTTATGCGCTGGTTTTTCATGCTGCTGGTGGTGCTGAATGCCTTCTACTATGTGTGGCATCAACAGCAGGCGCCAATGCATGCAAAAGAGGTCGCTCCGCTGTCGCTCTATCAGGAAAGTCGGCGTGACATTCAGTTGCTGAGCGAATCCGAGCCCCAGCAGCGACGCGCTCCTGCAGTTGACGAGGCGCCGGCGAGCGAGACGGTGTGCTTGTTCCTAGGCAGTTTTGAGGAGGACGCGGGTGCCGAGCAGGTCGAGCAGCGCTTACTCAGTCTGGATATCCGCTCGCAGGTGCAGGTTGTCGAGTCTGCCGGGGCTGTCGACTACTGGGTGTATCTACCCCCGATGGCCTCGCGTCAGGCATCGTTGCGGCAGTTGCGAGAGCTGCAGGCGCGCAAGATCGACAGCTACATCATTACGCAGGGGGATCTGTCCAATGGTATCTCCCTGGGTATTTTTCCTCGTCATGATTCTGCCGATAGCGTGATCTCCCGTTTGCGTGTTTCGGGCTACGAGCCATTGCTTCGTGAACTGCCGCGAGCCAACCGCCGTCATTGGGTGCGTATCGCTCCCGAAAGCCGGCGTTTGGTGGATGATTCGTTGCTCGAGCGTTTGTCTTTGGACTTCAACGGTTTACAGCATCAATTAATGCCGTGCGAGGGGGTTGCAAGCCCTCGATAGAATGCATAGAATGGCGCCCGCTTCGCAGGGTGCTCGCCTTAGTTGGTGATTCTGCGAAGTTGCTGTCAGTGCCGCTAAGCTCAGGTTTTTAAATGAGAAAGTGCTTGACAGTAGGGTGGCAGATACTGAAAATGCCGCCTCGTTATGGAGGGGTTCCCGAGCGGCCAAAGGGATCAGACTGTAAATCTGACGTCTACGACTTCGAAGGTTCGAATCCTTCTCCCTCCACCAGATTTGAGCATGAGCTATAGGCTATGCGGGCATAGTTTAGTGGTAGAACCTCAGCCTTCCAAGCTGATGATGCGGGTTCGATTCCCGCTGCCCGCTCCAGCTTTTTTGGTCTTGCGACATAGTTTGCTCATGTAGCTCAGTTGGTAGAGCACACCCTTGGTAAGGGTGAGGTCAGCGGTTCGAATCCGCTCATGAGCTCCATTTAATAAAGGCAGATATGAAAGTATCTGCCTTTATTTTAATGGCGATATTACTTGCTGAATACTTCGTGCGGAGACGGTCAAAATGGCTAAAGAAAAATTTGAACGTAGCAAACCTCACGTCAACGTTGGCACCATTGGTCACGTTGACCATGGTAAAACCACGCTGACCGCCGCTCTGACTCGCGTTTGCTCCGAAGTTTTCGGTAGCGCCGTAGTTGCTTTCGACAAGATCGACAGCGCGCCGGAAGAGAAGGCTCGTGGTATCACCATCAACACTGCGCACGTTGAGTACAACTCTTCGATTCGCCACTACGCGCACGTTGACTGCCCAGGTCACGCTGACTATGTGAAAAACATGATCACCGGTGCTGCGCAGATGGACGGCGCTATCCTGGTTTGCTCCGCTGCTGACGGCCCGATGCCGCAGACTCGCGAGCACATCCTGCTGTCCCGTCAGGTAGGTGTTCCGTACATCGTTGTCTTCCTGAACAAGGCTGACATGGTTGACGACGCCGAGCTGCTGGAGCTGGTGGAAATGGAAGTGCGTGACCTGCTCAGCGCTTACGATTTCCCAGGCGACGACACTCCGATCATCATCGGTTCGGCTCTGATGGCGCTGAATGGTCAAGACGACAACGAGATGGGCACCACTGCCGTCAAGAAGTTGGTTGAGACTCTGGACAGCTACATCCCAGATCCAGTGCGCGCTATCGACAAGCCGTTCCTGATGCCAATCGAAGACGTGTTCTCGATCTCCGGTCGTGGCACCGTGGTAACTGGCCGTATCGAGCGTGGCATCATCAAGATCCAGGAAGAGCTGGAAATTGTTGGTCTGCGTGACACCGTCAAAACCACCTGTACTGGTGTTGAGATGTTCCGCAAGCTGCTCGACGAAGGTCGTGCTGGCGAGAACTGCGGTGTGCTGCTGCGCGGCACCAAGCGTGACGACGTAGAGCGTGGCCAGGTTCTGGTCAAGCCGGGTTCGGTTAAGCCGCACACTACCTTCACTGCAGAAGTGTATGTGCTGAGCAAAGAAGAAGGCGGCCGTCATACTCCGTTCTTCAAAGGCTATCGTCCTCAGTTCTACTTCCGTACTACTGACGTGACTGGTAACTGCGAACTGCCGGAAGGCGTTGAAATGGTAATGCCAGGTGACAACATCCAGATGACTGTCACTCTGATCAAAACCATCGCAATGGAAGAAGGTCTGCGTTTCGCCATTCGTGAAGGCGGTCGTACCGTCGGCGCCGGCGTCGTAGCAAAGATCATCGAATAATCGTTTGATCTGTCCCCGTCGGGCCGGCATAATGGTCGGCCTGATTTTGTATTAGGTCAGTAGCTCAATTGGCAGAGCGACGGTCTCCAAAACCGTAGGTTGGGGGTTCGATTCCCTCCTGACCTGCCATTTTCTAGTGAATTTGGCGTGTCTTCTCACAGGATCCTTGTTCATGAATGTTAAGTCTGAAGCCAAAGACTCTCGCTTCGATCTGCTTAAGTGGATTGTGGCGGCCCTGCTTGTGGTTGTAGGGGTGGTCGGTAATCAGTACTTCTCTGGTGAACCGATTCTGTACCGTGTCGTTGCATTGCTGGTTCTGGCGGTAGCTGCTGCTGCTGTTGCCCTGCAGACGGCCAAGGGTCAGGCGTTTTTTGCCCTGGTCAAAGAAGCCCGCGTCGAGATTCGCAAGGTTGTCTGGCCAAGTCGTCAGGAAACCACGCAAACCACGCTGATCGTCGTCCTAGTCGTGCTTGTCATGGCTTTGATGTTGTGGGGGCTCGATTCGCTCCTCGGTTGGCTTGTGTCGTTTATCGTAAGTTGAAATAGGATTTCCCGTGGCTAAGCGTTGGTACGTTGTGCATGCTTACTCGGGCTACGAGAAGCATGTAATGCGTTCGCTGATCGAGCGCGTAAAGTTCGCCGGAATGGAAGATGATTTCGGCGAGATTCTGGTTCCCACTGAAGAAGTGGTTGAAATGCGTAATGGCCAGAAGCGCAAGAGCGAGCGAAAGTTCTTTCCTGGTTATGTGTTAGTGCAGATGGAAATGAACGAGGCTACCTGGCACTTGATCAAAGATACCCCGCGCGTCATGGGGTTCATTGGTGGTACTGCCGATAAGCCTGCGCCTATCACTGAAAAAGAAGCTGACGCTATTCTGCGTCGTGTTGCCGATAATGGTGACAAGCCGAAGCCAAAAACCTTGTTCGAACCGGGCGAGATGGTTCGTGTGGTCGATGGCCCGTTTGCTGATTTCAGTGGCGTCGTCGAAGAAGTGAATTACGAGAAAAGCCGTATCCAGGTGGCAGTGACCATTTTTGGTCGTTCAACACCGGTCGAGCTGGAGTTTAGTCAGGTCGAGAAGTCGTAACTGACAACCGCATCCCATACCCCGCAGTCATAGACTGCGGGGTTTTGTTGTCACTGGGATAAACAGGCAATAACCGGGGAGCCGCGAGGCGCTAGAACCCGTAACTGGAGTAGCTAATGGCTAAGAAAATCACGGCTTATATCAAGCTGCAAGTAAAGGCCGCTCAGGCCAACCCGTCGCCACCCGTCGGCCCGGCTCTGGGTCAGCACGGCGTGAATATCATGGAATTCTGCAAGGCGTTCAACGCCAAGACTCAGGGCATGGAACCTGGTCTGCCGACTCCAGTGATCATCACTGTTTACAGCGACCGTAGCTTCACCTTTGAAACTAAGAGCACCCCAGCTTCCGTGCTGCTGAAAAAAGCAGCCGGTCTGACCAGCGGTTCGGCTCGTCCGAATACCGTCAAGGTCGGTACCGTTACTCGTGCCCAGCTCGAAGAGATCGCCAAGACCAAGCAGGCTGATCTGACTGCAGCTGATATGGATGCAGCCGTGCGTACTATCGCCGGTTCTGCTCGTAGCATGGGCCTCAACGTGGAGGGTGTGTAATGGCTAAGCTGACTAAGCGCCAAAAGGCTATCGCGGCCAAAGTAGAGCCGGGCAAGGCTTACAGCTTCGTCGAAGCTGCTGCTCTGCTGGCTGAAATCTCCGCTGTCAAGTTCTCCGAGTCCGTTGATATCGCTATCAACCTCGGTGTTGATCCGCGTAAATCAGATCAGGTTGTTCGTGGCGCTACAGTGCTGCCGAACGGCACTGGCAAAAGCGTTCGCGTTGCCGTGTTCACCCAGGGCCCGGGCGCTGAAGCTGCTCTGGCTGCCGGCGCTGACCGTGTAGGCATGGACGATCTGGCTGCTGAAATGAAAGCCGGCGACCTGAACTATGACGTGGTCATCGCCTCTCCGGATGCCATGCGCGTTGTTGGCCAGTTGGGCCAGGTTCTCGGCCCGCGCGGCCTGATGCCTAACCCGAAAGTCGGCACTGTGACTCCGGACGTTGCTACTGCAGTCAAGAATGCCAAGGCTGGTCAGGTGCGTTTCCGTACTGACAAGAACGGCATCATCCATAGCTCCGTTGGCAAGGTTGGCTTTGAAGCCGACAAGCTGAAACAGAACGTGGAAGCACTGCTGGCCGACCTGAAGCGCCTGAAGCCTTCGACCTCGAAAGGCATCTACGTCAAGCGCGTGACCCTGAGCACCACTATGGGCCCGGGTCTGGTGATTGACCAAGGTTCGCTGGACGCTTAATGAATGACTGCAGGCGCATGTAGTGCGCCTGCAGCGAAAAAATTGGGTATTCCCTGCCTGGCGGGGGCTATCCAAGACCGTAGGGGGCGCTAGCCTCAAACCCGAAGAGCAATCTTCAACCCTACGCAGATGGTGCTCCCGATTCTTACCGAATCAGACACCAAAACGCCGTCCGACCTTGGTCGGGCGAAACGGTAACATCCAGGAGTAAACCCGTGGCAATTAAACTCGAAGACAAGAAGGCCATCGTCGCTGAAGTCAACGAGGCTGCCAAAGCTGCCCTGTCTGCTGTTGTGGCTGATGCCCGCGGCGTGACCGTAAGCGCTATGACCGGACTCCGTAAAGAGGCCCGCGCATCTGGTGTGTACGTACGTGTTGTACGTAATACCCTGCTGCGCCGCGCTGTTGAAGGCACTCAATATGATGTGCTCAACGACGTGTTCAAAGGCCCGACCCTGATTGCTTTCTCCAACGAACATCCGGGTGCTGCTGCCCGTATCTTCAAAGAGTTCGCTAAGGGTCAGGACAAGTTCGAGATCAAGGCAGCTGCGTTCGAGGGTCAGTTCCTCGCAGCCAATCAGATCGACGTACTGGCAACTCTGCCGACTTATGACGAAGCCATTTCCCAGCTGATGAGCGTGATTCAAGGCGCTACCAGCAAACTGGCTCGTACTTTGGCGGCCGTTCGCGATCAGAAAGAAGCCGCCGCCGCTTAAGGCACGCCATTCTTTCTCACGCTATTTGTTTAATTTGACGGTCGCGAAGGCTGTCCCCCAATACAGGAATTAGAGTCATGGCTCTGTCTAACGAAGACATCATCGAAGCAATCGGCCAGAAAACCGTTCTGGAAGTTGTTGAACTGATCAAAGCAATGGAAGAGAAGTTTGGCGTTACTGCCGCTGCTGCTTCCGCTGGCCCAGCTGCTGTTGCTGCTGTTGCTGAAGAGCAAACCGAGTTCAACGTCATTCTGACCGAAGCTGGCGAGAAGAAAGTGAACGTCATCAAGGCTGTTCGCGAACTGACCGGTCTGGGTCTGAAAGAAGCTAAAGCAGTTGTTGACGGCGCTCCTGGCGTGGTCAAAGAAGGCGTGTCGAAAGACGAAGCCGAAGCTGCCAAAAAAGCTCTGGAAGAAGCAGGCGCCAAAGTCGAGCTCAAGTAAGCGACGACATTGCGTCTACAGCCCGCGCGAATCGCACAAGGCTGACGGCTGGTGGCTCTTGCCACCGGCCTTTTTCCGTTCTAACTCGGCTCTTCGATAGCCCAGGCTTGGAACGTGAAAGACCCACCAACGAGGTGGAGCAAACCTAGGGTTTGCACGAGTTTCTGGCTGCTCCCGTCGGAGAAGCCAAATAAGCAGGTGACCAAGCTGGGGAACGCTGATGGCTTACTCATATACTGAGAAAAAACGTATCCGCAAGGACTTTAGCAAGTTGCCGGATGTCATGGATGTGCCTTACCTCCTGGCCATTCAGCTGGATTCGTACCGCGAATTCCTGCAGCAAGGCGCGAGCAAGGAACAGTTCCGCGACATCGGCCTGCATGCGGCCTTCAAATCTGTATTTCCGATCATCAGCTACTCCGGCAACGCTGCTCTGGAATACGTCGGTTATCGTCTCGGCGAGCCGGCGTTCGATGTCAAGGAATGCACGCTGCGCGGTGTGACCTATGCTGTCCCGCTGCGTGTGAAAGTGCGCCTGATCATTTTCGACAAAGAATCGTCGAACAAAGCGATCAAGGACATCAAGGAGCAGGAAGTGTACATGGGCGAAATTCCGCTCATGACCGAGAACGGTACCTTCGTTATCAACGGTACCGAGCGAGTGATCGTTTCCCAGCTGCACCGTTCCCCAGGTGTGTTCTTCGACCACGACCGTGGCAAGACTCACAGCTCGGGCAAGCTGCTGTATTCCGCTCGCATCATTCCTTACCGCGGTTCCTGGTTGGACTTCGAGTTCGATCCTAAGGATGCGGTATTCGTACGTATCGACCGCCGCCGCAAGCTGCCGGCTTCGGTTCTGCTGCGCGCGCTGGGCTACAGCACTGAAGAAGTGCTTGATGCCTTCTATACCACCAACGTTTTCCACGTCAAAGGTGAAGGCCTGAGCCTGGAGCTCGTCCCGCATCGTCTGCGTGGTGAAATCGCCAGCCAGGACATTCTGGACGGCGCCGGCAAGGTGATTGTTGAGCAAGGTCGTCGTATTACCGCTCGCCACATTAACCAGTTGGACAAAGCCGGTATCAAGGAGCTGGACGTACCGTTCGACTACCTGATCGGCCGCACCAGCGCCAAGGCGATCGTGCACCCGGCTACCGGTGAAATCCTCTGCGAGTGCAACACCGAGCTGTCGGTCGAGCTGCTGGCCAAGATCGCCAAGGCTCAGGTTGTCCGCATCGAGACGCTGTACACCAACGACATCGACTGTGGTCCGTTCATCAGCGACACGCTGAAGATCGATAGCACCACCAATCAGCTGGAAGCGCTGGTCGAGATCTATCGCATGATGCGTCCAGGCGAGCCGCCTACCAAGGATGCTGCTGAAACGTTGTTCAACAACCTGTTCTTCAGCCCAGAGCGGTACGACCTTTCCGCTGTTGGTCGCATGAAGTTCAACCGTCGTATCGGTCGTACCGAGATCGAAGGTTCGGGCGTGTTGTGCAAAGAAGACATCGTTGCCGTTCTGAAGACTCTGGTCGACATCCGTAACGGCAAGGGCATCGTCGATGACATCGACCACCTGGGTAACCGCCGTGTACGTTGCGTCGGTGAGATGGCCGAGAATCAGTTCCGCGTTGGCCTGGTACGTGTTGAGCGTGCGGTCAAAGAGCGTCTGTCGATGGCCGAAAGCGAAGGCCTGATGCCGCAGGATCTGATCAACGCCAAGCCGGTTGCGGCAGCGGTGAAAGAGTTCTTCGGTTCCAGCCAGCTTTCCCAGTTCATGGACCAGAACAACCCGCTTTCCGAGATCACCCACAAGCGCCGTGTATCTGCACTCGGCCCGGGCGGTCTGACCCGTGAGCGCGCAGGCTTCGAAGTCCGCGACGTACACCCGACCCATTACGGCCGTGTGTGCCCGATTGAAACGCCGGAAGGTCCGAACATCGGTCTGATCAACTCCCTGGCGGCGTATGCCCGCACCAACCAGTATGGCTTCCTGGAAAGCCCATACCGCGTTGTTCAGGAAGGCAAGGTCACCGATGAAATCGTCTTCCTGTCGGCTATCGAAGAGGCCGATCACGTTATCGCCCAGGCATCGGCGACCCTGAATGACAAGGGTCAACTGATCGACGAGCTGGTAGCTGTTCGTCACCTGAACGAGTTCACCGTCAAGGCGCCGGAAGACGTTACCTTGATGGACGTTTCGCCGAAGCAGGTTGTTTCGGTTGCAGCGTCGCTGATCCCGTTCCTGGAACACGATGACGCCAACCGTGCGTTGATGGGTTCCAACATGCAGCGTCAGGCTGTACCCACCCTGCGTGCTGATAAGCCGCTGGTTGGTACTGGCATGGAGCGCAACGTAGCGCGCGACTCGGGCGTTTGCGTCGTGGCTCGCCGCGGTGGCGTGATCGACTCCGTCGATGCCAGCCGTATCGTGGTTCGCGTTGCCAACGATGAAGTCGAAACGGGTGAAGCCGGTGTAGACATCTACAACCTGACCAAATACACCCGCTCCAACCAGAACACCTGCATCAACCAGCGTCCGCTGGTGAAGAAAGGTGATGTGGTTGTGCGTAGCGACATCATGGCTGACGGCCCGTCCACCGACATGGGTGAACTGGCGCTGGGTCAGAACATGCGCGTCGCGTTCATGCCGTGGAACGGTTACAACTTCGAAGACTCCATCCTGCTCTCCGAGCGCGTGGTTCAGGAAGACCGCTTCACCACGATCCACATCCAGGAACTGACCTGTGTGGCGCGTGATACCAAGCTCGGCCCAGAGGAAATCTCTGCGGACATCCCGAACGTCGGTGAAGCTGCACTGAACAAGCTCGACGAAGCCGGTATCGTCTACGTTGGTGCTGAAGTTGGCCCTGGCGACATTCTGGTTGGCAAGGTAACGCCGAAGGGCGAAACCCAGCTGACGCCAGAAGAGAAGCTGCTGCGTGCGATCTTCGGTGAGAAGGCCAGCGACGTTAAAGACACCTCCCTGCGCGTGCCAACCGGCACCAAAGGTACTGTTATCGACGTACAGGTCTTCACCCGTGACGGCGTCGAGCGTGATGCTCGTGCTCTGTCGATCGAGAAGAGCCAGCTGGACGAGATCCGTAAGGATCTGAACGAAGAGTTCCGCATCGTCGAAGGCGCGACCTTCGAGCGTCTGCGTGCCGCTCTGGTTGGCAAGGTCGCCGAAGGCGGCGCTGGCCTGAAGAAAGGTGCTGCGATCACTGACGAAGTGCTCGACGGTCTGGAGCGTGGCCAGTGGTTCAAGCTGCGCATGGCTGAAGATGCACTGAACGAGCAGTTGGAAAAGGCTCAGGCCTACATCTCCGACCGCCGTCAGCTGCTCGACGACAAGTTCGAAGACAAAAAGCGCAAGCTGCAGCAGGGCGATGACCTGGCTCCAGGCGTACTGAAGATCGTCAAGGTCTACCTGGCAATCCGTCGTCGCATCCAGCCGGGTGACAAGATGGCCGGTCGTCACGGTAACAAGGGTGTGGTCTCGGTGATCATGCCGGTCGAAGACATGCCGCATGACGTGCATGGCACGCCGGTCGACATCGTTCTGAACCCGCTGGGCGTACCGTCGCGTATGAACGTCGGTCAGATCCTCGAAACCCACCTGGGCCTCGCGGCCAAAGGGTTGGGCGAGAAGATCAACCGTATGCTCGAAGAGCAACGCAAGGTCGCTGAGCTGCGTAAGTTCCTGCACGAGATCTACAACGAGATCGGCGGTCGCAACGAACAGCTGGACACTTTCTCGGATCAGGAAATTCTGGATCTGGCGAAGAACCTGCGTGGCGGCGTGCCAATGGCGACGCCGGTGTTCGACGGCGCCAAGGAAAGCGAAATCAAGGCCATGCTGAAACTGGCAGATCTGCCAGAAAGCGGTCAGATGCAGCTTATCGACGGGCGTACCGGCAATCAGTTCGAACGTACGACCACTGTTGGTTACATGTACATGCTGAAACTGAACCACCTGGTGGACGACAAGATGCACGCGCGTTCCACGGGTTCCTACAGCCTGGTTACTCAGCAGCCGCTGGGTGGTAAGGCGCAGTTCGGTGGTCAGCGCTTCGGGGAGATGGAGGTCTGGGCTCTGGAAGCTTACGGCGCCGCCTACACCCTGCAGGAAATGTTGACCGTCAAGTCGGACGACGTGAACGGCCGTACCAAGATGTACAAGAACATCGTGGATGGCGATCACCGCATGGAGCCGGGCATGCCCGAGTCCTTCAACGTGTTGATCAAAGAGATCCGTTCGCTCGGTATCGATATCGATCTGGAAACCGAATAACACGACGTGAATCGGCAGCGGGGCTTTATGCCCGCTGCCTGCTCCGCCAGGAGGAAAGGCCTTGAAAGACCTACTGAATTTGCTGAAAAACCAGGGTCAAGTCGAAGAATTCGACGCCATCCGCATTGCATTGGCTTCGCCGGAGATGATCCGTTCGTGGTCGTTCGGTGAAGTTAAAAAGCCGGAAACCATCAACTACCGTACGTTCAAGCCCGAGCGTGACGGCCTGTTCTGCGCCAAGATCTTTGGCCCGGTAAAGGACTACGAGTGCCTGTGCGGTAAGTACAAGCGCCTGAAGCACCGTGGTGTGATTTGCGAGAAGTGCGGTGTTGAAGTCGCGCTGGCCAAGGTTCGTCGTGAGCGCATGGCGCACATCGAACTGGCTTCGCCGGTTGCTCACATCTGGTTCCTGAAGTCCCTGCCGAGCCGTATTGGTTTGCTGATGGACATGACCCTGCGTGATATCGAGCGCGTTCTCTACTTCGAGAGCTATGTCGTTATCGATCCAGGCATGACCACCCTTGAAAAGGGTCAGTTGCTGAACGACGAGCAATATTTCGAAGCGCTGGAAGAGTTCGGTGACGACTTCGACGCCCGCATGGGTGCTGAAGCTGTCCGCGAGCTGCTGCACGCGATCGACCTGGAGCACGAGATTGGCCGTCTGCGTGAAGAGATTCCGCAAACCAACTCGGAAACCAAGATCAAGAAGCTGTCCAAGCGTCTGAAACTGATGGAAGCCTTCCTCGGCTCGGGCAACCTGCCTGAGTGGATGGTGCTGACCGTTCTGCCGGTTCTGCCGCCAGACCTGCGTCCGCTGGTACCGTTGGACGGTGGTCGTTTTGCGACCTCTGACCTCAACGATCTGTATCGCCGCGTTATCAACCGTAACAACCGTCTGAAGCGTCTGCTCGACCTCTCGGCTCCCGACATCATCGTGCGCAACGAAAAGCGCATGCTGCAGGAAGCTGTCGACGCACTGCTCGACAACGGTCGTCGTGGCCGCGCTATCACCGGTTCGAACAAGCGTCCTCTGAAATCCCTGGCTGACATGATCAAGGGTAAGCAAGGTCGTTTCCGTCAGAACCTGCTCGGTAAGCGTGTTGACTACTCGGGTCGTTCGGTAATTACCGTAGGCCCGACCCTGCGCCTGCACCAGTGCGGTCTGCCGAAGAAGATGGCTCTCGAGCTGTTCAAACCGTTCATTTTCGGCAAGCTGGAAATGCGTGGTCTTGCTACCACCATCAAAGCTGCCAAGAAGATGGTCGAGCGCGAGCTGCCAGAGGTTTGGGACGTTCTCGCTGAAGTGATTCGCGAACACCCGGTTCTGCTCAACCGTGCACCAACGCTTCACCGTCTGGGCATCCAGGCGTTTGAGCCGGTTCTGATCGAAGGTAAGGCTATCCAGCTTCACCCGCTGGTCTGCGCCGCGTACAACGCCGACTTCGACGGCGACCAGATGGCCGTGCACGTACCGCTGACGCTGGAAGCCCAGCTCGAAGCGCGCGCGCTGATGATGTCGACCAACAACATCCTGTCGCCAGCCAACGGCGAGCCGATCATCGTACCCTCCCAGGACGTGGTACTGGGTCTGTATTACATGACCCGCGAAGCGATCAACGCCAAAGGCGAAGGCCGTGTATTCGCTGATCTGCAGGAAGTTGACCGGGTTTTCCGTGGCGGCCAGGCTTCGCTGCATGCTCGCGTAAAAGTGCGCATCAACGAAGTGATCAAAGACCGTGACGGCAGCATCACCAAGAACACGCGTATCGTCGACACCACTGTCGGCCGTGCGCTGCTGTTCCAAATCGTTCCGGCCGGCCTGTCGTATGACGTGGTCAACCACCCGATGAAGAAGAAGGCCATCTCCAAGCTGATCAACCAGTGCTACCGCACTGTTGGCTTGAAAGACACGGTAATCTTCGCTGACCAGTTGATGTACACCGGTTTCGCCTACTCGACCATCTCGGGTGTGTCGATTGGTGTGAACGACTTCGTTATCCCGGATGAGAAGGCGCGCATCATTGACGCCGCCACCGAGGAAGTTAAAGAGATCGAATCGCAGTACGCCTCCGGCCTGGTAACCCAGGGCGAGAAGTACAACAAAGTGATCGACCTCTGGTCCAAGGCCAACGACGAAGTGTCCAAGGCGATGATGGCCAACCTCTCGAAAGAGAAGGTCATCGACCGCGACGGCAATGAAGTCGATCAGGAGTCCTTCAACTCCATGTACATGATGGCCGACTCCGGTGCTCGTGGTTCCGCCGCGCAGATCCGTCAGCTGGCTGGTATGCGTGGTCTGATGGCCAAGCCGGACGGCTCGATCATCGAGACGCCGATCACCGCGAACTTCCGTGAAGGCCTGTCGGTACTGCAGTACTTCATCTCCACTCACGGTGCTCGTAAAGGTCTGGCGGATACCGCACTGAAGACCGCGAACTCCGGTTACCTGACCCGTCGTCTCGTCGACGTGGCGCAGGATCTGGTAGTGACCGAGATCGATTGCGGTACCGAGCAGGGTCTGTACATGACTCCGCACATCGAAGGTGGCGACGTGGTCGAGCCGCTCGGTGAGCGTGTTCTGGGTCGTGTCATCGCTCGCGATGTGTTCAAACCAGGCACCGAAGAAGTCATCGTTCCGGCCGGTACCCTGGTCGACGAGCAGTGGGTCGAGTTCATCGAGCTGAACAGCATCGACGAAGTCGTCGTGCGTTCGCCGATCAGCTGTGAAACCCGTTATGGCATCTGCGCCAAGTGCTACGGTCGCGACCTGGCTCGCGGTCACCAGATCAACATCGGTGAAGCAGTCGGCGTTATTGCTGCACAGTCGATTGGTGAGCCGGGTACCCAGCTGACCATGCGTACGTTCCACATCGGTGGTGCGGCAAGCCGGACTTCGGCTGCCGACAGCGTCCAGGTGAAGAACGGCGGTGCGGTTCGTCTGCACAACCTGAAGCACGTCGAACGTCTGGACGGCAACCTGATCGCGGTATCGCGTTCCGGTGAGCTGGCTATCGCTGACGAGTTCGGCCGTGAGCGCGAGCGCTACAAGCTGCCGTACGGTGCGGTCATTTCCGTCAAGGAAGGTGACAAGGTCGACGCTGGCGCCATCGTCGCCAAGTGGGATCCGCACACCCACCCGATCGTTACCGAGATGAAAGGTACCGTCACCTTCGTAGGTATGGAGGACGGCATCACCATCAAGCGTCAGACCGACGAGTTGACCGGTTTGACCAACATCGAAGTTCTCGATGCCAAGGATCGTCCGGTTGCTGGCAAGGACATCCGTCCGGCCGTGAAACTGGTTGATGCCAACGGCAAGGATCTGCTGCTGCCAGGTACTGACGTACCAGCACAGTACTTCCTGCCTGCTAACGCCCTTGTTGGTGTGGCAGACGGTGCTCAGGTTGCGGTTGGTGACGTTATCGCCCGTATCCCGCAAGAAACCTCGAAGACACGTGACATCACCGGTGGTTTGCCGCGTGTTGCTGACTTGTTCGAGGCGCGTCGTCCGAAAGAGGCTGCGATTCTTGCGGAAATCAGCGGTACCATCGCCTTCGGCAAGGAGACCAAGGGCAAGCGCCGTCTGGTCATCACGCCGACCGATGGCAGCGATCCGTACGAAGAGCTGATCCCGAAATGGCGCCACCTGAACGTGTTCGAAGGTGAGCAGGTCAACAAGGGTGAAGTTATCTCCGACGGTCCGAGCGATCCGCACGACATCCTGCGTCTGCTGGGTGTGAGCGCGCTGGCCAAGTACATCGTCAACGAGATCCAGGACGTTTACCGTCTGCAGGGCGTGAAGATCAACGACAAGCACATCGAGACCATCCTGCGCCAGATGCTGCGCAAGGTCGAGATTGCCGAGTCGGGTGATTCCACCTTCATCAAGGGCGACCAGATGGAGCTGACTCACGTACTGGGCGAGAACGAGCGTCTGTCCGAGCAGGACAAGTTCATCGCCAAGTATTCCCGCGTACTGCTGGGTATCACCAAGGCGTCGCTGTCCACCGAGTCGTTCATCTCGGCGGCATCCTTCCAGGAAACCACTCGCGTCCTCACCGAGGCGGCGGTTACTGGCAAGCGCGACTTCCTGCGTGGCCTGAAGGAGAACGTGGTCGTGGGTCGTCTGATCCCGGCAGGTACCGGTCTTGCTTACCACAGCGAGCGTAAACGTCGTCGCGAGGCTGACAAGCCTGTGCGTGTGAGCGCGAGCGAAGTGGAAGCGGCGCTGACCGAAGCGTTGAACTCCAGCGAAAATTGAGAACGTGCCCCGGCCGCTTAGCGGTCGGGGCTCGTGTCTTGACTGGGGGGGCTAGTCTCTTTAGACTCATGCACCCCTAAATATGGCAGGGCATAAGCCCTGCCATTTATTTATGGTGTAAATAAATAGCGTCGAAAGACGGACAGTGGAGCTAGTAGATGGCAACTATCAACCAGCTGGTGCGTCAGCCGCGCAAGCGTATCGTCGAGAAATCCGACGTACCTGCGCTGCAGAACTGCCCCCAGCGTCGTGGCGTATGCACTCGCGTGTATACCACCACGCCGAAAAAACCTAACTCGGCACTGCGTAAAGTTTGCCGTGTTCGCCTGACCAACGGTTTCGAGGTTTCCTCGTACATCGGCGGTGAAGGCCACAACCTGCAAGAGCACAGCGTCGTGCTGATCCGTGGCGGTCGTGTAAAAGACTTGCCAGGTGTGCGTTATCACACCGTTCGCGGCTCGCTGGACACCTCGGGTGTCAAAGGCCGTAACCAGGGTCGTTCGAAGTACGGTACCAAGCGTCCGAAGTGATCGGCCGTCGGTACTGAATGCAGTTTCTAATTTTATTGAGTCGATAAGAGTAAGGTCGGGCGTAACCAGATGGTTACAGTTCCGGGCTAACCTGAAGACCGTTTGAGGGCTTATCAAATGCCAAGACGTCGTGTAGCAGCCAAGCGCGAAGTGCTTGACGATCCAAAATACGGAAGCCAAATCCTGGCCAAGTTCATGAACCACGTGATGGAGAGCGGCAAGAAAGCCGTTGCTGAGCGTATCGTTTATGGCGCCCTGGAGAAGGTTAAAGAGCGTAAGAACAGCGATCCCCTGGAAATCTTCGAGAAAGCTCTCGACGCCATCGCTCCGCTGGTCGAAGTGAAGTCGCGCCGTGTAGGCGGTGCTACTTACCAGGTTCCGGTCGAAGTTCGTCCGTCCCGTCGTAACGCCCTGGCCATGCGCTGGTTGGTGGATTTCGCCCGTAAGCGTGGCGAGAAATCCATGGCCCTGCGTTTGGCTGGCGAACTGTTGGATGCTGCAGAAGGCAAAGGTGCTGCAGTTAAGAAGCGTGAAGACGTGCACCGTATGGCTGAAGCCAACAAGGCTTTCTCGCACTACCGCTTCTAATTTTAGCGTCACTCAATTTGCGAGGGCTTTATGGCTCGTACTACACCGATTAATCGCTACCGTAACATCGGTATCGTGGCTCACGTGGATGCTGGTAAAACCACTACCACCGAGCGCGTCCTTTTTTACACCGGCAAAAGCCACAAAATGGGCGAGGTGCATGATGGCGCCGCGACCACAGACTGGATGGTGCAGGAGCAGGAGCGTGGTATTACCATCACTTCCGCTGCTATCACCGCCTTCTGGAAAGGCTCCGAGAAGCAGTACAAGGATGAGCACCGCTTCAACGTCATCGATACCCCCGGGCACGTAGACTTCACCATTGAAGTTGAGCGTTCTCTGCGCGTACTCGACGGCGCGGTCGTTGTGTTCTGCGGTACCTCGGGCGTTGAGCCTCAGTCGGAAACCGTATGGCGTCAAGCCAACAAGTACGGTGTTCCGCGTCTTGTTTACGTAAACAAGATGGATCGTGCCGGTGCAGACTTCCTGCGCGTTATCGGTCAGATCAAACAGCGTCTGGGTCACACTCCGGTGCCGATTCAGCTGGCTATCGGCTCGGAAGACAACTTCCAGGGTCAGATCGATCTGATCAACATGCAGGCTGTGTACTGGAATGATTCCGACAAGGGCATGGTTCCTGTTCGCAAGGACATCCCTGCTGAGTTGCTGGAAGAAGCCGAAAAATGGCGCGGCAACATGGTTGAGGCTGCGGCCGAAGCCAACGAAGAGCTGATGAACAAGTACCTCGAGGGTGAAGAACTCACCAACGAGGAAATCAAGCTCGCTCTGCGTCAGCGTACTATCGCTGGTGAGATCGTTCTGGCTGTTTGCGGTTCTTCCTTCAAGAACAAGGGTGTTCCCCTGGTTCTCGACGCCGTTATCGACTACCTGCCTGCTCCAACCGACATTCCAGCTATCAAGGGTTCCAACCCTGATAACGAAGAAGAAGAGATGGAGCGTCACGCCGATGACAGCGAGCCTTTCTCGGCTCTGGCGTTCAAGATCGCTACCGACCCATTCGTGGGTACTCTGACCTTCGTCCGCGTTTACTCGGGCGTGTTGGCCTCCGGCGACGGCGTGATCAACTCGGTCAAAGGCAAGAAAGAGCGTGTGGGTCGTATGGTGCAGATGCACGCAAACGCCCGCGAAGAGATCAAAGAAGTACGCGCTGGCGACATCGCTGCTCTGATCGGCATGAAGGACGTCACCACTGGTGAGACTCTGTGCAACGCTGACAAGCCAATCATCCTCGTTCGCATGGACTTCCCGGAGCCGGTTATTTCGGTTGCCGTAGAGCCTAAGACCAAGGATGACCAGGAAAAAATGGGTATCGCTCTGGGCAAGCTTGCTCAGGAAGACCCGTCTTTCCGTGTCAAAACTGATGAAGAGACTGGTCAGACGATCATCTCCGGTATGGGCGAGTTGCACCTGGACATCCTGGTCGACCGTATGCGCCGCGAGTTCAACGTCGAAGCCAACATCGGTAAGCCTCAGGTTTCCTATCGTGAGCGCATCACGAAGAGCTGCGAAATCGAAGGCAAGTTCGTGCGTCAGTCCGGTGGCCGTGGTCAGTTCGGTCATTGCTGGGTTCGCTTTGCACCTGCTGACGAAGGTCAGGAAGGTCTGCAGTTCGTGAACGAAGTAGTGGGCGGTGTGATTCCTAAGGAATACATCCCGGCTATCCAGAAGGGTATCGAAGAGCAGATGAAGAACGGCGTTGTAGCCGGCTATCCGCTGATCGGCCTGAAGGCTACCGTGTTCGATGGTTCTTACCATGACGTCGACTCCAACGAGATGGCGTTCAAGGTGGCTGCTTCCATGGCAACCAAGCAACTGGCCCAGAAGGGCGGTGGTGAGTTGCTCGAGCCGATCATGGCGGTAGAGGTTGTTACCCCTGAAGACTATATGGGTGACGTGATGGGCGACCTTAACCGCCGTCGCGGCATGATCTTGGGTATGGAAGACACGATCTCCGGCAAAGTAATTCGCGCCGAAGTTCCGCTGGGTGAGATGTTCGGTTATGCGACCGACGTCCGTTCCATGTCTCAGGGTCGCGCAAGCTACTCTATGGAATTCAAAAAATACAATACAGCTCCGTCGCACATCGTCGAGTCTGTAACCAAAAAACAAGGCTGATTCAGCCCTTTAGGCAAGGAGTTAATTGTCGTGGCTAAAGAAAAATTTGAACGTAGCAAACCTCACGTCAACGTTGGCACCATTGGTCACGTTGACCATGGTAAAACCACGCTGACCGCCGCTCTGACTCGCGTTTGCTCCGAAGTTTTCGGTAGCGCCGTAGTTGCTTTCGACAAGATCGACAGCGCGCCGGAAGAGAAGGCTCGTGGTATCACCATCAACACTGCGCACGTTGAGTACAACTCTTCGATTCGCCACTACGCGCACGTTGACTGCCCAGGTCACGCTGACTATGTGAAAAACATGATCACCGGTGCTGCGCAGATGGACGGCGCTATCCTGGTTTGCTCCGCTGCTGACGGCCCGATGCCGCAGACTCGCGAGCACATCCTGCTGTCCCGTCAGGTAGGTGTTCCGTACATCGTTGTCTTCCTGAACAAGGCTGACATGGTTGACGACGCCGAGCTGCTGGAGCTGGTGGAAATGGAAGTGCGTGACCTGCTCAGCGCTTACGATTTCCCAGGCGACGACACTCCGATCATCATCGGTTCGGCTCTGATGGCGCTGAATGGTCAAGACGACAACGAGATGGGCACCACTGCCGTCAAGAAGTTGGTTGAGACTCTGGACAGCTACATCCCAGATCCAGTGCGCGCTATCGACAAGCCGTTCCTGATGCCAATCGAAGACGTGTTCTCGATCTCCGGTCGTGGCACCGTGGTAACTGGCCGTATCGAGCGTGGCATCATCAAGATCCAGGAAGAGCTGGAAATTGTTGGTCTGCGTGACACCGTCAAAACCACCTGTACTGGTGTTGAGATGTTCCGCAAGCTGCTCGACGAAGGTCGTGCTGGCGAGAACTGCGGTGTGCTGCTGCGCGGCACCAAGCGTGACGACGTAGAGCGTGGCCAGGTTCTGGTCAAGCCGGGTTCGGTTAAGCCGCACACTACCTTCACTGCAGAAGTGTATGTGCTGAGCAAAGAAGAAGGCGGCCGTCATACTCCGTTCTTCAAAGGCTATCGTCCTCAGTTCTACTTCCGTACTACTGACGTGACTGGTAACTGCGAACTGCCGGAAGGCGTTGAAATGGTAATGCCAGGTGACAACATCCAGATGACTGTCACTCTGATCAAAACCATCGCAATGGAAGAAGGTCTGCGTTTCGCCATTCGTGAAGGCGGTCGTACCGTCGGCGCCGGCGTCGTAGCCAAAATCATCGCGTAAGTGATGATTTAAGAAAAAGCCTCCGCTTGCGGGGGCTTTTTTATTGGGTTGACACCTGCTAGGGGCGTCTATAGAATCACGCCTCCTTTTAACGGGCGTATTGCGTCCGTTGGGAATAGCAGCTTGGAATCTGAGGTCAAAATGCAAAACCAACAAATCCGTATTCGGTTGAAGGCTTTTGACCATCGCCTGATCGATCAATCAACCCAGGAAATCGTGGAAACCGCGAAACGTACTGGTGCTCAGGTGCGTGGTCCATTCCCCTGCCTACCCGCAAAGAGCGGTTCACCGTACTGACTTCACCGCACGTCAACAAAGACGCGCGCGATCAGTTCGAGATCCGTACTCATAAGCGTGTTCTGGACATCGTCCAGCCGACGGATAAAACCGTTGATGCGCTGATGAAGCTTGATCTTGCGGCCGGTGTGGAAGTGCAGATCAGCCTCGGCTAAGACCGTTTGAGGTCTTAGTCGTGTAACGCTCTGAAATGGGCGGCCATAGCGGGTGAAAGCCCCGTACACTCATGAGGTTACAACATGACTATTGGTGTAGTCGGTCGTAAATGCGGTATGACCCGTATTTTTACCGAAGAAGGTGTCTCCATTCCGGTTACGGTCATTGAGATCGAGCCGAATCGAGTTACCCAGTTTAAAACTGAAGAGTCCGATGGCTATCGTGCAGTGCAAGTCACTGTTGGTGAGCGTCGTGCTTCTCGTGTTACCGCTGCTCAGGCAGGTCACTTCGCTAAGGCGAACGTCGCGGCAGGTCGCACTGTTCTGGAATTCCGTCTTGAAGAAGGCGACTACCAGGCTGGTGATCTGATCAACGCTGAAATATTCCAAGCTGGTCAACTGGTCGATGTGACTGGTCAGTCCAAAGGTAAAGGCTTTGCCGGTACCATCAAGCGTTGGAATTTCCGCGGCCAGGACAACACTCACGGTAACTCCGTGTCCCACCGCGTTCCGGGTTCGATTGGCCAGTGCCAGACTCCGGGTCGTGTCTTCAAGGGCAAGAAAATGTCCGGTCACATGGGTGCTGAGCGCGTGACTGTGCAGTCCCTGGAAGTAGTGCGCGTGGATGCTGAACGCAACCTGCTGCTGGTCAAGGGTGCCGTTCCTGGCGCTACTGGCGGCAACTTGGTTGTACGTCCGGCTGCCAAGGCTCGCGGTTAAGGGGAAGCTGACATGCAATTAAATGTAAATGGCGCTCAAGCGATCGAAGTCTCTGATGCGACTTTCGGTGGCGACTACAACGAGACCCTGGTTCACCAAGCAGTCGTAGCCTATATGGCTGGCGGTCGTCAGGGCAGCAAGCAGCAGAAGACTCGTTCCGACGTTTCCGGTGGCGGTAAGCGCCCGTGGCGTCAGAAGGGTACTGGCCGTGCGCGTGCTGGTACCACTCGTGGTCCGATCTGGCGTGGCGGTGGTGTGACTTTCGCAGCTCGTCCGCAGAGCCATGATCAGAAGCTGAACAAGAAGATGTATCGCGCTGCGATCCGTTCGATTCTTGCTGAGCTGGTCCGTAGCGACCGTCTGGTAGTGGTTGAAGACTTCGCTGTCGAAGCTCCGAAAACCAAAGAGCTGCTGGGCAAGCTGAACGACATGGGTCTGACTGACGTTCTGATCGTGTCTGACGCTGTCGATCAAAATCTGTACCTGGCTGCTCGCAACCTGCCGCATGTCGATGTTCGTGACGTGCAGGGTTCCGATCCGGTCAGTCTGATCGCGTATGAAAAGGTGCTGATCACCGTTTCTGCCGTGAAGAAATTCGAGGAGCTGCTGGGATGAACCAGGAACGCGTATTCAAAGTGCTGCTTGGCCCGCACATCTCCGAGAAGGCCACGACTCTGGCAGACAAGAAAAGCCAGTTCGTTTTCAAGGTTGCAACTGACGCAACCAAGCTGGAAATCAAGAAGGCCGTCGAAAGCCTGTTCAGCGTGAAGGTTCAGCATGTCACTACTCAGAACGTTCTGGGTAAGAGCAAGCGCACCGCTCGCGGTCTGGGCAAGCGTAACGACTGGAAGAAGGCGATCATCTCCCTTCAGCCAGGCCAGGATCTCGATTTCGCCACCAGCAGTGCTGAGTAAGGAAGGGGTGCATCATGGCAATCGTTAAATGCAAACCGACTTCCCCGGGCCGCCGTTTTGTGGTCAAGGTGGTCAATCAGGAGCTGCACAAAGGCGCTCCTCATGCTCCACTGCTCGAGAAGAAGTCGAAGACTGGCGGTCGTAACAACAACGGCCGTATCACTACCCGTCATATCGGTGGTGGTCACAAGCAGCATTACCGTCTGGTCGATTTTCGTCGTAACGACAAAGATGGCATCCCAGCCACTGTCGAACGCGTTGAATATGACCCGAACCGTACCGCGCACATCGCTCTGCTGAAATATGCAGATGGTGAGCGTCGTTACATCATCGCACCGAAAGGTGTGAGCGCCGGCGATCAGCTGGTCGCAGGTTCGATGGCGCCGATCAAGGCCGGTAACAGCCTGCCGCTGCGTAACATTCCGGTTGGTTCGACCGTTCACGGTATCGAACTGAAGCCGGGCAAAGGTGCTCAAATCGCTCGTTCCGCTGGTGCTTCGGCTCAGCTGATCGCTCGTGAAGGCGTCTACGTCACCCTGCGTCTGCGCAGCGGTGAAATGCGTAAAGTACTGGCCGAATGCCGTGCGACCCTGGGTGAAGTCTCGAACTCCGAGCACAGCCTGCGTTCGCTGGGTAAAGCTGGTGCCAAACGCTGGCGTGGCGTTCGCCCGACCGTTCGTGGTGTTGCCATGAACCCGGTCGACCACCCACACGGTGGTGGTGAAGGTCGTACCTCTGGTGGTCGTCATCCGGTGTCTCCATGGGGCTTCCCGACTAAGGGCGCGAAGACTCGTGGTAACAAACGCACCGACAACATGATCGTCCGTCGTCGCAAGTAACTAGAGGGATACGACAGTGCCACGTTCTCTGAAAAAAGGTCCTTTCATCGATCTTCACCTACTGAAGAAGGTCGAAGTGGCAGCAGAAAAGAATGATCGCAAGCCGGTTAAAACCTGGTCGCGTCGTTCGATGATTCTGCCGCAAATGGTCGGTTTGACCATCGCCGTGCATAACGGTCGCCTACACGTCCCAGTTCTTGTGAACGAAGACATGGTCGGCCACAAACTGGGCGAATTTGCCGGCACTCGTACCTATCGTGGGCACGTGGCTGACAAGAAAGCCAAGCGTTAAGGGGTAAGGAAATGGAAGTAGCCGCTAAGTTGTCGGGCGCTCGCATATCCGCCCAGAAAGCCCGCTTGGTCGCCGACCAGATCCGCGGGAAGAAGGTGGGCGAAGCGCTCAACCTGCTGGCTTTTAGCAGTAAGAAAGCCGCGGAAATCATCAAGAAAGTGCTGGAGTCGGCTGTAGCCAACGCCGAGCACAACGAAGGCGCAGACGTTGATGACCTGAAGGTCAGCACCGTTTTCGTCAACGAGGGGCGTTCGCTTAAGCGCATCATGCCGCGTGCCAAAGGCCGCGCTGATCGCATCGTCAAGCGGTCTTGCCATATCACTGTCAAGGTTGCGGACAAGTAACGGAGTCGTTCAGATGGGTCAGAAAGTACATCCCACTGGCATACGCCTGGGAATCGTCAAGGAACACACCTCCGTCTGGTATGCAGACGGCCGGACTTATGCGGACTACCTGTTCGCTGATCTGAAGGTGCGTGAATACCTCCTCGACAAACTAAAAAGCGCGTCCGTAAGCCGTGTCGAGATCGCTCGTCCGGCCCAAACCGCACGCATCACCATCCACACCGCTCGTCCCGGCATCGTGATCGGCAAGAAAGGTGAAGATGTTGAGAAACTGCGTCAGGGACCTGACCAAGCAAATGGGCGTGCCTGTGCACATCAATATCGAAGAGATCCGTAAGCCGGAGCTCGACGGTATGTTGGTTGCACAGAGCGTTGCTCAGCAGCTGGAGCGTCGTGTGATGTTCCGTCGTGCTATGAAGCGCGCGGTACAGAACGCCATGCGTATTGGTGCCAAGGGCATCAAAATCCAGGTGAGCGGTCGTCTCGGCGGTGCGGAAATCGCACGTACCGAATGGTATCGCGAAGGTCGTGTGCCGTTGCACACCCTGCGTGCCGATATCGACTATGCCACGTACGAAGCGCACACCACTTACGGTGTGATCGGTGTCAAGGTTTGGATCTTCAAGGGTGAGGTCATTGGTGGCCGCCATGAAGAACTGAAACCGCAAGCACCTGCGCCTCGTAAAAAAGCTGCTAAGTAAGGGGTACGCCACATGTTGCAACCAAAGCGTACGAAGTTCCGCAAGCAGATGACTGGCCACAACCGTGGCTTGGCACAGCGCGGTAGCAAAGTCAGCTTCGGCGAATTTGCGCTGAAGTCTGTTGCCCGCGGTCGTCTCACCGCCCGTCAGATTGAGTCCGCTCGTCGTGCTCTGACTCGTCACGTGAAACGTGGCGGGAAAATCTGGATTCGCGTGTTCCCTGACAAGCCAGTTACCAAGAAGCCTCTTGAAGTGCGGATGGGTAAAGGCAAGGGTAGCGTCGAGTATTGGGTAGCCCAGATCCAGCCAGGCAAAGTCCTGTACGAGATCGAAGGCGTTTCTGAAGAGTTGGCGCGTGAGGCTTTCGCCCTGGCTGCTGCAAAGCTGCCGCTCGCCACCACTTTTGTTAAGCGGACGGTGATGTGATGAAAGCGAATGAACTTCGTGAAAAATCAGCACAGCAGTTGAACGAGCAGCTGCTCGGCCTGCTGCGCGACCAGTTCAATCTGCGTATGCAGAAAGCAACTGGCCAGTTGGGGCAGTCTCACCTGCTCTCGCAAGTTAAGCGCGACATCGCTCGTGTGAAGACTGTGCTCAACCAGCAGGCAGGTAAGTAATCATGGCTGAAGCCGAAAAAACAGTCCGTACGCTGACTGGCCGTGTTGTCAGCGACAAGATGGACAAGACCATCACCGTACTGATCGAGCGTCGCGTTAAGCACCCGATCTACGGTAAATACGTCAAGCGTTCGACCAAGCTGCACGCGCACGACGAAAGCAATCAGTGCAAGATCGGCGACAAAGTTTCGATTACCGAAACGCGTCCGCTGGCCAAGACCAAGTCTTGGGCTCTGGTTGAAGTTCTCGAACGCGCAGTGGAAGTCTAAGGACTAGGGGTCGGAGAAATTATATGATTCAGACTCAATCCATGCTCGATGTTGCCGACAACAGTGGTGCACGCCGCGTCATGTGCATCAAGGTGCTGGGTGGCTCGCATCGCCGCTACGCTGGCATCGGCGACATCATCAAGGTCACCGTCAAGGAAGCAATTCCGCGCGGCAAAGTGAAGAAAGGTCAGGTCATGACCGCGGTTGTAGTTCGTACCCGTCACGGCGTTCGTCGTGCCGACGGTTCGATCATCCGCTTCGACGGCAACGCTGCTGTTCTTCTGAACAACAAGCAAGAGCCGATTGGTACCCGTATCTTCGGGCCAGTGACCCGTGAGCTTCGTACTGAGAAGTTCATGAAGATCGTCTCGCTTGCCCCTGAAGTGCTTTAAGGAGATCCGACATGCAAAAGATTCGTCGTGACGACGAGATCATCGTGATCGCCGGCAAAGACAAAGGTAAGCGCGGTAAGGTGCTCAAGGTTCTCGCTGACGACCGTTTGGTCGTCGGTGGTATCAACCTGGTGAAGCGTCATACCAAGCCGAACCCGATGTCGGGCGTTCAAGGCGGTATCGTCGAGAAAGAAGCGCCGCTGAGCGCTTCCAACGTTGCCATTTTCAATGGCGAAACCAACAAGGCTGATCGCGTTGGTTTCAAAGTTGAAGACGGCAAGAAAATTCGTGTCTTCAAGTCCACCCAGAAGCCGGTTGGCGCTTGAGAATCATAGGTAAAACACCATGGCACGACTAAAAGAGATTTACCGGAAGGAAATCGCGCCCAAGCTGAAGGAAGAGCTTAAGCTGGGTAACGTGATGGAAGTTCCGCGCATCACCAAGATCACCCTGAACATGGGCTTGGGCGAAGCGATCGGTGATAAGAAAATCATCGAGCACGCAGTTGCCGACCTCGAGAAGATTACCGGCCAGAAAGTCATCGTGACTTATGCCCGCAAGTCGATCGCTGGTTTCAAGGTTCGTGAAGGTTGGCCGATTGGCGTCAAGGTTACTCTGCGTCGCGAACGTATGTACGAGTTCCTGGATCGTCTGCTGTCCATCTCCCTGCCGCGCGTGCGTGACTTCCGCGGCCTGAATGCCAAGTCCTTCGATGGTCGTGGTAACTACAGCATGGGCGTGAAAGAGCAGATCATTTTCCCGGAAATCGATTACGACAAGATCGATGCGCTGCGTGGTCTGGACATCACTCTGACCACTACTGCCCGTTCGGATGATGAAGGCCGCGCTCTGCTGCGTGCTTTCAAATTCCCGTTCCGCAACTGATTGGAGTAGGAATATGGCCAAGACGAGCATGAAAAACCGCGAGCTGAAGCGTCAGCTCACGGTCGCCAAGTACGCCAAAAAGCGTGCCGAGCTGAAAGCTACCATCGTCAATCCGGAAGCCTCTCCGGAAGCGCGTTGGGAAGCTCAGGTAGCCCTGCAGAAGCAACCCCGTGATGCCAGCGCTTCGCGCCTGCGCAACCGCTGCCGCATCACTGGCCGCCCGCACGGTGTCTTCCGCAAGTTCGGTCTGTCGCGCATCAAGCTGCGTGAAGCAGCTATGCGTGGCGACGTACCAGGTCTGGTTAAAGCCAGCTGGTAAGCCGCTGCGGAAACCGCCGGAGTTAGCTCCGGCGGACAAGCAATATGAATCAAGCCCCTTTTGGGGCTTGATTCATTTTTGATCAGTCTCTAGAATGCCCGGCTCGCCTGAGTCCGGATTTCCGTGAGTTCTGGTGATTCTTAGCCGAGAGGCTAATTCTTTTTGTATCAGGAGCGTCTAGCCCATGAGTATGCAGGACCCGTTAGCGGACATGCTAACTCGTATCCGTAATGCCCAGATGGCTGAAAAGTCCGTCGTAAGCATGCCTTCTTCTACCCTGAAGGTGGCCGTAGCCAAAGTTCTCAAAGACGAAGGTTATGTTGCGGGTTATCAGATCAGCGGCGAAGCAAAGCCGCAGCTGTCCATCGAGCTTAAGTACTTCGAAGGCCGTCCGGTTATCGAAGAAGTGAAGCGCGTCAGCCGTCCTGGCCTTCGCCAGTACAAATCCGTCGATGATCTGCCGAAAGTTCGTGGCGGTCTCGGTGTTTCCATCGTCTCCACCAACAAAGGTGTGATGACGACCGCGCTGCGCGCGCTGCCGGTGTCGGCGGCGAAGTGCTTTGCACTGTGTTCTAAGGGGGGATAAGCATGTCTCGCGTTGCTAAAAACCCCGTCAAGCTGCCCGCTGGTGTAGAGATCAAACTCGCCGGCCAACAGCTTTCGGTGAAGGGTGCCAAGGGCGCTCTGGAACTGAACGTTCACTCGTCCGTTGAAGTCCTGCAAGAATCCGGTGAGCTGCGTTTCTCTGCTCGCAATGGTGATCAGCAGACTCGTGCGATGGCTGGTACTACCCGTGCATTGGTTAACAACATGGTCATCGGCGTAAGCCAGGGCTTCGAGCGCAAGCTCCAGCTGGTGGGTGTTGGTTACAAGGCACAGGCCAAGGGCCAGGTTCTCAATCTGGCGTTGGGCTTCTCTCACCCTATCGACTATCAACTGCCGGAAGGCGTTGTTGCCGAAACCCCGAACCAGACCGAGATCCTCATCAAGGGTGTCGACAAGCAGCTGGTTGGTCAGGTTGCTGCGGAAATTCGTGATTTCCGTCGTCCTGAGCCTTACAAGGGCAAAGGTGTTCGTTACGCTGACGAAGTCGTCCGCCGTAAAGAAGCCAAGAAGAAGTAAGGGGCTAGGAAATGACCGACAAAAAAGTTACTCGTCTGCGTCGCGCTCGCAAAGCACGCCTGAAAATGCACGAGCTCGAAGCCGTGCGTCTCTGCGTGTACCGCTCTTCGCAGCACATCTATGCCCAGGTCATCTCGGCCGACGGCAGCAAGGTTCTGGCCAGCGCCTCTACCTTGGACAAAGCACTGCGTGACGAAGCCACCGGCAACGTCGACGCGGCCAAGAAAGTTGGTGAGCTGGTTGCCGAGCGTGCGAAAGCCGCAGGTGTGACTCAGGTTGCATTCGACCGTTCTGGCTTCAAGTACCACGGCCGCGTCAAAGCGCTGGCTGATGCTGCTCGTGAAGGCGGGCTGGAGTTCTAAGTTATGGCAAATAACGACCAAAAGCGCGACGAAGGCTATATCGAGAAGCTGGTTCAAGTGAACCGCGTTGCCAAGACCGTTAAAGGCGGCCGTATCTTCACCTTCACCGCGTTGACCGTGGTAGGTGATGGTAAGGGTCGTGTAGGTTTCGGCCGTGGCAAATCTCGTGAAGTGCCGGCTGCTATCCAGAAAGCTATGGAAGCTGCTCGTCGCAACATGATTCAAGTCGATCTGAACGGCACCACCCTGCAGTACGCAATGAAGTCCGCCCATGGCGCTTCGAAGGTGTACATGCAGCCTGCTTCCGAAGGTACCGGCATCATCGCTGGTGGCGCCATGCGTGCCGTCCTTGAAGTCGCTGGTGTGCAGAACGTTCTGGCCAAGTGCTACGGCTCTACCAACCCTGTGAACGTGGTTCATGCCACTTTCAAAGGTCTGAAGGCTATGCAGTCTCCGGATTCGGTTGCAGCCAAGCGTGGCAAGAGTGTCGGGGAGATTCTCTAATCATGGCTAATACCGTCAAAGTGACTCTGATCAAGAGCACCAATGGCCGTTTGGCCAACCATAAAGCCTGCGTCAAGGGTCTTGGCCTGCGTCGTATCAATCACACCGTCGAAGTTCTGGATACCCCGGAAAATCGCGGCATGATTAACAAGGCTTATTACCTTCTCCGTGTGGAGGGTTGATCCATGTACCTGAACGATTTGAGTCCAGCGCCGGGTTCCCGTCGCGAGAAGCACCGTCCGGGCCGTGGTATCGGTAGTGGTTTGGGTAAGACTGGTGGCCGTGGCCACAAAGGTCAAACCTCCCGCTCCGGTGGCACTATTGCTCCGGGTTTCGAAGGCGGCCAGCAGCCTCTGCACCGTCGTCTTCCTAAGTTCGGTTTCGTGTCTCTGAAAGCTATGGATCGCGCAGAAGTGCGTACTTCCGAGCTGAACAAGATCGAAGGCGACGTAGTTACTCTGCAAGCGCTGAAGGATGCCAATCTGATTAATCAAAACGTACAGCGTGTGAAAGTCATGCTGTCCGGTGAGATTACTCGTGCGGTCACCCTTAAAGGTATCGCCGCCACCAAAGGTGCGCGCGCGGCTATCGAAGCAGCTGGCGGTAAGTTCGAGGAATAAATGGCTAAGCAAGGTGCTCTCTCTGCGCTGGCTGGTGGCGGGTTGTCCGAGCTCTGGGCTCGTCTGCGCTTTCTGTTCATGGCGATCATCGTCTATCGAATCGGTGCGCATATCCCAGTTCCAGGCATAAACCCTGATCGTCTAGCTGATCTGTTCCGACAGAATGAGGGACCATTCTTAGCTTGTTCAACATGTTTTCCGGCGGCGCGCTGGAGCGGATGAGTATCTTTGCACTGGGGATCATGCCGTACATCTCGGCATCGATCATCATGCAGCTGATGACCGCTGTCAGCCCGCAGTTGGAACAGTTGAAGAAGGAAGGTGAGGCTGGTCGTCGCAAGATCAGTCAATACACCCGCTACGGCACCTTGATCCTGGCTTTCGTCCAAGCTATCGGCATGTCCGTTGGCCTGGCGAGTCAGGGTGTAGCGTTTTCGGTCGATTTCGGCTTCCACTTCGTTGCAGTCACCACGTTCGTGGCGGGTGCGATGTTCATGATGTGGCTGGGCGAGCAGATCACCGAGCGCGGTGTTGGCAACGGTATTTCGATGCTGATTTTTGCGGGCATCGTAGCCGGTCTGCCGTCGGCGATTGGGCAGTCTTTCGAGTCTGCTCGGCAGGGCGATATCAATATCTTCGCTCTTATCGCCATCGGTTTGTTGGCAGTAGCGATTATCGGTTTCGTGGTGTTCATTGAGCGTGGCCAGCGTCGTATTGCTGTGCACTACGCCAAGCGTCAGCAGGGCCGTAAGGTCTTCGCGGCGCAGACCAGCCACCTGCCGTTGAAGGTGAACATGGCGGGCGTAATCCCGGCCATTTTCGCCAGCAGCCTTCTGTTGTTCCCGGCCTCGCTGGGTGCCTGGTTTGGTCAGTCCGATGGTATGGGCTGGCTGCAGGATATTTCACAGGCTATCGCTCCTGGTCAGCCGTTGAACATTTTGCTGTTTAGTGCGGGGATTGTTTTCTTCTGCTTCTTCTACACAGCGCTGATGTTCAACCCGAAAGACGTAGCGGAAAACCTGAAGAAGTCCGGTGCCTTTATTCCGGGTATCCGTCCCGGTGAGCAGTCTGCGCGCTATATCGATGGCGTTCTGACTCGCTTGACCATGTTCGGTGCTCTGTACATGACGGCCGTATGCTTGTTGCCCCAGTTCCTGGTGGTGGCGGCCAACGTACCGTTCTACCTTGGCGGGACCTCGTTGCTGATCGTGGTAGTGGTTGTGATGGACTTCATGTCGCAAGTACAATCGCACCTCGTTTCGCACCAGTACGAATCCCTGATGAAGAAAGCCAACCTGAAGGGTTACGGCAGCGGCATGCTCCGCTGAAGTGTCCATAAGGTTCGAGGAGTTGGTGATGAAAGTTCGTGCATCGGTGAAAAAGCTGTGCCGTAACTGCAAAATTATTCGCCGTGAAGGTGTTGTGCGAGTGATTTGCAGCGCGGAACCGCGTCACAAACAGCGCCAAGGCTGAGTGTGATCGAAGCTATAAGCCCGGCAGCTAGTGCGCTGCCGGGTTGATTATTTGTTTCTACAGCGATAATATCTTGCGCCCCATTTCTTGGCTTCCGGGGCGTAGGTAGCTGTCAATTGGAGTTCCACTGAATGGCCCGTATTGCAGGCGTTAACATTCCGGATAACAAGCACACTGTTATCTCGTTGACCTACATCTTTGGTGTCGGTCGCACCACCGCACAGAAAATCTGTGCAGCTACCGGTGTAAATCCGGCGGCAAAGATCAAGGATCTCTCTGACGAGCAGATCGAGCAGCTGCGTGGTGAAGTCGCCAAGGTTAATACCGAGGGTGATCTGCGCCGTGAAGTGAACATGAAAATCAAGCGCTTGATGGATCTGGGCTGCTACCGCGGTCTGCGTCATCGTCGCGGCCTCCCGGTGCGCGGTCAGCGTACCAAGACCAACGCGCGCACCCGTAAGGGCCCGCGTAAGCCGATCCGCAAGTAATCGCGTTCGCGAATCGACAGGAATTTAGTCATGGCAAAACCTGCTGCTCGTACTCGTAAGAAAGTCAAGAAGACGGTGGTTGATGGCATCGCCCACATCCACGCTTCTTTCAACAACACCATCGTGACCATTACCGACCGTCAAGGTAACGCCCTGTCTTGGGCTACCTCCGGTGGCTCGGGTTTCCGCGGTTCTCGCAAGTCCACCCCGTTCGCTGCCCAGGTGGCTGCTGAACGTGCTGGTCAAGCTGCGCTGGAATATGGCCTGAAGAACCTCGACGTAAACGTCAAAGGTATAGTCCGGGTCGTGAGTCCGCAGTCCGTGCTCTTAACGGTTGCGGTTACAAGATCGCCAGCATCACCGATGTGACGCCCATCCCGCATAACGGGTGCCGTCCTTCGAAGAAGCGTCGCGTGTAATCAGGAGACAGTGAGAAATGGCTCGTTACATTGATCCCAAATGCAAACTGTCTCGTCGTGAAGGCACAGATCTTTTCCTGAAAAGCGGTGTTCGCGCCCTGGAATCGAAGTGCAACCTCGAAGCAGCCCCAGGTATTCACGGCCAGCGCCGTGGCCGTCAGTCCGACTACGGCACCCAGCTGCGTGAGAAGCAAAAAGTTCGTCGTATCTACGGCGTACTCGAGCGTCAATTCAGCGGTTACTACAAAGAAGCTGCCGGCAAGAAAGGCGCTACTGGTGAGAACCTGCTGCAACTGCTCGAATGCCGTCTGGATAACGTTGTTTACCGTATGGGCTACGGCGCTACCCGCGCTGAATCCCGTCAGCTGGTTTCGCACAAAGCGATCAGCGTAAACGGCAAAACTGTAAACGTACCGTCCTACCAGGTTAAAGCTGGCGACGTGGTTGCAGTACGCGAGAAGTCGAAGAATCAGCTGCGCATCGTTCAGGCTCTTGAGCTGTGTGCTCAGCGTGGCCGTGTTGAGTGGGTAGATGTAGACACCGAGAAAAAGTCTGGCGTGTTCAAAAGCGTCCCGGCTCGTGGTGATCTCTCCGCTGACATCAACGAAAGCCTGATTGTCGAGCTCTACTCCAAGTAAGGGCTAGAAAATAGGTGCATCCATGCAGATTTCGGTAAATGAGTTCCTGACCCCCCGCCATATCGATGTGCAGGTGGTCAGTCCGACCCGCGCCAAGATCACTCTCGAGCCTCTCGAGCGTGGTTTCGGCCATACCCTGGGCAACGCGCTGCGTCGCATCCTGTTGTCCTCCATGCCTGGCTGTGCAGTAGTCGAGGCCGAGATTGATGGTGTACTCCATGAGTACAGCGCCATCGAAGGTATTCAGGAAGACGTAATTGAAATCCTGCTTAACCTTAAAGGTCTGGCAATCAAGCTGCATGGTCGAGACGAAGTTACACTGACTCTGGCGAAGAAGGGCTCTGGCGTCGTAACCGCTGCCGATATTCAGCTGGATCATGATGTTGAAATCGTCAACGGCGACCACGTAATCGCCAACCTGGCTTCCAATGGCGCGTTGAACATGAAGCTCGTTGTAGCTCGTGGTCGCGGCTATGAGCCAGCTGATTCGCGCCAGAGTGATGAAGACGAGAGCCGCAGCATTGGTCGCTTGCAGCTCGATTCTTCCTTCAGCCCTGTGCGTCGCGTGTCTTACGTGGTGGAAAACGCTCGTGTTGAGCAGCGCACCAACCTGGACAAACTGGTTATCGACCTCGAAACCAACGGTACCCTGGATCCTGAAGAGGCTATCCGTCGTGCTGCAACCATCCTGCAACAGCAGTTGGCTGCATTCGTCGACCTCAAAGGTGACAGCGAGCCTGTTGTAATCGAACAGGAAGACGAGATCGATCCGATCCTGCTCCGTCCGGTTGATGACCTGGAACTGACCGTTCGTTCGGCCAACTGCCTCAAGGCAGAAAACATCTACTACATCGGTGACCTGATCCAGCGCACCGAAGTAGAGCTGTTGAAAACGCCGAACCTGGGCAAGAAATCCCTGACTGAAATCAAGGACGTTCTGGCTTCCCGTGGTCTGTCCCTCGGTATGCGCCTCGACAACTGGCCGCCGGCAAGTCTGAAGAAAGACGATAAGGCGACTGCCTGATCGTCATCATCACCGAACGTGAAGTTTGGTAAGGAATTGAACCATGCGTCATCGTAAAAGTGGCCGTCACCTCAGCCGCACCAGCGCTCACCGCAAGGCCATGTTTCAAAACATGGCGGTATCGCTGTTCGAGCATGAGCTGATCAAAACTACTCTGCCGAAAGCCAAGGAACTGCGCCGCGTTGCCGAGCCGCTGATTACCCTGGCTAAAGAAGACAGCGTCGCCAACCGTCGTCTGGCTTTCGACCGTACTCGTTCGAAAGCTATCGTTGGTAAACTGTTCAACGATCTGGGCAAGCGCTACGCCACCCGTCAGGGCGGTTACCTGCGTATCCTCAAGTGCGGTTTCCGCGCTGGCGACAATGCCCCGATGGCTTATGTTGAGCTGGTCGACCGTCCGGTCGGTGGCGCAGTAGAAGCTGCCGAGTAAGGCATCGTTGCAAGAAGAACCGGGCTTAGGCCCGGTTTTTTTATGCCTCATTTTTAGTTAAAAACTATCGGTCTGTAAGGCCTTATTCATTTGAGAGTTCGCTACCGCTCGTCGATACTCAATGCCAATCCCGCTTAGTCGGGAACGATTAAGCCTGGTAAGGAGATAGACGACGATGAGTGAGAAGACTGAAGGCAAATGCCCTTTCTCGGGGAGTGCTTCTGAGGCAACGCCGAAGCATACCGCTGGCGGCGGCACTGGCAACCGCGACTGGTGGCCGAGCCAGCTGCGTGTCGACCTGCTGCACCAGCATTCCTCCAAGTCCAACCCATTGGGCGAGACTTTCGACTATGCCGAAGCTTTTCAGTCGCTTGATTACGAGGCGCTGAAAAAAGATTTGCGTGCGTTGATGACCGACACGCAGGACTGGTGGCCGGCCGACTTCGGCCACTACGGCCCGCAATTCATCCGCATGGCCTGGCACGCCGCCGGCACCTACCGTACCGGCGATGGCCGCGGTGGCGCAGCGCGTGGACAGCAGCGTTTCGCACCGCTCAACAGCTGGCCAGACAACGTCAATATCGACAAGTCGCGCCGCCTGCTGTGGCCGATCAAGCAGAAGTATGGCCAGAAGATTTCCTGGGCCGACCTGCTGGTGCTCACCGGCAATGTCGCCCTGGAAACCATGGGCTTCCGGACTTTCGGCTTTGCTGGCGGACGTGTGGACACGTGGGAGCCGGATCAGGACGTCTACTGGGGCACCGAGAAGACCTGGCTGGGTGGTGATAACCGCTATGGCAAGGGTGCGGCCGGCAGTAATGACGATACAGGCGTGGTCGTGGCCGATGAAGAGCTGCATGGCCAGGAGCATGATCGCACCGACGACCAGGGGCGCAACCTGGAAAATCCGCTCGCTGCCGTGCAGATGGGGCTGATCTACGTCAACCCTGAAGGCCCGGAGGGAAATCCCGATCCGCTCGCGGCGGCCCATGACATCCGCGAGACTTTCGCGCGCATGGCCATGAACGACGAAGAAACCGTCGCGCTGATTGCCGGTGGCCACACTTTCGGCAAGACCCATGGCGCCGGGCCGGCGGACAACGTCGGCGCCGAGCCCGAGGCCGCCGGTCTCGAGGAGCAGGGCCTGGGCTGGGCGAGCTCGTTTGGCAGCGGCAAGGCCGGCGATGCGATCACCAGTGGCCTGGAAGTGACCTGGACGACCACGCCTGCGCAGTGGAGCAACAACTTCTTCGAGAACCTGTTCAGGTTCGAGTGGGAACTGACCAAGAGCCCGGCGGGCGCCCACCAGTGGGTAGCCAAGGGCGCGGATGCGATCATTCCCGATGCGCACGATCCTTCGAAGAAGCATCTGCCGACCATGTTGACCACCGACCTGTCGCTGCGCGTCGACCCGGCGTACGAGAAAATCTCCCGACGGTTCCTGGAGAACCCGCAGGCATTCGCCGAAGCATTCGCCCGCGCCTGGTTCAAGCTGACCCACCGTGACCTCGATCCGAAGTCGCGTTATCTGGGGCCGGAAGTACCGAAGGAAGACCTGCTCTGGCAAGACCCGCTGCCGGCTGTCCATCACCCGTTGATTGACGATGCTGACGTCGCGGCGCTCAAGGCCCGCGTGCTGGCCTCCGGTCTGTCGGTGTCCGAGCTGGTCGGTACGGCCTGGGCTTCGGCGTCTACCTTCCGTGGATCCGACAAGCGCGGCGGTGCCAATGGTGCACGTCTGCACCTCGCGCCACAGAAGGACTGGGCCGCCAACCAGCCTGAGCAGCTGGCCAGCGTTCTAGCGATTCTTGAAGGTATCCGTGGCGAGTTCAACCGCACCGCCACCGGCGGCAAGCAGGTGAGTTTGGCCGATCTGATCGTGCTGGCCGGTAGTGCCGGTATCGAGCAGGCCGCCAGCAAGGCCGGTCACGCGGTAAGCGTACCGTTCTCTGCCGGGAGGGCTGATGCCTCGCAGGAGCAGACTGACGTCGAATCCTTCGCTGTGCTCGAACCGGTCGCCGACGGTTTCCGCAACTACCTCAAGGGGCGCTACAGCGTGCCTGCCGAGGCGTTGCTGATCGACAAGGCGCAGCTGTTGACCTTGACCGCGCCGGAATTGACGGTGCTGATCGGCGGCCTGCGTGCGATCAATATCAACGTGGGTGGAGCGGGCCACGGGGTGTTCACCGACAAGCCGGGGGCGCTTAGCAACGACTTCTTCGTCAACCTGCTCGACATGGGCACGGTGTGGAAGGCAGTGCCGGGTAATGGCAACCTTTACGAAGGACGTGACCGCAAGAGTGGTGAGCTGAAGTGGACCGCCACCCGTGTCGATCTGGTATTCGGCTCCAACGCCATCCTCCGCGCTCAGGCGGAAGTCTATGCCAGTGCCGACGCTCGCTTCATCGAGGACTTCGTGGCGGCATGGACCAAGGTTATGAACCTCGACCGTTTCGATCTTGCTTGACGGCTGACCGGGCGCCCGCCCGGTCTTTCGAGTCGATACAGCCAGCGCCTCCTTAATGGAGGCGTTGTGCTTTTTACTTGACCGTAGCGTATGTGGAGCGGAGCATTCATCCATTCCACCGAGTGCAGCAAGGATTCCTAGGCATGAAAGGCCATATTGAAGTTATCGATTATCTGAAAGTGCTGCTCAAGGGTGAGCTGGCGGCGCGCGATCAGTACTTCATTCACTCGCGGCTTTACGAGGACTGGGGTTTCAGCAAGCTCTACGAGCGCATCAATCACGAGATGGAAGAAGAGACGCAGCACGCTGATGCGCTGCTCAAGCGCATCATCTTCCTCGAGGGTGTGCCGGACATGGTGCCCGACGCCTTCACCTTCGGCCAAACCGTGCCCGATGCGCTGAAGCTGGATCTGGCGCTGGAGTACCAGGTGCGTGCTGCGCTGAGCAAAGGCATCGAGCTGTGCGAGCGCCATCAGGATTACCAGAGCCGCGATATTCTGCTGCTGCAGCTCAAGGATACCGAAGAGGATCACGCCTACTGGCTGGAGATTCAGCTGCAGCTGATCGGCAAGCTGGGCCTGGAAAAGTATCTGCAAGGCCAGATGTGAATCGCCGCCAAGAAAAAGCCCCGCACATGCGGGGCTTTTTCGCTAGTGGGGGGTGATCAGGCCCTGTCACGCTCCAGCAGCGGTTTGAGGAAGTGCCCTGTGTGTGATTGCGGCATTTCCGCAACCTCTTCCGGCGTACCGCAGGCGATGATCTGGCCGCCTTTGGAGCCACCCTCCGGACCTAGATCCACCAACCAGTCGGCGGTCTTGATCACGTCGAGGTTGTGCTCGATCACCACGACGGTGTTGCCGTGATCGCGGAGGCGGTGCAGCACGTCCAGCAACTGCTGGATATCGGCGAAGTGCAGGCCGGTGGTCGGTTCGTCGAGGATGTACAGGGTCTTGCCGGTATCACGCTTGGACAGCTCGCGTGACAGCTTGACCCGCTGCGCCTCGCCCCCGGAAAGAGTGGTCGCCGATTGCCCGAGCTTGATGTACGAAAGGCCCACGTCCATCAGTGTCTGCAGCTTGCGCGCCAGCGCCGGCACTGCATCGAAGAAGCCACGGGCGTCTTCGATGGTCATCTCCAGCACTTCGTGGATGCTCTTGCCCTTGTACTTGATCTCCAGCGTTTCGCGGTTGTAACGCTTGCTCTTGCACACGTCACAGGGCACGTAGATATCCGGTAGGAAGTGCATCTCCACCTTGATCAGACCATCGCCCTGGCAAGCCTCGCAGCGCCCGCCCTTGACGTTGAACGAAAAACGCCCAGGGCCGTAACCCCGCGAGCGTGACTCGGGGACGCCGGCGAACAGTTCACGAATCGGCGTGAACAGTCCGGTGTAAGTGGCCGGGTTTGAACGTGGCGTACGGCCGATCGGGCTCTGATCGATATCCACGACCTTGTCCAGATGCTGCAAGCCGTCGATGCTGTCGTGAGTTGCTGCTTCCAGCGTAGTGGCGCCGTTCAGGGCGGTGGCGCTGAGCGGAAACAGGGTGTTGTTGATCAGCGTCGACTTGCCTGAACCGGATACGCCCGTCACGCAGGTCAGCAGGCCGATGGGAATATCCAGGTTGACGTTCTGCAGGTTGTTACCGCGAGCGCCTTTGATTTTCAGCGACAGCTTCTTATCACGGGGTGTGCGTTTGGCCGGTACGGCGATCTTCTTGCGACCCGACAGGTACATGCCGGTCAGCGAGTCCGGGTGAGCCATGACTTCGGCGGCGGTACCTTCGGCGACGATCTGGCCGCCATGCACGCCAGCGCCTGGGCCGATATCGACCACGTAGTCGGCCATGCGGATGGCGTCCTCGTCGTGCTCGACCACGATCACCGTGTTACCGATATCGCGCAGGTGGCGCAGGGTGCCGAGCAGGCGTTCGTTATCGCGCTGGTGCAGACCGATGGAGGGCTCGTCGAGGATGTACATGACACCCACCAGGCCTGCGCCGATCTGGCTGGCCAGACGGATACGCTGCGCCTCGCCACCGGACAGGGTATCGGCGCTGCGATCCAGGGTCAGGTAGTCGAGGCCGACGTTGACCAGGAACTGCAGGCGTTCGCAGATTTCCTTGAGAATCTTGCTGGCGATCTCACCACGTCGACCTTCCAGGGTCAGGCTGCCGAAGTAGTCGCTGGCCGAACTGATCGGCATTCCAGTGACCGCTGGTAGGGTCTTTTCACCGACCCACACGTGGCGAGCCTCGCGGCGCAGGCGAGTGCCGCGGCAGTCAGGGCAGGGCTGGGTGCTGAGGAACTTGGCGAGCTCTTCGCGCACGCTGGTCGATTCGGTCTCGCGATAGCGCCGTTCGAGGTTGGGCACGATGCCTTCGAACGGGTGCGAGCGTTTGACGATGTCGCCACGGTCGTTGAGGTACTTGAAGTCGACGTTCTGTGAGCCGCTACCGCTGAGAATGATTTTTTGGTGATCGCTGTCCAGCTCCGCGAAGGGTTTCTCCAGGCTGAAGCCATAGTGGGAGGCCAGGGAGCCGAGCATTTGGAAGTAGTAGACGTTACGTCTGTCCCACCCGCGTATTGCGCCTTCGGCCAGGGTGAGCTCACCGTTGACCAGACGTTTGTTATCGAAGAACTGCTTCACACCCAGACCGTCGCAGGTCGGGCAGGCCCCAGCCGGGTTGTTGAAGGAAAACAACTTGGGTTCCAGCTCGCTGATCGAGTGACCGCAAACCGGGCAGGCGAAGCGCGCGGAGAAGATGATTTCTTCACCTTCTTCGCCCTCCATCGGCGCGATCAGCGCCAGCCCGTCGGCCAGCTTGAGGGCCGTCTCGAAGGATTCGGCCAGGCGCTGCTGCAGATCGCCGCGGGCTTTGAAGCGGTCGACCACGGCATCGATGCTGTGCTTCTTCTGCTTGTCGAGCTTCGGTAGTTCGTCGAGTTCGTAAAGCTTGCCGTTGACCCGTACGCGCACGAAACCCTGGGCGCGTAGTTCGTCGAACACGGCGAGGTGCTCGCCCTTGCGCTCGCGAATCACCGGAGCCAAGAGCATCAGCTTGCTGCCTTCGGGCAGGGCGAGCACCTGGTCGACCATCTGGCTGACGGTTTGTGCTTCCAGTGGCAGGTCGTGATCCGGGCAGCGTGGTTGGCCAGCGCGGGCGTAGAGCAGGCGCAGGTAATCGTAGATCTCGGTGATGGTGCCGACCGTCGAGCGCGGGTTATGCGAGGTGGACTTCTGCTCGATGGAAATGGCTGGCGACAAGCCTTCGATGGTGTCGACGTCAGGCTTTTCCATCATCGACAGGAATTGCCGGGCGTAGGCCGATAGCGATTCGACGTAGCGGCGCTGGCCCTCGGCGTACAGGGTGTCGAAGGCCAGGGACGACTTGCCCGAGCCAGACAGACCGGTGATCACGATCAGTTTGTCACGTGGCAGGGTCAGGTCGATGTTCTTGAGATTATGGGTGCGTGCACCCCGGATCAGAATCTTGTCCAAAACAGCCTCGCGTGGCGGGCGGATAAACCGCCGAGTATACGGGGGGCGACAGCCGTGCGGCAAAGCGCCGCTGCTGTGCCCATAGGGCTTCGACTGGTAGAATCGCCGGCTTGTTTCAACAGGTTATCGACGATGCGCGATTCGCACAGCGAACGCATGAGTGGCGCGGAGACTCGGGCAGCCGGTGGGCTGGCACTGGTGTTCGCATTTCGCATGCTGGGCATGTTCATGGTACTGCCGGTATTGGCTACCTATGGGCAAGAGCTCGCCGGTTCAACCCCGGCCCTGATCGGTTTGGCCATTGGCGCCTATGGTCTGACCCAGGCCTTTCTGCAGATCCCCTTTGGCGTGCTGTCCGATCGCATCGGCCGGCGCCCAGTGATCTACTTCGGCCTCGTGGTGTTCGCTGCGGGCAGTTTGCTGGCAGCCAATGCCGATTCCATCTGGGGGGTGATCGCCGGTCGCGTGCTACAGGGCGCCGGGGCGATCTCTGCGGCGGTGATGGCCCTGCTGTCCGATCTGACCCGCGAACAGCACCGCACCAAGGCCATGGCCATGATCGGCATGAGCATCGGCCTGTCCTTCGCCATCGCCATGGTGGTCGGGCCGCTGCTGACCCGCGCGTTCGGGCTGTCCGGTCTGTTCCTGGCCACTGGCGCCATGGCGCTGCTGGGAATCATCATCGTAGCCGGCATGGTGCCCGCTAGCGCCGGGCCGCTGCAGCACCGTGAATCCGGGGTCGCCAAGCAGGCGTTGTGGCCGACCCTGAAGCATCCGGATCTGCTGCGGCTGGACTTCGCCATCTTCGCATTGCACGCCATCCTGATGGCCAGCTTCATCGCCCTGCCTTTGGCGCTGGTGGAGCAGGGCGGCCTGCCCAAGGAGCAGCACTGGTGGGTTTACCTGACCGCGCTGCTCGGTGGTTTTTTCCTGATGGTGCCGTTCATCATTTACGGCGAGAAGAAGCGCCAGATGCGCCGCGTGCTGATCGGCTCGGTGATCGTACTGCTTTGCTGTGAACTGTATTTCTGGGCGTTCGGCCATGGCTTGCGCAACCTGGTGCTTGGCATCGTGGTGTTTTTTACCGCGTTCAACTTGCTGGAGGCTTCGCTGCCATCACTGATCAGCAAGGTGGCGCCAGCGGGCGGCAAAGGCACTGCTATGGGCGTTTATTCGACCAGCCAGTTCCTTGGCTCGGCCCTTGGCGGCATCATGGGCGGCTGGCTGTATCAGCATTACGGGTTGGCCGGCGTGTTCGGCGGCTGTGCGCTGTTGACGCTTCTTTGGCTTGCCTTTGCTGTTACTATGCGCGAACCGCCGTATGTAACCAGCCTGCGTTTGCCGCTATCGATCGTGGCGTTGCAGGAAGCAGGCTTGGCCGAGCGAATTCAGGCAGTGCCCGGAGTGGCGGATGCCGTAGTGGTGGCCGAAGAGGCTGCCATCTATGTGAAAGTGGATACCCAACAATTGGATCGCACGTCGCTGCAGCGCTTGATCGAAGCGGCGCCGGTGACGTGCTGAAAGTAGGAGAGCGTTATGGCCCGTGGGGTTAACAAAGTTATTCTGGTCGGTACCTGCGGACAGGATCCGGAAACGCGCTATCTGCCCAGCGGCAACGCCGTGACCAACCTGAGCCTGGCTACCAGCGAGCAGTGGACGGACAAGCAGACTGGGCAGAAGGTCGAAAAGACCGAGTGGCACCGCGTTTCGCTGTTCGGCAAGGTTGCGGAAATTGCCGGTGAGTATCTGCGCAAGGGTTCTCAGGTCTACATCGAGGGCAAGCTGCAGACCCGCGAGTGGGAAAAGGACGGTGTGAAGCGTTACACCACCGAAATCATCGTCGACATGCAGGGCACCATGCAGCTGCTTGGCGGCCGCCCGGACAACGCGGGCGGTGGCGACTCCGCCCCGCGTCAGTCGCGCCCGGCACCGCAGCGCGAGCCGCAGCAACAGGCTCCGCGTCAGTCCGCTCCGCAGCAGCAGAAGCCGCAGCCCGCTCAGGACTACGACAGCTTCGATGACGATATCCCGTTCTGATCGTCAGCCGTGACAGCAAAAGGCCCCGCAATGCGGGGCCTTTTTCGTTCAGCCTGCTGCCAGCGTTCAGGCCGGGCTGAAGAAGCGTTTACGCAGCAGACCCTGGCAGATCCATAACACCAGCGCGATGCTGATGCCGCACAGGTTGGCAAGAACGTCCAACTGGCTGAATTCGCGACTAGGCTGCAAGTAGTGCTGCAGCCATTCCAGCAGCGGCGCCTGGATGTAGAGCAGGCTCCACAGCAGCCAGCCCGGCACGGTTGGGAAGGCGATGCGGCTGACCAACGACAGGCCGGCAAAGGCCAGCAGGTGCAGGAACTTGTCCGATTCGTCGAACAGATCCGGTGGTGGCTCCGGTCGGAACAGGCCGTAGGCGAGCACCGCACAGCAGGCCAGGAACATCAGCTTTCTCAAATTTTTCGTCCTTTCATTGTCTCTTTGCTTGGCACTATGACCACTGCATCTGGCTCGGGTTGCCAGCGATGCCGATTGGGTGACCAGGTGTCCTCGATCCATCGATGGGCGTCAAGGTTGTGCGTGGTTGATGACGCCGCGGGGTAAAAACAGCAAAATGCAGGCCATGGGCTGAACCGTCCGGGATCTGCCGAGAATTTAGCGGTTGGCGCGCCATTGCGCGGTGCACGCTCAAACCTGATTGTGGAGCCTCTAGTTTCGTTATGCGCATGCGCCTGTTGTTGCTGGGTGGTGGCAGTACGCTGGGTCGGGCGTTGATTCGCCTTGGAGCCGAAGAAGATATCGGTTTCCTCGCACCCCGCCCGCCGGCCCAGGGTTGGGATGCCGCCAGCCTGACTCAGTTGGTCGACGATACCCGCCCCGATGCGGTGATCAACCTCGCCTATTATTTCGACTGGTTTCAGGCCTCGCAGGTCAGCGAGGAGCGCTTCGTCGCTCAGGAACGTGCTGTGGAGCGCCTGGCTGAGCTGTGTCAGCACCATGATATTCGTCTGCTGCAGCCTTCCAGCTATCGCGTGTTCGATGGCGCCCGCGCCACCGCATACAGCGAGAAGGATGAGGCGCAGCCCCTTGGCCTGCGTGGGCAGGTGCTGGCGCGCATGGAGCAGAGCGTTCGCGCCCTGTGCCCGCGGCATGTGCTGCTACGCTTCGGCTGGGTGCTCGATGACAGCCCGGACGGGTTGCTGGCGCGTTTCCTGGTGCGAGCCGAGCGTGCAGAGGCGCTATTCCTGGCCGATGATCGGCGGGGCAATCCGACTCCGGTAGACGATGCTGCGCGGGTCATCCTTGCCGTGCTCAAGCAGCTCGACTGCGCCGCGCCGCTGTGGGGCACCTATCACTATGGTGGGCACGAGGCGACCACGTCGCTGGCGCTCGGCCAGGCGATCCTGAGCGAAGCGCGGCACATTCGTCAGAACCTCCTTGAGGACATCTCCGGTCAGGCTCACGCCGCACGGGGCGACGCTGCCGAAGAGCCGCAGCATGGCGTGATGTCGTGCAAGAAAATCCTACACACTTTCGGCGTCAAGCCGCGCGCCTGGCGTGCCGGCCTGCCGAGCTTGCTGGAGCAGTATTATCGCCATGTCTGACCGACCTATTCTCGTAACTGGTGGCGCCGGCTTCATCGGCTCCAATCTGGTCGACGCCCTGCTGGCACGCGGCCACAGTGTGCGTGTGCTGGACAACCTGTCCATGGGCAAGCTGGCCAATCTGCCGGTGGATGATTCGCGGTTGACCTTTATCGAGGGTGACGTGGCAGATGCAGGGCTCGTTAGTCGAGCCGTGGCCGGTTGTGGCGCAGTGGTGCATCTCGCCGCCGTGGCGTCGGTGCAGGCGTCGGTGGACGATCCGGTCAGCACTCACCAGAGCAATTTCATCGGTACCCTAAACATCTGCGAAGCGATGCGCGAACACGGTGTACGACGTGTGGTATTCGCCTCCAGCGCCGCGGTCTACGGCAACAATGGGGAAGGTCAGGCGATCGATGAAAACACCGCCAAGGCGCCGCTGACCCCTTATGCGGCGGACAAACTGGCCAGTGAGCATTATCTGGAGTTCTACGCGCGCCAGCATGGCCTGGAGCCGGCGATCTTCCGCTTCTTCAACGTCTTCGGCCCGCGTCAGGATCCGTCCTCGCCGTATTCCGGGGTGATCAGCATCTTCACCCAGCGTGCCCAGCAGGGCCTGCCGATCAGTGTGTTCGGTGACGGCGAGCAGACCCGCGATTTCTTCTATGTCGCCGATCTGGTCGAGTTGCTGCAGCAGGCGCTGGACGCCAAGCAGGTGGCACAGGGCGCGGTAAATGTTGGCTGGAACGAGACGGTGAGCCTCAAACAACTGTTGGCGCAGATCGGCGAATTGCTTGGCGGCCTGCCGGCGGTTACCCACCTCGATTCACGCGCGGGCGATATCCGTCATTCCCGTGCAGACAATGGCCGTTTGTCCGAGCACTACCAGTTGCCAGCGCAGACCACACTGCGCGATGGGTTGGCTGCTTTGCTCAATAGCTGAGTCGTCAGATACCAGAAAGCAGAAAGCCGGCGTTGCCGGCTTTCTGCGTTTTAGGGGGGCTTGGCAGCTGTGCACGGACTTTCGACCTGGGCAAATGGCCGCTACAAGGCAGAAGCTTACTTTCAGCGACCTCGTGGGAGCGGCTTTAGCCGCGAGCTCTTTATACCTAGACAGACCAAATCGGGGCTAAAGCCCCTCCCACAAAAGCAGCAGCACCCCATGTCCGCTCCCGCCACATTGCGCTCGTAAGCAGGTTCCTAGAACTTGTAGCCCAGGCCAACCATGTACACGAACGGATCGACGTCGACGTCTACCTTGGCGCGTACGCCGAGGCCGGGGTGGTCGACGTAGGCGGTGGTGTCGATGTCGATGTAGCGCGCCTGGGCGTTGATCAGCAGGTTGTCGGTGAGCATGTAGTCGGCACCGATCTGCCAGGCCAGGCCCCAGGAATTCTTCGCCCGGAAATTGTCGAAGCCGGCTGTGCTGGCGCGGCTGCCTACGTGTTCGTCATAGATCCAGGTGTAGTTGATGCCGGCGCCGACATAGGGCTGGAACACCGATTTCGAGTCGAGCGGGTAGTAGACGACGCTCAGGGTCGGTGGCAGGTGTTTCAAGGTGCCGAGTTTGCCGTTGGCGGCATCCAGCGCGGTGCCCTTGATCTTCACGTCATGTTCGAACGGCGTGGCGGCGAGCAGTTCGATGCCGATGTTGTCAGTGAGCATGTAGGCGAAGTTGAGGCCCAGCTGAGTGTCGCTGCTCATGGTCGCCTTGCCGCTCAGGTCGGTACCGGCAAGGCCGCCGCGGTCGACCTTGACCGTGGAGCTGTCGGCTTTCGGGTTGACCGTGATGGCGCCCGCGCGAACGAGGATATCTCCGGCCTGGTGCGCCTGCGCCGCAGAGGCAGCCAGCGCCAGGGCGATCAGAGAGGCAGAGAACAGCGACTTGTACATGGTGAGCTCCTAACGGGTCATACGATAATCTCGGATGACGTCAGGTTAGGGCGCCTGGCGAAGCGTCCTTTGACTCAGCTCAATGCTCATGGACGGCAGGGTGCGACTTTTTGCCACGATGTCAGTTGGCCGGCAGCTCGTATGGGTAGATTTTGTCCGCAGCCATCTGATAACCGACTTCGGCCAGCTCACTGCTGCTGTGCTCGACCTTCAGTGGGCCCTCGATCCAGAACGGCTGGTACAGCGCATCAAGCAGCACGCCCAGTTCGGCGGTGACATGGATGATCTGGTTGGAGGGTGGTGGCGGCACGTGGATGCAGGCGCCGAAGTAGGGCACCAGCAGGAACTCGGTAACCCGACCTTCCTCGGTTACGTCCAGCGGCACGATATAGCCCGGAATCTTGATCTGCTGGCCGTCCATCTCCTTGACCACTGGCGCAGACGGAAACTGCTGCAGCGAGGCGGCGCCCCCTTCGGAAAGCGCGTCGCCCAGCTGCGACATGTCATGCATCGGCGTCATCTGGGCGATCTGTGGCGGCGCGTTCTCGGGAATCAGCTCCTGCCAGTTCAGCGTGCGCAGTTTGGCAGCCCACAGCGGAGCTGCCAGGGTCATGAGAAGGGCGATGAGCAGAGCGCGGAACATGACACTACCTCTTGATTGAAAACGGAGCCGCTGCCGGCTCCGAATATTCAGAACCTATTCACGATTGTGCGAGCTAGAGCCCTGCAAGGCGAAAATAAGCGAGGAAGCGGAGTTTACTGATGTAAATGAGCTTTCCGAGCTTGTTTTCAACGCCGCAGGGCCGACGCGCAGCCGATCGTGAGTAGGTTCTCAGAGGCGGATGGACAGACCATCTGCCAACGACTGCCGATAGGCCCGCCAGGCCGGTACGCAGCCCATCAGCAGAGCGGCCGCCAGAATAGCGCCGAGCAGCGTCCACTCATAGGGTGTCGGCGCACTCAATGGCAGATACAGCCCGTAGTTGGCCTGCACATAACCCTGTGCGCTGGCGATGCCGCCGTACAGCAGGGCGACACCGGCGACGACGCCCGCCACGGCCAGGGAGAAGGCTTCGAGGATCAGCAGGCTGGCGACGTGCCACGGCCGCGCCCCCACCGAACGGAGGATGGCCATCTCCCGGCGCCGTTCGTTGAGGCTGGTGAGGATGGCCGTGAGCATGCCGATCAATCCCGTCAGCACCACGAACAACGACACAACGAACAGCGCCTTTTCTGCCGTGCCCATCAGGCTCCACAACTCCTGCAGCGCAACGCCAGGGAGAATCGCCAGCAGCGGTTCGCCGCGGTACTCGTTGACCTCGCGCTGAACCGCGAAGGTGGCGATCTTGCTCTTCAGGCCGAGCATCACCGCGGTGATGGCCTTGGGCTGCAGGTTCATCTCCCGAGCCTGGTCGGCGCTTATCTTGCCGGCGCCGCGGGCCGGTACGCCGTTTTGCCAGTCGACGTGTAGCGCCTCCATGCCCTCCAAGGAAATATGCAGGGTGCGATCCACCGGCGTGCCGGTGCGGGCGAGGATGCCGCTGACCACGAACGGCTTGTCATCGTGCTGCTGCAGGCTGATGGTCGCGACCCCATGGGACAGCACCAGTTTGTCGCCGAGCTTGTAGTTCAGGGCCTGGGCCACTTCGGCGCCCAGTACCACCTCGAAGAGGTCGTGGAAGCGTTCGCCTTGAGCCAGTTGCAGCGACTGTCCACGCCCGTAGTGGTAATGGTCGAAATAACCCGCGTCGGTGCCCATCACCCGGTAGCCTCGGTGCGAGTCGCCCAGAGAAATCGGGATGGCCCAGTCGACCTGGCGGTGCGCGGCGAGCTTCTCGAAACTGTCCCAGCGGATGTTGTTGGTGGCATTGCCGATACGGAACACCGAGTACAGCAGCAGATTCACGCTGCCGGAACGGGCGCCGACGATCAGGTCGGTACCACTGATGGTATTGGCGAAGCTGGCGCGGGCTTCGGTGCGCACCCGCTCCACGGCGAGCAGCAGACACACCGACAGGGCGATGGCGAAGACCGTGAGCAGAGCGGTGAAGCGGCGGTTGGCCAGACTGGCCAAGGCGAGTCGTAACAGGAACACCTCAGACCTCCTGGGGTTTGCTGGCGCGGTTGAGTTCGGCCAGCGACAGGCTGCGGTCGAACAGCGGGGCCAGGCTCTGGTCGTGGCTGACGAACAGCAGGCTGGCGCCGACATCTCGGCATTCGCCGAACAGTAGTTCGAGGAAGGCCTGGCGCGCATCGGCGTCCAGCGCCGAAGTCGGTTCGTCGGCAATCACCAGCTCCGGCTGGCCGATCAGTGCGCGAGCCGCGGCTACGCGCTGTTGCTGGCCGATGGAAAGCGAGTCCGCACGCCGTTCGAGCAACTCTGGGCGCAGGCCCAGGTGCTCCAACAGTTTCGCCGCCGCCTGATCCACGCTGCCATAGCGCTGCGTTGCACGTTGTGCACGAAGGCTGGAGAAGCGGCAGGGCAGTTCGACGTTGGCGCGAACGCTGAGAAAGGGCAGCAGGTTGAATTGCTGAAAGATGTAGCCGGTGTGGTCGACACGGAAGCGATCCCGGCGCGCTGCCGAGAGGGCGGCGAGATCCTCGCCGAGCAGGCGAATGTTGCCTCGGCCAGGCTTCTGCACGCCGCCGAGCAGGCCGAGCAGGGTGGTCTTGCCACTGCCGCTGGGGCCCTTGAGAAACAGGGTTTCGCCGCGCTGCAGGTGAAAATTCGGGATATCCAGAAGCTCGTCCTGGCCGGGCCAGGAGAAACCGAGGTCGGTGAGTTCGATCAGTGCTGAGGTCATGGGGACTGCTGGCGCTGGAGATGAAAGGGGCAAGTGTGCCAGTCATGGGCGCGAAATGCTGACCCGAGGGGTGTTGCAGGACGTGTGCGAATGCGGATGCCTCCTGCTGGAGGCATCCGCCAAGCCGATCAGAACGTCAGTTGTGCATTGGCCGGCGTCGACTCGACACCCTGCTGGCCGCTTGGGCCGATCAGTTGCACGTTGATCTTCTGGGTCGCCGGGAACTGCTTGTAGAAGGCCGACAGGTCGAGCGTCTTCAGAGCGCCCGGCTGTTTGCAGGTAAAGCTGTAGTCGGCATCGATATCGCTGTGCTCGTGGTGATGCTCGTCGCCGTCAGCATGTTCATCGTGGTCGTGGTCGTGGTCGTGGTCGGCTTCAGCGTTACCGAACAGCGGGCTTTGCAGTTCATGCTCGGTGAGGCTGCAACCGGCTGCAGCGGGCAGGCTGAACAGCGCGAGTGGCTTTTCCAGCAGAGCGCGGGCGGCGGCGACGGTTTTCTTGTCGGCCTCGCTGGTTGCGGCATGCTCGAAGCCGACGATGTTCATGGCCGGGCTCTCCAGTTCGATCTCCAGGGTGTTGCCCTCGAGCGCGACGTTCAGCGTGGCGACACCGTGCTCATGTTTGCCGAGGCTACCGTGTTCATGGTCGTGATCGTGGTCATGGTTCTGTGCGTGAACAGCGGCCAGAGGAAGCAGGGCGAAGGGCAGGGCGAGCAATAGGCGGCGCATGAAAAGGCTCCGATGCGTTGAAGGTATTGATACGTTATAACAAATTTATGGGCGGAGATAGAGGGGATGCTTGGTTTGCCTGCCTGTGGGAGCATGGCATCCGGATAGTTTGGAGGTGGTGATGGTGCGTATTCGTGGACGGATCGGCGACTGGCCGGTGGATTTGACGGTGGAACTCGATCCACAGGACTGGGCGCAACTGACGGCAGCTGTACCGGTGGCTGCGCAGAGCACGGCCGCGGCGACACCTCAGACGGTTCAGCCTGATCAGGACGGCCAATGGCAAACGGTACTCGAGCTGTTGCGCCGCGCCGGGCGTGTCGAGGGGCCGCAGTTGTTGGCGCAACTGGCTGCTCTGGCTGGCGGTGAGGTGGCGGGCAAGCGCTTGTTGGTGCGCCTGCGTCATTGCGAGCAGGTACGCATGGAAACCGGCCCGGATGCGCCGGTTTATTGCTGGGTAGAACAGTCGTAACCAGCAAGTCTTTGTAGGAGCCGGCTTGCCGGCGATAGCGATGTCGACATCAACATTGCATCTCCGGCAAGCGAGCTCCTACGGGACAGGTTCTCGGAATTAATAGAGGGCCTGATACACCCGGCGGCGGTAGGTGGTCACCAGCGGGTGGTCGTTGCCGAGCAGGTCGAACACTTGCAGCAGGGTCTTGTGGGGCAGGCCGTCGGCGTAGTTGCGGTTGCGCACGAAGAGTTTCAGCAGGGCCTCCAGAGCCGGCTCGTATTGCTGACGGGCGAGCTGCTGGATGGCCAGTTGTAGAGTGGCCTCGTCGTCTTCTGCATTCTGCGCCAGGCGACTCTTCAGGGTGGCGGCATCCGGCAGTTCGGCCGCTTCGCGCAGGAAGGTCAGTTGCGCGCGTGCACCAGCCAGGGCCTGTTTGTGTTCATCACCCTTTACCGCATCGAGTACCTGCTGCGCCTCGCCCAGTTCGCCACGCTCGGCCAGGCAGCGGGCATACAGAATCAGCGCGGCAGCGTTGCTGTTGTCCTCGCCGAGTTTCTGCTTGAGCAGGGCTTCGGCCTCGCCGATGCGGCCATCGGCGAAGGCTTGCTGGGCTACTTCCAGCAGGTCGGCCTCAGGCGCAGCAGGCTCGGCGACATGGGGCTGCAGCAGGGCGCGGATCGCCGATTCGGGTTGCGCGCCCTGGAAACCGTCGACCGGTTGACCATTCTTGAACAGCACCACGGTCGGCAAACTGCGGATGCCGAAACGGGCGACGATTTCCTGCTCGATATCGCAGTTGACCTTGGCCAGTAGCAATTCACCCTGATAGCCCACGGTGATCTGCTCCAGCAACGGCATCAGCGCCTTGCAGGGCGCGCACCATTCGGCCCAGAAGTCCACCAGCACAGGCTTGGTGAAGGAGTTCTCGATGACCAGTTGCTCAAACTGGGCGGCGCCGTTGATCTCGAAGATATAGGGGGTGTCGCTCATGGTCGGTCTCTGTCCGGGCGAAAATGGGTATGACTATAAATGCGGGCGCAGGTGCGCGGCTACAAGGGGCCACCTTCGGCATGATAGAGGCTGACGTGGCGGAAGGTTTCCGGCTCTGCCAGATCCGGCCAGGTACAACCCTCCAGGCCGCCGATGCGTCGATAGGCCGGATGACTGAAGTCCCGCACTCGAGAGTCAGCAACCAACACCTGGCGGGCATGTTCGAGAACGCGGTCGAGCAGGGGCAGGTTGGCGCGGTCGTAGAGCACGTCGGCGACGATCGCCAGGTCGTAGTCACACCGTTCGGCGAACAGATCACTCGAGTATTCCAGCTGCACGCCATTGAGTTCGGCATTGGCCTGGCAGGCCGCTAGCGCCAGCGGATCCAGGTCGCAGGCCACCACCTGCGCCGCGCCTGCCCGCACGGCAGCGATGGCTGCCACGCCTGAGCCGCTACCGACATCCAGCACCCGTTTGCCGCGTACCCATTCCGGGTGCTGGGCCAGCCAGTCCACCAGTACCAGGCCACTGGCCCAGCAGAAGCACCAGTAAGGTGGCTCCTCGAGAATGCGTCGAGTTTCTTCAGGGCTGAAGCAGCGATCCATGTTCGCCGGGTCGATCAACCACAGGCGCAGGTCGGTACCCGGCAGGGTGGTCGCGCTCACGCGGGCATCGCCGAGCAGTTCGCCGAGGGCCGCCTGCAGGTGGTGCGGTGGTGTCACAGCGCAGGCGTTACGCGCACTTCGCCGAGTGTTTGGCTCTGCGGCTCACGGATCAACTGGCTAGGCATGTGCAACACCAGCTTGCCCGACTGATGAACGCGGCCGCGCAGCTCTACGCGGATGCCCTGATCGAAGTTCTCGGGGTTGAACTGCAGGCGGAACGGCAACGGTGCACCGGTTCCACGCAGCAGGATGTTACCCAGCAGCTTGTGAGGCAGACCGCGTTCATTGATGGTCATGAGTGCCAGTTCCACATCGGCGCCTGCTGGCACGTCGAGTAACGTGCCGGTTATTTCGCGCAGATGCGTCGGCGTCGCAGCAGGTTCCTGTTGGGGCGCAGGCGCTGCGGGTGGGGCGGCAGGTGGTGGTGTTTCGCCGGCGCAAGCGACGAGCAAGGCGGCGAGACTGAGCAGGGCGAGCGGGCGCAATGGCATGGAGGGATCCTGGCAGGCGGGCAATGCCTGGATTCTCCCCATAGCCACCGGTGAATGCAAAGGAAAGTGGCCCTGCGGCGCTTGGCACCGGGTCGGGTGGATGCGCTACCATGCTGGCTTTCCCGCCTGGCTTTCCCAACCATGCACTGCCCCTTCTGCTCTGCCAACGACACCAAGGTCATCGATTCGCGTCTGGTCGCCGAGGGCGATCAGGTGCGTCGCCGCCGAGAATGCCTGGCCTGTGGTGAGCGTTTCACCACCTTCGAGACCGCCGAGCTGGTGATGCCACGCCTGATCAAGCAGGACGGCAGCCGCCAGCCCTTCGACGAAGACAAGCTGCGCGCCGGCATGCAGCGTGCGCTGGAAAAACGCCCGGTGAGCATCGAGCGGCTGGAGGCGGCCATCGCCCATATCAAACATCGACTACGGGCCACTGGCGAGCGCGAGATCAAGTCGCTGGTGCTTGGCGAGCTGGTGATGACCGAGCTGCAGAAACTCGACGAAGTGGCCTATATCCGCTTCGCTTCGGTGTATCGCCGCTTCCAGGATCTCAATGAATTCCGTGAGGAAATCGACCGTCTTTCCCGCGAGCCCAATCAGGACTGAGATGAGCACCAACGATCAGGCATTCATGGCCCGCGCGATCGAGTTGGCGCGCAAGGGGCTGTATTCCACTCACCCCAATCCCCGTGTCGGTTGCGTGATCGTGCGCGACGGCAAGATCGTTGGCGAAGGCTGGCACGCCAAGGCCGGCGAGCCCCATGCCGAGGTGTACGCCTTGCGTCAGGCCGGCGACAAAGCGCGCGGCGCCACCGCCTACGTTACCCTCGAGCCGTGCAGCCACCATGGGCGCACACCGCCCTGCGCGGATGCTCTGGTCGAGGCAGGCGTCGCCAGGGTGGTAGCGGCCATGCAGGATCCCAACCCGCAGGTGGCCGGCAGGGGGCTGTTGAGGCTGATGAATGCCGGCATCTCGGTGCAAGGCGGTGTGTTGGAAAGTGAGGCGCGGGCGCTGAATGCCGGCTTCGTCAAGCGAATGGAAAAGGGCCTGCCGCTGGTGCGCGTCAAGCTCGCCATGAGCCTGGACGGGCGCACGGCCATGGCCAGCGGCGAAAGCCAATGGATCACCGGGCCGGCCGCTCGTGCTGCGGTGCAACGACTGCGGGCGCGCTCGAGTGTTGTGCTGAGTGGTGCTGACACGCTGCTGGCCGATGGAGCGCGCTTGACGGTAAGACCCGACGAGCTGGGCCTGGGCGCCGAACTCACGGCGCTGGCTCAGGCGCGCCCGCCGCTGCGCGTGCTGGTCGATGGGCGTTTGCGTGTTCCGCTGAGTGCGCCGTTCTTCCAGGCTGGTTCAGCGTTGGTGGCGACTTGCGCGGCGGCAGCCTCGCGGGATCGCTACCTCGATGAGGGTCACGAACTACTGGCGATACCGGGCAACAACGGCCATGTCGATCTGCGCAAGCTGCTGCTCGAGCTTGCTAGTCGGGGGGCCAACGAGGTGTTGGTTGAGGCTGGGCCGAAACTGGCTGGCGCTTTCGCCCGGCTGGGACTGGTCGATGAATACCAGTTGTTCGTCGCCCCCAAGTTCCTTGGCTCCAGTGCCAGGCCGCTGCTCGATCTGCCCCTGGCGCGGATGGCCGAGGCCAAGCCGTTGAAGATCGTCGACATGCGTGCAGTGGGTGACGATTGGCGAATCATCGCCGTGCCCGACCCCGCCTCCTGAAGACGCCGCTGGCGCACGCCCGCCGTGCACCGCAGCTGCAACTATGGTAAAAAGCTGTCGGCCGCACAGCGCGGCCAAAACGTTCTCAGGGCGGGGTGTAATTCCCCACCGGCGGTAATGGCGCGCAATGCTCCTAGCCCGCGAGCGCCCGGTACGGCCACCAGCCGCCCGGGGACAAGCAGATCCGGTGTGATTCCGGAGCCGACGGTATAGTCCGGATGAAGAGAGAGCGGGATTGCCTGGCTGGGCGCCCTTGTGGCTGCCGCATGTCTGTACTGTCCCTATCGATCAAAGCTGCCCTGTTTTAGCCATAAACAGGAGTTGAACATGTCCATTACTTCTCAAGTACGCCGGGTCGCCTTCGTGCAGGCCTGCTGGCACCGCGAAATCGTCGATCAGTCCCGCAATGCCTTTATCGAAGAAATGCAGCGCCAGGGCTATGCCGCTGGCGAGATCGACTGCTTCGAAGTCGGCGGCGCCTTCGAAATTCCCCTGCATGCCAAGCGTCTGGCCAAGAGCGGCCGCTATGCTGGCATCGTCGCTGCCGGGCTGGTGGTCGATGGCGGCATCTACCGTCACGAGTTTGTCGCCCAGGCGGTGATCGAGGGCCTGATGCAGGTGCAGCTGGAAACCGACGTACCGGTGTTCTCTGCAGTGCTTACGCCCCACCATTTCCATGCCGGCGAAGAGCACCAGACGTTCTTCCGCGAGCATTTCCTGGTCAAGGGTGCCGAAGCGGCGCGTACTTGTGCCGATACGCTGCGCAAGCTCAAAGAACTGCCGGTCTGACGAGGAGCACTTAATGTTCACTGGAATCATCGCATCCATCGGCAGCATTGCCGCCATCACCCCCAAGGGCGGCGATGTGCGTGTCTACGTCAAGACCGCCAAGCTCGACCTGGCTGATGTGGCTCTGGGCGATAGCATCGCGGTCAATGGTGTGTGCCTGACCGCGGTCGAATTGCCAGGCGACGGCTTTTGGGCCGATGTCAGCCGCGAAACCCTGGCGCGTACTGCCTTTATCGATCTCAAGACCGGTAGCCCGGTCAATCTGGAAAAGGCCCTGACGCCTACCACTCGCCTGGGTGGCCATCTGGTTAGCGGTCATGTCGATGGCGTCGGCGAGATCATTTCCCGTGAGGAGAACGCCCGCGCCATCCAGTTCAAGGTGCGGGCCCCGCGCGAGTTGGCCAAGTACATCGCCCACAAGGGTTCGATTACCGTCGACGGTACCAGCCTCACGGTGAATGCCGTGGATGGTGCCGAGTTCGAACTGACCATCGTGCCGCACACCTTGGCCGAAACCATCATGGCCGACTACCGCCCCGGGCGCCGGGTCAATCTCGAGGTCGACCTGCTGGCCCGTTACCTGGAGCGCCTGCTGCTCGGTGACAAGGCCGCCGAGCCCAGCAGTGCCGGGCTCACCGAAGGTTTTCTCGCCGAACACGGCTACCTGAAGAATTAAGGACACCGCCACCATGGCACTCAACAGTATCGAAGAGCTGGTCGAAGACATTCGTGCCGGCAAGATGGTCATCCTCATGGATGACGAAGACCGCGAGAACGAAGGCGACTTGATCATCGCCTCGGAATGCGTGACCGCCGAGCACATCAACTTCATGGCACGCTTCGCCCGTGGCCTGATCTGCATGCCGATGACCCGTGAGCGCTGCGAAACCCTCAAGCTGCCGCTTATGGCGCCGCGCAACGGTTCCGGCTTTGGCACCAAGTTCACCGTCTCCATCGAAGCCGCAGAGGGCGTCACCACCGGCATCTCCGCCGCTGACCGTGCCCGCACCGTGCAGGCTGCTGCTGCGAAGAACGCGGTTGCCGAAGATATCGTCAGCCCCGGCCATATCTTTCCGCTGATGGCCCAGCCCGGTGGCGTGCTGGCGCGTGCCGGCCACACCGAAGCAGCCTGCGACCTGGCGCGCATGGGTGGCTTTGAGCCGAGTGGGGTGATCTGCGAGATCATGAACGACGACGGCACCATGGCTCGTCGCCCAGAGCTGGAAGTGTTCGCCGAACAGCATGGCATCAAGATTGGCACCATCGCCGACCTGATTCACTACCGAATGCTGCACGAGCGCACCGTTACCCGCGTGACCGAGCAGCCGCTGGATAGTGAAGTCGGCCAGTTCCATCTGGTCACCTATCGCGATTCGGTGGAAGGCGACGTGCACATGGCGTTGACCCTGGGCACCATCTGCCCGGAAGAGCCGACCCTGGTGCGCGTACACAACATGGATCCGATGCGCGACCTGCTGATGGTGCGCCAGCCTGGCCGCTGGAGCCTGCGCGCGGCGATGACCGAAGTGGCCAATGCCGGTAGCGGCGTGGTGCTGCTGCTCGGCCATTCGCTGGACGGCGACGAAGTGCTGGCGCATATCCGTGAAGCGGATGGTGCTACCAGCAAGACGCCGAGTACCTACAGCACGGTCGGTGCTGGTTCGCAGATTCTGCGTGACCTCGGTGTGCGCAAGATGCGCCTGATGAGTGCGCCGATGAAGTTCAATGCGATATCCGGTTTCGATCTGGAAGTTGTAGAATACCTGCCCCCGAAATAACGGGTGACTATCGCGGTGAGCTACCTTTAGCCCACCGACACTATTTTCAGGGCCTGCCACGGCAGGCCCTGGCTCTTTAAAAGACAGCTCGAGAACTCGCTATGACACTCAAGACTATCGAAGGTAATTTCATCGCTCCCGAGGGTCGCTTCGCCCTGGTGGTCGGCCGCTTCAACAGCTTCGTGGTCGAAAGCCTGGTCAGCGGCGCCGTCGACGCCCTGGTACGCCATGGCGTGAGCGAAAGCGACATCACCATCATCCGTGCGCCAGGTGCCTTCGAAATTCCGCTGGTTGCCCAGAAAGTCGCCCAGCGCGGCGAGTACAACGCGATCATCGCCCTCGGCGCAGTGATCCGTGGCGGCACGCCGCACTTCGAATACGTGGCAGGCGAGTGCACCAAGGGCCTGGCCCAGGTATCCATGGAGTTTGGCGTACCAGTCGCTTTCGGCGTGCTGACTGTCGACTCCATCGAGCAAGCCATCGAGCGTTCCGGCACCAAGGCCGGCAACAAGGGCGCTGAAGCTGCCTTGTCTGCTCTGGAAATGGTCAGCCTGCTGGCACAGTTGGAGGCCAAGTGAGCCAGAACGACAGCAAGCCAGTCAAAAAGGGCCCAAGCGCCAAGGTACTTGCCCGCCGTCAGGCGCGTACGCTGGCCATGCAGGCACTGTACTCCTGGCATATCGCCGGGCAGGCGCTCAACGAGATCGAGGCCCAGTTCCGCGTCGACAACGACTTCAGTGCGGTCGACGGAGCCTACTTCCACGAAATTCTGCATGGCGTGCCGCGTCAGAAGACCGAGATCGACAGCGCGTTCGAGCCCTTGCTCGATCGTCCGTTGGCCGAGATCGACCCGGTCGAGCTGTCCATCCTGCGTCTGTCCACCTACGAGCTGCGTAACCGCATCGACGTGCCGTACCGCGTGGTGATCAACGAAGGCATCGAGCTGGCCAAGATCTTTGGTGCCACCGACGGGCACAAGTTCGTCAATGGCGTGCTGGACAAGCTGGCGCCGAAGCTGCGTGCCGACGAAGTCCGCGACTTCAACAGCAAGCGCTGAGTGTGTTGGGCGAGTTCGAGCTGATCCGTCATTACTTCGCTGCTGCCGCCTGCGCGCGGGCGGCCGATGGTGTGGTGCTGGGGATTGGCGACGACTGCGCCCTGCTGGAAGTGCCCGCCGGTGAACAACTGGCGGTGTCCACCGACACCCTGGTCGCTGGCGTGCATTTTCCTGCTGATGCTGCTGGGCGCTTACTGGGCCAGCGCGCGTTGGCCGTCTCCGCCAGTGACCTGGCCGCCATGGGCGCGACGCCTCTAGCCTTTACCCTGGCGCTGACCCTTCCTGATGTTTCCCCTGACTGGCTGGCCGACTTCACGGCCGGGCTGGAAAGCATGGCGAGCCAGTGCGGCATGTGCTTGGTCGGTGGCGATACCACGCGCGGGCCCTTGAGCCTGACCCTGACGGTATTCGGCCGTGTGCCCAAAGGCCAGGCGCTGACCCGCGCCGGTGCGCGCGCTGGCGACCTGCTGTGTGTTGGCGGCCCGCTTGGCGATGCGGCGGGGGCTTTGCCCTTTGTGCTGGGCGAGCGTGAAGAGCAGGAGGGCAGCGCGCAGTTGCTGGCGCACTACTGGTCGCCGCTGCCGCAATTGGCGCTCGGCCAGGCCTTGCGAGGTCTGGCCACGGCGGCGCTGGATATCTCTGACGGCCTGCTCGCCGACTGCGGGCATATCGCCAGAGCATCCAGTGTGGCGTTGCTCGTCGAGCAGCAGCGCGTGCCGTTGTCCACCGCTCTGCGTGCCTGCGCGGGCGACGAAACTGCACGCCAGCTGGCGCTTGGTGGTGGCGATGACTACGTGCTTGCCTTTACTCTGCCTGCCGAGAGGCTGGACGGGCTGCGCGCCATGGGGCAGCCTGTACACGTGATCGGTCGGGTCGAGGCCGGGCAGGGCGTACATGTGCAGGACGCCGAAGGCCGAGCCATCCAGCCGCTGAAAAGCGGCTACCAACATTTCGGATCGCAACGTGACTGATCATCCCAAACAAGTCCCCGCCGAATTCGTGCCGCCCTCAGTGTGGCGCAACCCTTGGCATTTCCTCGCCTTTGGCTTCGGCTCAGGTACTCTGCCGAAAGCGCCTGGCACCTGGGGCTCGATGGTCGCGGTGCCGTTCATCCCGCTGTGGCAGATGTTGCCGGACTGGGGGTACTGGTTGATGCTGGGCGTCACCATGCTGTTCGGTGTCTGGCTGTGCGGCAAGGTGGCCGAAGATCTGCGTGTACACGACCACGAGGGCATCGTCTGGGACGAAATGGTCGGTATGTGGATCACCCTGTGGCTGGTGCCGGAAGGCTGGGGCTGGGTGTTGGTGGGCTTTCTGATGTTCCGCTTTTTCGACATCCTCAAACCGTGGCCCATTCGCTGGATTGACCGGCACGTTCACGGCGGCTTCGGCATCATGCTTGATGATGTGTTGGCGGGTGTTTTCGCCTGGCTGGCCATGCAGTTGCTGGTGTGGGGCTGGGGCAACGGCCTTGCGACCAGCCTGGGTTTCGCCTAACCCTGGAGGTGCGATGATTCACGGTTTCTGGCTGGCTTTACTGTTGTCGTTGAGCGTCTGCGCCCAGGCGAGCAGCGAGGTGCCCGCGAACATCCGCATGGCCAGCGATGTTTGGGTGGATCGCATCAATGCTGACGGCACGGGCCTGTCCTGGGACATCCTGCGCCTGGTATTCGAGCCCGCAGGGGTCAAGCTGGACATGCAGATCGTGCCCTACACCCGTTCAGTCGGCCTTGTGCAGCGTGGTGAGGCGGATGCCTGGGTGGCGTCCTACCAGAACGAGGTCAGCGGCGGTGTGGTGTACCCGACTTGGCACTACGACTCGGATTTGATCAGCGCCCTGAGCCTGGCCAGCAAGCCCCTGCCGGATCAGAAAGCGCTCTCCGCTTCGCGTCTGGTGTGGATGCGCGGTTACGAGTACCAGCGCTACATTCCTGGCCTCAAACACTACAACGAACTGCTGCGCCGTGGCGGCATCTTGCCGATGCTTGCCTACGATCATGCCGACTACTACATCGATGCCCAGCCCGAGGTTCAGGAGGTGCTTGCGGGTGCTTCCGACCCGTCGAAGTACCGGGTCACCGACCTGATTCGTTTGCCGCTGTACATCGGCTTTGCCGATACCCAGCGCGGCCGCGCACTGGCGAAGCTGTATGACCAGCGTATGGCCGAACTCGTTGAGCACGACGCGTTGCGTCCGGTCTTCGAGCGCTGGGGCCAACACTACCCCTTCGATTAGGCGAGAGAGGCAGGGATGCGTCGATTGATCTGTGGCATGGCCGGCCTGCTGGCTGCTCAGTTGACTCTGGCTGCACCGCAGGTGCAGGTCGTCGGCCTGTTCCCGGGGGCTGCAGTCATTTCTGTCGATGGCCAGCGCAAGTTGGTGCGTGTGGGCCAGAGTGGGCCGGGGGGCGTGCAGGTGGTAAGCGCCGACAGCCGCAGCGCCGTGTTGCGAGTCGACGGCGTGGAGCGCAGCTACAGCCTGAGCCGTGAATACAACACCGACGGTTTCGTCGAGCCGCAGAAACAGACCCTGAGCATCGCCCGCAGCAATGGTGGTCATTACTGGGCTGAGGGCGCGATCAATGGCCGCTCGCAGCAGTTTCTGGTCGATACCGGCGCTACTTCTGTCGCCCTCAATGAAACCCAGGCCCGTCGTCTTGGCATCGACTACCGCACGCGCGGGCAGCCGATTCAGGTCAATACCGCCAGTGGTACTGCCCGCGGATGGCGCATCACGCTCGACAAGGTGAGTGTCGGCGCGCTGCAGGTGCTGGGCGTTGAAGCCGTGGTGCTGGAAGGCGCATCGCCGAAGGAGGCGCTGCTTGGTATGAGCTATCTCAACCGGGTTGGCTGGCGCGTGGAAAATAACCTGCTGGTGTTGGAGTCACGTCTTTAGATGTGAAGAGCTGGCGACACGCATGTCGCCAGTTTGCTTACGCGGCTAGTGATGATCGTCCGTAGCGGCTTTCGGCATGTCGCGGTACAGCCGGCTGACCAACGGCCCGATGGACAATCCCTGCAGCAGGATCGAGGTGAGCACGACGATATAGGTCAGGCTCAGTAGCAGGTCACGTTCCTCACCCAGTGGCAGCGACAGTGCCAGGGCTACCGATACGCCACCCCGCAAGCCGCCCCAGGTGAGGATGCGGATCGCCCCGTGGGACACCTGGCGGCGCCCGCCAGCGCTGCGGCGCATGAACAGAATGGCTGGAGCAACGGTCAGCAGACGCGCCACCAGTACCGCGCCGCCAAGCACGAAGGCTGCGATGATGTGCAGCCACGAGAACGGCAGGAGCAGCAGCTCCAGACCGATCAGGGCGAACAGCAGTGCATTGAGAATTTCGTCGATCAACTCCCAGAAACCGTCCACGTAGCGGCGCGATTCGTCCGACATCGCATGCTTGCGGCCCATGTTGCCGATGATCAGGCCGGCCACCACCATGGCGATCGGCCCGGACACGTGCAGCCGTGCAGCCAGTGCCGCGCCGCCGAATACCAGCGCCAGGGTGAGCATCACTTCGACCTGGTACTGGTCGATGCTGCGCAGCATCAGCAGCACGCCATAGCCCAGCGCCGCGCCGAACAGCAGCCCGCCCACGGCCTCATGGATGAACAGCCAGCTCACCGTCCCCAGCGTCGGCGTACTGCCCAGTTGCAGGATGCCGAGCAGGATGGTGAACACCACCACTGCGGTGCCGTCATTGAACAACGACTCGCCGACGATGGTGGTCGCCAGCGGCTTTGGTGCGCCCGACGACTTGAGAATGCCCATCACCGCAATCGGGTCGGTAGGCGAGATCAATGCGCCGAACAGCAGGCAGTAGATGAAATCCACGTGCCAGCCGAACAGGGCAAAGATGTAGAACGCCAGTGTGCCGATCACGCTGGTGGCGATCAGTACGCCGACGGTAGCCAGTAAGCCGATGGGCCACTTGTAGCTGCGCAGGTCGCTCAAGTCCACGTGCAGGGCACCGGCGAACAGCAGGGCCGGCAGGAACCAGGTCATGAGAATGTCGGAGAAATCGATGCGGCGAATGATTTCCTGGGCTTCCAGCTCGATCAGCGGGTAGCCGAGCTGGCTCAGGCCCTGGGCGATCAGCGAAAAGATCAGCGCGGTGGCCATCACGCCAATGGTCGGCGGCAGGCGGATGAAGCGGTAGTTGACGTAGGTGAGCAGGGTAGTGAGGACGATGAAGGCGGCTACGAGGTCGAGCACAAGGTCTCCTTTGAGAGCTGGGTTTCGCCATCCCGGCGAGTACCACGGAGGGCCGATGATACCTGGCTTGTAACTGGATGTGTGGCGCTGGTGGGCGTTCGCACATGGCAGAACGATGGCAAAAGGGTTGAACCGCAGCAGCGTATGAGCGGTCGAGTACACATGGGCCGGGAGGCTGTGAGGCACATCTGCAGAGGCATGCAGAGAGTCTGACGAGTTGTTTTTCCTTCCGGTGTTTGACGGCTGACGCGCAACGCGTCCGGCCAGCTCGACGGGCTGATGCCCGTTGCTGATTGGAGTCGAAACATGCTGAAAAGCTTGGGCAAGGTGCTGCTGGGCGCTGTGGCGCTGGTTGCGGTACTGGCCTTGCTGATCCACTGGATCACCCCCGCAGTGCTCGCTTCGCACCGCGAAGACCTCATCTTCTACCTGCAGGCGCATCTGTATCTGGTGTTCCTGTCGATGTTCGCAGCGCTGGCGGTGGGAATCCCCGCGGGCATCCTGCTCAGTCGACCGGGGCGCGAGCACAGTGCCGAGCGCATCATGCAGGTGTTCAACGTGGGCAACACCGTGCCGCCGCTGGCGGTGCTGGCGATTGCCCTGTCCATCGTCGGTATCGGCAATGGCCCGGCGGTGCTCGCACTGTTTCTCGCCTCATTGCTGCCCATCGTGCGTAACACCTATGAAGGTTTGCGCAACGTGCCGGGTTCGCTGAAGGAGGCGGCCACCGGTATCGGCATGACACCCGGCCAGGTGCTCTGGCAGGTCGAATTGCCCAACGCCGTACCGATCATCGTTGGCGGCGTGCGCGTCGCGCTGGCGCTGAACGTTGGCACTGCACCGCTGGTTTTTCTGATCGGCGCCAACAGCCTCGGCAGTCTGATCTTTCCGGCTATTGCCCTGGAAGATCAGCCATTGCTGATTCTGGGCGCGGCAGCCACTGCCCTGCTGGCGCTGCTGCTCGACGGCCTGGTGGCCGCGGTCAGCCGTTTCTGGTTCGAGCGAGGCCTGGCCCGCTAATGGAGACCTTGATGAAGTCATTTGTTCTTGGCCTCGGCATGCTACTGGCCGCTACCAGCCAGGCGGCGGAAATTCGCATCGGCGCCAAGGTATTTACCGAGCAGGCGATCCTCTCGGAACTCACCGCGCAGTACCTGCAGCCCCACGGCTATCAGTCGCGCATCGTCGGCAATCTGGGCAGCACCATTGCCTGGAATGCCATGAAGAACGGCCAACTGGATCTGACCTGGGAATACACCGGTACCTCGCTGGTGGCCTACAACAAGGTGACCGAGCGCCTCGACAAGGAAGCTGCCTACGCACGGGTCAAGGAGCTGGATGCCAAGACCGGTGCAATCTGGCTGACGCCGACCCGCTTCAACAACACCTATGCCCTGGCACTGCCGGAGAAGGTCGCCGAGGAGCACCCCGATATCAAAAACATCAGCGACCTGGCCGAAGCCACGCAGCAATCGGGTGACGGCAATCGCCTGCTGGCACTGGATATCGAATTCGCCAACCGCTCCGACGGCCTCGATGGGCTGGTCAAGGAGTATGGCCTGACCTTCACCCGTAACGAGATCCGCCAGATGGATCCTGGCCTGGTCTACACCGCGCTGCGCAACGGTCAGGTGTTCGTCGGCCTGGTGTACACCACCGATGGCCGTCTGGACTCCTTTGGCCTGCGCCTGCTTGAGGACGACAAGGGCTACTTCCCTGACTACACCGCAGCCCCTGTGGTGAATGCCGACTACCTGAAGGAGCACCCTGATCTGGAGGCCCTGCTCAAACCCCTGGCCGAGCGCCTGGACGACGCCACCATGCGTCGCCTCAACGCCCGCGTCGATGTCGACCGCGAGACACCCGCTGCGGTGGCCGCCGATTTCCTTCGTGAACAGAAACTGATCGAGGGGGATCGTTGATATGGATTTCATGACCGCTTTTCAGCATATCGACTGGGCACAAGTCGTCAGCCTGACCGGTGAGCACATCGCCCTGGTGGGCATCGCCGTTGGCCTGGCGATCGTCATTGGTGTGCCGCTGGGCATTCTGATGACCCGCTTCCCGTGGATTGCCGGGCCGCTGCAGGGCGCCGCTACCGTGGTGCTGACGCTGCCGGCCATCGCGCTGTTCGGGCTACTGTTGCCGTTCTACTCGCAGTTCGGCCAGGGCCTCGGGCCGCTGCCGGCCGTCACCGCCGTGTTCCTCTATTCACTGCTGCCGATCCTGCGCAACACCTACCTGGCGTTGAGCAGCGTCGAGCCGGGCATTCGCGAGGCGGGTAAAGGCATCGGCATGAGTTTCTGGCAGCGCCTGCGCATGGTCGAGCTGCCCATCGCCGTGCCGGTCATTCTGGCTGGCGTGCGCACCGCCGTGGTGATGAACATCGGTGTGATGACCATCGCCGCCACCATTGGCGCTGGCGGCCTTGGCGTGCTGATTCTCACGGCCATCAGTCGCAGCGACATGGCCACCCTTCTCGTCGGCGCGGTGCTGGTGAGCCTGCTCGCCATCGTCGCCGACCTGTTTTTGCAGTGGCTGCAGAAAACGCTCACTCCCCGTGGCCTGAAAGCCGCCCACTGAGGATTCGGACATGATTCAACTCGATAAACTGACCAAGAAATTTCACCAGAAAGGCAAAGACGTCGTAGCCGTCAACGAAGTCAGCCTGACCGTCGACGAAGGGCAGATCTGCGTGTTTCTCGGCCCGTCCGGTTGTGGCAAGAGCACCACGCTGAAGATGATCAACCGGCTTATCGAACCGACCTCCGGGCGGGTGCTGATCAACGGCGAAGACACCACCGGCATCGACGAAGTGACCCTGCGTCGCAACATCGGTTATGTGATCCAGCAGATCGGTCTGTTCCCCAACATGACCATCGAGGAGAACATCACCGTGGTGCCCAAGTTGCTCGGTTGGGACAAGAAGCGTTGCCACGAGCGGGCGGTCGAGCTGATGAGCATGGTGCAACTGGAGCCCAAGCAATACCTGTCGCGCTATCCCCGTGAGCTGTCCGGTGGCCAGCAACAGCGTATCGGCGTGATCCGTGCCCTGGCAGCCGATGCACCGGTACTGCTGATGGACGAACCCTTCGGCGCGGTCGACCCGGTCAACCGCGACGCCATCCAGAACGAGTTCTTCCAGATGCAGCGGGCGCTCAACAAGACCGTGATCATGGTCAGCCACGACATCGACGAAGCCATCAAACTGGGCGACAAGATCGCCATCTTCAAGGATGGCAAGCTGCTCCAGTTCGATCACCCGGATACCCTGTTGGCGCATCCTGCAGACGACTTCGTCAGCGGTTTCGTCGGTCAGGACAGCACCCTCAAGCGCCTGCTGCTGATCCGTGCCGAAGACGCTGCCGACGATGCCCCGTCGGTGTTGCCGGAAACCGCAGTCGCCGACGCCGTGGAATTGATGGAAGAGCATGACCGCCGCCACCTGGTGGTGACCGATGCGCAGAAGAAGGCCCTCGGCTACATTCGCCGCCGTGACCTGCGCGGGCAGGGCGGCTCGGTACAGCCATTCCTGCAGCCGTTCAACGCCACCGCCTCCCACGACGAACACCTGCGCATCCTGCTGTCGCGCATGTACGAGTTCAACCGCTCCTGGCTACCGGTGCTCAGCGCCGACAACGACTTCCTTGGCGAAGTCACCCAGGAATCCATCGCCGATTACCTCAGCTCCGGGCGCTCGCGCGGCAAGAGCAGCATCGTCTCGCCGGCGGAGCAGGTGGCGGGTTAGGGCGGGCAGGATCTTCCCGCGATCCGCGCCCGCTCCCGGCTGGCGCGCGGCATTTCCCCCATCCATGTGGGGCACGCAGGGGTGAGAGCGGTTCTGCTGTTCTGCCTGTGACTGCTGGGTGGGCCTTTGTTGGCTGACGAGTCGAAGCATGCGCTGTGAATTACCGAGGCCTAGCGCCTGATTGAGCACGCATCCACGGTGGAGCTCTCGGAGCTGCTTGGCGCGTTGCGCATTGGCGATTGGCAACAGGTGGGCCTCCCTGATGTGAACATCCCGCGTGCGTGGAGGGCATACAGAGCACTTGGTATCGCCTGGAACTGGACAATGCGCTGGCCAGCGCGTCGCCACCGTTTCTGTATTTGCCGCGTTGGCAGGCGGTAGGTCAGGTGGCGTTGTATGGCGATGGCTAACTGCTCTGGCGCCTCCGTGGCGATCCGGTATGGATTGGATTCAATCGGCCAGTTCTGGTGGCTTCCGCTAACACCACCCTGAGCTCCCTGATAAGCGTTGTGCTTGTTTGGTCGCTGTTCAGAATCCGATGGATACACCCAGGCGGAGGCTATTGTCCGTAACGCTTTCGCCGACGCGCCCACTGTAGTCCAGTGTTACGTTCACTTTTGCGGTCAGTTGCGCGCTGAGACCGAGCCTAGCTGTGGCACTGTTGCGCTCTGTGGGCGTACCGCGTACGCGAAAGATTTCGCCGCTGGCAAGGCCGTGGCGGCTATCGGCAGAAGCGTCGCGGAGCGCGCGTTGCCAGCCAAGGCTGCCTTGCAGGCTCACTGGGGTATTGCCCAGCCTGCCGAGCGGCAGGACACCATTAACGCCCAGCGTCGAGTAGCTTAGATCGTGTTTCTCGCGGCGAGCCTGCAGGGCGCTGTCGCCACCGCGTTCGCGGAAACCGTCCCGCTCGACCTGGGCATGGGCAAGGCCGATGAAGGGCTCTACCTGATAGTCTGCAAACTGCAGACGATAGCCCAGCTCGGCGAAAGCCTGTGTGGTATTGGCAGCGTAGCTAACGTGGGTTTGCTCGCTGAATGTCCCCGCCTTGACCTTGCGTCGTGTGCTGACGTCATGCCAGGAGCGTGCCGCGCCCGTTCGCAGCTTGATGGCATTCCATTCAGCGCTGGCATAGACGGCCAGGGAGCGTGAGTCGATGTCTGCCGACGCGTCGCGGCCGTCCTTGATGTCAGTTTTACCCAGGCCAACGGCTGCGCCGACTTGCCAGTTATCGCCGAGGGCCAGGTCGCCACCGAGCAGTGTTCCGTTGCTATCGCGATTCAGGTTGCTGGCATTGCCGTCGTCTTCATTCTGTGCCTGTCCACCATAGCCTTGTAGCCATAGGTTCACGCCGTCTCCGCTGTTGAGCCGCCCGCTACCTGCCAGCAGATGCTGAGCGGCCAACAGGCGTGCATTGATGCCGTCGCGCAGGTAGCGACTATCGTCGAGCAGCGCGCTTTGCAGGCTGGCGTGCAATTCGCCGGACAGGCTGTCGAAGGCGAGCCGCGCACCATCCGGGTCGAGTACGCTGACCGCCCTGTAGACACGCTGCTCTACACCGGCCGACTCGACCGCATCGGCCGTGGCGCGCTGGTTGTAAGTATGGGCCACGCTGTCGAAGCGAACGTCGTTGCGCAGCAACGTCAGGTGCACCTCGTTGGCAAGGCTGTAGTCCAGGCTCGTGGTCAAGAAGGCTAGGTTGCTGCTCACCGCAGCGAAGGTTCCGTCGACCCGACCTGCGCTGATGATTGTGTAAGTGGTCGCCGCTGACCAATCGCCGAGATTGGCGAGCACTTGTAAGGTGGTTCCACCGAGGTCGACGGTCTGAGTACTGATCAGCCGATCCGAGGTGCCGCTGGGATCGACCTCAATTTCGAACGTCGACCCCGCGGCAAAACTCAGGTTGCCGTCCACGGTAAGGGTACCGATGGAGTTGCCGGGGGCCAAGGTCGAGCCATTGAGCATCTGCACGTCACCTATGATCCGTCCGTGCCCGCCGAGGCGGGTGTCAGCGGCGCTGATCAGCACACTGCTTAATGTAGCAACGCTGCCGGCCGAACCGCCGACGATCAGGCTGCCTGATTCGATCAGCGTGCCACTGCCTGCGCTGCTGTTGGTTTCGATGATCAACTTGCCGGTACCGGTCTTGCGCAGGGCGCCGCTGCCGGACAGTCTGTTGTTCAGTATGCCGTCGAATTGCTGGTCGATGATCAGGGTGGCGTCATTGACGATGGCGCCGCTACCAAAGCTGCCTATGTCGCCAGTCAAGCTGCCGCTGACGATTCGGGTACCACCCTGATAGCTGTTGCCATTGCCAAGGGTGAGATTGCTGCTCCCCGTTTGCACTACCTGGCCAGTACCCGAGATGGTGTCCAGGTAAATGATGTCATCACTGCGATCAAAGTTAAGGGTGGCGTTGTTGAGGATAGTGCCGCTGATACTGCCGGTTGTACCGCTGTTACCGATCTGCAGGGTGCCTGCACTGATTTGGGTACCGCCGGTATGCTGATTGTCGCCAGTGATAATCAGCGTGCCGCTGCCTGCCTGATTAACGCGCCCGGTGCCGGTGATGTTGCCTGCATAGGTGAGGGTGTCGCTGCGATTGAAGCTTAGGGCCGCGTTGTTGCTGATATTGCCGGTGATACTGCCAGTAGTACCGCCATTGCCGATCTGCAGATTGCCTGTACTGATCTGAGTACCTCCGGTGTGGTTGTTAATGCCGGTGAGGATCAGTGTGCCCGTGCCGCTTTTGATCAGTTGCCCTGTGCCTGATTGGGTGCCGTTGAGTTGGGCGCTGTTCGAGTGGTTGAACACCAGTGTGGCGTGGTTGACCACATTTCCGTTTAGCGAACTACCGCTTCCTCCACTGCCTACCTGCAGAGTGCCTTGGGCAATGGTGGTCATACCTGTATAGGTATGGTTGCCGAGTAGTGTCAGGGTTCCGGCCCCCGCTTTGCTCAGATTGCCAGTACCGCTGATGGAGCCGCTATAGGTGCCGGCTTGAGACTGGTCGAACACCAGATGGGCAGTAGTGCTGAGGTTGCCATTGCCAAAACTGTTCGTCGAACCGATCAAGGTGCCGCCCAGCACGCTCCAGTTGCGGCTATTGTGGTTGGTACCGGTCAGTGTCCAGGTACTGCTTCCCGTCTTCTCGAATGATGTGAAATTGAGCAACTGCGTGCCGATGGAACCCAGGTCGAAGCTGGCCTGGCTAGTACCGCCCAGTACCAGCGCATTGCCGGTACCTGTAGACGCCACGTTGCCCTGGAACGAATACCCAGCGTGCAACTCAAGGCGATTGTTGTTACCCAGGAGTCTTACCGACTCCGCATAGCGTCCGTCGGTAGCGCTCAGGCCTCCGCTGATCAAACCAGTGACAATCAGTCTGTTGTCATTGCCCTGCAGGCGAACACCTGCGGCGCCCATGCCGCCTATACCGTTGCGGGTGCTGTCGGGTGCGCTACCGCCAGTACTGCCATTGCCGCCTCGTATCTGCCCCAGTACCTCCAGGGTATTGGCGTTGCCCTGTAGGTTCACACCGCTGCCGCCACCACCACCGCCTCCCCCACCGGAGGTCGGATCGTTATTGAGGCTATTGCCGCCATTACCACCGTTGCCGCCGGTGACCTGCGCCGCTGTTCCAATCTGGATATAGGTGCGGTTGCCGGTACCCTGAATGCCGGCACCACCACCACCACCACCGCCTGCAGCCAGGATTGCCTCTCCACCGTTGCCGCCGTTGCCTCCTTGCAGATGACTGGAAGGTGCCAGGTTGACTGACAGGCCATCACCGTTCAGAAAAACGCCTGCACCTCCGGCGCCACCTCCACCGGCACCGTATCCCGTCTGGGTATTCTGTCCTGCACTTCCGTTCTGCCCATTTGCGCTGTTCAACTGTGCAACGCTGCTATTCAACTGGCGGCCAGCATTGCCACCTGCCCCCCCATCGGCAACATGACCATGACCACCTATGGCGCCATTGCCTTCGCTGCCAGTCTGGCGTGTATCCCAGCTTCCCCAGTAACCCCCGCCACCGCTTTGGCCATCCCCCTGACCGCCGTTACCCGCAGTACTGTACCCATTGCCACCATTACCTCGTGCTTGAGAGGTCTCGACGAAAAACAACCCATGTAAAGCGGCAAGCATGCCGACCACGAGCTTTGTGTAGGGAAATGGGGTTGGAACCGGCACGACGAAGGCGCTCCTGTAAATCTACTGTTGCGCGCTAGGATTATGAGTAGTGGCATTTTGTCATCTTGCGGCTTTTGGACGCCAGTTTTTTAGGGGCTCTTCTAAAAACTGTCGGTTTATCCGACGGCTGACACCATCAGTTGATAGGCTTATCCTTCTTGATAATTATTATCTTTGACGTTCTGGCGCGTGGCGTGCCGAATTGGAGGGGGGATGTCGGCCAGCCTTGCACGCATTCTGATCATCGAGGACGACCGTACCTTGTGCGCACAGCTCGGTGAGCTGTTGCGCGGGCAAGGCTATGCCACTAGCTCAAGTCACTTGGGCGAAGCGGGGCTCGGCATGGCGATCAGCGATGCGCCGGATCTGGTGCTGCTGGACGTGCTGCTGCCGGATCTCAACGGCTTTTCCGTTCTGCGCCGCCTGCGTGAGCACCAGCAGACGCCTGTGATCATGCTGACTGCCTGTGGCGCCGAGGAAGAACGCATTCGTGGCCTGCGCCATGGTGCCGATGACTACCTGCCCAAACCGTTCAACATCACCGAGCTGCAACTGCGCATCGATGCCGTGTTGCGGCGTACCCGGGTGACCGACAGCGTGCGCCCGGCAGACGTGCAGCAACTGCAGGTCGACGAATTGCGCCTCGAGCGTCATGCCCAGCGGGTCACGGTCAACGAGCGCGAGGTCAGCCTCACGCCGATCCAGTTTCGTGTGCTCTGGCATCTGGTCAGCTACCGTGGTGAAGCGCTCAGCAAGCCCTACCTGTATCGCACGGTGCTGGAACGCGATTACAGCAGCTATGACCGTAGCCTGGACATGCACATCAGCCGCATACGCCGGTTGCTGGGAGAGGCGGGCCTGGCGACGGATCGCCTGCAGACCCTGCATGGCCGGGGTTACGTATTCCAATGAACCGGCGCCTGTTCTGGAAACTGTGCATCGTCATCGCCGTGGGCAGCGTCGGGCTGTTCTGGATCATCGCCCGGGTCGCCTGGCAGACCGAAGAGCGCATGAGCTTTATCGACGCCGAGCACCAGCGCACGTTGCGGCACTATGGCGAACAGGCCGAGTCGCTGTATCGCGGTGGCGATCACCAGGCGCTGGAGCGCTGGCTCAATACGTTGCAGCAGCAGGAGCAGACTTGGGCCGCTGTGGTGCAAGCCGAGGTGCGGCCGCTGGCCGGCGAGCTGTCGGAACGCTTTCAAGAAGGTTTCGGCCTGGGCCGCGATGTCAGCTGGAAGATCCACCTGTACTTCGCGGAAAACCCGATCATGGATATTCCCTTCAGTGATCGCAGTGCCAGTTTTCTGATCCAGTTGCCCCAACGCATGCGCCCCGGCCTGAACTGGCACTACGCCAAATTGTTGTTGCAACTGGTGGTGCCGCTGGTGCTGCTGCTGATCGTGTGCCTGGTGCTGTACCGCCACTTGATGCAGCCGCTACGGCGACTCGAACAGGCCACGCGGCAGTTCAGCGATGGCCGCTACGACGTGCGGGTGCGCTCGCTGCTCGGTTCGCGCAATGATGAGCTGGCCAGCCTGGCGGATACCTTCGACGCCATGGCCGAGCGCACCGGGCAACTGATCATCGACCAGCGCCAGCGCCTGGCGGACATGTCCCACGAACTGCGCACGCCGCTGACCCGCATCGAAATGGCGGTCAGCCTGGCCGAACAGGGCGCCGACAGCCGCGTGTTGCTCGAGCGCATCCGTGACGATTGCAACGGCATGCGCCAGTTGGTCGAGGATGCCCTGACCCTCAGCTGGCTGGAGAACGAGCGTCCGCAGTTGCGTGACGAAACCCTCGATCTCACCGAGTTGCTCGACAGCATTCTCGATGATGCCCGCTTCGAGTACCCGGATCGCCAACTGCTGGCGCATCTGCCGGGGCAGGCGGTGCTGGCTGGCAGCAGTCATCGCGCGCTGGGGCAGGCCATCGAGAACGTGGTGCGCAATGCCCTCGACCACACACCGCCAGGTGGAGTGGTCGAGGTCGACCTGCAGGCCGATGAGCAGGCCTGGCAGTTGCAGATCCGTGATCAGGGCCCGGGCGTTGACGAACAGTGGCTGGAGCGGATCTTCCAGCCGTTCTTCCGGGCGGGCAGCGAGCGTGCCGGTTACGGCCTCGGATTGGCGCTGGCGCAACGGCAGATTCGTGCCACGGGCGGCAGCATCCGGGCGAGCAATCGAGAGGGTGGCGGCCTGCAGATGACCATCTGCCTGCCGCAGCAGGCGAGCGGCCAGTCGTAACAGTTGTAAAAGTTGTACGTCCCCAGCGCTGTATTCGATAAGAATTTGCAAATACGAAATATTTGCATCTTTCTTGGGGAGGGATCATTCATGCACCGTTGTCCTTATCGACTGTCATTGCTGGGCGCCTTGGTCACCGGCGGTTTTCTGGGCAATGCCCAGGCGCAGAGCACTGCTTCGTCGCTGGAGCTGGCACCCAGTTCGGTGACGGCGGTGGCCAGCGAGCGCGCTGATACCGTCGAGGCCGAGCAGATCGAGCGCCTGCAGGCTAATGACCTGCAGGACGTGTTCGAGAGCAACCCGGAAGTCACCGTCGGTGGCGGCGCGGGGATCGCCCAGAAGCTCTACCTGCGCGGTTTCGAAGATACCCAACTGAACATCACCATCGACGGTGCCAGCCAGGCCGGGCAGACCTTCCACCACACCGGACGAATCGGCATCGAGCCTGAGCTGCTCAAGCGCGCCGAGGTGCAGGCCGGTACCGGCGACGCAACCGCTGGCCCGGGTGCGCTGGGTGGCTCCATCCGCTTTGTGACCAAAGACCCGGACGATCTGCTGCGCGAGGGCGAGTCCTTTGGCGCGTTGGTCAAGGGCGGTTACTTCAGCAACGGCGAAGGCTACAAGAGCAGTACCAGCCTGTACGGCCGCTTCAACGAGAACTGGTCGGCGCTGGCGGTGGCCAGTTATCAGGATCAGAACGATTACGAAGACGGCAACAACGACGACGTGCTGGGTACTGGCGCGCGGCAGAAGCTCGGCTTCACCAAGCTGGTGGGCAAGCTCAGCGAATCCCAGACCCTGCGTCTGAGCTATGAGCAGCGCACCGACGACGGCGAGCGCAGCCAGCGCCCGCAGTGGATTCCCAGCGGCTTCAACCGCCTGTATCCGATGCGCAGCGAGCGGGAGACCTGGACGCTCAACTACGCCTTCAAGCCGCTGGACAACGACCTCGTCGATGTCGAGCTGACCACCTTCCACAACGAAGTCGAGCTGCAGCAGGACGGGCGTTTCGGCCTGTACTTCGGCAGCACGCGCAGCAGCGGTTTCGACCTGCGCAACACCAGCCACTTGGGGCGTCACACGCTGACCTACGGCGTCGATTATCGCGACGACCGCGGCACCCTCGGCCCAGAGGGTAATCGTGAAGAGACCAGCGAAGATGGCAGCATCCTCGGCCTCTATGTGCAGGACAGCCTGCAACTGACCGAGCGCCTGCAGATCGGTGCCGGCCTGCGCTATGACCGTTACAAGCTCGATGATCGCGACGACCAGCGCTTCCGCGAAGACGGCGTCAGCCCAAACCTCAGCGCGCGCTATGCGTTGACTCCCGAGCTGACCCTGCTCGCCGGCCATACCCGTGCCCTGCGTGGCCCGCAGGTGCGCGATGCCTTCAAGATGGACTCCTCGCGCAATGACCCGAACACCAAGGCCGAGCGCGCTCGCACCAGCGAGGTCGGTTTCGAGTATCGGCTGGCCAGCTGGGAGCTGTCTGGCAAACTCTACGAGACGCGCATCAAGGACGCCGTCGCCGACCCCATCGGCGCGCCCAACGTCTACGGCAACATCGGTGACCTGAAGAGCGAAGGCGTGCTGCTGCAGACCGCCTACCACTGGCAGCGCGTGAGTGCCGGCCTGAGCTATCACCACAACAATGCCCGGCTCGATGGGCGCCGCCTGAACGTCTACGAACACAACGGCCAGGGCACCAGCCTTGGCGACACCTGGACGACCTTCGCCGATTACCGCGCCAACGAGAACCTCACGGTTGGCTGGCAGGGCCGTTTCGTGGAGAGCATCGACTCGTTGCACACCGGGGAGGGCACGGTGAGCAAACCGGGGTATGGCGTGCATGACCTGTACGCGGAGTGGTTGCCGTTGGCGGCCGACCGCCTGACCTTGACCCTGACCCTGAAGAACCTGTTCGACAAGCAGTACCTGGATCACGCCAGCAACGAAGACTTCACCCACATACCCGACTTCGAGGGCGTTCGTGGTTCCTACGAGCCCGGTCGCGAAGTGCGTCTCGGTGTGGCGCTGCGTATCTGATGGGTTGGTCGATCCGTGCGCCCGGTGTGATGCCGGGCGTTTTGCTCATCTTGCTGGCACTGCAGTCCACCTTGGCTAACGCCGGGCAGGTGCTCACCGATATCGCCGGGCGTCAGGTCGAGGTGCCCGCGCAGGTGCAGCGCATCGTTCTCGGCGAGGGGCGCCTGTTGCCGGTGCTGGGGATTCTCGAGGGCCAGCAGGTGCTCGACCGTCTGGTGGGTATGCCGGCTGACCTGGCGTTGATCGATCCCGGCACCGACCGGCAGTACCGCGAAGCCTTTCCGGCGTTGCAGCAGGTGCCGCGCATTGGCCAGGGCTCGGCCGATACCTTCAGCCTGGAACAGGTGCTGAGCCTGGCGCCGGATCTGGCGATCTTCAGCCTGTCCGGTCATGGCCCCGGCAGCCACCAGCAGCGTCTTACCGAGCAGTTGCAGCGTGCTGGCGTCGCGGTGTTGTTCGTCGATTTCCGCGAGCAGCCGCTGATCAATACCCCGCTGAGCATCCGCCTGCTGGGCAGGGCCCTGGGGCGCGAAGCGCGTGCAGAGGCATTCGTCGCTGCGCACGCCAGGGCACTTGCTGCGGTAAGCGATGCATTGCCAGGCCCGCCCGGCCCCCAGGTGTTCCTGCATAGCCGAGCCGGGCTGGGCGATGGTTGCTGCGAAAGCATGGCGCGCGGCATGCTCGCCGGCCTGCTGGAAGCTGCTGGTGGTCGTAGCCTGGCAACGGACTATCTGCCGGGGCATGCCGGTGTGTTGAGTCTCGAATTGCTGCTCAGCCAGCCGGTGGATCATTACGTGGCCAGCGCGGTGGGTTCGGCGAACAGCCTGGCCGAGGGCGCGCCCTACATTGCCCTGGGGCCTGGCGTGCAAGCCGAGCCGGCCCGTGAGTCGTTGCAGCGGTTGGTCAGCAAGGGCGGCATCCGCCACCTGGCGGCGATCCGCAATGGGCAGACCCATGCCATCTGGCACGGTTTCTACAACAGCCCCTTCAATGTGGTGGCGGTGCAGGTATTCGCCCGCTGGCTGTACCCCGACGTATTCGCCGACCTCGACCCTCAAGCCACGCTCGCGCAGTTGTACGCCGAGTTTCAACCGGTGCCGCTGCAAGGCACCTACTGGATCAGCCTGTGAGTGCGAGCGAACTGCGCCGCGGTTATCGGCGACTGGCCTGGCGCCGGGTGATCTGCCTGGGGATTCTGACCCTGCTGCTTGGCGCGTCCTTCATCAGCGACCTGGCCACCGGCCCGGCGGGCCTCGGCTGGTGGCAGGTGCTGCAGGGGTTGCTGCAGCCGGAAAGTCTGGCGCCTGCGCGGTGGGTGATCATTCACGAAGTGCGCGTGCCGTACGCGTTGATGGCCCTGGTAGTCGGTGCCAGCCTTGGGCTGGCCGGTGCGGAAATGCAGACTGCATTGAACAACTCCCTGGCCAGCCCTTTCACCCTGGGCGTTGGCGCTGCCGCGACACTGGGCGCATCGCTGGTCATCGTGTTCAACCCGTCGCTTGGCAGCCTGGGCCAGCAGGTGCTGTTGCCGCTGGCGGCGTTCGTTTGCGCCTTGCTTGCTTGCCTGCTGTTGCTGCTGATGGCGCGCCTGCTCGGCCCCGCGCTGCACACCCTGGTGCTGTTCGGGATCGCTCTGTTGTTCGGGCTCAACGCACTGGTCGGCATGTTGCAGTTCCTGGCCAGCGCCGACGCCCTGCAGCAGATCGTCTTCTGGACGCTCGGCAGCCTGGCGCGTGCCGATCTGCAGCGGGTCGCGCTGGTTGCCGGGGTGCTGTCGCTGTGCCTGTTGTGGGCCATGAGTCAGGCCTGGGCGATGACCACCTTGCGAGCAGGGGAGGAGCAGGCGCGCAGCCTCGGTATTCGTGTCGAGCGCCTGCGCGCGCTGGCGCTGTTACGGGTCAGCCTGCTGACCGGGGTGGCGACGGCGTTCGTTGGTGAAGTGGGCTTTGTCGGCCTGGTCGGCCCCCATGTAGCGCGCCTGCTGCTCGGGGAGGATCACCGCTTCTTCCTGCCCGGCAGCGCCCTTGCCGGCGCCTTGCTGCTGTCGCTGGCATCGCTGGCCAGCCGCGCCTTGCTGCCCGGCGTCATCTTGCCGGTCGGCCTGGTGACCGCAGTGGTCGGTGTGCCGCTGTTCGTGGCGTTGATCCTGGCCCGTGGGCGGAGTGTGAGTGGATGAGCCTGCTGATTCGTAACCTGCGTCTGGCTCACGGCAAACGGTTGGTGCTGGAGAACCTGAGCCTGGAGCCTATCGAACCCGGCGCCATGGTGGCGGTGCTGGGGCCGAACGGGGTGGGCAAGTCGACCCTGATCCGCGCCCTGGCGGGCATGCACAAGGCGACAGGAGAGGTGCTGTTGGGAGGCAAGGCGCTGCTCGGTATTGCGCCCTGGCGACAGAGCGCGCGCGTCGGCTATCTGCCGCAGCATCTGCCCCAGGCGACCTCGCTGCTGGCTTATGAACTGCTGCAGGGCGCTTGCCGGGCTCGCGGCGCAGCAGGGGATACGGACGCTCGCATTTCCGCCGTGCTGTCACGGCTGGGCATCGAGGCGCTGGCGTTGCGGCGCCTCAGTGAGCTGTCCGGCGGGCAGCGCCAGTTGGTTGGGCTGGCCCAGGTGCTGGTCAGCGAGCCACGTCTGTTATTGCTCGACGAGCCGACCAGCGCCCTGGATCTGCGCTGGCAGTTGCGGGTGTTGCAGGTGGTACGTGAACTCACTCAGGAGCAAGGCTGCATCGCCCTGGTCGCCTGCCATGACCTCAACCTGGCGCTGCGCCATTGTGATCGCCTGCTGTTGCTGGCGCCCGGCGGCCACTATCGGCTGGGCACGGCAGATCAAGTACTGGATCCCGACTGGCTACGACTCGCCTATGGCGTCGAGGCGCGTATCGAGCGTTGCACCGCCGGCTGGCCGCTGGTGCTGGCGGATCGAGCGGTAACCGTTCAAGGCTCCGCTTCAACCAGCGGCAGTAGTCAGGCCTGCTCGAAGATCACATAGACCTTGCGGCAATGCTCCAGCACTTCCCAGGTGCCGACGAAGCCGGCCGGGATCACGAAGCGGTCGCCGACGCGCACAGTCTTGGCATTGCCTTCGCCGTCGCGCAGCACGGAAACGCCCTGGAGGATTTCGCAGTATTCGTGCTCGGTGTAGCTCACCGTCCACTGGCCGACGTCGCCCTCCCAGACGCCCGCATTGAACTGGCCGCAAGGGCTGGCGTAATGGTTGCGTACCTGCTGCAGCGGGTCGCCCTTGAGGATTTTTTCAGGGGCTGGGCGGTACTCTTCGGCGCTGCTGCCGCCCTGGGCGAAATCGACAATCTGTTGGATATTCATATTCGCTTCCGTGGTCAATCCGAGAACGTGCAGCGATCATCCCATGCCCATCGACGGCCCGGGGCGGCGCGGCGTAACAGGCTGTTGAAAACCACCTGCGCTTTGCAACGGGCCGCTAACGATTGGCTCGAGTCTATGTTTAATAAATTGAACGTAACAAGGGGATTCCCCGACGAAGTGTCAAGAATATTGAAAATCCTGCGGGCGCTGGTTTAGTGTGGCTCGCAGTTTCCAAGGCGTTAGGCGCCTTTACCGACGAATGAGGATGACCGAATGACCCGTTTGACTCGTGCCGACTGGGAGCAGCGTGCCAAGGATCTGAAGATCGAGACCCGTGCCTTCGTGCAGGGTAAGTATCAGGCCGCCCAGAGTGGCGAAACCTTTGAGTGCATCAGCCCGGTCGACGGCCGGGTGCTGGGCCAGGTCGCCAGTTGCGATCTGGCTGACGCCGAACTGGCGGTCAAGTCGGCGCGTGCGGCGTTCGACTCGGGCGCCTGGTCGCGTCTCGCACCGGCCAAGCGCAAGCAGAAGATGATCCGCTTCTCCGAACTGCTGCTGGCCAATGCCGAGGAGCTGGCATTGCTGGAAACCCTCGACATGGGCAAGCCGATCAGCGACTCCTTGAACATCGACATTCCTGCTGCGGCCAGTGCCATCCGTTGGAGCGCCGAGGCCATCGACAAGGTCTACGACGAAGTCGCGCCGACGCCCCACGATCAGCTCGGTCTGGTCACCCGTGAACCGGTCGGCGTAGTGGCCGCCATCGTGCCGTGGAATTTCCCGCTGACGATGGCTTCCTGGAAGCTCGGCCCGGCGCTGGCTACCGGTAACTCGGTGATCCTCAAGCCGTCCGAGAAATCCCCGTTGACCGCCATTCGTGTTGCGGCTCTGGCTGTGGAAGCGGGTATTCCGGCTGGTGTGCTCAACGTGCTGCCCGGCCATGGCCACACCGTGGGCAAGGCCCTGGCCCTTCACATGGACGTCGATACCCTGGTGTTCACCGGCTCTACCAAGATCGCCAAGCAACTGATGATCTATGCCGGCGAATCGAACATGAAGCGCGTGTGGCTGGAGGCCGGCGGCAAGAGTCCGAACATCGTCTTCGCCGATGCACCGGATCTGCAGGCCGCGGCCGAATCCGCCGCCAGCGCCATCGCCTTCAATCAGGGCGAAGTGTGTACTGCAGGCTCGCGTCTGTTGGTGGAAAACTCCATCAAGGAGCGCTTCGTGCCCATGGTGGTCGAGGCCCTGAAGGGCTGGAAGGCTGGCAACCCACTCGATCCGGACACCAATGTCGGTGCGCTGGTCGACACCCAGCAGATGAACACCGTGCTCGGCTACATCGAGGCCGGCCACAAGGACGGCGCCAAGTTGGTGATCGGCGGCAAACGCACCCTGGAAGAGAGCGGCGGCACTTATGTCGAACCGACCATTTTCGACGGCGTGACCAATGCCATGACCATCGCCCGCGAGGAAATCTTCGGGCCGGTGCTTTCGGTGATCGGTTTCGAGAGTGCCGAGCAGGCCGTGCAGATCGCCAACGACACCGTTTACGGCCTGGCCGCGGCGGTGTGGACGGCGGATCTTTCCAAGGCGCATCTGACGGCTCGTGCGTTGCGCGCTGGCAGCGTGTGGGTCAACCAGTACGACGGTGGCGACATGACCGCACCGTTCGGTGGCTTCAAGCAGTCGGGCAACGGCCGTGACAAGTCGCTGCACGCCTTCGACAAGTACACCGAACTGAAAGCCACCTGGATCAAACTCTGATCCTCCACGGGTAAGCTCGCCAGCAGGCGGGCTAGATCGACTCGGCGGCCGGGCTCCATGGAGCCCGGCCGCTGTGCTTTGCCTTTGGAGCCAGTAATGCGTTGGGGAACCTACTTCGCCGTTTGCGCGGCGGTGATCAGTATCGGCCTGGCGATGGGCACCACCATGCCGCTGGTGTCCTTGCGTCTGGAAAGCTGGGGCTATGGCTCGTTCGCTATCGGCATCATGGCGGCCACGCCTGCCATCGGCGTGCTGTTGGGCGCCTCGCTGGCGGGCCGGCTGGCTTCGCGTTGCCCCACGCCACGGCTGATGCAGCTGTGTCTGCTGGTCGGTGCGCTGTCGGTCGCCGGGTTGGCGCTGATGCAGAGCTACGCCGTGTGGCTGCTGTTGCGCCTGCTGCTTGGCGTGACCCTGACCGTGGTGTTCATCCTCGGTGAAAGCTGGATCAACCAGTTGGCCGTGGAAAAGTGGCGTGGCCGCTTGGTCGCGCTGTATGGCACCGGTTATGCGCTGAGCCAGCTATGTGGGCCGTTGCTGCTGAGCGTGCTCGGTACCGATACGGACCTGGGCTTCTGGTTCGGTATCACCTTGCTGATCGGCGGGTCGCTGCTGCTGATCGGCCGTACCGGTGCGCCCGTGGTCGATGCGCACAGCGCTTCGGGGCGCGGTTTGCTGGTGTTCTGCCAACGTATGCCGGCAATTGCCTGGGCGGTGGCGCTGTTTGCCGCCTTCGAGGCGATGATGCTCACCCTTCTGCCGATCTACGGTCTGCGTCAGGGCTTCACCCAGGAAGTCGCGCTGTTCATGGCCAGCGTGGTGGTGGTCGGTGACGCGGCGCTGCAGTTACCCATCGGCCTGCTCGCCGATCGCATCTCGCGGGTCACGCTGTTTCGTGGCTGCGGGGTGGTGCTGCTGTTCTCCAGCCTGGGCATTCCGCTGCTCCTGCATACGCCGCTGATCTGGCCGGTGCTGGTGCTGTTCGGCGCCAGTGCTGGCGGCCTGTTCACCCTGTCGCTGATTCTGATCGGCGAGCGCTTTCGAGATGATCAATTGGTTCGCGCCAACTCCCACGTGGCTCAGCTATGGGGCATCGGCTGCCTGATCGGCCCGCTGGCGACCGGGGCGGTTAGCCAGTGGGTCAGCGGGCATGCCTTGCCGATCCTCATGGCGCTCGGCGCGGCGGGGTTCGTGTGGCTGGCCTGGCGGCCTGATGCGTTCGACGAGCGCGTCACGCTATAGCATCTTCTCCAGCCCGATGACTCGCGAGAACCATGCATTGAAATGCTGCCAGCGGTTGCCGGGTTCTTCGTGCAGCTCGAAGGTTTTGCCGTCGTCCTCACCGACCCAGACCATGCGTGTGCCGTCGCCGTCAGGCTGCAGGCGCACTTCGTAGCTGACCGAGGGTTTCATGCCCTGTAGGGCCAGTTCACGCAGGTAGGCCGCCAGCTTGGGGCTGTCCACCAGCACACCCACTTCGGTGTTCCAGAGCACCGAGCGCGGGTCGACGTTGAAGGAGCCGACGAAGGATTTCTGCCGGTCGATCACCAGTGCCTTGCTGTGCAGGCTGGAATCCGAGCCGCCACTGAAACTGTAGGCCGGGGGCGAGTCGGCGCCAGGTTGGCGGCGCAACTCGAACAGGCGGATGCCGTGCTCGAGCATTTCCTGCCGGTAGGGCGCGTAGCCACCGTGTACGGCGGGTACGTCGGTGGCTTCCAGAGCATTGGTCAGCAAGCGGATATCCACGTCCTTGTCGGCCAGGCCGGTGAGGAACTCCAAGCCTGCCTGGGCCGGCACGAAGTAGGCCGACACCATCACCAGATCACTCTTTGTGGCCTGCAGATGGGGGCCTAATTGGGTGGTCAGCAGCAGGTGCGGGGCCGGCTCGCCGCTGGCCAGCACCTTGCTTGGCGCATCCCACAGGGCGAAGCCGGGCGCCCAGATCAGCTCCCCCAGCCACTTCTGCAACTGTGGTTCCTGTTGGTAAGCGAGCAGGCGCTTGTAGAGTGTCGGCTGCTCCACGCGGGCGGTGTCCAGGTAATCGCGTAGCCCCTTGCGTGCCTTGTCCAGATCCTTTTGCGAAGGTTGCTGCCAGACGAACTGCTCGATGGGTTTGCTCAGGGAGCTGTTCCAGTACTGGTCGAAACTCTGCGACAGATCATGCGCCACGGGGCCGACGGCCAGCATGTCGATGTCGGTGAAGTTCATGTTCGGCTCGGCGTCGAAGTATTCGTCACCCAGGTTGCGGCCACCGACGATGGCCGCGGCGCTGTCGGCCAGCCACAGCTTGTTGTGCATGCGCCGGTGCTGCTGTGACAGGTTCAGGCCACGGCCGAGCAGGCGCGTGACGCCGGTCATGCGGCCAAGGTGCAGCGGGTTGAACACGCGGATCTGAATATTCGGGTGAGCCGCCAGCAGGGCGATCTGATAATCCTTGCCGTCGCTGGTGGTGTCGTCGAGCAGAAAGCGAATCCGCACGCCACGATCCGCCGCTTGCAGCAACTCCTTGACCAGTGCCCGAGTACTCAAGCCGTCGTGCACGATGTAGTACTGCAGATCGAGGCTGTGCTGCGCCGCGCGAATCAGTTCGGCGCGGGCTGCGAAGGCCTCGTTGCTTGCTGGCAACAGGCGAAACCCCGAGTGGCCCTGATGCTCGGCTGCACGTGCTTCAAGCGCTGCGCCGAACGAGGAGTCGGCTGCGGGGATGGCCTGGCTGGGCACGATGGGCACCTGATTGGCGCAGCCAGCGAGGCTCAGCAGAAGAATAAAGAGCAAGCGCAAGGGCACAGTCGCAGCCTCCATCGGCTGTCTGGGGGAGTGCTGATAGGACGCCGCTGCGCTTGAAAAGATTCAGTCTCTAGATTCTTCCAACATGGCCGCCACGGTTTCGCCGACCTTGCGCACGGCCGCCTCGATGCTTGCGGTATGCCGTGAGGCGAAGTTCATGCGCAGGCAATTGCGGTATTTGCCAGCGGCGGAAAAGATGCTGCCCGGCGCGATCTGCACCTTGTGCACCGCCAGTTCGCGGTTCAGGCGCTGGCTGTCGAAGCCTTCCGGCATCTCCACCCAGATCATGAAACCGCCCTGGGGCTGGCTGACCCGTACCGAAGGTGGAAAGTAGCGGCTTACCCAGTCGCTCATCTGATCCAGGCCACGGGCGTATTGCGCGCGCATACGGCGCAGATGCGGCTCGTAATGACCACCTTCGATGTACTCGGCCAGCGCCAGCTGCGGCAACTGGGCGGTGGCGCCGGTGCCCATGTACTTCATGTGCAGCACCTGATCGAGATAACGCCCCGGTGCTATCCAGCCAACCCGAAAACCCGGCGCCAAGGTCTTGGAGAACGAACTGCAGAGCAGTACCCGGCCGTCGTCGTCATAGGATTTGATGGTGCGTGGGCGCGGGTAGTGGAAGGCCAGCTCGCCATACACATCGTCTTCGATGATCGCCACGTCGTGGCGCTGGGCGAGGGCCAGCAGGGCGCGTTTGTTGGCCTCCGGCATGATGTAGCCCAGCGGGTTGTTGCAGGTCGGGGTGAGCTGGATGGCCTTGATCGGCCATTGTTCGAGAGCCAGCTCCAGCGCTTCCAGGCTGATGCCGGTGAGCGGGTCGGTCGGCAGCTCCAGAGCCTTCATGCCGAAGCCTTTGAGCGCCTGCATCACGCCATGGAAGCTTGGCGAGTCGACAGCGACGATATCGCCAGGCTCGCAGATCGCGCGGATCGCTGCGGATAGCGCTTCGTGGCAGCCGGTGGTGATGACGATGTCTTCATGGCTCAGCTGGCAACCCGAGTCGAGCGTCAGGCGGGCGATCTGCTCGCGTAGGCGCTGGTCGCCGTGAATGCTACCGTAGGTCAGGGTCTGCAGATCCTGCTTGCGGCTCAGGCGCGACAGTGAGCGCAGCAGCGGCTTGAGGGTCGGGCTGTCGATGTCCGGTCGGCCGCGACCAAGCTGGATGAAATCGTTGCGCGGTGCAAAGGCGATCTGCTCCAGCACCTGATCCCACTGCGACACTTCCACTGGCCGCTGCGGTGCCCGGCTTATCTTCGGCAGCGCCGGTTTGGCGCGGCCCTGGGGGACGAAATAGCCGGACTTCGGCTTCGGCAGGGCGAGGCCGCGATCTTCCAAATGCCGATAAGCCTGCTGCACCGTGCTCAGGCTGACTCCGTGTTCCTGGCTCAAGGCGCGTACCGATGGCAAGCGATCACCTGGCCGATACAGGCCCTGTTCGATACGCTCGCCAATCAGCTCGGCCAGATTGGTATAGAGGGTCATGGTCAGCGCCTGTATGCAAAAAGTGAATCGGAGACCGGTACAGATGGCCGCGTAACCAACCATTCAGTTGGGTTTCGCTGAGATCTGTATGGATTTAATTCCGTTTTTTTGGATCTGTCATGCACTTTCATCACTTGCCATCATGATCTCCCATGACCACCCGGTGCAGGAGAGCGAGATGAACGGATTAAGCGATGTGCGATTGACCCTCAGCAGCAGCGAGCTGAATGGCTCGGCACGGCAACCTGTGGCGGCGCTGGTGCCGCCACGTGAGGTGCTGACCCATCGCTGGAAACTGTTCATGCGCCGCTTGGTGACCCGCCGCGCGCTGCTCGAGCTGAGCGATGCGCAACTTCGCGATATCGGGCTGACCCAGGATCAAGCCCGCAGAGAAGCCTCGCTGCCGTTCTGGAAACTCTAGAGGTGGGCATGCAGCGCAGCGGTACCCGGGGTTTTCCGTCCTGAGTATCGCTGCGCTGCGGGCTGCGTCAGGCCAGCTCTTTCAGCCGGTGCCAGAGCATACCCAGTGCCAGAAGCGGTGAACGCAGGTAGCGGCCGCCGGGGAAGGTCATGTGCGGCACCTTGGCAAACAGCTCGAAGCCGCCACCAGCCTGCCCGGTGATGGCCTCGGCGAGCAGCTTGCCGGCCAGGTGCGTGGCGTTCACGCCGTGGCCTGCGTAGGCCTGGGCATAAAAGACGTTGGGCTGATCCTTCAGTTGACCAATCTGCGGCAGGCGATTCGCGCCAATGCCTATCATCCCGCCCCATTGGTAGTCGATACGCACATCGTCCAGCTGCGGAAAGACGGCCAGCATCTTGGGCCGCATGTAGGCGGCAATATCCGCAGGGTCGCTGCCGGAATAGTGGCAGGCGCCGCCGAACAGCAAGCGACGGTCGGCGGACAGGCGGTAATAATCGACCGCCACCCGTTGGTCACAGAGCGCCATGTTCTGCGGGATCAGCGCACTGGCCTGCTCCTCGCTCAACGGCTCGGTGGCGATGATGTAACTGCCGGCAGGCAGCACCTTGCCGCCCAGGGTCGGGTTCAGGTCGCGGATATAGGCATTGCAACCCAGCACCAGTTGCCCGGCACGTACCACGCCGTGAGCCGTGTGCACGCGGATTTCAGTGCCGTAGTCGATGCGTGTGGCCGCCGAATGCTCGTACAGCCGTACGCCCAGGCTGTGCGCCGCAGCGGCTTCGCCCAGCGCCAGATTGAGTGGATGCAGGTGCCCCGAGCCCATGTCGATCAGGCCGCCGACATAGCGGCTGGAGCCGACCACCTCGTGCATCTGTTCCGGTTGCAGCAGACGCAGTTCGTGGCGATAGCCGAGGCTCTGCAGCTCGGCGGCGTCTTCGGCGAAACCGGCGAGGTCGCGGGGCTTGTTGGCCAGGTCGCAGTAACCCCAGGTCAGGTCGCAGGCAATCCCGAACTGCTCGACCCGGCGGCGCACGATCTCCACCGCTTCGAGGCCCATCAGCTTCAGCTCGCGCACGCCGCTGGCGCCGATCACCGACTCGAACTGCTCGACGCCATGGCCGACACCGCGAATCAGCTGCCCGCCGTTACGCCCGCTGGCGCCCCAGCCGATTCGATGGGCCTCCAGCAACACCACCGACAGGCCCTTCTGGGCAAGCTCGATGGCCGTGTTCAGGCCGGAGAAGCCCCCGCCAACGATGCACACGTCGGCGCGCTGCTCACCCTGCAGCGGCGGATAATCGACTTGCAGGTTGGTGCTCGCGGCGTAGTAGGACGGGGCATGCTCGGCGCTATGAACCGGCGGGTGGGCACGGGCGGTCATGTGCGAAATCCTGAGTTTTGTGTTTGTAAAAATTGACGAAGCATAAGCGCTGACTTTGCCCTGCGCCAACCCGCGATGGCGCGCAGAGGATGCTGCCGTCGCATCCTTTGCGGCGGGCGGGCTCGCCTGTACCATGCGCGCCATCCATTTCCGAGCCGTGACCATGAGCTGCACCAGCCGCAAGATAGACCTGCTGCGCCGACAGATCCCGCGCTTCGATTGCGTGCCCGGCTGTCACGACTGCTGCGGCCCGGTGACCGCTTCGTCGGAAGAGATGTCGCGCCTGCCGCGCAAGACCGCCGCCGAGCAGGACGCCGCGCTGGCCGAGTACAACTGCGTGCACCTCGGCCCTCAGGGTTGCCAGGTCTACGACCAGCGCCCGCTGATCTGCCGCCTGTTCGGCACCACCCCCAACCTGCCGTGCCCGCATGGACGTGCGCCCGAGCAGCCTATCGAGGCGAGCGTCGAGCGCCAGGTGCACCAGCTTATCGCCACTACGCGGCAGGTGTTGGTCTAGGCATTTGGCGGGGCCTGATGGTGCCCACGTTCCTGTGTGAGAATGTTAACCGGGGGCGCTGCGTCGGGCATCAAGTAGGGTGGATAACGCGAAGCTTATCCACTAATCACTGCACAAGGCTGTGCCGGCGTTGAGCCAACCGGTGGAAAACGCTTCGCGGTTTTCCACCCTACGGTACGCAGAGAGTGGGAACCATCAGGTAGTTATTCCGGCACCGGCAGCGCCAAACTCTCCTTCACTTCTTCCATCACGATATAGCTCTTCGACTCGCGCACATGGGGCAGCTTGAGGAGGATGTCGCCGAGCAGTTTGCGGTAGCTGGCCATTTCGTTGATGCGCGCTTTTACCAGGTAGTCGAAGTCGCCGGATACCAGGTGGCATTCCAGTACGTGGGGCAGTTTGAGCACGGCGCGGCGGAAGTCTTCGAAGGTGTCGCCGGATTTGTAGTCCAGGCTGATCTCCACGAATACCAGCAGGCTGGCCTTGAGGTTCTGCGGATTGAGGCGGGCGTGATAGCCCATGATGATGCCTTCGCGCTCCAGGCGGCGTACCCGCTCCGTGCAGGGTGTGGTGGACAGGCCGACCCGTTCGCCCAGCTCGGTGAAGGAGATGCGGCCGTCCTCCTGAAGGATGCGCAGGATGTTGCGATCGATCTTGTCCAGCTCGCGGCGGCTCTGGTGTTGGGTGCGCATGGTCGGCCTCCTCCATGAAAGGCAATTAAACCAAGAACTCTTTTTGAATATAGGCCTATATACAGTGAAAAGCACTGCTATCCACTTTCTATACTGTACGCATCGACTTCTCAGAACGTAATACGCCAGTGCATCGTCGCGGCGAGGAGAACATATGCGGGTTCTGGTGCTTGGTAGCGGTGTTATCGGTACGGCCAGTGCGTATTACCTGGCCCGTCAGGGTTTCGAGGTGGTGGTCGTGGATCGCCAGAATGGCCCTGCCATGGAAACCAGCTTCGCCAACGCTGGCCAGGTGTCGCCGGGCTATGCCTCGCCTTGGGCGGCGCCAGGTGTGCCGCTCAAAGCCATCAAGTGGCTGCTGCAGAAGCACGCGCCACTGGCGATCAAGATGACCGGCGATATCGACCAGTATCTGTGGATGGCGCAGATGCTGCGCAACTGCACCGCCAGCCGTTATGCGGTGAACAAGGAGCGCATGGTGCGCCTGTCCGAGTACAGCCGTGACTGCCTCGACGAGCTGCGTGCGGAAACCGGTCTTGCCTATGAAGGGCGTCAGCTGGGCACCACGCAAATCTTCCGCACCCAGGCGCAGGTGGATAACGCGGCCAAGGACATCGCCGTGCTGGAGCAGTCCGGCGTGCCCTACGAGTTGCTCGACCGGGCCGGCATCGCCAAGGTCGAGCCGGCGCTGGCCGGCGTCACCGACAAGCTCGCTGGTGCCCTGCGTCTGCCCAACGACCAGACTGGCGATTGCCAGATGTTTACCCGCAAGCTAGCCGAGATGGCAGTTGCGTTGGGTGTGCAGTTCCGTTTCGGTGAGACCATCCAGCGCCTGGATTTCGCCGGTGACCGCATCAACGGTGTGTGGATCGACGGCAAGCTGGAAACCGCCGATCGTTACGTGCTGGCGCTGGGCAGCTACAGCCCGCAACTACTCAAGCCGCTGGGCGTGCGCGCGCCGGTGTATCCGCTCAAGGGCTATTCGCTGACCGTGCCGATCACCAACCCGGACATGGCGCCGACCTCGACCATCCTCGACGAGACCTACAAGGTCGCGATCACCCGTTTCGACCAGCGCATCCGCGTTGGCGGCATGGCCGAAATCGCTGGCTTCGATCTCAGCCTCGATCCACGTCGCCGGGAAACCCTGGAGATGATCGTCGGTGACCTGTATCCACAGGGCGGCGATCTGAGTCAGGCCGATTTCTGGACTGGCCTGCGCCCGGCAACCCCGGATGGCACGCCGATCGTTGGCGCAACACCGTATCGAAACCTGTTTCTGAACACCGGACACGGTACCCTAGGCTGGACTATGGCCTGTGGCTCCGGGCGCTTCCTCGCGGATATCATCGCCAGGAAACGCCCGCAAATCAGCAGCGAAGGCCTGGATATTTCCCGTTATGGCACAACCAAGGAGTCGAACACCCATGTCCATACAGCGCCTGCGAACTGAACCGCGTCTGAGCGAAATCGTCATTCACAATGGCACCGTCTACCTGGCCGGCCAGCTGGATGAAGACCATAGCGAAGGCATTGAGGCCCAGACCAAGGCGACCCTGGACAGCATCGACGCGTTCCTTGCCGAAGCCGGCACCGACAAGACGCGCATCCTGTCGATCACCATCTTCCTGAAGAACATCGATGATCGCGAAGGCCTGAACAAGGTCTGGGATGCCTGGGTACCAGCTGGCCAGTCTCCGGCCCGCGCCTGCGTCGAAGCCAAACTGTATTCGCCGGATGTGCTTGTGGAGATGACCGTGATTGCTGCTTTACCCTAACGGCCGGCTCACGCTCTACACGAGATGTTCTGACTGCAATAAGGCGATAGCGGACATTCGATTTGGTGGGCTGAAGTCCACCCTACAACCGCGCATCTAACCGTAGGGTGGGCTTCAGCCCACCAATTGGCGCCCCACAACGAACGGCCGCTTCCGCCTTAGTAGTGTGTCTTTTCCGTTAACCGAGATAATCATGCGTCCCGCCCGTGCCCTGATCGATCTGCAAGCCCTGCGTCACAACTATCAACTGGCCCGTGAACTGTCCGGCGCGCGCGCGCTGGCAGTGGTCAAGGCCGATGCCTACGGGCACGGAGCGGTGCGCTGTGCCCAAGCGTTGCAGGGTGCTGATGGTTTCGCCGTGGCCTGTATCGAAGAGGCCTTGCAACTGCGCGAGGCGGGGATCAGCGGGCCCATCCTGCTGCTCGAGGGTTTTTTCGAGCCGGCCGAGCTGGAGCTGATCGACAGGCACGAACTGTGGTGCGTAGTGCATGCGGCGTGGCAACTCGAAGCCATCGAGCAGGCGAGTCTCAAGCGCCCTTTGAACATCTGGCTGAAGCTCGATAGCGGCATGCACCGTGTCGGCTTTCATCCGGCCGATTATCAGGCGGCCTACCGGCGCCTGCTGGCCAGCGGCAAGGTGGCGAAGATCGTGCTGATGAGCCACTTCTCCCGCGCCGACGAACTCGACAACGTGCGCAGCGACGAGCAACTGGCGGTGTTCTTCAAGGCCCGTGAAGGGCTTGCCGCCGAGGTCAGCCTGCGCAACTCGCCAGCGCTGCTCGGTTGGCCGAGCATTCCCAGCGACTGGTCGCGCCCCGGCATCATGCTCTACGGCGCCACGCCTTTCGAGCAGGCTCACGACATCGCGGCCCGGTTAAAACCGGTCATGACGCTGGAGTCGCGGGTGATCAGCGTACGCGACCTGCCCGCAGGCGAGCCGGTCGGCTACGGCGCGCGCTTCACCAGTGAGCGGGCCACCCGCGTGGGGGTGGTCGCCATGGGCTATGCCGACGGATACCCGCGTCACGCTCCGACCGGCACACCGGTGCTTATCGATGGCCAGCCATCGCAGATCATCGGCCGTGTGTCGATGGACATGCTGACCGTCGACCTCAGTGATCTGCCCGCTGCCGGGCTGGGCAGTCGCGTCGAGTTCTGGGGCTCGGGCGTGTTGGCCAGCGATGTCGCCATCGCCGCAGGCACCATTCCCTATCAGTTGTTCTGCAACGTGCGGCGCGTGCCGCTCATCTACAGCGAAGGCTAGGCTGTTTCAAAGTGTTCAGACTGTTGTAAATACTGAACACTGTTGCCATGATGCGGCCAATTCCATGTCTTTCCTGAGGGCATCCAACATTGGACGTCGGTCTACGCCTGCAATCGATCCGTAAGCTCAAAGGGCTTTCCCAGCGCGAACTCGCCAAGCGGGCGGGGGTTACCAACAGCACTATCTCGATGATCGAGAAGAACAGCGTAAGCCCCTCGATCAGCTCGTTGAAGAAGGTGCTGGCTGGCATTCCCATGTCGCTGGTGGAGTTCTTTTCTCCCGAAGCTGAGCAGGACAATCAGATACAGGTGGTCTACCGCGCCAGCGAGTTGACCGATATCCACAGTGGTGCGATCACCATGAAGCTGATCGGCAAGGCGCACCCCAGCCGGGCCATTTCCTTTCTCGACGAAACCTACCCACCGCACAGCGATACCGGCCTGGAGATGTACGCCCACGAGGGCGAGGAGACCGGCATGCTGGTCGAAGGGCGCCTCGAACTCACCGTGGGTGACGAAGTGTTCGTTCTCGAGAGTGGCGACAGCTATTACTTCGAGAGCAGCAAGCCCCATCGCTTTCGCAATCCCTTCGATCAACCTGCCCGGTTGATCAGTGCCACCACCCCGGCAAACTTCTAAAACCGTGAGCGGCAGCGTGGCAATTCACGCTGCCGTTGATCTACGTCATGGGTTCAATATCCCTGCGACAAGTTGGGTCATTTCCGCCATCTGGGCCAGTCGTTATAATTCGCAGGCTTGCGAAACCGTGGCCGCAAGCGTGACTAGCCACCCATGAGGGCATCTGTGTGAACCCAATTAGAAGCATGCTAGCGGTGCCAGCATTTGCCCTGGCGCTATGGGCCTTGAATGCCCAGGCGACCACCGACGAGGCGATAGCCGAGCGGATCAAGCCCGTCGGCCAGGTGTGTGTCTCCGGGCAGGAGTGCGAAGGTATCGAGGCTGTTGCGGTTGCTACTGGCGGTGCTTCACGCAGCGCCGATGACATCATCGCCAGGCACTGCACGGCGTGCCACACGCCGGGGCTGCTCGGTGCACCGAAGATTGGCGATACGGCTGCTTGGAAAGTCCTCGCGGACAAGCAGGGTGGTGTTGACGGCATCCTCGCCAAGGCGATTGCCGGCATCAATGCAATGCCGCCGAGGGGCACCTGTGGCGACTGCTCGGACGACGAATTGCGCGGCGCCATCGAAAAAATGTCCGGGCTGTAAACGGCGATTTGCGCACAGCTCAAAGCCGCCCCAGGGCGGCTTTGTTGTTTCAGCGTGATGACAAAATTGCAGCAAAAGGCAAGATCAGGCAGTCCAACGCACACTGCCGTGACCATTTGCCTGGAGAGCTGCATGCCCCAACAGTGTTCTATCGAGCAAGCCGTTGACCGCGTTCTGAACGAAATTGACGGGCCTATCCATCTGGGTTTGCCACTCGGCCTGGGCAAACCCAATCGGTGGGTCAATGCACTCTATGCAAGGGTGCGCGACATGCCGGAGCGCGAGCTAACCATCTACACCGCGCTCTGTTTGGGACGGCCTCGGGCGGGGCAGGATTTGCAGCGGCGCTTTCTCGAGCCTTTTGTCGAGCGCGTGTATGGCGATTATCTCGAGCTGGATTTTCTCGCCGACTTGCAGGGCGACACGTTGCCGCCCAATGTACGCATCGAGCAGTTCTTCCTGCAGCCCGGCAGCCTGCTCGACAGCGCCTCGGCGCAGCAGGACTACACCAGCAGCAACTACAGCCACGCCGCCCGCGACATCAACGCCAAGGGCGTCAATGTGGTAGCGCAGCTGGTTGCCGAGGACGCCAGCCGGCCCGGCCACTTCAGCCTGAGTTGCAATCCGGATATCACCCTGGATCTGCTTCCCCTGCTTCAGGCGCGCCGCGAGCGTGGCGAAACCATTCTTTGCCTGGCTCAGGTACACGAGCAGTTGCCGTACATGCCCGGCGATGCCGAATTGCCCCGTGAAACCTTCGATCTTCAGCTGCAGGAAAGCGAAGCCAGCACGCTGTTCTCCACCCCGAACATGCCTGTGACGGTGCAGGATCACTGTATCGGCCTGCACGCCAGCAGCTTGGTGCGTGATGGCGGCACCTTGCAGATCGGCATCGGCGCGATGGGCGATGCGGTCAGCGCCGCTTTGCTGAGCCGCCACGCGAGTAACGCCAGCTACCGCGCGGTGCTGGCCGATCTGCACGATGGGCAGGCGCATCCGCTGACCGCGCTGCTTGGCGATCAGCAACCGTTCGACGTGGGGCTTTACGGTTGCAGCGAAATGTTCGTCAACGGCCTGCTGGCGCTGACCGACTCCGGTGTAATCCGTCGCGTCGTTTACCCGGATGTGCGGGTACAGCGTCTGGCCAGCGCCGGTGCGCTGGATGCCAATGGTCATCCACGCGGCGTGCAGGCCATGCTCGACGCCGGCCTGCCGGAGCGCCTGGATGAAGCGACCCTGAACTGGATGCAGGAGGGCGGGCTGCTGGATGCCAACCTCAAGCTGCAGGGCGAGAACCTGTTGCTGCCGACCGATCAGCAATGCTCCACCGAACTCTCCGACCCGCTCAGCCAGGCGGCCCTGCGCGATTACCTGACGCCGGCCAAGCTTGGCGTGTGGGTGCATGGCGGCTTCTTTCTGGGGCCGCAGTCGTTCTATCAGCGTCTCGCCGACATGGATGCCCAGCAGCGCAGTCGCTTCGGCATGACCGGCATCGGCTTCATCAACGAGCTGTACGGCGAGGAGGAGCTCAAGCGCCTGCAGCGCGTCGAGGCGCGCTTCATCAACAGCGTGTTCACCGTCACCCTGCTTGGCGCGGCGGTTGCCGATCAGCTGGAAGATGGGCGCGTGCTCAGCGGCGTGGGCGGGCAGTACAACTTCGTCGCCCAGGGCCATGCGTTGCCGGATGCACGCTCGATTCTGCTGCTGCGCAGCTGGCGCGAATCCGCAGGCGAGGTGAGCTCGAACATCGTCTGGGAATATGGTCACGTGACCATCCCACGGCATTTACGCGACGTGGTGATCACCGAATATGGCATCGCCGATCTGCGCGGCAAGACCGACGCCCAAGTGATCGAAGCCCTGCTGGGCGTCAGCGACTCACGCTTTCAGGCACAGCTGATGGAGCAAGCCATTGAGGCCGGCAAGCTGCCGAAGGATTTCCGGCTCGACCCGCGCTTCACAGACAACACACCCGAGCGCCTGCAGGCGATTGCCAATCGGCATGGGGCGTCATTCGCGGAGTATCCGCTGGGCAGCGATTTCAGCCCGGAGGAGCAGGACTTGTTGCGCGCCCTTACCTGGTTGAAGGGCAAGTTCCGGCTAAGCGAAGTGCTGGAACTGGGCAAGGCGGCGCTCGATCCACCGCCTGCCGAAGACTTTCCCGCGCACCTGCAGCGCATGGGGCTGGAACAGCCCGACGGCTTGCGCGAGGAGCTGTACCAAAGGCTGTTGCTCTCAGGATTGAAAGCGACAGTTACTCGAGGAAAGTGACCTTGCCGCCGGCCAGGGACTGGATGCGCGCCAGGGATTCGATGCGATAACCCTCGGCGTCCAGCGTCGCGCGGCCGCTCTGGAACGACTTCTCGATCACCACGCCGATACCGGCGATGCTGGCGCCAGCTTGGCCGACCAGATCGATCAGCGCCTTGGCGGCGTGGCCGTTGGCCAGGAAGTCATCGACCAGCAATACGTGGTCATTGGCATTCAGGTGCTTGGAGGAAATGGCCAGGGTGCTCTCGGTCTGCTTGGTGAACGAGAACACCTTGGAAATGTAGAGGTTGTCGGTGAGCGTCAACGACTGGTATTTGCGGGCGAAGATCACCGGCACGCCCAGCTCCAGGCCAGCCATCACTGCCGGGGCGATGCCCGAGGCCTCGATGGTGACGATCTTGGTGATGCCCTGACCCTTGAAGCGCTCGGCGAACTCGTGGCCGATCTGCTGCATCAGCTGTGGGTCGATCTGGTGATTGAGAAAGGCATCGACCTTGAGCACTTGATCGGACAGGACGGTACCTTCACTGCATATCTTCTGTTTCAACGACTCCACGATCGATCCTCTGGGCTCAAGAGCAAAGCGGCGGATTTTCCCTCAAATTGCCGATCATTTGTAGCGAAACCGCACCTCTCGCCACTTGGCGTCCGACGGCTGACCCGCAGGCAGTAACTGCGCAGCCAATATCGCGGCTAGGGTCTGTTGACGTTAGCAGGGCTGCGGCGCGGCCGTGGGTGAAACGTCAACAGGCTCTAGTCACGGCCCCAGCGCTCGAACAGGATCTGCGTGAATGCGGTGATCCGTGGTGAGCGCTGTCGTGATGGTGGGTAGACGACGGCGATTTCCCGCTGGCGGCCAGCGAAAGGTTGCAGCACTTCGATCAGGCGCCCGGCGGCAAGGTCATCGGCCACCGCGAAGTCCATCAGCTGGGCGACCCCCAGCCCAAGGCGAGCGGCTTCGAGCAGGGCGTCACCGTTATCGAAGATCAGCCGGCCGCTGGCCTCCACATCTTGCGGCCTACCGGTGTCGATGAACTGCCAGGCGACCAGCTTTCCGTCCCGTGGATTACGCACGGCCAGGCAATCGTGACTGGCCAGGTCGTCGAGGTTCTGCGGTACGCCGCGACGAGCCAGGTAAGCGGGCGTGGCCACGCAGATCCAGCGCGTGGCCCTGAGCGGGCGGGCGATCATGCGCTGATCGTCGATACGCCCGGTGCGCACGGCAAGGTCGAAGCCGTCCTCGACGATATCCACCACCCGGTCGCTCAGGGTGCTTTCGATGTGCAGCTGTGGATAACGCTGGCTCAACTCGCCCAGCAGCGGCAGCAACACGATGCGGCCAAAGGCCGAGGGCGCGGTCAGGCGCAACACGCCGCTGGGCTCGCAGCGGCGGTCGAGCAACTCCCGTTCGGCATCCTCCAGGCCCGCGAGCAGCGGCGCGCACTGGTCGCGCAACAAGGTGCCGTCGGGCGTCAGGCTCACGCTGCGGGTATTGCGGTTGAGCAGGCGTGTGCCCAGTTCACGCTCCAGGCGAGCGATGGCGCGTGACAGACCGGACTGAGTCAGGCCCGTGGCATGCGCGGCAAGGGTGAAGCTGCGCAGCTCGGCCACCTTGAGTAGCAATTGCACCGCGTTAAGATCCATGACTTTTTTCATCACTGAAAGGATTTGATGCGTATTTATCATCTGCAGCGCATGAATGAAACTGCGGAGCCGTCCATCAGCAGAGTCTTTTGCATGCCGTCTCCCCAACCCCGCCTGATGCTGGCACTACTTGCCTGCGCACAACTGATCATCGCCCTTGATGCGACCATCCTTTTCGTCGCCTTGCCGAGCATCGGTGAAGAGCTCAATTTCTCTGCGCAGCAACTGCAATGGGTGATCAGTGCCTACAGCGTCGCTTTTGGTGGTTGCCTACTGCTTGGCGGGCGCTGCGCCGACCTGCTTGGTCGCCGCCGCATGTATCGCATTGGCCAGACCCTTTTCGCCGTGGCGTCTCTGGCCGGTGGCTGCACGGATTCGCCACTGCTGCTGGTACTGGCCCGGGCGCTGCAAGGAGTTGGCGCGGCGATGCTGTTCCCCGCCACGCTGGCCCTGATCAATGGCAACTTCGCGGAAGGGGCCGCGCGTAATCGAGCGCTGGCAATCTGGAGCGCGGCATCGGCTGCCGGTCTGGCGCTGGGGGCGTTACTGGGCGGTGTGTTGACCCAGGGCTTCGGCTGGGAGGCGGTATTTCTCGTCAATGTACCGCTGGCGGGTGGTTGCGCCTGGGCAGCGGGGCGCTGGATCGGCGAAGACGCACCGCTCGACAGGGGCCGCAGCTTCGATCTGCCTGGGGCGTTCTGCGTCACCGCCGGGGGCAGCCTGCTGGTGCTGGCATTCATCCAGGGGCCGGAGTGGGGCTGGGCAACGCCTGAAGTCGCCAGTGCATTCGTGGCGGCGTTGCTGTTGCTGGGGCTGTTCGTATGGATCGAACGCAGGGCGGCCGATCCCCTGATGCATCTGCAACTGTTACGCCGCCGCAGCCTGTGGCTGGCGATGCTGATCACAGCGGTGTTCATGAGCAGCTTTGGGGTTCAGTACTACTTCCTGGCCATCTACTACGGGCAGGTGTACGGCTTCAGTGTTCTGCAGACCGGCTTGGCGTTTCTACCGGCGACCCTGGTGTGCACACTGGGTATCGCCCTGGCCGAACCGATGCTGGCACGCTTCGGCCCGCGCGTGACGCTGCTCCTGGGGCTGCTGGCCGGGGCTCTGGGAATTGCCTGGCAGACGTTCGGGCTGGTACGGGTCGACGGCTATCTGCAGTTGCTGCCGGCCATCACGCTGCTGAGCCTGGGCCAGGGCATGACCTGGACGGCGATGTGGGTGTGCGCGGGGCAGGGTATCCCCACCGGCCAGCAGGGGGTGGCCGGTGGCATGACATCTACCGTGCAGCAGATCGGTGGGGCGCTGGGCCTGGCCATTCTGGTGTCGGTTGCCAATGCCGCCGACGATCCGGTGGAGGGGTTGAACCGGGCACTTTTCTTCAGTGCCCTGATTGCCGTGTTTGGCGCGCTGCTGGCGGTGGGCTTGCGCCGTCCGGCGGCGAAGCCGGTTTATCAGCCGCAACTCTAGCCGTCTGGCTCAGGCGCTTTTGGTCAGCCGCCGCAGGATATCCTTGGGGATGCCGCGGGTATCTAGCGGCAGCTTGTCCGGCGCCGGTTCCAGGCCCAGTTCGAACAACCAGTTGAGGGCGTATTCGCGCAGTTGCTTCTGTTCGTAGTCGTGCCATTGCTGGCGCAGCACAGGGAAGTAGTCGATTTCGTAATCGAAGGCGCGCAGCGGCTTGCGCCCGGTCAGGGCTGCGCTGAGCAACGGGTGTGCGTTGAGGTCGTTGAGGGTGAACAGAAAGGACTCGCGCATGGCAACGCGCTGGGCACCGTCGAGGTTGGGCACGGCGGCGTAGCGCTCGGGGTTCAGCTGGATCTGCTGCTGTTGGTCGCTGCCCTGATCTTCCGATGACAAGGTCAGCACGGTACCGGCCTCCAGATCGAGCCAGTGCTCCAGGGTTTCGCGACCATTGATCAACTGGGTCAGGGTGTCGAGGTCGAGAGTGAGCGTGCGCATGGTTCCGGGCCTCTTGCAAAAGTAGCTGGACGATAACGGATGGCCGGCAGCAATGGCCGGCCTCTCACTCTGACTACGAAATGTTATGCAGGTGCCCGTCGAGGTAGTGGGCTCGGTGAAAACGTAGCCTGGGTTGAGCAGCGAGATACCCAGGTAAATCTAACCGTGTGTCGCTGCGCTCGACCCGGGCGACCGATTGCTCGGTATCAGCGCTTGAGCATGGCGCGCATGCTGGCCAGGGCGTCGTTACCGCGAGCGGCTTTGACCTCCACTGGCGCCTCTTCCATGCCTTCCCAGGTAAGGTCTTCGGGTGGCAGTTCGTTGAGGAAACGGCTCGGCGAACAGTCGATGATCTCGCCGTACTGCTTGCGTTTGGCGGCGAAGGTCAGGGCCAGGTTGCGCTTGGCGCGGGTGATGCCCACGTAGGCCAGGCGCCGTTCTTCTTCGATGGTGTCGGCTTCGATGCTGGAACGGTGGGGGAGGATTTCCTCCTCGAAACCGATGATGTATACCGAGGGAAATTCCAGCCCCTTGGAAGCGTGCATGGTCATCATCTGCACACCGTCGGCGCCGTCTTCCTCTTCCTGCTGGCGTTCGAGCATGTCGCGCAGTACCAGCTTGCCGATGGCGTCCTCGATGGTCATGTCGCCCTCTTCGTCCTTGTCGAGGGTGTTCTTCAATGCATCGACCAGGAACCAGACGTTGCCCATGCGCGCGTCCGCGACCTTGTCGCTGGAGGCGTTCTGGCGCAGCCAGTTCTCGTAGTCGATGTCCATCACCATGCTGCGGATGGCGGCGATCGGCTCGTTGACCACGCACTGTTCGCGCACGCCGTCCATCCAGCGTTTGAAGCGCGCCAGGCGATCGGTGTAGCGGCTGTCCAGGTGCTCGCCGAGACCGATTTCGTCGCTGGCGGCGTACATGCTGATCTTGCGTTCGTTGGCGTAGTTGCCGAGCTTTTCCAGGGTCGTGGAGCCGATCTCGCGGCGCGGCACGTTGATCACCCGCAGAAAGGCGTTGTCGTCATCCGGGTTGACCAGTAGGCGGAAGTAGCTCATCAGATCCTTCACTTCCTGGCGGGCGAAGAAGCTGGTGCCGCCAGAGAGGCGATAGGGAATCTGGTGGTGCTGCAGCTTCAGCTCCATCAGCTTGGCCTGGTAGTTGCCGCGATAGAGGATGGCGAAATCACTGTAGGGGCGCTGGGTGCGCAAGTGCTCGGTGAGAATCTCCAGCGCCACGCGCTCGCACTCGGCGTCTTCGTTGCGGGTGCGGATCACGCGGATCTCGTCGCCCATGCCCATCTCGCTCCACAACTGCTTTTCGAACGCGTGGGGGTTGTTGGCGATCAGCACGTTGGCGCATTTGAGGATGCGGCTGGTGGAGCGGTAGTTCTGCTCGAGCATCACCACCTTGAGCGACGGGTAGTCTTCCTTGAGCAGGTTGAGGTTCTCCGGCCGCGCACCGCGCCAGGCGTAGATCGACTGATCGTCGTCGCCCACCACGGTGATCTGGTTGCGCATGCCCACCAGCAGCTTCACCAGCAGGTACTGGCTGGAGTTGGTGTCCTGGTATTCGTCGACGAGCAGGTAGCGGATGCGGTTCTGCCATTTTTCCAGAATGTCGGCGTGTTCCTGGAACAGTTTCACCGGCAGCAGGATCAGGTCGTTGAAGTCCACCGCGTTGTACGCCTTGAGCGTGCGCTGGTAATGCAGGTAGACGATGGCGGCCGTCTGCTCCTTGGGGCCGCGGGCATTGGCCAGGGCTTCGTCAGGCAGGATCAGGTCGTTCTTCCAGCTGTCGATGGTGTTCTTGACCTCATCGGCACCGTCGTCGCCTGCGTACTCCTTCTGCATGATGTCCGTCAGCAGCGCCTTGATGTCGCCGTCGTCGAAGATCGAGAAGCCGGGTTTGTAGCCCAGGCGCGCGTATTCCTTGCGGATGATGTTCATGCCCAGGTTGTGAAAGGTCGACACGGTCAGGCCGCGGGCCTCGGGGCCTTTGAGCAGAGTGCCGACACGCTCTTTCATCTCGCGAGCGGCCTTGTTGGTGAAGGTCATGGCGACGATGTGCTGGGCACGGATACCGCAGTTCTGCACCAGGTGGGCGATCTTGCGGGTGATCACGCTGGTCTTGCCGGAGCCTGCGCCGGCAAGCACCAAAAGAGGGCCGCCGACGTAGTTCACGGCTTCTTGCTGCCGGGGATTGAGTCGGGACATCGTGGTTACCGCTAAGGGAAATGGCCGCGCATTTTAGCTGAAAGTCTTATGTCATTCGTTGCTTTGATGACGGAAGTTAGCCCCCGCCGACGGCCGCGCTTTTACGGTGCTCAATCCCTTGCGGTTATGTGACCGGGTTGGCGGCGAGTTTCGCCGCTGGGCTTGTCGGCTCTGCGTGTTTGTCGCAGGATGTCCCGCGTTTCACATGGAAGTGCTTGATTTGACGTCGGATATGGCGCATTCAGGGGCGATTTTCGTCCGTACTTTCGTGCACCGGGGGAGTTTTCTTGAGCGCATTCGTTGAGCCATTGCGCCTGATCCTGCTGGCTGAGATGCCGCAGTGGAGCGAGTTGCTGCACGAGCGCCTGGAGGCCCTGGGCGCCCCAGTCTCCTTGATTTGCACCGCCAGTTGGCCTGCCGCCGCGGTGCTACTCGAGCAGAGCCATGACGTGGTATTGCTGGCCACTGAGGCTCATTTGCCTGCCCCGGGGCAATGCCTCGCACCCATTATCCTGTTGCTGGAAAGCGAGCCTGAACACGCGCCGACCCAGGTCTGTGATTGGCTGGTGCTCGATCAACTGAGCGATGACGTCGTTCGTCGCTGCCTGCGCTACGTGCGTGAGCAGGGTCGCTTGCAGGCAACCCTGCAGCACCTGACCGAACAGGATGCGCTAACCGGAATCGCCAATCGTCAGGGTTTCCAGACGCTGTTGGCCGCGCGCCTCGGCGATCACAGCCGGCGCGGCTTGGCGCTGGTGCACTTGGATATGGACAACTTCCACCAGGCTAACGACACCCTCGGGCACCGTGCGGGTGATCATCTGATCCTGCAGGTGGTCGCGCGTCTCAAGGGGCACTTGGGGCGTGGCGATCAACTGGCACGCCTCGGTGGTGACGAGTTCGCTCTGCTGCTCGATACCTGTGACGACCCCACGCGCGCCAAACGCTGGGTGCAACAGGTGGCCGACGCCTTGGGTGAGCCTTACTGGATAGAGGGTGAAAGCCTACTGCTGGGCTGCAGCTTGGGTGTGGTTCACGCCAAACCGGCGATCAATGCCGATACTCTGATGTGGCATGCCCACGTCGCCATGCAGCAGGCCAAGAGCCGTCAGGGTTGTACCTATCACCTGTATGACGAGCGCCTGGATCGCGACATGCTCAGCCAGGCTGATCTGCAGCGCGAGTTGCGCCGGGCACTGCGCCGCGAGGAATTACAGCTGCACTATCAACCGCGGCTGTGCCTGCATACCGGCGAAATCGTTGGGCTGGAAGCGCTGGTACGTTGGAAGCATGAGCAGCATGGCCTGCTGATGCCGAGTGCGTTCGTGCCGCTGGCCGAGGAGTGTGGGCTGATCGTGCCGCTCGGCTACTGGGTGATCGACCGCGCGCTGCGCGACATGCAGTGGCTGGGCGAGCGAGGCCATCCCACGTTGCATATGGCGGTCAACCTGTCGTTTCGCCAGTTTCAGGACAGCCAGTTGCTGCCGACCCTGGAGCGACTGATCGAGAGCTGTGGCATCGACAGCCGCTGGCTGGAATTCGAACTCACCGAGACCGCGGTGATGCGCCGTAGTGAATATGTGCAGCAGACCATGCGGCGCCTCGGCCATCTGGGTGTGCGCTTTTCTCTCGACGACTTTGGCACGGGCTTCTCGTCGTTCGAGCACCTCAGCAATCTGCCCATCGCCCTGCTGAAGATCGACCGCAGCTTCGTCACTGGCATGGAGTTGCGCCCGCACAGCCAGAAGCTGGTGAAAGCGATGATCAATCTGGCTCACAACCTGGATCTGCAGGTGGTTGCTGAAGGCGTGGAGAGCGCCGAACAGTTGCAACTGCTGCGTGAGTTCGGCTGCGATCAGGTGCAGGGTTATCTGGTCAGCAAGGCGATGCCGTTGGCCGAGCTGGCGCGCTTTCTGTCGGCGGGCGTGCACCAGTCGCTACGCTGCGGTCGACCCTAGCCGCTGCAATCCGGATTCGCAGGCAGCCGCTTATGACAGGTAGGCCTGCATGGCTTTCGGCCGTTGCAGGCGCGCAGTCTTCCAGCGAAAGCCCAGCACCAGGCCGCTCGCCGTCACCGCCAGGCCCGCAGCCAAGCCCCACCACACGCCGTGGGCGCCCCAGCCGGCCGGAAAGGCCAGCAGCCAGGCCAGCGGCGCGCCAATGCACCAGTAGCCGGTCAGACCGATCACCAGGGTCAGACGGCCGTCGTTAAGACCACGTATCGCGCCCATGGCGATGCTCTGCAGGCCGTCGAACAGCTCGAACCAGGCGGCGATCGCCAGCAGGCTCACCGCCAGGGTGACGATATCGGCGAACGCCGGATCGTGGCGGTCGAGGAACAGACTGATGATCCACTCCGGCAGTAACCAGAACGCCAGGGCGAACAGCAGCATTAGCGCGGCGCCCATCCCCATGCCCAGGTGGCCGGCCAGGCGCGACATGTGCAGGCGGTCGGCGCCGTAATGCATGCCGACCCGAAAGGTCACCGCATAAGAAAGACCATGGGGCACGATAAAGGCCAGGGCGACCGACTGCATGGCGATCTGGTGTGCCGCCAACTGCACGCTGCCCAGGGCGCCCATGCACAGGGTGGCGAAGGTAAACAGGCCTTGCTCCGCGGCATAGGTGCCGCCAATCGGCAGGCCGAGGCGCAGTAGGGCGCGGATCTCGGCGCGCTGCGGGCGACCCAGACCGCCGCGCAGCTTGTAATGCTGGTAGTTCGGCGACATCAGGATGTACAGCCCCAGGGCCAGCGCCATGGCGCTGCTGACCAGCGCGGTGGTCAGACCGATACCGCTCAGGCCCAGGTCTACGCCCAACCAGCCTTTGATCAACGCATAGTTGATGACAAAGTTGGCAAGGGTGCCGACGATGCTGATGGTCATCACCGGGCCGGGACGGCCGATGGCGCTGGTGAAGCCGCGCAGGGCCATAAAGCACAGGTAAGCGGGCAGGCCCAGCGACAGCGGGCGCAGGAAATTCATGGCCTGACTGGCGGCGGCGGGATCCTGACCCAGGTGCGGCAGCAGCGGGCCAAGGCCATTGAGGCACAGCGCGCTGATGACGCCCAGCAGCAGGGCCAGCCACAGGCCGTTGCGCAGCAGGCGAGTGACGCCCTCCGGGTCGCCTGCGCCGTGGCGAATGGCGATCATGCTGCCCACGGCGGCGATCACACCCCGTGCAGAAGATCGAGAAAATGAAGTAGCAGGTCGCGCCCAGCGCGCCGCCGGCCAACTGCCCAGGGCCGAGCATGGCCATCATCAATGTGTCGGTGAAGATCATCAGCGCATGGGCCAGCTGCGCGGAGATCAGCGGGCCTGCCAGGCGTAGCAGTGCACGCAGCTCGTGACCAAGGGGATTTTTCATGATGAGTAAAACTTCGGTAGGGTAAGCATCTCCAGACTGTCGGGAGATGAGCAATGACGGCTATTCTCCGGTTTGTAGCCAGTGCCCACAAAAGGAAAATAGCGATGCCAGGCATGATTAAAACTCATGGTTCAATGCAGTGACGCGGCGCCTGCCACCTCTCTATGCCCTGCGCGCCTTCGAGGCCGCCGCGCGGCATTGCTCTTTCACCCGTGCCGCTGATGAGCTGGCGATCACCCAGAGCGCGGTGAGCCGGCACATTCGCAGCCTGGAGGATTACTTCGCCTGCCGGCTGTTCGAGCGCCGCGGCCGGGCGGTGCACCTGACCGAGCCGGCGAGTCTGCTGTTGCCGGGTGTGCACGAAGGTTTCGAGTCCTTGGAGCGGGCCTGCGCGACCCTGCTCGTGGAGGACGGCACCTTGCGTCTCAAGGCGCCTTCGACCCTGACCATGCGCTGGCTGCTGGCTCGCCTGTCGCTGTTTCGCGCCCGGCATGCCGACCTTGAAGTGCAGCTCACCAGCGCCTGGATGGATCTCGATCGTGTGGACTTTTTCCATGAGCCTTTCGATTGCGCCGTGTTGCTCAGTGCCGGCACCTTCAGCAACGAATGGCATAGCGTGCGGCTATTCGAGGAATGGTTGATCCCGGTCTACGCGCCAGGCGCCTCTGGCGAAAAGCCGTGGGACGTCAGCCGCCTGCAGCAGGCCGAGCTGGTACACCCGACGCCCGACCGCCGTGACTGGCGCCGCTGGCTGCAGGCCATGGGCCTGACCGACCAGGTGTCGCTCAAGGGCGGCCAGGTGTTCGACACCCTGGAGTTGGGCATCGTCGCTGCCGCCCGTGGCTACGGCGTGTCGATCGGCGATCTGGCCATGGTCGCCGAGGACGTGCTGCTGGGCCGCCTGGCGCTGCCCTGGCCGACCGCCGTGTCCAGCGGCGAAAGCTATTATCTGGTGTGGCCCAAAGCCCGCCGCGGTCAGGAGCGTTTCGAGCGGCTGGCCGAGTTCCTGCTCGCCGAAGTGGCGGCCATGCAATTGCCCGAGGTTGAGTTGCGCCGCTAGAAGGTCGCTGAAAACGTTCATCGACGAGACGTTTTTATTACTCCACGTAAAAAATGGGGTGATAGCGTCATGATGGCCATTGACGCACTAAAACTCTCAAGTATTCTCCGCGCTCGCCGACGTACAGGCTGATCACAATTTATTCAATTACTCCATACAGGGACGATGGAGCTCGGAGATATTCATGAACCAACCTCGTTCCCGTATCGCCTGGCAACTGGCGACGGCCCTTGCCGCCATGCTGGTGCTACTGATCAGCGTCAGCACGCTGTTCGCCCTGCGCTCGCTGAGTAGCGCCAACCTCGTTACCCGTGAAGAACACCTGGGCAGCGAAGCGCGTCTGCTGGCTGACCAACTGAGCACCTTTCACGACAGCCTGCGCGAGAGCACACAGCGGCTGGCTGGGTTGTTCGAGCGGCGCTTCAGCAGCGGGTTGAACGTCAGCTCGGACGAGCGGGTTGCGGTCGGTTCACTGCAGGCTCCAGCGTTGTACCTGGGCAGCACCTTGTTGAATAACAACTTTACGGAAGTCGACGAGTTCCGCCAGCTCACCGCGGGTGTGGCGACCATCTTCGTGCGCGACGGCGATGATTTCGTCCGTGTGACCACGTCGCTGACCAAGCAGGACGGCGGCCGTGCCATCGGCACCGTGCTCGATCGCAATCATCCTGCCTACGCACGGCTGCTGGCCGGCAACAACTACGTTGGCCGCGCGCTGCTGTTCGAGCGTTTCTACATGACCCAGTACACCCCGGTGCGTGACAGCGCGGGTCGGGTGATCGCCGTGCTGTTCGTCGGCTTCGATTACACCGATGCGCAGAACGCCCAGTTCGCCAACCTGCAGCGCTTCCGCATTGGCAGCACCGGTTCCCTGGCGCTGCTCGACGATCAGAGCAAGTGGCTGGTTCCCCCTTATGCCGCACAGCGCCCCGAGCAACTGACCGCCAACATGGCCAGCGTGCTGGGTACGCCGGGCAAAGGTGGTTTCTGGAGCGATGGTGAGCAGCAGTTCTACAGCGTTGCCGTGCCGTTCGCCGGTGGCCCGTGGACGGTCGTGGCGAGCATGCCGGAAGAGGAAATCCAGGCGGTGACCTGGCGCGTCGGTAGCCAGTTGGCGATCGGCAGCCTGGTGACCCTGGTGCTTGCCGTGCTCGCGGTGATCTGGCTGTTGCGTCGCAAGCTGCGCCCGCTTGGCGACCTGGTGCGTCAGGCTCAGGCGCTAGGCGCCGGCGACCTGAGCGTACGCCTGGATGTCACCAGCAACGACGAGATCGGCGAGCTGTCGCGCAACTTCAACCAGATGGGCGCTGCGCTGTCGACCATGGTCGCGCGCGTCCGCGCCGCCGCTGGCAACGTCAATCAGCGCGCCGAAGCGCTGTCCGGTCTGTCGCGCGGTGCCTATGAAGGCATCGAACAGCAGTCCGGTGAGATCAGCAGCATGGCCGGTGCAGTGGAAGAGTTCAGCGCCACCTCGCTGAACATCGCCGACAACATGCGCAGCACCGAACGCATGGCCAGCGAGAACGCCAGCCAGACCCGCATCGGCCGTACCTCCATGGAAGAGGCCTCCAATGCGCTGGAGCAGATCTCCTCGTCGCTGAACAGCGCCGCCAAGGTCATCGACAGCCTCGGTCAGCGCTCCCAGGAGATCGGTGGCATCCTCAGCGTCATCACCTCGATCGCCGACCAGACCAACCTGCTGGCGCTCAACGCGGCCATCGAGGCCGCCCGTGCCGGTGAGCAGGGCCGTGGCTTCGCCGTGGTCGCCGACGAAGTGCGCAGCCTGGCTGGGCGTACCCGTGAAGCGACCACCGAAATCTCCAGCATGATCGGCAGCATCCAGGGTGAAACCAGCAGCGCCATCAGCAGCATGGAGCAGGGCCGTCAATTGATGCAGAACGGCTTGCAACTGAACGCCAAGGTCGCCGCTGCGTTGACCCATATCGCCGAGCAGACCAGCGCCGCTGGCGATCAGTTCGCCGCCATCACCACCGCGACCAGCGAGCAGAGCAGCACCGCCACGGTGCTCAGCAGCAACCTGCAGAGCATCGCTCAGGCCAACGGCGAGCAGCGTGAAGTGATTGCCAATCTGGCCCACACCTCCAAGGAACTGGAGACCCTGGCTGCCGATCTGCACCGCGAAGTCGAGCGCTTCCGCTAAGCGCTCGCTACGGCACGCGCAACTGTCTGGCAGTTGCGCGTTTGCCGCCTTGCTGCCCTGTTCTGGGCATCTGAAAACCCGCTGTCATCGTCGTGAAAGCACTCTGTGCCAGGCTCAATGCCGGGCACGGGGTTTTCGTGTGGGGGCCGCGGCTGTGCAGCATTTCGCTGTGTTGCGTGTGGAATCCAAAACGCTCGGGAAACGACAGTGCCCTCAGGGACAATTTTTGATTGATCTGAGCGGGGCATGGTCTTAAAGTCCGCGGCCGAACGTCCATGCTGGCAACGATCCATCCGGCTCAAGTACTGACGACGAGAGGTTGCGGCGCCTGATTCCAGGCACGGCAATTCTCGGCGACATGCCTTGGGAAGTAGGCGAACCAAAGTGGGGAAACTGATCAGACGTTCCAGGCCTGGCAACAGGCTTTCCGGTCTGTTGTTAATGGCCGCCCCCGACACCCGGTTGAACCTGTGCCCGGTTCAACTGCCCGAATCATAGTGTTCATGGTTTAGCCATTTGGAGCCCCGCATGTCGATCAAGGTCGAAGATTACTACCCACGCGAAACCTTCAACCGCATGAAGAACTTCGCAGACCAGCATGAAACCCCGTTCGTGGTGATCGACACCGCGATCATCAAGCAGGCCTATGACGACCTGCGCGCCGGTTTCGAATTCGCCAAGGTGTACTACGCCGTCAAGGCCAACCCGGCGATCGAGATCATCGAGTTGCTGCGCGACAAAGGCTCGAACTTCGACATCGCCTCGATCTACGAGCTGGACAAGGTGCTGTCGGCTGGCGTCACCCCGGATCGCATGAGCTACGGCAACACCATCAAGAAAGCCCGTGACGTTCGCTACTTCTACGAGAAGGGCGTGCGCCTGTTCGCCACCGACTCGGAAGCCGACCTGCGCAACATCGCCAAGGCCGCACCGGGCTCGAAGATCTACGTACGTATCCTCACCGAAGGCTCGACTTCTGCCGATTGGCCGCTGTCGCGCAAGTTCGGCTGCCAGACCGACATGGCCATGGACCTGCTGATCCTCGCCAAGCAACTGGGCCTGGTGCCTTATGGCATTTCCTTCCACGTGGGCTCACAGCAGCGCGACATCGACGTGTGGGATGCCGCCATCGCCAAGGTCAAGGTGATCTTCGAGCGTTTGAAGGAAGAAGACGGCATCGTGCTGCAGATGATCAACATGGGTGGCGGCTTCCCGGCCAACTACATCACCCGTACCAACAGCCTGGAAACCTACGCTGAAGAAATCATCCGCTTCCTCAAGGACGATTTCGGCGACGAGCTGCCGGAAATCATCCTCGAGCCAGGCCGCTCGCTGATCGCCAACGCCGGCATCCTGGTCAGCGAAGTGGTGTTGGTCGCGCGCAAGTCGCGTACCGCCGTCGAGCGTTGGGTGTACACCGATGTGGGCAAGTTCAGCGGCCTGATCGAAACCATGGACGAAGCCATCAAATTCCCGGTCTGGACCGAGAAGAAGGGCGAGATGGAAGAAGTGGTCATCGCCGGGCCGACCTGCGACAGCGCCGACATTATGTACGAGCACTACAAGTACGGCCTGCCGCTGAACCTGGCCAGTGGTGATCGCCTGTACTGGTTCTCCACCGGCGCCTACACCACCAGCTACAGCGCGGTTGAATTCAACGGCTTCCCGCCGCTGAAATCCTTCTACCTGTAAGCCTTACGCTGACACCAGACGCCCGCACTTGCTGCGGGCGTTTTGGTTTCTGCGGGGCAGGTCGATACCGGTTGGCATCGGTGCCTTGCCAGGGGGAAGCGGGCGGCGCGAGAATGCAGACACTTCTCTGCGGTAATTAAGGATCTCCGATGCCCGATCCCGTTGCAGCCGGCCTGCGCCTGGCGCCCGATGCACTCACTCGTCCCTTCTCGCCTCAGCAGTTCGCCTTCACCACCACCGATGATCTGGAACCTTTCCGTGGCGTGCTTGGCCAGGAACGTGCCGTCCAGGCGCTGCAGTTCGGCGTGGCCATGCCGCGCCCCGGTTATAACGTATTCGTCATGGGCGAGCCGGGCACCGGCCGGTTCTCCTTCGTCAAACGCTACCTGCGGGCCGAGGGCAAGCGCCTGGAGACCCCGCCGGATCGCGTCTACGTCAATCACTTCGATGAACCCCGCGAGCCCCGTGCCGTGGAACTGGCTGCCGGTACCGCCGGGGAGTTCATCGCTGATATCAACGTGCTGATCGACAACCTGTTGGCGACCTTTCCCGCAGTGTTCGAGCACCCATCGTTTCAGCAGAAAAAGAGCGCCATCGACCGCGCGTTCAACAAGCGCTACGACCAGGCACTGGATGTGATCGAGCGGCTGTCTCTGGAGCGCGGCATCGCCCTGTACCGTGACAGCACCAACATCGCCTTCACGCCAATGCTCGAAGGCAAGTCCGTTGACGAGACCGAGTTCGCCCAGTTGCCGGAAGCGGATCGAGAGCGTTTCCACGCCGATATCTCCATGCTGGAGGAGCGCCTCAACGAGGAGCTGGCCAGCCTGCCGCAATGGAAGCGCGAGTCGAGCAACCAATTGCGTCAGCTCAACGAGGACACCATCACCGTCGCCTTGCAGCCGCTGCTGGCGCCGCTCTCGCAGAAATACGCCGAGAACGCGGGCGTCTGTGCATACCTGCAAGCGATGCAGGTGGACTTGCTGAAAAGTGTCGTCGACCTGCTTATCGAAGTGGAAAAGGCCGACGCGCAGACCCGCAAGATGCTCGAGGAGCTGTATGCGCCGAGCCTGATCGTCGGTCACCACGCTAACGGCGGTGCGCCGGTGGTGTTCGAACCCCACCCGACCTACGACAACCTGTTCGGCCGTATCGAGTACAACACCGATCAGGGGGCGCTCTACACCAGCTATCGCCAACTGCGCCCGGGCGCGTTACACCGTGCCAACGGCGGCTTCCTGATTCTCGAAGCGGAGAAGTTCCTCAGCGAGCCATTCGTCTGGGAAGCCCTGAAGCGCGCCCTGCAGTCACGCAAGCTGAAGATGGAGTCGCCGCTGGCCGATCTGGGCCGTATCGCCACGGTCACCCTCAATCCGGAAACCATCCCGCTGCAGCTCAAGGTGGTGATCATAGGTTCGCGTCAGCTCTATTACGCGCTGCAGGACGCCGATCCGGACTTCCAGGAGATGTTCCGGGTGCTGGTCGATTTCGACGAGGACATACCCCTGGCGGACGATAGCCTGGAGCAGTTCGCCCAGTTGATGAAAACCCGCACCAACGAAGAAGGCATGGCGCCGTTGAGCGCCGCGGCTGTGGCTCGCCTGGCGACCTACAGCGCACGCCTGGCAGAGCATCAGGGTCGGCTGTCGGCGCGCATCGGTGATCTGTTCCAACTGGTCAGCGAGGCGGACTTCATCCGCAACCTGGCCGGTGAAACCGTCACCGACGCCGACCATATCGAGCGTGCGCTCAAGGCCAAGGCCACGCGCACCGGGCGGGTCTCCGCGCGGATCATCGACGACATGCTGGCCGGTATCATCCTCATTGACACCGCCGGTGCGGCCATCGGCAAATGCAACGGCCTGACCGTGCTTGAGGTTGGTGACTCGGCGTTCGGCGTGCCTGCGCGGATTTCCGCGACCGTCTATCCGGGCGGTTCAGGCATCGTCGACATTGAGCGTGAGGTCAACCTCGGTCAGCCGATCCACTCCAAGGGGGTGATGATTCTCACCGGCTTCCTCGGCAGCCGTTACGCCCAGGAATTCCCGCTGGAGATCTCCGCGAGCATCGCGCTGGAGCAGTCCTACGGCTATGTGGACGGTGACAGCGCCTCGCTCGGCGAGGTCTGTACGCTGATCTCGGCCTTGTCGCGCACGCCGCTCAAGCAGTGCTTCGCGATTACCGGTTCGATCAACCAGTTCGGTGAAGTGCAGGCCGTCGGCGGGGTCAACGAGAAGATCGAAGGCTTCTTCCGTCTCTGCGAGGCCCGTGGGCTGACCGGCGAGCAGGGGGCGATCATCCCGCACTCGAACGTCTCCACCCTGATGCTCGACGAGCGTGTGTTGCAGGCCGTGCGCGCCGGGCAATTCCATGTCTATTCCGTGCGCCATGTCGACGAGGCCCTGAGCCTGCTGGTCGGCGAAGATGCGGGTACGCCGGACGACAAGGGCGTGTTCCCAAAAGGCAGCGTCAATGCCCGAGTGGTCGAGCGTCTGCGCGAGATCGCTGAGATCGGCATGGGTGAGGAAGACAAGCCTGAGCAGGCCAAGGAAGCGCTGACCGCTGCGCTACCAGAGAAGACGCCGAAGAAGCCGCGGGAGAAAAAGCCGTCGCTCGAGTGAGTCGGGCGCGGGCGAGTTGATCAATTCATGAACGCCTCGCCCGCGGCTACTCAGTCTGCTGGATGGCCGCGCTTGCTCACCTGTCATGCACAGAGTTATCCACAGGTTCTGTGAATAAACCTGCCTTTGCCGAACAGGGTTACGGGTGTAGGCTGCAAGTCTGTTCCCGCGAGGATTGCCGCCATGTCGCGTAGCCTCTGCCTGACCCGTGAATACCTGGGCGTGACCACCCGCATCGAGTGTTCGGTGCTACCGCTGGCAGGTGAGCGCGGGCTGTGGACACTGATCTGTATCGCCGGCATGTCCGCTAGACAACCCTCCGCTGTCAAGGCCCAAGGCCCATTCCACGGGCCTTTGGTGGTCGAAGAGCTGCTCGACGAGATTGCCGAAAGCCTGGCCGTTCAAGGTTATGCTGCCTGCAGTGAGCCGCCCATCTGGCGCCTGCATGCCCAAGCGGAGCTGCGCCGACTCAATGGCGACAGCGGGCACTCGGGCGATGTGCACCTGTCCTGGCCCGATAGCTGATCGCAAGTCGTATCAGGCGCCTTTTTGGGGCGCCGAACCTTCTACTGCGGCGTTGCGTCGCAGTTTTTATCCACAATCTGCATGACAGCCGCGATTTGCGTTATATGGGCGTCTTTGCGGCTGCCGGTGGTGGCTTGCCTGCGCTCCAGCGCTGGGTATACTCGCGCGCTGTTTCAATCATCTGTGAGAGTCCATGGAACGCTTTATCGAAAACGCGATGTACGCATCGCGCTGGCTGCTGGCCCCCATCTATTTCGGCCTGTCGCTCGGCCTGCTGGCACTGGCACTGAAGTTCTTCCAGGAAATTTTCCACATCCTGCCCAACATCTTCGCCATGGCTGAAGCGGAGTTGATTCTGGTGCTACTGTCGCTTGTCGACATGGCCCTGGTCGGTGGTCTGCTGGTGATGGTAATGATGTCCGGCTACGAGAACTTCGTTTCGCAACTGGACATCGACGAAGGTAAGGAAAAGCTCAGCTGGCTCGGCAAGATGGATTCCAGCTCGCTGAAAATGAAGGTGGCGGCCTCCATCGTGGCGATCTCCTCGATTCACCTGCTGCGGGTGTTCATGGATGCGCGTAACCATGATCCCGATCACCTCATGTGGTATGTGATCATCCACATGACCTTCGTCGTTTCGGCCTTCGCCATGGGCTACCTGGACAAACTGACCAAGCACGACTGATCGTCGACCTGGTCAAGGACGCCCGACTTTCCACTGGAAAGCCGGGCGTTTTGTTATCTGCGGGGCTGCGAACGTATAGTGGGCGCTCCCGCTATCGAGGACATGCCATGACTCTGCCCGAATTGCTGCGCGCGGCTCGCGATGGTGCGGTAAGCGAGCTCGAACTGATCTCCCTGGAAGGCGGCATCTACCTGCTGCAGATCATTGGCAGCCAGCAGCGCGGCCATCTCGTCGATGACGCCGGACGCAATCTGCACCTGCGCTCGGTGGAGCACGCCAGGGATCTGCTGCAGGAGCTACCGGAAGTACCGTTATTCCTGGTGCATGCATCGGCCTACGACGAGATGTGCGGCCTGCCCGGCGGCACCCGCGACGCGCTGCGCGTGCCGGTGAGCCTGCGCAGCCGCTGGTAAGGCGTGCTAGGCTAGCCGGCCTTTTTTCCAGCTTGCGGAGCGGCGATATGTCCGAACTCAATCTTTCTACTGACGAAGCACGCGTCAGCTACGGCATTGGCCGTCAACTCGGTGGCCAGCTGCGTGACAACCCGCCGCCGGGCGTCAGCCTTGACGCCGTATTGGCTGGTCTGTCCGATGCGTTCGCCGGTCAGGAAAGCCGTGTCAGCGAAGCCGATCTGTCGGCCAGCTTCAAGGTGATCCGCGATGTCATGCAGGCTGAAGCCAAGGCCAAGGCCGACGCGGCTGCCGGTGAAGGCCTGGCCTTCTTGGCCGAGAACGCCAAGCGCCAAGGCATTACCGTGCTGGAGTCCGGCCTGCAGTACGAAGTACTGACCGCAGGCGAGGGCGCCAAGCCATCGCGCGACGACAGCGTGCGCACTCATTACCATGGCACCCTGATCGACGGCAGCGTATTCGACAGCTCCTACGAGCGCGGCCAGCCGGCCGAATTCCCGGTCGGTGGCGTGATCGCTGGCTGGACCGAAGCCCTGCAACTGATGGGTACCGGCAGCAAGTGGCGCCTGTACGTGCCGAGCGAACTGGCCTACGGCGCCCAAGGCGTTGGCAGCATCCCACCGCACAGCGTGCTGGTGTTTGATGTCGAGCTGCTCGACATTCTGTAATCGTTGCATGGGTCGGATCGGGCGCTTGATCCGTCCTTTCCGCCCACCATCGCGATTGCACAAGGTGGGCGGTGAAACGTCCACCTTAAGCTTTGAGGCGACTATCGCCACCTGTCACGGGCGCAAGGCTCGGGCATAGCAGTACAGGAACAGGCTACGCACCAGTTCCTTGAGCACCAGCGGCTCGCTGGAATTCAGCTCATGCAGATCCAGATCACCCTGTTTACGCAGCTCATCCAACGCTTCTTCTTCGAGAACGGCGCAAACTTCGCCTGTTTCCCGGTGCAGGATGCGCAGATAGGGATGAGGGCGATCCAGCCAGGCATCTATCAAGTAAGTCATGCTCATCATCTCCCTGAGTCAGTGGTAGATATGAGAATAATTCTTATTACGTTAATAGCAAGCTTTAATCGTGGCCTTTCGTCGATCCGGCTTTCAGTAGGGATTTTCTGTCGCTGGTGATGGGGCGACCGAGCGATCCAAAGCGAGAGTCACAAAAAAGCCCGTCACATGGACGGGCTTCGGTACGCTGTTCGCGGTGCTTAGTGGGTGCGAGCTACGGCGAAGTGGCTGAGTTCTACCAGCGCGTCGCGATACGGGCTCGGTGGTAGCACTTCCAGGCAGGCGATGGCGCGTTCGGCGTACTCGCGGGCCAGGTTGGCGGTGTAATCAAGGGCACCAGCGGCTTCCACGGCATTGCGGATGCTTTCCAGATCTTCCAGGCCGCCTTTCTGAATCGCCTTGCGCACCAGTGCTGCCTGTTCCGGCTTGCCTTCGCGCATGGTGTAGATCAGCGGCAGAGTGGGCTTGCCTTCGGCCAGGTCGTCACCGACGTTCTTGCCCAGGGTGGCCGCATCGCCCTTGTAGTCGAGCAGGTCGTCGACCAGTTGGAAGGCGACGCCGAGGTGATCGCCGAATGTGCGCAGTGCTTCGTTCTGCTCCGGCGTGGCTTCAGCCAGCGCGGCGGCGCTCTGGGTCGAGGCCTCGAACAGCATGGCGGTCTTGCCGCGGATGACTTCCATGTAGGTTTCTTCGGTAGTGCTGGCGTCGCGGATTTTGGTCAGCTGCAGCACTTCGCCTTCGGCGATCACCCGGGTGGCCTTGGCAAGGATCTTCATCACCGGCATCGAGCCGAGCTCGACCATCATTTCGAACGAGCGCGAATAGAGGAAGTCGCCGACCAGCACGCTTGGCGCGTTGCCCCATTGTGCGTTGGCAGTGCTGCGGCCACGGCGCATGTCGGACATGTCGACCACATCGTCGTGCAGCAAGGTGGCGGTGTGCAGGAACTCGATGGTGGCAGCGAGCAGGCGCAGCCGGTCATCGCTCATGCCCAGGGCTTTGCCACTGAGCAGCACGAGCAGCGGACGCAGGCGTTTGCCACCGGCGGAAATGATGTAGTCGCCGATCTTCTCGACCAGCGGGACGCGGGAAACCAGCTGTTGACGGATAATGCCGTCCACGGCGGTAAAGTCATCCGCTACCACACTGTAAAAAGCCTGGGGTTGCATCAGCGACACGTGCTCCTTCTAGGTTGCGCGGCATGTTAGGTGCTGTTGAGGTTTCAGCGCAAGCCGAAGGGCTACTGGGGCGCTCTGATAAAGGCAGCAGACCCTATGTGCCAGGGTAGGGGCTGTCAAGGCGAGCGCTTATGGCGCTTGCGCAGCTCTGGGGGCTTGCGTACAATCGCGCACCCTGAACTTCCCCCTGGGTATTTCCCTGCCTTACGCAATTGCAAGGGTGTCCTTCCGGCCCCAAGCAGCCATGCCAGCCGACACTTATTCCTATAAAGCGCTGGGTGAGCAGGATTAACGGAGATTTACCATGTACGCAGTAATTGTTACTGGTGGCAAGCAATACAAAGTCACCGAAGGCGAATACCTCAAGGTCGAGAAACTGGAAATCGCCACTGGCGAAGCAGTGACTTTCGACCGCGTGTTGCTGATCGGCAACGGTGATGACGTGACCATCGGCGCACCAGTCGTTGACGGCGCCAAGGTTGTAGCTGAAGTCGTTTCGCAAGGTCGCCACGATAAAGTTACCATCATCAAGTTCCGTCGTCGTAAGCACCACATGAAGCGTCAGGGCCACCGTCAGTGGTTCACTGAGATCAAAATCACCGGTATTCAGGCCTGATACGTCTCGTCTGAGCCCTTTATAGGAGTATTGAACTCATGGCACACAAAAAAGCTGGCGGTAGTACCCGCAACGGTCGCGACTCAGAAGCCAAACGCCTTGGCGTGAAGATGTATGGCGGCCAGAAAATCATTCCTGGCAACATCATCGTGCGTCAGCGCGGCACCCAATTCCACGCTGGTTACGGCGTTGGCATGGGTAAAGATCACACCCTCTTCGCGAAAATCGAAGGCGTGATCAAGTTTGAAGTAAAAGGCGCGTTCAACCGCCGTTACGTGAGCGTCGTCGCAGCTTAATCGCGACGTTGCTGGAAAAGCCCCGTCCTGCGACGGGGCTTTTTTGTTTCTGTATCCTATGGCGTGGCTTGGCTCTGCTTTCCGATCTGGAAAAAGGCTGTAAGGCACGTATTGCGTGGGTTCTTGCCAAACTGTCCTGGGTTAACGCGGGCGGTTTCAGGGCAATTTTGCAAGCACCCGGTGTTTCTTGTTTCAGTGACCCGCGTTTTAAGCGGGAGGCGTATCCATGAAATTCGTCGATGAAGTATCGATTTCTGTAAAAGCTGGTGATGGTGGTAACGGCATGATGAGCTTCCGTCGTGAGAAGTTCATCGAGAACGGTGGCCCCAACGGCGGTGACGGTGGTGACGGCGGCTCGATTTATATCGAGGCTGCCGCGAACCTCAATACGTTGGTGGACTACCGATACACCCGTCGCTTCCAGGCGCCGAATGGTGATAAGGGTGGTAGTACCGATTGCACCGGGGCCAAGGGTGAAGATCTGATTCTGCCGGTACCGATTGGTACCACGGTAATCGACGCCGGTACCCAGGAAGTAATTGGCGACCTGACCAAGGCTGGGCAGCGCCTGCTCGTCGCTCAGGGCGGCTGGCATGGCCTGGGTAATACCCGCTTCAAATCCAGTACCAACCGTGCGCCACGGCAGACCACGCCAGGTAAGCCGGGTGATGCACGCGACCTCAAGCTGGAATTGAAAGTGCTGGCGGATGTTGGTCTGCTTGGCCTGCCCAATGCTGGCAAGAGCACCTTGATCCGTTCGATTTCGGCGGCCAAGCCGAAGGTTGCTGATTATCCCTTCACCACCTTGATCCCGAATCTGGGTGTGGTGAGTGTCGACCGCTACAAGAGCTTCGTGGTCGCCGACATTCCAGGCCTGATCGAGGGCGCTTCCGACGGTGCCGGCCTGGGGATTCGTTTCCTCAAGCATTTGTCGCGTACTCGCTTGCTGCTGCATCTCGTCGACATGGCGCCGTTGGATCTGACCGATCCGGCGGAGTCGGCTGCCGTCATCGTTGCCGAGCTGACCAAGTTCAGCCCGTCGCTGGCGGAGCGTGAGCGTTGGCTGGTGCTGAACAAGGCCGACCAGATCCTCGATGAGGAGCAGGAGGCGCGGGTCGCTGAAATCGTTGCGCGGATCGAGTGGACTGGGCCGGTGTATGTAGTTTCTGCGCTGGCGCGCGAGGGCACTGAGCAGCTGTGTTATGACATCATGGACTTCCTTGAGGCGCGTGCTGAGCGCATCCAGGAGAATCCGGAATATGCAGCTGAGTTGGCTGAGCTCGATACCCGTATCGAAGATGAGGCGCGCGCTCAATTGCAGGCGCTGGATGACAAGCGTGCGCTGCGTCGCACTGGTGTGCGGGCGGTTGCTGATGTCGACGAGGACGACAGCTTCTGGGATCAGGAAGACGAAGAGGACGGCCCGGAAATCATTTACGTCCGGGATTGATTGGACGACAGACGCCGCTTTTTAGCGGCGTTTTTGTAAGTTCGGCTGTTGCCGTCGGTGATGGCTTGCGAAAGTACGTGTCTGGCTAAGGTTGGAAAACATGCGTGACAAGGTAAGTGGTGCGCAGCGCTGGGTGGTGAAGATTGGCAGTGCCTTGCTGACGGCCGACGGCAAAGGCTTGGATCGCGGCGCCATGGCGGTGTGGGTCGAGCAGATGGTGGCGTTGCGTGCTCAGGGCGTCGAGCTGGTGTTGGTATCCTCCGGCGCGGTGGCGGCGGGTATGAGCCGTCTCGGCTGGACTGCGCGACCGAGTGCCATCCACGAGTTACAGGCGGCTGCAGCCATCGGCCAGATGGGCCTGGTGCAGGCTTGGGAGTCGAGTTTCGGTGAGCATGGCCGGCGCACGGCGCAGATCCTGCTGACCCATGACGACCTGTCCGATCGCAAGCGCTACCTCAATGCACGCAGCACCCTGCGCACGCTGATCGATCTCGACGTGGTGCCGGTGATCAACGAGAACGATACCGTGGTGACCGATGGCATCCGCTTCGGTGACAACGACACCCTGGCGGCGCTGGTGGCCAATCTGGTGGAAGCCGACCTGTTGGTGATCCTTACCGACCGCGACGGTATGTTCGATGCCGATCCACGTAACAACCCCGATGCCCAGCTGATCCACGAGGCGCGTGCCGATGACCCGGCGCTGGATGCCGTGGCCGGTGGTGTCGGTGGCGCGCTGGGGCGTGGCGGCATGCAGACCAAGCTTCGCGCCGCACGCCTGGCGGCCCGCTCCGGTGCGCATACGGTGATCGTTGGTGGTGCCATTGAGCAGGTGCTGGCGCGCCTCAAGGCCGGCGAATTGCTTGGCACTCTGCTGGTGCCGGAGCGCGGCATGCTGGCGGCGCGCAAGCAGTGGCTGGCAGGGCATCTGCAGACGCGTGGCACCCTGGTGCTGGATGCTGGTGCGGTCAAGGCGCTGGTGTCCGACCGCAAGAGCCTGCTGCCGGTTGGCGTGAAGGCCGTGCAGGGCAGTTTCCGCCGTGGCGAGATGGTGGTGTGCGTGGCGCCGGACGGTCGTGAGATCGCCCGCGGCCTGGCTAACTACAGTGCGCTCGAGGCGCAGAAGATCATTGGCCGTCCTTCGGATGAGATCGAGCGGCTGCTGGGCTACGTCGATGAAACCGAGCTGGTGCATCGCGATAACCTGATTCTGGTGTAAATGGCTGCTTTGGAGGTTGCGATGCGTAGGCTTCTGTTGGTTGCAGCAACGTTGATGGCTTTGCCCTTGGGGGGCTATGGCCGAAGAGATCGGGCAGGTGTCTACCGTCTTCAAGTGGGTAGGGCCGAACGACAAGATCGTCGTCGAGGCGTTCGACGATCCCAAGGTGGCGGGCGTGACCTGCTACCTGTCGCGGGCCAAGACCGGCGGCGTGAAGGGTGGTCTCGGCTTGGCGGAAGACCGCGCCGAGGCATCCATTGCCTGCCGACAGGTCGGCCCGATCAGCTTCGCCGGTGAGCTCAAGGATGGCGAGGAAGTCTTCCGCGAGCGTACGTCACTGGTGTTCAAGACCATGCAGGTAGTGCGGTTCTTTGACCAGAAGCGCAACACCCTGGTGTATCTGGTCTACAGTGACCGGATCATCGAAGGAAGCCCGCAGAATGCGGTGACCGCCATTCCGATTCTGCCCTGGCAGAAGGCGCAGTAAGTCGCCGCGCTTTGGATTCGTGAGCGTCTGCCCACGAACCTCTTTCCCTTGGCGAGCTTCAGATCCGGAACCGCGCGACCAGTGTGTTGAGGTCGACGGCCAGGCGCGAGAGCTCCTGGCTGGCGGCGCTGGTCTGGTTGGCGCCAGCGGATGTCTGCAGCGACAGGTCGCGAATGTTCACCAGATTGCGATCCACTTCCCGGGCGACCTGAGCCTGTTCTTCCGAGGCGCTGGCGATCACCAGGTTGCGTTCGTTGATCATGGCGATCGCTTCGGTGATCTGCTCCAGTGCGCTACCGGCGCCTTTTGCCACTTCCAGTGTCGAGCGTGCTCGGTCATTGCTGTTCTGCATGGCGGCGACGGTTTTTTCGGTGCCCGTCTGAATGCCGCCGATCATGCCCTCGATTTCCTGGGTCGATTGCTGGGTGCGGTGCGCCAGGGCGCGAACCTCGTCAGCGACCACCGCGAATCCGCGCCCGGCATCGCCGGCCCGTGCCGCTTCGATAGCAGCGTTGAGCGCGAGCAGGTTGGTCTGCTCGGCAATCGAGCGGATCACATCGAGCACCTTGCTGATTTCACGAATCCGCTCGGCGAGCTGCTCGACTTCACTGGATGTAGCGGTTACATCCCGGGTCAGTTGGCTGATTGACTCGACGGTTTCGCGTACCTGCTCGCGGCCCCTCAGCGCCGTGGTGTTTGAGGCCTGGGAGGCTTCCGAGGTACTTACCGCATTGCGCGCCACTTCTTCCACAGCGGCGGTCATCTCGTTGACTGCCGTGGCGGCCTGTTCGATTTCGGTGTTCTGCTGATGCAGGCCGCGGGTGGAGTCCTCGGTAACCGCATGCAGTTCTTCGGAGGCCGACGCCAGCTGGTTCGAGGAGTCGGAAATGCTCTGGATGGCAGCGTGCAGGTTCTTCTGCATGGCCTGCAGGGCGGTCATCAGGCGAGCCGGCTCATCCGTGCCCTTCACCTGAATGCTTTGGGTCAGGTCGCCGGCGGCGATGACCTCGGCGACGCGCAGGGATTCGCCCAGTGGCCCGACGATGCTGCGGGTCAGTACGACGGCCAATAGCACGGTGAGGGCAAGGCTGATGACCAGCGTGGTGATGACCATCCGTTCGGCGTCGTCAAACGCAGCCTGGCTGGCATCCGTAGACTTTATGGCACCGTCATTGTTGAAGCTGGAGATGTTCTTGATCGCTGCCGCCAGACCGTCGGCGTAAGCGGAGAGCGGCCCGTTGGCCAGGCGGGTGGCTTCGTCTATGCGCCCGGCGCGTGCCGCGGCTACTACCTGCTGTTGCAGGTTGGCGTATTCATCGTAGGCTTTGTGAAGCTGGTCGAGAAGGGTCTGCTCCTGGGGTGAGCTGACCAGTTTGGCGTAGGCGTCGAACTGTTCAGGAACTGCCTTTACCAGGCCGTCGATTATGCTGAGGGTGTTTTGCCGTTCGGCTTCGTCGGTCAGCAGTACGCTGCGCAGCGTCAGGGCGCGTATACGGCCTATGTTGGTTGCCAGGCCTTCGGCCGTGATCAGTGAGGGCAGCCAGTTGTCGCGTATCTGATCCGAGGCGGTGTCCATACGGTTCATCTGCGACAGCGCAAAGCTCCCAAGCCCCAGCAGCAGGGCTGCCAGCAGTGCGAACGCCAAGCCGGCGCGCTTTCCTATATCCAATCCTCTCAGCCACATAGCAGACATCCCTTTCGTTATCCGCGCACCATGCGACGGACGATGTCAGGATATCGGCAGATCAATCTTGGGCTTGAAGTGGTTGGAGGCTTGCCCGTTGTACTTTTCTGCAGGCAATAAAAAACCGACCCTGAGGTCGGTTTTTCACGAAACGGGTCGTTTAAGCAGCAGCTTGGCTGAGTGCTTTAACGTGACCGTTCAGGCGGCTCTTGTGACGAGCAGCCTTGTTCTTGTGGATGATGCCTTTGTCGGCCATACGGTCGATAACAGGCACAGCCAGAACGTAAGCAGCTTGTGCTTTCTCGTGGTCTTTGGCGTCGATAGCCTTGACTACGTTCTTGATGTAGGTACGAACCATGGAGCGCAGGCTGGCGTTATGGCTACGACGCTTCTCAGCCTGTTTTGCGCGTTTTTTGGCAGAAGGTGTATTGGCCACCGTCAAGCTCCTCGAAAACTATGGGTTACAAACAAATAAGGCCGCGAATCATGCAGGCGAGTGGCGTGCTTGTCAAGGCGGATCACTGCTCGATCATTACGAACTGCCGGACGGGAAGGGTGCTTTCTCGGCGTGGGGATTCTACACTCGCCGCCCGTGCAGGTGAATGCCGCACGAGCAGGAAATTTTGTGGTCTGTGTCTGGCGAAATGCAGCAACCGACTCTGGTCGGTGTGCATGACGTTGACCAACGCTTCGAACCTGAACCAGGGCGCTTTCGCTGAATGAACTTACTCAAGTCGCTGGCCGCAGTCAGCTCCATCACCATGCTGTCGCGGGTTCTCGGTTTCGTGCGCGACACCATCATGGCCAGGATCTTTGGTGCCGGTATCGCCTCGGATGCCTTCGTGGTGGCATTCAAGCTGCCGAACCTGCTGCGTCGCATATTTGCCGAAGGCGCTTTTTCTCAAGCCTTCGTGCCGATCCTGGCGGAGTACAAGACGCAGAAGGGCGAGGAAGCAACCCGCACCTTCGTCGCTTATGTGGCTGGTCAGCTGACTCTGGTACTGGCTCTGGTGACGCTGCTCGGCGTGCTGGCCGCGCCGTGGATCGTCTGGGCATCGGCGCCGGGCTTCAGCGACAACCCTGAGCGCTTCGAGCTGACCAGCGATCTTTTGAGAGTGACCTTTCCTTATATATTCCTGATTTCGCTGTCGTCCTTCGTCGGTGCGTTGCTCAACACCTGGAACCGCTTTGCCGTACCGGCTTTCGTGCCGACGCTGCTCAATGTCAGCATGATTTTCTTTGCACTGTTTCTGACTCCGTATTTCGATCCGCCGATCATGGCCATGGGCTGGGCGGTGCTGGTCGGCGGGTTGCTGCAGTTGCTGTATCAACTGCCGCACCTGCGCAAGATCGGTCTGCTGGTGCTACCGCGCCTCAATCTTCGCGACAGCGGCGTGTGGCGTGTGCTGCGGCAGATGGGGCCGGCGATCCTCGGCGTATCGGTGGCGCAGATTTCCCTGATCATCAACACCGTGTTTGCTTCCTTTCTGGTGGCCGGTTCGGTGTCGTGGATGTATTACGCCGACCGCCTGATGGAGTTGCCTGCCGGTGTGCTGGGCGTGGCGCTGGGTACTATTCTGCTGCCGTCGCTGGCGAAGACCCATGCTGGCGAGGATCCTGCCGCCTACTCGAAGCTACTCGACTGGGGGCTGCGTCTTTGCGTTCTGCTCGCGCTGCCCTGTGCGTTGGCTTTGGCGCTGCTGTCCGAGCCGCTGGTGGTGGCGCTGTTTCAGTACGGCAAGTTCACTGCCGCCGATGCCGATATGACCCAGCGCGCGTTGCTCGCCTATTCGGTAGGCCTGCTCGGCATGCTGCTGGTCAAGGTGCTGGCCCCGGCGTTCTACGCTCGCCAGGATATTCGTACCCCCGTGCGCATCGCCATGTTCACCCTGCTGATGACGCAGGTGATGAACGTGCTGTTCGTCTTCGTTATCCCCCTGGCGCATGCCGGTTTGGCCTTGTCCATTGGCTTGGCGGCCTGCCTGAATGCGGGGCTGCTGTTCTGGAAATTACGTGCTCGCGGCTTCTACCAGCCGCAGCCTGGCTGGGGCTTGTTTGCCAGCAAGCTGCTGGCGGCGGTGCTGGTGATGGTTGTGGTGCTGAGCGGCATGCTGTGGCTGATGCCGGCTTGGGCCGATGGCAATATGTTGCAGCGCTTGCTGCGTCTGGGCGCATTGGTTGCGGCTGGGGCGTTGAGCTATTTCGCGGTGCTGGGCATTCTCGGTTTCCGTCTGCGCGACTTCGCCCGTCGTTCGGTCGGTTGAGTGAGTGTGCCGGGCTAATCTGTGGTGCCAGTAATAGAGCACCGTATCAACCTACCCGGCGCCAGCCGCTGTGCGTATAATTGGCCACTTTGTGAGCAAGAAGTGCGTTATGCAGCTGGTTCGAGGCCTTCATAATCTGCGGCCCCAGCATCGGGGCTGCGTCGCCACCATCGGTAATTTCGACGGCGTTCATCGTGGCCACCAGGCGATTCTGGCGCGTTTACGTGAGCGTTCGGCGGAGCTTGGCGTACCGAGTTGCGTGGTGCTGTTCGAGCCGCAACCGCGTGAATACTTCGACCCCAAGGGCGCACCTGCCCGGTTGAGCCGCCTGCGTGACAAGCTCGCGCTGCTGGCTGCCGAAGGTGTCGACCGTGTGCTGTGCCTGGCCTTCAACCCACGCTTGCGCGAGTTGAGCGCGGCCGAGTTCGTGCAGCGCGTATTGCTCGATGGTCTGGGCGTTCTGCATCTGGAAGTGGGTGACGACTTCCGCTTTGGTTGCGACCGCGCGGGTGATTTCGCCTTTCTGGCCGAGGCCGCACAGCGCGAAGGCTTTACCGTCGAGGCGGCCAAGACCGTGGAGGTCGATGGTCAGCGGGTCAGCAGTACGCGCGTGCGTGAGGCCCTGGCCAACGGTGATTTCAAGGTCGCCGAAGGCATGCTTGGGCGACCGTTCCGAATCGTCGGGCGGGTGCTGCACGGGCAGAAGCTTGGGCGTCAATTGAATGCGCCGACCGCCAACGTGCAGCTCAAGCGCAAGCGCGCGCCGCTGACCGGGGTCTACCTGGTCAGCGCCGAGATAGATGGCCGGCCATGGCCCGGCGTCGCCAATATTGGCGTGCGCCCCAGCGTGGCCGGTGACGGGAGCGCCCACCTCGAGGTGCACCTGCTGGATTTTGCCGGCGACCTGTATGGCCGGCGTTTGACGGTGGCATTCCACCACAAGCTGCGCGATGAGCAGCGTTTCGCCTCACTCGAGGCACTGAAGACGGCAATTGCTGCCGATATTGCCGCCGCCCGCGCCCATTGGCACGGCCAACCGCTTAAGTGAAGAGCCGAGATGACCGACTATAAAGCCACGTTGAATCTTCCTGATACCCAGTTCCCGATGAAGGCTGGCCTGCCGCAGCGCGAGCCGCAAATCCTGCAACGCTGGGACGACATTGGTCTGTATCAGAAGCTGCGTGAGATTGGCGCCGACCGGCCGAAGTTCGTCCTGCACGACGGCCCGCCCTATGCGAACGGCAGCATTCATATCGGTCACGCGCTGAACAAAATTCTCAAGGACATCATCACCCGCTCCAAGACCATCGCGGGCTTCGATGCGCCTTACGTACCGGGCTGGGATTGCCATGGCCTGCCGATCGAGCACAAGGTCGAAACCACTTTCGGCAAGAACCAGCCGGCCGACCTGACCCGCGAGCGTTGCCGTACCTACGCCGGCGAGCAGGTCGAGGAGCAGAAGGGCAACTTCATCCGCCTCGGCGTGCTGGGCGAGTGGAACAACCCGTACCTGACCATGAACTTCGCCAACGAGGCCGGTGAAATCCGCGCCTTGGCGGAGATCGTCAAGAAGGGCTTCGTGTTCAAGGGCCTGAAGCCGGTCAACTTCTGTTTCGATTGCGGTTCGGCACTGGCCGAGGCCGAAGTCGAGTATCAGGACAAGAAGTCCGATGCCATCGACGTTGCCTTCCCGATCGAAGACGCCGACAAGCTGGCCGCCGCATTCGGCCTGGCCAGCCTGAGCAAGCCGACCAGCATCGTCATCTGGACCACCACGCCCTGGACCATCCCGGCCAACCAGGCGCTGAACGTGCACCCAGAATTCAACTACGCCCTGGTGGACGTCGGTGATCGCCTGTTGCTGTTGGCCGAAGAAATGGTCGAGAGCAGCCTGCAACGTTATGGCCTGCAGGGCGAAGTCGTCGCCATCGCGGCGGGCGCCAAGCTGGAACTGATCAATTTCCGTCATCCGTTCTACGATCGCCTGTCGCCGCTTTACCTGGCCGACTACGTCGAACTGGGTGCCGGCACCGGTATCGTGCACTCCGCGCCAGCCTACGGTGAGGACGACTTCTACAGCTGCAAACGCTACGGCATGAGCAACGACGACATCCTCAACCCGGTGCAGAGCAACGGCGTCTACGTCGAGTCGCTGCCGTTCTTCGGTGGCCAGTTCATCTGGAAGGCCAACCCGGCCATCGTCGCCAAGCTCGAAGAAGTTGGCGCGCTGCTCAAGCACGAAGCGATCAACCACAGCTACATGCACTGCTGGCGTCACAAGACGCCGCTGATCTACCGCGCCACCGCGCAGTGGTTCATTGGCATGGACAAGCAGCCGAACGAGGGTTCCACCCTGCGTGAGCGCTCGCTGGCAGCCATCGAAGAAACCCAATTCGTACCGGCCTGGGGCCAGGCGCGCCTGCACAGCATGATCGCCGGCCGCCCTGACTGGTGCATCTCGCGTCAGCGCAATTGGGGCGTGCCGATCCCGTTCTTCACGCACAAGGAAAGCGGCGAGCTGCACCCGCGTACCGCCGAGCTGATGGAGCAGGTGGCGCAGCGTGTCGAGCAGGAAGGCATCGAAGCCTGGTTCAATCTCGACACCGCCGAGCTGCTGGGTGATGAAGCCGGCCAGTACGACAAGAGCCGTGACACCCTGGACGTCTGGTTCGATTCCGGTACCACTCACTGGCATGTGCTGCGCGGCTCCCATGCCGAGCTGGCGCACCCGAGCGATCCGGCCGCCGACCTCTATCTGGAAGGCTCCGACCAGCACCGCGGCTGGTTCCACTCCTCGCTGCTGACTGGTTGTGCCATCGACGGTCACGCGCCGTACAAGGAACTGCTGACCCACGGCTTCACCGTCGACGAGCAGGGCCGCAAGCAGTCCAAATCGCTGGGCAACGTTGTTGCGCCGCAGAAGGTCATCGACAGCCTAGGCGCCGACATCCTGCGCCTGTGGGTTTCCTCCACCGATTACTCGGGCGAGATGGCGGTCTCTGACCAGATCCTGCAGCGCAGCGCCGATGCCTACCGGCGTATCCGCAACACTGCACGCTTCCTGCTCTCCAACCTCAGCGGCTTCGATCCGGCTCAGCACCTGCTGGCCCCCGAAGACATGCTGGCCCTGGATCGTTGGGCGGTAGACCGTGCCCTGCTGCTGCAGCGCGAGATCGAAGAGGCTTACACCAGCTATCGCTTCTGGAACGTGTACCAGAAGGTGCACAACTTCTGCGTGCAGGAGCTGGGTGGCTTCTACCTCGACATCATCAAGGATCGTCAGTACACCACCGCCGCCGACAGCGTGGCGCGTCGCTCCTGCCAGACCGCCATGTTCCATATCGCCGAAGCGCTGGTGCGCTGGATCGCGCCGATCCTGTCGTTCACCGCGGACGAAATCTGGCAGTACCTGCCGGGCGAGCGTAACGAATCGGTGATGCTCAACACCTGGTACCAGGGCCTGAGCGAGCTGCCGGCCGGTTTCGAGCTGGATCGCGCCTTCTGGGATCGCGTCATGGCAGTCAAGACCGCGGTCAACAAGGAACTGGAGAACCAGCGCAGCGCCAAGCTGATCGGTGGCAACCTGCAGGCCGAAGTGACCCTGTACGGTGAAGAGTCGCTGGTTGCCGACCTGACCCGTCTGGGCGATGAACTGCGTTTCGTGCTGATCACCTCCGGTGCCAGCCTGGCACCGTTGGCCGCTGCGCCGGCTGACGCGGTGCAGACCGAAGTCAGCGGGCTGAAGCTGAAGATCGTCAAATCCGGCCTGACCAAGTGCGCGCGCTGCTGGCACTTCTGCGCCGACGTCGGCACCCATGCCAACCACCCGGAGATCTGTGGCCGTTGCGTGGACAACATCGAAGGCAAGGGTGAGGTGCGCCACCATGCGTAAGGCTTTGGCCCGCATCGCGGAGATGCAGTCATGAGCGCGCGTTTCGGCAAGCTCGGCTGGGTGTGGTTGAGCGTGGTGATCTTCGTGGTCGATCAGATCACCAAGTACTGGTTCGACAACAACCTGCAGATGTACGAGCGCATCGTGGTCATTCCCGACTACTTCAGCTGGACGCTGGCCTACAACACCGGCGCCGCCTTCAGCTTCCTGGCTGGTGCGGGCGGCTGGCAGCGCTGGCTGTTCACCCTGATCGCCCTGGTGGTCAGCGTGGTGCTGGTGGTGTGGCTCAAGCGTCTGAAGCCCGACGAGACCTGGCTGGCCGTCGGCCTGGCCTTGGTGCTCGGCGGCGCGCTGGGCAACCTGGTGGATCGCGTGGTGTTTGGCCACGTGGTCGACTTCATTCTGGTGCACTGGCAGAACCGCTGGTATTTCCCGGCGTTCAACCTGGCCGACAGCGCGATCACCGTCGGTGCCGTGCTGCTGGCGCTGGACATGTTCAAGAGCAAGAAGTCGGAAGAAGAGGTGGCACGTGACTGATGTACGTATCGGCCCGGATCGGCAGGTGACCCTGCATTTCGCGCTGAAGCTGGACAACGGTGATGTCGTCGACAGCACCTTCGACAAGCAGCCGCCAACCTTCAAGGTCGGTGACGGCAACCTGCTGCCGGGGTTCGAGTCCGCGCTGTATGGCTTCAAGGCCGGCGACAAGCGCAGCGTGACCGTGCTGCCGGAGCAGGGCTTCGGTCAGCCGAACCCGCAGAACGTGCAGATCATGCCGCGTTCGCAGTTTCAGGGCATGGAATTGTCCGAGGGGCTGCTGGTGATCTTCAACGACGCCGCCAATACCGAACTGCCCGGTGTGGTCAAAGCCTTCGATGACGCTCAGGTGACCATCGACTTCAATCACCCGCTGGCTGGCAAGACGCTGACGTTCGACGTCGAGATCATCGACGTCCAGGCGATCTGACGAGACGCCAGCTGATCAGACGGACATTCCTCGTGAACGCGCTGTCTATCGCGTAAGGTCTTTTGGGCTTACGCGATACACTCTCCACTCAAGCTTCCGTGCCGAGCGTGCCATGCATATCAAACTCGCCAATCCCCGCGGTTTCTGCGCCGGTGTCGACCGCGCCATCGAGATCGTCAACCGCGCCCTCGAGGTGTTCGATCCGCCGATCTACGTGCGTCACGAAGTGGTGCACAACAAGTTCGTGGTCGAGGATCTGCGCTCCCGCGGCGCGATATTCGTCGAAGAGCTGGATCAGGTTCCCGATGACGTCATCGTCATCTTCAGCGCCCACGGCGTATCCCAGGCCGTGCGCAACGAAGCCACCAACCGTGGCCTGAAAGTGTTCGACGCCACCTGCCCGCTGGTCACCAAGGTGCACCTGGAAGTGGTGCGCTACAGCCGTGACGGCCGCGAGTGCATCCTTATCGGCCATGCCGGTCACCCGGAAGTCGAAGGCACCATGGGCCAGTACGACGCCAGCAATGGCGGCGCGATCTATCTGGTCGAAGACGAGGCGGATGTCGCCAAGCTGCAGGTGCGCGACCCCGACTCCCTGGCCTTCGTGACCCAGACCACGCTGTCGATGGACGACACCAGCAAGGTCATCGATGCCCTGCGCACACGCTTCCCCACTATCGGCGGCCCGCGCAAGGACGACATCTGCTACGCCACCCAGAACCGCCAGGATGCGGTCAAGCAACTGGCTGACGAGTGCGACGTCCTGCTAGTGGTCGGTAGCCCCAATAGCTCCAACTCCAACCGCTTGCGCGAATTGGCCGAGCGGATGGGCACGCCTGCCTACCTGATCGACGGCGCCGATGACCTCAAGCGCGAATGGTTCGAGGGCGCCAAGGGCATCGGCATCACCGCCGGCGCCTCCGCCCCTGAAGTGCTGGTGCGTGGTGTGATCGACAAGCTCGGCGAGTGGGGCGCCAGCAACGTCCAGGAACTCGACGGCCGCCCGGAGAACGTGACCTTCTCCATGCCCAAGGAACTGCGCCTGAAAGCGGTGTAGCGCCGAGGCAGTGCACTCGAAGCCAGGGCAGATGCCCTGGCTTTTTTATGGGCGCAGTGAAAGGTCTTGCCACGTACAGCCCGTCAGCGGTGCCGGGAATCACCGCTGCCCACGGCAATTGCCTGTTTCACGTGTTGTTGGTGGCTTGGGTTCTAAGAGCGGCGCTTTGAAATCACTGGGCACTCGATTGCCATCCTGTTGACCAATACCTAGCCTCGTTCACTTATGCCCGTCATCGCCTGGCGCTGGGGGGAGCATTCAACAGGAGGATCAACATGGCTCACGAGCAAATCGTCATCACCACGCCAGACGGCCGATGCCCGGCCCACGTGTTCACGCCGGCTGGCGGGCAGGGCGGCCCTGCGGTCATCTTCTACATGGACGCCGGCGGCATCCGCCCCGCGGAGCTCGCCATGGCTCAGCGGTTGGCCGATGCGGGCTATGTGGTTCTGCTGCCGGATCTGTATTACCGCTACGGCGCCTACGGGCCGTTCGACCCCAGGGAAGTGTTCAAGGGCGACTTCCGTGTGATTCTCGGGCCACTGATGGCAACCACCGGCAATGCCAAGGCGGCAGCGGACACCGATGTCTATCTCGCTTACCTCGACCAGCGCAGTGACGTGCATGGGCAGCGGGTCGGCGCGGTGGGCTTCTGCATGGGCGGCGGTATGGCGATCTCTGCAGGTGGTACGCGACCCGAGCGTTTCGCGGCCATCGCCAGCTTTCACGGTGGCAACCTGGCGACCGACGCCGCTGACAGCCCACACCGCTCTGCACCTGCGCTCCAGGCCGAACTCTATATTGCGGCGGCCGAGGGCGATGGCAGTTACCCGCCGGAGATGGCCGAGCGTTTCGAGAAAGCACTAAACGATGCCGGCGTGACCTTCAGTTCGCAAACCTACCCCGCCAAGCACGGCTGGATGAAGCCGGACTTTCCCGTCTACGACCAGGACGCCGCCGAACATGGCTGGCGCCAACTGCTCGCGTTCTTCGGCCGTACTCTGGGCTGAAGGCAAATTGCGCCCATAAAAAAGCCGGCTTGTGGCCGGCTTTCGTAAGGCAGGTTGTGCTTACTTTTGATAAGCAGCAGCCGCCTTGGTGATCTCGGCGCGGGCGGCTTCAGCGTTGCCCCAGCCTTCGACTTTGACCCATTTGCCTTTCTCGAGATCTTTGTAGTTCTCGAAGAAGTGCTTGATCTGCTCGATCAGCAGCGGGGGCAGGTCGGTGTATTCCTTGATGTCTTTGTAGATGGTGGTCAGCTTGTCGTGCGGGACGGCGATCAGCTTGGCGTCGCCACCGGCTTCGTCGGTCATGTGCAGCACGCCGACCGGACGGGCGCGGATCACCGAGCCTGGTGCTACTGGGTACGGGGTCACTACCAGCACGTCGAGGGGGTCACCGTCGTCGGCCAGGGTGTGCGGGATGAAGCCGTAGTTGGCCGGGTAGAACATCGGGGTGGCCATGAAACGGTCGACGAACAGGCAGTCGGTGTCGTGATCGATTTCGTATTTGATCGGCGCGTGGTTGGCCGGGATCTCGATAGCGACGTAGATGTCATTCGGCAGGTCTTTACCGGCCGGAACCTTGCTGTAGCTCATGGGTGACTCCCTGATGTGGGCCAAAAAAGTGGCCGGATTATAGGTGGATTCCCGCGTCGTTGCCATTACAGCCATTGGTCGTATCCGGCTGGGCGGGGTTGGGTTCCTGATAGTCCGGGTGTTCGACCTGCAGGCGGCGCAAACGTGCCAGCGGATCCTGTCGATAGAACAGACGCAACTGGGCGTAGACCGCTGGAAAGGCCTCGTCGAGCAGGTCGGGAGCGTTGAAGAAATACTCGCTGGTCACCGCAAAGAACTCGGCGGGGTTTTCCGCTGCATAGGGATCGATAGCGGTCTGCGCCTCCTCATCGGCGTCCAGCTCGGCGTTCATGCTGTCGAACGCTTGCTGCATGGCAAGGGCCCATTGCTGGATATCCATATTGCTGTGCAGCGGCGGCAGGCCGTTGGCGTCGCCACCGAGCATGTCCAGCTTGTGTGCCAGTTCGTGGATCACCAGGTTGTAGCCTTCCCAGCCGCCGCTGGCTTGCACGCCGGGCCAGGCGAGAATGACCGGGCCCTGCTGCCATGCCTCGCCGCTGTGCTCGCCATCCCACTCATGTTCGATACCGCCGGAATCACGATGGCGCTGCGGGCTGACGAAGTCGTCCGGATAGAGAATGACCTCGTGGAAGCCCTGATACCAGTTGAGGTCGGCCAGGCCGAGCAGTGGCAGTTCGGCCAGCGTTGCCAGGGCCAGGCGGTCGTCGTGGTCGAGTTCGAGGCCGGGCAGGGTAGTCAGGTGTTTGTTGTGCAGAAACAGCACGGCGCGCTCGCGCAGGCGCTGCTGCTCTTCTTCGCTGAGCCCGTCGAGAATCGGCAGGCGCTGGCGCACGACGGCCCAGCTGCTGTCGCTGACAGGGTTGCGGGAGAGGATGCGCCGACGGCGCCAGGCGCTAAACGACCACATGACAAAAGCTCGATTGCAGGGTGGCGTCACCTTAAGCAGGCCATCCGCTTACCGCAAGCGCGCAGGCGTTACGCGCTGTTGATCGCAATGGGAGGCCTGGTTGCCTGGCAGATGCATCTGGCAGCGCTACGCGACTGAGTCTTGCTCGCCTGGGGACGCCTGGCAGGCAGGATGCGGGGCGCTGCTGTGCTAATCTGCGGCCATGTTTTCACTCGGTTCGCCCGGCTTTCGGCGCGCCTGTTTTCGAGGTTTTCATGCATATCCACATTCTCGGCATCTGCGGTACGTTCATGGGGTCGCTGGCCGTGCTGGCCAAGGAGCTGGGCCATCGCGTCACCGGTTCCGATGCCAATGTCTATCCGCCCATGAGTACCCAGCTCGAGGCCCAGGGCATCGAGCTGATGCAGGGCTACGATCCCGCTCACCTGCAGCCGGCACCCGATCTGGTGGTGGTAGGCAATGCCATGAGCCGCGGCAACCCGGCGGTGGAGTACGTGCTCAACAAGGGGCTGCCCTACGTGTCCGGGCCTCAGTGGCTGGCCGACCATGTGCTGCAGGGCCGTTGGGTGATGGCGGTGGCGGGCACCCACGGCAAGACCAGCAGTTCGAGCATGCTCGCCTGGGTGCTCGAGCACGCGGGCATGGCGCCGGGCTTCCTGATTGGTGGCGTGCCGCAGAACTTCGGCATTTCCGCGCGTCTGGGCGATACGCCGTTCTTCGTGGTCGAGGCCGATGAATACGACAGCGCGTTCTTCGACAAGCGCAGCAAGTTCGTCCACTACCGCCCGCGTACCGCGATCCTCAACAACCTCGAGTTCGACCACGCGGATATCTTTCCGGATCTCGCGGCCATCGAGCGGCAGTTCCACCATCTGGTGCGGATCATTCCCGGCGAAGGCCTGGTCATCCACCCAGCCAGCGAAACCGCCTTGGCGCGGGTGATCGGCATGGGCTGCTGGACGCCCGTGCAGACCACTGGCGAAGGTGGGCAGTGGCAGGCGCGCCTGCTCGCAGCCGACGGCTCGCGGTTCGAGGTGAGTTTCGATGGCAAGGTCGAGGGCGTGGTGGAGTGGGGGCTGACCGGCCAGCACAACGTCGCCAATGCGCTGGCTGTGCTGGCTGCGGCGCGGCATGTCGGTGTCGTGCCGGCGCTGGGCATCGAGGCGCTGGGACGTTTCATCAATGCCAAGCGGCGTATGGAGAAGGTCGCCGAAGTGAAGGGTGTGACCGTCTATGACGACTTCGCCCATCACCCGACTGCCATCGCGACCACCCTCGACGGCCTGCGCAAGCGTGTGGGTGATGAGCAGGTCATCGCGATCATCGAACCGCGCTCCAACTCCATGAAACTCGGCGCCCATCGCGATGGCCTGGCGCACTCCGCCGTGCAGGCCGATGCGGTGTTCTGGTACGCGCCGCCGAACCTGGGCTGGGATCTGGCGGCCACTGTTGCCGGCGCATCCAATCCCACTCAGGTCTGCGATTCGCTGGAGGCGATCATCGCTGGGGTCAAGGCGCTGGTTCGCCCTGGTACCCAGGTGGTGATCATGAGCAATGGTGGTTTCGGCGGCTTGCACGGCAAGCTGGCCGCGGCGCTGGAGGCATGAGCGTGGCCGGCCCGGAGCGCATTACTCTCGCCATGACCGGCGCCTCCGGTGCGCAGTATGGGTTGCGGCTGCTCGACTGCCTGGTGCGTGAGGACCGGGAAGTGCACTTCCTGATTTCCAAGGCCGCGCAGCTGGTGATGGCCACCGAGACGGACGTCAGCCTGCCGGCCAAGCCCCAGGCCATGCAGGCGTTTCTCACCGAATACACCGGCGCCACCGATGGGCAGATTCGTGTCTACGGCAAGGAAGACTGGATGGCCCCGGTGGCGTCCGGCTCCGGCGCACCCTCGGCCATGGTGGTGGTGCCGTGCAGCACCGGCACCCTGTCGGCGATCGCCACCGGCGCCTGCAACAACCTGATCGAGCGTGCCGCCGACGTGGCCCTCAAGGAGCGCCGCCAGCTGATTCTGGTACCGCGTGAGGCGCCATACTCGAGCATTCATCTCGAGCACATGCTCAAGCTTTCCAATCTGGGCGTGACCATCCTGCCGGCCTCGCCTGGTTTCTATCACCAGCCGCAGACTGTGGATGACCTGGTCGACTTCGTGGTCGCGCGGATTCTCAACTGCCTGAATATTCCTCAGGACATGCTGCCGCGCTGGGGCGAGCATCACCTCAACAGTGGCGATGAGTAAGCACACGCTCTGCGCCGTGTTGCTGGCCTGCCTGCATATGGGCGGCTGCGCCACCGCGCGCACGCTGGACGCCGCCAAGCCCGGTGCGCCGGTGGTTTACGCCGGTACCCGGCTGGACTGGTATGCGCTGCAGGGCGGTTGCTGCCCGGTCGAGCGTTTCGGGGCCGAGGCGCCTGCCTATGCTGCGGTCGACCTGCCGGCCAGCGCCTTGCTCGATACCCTGCTGTTGCCGCTTTCGCTGGCCAAGGCCCTGGGTATTGGTTTGCAGGTCAGTGGGGGAGGTTGAGGTATGAGAGCCAGTTCACGATCTTTCGGCTCGACTTCAGCGCCTTGACTTCAAAAAGGCGGAAGCGGCCGGTGAATGCCTGGCTTTTGTAGGAGGGGCTTTAGCCCCGAGCTCTTTGTTTGCCTTGATAAAAAGCTCGGGGCTAAAGCGGATCGCCGCCCGGCCCCTCCTACACGTTGCGCAAACGTCCGCTTCTGCCTTGTAGCAGCCTCTTTAATGTCGCCTAAAAAGATCGTGAACAGATTCTTAGATCGGCGTCAGCAGCGGCTCACCGCGGAAATGCCGGTCGATATTCTCGAGGAACTGCGTCAACGACTGTTCCAGCGCCTGGGGCGAGTTGCCGCCCACGTGCGGGGTGATGGTCAGGTTGTCGAGGTCGAGCAGCTCGCTGGGCGGTAGCGGCTCGCTTTCGTAGACATCCAGCGCCGCGGCACGGATGCGTTTTTCGCGCAGTGCGCTGCCCAGCGCGGCGGTGTCCACCACGCTGCCGCGCGCCACGTTGACCAGATAACCCTGCGGCCCTAGCGCGTCGAGCACCTCGGTGTTGACCAGATGGAAGGTCGAGGCGCCGCCAGGAATGGCCACCACCAGGCAGTCGCTCCAGCGCGCCAGTTCCAGAGCGCTGGCGAAGTAGCGATGCGGGCTGTCCGCTTTGGCCGAGCGATTGTGATAGCCCACCGGCATGTCGAAGGCCGCTGCGCGGCGGGCGAGTTTTTCGCCGATGGCACCGAGGCCGAGAATGCCCAGGCGCTTGCCGCACACACCATCGGTCATCGGCAGCGCATCGCGCCAGATGCCGGCGCGGCAGGCGACGTCCAGGCGGCGCACATCGCGAATGGCTGCCAGCAGCAGGGCCATGGCGTGATCGGCGACGCAGTCGGCGTTGCTGCCGGCGCCGTTGCTCATGGCGATGCCACGGGCACGGGCTGCCTCCAGGTCGACCTTTTCATAGCCCACGCCGAGGGTGCCGACGAAGCCCAGTTTCGGCAGGCGGGCGATTTCTTCGCCGGTCAGGCCGATGGTGCCGATGGTCAGTACCGCCTGCACGCGGTCGGCGTGCTCCGAGATGGCCGCTTCCCGCGCTGCAGCATTGGGCGCATGAGTTACCTCGAAGCGCTCGGCGATACGTGCCAGGCTGGCCTCGCTGAGCGGGTTGAGAATCAGCAGGTGCGGTTTCATGGTTTCTCCAGTTTCAGGGGGCCGCGACTTCGTGGCTTTCAACGGGCAGCGACTGGCACACGTCCACCCACTCGGCTTCGACCAGTTCGGCCATGCGCGTCGGGCTGATACGCACTGCGCTGTGGATACTGCCAGCAGCCGGCACCACTTCTTCGAACGCGCGCAGTGATACATCGCAATACACCGGCAGTGGCGTGGCGAGGCCGAACGGGCACACACCGCCGACCGGGTGACTGGTCAGGGCGAGTACGCTGTCGGCATCGAGCATCTTGGCCTTGCTGCCGAAGGTTTCCTTGATCTTGCGGTTATCGATGCGCGCATCGCCGCGGGCGACGATCAGCAGATTTCGCTCGCCCATGCGAAAGGCCAGGGTCTTGGCGATCTGCCCGGGCTCCACGCTGTGGGCCTCGGCCGCCAGGGCCACGGTAGCGGTGCTGGTGTCGAGTTCGATGACGTGCAGGTCAGGCGCCTTCTCGGCGAAGAAGGCACGAACGGATTGCAGGCTCATGGGGCGGCTCCCGGTGCAAAGCCACAACCTTGTCGTGTCATGCGCGGGGAGGTCAAGCCTCAGTCAGGCAATTGCAGGCGGCTACGCCCGCGGCTGATGTCGGCGAGCAGGCGCTGCAGGGCGTCGATGTGCGTCTGCGGCACGGCCAGTTGCAGCTCGGCGCCAAGGGCGTCGAAGGTTTCCTGCTCCAGTACGGCATCGAACTCGCCCAGGCGTGATTTGAGCAACGCCAGCTCGGCGAACCCGCAATGGCAGGAACAGGAGAGGCGCGCCACCTGCTCCTGACGCTCGGCGTTCTGCAGGCATTTGTTGGCGCTGCCGCCGTAGGCGCGGGCCAGGCCGCCGGTACCGAGCTGGATGCCGCCGTACCAGCGCGTCACCACCACGGCCACGCCATCGAACCCTTGAGCCTCGATGGCGGCGAGGATCGGCCGGCCTGCGGTGCCGCCGGGCTCGCCGTCGTCACTGAAACGATACTGTTGGCCGAGCTTCCAGGCCCAGCAGTTGTGCGACGCGCTTGGGTCGCTGAGCTGCTCGATGAGCGCCTGAGCGTCCGCTGCATGGTTAATGGCGCGGGCCTGGGCGAGAAAGCGGCTCTTGCGGATCTCCTCGCGGTAGTCGCAAGGAGCGAGTAACAGAAAGGACATCAGACGCTCGGCTTCAGTCCGCAGCCCTTGAGGATGATGCGCACCAGGTTATCGGCAGCGGCCTGGTAATCCTGCTTGGTCAGTCGCGAGCGACCGCTGACACGACAGATCTCGGAGGCGAAGTCGGCGTAATGCTGGGTGCTGCCCCAGAGCAGGAAAATCAGGTGCATGGGATCCACCGCATCCATCTTGCCGTCGGCGATCCAGCTTTCGAAAACTGCCGCACGCTCGCGAAACCAGCTCTGGTGATCCTTGCCGAAATGCTGCGACAGGCACACACCGCCGCTGATCACTTCCATGGCGAAGATGCGTGAAGCCTTGGGGTAGCGGCGCGAGTACTCCATCTTGGCGCGAATGTAGCGCTCCAGGGCCTCGGCCGGATCATCGTCGACGCGCAGATTGCTGAAGGCGCTGTCCCACAGGGTGAGGATGTTATTCAGCACCGCCAGGTACAGGCCCTGCTTGCTGCTGAAGTAATAATGCAGGTTGGCCTTGGGCAGGCCCACCGCCTGGGCGATGGTGTTCATGCTGGTGCCCTTGAAGCCGTGCCGTGCGAACTCGTCTTCGGCGGCAGCGATGATCGCTTCTATGTTCTTCTGCCGGATCCGGCCATTCGGCTTGCCGGAAGTGGCGCTAGGGGCGAGGGCGTCGAGGGACATCGGAGGCTTCCGTTCTGTTCAGAGGGCACAGCGCAAGAACAGATACTCCAGAACCCGCCGACGTGACAAGCGCTTGCCGCCGAAAATATCTGGCCGGTCTCACTGCCGGCCAATGTATTCGCTCAACTGAAGGCCTGGACGATGCGCTCGCGCAGCTCGGCATTGGGCAGCCGGCCCTGGCCTGCCTTGAGATTGTCGACCACATAGCGCGGGTTCGAGGTGGCCGGAATCACCGCGGTAACCGCTTCGTTGGCGAGGATGAACTTGAGCAGCAACTGCGCCCAGGACGTCGCATCGATCTCGTTGGCCCACTCCGGCAGCGGCTTGCCTTTCACCCGGCCGAGCAGCTGCGCACGCTGGAACGGACGGTTGATCAGCGTGGCGATGCCGTGCTCGGCACAGTAGGGCAGCAGGCGTTTCTCGGCATTGCGCTCGCCCACCGAATAGTTGAGTTGGACGAAGTCGACCTTCTCCTTGGCCAGCACCTCGAGCAGGTCGTCGTGGGCCGACTCGATGTAATGGGTGATACCGATGTAGCGCACCTTGCCCTGTTCGCGCAGCTCACGGGCCAACGCCAACTGCGTGGTGGTGTCCTGCAGGTTGTGCACCTGTAGCAGGTCCATCTTGTCGGTCTGCAGGGCTTTCAGGCTCGCCTCGAACTGCGCCAGGCCGCGCTCGCGTCCGGTGCTCGACAGCTTGGAAGCGAGAAATGCCTTGCCCTGGGTCTTGGTGCGCTTGAGCAGCTCGCCGGTCACCGCTTCGGCGGTGCCGTAACTGGGGGCGGTATCGATCAGCGTGGCACCGCCATTGATGAAGGCGCGCACTACCTCGTCCAACGGTTTCAGGCTGGCGTCGTCGAGGCTTACGTTGAAGGTTTGCGACGTGCCCAGGCCGATCACCGGCAGCGCCTCGCCACTCGAGGGAATCTTGCGTTGCAGCAGCGGGGCCGGATTCGCGGCGAAAGCGAAGCCCGGCAACAACTGGCTACCGGCCGCGAGGGTCATCAGGGCAGCGCTGCCCTGCAGGAAATGGCGACGATTAGGCATGGCGTGCTCCAGAGGCTGGTTGAAGAGACAATGGCTTGAGACTAGACGCCCAGCCTCATGGATTGTCGACAGCCTGTTACCGGGTATGTCGCTAACGGTTGACCTGCTAAGAGGGAACCAAGCTTTACGACGGCCATCACAGCTGAGCCCATCAGCTTCTCTGATGCGTCTGGAATGTTCAGGTTGCCTGCCTGAACCGTTGCCAAAGGATCCTGCAACCCGTGTTGTCTGGCCATCTGTTTTTACCCGTATTTGCTCTGCTGACACTACTGGGCGCTTGTACCCAGTACCGCGAAGTGCCGCCGCAAACTGCCGAAGGCCAGGCCTGCGTCCAGCAGTGCAACGAAACGCAGCGGGCCTGTGAGCGCCGTGAGGATGAGTCCTACCAAGGCTTCAAAGTCATCCATGACAGCCAGAACCAGAGCTACCAGAACTGCCTGCATTCCACCGAAGATCCCAATCTCAAAACGCTGTGCCCGAAGCCCACGGCAATCGACGGGCCTGACTACCGAACCTGCTCGGAGGTCTACAAGAACTGCTTCGTCACATGTGGCGGCAGCTACGAGAAGATCGAGTAAGCGCTGCATGGCAGGGTGGTGGCGGAAGCGGCCAGTGAGCAGAGCTTTTGTGGGAGAGGCTTTAGCCTCGATTTTGCCTAGCTAGGCGTAAAGAGCTCGCGGCTAAAGCGGATCGCCGCCCGGCCCCTCCCACAAGTTACGCGAACGTCTGCTTCCGCCTTGTAGCAGCCAATTCAAACGCACATCTAATTGATCAAAATGATCTCTCACGCGCTCGCCGCCAGCTCCTCGAGAAAGGTCTCCAGCACCAGGTGCGGGCGGCGGCCCTTGCGCGTCACCGAGGCCAGGTTGAGGTCGTAGAAGCGCGTGTCGGCTTTCAGCGCACGCAGGCGGCCTTCCTTGATCCAGGCGGCTGCGTAGTGATCCGGCAGGTAGCCGATATAGCGCCCGGTGAGGATCAGAAAGGCCATGCCTTCGCGATCCGAGGCGCTGGCTGTGCAGTTCAGGGCCTGGTAGTGGTTCTGGATGTCCGGTGGCAGGCGAAAGGTCGGGGCGATGGCGTCCTGGGCATTGAGGCGTTCGTCCGGCAGTTCCTTGTCATCCACATAGAACAACGGGTGGCCGACGGCGCAGTAGAGCAGCGAGCGCTCGTCGTACAGCGGTTGGTAATCGAGGCCGGAAAGGCCGCCAACCATCGGCACCACGCCCACGTGCAGGCGCCCGTCGAGCACGCCCTGTTCGACCTCGCTGGGGGGCGTCATGCGGATATGCACGCGTACGTCCGGGCCGCGATCCTTGAGGCGGGCGAGGGCGCCGGTGATGCGCATGTGCGGCACCGTCACCAGGTTGTCGGTCAGGCCGATATTCAGCTCGCCGCGCAGGTGCTGGTGCAGGCCGTTGACCTCGGTGCGAAAACTCTCCAGCGCGGCCAGCAACTGCTGTGTCGACTGGTACACCTCGCGCCCTTCTTCGGTCAGCGCGAAGCCGGCGCGGCCGCGCTGGCACAGGCGCAGGCCGAGGCGCTGCTCCAGGTCGCTCATCTGCTGGCTGATCGCCGAGCGACCGATGCCCAGCGCGCTCTCCGCAGCGGAAAAACCACCGCACTCGACCACGCTGCGAAACAGCTTGAGCAGGCGAATATCGAAATCGCTGACCTGAGCCAGGGGCTCCGGGCGTCGAACGCTCATTGTTTAGTCACCAGTGAACTGAGGATAAGAAGAGTCGGGTTTGAGTGACTTTATGCCTGTGGCACCTTTCCAGGCAACTGATGCACTTACTTGTGGGAGCGGCTTCAGCCGCGATTGCTGTCGATTCTCGCGGCTAAAGCCCCTCCCACGTTACTCCCGATCACGCCGCCACTGCCGAGGCCATCGCCATGAACATGCCGCAGACCGCCACGCCGCCCCTGGCCAGCCAGCTCAAGCTGGATGCCCACTGGATGCCGTTTTCCGCCAACCGCAGCTTTCAGCGCGACCCGCGGATCATCGTCAGCGCCGAAGGCTCCTGGCTGACCGACGACTCCGGTCGCAAGGTCTACGACAGCCTGTCCGGCCTGTGCACCTGCGGCGCCGGTCACTGCCGCAAGGAGATTCAGGAAGCAGTCGCCAAGCAGCTCGGCACCCTCGATTACTCGCCGGGCTTTCAGTACGCCCATCCGCTGTCGTTCAAGCTGGCCGAGGAAGTCGCCGACCTGATGCCGGGTGACCTCAACCACGTGTTCTTCACCGGCTCCGGTTCCGAGTGCGCCGATACCGCCGTGAAGATGGCCAAGGCCTACTGGCGCCTGAAGGGCCAGGCCAGCAAGACCCGCATGATCGGCCGCGCCCGTGGTTACCACGGCGTCAACATCGCCGGCACCGCGCTCGGCGGCATTGGTGGCAACCGCAAGATGTACGGCCAGTTGATGGATGTGGATCACCTGCCGCATACCCTGCAGCCGGGCATGGCCTTCACCAGGGGCGCGGCCGAGACTGGCGGCGTCGAACTGGCCAACGAGATGCTCAAGCTGATCGAGCTGCATGACGCCTCCAACATTGCCGCGGTGATCGTCGAGCCGATGTCCGGCTCGGCCGGCGTCCTCGTGCCGCCTGCCGGTTATCTGCAGCGCCTGCGCGAGATCTGCACCCAGCACAACATCCTGCTGATCTTCGACGAAGTGATCACCGCGTTCGGGCGCATGGGCAAATGGACGGGCGCTGAGTATTTCGGCGTCACCCCGGACATCGTCAACGTCGCCAAGCAGATCACCAACGGCGCCGTGCCCATGGGCGCGGTGATCGCCACCCGCGAGATCTACCAGACCTTCATGGGCCAGCCGACGCCCGAGCACATGATCGAATTCACCCACGGCTACACCTACTCCGCCCACCCGGTCGCCTGCGCCGCCGGCCTGGCTTCGCTGGAGCTGCTCAAACGCGAGAACCTGGTGCAGCAGTCCGCCGAGCTGGCGCCGAAGTTCGAGAACGCCATCCATGGCCTCAAGGGCGCCAAGCACATCGTCGACATCCGCAACTGCGGCCTCGCTGGCGCGATCCAGCTGGCGCCCCGTGATGGCGACCCGTCGATCCGTCCCTTCGAGGCCGGTGTGGCACTGTGGAAAGCCGGCTTCTACGTACGTTTCGGCGGCGACGGCCTGCAGTTCGGGCCGATGTTCAACGCCAAGATCGAAGACCTCGACCGCGTGTTCAGCGCCGTGGGCGATGTCCTGCAAAGGATCGACTGATGGCTGTCCGACAGCAGGCGGTAGCCACCGTGCAGGTGGATAACGACGAGGTGATCGTCACCGAATGGCGGTTCGCGCCGGGTAGCGAAACCGGTCGCCACCGGCATGGTTACGATTACGTGGTGGTGCCCATGACCGACGGCACGCTGCTGCTGGAAACCCCGGAGGGCGACAGGCACGCCCCGCTGGTGGCCGGGCAGAGCTACTTCCGCAAGGCGGGGGTGGAACACAACGTGATCAACGCCAGCGACCATGAAGTGGTCTTCGTCGAAACCGAAATCAAAGCGCATTGAAACCATTTCTGTAGGAGCCGGCTTGCCGGCGATGCTTGCAGGATTGATCGCCGGCAAGCCAGCTCCTACACAACGTCTCCAATCGAGGAAGCTCCATGACCATCATCCAGCACCTGATCCACGGCGAACTCACCGACGGCCAGGGCGGCCGCAGCGCCGAGGTCTTCAACCCCGCTACCGGTGAAGCGGTACGCCGCGTCGCCCTGGCCGATGTGGCCACCGTGCAGCAGGCCATCGACTCTGCCAAGGAGGCGTTCCCGGTCTGGCGCAACACGCCGCCGGCCAAGCGCGCTCAGGTCATGTTCCGCTTCAAGCAACTGCTCGAGCAGCATGAGGACGCCATCGCCAAACTGATCAGCGAAGAGCACGGCAAGACCGTCGAAGACGCTGCCGGCGAACTCAAACGCGGTATCGAGAACGTCGAGTACGCCTGCTCTGCGCCGGAAATTCTCAAGGGTGAATACACCCGCAACGTTGGCCCCAACATCGACGCCTGGAGCGACTTCCAGCCGGTGGGCGTGGTCGCTGGCATCACTCCATTCAACTTCCCGGCCATGGTGCCTTTGTGGATGTATCCGCTGGCCATCGTCTGCGGCAACTGCTTCATCCTCAAACCCTCCGAGCGCGACCCCAGCTCCACCCTGTACATCGCCCAGTTGCTGCACGAAGCCGGCCTGCCCAAAGGCGTGCTCAACGTCGTGCACGGCGACAAGACCGCAGTGGATGCGCTGATCCAGGCGCCCGAGGTCAAGGCCCTGAGCTTCGTCGGTTCCACGCCCATCGCCGAATACATCTACGCCGAAGGCAGCAAGCGCGGCAAACGCGTGCAGGCCCTGGGTGGCGCCAAGAACCACGCGGTGCTGATGCCCGATGCCGACCTGGACAACGCCGTCAGCGCACTGATGGGCGCCGCCTACGGCTCTTGCGGCGAGCGCTGCATGGCCATCTCCGTGGCCGTGTGCGTGGGCGACCAGATCGCCGATGCGCTGGTCGACAAGATTGTTCCGCAGATCAAGGCCCTGAAGATCGGCGCCGGCACCCAGTGCGGCCTCGACATGGGCCCGCTGGTCACCGCCGCGGCGAAGGACAAGGTCACCGGCTACATCGACGCCGGCGTGCAGGCGGGTGCCGAGCTGGTGGTGGATGGCCGTGGCCTGAGCGTGTCCGGCAATGAAAACGGCTTCTTCCTCGGCGGCACCCTGTTCGACCGAGTGACAGCGGACATGACCATCTACACCGACGAGATCTTTGGCCCGGTGCTGTGCATCGTCCGTGTGGACAGCCTGGAGGCGGCCATGCAACTGATCAACGATCACGAATACGGCAACGGCACCTGCATCTTCACCCGCGACGGTGAAGCCGCGCGGCTGTTCTGCGACGAGATCGAAGTGGGCATGGTCGGCGTCAACGTACCGCTGCCGGTACCGGTGGCCTACCACAGCTTCGGCGGCTGGAAGCGCTCCCTGTTCGGCGACCTCCACGCCTACGGCCCCGACGGCGTGCGCTTCTACACCCGCCGCAAATCCATCACCCAGCGCTGGCCGCAACGCAAGAGCCACGAGGCCGCGCAGTTTGCGTTTCCGAGTAATAGCTGAGGTGGGGTGAGGTAGCGAAAAGGCCGATCAGTTAATCGGCCTTTTTATTGGTGCCCGAGAAGTCTGCGTGCTGCCCATGCCTGTGGGAGGGGAACTGTGGGGCAGCAACTTGTGGGAGCGGGCCATGCCCGCGAATCTCTATCAGCAGCGACGCATTTCTTGCGGTTGTATCCACTCTTCTTGGATCGCACTCCGGCGCCGCCTATTTATCGCCTGCCAAACTGGTTTCGCCCTTACGGCGAGTCCCTTTTGGCAAACGCCGGATGGCCGGCCCCGCCCAAAAGGAACCAAAAGGTCTGTGCCCCTGCATCCGGGTCTCGCTCCATCATTGCTCCGAGGGCCCGGCCTAGGCGGCCCCCCACGAAGGGCCATCCCTGGCCCATCGCGGCTCTCGCGGCATCCATGCCGCTCAACCCTCTACACAAGGATTCCGTTCGGCCCTCTGAAGGGGCGTATGCCTGATGCATTCCGTTGCACAGGATTCCACGTTGCTGACCCAGCGTGATAATCCATTCTAAGAGATGAGTTTAGAGTGAGTTTATATTGCTTGTTGCGTTGAAGATATTTTCTTTAAGATCTCAATTAATGGAAGAAAGGCCGAGAAACTTTCTTTTTTAAGAGGCTTTATGATTTCCTTGAAAAATTTGTCTTTACCAGCACCAATTTTTCTATATTTTATAGCTTCTTCTTGGAGGAAGTTTGTTATTTCAAAAGGCAAGTTTTCTTGGCGTTGGTTTCCTAATAAAAGCGCAGATTGAGCTGGTTTTATTTCTAGTGTTTTTCCGTCTGAAAATGGCTTTGCTAGAATTTCATCGTCAAAGAGATACTCTATGCAAAGATTTTTTGCCTTCACAAACCCTTTCCTAAACTCAGGTTCTGGAAGTAGAACGGCCCATGCCAATCTGTTCTTATGTTGCTTGACTTCTTCGTTCCAGTGGGCTGTAGAGAAGTTTTTGCTTAGTTTTTTGAATTCACTTTGTCCTTCATCATCATTATCAAAAATTGCAATGACGAGGCGGTTATCTTCTGGGTGAATTGATTCTATAAGCCTTGCTAGCGTGCCCGCGCCTCCGTTATCACCACTTCCGCCAGAGTTGTCACATGCTCTAATAAGAAAACTTATGTCTGTTCCTTCTGTTTTTTTAAAGGCCTCATCAATTATTTCTTTGTCAGTTCTTCCTTCGGTAACGATGAGTGGGCTATTTCGCTCGTTAGCTTCTGTTTCTAATTCTCGAATTCTCGTGTTTAGATTGTTGAGCTTTTCCAGCTCTGATGAGTAAAATTCATGTACTTCCTTTTGGATCTCCAGTATTCCAAGCTCTTCTTTAAGCTTTTCCTTGTGTTTGAAGTCTTCACTAAGTGCGATGTTGGCTACGATCGTGTCTGAGTTTTCTTGAGATATGCGATAGCAGCTAACTTTTTCACCTTCTAATGCTATGAACGCAGGCGAGTGTGTGCTAACAAAAATCTGCGCTCTATCTGAATATTTGTTATGGAAGTCTCGCGCTATATTGGTAACGTGTGAGTACTCCAGCGCAATTTCTGGCTCTTCATAACCCCATATATAGAAATCATTGGTGTTTATCGCAATGTAGTAAAGCACGGAAGCAATATAGCGTGACTGTAATCCGTCGCCTCTAAATCGTAAAGGTACAGAACCGTCACTTGTTTTAGTTGAAACCAAAAAGGACTGGAATAAGGCGGATATATTGCTTGGAGGTGTAATGGAGGTTTCAATATGTGTTGCAGACTCGAAATCCGATTTTAGATCGCCTATTTGTCCTTCTATGTGCTCTGCTAAAGTATTGGCTGTAGCAAGCAATGCCTCGTTTTGGTTGATTGTAGAGTCTAATAATGTTCGTTGCAGTCGACTAAGAAGCTCGTTTACGTAAGCCCTGTCTCGTATTGCAGGGACATACTCAAAATGTATTTTGTTAAGAAAGGTTGCTAGGCTTCTTTGTGCGGTTGTTAGTGTTGATGGTAGTTTTTTTGCTTTTTCTAATGATGCTAAGTTGTTTGATTGTTCATATGTTCTGCTGTCCCTGTACCATTTTCTTTCTACGTTGAATTTCTCTGGCAGGCTTCCTTTGTAGTTTGTTGGGCGAATAAATTCAATTGTAATACTTATGAACTGCTTTCCTTTAACGCTCTCTTTTCGTACCTCTTCAAGTCGCTTTTTTGAGAAGTTGTCGTAAAAATCAAAGCTGCTTTCCCAGTCGGTTTGCCCGTTGAAAAATAAATTCAGTGATTTGATTATATTCGATTTTCCTACGTCGTTTCTTCCGGAGATAATATTAATTGATGAGCATTTTTTTAGGTCGGCGTAATGAAGTGAGCGGAAGTATTTTATGGTGACTTTGTTGATTATCTGCATCTCTTTGTAAGCTCTTTATTTTAATTGGTGCGTGTTGAGTCGTAAGTGCGCAAGCAACCGCGTGCTTATAGCTTTATTAGTGCTTTTCGATTTCGCACAAATAATACTTTCCCGCCTGTCGGTGTCGCTCCGCGTTCCCGCAATTCGAATTGACCGTTGCGTGCCTTGATGAGATCAGTGAGCTTTTTAAATCCGTAGAGGCGTGGGTCAAAGTCGGATTTCAGTTTGCGCAGGTTGTCGCCCAGAGCACCCATGTGCACCCAGCCCTCTTCGTCAGAGATGTCATCAATGACTTTGGTGATCAATTTCACCGGAATTTTGGGCGTGGTGTTTTCGGTATGCTCGTTTTCTAATGGTGCGGAGTCACTTGATAGTGATTTGAGAGCGGGTTGTACCGGTGGTAAGTTATCCATCTCCGCTACGTCATTACGCAGCAGCTCGGTGTAGATAAACTTGTCGCACGCCTTAACGAATGGCTGTGGCGTTTTCTGCTCCCCAAAACCGATAACTTCCAAGCCTTCCTCACGCAGCCGAGCAGCCAGCCGAGTGAAGTCGCTGTCACTGGATATCAAGCAAAACCCATCGAATCGCCGCGTATAGAGCAGATCCATAGCATCGATGATTAACGAACTGTCGGTCGCATTCTTGCCTTTGGTGTATGCGAACTGCTGGATCGGCTGGATGGAGTGGTCGAGCAGCACCTTCTTCCAACTGCCCAGGTTGGGCAGTGTCCAGTCACCGTAGATGCGCTTCACGCTGGCGACGCCGTATTTGGCGATTTCTTCGAAAAGGCCTTCGACGATGGCGGCGGGGGCATTGTCGGCATCGATGAGGACGGCGAGGTGTTTTTGGTGGGCGGCGGGCGCGTTCTTGCTGGCCATGGTTCTTCCTTGAAAGGCGATGGCCGACCTTACTGCGAAATACTGGCGGTGCGCCACTGGGTGCTGATGGCTTTTGGTCGCAGAGCGTTGCATGAGTTTGCGTAGACTGGTTCGCGCTGTGCTACGAATTTGCTCTGGTATGAGCAACAAAGCATTGCAGATAAGGCCGTATTTCGAATCAATCCGTCACCCTATGATGGCCCGGAATCTTTCTCTCCGAGGCTATGCCATGAGTGCTCTGCGTCTGTTGCGCCCTTTGTTGTTCGGTAGTGTCGTGCTGTCCATGGCTGGCCATGCATTGGCGGCCGAGCCGTTGAAGTTGGAGTTGTACAACCCGGGCGAACGCTCGATTTTTCCGGTGTCGTCGCAGATCGTTTCGGGGTCGACCGAGGCGGTGTTGATCGATGCGCAGTTCCAGAGCAACGATGCGCAGGCGCTGGTCGAGATGGTGCGTGCCACGGGTAAGAAGCTCACCACTGTCTATATCAGCCACAGTGACCCGGATTACTACTTCGGCCTGGATGTGATTCACCGCGCCTTCCCGGACGCGAAGATCGTCGCCACCGCCGAAACCGTTGCGGCCATCGAGGCGAACAAGGACGGCAAGCTGGCGCATTGGGGGCCGATCCTCAAGGACAACGCGCCCAAAGCTCTGGTGGTGCCGCAGGCGCTGAGCGCGCCGAAGCTGACGGTGGACGGTCAGGTGCTGGAGATTCGTGGGCCTGAGCCGAAGCGTACTTTCGTGTGGATTCCGTCGCTGAAGACGGTGGTGGGCGGCATTCCAGTGTCGGCCAATATCCATATGTGGCTGGCCGATACCCAGACCGAGCAATCGCGCCGCGATTGGCTGGGCACTCTGGACGCCATCACTGCGCTGAAGCCGACCAAGGTGGTACCGGGGCATTACCTGAACAATGCCGATGGCAGCGTGCCGGATTCGCCGCAAGCGATTGCCGATACCCGCGACTATCTGTTGGCTTTCGAGCAAGAAGCAAAAAAGGCAGAGGACTCGGCGCAACTGATTGCAGCGATGCGCGAGCGCTACCCGAATCTTGCGGAAGAGTCGTCGCTGGAGCTGAGTGCAAAGGTCATCAAGGGCGAAATGAAGTGGCCGCAATAAGCCCCGCCTGAACCGAAATGAAATCGCCCTGCCCGGCAACGGTGCAGGGCGATTTCGGGTTGTTACCGGTTACAACGGGCGGCTTTTCCCTACAGCAGCCCAGTCAGCATCGTGACCGCTCTGGAATCAACCTCCGATCTCCCAAACACGATCCCGGTTGGCGCTCACCAACCGTGCACGTATAAACCCGGTGTTTCGGATTGTTGCACCAGCTTGGACGATGCGTTGCTCGGTCAAGGTGCGTAGTTGGTAGCAGTCTGCAGCGATCGTGGCGCCTTTTTAATCGAAAATGACGCATTCCTTGGAACGACTCTCCAAGCTTATGCCGTTGGGCATTCTCAGCACGCATTTCAGTTATACCTTCGGCCGCTGGACGTGGAAGTGGCATAGGGCTTGCTCTTGCAGGAGGGCCAATCCTAAAACTCCTCAGGAGCACGTCCATGCCTCACAAGTCTTTTCAGAAAGCTTTCCTGGCGCTAGCGGTTACCGGCGCATTGGGTTTTTCCTCTCTTGCGCATGCCGATATCGTTATAGGTGTGGGCGGCCCCATGACCGGCGGCAACGCAGCTTTCGGTGATCAGCTGTGGCGTGGCGCCGAGCAGGCGGCGGCGGATATCAACGCAGCGGGCGGCATCAATGGCGAGCAGATCAAGCTGGTCAAGGGCGACGACGCCTGTGAGCCGAAGCAGGCCGTTTCCGTAGCCAACCGTATGGTCGACTCGGACAAGGTGGTCGCAGTGATCGGGCACTTCTGCTCGTCCTCCACCATGCCGGCTTCCGAGGTGTATGACGAGGCGGGCATTCTCGCCGTTACTCCGGCTTCGACCAACCCGCAGGTCACCGAGCGTGGTCTGTCCGCGATGCTGCGCATGTGCGGCCGCGACGACCAGCAGGGCATCGTCGCCGGTGATTACATCGTCGATCAGCTCAAGGCCACCAAGGTCGCCGTGGTGCACGACAAGGACACCTACGGCCAGGGCCTGGCCGACGCCACCCGTGCGCAGCTCAACAAGCGTGGCGTGAAGGAAGTGATGTACGAAGGTCTGACCCGCGGCGAGAAGGACTTCAACGCACTGGTCACCAAGATCCGCGCGAGCGGTGCCGAGGTGGTCTACTTCGGTGGCCTGCACGCCGAGGCCGGCCCGCTGGTACGGCAGATGCGCGAGCAGGGCGTGACCGCCAAGTTCGTCTCTGGCGACGGCATCGTGACCGACGAACTGGTCGGCACCGCTGGCGATCCGCAATACGTCGATGGCGTTCTGATGACCTTCGGCGCCGATCCGCGCCTGATTCCGGACGGCAAGGCGGTGCTCGAGAAATTCCGCGCCAACGGTTACGAGCCTGAAGGTTACACCCTGTACTCCTATGCCTCGTTGCAAGTGGTTGCCGCCGCATTCACCGGCATCAAGGGCACCGACGGCGTCAAAGCCGCCGAGTGGCTGAAGGCCAACCCAGTCTCCACCGTGATGGGCAAGAAGGAGTTCGACGAGAAGGGCGACCTGAAAGTCTCTGACTACGTGATGTATCAGTGGGGCGCTGACGGCAAATACAAGCAGCTTTAAGAGAAGGGGTTTTACGAGGAGCAGGGCAGAAGTGGGTATCGCCTGTGTGGGAGTGGCTTTAGCCACGAGCTTTTCAGCCTGGCCAGAACCACTCGCGGCTAAAGCGGATCGCCGCCCGGCCGCTTCCACAAGTGATTGCTCCATCTCCATTGCCCTGCCACTCGCGAACAAACCTCCAAACCCGGTGGGTCATGACCTGCCGGGGCTGCTGCGGTCGCCTGGCGACTGCGCGCTTTTTTCCGTCACTGACTCAGAGATTCTTCAATGGACGGCATCTTCCTGCAGCAACTGGTCAACGGCCTGACCCTCGGTTCGGTCTACGGTTTGATCGCCATCGGCTACACCATGGTTTACGGCATCATCGGCATGATCAACTTCGCCCACGGCGAGGTGTACATGGTCTCCGCCTACCTGGCTGCCATTGCCATCGCGCTACTGGGTTTCTTCGGTGTGCATTCCTTCCCGCTGGTGATCCTCGGCACGCTGGTCTTCACCATCGTGGTCACTGGGGTGTACGGCTTCGCCATCGAACGCATCGCCTACAAACCCCTGCGCAACTCCACACGGCTGGCGCCGCTGATCAGTGCCATCGGTATGTCGCTGATTCTGCAGAACTACGTGCAGCTCAGCCAGGGCGCGCGGCAGCAGGGTATTCCGACCATGCTCGAAGGCGCGTTGCGTCTGCATGTAGGTGACGGTTACGTGATGATCACCTACACCAAGCTGTTCATCATCGCGGCGGCCATCATCGGCATGCTGGCGCTGACCTTCATCATCCAGAACACCCGCCTTGGGCGCATGTGCCGCGCCACTCAGCAGGATCGCAAGATGGCGCAGATCCTCGGTATCAATACCGACCGGGTGATTTCCTACGTGTTCGTCATCGGCGCTTCCATGGGCGCGCTGGCCGGGGTGTTGATCACCCTCAACTACGGCACCTTCGATTTCTACGCCGGCTTCATCATCGGCATCAAAGCCTTCACCGCAGCGGTGCTCGGCGGCATCGGTTCGCTGCCCGGCGCGATGCTCGGCGGGCTGATTCTCGGCGTGGCCGAGGCGCAGTTCTCCGGCATGGTGAATTCCGATTACAAGGACGTGTTCAGTTTCTCGCTGCTGGTGTTGATTCTGATCTTCCGTCCCCAGGGCCTGCTGGGCCGTCCTCAGGTAACCAAGGTGTAAGCCGTGAGTACGACTTCTTCTTCTATCGATGTGAAAAAGAGCCTGATCGACAGCCTGATGGCTGGCCTGATCGCGCTCATCGTGTTTGGCCCCGTGGTCGGCGTAGTGCTGCAGGGGTATGACTTCAACATGCGGATCGACCGCGTGGCGTGGATGGTCGGCGCGGTGATGGTCGGCCGCCTGCTGCTCAGCCTGTTCCTGCAGACCAGCAAGGGGCGCACGGTGCTGGAGGGCTTCGAGCGCTCCGGTGGTGGTGTCGGCGTGCAGCCACCGGGCTACGTGTCGCGGATGCGCTGGATCATTCCGGGGCTGATCGTGCTGGCGATCATCTTCCCGTTCTTCGCCAACAAGTACCTGCTGACGGTGATCATCCTCGGTCTGATCTACGTGCTGCTCGGCCTGGGCCTGAACATCGTGGTCGGCCTCGCCGGGCTGCTCGATCTGGGTTTCGTCGGCTTCTACGCCATCGGTGCCTACGGCCTGACCATGGGCTATGAGTACCTGGGCCTGGGCTTCTGGAGCATGCTGCCGCTGGCGGCGCTGATGGCAGCCTTCGCCGGGACGATATTGGGCTTTCCGGTGTTGCGAATGCACGGGGATTACCTGGCCATCGTCACCCTCGGCTTTGGCGAGATCATCCGGCTGGTGCTGACCAACTGGCTTGAACTCACCGGCGGCCCCAACGGCATGAGCGCGCCGGCGCCGACCTTCTTCGGTCTGGAGTTCGCCCGTCGTGCCAAGGATGGCGGCGTGCCGTACCACGAGTTCTTTGGCGTGGCCTACAACCCAAACATGAAGTTCCTGTTCATCTACGCGGTGCTGGTGCTGGTCGTGCTGCTGGTGCTGTACGTCAAGCATCGCCTCACGCGCATGCCGGTCGGCCGCGCCTGGGAAGCGCTGCGTGAGGATGAGATCGCCTGCCGTTCCATGGGCCTGAACCACGTGCTGGTCAAGCTCTCGGCCTTCACCCTGGGGGCGTCCACCGCCGGTATCGCCGGCGTGTTCTTCGCCACCTATCAGGGCTTCGTCAACCCGACCTCGTTCACCTTCTTCGAGTCGGCGCTGATTCTCGCCATCGTGGTGCTCGGCGGCATGGGGTCGACGGTCGGGGTGGTGATCGCCGCCTTCGTGTTGACCATCACCCCGGAACTGCTGCGCAGCTTCGCCGACTACCGGGTGCTGCTGTTCGGCATTCTCATGGTGGTGATGATGATCTGGCGGCCACGCGGGCTGATCCGCATCAATCGCATCGGCATCGCCCCGCGTAAAGGAGTCGCGCCATGAGCGACAACATCCTCTCGGTCGACAGCCTGATGATGCATTTCGGTGGCATCAAGGCGCTCAACGACGTCAACTTTTCCATCAAGCGCAACACCATCTCGGCACTGATCGGCCCCAATGGCGCCGGCAAGACCACGGTGTTCAACTGCCTGACCGGTTTCTACTCGGCCACTGGCGGCAAGATCCTGCTCAATGCGCAGAGCAAGCAGACCGATGTGATCCGCATCCTCGGCGAGCCCTTCGCCGCAGACGACTTCATCAAGCCCCGGCAGTTCGGTTCCAGGCTCTGGTACAAGATGTTCGGCGGCACCCACCTGGTCAACCGCGCCGGCCTGGCACGCACCTTCCAGAACATTCGCCTGTTCAAGGAAATGACCGTGCTGGAGAACCTGCTGGTGGCCCAGCACATGCTCGCCCAGCGCAGCCTGATCGCCGGTGTCCTCAACACCCCCGGTTACCGGCGCACCGAAAGCAAGCTGCTGGACACAGCGTTCTACTGGCTGGAGGTGGTCAACCTGGTCGACCACGCCAATCATCTGGCTGGCGAACTCTCCTACGGCCAGCAACGTCGTCTGGAAATCGCCCGAGCCATGTGCACCGGCCCTGAGCTGATCTGCCTGGACGAACCGGCCGCCGGCCTCAACCCGTCGGAAACCCATGCGCTGAGCAAGATCATCCGCCTGCTGCGCGACGAACATGGCCTGACCGTGCTGTTGATCGAGCACGACATGGGCATGGTGATGAGCATTTCCGACCACATCATCGTGCTCGACCATGGTCTGGTCATCGCCCAGGGCGGCCCGGACGCCATCAAGAACGACCCGAAAGTGATCGCCGCCTACCTCGGTGCGGACGAGGAGGAGGTGGCATGACCGACATCAACGTGGCTCCGATTCTGGCGTTCAAGGACGTCGACGTGCATTACGGGCAGATCCAGGCGCTGAAGAAGGTCAACCTGCACATCGATCCAGGCGAGACGGTGAGCCTGATCGGCGCCAATGGTGCGGGCAAGTCGACGCTGCTGATGTCGATCTTCGGCCAACCGCGGGCCAGTGGCGGGCAGATCCTCTATCAGGGGGAAGACATCACCCGTAAGAGCACCCACTTCGTGGCCTCCAACGGCATCGCCCAGTCCCCGGAAGGGCGCCGGGTGTTTCCTGACATGAGCGTCGAAGAGAACCTGCTCATGGGCACCATCCCCATCGGCACCAAGCATGCCGCCGAGGACATGCAGCGCATGTTCGAGCTGTTCCCACGCCTCAAGGAGCGGCGCAATCAGCGGGCGATGACCATGTCCGGCGGTGAGCAGCAGATGCTGGCCATCGCCCGGGCGCTGATGAGCCGACCCAAGCTGCTGCTGCTCGACGAGCCGTCGTTGGGTTTGGCACCCATCGTGGTCAAGCAGATCTTCGCCACGCTGCGCGAGCTGGCGCAGACCGGCATGACCATCTTCCTGGTCGAGCAGAACGCCAACCACGCCCTGCGCCTCAGCGACCGCGCCTACGTGATGGTCACCGGCGAAATCCGCATGACCGGCACGGGGCAGGAACTGCTCGGCAACCAGGAAGTGCGCAACGCCTACCTGGGCGGGCACTGAGCGCCTTCACCTTTATCGCCCGCAAGCGGGCTCCTACCCATCGAGACTGGATTCGGGTACGTAGGAGCCGGCTTGCCGGCGATTCGATTTCTCCCGCGACGCGATCTCACACGTCGCTCAAGTACCCGTAGCGCCTTGTGCATAAGCGGCAAACCACTGTTGCAGGCTTTCCATCATTGTCATGACATTTCTCCTCTCGAACATGGCCTCAAGGTAAGCCTGCGCTCGCGCTCTGGCTGCTTGTTTGTCTGGATCGCGTCGATAGGTTTTGCGGATGACACTGCGGTCTGTTGCCTCAGGTCATGGGCAAGCGCGTTCCGATAGGGCACGCTGCACCCATCTACTGCCAAGGAGACTCCCATGATTCGCAAGTTTGTCGTCGCCTCCGTGCTGGTTCTCGCCAGTGCTCCGTTGTTGGCTGCCGAGTGCACGGTGGAGGTTCACTCCACCGACCAGATGACCTTCGATACCAAGGAGATCGAGGTCAGCAAGAGCTGCAAGACCTTCACCATCGAGCTCAAGCACGTCGGCAATCTGCCCAAGCATGTGATGGGGCATAACCTGGTGCTGGCGAAAACCGCTGACGTGCAAGGCGTCAGCACCGATGGCATCGCCGCCGGTGTCGACAAGGGTTACCTGAAGGAAGGCGATGAGCGTGTGATCGCGCATACCAAGCTGATCGGCGGTGGCGAGTCGGATTCGGTGACCTTCGACGTCAGCAAGCTGGACGCAGCGCAAAGCTATCAGTTCTTCTGCTCGTTCCCAGGCCACGCGGCGCTGATGAAAGGCGCGCTGACCTTGGTCGACTAAGCATCCCGAGTACAGCAAAGGCCGCTGCTTCGTCAGCGGCTTTTTTGCATCTGTGTAAAAAGCCTGGCTGCCGCAGAGTTACACACAAAGCCTGTTGATAAGCCTGTTTCGAAGGTGTGAGCAACACGACGTAGCGCCGCTCGCGCCTGGGCTGTAGCCTTTAGCGCTTTTTTTGATCAGGCAATTTTTTGATCAAAAACAGCGACTTATATTCATCGCCTGGATACGCGTCAGATTGTCCACTACTCCTGTGGGCAGGGCTGTGGATAAGATGAGCATGCCTGTCTGCAGGGCACGAGTGACGTGGCTTGTAGCGCGATGATCATTATCTGATCAGTGCATGGTGGCTGGAAAAAGCCTAGCGAAAGGCTTCCGAAGTCAAGAAATACTTCAACGATTTCAGCTGCTTGAGTAAAACCATCGAGCGATGAGCGGAGGGTTATCCACGACAGTTGTGGAGCAAGCTGTGGATAAAGTGGGAGTAGCCTGGTGCAGGCCAATGGATCTGGGGCCTGCCGCGGGCTGATGTTTTTTCAGCCAATCGCGACAGGCGCCGGTTCAGTCTTCTGCGGAGTCGCTTAGGCCCAGCCCCCGCCAGCGTTTGGCGCCGATCAGGATGAAGCGCAATTGCTCGATCATCTTGGTCTCAGGGCGCTTGTGCAGGGGCAGAGAAGAAGACTGCGCGTCGATCAGTTCCGGCAGGGTGGCGAACACGGTTTTCACCACCAGATCCGCCAGCATGCTGCGCGCCGGCTCATCGAGGTGCTGCAGCTTGGGCATCAGGCTGAGGTCGCTGGCCAGGTCGGCGGCGATGTCTTCACGGAAGGTGGCCAGTGCCAGGCGCACGGGCAGCGAGCCGCCGAACTGCTCGCGGGCGAGAAACAGGAACTGGCCGCGGTTCTGCTCCACGGCGCTGAGAAAGATCTGCACCGAGGCGTCGATGATGCCGCCCAGCTCGAATTCGTTGCGCCGTACCTGGCGCAGGGTGATACGGAAGGTCTCGCCCACTTCGGCCACCAAGGCCAGGCCCAGGGCGTCCATGTCCTTGAAGTGCCGGTAGAAGCCGGTCGGTACGATACCGGCGACGCGTGTCACTTCGCGCAGGCTGAGGCTGCTGAAGGCGCGGCCGCTGTCCAGCAACTGACGGGCTGCATCCATCAGCGCCTGGCGGGTAGGGTGGTGTGAACTGTTTGCTGCCATCGAATCGCTTCCCTGTTCAGCTCGATTCGGAATCGTAAAGCAAAACCCCGCCATGCGGCGGGGTTTGGATTACTCGCGCCACTGCATCAGTGACGATTTTTCAGGCCGTAGCCCTCATCGAGCATGCCGGGAACGTCGGCACTTTTGGGTGCGTAGTCCTTGGGGATTTCCATGTCGCGCGGCGGCGTCAGGCGTTCGCGTTTGTCGCTGCTGCTCGGCTCGGCGTGCAGGGTGGCGAGCAGGCGCTGGCGCGTCACTTCGTCGAGGGCCAGGCGATCGGCACCGTGGGACAGGTGCTCCTGAACGTCGTGATAGCTCTGGGTCAGTTTCTTGACCAGATTGGCAGTGGTGTTGAAGTGGGTCACCACTTCGCTCTGGTAAGCCTCGAAGCGTTCTTGCATGTCGTCCAGTTGGCGCTGAGTGCGGCTGGGCGCAGCGTGAGGCGCCACGCGAGCGATCAGAAAACCGATGGCGATGCCTGCGACCAGGGTAAGTGCCGGTAGCAACCAGGCGGTGAGCGTCTGTTCCACGAGTCCTTCCTCTCTAAACGGCTTTGCTTTACGTTAACGGCTGGAACCTGCGCTGTACACCGCTAAGTGCTGGTGCGCGAAGGTTAAATGCTAGACGAGTCGACCCGAATCAAGGTCACGGAGTTCACTGTTGCTCATCCGCGAAACCCCCGTAATGATCGATGGCCCGAGTGGCCAGCTTGAAGCCCTTTGCCTGGAGGTGGCCGAAGCGCGCGGTGTCGCGCTGATCTGCCACCCCAATCCCGTGCAGGGCGGCACCATGCTCAACAAAGTGGTGTCGACGTTGCAGCGTACCGCTCGTGATGCGGGCTTTCATACCCTGCGTTTCAACTACCGCGGTGTCGGTGCCAGTGCCGGCAGCCATGACATGGGTACGGGCGAGGTCGATGATGCTGAAGCTGTCGCTCACTGGTTGCGCGCACGCTATCCCGAGCTGCCGCTGACCTTGCTTGGGTTTTCCTTTGGTGGCTTCGTCGCCGCCAGCCTCGGCGGCCGCCTGGAACAGCAGGGCATCGAGCCCGCAAAGTTGTTCATGATCGCCCCGGCTGTCACTCGCTTGACTGCCGATACGCCGCCCGCCGAACGCTGCCCGCTGGTGGTGATCCAGCCGGACGCCGACGAAGTCATCGAACCACAGCGTGTATACGATTGGTCCGCCAACCTCGGGCGTGCCCACGAGCTGCTGAAAGTGGCAGAATGCGGGCACTTCTTCCACGGCAAGTTGACCGACCTGAAAGATCTGCTGCTACCTCGCCTCTGAGGGTGCATCCGTCAGCCGTCTATCTTCTGTTTAAGCGATCGTCATGACCACTCGTATTCTTACCGGCATCACCACCACCGGCACGCCGCACCTGGGTAACTACGCGGGCGCCATTCGCCCGGCCATCGTCGCCAGCCGTAGCCCTGACGCGGACTCTTTCTATTTCCTTGCCGACTATCACGCACTGATCAAGTGCGATGACCCGTTGCGCATCCAGCGTTCGCGCTTGGAAATCGCGGCCACCTGGCTGGCGCTGGGCCTGGATACCGACAAGGCGACCTTCTATCGCCAGTCCGATATCCCGGAAATCACCGAGCTGTGCTGGCTGCTGACCTGCGTGGCCGGCAAGGGCCTGCTCAACCGTGCCCACGCCTACAAGGCTTCTGTGGACAAGAACGTCGAGCAGGGTGAAGACCCGGATGCCGGCGTGACCATGGGCCTGTTCAGCTACCCGATCCTGATGGCGGCGGACATTCTGCTGTTCAATGCGCAGAAGGTGCCGGTCGGTCGTGACCAGATCCAGCACGTGGAAATGGCTCGCGATATTGGCCAGCGTTTCAACCACCTGTTTGGCCAGGGCAAGGATCTGTTCAAGCTGCCCGAGGCGGTGATCGAGGAAGACGTGGCGACTTTGCCGGGCCTCGACGGCCGCAAGATGTCGAAGAGCTACGACAACACCATTCCTCTGTTCTCCAGCCCCAAGCAGTTGAAGGACGCCGTGGCGCGCATCGTCACCGACTCCAAGCTGCCCGGCGAGGCGAAAGATCCGGACAACTCTCACCTGTTCACCCTCTATCAAGCTTTTGCCGCACCGACCCAGCAGGCCGACTTCCGCGCCGCGCTGATCGGCGGGCTGGCCTGGGGCGAAGCCAAGCAGGCGCTTTATGAGCTGCTGGATGCCGAGCTGGGTGAAGCGCGCGAGCGTTACCACACGCTGATCGCCCGCCCGGCTGACCTCGAGGACATTCTGCTGGCTGGCGCCGCCAAGGCTCGGCGTACCGCGACGCCGTTCCTCGGTGAGCTGCGCGAAGCGGTTGGCCTGCGCTCGTTCCGTAGCCAGGCAGCAGGTAGCGAGAGCGTGAAGAAGAAGGCTGCCAAGCGCGCCCGTTTCGTCAGCTTCCGCGACGAAGACGGCAGCTTCCGTTTCCGTCTGCTGGATGCAGACGGCGAGCAACTGCTGCTGTCGCCATCCTTCGCCGATGGCAAGGCGGCAGGCCAGGTGAGCAAACGCCTGCAGGCCGGCGAACCGCTGGATATTCGCGTGCAGGGCAACACCTTTGGCGTGTGGCTGGATGAGCAACGGGTCGGCGAAAGCCCCGCATTCGCCGATGCGGCAGCCACCGAAGCTGCTGTCGCGCGCTTGCGCGAAGCGCTGGCGCCGGAAGAAGCCTGACACCTATAAGCAGTCGGGCGGTCTGAGACCATAGCCCCGCTGCTGATAGGGCCAATTTGCCAATCCTCGGGGGCGTCGTTAAAGTGTCGCCCCCGCTTCATTTGCCCGGTTTACGCACTATGACTCCGCTCGAACGCTACCAGGCCGACCTCAAACGTCCGGACTTCTTTCACGATGCCGCTCAGGAAAAGGCCGTGCGCCACCTGCAGCGTCTGTACGACGAGCTGATCGCCGATGATCGCAGCAAGCCCGGCGTGCTCGGCAAGTTGTTCGGCAAGAAGACCGTCACCCCGGTCAAGGGCCTGTACTTCTGGGGCGGCGTTGGCCGCGGCAAGACCTATCTGGTCGACACCTTCTTCGACGCGCTGCCGTTCAAGGAAAAGGAACGTACTCACTTCCACCGCTTCATGAAGCGCGTGCACGAAGAGATGCGCACCCTCAAGGACGTCAAGAACCCGCTGACCGTGATCGGCAAGCGCTTCTCCGAGCAGTTCCGGGTGATCTGCTTCGATGAGTTCTTCGTCTCCGACATCACCGACGCGATGATCCTGGCGACCCTGCTCGAAGAGATGTTCAAGAACGGCGTGACCCTGGTCTCGACGTCCAACATCGTGCCGGATGGTCTCTACAAGGACGGCCTGCAGCGTGCTCGCTTCCTGCCAGCCATCGAGCTGCTCAAGGTGCACACCGAAATCGTCAACGTCGACAGCGGTATCGATTACCGCCTGCGTGCGCTGGAGCAGGCCGAGCTGTTCCACTTTCCGCTGGGCGAAGCTGCCGAGCAGAGCCTGGAGAAGAGCTTCAAGAGCCTGCTGCACGAGAAGGCCAGCGTTAAGGAAAACGAAGCGCTGATGATCGAGAACCGCGCCATCAACGCTCGCCGTGTCGGCGGTGATGTGGGCTGGTTCGACTTCCGCGAGCTGTGCGATGGCCCGCGTAGCCAGAACGATTACATCGAGCTGGGCAAGATCTTCCATTCGGTGATCCTCTCCAACGTCGAGCAGATGAGCGTATCCAAGGAAGACATGGCGCGCCGCTTCATCAACCTGGTGGACGAGTTCTACGACCGCAACGTCAAACTGATCATCTCCGCTGAAGTGGAGCTCAAGGATCTGTACACCGGTGGTCGCCTGAGCTTCGAATTCCAGCGCACCCTCAGTCGTCTGCTGGAAATGCAATCCCACGAGTTCCTGTCGCGCCCGCACAAGCCCTGATCGGCTGACTGCAACGCCAAAGGCCGTAAGCTCGCTTCTGAACAGGAGCAGGGCTTACGGCCTTTTTTGGTGTTAGATGTCGCTGCTTGCCTGCTGTGCTTGCTGCAGAAATTTCTGCCGATAGTGGTTCGGCGACAGGCCGGTGTGCTGGCGGAACAGGCGGGCGAAGAAGCTGGCATCGTCGTAACCGATCTCGTAGCTGACGGTCTTGATGCTCTTCGGCGACGAAGACAGCAGCCCTTTGGCCGTTTCGATGCGCAGCCGCTGCAGGTAATACAGCGGCTTGTCGCCGGTGGCGGTGTGGAAGCGGCGCATGAAGTTGCGGATGCTCATGCCGTGCTCGCGGGCCACGTCTTCGAAACGGAAACGTTCGGCGAAGTGGTCTTCGAGCCATTGCTGGATCTGCAGGATCTTTGGATCCTGATGCTGCTTCTGGCCACCGAAGCCGATACGCCCAGGCGTGTAGTTGCGGCGTACCTCGTAGAGGATGTCGCGGGCCACGCTCTGCGCCACGCTGGTGCCGCAGAAGCGTTCGATCAGGTAGATATACAGGTCGCAGGCCGAGGTCGGGCCGGCCACGCAATAAAGGTTGTCGGCGTCGGTAAGGTGCTTGTCCTGGTTCAGTATCACGGGCGGAAAACGCTGAGCGAACTCGCTGAAGAAACGCCAGCAGGTGGTCGCCTCCTTGCCGTCGAGCAGGCCGCTGGCCGCCATCCAGAATACCCCGTTGGCTTCCCCGCACAGGCTGGCGCCTGCGGCATGACGCTCACGCAGCCAGTCGAATACCTGCGGATAACGTTCGCACAGCGCGTCGTAATCGTCCCAGAACGCCGGCAGAATGATCAGCTCTGCCTTGTCGTCCAGCGGGCCATCGACGGGTAGCTGCACATCGCTGAAACTGCGCACGGGCAAGCCGTCCGGGCTGACCAGGCGAACCTCGAAGGTCGGTACCAACCCCAGTCCCTGCTGCTTGCCATGGCGCAGGCCGGCCATATGAAAGAAATCTCTGGCTTGCATGAGGGTCGAAGCGAATACGCCGGGCGTGGCGAGAATACTCACGCGAGTGAGTGAGGATGATGGGCTGGGCATGGCTGTTGTTCTTATTAGAGTGATTGGGTCAACCTGATGGTAAAGCCGTCAGGCTGTGGCTGAAGCGTCTTCTTTTATAGCGGCTGCGTCCAGTCTGGTCTTGTAACCTTCATCTTGGGAGCCGTCGCCATGATTGCCTTTTCCGAACTTGCCGCCTCGCCATTTGCCGGCTGGGATGGCACTCCGGCTGCTGCGAGAACCCTGCAGAAACAACTGGCCGAGCAGGTTCGTCTGGAGGATGACTATCCGCCGCTGCGACTGCTGGCAGGTGTCGATGTCGGCTTCGAGGAGGGCGGTGAGATCACTCGCGCTGCGGCGATATTGCTGGATGCCGAGACCTTGCAGCCGCTTGCCGAATGCGTGGCGCGCATTCCCACCAGCATGCCTTATGTGCCGGGCCTGCTGTCCTTTCGCGAGCTGCCGGCGCTGATCACGGCGCTGGCGGGACTGCCGCAAGAGCCGGATCTGATCGTGGTCGACGGTCACGGCATCGCCCACCCGCGGGGGCTAGGCATCGCGGCGCATCTTGGGGTGGTCAGCGGCCGGCCGACCATCGGCGTGGCGAAGAAGATTCTTACCGGCCATCACGCAGAATTGGGGGAAGAGCGGGGCGACAAGGTCGAATTGCTCGACCGTCAGGGGCGGCAGATCGCCTGGATGCTGCGCAGCAAACGCAAGGTGCGGCCACTGATCGTCTCGCCGGGTCATCGAGTCAGCATGGATCGAGCCGTGGAGCTGGTGATGAGCTGGGATAAAGGTTATCGGCTGCCTGAACCAACCCGCCTAGCCGACCGCTTGGCATCGCGCCGCGATACCAAGGGGCCGAAACTTCTTTAGCCAGGGTTACCTGTGTTGCGGATTTGGTGGGCTGAAGCCCACCCTACTCAATGGATACTCAATTGGCGCTTGCGAGGTACGGGTCAGTCGTAGGGTGGGCTTCAGCCCACCACTGGCAACTGCCACCGCTCGTCCGGAAAACAACCGCCGTCAGGGCGCCGGGTTTGGCTGGGTCTTGTGGATCGCCTCGATGCCTTCCAGCACGGCATCGCTGAGTTTCAGCTCGCTGCTCGCCAGGTTGGACTCCAGTTGCTGCAGCGAAGTGGCGCCGATGATGTTGCTGGTCACGAACGGGCGGCTGGTGACGAACGCCAGGGCCATCTGTGCTGGATCCAGGCCATGTTCGCGGGCCAGGGCCACGTAGCGCGAGCAGGCTGCTACGGTTTCTGGGCTGTTATAGCGGGCGAAGCGGCTGAACAGGGTCAGGCGGGCGTTTTCCGGGCGCGCGCCGTTTTCGTACTTGCCCGACAACATGCCGAACGCCAGCGGCGAGTAGGCCAGCAGGCCGCACTGTTCACGAATCGCCACTTCCGCCAGGCCCACTTCGAAGCTGCGGTTGAGCAGGTTGTAAGGGTTCTGGATGGAGACCACGCGGGACATGCCGCGGCGTTCTGCGGCTTGCAGGAATTTCATGGTGCCCCATGGCGTTTCGTTGGACAGGCCGATGTGGCGGATCTTGCCGGCTTTGACCTGCTCATCCAGGGCATCGAGAATTTCCTCGATGGGCGTGAAGTCGCTGTCCTGATGGTTGTAGCCGAGCTGACCGAAGAAATTGGTCGGACGCTCTGGCCAGTGCAACTGATAAAGGTCGATCCAGTCGGTCTGCAGGCGCTCAAGGCTGGCGTCCAGGGCTGCCACGATGTGCTGGCGGTTGTGCTTGAGATCGCCGCCCCTGATATGGGTGATGCCATTGCCAGGGCCGGCGATCTTGCTGGCTAGGATCCAGTCGGCGCGGTCGCCACGCTGCTTGAAGTATTCGCCGATGATCTGTTCGGTCTTGCTATAGGTTTCGGCGCGCGGCGGGACTGGATACATCTCCGCCGTGTCGATGAAATTGATGCCGTAGGCCTTGGCGCGATCGATCTGCGCAAACGCCTCAGGGGCGTCGTTCTGTTCGCCCCAGGTCATGGTGCCCAGGCACAGGGAGCTGACATTGAGATCGGTTCGGCCGAGCTGGCGGTATTCCATTGGAGAGCCCTCTGATAAAAAGCGCATACAAGCAGGTTGAAATTTTTTTCGCAATCGTCATAATTCCGCACCTCTTTCTGCGGTGGAAGTGATGCGCCGCCTGCCGAAGAATCTTGCCGTACGCGGTCGCGCTGACCCGAGCCCCCGATAGCGCCCGAATTCGGCTGCCTTTGACTTGTCAAAGTAAGCACTATTCAGTAAGATCCGCCGTCTAATTTTGCAGGGCGGCCCCTGAGGCTATAAAGAATGAAAACTTTTACCGCTAAACCAGAAACAGTAAAGCGCGACTGGTTTGTGATCGACGCTGCTGGCCAGACCCTGGGTCGTCTGGCTACTGAAATCGCTAGCCGCCTGCGTGGCAAGCACAAGCCTGAGTACACCCCTCACGTTGACACCGGCGACTACATCGTCGTTATCAACGCCGAGCAGGTTCGTGTGACCGGTGCTAAAACCACCGACAAAATGTACTACTCTCACTCCGGTTTCCCGGGTGGCATCAAGTCGATCAGCTTCGACAAGCTGATCGCCAAGGCGCCTGAGCGCGTGATCGAGACCGCGGTTAAAGGCATGCTGCCGAAGAACCCGCTGGGTCGCGACATGTACCGTAAGCTGAAAGTCTATGCGGGCGCTGCTCACCCTCATACTGCTCAGCAGCCCCAAGAACTGAAGTTTTAACGGAATAGTTCATTATGTCGGCGACTCAAAATTACGGCACTGGCCGTCGCAAAACTGCAACCGCACGCGTTTTCCTGCGTCCGGGCACTGGCAAAATCTCCATCAACAACCGCACCCTGGACACCTTCTTCGGTCGTGAAACTGCCCGCATGGTAGTTCGCCAGCCGCTGGAGCTGACCGAGATGGTCGAGAAATTCGACATCTACGTCACCGTTGTCGGTGGTGGTGTGAGCGGTCAAGCTGGTGCGATCCGTCACGGTATCACCCGCGCTCTGATGGACTACGACGAGTCTCTGCGTCCAGCTCTGCGTAAAGCAGGCTTCGTGACTCGCGATGCTCGTGAAGTAGAACGTAAGAAAGTTGGTCTGCGTAAAGCACGTAAGCGTCCTCAGTACTCCAAGCGTTAATTCGCTTCGGTACTCGAAAACGCCCAGTTTCCTCACGGAGCTGGGCGTTTTTCATTTCTACTTTCGGCCACGCTTTCTTGCCTGCTCCGCTCGAGCGCTGCGTTTTCGGCCTACCTATCGCTTCGTTGATGCGCGTCATGAGTCAGCGTGCCCGCCTGTGCGAATCTCGCGCCGGGTTGCAGTCAGGCTTATCGGTGTACGCGACCATCTGGACTTTTGCATCAATTCCCGTGAGTGACGTAGCAGGTAATAACCTGCTTCAGCAGCGGCTGAGACCTGGGAATGGATTAAAGTCTGCGATGACCCCTGAATGGATTACGGCCGCGTGACGCTCTGTTCTGCACGGTTTTCAGCTTCTTGAAAGTGGGCATAAGCATTTTCTGGATGGCTTCTTCATTACCGTCTGGCCGCTTTTCTGCGCACCCAACACTTACTTATTAAAGGCCTGAACAACAGGCTGGAAAGCCGATGGGGAGACGACTGAATGAGCAATGACGGCGTGAATGCGGGCCGGCGTCGCTTTCTGGTGGCGGCCACTTCAGTGGTTGGCGCTGCTGGAGCGGTGGGGGCTGCAGTTCCGTTTGTGGGGTCGTGGTATCCGAGCGCCAAGGCCAAAGCCGCAGGTGCTCCGGTCAAGGTGAATGTTGGCAAGATCGAACCTGGCCAGCAGATGGTCGCCGAGTGGCGCGGGCAGCCGGTATTCATCATGCGGCGCACCGAGGAGATATTGAGCAACCTCGGCAAGATCGAGGGGCAGCTGGCTGACGCGGACTCGAAAAGCTCGGTGCAGCCCACCTACGTTGATCCGAAAACCCGCTCGATCAAGCCGGAAATCCTCCTGCTGGTCGGGCTGTGCACGCACCTGGGCTGCGCACCGTCGTTCCGCCCTGAAGTGGCGCCTGCCGATCTCGGCGAGAATTGGGTCGGCGGCTATTTCTGCCCGTGCCACGGTTCCCGTTACGACCTCGCCGGACGCGTCTACAAGTCGCAGCCGGCGCCGCTGAACCTGCCCGTGCCGCCGCATACCTACGAGTCGGCTGACGTGATCATCATCGGCGTGGATCAGGAGCAAGCATGATGAGCAAATTCATGGAGTGGGTGGACGCACGCTTCCCCGCCACCAAGATGTGGAACGACCACCTCGCCAAGTATTACGCACCGAAGAACTTCAACTTCCTGTACTTCTTCGGCTCCCTGGCCCTGCTGGTGCTGGTCAACCAATTGCTCACCGGTGTCTGGCTGACCATGAGCTACACGCCCACCGCCGAAGGCGCCTTTGCTTCGGTCGAAGGCATCATGCGTGACATCCGTACTGGTGATACGCCGCACGGCGCGATTCTGCGCTACATGCACTCGACCGGCGCGTCAGCGTTCTTCATCGTCGTCTATCTGCACATGTTCCGCGGCCTGCTCTACGGCTCGTACCAGAAGCCCCGCGAGCTGGTGTGGATCTTCGGCATGCTGATCTACCTGATGCTGATGGCCGAAGCCTTCATGGGATACCTGCTGCCGTGGGGGCAGATGTCCTACTGGGGCGCCCAGGTGATCATCTCGCTGTTCGGCGCCATTCCGTTCATCGGCGATGCGCTGACCGAGTGGATTCGCGGCGACTACCTGATCTCCGGCATCACCCTGAACCGCTTCTTCGCCCTGCACGTGGTGGCCCTGCCGATCGTCATTCTCGGGCTGGTAGTGCTGCACATCCTGGCACTGCACGAAGTCGGCTCGAACAACCCGGATGGCATCGACATCAAGAAGTACAAGGATGAGAACGGCATCCCCCTCGACGGCATCCCCTTCCACCCCTACTACACGGTGAAGGATATCGTCGGCGTGGTGGTGTTCCTCTTCGTGTTCTGTTTCGTGGTGTTCTTCTTCCCGGAAATGGGCGGCTACTTCCTCGAGAAGCCCAACTTCGAGCAGGCCAACCCGTTCAAGACGCCCGAGCACATCGCTCCGGTCTGGTACTTCACACCCTTCTACGCGATCTTGCGGGCGATCCCCGACAAGCTCATGGGCGTGATCGCCATGGGCGCCGCCATTGCCGTGCTGTTCGTGCTGCCCTGGCTGGATCGCAGCCCGATCCGCTCGATGCGCTACAAGGGCTGGCTGAGCAAGCTCTGGCTGCTGGTGTTCTGCGTGTCCTTCGTCATCCTCGGCGTGCTGGGTGTTCTGCCGCCGACTCCGGGCCGTACGTTGCTGTCGCAGGTGTGCACCTTCCTGTACTTCGCGTACTTCATCCTGATGCCCTTCTACACCAGGATGGAAAAGACCAAACCGGTTCCTGAAAGGGTGACAGGCTGATGAGAAAGCTATTTGCTGCATGTGTAGTCGCATTACTGCCTGCGCTGTCCTTGGCGGCCGGAGGTCATGGCGTGACGCTGGACAAGGCCGATATCGACCTGACCGACAAGGCGGCGCTGCAGGATGGCGCGCGTACGTTCGCCAACTATTGCATGGGTTGCCACAGTGCCAAGTTCCAGCGCTACGAGCGCGTCGCCGCAGACATTGGCGTTTCCGAAGAGCAGATGATGAAAAACCTGGTGTTCACCGACGCCAAGATCGGCGATCACATGAACATCGGCATGAAACCCGAAGACGCCAAGCGCTGGTTCGGCGCCGCGCCGCCCGATCTGACCCTGGTCGCCCGGGTGCGCGGCAACGACTGGCTGTACACCTACCTGCGTACCTTCTATGACGATCCGGCGCGGCCGCTGGGGGCCAACAACCTGGTATTCCCCAACGTCGGCATGCCCAACGTGCTGGGCGGCCTGCAAGGGCGTCAGTACATGGGCTGCAAGCAGGTGCAGGTGGTGGACAACGGCAAGAAACAGTACGACCCGCTGACCGGTACGCCGCTCACCATTGAGGCCTGCGATCAACTGGTGCTCGAGCCGAACAGCGGCAAGCTCAGCCCGCAGGCATTCGATGACAAAGTGCGTAACCTGGTGACCTTCCTCGCCTACTCGGCCGACCCGAACAAGCTGCATATGCAGCGTATCGGCACCTACGTATTGTTGTACCTGGCGGTGTTCTTCGTGTTCGCCTATCTGCTCAAGCGTGAGTACTGGAAAGACGTGCACTGACCGCATCCGGTATCATGGCCGACCTGCGCAATTCTTCTAGGGTTGCGCAGGTTTTTTTGTGGCCTGTGCTCTATGGTGGCCACCCTATTAGGCCGTCGTGAGTGACATCAAAACTGCTCCTGGCGATTTTTTATGACCTACCATCCCTGGCGGTCGCCCTCACGGGCCGTCGCGGGCGACTTTGAAAGTCTCTCTCGGCGATTTTTTGTGCTCTAAAAAACTGGAGGATCGCCTTGGCTGCGACCAATAGGTTGGCCTGTTATTCCGACCCTGCCGACCAATATTCCCACCGCGTACGTATTGTGCTCGCCGAAAAGAGCGTTGCCGCGGAGATCATCAGTGTCGAGCGGGGGCGTTCCCCGACCAAGTTGCTCGAGGCCAATCCTTACGCGAGCCTGCCGACTCTGGTCGACCGTGACCTGGCGCTGTACGAGCCTACGGTGATCATGGAGTACCTGGATGAGCGTTACCCCCATCCCCCTTTGATGCCCGTGTATCCGGTAGCACGTGGCAACACGCGTCTGTTGATGCACCGTATTCAGCGCGACTGGTGCTCGTTGGTCGACCTGATTCTCGACCCGCGCAGCAAGGAAGCCGCTCGTGTCCAGGCGCGCAAGGAGTTGCGCGAGAGTCTGACAGGCGTCTCGCCGCTGTTTGCCGAAAAGTCATTTTTTCTCAGTGATGAGTTGAGCTTGGTAGACTGCTGCCTGCTGCCGATTCTCTGGCGCCTGCCGGTGCTGGGGATCGAGTTGTCAAAGCCGGCCAAACCGCTGCTCGACTATATGGATCGGCAGTTTGCCCGCGAGACTTTTCGCCAGAGCCTGTCCGACGTCGAACGTGACATGCGTTAGCCCATTTTTACCTGCTCGCCGCCAGCGGCGTGCCCAAACCCAGGAGGTTTGATGAACTCCAGTCGTCCCTATCTGATTCGTGCGCTCTACGAGTGGATCGTCGACAACGATTGCACGCCCCATCTGCTGGTTAACGCGGAGTATCCGGGCGTCAAGGTACCTACGGGTTTCGTCAGCGACGGGCAGATCGTGCTCAACGTATCGCCTAGCGCGGTGCGCGAATTGGCCATCAAAAACGATGCCGTGAGCTTCGAGGGCCGTTTTGGTGGCGTTGCCCATAGCCTGTTTGTGCCATCGCCTGCGGTGTTGGCTATTTATGCCCGGGAGAATGGCCAAGGCATGGTCTTCGACCTGGAGCCGCCGGTTACGCAACCCGAGGTAGCGGATGTTGAGGACGAGCAGGGGCCACCTGACGACGAGCCGCCACGGCCAACCGGTCGACCGAGCCTCAAGGTCGTCAAGTAAGCGTACATCTCTTGCTCGAATCGAAAAGCCGGTCAATTGACCGGCTTTTTTCTGGCCGTTATCCGCACTTTATCGAGCGCTTTTAGATTTCGTGCAATCTGCCTGAGCTGTTTCGCTTGAGCATGCAGTTTGCACGGGAAAAGCATTTCTTTGTGTTGTTTAAGTATTTGTTTTTAAAGGAATATATTTGTTTTCTAAAAGTGGCACAGCGCTTGCGATAACTAGGGGGAAGCCACAGCCTGTAGTTGGATGTGGCCAACTCGAATAATCAGGAGTGTTACCCATGAAACAGCCAATCAATAAGTTCGCTTTTGCTGCTATCACCGCGACCGCCCTGAGCTTGTCCGTGGCGGGTACCGCTTTCGCTGACACTTACAGCAGCACCCAGCCGACCATGCTGGCTGCCAACACCATGGACAAAGCTGAAGAGGCTGTGTCCGATACCTGGATCACCAGCAAAGTGAAGTCGACCTTCCTGGCTGACGATGGTCTGAGCGCTCTGGACATCAAAGTCGAAACCAACAAGGGTGTCGTTGCCCTGTCCGGTGTCGTGGCTACCGAAGCTGAACGTGACCTTGCTGTCGCCAAAGCCAAAGAAATCAAAGGCGTTCAAGCTGTTTCGGCTGACGGCCTGAAAACTGCCGACTGATCATGTTTCCGGGCAGGCTCGCTGAGCCTGCTTTCTTCCCTGTGAACAGGAGAGTTGAATCATGAATTCCGACATTATCAAAGGTAAGTGGAAGCAGCTCAGCGGCGATATCAAAACCCGCTGGGGCAAGCTCACCAATGACGACCTGGATGTCGCCGAAGGCCATAGCGAGTACCTGGCTGGCAAGCTGCAGGAACGTTACGGCTGGACCAAGGAAAAGGCAGAAGATGAGTTGCGCGATTTCCGCAGCAAGTACTGACTTGCCGCTGGCGCTCGATACGCCACCGTTTTCACGAAAAGCCCCGGCCACTGTTGCCGGGGCTTTTTGTTTTCAGGCGTCACGACCGCCGCCGCCTGATTGAGCCCCAGGTTCAAGTTTGCCTGCAATGAGCCGATAACCTGGCACATTCGTCAGGCACAGGACGTAGCATGTCGACTATCACGGTCACCACCACAACGCCCGTCAAGACGTCGGCAACTCGTGCCAGTGGTGACACTTCTGCGGCAACGCCGACCGCTGCCAGCGAGCCCGAAAAGCAGCAGCCCTCGGTAACCGTTACCTTGAGCGACTACGCACAAAAGCGCATGAAAACCATGCGCGAAGCGTCAGCCAAGTTGCGCGACATGCAGGCTAATCAGCAGGAGTCTCGCAAGGAAGCCGCCCGCCAGCGCCTCGAAGACATCAAGAAACGCATCGAAATGCTCAAGCAACTGGTCATGGCCCTCGGCCCGGCCGCAGCGAAGGGCGCATTGCGGCAGATCAAGCAACTGGCTCAGGAACTCGGCCAGGCCGCTTCGGTGCTCAAGGAGCCTTCCGGCGGAAGCACTGGCACTCTGAGTGCTGGCGCCACTCAGGCATCGAGTAGCGCTACCGAAGGTGCTCAGGCAACCGAAACGGCCACGCCTGTAGAGGCGATTAGCGAGGTGCAGCCAGACGTCGACGCCAACCCCGAAACCGCTACGGCTACTGTTGCGGCAACCGAAGAGGCGTCTATCGAGGATGGCGATGCCGAGGGCGACGAGCAGGCGCAAACCACCACGGAGCGAAGCCGTAATGACCGCGACGACCAGCAGCGCCGTGCCGATGCCGAAGAGCTGAAAAAGGTCGCCCGTCAGCTCAAGCAACTGCTGGCCATGGTCAAGGCGCAGCTCAGTGCCGCGCCGGACGAGGAGAGCAAGAAGCTGCTCGGTGATATCGACAAGCAGCTGGCCGACGTCGAAAAGGCCGCCAGCGACATGGGCGGTGGTGGCCTTTCCATTTCGGTTTCCGTCGGTTCGACGGTGTCGATCAGCGTTTAAGCCGCTGCGCCAGAGCTGGCTGCGCAGCGCTTCAGGTCAGAATCGAGGCCAGGGCCGCGCGGTCGATATTGGCACCGCTGAGCACCACCGCCGCGCGCTCGTCCTGATTGATTTCACGCTCCTGAATCAGTGCCGCCAGAGCTGCCGCTCCAGCGCCTTCGGCGAGGTTGTGGGTGTCTTCATGGAGGATGCGAATGGCTTGGCGGATCTCGTCGTCATCGACCCGCACGATACGTGCGGCACCGGCGCGGATGATTTCCAGCGCCTCGGGCTGTGGCATGCGGCAGGCCATGCCATCGGCGATGGTGTCGGCGCTGTCGGTACAGATGACCCGCCCGGCCGCGAAGCTCTGCGCGTAGGCATCGGCGGCGCTGCTCACCACCCCGATCACTTCGGTATCCAGGCCGAGCAGGTCGCGGGTGCGGATCACCCCGCAGATACCCGAGCCGAGGCCGATCGGCACATAGATACGCTTGAGTGGTGGTGCGGCCTCGAACAATTCCAGGGCATAGGTGGCGACGCCGCGGATCAGATCCGGGTGCAGCGATGGCACGAAATGCAGGCCACGTTGCGCTGCCAGTTCTGCCGCTCTGGCGCGGGCCTCGTCGAAGTCGCGACCGAACTCGATCACTTCGGCGCCCAGGGCGGCCATGGCCGCATTCTTCTCGCGGGCGTTGCCTTGCGGTACCACGATGCTGATCGGCAGCCCGGCCTTGCCTGCGGCCAGCGCCATGCTTTGCCCGTGGTTGCCGCGAGTGGCCGAAACCAGGCCGGCAGTTGCCGGCTCGCGGCGCAGCAGCGCGTCCACATAGACCAGGCCACCGCGCACCTTGAAGGCGCCTGTTGGCGTGTGGTTCTCATGCTTTACCCATACCTCGCAACCCAGTCGCTCAGCCAGCAGCGGCCAGGCGAACTGCGGCGTCGCCGGAACGCTCGGGCGAATCAGGGTAACGGCTTGACGTAGTGCGGCAAGGTCGAACATCTGGGGGCTCCCGGTTGGCTTTGACCCGATGCTACGGCGCTGTCATTGTATGGGTAAATCTTTATATTGCATGGCAAACAATGTGGTTACCTGATCTGCAAGGCAGCGCGCTGCCCACTTACCTGGCACTGGTCGAGGCGATTTCCAGCGCCATCGGCAAGGGTGAGCTCAAGCCCGGTGAGCGCCTGCCGCCGCAGCGCCGGCTCGCCTGGACGCTGGGTATCAACCCGAGCACGGTGATGCAGGCTTATCGCGAAGCCGCGCGGCGCCACCTGGTGTCCGGCGAGGTCGGGCGCGGCACCTATGTTCTGGCGGATAGCCACGAGGCCAGCCTTTTTCACCTCAAGCAGCCCGGCCAGCCCGCGCAGGGCATCGACCTGTCGACCAACGTGCCAGTGCATGACGGCGACAGCGATGATCTGTCACGCAGCTTGCAGCGCCTGATTACGGAGGGCCGCCTCGACGCACTGCAGGCCTACGCGCCGGCGGAGTTGGAAATGCGCGGGCGGCTGGCTGGCAGTCTGTGGCTGCAGCAACGTGGTCTGCACGCTCCGCCGTCGCAAGTGTTGCTCTGCGCGGGGGCTCAGCAGGGTGTATCTGCGGCGTTGCTGGCGCTTTGCGAGGCCGGTGATCCGGTGCTGGTCGAGGCCTTCACCGCGCCCGGGATCAAGGCTGCTGCGCGGCAGTTGCGTTTGCCCCTGCACGGCGTGGCGATGGATGAGCGCGGCATCCTCCCTCAGGATCTCGACCGGCAGGTGCGTGCCACCGGCGCTAGGGTGCTGGTGCTTACGCCCTGCCTGCAGAACCCCACGGGCAGCAGCATGGATAGCCAACGACGCCAGCACATCGCCGAGCTGGTGGAGCGCCATGGTCTGTGGCTGATCGAGGATGACGTCTACGGCGCGCTGGGCAGCCAGGCGCCGCTGGCCGCATCGGTGCCGGAACGCAGCCTGCTGGTTACCAGTTTGTCGAAAACCGTCGCCCCGGGCCTGCGACTGGGCTTCGTGCATGGGCCGCAGGCGCTGCTCAAGCGCATCGACCCGCAAGGGCACGCCACCGGCTGGGCGGTCTCGCCGTTGTGCCTGGCGCTGGCCTGCGAGTGGATCGAAGACGGCACCGCCGCGCGCAAGCTGGCCTGGCAACGTGACGAATTGCAGCAGCGCTGGCGCCTTGCCGCGCGGGTGCTCGGTGCACGCATGCCGCAGGGCTGCGAGGTGGCGCCACACCTGTGGCTGGAGTCTGTCGATAGCTGTGATCTGGCCGCTAAATGCCGAGCGGCCGGTGTCGACGTGGTGCCTGCCGAAGTGTTCGCCGTCGGCCCTGCTGCGGCCAACGCCATTCGCATCAGCCTGGCGGCTGCCCGCAGTCGCGCCGAACTCAAACAGGCGCTGGAGCGCATCGTCAGTGCATGGCCGCAATGATCGCCGCACTTGCACCCGGCCTGTAATGCGTGTCAGCTATAACCCCATGATCTCCACGATAAGGAATCGTGCATGTCCCTTTCTACAGACGACGCTTTTATCGTCGTCCACTCTGCCGAAGAAGCCGTCGATCGTCTGGCGGTGCTGCACCAGCGCGCCACCGAGGGCCTGAGCCAGGCGCTCAAGCGCTACCTGAAAGACCGTGTCCGTCCGGATGCCGAAGAGCGTGAGCTGTTTCGCTACCCCGAATTGCGTCTGACCTACGACTGCCAGGGCGAAGTGCCGACCACCGTGCGTGCCTACGCCAAGGTGCAGGTGCCCGGCACCTACAGCGTCACCATCACCCACCCGGCGGCGTTTCGTAAGTACCTGCTCGAGCAATTGCAGCCGCTGATGGCCGACTTCACCCTGACCGTCGAGGTCGGCGTCAGCCAGCAGTACATTCCTTACCCGTACGTGGTGGAGCAGGGCGATGAGCTGGCCGGCTCCGGTGTGACCGCGGCAGAGCTGGCGCGAGTATTCCCCAGCACCGACCTGTCGGCCGCCACCGATGGCACCGCCGATGGCCTGTACGACTGGGAAAATACCGACCCGCTGCCGCTGGCGCTGTTCGACGCCGCCCGGGTGGACTTCTCCCTGCGTCGCCTGGTGCATTACACCGGCAGCGACTGGCGCCATGTGCAGCCATGGATTCTGTTGACCAACTATCACCGCTACGTCGACCAGTTCATTCGCAACGGTCTGGACATGCTCAACGGCGAGTCGCGCTTCGAGCGCATGGTGCTGCCGGGCAATGTGGTGATCGAGCGCGGCATGCCCGAAGGCGAGATGCAGGCGATCATCGAGACCGTGGTCTGGCACCGCTACCAGATGCCGGCCTACCACCTGCAGGCCGCCGATGGTGATGGCATTACCCTGGTCAACATCGGCGTCGATCCGTCCAACGCCAAGAACATCACCGACCACCTTGCCGTGTTGCGCCCGCATTGCTGGCTGATGATCGGCCACTGCGGCGGCCTGCGTCAGTCGCAGACCATCGGTGACTACGTGCTGGCCCACGCCTACATGCGTCGCGACGGCATTCTCGACCGGGTGTTGCCACCGCACATTCCGCTGCCGGCCCTGGCCGAGGTGCAGCAGGCGCTGCAGGATGCCGCTGCGCAGGTGACTGGCGAGCGGGGGGACGATCTCAAGCGTCGGCTGCGCACCGGCACCGTGCTGACCTACGACGACCGCAACTGGGAGCTGCGCTGGGCCCAGGAGCGGCCGCTGATCAACCTGTCACGGGCCGTGGCGGTGGACATGGAAAGCGGCACCATCGCAGCGCAAGGCTATCGCCTGCGCGTACCGTACGGCACCTTGCTGTGCGTGTCGGACAAACCGCTGCACAGCGAGATCAAGCTGCCGGGCGCGGCGGGTGCCTTCTACGAGCGGGCGGTGACCCAGCATCTGCACATCGGTATCGCCGCCCTGGATCTGCTGCGCGGCCAGCTCAACTCGCTGCACTCGCGCAAGCTGCGCAGCTTCGACGAGCCGCCGTTCCGTTGAGAGCTGCATCAAGCGCCAAGCTCACGCCAGGCGAGCTTGGCGCTACTTCTTCGACTTGCCGACCATCATCCGCCAGCGGTTGCGGTTGAGCAGCACGTAGCCGGTCAACTGCATGCCCGCCGCTATCATCAGGCTGCGGGTGAGATCCGGGTTGGTCGGGCTCGGCCCGTTGTAGATGGCGTACAGCGCATAGACGACGCCGATCAGGCCAAGGATGAAGAACACCAGGCCGAGAATGGTCAGGCGATGCAGGTTGCGTAGAGACATGGCAGAAATCGTCATGGATAACGGGGCGGCCAAACTAACCCGGAATCCCGGGTTTCACCAGTCACCCTTCGGTCGCTCACTTACCCACCTGATGAAGCGGCAACGCCGTGGTCGATTTGATCCGTTCCATGGCAAAGCTGGAGCTGATATCGGCGATGCCGGGAATCTCGATCAGGCGCTTGTACACGGCGTCGTAGCCCTCGATGTCGTGCACTACCAGGCGCAGCAGGTAATCGGTGACGCCCGCCATGCGATAGAAATCGACCACCTCGTCGATCTCCGCCACCTGGCTGTGGAAGTGCTTGAGCCATTCGGCGTTGTGCTGATTGGTGCGCACGAAGGCGAACACCGTGACCGCCACACCGATCTTGCGCGGATCGAGCAGGGCCACGCGCGCGCCGATCACGCCGCTTTCCTCAAGCTTCTGAATGCGTCGCCAGCAGGCCGTATTGCTCAAGCCGACGCGCTCGGCGATCTCACCTAGCGGCTGGGTGCAGTCCTGCTGTAGCAGCGCGAGAAGAGCGCGGTCGAACTTGTCCACGGTTGAGAAAACTCCTGATAAGACGATTAGGGAATATCGTCAGTATGAAATGGGCTAAGTCTGGAAAATAATTTCGATTACTTTAGCTAGGGTGGAAATCTATTCCGTTTCTTATGCTTGCGAACAGTGAAATAACAAAATTTTTCACGTCTCGCTCTCTTAGCATGGTCTCTCAGACAAAGCCGTCTAGCACGGCGCCTTCAATCATCTGCACGGCCGTTACCTCTATGCCAGAACTGTATTTCGATTACGCCGCTACCACCCCCATCGACGACGCGGTCATTCAGGACATGCTGGCGTGCATGGGCCGTGACGTAGTGTTCGGCAACCCGGCGTCCGCCTCGCATTCCTTTGGGCAGCGTGCTCGTCTTGCGGTCGAGAAGGCCCGCAAGCAGGTGGCGGCGCTGGTGGGCACCACTGCGGATCGTCTGGTTTGGACGTCCGGGGCGACCGAATCGAACAACCTGGCGCTCAAGGGCGTAGCCGCGCTGGCTGATGGCCGCCGGCACATCATCACCAGCCGCCTCGAGCACAAGGCCGTGCTGGATACCGCCGGACAACTGGAACGCGAAGGCTTCGAAGTGACCTGGCTGCAGCCCGATGCCAACGGCATCATCCAGCCCGAGGCGGTCGCGGCAGCCTTGCGTGACGACACCCTGCTGGTCTCGCTGATGCTGATCAACAACGAACTCGGTACGCTGACCGATATCGCCGCGGTGGGGGAGTTGGTTCGTCAGCGCGGCGCGCTGTTCCATGTGGACGCCGCCCAGGCTACCGGCAAGGTGGCCATCGACCTGTCCGCCTTGCCGGTGGATCTGATGTCCTTTTCCGCCCACAAGACCTATGGTCCCAAAGGCATTGGCGCTCTTTACGTCGGTGAGCGCGCGCGCTCGTTGATCCAGGCACAGATTCACGGTGGCGGGCATGAGCAGGGGCTGCGCTCCGGCACCCTGGCCACCCACCAGATCGTCGGCATGGGCAGCGCCTTCGCCCTTGCTGGCGAGCTGATGGGCGAAGAAAACACGCGCATTGCTCACCTTTGCGCGCAACTGCGCGAAGGGCTGCTGGCGCTACCCGGCGTGCGCCTCAACGGCTGCGCCGAGAACCGTGTGCCGCATACCCTCAACCTGTGCATCGACCATCCCTGGTTCGATGCCGAGAACCTGTTGGGCACGCTGGCGTTCTCGTCCACCTCGGCCTGCAATTCGGCCAGCAGTGCGCCGTCCCATGTGCTGCTGGCGCTCGGCCTCGATGACACCCAGGCGTATCGCAGCATCCGCCTGAGCCTCGGCCGATACACCACGCTCGCCGACGTTGAGCAGGCCATCGATGCCATTCGCCGCTGTCTGCCTGAATGACGGTTCGGTGAGCGCCTGATGAGCACGCTGGAAGAGGACGCGCTGCAGATCGAAAGTTTCTTCGATACGCAGACGTCGACGTTCAGCTATCTCGTGCACGCTGGAGCCGGCAGCGCCTGTGCGGTGATCGATCCGCTGCTTGGCTACGACGTCGAGTCCGGTGTGCTCGACAGTGCGCCGGCGGATGCCCTGTTACGGGCGATAGAGGCCAGGCACCTGCAGGTGCAGTGGATTCTGGAAACCCATATCCATGCCGATCACCTCACTGCCGCTGCCTATCTGCGTGAGCGCAGCGGTGGGCGGGTCGCTGCCGGGCGAGATATTGGCGAGGTGCAACGCACCTTCCAGGCGCGCTTCCAGCTGCCTGAGGATTACTGCCGGGCGAGCGGCCAGTTCGACCACCTGTTCGCCGCCGACGAAGACTTCACCATTGGTGCTCTGTCGGCCCGAGCGCTGCATGTGCCCGGGCATACGCCTGCCGACACGGCCTTTCTGATCGAGGAACGGCACGTGTTCGTCGGCGACACCCTGTTCCAGCCGGACATCGGCACGGCACGCTGCGACTTCCCAGGCGGCAGTGCTGCCCAGCTGTATCGCTCCATTCGGCGTCTGCTCGAGCTGCCGGGTGACACCCGCCTGTTCATGTGCCACGACTATCCACAGGATCGCGCGCCACGGGCCTGGTGCTCCGTTGAGGAGCAGCGCCTGCATAACCAGCACATGCATCAAGGCGTCAGTGCCGCGCAGTTCATCGAATGGCGTGAAGAGCGCGATGCAGGCCTGGAACCACCCAGGTTGCTGATCCCCGCTCTGCTGTGGAATCTTCGCGCAGGCGTCCTACCCGACGGCGAAGTGGCTGGCGTGCGTTTTCGCTGGGCGGCCGGCTGAGCCCGTTCATCTATCCGCTCAGGCGACGAGAGAGCCAGCAACCGCACAAGAAAAAGCCCCTGACACTCATCGAGCATCAGGGGCTTCGGGCTGGCGGTTTGTCGTCGCCAGCACAGGTGCAGGGTATCTGCTTCCTCGGTGACTACTCCTCGCTCGGCGCCAGTTCCTTTTCGCCTACATGCTCGCTAGCCAGCGAGGCGCGTACCTTGCTGACCTGCTCGGCAGATACTGCAGGCGCGTCGTTCGACCAGCCCTGACGCAGGAAGGTGGCCAGTTCGGCGACCTCGGCGTCGTCCATGCGATCGGCGAAGCCCGGCATCGGCAGGATCGAAGGTGCGCGTGCCGTCGATGGCGTTTGCGCACCGGCGAGGATCACGTGCAGCAGGGCGCTGGGGTTTTCCGCGTTGATCACCGAAGCACCGTCCAGGCGTGGGAACACTCGAGGCGCGCCGTCACCCGCCACGAAGTGACAGGCGCCGCAGTTGTCCAGATACAGACGCTCGCCGAGGGTCAGGTCGGTGGCCGCCGTCAGCTTGCGGGTGGTCGCCTCGCTGCGCTGGGGCTGATGGGCGGTGGCCGGCTGGCTGTCGGCGGCGAGGGACTTCAGGTAGGCCGCCATGGCGTGCAGGTCGTCGTCCGACATGTGCGAGGTGCTGTTGGCCACCACGTCGGTCATCTCGCCGGCCACCGAGGCCTTGGCGTTACGGCCCGTACCCAGGTAGTCGACGATTTCCTCCTGTGACCAGTGCGGCATGCCGCGCAGCGAGGTCACGGCCCAGTCGTTGAGCTCGGCGCCGCTCAGGTAGTCGGGCGCACTTTCATCGAGGCCCTTCTCCTGCATGGTCAGCGCCCGTGGCGTATGGCAGGAGCCGCAGTGGCCCAAGCCCTGCACCAGGTAGGCACCGCGGGCGATCTGCGCATCGGCATCGCTGGTTGTGACTTTCAGCGCCTCGGCAGCGGACTCCGGCGATGGCGAGAACAGCGTGCGCCAATAGGCCAGAGGCCAGCGGATCGACAATGGCCAGGGTATGTCGTTGGCTTGGTTGGCCTGTTCCACCGGCTGCACGCCCTGCATGAAGTAGGCGTACAGCGCCTGCATGTCGGCATCCGAGACCTTGGCGTAGGACGGGTAGGGCATCGCCGGGTACAGCGCGCTGCCGTCGTGGCCAACGCCGCGGCGAATGGCACGTTCGAACTCGCCATAGGTCCAGTCACCGATCCCGGTCTGTTTGTCCGGGGTGATGTTGGTGGAGTAGATGGTGCCGATCGGCGACTCGATCCCGAGGCCGCCAGCGAAGGCCTTGCCGCCGCGGCTGGTATGGCAGGCCACGCAGTCACCGGCACGCGCCAGGTACTCGCCCTGGCTGATCAATGCCGGGATGACGGGCTGGCTGAGCTGCGCCGAGGCGTCGCCCGAGCGGTTCAGGGCGATGCTGGCCAGCCAGGCCAGTGCGGCGAGCAGCAGACCGATGACCAGCAGCTTGAGGAGCAGAGAACGGGGTGTGGATTTCATCTCTGCGCTCCTCATGCCTGCACCAGTGGGCCGGGGTTCTTCAGGTACTGATCCTTGATGGCCTGGGCGGCGAACAGGGTCAGTGCACCGATCAGGGCCGTGGGGTTGGCCTGGAAGTTCTGCGGAAAGGCGTTACCGCCCGGCACGAAGACGTTGTGCACGTCCCAGCTCTGCAGGTAGCGGTTGAGCGCGCTGGTTTTCGGGTTGTCGCCCATCACGGCGCCGCCCACGTTGTGGGTGGACACGTACTTGGTGATGTCCCAGTGCGAATCCATCGCCAGGAAGCTCTCGGAGACGCTGTCCGGCCCCAGCTCGCGGGTGATGTTCTGCACGATGCCGCGCAGGTATTGCTGCAGCTTCAGCTCGTTCTCCTTCCAGTCGAAGGTGATGCGCAGCAGTGGCTGGCCCCATGGATCCTTGTAGGTGGGATCGAGATCCAGGTAGTGGCCGCGGTAGGACATGCAGCCGGTGGAAATGCTCACCTTCATGGAGTGGCCGTACCAGTCGGTCATGCCGTCTTTCCAGCCCTGGCCCCAGGCCGGTGTGCCGCCTGGCAGCGCGGTGCCGATCGGCGTGCCGGTGGCCTGCGAGCTGTGAATCTTGGCGCCGCCGATGAAACCCAGCGAAGGGCCGTCGTAGTTGCCCGGCGAGATGTCGTTGAACATCTGCCCGGTGGCGCCGGCCGTGGCGAACGGATTGAACTGCTTGTCCTTGAAGAACAGGGTCGAGCCGCCGACGCTGAGGTAGGCGTAATCGCGGCCGATGGTGCCTGTCTCGGTAACCGGGTCGTAAGGCTTGCCGATTCCGGAGAGCAGCATCAGGCGCACGTTGACGAACTGGAAGCCGGCCAGCACGACGATCTTCGCCGGCTGGAACACCGTGTTGCCGTGTTCGTCGGCGTAGGTGACGCCACGTGCGGTCTTGCCATCGGCATGCAGCTCGACGCGCAGAACGTTGGCCCGCGTGCGGTAGGAGAAGTTTTCCAGGCGTTTGAGGGAGTCCATCACCGCCGTTTGCGGCGAAGCCTTGGAGTAGTTCAGGCAGGGGTACTTGCTGCAGTAGCCGCAGTAGTTGCACGGCGCGATCTGGTTACCGTAGGGGTTGGTCCAGGCGCGCGAGACGTTGGCCGACGGGTTGGGAAACGGGTGATAGCCGAGCTTGCGCGCGGCGTCGGCGAACAGCTTGTTGTTGAGCGTGTCTTCCAGCGCCGGCAACGGGAACGGACTGGAGCGCGGCCCTTCGAACGGGTCGCCGCCTTCGATGATGCGGCCCTGCAGGTTGCCGGTATTGCCCGACAGCCCGCAGATCTTGTCGAACTTGTCGAGGTAGGGCTCGATCTCGTCCCAGGTGAACGGGTAGTCACCGATGCGCATGTCGTCCTGCAGGATGCCCTTGCCGTAGGCCTGGTCGGCGTAGGTCTTGAGCTTGATGTCGGTCGGCGTCGGGCGGATCAGTACGCCGGTCCAGTGCAGGCCCGAGCCACCCACGCCGGTGCCGGGCACGAAGGCGCCCCACTTGCGGGTCGGCAGGGCGGTGCTGTGGCTGTTGTGGCGCACCGTCAGGGCGCCATCCTTGGGACTGACCATGACCTTGTTGCGTACCGCGTAGGCGTACTGGTCAGCAGGCTTGGGGTAGGCGAAGTCGGCATTGTTGCGATCTTCCCCACGCTCCAGAGCGCGTACTTTCAAACCCGCCTGGGCCAGTTCGATGCTCATCAAGGAGCCGGTCCAACCCAGGCCGACTACGACGACATCGACTTCGTCATTGGTAATGTCTGACATAAAAAACCTTGCTTGCTTAAACGCTGCGCGAAAAGAAAATCAGCCGCGGTCGCCGTTGAGGCTGACCGGCCCGAGGGGGTACTTGACGTTGTGCTGGGCGACCCATTCCAGGTAGCTGGCACGGGCGCCCGGAAAGCCGATGGCGATCCACGCCTTCATGCCCTTGTTGCCGCCGTAGATCGGGTCGGACAGGTAGCCCTGCTGGGAGAGCGACAGCATTTCGCTGAAGAACAGCTTGGAGCCGAGCACCTCTTCGCCGAAGGCCGCGAAGTCGACTTCACCGGCTTCGAGCTTTTTCAGCACGCTGTTCTGCGTCGTGGCATCGAGCAGGGCGAAGCGGTCGTGGTGGGCGTCCTGGCACCAGGCATCCACGGCCTTGATGCCGTTGCGATAGATCTGCTGCGGCAGGTAGGGAATCTGGTAGCCGAGGGTCGCTGGCGCGGCGAGGTCGAAGGGGCCCTCGAGGTAGATTTCGCTACCCAGGTCGCTGGCCAGCTGCTGATCCATGAAGACCGGGACGTTGGTTTCCAGGGCCCCAGGCGCTTTGCCGCCAGCGGGAATCAGACGGTCACAGGCGGCCATCATGAAAGTCCACTCGGTGGCACTGAAAAAGGTCGGTGTGTAGCTGTCGAGTGCTGGCGCGATCATCTCTGCAGCGGAGGCTGCGCTCAGGCCTTTGATGGTCACGCCCAGCGCGGGGAGGGCGATCAGCGAGGAAAGCAGAAACTTCCGTCGCGAAGTGGGTTTGGACAACAACATGTAGAGGCCACCTATGACTGCTCACAAGAAAGCCGGATGTTGCAGGGCCAAGGCCGGGCACCTCCACGTGCAGTCCAACTCCCAGTGCGAACGGGATGGCGACAGCCGCAACCACCCAAGCAGGAGGCGACGACTTTCAGGTTCTGGACGCTGGCGTGGGCGCTCTGCGGCAACGGTTCGAAACCACGACCAGATAGGGCAATTGCCGCGCAGTGCGGCTCGCGCTGGTCTGCTTGCTCCACGTCAGGTTGCATCCAAAACAGGGCTGGCAGACCTTGGCGGCCGCTCTAATTGTGCTTCATTCACATCGGGACAGCTGGCGTGCAAAAGGCATCATCCAGCCCAACATCAAGGGGTGCGATACTCGGGTATCGTCTGCTCATCACGGTAAATCGATGCTAACATTCGAGGCTGAATGTAACAAATAGTTTCTTGATCGAGTGTCAAGCGGACACACTGTCGCAGGTTCGAGCCGCTCTACGACGCGCATTTGCGTTGAGCCTGATGCGGTCATTTATTTGACCACTCGTTCAAGTATGAATAGGGTGTCAGCCCGTTTTACCCCGCCGAGTATTTATGACCAGCCGCTCCAAACTACCCGCTACCGTCTACCTGCTGGGGGCCACGATCTTCTCGTTGGTCACCGCCGAATTCATGGTCGCCGGGATGATGCCCGCCCTGGCCGAGGCCTTTTCGGTCAGCCTGGCGCAGGTCGGCAATCTGATCGCCCTGTACGCTCTGGGCATGGCCCTCGGTGGCCCGCCGGTGACCCTTCTGCTGCTCTCGCGCGGTATCAGCAACAAGCACGCGCTGATCGGCCTGCTGACCGTCTACGTGGCGGCCGGTGCGCTGGCCGCAGCTGCGCCGAGTTACCTGGTATTGGCGCTGGCACGGATCATCATGGGGGTGGCCAGCGCTGCCTGCATCGGCCTGTGCATGACGGTTTGCGCCGCGATGGTCGAACAGGCGGCGCGCGGCAGGGCCATCTCGGTAGTGTTGGCAGGCCTGATGCTTTCTCCGGTCGCAGGCGTGCCGCTAACCGCCTGGGTCGAGCAGCATTACGGCTGGCGTGCCAGCTCCTGGGTCGTGGTGGCGCTTGCGCTGATCTGTACCGCCCTGGCTGCCATGCGCCTGCCGTCCAGCTCGCCAGGCGGCGAGGCCGGTCTGAATCGACAGCTGGCCTCGCTGAACAACCGCAGCCTGTGGGGCGCCTACCTCACCAGCGGGCTGATCATCGGTGCCACCTTCGCGGCATTCAGCTACTGCGCGCCCATCCTGATTCATGAAGTAGGCGTCGAGCCTGCGCACGTGGCCCCGCTGCTGGCGCTTTACGGCGTCGCCAACCTGCTGGGCAACATGATCGTCGGGCGTTTTGCCGATCGGCATACCTTCACTGCGCTGGGCTGGGGCCTGACCCTGCTGGTGCTCGCCTTGACGGGCTTTGCCCTGGCTGGCGATCAGGTTTGGCTGAACCTGGCCTGCTTCATCGCCCTCGGCATGACCGGCGTGGCACTCAACCCGGCGATGGTCGCGCGGGTGATGAAGGCCGCCGAGTCCGGGGCGCTGGTCAACACCCTGCACACTTCGGTGATCACCGCCGGGCTGGCGCTGGGAAGTTGGGCCGGCGGTGCCGCCATCGAAGCGGGATATGGCCTGCGCGCGCCACTGTGGGTCGGCGCTGGATTGGCGCTGTTGGGCCTGCTCAGCCTGGTGCGCCCGGTGGCAGCAAACAGGCAGGCACGCGCTTGCGCCTGAGTACATGAAGCGCCGAGACTGGCGCCCTTCTGCCGACCACTTCGGGTCGGCATTCCAGTGCGTGGAGAGATCAGATGGCAGACAAGCTGCACACCTACGACGTTCTGGTTACCTGGACGGGTAATCAGGGCACGGGCACATCGTCTTACCGTGGCTACAGCCGTGCGCACAGCATCCAGGCACAGGGCAAAAGCCCGATCGATGGTTCGTCCGACCCGAGCTTTCGTGGTGACCCGGCGCGCTGGAATCCGGAAGAACTGCTGGTCGCGTCTCTGTCCGCCTGCCACAAGCTCTGGTACCTCGGCTTGTGTGCCGAAGCCGGAATCGTGGTCACGGCCTACGAGGACAACGCCCAGGGAGTCATGCTCGAGCAGGGCGATGGCGCGGGCCAGTTCACCTCGGTGGTGTTGCGGCCCAAGGTGGTTCTGGCTTCGGGTTCCGATATCGAGCGAGCCAGAGCGTTGCATCACGCGGCACATGAAAAATGCTTCATCGCCCGCTCGATGAACTTCCCGGTCAGCCACCAGCCGGAGCTGTCGATCAGCCCGGACAGCTGAGGCATTTCACTCGGCGCTAGACGCTCATCAGGTCGCGCACGCGTGACACCAGCGTGTCGACCGCGAACGGTTTGGTCAGCACCTGCATCCCTGGCCCGAGGTGGCCGTTGCCGATGGCGGCGTTTTCCGCGTAGCCGGTGATGAAGAGGGTCTTCAGGTTTGGTCGAATTTCTCGTCCGGCATCGGCCATCTGGCGGCCATTCATGCCGCCAGGCAGGCCGACGTCGGTGATCAGCAGATCGATCTGCACGTTGGAGCGCAGCACCTTCAGCCCCGCTACGCTGTCGGCTGCCTCGACCACGGTGTAGCCGAGATCGCTCAGCACGTCGGTCAGCAGCATGCGTACCGTCGGTTCGTCATCCACGACCAGAATCGTCTCACCCGTTTCCGGAAGCGAGGCCGACGTGGTGATGGCTTCGCTGCTGTCTTCGCTGGCGTCGCCGTGATAGCGCGGCAGGTAGATGCTGATGGTGGTTCCCTGGCCGAGGGTGGAGTGGATGCGCACCTGCCCGCCCGATTGCTTGGCGAACCCGTAAATCATCGACAGGCCAAGCCCGGTGCCCTGGCCGATGGGTTTGGTGGTGAAGAACGGATCGAAGGCTTTGGCGATGACCTCGGGTGACATGCCAGTGCCGGTGTCGGTAACCGACAGCGAAAGGTACTGCCCCTCGGGAATGTCGTGGGCGCGTGCGATATCGCGATCCATCCAGCGATTGGCGGTCTCGATGGTGATGCGGCCGCCATCTGGCATGGCGTCACGGGCGTTGATGCACAGGTTCAGCAGCGCATTCTCGAGCTGGCTGGCATCGGCCAGCGCCGTCCACAGGCCCGCCGCGCCGACCGTTTCGAGCGCGATGCTGGGGCCTACCGTGCGCTGAATCAGCTCGCTCATTCCAGTCATCAGCCTGTTCACATCGGTGGGCTGTGGATCCAGAGTCTGCCGACGGGAGAAGGCGAGCAGTCGGTGGGTGAGGGCTGCGGCCCGTTTCGCGGCGCCCTGGGCTGCCGCCATGTACTTGTCGATATCGCTCAGGCGACCCTGGGCGACGCGGATGCCGAGCAGCTCCAGCGAGCCGGAAATGCCGGCCAGCAGGTTGTTGAAATCGTGTGCGAGGCCACCAGTCAGTTGGCCGACGGCTTCCATCTTCTGTGACTGGCGCAGTTTTTCCTCGGCCCGCATCAATTCATTGGTGCGCTCGGCCACGCGTTGTTCCAGGGTGTCGTTGAGCACTCGCAGTGCAGTGATGGCGCGATCCCGCTCGGCCTCCACGGTGCGTCGTTCTTCGACGTCGATGAGCACGCCGGGGAAACTCACTGGCGTGCCATCCGCGGCGTGGTCGACGCGCCCGTTGGCCTCGATCCAGTAGTACTGGCCATCCGCGCGTCTGACCCGGTACTGATGAATGTAGGCGCCGCCACGCAGGGCTGCTTCGTTGACCGAAGCGATCAGCCCGTCCCTGTCGTCTGGGTGCACGGTCGCTACCACCTGCTCGCGGTCGAGGCCTTCACGACCCAGGTTCGGATCGAGGCCGAAGGCGACAGCGAAGGCTTCGTCGACTGTAAATCGGTCGGCCTGCATATCCCAGTGCCAGGTGCCGATGATCGCACCAGCGGCAAGTGCCAGTTGCACGCGCTCGACGTTCTCGCGAGCGAGCGCCTCGCTGATGCGCAAACGTTCCTGAGCGTTACGGCGCTCGGTCACGTCATTGAAGAAGATGCCGATCTTGCGCTCGTCGGGTTCGCCGACTCGAACTGCACGCACGTCGAACCAGCGCTCGAACGCCTTGGCGTAGTTCTCGAAATTGGTCGGCTCGCCTGTCTTGGCCACGTGGCCATACATATCGAACCAGAACTGTTCCAGATCCGGTGCATATTCGGTTACCCACTTGCCGCGCAGGTCGACGCCCGACTGCCTCTCGAACGCCGGGTTGACCTCGACGAAGCGGTAGTCCACGGGGTGATCGTCAGCATCGAACTTGACCTCGACGATAGCGAAAGCCGCCTCGATGGTGTCGAGGATGGTGCGGAAGCGCTCTTCACTTTTGCGCAAGGCCGTTTCGGCGCTGCGCATTTTGGTGAGATCGAGCATGGCGCCGATCATGCGTACGGCACGCCCGTCCGGGTTACGGATCACATGGCCGCGATCGAGTACTTCGGCGTAGGAGCCGTCCTGGCGCTGGAAGCGGTAGCCGTCTGTCCAGTCCGTGCCGGTACCATCGATGACGGCGTGGATCGAGGCATCGATACGGGCCCGGTCGTCCGGGTGAATGCGGGCCATCCACCAGTCACCGCTGTTTTCAGTGCTCGCCGGTGAGTAGCCATAAGCATCTTCCAGGGCTTCATTCCAGAGGACGTGGTTGGCGGCCAGATCCCAATCCCAGACGGCATCGTTGGTCGCCCTGGCGGCGAGCCGATAGCGTTCCTTGGTTTCCTCCATCGCCTGGCCCGCCAGGTGCTCACTGGTGCGGTCGCGCAGGATCTTCATGAAGCCGAGATGCACGTCGCTTTCGTCGTAGAGAGGCATCAGTTCGCCCGAGGCCCAGAAACGCTGGCCGCCTTTGCGCAGGTGCCAGCGCTCGTCAGCTGCCCGTCCGTATTGCAGGGCGCAGTGCATCTCGTGCTCGACCCTGCCCTTGGCGCGGTCTTCGGGCGTAAAGAACAGCCGGGCGTCCTGGCCGCGCATTTCCTCCAGGGTCCAGCCCATGATGTGCGTCGCGCCCTGATTCCAGTCGGTGATGAACCCGGCCGGGTCGGTCAGCACGATGGCGAAATCGATGGCGCTTTCGAACACTGCGCGTTGCCGTGCCGCCTTCCTGGCCTGATCCATCTGGCTGGTCTGTTGGGGAGCATCACCCTGTGAGCGTGCATGATCAGGCGCCGCTCGGGGGGCGAGGCGTTGCTGCAGGGCAGGCTGTACGTCCGCGTACGACGGATCGATGCCCGCTGCTTCAAGGGTGGCACGCAGCCGTAGCACCTCTGCTTCCAGTTCTTCACGGCTCAGATTTTTCAGAATGGCACCCACTTACCCATGATTGCTGCTGCCCCTCGAGATGACGCCAACCCATTACAGCCTAAAAATCAGCTTCGTATACTGATTCTTCTCAGCGCTTTGCGTGCCATAAACTTGCTGATCAGAACGCACGGTTTAGAAGCATCAGCTGGCATCGCCTGGCCAATATGAAATCTGTTGGGCTTTCTATAGATTGCTGTGGTCTCACCCCAAGTGGATATTGGAACTGATCAGGTCATCACTGGCCTGGCGTTCGAGTGCGTCCATACTGAAAGCGCCGACTCCCCTGACCATCCAGCGGAGCACTTCTGGAGTGGAAAATGGTAGAGACAAGGCCAGTGGTATCGACAGGGAATGCCGGTTTCGATGTGGTGCTGAAGGGTGGTTTGCCCAGCAATCGCTTGTACCTGCTTGAGGGAACACCTGGGGCAGGGAAAACCACGCTGGGTTTGCAGTTTCTGCTCGAGGGCGTTGCCGCCGGCGAGCCGGTTCTGTACATCACGCTCTCGGAAACCAGCGAAGAGCTGGACAGCGTTGCCAGGTCTCACGGCTGGACGCTGGAAGGGATCGACCTGTTCGAGTTCTCCTCCACCGAAGAAGTGCTCGGTGAGGACTACGAACAGTCGATACTCCACCCTTGGGAAGCCGAACTCGGCGGCACCATCAAGCTTATCCAGCAGCGTGTTGAACAGCTACGGCCCAAGCGCCTGGTATTCGACAGCCTTTCGGAGATGCGCCTGCTCGCACAGGACCCGCTGCGCTACCGGCGCCAGGTGCTGGCGTTGAAGCAGTTCTTCGCCGGCCGCGACATCACCGTCCTGCTGGTCGACGACCTGACCACCATCAGCGGCGAGCGTGACAACCATCTGCACAGCCTCTGCCATGGTGTGGTCACCCTGGAGCGCCTGACCCTTGATTTCGGCGCTGCCCGCCGTCGTCTGCAGGTGCAGAAACTGCGCGGTGTCGACTTCACCGCAGGCTTTCACGACTTCACCATCCGCAAAGGTGGCCTGGAAGTCTATCCACGTCTGATCGCCGCCAAGCACAACGCCGAGTACACCAACGAGCCGATCAAGAGTGGCGTGCAGGAACTCGACGACCTGCTGGTTGGCGGTCCGATCCGCGGCACCAGCACGCTGGTCACCGGCCCTGCAGGCTCGGGCAAGACGACCCTGGCACTGGTTTACCTGGCAGCGGCCTGTGCACGGGGCGAGAACTGCACTATTTACGAGTTCGACGAACGTATCGGAACGCTGCTGGCGCGCGCCGACAGCATGGGGCTGCAACTCAGCCATTACGTGGCGACCGGCCAGTTGGTGATTCAGCAGATCGACCCCGCGGAAATCTCGCCGGGTGAGTTTGCATGGCGTGTGCGCACTGAAGTGGAGACCCGCGGTAGCTCGCTGCTGGTCGTGGACAGCCTGAATGGCTACATGGCTGCCATGCCCCAGGAGCAGCAGCTGATCTTGCAGATGCACGAGCTGATGTCCTACCTCAGCCAGCAGGGCGTGGTGACCTTCCTGATCAACCCGCAGCACGGGCTGATGGGCTCGATGGCCACCAATCTCAACGTTTCTTACGTGGCTGATACGGTGATCCTGATCCGCTTCTTCGAGGCGCAAGGCCGCCTGCGCAAAGCCATTTCGGTGATGAAGCACCGTGGCGGCGCCCATGAAGACACCATTCGAGAGCTGAGAATCGATGCTCAAGGCGTGCGCGTCGGCGAGCCCTTGGTGGACTTTCGCGGCGTGTTGACCGGTACGCCGGAGTATTACGGTGCCGAGCAACCGTTGATGGAAGAGCGATCGCGTGGCTAACGATCTGAATGGAGAGAGCCGGCGCTTACTCATCTGCGCGCCCTTCAAGGGCGATGGCTTGAGCCTGAGCAAGCTGTTCGCAGCGACCTACCCCGTGCAGTTGCATGATCGTCTGGCCCCTTTGATCAGCGCGATTGGGGATCAGGCTGGCGTGGTAGTGCTCACCGAGGAAGCCCTGGTCGGCGACGTCTCGATGCTCGGGCGTGCTCTGGAAGAACAGGCCGCCTGGTCGGAAATTCCGATCATCCTTCTGGCCTCCAATAAAGGTCGCACCGGCCGTGCTACGGAAGCAGCCCGGCTGCGCTTGCCAGCGGCTGCCGGGCATGTGCTGGTACTCGAACGCCCGCTTAGCTCTGCGTCGCTGATCAGTGCCGTTGCCGCGGCCTGGCGCTCCCGCGAGCGGCAGTTCGACATGCGTGATCGCCTGGCCGAACTGGCCGAAGAACGCGCGCGCATGCATACGCTGCTGGAGAACATTCCGGTCGGCGTGTGCTTCATGGACAGCCACGGCAAATCGCTGGTCAGCAACCCGCGTTATCGACGCTGCGTACCTGACGATGTGATTCCCTCCCTGAGCCCCGCGCATGTGAGCCGCTGGGTCGGTCACGATGAGCGCGGTAACCTGCTCAAACCCAGCATGTTTCCCGGGGCACGAGCCCTGCGGGGTGAGCCGGTCGCCGGTATCGACTTCAGCTACCAGACGGATGAGGGCGATCAGTCCTGGATGAGGGTCAGCGCCATCCCGCTCTATGACGAAAGCCAGCACCTCATTGGCGCCGCTTCGGTCATCCTCGATATCAACGATGAGAAGCGCTCCGAGCAGTCACTCCGGCGCTTCAACGAAGAGCTCGAAATTCAGGTCAGGGCGCGCACCCAGGCGCTCAATGCCGCGGTCGAAAAACTGAAGCTGGAGAGCGACGAGCGTGCCCGGGCCGAAGAGCAATTGCGTCAGTCCCTGAAAATGGAAGCGGTTGGCCAACTGACCGGCGGGATCGCCCACGACTTCAACAACATGCTCACTGGCGTGATGAGTGCCATGGAGCTCATGAAGCTACGCCTGGCCAAGGGCAAGCTCGATGGCGTCGAGCGCTTCATGGATGCCGCCTACTCATCGGCCCAGCGCGCCGCCTCGCTGACCCAGCGCCTGCTGGCGTTCTCGCGGCGTCAATCGTTGGACTCCAAGCCTTTGTCGGTCAACGGGCTGATTCTCTCGCTTCACGAGTTGCTGCAACGCACGGTGACCGAGCAGGTGAGTGTGCAGCTCGACCTCTGCGAGAGCGATCCGTGGGTGTGCGCCGATACCAATCAGTTGGAAAACGCATTGCTCAACCTGGTGATCAACGGCCGTGATGCCATGCCTCGGGGCGGCACCCTGACGATTAGAACCCGAGCCAGCAACGCACCTCTGGAGCCAGTGAAGGAGGGCGGCTTGGGCGAGGCCGGGCATGTCTGCATCGATGTCAGCGACACCGGTGTGGGCATCCCCGAACACTTGCTCAACAAGGTTTTCGACCCCTTCTTCACCACCAAACCCATCGGGCAGGGCACCGGCCTGGGATTGTCGATGGTCTATGGCTTCGCCAAGCAGAGTGACGGCCGACTCTCCATCGACAGCGTTGAGGACAAGGGCACCACCGTGTCGATCTGCCTGCCGGTGAGCAGTAGCCACAGCCTGCAGATACAGATTCCCAGTGAGGTGAGGTTGTCCGGTAACGGTCAAACCATTCTGCTGGTCGAGGACGACGACTCGGTGCGCCTGATCAATCAGGCCGCACTGGTCGAGCTCGGCTATCGGGTGGTGGTGGCACGCGAGGCCGAAGAAGCACTGGCGCAGTTAAACAATCTGCCGAGCCTTGACCTGCTGGTAACGGATGTCGGCTTGCCCGGTATGAACGGCCGACAGCTCGCCGAGGTTGTGCAGCAGCTCAAACCCGGTTTGCCTGTGCTGTTCCTGACCGGCTATGCCGAGGGCGCCATGAAGCGTGAAGACTTCCTCGGCCCGCACATGCATTTGCTGACCAAACCCTTCTCGCTGGAGGCGCTGGCCAACCGGATCGATCTGATGCTCGGTGAGCAGCCTGGAGGTGAGGCGCCGCTGTGCTGATTCGCCACGCTTTCTGCTAGGAGAAAATGCTGCGTTCGGTTACCTGTTCCGCCTGCTCTACGCGCTGTTGCCGCTGGGCAGTGCTTACGCTACACCGACGCCAATGACGACAGGGTGGCCGACGCACCGAGCAACGAGAAGGAGCGGCTGACCCGGCCACGCTGATCTTCTCCGAGTGGACATCGGCACGGTTGCGTCAGCGCTTGTCGTGAGGCCTGACCTGCGGTGCAGCGGCTTGGCGCCGCTGCGATCTGCGGGGTCAGAGGATATTGATCGGGTAGTTGATCAGAATCCGGTGCTCGTCCGCGTCGCGCTGATTGCCCACGGTGGAGCGCAACTGCGCGTGGCGAAGCTGGATGTTGAGGTTCTTTGCCGGGCCGGACTGCACGGTATAGGCGAGGGTCACGTTGCGTTCCCACTCCTTCTTGTCACCGTCGGCCGCTTTGATGTGTGAGCCGCTTTCGTACATGCCGACGAAGGTCAGGCCTGGCACACCGGCACTGGCGAAATCGTAACCGTAGCGCACTTGCCAGGTGCGTTCACCGGCGCGCTGGAACTTGCCGATCATCGATTCCGTCATGAAATAGGCAGAGGAGCCATCCCCCTGGTTGAGCCACACGGCATCGCTGTCGCCGCTGACCACCTGGTAGCCGGCCGCGAAGGTGTGGCCCTGAATCAGATAGGAGAGCAGGGCGCTGGTCATGCGGCTGTCGACCTCGCCTCTGGTCACGCCGTTTCCATAGTAGCCATTGGTGTAGAAGGCCGAGTCATGGCCGTTGGCACCATCAGAGCGGTTGTTGAAATGGCGCAGGTCGCTGCGCAGCGTGCCTTCGCCGAGTTTCAGGTCGTACAGCGCACCAACGAAATGCTGTTTGTAGAAGTCTTCGAGGTTGCCGTAGTAGTACTGCAGGGTGAGGTTGTCGAGCGGCTTGTAGTCGACCCCAGCGTAGTAGAACGTGTTGACGAACTCACCGGTTCGCGGGTTGTTCGCGCCGGGAATCGACATGCCCATCTGGTTGCTCGAGCCGCGCCCCATGACGTGTTCGAGCTGGCCGGCGGTGAAGGTGAAACCATCCAGATCCTTGGACTGGATCTGACCGCCGCGGAAGGTCTGTTGCAGCATGCGATCGGTGGACACCACCACCGGCAGTTTGGGAATCAGTGTGCCGTAGCGCAGTTCGGTTTCCGCGAAGCGTGCCTTCAGCGTGCCGCCCAGGCTACCGAACTGATCGACCGCACGGCCATCGCTGTCGGTGGGGAATACGTTGCCGTTGAAGTTGTTGCTCTCGGGGTTGTAGTGGCGGCCTTTGCCCGAGTCCAGACGGATGCCCCACTGGCCGATGAGATCCACGCCGAAACCGACCGTGCCTTCGGTGAACCCTGACTGCACGTTGAGCATGAAGCCTTGACCCCACTCCTGGGTGTAGCTCGGGTCTGCACTGCCGCTGCGGTTGTCCGCATTGCTGAAGAAATTTCGCGCCAGGATGCTGGCCTTGGTGTCTTCCACGAAACCTGCTGCCTGGCCCTGTTGCGCGATGAGCAGGCCGCACAGGCCTGTCGCTAGCATGGGGGCGCGATTGAGTCGCTCCATCGTGTTCATCCTCTGGTTGTCATTGAGTGTTGTGGGAGGCAGTCAAAGGTTGGCAGTCAAGGTTGTTGTTTTTCGGGAGCAACGGGAGCCCGCACGCGCGGTAACGCCACCGGCGGCAAGCGGTAAAGAACGATCAGGGCCAGAACACCGAGGGCGGCGCAGAGCAGCAGACCGACGCCGATCGATTGGGCGAGGGCGCCGCGCGCCAGCATCAGCAGCGGTGTCTGTGCGCCGCTGGCTACGTGTTGCAACAGCACCTGCGGGTCGGCGAATTGCGCCAGGGCATCCCCTTCACCTGCAGCGATCAGGCTGCGCTGCAGGGTGCTGGCGTAGAGCAGCTTGACCAGCACGGCCATCATGGCCGTGCCGAGCAGGCCGCCGACCAGGCGCAATGACTGGGTGAGTGCGGTAGCGATACCAAGGAACTGATGCGCGGCGAGAGTCTGGGTGAACACTGTGAGGTTGAGCAGGATGAAACCGAGCCCCAGCCCGGCCAGTAGGATCAGGCCAAGCAGCAGGTTGAAACTGGCCGACAGACCGACCCAGGCCAGCCCTAGGCAGGCTGCCAGCAGTGCGCAGAAGCCCGCGAGCGGCAGCAGATTGGGGTTGCTCATGCGGGTGACGATACGGCCGTTGACGATGGCCCCGAGGGTAATGCTCAGGGCCAGCGGTGTGATCAACAGGCCGGCGTCCTGCGGTGAGTAGCCATAGCAGCCCTGCAGCAGCAGCGGCAGGTAATACAGCAGGGTGAACATGATCGCGCCGGCGAGCATCGATAGCAGGAACAGCAGGCGCAGGCTCGGTTGTGTGAATAGCTCTTTCGGTAGCAGGGCAAAACGGCAGCGTCGTTCCCAGCGCCACAGGGTGAATGCGGCGCTGCAGAGCAGTGCGCCGAGCAGCGAGCACAGCAGCAGGTCGGCCTGTTCCAGGCGCTCGACGAACAACTGCAGGCTGCCCAGCACCAGCACGATCAGCAGCGCCCCGACCCAGTCGAGGTTCATCGCCGCCCCGGTCTGCGGGCGATACCAGGGCAAGAAGCGCCAGGCGAAGAACAGGGCCAGTGCGCCCAGGGGAATATTCAACCAGAACACCGAGCGCCAACCGAACTCGCCGGTGAGGTAACCGCCCAGGCCCGGCCCGATGGCGTTGACCACGCTGAACATGGCGCTGAGCAGTATCTGCCAGCGCAGGCGCTGGCGGGTATCCGGGAACAGCTCGGGCACGCAGGCGAATGCCGTGCCGATCAGCATGCCGCCGCCGACGCCCTGCAGGATGCGGCCGATGACCAGCACCAGCATGCTGTCGGTCAGGGCGCAGACCAGCGACGCCAAGGTGAAGATCACCGTGGCGGCGAGGACGAACGGCTTGCGGCCGTAGTAGTCGCCCAAGCGGCCGAAGATCGGAATGGTGACGATGGAGGCGAGCAGGTAGCCGGTGGCGACCCAAGCGTACAGTTCGAAGCCCTGCAGCTCGTTGACGATGCTTGGCAGCGCGTTGCCGATCACCGTCTGGTCGAGTGCCGAGAGCATCAGCACCAGGGAGATGCCGAGCATCGCCAGCAGCGACTGGGCGAACGTCATCGGCGGCTGGCTCGGCATCGTCATGGCGCGCCGCTCAGCGCAACTCGGCCACGGCTGCCGCGATTCGCGTGCAGCCGGTTTCCAGGGTTTCGATGGCCGTGGCGGTGGACATGCGGAAGAACGGCGCCAGGCCGTAGGCGGTTCCGGCAACCACCGCGACACCCTGACTTTCCAGCAGGTACAGCACCACGTCGGTGTCGGCTGCCAGCACCTTGCCGTCGGGCGTGCGCTTGCCGAGCAGGGCACCGCAGTTGACGTAAAGGTAGAAGGCGCCCTCTGGCTTGATGCAACTCAGGCCGTCGATGGCGTTGATCAGCTCCAAGCAACGGTCGCGGCGTTGCTGGTAGACCTTGACGCTCTCGCCAACGAAACGCTGATCGCCTTCCAGCGCCGCCACGGCGGCGGCCTGGCTGACCGAGCAGGCATTGCTGGTGGACTGCGACTGCAGGGTGGCCATGGCGTTGATGATGTCGCTCGGGCCAGCTGCGTAGCCGATTCGCCAGCCGGTCATGGCGTAGGTCTTCGACACGCCGTTGATGATCAGCACCCGCTCGCGCAGAGCTGGCTCGACGCTGAGCAGGTGGCTGATGGGGCGCTCGTCGTAGCGGATGTGCTCGTAGATGTCGTCGGTCATCACCAGCACGTTCGGGTAGTCCAGCAGCACGTCGGCCAATGCACGGTATTGCTCGGCACTGTAGGTGGCGCCGGTCGGGTTGCTCGGTGAGTTGAGCAGCAGCCAGCGGGTACGCGGAGTGATCGCATCGCGCAGTTGCGCGGCGGTGAGCTTGAACTGGTTTTCTTCCGGGCAGGGCAGGGCCACCGGGCGGCCGTCGCAGGCCAGCACCATGTCCGGGTAGGAGACCCAGTAGGGTGCAGGGATCAGCACTTCGTCATCGCTGCCCAGCGTTGCGGCCAGGGCATTGAAGATCGCGGCCTTGGCGCCGCTGGTCACCACCACCTGACTGGCCGGATAGCTGAGGCCGTTCTCGCGCTCCAGTTTGGCGGCGATGGCATCGCGCAGGGCTGCGGTACCGGCGTTGAGCGTATAGCGCGTTTCGCCGTTTTCGATGGCCTGGGCGGCTGCCTGGCGAATGTGTTCCGGGGTGTCGAAATCGGGCTCGCCGACCACCAGGTTGATGATGGACTTGCCCGCACGACGCAGCTCGTTGGCCCGGTCGGCGGCAGCGCTGCTGGGGGAAGGTTTAATGCGAAGCACGCGGGCAGCGATGCGGGAAGCGGTCACGGGAACGATCCTCGGTTAGGGCCTTGATGAGGATTACGTTACGGCTCGGCTGCACAGGCGCCATAAGACGAGTTCGTTCTGGTTTGATAGGAAGTGCTTATGGATAGCGCTCCGCGTGCCGCGCACCAATGCTGTGCGACAGCTGGGGCGTAGGCTCCAGAACAGGGAGTGTTGCCTACTGAGGTGTAGCCATACGAAACGCTTATGCATCCTGGGGCGCCGTCGGTATGCGTTGGCCCGCCTATTGCTCTGTCCGGGCTACTCATCCGTACAGAGCGGTGCACCTTGAACCTCCGTCGCCTCAAGTATTTCGTCAAGATCGTCGACATCGGCAGCCTGACCCAGGCCGCCGATGTACTGCATATCGCCCAGCCCGCGTTGAGCCAGCAGCTCAGCACCCTGGAGTCCGAGTTGCAGCAGCAACTGCTGATCCGCACCAAGCGCGGAGTGACGCCGACCGAGGCCGGCAAGGTGCTGTACGGCCATGCCCAGGTGATCCTGCGCCAGTGCGAACAGGCGCAGAGTGACGTCAACGCGAGTGGTCTGGCCTTGTCCGGCCCGGTGTCGGTGGGGCTGGCGCCGGGAACCGCGGCGTCGACACTGTCGTTGCCATTGCTCAGGCGCGTGCGCGAAAAGCATCCGGGGATCCTGCTCTACCTCAACGAGAACTTCGGGACCACTCTCAGCGAGCTGATCATGAACGGCCGCATGGACATGGCGGTGCTCTATGGTGGGCGCGAAGTACATGGCCTGAGCTTCATTCAGCTAATGCGCGAGCCGCTCTGTCTGGTCAGCGCTGAGCCGGCCTTGCAAGGCCGCGAGCGGGTCACCCTGAGCGAGGTCGCCGCCTTCGAACTGCTGCTGCCGCGTACCTACAACGTGATGCGCCGGCTGGTCGACGAGGCCTTTCTGCGCATCGAGATGAGCGCTCAGGTGGTTGCGGAAATCGAGTCGTCCACCACCCTGGCCGCTGCGGTTGCCGATCACTTCGGTTCGACCATCCTGCCGGAGTCGGCTGCCCAGGTACTGGCTGATACCCATGGCCTGTACCTGAGTCGCATCGTCGAGCCGGACATCGAAGCGCCGCTGGCGCTGTGTCTGTCTGGCCACTTGCCGCTGTCGGTGCCTGCGCAGGCGGTCAAGGCGATCCTTCTCGAACTGGTCGCGGAAATGCGCGCAGGCCGCCCACCAGCGGAGGGTGAGGGGTCATAAGGTCGTCTTATCTCCCCACAGCCAAACCGTCTTGGCCGCTGCGAAATGGCCTCGATACATTGCCCTCAGCCAATTTTTCATCGGCAGGGGCCATAGATGAAACCCGAACGCATAAAAGCATTGATCGACCTGATGGCCGAATCCGACCTGAGCGAGCTGACCCTTAGCGAGGAGGGTGCGCAATTGCGTCTGCTGCGTGAGCACGGCCAGCTTGCCACCGCTTCCATTGCCGCGCCGGCAGTGATTTCTCGACCAGCCAGCAGCAAGCCGCAGGCGCAGGTCAGCGGCTACCAGGCCAAGGCGCCGCTGCACGGCATCGTGCATTTCACCCCTGCACCGGATCAGCCGCCGTTCATCGAGGTTGGCGCGCAGGTCAAGGCTGGCCAGACCCTGGCGGTACTCGAGGCGATGAAGATGTTCCACCCGCTCAAGGCCGAAGCCGACGGTGTGGTCGAGGCGATCCTGGCGGCCAGCGGCACCGAGGTCGAGGCTGGCCAGGTGCTGGTGCGTATCGCGTGAGCAAGGGCGGGAGAATGCTGATGTTCGACAACGTATCAATCGCCAACCGTGGTGACCAGCCGCAACGCGGCGCAGCGGCGAAGCCAAATTGCCCGGCGGGCGTAGCCCGTGTGGGCGGTCTCACCACGGAGAACCACGATGTTTGACAAGGTATTGATCGCCAACCGTGGGGAGATCGCCCTGCGTATCCAGCGCGCCTGCAAGGGCCTGGGGCTGAAGACGGTGGCGGTGTATTCCGAGGCCGATCGCGATGCCCGCTACGTACAATTGGCCGATGAGGCGCTGTGTATCGGCCCAGCGTCGCCAGGGCAGAGCTACCTGAACCAGCAGGCGCTGCTGGACGCTGCACAGGTCACGGGAGCTCAGGCCATTCACCCCGGCTATGGCTTTCTCTCCGAGAACGCCAGCTTCGCCGAGCGTATCGAACGGGCCGGCATGACCTTCATCGGCCCCAGTGCCGAATGCATTCGCACCATGGGCGACAAGGTTGCCGCCAAGCGGGCCATGCGCCTGGCCGGCGTGCCCTGTGTACCAGGGCCTGACTCCAGCCTGCCTGGCGACCCACGGGCGATCCAGGCGATTGCCGAGGAGATCGGCTACCCGGTGATCGTCAAGGCTGCAGGTGGTGGTGGCGGCCGCGGCATGCGCGTGGTTCACGAAGCTGCGCAACTGCTCGATGCCATCGCCGTGACTGGTGAGGAAGCACGCCGGGCGTTCGGCAACCCGGAGCTGTACATCGAGAAATTCCTTGGCCACCCGCGCCATGTTGAGATCCAGGTGCTCTGCGATGCCTATGGCAATGCGCTGTGGTTGGGTTCGCGGGATTGTTCGATGCAGCGCCGCCATCAAAAGGTACTCGAGGAAGCCCCTGCACCCGGCATAGATCTGGCGCTGATCGCCCAGGTCGGCGAACGCTGCGCCGAGGCGTGCCGGCAGATCGGTTATCGCGGCGTTGGCACCTTCGAGTTTCTCTTCGAGAACGATGCGTTCTTCTTCATCGAGATGAACACGCGGCTGCAGGTCGAGCACCCGGTAACTGAAGTGACCACCGGTATCGATATCGTCCAGCAACAGATTCGCATGGCCTTGGGCGAGCGCCTGAGCCTGACCCAGGCGGACATTCGCACGGTCGGGCACTCGCTGGAATGCCGGATCAACGCCGAAGATCCGCGCACCTTCATGCCTACCCCGGGCCAGGTCAGCGAATGGCAGTTGCCGGGCGGTATCGGCGTGCGTGTCGACTCCCATGTCAGCCAGGGTTATCGGGTACCACCTTATTACGACTCGATGATCGCCAAGGTCATCACCCAGGGCGCGACCCGTGCCGAGGCGCTGGCGCGCATGCGGCTTGCCCTGAGCGAAATGGCCGTGGGCGGCATCTCCACCAACATCGCGCTGCACCGCGAGATTCTTCAGGATCCGGCGTTCTGCGAGGGCGGTGTGGACATTCACCATCTTGAACGCTGGCTGCAGCAGAGGGCTTCGCAATGACACCGCACATCAGCCTGCTGGGCACAACGGCCTTGCTGTTCGAGGCACCTGGCGAACTGGAACTGGTCACTCAGCAGCGTATCTGGGCCCTGGCAGGATTGGCGAAAGACTGGCCCGCGGTGCATGAAGCGGTACCGGGCATGAACAACCTGATGCTGAGCTTCGCCACGCCGCCGCGTGATATCGCCGGCCTGCGTACTCGGTTGCTCGAAGGCTGGGAGCGTGTGGCGCCGCTGCCCATCGAGGGCCGCATCGTCGAGTTGCCGGTGGTTTACGGTGGCGAAGACGGCCCTCACATGGCCGATGTCATCGCCCATACCGGCCTGGATATCGAGACCATCGCCAACCTGCATAGCGAACCGCTATACCCGGTCTATGCCCTGGGCAGCCACCCGGGCTACTGCTACCTCGGCGGCATGGATCCGCGTCTGGCCACGCCGCGGCGCCAGGTGCCGGTACTGAGCATCGGTGCTGGCGCCGTTTCCATCGGCGGCGTGCAGACCGGTATTTCCGCGTCGGCCGGCCCCAGCGGCTGGAACACCATCGGCCGCACGTCGATGGTGTTTTTCGATGCCGAGCGAACGCCACCGGCGATCCTGCAGCCGGGCGATCAACTGCGTCTGCGTATCGAGAGGATCATCCGATGATCGAGATCATCAGCGCCACGGCACTGGCTACGGTTCAGGATCTTGGCCGCCACGGCAGCCTGGGATATGGCGTCGGTACTTCCGGGGCGATGGATGCGCTGTCCCTGCAGCTCGGCAACCTGCTGCTGGGCAACGATCCTGGCGCCGCGGGCATCGAGATTCCATTGTTTCCCTTCGAGGTGCGCTTCACCGAGGACTGCACCTTCGCCATCACCGGTGCCGCCTGCGCCGCACGTCTCGACGGCCAGCGTCTGCCGCCCAACTGGGTGGCGCACGGGCGCAAGGGGCAGGTGCTGAAGCTGACGTATCCGAGTTCCGGCAGCCGTGCCTACCTGTGCCTGGCTGGCGGTGTCGACGTGCCGCAGGTGCTGGGCTCGCGCAGCACTCAGTTGCGCGGCGCCTTCGGTGGTTGGCAGGGGCGTGCGCTGGAGCGTGGCGACATCATTCCGGCGGCCCATGCCGGGTTCGACCGGCCAGCCGACTTCGGCGTCGTATCGGCGCTCGCGGCCTTGCCCTTGAGCGTGGAGGGCCGTGCCGCGATCCGCGTATTGCCTGCTGCAGAGTTCGAGTGTTTCAGCGCTCGGTCGAGAGATGAGTTCTTCGCCGCCGAATGGAAGATCACCCCACAGAGCAATCGCTACGGCTATCGCCTGGAAGGTACGCCCCTGCTGCCGGAGCGGCCGCTGGAGATACGCTCCCACGGCATCGTGCCGGGGGTGATTCAGGTTCCCCATGGCGGCCAGCCGATCGTGCAGATGCGCGATGCGCAGCCCAGCGGCGGCTACCCGAAATTCGCCACGGTGATCGACGCGGATATCTGGCGACTGGGCCAGGCCGCTATCGGCAGCAAGGTGCGTTTCGTCGCCTGCAGCTATGAGGAGGCGCTGGATGCGCTGGAGAGCAATCGGGCATTCATCGAACGCACCCGCCAGCAACTGGCGCGGCGCACGTGAGGACATCGCTGATGAAGATTGAAGAGATCCGCCAACTGGCCGGCTGGCTCGGCGAAGCCGGGTTGAGCGTCATCGAGTTGAAGCGCGGCGACGAGAGCGTACTGCTGCGGCGTAGCGTGCGAAGCGACGCGGGCGCTTCGCTGCCAACCCGCAGCACACCTGCGTATGGCGTGGAGCGTCTGGCGGCGGTAGTGAAAGCCAGCGGCCCAGGCGTGTTCTTCGCCACCCATCCGGATGAAGCCGCGCCTTTTGTGCGCAGCGGCGATGAGATCGATAGTGGTCAACTGGTCGGCATGCTGCAGGTCGGGGCGCTGTTCCTGCCGGTACGCTCCGAGTTCGCCGGACGGGTTCGCGAGGTGCAGGTAGCGGACGGCCAGGTCGTGGGTTTCGGCCAGACCCTGTTCGAGTTGGAGGAGCTGGCATCGTGAAGATCGATTTGAACGCCGACCTGGGCGAGGGCTTCGGCCCCTGGAAAATGGGTGAGGACGAAGCCCTGATGGCGCTGATTTCCTCGGCCAACGTAGCCTGCGGTTTTCATGCCGGCGACCCGCTGATCATGGATGCCACGGTGCGCAACGCCAAGGCGCAAGGCATCGATCTCGGCGCTCATGTCGGCTTCCCTGATCTGCAGGGGTTCGGCCGGCGGCGGATGAACGTCGAGATCCGCGAGTTGTGCTGCATGGTGGTCTACCAGCTCGGTGCGCTCGCCGGCATCGCCGCGGCGGCCGGGTACCGCGTCAGCCACATGAGCTTGCATGGTGCCCTGGGCAATATGGCCGCGGCGGACGCGGATCTGGCGACGCCGCTGATCCGGGCGGTGGCGAGTTTCGATCCGAACATCATCATCAGCTCATCGACCAGCCAGGCCATCGAGCGCGCAGCGGAGCAATGCGGGCTGCGCGTGGCCACCACTTTTCTCGCTGACCGTGCCTATGACGACGATTGCCTGCTGGTGCCTCGTGGTACGCCCGGCGCGGTAGTCAGCGATCACGGGCAAGTGATGGCCCGCATCAGCCAATTGCTCGAAGACGGCACGGTGACCACCATCACCGGCAAGCGTGTGGCGGTGAATGCACGTTCCATTCTGCTGCACGGCGATACACCGGGTGCGGTCAGCTTCGCACGCAGCATCCGCGACAGCATCGAGCGCCAGGGCGGGGTGATCACCCCGATTACACAACTGTTGGGCGGGTCATAAGCGCAGCTTATTGCCACACAATCATTGCGTCTTGGTCGCCCCGAACGGCAGTGGTTACAGTCCAGTGAAAGGCCATCGCCCCTCATGGTTGGCGGTGGCAGATGAATCAGAGGAACCCGCAATGCCATTTTCCGATTACCAAACCGCGCTGGTCACCGGCGCTTCCTCCGGGATCGGCGCTGCCGTCGTCGAGCGTCTGTGTGCCGAGGGGCTGCAGGTTCATGCCCTGGCCCGTAGCGCCGACAAGCTGGCCGAGCTGGCGCAGCGCACCGGCTGCATCGCCCACGCCATCGACGTCACCGATCTGGCCGGGCTGACCGAGCTGTTCCGTACCCATGTCTTCGACGTGGTGGTCAACAATGCCGGGGTCGACCGCCCTGGCTCGCTGCTCAAGGCCGACGCCGAAGGCATCGACCTGCTGGTCGACGTCAACCTGCGTGCGGTATTGCAGATCGCCCGCCTGGCGTTGCCGGGCATGGTCGAGCGCGACCGTGGCCACATCGTCAACATCAGCTCAATCGCCGCCGCCTACAACTTCGGTGGCAATGCCACCTACCACGCGACCAAGGCTGCAGTGAGCATGCTCTCCAAGCAGTTGCGGGTGGATGCTTTCGGCAAGCGCGTGCGGGTCACCGAGATCTGTCCGGGGCGCGTCGCCACTGACATCTTCGCCCATGTGCACGGCGACTCCGAAGAGGTGCGCAAACGCTTCCTGGAGGGCTTTGAACTGCCCGAGGCGAAGGACATCGCCGATGCCATCGCCTTCGCCATCGCCGCCCCCGTAGCCGTGAACATCGGCCATATGGAAATCACCCCGACCTTGCAAGTACCCGGCGGGCTTTCCACCGCACGCCCAGGGGAAATCTGAAGGCGCAGTTTCGTCAGGCTCCATTCCCAGAGCGGCCCAAGCCGCCTGCTTCATCCGCGCCAGCGCAGACTGGCGCCTTGCTCCTGCCCCAAGCTGAAGTCACTGGAACCTGACCATGACGACTGATTTCGATCTTTCCGCGATCCTGCAAGGCGAGTACGCCGAGCTGATCCTGAAGGGCATCGGCATGACGCTGCAACTGGCGTTCTTCGCCTGGTGCCTGGCCATGGTGCTGGCCCTGGTGCTGGTGTCGGTTCGCCTCACCGGCAATCGCTACGCCGAAGGTGCGGTGGCGGCTTATGTGTCCTATCACCGCAACGTGCCGACCCTGGTGCAACTGATGCTGTGGTACTTCGGCATCCCAACTCTGCTGTCGGAATCCACGCAGATCTGGCTGGCCAACTACAGCACCGAATTTCTCTTCTCGCTGATCGCTCTGGGCCTGTGTCAGGCCGCCTATTTCAGCGAAGACATCCGTGGCGGTCTGCGCGCCATTCCCACGGGGCAGACCGAGGCCGCAAGGGCTATGGGCCTGGGCTACATCCGCTCGATGCGCTATGTGATCCTGCCGCAAGGCATCCGCAACAGCCTGCCGTCGCTGATCAACCACACGGTGCTGCTGTTCAAGAACACCAGCCTGGTGATGGCCATCGGCGTCGTGGAGCTGACCTACGCCACGCGTGAAGTGGAGAACTACACCTTTCGTACTTTCGAGGCCTACCTGGTCGCCACCGTGGTGTATCTGGGGTTCTCCCTGGCCCTGATGGGCCTGGGCGCCTTGCTGGCTCGCCACTTCAACAAAGCGATGGCGAGGTAAGCGGCGATGTTCGATATCTACACGATCCTGCGGGACAACTGGACGCTGTTCCTGGTTGGCCAGTACCCCCACGGCGCCCTGGGTGGCCTCGCCACCACGCTAACTCTCGCTGCGCTGGCATTGATCCTGGCCTTTCCGTTGGGTGTTCTGATGGCCTTGGCGCGGGTGTCTCCGTGGCGCTGGCTGCGCTACCCGGCCACGGTGTGGGTTTACGTGATGCGCGGCATCCCGCTGCTGATGGTGATCTTCTGGACCTATTTTCTGGTACCGCTGATCATCGGCCACAACATCACTGGCTTCACCACCATGCTCTGCACCCTGGTGCTTTATCAGAGCGCCTACCTGTGCGAGATCGTGCGCGGTGGCATCCAGGCCTTGCCGCCGGGGCAGTACGAAGCTTCTCGGGCGCTGGGTCTGGGCTACATGCGCACCACGGCGTGGGTGATTCTGCCGCAGGCGCTGTACAACTCACTGCCGAGCCTGATCAGCCAGTTCATCTCGATCATCAAGGAGACCTCGCTGGGCTACGTGATCAACGTCCAGGAGGTCACCTTCGCCGCCAACCAGGTCAACAACCAACTGCTGACCAAGCCGTTCCAGGTGTTCTTCATCCTGGCTGTTACCTACTACGTACTCTGCTACGGCCTGACCCGGCTGGCCGACGCGGTCGAGCGCCGTATCGCCCGCAAACGCCTGGGCAGCACCGAGCCGGTGGCGAGCAAACGCCCCGTTCTGACTACCGACAATTGAGGGCGCGCCCATGCATCCGATGATCATGTTTTCCCAGGTCAACAAGTGGTACGGCGAGTACCAGGCACTGACCAACATCAGTGCCGACGTGAAACGCGGTGAGGTGGTGGTGCTGTGCGGGCCCTCGGGTTCCGGCAAGTCGACTCTGATTCGCACGGTCAATCGCCTGGAGAGCATCCAGCAAGGCCAGATCCTGTTCGACGGTCACGACGTCAATGGCACCGACGCCAACGTCAATCGCCTGCGCAGCCGGGTGGGTTTCGTGTTCCAGAGCTTCAACCTGTTCCCGCACCTGTCTGTGCTGGACAACATCATTCTCACCCCGACCAAGGTGCGTGGTCTCAAGGCCTCCGAAGCCAAGGCGCGGGCCATGCAGCTGCTCGATCGCGTTGGCCTCTCGCACAAGGCCGGTGCTTACCCGGCGCAGCTTTCCGGCGGTCAGCAGCAGCGTGTAGCGATCGCCCGGGCGCTGGCAATGGAGCCGCCGGTGATGCTGTTCGACGAACCCACCAGTGCGCTCGACCCGGAAATGGTCGGTGAGGTGCTCAGCGTCATGAAGGGCCTGGCGAAAGAGGGCATGACCATGATGTGCGTGACCCACGAGATGAACTTCGCCCGGGAGGTGGCCGACACCATCTGGTTCATGGATGCCGGCCAGATCCTGGAGAAGTCCAAGCCCGAGGCGTTCTTCCAGCAGCCTGAACACCCGCGTGCTCAGCGCTTCATTTCCGACCTGCGCAGCCACTGAGGCCGCAGGCCACCACTGATCCATTCACGAGTCCAGGAGTTATCCCATGAGCTTGAAGCGTTTGTTGGCTGTATGTGCGCTGTCCCCGCTGGCGGTTTCGCTGGCCCAGGCTGATCAACTGAGTGATGTGATAAGCAAGAAGAGCCTGAGCTGCGGCGTCTATGCCGACGTGCCGCCGTTCTCCGCTCCGGATCCGAAAACCCGCGAACTGGTGGGCATGGACGTTGACCTGTGCAAGGCACTGGCCAAGCATCTGGGCGTGGAGCTGGAGCTCAAGCCGCTGTCCGTCGAGGCACGCATTCCTGAAGTGAAGATGGGCCGCGTTGATGTGATCTTCGCCAACCTGGCCTACACCAAGAGCCGCGCCGACCAGATCCAGTTCAGCGATCCGTACTACATCGCCAAGGAAACCCTGGTGGTGCGTGCCGCCAATGGCGACAAACCCAAGGAATTTTTCAAGGGTAAGCGCATCAGCTCGACCAAGGGCTCCACCTCCGAGCAATCCATCCGACTGGCCGATGCCACGCCCGTGACGTTCCAGGATACCGGCTCGGCCTACATGGCCCTGCAGCAGAACAAGGTAGTCGGCCTGGTGACCAACACCATGACCGCCATCAAGCTGGTCGGGCAAGCCAAGCAGAGCGGCATCGAGCTGGCCATCGCCAAGGAACCCATGGCCCTTGAACCCGTCGGCGCCGGTATGCGTAAAGGCGAACCGGCTTTCCTCGCCAAGGTCAACGAGACGCTCTACACGATGGAAGCTGCAGGTGAAATCGACGCCATCTGGGAGCGTTGGATCGGCCCCAACACCGAGTACAAGATGGTGCGTGAAGACAAGGTGCAGAGCCTGAGCGAACTCAAGTTCGAGCCGCTGCCTTGATGGCGTACACCCAGGGTTCATGACTATCTGCGACGGCCCGAAAGGGCCGTCGTTCTTTCCGCGGTGCCGCGCGGGATATTCGCCGCGGCTGAGTCGGTTGCCGCGCTGCAGTCCGCTCTAGCTTTGTTGATGGCTGCCCTGCTGAGAGCAGGGAGACTGCATGCCATTCTCGTGCTTTTACGAGGTACGTCAGGTGCCGAGTCGTGCCAGAGGCTATGCTTGCATAGCTGGCACTTTTACCCTGATGAACAGTATCCCAGGCAGAACACGTGAAGCATTCATTACTCACCGCGGCGCTGTTCTGTCTGTTGCTCGGTAACCCTGTCTGGGCCGAGCCCTATCAGGTCGTCACCGAAGAATGGGCACCCTACAACTATCAGGAAAACGACCAGCTTACCGGCATGGCCACGGATATCGTTCGCGCCATCATGGCGCTGAATGGCGATGATTTCGAGGTGGTGGTGGTGCCCAGCATGCGTGCCTCACACACACTGCAAAGCCGGCCCAGAACCATCATGTTTTCCATGTTCCGCACGGTGGAGCGCGAGGCTTTGTACAAGTGGGTCGGGCCGATCGTGGAAGAGTCGATCCACCCCTACCAGTTGGCGAATGCAGTGCGCCCCGTGACGTCCCTGGAGCAACTGCTGCGTGCTCCGAAGGTCACTACGCGGCATGCTGGCCTGGTGCCGAGCATGCTGCAGTCGCTGGGCTTCAGGAACCTCGACGCACGGGCAACCGAAAGTCAGCAGCTTTATCGCATGTTGTTGGCTGGGCGCACCGATATCATCATTGGCGACACTGACTCCGGGGTGGCGTATTACAGCCGCCAGTTGAACATCGCTCCCGGCACCCTACGGCGAATTCCTATCGAGCTCTATCGCTCATCGCTGTATATCGCTTTCAGTCGTGACAGTGATGATGAGCTTGTTGCAGCCTGGGCCCGTGCGCTGGAGCAGTTGCGCAGTTCGGGTGAACTGGAACGTATTCGGCAGCGCTACGAGCGGCCCTCCGAATAGAGGTGTTCAGCAACCTTGAGTGCAGTTCGTCTACCAGGCCCCATCCGTTCAAGAACCGCCGTGCCAGGCCTGGCGCAAGCGTTTGCGGCTGGCTGCCGATGCCTCAACCCGCAAATGTTCATGTATGCGTGGCGCCGTGGGGGTAGCCCAGTTCGATCAGCTAAACGGTTCGATCTTAAGAACGAATGAGTGCCTGCCTGGCCACGCAAACCAAAGCGCTTGCTACTGATACACACTCTTGCGGGTGACACGGGGCGTTTTCTTAAACGGTCGGACTCAAGTGCACCTCCCAGGAGGTGCACGTGTAAAGCGGCTGATATCAGATAGCAGTGGTCAGGTATCCACCATCGACGGGCAGCACCACGCCGTTCACGAATGACGCCGCATCAGAAGCCAGGAAGGCGATTACCTTAGCGACCTCTTCGGCACTGCCAAATCGCTTCATGGGTGTGCGCGACAGCAGGCGGTCAATCCTCGGCTGGTCATCGATTTTCGCCAGCAGCGGCGTGGTGATCCACCCCGGCGCCACCGCATTAACGCGAATGTTATCCGGTGCATAGGCCTCGGCGAGGGACTTGGTGATCTGCACGATCGCCCCCTTGGCCGCCGAGTAGGCCACCAGCTTGCCGCCACCGAAGTAGGAAAACATCGACGCGATATTGATGATCGAGCCACCGTGCTGGGCGAGCAGCGGGTACGCCAGGTTGATGAGCCGGTACACGGCGTTGAGCTGCACCGACAACACCTGGTTGAAGGCCTCCCATTCCATCTCCTTTTCCCCCAGTGTGCCGCCCGCGGCGGGCACCAGAATGTCGAGGCGATCGAGGCTCTGGATAACGGCCTTGAGGGCTTCGTCATCGGTTACGTTTACTTCGCGAAGATCGAGCGTCACCCCATCGGCGACGACGGTCGCCTCGGCGCCGAGCCCGATCGCCACTACACGGGCGCCGTGCCGAGCCAGGTATTCGGCGGTCGCCAGACCGATTCCCGAAGTCCCGCCGCTGACCAGCGCGACCTTTCCTGCAAACAGATTGCTGATAAACATAGTCATCGATGCCTCATGGGTCAGTAAAACAGTTCATCACCGTTGATTGATGCTGGGCGTTCACAGGCCCAGCGCGCCGCCTGCGTCGAACGTCAGGCCCAGGCCGATCACGAAACCGTTGTTGCTCAGTTGCGGTGCGCCGGGGTTGTAGAAGTTGTCCGGGTTGATCAGGTACTGGATGCTGGGCTCGATGGCCAGGTGGCGGGTCAGAGCAAAATGGCCGTTGGCCTCCAGCGCATAAACGTTGCGCTCGCCCATTTCGGGGTCACCACCGGCGGCAGTACGCAGGCGCTGCTGGAACTGCAGTTGGTGGGAATTGACCTGCACGTAGCTGGCTTTGAAGTTGAGCTTGTCCTGCGGGCGATCAAAGGGGGCGAGGTAGGTCACACCGGCTTCGGCGAAATGGCTGAAGGCTTGTTTTTCATCGGCGGCCGCTGACAGCGAGCCGAATGCTTGCAAACCCTGCAGCCCATCACGCCACAGCGTCTGGCGGAATTTGAAGAAGCCGCCTGCAGTGCCGTGCTCGCTCTCCCCTGTCAGCGGGTCGACCTGTTTGGACGAGTTGAAGTAGGCATTGAGCTCATACTGAGTGTTGTCATCGCCAGGTTTGCTGCCAATGCCCAATAGGAAAGTTGTACCGCTTGCATCGTCGGTGCTGAAATCCAGGCCCTTGCGTTTTTTCAGGTAATCCACCGGGTTGGATTCGAACGCACCGCCGTGCACGTAGAGGCTCGGGTTGACCTGATACTTCAGGTAGCCGCCCCAGGCACCGAAGGGCGGCGGCAGCATGCCGCTCGAAGCCTCCAGGATCGGGTCATTGCAAGTGACGCCCGTTTCGCAGTTGTAGATGTAGAAATACCGCCGGCCATTGGTACGCCCAATGTGCATGTCGAGCTGGCCATCGAACCATTTCTGTTCGTAGGTCAGCAGGCTCAACTGGGTGCTGGTAATGTCGTTGTGCAGCGGCGCTCCGGCGAAATAGGTACCGGCGGCACCCTGCCATTCGCCTGCCGTTGGTTGGCCGGTACCTTTATCGAGGATGAACACGGTTTGTTCGAAATGCACCGCCGCACCATCCAGGCCACTGAGTGTGCCCAGGTCGATGTCTGCGCCGACATACAGATTGCCGCTGTTGCCGAAGCTGTGGGGGCGAGGGCCGGTGTCGAGGTTTTTCATCGAAATGTTGGTGATCAGCACATGAGACTGGATGCCGTAATCGGCCAACTGATTGCCCAGTTCGGCCAGCGGCCCTTCACGATCCTGTGCCCAGGCCTGGGGGTAGGTGAACGCGACGAGTGAACACACACAAAAACGGATGAGAGGACTCATGATTTGGGGCTCATTTTTATTGTTGTTGTGGCGAGCGAGTGTGTTGGCGTGGTGCAGGTCACCACGCCTTGTACAGGCTCCGGTCGGTTGAATGGCTACAGCGAATTTACCTGGGCCGCTGAAAGCGCCTGTGCGCGGCGTTGCAGTACCGTCGGTGCGGTTTCCTTAAGCAATAGTGACAAGCCCGCTGACAGCAAGGCGCCACCGCAGGAGATCCACATCACGATGGACAGCCCGAACTGGTCAGCAGCAAACCCAGCGACGGTAGGCGCCACGAATCCGCCCACCAGTTCTCCCACGCCCATGATCATGCCCAGCGCCGTGGCCATCACCTCACGCGGCACGGTTTCGGCCGGGATGGTCGCCATGAACAGCGTGAAGCAGCCCAGTCCCGTATAGGTAATCACCATCAGCACGCCCAGCACGAGCGGAGAAGGTGCGTACAGCAGCGCAATCGGGCAGCACGCGGCGACCAACGAGAAAATGACCAGGGTGGGCCGTCGGCCGATTCGGTCAGAGATGCTTGGCACCACGAATCCCCAGATTACCCAGGCGGCGCCCAGGCAACTCATGATCGCGCCCATGCTCGGCGGGCTGTAGCCACGAACACTGACGAGAAACGTCGGGGTAAAGGAGATCAGGATGACGAACCAGGTTAAAAACACACAGCTGATCAGCGTACACAGCAGGATGTTGCGACTTTTAAGTAAGGCCAGCCGATGCCCCGTGGCTTTGGCGCCGGCAACCGGTGCCGGGCGTGGTTCATCCTTGCGCACATAGCGCCAGATCAACCAGGCAATCAGCAGCCCGGGCAGCAGCGACACAATGAACGCATGCCGCCAGCCGTAGGCCTCAGCAAGAGCAATCAGCACCGGCGGGCCGATTACCGCACCCAGCAGACCCGCTGCCGACCCCTGCAATAGCCCCATGTTGAGCCCCCGGCGATGGGGCGATGAAGCCTCTACCATCAGCGATTGGGACAACGGCAGGATCGGCCCTTCGGCCAACCCCATGATGGCGCGAAACAGCAACAGGCTGAGAAAACCTGAAACCAGGCCCGAGAGTGCCGAGCACAGGGAAAACAGGATGACGGCGACAATCAGTAGTGGCTTGCGCACACCCCTGCGATCCGACCAGGCGCCCACCAGCGCACCAGAAACTGCCCAGGCCAGCGCCAGCACCGAAGACAGCATGCCCAGGTGGCTGTTGCTGAGCTGCAGTTCATCGGCCATGTACGGGAACAGGAAGGACAGCGCCAGGCGGTCGAAAAACACAAAACCAAATGTCAGGAACAGCACGCACAGCAGGGTGTTTTCATAACTGGCTTTTTTATTGTTGTGAGCCATGGTGGTTCTCCGCAATACGGGTTTTAACGGAACAGGCGATCCACAGTGTCGGCCCCGAGGCCAACCTTCTCGTAATGCTCACGGCACAGCGCAATGTAGGAGTGCACATCGAAATACCCAGTGGACTCACCTTGCTCGTCGAGCCAGATCAGCGGCCCCTTGACGATGAAGAACACGCGCATCGGCTCGTCATGCTCATAAGCCACCAGGGTGTGGCCTTCACCGGGCGTCTCATAAACGAAATCGCCAGCAGTCGCAGTCCACTCATGCTCCAGGTAGCCCCATTTGCCCGAGAGCGTGTAGGCGAACACTTCATGTGGGTGGTAGTGCCGATTGACCAGCCCGGCACGGCTCGACATCAAGATGTCGCACCAACGGTTTTCGCTGGGCGATATCCACAGGGGGCGTGAAGAAACGGTCTCCGTGAACGGGACGTAGAGCCGCAAGTCGTCACTGGCGGCATTGGGCAGGTAGACCTCGGGCTTGGCGTCGGGCATGAAGCAGTTCGCAATGGGCTGCAGGTCTTTCCAGAATTCGGTACGGGCTAATTCGGGCATGTTGGCCTCTGATTGTTTGGAATGCAGGGCCACTCTAAGACGGCGAACGCGGGGCGGTTTGATCAAAACGGACGTGATTGTTGTCTGCATCGGACGGATATTTTTACTTCAACCATCGCCGTGGTTTATGAGTTGACAGCAGGGTTGGGGCGGGCGATTAATTGTGCTCTGCACGCCCCGTAATCCGTCTTGCGCGGAGGTGAGCAGCCAATAAAAACGAGAACAATAAAATGATCAGATCCGCTCCCGTGCTTGGTACTCGCCGTGCAAGCACCGATGATCTCCCCGTTGATCAGCGCCTGGAATTCTGGGAACAGTACAACGCGTCGACGCTAGTGGGCTTGAGGTGTTCTTCCTTCAGCGAGGCCGGCTTCAGTGCGCAGGAGGACAACCTGAGCCTGGAGCGACTGCGGGTGGCTCATATCGTCGGCACCCAGCACGTCATCGAACGCGACGGGCCGATGATTCGCACGGTGCCAAAAGAGTCGGTTTTCGTCTCACTGGTCATGGGCAGTGCTTCGTTCTTCTTTCAAAACAGCACCTGTCATTTGCTGGAACCCGGCGATCTGATGGTGTACCGAACCGACGAGCCCTACCTGTTTGGTTTTTCCGGCTCGATGCACAAGTTCATCTTCGATATACCCCAAGAGGTTTTTGCTGCTCACTGCTTGCGCCGCTTTGACAGCGCGTTAAAGATCAGCACGCACACCGGCACCCAGCGCCTACTCTTGCGCACCCTGAGTGAGCGCACCGGCGGTTTCTTCGAGCAACCACTCAGCCAGGACGCAGACAGCTTTCAGGACGATGCCCTTGAGCTGCTGGGCAACATCATTGCTGGTCAGGTGGGCAACCGCCGAATCAACGCACTCAGTGCTTCCTACCTGTTGGCTGCCAAGCACTGCATCCTCGAGCAATTGGCCGATCCGGCATTGAGCTGCGAGCGGGTGGCCGCCCAGACCGGGATTTCCACCCGGCATCTGGCGCGGCTGTTCGCCATGGAAGACACCCAGCCGCACCGTTTCATTCTCGAAAAGCGCCTGCAACGTGCTTACCAGCTACTGAGCCGCGGTGAGGACAGAGGCCTGGATATCGCCGAGATCGCCTATCGACACGGGTTCAGCAGCCAGGCGCACTTCGCCAGGGCCTTCAAGGCTTACTTCGGACGCACACCGAGCGACGTACGTGCAGCCGCTGGGCTAATGCAGTAGCAATGCCGTAACGCCAAATTGCGCTGCTCACCGAGCAAGTCTTGGCCAAGACGGTTCGCGATCCGAAGGAGGTCGCCGCCGCCCAATCTCGCTCAATCGGCTATCCCGCCCTGCGGAGGTTGAGGGAAATTTTCACCGGCAACAGATAGATCGGGCCTCCACGGCCCGGCTTAAGCCAAGCGGCCTCCACGACATGGGGGAACGATGGCCTCTTTCTGTATTTCTCGAGAACGGCCAGGAACCAGCCCAAGTGACTCACATTCATTGAGCTGTGCGGCCGCGTACTGAAAATCTGACAAGCGCTCGCCTTTTACTTGCAACGTGCGAGGCTGCCATCAGCCAGCCCTCGGCACTTGAAAAAAGGATTGCCGAACTTTTTCGACACCCAAAGAAAAACCCCTGACTTCAGCTAGGAAGTCAGGGGTTTATTTGGTGGAGCCGGGGGGATTTGAACCCCCGTCCGCCAGTTCTCCACTGTCGGTACTACATGCTTAGCCGTGTCTATTAAGTTAATCCTCAGCCGCCCGACGGGCAGGGTGCTTTGGACGAGTTGTGTGAGTTTTAGCCGCTTCGTCCACAACGTACTACGCGGCGATCCTGTTCTGCATGACAATCACTTCAGGTTTACAGGCATCCCCTAGTGATCGCTGGAGCCGAAGCTACCAGAAGGACTAGTCGCGCCGCTTACGCAGCGAGAGCGTAGCCCTCGTAGTTTTCGTCATTGGCAACTATAGAAAGTTGCAACAGTGGATTTACGACTTCTGTTACCAAGTCGGCATGCACCTCGAGCTTCGCTACCGGCGTCGAATCCTAATCGGCCCCAAAAGCGTGCAAGGCGTGCAGTGTACGCCAAAGGTCAGGTGGAGTCGACCGGCATGCACTGCGCCTGCTGAATCAGGCCAGCGTTACGGCTGGCCTGTTTCTCATCAGCTGGTTGCGCCGCTGCCGTCGTCGCCTGGGGCGTCGAGCAGTTGCAGAGCACGCTCAGCGTGAGTGCCACAGGCTTTCAGGTCGCCAGCAGCCTGAGCATCGGTGGCTTGCTTCTTGGCTTCTTCAACCTGGGATTTCAGCGGGTCGGCGATGGTGGCTTTGGCAGCCACGGCATTGTCGAGTTTCTGCAGGTTGACGGTGCACAGGTCATCGGCTGCGAAGGCTGGTGCGGCCAGTACGGCAGCAATGACGAACATGGATACGCGCTTCATGTGGTAATCCTCTCATCACGAATAGGTTCCCGGTGCCGCCCTGGTTGAGGGTGAGGAGAGCCGGGAGCGACCAACCCAAATCATTTGGGCTTACTGAAGCTGACTGGCCTTTCGTGACGACGGTTCAGTGTTTTTCTGGTGGCGCATGGCCTGCATCAAGTTGGTGCAGGCAAATCCAGTGGGTCGGCGTGTACCAGTACCTCTGCCTGGGCGAATTCGCTGCGGATGGCATCCTCGACCTGTTCGCACAGCGCATGGGCTTCATTGAGACTCAGGCTGCCCGGCAGGTCGACGTGTAACTGCACGAACCAGCGGGTGCCTGACAGGCGCGTGCGCAGGTCGTGGATGCCGATGACGCCGGGCACCGCGCAGGTCAGTTCGCTCATGCGCGTGCTGACGTCGGGGTCGAGCTCCTGATCCATCAGCACGCTGACCGACTGGCGGGCGATGCTGAAGGCGCTCCACAGGATGTAGGCGGCGATGCCGATGGCGAACAGCGCGTCGCCCTGTTGCCAGCCGAAGTAGGCGAGCAGCAGGGCGAGGAGGATGCCGCCGTTGAGCAGCAGGTCGGAGCGGTAGTGCAATGAATCGGCGTGGATCGCAGTGGAGCCGGTCTGCTGTACCACATGGCGCTGGAACAACAGCAGGGCCATGGTGAGTGCCATGGACAGCAGCATTACCGCGATACCCAGCGCTTGCGCATTGAGCGGTTCGGGGTGGCGCAGGCGATCAAAGCCCTGTACCGCGACGAGGATCGCGCTGGCTCCGATGAACAGTGCCTGGCCCAACCCGGCGAGGGCTTCGGCCTTGCCATGGCCGTAACGATGATCGTCATCGGCAGGGCGCAGGGCGATGTTCACGGCGATCAGGTTGAGTAGCGAGGCGGCGCTGTCGAGCAGGGAGTCGGTGAGGCCGGCGAGCAAACTGACCGAACCACTGGCCCACCAGGCGACGGCCTTGCACAACACTAGAGTCAGCGCCACGCAGAGCGCGGCGGCAGTGGCCTGACGCATCAGGCGAGCGTGCTGGCGGTCGAGGGTCATGGGTTATCCGGGCTGTACGGGGAGGGCGAGCCCGGCGTTTGCGACGGGCTGCCAGGTGGATCAGGCGGCGGGGCGCAGACCGTATGCTGCCAGCTGTTCGCTGCTGCCGCTGTGCTGGATCAGGCGTGGATCGTCGAGCGGCAGGCTGTGGCCGGTTTGGGTTTCGATCAGGGCCTTGAGCTTGGCGGTGTCGACCTTGCCGTTGGCATCGACCACGTCCTTCAGCGAATCCGGGCTGACCTGGGCATTGAGGCCGCCTGGCAGGTAGATCGCGCCAGTGGCGAAGTCGACGCCGAAAGCGATCAGGCCGGGGATCACATAGAACAGGATGCCGATGGCGTTCAGACCGACGATCAGCGGGTCGACACGGCCTTCAATCTGACCGCGACGGTCTGGATAGAAGATGCTGCCGCAGGCGGTGAGTTGAGTGACCAATGTAACGGCGATAACGCCGCCGACAACGCGGGATTTCATGCGCATCGAGCACCTCCAGAAAAAAGTGGCCGCCACTATAGCAAGGCGTGGATTGCAAAGCTGCTGCGGCGCTGCGAGTACGCCACTTGCGATTGCATCTGACCGGCGAAGCCAGGAGGCGGTTCGCCGTATAATCGCCGGTCGATGATGGAGCCTTGATGAATACCCTGCCGATCGATTCCCTGCTGCCCGATCTCTGCCGCGCCCTGGCCGAGCGTAATGAAGTGGTGCTCGAAGCGCCGCCCGGCGCCGGCAAGACCACTCGCGTGCCGTTGGCCGTGCTCGATCAGCCGTGGCTGGCCGGGCAGCGCATCATCATGCTCGAGCCCCGTCGCCTGGCTGCGCGCGCTGCTGCCGAACGCTTGGCCAGCGAGCTTGGCGAGGCGGTCGGCGAGACCGTGGGCTATCGCATTCGCCTGGACAGTAAGGTCGGCCCGCGCACCCGGATCGAGGTGGTCACCGAGGGCATCCTCGCCCGACGGCTGCAGGATGATCCTGCTCTGGAAGGCGTGGGGCTGGTGATCTTCGACGAATTCCACGAGCGCAGCCTGGACGCGGATCTGGCCCTGGCGCTGACCCTCAACGGTCGGGCGATGTTTCGCGGTGCCGACAGTGGCGAAGCGCCGCTCAAGGTGTTGCTGATGTCGGCCACCCTGGAGGGCGAGCGTCTGGCCGGGCTGCTCGACGATGCCCCGGTGCTGCGCAGCGAAGGGCGCATGTACCCGGTGGATACCCGCTGGGGTGCCCCCTGGCAGGCCGGTGAGTGGCTGGAACCGAAAGTATTGCAAGCCGTGTTGCAGGCGCTGGCCGATGAGCCGGGCAGCCTGCTGGTGTTCCTGCCCGGTCAGGCGGAGATCCGGCGGGTGGCCGAACAACTGGACGAGGCGCTGGCCGGGCGATCGGATGTGCGCATCTGTCCTCTGCATGGTGAGCTGGAGCTGTCGGCCCAGCGTGCTGCCATCGAACCGGCACCGGCCGGGCTGCGCAAGGTGGTGTTGGCGACCAATATCGCCGAGACCAGCCTGACCATCGACGGCGTACGCGTGGTGGTGGACGCCGGTCTGGCGCGGGGGCCGCGTTTCGACCCGGGCAGCGGCATGACGCGTCTGGATACCCAGCGCATTTCCCGGGCGTCAGCCACCCAGCGTGCCGGCCGTGCCGGGCGCCTGCAGCCAGGGGTGTGCTACCGGTTGTGGTCGCAGGCTCAGCACGAGCAATTATCAGCCTACTCCTCGGCGGAAATTCTCCAGGCCGACCTGGCGGGGCTGGCGCTGCAACTGGCGCGTTGGGGCGTCGAAGTCGACGAACTGGTGTGGCTCGACCCACCGCCTGCCGCTGCCTACGCCCAGGCCCGGGAGCTGCTGCAACGCCTCGGCGCACTCGATGCCCGTGGCGCGCTGACCGCCCACGGCCAGGCCATGGCCGAACTGCCAGCACACCCACGCATCGCTCATCTGCTGCTGCGCGGTCAGGCGTTGGGTCTGGGCGAACTGGCCTGTGATCTGGCGGCACTACTGGGCGAGCGCGACATACTGCGAGGTGCCGGTGCCGATCTGCACAGTCGTCTGGCCCTACTGGCCGGGGAGAGCAGGGCCGCGGGGAACGCCGGCCGAGGTGGCGTGCAGCGAACCCGCCAACTGGCTCGGCAGTTCCAGGGCTACCTGCGCCGCGTACCGGTCAGCGAGGCAGTTAGCGACGCCGAGCATGGCCGCTGGCTGGGTGCGCTGCTGGCCTTCGCCTACCCGGATCGCGTCGCCCGGCAGCGCCGCGAGGGCGGCGCCGAATACCGCCTGGCCAACGGCCGCGCGGCGTTGTTCAACGAAACCGATGCGCTGATGAAACACGCCTGGCTGGTGGTAGCCGACTTGGGCAGCCGCCAGGGGCAGCGTGAAGAACGCATCTACCTGGCTGCCGAACTGGAACCGGCACTGTTCGACTCCGTGCTGGCCGAACAGGTGAGCAGCCAGGATCTGCTCGAGTGGGATGAGCGCGAAGGCGTGCTGCGTGCCGAGCGGCAGCGCAAGGTGGGCGATCTGGTGTTGTCCAGCGAAGCGCTAGCAGGGCTGAGCGCCGAGGCGCGCACCGCCGCGCTGGTCAATCTGGTACGGCGCAAGGGCCTCGCGCTGTTGCCGTGGACGCCTGAGCTGCGTCAGTGGCAGGCGCGGGTCATGCTGCTGCGCGGGCTCGATCTGCAGAGCCAGGCAAGCAGCGAGTGGCCGGACGTCTCGGACGCGGTGCTGCTCGCCAGCCTGGATGCCTGGCTGGCGCCCTACCTAGGCAAAGTCACCCGGCTGAGCCACTTCGGCAATCTCGACCTGCCGTCCATGCTGCAAACCCTGTTGCCCTGGCCGTTGCCCCAGCGTCTGGACGAATGGGCGCCGCGCAGCCTGCCGGTGCCTTCCGGCTCGCGCATCGGCCTGGATTACAGCGAACACCCACCAGTATTGGCGGTACGCCTGCAGGAACTATTCGGCCTGGCCGAGACGCCGCGCATCGCCAATGGCCGGCAGCAGGTGCTACTGCATTTGTTATCCCCTGCACGGCGACCCGTGCAGGTGACCCAGGATCTGGCCAACTTCTGGCGCACCACCTATGCCGAGGTGAAGAAGGATTTGAAGGGGCGGTACCCTAAGCACTACTGGCCCGACGACCCATTGATCGCCGAGCCCACTGCACGGGCTAAACCGCGCAAGACATAGTGAAGACGGGCCGCGCCCCGTGAAATCGCAGCCGGTAGCTGTCCCACGATCTGTAGCCTGGGTTGAGCAAAGTGATACCCAGGGCAATATCCCCAGGCATCGCAGTCTCCGCATAGTGCTCAGCGCACCAGGCAGGGCTTCTTGTTATCGAAGGTCCAGCCGCTGATCAGGTATTGCATGGCCACGGCGTCGTTGCGCGCGCCCAGGCCCATGCCCTTGTAGCATTCGTGGGCCTTGGCCACGGCATCCATGTCTAGCTCCACGCCGAGGCCCGGCTTCTGCGGCACCTTGACCAGGCCACCTTCGATACGGAACGGCTCCTTGGTCAGGCGCTGGCCGTCCTGCCAGATCCAGTGGGTGTCGATGGCGGTGATCTTGCCTGGCGCGGCGGCAGCCACGTGGGTGAACATGGCCAGGGAGACATCGAAGTGGTTGTTCGAGTGCGAGCCCCAGGTCAGGCCCCAGTCGTTGCACATCTGCGCCACGCGTACCGAGCCCTGCATGGTCCAGAAGTGCGGGTCGGCCAGGGGAATGTCCACCGATTGCAGCTGGATCGCATGGCCCATCTGACGCCAGTCGGTGGCGATCATGTTGGTCGCGGTCGGCAGGCCGGTGGCACGGCGGAACTCGGCCATCACCTCACGGCCCGAGTAGCCGTTCTCGGCGCCACAGGGGTCTTCGGCATAGGCGAGTACGTGATGCTGGTCGCGGCACAGGCGGATGGCTTCCTGCAGCGACCAGGCGCCGTTGGGGTCGAGGGTGATGCGTGCATCGGGGAAGCGTTCGGCCAGTGCGGTGACCGCTTCGATTTCCTCATCGCCGCGCAGCACGCCGCCCTTGAGTTTGAAGTCCTTGAAGCCATAACGCTCGTAGGCGGCCTCGGCGAGGCGCACCACGCCCTGGGCATCCAGCGCTTCTTCGTTGCGCACCTGGAACCAGGCGTTGTCGGCATCGGTTTCCTGGCGATAGGGCAGGTCGGTTTTCTTGCGGTCGCCGACGTAGAACAGGTAACCGAGCATTTCCACGGCGTCACGCTGCTGGCCTTCGCCAAGCAGCGCGGCGACTGGTACTTCCAGGTGCTGGCCGAGCAGGTCGAGGAGGGCAGCCTCCACGGCGGTGACGGCGTGGATGGTGATGCGCAGGTCGAAGGTCTGCAGGCCGCGGCCGCCGGAGTCGCGGTCGGCGAAGGTTTGGCGTACCTGGCCAAGCAGTTTCTGGTACTGGCCGATGGATTGACCGAGCAGCAGTTGGCGGGCATCTTCCAGGGTTTGGCGGATGGCTTCGCCGCCCGGCACTTCACCGACGCCGACATGCCCGGCATTGTCGCGCAGGATCAGCAGGTTGCGGGTGAAGAAGGGGGCGTGGCCACCGCTCAGGTTGAGCAGCATGCTGTCGTGGCCGGCAACCGGGATGACCTCCAGAGAGGTGATGACCGGGGTGCTTGTATGGATATTGTTATTGTTCATCGCTTGACTCCTGTTGCCGTCGCCGGCGTTGCGGATGGTCTGGCTGCCTTGCCGGGCAGCGGTAACGGATCGCTTTGGGTGTCGCTGGTGGTAAATAAGATAACGTTATCATCATAAACAGATAACGTTATCATTCAAGCGTGAATTTGCGGGGTGGCGTTTGCGGAAGATGCCTTTGGGGTAATTGGGGCGCCTGAAAGGTCTGGCCGATGGAGGTGATGGCGTGGGTGTGATTTGAGATGGATCGCCCGCAAGCGGGCTCCTACACGGATACCGCGGATCGTTTTCTAGGCGTGGCCTGGGTTGATACTCAGCTTGTCTGCTCCCGGGTATCGCTGCGCTCAACCCAGGCTACGGGAAGCGGTTTCCCTTCAGGCCGTGCTGCCACGCTCGATGATCGCGAAGCCGGTATCCAGGCTCGGCTCGGCACTCTGGCCGTCGAAGCGGCGCAGCAGGGCTTCGGCGACCTGGTTGCCCATCTCCGTGGCATTCACGCTGACCGTCGAGAGGGCAGGGCTGGCGAACTGGCCGTTGAGGGTGTCGCCGAAGCCCAGTACAGCGAGGTCGCCAGGCACCTTCAGACCGCGACTGGCCGCTTCTGTAAGTACGCCGAGGGCGACGGTGTCCGAGCTGCAGAAGATGAAATCCGGCTGCTCACCGCCATCGAGCAACGCGGCCAGGCCCTTGCGGCCGACTTCCCAGGTCGCCGGCAGGGGCAAGGTCTGTACCGCCACGGCGTCGACACCCAGCGTAGTGAGGCGCTCGATCACCGCGTTGCAGCGGCGCAGCGCGCGGGGATCGTCGACACCGATCACCGCCCAGCGCCGGTAGCCCTTGGCGAAGAAGTACTCGGCTACCGCGGCGCCGACCTGCTCATGGGAGAAGCCCACCTGCATGTCCAGCTCGTTATCGCTCAGATCCCAGGCTTCAACCACTGGAATGCCGGCGGACGCCAGGCGCTCACGGCTGGCCTGGGTGTGAAAGGTGCCGGTCAGCACGATGCCATCCGGGCGACGGCCGAGAATAGCGGCCAGCAGGGCTTCTTCATGCTCCGGGATGTAGCCGCTCGGGCCGACCAGGGTGTGATACCCGGCTTCGGCGAGGCGATCCATTATCGCCTGCACCACGCTGGCGTAGATCGAGTTGGCGATGGTCGGCAGCACGATGGCCACCAGGCGGCTCTTGCTGGTAGCCAGGCCGCCGGCCATCAGGTTGGGCACGTAACCCATAGCTCGCACCACCTCCAGCACATGGGTGCGGGTGGCATCGCTGACCAGCTCCGGGCGCTGGATCGCCCGCGACACGGTGATTGGCGATACACCGGCCTTGAGCGCCACATCCTTGACCGTGACCGGCAGGGCGCTGAGGTCACCGCGGTCTTTGGCCAGCTCTCTGCGCGATTTTCTTGCCACGTGATCGTCTCGGTCTTGAACGGTGGGTTGCCCGGCAGGTTACGGCAGCGGCGCGGTGTTGTCGCCCGTGCGCAGCATGTACAGGCGAAACACCACCACCGTGGTGAATAGCTGGAAGAGACCGAGCAGCAGGTCAAGCAGCAGGCGCCCGGCAGGCTCGGCCGCGATATCGCCGGCCCAGAAACCAACCAGCCACGGCGGCACCATCACCAGCATCACGCAGGTGAGAATCGGCCAGAAATGCCCTTGGGTCAGTTGCAGGCTCTGGTGCAGCGCCTGCAGCGGCGACATCCCGCGCAGCACCAGCAGGTAGTCGGAAAACACCAGGCGCACCATCAGCCACAGCCCCGGCAGGATGAACAGCGAGGCGCCGAGCATGATCGCCAGGGTTCCGATGCCGGCCAGCAGCACGAAGCGCGGCCACAGGCTCAGGCTCATGGCGACCAGCCCGCCTCTGCTCGGCTGCTCGCCACGGCTGCGTGCGTCGATGAAGAGGATCAGCGCGGCGCTGTACAGCGGATAGAAGAGCAGCCCGAGCAGCACATCGTAGAGCGGTATCTTGGCGGCTGCGACCAGACCTTCTAGCTGCATGCTCAGCGCGGCTTCGAGCAGCAGGAAGGGCAGGCACAGGAGAATGATCTGCAGCAGGTTTTGCTTGAAGAAGAACCAAGCGTCACGCAGGGCGTCGAGGGGATTCATGGAAAATCGCGGCCAGAAAAACAGGCCGTCATCATACGAGGGCGCCGGTTCCTCGACCAGTGATCCGATTACCATCGGGCCATGGCTTTCGACCTGAGGGGCGCGAGGCTGGCATACTGACGGGCCGTGCAACCCGCGCGAGCCCTTGTGAGGATGTCCGGTGAAGAAAATAGCTGTGTTCGCCGATGTGCAGAATCTCTATTACACCGTGCGCCAGGCCTATGGCTGTCACTTCAATTACACGGCGTTGTGGAACGAGCTGGCCGGCGGCGGCGAGATCGTCGAGGCGTACGCCTATGCCATCGACCGCGGCGATCCCAAGCAGCAGCAGTTCCAGCAGATCCTGCGCAACCTCGGCTTCACCGTGAAGCTCAAACCCTACATTCAGCGCAGTGACGGTTCGGCCAAGGGGGACTGGGACGTGGGCATCACCATCGACGTGATGGACGCAGCGGCGAACGTCGACAGCGTGGTGCTGGCTTCCGGTGACGGCGATTTCGATCTGCTGCTCGAACGCATTCGCCAACGTCATGGCGTCGAGGCCTTGGCCTACGGCGTTCCCGGGCTTACCGCGCAGTCGTTGGTGCGCGCGGCCACTCGTTATGTGCCCATCGAGGGGCATCTGTTGCTGAAACACTGAGGCTTTACGTGAAACCCATCGCTGTCATCGACTTCGAAACTACCGGCATGTCGCCGGCCCAGCAGGCCCGCGCCACCGAAATCGGTGTAGTGATCATCGAGAACGGGCAGATCACCGCGCGCTACCAGAGCCTGATGAACAGCGGTGCCTGGGTGCCGCCGTTCATCGAGCAACTGACCGGCATCAGCAACGCCATGCTGCGCAGCGCACCCCCGGCAGCCGAGGTGATGCACGAGGTCGCCGAGTTCGTTGGCGACGTTCCGATGCTCGCGCACAACGCCTCCTTCGATCAGAAGTTCTGGGACGCCGAGCTGGGCCTGATCGGTCGCACGCGTGTCCAGCAGTTCGCCTGCTCGCTGCTGCTGTCACGCCGCCTGCTGCCTGGCGCACCGAGCCACAAGCTCGGCAACCTCAATCGCTGGGCGCGCCTGCCGGACACCGGCAAGGCTCACCGGGCTCTGGCCGATGCGGAAATGGCTGCCAACCTGACGTTGCATCTGTGTTGCCTGCTGCGTGAGCAGTACGGCCGCAACGTGGTCGATCATGATTTTCTGCGTCAGCTGCAGGGCATGTCCGCAGCCAAGGTACGCGCGCTGCTCGGCTCAGCGAGCTAAGTGCCGGTCGAGCAGTCAGCTGGCTACTAATAGTTCTCATTTACTTTGCCTCGTGGCGCTCTCTATACTGCCCGCCCCCTGATGGCTGACGCCGTCGAAACATGGCCGAGGTGGATGATGGAGTGGGGCGGAATCAATTTGCGCTGGGCCTACACTGATCTGCTGCTGAGCCTGAGTCGGCGTACCCATTGCGTGCAGCGTGCCTATGACGTGCTGCACGACGCCTTCATTCGCTTCGTGCTCGCCAACCAGCGTGGCGTCATCGAACAGCCCAACGCCTACCTGCGGCGCATCGCCCATTCTGTGCTGATCGACCATTACCGCGACGCCTCGCGCTATCAGCCGTTTCCCGAGGCTGGCAGCGAGCCTCGCATGGAATCGGACGATGGCGCGTCGTTCGTCCCTTCGGCTGAGCATCTGGCCGATATCCAGCAGCGCCTGGACGCCCTGCAGCGCATTCTCGATTGCCTGCCGCCGCGCTGTCGTGAAGTATTCTGGCTGGTGCGCATCGAAGGGCACCGCCAGGTGGAAGTCGCCGCGATGCTGCAGATCAGCACCACGATGGTCGAGCGCCACCTGGTGCGTGCCCTGCTCGATCTGCACGAGGCCCGCGAGCTGCTCTGCCCATGAGCGCGCGGCGTCGTGAGGCGGCGCACTGGTTCGCGCGGCTGCTCGAGTTGCCGGACGATCACCCCGAACGTCAGGTCTTCGCCAACTGGCTGGCCGCCGACCCGCGCAACGCTCAAGAATTTCACAGCTTCAAGCGCCTGTGGGGCGACTTCTCCAGCACCGACCAGACGCGTGCTTTGGCCGGCGCCATGGAGAACGTCGGGCGCCGGCGTTTTCTGCGCAATGGCATGCTCGGCGGCTTGCTGCTCGGCGGCCTGGGTTCCTGGCTGCTGGCCCGCCATGCCGCGCGCCAGGAGCTGCAGCTGTTCACCGGTATCGGTGCGTTGCGGCGCATGCAACTGGCCGACGGCAGCGAGGTGCAGATGGATGCCGATACACGCATTCAGGTGCTCTTCGATGACCGCGTGCGGCATCTGACGCTGTTGCGTGGCCGGGCCATCTTCGACGTGCGCCACGACCCGCAACGCCCCTTCGTAGTGGATGCCGGCGCGGCACAGGTGCGGGTGCTGGGGACGCGTTTTGTGGTCGAGACGTTCGACCGGCGCGTGCAGGTCAGCGTGGCCCGTGGCCGGGTCGCGATGACCAGCGGCGAGCAGCGCATCGAACTGGGTGCTGATCAGGTCGGCCTTTATCGTGAGTCTGTCGGGCTGCGGCGTTCCGATCGCAAGGCGGCGGGCGCTTTCGGCTTCAGCAGCGGCAGCCTGGTTTTCGAACAGGCCGACCTGGGCGAGGTGGTGGCCGGTCTTGCCCGTTATCGCGAAAAGCCGCTGCGCCTCGAGCAGCCTGTCATGCCGCAGACCATCACCGCCGTTGTGCAAATCGCCGATATCGAGGCATTCGTTCAGGCTTTGCCGCAGCTTGCCGGGGTACGCCTGCAGGAGCGTGCCGACGGCACCCTGTTGCTGCCGCGCTGAAATTTTTTCGCGTTCCAGGTTGGGCTTTTCGGGGCCTGCTCCGTCAAGGTGTATCCGAGATCATCACGAGACCCATCATGCTGCGCACATCCCTGAGAACACTGGTTACCGCCAGCGCCCTGACGCTAGCACTGGGCGTACAGGCAGCCCCTGTCGAACTGGATCTGCCGGCGCAGCCACTGGCCGCAACCTTGAAGCAGCTCGCCAGCCAGGCCGGGGTGACCCTCGCCGTCGATGATCGGCTGGTCGCAAGCCGCTCGGCGCCTGCGCTGAAAGGTGCCTTCACCATCGACGACGCATTGCAGCGTCTGCTCGCCGGTTCGGGGCTGGTGGTGCAGCGCAGCGGCGATATCTGGCTGATCATGGAGCACGCGCCGTCCGCCGCGCTCGACCTGCAGGCCACCACCATCAGCAGTGATCTGGCGAGCAGCGCTACCGAAGGCACCGGTTCCTACACCACCCGTGCGGTCACCCTGGGCAAGGGCGCGCAATCGCTGCGTGAAACCCCGCAGTCGGTGAGCGTGATTACCCGCCAGCAGATGGACGACCGCAACTTCACTTCGCTGGATCAGGTGCTCTACAGCGCGCCGGGTATCACCCTGCAGACGCGCAACTTCGGCGATCATCAGTACAACTCCCGGGGCTTCGAACTGGGCGCCGATGCCTATCTGGTCGATGGCATGCCCGGCGTGATCCACAGCCCCACTGGCTGGATGACTCCGGACACCGCCGTCTACGACCGCGTGGAGATTCTGCGCGGCGCTGCCGGCCTGCTAGTCGGCAACGGCAACCCGGGCGGCGCGGTCAATCTGGTGCGCAAGCGGCCGACCGCCGAGCCGCACTTCTCGGTGACCACCCGCGCCGGCTCCGACGATTTCTACCGCATGGACCTGGATGGCAGTGGCGCGCTGAACGAGTCCCGCACCCTGCGCGGTCGTGCCCTGGTGGCCTATGAAGATCGCCAGTATTTCTACGACCGTGAAGCCAGCCGCAAACCGCTGTTCTACGGCATCGTCGAAGCCGATCTGAATGACGCCTCGACCCTGTCCGTCGGCCTGCGCAGGCAGACGGGCGTCACCAGTGGCTATTCGATCTTCGGCCTGCCGCGTTACAGCAACGGCAAGGCCCTCGACGTTTCCCGTTCCACCTCGCTGGCCCAGGACTGGAACCGCCACGAAAGCGAGCAGACCGAAGTCTTCGCCGACCTGGAATATCGCCTCAACGAGGACTGGACCAGCAAGACCTCGCTGACTCGTGCCGAAGGGGGCTTCGATCAGCGCGCCGCCTTGCCGCGCAATGCCATCAACCCGGTCACCAACACAGGATCGCGGCTTTACAACGTGCTGTACCGCAGCGATGACGTGACCAATACCGGCATCGATAGCAACCTCTCCGGCAACTTCGAAGCCTTCGGTCTGCGCCATACGCTGATGGTCGGCGCCAACTGGTCGCGCGAAGAGCAGTACAGCAAGAACGCCAACATTGGCATCGGCGTGCCTATCGACGTGTTCAATCCTGATCACCACGCCGTTGGCAGGCCCGAGCGCACCCGCTGGACTGCCATCAACGACAGCACCGAGACACGCTATGGTGTTTACGCCAACACGCGGCTGTACCTCAGCGAGCCACTGAGCGTGGTGCTCGGCGGGCGGTTGAGCTGGTATGACTACGAAACCCAGGACGTGATTTCGGCGGATAGGCGCAAATACGTTGCCCGAGAAAAGCACGAGTTCACGCCCTTCGTCGGTGTCATCTATGACCTCAACGAGCAGTGGTCGTGGTACACCAGCTACGCTGATATCTTCCAGCCACAAAGCGATTACCGCACGGCAGCAGGCTCGCTGCTCGATCCGGCCGTTGGCGTCAATTACGAAACCGGTATCAAGGGCGAGCTGTATGAGGGACGCCTGAACCTTTCCGCCGCGCTGTTCTACATCAAGCAGGATGACGTGGCGGCCCTGGATCCAAGCGGGGCAATCTGCCCTGATAACATCGATCAGTCCTGTTATCTGAACAGCGAGATCCAGCGCAGCAAAGGCTACGAGCTGGAAGCCAGCGGCGAACTACTCTCCGGCTGGCAGGTGGCTGCCGGCTACACCTTCAACCAGACCAGCAAGGCCAGCGGCGGCCCTACCGACTACCAGACGCCCAAGCACCTGCTGCGCGCCTCCACCACCTACCAGTTGCCCGGCGCGCTCAATCGCCTGACCGTTGGTGGTGCCGTTTCCGCACAGAGCGGCTACAGCACCGATACCTACGGCCCTGAAGTGAGCAACGCCGGTCGTGCGGTCTACGATGCCCTGGCCTCCTGGAAAATCGACCAGCACTGGACCATCGGCCTCGACGCCAAGAACCTGTTCGACAAGAAGTACTACAAGTCCGTGGGTGAGCTGCGCCGCGGCAACTACTACGGCGATCCACGCAGTTACATGCTGACCCTGCGCGGCGATTTCTAAGCCGCGTGCCGGATCACGTAGCCTGGCGTTGAGCGAAGCGATACCCAGGATGTCCATTCCCGGGTATCGCCGCGCTGCAACTGCTGAGCGGCCGCTATCCGGACAGGATAAACTGTGCGGCATCTCCATTGCCCACCACGTTGCCCGCCATGACCTTCGCTTCCCTCGGCCTGATCGAACCCCTGCTGCGCTGCCTCGACGGCCTCGATTACAAGACCCCGACGCCCGTCCAGGCCCAGGCCATCGGCCCGATCATCAAGGGCCGCGATCTGATGGCCGCGGCGCAGACCGGCACCGGCAAGACCGCCGCCTTCACCCTGCCGATCCTGCAGCGCCTGATGATGGAAGGCCCGACCGTCGCCAGCAACTCGGTGCGCGCCCTGATACTGGTGCCTACCCGCGAGCTGGCCGAGCAGGTGCAACAGAGCGTGCAGACCTATTCGCAGTTTCTGCCCCTGCGCAGTTACGCGGTGTACGGTGGCGTGAGCATCAACCCGCAGATGATGAAACTGCGAAAAGGCCTCGACGTATTGGTCGCCACCCCTGGCCGGTTGCTCGACTTGTACCGCCAGAATGCAGTGAAATTTTCCCAGTTGCAGGTGCTGGTGCTCGACGAAGCCGATCGCATGCTCGACCTTGGCTTTGCCCGCGAGCTGGATGACCTGTTCGCCGCCTTGCCGAAGAAGCGCCAGACCCTGCTGTTTTCCGCGACCTTCTCCGAGGCCATTCGCACCCTGGCCGGTGAAATGCTGCACGACCCGCTGAGCATCGAAGTCAGCCCGCGCAATGCCGCCGCCAAGTCGGTCAAACAGTGGCTGATCCCGGTCGACAAGAAGCGCAAGGCCGAGCTGTTCCTGCACCTGTACCGCAGCAAGAAATGGTCGCAGGTGCTGGTCTTCGTCAAGACCCGCAAGGGTGTCGACGAGCTGGAGCAGGAACTGCTGGCCGCAGGCATTCGCGCGGACGCGATCCACGGTGATAAGCCGCAGCCGACTCGCCTGCGCGCACTGCAGCGCTTCAAGGCCGGCGAAGTCGATGTACTGGTCGCCACCGACGTGGCAGCCCGTGGCCTGGATATCGACGACCTACCGATGGTGGTCAACTTCGACCTGCCCATCGTTGCCGAGGATTACGTGCACCGCATCGGCCGTACCGGGCGCGCTGGTGCCACCGGCCAGGCGGTGTCGCTGGTCTGCGCCGACGAGGTGCAGTTGCTCTCGGCCATCGAGGCACTGATCCAGCAGGTGCTGCAGCGTGTCGACGAGCCGGATTTCATCCCCGATCACCGTGTGCCGCAGACGCTTGCTGGCGGCCAGGTAGTAAAGAAACCGAAGAAACCGAAAAAGTCCAAGGTGGTGGGCGGTGGTAAATCCGGCAGCCTGGGCCGTTGGATGGAAAACGACGAGCCCGCCGCACCGCCGGTCAAGGCCATCCGCAAGGTGCCGAGCTTCGGCGGTAAGCCGAAGAGCGGGCGTTAGGAAGACCATGCGGGAGCGAAAGTCCGCGAGACTGTTGGTCGTCAGCCCTGCTGGAAGGATTCTTCTATTCAGGTTTTCCCATGACCAGGGAGCGTTGAGGGGCACTAGCTATTGGGCCACCCCGGGTGGTGCTCTTGAAGATGGGGAGACCTTCGAAGCTGCAGCCAGGCGGGAATTGCACGAGGAGACCGGCATTGAGATCCTTTCTGTCGGTCTGCCGGTGGGTTACCGAGATTTCCCAATGTGCATGCCCGATGGCGAAAGGGTCGAGGCGCGGGAACAGTATTTTTGCGTGCGAGCGCAGAGCGAAAACCTGAATCGCTCGCGGTGGACTGCGCAGGAGGTCGAGGTTATCCGCGATCACCATTGGTGGACTGTCAGCGAGTTGCAGTCAACCGAGGAGCGGGTTTGGCCGGAGCGCTTGCTGGACATGTTGCACGAAGCTGGCGTAATCACCGGCGATCCGCTGGCGAAGCAATCCACTGTTCGGTAAGGCTGTCGAAGTTTTCCACAGGCGCTACTAATGAACTCACGCTCACTTATCCGCAGTGCCACGCTCCTTGATGTAGCGGCCATCACGTCGATAGTCCACGAGGCCTACGCCCCCTACATTCCGCGGATCGGCAAAGAGCCGGCGCCGATGCTCGATGACTATCGCCAGGTCATTGAGCAATGCAGGGTGTTCGTATTGGAAGCGGACGGTGCTGTGAGGGGCGTTTTGGTGCTGGAGCAGGAGGGCGATGTCCTGCATGTGCAGAACGTCGCGGTCTGCAATCAGGCCCGTGGCCAGGGGCTGGGCAGGCAACTGATGAGTTTCGCTGAACATCAGGCTCGGGCGCTGGGTTGTGAGGCCATCGAGCTGTACACCAACGAGCTGATGACCGAGAACATCCTCTTCTACCCGCGTTTGGGATATCGGGAAACGCGGCGGGCGGTTGAAGACGGTTACGCCCGGGTGTTCTTTCGAAAGGCGATCCAGGGCCAGGATGCGTAACGCAGAGGGCCCTGGGTATCGCTTCGCTCAACCCAGGCTACGCCTGTTTCACCCCGTTCAAGGCATCTCTATTTTCAGCCAAGGCCAGCGCGCCTGGTAACTCTGGGCCTTGCGCATAAACATCGCGGGGTGCGGATTTAGCGGATTGATGCGCAGTATTCCTTGTTGCAGCTCATCCAGGCCGTGGGTGCTGTATAGCTCGCCACTACTGACATCCACGGCCACACAGGTTGCCTTGATCAAATAGCGGTCGATGCCATCAAAGACGCTCTGCAGTCGTGGGCATGGAGCGCCGAACCTCTGCTCGTACCAAAGGTGCACACGGGCCTGGTTGCGTACTTCGATATTGCTCGCTAGGTGAGCGCAGGCTTTCTGCACTCGCTCGATGATCTGGTTTTCGGCTTCCCAAGACACATCCTGGTCGAAGTAGAAAACATCGTAATCCTTGATGCCCCAATCCGCAGGCTGACCCGATTGCAGGTTCCAAACGGCTTGGAACAGGCAGCCGGCAGTGAGCGTGCAGGCTGGAATATCGAGCTTGGGAAGTAGCTGCAGCAGCGCCTGATTCACAGGGTTGCTCAGGGCCGCCTCGAGCAGTTGCTGACCACTGATGGCGTGATTCATGGAAACGTCCCCAGCCGTGCTCATGGCGTTCCCGGGTTCAGATATTCTGCCCGATCCGCCACAGCACGCCGCTCGGGTCGAAGATGATGAACTCGCGGATGCCCCAGGGTTGGTCTTGCGGTTCGATGGTGCGCACACCGAAGCGTTCGGCGAGGTTTTCCTTCTGCACATTGGCCCACCAGGCTTCGACGTCGTCGACCAGCAGGTGCATGACGAAGTTGTCCGCCTGCTCCTTGACGTAAAAGTTCTGCAGCAGGAAAGCGTTGTGTTCGCCGTTGCTGAAGTAGCTCATATCATCTGACTGCCAGCCGGGTTTGAAACCCAGCGCGGTGTAGAAGGCCTGGCTGAGTGGGTAGTCCTTTGCCGGAATGAAAGTCTTGAGTTCGACGCTGGTCAGCATGGGGATCCTCCCGATCCGTGGGTTATCGGTTTTTGGTTCGCAGCCAGCGGGCGATGCCCTGGCCGGCCATGCGGCCACTGGCGAAGCAGGCGGTGAGCAGGTAGCCGCCGGTAGGCGCTTCCCAGTCGAGCATTTCCCCCGCGCAGAAGGTGCCGGGCAGAGCGGTCAGCATCAACCCTTTGTCGAGTGCTTCGAAAGGCACGCCACCAGCGCTGCTGATCGCTTCCTCCAGCGGGCGCGGTTGGCGCAGTTCGATGGGCAGGGCCTTGATCGAGGCGGCCAGGCGCTGGGGATTGGCGTAGTGCTCGGCGGGGGTCAGCTCGCGCAGCAGCGCAGCCTTGACACCATCCAGCCCGGCCTGACGGTGCAGGTGTTTGGCCATGGAGTGTGAGCCACGGGGCTTGCTCAAGGCCTTGCTCAAGGCGTCTTCGCTGCGCTGCGGCAGCAGGTCGAGGTGCACCGTGCAGCTGCCGTCACGGGTGATGCGCTGGCGAATGCCGGCGGACAGGGCGTACACCAGGCTGCCTTCGATGCCAGTGGCGGTAAGCACGAACTCACCCTGGCGCTGCGCCTCACCGCTCAGCCCCAGGGCGACGTTCTTCAGCGGCGCACCGGCGAATTTCTCGCGCAGCAGCGGGCTCCAGGCGGCTACGTCGAAACCGCAGTTGCTCGGTTGCAGCGGCGCAACGGGCACGCCGGCCTGCTGCAGGTGGGCGACCCAGCTGCCGTCGGAACCGAGTCGCGGCCAACTGCCGCCGCCCAGGGCCAGCAATACGGCATCGGCGTGGACGGAGCGCTCGCCTTCGGGGGTGTCCACACGCAGGCTGCCGTCGGCATTCCAGCCCAGCCAGCGGTGCCGTGTGTGCAGGTGCACGCCGGCTTCGCGCAGGCGTTTGAGCCAGGCGCGCAGCAGTGGCGCGGCTTTCATGTCGGTGGGGAACACGCGACCCGAGGTGCCGATGAAGGTCTCGATGCCCAGGCCATGAATCCAGGCGCGCAGGGCATCGGCATCGAAGCCTTGCAGCAGTCTGTCGATCTGCCCTTGGCGCTCGCCGTAGCGGCTGACGAACGCCGGGTAGGCTTCGGAGTGGGTGATGTTCATGCCGCCGACGCCGGCCAGGAGGAACTTGCGGCCCACCGAGGGCATGGCGTCGTAGAGGTCGACCCGCAGGCCGGCACTCGCCAGCACCTCGGCAGCCATCAGGCCGGCTGGGCCGCCGCCGATGATGGCGACCGAGTGGGAGGTGGGCGTGGGGATATCGGTCATGGCGGTGTCAGCTGGGCAAAGGGGGAAGTTTACCCGAGCCCTCGTTGCTGCCATACCCGCGCGGCGCTGTGATGGAGAATGCCGTGGCGGCGGGCCAGGGCGTGGCGATCCTTGCTGTAGCCGCCACCGATCACGCCGACCACTGGAATGTCGCGGCCCAGGCACTGATGCAGCACGGCTTCGTCGCGGGCAGCCAGGCCGGCGTCGCTGAGTTGCAGATAGCCGAGGGCATCGTCGCGGTGCACGTCGACGCCGGCGTCATAGAGCACGATATCTGGCTGATAGAGGGGCAGCAGGTAGTCGAGGGTGTCGTCGACGACTTTCAGGTAGTCGCGGTCGCCCATGCCACGAGGCAGCGGGATGTCCCAGTCGCTGCTGGCCTTGCGTGCCGGGTAGTTCTGCTCGCAGTGCAGCGACACGGTGACGGCGTTGTCCACGTGTTCGAGCAGCCGCGCGGTGCCGTCACCCTGGTGAACGTCGCAATCGAAGATCAGTACGCGATGCGCCTTGCCGCTTTCCAGCAGGTAACGGGCGATCACGGCCAGGTCGTTGAAGATGCAGAAGCCTGCCGGGTAATCGTAGTGGGCGTGGTGGGTGCCGCCTGCCAGGTGACAGGCCAGGCCGTGCTGCAGCGCCTGCTCGGTTGCCAGTAGCGAGCCACCCACTGCCCGTACGGTGCGGTGCGCCAGTTCCGGGCTCCACGGCAAACCGAGGCGACGCTGATCTTGGTGGCTCAGCTCGCCGCTCAGGTAACGCTCGATATAGGCGGGGCAGTGGCAGAGGGCGAGGATGTCCGCAGGGCAGATTTGCGGACGCAGCAGGTCGGCATCCCGGGTCAGGCCGCTGTCCACCAGGTGGTCGCGCAACAGACGGAATTTCTCCATCGGGAAGCGGTGGCCTTCGGGAAAGGGCGGGCTGTAGTCGTCGTGGTAGATCAGCGGCAGGGGCATACAATGGCGGCGTTTGGTGAACCCTGGGCAGTATGCACGAGAAGCGAAATGGATGTGATCGAGCTGCAGACGCCGCGCCTGTACCTGAGCGCCTGGCGTGATGACGACCTCAATGAGCTGGCGGCCCTGTGCGCTGACGAGCAGGTAATGCGCCATTTTCCGGCGCCGTTGAGCCTTGAGCAGAGCCAGGCATTACTGGCGCGCTTGCAGCAGCACTTCAGGCAGCATGGGTTTTGTTTCTGGGCGCTGCGGCGTCGAGAGGACGGACGCTTCGTCGGCATGACCGGGCTGGCCCATGTCGGCTTCGAGGCCGCCTTCACGCCGGCGGTGGAAATCGGTTGGCGATTGCTGCCGGAACATTGGGGAAAGGGATACGCCCAGGAGGCCGCTCGTGCGGCACTGGACTGCGCCTTCGAGCGCCTGGAACTGGAGCGAGTGGTGTCCTTCACTGCCACCGTGAATGCCCCCTCGCAGCAGGTGATGCAGGCGCTCGGCATGCAGCCGGCCGGCAGCTTCGAGCACCCAGCGCTGGCGCCCGGGCACCCGCTACGTCCGCACCTGCTGTATCGGATCATGCGCGGCGAATGGCCGAAGCGGGGCTGAGCCTGTCGCCTCCGTCCTCATGCCACGATTCCTGACAGGCGGCAAAGGCATTACCATTCACCGTCCGCGCACCCCGCGCGTGTCGCAGTATTGCCCTGGGTAGGGGCCGTGGAGAACCGTATGAGTCAAGTCCTGCAAGAATTGGTGGCGCTGCTGAGCCTCGAGGCCATCGAGGAAAACCTGTTCCGTGGCGTCAGCCAGGATCTTGGTTTTCGCCAACTCTTCGGCGGTCAGGTGCTGGGCCAGTGCGTGTCGGCGGCCACTCAGACGGTCGAGACCGATCGCCATGTGCACTCACTGCATGGCTACTTTCTGCGCCCAGGCGATGCGGCTCTGCCTGTGGTGTATCAAGTCGACCGCGTGCGTGACGGCGGCAGTTTCAGCACCCGCCGAGTAACGGCGGTGCAGAAGGGCAAGGCGATCTTCACCTGCAGCGCCTCGTTCCAGTACCTCGAGGAAGGGCTCCACCATCAGGCGCAGATGCCTGATGTGCCGGGCCCTGAAGGGCTGCGTTCGGAAACCGAACTGGCCAGTCTGGTAGCCGACTCGCTGCCGCCTCGAGTACGCGAGCGTGTGCTGTTCGACAAGCCCATCGAAATTCGCCCGGTGACCGTCGATAACCCATTCGCGCCCAAGGTCAGTGAGCCGGTCAAGTACGTGTGGTTCCGCGCCGACGGCGAGTTGCCGGACACACCTGCCATCCACAAGTACCTGCTTGGCTATGCCTCGGACTTCAATCTGCTGACCACCTCGATGCTGCCCCACGGCGTATCGGTGTGGCAGAAGTTCATGCAGGTGGCCAGCCTCGATCACTCCATCTGGTTCCACGGCAACCTGCGCATGGACGATTGGCTGCTCTACGCCATGGACAGCCCCTGGGCCGGTAACGCCCGAGGTTTTTCCCGCGGCAGCGTGTTCAATCGCCAGGGGCAACTGGTCGCCTCGGTGGCTCAGGAAGGCCTGATTCGTCTGCGTGAAGACTGGCGCTGAACGATGTGTAAATGACGCCAAAATCTTGAGCTGGTGGACAGTTTTTCCATCGTCGCTGATAGCGGGTGTCCTTTTTTTCTGTAGGACATCTGCTCAGGGCTTACTCGCTCTTCTCTCACGTCAATAAATATTATCCATTCGAATCAGTATGTTGATGGCCCTATTAGACAGATGTAGAAAATAAGGCTGATTTATTGACGTGTGCAATTGCCTGAACGTGGTCGACCCTTGTCCTGTCTCCCTCTTAACGCCCGGATGCGGCTGTCCGGGTTCCTGAGCATGGGAGTTTCTTGAGTCTGCAGGAGACGGTTATGCGGCGTTCAGCGCTATTGGTTTCATCCCTTTTGGCCTTGGCCATTAGCTCGACGGCGAATGCAGCCGGTACCGTTACCGGTCAGCTTGGCATTCAACTGGTCATCACCGATGGCTGCACCGTGGGTAACGGCGGTTCTGCCGGGGGCACGTTCGGCAATATCGATTTCGGCAGCGTTGCCGCCATCACCGCGCCGCTTGAAGCGCAGTCCGTGGGTTCCGGCGGCGGTGGCTCGTTCAGCGTGACGTGCAACAACGGCACCGATTACAGCGTGACCCTCGACAGCGGCGGCAATCCCGCCGGCGGCCAGCGCAATATGAGCAATGGCACCGATCTGATCGCCTATAACCTGTTCCAGGATGCCGGCCGCACCACGCCTTGGGGCGACGGTAGCAATGGCGGCGACACGCTGGATTCGACTGGCAACGGCGAAGTGCAGGAGATCGTCGTCTATGGCCAGGTGCCGCCCCGCGCAGCCGTGCCGTCGGTGGGTACCTACACCGATACCGTGCAGGTGACGGTGGCCTGGTAAACGCCTGCAGGCGATTCGCCCAATCGCCTGCGAACCCGCTCTCTGTCTGGAAACTGCCATGACCGGCTACCGGCCCGTCCTACTGGTGGCGCTGCTGGCGCTCGCCCCGGGTTTACTCACTGCCGCGACCAAAACCGCGACCATCGGCCTGTTCGCCGAGATACTGCCTGCCTGCAGCGCGGGCAGCACGGCAGCGAACGACCTTGGCCAGTTCGGCACCTTCGACCTCGGCACCCATTCCATTCTGCGCCCTCCACTGGATGTGGTCGGCCAGCCGGGCAATGGCGCGCTGCGGGTCAATTGCCTGAGCAACACGCCCTATCAGGTGCTGATCAGCGCCGGTGGCAGTGGCAACGTCAACGCCCGGCGCCTGCAGGGGCCAAGCGCGCAGATCGCCTACAACCTCTACACCTCGGCAAGCTACCAGACCGTTTGGGATAACACGGTGGGCATCAGCCGCACCGGTACCGGCCAGGATCAATGGCTGCCGGTTTATGGCCGGGTACCGGCGCAGCGTTCCCCTGCGGCGGGCATCTACCGAGATACGGTAACCGTCACGGTGAAGTGGTGACGTCGATGCGACGCGCCTGGCCATTCGCGATTCTGCTCGCCGCACTGGATGCGCTCGCTGATACCGGCACCAACGAGCTACGTGTCGACCGGCAATTTCAGGTACGTGCGGTGATTACCGCCGGTTGCCTGCTCGGCAGCGGCGGCAGCGATGTGACCAGCTACGGCAACATCAATTTCGGCCAGATCAGCAGTCTCGGCAGTCCGGTGAGCCAGACCAGTACGCCTGGTAGCGGCTCCATCGTGCTGCAGTGCACACCGGGCATCCCATTGACCATCGGCATCGGTTCCGGGGCCAACGCCAGCAGTGTGACTGGCGGGCGTTTTCTGGCCAAAGGCGGCGAACGTCTGCGTTATCAACTATACAAGGACAGTGCCTTCAGCAATGTCTGGGGGGACGGCAACAACGGTGCCACAGCTCTCAGCGCGACGTTTCCCTCTGCTGGGGGCACTCAGAGTTATCCGGTCTATGCCCGGCTGTTCAGCGTTACGCCGATGCCCAGTGCCGGTGTTTACAGCGACGTGGTGACCGTTACCGTGAGTTATTGAACAGGGAGATCCACATGGCCCGAGCGGCATGGCAGCACCTCGATTTTCTTCATGCCAGAGCAGGGGCTTTAGTTTTACTACTGATGTTCGCGGGCCATGCGGCCGCAGCCAGTTCGGTGTTGATCTGGCCGATCAACCCGGTGATCGAGGCCGAGCAGAAAGCAGTGGCGCTGTGGCTGGAAAACCGTGGCCAGGCACCGGTCAATCTACAGATACGGGTCATGGACTGGAAACAGTCGGACTTCGAGGATCGCCTGGACGCGCAGCGTGAAGTGGTCGGTAGCCCACCGGTGGTGACCATCGCTCCGGGCAAGCGGCAGATGATCCGCCTGATGGTCATGCAGGCGCCGCAGGCCGGGCTGCAGCGAGCCTATCGGGTGCTGATCGACGAGATGCTCGACAGCAATGCGGCCCCCGATCCGCAGTTGGGGGTGAAGTTTCAGATGCGCTATTCCATCCCCCTGTTCGTGTTCGGCAGCGGCTCTGCGCCAGAGGGAGCCGCCGAACAGGCTGGCAAGACCGTGCAGCCCCTGGCGCCAAAACTCGTCTACCAGATTCAGCAGCAAGGCGGCACACGCTTCCTGCAACTGCGTAACGAGGGTACTGCCCATGCGCGATTGTCGGCGGTGAGGTTCGTTGGCAGCGGCAAACAGCAGGTGATCGCCGAGGGGCTGCTCGGTTACGTGTTGCCCGGTGCGCAAATGCGCTGGCCGTTGCCCCCGGGTGCTGATGGCGCGGTGCTGGAGGCCATGGTCAATGACCGCAAAGAGCCCCTGTCGATACCACGGCAGTGATCATGCGGTTCGGTGGTCATTGAACGATGCCCTTTGGAATGCGCGTTGCCCTGGCCCATTGGCTCGGCGCTTTGCTGTTGCTGGTGGGGCAGGGGCTGCAGGCGCAGCAGATGCCCGATGAATACGTTCTCTATCTGGAACTGGTGGTCAATGAACTGTCGACCGAGCGGATCGTGCCGGTGACCTATCGCGCCGGCCGCTATCTGCTCGACAGCGACGAGTTGCGCGCTGTCGGCGTGCCGTTGGCCGAGGATGCCAGCGGGTTGCAGGATCTGGCCGACATCCAGGGGCTGCAGAGCGACTATCAGCAGGAGTTTCAGCAACTGAAACTGACCCTGCCCAGCGATTGGCTGCCTGACCAGGCGGTGGGGCAGACCCAGGTTTATGACGGGGTGGCGGCACAGAGCTCGTTCGGGGCACTGCTCAACTACGACTTCTATTACAGCGACAGTGACGAAGGCTCGCGCCTGCTTAACGGCTGGCTGGAGCAGCGGGTGTTCGGCAGCATGGGGCGGCTCAGCAACAGCGGCGTATATCGCCATGCCTTCTCAGGCAACAGTGCTCAGGGCGATGGCTACATTCGCTACGACACCTTTTGGCGCTATAACGACCAGCAGCGGATGCTCAGCTACGAGGCCGGTGACCTGATCACCGGTGCGCTGACCTGGAACCGTGCGGTGCGCATCGGTGGGGTGCAGCTATCGCGCAATTTCGCCCTGCGCCCGGGACCTGATCACCTACCCGTTGCCGAGCTTCAGTGGCGATGCCGCAGTACCGACCTCGGTGGATCTGCTGATCAACAACAGTCGGGTCAGCAGTGAAATGCTCAACCCCGGCCCCTTCACTATCAGCAGCGTGCCCTTTATCAGCGGCGCGGGCACCGCGACTGTCGTCGCCACCGATGCATTGGGGCGTCAGGTGGCCACCGAGGTGCCGTTCTACGTGACCAACACCTTGCTGCAGAAGGGCCTCTACGATTACTCGCTGTCCGCCGGCAAGCTGCGTCAGGACTACGGTGTGGAAAACTTCGCCTACGGCAGCCAGGCCGCCAGCGGCACGTTCCGCTATGGCGTGAGCGACGGTTTCACCCTGGAAAGCCATGGTGAAAGTGGTGATGACCTGCGCCTGGTGGGGCTGGGCGGCACCTTCGCGGTAGGCACCTGGGGCACCCTGGGAACCTCGCTTTCCTACAGCGAGCACGCCGGCCAGCGCGGCCAGCAACTGAGCCTGGGCTACAGCTATTACTCACCGTTGTTCGGCCTCGCCATGCAGCGCGTGCAGCGCGACGAAGCCTATGCCGACCTCAGCGTGATCAGCGCCCTGCAGAGCAGCCGTGGGATTTCGGGGCTAGCAAAGACCACCGATCAGGTGACCCTGTCGCTGAACCCCAGACGCATCGGCAATATCGGCATCGGCTATTTTGCCAGCGAGATGCATGACGGTACCCGCAGTCGTCTGGTCAACCTATCCTGGTCACGGGGGCTGCCTGGCAACAGCAACCTGTTCCTGTCGCTCAACCGCGAAATCGGTGAGCCCGGCTATTCCGCGCTGCTGCAATGGATGATTCCCTTCGACCTGCGCTCCACCCTCAGCGTCGGCGTGGAGCGTGATCGTAACGGTGGCTATCGGCAGCGCAGCAACTTCGGTCGCAGCGCACCCAGTGAAGGCGGGGTGGGTTACAACCTGGCCTATGCTGCCGGTAACGGCGACCGCTACGCCCAGGCCGACATGACCTGGCGTGCGCGGCATGCCCAGTATCAGGCCGGCGTATACGACGACGGCGGGCGGCGCACCTACTGGGGCGATGTCAGCGGCTCCGTGGTGGCGATGAGTGGTGGGGTGTATGCCAGCAACCGCATCGATGACGCTTTCGTGCTGGTCAGCACCGATGGCTATGCCGGCGTGCCGGTGAGTTTCGAGCACCAGTTGCTCGGCGAGACCAATTCCCGTGGGCATTTGCTGGTGCCCTGGGTGCCTTCCTACTACCCGGGCCAGTACGCCATCGATTCACTGGGGCTGCCGGCCAATATCCGCACCCCGGAGGTCGAGCGCAGCATCGCGGTGCACGAGGGCAGCGGTGCAATGCTCGACTTCGAGCTGCGCCGGGTGGTGGCGGCGAGCATCGTGCTGATCGACAGCCGCGGTGAAGTGTTGCCCCGTGGCAGTCAGGTGACCCTGCAGGATCGCGACCGGCAGGCCACCGTTGGCTGGGATGGCCTGGTGTATTTCGAGGGGCTGCAGAAAAACAATCGCTTGCAGGTGGCGTTGCCCGATGGCGGCGTGTGCGCCGCTGCGTTCGAGTTGGAAAGTCTCGATGAGGAAATGTCCCTGGTGGGGCCACTGACATGCCGTTGAAGGAGGCGAAGGTGAGAGCGATTCTGCTGGCGTTACTGCTTACGTTGCCGGGGCTTGCCGCGGCGGAATGCACCGCGCCGGGATCGACGGTGTCGCTGGGCACCACCAACTCCCTGAGCCTGATCACCACCGCACCCCAGGCAGCCGGTAGCGGTGGCATTCTGTGTACGGGCAGCCTGACGCTGCTGGCCAACAACTTCATGCGCGTCACTCTCAACAGCGCAGCGGTTCTAAGCCGCGATGGCCGGCAGATTCCGTTGCAGGTGTTCACCAACTCCGGTTACACCAACGCCCTGCAGCCTGGCCAGCCCGTTACCCTCAATGGCGCGACCCTGTTGAACCTGGGTGGCAGTGGCGCGACGGTGCCGCTGTATTTCCGTACCGCCACTGGCGCCAACGTACCGGCCGGCACCTATACTGCCACCCTGAGCCTGACCTGGCAGTACGCCGTGTGCACAGGCCTCAGCGCTCTGGGTATATGCACGAACTGGAGTCGCAGCCCAGGGGTGCCACTGCCAACCTGTGTGGTGCTGGTCTGCAACCCGCCGGCCTCCTGGGGAACGGGCAGCCCGGTTACGGTGACGGTCAGCCTGGTGGTCACCAAGGCCTGTGTGATCAGCAATAGCGAGCTGGTGATGGATTTCGGTACCCAGGCGCTGGTCAGCCAGTTCGCGCCGGTTACCCGCAACATCAGTGTCACCTGCACCAATACCGAGGGCTATACCGTGGGCTTCGACAACGGCCAGAACTACCAGGCGCCTTGGCGGCGCATGGCCAGCGGCAGCAATCGGCTCAACTACAACCTGTATTTCCCCAATACCACCACCGTCTGGACTACCAGCCAGACGCAACCGATGGTCGGCAACGGCCTGCAGCAGAGCGTGCCGTTCCTGGGCATCATCGACCCCAACCAAGCCAACGTACCGGTCGGCACCTACACGGACAACGTGACGGTGATCATCATGTATTGAGCAGGTATGCTGCGGTCTCGATTCTGCAGTGGCCGGAGGGGCGATGAGTCTGCAGCGCTACACCCATTGGGTTTTCGATATGGACGGCACCCTGACCATCGCCGTGCATGATTTCGCCGCCATCCGCGTGGCGCTGGATATCCCACCTGAGGACGACATTCTTCATCACCTGGCCGCGCTTCCCGCGGATGTATCTCGGGCCAAGCACGCCTGGCTGCTCGAGCATGAGCGCGAACTGGCCGTCGCCGCGCGGCCAGCGGCAGGGGCCGTTGCGTTGGTGCGCGGCCTGCATGCGCGTGGCCTGCGCCTCGGCATTCTGACTCGCAATGCCCGTGAGCTGGCGCTGTTGACCCTGCAGGCCATTGGCGTGGACGACTGCTTCGCACCGGCTGACATTCTCGGTCGCGACGAAGCGCCGCCGAAACCCGACCCCGGCGGCCTGCTGCACTTGGCTGACCGCTGGCAGGTGGCGCCCCAGGACATGGTCATGGTCGGCGACCATCGCCATGATCTGGCCTGTGGCCGCGCCGCCGGCAGCGCTACCGTGCTGGTTAATCTGCCGACCAATCCCTGGCCGGAATTGAGCGATCACTTCGTCGCCGATTGCACGGCTCTTCAGCGCTTGTCGCTGGGCGCCTGAGCCACCTTGCAGCATCCGTCACCAGCCTGCAGGTCATCGAGAATCGGGCAGTCGGGGCGATGATCGCCCTGGCAGTGATCCACCAGATTCTGCAGCGTATCGCGCAGGGCTTCGAGTTCGGCGATCTTGCCGTTGAGCGCGTCGATATGCTCCACGGCCAGGGCTTTTACATCGGCACTGGCCCGTTCGCGGTCGTGCCACAGGGCCAGCAGCTTGCCCGACTCGGCCAGCGAGAAGCCCAGGTCACGAGCCCGGCGGATGAAGCGCAGGCGCTGCAGGTCATCGTCGCCGTACTGGCGATAACCACTTTCGCTGCGCCCGGCACTGGGCAGCAGGCCGATGGCTTCGTAGTAGCGGATCATCTTGGCGCTGAGCCCGGTGTGCTTGGCCGCCTGACCGATATTCATCGCATCACTCCTCAAGGTGGTTGGGCCGCCAGGTTTTCAGCAGCAGGGCATTGCTCACCACGCTAACGCTCGACAGCGCCATGGCTGCGCCGGCGAGCATCGGGTCGAGCAGCCCGAAGGCGGCCAGGGGAATGCCCACCAGGTTGTAGATGAACGCCCAGAACAGATTCTGGCGGATCTTCGCGTAGGTGCGCCGGGCGATATCCAGGGCGGCGGGTACCAGCCGCGGATCGCCGCGCATCAGGGTGATGCCGGCCGCCTGCATCGCCACGTCGGTGCCGCCGCCCATGGCGATACCGACATCCGCTGCAGCCAGGGCAGGGGCGTCGTTGATGCCGTCACCGACCATGGCCACGACACCCTTGGCTTTCAGTTCGCTGACGATCCGCGCCTTGTCCGCAGGCAGAACCTGCGCGTGAACCGAGTCGATACCCAATTGCCTGGCGACAGCGTGTGCACTGCCCTGATTGTCGCCGCTGATCAGGTGGCTGACGATATGGCGGTCAGCCAGCGTGGCGACCGCTTCACGGGCGCCGTCTTTCAAGGTGTCGCCAAAGGCGAACAGAGCCAGCACCCGCGCCGGGGAGCCCGTCTCGATCAGCCATGACAAGGTACGCCCCTCGGCTTCCCAGGCCTGGGCCGCCGAGGCCAGTTCGTTCGGCTCGCTGGCGCCGCTTTCCAGCAGCAGGCGACGATTGCCCAGTTGCAGTGACCGGCCCTCCACCTGACCGGCAATGCCGCGGCCGGCCAACGCCTGGCTGGAGTTGACCGGCGCAAGCGTCAACGCTGCCTCCTGACAAGCCTGCAACACCGCCCTGGCCAGTGGATGCTCGCTGCCTTGCTGTAGCGCACCGGCCAGGCGTAGTGCCTGGTCGGCATCGATGTCGACGGTTTGCAGGTGGGCGATACGCGGTGCGCCGGAGGTCAGGGTGCCGGTCTTGTCGAATGCCACCACCGTGACGCAATGGGCGATCTCCAGGGCTTCGGCATCCTTGATCAGGATGCCGTGGCGGGCCGCTACGCCGGTGCCGGCCATGATTGCCGTTGGCGTTGCCAGACCCAGGGCGCAGGGGCAGGCGATCACCAGAACGGCCACGGCATTGAGCAGCGCGCTTTCCAGGCCCGCCCCCAGGCTCAGCCAGACGATCAAGGTCAGCAGCGCGATCAGCAGCACCACCGGTACGAATACCTGGCTGACCCTGTCCACCAGCTTCTGGATCGGTGCCTTGGCGGCCTGCGCGTCCTCGACCAGGCGGATGATCCGCGACAGCACGGTTTCTGCACCCAGGGCGGTGGTCTCGATCAGTAGACGACCCTCGCTATTGATCGCCCCGGCTGTTACCGAATCGCCCGGCGCCTTGGCTTGCGGCAGGCTTTCACCGCTGATCAGTGCTTCGTCGGCGTGGCTGTCGCCCTCCAGCACCGTGCCGTCGACTGGAAAGCGCTCGCCCGGTCTGACCAGCACCTGATCGCCCAGGCTCAGCGCACTGACGGCCACGCGTTGCTCGATGCCGCCCTGCAGGCGTGTGGCTTCATCGGGGCGCAACGCCTGCAGGGTACGGATTGCGCTGGTGGTCTGGCGCTTGGCACGGCTTTCCAGGTATTTGCCGAGCAGGATCAGGGCAATGATCACCGCCGAGGCTTCGAAATACAGGTGTGGCGTGTGCCCCGCAGGAGTGATCGCCCACTGATAGAGGCTCAGGCCGTAGCCGGCGCTGGTGCCCAGGGCGACCAGCTGATCCATATTGCCGGAGCCGCTGCGCAGGGCGTTCCAGGCGGCTCGGTAAAAGCGCGCACCGAGGACGAACTGCACCGGTGTAGCGAGTAGGAATTGTGCCCAGGCCGGCAGCATCAGGTGCACGCCGAAGGGGGCCAGCAGCATCGGTAATACCAGCGGCGCGGCGAGCAGCAAGGCCAGTGCCAGTCGCCAGCGCTCGGCCTGCAAGCGGCGGTCGTTGGCGTCGCCATTCGCCTGCGGCGCATCCACTGTGCTGGCCAAATAGCCGACGGCCGACACCGCCGCCAGCAGCGCCTGGGTATCGACACCCGTGACCACCTGCACGCGGGCTTGCTCGGTGGCCAGGTTGACGCTGACCGCCAGTACGCCGGGCTGCCTGCTCAGCGCGCGCTCGACGCGACCCGCGCAACTGGCGCAGGTCATGCCGGAAATGGCCAGATCCAGGCTTTCACTGGGTACCTCGTAGCCAGCTTTCTGTACGGCCGTCACCAATGCCGGTAGTTGCTCGGCAGGTGCCGCCACACGCGCGCGCTCGCTGGCCAGGTTGACGCTGGCTTCAGTGACCTGAGGGACACCTTGCAAGGCGCGCTCGACGCGGCCCGCGCAGCTGGCGCAGGTCATGCCGGCGATCGGCAGGTCGAGGGTGGGCGGCGTGGGCATGGTCGTCTCCGGTGAATCCTGGCGGGTACGCACAGGATCAACCTTGACCCATGGGGAAGGTCAAGCCCCGGAGATGTTCATTTGCCGGGCAGGCTTACTGGCTGGACGGTGCCGGAGTCAGGTAGGGGCCGGATGGGCTGAGGCCGATGCGATAGCGGCGAATCTCGCCGGCAGTCAGGCTCAGTCGCTGACTGTCGAGCGGTGTGATACCGGCCTGGCAGCTTTCGGTGCCGATCATGCCCAGGCGCACCGACACATCGCCAGGCGGCAGATTGAAGGACACCGACTGGCCTTGGAACAGTCGTGCGGCCAGCTGATCCTGCAGGTAGACGCCGAACTCGCACGGCGATGCCACTTCCAGGCGCTCGCGGGAGATGATCAGCACCGCATAGCCATCGCCCAGGGTGGTATGCGACGGCAGTACCTGGGCGAGTGCTGGCAGAGGCAGAGCGAGAAACAATGAGAAGAGGAGGCGGCGCATGGTCAGACCAGATGGCTATGGAGTTTTCAGAGCTTGGCCGAGGTTGGTCGGTTCAACAAGTGCGAGGGTTGACCTTGACCCGATGGCAAGCTCGATACTTTTCCACGAATCGAATGATTGCCCACGCGGGCAGAGGAGATGACGATGCAGATATTCAAGGTAGATGGCATGACATGCGCCCATTGCGAGCGCTCGATCACTGATGCCGTACAGGCGATCGATGCCTCGGCGCAGGTGCAGGTGGATCTGAGCGCAGGCGAGGTCAGGGTGCAGACCTCGCATCCGGTCGACCAGGTGCTCGAGGCGATCATCAATGCAGGCTACAAGGCAGAGGCCGTGCCTGCTGCTAAGACCAATCGCTGATCAGGCCGCGAAACAGCCCGTCGATCATCACCGGCCCGTCGTTCTGCGGGTCGAACAGGCTGTTGTCGCGCAGCCAGTCGCTGAGCATGCCGACGATCAGCGCGTGCAGGGTGCGTGCCGCAAGGCGCGGCGTCATGCCGGGGCGCAGTCGAGACTGCGCGGACGGGTGAGCGAAGATCGCCTCGCAGAGGTCGATGAACTGATTGATGAAGGCTTCATGGCGTTCTTCGGCCTCGCGCAGCTCCTCGGTGAACTCGCAGCGGTGCAGCAGTACCGTGAAGATGCGCCGCTTCTGCTCATCCAGAGCAATACCTGCGATACCTTCTACGCACAGCTCGCGCAGTGACTGCAGGCCGTCGCCAGATTGGCTTTCCTGCAGGTGCTGAGCTAGTTGCTCCGGGGGCAGGCGCACCTGGCTGAGCATGTCGTGAAACAGGTGGGCCTTGTTCTGAAAATGCCAATAGACCGCACCACGGGTCACCCCGGCATGTTTGGCGATATGCTCCAGGCTGGTGTGGGCAACACCCTTTTCCAGAAACAATATCTCGGCGGAGGCCAGAATGGTGGCACGGGTCTGCTCTGCTTGTTCTTTGGTTCGACGCATACGACAGAAATCAAATCGGTTCAGGAATGGCGAGTGTAATTATTTTTTTGTCCCAAGGTTTGTTTTACAGACGAACTTGTATGTAATTGTCGGCATCCACTCTTTAAGGAGCCTCCAGCGCTCCGCCCGTTGACCCGGCCCGGAGCCGGGACTCTCGTCGAGTACCTTGCAAATGACGTTTCGCCTGTTACTGATCCTTGGCGCACTCAGTGCCTTCGGCCCCTTGGCCATCGACTTCTACCTGCCCAGTTTCCCTGCCCTGGCGCTGGCGTTCGATACCGACACCGAGCACGTCCAGCTCTCCCTGGCTTCCTATTTTGCCGGGCTGGCCATCGGGCAACTGCTCTACGGCCCGCTGGCTGACCGGTTCGGTCGGCGCATTCCGCTGCTCGTCGGGGTCTCCCTGTTCACCCTGGCGTCGTTGGCCTGTGCCGTGGCGCCCAGCCTGGAGTGGCTGATTGTTGCGCGCTTCGTGCAGGCCCTGGGCGGTTGCGCCGGCATGGTGGTGTCGCGCGCCGTAGTGCGCGATCTGTGTGACCCAATCAGTTCGGCCAAGGTGTTCTCGCAACTGATGCTGGTGATGGGGCTGGCGCCGATCCTCGCGCCCGTGGCGGGCGGGCTGCTGCTCAACCTGTTCGGCTGGCCGTCGATATTCGTCTGCCTGACGCTGTTCAGCGCGGCTTGCCTGGTCGCCCTGTACCGCTGGTTGCCGGAAACCCTGAACCCCAATGTCGAGCCGGCTCCGCTGCGCGGGGCGATCGGTGAATATCGCCGGCTGTTCGCCGATCTGCCCTTTATCGGCCATGCCCTGACGGGTGGACTGGCGATTGCCGGCATGTTTGCGTACATCGCCGGCTCGCCCTTCGTGTTCATCGAGCTCTATGGCATTGCGCCAGAACACTACGGCTGGCTGTTCGGTACCAACGCCGCTGGCTTCATCCTGGCGGCACAGGTCAACGCCTGGCTGGTGTCACGCCAGGGGCCTGCCTATTGGGCCAGGCGCATCGTCTGGTTCTATCTGGGCTGTGGCGCACTGTTGCTGCTGTTGTCCTGGGTGCATACCCAGTCGCTGTGGCCGCTGATGGTGCCGCTGTTCGGCTGCATCGCGTCACTGGGCATCCTGCTGCCGAACACTTCTGCCTGTGCGATGGCAGGGCAGGGGCGTCATGCGGGGAGTGCATCGGCACTGATGGGCAGCCTGCAATTCACCATCGCCGCCACTGCCGCGTCCATGGTCGGCGTGCTGCACGACGGCAGCGCCGTACCGATGGCGTTGGTGATCTTCTGCTGCGGCGTGCTGGCGGTGCTGGCTTCGCGCTTCACCCGCTGGGCGGAGAAGCGCGCTGGGCACCCCCACGGCTGACCCGAGGTTCAGCCGGCCATGCGTTGCCTCTCCGGCAGCGCGTGGGGGGCCTGCACCCTCGCTTCGAGCGTCGCCACGAACTGGCGCGCTTCCCCTTCGCTGCGAAAACTGACCTGATGCTTGCCGAGACTCACTTGCCAGTGAATGCCGAGAGGGCCTTTCTGCGCACGTATCCGGATATTCATGAGGGTGACTCCCAGTGAGCGTGCGGACAGTCTAGCCGCACCTGGGGTAACTGCTCTGATGCAGATCAATGAGGCGACGGACGTCACAGTCATCGAGAGAAACGCGGTGGAAACATTTCCTGCAGGCAAAAAAAGACCCGGCAAAGAGCCGGGTCAATAACCGTGATTAGCCTGATGAGGAGATAATCTGAAGAGTCCGACCTAAGGTCTCTTTAGGTTATCGGCTGATCTCGCGACCAGCTGATGCAAATAATAGCAATTCTCATTTCTTAGTCAACAGCTAATTGGAAATTATTTTCATTCATCGCAGCCATAGGGTTTTGCGGCCCGCTGAAACGACGAACCCCGGCGCATGCAGGCTGTGTGAAAACTACTGCGCTCGGTCATGCGGCGTTAAAAAACCAGCTCAAAATGCTCATTTACAACTCGTAAACTGCGCTTTTTCGCCGGTTTTTGCCTTGCCTGACCTTCGCTCGCTACGTTTTCACACGGCCTGCATGGCCGGGGTTCGATGGCGGCCTGCCGGCTCAACCAGGCTGGCGCAGCCCGGTGACTTCCTTGTTGAGCAGGTCGATGCGTCGCGCCATGCTCTCGACAAGGCTGTGGGCGATCCGCGGGTTGCTTTCCATCAGGCTAAGGAACTGATCCTTGGGGATCACCATCACCGTGCAGGCTTCACTGGCAACCACCGTGGCACTGCGCTTTTCATGGGTGAACACGGCCATGGCGCCGAAAATCTCGTCTTTCTGCACGTCGCCTACCTTCAGGCCATCGACGAAGGCTTCGGCATGCCCCTCGATGATGATGAACACGTGATCGGCCTCGTCACCCTGATGGATCAGCGAATCGCCTTTGCCGAAGTGCTTGAAGCCGGTGGCAGGGCGTACTTCCGGTTGTTTGATACGCGCCAGTGCGTCTGAAAGCAGGGCGGTGTGGCCCACCAGGTACTGAATGAACAATTCCTGACGAGGCTCGCTGGCATAGATGTGCTTGAACACTTCGCTGCGCGAATAGGGAATCAGCGTCACTGGTTCGTCGCTGGTATAGCGGCAGGTTGGTAGATCAATACCTTGGCGCAAGCCAACCAGATCGCCTTCCTGCAAGTAGAACAGCGGCCGCTCATCGACCAGGGCATGCAGCAAGCCGTTGTCGATGATGAATAATTGGTTGCCCGGCAGTTCGCTCGCCAGATCCTCGCTGCGCTCGACTTGTAGCGCTACGCCGCATGGGCTTAGCCCGTCGAGTAATTTCCCGGGGATGCTCTGCAATCGGCTGATCAGTTGGTCGGCGTAGGCCGGTTGTTCCCCGAGTAAATACATGATGATTCCTTGAGCTACTCATGCTGGATGCGCACGAAAATCCCTGAGACGATAATCTGCGCCGCGCTCCAGGTAAATCGCTCTCGCTGGAGGTTGTGAACCAACGCGTATTCTACGCCAGTACAGTGGCACCTAAGCCCGCGTTATCGGTGCTATGCAGCCTCATGAGTTTTGACGGGCCGGGTCAGACAGACTGGTCGTTGCGAGCGCGGCGAGAAACCAATCATTACCAATGAAGCGCCCTTTGCAATGGAGCAGAATTAGATCTTACTGTCGTTAGCCGCTTCTTCGAGTTGTAGGTTGAGACTCGCCTTGCGGGTTGGCGGCAACTCACTCCAGTGAACGTCCAGCAGGGCGCCTTCGATAGCATAGAGCAGAACTTTGGAAGCCCTGAACCCGCGTGCCCGGACGGCTCTATAAGCATCGACCGCGCCGTAGCGGCGTAAGTCATCTGGATTGTGGATGCCGACGGCGTGAAGCCACTGCGACGAGGTCTTGCCCAAGTTTTTAAGATGCTGCAGTTCGTCGTTCACTGAATCTCCTTTTCGCAGCCGTTTTGCAGATGGGTGCTGCATGGCCGCCCTATTGGGAGAAAGTGTAGCGGCCGTTGGGTCAGGTGCTCGAATGGTGCGTTACACGCTGCTACAGGTGGTTGGGATGGGTGCGGTATCGCAAGCGTGTGCCAAAGTTCATCGACATGAGAATTTCATCGGCACTCAACTCGGCAGGGAAATAGGCGCCGGATATTTGCGCATGGGCAATGCTGGCGCCTTCGAGCTGTGCAGTACGTAGGTCTACGCCGCGCAGGTCGGCCCCACGGAAGTAGGCATTGCGAAAGTCGATGCCTTCGGCGTTAAGGGTACGCAGATCAAGGCCGCGAAAGTCGCCACCGCTCAGGTCGATGTCAACGCCTTGCGGCCGCTGCGCGTTGAAGGCGGCGACATCATCGTTATGCAGAAGGCGGTAGAGGGGACTATCCAGCTGGCTGGGTTGACTCATGATGGCAGTGATCCGATGGGGGCTCACTGCCAGTATAGAGCGGCTTGGCGGCGTTGCTCGACAGGTTTACAGGTTTGGGAAACGCTGGCGAATGACGTTGACCAGATCGTTGAGGCTGGCGCTGTCGTGGGTATCTACTCGCTTGCTATGAGCCCGCTCGGTTTCGTCGAGAGCATCCTGCCCGGCGCGCTGTGCTTCGATCACCTGCAGTGTGGCGTCAGACGGGTCATCACCCTGTTGCTGGCGCTGCTGCAGCCAACTGCTGATGACCGAATCCGGCGCCTGACAGTCGGCAATCAGGAAGGGCACACCGGTATCTTCAGCGATGCGCAGGGCTGCCTGGCGCTGCGGGCGCTTGAGGTAGGTGGCGTCGAGAACCACGGGGTAACCCGCATGCAGTACCAGATCGGCCAGTTGATTCAGACGCTCGTAGACCGACTTGCTGGCATCGTCGCTATAAATACCGGTTTTGAGCTGGTCACCGGCATTCACCGCCTGTTCACCCAGCAGGCGCTTACGCTCGACGTCCGAACGGATGCGGATCGCGCCGAGTGCCTCGACCAGGCGCAGCGCAACCTGGCTCTTGCCGACCGCCGATATGCCATGAGTCACGGCCAGGAAGCGAGCCGGAATGGCGCTGTAACTTTCTGCCAGGCTGGCATAGCCGCGGTACTGGCGCAGGATCACCGCTCGTTGCACGGCATCCTGTTCCTGGCCAAGGCGGAACAGCGCGACCTTGGCGCGTACCAGCGCGCGGTGGGCCTTGTAGAGATTGAACACCTTCAGGGAGCCGTAATCGCCAGTGTGCTCCAGCCAGCCGTTGAGCAGGCGCCGCGCCAGGCACTTGAGGCCGCGGTCTTCAAGATCCATGACCAGGAAGGCGGTATCCAGGGCGATGTCGGTCAGGCGGAATGGCTCGTTGAACTCGATGCAGTCGAACAGCGTCGCGTGGCCGTCCAGCAGGGTCGCATTACCCAAGTGAATGTCGCCGTGACACTCGCGGATAAAACCGTCGCGAGCCCTGGCCTCGAGATCCGGCCACAGGCGCTCGAGGCTGGTTTCCACCCAGCTTTCCAGGGCGTCCAATTGCTGCAGATCGGCCTTGTCGTTGAGCATCGGACGGATCTGCTCGAAGTTCTGTCGTAACGGCGCAACGATGGCCGTGGCGTTGCACAGCGAGTGATCGGTTGCGACCTGAGGCGTTTGCTGGTGAAAGTCGGCGATCTGTCTGGCCAGTGCATCGATATGCGCCTCGTTCAGTTCGCCTCGGGCCTGCACCTCTGCCAGCAACTGCTCCTGGGGGAATTGACGCATCTTCAGCGCGTATTCGATGGCCGAACCTTCGCCGTCCAGTCGCGGAGCGTCGGCGCTGCCGCTGATCGGCAACACCTCCAGATACAAATCCTGGGTCAGGCGCTGATTGAGGCGCAGCTCCTCCTGGCAAAAGTGCTGGCGGGACTCCAGGGATGTGAAATTGAGAAAGCCGAAATCGACCGGTTTTTTGATTTTGTAGGCGTAAGGGCCCGTCAGCAAAACCCAGGAAATGTGGGTTTCTATGACACTGAAACCGTCTACCGGGTGCGGATAAAGGGCCGGGTTCTGCAAGGCGGTAATCAGGGCTTGGCTCACGGGTGATCCTTGGCTTGGATAGGAGGAAAACAGGTGCGCATTATGGCCCCTCTCTGCGGGGGTGCAAATCGTTAGGGGCTGTTGCCGCTATAGCGCCACCTGCAGGGCTGTTTCGAAACGTGAACAGCCTCTCGGCAGTGCCTGCCGGCGTTTCGCAAAGTGCGTATAATGCCGCGCCATGACTCGTACCCGATCTTCTCGCTCCCGTTCCAAACGCCGCCCCCGTGGCATGCGCCCCTTGCTGGGCTGGGCTGTAAAGCTTGGCCTGGTGGGTTTGGTGCTGTTCGCCGGTTTTGCGGTTTACCTCGATGCCATCGTTCAGGAGAAATTCTCCGGCAAGCGCTGGACTGTTCCGGCCAAGGTCTATGCCCGGCCTTTGGAGTTGTTCGTTGGTCAGAAACTGGCCAAGGACGATCTGCTCAAGGAGATGGATGCCCTCGGCTATCGTCGTGAAAGCGCGGCGAACGGCCCAGGTGCGGTTTCCGTGTCGGGCAACAACATTTCCCTGCACTCGCGCGGCTTCCAGTTCTACGAGAGTGCTGAGCAGGCGCAGCAGGTCAATGTGCGCTTCTCCGGCGATTATGTCGCGGCGCTGACCAGGGCCGACGGCAAAGACTTGGCTGTGGCGCGTCTGGAGCCGATGCTGATCGGCGGTCTGTACCCTGCACATCAGGAAGACCGTGTGCTGATCAAACTCGATCAGGTGCCTGCCTATCTGGTGGAAACCCTGGTGGCCGTCGAGGATCGGGAGTTCTTCAATCATTACGGCGTATCGCCGAAGTCCATCGCCCGTGCCGTATGGGTCAACGCCACTGCCGGCCAGTTGCGCCAGGGTGGCAGTACCCTGACCCAGCAGTTGGTGAAGAACTTCTACCTGACCAACGAGCGCAGCCTGACCCGCAAGATCACCGAAGCCATGATGGCGGTGCTGCTGGAACTGCATTACGACAAGCGCGAGATTCTTGAGGCGTACCTCAACGAGGTGTTCCTCGGTCAGGACGGCCAGCGCGCCGTGCACGGCTTCGGGCTGGCCAGCCAGTATTTCTTCAGTCAGCCGCTTTCCGAGCTCAAGCTCGATCAGGTGGCGCTGTTGGTGGGTATGGTCAAGGGGCCTACCTTCTATAACCCGCGCCGCAACCCTGAGCGGGCACTGGCCCGGCGTAACCTGATTCTCGACCTGCTGGCCGAGCAGGGCGTGGTATCCCCGGAAGAAGCCGCCGCCGCCAAAGAGCGCCCGCTGGGCGTCACCCAGCGTGGCAGCATGGCCAATGGTTCGTTCCCGGCGTTCCTCGACCTGGTTCGCCGTCAACTTCGTCAGGATTACCGTGATGAGGATTTAACCGAAGAAGGGCTGCGCATCTTCACCAGTTTTGATCCGATCCTGCAGCTCAAGGCCGAAGATGCATTGGCGGAAACCTTCAAACGTCAGGCTGGACGCAAGGGTTCCGATCAGGTCGAAGCTGGCATGGTGGTCACCAATCCTGAGACCGGTGAGATCCAGGCCTTGATCGGCAGCCGCCAACCACGCTTCGCCGGGTTCAACCGTGCGTTGGACGCGGTGCGGCCCATTGGCTCGCTGATCAAACCGGCCATCTATCTGACCGCTCTCGAGCGCCCTAGCCAGTACACCCTGACCAGTCGCGTGTTGGACGAACCGTTCTCGGTAAAGGGCCAGGATGGTCAGGTATGGAAACCACAGAACTACGATCGCAAGGCACACGGCAGCATTTATCTGTATCAGGGCCTGGCCAACTCCTACAACCTGTCCACCGCCAAACTAGGCTTGGAACTGGGCGTGCCGAACGTGCTCAAAACCCTCGAGCGCCTAGGTGTGTCGCGGCAGTGGCCAGCCTATCCGTCGATGTTGCTGGGGGCCGGCGCGCTGACGCCGCTGGAAGTGACAGGCATGTACCAGACGCTGGCCAGTGGTGGCTTCAATACGCCGTTGCGCGGGATTCGTAGCGTACTGACCGCCGAAGGCGAGCCGCTCAAGCGCTATCCGTATCAGATCCAGCAGCGTTTTGATGCAGGTTCGATCTATCTGCTGCAAAACGCCATGCAGCGCACCATGCGTGAAGGCACTGGCCGCTCGGTTTACAGCCAGCTGCCAAGCTCGCTGACGCTGGCAGGCAAGACCGGTACCAGTAACGATTCGCGGGACAGCTGGTTCGCTGGTTTCAGCCAAGACATCTTGGCTGTGGTGTGGATGGGCCGTGACGACAACGGGCCGACTCCGTTTACCGGCGCGACCGGTGCGTTGCAGGCCTGGACGGGCTTCATGCGGCGGGCCGACCCGCTGCCGCTGGACATGCCAATGCCCGACAATGTGGTGCAGGCGTGGGTGGATGCATCGACTGGGCAGGGCTCGGCAGAGAATTGTCCAGGTGCCGTACAGATGCCGTATATTCGCGGCAGCGAGCCGGCCCCGGGGCCTGGTTGTGGTATTCAAGCCCCCGTCGATTCGGTGATGGATTGGGTGAAAGGCTGGTTGGAATAAGAGAGGTTTGACGTGAGTAAGTGGTTGATTCCCGTTTTGACTGCCTCGGTAGTGCTGGGAGGTTGTGCCAGCGTACAGCGTGGTTCCATTCCGGTCGTGGATTCCGGTACTTCTGCGTATGAGCAGGACGATCGACCCGGCAACGGCTACAGCAATGCGCCTGCAGCGACGCAGCAACCGGCTCAGCCCTCGTCGGATGATGCCGGCGTGGTGGTGATGGTGCCAGGCGGCGGTAACCCGTCGGCGCCAATCGATACCTATGCGGCGCCGGCTGGGGCTCCCGCCAACGGAGGCGGGCTGACATTCGATGAGCCGCCGTTGAGCAGCGAACCTTTAGGGTCGACGACATACGGCAATGCGCCGCCGTCTCAGCCATCGACGCCGAGCGGCATCCCCAGTGGCAATAGCGGTGGTTTGGCCGCCGATGAACAACTGGATGGGCCGGTACTGGCACTGTTGACCAGTGCGCAACAGCAGCAGACTGGCGGCGACCTTAATGGCGCCGCTTCAAGCCTGGAGCGTGCGCAGCGTATTGCCCCGCGTGAACCGCAGGTGCTTTATCGTCTCGCCGAAGTGCGCCTGGCTCAGGGCGATGCCGCTCAAGCCGAGCAGTTCGCCCGTCGTGGCCTTAGCTACGCCAGTGGTCGTCCGGCTCTGCAGGCCAGCCTGTGGGATCTGATTGCCAAGTCTCGTGAGCAGCAGGGTGACGCAGCAGGTGCGGCCCAGGCTCGTGAGCGTGCGCGAGTCAATCTGTGACGGCTGCACCAATCAACCAGATCGCCGACCAGCTGTTGCTGGTCGAGCGCGCATTACGGGTGCAGGGCTGGTGGGACGCAACGCCGCCGAGCGAGGAGGCGCTGGCCAGTGAGCAGCCGTTCTGTGTGGACACGCTGGACTTCGCTCAGTGGCTGCAATGGATCTTCCTGCCACGCATGAAGGCTATTATCGAAGCTGGTGCTGATCTGCCCGCGGTATCCGGCATTCTGCCGATGGCCGAGCAGGTCTATGGTGCGAACAGCCGTGCTGCAGCCGATTTGCTCAAGGCACTCGGCGATTTCGACCGGCTGATCACTGCGGGCTGAAGCCCGCAGCCTTTCTCGTTACTTGCAGCTCTCGGTGATCGCTTTCTTGCTATCGGCTATGCGCTGCTGACGTTCATCTTCGCCGAGACGGCGCATCTCTCCACCATCCTCCACGCGAACCCGCGGGTTGTTCTCCAGCTGCGCGAGGTTGTTGCGCTGGGTCTCGCAGTACTTGCGCAGTTGCACTTGCTGTTCGGCCACTTCCTTCTTGACCTTGGCATCGGCGGCTGCCTGCTCCGGGTCGGCGATGTCCTGAAAGGTTGGTGCCGGCTTCGGCTCTGTGGAGGGTGGCGGCGGAGCGGCCTTGTTGATGGTGGTGGCTTGCTGGCCCTGCGGCGGTTGTTCACTGAAATGGGTAACGCCTTGGGCGTCGACCCATTTGTATACCTGGCCGGCCATGGCGGTGGTGCTCAGGGCGAGCGCCAGGCTGGTAGTGAGGATCATGCGGCGCATGGGAATTCCTTTTTAGGCTGTTGCCGAACCCTGATGACGGCCAGGCTTCGGTATTCGTGGTCTCTGCCTCGCACACTGGGCACTAATGGCTGCAGTGGTGAAGTATCTGGCGATTACTATAACCAAATAGGCCGTCTGTCCATCCTGCGCTGCTTCACATCGGCACCGGTTTTTCGCAGATACATGTGGCTGAGTGCCTCTGCGCACTTTATAGGTATCAGTGAATTGCATATTCCATCACGGATCACTTGACTTGCCGTCGTCGAATAACAACAATCGAATGCTCTCTGTAGTGGGGTCAGCCGCAAGCTGGCTTCAGCTCAGTAGACATGAGGTGCTACCCGCGCCGACCTTTCGTTACACCCGCAACGCGTTACCTCGCGCTGGGTGGGAAATCCCGAAGCACACCAGGGATGTTCCCAATACTTGCTCAGTTGTAGCTGACGTAGTCGGCGACCACAGTCGCTCATGCTCTGCTGACAGTAAACCTACTTGGGCCGTACCTGCAAAAGGGCGGTTTTCTGGCGTTTTAGAGGTGAACAACGTGGAGCTTTTATCCGGCGCTGAAATGGTCGTCCGCTCGTTGCGTGATGAAGGCGTTAAGTACATCTACGGGTACCCAGGCGGTGCCCTCCTGCACATTTACGATGCCTTGTTCAAAGAACCGGAAGTGACACACATCCTGGTTCGTCACGAACAGGCGGCGACTCATATGGCAGACGGTTATGCCCGTGCCACCGGTAAAGCCGGCGTGGTGCTGGTTACGTCTGGCCCCGGCGCGACCAATGCTGTCACCGGTATCGCCACTGCCTATATGGATTCCATCCCGATGGTGATCCTCTCCGGTCAGGTGGCCAGCACCGTGGTTGGCACCGATGCCTTCCAGGAAGTCGACATGGTCGGCATCTCTCGCCCGATCGTGAAGCACAGCTTCATTATCAAGCATCCTTCGGAAATTCCCGAAGTGATCAAGAAAGCTTTCTATCTTGCCGAGTCTGGTCGTCCGGGCCCGGTGGTCGTGGACATTCCCAAGGACATGGGCGACCCGACCCAGAAGTTCGAATACAGCTACCCGAAAAAGGTCAAGCTGCGCTCCTACAGTCCTGCGGTTCGTGGTCACTCTGGGCAGATCCGCAAAGCGGCGGAAATGCTTATTGCGGCCAAGCGTCCGATCATCTATTCCGGTGGTGGTGTAATCCTCGGTGGTGCTTCGGCACAACTGACCGAGCTGGCCCGCGCACTGAACGTTCCGGTCACCAATACCTTGATGGGCCTTGGCGCCTACCCGGGCGACGACCGTCAGTTCGTCGGCATGTTGGGCATGCACGGCAGCTACACCGCCAACCTGGCTATGCACCACGCCGATGTCATTCTGGCAGTCGGTGCGCGCTTCGACGACCGGGTCATCAACGGTGAAACCGCAGCCAAGTTCTGTCCGAACGCCAAGATCATCCACATCGACATCGACCCGGCGTCGATCTCCAAGACGGTCAAGGCCGATATTCCGATCGTTGGCCCGGTCGACAGCGTGTTGAGCGAGATGGTCGCCGCACTCAAGGAAATCGAGCAGCGTCCGGACAGCGAGTCTCAAGCCACCTGGTGGAAGCAGATCGAAGAATGGCGCGGCGGCGGTCGCCTGTTCCCTTATAACGAGGGTGACGGCAGCATCATCAAGCCGCAGACCGTGATCGAGACCCTGTGCGAAGTCACCAAAGGTGATGCCTTCGTCAGCTCCGATGTTGGCCAGCACCAGATGTTCGCGGCGCAGTATTATCGCTTCAACAAGCCGAACCGCTGGATCAACTCCGGTGGCCTGGGCACCATGGGCTTCGGCTTCCCGGCGGCCATGGGCGTCAAGCTGAACTTCCCGGACAGCGACGTGGCCTGCGTCACCGGTGAGGGCAGCATCCAGATGAACATTCAGGAGCTGTCGACCTGCCTGCAGTACGACCTGCCGGTGAAGATCGTCAACCTCAACAATGGTGCGCTGGGCATGGTTCGCCAGTGGCAGGACATGCAGTACAGCAGCCGTTACTCGCACTCCTACATGGAATCGCTGCCTGACTTCGTCAAGCTGGCCGAGTCTTATGGGCACGTGGGCATCCGCATCACTGACCTGAAAGACCTCAAGCCGAAGATGGAAGAGGCGTTTGCGATGAAGGATCGCCTGGTGTTCCTCGACATCGCCGTGGATACCAGCGAGCACGTCTACCCGATGCAGATTCGGGGTGGGGCGATGCGCGACATGTGGCTGAGCAAGACGGAGCGTACCTGACATGCGTCATATCATTTCCCTGCTGCTGGAAAACGAACCGGGAGCGCTGTCGCGTGTGGTCGGCCTGTTCTCCCAACGCAACTACAACATCGAAAGCCTGACCGTGGCGCCGACCGAAGACCCGACCCTGTCGCGTCTGACGTTGACCACGATTGGCCATGATGACGTGATCGAGCAGATCACCAAGAACCTCAACAAGCTGATCGAAGTGGTCAAGCTGGTGGATCTGTCGGAAAACGCTCACATCGAGCGTGAACTGATGCTGGTCAAGGTCAAGGCCACCGGCGCCCAGCGCGCCGAGGTGAAGCGCACCACCGACATCTTCCGTGGGCAGATCGTCGATGTGACACCGAGCGTCTATACCATCCAGCTGGCCGGTACCAGCGACAAGCTGGACAGCTTCATCCAGGCCATCGGCACCGCGCTGATTCTGGAAACCGTACGCAGCGGCGTTACAGGTATCGCCCGCGGCGACAAGGTGCTGAGCATCTGATCGCAGCATTGAAGAAGCCCCGCCCTGTGCGGGGTTTTTTTTGCCTGGAATTTACCGTTGGCGGTTCCAGAAGGCTGCGATCAGCGGATCCTTGAGGCGCTTTTCCAGCGCGAACAGGCCGATGTCGTAGGCGGTCAGTGGTGGCTGAATATCGTAGAGGCGGATGCGTGCGGCCAGTGGACTGTTGTCCAGTACGATCTGCGGCACCACACCGATACCGAACCCCAGGCTGACCATGCTGACGATGGCTTCGTTGCCGCTTACCTGAGCATAGATCCGTGGCTTGATGTTGTGGCTTTTCAGCCAGCGGTCGGTACGAGTGCGGGCGAGGCCTTCTTCCGAGAGAATCATCGGTACGTCTTGCCAGCTTTGTGCGCCGGGACGTCTTAGTTGTTCGTCGCTCAACAACTGAGGGGACTGCGGGCCGATGAAGCGCAACTCCGAGCGGGTAATCGACTGGAAGACGACGCCGGCTGGCAAGCTGTCGGGGAGGGCGCCAATGGCAAGATCTTCCAGCCCCTGCTGCACGCGCTCGACGGCCTTTGCCGGATCGCCAGTGTGCAGCTTCATCTCGATGCGCGGGTAGTCCTGGCGAAAGCTGCTCAGGATGTCATAGAGGAAGCTGTAACTCGCCGTCACCGAGCAATATAGGGAGAGCTCCCCATGCAGCACCAGTTGATCCTCCTTGAAGGTTTGGCGAATGGCTTGCCAGCCGTTCATGACATCGTTGGCGTACTCACGGAATTGCTGCCCCTCTCGAGTCAGCCGCACTGAGCGGTTGTCGCGGATGAACAGCGGCGCACCAAGCTCTTCTTCGAGTTGCTTGATGCTGCGACTGAGCGCAGAGGGGCTGACGTGCTGCTCTCGGCTGGTTTTGCCGAAGTGCAGGTTGTCTGCCAGGGAGAGAAAGAGCTTGAGTGCGTGACTATCCATTGGCGTTTCATATACCGGCATGTTGTGTTGCAAATATATCATTTTACGCAATGGCACGGATCACTTAAGGTGGCTATGTAACGGTGCTCGCACCCCATCCCTTTCGATTCAAAAGAGCCAAGAACATGAAAGTTTATTACGACAAAGATTGTGACCTCTCCATCATCCAGGGCAAGAAAGTTGCCATCATCGGTTACGGCTCCCAGGGCCACGCTCAGGCGTGCAACCTGAAAGACTCCGGTGTGGACGTCACTGTCGGTCTGCGTAAAGGTTCGGCTACCGTTGCCAAGGCAGAGGCCCATGGCCTGAAAGTGACCGACGTTGCTGCTGCTGTTGCTGGCGCCGATCTGGTCATGATCCTGACTCCGGACGAGTTCCAGTCCCAGCTGTACAAGAACGAAATCGAGCCGAACATCAAGCAAGGCGCCACCCTGGCCTTCTCCCACGGCTTCGCGATCCACTACAACCAAGTCGTTCCACGCGCTGACCTCGACGTGATCATGATCGCGCCGAAAGCACCGGGTCACACCGTGCGTACCGAGTTCGTCAAAGGCGGCGGCATCCCTGACCTGATCGCGGTTTATCAGGACGCTTCCGGCAACGCCAAGAACGTCGCCTTGTCCTACGCTTCGGGTGTTGGCGGTGGCCGTACCGGCATTATCGAAACCACCTTCAAGGACGAGACTGAAACCGACCTGTTCGGCGAGCAGGCTGTTCTGTGTGGCGGTACCGTCGAGCTGGTCAAAGCCGGTTTCGAAACCCTGGTTGAAGCTGGCTACGCGCCGGAAATGGCCTACTTCGAGTGCCTGCACGAGCTGAAGCTGATCGTTGACCTCATGTACGAAGGCGGTATCGCCAACATGAACTACTCGATCTCCAACAATGCCGAGTACGGCGAGTACGTGACCGGCCCGGAAGTCATCAACGCCGAGTCCCGTCAGGCCATGCGCAATGCACTGAAGCGCATCCAGGATGGCGAGTACGCCAAGATGTTCATCAGCGAAGGCGCCACCAACTACCCGTCGATGACCGCCAAGCGTCGTAACAACGCCGCCCACGGTATCGAAATCATCGGTGAGCAACTGCGCTCGATGATGCCGTGGATCGGTGCCAACAAGATCGTCGACAAGTCCAAGAACTAAGTCGGATTCGATCAAGAAAAAACGCGGCCCTGGCCGCGTTTTTTCGTTATGGGCCAGGCTTCTGGTATAAAGCCCGGACGCTAATGCCGACGTTAGGGCGAACGCTTGCCCAGCGACTCGGTCGAAAATTCAAATCCGCAACAAGGTGTTGTTCATGAGCGAGCGTCCGCAAGAGCCAAAATCGTCCAAGGACGATGAGAGCTTACTGCCCATCGACGAGCATATTGAGGAAGGACATGACGACGAGGGGCGTAAGGTTCGCCATCGCGGCATCTACCTGTTGCCCAATCTGTTCACGACCGCGAACCTGTTCGCCGGCTTCTACGCCATCATCAACGCGATGAACGGCAATTTCTACGTAGCTGCCGCTGCGGTGTTCGTGGCCATGGTGCTGGACGGCCTCGATGGTCGCGTCGCACGTCTGACCAATACCCAGAGTGCCTTCGGCGCCGAATACGACTCGCTGTCCGACATGGTCGCCTTTGGCGTTGCACCGGCGCTGCTGGCTTTCGAGTGGGCACTCGGCAGCATGGGCAAGGTCGGCTGGATGGTCGCTTTCATCTATGTCGCCGGCGCTGCGTTGCGCCTGGCTCGCTTCAATACGCAGATTGGCAGTGTCGATAAACGCTACTTCATCGGTCTCGCCAGCCCGGCTGCAGCTGGTGTGGTAGCGGGTACCGTATGGGCGTTCAGTGATTACGGTATCCAGGGCTCGAACATGTCTTTTGTCGTGGCCATCTTGGTCGCAGCCTCGGGCATGCTGATGGTCAGCAATATCAAATACAACAGCTTCAAGAATCTCGACCTGAAGGGGCGCGTGCCCTTTGTTGCGATTCTGGCTGTCGTGCTGGTGTTCGCCGTCGTGTTCAGTGACCCGCCGCGAATTCTGCTGCTGATTTTCCTCGCTTATGCCGCTTCTGATCCAATCCAGTACTTGCTGCGTCTGCGTCGTCGTCAGACAGGCGAGTGATGTAATTTCCTCCAGACTCCGTAGTCTATTGGGTAGGTCTGTCCCGATACTGCGGAGTCATCATGCTAATCAAGCTACCCCGGGCATCTGAGTGCAACGCATCGGATGTCACCCCCGAGTCCGTTTACCTGTCTCGCCGCACCTTTATGTCAGCTACTGCCGCCGGCATGGCACTTGGTAGTGTTCCTGCGTGGGCGCAGTCAGCTACTGCTGTCCAGCGCTATGCGGATGTCGAGCCAGGGGAGGCCCCTTCCTGGTTGGCTGAGCGTATTGCCGCAACCAAGTGGGAGGCGGTTACTGCTAAGGGGGAGGTGGTGACGCCGTTTCGTGATGCCACCCACTACAACAACTTCTATGAGTTCGGTCCGGACAAGTCGGATCCCGCAGCAAATGCCGGTAGCCTGAAAACCGAGCCATGGTCGGTGGTAATTGATGGTGAGGTTGGCAAACCAGGGCGTTACGCGCTGGAAGACTTCATCAAGCCCTATCAGTTAGAGGAGCGCATCTACCGCCTGCGCTGTGTCGAGGCCTGGTCGATGGTGATTCCCTGGATCGGTTTTCCTATCTCTGCGTTGCTCAATAAAGTCGAGCCAACCTCTGCGGCTAAATTCATTCGTTTCGAAACCCTCAATGATCCAGACAGCATGCCGGGGCAGCGCTCGCGTTTCGGCTTGATCGATTGGCCCTATGTGGAAGGGCTGCGTCTGGATGAGGCGATGCATCCGCTGGCCATCCTTGCCGTGGGCATGTACGGCCGTGAACTGCCTAACCAGAACGGCGCGCCGTTGCGGTTGGTGGTGCCATGGAAGTATGGCTTCAAGAGCATCAAGTCCATCGTGCGCATCAGTTTGGTCAGCGAACAGCCGCAGACCACCTGGCAAAGCATCGCCGCGCAGGAGTATGGCTTCTACGCCAACGTCAATCCGACCGTCGACCATCCTCGCTGGACCCAGGCCCGTGAGCGGCGGCTGCCCAGTGGGCTGTTCAGCCCTAATGTTCGCGAGACTCAGATGTTCAATGGTTATCAGGAAGTCGCCAGCCTTTATAGCAACCTCGATCTGCGGAAGAATTATTGATGCGTTACCCGTTATGGCGGCTTTGCGTTTTCCTGTTGGTTGCGGTCTGGCCGCTCTATTGGTTGTACCAGGCCTGGCTCTTCGCCCTGGGGCCTGATCCGGGCAAGGTTTTAGTCGAGCGGTTAGGGCTGGGTACGCTGATTCTGTTGCTCATTACATTGAGCATGACGCCCCTGCAGAAGCTCAGTGGGTGGGTGGGTGGGTGGCCGTGCGTCGTCAACTCGGTCTCTGGTGCTTCGCCTATGGCGTGCTTCACCTGATCGCCTATGCGGTCTTCATCCTTGGTCTGGATTGGTCGCAACTGGCAGTCGAGCTGCGCAAGCGGCCGTACATCATTGTCGGCGCCATCGCCCTGTTTGGCTTGCTGCTATTGGCGGTCACCTCCAATCGCTATAGCCAGCGACGTCTTGGCAAGTCCTGGAAGAAGCTGCATCGCCTTATCTACCTGATCCTGCCGCTCGGCTTGCTACATATGTTGTGGATCGTGCGGGCCGATCTGGAGGAGTGGGCGGTGTACGCCATGATCGGTGGGCTGCTGCTTATGCTGCGTATCCCGCCGGTAATGCGCCGAATCCCACGCATCCTGGGGAAGAGAGTAGAAACTTCTACAAAAGCGTAAATAAACGGTTGACCTGAGATTCTGGCTGCCTATAATGCGCACCACTTCCGGCGCAGCCTGATCTGAAAACTCCTTGTTAATCAGGAAGTTAGAAGAAAATAAGGGTTGCACGGACGGCGAATTCGAGTAGAATGCGCCGGCATCGACAGGGTGGTTTGAGTGGCTCTGTTGGTGGTTCGATCAGGTTTGATCGAAGGCGGTAAAGAGGGTGTTGACAGCAGGTTGTAACGCTGTAGAATGCGCCTCCCGCTGGAGAGAAGATGATCTGGTTGGGTGCTGCAAGGTGTTGAGAAGAAAGAAAAAATTCTTCAAAAACAACTTGACAGGAAATGAGGCTGCTGTAAGATGCGCGCCTCGGTTGAGACGAAAGACTTAACCAAACGTTCTTTAACAATTGAATCAAGCAATTCGTGTGGGTGCTTGTGAGCTAAGACTGAGGATCGCAAGATTATCAGCATCACAAGTAAACACTCGTAATAGAGAGTTTTTTCTTCTTAATTGAAGAGTTTGCGATTGCTGAGCCAAGTTTAGGGTTTTCTCAAAACCCATGCAGTATTGAACTGAAGAGTTTGATCATGGCTCAGATTGAACGCTGGCGGCAGGCCTAACACATGCAAGTCGAGCGGTTGACGGGAGCTTGCTCCCTGATTCAGCGGCGGACGGGTGAGTAATGCCTAGGAATCTGCCTATTAGTGGGGGACAACGTTTCGAAAGGAACGCTAATACCGCATACGTCCTACGGGAGAAAGCAGGGGACCTTCGGGCCTTGCGCTAATAGATGAGCCTAGGTCGGATTAGCTAGTTGGTGAGGTAAAGGCTCACCAAGGCGACGATCCGTAACTGGTCTGAGAGGATGATCAGTCACACTGGAACTGAGACACGGTCCAGACTCCTACGGGAGGCAGCAGTGGGGAATATTGGACAATGGGCGAAAGCCTGATCCAGCCATGCCGCGTGTGTGAAGAAGGTCTTCGGATTGTAAAGCACTTTAAGTTGGGAGGAAGGGCAGTAAATTAATACTTTGCTGTTTTGACGTTACCGACAGAATAAGCACCGGCTAACTCTGTGCCAGCAGCCGCGGTAATACAGAGGGTGCAAGCGTTAATCGGAATTACTGGGCGTAAAGCGCGCGTAGGTGGTTTGTTAAGTTGGATGTGAAAGCCCCGGGCTCAACCTGGGAACTGCATCCAAAACTGGCAAGCTAGAGTACGGTAGAGGGTGGTGGAATTTCCTGTGTAGCGGTGAAATGCGTAGATATAGGAAGGAACACCAGTGGCGAAGGCGACCACCTGGACTGATACTGACACTGAGGTGCGAAAGCGTGGGGAGCAAACAGGATTAGATACCCTGGTAGTCCACGCCGTAAACGATGTCAACTAGCCGTTGGGTTCCTTGAGGACTTAGTGGCGCAGCTAACGCATTAAGTTGACCGCCTGGGGAGTACGGCCGCAAGGTTAAAACTCAAATGAATTGACGGGGGCCCGCACAAGCGGTGGAGCATGTGGTTTAATTCGAAGCAACGCGAAGAACCTTACCAGGCCTTGACATGCTGAGAACTTTCCAGAGATGGATTGGTGCCTTCGGGAACTCAGACACAGGTGCTGCATGGCTGTCGTCAGCTCGTGTCGTGAGATGTTGGGTTAAGTCCCGTAACGAGCGCAACCCTTGTCCTTAGTTACCAGCACGTAATGGTGGGAACTCTAAGGAGACTGCCGGTGACAAACCGGAGGAAGGTGGGGATGACGTCAAGTCATCATGGCCCTTACGGCCTGGGCTACACACGTGCTACAATGGTCGGTACAAAGGGTTGCCAAGCCGCGAGGTGGAGCTAATCCCATAAAACCGATCGTAGTCCGGATCGCAGTCTGCAACTCGACTGCGTGAAGTCGGAATCGCTAGTAATCGTGAATCAGAATGTCACGGTGAATACGTTCCCGGGCCTTGTACACACCGCCCGTCACACCATGGGAGTGGGTTGCACCAGAAGTAGCTAGTCTAACCTTCGGGGGGACGGTTACCACGGTGTGATTCATGACTGGGGTGAAGTCGTAACAAGGTAGCCGTAGGGGAACCTGCGGCTGGATCACCTCCTTAATCGAAAGATCCCAGCTTATTCATAAGCACCCACACGAATTGCTTGATTCATTGCGAAAGACGATTGGGTCTGTAGCTCAGTTGGTTAGAGCGCACCCCTGATAAGGGTGAGGTCGGCAGTTCGAATCTGCCCAGACCCACCAATTGTTGAGGGTGCAGGCCTTGGAAGTATTTGGGGCCATAGCTCAGCTGGGAGAGCGCCTGCCTTGCACGCAGGAGGTCAGCGGTTCGATCCCGCTTGGCTCCACCACTTACAGCCTCGAGATTGTTGAGAATTAGAGTTCAGAAATGAGCATTCCTGTTTAGGCAGATGAGTGTTGATTTCTGGTCTTTGACCAGTCAGAAAAATCGTTCTTTAAAAATTTGGGTATGTGATAGAAGTGACTGATTAATTACTTTCACTGGTAATTAATTTGGTCAAGGTAAAATTTGCGTTGTTCTCAAGTGCAAATTTTCGGCGAATGTCGTCTTCACGTTATAGACAGTAACCAGATTGCTTGGGGTTATATGGTCAAGTGAAGAAGCGCATACGGTGGATGCCTTGGCAGTCAGAGGCGATGAAAGACGTTGTAGCCTGCGATAAGCTCCGGGGAGTCGGCAAACAGACTTTGATCCGGAGATCTCTGAATGGGGGAACCCACCTAGCATAAGCTGGGTATCATGCACTGAATACATAGGTGCATGAGGCGAACCAGGGGAACTGAAACATCTAAGTACCCTGAGGAAAAGAAATCAACCGAGATTCCCTTAGTAGTGGCGAGCGAACGGGGACTAGCCCTTAAGTTGATTAGAGATTAGTGGAAGGTTCTGGAAAGTTCCGCCGTAGTGGGTGATAGCCCCGTACACGAAAATCTCTTTTCAATGAAATCGAGTAGGACGGAGCACGAGAAACTTTGTCTGAATATGGGGAAATTCATCCTCCAAGGCTAAATACTACTGACTGACCGATAGTGAACTAGTACCGTGAGGGAAAGGCGAAAAGAACCCCGGAGAGGGGAGTGAAATAGATCCTGAAACCGTATGCGTACAAGCAGTGGGAGCCTACTTTGTTGGGTGACTGCGTACCTTTTGTATAATGGGTCAGCGACTTATATTCAGTGGCGAGCTTAACCGAATAGGGGAGGCGTAGCGAAAGCGAGTCTTAATAGGGCGTTTAGTCGCTGGGTATAGACCCGAAACCGGGCGATCTATCCATGGGCAGGTTGAAGGTTGGGTAACACTAACTGGAGGACCGAACCGACTACCGTTGAAAAGTTAGCGGATGACCTGTGGATCGGAGTGAAAGGCTAATCAAGCTCGGAGATAGCTGGTTCTCCTCGAAAGCTATTTAGGTAGCGCCTCGTGTATCACTGCTGGGGGTAGAGCACTGTTTCGGCTAGGGGGTCATCCCGACTTACCAAACCGATGCAAACTCCGAATACCAGCAAGTGTCAGCACGGGAGACACACGGCGGGTGCTAACGTCCGTCGTGAAAAGGGAAACAACCCAGACCGTCAGCTAAGGTCCCAAAGTTATGGTTAAGTGGGAAACGATGTGGGAAGGCTTAGACAGCTAGGAGGTTGGCTTAGAAGCAGCCACCCTTTAAAGAAAGCGTAATAGCTCACTAGTCGAGTCGGCCTGCGCGGAAGATGTAACGGGGCTCAAACCATACACCGAAGCTACGGGTTCATCTTAGGATGAGCGGTAGAGGAGCGTTCTGTAAGCCTGTGAAGGTGAGTTGAGAAGCTTGCTGGAGGTATCAGAAGTGCGAATGCTGACATGAGTAACGACAATGGGAGTGAAAAACTCCCACGCCGAAAGACCAAGGTTTCCTGCGCAACGTTAATCGACGCAGGGTGAGTCGGCCCCTAAGGCGAGGCAGAAATGCGTAGTCGATGGGAAACGGGTTAATATTCCCGTACTTCTAATTACTGCGATGGAGGGACGGAGAAGGCTAGGCCAGCACGGCGTTGGTTGTCCGTGTTTAAGGTGGTAGGCTGATTTCTTAGGTAAATCCGGGAGATCAAGGCCGAGAGCTGATGACGAGTTGTCCTTTAGGACGATGAAGTGGTTGATGCCATGCTTCCAGGAAAAGCTTCTAAGCTTCAGGTAATTAGGAACCGTACCCCAAACCGACACAGGTGGTTAGGTAGAGAATACCAAGGCGCTTGAGAGAACTCGGGTGAAGGAACTAGGCAAAATGGCACCGTAACTTCGGGAGAAGGTGCGCCGGTGAGTGTGAAGGGTTTACCCCGTAAGCACATGCCGGTCGAAGATACCAGGCCGCTGCGACTGTTTATTAAAAACACAGCACTCTGCAAACACGAAAGTGGACGTATAGGGTGTGACGCCTGCCCGGTGCCGGAAGGTTAATTGATGGGGTTAGCTAACGCGAAGCTCTTGATCGAAGCCCCGGTAAACGGCGGCCGTAACTATAACGATCCTAAGGTAGCGAAATTCCTTGTCGGGTAAGTTCCGACCTGCACGAATGGCGTAACGATGGCGGCGCTGTCTCCACCCGAGACTCAGTGAAATTGAAATCGCTGTGAAGATGCAGTGTATCCGCGGCTAGACGGAAAGACCCCGTGAACCTTTACTATAGCTTTGCACTGGACTTTGAGCTTGCTTGTGTAGGATAGGTGGGAGGCTTTGAAGTGGGGACGCTAGTTCTCATGGAGCCAACCTTGAAATACCACCCTGGCAACCTTGAGGTTCTAACTCTGGTCCGTTATCCGGATCGAGGACAGTGTATGGTGGGTAGTTTGACTGGGGCGGTCTCCTCCTAAAGAGTAACGGAGGAGTACGAAGGTGCGCTCAGACCGGTCGGAAATCGGTCGTAGAGTATAAAGGCAAAAGCGCGCTTGACTGCGAGACAGACACGTCGAGCAGGTACGAAAGTAGGTCTTAGTGATCCGGTGGTTCTGTATGGAAGGGCCATCGCTCAACGGATAAAAGGTACTCCGGGGATAACAGGCTGATACCGCCCAAGAGTTCATATCGACGGCGGTGTTTGGCACCTCGATGTCGGCTCATCACATCCTGGGGCTGAAGCCGGTCCCAAGGGTATGGCTGTTCGCCATTTAAAGTGGTACGCGAGCTGGGTTTAGAACGTCGTGAGACAGTTCGATCCCTATCTGCCGTGGACGTTTGAGATTTGAGAGGGGCTGCTCCTAGTACGAGAGGACCGGAGTGGACGAACCTCTGGTGTTCCGGTTGTCACGCCAGTGGCATTGCCGGGTAGCTATGTTCGGGAAAGATAACCGCTGAAAGCATCTAAGCGGGAAACTTGCCTCAAGATGAGATCTCACTGGAACCTTGAGTTCCCTAAAGGGCCGTCGAAGACTACGACGTTGATAGGCTGGGTGTGTAAGCGTTGTGAGGCGTTGAGCTAACCAGTACTAATTGCCCGTGAGGCTTGACCATATAACACCCAAACAATTTGGCTGTTAGACGGTAGAAGTCGACAGTAATGCCGAAAATTTGTAAAAGAACACGCAATACCAACTGATATCACATACCCAATTCGGGGAAGCGACTTAAACATCGACTCCCCAACCAGATTGCTTGACGACCATAGAGCGTTGGAACCACCTGATCCCATCCCGAACTCAGTAGTGAAACGATGCATCGCCGATGGTAGTGTGGAGTTTCTCCATGTGAGAGTAGGTCATCGTCAAGCTTCTACTAGAAACCCCAGATCTCGACAGAGGTCTGGGGTTTCGCCTTTTCGGCGCAAAAAAGACGGCTCCTACAAAGGGCGTGCTGCGCGTGAAGGGGGATTTGGGTTTGAAGGCCTTCCCGGGTGTCGCTTCGCTCTGCCCAGGCTACGGGGCGGAGCGGGCGAGAGCTGTGGTGGAAGGATGAGGCGTCTTCCACCCTACGATACCTGAGATGGCTTCTGTAGCCTGGGTTAGCCGAAGGCGTAACCAGGGGCGGCAGGCCGGTGGCTCGCAGGGCCGTTCAACTTTCTGCTCTGTCCCATGCGCAGCAGACGCTGCCAGGTGAATGCTCGCTAGCGGAAATAATCGGCACAACTGTGCGCGGCTATCGGGGTCTCGTTTAGAATGGTTCGATCCCTTCGAGAATTCCATCCATGCCCCAGTCGGCCGAGCAGCAGTCGTTAGCTGAAGTACCTCTGACGGAGTTGGTCGCATGTCATGAATGCGATCTGCTCATGCGCAAGCCGCACATCGGGGATGGTGAGAGCGTCGAATGCCCGCGTTGTGGCTATGAGCTCTACAACCACCGGCATCAGGTGGTGCGCCGCAGCATGGCTCTGGTTCTGGCCGCGCTTCTGCTGTACGTCCCTGCGAATTTTCTGCCGATCATGCATCTGACCCTGCTGGGGCAAACCGCCAATGACACGGTGTGGAGCGGAGTGCTCGGTCTGTACAACAGTGGCATGCAAAGCATCGCCGTGGTGGTGTTCCTGTGCAGCATGGCGGTGCCGCTGCTCAAGCTGCTCTGTCAGCTGTTGGTACTCCTGAGCATCAGCCTGAAAGTTGGCCGTGGCTACGGGTTGCTGCTGTACCGTATTTATCACCATATGCGCGAGTGGGGCATGCTCGAGGTTTACCTGATGGGCATTCTGGTTTCCATCGTCAAACTGGCCGATATCGCAGCCTTGTCGCTGGGCTTTGGCCTGGTCTGTTTCATTGCACTGCTGTTGGTGCAGGTCTGGTTGGAGGTGACGATGTCGCCTCACCAGATCTGGGAAGCCCTGGCGGGGGAGGATATCAGTGCGCGCCATTGATGCCGGGCTGCTGATCTGCCACGAATGCCACCAGCTCAATCGCCACGAGCCCGAAGTGAAGCGGCAGTTCTGTTCGCGCTGTGGCGGACGGGTACATCCACGCCAGCCCAATAGCCTGGCACGTACCTGGGCGTTGCTGATCACCGCCGCCATTCTCTACATTCCCGCGAACATACTACCGATCATGACGATCAACTCCCTTGGCAAGGGCCAGCCAGACACCATCATGTCCGGTGTCATTACCCTTGTCGGTCATGGCATGTTGCCGATTGCGGCGGTAGTGTTCATCGCCAGTATCGTGGTGCCGACCTTCAAGTTGGTCGGGATCGGCCTGCTGCTCTATTCGGTGCAGCGCCATCAGCCGATGTCGGCTCGCCAACGAATTTTGATGTACCGCTTCATCGAATGGATCGGGCGCTGGTCGATGCTGGATATCTTTGTCATCGCCATTCTGGTGGCGGTGGTCAGATTCGGCAGTCTGGCGAGCGTCGAGCCTGGGATGGGAGCGGTGGCTTTCGCCAGTGTGGTGATTCTGACCATGCTGGCAGCACTGACCTTCGACCCTCGATTGATTTGGGATAACACGGAATCGGATGACGACCATGAATGATCTGCCCACGGCCAGGACGCGTCCGGCTTCCAACTGGTCTGCGATATGGGTGCTGCCGCTGATTGCTTTACTGATCGGTGGCTGGCTGGGCTGGCGTGCCTACAGTGAGGCGGGCATCGAGATTCAGGTGGTATTCGCCAGCGGTGAAGGCATCGAGGCCGGCAAGACCGAGGTGGTCTACAAAGGCATGTCGATCGGCAAGGTATCGAGCCTGACCCTGGATCAGAGTGAGAAGCAGCGCGGAGTGATCGCCACGCTGGAGATGAGCAAAGACGTCGAGTACCAGTTGCGTTCTGGTACGCGCTTCTGGCTGGTCAAACCGAGCGTTAGCCTCGCGGGTATCACTGGGCTGGAGACGCTGGTTTCCGGGAACTACATCTCCGTTAGTCCAGGAACCGGTGAGCCGACCTATGATTTTCAGGCGCTGCCTCAGGCACCTCCTCTATCGGATGAGCAGCCCGGCCTGCACCTGATCCTCAAGGCCGAGCGACTTGGCTCGCTGAACCGTGACAGTCCTGTGTTCTACAAGCAGATCCAGGTCGGTCGAGTAAAAAGCTATGAGCTCGCCAATGACCAGACTTCGGTCGATGTGAAGGTATTCATCGAGCCGGCCTATGCCGACCTCGTGCGCAAACATACGCGTTTCTGGAACGCCAGCGGCATCAGCATCGATGCCAATTTCTCGGGAGTGAAGGTTCGTAGCGAGTCCCTGGCCAGCATCGTGGCGGGCGGCATCGCCTTTGCGACGCCGGAGCACCGCAAGGACAGCCCGCCCACCGATCCGAGCAAACCCTTCCGGCTTTATGAGGACTTCGATGCCGCGCAGGCGGGCATCAAGGCCGTGGTCAAATTGACCGATTTCGAGGGCCTGCAGGCCGGGCGTACACCTGTGATGTACAAAGGCATTCAGGCCGGTACGTTGAAGAACCTGAAAGTCGATCCAGATTTGAAGAGTGCCACGGCGGAATTGGCCATGGATCCCCTGGCTGAGGATTACCTGGTTGAAGGCAGCCAGTTCTGGGTGGTCAAACCGTCGATCTCGCTGGCAGGCATTACCGGTATCGAGGCGCTGGTCAAAGGTAACTACATCGCCATTCGCCCCGGTGAGCTGGGCGGTGCGCCACGTCGCGAGTTCGTTGCACGGGCCAAGGCGCCGCCGCTGGATCTAGGTTCCGAAGGACTGCACCTGGTGCTGTTCAGCGATACGCTCGGCTCAGTGGACGTGGGCAGCCCGATTCTCTACCGACAGATGAAAGTGGGGACGGTGCAGAGCTTCCAGTTGTCGCGGGACAACAAGCAGGTCGTGCTCGGCGTGCATATCGAGCCCGAATACGCCGGGCTGGTGAATCGAACCACGCGCTTCTGGAATGTCAGCGGCATCACCTTGAAGGGTGGTTTGTCCGGCATCGAGGTCAAGAGCGAATCGCTGCAGACCCTCATGTCGGGAGGCATTGCCTTCGAGACCGATGACCTGAAGGCTCCGGCTGAGCAAAAGCGCGTGCAGCGCTTCAACCTGTTTGCCGACCAGGAAGCGGCCAGGCAGGAAGGCGATGTAATCAGCATTCGCGTGGAGCGTGGCGACGGCATGTCGCCGGGTACCGCCATCCGCTTCAAGGGGCTGGATATCGGCAAGATCGAGCGGGTCGAGCTGACCGACGACCTGCAAGCGGTCACTCTGCATGGGCGCATAACCACTGCGACTCGGCAGGTGCTGCGCCCTGGGTCGCGTTTCTGGGTGGTCAAGCCGGAAGTCAGTTTGAGCGGCGCGCAGAATCTCGACACGCTGATCGGCGGCCAATACATCGAGGTGCTGCCATCGGAGCAGAAAGATGGCCGGCAGAACCAGTTCGTTGCGCTCAAGAGCGCTCCCGAGCAGGTGATCGACGAGCCGGGGCTGCGCCTGGTGTTGAGCGCCGCGAGGCGTGGCTCTCTGAAGGCCGGTGCGCCGGTCACCTACCGCGAGATTCAGGTTGGCAAAGTGACTAGCTACGAGCTGGGAGCCACTGCAGATCGAGTGCTGATCCAGATTCTTATCGAGCCGCGTTATGCCGGATTGGTGAAGACCGGTAGCCGCTTCTGGAACAGCTCGGGGTTCGGTGTCGATATCGGCTTGTTCAAAGGCATGACGGTGCGCACCGAGTCGCTGGAAACCTTGGTCGCAGGTGGCGTCGCCTTCGCAACGCCAGATACCGAGAGCAATACCGCCAGGCCTGGACAGACCTTTGCGTTGTTCGACGAGTATCAGCCGGAGTGGCTGGAGTGGGCGCCGAAAATAGCCCTGCCCAGATAAGCGTCACTGAATGCAAAAGGCCCGCGTAAAAACGCGGGCCTTTTGTTTTGTGCAGCGCTATCAGGCCGGCTCGGTTGCACCCTGCTCGCTGTTTGCCGGTGCTTCGGTTTGCTCGCGGCGTTTGATGTACTTCCAGTCGGCTTCGTCGATGTAGATGCCGTTCGGCCCGCTGCCACCTTCCAGGTCGATGGCCACGGTGGCCGAGACCTGGGGTTTCACCGAGGCGAGAATCGGCACGAAACCGAGCTGCAGGCTGGTCTCGATCAGCGCCTGCTGGTTGCGCTCGTCGATGTCCGCTGCCTCGTCGAGGTAGTAGGGCAGGCGTACACGGCCGGCCTGATCGCGATCCATCAGGTGCAGCAGCAGGTACATGTTGGTCAGCGCTTTGATGGTCATCGTGGTGCCGTTGGAAGCAGCGCCGTCGATGTCGGTGTGGATCACCGGCTGGCCGTGTACCTTGGTGATTTCGAAGGCCAGCTCGAAGAGATCCTTGAGGCCCAGTTGGTTGCCGTTGGCAGCCACCAGGCGCGACAGGTAGTCCTTGGCTTCTTCGTTCTTCACATCCTGCTCGCTGCTCTGTTGCAGGTCGAATACCGACAGGGTTTCGCCTTCTTCGTACTGACCGGCGCTGTGGATGATCTGATCGATATGCCGCAGGGCATCCTTGTTCGGCGCGAGGACGATGCGGAAACTCTGCAGGTTGGAAACCTGACGCTTGTTGATCTCACGGTTGAACAGTGCCAACTGGTGCTCGAGGTTGTCGTAGTCGCTGCGGATGTTGCGCAGGGTCCGGGCGATGTCGGTCACTGCTGCACGGCGCGCCTTGGCCAGGGTCAGGGCCTCGTCCTGGCGGTGGGCGTAGGCGTTGACCAGCAGTTTCAGGCGACGCTCCATGTCGTCTTCGCTGTCGAACTTGGCGACGCCCTTGAGGCGCACCTGGGCGTACAGCGCCTCGATCTGCCCGTCGCTGCGTTGCAGACCCTGCCAAGTGTCCTGGTAGTCGTTGAGCAGCGGCAGCAGGTTGTCCAGTGAGTCGTCGACCGGCTCCATGTAAGGGGTGCCGAAGGGCAGGTCGGCAGGCAGCAACTGGCGACGGCGCAGGGCGTCTTCCAGCGTGCGCTCCTTGGCCTCCAGGTCGGCGATCTGACGGCCGATCAGTTGCAGCTTGGCGGACAGTTGCTGGACGCGCTCGGTGAAGGCATCACTGGCACGCTTGAGTTCGTCCTGGGCGCCTTCCAGCTGGGCGAGTTTTTCCAGCTTGCCGTCTTCCTCGGCAGTCAGCGTCTGGCTGCGACGGAAGTCTTCCAGCGCCTTCTGGGCGTCGAGTACGGCCTGGTACAGTTGTTCGGCCTGGGCCTTGCTGGCGGCGCGGTCGGCTGCCACCGACTGCTGGGTCTTGAGCTGCTTGTATTCGCGGTCGAGGCGATCCTTCTGATCGCGCAGGGCGGCGCGGTCGGCCAGGGCCTGCAGGGCAGGCGGCTCGATGTTCGAAAGGTCGATATCCAGACCGGGCACCTGGAAGTGCTCGCCCTTGAAACTGTCGAGAATCGCTTCCAGGGATTTGACCCACACGTCGCCGTCGTCGAGCTGAATGCCCTTCTCGCCCAGCGGCAGGCTGAACAACTGGCCGTTGAACAGGCGCATCAGGCGATCGACGTCAGCCTGGGAGAACTCTTCGCGCAGGCGCGAGTAGCTGTTGTTGTCGGCGTGGTCGAGCTGCTGCTTGACCGACTTGAGGCGTTTTTCCAGATCGCGCAGACGTTCGTCCAGGTCTTCGCTGGAGAACTGACGGGACTGAGCCAGAGCGCCGGCCAGTTCGTCGTGGGCATCCTTGGCGGCCAGCAACTGGGCCTCCAGTACCTTGACGTCGTCGACCAGGGCGAAGCGGTTCTTCAGCACCGCCAGTTCACCGAGCCAGCGCTGGATCTCGCTGATCTCGCGCTCCATGCGCATCAGTTCCTGGGTGCCGCCGCGCTGATCGTTCTGCAGGCCATCCTGCTCGTTACGGTAGTGCTCGGCCTGGATCACCAGCTCTTCCTTGCGGGCATCGGCGTAGTCGTGCCAGGTGCCGAGCAACGAGTCGAGCAGCGGCGACAGGCGATGCAGCTTGCCGCGCAGGTGTTCGCGCTGGTTCACGCCGGATGCCAGGGCCTCGATCAGCGGGCCGGCGGTGACCAGCGCCTGGTAGTCCTGCTCCATGCGGCGCACGTCGCGGAACGCTTCTTCGGTGGCGGCGATGTAGTCGACGCTGCCGGAGCGCAGGCTGTGCTCGAAGGCATCGAGGAACAGCTGCTTGAGCTTGGCGGCGGTGATCTCGCGCATGTGCAGCAGGTTGATGAACAGCGCGCGGAAGGTTTTCAGGCTCTGCTCGCTGGTCGAGCGCAGCGGAATCAGGGTCAGATCCAGCGGGATGCTGGTGTGCCCGCCGACCAGCAGCCGGCGCAGTTCGTCGGGCTTGAGCTCATAGGCGGTGATGCCGGCCTGGCCGAGGTTCTTGAACAGCTCGCGCTGACGCAGGCAGGTGCCGCCCTGCTGGTAGTGATCCAGATCCAGCTCGCCCGCATAGGCGAAGAACTGGTGGCCGAAGCCGCCACCGGGGCCGCGCCCAGCCACACCGATTACGTGGGGGCCGTGAGGCAGGGCGACTTCGACGAGGATGTAGCTGGTGTCGGTGGCGAAGTAGAACTTGCGCGACTGCTCCAGGCTGTACTTGCCGAAGCTCATGTCCGACATGCGCGCCAGAATCGGAAACTGCAGGGCGTTGATCGACGCCGATTTGCCGAGGTTGTTGGCGCCATACACCGACAGCGGGTTTTCCAGCGGAAACAGGCCGAGGCTGTAGCCGGCGGTGTTCAGTAGAGCGAAGCGGCGGATGCCGTAGCGTTCCTGGGTCATGCGTCTTGCTCCTGTGCAGCGCGCTCTTCAGCCAGGGCGCGGGCCATGGCTTCTTCCTCGGATTCTTCGACGGCATCGTCGAGGGTGATGATCGGGTCACCACTGTCATCGTCGATCAGTATCGGGGCCGGCAGCGGCAGGTCGGTGCTGTGCAGGCTGGCGGCCAGGTCTCGGTCGTGCTGCACGGCCAGGCAGACGTCGAGGAAACGATGCATCGGCGGCAGGAAGCGGTACACGCCGTTGCTGTCTTCGGCGAAGCCGAGTTGGGTGAGGCGGCGGATGACCTTGTCTTCCAGCTCTTCATGGGTGGTGACTTCGGCCTGCAGAAACAGGTCGCGGTACTTGTCGAGCAGGGCCGGCAATTCATCGCGACCGATGCTGCCGCCGTCAAGCACCGACAGCGGGTCACGACCCTGATCGGCCAGGTGCTCGACCAGGATGAAGGTGAACAGCGCCAGGCGCTGGGCGGTCTTGTTGACCTGCGGCGCGGCCTGTTCCGGTACAAAGTAGTAGAAGCCGCGTGGGTCGCACACCAGCTCGAAGCCCAGGGCGCGGAACAGGGCGCGATACTGATCCTGCATGCTCGACAGCTGGGCGTAGCACTCGGGCTCGCTGCGGGAGATGTGGTAGCCCTTGAACAGGTCGCGGAAAGCGGCCGCGAGCTGGGTCATTTCTTTCAGGTCGATATTCATGTGCGGTGCTCGTTGGCAGCTGGAGCCTGGGCTACAGCCGAGAATTCGTGATGGCCGGTGGTGGACGAGGGGCTAGGCACTCGGGCGACCCACCAGGGCATAGGAGCTGATACTGATCTCGTGCTCGCGGGTCAGATAGACCTGGCGCTCCAGGCGATCGCGCTGGAAGCGGCCTTCGCGCGACAGGCGCGAGAACCAGTAGAGCAGTTCGTCGGTGGCGCCTTCGGGCTCCTGTTCCAGCAGCCAGGTCATCAGATCCGGCAGCGGCAGTGACTGTTCGCAGCGGTCGATCATTTCCCGGGCGGTTTTCGGTGCCCGTGGGCTGTCGCCCTTGCGCTTGCCGCTGGCCTTCGGGAAATGATTGGGCTTGGCCTCGAAGCGAGCCAGGGCATACACATAAGCCTCGACCTGGGACGCGCTGCCGAGGAAGTTGCTCTGCGGACGGGTGAACATCGGCATGGCTGCCTGTGGCACCGCCTCGATGCCCTTCTTGCGGATTACCGACAGGGCCAACGCAGCGCCGCGGGTCACGGCGTTGTGGCGACGTGCTTCCTCGCGCAGCGGCAGCAGCAGCTCGCGGGCCTTGCGCAGGGTCAACTGGGCGGTGGTCTGCATTTCCAGGATGCGCGCGTGGGTGCGCAGCAGCAGGTCATCATCGACCAGTTGGCCGAGGCGCTGCTGTTCGCCGAGCAGCTTGAGCAGCACCTGCTCGACGCGGCGCACACCCTGCTCGAAGGCGCCGTCGGCGGCGACCAGCTGGATCATCGGTTCGACATACTCGTCCCAGGTAGCCAGCACTTCGGCGTAGCGCTGGCGCAGCGGGATCTGCCGGTCACTGGTCTTGGCCCGTTCGGCCACGCCTACCAGTGCCTGCTCATCGTTGCCGAGCTTCTTCAGGACGTCGCGAACGCGCATGTCGAGCAGGCGCAACTGACGGGCCAGGTCGTTGCCGTCACGTATCTCGAAGGCATCCTGGATATAGCCCGCCAGGCGCTCGAGATGGCGCAGGTAGGCTTCGATTTCCAGGCACAGACCGAGGCGATGCTCACGACGCAGGTAGGCGAGAAAGTCGTGAATCTGCGCGTTGAGCTCGAAGCGGTTGGGGCTCTTGGCCACCGGCACCAGGATGTCCAGGCGGATCCACTGGTCGAGCAGCGCGGTGACGTCCACCGCGGTACTTTGCGGCGGTAACTGCGCGGTGAGCTGCTTGCGCAGATCCACCAGGCTCAGGGTGCCGCTGTCGAAGCTTTCGCAGAGTGGTTCGAGCAGCGCCCAGTGCTCGGCAAGGGCGCGCAATACGCGTTTGGGATCGATCATCGCGGGGCTGTCGCTCGATTTCGAAAAAACGCCAATTGTACGGGAAAGCGGCACGTCGCTGCATTGTCACGCAGCCGTCATCGCCGGTGGGCATGCTCGGCGGCGAATCGGCTGAACGGCGCTGCTCCGGTCGCGGCCTGAAATATCCGTAAATGGACAAAATATGCTCAGCGGTCTTTCGATCTGTGGCGGTTGTCGGCACAATTCGCGTCCGCTTTTTTCAGGAGGCTGGCGGGCTCCTGTTGGCCGACCTTTATTACGGACTGCGCAATGATCAAAACGCCGTACTACCTCATCGACAAACAGAAGCTGCTGGGCAACATGGAGAAGATCGCCTACGTGCGTGAACACTCCGGTGCCAAGGCGCTGCTGGCGCTCAAGTGCTTCGCCACCTGGTCGGTCTTCGACCTGATGCAGCAGTACATGGATGGCACCACGTCCAGCTCGCTCTACGAGCTCAAGCTCGGTCGCCAGAAGTTCGCCGGCGAGACCCACGCCTACAGCGTGGCCTGGGCCGACGACGAGATCGAGGAGATGCTGGCCAACTGCGACAAGATCATCTTCAACTCCATCGGCCAGCTCGAGCGTTTCACTGAGGCGTCCGAAGGCAAGGTGCGTGGCCTGCGCGTGAACCCGCAGGTGAGCAGCTCGGATTATCTGCTGGCCGACCCGGCACGTCCGTTCAGCCGCCTGGGCGAGTGGGATCCGGCGAAGATCGAAGCGGTCATCGGGCAGATCTCCGGCTTCATGTTCCACAACAACTGCGAGAACGGCGACTTCGGCCTGTTCGATCAGATGCTCAGCCACATCGAAGAGCGCTTCGGCCACCTGCTGCACAAGGTCGAGTGGGTCAGTCTCGGTGGCGGCATCCACTTCACCGGCGAAGGTTATGCGCTGGACGCCTTCTGCGCGCGCCTCAAGGCGTTCTCCGAGAAGTACGGCGTGCAGGTCTATCTGGAGCCAGGCGAAGCGGCTATCACCGGCAGCGCATCGCTGGAAGTCACCGTGCTCGACACCCTCTACAACGGCAAGCACCTGGCCGTGGTCGACAGCTCCATCGAAGCGCACATGCTCGACCTGCTGATCTATCGCCTCAACGCCAAGCTGGCGCCCAGCGAGGGTGAGCACACCTACATGGTGTGCGGTAAATCCTGCCTGGCCGGCGATATCTTCGGCGAGTACGGGTTCGAGAAACCGCTGCAGATCGGTGATCGCCTGTCGTTCGTCGATGCGGCCGGTTACACCATGGTCAAAAAGAACTGGTTCAACGGCCTGAAGATGCCGGCCATCGTGGTCAAGCAACTTGATGGCAGTGTCGAGGTGGTACGTGAATTCGGTTTCGACGATTACCTGTCGAGCCTTTCGTAATACCGCAATTTGTTGTTCGTAGGATGGGTCGAGGAGCGCAGCGACGATACCCATCACGGTGATCGCCGCTGGCTTCGATGGGTATCGCTTCGCTCGATCCATCCTACGGCTACGACAGCCTGACTTGCGAGGCCGCGAGCAGGCCATTGATAACGCAGTAACTGACTCAGCAACGCAGTATCCTGGAGGTGAAACAATTGAAGAAGAACGTCCTTATCATTGGTGCAGGAGGTGTCGCCAAGGTGGTGGCCCACAAGTGCGCGCAGCACAACGACGAACTCGGTCGTATTGCCATCGCGTCACGGAACATCTCCAAATGCCAGGCCATCATCGATAGCGTCAAGGCCAAGGGTAGCCTCAAGGTTGCCGCTGACATCCAGGCCTTCTCGCTCAATGCATTGGATATCGAGGCGACCAAGGCGCTGATCCGCGAGACCGAATCGCAGATCGTCATCAACGTCGGTTCCGCCTTCCTCAACATGTCGGTGCTGCGTGCCTGCATCGATACCGGCGTGGCCTATCTGGACACCGCCATTCACGAAGAGCCGGGCAAGATCTGCGAAACCCCGCCCTGGTACGGCAACTACGAGTGGAAACACCTCGAGGAATGCCTGCAGAAGAACATCACGGCCATTCTCGGCGTCGGTTTCGACCCAGGTGTGGTTAACGCCTATGCAGCCCTGGCCCAGCAAGAGCATTTCGACAAGATCGAGTCGATCGACATCCTCGACGTCAATGCCGGCAGCCATGGCAAGTATTTCGCGACCAATTTCGACCCGGAAATCAATTTCCGCGAGTTCACCGGGCAGGTGTACAGCTGGCAGAACAGCCAGTGGACGACCAACACCATGTTCGAGGTCAAGCGCACCGACGACTTGCCCGTTGTTGGCGAGCAGAACCTGTACCTGACCGGTCACGATGAAGTGCACTCGATCTCCAAGAACCTCAACGTGCCCAACGTGCGTTTCTGGATGAGCTTCGGCGAGCACTACATCAACGTGTTCACCGTGCTGAAGAACCTTGGCCTGCTCTCCGAACAACCGGTAACCACAGCAGAGGGTCTGCAAGTCGTGCCGCTGAAAGTGGTCAAGGCCGTGCTGCCTGATCCCGCCTCGCTGGCGCCGGGCTACACCGGCAAGACCTGCATCGGTGATCTGGTCAAAGGCACCAAGAATGGCCAGCCGCGCGAAGTGTTCATCTACAACGTGGCCGACCATGAAGAAGCCTATGCCGAGACCGACAGCCAGGGCATCTCCTACACCGCAGGCGTACCACCGGTGGCGGCAGCCCTGTTGGTCGCTCGTGGCGAGTGGGACGTGCAGCGCATGGTCAACGTCGAGGAGCTGCCGGCTCAGCCATTCCTCAAGGCGCTGGATGTGATGGGCTTGCCGACGCGCATCAAGGATGAGCACGGCGACCGTGCGTGGGATCAGGCGCTGTAAGACGCGCTGGTTTAATTGCTGCAAAAAAGGATCGCCTCGGCGATCCTTTTTCATTTCCACGCCCTGCAAGATCACCACGATCCTGTAGGAGCCGGCTTGCCGGCGAATGGCGGCTATGACGCCAATACCGACATAGCCTGCCACCGCATCGCCCGCAAGCGGGCTCCTACGGATTCGCGCGAACTCGTCTAGACCGTCACCACTCCCAGCAGCACGGCCGAGGCCAGCATGATCAGGCTGATGCCCCAGGCCCACAGCACGGTATAGCGAATGTGCTTGTACAGCTCGACGCCGGCCAGGCCGATGGCCAGGTACACGCTGGGCACCACCGGGCTGACGCCGAAACCGGTGTTTTCGCCGATCAGCATGGCACTGGCCACAGCTGCCGGATCGACACCAGCCGCTACCGCGACATCACGAATCACGGGCAGTAGTGCGAAGTAGTAAGCATCCGGCGAGAACAGCATGCCCAGCGGCACGCCAAAGGCGCCGATGATCACGTGAATCCAGTTGGCCGAGCCTTCGGGCAGCACGTTGATCATCCAGTGGGCCATGCCGTCGGACATGCCGGCGCCGGCCAGTACCCCGAGCAGGATGCCGGCAGCGAGCATCACCAGGGCCATTTGCATGGCATCGGTGGCGTGTGCGCGCAGGGCGCGGTTCTGTTCGTCCAGGCTTGGATAGTTGAGCAGCAGCGCTACACCCAAACCAACCATGAAGCAGGCGAACAGCGGGAAGGCGCCGGTGAACAGGCAGGCCAGAATGCCCGCGGTCAGCGCCAGGTTGGCCCAGTAGCGCCAGGTGTTGGGGGCGAGCATTTGCGAGGTGTCGGGCTGTGGCGCGTCGGCTGGTTCGCTGTCGGCGATCACCCCGCCGCTGGCGGCGAAGCTGCGTTGCGCGCGCAGGCCGAGAAATACCGCCAGCGACATGACCAGGGCGAGGCCGATGGCCTGAATCGGGATCAGCGATATCCACAACTGCGAAGCATCCAGCCCGGACACCGCGGCAGCGCGCGTGGTGGTGCCGCCCCAGGGCACCATGTTCATCACCCCGGCGCTGAGCACCACCAGGCACAGCAGCATCTGCCGGCTCATGCCCAAGCGCAGGTACAGCGGCAGCAGGGCGGGAATCACCAGCAGAAAGGTGGCGGCGCCGATGCCGTCCAGGTGAGTGACCGCCGTCACCGCGACGGTAACGATGGCGACCGCCAGCGGGCGACCCTTGGTGCTCTTGAGCAGGAAGCGCACCAGCGGGTCGAACAGACCGCGATCACGCATGATGCCGAAGTAGAGAATGGCGAAGATGAATAGCGTGGCTGTGGGCGCCACGGTTTTCAGGCCTTCGGTGATGAATTTGCCAATTTCTGCAGGCGCGAAACCGGCCAGCAGGCAGGCGATGACCGGCAGGGTGACGAAGGCCACCAGTGGGGTTATGCGGCGCATCAGAATCAGGATGACGATGGCGAACATCAGGGTGAAGCCGAGGGCGGTGATCATGACGATCTCTCCGGTTTTATTATTGTTGGAGTCGCGGGTCTGGCGTTGCGTGAGTTCAGGAGGGCGCGGGCAGCCTCAGATCGAGCAGTGCATAGCTCAGGCTTTTGCCATGCCGGTCAATGCCGGGGCTGGCGTTGACGCCGCCTTCCAGCGCGTTCTCCACCACGAAATTGAGGCCGCCCAGATTCGGCAACTCATAACGGCGCACGCTGCCGATCCGCCGGTGAGCCAGGCAGCCCGCCACCCGCTCGCTGGTCAGCTCGGTGGCCAGCCAGGCGTAATGCGCCGGGTCATAGGCGAACACCGCCACGCTGAGGATGTTGCCCTTGTCGCCAGCGCGGGCGTGGGCGTAGTCGCATAGCAGTACCTTGTCGCTCATCAGAACCACTCCACCTGTTGCTGCACCGCGGTGCGAGGGATGAAGAAACTCGCCGTGCCCAGGGATTCGCTCAGGTGCCGGCGCACACCGCCGCCGCCCGCCGGGCCGTTGGTGTAGAGCGACTCGGCATCGAGCAGCAGGTTTTCCAGCAGGGCCTTGTCGTGGTCGACGAAGCTGATGCGCAGACGCACATCCTGCGGGTCCGCTGCTTCGGCCAGGCGCTGCTGTAGCCACTCGCCTCGCGCGTCGTTGAACAGGCTGGCGACGCCGATCAGGTCGATCCAGGGGGTTAGCCGCGGCGCCAGGCGGGCGCAGCGCTGCAGCAGAATGTCCCGGGCCAGGGCGGCGCGAGCGAGGGCGCCAGGCCCTGCGTAAGAGATTTCCGCCTCGGCAAACCATTTGCCACGCAGACCGACCAGCCCTTTCAGTTCGGCCGGGCGTGGATGACCACGTATGCCGTCGACCTCTACAAGATCACGACCGACCTGCCGCACTGTTGCCTGGCTCAGGTCCAGAGTCACGTCCGGGGTCAGGTAGGCGGCGGGGTCATGGACTTCATAGAGCAGCTGTTCCTTGACCGTGCGTTCGCTGACGCAGCCACCGGTGCCGGCGGCTTTGCCGATGGTCAAATGGCCGTCGGCCCTGATGCTGGCGATCGGGCAGCCGACGTTGGCCAGATCCGGTACGTCCTTGAGGCCCGGATGGGCGAAGTAGCCCCCGCTGACCTGGGTGCAGCATTCGAGTAAATGGCCAACCGCGGTGGCCAGGGCGATGCGATCCCAATCCTCGGCCTGCCAGCCGAAGGCATGGCGGAGCGGGCCAACCGCCAGGCTGGGGTCGGCCACGCGACCGCAGAGGACTATATCTGCACCCTCGTCGAGGGCCTGAACAATGCCGTCGGCACCGGTGTAGACGTTGACCGACACCACCTCGCCGTTGAGCGTCTCAGGCAACCAGCGTTGCAGCGCTTCACCCGAGTCGAGCAGATCGTCACCCAGTACGCAGGCAATTCGCGCCGCTGCGAATCGGCCATCCTGCAGTTGCTTGCGCAAGCGCCGGGCCGCAGCGCTGGGATTGGCTGCGCCGCCATTGGTGATGATCGGGATGCCGGCATCCAGGCAGATCTCCAGCACTGGCTCGAGAAAGTCGAACAGGCGGGTGGCGTAGCCGCTTTCAGCGTCGGCCAGGCGACGCAGCTGCGCCTCGGCCAGGGTGCGTTCGGCGAGCAGTTCGAAGAACAGGAAGCGGCGGCCGTCGCGAGCGGCCAGGTCGCTCGCCAATGCTAGGGCGGCATCGGGCCGATCATTGGCGAAGCCTGCCCCACAACCGATATGGACTGTTGTCATCATTATTGATCCAGGTCGAGGTTAAGGGTCTGTTGACGTTTCAGCGCGAGCCACGTTGCCGCGAGAAATCTCGCCAAGTGAGGCGGAGGACGCAGGGAATGGCGTTCCCTTTTCAAGTCCTCCAATGACGCATGGCGAGATTTCCCGCGCAACCCGCAGGGCCGGGCTCGTTTTGCCGCGATGCTGCGTTTCTCGCCGGCTCATTTAGCCCGCTAAACTTCGCGGCTCGTGCCTTGCCTCGCGGCAAAACGAGCACCGGCGTGGCCGTGCGTGAAACGTCAACAGACCCTTAGTGCAGCCTGCAGTGTCTGGATTTAGTTGTGAATTCGAAATGTGATATCAATTGATAAGTTAATTTTATAAAAGCGGTGATCATGGATATCAGCTTTCGCCAGCTTCAAGCCTTCGTGCTGATCGCCGAGCAGCGCAGCTTCAGTCGCGCTGCCGAGCAGATCCATCTGTCGCAACCGGCTCTCAGCTACAGCCTGCGCAAGCTGGAGGAGGCGCTGGGGCTGTCGCTGTTCGCGCGCAACACCCGCAGCGTGGAGCTGACCGAGGCCGGGGTGCGCTTTCTCGAGCAGGCTCGCCGCTTGCTGCGTGACATGCATAACGCGGTGCACGACGCCCATGAACAGCTGCACCTGCAGAGCGGTTCGCTGCGCATCGCGGTGCTGCCCTCGGTCGCCATCGAGCCGCTACCCCGGGTGCTGGTCGACTATCGCCAGCGCTATCCGGGGATCGAGATCAGCCTGCGCGATGGCCGCGCCGGGGAAATCCGTCAGTGGGTGAGCAACGCCGAAGTGGACTTCGCCATCACCTCGGTGGCGGAAGAACCCGGCGTGCTGGATTTTCAGCCCCTCTACAACGACAGCCTGGTGCTGCTGGTGCGAGGCCTGGCCAGGCTGCGTGGCGAAAAGCTGGTGGCTGCCCTGCAGGATCTCGAATACGTGGCCACCACCCGAGATACCAGCCTGCGCACCATGGCCGACCAGACCCTCGAACGCATGGGTCTGTTGCGCGAGCCCGCGTGGGAGGTCGCTTACATGAGCAGCGCTGCCGCTTTGGCGCGGGCAGGGCTGGGCTATGCGCTGCTGCCGGCGAGCGTGGCGGACACCTTCAACGCCGATGGCAGTCTGTCCGTCCACCCGCTGCCGGCTGCACCGGCCCGTGGCATCGGCGTGCTACAGCGCAAACCCTGCTACCTGAGCCCGCCGGCCCAGGCTTTCGTCAGCCTGCTCAAGCAGCATGCTGGCGCGACCGTTTGAGCGACGCTCACCGTGATGAAGAAAAGGATCGCCGAGGCGATCCTTTTCTTTGGCCCCAGGTTTTGCTCAGACGCTGAAGCGCCCGACCAATCGGCTGAGATCCGCAGCCAGGCGCGACAACTCGTGGCTGGAGGCGCTGGTCTGGTGGGCGCCGGTGGCGGACTGTACCGACAGGTCACGGATGTTCACCAGGTTGCGGTCGACTTCACGGGCCACCTGAGCCTGCTCTTCCGCCGCGCTGGCGATCACCAGGTTGCGTTCGTACATCTCGCTGATCCCGTTGGTGATGTCGCTCAACGCCGTGCCAGCGCTCTGTGCCAGTTCGCGGGTTTCGCGAGCTTTGCTGGTGCTGGACTGCATGGAGGTGAGCGCCTGGCTGGCGCCGGTACGCATGCTGGAAACCATCTGCTCGATTTCCTGGGTGGAGTTCTGCGTACGATGGGCCAGCGCGCGCACTTCATCGGCCACCACTGCGAAGCCGCGCCCGGATTCACCGGCACGTGCCGCCTCGATAGCCGCGTTGAGCGCCAGCAGATTGGTCTGCTCGGCGATGGCGCGGATCACGTCCAGCACCTTGCCGATTTCCTGGGATTGCTCGGCCACGCGCTGCACCAGTGCCGAGGTACTTTCCACTTCGCCGGACAGGCCGCTGATGGCCGCGATGGTTTCCGAGACTCGGCTTTGCCCAACCTGGGCCGATTGGTTGGACGCCTTCGAGGCCTCCGAGGTGGATACCGCGTTACGCGCCACCTCGTCCACTGCCGCGCTCATTTCGTTGACGGCGGTGGCGGCCTGTTCGATCTCGTCGTTCTGCTGCTGCAGCCCACGACCGGCTTCCTCGGTCACCATGTTGAGCTCTTCGGCAGCCGCTGCCAGTTGCGTCGAGGAGCCGGAAATCTCCGCCAGGGTTTCACGCAGGCGCTGCTGCATCTGCGCCAGTGAGGTCTGCAACTGGCTGACCTCGTCGCTGCCGTCGACTTCGATGCGTTTGGTCAGGTCACCGTCAGCAACGTATTGCGCGGCCTGTACGGCATTCTTCAACGGCCCAACGATGCTGCGGGTCAGCAGCCAGGCCAGCAGCACGGTAATCAGTGCGGCAAGCACGATGACGGCGATGACCACCAGGCGCGACTGGGCATATTCATCCGCCGAAACCTTGCCTTCGTTTTCGATGCCCTTGCCGTAGATTTCGCCCAGCTCGGCCAGTTGTGCCCCGGTGCCATCGACGACCGGTTTCATGTCTACCAGCAGCAGCTTGTTCAGCGCTTGCCGATCACCGCTGCGCGCCAGTACGAAGGATTCACCCATACCCCGCTGATACGCGGCGAAGTCCTTGCGAAACTGGTCGTAGATGCGCTGCTCGTCCGGCGTATCGACGAAGGGCTCGAAGTCCTGGATGTTCTGCATCAGGATCTTGTTGCGTGCTTCGTACTGGCCGACATAGATGTCGATGTTCTTGGGATCGGGGTCGAGTGCCACGCGCAGGGAAATGGTGCGGATGCGCAGCATGTTTTCGCGAATGGTATCGACGGTACGGATGCTGGGCACCCAGTCGGTTTCGATGGTGGAGGCTCGGTCGCGAATGCTCGACATGGTGGTCAGCGAGAAAATGCCGAGGAAGGCCACCATCAGCGCGATCAAGCCAAACCCAAGGGCAGCTCGAGGAGCAATATTCAAATTGCGTAATGACATGAAGACCTCTTTGGTCGGCAGATATTGTTGTAATTAGCGTATCGGCGGCTGCCAGCCGTGCTTGAGCATGGTCAGCAGCAGGGTGTGTATGGGCGCGACCCTTGCCGTAATAATTGTGTGGTCATACGATGACTGACCACAATAATCACAACAGAAAGGCCACTCGACCATGTTCAAGCCGCTCCTGCTCGCTGCTGCGCTCACCTCGGCTCTTGCCGCACCGGCTCATGCCGCCACGACCTTCGCCTACATTTCCAGCCCCAACGACGGCCTGATTTCCCAGTACCGACTGGACGAAAGCAACGGTGCGATCTCGCTCGTCGAGCAGACGCAGGCAGGGGACAAGGTCAACCCGATGGCGCTTTCGCCCGACGGCAAGACGCTGTTCGCCGCACAACGCGTTGCGCCATTTACCGTGCTGGTTTACAGCATCGACGGCAAAACCGGGCAGCTGCACAAGCTCAGTCAGGCGCCGTTGGCTGACAGCCTGGCGTATCTGTCGACTGATCGTAGCGGGCGCTTTCTGATGGGCGCGTCCTATGGCGGTGCAGTGCTCACCGTTCAAGCCATTGATGCCGAGCAGCGTGTGTCGGACAAGGCCGAGGTCTACAAAACCGGCCCGTTCGCCCACTCGATCCGCAGCGATATCAGCGACCGCTTCGTGTATGCCGGCAACCTGGGCGTCGACAAGGTGCTGCAGTTCAGCCAGGACAAGAAAACCGGCGCGCTGACGCCCATCGGTGACGGCTTTGCCAGCACGGCTGCCAAAACCGGCCCGCGGCACATCGCGTTCTCGCCCAATGGCAAGTTCCTGTATGTGGTCGGTGAGCTCAGCGGCAGTGTCACGGGCTATGCCATCGACCCCGACACTGGCGCGCTGAAGCAGGTCAGCCTTGCCGAAGGTGTTCCCGAGAGCCTGGGGTTGGCCCGGGGCGAGGCCCGCAGCGCCGCTAACAACGACCTCAAGGACGACCCCACGCCGCGCATCTGGGCTGCTGATATTCGTCTGTCACCAGACGGCACGTTGCTGTACATCACCGAGCGCACCACCAGTTCTGTGTCTGCCTTCAAGGTCGACCCGCAGAGTGGTGGCCTGAGCTTTATCGGCAACTACCCGCTGAAGGAAAAGCAGCCGCGCAATATCGCTTTCTTTCCGAGCGGCAAGTGGCTGCTGGTGACCGGCGAGAAAAGCCAGACCGTGGGCAGCTATGCGATTGGCGATAACGGAAGCATCACACGGGTCGGTGAGGCGCCGGCGGGTGATGGCGCCTTGTGGATCGAGATCCTCCAGCCCAAGCCCTGATTACGGGCCGCTGCGCTATTCGGAAAGGATCGCTGCGGCGATCCTTTTTCTTTGCGGCCTGGTTGGATCATTGGGGCTACCCGCAGCAGCCGATTCACGCGACAATCAGCGCCCTCGAAAATCGAAGTGCCGGGTACCTGACGTTTGAACACCGAGCTGCGACGCCGCGCCTATCTGGATGCCATGCAAGTGGCCAGTTGGCTGCCCCGTGTCGAACTGCCTTTCGCGGCGCCTTCGCGGCCTGAGCTGCTGGTTTCTTTCGAGCCAGAGCCGGAGCCTGAAGCGGTCGTGGCACCTCAGGTGCAGACCAAGGCACCGGCAGCCGCTCCTGTGGTCGCGCCAGCGGCTAAAGAAGTGGTTCGCGAACGGCCACGCATCGAAGTACCCAAGCCCGGTTCTGCAACCAAGACCAGCGAGCCTGCGGCGACGGCCGAAATCAGTGCGCCTACGTCCCGCGAACGCCCAGCACCGCCACCGCGTTTCGCTCTGCAGTTGCTGCGTGCCGGCAGCTGTGCGCTGCTGGTCGAGCTGCCAACCGGCGAACCGTTCCAGAGCCGTGATCCGGCCTATTTGTTGCTCAAGGATCTGTTACGTGCCGCCGGCCTGCCAGACGCCCCGCAGATCATCGGCGAGCCGGTGCGCTGGCCATTGCTGGTGCGCGGCAATATGGATCAGGGGCCGCAGGCAGCCCTGGATTTCGTGCAGAGTTTCATTGGTGCGCGGCTGGAAGAGCAGGAGCCCTGTGCCTGCCTGTGGCTGATCGGTCTACCAGCGATTCGTTTCGCAGGCGACGCCGATGCAGAGGCCTACAACCGCGAGCTGCAGGTCGAAGAACTGGGCGCCGCCTGGGCGCTTCCGGGCCTTGAGCTGTTGATGGATGAGCCGCAGCGCAAACGCGAACTGTGGCAGGCCATGCAGCGGGTTCGCCGGCGCTGGCTGGAGGCATCGGCATGAGTGACGCGATCTCCTTCCGCCGCGCCACCGAGGCGGATATCGACGCCGTGCTGAAGATCGAATACGCCGCCTTCAGCCACCCCTGGACACGCGGCATTTTCCTCGACAGCCTGAAGTCCTACGAAGTCTGGCTGATGTTCGAAGGCAGCCAGCAGGTTGGCCACGGGGTGATCAACGTGATCATCGATGAGGCGCATCTGCTCAACATCACCGTCAAGCCGGAAAGCCAAGGCCGCGGGCTGGGCCTGCGCCTGCTCGAACATCTGATGGAGCGCGCCGCTCAGCTCAAGGCAGGGGAGTGCTTTCTCGAAGTGCGCTCCAGCAATCAATCTGCCTACCGCCTGTACGAGCGCTACGGCTTCAACGAGATTGGCCGGCGTCGCGACTACTACCCAGCCCCGGGCGGCCGTGAAGATGCATTGGTGATGGCCTGCACGCTGGTCGAATGACCTACCAGCGGCGTGCCTGACGGCGCAGCTCGCGCTCCTCATCGACCAGGCTCAGGTCGTATTCATCCGACAATAGTGGCGCCTTCTCAACGTCGTTGCGCCCATCGCCCGTGCTGGCCTCGCGCACTCTCCGGTGCGCAATGTCTTCCACTACGTCGCGGAGAATAGGTGGCTCGTTGAGCTTTTCGTCGCTCAGCGGTCTCTGGGTTTCCGGTGTCTTGTCAGTCATGACGAACTCCAAATCAGTCGATGGCTATAGGCAATGGACGGCTGTGCGTACCTAAAGATTCAGCCTTTCCTGCTCGGTGCCTTTGTCTGCGTCGCCTGGAGTGCATGGAAATCGCCTTGTCAAAAAGGGCGATGCATCCGTATGGTGCACATCGACATTTTCCGGGAGCCGCTGGCATGAGCGACCTCAAGCACCTGTTCGACAACAATGAGCGCTGGGCTGAAACCATCACCCACAATGACCCGGACTTCTTTCCCCGCCTGGCTCGCCAGCAGACACCGGAGTATCTGTGGATCGGCTGTTCGGATGCGCGCGTGCCGGCCAACGACATCGTTGGGCTGTTGCCCGGTGAGTTGTTCGTGCACCGTAATGTGGCGAATGTCGTGCTGCATACGGATCTCAACTGCCTGTCGGTAATCCAGTACGCAGTCGATGTGCTCAAGGTCAAACATATTCTGGTGACCGGCCACTACGGCTGTGGCGGCGTGCGTGCGGCTATGCACGATGAGCAATTCGGCCTGATCGATGGCTGGCTGCGCAATATCCGTGACCTCTACTACGAGCAGTATGAGCACCTGGCTTTGCTGGCTGACGAGGAAGCGCGCGTCGACCGCCTGTGCGAACTGAATGTGATGAAGCAGGTGGCCAACGTCAGCCGCACCAGCATCGTCCAGAATGCCTGGCACCGTGGCCAGCCGCTGTCGGTACATGGCTGCATCTATGGCCTGAAAGATGGTCGCTGGAAGGATCTCGACGTGACCGTCACCGGCGCCGAGCAACTACCCGAGCAGTTCCGCTTGCGCCCGCTGCAGTCATGAGCGCGAGCGTATCTTCACGCCAGTTGGCGATTGCCGGTGTGCTGGTGGCGGTGCTGTGCTGGGCTGGCAATGCTTTGGTGGCGCGGGCCTTCGCTGGAGAGATTCCGCCCCTGGCCCTGGCGTTTTGGCGCTGGAGTCTGGCGCTGGTCATCGTGCTGCCGTTCGTGGTGCTGCCGCTGTGGCGTCATCGCGCCGCCCTGCGACATGCCGGCTGGCGCCTGCTGGTCATCGCCGCGTTCGGCATCGCGGGCTACAACACCTTCCTGTACAGCGCTGCGCAGACCACTGAGGCGATCAACATCACTCTGGTCAACACCTGCATTCCGCTGATGACTTTCATCTGCGCCGGGCTGTTGCTTGGCGAGTGGCCGGCCCGCCGCGCCTGGTGGGGCATGGCCCTGGCCGTGCTGGGGCTGCTGGTGCTGATCTGCCGTGGCGACTGGCAGACCCTGGCCGGTCTGGCGTTCAACCGTGGCGACCTCATCATGCTGCTGGCGGTGCTCGACTGGGCGCTCTACACCGTACTGCTACGCCGCTGGGCTGCGTACCTGGCACCGATCCCGCCACTGGCGCTGCTGGGCATCTTCATGCTGCTCGGCGTGCCGCTGATCCTGCCGCTGTACCTCTACGAACTGGCCAGCGGCGCGCAATTGCTGGCGACTCCCGCCAACCTGGCCGCCATCGCTTACACCGCGGTGTTCGCTTCGCTGGTGGCGTATCTGGGCTGGAACCATGGCGTGAAGGTGCTCGGTGCATCGACAGCTGCCATGGGCAACTACCTGATGCCGGTATTCACCGCGATCCTCGGCTGGATCCTGCTGAACGAGGCCCTGCAGCTATTCCACTGGCTGGGCGGTGCGATGATTTTCGCCGGCCTGCTTATCGCGACACTGCCGAAGCGCTCACTACAGCCCGCAGGCCGAAGCTCATAGCGCGTAGGGTGGATGACGCTCTTTTCATCCACCATGACGATCCCCCGTTCAGAGTGCGGTTCAACAGCAGGGTGGGCTTCAGCCCACCAAGCTCGCAGCAGGCCTCACACCGATACACCTGGGAAACCGCTTCCCTGGGTATCGCTTCGCTCAACCCAGGCTACGAATCATGCGAGCTGTAGGGTGGGCCGGGGGCTATCCGAGCCCACCGGCATTGTCAGCGATAAGCCGCCAGCACCTGGTCGATCTGCAGATCCAGGCTCTGCAGGCCGCCACCGGAGAGGTACCACAGCGGCGGATCCAGGTAGACGATACGTTTGGCCTGGGCGGCTGGTGTGGTGGCCAGTGGCGAGTGGGCCAGGGTGGCTACGTCCAGCGGTGTTGCGCCAATGGCAGCGCTGCGGTCGATGATGAAAATCACTTCCGGGTTGGCAGCCGCGATGGTCTCTGCCGTTATCGCTTGCGGGCGCTGACGGGGCGCGCCGGGTGCCTGAGGCGCTGGAGCGGGCAGGGTGCGTTGGGCTTGCAGCAGCGAATAGATCACCGGCTGCTCGGTTGGCGAGAAGCGGCCATCGTTGTGGGTCAGCACCAGGGTGCGTTTGCCTGAGGCTGCGATGACTTCGCGAGCCTGGTCGGCTTTGCTGCGCAGTGCGGCGAGTGCCTGCTGCGCCTCGGTGGATTTGTCGAAGATTTGCCCGAGCAGCTCGACGTTGTGAGCCACACCGTCGAAGTAGTCGCCCGCCGTGATGCCCATATCCAGAGTCGGTGCCACTTGCTGCAGAGCATCGCGGCTTTCGCCCTGGCGCCCGGTGATCAGGATCAGTTGCGGCTGCAGGGCACGCACTGTGTTCACGTCCGGGGTCTTCATGCCGCCGGCATCGCGCAACTCACCGGCCTTGTCCGCCAGGTAGGGCGGCACACTGGCGGGAGTTGCCACCACGCGATCACCAACGCCGAGGGCGATCAGCGTGTCGTAGCTGCCGTAATCGAAGCTGACGACCCGCTGCGGATCGCGAGCGACATCGACCTGCCCATCGGTTTGGGCGACGCTGATGGTGGCGGCACGTTGCTGGGTGTCGTGGCTGCAGCCAGCAATGGCCAGTGCCAGCAGTGTAAGCAGAGTGACCTTCTTCACCTCAATGATGCTCCTTGGCGTGCTGGATCTCGACTGATATGCCGAAATCTTCAGGGCGGGGAACATAGCATTCGTTGCTGATCGAGAAGCTTTCTCAACGGGTAAAGATTGCAAATGTACACGCTGAAAGCCTTTGACCGTGGGCTTTGTAAGGCTAATTTGCGCCGTCGGAAAACTTTGCACGGTGTTCGGCGGTCTATGTCGCAGGCTGGCATGCGTCTTGAGCGCAGCGCCGTAACGGGCATAACGGCAAAACCTTGCTAGTGTTATGTCATCTGCGGAAGGATGGATCGTGAGTTAATGGATTACTCGCACGCCTCTCGAGCTTTCAACACACCTACCGCCACTGCGCTGGCGGCGCCTCTCGTGCCTCTGCGCGAGGCATGTTGGCAGGCGCTGATACTGCTGGTGTTGGCGCTCTTTCTGAGTGGCTGCGCCCGCAATCAGGATAACCGCGCTTTCCTCAGCAACAGTTCGCCCGCAGCGCCCAGCGAACTGTTCCAGACGCATTCAGACCGGCTTGCCACCATCGGCATGCGCAACAATCTCAATAGCCTGTATCGCCTGATGGGCAAGCTCTACCAGCGCAATCCGCGCGAATGGCGCAAGAGTGGACTGGGTGATCGCGAGGCCACTCAACGGGCGGTACAACAGGCTATCGAGCAGGGCAGGCCGCCTGCCTCACTGCAAGGCCGGCAGGATATCGTCGCCCTCAGCTACGCGCTAAGCCCAGAGTTCCAGGGGGATCGGGTCGGTGCCTTCATCTATGCCATCGGCAGCATGCTGGTCACCGCCCATGGCGGCAACACCCAGTTCTACATCACCGACACCATCGACGCGCAGTTCGTGCACAACGCCGCGCGCAATATCGAGAAGGCCACCTGGCTACTGGCGACCCGGCGGGATGCTCAGGGCAATCCGTTGCTGCTGTCCAACGAGCTATCCGACCAGGGTCGCAACCTGAGCTTCGCCGTGGAGTTCGGCAAGATCGTTGCGCGCCTGGATTACCTCAGCGACGTGCTCGACGAGCGCTACCGGCGTATCGGCGTGAATTACGCCCATAGCCTGATGTTCCTGAACTTCCTGCCGGTGCAGTGAACGCTCGCCAACGCAGGCGAGCAGTTAGCTGATCAGACCTTCCTGACGAACTCGGACTTGAGTTTCATTGCGCCGATACCGTCGATCTTGCAGTCGATGTCGTGATCGCCATCGACCAGGCGGATGCCCTTGACCTTGGTACCGACCTTGACCACCAGCGACGAGCCCTTGACCTTGAGATCCTTGATCACGGTGATGGTGTCACCGTCCTGCAGCACGTTGCCGACCGAATCCTTGATCACCTTGGCGTCATCGGCCGCTTCGCTGGCGTTGGCCGACCACTCGTGGGCGCATTCCGGGCAGACCAGTTGGGTGCCGTCTTCGTAGGTGTATTCGGAGTTGCAGGCGGGGCAGGGTGGCAGCGTGCTCACGGGGGATCCTTCTGAGACCAATGATAAAAAGGCCGCAGATTATATAGGGTTTTAGCTGTTGCCGGTTGATCGCTGTTTCAGGCGTCCGGGAGCAGCGCCTCGGCTTCGATTTCGATCAGCCACTCGGGCTCCGACAGGCCAGTGACCACGATCCAGGATGTTGCGGGAGGTCGCTCGGGGAAGAACTCGCGCAGTGCCCCAACGATGCAGGCTTGCTCGTCGCGGGCTGCAGCAGCGATATAGATGCGCAGCACCAATACGTCCGTCATGCTGCCGCCAGCGTGTTCGAGGATCTTGCGAACGTTGTGCAAGGCGGCGACGGTCTGACTGGCCAGATCCTCGCCAACCAGGCGTTCCTGGGCGTCCACCCCGATCTGCCCGGACAGGTGAATACGCCGTCCGCCCTGGCTGATTACCGCCTGACTGAAGCCATATTGCAGAGTGTCGAATACCGAATCCGGGTTCAGTGTCTGCCTGTGCATCGATGCCTCCGTGGCCATAAAAATGGCCAGGCAGTCTAGGCCAGACTTGTGCGTGGGATGATCCGAGAGTATTGCCAGTTGTACGATGCAGGTGTGGATAACCCGAACTCCTATCGTGTTCGGTACCTCCAACCGGTAGCAGCCACCTTATCCGGGATCGCGTGCTGCATCTGCCAATGATTCACCGGGCCGCGAGCGGGCGATCCGGCATAGCCAGTGGAGGCGCTATGTTTTTACCCAAGTTAGAGGGTGTCAGCCTGTTCCAGGTGATGAAGAAAACGGTAAGTGACTTCATCGAGGACGAGCTGCCCACCTACGCGTCAGCCCTGGCTTTTCAGATGTTCTTCTCGTTGTTTCCCTTTCTGCTGTTTCTGGTCGCGCTGATCAGCTTGCTGGACATGCAGCCGTTCTTCGACTGGCTGCGGCAGCAGGCCGAACTGGTACTGCCGCAATCGACGGTGGAGCTGGTCAACCCGGTCATCGATCAACTGCAGACCCAGAAGGCCGGCCTGTTCTCGATTGGTATCGTGGTGGCGCTATGGACGGCCTCGTCGGCGGTGCGCTCGACCATGGACGCGATGAACAAGGCCTACGGCGTGAAAGAGGGGCGCAAGCCCTGGAAGCGCATTCCCCTGTCGCTGCTCTACACCATTGGTATCGCCGCCGCGCTGCTCACCGCTGCTGCACTGATGGTGCTCGGCCCGCAGGTGATGAGTTGGCTGGCGCAGCAGATCGGCATCGAGCAGATCGTCGTTACCCTGTGGAACTGGCTGCGCTGGCCGGTGGCGATTTCCCTGCTGATGATCGTCGTGGCGGTGGTGTATTTCGTGGCGCCCGATGTCGAGCAGCGCTTCCGCTTCATCACCCCGGGCTCGGTGCTGGCGGTGGTCGTGTGGATCGCTGCATCGCTGGGCTTCGCCTATTACGCGCAGAACTTCGCCAACTACAACGCCACCTACGGCAGCATCGGGGCGATCATCATCTTCCTGCTCTACCTGCATATTTCCTGTGCGGTGCTGCTGTTCGGCGCCGAGCTGAATGCGGTGATCGAGCATTTCTCGCAAGAGGGCAAGAAGCCGGGGGACAAGGAGATCCTGCCAGAAAACGAGCCCGCTACCTGACGGCGGGCTGTGCCGGTGGCCAAGTCAGTTGCCCGCTGTCGTTGAAGCGGCGGGTACCGAACAGGCCATCGGCGAGTTTGCCGCGTAGTTGATACGGCAAGCTCTGGCCAGGCTGATAGCCGCTGGCGCCCCAGGCCTGCCGGAACACTGAATAGGCGGAGATGGTTACCGGCACGCTGATCACGGTCTCGCCAAAACGCGGCACCTGGCCGCTCTGGTCACTGACGCCCCGGGCCAGGGGCTGATCATTGATATCCAGCTGCAGCGACACGCCATTGAAGTCGATGGCGCTTTCGTTGGGGTTCTGTACCCGCAGCTTTACCGCGAAACGTACTTCCAGCCCTTCACCCGGCAGTGGTTCGAGGCCGACCAGATCGATATGCAACGGGTCGCGCGGCGCCCAGCTGGCGCAGGCGCTGAGCGCCGCGACCAGGAGCAGGATGGTCAGGTGGCGCAGGGATGCTGCGAAGCGCATGGCATATCTCCGATGGCAGTCGATCATGCAGTTGTGACAGCGCGTGGCATCGTTCGACTCAGACCTTTGCGTGCTGCTTGGCGCCAAGCACCAGCGCGATTCCGCCCAGTACGGCCAGTGAACTCAGGCTCAAGCGCAGGCTCAGCGCTTCGCCGAGCAGCAGGCTGCCAGCCAGGGCGGTGATGATCGGCACGCTCAGTTGCACGGTGGCCGCCTGAATGGCCTTGAGCTCGCTGATGGCTGTGTACCAGATCGCGTAACCGAGGCCGGACGCCAAGGCGCCAGATGCCAGGGCATAGACAACGCCGGGCATGTCCCAACTGGCGCTGCTCATCAGCACCAGGCTGAGCAGCACGGCGATTGGCACGCAGCGCAGGAAGTTGCCGGTGGTGGCGGCAAGTGCGTCGCTGGCACCGCGACCCAGTAGCGAGTAGGCGCCCCAAGCCGCGCCCGCGATCAGCATCAGCAACGAGGGAACAAGTGCGGGTGCACTGGCGCCGGGCAGCAGCAGTACCAGTAACCCGGCGAAGGCCAGCAGCAAACCGGCAAGGCTCGCCGGGCTTGGCCGCTCACCCTGCCACCAGCCCCATAGCAACATGCTGATCTGCACCGCGCCGAATAGCAGCAGAGCGCCTGCGCCGGCATCCAGGCTGACGTAAGCAAAGGAGAACGCTGCCGCATAGATGAACAGTGCGCTGGCGCCATACCAGCTACCACCGACGGGGAAGCTGCGGTGGCGCAGGCGCAGGAGCAACGCCAGCATCAACGCACCGCTGAGCAGGCGCAGGCTGGTAAAGGTGGCGGGGTCGATCTGCGTGGTTGTCAGGGCCAGACGGCAAAGCAGAGAGTTGCCCGCGAAGGCGAGCATGGCAACGGCAGTGAGGAGCAGAGTGCGTACTGGCATTGGCCATCCTTTTGTATAGGTCTGGCGATGAATCGAGCCGCTCAGGTGCGGCGGCAGTCTGCTACCTCTGCGCTGATTGGTGGACGGATGTAAACACAGCTGATGTTGCCGGAGTATGCCCAGAAGGTCTTAGAGCAGGACAGCAGCGGGGCGTTAGGCGCTGCGCAGTGCCTTGCTGTGCAGAAGCATGTCGATCATCGCTTCCACCATCGCATGGGCATGGGCACCGAGATCGTAGGCCTCGGGGTTGAGCAGCCAGTGTGCCTGGATGCCATCCATGTAGGCGTGCAGGCAGATCGCTGCGCGCTGGCAGTCGAGGTCGACAGGCAACTGGCCGCGGTTCACTGCGTTGCGTAACGTCTTTGCAATGCGCTGATCGCAATCTTGGTTGAATGTTTGCATCTGTTGGCGCAGGTCGCCGAGTTCGGCAGTGTATTCGCATTTGTATTGCAGGATTTCTCCCACGCGGCGGCACTGGGCGTTGCTGTACATGCGCAGAAGTAGCTGCACCAATAACTGGCGCATGCTGCCCAGCGGGTCGGGCTCGTCCTCGCTTTCGCAAGCCCGGGCCAGCTCTTCCTGGGGCAGCATGAGGCGGTCGAGCATGGCCTGGAATACGTCGACCTTGTTCTGGAAATGCCAGTAGATGGCGCCGCGCGTCACACCGGCCGAGGTCGCGATATCGGCCAGCGAAGTGCTGGATACGCCTTTGGCATAGAACACCCGCTCGGCCGCATCAAGAATGTGCGTACGGGTTTCTTCGGCTTCCTCTTTGGTGCGTCTCACCATGTGGGCAGGTTCCACGGTCGAAAAAGTGGATGAAAACCCTCATGCAGGGTCTTAGGCGTCCACAGTGTTACATAAAAGATGCGTTTACAAACATTCTCGGATGTAAGTATATTTACCGTCTATTCCTACTATCCACCTCGGCTATCTGCCTAGGTACCGCCCGTGCGGCTCGAATCAATATGAAAATGAGAGGCCCTTTCAGATGCAGAAGAAGCCAGCCTTCGCCGCTATGGTTTCCGCTATCGCTCTGGCCACGCTGACACTCGCTGGTTGCAGCGAAGATGCCGCGCCACCACCGCAACAGGCGCCTACCGTCGGTATCGTGACCCTGCAGGCCGAGCCCTACACCCTGACCACCGAGCTGCCGGGGCGCACTGCTGCCTTCCGGATCGCCGAAGTGCGTCCGCAGGTCGATGGCATCATCCAGAAGCGTCTGTTCAAGGAAGGCACGGAAGTCAAAGCCGGCCAGCAGCTGTATCAGATCGATGCATCGGTCTATGAAGCCGCTGCCAAGAGCGCTCAGGCCACTCTGGCGTCAGCCAAGTCGCTGGCTGAGCGCTACAAGGATCTGGTCGCCGATCAGGCCGTGAGCCGCCAGGCTTACGACGAAGCCCAGGCCGCCCGACTGCAGGCCGAAGCGTCGCTCGAGCAAGCGCGCATCAATGTGCGTTACACCAAGGTGATGGCGCCCATCGCCGGCCGCGTCGGTCGTTCTGCGGTTACCGAGGGTGCTCTGGTCAGCAACGGCCAGACCAACGCCATGGCGACCATTCAGCAACTCGATCCGATCTACGTCGACGTGACTCAGCCAACCAAGGATCTGCTGCGTCTGCGCCGCGAGCTTGAAAGCGGTCAACTGCAAAAAGCAGGCGACAACGCCGCCAAGGTTCAGCTGCGTCTCGAAGACGGCAGCAACTACGAGCATGAAGGCACCCTGGAATTCTCCGAAGTGTCGGTCGATGAGGGCACCGGCTCGGTCACCCTGCGCGCCGTGTTCCCCAACCCTGATCACAACCTGCTGCCCGGCATGTTCGTGCATGCGCGTCTGGCTGCCGGTGTGAACCAGCAAGCCATCCTCGCTCCACAGCAAGGCGTCACCCGCAACCCCAAAGGTGACCCGACCGCTCTGGTGGTCAACGCCGAGAACAAGGTCGAGCTGCGTCAGCTCAAGGCCGAGCGTACCGCGGGCAACCGCTGGTTGATCCTCGAAGGCCTGAACCCTGGCGACAAGCTGATCACCGAAGGTCTGCAGTTCGTGCAGCCAGGCGCCGAGGTGAAGACCACCGACGCGAAGAACGTGGCAGAACCGCAGCAGGCGTCGGCTTCCGACCAGGCTGACAACCGTTAAGGAGCGATTACACGATGTCGAATTTCTTCATCGACAGGCCGATTTTTGCCTGGGTGATCGCGCTGGTGATCATGCTGGTGGGCGGTCTGTCCATCCTCAAGTTGCCGGTCAACCAGTACCCGAGTATCGCGGCCCCGGCCGTAAGCATCCAGGTCAACTACCCGGGTGCTTCTGCACAGACCGTGCAGGACACTGTGGTTCAGGTGATCGAGCAACAAATGAACGGTATCGACGGGCTGCGTTACATCAGCTCGGCGAGCAACTCCGATGGCAGCATGGAGATCATCGTTACCTTCAACCAGGGCACCAATCCGGATATCGCCCAGGTTCAGGTACAGAACAAGTTGCAGCTTGCGACGCCATTGCTGCCTCAGGAAGTGCAACAGCAGGGGCTACGGGTCACCAAGTCGGTGCGTAACTTCTTGCTGGTGATCGGTGTGGTTTCCACCGATGGCAGCATGAGCAACCAGGATCTCTCCAACTACATCGTCGCCAACATGCAGGATCCGATTTCCCGTACCCCGGGCGTCGGTGACTTCCAGGTGTTCGGTGCCCAGTACGCCATGCGTATCTGGCTGGATCCGGCCAAGCTCAACAACTTCCAGCTGACCCCGGTCGATGTACGCACCGCCGTCCAGGCGCAGAACGTACAGATTTCCTCTGGTCAGTTCGGTGGCCTGCCGGCTGGCCCAGGCCAGCAACTCAACGCCACCATCATCGGCAAGACCCGTCTGCAGACGCCCGAGCAGTTCCGCGACATTCTGCTCAAGGTCAACCGTGACGGCTCCCAGGTACGTCTTGGCGATGTCGCCAGGGTCGAACTGGGCGGCGAGAACTACAACATTCGTGCACAGTTCAACGGCAACGCGGCATCTGGTCTGGCCATCAAGCTGGCCACCGGGGCCAACGCCCTGGATACCGCCAAGGCGATCCGCGCAACCATCGATGACCTCAAACCCTTCTTCCCGGCAGGGATGGAAGTGGTCATGCCGTACGACTCCACCCCCGTGGTGCAGGAGTCGATTCACGGCGTAATCATGACCCTGATCGAAGCCTTCGTGCTGGTCTTCCTGGTCATGTACCTGTTCCTGCAGAACTTCCGTGCCACCCTGATCCCGACCCTCGCCGTGCCCGTGGTGCTGCTGGGTACCTTCGGTGTGCTCGCGATGTTCGGCTACAGCATCAACACCTTGACCATGTTCGCCATGATTCTGGCCATCGGCCTGCTTGTGGACGACGCCATTGTGGTGGTGGAAAACGTCGAGCGGGTGATGCGCGAAGAGGGGCTATCGCCGCTCGAAGCGACGCGTAAATCCATGGGACAGATCCAGGGCGCGTTGGTGGGCATCGGCGTGGTGCTGTCGGCGGTACTGCTGCCCATGGCCTTCTTCGGCGGCTCGGTGGGTGTCATCTACCGGCAGTTCTCCATCACCATCGTCTCGGCCATGGTGCTCTCGGTAATCCTCGCGCTGATCTTCACGCCGGCGCTGTGCGCCACCATGCTCAAGCCCATCTCCAAGGGCGATCACCACGAGAAACGTGGCTTCTTCGGTTGGTTCAACCGCACCTTCGAGCGCAGCGTCAACAGCTACGAGCGTGGCGTGCGCGGTGTGATCAAGCGCAAGGCACCGTTCCTGATCATCTATGCGGCCATCGTCGCGGCAATGGTCTGGCTGTTCACCTTGATTCCGTCGGCGTTCCTGCCTGAGGAAGACCAGGGCGTGCTGTTCGCCCAGGTACAAACCCCGTCAGGCTCAAGCGCCGAGCGTACCCAAGCTGTCGTTGATGACATGCGCAAGTACCTGCTCGAAGACGAGAAGGACGTGGTCAACTCGGTGTTCACCGTGACCGGCTTCAACTTCGCTGGCCGTGGTCAGAGCTCGGGTATGGCGTTCATCATGCTCAAGCCGTGGTCGAGCGTACTGCCGCCGGTACCAGCGTATTCGAGCTGGCACAACGTGCACAGGGTCGATTCTTCGGCGGTGAATTCCGCGATGCCATGGTGTTTGCCTTCGCCCCGCCAGCAGTAATGGAAATGGGTAACGCCACCGGCTTCAACCTGTTCCTGCAGGATCGCGCCGGCGTCGGTCAGGCCACCCTGAACGAGGCCCGCGACAAGTTCCTGCAACTGGCCAACCAGAGCCCTGTGCTCAGCGCCGTGCGGGCCAACGGTCTGCTCGACGAGCCGCAGTACAAGCTGCTGATCGATGACGAAAAGGTACGCACCCTGGGTGTCTCCCTGTCCGACGTCAACAGCACCCTGCAGATTGGCTGGGGTGGTAGCTACGTCAACGACTTCATCGACCGTGGTCGAGTGAAGAAGGTCTATCTGCAGGGCGACAGCACCTCGCGGATGAACCCGGAGGATCTGAGCAAGTGGCACGTGCGCAACGACCAAGGGCAGATGGTGCCGTTCAGTGCCTTCGCCTCTGGCGAGTGGACGTACGGCTCACCGAAGCTGTCGCGCTACAACGGGGTGAGCGCTATCGAGATTCTCGGTGCGCCAGCGCCAGGCCACAGCTCCGGTGAAGCCATGGCGGAAGTCGAGCGCATCGCCGCCGAGTTGCCGCCAGGCATCGGTTTCGACTGGACGGGCCAGTCCTACGAGGAAATTCTCTCCGGCTCGCAAGCGCCAGCACTCTATGCGCTGTCCTTGCTGGTGGTGTTCCTCGCGCTGGCAGCGCTGTATGAGAGCTGGTCGATTCCGTTCTCGGTCATGTTGGTAGTTCCGCTGGGCATCATCGGTGCGCTGCTGTTCACCTTGGGCCGCGGGCTGTCGAACGATGTGTTCTTCCAGGTGGGCCTGATCACGACCATCGGCTTGTCGGCGCGTAACGCGATTCTTATCGTCGAGTTCGCCAAGTCGCTACACGAACAGGGCATGAGCCATCTCGAGGCGGCTGTGGAAGCTTGCCGCATGCGTCTGCGCCCGATCATCATGACCTCGCTGGCGTTCATCCTCGGTGTGATCCCGCTGGCGATCTCCAGTGGTGCAGGTGCCGGCAGCAAACACGCCATCGGTACCGGTGTGATTGGCGGCATGCTGACAGCAGCTGTTCTGGCTATCTTCTGGATTCCGCTGTTCTATGTGATGGTCAGCTCCATGTTCAAGGACAAGAGCGCCAAAAAAACTAATGATGAGGAGGCCGTCCAGTGAGGCAGTCCCTGTTGTCTCTGGCAGTCGCGAGCATCGTGCTCAGCGGCTGCACCATGATCCCCGACTATCAGCGCCCTGGGGCGCCGGTGGAAGGCGCCTGGCCACAGGGCCAGGCGTACGAGGGCAGCACCGTACAGGGCTCGGTCGCAGCGGCCGATCTCGGCTGGCGCGAGTTCCTGCGTGACCCGGCGCTGCAGCGCCTGGTGGAAACCGCGCTGAACAACAACCGCGACCTGCGCGTCGCCGCGTTGAACGTCGAGGCCTACCGCGCGCAGTACCGCATCCAGCGTTCCGAGTTGTTCCCCAACATCTCGGCCGATGGCAGCGGTACCCGTCAGCGTACGCCAGCCGACCTGTCGCAGACCGGCCGCTCCACCGTTGGCGGGCAGTACAGCGCCACCGTCGGTGTGAATGCCTGGGAAGTGGACTTCTTCGGTCGCCTGCGCAGCCTCAACGAGCAGACCCTGCAGCAGTACTTCGCCACTGAAGAAGCGCAGCGCAGCACGCAGATCAGCCTGATCGCCAGTGTGGCCAACGCCTACCTGACCCTGCAGGCCGACGAAGCATTGTTGAAGTTGACCCGCGAAACGCTGGGTACCTTCCAGCGCAGCCTGGAACTGACTCAGCGCAGCTTCGACGTAGGCGTGACCGATGCTCTGGCCCTGAGCCAGTCGCGCACCTCGGTGCAGACCGCTCAGGCCAATCTGGCGCAGTACACCCGCCTGGTTGCCCAGGATCGTAACGCTCTGGGCGTGCTGCTCGGCGGTGCCGTGCCGGCCGATCTGCCGCAAGGCGAAGGTCTCGACAAGCAACTGTTGGCTGAAGTCCCGGCTGGTCTGCCGTCCGATCTGCTGCAGCGCCGTCCCGACGTGCTGCAGGCCGAGCGTGAATTGCTTGCCGCCAATGCCAGCATTGGTGCCGCACGGGCCGCGTTCTTCCCGAGCATCAGCCTGACCGCCAACGCTGGCACTGCCAGCAGCCAGCTGTCGGGTCTGTTCGATGGCGGTTCGGGCACCTGGTTGTTCCAGCCGCAGATCAACCTGCCGATCTTCACGGCCGGGCGTCTGCGCGCCAACCTCGACTACGCCGAGATCCAGAAGAACATCCAGGTGGCGAGCTACGAGAAAGCGATCCAGACCGCCTTCCAGGAAGTCTCTGACGGCCTGGCCGCCCGTGGCACCTTTGAGGAGCAACTGCAGGCTCAGCGCAGCCTGGTGGAAACCTCCGAGAACTACTACGACCTCGCCGACCGCCGCTTCCGTACCGGTGTGGACAGCTACCTGACCCTGCTCGATGCGCAGCGTCAGCTGTTCAGCGCGCAACAGGAACTGATCGGTGTGCGTCTGTCGCAGCTCACCAGCGAGATCAACCTCTACAAGGCACTCGGTGGCGGCTGGAACGAACGTACTCAGGCAGCACCCGTCGTCGCTGCACCGCAGTCCTGATCGACTGCGGCCAGGCCAAAAAAAGCCCCGGAATTCCGGGGCTTTTTCATATCCGCGATTTGCCGGTTACGGCGTCTGTACACGGGCCGAGCGGTTCATCTTGTGGCGGATCAGCTGGATCACGCCCGGCAGGATCGAGACCACGATGATGCCGATAATCAGATAATGCAGGTTGCTCTGTACTGCCGGCAGGTTGCCGAAGAAGTAGCCGCCGTAGGTGAACAGGGTGACCCAGAGAATCGCCCCGACCACGTTGTAGGCGGCGAAGTGGGCGTAGTTCATGCGGCCCATGCCGGCTACGAAAGGCGCGAAAGTACGCACGATGGGCACGAAGCGCGCGAGGATGATGGTCTTGCCGCCATGGCGGGCGTAGAAGCCCTGAGTTACTTCCAGGTGACTACGGCGAAAGATCTTCGAGTCCGGGTTGCTGAACAGCTTCTGACCCATGAAGCGGCCGATGGTGTAGTTCAGTGCGTCACCGAGAATCGCTGCAGTGATCAGCAGCAGCACCAGCAGATGCACGTTCATGGTGCCGTGTACCGCGATGGCGCCGGCCACGAACAGTAACGAGTCGCCTGGCAGGAAGGGCGTCACCACCAGGCCGGTTTCACAGAACACGATCAAGAACAGGATCGCGTAGATCCAGGTGCCGTATTGGGCGGTCAAGGCCGCCAGGTGCTGGTCGATATGCAGAATGAAATCGATAACCAGGTGAATGAATTCCATCAAGGGCTCCAACGATATGCGCGGCCCGGCGCGTTCAGGGGCGGGCTGCTTGGGGGCGGCATTATGCTCGCGTCAGCGTGCAAAGGCGCATGCTGCATGGGTTAAGGTAGGAGTTTGAGCCGTCTGGAGGGCAAGCGTTCCGTGGATTGGTCGCGGGGCGACGAAAGCCCCGAAACGGGGAAGGGCTACGCTCAGTGGCGCGGCTTCTCGGGGATATGTAGCTCGGTGGTCTGGGCTTCCTTGGCCGGAACCGCAAGTGAGTCGCTGCCCGTGGCATCCTGCAGCGCACGCTGTTTGGCAGTGGCCGCCATCTGTTCGGACCAGGCGAGTTGCAGGTCGCGATACTGAGGGGCGACCGCTGCGCTGTTGAGACGCGCCTGCTCTTGCCAGAACGCGTTGTCGCCACGCCACCAGGGATCTTCGCCAGGGGCCGGGGGGGCAATCGGTGGCGGCATTTGGCGCACTGCAAGGGGCGCTGCTGCGGTGACTGCTTCCGGTGCCGTGGGCTGAGGTGCGGGTCGCAGCAGAGCGAACAGATAGACACTGCCATAAGCCAGTGCGGCGCCAACGGCAATCGCCGCGGCACCGCGTATGAGCTCGCTATGCGGGCTATGAGGGTTACGAACTGAAGCTTTCATCATCCATCCCTAGAAGAGAAAGGGCCGACACATGATCATGGCGGAAACGTTCGTGAATGATAGCCACTTACGCGGCGCTGATAAGCTTTATTTCCGTCTCGAAATGCTGCGCCAGAGCGGCTACTTGCCTTTGATGATGCGCTGGATGGTGCCCGTGTTGTTATTCAACAACACATAGTCGGTACCAATCTTCACCCAGTGCTCGTGTTCCTTGTCTTCCGGCTCGGGCAGGTCGTGCTTTTTCAGATCTTTGATGGCGTAATCTTCGCGCCAGTACTTGTGTGGCGCGGGGGTACCTTCCTTGAGATCGCCGATGTGCATCGGATCCTTGGCTTGCGGGTCTTCCTGATCAGGTTGCTGCTTGAGCACCTGCTCCTGATAGACCTCACGGGCCGGTTCCTGCTCTGCCGGATCGGCCGCATGGGCAAGGCCGGCGACCATCAAAGTGCCAAGCAAAACGCTGAGGGTAGGCGTGGTTTTCATCGGTGACTCTCCTTAATCCGTGTCCATGATTATGGACAGGAGGAGGTTGCAGAAAACTCAACCTAAATTTTCAGGTGCAGTCTGCGGCCTGATATTTCGGACGTGCGGTGTTACATACGGCAAGAGGGAGATCATACAACCGCCGAACGGTGGTGTTTCTCCATGAACCTTCGCTGCGCTAGTGCGCCTATTGTTGACGTTCAGCTATTCGAGTCAATCATGCCTGTTTCCGTGTTTCTTGCCCTGGTCTTCGGTTGCGTCGGTGCTGTGCTGGTGGGCATTGGCATGTCCCGTCGCCGCGCCAGCCAGGATTGGCTACAGGCTCAGGGGCGAATCATCGCCAGCGAGTGGGGGCTCAACACCTCGAGCCGCTATCCGCGTTTCGAATGGCGCGACGAACACGGCAAGCTGCACATGCACGAGAGCAGCATGAGCAGCTGGCGCCACTATCGCAAAGGCGATGCGGTAGCGGTGCGCTACGATCCGGCCTTCCCCAAGCGCGCGGTGATCGACACCCCGGTACAGCGTGGTGCCTCGTTCTTCTGGCTGGGCGTGCTGCTGTTGAGCATCGCCGGTCTGTTCCTGCTCGTCGAGCTGGTGCTGCAGTAACCACTCCCTCCGGTCGATCCCCCTCGGCCTGCGACGATTCAGCACATACGTCCAATCGATAAGCCGACCCCGGCGGCATAGTGGCCGCACGGTCGTCGTGCGCCTGAGCGCCCGTCACTTGTCACGTCGCTGGCCCTTGTATGGCCATGCGGTTCGTCGATTTCGCTACGGGAGATGCCCTTGAAGCCGTTGCTCCGCGCGTCGTCATCCGCCTTCGAGCGTCTCAGTGCGTGGCTTGGCTGCGTGCACCTGGCAGGAGGCCGGTGACATGACTGCCGTTCAACCCCACGACGTGGTGACTCTGGTCATCCAGCACAAGGTGCGCCCCGGTCATGTGCCGGCCTACGAGGCCTGGCTCAAACGTGCCCTGACGGCCGCCGAGCAGCAGAGCGGTCACCTGGGCGTGAACGTGATCCGCTCGGACGGGCAGAGCGACACCTTCACCACCGTTCTGCGTTTCGCCGAAAGCTGGCAGCTGGACGAGTGGATCGCCTCCGACCGTCGCCGCCTGCTGATCGACGAGGTGCTGCCACTGCTAGACGGCGGCGACCAGACCCAGGTCAGCCGCGATCACGAATTCTGGTTCACCCCCGAACACGCTCAGGCGCCGCAGCCACCGAAGTGGAAGCAGGCGGTGCTGACCTATCTGGTCATCTGCCCGCTGACCATGCTCATCCCGCAATTGTGGCTGCCGTTGTTCCAGCAGTACCCGGCCCTGGGCGGAGTGGTACCGAGCAACCTGCTGATCACCCTGTGCATCGTCGTGCCGGTGGTGTTCTGGATCATGCCGGTGGTCACCCGCTGCTGCGCGGGCTGGCTGAGCGCCCGTTGATTTTCCCATCCATTGCGATACCCGAGAGGACACGCCCATGAGCACTTTCACGACCCGCGACGGCACCGAGATATATTTCAAGGATTGGGGCAGCGGCAAGCCCGTGCTGTTCAGCCATGGCTGGCCGCTGGACGCGGACATGTGGGAATACCAGATGGAGTACCTGAGTAGCCGCGGCTACCGCACCATCGCCTTCGACCGCCGCGGCTTCGGGCGCTCCAGCCAGCCGTGGACGGGCTATGACTACGACACCTTCGCCGATGACATTCATGAGCTGATCGAGCACCTCGACCTGCGTGACGTGACCCTGGTCGGTTTCTCCATGGGCGGCGGCGATGTCAGCCGTTACATCGGTCGCCACGGTACGTCGCGGGTCGCCAAGCTGGCGCTGCTCGGTGCGGTCACGCCGATCTTCGGCAAGGCAGCGGATTTTCCCGAAGGTGTCGATGAGTCGGTGTTCGCTGGCATCAAGGCCGGTCTGCTCAAGGATCGTGCACAGTTCATCGCCGATTTCGCCACGCCTTTCTATGGCATCGACAAGGGCCAGCAGGTCTCCGATGGCGTGCTCAGCCAGACCCTCAATATCGCCCTGCTGGCATCGCTCAAGGGCACGGTGGATTGCGTCACCGCGTTCTCGCAAACCGACTTCCGCGCCGACCTGGCCAAGGTCGATGTGCCGACCCTGGTGATTCACGGCGATGCCGACGCCATCGTGCCGTTCGAGACCACCGGCCGGCTTGCCGCGCAGATGATCGAGGGCTCCGAGCTGAAGGTGTACGAGGGCGCGCCCCACGGTTTCGCCGTGACCCACCAGCAACGCCTCAACGAAGACCTGCTGGCCTTCGTGTCCCGCTGATCACCCGGAGCGCCCAGCCATGACTTCAGATCCCAAAGATCCCAAGCGCCGCCAGGTCGTCGCTGCCGGCAGCCTGCTTGGCGCCGCTGGCGCGCTCTGGTCTGCCTTACCTTTCGCCGGTCGCGCCGGCTACGCATTCGGAGCGAACATGAACGACGCTGACCTGATCCTGCTCAACGGTAAATTCCACACCGTCGACCCCGAGCGGCCGCACGCCACCGCAGTCGCCATCAAAGATGGCCGCTTCATCGCCGTGGGTAGCGACGCCGAAGCCATGGCCACCAAGGGCGCAGGCAGCAAGGTCATCGACCTGAACAAGCGCACCGCGATTCCCGGCCTCAACGACTCGCACCTGCACCTGATTCGTGGCGGCCTGAACTACAACCTGGAGCTGCGCTGGGAGGGCGTGCCGTCCCTGGCCGATGCCCTGCGCATGCTCAAGAACCAGGCGGATCGCACCCCCACGCCGCAGTGGGTACGCGTGGTTGGCGGCTGGAACGAATTCCAGTTTGCCGAAAAGCGCATGCCGACCCTGGCCGAGATCAACCAGGCGGCGCCAGACACCCCGGTGTTCCTGCTGCACCTCTACGACCGTGCTTTGCTCAACCGCGCCGCACTGCGTGTGGTCGGCTACACCAAGGACACGCCGAACCCGCCCGGTGGCGAGATCCAGCGTGACAGTAACGGCGACCCGACCGGCATGCTGATCGCCCGCCCCAACGCCATGATCCTCTACTCGACGCTGTCGAAAGGGCCGGCACTGCCACTGGAATACCAGGTCAACTCGACCCGCCAGTTCATGCGCGAACTCAACCGCCTGGGCCTGACCAGCGCCATCGATGCCGGCGGCGGTTACCAGAACTACCCCGACGACTACCAGGTGATCCAGCAGCTGGCCGACAACGACCAGCTCACCGTGCGCATCGCCTACAACCTGTTTACCCAAAAGCCCAAGGAAGAACTGGCCGACTTCCAGAAATGGACGAAGACCGTCACCTACGGCCAGGGCACCGACTACTTCCGCCACAACGGCGCGGGCGAGATGCTGGCGTTCTCCGCTGCCGACTTCGAAGATTTCCTCGAGCCGCGCCCGGATCTTCCGGCCGGCATGGAGGCCGATCTCGAACCGGTGGTGCGCCACTTGGTCGAGCACCGCTGGCCGTTCCGCCTGCACGCCACCTATGACGAATCCATCTCGCGCATGCTCGACGTGTTCGAGAAGGTCAACCGTGACATCCCGTTCAATGGCCTGCCGTGGTTCTTCGACCATGCGGAAACCATCACCCCGCGCAACATCGAGCGGGTCAGGGCGCTTGGCGGCGGCATCGCCATCCAGCACCGCATGGCCTTCCAGGGCGAGTACTTCGTCGACCGCTACGGCGCCAAGGCCGCCGAAGCCACGCCGCCGATCAAACGCATGCTCGCCGAAGGCGTGCCGGTCGGTGCCGGTACCGACGCCACCCGCGTGGCCAGCTACAACCCCTGGACATCGCTGTACTGGCTGGTCAGCGGCAAGACCGTGGGCGGCACCGCGCTGTATCCCGAAGGCTTGTCTCGCGCCGTTGCGCTGCAACTGTTCACCCAGGGCAGCGCCTGGTTCTCCAGCGAGCAGGGCAAGAAGGGCCAGATCAAGGTCGGGCAACTGGCCGACGTGGCGGTGCTCTCGGCGGATTACTTCAGCGTGACCGAAGAAGCCATCAAGCACCTCGAGTCGGTACTCACCGTGGTTGGCGGCAAGGTCGTCTACGGCGCGGGTGAGTTCGACACGCTCGGCATTCCGCCGCTGCCGGTACTGCCGGAATGGTCGCCGGTGGCCAAGGTACCTGGGCACTGGAAACCGTCCGCACCGCTGCAAGCCGCCGTGCACCAGTGCATCGGCTCCTGCGCGGTACACGCCCACAGCCATGAGCGGGCGCGGCAGAGCAAGGTGCCGATCAGCGACTACGCCGGCTTCTGGGGCGCCTTCGGCTGCTCGTGCTTCGCGTTCTGAGCCCTGTTTAAAGAGCTAGGAGACCTACTGGGCACGTGAGAACGACTGGATCTGTGGGAGCGGGCCATGCCCGCGATTCGCGCGCATGGCGCGCTCCCACAGCCGTAGGTTGATAGCGTTTTTTTCATCCACCACACGATCGCGGCTCCGGTGGATGGGTGAGGCGTCATCCACCCTACTGGGTTTGTAGGAGCGGGCTTGCCCGCGAAAACGCTGGTGGGTTTCACGCAGGTGTCGCGGCTGAAATCGCTTCGCCGGCAAGCCGGCTCCTACGGGAGCTGGCGTCTGCACTGCAGCGCCTTGTGGTGGATGACGATTTTTCATCCACCACGCTATCGAGGTTCCGGTGGATGGGTGAAGCGTCATCCACCCTACTGGGTTTGTAGGAGCGGGCTTGCCCGCGAAAACGCTGGTGGGTTTCACGCAGGTGTCGCGGCTGAAATCGCTTCGCCGGCAAGCCGGCTCCTACGGGAGCTGACGTCTGCACTGCAGCGCCTTGTGGTGGATGACGATTTTTCATCCACCACGCTATCGAGGTTCCGGTGGATAGGTGAGGCGTCATCCACCCTACGGAGTTGTAGGAGCGGGCTTGCCCGCGAAAGCGCTGGTGGGTTTCAAGCAGGCGTCGCGGCTGAAATCGCTTCGCCGGCAAGCCGGCTCCTACGGGGGCAGACGTATCCACCGCAGGCACGCGCATTTTTTCAACGAACACCGATCGTCATTGGGCGGTTTACGAGAGTAGCCATGGAAAGCGTCATCAAACAAACACCCGCCAGCCCCTGGAGCCCATTGCGCAGCAGCGTGTTTCGCTGGTTGTGGCTGGCCAGTATCGCCTCGAACATTGGCACCTGGATGCACGAGGTGGGCGCTGGCTGGCTGATGACCTCGCTGTCGGCCAGCCCGCTAGCGGTGGCGATGGTGCAGGTGGCAGCGGCCTTGCCGATGTTCTTTCTGGCACTGCCCGCTGGCGCCCTGGCGGACATCGTCGACAAGCGTCGCTACCTGCTCACCGTGCAGTTGTGGATGGCCAGCGTGGCGGTGCTGCTCGCCAGCCTGACGCTGCTCGGCTGGATGAACGTGCCGCTGCTGCTCCTGCTGACCCTGGCCATGGGCATCGGCACCGCGCTGATGATGCCGGCTTGGTCGGCACTGACCCCGGAGTTGGTCGGCAAGGATGAACTGCCCGCCGCGGTGGCGCTGTCCAGCCTGGGCATGAACGTGGCGCGGGCCATCGGGCCGGCCATCGCCGGGATTCTGGTTAGCCTCAGCGGCCCCTGGCTGACCTTCGCCCTTAACGCTGTGTCGTTCTTTGCGGTGATCGCCGCGCTGTATGCCTGGAAGCGCACACCCACGGTGAGCATCCTGCCGGCCGAGCGGCTGTTCGGTGCGGTGCGCCTCGGCGTGCGTTATGCGCGCAGCGCCAAACCGCTGCAGGCGGTACTGGTACGTACGCTGGCGTTCTTTGTCGGTGCCAGTGCCGGCATGTCGCTGCTGCCGTTACTGGTGCGTCGCGAGCTGCAGGGTACAGCGGCGGATTTCGGCATCCTGCTCGGCTGCGTGGGCATTGGCGCTATCGCCGGGGCGATGTTCCTGCCCAAGCTGCGCGAGCGGCTGCGCAGCGATGTAATCGTCGCCGCTGCCAGTGTCGCCTATGCCGCGGTGCTGTTCGGCTTGGCCTTTATCCGCGATTTCAGCCTGCTGATTCCGGTGATGCTGGTCAGCGGCGCCGCCTGGATCTGCGTGCTGTCGAACCTGCAGGTGGCCGCGCAGACCTCCGTGCCGAGCTGGGTAAGGGCCCGGGCGCTGGCGGTGTACATCTTGGTGTTCTTCGGCTGCAGCGCGCTGGGCGGCATCGTCTGGGGTTCGCTGGCCAGTGAGTTTTCGCTGACCGTCGCGCTGGCTGGTGGCGGCGCAATGCTGCTGCTCGGCGTGCTGCTGTCCTGGCGCTTCCACCTGCCGATCACCGCTGCCGAAGACCTGGCGCCTTCCGTGCACTGGCCCGCGCCGGTACTCAGCGCCGACATGGATCGCGAGCGCGGCCCGGTGATGGTCACCCTGGAGTACGACATCCCCGCCGAGCATGCCGACGCGTTCAGCGAAGCCATGCTCGCCGTACGCGCCATGCGCCGGCGCAACGGTGCGCTGTCCTGGGGCCTGCTGCAGGACAGCGAAAACCCGCAGCTCTGGCAGGAATTCTTCTTCGACGCCTCCTGGCTCGAACACCTGCGTCACCACGGCCGCGTCACCGTCGCCGAACAGCGTATCGAGGCCAACGCCCGGCAGTACCAGCGCGAAGGCGTCGCCGTGCGCATTCGCCACCTGCTTGGCGTGCCGGCACCGCGCACACCGCAAGCCCCTTTATCAAACACCCCTAACGCAACAGGAGTATCACCATGACCGTTCCCTACAAGCGCCTCAACAAAGATGACGCCGTCGTTCTGCTGGTCGACCACCAGGCCGGCCTGATTTCCCTGGTTCAGGACTTCAGCCCCAGCGACTTCAAGAACAACGTGCTGGCCCTGGCCAACTGCGCCAAGTTCTTCAACCTGCCGACCATCCTCACCACCAGCTTCGAGCAAGGCCCCAACGGCCCGCTGGTTCCCGAGCTGAAAGAGCTGTTCCCGGACGCGCCGTACATCGCCCGCCCTGGCCAGATCAATGCCTGGGACAACGAAGATTTCGTCAAGGCGGTCAAGGCCACCGGCAAGAAGCAGATCATCATCGCCGGCGTAGTCACCGACGTCTGCGTGGCGTTCCCGACCCTCTCGGCCATTGCCGAAGGCTTCGACGTGTTCGTGGTCACCGATGCATCCGGCACTTTCGACAAGACCGTGCAGCAAGCTGCCTGGAACCGCATGAGCGCTTCCGGTGCACAACTGCTGAACTGGTTCTCCGTGGCCTGTGAGCTGCACCGCGACTGGCGCAACGATATCGAAGGCCTGGGCGCGCTGCTGTCCAACCACATCCCCAACTACCGCAACCTGATGACCAGCTATTTCACGCTGACCGCCAACAAGTGATGACATCCGGCCGCGGTGCTCGAGCACTGCGGCCGGTTCTGGAGCACCTCTTTGAACCGTAGCGATCTTCGCAAAGTCGACTTGCACCTGCTGGTCGTGTTCGAAAGCCTGATGCACGAGCGCAACCTCACGCGTACGGCGGAGAAGCTGTACCTCGGCCAGCCGGCGATCAGCGCGTCGCTGACCCGTCTGCGCGACTATTTCAATGACCCGCTGCTGGTGCGCAACGGCCGCGAGATGGAGCCCACGCCCCGTGCCCTGGAAATCTTCCGCCGCCTGCCAACGGCGCTGGATGGCATTTCCCAGGCGATCAGCGAAGTGAGGGACTTCGACCCGAGCAGCAGCACCGCGGTGTTTCGCATCGGCATGTCCGACGATGTCGAGTGCGGCCTGCTCCCGCAATTGCTCGCCCACCTGCGCCAACAGGCGCCCGATTGCGTTCTAGTGGTACGCAACGCCAACTTCCTGCTGCTGCCGGGCCTGCTCGCTACGGGCGAGGTGTCCATCGGCATCAGCTACACCACGCAGTTGCCGGCCAACGCCAAGTGCCGCAGCCTGCGCGACATCCGCGCCATGGTCATCCGCGCCGCTGACGGCTCGCCGCCGCTGAGCCTGGACGACTACTGCGCGCGGCCCCATGCGCTGGTGTCCATGTCCGGCGACCTGTGCGGCAACATCGACCAGGATCTGGCGCGCCTCGAGCGCTCGCGCAAGATCGCCCTGGCGGTACCGCACTTCAATGGCCTCGGTGCGCTGCTGCGCAACTCGGACATGATCGCCACCATTCCGGACTACGCCGCCGCAGCGCTGGTGCAGGGCGGCGGCCTGGTGATGGAGGAGCCGCCGTTCGAGATCGTCGCCGCGCAACTGACCATGGTCTGGCGCGCCGCTCAGGATATGGATCCCGCCGAGCGCTGGCTGCGTGAGCAGATCCTGCGTTTCATGGGCGTCTGATTCCGCCTTTCTGGCCGCGTGCCAGCAACACTTTAGGGTTGCGTTGAGGCAGCCCTTGCGGGTCTGCCGCGCAGGCTGTCGTACCCTGATAATCGGCGTACGATTATTCACCCGACACCTGCCAGACATCCACGCCTGGCCGTGTCTCTCCGTGTTTCGAGATCCGCATGCCCACCAAGACCGTGGCGATCCTGCTCTTTCCCGATGTGCTGATGCTCGACGTGGCCGGCCCCATCGAGGTGTTTTCGGTCGCCAACCGCTATCTGCCCGAGAGCGATCACTACCGCATCGTCACCCTGGGAGCATCGTCGTTGGCCGTGCGCGCTTCCAACGGTATCGTCATGCAGGCGGATCAGTTGGCCGAAGAGGCGCCGGTCGCCTACGACACCCTGCTGGTGCCGGGTGGCCCCGGTGCCTACAACTCCAGTCACCCACATCTGCACGCCTGGCTGCGGGACGCCGCTGCGGCGTCGCGTCGGCATGGCGCGGTGTGCACCGGCGCCTTCATCCTCGGTGAAGCCGGTTTGCTCGACGGCCATCGTGTGACCACCCATTGGCATTATCTGGATCGCCTGGCGAAGCGATATCCCAAGGCGCACCTGGAAAGCGATCAACTGTTCACCAAGGACGGCAAGCTGCTCAGCTCCGGCGGCGTAACGGCGGGCATCGACCTGGCGCTGTCGATCCTCGCCGACGACCACGGCAAGAAGCTCGCGCTGGATGTGGCCAAGGTGCTGCTGGTGGTGATCAAGCGCCAGGGCGGTCAGGCCCAGTTCAGCCCGCTGCTGCCGCCGACCGGGCAGGGCGCCACGCCCCTCGAGCGGGTGCAGCAGCACGTGCTGGAGAACATTCAGGAACCGTTCAGCGTCGAGCAACTGGCCGAGCTGGCCGCCATGAGCGTGCGCAACTTCGCCCGGGTATTCACCCGTGAGCTGCAGATGACGCCCATGGATTTCGTGCTCAACGCCCGCATCGACCACGCCCGCAGCCTGCTGGAAAGCACCGACCTGCCGCTGAAAACCGTGGCCTTTCGCAGCGGTTTCGGCAGCACCCGGCACATGCGCCAGATGTTCGACAAACGCCTGGGGCTGACCCCGGTGCAGTACCGCCACCAGTTCGGCTGACCGCTGTCGGCATGCTGTTAAATGGCCATGAAGCCCATGCCAGAGCGGTTCGCCTGTTGTCCGTGATGGGCACCTGTATGGCCGAATCGACACCCCATTACTGATGTCGTGCTGCCGGCGAACGGCGGAGAATGATTCTCTTATCACAGCAAGGAGCGGCGTATTGCCGACTGGTCGAGACCCACTGGGTTCGGCTTGGCGGGGCGCTGAAACGGTCATGCACGATCTCGACACCGGTGGCGAAGACACAGTCCTGCGTTTCGGCCGTTTCGAACTGCACCCGCAGCGTCGCCTGCTGCTCGATGGTGACCGGCCTTTGCCGATAGGCGCCCGCGCCCTCGACATTCTGCTGGTGCTGGTGGAAAGCGCCGGCAAGATCGTCAGCAAGGAGACCATCATCTCCCAGGTCTGGCCGAAGACCTTCGTTGAAGAGATCAACCTGCGCGTACACATCTCGGCTCTGCGCCGTGCCCTGGGGGTCTGCCCGCAGTCGCGGGATTACATCACCAACGTGCGCCAGCGCGGCTACAGCTTCGTCGCCTACGTCGAGCAGGTCAGCCAGCGTACTGGCGATCTCGACCTGCAGCCCTGCGGCGTACCAAGCCTGCCTGGGCGGCCGGTACGCATCGAGGGCCGCGATAAGCTGATCGCCGAGCTGACCCGCCGTCTGCAGAGCCGCCGGCACATCTCGCTGATCGGCCCTGGCGGCGTCGGCAAGACCACCGTTGCTCTGCGCGTTGCCCAGCAGCAGCTCGGCCACTTCCGCGACGGTGTGCGCTTCGTCGACCTGGCGATGGTCAGCGATCCGGCTCAACTACCCACCGCGCTCGTTTCGGAGCTGGGCCTCGTGTTACCGCCCGGTCAGGATGCTCAGGCCTTTCTGCTCGCCACCCTGGCGGATCGCCACATGCTGGTGCTGCTGGACAACTGCGAGCACCTGATCGACGCCTGCGCCGCGCTCTGTGAAGCCCTGCTGCAGGCTGCGCCAGCGCTGCGCATTGTCGCCACCAGCCGCGAGGCCCTGCGCACTCGTGAGGAATACGTGCAAGCGCTGGCGCCGCTGGACATGCCACCGCTAGGCAGCCACCTGCGTTTGGCTGCGGCCTTGCGCTATCCCGCCGTGAAGTTGCTCGCCCGGCGCATCCGCGCACGGCAGTCGGGCTTCCGCCTGCGCGAGACCGACGTGCCGCGGGTCGTCGAACTTTGCCGGCGGCTCGACGGTCTGCCCCTGGCCATTGAACTGGCCGCGGCGCAGCTCGACACCCAGAGCCTGGAAGGCATCCTCGCCCAGTTGGAAAACCACAGTTACCTGAGCCTGCTCGGGCGGCGCACTACGCCGGCTCGCCATTCCAGCCTGATGGCCTCGCTGGACTGGAGCTACGCGCTGCTCGACGCGCACCAGCGTAACTGCCTGCACGGGCTGTCGGTGTGCGACGAATACTTCACCGTGGCCGATGTGCGTAGTGCGCTGGCAGGGTTGCCGATCAGCGACAGCGAGCGCTGCGGTTCACTGTCACGGCTGGTCTCGTTGTCGCTGATCGGCCTGCGCCGCGACGGCGATCTGGTCTATTACCACATGCTCAACAGCACCCGCGCCTATGCTGCCGAGAAGCGTCGCCAGGCTGCCATCGTTGCGGCTCAGGTGCTGCCTATACCGGCTTAGCAGGCGAGCTGCTGGAGCATCGCCACCGCTGGCTGCGCGGCCATCTGCTGACGCTTCCAGGCCAGCGGGCTCATGCCCATGCTCTTGGCGAATACCCGGCAGAAATGCGCCTGGTCGAAGAAGCCGCAGTCCATGGCGATAGCCGTCAGCGACAGCGACAGCGACGATTGCAGCAACATTTCCCTGGCCTTTTCCACTCGCTGCTGGCGCAACCATACATGGGGCGACAGGCAGGTGCTTTCCTTGAACTTGCGGGTGAAATGGCTGCGTGACAGGGCGCAGGCCTCGGCCACTTCGGCCACCGAAATACCGGCATCCAGATGGTCGAGCATCAGCTGCTTGGCAACATCCTCCTGCCAGGCGGTGAGCCTGCCGATCACGGGCGCGGCCACACGGGCGACGAGGGTGGGGCGGGGCTGTGCTACTCGATTCATGGTGATGTCCGTATTCGCTGGCAGCGCCGCAGGAGCGCGGAACTGCGCGGCGTTACAGGGAACGCCGCGGGCGATACGGATTGTTGGAGAGTGGGGCGGTGGGGGCGAGTTGCGTAATGTTAATTAAGGTTAAGGGCGGCGGTTAACGTTGCGACATCTCAGCCCTGTGGCCAGGCATCGATGACCCCGCGCTGCATTGCGATGGCCACGGCGTGGGTGCGGTTACGCGCCTTGAGCTTGTCCATGATGCTGCGCATATGGCCCTTCACCGTGTCTTCGGAAATCGCCAATTGGGCAGCGATATCGCTATTGCCCAGACCCTGGGCAACGCTGTTGAGCACCTGGGTTTCGCGGGCGGTGAGGGTGTCCTGGGCGATGGCGTCGAACAGCTCGCTGGCGATCGGTTCAGGGAAGTAGCGCTTGCCCGCCGCCAAGGTGCGGATGGCCGTGACCAGCTCCTTGCGCAGCATGCTTTTCAGCAGGTAGCCACGGGCTCCGGCCTGCACCGCCTGTAAGGCCCGCGCGTCGCCGCTGTAGGTGGTGAGCACGGCGATGCAGGCATCACTGAACTGCCGGCGAATCGCCTGAATCGCTTCGGTGCCGTTGAGGCCGGGCATCTGCAGATCCATCAGGGTCACGTCCGGGCGCAGCTCCGTGAAGCGCTCCACGGCCTGCAGGCCATCGGCGGCCTCGCCAACCAGCAGGATGTCATCGTGGGCTTCGAGCACCGCGGCGATGCCTTCGCGCAGTAGCGGGTGATCGTCGACTACCAGCAGGCGGATGGGGGCGTCGTTCATGCATCGTCTTCCGTTCGGGGGCGCGCTGTCAGCCAGCGCCGCCAGACACTTCGGGTTGGACCGGGATACGCCAAGCGGGCGCTCAGTTCCAGCTGCACGCGGGTTCCGGTAGCGGGCAGCGGCCGCACCTCGAGCCGTGCGCCGATACCGCTGGCGCGCTCGTGCATACCGCGTATGCCCCAGCGCCCTGGCCGGCCTTGTGCTGCGGCATACGAGGCGGGGATGCCCTGGCCATCATCATCGATGTGCAGCTGGAAGCACCGCGCACCATACACCAGCCCGATCTCTATCCGCCGCGCGGCGCCATGGCGTAGCGCATTGCCGATGGCCTCGGCCGCGATGCGGTAGGCCTCGTCGTGCACTGCTGCCTGCAATGCGCGCCTGTGGCCTTTGACCTGTACGGTAAAGGTAATGCCCGGCTCATCCAGCGTTGCCCCCAGGCGCTCGAGCGCGGCGGGCAAGTCGATACCTGGGCTCGGCTGACGCAGCTCCTGCACGCGCTCGCGGCCTTCGTGCATCACCTCGTCGGCGCGATCCAGCGCATGTTCCAGCCGTGGCCGCGCGGGGTGGTCGACAGTCAATGTGTCGGTCGCCGCCTGGAAGCGCAGCATCAGGCCCTGCAAGCCTTGCAGCAGGGTGTCGTGCAACTCCCGGGCGATCCGCTCGCGTTCGCTCTGTTGGGCTTGGAGCCGGAGCTGCAGGCGCCGTCGATCCCTGTGCACCACCAGGCGGTGCAGCCACCACAAGCCAAGCAGCAGGGTGGTGGCCAGCGGCAGATAAAAGAGCGGCCGCAGGTAGAACACCGGCTCGACGCTGAACGCCAGCACTGTCGGCGCCGCCGGCTCGCCACCGCCCTGGTCGAAGGCCTGCACCTCGAAGCGGAAGTCTCCAGCCGGTAGGCCGGTATAGGTGGCCCGGCGCTGGCGCCCGGCTTCGATCCAGTCACGGTCGTAACCCCGCAGGCGATAGCGGAACGACAGGCTGTGCGGCGCTCGCAGGTTCAGCGCCGTGTAATCGATGACGATGCGTTGCGTATCGGCAGCTAATTGCAGTGCGGTTTGCAGCGGCATAGGCGCACCGTCCACCTGTAATGCTTCGATCACCACCGGCGGCAGCGGCGGGGCGGGCAGTTGGCGGGCCGGGTCGATCCAGCTCACCCCGGCGCTGGTGGAAAACCACAGCCGCCCATCCGGCCCGGCCAGCGCCGTGGGCAAGGGCAGCACCCGGTAGGGATCGTTGGCCAGGCTGCCGTCCAGGCCGATGGAACGGTAGCGCAGGCGGTGCTGCGGCTCGGCCAGGGCGCGCTGCAACTCGGCCGCAGGCAGCTGCACGATGCCGGCCTTGCCATGCACCCACAGGTCGCCAGCGGTGCCGGGGAGGATCGCGTAGATATTCTCGAACTGGCCGTTGTCCGGCAGGTGCAGGGTCTGGAAGCGCTGGCCATCGAAGCGCGCCAGGCCGTGCTGGCCGCCCACCCAGGAAATACCGCCGTGGTGCAACTGAGCGGTAATGTGGCCGATAGTCAGGCCATCCGCCGCGCCCCACTGGCATACCTGATCGCCCTGGCGCGTGACCAGCAGATTGTCCCGGTAGCCGAACCACAGGCGGCCCTGGTCATCCGTCCCGGCGCTGACCGGCATCAGCTGGCTTGGCGCTTCACTGGGGCCGGCCACTGGCTGCCAATTCGTACCGTGCAGCACGAACAGCCCGAGTCGGTTGATCGATACCCACAAGCTGCCGTCCGTGCCCACTGCCATCGCCCGTATCGAGGCATCTGCCGGCGCCTGCTCGGGCAGCTTGGCCTGCAGCACGATGCCCGCTGGTGTGCCGCGCCAGACCCCATGGGGGCCGCCGATCCAGACAGTGCCGTCGGCAGCGGCGATCAGGCTGGTGACCGGCTCGGGGATCGGCCAGCGCTGCAAGTCGTTGCCCTGCAGGCGCATCAATCCCTGGTTATTGCTGGCCGCCCATAGCGCGCCGTCAGTCGCTACCGCCAGTGCGGCATTCAGCGTGCCGGCGGGTAGCGGTGCGGCGCTCAGCTCGCCCAGGCGAAAACGATCAAGGCCGCCACTGCTGCCAGCCCACACCGTGCCGTCGCGGTCTTCCAGCAAGGGCCACAGGTAATCGGCACTCAGCCCTTGGGCGCTGGTGAGCTGCTCGGCATCGGCTTTGTGCAACGTGGCGTTCGCGGCTGGATAGCGGCGCAACCCGTTGCCGGGCGTGCTGGCCCAAAGCCCGCCGCTGTGGTCGAACAACAACCCGTTGATGGGCGAGTCCAGCTCTTGGCTCTGCAAGTGCGGCGCCGGCCCTTGCACGACGTGGTGCAGCTTATTCACGTAGCGCTCGGCGACCCATAGCGTGCCGTCCGCCGCCTGGGCGATCTGGCTGGCCCAATCGAGTTCGCCGGCGACTTCAGTGAAATGCTGTACACCGGCAGGGCGGTGGTACAAGCGCTCGCTGCTCGCCGTCCATACGCCGCCATCCCGGTCGATGAATACCGCGCGGGCACTGTTCGCGGTAAAGCCCTCGGCTTCACCTACCCGCTGCCAGCGCTGCCCGTCGAAACGTGCCAGCCCGTCATGGGCCGCAGCCCAGAGCGTGCCGCTGGCCTCGCGGGCGAAACCGTAGAGGGCGCCGGTCGGCAGCCCATCCCCAGGCGCGAAATAGCGGGAGGCCTGCCCCGCGACCAGCCGCGCACCACCGGCGCGCAGCCCAACCCACAAGGCATCGTCCACGGCCAACAAGCTGGCGACCGTGCCCAAGGGCTGTTCATCGCCGGGTCGATAGCGCACGAAATTGAAGCCATCGAAGCGCAGCAATCCGTCATCGCTGCCCAGCCACAGATAACCATCCGCCGTCTGCGCCAGTGCGCCTACCTGGTTGGGGCCGTTATCGTCCGCCGTCGTCCAGCGGTGGTGCTCGCGTACTGCCAATGGCTCGGCCTGAGCCGTCAGCGCGACAAACCCCAGCAGTGCAGCCAACAGCCAGGCGCAGCAGCGCCTTGCCAATACAGGCGGGCCGTCGGCTAGAGTCGGGGGAGGGCAGTTCACGGCAGGCAGTCAGGGCAAACGCGGAAACCGCGATTGTGCGCCCAGGCTTGCGGCGATGCCAGAGCGTTACGGTGACAGGCAGCACAGCACAAGGAATGTTAGTGGGACTACAATTAACACCCAACGACCAGCACTCAGCGGTTTACAGCTATGCACTGAACTCAGAGCTGCAAACGTCGCTCTGAATGAGCATCTGGGTTGAACATCACCAGCCAGGAGGGCTGAATCATGGGATTGGAAGACCACGAATGGTGGCGCGAAGAACGCCGCCAGCAGGGACATAACGCATCATGGGACAACTTCAGGGTAAAACCTGACCCCCGACTCCCCACGCTTGCTGCCAGCGAGCTCCTCAGAATCCAGCGCCCCACCAAACTGGCTACGCCCCCTTCTTATCAGCACCTGCACGAACAGCACCACGAGGCACGCACTGGCGCAAGAACCAGCATAGTGCTGCTTATCGTGGGTGCGGTTGCTTGTGGGGCGATGGTGGTGGTGGGGTATTTTGTGTTTTAGGTGTTGTTTAGCTCGCGCCGATGCTTGAAGAGAAAAGGCTTATCGTTTGATAAGCCTTTTGTTTTTTGGGGGAGGATACACGCTAGGCATTATGAATCACCTGAGCACCGCCCTGTATTCCCTCTACAGCCCATAGAACGGAAGAAATGGCATATTGCCATGCTCATAAACCATATAAATTCAGAAAAAATATGGTTTTGTAGTCACTCAAATGGATGCAAGGAATTTCGTTAGGCACCTAGGTGAGGGTACATACTGAGACGCGGTAGATAAAATATGATCTGACATTGATGGGTTTTCAGTACATATTTTCATTCCAAACTTGGCTAATGCTTTATTTGCAATTGAGCCAGAGTTTTTGAGCTCTCTAACATATAGCCTTAAAATCAATATCTCTTGTTTTCCCCTAAAGCGATCTGCAGGGTTATTGGCTATTGCTAGCCAAGAAGAATTTGCTATTGCTTTTATATAGTCTTCTCTTTCGATTTTCCTGTTTTTTATAAACAGCTCATTTTTTGTCAAAATGATTTTTAGTTTGTCTTTCTCTATCAATGCTTCAAGTTTTAAGACTTTATCTAAGCTGATTTTTTTATTCTGTTTTTGTGTTCGTACATAATAAAATACAGAATTTAAAAACTTGACGCTTCTACTGGTGTGAAATTTCTTCCGTAGACTTTCATACTCTTCTAATAGGAAATCTATTATTTCGAGCCGGTTCGTAATGTCTGATCTGGTTAGTCCGCACTCCGCCTCAATAAGGCGCTTTACCGTTTCTCTCGAACAGTAAAGATTTTCTATTGAGTAAGTAGGTGTTACATATGTGTCTTTGAATGTAATTGTTTGGTCGTAATCTCTATCTACGAAGAAAAAAGTTAGATCGTTAAAGAATTTTGGGTGTGATCTGATTTTTTTCCTAAGCTCCAAAACCTTGGACTTTCCGCCTACTGAAATAGATGTCCATTCTCGATTTAATAGGGAGCTAAATTTGGGGGTGTAGAACTTTGGGTCATCCTTCCCTTCTAATACCATCACAGCTTTGGACAGCCCATCAGCGGGTCTTGTTTTTATATACTCTACGAAATGTACTTCTTCGCCTTCGGCGTACTCCATAAACAAGTTAAGGCGACTGGTCATTGTTCACGCTTCTCTAAAAAGTACGATTTCAAATCGCTTGTGTAATCCACCATGTTTGAGATTATGAAAGGACTATGGGTCATAGCGATAAGCATCTCGCAGCTTTCGCTATCAACGACGTCTGGTAATAGCAGTCTTTGCCACTCCACTGAAAGTGATAGTTCAGGCTCGTCAAACAGTACGAAATAACCTCTGTTTTTTTCTAGGATAAGTTTTGAGAAAAGAGATACTATTTGCTTTTCGCCTGATGATAGTTGCTCAAATTTAATTTCGTTGCCTGTATCGTTGCAGGTGATAAAAACTTCAAGGGTTGTTTCATCATATGTCATTCCCTTGTTAACAAAATATTTTGAGCATATAAAGGCAAACTTGCTTAGGGCGTTATCCTTCTCTCTCTGTTCTAGGAAGGCGTCGTACATTTTTGACAAAAAGTAAACTAGCACCTCATTTTTAGGGCTGTTGAAGTCTTCTTCTGATTTAACCTTGTCTATGATTAAAGCTTTATCGTCTGCAGACAAGGATCTTCCGAATCTATTTAGTACGAGCATAAGAGAGTCGCGGTTTTTTGTTATGATTTTGCGATCTTCGGTTGTTACGGTAAGCCCTTTCACGAGCCTGTTTAATATTTCCCCGTTTATTCTTGACATTGAGTCGTTGCAAGAAGTCAGGATTTCTTTCTTTATTGACTCAAGTTTGGCTTCTACGTCGGACATTCCGAAACGAATATGCTCATTGCCCGTTAACCCGTCATCATCTTTGATGGATGAAATCAAGTCTTCTATTCGACGGTAAGTTGGTAGGTAAAGAGTTTTTAGAGGGAAATTTTCTCTTATGGAATTAAAGAAGCTAAGATTTTGCTTCTTAAGCGCGACTGAATCTCTCTCTTCAAAAAGCTCGCGTAACGCCATTGAACTGAAGGGGTAGTTCTTGCCAGCAGATATCCTCAGATGGCTGATGGCACTTTTAGTTTGGGTTTCGTAGTATTTATTTTGATAATAGTTTGTTACTGATGTTTGTAGCTGTTTATAGGATGAGTGTTTAGAAATCATGTCAAGGACGTCTGACAGGGACTCATCATCTATTTTATTTTTTATATGCTCATATGCTCTTGATTCCCATTCGTACTCAAGATCATTTTTCAAAATAGAAATGGGGTTTCTTAGTTTTCTGAATTTTATTTCAATTGAGGAAAAGCTTATTTCCTTTAGTTTTTTTACATTACCGCTTAGGGCTGCGTCTATTGTTTTTAATATTGTTGTTTTACCCTGCCCATTCTCAGATAAAAGTATGCTGTAGGGAGTTGTAAATTCTATCTTTACGTCTTTGAATCCATGTAGTCCATAGATTGCAAAGTACTCAATTATTGATCCCAATTCCTGTTATCCCTAGTGGTTTATGTGGGAGGGCTTCTCAGCACCTAATTTATTTTTTTTGATTTCAAAACTTTGAATTGATGCATCTGTACATATTGTTATGTTCATAAGTTTGGGCTGATATTTTTTATAAGTGTTCGTATGCATATTTTCCATGCATCGCGTCACCTCATCATCGATTAAGCTACTGGGCGTAATGCACTTTTGATAGATTGCCTCGCCTAGCGAATGGCTGTGTTCTGCTGCCATTTTTTAAATTGGGGATTTAGCTAAGGGGCTCTGCATGCATTTTTATAAGAGTCAGGAGAAAATCATAAACTAGCTCGTTCGTGCCCTTGCCTATGGCTTCAGCAGTAGGACGCATGGTGTCTTCTGCTTGTGCGGCAACTGGCTTTGATTGTTCAGCAATGTCAGGGGCTGAAAAAATTGCGAGGGCAAGCAAAAGCTTCTTCACGTGAGGTCTCCATTCCTTCGGGCGTACCAGCGTCTAGCTACTTCCTGAGTTATTGCTATCCCGCGTTTTGACCGGTCAAGTTTCGATCAGCTTCTGCATAATCTGGATCTATCTGGCCGTTTTCAGGCGCAGTCATACCAGTCCTGAGCCATAAAGAGTACTCAGGATAGCTATTTGCTATCAAGTCCAGTTCATTGGTGCGTAGGTTTGCCCGCTTGTCGTAGCGGATCGTCTTGCACCTTTCTTCCTTTAGCCCCGTAGCTTCGCCAACCTCACGGTGGCCGAAAACCGACATAAAGTGTCTAACTCGATCCTGTGTTGATTCCATAAAGATCTAAAAACTCTCCGTCGAAATATTCCACAACACAGCTGTAGTGGTATTTTTCCCCTAAATAAGGGGGCAGATTTATTTTTGGCATAGTGCCACCACGCCTTCTCCTAGTAAACCGTGAAAGGCACTACCTAGATAGGGCTAGGCATAGCGTGTTGCGCAGCCATAGATAGGATCCGGCCAACCCTGCCTGAGATAAGGTGCTGTATTCTCTACGCCGCATGAGTGGAAAAACATAGGCAAAGGAGTGCAGCATGAAGAAAATCGTCGTTTTATTGGCTCTGGGCTTTGCGGTCTGGCATTTCTATCTGAAACCGCCAAGCAGTCCGGTGATCACCAATATCGGAGCGGATGGCTCGATACTGAGCAATCCGGTGATCGAGCGGGCAGCCCCTGGTTTTTCCTTCGAGCGCTTTATGCCTACGTTTGCCTGGACGGGGACAGAAGCCCAGCCAAAGTCCCAATCACAGCCCGTCTCGACCTTTCGTTGCGACGGTCGTCAGCACTGCTCGCAGATGCGTTCCTGCGAAGAGGCGACCTACTTTTTACGTAATTGCCCAGGCACGAAGATGGATGGCAATAACGATGGCGTGCCCTGCGAGCAGCAGTGGTGTGGCTTGCGATGAAATACCCGATCCCTGAGATTATTGGCCGGGAGAGAGTCGGCAGATGAAATCGAATGGCTCTAACCCATCACTGCTTATGGTGCCGAGCGGTGTTGAGGATGGCGCTTGCATCACGGGCGAGTGCCAGCAAGACGACCCTGACCACACTGAGGACTTCCTGCTGGCCGAGATCGTTCGCGCCCGCTCAGGTGGTGAAACCATATCGGTGGATATCGATGATTTGATCGCCGAAGCCAAGGCCGCTACTCATGAGTAATCCAAACGAGGAGTTCACGTCGCCATGGCCGCATTCGCGAAACGGTTCTCTGTGCGGGTGTAGTGGTTTATACACGACGGGCCAGCTAACCCACATCCTGCGGCACACCTTCGCCAGTCATTACATGATGGGGGGAGGGGCATTCTCAGTTTGCAACGCATCCTGGGGCACTCATCCATCACGATGACTATGAGGTATGCGCACCTGTCGCCTGATCACTTAGCCTCGGCCTTTCGACTATCGCGACTGCAGCAGAGCAGCTACGCCATTGCCTTGTAAACATGTGTGCATGTCCACATGCACGCAAGTATGATAGCAATGACTGCATTGATTTCATTTGGAGGGCTCCATGGCAACTATCACTATTCGAAATCTGGATGATGACCTCAAGGCCATGCTGCGCGTTGTTGCTGCTAGCCACGGGCGTTCCATGGAGGAAGAGGCGAGATTGATCATCCGCCAAGCGTTGACCAAGCAAGACAAAAAAGGTGGTTTGGGTAGCCGCATTCATGCCCGTTTTTCTGCGGTGGGTGGTGCTGACCTCGAAGTGCCTGATCGAATCACCAAAGCCAAGGCTGCGAGCTTCGACGAATGATCCTGATAGATACCAACGTGCTGTCGGAGCTGATGAAAGCGAAGCCAGCGCTAGAGGTTCTGTCCTGGATTGATCAGCAGCCTGCAGGTGAGCTTTATATAAGCTCCATTACTGTGGCTGAAATCCTCTATGGAATTGCTCGACTGCCTGACGGTAAGCGTAAGACGGCTTTTGCTGATCTGGCGGAGTTGATGTTCGATGAGGACTTCTCTGGGCGTGTTCTGCCGTTCGATACAGATGCAGCGATTCGCTATGCCAGTTTGGCTGCAGCTAGCGAGGCGAAGGGGCGAGTGTCAGATATGGCTGATGCGCAGATCGCTGCCATTGCGGCTTTATACGATGCGCCTGTTGCTACGCGTAATGTCCGGCACTTCGATCACCTAGGGGTTCGCGTCATAAACCCTTGGGTTGATTGATCGTAGTGGACACGCCGTAGTCACTTTGTAGTGACTAGCGCGCACAAAAAAGGGCTTACCTTTCGGTAAACCCTTGTTTTGTTTGGTGGCTACGCAGGGACTTGAACCCCGACCCCAGCATTATGAATGCTATGCTCTAACCAGCTGAGCTACGTAGCCGAGTGGCGCGCATTTTCCGCATCTGCCCCTGATGTGTCAAGCCCTGAGGGCAGAATAAATTTACGCACTTTCAATTGCTTAGCCGAACGGTTGCGGTTTTTTCGTGGGCGCTCGGTGGTGGCACGGCTTCAGCCGACCTCGATACGGTTGCGGCCGTTCTTTTTGGCGCGGTAGAGGGCGGCGTCGCTGCGGCACAGGGCGGTGTCCGGGGTGGTGTCCTGGCGGTCGAGCAGGGCGATGCCGATGCTCAGGGTCAGGCGGATCTGTTGGTCGCCGATGAACAGTGGCTCGTCCTTCAGGCAGTGCTGCACGCGGCAGGCGAAGTCGCGGGCCTGGATGAGGCCGGCGCCGCTGAGTACCACGGCAAACTCTTCTCCGCCGACACGCCCGGCCAGGTCACTCTTGCGCAACTGCTCGCGCAGGATGCGGCTGAAATGGCGTAGGGCCTGGTCGCCGATCGCGTGGCCCCACTTGTCGTTGACGCGCTTGAAGTGATCCAGGTCGCACATCAGCAAGCTGGAAACGCCCACGTCGCCGCGCTGGATACGGGCCAGTTCGGTTTCCAGGTAGCCCATGAAGACTCGGCGGTTGGCCAACTGAGTGAGGCCGTCGAGGGAGGCGAATTCCTGCAGCTCGCTTTCGATGCGCTTGCGTTCGGTGATGTCGGTGACCACACCGTGCCAGAAGATGCTGCCGTCTGCTTCGCGCTGCGGCCGTGCTTCGCCCAGACGCCAGCGTAGGCCCTGGCGGGGGAGCAGCACGCGGTATTCGATGTGCCAGGTGCTGAGCTCGTGCTCCGCCTGCTTCCGGGCCTTCTGGTAGATAGCAACGTCGTCCGGGTGTACCAGCGCATGGAGGATTTCCGGGTCTTGCTGTATCTGCTCGCGGGTTACTTCGAACATGTCGTAGACGCCAGCGCTGGCATAAGTGATGTGGCCTTTGCCGTTCGGCAGGCTGCGGAACTGGAAAACCATGCCGGGCACCTGGTCGGTCAGCCGAGTGATCAGCTCGACACTGCGCTGCAGGCGCTCGGAAAGCTCGCGCAGAGCGGTGATGTCGGTGGTGGTGCCGAGCATGCGCAGGGCATTGCCTGACTCGTCACGGGTGACCACCTTGCCGCGGCTGCACACCCATTTGTAGTTGCCGTCGCGGCAACGCAGGCGGTGTTCCACCTCGTAGCTCTCGGTGTGGCCGCGCAGGTGCGCTTGCAGGGCCTGCTGCACGTAGCTGAGGTCATCGGGGTGGACGCGCTCGTAGCTGTCCGTGATGCGGTTGCTGACTTCATCTTCGGCGTAGCCGAGCAGCGCTTTCCAAGCGGTGGAGTAGTGGATCTCGCCGGTGACCACGTCGCGATCCCAGATGGCCGTACCGCTGCCCTGAATGGCCAGGGCCATGCGGCTTTCCTCGGCGAGCAGGGTTTCGCTGGCCTGGCAGGCAGCGGCTTCACGGCGAATCTGTTCGAGCAGGTTGGCGGCGCTCTCGGCGATATCGTGCAGGGACAGTAATTGCTCTTCACTGAGCCGCTGGGGCTTGGTGTCGGCCAGGTAGAACACGCCCAGGTAGCCACCCTCACTGCTGCGCAGCGGATAACCGGCGAAAAAGGCGGGCGGTGGTGCAGCCTGTGGTGCGGTGTCGAGTCGGGTGTCGGGCAGCAGCAGGGGCGAGTGGCCGAAGCTGGTTCGTATGACCAGTTCCTGCAAGTAGGTGCTGAATGTATCGGGCAGGCGCTGCTCGGGCTCTGTAGAGCCGCTGAGGAGGGTGTCGGTTGCGATCCTTGCGAGGGTTACGCCACTGAGGCGTTTTGCGAGCCGGAACAAAGCGTCGAAACGGGCTTCCGCGGGGGCGGCGTTCGACGATTCCTGCAGCTCATCGTCAGGTTTCAAGGTACTGCGCCTGCTGGTGAGGGCAGGGCCAGTATACTGCGGAGTAAATCCCCGTCGATGGCGAGTGATGGCTAAACGCCGTCATTTTACTGCCGTTCGTCTGCTTGGCAGTAATGACGTGCCTGCAGGTGCCGTGGTGGCGGGCTTTCAGGGTTTTCAGGCGGGTGCTGCAGGCTGGGGTAGGGGATGCAGAAACGACGAAGCCGCGTTTTCACGCGGCTTCGTCTGGTCACGGAGGCGGCTTAGACGTTGAAGCGGAAGTGCATCACGTCGCCGTCCTTGACGATGTATTCCTTGCCTTCCAGGCGCCATTTGCCCGCTTCCTTGGCACCGGCTTCGCCCTTGAACTGGATGAAGTCGTCATAGGCGACGACTTCGGCGCGGATGAAGCCTTTCTCGAAGTCGGTGTGGATCGCGGCAGCGGACTGCGGTGCGGTGGCGCCGACCTTGACGGTCCAGGCGCGTACTTCCTTCACGCCAGCGGTGAAGTAGGTCTGCAGGTTGAGCATCGAGTAACCGGCGCGGATCACGCGGTTCAGGCCTGGCTCGGTCATGCCCATGGTCTCGAGGAACATCTGCATTTCTTCCAGATCGTCCAGCTCGGCGATCTCGGCCTCGATCTTGTTGCACACCGGTACCACGATGGCGCCTTCGGCATCGGCGATGGCTTGCACCACGTCGAGCAGCGGGTTGTTCTCGAAGCCGTCTTCGGCGACGTTGGCGATGTACATCACCGGCTTGGTGGTCAGCAGGTGGAAGGTCTTGGCCAGACGCTTCTCGTCGTCGCCCAGGGTCTTCAGCAGGCTGCGGGCCGGCTTGGCTTCGGTGAAGTGGGGGATGAGTTTTTCCAGCAGCGCTTTCTGCGCCACGGCTTCCTTGTCGCCGCCCTTGGCGGTACGGGTGACGCGCTGCAGTTGCTTCTCGCAGCTGTCGAGGTCGGCCATGATCAGTTCGAGGTCGATGATCTCGATGTCGCGCTTGGGGTCGACGCTGTTGGCAACGTGGATGACGTTGTCGTCTTCGAAGCAGCGCACCACGTGGGCGATGGCGTCGGTCTCGCGGATGTTGGCGAGAAACTTGTTGCCCAGGCCTTCACCCTTGGACGCGCCCGCTACCAGGCCGGCGATGTCGACGAATTCCATGGTGGTGGGGATCACGCGCTCGGGCTTGACGATGGTGGCCAGGGCGTCGAGACGCGGGTCGGGCATCGGCACGATGCCGCTGTTCGGCTCGATGGTGCAGAACGGGAAGTTCTCGGCCGCGATACCGGATTTGGTGAGGGCATTGAACAGGGTGGACTTGCCGACGTTGGGTAGGCCGACGATGCCGCAATTGAATCCCATGGTGTGTCCCTCGCGCCAAAGGCGGTAGATAAAGTTAGAGAGTGGCTTTCTGGCTGTGCAGCTTGCGCATCGCTACCGTCCAGTCACCGGCGAGTATTTCCGGGAGGACGTCGAGGGCGAAGCCGATGCTGGTATCCAGCAGTTCCTGTTCGCCACGCGGAGCGCGGCCGAGCACGAAGTTGGAAACCATGCTGGCGTGCCCGGGGTGGCCGATGCCAAGCCGCAGGCGGTGGAACGTATTCTGGTTGCCGAGTTGCGCGATGATGTCGCGCAGCCCGTTATGCCCGCCGTGCCCGCCACCCTGTTTGAGTTTGGCGACGCCGGGAGGCATGTCGAGTTCGTCGTGGGCCACCAGGATTTCTTCGGGCTTGAGCTTGAAGAAATTCGCCAACGCCGCCACGGACTGGCCGCTGCGGTTCATGAAGGTGGTGGGGATGAGCAGACGAACTTCGCGACCCTGATGGACGAACTTGCCCACCAGGCCGAAATATTTGCGATCAACGCTGAGGTTGGCGCGCTGGCTGTCTGCCAGGCGCTCAACGAAAAGGGCCCCTGCATTGTGCCGGGTCTGGTCGTATTCGGGGCCCGGGTTACCCAGGCCAACGATCAGTTGTACGGCAGTCATACAGGAGCCCTTTCTTGAAGCTGGCGTGCACCTAGGTGCACAGCCCGTCGATATTACTCGGCGGTGCTTTCGCCTTCGCTGTCTTCTTCTACACGAACGCGCGGCAGGTGGATGCTGGCAACCGGCAGATCGCTACCGTGGGCCAGAGCAACCAGCTCAACGCCTTTCGGCAGTTTGATGTCGGACAGGTGAACGGTCTGATCGACTTCAACGTTGGCGATGTCGACTTCGAGGAATTCCGGCAGGTCTTTCGGCAGGCAGGAAACTTCAACTTCGTTCAGGCTGTGCAGGACTTCGCCGCCGCCTTTCTTGACGCCAACCGAGGTGGCTTCGTTGATGAAGTGCAGCGGTACGTGAGCGGTCAGTTTCTGGCCAGCTACGACGCGGATGAAGTCAGCGTGCAGAACGAAGCCTTTGGCCGGGTGGCGTTGCAGGGCTTTGATCAGGACGTTTTCTTTTTTGCCATCAACGACCAGGCTCAGCACGTGGCTGAATGCAGCTTCGTTTTCCAGCAGCTTGGCGAAATCCTTAGCGATCAGGCTGATCGACACAGGCGTTTTCGAGCCACCGTAAACAACGGCAGGAACCAGAGCGGCGTTACGACGCAGGCGGCGGCTCGCACCTTTCCCCAGGTCGGAACGCGCTTCGGCATTCACAGTAAATTCAGTAGTCATTTCACTTCTCCAAAATAACCAAACCGCCCGTTACGCTTGCGACCAGCGACGGGGCGGTTCAGTGATATGCCTGTCCAAATAGCCAGGCGTGTTCATCAGGCTGTGTTCTTAGCGGAACATCGCGCTGATAGATTCTTCATTGCTGATGCGGCGTACCGCTTCAGCGACAACCGGCGCGATGTCCAGTTGGCGAATACGTGCACAGGATTGCGCGGCGGCGGACAGCGGGATGGTGTTGGTCACCACCAGTTCGTCCAGTACCGAGTTCTCGATGTTCTCGATGGCACGGCCCGACAATACAGCGTGAGTCGCGTAAGCGAACACCTTGGCGGCACCGTGTTCCTTCAGCGCCTTGGCCGCGTGGCACAGGGTGCCGGCGGTGTCGACCATGTCGTCGACCAGGATGCAGGTACGACCTTCCACGTCACCGATGATGTGCATCACTTCGGAGTGGTTGGCTTTCTCACGACGCTTGTCGATGATCGCCAGATCTACACCCAGAGATTTGGCCACGGCACGAGCACGCACCACACCACCAATATCCGGGGAGACGATCATCAGGTTTTCGAAACGCTGATCTTCGATATCGTCCACCAGTACTGGCGAACCGTAGATGTTATCTACCGGAATATCGAAGAAGCCTTGAATCTGATCCGCGTGCAGGTCGACGGTGAGAACACGGTCGATGCCTACGACGGTCAGCATGTCGGCCACGACTTTGGCGCTGATTGCCACGCGGGCGGAACGCGGACGGCGATCCTGGCGGGCATAGCCAAAGTAGGGGATGACAGCTGTGATTCGAGTGGCTGAGGAGCGGCGGAAGGCATCGGCCATCACTACCAGTTCCATCAGGTTGTCATTGGTTGGCGCGCACGTCGGTTGAATCAGGAAGACGTCTTTACCGCGGACGTTTTCGTTGATTTCAATCATGATTTCGCCGTCGGAGAATTTTCCGACCGAAGCATCACCGAGGGGAATGTGCAGCTGACGAACGATACGTCGCGCCAGATCGGGGTTAGCGTTCCCCGTAAAGACCATCATCTTGGACACGCGCAGTACCTGTCGGCTGAGGGTAACCTGGATGAGTAAAAATGGCAGGGGCGGCTGGATTCGAACCAACGCATGCCAGGATCAAAACCTGGTGCCTTACCGCTTGGCGACGCCCCTGTATCGTGTGTGACGCAATGCTGCTCAATTCGGTATTACGAGCCACCCTTGGGTGGTTATGGCAGGGGCGGCTGGATTTGAACCAACGCATGCCAGGATCAAAACCTGGTGCCTTACCGCTTGGCGACGCCCCTGTAACGTATAACCGATGCTACGCATTCACTTCCTGACCAGTTCTTGGAGCGTGCGATGCAACATCGAAACGTTGGCACCTTGCGCAACAAAACTTGGCAATGTGGCTGGAAGTTGGCGGGCGACTTTATCAGCATCGTCCCTGTTTGGGAAGCTCCCAAACACACAAGCTCCAGTGCCGGTCAATCTCGTTGGAACAAATTTGTTCAGCAAGATCAGCGCGTTACGAACAACTGAGTAACGCTTTTCAACAACCGGCTGGCAGTCATTACGACCACCCCCCTCAAGAAGGCTGCGAACTTTAATGGGCGGCGTATCGCGTGTCAACTCAGGGTCGGAGAAAACTTCTGCTGTACTGACAAGTACTTGCGGCACAGCGACGAGAAACCAGGGTTGCGGCAGTTCGACTGGCGTGAGTTTTTCACCGACGCCTTCGGCGAATGCTGCCCGGCCGCGCACGAATACCGGTACGTCGGCACCCAGGCTCAGGCCCAGTGCTGCCAGGCGATCTTCATTCCAGTCCAGCTGCCAGAGGTGAGCAAGGCCGAGCAGGGTGGTTGCGGCATCCGAACTGCCGCCGCCTATGCCGCCGCCCATGGGTAGGCGTTTATCCAGCCAGATATCCGCACCCAGGTGCGTGCCGCTCTGTTCCTGTAACTGCCGCGCAGCCCGCACGATCAGGTTGCTGTCGTGGGGCACGCCAGCAATCTCGGTGTGCAGACGAATGACACCATCTTCACGCAGGCTGAAGCCGAGCTCGTCACCATGGTCGAGGAACTGAAACAGGGTCTGCAGTTCGTGATAACCGTCTGCACGGCGGCCAAGGATGTGCAGCATCAGATTTAGCTTGGCCGGAGCCGGCAGAATCAGTTCGGCGTGAACAGGGATGGCGTCGGTCGTCATTGGGCGATGGCTGGCGAGAGGGGATGAGAGATTACCGCAGGCTACGGTTGCGGCCAAATACCGCACCCAGCTGTAGGAGCCGGCTTGCCGGCGATCAGCAGCGCGCGATACACGAATGCATCGCACGCTGACTGGAATGGGTTACTGACCGAGCTGGCGCGGTTGCCAGTCCTTGATCACCAGGGTCACCTGAATATCGTGGCCTTCGAGGCGCAGGCGCTCGGGCAGCCAGTAGCCGTTCTGCTCGGCGTAGCTCGTGTAGCTTACTTCCCAACCGTCCTGGCTCAGTTGTGCCAGGCGGCTGTCGCCGTCCAGGGTCAGGCGGCTTTTGCTGTCCGGAGCGGGCAGGCCACGAATCCACCACAGCAGGTGGGAGACCGGCAGGTTGAGGCCCAGTTGCTGTTGCAGGAGCTCTTCCGGCGATTCGGCCTGGTAGCGGCCCTGGTTGGCGACTTCCAGCTGTACGTCGCCAGAGCGCCCGGTGAGGCGTGCGGCGCCACGACCGAGAGGGCCGGACAGGCGAATGTCGGCGTAGTCCTGGCGTTGCAGCCAGAACAGCGTGCCGCTGCCGGAATCACGGGGGGCGCGGATGCCGACCTTGCCGTTGATCTGCCAGCCGTCGAGGGTGCTGATCTGTTGCTTGTGCGCCTGCCAGCGCGCCGGGTCGCCGAGGCCCTGTTCCACCGCTTCACGGGTGGACAGGCCGGAGCAGCCAGCGAGCAGGGTTACCAGGGCGAGTGCGAGTAGGGGGCGAAACTGCATCAAGGCCTCTCTGATCCGGTCAGGCGCAGCACGGTGCTGCGCAGAATTTCACTGTCGGGCTGTTCCTTCAGCGCGTCGCGCCAGATCTTTCTGGCCTCGCGCTGCTTGTCTTGAGCCCACAGTGCTTCGCCCAAGTGGGCGGCTACTTCGTGATCCGGGTAGCGTTCGAACGCCTGGCGCAGCCACTTTTCCGCTTCGGCCAGGTTGCCCAGGCGGAAGTTGGCCCAGCCCAGGCTGTCGAGAATCGCCGGATCTTCAGGGTTGAGGTCGTGAGCCTGCTGAATCAGCTTCAGGCCTTCCTGGTGGCGATTCGTGCGGTCGACCAGGGTGTAGCCGAGGGCGTTGAGCGCCATGGCGTTGTCCGGCTCACGGTCGAGAATGGTGCGCAGATCCTGTTCCAACTGCTTCAGGTCGTTGCGCGGCTCGGCCAGCATGGCGCGGGTGTAGAGCAGGTTGAGGTCACCCGGGTATTGCGCCAGTGCCTGCTGGATCAGCGCCCAGGCCTTGTCGGACTGGTTCTGCTTGGACAGCGACTCGGCTTCGATCAGGTACAGCTGCAGCGCATAGTCCGGCTCGCTGTCGCGTGCTTCGGCCAGGTGCTTGGACGCTTCGGCGCCGCGGCCGTTGGCGACCAGCAGATCGGTCATGCGTGCCTGTGCTGGCAGGTAATCGTTGCCGCCGCCGACCATGGAATAGGCGAGCAGGGCTTCGTCCACTTCGCCCAGGGCTTCATGAGCACGCCCCAGGTTGTACTGTGCCGGGTCGACGTGGGCGTCGCGCGCGACCAGTTCTTCCAGGTAAACGATGGCTTCACGCCAGGCTTCGGCTTCCAGGCAGACCAGCGCCAGGGAGAAGCGCAGGTCATCGTCTTCGGGGAATTGCTGCAGCAGCGAAGAAAACTCGCTGCGCGCTTCGTCCATACGGCCTAGCTCGACCAGTTGGCGGGCATAGGTGAGGCGCAGACGCTTGTCGTTGGGGTTCTGCTCCATGCCTTTCTTGAGCAGCGGCAGGGCTTCTTCGCCGCGACCCAGGCTCTGCAGCAGGCGCGCACGCAGTAGCAGGGGAGCCGACTGGTCATGCTTGGCATTGCTATTTTCGAGCAGTTTCAAGGCTTCTTCGGGGCGGTCGTCCTGCTGCAGGAGGAGCGCTTTGCCGAACAGCAGTTGGCCGTCGTTCGGGTACTTGCCGAGCAGGCGGTCGAAGCTCTGTAGCAGGCCGGCACGGGTGTCCGGATCGGAGTCCGCCGCTGACAGGGCGAGGAAGTCGAAATGGGTGTTGCCCTGACGCTGCAGCACACGCTCCATGTACGACATGGATTCGTCATAGCGCCCGGCGCGCGCCAGCTGCACGGCAGCAGCGCGCTGCGCGTCCACATTGCTGGGGGCGTTCTTGGCCCAGACCAGCGAAAGATCCAGTGCCTCTTCGTCAGCCCCCAGGTATTCGGCGATACGGAAGCCGCGCTCGGCGACACCTGCATCCTGAGTCGAATTGGCCTGCTGGACGTAATTGTTCAGGGCGATGTCGAAGCGATTTCTCTGTCCCGCCAACTCGGCGGTGAGCAGTGCCAGCATGGTTTCCTGGCTGAACGAGCCGTACGCCTTGGGCGCCTCGGCCTGCGCTTCATTGCCCGGTTCTTCCACGGGCACGTTACCGTCCGGAGCGGACGGCGAAAAAGTCTGGCAACCACCCAAAAAGGCAAGGGCGGTCAGCAACGCGATGGGTCTATTCATAGAGGAAATGCGACTAACCTGCGGTTTTGGCCATCATGACACAAGCCGTTGGGCAAGCCCATGGGCAGGCTGTGTGTCCTGGCGATGTGAGGTTGGACTGCCGAACACGGGCAGTGTTGCATCGGATCAGCGGCGCTCCCTCGCAGGGCCCTGTTCGCACCCGCTGGTGAGATGATCCATGGCATTCGTTCACGGCTTATATAGGCCAATCCTGCTCGCTGGGCTCCAGCCGGCATGCCATGTGTGAGTGTCGGGCTGAGTAATTCTCATTGCCTGCGATCGAGGTTCGCTATCGTCGCCATGCGGTGGGCAATGGTTGTCCTACCTCGACCGAAGTAGGACAATTGGCGGCTTCCACCCCCCTGTCAGCGACGTGCATGGCCTTTATCGCCCTCGGTATCAACCACAAGACCGCTTCGGTGGACGTCCGCGAGCGCGTGGCTTTTACCCCGGAGCAGCTGGTAGAGGCGCTGCAGCTGCTTTGCCGAAATACGCCAAGCCGTGAGGCGGCAATTCTGTCGACCTGCAACCGCAGTGAGTTGTATCTGGAACAGGATGGTTCGGGCGTCGAGGCAGTGCTCGGCTGGCTGGCCGATTATCACCATTTGAGCGTCGATGAGCTGCGTGCCTGCTCATACGTCCATGAAGACGATGCGGCAGTTCGTCACATGATGCGCGTGGCCTCCGGCCTCGATTCCATGGTGCTGGGCGAACCGCAGATTCTCGGCCAGATGAAGTCCGCCTTCGCTGTGGCCCGCGAAGCCGGCACCCTCGGCCCGCTGCTCGGGCGTTTGTTTCAGGCCACCTTCAGTACCGCCAAGCAGGTGCGTACCGACACCGCCATCGGCGAGAACCCGGTATCGGTGGCGTTCGCTGCCGTGAGCCTGGCCAAGCAGATTTTCTCCGACCTGCATCGCAGCCAGGCGCTGCTGATCGGCGCGGGGGAGACCATCAGCCTGGTCGCCCGTCACCTTCACGATCAGGGGATCAAGCGAATCGTCGTGGCCAACCGTACCCTCGAACGCGCCAGCAGCCTGGCCGAACAGTTCGGCGCCCATGCCGTGCTGCTTTCCGATATTCCTCAGGAGCTGGCGCACAGCGATATCGTCATCAGCTCCACCGCCAGCCAGTTGCCGATTCTCGGCAAGGGCGCGGTGGAAAGTGCCCTGAAGCAGCGCAAGCACAAGCCGATCTTCATGGTCGACATCGCTGTACCGCGGGACATCGAACCTCAGGTCGGTGAGCTGGACGACGTCTATCTGTATACCGTCGACGACTTGCACGAAGTCATCGAGGAAAACCTCAAGAGCCGCCAGGGCGCTGCCCAGGCCGCCGAGGAGCTGGTCGCCGTCGGTGCTGACGATTTCATGGTGCGCCTGCGCGAGCTGGCCGCGGTGGATGTGTTGCGCGCCTACCGGCAGCAGGCCGAGCGTCTGCGTGACGATGAACTGGCCCGCGCCCAGCGCATGCTCGCCAATGGCGCCGCTGCCGAAGACGTGCTGGCGCAGCTGGCCCGTGGCCTGACCAACAAGTTGTTGCACGCACCCAGCGTACAATTGAAAAAATTCTCCGCCGACGGGCGCGCCGATGCGCTTGGCGTGGCCCAGGAACTCTTCGCCCTTGAAGAAGGCGCGTCGTCCAACAAAGGCATGCAATGAAAGCTTCGCTGATCAATAAGCTCGACGTATTGCACGATCGCTTCGAAGAAGTCACGGCGCTGCTCGGTGATGCCGAAGTGATTGGCAACCAGAACCAGTTCCGCGCCTATTCCAAGGAATACGCCGAGATCGAACCGGTGATCATGGCGTTCCGCGAGTTCCGCAGGGTGCAGGCTGATCTGGAGGGTGCCCAGGCGTTGCTCAAGGACAGCGACCCGGACATGCGCGAAATGGCCGAGGAAGAAGTCGACACCGCCAAGGCTCGCCTCCTCGAACTGGAAGACAGCCTGCAGCGCATGCTGCTGCCCAAAGACCCCAACGACGGTCGCAACGTGTTCCTCGAAGTGCGTGCCGGCACCGGCGGCGACGAAGCGGCGATCTTCTCCGGTGACCTGTTCCGCATGTACTCGCGCTATGCCGAGAAGCAGGGCTGGCGCGTCGAGGTGCTGTCGGCCAACGAAGGCGAGCACGGCGGCTTCAAGGAAGTGATCGCCCGGGTCGAGGGCGACAATGTGTTCGCCAAGCTCAAGTTCGAATCCGGCGCGCACCGTGTGCAGCGTGTCCCGGAAACCGAATCCCAGGGCCGCATCCATACCTCGGCTTGCACCGTGGCAGTGTTGCCCGAGCCGGATGAACAGATGGCCATCGAGATCAACCCGGCCGATCTGCGCGTCGACACCTACCGCTCTTCGGGCGCCGGTGGTCAACACGTCAACACCACCGATTCGGCGATCCGCATCACTCACATTCCCACCGGTACGGTGGTCGAGTGTCAGGAAGAGCGTTCGCAGCACAAGAACCGCGCCAAGGCCATGGCCTGGCTGTCGGCCAAGCTCAAGGATCAGCAGGACGCCGCCGCGCACAAGGAAATCTCCGACACGCGCAAGCTGCTGGTCGGTTCCGGTGACCGCTCCGAGCGTATCCGTACCTACAATTTCCCCCAGGGCCGAGTCACCGATCACCGCATCAATCTGACCCTGTATTCGCTCAATGAAGTAATCGCCGGTGGCGTCGACGCAGTGATCGAACCGCTGCTCGCCGAGTACCAGGCCGACCAGCTGGCCGCGCTCGGCGATTGATCCTGGCCGGGTTAAGGAAGGATGTCGTGGACGGTGCGTACTGTGATCGATAAATCTCCTGTAGGAGCCGGCTTGCCGGCGATCATCGCGCGAACGACTTCGCTGGCAAGCAAGCTTCCACCAAAGGCGGTGTGTCATGGCTTCCATTGAGTCTTTATTGAATGCCGCTGAGCTACCGGACTCGCCCAGCGCCCGTGTGGATGCCGAGCTGTTGCTCGCCCACGCTCTCGGCAAGCCGCGCAGCTATCTGCGCACCTGGGCGGATCGTGAGGTCGAGGCCGACGCGGCTGCACGATTCGCCGCCAGCCTGGTGCGCCGCCGTGACGGTGAGCCGGTGGCTTATATTCTCGGCCGGCAGGGCTTCTGGAGCCTGGATCTGGACGTCGCGCCGCATACCCTGATTCCACGCCCGGATACCGAACTGTTGGTGGAAACCACGCTGGCGCTGTTGCCTGGCGGCCCGGCACGGGTGCTCGACCTGGGCACCGGCACCGGCGCCATCGCCCTGGCTCTGGCCAGCGAGCGTCCGGCCTGGCAGGTGACCGGAGTCGATCGGGTCGACAAGGCCGTGGCGTTGGCGGAAGGTAATCGCGCGCGCCTGGGTCTGCACAACGCCGCGTTCGCCTCCAGCCACTGGTTCGACGGGCTGGGCGGCGAGCGTTATGCATTGATCGTCAGCAATCCCCCTTATATCGCCAATGACGACCGTCATCTGGGCGAGGGCGATGTGCGTTTCGAGCCGAACAGCGCACTGGTATCGGGCATCGATGGGCTGGACGATATCCGTTCGATCATCGAGCAGGCGCCGGCGCATCTGATGGCCCCCGGCTGGTTGCTGCTCGAACATGGCTTCGATCAGGCCGAGGCGGTGCGTGAGCTGCTTGGCAATCGCGGATTCACCGAGGTTCACAGCCGCCGCGATCTGGCCAATCATGAACGCATCAGCCTGGGGCGGTGGCCGCATGAATGAACACTTGAGTGACGAAGAGCTGCTGCGCTACAGCCGGCAGATCCTGCTGTCGCAGGTCGATATCGACGGCCAACTGCGGCTCAAGAGCAGCCGCGTGCTGATCGTCGGCCTCGGTGGGCTCGGTTCGCCGGTGGCGCTGTATCTGGCGGCGGCCGGGGTCGGTGAGCTGCACCTGGCGGACTTCGACAGCGTCGACCTGAGCAACCTGCAACGGCAGATCGCCCACGACACCGCCAGCATCGGCCAGAGCAAGGTGGATTCGGCGTTGGCGCGGCTGGCGGCGATCAACCCCGGCATTCAGCTACGTGCCCACCGCCAGGCGCTGGATGCGGACTCCCTCGCAGCGGCGGTGACGGCGGTCGATCTGGTGCTCGATTGCTCGGACAACTTCACCACCCGCGAGGCGGTGAACGCGACCTGTGTTGCCGCCCGCAGGCCGCTGGTCAGTGGCGCCGCGATCCGCCTGGAAGGGCAGTTGTCGGTGTTCGACCCGCGACGTGCCGACAGCCCCTGTTATCACTGTCTGTATGGCCATGGCAGCGAAGCCGAGCTGACCTGCAGCGAAGCCGGTGTGGCTGGCCCGTTGGTGGGTATGGTCGGCAGCCTGCAGGCACTGGAAGCCCTGAAGTTGCTAGCCGGTTTCGGTGAGCCGCTGGTGGGGCGGCTGCTGCTGATCGATGCCTTTGGCTCGCGCTTTCGCGAACTGCGGGTCAAGCGCGATCCGGGGTGTGCGGTCTGTGCAGGCAACAGCCATGAGTGAAGCGCCCATCGGGGTCTTCGATTCCGGTGTCGGCGGCCTCACCGTGCTGCGTGAGATCCGCACCCTGCTGCCGCACGAGTCGCTGCTGTATGTCGCCGATAGCGGTCATGTGCCCTATGGCGAAAAGAGCGCCGAGTACATCCGCGAGCGCTGCCGGGTCATCGCCGAGTTCCTGCTGGCCCGCGATGCCAAGGCGCTGGTGCTGGCCTGCAATACCGCCACCGTGGCTGGTGTCGCCGAGCTGCGTGGGCTTTATCCACAACTGCCCATTGTCGCCATGGAGCCTGCGGTCAAACCGGCGGCGGCTGCAACGCGCTCTGGCGTGGTCGGTGTGCTGGCGACGACCGGCACGCTGAAAAGCGCACGCTTCGCCGCGCTGCTCGATCAGTTCGCCAGCGATGTGCGGGTGGTCACCCAGCCGTGTCCGGGCCTGGTGGAGTTGATCGAGGCGGGCGAGCTGGATGATCCACGGCTGCACGAGCTGCTGCGGGGCTATGTCGATCCGCTGCTCGCCGAGGGCTGCGACACGCTGATTCTCGGCTGCACCCATTACCCCTTTCTCAAGCCTTTACTGAGCCAGTGGCTGGGCCCGTCGATCAGCCTGATCGATACCGGCGCCGCCGTGGCCCGGCAATTGCAGCGCTTGCTGAGCGAGCGGCGCATGCTGGCGGTTGGCCCGGCAGCGCCAGAGCAGTTCTGGTGCAGCGGTGATCCATCGGTCATGCAAAGAGTCATGCCGCGGCTATGGGGTAGCGCCGAGCAGGTGAGTGATTTTCCCCAAACGCGTTAATGGGCCATTGGCCATTAAATATTTTTAGAACAAATGGAACTTAGCTCAACTCTGTAACTATAGTTTTCCCGTGCCTCACTTAAAACAATCCGTGATCCCTATAAAAAAGGATGTTTCCAATGAAGAAGCTGGTTGGCTTGGCCGCTGCAGTTGCGTTGTCTCTTGGCTCGGTAACCGCCGTTCAGGCCGCAGGTGTGACCTTTTCCGTGGGTCAATCCGGTGATTCCACCATGGTTTACCGTCTTGGTGCTCAGTTCGATTTCAACAGCCGCTGGTTCGAAAGCAGCGTCGGCCATCTGAGCGGTTACTGGGATGCGGGTTACACCTATTGGGAGGGGGACGACACCTCTACCAACCACAGCATTTCCTTCGCGCCGGTATTCGTTTACGAATTCGCCGGGCAGAACGTCAAGCCCTACCTGGAAGCCGGTATCGGTGTCGCGGCGTTCTCCAACACCCAGCTCGAGTCCAACGACCTGGGTTCTTCGTTCCAGTTCGAAGACCGCATTGGTGCGGGTCTGCGTTTCGCGGGTGGTCACGAAGTCGGGATTCGTGCGATTCACTATTCCAACGCCGGCATTAAAAGCCCCAACGATGGTGTCGAGGCTTATACGGTGCACTATCGTTTGAATTTCTAAACGTGAATCACCGTTAAACCCTGCATGCTGAACCGGGCCTCGCGCCCGGTTTTTTATGCGCGCAATAAGTGCGTGGCTGAGCCGTGCAAGCGCGTTCAGCGATAGGCATTGATGATGCCGCGGCGTTCTTCCAGGCACTCGGGGGCGCCCATTTCATACTCGCGGCAAAGCAGTGGGCGCACCGAGTAGATCGTGCAGCGCATGGTGTCGCGATCCAGTGCTGCGCACCAACCGTCATCCAGCCGGAGCATCACCTCGCCGCCCCACTCATCGTTGTCGATGAAGCGCTGTGGTACGCCGGTATCGGTGATCAGTATCACTTCCAGCTGGCAGCAGCAGGCCGCACAGGTGCTACAGCTGACCTCGGTGCTTTCGGGAATCTGCGTATGGGGGATGTAGTCGTCGGTGCTCATTGCGCTAGTTTACGCCAGGTGTGGCTGTACCGAGTGGATTCAAGCTGGGCGGTTGTCCGCGGCGTAGAGCCTGGCAAAGCCGTGCAGCGTCGGCAGTACTGCCGCCCAGATTAGCGCCAGCACGGCCAGGGTGATGGTGGTGCCGTAAGGAAAACTCACCCCGCTCAGGGTGGCGCCCGCGTAGTAAGAGAGTGGCGCGAAGCCGGCGCCGAGCAGGCTGGCGCGCCACCAGGGCTGCGCTGTCCAGGCCAGGCAGTGGCATAGCGTGGTGCCGAGCAGCAGCCACAGCAGCGCGAGCCACAGGGGAATGAGCAGGCGAGTTTCGCCGAAATCGAAGATCCCGAGCTGCAGTAGAAAACTGTCCACTGCACTGCCCATCAGAAACACGCTCACCAGCAACTTGCCTTCGCGCTGCCAACTGCCGATGTAAAACAGGTGCACCAGCATGATCACCGCCACCAACCACAACCAGGGGCCGCCGCCGAGTACACAGGCGAACCAGCCGATTTGAAAGAGGATGGCGTTGAGCAGGTTTTTAGGCACCGAATCGTCCAAGCAGCGGTTGCGGGCGCGCTGCCGGTTTGGCCAGCAGCAGTTGAGCGGTGCCGATGGTGCGCTCGATAAAGCCGCCTTCGCAATAGCAGAGGTAAAACTCCCACAGCCGGAAGAAGAATTCGTCGTACCCCAGGTGCTCCAGTTTGTGTCGCGCCTGCAGCAGATTCTCGTGCCATAAGCGCAAGGTGCGGGCGTAGTGCAGGCCGAAGTCTTCCATGTGGTGCAGGTTCAGATCTGTCTTGTTAGTGACGATCTGCAACATGGTGTGCAGCGATGGCAGGGCACCACCGGGGAATATGTAGCGCTGGATGAAGTCGACGCTGCGTTTCGTCTGCTGGTAGCGCTGGTCGCGAATGGTGATGGCCTGCAGCAGCATCAAGCCGTTGGGCTTTAGCAGGCTGGCGCATTTGTCGAAGTAGGTGGGCAGAAAGCGGTGGCCGACTGCCTCGATCATCTCGATCGACACCAGCTTGTCGAACTGCCCGCTAAGATCGCGGTAATCCTCCAGCAACAGGGTGATGCGATCCTGCAAGCCCTGCTCGGCGATACGTTGCGCAGTGTGGGCGTGCTGCTCGCGCGACAGTGTTGTGGTGGTCACACGGCAGCCGTACTGCTGTGCGGCGTAGATTGCCATGCTGCCCCAACCGGTACCGATCTCTAGCAGATGGTCATCGGCGCTCAGCGCCAGTTTCTGGCAAATGCGCTCCAGCTTGTTCAACTGAGCCTGTTCCAGGCTGTCGTCTGCACTCTGGAACTGGGCGGCGGAGTACATCATGGTCGGGTCGAGAAACTGCTCGAACAGGCTATTGCCCAGGTCGTAATGAGCGGCAATGTTGTCACGCGAGCCTTGGCGGGTGTTGCGGTTGAGCCAGTGCAGGCCGTGCAGCAGGGGGCGACCGAGGCGTGCCAGGCCGCCTTCCATGGCGTCGAGCAGGTCGAGGTTGCTGGCGAATATGCGAATCACAGCAGTCAGATCCGGGCTACTCCAGTACCCGTGGATATACGCCTCGCCGGCACCGATCGAGCCATTGCTGGCGACCATGCCCCAGATCGCACTGTCGTGCACATCGATATGCGCGCTCATGCTGGCGTGCGAATCGCCGAACTGCAGGTGTTCGCCATTCTCGGTGATCAGCAGCGAACCGTGGCGCAGGCCGCGTAACTGGCGAAGTACCGCACCGCGCAAGAGGCTGGCGCCGATACCCGCGCTGGCGCGCACCGACCGTTTGGCGCTGGTCAGATCAGGGCTTTTCATGGTGCACGTCCTCGACTGGCTGGGCTATCTGGAAGTCGCCGTTGGCAGCCTGGTGATTGAACAGGGGGATTCGTTTGAGCAGCAGGCGCAAGGCCTGCCAATAGATGGCTGCCAGGGTCTTGCCGGTCATCCACGGAAAACTCACCAGGTAGCGGTGTACGGCTGCGCGGTGCAGGGGTTGGCGGTGCAGATTCAGGGTGGCGTCGAATAGTTTTTCCTCAGACTGCCAGTCCGCCATGTGAATGCCCAACCGTTCGCCTACCGGGCTGAACGCCATGCGGTATTCGAGATTGCGGGGCAGAAACGGCGAAACGTGGAACGCCTTGTCGACGCGCACCCGCTGATGACCCTCACCCGAGACCGGCAGCACATAGTGGTAGCGCTCGTGCCACGGTGTGTTGCGTACCTCGACGAGGATCGCCGCTAGCCTGCCGGCTTCATCGTGGCAGTAGAAGAAACTCGCCGGGTTGAACGCCAGGCCCCAGCCACGAGGCTGGGCGAGAAGGTAGATCGCCCCGTTCGGACGTTTACCCAAGGCCTTTTCCACAAGGTGGCGTACGGCTTCGATCAGGCGTACGCCCTGGTCAATGTGCCCCGGTAGGAAGTCGCGTTCGCGCAGGGAAAATGGTGCCCAGCGGCTGTGACCGGAGAGTGGCGACAGGGATAGCACCTGATCCAGTTCGTCCAGATCCAGGTACAGCAGGCCCATGCGATAGCGAAACTGGTGCGCGCGCGGCGAGAAGCGCCGGTGCTGCACCCAGCCGCTGTACAGCGCGCTATTCATCAGAGGCTCTCGCCGAATGCGCTAGCCACGCGCAGCGCGCTGACCACGCCGTCCTCGTGGAAGCCGTTGGCCCAGTAAGCGCCACAGAAATAGCTGTGCTGGCTGTCCTGCAATTCTTCCCAGCGTGCTTGTGCGGCGATGCCGGCGATGCTGTATTGCGGGTGGGCGTAACTGTAGCGGGCGAGAATCGTGCTCGGGTCGATAGCTTCGGTCTGGTTGAGGCTGACGCAGAACGTGGTGTCGCTGGCGATGCCTTGCAGAATGTTCATGTCGTACGTCACCGCTGCCGGCCGCTGTTCGCTGCCGCCCAGCCGGTAGTTCCAGCTGGCCCAGGCCAAGCGGCGCTTGGGCAGCAGGCGGGTATCGGTGTGCAGCACCACGTCGTTGGTGGAGTAGGGCAGATCACCGAGGATCGCCTGCTCGGCTGCGCTGGGTTGTGCCAGCAACGCCAGCGCCTGGTCGCTGTGGCAGGCGAAGATCACCTTGTCGAAGCGCTCCACACCAGCGCTGCTGTGCAAGGTCACTCCCTCGCTGTCGCGCTCCACTCGCTGCACGGGGCAATTGAGGCGGATGCGTTCTTTGAAGGATGCGCTGAGCGGTGCCACGTAGCTGCTCGAGCCGCCTTCAACCACGCACCACTGCGGCCGGTCACTGACTGAAAGCAGGCCGTGGTTCTTGAAGAAACGTACGAAGAACTGCAAGGGGAAAGCTTGCATATCGCTCAGCGAGGTCGACCAGATGGCAGCGCCCATCGGCACGATGTAGTGATGGATGAAGCGTTGGCTGTAGCCGCCGCGTTTCAGGTAATCGCCCAGCGTGGTGTCTGGCGCCAGACGATTGTGTTGCAGGTCGTCGAGGGCGGCGCGGTTAAAGCGCAGGATGTCACGCACCATGCCGATGAACGCTGGCGAGAGTAGATTGCGGCGCTGGGCGAACAGGGTGTTGAGGTTGTTGCCGTTGTATTCGACGCCGCTGACCGGATCGCTCACCGAGAAGCTCATCTCGGTGGCTTTGTAGCCGACGCCCAACTGGTTGAGCAGGCGAATGAAATTGGGGTACGTCCAGTCGTTGAAGACAATGAAGCCGGTATCGATCGCGTAGGGCTTGCCCGCTACTTCGACATTCACGGTGTGAGTGTGCCCGCCGACCCAGTCGCTGGCCTCGAACACACTGATGTCGTGACGGCGCGCGAGCAAGTACGCGCTGGTGAGGCCGGAGATACCGCTGCCGATGATGGCAATCTTCATGAAGCGTCCTTGTCGTCAGTGCGGGCCAGGCGTTTGCCCAGTGCCAGTTGCAGGCGTGCGGGCAGCCGGCCAAGCAGACACAGAGCGGCGATGAACGGGCCTGGAAAGGCAATCTCCAGAGGCCGTGCGTTAAGTTTGTCAGCGATGTGGTTGGCGGCTTTGTTGACGACCAGCGCATGGGCATGGGAAAGTCGTTGTTCTCGGTCAGCGGTGTATCGACGAAGCCAGGGCTGACCACGGTGACGGCAATGCCTTCGTGGGCAAGATCCACGCGCAGGGACTCGAGCAGATAACGCAGCGCTGCTTTGGACGCCCCATAGGCACCCGCACGTGGCAGTGGCAGGTAGGTGACCGCACTGGCGACGCCAACTAGATGCGCCGACTTCGCCTGGCGCAGCAGCGGCAGCGCCGCGACGATGCAGTGGCTGGCTGAGAACAGGTTGGCGCGCATCACGCGCTCGACCATGTCCGCCTCGAAATGACTGGCGTCGATGTATTCACAGGTGCCGGCGTTGAGAATCGCGCAGTCGAGGGCGCCCCACTGTTCGGTAAGGCGCTCGGCAATGGCGTTGACCTCGGCGGCTTCGCTGAGGTCGCCCGGCAGTACCAGTACCTGGCCGGGGAAGCGCTCGGCCAGTACCTGCAGTGGCTCTTCCCGGCGCGCGCTCAGGGCCAGATGATGGCCATCGCGCAGCAGGCGCTCGGCCAGGGCGTTGCCGATGCCGCTGCTGGCGCCGGTCAGCCAGATGCGTTTGCTGAAGGCGCTCATGCCAGCCTGCCTTTCAGCCAGCGAATGACCGAGCCGAATACAGGCAGGTGTTCGTAAAGCAGGTTGCCGGCGTCGAAGAAATCGCGATGGCTGTATACGCGACCATCGCGCCAGCGCAGGTGGGAGCAGCCGGGTACGCAGATCTCCTCACCCCCACTGAGGCGCGGATGGCGATAGCGCATCGTCCAGCGCAAATAGCCCTCACCCTCGGCAACCTGGTCATAACCCTGAAAGTCGAAGTGCAGTTCGCGAACGTTGGCGTACAGCTGCTCGAAGTAGCGCCGCAGATCGGCCAACCCATGAATCTCATGCAGCGGGTCGCGAAACTGAATGTCGTCGCTGTACAGCTCGCCGAGACGATCCAGGTTGTGCTTGTCCAGGGCGGCGAAGCCACTGGCGAAACGCTGCAGAAATTCGCTCATGAGGGCTCGCTTGCCGAGGGCAGATTCTTGAACGCATCCAGGGCACGTTGGCGGCTGGCGCGCAGATCGACGATGGGCAGTGGGTAGTCCGGGCTGCTGCCGAACAGACCCTTCTGCCCCTTGCTACCGGCGTGCGGGTCGTGAATCGCCTTGTCGCTGAGCTTGGCCAGTTCCGGCAGCCAGTGGCGGATGAAGCGGCCATCCGGATCGAAACGCTGGGACTGGCTGACCGGATTGAAGATGCGGAAGTAGGGCACCGAGTCGGTGCCGGTCGACGCGCTCCACTGCCAGCCACCGTTGTTGGCGGCGAGGTCGCCGTCGATCAGGTGGCGCATGAAGAAGCGCTCGCCCTCGCGCCAGTCGATCAGCAGGTTCTTGGTCAGGAACATCGCCACCACCATGCGCAGGCGGTTGTGCATCCAGCCGGTTTCCAGCAACTGGCGCATCGCCGCGTCGATGATCGGGATGCCGGTGCGGCCTTCCTGCCACGCCTGTAGTTCCTTGCCAGCATTGCGCCACGGCAGGGCTTCGGTGTCTGGGCGGAAGGCGCGGTGCATGGATACCCGTGGATAGCCGACCAGAATATGGGTGTAGAACTCTCGCCAGATCAGCTCGTTGACCCAGGTGACGGCGCCCTGATTGCCGCTTTCGAACTCACCCTGATTGATGTTCAGCGCCGTGTGCAGGCACTGACGTGGCGATACCACGCCCGCCGCCAGATAGGCGGAAAGCTGGCTGGTGCCGGGGCGCGCGGGAAAGTCGCGGTTGTCGTGATAATCCTCGATCCATTCATCAGCGAAGCGCTGCAGCCGTTCGCGAGCGACCTGCTCGCCGGCCGGCCAGGTATCGCGCAGCGCCTGGCTTGGCGTTTCGAAGCCGGCGACGTTGCTCGGCACCTGATCGGCGTCGATCTTCAGCTTGGCTTGCGCCTTTGGCAGTGCCACCAGAGGCGGCAGCGCGCTGTGCAGGCGCTGATAGCAGACACCACGGAACTGGCTGTAAACCTTGAAGTAGGTGCCCGTGCGAGTCAGCACGCTGCCGGGCTTGAACAGCAGGCGGTCGAGGTGGCTGTTGAAGTTGACGCCACGTTCGTCCAGTGCGGCGGCGACATCACGGTCGCGGCGGGTTTCGTTGACGCCGTACTCATCGTTGGCGTGCACTGCAGTGGCTTCCAGTTCCTGGGCCAGCTTGGCGAGCACCCTGGGCGCTGCGCTCCATTCATCGGCCTCGCGAATCAGCAGCGGCACGTTGAGGCGCTGCAGTTCCACACTCAATTCGGCCAGGTTGCGCAGCCAGAAATCCACCTTGCTCGGTGCATCGTCGTGCTGGCGCCACTGAGCCGGGCTGAGCAGGAATACGGCGACGGTAGGCCCGGCCTGCATGGCCGCAGCCAGCGCGCTGTTATCGGTGACGCGCAGGTCGGTTCGAAACCACATCAGTTGCAACATGAGTCGTCCTATTCGAGCAGATGGCGATCAGCGAGCACTTGCAACGCTGCCAGGGGATCGGCCATGAAAGTGATGTCTGCGCCCTCTGGTGCATTGGCGATCAGTTGCTCACCACGCGCCTGGTCTTGAACCCCGATCAGCAGGCAGGGAATTCCGTGGTCGCCCAGCCACTCACGCAGCGACGACTCGGCATCGGGGTTGGAGTCCGCTTCGCAGAACAGCAGCAGGGCGCGGGGTTGCAGGCGGGCGATTGCCAGCGGCAGTTCACTGGGCGGAATCGGCCCGTCGAAGGCGTCGACCGGGCAGCCGGCGGTGCCGATCAGCCAGGCGCACAGCCACAGCTGCGGCGACATCGGTACCTGGCAGAGATTGATCAGCAGCAGCGGCTTGCCATTGTGCTGGCGGTTGTCGTGGTAGACCCGTGCGCCGAGCTTGCTGCGCAACCAGCTGTGCAGGAACAGCCGCTCGGTCTTCGCGCCGGCGCGCTGTGGCCAGCGCTCCTCCAGGATTGCCAGCAGCGGCAGGAGCAGGTGCTGGCAAAGAATCTGTGGCGGGTAGAGAGCCAGTTCGGCATTGAAGCGTTCGTCCAGCTGGCGCTCGTCGAGCAAGTGGATGGCATGGCACAGCTGCTCACGTTTTTCCTGCCACTGCGAGGCCTGGTCGGCTGGCAGCGGCTGATCGGCACGCAGCAGACCCTTGACCTGGCCGACCGATACGCCGCGATTGAGCCAGCCGAGCACGGCGTGGATGGTCTGCACCTGCTCCGGGGAGTACAGGCGGTGGCCCTTGGCGGTACGGTGCGGCACGATCAGGCCGTAACGGCGCTCCCAGGCGCGCAGGGTGACCGGATTCACGCCAGTCAGGCTGGCCACGTCGCGGATCGGCAGGTAGCCGTCGGCAATGGCATCGCGGTAAGCCTCGGCGCTCGGCTCTGGAGAGATTGGTTGGTTCATAGGGCGTTCCGCAGGCTGAGGTTTTCCGGGTGCGGTTGCAGGTAGACCTGCTGCTCGATGTAGCTGTCGGGGTGCTGGCGGAAGTGGTGCTTGAGCAGGGTCAGCGGCACCACCAGTGGCACGATGCCCTGCCGGTACTGCTCGATGAGCTGCTGCATTTCCTGCTTTTCCGCGGCGCTCAGGGAGCTTTTCAGGTAGCCGCTCAGGTGTTGCAGCACGTTGGCATGCGTGCCGCGCGTCGCGCAGCGTTTCAGCGCGGTCATCAGTTCGCCGATGTAGTGCTCGGCCAGGCTGTGTAGATCCTGCCCGGACAAATCGCTGAGTAGGCGACCGAGGCGTTTGTAGCGCAGTGGATCGGTGGCCATCAGCAGGTATTTGTGGCGGGCATGGAATGCGATCAGCTTGCCGCGGCTCAGGCCGGATTCACAGAGCGCCTGCCACTGCGCGTAGGTGAATACCCGGGTCAGGAAGTTCTCACGCAGCACCGGGTCGTTGAGCCGGCCATCTTCCTCGATGGGCAGGTTTGGGTGGCGTTCGCACAGCACCGCGGTGTACAGGCCGCGGCCTTTCGGCTCGCTGGGGTGACCGTTGTCCTGATAGACCTTGACCCGTTCCAGGCCACAGGACGGCGACTGCTGCATGACGATATAGCCGCAGATCGGTGGCAAATCGGCAGCCACCTGCTCGCCATAGGCGGTCAGCGCCTCGGTGTGATCCTTGTCAGGATGTACGGTGCCCACGGCACGGGGCGCTGCCGGGTCACCCACCAGGCGGATCGGCTCGCGCGGCGTACCCAGGCCAATGGCGACTTCCGGGCAGAAGGGCACGAACTCGAAATAGTCGCTCAACTGATCCAGGCATAGCCGGGAGGCCTTGTGGCCGCCGTTGTAGCGCACTTCGGCGCCGAGCAGGCAGGCGCTGACGCCAAGCTTGGGTTTTTCGCGGTGGAGCGGGCTGGCTGGCATGGCGCACCTTCGAGAATGTTCTTGTACAAGGATTTATTTTTGTACAAGTTTCATTTCATCTTAAGCGCGATCTTGTACAAGTCAAATACTGTGTACAGCTTCTGTCCGCATCAGGTGCAATAAGCGACGTCTCAACGCCAGCCCATCTTCCAGTTGTCGGCATCCTGAAGAACACGCCAGTCGATGCGCTGGGCACGCTTGCTGAGTATGGCCTGCAGCTCCACTTCCAGCACCGTACCTTCCTCGTCGCAGAACAGTTCGGTGACCAGAAAGTGCTTTTCGCGGTTCTGTGGCGTGGCTGCCGTCCACTTGGAGAGCAGCAGCTTGCGCGGGGTCAGGCGATGCTTGGTGGTGTTCACTGGTTGTGCGCGATCAGTTTGCGAGCCACTTCCTGACCGCTGAGCCAGGCACCTTCGACCCGCCCGGACAGGCACCAGTCGCCGCAGGCGTAGAGACCCAGATCGGCATCGGCCAGGGCACCCAGTTGATGGGCTGCAGTGGGACGGGCGTACAACCAGCGATGGGCCAGGCTGAACACCGGGGCCGGTACGGCGCAGCCGATCATTTCCGCGAAGGCGCCATGCAGGCGTTCGATCACCTGCTCCTTGGAGAGATCCAGATGCTGGCGGCTCCAGCTGCTGCTGGCGTGTAGCACCCAGGTGTCCAGGGTGGTGTCGCGGCCTGGTTTGCTGCGGTTGCGCGCCGTCCAGTCGATCACCTCATCCTGCACGAAGCAGCCTTCCAGGGGCGTCTTCAGCGGCTCTGCGAAGGCCAGTGCCACCGCCCAGGTCGGCTCCATGCTGACGCCCGCTACCGTGCCGGCGAGCTTGGGTGCCGCTGCCAGCAGGGCGCTGGCCTGGGGCGCCGGGGTGGCGATGACGACGTGGCTGAACGGCCCGTGGCTTTCTCCATCCGCATCGAGCAGATGCCAGTGTTGCTCGCCGCGAAATACTTCAGTGATGCGGCAGGAGAACTTCACCGGCAGGGCGCCGAGCATGGCGCGGGTGATCGCGCTCATGCGCGGTTTGCCGACCCAGCGTACTTGCTCGTCGGCCGATAGGCTGAGCGTGCCGTTGGCATATTGATAGAGGCTGGGCGTCCATTCCTCGACCCAGCCACGGGCCTGCCACTGCTGAACGGCAGCGGCGAAGCGACGGTCGCGGGCGGTGAAATACTGAGCGCCGAGATCCAGGGCGCCAGCGTCGCTGCGTTTGCTGGCCATGCGGCCGCCACTGCCGCGACTCTTGTCGAACAATTGCACCGGATATCCGGCTGCATGCAGGGCCTCTGCCGCGGACAGGCCGGCGATGCCGGTACCTATGATGGCGATGGGGGCTGTGCTGGTCATGTCTACCTCACGTGCTGTCGGGCTGTCGCAACTGCATGTCGACAGGCCGCTGGGCCCCAAGGCTACGCCTTGGACATGGCTCATACAATGTACAATTGATGTATAAGCTTATGTCCGGTCGGCCAGTATCTGCAGCCAGGGCATCTATTCTTCAGAATAGGCGCGGGCGGCAATAGTTTCCCCGTTTCTGTCGACGGTCTGTTCTGACGTGCGATTGTTCCAGCTCATCGCCCTCTGCCAGCAGCGTCGAATTCCGGAGCACAAACAGTGAGGAACCTGCCATGCATATCCTTATCACCGGCGGTACTGGCCTGATTGGCCGCGCACTTTGTCACCAGTGGATCGAACAGGGGCATCGGCTGACGGTATGGAGTCGTCGCCCGGAGCAGGTGGCAATGCTTTGCGGTACCCGGGTACGTGGTGTTGGACGCCTGGAGGATATCGGCGATGAACCACTGGATGCCGTGGTCAATCTGGCTGGCGCACCGATCGCCGACCGCCCCTGGAGCAAGGCGCGCAAGCAACTGCTGTGGGAAAGCCGCATCCAGCTGACCGAGCGCCTGCTGGCCTGGCTGCAGGCCCGTGAGCAGAAGCCAGCCGTGCTGTTGTCCGGCTCGGCAGTCGGTTGGTACGGCGACAGCGGCGAGCACATCGTCGACGAGCAGGCCCCCTCGGGCGCTGATTTCGCCGCGCAACTGTGCGTGGCCTGGGAGGACACCGCACAGCAGGCTGAAGCTATGGGGATTCGCGTGATCCTGCTGCGCACCGGCCTGGTGCTGGCGAAGCAGGGCGGCATTCTCAAACGTATGGTCACGCCATTCCGCTTTGGGCTGGGTGGCCGCATCGGCGGTGGACGCCAGTGGATGCCGTGGATACATATCGCCGACCAAATCGCCTTGATTGATTTTCTCTTGCAGCAGGAGCAGGCGCGCGGTCCCTATAATGCGTGCTCGCCACACCCGGTACGCAACGCTGAGTTCGCCAGTGAGCTCGGCCACGCCGTGCATCGCCCTGCCATCATGCCGTTGCCAGCCTTCGCACTGCGCGCCGGCCTCGGAGAAATGTCGCTGCTCCTGCTCGGCGGCCAACACGCGCTGCCAGTGAGGACGCAGGAAGCCGGCTTCGAATTTCGTTTCACTCATCTGGACGTGGCTCTAGTGGATTTGCTGAGCCTTCATTGACGGGATGACATTGCATGACCGACCACGCTTTACTGCTCGTTAACCTGGGCTCACCGGCTTCCACCGAGGTGGCCGATGTGCGCAGTTACCTCAACCAGTTTCTGATGGATCCCTATGTGGTTGATCTGCCGTGGCCGCTACGGCGGTTGCTGGTGTCGCTGATTCTGATCCGCCGCCCGGCGCAGTCGGCCCATGCCTACGCGTCGATCTGGTGGCCGGATGGTTCGCCGCTGATCGTTCTTAGTAAGCGCCTGCAGGAGGCGATGAAAACCCAGTGGATCCAGGGGCCGGTCGAACTGGCCATGCGCTATGGCGAGCCTTCGTTGGAAACCGTGCTGACTCGCCTGGCCAGCCAGGGCATCACCCAGGTCACTCTGGCGCCGCTGTATCCGCAGTTCGCCGACAGCACCACCACGACCGTGATCGAAGAAGCCAAAAGGGTGGTGCGTGAGCGCAAACTGCCGATCCGTTTCGCCATCCTGCAGCCGTTCTTCGACGACCCCGACTACCTCGATGCCCTGGCCGAGAGTGCACGGCCTTATCTGCAGCAGGATTTCGATCATCTGCTGCTTAGCTTCCACGGCTTGCCGGAACGACATATCCGCAAGCTGGTGAAGCACATCGATCCGCAGCACGACCTGCGTCGCCCTGACAGCGTGGGCGTCAGCGACGAGGTGCTGGCGCGTTGTTACCGCAGCCAGTGCCAGCGCACCGCGGAGGCCTTCGCTGCGCGTATGGGCCTGCGGCCCGAACAGTGGTCGGTGTCGTTCCAGTCGCGGCTGGGCAAGGACAAGTGGATCGAGCCCTACACCGAAGCGCGCCTCGATGAGCTGGCTGCTCAGGGCGTGAAGAAGCTGCTGGTGATGTGCCCGGCCTTCGTTGCCGACTGTATCGAGACCCTGGAGGAGATCGGTGATCGCGGCCGCGAACAGTTCGTGGAGGCAGGGGGGAGAGCCTGGAACTGGTGCCTTGCCTGAACGACCACCCGGACTGGGCTGCAGCGCTCAATCGGCTTTGCGAGCGAGCGCCGCAAAGCGTGTAAAAAATGCCCGGTTAGAGCCGGGCATTTTCTTTCTCAGATATCTGGCGCGTCGTCCGCTTTCTTTTTCTTCCAACCGTCATTGCCCGGCAGGATCAGATTCAGCGCGATGGCGACGATGGCACACAGGGCGATGCCCTTGAGGCCGAAGTCGTCCGGGCCGTCGCCGGTGCCGATCAGCACGCCACCGATACCGAACACCAGGGTCACCGAGACGATCACCAAGTTGCGTGCCTCGCTGAGGTCGACGCTGTGGCGGATCAGGGTGTTCATGCCCACCGCAGCGATCGAGCCGAACAGCAGGCATAGAATGCCGCCCATCACCGGTACCGGAATACTCTGCAGGATGGCGCCGAACTTGCCGATGAAGGCCAGGGTGATGGCGAAGATCGCCGCCCAGGTCATGATCTTCGGGTTGTAGGCCTTGGTCAGCATCACCGCGCCGGTGACTTCCGCGTAGGTGGTATTCGGTGGGCCACCGAACAGACCGGCTGCCGAGGTGGCCAGGCCGTCACCGAACAGGGTGCGGTGCAGGCCCGGCTTCTTCAGGTAGTTCTTGCCAGTAACGCTGCCCACCGCGATGACGCCGCCGATGTGCTCGATGGCCGGAGCCAGCGCCACCGGTACGATGAATAGGATCGCCTGCCAGTTGAAGGCCGGTGCGGTGAAGGCCGGCACTGCCAGCCAGGGCGCGTCGGCAACATGACTAAGGTCGAGAACGCCGAAGTAGATCGACAGGGCGAAGCCCACCAGGATGCCGGAGATGATCGGCACCAGGCGGAAGATGCCGCGACCGAACACGGCGACGATCACCGTGGTCAGCAGCGTCAGCATGGAGATCCACATCGCCGTGGCGTAGGGAACCAGTACGCTGCCGTCGCCACTTTTACCCATCGCCATATTGGCGGCGATCGGTGCCATGGCCAGGCCGATGGAAATGATCACCGGGCCGATCACCACGGGCGGTAGCAAACGGTCGATGAAACCGGTGCCCTTGATCTTCACGGCCAGGCCGAGAAAGGTGTAGACGAAGCCGGCCGCGACCACGCCGCCCATGGTTTCCGCCAGGCCGAACTGGCCCTTGGCGAGAATGATCGGGGTGATGAACGCGAAGCTCGAGGCCAGGAACACCGGTACCTGACGGCCCGTGACGATCTGGAACAGCAGGGTGCCCAGGCCCGCGGTGAACAGTGCCACGTTGGGATCGAGGCCAGTGATCAGCGGCATCAGCACCAGGGCGCCGAAGGCCACGAAGAGCATCTGCGCGCCGGACAGCACCTGACGCCACAACGGATCGTTGAATTCGTCGCGCATCGATCAGGCGTCCTTCTGCTTGGTGCCGAAGATCTTGTCGCCGGCATCACCCAGCCCGGGGATGATGTAGCCGTGTTCGTTGAGACGCTGGTCGATGGACGCGGTGTAGATCTTCACGTCCGGATGGGCTTCGTTGACCGCCTTGATGCCCTCGGGCGCGGCGACCAGCACCATGGCGCGGATTTCCTTGCAGCCGGCCTTCTTCAGCAGGTCGATGGTGGCGACCATCGACGCACCGGTGGCCAGCATCGGGTCGATGATCATCGCCAGACGCTCGTTGATTTCCGGTACCAGCTTCTCCAGGTAGGTGTGCGCCTTCAGGGTTTCTTCGTTGCGGGCCACGCCGACGGCGCTGACCTTGGCACCCGGAATCAGGCTGAGCACGCCGTCGAGCATGCCGATGCCAGCACGCAGGATCGGCACCACGGTGATCTTCTTGCCGGAGATCTTCTCGACCTGCACGGGGCCTGCCCAGCCGGCGATTTCGTAGTTTTCCAGCGGCAGATCCTTGGTCGCCTCGTAAGTGAGCAGGGCGCCCACTTCCTGGGCCAGTTCGCGGAAGTTCTTGGTACTGATATCCGCGCGGCGCATGAGGCCGATCTTGTGGCGAATCAGCGGATGGCGGATCTCGAGGACTGGCATTGCGGGGTCTCCGGCAAAAATGGGCAAAAAACACGCTAGATTAAAGCATTGCGTTGCGCTGTGGGCGCTGCGAATGTGGAACTTTTTAAAAACCGCTCGCAACGGCCATGCCACTTGTCGAGCGCATCCGTGGACGCTTGCGCCCCTCTCAGCTGATGGGTAACGTGCCGCCTTTTTCTGACCCGGTGATCAGTTTGTACGCCGGAGCCATTCATACCGTGCGAACCGACGCCCGCAGAGCCACGCTTCTGCTCACAGTCGCCGCCAATGAGGACATGACATGCCCGCCGATCTCGCCCACATCCGCCAGGTAATGACCGAAGCCGACTGTCTGTACAGCGAGGCCGAAGTGGAAGCCGCCATCGCCCGCGTCGCCGTGGCCATCAACGCCGAACTGGCCGAGCGCAACCCGGTGGTGTTCTGCGTGATGAATGGCGGGCTGATCTTTTCCGGCAAGCTGCTGACCAAGCTCGACTTCCCCTTGGAGGCCTCTTATCTGCATGCCAGCCGCTACCGCAACCAGACCAGTGGCGGCGAGCTGTTCTGGAAGGCCAAGCCGGAAGTCTCGTTCATCGACCGCGACGTGCTGATCATCGACGACATCCTCGACGAAGGGCACACCCTGGGCGCGATCATCGACTTCTGCCACCACGCCGGCGCTGCCAAGGTGCACACCGCCGTGCTGATCGACAAGGATCACGACCGCAAGGCGCGCCCGGACCTCAAAGCCGACTACGTGGGCCTGCCGTGCGTCGACCGCTATATCTTCGGTTACGGCATGGACTACAAGGGCTACTGGCGCAATGCGCCGGGGATTTATGCGGTGAAAGGGCTCTAAAGGTTCGTCGATTCGTCGGACTCTGATCGCCAGCTCTCGCAGATCGCCCGAGCGCGGGGTAGATCCCGGGCATAGCTCAGGCGGCCATGGGCATTCTGCAGGCCGGCACGGCGCAGCTTCAGGCGCAGCGACGGCGAGGCGCCGCTGACGATCAGGGAAATGCCGTGCTTGCGGTACTCCAGCACGATGCTGTGCAGTGCCGCGAGGGCGGTCATATCGAGCATCGGCACGCCGCTGACGTCGAGAATCACCACCCGGATATGCGGATCGAGGCGGCGCAGGGCGCCCAGCGTGCGCTCCGCTGCACCGAAGAACAACGGGCCACGAATGGCCAGGGCCTGCACATGCTCCGGCAGGTCGTTCAGGGCCTGGTGGCTGTGCCGTGGCAGGCTGCGCGTGTCGGTCAGTTCGCTCATGCGCTTGATGAACAGCCCGGCAGCCAGCAACAGGCCGACGCCAACCGCCAGCACCATGTCGAACAGCACCGTGAGCAGAAGGCAGGTCAGCAATACCAGCACGTCGCTGCGTGGCGCGATGCGCAGGGTATGCGCCACATGGTGGGCTTCGCTCATGTTCCACGCGACCATCAGCAGCAGGGCGGCCAGCGCGGCCATCGGCAGGTAACTGAACAGTGGGGCGAGAAACAGGATCGCCGCCAGCACCACGGCAGCGTGGATGATGGCTGCCAGGGGCGAGCGGGCACCGGCTCTCACGTTGGCGGCGCTGCGGGCGATGGCAGCGGTTGCGGTGATACCGCCGAACAGCGGCGCGACCAGGTTGCCGATGCCCTGGCCGAGCAATTCGGCATTGGGGTCGTGTTTACTGTCGGTCATGCCATCGGCGACCACGGCGCAGAGCAGCGATTCGATGGCGCCAAGCATGGCGATGGCGAACGCCGGGGCCAGCAACTGGCGGATCAGCTCGAAGGACAGAATCAGCGGCTGGCCATCGGCGCCAGGTAGATGCCAGGGCCAGGCAAAGGTCGGCAGAAAGGGCGGAATGCCCGGGTAGCTGACGCCGTCGACGACGTAGCTGAAGCGCTCACCCAGCGTCGCTACCGGTAGGCCGCCTCGCTCCAGCAGCAGGCCGAGCAGCGCACCGACCGTCAGTGCCACCAGATGCCCGGGGATGCGCGGCACCAGCCGCGGCCACAGCAGCAACACAGCAAAGCAGGCCAGCGCTACCAGGCTGTCGCCCAGATGGATGCCGGGCAGGGCCTGGAACAGCAACTGCAATTGCTCCACGTAATGGCTCGGTTGTCCGGCCAGTTGTAGGCCGAGCAAGTCCTTGATCTGCAGGGTGGCGATGACGATGCCGATACCCGCGGTGAAGCCAAGCGTGACCGGGTAGGGCACGAACTCGATCAGGCGACCGGCCTTGATCAGGCCCAGGGCGATCAGGATCAGCCCGGCCAGCATGGTGCACAGCAGCAGGCCGCCGATGCCGAACTGCTGAGTGATCGGCAGCAGAATCACCACGAAGGCTGCGGTGGGGCCGGAAATGTTGAAACGCGAACCACCACACAGGGCGATCAGCGGCGCTGCGACCAGCACGGTGTAGAGGCCATGCTGCGGCGCCACGCCGACGGCGATCGCCAGGGCCATGGCCAGCGGGATGGCGATGATACCCACCGTGAGGCCAGCGCTCAGGTCGCCACGCAGGCTGGCCCAGGAGTAACCGCGCAGGCTCTGGCGACAAGCGGCGAACAGGGTGGGCATCGTGGCACTTCCTGGGAGATTGCCGCCAGTATAGGAGCGGGTAGAGGGCGTGGTGGTTGACTTAGGTCGCGTACCGCTCAAGTCGTGCTGGTGTTAGAAAGGTCGGCTGCGTCTGAGTCCTGCGCCCTGCGTTGAGCGGTTGCGGCGCCGGGGTTACACTGCCCGCCCCGTGTGGTCTGGTTTGCTGGAGTGAGCGATGCGTAAAGACAAGAAGCAGGTGATTGGCGACGAAGTGAGCGATGAGCAGATCAAGCTGTTTCTCGCCGTGGAACCGGCTGACGCCACGCCGCCCTCGCTGCACAAACTGGTCAAGGCCTACCGCGGTCTGCGTGACCACGACTTCGAGCGTTTCGTGGGTTTCTTCGTCGAAGCCGGTTATGACCTCGATGCCAAGGATGCCGACGGTAATGACTTCGTCGCCCTGATCAAGGATCAGCGTCAGTCCGAGGCTTACATCCAGGCAATCACCGCCGCGCGCGGTTGATCGCCAGCGGGTGACGGCGTCCTGTCGTCGCCCGCTCTGATCGTCTGATGGCTAATCGCCGCGTTTACTGTCGATCCTGTTCAGACGATTGCCCTCGAAACGCAGAAAGTAGTTCATGCCGTTGCGCGGGCCGTAATTCCATTCTTCTATCTGCACTTCATGGGTGAAGCCGTAGCTGTCGGTCTGTTCCTTGTAGCCAATGAACGCGCGGTTGTTTGGTTCGCCACATTTGGACAGGACTTCGGCGGTGCTGTCGCCGCTGCTCGCCAGGGCGCTGCCACAGCGCCAGGTCGCTGCGTTGACGGTGCCGGCCAGGAGCATGAGCAGGGTGCAAGATATGAGTGTCTTCATGGTCGTCATTGCTGGCGTTTGCGCTCGATGCGCGTCAGCCGATTGCCCTCGAAGGTTAGGATGGTAAACATGCCGTTGCTGGGCTCGTAAGCCCATTCCTCGATGTTCGTTTCGCGCCTGTCGTAGCCGCCTAGGGTATAGCCGACAGGGTCGCGGAATGCCGGCTCGCCACATTTCTGCATCACCTCGAAGGTGCGATCGCCGAGGTTCACCAGCTTGCTGCCGCAGCGCAGGGTATCGGCCTGGCTCAGCAGTGGGGCGGCGCAAAGCGCCAGCATCAGACCCAGTCGTTTCATGTCGTCACTCGCTGCCCAGGTGAAGGGGGTGGCCACACGGCCGTCGCTGGTGGCCTCGCCGAAGCTGACGTCGAGTAGATAGACGCGCTCGGCCGCCAGTTTGCCGCTATCTACCAGATAGGCCTTGATCGCCGCGGCGCGATCCTGGGCCAGCTGGCGCAGCAGGCCACGGCTGTCTGTCCAGGATTCGACCACGGCATCGCGCAGGCGCTGCGTGCGTTCGTCACTGTCCAGGTCGGCCCACTCGGCAGGCGGCTGCTGTTTCAGGCGCGCACGGTAGATGCCCTCCAGCAGCGGCGCCTTTTCGTCTTCGGGCACAACCAGCAGATCTGCACTGGCCGGTACCTGATCACCGCGGCGCTGCATGATGCGATACAGATAATCCTGATACTCGCGCTCGAGGCGCTGCGCGGCCAGCAGTGGGCCGTCGCTGCTCTGTGCGCTGGCGCCTTCGATTTCCAGGCGCAGGGTAGGACGCTCCTGCAGGGCGCTGGAGAGTACGTCGAGAGACTTCTTCGCCTGGCCGTCCAGTTCGTCGCTGCCTGCTGCGAAGACTACGGTGCTCAAGTCCATCTCGGCGCCGCCACTGACCAGCCCGCCGATGAACTTGAACGGCGCCTGGGCGGCTCGCAGCACCAGATTGCGCAGGGTCTGCCAGACGATCGGCATGACACTGAATTGCGGGTTGTTGAGGTCACCCTCCAGCGGCAGCTCGATAGAAATGCGCCCCTGAGTATCCTTGAGCAGGGCTACGGCCAGGCGGATTGGCAGATCCACCGCATCCGGGCTGTCGACCTTCTCACCGAGTTGCAGCTGCTCGACCAGTACCTTGTTCTGGGCGTTCAGCTTGCCGTCGTTGATGCGGTAGTGCAGGTCCAGGTTGAGGCGGCCCTTGCGGATACGGTAGCCGGCGAACTTGCCAGAGTAGGGCGTCAGTGTGGTCAGCTCGACCTGCTTGAACTGGGTGGCGATATCCAGGCTCTGCATGGGGTCGAAAGGCGTCAGGCTGCCCTTGATGCTGACCGGTGCGTAGCGGTCGACCTTGCCGCTGATATCCACAGGCGCCGGTTTGCTGCTGGTGCTGTCGAGAGTGCCGATGCGGCCATTGAGCTGCTGCACGGCGGTGGCGAAGTTGGGCCTGAGGCTGAAGTCGGCGAAGTTGGCCGAGCCATCCTTCAGGCTGACCTCGCCGATGCGAATCGCCATCGGCTTGTCGGCGGTGGCCGAGGACTGCGCCTGGGCGGCATTGCCGGCAGGTTGCTTGATGATCAACTCGTTGACGTTGGTGGTCAGGTCTTCGTTGATGATGAAGCGTACGTAGGGCTGTTCCAGGTCGACTCGTTCGATGTCCAGGCGGTCGCCGTGTCGATAGTCTATGCCGCCCAGATCCAACTGCTTCCAGCGCAGCAGGTCGCGATCCTTGAGGGTGTCGAGGGTGTGCAACTGAGTGATCTGGGCCTTGCCTTGAACACGCAGTGCCAGTGGCTCGGTTGCCGTGAGTTCAACGCCAAGATCGCTGCTCAGCAGGCCGCTGCGCAACTCCAGGTGCACGAAGGGGCTGAGGTAGGCCTGTGCTACACGCAGGTCGATATTGCGGGTGGCCACCTTCAGGTTGGCGGTGGTCGGGCTCAGTTGTACCTGGCCCTCGGCCTGCAGCTTGCCCTGTTTGCCGACGCCGGTATCCAGCTTGAGCGCGAAGGGCGAGGTGCCGAGGCTGTCGAAGTTCTGCATGTCCAGATCGAGCGGGCCAAGCTCTACGGCGACTGCTTCGCTCGGTACACGGTCGATCAAATGGGCGTGATAGTCGCGCAGTTGCACGTCCTTGACCTGCACCTGCCAGGGTTTGCCAGGCTCTTTCGCAGCCGGTTGTGTAGCGTCGCCGGCAGGGGCGGTCGCTTCGGGCTCTGGCGCATCTGCCGCTGGCGCCTGCTTCGCGGCTTGCTGCGGTTTGCCGGCCAGGAGCTTCTGCCAGTCGAGTTCGCCATCGGCCTCGCGGGCCGCCCAGGCTTCCAGTTTCTGCCCGCGTACCTTGCCGATCACCACCTGCTGTTTGGCCAGATCCAGAGACGTTTCGCTGACCTCGAGGGAATCCAGCTTCACCAGCGGCTTGCCGTCCGGTGCCTGCATGGCGAATGGCGCCACCTTGATGCGTGCGTTACTGAGCAGCAGCTCGGTGCCGTCGCGCAGGTTCAGCCGGTAGTCGGTGGACAGGCTCACGACGCCTTTCTCTAGCACCAGTGGTACGGCGTCCCGCACGTAGGGCCAGAACGCTTTCATGGGCTCGTCAGTGATCTTCAGGGTGCCGCTGGAGCTGATCGGGCTCAGGCTCAGCTCGCCACTCCAGTCGATACGACCGCCAGCCGGGCCGGTGGCTACCAGGGTCATCTCGGCGTTGTCGTCGGGCAGGGTGCTGAGGTTTTGCAACTCGAGGTTGAGATCGTCGTAGTGGATGTCGATCGGCTCCTGCGGGCGCAGATCCTGGAAGTGCAGATTGCCACCCAGCAGTTCGATGCGGTCGATGCGCAGGGGGAACGGCTCGCTGGCTTCTTCCGGCTGCTTCTCGCTGGCCGGCAGCTTGAACAGTTGCGCCAGGTTGAGGGTGCCGTCCTTGTCGAAACGCACGTCGGTGTGGGGTTTGACCAGCTTGACGTCGGCGAGATGCAGGGCGCCGCTCCACAGGCTGTCCAGTTGCAGGTTCACGGCCAAGTGCTCGAAGGCTACCTGTTCCTTGCCGGGCGCACCCAAGTGCAGGCCCCAAAGATCCAACTCGAGGGTGAAGGGGTTGAGTTGCAGGCGATCCAGACGGGCGGGCTCGGTCGCGTATTGCTGCAATTGCTGGTTGGCGATGCGCAGTGCGATGCCGGGCAAGATGAGGAACCCGATCAGGCTGTAAAGGCCGAGGGTAATCAATACAGCGGTGGCGGCGCGTCGCAATCCTTTGGGCATGGTCTTGCTTCATCTTCCTGGCGAGAGTGCCTTGGATTATGGCATGAGCTCTGGGTTCCGCGAGACGCTGCGCGGGCTCAAAAATGCAGGACGAGGGTTTTCAGCGGCGGGTTGCCATCGGTGGAGGGGAAGTCCGCGGCCGGCAGCAGTTGTTCATGCTCGCGCACCGGGCGCCCCAGTTTGCTGGCGCAACGCAGCACCTGTTCGCGCCAGTCGGCCATGGGTACTTTCGCCAGGTTGTTGCAGCACACCAGGGTGCCGTGCTCGGCGGTAGCGAGAATCGCTGGTTTCAGCAGGCTCTGGTAATCACGCAAGAGATCGACGGTGCCGAAGGCGCTCTTAGCCCAGGCCGGTGGGTCGAGAAACACCAGGTCGAACTGGCGCTGCTCGAGGCGTGGATAACTCGGCAGCTTCTGCCCGCGCCGCGCCGCGATGGGCAGCCCTGCCCACTGGCGGATCGCCGGAAAGTAGTCCGACTGGACGAATTGCATGGGCTGCAGATGCGGATTGAGCGCACCGTTTTCGCGGCCGACCGCGAGGTTGCCCTCGGCGAAATCGAGGTTGACCACTTCATGCGCACCACCGGCCGCCGCATTGAGGCCAACGCCGCAGGTGTAGGCGAACAGATTGAGCACACTTTTCCCGGCGCTGTGATGCTGAATCCAGCCACGGACGTTGCGCAGGTCGAGAAACAGCAGTGGATCCTGCCCAGCGTGGCGGCCGCGGACGCGGTAATCGAGGCCCCACTCCTGACCCGTCTGATCGGCCAGGGCCTCATCACTCGCGGTATAGACGGGGTCGCTGCGGTCGACGCGCGAGTTGCCCCGGGAACGGTCGTTGTAGACCAGCAGCGTGTGTAGCCCGAGCGTTTCGTTGACCTGATCATGCAGGGCCAGCAATTCGTCACGAGCCAGTGTCTGGTGGAAACTCTGCACCATCAACTGCTGGCCGTAGCGGTCGACGGTCAGACCGCCGGCACCTTCCTGGCTGCCATGGAACAGGCGATAGCAGTCGGTCTGCTGCCCATGCAGCTCGGCGATCAGGGCGTGGCGATTGGCAAGCGCGCTGCGCACTGCCTGGTCGAGAGACGGCATGTGCGGCGGCTCTGTAAATTGGAGGGTGCGGAGTTTATCACCCTCAATAGGGCGGCAGGCCCATGCGTATCCGCGACTTGTGCAATGAGCCACTGCGTACCGCCCAGCGGATGATCGGTGCGATGGCGTGCACGCCACTGCGGGTCAGGCGGCTGCGCAGCGGTGTCATGCGCTGGTCGAGCATGATCTGCGCCCAGTCGGGTAGCAGGTCGATGCCGGCTTGCAGGAACAGTTGGCCAACGGGGGCGGCCAGTCTGCTTGGTGCTGGCGCGGCGAGCAGGATGCGCAAGATCTCGTGGGAGCGCTCGTCGCACAACAATTGGCCGCGCATGCGCTCCAGATAGGCCGCTATCTGCAGCCGATTACGGGGTACCTCGGCGGCCCCCAGGCGCTCGGCGACCAGGGCGATTTCTGCGTAGTAACGATCCTGATCGGCTTCGCTCATGTGCGGATTCAGGTAGCGCAGGTGCGCCTGCAGAAAGCTGTACACCTCGGCCACATGCACCCAGGTCAGCAGGTGCGGGTCACTGGCGGCATAGGGGCGACCGTCCGGCGCGGTGCCAACCACGTGCAGGTGAATGCGTTTGACCTTGTCGATCAGCCAGTCGGCATCTTTGCTACTGGCGAAGGTGGTGCCGGAGACGAACTGGCCGGTACGGCGCAGGCGACCCAGTAAGTCCTCGCGGAAATTCGAGTGATCCCACACGCCAGCCAGTGCCAGTGGATGCAGGGCCTGCAACAGCAAGGCACTGACCCCGCCTATGAGCATGCTGGTGAAGTCGCCATGGATGCGCCAGCACACCGAATCCGGGCCGAACAAGCCGGGATCGCCCTTGGGGTTCTCGAAATCGATCTGCCCCAGCGCGATGCCGCTGAGGCTGAGTACCTGGCTTTCTATACGACGGCGGATGAATTCCATGGCGCGAGGTTAATGTGCCCCGCTGCATGCCACAAGTCAGCGGCCGGCTTGAGGCCGTCCCGGGTATCGCTGCGCTCAACGCCGGGCTACCGAACCTTGCGTAGCCTGCGGTCGAGCGTAGCGATACCCAGGGAGCTGCCGTCAGGAATTCAGCCGCTCGGCGACCAGGCTGTCGACCACTGCCGGGTCGGCCAGGGTCGAGGTGTCGCCCAGAGTGTCCAGCTCGTTGCAGGCGATCTTGCGCAGAATGCGGCGCATGATCTTGCCCGAGCGGGTCTTCGGCAGGCCCGGCGCCCACTGGATCAACTCCGGTTTGGCGAAGCTGCCGATTTCCTTGCCAACCAGGCTGAGCAGCTCCTTCTTCAGCTCGTCGCTCGGCTCGATGCCGTTCATGGTGGTGACGAAGGCATAGATACCCTGGCCCTTGACGTCGTGGGGGTAGCCGACCACAGCCGCTTCGGCCACGGCGTCGTGCAGCACCAGTGCGCTTTCCACTTCGGCGGTGCCGATACGGTGGCCGGAGACATTGATCACGTCGTCGATACGCCCAGTGATCCACCAGTAGCCGTCCTCGTCGCGGCGTGCGCCGTCACCGCAGAAGTAGTAACCAGGGTAGGCGGTGAAGTAGGTCTCGAGCATGCGCTGGTGATCGCCGTAGATGCTGCGAATCTGGCTTGGCCAACTGGCCTTGATCGCCAGTACGCCGGCACCGGGGCCATCGATTTCCTTGCCTTGTTCGTCCAGCAGCACCGGTTGTACGCCGAAGAACGGGCGAGTCGCCGAGCCGGGCTTGAGGTCGGTGGCACCCGGCAGTGGGGTGATCATGATGGCGCCAGTCTCGGTCTGCCACCAGGTGTCGACGATGGGGCAGCGCTTTTCGCCGACCACGTTGAAGTACCACTCCCAGGCTTCCGGGTTGATCGGCTCGCCAACGCTGCCGAGCAGGCGCAGGCTGCTGCGCGAGGTTTTCTTAACCGGCTCTTCGCCTTCGCGCATCAGGGCGCGCAGCGCCGTCGGTGCGGTGTAGAAGATGTTTACCTTGTGTTTGTCGATCACCTGCCAGAAGCGCGAGGTGTCGGGGTAGTTGGGCACACCCTCGAAGATCAGGCTGGTGGCGCCGTTGGCCAGCGGGCCGTAGACGATGTAACTGTGCCCGGTCACCCAGCCGACATCCGCGGTGCACCAGTAGATATCGCCATCGTGATAGTCGAACACGTACTTGTGGGTCATCGCCGCCTGCAGCAGGTAGCCAGCGGTGCTGTGCAGCACGCCCTTGGGTTTGCCGGTACTGCCGGAGGTGTAGAGGATGAACAGCGGGTCTTCGGCGTCCATGGGCTCGGCGGGGCAGTCGGCGGCCACCTGTTGCACGGCCTCGTGGTACCAAAGATCGCGTTTCTCGTCCCACTCGACTTTGTTGTGAGTACGCTCGACCACCAGCACGGTGGATACGTTAGGGCAGCTCTTCAGGGCCTTGTCGACATTGCTTTTGAGAGGAATGAACTTGCCACCACGCACGGCCTCATCGGCGGTGATCACGGTGCGGCAGTCGGCATCGAGAATGCGGTCACGCAAGGCATCCGGCGAGAAGCCGCCGAACACCACCGAGTGCACGGCGCCGATGCGGGTGCAGGCGAGCATCGCGTATGCGGCTTCCGGGATCATCGGCATGTAGATGCACACGCGGTCGCCCTTCTTCACGCCGCGTTGTTTGAGCACGTTGGCCAGCCGGCAGACCTGCTCGTGCAACTGCCGGTAGGTGATGCTGGCCGAGTCCTTGGGGTCGTCGCCTTCCCAGATCAGCGCTACCTGATCGCCACGCTTGGCCAGGTGGCGGTCGATGCAATTGTGGCTAATGTTCAGCTGGCCGCCGGAAAACCAGCGAATGTCGCCCTTGCTCAGGCTGCCGCTGGAGACTTCGTCCCAGGGCTTGAACCAGTCGAGAAAGGCCTTGGCCTGTTCGCCCCAGAACGTCTGGGAGTCGTCGACCGATTGGCGGTAGAGGCGCTGGTAGGCGGCGTCGTCGATGTGGGCACGTTGGCGTGTTTCGTCGCTGACGGGGTGACGGCTGATCGTGAACATGGCGGGATACCCTTGTTGTTATATGTCCGCAATGGGCACCTCTAAAAACTACCTGCGTTGCCATCGCGGCGTTAAAAACAGGCTCAAAATGCTCATTTACACCAGTAAAGTCGAGCGCGACCCCGGTCGCTTTTCGCCTGTTTTTGCCTTGCGCTGACTGCCTCGCCGACGTTTTTAGAGGTATCCAATAGACACTAAGGGTAGCAGCCAAGTTTTATTGGTCGACTCGGACGAGCCTGGGAGTGACGCAAAGTGTTGCGGGCGCTCGCCGATGAGCGAGCGCCCGCAATCCATCAACCGCGATGGCGACCGCGGAAGTAGTTGATCAGCCCCTGGGTTGAACCGTCCTCGGCGCTACTTGGCTCGCTGCCGACCATGCGCGAGTAGACGCCCTTGCCCAGCTCCTTGCCGAGTTCCACGCCCCACTGGTCGAAGGCGTTGATGCCCCAGATGGCGCTCTGGGCGAACACCTTGTGCTCGTACAGGGCCACCAGCGCGCCTAAACGGCGGGGGCTGATGCGTTCGAGTACCAAAGTGTTGCTCGGCCGGTTGCCGGGGATCACCTTGTGCGGCGCCAGGCTCTGGATGTCGTCTTCGCTCAGGCCCTTGCTGCGCAGTTCGGCCTCAGCTTCTTCGCGGGATTTGCCGAGCATCAGGGCCTGGCTCTGCGACAGGCAGTTGGCGTAGAGCCACTGGTGGTGGTCGGCAACCGGGTTGTAACTGACCACCGGGACGATGAAGTCCGCGGGAATCAGCTGGGTGCCCTGATGCAGCAACTGGTGATAGGCGTGCTGGCCATTACAGCCCACGCCGCCCCAGATCACCGGCCCGGTCGAACCGCTGACCGGACTGCCGTCCTGGCGCACGCTCTTGCCGTTGGACTCCATGTCCAACTGCTGCAGGTGCCGGGTGATGTTGCGCAGGTAATGGTCGTACGGCAGGATCGCCTGGCTCTGGGCATCCCAGAAATTGCCGTACCAGATGCCCAGCAGCGCCAGCAGGATCGGCATGTTCTGCTCGAACGGCGCGGTCTTGAAGTGCATGTCCATGCTGTAGGCGCCGGCCAGCAGCTCCTTGAAGTTGGACATGCCGATGGACAGGGCAATCGGCAGGCCGATGGCCGACCACAGTGAATAACGCCCGCCAACCCAGTCCCACATCGGGAAGATGTTCTCTTCGCGGATGCCGAACGCCACCGCGGCTTCACGGTTGCTCGATACGGCGATGAAATGGCGATAGAGCTCGGCCTCCGACCCACCCTGAGCCAGGTACCAGCCGCGAGCGGCCTGGGCGTTCTTCAGGGTTTCCAGGGTGCCGAAGGACTTCGACGAAACGATGAACAGGGTGGTTTCGGCCTGCAGCTTGGCCGACAGCTCGTGGAATTCGCTGCCGTCGATATTGGCCAGGTAGTGGCAGCGCACGCCGCGCTGGGCGAAGGGCAGCAGGGCCTCGGAAACCAGCTGCGGGCCGAGGAACGAGCCGCCGATGCCGATGTTCACCACATCGGTGATGGGCTTTTCGGTGTAACCGCGCCACAGGCCGTTGTGGATGCGCCCGACCAGCTCGGTCATCTGCTGCAGTACCCGCTGCACGTGGGGCATCACGTCGACGCCGTCGACCAGCACCTTGTCGCCAAGCGGGCGGCGCAGTGCGGTGTGCAGCGCTGGGCGGCCTTCCGACGCATTGAGCTTCTCGCCGTCGAACATGGCGCGGATTGATTGCTCCAGGCCGGCTTCGCGCGCCAGCGCCATCAACAGCGCGATGGTCTCGTCACTGGCCAGGTTCTTCGAATAGTCGAGAAACAGGCCACAGCTGCTCAGGGAAAACTGCTCGAAACGTTGCGGGTTGCCAGCGAAGGCGTCGCGCATGCTGAAGTGCTGCATGGCCTGGCGATGCTGCTGCAGCGCCTGCCAAGTGGGGAGGGCGAGAACATCGAGCGGCTGTTGGTAATACGCCATGGGGCTTCCTTGTTGAGGCATTCGGTTGGCAGGCTTCAGCGATGATTACATACCAAAAAGCCCGGCTGATTGTCCGGGCTTTCGAGTGTATCCGGGTTTTCAGGCCCGGTGGAGGTGGCCGTCAGTAGCCCTGATCGAGGGTGAAACTCAGGTTGTCGATCAGCCGGGTGTTACCCAGATAGGCCGCTACCAGTACCACCAACTCGCGATCGCCCGGGCTGAGTTGGCGCAGGCTCTGTGCTTCGCGCACTTCCAGGTAGTCGGCGCGCAGACCGGCGTCGGCATGCTGGCGCTGCGCCTGAGCAATCAGGGCCGGCAGGTCGCGTTCGCCAGCCTGGATGGCCTGGGCGATGTGCTGGAGCGAGCGGTAGAGAACGGTGGCGGTGTCGCGCTGCTCGTCGCTCAGGTAACCGTTGCGCGACGACAGGGCCAGGCCGCTCTCGGCGCGCACGGTGGGCTCGCCGATGATCTGGATCGGCATGTTGAGGTCGCGCACCATGGTGCGGATCACCGCCAACTGCTGGAAGTCCTTCTGACCAAACACCGCCAGATCGGGCTGCACCATGTTGAATAGTTTGGTGACCACGGTTGCGACGCCCTCGAAGTGACCAGGGCGGCTGGCCCCGCAAAGCCCCTCGGACACGCCCGGCACGCTGATGCGGGTCTGTTCACCCATGCCGCCTGGGTAAATCTCCTCGACGTCCGGGTGGAACAGCAGATGACAGCCTGCGTCGACCAGGCGCTGCTGGTCGGCCTGGAGGGTGCGCGGGTACTTGTCGAGATCCTCGGAGGGGCCGAACTGCATCGGGTTGACGAAGATACTGGCGACCACGAAGTCGCTGCGTTGCGCGGCCTTTTCCACCAGTGCGGCGTGGCCGGCGTGCAGGTTACCCATGGTCGGCACCAGGCCGATCTGCTTGCCTTCGGCACGGGCCTGAGCAACGGCAGCGCGCAGCTCGCGCACGGTCTTCACGGTGTTCATGCGGAGAATCCGTGTTCGGCGGCCGGGAAGCTGACAGCCTTGACCTCACTCACATAGGCGGCGAGGGCGTCCTGAATGCTGGCCTGGCCGGCCAGGAAGTTCTTCACGAACTTGGGCACCCGGCCGCTCAGCGACAGGCCCAGCATGTCATGCAGCACCAGCACCTGGCCGTCGGTTTGCGGGCCGGCACCAATGCCGATCACCGGAACCTTCACCGCGCGGCTGATTTCCCCAGCCAGTTCGCTCGGTACGCATTCGAGCAACAGCATGGCAGCGCCGGCCTGCTCCAGGGCGATGGCGTCGGCGACCATCTGGCGGGCCTGGGCCTGTTCACGGCCCTGCACCTTGTAGCCACCGAGAATGTTCACTGCCTGAGGGGTCAGCCCCATGTGCGCGCACACCGGTACACCGCGCTCGGCCAGTCGAGTGATGGATTCGGCCAGCCAGGCAGTACCTTCGACCTTGATCATATGCGCACCCGCCTGCATCAGCAGGCCGGCATTGTGCAATGTCAGCTCGAGCGTGGCGTTGGCCATGAATGGCAGGTCGGCGACGATCAGCGCACCCTCGTTGCCGCGCTTCACGCTGGCGGTGTGATAGACCGTGTCGGCCATGCTTACCGGCAGGGTGCTGTCATGCCCCTGTAGCACCATGCCCAGCGAATCGCCAATCAGCAGCACTTCGACACCGGCTTTGCAGCAGGCGCTGGCAAAAGTGGCGTCGTAGCAGGTCAGCATGGTGATCTTCTCACCCTTCTGCTTGAGCGCTCGCAGGGTGGTCAGGGTTACATCAGGCATGAACGTATCCTCACTCGGAACCTGTGCGGGCCTGTTGGATGCAGGCTCTCGTGGAGCAGGTTCTTTCTGGCATTCAAGAGGCAGCAGGGCTGCCCCGATTCGGCCTGTTTAGCGGCCCTTTTTGCTCCGGCATGGGGCAATGGGTGGCTATAGTCCCGATGGCGAGGGGGCAAGTCAATCGAATGTGTTACCGCGCTGTTACGTCGTTACCGCCAGCGGCAGAGCCAGCCGCTTCAGGGCGTCAGGCGTTCCAGGCCTTCGAAGGGGCAGGCCGCCAGTAGCGCGTCGAGGGAGCGACCATCAGGCAATTCCAGCCCCGCGGCGATTTCCGCGAGCGGGTAAAGGACGAAGGCGCGGGCGTGCATGTGGTAGTGCGGGACGCTCAACCGTGGCTCGTCGATCAGGCGGTCGCCGAACAGCAGGATATCCAGATCGAGCGTACGCGGGCCCCAGCGCTCGTGGCGCTCACGGCCCTGGCCCAGTTCGATGGCCTGCAGCGCATCGAGCAGCTGCAACGGCTGCAGATCGGTCTCCACGGCCGCGACGGCATTGGTATAACGCGGCTGGCCGGGCAGCAGCGAATCGCTGGCATAAAAGGAAGACACTGCCACGACGTGGGTGCCTGGCAGTTGCTCGAGCGCGCTGAGCGCCTGGCGCAACTGCTCGGCCGGCTCGGCGAGGTTACTGCCCAGGCCAATGTGGACGCGTTCCATGCTTACTCGGCTGCGCCGCCCTGAGGGCTACGCTTGCGCTTGCTGCCGCCACTGCGGCGGCGCTTGCGGGGGGCGCCTGGTGCGTCGTCCTTGCTGGACAGGTCGCGGATCATCACCCTGCGTTCGCTGTCGCTGGCGTCCTGGTAATCCGTCCACCAGTCGCCGAGGCCGCCGGTTTCCTCGCCCGCGCTCTCGCGCAGCAGCAGGAAGTCGTAACCGGCACGGAAACGTGGGTTTTCCAGCAGCAGATCGGCGCGCTTGCCGCTGCGCCGCGGCAGGCGCTCCTGCATGTCCCAGATCTCGCGGATCGGCAGGGTGAAACGTTTCGGCACAGCGATGCGCTGGCACTGCTCGGTGATCAGTTCGTGAGCCGCTTCCTGCATGGCCGGAATGGCCGGCATGCCGCGCTCCTGGAGGCGAATCACCCGAGCCGGCAGCGCTGGCCAGAGCAGCGCCGCGAACAGGAAGGCGGGGGTGACCGGCTTGCCTTGGTGGATGCGCAGATCGGTGTTGTCCAGGGCGTTGCGGATCAGCGTGTCGGTGTATTCCGGGTTCTGCCTCAGTGCCGCGGCGCTGGCCGGGAACAGTTGACCGAACAGGCCGTAGTCCACCAACAGGTCATAGGTGTAGATGGCGTAGCCGCTGAGAAACAGCTTGAGCACTTCATCGAACAGGCGCGCCGCAGGAATGCCGCCCAGCAGAGGGGCCAGGTCATAGATGGGGTCGGCGCTGTGCTTCTCGATATCGAAGTCCAGCTTGGCGGCGAAGCGCACGGCACGCAGCATGCGTACCGGGTCTTCCTGATAACGCTGCGTCGGGTTGCCGATCAGCCGCACCAGGTTGTTGCGGATATCGTGCATGCCGTTGGCGTAATCGAGAATCCGCTCGGATACCGGATCGTAGTACAGCGCATTGATGGTGAAGTCGCGGCGCTGGGCGTCGTCTTCCAGGGTGCCGTAGACGTTGTCACGCAGAATGCGGCCACTCTCGTTGCGCGAGGACTGATTGGTGTCCTCTTCTTCTTCACCTTGCGGGTGATTGGCGCGGAAGGTGGCGGTCTCGATGATCTCACGGCCGAAGTGCACGTGGACCAGCTTGAAGCGGCGACCGATTACCCGGGCATTGCGGAACTCGCCCCTGACCTGCTCGGGTGTGGCGCTGGTGGCGACGTCGAAGTCCTTGGGCTCGATACCCAGCAACAGATCGCGTACACAGCCACCGACCAGATAGGCCTCGTAGCCTGCGTTCTGCAGACGCTCGACCACGCTGATGGCGTAGCGGCTTATCTGCCCGCGCTGGATCGGGTGCTGGTTGTTGTTCAGCACGTGCGGCGTACTGTGAGGCTGGTGAGCGCGGCGCAGCGGCGAACGCAGGGACTTGAACAGCTTTTTCAGCATGGAGGGCACTGTATGACGAAATGAATGGCCAGAATAATGTAAAGGCGCAGAAATAGCGCGGATTCTAGCATTGAGTCGCAGATGGGTGTAAGCGGGGAGGAGAAGGCAGGTCGGAGCGGAAGCTACTGGGGGAGCCGAAGCTCCCCCATAAAATGTTGCTATGCGTTTTTCTTGTTATGCGGGCTTGTTGTTTTTGTTTGATCGCCCGTCCCGGAATCCAGCTGTCCGGAAAACCTCCCGTCATCGGGAGCAAGAGCAAACGGATTACTTTGGATGCTGACGCTACCTCGGGTCTTCGACCCAACCAGAACCGGTGCTGTCTATCGACAGTTTTATTGTTCTCTATCTGGTTACAGGGCAAAACCCTATGAGGAAATCCTCTCCAAAAGAATCAGTTAGCTGCGTCTCCTGCCGTCTTGTTCTTATTGTGCTGGAGTCGTTTCGTCTTATTTTTATTGTCTTGGTCTTGCTTGTTATTGTTGTTGTGCAAGAGATAAAGCATTCCGCGTGCCAGTTTTTATTTTCTCTTTTAAAACAACGGCTTGATGGTTTTCGTGTTTTTTATGAGCAGAAAAAAGCCGGGATTCCGTTACCGTAAACCCCGGCTTTGTTACGTGCTTCACTCAGTGCGGTAACAGCCGCCCTAGAGCCCTCGCACACTATTCGCTGGCGACACTCGATTTGCGTCGCGGGATGCCCAATCGCTGACGGCGTTCCCACAGGCACTTGCGGCTGATGCCCAGCTTGCGGGCCAGCTCGGTCTCGGTCATGTGATCCTGGTGCTCGAGTACGAAATGCTGGAAGTAGTCCTCCAGCGACAGATCTTCACTGGGATCCTGACTGGTGGCGTTGACCGTCCCACTATGCGGCGGCAGGCCGATAAAAGCGTGGTCTTCCAGATCTTCCAGCTCGACGTCGATGCCGAGCAGCTCGGCATTGATGACGCTGCCCTCGCAAAGGATCACCGAACGCTCGATGGCGTTCTCCAGCTCCCGCACGTTGCCCGGCCAGCTGTAATGATGGATCGCCTGCTCGGCGTCTGGGGCGAAACGCAGGTCGGTGCGACCCATGCGTGTGGATTGACGCAGGAGAAAGGCGCGGGCAATTTCCAGCACATCGCCGTCGCGCTCACGCAGTGGCGGCAATTTCAGCGCAATGACATGCAAGCGGTAGTAAAGGTCTTCGCGGAACTGGCCGATTTTCGACAGGGTTTTCAGGTCGCGGTGGGTCGCCGCGATCAGGCGTACATCGACTTTCTGCGACTGCACGGAGCCGACTCGGCGGATTTCACCTTCCTGCAGTACCCGCAGCAGGCGCGCCTGGGCTTCGAGGGGCAGCTCGCCGATTTCATCGAGAAACAGCGTGCCGCCGTCCGCCGCTTCCACCAGACCGGCGCGGCTCGCGCTGGCGCCGGTGAAGGCGCCCTTTTCATGGCCGAACAGTTCCGACTCGATCAGCGATTCCGGGATTGCCGCACAGTTGACCGAAATCATCGGTGCCTTGGCGCGCTTGGAGAGATTGTGCAGTGCACGTGCGACCAGTTCCTTGCCGGTGCCGGACTCGCCTTGCACCAGCACGTTGGAGTCGGTCGGGGCGACTTTGCGGATCTTGCTGTACAACTCCAGCATCGCAGGGCTGGCGCCAATGATGCCGATTTCGCCGTTGGCAGCCTTGTCGCTTTTTTCCGCTGCACGGGCTGCTGCGGGTGCATCGCCTGACTGGCTGCGCACCGCCTGACGGTCACGCAGGATGCGCGCCACGGCTTGCAACATTTCGTCATGGTCGAAGGGTTTGGCGATGTAATCCACCGCGCCCATTTTCATCGAGTCGACCGCCGAGCGCAGGCTGGCGTAGCTGGTCATGATCAGCACCGGCGCGCCCTGGGCGAGCTTGATCAGCTCGGTGCCCGGTGCACCAGGCAGGCGCAGGTCGCTGACCACCAGGTCGAACCCGGGGATATCGAAACGCTCCTGGGCTTCCTGTACTGAACCCGCCTCGCTGACTTGGTACTGGTTGCGTTCTAACAGGCGGCGCAGCGCAGAGCGGATAATGGTTTCGTCTTCGACGATCAGGATATGAGGCATTTAATCGAATTCTCTCGACGGTCTCGGAACCTGCTTCCACGGTGCCTGCAGCCAAGCCGGGCCACGCGCGTCGCCGGGAATGCGGTTCTTCGGTGTTTAGGTTGCCAGTGGCATTGCCTCGATATGCCTGGGCAGCGTCACCCTTATACGGGTGCCACGTTGCTGCTCAAGGTCAATCGGGCTGTCGATTATTATCTGTCCATAATGCTCTTCCACGATGGAATAGACCAGTGCGAGGCCGAGTCCGGTTCCCTTGCCGGGATCCTTGGTGGTGAAGAACGGTTCGAATAGCTGATCCATCACGCCCTTGGGAATTCCGCTGCCTTCGTCCTCGACGATCAGGTCGACGGTGTGTTCCGAGGCTTCGCTGCGCACCCGGATGGCGCCGCCGTCTGGCGAAGCGTCGCGGGCGTTGCTCAGCAGGTTGATCAGTACTTGGGCGAGGCGCTGTGGGTCGCCTTCCGCCCAGTGTTCAGGCCTGCACAGGTTGAAGAACTGCACGTCGACACTGCGTCGATTGAGGGCCAGCAGGCCGATGGCTTCCTGGGCTATTTCGGCCAGGCATACCGGCTCGTCGGCCTGTTGATGGCTGCCGGAGTGGGCGAAATTCATCAGCGAGTGGACGATGCGCGTCACCCGCTTGGTTTGTTCGAGAATCTGCCCGCTGATTTCGGTCAGTTCCGGATCGCCTTCGCGTTCCTCGCGCAGGTTCTGCGCCAGGCAGGCAATGCCGGTGATCGGGTTGCCGATTTCATGGGCTACGCCGGCGGCGAGGCGGCCGATGCTGGCCAAACGCTCGGAGTGCACCAGCTTGTCTTCGAGCATCTGCGTTTCGGTCAGATCCTCGACCAGCAGCACCAGCCCGCTGTTACCCGGCGCGAGGGGTTCGGCGATCGCTGCTTTGTGCAGGTTGAGCCAGCGGGTCTGGCCGTCCAGCGCCAGGCGTTGTTTGTGCAAATGCTCGTCGGGTATCTCGATAAAACGCTGTAGCAGGTCGCGCCAGGGCTCGCCGAGGGTCGACAGGCGCGAGCCGACGATGTGCTGCGCGGGGATTTCGGTGAGTTCTTCCATGGCCTTGTTCCACATCAGGATCTCGTGATCCTTGGCCAGGGAGCAGACGCCCATCGGCAGTTCCTGCAGGGTCTGGCGGTGGTAGCGGCGCAAGGTGTCGAGTTCGGCGGCAAGGCCGGTGAGGCGCGAGTGGTAGTCCTCCAGGCGGCTCTCGATGAAGTGGATATCCTCGGTCACGTAACTCTCACTGCCAGACTTGTAAGGCAGGAAAGATTCGACGATGTCCTGGGCTACGCTCGGCCCCATCAGGCCAGAAAGGTTGGCCTCCAGGCGGTCGCGCAGGCGGCGCAGGGCGTAGGGGCGTCTCTCGTCGAACGGTAGTTGCAGGTCGCGCAGGGCTTGCTCGATCTCACGCTGGGCGGTCTTGGCGCCCAGTGGCTTGGCCAGTTGGGTGGCGAACTCCTGGGGCGACAGGGCCAAAAGCTCACGGCGCTGTGGGCGGCGCACGTTGTCCACGGCGCAGGCTTCAGCGGCGCTGTCTTCTTCCGGGCTTGAGTCGGTGAATACCGAGACCAGGGTGAACACCAGTACGTTGGTGGCCAGCGAGGCGATGGCCGCCAGGTGCCAGCTGCTGTCATCCAGCACGTAGACCAGATCGAGGATCGGTACATACAGGCCAGGCAGGGTGCCCAGCAGGGGCATCAGCATGCTCACTGCCCACACGGCGATGCCGGCCAGCAGACCAGCGATAAAGCCGCGACGGTTGGCAGTCGGCCAATACAGTACCGAGAGCACGCCTGGGAGGAACTGTAAGGTGGCGACGAAGGAGACGATGCCCAGGTTGGCCAGATTCTGCTTGGCGTCAAGCAGGGTATAGAACGCGTAGCTGGCGAAGATGATGGCGACGATCAGCGCGCGGCGCGTCCATTTCAGCCAGCGGTAGATGTTGCCCTCGGCCGGTGGCTGGTAAAGCGGCAGCACCACGTGGTTGAGCAGCATGCCTGACAGCGCCAGGGTGGTGACGATGATCAAACCGCTGGAGGCCGAAAGCCCGCCGACGTAAGCGATCAGTGCCAACGTTGGGCTGTCTACCGCTATACCTAGGCCCAGGGTGAAATACTCCGGGCTGGTGGTCGAACCCAGGCGCAGGCCGGCCCAGAGAATCAGCGGTACCGCCAGGCTCATCAACAGCAAGAACAGCGGCAGGCCCCAACTGGCGCTGACCAGGGCGCGGGGGTTGAGGTTTTCGGTAAAGGTCATGTGGTACATGTGTGGCATGACGATGGCCGAGGCGAAGAACACCAGCAGCAAGGTACGCCATGGGCCTTCCTGCAGCGGCGTATGCAGGCTGGCCAGAGCGGCCTGATTAAGCACCAGCCACTGTTCCAGGTCGCGCGGGCCGTCGAACACCGCATACAGCGCATAGAGGCCGATCGCGCCCATGGCGAGCAGCTTGACCATCGATTCAAAGGCGATGGCGAGCACCAGGCCCTGGTGCTTTTCCCGCGTGGCCAAATGGCGGGCGCCAAAGAGGATGGTGATCAGGATGAATAGGCCACAAAACGCCAGCGCGATCTGCGGTTGCACCGGCTCGCGGGTGAGAATGCTGATGGCGTCGGTAACGGCCTGGATTTGCAGTGCCAGCAGTGGCAGTACGGCGATGAGCATGCAAATGGTGCTCAGCGCGCCGGCCCAGGTACTGCGAAAGCGAAAGGCGAATAGATCGGCCAGGGACGATAGCTGATAGGTGCGGGTGATGCGCAAAATCGGGTAGAGCAGCACCGGCGCCAGCAGGAACGCCCCGGTTACACCCAGATAGCTGGCCAGGAAACCGTAGCCGTACTGGTAGGCCAGGCCGACGGTGCCATAGAAGGCCCAGGCGCTGGCATACACGCCCAGCGACAGGGTATAGGTCAGCGGGTGACGAATCAGCCGGCGTGGAATCAGGCCGCGGTCAGCACACCAGGCGACGCTGAACAGGACAAGTAGGTACGCGGCGCTGACCAGCATCAGCTGGGTAAGGCTAAAGCTCATCGGCATCACGCTGGCTCTGCAGAATGAAAGTCACCACGATGAGGATCAGCCACAGCATATAAGGCCGATACCAGGCACCATTGGGGTCGATCCACCAGTCCATGATGGCGGGCGAGAACAGGTAGATGCCCACTACCAGGATCAGAACCAATCGATAGATATACATGCCGCGTCTCGCTACTGAGTATGGCGATGGTAACGGAAGCGCAGTGCGCTGGCTAAGGTGCTGTTATGGTGCGTGATGTTCGTCGTGGGGCATGGTCTGCCCTTTGCCGGGGCATAGCCTTCGTCAAGGCGTTCAGCTTGCTGCTGCAGGCTGGCGCTGGCACAAGTCTTGCGCTGGCATCTCTATCGCCCAGGCTTGTAGGAGGCCGCCGTGTCGATTCATGTCGCGCTGCACCACGTCACTCATTATCGCTATGACCGTGCCATCACCTTGGGGCCGCAGATCATTCGCTTGCGCCCGGCACCGCATAGTCGCACACGGATTCTTTCCTACTCCCTGAGCGTCGAGCCGGGCGATCACTTCATCAACTGGCAGCAGGATCCCCAGGGCAATTACCTGGCACGCCTGGTCTTTCCGGAGAAGACCCGCGAGTTGCGTGTCGAGGTGGATCTGGTCGCCGAAATGGCGGTGTTCAATCCCTTCGATTTCTTCCTCGAACCCTATGCCGAGCAGATTCCTCTGACCTATACCGCGGGCGAGCAGCGCGAGCTGGCGCCCTATCTGGTCAAGCTGCCGAGCGAACCGCACTTTGCCGAGTACCTGGCGAGCATTGATCGCACGCCACGGCCCAGTGTGGATTTCCTCGTGGCCCTGAATCAGCGCCTAGCCGCTGACATCAATTACTTGATTCGCATGGAGCCTGGCGTGCAAACGCCTGAGCAAACCCTGCTCAATGCTTCCGGTTCGTGCCGCGATTCATCCTGGCTGCTGGTGCAACTGTTCCGCCATTTGGGGCTGGCCGCGCGCTTTGTCTCCGGGTACTTGATTCAGCTCAGCGCCGACGTCAAATCCCTGGACGGTCCTTCGGGTACCGAGGTGGATTTCACCGACCTGCACGCCTGGTGCGAGGTTTACCTGCCGGGTGCGGGCTGGATCGGCCTTGACCCTACCAGCGGGCTGTTCGCGGGGGAGGGCCACATCCCTCTGGCCTGTAGTCCGGAACCTTCCTCAGCCGCGCCGATCAGTGGGGCGGTGGAGGATTGCGAAAGCGAGTTCAGCCACGAGATGCGCGTGGAGCGCATCTGGGAAGCGCCGCGGGTGACCAAACCCTACAGCGACGACCAGTGGCGCGACATCGTCGAGCTCGGCCGCCGCGTCGACGAAGACCTGCAGGCCGGCGATGTGCGTTTGACCATGGGCGGCGAGCCCACCTTTGTTGCCCTCGATTATCCCGATGATGCCGAATGGAACACGGCGGCCCTGGGCCCGAACAAGCGCCGCTTGGCCACGGATCTGTTCCTGCGCCTGCGTGAGCATTACGCGCCGGCCGCTCTGGTGCATTTCGGCCAAGGCAAGTGGTACCCGGGTGAGCAGTTGCCGCGTTGGTCGCTGAATGCCTTCTGGCGCCGGGACGGCCAGCCGGTTTGGCAGAATTCGGCGTTGCTGGCCGACGAAAGCCGCGACTATGGTGCCGACGCTGAACTGGCCGCGCGTTTCCTCGGCAACCTGGCCGAGCGCCTCGGCGTGGAGGCCCAGCACTGCTTCCCCGCTTATGAGGACGGCCTCTACTACCTGTGGCGCGAGGGGCGTTTGCCCGACAACGTCTCGCCCGAAGATGCCCGATTGAACGACCCGCTTGAGCGCGAGCGCCTGCGCAAGGTGTTCGATCAGGGGCTGGATCGAGTGATCGGCCATGTTCTGCCGTTGGCACGCGATACGCGCCGGGCCGGCTGGCGCAGTGGTTCCTGGTATCTGCGCGATGAATATTGTCGCCTGGTGCCTGGCGACTCGGCTCTGGGTTATCGCCTGCCGCTGGATTCGCTGCCCTGGGTCAGGGCCGAAGAGTATCCCTATGTGACACCGGCAGACCCTTCCCAGGTATTCGCGCCGCTGCCGTCCTCTGCTGAGCTTCAGTACCAAGAGCGTGGCGTTTGGAATGGTGGCCGGGGGAACGGATCAGGCAAGCCCAAGCGTGGTCAGTCAGCCGTGGATGTCGTGCGCACTGCGCTATGCGCCGAGCCCCGTGGCGGGCGCCTTTACTTGTTCATGCCGCCACTGAGCGATCTCGAAGACTACCTGGAACTGGCTGCGGCTATTGAGGAAACCGCGGCCGAGCTGCAGTGCCCGGTGCTGCTCGAAGGCTGCGAGCCGCCGAATGACCCGCGCCTGCAGTTCTTCCGGGTTACCCCAGACCCTGGTGTGATCGAGGTGAACATCCACCCGGCGGCTAGTTGGGACGAGTTGGTCGAGCGCACCGAGTTTCTTTATGAGCAGGCTCGCCAGTGTCGCCTGAGCAGCGAGAAGTTCATGATCGACGGTCGCCATACCGGCACCGGTGGCGGCAACCACTTCGTTCTGGGTGGTGCCACGCCAGCGGATTCACCCTTCCTGCGCCGCCCCGATCTGCTGCGTAGCCTGGTCAGTTATTGGCACAACCACCCGTCGTTGTCCTACCTGTTCTCGGGGCTGTTCATCGGCCCGACCTCCCAGGCGCCGAGGGTCGACGAGGCACGTAACGATTCGCTCTACGAGCTGGAAATCGCCTTCGCGCAGATGCCCGAAATGGGTCGCGAGTGTCCGCCCTGGCTGGTTGACCGGTTGTTGCGCAACCTGCTGGTGGATGTCACCGGCAATACCCACCGCGCCGAGTTCTGCATCGACAAGCTGTATTCGCCGGATTCGGCCTCGGGGCGCCTTGGTCTGCTCGAGTTGCGTGCTTTCGAGATGCCGCCCAATGCGCGCATGAGCCTTGCCCAGCAACTGCTGTTGCGGGCGCTGATCGCGCGTTTCTGGAAAGAACCCTACAAACCGGCGCGCCTGGTGCGCTGGGGCACCGAGTTGCATGATCGGTTTTTGCAGGCGCATTTTGTCGAGCAGGATTTCGCCGACGTGCTTCAGGAACTGGCGCAGAGCGGCTACCGCCTGGGTGCTGAATGGTTTGCCGCGCACTTCGAATTCCGCTTCCCGCGCGCCGGAGATCTCAACGTCAAAGGCATCGAGCTGGAGCTGCGCCAGGCGCTGGAGCCCTGGCATGTACTGGGTGAGGAGGGCGCGGCTGGCGGCGCGGTGCGTTATGTCGATTCGTCCCTCGAACGTATGCAGGTCAAGCTCAATGGCCTGACACCGGATCGCTACGTACTGACCTGCAATGGTGTGCCAGTGCCATTGCGCAGTACGGGCAAGGTCGGCGAGTTCGTCGCCGGCGTACGCTTTCGTGCCTGGCAGCCGGCGGCCTGCCTACAGCCTACGATAGGCGTACACGCGCCGTTGATATTCGACTTGGTGGATACCTGGATGAATCGCTCCATCGGCGGATGCCAGTATCATGTCACTCACCCGGGCGGGCGCAGCTATGAAAGCCTGCCGGTGAATGCCTATGAAGCTGAAAGTCGGCGTCTGGCGCGCTTCTTCCGCCTGGGTCATAGCCCGGGTAAAAGGCCGCTGCTGGCACCCATCAGTAATAACGAACTGCCCATGACCCTGGATTTGCGCCGAGTCTGACGACAGCGCGGGTTGGCAGCGGCTATTCTGTAACGCCGCGATGCCTAAGGTGTGTTCCCGTTTCGGCATGACTGTGCTGGAAACGGGAACAGCCCCTGGCCTGTGGGTATGAGAAGACACTGTCGAGATCTTGATGCCAGACCTGCTTGCCGATTATCCGCTGACTGATGCGGCTTACCATGAGCTGCTCGATGCCAAGGGAGAGGTGCGCCCGCACTGGCGCAAACTGCTGGCCCAACTGCAACGCAGCCGCCCTGCGCAGCTGCAGCAGCGCCAGGCCATGCTGACCCGACAGATCCAGGAAAACGGCGTTACCTATAACGTTTACGCCGATCCTGATGGCGCGGATCGCCCCTGGGAACTGGATCTGCTGCCCAACCTGATTCCCGCCGCCGAGTGGCAGACCATCGCTGCCGGTGTGGCGCAGCGTGCAGCGTTGCTCGATAAGGTATTGGCCGATCTCTACGGCCCTCAGCAGTTGCTGGCCGATGGCCTGCTGCCGCCGGAGCTGGTTTTCGGCCACGAGAACTTTCTCTGGCCCTGCCAGGGCTTGCAGCCGCCAGGCGGTACTTTCCTGCATGTGTACGCCGTGGATCTGGCGCGGGCGCCCGATGGCCGCTGGTGGGTCACGGCCGATCGTACCCAGGCGCCTTCTGGCGCCGGTTACGCGCTGGAAAACCGGCAGATCGTTTCCCGCGCCTTCCCCGAGCTGTACCGGGATCTCGGCGTGCAGTACCTGGCTGGGTTCTTCCGCACCCTGCAGGACACTCTGGCACGTCAAGCTCCAGCCGATGGCGAGACGCCACTGGTGGTGGTGTTGACCCCCGGACGATTCAACGAAAGCTACTTCGAGCACCTGTACCTGGCCCGTCAGCTCGGTTATCCGCTGGTGGAAGGCAGTGACCTGACCGTGCGCGACGCCACCCTGTATCTCAAGACGCTTGCCGGGTTGCGCCGCGTGCACGCGGTGCTGCGCCGTCTCGACGACGATTTCTGCGACCCGCTGGAGCTGCGTACCGACTCCGCACTGGGCGTGCCCGGCCTGCTGGAAGCGGTGCGTCAGGGCCGCGTGCTGGTCGCCAATGCGCTCGGTAGTGGTGTGCTGGAGGCGCCCGGGTTGCCGGGCTTCCTGCCGGCGATCAGCGAGAAGCTGCTGGGTGAGCCGCTGCTGCTACCGAGCATCGCCAGTTGGTGGTGCGGTGAGCCGCCGGTGCTGGAGGAGGCACTGGAGAAATTGCCGGAGCTGCTGATCCGGCCGAGCTTCCCGTCGCAGAGTTTTACCCCGGTATTCGGCCGTGATCTGGATGCCGCGCAGCGTGCCGAACTGGCTGCACGCCTGCGGCTGCGCCCTTATGCCTATGTCGCTCAGGCGCTGGCGCAGCTGTCCCAGGCGCCGGTCTGGCAGGCCGAGGAGGGCAAGCTGCAATCCCGAGCCATCGGCATGCGCGTGTTCGCCGTGGCCAGTGCCGACGGTTACCGGGTGATGGCGGGCGGCCTGACCCGAGTGGCTGCAGAAGCCGACGCCGAGGTGGTGTCGATGCAGCGCGGCGGAGCTAGCAAGGACACCTGGGTACTCGGCGAGCGCCACGGCCCTGGTGAGCCTTGGCAGGGCATGCGCCCGCTGGGTGCCGCCGATCTGGTGCGCAGCGACCCCTATCTGCCGTCGCGGGTGGTGGAAAACCTGTTCTGGTTCGGTCGTTACAGCGAGCGCTGCGAGGACAACGCGCGACTGCTGCGCATCATGCTCAGTCGTTACGTCGATGACGACGATGACCCGCAAGCTCTTGAAGCTGCGCTGGATCTGGGCGAAAGCCTCGGCCTGCTACCGGATGAGGAGCACGGCGCACTGGATGCCCGGCTGCTGGAAGCGGTGCTTGGCGCCGAATGGCCGGCCAGCCTGCGTACCAATCTGCAACGCCTGCAATGGACCGCCGGCAGTGTGCGTGGCAAGCTGTCCCAGGCCAACTGGCAGGCGCTGGTGGAACTGCAGCGCGATGCGCAGAATCTGGAAGCCCGTGGCGGCGATTTCGGGCAGTTGCTGGATTTTCTCAATCGTTTGTTGATGTCCCTGGCGGCGCTCTCCGGGTTCGCGCTGGACGACATGACCCGTGACGATGGCTGGCGTTTCCTGATGATCGGCCGCTGCATCGAACGCCTGCAGTTCCTTTGCGACAGCGTTGGCAGCTTCCTGCGCGGCAGTACGCCGGATGATCAGTCGGCTCTCGAGTGGCTGCTGGAGTTGGGTAATAGCAGCATTACCTACCGCACCCGCTACATGGCTTCGGCGCAGCTGATTCCGGTACTCGACCTGCTATTGCTCGATGAGCAGAACCCCCACGCGGTGCTGTTCCAGGTGCGCACGCTGTTGCGCTCCCTGGAGCGCCTGGCCGAGCGCTTCCATCTGCCCGAGGCAGCTGCACTGATACAGCTTGAGCGGCAATTGAGCGCCGTCGATCTGCGTAGCCTGGAAAACCCACTGTTCGGCGCGCGGGGCATTCGCGCGGTACTTGATGGCCTGGCCAATCTGCTCGAGGCCATCGGGCAGGCGTCTGGCAAGGCGTCGGATGAACTGGGCCTGCGCTTTTTCGTGCACGTTGCCGCCAGCCAGGGAACCCGGTCGTCATGAGTGCGCGTTATCAGGTATTGCACGACACCCATTATCGCTACGCCTCGCCAGTGTCCCTGGCCCAGCAGCTGGCGCACTTGTGGCCGCGTGACTGCGCCTGGCAGCGCTGTGAAGAACGCCACCTGCAGGTCACCCCGCAGCCCTGCCAGCGTCACGACATCGTCGATGTATTCGGCAATCCGCTGACTCGCCTGGCTTTCGAGCGCCCGCATGATGCCTTGAAAGTCTGCGCCAGGCTGAGTGTCGAAGTGCTGCCGCGGGCGTATCTCGATCTGCAGGACTCGCCGTCCTGGGAATCCGCCTGTGAGGCACTGGGGTATCAAGGGCGGCCGTGGGATCTGGAGTTGCTGGATGCCACCCGCTACCGCTTTCAGTCACCCTACGTGCGCTTGAAGCGCGCCTTCAGCCTGTTCGCCGACGATTGCTTCCTGCCCGAGCAGCCGCTGCTGCTCTCGGTGCGCACGCTGATGCAGAAAATTTTCGACGAGTTCACCTTCGATGCCGAAGCCACACAGGTGGCGACGCCGTTGCTCAAGGTGCTCGAGGAACGCCGCGGGGTCTGTCAGGACTTCGCCCACCTGATGCTCGCCTGCCTGCGTTCCCGGGGCCTGGCGGCGCGTTACGTCAGCGGCTACCTGCTCACCCAGCCGCCACCCGGCCAGCCGCGCCTGATCGGCGCCGATGCTTCGCATGCCTGGGTGTCGGTGTATTGCCCGCGCAATGGCTGGGTGGACTTCGACCCGACCAACAACATTTTGCCGGCGCTGGAGCACATCACCCTGGCCTGGGGCCGTGACTTTTCTGATGTTTCCCCGTTGCGTGGGGTGATTCTCGGTGGTGGTGATCATGACCCCGAGGTGCAGGTCACGGTCATGCCGTTACCCGCGAACTGAGTACGCCAGCCTGCCGAGTGGTGGGCTGCGGGCCTTAGCCGAGAATCACGCGAATGACCGCTATCAGCTGGAAGGCGCAGAAGAAGCCCAAGGCGATGCGCATCGGCTTCGACAGATTGCTGCCCAGGCTTTCGCGCAGCGGCTGGAGCATGAACTGCGGCGTCAGCGCCAGGCCGATCACCAGCGACACCACGGCGAACATCGAAAAGAACTCGCTGCTCATGGGCGGCACGCCCGATGTGAAACCGTACAGCAGGCAACCGATGGCCACAGCGAAGAAAGCCCCGGAAATCAGGCGCTCCTTGGGTGTCCAGGAAGAAAAATTCACAGGCGTACGCTCCACAGGCGAAATCGATGGGGCGCAGTATAAGGAATGGCGCGTTCCAGGGCAGTAGCCAGAAACAAACAACCTCACCCGTAGCCTGAGGTTGAGCCGTGTAAAACCCTGGACACCATCTCCCGGGTGTCGCTGCGCTCGACCCAGGCTACAAAAGTGGGTTTTACAGCACTCCAGCCTTTTTCCAGGCCAGGTAGCGGTTGACCAGCTCGGGGCCGAGTTCACCCGGGCGGGCGTCCAGCACCGGGACGTTGTGAGCGGCCAGGCGCTCGTGCAGGGTGTTGCGTGCGTTGAGGTAATCCACGGCGCCGCAATAGTTCAAGGCCGACTCGTAGTCGCGCACCTCGGTATGCCGCAGGCTGTCGAGCACTTCCTCGCGCAGGCTGGCGATCAGCACCCGGTGCCGACGTTCCAGGCGTTTCACCGCGCCCAGCAACTCCTCGTCGTCCTCGTCGCGCAGGTTGGTGATCAGTACCACCAGGGCGCGTCGGCTCTGGCGGCTGAGCAGGGTATCCGCAGCCGCGGCGTAGTCGGCCGGGCGCTGGGTGCTCTGCAGGTCGTAGACGGCGTTGAGCAGCACATTGACCTGAGCCTGGCCCTTGACTGGCGCCAGGTAGCGGCTTTGCTCACCAGCGAAAGTCATCAACCCCACGGCATCGCCCTGGCGCAGGGCCACGTAACTGAGCAGCAGGCTGGCGTTGAGGGCGTGGTCGAAATGCGACAGCTCGCCGTCCTGGCTGCGCATGCGCCGGCCGCAGTCGATCAGGAACAGAATCTGCTGGTCACGTTCGTCCTGATACTCACGGGCGATGGGCGTGCGCTTGCGGGCAGTGGCCTTCCAGTCGATCTGCCGCAGCGTGTCGCCATCGCGGAATTCGCGTAGCTGATGAAATTCCTGGCCGAGGCCACGACGCTGCTGCTGGCGCACACCCAGCTGGGCGACCCAGTCGTCCACGGCCATCAGTTGTGCGCCGTACAGGCGGGCGAAATCCGGGTAGACGCGCGCTTCGTCGCGCAGATCCAGATAGCGCCGCGACTGCCACAGACGCAGCGGGCTGGGCAGGCTGACCTCGCAGCGTGGAAAGACGAAATGACCACGCAGCAGCGGGCGCACCCGGTAGCTGAAGGTGGTCTGTTCGCCCGGGCGCAGTTCGACCTGTTGCGGTAGATGCTCGACAGCCATGTCCTGCGGGACATGATCGAATACCTGGATGTGCAGCGCACGCGGGTAGGCGTGATGGACGGTCAGCTGCACATCGCTCCAGCGACCCAGTGGCAGGTTGCCCGGCAGGTGCCGTTGCAGGCGCGGCGACGCCTGGCGATACAGGCGCAGGGCGTCGATCAGCGCGGCGCCCGTCAGGATCAGCAAGGCTCCCCACCAGAGCGCGACGAGGCGCTCCGGCACGGCGACGGACAGGGCGTCCAGCGCGCCGAGGACGATGGCGACCACCAGCAGCCCGGCCAGCAGGCGGAGCAGGAGGGAGGAGGGCTTCATGCCGTGCTATCCAGGGTCGAGGTGTTCATAGACGGGGTGCGGGAACCTGATCGAGCAACTGCAGCAGCACCTGATCGATGGACAGCCCTTCGATATCCAGCTCCGGCGACAGGCGTACGCGGTGGCGCAACACGGCCAGGGCGCAGCCCTTGACGTCATCGGGCAGCACAAAATCGCCGCCACGCAGCAGAGCGCGTGCGCGGGCGCCGCGTACCAGCGCGATGGAGGCGCGCGGGCCGGCACCGATGGCCAGGCCCGGCCAGCTGCGGGTCGCACGGGCAAGGCGCACAGCGTAGTCGAGTACCTGTTCGTCCAGCGGTAGATCGCCGGCGATCTTCTGCATGATCAGCACGTCCTTGGCCTGCAGCAGGGTGCGCAGGGGCGTGACTTCGAGCATGTCGGCCTTGGTCGAGCGCGATACCTGACGCACCATGCTCAACTCTTCGTCCTGCTCGGGGTAATCCATGTGCAGCTTGAGCATGAAACGGTCGAGTTCGGCTTCCGGCAGCGGGTAGGTGCCTTCCTGTTCGATGGGGTTCTGGGTGGCCAGCACCATGAACGGCAGCGGTACTGCCAGCGGACGGCCCTCTAGGGTCACCTGACGCTCCTGCATGACCTCCAGCAGCGCGGCCTGGGTCTTGGCCGGAGCGCGGTTGATCTCGTCGGCAAGCAGCAAGTTGGTGAAGATCGGCCCCTTGCGCAGTTTGAACTGTTCGCTCTGCAGGTCGTACACGGCGTGGCCGGTGATGTCGCTGGGCATCAGATCCGGGGTGAACTGGATGCGTGCGAACTCACCGCCGAAGCAGCGGGCCAGGGCGCGCACCAGCAGGGTCTTGCCGAGGCCGGGTACGCCTTCGAGCAGTACGTGACCGCCAGCGATCAGCGCGGTAAGTACGTCGTCGATGACTGCCGTCTGGCCGATTACCGCCTTCTGCAGTTCCTGGCGCAAGGCCTGGGCCAACTGGCTGGCACGCTGGCGCTGCTGGGCGATATTGCTGGCGGCTGGTGCGGCGGTGGTGCTGGCAGGCTCGCTGATCGGACTGCTCGGCTGGTCGGGCGTATGTTCGCTCATAGGGCATTCCTGAGTGTTTGCAGGTGGGCGACCTGACGGGTGAAGTCGCTGGCGGAAAGGCGTTTCTTGCTCAGCGGGCGCATGGCCTGGCTGATGGCTGCGGAAGGTTGGCGGCTGAGGCGGCCGAGAATCTGCCACTGATCGGCGACGCCCAGGCGCTCGAAGCCGGGATGACGGCGTCGGGCGCGACGCAGGATGTCCTGCTGCAGGTTGTTCAACAGGCGCTGCTGGCCTCCGTGACGAAGCAGGAAGTCGGCCGCACCGCGCAGGTGTTCCTGCAGTTGCCTGCGGCTCGCCGGTTGCGGCTGCAGCAGCGGGCCGCGCCGCTGGCCGACGTGCCACAGGCCCATTAGCAGCAGGAGGCCGAGGGCCAGCAGAGCCGGAGTGAAATGACGCTGCAGGAGGGTCAGCAGGTTGTCACGGTCGGCGTTGTAGATCAGGGTCACGGCACTGTCCTGGCTGAGGTACCAGAGCAGCCAGGCGTTGTCGTAATCGGCCAGGTTGGCGTTCTGCCAGATCCAGGCGTCGGTGACGATGCTGATCAGCCCTTCGCCGTGATAGATCTGCAGCAGGTGCGTGGCTTCGCCGCTATTGGCCCAGACATGGGCAAGGTTGTTGGCGTCGTACAGGTGGAAGTCGGTATCGAAATTGACATAGGCCGGTGCCTGCTCGTTTTCCAGGTACAGCTTGGTCAGCTGCGGATAAGCATCCTTCGGTTCTTCCTGGCTTTCCTCACGGGTCGGCTCCGCGGTTTCCTCGTCGGCAGCGCTGTCTGCTTCTTCCTCGTCTTCGTCGAGTTTCTCGACCGGGTATTGCTGCACATTCAGAGCATCGAGCAGCAGGTCGCCGCTCTTGCCTTGCTCTTCGTCCCACATGCGTTCGGCGACAAACAGCAGGTGACCGCCCTGTGCTGCCCACTGCAGCAGGCGTTCGTTCTGGCGTGGTGTCAGGTTGCTGCGGTTACCGAGCAGCAGCAGGGTATGGCCGCGGCTGGGTAATTCGGCCAGGCCGGTAAGGTTGTCGGCGCGCGCCACTTCCAGGCCCTGTTTGCGCAGAAAGTGCTCGGCGGCCATATAGGGGTTGTCACGTGCCTCCGGAGATGGCCCGTGGCTCACTACATCCTCATAGGGCTCGGCACGGCTCAGCAGGTAGCTGCCGAGCAAGCCAAGCCCCAGTACCAGCAGGGCGCCGATGACGAAACGTGCGGTGCGGTTCATGGCCGGCCACCGTGTTCGATCAGGCGTCGCCAGTCATTGCACAGCGCCGGGCGCGCCTCTGTCGGCGGCAGACGGTGGCCGTAGGCGAGGTTCTGCCAGTGCCGGGTCAGGGTCTGGCTGAAATTGCTGAGCTCCGGATCGTCGAGGCCGTCGACCAGGGGCAGTACTTCGGCTTCGGTATGAGAACTCTTGAGCGGCAACTTGTGATCGTGAATCAGGCGGCTGAGCAGCGCGCGGTAAAGCAGGCCCAGGGCCGCCCGTGGATCGTCCTGCCAGAGTCGTTCGGCGGTGCTGGCGACATCGTCAGGCAGGCTCTGTGGCAGCACTTCCAGGCCGAACAGCTGGTTAGGTGATTCATGTCTTTCCGGCAGGCGCAGGCGTGTACGGCCAGCGAAGGTGCTCAGCCATTCGCGGTAGCGCCACAGCACCAGGCCGATGATGCCGATCAGCAAGGCCCACAGCAGGGCCTCGAAGAACAGTGCGATGCCTTTCAAGGCGGTCAGGTTCTCGAGCATCTCGAACAGGCTTTCCAGCGCCTTGCGGGTGTCTTCCGAGGGTTCCTCCTGCTTGGCTTCGTCGCCGAAGCGCCAGCGGGTCACCGTCTCGCGGTTCACGAAGGGTGGTTCGTCAAGAATCGCCAGCACCGATTCGCGCGAGGCTTCGCTGCTCAGCGGTTGGGCGAGCATGCGCGGGGCCTGTGGGCCGTTCGGGTCTTCGCTGGGCAGCGGGCAGCTGTGCGGCGTATCTGCCAGGGCTGGCGTCGGCACGTTCAGCAACAACATGCCGCAGCCCAGCAATAGTGCGTAAGCGACACCGGTGAGACGCTGGCGCAGGCGGCGGAAGGTCAATTCGATGTCCCAGCCTTCCAGCGCAGTGCGACGGTTCAGGTACAGGCTGAAACCGCAGGCGACGTAGATCGGTTCCCAGAGAATCAGCAGCAGCACGTAGGCCAGGTTGGAAAGGTGCTCCAGCCAGAGCCAGCCGCTGGTATCGCCATTGATCAGGCTCTGCCAATCCCACTCGGTGGATACCTGGGTGGGGATCAGCAGGTAGACCAGGCTGCCCAGGCCGATCCACAGGGCCGTTTCGAGGTGCACGCCAACCACGGTCAGCCAGGTCGCGGCGCCGGCATCGCGTTGCGCCAGCACGTTCAGACGCTGCGTACGTTCCTTGCCCTTGAGGCCTTCGAGTTGCAGCACCGGCAGGTCGAAACTGCGCGACGGGCTGAAGCGTCGCCAGGTCAGGCTGGCCAGCAACTGCGGTTTGAGCAGGCCGGGGAAAGCCTTGAGTGCCTGTTTGAAGGTCGGCGTATCGCCAAACAGCGCGCGAGAGAGGATGTACAGCGGTAGCCGTTCGTAGGCCGGCTTCAGCCACCAGAAAATGAACATGGCCCAGGTGGGGTATTGCCACAGCAGCGCACAGAGCAGGGCGAAAATCGGCACGGTGACGGCAGCCCAGCTGGCCATCAGCAGGCCGCGATGACGGCCGGCCATGAGCACGCCGAGATCGATGGCTTCCCAGGGCGTGCGCGGGCGGATCGCCACGCTGGCATCAGTCAGGCGCATGCTGCCCCCTGCCGGCCAGGCACAGATAAGCCAGTACCAGTGCCCAGAGGCCGGCTCCCACCCAGTATTTGATATGCGGTGTGGTGAAGGTCATGGAGGACCAATAGGCTTCGATGAACGCCGCGATCAGCAGGAACAGGGCCGCACCGCCAAGCAGCCGTACGGCGCGCGTCGCGGCCAGGCGCAGGGCTTCGCCACGGGGCAGGCGGCCTGGAGCGAGCAGCGCCCAGCCGAGCTTGAGGCCAGCGGCGCCGGCCAGGGCGATGGCGGTCAGCTCGAAGGCGCCGTGGCCTATGACGAATGACCAGAAGGTTTCGCTGTAGCCCAGTTGCGTCAGGTAACCGGCCACGGCCCCGATCATCAGCCCGTTGAACAGCAGGAAGAACAGGCTGCCGACGCCGAACAGCAGGCCGCTGGCGAAGGTCTGAAAGGCGATGCCGATGTTGTTCATGATGTAGTAGCCGAACATCATCCAGTCATCGCCGGAGTCACGTTCGCCGAAGCGTCCGAGGCGCGAGGTATCGGGGTCGTACATGCTCTCCATCTCGCTGACGCGGCTGGGATCCATGACGCTGTAGACGAGATCCGGAAACAGGTAGACGAGAGTGCCCATGACGGCCAGGCTGCCGAAGAACAGCAGGCTGGCGATCGTCACCAGGCGCCATTCCTCACGCACCAGACGCGGGAACCCCGCCAGCACGAAGCTGATCAGTTGCGGCCCTATGGCGCTGTGATGGCGATAGAACTGCTGATGGCCTCGCAACGCCAGTTGCTGCAACTCATCGATCAGGTGGTTGCTGTAGCCGCGTTCCCTGGCCAGAGCGAGATGCTGACAGAGGCGTCGGTAGTCGGCGGCGAAGGTACGGCTTTTTTCCGCATCGGCGCTGCCTTTCTCCAGTCGAGCCAACTGCTCGCTGAATGCTTGCCACTGTGGTTGGTGCCGGGACTCGAAAAGACTCTGCTTCATGTCGGACCCAACAGGCTGCGGGCGATGCCGTTGATTCTGCCTTCCGCATGCTCGGCATCCACCTGCAGGGGTTCGGCGAGAATGGCCGCCAGCTCGGCGCGCCGTGCAGTCGACAGGCCTTCACTGCGTTCGGCGAAGGCGAGCATGGCGCGCTGTTCGGCGAAGTCGAGCGGGAAGGGCGCACGCAATGCGTCGGCCTCGGGAATACTGGGACGCTCGATGGACTGATCGCGATAGACCACCAGCGTGCCGGCGGCAATGTCACCTAGACGCTTGAACGCGCGATTGCTCAGGCAACTGATGATGCCAAGGGTATAGGCGAATGGCAGCAGGTCGACGAAGCGCAGCAGGTTACGGGTCAGCGAGGCTGGCCAGCCGATTGGCGTGCCATCGTCATGTACCACGCGCAGGCCGAGTAGCTGCTTGCCCGGTGAGCGGCCCTGGTTGAGTACTTCGAACAGCACCATGTACCACCAGGTGACCAGAAACAGCGCGATGGTCGCGATGCCCATGCCGAGTTGGCCGAACATGCCCAGCGTCAGGTAGACGACCGCGAGAATCGCGCCGCGGATCAGCAGGTCGATGGTAAAGGCCAGCGCCCGAGGTACCAGGCCGGCTGGGCGCAATGCCAGGTCGATGCCTTCCGGAGTTTCCACCTGATAGCGCGTATCCAGCACTGGCTGCTGCTGTCGAGTGATGGGGGGAATTGAGGAGGGCGGCATCGTCACGTCGTATGAGCAAAGCCCGATGCTAGCCAGCAGCGAGTCAGGAAGCAACCTGGCCGCGAGAAACGCGGCCAGGTAAGGAGGTGCTTAACGTGCGACCGGCAGTACGCCGAAGATGGTGCGGTACAGCACGCCCATGGCTACGACGAACAGTGGCACGGTCCAGATCAGACCGATAAACACCGGGATGGCGCTGATGGCAAGGATCAGACCGAGCAGCAGGAACAGGCCGAATACCTTGAACCAGTGCTGAGTGATGGCTTTGCGCGAAGCTTCCATGGCTTGCCAGGGCGACAGGCCACGCTCGACGACCAGGGGAATGGCCAGCATATAGGCGACCGCCAGGTAGATACCCGGAATCAGCAGCAGGATCATGCCGAGGTAGATGAACAGCATCATCACTACCGCAACGATCAGCAGCGGTACGGTGCGACCGAAGTGGCTGAAAATCTCGTTGAAGCTGTATGGCTGGCCTGCAGCGCGGCGAATGCCGATCATGTTCAGGCCGGCGATGAAGGGGTAGCTCACGGCGGACGCGAGAATAGTCGTGACGATCTGGCCGATGATGATCAGTACCAGGTTTTCGCTGAACGCGGTGAAAATGCCCAGTACTGCACCGATCACGAACGAGGCGATGAAGATCGCCACGTAGAAGATCAGGAAGCCGCCGATAATGATGCCTTTGGTGCCCTTGGTCAGTTGCCAAGCTTCGCTGATCAGCGCGCTGATGCTGAAGTCGTAGCCACGGCTCAGGGCTTGCTCGATGCTCGGCGCCTCGTTGCTGCTGGGCGCTTCCTGCAATTCACTGGTGGGAACGGCATAGGGGTTTGCGGAAATAACGTCACTCATGATTCATCCTTGGCGAGTGTGAACAAGATTGTTTCGTAATATTAATGATGGAAGTGAAGCGCCACAAGGGCCAGCGCACTACGCCCTCGCTCAAGATGTGCGGGCCATCAAGCTTTGGATAATACGCTGCAGTTTGTGATCAGGCGGTAACAGCCCCTAGACTGCGGCATCCACTATTTACAGGAGCTACCCGTGCCTTCGAGCCTGTTCTGGTACGACTACGAAACCACCGGTATCGACCCACGCCGTGATCGGCCTCTCCAGGTCGCGGGTATCCGCACCGATGAGCAGCTCAACGAAATCGAAGCGCCGCTCAACCTCTACTGTCAGCCTAGCGACGACATCCTGCCGCATCCCGCCGCTTGCATGATTACCGGTATCGGCCCGGATCGATTGGCCAGTGACGGGCTAAGCGAAGCCGAATTCATGACCCGCGTGCATGCCGAAATGGCACGCCCTGGCACCTGCGGCGTGGGCTATAACAGCCTGCGTTTCGATGACGAGGTAACGCGCTACAGCCTGTATCGCAACTTCTTCGACCCCTATGCGCGGGAGTGGCAGGGCGGCAACAGCCGCTGGGATCTGATAGACATGATGCGAACCGCCTACGCATTGCGCCCGGAGGGCATCGAGTGGCCGCGCGACGAGGCGGGTGTCAGCCTCAAGCTTGAGCGGCTGACCGCCGCCAACGGCATCGAACATGGCCAGGCCCACGATGCGTTGTCCGATGTACGCGCGACTATTGCGCTGGCGCGCCTGGTGCGTGAGCGCCAGCCGAAACTCTACGAGTATCTCTATGGATTGCGTAGCAAGCAGCGGGTGCTCGATCAGATACGCCTGTTGCAGCCGCTGGTGCACGTGTCCGGGCGCTTTGCCGGGGCACGTCATTATCTAGGAATCGTGCTACCGCTGGCCTGGCATCCGCGTAACCGCAATGCACTGATCGTCTGCGACCTGCACCTCGATAGCACGCCGCTACTCAATGAAGATGGCGAAACGCTGCGTCGCCGGCTGTACACCCGCCGTGACGAGCTGGCCGAGGGGCAACTGCCGGTGCCACTCAAGCTTATCCATATCAACCGTTGCCCGGTGGTTGCTCCCTTGAGTGTGCTACGCCCAGAGGATTGCCAGCGGCTGCAATTGGATAAAACCGATTACGTAGCCCGTGCACAGCATCTGATCGATTGTCAGTCCGAGTGGCAGGACAAATTGTCGCAGGTCTATGAGGAAGAAAATTTTGCCGCCGGGATTGATCCGGAACAGCAGTTGTATGACGGCTTTATCGGAGATCGGGATCGACGACTTTGTGAACAAGTACGCAATTGCGATCCACAACAGCTAGGAACTCAGCGCTGGCCTTTCGATGATCATCGCTTACCTGAATTGCTGTTCCGTTATCGGGCCCGCAACTTTCCCATGACCTTGAATGATGAGGAACGGCGGCGCTGGCACAAATTCTGTCAGCAGCGCCTGAGCCAGTCTGAGTTCGGGGCACCTAATACGCTGGCGAGTTTCGAGACGGAAATGATGCAGTACCTGACCACCGCGACAGATGCTCAGCGAGTGATATTGCAGGGGTGGAGAGAGTATGCCGAGCGTTTGCGTCAGCGTTACACGCTGTAAACCCATAGGTGGGCAAGCAAAAGGCAAGAGGCGCGCGCCTCAAGGCACGCTGAGCTTGCGTTGCTCTGTTCATGGTGATTTTTTCTAAGCGATTAACTTAATAGCGCCCATAAAAAACGCCAGCAATGCTGGCGTTTTTTATGGACTCACCGCCCCGGCATGGCATCAGCCCAGCAGGGTGACCCAGCTTTCAACGACGTCAGCGCCCCACTTGGCTTTCCACTCTTTCAGAGTCTTGTGGTTGCCACCTTTGGTTTCGATGACTTCGCCGGTATTCGGATTTTTGTACTGCTTAACTTTACGAGCACGCTTGGTGCCAGTTGTTGCAGCTTTGGCATTACGCGTAGTTTTGCCAGCTTTGGCATCCGGATCCAGCAGCGCGATGATGTCGCGCAGCGATTTCTGGTATTCGCCCATCAAGGTGCGCAGCTTGCCTTCGAATTCCAGTTCTTTCTTCAGTTTGTCGTCTTGCGACAGATTCTTCAGGCGTTCTTGCAGTTCTTTGATGTTTTCTTCAAGGCTGCGGTATTCAGTGATCAGGGACATGTGCTTACCTTTAATAATGCAGGGGGGTAGTGACCAAGTTTTGCTTATGGTAGACATCGGTTAATTATAAGTAAACCGATTTGTAGTAAAGAGACGCTGTCATACCAAAGTAGTTGCATTCGGCAACACCGATTTACTGTTTTAGTGGCACTTAAAAGTATGTGGGAATTAATCCCTTTTCGCCTGGGATTGAACGCCTTATTACCGAGGCCAGCAGAGTTTTCTCTCCGCATCATGAGGCATGCCGGGCAAGGCAACGCAGTCAGGTTCGTCGGGATACTGCAGTTTTCCGTTAGTCTGGCTAAAATGCGCGCCTTCGCTATTTCTCTGGAGTTGTTCATGCGCACTTTTCGGCTGGTCATCGCCTGCCCTGACCGTACCGGCATCGTTGCCAAGGTCAGTAACTTTCTGGCGACTTACAACGGCTGGATCACCGAGGCGAGCCACCACTCGGACACGCAGAGCGGCTGGTTCTTCATGCGTCATGAAATTCGCGCTGATTCGTTGCCCTTCGATCTCGATGGCTTCAATCAGGCGTTCTCGCCGATCGCTCGGGAATTCTCCATGGAGTGGCGGATCACCGATTCGGCGCAGAAAAAGCGCGTGGTGCTGATGGCCAGCCGCGAGTCCCACTGCCTGGCCGACCTGCTGCATCGCTGGCACAGCAACGAACTCGACTGTGACATTCCCTGCGTGATCTCCAACCATGACGACCTGCGCAGCATGGTCGAGTGGCACGGCATTCCGTTCATTCATGTGCCGGTGGACCCGCAGAACAAGCAGCCGGCCTTCGATGAGGTCGCGCGCCTGGTTGAAGAAAACCGTGCCGATGCCATCGTGCTGGCCCGCTACATGCAAATCCTGCCGCCCAAATTGTGTCAGGACTATGCACAGCGGGTGATCAACATTCACCACAGCTTCCTGCCGTCGTTCGTAGGTGCCAAGCCTTACCACCAGGCCTCGCTACGAGGCGTCAAGCTGATTGGCGCGACGTCCCACTATGTGACCGAAGAGCTGGATGCCGGCCCGATCATCGAACAGGACGTGGTGCGCGTCAGCCATCGCGAGAGCATCGAAGAGATGGTGCGCCTCGGCAAGGACGTGGAAAAGATGGTGCTTTCCCGCGGTCTGCGCTATCACTTGGAAGATCGGGTACTGGTACACAACAACAAGACCGTTGTGTTCGACTGATCCATTCGACCCGATGCTCGAATAAGGGAGTCCGTTCATGCTCAAGTCCGTAAAAGTGCGTGATTACATGACCCGTCACTTGGTCACTTTCCATGCCGACACCGATCTGTTCACGGCCATCAACCAATTGCTGGAGCACCGTATTTCCGGGGCGCCAGTGGTCGATGGTCAGGGTCGTCTGGTTGGCTTGTTGTCGGAGGGCGACTGCCTGCGCGGCATTCTTCAGGGGGCTTACTACGAGTCGACTGGCGGCACCATCAGTTCCTACATGACCACCAACGTCGAAACCACCTCGCCGGAAGCCGACATCATCGATGTGGCCGAGCGTTTCCTGAAAGGTCGTCGCCGACGTTTTCCGGTCGTGGAAGGTGGCAAGCTGGTCGGTCAGATCAGTCGTCATGATGTGCTGCTGGCGGTGAAGGAGTTCGCTCAGCATGAACAGGGCCATCCGCGCGGCTGATCTCCAATGAGCGATGACGAGCCTCACCAGCCCGGTACCGCAACGCCACCTCCCACTCTGGGTGAAGGTTGCGTGCGGCGTTATGATCCGCAGGCGTTGAGCGAAGAGGATGGCACCGAGTTCGAAGGTGCCGAGGCGTTATGGCAGCGCTTGCAGCGTGAGCGTGACGCTACGTCGGACAAGTAGGTCGGACATCGACGAAGAAGGGCGCCAATGGCGCCCTTCTTGGTTTTCTGCGATCAGATGCGGAAGCTGCCGACCAGGTGGGTCAGGCGAGCTGCCTGTTGCTCCAGATCCGCGCAGGCGCGCAGGGTGGCCTGGAGGTTTTCCACGCCTTCCTGATTGAGGGTGTTGATTTCGGTGATGTCCATGTTCAATGCCTCGATCACCGAGGTCTGCTCTTCCGTGGCGGTCGCCACCGACTGGTTCATGCCGTCGATCTCACCAATCCGCGTGGTGACGCTGCCCAGTCGCTCGCCTGCCTGGTTGGCGACCGCCACGCTTTCCTCGCTGTAGCGCTGGCTCTCGGTCATGGTGGTGACCGATTCGCGGGAACCGATCTGCAGTTCCTCGATCATCTTCTCGATTTCCTGCGCCGACTCCTGGGTACGGTGGGCGAGGTTGCGCACCTCGTCGGCAACCACGGCGAAACCGCGACCCGCTTCACCGGCGCGTGCCGCTTCGATGGCGGCGTTGAGGGCGAGCAGGTTGGTCTGCTGGGAGATGCTCTTGATCACTTCGAGAATCTGCCCGATGTCGACGGTCTTGCCGTTGAGCATCTCGATCTTGGCGCGGGCGTCGATGACCTTGGTCGACAGCTCGGTCATGGATTTGATCGCCTGTTGCACCACCTTGCCGCCATCCTCGGCCTGCAGGCGGGCGTCCGACGCTTGATTGGAAGCATCCGCAGCGTTACGGGCGATCTCCTGGGCGGCGGCGCCAAGCTCGTTGATCGCCGCCGCGACGCTGTTGGTGCGGCTGGCCTGTTCGTCCGAATTGACGATGGACGAGTTGGACGCATTGACCACCAGTTTGGCGACTTCGTTGACCTGGGCGGTGGCCGAGGACACCTCACGAATGGACGCGTGGATACGTTCGACGAAGCGGTTGAACGAGCTGGCCAGGGCGCCGAATTCGTCGTTGGACTGAATGGCCAGACGTTTGGTCAGGTCACCTTCGCCGCGGGCGATATCTTCCATGGCCTTGCCCATGGTGGTCAGCGGCTGCATCAGCACACGGATCAGCACGCTGAGCAATGCGATGATCAATGCCACTGCAATCAGCGTGGCGACGGCCGCCGACAGGCGGAATTCATTGAGCTCCGCGTAGGCCAGGTTCTTGTCGATGGACAAGCCGACATACCACTGCACATCGGGCAGACCCTTGACCGGGGCGAAGGTCAGCAGCCGATCCTGGCCATCCTGTGCAACCTCGGTCAGCTTGCTGTCGAGGCCGATGCTGGTGTTGGGGTAAAGGTCGCGCAGGTTCTTCATCACCAGGTCGGCCTGGGGGTGAACCAAGACGGTGCCGTCCTTGCTGACCAGGAAGGCGTAACCGAGATCACCCAGCTCGATGGAATTGATGATTTTCACCAACGTCTCCAGGCTGACATCGCCGCCGGTCATGCCGAACGCTTTGCCATCCGGGCCGCGGACTGGCGCGATTGGCGAAATCACCAGCGAGTTGGTGATCTGGTCGACGTAGGGGGCGGTGAGAATCGTGCGGTTGGCCTGGGCGGTGTCCTTGTACCAGGGACGTGTACGCGGGTCGTAGCCGGCGGCCATCTGCGTGGGCGGGCTGGAAAGGAAGCGTCCATCACTTTCCAGGCCAATATACGTGGAGAGAAACGCGCTCTTGTACACCGGACGGGAGATGACCTCCTGCAGGTTGCCTTCGGCAATCGCCAACTCCAGATTCTGGGCAAGACTCTCGACCAGCAGAATACGCCCCGACAGCCAGCTTTCGATGTTGCCTGCCGCAGCGTTACTGGCCTGGCTCAGGTTGTTCTGGAGTGCCTGCTGGATGCTGTTACGCTGGCGGCTGTCGTTATAAAGGCTGAACAAGGCAAAGGCGACCGTGACCACCAGGGTGGCGGCCAGCAGAATCTTGTGGCTGAACTGCAGGTTTCTCGTCATGGCATCTTGCGTCCGGAAGTCACTGGAACCAGTCTTGGGGGCGTCGCCATCGGGCGAGTAGAGCGGGGTAGGCGATCAGCGAAGGCTGATCGGTCTTCGCATGGCGTTTATGTCGGCATTGAGGCCGCAAAGCTTTAATCCAGAGGACGGCATTATGTCTTTGAGTCAGCAATTCGTTTTGGGCGCTGGTGGCGATGGCCAAGCGGTTGGCCAATCACTGCGTCTTGCCAATCGTCACGGTCTCATCGCCGGTGCCACGGGAACCGGTAAGACCGTAACCTTGCAGCGCCTGATCGAGAACTTCAGCGATGCCGGCGTGGCCGTGTTCGCTGCCGATGTAAAGGGCGACCTTTGTGGGCTCGGCGCTGCAGGGGCGCCGCAGGGCAAGATAGCCGAACGTATCGCCAGCATGCCCTGGCTGGCGCACAGCCCCAAGGCCTATCCAGTCAGCCTGTGGGATGTGCACGGGCAAAGCGGCCATCCGCTGCGTACCACCTTGAGTGAAATGGGCCCGCTGCTGCTCGGCGCGTTGCTGGAACTTACCGACAGTCAGCAGGCGGCGCTGTATGCGGCGTTCAAGGTGGCCGACCGTGAAGGCCTGTTGCTGCTCGACCTGAAGGATCTCAAGGCTTTGCTGACCCATCTCAGGGAGCAGCCGCAGGTGCTGGGCGCCGACAGCGCGTTGTTCACCAATACTTCCGCGCAGGCGCTGCTGCGCCGTCTGGCTAGCCTGGAACAACAGGGCGGCGATGCGCTCTTCGGCGAACCGGCGCTGCAGCTCGAAGACATCCTGCAGCCTGATCGAGACGGTCGCGGGCGTATTCACCTGCTCGATGCCAGTCGCCTGGTTCACGAAGCGCCCAAGGTCTATGCGACCTTTCTGCTGTGGCTGCTGGCCGAGTTGTTCGAGCAGTTGCCCGAGCGCGGTGATGCGGACAAACCGATTCTGGCGCTGTTTTTCGACGAGGCCCATCTGCTTTTCGCCGATACGCCGAAGGCTTTGCAGGCGCGGCTGGAGCAGGTCGTGCGGCTGATTCGTTCCAAGGGCGTGGGCGTGTATTTCGTCACCCAGTCGCCGGGAGATCTGCCGGACGATGTGCTGGCGCAACTGGGTTTGCGTATCCAGCACGGCCTGCGGGCGTTCACCACGCGGGAGCAGAAGGCGCTGCGCGCGGTGGCTGACGGGTTCCGGCCCAATCCGGCGTTCGACTGCCTGTCGGTGCTGACCGAGTTGGGGATCGGTGAGGCGCTGGTGGGTACGCTGGAGGACAAAGGCACGCCGGCGATGGTGCAGCGTGTCGCCATCGCCCCGCCGCAATCGCGTATCGGGCCGCTGGAGGCAGGCGAGCGCGCAGACCTGATTCGCCAGTCGCCGCAGGCGGGGCGCTACGACAAGGCATTCGACCGGGAGTCGGCCTACGAGATCCTGACCGCCCGTGCGACCCAGGCGAGCGAACAGGTTCAGGCGGGCAAGGCGCCGCCGTCCACGGTCAGCGTGGCTGGCGAGTTCCTCGGCGGGTTGGCTGGTCAGGCAATGAAAAGCGCCATGCGCCAAGTCGCCAATCAACTCGGTCGGCAACTGGTTCGCGGTGTGCTGGGGTCTTTGCTGGGTGGCAAGTCGACGTCGAAGCGACGCTGAGTGATGCACCGCCGGCGGCGTGCTCGAGCGCGCCAGCCGGCACCGGTCAGCTGGTCAGGCGCTTTCGGCTCTGGCTTCTTCCTTGCTGGACAAGTCTTTCTCGATCTTCTCGATTTCTTTATCGAATGCCTGATCAAGCAGGCTGGCTCGCTTGCGCCAAGGCTTGCGTTCCGGATCCGGTTGGGCGGCGTAAGTGATGACCTCTCCGCCGTATACATCCTTGTAACGCTGCGCCTGGCGCTCGAGTTCGGCGCGCAGTTCGTCTTTCGTCACGATAGTACCCATGGTTTCTAATAAGAGAAGGGCGACAACGTAAGACCGGGCGGTCTTACTGATACGGTCGCCACATCTATTTGTAGCTGTTGCCCCTACTAAAGTTCCGGCTATTGGCGTCAAACGTAGTCGAAAGTCAGGGTGCAGCGGCTGATTATCGCCAAGGTGCAGCGAAAGTCCAGCAAAGCCGCCACGAGTTGTGACTCATATTGCATCAAGCTAGCGTTCGGTACTGCAGGCTGAACGTCAGGCTGTGGCTCTGCCCCTTGTCCAGCAGCACCAGTCCGGGCCTGCCTGGCAGGTGATGAGCGTTGACCGGGTGGCTGACTGGCTCGAAGCAGAAGAACGGCTTTTGCTCCGGGCAGAACAGTAGATACAGATCGCTGCCCGTGGCGCTGATCTCCAGGCTGTAGCCGGCGTCGGGCTGCAGGATGCGAGCCTGGCCGTTCCAGTCGACAAAGGCGTTGTCGGTATGTTGGGCCGGCAGATCATGCTCGTCGTTGAAGTCCCAATGTTCCGGCAGTTCGCTCAATTGCGTCGGCAGGCTGTTCGCGTCGCAATTCCAGACCTGCCCGGCACGCGCCTGCAGGCGGGTAGCGGGCGTACGCGGGAAATACGGATGCAGCCCCAGGCCGTGCCACATTGGCGCGTCGGCCATGTGAGTGACTTGCAGGTGGATGTCCAGGCGGCCTTCGTGCAGACGGATGTGCTGCTCTGCGATATAGGCGAACGGTGTCTGGCTTTCCAGGCGCAGCAGTGCCGAATCTTCACTGTGCTCCACTACTTGCCAGGGCTGCTGCCAGGCGCTGCCGTGGATCGGCAGTGGCGAGTTGTCGGCATTGGCCTCCAGCGCGAGCCAGCCTTGCGGATTGTCGAAGCCGCCATCGGTAATGCGGTTCGACCATGGCGCCAGCGGGTAGCAGCCAAGCTGGCGAGGGGTGCCGGCCTGCAGGGCTTGTTCGTCGCTATGGCGTAGCAAGGGCTGCCCCCCGTCCTTGACCGTCCAGTTGGCGATGCTGCCACCGGTTCGAGGAGCCAGAGTGAGGCGTGTGAAGCGATCCTGCAGATGCAATGTGTCGAGCGGCATAGTGCGGTACCTGTGCAGTTAACGAGTCATTTGCCGGAGATAAACGAAGAACGTGTCATCATACAACCGCCTGATATATGATGCAGTTTGCCCATCCAGACGATATTGATTGCTATGGAAAATCAGAACACACCACCACGTGCGCGCCGCAAGCACCGCAGCCTGGCTCAGGAGCTGGTCGCGGAGTTGTCCGAGCGCATTCGCGATGGAGTGATCAAGCGTGGCGAGAAGTTGCCGACCGAGTCGGCGATCATGGAAGAGCAGGGCGTAAGCCGCACCGTAGTGCGCGAAGCCTTGTCGCGTTTGCAGGCTTCTGGCCTGGTAGAAACTCGCCATGGCATCGGTACCTTCGTTCTGGATATTCCCAATCCGGGTGTCTTTCGCATCGATCCCGCGACCATCGTCACCCTGCGTGAAGTGCTCGCCGTGCTCGAGCTGCGCATCAGCCTGGAAGTCGAGTCGGCTGGCCTGGCTGCCCATCGGCGTACGCCTGAGCAACTGGCTTCCATGCGCCAGGCTTTGGATGCGCTGAATGAAGGCGCGGCCCACGAAAGCGATGCGGTGTCGTCGGATTTCCAGTTTCACCTGCAGATCGCTCACGCCACCGGCAACCGCTACTTCACCGATATCATGAGCCACCTGGGTACCAGCATCATTCCGCGTACCCGGCTGAACTCGGCGCGTATCGCCCATGACGATCATGCCCACTACATGGCGCGCCTCGAGCGTGAGCATGAGCAGATCTTCGAAGCGATCGCCCGCCAGGACTCCGACGCTGCGCGCGCCGCCATGCGCCTGCACCTGACCAACAGCCGCGAGCGGCTGCGTCAGGCCCATGAGGCCGCTGAAGTGGTCGTCAAGCAGGCCTGAGCCCTGCAAGGCAGAAACGGGCTGCAGAGCCAGCCTGTTTCTAACGCCGCAAAATCGATGCACAGCTGATCGCAGGTAGATGCTCAGGCGTCCTTGCGATAGGTCAGTAGAACAATCCCCGCCAGCACGATCGCGCCGCCGATCATCTGTATACCGCTCAATACCTGATCCAGCAGCAGCCAGCCGAACAGCAGCGTGGCGATGGGCTCCATGTTCATCACCGGTGCGTTCTTGGCCATGTTCAGGCGCGGCACGGTGACGAACAGCATGCAGAAGGCGATGCCGTAGAGCAGCACCAGGGCGCCCAGCGCGATCCAGCCGGTTTCGTTGCCCGGCAGGTTCATGCCGCCAGGGATCAGGTCGGCGCTGCCAGCCAGTGCCATGCTGCTGAACACGATCATCAGGGTCAGCATGCTACGCACCGAGCCGCGCAGGCTCGACAGCTTGTGGTCGGTGATCCACAGCGCGCAGGCGAATACGCAGGCGGCGAGGAACGACACGCTTACTCCAACCACCCATTCCGGGCCGGCAGGCTCGCTGGCGCTCAGGCGTGCGGGAAGATCCAGGGCGAACATCAGGCCGAGCAGAATCAGGCCCATGAGCATCACCGTGCGCCGCGTCGGCGCCGAGCCACCCAGTGCCCAGGTGAGCAGGGCGAGCAGGATCGGGAAGGTGTTGCCGATCAGCAGCGCAAGTGCCACGGGGATGCGCGCCACAGCGGAGTACAGGCAGATGCTCTGGGTGGCGATCAGCAGACCCAGCAGCAATTGCCAGCGCCAGGCGCCAGGTGGCATCTGCAGAGCCTGGCGTTGCCAGACGACGATGCCCAGTAGCACCAGCATGGTGACACCGGAACGACACAGGATCGCCAGGAGCAGGCCGGTGTCGTTGTCGAAAGCGATGCGTGCAGCGATGTGGTTGCCGGCGAAGGAGCATGCCAGCAGGGCCAACAACAGCACGGCGATATGGCGGGGAAACAGGGCAGGGGACGTCATGGCAGCAATTTCCGTATTGATTGAGCCGTCAGGGCGAGATGGCGTGACGGCTTGGTGACCGTTCTGCCTCTCTAAAAAAAACGGCGGGTCGCGTTATGCACGCGACCCGCCGCGGGTGTAGCAGTATCAGAGTACGACGCTAGGCAGCCACAGCGAAATTGCCGGGATGTAGGTCACGGCCATCAGTACCATGAACAGTGCAGCGTAGAACGGCAGCAGTGCTTTCACGGTGTTTTCGATGGTGACCTTGCCAATCGCCGCGCCGACGAACAGCACCGCACCCACCGGTGGCGTTATCAGCCCGATACCCAGGTTGACCAGCATGATCATGCCGAAGTGCACCGGATCGACACCAATCGACAGCACCACCGGCAACAGGATCGGGGTGAGGATCAGGATCAGCGGCGCCATGTCCATTACCGTGCCCAGAGCCAGCAACATGAAGTTGATGCACATCAGGATCACGTAGCGGTTGTCGGAGATGGTCATGAACGCGGTGGTGATCTTCGCCGGGATCTGCATCAGCGTCATGATGTAGCCGAAGCTGGCCGCGAAGGCGATCAGGATCATCACGATGGAGATCGTACGCACCGTGCGGTGCATCAGCTTGGGAAGGTCACGCCACTTGTAGTCGCGGTAGACGAACATGGTGACGAAGAACGCCCACAGCACTGCAATCGCTGCCGATTCGGTAGCGGTGAAGATGCCGGAGATGATCCCGCCGAGGATGATCACCATGGTGAACAGGCCCCAGATCGCATCGACGCAGATCTTCAGTGCCTGGCGCAGCGGGATGACTTCGCCTTTCGGGTAGTTGCGCTTCTTCGCGAAGAACATGCACAGGCCCATCATCACGGCGCTGAGCAGCAGACCCGGGCCAATGCCGGCGATGAACAGCGATGCGATGGAGACGGTGCCACCAGCAGCCAGCGAGTAGATCACCGAGTTGTGGCTCGGCGGGGTCAGCAGCGCTTGTACCGAGCCACTCACCGTTACGGCGGTGGCGTATTCGCGCGGATAACCGTTGCGCTCCATTTCCGGGATCATCACCGAACCTACCGAGGCGGTATCCGCCAGGGCCGAGCCGGAGATGGCGCCGAAGAAGGTCGAGGCCATGATGTTGACCAGCGACAGGCCACCACGGACGAAACCTACCAGTACGCCAGCGAAAGCGACCAGACGGCGGGACATACCGCCTTCCGCCATGATCGCACCCGCGAGTACGAAGAACGGAATGGCCAGCAGGGAGAACTTGCTGATGCCGCCGGTGACGGAAATCATCACCGCGTGCAGCGGAATATCGATCCACCACGCGCCGATCAGCGCAGACAGACCCAGTGCATAAGCCACCGGCATACGCAGCAGGATCAGTACGACGAAACTACCAAGCAGGATTAGCGCGTCCATTTACACGGCCTCCTTGGCTTCTTCAACATGCTCGTAATTGCTCACTCGTCGACCACTCTGATCGCCGAACAACAGCCTTTCGAGGATAAAGATCAGGGTCACGAAACCACCGATTGGAATAGGGGAGTAAGCCATGCCCACGCGCACCGAGGTCAGTGAGGCGAGGAACTGGTTCCAGGTAGCCATGCACAGTTTGATGCCCCAGATGAGCATGAACAGGCACACCGCCGCCATCAGCAGCTCTACCAGCAGAGTGATTGCGCCATGCCAAGCTTTCGGCAGGCGATCGGTCAGGGAAGTCACGGCCATGTGCGCCCCAGCGCGGTAACTGGCTGCGGCACCGACGAACGTGAACAGTGCCATCAGCAAAATGGCTACGGGCTCGGGCCAGCTGGAGCCAGCACCAAGCACGTAGCGGGCAAAAATGCCCCAAGGAATGATCAGGGCCATGACCAGGATGGACAGCCCCGCTACCCAGATACAGGTCATGTATAGGGCGTCACAGGCGCGTAAGAATGTATTCTTCATGAGACTTCACCACAGCGTGGCGGCGCAGGACGCGCCGCCACAGCATTCGTCGGAGTGATCGGTTTACTTGACGGCTTCGATGCGCTTGATCAGCTCGACATAAGGTGCGCCGTACTTCTCGCGAACCGGAGCAGTGGCGTCATAGAAGGGCTTGGTGTCGACTTCGATGAACTCAACGCCGGCCGCTTTCAGTTTCTCGACGCTGGCTGCGCTCTTCTCGTCCCACAGCTTGCGCTCTTCGAGCTGAGCTTCCTTGGCGAACTTCTTGACCAGCTCTTGCTGCTCAGGCGTCAGCTTCTCCCAGGCGGCCTTGGACATCATCAGCGGCTCCGGCAGGATCAGGTGATGGGTCTGGGTGTAGTACTTGGCCGACTGGAAGTGGTTGTGCTCGAGCAGGGTAGGCGGGTTGTTCTCGGCACCGTCGATCACGCCGGTTTGCAGGGCGCTGAAGATCTCACCGGTGTCCATGGCGATGCCGTTGGCACCCATGGCATTGAGGGTATCGATGAACAGCGGGTTGCCGATCACGCGGATCTTCATGCCCTTGAGGTCTTCGATCTTGCGAACAGGTTTCTTGGTGTAGATGCTGCGGCTGCCGCCATCCATCCAGGCCAGACCGACCATGTTGAATTCGGAAGCGGTGATCTTGTCGAGGATTTCCTGACCAACGTCGCCGTCGATGACCTTGCGCATGTGGTCAACATCGCGGAACACGAACGGCATGTTGAAGACGTTGGTGTCCGGTACTACCGGGCCTACGGAGCCAAGGCTCACGCGGGTGATCTGCACGGCGCCAATCTGGGTTTGTTCGATGACTTCTTTTTCAGAACCCAGAACGCCGCCAGCGAACATGCGGTACTTGAGTTCGCCTTTGGTGGCTTCTTCAAGCTTCTTGCCGAGATTTTCCATGGCCACGACGGTCGGGTAACCGGCGGGGTGGATTTCAGCCATTTTCAGGGTGGTCGCAGCCTGAGCCAGGCTCGACAGGCCGATGGCCAGCGGGAGTGCGGCGATGAGCAACTTGCGCTTGAGGTTCATGTGAAGCTCCGTTTTGTTGTTGTTGGTGTGCAGCGTTATGAAGCTCCAGGGTGGCCCGCTGGATCACGGGTTCCCCAGATGTTGGTAATTAGAACTGGAATGATGTTTCTTCAAGGCCACTGACGCCTGGCTGCAGGGCGAACACGCCGCCAGCCAGAGGTTGATCGTCCAGGTTGCCGCCCGGGCGAATCGAAGTGACGTACAAGGTATCGAGGTTGGCGCCGCCGAATGCACACATGGTCGGCTTTTTCACGGGTACTTCCAGCGAGCGATCAAGGCGTCCGGCTGGGGTGAAACGGTGAATCAGGCCCGCATCGTTGCCGCAGATCCAGTAGCAACCATCGGCATCCACGGCTGCGCCGTCAGGGCGGCCGGGATAGTCGTTCATGTCGACGAACAGGCGGCGGTTGTGTGGCGTGCCGCTGTCGATGTCGTAATCGAATGCCCAGATGAGCTGCGCCGACGGATGCGAGTCGGACAGATACATGGTGCGGCCGTCGGGGCTGAAGCCCAGGCCGTTGGGTACGATCAGGTCATCGAGCAGCACCGGGAGGGTGCTCTGCCCGGCGCCGTCATAGCGATACAGCGCGCCGACGTTGGCGCCTGCGGCCATGTCCAGGAGCATGGTGCCTGCCCAGAAACGGCCTTGGCGGTCACAGCGACCGTCGTTGAAGCGCATGCCTTCGCGAGCATGGCTGACTTCGACCAGGCGTTCGCCAGTCAGTCGACCATCTTCACCGGCGCTTAGCTGGAAGATGCCGCTTTCCATGCCAGCGATCCAGCTGCCGTCAGCGCGCCGGGCGATGCAGGCAAGCATCTCATCCGCTTCCCAGCTTTGCGTGGTGGCGTCCGTCAGGTTCCAGCGGTACAGGCGTTTGTTGGGGATGTCGGCCCAGTAAAGGGCCTGATCCTGTGCGCTCCACACCGGACTTTCACCCACTGTGTTGCGGGCATCGAGAATCAGTTCGGCTTGCTTGGGCATGTCCGACCTCTTTTATTGTTATCGAGTATGCGAGGTATCAGTTGTCGCCGAACGGGCCGGCTGCCGTGAAGGCGCCGCCATGGTAGAGAGCGTTGGGATCATCTGCCGCCACTGCTGGCTGGGTCTCGACCTTGTCGCGGAATACTTCGGAGCTGTCCTTGGGTACGTAGCCCAGGTGAGCGGCCTTGCTGTTGTCCCACCACACGGTCTTGTTCGCCGACGCGCCGTAAACCACGGTGTGGCCGACATTCGGGGTGGTCAGGCCACGTTCGATCAGTTGCACCAGGTCGTCGTAGCTCAGCCAGGTGCTCATCATGCGGCGATTGAGCGGTTCGGTGAACGAGGAGCCAATGCGGATGCTGACGGTTTCGATACCGTAGCGATCAAAGTAGAAGCTGGCCATGTCCTCGCCGTAGGACTTCGACAGGCCGTAGTAACCATCGGGACGGCGCGGGGCGTTGGCGTCGATGGTGTCGGTCTGCTTGTGGAAACCGATGACATGGTTGGAGCTGGCGAAGATCACACGTTTGACGCCATGGCGACGTGCGGCTTCGTAGATGTGGAAAACGCCGCTGATGTTCGGGCCGAGGATTTCCTCGAATGGACGCTCAACCGACACCCCGCCAAAGTGCAGGATCGCATCGACACCTTCAACGAGCTGATGAACGGCCTGCTTGTCGGCCAGATCGCAGAGCTGTACTTCGATGTGGTCACCTTCGGCCGGCGCCATTTCGACGATGTCCGAGAGACGCAGGATCTTGGTCAGGGGCTGCAGACGTTCGCGCAGTACCTTGCCCAGCCCGCCAGCTGCGCCAGTGAGCAGCAGACGATTGAAGGGTACTTGGGCGTTGGAAGTCGTAGTCATGGGCGGGAGGCCTGTTCTCTGCTTGTTGTTATTTAGAGATTGTCATCTGTTGTCGTATGACATGGCTGGATTATCGACATCCATCCAAGCGTTTGTCAACGCGCTCACAAAACAAGAATATCGTCCCATTGTGTCGCTTGATAGGGCTGTAACGGTCGAGATAGACGGCTTTATGTCCTAAGTGATGGGGGTGGACGCGGCGACCGCTGGCATCGTGCTTAAGTCTAAGGTTGTCTGATGACGTTATCATTGGCGTGTCGTCATGACGGGCTACTGCTCAACCAACTCTGGCAACCGTAGCGGCCAGCAGAGTGTTTCGCGAGCCCGTAGCCTGGGTTGAGCGAAGCGATACCCGGGAATCACCACCGCGCCGTAGTCGGGACGATGGCATGCATGTATGAGAAGGGCTGGCAGATGTTGTCAGATGACGGTGTCTTGCATGCGCTTCAGCCCGTAGCCTGGGTTGAGCGAAGCGATACCTGGGAATCGCCACCGCGCCGTAGTCGGGACGATGGCATGCATGTATGAGAAGGGCTTGCAGAAGTTGTCGGATGACGGTGGCCTGCAAGCGCTTCAGCTAATCGCAGGGATACCTGAGCATTACCTGACATGGCCGAGATAGAGCGCTCTGTGAGCGGACGAAGAGAAAAGTATGGCTTTCAATAATGTCGTACGATAACGTATCTCTAACAGCCTAGGCTGCTCAATTTCCATCCCCGCTACAGGTATTCGAAGAATGACCCCACAAGAATTAAAAACTGTCCTCTCCTCCGGTCTGCTGTCTTTCCCGCTGACCGATTTCGATGCCCAAGGCGAATTCAACCCAGAAGGCTACGTACGTCGCCTCGAGTGGCTGGCCCCGTACGGCGCTACCGCGCTGTTCGCCGCTGGCGGTACTGGTGAATTCTTCTCCCTGGCGGCCGACGAGTACTCGTCTGTCATCAAGACTGCCGTCGACACCTGCGCCGGCAGCGTGCCAATTCTCGCTGGCGTAGGCGGTTCCACTCGCCAGGCCATCCAGTACGCACAGGAAGCCGAGCGTCTGGGCGCCAAAGGCCTGCTGCTGCTGCCGCACTACCTGACCGAAGCGTCGCAGGAAGGTGTTGCCGCTCACGTCGAGCAGGTCTGCAAATCGGTGAAGATCGGCGTAGTCGTCTACAACCGTAACGTTTGCCGCCTGACCGCTCCGCTGCTCGAGCAACTGGCCGAGCGTTGCCCGAACCTGATCGGCTACAAAGACGGCCTGGGCGACATTGAACTGATGGTCTCGATCCGTCGCCGTCTGGGTGATCGTTTCAGCTACCTGGGCGGCCTGCCGACCGCCGAAGTCTACGCCGCTGCCTACAAGGCGCTGGGCGTACCGGTTTACTCGTCTGCGGTGTTCAACTTCATCCCGAAAACCGCGATGGACTTCTACCACGCCATTGCCAAGGAAGATCACGCCACCGTTGGCAAGATCATCGACGACTTCTTCCTGCCTTACCTGGACATCCGCAATCGCAAGTCCGGCTATGCAGTGAGTATCGTCAAGGCTGGCGCCAAGATCTCCGGCTACGACGCCGGCCCGGTTCGCGCTCCGCTGACCGACCTGCTGCCTGCCGAGTACGAGCAACTGGCTGCGCTGATCAAGAAGCAAGGCGCTCAGTAAGCTATACGCGACAAAACAAAAGCCCAGGCCTAGTGCCTGGGCTTTTTCGTTTGCGGCAATTATTTATGCTGTGGTCGGTGCTCTACAGTTAGTCAGGCTGTCTGATGCTTGATGGGCTGTCACAAGGCAAAAGCAGCCGGTCGCGATCTCGTGGGAGGGGCCGGGCGGCGATCCGCTTTAGCCGCGAGCTCTTTACGCTTAGCCAGGCAAAATCGAGGCTAAAGCCTCTCCCACAAACGTCGCCACGTTTCGACCTTCAGGCACCGCTTGATGATGGCTCCCACGCTCCCGCGTGGGAGCCCAATCCAGGGCGCTCTGCGCCCGCCAGGCCTCGACATCGGACGCAGAGCGTCCCTGCAGGCATTCCCACGCGGAGCGTGAGGAACGATCAGATCGAACCTCGCAGCAGATGACCGCTTTCGCCACTTTCCTGCCTTCGCTTTAGCATCTACACGCTTTGCCTGGATTGAATTCCAATATGCGAAAAAAGCCGCTGTAACCCTCGAGGCTACAGCGGCTTTTCCGTTTCGACGTCGCTTAGCTGCTGGTCACGATCTGCCCCTGCGGCCGGCGGATTTTCACGTATTCCTTGTAGGCGGTGACGATCACCACGATCACGGTGGCGACCAGCACCACGCCGGAGATCGGTTCGGTGATGAAGGGCATGAAGTCGCCCTGGCTGCTCATCAGGCCGCGACGCAGGTTGGTTTCGATGATCGGGCCGAGGATGAAACCCAGCAGTAGCGGAGTAATCGGCAGAGAGGCCTTCTTCATCAGCCAGCCCAACACGCCGAACACCAGCATGCAACCGACATCGAACAGGCGGTTGTTGATGCCGTAGGCGCCGATCACGCAGAGCAACATGATGATCGGCAGCAGGATGTGCTTGGGCACCGAGAGGATGTGCACGAAGCCGCGCATCAGGCCGAACAGCGCGATGATCATCGCCAGGTTGGAGACCACCAGGGCGGCGAAGATGCCGTACACCAGCAGGCTTTGGGTTTCGAACAGCATCGGCCCCGGGGTGATGCCGTGGATCATGAAGCCGGCCAGCAGGATCACCGAGGTGTTGTCGCCGGGAATGCCGAGCGTCAGCAGGGGCACCATGCCGCCGCCGGTCGAGGCATTGCCCGACGATTCGCTGGCGATCACGCCGTCGCTGATGCCGGTGCCGAACTTCTCCGGGTGCTTGGAGCGCTTTTTCGCGGCGCCGTAGGCGAGGATGTTGCACACCGCCGCGCCCAGGCCCGGCAGTACGCCGATACCGGTGCCGATCAGCGACGAGCGCAGCCAGTTGGGGAAGTGCGCAAGGATGGCTTTGACCGAGAAACCCAGATTGTTGAGCTTGTAGCTCAGAACCTGGAGCTTCTTCTGCGGTTTGCGCGATTCGGCTTCCTCGAGGATCTGCGATACCGCGAACAAACCGATCAGCGCAGGCAGCAGGGTGATGCCGGCGTCCAACTCGTGCCAGTCGAAGGTGAAGCGCGGGAAGGCGGTGATCGGCGCCATGCCGACGAAGGACACGGTGAGGCCGATACCAGCGGCGGCCATGCCGCGTGCCAGCGAGCCGCCGCTGAGGCCGGCGACCAGCGTCAGGGAGAACAGCGCCACGGCGAAGTATTCGTAGGGGCCGAACTTCAGCGCCACTTCGGCGAGGATCGGTGACACCGCGAACAGCACCAGTAGGCTGAACACGCCGCCCAGAAATGACGAAATGATCGCTACCGACAGCGCCTTGCCAGCCTCGCCACGAACGGCCATGGGATAACCGTCGAAGGTCGTCGCCACCGAAGCCGGCGTGCCGGGAATGTTCAGCAGAATGGACGGGATCAGACCGCCCGACGTGCCGCCGATATACAGCCCCATCAGCAGTGATAGGCCGTCCACTGGGCTCATGGCGAAGGTCACAGGCAGGAACAGGGCCACGCCCATGGTCACCGTCAGGCCGGGAATGGCGCCGATGATGATGCCCAGCACGGTTCCGCCGATGATCAGGAACAGTGTCTGGAAGTTGAGGATCGACAGAATGCCTTCGATTAACACGTTGCAGCTCCTTTCAGCGCTTTAGCCCATTAATCCGGCAGGCAGGCTGATGTCGAAAACGTTGACGAACAGGTAGTAGGCAGCGATGGCCGTGACCAGCGAGGAAACTGCGAACACCAGGTAGCGACGGTTGCCGTCCTTGGTCAGCACGATCATCTGGGCGAAGGCGTAGAGCACCGATGAGAGCAGAAAGCCCAGCGGGTCGAGCAGCGCCAGGTAGATGAACATCAGCACGATGCTCAGCAGCACGGCGGGGAGACCGCCAAACACGCCCGGTTCGCTTTCCTCGGCCTTCAGTGGCTCGCGGTTGCGTCCAGCGCTGCGCCAGGTGGAGGCCACGATGACCAGGCCGACGATGAACAGCAGCAGGGCGGTCAGGCGTGGCATGAACGAAGCGCCGACGCCGATGGCGGCGAAATCCTTGAGGTTGGCCGAGGCGACGAACATCGTTACGGCGCCGAGAATCACCGCCGAACCTGTGATCAGGTCACGGTAATCGCGTAACGCGAATTGAGGCATGAGCGCTCTCCTGTCCGGGGGGCAAGCCAGCCCGGAGGGAAGGAATAGGGAAGGGCGCCTCATCGCAGCGCCCAGACATTGCCTGAGATATTCAGGCGAGCGGGCTTACTGGCCGCGCAGCAGGCTTTGATACTGCTGCAGCGTTTGCTGCTGGGCCTTGGCGAAAGCAGCGCCTTCCTCCGGGTCGAGGTAGGTCGGGGTCACCAGCATCTTCTTGGCTTCGGCGTGGTACTCGGGGTTCTCCACCACGCGCTTGACCGCCGCAGAGAACTTCTCGACCACCGCGGTCGGGGTTTCTTTGGGCATGGCGAAGAAGAAGAACTTGCTGAAGCTGGCCGGGAAGCCCTGTTCGGCGGTGGTAGGTGAGTCGGCGATCAGTGGGTTGCGTTCATCCGAGAGCAGGCCGAGGTTGATGAAGCTGCCGGCCTTCAGGTAGTCGCGCACCAGGTTGTACTGGACGTTGATCAGATCCACGCGGCCGCCTCGCAGGGCGACGATCTTGGCGGTGTTGCCGCCCACGTCGATGAGGTTCATCTTCACGCCCAACTCGTGCTCCAGGGCAACGCCGACCAGGTGCGGATAGCCGCCGGTGAGCATGCCGAAGCGGGTCTGGCCGGGATTGGCCTTGGCGTAGTCGACGAAGGACTTCATGTCTTGGTAGGGCGCATCCTTGCCGGTCACCAGAATGGTGGTGTCATCTTCCATGGCCACGGCGACCATCTGGAAATCATCGATGTCGATGTCCGATAAGCCGGCCAGCTTCGGCACCATGGCCTCGCCGTGGAAGAACAGTGCGGTGTAGCCATCGGGCTTGGCCGACATCACCCGGCGCATGCCGATGGTGCCACCACCACCATCCACGTTGACGGCCACCAGCGGCTTGCCGAGTTCCTTTTCCAGGTAGCGGTTGAAGACGCGAGCATTCACATCGGTGTCACCACCCGGGGCGATGGGCAGTACGACTTGAATGGCCTTGGTCGGGTACTTGTCGTCGGCATACACGTGGGGCGCTACGGCGCTCATGGAAAGGGCCGCAAACAGACCGAGGGCTTTGTGCAGGGAGGTGTGTCGCATGGGTATTTCCTTCTCTTGTTATTGTGCAGCGAAGGTGCGGGGCGCCGTTGTCAGGCTTCCGCTGATGGCCGCAATCGGCGCAGCCATGCACGGCACCTGGGTGAAAACAGGCGCTGGTTGGTGGCGGCGTGATGGTGGCTCGAACGCGGGTGGCTACCGACGTTGTATGTGGTGCCGCAATGCGCTTGATTGATGGGGGAGGGCGGTCAGGCCGGCATGCGGCTTGGCGCAAAGGACATTGATGTCCTGGCGGTTGCGGAGGGGTGTCGTCATGTTGCGCACCTTTATGATTGTCGATTCGTAACAGCTATCTGGCTGAGGTCGTCGTACGACCTATCTGCTGCTTATTGCCCGTGAACGCTTGGGTCAGTGGGAACTTTCTTCGCCAGAAAGCGACTTTTCACCAATCTAAAGCATGAGATTTCCAATGTAATTGGAGATTTGCCGAGGTTTTTCCTGTTTTTTGGACATATCGTTGGACTTTTCAGCTATCGCTCCGAAATGGTGCAAGTAGAAGAAAAATGCCCTCTGGGACTTGGAATATTTATAGTTGTACGATAACGTATGACTTCCGTTGCCGGTAACGGCCTCCATGTCCTCATCCAAGGTGTAAGAAGAATGACTCCACAAGAATTAAAAACCGTCCTCTCCTCCGGCCTGCTGTCCTTCCCGCTGACCGACTTCGATGCTGCTGGTGAATTCAACCCGGCTGGTTACGTACGTCGCCTCGAGTGGCTGGCCCCGTACGGCGCTACCGCTCTGTTCGCCGCTGGTGGTACTGGTGAGTTCTTCTCCCTGGCTGCCGACGAGTACTCCTCCATCATCAAGACTGCCGTCGACACCTGCTCCGGTAGCGTGCCAATCCTGGCTGGCGTAGGTGGTTCCACTCGCCAGGCCATCCAGTACGCACAAGAAGCTGAGCGCCTGGGCGCCAAAGGTCTGCTGCTGCTGCCGCATTACCTGACCGAGGCCTCGCAGGAAGGTGTGGCTGCGCACGTCGAGCAAGTGTGCAAGTCGGTGAAGATCGGTGTGGTGGTCTACAACCGTAACGTCTGCCGCCTGACCGCTCCGCTGCTGGAGCAACTGGCCGAGCGTTGCCCGAACCTGATCGGTTACAAAGATGGCCTGGGTGACATCGAACTGATGGTCTCGATCCGCCGTCGTCTGGGTGATCGTCTCACCTACCTGGGCGGTCTGCCGACTGCTGAAGTCTATGCCGCTGCTTACAAAGCACTGGGCGTACCGGTTTACTCCTCGGCGGTGTTCAACTTCATTCCGAAAACCGCGATGGACTTCTACAACGCGATCGCCCGTGAAGATCACGCCACCGTTGGCAAGATCATCGATGACTTCTTCCTGCCGTACCTGGATATCCGCAACCTGACAGCCGGTTACGGGGTCAGTATCGTCAAGGCTGGCGCCAAGATCTCCGGCTACGACGCCGGCCCGGTTCGCGCGCCACTGACCGACCTGCGGCCTGCCGAGTACGAGCAACTGGCTGCGCTGATCAAGAAGCAAGGCGCCCAGTAAGCGCTTCGTCTTTGCAAGGCACTCGAAAAGCCCGGGCCTCGTGCCCGGGCTTTTTGCATTCCGTAGGCAACACTCGATTACAGCTGTGTCTAGGGTCTGTTGACGTTTCACGCACGGCCGCGCCGGAGCCTGTTTTTGCGCGAGGCAAGGCACGAGATGCGAAGTTTGGCGGGCCAAATGAGCCATCGAGTAACGCCGTCTCGCGGCAACGCGGCTCGCGTTGAAACGTCAATAGACCCTAGTTACTGCCCTGTGCGCTGGTTAAGATGCGGCTTCTCTCGCACAACCCCGCGGCCCGTCATGGCAAAGAAATCCCCCCGCTCTGCATCCACGCTGTCGCCTGTCAACAAGGGCGCGAGCGTCACCCTGATCGACGTGGCCAAGGTGGCGGGTGTGTCGCCGATCACCGTATCGCGGGCGCTGCACCGGCCCGAAGTGGTCAGCGAGGATGCGCGCAAGAAAGTCCTCGAAGCCGTGCGCGTGACCGGTTACGTGCCGAACATGCTGGCGGGCGGGTTGGCGTCGAACAAGAGCCGCTTGATCGCCATCTTCGTGCCGACCATCGCGCACTCGATCTTCGCCGAGACGGTGCAGTCGTTGATGGATCACCTGACTGCCGCCGGCTACCAGACCATGATCGGCCTCACCGGCTATTCCGCCGAGCAGGAAGAGCGTCTGCTCGGCGCGGTGCTGGGGCGGCGCCCCGACGGGATCGTGCTGACCGGCACGCTGCACACCGAGGAGAGCCGGCTGCGCTTGCAGGCGGCCGGCATTCCTGTGGTAGAAGCGTGGGATCTGGGCGCGTCCCCCATCGACATGCAGGTTGGCTTCTCCCACGAAAAGGTCGGCCAGGCGCTCGCCAATCATCTGCATGGCAAGGGCTACCGACGTTTCGCCATCGTCTCGGTGGACGACTCCCGGGCTTTCCGGCGGGGCAACAGCGTGATCGCGCAGCTCAAGGAGTTGGGGGTCGATGAAGTACCGATGGCAGTGCTTAGCGCGCCCGCCACGCTGCAAAGCGGACGGGAAGGGCTGCGTCAGTTGCTCGCCGACGGTCATCAGCCGCAGGTGATCGTTTGCAGTTCGGATACCGTGGCCCAGGGCATCCTGGCCGAGGCGGCGAGCCAGGGCATCGAGATTCCCAGCCAATTGGCGGTAATGGGCTTCGGTGACTTGTCCAGCGCAGCGCACCTGCATCCGGCGCTGTCGACGGTGAACGTCGACGGCGCGCGCATGGGCAAGCAGGTCGCCAACGCGCTGTTGCAGCGTTTTCGTGATGCTGGCGAGCTGGAGCCAGTGCGTCTGGATACCGGCTTCACGCTGGTCGACCGCGCTACCACCTGACCTCTCATCAGACAACTGACAACGTAACAAGAAATTGCTTGAATGATTGCGCAATCATAGTAGAGTCGGCTGTGTAGCGAACTGCGTGGTGCCGTGTTCACTGCCGGATTGATTGCGCAATCATTGATTGCCGTCACCGTGCCAGGCGCCGTCAGCCAATAAGGATAATAAAACCGTGAAAAACAGTATCCGCACGTCCTCCCCAAGCCCCAAAACGGGCTGCGTTCGACCGTCCTTGTCTGCGCCCAACGTTCTGAGATCCGATCCGGGTGTCACGACGTCTGCTGCCACGAGCTAGCGCGCCAAGTACAACCTCGTTCAAAACTTGATGATCCCCGCCCCAAGGCGGCTGGTACGCCCGCACGTGCCTGATAACAACCTTTTCAGTAATAAAAATAACACTGAGGTGAGATCTCCATGGGAGACACGAAGAAAACCCACGTCCGTTACCTGATACTGCTGATGCTGTTTCTGGTAACCACCATCAACTACGCCGACCGCGCCACCATCTCCATTGCTGGTTCCAGCATGCAGAAGGATCTGGGCATTGATGCGGTCACTCTTGGCTTTATCTTCTCTGCTTTCGGCTGGGCTTATGTGATCGGGCAGATTCCGGGCGGCTGGTTGCTCGACCGTTTCGGCTCCAAGCGCGTGTATGCCGCGGGCATCTTCATCTGGTCGCTGTTTACCCTGCTGCAGGGCTTCGTCGGCATGATGCCGATTGCCTGGGCCGTGGTGACCCTGTTCGTACTGCGTTTCATGGTCGGTTTCGCCGAAGCGCCTTCGTTCCCCGGTAACGCGCGCATCGTCGCCGCCTGGTTTCCTACGGCAGAGCGGGGCACGGCGTCGGCCATCTTCAACTCGGCGCAGTATTTCGCCACCGCACTGTTCGCGCCGCTGATGGGCTGGATCGTCTACACCTACGGCTGGGAGCACGTGTTCGTGGTCATGGGCGTGCTGGGCATCATATTCGCCGGCGTGTGGATGAAGACCATCTACAACCCCAAGGAACACCCGCGCGTCAGCGCTGCCGAGGTCGAGTACATCGCCAACAATGGCGGCCTGGTCGATATGGATCAAACCAAGGGCAGCGGCGGGCCGAAGTGGAATTACATCACTCAGCTGCTCACCAACCGCATGATGGTTGGCGTCTACCTGGGCCAGTACTGCATCAACGCCATCACCTATTTCTTCCTGACCTGGTTCCCCGTGTACCTGGTGCAGGAGCGCGGCATGACCATCCTCAAGGCCGGCATCATCGCCTCCTTGCCGGCCATCATGGGTTTCGTCGGTGGCGTATTGGGCGGCGTGCTCTCCGATTGGCTGCTGCGTCGCGGTCACAGCCTGACCCTTGCGCGCAAGTTGCCGATCGTCTGCGGCCTGATGCTGTCGACCAGCATGGTGCTGTGCAACTACGTCTCCGCCGAGTGGATGGTCGTCGGTTTCATGACCCTCGCATTCTTTGGTAAAGGTCTCGGTGCCCTGGGTTGGGCCGTGGTATCGGATACTTCGCCCAAGCAGATCGCCGGCCTGTCCGGTGGCCTGTTCAACACCTTCGGCAACATCGCTTCGATCACCACCCCGATCGTCATCGGCTACATCATCAGCGCCACGGGTTCGTTCAAGTGGGCATTGGTGTATGTAGGCGCCAACGCGTTGGTAGCGGTATTCAGCTACCTGTTTATCGTCGGCCCTATCCAGCGCGTCGTGCTGAAGGATGAAAACGGCCAGGCGCTCAACGATCAGGCTTCGCCTGCTCCGGCGACCTGACCCCGCTCATGGCCTCGCCTGGCACCGGCAGGCGAGGCCATGAACGTGTTACCACAACAAGAAAAGGATTAGCCCCATGGAACTCATTCAACATCTGGACTCCCCGCGTTACATCCGCCTGCACGCCGACGACAATGTCGGCGTAGTGGTCAATGAACAGGGGGTGGCGGCCGGTGGCCGTTTCGCCGATGGCCTGGAGGCGCTGGAGGGCATTCCGCAGAGCCACAAGGTATCGCTGGTGGCGATTCCCGAAGGTGGCAACGTGGTGCGCTACGGTGAGGTGATCGGCTATGCGCTGAACCCCATCGCCGCCGGCACCTGGGTGACCGAGGCGGTGCTGCGCATGCCCGAGCCGCCAGTGCTGGACAACCTGCCCAAGGCGACGATCAAGGCCCCTGCGCCGGCGCCGTTGGAAGGCTATACATTCGAAGGCTTCCGTAACCCGGACGGCACCGTCGGCACGCGCAACATCCTCGGCGTGACCACCACCGTGCAGTGCGTGGTCGGCGTGCTCGACCATTGCGTCGACCGCGTGCGCAAGGAAATCCTTCCCAAATACCCGAACGTCGACGACGTGGTGGCGCTGTCGCACAGCTACGGCTGTGGTGTGGCGATCAACGCGCCGGACGCCGTGGTGCCCATCCGTACCCTCTACAACATCAGTCGTAACCCCAACCTTGGCGGCCAGGCGCTGGTGATCAGCCTGGGCTGCGAAAAGCTGCAGGCCAATCAGTTGATGGATGGCGACCAGTTGACCAACGGCATGGAGGAGGAGGAGTGGCTGTTCCGCTTGCAGGATTCCAGCACCGGCTTCGTCGGAATGGTCGAAGAAATCATGGCCATGATCGAGGAGCGCCTGAAGGTGCTCGATCAGCGTCGTCGCGAAACCGTACCGGCTTCCGAGCTGGTGGTCGGCATGCAGTGTGGCGGTAGCGACGCGTTCTCCGGCATCACCGCCAACCCGGCCCTCGGCGTGGCTTCTGACCTGCTGGTGCGGGCTGGCGCCACCGTGATGTTCTCGGAAAACACCGAAGTGCGTGACGGCATCCACCTGCTTACCCCGCGTGCCTCGACCACCGAAGTGGCCGACGCGCTGATCCGCGAGATGGATTGGTACGACCGTTACCTGGAACGCGGCATGGCCGATCGCAGTGCCAACACCACGCCAGGCAACAAGAAAGGCGGCCTGAATAACATCGTCGAGAAGGCCATGGGCTCCATCGCCAAATCGGGCAACAGTCCGATCGTCGGCGTGGTTTCGCCGGGCGAGCGGATTCGTGGCAAAGGTCTGTACTTCTGCGCCACCCCGGCCAGCGATTTCATCTGCGGCACGCTGCAATTGGCGGCCGGCATGAACCTGCACATCTTCACCACCGGTCGCGGCACGCCCTATGGCCTGTCCATGGTGCCGGTGATCAAGGTAGCCACCCGCACGCAACTGGCGGAGCGCTGGCCGGACCTGATCGACGTCGATGCCGGGCAGATCACCTCGGGGCGCATGACCCTCGACGAGATGGGCTGGCACATTTTCCAGCTCTATCTGGACGTCGCCAGCGGCAGGAAGCAGACCTGGGCGGAGAAGCATCGCCTGCACAACGACTTGGTGCTTTTCAATCCGGCTCCAGTGACCTGAGAACCAGCCTAAAGTCAGCTGCGCGTCGGCCCTGCGGCGTTAAAAACAGGCTCGGAATGCTCATGTACAAAAGTACACTCCGCTTCCTCGCCTCTTTTTGCCTTGCAGGGCTCTAGCTCGCAAGACTTGAGGCCGGTTCGTTTTATAGCGCGATGATCACTGCCGCGTTGCTTTCGCTTGCGCAGTGGCAGGTATCATCTGCTTCTCAGCCAGAATCAGAGGAGAGCTGCATGAGTCGCCCCAACGTACTTCAGGTCGGTCGTTTCCCGAGCCGCTTCAACGAGCGTCTGCAGCGCGACTATCAACTGACCCGCCTTTGGGAACAGCCCAAGGATTTTCTCGCCGAGCACGGTGCCGATATCGACATCGTGGTCACCTCGGCTCGCTACGGTTGCTCGGCCGAGCAACTGGCGCAGATGCCCAACCTGCGGGCCATCTGCAGTTTCGGTGTCGGCTACGATTCGATTGCCGTCGATGACGCGAAAGCGCGGGGCATCCCCATCAGCACCACGCCGGACGTACTCAACGAATGTGTCGCCGATACGGCCATCGGCCTGCTCATCGACACCGCACGGCAGTTCTCCGCCTCCGATCAGCATGTGCGGCAGGGCAAATGGCTCAAGGGCCAGTACCCGCTGACCCGCAAGGTCAGTGGCAAGAAACTGGGCATCGTCGGCTTTGGCCGGATCGGCAAGGACATCGTCAAGCGTGCTGCCGGTTTCGACATGGAAATCCGCTACCACAATCGCCGTCCCGATCCGACCACCGACTATGGCTACGAGGCCGATCTCAAGGCGCTGGCAGGCTGGGCCGATTTTCTGGTGCTGGCCTGTCCCGGTGGGGCGTCGACCCATCATCTGATCGATGCTGCAGTGCTCGAGGCGCTTGGGCCGCAAGGTATCGTCGTGAATATCGCCCGGGGCAGCGTGATCGATGAGCAGGCGCTGGTCGCTGCATTGCAGGCCGGTACCCTAGGTGGTGCAGGGCTGGACGTGTTCGAAGATGAGCCGCGAGTGCCCGACGTACTGTTCGAGATGCCCAACGTGGTGCTCTTACCCCACGTTGGCAGCGCCACCGAGGAAACCCGGCTGGCCATGGAGAACCTGGTGTTCGATAATCTCGATGCCTTTATAGAGCGTGGTGAGCTGGTCACTCCGCTCTGACCGAATAGGCGGGTCGCCTCGGCGGCCTCGCTTATACGCGCCGGGCCACAAGCCTGACCGCGGTTCTTACCCTTGAGCGTCACCCGGTGCGCCACAAGCGCACCGGTTCTCAGGCTACCGTGGCTTCGCGCTGAGCGATGAATTCCATCATCTTCTGATTGCCATCGAGAATATCGGTGCAGATCGCCTGGCGCGCCGCAGCGCCGTCGCCTTTTTCCAGGGCGCGCAACACTTCCCAATGATGTTCGATGGCCATGCGTTCGTTGAAGTCGCCGTAGGCCAGGGCGATCAGTGGGCCGGTACGCATCCACAGGCTATCGAGCACGTCGCGCAGCAGCGGCATGCCGGCAATATCGGCCAGGGCAAAATGAAAAGCCTGATTGAGCTTCAGCGCAGCGACCAGTTCACCGCTGTGCACGGCGTGCAGGTTGTCGCGAATGTTGCTTTCGAGCACCTGCAGCTGCTCGGCCGTCACCTTGGCGGCTGCGGTTTCCGCCGCCAGGCCTTCAAGCGCCAGACGGATGCTGCGGATCTCGGCGTACTGCTCCTGGCTCAGTACCGGCACGCGAATATCTCGCGGCGTTTTGAGAACCAGGGCCTTTTCCTTGGCCAGTTGCAGAATGGCGTCGCGCACCGGTGTGACGCTGGTGCCCAACTGCTCGGCCAGGTCGCGGATGCGCAAGCGATCGTCAGGCCGAAAGCGGCCGGTGATCAGCGCTTCGCGCAGCAATGCATAAACGCCACTGCCCAGGTAGGCGTGGCTGAGACCATCGATGGGGTACTTCATGGCAGTGACTTCCGGAGCGCGGGCGCGCGGATTCTACCGCGGCGAACGTCACACGTGCTGCCCGCCATTAACGTGAATTTCTGCGCCGTTGACGTAACCCGCGCCGGAGGTACACAGAAAATGCACCAGTGACGCCACCTCCTCGGGTTTGCCCAGGCGATGCATGGGAATGTCGCGTTCGACGATCAGCTCGGTGCCCGAGGACAGAATCGAGGTGTCGATCTCACCGGGAGCGATGGCATTGACCCGCACGCCGTGGCAGCCGAACTCATGGGCCATCTCCCGGGTCAGGGCGGAGAGGGCGGCCTTGGACGCAGCGTAGGCCGAGCCCGCGAATGGGTGCACCCGTGAACCGGCGATGGAGGTGACGTTGATGATGCTGCCCTTGGCTGCCTTCAGCTCTTCGAACAGGCCGCGGGCGAGCAGGGCCGTGGAGAACAGGTTGACGTTGAACACCTGGATCCAGGTCGCGTAGTCGCTGCCCAGCACGCCGAGGCGCTGGCCTTCGTCGCCCTTGGGCGACACGCCGGCATTGTTGACCAGTGCATCCAGGCGCCCGCCAAGCTTTTCGCGTATTAGCGGCAGGCTCTCCTCCAAGTGCTCGATGTCCTCCAGATCCAGGTGGATATGGTTGAGCTTGCCTTCCGCCCACGGGCATTCAGCCACCCAGTCATGCCGCGAGGCGGTGAACACCCGCCAACCGGCCGCGTTGAAATGCTTCACCGTGGCATGGCCGATGCCGCGGCTGGCGCCGGTCAGCAGCAGCGTTTTCTGATCGCTCATTGCGTATCTCCCGGAATAGAAGGCGTGCTCAGGCACAACTGCCTGGATGGATCATGGCTCAATTAAAAATATGATGCATCATAATTTTCTGAGTGCTTTAATGGCCCTGCCGTGCAAGCCAATAACAACAATTAGATGGCCTGATGAACGTTGTCAGCCTCCCAGCGCTAGGCTCCCGCTCCACCCCCAGGTACCTAATGGTTCTTGTAGGTAAAGCATCGGTGTTCGTTTCTTGAAGCTGCCCTTACCCATCCAGAGCCTGAAGAGGCCCTGCCAGGAGCAACCCTCAATGTTCAAGAAAACCGCATTACTGATCGCCATCACCTGCAGCGCCGCGACCTTGCAAGCGGCGGAAAAGCTCGCCGTGGTTTCCTTCGGCGGCGATAACAAGGTGGTTCAGGAAAAAGCCTTCTACAAACCCTTCGAAGAGCGCGAGAAGGTGCGTATCGAAGCCTCCGCGTACAACGGCGAGATGGCCAAGATCAAGGTCATGGCCGATACCGGTCAGGTCACCTGGGATGTCGTAGAAGTGGAGACCCCGGAACTGATCCGTGGTTGCAGTGAAGGGCTGTTCGAGCCGCTGAACTGGGCAAGCATCGGCAAGCGTGAGGATTTCATCCCGGAAGCGGTGAGCGAATGTGGCGCCGGCATTTTCATCTGGTCGACGGTGCTGACCTACGACAGCAGCAAGCTCAAGGGCACACCGACGGGATGGGCGGATTTCTGGGATGTGAAGACATTCCCCGGCAAGCGTGGCCTGCGCCGTGGCGCCAAGTTCACGCTCGAGTTCGCCCTGCTCGCCGATGGCGTGGCGCAGGCCGATCTCTACAAGGTGCTGGGCACCGACGAAGGTGTCGAGCGGGCGTTCCGCAAGCTCGATCAGATCAAGTCGAATATCCAGTGGTGGGAAGCCGGTGCGCAGCCATTGCAGTGGCTGGCCGCCGGGGACGTGGTGATGACTTCGGCCTACAACGGTCGGGTTACCACCGCACAGAAGGAAGGCCGCGATTTCGTCATGCAGTGGAACGGCAGCCTCTACGACCTTGATCACTGGGCGATCGTCAAAGGCAGCAAGAACAAGGAGCTGGCCGAGAAATTCATCGCAATGGCCAGCACGCCGGAACTGCAGAAAGTCTACGCCGAGGGCATTCCCTACGGCCCGACCAATATCCACACGACCGCGATGATCGATCCGGCGATCCAGAGCAGCCTGCCAACGGCGCCGCAGAACCTGAAGAACGCACGGGCCATGGATATCGAGTTCTGGATCGACCATGGCGAAGATCTGGAGCAGCGTTTCAACGCCTGGGCCAGCAAGTAAACGCGCGGTGCCCGGCCGCCTAGAAGCAGCCGGGCACCGCCAGTAAGCAGTCAATTGCGGAGTGTAAGGATGTGTCGCTGAATACCCTGGTTGTGCATGATCCCTTGTTGCAGGCGCAGCCGGCCCGGGTCAGCCCGGTGCGGGCTGGCGCCATCGCCAGCGAATGCTTTGGCGTGCTGGGCGCGATCCGGCCGTTGGCCGGCGAGCGCGATCTGAATTTCCAGCTGTCTTGTGCGGACGGCTCATCCTACCTGCTGAAAATTTCCCATCCCCTGGAGAATCCCCAGGTGGTGGACTTCCAGAATCAGGCCCTGCTGCATATCCAGCGGGCCGATCCCGAACTCCCCGTGCAGCGTGTATATGCAGCGCGGGACGGGCGCTATGCGGTCTCCGTCGATATCGACGGGCAGCAGATGCTGGTGCGTCTGTTCTCCTTCGTCGAGGGCTTGCCGCTGCACCAGGTGGCACAGCGCAGTTCGGCGCTTCGTCATAACCTGGGCGAGGCCATGGCGCGGCTCGACCGCGCGCTGAGCGACTTTCACCATCCTGCCTCAAGCCATGAACTGCTGTGGGACATGCAGCAAGCCACACGGTTGCGGCCATTGCTGCAACACATCGATGACGGTGAACTGCGCGATCTGGTGACGCAGGCGCTGGATGCCTTCGAGGGCCAGGCACAGCCGCGTTACCCGCAGCTGCGTGCGCAGGTCATCCACAACGATCTCAACCCGCACAACGTCATCGTTGACCCCCTGCGTCCGGAGCGACTGCTCAACATCCTCGACTTCGGCGATATGGTGCATGCGCCGCTGATCAATGAAGTCGGCGTGGCAGCCGCCTATCAACTGGGCAGCGAGGGCGACGTGCTGGCGCCGGCGCTGACCTTCATCGCCGCTTATCACCGCCTCAATCCGCTACACGATGCCGAGCTGGATATTCTCGCCGAACTGATCGCCACGCGGCTGGTGATGACCATCAGCATTACCGCCTGGCGGGCCAGCCTGCATCCGGAAAATCGCGACTACATCCTGCGCAACGTTCGCCAGGCGAGTGCCAGTCTGCGTGGCCTGGCGGCCATCTCCAGCGATACGGCGCGCAATCGAATTCATCAGGCCTGTCAGGGAGCGCTGCAGCCATGAGCATGATCAACGGTTTCGGCGCCGCCGATGCGGCACGTTTGAGCGACAGGGAAAAAAGCCTGATCGAGCGTCGTGAACGGCTGCTTGGCCCCGCCTACCGGCTGTTCTACGAGCGCCCGCTGCACACGGTGCGCGGCGAGGGCGTGTGGCTGTACGACGAGAACGGTCGCGCCTATCTGGACGCTTACAACAACGTTGCGTCCATTGGCCATTGCCATCCGCGGGTGGTACAGGCCATCGCCGAGCAGGCGGCGCGCCTGAATACCCACACCCGCTATCTGCAGGAAGGCATTCTCGATTATGCCGAGAACCTGCTCGCCACCTTTCCCGCCGGCCTGCAGCAGGTGATGTTCACTTGCACCGGCAGCGAAGCCAACGACCTGGCCCTGCGCATCGCCCGCCATTACACCGGCGGCACCGGGGTGATCATCACCCGGTTCGCCTACCACGGCGTTACCGGCGATATTTCCTCTCTGTCGCCGTCGCTCGGTGCGAGCATCCAGCTGCCCGCCCATGCGCGCAGCGTGCGCGCGCCGGACGCCTATCGTCTGGGTGCCGAGCAGGCGGGCAAGCTGTTCGCCGAGGACGTACGCGCCGCCATCGCCGATCTGCGCGCCAACGGCATCAAGCCTGCGGCACTGCTGATCGACGGTATCTTCGCCAGTGATGGCATCTTCCCAGGCCCTCAGGGCTGCATCAGCGAAGCAGTGGCCATCGCTCAGGCCGAAGGGCTGCTGTATATCGCCGATGAAGTGCAGTGCGGTTTTGCCCGTACCGGTGAACACATGTGGGGTTTTCAGCGGCATGCCGTGCAGCCCGATCTGGTCAGCCTCGGCAAACCGATGGGCAATGGCCAGCCGATCGCCGGCGTGGTGGTACGCCCTGAAGTGCTCGAGCCCTTCGGGCGCAGCATGCGCTACTTCAATACCTTCGGCGGCAACCCGGTGTCCTGCGCCGCCGGCCAGGCCGTGCTGGATGTGATTCGTGACGAAGGCCTGCAGCAGCGTTCGGCGCAGGTTGGCGGCTATCTGCTCGATGAGCTTGGCAAGCTGAGAGAGCGTCACGAGCTGATCGGCGATGTACGCGGCGCCGGGATGTTCCTCGGCGTCGAACTGGTGACCAACCGGGCAAGCAAAAAACCGGCGGCGGAGCAGACGCGGCGGGTGGTCAACGGCATGCGTGAGCGTGGTGTGCTGATCAGCGCGGCCGGGCCACTGGAGAACATCCTAAAGATTCGCCCACTGCTGGCCTTCGAGAAGGCGCATGCGGATCTGCTGGTCTTTGCATTGGACGAGGCGTTACAGGCGCTGGCTTAGCGCTCCAGGCAGGGCATTCGTCGCCTTCTCCGACCACTGCTGATCGCCCGGCTATAGTAGGGCTACATCGGAGCGCATGGGCGCTTCGAATGTGGACGATGAGTGGAGGAGGCGATGAATACCATCACCCGGAACGCGGCGGATCACGCCAGCATCGAGCAGACGTTGAAGCACTGGAGCCAGGCCGTTACCGACAAGGATCTGCCACGTATCCGCGAACATTACTGCGCCGATGTGGTGGCTTTCGATGCAGTAGGGCAATTGCAGTTCAAAGGGCGCGATGCCTATATGGCGCACTGGCAAGCCTGCATGGCCGCCTGCCCAGGCCCTACCTTGTTCGATGTGCAGCAGTTGCACATCGAGTTGGGGCAGGATTTGGGCTTTGGTTATTTCCTTTGCCACTGCGGGGGGATCAACGAGCAGGGTGAAATGCAGTCTTCATGGATGCGCGTCAGTCAGAGCTATCGTAAGCAGAACGATCACTGGCTGATCGCCCATGAGCATTTCTCCATCCCCTTCGACATGCTCACCGGGCAGACGGCTTTCGGTCTGCAGCCATAGGCGCAGTCAGGCGCCCGGTTTGCTGTCCAACGCCTTGCAACTGGCTGCGTAGTTCTGCCTACAGGCGCTCTGGAACAGGCGGCGGGCCTGGTTCGGGTCGCGTTCGACGCCCTGGACGCCACGCATATAAAGGTTGCCGAGAATGTGCTGAGCCATGGGGTTGCCGCTGCTGGCGGACTGGTTCAGGTACTTGAGCATGGCTTGCGGGTTGCCGAACTCAGGGTTGTCGCGCCCGGTGTACAGGTAGGCGAGGCTGACGGCGGCTTCGGCATGGCCGCGGTCGGCTGCCTGTTTCCACCAGTATTCGGCCTGTTTGAGATCCTTCTGCGGATTGCCGACGAAGTAGAAGCTGCCGAGCTTGAACTGGCTGTCCAGGTCGCCGCGTTGCGCCATGCTGCTCAGGCGTTGGAAGTCGTCGTCACCTGCCTGCTGTTCAGGCGTCACTGCTGCGGCCGGATCCTGGGTGGCGGGCGGCTTGGCTGCATCTTCCCGGCTGGCGCAACCGGCCATCAGCAGGATGCCGAATGCCAGCAACAGAGGAGTGGTCAGGTGTGAAAGTCGGTTCATTGCTTGGCTCCAGGGCAAGGACGGGCTGTGCTCGGTGACCGATTCTGGTCACACAGCCGCCAGTGCTTCGATTGTTGTGGGGGGTTCGACCCGGTTGCAGCTCAACGGTTCGTTCATCTCGGTAAAAGTCGAACCGGCTTGGCGATGTGAAATTAATCGTGTATTTTTTCATGAAATATCTTTCGATAATTTCATTTCATTTCATTTCATTTCATGTTCAAGCAATCCGCCCAGCATGTCGGTACTTACTATGCCGGCACCTACCCCGGCCCGATTCCACTTCGTCCTGCTCTGGAGGCTAGCCTCGATTGTGACGTGCTGATCATCGGCGCTGGTTTCAGCGGTCTGCACACCGGCCTGCGCCTGGCATTGACTGGCAAGCGCGTGGTGCTGCTGGAGGCCAGTCGTGTTGCCTGGGCGGCGTCTGGGCGTAACGGCGGGCAGGCGTTACTGGGCTGGTCCTGCGATATGCCGCCGCTGGAAAAGGCGCTTGGCCTAGAGGGCGCGCGACGCCTCTGGGACAGCATGTGCTGGGCTGCCGAAGAAATGCGCGAGCTGCCCGGGCGCCACGGTTTTGAGGTTGATTACCGGCTTGGCAGCTTGTGGACTGCAGTCCAGCAGCGGCGTGTCGGTCAGTTGCGCGAGGCGCAGAGCGAAGCACTGCACAAATGGGGCTATGGGGATCTTCGCCTGATCGAGGGCGAGGAGCTGCGCGAGTGGGTCGATAGCCCGCGCTATATCGCAGCGCTGCACGACGCCCGTGGCGCTCATCTCAATCCGCTTAAATTGGCCCAGGGGCTGGCGAAGGCTATCGAACAGGCTGGCGGGCTGATCTTCGAGCAGAGCCAAGTGCTCGATTACGCAGAGGTGCCTGGCGGCTATCGTGCGCGTACCGCTCGAGGTGAAGTGCGGGCCGATGTGCTGGTGCTGGCGTGCAATGCCTATCTCGATGATCTGGACAGATCCCTGTCCCGGCGCATTCTGCCGGTGGGCTCCTATCAGGTGGCGACGGCGGTGCTCGATCCACAGCTGGCGCGTTCGCTGCTGCCCCATGACAGCTGCGTGATCGACAACCAGTTCGTCCCTGACTATTTCCGCCTTATGCCGGACAACCGCCTGCTGTTCGGCGGTGGTTGCACCTATCTGGGGGGCTTGCCCAGTGACGTGCCCGCGGCGACCCGGCCCTACCTGGAACGGGTGTTTCCGCAGCTCGCCGGTGTGGATATCGAGTTCGGCTGGGGCGGGCATATCGACGTCACCATGAAGCGCACACCCGATATCGGTCGCCAGGGGCAGCGTTACTGGCTGCAGGGATTTTCCGGGCACGGCGTGCTGCCGACCCTGGCCGCGGCGCGGGCGGTGAGCGATTCGATTCTTGGCGATGAGCAGTTGTTGGCACTCTATCAACGAATCGGCAATCCGCGTTTTCCCGGCGGCTCCTGGCTGGCTGCGCCGCTCGAAGCGGCTGGCAAGGCCTGGTACCGGCTGCGCGACAGCATCTGAAGGACAGCGCCATGGACATGCAAGAAGAAATCGAGGGGCTCGCGATCCTGATTCGCGACCTGCGCAAGCACAAGAACCTGACGTTGGGTGAGCTGGCGGCACGTATCGGTCGCTCGGTGGGCTTTCTGTCCCAGGTCGAGCGTGGCCTGTCGCGGCCGACCGTGGCCGATTTGACCGCCATCAGCGAGACCCTGGGGGTGCCGACCACCTACTTCTATAGCCTCGCCAAGCCGCGGGTGTTGCCTTGGGTCACCCGGCCAGGGGAGCGCCGCACACTCTATTACGCCGGTGGGATCACCGATGTGCTGGTTTCGCCGAGCATGTCGGCCGGGTTCTCCATGCTGGAAAGTCACCTGGCGCCTGGTGCCACCAGTGGTGACGGGCACCTGAACGACAGTTCCGAGCAGGGCGGCTTCGTGCTCGAAGGGCAGTTGAGCATCTGGCTGGACGATCAGCCGGATCCCGTCACTCTGGGCCCCAACGACAGCTTCCAGTTGCCGCCCCATCGCCACTTTCGTTACGCCAACCTCACTGATCAGCCCGCACGGGTACTCTGGGTGTTCCGCTGAGCGGACACAGGAACCTCGCCATGACCACCGACAACCTGCTCGACGAAGTCCGCACCTTTCGCGCCGCTCACCCTGACGTTCGCTATGTGGATCTGATCTGCCTGGACATTCCCGGGCATTTCTACGGCAAGCGCTATCCCATCGACATGCTGGAGAAGGTCGCGGCCGGCAGCCTGCTCAAGCTGCCGCAGAACTGCGTGCTGCTCGGCGCCCAGGGCGGCCTGCATGTGATCGGCGACTACTGCTTCAACGATGGCGACCCGGATGCCACCCGCCGGCTGATTCCCGGCACGCTCAAGCCGGTGCGCTGGGAAAACCAACCCTTGGGCCAGATGCTGATCAGCTCCGATGGCACCGAATCGCCCATCGAGTTCGAACCGCGAGAGGTGTTGTCGCGGGTGCTGCAGCGGTTGGCGGCCAAGGGCATTCGCCCAGTGGTGGCCTTCGAACTGGAGTTCTATCTGTTTGACCGTGCCCTCAAGGACGGGCTGCCGCAGTACCCGCGCGACACCCTGTGTGGCGATGAGGACGACCAGCCCACTCTGCACATCGACCGGCTGTCGCGCTTCTCCACGGTGCTGCACGAGATAGTCGAGGCGGCCGAAGAGCAGGGCATCGACGCCAACGTGATCACCGCGGAAATCGGCCCAGGGCAGTTCGAGATCAACTTCGGCCATTGCGATGATGGCCTGCAGGCGGCGGACTGGGCTGCGCTCTTTACGCGGCTTACTCGCGGTGTGGCGCTCAAGAACGGTCATCGCGCTAGCTTCATGAGCAAGCCGTATCTCGACGCGCCGGGCAGTGGCATGCACGTGCATGTCAGCCTCTATGACGAACAGGGCAACAACCTGCTGGCGGTCGACGAACAGCGGCCGCTACGCCACGCGGTAGCCGGTTGCCTGGAGTGGTTGCCGCACTGCATGCCGATCTTCGCCGCCCACCACAACGCCTACCGACGCTATGGCTCGCGGGTCAATGCCGCGAGTCGCGCCAGTTGGGGCTATGAAGATCGTGATGCCTGTGTGCGTATCCCCGATTCGGACGCTCGCAACCTGCGCATCGAGCACCGTCTTGCGGGTGCTGATGCCAATCCCTATCTGGTACTGGCGGCGATTTTGGCGGCGATGGAGTACGGCCTTGAGCAGCGACTGGAGCCTATCGCGCCACTCAATGAGAACCGCCAGAGCGGTATCGATTTCCCCATGGACATGCTTTCCGCGGTCGCAGCCATGCGCCACCATCCTTCGGTGAATGCCGGGTTGGGCGAGGAGTTCGTGATGGTTTATTGCGAGAACAAACGCCAGGATCACCTGGCATTTATGGACAGCATCAGTGCCCGCGAATATCGCTGGTTCCTTTAAGCAGGCCTTGAGCCAAAAGCCCCAGGCCAGGGCACTGCTGTCGCAGTGTCTGGATTGGGGCTTGCAGTTTGAGACTGGTGGCTGTCTTAACGGAACAGCGACCAGCTTACCGCATAGTCATCGAAGCCCAGGCCCCAGAGCGCAACGGTCAGTGCCAGAATCAGCTCCAGTACCAGCACGCCGATCGCCAGAGTGCCGCCGGAGATGGTCAGGCCTTCGTTGACCGGAATACGCAGGAACGCTGGCATGCCAACATAAAGAAGGCGAGCGCTGTAGGCGAGGGCGATGATGCCGACCATCAGCAGCAACCATGCCTTGGGATAAAGCAGTGCGATACCGGCAATGAACAGTGGCGTGGCTACATAGCCTGCGAAGACGATACAGCGGCGACGACTCGGGCGACTGGCAAACGAATCCGACATCCAGTGGATGACGTTACCCATGATGGCAACGCCGACCAGCATCAGGATATAGAACACGATACCCAGCGCTGCTGCCGTGGGTAATGCCACCTTGTAGGCCTCTCCACCCAGATGCCAACCGATTTGGGTGGTGCCGATGAAGGCGCTGACGACGGGAATGAGTGCCATCAGTAATACGTGATGGGCGTAAAGGCGCGTGATGCTTTCCTTTTCCCGATCAATGTTGCGCCACTCGCGGCCCGGATTGGCCAGTAGCCCCCAAATGTGATTGATCATGACTCTTCTCCTCTGGCTCCGGCATTGCTGCCGGTATGAGATATCCGAGAGCTGATCAGCCTGGATCGTGCGGCACCCGCAATACAATTCAGCCCTCACAAGGTATGAGTGAAGTTCACCGCAATAGGTTTGACCAGAAATTTGCCCGATGCCGGCTGCAGGCACTTACAGCGCGCCAGGCATCACGCCAGAGGCTGCGAATGACGGGATGCTCGGCGGGTTCCGCGAGCGAGCAGAAGCGTCGTAACGGAGTATGTCCGGCGACGATCATGGGCGCTCTGGCGCAGGCCTTGGAGCCCTGTAATAGCGGGCCTCAGCGGCTCGGCAGGGTGGGGGAGGGCGATAACCCTGCTTTTTCTGTGTGCTTTTTGGCCCCTGCCCCGGCCAGGGTAAAAATGCTATGTTCCGCACCCTCTTCGGCAGGGGTAGATCATGAGCGACGACAAGGCACGCAATCCATCGACAGATCAGCTGGACACTGGCAAGCGCGGCGGCTGTCTGTGGCTGACCCTGTTGGGCCTGGCTTTCATCGCCCTGGTTTTCGGCATCATCATCTACGCCATCACCCGTGAGCAGACCGCCGACATTCAAGCCAACGAGCTTGGTGCCATCCAGGCCTGCTGGGTCAAGGCGAATGACCCGTCTGCCAAGCCGACCTCGCGCTCGTTCGCTACCGATAGCTGCAAGGAAATGGAAAAGCAGTTCCGTATCAAGTACGGCCGTGAGCCCGAGTAGATGAGCAAGGACCAGACCGCCCCGTCCAAGCGCTTCCTGCTGATTTTGTGCCTGCTGCTGCTGGCCATCGTGCTGGCGATCGCTGCCTGGGTGTGGGGGCGTTTTGGCGTGGCGTATCTGCGCCCCTTCGGTGATCAGGAACAAGCAGTGTTCTTCGAGGGCGGCGGGCTCAAGCTGCCTGCCGAACTCGCCGGGCCTGGCAAGATTCGTGTGGTGCATTTCTGGGATCCCCAGTGCCCGTGCCACAAGGAAACCGACGCCCACCTCAATTATCTGATCAGCCTCTACCGTTTCTCCGGGGTCGAGTTCTACAGCGTGCAGAAGCCCGGGAGCGAGGGCGAGATGCTGCCGTTCCTGCGTGGCAAGCTCACGCCGCTCGAGTCTTTGGAAGGCATGGAGTCGATTCCGGCCAGCCCGGCCATCGCCATCTGGGATCAGCAGGGCCGTTTGGCCTATGCCGGCCCTTATAGCGAGGGGTTGGTGTGCAACTCCTCGAACAGTTTCGTAGAACCGATTCTCGACGCGCTTTCAGCTAATCGCAGCGTTTCTGCGGCCAATACCATGGCCGTAGGCTGCTACTGCGACTGGAAACCGGCAGAAGGATCCTGATTTCAGGCAATTCCCTGTATTTTTAAGGGGTATTGCTGTGCGACATATTGCCGCGCAATTTTGGTGATATGAGCCACTATTATGAGTCGCAACATATCCATTTATCCGTAGCCCGTTAGCGGGCCGCGATTTTGTCTCGCGCTGTAGGTGCGGTCATATGGGGCTTTGCGAGTTAAGCGAGATGTCACCGGGCGCAGGGTTGCGGCCGGCGGTGTAGGGCTGGGGCAGGGCGGGGCGAGCTGTACACCCCGACTATTTGTAGGCCCATCGTCGTTATGCGGTTGGTTTTTTTGGCTGCGTAACCGAAAATGTCGCCCCCTCCGTTTAGTAGTTTCGATGCTGAAACGATTTCGGTGCGCCTGTGCACCGTTTTCCTGGCATGCCCTGCCGTATTGGGTATCAGGCTGAACAGAACGCTATGTGGGATATCACTTTGCTGAAGGTCGTGAAATGAGAGAAGAGAAGTACCACCGCTTGTTCCGCACGCTTCTGACGATTGTCGTGGCCGTCTCCCTGAGTGGCTGCGATTGGATTCTTTTCGATTCGAAAGGCCAGATCGGCATCGAGCAGCGCAACCTCATCATTACCGCCACTCTGCTGATGCTGATCGTGGTGGTGCCCGTCATTTTCATGACCATTCTGTTCGCCTGGCGCTATCGCTCCTCGAACAAAGACGCGACTTACGCGCCTGAGTGGGCTCATTCGCACAAGATCGAGGCCATCGTCTGGGGCGTTCCTTGCGTGATCATCGCCGTACTGGCGGTCATTACCTGGAAAACCACGCACGAGCTCGACCCGTACAAGCCGATCGAATCCGACGTCAAACCGCTGGTTGTCGAAGTGGTTTCGCTGGACTGGAAATGGCTGTTCATCTACCCGGAGCAGGGCATCGCTACCGTCAATGAACTGTATGTGCCTGCGAACACCCCGCTGAGCTTCCAGATCACCTCTCAGACCGTGATGAATACCTTCTTCATCCCGCAACTGGGCGGCATGGTCTACGCGATGGGCGGTATGCGCACTCAGCTGCATCTGATTGCCAACGAGCCGGGCGAGTTCTTCGGCGTGTCGGGCAACTACAGCGGCCATGGTTTCTCTGGCATGAAGTTCAAGACTCATGCAACCAGCAACGAAGAGTTCGAGCAGTGGGTGGCCAAGGTCAAACAGTCGCCGAACACGCTGGACTTCAACGGCAGCTACCAGCTGCTGAGCAAGGCAAGTGAGAACAATCCCGTCGAGTACTTCAACGCTCAGCCTGGTCTGTTCCGTCAGATCCTTGGCCAGTACATCGATTACAAGAGCAACCCTGTGAGCGAAGCCGCGCACGATTCAGGTGCGGAGGAATAAACGATGTTCGGAAAGCTGACGTTAGACGCAATACCCCTGCACGAGCCCATCCTTGTCGTCACGATGATTGCCGTGGTGCTGGGTGGTCTCGGGCTGTTCGCCGCCCTGACCTACTTCAAGAAGTGGGGCTACCTGTGGCACGAGTGGCTGACTTCGGTCGACCACAAGAAAATCGGCGTGATGTACATCCTCGTCGCCCTGGTCATGCTGCTGCGCGGCTTTGCCGACGCGATCATGATGCGTACCCAGTTGGCTATCGCCACTGGCGGCTCTGAAGGGTATTTGCCTCCGCACCACTACGATCAGATCTTTACCGCTCACGGTACGATCATGATCTTCTTCGTGGCCATGCCAATGGTGGTCGGCCTGATGAACATCGTCACGCCGCTGCAGATCGGTGCGCGCGACGTTGCCTTCCCGTTCCTCAACTCGTTGAGCTTCTGGCTGTTCGTGGTGGGTGTACTGCTGACCAACGTTTCGCTGTTCGTGGGCGAGTTCGCCATGACCGGCTGGGTCGCGTATCCACCGCTGTCAGGCATCGAGTACAGTCCGGGAGTCGGGGTCGACTACTACATATGGGCTCTGCAGATATCCGGTATCGGTACGCTGCTGACCGGTGTGAACTTCTTCGTGACCATCATCAAGATGCGTGCCCCTGGCATGACTCTGATGAAAATGCCGATCTTCACCTGGACCATCCTGTGCACCAGCGTGATCATCTGCGGCGCCTTCCCGATTCTGACCGCCGTACTCGGCATGCTGACTCTGGATCGCTACCTGGATTTCCACTTCTTTACTAACGAAGCTGGTGGCAACCCGATGATGTACGTCAACCTACTGTGGGCCTGGGGCCACCCTGAGGTGTACATCCTGATCCTGCCGGCCTTCGGTGTGTTCTCCGAAGTGACGTCGGTGTTCGCTCGCAAGCGTCTGTTCGGTTATGCCTCGATGGTCTGGGCTACCGTGGCGATCACCGTACTGTCGTTCGTGGTATGGCTGCACCACTTCTTCACCATGGGCTCTGGCGCCAGCGTCAACGCCTTCTTCGGTATCGCGACGATGATCATCGCCATCCCGACCGGTGTGAAGATCTTCACCTGGCTGTTCACCATGTACCGCGGTCGTCTGGAGTTCACTTCGCCGATCCTGTGGACCCTGGGCTTCATCATCACCTTCTCCATCGGTGGTATGACCGGCGTACTGCTGGCCGTTCCAGGTGCTGACTTCCTGCTGCACAACAGCCTGTTCCTGATCGCCCACTTCCACAACGTGATCATCGGCGGTGCGGTATTCGGCTACATGGCCGGTATCACCTTCTGGTTCCCGAAAGCGTTCGGCTTCAAGCTGCACGAAGGTTGGGGCAAGGCGTCGTTCTGGTTCTGGATCGTCGGTTTCTACCTGGCGTTCATGCCGCTGTACATCCTCGGCTTCATGGGCATGACCCGTCGCCTGAACAGCACCACCAACCCCGAGTGGGAGCCGTGGCTGCACATCGCCGTGGTCGGCGCCGTGCTGATCGGTATCGGTATCCTCTGCACCCTGATCCAGTTCGCTGTGTCGATCATCAAGCGCAAAGAACTGGCCGACGTGACTGGCGACCCGTGGGACGCTCGTACTCTGGAATGGTCGACTTCGTCGCCACCGCCGTTCTACAACTTCGCGGTAACCCCGCGTGGTGATCGTATCGACGAGTTCCACGAAATGAAGCGTGACGGTCTGCCGGCTGCGCCAAGCAAGTACTCGCCGATCCACATGCCGAAGAACACCGGCGTTGGCCTGATCATGTCCGTAGGCGCTCTGGCCTTCGGTTTCGCCCTGATCTGGCACATCTGGTGGCTGGCTGCATTGAGCTTCGTGGGTACCTTCGCCGTCCTGATTCGCAACAGCTACAACACGGACGTCGACTACTACGTGCAGCCCGATGAGATCGAACGCATCGAGAAGGCACACATTCAAGCAAAGGCTAAGCAGGCTTAAACCATGTCTAGTGAAGTGATCAGCAACCACGCTGCTCATGCCGATGAGCATGAGCACGAACATCACCACGACGCGGGTGAGATGAAGGTCTTCGGGTTCTGGATTTACCTGATGACCGACTGCATCCTGTTCGCGAGTATCTTCGCAGGCTTCGCGGTGCTCAGCACCGCGTACGCCGGCGGTCCGACTCCGGCAGATCTGATCGACCTGAAGCTCGTTCTGGTCGAAACATTCGCTCTGTTGTTCTCGAGCATCACCTACGGCATGGCCATGCTGGCCATGTACCGTGGCGACAAGAGCAAGGTGCTGGCTTGGCTGGCAGCCACCTTCCTGTTCGGTGTGGTGTTCATCTCGATCGAACTGTACGAGTTCCATCACCTGATCCACGAAGGTGCCGCGCCGCAGGTCAGTGCCTACTGGTCCGCGTTCTTCACCCTGGTCGGCACCCACGGTCTGCACGTTAGTGCCGGCCTGGTGTGGATGGCGGTGATGATGCATCAGGTCGCTAGCCGCGGCCTGACGCCGGTCACCCAGACCCGCCTGAGCTGCCTGAGCCTGTTCTGGCACTTCCTCGACGTGGTGTGGATCTGCGTGTTTACCGTTGTCTATCTGATGGGGGCTCTGTAATGGCTCATGATCACCACTCTGCCGCCGGCGCGAGCCATGGCAGCACCAAGGATTACGTCGTCGGTTTCTTACTGTCGGTAATCCTCACCGTGATCCCGTTCGCGATCGTGATGAATCCCGTCATGTCGAAAGCGGCCACGCTGTTCACCATCGTCGCTTTCGCGGTCGTGCAGATCTACGTACACCTCGTGTACTTCCTGCACATGAACACCTCGTCCGAGCAGCGTTGGAATACGGTGGCGTTCGCGTTCACCATCCTGATCACCATCATCGTCGTAGCGCTCTCGATCTGGATCATCTGGAGCATGCACTACTACATGATGGCCAACTAAAAAGAGAGCAGCCTGATGTTCAAGCAATACCTGCTCCTGACCAAGCCAGGCATCGTCTTCGGAAACATGATTTCCGTCGCCGGTGGCTTCTTCCTGGCTTCGAAGGGGGATATCGACCTGATGCTGTTCCTGGCAACAGCACTCGGCGTCGCTCTGGTGATTGCTTCCGGTTGCGTGTTCAACAACTACATCGATAGGGACATCGATGTAAAGATGGAGCGGACCAAGAACAGGGTGCTGGTTAAAGGCCTGGTTCCGCCGACACATGCCATCATTTACGCCTGCATCCTTGGGATTGCAGGCGTTGCCTTGCTCTATAAAGCTACGAATCTGCTTGCTGTCGCCTTGGTCCTGATGGGCTTCGTCGTCTACGTCGGGCTTTACAGCCTGTACCTCAAGCGCAATTCGGTTTATGGAACGCTGGTTGGCAGTCTGTCGGGCGCCGCTCCACCCGTTGTGGGCTATTGCGCTGTAAGCAACGAGTTCGATATGGGAGCAGCGATTCTGCTGCTGATCTTCAGCCTCTGGCAGATGCCCCATTCGTACGCTATTGCCATCTTTCGTTTCAATGACTACCAGGCCGCCAACATTCCGGTGTTGCCGGTGATCAAGGGCATTCCTGCTGCCAAGCGCAGCATCGTCCTGTACATCGCCGCGTTCCTGGTCGCCACCTTGATGCTGACCATCAGTGGTTACGCCGGTTACAGCTACTTCGTGGTAGCAGTGGTCAGCGGCGCCTACTGGTTGTGGATGGGGGTGTCGGGTTACAAGGCTGTCGATGACAAGGTCTGGGCACGCAAGCTGTTCGTGTTCTCGATCGTCACTATCACTGCGCTGAGCGTGATGATGTCGGTGGATTCCCAGTCCACGCCGAGCCAGATGCTGATGACATCGGTCAACCACATCTGTGGCGCCGATAATCTCAGTGGTTTTTGTGCGGCGTTCGCCTCGCGCTGAATTCGGCAAGTGAATCGAGCGGGCCCCGTCATCACCGATGACGGGGCCCGTTTTCGTTGAGGGCTGATAAGGTGTCTGGCATGAAGGGTTCAGCTATTTGGAGAAAGACCGTGAATGAGCAAGACTCCTTCATCAAGGGGCTCAAGGAGCGCCTGCCCGATGATCTCAAGGATTCGTTCAGTGACGAGCAGCTCGATGCGCTAAAGGTTGCTTTTGGCGCACGCCAATGGGGGCGCCATCCTCTGGATCTACGAGGGACGCTCAAGTTGTGGCGCTGGCGCTACTACTTCGTGCTACTGGCCGGGCGCAACAAGCGCGACCTCAGTCGAGCCCAGCAGGATCTGTCGCTGACCGCGAAGGCGATAGGCGTCAGCGTGTTCCTGCTGGTGTCGCTGGCGCTTGGTCTGCTGTTTCTCTACCTGCTCAAGTCAGCCCTGGGCATCAACCTGTTTTCCGGGTTTTCGCTGGGCCTGTGGGACTGGTTCAAGAGCGGCTGAACAGCAGTGCCTTCAGCCCGCCCTCGGGCTCGGCATCCGGAAATTCCGGTGGGTTTTCCAGGCGCTGATCGAAGCGCAGCTCGGGGGCCTCGGCGGCCATACCGGTGATCAGGAAGTCGCTACCTATATTGGGGTCGTTGACGCAGGCCAGCACGCGGCCTTCGGCACTGAGCAGCTCGGGGAGCTTACGGAGGATTTTCTGGTAGTCGCGGGTGAGGGCGAAGCTGCCCTTCTGGAAGGACGGTGGGTCGATGATGATCAAGTCATAGGGGCCATAGCGTTTCACCTTGCCCCATGACTTGAACAGTTCGTGGCCCAGAAAACTGACCCGGCTCAGATCGTGGCCGTTGAGGCGATGATTGTCGCGACCGCGGCTCAGCGCAGCCTTGGCCATATCCAGATTGACTACATGCTCGGCGCCACCGGCTAGCGCCGAGATGGAGAATCCGCAGGTGTAGGCGAACAGGTTGAGTATCCGCTGGCCGCTGGCATTCTCGCGCACCCAGCGCCGGCCCAGGCGCATGTCGAGAAACAGCCCGGTGTTCTGCTTGCGACCCAGATCGAGAAGATAGCGCAGGCCGTCTTCCTCGATGATCCACTCTTCGGGCAACTCACCCACCAGGCACTGCATCGGGCTGTCGGTCTGATAGCGATGCTGCAGCAGCAGGCTGTGGGCCTGGCTGTGCTGCCATTCGCCGGACTGGCTCAACTGCAGCAACATCACCTGCAAGGCCTCAAGTTCATCTGCCGGCGGCTCCCTGAACAGGCACACCAGTACGATACCCTGCAGCCAGTCGACGGTGATGTGTTCGAGCCCTTCCCAGCAGCGGCCGCGTCCGTGGAACAGGCGGCGAGTTTCCTTGAGTGTCTCGCTGAGCGCGTGGCTGAGATGCTGGTGCAGAAACGTCAGGTTGGCCGGGTTCATGGTGCGCTATCGGTCGGCAGGGCGCGGCAGTTTAAAGCAAAGCGGCCGTTCGCTCATGGCTCCCGCGTTGTTGCAGGCATAAAAAAGCCCGTCACGAGGACGGGCCAAATATGCCATGACACTGGAGTAAAGCGATGCGATACGAGCCTTACAGGATCGACAACGGATAGTTGAAGATCAGGCGGTTCTCGTGGAGATCCTGGCCGACGTCACGACGGACGTCGGAGTTACGCCAGCGCACGCTGAGGTTCTTCAGGGTGCCGTCCTGGATGGTGTAGGCCAGTTCGGATTCGCGGCCCCACTCTTCGCCATCCTTGCGGCCATCGGCTGCGTGGATGCTGTCGCCGCTGACGTAGCGGTTCATCAGGGTCAGGCCCGGGATGCCGACACCGGCGAAGTTGAAGTCATGACGCACCTGCCAAGAGCGCTCGTTCGGCGCGTCGTAGCTGTTGGTGAAGCCGTCGTTGACCAGGGTGCCGCCGCTGGCGCCGTCGACGCGCATGAACTTGGTGGAACCGTTGAGCTTCTGGTACGCCACGGTGAAGGTGTTGCTGCCGGTCTTGGCCGAGAAGCTGCCCTGGTAGACCTTGTTGTCCAGCTTGCCAGCTTTGGCTGCGCCTTCGTCCTTGCCGTCCACATAACCGAGGTTGGCACCCAGTACCCAGTCACCCACCGGTTGGCTGTGGGTCAACTGCAGGTAGCTCTGCTGGTAGATGTCTTCCAGGCGTGCGTGCCAGACGCCGACCATGGTGTTGTTGCCGTTGAATTTGAATTCACCGCCACCGAAGTTGAAGTCATCGCCGGCGATACCGTTATAGGACATGTCCTCACGGCTGGCGTCGTTACGCTGGCTGTTCTTCCAGAACTGGCCGCCGTACAGGGTCAGGCCATCGATTTCGTTGGAAGTGAGCTGCGCACCCTGGAAGGTTTGCGGCAGGGAGCGACCGTCGTCTGCACGCAGGATCGGCAGCACGGCGAACCATTCACCGACCTTCAGCTCGGTCTTCGACAGGCGAGCTTTGGCAGCTACGGCGGTACGACCGAAGTTGTCAGCGGCCTGGCCATCGCCGTGGATCGGCAGCAGTTGGGTGTTGGCTGCGCCGCGGTTGCCGTCCAGCTTGATGCTGTACAGGCCCAGTACGTCGAGACCAACGCCGATGGTGCCGGCGGTGTAGCCGGAGCGCGCATCGAGAATGAAACTCTGGGTCCAGCCTTCGGCCTGGCCTTGACGCTCGCCGCGGATCACCGGATCGGTGCCGTTGAGGTAGTTGCGGTTGAAGTAGTAGTTGCGCAGGCCGAGTGTGACCTTGGCATCTTCAACGAAGCCTTCGGCCTGGGCTGCCACTGGTAGGGCGCTTGCTGCGATGGCCAGTGCGATGAGGCTAGGTGGTAGTGCGGCGATGATTTTCATTGTTGTTGTGCTCCCGTTTTCTGAACAAACCATCCTCTGTCGATCAGTGATCAACATGCCGTGAGGAGGGTGTGGATAGCCCTGTGCAGGGCGACAGACCCGCGTGCGGACACGCAGGACTCTGCCTCAGGCCCTAGCCGTCGGCGAATAAGTGGCGCGCAGGTATTGAGATGAATGCGACGGACTGGTGAGGAAACCCGAGTCGACTGGACGTGCGAAGAGCGTGAATGCTTCAGTCTTCATGGTGCGACCTTTTTTGTTTTTATAAGGCTGTGTTGTCATACAACATTGTCGCTGATTATTTGCAGCTCTGAATCGGCTTGTCAACGCACTCTGATAAAAAGTTCCCTTTGGGGCGTTTTTTACGCAGGCAGCAATTCCTAAATGTTAGAAATTCCGCATGGGCCGTGGCTTTGCAGTTATCGCAACACCTTATTCTTGGGTATCTGTGTGAGCTTGAGTATACGACCTTGGCCGCAGACAGACTGATAAGAAATGTTGTGTGATAACGTATGACGATCTTTATCAGTGAAGAGAGTCCCATGCCACATTGTCTTATCGAGGGTGCGCGTTCGCTGGAAAAAACACTCGGTGCTGGTGAGCTGGTAGCGCTAGTTCACGATGCTGCAATGGGCACCGGGTTGTTTAAGGAGGGCGAGGTGAAAGTGCGCCTTAGCCTCTATGACCACTTCAGTGTCGGCGGCAGCCAGAGCGATTTCCTGCACGTGATCTTCTATCTGCTGGCCGGTCGTACGGACGAGCAGAAGAAAGCCCTGTCGATGGCTATCGTGCGCTCACTGGTGGAGCGCCTGCCGGAGGTCGAAAGCATTTCTCTGGATGTGCGGGACATGCGCCGCGAAGCCTTCAGCAACCGGCGCAGTTGCCTGGACGCAGGCTAATTGAGTAGACAGGGCGGCAGAGGCTGCCGCCCCAGCGGTACTTAACCGCGGTAGTAGCGCTGCGCCACGAACGGCGTCTTGGCGACCTTCATGGCAACGCGTTTGCCGCGTACCAAGGCCCACACATCGCTGTCCATGGCGACGTGACTGCTCTGCACGTAACCCATGGCCAGCGGCGCACCCAGGCTTGGGCCGAAGCCGCCACTGCACACCTGACCGATGATCTCGCCATCGGCATTCACCAGCTCCGCACCCTCACGTACCGGCGTGCGCTCCTGAGGCAGCAGGCCGACACGTTTGCGGGCGACCCCTTCGCGCTGTTGCGCGAAAATGCGCTCGGCACCGGGGAACCCGCCGGGGCGAGTGCCATCGGCTCGCCGCGCCTTGGATACTGCCCAGAGCAGGCTCGCTTCGATCGGCGTGGTGTCGGCACTCATGTCATGGCCATACAGGCACAGGCCGGCTTCCAGGCGCAGCGAATCGCGGGCGCCCAGGCCGATCGCCTGAACTTCCGGTTCGGCCAGCAGGCTGCGCGCCAGCGCTTCTGCATGGGCGGCAGGTACCGAGATCTCGTAACCGTCTTCACCGGTATAGCCGGAGCGGCTGACGTAGCAATCGACCCCGAGCAGGCGCACCGCTGCGAATTGCATGAAAGTCATTTTCGCGACTTCCGGTGCCAGGCGGGTAAGTACGTCGACCGCCTTGGGGCCCTGCAGGGCAAGCAGGGCGCGTTCGAAGCGCGATTCGATCTGGCACTGGTTGGCGATGTGCTGCTGCAGGTGCATCAGGTCCTGATGCTTGCAGGCCGCATTGACCACTAGAAACAGCGTGTCGTCGCCCAGGTTGGCGACCATCAGGTCGTCGAGGATGCCGCCGTTCGCATCGGTGAACATGGCGTAGCGCTGCATGCCTACCGGCAGGTCGATGATGTCCACCGGTACCAGGCTTTCCAGGGCCTTGGCGGCGCCAGTGCCACGCAGGATGATCTGGCCCATGTGCGAGACGTCGAACAGGCCGGCGGCTTCGCGGGTGTGCTGGTGTTCCTTCATCACGCCGAGCGGATATTGCACCGGCATCTCGTAGCCGGCGAATGGCACCATGCGTGCGCCCAGCTCCAGATGCAGTGCGTGGAGGGGAGTCTTCGCCAGAATTTCAGAGCTCATTGCGCTCTCCTGTATAGGTCGTGAGCGGCCCGCAACAGCGTGCGGGCATAGAGAGGATCGGGCTGCCGAAGCGCTCGGCAGCCCAGGCGCTATCAGGCGTCCTGATAAGCCTCGATGGGCGGGCAGGCACAGACCAGATTGCGGTCGCCGAACACGTTGTCGACCCGGCCTACTGGCGGCCAGTACTTGCCGTCGATCAGGCTGCGGGTCGGGAAGACCGCCTGTTCGCGGCTGTACGGATGCGTCCACTCACCCACCAGTTCGGCGGCGGTGTGCGGAGCATTCTTCAGCGGGTTGTCGTCGACATTCAGCTCGCCGCGTTCAACCGCACGAATTTCCTCGCGGATGGCGATCATGGCGTCGCAGAAGCGATCCAGCTCTTGCTTGGACTCACTTTCGGTCGGCTCGATCATCAGCGTGCCAGCCACCGGGAAGGACATGGTGGGGGCATGGAAACCAAAGTCGATCAGGCGCTTGGCCACGTCGTCGACGCTGATGCCGCTGCTGTCTTTGAGCGGACGCAGATCGAGGATGCACTCATGGGCCACCAGGCCGCCTTCACCGCTGTAGAGCACCGGGTAGTGCTCTTCCAGGCGACGGGCGATGTAGTTGGCATTGAGGATCGCCATCTGCGACGCCAGGCGCAGGCCGGTGCCGCCCATCATGCGGATGTACATCCAAGTGATCGGCAGGATGCTGGCGCTGCCGAATGGCGCAGCGCTGACCGCGCCGATCTTGCGCTGCATGTGAGCGTGGCCTGGGAGGAACGGCGCCAGGTGTGATTTCACGCCGATCGGGCCGACGCCCGGGCCGCCACCACCATGGGGAATGCAGAAGGTCTTGTGCAGGTTGAGGTGGGAGACGTCACCGCCGAACTTGCCTGGCGCACAGAGGCCGACCATGGCGTTCATGTTGGCGCCGTCGATGTACACCTGGCCGCCGTTGTCGTGGACGATGGCGCAGATCTCGCGAATGCCTTCCTCGAACACCCCGTGGGTGGACGGGTAGGTGATCATGATCGCTGCCAGCTGATCGCGGTGCTGCTCGGCCTTGGCGCGCAGATCGTCGATGTCGACGTTGCCGCGGGTGTCGCAGGCGGTGACTACTACGCGCATGCCTGCCATGTGGGCGGTCGCCGGGTTGGTGCCGTGGGCCGATTGCGGGATCAGGCAGATGTCGCGCTTATCGTCGCCGCGGCTGTGGTGGTAGGCGCGGATCGCCAGCAGGCCGGCGTATTCGCCCTGGGAGCCAGCGTTAGGCTGCAGCGACACGGCGTCATAGCCGGTGGCAGCGCAAAGCATGGCTTCCAGCTCGTCGGTCAGCTCCTGATACCCGGCGCTCTGCTCGGCAGGGGCGAAGGGATGCAGGTTGCCGAATTCCGCCCAGGTGACGGGGATCATCTCGCTGGCCGCGTTCAGCTTCATGGTGCAGGAGCCCAGCGGGATCATGCTGCGGTCCAGGGCCAAATCTTTGTCGGCGAGCTTGCGCAGGTAGCGCATCAGCTCGGTTTCCGAGTGGTAGCGATTGAATACCGGGTGCTCGAGGATCGCCGACTGGCGCAGTTGCGCGGCAGGCAGCCCGCTGTCTGCCGCCTGGGCCAGGGCGGCGAAGTCCGGCAGGGCCTTGCCGCTTGCGAACAGTGCCCAGAGTTGCTCGATATCCGCCTGAGTGGTGGTTTCGTCGAACGACAGGCCGATACGCTCGGCATCCACTTCCCGCAGGTTGATGCCGGCTGCACGGGCATTCTGGTGCAGCGCGGCGGTCTGCTCGCCGCTGCGCAGGGTCAGCGTGTCGAAGAACGCCTGTTGTTCGATCTGCAGACCGAGCGCCTGCAGGCCGCGGGCGAAGATCAGCGCCAGCTGGTGGACGCGCTGGGCGATCCGGGTGAGCCCCTGCGGGCCGTGGTAGACGGCGTACATGGCGGCGATATTGGCCAGCAGCACCTGAGCGGTGCAAATGTTGCTGGTGGCCTTCTCGCGGCGGATGTGTTGTTCGCGGGTCTGCATGGCCAGGCGCAGGGCCGGGTTGCCGAAGCGATCCACCGAAAGGCCGACCAGGCGGCCCGGCATGTCGCGCTTGAACGCGTCACGGGTGGCGAAATAGGCGGCATGCGGACCACCGAAACCCAGTGGCACGCCAAAGCGTTGAGCGCTGCCCAGCGCCACGTCGGCACCGAACTCGCCAGGTGCCTGCAGCAGGGTCAGGGCCAGCAGATCGGCCGCGACGGCTACCAGGGCGTTGGCGCTATGGAAGCGCTCGACCACATCGCGGTAGTCGAAGATGTCGCCATTGCTCGCCGGGTACTGCAGCAGGGCGCCGAAGAAGGCGCTGGCGTCGTCGATGGCGGCTTCGTCACCGACCACCACTTCGATGCCCAGCGGCTCGGCGCGGGTACGCAGCACGTCTAGGGTCTGCGGGTGGCAGTGCTGGGAGGCGAAGAAGGCGTTGGCGGCCTTGTTCTTCGACAGGCGCTTGCAGAAGGTCATGGCTTCGGCGGCGGCGGTGCCTTCGTCGAGCAACGAGGCGTTGGCGATCGGCAAGCCGGTGAGGTCACTGATCAGGGTCTGGAAGTTCAGCAGCGACTCCAGGCGGCCCTGGGAAATCTCTGGCTGATAAGGCGTGTAGGCGGTGTACCAGGCCGGGTTTTCCAGCAGGTTGCGCAGGATCGGGGAAGGCGTATGAGTGCCGTAGTAACCCTGGCCGATGTAGTTGCGGAACAGCTGGTTCTTGGCGGCGATGGCCTTGATGGCTGCCAACGCATCGGCTTCGCTCTGGCCGTCGCCGGCCGGCAATACGCTGGTGCCCTTGATGCTGCCCGGGATGACGCTGGCGGTCAGGGCGTCGAGGTCGCTGAAACCGAGGGTTTCAAGCATGGCAGCGGTGTCTTGCTCGCGGGGGCCGATGTGGCGTGCGATGAATTCGTTGCGGGTGGTCAAGTCAGTCATGGTTTTCTCTCAGGCGTCGGCTTTGGCGTTGAGCAGGCGCTCGTAGGCGTCCTGATCGAGCAGGCCAGCCAGCGCTTCGGCGTTGCTTGGGCGGAAGCGGAAGAACCAGCCCTGTCCCAGCGGTTCGGCGTTGACCAGCTCGGGGCTGGCTTCGAGATCGGCGTTCACTTCGACCACTTCACCGTCGAGCGGCATGCCGATGTTGCTCGCTGCCTTCACCGACTCCAGCACGGCCACTTCTTCGCCGGCGGTGTAGGCCTGCAGCTCGGGCAACTGCACGAACACCACGTCACCCAGTGCGTCTTGAGCGTAGGCGGTGATACCTACGGTGACCAGCCCATCGGCCTCCTGACGCAGCCATTCGTGCTCGACGGTAAAACGCAATTCGCTCATGGGGACTCCTTGGTGATTTTCGGCCCGTCTGTGCGGGCGCGGCTAATGGGTAAAGCCATTAGCAAACTAAGTGCCAGTTTATTTTTTGTATATAAATCAATGGCTTGTATATTTATTCTGAATTAGGCTCGGTGCTCTGTATCGATTTCTATACGCAGCATCTCGTCTTTCAGCACAAGCCCAAGCCAAGCCCCCGGATGTCGCAGTTGGCAAGTCATGTGTCGTATTCAATACATTGTATTTAAATCGATACGATGGGCGGGGCGCCCGCAATCAGAGGGCGGCAGGGGTCAGTGCAGGGCAGTGGCCGCGCTCAGCTGGCGCAGGCGATCGCCCAGGCGTACATGCAGTGCCGGGTCGTCGCACAGCAGCAGGGCACGCTGGACATCGAAACGCTCCGCCTGTGGGCAGTCGAGGCGCTGATAAAGGTCGGCTCTGGCCAGGTGATCACTGACGTTGGGAGGCGCGAACTGCAATACGCGTTCGGCGTCTTTCAGGGCGGACAGGTAATCGTCGTCCTGCCCATGCAGATAGCGCAGGTTGCGTGACAGGCGCACGATCATGCTCCGCGCATCGCAGCCCAGCATGTGTTCTGCGCTCAGCTGTGCCTGTGGGCCCATATAGCGCAGCAGCAGTTCACGGCAGTCGCGGGTATAGAGCCGTCGCCCACCACAGGGATCGAGCAGGTGGTCAGCACCGGGTACGCGCAACAGGAAGTAACCGGGGAAGTTGACGCCCTGCAGAGGAATGTTCAGGCGCCTTGCCAGCTCCAGAGCGATCAACGCGATGCTCAGTGGCTGGCCGCGACGGCGCAGCAACACCTTGTGCAGCAACGCTGCCTGGGGGCGCACCGGGTTGTCGTCGTCTTCGTGAAAATTCAGGTCGTTGAGGCGCCGCAACAAGGGCTGCGCTAGTTCCTGCGCGGGGAGGTTGGGGAGGCCGGCATCGACCTGATGCTTCAGGCCGTCGAGCTCGCTGACGATCAGTTTGGGCTGTACGGCGATGTCATGTTCGGCAGCGACCCACAGGGCCGCCTCGAAGAGCGCCGGTTGCTCGGTGTTCAGACAGGCAAGGCAGTGGTCGCGCGCTCTCATGGTCACCTCCCGTGGGTGACCTCTGTTTTAACCGTGCGCGCGCCTGACGTCTAGAGCTGAAGGCCGAGGATATGTTGCCGGCGATTTGTGCGCCGCCGGCAGGCGATCACTCTGCCTGTGCCTCACTGCCCAGCTCGGCAAGGGCATCGGGCTGGTTCTTGAAAGCTTTGGCGAACACATCGCGGTTTCTGGCCATGTAGATGCCCAGCTCTTCGCCCTGCTCATCGCTGAGAGACGGCACCGCCTTTTGCAGCACTTCGCTGAGCAGTTCAGCCAGCTCCAGCATCTTGTCGTGACGGTCGGCTTCGGCTTTATCCATAAATAAACGCTCCGGATCGCGACTGCTGCGGTACACCACTTCGACGGCCATTCATCACCTCTACGCCTTCACGCTAATGGTTGAAAATACACTGTTCATGCATACAGTTGTGGCAAGCATAATGAACCGCGCTGCATTTGAACAGGTAAACGTGATTCTTGCTGTGCGCGGCATCTTGTCACGCGCTGCAGGTTGCCGCATCCGTGCCTTTTTGGCGACGGCGGGCTTCTCTGTGCCAAGGCAGTCGCTCCGGGCCAGCTTCGCTGGTCTTGTTCCTGCATGGGAATGTCACGCAAGCACGCCATGATCAGGCCGTGTGAAAACGTAGCGAGCGAAGGTCAGGCAAGGGCTGGGCGCCCCCGCAAACCGGCGAAACGTAGCGCAGCGGAGTAACAGCCGAAGGCTGGCCCGTAGGGCGAACGTAGTGAGTCAAAAGCGCAGTTTACGAGTTGTAAATGAGCATTTTGACTGGGCTGGCATTCCAGCTGGTTTTTAACGCCGCATGACCGAGCGCAGTAGTTTCCACACAGCCTGATGATGGCCGCGTTTGCGTTTCGGCTGCATCAATCATCAAGGGGAAGCGTATGAAGTGGGTAGATAACAGCCGCAAGCGGATGCACAAGGGCGCGAATTCGATCGGCAACCTGTTCGTCGAGGGCTTCCACTACCTGGGCCTGTTCGTGATCGGCGGGGCAACTGCCTGGGCCTCCGTCGCGGCCTTCCTGGGCATGCTTGAGAAGGGCAGTGCCAGCGTGGACGACATTCTGCTGCTGTTCATCTACCTGGAGCTGGGAGCGATGGTCGGCATCTACTTCAAGACCAACCACCTGCCGATCCGCTTTCTGCTGTACATCGCCATCACTGCGTTGACCCGTTACCTGATCGGCGATGTATCGCACCACAAGGCGCCGGATATCGGCCTGCTGTACCTGTGTGGCGGTATCTTCTTCCTGGCCCTGTCGGTGCTGGCGGTACGCTTTGCCTCGTACAAGTTTCCGTCCAGCAAGGCCATCGATTCGACAGGCGACGTGGTCGGCGATAACTACTCGGAGAAGTAGTTACGCCCTTCAGTCACTCAGCGGGGCGAACAGCGCCTGCAGGTCGTCTTCGCTGAGCTGCCATTGCGCCTGGCTGCCGCCTTCTTCCAACAGGCCGCGCGCCAGGCTGGCCTTGGCGTGCTGCAGTTGCTGGATCTTCTCCTCGACGCTGCCCCGGGCGATCAGCTTGTAGACGAACACCGGCTTGTCCTGGCCGATCCGGTAGGCGCGATCGCTGGCCTGGGCTTCCGCTGCGGGGTTCCACCAGGGGTCGAAGTGGATCACGGTGTCGGCGGCGGTGAGGTTTAGGCCCGAGCCGCCCGCCTTGAGGCTGATCAGGAAAACCGGAAACTGCCCAGCCTGGAACTGCTGTACCGGCGTGCGGCGATCACGGGTGCTGCCGGTGAGCTTGGCATAGGCAATACCGCGGGTTTGCAACTCGGCTTCGATCAGCGCCAGCATCGAGGTGAACTGGGAGAACAACAGCACCCGACGGCCTTCGCCGATCAGCGCTTCGAGCATTTCCAGCAGGCTGCCGAGCTTGCCGGAGTCGCTGCTGCTCAGTTCTTCCGGGGCTTCATCCAGCAGGCGCAGGTCGCAGCACACCTGGCGCAGACGCAGCAACGCTTCGAGGATGACGATCTGGCTGCGGGCCAGGCCCTGCCGGGTGATTTCCTCACGCACCTTGCGATCCATGGCCAGGCGCAGAATTTCATAGCGATCGCGCTGCGCCGGTGTCAGTTCCACCCATTGGGTGATCTCGGTTTTCGGCGGCAGCTCGCGGGCGACCTGTTCCTTCTTGCGGCGCAGCACGAAGGGTTTGATACGCCCACGCAGATGCGCCAGGCGCTGCTCGTTGCCATGCTTCTCGATGGGCGTGCGGTAGTCGCGGGTGAAGCTCTTACTGTCGCCGAGCCAGCCCGGCATCAGGAAGTTGAACAGCGACCAGAGCTCGCCCAGGTGGTTTTCCAGCGGCGTACCGCTCAGGCACAGGCGCTGTTGCGCGTTGATCTGCCCGGCGGCGAGAGCGGCCTTGCTGCGCGGGTTCTTGATGCTCTGGGCTTCGTCGAGGATCAGCAGGTGGAAGCGTTGCGCGGTCAGCGTCTTGAGGTCGCGCGGCAGCAGGGCATAGGTGGTGAGCACGATGTCGTGTTCGGCGATCAGCTTGAACTGGCTGCGGCGCTTGGCACCGTGCAAGGCCAACACCTTGAGGCTCGGGGCGAATCTTGCGGCTTCATCCTCCCAGTTGGGGATCAGGCTGGTGGGCATGACGATCAGGGCCGGTTGCTGCAGGCGGCCGTTCTGTTTTTCCAGGAGGATATGCGCCAGGGTCTGCAGTGTCTTGCCGAGGCCCATGTCGTCGGCCAGCACGCCGCCTACCTTGAGTTCGGCCAGGGCCTGCATCCAGCCCAGCCCCTGCAACTGATAGGGGCGCAGTTGTGCCGCCAGGCCGTCCGGCGCGCTGACCGGCTGCAGCGTGGTGTGCTGCAGACGCTGGGCGAAATCGCGCAGATCGGCGCCACCCTGCCAGTTCAGCTCGGGGCCCTGCTGCAGCACGTTGAGGCGCGTTGCATCGGCGCGTGGCAGGCGCACCCGGGTGCCGATGTCTTCACCATCACCGATGAACAGTTCACCGAGCGCTGCCAGCAGCGGCTTGAGCCGTGCATAGGGCAGGGCTACGCGGCGCTGGCTGTGGGGCAGGGTGACCAGCAGCATTTCGCCGTCCTGGCGCTGAGCCAGGGCTTCACCGGAAAGTAGCCAGGGCGTGCGCCGGATGGCCTGGAGCAGGATAGGCAGCAGGCTGATGCGCTGACCTTCCACTTCGATCCCCAGTTCCAGATCGAACCAGCCCTGTTCGGGAACCTCATCGACATCGGCGTACCAGTCGTCGATCTGTGCCAGGTTGTACTGAAAATCAGGTTGCACCTCGACCCGCCAGCCTTCTTCGCGCAGGGCCGGTACCTGCTGCTGCATGAAGGCCAGCCAGGCTGCGTCGCCCTGCAGTTCGAAGTGTTCGCCGGGATGCTGGGCGAGCGCCTCGCTCTGCCGCAGGGCCGTGCGCAGGCCGCCTTCTTCCAGGCGATGACGCAGCTCGGCTTCGCGGGCCCCATCACGTACGATGCGCAACTGATGGGTCGGGCCGAGGCGATACAGCAGATCCTTGGCCGGCTTGCCCGCTGCGCTGTGGCCCTGATAGTCGAAGGCCAGTGCTGCGCGGTGCTGGGTCTGTTCCAGCATGCGGCCCTTGCGCGCATCGAAGTGCACGCGTACATGGCTGCCCAAGGTCAGCACGGGGATCGGCGGCACATTGTCGATGCGAGTTTCTTCCATGGGCTTTTCGACGACGATCAACGAGCCCAGATCCTCACCGGAGCGCTGGCGCGCCTCGAGGGTGAGCAGGGCGGCGGCGACATGTTTGCAGTTGAAACCCACTGGGCAACTGCAGTTACCCGTCACTCCCCAGCCCTGTCCGTAGGGATGCAGGGTGATGCGTTGCTGGTACGGCCGTTCGCCGCTGCCCAGGCAACTGGCGAGCAGGCTGTGATCCTTGAGGCTGAGCAGGCGGCTGAGCCCGCGGGTGGCGTAGTCCTGGCCGCGGCGCAGCGCACCGTCATCGAAATCGCCGCGCCAGTCGGCCTGCTGCAGGTGCAGGATGTCTGGCATCAGGCTACGTCTCGGAGGTCAAAAGCAAGCTTCGGCATGGGGCGATGAATACGATGGCAAGCCGTCGATGGTCTCACAGCCTGAGCGGGATTGGCAGATCAGATGCGGCTGACGTGTCCGCACCAAGGCACGTCTAACACTGACCTGCGTTGTCATCGCGGTGCCGCGTTTATTTGTCTTCGGTCTTGATGGCGCCGCGAATGTTCATGGCTGCCAGGCACAATTGCAGCACGATCAACGCATACGCGTGGCTGTAGAGACCCCAGATGATCCACAGCAGATTGCTGGCCATGAATACCCAGAAGCCCAGGTTGCGCCGCTGGCGCTGTTTCGAAGCGATCAGCCAGGCCGCCACGACGGTGACCAACATAGCCGGCCATTGCAGCCAGTCGATGTACTCCATGAATGTGCCTGTTTACCGAGAAGGACTTCAGGTGCGACCGGGCTATCGAGTGGGTGTTCGACTTTTCAGACCGACTCGCTCTCGCGCTGCGCCTTGTCGGCGTACATCTCGTCATCGGCCATGCGCAGCAGATCGCTGGCGGTTTCACCGTCCTGGGGCGCGATGGCGATACCGATGCTGATACCGATTTGCAGGGTCTGCTGATTGAAGACGATTGGCTCGCTGAGGGCCTCCTCAATGCGCTGCCCCAAGCGAATCGCCGCCGCGCGATCGAGGCCCGGCAGCAGCGCTGCAAACTCGTCGCCACCGAGGCGCGCCGGCATGTCGACACGTCTTAGCAGGCCACGCAGCCGCTTGGCACTGACCTTGAGTACCTCGTCTCCGGCGGCGTGACCGTAACGATCGTTGATCTGTTTGAAATGATCGAGGTCGATCATCATCAGCGCGAAGGAGGTGCGCCGCCCTTTGGCGCCCAAGGCGTTGGCGACGCTGTGGTCGAAGAGGCGACGGTTCGGTAGGTCGGTCAGCGCATCCAGGTAGGCCAAAGTGTTGAGCGGGCGCAGCAAGTGCCGGTTGACCAGCAGCACCACCAACGCCGAAAGCAGCAGGCTGGCGAGTAGCAGATAAAGCTGGAAGGTCTCGATGCGCTCGTGGGCGGCCATGGTCTGGCCCAGAGACTTACCCATGATCAACAGTACTTCGCTGGCACCCTGGGCATTGATGTTGGCGAGTGAGACCGAGCGCATCAGGTATTCATTGCCCTCGTCTTGCAGCCGCCAGGTGGCACCATCGATCAGCGCGGATGGATTGCCTAGCAAGCGGTCGAACGTGCTGCTCAGGGTGTTGCCATGCAATTGCCAGGCGCCATTCTCGCCGCGCGAGAGGAGGGCGAATTCGGTGTCGGTGACCCGCTTCAGCTCACCGGCCAGTTTGTCGTCGACGGCGAAACCCAGGGTGAGTTCGGCCTGCGGCGTAGGCATGCTCACCACGCTATGAATCAATTGGTAGAGCACGCCGCTCTGGCTGCGCAGCATGGCGATAGGCATCTGCCCGTCAGCGCTGCCGGATTGTGCGGCGGCCTTGAGCAGGGGAACGATATCGGCCTGTTGCAGCTCGCTGGGGACACTGGCGATCAGTTGCCGGTCGAGGGTATTGAGCACGGCGATATCGGCCTGCAGGCGGCGGCCATGATTCTGCAGCATGGATTCGATAGTCGCTCGCTCGCCAATGGCAATGGCCTCCTTGAGGCCGTAGTCCGCCGCTAGCACGGCTGCACCCTGAGTCAGCTGACGGTGGCGTAGTTCAAACAACTGGTCGACCACTTGAGCGGTGGTTGCCAATTGCGTGGCAGTGGTGTCTTCAACGATGCCGCGATTGGTACGCACACTGACCAGATAAATGACGATCTGCACGATCAACAGCGCAGCGAGCAGCGCAAACATGATGCGTTGCTCCTGGGTTTTGAGGTGCCGGCTGGTTCTCATCGACGTTCCGATCAGGCTTATTGGTAACGAGTGTAGAGCCGCGATCGTCCCGCAAGTGCCGCTTGATCAGGGCATTCTTTTGAATATTCGTTCCGAAAAGAGCATTTGCGCGAGCAGCGGATAGCTCAGGTAGTGCAGCGCGAAGATCACCACGCCCATCGGGCTGGGCTCGTCCTGCAGCGTCATCATGGTCAACAGGCCGACATACAGCAGCGCCAGCATGCCGCCGTACAGCCACACCAGGCGGCGCCGTTCACCGCGGGTTGGTGGGCGACGCTGCTGCCAGGCGAACAGCAGGGCCATGATCGCCGCCACGCTGGCGGCGATCACCAGTGTTGCCAGCACGCCGCCGAGTTTGACGAAGCTGCGCAGCAGCAGGTTGAGCAGCACGGCTGCGACCACGCCGATGACGGCGTAGCGAGTCATGGCGACGGAAGAATGGGATGGGGGCATGGCGGCACGGCTCGGTGCAAAGGTGGAGCTTTGAGTCTCGCCGCTGGCGCCGGGTTCTACAAGGCGCGATCCAGACCGAAGCGGCGGCTCAATATGCGATCCAGCAGTGCGCCCGGTAGCAGGGCGGCGAGCAGCGGCAGTGCGCGGCAGCCATTGCCCAGGCGTATGATCCGTGGTCGCTTGCCGCTGTTCACGGCGGCGAACACATTACGAGCGACATGGCTGGCCGGCGTCGGGTTGTCCTGTGACGCCATGGCGCGGGCACGGATGCCGTCACGCATGGGCCACCAGGGCGAATGCTCGCTGATCAACTGCTCGGCCTGGCGGCTGGCCTGAGTGCCGAAGCTTGATTCGATGGCGCCCGGCTGCACTTCCAGCACGCCGACGCCGAAAGGCGCGAGCTCAAGGCGCAGGGCGTCGCTAAGAGCGTGGACGGCAGCCTTGGAGGCGCAGTAGGCGCCTGCGAACGGGGTGGCCAATAAGGCGGATACACTGCCGATGTTCACCACCAGCCCTTTGTTCTGGCGCAGCAACGGGAACAACGCCCGAGTCACGCTGACGATGGAGAACACATTGGTTTCGAACTGCCGGCGCATCGCTGCGGCACCGCCATCGAGCAGCGGGCCCATGGCGCCATAGCCGGCATTGTTGATCAGTACGTCCAGGCCGCCGATGCGTTCCTTGAGCGTCACGGCCAGTCGCTCGACAGCGTCGGCGTCGTTCACGTCCAGTTGCACGGCGTTGAAGCCGGCTGCGCTCAGGCGTGCCACGTCTTCCTCTTTACGGGCGCTGGCCCAGACTTGGTAGCCCTGCTGCAGAAAGGTGTCCGCCAGTGCGCGGCCGATGCCACTGGAACAGCCGGTGATCAGAACCGTGGGGTGGCTCATGGGCAATCCTTGTGCTTGTTGTTATCTGGATATTTTCAGGTGCCGGTCAGCGGCTGAACGTACCTTGCAGCTGTTCGGCACGAAACTCCAGGGTGCTGGCGCGATAGCCGCTACGCAGGGTAGGCAGGGGCAGGCAGGTTTGCCAGTCGGCCCCCGGCAGCAATTCGCCAGGGCCGCTGTAACGCGGGGTTTCGTAAAGCCGCTGCGCCAGGTTGACGCTGTCGCCAGGGCGGTAGGCGGCTACCTGCCAACGCAGCTCCAGCAGTGCGGCTTGGCTACCGTTGTGCAGGTGCACGCTCAGCGGGCGATCTGCCGGGCAGCTTTGCGGCGCATGGCTCAGGCGCAGCTCGAGGTGAGCCAGGTGGCGATTCTCGCGGCTCTCCTGCCACAGCACCCAGCTCGACACCAGCCCCAGGCCGACCAGTGCGGCGAGGGAAATGGGCAGGGCTTTGGCCGGGTAGCGGATCAGCAGGATGAACCAGCTGAGTACCAGAATCGCGCCGAAAATCATCGCTGGACCTTGAACGTCGAATGTAGGCCAATCCTACACAAGCCCGGTTGCCTCGGCACGTGCGCAGGGGTTGGCGGATGTTTCTGGCGAGATCAGTCCGGGGCGTGATCGCGCAGGAATACCAGCTTGTCGGCGCTGGAGTCCTTGGCCGAGAAGCGGTAACCCTGGTCGTCGAAGTCCTTGAGATCCTGCGGGTTCTTCAGGCGCTCCCGGATCACGTGGCGAGCCATCAGGCCGCGGGCCTTCTTGGCGTAGAAGCTGATGATCTTGTACTGACCGTTCTTCAGGTCCTTGAACTCGGTATCGATGATGCGCGCCTTGAGTACCTTGCGCTTGACCGCGCCGAAGTACTCGTTGGACGCCAGATTGAGCAGCACGTCGTCGCCCTGGGCCTGCAAGGCTTCGTTCAGCCACTCGCTGATGTGCTCGCCCCAGAAGGCGTAGAGATCCTTGCCGCGGGCATTGGCCAGCTTGGTACCCATTTCCAGGCGGTAGGGCATCATCAGATCCAGCGGGCGCAGCAGACCGTACAGGCCGGAAAGCATGCGCAGGTGTTGCTGGGCGAAGTCGAAATCCGCCTCAGCGAAGCTTTCGGCATCAAGACCTGTGTACACGTCGCCCTTGAACGCCAGCAGTGCCTGTTTGGCGTTCTGCGTGTCGAAGGCCGGTGTCCAGCTGCCGAAGCGTGCGGCATTAAGGCCGGCGAGCTTGTCCGACAGGTGCATCAGCTCGGCGACTTGCGCGGGGGAGAATTCGCGCAGCTGGGCGACGAGTTCCTGGGAGTGGTCGAGGAACTCGGGTTGGGTGAAGCGTGACGTCACCGGCGCGGTGTCGTAATCCAGGGTCTTGGCGGGTGAAATCACCATCAGCATTGGGGCGTCTCCTTCAGCGGAGCGCCGATTCTAGCCGATTCGGTGGCACGTGCAGTGACTGAGCGGGGAAGATGGTGGGGCGATTTGCCTGACGGCGCGCTGCAGCAGGACTTAGGACTTTAGCGGCGAGCTGCGCGAGCGCCAAGCGTCATTCGTCTAACCGAAAAATAAACTTCAAAAATCTGAAAAGATCATTTTCCTGTCACATTTTTTGGAGTATCAACGAACTGTGGTTTGCCGCGAACCGATCATGATGATCCACCGTCGCAGGCCACGCCTTGAAAGACCGCCGAACCCTGCAGACAGGTGGCGGCCCTTGGCCCTCATCCGTTTGTACCTCCCCGCTTATCGGGGAGTCGGTGGCCCTGTGTGGCGGAGCGCCGTCCTGGCATTCCGTCGCTGGATCCGACAAGAGGTGACGAGTATGGATGACCACGGACGCATCAAGCCCACCGCCCCAACCTTGTATGCCCTCGACACCAATGTCCTGATTCACGATCCCAACGCGCTACTCAATTTCCAAGAACACCACGTCGCCATTCCGATGACCGTGCTGGAGGAACTCGACAAGCTGAAAACCGGCAAGCAGGGGGTCGCCGCCGAGTGTCGCCAGGCGATTCGTCTGATCGACAAGATCCTCGATGGCGCCAGCCCCGAGGAAGTCGAGCACGGTGTACCGATTCAGCGTGGCAAGAACGATCCCCGCGGTTTTCTATCGATTCTCATGAGCAAGAGTGCGGCGCCGGTTACCTGGCTGCCGGAAGACCTCAACGACAACAAGATTATCAACCAGCTGGTCGAACTGAAATCACGCCGGCCGGGCACCTCGGTGGTGCTGGTGACCAAGGACATCAACATGCGCCTGAAGGCGCGTGGCTGCGGTCTGGATTCCGAGGACTATCACACCGACCAACTGGTCGACGACATCTCGCTGCTCTCCAAGGGCTATCACAACGTCGAAGGCGCCTTCTGGGACCGTGTCGCCAAGGTCGATACCCGTCAGGGCCATGGCCGCACCTGGCATCGCGTGCAGTTGAGCGAGGAACTGCCGGGGGTCAACGTCAACGAATTCATCATCGACGAGCAGGGTTTCGTCGGCTGGGTCAAAGAGGCTGAAGGCGGCGAACTGCTGATTCTCGATCTGCATCAGGAGCCGCTGATGCACCAGGAGGCTTGGGGCCTCAAGCCGCGGGACATCTATCAGGCGCTGGCGCTCTACGCATTGCTCGACCCCGATATCCACCTGGTCAACCTGACCGGCGCCGCCGGTTCCGGCAAGACCATCCTGGCCCTGGCGGCGGCCATCGAGCAGACCATGGTCAACAAGCGCTACCGGCGCATCATCGCCACCCGTTCGGTACAGGGGCTGGATCAGGAGATCGGTTTCCTGCCCGGTACCGAGGCCGAGAAGATGGAGCCCTGGCTGGGCGCTATCACCGATAACCTCGAAGCCCTGCACATGGACGACGAGAACACCCACGGCAGCGTCGACTACATCCTGCAGAAGGTGCCGTTGCAGTTCAAATCCCTGAACTACATCCGCGGACGCAGCTTCCAGCAGAGCCTGATCCTTATCGACGAGTGTCAGAACCTCACCCCGCACCAGATGAAGACCATCATCACCCGCGCCGGCAGTGGTTCCAAGGTGATCTGCCTGGGCAACCTGGCGCAGATCGACACGCCCTATCTGTCGGCACCCAGCTCAGGCCTGACCTACCTCACTGAGCGGTTCAAAGGCTTCGAGCACGGCGTGCACATCACCCTGCAGGGCGTTCCACGCTCGATACTCGCCGAGTACGCGGAAAGCCATATGTAGCGGCAGGCAACCTGTCTCGAGTGGCAAGCGTGACGAGAGCTGCAACCTCGTCACGCTCTTTTGGCTTGAAGCCTGAGGGTTGAGGCTTACAATCTCCGCATCATTCATTCGGAGATTGCCCGTGCTCACCCATCTCGACTCCCAGGGGCGCGCCAATATGGTCGACGTCAGCGACAAGGCGCAGACCATACGCGAGGCCGTGGCCGAGGCTCGCGTACGCATGCGTACCGAGACGCTGCAGATGATCGTCGACGGCGAGCATCCCAAGGGCGACGTTTTCGCCGTAGCACGCATTGCCGGCATTCAGGCCGCGAAGAAAACCTCGGATCTGATTCCGCTGTGCCACCCGCTGATGCTGACCAGCGTCAAGGTCGAGCTGCAGGCCGACGGTAATGACGCCGTGCTGATTCGCGCCCGCTGCAAACTCACCGGGCAGACCGGGGTGGAAATGGAAGCGCTCACCGCTGCCAGCGTCGCCGCGCTGACCATCTACGACATGTGCAAGGCGGTGGATCGCGGCATGGTCATCGAGCAGGTGCGTTTGCTGGAAAAGGTCGGCGGCAAGAGCGGCCACTTCCTGGCAGACGAGGGCGAGCGATGATCAGCGTGCAGTACTTCGCCCGTTACCGCGAAACCCTCGGTCTGGATGCCGAACAACTGCAACCCGGCTTTGCCACCCTCGACGAGCTGCGTCTGCACCTGCTGGCGCGCGGCGGGGTGTGGGAAGTGCTCGCCGAGCGCGGCTTGATGTGCGCACGCAATGAAGAGCTCTGCGCGCTGAGCGAACCGCTGGTCGATGGCGACGCGGTGGCGTTCTTCCCCACGGTTACCGGAGGCTGAGATGGGCATTCGTGTACAGCAGGCGGTTTTCGATCCGGGGCTGGAGACCAATGCCGTGCATGCGGCCAATACCGGTGTCGGTGCGGTGGCCTGTTTCGTTGGCTACGTGCGTGATTTCAACGATGGCCGCGATGTGGCGGGGATGTATCTCGAGCACTTCCCCGGCATGACGGAAAAGGCTCTGGCCGGTATCGAGTCCCAGGCGCGCGAGCGCTGGCCGCTGCTGGGCGTCGAAGTGATTCACCGTGTCGGCCGGCTGGAGCCGGGCGAGCCAATCGTCTTCGTTGGCGTAGCCAGTGCGCACCGACAGGCGGCGTTCGAGGCCTGTGAGTTCATCATGGACTACCTGAAGACCCAGGCACCGTTCTGGAAGAAAGAGGACACCGCCGACGGCCCGCGCTGGGTCGAAGGACGGGAGAGCGACCAGGCATCCGCCCGACGCTGGCAGAGCGGCGACTGATCAGGTTTTCGAGCAGGCTCGAAACTGCACGCCTCAGCCGAACTCGATGAACACCTTGAAGAACAGTGGCGCAAACATCGACAGCGCGCCCAGGCCGGTTAGCCAGATGCCCCATTCCTGCTCGCGGTTGTTGAAGCCGATTCCCAGCAGCAGAAAGCCGCTGACCAAAAGCACGATCATGATGTGGAACGCGTCCATGGCGATGCCTCCTCTGGAAGTCTTGCCTGCCAGGAGCTGCGCCGCTGCGTGTGTTACTGACGCAGCGGCGGCATCCACTTTGAGCGTAGCTGACGCGTGATCTTGCCGCGTTGATCCATGGCAATTCGCGAGATCAATAATGCCCCTGGCAAGCATCCGCCTGCCGCCGGCGAAACACCTCGATTCAGAGCCGTTGCGCTGCCTTGCCGATTGACGGTGCAGCGATTTAGTTCGCGGTCGGCGCCTGCCGTGATTAAAATCGCCGCCTGAACAGGCCGTGTGAAAACGTAGCGAGCGAAGGTCAGGCAAGGCAAAAACCGGCGAAAAAGCGCAGTTTACGAGTTGTAAATGAGCATTTTGAGCTGGTTTTTAACGCCGCATGACCGAGCGCAGTAGTTTTCACACAGCCTGTGAATTCTCCTGCTACCCAAGGATCCTGTTATGCCCCGTATCGGAACCCCCCTGTCGCCTAGCGCGACCCGTGTGTTGCTGTGTGGCTCGGGTGAGCTCGGCAAGGAAGTGGTGATCGAGCTGCAGCGCCTCGGCGTCGAAGTCATCGCCGTCGACCGTTATGCCAACGCTCCGGCCATGCAGGTGGCGCATCGCAGCCACGTGATCAGCATGCTCGATGGCGCGGCGTTGCGCGCGGTGATCGAGCTGGAGAAGCCGCATTACATCGTGCCGGAGATCGAGGCGATCGCCACCGCTACGCTGGTCGAGCTGGAAAACGAAGGCTACACGGTGATCCCTAGCGCACGTGCCGCGCAATTGACCATGAACCGTGAAGGCATCCGCCGCCTGGCCGCCGAAGAACTGGGCGTGCCGACCTCGCCGTATCAGTTCGCCGACTCCCTCGAGGAGTTCCAGGCTGCGGTCAGCGCCATCGGTTTCCCCTGCGTGGTCAAGCCGATCATGAGTTCGTCGGGCAAGGGCCAGTCGGTGCTCAAGGGCGCCGATGACGTGCAGAAGGCCTGGGATTACGCTCAGGCTGGCGGTCGTGCTGGCAAAGGCCGGGTGATCGTCGAAGGGTTCATCGACTTCGATTACGAAATCACCCTGCTGACCGTGCGCCACGTCGGCGGCACCACCTTCTGTGCACCGGTCGGTCACCGTCAGGAGAAGGGCGACTATCAGGAGTCCTGGCAGCCTCAGGCGATGAGCCCGGCCGCACGCGCCGAGGCTGAGCGCATCGCCCTGGCCGTGACCGGTTCTCTCGGTGGCCGTGGCCTGTTCGGCGTCGAGCTGTTCGTCAAGGGTGATCAGGTGTGGTTCTGCGAAATTTCCCCGCGCCCCCATGACACCGGTCTGGTGACCCTGATTTCTCAGGATCTGTCCGAGTTCGCTCTGCATGCACGGGCCATTCTCGGCTTGCCGATCCCGGCGATCCGCCAGTTCGGCCCGTCGGCCTCGGCGGTGATTCTGGTCGAAGGCGAGTCGCAGCAGGTCAGCTTCGGCAACCTCGGCGCCGCGCTCACCGAGCCGGATACCGCACTGCGTCTGTTCGGCAAGCCGGAAGTCAGCGGTCAGCGCCGCATGGGCGTGGCGCTGGCCCGTGATGAGTCGCTGGAGGCTGCACGCGCCAAGGCGCTGCGTTCGGCGCAGGCGGTGAACGTCGAGCTGTAAGAACCTGTTCAAGTCTGCTGCGAGTCGGCACTGCTGCGTTAAAAACAGGCTCGGAATGCTCATGTACAAAAGTACACTCTGCTTCCTCGCCTGTTTTTGCCTTGCATTGCTCTAGCTCGCGAGACTTTCAAAAGGTTCTAAAACTTAGAGTCAGCGGGAGTACTGCTCCTGCTGGCTGCTTCACCTCTGCAGGGCCTCCCAGGCCCGTACCTCGAGTACCCGGCTGCCGCTGGCCTTGAGGATTTCCAGGCGGTAGCGGCCGACCTGCAGGCATACGGCGCTGTCCGGGATGTTCTCCAATATTTCCGTCACCAGGCCATTGACGGTCTTCGATCTCGTCGACCGGCAGGCTCCAGCCCAGGCCGCGGTTCACTTCGCGTATGTAGGCGCTGCCCTTGATCGACCAGGTACCATCGCCTAGCGCATGAAATTCGCTCGGGTGCGCGGTTTCCACGGTGCTCAGGTCGCCGACGATCTCTTCCAAAATGTCTTCCACGGTGACGATGCCCATGGCTTCGCCGTACTCGTCGACGACGATACCGGTGCGGTACTTGTGCTGCTGGAAATTCACCAGCTGGGTGGCCAGCGTCGTCCCCTCCGGCACGAAATAGGGCGCATCGCAGGCCTGCAGCAGGCTGCTTTCGTTCAGCTCGCCACGGCCCGCCAGGCGCCGCATGTGCAGGATGCCTTCGGTCTGGTTGAGGCTGTCGCGATACACCGGCAGGCGGGTGTGCGAGGCGTTGCGGATCTGCTCGGCCAATGGCGTGCTGCCGTGCAGGTCGATGCCGGTGACTTCGTGGCGGGGAATCATGATGTCGTCGACGTTGACCCGATCCAGTTCGAGCACACCGAGCAGCATGGCGCGTCTTTCGCTGGGCAGTGGCAGGTCGTCGGCCTGCAGTGCGCTGCGCAGCTCTTCGAGACTGAGGTCATCGTGCTGGCCTGGCGCGGGTTTGCCGATCCTGCTGCGTAGCGCCTGGCTGATGCTCAGCAGCAGGCGGGTCAGCGGTGACAGCAGTGTGCTGAAGAGCGTCAGCGGGCGGCTTGCCGGGTAGGCGAACAGCGGCGCCGGCAGAATGGCCAGTACGCGCCCGAGCGGATGGGCCAGCATCAGGGCGGCCAGGGTCAGCAGGAACGGTGAAATGGCCAGAGTCGCGGTGCCGCCCTGGTTCAGCGCGAGCAGAGTGGCGGCCACCGAGGCGGCCATGGTGCTGCAGATGGTGCCGATACGCAGGGTGGCCGAGAGGCGCTGTGGTTGATCCAGTAGGCGGATCAGCCGAGCAGCGGCACGATGGCCTTGGCGGGCTCGGTGGCGCAGGCGATAGCGATTGAGGCTGAACAGCACGGTACGCGCGCAGATAAAGAACGCGGCGCAGCCCAGCAGCACAAGTAGCAGCGCTAGCTGGGGTAGGGGAGAGGGTGTGTCCACGATCAGATGTGGAGGATGAATTCGCGAACCAGCTTGCTGCCGAAGAATGCCAGCATCAGCAGGCAGAACCCGGCCAGCGTCCAGCGGATCGCCTTGTGCCCACGCCAGCCAAGCTGGTGACGGCCCCACAGCAGCACAGCGAACACCACCCAGGCGAAGCAGGACAGAATGGTCTTGTGCACCAGGTGCTGGGTGAACAGGTTATCGATGAAGATTGCCCCGGACAGCAGCGACAGCGAGAGCAGCGCCCAGCCGCACCACAGGAAGCCGAACAAAAGGCTCTCCATGGTCTGCAAGGGTGGGAAGTTGCGGATCAGCCCGGACGGATGCTTGTGTTTGAGCTGGTGATCCTGCACCAGTAGCAGCAGCGACTGGAACATGGCGATGGTCAGCATGCCGTACGCCATGATCGACAGCAGGATATGGGCGAGGATACCCGGACCTTCTTCGAGCGGCTGAGTGGTGCCGCTGGGCATGAACTGGGCGCACAGTACCGTGAGGCCACCGAGGGGGAAGAGGAACAGCAGCAGGTTTTCCACCGGCATGCGCTGGCTGGCCAGCAGAATGAGCACGATCACCGTATAGGCGATCAGGCTGGCAGCGTTGAAGAAGTCCAGGGTCAGGCCGGTGCTGTTATGCATCTGCATGAACAGGCTGCCACCATGGAAGAACAGGGCAATGACGCCGAGAAGCGCCAGCACGCGTTTGCTGGGTGTACTGCGACGGGTCAGGTGCAGGCCTTGGTAGCTGGCGGCGCCAAAATAGAAAATGGCTGCGGCGAGGCTGGGCAACAGAGGGTGCATAGATCCTGAATGACTAGGCCTGAAAGGCGCTGAGTGTGGCACACAACGGTTGTCGCCAAAAGACCGCAAGCGCTATCAGGTCTCATATGTCGCAAGGGCTCCGATAAAGAAGCCTCAACAGCAGGGCAGTCTCCGTTATAATCCGACGTTTGTTGCCAGCACATCCGGCCCGATAGGAACGCGCATGTTCGAAAATTTAACAGATCGCCTCTCGCAGACCCTGCGCAGCGTCACTGGCAAGGCCAAGCTGACCGAGGACAATATTAAGGACACCCTGCGCGAAGTGCGCATGGCGCTGCTCGAGGCCGACGTGGCCCTGCCTGTGGTCAAGGATTTTGTCGCCCGGGTCAAGGATCGCGCAGTCGGCACTGAGGTATCGAAGAGTCTGACGCCTGGCCAGGCGTTCGTGAAGATCGTGCGCCTGGAGCTGGAAAGCCTCATGGGTGCGGCCAACGAAGACCTTGACCTGAGCACTACGCCGCCGGCGGTTGTACTGATGGCCGGTCTGCAGGGTGCAGGTAAGACCACCACCGTTGGCAAGCTGGCACGGTTCCTCAAGGAACGTAAGAAAAAGAGCGTGATGGTGGTGTCCGCGGACGTTTACCGCCCCGCCGCGATCAAGCAGCTGGAAACTCTGGCCAGCGATATCGGGGTGACGTTCTTCCCATCTGATATCACTCAGAAGCCGGTCGCTATCGCTGAAGCGGCGATCCGCGAGGCCAAGCTCAAGTACATAGATGTAGTGCTGGTGGATACCGCCGGTCGTCTGGCCATCGATGCCGAGATGATGGCCGAGATTCAGGCCCTTCACGCAGCGGTCAAGCCGGTGGAAACCCTGTTCGTGGTCGACGCCATGACCGGTCAGGATGCTGCCAATACGGCCAAAGCCTTTAATGACGCCCTGCCGCTCACTGGCGTCGTGCTGACCAAGGTCGACGGCGATGCGCGGGGTGGTGCCGCGCTGTCGGTTCGTGCGATTACCGGCAAGCCGATCAAGTTCATCGGTATGGGCGAGAAAAGCGACGCGCTTGAGCCGTTCCATCCCGAGCGGATTGCCTCGCGTATCCTTGGCATGGGTGACGTGCTCAGCCTGATCGAACAGGCCGAACAGACCCTCGATCGTGACAAGGCCGAGAAGCTCAGCAAGAAGCTGAAGAAAGGCAAGGGCTTCGATCTCGAAGATTTTCGTGACCAGCTACAGCAGATGAAGAACATGGGCGGCCTTGGCGGCCTGATGGACAAGCTGCCGCAGATGGGGGGCGTCAACCTGTCGCAGATGGGCGGTGCCCAGGGTGCGGCGGAAAAGCAATTCAAGCAGATGGAGTCGATCATCAACTCCATGACGCCTGCCGAGCGCCGTGATCCCGAGATCATCAGCGGTTCGCGCAAGCGCCGCATTGCCCAAGGTTCTGGCACTCAGGTGCAGGACATTGGTCGGCTGATCAAGCAGCACAAGCAAATGCAGAAAATGATGAAGAAATTCACCGCCAAAGGCGGCATGGCCAAGATGATGCGCGGCATGGGCAGTATGATGCCGGGCGGCGGTATGCCGAAGTTCTGAAGCTTCTGTGCCGGTCTATCGACGGCCGGCGGAAAAAGAGATTTGCAAACAGCCGCATAATCCTTAGAATATGCGGCCTTTCGGGCCTAGGCCCATTTTGATGTGTGCCTCAAGTTAGCACCGACTACAGGAACGATGTTCACATGGTAACTATTCGTCTCGCTCGTGGCGGCTCCAAAAAGCGCCCCTTCTACCACCTGACCGTGACCAACAGCCGCAATGCGCGCGACGGTCGCTTCGTAGAGCGTATTGGCTTCTTCAATCCGGTCGCTTCGGGTGCTGAAATCAAGCTGTCCGTAAATCAAGAACGCGCTACCTACTGGCTGGGCCAGGGCGCGCAGCCGTCTGAGCGTGTTGCTCAGCTGCTGAAAGAAGCTGCCAAGGCTGCTGCCTAAGCACTTTATGAGCACGACGCCGGCTCCCGCCGAGGATCTGATGGTTCTTGGCAAGATTGTCTCGGTGCATGGCGTCAAGGGTGAGGTGAAGGTGTTTTCCTTTACCGATCCTCTGGATAACGTGCTCGACTACCCTCGCTGGACGCTGCGGCGCGATGGCGAGGTGAAACAGGTTGAACTGGCTGGTGGACGTTTGCAGGGCAAGGTTCTGGTCGCCAGGCTGAAAGGGCTCGATGATCGTGAGGTTGCGCGTACATACGCCGGCTTCGAGATCTGCGTTCCCCGCAGCCAGCTACCGGAACTGGAAGACGGCGAGTTCTACTGGTATCAGCTGGAAGGTCTTAGCGTCATCGATCAAGAAGGGCAATTGCTCGGCAAGATCGATCATCTGTTCGAGACCGGTGCCAATGATGTGATGGCGGTCAAGCCGTGCATCGGCAGCCTCGATGATCGCGAGCGCCTGTTGCCTTATACGCAGCAGTGTGTGTTGTCGATCAGCCTCGAGGCTGGCGAGATGCGGGTCGACTGGGATGCGGATTTCTGACGCCATGCCTAGCTTGCGCGTCGATGTCATTACGCTGTTCCCGGAAATGTTCGCCGCCATCGGCGATTACGGCATTACCAGCCGTGCGGTCAAGCAGGAGCTGTTGCAGCTGACCTGCTGGAACCCACGCAGTTACACCACGGATCGTCATCACACCGTTGACGACCGCCCCTTCGGTGGTGGTCCTGGCATGGTGATGAAGATCAAGCCGCTCGAAGATGCCTTGGCTGATGCCAGGCAGGCCAGCGGCGGTCAGGCGAAGGTGATCTACCTTTCGCCACAAGGCCGCCCGCTGACGCAGGCGGCGGTACGCGAGCTGGCGAAGGAGGAGCGTTTGATCCTTATCGCTGGCCGCTACGAAGGCGTCGACGAGCGTTTCATCGAAACGCATGTCGACGAGGAATGGTCGATTGGCGACTACGTCCTGTCCGGCGGTGAGCTGCCGGCCATGGTGCTGATCGATGCGGTAACGCGCCTTTTGCCTGGTGCATTGGGTCATGCAGATTCGGCCGAGGAAGACTCCTTCACGGATGGCTTGCTCGACTGCCCGCATTACACCCGTCCGGAGGTGTATGCGGATAAACGTGTTCCTGAGGTGCTGCTTGGCGGCAACCACGAACACATCCGGCGCTGGCGTTTGCAGCAGTCCCTGGGGCGTACCTGGGAACGTCGTGTCGATCTTCTGGATAGCCGCTCGCTTTCTGGGGAAGAGAAAAAGCTGCTGGAGGAATACATCCGCCAGCAGGACGATAACTAATGTATCGATGGCCGGCCTGACGGCCCGTCTTAGGAGCGCAGCATGACCAACAAAATCATTCAGCAACTCGAAGCTGAGCAGATGGGTAAAGAGATCCCTACCTTTGCCCCGGGCGATACCGTAGTCGTCCAGGTAAAAGTAAAGGAAGGTGACCGTCAGCGTCTGCAGGCGTTCGAAGGTGTAGTAATCGCCAAGCGTAACCGTGGTCTGAACAGCGCCTTCACCGTGCGCAAGATCTCCAGCGGCGTAGGCGTTGAGCGTACTTTCCAGACTTACAGCCCGCTGGTTGACAGCCTGTCTGTCAAGCGTCGTGGTGATGTTCGCAAGGCCAAGCTGTACTACCTCCGCGACCTGTCCGGCAAGGCAGCACGCATCAAGGAGAAGCTGGCTTAAGCCACGCTTCCCTCACGAAAAAAGCAGCCTTGTGCTGCTTTTTTCGTTTCTGGCGTTTGTTGAAGTGGCAGCAGCGTGGCGGGAGCGGACGGTGAGCAGAGCTTTTGTGGGAGAGGCTTTAGCCTCGATTTTTCCTAGCTAGGCGTAAAGAGCTCGCGGCTAAAGCCCCTCCTACAAAAAGAAAGCTCTGCATCCACCGCCCGCTTCCGCCTTGTAGAGGCCTTTCCTATTAGGTGTAGGTGCGATTTTCGTATCCAATACGCACACCAACGTTGTGAGCAGGTTCTGAGTGATGACTCCCAGAGAGCAGGAAATCCAGCGGCGTACCGAACTTTCCGAAACGCGCGTGGCCAAGGCGGTGTTTCCGCCGACCACCAATCATCACAACACCCTGTTTGGCGGCACTGCCATGGCATGGATGGATGAGGTGTCGTTTATTGCTGCCACCCGTTTCTGCCGACTGCCGCTGGTCACGGTGTCCTCCGATCGTATCGACTTCAGCCATCCGATTCCTGCCGGTACCATCGTCGAACTGGTCGGTCGGGTGAGTGCGGTCGGCAACACCAGCATGAAGGTGCAGGTCGACGTGTTCGTCGAGGACATGTATGGCGCCCGCCGTGAACTTGCCATTCGCGGGGCCTTCAGTTTCGTGGCCATGGGCGAGGACGGCAAGCCGGTGCCGGTGCTGCCTGGTTTCTGATCGTGCGCGTGCCACTGGCGCCGCCAAACCTTTGCTGTTTCAGGGGTAACCGATGTCTGCAGTCGACCATCCGCTGATCGAGCGTTTCATCGAGACGTTGTGGCTGGAGAAAGGCCTTTCCGTGCACACCCGGTCGGCGTACCGCAGTGATCTGGCTTTGCTCAACGGTTGGCTGCAAGGTCGCGACGTCGAGCTGCAGGCAGTGGGGCGCGACGTGTTGCTCGATCATCTTGCCTGGCGCATGAATGAGGGCTACAAGGCGCGCTCCACGGCGCGGCTGATTTCCGGGATGCGCGGTTTTTATCGATTTCTGCTGCGTGAGGGAGTGATCGAAACCGACCCGACCTTGCAGGTGGATATGCCGCAGCTCGGTCGGCCGTTGCCCAAGTCTCTGTCCGAGGCAGATGTCGAGGCACTGCTGGCGGCGCCCGATCTGGGTGATCCCATCGGGCTGCGTGATCGCGCCATGCTCGAGGTGCTGTATGCCTGCGGGCTGCGGGTCAGTGAGCTGATTGGCCTGACCCTGGAGCAGGTCAATCTGCGTCAGGGTGTGGTGCGTGTGTTCGGCAAGGGCAGTAAAGAGCGCCTGGTACCCATGGGTGAGGAAGCGATCCGCTGGGTCGAGCGTTATTGTCGCGAGGCGCGGCCGGTTCTGCTCGGCGGGCGACCAGGCGATGTGCTGTTCCCCAGTTTGCGCGGCGAGCAGATGACTCGGCAGACCTTCTGGCACCGCATCAAGCATCAGGCCAAGGTGGCCGGTATCGCCAAGTCGCTGTCGCCGCATACCTTGCGCCACGCTTTCGCGACCCATCTGCTCAACCATGGCGCGGATCTGCGTGTGGTGCAGATGCTTCTGGGGCACAGTGATCTGTCCACCACGCAAATCTACACCCACGTGGCGCGGGCTCGCTTGCAGGCGTTGCATGCGCAGCACCATCCGCGGGGATGAATCGGTTGCGGTAGTTCGCGCTTTGCATCCTGGCTCTGCGGCCTGCAGCTGCGGTTGTGATAATCTTCGTTCTTCCCTCGTCACCCCGTCGCTCGATAGGAGTATTCATGCGTGTGACCCGCATTTTCGCGGCCATGGCCCTTGGTCTGGTCAGCACCCTCGGCCATGCCGCCGATCCGGATCAGACGATCCGCAAGAACCTGTTGTCGATCCAGCCTGATCTGCCGATTGAAGCCATTGCCGAAAGCCCGATGCCCGGTGTCTATCAGGTACAGCTCAAGGGCGGTCGCCAGCTGTATGCCAGCGCCGACGGGCAATTCGTCATGCAGGGTTACCTGTTCCAGTTCAAGGACGGGCAAGCCATCAACCTGACCGAGGCTGAAGAGAGCCGCGCCATCGCCAAGCAGATCAATGCCATTCCTGCCAAGGACATGGTGGTGTTCGCGCCCAAGGAGCCGAAAGCACATATCACCGTGTTCACCGACACCGACTGCGGTTATTGCCAGAAGCTGCACAGCGAAGTGGCTGAGCTCAACAAGCAGGGTATCGAAGTACGTTATCTGGCCTTCCCGCGTCAGGGGCTTGGTAGCAAGGGCGCCAAGGATCTTGCCAGCGTCTGGTGCTCGAAGGATCGTCAGGCGGCGATGAATCAGGCCAAATCGCGTCAGTCGGTGGCTGAGGCCACTTGCGACAATCCGGTGGCCGAGCAGTATCAGCTCGGGCAGATGATCGGCATCAATGGCACGCCAGCGATCATCCTGGAAAACGGCAAAATGATTCCGGGCTATCAGCCCGCAGCGCAGTTGGCAAAACTGGCGCTGGAAGCCAAGTGATTTGAAGGGGTAGTCGATTGACTATCCATTGGCCGCTTCGTAATGTGCGGCTCTTTTTCCACGCCTGGAGCACGCTCCGGGCGTTCTATGCAGTGCAGTTGGGGAGTCTAGTGTGAATCCGGTCAAAGTAGGCATCTGTGGGCTGGGTACCGTCGGTGGCGGTACCGTTAATGTGCTCAAGCGCAACGCCGAGGAAATCGCGCGTCGTGCCGGGCGTGGCATCGAGGTGGCGCAGATCGCTACCCGTACACCCAAGCCTCAGTACCAAACGACCGGCATTACCATTACTGACGATGTCTTCGCGGTGGCCAGCAACCCCGAGATCGACATCGTCGTAGAACTGATCGGCGGCTACAGCATCGCTCGTGAGCTGGTGCTCAAGGCCATCGACAATGGCAAGCACGTGGTGACCGCCAACAAGGCGCTGATCGCCGTGCACGGCAACGAGATATTCGCCCGCGCTCGCGAGAAGGGCGTGATCGTCGCCTTCGAAGCGGCGGTGGCTGGCGGCATCCCGGTGATCAAGGCGATCCGTGAAGGCCTGGCGGCCAACCGCATCAACTGGCTGGCCGGAATCATCAATGGCACCGGCAACTTCATCCTCAGTGAAATGCGCGAGAAGGGTCGTACCTTCGAAGACGTGCTGGCCGAGGCGCAGGCGCTGGGTTATGCCGAAGCTGATCCGACCTTCGACGTCGAGGGTATCGATGCGGCTCACAAACTGACCATTCTGGCGTCCATCGCTTTCGGTATTCCGCTGCAGTTCGACAAGGCCTACACCGAAGGCATCACCAAACTGACCACCGCTGACGTCAACTATGCCGAAGCGCTGGGCTACCGCATCAAGCATTTGGGCGTTGCACGCCGTACCGAGGCCGGTATCGAGCTGCGCGTGCACCCGACGCTGATTCCGGCCGACCGTCTGATCGCCAACGTCAATGGCGTGATGAATGCGGTAATGGTCAATGGCGACGCTGCTGGCAGCACGCTGTTCTACGGTGCTGGCGCTGGCATGGAGGCGACCGCTTCGGCGGTGGTGGCGGATCTGGTCGATGTGGTGCGTGCCCTGACCACTGATCCGACCAATCGCGTACCGCATCTGGCCTTCCAGCCGGATTCGCTGTCCGACCATCCGATCCTGCCCATCGCTGAATGTGAAAGCGCCTATTACCTGCGCATTCAGGCCAAGGATCGCCCTGGCGTTCTGGCTCAGGTGGCGAGCATTCTGTCGGAGCGCGGCATCAATATCGAATCGATCATGCAGAAAGAAGTCGAAGAACAGGATGGCCTGGTGCCTATGATCCTGGTCACTCATCGCGTTGCCGAGCAGCGCATGAACGACGCCATTTCGGCACTGGAGGCGCTGACCGATGTGGTCGGCAACGTCGTGCGCATCCGCGTCGAACAACTCAGCTAATTCAGCCGCACGCCGCGCTTTGCTCGCGGCGTGACGCTCAACCGAAGGTTTGCAGACAATGCGTTATATCAGCACTCGCGGCCAGGCACCGGCCCTGAATTTCGAAGATGTCCTGCTGGCCGGTCTGGCCACTGACGGCGGCCTTTATGTGCCGGAAAACCTGCCGCGCTTCACTCAGGAGGAAATAGCTTCCTGGGTTGGCCTGCCGTACCACGAGCTGGCGTTCCGGGTGATGCGCCCGTTCGTCACCGGCAGCATTCCGGATGCCGATTTCAAGAAGATCCTCGAAGACACCTATGGCGTGTTCGAGCATTCCGCCGTGGCGCCGCTGCGCCAGTTGAATGGCAACGAGTGGGTGCTCGAGCTGTTCCATGGCCCGACCCTGGCGTTCAAGGATTTCGCTCTGCAACTGCTCGGTCGCCTGCTCGATTACGTGCTCGCCAAGCGCAACGAGCGCGTGGTGATCATGGGTGCCACCTCGGGTGACACCGGCTCGGCGGCCATCGAGGGCTGCAAGGCCTGCGACAACGTCGACATCTTCATCATGCACCCGCACAACCGGGTGTCCGAGGTGCAGCGTCGGCAGATGACCACCATCCTGGGCGATAACATTCACAACATCGCCATCGAGGGCAACTTCGATGACTGCCAGGAGATGGTCAAGGCCAGCTTCGCCGATCAAGGCTTCCTTAAAGGCACTCGCCTGGTTGCGGTCAACTCGATCAACTGGGCGCGGATCATGGCCCAGATCGTCTACTACTTCCATGCGGCCCTGCAGCTCGGTGGCCCGGCGCGTTCAGTGGCCTTCTCGGTGCCGACCGGCAACTTCGGCGACATCTTCGCCGGTTACCTGGCGCGCAACATGGGCTTGCCGATCAGCCAGCTGATCGTCGCCACCAACCGCAACGACATCCTGCACCGCTTCATGAGCGGCAACCAGTACGCCAAGGGTGAGCTGTATCCGACCTTGTCGCCGTCGATGGACATCATGGTGTCGTCGAACTTCGAGCGCCTGTTGTTCGACCTGCATGGTCGCAATGGTTCGTCGATCGCCGCACTGATGACCGAGTTCCGCCAGACTGGCAGCTTTGCCGTCGAGGACGATCGCTGGACCGAGGCCCGCAAGCTGTTCGACTCCCTCGCCGTGAGCGACGAGCAGACCTGCGAAACCATTGCCGAGGTGTACGCCGCCACTGGCGAGCTGCTCGACCCGCACACCGCCATTGGCGTGCGTGCGGCTCGCGAATGCCGTCGCAGCCTGGCTGTGCCGATGGTGGTGCTGGGCACGGCGCATCCGGTCAAGTTTCCGGAGGCGGTGGAGAAGGCCGCCGTCGATCAGTCGCCGGAGCTGCCGCCGCACCTGACCGATCTGTTCGAGCGTGATGAGCGTTGTACCGTGCTGGCCAACGACCTAGCGACCGTGCAGCAATTCGTGGCTGCCCACGGTAATCGCGGCAAGCCGCTTTAAACGATAGCGTCTCAGCTCGAAAGGCCGGCCACCGTAGGGTGCCGGCCTTTTTTTGTGCTTGGTTTTCGCTGCTTGTAGGCGATGGCGCGCACGCTCTCGTAGCCTGCGGTTGAGCGAAGCGATACCCAGGAGGGTGCTTGAAATTTAGACCGATCCCGGGTTTCGCTTCGCTCTACGCCAGGCTACAGGTACGCCGTTCAGTGCCGGTTGATTGCGGCGATCGGCGCCTTTTGGCAGGCGCGTTTGTCGAGTTGCCCGACATAGGGGTTGGCCCAGCCCATCACGCAGCCCATCAGTTGATTGCGTTGGCGTTCCCAAGGTTGTGCCGGGTAGGTCTTGTTCCAGGCGCTGAACAGCTGGCGGTTCTGTTTCGACAGCCTGAGTTTGTAGCGGTCGCTCATGTACAGGTAGGTGCGGGCGATCATGCCGCGTACTTCCTTGCGGGGCATGACCTTGCGCGCCCTGAAGTCGACCACTGTCGGACAGGCGCCGTACTGGCTGGGTTGTTGCGGTAACCAGCCGAAATCGTAGTTGCTGCGATCGCCATTCACTTCGCCAATCGCCGGCACCAGATTGTGCAGGTCGGCTTCGGCGCGGCGGAATACGTTGTCGTTCTTGCTGCAGTTCTTGCGGCCGCCGTTTTGCCAGCACTGGCGCTGATGGCCGATTTCCCAGGCTGAGACGATATGCTCCCACTCGATCCGAGACGCGCGGTTGGCATTCTTGCGTGGGGTGTAGCCGCAGCTTTTCAGGTCGACGCGATTGCCACTGAAGCTGCAGCCACAGTAGAACTCCACCGACTGACGTTCGTAGAGTTTCCAGCCGATCTTTTTAGCCTGGCTGAAGGTTTGCGGCGGTACGGCGAGGATTGATGTGGAGAGGGTGATGCAGAGTAAAGCGAGGAGGCTGCGGGACGGCATGCGGCTTTCCGAAAAAGGGGCGAATCATACCGGTTCATTTGCAGATGCCAAGGCTAGCGATCTGATAGCGCGATTATTTTGACGCTGGCTGTTTACGGTAACGTAAGTTTTTGTTCGAAAAGAATTATTGTTTCTGGAGTCGTGAAGGTGGACTCACTGCGCGAACGCCAGCAGTAGATAAGCCTGCTGGCTATCAACAATTCTCATCGAGTGGACGGAGCATCTGCAGGAACAGCGCTGGCGTGAGCACGCCGGCTGTCAGATTGAGGACATCAAGCGATCATCTGAGGCGCTTCGAAATCAGCGACGCAGCGCCGGTAGAAGCGCCTGCCAGCTGGTTGGCAGGTGTCGGCGCAGGGCGCTGGTCATCGCTTCACGGCGTTTCTGATAGAGCAGACCCAGGCCGATGACGCCCAGGCCGATCAGGCTGACCACCACCGGGAATAGCAGCGAATCCTCGAACACGTCATGCGCCAGGTAACCGAGATAGCCCGCCACGCCCAGAGCGCCGAAGACCATGAACAGCGGGCGACGCAGTAGCACGGCGAGGCCGATCAGGCCCAGATTGATCAGGCAATAGATCAACTTGCCAAACTCGCTGCCGCTGTCCATCAGGCTCAGGCCGCCCCAGAACGCGGTGAGCCCCGCCAGGTAGCCCCAGAAGGCGAAGTCCTGTTTGCTGCGCCCGTCTACCAGCAGGCTAACGAGCAGAATCAGCAGGCCGAACCAGAGGGAGACATCACGGCGTTGCTCCCAGCTGAAGTACTCGCCGTGCAGCAGCTCGCTGAGATCCATCGACATGAACCAGAGGGCAACGGCAATTGGCATGACGATGAACGGAAAGGGCATCACGCGTAGTACCAGCAGGCCGACCACGATCGTGGCAACCTCCATGAACAGCCAGCCACCTTGCACATAGCGGTAGTAATCGACGTAGTCGGTTTGCGTGTCGCCTAGCGGCCAGAAGCCGAATACCCGCTGGCCTGCAAACACCACCAGGGGTGTCATGCTTACCGCCACCGCCGCCAGCAGACCGCCGGGAATCGGCTGACCGCGTTGCCATAGGCTTCGACCCGCTAGAAGGAACAACAGCAGGTAGGTGCCACTGATCAGCAACAGGGCTGTGTCGCCGATGCTCATCCAGGCTTCGGTCATCAGCCAGCCCATGGCACCGATGATCAGCAGCGCACCGAAGTAATAGGCCACATGGGACAACTGAAAGCTGGGGCGGCTGTGTGGGTCGTGCTGAAGAAAGTCCAGCAGGGCCTGATCCTGGCCGGGCTGAAGAACGCCGGCCTGGACGGCGCGGTTCAGGTCACTGCTGTCGATCTTGAGTGTCATGCACGAGTCCCTGTAATGGCGCAAAACCTTGTCGCCCGTTACAGGCGCAGGGCGCTACGCGATGACGCTGTAGTGGTATGGGCCAGAGTGGTGGGCCACTCTGGCCAGTAGGCTGCCGGACGGCGAAGCCTGGTGCTAGCTATGAGTGTTGACGCGGTACTGGCTTGAGCAGCTCGTCGGGCGGCATTTCACAGGCGATCTTGCGGCCCATCAGCGCTTCGATGGCTGGCAGCGCGTAAGCATCGTCTTCGCCGGCGAAGCTGATCGAGGTGCCGCTGGTGCCCGCACGACCGGTACGACCGATGCGGTGCACGTAGTCATCCGGCGTTTCCGGCAGGGTGAAGTTGATCACGTGGCTGATGGCATCAACGTGGATGCCGCGGCCGGCTACGTCGGTCGCAACCATCACGCGGATCTTGCCTTCGCGGAAGCCTTCCAAGGCGCGGATACGCTTATGTTGCGGTACATCGCCAGACATTTGCACCGCACTGATGCCGTCGCGAGTCAGGCGTTCTTCGATACGTCGTACTTCGTCCTTGCGGTTGGCAAAGACCATCACGCGAATCCAGTCGTTCTGGGTTATCAGGTTGTACAGCAGCTTGTATTTATCACTGCCGGCCACGGCATAGACGTGTTGCTCGACCGTGTCGCTGGCGACGTTTTCCGGTTCGATCTCGACGATGGCAGGGTCGGTGGTCCATTGCTTGGCCAGGTTCATCACGTCTTCGGTGAAGGTGGCGGAGAACAGCAGGGTCTGGCGTTCGCCCTTCATGGGGGTCTGGCGGATGATCTGGCGCACCTGGGGGATGAAGCCCATGTCGAGCATGCGGTCGGCTTCATCGAGCACCATGACCTCGACCATGTCTAGGTGGACTTCACCGCGCTGGTTGAAGTCCAGCAGGCGGCCCGGGGTGGCGACCAAGATGTCGCAGAAGCGTGATTCGAGCAGCTTGAGCTGCTTGTCGAAGTCCATGCCGCCAACGAAGCTCATGACATTCAGGTTGCTGTACTTGGTCAGGTCGGCGGCGTCTTTGGCGATTTGCACAACCAGCTCGCGGGTCGGCGCGATGATCAGCGCGCGTGGTTCACCCATGTAGCGGTCTTTTGGCGGCGGGGTCTGCTGCAGCTGCGTGATGATCGAGATCAGGAAGGCAGCTGTTTTGCCTGTACCGGTCTGGGCGCGGCCGATGGCGTCCTGGCCCTTGAGGGTATAGCCCAGTACGCCAGCCTGGATTGGCGTGCAGTAAGGGAAACCGAGGTCGTGGATGGCGTGCATCAGCTCCGGTGACAGTTTGAAGTCGTGGAAGCGAGTCTTGCCGGGTGCAGGCTCGGCTTTGAAGTCTTCGAGCTTCCAGGTATCGACGGGCTTGACTACGCGTTCGCGGCGAGGTTTTTCTGGCTTGCTCTGCGGTCTCTGCGCAGCGGGGGCCGAGTCTTTTGGTTGCCGCGGTTGGCGTTCCTCGCGAGGAGGGCTGGCGGGCGGCGAGGAGAGCTCGGGGGCCGTGGAGACTGAGCTGTGTGGCTCATTTTCGGCTTTGCCGAATATTTTTTTGAGTGCTTTGAGCACGGTCATCTCGTCGGTTGATTAAGGAATGAACGGCAGTCAGTGTAAAGCAAGACGCGTGCATGGCGAAGTACCCTACCGATAGCGCCGTTTCAAGGCCACTGATCAATCCGCAGGCAGGCTGGCAAGCAGCAGACGCTGGACGTTGCCGCCCATGATTGCGGCAATTTCTTCCTGACTGAAACCGGCGCTGAGTAGGCATTCTGTCAGTTGGGCGAGGCCCGTCACATCGAAAGGCGCATGGATGGTGCCGTTGAAGTCGGAGCCGAGCGCTACATGCCGAATGCCGACCAGATCAGCGGTGTAGCGAATCGCTTTGACGATAGCCGCTACCGAGGTCGCGCAGACCGCTGTATCCCAATAGCCGATGCCAATCACGCCGTCTGTGGCGGCAATTGCGCGCAGGTGTTTGTCGCTCAAATTACGGGCCCCAGGGCAGGTGCCTTCGACGCCGCCGTGAGAGACCAGCAGCGGGCGCGTGGCGATGCCCAGCACATCGTCCATCAACGGGCGCGAGGCGTGAGCGAGGTCGATCAGCATGGATTTTTCTTCGAGGCGGGCGATCACCTGGCGGCCCAGCGGCGTCAAGCCACCCTTGGTCAGGCCATGGGCCGAACCGCCGACCTCGTTGTCGAAAAAGTGGGTCAAGCCAGCCATGCGAAAGCCTGCGTCGTAGAGGCGGTCGACGTTATTCAGCTGGCCCTCGAGAGGGTGCAGGCCTTCGGTGGCCAGCAAGGTCGCAACACGGCGAGGATCATGGTTCCAAGCGTGGAGGAAGGCGGTCAAATCACCCCGTGTCCTTATCAGTACCAGGCGACCATCGCTGCCAGCCGCCGCTTCATGCAGCTTTTCGGCTTGATACAGGGCGCGCTGCAGCAGGCTGTTCCAGGTTGCTCGCGGCCAGCGTTGGGCCATGGCGAGCAGGGTGATGGTGTCGCTGTCGGCGCCGTTGCTCTCGTAGTTCAGCCCGCGCGGCGATTGGGTGACGGTGGAAAATACTTGCAGGCCGACGCGGCCATCCAGCATGCGTGGCAGATCGGAGTGGCCGTAATCGTAGCGTTTGAGCAGGTCGCGCTCCCAGAGCAAGGCGTCATCGTGCAGGTCGGCGATAAACAGGGTGTCGTGCAGGCGGGTGGCTGCCTCGCCGGCGGGGTAGGGCGCAGGGGATTCGACGCTATTCATGCGTCGGTCGAGGACACTGGGCAAGGTGAAGAACACGCCTGCGGCAACGATCAGGGCAACAGGGACGATCAGCAGGCGTTTACGCATCGGGAGTATTCGCAGAAAGGTATGGGCCCCAGCAGCATGCCACGCGGTGACGGCATTTCAGTGACAGAGGCGGTTGCGGCCTTCGTCTTTCGCCCGGTACAGGGCCTTGTCCGCACGGGCGATCAGGCTGATCAGGCTGTCCTTCTGCACCATTTGGGTCAGCCCCAGGGAAATGGTCACACCGGGCTGGGCGCCCAGTGGCGAGTAGAAGGCACCGATCTGCTCCAGGCTCTCGCGCAGGCGTTCGGCGATGTCGGCCGCCTGTTTCAGGTGCAGTTCAGGCAGCAGCACCACAAATTCCTCGCCACCGAAGCGCACCAGGCTGTCACGGGGGCGCAACTGCCGGCGCAGGGTATGGGCGACCAGGCACAGGGCATAGTCGCCGGCCAGGTGGCCGTGCTGATCGTTGTAATCCTTGAAGTGATCGACATCGAGCATCAGCAGGCACAGTGGTTGGCCGCTGAACAGGCAGCGGGTGCGTTCGCGCTCGAACACGTGCTCCAGCCAGCGCCTATTGAAGGCGCCGGTGAGTTTGTCGACGTTGGCGTTCTGCTCGCTGTCGATCAGTTGCCGGTTGCCCTGGCGCATGCGGCTGCAAAGCACTTCCAGCAGGTTCTGCATCATCTGCGGTGACTGTTGGAACAGCGTATTCAGAGCGTCACGGTGCAGGCGTAGCACGCTGCTCGGCTCAGTGGCCACGACATAAGCGCTGGGGTGTCCGTTGTCGATAAAACTGATCTCGCCTGCGCAATCGCCTGGGCGCAGGGTGTTGACCGGCTGGTTGTCCAGAGAGCCCAGGTAAACCTTGAGGCTGCCGCTGATCACTATATAGAGGTACTGGTTGCGGTCGAACGGCGAGAGCAAAACTTCGCCGGTATCCAAGTCGCAGGGGCGGAAGGAGTCGAGCAGCCGCGTCAAGCTGCCGAGTGCGACGTTGTTGAACAGTCGCAAATGACGAATCTGCTGGAGATCGGTCTGCCAGTGGGCGGCCTTCATGGCATCAGCATCCTTGCTCGACAACGATTAACGATTGGCACCGCTAACGCTCCCTGGGTCGATGACCCCATTCATGACGAAGGTAGGAGTCTCATCTCTGCGACAGTATCTCCCGGCTTAGGGGTTGACAATGCACTTGCGTCATGTGACTTCGGTCAGTGTGCGGACTGTGATATTCGTCACATCTCTAGCATTCTGCAGGAACTACCGCTTATAGACGCGCTGCCAGCCAGTCACCGATATCGCGTATTTCTTCCTGTAGCACCTCATGGTCCATGGAATATTCCTGCCACGTCACGCAGACATCATGTGCGCGAAGCCAATCGTAGGCGGTGCGGCCCATGCCAGGTAGCACCACCCCATCCTGATTACCGTGCAGGCAGTGCACCGGTATGCTGCGCTGCAGGTCGCTCAACTGCACCTGATCGGAAAAGGTCGGCGCATAGGTGGAAAGTGCCAATACGCCACCCAGCGGGCCCTGCCAGCGCAAAAAAGCGGTATGTAGCACCACTGCACCGCCCTGCGAAAATCCGGCCAGGAAGATGCGTGATGGATCGATGCCGTCATCGCGCTGTGCTTCGATAAGGTCGATGACCTGTTGTGCAGATTGCTCGAGTTGGTCGCGATTGATCGCCCTGGCGGGGCTCATGGCCAGAATGTCGTACCAACTTGGCATCTCCCAGCCGCCATTGATGGTCACTGCACGCGTAGGCGCCTGGGGCAATACGAAGCGGGTGCTGCGCAGCGACTGCTGCAAGGCTTCGGCTACCGGCTGGAAGTCAAAGCGGTCTGCTCCCAGGCCATGTAGCCAGATGACGCAGGCGTCGGCGGGAAGTGTGGACTGCAGTACCAAAGTGGTGTTCATGTGTTGCTCCATTGTGGGGCCTTTGCTCTTTTTTGGTGCGGCGTGCTTTTTGGGCACTACGCTAATCCGTGAACAAGATGTCGCAAGATTACAAGTTTCGCTCTTGACCTGCCCATGCCACGGCAAAAAACAAGGGATGGTATGGGCTTTGCTATAAACCTGAAGACTGATGTCGTTGGCCTTATGCGGTAACACCGCCTACGGTTACGGAGCAGACGGGAAAGCCGATTTGATGGGGTTTCCAAAAGGTTCGCAGGGCGCTGCATGCCAGGCGATTTGCAAATTTGCTATCCGTCTCAGGCCCGTTCACCAATGGGCCGGTGCGAGAGTTGATGACCCACACTCGAACAGGCCCTACACTCGCGCCGAGGTCTGGTCACTGGTCGACACCGTTGCTGCCAACAGTGTCGACATGCCCCAAAAGGGTACGGCGATCCGACTGAGACTCCAACACAACAAAAGCAACCGGAGAATGTTCAATGAAGATGGTTAAAACCACCCTGGCGATGTTGACCGCCGCCGCCGTTCTGGGCGCTGCAGGCATGGCCCACGCCGGTGCCACCCTTGATGCTGTGGTAAAGAAAGGTTTCGTACAGTGCGGCGTCAGCGATGGCCTGCCGGGCTTCTCGGTACCAGATGAGAAGGGCAACTATCAGGGTATCGACGTCGATATCTGCCGCGGTGTAGCCGCAGCAGTATTCGGTGACGCGACCAAGGTCAAGTACAGCCCCCTGACCGCCAAAGAGCGTTTCACCGCGATTCAGTCCGGTGAAGTCGACATGCTCTCGCGTAACACCACCTGGACCAGCTCCCGCGACGGCGGCATGGGCCTGGTTTTCACCGGCGTGACTTACTACGACGGCATCGGCTTCCTGGTTAACAAGAAGCTGGGCGTTGCCAGCGCCAAGGAACTGGATGGCGCGACCATCTGTATCCAGGCAGGCACCACTACCGAGCTGAACGTCTCCGACTACTTCCGCTCGAACGGCCTGAAATACACCCCCATCACTTTCGACACCTCCGACGAGAGCGCCAAGTCTCTTGAAGCTGGCCGTTGCGACGTGCTGACCTCCGACCAATCGCAACTCTACGCACAGCGCATCAAGCTGGGCGCACCGGGTGATTGGGTTGTACTGCCGGAAGTGATCTCCAAGGAGCCGCTGGGCCCGCTGGTTCGTCGTGGCGACGAAGACTGGATGGCTATCGTCAAGTGGACTCTGTTCGCCATGCTCAACTCCGAAGAGCTGGGTGTCGACTCGAAGAACGTTGAAGCCCTGGCCAAGGAAACCAAGAACCCTGATGTCGCCCGTATGCTGGGTGCCGATGGTGAGTACGGCAAAGATCTCAAACTGCCGAAAGACTGGGTTGTCCAGATCGTCAAGCAGGTCGGTAACTACGGTGAAGTCTTCGACCGTAACATCGGCAAAGGCAGCGAGCTGAAAATCGAGCGTGGCCTCAACGCTCTGTGGAACAAAGGCGGTCTGCACTACGCTCCTCCAGTGCGTTGATTGACCTGTCGCCCGGCAGTGCACTGCCGGGCGATTTTCGTTCCGTTATACCTGGGGCATTCCCATGCAGAAAAACATCGGCGCACCGCAGGGGTTCTCCCTCAGCGATCCACGTGTGCGTGCCTGGCTATTCCAGATCATTACCGTTGTGGCCGTGGTCGCAATGGGCTGGTTCCTGTTCAGTAATACACAGACCAACCTGCAACACCGGGGCATTACCTCCGGCTTCGATTTCCTTGAGCGCAGTGCCGGCTTCGGCATCGCCCAACACCTGATCAGCTACACCGAAGCGGACAGCTATGCCCGCGTTTTCGTTATCGGGCTGCTCAACACGCTGCTGGTTTCCATCATCGGTATCGTGCTGGCCACCTTCCTCGGCTTCCTTATCGGTATCGCGCGGCTTTCGCCGAACTGGATGATCAGCAAGCTGGCGACCGTCTACATCGAGATCTTCCGCAACATTCCGCCGTTGCTGCAGATTCTCTTCTGGTACTTCGCTGTGCTGCTGCCGCTGCCTGATCCGCGCGCCAGTATCAGCTTGGGCGACAGCTTCTTCCTCAGTAACCGTGGTTTGAACATGCCCGCCGCTGAAGCGACTGGCGCCTTTTGGCCGTTCATGGTTGGCGTGCTGATCACTATTGTCGCCATCGTGCTGATGACCCGTTGGGCCAACAAACGCTTTGAAGCCACAGGCGTGCCGTTCCACAAGTTCTGGGTTGGTTTGGGATTGGCGATTGTCATCCCGACGCTGTTTGCCTTGATCTTCGGCAGCCCGCTGCACTGGTCGCTACCTGAGCTCAAGGGCTTCAACTTCGTTGGCGGCTGGGTGATGATCCCGGAACTGCTGGCGCTGACCATCGCGCTGACCGTCTACACCGCGGCCTTCATCGCCGAGAACGTACGCTCCGGGATCAACGCGGTCAGCCACGGGCAGACCGAAGCGGCTCGCTCTCTGGGCCTGCGCCCGGGCCCGACCCTGCGCAAGGTGATCATTCCCCAGGCCATGCGGGTGATCATTCCGCCGCTGACCAGCCAATACCTGAACCTGGCGAAGAACTCCTCTCTGGCGGCCGGCATCGGCTATCCGGATATGGTGTCGCTGTTTGCCGGTACGGTACTCAACCAGACGGGGCAGGCCATCGAGGTGATTGCTATCACCATGAGCGTGTACCTGGCGATCAGTATCAGCATTTCCCTGCTGATGAACTGGTACAACAAGCGCATCGCGCTGATCGAGCGGTGAGGACCTAGCGCAATGAGCACGACCCATACTTTCAAACCGGATCAGCCACCACCCAGCGCCAGCGTTGGTGTGGTGGCCTGGATGCGTAGCAACCTGTTCTCCAGCTGGCTTAATACGCTGCTGACCTTCTTCGCCATCTACCTCATCTGGCTGATGGTGCCACCGCTGCTCAAGTGGGCGTTCATCGACGCCAACTGGGTGGGCACCACCCGCGCCGACTGCACCAAGGAAGGCGCTTGCTGGGTGTTCATCCAGGCGCGCTTCAGCCAGTTCATGTACGGCTTCTACCCTAGCGAGCTGCGCTGGCGTGTGGATCTGACCGCGGTGCTGGCAATCGTTGGCGCTGCGCCGCTGTTCATTTCCAAGTTCCCGCGCAAGGCCTTCTACGGCATCGGTTTTCTGGTGATCTATCCGGTCGTCGCCTGGTGCCTGCTGCACGGTGGTGTGTTTGGTCTGGAAACCGTACCGACCAGCCGTTGGGGCGGCCTTATGCTGACGCTGGTGATCGCCGCCGTCGGTATCGCCGGTGCGCTGCCGCTGGGCATTCTGCTGGCCCTGGGGCGTCGCTCCAATCTGCCCGCGGTAAAAGTGGTTTGCGTGACGTTCATTGAGTTCTGGCGTGGCGTTCCACTGATCACCGTCCTGTTCATGTCCTCGGTGATGCTGCCGCTGTTCCTGCCTGAAGGCATGAGCTTCGACAAGCTGATGCGGGCGCTGATCGGGGTGATCCTGTTCCAGTCGGCCTACATCGCCGAAGTGGTACGTGGTGGTCTGCAGGCGATTCCCAAGGGGCAATACGAAGCTGCTGGCGCCATGGGCCTGGGCTACTGGCGGATGATGGGTCTGGTGATTCTGCCGCAAGCGCTCAAGCTGGTGATCCCGGGCATCGTCAACACCTTCATCGCCCTGTTCAAGGACACCAGTCTGGTGATCATCATCGGTCTGTTCGACTTGCTCAACAGCGTCAAACAGGCAGCAGCCGACCCGACGTGGCTGGGCATGGCGACCGAGGGCTATGTGTTCGCCGCCCTGATTTTCTGGATTTTCTGTTTCGGCATGTCCCGTTATTCCCTCCATCTGGAGAGGAAACTGGACACTGGCCACAAGCGTTAGGAGTCACTTAGATGAGCGAAGCAAACAAGCAACCCAGCGCCGAGCCGATCATTCAGTTGCAAGGCGTGAACAAGTGGTACGGGCAGTTCCACGTACTCAAGGACATCAACCTGGATGTGCGTCAGGGCGAGCGCATCGTGCTCTGCGGGCCGTCGGGCTCGGGCAAATCCACGACCATCCGTTGCATCAACCGTCTGGAAGAACACCAGGCCGGTCGCATCGTGGTCGATGGCACTGAACTGACTCGCGACCTCAAGCACATTGAAACCGTGCGCCGCGAAGTGGGTATGGTGTTCCAGCACTTCAACCTGTTCCCGCACCTTACCGTGCTGCAGAACTGCACGCTGGCACCGATGTGGGTTCGCAAGATGCCCAAGCGCAAAGCCGAAGAAATCGCCATGCACTTCCTCGAGCGCGTGCGTATTCCCGAGCAGGCTCACAAGTATCCGGGGCAACTGTCCGGTGGGCAGCAACAGCGTGTGGCCATCGCCCGTGCCCTGTGCATGAAGCCGAAGATCATGCTGTTCGATGAGCCGACCTCGGCACTCGATCCGGAAATGGTCAAAGAAGTACTCGACACCATGATCGGCCTGGCCCAGGACGGCATGACCATGCTCTGCGTGACTCACGAAATGGGCTTCGCCCGTACCGTGGCGGATCGGGTTATCTTCATGGACAAAGGCGAGATTGTCGAACAGGCCGAACCCAACGCCTTCTTCGACAACCCGCAGAACGAGCGTACCAAGCTGTTCCTCGGGCAGATCCTGCACTGAGACTGGTAAGCGTTCTTTGAACGGAAGGGAGCCTCAGGGCTCCCTTTTGCGTTCTGATGAGGGCGTATCAATGGCCGATATGCCCATCGTCGGATTGGCGTTTTGCGGCGATACTCTGCGCATTGCCAAGGAGCTTCAGCTATGTCCCACCCGAACGCCGATTTGATCACCCGTTTCTACCAGGCCTTCCAGCAGCTGGATGCCGAGCGCATGGTGAGTTGCTACGCGCCTGATGTTCGTTTCAGCGATCCGGCATTTGGCACCCTGACCGGTGACGACGCCGCAGACATGTGGCGCATGCTGACCACCCGCGCCAAGAAGTTCTCCCTGACCTTCAGTGATGTGCAGGCCGATGCCAATGGCGGTAGCGCTAAATGGGTGGCCACTTACCTGTTCAGCCAGACCGGCCGCACGGTGGTCAACCGCATCCAGGCATCGTTCGTGATTCGTGACGGATTGATCGTCGAGCACCGCGATCACTTCGATATGTGGCGCTGGTCCGCTCAGGCGTTGGGTTTTCAGGGCATGCTCATCGGCTGGACGCCACTGCTGAAAAACACCGTGCGCAGGCAGGCCAGGAACGGTCTGCGGCAGTTTCAGGCCTCCCGTGCGTCAGACGAGCAGCAAGGTGTAGAGGCGCGCAGCTGAACGGAGTGGTAGGCTTTCCGGTCTGAATCTTCATCGATGAATGGCCGAGTGCATGTAAAGGCTTCATTCGTTGCGTGAAAGTCCGTCTACCAGAGTATTTCGATCATGAGTGTTATGTCGCTATCACCCAGTAAAGCCAAGGCATGGAGCGTTCACGCGGTAACCGCCAGTGGGGTAATCCTTGGCATGTTGGCGCTGCTCGCGCTGATCGAGGGGAGGGCAGAAAGCTGCCTGCTGTGGCTGGGGCTGGCGCTGCTGGTCGATGGCCTGGACGGCACCCTGGCGCGTAAGTACGACGTCAAGGTGGTGCTGCCACATTTCGACGGTTCGACCCTCGATCTGGTGATCGATTACCTCACCTACGTGTTCATTCCGGCGATTTTCGTCTATCGCTTTATCCCGCTGCCCGAGTACACGCTGCTGCTGTCGGTGGGCATCATTCTGCTGTCGTCGCTGTTCTGCTTCTGCAACGTCAACATGAAGAGCAAGGACAACTACTTCGTTGGCTTCCCGGCGGCATGGAACGTGGTGGTGGTGTATCTCTATCTGCTCGACTTCCAGCCGTGGGTGACCTTCCTGGTCATCATGATCCTGGCAGGCCTGACGCTGACCCGCATGAAGTTCCTGCACCCGTTCCGGGTCAAGCAGTTTATGGCGCTGAACATCGCGGTGACGATGATCTGGATGTTCGCCTGTGCCGGGTTGATCATCCAGTTCCCGACCCAGCCACTGTGGCTGCTGGCACTGTGGGGCCTGTCTTCGGCGTACTTCGTCGGTATGTGCGTATGGCGCTCTGCCCGCGAATGGTTAGCCTGATCACCGACAATGAGCGTTACGCCGGATAAGGTCTGGTTCGTTTACCTGGTGCGCGCCGCCAATGGCGCGCTCTACTGCGGCATCAGTGATGATCCACTGCGCCGCTTCGCCCAGCACCAGAGTGGCAAGGGCGCACGCTTCTTCTTTTCCAGCCCGGCAGTGGCCCTGGTCTACAGCGAAAGCTGTATCGGCAAGGGCGATGCCCTGCGCCGCGAGCGGTCGATCAAGCGGCTGGGCAAAGGCGCCAAGGAGGCGCTGGTGGCCACCGGTAGCCTGATGCATGTCCTTGATGAGCACTCATCAGCCCCAATGGGTTCTGCCTAGTACCAGCAGCAAGCTGAGTTAAGCTGCAGGCCTCATCCGTTCCCGGAGGTCTCCAATGTCTGAGCTGATCCTGCACCATTACCCCACGTCGCCCTTCGCCGAAAAGGCGCGTCTGTTGCTCGGCTTCAAAGACCTGGCCTGGCGCTCGGTGCAGATTCCACCGGTAATGCCCAAGCCAGACCTCACCGCCCTTACCGGCGGCTACCGCAAGACGCCGGTGCTGCAGATCGGTGCCGATATCTACTGCGACACCGCATTGATCGCGCGCCGCTTGGAAGCCTTTCAGCCGCAGCCGGCGCTGTTGCCGGACAACCGGGCGTTCGCTATTGCCGCCTTTGCCCAATGGGCCGACTCGGTGGTGTTCCAGCATGCGGTCAGCCTGGTGTTCCAGCCCGAGTCTATCGCCGTGCGCTTTGCCAAGGCACCTCCGGAGTTCGTTCAGGCCTTTATCGCCGACCGCACCAAGCTGTTCTCTGGTGGCCAGGCCAGCCGCTTGCCCGCCGAGCAAGCCAAGCACCAGTGGCCGGTCTTCATGGCCCGCCTGCAGGCGCAACTTGAGGAGGGTGGTGGTGAGTTCCTGTTCGGTGAGGCGAGCCTGGCCGATATCGCAATGGCTCACCCGTTGTGGTTCATGCGTGCAACGTCGGTGACTTCGCCGCTGGTCGATGGCTACCCGGCTGTCGCGGCCTGGCTGGATCGGGTGCTGGCGCGGGGGCACGGCAAGCCTGAGCCGTTGAGCAGCGAGGATGCCATCACGGTGGCGCGCGAGGCCACGCCGGCGCCGCTGCCGGACGAGGCGTTCACTGACCCGAATGGTTTTGTCAGCGGGCAGGCCGTTGCCATCTCGGCGATTGATTACGGCGTGGATGCCGTGGAAGGCGAGCTGCTGTTCGCTGGCGCCGAGGAATTGATCCTGCGCCGTGAAGATGACCGCGCTGGTGTCGTGCATGTGCACTTCCCGCGACTCGGGTTTCATATTGAAGGGCGTTAGTAGTTGCGGTTGCTGAAGGGCGGGACGGTAACCCACTTTCTCCTATGGGAACGTGCGGGGACGCCTAGTCCATGCCCGTGATTTTTTTCGCGGGCATGGCCCGCTCCCACAGGTACTGTGCAATGGTCGCATTTAGCTTTCAGGGCGGAGGATGGGCCGGGCCGCGTAGGTGCAACCCATTGCCATCCTGGGCTTCCTCACCAGGGCGCGTTGATCGGTAGAGAATTCGATAAAGATCGCGGCTAAAGCCCCTCCCACAAGCAGCATCAACCGTGGGAGCGGCTTTAGCCGCGAGAGGTTTGGCAGTCGGCCTGACCCATCGGTCTACTGCTTCAACGCTGATCCGGGAGCAGAAAGTTGCCCGGCCCGGCGTTTTCCAGGGTCGGCACTTCAGCTTCGTCCTTGAGGTCGACGCCCGATAGCTGGCGTCGGCAGGCCTCACGCATCAGGTACATCAGGCGGAAGGTCGCCATGCCGTAACTCAGGCCTTCCAGGCGCACGTTGGAAATGCAGTTGCGGTAGGCGTCATTGAGGCCTACCCGCGGCGCGAAAGTGAAGTACAGGCCCAGGCTGTCGGGGGAGCTGAGGCCAGGGCGTTCGCCGATGAGGATCACCGTCATCTTCGCCCCCAACCGTTCGCCCACTTCGTCCGCCACGGCGACCCGGCCCTGCTCGACCAGGGTGATGGGCGCCAGTTTCCAGCCTTCTTCGCCGAGCTGATCGAGCAGCCGTTCCAGAAACGGCAGGCTGTGGCGGCGCACGGCCAGTGACGACAGGCCATCGGCGATGACGATAGCCAGGTCGTAACCGCGGCCGTTTTCTGCGGCGTACTCATCCAGCGCGTTGGCGGACTCCTCGTCGAGGCGTCGTCCCAGATCCGGGCGTTGCAGGTAGATATGCCGATCCGCTGCAGCACTGTGCACCAGCAGGGTGTCGAGGCCACGGCCCTGCAGCTCCTCACGCAGGCCCTCATGGTCGAACGGCAGGTGCACGGCGTCACGGGCCTGGGCATGGGCGAACTGGAAATCCAGCTGCGCGGCAGTTGGCAGGCTGGTGCCCGCCCGCCCGAGGGCGATACGGGCTGGGGTCAGTTGCCGCAACTGCTGCCAGGGGTTTTCGGTAGCGGGGGATTTGTCTGACATGACGTCCTCTTAAGCCAGTTGCGCCAGGGCCTGGCGGAACACCGGCGGCAGCTCGTCGCCCATGCGTAGTTGACCGCCTTGCTGCTGGAAGATGCCCATGCGCGCCAGCCACTGTTCGAATTCCGGCGCGACATGCAGGCCGAGCACTTTGCGCGCGTAGAGGGCATCGTGGAACGAGGTGGTCTGGTAATTGAGCATCACGTCGTCAGAGCCGGGAATGCCCATGATGAAGTTGATGCCAGCGGTGCCGAGCAGGGTCAGCAGTGTGTCCATGTCGTCCTGATCGGCTTCGGCATGGTTGGTGTAGCAGATGTCGCAGCCCATGGGCACGCCGAGCAGCTTGCCGCAGAAGTGATCTTCCAAGCCGGCGCGGATGATCTGCTTGCCGTTGTACAGGTACTCGGGGCCGATGAAGCCGACCACTGTATTGACCAGAAACGGGTTGAAGTGCCGGGCCACGGCATAGGCGCGGGTTTCGCAGGTCTGTTGGTCGACGTCGTGGTTGGCGTTGGCCGACAGGGCGCTGCCCTGGCCGGTTTCGAAGTACATGAGGTTGTTGCCCAGCGTGCCGCGCTTGAGGCTCAGGCCGGCGTCGTAACCTTCCTGCAGCACCTTGAGGGTGACCCCGAAACTGGCGTTGGCCGCTTCGGTACCGGCGATCGACTGGAACACCAGATCCAGCGGTGCGCCGCGCTCGATGGCGGCGATGGAGCTGGTGACGTGGGTCAGAACGCAGGACTGGGTGGGGATTTCATAGCGCTGGATGATCGCATCGAGCATGTCCAGCAGCGCGCGGATCGAACTCGCGCTGTCGGTGGCCGGGTTGATGCCGATCATCGCATCGCCATTGCCGTAGAGCAGGCCGTCGAGAATGCTGGCGGCGATGCCGGCCGGATCGTCGGTGGGGTGGTTGGGCTGCAGCCGGGTGGACATCCGCCCGCGCAGGCCCACCGTGTTGCGAAAACGCGTCACGACACGGATTTTTTGCGCGACCAGAATCAGATCCTGCACACGCATGATTTTCGAGACGGCAGCCGCCATCTCCGGCGTCAGCCCCGGCGCCAGGGCGCTCAGGCTGTTTTCGTCGGCGGCTTCACCGAGCAGCCAGTCGCGCAGGCCGCCAACCGTGAGGTGGCTAACCGGGGCGAAGGCGGCTGCATCGTGGGTGTCGATGATCAGCCGGGTGACTTCGTCCTTTTCGTAGGGGATCAGCGCTTCCTGCAGGAAATGCTTGAGCGGTACGTTGGCCAGGGCCATCTGTGCCGCGGCGCGTTCGGCATCGCTTTGCGCGGCGACCTCTGCCAGATAGTCGCCGGAGCGCGCCGGGCTGGCCTTGGCCATCAGCTCGCGCAGGCTGTCGAAGCTCCAGGTCATGTTGCCGATGGTATGAGTGAAGCGAGCCATATCCTTTCTCCCGGGCACCTCTAAAAACTACCTGCGTTGTCATCGCTGCGTTGAAAACAGGCTCGTGCGCGAGTCCGATCGGAATGCTCATTTACAACTCGTAAACTCCGCTTCCTCGCCTGTTTTCGCCTTGCGCTGACTGCCTCGCCTACGTTTTTAGAAGTGCCCTCATTGTCGTGGCCGCCGGAGCGGCCACTTGGGCAAATCAGCGCAGGGAGCGTTCGGCTGCCTGGATGGCGGCGAACTCTTCCTCCGGCGTACCGGACACCAGGTGGTGGCGGCTGTACAAGGCGAAGTAGGCAATGAACAGAGCGTAGATGATGGCAGCGCCGATCACGACGCGCAGGTCGACCAGGAAGCAGGCCACCAGCGCGACCGCTGCCAGCACCAGAGCCACCGAAGACGTCACCACGCCACCAGGCGTACGGTACGGGCGCGGCATGTCAGGACGACGGGTGCGCAGGGTGATGTGCGCCGCCATCATTAGCACATAGGACACTGTGGCCCCGAATACCGCGACCAGAATCAGCAGGTCGCCCTGGCCGGTCAGCGACAGGCCGAAGCCGATGATGCCCGGTACGATCAGCGCCATCACCGGTGCCTTGTTGCGGTTGGTCAGCGACAGGCTACGTGGCAGATAGCCGGCGCGCGACAGGGCGAAGATCTGCCGCGAATAGGCGTAGATGATCGAGAAGAAGCTGGCGATCAGGCCGGCCAGACCCACTAGGTTGACGAACTGGCTCATCCAGGTGGAACCGCCGTAGACCTTGACTAGCGATTCGACCAGCGGGTTGCCCGAAGCCACCAGCGACTGTGCACCGGCAGCGCCAGGGCCGACCAGCAGAATCAGCCCGGCAAACACCAGCAGTACCAGTACGGCGCCGATCAAGCCGCGTGGCAGGTCGCGCTTGGGATCCTTGGTTTCCTCGGCGGCCAGCGGCACGCCTTCTACCGCCAGGAAGAACCAGATGCCGTAGGGCAGGGCGGCCCAGATGCCCAGGTAGCCGAACGGCAAGAAGCTGCTGGCCCCAGTGGCTTCGGTAGCGGGAATATCGAACAGATTGGCGACCTGGAAGTGCGGCACCATGGCCACGATGTACACGCCCAGGGCGATGGCTGCGACGGCGGTGATGACGAACATCAGCTTCAGCGCCTCACCGGCACCGAGGATGTGAATGCCGATGAACACCACGTAGAACACCAGGTAGATGATCCAGCCGCCAACGCCGAACAGCGACTCGCAGTAGGCGCCGATGAAGCAGGCGATGGCGGCGGGAGCGATGGCGTATTCGATGAGGATCGCCGTGCCGGTGAGGAAGCCGCCCCACGGGCCGAAGGCGGTACGCGTGAAACCGTAGCCGCCGCCTGCGGTAGGGATCATCGAGGACAGTTCGGCCAGCGAGAAGCACATGCACAAGTACATGGTCGCCATCAGCAGCGTGGCGATGAACATGCCGCCCCAGCCGCCTTGCGCCAGGCCGAAGTTCCAGCCGGCGTAGTCGCCGGAAATCACGTAGGCAACGCCGAGGCCGATCAACAGGATCCAGCCGGCAGCGCCTTGCTTCAATTGCCGGTTGGCGAAGTACTCGGCGCCAACGGCTTCGGTTTCCACACCACTCTGTGAGGGTGTGGACAGTGTCTCTTTGGACATTTTAGGACTCCTTCACGCCCGCCGCGGTGCGGCGAGCGCTGCTTTATGGGTTGGCTATCTATGGCAAATCGGCAGATCAGAAGAAGCCCAGCGGATTGATGTCGTAGCTGATCAGCAGGTTCTTGGTCTGCTGGTAGTGGTCAAGCATCATCTTGTGGGTTTCACGCCCGACCCCGGACTTTTTGTAGCCGCCAAAGGCAGCGTGCGCCGGGTACAGGTGGTAGCAGTTGGTCCATACGCGGCCGGCCTTGATGCCACGGCCCATGCGGTAGGCGCGGTTGATGTCGCGCGTCCACACGCCGGCGCCCAGGCCGAACTCGGTGTCGTTGGCGATGGCCAGGGCCTCGGCTTCGTCCTTGAAGGTGGTCACGCCGACCACCGGGCCGAAGATCTCTTCCTGGAACACGCGCATCTTGTTGGTGCCCTTGAGCAGGGTCGGCTGGATGTAATAACCGCCCGCCAGGTCACCCTCGAGCTTCTCGGTGGCACCGCCGGTGAGCAGTTCGGCACCTTCCTGCTGGGCGATCTCCAGGTAGCTGAGGATCTTGTCGTACTGTTGCTGCGAAGCCTGAGCGCCAACCATGGTCTCGGTATCCAGCGGGTTGCCGCGCTTGATGGCCTTGATCTTCTTCATCACCTCGACCATGAACGGCTCGAAGATCGACTCCTGCACCAGCGCGCGGGACGGGCAGGTACACACCTCGCCCTGATTGAAGAAAGCCAGCACCAGGCCTTCAGCGGCTTTCTCGATGAACGTCGGCTCGGCCTGCATGATGTCTTCGAAGAACACGTTCGGTGACTTGCCGCCCAGCTCCACGGTGCTTGGGATGATGTTGGCGGCGGCGCATTTCATGATGTGCGAGCCGACCGGGGTGGAGCCGGTAAAGGCGATCTTGGCGATGCGTGTGCTGGTAGCCAGCGCTTCGCCGGCTTCACGACCATAACCCTGAACGATGTTGAGCACGCCCGACGGCAGCAGATCGCCGACCACTTCGGCGAACAAGGTGATCGACAGCGGCGTCTGCTCGGCGGGCTTGAGTACCACGCAGTTGCCGGCAGCCAGCGCCGGAGCCAGCTTCCACGCGGCCATCAACAGCGGGAAGTTCCAGGGGATGATCTGCCCGACCACACCCAGCGGTTCGTGGAAGTGATAGGAGGCGGTGTGTTCGTTGATCTCTGCCGCGCTGCCTTCCTGGGCGCGGATGCAGCCAGCGAAGTAACGGAAGTGATCGGCGGCTAGCGGCACGTCGGCGTTCAGCGTTTCGCGCACGGCCTTGCCGTTGTCCCAGGTTTCCGCGACGGCGAGCAGTTCGAGGTTGGCTTCGATGCGGTCGGCAATCTTCAGCAGAACCAGCGCGCGATCCTGCACCGAGGTTTTGCCCCAGGCATCGGCGGCGGCATGGGCGGCGTCCAGGGCTTTGTCGATGTCCTTGGCGTCGGAGCGAGGGAATTCACCGATCACCGAGGCATCCACCGGGCTGGTGTTGGTGAAGTACTGGCCAGCGACCGGGGCGACGAATTCGCCACCGATGTAGTTGCCGTAGCGCGGCTTGAGGGTGACGACGGCGCCTGCGGTACCGGGTTTGGCGTAGATCATGACAGTTCTCCCAAGGACGGTTTCTTGTAGTTGTAAAGGAGTCGACGGTTCGACCGGAGCTCGCTCGAACTATGAGGCGAATTCATGTGGCCGACTTGACGCTAGGCGAGGCTGGCTGTTCTGCAAAGTCAAATTTCGCGAGCAGTCGGGGCCATGTCGTGATGAGTCAAATGGTGCGCCTCGTTTTGGTGCGGGTGTTTCCGAATGACTCGTTTTGGGGCTTTTGCAGTCGGGCGCGATTTGACCTTCTGTCCGCGGACCCTCCGTGCAGAGCCTGTCCAGTCGATCTTACGAAGGGCGGCGTGCTTCTTGCTTCCAGACATAAATTGTCACGAAGGAGGCGCCATGAGCTCCGTTCTCGCCCAGCCCGGTCTGTCTGCTGGTTTTTCCCTGTTATCCGGTGGGCAAACCAATAGCGGCGTCTTGGCGGCCGCTGCCAGCGGTCTGTGCGGTTTTATCGCAAAGCATGGTGGCGATGCGGATCGCATTCTTGGCGTCTCCGGTATCGACCCGGAATCGCTGCGCCACCCGACGCTAAGCCTGGCCCTGCCCAATTACTGCCAGGTTCTGGAAGAGGCCTCACGGCAATCCGGTTGCGACAACTTCGGCCTGTACTACGGGCAGCAGTTCAAGCCTCAGGCGCTGGGCTTGCTTGGCTATATCGGGCTCTGTTCAGCGACGGTCGAGCAGGCGCTGATCAATTTCTCCCGTGCCTTTCCCCTGCACCAGCGCAACAGCCTGATTCGCCTGGTGGATGAGGGGGAGTGCTACCGCTTCGACTATCAGGTGCGCCACGGTGCCATTCTCTGCCGCCGTCAGGATGCCGAGCTGACCCTGGGCATGGTGCTCAATCTGGTGCGTCACGTGCTCGGTCACCAGTGGGCGCCGCGGGCGGTGCATTTCGAGCACCCACGCCCCGAGCAATGGCATGAGCACTGCAAAGTCTTCGATGCGCCGGTGTACTTCGAGCAGCCTTTCAACTCGCTGCTCATTCCCAAGCGCGGCCTTGACCGCGCCATGCCGCAGAGCGACCCGGTACTTTTGCTGGTGATGCAGGACTCATTGAACCAGCTCAGCAACCTGAGCGGGCGAGGGGAACGCGATATAGCCGATGACGTTCGCGAGCAGATTCGTCAGCAGTTGCTGACCGGCGAACCCGTATTGGAGTTGGCTGCCGAACAGCTCGGCATGAGCAGTTGGTCACTGCAGCGTCGGCTGCGCGACCAGGGCCTGAACTTCTCGACGATGGTGGACAAGCTGCGCTGCGAGCTGGCCACTCACTACCTGCGCCAGCACCAGTTGCCCATCTCCAACCTGGCACCGCTGCTCGGTTACTCGGAGGTCAGCGCCTTCTCACGCGCCTTCCGCCGTTGGTTCGGCGTCAGCCCACGGCAGTGGCGGCATGACAGCGACGGCGTCGGCGGGCGCGCTCATTGAGCGACAGGCTCAGTGCGTGGCAACAACGGCTTTACCACGCAGCAGCTTGCTGATCGGCATGGCTATCACGTGGGTTGGTTTCTTGCGCGGCGCCCCGGCGCGGTGCTTGGGAGCGGTTGCTCTACGCGTGCCACGCGGGTGTCGTAATTTAGTCGGGCAACCAACACCGGCTTCATATTGTCCTGAGCCCAGAGACACATCTGTTCGGTAATTGCGGTGATGCTCTCACCCAGCTGCGTCAGCGAATACTCCACGCTGGGCGGCGCACTCGGATAGACCACGCGCAAGACCAAACCGTCGCGCTCAAGTAAACGCAGAGTTTGCGTGAGCATCTTTTGCGTCACGCCGTCCACTTGCCTGCGCAGTTCGCCGAAACGCATCGGCCCCGACGACAGTGAATAGATAACCAGCATGGTCCATTTATCCGCGAGCATTTGAATCACGCTACGCGACGGGCAAGTGACATCGTAAACATCACCTGCCCGTAGTTTGCCGATCTTGGCTCGAGGAATATGATTGAAGGTAGTATCCATTGGGTACCTATAGCACTAAAAGGTGCCTAATTTACAAAGGAGATCATGTCGCTGAGTATAGCTCCGCTAGCTCTATTTCAGAGCTTTTATCTGAGAAGCTAGAACCATGAAGAGCTTGATTCAATACCGCGTTGGTGGCCCTGAAGTCCTGGAGTTGATCGATGCCCCCAAGCCCGTTCGAAACTTCACCGAGGTGCTGCTGCGTGTGCACGCCGCCTCCATCAATCCGGTCGATTTGCTTGTGCGGTCGGGTGCATTCCCACTTTTGGGCGCAGCACCATTTGTACCGGGCTGGGACGTCTCCGGTGTTGTTGAAGAAGTCGATATTGGCTCTACGCGCTTCAAAGTGGGTGACGAGGTATTTGGCATGCCGCTGTTCCCGCGTGCCGCCAATGCTTACGCAGATTACGTTGCCGCGCCATCTCGTCACCTTTGGTTGAAACCGGCTCGCCTGAGCCACACGCAGGCCGCAGCGCTGCCATTGGTCGGGCTTACAGCCTTTCAAGCGTTGGGTGAAATCGCGCAGGTCGAACCAGGCCAGCGGGTGCTTATCCATGGTGGCGGCGGTGGGTTAGGTCACATCGCGGTGCAGATTGCCAAGGCGCTAGGGGCGCACGTCATCACTACAGCCAGTGCCGGCAAACACGACTTCGTGCGCAGTCTCGGAGCCGATGAGGTGATTGATTACCAGACCACCGATTTCACCACCGTGCTAAGTGATATCGATGTGGTGTTCGATACGGTTGGCCATGGATACGCTGAGCGTTCTTTGCCAGTGCTCAAACCAGACGGCATCGTCGTTACGTCCATGGGACTCAGTCACGGCCACATGCCAGCGCTGGCCGCCGACGCTGGACGACGCTTCTCCAGCATTGCCGTTGAGCCTGATAGCGCCGGCCTCCAGCAACTGGCTGCGTGGGTTGAGTCGGGTCAATTAACACCGCATGTCAGTCATGAGTTTCCGCTAAGTGAGGGCGCACAGGCGCATGCGCTGGTGGAGCAGGGAAGTACCACGGGTAAGGTGGTATTGAGGATTGCGTCGTGAGCGTGCAGTCGGCACCGGCGCTATCGCCGTCATGGCTGAATCAATTGGCACCAGACGCGATTCTGATTTCGTCAGTGCTCAACCGCTCCCTGCAGGGTAGGGATGCGATCATCAAGGTCGTCCAGGCTGCAGGCGGGTTGTACGAATCACATTCGGTGGTGTTTCGTGGCGCTTTTGGGGACAGGCAATTACTCGAATACGACGCGCAGGCGTTCGGTGGCATTGACCTCCACGGCGTTTTAACGCTCAGCATGAACAGGGCGGGCGAGATATTCGAAGTAGGTATTCACCACGGCCCTGTGGACGCGGTGAACAAGCTTTCTGCAGCTTTGAAGGAGCGTCTGGCAACTGAATTGGGTGCCGAATACTTCTTGCCTTGAGCTTTGGTGATTTGGGCGCTGTCGCTCGCGCTACCTGTTGCGCTGAGGGGCAAGATCAATCAGGCACCGCATAGGCTGGATCATTCTTAGAACGTGTCGCGGTCGAATGGGCGCTCGCCTTCGGCCATCGACATGCGTAGGGAGTGCAGATTTATTTTGCGTACTCTGAGCGCCCGCTTTTGGCCGGTGGTGGCGCCTTGCATTTGGGGGCCACTAAGGCGTTCGACTATCGCGCCGGTTGAGCTGTATTGACATATCGGTAAATCTCGATATTATCGGTTTATGGAATTGATCGATGTATTCAAAGCTCTCTCAAACCGCACGCGCCTTGAAATCCTCAAAGGGTTGAAGGGCCGGTGAAGAATTTCCCTCCACAGGATGAAGGGGACGTGCATACAGTGGGTGTCTGCGTCAGCAGCATTCAAGAGGGCGTAGGGCTGTCGCAGTCAACGGTGTCTGATTACCTTGCAACTCTGCAACGAGCGGGCTTGGTCAAAGTCAGGCGAGTCGGGCAGTGGACCTACTACAAGCGCAATGAAGAAACCATCAGTGCGCTTGCCGAGCTCATAGGAAAAGAGCTCTGATTATTTAACTGTATATATCGATAATTCGCGATATATCTTTTCAATAAACGCTGAATCGCCATCGGCTGGGATCAGGGTCGAAAGCGTGTAAATTTTTACCACATCATATCGAAAAATCTCGATATCCCTTTTTATCGAAGTGAGGATCTACAATGAAAGCGTTGATACTTAAATCATTTGGCGGCCCGGAATCGTTCGAGCTTTGCGAGGCGCCCAAGCCTGTTCCGCACGCCGGACAAGTACTGGTGCGGGTACACGCAACCTCCATCAATCCGTTGGATTTCCAGGTCCGGCGTGGTGATTATTCCGACCTGGTGCCGCTGCCGACTATTACCGGGCATGACGTATCTGGCGTTGTCGAAGCCGTCGGGACAGGTGTAACGAGCTTCGTGCCTGGCGACGAAGTCTGGTACACCCCGCAAATTTTTGACGGCCCTGGAAGTTATGCCGAGTATCACGTTGCCGCTGAAAGCATCATCGGCAAGAAACCTTCTGCGCTGAGCCATCTCGAGGCGGCCAGCCTGACCCTGGTCGGCGGAACTGCGTGGGAAGCATTGGTCGTGCGTGCGGCGCTCAGAGTGGGGGAGAGCATCCTGGTGCACGGCGGTGCGGGCGGCGTCGGTCATGTCGCGATCCAGCTGGCAAAAGCAGTGGGCGCCAGGGTGTTCACCACCGTGCGCGAAGCAAACTTTGAGTTCGCACGCAGCTTGGGTGCCGATGTGGTCATCGACTACGAAAAGGAGGATTACGTCGACGCCATCCTGCGGGAAACCGGTGGTCACGGCGTCGATGTGGTGTTCGACACCATCGGCGGCAACACCTTGTCGCGTAGCCCCGACGCGCTCGCCCAACTTGGCCGCCTGGTCTCGATCGTCGACATCGCACAGCCACAAAACGTTGTCCAGGCGTGGGGCAAAAACGCCAGTTATCACTTCGTTTTCACCCGACAGAACCGCGGCAAGCTTGATGAGTTGAGCGCACTGGTAGAGCGCGGGCAGCTGCGGCCACATGTTGGCGCGGTCTACTCGCTTGCTGACATTCCTCTCGCCCACGCCCTGCTGGAGAGCCCAAACAACGGTCTCCGGGGGAAAATCGCCATTGCAGTCGAGCCACAGACTCATCTCGTCAGTGCCAATGTGTAACCGCTGAACTAGCTCGAAGGGAGTGCCCCATGATTTATGAAATCGCTTTGCTGCCCGTTCACAAAGAACAGATTGAACAGTTCAAACGTGCATTCGCCGAAGTTGCGCCTTTGCTCAGCCGCGCAAAAGGTTACGGCGGTCACATGCTTGCGCAAGGTATCGAAACACCCCAGCTATTCAACTTGATAGTGCATTGGCAATCCCTCGAGGATCACACCCCGGGCTTCGAAGCGAGTGAAGACCATCGGGTGTTCATGATGGGTTTAGAGCAATACTTTTCGGAAGAACCGAAGGTCTACCATATTGAGGGCGCTCCATTCACTACTGGAGATCATGATGATCAAAACAGCCCTTTTGGCAGGGTAATGCCGGTGTCTTGATAGGTTTGTTGCTTGGACGGATTAGTCGTTCTAGGAAAAGGTGACAGATTTGTTAGTAGGCAGGCTGATGACTGCTTTTTGCCGATAGCTACCGGTCGCAGAACGGCTGCAATCGCATCGATGTGTGTCCCGATAGCTAGGCAAAGTGTTTGATCAGATATTGATGAGCTAGAGTGCCGAAAGCAAAGACCTCAAGGACGCGCAATGATATTGCAACACAGGCCTGTGAAGGCTGATGACATCAAAACGATTTGTAGCTTTCCCCTTAACGCTCAGGAACTGTTCTATATGTTCCCGAAAGCTCAATACCCTTTGACTGAAGCTCAGCTGTCTAACGCGATTGCTCAACGATTCGATTCGACGGTTGTCGAGACCGAGAATGGTGTAGTCGGCTTCGCTAACTTTTATCGGGCTGAAACGGGTGGGGTTTGCTGTATTGGCAATGTCGTCGTTGCCCGAGAGGCAAGAGGTAACGGCGTGGCTACCTTTATCGTAGAGACGATGACAGCTCTGGCGTTCGACCGTTATGACGCCACAGAGGTACAGATCTCGTGCTTCAATGAAAATACAGCAGGCTTGCTACTTTATCCGAAACTAGGTTTCTTGCCCTTTGCTGTCGAAGAGAGAGCCTCTCTGGATAGCCGTAGATCAGCACTCATCCATATGACCCGCAGCAGAGCGGATCGACCATAGCTCACCTTGAGCTGCCTGTTCCTCACCTGAATTCAATACGCCGCCAAAATCCCCTGCGGGTTATAGCCGTGGATCACCGTGCCATTGACCTTGAGCACCGGCACGCCCCGGCCACCGAGTGCGTCGTAGGCGCGGCGCGCGTCGGATGATTTCTCGATGTCCAGCTCGGTGTAGGCGATGCCACGTTCACCGAGAAACTCCCGGGTCTTGGCGCAGTAACCACACCAACTGGTGGCGTAGAGGATTACCTCACCCTGGCCGGCGACCTGCTGGCTGTTGCCAAACAGCATCGGCTCGATGCGATCCCACTGTTGCCAGGTCGCCAGTGCCGCGAGAATCAGCAAAATCCTTTTCATCGTGCAGTCCTTTGTTTTGTCAGGTCGGCTAATGCAGCCGCTCAGTCCTTGCGACGTTTCAACTGGTCGGTCAGTTGGGTCGGCAGGTTGCGGATGATCAGGGTGCCTTGCGTTTCGTCGTATTCGACTTTCGAGCCGAGCAGGTGGGCTTCGAAGCTGATCGACAGGCCTTCGGCACGCCCGGTAAAGCGCTGGAATTGGCTGAGGGTGCGTTTGTCTGCCGGGATTTCCGGCGACAGGCCGTAGTCCTTGTTGCGGATATGGTCGTAGAACGCTTTGGGGCGTTCTTCGTCGATCAGCCCTGATAATTCAGTCAGGGTGATCGGCTCGCCCATCTTGGCCTGGCTGGAGGCATAGCCGACCAGTGTCTTGGTCTTTTCGCGGGCCTGTTCTTCGGGCAGGTCTTCGCTTTCGACGAAATCGCTGAAGGCCTTGAGCAGCGTGCGGGTTTCGCCAGGGCCGTCGACGCCCTCCTGGCAGCCGATGAAGTCACGGAAGTATTCCGAGACCTTCTTGCCGTTCTTGCCCTTGATAAAGGAGATGTACTGCTTGGAGTTGGCGTTGTTGCGCCATTCGGAAATATTGATCCGGGCGGCCAGGTGCAACTGGCTCAGATCCAGGTGCTTGGCGGCGGTCACGTCCAGCGCGTCGTTCACTGCCACGCCGTCGTTGTGGTGCAGCAGGGCGATGGCCAGGTAGTCGGTCATGCCTTGCTGATAGTGAGCGAACAGCACATGGCCGCCGGTGGACAGGTTGGATTCCTCCATCAGCTTCTGCAGATGTTCCACGGCCTGGCGGCTGAACGCAGCGAAATCCTGACCCTCTTCGAGGTAGGTTTTCAGCCAGCCACTGAACGGGTAGGCGCCGGATTCCTCGTGAAAGAAACCCCAGGCTTTACCCTGTTTGGCGTTATAGCTTTCGTTGAGGTCGGCCAGCATATTCTCGATGGCCTGGGAGGTGCCCAGCTCGCTGTCGCGGGCGTGCAGCACGGCAGGGCTGCCATCGGGCTTCTTGTCGATCAGGTGGACGATACAGTGACGGATCGGCATGGGAAATCTCTTCGGGCATGGCGCAAAAGGGCCGCGCGAGGGCGGCCGAGGTTGCAGAGAGTTTACCCGACTGTTGGCAGCTTGGCGTCCGTCGCTCGGTCAACTCAGGGCAATGGCGTTACGACGCGCCTGGCGCCTGCGGTCGAGCAGCATCAGCACACCCAGCAGGCCAATGGCATACAGCGCATCGATGCCGAGCATTAGCAAGATGCCGCTGCAGAGCAGGGCGCTGAGGCCGGCCAGCCAGCGCCACAGGCCTTTGAGCAGTATCCAGCCGGCGGCCATGCTGAGTAGGTAGATGACGATGAAGTTGCCGTTGGCATAGCGGATCAGTTGATCCAGCGACAGTCCCAGGCACCAGATCACCGTGGTGCTCAGTGCGCAACTGAGCACCACCAGCAGCAGCGCCCTGGCCGGCACACCATTGGCATTACGGGCAGCCAGTAGGCGTGGCAGCTTACCTTCGTCGGCCAGGCTCCAGATCAGCCGCGCGAAACCCTGGATATACACGTTCATGGACGCGAAGCACGCCAGGTAGCCGATGCTCGCGCTGAGCCAGCGAGCCTGGTCACCGAACAGCACAGCGAGCATGCGCGGCATGGACGCGGCGTCGGTGCGGGCATCGCCGTAGGCATGCAAACTCAGCACCGCCACCGAGCAAGCCCAGTACACCAGGCCGGCAAGCACCACGCCGAGCAACAGTGCCAAGGGAAAGTCCCGTTGCGGGTTCTTGAACTCCTCACCCAGATGGGTGAAGGCCTCGATGCCGACGAAGCACCAGAACATCACCCCCAACGCCACTGGCATCAGTTGCCAATTGCCCGCCAGGGGCGGCAGCAACGGTTGTTCTGCGTGGGGCAAGTCGGCTTTCCACCAGATCAGTGCGATGGTGGCGACGATGGCCAGGGCGATAGCTATTTGCACGCTACCCGAGGTACGCGCCGGGCGTTGGCCGAGCAGCAAGATGATGCCCAGGGTGACCAGTTGAATGGCCAGAACCGCCAGGTCGCTGAGCGCGAACAGCGCGTGCCAGAACCCACTGGCAATGTTCAGCGCGGCCGGTAAGCCCACGGGTAACACCGCCAGGAACAGAAACGCGCTCAAGCGCTCCATGCGCGCGCCGAACGCACGGCCGATCAAGTGCGGCGCACCGCCGGCATGGGGATAGTGACGGCCGAGCTGGGCGAAGGTGAACGCCATCGGCAGAATCAGCACGATCAGCAGCAGCCAGGCCCACAGGGAAACTTCGCCGGCTGCCGTGGCGGCCAACGCGGGAACCACGAAAACCCCGGTGCCCAGCAGTGACGTCGACAGCAGGCCGATCCCTTGCAGCAGCCCCAATTCCTTGTTCAATCGACTCATGTTGTATGCTCTCGCTCGTCCTGAAGTGGCGGCTGCGTCCAGTTGTGGTGCGCTGATTCGCCAGGCAGTTATGGTAAAGCCGCGCGGCCTCGATCGCTGCTGGCGAAGCGTCGGCGACGACCGACGAAACGGCGGCAATGCCCGTCATCCTGTTATGCAGATTGGTGCAGAGAGCGCGAGTGGATAAGTTCGACCAAGGCATCATCGCTTTGCTACGCGCCGATGCGCGCCTGACCGTCACCGAGGTCGCCCGACAGGTCAACCTGTCACGCACCGCCGTGAGCGAGCGCATCCGCCAACTGGAAGCGGGCGGCGTGATTCAGGGTTACCACGCCCGCATTGCCGAGCCCACCCACGTCGTGGTGCAGGCCTATCTGGAGCTGTTCTATACGGGCGGGCGCTGCGAACAATACGTCGAGCGCATGCGCGTATTCCCGGAAGTGCGCCGCTGCTCTGGCATCAGCGGCGAAACCGACATGCTGATCTACCTTGAGGCCGCCTCCATGGAGCGGCTGGCCGAAGTGCGCGGGGTAATCGAAAACCTGCCGGGCGTCTTCAAGGTGAAGACGCATATGGTGGTGAAGGATTGGGTGATGTGAGTCGGGACTGTGACGAACATGCATGCCATGAGCGACCAAGCTACTCAGCGGCTATGCCGAGTAAGCAGATCTGAACAAGGTTCAACCGAGCGGGCTGACCACCCCGACAAAGCCCTGGCCCAATACATGGGTATAAATCTGCGTGGTTCGCACATCGGCATGCCCGAGCAAAGTCTGCACGGTACGAATGTCGCTGCCCCGGCGTAAAAGCTCGGTGGCAAAGGTATGCCGAAATGTGTGGCAGCCCGCGGGCTTGTGCAGCCCGGAGCGGCGCACAACCTGCCTGACCGCTTTCTGAATCGAGCTGACGTGGATGTGATGGCGCACCACGTTGCCATGTTCATCCACGCACACACCTCGGGACGGAAACAGCCATTGCCATTCCAGTGAGCGCCCTGCGTTGGGATATTTGCGGTGCAAGGCGAAAGGCAGGCTGACCGGAACCTGGTAAAAAATGTCTTGCCGCTCCCAGGCGGCGAGCATGCGTGCCCGGCGCTCCTGCAGCACCGTGATAAGCGAGGTAGGTAACAAGGTCGTCCGATCCTTGGCGCCCTTGCCGTCATGTACGGTGATCACCTGCCGATCAAAATCCACATCCTTGATACGCAGGCGAGCGGCCTCCACCACGCGCAAACCGGCACCGTACATAAGTGAGGCCAGTAACTGATACGGCTGGCCAAGCTGGGCAATCAGTGCCGTTGCCTCAGCATGCGTCAATACACAGGGAATACGTGTCGAGCGTTTGGCACGCACCACCTCGCCTAGTTGGCCCAGTGGAACTTCAAGCACTTTGCTGTAAAGAAACACCAGCGCGTTCAGCGCCAGGTTCTGGGTCGCGGCAGCCACCTTGCGATCTACCGCCAGCCACGTAAGAAAAGCACTGACCTCCACAGCCCCCATCTCCATCGGATGGCGCAACCGATGGAAACGGATGAAATAGCGAATCCAGTACCAGTAAGATTGCTCGGTGCGAATGCTGTAGTGATGCACCCGCATCACTGCGCTGACCTGCTCACGTAGGCGAGGCTTGGAGGGTGAACGATCCATGTCGACTCCACTGTGGTGTTGCTGGTTTTATATACAGTAGTGGCGGCAGGGGGAATACACAAGTCAAGCGAGTACGGAGTGTGGGGAGGTGTGTGGGCTTAAGCTGCTGATAAATAAGTATTTTAATTATGCTGGCGTTGGGTGGTGCGGCATTATGCGGAATTCTCTACTATTGCTTTAATGAAGAATTCCATCTAATCACTGTTATGTTCCTTCTGATATAGCCGCCATGACCACATACGAAGAAATATTTGAATTTTCTCGCCCTGAGTTCGTAAGCAGTATTTCTGTAAAAAGAATCGAAGAGCAGGGAGTGTTGCAGGTAAACCTTCAGGTCGAATCTAACGGACAAGAAAAGAATCTAAACTTATCCGGCTTCGATGAACTCGCAGAATGTGTCAGCTATTTCCTTGTCTCTGAGCGCGTTGTAGTCTCAAAAGAAATAGGCACTGGCAAAGAATTCGGAACCATCAGAATAGAATGCTGGAGTGATGAGTGTTATTCGGTACATTGGTGCGATACGGCTGCATAGAAACATAACAATTGGTTCAAATCGTTCGCTTCGCTCACTGGGACGGGCTAAAGCCCGCCCCTTAACCAAACGTTATGAGGCTTGATGCTTGTGAGCAGGCGTAGACAACTAAAGGGAATTGCCGCCGGGATATCCTCCAGCTTCTCGTCAAGATACAACGACATTGATGGCTACTGGGGACTAGGAGTTATTTATCTCTGCGCAGCAGAGGCAGGTCTAAGTAAATTTCAACTAGACCTAATCAGCGGCGAATCACTTCCATACTTCAAACACTCAAAAAAAGTAGCCGCTCCTTATCTTGAGTACTTGAAGGTACAGACAGAGAAAAAAGGGTTTCACGCTTGGCAGATATGCAAGGCAGTCATAGAAATTGAATTCAACACCATCCCATCCAAGCTAAACTTAATTTTCAAGCGAGCGTGGGGCGAGGCTTTTCTCTGCACTGTTAGCATCACAGACGACTTAGGTAAATCCTGGAGCTATCAATATGAAGGGTGGTGCGGGAAACATGACCCCACAAAAGAGCATCGAAGCACTCGCAGGTACGCCTCATAACAAGTGGTTCAAATCGTTCGCTTCGCTCTCTGGGACGGGCTAAAGCCCGCCCCTTAACCAAACGTTATGTTCCTTCTGATATAGCCGCCATGACCACATACGAAGAAATATTTGAATTTTCTCGCCCTGAGTTCGTAAGCAGTATTTCTGTAAAAAGAATCGAAGAGCAGGGAGTGTTGCAGGTAAACCTTCAGGTCGAATCTAACGGACAAGAAAAGAATCTAAACTTATCCGGCTTCGATGAACTCGCAGAATGTGTCAGCTATTTCCTTGTCTCTGAGCGCGTTGTAGTCTCAAAAGAAATAGGCACTGGCAAAGAATTCGGAACCATCAGAATAGAATGCTGGAGTGATGAGTGTTATTCGGTACATTGGTGCGATACGGCTGCATAGAAACATAACAATTGGTTCAAATCGTTCGCTTCGCTCACTGGGACGGGCTAAAGCCCGCCCCTTAACCAAACGTTAGAGGCCTCAATGAGCTTACGCGGCTACATCCATGAAGTCTGGCTATGCCCAAGTGGCCACGGGGAATTACTGCCCTCTTGTATTGCCTTTGATCCCGCCGGCAATGCTGCGCGCGAGCTAAATGAACCTGGCAGCTTTTGCATCTGGCTATTCTTTGCAAACTCTCATTTCGAAGCGATGCAAATTTACTATCAGTTCAGCGATTTTGGTGAATACACAACGTCAGAGCAACAAGATCATCAGCCATATCCTGAGTCTTGGTACGTTAAACAGCAGAACTACTTGCGCAGCCTCTAACTAGTGGTTCAAGTCGCTCGCTCGGGACGGGCTAAAGCCCGCCCCTTAACCATACGTTAGGCGTTGTATGAAAATGCTCCGATACTTCGATACCGATGACGGCTCACTTCCGGAGTTGGAAGTGAGATATTCAAATCCAGATAAGGTATCCATAGCTTTCGAATTTCTCTTCGCAAGCAATGCCCGGAATGTAAATGCTGGCGGAGGCTACCTTTGGATCAAATCTTCGCAAAAAGAGAAACCATTCACAGGTAGCGGTGATGCAGCATTGGTTATTTGTGAGTCAGCAGAACCATTCCATGTAGTGTTAGCAGGCATAACCATTGCAAACTGCACGCTTCCCGATTTAGGAGTTCTCGTAATGCCCTCTAGCTTAACCATCGACTACCGAATGGGCAGCGCTTGGGGAACGGCCGAGGTCAACGCTCTGCTCATACTGTTGAAAAAGCTATGCGGGCTAGGTGGTACGCTTGTCACTCCGTGGTGGGGCGCCGAATGCGAACATGAGTTCGCTGAAGCTCTGCGTCGCGCCTAACAAGCGGTTCAAACCGTTCGCTTCGCTCACTGGGACGGGCTAAAGCCCGCCCCTTAACCAAACGTTATATTCGCTAAAGGGAATTAGTGCGCGTGAGCCAAAACGAAATCAAACTAGAAAGGCCTTTGTTCTATAATAACCCCTTCGGGTTAAGGTTTGAGATTGGCCCAGCTGAAATTGGGGTTTGGGTCAGCCGAGAAAGGCGCCAACTTAATGAGAAATATTTTAATGCTGCCCTAGAAAGAGCGCAGAACATATTTGATACAGCTTTCACGCTCACAGATGAAATATCAATTGTCTATCAGATGTTTTCTGATGGCAGGCGTAGAATCAAGAAAAAGTGCTATATCCTCCGCCAAATAAATACCGGCTCCACAAAAGAGATTGCATTCTCTGATCACAGAGAGCTATATTCAGAAAGCTTAGGTTATAAGTGCGAGTTCTGGCATCGGGCTACAGTATCCGGTTTAACCGTCGCAGATATAAACATCAAAAAAATATTGTTAGCCTTGATAAATACGGACTTTGGATCAAGGCAACCAGTAATTGCCGGTGAATGTTATTTTATAAATCACACCAAAGGTCTTGTATTGAGTCTTTATGATGATCGAGGCATGGATGTGGTAGCTTTAAAAAAAGAAACACTACAAGCTTTATACAAAATTCATAACAAGTTGCTTCTGAACTATGATAGAGCTCACATTGATCAGGTGTTCTCGCACATATAATAAGTGGTTCAAATTGTTTGCTTCGCTCACTGCGACGGGCTAAAGCCCGCGCCTTAACCAAACGTTAGCATCTGCAAGGAAATCCCCCAATGGCTGAAATTCGCCGTACGATAGAGCCGAGCGTTTATTATAAAGCTGAGGGGTTTCATTTCGCGGCGAACATACTCTTTGACAGAGAAGAGCTTAAGCATCGCGGAGCACCATTTATCGTCAATGCAACGTTCGCACTTGAGCTTTACCTTAAGTCTCTTCTTTCAAAAACCGTTTTTGAAGGGTCAGAGACGCACGAAGAAGGATATACGTCATATAACCGCGTATTTTCGAAAAGCGAGCATGCCGGCATAGGTCATGACCTCAACAATCTGTACCAGCAACTTTCTGAAGAAGCACGAGCAGGTATAGAAAAAATAAATAAAGAGCTAAGTGGCAAATACTCAATGTCCGATTTTTTCAATAAAAACAAAGCACACTTTGTAAGCTGGCGCTACTCATTCGAAGGCAATGCAGAACCATACTGTGCTCAAGATGTAATTAGCGCTTTAGAATCTATGAAACTCTATTGCTCAAAGTACATTGTGCAGTGACAATGCTAACAACTGGTTCAAGTCGCTCGCTTCGCTCACTCGGGACGGGCTAAAGCCCGCCCCTTAACCAAACGTTAGCCATACTTATGACAGCTCGCAGATTTTCGTTTAGCAATAAAAAACTTCGTGGCATACCACGTCGTTTACGTGCACTGGCGCGCTGGAAAAAATCGTTTTCAGGATATTTTCCAAGCCAGCTAACACCAGAGGAAAAGTACTGGAACTATAAGATCCCTGTGTATCGAAATCTTGTTGAGGGCAAGCAAACCACCAAGAGCATACAAGCATTTTGTGCACAGCAACTTATAGATGCCGCACACCATATATACAAAGCCAAACCCCAAGACGCTGAGTACTCTAGAGTCACATGCGTTATTTCATTTCCCTGCATGTTCTCAAGTGAGTTGTGCATTTATACAAGTGAAGAATATTTCAAAGAGCACACAGCCGAACAAACTGGACGCTTCGGGAAAATTGAAAGAATTCAAGGAAAAAGTCTTGCTCAAGAATTTGGGCTAGAACTACCGGAGGATTTTAATGAGCTTGGAGTTTTGCGTATCGACGAAGATGATGATGGAAATCCATATATCTGTGAGCATTGGTATTTTGGCGAAGTCCATCAGTACGGCTAACAAGTGGTTCAAATCGTTCGCCTCGCCCACTGGGACGGGCTAAAGCCCGCCCCTTAACCAAACGTTAGGTGCTTCATGAGTAAGCTTGCATGCACATGTGGCAATATAATCCGTGATCAAACGGATTCACTGCCCCACAAAGCCTCGATTATAAAAGATCAGCAGGAAGAGAATTTCATTGAAGATTTGGCGCAAGAAATGAACTCTCTATTAATTGCAGCAAAAGCTGGAAATCTAGAGGCTCATTTAGACAAACGATACGGAAATACGCCCTGGCGGCCAAAAGCGGCTGAAGCCTGCTACGACATTATCGGAAGCGCATTATTGAACAGCTCTATTATGGCCTACGAGTGTCAGTCGTGCGGCAAGTTGTGGGTTCAAAAAGGCGTAAACAGCTTTATGCCCTTTAGCCCCGAGAGCGGAGTGTATGAAGCAGTGTTATCGGTTAATCCGGCACCTAACTAGAGGTTCAAATCGTTCGCTTTGCTCACGGGAACCGGCTAAAGCCCGCCCCTTAACCAAACGTTAGGCTTATGTATTCTATTGACTTAGGTTCACTCAGAATTTCCTTTGCCGCAGCTCTCGTATCTGCTCCGTACTCTGGAATCAACCACGACTGGTTGAGCGAAGATTGGAGGGATACGTCTCAAGAACTAAAAATACATCAGGGTGAAAGATCAGCCACGATCACGGGGCTCACTGGTTTCGGCGCCGAAAAAGGCCAACACGTTATTCACGTCATAGAGCCCCCAATAAAAACAGAGCACGAGTTGCTGGCATATTTTTTAAAGAAAGCTGAAATTTCGAAGTTTCCACAGGAAATCTTACTTAACGCCGTCAGCTCACTCGAGTATTCGTGGGGGAAGCTGGTTTCTCTAAACTGGACAGCTCTTGGCTACGCACCAGGCGGTGCAGAATATTGTGTTCTGCCAACAAATTTCAGTGCAATATCTCTTGGTTTTCTAAGGTTAGATTGGCCCACAGTTCGTGTCTATCCCAAAGCCTAACTAGCGGTTCAAGCCGTTATGCATATGAATGAATACACCACCACAATGACAATCCTTTCACCTGAGCTGTTAGTTCTAGCTGCTGGATTTTCTTTGTTTGGCATTGCATCGTTGATATTTTCAATTAGGCAGCGCTCAGCTATTGCCTTTTTATCATTCGTGTCTCTTGTGCTCTGCGCCATTACAAAGCTCACAAAGTTCTCAATAATGGCGTTCATTCCAATGCAATGCCCTAATGGCAGTTGTAACCCAGCTGAACTCAACCAGCAAATCCTAAGCTTCTCATCATTAATAGAACCGTATTTATTTCTAGCGGCAGCTATTTGCACCATTATTTACACAGCCAAGAGTAAAATCATGACCCGTGTGTAAATGCATAGCAATTGGTTCAAACCTTTCGCTCCGCTCACTGGAGCGGGCTAAAGCCCGCCCCTTAGCTTTATTTGTAGATGGCAAAGCAAATACAGCGAGGCGTTTTTCGATTCACTCGGCGGATTACGCTTTCGGCTAATACGCCCTACGCCTTGGTACTGCAGCCCATTTTAGCGCTGCATCAGCGATGCATAGGCTTCCATCAGGAAATCCCAATCTTCGTCGGGCATCGCCCCACGGTGGCGTTGTAGCTGGCGCATGTCGTGGCGTGAGGCATCGGCTTTGCGCCAGCGGCGACGGCTTTTTTCCAGGTCGAGTAGGGCGATCTCTGCGCTGGGTGAGTTGTCCTCAAGATCGCTGACCTTGACGAAAATATGCTTGGCATAACAGCAGCCATGTTGCCAACGGCCCTGATGCATGCGCTTCAGGGTGTTGGCCAATGCCGTCAGTACGCATATCGACTCCTCGGCGCTTCGCTCCTCTGCGTACCACTGATCGAGGCTGATAAAGCCCGGCAGCGCCTGGGTGATCAACAGCGCCTGCCAGTGCCCGGCTTGTTTTCTTGCTGAGCCATACACCAGCGTGGGCACGGTGATTCCGAGTCGAGCAAATGCCTGGTAGGCCAGTAGCTCACGGACGATGGTCGGGCGACCCCAGGGATGCAGCAGGCTGCGATACAGATGGCCGGTCTGGCGTTTGCTGTACAGCGCTGGGGATGATGGGTTGCGTGGTTGCAGCAGTTGCACGCCGCTTTCGCCATCGCGGCGCTGGTTTAGGGGTTCCACCCAGGCGCCGCTGCATTGCCACCAGCGCTCGAAGGTGGAGCTGGCCTGAACGGCTGACTGATAGCCGAGTAGCGTGGCCATCACAGCACCTCATGCTTGCGCAGTACGTAGGTGCGCCACATGGCATAGCCAGGCAGAAAGTCTCGGTGACCGAGCACTTGGAAGCCGGCTTTGAGAAACTCGAATTCGATTTCGTCGCGGCGCACCACGAAGCGATTCTCGCCAACGCCACGGCGCTGTTCCAGGCGGCGGCGACGCCAGGCCTTGTAGTTACCGTCGACCCACAAGGAGAGGATTACGGTATCCCGGGTGACCCGGTGAAATTCGCGCAGGGCGGCAATGCGATGCTCGGCCGATTGGACGTGATGCAGCAGACGAATGCAGAACACGCAGTCGACCGAGTTGTCGCCCAGGCCAATATCGAAGGCTGAGGTTTTGAAGGTTTTCACCCGTGCGAGCACTTCAGGCGGCTGGGCGGCGAGGGCGGTGGCGAGCATGTCGGCAGAGTTGTCGGCTGCCAGGATCACCCGGTTCGGGTGCTCGGCGAGCATTGGCCAGAAGCGGCCCGCGCCACAGGGCAGATCCAGCATCAGGTTGGGGTCGCCGGCCAGGCGCAGGGCACTGCGGCCTACCTGAACATCGCGCCAGTTAGAGAGGCGCCGGGCCAGCCCATCCTGATGTTTGTGCAGATAACCCTGAGCATGTTTCTGATCGTATTTGCCGGAAAAGGCGAGATCGATGGGGCTGGGTTTGGACATGGCGAGGCACCTGGGTGGTTGTGCCCCGATCTTATGAAGCGGCTTCTGATGAACCCGTTAAAAGGATGTGAAAAAACTGTTAGAGCGGCGCCTTGAACGTCACCTGGAAACAGCTGCCCGCAATGGGCAGGCTATGTAGCGATATCTGCCAACCCTGGTGAGCGCAGATGCGTTTGACCAGCGAGAGACCCAGGCCCAACCCTTCGCCACGGGCCTGTTCGCCGCGCACGAAGGGATCGAAAATCTGTTCATGGTGCTGCTCTGGAATGCCCACGCCGCTGTCCTCGACGCGAAAGCCGTTGGCGTGCAGGGTCAACGTCACAAAGCCTGTTTCGGTGTAGTGCAGGGCATTGCGCAGCAGATTGGCCATCACCGTACGCAGCAAGGTCGGGTTGTAGACGGCATCGTTCTGAGCCTCCACGTCCAGGCGAAAATCGAGGCCTTTTTCGCGCATCAGCGGTGACCAGGTATCGACCTGCTCATCGGCGATCTGGCGCAGGCTGGCGCTGCCCGCGAAGAGGCTTTCGTTGCCCTTGACCCGAGCCAGTTGCAGAAAGGTCTGCACCAGATCCTGCATCTCGGCGCTGGCTCTTTCGATACGTTCCAGCTGCTTGCGTTGCGCTGGCTGCAGAGCGACTTGGGAGAGCAGCTCGCACGAGCTGGCGATGACCATCAGCGGCGTGCGCAGCTCATGGCTGACGTCGCTGGTGAACAAACGCTCGCGCTCCAGGGACTGGCGCAGGCGGCCCAGGGTGCTGTCGAAGGCCGCCGCCAGTTGGCCGACTTCATCGTCGGGGTATTCTGGTGCCAGGGCTGGCGCCAGCGGCAATAACTGGTCGCGGTGACGTACCTGATTGGCCAGCTTGCTCACCGGCCTCATCACCCGTTCGGACATGAACCAGCCCAGCGCCAGCGCGCCGAGCACGGAGAGCAGAAAACCGGCCAGCACGACGTTGAACAGCACCTGCTCGCGCTTTTCGAACTCGCTCTGTTCCTGTACCAGCAGATAACGCCCACCGCCGATGAACTGGGTGAAGATGTAGAACGCTCGCTCGCCCTCGAACTGCTCGCTGAAGCCTTCCGGCAGGTCTGCATAGCGGCTCGGGATCGCGTATTGCGGATAGCCGGAGGCATAGAAGCGAGTTTTCGCGTCAAGGCGCGGGGCTTGGCCATTCTTCAAGTCCTGTTCGAGAACGGCGCCCAGTTCGAGGGCGAGCTCCTCGGAAACCAGATGTTCTTCGATCAGGTGGACGATGGCCACGATGCTCAGGGAAAAGATGCCGCTGACCAGTATGGTCATGGTCACGAAGGCGATCAGAATGCGCCGGCGGAACGGCTGTTTAGTGTCCATCGCGATTCGCCGCCAGGCGGTAACCCACGCCATGCAGCGTGTGTAGCAGCGGCGTGGCAAAGGGTTTGTCGATCGCCTGACGGAGTTGGTGGATGTGGCTGCGCAAGCTGTCGCTGTCCGGGCAATCGTCGCCCCACAAGGCTTCTTCAAGGGCCTCGCGGCGCACCACGGCGGGCGAGCGCTGCATCAGCACTGCCAGCAGTTTCATGCCCAGCGGGTTGAGTTTTATCGATGTACCGGCACGGGTCACGTTCAGCGTGTCGAGGTCATAGCTCAGGTCGGCGACCACCAGCATCCGCTGGCGATTGCCCTGTGAGCGCCGCAGGATGGCTTCGATGCGGGCGACCAATTCGGAGAGTGCGAAGGGCTTGACCAGGTAATCATCGGCCCCGGCGCTCAGCCCCTGCAGGCGATCTTCCAGGGCATCGCGCGCGGTGAGCATCAGGATCGGGATGCTGCTGCGCGCTTCTTCGCGCAAGCGCCGGCACAGCTGATAGCCATCCAGACCGGGCAGCATGATGTCCAATACGATCAGGTCGTAATGGCCCTGAGTGGCCAAGTGCAAACCAGATAATCCGTCCTGGGCACAATCAGCCGCGTAGCCTTTGAGCTGCAGGTAATCCAGGATATTGGCGAGGATGTCACGGTTGTCTTCGATCACCAGAATGCGCATGCAACGTTCTCTTCACAGGGATTGACGCTTTTTTCACGAAGCCATGACGAAGCCCTCACAGGGGCATCGCAACACTGTAGCTCGTTCATCCAGCCAGGATCATACGATGCCACAGCTTCGCTACACCTCACTACGCTACCTGTCGTTTGTCTGCTGGATGATGGTGATTCTAGTCTGCGTACCGCTGGCACCTGCCTGGAGCGCCGTTTACCCCGGTAGCGCCAGCGCTACCAACCCACGCTGGGCGACGCCGGTAGACAAAACCTTCAATCTTTATCGGATGCAGCCCGATCTGTATCGCAGTGCTTTGCCCGGCGCGGTTCAGCAAGGCGAGTTGCAGCGCCTGAGGATCGCCACGGTGATCAACTTCTATCAGCGCAGCGATGCCGAGTGGCTGAGCGACCCAAATATCCGCCAGATCCATCAACCGCTGCATGCCGACCGGATGGATGACGCCGATGTGTTGCAGGCACTGCGCAGCATCCGCTCGGCGCAGGCCGACGGGGCGGTGCTGATCCACTGCAAACATGGGCAGAACCGCACCGGGATGATCGCGGCCATGTACCGCATCGTCTATCAGGGCTGGAGCAAGCAGCAGGCCATCGACGAAATGCGCGAGGGCGGTTTCGGCGGGCGGGAGCGCTTCGAGGATGCCGAGCGTTACCTGCAGCAGGTCGACCTGGCGCGCTTTCTCAGCGCCTTGAACAGCGGCGCGTGCAGCACCAGCCCCTGGGCGTACTGTGCGCTGAAGGAAAAGGTGCTGAATGCCTTCAATGGGTGAGATCCCGGCCATGGCCATGATCAATGTGCGTCGACTGTCACTGGCGCTGCTGCTCGTGCCGCTGTTAAGCGCCTGCCAGAGCACCAGGGACTACATGCTTTCTCAAGGATACCCAGCGGCATTCGCAACGGGCTACGAGGACGGCTGCGTCAGCGGTAACAGCGCAGCCAAGGCACTCGGTGCGTTTCGCAAGAATGTGCCGGTGTATCTTGAGGATGCCCAGTATGCGACCGGCTGGGATGACGGCTTTCGCCAGTGCCAGGCCAGCGCCAACGCAGAAATCGAACGCAAGTTGCAACCCGGCAGCGATGAGGATCGCGACTGGCGCCGGCAGGTCGATCAGGACATGGCCAAGGCGCTGAGCCGCTCATTGAAGAAGAGCTGAGTGCTGGTATGGTCTTTAAAAAGTCATGCTCACCGGGCACATTGGTGCGCCCGGCTGTGGGGCGAGCCCGATGACTGACCCGTGCTGCAGCCCTTCTTGCAGTCACACCAAGGTGGCTGCGCGCGTTATCGAGATACCTGCATGCGCCACGCCGCAAACGACCGCTGTCCGTGGTCGATCTTTCTGGTTTTCCTGCGCCTTGGGCTGACGTCCTTTGGTGGCCCGGTCGCTCATCTGGGTTATTTTCGAGAGGAGTTCGTCAGCCGCCGCCGCTGGTTGAGTGAGGCCAGCTATGCGGAGCTGATTGCGCTCTGTCAGTTCTTGCCGGGCGCTGCCAGCAGCCAGGTTGGTATGGCGATCGGCTTGTCGCAGGCGGGCTACCGCGGTGCGCTGGCCGCCTGGGTGGGCTTCACGCTGCCGTCGGCCGTGTTGTTGATCGTGTTCGCTCAGGGGCTGTCCAGCCATGGCGAGGCCATGACGGCCGGGGTTCTGCATGGTTTGAAGATCGTTGCCGCTGCCGTTGTCGCCCAGGCGGTGTGGGGCATGATGCGTACGCTGTGCCCGGATACGCCGAGGCGCTTGTTGATGGTGATCGCCGCCGGCACCGCATTGCTGGTGCCGGGCGTGTGGGGGCAGCTTGCGGTAATTCTGCTCGCCGGGGCAGCCGGCTGCCTGTTGCTCGCACCTATGAGCAGGAGCGCGGAGGATTCGCTGTCCATCGACATCAGCCCGCAGGCTGGCATCCGCTGGCTGGCTATGTTCGTCGCCTTGCTGCTTGGCCTGCCTGTGCTGGCGCACCTGCTGGAGAGCCAGACCCTGAACCTGCTGGACGCCTTCTACCGAACCGGCTCGCTGGTGTTCGGCGGTGGGCACGTGATGCTGCCCTTGCTGCAGGCGGAGGTGGTTGCCAACGGCTGGATCGGCAATGACCTGTTCCTAGCCGGTTATGGCGCTACCCAGGCCGTGCCCGGCCCCTTGTTTACCTTCGCGGCTTTTCTCGGCAGCGCCATGCAGGGCTGGAGTGGCGGTCCGCTGTGTCTGCTGGCGATCTTCGCGCCTTCGTTCTTGCTGCTGGTCGGCGTACTGCCGTTCTGGGCTCGGCTGCGCAGCCGCCCGCGGGTGCAGGCGGCGATGCTCGGTGTCAACGCTGGTGTGGTCGGTCTGCTATTGGCCACGCTGTACCAACCAGTCGGCACCAGCGCCATCTTCAGCTTCCTGGATCTCGCCCTGGCGGCCGTCGCACTGGGCGCCCTGATGCTCGGCAGGCTTGCGCCCTGGCTGGTGGTGCTGGCTGGCGCGCTTGTCGGCTGGCTAGTACTGTAACGGCGACTTTCCCGAAGAGATGCAGCAATGGCTTTCGACTGGCATGGCGGCACCATTACCCGCGATACGCCCATTGGCGATGATTATCGAAGTACCCAGAAAGTGCGTCGCTTCATGTGTGAGCAGTGCGGAGCCGCCTTCCGTTTCGACCGGCCGTTCATGGCCTGGATTCGCAGCGGGGCACCACGCACCATGGGTGATGTGGTGGACGAGTGGAAGCGTCTTAACGGCTAAGCCGGGGCGAGCGCCTTGCAATAAGACGCGGCGCACGCTCCGTTAGCGCTTCAAGCGCCGCCGTTCTGCAGGCGCTGCACCAGCTCAGGCAGTTCACTCATGCGCCCGATCAGATGCTGCACACCCAACTGGCGCAGGGTTTCGCCGTGTTCCGGTGGGATGTGGCTGGCGCCCAGGAAGCCGACTACCTGCATACCCGCCGTCAGCGCGGCAGTCGCGCCGGTGACGCTGTCTTCAACGACCAGGCAGTTACGTGGGTCGACGCCAGCGCTTTCTGCTGCCAGCAGGTAGAGATCCGGAGCGGGTTTGGGGCGCTCGACCTGATCAGCGCTGAAGGCGCCACGGTTGACTCGCTCGACCAGCTCGCAGCGTTGCAGGGCGAAGGCCACCGAGTCGCCATAGCTGTTGGAGGCCACGGCCAGCGGTAGATCGATCTTCAGCAGGGCATCGCGCACGCCTTCGATCGGCTGCACTTCAGCGCGTATCAGCGCCTTGATGCGGGCGCGGTGCTCTTCCAGAAAACCCTCGGGCAGGCGTTTGCCGAAGTGCGCCTCGACCCGAGCCAGAATGTCACGGCTCTGCAGCCCGAAGGTGCCGGCCAGCACTACGTCCAGTTCATGGGCTGGATAGTGTTCGGCCAATGCTGCGTGCAGGTGGCGCTCGGCGATGATCTCGCTGTCGATCAGTACGCCGTCGCAGTCACAGATCAGCAGTTCGATGGGCGGTTTCGGCTGCATGGCAAGCAGTCTCCTAAAAGGCGGGAGGATTGTGTAACACAGATCCCACCTCAGTTCGAACCACTGGGCACCACCTCAGCAGGTCTTTGCAACAGCAGCAGCGGCAATCCGGCAGCAAGCACTACTAGGCCCAGCAGCGCTCCAGCGCCTGCATACAGTGCGCTGGAGAAGAACAGCGCCAGGCAGCTACCGGCGAACAACACCGGCATCAATGGATACAGCGGCACGCTGAACGGCCGTGCGCGATTCGGCTGCAGGCGGCGCAGACGCAGCAGCGAGAGGGCGGTCAGGCACATGAACAGCCAGAACACTGGCGCGGTGTAAGCCACCATGCTCTGCACGCCGTTCTCGCTCAAGGCGCCGAAGAGGATCAGCGGCAGCGTGATCAGGCATTGCACCAGCAGTGCCCGTACCGGGGTTGCTGCGCGGTCGTTCCAGGCGCCGAGCATCGACAGCTGTGGCACGTCCCGCCCCAGCGCGTAATACACCCGCGAGCCGGTGAGGATGGTGGCGTTCAGCGTGCTGATCGCGGTGATGCAGATCAGTACGCTGAGCAGCACGCCGCCCCAGGGGCCAGCGACGATAGTCATCAGGTCGGCACCGATGGCGGTCGACTGGCGCAGGCCCTCGAGGCCGAAGATGTTGATGAACACCAGATTGGCCAGCAGGTACACGGCGGTCACCACCAGCGTGCCGAACAGCAGCACGCGGCTCATGTTGCGCCCCGGGTTGCGCAGCTCGCCGGAGAGATAGGCCGCCTCGTTCCAGCCACCGTAGGTGAGCAGCACGAAGACCATGCCCATGCCGAGCATGCCCGCCAGGTTGCCGCTGGCGTGTGTTTCTAGCGCAGGCACGGCCGCAACCGGCTCGGCCAGTAGCAGACCGGCGAGAATCACCGTGACCAGCGCCACCAGCGTGATGCCGGTGAACAGCACCTGCAGGCGTTTGGATTCGTGGGTGCCGAGGATATTCAGCGCGGTCAGCGCCAGCACCACCAGCGTGGCGTGCCAGGCGCTGCCATATTCACCCAGCGGCAGCAGGCGCTGGGCGTAATCGCCGTAGATGAACGCCACCACGGCGATTGCGCCGGTCTGGATCACCGTGCCCCTGGCCCAGGCGAACAGCAGGCTGACCTGCCGGCCCCAGGCCAGGTTGAGGTAGTGGTATTCACCACCGCGATCCGGGTAGCTGGCGCCAAGCTCCGCATAGCACAGCGCGCCGACCAGCATCACCAGGCCACCGGCCAGCCACAGGCCGATGTACACGAAGGCATTGTCGGCGTGCTGGGCCACTAGCGGCGGGAAGCCGAAGATGCCCACACCGATCACCACGCCGACCAGCATGGCGACGCCGTCGATGACCGACAGGCCGGGTTGTCGTGTCGCTGTGCGTGCGTTCATGACTTAGCTCCGTCGTGCGCTCCAGCCGGTCACCGCGCCTTCGGCGGAAATCGGTTCGATGCGATCACCTTCGACCTGACCGACGTACAGCTTGCCGTCGACCTCGAAGCGCAACTCGGTGCCATTCAGGCGGCCGCGCAGGTTTTCCTGATGCTGGGTGGTGCCGCTGACTTCCTGGAAGCGCTGCTGCAGGTCGACATTGAAGGTTTCGCCTTCACTCTCGATTTGCCAGTTGCCGGCGATCTTGGCCGGAACTATCCACAGGTAGATGCGTGCCCCTTCGACGATATCGCTGCGATCCGGCTCCCAGTCCTCCATGCTGAAGGCGTGGGAAACCACGCGGGTGCCGGGCTCCAGGGTGTCGAGGATCACCGGCCGCAAGCGCATGTTGACGGAGTTCAGCAGGTACATGGTCAGCACGTCTGCGTCGGCAATGTCCTTCTTGAACAGGTCGCCCTGCTCGAACACCACTTTGTCCGTGACGCCGGCCTGCTGCGCGTTGGCTTCGGCTTCCTCGATGCGCTGCGGGTTGAGGTCGATACCGTAGGCGGCCTTGGCGCCACGATCCTTCACCGCCGAGATGGCGATGCGGCCGTCACCCGATCCGAGATCCACCACGTAGTCATCCGGGCCGACATTGGCCATTTCCAGCATGCGCGCCACCACCGGTTCGGGGGTGGGCACGTAGGGCACGTCGAGGGCGATTGTCTGGGCGTGAGTGGAGGCGCTGTGCAGCAGGCCAAACAGGGCCAGCGCAGTGGCGCACAGAGAGAGGGGGCGGGCGGACGCGGTGCTCATCGGCGGATACTCCTCAGCGGGATCGGTAAGGGGAGGGGGAACGATTTTCCGACCGAGGTCTTTGCGCCAGGGTTCGACCCGTGAAATGACCCGTGCCGGTGGATTCGCCGCAAATTCCCCCTGAGCGCAGGCAGCACGGCGCCTGCGGCGAGTGTTACCTGATGTGAAACCATTGCCTTGGCAGCGCCGAAAAGGCATGGTGGCCAGATTTTTCAGTCACGGGATCGGGCCATTCATGCGCCTTCTGCACACCTCCGACTGGCACCTGGGCCAGCACTTCATGGGCAAGACGCGCCAGGCCGAGCACCAGGCGTTCTGCACCTGGCTGATCGAGCAGGTGCGCGAGCACGACGTGCAGGTGGTGCTGGTCGCCGGGGACATTTTCGACACCGGCTCGCCGCCCAGTTATGCCCGTGAGCAGTACAACCATTTCGTCGTCGCCCTGCGTGACACCGGCTGCCAACTGGTGGTGCTCGGCGGCAATCATGATTCGGTGGCGATGCTCGGCGAGAGCCGCACCTTGCTGGCCCAGCTCGGCACCCGGGTGATTCCCGGTGTCGGCGTTCACCTGCAGGATCAGTTGCTGTTGCTCGCTGGCGCCGATGGCCAGCCGGCGGCGCTGCTCTGTGCCATTCCCTTCATCCGCCCGCGTGATGTGTTGCGCAGCGAGGCGGGGCAGAGCGCGGTGGACAAGCAGCTGTCGCTGCAACAAGCCATCCATGGTCATTATCAGGCGCTCCATGAGCTGGCCCTGGCGCGGCGTACGGAACTGGGCGCGGCCTTGCCGATCATTGCCACCGGGCACCTGACCACCGTTGGCGCCAGTGCCAGCGAGTCGGTGCGGGAAATCTACGTCGGCGCACTGGAAGCCTTCCCGACCTCTTCCTTTCCTGCCGCCGATTACATCGCGCTCGGCCATATTCATCGGCCGCAGAAAGTCGGCGGCCTCGAGCACATCCGCTACAGCGGCTCGCCAATTCCCCTGAGTTTCGACGAAGCCCGCCAGCAGAAGGAAGTGCTCTTGGTGGACGTGGGCGAGGGCGGCTTGCGTGAAGTGCGCGCGCTGCCCGTGCCGCGCTTTCAGGCCCTGCAATCGATACGCGGTTCCCTGAAAACGCTACCTGCTGCGCTTGCCGATGCTGCTATCGACGGCACGCCCGAGCACCCGGTGTGGCTGGAAGTGCAGGTCGAAGGCGACGACTACCTCAGCGACCTGCAGGTGCGCATCGCCGCGTTATGCGAAGGCTTGCCGGTGGAAGTGCTGCGCATTCGTCGCGCTCGCGGCACCGCGGTGGCCAGCCTGCAGGCTGAGCAGAGCACCCTTGATGAGCTGACGCCGGAGCAGGTGTTCGAGCAGCGTCTGCTTGGCGAGACCTTCGAGCCGGATCAGGCGCAGCGGCTGCATGGCCTCTACAACCAGGTGCTGGCTGACCTGCGCGACGAGTCGGCCTGATTCAGACCTGTTTATGATCTTTTAGCCCAGGTTCGTCGATTTTGGCAGCTAGGTGGCGAGAGCAGTCGGTCGCGATCGTGTTTTAGTGGGAGGGGCTTTAGCCGCGATTGTGCCTGCCTAGGCGTAAAGAGCTCGGGGCTAAAGCCCCTCCTACGAATTCGCTCAAAGTCCGCCGTCAAATTGTAGCTGCCGCTTCATGCTCATAAAGGTCATGAACAGACTCTCAGGCCTTGAAGAAACTCACCCGCTCCATCAGGCGGCGTGCCAGAGAAGACAACTCCTGGCTGGCCGCAGACACCTGAGTGGAGCCGGCAGTGGTTTCCACCGTACTGGCGTGGATGCGACTGATGTTCTGGTTGACGTCCTCGGCCACCAGGCTTTGCTGCTGTGCGGCGCTGGCGATCTGCGCGCTCATGTCCTTGATCGCGCCGACCTCCTGGCGAATGCGCTCTAGCGCCTGCTCGGTCGCGGCGGTCTGTTCGACGGTCTTGCGCGCCATCTGACTGCTGGTCTGCATGATCTGCGCGGCGCCGCTGGCGCCGGCCTGGAGTTTTTCGATCATTGCGCTGATTTCTCGGGTCGAGGCCTGGGTGCGGTTGGCCAGGGAGCGCACTTCGTCGGCCACCACGGCAAAGCCGCGGCCATGTTCGCCGGCACGCGCCGCTTCGATGGCGGCGTTCAGTGCGAGCAGGTTGGTCTGGTCGGCAATGGCGGTGATCACCGCGATGATGGTTTCGATGTTGCTGCTGTCGTGGGCGAGTTGCTCGACCCTGTCCGCGGCCGAATCGAGCACGCTGGCCAGCTCCTGAATCGCCTGGCCACCTTGCATCACCAGGTGGCTGCCATTCTCCACTTCCGTGTCGGCGGCGCGTGTTGCCGCTGCAGCAGTGCCGGCGTACCCGGCAACTTCGTTGACCGTTGCAGCCATCTGGTTGATGGCCGCTGCCATCTGTTCAGCCTCTTCGGACTGGGCCTGCAACTGCCGGTTGTTGCTGGCCGAGGTGGCTCGTAACTGATCCGACGACTGATTCAACTCGTTGGCAGCGCTACGCACCTGGCTGATGGTATCGCTCAGACGCGCACTCATGTCCTTGACCGCGCCCATCACGCTGTTCGAGTAGTGGGTCTCGATCTTCTGGTCGAGAGCGCCGCCTGCCAGGCGCTGGATGACCTGGGCTACTTCGTAGGGCTCGGCACCGAGGGTCGAGCGCATCTGGCGGATGATCAGCATCGAAACGATCACGCTGAGCAGAATCGCCACGGTGGTCACCGCCACGATCAGCAGGGCGAAACTGCCGGCCGTTTCGCGCACGCCATCCAGGCTGGTGGTGACTTCCCGTTCCTGCAAGTCGATGAAGGTATTGATGCGCTTCAGCCATTCCAGGTAAGCGGCTGCCACCTCTCGGGATAGCAGCGTTTGCGCACCTTCGATATCACCGGTTTGGCGCAGGCTGATCAGGCGCTGGGTAAGCTCGCGAGTACTGCCCTCGATGGCCTTGATCTGGGTGAGCTGGCGTTGTTCTTCCGCGCTCGAGTTGCTGGCCGCAACCAGCCTGTCGAGGGGCGCGGCGGATTCCTGGTAGAAGGCATTCAGCCGCTCGATGTTCCGCAATTGGCTGTCCAGCGCTGCGGAGTCGCGGGCCAGTACCAGATCGCGAATGGCAATCGCGCGGTCGTGCACACTGCCCCGGAAATTGATGGCGTAGCGTTGCTTGAGGCTGGCACCTTCGCTGACCTCGCTAAGGCTGCTGTCGATGACTTGAACACGCTGAATGCCCACCAGCGCGATCAGAATCATCAGCGAAAGCACCAGACCGAATCCCATTGCCAAACGCTGGGCGATCGTTAACGGTTGAGACATGTGCAGCGTACCTTTAGGAGGGGTGTGGCCACCCCCGTCGAGCGGAGTGAGGTGCATGCGCTGAAGGGCGGCCTGAGGACGCTGAGGCTATTGTTTCTGTACGGGAAAGCAAGCGTTTAATGATGGCTAATTGATGCTATAGCGGGCGTCTATCGTGCATGGCGCCGACGTTTGCAAACGAAGGGGCGGCATTTGCGTTGGTGAGGGGTACGAGCTTCTTAGGCGGTTTCGCTGCGTGAGGTATTCGGCCCGCTGCCGGGCCGAATACACGCGCGATCATTCAGCTCCTAATCAGACGCGGAATTGCCCCAGCAAGCGGCTGAGCTGCTCGGCCAGTTGCTTGAGATGCTGGCTGGCGGCGCTCGACTGCTCGGCCGACTCGGCGGCGCTGTGGGCCAGCCCGGCGGTGTGGGTGACGTTCTGGTTGATGTCGTCGACAACATGGGACTGCTGCAGGGTGGCGCTGGCGATGGAGGCATTGAGCCCGGTCAGGTTGCGCAGCGATTGGGCGATCAGCACCAGGCTTTCGCCAGCCTGGCTGGCCTGTTCGACCGTCAACTGCGACGCCCGGCTGCTGTCGCTGATGGCTTTCACTGCGGCCTCGGAGTTGCCCTGCAGACGCTCGATCATGCCCTGGATTTCCGCGGTGGATTTTTGCGTGCGCTGGGCCAGCAGGCGAACCTCGTCGGCGACCACGGCGAATCCGCGGCCCTGTTCGCCGGCACGCGCGGCTTCGATGGCGGCGTTGAGCGCCAGCAGGTTGGTCTGCTCGGCAATCGAGCGGATGACTTCCAGCACGCCACCGATCTGCGTGCTTTCCGTGGCCAGGGACTGGATCACCGTCACGGCTTTGTCGATGGTGCCGGACAACTGGTCGATCTGTTTCAGGCTGGCGTCGATATTGCGCTGGCCCTGCTTGGCCTGCTCCTCGGCGGTATGCACTTCGCTGGAGGCGTGTTCGGCGTTCTTGGCCACGTCCTGGACGCCGTAGGTCACTTCGTTGACCGCGGTGGCGACCAGTTCCATCTGCTGGGCCTGCTGCTGGCTGTGTTGCTGGGCTGCACTGGAAATATCGCCCAGCGAGCGTGCGGCCTGATCCAGGGAACCTGCGGAGTCGAGTAACTGGCGGATCACCTGGCGCATCTTGCCGGTGAACGCGTTGAAGTGTCCGGCCAAAGCGGCCAGTTCGTCGCGGCCCTGGTCGTCGAGGGTGTGGGTCAGGTCGCCGTCACCGCTGGCGATGTTGGCCATCGCGGTCACTGCCTGCTGCAGGGGCACGGCGATGCTGCGCGAAATCATCACCACCAGGGCGATCAGCAGCAGGGTGGCGGGTACGCCGATGGCCAGGGCGCGCAAGGCCTGGGATTTGAATTCGGCCTGCACATCATCGACGTAGACGCCGGAGCCGATGATCCAGCCCCAGGGCTGGAACAGCTCGACGTAGGAAATCTTCGGCACCGGTTCGCTGCTGCCTGGCTTGGGCCACCGGTAGTTGACCGCACCTGCGCCCTGGGCTCTGGTGATGGCGACCATGTCGTTGAACAGCGCCTTGCCGTCCGGATCCTTGAGCCCGGAGAGGTTCTGCCCTTCGAGCTTGGGGTTGGTCGGGTGCATGATCATGGTCGGCGTCTGGTCGTTGATCCAGAAGTACTCCTGGCCGCCGTAGCGCAACCCGCGAATCACTTCCATCGCCTGCTTCTGCGCCTGTTCGCGGCTCAGGCTGCCGCTGGCTTCCAGCCCTTGATAGTACTTGAGCAGACCGACCGCACTCTGTACCACGTGCTGGGTTTTTTCCGACTTGCCGGCGTACAGGCCGATGCTGATCTGGTTGAGCATGTAGGCGCCGAGCAGCACCAGCATCAGGATCGGCAGCACCATGATGAGCCACAGACGACGGTTTATCGGCAAGCGACGTAAGCTGTTCATGGGCGTATTCCTGATTTGTTTTTGTTGTAAGTGACGCGTCTGCTGCGCGCCCTTTCTTTCAGCACCTGATAGCACTTCGGCAGCACGGCGTAAATCTAAATAATGGGCGGGCCGGATTTTCCCCTCGAAAAATGCCCGAGGCCCCATGGCAGAGGCTCTGCTGGCGACTCAGGCAAGTGCTTGATGGGGCGGAAATTGCCGGTTTTGCTGCGAAAATATCGCGGCGATCAGGCCCAGGCAGGCTGTTGTCGGAAGGGCGTTTCGGGGCGACGAACGGTTCGCGAGGCACCTGCTCATACGCGGCGCCGCGGGTACTCAGCAGATATCGATCTGATAACGGAAGTTATCCGCCGCCGCCCGCGACAGGCGATATTCCAGCGGGCTACGGTCGTAGCCCAGGGCGGTGCGCTCGATGACCACGATGGCGTCACCCTGGCCGATGGATAACGTACGGGCGATCTCGGCGTTTGCCGAACTGACCGTGAGGGTTTCCCGAGCCGAGGCGATGCACTGGCCACATTGCTTCTCGTAGAAGGGGTAGAGCAGGTCGCCGAAGGTATTCGAGTCGATGTCCAGCAGCACGATGAAGCGCGAGGCAGGCAGCCAGATTTCCTCGTGAAACAGGGTGCGGTCTTCGATTACCCGCAGACGTTCCATGCGCAGCACCTGCTCGCCGCTTTTCAGGGCGAGCGCCTTGGCAACCTCCTTGGATGGCTTTTGCAGTGCTTTCGAAAGGATCTGGCTACTGGGAATCTCCCTACCGCCGCTGGCATTCACCTGACGAAAGAAACGCGCCAACGACGCGTCGAAATTCGGCCGGCGCACGAAGGTGCCGCGGCCCTGGCTGCGCAGCAGCAGCCCTTCGCTGACCAGCGTGTCCACTGCCTTGCGCACCGTGCCGATGGCAACGCCATACAGTTTGGTCAGTTCCGCTTCGGTAGGAATCGGTGCGCCGGGCGACCATTCGCCGGCGGCGATCTTGGCCAGCATTTCCTCGCGCAGCCGCTGGTACAGCGGCAGGCGTTCGTCGTATCCGAGGGTCGAGGCGTTCATAGCGTGTTGTTGTCCGGTTGCCACAGGCTGGCGCCACTCTACCACCGGCGGGTCGATTGACAGAATGTCCAAGTCAGATATATGGTCAACTATTCATATATATGACTGGATGTCGTTATAAGAACGGCCAGCCCCGATGCCGGCCTCTACAACAATCGATCAGGTATCTCCTTCATGAGCACTCCCAGCCCTGCCATCACTGGCGTCGACACCCATGCGCACATCTTTCGCCAAGATCTGCCGATGGTCGCCAATCGCCGTTATAGCCCGCATTACGATGCCTTGGTCGAACAGTACCTCGAGCATCTGGATCGTCAGGGCCTGTCCCACGGCGTGCTGATCCAGCCGAGCTTTCTCGGCACCGACAATACGTTCATGGTCGAGGCGCTGCGCCGCTACCCCGAGCGTCTGCGCGGCGTGGCGGTGGTCGACGCGTCGGCCAGCGAAGCGCAGCTGGACGCGCTCGCCGTATCTGGCGTGGTAGGCATTCGCCTGAACCTGATCGGCAAGGCGCTGGAGGATTACACCGGGCCCGAGTGGACGGCGCTTTTCCTGCGCTTGGCGAGCCGCGGCTGGCAGGTGGAAATCCAGCGCGGTATCGATGACCTGGCGCAGATCGTACCGGCCATCGTTGCCACCGGCGTGGACGTGGTGATTGACCACTTCGGCCTGCCGACTGGTGGCATCGACCCGCACAACCCCGGTCATCAGGCTTTCCTGCGTCTGCTGGGTGATTCGCGCGTATGGCTGAAGCTGTCCGCTGCTTACCGCAGCCAGTCCGATCAGGCCCAGGCGGCTACCGTTCTGGCGCAGGTGCGTGAGGCCGCAGGGAGTGTCGAGCGTTTCCTGTGGGGCAGCGATTGGCCCAACACCCAGTTCGAAGATCAGACAGACTACGCCGAGCAGTTCGCGTTGATCGAAGCGCTGTTGCCGGATGCGGCCGAGCGCAAACGGGTGCTGGTGGATAATCCCGCCAGGCTCTTCGGCTTCATCCCCCGCTGATCAACCTCGAACAACAATCAGGAAGCTTCCATCATGATGAGCCTGCTCGTCGTCGCGGCGATCATTATCGCCGTGGCCCTCGGCTACAAGACCAAGATCAATATCGGTCTGTTCGCCATTGCCTTTTCCTACCTGATCGGCTGTTTCGGCATGGGCCTGAGCCCGTCCGAAATCATCGGCATGTGGCCGCTGAAGATCTTTTTCATCATCTTCTCGGTGTGCCTGTTCTACAGCTTCGCGACGGTCAACGGCACCCTTGAGAAACTGGCCGAACACCTAATCTATACCTGCCGCGCGGTGCCGCAACTGATGCCTTTCGCGGTATTCGCCACCGCCGGGGTGATCGCCGCGATGGGCGCGGGTTACTACACGGTCCTGGCGTTCATGGCGCCGATCACCCTGCTGTTGTGCGAACGAACCGGTATGAGCCTGATCATCGGCGGCATGGCGGTGAACTATGGTGCGCTGAGTGGTGCCAACTTCGTCTCCAGCCAGAGCGGCATCATCTTCCGTGGCCTGATGACCAACGCCGGGCTGTCCGAAAGTGATGCCTTCATCAACGCCTTCGGCATCTTTGTCAGCACCCTGATCATTCCGATTGTGGTGATCAGCGCCTTCGTGTTCCTGTCGAAAAATGGCCAGGCAATGAAAGCGTCCACGTTCGTCGCGACAGCGCCGACCCCACTCAATCGCGAACAGCGCATCACCCTCTGGCTGACCCTGGCGATGATGGCCATCGTGCTGGCCGCGCCCATCGCCAATATCGCGATGCCGGATAACCAGACGATTGCCTTCATCAACTCGAAGATGGATATCGGCCTGATCGCCAGCATCTTCTCGGTCATCGCCCTGCTGTTGAAACTGGGTGATGAACGCAAAGCCATGGCCTCGGTGCCGTGGAGCACGCTGATCATGATCTGCGGCGTGGGCATGCTGATTTCCGTGGCGATCAAGGCGGGCACCATCGATATCCTCGCCTCGTGGATCGGCAGCACCATCCCCCCGGTTTTGGTGCCCGTGGCATTCGGCATAATCGCGGCGATCATGTCGATCTTCGCCAGCACCCTGGGTGTGGTCACGCCGGCGCTGTTTCCCATCGTGCTGCCGATTGCCTCGGCCATGGGCATCGAGCCGATGGTGATCTTCATCGCCATCGTGGTGGGCGCCCAGGCCACGTCGATCTCGCCATTCGCTTCTGGCGGCAGCTTGATCCTCGGTTCCTGCACCTCGGAGCAAAGCCGTTCAACGCTGTTCCCGCAGTTGCTGTTCAAGGCTGCGCCCATCGGCTTCGTCGCCGCCCTGGTATTCAACGTGCTGCTGACGTTCGTCTACTGAGGCCTACGGCAGGTAAAAAAAACCGCAGCCTGGCTGCGGTTTTTTATGGGTGAACACCATCATGTAGCCTGGTGTTGAGCGCAGCGATACCCAGGAGGCGGGCCGCGCCGTTTAGCTACTTGGGCTGCAACTCCAGCAGACGACCGCCGCTGCCATCTTCCAGCAGCCAGATACTGCCATCCGGGCCTTGCTCCACTTCGCGGATGCGCGCGCCCATGTCGTAACGCTCGGCCTCGCGGGCGTTGTCGCCGTCGAAGGCGACGCGTACCAGCGCCTGGGAAGAAAGGCCGCCGATCAACCCGGCGCCGTCCCAGCCTGGAAATTTCTCGCCCTGATAGATGACGAATCCAGCCGGCGAGATGACCGGGTTCCAGGTGATCTTCGGCGCTTCGAATTCGGGGCGGGTGTCGTGATCGGGGATTGGCTTGCCGCCGTAGTGATCGCCGTTGGAAACCTCCGGGTAGCCGTAGTTTTCGCCACGCACGATCAGGTTCAGTTCATCGCCGCCAGCCGGGCCCATTTCGTGTACCCATAGTTTGTCCTGGGCGTCGAAGGCGATGCCGAGCATGTTGCGATGGCCCAGCGACCAGACCTGGGCAGCGACGCCGCCCTGATCGGCGAACGGGTTGTCGCCAGGCAGGCTGCCGTCATCGTTCAGGCGCACCAATTTGCCGAGATTGGCTTTCATGTCCTGGGCCGGGGTGAATTTCTGCCGCTCGCTGGAGGTGATCCACAGCTTGCCGTCCGGGCCGAAGGCCAGGCGATGGCCGTAGTGGCCGCTGCCGCTGACTTTCGGCGTTTGCTGCCAGATCACGCTCAGCTCGGTCAGCGCACCGCTGCCGTCGTCGTTGAGCTGCAGCTTGGCGCGGGCCACGGCGGCGCCACGGGTATCGCCATCACCGGCCTCGGCGTAGCTGATATAGACCCAGCCGTTATTGGCGAAATCCGGGTGCAGGATCACGTCCCCGAAGCCGCCCTGGCCGCCATAGGCGACCTCCGGCACACCGGCAATATCGTGGGTCGCGCCGCTTTTCGGGTCGACATGCTTGAGCGCGCCGCGCTTTTCGGTGACCAGCAACGTGCCGTCGGGCAGGAAGGTCATGGCCCAGGGCTCGTCGAGGGTGGCACGGGGTTCGGCGGTGAACGGCCATTGCGCCTGGGGCAGGGCGTCGGCAGCCTGGGCGCTGAGGGTGGCGAGACTGAGTGCGATACCACCGAGCAGGTGGTGGACGGGACGGATCATGGCGAATCTCTCTCCTTAAGGACGGATCTCACACGTTACCCGCGCCTTGCGGGGGCAGCCGGACGTTTTTGTTACGACGCACGTCAGCGTCGCTCCGTTCAAACGAAAAGCCCCGGCTACGCGCATGAAGCGCATAGCCGGGGCCCTGAGACCGCCAGGTTTCAGCGAGCGAGTATCAAAGCGCCGCCTGTGGGCTACGGCCCAGCACGCGCTGATATTCCTCTCTGGCTTCCTGCTCGGAGAACTCACCCGACCACTTGGACACCACCACGGTGGCGACGCTGTTGCCGATGGTGTTGCAGGTGGCGATGGCCATCGACATGAAGCGGTACACGCCGAACAGCAGTGCCAGGCCTTCGACCGGTAGTGAACCGATCGCCGTCACCGTGGCTGCGAATACCACGAAGCTGCCGCCGGAAACCGCTGCCGCGCCTTTCGAGGTCACCAACATGATGGCGAGAATCCCCAGTTGCTGCTCCCAGCTCAGCGGTACGCCATAAGCATTGGCGATGAACAGCACGCACAGCGACATGTAGATCGACGTGCCGTCCAGGTTGAAGGCATAGCCGGTGGGCAGCACCAGGCCGACGCTCTGCTTGGAACAGCCGAACTTCTCGAGTTTCTGCAGCAGGCGTGGCAGGGCGCTTTCCGAGGAGGCGGTACCAATGACGATGAAGATCTCGTCCTTGATGTACTTGAGGAAGCGCCACAGGCTGAAGCCGGAAAGTCGGCAGATGGTTCCCAGTACTACGAAGATGAAGAAAAACACCGCCGCGTAGAACATCAGCACCAGGTTAGCCAGCGACATCAGCACCGCGGTGCCATTGCTGCCTACCGCGTAGGCCACCGAGCCGAAGGCGCCCAGCGGGGCCAGTTTCATGATCAGGTTGATGAACTCGAAGAAGCATTCGGAAATGCGGTTCAGGCCGTCCTCGATCACTTCACGTTTCTCGGCATTGAGCGCCAGCAGGGCGAAGCCGAACAGTACCGAGATCACCAGCACCTGCAGCAACTGGCCACCGGCGAAGGCGCCGACGAAGTTGTCGGGGAAGATGCCATAGATGAAGTCCATGGTCGATTGCGGGGCGTGACCTTTGGCGACCGCCGCCGCGGCAGCCGCCGAGGTGGCACCGCTGGGGTGGGCATCGTGCATGCCGGAACCGATCTCGATCAGGTTGCCCCAGAGCAGGCCGATGGCCAGTGCTAGGGTGGACACCACCTCGAAGTAGATCAGCGCGCGTATGCCTACTTTGCCCACGCGCTTGATGTCGCCCGCTGAGGCGATGCCGTGTACCACGGTGAAGAACACCAGCGGCGCCACGGCGGTTTTGATCAACTTGAGGAAGATGTCGCCGAGAATCTTGAACTTGGCCGCGAGCTCTGGGGCGATGAAGCCGAAGGCGATACCGAGCACCATGGCCGCGATGACCTGGAAGGTCAGGTCGCGATAAAACGGTTTTTTGGCTGTGGATGACATGTCGGAATTCTCAATTGTTGTCTTTATGGTCTTGAGAGGTTTGGGCCTGTCGCCAGGCCCGGGACGGCGATCAGCGGGCGACGCGCCCCTGGCGCTGCAGGGCGCGGTCGACCATTGGCCCGGCCAGGCCGAGGTAGTTGGCGGGATCGGTCAGGCGTTCCAGTTCGGCGCGGGGCAGGTGGTCGGCGACGTCTGGATCGCGCAGCAGGGCCTCGAGCAGGCTGACGTTCTCGTCATTGGCCACGCGGCAGGCGGCGTACACCACGTCATGGGCGACCTGGCGACCGAGCTCCGGTGCCAGCCCCATCATCACCGCCTCGGCGACGATCAGGCCGCGGGTCATGTCCAGGTTCTGACGCATGCGCTCGGTGCGCACGTCCAGCCCGGCGAGCATGAACTTGGCCTGGCCCAGTGAGGCCGCACTGAGGGCGAAGGCTTCGGGAATGGCGATCCACTCCGCCTGCCAGGGGCCGGTGGAGCGCTCGAAGTCCTGGATCATGGCATCGAGCATCAGCCCGGCCTGCTGGCGCACGCCCTTGGCGGCGGCGTACATCAGCTCACAGGAAATCGGGTTGCGCTTCTGCGGCATGGTGCTGCTGGCGCCGCGACCCTTCACGAAGGGTTCGTACACCTCGCCCAGCTCGCTGGTCATCATCATCATGACGTCCAGGGCCACCTTGCCCAGGGAACCGGTCACCAGCCCGAGAAAGTTGAGGGTCTCGGCCAGGCCGTCGCGGGCGACGTGCCAGGTGGCCTGCGGCACGCCCAGCCCCAGTTCCGCCATCAGCGCTTCCTGCACCTCCAGGCCCTTGTCGCCCAGCGACGCCAGGGTGCCGGCAGCACCGGCGAACTGGCCGATCTCGACCCGCGGGCGCAGTTCCACCAGGCGCTCGGCATGGCGGTCGAACATGCTCAACCATACCGCGCACTTGTAGCCGAAGGTGATCGGCAGGGCGTGCTGCAGGTGGGTGCGGCCTGCCATTGGCGTGTCGCGGAAGCGCTGCGCCAGGTCGGCGAGCAGGCCGCGCACGGCCTGGATGTCACGCTCGACGATGGCCAGGGCGGCGCGCACCTGTAGCACCACGGCGGTGTCCATGATGTCTTGGGTGGTGGCGCCCCAGTGCACGTAACGACCGGCGTCACCACAGGTCTTCGACAATTGCTCGACCAGCGGCAGGATCGGGTAGCCGACGATTTCCGTTTCGTGCTGCATCAATGCCAGGTCGAGGGATTCGTAGCTGGCCTTGGCGGCAATGACCTCGGCGGCCTCGGCAGGGATCACGCCGCAGCGGGCTTCGGCGCGGGCAAGTGCGACCTCTACCTCGATATAGCGCTCGATCAGCGCTTTGTCGGAAAACACGTTGCGCATTTCGGCGGTGCCGAACATGTCGCGGAACAGGGCGGAGTCGAAGACGGTGGTGGACATGGGAAAGGATCCTGACTGTTATTATTGATCGTACATTAAAATATGTACGGACATAATAAATACGCCTGCGCTGATACACTGTCAACCGCAACGGATCGGGAGCAGGTGAACGGTGAATCAGGCGCTTTATGCGGTCGTGGCAAGGGATCTGACGGAAAGCATCGTCAATGGGCGCTACCCGGTGGGGTCTCTGCTGCCCACGGAACTGGAGCTGTGCGAGATCTACGGGGTCAGCCGGCACACGGTGCGAGCAGCCATCACTCAGCTCCTCAATCAGGGCCTGGTATCACGCCGCAAGCGCGTCGGTACCCGGGTCGAATCGGCCTCGCCCAGCGGCGGTTACTCGCAATCGCTGGCGTCGGTCGCCGACCTGGTGCACCTGGCGGAAACCCAGATCCGCAGCATCCAGCGCGTGAATCATTTCGTCGCCGATATCGCCGAAGCCAAGCGCCTCGGCCTGCAGCCAGGCGGCCGCTATTTCTGCGTGTCGAGCATCCGCATCGAGGAGGGTCACGCCCATGCCCCGCTGTGCTGGACCGACGTGTACGCCGAGCAGTGCTACGAGGAGGCCATCGAACTGGCCCGTGAGCACCCGGACGAACTGATCTCCGCATTGATCGAAAAGCGCTATGGGCGGCATATCGAGATCGTCGATCAGCAGGTCAAGGCCGTGCTACTCGATGCCGAGCTGGCGAGCAGCCTGAATGCCGAAGTCGGTGCGCCGGGGCTGAAGATCGTTCGTCATTACCGCGACGAGCAGGGCGAACTGGTGGTGGTCTCGGAGACCGTGCACCCGGCTGATCGCTTCACCCTGGTCATGCAGATGAAACGGGAAAAGTCGCAGAGTTAGGCGCGGTCGTGCTGAAACGTCAACTGACCCTAGGGGCTGGCTGCACCCCTGCGGCAACGGTGCCACAATAGCCGTTCTGCCGTGACCCGAGCCCAGTCCCCCGTTCATGAAAATCCTCAGCCTGCGTCTGAAGAACCTCAACTCGCTCAAGGGCGAGTGGAAGATCGATTTCACCGCCGAGCCCTTCGCCAGCAATGGCCTGTTCGCCATCACCGGGCCGACTGGCGCGGGCAAGACCACCTTGCTCGATGCCATCTGCCTGGCGCTGTATCACCGTACGCCGCGCATGGAACGGGTCGGTGGCGAGAATGAGCTGATGACCCGGCACACGGCCGAGTGCCTGGCCGAGGTCGAGTTCGAGGTGAAGGGGCAGGGCTATCGCGCGTTCTGGAGTCAGCGGCGCGCGCGGGATAAATCCGATGGCGCGTTGCAGGGTGCCAAGGCCGAGCTGGCGCGGCTGGATGGAGAGATCATCACCGACAAGCTCAGCGAGAAGCCTCGCGAAGTGGAGCGCCTGACTGGCCTCGACTTCGGCCGTTTCACCAAATCGATGCTGCTGGCCCAGGGCGGATTCGCCGCTTTTCTGGAAGCCTCCGCCAACCAGCGCGCCGAGCTGCTGGAAGAGCTGACCGGTACCGACATCTACGGGCTGATTTCCCAGCGGGTGTTCGAGCAGACCCGCGATGTGAAAACCCATCTCGATCAATTGCGCGCGCGTGCCGAGGGCGTCGAGCTGCTTGGCGACGAGCAGCGCCAAGCCCTTGGTGACGAGGCGGCGCAACTGGTGGTCGCGGAGGGCGAGACGCAGAGCGCGTTCGCCGAAGCGAGCCGACAGCGGCAGTGGCTGACCGATCTGGCGCGCGCCGAGGCGCAGGTCACGACAGCCGCCAGTCAGGTCGAGGCCGCGACCCAGGCCGAACACGAGGCGGCCAGCGAGCTCACGCGCTTGCACAAGAGCGAACCCGCGCAGCGGCTGCAGCCGGCGTATCAGGCCCGGCGCGAGGCTGCCCAAGCGTTGGCGGCCAGTGAAGATCAACAGCGAGCGCATCGTCAGGAACTTGCCGAGGCCAGTGCAGGCCTGCACGCCAACCTGAAGCTGGCAGCGCAGGCCAGTGCTGCGATTGCCCTGGAAAAGTACGAGGCGTTGCAGCGGCTGGGCGATGAATGCCGGGCCCTCGATGTGCAGTTGCAGGCCTCTGCCGACCATGAACGACTGAGCGCCCAGCTCAGCGGCTGGCAACACGCCTTCGAAGCGCGCGATCAGGCACAGCAGGCCATTGCCGCTCTGCAGGTCAAGCAGCAGGTTGGCGCCGATCAATTGCAGCGGTTTCAACTCAGCCTGGGCGATCTTTCCCGGTCGGTGCAAGTTGCCTCTCAGGCCAAGGCCGATGCCGAGCAGCGTGTGGCCGAGGTGGACGAGCGTTGGCAGAAGGCTCTGGCCGGGCGCAGTGAAACCGACTGGCGCAATCACTGGCAGCAGGTGCACGCCCGCGGCAGCGCACTGGAGCAGCTTGGCCAACTGGCCGAGCGACGTAGCCAACTCCGGCAGCAACAGCAGCGTGTTGCGACCGGTCTTGCCCGCCAGCAGCAAGGCCTGAGCGAGCGCGAGGCCGAGCTATTGGCGCTGCGCGAGCGCTACCGCGAGGTGAAACAGCGGCTGACCGATCAGGACAAGTTGCTTGAGCAGGAGCAGCGTATCCAGGCGCTGGAGGCCTACCGCACTCAGCTCCAGGCTGGCGAGGCTTGCCCGTTGTGCGGCTCAACCGAGCATCCGGCCATCGCCGCCTATCAGGCACTAGACGTATCGGCGACCCAGCGCGAGCGCGATGAGGCGCGGCAGACGCTCGAGGCACTGACCGAGCAGGGGCAGAGTCTGGGCAATCAGGTTGCTACGTTGCAGGCCCAGGTGGCGCAAAGCAGGGAACAGGAACAGGAGCTGCAGCGTCAGCTCGATGCGCTGGCCGCTGCCTGGCAGCGTCAGGGCGAGGTGCTCGATCCATTGCCCGATGACGAGCCTGCGCTCGCCGCCGCGCAAACCCGGCAGATCGCTGAGCGCGTCGAGGTCGAGGCTACCCTTAAGCAACTCGATGGCCTCAAACAGGAGCTCGAGCGCGCCCGTCAGGATGTCAACATCAGTACCCAGAAACACGTGGCGGCCCAGCAGCAGTTGGGGTCTGTCGAGCGTGACCGTGATCTGGCCCAGGCGGCTGCGCAGGCACTGGACGAACAGCTTCGGGCGCAGCGGGAGCAGCACGGCCAGGTCGAAGCCGAGCTGACGGCACAATTGGCAGCCTTCAGTCATGCGCTACCCGATGACGGTGCGGCCTGGCTGGCCGATCGCAAAGCCGATGCCGGGCGCTGGCAGGAGGCACAGCAGCGGCGTCAGGCGCTGGCACAGCAGCAGCCAGGCTTGCAGCATCAGGTCGCTGATGCGGATAAACAGGCGCAACAGTGGCAGGCACGCTGGCAGGAAGCGGGCGGCGAACCGCTGGTTGCCGGGTTGCTGAATCAGGCCGCTGCACGCTTCGAGTCGGCCCAGGCGGGCTGGCAGAGTGCAGAGCGACGCTGCCTGGAGTTGCGCATCACCCTGGACGGTTTCGCTCAGCGGCAGCTCGCCTTGAACGAAGCCGAGCAGAGCGCTGCGGCTCATTGGCAGACCGCACTGGAAGGCAGCCCGTTCAGCGATGAAGGCGAGTTTCTGGGTGCCTTGCTCGATGAAAGCCAACGCGAACAACTGCAGGCGCTCAAGCAGCGTCTGGAGAAAGCCCAGACCGAAGCTCGAGCGTTGCATGCTTCCGCCGAGGCGCAACTGGCCGCGCTGCGTACGGAGCCGCAGACCGAACACAGTGCCGAGCATCTGGACGAACAACTACACGCCTTGCAGGCGACATTGAGACAGCTCGGCCAGCGCCAGGGTGAAATTCGCGGGCAGTTGCAGGGCGACGAACAGCGCCGCCTCAATCAGCAGGCGTTGTTCGAGGCCATCGAGGGACAGCGCCGTGAGTACGACAGCTGGCAGCAGCTCAACAGCCTGATCGGCTCGGCCGACGGCGCCAAGTACCGGCGTTTCGCCCAGGGGCTGACCCTCGGCCATCTGGTGCACCTGGCAAACGGTCAACTGCAGCGCCTGCACGGGCGTTACCAACTGGCGCGCAAATCCTTGGGCGAGCTGGAGCTGGAGGTGATCGACACCTGGCAGGGCGATGTGGCCAGGGACACGCGCACCTTGTCTGGCGGCGAGAGCTTTCTGGTCAGCCTGGCCCTGGCTCTGGCGCTGTCCGATCTGGTCAGTCACAAGACGCGCATCGATTCGCTGTTTCTCGATGAAGGCTTCGGTACCCTGGACGGGGAAACCCTGGAAGTCGCCCTCGATGCGCTGGATAACCTCAACGCCAGCGGCAAGATGATCGGTGTGATCAGCCACGTCGAAGCGCTCAAGGAGCGTGTCGCGGTGCAGCTCAAGGTCAGCAAGGGTGTCGGGATGGGCTACAGCAGTCTGGAGAAACGTTATGCGCTTTAGTGTCTTGCTTCTATGTGCCATGGCGGGCCTTGCCCACGCCGAGGATGCACAGAAGGATCATGGCTTGCAGGTGATGGACGAGCGCGGTTGCGTGCTCGGCAACGCGAGCATGCAGGCGCCGACCCTGACGCTGATGGCCGCTGCCTACGGCGAAGCCGAGGCCCGTAAGGAGATGGCGCTGTCGCAGATGAAAAAGGCCCTGGATGCCGGCTGTCCGGTCGATGAGCCTGACCAGGTGGGCCTCTCGGCACTTAATGGCGCCATCCTGTACGGCGAACCGGAGTTGGTGGCCCTGCTGCTTGAGCGTGGTGCCGATCCGCGCCGCAAGATTATCAGCCCGAAGACCACCCTCAACGGCCTCGACTCCTTCGCCTTTCTCGACATGCTTGGCAAACGCGATGGCAAGCGTGATCGCAAGGTCATCAAGGCGTTGCTGGAGGCCAAGCGCTAGGCGTTTCGCCTGTGCCTTTGTGGAAAACACCGTCGGTTGCAAATTCTCCGTGGAACCATGTGGCGGCTAGGGCTATCTGTTGTAGGTCTTTTTTATCGCCTTCGGGCAGATCCCCAACCCATCAGGTACGCCCATGCAAAGACGTAACCTCCTGAAAGCTTCCATGTTGATGGCAGCTTGTGCCGGTCTTCCTGCCGGACTGTTCAGCCTGCGCAGCTTCGCCGAAACCGCTGACGGCAAGGCCGAGCCCTTCGATTTCAAACAGCTGCAGTCTCGCGCCAAGAGCATGGCTGGCCGTGCCTACAAGAGCACCGCCGAGGTGTTGCCCAAGACCCTCGCCGAGCTGACGCCGCAGCAGTTCAACGCCATTCAGTACGACCCGGCGCATTCGCTGTGGAACGAACTGGACGGGCAACTGGATGTGCAGTTCTTCCATGTCGGCATGGGCTTCCGCCAGCCGGTGCGCATGCACGCCGTCGACGCCAAGACCCGGCTCGCCCGCGAAGTGCATTTCCGTCCCGAGCTGTTCGAATACGGCAAGAGCGAAGTGGACGTGGCGCAGCTCAAGGGTGACCTGGGCTTCGCCGGCCTCAAGGTGTTCAAGCAGCCGAACATCGCCAAGTACGATATCGTCTCCTTCCTCGGCGCCAGCTATTTCCGCGCGGTGGACAATACCGGCCAGTACGGCCTGTCGGCCCGTGGCCTGGCAATCGACACCTTCACCGACACGCCGGAAGAATTCCCCGATTTCACCGAGTTCTGGTTCGAAACACCGGACAAGAACGCCACCCGTTTCGTCCTCTATGCGCTGCTCGACTCGCCGAGCGCCACCGGTGCCTTCCGCTTCGATATCGACTGCCTGGAAGACCGCGTGGTGATGGACATCGACGCGCACATCAATGCCCGCAAGACCATCAAACAACTGGGCATCTCGCCGATGACCAGCATGTTCTCCTGCGGCGGACACGAGCGCCGCATGTGTGATTTCGTCGCCACAGCGATTCACGACAGCGACCGCCTGTCCATGTGGCGCGGCAACGGCGAGTGGGTCTGCCGTCCGTTGAACAACCCGGAAAAACTGCAATTCAACGCTTTTTCCGATACCAACCCGAAAGGCTTTGGCCTGGTGCAGTTCGACCATGACTTCAAGTCCTACCAGGACACTGTGGTCTGGTACAGCCGCCGGCCGAGCCTGTGGGTCGAGCCGACCACCCCGTGGGGCGAAGGCAGCATCGATCTGCTGGAGATCCCCACCACTGGCGAGACCATGGACAACATCGTCTGTTTCTGGAATCCCAAGCAGGCCATCGAGCCCGGCACCTCACTCAACTTCGGCTACAAGCTGCACTGGGCTGCGCTGCCACCGGTCAAGCCGACCCTGGCACAGGTACATGCAACCCGCTCCGGCATGGGGGGGTTCACCCTCGGTTGGGCGCCGGGCGAGCATTGGCCGAAAGAGTGGGCACGTCGTTTTGCCATCGATTTTGGTGGCGGCCCGCTGGCCAAGATGGACGCCAAGGCCCAGGTCGAGGTGGTCGTCGAGGCCTCTCACGGCGAGGTCAAGGATTACAGCATTCTTGCCCTTTACCCGGACGTCGAAGGCTTCCGCGCGCAGTTCGACTGGTTCCCGACCAGCGACAGCGTCGAGCCGGTGAACATGCGTGCCTACCTGCGCCGCGTCGACAACAAGGAGGTGCTCAGCGAAACCTGGCTGTACCAGTACTTCCCGCCGGCGCCAGCAGAGCGTCGCTATCCGGACTGGAAAGCCGAGTCCTAACGAGGCAGGGCAGGCGCCCCTTTGGGCGGCGCTCTGCCCACGCTTCCAGCTGGCCTGATAGACTGGCGCACTTTCCCGAATTCCAAGAAGTGCGCAATGGCCCAGCCGTCCACGACCTACAAGATCGATCTCAACCTCACCGATATCGATCGCAGCATCTATGAAAGCCTGCGCTTCACCGTGGCCCGCCATCCCTCGGAAACCGAGGAGCGTCTGGCGGCGCGGCTGATCGCCTATGCGCTGTTCTATCAAGAGCATCTGGCCTTCGGGCGCGGCCTGTCCGACGTCGACGAGCCGGCGCTGTGGGAAAAGAGCCTGGACGGTCGCGTGCTGCACTGGATCGAAGTCGGCCAACCGGACAGCGACCGCATCACCTGGTGCTCGCGCCGTACCGAGAAGTTCAGCCTGGTGGCGTACGGCAACCTGCGCGTGTGGCAGACCAAGTGCCTCGACCCGGTGCGTACCCTGAAAAACATCAATGTTGTCGCCCTGGGGCAGGAAGCGCTGGCCGATCTGTCCCTGGATCTGCCCCGTTCGCTGAGCTGGAGCGTGATGATCAGCGATGGCGAGTTGTTCGTGACCGACGAGCGCGGCCAACACGAAATCCCTATGGAATGGCTGGCCGGCGAGCGAACGCTGGGCAACTGATCCGAGCTGCGCCACGCCTGCGGGCCTGGCGCGCCCCCTGTTTCACTGCAAGAGTAGAATCCGACGTCCATGCGTATCGAGTCCCGCCCGCTTCCCGCTTCTCTGCCCGACCTGGGTAATCTGCCGCCGTTGTTGACCCGCCTTTACGCGGCCCGTGGGGTGCTCTCGGCGGTGGAGCTGGAAAAAGGCCTGGCACGGCTGATTCCCTTCACCCAGCTCAAGGGCATCGATGCGGCGGTGGCGTTGCTGGTCGAAGGGCTGCGCCAGCGTCAGCGCTTGCTGATCGTCGGCGATTTCGATGCCGATGGCGCCACCGCGAGCACCGTCGGCATGCTCGGGTTGCGCATGCTGGGCGCCGCCCATGTCGATTACCTGGTGCCCAACCGCTTCGAGTACGGCTATGGCCTGACCCCGGAAATCGTTGCCGTGGCGCTGACCCGCCAGCCAGAGCTGCTGATCACCGTGGACAACGGCATCTCCAGCATCGAAGGTGTGGCGGCGGCCAAGGCGGCCGGGCTGAAAGTACTGGTCACCGACCATCACCTGCCGGGCCACGAATTGCCCGACGCCGATGCCATCGTCAATCCCAACCAGCCCGGCTGCACCTTCCCGAGCAAGTCGCTGGCCGGCGTCGGGGTGATTTTCTACGTGCTGCTGGCGCTGCGTGCGCGGCTGCGCGAACTGGGCTGGTTCACCGCCGAACGTCCCGAGCCCAACCTGGGCGAGCTGCTCGATCTGGTGGCCCTGGGCAGCGTGGCCGACGTGGTGCCTCTGGATGCCAACAACCGCATTCTGGTGCACCAGGGCCTGGCTCGTATCCGTGCCGGCCGCGCGCGGCCTGGGTTGCGCGCGTTGTTGGAAGTCGCCGGCAAGCAACATGGGCGCATCACCTCGACTGACCTGGGTTTCATTCTCGGCCCGCGCCTGAATGCAGCCGGGCGTCTCGACGACATGAGCCTGGGTATCGAATGCCTGCTCTGCGAGGACGAAGGCCTTGCCCGTGACATGGCCGTGCAGCTCGATCAGTTCAACCAGGACCGCAAGGCCATCGAGCAGGGCATGCAGCGTGAAGCGCTGGCTCAGCTCAAGGATCTGCCCCTGGAAAATCTGCCGTTCGGGCTGTGCCTGTTCGAGGCCGACTGGCACCAGGGGGTGATCGGCATCCTCGCCTCGCGCCTGAAAGAGCGCTATCACCGCCCGACCATCGCTTTCGCCGATGCCGGGGAGGGCCTGTTCAAGGGCTCCGCGCGCTCGGTGCCGGGCTTTCATATTCGTGACGCGCTGGATGCCGTGGCCTCGCGCCATCCGGGGCTGATCAGCAAGTTCGGTGGGCATGCCATGGCCGCCGGCCTGTCACTGCCGGCCGAGCACTTCGAGACCTTCGCCAAGGCGTTCGATGAAGAAGTTCGTCGTCAGCTCTGCGAGGACGACCTGACTGGGCGGCTGCTGTCCGACGGGGTGCTGAGCATCGACGAATTCAATCTGCCGCTGGCCCGCGAGCTGCGTAATGCCGGGCCCTGGGGCCAGCATTTTCCCGAGCCGCTGTTCCACGGTGCGTTCCAATTGGTGCAGCAGCGCATCGTTGGTGAGCGCCACCTCAAGGTGGTGCTGAAGAGCGAGTGCGGCAGCCTGCAACTGGACGGCATCGCTTTTGGCGTCGACCGTGAGGTCTGGCCCAACCCGACCGTGCGCTGGGTCGAGCTGGCCTACAAGCTGGACGTTAACGAATTCCGCGGTCAGGAATCGGTGCAGTTGTTGATCTCTCACCTGGCTCCGCGTTGACGGTCAGTCACCGAGCCCCGACGCCATCTTGAACGTTGCCCACAGGCCGATTGTCTATCTGCCTGTGCGACGCGGCCGTACGCGCAATATCTTGACGCAATCTGTAACCAACGGCGGCCAGGCTTCGCAGTAGATTCGTCTGTTCCTGAACCATTGGAGATCTCCATGAATACGCGCGGCTTGCTCGATCAACTGCTGAAGTCCGGGCAGGAATTGCTGCAACAGAAAACCGGCGGCAAGTCCTCTTCGGGGCTGGGCGGAGCGCTGGGTGGATTGCTGGGCGGCAGCAGTGGCGGCGCCGGCAAAGGCGACAACGGTGGTATCGGCTCGATGCTCAAGGGCGCCGGTGGCGGTGCGGCCCTGGCCATGTTGCTGGGCAACAAGAGCGCCCGCAAGATTGGTGGCAAGGTGATCACTTATGGTGGCCTCGCCGCGCTGGGCGTGATCGCCTACAAGGCCTATGGCAACTGGCAGGCCAAGCAGGCCGGTGCGCCACAGGGCGAGCCGCAGACCCTCGACCGTCTGCCTGCTCCTCAGGTGGAACTGCATAGCCAGGGTATTCTCAAGGCGCTGGTGGCAGCGGCCAAGGCCGACGGCCATGTCGACGAACGCGAGCGCGAACTGATCGAGGGCGAGTTCAGCAAACTGGCCAGCGACAGCGAAACCCAGCGCTGGCTGCAGGCGGAGCTGAACAAACCGCTGGATCCCGCCGATGTGGCACGTTCGGCCACCACGCCGGAAATGGCCGCGGAAATGTACGTCGCCAGCGTGCTGATGGTCGACGAAGAGCACTTCATGGAGCGCGCCTATCTGGAAGAGCTGGCCCGCCAGTTGAAGCTCGACCCCGCACTCAAGGCCGAACTCGAAGCCCAGGTTCGCCAGGATCTGCAGTAACCCCGCCGCATCGTGCTGCCGACGGTTCCACGCCGTCCGGCAGCATATTTCTTCCTCCCCCTGACACTCAAGCGCCTGTTGCTACAGTAAATAGGCCTGTCTTGCTTGCGCTGTAAGCGCAACGCCCATAGAGTCCGGCGCATGACCTGTGGGCGCTGCTCGCAGGCTTCATTTAGAGTCTCGGCAGATGGGGTTGAATGTGAAGAACTGGACTGTTCGCCAGCGTATCCAGGCAAGTTTTGCGATCATCATCGCGATCATGCTGTTGATGGCCGCGGCATCCTTCGAGCGTCTGCTCAAGGTCGATGGCGGGGCGAAGCGCCTGCTGGACGATGCCATGCCCGGCATGTTCCACATCACCCAAGTGCGCAGTGCCTGGACGGATCTGTTCCACCAGACCATCGTGCAGGTAAGCATCAGGGAGCAGCACACCCTCAGCGACGCCGACCGTCAGCTGATCAAGGGCGCCAGCGACAAGCTGGTCGCGTCTCTTGCCGATTACCGGGCCACTATCCGCGATAACAGCGACCGTAGTGCGCTCGAGGCCTTCGAGCAGACCCGCGAATTGTTCGGCCAGCAGCAGGCCAGCGTGCTGGCTGTATATGACGAGGGGCGTTCCGTCGAAGCCAGGGCCCAGTTGGCCGGGCAACTGACCGATACCTGGAATGTGGGGCGTACCCAGCTCACCTCGATGATCGAACTCAACCGCGACGTTGCCTACTCCTCGGCTGAAGGCATTGTTTCTGCAGTCGACCGTGCCGAATTGAGCATGGCTATTTCGGTACTGCTGGCGATCATTGTTGCCTTCGTCTGCGGCTACTTCCTGATGCAGGCGATTACCCGTCCGGTGCAGCAGGTGGTGCACACTCTGCAAGCGCTGGCCAGTGGCGACCTGACCGCGCGCCTGAACCTCGGGCGCCGCGACGAATTCGGCGCCATCGAAACCGGTTTCAACGGCATGGCCGAAGAGATCAAGACCCTTGTCGCGCAGGCGCAGCGCTCGTCGGTACAGGTCACCACCTCGGTGACCGAGATCGCCGCCACCTCCAAGCAACAGCAGGCCACCGCTACGGAAACCGCCGCCACCACCACGGAGATCGGTGCCACGTCCCGGGAGATTGCCGCCACGTCTCGCGATCTGGTGCGCACCATGACCGAGGTGTCCGGCGCCGCCGAACAGACCTCGACCCTGGCCGGGGCAGGGCAGTTGGGCCTGGCCCGCATGGAAGACACCATGCATCACGTGATGAGCGCCGCTGAACTGGTCAACGCCAAGCTGGCGATCCTCAACGAGAAGGCCGGCAACATCAATCATGTGGTCACCACCATCGTCAAAGTCGCCGACCAGACCAACCTGCTGTCGCTCAACGCCGCCATCGAAGCGGAGAAGGCCGGCGAGTACGGCCGTGGCTTCGCGGTGGTCGCCACCGAAGTGCGTCGCCTGGCCGACCAGACTGCCGTCGCCACTTACGATATCGAGCAGATGGTGCGCGAAATCCAGTCGGCGGTTTCCGCCGGGGTGATGGGCATGGACAAGTTCTCCGAGGAAGTGCGCCGCGGCATCGGCGAAGTCGGCCAGGTCGGCGAGCAGCTCGCGCAGATCATTCATCAAGTGCAGGCCTTGGCGCCGCGTGTGCTGATGGTCAATGAAGGCATGCAGGCGCAGTCCACCGGTGCCGAGCAGATCAATCAGGCACTGGTGCAGCTCAGCGAAGCCTCGTCGCAGACCGTCGAGTCGCTGCGCCAGGCCAGTGCATCGATCGACGACCTCAATCTGGTGGCGAACGGTTTGCGTAGCGGCGTCAGCCGCTTCAAGGTCTGAGCCGGTGAGCGAAGCGGGCAGGTCATCGCCGGGGCGGCGTAGCCCTGGTCAGCTGTTCCTGTTGTTCAGCATGGGCACGGATCGCTACGCACTAGACGTTCGCGAGGTCGTCGAGGTGATGCCGCTGCGCAGCTTCAAGCAGATTCCGGCTGCGCCCGATTGGGTCGCCGGGCTGTTCGCCTATCGCGGCAAGCCGGTGCCGGTGCTCGACCTGTCTTTCCAGGCGCTCGGTCAGCCAGCCACTGTTCGCACCAGCACGCGCCTGGTGATCGTCAACTACCAACCGCAGGCGAGCCAGCCTGCGCGCATGCTGGGGCTGATTCTGGAACAGGCCAGCGATACCTTGCGCAGCCCCGCCGAGGCGTTCGTCGACTCCGGAGTGAGCTTGCCCAACGCTCGCTACCTGGGGCCGGTGCTCAAGGCCGAACACGGTCTGGTGCAATGGGTTCGCGTGGCCGATCTGCTCGATGAGCCGGTGCGAGAGCTGCTGTTCGCGGCAACCCTGGAGGCCAGCGCATGAGCGGCCGTTTCGAGCGCCTGTTGCATGGCCTGATCGGTCTCGATGCCGAGTCGGTCGGCCAGGTGGTAATCGAACGTGCGGTTCGCCAGCGGGTTGCCGCCCTGGGCTGTGCCGACGAAGAGGCCTATTGGCTGCAACTGCAGGCCTCCGCCATCGAGCAGCAAGCACTGGTCGAAGCCGTGGTGGTGCCAGAGACCTGGTTCTTTCGCTACCCGGAATCCTTCGTCGCGCTCGCGCAACTGGCCCGTGAGCGGGTCTCGCAGATCATGGGTGTTCGCCCACTGCGCATACTCAGCCTGCCCTGTTCGAGTGGCGAAGAGCCGTATTCCATTGCCATGGCGCTGCTCGATGCCGGGCTGCCGGGCGACACGTTTCGCATCGACGCCATGGACATCAGCGAGCTGATACTGGTTCGTGCACAGCGAGCGCTGTACGGGCGCAATTCATTCCGTGGCGACAACCTGAGCTTTCGTGATCGGCACTTCGTCGAGACCCCGGAAGGCTTTCAGCTCAAGGACGAGGTGCGCCGCAAGGTGCGTCTGCTCGCCGGCAACCTGTTGGCCCCCGGTCTGCTGGCCGGCGAAGCACCCTACGATTTCGTGTTCTGTCGCAACCTGCTGATCTACTTCGACCGCCCGACCCAGCAATCCGTGGCGGCCGTGCTGCAACGGCTGATGCGTGACGACGGTGCGCTGTTTATCGGGCCGGCCGAGGCCAGCCTGTTCAGCCAGGTCGGCATGCAGGCCTTGAACATCCCGCTGGCCTTCGTCTTTCGCCGAGCCAGCGACACTGCACCGCGTATTACCGCCACGGCGAGCTGGGCTCCGTCAGTAACCCCTGTACGGACTAAAGCCGTTGCCCCAGCCAGCCCCAGCAAGGTGCCAGTGCGCCGAATACCTGCCGCCGCTCCGCAACCAACTGTTGACGCCGTGGATGCTGCCTTGATCGAAATCGCCACGCTTGCCAACGCCGGGCGCAGTGACGAAGCCCGCGCGGCCTGCGAACGTTATCTCGCTGCTCATGGGCCAACGGCCCAGGCGTTCTACTGGCTGGGCCTGCTCAGTGATGTGGCCGGGCGCAGCAATGAGGCCCAGGACTATTACCGCAAAACCCTGTATCTGGCGCCCAAGCACGCCGAGGCCTTGGCTCACCTGTCGGCGCTGCTCGCGGCCCGTGGAGATCTGGCCGGCGCCAAGCGCCTGCAGCAGCGTGCCGGGCGTGGAGTGAGCCGCGATGACCGATAGTCTTCTGCCGTTGAGCGATATCGAACGGGCAGATATCGACGATTGCTGGAACCGCATTGGCGTGCAGGGCGACAAGTCCTGTGAGCGCCTGGTCCAACATATCCACTGCCGCAACTGCGAGGTTCACGCGTCCCTGGCTACTCGCCTGCTGGATCGGTTCGCTCTGCAGCGCAATGAGGATGAGCCTGAACATGAGTGGGCAGAAGAGGACAGCTGCGAGCGCCGCTCGATTCTGATTTTCCGCGTTGGCGAGGCCTGGTTGGCGCTGGCGAGCCGCGCATTGAGCGAAGTGGCGACGCGTACGGCGATCCACTCACTGCCGCACCAGCGCTCACTGGGGTTGATGGGGGTGACCAACGTGCGTGGCGCTCTGGTGGCCTGCGTTTCGTTGGCGGAAATGCTCGGGCTGGACAGCGCCGAGGTGGCTACCGAGCGCCGCGTGGTGCCGCGCATGCTGATCTTCAGCCTCGCGGATGGCCCGGTGGTCATGCCGGTCGACGAGGTCGAAGGCATCGAGGCCATTGCCGTCAGCCAAGTGGTCGAGGCAGGCAACGGCAGTGTGCCGATGGCACGGCGTTTCGCCTCCGGGGTTCTGCAGTGGAAAGGTCGCAGCGTGACTCTGCTCGATGAGCAGATATTGCAGCAAACCATCGCCAGGAGCCTTGGATGACGCCCGATCAGATGCGCGACGCTTCGCTGCTGGAGCTGTTCAAGCTCGAAGCCGAGGCCCAGACCCAGGTACTCAACAACGGTTTGCTGGTGCTCGAACGCGATCCGCGTCACGCGGATTCCCTCGAGGCCTGCATGCGTGCGGCCCATTCCCTCAAGGGCGCAGCGCGCATCGTCGGTCTCGACGCTGGGGTGAAAGTCGCCCATGTAATGGAGGATTGCCTGGTCGAGGCCCAGGAAGGGCGCTTGCTGCTGCAGTCCGAACATATCGATGCGCTGTTGCAGGGGGCCGACATTCTGTTGAGCCTGGGCTCACCATCAGTGGAGTCGAGCGGTGTGAGCGGCGAAGTCGACGCATTGGTCGAGCGCCTTGGCACGCTGGCGCGCGGCGGTTATGTGCCGAGCGCGCGCTCGGTGGTGCCGCCGCAGTTCGCGGCTACTCCAGAGCCGGAGCCCATTGTTCAGGTATCGCTGGAGCCGCCAGCCACGCTTACCAGGCAGACCAGACCCGAAAATAGCGAAGCATCGGGCGAGGGGCGTAGTCGCATCCTGCGAGTCAGTGCCGAGCGACTCGACCATCTGCTGGACATCTCCAGCAAGTCGCTGGTCGAGTTCCAGCGCATCAAGCCTCTCGGCGATGGCCTGCAGCGCCTCAAACGTCTGCAAACCGTAGCGCGCCGTGCTCTCGACGTAGCCCGTGAAGCGCTACCGGAAGGCAGCATCGATGCGCAGGCCGAAGCCATGCTGGTGGAAACCCGCCAGGCGCTCACCGAGTGCCAGCAGGTGCTGGCCCAGCACATGACCGATCTGGACGATTTCGGCTGGCAGGGCGGCCAGCGCGCCCAGTCTCTGTACGACGCCGCGCTGTCGTCGCGCATGCGGCCGTTCGCCGATGTGCTGGCCGGCCATGAGCGCATGCTGCGTGATCTGGCCCGGGCGCTCGGCAAGCAGGTACGGTTGGTGATCGAGGGCGAAAGCACTCAGGTCGACCGCGACGTGCTGGAACGTTTGGAAGCACCGCTGACGCATTTGCTGCGCAACGCTCTGGATCATGGCCTCGAGCTGCCCGAAGTGCGCCTGGCGCGCGGCAAAACCGCCGAAGGCCAGATACTGATTCGCGCCCGCCACCACGCTGGCATGCTGCTGCTGGAGCTCAGTGACGATGGTGGCGGCGTCGATCTGCACAAGCTGCGCAGTGCGGTGATCAGCCGTGGTTTCGCCACCGAGCAGACCGGCGAGCAACTCACCGAAGAGGAGCTGCTGGCCTTCCTGTTCCTGCCCGGTTTCAGCATGCGTGATCAGGTCACCGAGGTGTCCGGCCGCGGTGTTGGCCTGGATGCGGTTCAACACATGGTGCGGCAACTGCGCGGCGGCGTACGCATGCAGCAGCGCCAGGGACAGGGTTCGACCTTCCACCTGGAAGTGCCGCTGACCTTGTCGGTGGTGCGCAGCCTGGTCGTCGAGGTTGGTGGCGAAGCCTATGCCTTGCCGTTGGCCCATATCGAACGGATGACCCGCCTGCAGGCCGAGGACATCGTTCAGCTGGAAGGGCGTCAGCATTTCTGGAGCGAGGGGCAACATGTCGGTCTGATCGCGGCCAGCCAGATTCTTCAGCGCCCGGAAGGCAAGCCTAGCGACAACGGCATTCCGGTGGTGCTGATTCGCGACCGCGACAATTTGTTCGGGCTGGTGGTGGAGCGTTTCGTCGGTGAGCGCACGCTGGTGGTGATGCCGCTGGATCCACGGTTGGGCAAGGTGCAGGACGTGTCGGCAGGCGCGTTGCTGGACGACGGTACGCCGGTGCTGATTCTCGACGTCGAGGATATGCTGATGTCGGTAGCCAAACTGCTCGGCAGCGGTCGCCTGGAGCGGGTCGACCGCAGCGTTCGCCAGCTTGCCGGTGTGCAGCGCAAGCGTGTGCTGGTGGTCGACGATTCACTGACCGTGCGCGAGCTGGAGCGCAAGCTGCTGCTCGGACGGGGTTATGACGTGGCCGTGGCGGTCGACGGCATGGATGGCTGGAACGCCCTGCGCGCCGAGCACTTTGACCTGCTGATCACCGATATCGACATGCCGCGCATGGACGGTATCGAATTGGTCACCCTGGTGCGCCGCGACAGCCGTTTGCAGTCGCTGCCGGTGATGGTGGTGTCCTACAAGGATCGCGAAGAAGACCGCCGGCGTGGCCTGGATGCCGGAGCCGACTATTATCTTGCCAAGGCCAGTTTCCATGACGAGGCGTTGCTCGACGCCGTGGTCGATCTGGTTGGAGAGCCGCACGAATGAGGATAGGGATCGTCAACGATATGCCGCTGGCGGTGGAGGCCTTGCGCCGGGCTCTGGCTCTGGAACCGGAGCATCGTATCGCCTGGATCGCGGGCAACGGCGCTGAGGCGCTGCAGCACTGCGAAGTCGATCTGCCGGATCTATTACTGATGGATCTGCTGATGCCGGTCATGGACGGTGTCGAGGCCACTCGGCGAATCATGGCGCAGAGTCCCTGCGCGATCCTGATCGTCTCGGTGGATATCGAACAGCACGTCAACCGCGTGTTTGAAGCCATGGGCTACGGCGCCTTGGACGCGGTCAATACGCCCTCGCTGAGTGGTGATAGAGCAGCGGATGCAGCTACCTTGTTGCGCAAGATCCAGAACATTGGCTGGCTGATCGGCCAGAACACCATCCGTAAGCGCAGTGTTCCAGCGCAGATGCCAGGCAGGTCTGCGGCCCGTCGGCTGGTAGCCATCGGTGCCTCGGCAGGTGGCCCGGCAGCGTTGGCGTTGCTGCTCAAACAGCTACCAGGCGACTTCAGCGCTGCGGTGATGCTGGTGCAGCATGTCGATGAAGTGTTCGCTGCCGGCATGGCCGACTGGCTGGCCAGTGAGTCGGCCATGCCGGTGCGCCTGGCCCGCGATGGCGAGCAGCCGCAGCCAGGCGTGGTGCTGTTGGCGGGTACCAACAACCATATGCGTCTGCAGCGCAATGGCGAACTGACCTATACCGAAGAGCCGCGCAGCCACGTTTATCGGCCCTCCATAGACGTGTTCTTCGACAGCGTGGTCGAGCACTGGACGGGTGAAGCCATTGGCGTCTTGCTCACCGGCATGGGCCGGGATGGCGCGCTGGGCCTGAAGAACATGCGCGCTCGAGGGTTTCTCACCATCGCCCAGAACCAGGCCAGTTGCGCCGTGTATGGCATGCCCAAGGCTGCTGCGGAGCTCGATGCCGCGAAGGAAATACTCGCGCTGGAGCGCATTGCGCCCCGCATCGTTGAGCTATTTGGCTGATAGATTTACCCTGCGTTTAAATTTTTAGAGACTCGCCTTCGATCTGGGTGGGGTCTGGAGACCAACATGCAATCCCCCTCTCACTCTACGGAAGAACTCGGCTCACCCAAGGAAGGTGCGGTCATGGTGCTGCTGGTCGACGATCAGGCGATGATCGGCGAGGCGGTGCGCCGTGAACTGCTGGGGGAGGAGGGTATCGACTTTCATTATTGCGCCGACCCCACTCAGGCAGTCGCTGTGGCCGAACAGTTGCGCCCGACGGTGATCCTGCAAGATCTGGTGATGCCCGGCGTCGATGGCCTGACCCTGCTGGGCGCCTACCGGGCGCGGCCCTCTCTGCGTGATGTGCCGATCATCGTGCTGTCGACCAAGGACGATGCGACCGTCAAGAGCACCGCTTTCGCATCGGGTGCCAATGATTATCTGGTCAAGCTGCCGGACACCATCGAACTGGTGGCGCGCATTCGCTACCACTCGCGCTCCTACACCGCGCTGCAGCAGCGCGACGAAGCCTACCGCGCCCTGCGTGAAAGCCAGCAGCAGCTACTGGAAACCAATCTGGTGTTGCAGCGCCTTATGAACTCCGATGGCCTGACTGGGCTGTCCAACCGCCGGCACTTCGACGAGTACCTGGAAATGGAGTGGCGCCGCGCCCTACGCGAGCAGACGCCGATGTCGTTGCTGATGATCGATGTCGACTTCTTCAAGAGCTTCAACGACAACTACGGCCATGTCGCCGGTGATGATGCCTTGCGCCGTGTTGCCGAGGCGCTGCGCAGCTGCTGCAGCCGCTCCACCGATATGCCGGCCCGCTACGGCGGTGAAGAGTTCGCCATGGTGCTGCCTAGCACGTCGGCGGGTGGTGCTAGATTGCTGGCCGAGAAGGTTCGTCGTGCGGTCACCGATCTGGGAATTGCCCACGACAAGCCTGAGCCGGGCTCGGTGTTGACCACCAGCCTGGGTGTCGCGACGCTGGTGCCACTTGCTGGCCAGACCTCTCTGCAGCTGGTCAGTCTGGCGGATCGCGGCCTTTACATGGCCAAGCAGGCGGGCCGCGATCAGGTCGGTCTGGTGAACGACACCAGCTCCCTGACTTGAATCACACAGGCGAGCTGTTCTGCGGCTCGCCATGAAACACCGCACGGCCTCGGCCGTTCTGTTTGGCTCTGTACAGGGCCTGGTCAGCCAGTTCCACGACCTGCTCCAGATCGGCATCATCCTGCGGCCATAGTGCGCCACCGATGCTACAGCCGACCCGCAGTTCGCGACCCTCCCATTCGATCACGGCGCCCAGCGTCTGAATCGCCCGCTCTGCCACTTGGCGGGCCTGCCCGGCCGCTTCATCGAGCGGTACCTGCAGGATCATCAGAAACTCGTCGCCGCCCAGGCGTACCACCAGATCCCCTGCACGCAGGCAGCCGCGCATGCGTGATGCCGATTCACGCAGCACCTGATCACCCACGGCATGGCCATGGCGATCGTTGACCGGCTTGAAACCGTCCAGATCCAGATACAGCACCGCCAGTCCGAATGTCGTGCCCTGGCTGCGCTGCTGAGCGTGCAGCAGGTACCTGGCCAGGGCCGCGCGGTTTGGCAGGCCGGTCAAAGGATCATGATGGACAAGGTTGTCCAAGGCACCGAGCTCGGCGTGCTGGTGCGTCAGGCTTTCCACCAGATGGCGGATGGAGTGGCTGAGCTGGGCGATTTCCCGCGGGCTGTCGACTTCCGGAATTACGGTGATCTCGCCATTGGCGAGGCGATCCGCAGCATTGGCGATGGTTCGTAGCGGCCGGGTGATGTACGCCGACAGCAGCCAGCCACAGGCTGCGAACAGCAGCGCCAGAACGCTGCCCCAGAGTACGATGGTGGTGTGGATCGCCCGTACCGGTGCGTCGGCCAGCGCCACGGCCTGACGGGCTACGACCATCCAGCCCAGGCCCTGATAGTCGAGGTAACCCTGGCTGAGCGCCAGGCCGGTCAGGTACTGGTCACCGTCTGGCCACTGCTGCACGGCCCAGTCGGTGTTTTTGCCCGGCAGATCCTGCATGGCGGGAAGGTGCAGGCGTTGGCCGATCATTTCCGTGGGGGCCAGCAGCAAGGTACGGTCGCGACCGACCACGAAGAACTCGATCTGCCGACGATCCTCGATGGGTTTGAGAATCGCCTGGCGTACCTCGTCTGCCCATGACCATGACAGGTGCGAGGCCAGCACGCCGACCAGACTGCCGTCCGGGGCGTATACCGGCAGGCTGATATCGACGAACTTCATCGCCTCGCCCGTCGGGTTGGGCAGCAGCTTGGCCAGCAGTACAGCCTCGTGTACGTCCCCTATGAACAGGCCCCTGCTGCCCTCCAGGAATACCGGGCGCTGAGCAACGCTGGCGCCTTCCAGAATACGGTTGCTGGAGGCCAGTACCGTGCCCTGGGGGTCGGTAAAACCGATCCAGGCGATGCTGGGGAATTCGCCTTGCAGGTGATCGAGCAGGCGGCGTACGTCATCGATGTCATCCGGCTGGCGCAGCACGCGCAGGCTACCGATGACCTGCAGCATGCTGGCGCGGCTCTGCATGTCGCGGTCGAGGCGGTCGATCATCATGTACGACGCTTCAGCCAGGTCGCGGCCCACGTCCTCGCGAATGCGCTGGGCGGAATCCTGGCTGATCAGACTGCCCAGCAGCCAGCTCAACAGGCTCACCAGCAGGGCGATCGACAGGGCGAGACGGCTACGCAGGCTTTGGGCACGAAACATGGTGCGCGATGATCCTTCAACGGCTGAGCGGGCAGCCTCTTAACTATAGATGGCCATTGGTCTGTCGCAGGTCGATTGATACAGCTCGGCATGCTGCCAGAGAACAGTGAGTCGAGTATACTCGTCGGCTTTTCCGAAGTTTTACCTGCGAGTGCCGACAGCCATGGAAATCAACCCGATCCTGAACAGCATCAAGGACCTGTCCGAGCGCACCCAGACTATTCGGGGGTATCTTTGACTACGATCACAAGCATGATCGTCTTGTTGAAGTAAACCGCGAACTCGAAGACCCGAACGTCTGGAACAAGCCGGAATACGCCCAGAACCTGGGCCGTGAGCGCGCCACGCTGGCGTTGATCGTCGACACTATCGACGACCTGACCGGCAGCCTGGCCGATTCGCGCGACCTGCTCGACATGGCCGTTGAAGAAGACGATCAGAGCGCGGCCGACGATGTCGCCAGCGAGATTGAGCGCCTGCGCGGCATCCTCGAAAAGCTGGAATTCCGCCGCATGTTCAGCCACGAGATGGATCCCAACAACGCCTACCTGGATATTCAGGCCGGCTCGGGTGGTACCGAGGCGCAGGACTGGGCCAACATCCTGCTGCGCATGTACCTGCGCTGGGCTGACAAGCGCGGTTTCAGTGCCGAGATCGTCGAGCTGTCCGAGGGTGAAGTCGCTGGCATCAAGGGCGCCACCGTACACATCAAGGGCGAGTACGCCTTTGGCTGGCTGCGCACCGAAATCGGCGTGCACCGCCTGGTACGCAAAAGCCCGTTCGACTCTGGCGCCCGTCGCCATACCTCGTTCTCGGCGGTATTCGTGTCGCCCGAGATCGACGACAAGGTCGAGATCGACATCAATCCGTCCGACCTGCGCATCGATACCTACCGCTCCTCCGGTGCCGGTGGTCAGCACGTCAACACCACCGACTCGGCGGTACGTATCACCCACGTGCCGACCAACACCGTGGTGGCGTGTCAGAACGAACGTTCCCAGCACGCCAACAAGGACACCGCCATGAAAATGCTGCGGGCCCGGTTGTACGAGCAGGAAATGCAGAAGCGCAACGCGGCTTCCCAGGCGCTGGAAGACACCAAGTCCGATATCGGCTGGGGTCATCAGATCCGCTCCTACGTGCTCGATGACTCGCGCATCAAGGACCTGCGTACTGGCGTCGAACGTAGCGACTGCCAGAAGGTTCTCGATGGCGACATCGACCAGTACCTCGAAGCCAGCTTGAAACAAGGCCTGTAATACCTTTTGGTTCCGCCCCAGTGGGGGCGGCGACTACCCCGTGATGGAATCCCGACGAACATGAGCGACCAACAACCCGACCAGCAGCAACTGCAACAGGAAGAGAACAAGCTGATTGCCCTGCGTAAGGAAAAGCTTGCTGCCATCCGTGAGCAGGGCAACGCCTTCCCCAACGACTTCCGTCGCGACAACCTCTGCGCCGATCTGCAGAAACAGTACGTCGACAAGACCAAGGAAGAGCTCGAAGCCGCTGCCATTCCGGTCAAGGTTGCCGGTCGCATCATGCTCAACCGTGGCTCCTTCATGGTCATCCAGGACATGAGCGGGCGCATCCAGGTCTACGTCAACCGCAAGACCCTGCCTGAAGAAACCCTGGCAGCGGTCAAATCGTGGGACATGGGCGACATCATCGCCGCTGTCGGCACCCTGGCCCGCAGCGGCAAGGGCGACCTGTACGTCGAGATGACCGACGTGCGTCTGCTGACCAAGTCGCTGCGTCCGCTGCCGGACAAGCACCACGGTCTGACCGACACCGAGCAGCGCTATCGCCAGCGCTACGTTGACCTGATCGTCAACGAGGAAGTGCGCGAAACCTTCCGCGTGCGTTCCCAGGTGATCGCCCACATCCGCCGTTTCCTCGCCGAGCGCAACTTCCTCGAAGTGGAAACACCAATGCTGCAGACCATTCCCGGCGGCGCGGCGGCCAAGCCGTTCGAAACCCACCACAATGCGCTGGACATGGGCATGTTCCTGCGCATCGCGCCTGAGCTGTACCTCAAGCGGCTTGTTGTTGGCGGGTTTGAGAAAGTCTTCGAGATCAACCGCAACTTCCGTAACGAAGGCGTTTCGACCCGGCATAACCCCGAGTTCACCATGCTCGAGTTCTACCAGGCCTATGCCGATTACGAAGACAACATGGACCTGACCGAGGAACTGTTCCGCGAGCTGGCCCAGAGCGTGCTGGGCACCACCGACGTGCCGTACGGCGACAAGGTGTTCCACTTCGGTGAGCCATTCGTGCGCCTCTCGGTATTCGACTCGATCCTCAAGTACAACCCGGACATCACCGCTGCCGATCTGCAGGATCTGGACAAGGCGCGCGCGATCGCCAAGAAAGCCGGCGCCAAGGTGCTCGGCTTCGAGGGACTGGGCAAACTGCAGGTGATGATTTTCGAAGAGCTGGTCGAGCACAAGCTCGAGCAGCCGCACTTCATTACCCGTTATCCGTTCGAAGTGTCGCCACTGGCCCGTCGCAGCGACGACGATCCGAGCGTCACCGATCGCTTCGAGCTGTTCATCGGTGGCCGCGAGATCGCCAACGCCTACTCCGAGTTGAACGACGCGCAAGATCAGGCCGAGCGCTTCCAGCAGCAGGTGGCCGACAAGGACGCCGGTGATGACGAAGCCATGCATTTCGACGCCGACTTCGTTCGCGCCCTCGAATACGGCATGCCGCCGACTGCCGGTGAGGGCATCGGCATCGACCGCCTGGTGATGTTGTTGACGGACTCCCCGTCGATTCGCGACGTCATCCTGTTCCCGCACATGCGTCCGGAACTCTAAGGGTTTACCAGAGCCGCCTTCGGGCGGCTTTTTATTACCTGTGATTCAGCGCCTATCCTGTTGATGGACAACTGGTTTGGATGCTTGACGTGCTGCGTCGAGGGAATGGACTATCAGCTCGTGGCGGCCCCACGATCGTTTCAAGGAGAGCATGATGAAAGCCTGGCGTGCACTGGTGGTGCTGTCGTTTCTATTGTTGAGCGGTTGCCTGGTGACCTTCAAGGAGCCGATCCCGGCCAACGAGGCGGCGCCGATTCCGCTGCTTGGCACCTGGTCGCGCACCGACGAGTGGGGCGAGCTGCGCTTTCTGGATATCAGCCGTTCGGGCTCCAATCTGTACAAGGCCGATGCCTACACCGACAGCATCGACAACGTCGCCAGCCTGCAGAGCTACAGCTTTACCGTCGCCCACCATGGCCGGCGCTGGTACCTGTCGGCGGGTGTGCCCAAGCGCATGGGCGCGAATTTCGCCATCGGCGGTTTCGAGCTGACCCACAACAATGAACTGGTGCTGTTCAACCTCGACGTCGAACGCATTCTCCAGGCCATCGACAACGGTGAGCTGAAGGGCAGCACCGTGGAGATGCCGCAGGGCGATGGCGTTCTGGTCTCCAGTGGCCTGGAACAGGTATTCGCCTACCTCAATGATCCGGCCAACTCCGATGTGTTTGTCGAGGTGGCGCGCTATCAGCGAACCGGGCCATGAGAGCCGGTTCGGCAATTCCAGCAACGCAAAGAGGATTCTCATGAACAGCCACACAGGGCTCGACGGTTACCAACTGGTCGTGCGCGCGCTGTCCGATCGTATCGTCGAGGCGCAGACGCCGATCCGTGTACTCGATGCGGTGAAATGGGACGACTCCATTCGCCAGACCTTTCTCAAGAACAAAGGCCGAGAGCTGCCAGCCATCGATCGTGGCTACTACGACAGCCGACCGCTGGCCTTCGACCCGGCCGCGAAGAAGCTGGAGTTCCAGAACATCGAGCGCGACATCACTCGCCAGCTCGGCCAGTTCAACCCGGTGGGGCAGATCATGCGGCGCATGTGCCGCGAGTACCGCATGGTCATCCGCATGCTGGAGGCCCGTGGTACCTCGGATTTCGGGCTGATTTCCCAGGAGCTGTACGGCGCGGCGTCCGACGCCTTCCATGCCGGTGACCCGACCCTGGCCGATCTGGGGCTGATGTTTTCCGGTTACCTGAACAACATCGACAGCCGTGGCGACTTGAAGGACGAGCCCAAGACGCTGAATGCCAAGGATGCCGTCGCGCTGCTGCAGAACCGGCTGAACCTGGTGTTCGGGGAGAGCGACAGCACCATTCGCGTGTTCGAGTCCGACGGCATTCTTGCCGATGCCGCCGCCGGCGCCGATTACATCAAGATCCGTAGCGACGCCATGTTCAACGAGCGCGACGTCAAGGCACTGGAAGTGCACGAGGGCCTGGTGCACGTGGCCACCACGCTCAATGGCCAGAACCAGCCGATCTGCACCTTCCTGGCCAAGGGGCCGCCCTCGTCGACGGTCACTCAGGAAGGCCTGGCGATCCTCATGGAAGTGATCGCCTTCGCCTCCTATCCCAGTCGCCTGCGCAAACTCACCAACCGCACTCGCGCTATTCACATGGCCGAGCAGGGTGCGGATTTCCTGCAGGTCTGTGATTTCTATCGCGAGCAGGGTTTCAGCCTGGAAGACAGTTACAGCAACGCCAGCCGCGCGTTCCGCGGTTCCGCCCCGAACGGTCTGCCCTTCACCAAGGATCTGTCCTACCTGAAGGGTTTCATCATGATCTACAACTACATCCAGCTCGCGGTGCGCAAAGGCAAGCTGGAACAGATACCTTTATTGTTCTGTGGCAAGACCACGCTCGAAGATATGCGTACGCTACGCCAGCTGGTCGATGAAGGCCTGGTGAGCCCGCCCAAGTACCTGCCGCAGCAGTTCCGTGACCTCAATTCGCTGTCGGCCTGGATGTGCTTCTCCAACTTCCTCAACCACCTGAGCCTGGATCGGATCGAAGCCGACTACGCCAATATTCTCTGATTGCGTGCTGGAGGGGGATTTGGCGGAGCAGCGCTTGGCCGATTCCCACTTCAACGTCCTGCCGCCAGCCTCGGCCGGGGCGCTTTTCGAGATGTGTGTATGAGTGAGCGCAACCCCATTCCCTTGATTCTCACTGCCATCGGCAGTATCGCCGGTACGGTCATGGTGCTCGGCTTTTACGGCTACCTGCACTTCGCCAAGCCGGAGGATGCCTTGCTGTTGTCCGAGTTCACCATGCTCAAGACCGTTCCTGGCGAGGATTACAAGGTGAGTCTGAAGCCGGCCGATCAGGTTGCCCAATGCATTGACGGCGTATTGGTGCTGTTCGACATGCAGCAGAAGGGGCTCAGCGGTGTGCTGGTGGATGACCGCAAACGGGCGGTGCGCTGTAACGAGTGAAGTGCCCAGAAACAACAAACCCCGCAAAAGCGGGGCTTGTTGAGTGGGCTTCTGAGTTCCCCCGAGGGGAACGCAGAGAGTCCCAGGCAGGCCGGGGCCTTTAGTTACTAACGGACGAGCGTGGAGCAACCGGCTTGTTGTCGTTGGAAATGGTCACTTCCACACGACGGTTCTGAGCGCGGCCGGCAGAGTCGGCGTTGCTGGCAACCGGGTATTCCTTGCCGTAGCCCTGGGCGACGATGCGCTCCGGACCTACGCCCTGACGTACCAGCGCGGCACGTACGGAATTAGCGCGACGCTCGGACAGACCCTGGTTGTAGTCAGCCGAACCGGTGCTGTCGGTGTAGCCTTCGACGATCACCTTGCGATCCGGGTTTTCCTGCAGGAACTCGGCAAGTTTGGCGATGTTGGCGAAACCACCTGGCTTGAGCTCGGCACGGTTCAGGTCGAACAGTACGTCACCGAAGGTGACCAGTGTGCCGCGTTCGGTCTGCTTGGCGTTGAGGCTGTTCTGCAGTTGCTTGATCTGCGCGTCACGGGCTTCCAGGCGGGCCTGAGCACGTTGGGCGCCAGTCTGTTCCAGGCTCGCCTCGGTGGTGCGCAGGGCGATGGTCTGGCGTGCGACTTCGATGCGCTGGTTGGCCAAGTAGGAGAGCTGGTCGACTTTTTTCTCGTCTTCCTTCTCACGGAAGGCGCGCTCGGCTTTCTCCAGCGCTTCACCGGCATCCTTGGTTTCCAGTGCTGCAACCTTCACCGCTTGCGGATCGGTCTGCAGCGTGGAGTAGCCGCTGCGCGCCTGCTCGAGGTTGACATTCGGTTGGGTGGAGCAGGCAGCGAGGCCAACGCTCAGAGCCAGCAGGGCTGGAATCATCACTTGTTTACGCATGGTCGTTCATCCTTTATTCAATTAGCGAAGTCTGACGAGGCCGTTACTGAGCCTGGGTCGGAGCTGGCTGAGCGCTGCGCAGACCTTCCTGACGCAGTTCCTCGATACCCTGTTGGGCATCTTTCAGCGCCTTGTCGGCCTTGGCCGCCTGGGTTTTACGCACAGCTACGCGTGCATCCCACTCGGCTTGTTCAGCCAGGCGCTTGGCTTCTTCGTAGTTTTTCTCGATGACTTCAAGCTCGGCTTGCTTCAGTTTGTCCTGAGCCGACTTGGTTTCGACCGCGGCGAATTCGGTACCGCCGGAGCTTACGGCTTCGTTGACGGCCGACTTGGTCACAGCCAGTTGCTCACTGGGCGGATTACCCGCGCAACCGACGAGCAGCAAGCTGCTGCCGATAGCCAGTGCCGCAACCTTCCAGCCGGCTAGTTGAGTACGAGCGTTTGGGGCAGTTTTAGTGGTCATGGTGTGCAACTCCATTGGTAAATTCCTGGCAAACAGTCGGTTCCCACGAGGGTCACCTGCCGTTCGGGCAACTCAAGCGCGATAGTCGCTGAGTAGGTTTTTCCCCGGCGACCAGCGGTCATCACGGCATAACCCTGTGAGTTGGCTGGTACAGGAAACGTTCAGCAAAAAAATGCAGACTGCCAGGATCGTGTCGTCAGAAAAATGCCGTAAGCCGCGCCGCCCGGTGTTTTGCCGGTAGCGCTACGCTAAACGCGTAACCTCGCCCTTAACGAGCTGGTTCGTCCTTCTGGTCACTGATTTCCTGCAGGTAATGGCGTGCCAACTCCAAAAAACGTGGGGTTGGGCCGACGTCCTCATAGACGGGATTACCTTCTTCATCGGTGGCGACCACGTGAGTGCCCTGCACGTAGGGCAGGCTGGCTTCGAGGTCTTCCAGCGCAGCTCCCAGTAATTCGGCGAGCAGCTCTTCCGGACGTCGTTTGGGATACATGTGGCTGAGCGCTGCCAGGCGTGCGGCCGACTCCACATCCAGGTGCACCTGATAAGGCGTGCTGACCAAGCGGCCGGTTGCGTTCTGTTCCCATTGCTGGACGAGTTCGCGAATCTTCATAGGTACCTCGAAGTGGGGCGGGTTCTCTGTTACTGACCTGAGCCCTCTGGCTGCGTTCCGACTGACGCACCTGCGCTGACGATTGCCGCCGTCGTTCTGCTGCTTTGGTCGCAGACCTGCTTGTCAGGCGCTGCGAGGCTGGGCACTCTGAAGGTTCATGCAGCGGCGGAGGGATATCGGATGACGCAAATCGACGCACGTCTACGCGAGGACGTTCACCAGCTTGGTGAGCTGCTTGGCACCACCATCCGTGAGCAGTACGGCGATGCTTTCCTCGACAAGATCGAGCGTATCCGCAAGGGTGCCAAAGCGGCGCGCCAGGGTTCGGCGGATGGCGCCCAGCAGCTCAGTGACACCCTTGACGAACTGAACGACGACGAACTGCTGCCAGTGGCTCGCGCATTCAACCAGTTCCTCAACCTGGCCAATATCGCTGAGCAGTACCACCGTGTACGTCGGCGTGAGGCGAACGAAGCGCAACCGTTCGAGAATCGTATATTCGATGAGCTGCTGCAGCGTCTGCGCGCAGGCGGCCATGACCGCGAAGCCTTGGCGCGCCAGGTGGGGCGGCTGGATATCGAACTGGTGCTCACTGCTCACCCGACCGAAGTCGCGCGGCGTACCCTGATCCAGAAATACGACGCCATTGCCGCGCAACTGGCTGAGCAGGATCACCGTGATCTCTCTGCTGCCGAGCGCGAAGCGATCTCCACACGCCTGCAGCGGCTGATCGCCGAGGCTTGGCACACCGAGGAGATTCGCCGCGTGCGTCCGACGCCAGTGGATGAGGCCAAGTGGGGTTTTGCGGTCATTGAAAACTCCTTGTGGTACGCCCTCCCGACTGTGCTGCGCAAAGCCGACCAAGCGCTGCACCGGGAAACCGGATTGCGCCTGCCATTGGAGGCGGCGCCAATTCGCTTTGCCTCGTGGATGGGCGGGGATCGTGACGGCAACCCCAACGTGACGGCCAAGGTGACCCGCGAAGTGCTGTTGCTGGCGCGCTGGATGGCTGCGGATCTGTACCTGCGCGACATCGACAACCTGGCCGCCGAGTTGTCCATGCAGCAGGCCAGTGCCGAATTGCATGCGCGCACTGGTGATAGTGCCGAGCCTTACCGCGCCTTACTCAAGCAGGTACGCGAGCGCTTGCGTGCGACACGCAGCTGGGCCCATGAATCGCTCGGCGGGCCGCTCAGCCCGCCGGCTGCCGTCTTGCATGACAACCGAGAGCTCTATGAGCCGCTGCACCTTTGCTACCGCTCGCTGCACGAATGCGGCATGGGCGTTATCGCCGATGGGCCGTTGCTCGACTTCTTGCGCCGGGTCAGCACCTTTGGTTTGTTTCTGGTACGCCTGGACGTGCGCCAGGACGCGACGCGCCACGCCGCTGCGCTCGGTGAAATAACCGATTACCTGGGCCTGGGGCGTTATCAGGAGTGGGATGAAGCGCAACGCCTGGAGTTTCTGCAGGCTGAGTTGGCCAGCCGCCGACCGCTGCTGCCCGCCGATTTCCGCCCTGCTGGCGAGACGGCCGAAGTGCTGGCGACCTGCCGTGAAGTGGCAGCCGCGCCTGCCGCGTCCCTCGGCTCCTACGTGATCTCCATGGCCGGTGCCGCGTCCGATGTGCTCGCCGTGCAACTGCTGCTCAAGGAAGCCGGGTTACGTCGGCCAATGCGCGTGGTGCCATTGTTCGAGACCCTGGCGGATCTGGATAACGCCGCAACCGCCATCGAGCAGTTGCTCGGCTTGCCGGGCTACCGCGCGAATTTGCACGGCCCGCAGGAAGTGATGATTGGCTACTCCGATTCCGCCAAGGATGCTGGCACCACGGCCGCTGCGTGGGCGCAGTACCGCGCTCAGGAGAGTTTGGTGGAGATCTGCCGCCAGCATCAGGTCGAATTGCTGCTGTTCCATGGCCGCGGTGGCACCGTGGGGCGCGGCGGCGGCCCTGCCCACGAGGCGATCCTGTCGCAGCCGCCGGGCTCGGTGAACGGGCGCTTCCGCACCACTGAGCAGGGCGAGATGATCCGTTTCAAGTTCGGCATGCCGGACATCGCCGAGCAAAACCTCAACCTCTATCTTGCTGCCGTGCTAGAGGCGACTTTACTGCCGCCTCCCGCGCCTGAGCCGGCCTGGCGCGCGCAAATGGATCGCCTTTCTGCCGATGGTGTGGCTGCCTACCGCAGTGTGGTGCGCGAGCATCCGCAGTTCGTCGAGTACTTTCGCCAGGCGACGCCGGAACAGGAGCTTGGCCGTCTGCCGTTGGGCAGCCGACCGGCCAAGCGGCGTGAGGGGGGAGTGGAAAGTCTGCGGGCGATTCCATGGATTTTCGCCTGGACGCAGACGCGCTTGATGTTGCCCGCGTGGCTGGGCTGGGAAGCCGCCTTGAGCGGCTCGCTGGAGCGTGGTGAAGGTGAGGTATTGCGAGATATGCGCGAGCACTGGCCATTTTTCCGTACGCGTATCGACATGTTGGAAATGGTCTTGGCCAAGGCTGACGAGTCTATCGCCAGGCTTTATGACGAACGTCTGGTTGATGCTGAATTGCATCCGTTGGGCGTGCATTTGCGCGACCTATTGTCGCAGGCGGGCGAGGTGGTTCTGGGCTTGACTGGGCAATCGCAGTTGCTTGTGCACAGCCCCGAAACCTTAGAGTTCATCACCGTGCGTAACGCTTACCTGGATCCGTTGCATCTGCTACAGGCTGAATTGCTGGCACGCTCTCGACAGCGTGAGCAGGAGGCGGGGAGCGCTCTGGAGCAGGCGTTGCTGGTCAGCGTAGCCGGTATCGCAGCGGGGTTACGCAATACAGGCTAAGGGTCTCGGGTGCGACACGGGCGTATTATTGCGATATGCAAAATATGCCGTTAATGGCAGCAAAAAGTCGTATAAGAGCGGCTCTTTGTTCAGATCGTGTCGGTTTGGACTTTGGTTGTATGGCGGCGAACCGAAAATATGCTGCAAGCTGCGTGATGTCGCCTGGAAATGAGGCCTTGGTCGCATTTGCCTGCGTCTTTCAGTGGCTTGTGCGGCTCAGGGGCGCTGTGTATCTTGGTCGACCTTCTGGCAGTACGGCCTCTGGCCGGCCTGCCGAAATTGTTCGAGATTGGCCCCACGAGGCGAGTCCACCATCACTACCAAGAACTTGAGGAGCACATCGATGCGCGTGATTCTGTTGGGGGCGCCCGGTGCCGGCAAAGGTACTCAGGCTGGTTTCATTACCAAGAAATTCTCGATTCCACAGATTTCCACCGGTGACATGCTGCGTGCAGCGGTCAAGGCCGGTACCGAGCTGGGTCTGGCCGCGAAGAGCGTGATGGATGCTGGCGGTCTGGTTTCCGATGAGCTGATCATCAATCTGGTCAAGGAGCGTATCGCTCAGCCGGATTGTGCCAATGGCTTCCTGTTCGACGGCTTCCCGCGCACCATTCCTCAGGCTCAGGCCCTCAAGGATGCAGGCGTGCAGATCGACTTCGTGGTTGAAATCGCCGTTGATGACGAAGAAATCGTCGGGCGCATTGCCGGCCGCCGGGTACACCCGAACTCCGGGCGCGTATACCACACCGAGCACAATCCACCGAAAGTCGCCGGCAAAGACGACGAAACCGGTGAAGATCTGATCCAGCGCGACGACGACAAGGAAGCCACCGTGCGTCATCGCCTGTCGGTCTACCACTCGCAGACCAAGCCGCTGGTGGACTTCTACCAGAAGCTTTCGGCCGCCGAAGGCACGCCGAAGTACAGTGCCATCGCTGGTGTCGGCTCGGTCGAGCAGATCACCTCCAAGGTACTGGCGGCGCTCAGCTAAGCCATGTTTACCTGACATCAACGGCCCGCTTGCGGGCCGTTGTCGTTTTTGGGCATGTCGATGGCTGTACGGGGTAGGCCAAGGTCGTTCCTGAACCGTGAATGGAGCGACGGCCTATCTAGTATCGAGCGGGTTAGGCCTTTCCAGCATCGAGCTGCCACCTTCGGCATGCATCACTATTCCAGGGTAAGCGGCCTATGGCGGCTACGGCCCCGAGCTGCTCTCCTGGTTTCATCGACCGTCACTTACAGTTGAGGAAGGCGGCTTTACATCAACCACCCCATCAGAGTGAATTTCATGACCAAGAACAGAAGATTTGCCTGCTTGCCCATCGCCATCGTGGCATCGGCGCTGAGCGCATCCGTCGCATTGGCCGACGGCGCCCCGGAAAAAAAGGGCGAGTGCTCAGTTGACCAGTTCACCATGGCGCTGCGGTATCAGCAGCAATCAGCGGAAGTTCGGGCCTTGCAGATGCAGGCTTACAACATCGCCACCGAGAAACTGGACGCAGCGGTGGCAGCGGCAGAAGATCCTTCGAAACTGGCCATCGTCTCCGATGTGGATGAAACCATCATCGACAACTCCGCACTGCTGGCGCGCGATCTTGCCAATTGCCATACCTACGACGGCTGGGACACCTGGCTGCCCTGGGAGCGCGATGGCAATCCGGTGCTGATTCCGGGCGCCAAGAAGTTCCTCGAGCATGCCGACAAGCTGGGCGTGGCCATCCGCTATGTATCGGATCGTTCGGAAGAGCAGAAGGAATACACCCTGACGGCGCTGAAGAAACTTGATCTGCCGCAGGTCAGCGCAGAAAGCGTGCTGCTACTCGGGCCGCCCAAGGTTGAGCGTCGTGCGCTGGTCGCCAAGGATTACCGCATCGTGATGCTGCTCGGCGACACCCTGCATGATTTCGATGCACGTTTCCGCAAGACGCCGGTGTCGGAGCAGCGCGCGACCGCCGAAGCCGAGTCTGCAAAATGGGGCACCGAGTGGATCGTGTTCCCCAATTCCGGCTATGGCACCTGGTCGAAAGAGCCCCTGAAGGGCTGGGACGCCAAACCCGTCATCGAGAAGTGGTAAGCGAGCCCGCCCGCCTGCTGGTGGGCTGACTCGAAGACCCGCCGGTGCCTGTCAGGGGCATCGGCGCGCGCGTTACAGCGCACCGCCGCACCGCCTCACGGGATCTATAACCCGCCTCTTGACCCGCTGTGCTGGAAAAAAACGCCTCAAACCGTTTTAATGCCCGCCCGCTCAGCCACCTCTACAGATCACCATGACCACTCTGCTGGCCCTCGATACCGCCACCGAAGCCTGTTCCGTCGCCCTGCTGCACGATGGTCGAGTGACGAGCCACTACGAGGTGATCCCGCGCATGCATGCGCAGCGGCTGTTACCGATGATCAAGGCGCTACTGGGCGAGCAGGGCGTAGCGCTGTCGGCGCTGGACGCCATTGCCTTCGGTCGTGGCCCCGGTGCCTTTACCGGCGTGCGCATTGCCATTGGCGTGGTACAGGGGCTGGCGTTCGCGCTGGATCGCCCGGTATTGCCGGTGTCCAACCTGGCCGTGCTGGCACAACGGTCGCTGCGTGAACACGGTGCCACCCAGGTCGCAGCGGCCATCGATGCGCGTATGGATGAGGTGTACTGGGGCTGTTACCGCGCCGAGCAAGGCGAGATGCGTCTGGTTGGTCATGAGGCTGTACTGGCGCCCGAGCAGGCACTGCTGCCGACCGACGCCGCTGGCGATTGGTTCGGTGCCGGCACTGGCTGGGGCACCTTCGCACCGCGTATCGCCGCGCAGGTCGCTGCCAGTGACGACGGCATGCTGCCCCACGCCGAAGACCTGCTGAGCCTGGCGCGTTTCGCCTGGGCGCGGGGTGAGGCGGTGGTCGCCGATCAGGCGCAGCCGATCTACTTGCGTGACAAGGTCGCTACGCCCAAGATGCCGCCACCGGCTGGATTCTGAATTTGCCGACGGACGAGCCGTCCTTTTGTCGTCAACTTCCCGCCATGCATTGCCAAGGTCGTGTGGTGCAGCTAAATTGCCAGCACTTCCGCACGCCTTTCTGCCGAGCCTTCATTGATGCGTATCGACGGTAACATCGCGCCCTACTCACCGGATCGTGGCCCCCGCTCGGGGACTGCGGTTACGCCCTATCGCGAGGCGAACCGGGAAGAGGAAGTAAAGCGCGAGCAACCGGCATCGACCGCGGCTACCCAGGGCTTCGAGCAGACCCCGCAAATTCGTCGCGTGCAGCAGACCAACGCCAGCACCGACAACTTCCCGGTGCGCTCTCTGGATGTGACCTACCAGCCAGCCATGAGCAGTCGCGCCGCCCAGGCCATCGCCAGCTACAGCAGCACCGAAGCCTACGTGCGCGACATGGATGCACAGCAGGTGCTGGGGCTCGATCTGTACGCCTGATCGACTTCCGGTATGCTTCTATCGCTGTACACAAGGCACAATAGCGGCCTTTGACCCGTCAGCGATTTGCCATGCTTCCCTATTTCCTTGGTTGCCCCTCCTGGAACGAGACCGCCTGGCGCGGCAGTTTCTACCCGGCTGATCTCAATCTGGCTGACAGCCTCGAGCACTACTGCCGCGTCTTCAATGCGGTGGAGGGCAATACCACGTTCTATGCCCGCCCTGATCAGGACAAGCTGGCTCGCTGGGTGCAGCGCATGCCCGAGCAGTTTCGCTTCTGCGCCAAGGTGCATAAAGACATCAGCCACGAAGGGGATCTGCGCGATCAGCTCGACAGCACCCAGGCCTTTCTCGACCTGCTGGCGCCGTTGGGGGAGCGAGTGGCGCCGTTGTGGCTGCAGCTTCCGGCGATGTTCGGGCCTTCACGGCTGAGCGAACTGGCGGTGTGGTTGGACGAATTCGCCCAGCGCCGACTGGCCGTCGAGGTACGCCACCCGGCCTTCTTCGACAAGGGCGATGAAGAGCGCGCACTCAATCGACTGCTGCACGAGCGGGGTGTCGAGCGCATCTGTCTGGATTCCCGGGCGCTGTTCAGTTGCCGCTCCAGCGATCCGGCGGTGTTGCATGCGCAATCGAAGAAGCCGCGTCTGCCGATTCGCCCGGCGGCGTTCAGCGACAGCCCGCAGGTGCGTTTTATCGGTGGGCCAGATATCGACGCCAATCAGCCCTTTCTCGAGCCCTGGCTGGACAAGGTCGCGGCCTGGATCGAGCAGGGCCTGACGCCCTACGTATTCCTGCACACCCCGGACAACCACCTCGCCGCCGCCCAGGCGCTGCGCTTTCACCAGTCGTTGAGCGAACGCCTGCCGGGTTTGCCGCCGTTGCCCCCATACACCGACAACGAACCCCGCGCCGAGCAGCTCGGTCTGCTCTAAACGGCTAGGTAATCAGGCAGCGGCGTGGCGATAGCGGACATTCGTCATGGGGCTCTGATCTGATCGTTCCTCACGCTCCGCGTGGGAATGCCAGCAGGGACGCTCTGCGTCCGATGTCGAGGCCTGGTGGGCGTAGAGCGCCCTGGATTGGGCCCCCACGCTGGAGCGTGGGGGCCATCATCAAAGCGTGTAGATGCTAAGAGAAGGCAGGAAAGTGGCGGGAGCGGACATAGAGCGCTGCTGCTTTTGTGGGAGCGGCTTTAGCCGCGAGCTCTTTGTTTGCCTTGATAAAAAGCTCGCGGCTAAAGCCCCTCCTACAAGTTACGCGAACGGCTGCTTTTGCCGGCGCTCATGCCAGGCGCAGGTGGTTGTCCCATAGCCCTGCCGGGAGTTCCAAGGGCTGCATGGCGATACGTTCGCTGCGGCAGTCGTACAGGCGGCAGCGGCCGATGCCGGCGCTGACCACGAAGCCGTGTTCCACCGCACCGACGCCTGCGCAATCGGGTAGCGAGGCGTCCAGGCGTACCGCACCGCTGTCCAGATCCCAGATGAACAGGCGGTTGCCTCTGGGGGCGGTCATCGCCAGCAGACGCAGGTCGCTGTGCACCGCTACGCTGGCGGTGTACTGGTTCATCATCTGCCGTTGCGCATCGGCCATCGGGAAGTGCTGGAACGGCTGGCCCGGACGCTTGATCGCCACCAGCGGCACAGCGTCCATGGCATCACCCATGTACTGCTGGCCGCTGACGATGGTGCCGTCGCTGGCCACGGCCAGGTGGCGCACGCTGTTCATCTGCTCGGGCAACTGCTCCTTGCTGTGCAGGGTGCCGTCGCGGGCCATCAGTACCAGGCTGGCTTCCATGGCATCGAGGTTCATTTCCACCCGGCTTTCCGCCTCGGTGCGGATGCCGCCGTTGGCCACTACCAGGGTTTCGCCATCCGGCATCCACAGCACCTGATGCGGGCCCAGGCCGTGGGTGGACAGCTCGTCGCGGCGCAGCAGGCGCTCGCCTTCCAGGCGATAGGCGCCGAGCACACCGCGACCGGGATCGCGGGTATCGTTCTCGGTGGCGTACAGCCATTCACCATCCTTGTGGAACACCGCGTGGCCGTAGAAGTGCCGATCCTGCTCGCTGTGTAGCGTTTGCAGCAGGCGTCCGTCGCGGGTGTCCACCAGATAGCTCTCGGTGCTCGGCCGGCGCCCGACGAACAAGGCCATGGGCAGGTTCGGGTGCGGCACCACGTCGTGGCAACGCTCGCTGACTTGAGTGGCGAATGCCTGCTGGCCGTCGAGCCGATAGCCGACTGCGTAGTGCTTGCCACCTTCGTCATTGCGAGCCGAAAGCAGCAGTGGCTGGCCGCCGTCGTGGCTGAGCTTCCAGCCGCCCACTGCGCCTGCAGCGAGTACCGCGGCGCTCAAGCCAAGAAAGGCTCTGCGTTTGATCGCCATGAATCAGTCTCCGTCGTGAGCATTGAAGCCCAGCTGGATGCCCAGTGCCCGTGCCAGCTCGCCCTCGTGCAGACGGTGCAGCACGTTTAGGCTGTCGTAGAAGGCGTTGAGGGTCTGCCGCCCTGCCTCGTCAGCCAGCAGTTCGCCCAGTGGGCGTTGCAGGCCGGCGAGCTGCTTGCGGGTGTCTGCGTAGGCGGCATCGATTCGCTGTTTGAGCGCATCCTGATCGCTGCCCAGCAGGGCCTGGATACCGTCGTTCTTGGCACCGTGCCAGAGCTGCTCGGCACCGGTCAGAGCCGCGCCGAGGTTGGCGAGGCTGGCCTGGCTGCGCCAGGCTTCTGCCTGGTAAGGCTGCGGTACGCCCTTGCTTTGGCGGCCCAGCGGCGCGCCGAGTTTCTTCTTCAGGCCGTCGATGGCGCTGACCTGGGTGCGCAGCAGGTCGGAGATGGCTTCACCGGCTTCTGCATAGCGCTCGTTGGGAAAAGTTTTGTACTGGCTGAGTGCGCCGGCCTGGTCTTGCCACTGCGCCAGCACGGTGCTCGCCAGTGCCTGCTGATGTTCGCCGATGGCCACCAGCAGCGGGCAGTAGCGGGCCTTCTGTTCGGCATTTTGCAGATCGATCTCTGCATCGAAGATCAGGTACTCATAGGCGGTAAGCCCCTGGACGACGACGCTGGATTTCTCCAGGTCGGCTGCTGTCAGCTGTGGCTTGCTGTTGACCAGCGCCTGAACCTGGCGTGCCACCAGATTTTTCTTGTCCGGCCAGAACTGCACCTGCCAGGCGCGATTGCCTTCGGCAAGCGGCCCTACGGCCAGTGGCTGCAGGCTTGCCCAGGCGCTCTGCGCGGTGAGGAAGGCCTGGCGAGCGGCAGCCCGATCCTCCTCGCCTGCGCAGAACGACTTGGCACTTTTGGCCAGGCCGGTATCGGCTTCTTTCCAGGTGATGTGGGCGGGCAGCAGCACGCCTTCGGCCAGCGCGGCGCTGACCGTTGTCTGCGGATCCGCAGGTGAGCAGGCGGCCAGAGTCAGGCCCAGCAGGGCGATGGTCAGCGGAGAACGGATCATGCGCGGCTCCTTTACAGTGAGTTCAGAAAGGCCAGAAGCGCGGCGCGCTCCTCGCTGGAAAATGTCAGCACGTGGCGTTTGGCGGCTTCGGCTTCGCCACCGTGCCAGGCAATCGCCTCGAGCAGGTTGCGTGCGCGGCCGTCGTGCAGGAACTGGGTATGGCCGCTGATCTTCTCGGTCAGGCCGATACCCCACAATGGTGCGGTGCGCCACTGCCGGCCGCTGGCGCGGAATTCGCTGCGATCATCAGCGAGGCCGTCGCCCATGTCGTGGAGCAGCAGGTCGGTGTAAGGGCGAATGGTCTGGTTGGTCAGTTCCGGTTCGGCGGCATCAGCTGCGGTTACGAAGCTTGGCGTATGGCAGCTCTGGCAGCCCGCGCGATGGAACAGGGTCTTGCCCGCCAGCACTTGGGCGTCGTCGGCCTTGCGACGAGCCGGTACGGCGAGGTTGCGGGTGTAGAACAGCACCATCTTCATGATGTTGTCGCTAACCTCCGGCTCGCCACCGTGGGGCGCCTCGCGGCAGGCGGTTTGCGTATCGGTGCACTGGTCGCGCGGCACGACACTGCTGGTCAGGCCCATGTCGTGGGCGAAGGCGTGGGCGTTCTGCTGATTCAGGGTCGGTTGCCCGGCCTTCCAGCCGAAACGGCCGAGCACGGTCTTTTGCTGCACATCGTCCCACACCCAGTTGGGCTGCCCGGCAATGCCGTCACCATCGCCATCCTCGGGGTCGGCGTTGGCCAGAATGGCTGCTTCCGGGATGGCTTCGAGTAGGCCAAGACCGATCATCGGCGGGGCGACCCGCGCCGAGAACTGCGTATCCGGGTGCATCGGCCCGTAGCCGAGCTGGCTGATGTTCAACTGCGGCTTGCGCAGCTCGATGCTGTACCCGTCGTCGAACTGCACGTTGTGGGTGCTGTACTCAACGCGTACCTTGCCTTCGGGCGCTACGCCGGGGTTGGCCATGTCCTGCAGCTGCGCGCCGTATTTCGGCTCGGGCAGCACGCCCTGGCGCTCGATGATCCACTCATCCGCGCTACCGGCAGGAATCGACAGACGCACCAGCATCGACACGGCGTTGACGCTGCCGGGCTCGGGTGGGTGACCACGGCCATCGCGAATGTGGCAGTTCTGGCAGGCATTGGTGTTGAACAGCGGGCCGAGCCCGTCCCGAGCGGTGGTGGTGGACGGCGCGATCACCCAGGGGTTGCGGAAGAAACTATTGCCCACGCTGAAATCCAGGCGACGCTCGGCCTTGAGGTTGGCGGAGGGCAGGGAGAACGCGTTGTGGTCGCTGCGCGAAACCGTGGCTGTGCCGCCGGAAAGCGCTTCGCCAGGCTCTGCTTCGGTAAAGCGCGGGGACTGGTCACACGCCGCCAGGCTGAGGGCCAGGCCCAACAATGGCAGCAAACGACCGGATGGCGCAGGCATCGACAGAGTCCGTGACAGGAAAATCAAGGGCGGGAATCTTAGCAGCCTATGCAGCTTTAAATAAGATGGATTTGCATGTGTAGACGGCCCACAGCGCAGAAATGAAAAAGGCCGATGCGAGGTGAGTCGCATCGGCCTGGTCTACGCCTGAGGTTCTAGGATCAGAACTCGTGATCGGCGGTATCCGGGTTCAGATCGCTGATGCCCAGCTTGCCAGCCGCCTGCTCGATGGCGCCGGTCTGCTTGACCAGGGCGGCGATGGCGTCGCGCACCAGTTGCTGGCCGTCGGCGTTGTCGGCGGCGATCAGTTGGTCGAAGTGCTGCCCCTTGTTGGCGCTGTCGACCAGGGCCTGCAGCTTGGCTTCGGTGGCTTCCAGGTCGGCCTTGAGGGTGGTGTCGGCTGCGGCGTCTGCCTTGGCAACCAGCGACGACAGGCTTGGACCAGACAGGCTGGTGCCGTCGGCCTTCTTGTACTCGCCCAGGTAGACGTTGCGAATGCCCTTGCCGTTGTAGAAGTGCGAGTTGTGGGTGTTGTCGCTGAAGCAGTCATGCTCGTCTTCGGTGGAGTTGGCTTCCAGCGCGACTTTCATGCGCTCGCCGGCCAGTTCGCCGAGGGACAGGCTGCCCATGCCGAAGAGGATCTTGCGCAGACCGTTCTCGGCGGATTCGCTTTCCAGGGTGGCGCGGTAGTTGTCGGCCACGCCGGCTTTCCACTGGCCAGCCATTTCGTCGAGGTCGGCGACCAGCAGTTCGGTAGCGGCCTTCAGGTAGGCACGACGACGCTCGTTGTGGCCGCCGGTAGCACCTTCACCGACTACGTAGTCGGTAGCCGGACGCTCGCCAGCACCAGGGCCGGTGCCGTTCAGGTCCTGGCCCCAGAGCAGGAATTCGATGGCGTGGTAGCCGGTGGCGACGTTGGCTTCGGAGCCGCCCAGCTCGTTCAGGCTGGCGAGCAGATCCGGGGTGATTTCGGTGACGTCGAGCTTGTCTTCGCCGACCTGGATCTCGGTGTTGGCAATGATGTTGGCGCTGGCACCCGGGTTGCCCAGTGCGTGCTGGTAGTCGGCGGCGACGTAGTCGATCAGGCCTTCATCCAGTGGCCATGCGTTAACCTGGCCTTCCCAGTCGTCGACGATGGTGTTGCCGAAGCGGAACACTTCGCTCTGCATGTAGGGCACGCGCGAGGCCAGCCAGGCTTCGCGAGCGGCCTTGAGGGTTTCCTCGTTAGGCGTGGCGAGCAGGGCGTCGATAGCGGTCTGCAGGGTTTTTGCGGTGCTGGCGGCGTCGTCGAACACGGCGGATGCGATGTCGGCATAGTGCTTGACCACGGCCTGCGCAGCGGCTTCGTCGAAGGCGCTGGCTGCTGCTGGTGCACTGCTGGTGCTCGCTTGCGGAGCCGGCGCGGCGGCTTGGTTGGCAGGCGCTTTGTCTTCACCGCAGCCCGCGAGGGCAATAGCGATTGTCAGCAGGCTGGCAGAGGCCAGGGGCATACGAATCATGACGAAATCCTTTGCGTGTTAATGGGGAGCGCACGTGGTTATCCACATGAGCTGCAACATAATGCGAAAGATTTTCATTTTACGCAAAGCCTGGGTGTGCTTGCGCCGGTTTTAACGCGGCGCGAAGCATCGCTTGGCAGTGATTTAGACGCTTGTGCGATCTAAAGGGTGGCGGGGTTGATGTGCTGCTGCATACGGCTGGACTGCTTGAGGTACTGGGTCAACTCACGGGCTGGTAATGGCTTGCTGTAAAAGTAGCCCTGACCTTCATGACAACCCTGGGCAATGATGTAAGCCTCCTGCTCGGCAGTCTCCACGCCCTCAGCGATCACTTGCATGCCCAGGCTCTTGCCGAGCTGAATGATGGCGCGAACGATGGTGGCATCATCTTCGTCGTTGAGTAGATCCTGTACGAAGCTTTTGTCGATCTTGATCTTGTCCAGCGGCAGGCTCTTCAGGTAACTGAGTGACGAATAACCCGTGCCGAAGTCGTCGATGGCGATCAGCGCCCCGGATCGACGCAGGCTGAGCAGGTGCTGGGCGGCGGTACTGATGTCTTCCATCAGGCCGGTTTCGGTCACTTCCAGTTCCAGGCTGCTAGGGGGCAGGCGATACATCTGCATCAGGTTGTTGACCATGCGTGGCAGCTCGGCATGGTGCAACTGCACGGTGGACAGATTGACCGCCATGCGCAGGTTGCTGTAGCCCTGATCGTGCCATTCGCGTAACTGCCGGCAGGTCTGATCCAGCACCCATTCGCCAATCGCGATGATGCTGCCGTTCTGTTCGGCCAATGGAATGAACAGATCCGGCGCGACCAGGCCGTGCTGCGGATGTTGCCAGCGCAGCAGGGCTTCGACGCCCACCACACGGTGATCGCGGAAGCTGATCTGCGGCTGATAAACCAGGTGCAGTTGATTCAGTGCCAGGGCGTCGCGCAGATCCTTTTCCAGCTCGCGACGGCGGCGCATCTCGCTATCGACGCTGGCGATATAGAACTGGTAGCGGTTGCGCGAGCGGCTCTTGGCCAGGGTCATGGTCTGTTCGGCTTTTTGCAGCAGCTTTTCGGGGCTGTCGCCGTCTTCCGGGAACAGGGTGATGCCGATGGTTGCGCGTAATTGCACCAGGTGGTCGTCGAGGGCGAATGGCGCCTCGAGGTCGTCCAGCACGCTTTGCGCCAGTTCTGCTGCCTCATAGGGCTGTTCGATATCGGCCTGCACCAGGACGAACTGATCCCCACCCAGGCGCGCCAGGGCGCCCAGGCGGCCGCTGTGGCTACGTAAGCGGTCGGACAACGCCAGCAGCAGTTGGTCGCCGGTCTGGTAGCTGAATTGCTCGTTGATGCCCTTAAAGTCATCCAGCCCAACGCACAGCACGGCAACCCGGCGCTGCAGTCGTCCGGCGTCTTCGAGGATCTGTTCGAGCTGCTGTTGCAGCTGCTGGCGGTTCGGCAGGCCTGTTAGGAAATCGTACTGGGACATGCGTCGCAAGCTGCTTTCGGCTTCGCGGCGCAGGTGAGTATTGCGTTCGATGGAGGCGAGCAACTGGTTGGCGGTATTGATCCACAAACCGAGCTCGTTCTTCTCGTTGCCGGCGAGCATGGGCAGCTTGTTCTCGCTGGGCCGATCCGGGTTGATGCTGCTCAGGTGCTCGATGATCTTGGCCAGCGGCTTGGTCAGTAGCCAGTAATAGACCAGGTACAGCACCAGCCCCATGGCCAGCGCGCGCAGTACGCCGGAAATGAAGATGATCACCGAGTTGGTGATGAAGCTTTCCCCGTACAGGGCGGTGTCGAGGGTAATGTTCAGGTCGCCGTAGTATTCGTTATACGGCTCACGGCCGACCAGGCGAGTGGTGAACTGCTGCTGCTCGCCGAGAATCGGGTCGGTTAGCCAGCGAATGGGCAGCTCGGACAGTGGTCGATCTTTCTCGGCCAGCATCTGCTCGCCAGGGTGGCCGATGGCGGCTTGTCGCACCGATTCATGCTGAAACAGGCCTTCGACGACCTGCATGCCCATCTCCCGGTCGAGGCTGTAAACCGCCTGCGTCGAGGGGTCGCGGAACATGCCGAGGATGCGCTGGGCATCGTTGGTGATGGTGTGGCGGGTCTTGTAGACATCGAACACGATCTGGCCAAGGCTCAGCACCACGCCAACCGCAAGCGCGGACAACAGCACGACGCGAAGCAGTTTCACGGACAGACTGTGCTTGAGTTCCAGCTTCAAATGGCAGTTCCTTTTGCGATACCGGGCGCCGGATAGGGGTTGAGTATTGGCAAAGTCGCGGTAGCAGTCAAAGGCCAGAGTTGCACGGCGATCATCCAATAGTGCCGGTTTCCCGCAGCACCTGCATTGTTTCGGAGGCAGCCCTCAAGTCTTGAGTACCGTCCGTCGATCCCGGCGTACCTTTGGGGGTATCGCAACAGGCTGATTACAGATGAAAAAATGCCCCCCTGACTCGCGTCCGGAGGGCATCTCGATGCTGCATGTGCGCTTGCAGGCAAACGCTGCAGCGGGGGATCAGGCAGCGAAGTTCTTCGCCACGAAGTCCCAGTTGACCAGGTTCCAGAACGCCTCGACATACTTAGGACGGACGTTGCGGTAGTCGATGTAGTAGGCGTGTTCCCACACATCGCAGGTCAGCAGCGGAGTATCGCCTGCGGTCAGCGGGCAACCGGCGCCGATGGTGCTGGCCAGAGCCAGGGAGCCGTCAGCCTTCTTCACCAGCCAGCCCCAGCCAGCACCGAAGGTGCCGATGGTGACCTTGCTGAACTCTTCCTTGAATTTCTCGAAAGAGCCGAAGGATTTCTCGATGGCCGCGGCCAGCTCACCAGTCGGTTGACCGCCGCCGTTGGGGCTCAGGCAGTTCCAGTAGAAGGTGTGGTTCCATACCTGGGCCGCGTTGTTGAAGATGCCGCCGGAGGAAGTCTTGACGATTTCTTCCAGGCTCTTGCCTTCGAACTCGGTACCGGGCACGAGGTTGTTCAGGTTCACGACATAGGTGTTGTGGTGCTTGTCGTGGTGATACTCCAGAGTTTCCTTGGAGATGTGCGGCTGCAGAGCATCGTGTGCATAAGGCAGCGGCGGCAATTCGAAAGCCATGGTTATTCTCCTAATCAGGTCTGTTGCGATGAGCGCAAGGCCGATCACGGGCGGCCAAACATGCGTCGGCGGGTTTATACCCTTTGCGACGCAGGGCAGGGATCATAGCACCGGGGCTACTCTATAACCACGCAGCAACTGTGCGGGATAGAGCCCTCGTCGGGCATCAGGCCAATCAACCCTGAAAGCGCTTCAGGCGATCTTCATCGTCGCCACACCGGCGAGGATGATCAGGCAGGCCAGCAGGCGAATCGGCGGCAGGCTTTCCTTCAGCCACAGGCTGCCGATCAGCAGGGCGAACACCACGCTGGTCTCGCGCAGGGCCGATATCAGCGCCACCGGTGCCTGGGTCATCGCCCAGATGACGATGCTGTAGGCGAACATCGACATCGCTCCGCCGAGCAGCCCGGCTTTCCAGTGCGGGCCCAGTTCGCGAACGATGCGTGCACCGCGCTGGCCGACAATCACCAGGGCCATCACCAGGCCGTTCACGGCGAACAACCACAGCGAGTAGGACAGCGGGTCGCCGTTGGCACGGGCACCGCTGGCGTCGGACAGCGTGTAGCCGGCGATGAACAGGGCGGTCATCAGCGCGCTGAACAGCAGGCCGCCACTGGCTTTGCCGCTGCCACCACGAACCGCCATCAGCCAGATGCCGGCGACCAGCACCGCCAGGCCGAGCAGTTGCCCGGCAGGCAGGACTTCACCCAACAACAGCACCGAGAGGCCTGCTACCAATAGCGGAGAACTGCCCCGGGAAATTGGATAGACCTGACCGAGGTCGCCGTATCGATAGGCGCGGCTGAGAAAGACGTTGTAACCGATATGCAGGATTGCCGAGAGGACGATCCACGGCCAGGCCGCGGCATTGGGCATGGCTACGAATGGCAGGGCCAGCAGCGCGACGCTACCAGCGCCGATCTGGATCAGCGAGGCGGTGAGGAAGCGATCCAGGCCGATTTTCAGCAGCGCGTTCCAGCCTGCGTGCAGGGCCGCCGAGGCGATGACCATGAGAAAGACGCTGGTTTCCACGCAGGCTCCGGCAGATTTCGACAGGGGCCGCAGCATAGCACTGGCGCCGATTCTGAGCCCTGTCTGGGATCAAATCGGGCTGGCGATCAGTTGCCAGGCAATCGCGAACATCATCGCGGCGACGAGCAGATCGATGATTCGCCAGGTCAGCGGCCGAGCCAGCCACGGCGCCAGCCAGGCAGCGCCGAGCGCCAGGCACATGAACCACACCAGCGAGGCACTGGCGGCACCCGCCGCGTAGGCCTCGGGGACACTTTGCTGGGCGCCGAGGGAGCCGATCAGCAGCACGGTATCCAGATAAACGTGGGGGTTGAGCAGGGTTACCGCCAGGGTCGCCAGCAACACCGCGCGCAGCGAACGAGGCGTGCTGCCCTGTACCTCGAGGGCGTTCGGCCGGCAGGCACGCAGCAGAGCCTGGGCGCCGTACCAGAGCAGAAAGGCCGCGCCGCCCCAGCGTGCGACGCTCAACAACAGTTCACTTTGCGCCAGCAGGGTCGCCAGACCGAACACCCCGGCGCTGATCAGTAACGCATCGCAAACGATGCACAGCAGCGCCGCCGGCAGGTGGTGCTCACGACGCAGGCTCTGGGCGAGGACGAACGCATTCTGTGCGCCGAGGGCGATGATCAGGCCGGCGGTGATCGCCAGGCCATTGCTGTAGCTCTGCCACATGATCAGTGCGCCCTTTCTGGATGAGAGAGAAGGAAATTGCCGAGAGCTGACATGACCGATGCATCCTGAGTAGGGGAGAGATGGCTATCAGTCTGCGGTGATTGCTTGTATAAGAAAAAACAATATTGCTGATCGCTCATTAGGAGAATCGATTGCTCGATTACAAGTTGCTGGCTGCCCTTGCTGCGGTCGTCGAACAGGCTGGCTTCGAGCGCGGCGCCCAGGTTCTGGGGCTGTCGCAATCGGCGGTGTCTCAGCGCATCAAGCTGCTGGAGGCGCGCATCGGGCAGCCGGTGCTGCTGCGGGCCATGCCGCCGACGCCCACCGATGTCGGTCGGCGCTTGCTCAATCATGTGCAGCAGGTGCGCCTGCTCGAGCGTGATCTGCAGGAGCAGGTGCCGGCTCTGGAGGTCGACGGCGAAACCCAGCGGCTGCGCATCGCCGTCAATGCCGACAGCCTGGCGACCTGGTGGGCAAGGGCGGTGGCGGACTTCTGCGCCAGTCACCGGGTGCTGCTGGAACTGGTGGTCGAGGATCAGGAAGTGGGCCTCAAGCGCATGCGCGCGGGTGATGTGGCGGCCTGCGTGTGTGCGGCCGAGCGCCCGGTTTCCGGTGCTCGCAGCCTGCCGCTCGGCGCCATGCGCTACCGGGCCATGGCCAGCCCAGCCTTCATCACCCGACATTTTCCCAACGGCGTGACGCCCGAGCGCCTGGCCCATGTGCCGGCAATCGTGTTCGGCCCGGATGACCAGTTGCAGCACCGCTACCTCAGTGAGCTGGGCCTCTCGGGCAGCTTTCTGCATCACCTGTGTCCTTCGTCGGAAGGTTTCCTGCGCCTGACTGCCGAGGGCCTCGGCTGGGGCATGGTGCCCGAGCCGCAGATGCACGAGGCGCTGGCCAGCGGTGAGCTGGTCGAGCTGCTTGCCGACCGGCCAGTCGATGTGCCGTTGTACTGGCACCACTGGCGCAATGGCGGCGAGTTGCTCGACCGCCTGACCGGGCATTTGCATCGTCATGCAGGTGACTATCTGGTGCCATTAGCTTGAGCGGTCTGCTGCGACCGGGCGCCAGGCTTTATAGTGCGCCGACGAGCGAGCGGAGGACGTGATGAAGATTCTGGTCACCGGAGCAAGCGGTTTCATTGGCGGGCGCTTTGCCCGTTATGCCCTGGAGCAAGGCCTGGACGTGCGCGTGACCGGGCGCCGAGAAGAGGCCGTGGAGCACTTGGTTCGCCGTGGCGCGCAGTTCATGCCCGGCGACCTCAACGACCCGGAGCTGGCCCTGTCGCTGTGCAGCGACGTCGAGGCTGTGGTGCATTGCGCCGGTGCCGTGGGCGTGTGGGGGCGCTACGAGTATTTTCATCGCGGCAACGTGCTGCTCACCGAGAACGTCATCGAAGCGTGCCTCAAGCGTCGGGTTCGGCGGCTCGTTCATCTGTCCTCGCCGTCGATCTATTTCGATGGGCGCGATCATGTCGGTTTGAGCGAAGAGCAGGTGCCGAAGCGTTTCTCCAGCCACTACGCACGTACCAAGTTTCTCGCCGAGCAGCGCGTGTTCGGCGCCCAGGAGTTCGGTCTGGAAGTGGTCGCCCTGCGGCCGCGTTTTGTTACCGGGGCGGGCGATGTGAGCATCTTCCCGCGGCTGATCGCCATGCAGCGCAAGAAGCGTCTGGCGATCATCGGCAACGGCCTGAACAAGGTCGATTTCACCAGCGTGCACAATCTCAACGATGCGCTGCTCAGCGCCTTGCTGGCCGCCGGGCCAGCCTTGGGCAAGGCCTACAACATCAGCAATGGTGCAGCGGTGCCGCTCTGGGATGTGGTCAATTACGTGCTGCGCCAACTGGAGTTGCCGGTGGTCACCCGTCACGTGCCGGTCGGTCTGGCGCGTAGCGTGGCAACGCTCAATGAAGGGCTCTGCAGCCTCTTGCCGGGGCGCCCCGAGCCGTCGTTGTCACGGCTGACCGTGGATGTGATGAGCCGTAACTTCTCGCTGGATATCAGCCAGGCACAGCATCACCTGGATTACCAAGCCAAGGCTGGTTTATGGCCGGCGCTCGATGAGTTCTGTCGCTGGTGGCGGGCTCAGGCGTAGACGCGCTGGCCCCGATATACGCGCACCGAGGTGCTTGCCAGATGAATGCCGTTGGCGTGGTGCGGGGTCGCAGCTTCTGCCATGGGCGTGTCGCTAAGTTGAGCCAGGCGTAAGCCCAGATCCCGGGTCTGCTGGTCATTGGAGAGCAGGCAGGCGCTCAACATGGCGGTTACTGCATCCTGCTGACTGAGGCGGATGTCCACGGCGAGTTCCTCGCGCAAACGACGACGCAGATTCTTCATGCAGTCCAACACTTCTTTGTTCAATTCCATGAGCGATCCCGTGCTTGTGAAATGGAAGCTGTCTCTCCGGTGGAGTGCGATACAGCATCGCGGTCAGCCCTGAACGTTTAGCAAGGTGTGTACCAGTTCACAGGCTGCGGAACCTGAGCGGCTTTGCGTGGGTCTTTTGGCGCAATACGCCCCGCAGCGGTGCAGCCATTTCCTGAAGGCACGACACTGAAGCGCTGCGTGCGAATCGGTATACTGCGCGGCAATTTGCCTCCACCGTGGTTTTCTCAAGGTCTCCCTACATGCGTAACGATGCCCACGACGAATTCGATGACGTGCCCAGCCTGACGCCGGATCGCCGCGATCAGGATGATTTCGACCCCGAGCCGCAGCCTTATGCGCGTGCCGCTGCTCCTGGCAAGGCCGCCGCTGCACCTCGTGCAGCCAGCACCGATCCGCTGTGGGCGCTGGTGGGTGCGCTGAGCATCGCCCTGGGCGCCGTGGGCTGGTGGAGCTTCCAGCAGATCAACCTGATGGAGCAGCAACTGGTCGCCACGCAGGAAAGCTTCGCACGCATCAGCGAAGAAGCGGCAGGCCGCATTCAGGACATCTCCGGCAAGGTGGTGGCGGCTGAATCTAACGTCACCACCGGCAGTGAGGCCCTGCGGCTGCAGGTGCGTCAGCTGGAAGGCAAAGTTGCCGAGCTGACCAAGCAACAGCAGGCTGCTGGCGGCCAGCAGAGTGGCCAGGACAAGCGCATCGAGCAACTGATCGCTGACCTCAAGGCCCAGCAGGGCGACAGCGGCAAGTACGACGACAGCTTGAAAACTCTGGGCGGCGAGCAGGCCTCGCTGAAAAGCGAACTGGCTGCCGTGAAAACCGAACTCGCCACCTTGAAGAGTGGCCAGGCGGATGCCGGCAAGCTGGCCACCCAGGTCAAGGGCCTGGCGGGTGACATCGAGGCGCTGAAGAAGGCCGGCAATTCCAATGCAGCTGTCGATCGCCTGGAGCAGGATCTGCTGGTGCTCAAGAGCCAGATGGATAATCGTCCGGCTGCCAGCAGCAGTGGTAGCAGCACCGCCGAGTTCGATTCGTTCCGCGCGCAGACCACGCGCAGCGTCAACACGCTGCAGGCGCAGATTCAGAACCTGCAGCAGCAGATCGACGCCCGCTAAACGACACCCGGCGCTCGGAAACGAAAAAGCCCGCGTGAGAACGCGGGCTTTTCTTTGCGCGGCGGAAATTACAGGCGCGGGTAGTCGATATAGCCGACCGGGCCCGAGCCGTAGAAGGTTTCGCTGTGCGCTTCGTTCAGCGCTGCGCCCTGGCGTAGGCGCTCCGGCAGGTCCGGGTTGGCGATGAAGGGCACACCGAAGGCCACGGCATCGGCCTTGCCGCTGGCCAGCCAGGCATTCGCCTGATCCTTCGAGAAGCGCTCGTTGGCGATGAACACGCCGCCAAAGGCTTCCTTCAGGCTCGGCGACAGGCTGTCATCGGCTTCCCGTTCGCGGGCGCAGAGGAAGGCGATGTTGCGCTTGCCGAGTTCGCGAGCCACGTAGGTGAAGGTTTGCGCACGGTTGGAGTCGCCCATGTCGTGGCTGTCGGCGCGAGGCGATAGATGCACACCGACACGGCCCGGTTCCCAGACGCTCAGCACCGCATCGGTAACTTCCAGCAGCAGGCGCGCACGGTTTTCCAGGGAGCCGCCGTAGTTGTCGGTGCGCTGGTTGGTGCTGTCCTGGAGGAACTGGTCGAGCAGATAGCCATTGGCGCCGTGGATTTCCACGCCGTCGAAGCCGGCAGCCTTGGCGTTTTCTGCGCCCAGTCGGTAGGCGTCGACGATGTCGGCGATCTCTTCGGTTTCCAGGGCGCGCGGGGTCACGTATTCCTTCATCGGACGAATCAGGCTGACGTGACCGTCAGGCTTGATGGCGCTGGGGGCTACCGGCAGCTCGCCGTCGAGGTACGACGGGTCGGAAATCCGCCCCACGTGCCACAGTTGCAGAACGATCTTGCCGCCGTTGGCGTGCACCGCCTTGGTTACGCCGCTCCAGCCACGCACCTGGTCATCGGACCAGATGCCCGGAGTATTCGGGTAGCCGACGCCCATCGGCGTGACCGAGGTGGCTTCGCTGATGATCAGCCCGGCCGATGCGCGTTGGACGTAATACTCGGCCATCAACGCATTGGGCACGCGACCTTCGTCGGCGCGGCAACGGGTCAGCGGTGCCATGATGATGCGGTTGGCGAGTTCCAGATCGCCGATCTTGATGGGGTCGAACAGTGTGGTCATGGTCAGGATCCTTGGGTCATTCGCTCAGAACGGGTTGATGTACGGGGGTGCGGTTAGAAACGGTCAGCGCCAGGCGATCAGGCGGCGATTCGTAGTTCCTCGCCGATCAGGCGCAGGAAGGCATCGATGGTTGCATCGTTGCGTTTGAAGAAATTCCACTGGCCGACCTTGCGGCTGGTCACCAGACCGGCACGCTGCAGGGTGGCCAGGTGCGCCGATACGGTGGATTGCGATAGGCCGGTACGCTCGTCGAACTTGCCCGCACACACGCCGATGTCGAGGGCATGATCCTGCAGGGCGAAATTCGCTTCGGGCTCCTTGAGCCAACGCAGGATGTCGCGCCGCACCGGATGGGCCAGGGCCTTGATCACGTCGTCCAGATCGATGTCGTCGTTACTCATCGGTTCTCCTGATATCGGTGCAGCGCAATATCGCGATGCAGCGAACTCTATATCGGGACTTGGCGATATACAGATCGTTCAGGCAGATAGTGCATATCGACCGGTGTGATGGCGCGCCCCTCGCCGCCGGCCGGCCGAGGCTTTACTCTGTACGCCATGAATTACCTCGCACATTTGCACCTGGGCGGTGATGCGCCCGCCGAATTGCTCGGCAGCCTGTATGGCGATTTCGTCAAAGGGCCGCTGGCCGGGCAGTGGCCGGCCACCATCGAAGCCGGCATCGCGCTGCACCGGCGAATCGACGCCTTTACCGACAGCCATGCGCTGCAGGCTCAGGCCCGGGCACGCTTTCCCGCAGAGCGTCGCCGGGTTGCCGGGATATTTCTCGATCTGTTCTTCGACCATTGCCTGGCGCGGGACTGGCAGCGTTACAGCGATCAGCCGCTGGATCGTTTCACCACCCGCGTTTACCAGGTGCTGGCCGCCGAGTCGCAGTTACCCGGCCACCTGCAGCACATGGCACCGCGCATGGCCGCTCAGGATTGGCTGGGCAGTTACCGGGATTTCGAGGTGCTCGGCCAGGTGATCACCGGGATGTCACGGCGGCTGTCGCGGCCTGGCTTGCTGGATGGCGGTCTGGACGACTTGCGCCGATTGTACGAGCCCTTGAGCGAGGACTTCCGCGCCTTCTACCCGCAGCTCATGGCCTTCGCCCGCGAGCAGCGAGGTTAGTCTTCGTTCTGCAGGCCGAGTCGTTCAAGCAGTGCCGGGTTGAGCTTGTTGCGCCTGGCTCCTTCGAGGTGCGCGCGCAGGCGATCCGCGGCACCAAGGCGGTCGCCGCGCTCGATCAGGTCGAGAATCTCCAGATGCTCCAGCACCTGCTTGCGGCGTGTCGGCCGCGGCAGATCCACGCTGTACTCGACCAGGCGGCGCAGGCCGTTGAGGCGTTTCAACGATTGCAGCAAAAAACGGTTGCCCGAGAAGCCGGCGATGATCTCGTGGAATTTCGAGTTGGCTTCGAACAACTCCTGAGTGGTCATCGTCAGGTAGCCGGTGGCGGCGATGTATTCCTGTTGCTGACGACACAGCGCCAGTACCTTCTGGTCGACCTGAAAGGTCGGTGAGAGCAGGCCGGCCGGCTCGATGGTCACCCTGAAACTGAAGCTTTCCTCGTAGGCCTCTATCGAGTCGATCACCGGCAGCATGCGCCAGCCCTGGCCGGTGCGCTGTTCGGCCCAGCCTTCCTGCTGCATGCGCAGCAGCGCCGAACGCAGCTCAGTGCGCGATACGCCGAACTGGCGCATCAGGTCGATTTCGCTGAGGTGCTCCGGGAGCTGACGCGACAGGCGCAGCTCGACGAATTTCATGTACACCGAATCCTCTTCGGCTTCGGCGATCTCCAGCACCAGGTCGTTGAGATCGTCTGCAGCCCGGGCGAGGAAGAAGCCACGGTTGCGGTCGTGCTTGAGCATGCCGCGCTCGGTGAGATGGTTCAGCACAAACTTCACTGGCGTACGCGAGGTATTGAGAGTCTGCGCCAGGTGGGACTCCGCCAAGTGATGGCCGACGGGCAGGCGCTCATGCCGAACGTAGGCGATGACCTCGCGGGCGACGCGTTTCTGCAAAGCAGTGAGAACCATCGGGTTGGTGTTTTCCTGAGCCATGGCAGTGGGCATCGAATTGTTGTTTGGGGTGCTGTTGGTGTGGCCGATTTCCTCAGCCAGGCGCTGCATTCTGCTACGTAATCGGCTGCGCGCAAAGATCCCGCAGTGCCTGGTTACGATAAGTGAATATTGTTTTTTGTTTGAATTAAGAGCAATATTGCCAGCGTTGATTAGCTGAGATAACTCGTTTTAGAGGGGTTGATCTCGGTTTTTCCTGCGAATGGATGAGCTGCATGGTGACAAAAGTCATGATTGTCTGCGGCCTATCTAATTCTCTCCAGCGCCATCGGCGCTCGATCATCCGCCGCGCCGGCCCATCCGATCGCGTTGCCGCCGCACTGCAGTTGCATGCACCTAAGGGGAAACAATGTTCAAAGGCCACTGGCTGAATTACCTGGGAACGCCGCTGGTTGGCGTGATGGGAGCTCTGATCGCCAGCGCCATCGGCTGGCCGCTACCCTGGATGATCGGCTCACTGGTGGCGGTCATTCTGGTGCGCTGCACCACCGCCTGGCAGTTACAGCCGTTCCCCGGCGGCCGCAAATTTGGTCAGTGGATCATCGGTATCGGTATTGGCTTGCACTTCACCCCAGCGCTGGTCGGGCAGATCGCCGGGCACCTGGTGCCCATCGTCATCGGTGCGTTGATTACCGTGCTGAGCAGCATCGTTGGCGTCTGGTTCATGCGCCGTACCGGGGAAACCATGGCCACTGCGTACTTTTCCAGCATGCCCGGCGGCTCTGGAGAAATGGTCAATCTGGGGGCTCGAAATGGTGCCGAGCTTACCCGTGTCGCGGCGGCGCAAAGCTTGCGGGTGGTTGCGGTGGTGTTGCTGGTGCCGGCGTTGTTCAAGTTCATGATGGGCGAGGGCGAGGTTCACCTGCACGCATCCAACCCGGATTGGCCCTGGCTGGCGTTGATTCTGCCGCTGGCAGGCGCCGCCGGTTGGCTGCTGCACCGGTTGAAACAGCCCAACCCTTGGTTGTTCGGGCCGCTGCTGGTCAGCGCGTTATTCAGTATTGGTTTCGACCTGAGCAGCACGCTACCGGCCGGTGCCAGCCAGGTTGGGCAGCTGATGATCGGCAGCGCGTTGGGCTGCTTCTTCAACCGAGCCTTCTTCCGTTATGCGCCGTCGTTTCTGGCCCGCACCCTGATCACCACCCTGGCGATGATGCTGGTGGCGTTCGTGGCGGCCGTGCTGATCGGCTGGGCGAGCGGGTTGGATTTCCAGTCCCTGACTCTGGGCATGATGCCGGGTGGGATCGCCGAGATGAGCCTGACAGCGGAAACCCTGCAGCTGGCTGTGCCGCTGGTGACTGCTATGCAGGTGATCCGCTTGTTCCTGGTGCTGTTCTTCGCCGAGCCGATTTTCCGGCGCTGGCTGCGCCAGGAGAATCAGCTCTCGATGCGCTAGCGTCAGCTTCAGGCAGCCTGGACGGCGTCCTGGCTATCGTCTGCGCCGTACAGCGCTGTATTGACGGCTGCATGGGCGCGCCGGGCCAGCTCGTTACGGTTGCCCGAGCTGCTGTCGATCGGTTCCAGCAACTGGATCTGCACCTCGGCGACATCGCTGCTCATCAGGCGCAGCAGGTGCGAGAGCATGTCGTCGTCGCCGATGAAGGGCGCTACAGGGCAGCGCTGGCCATCACGAAGGTAACGGATGGCCACTGGCTGCAGATCGATGCTGCTTTCGATGGCGCTGCTCAGCAAACGGCCATGGAACGTGCGCAGCGCCGTGCCATCGCAGGTGGTGCCCTCGGGGAAGATCAGCAGGTGCCTGCCGCCGTTCAGGTGTCGGCCTAGCTGCTGATTGAGCAATCCGCCATCGCCCGCACCGCGGCGGATGAACAGGGTGCCTGCCTTGTGTGCCAGCCAGCCGGCGATCGGCCAAGTACGTACCTCGGCCTTGGACAGGAACGACAGCGGCGCCAGCATTCCAATCAACGGGATGTCTGTCCAGGAAATGTGATTGCTCAGCCACAACATGGGCTTTTGCGGCAATTGCCCGCTAACGCTGACACGAAAGGGCAGTGCGTTGCTCAGGCGCGCCATGAACCAGCGGGTCATACGCTGGCGCAGGCCCATCAGGTCACGGCGAGTCAGACGTTCGATGGGAACCAGAGAAGCGGCGAGCAGGGTACCTGCAGCGATCACCGCCAGCAGGCGGATCAGGCGCACATACAAACGCAGTTTACTCATAGGCGGTTTCTGACCTGCTGGGCGGTTGATGGACGCATGCGCTGGCTGCCGCCGTGAATCGAAGGCAGCGGCCAGCGGCGCATTATTTACCGCGTCCGGCCGCCACCAGCAAGTTTTCACTCAGACTGCCGCCTTGAAGTGCCGCGCATAACGTGGGCACAGCTCGTCACGCTTGAGCAGGATGAACACGTCGGCGACCTGGAAATCCTTGTCCCAGCACGGCTCCCCACACACCTTGGCGCCCAGGCGCATGTAGGCCTTGAGCAGTGGCGGCATCTCGGCGATGACGTTGCCGGAAAGCTCCAGGGCGGGCAGCGGGGTTTTCGGTTCCGCACGCAGGTGTTCGGTGCACAGGTGGCGCTCGCGCAGGCGCTGCATGATTGCCTGTGCCTGAATGCCGCCGTCCTGCATGGGGATGCTGGCGCAACCCATCAGGTAGCGATAACCACCTTCGTTGAGCACCTCGGCCAGCTCGGCCCACAGCACGGCGATGGTGCCGCCGTTGCGGTAGGCGCTGTCCACGCAGGTGCGGCCGATCTCCAGCACCGGGCCTTGCAGGTGACGCAACCCATGCAGGGCGAATTCCTCTTCGCTGTAGAAGCGCCCGAGGCCAGCGGCTGCATGGTGGTCGAGCAGGCGTGTGGTGGCTACCAGCTCGCCGCTGTTCAGATCACGTACGCCGATGTGTTGGCAGTGCAGGTCGTAGTCATCCATGTCCAGGCCCAGCTCGGCGCCTTTCAGTTTGGCGTCGAACTCGGCGCTGAACACACGGAAGCGCAGGGCCTGTGCTTCGCGCAAGGCGCGCGAGGTGGTCAGGCGTTCTGCCTGCAGGCGACGGGGAGCGGTACTGCGCGCGGGTGCCATGGCGTTCTGGGTCATGCCTTACCTCCGTTGCGGGTCGGGGCAGCCCTGCTGCGCACTCGAACCGGATTGGCCTGCTGACCTGAGCAAACTCAGGAAACAACTGCAGGCTAGGCAGGGCGGGTGTCACCACTGTGAAGCTTCGATGATGCTTGTGTGACAGGGCACGCGGTGATGATCGCGAACGAGCAGGTTCAGTCTTGCCGCAACCTTGCTTACCATGTGCGTCCGATAGTTTTGAGTGTGTGCGCCGATGTTCTTCGTCAGAAACCTGGCTTTGCCCTTCATCCTGATCATCGGCGGCGCGATCCTGATGATGGCGTTGGTGCTGCTGTCACAGCAGGGCGCTGCGCTGGCATCCTGGGCACCGACCGTGCGGGCGATTTTTCCCTGGATGATCCTGTTGCCGGCTTGCGGTGCGCTGTGGGCCGCGCAGCGGCTGCTGCAGATCTGGCGCTGGCGCCGCGGCACCCTGAACGGCGACTGCCAGCGCTGCACCGGCGTGATGGTCGGCGACCGCTGCCGGATGTGCGGCCAGCGGCCTTGATGCACCTCTTCCGTGGCTTCGCCTGTGAGGTGCTTTGCAAGGCGCACCCGGGCGGCTATCGTGGCGCATCCCCAGCCCTCGGCCGAGATGCCATGCGCCCGTCGTCCTTCCTTCCACCCTGTGAGCGTAATTGATGCCCGGTCAGGTATTTCCCTGGCGGGAAGGTAATCGCTTCACCCTGCTCAACGACGGCCCGACCTTCTTTCCGCGGATGATCGCCTGCATCGACGCGGCCCGTGAGACGGTCGAGCTCGAGCAATATCTGGTGGTCAGCAGCGCCTGTACCGATGCCCTGTTGCGTGCCCTGTGTGAAGCCGCGCAGCGCGGCGTGGCGGTGCGCTGCCTGTTCGATGCGTTCGGTTGCCAGGGGCTCAGTCAGCGTGACCGGCAATCGATGCTCGATGCCGGCATACAGCTGCGTTGGTACAACCCGATACGCTGGCGCCGCGGCGCGCGCAATCTGTACCGTGACCACCGCAAGTTGCTGGTGGTCGACGACCGGGTCGCCTTCGTCGGCGGCACCGGTTCTACCGATGAGTTCTGGACGCCCGGTGAGCCGGTCAGTGCCTGGCACGAAGTGATGGTGGAAATCGACGGACCGCTGGTGGTCGACTGGTTGCAGCTGTTCGACCGGCAGTGGCAGGCCAACAATGCACGCTTTGCCTGGCGTCCGTATCTCACCCCGCACCGCAAGCCGCTGCCCCAACTGCCGCCAACCGGGACGGGTTGGGGCAGAGTGGCCTATGCCGATGCACGACAGCACCGCGATATCCTGCAGTCGCTGATTCGTGCCTTGAATGGTGCACAGCAGCGCGTGTGGCTGGCCACACCGTATTTCCTGCCGACCTGGAAAGTGCGTCGGGCGCTGCGCAAGGCTGCGGCGCGGGGTGTCGACGTGCGCTTGCTGCTCAGTGGCCGGCACACCGACAACCCCCCTGTGCGTTTCGCCGGGCAGCGTTACTACCCGCGATTGCTCAAGGCCGGGGTGCGCATCTTCGAATTCCGGCCGCGGTTCCTGCACCTGAAGATGGTGCTGGTGGACGACTGGACCAGTGTCGGCTCCTGCAACTTCGACCACTGGAACCTGCGCTTCAACCTGGATGCCAACGTCGAAACTCTGGATGCGGATTTCACCGCGGCGGTGCAGCAAAGCTTCGAAACCGATTTCCCGCAGAGCCGTGAGGTCGACTTGCAGATGTGGCAGGCGCGGCCGTTCTGGAAGCGTCTGCGTCAGCGCCTGTGGGGCTGGCTGGATCGCCTGGTGGTCAACCTGCTCGATCGACGACGCTGATACGGCCCAGCACACGCAGGTAGAGGTTCATGCTGGTGCCAGCGCCTGGTGCGGTCTCGACCCGCACATCACCGCCGGTGTTGTTGGCGAAGTCACGTGCCTGTGCCAGGCCCAGCCCGGTTCCGTGGCCTGCCTGCTTGGTGGTGAAGAACGGGTCGAACACCTTGCTTGCCAGTTCCTCGGACATGCCCGGCCCGTCGTCTTTGACGCTGAGCACCAGATACGCGCCGTCACCCAGTAACGAGTCCCCCGTGACCTGTTGCTGGCGCGTGGCGATCTGCACCTGACCACTGCCTTGCATGGCGTCGCGCGCATTGCTGAGCAGGTTGAGCACCACGGCCTGCAGCTGTACTTCGTCGCACATCACGGCCACGTCTCTGGCTGTCAGGTCGAAGCTCAGTTCGATGCCATTACCCAGGGTGCCGGCGAGCAGGTCACGGGATCGTTCTATGCGCTCGCTGATATCGATGCAGGCCAGCTCCGGGCCGTCCTGGCGTACGTTGGCCAGCAACTGACGGATCAGCTTGCCGCCTTGCTCCACCGCCTGCAGCCCGGTCTGACAGAAACGCTCCACCTCTGCGGGGCGACGCGCACGCAGATGAGCCATCTGCAGGCTGGCGCTGAGTACTTGCAGCAGGTTGTTCACATCATGGGCGATGCTTGCCGTGAGCATTCCCAGGGATGACACCCGTCGCGCATGGCGCAGCGACGCTTCAGCTTCGCGGTGCTGGGTCTGGGCATGTTCCAGTTGATCTGCCAGTTCGCTGGCGCGCCGCTCACGCTGCACTTCAAGCAGACGCAAGTGCAGCAGGGCCGCTGTTTGCCGCGCCAAAGCTTGTAGGGCCTGGCGCTGTGCCTCGCTGAGCGTGCGTGGGCGGGTATCGATCACGCACACGGAGCCCAGCAGGTGGCCTGCATCGGTGCGAATGGGGGCCCCGGCATAGAAGCGAATGTAGGGCGGGCCGAGCACCAGCGCGCTGTGCTGGAAGCGTGGATCTTGGGTCGCATCCTCCACCACCAGCACGTTGTCCGGCTCTAGAATCGCGTGGGCACAAAACGCTAGGTCGCGGTGGGTCTCACTGACATCCAGGCCAATGCAGGCCTTGAACCACTGCCGCTCACGGTCGACCAGCGACACCAGCGCAATCGGCGTTTCGCATAACGTGGTCGCCAACTGCACGACATCATCGAAGCCTTGCTCCGGCGCGGAGTCGAGGATTTCGAGGTGTTCGAGTGAGAGAACGCGCTCTTCCTCATCAGGCGGGAAGGGGGCAGGGCGATGGGGCATCGGAGGGTACCGCAGGCAGGGTTGGCGGCATGATGCGCTGTGCCCCAATGGACGGCAAGCAACTTGTGAAGGGAGCGGGCGGGCGGACTTCCTCGCTCAGAGGCGGCTTTGTGATGGTTGCGCAAACACTGCGAGGGCCATCGATTATCGAACTCAAGCGAGGCTGCAGGTGCCTGGAATGGGCACCCAAAGCGACGAATGGCTGACTAGTCAGCTAGCCAGGCGGAAATACCGCTTAGCGGTAGCGTTCCAGCCAGTGGGCGTAGGGGGCTGGCAGCGTCCAGGAGGCTTTGTCGACACCCAGCTCCTTGGCGGCGAAGTATGGCCAGTGCGGGTCGGCCAGGTGGGCGCGGCCGATGGATACCAGGTCGAGGTGACCGGCTTTGACTGCTTCTTCCGCCAGTTGTGGCGTGCCGAAGCCCCAGGCGGAGGTTACCGGCAGGTCGGCCTCGCGGCGCACGCGTTCGGCGATCGGGCCCATGAAGGCCGGGCCCCATGGGATGTTGGTATCAGGGATGGTGAAGCCGACGCTGACGCTCAGCAGATCCAGGCCACCGGCCTTGAAGCGGCGGGCCAGCTCGATGGACTCTTCGAGAGTCTGCTCGTCACGGCCGTCGTATTCGAGCACGCCAAAGCGGGCTGTCAGCGGCAGGTGCTCAGGCCAGACTTCGCGAACGGCGGCGAGGGTTTCCAGCATGAAGCGGCTGCGGTTGTCGAAGCTGCCGCCGTAGGCATCGGTGCGCTGGTTGGAGTGCTCGGAAAAGAAGCTCTGGCCCAGGTAGCCGTGGGCGAAGTGCAGTTCGATCCATTCGAAGCCGGCGTCACGGGCGCGGCGGGCGGCGTCGACGAAGTTCTGGCGTACCCGGGCGATATCTTCCAGGGTCATGGCGCGTGGCACTTTCGGCAGGTTGGCGCCAAAGGCGATGGCCGACGGTGCGATGGTTTCCCAGCCGCGCGAATCGTTATCGGCGATATGGTCGTCGCCTTCCCATGGGCGGTTGGCGCTGGCTTTGCGGCCGGCGTGGGCGATCTGGATGCCTGGCACTGAGCCGGCGGCCTTGATGGCTTGCACCACCGGGACGAACGCCTGGGCGTGTTCGTCGCTCCAGATGCCGGCGCAGCCGGGGGTGATACGGCCTTCCGGGGCAACGGCGGTCGCCTCGACGACCAGCAGGCCTGCGCCGCCACGCGCCATGCCGGCCAGGTGCACATGGTGCCAGTCGTTGATGAGGCCATCGTCGGCCATGTACTGACACATCGGCGGGATGGCGATGCGGTTGCGAAGGGTGACGTCTTTCAGCTTGAAGGGTTCGAACAGCGCAGACATGGGCAAACTCCAGATTGATTCGTTCGTTACTTTAGTTCGATCATAATCGAACTATGGCAATTGTCGATAGCCCCGTTATCATGTGCAGCATGCGCCCCTTCAAACATCCCGATCCCCGTGACCTGACACTCGAGCGTCTGCTGTACGCCTTGAGTGACCCCGTTCGCCTGGAGATCGTTCGCTGCCTGGCCGGTGTGACTGAGGCCACCTGTGGTGAGCTCGATGGTGGCCGCCCCAAGTCCAGCATGTCTCACCATTTCCGGGTGCTGCGCGATGCCGGCCTGGTGCATACGCGCAACATCGGCACCACGCACATGAACTCCTTGCGTAGCGCCGAGCTGGATACGCGCTTCCCCGGGCTGCTGAGCGCCATTCTTTCGCAGCATTGATACGCCTCTCATAACAACCGATTCTCGTCTTGCCGCATTCGCCGGTGTGCTCGGCTGCGCGCGTTAATTGGTTGAACCACGATTTTGCCGCCTCGGTCTGACCTTGCAGATGGCCTCGAAAGGCCACGGACAATCCGTAACCTGATGAGAGAACCTTATGCAGATCTTCGAAGCATTACGTGAAAGCCACGATCGCCAGCGGGCAATGGCCGAGGCGCTGGTCGCCACCCAGGGCGATTCGCCAGAGCGCGCCCAGTATTACCGTGAACTGAAAGAGGAGCTGCTCGCCCATGCTCGAGCGGAAGAGCGGTTCTTCTACTCGCCGTTGATGAAGCACGACTCCGGCGTCGATCTGTCTCGCCACGGCGTTGCCGAGCACCACGAGATGGATGAGTTGCTTGAGACCCTGGAAGAAACCGACCCGTCCAGCCCTTCGTGGCTCGCTACCGCCCGCAAACTCAAGGACAAGATCTTCCATCACTTGGAAGACGAGGAGCACACCTTCTTCCAGCAGGCCGGGAAGATGCTCACCCAGCAGCAGAAAATCGCGCTGGCGACCGACTACGTCAAGGACTACGAGGAAGCATTGGGCTGAGAGGGCTGGTGCTGCAGCCGGGTGTTGGAAGCGTTATTCCGTCACCAATTCGCGTACCCGCGAAGCCAGCGCTTCCAGGGTGAAAGGCTTGGTCAGCACCGCCATCCCCGGGCTTAGCTGGCCGTCGGTGAGCAACGAGTTTTCCGCGTAGCCGGTGATCAGCAGTACCGGCATGCTGGGCCTGCTGGTCAGCGCAGCATCGGCCATCTGCCGGCCGTTCATGCCTCCCGGCAAGCCAACATCGCTGATCAGTAGATCGACCTGGGTCTCGGATTGCAGAATGCTCAGTCCGGCAGCGCTGTCGCCGGCCTCGATCACGTTGAGGCCGAGTTCTTCGAGTACCTCGGTTACCAACATGCGTATGGCCGGTTCGTCATCGACCACCAGCGCCGTCTTGCCGGTTCCCTCGGCTGCCAGATCGAGCCCGGCGATCGCCGAGGGTGTCGCCTCGACTTCGGCTTTACCGTTGTGGCGGGGCAGGTACAGGGTCACGACCGTGCCTTCACCCACCGTCGAGGTGATACGCATCTGGCCACCTGACTGCTTGGCGAAACCGTATGCCATGGACAGGCCAAGCCCCGTGCCTTCGCCCATCGGTTTAGTGGTGAAGAACGGCTCCACTGCGCGGGCGACGATCTGCGCCGGCATGCCCACGCCGTTGTCCAGCACCGCCAGGCTCAGGTAGTCGCCTTCGGGCAGATTGAGGGTGGCGCCGCGCTTGGCATCGATCCACAGGTTCTCCGTGGTCGCTTTGATCACGCCGCCGTTGGGCATGGCGTCGCGGGCGTTGATGCACAGGTTGAGGAGGGTGTTTTCCAGTTGCGATGCATCGACCAGAGCTGTCCACAGGTTCGGCTGCAGTTCGCTTTCCAAGTGGATGCTCGGGCCGACGGTACGCTGGATCATTTCCAGCATGCCCGCGATCAGCAGGTTGACGTCCGTCAGCTTGGGCAGCAGCGTTTGGCGCCGTGAGAAGGCCAGCAGCCGATGTGTCAGGGCGGCGGCACGGCGGGTGGCAGTTTCTGCCGAGCTCATGTACTTGGTCAGTTCATGGAAGCGGCCCTGCTCGATGCGCAGATGCATCAGTTCCAGCGAACCGGAGATGCCCGCGAGCAGGTTGTTGAAGTCGTGGGCGATGCCGCCGGTCAATTGCCCGATCGCCTCCATCTTCTGGGACTGTCGCAGCGACTCCTCGGCCATGTGCTGGGCGGTGACATCGCGGCCGACGAAGTGGAATACATCACTCACGGAGTCCGGAGCCGCTGTCCACAGGAACGATCGCGCATCACCCGCCTTGCAACGGAGGCGGCTGGTGAAGCCGCTGACCTTTTCGCCCTTGCTCAGGCGCTCCAGGAGCCCGAAAACGTCTGCCCGATCTTCCTCCACCACTATCTCGATAAACGGTGTGCTGAGCAGTTGCTCGGCTTCCCAGCCTAGCAACTGAGTCCAGGCCGGATTGATGGTTTTGAAGTAACCGTCTAGCCCTGCGGAACCCATCAGATCGTTGGTGCTTTCCCACAGGCGGTCGCGCTCGGCAGTGCGTTTTTTCAGCTCGGCACGGTTGAGCTTTTCCCGGGTCACATCCCGTGCGGAGCAGTACGTTTTGCCACCACTGGGAACGGCCACCCAAGACAGCCAGCGCCATTCACCGCTCTTGCAACTGAAGCGATTTTCCAGGCCCAGTGCGGGCTCGCCGGCCAGCTTGACCTGCTGCCAGACGCGCTGCGTATCGGCTTGGTCGGCAGGGTGCACGAATGCCAGGAAGTGGGTGTCAGCCAGCTCCTCTTCCGACCAGCCAAGAGTCGTCTGCCAGGCGGGGTTGGATGCCTCGAAATAACCGTCGTCGTTGAGTACGCCGAGCAGGTCCGGCGTTATCTGCCAGGTACGACCGCGCTCGAAGGTCTGCGCGATGACTTTCTGTTCGAGTTCGGCGTTGAGTGCCATGACCCGTGCAATGGCACGATCACGTTCGCCTTCGATGGCGCGCCGCTCCTCCACGTTGATCAGTACGCCAGGGAAGCTCAGCCCACTGCCATCGGCAGCCAGTTCCACGCGACCATTGGCCTCCAGCCAGTAATAGCAGCCGTCGGCACGGCGCACGCGATACTGGTGGGCGTAGGGGCCGCCACGGGAGATGACTTCGTTGATGGCCTCGAGCAGGCTCTCGATATCATCGGGATGAACGGTTTCGACGACCTGCTGCAGGCTCAAACCTTCACGACCCAGCGCGGGATTCAGGCCGAAGTTGTGTGCGAAGGCTTCGTCTACGGTGAAGCGGTTGGTGGGCAGATCCCAGAACCAGGTGCCGATTATGGCTCCCGCAGCCAGGGCCAGTTGCACCCGCTCGGCGTTGGCGATAGCGGGTTGTTGAATCGTCACCACCTGGGTGGTTTCGATGGCCACATTGAGGAAGCCGGCGATTGCGCCTGAAGCGTCCTCCAGGGGGCTGTAGGAAAACGTCCAGTAAGTATCTTCGGGGTAACCGTTGCGGGTCATGACCAGGTGCATGTTCTGGTCATGAATGGGAGTGCCAGCCAGCACCTTGTCCACCAGCGGGCCAATGGTGTCCCACACGTCGTTCCAGACTTCATGTATCGCCATGCCAAGTGCCTTGGGATGGCGATCACCCAGGAAGGGTATGTAGGCCTCGTTGTAGATCAGCGTGCGCTCCGGCCCCCAGGTTGCGCACATGGCGAAGCTGCTGGTGTTCATGATGCCGTAGGCGGTGCGCAGCGCGTCCGGCCAGTTATCTGTCGCTCCGAGCGGTGTCAAAGCCCAATCGAAATCTTTGAGGGTGGATTGCACGGAGCACCTTGCGCTGGCGGATGGACGACGTGGAGAGTTTGCCATCAGAGACGTGGTGGTTCACAGGGGCATTGCTTTCAACAGCCGAAGTTGGCTGATTCGCAGCCGTCATAACGCGCTGAATTGGCTCGCTGATGACGGTTGAAAACTTGTACAGGTAATTCTGTTTGTAGAACTTATTGATGGCCAGTTGCTCGAATTTTTGTAGAGCGGCCGTTTCGCTGGTTGCGCCCATTCATACAGGGGAAGCCAATGGTTAATAGCGGCAAACAGAGTTTCCGTGTCGATAACACCTCGTCCGGGGACATCTCCGGCTCCGGCAAGAACATCTTCTTTGCGGCGGTAGAAACCACCCGCATGCCGATGATAATCGCCGACCCGAATCGTGACGATAATCCGATCATCTTCGCCAATAACGCCTTTCTGGAGATGACCGGTTACAGCGCTGAAGAAGTCGTCGGTAGGAACTGCCGTTTCCTGCAGGGACCGGAAACGGATCGCGCGGTGGTCGCGCAGGTTCGTGAAGCGGTTGCGATGAGGCAAGAACTGGCCGTCGAGCTGATCAACTACCGAAAAGACGGCTCGACGTTCTGGAGTGCGCTGTTTATTTCGCCGGTCTACAACGACGCCGGTGAGCTGATTTATTTCTTTTCTTCCCAGTTGGATATCAGCCGTCGTCGCGATGCCGAGGAAGGTTTGCGCCAGGCGCAGAAAATGGAAGCGCTGGGCCAGCTCACGGGCGGTATTGCCCATGACTTCAATAACCTGCTGCAAGTGATGATCGGCTACCTCGAGGTGCTCGACCGCACGATAGCCAAGCCTGCATACGACCAGGAGCGCATGCAGCGCTACGTGCGCAACTCCCGTAATGCCGCTGATCGTGCTGCCACCCTTACCCAGCAACTGCTGGCGTTTGCGCGCAAGCAGAAGCTCGAGGGCCGCGTGCTCAACCTCAACGGGCTTATCAACGGCTTCCAGGAGTTGGGTGAGCGAACCCTGGGGCAGTCCACCCTGCGGTTGACGCTCGAGAAGACGCTCTGGAACTGCCGAATCGACCCGACGCAGGCCGAAGTCGCCTTTCTCAATATCCTTATCAATGCCCGCGATGCGCTTGAAGGGCGTGAGCATCCGACGGTCGATATCGAAACCAAGAACGTGGTGGTCGACGACTTGGGCAGCATGTCTTATGACGGTTTGATGCCGGGGCGTTACGTCAGCATCGCCATCACTGACAACGGCATCGGCATGGCCGAGAGCGTGAGTACACGAGTGATGGATCCCTTCTTCACCACCAAGGAGGAGGGCAAAGGCTCAGGCCTCGGCCTGTCGATGGTCTATGGCTTCGTCAAACAGTCCGGCGGCACGGTGCGGATTTATTCCGAAGAGGGTGTTGGTACGACGTTGCGTCTGTATTTCCCCGCAGATGACAGCCAGGTTACCCAGCGTCTTGCCAAGGAGCAGCCAGGCGAGCGCAATGGCACTGAGCGCGTGCTGATCGTGGAAGACCGGCCGGATGTGGCCGATCTGGCCAAGATGGTGCTCGAAGACTATGGCTACATCGCCGAGATATCCATGAACGCCCGTGAAGCGCTGCTAATGCTCGACATGGCCGACTACGACCTGCTGTTCACCGACCTGATCATGCCTGGTGGAATGAATGGCGTGATGCTCGCCCGCGAAGCCAGGCGTCGCAAACCGGGGCTGAAAGTACTGCTCACCACGGGTTACTCCGAGAGTTCTCTGGAGAGCACCGACGCTGCCGGCAGTGAATTCGAGGTGATATCCAAGCCATACGTGCCGACCGATCTGGCCCGCAAAGTGCGCCAGGTCATCGAGGGGCCGACAGGCGTTGGCTGATCGTCCTCACTGCTGCCTTAGCTTGCTGATAGTGAGGAGAATCTTCAGCGTTGGCCGAGAGCGTGAGCGCTCCGATAGGTTCACACAAACGAACCGTATGACGAGCGGTATCAATACAGTGCGAACCGATTTGCCCATCGTTGCCTCACATTATTATGGACAACTATATAAATAGATTTACCTCTGAAACAGGCTGCCGACTTGACCTTGAAAAAGGCCCAACCGGCATATGCTTCAAAGCGATGTCAGCGGACGGGCAATGCGTGGGGAGCAGGTGTCTGAGTAAGGCCCAACTGGAAAACTGCGCCTTGGTGCAAGCCGTGATGCTCGACTTCATCGCTCAAACCAATAGGGTGCTGGAACCAAACAGGAGGCTTGCCTCCTCGGCGCATATGCCTAAGAAAGATACCGGCCCTGCTCCGCGCTGCTAGCCCTGTGTTGAACAGATACTCGATGTGCAGCGAACGTCATCGCCTCTATTGGCAGCCGGGCGAAAGCACCATCGTTTTTGCATAAATCCCATGGGGTAAGGCAGTTCTGCAACTACCTTGCTTGGCGCGACGTGTTTACAGTGCACGTCTTCGTTCGAGCAGGTGTTCGCGTTATGAATCTTTGGTTTCGCCTTTTTCTGATGCTGCTGCGCCGGCCATGGCGCCGGCCTGTATCTGCGTTCGAAACCACCGTCGTGCGCATGCGAGTCTGGCCGCTTGATCTCGACCTTAACCGCCACGTCACCAATGGCCGCTACTTCACCCTGTCTGATGTCGGGCGTATGGATTACGTACTGCGCAGCGGTGCGTTTCGGGTAGCGCTGCGTCATCGTGCCCTGCCTATCGTCGGTGATGTATGGGGCAAGTTCCGTCGCGAACTGAAGCTGTTCCAGGCTTTTGAAGTGCATACCCGGATGTTGGGTTGGGATGAAAAATGGAGCTTTATCGAACACCGATTCGTGAGGGATGGCCGGGTGCTGGGCGTGGTCATCATGCGCGGCTTGTTCCGTGGGCCGAAAGGCAACGTATCGCCAGGTGAGTTCGCGTTGGAACTGAACTTGCGCGAACAGTCCCCGCCACTGCCCGACTGGTTGAGCAACTGGTCGAGAGCTGCGACCGCTTGAGCAGCCAACTGCGTGATGAAGAGCAGTGAGTGGGTACGCCATGGCCACGTAGCCAGTCGCTACGTGGCCATGGCCGTGGTCTAGAAGTCCAGCGTCAGCCCCGCATAAACTGCCCGACCATCGCCTGCCGCGTGTAGCGATTGCTGCACACCGGCGCTGTCGTCATACCAGGCGTATTCGTAGTAACGGTCGGTGATGTTCTTGGCCTGCACATCGACGCTCAGGGTTGGCGTGACCTGATAAGTCGCCCCCAGATTGAGCAGCAGGTAATCGCCGAACTTGCCGGTGCTGTTGGTGCGTTCGAGGTAGTAGTCGCTCTGGCCGTTGACCCAGGCGGACAGCTCGAGCTCAGGCGTCAGCTGATAGGTCGAGCCAGCGGCGTACAGGTGATGAGGCACGTGATCCATCTCCTTGCCCTTGCTGGCCGGCAGGTTGGGATTGGGCTCGAGGATCTCCGAGAACTGCCGCGAGTAGGACAGCCAGATGCTGCTGGCGTCGCTGGGGTACAGGTTGAGCTGCACATCCCAGCCTTTGCGCAAGGTTTTACCGACGTTCTCGGCATCGCCAACCGCGTCGTTGAGCTTGCGCTGCACTTCATCCGAGGCCTTCTGCTCCCAGTAGGCGATACGGCCATCGATCCAGGCGGCTGGCTTGAACTTGATGCCGGTTTCCCAGCCATCGTTGATCGACGGTTTCAGGTCGTCGCTGAGGGTCGCCAGGCGATAAGCCGCCGACCCGACACCGACCTGATAGCTGCGGCCCCAGTTGGCATAAAGGCTGGCTTGCTCCCAGGGCGAGTAGACGACGCTGATCTTCGGCTGTTTGATCAGGCCATAGTCGTTGACGTCGGCATGCTCACCGCTCAAACCATTGACGTAGCCGCCATACAGCTTGTCGACGCGGTACGCGGGGATGATCTTCAGCGACTCGCTGGGCTCGATCACCGCCTGCACATAGGTGCCGTAAACATTCAGGTCGAACTGCTGATCGCGGGTCTGCGCCACGCGGTTGCGCTGCTGCGTGCGGTAACGCAGGCTTTCGTTCTCCTGGCGCTGTACCTCGGCACCACCCTCCAGGGCGAAGGCATGCAGATGCTCCACCTCGGGGCGCCAGGTCAGGCTGCTCAGCGCGCCGTACTGGGTTTCGTCGGCGTAACGTTCCTGTTGCGATGAGGTGCGCCAGTACTGCGTCCAGCGGCGGTCTTCGAAGGTATTCACGTAGGCCTTGCTGGCCCAGCTCAGGGTCTCCGAGAGGTTGGCGTCGAGGTGCAGGCTGAGCTGGTTCATTTCCCGTTCACCGGTGTCGGTGGCGTTGTTGGCGTAGGATTGACGTGGCCGGTTGCGGGAGTCAGAGCGGCTCAGGTAGCCGGCTTCGTCGGCATCGACGGTGTAGTGCCGGGCGATCAACCCGGCACGCCAGGCGTCATCGTCTGCGGTATAGAACCACTTGCCGGCGAAGCTCATGCGCTCGGCCTTTGCGTGATCCCGATAGCCATCGCTGCCCTGATAGCTGAAGGCGTAGTTCTGGCTCCAGTTGCCGCCTTCGATGCCCTTCACCAGTTGCAGTTCACGGGTGTCGAAGCTGCCATAGCGCAGCCGCAACTTGCCTTCGTTGCCGCCCTGGCGGGTATTGATGCTGGCGTTGCCGGCGATGTTGTGCAGCCCGTAGCGCGGGTCGTTGGTGCCGCGCACCACTTCGAGGCTGTCGATCTCCAGCGGGAAGACCATGTCGATGAAGGGCATGTTGCCGTCGTTGGTATTGCTGGGAATACCGTCGATCAGCAGCTTGACGGCATTCACCTCACCCTCGCCGTTGAAGCCGCGAAACGACAACTTGCCGGAGGTGGTGCCCTGATTGAATTGGGTCAGCATTACACCGGGCGCTCGGCTGAACAGTTCCCAGCTGTATTGCACCGGCTGCTTTTCGAGGATGTCGGCACCGAGTACATCGACCGAGCTGAGAATGTTGTGGCTGGCCAGCGGGCCGGCTTGCCCTGCAACGACGCTGACCGCGCCGAGTGTGACGAGCGAATCGCCGGTGTTGCGGGTGTCGGCAACGGCCTGGCTCAGCGGCGTGAGGGCGAACAGGCAGGACAGCATGACGGTTGGCGCCGAACGGCGCGCGAGCGGCAGCAGCAGAGCGGTATCTGTTGTTTTCATCAAAGGTTTTTCCACGCGGAATGGGTGGCGCTGTTTCCCGACCGCGCGCGGGCGCAGGCCGATGGAATCAGGCTGATTGGGTCACACGGCGAGGAAGCGGGAAGGGGAGGCGCGAGGATTCAGGGAGGGCCATAGATAGCGCGGTGGCGGTTGCGCCAGGCTGCGCACGACGATTGGCGACGGCCTCGCCGAGAGCCGGTGGCCAATGTTCCAGCTTGCGGTATTGAGGGCGATGGCCAGGGAAGAAGACGAGCACAGCGGGCAGTTGAATTGCGCACTCATCTGCTGGGACTGGCTGGAGCTGCCGTCATCGTAACGCTGGCCGTGATCACTGCCAGAAGCGCAGTAACCGCCGTTCAGGCCGCTGAGGGCAAGGCCGCTCATTTGCCCGTGATGAATACCGCAGACGAACAGACTGAACAGGACGCTGGCGTAGAGCATCCATGCAATCAGTGACCGTTCATCGCGGGCGAATTTCATGGGGCCGAACTTTACCACCGCGGTAAGGTTTGGCGAGGGCACCTTGCGTGGTGAATTGCCGCACTGACGGCTTTGGGTGAAGACGAGCAAAGCGCGGAGATTTGACCCCCGCGCCTGCCGTGTTTCAAGCGCACATTGCGTGCGTCAATCGTCAGGCTAGCGTGGCGAGGTCGGCGGCATTGAAGCCTGGCAGTGGCTCACCGTTACGAACCTTGTTGGCCCACTGTGCGTCGGAGATCAGCACACGGCCCACGGCGATCAGGTCGAACTCTTCACGCTCGAGGCGCAGGTGCAGATTATCCAGCACGGCGGCATCGGAGCCCTTGCCGCCAAAGGCGCCGAAGAAGTCGCCATCGAGCCCTACCGAGCCGACGCTGATGGTCGCTGCACCGGTGAGTTTCTTCGCCCAACCCGCAAAGTTGAGGCCGTGCTCGCCGTCGATGTCCGCGAACTCCGGCTCCCAGAAGCGGCGCTGCGAGCAATGCAGGATATCCACGCCAGCCTCGACCAGCGGCGTCAGCCACTGGGTCATCTCGTCAGGCGTGGTCGCCAGGCGTGCGGCGTAGTCCTGCTGCTTCCACTGGCTGACCCGCAGGATCAGCGGAAAGTCCGGCCCGACGGCCGCGCGAACGGCGCGTACCGCCTCTGCAGCGAAGCGCGAACGCTCGGCGATGGTGGCGCCACCGAAGGCATCCGTGCGGGTGTTGGTACCTGGCCAGAAGAACTGGTCGATCAGGTAACCATGGGCGCCATGCAGCTCGACCGTGTCGAAGCCCAGGCGTTTGGCATCCGCTGCAGCGCTGGCGAATGCCGCCACGGTATCGGCGATGTCTTCCAGGGTCATGGTCACGCCGCGCGGATCATCGGGGGCCACCAGCCCGGACGGGCTTTCCACCGGCGCATCAGGCACCCATTCGCCACGGGAACGGGTCGAGCCGGTGTGCCAGATCTGTGGGCCGATGCGACCGCCAGCCGCGTGTACGGCCTTGGCCACTTCAGCCCAGCCAGCCAGCGCTGCATCGCCATGAAAGAACGGGATACCTGGCATGTTGCGCGAGGCCGGGCGGTCGATCACTGTGCCCTCCGTCAGGATCAGGCCCACGCCGCCGGCAGCGCGGCGACGGTAGTACTCGGCATGTTGCTCGCCGGGAATACCTTCGGGCGCCAGGGCACGGGTCATGGGCGCCATGACGATGCGGTTGGGCAGATCCAGGCTTTTCAGTTTGAAGGGGCTGAACAGTACATCGTCGGACATGACACGCTCCATTTGGGTTAGTGGCCGCTGCATATTCAGCGGTACTGCTAATACGGTGAATCGGAGAATTCGGCAGCGCCAAGCGGGCGCTGCCAGGCTGATCACGCAGCCATTATTCGGGCCAGCACAGCCTGGTGAAGCCAGCGCAGCGTCGCCCACATGAACACGACATTCAGCTTGTTGGCAACACCAGGACTACGCTGATACGCCCGCCATTCATGGCGCGAATACCTCCAAGCAGCACGGGCGGCGTCTGCATCACGAATGCCCTCATTCGACGTGGGGAGGCGCACCTTGGTTGGACTCGGCGTATTTAAAATGATGGTCGTAATCTTTTATGTCAATAAAATTGATTATGATCGACATCAATGTATGCTTGACGCTTGATAGGCGATGCACCAGGAGGCATGTGGATATGCGAGTGACCAAGGCTCAGGCCCAGGCGAACCGAGCGCTGATCGTCGAAACAGCCTCTGCTCTGTTTCGTGAGCGCGGCTATGACGGCGTGGGCGTGGCGGATCTGATGGCCGCTGCCGGCTTCACGCATGGCGGGTTCTACAAGCACTTCGGCTCCAAGGCTGACCTGATGGCGGAATCGGCCGCGTGCGGCATTTCAAAAACGCTGGAGCGCAGTAGCGGTGTAGACGCCGCCGCGTTCTTCAACTTCTACGTTTCTCGACAGCACCGTGATGAGCGCGGGTCTGGCTGCACCATGGCCGCGCTTGGCGGCGACGCGACGCGTCAACCGGACGAGATCAAGGCGATATTCGCGCAGGGCATCGAAGGCATGCTAGCGACGCTCGATCATGAGGGCGATACGCAAGGGCAGGACGCGCGAGCGCAAATGATCGGCTTGTTCGCCCAGGCAGTCGGGGCGATCGTGTTGTCCCGCGCCTGCCCGGACGATTCCCCGCTGGCAGACGAGATCATCGACCTGTGTCGTTCGCAGATCCTGGCAGCCATACCCGAGAACGCGAGCTAGCGGCATCGCACCGTCGTTGTGCTTGGCTGATGACAGTAGTTTTCACGCCGCACCTGCGGCCCGTAAAAAGAGGGAGCCTGAAAGATGACCATCTACTACCTGGACGACCTGCAACCGGGTCAACGCTTCGCTGGCACTACCCGGGTTCGCCTCGACGCGGAGGCCATCAAGACCTTCGCTGCCGAGTTCGACCCCCAGCCATTTCATCTCGACGAAGCCGCTGCCAGTACTTCGATTTTTGGTGCACTGGCCGCCAGTGGCTGGCACACCGCGGCGCTGACCATGCGCCTGCTGGTCGATTGCGAGCCGAAACTCGCCGGCGGCATTGTCGGCGCCGGCTTCGACGAGCTGCGCTGGCCGCTGCCGGTCAGGCCTGGCGATGAACTGCGGGTGGAACTCGAGGTGCTGGAGGTGCGGCCATCCAGATCCAAGCCTACTCAAGGGCTGGTCAAAATGCGCACCACCACGCTGAATCAGGATGGGCAGGTCGTGCAGGTTTCCGTGGGCAATCTGGTGGTGCCTCGTCGCCCTGAGCAATAGCGCTAATCGACCTCTAACAGTGGCCGCCTGACGGCGGTGGAGAACAGCATGAAATACACCACGTTTGGCAAAACGGGCCTGCAGGTTTCCCAGGTGGCGCTGGGCACCGGCAATTTTGGAACCGGTTGGGGCTATGGTGCCGACCCTGATACCAGCGAGGCCGTTTTCAACGCCTACGCCGAAGCTGGCGGCAACTTCATCGATACCGCCGACGTGTACCAGTTCGGCCAGTCCGAGGCGCTGCTCGGTACGCTGCTGGAGGGGCGCCGCGAGGATTTCGTCCTCGCTACCAAGTTCACCAACGGCGCGGCACCCGATGCCAACCGCTTGGTCACCGGTAACAGCCGCAAGGCGATGGTCGCGTCGGTCGAGGCGAGCCTGAAGCGCCTGAAAACCGACCGCATCGATATCTACTGGGTGCATCATCCCGACGCTGTTACGCCCATGGAAGAAGTGGTTCGCGGTCTGGATGATCTTGCTCGCGCCGGCAAGATTCTCTACGCGGGCCTGTCCAACTTTCCGGCCTGGCGTCTCGCCCATGCTGCCACCCTGGCACAACTGACCCGCGCCGTTCCCATCGCGGCGGCGCAGTTCGAGCACAGCCTGGTGCACCGCGATCCCGAGGCCGATTTGTTCCAGGCGTCCCATGCTCTGGGGCTGGGGATCGTTACCTGGTCTCCGCTCGGCGGCGGCATGCTCACTGGCAAATACCGGCAGGGCGAGAAGGGCCGGGCCGAAGGCTTCGGTGGGCGGGTATTCCAGGCCGAGAACTCGGCGCAGCGCACGCAGATTCTCGACGTGCTGATCGCGGTTGCCGATGAGCTGGGCGTCAACCCTGGCCAGGTTGCAATTGCCTGGGCCGGTACTCACGGCTCGGTGCCGATCATCGGGCCACGTTCCCTGGCGCAGCTCACCGACAATCTTGGTTCCCTGGCGCTCGAACTGTCGGCCGAGCAGATCGCTCGCCTTGATGCGGTGAGCGATCTGGGCCAGGCGACAGCAGCGAGAACCCCGGTTTCCTGGGCTTCGGGCAACCTGCCGAGAATCGTTGCCTAACAGAGCGTTGGCGGCGGGTCGATGAAGTGCGGAACGCTGCAGCAGAGCCAGGCACTTACGAACGCGCCGGCCCAGCCTCGACCTGCTCGCGCAGCAGTTGCAGATAACGGCGTGCCCCCAGCCCCAGGGGGCGGCTCTTGTACCAGATGACATCGACCCACAGACGTATCTGGCTGGCCATGTTGTCGAACTTGACCGCGGACAGCACGCCCGAGGCGATCATCGGCTGAACCAGCGGCTGCGGCAGGTAGGCCCAGCCCAGGCCGGCTTGCACCAGGTCGAGGGTGGCCAGGTAACTGTCCGTGAGCCACACGCGGTGGGAAAGCACGATCTGCGGGTCGGAGGCGTTGGGGTCGCCGCTGGCCACCACGATCTGCCGTGTGTCCGCCATGTGCGCTTCGTCCAGTGGTTCTCCCTCGCTGGTGAACGGGTAGCCTGGCGCGGCGACTGCGGTAAGCAACTGGCTGCCGGCTTCGGCGAAGGCTTCGCGCTCGTCGATGCCGGGGCGCTCGAACATCAACGCCACGTGCACGCTGCCGTCGTGCAGCATGCGCACCGCATCGGCCTGGGCAGCCGAGCGAATCTCTATCTCCAGAGTGGGGAATTCCCGGGCCAGGGTAATCAGCGGCTGGCTCCAGGCGCCGGTCTGTAGCTCCGGGGCCATCGCCAGCACCAGCCGTCTTTCCAGGCCCTTGTGCAACTGCAGTGCATGGGCGTCGAGCAGGTTCAGCTGACTGGCCACCTGTCTGGCCTGGGGCTCCAGTGCGCGGGCGGCTGGGGTGGGCAGCGCCTTGCGGGTCGAGCGATCGAACAGGATCAGATCCAGTTCTGCCTCCAGCTGCGACACCGCCATGTTCACGGCCGAGGGCACACGGCCCAAGACGCGCGCTGCCGCGGAAAACGAGCCTTCGTCGATGACGGCGAGAAATACCCGAAGCGATTCGCTGGTGAATACCATGGTTGTCAGTTTCCCTGATAACAGTCGTCTTTTTGTATCAGATTTATGCGCTTAGCATCCAGCCCATCAAACCCGCGGGATGAGGTCGGTATGTTCAGGGCAATGGCAGGTCAGGTGGCATTGGTCAGCGGCGCTGGTAGCGAGAGCGGCATCGGCATGGCCATTGCGCGCAGGCTCGGGGCGGCTGGCGTAAAGCTGATCGTCACCGCCAGCAGCGCGCGCATCGCCGAGCGTGTAGCCGAGCTGCGCGCCGCGGGCTTCGAGGCCGAGGGCTGCGCAGTCGACCTCACCGACGAAGCGCAGACGCAGGCGTTCGCAGACTGTGCGGAGGCGCTCTGGGGGCGCATCGACATCCTGGTCAACAACGCCGGCATGGCCATGCAGGGCAGCCCCGAGCCGTTCGTCGAGGTGTCGAAGATGAGCCTCGACGTTTGGAACCTGTCGATCTCGCGCAACCTGACTTCCGCATTTCTGCTCACCCGCGCCGTGCTGCCGGGCATGCAGCAGCGCCAATATGGCCGTGTCGTACACGTCAGCTCGGTGACTGGCACGCGGGTTGGCAATCCGGGGGAGGCCGGCTACAGCGCGGCCAAGGCCGGAATGCTCGGTTTGAACCGGTCACTGGCGCTGGAAGTGGCCGGCGAGGGCATCACCGTCAATTCGGTAGCGCCGGGGTGGATCACTACCGCCGCCACCCACCCCGAAGAACAGCGCGCTGCGGCCTATGTGCCCGTGGGCCGCGCCGGCTATCCCGAAGAAGTCGCCGCCGCAGTGGCCTTTCTGGCCTCACCGGAGGCGAGCTACATCACCGGTGAGTCGCTGGTGATCGATGGCGGCAACAGCCTGATCGAGAACAAGGCGCCCTGAGCGCCAACCCCTCTTTTATCCCCTCGAGCGGCCTGCGGGCCGAGGAGTGAACCGATGCAACCCGTCGTTCTGATTACCGGTGCCCTGGGCGGTATCGGCCAGGCCATGTGCGAGCGTTTCAATGCGGGTGGCTGGCAGGTCTTCGGCACGGATCTGGACGCCACCGCGCTCGCCGCGCTGCAGGCCGAAGGCAAGCTGGCCGGCGCGCATGGCGCCGACATTCGTAAACCGAGCGCCTGCAAAGACGTCGTCGCGGCGTTGCTCGCCAGCATCGGCCGGCTGGACGCCCTGGTGAACTGCGCCGGTGTGTGGCGTGAAGGCCCGCTGGAATCGTTCAGCGAAGAGGATTTCGACATCGTGCTGGACGTCAACCTCAAGGCCACCTTCTTCATGTGCTCGGCCAGCATCCCGGCGCTGCGCGAGAGCAAGGGCGCCATCGTCAACATCTCCAGCGACGCCGGCCGGCAGGGCAATCGCAATGCTGCCGCCTACTGCGCCAGCAAGGGCGCGGTGACCCTCATGACCAAGGCGCTGGCGCTGGATCTGGCGCCTTCAGGCGTGCGCTGCAACAGCGTGTCGCCGGGCGATGTGGAGACTCCGATGCTGAAGTTCCAGGCCGAGCATTACGGCAATGGCGACCAGCAGGCGTACTACCAGGATCTGCTGGCCAAGTACCCGCAAGGCGACGCGGCGCGTTTCATCCAGCCCGGCGAAGTGGCCGACCTGGCGTATTTCCTCTGCCAGAGCAGCGCGCGCTCCATCACCGGCGCGGACATGGCAATCGACTGCGGTGTGTCGGCCGGCAACTGAGCGTTGCGGCGACCCGTTCATACAACATTTGGAGTGTCCTTCATGTTCAACAGTGGAATCAGCGAGTCGGCAGTCGCAACCTTCGTGGCCGGTGAACGCGAGCGCTTTCTGCAGCGCAACCCGAAATCCGTCGAGTGGGCCAAGCGTGCCCGCAAGTCGCTGTTCGGTGGCGTACCGATGCACTGGATGAGTGACTGGTCGATGCCCAGCTCGCTGTTCGTCAGCCGAGCCAAGGGCGCGCGTTTCTATGATGTGGACGGCCACGAGTACATCGACTTCTGCCTGGGCGACACCGGCAGCATGTTTGGCCATTCACCTGACCCGATTGCCCGGGCCATCGCCGAGCAGGGCGCCAACGGCCTGACCACCATGCTGCCGGGCGAGGACGCGGTGATCGCCGGCGAGTTGCTCGCCGAGCGCTTTGGCCTGCCGTTCTGGCAGGTGGCGACCACCGCCACCGACGCCAACCGTTACGTGATCCGCTGGGCCCGTGCGATCACTGGGCGCAAGGTGCTGCTGGTGTTCGACGGCTGCTACCACGGCACCGTCGACGACGTGATGGTGCGCTGCAAGGAAGGCCGCACCGTGCACCGTGGCGGCCTGATCGGCCAGGCACGCAACCTGGCCAAGACCAGCCGCGCCGTGCCGTTCAATGATGTCGCCGGGCTGGAGGCAGCCCTCGCTCAAGGCGATGTCGCGGCGATTCTCTGCGAGCCAGCGATGACCAACATCGGCATGGTGCTGCCCGAGCCGGGCTTCATGGAAAAGGTTCGCGAGCTGAGCAAGCAGTACGGCAGCCTGCTGATCATCGACGAAACCCACACCATCTCCACCGGGCCTGGCGGCTGCACCCGCGCCTGGAACCTCAAGCCGGACTTCATCACCCTCGGCAAGCCCATCGCTGGCGGCGTGCCGTGCTCGGTGTACGGCTGCAGCCACGAGATGGCGCAGGCCATGCGCCTGGCCCAGCAACATGCCAGTGAAACCAGCCACGGCCATGGCCACAGCGGCATGGGTACCACGCTGTCAGCCAACGCGCTGGCCATGCGCTGCATGCGCGTGAATCTGGAAGAGGTGATGACGCCAGCGGCCTACGATCACATGCTCCCCCAGGCTGCACGCCTGGCCGCCGGCTTGCGCCAGTTGATCGGCAAGCACGGGCTGAACTGGTCGGTGACCGAGTTGGGGGCGCGCTGCGAATTCCAGTTCTGCGCCACGGCGCCAAAGACCGGTGCCGAAGCCGAAGCCGCTTTCCATGACAGCCTGCAGATGGCCTTGCACCTGTACCTGATCAACCGTGGCATCCTCATCACACCGTTCCACAACATGACCCTGTGCTGCCCGGATACCAGCACCGCCGACGTCGACAAGCTGCTCGCCACCCTCGATGCAGGGCTGACCGAGCTGCTGGCAATTCCCGGTGCCCGTGCGTGACCAGAGATGTCGATTGACCGCCGTGATCCTCCTGCCACGCCCTGAAGGCGGGCAGGGGATTACAGCGGTGTTTCCTGCAATTTTTTACGAGAGCTGACCATGCAATTCGCCGATATCCAGGAAGCCCGCGACTTTCTCGCCGCCCACCCCGAAGTGCGCAGCATCGAGCTGATGCTGATCGATGCCAACGGCGTGCCGCGTGGCAAGCTGCTGCACCGTGATGAGCTGCTGGCGATCTATGAGCATGGCCGGCCGCTGCCCAGTTCGATTCTGGCCCTGACCATTCAGGGTGAAGACGTCGAAACCACTGGCCTGGTCTGGGAAGTGGCCGATGCCGACTGCTGGACATACCCGCTGCCCGGCAGCCTGACCCTGCAGCCCTGGCGCAGCTCGCCCACTGGGCAAGTGCAGGTGAGCATGCACCCGACCCAGGGCTTGCCCGCCACGCCGGCCGACCCTCGGCATGCCTTGGTGCGAGTGATCGAACGCCTCAAGGCCGACGGCTTTTACCCGGTGATGGCCGTGGAGCTGGAGTTCTACCTGCTGGACAAGCAGCGCGACGCCACGGGCCGCCCGCAACCGGCGCTGCAGAGCAATGGCGTGCGACCTCAGGCGCCGCAGGTGTATGGCGTGTACGAGCTGGAGCAGTTGCAGCCGTTCCTCGACGACCTGTATGCCGCCTGCGACGTGCAGGGCCTGCCGGTGCGCACGGCGATTTCCGAGTACGCGCCTGGCCAGGTCGAGTTGACCCTGGAGCACCGCTTCGATGCGCTGCAGGCCATCGACGAAGGCATTCGCTACAAGCGCTTGGTCAAAGGCGTCGCCAACCAGCACGGGCTGCAGGCCTGTTTCATGGCCAAGCCGTTCGGCGATCTGGCCGGCAGTGGCCTGCACCTGCACGTGAGCCTGGCCGATGAGCAGGGCAACAACCTCTACGCCAGCGAAGACCCACAAGGCACGCCGCTGCTGCGCCATTCCATCGGCGGCATGATGGCCACGCTGCTCGACTCGCTGGCGATCTTCTGCCCCAACGCCAACTCGTTCCGCCGCTTCCAGGCCAACAGCTACGCACCGCTGGCCAAGAGCTGGGGCGTGAACAACCGCACCGTGTCGTTCCGCGTGCCGGGTGGCCCGGCCAACAGCCGCCATATCGAGCACCGCATCTGTGGCGCTGACGCTAACCCTTATCTGGCGGCAGCGGCGATTCTCGCCGGCATCCACCACGGCATTCGCGAGCAGATCGACCCGGGCGCAACCATCGTCGGCAACGGTTACGAGCAGGCCACCGAGTTCCTGCCGACCGACTGGCTCACTGCGCTGTGTGCCCTGGAGCAATCGAGTTGGGCCAGAGAGGCGTTGGGTGAAGCGTTTCTCAAGGTGTTTCTGGCGATCAAGCAAACCGAGTACCGCCAGTTCATGGCCGAGGTCGGCGAGCAGGATTGGCGTTGGTATCTGCACCACGCTTGAGTGGCGCAGGTACGCGGCAGCGCCGCAAGACTCGGACAACATCGCGCGGCTCGCTGCCTGGATTTGGGCCAAGCAAAACACCTGTTCTCACAGTATGATGGCGTATAGCTATGTCGTGCCTCGCGCCAGTGGTGCGCCGGCATGACGCTGCGCATCGTCGGGAGAGGGCATGGGCACGGATCTGCTGAGCAAAGCGCAACTCAAGGAGCTGGTGCGACGGGTCATCGTCGCCCAGGGCAATGCCTTCATCAAGGAACTGCTGCGTGGCACCAGTGTCCGGATCGGTGCGACCAAGGAAGACTTCGCCGCCAATCTGGATGCCGCCATCGATGCCGACGAGCTGACTCAGGAAACCCTGGAAGCTTGGTTAGCAGAAGTCGAAGGTTGGGGCGATCAGCACCTCTATCTGATCGAGCCGCCGCAGGTGGAGATCGGCGCGCTGGCTGCCGGTATCGCGGCCAGCCCCCATGCCGCTCTGCAGCAGGCAAGTGCCAGCCTGGATTTCCCCCAGGCGCTGGAGCTCAAGCACATCGGCTTGGGGGAGGGCGGTCTGTCGATGCTCTGGCATCAGGGCAAGGCTGGCTGGAACCGCTGGAAACCCAAGGACTTCGCCATCGACGAGGGCCTGGAGCGTTATCGCTTCGACGCCTACCGGCAGCGCCTGGATCGCAGCGTGGTGCGCTATGAATGGCGCTTCGGCGATCCCTATTGTGCGATCCTCATTCACCGTAACCCCGAGATCGATCACAAAGCCGTTTTCCAGGATGTGCGAATGACCCTGGCGGCGATCGGCTGCCCGGATGTCGCGCCGCTGCCGATTCCCCTCGACCAGGCGGTGAAAGTGGCGGCGATGAAGGGCAAGGGCGTGCACTCCACCCGCTTCGAGCTCGACGGCGGCTATGTAGAAATGGCCTCGACCCTCGCAGAAGGTGGCATCGACGCCGTGGAGCCGGTGCGTGTGGTGCTGCAGGCTGTAGACACCGAGCAGTTCGACAGGGCGCAGGGCATGCTGCATTTTGCCGCCGAAGAGCATGGCACCAGCCGCCGTATCGCCGTTCAGGTTTATGGGCGCGAGGCGCGCTTGCGGATCTGGGCGCAGTGTAAGCGCGAGGACATCGTGCGTATCGTCGAGCTGCTCTGGGAGTACAACAACGCGCCATGAGCCCGTCATCACATGACCGCTGGCAAGCGGAAATCGACCGGCGCCTGCAGCAGGGCGTCGAGCTGGAATTTACCCTGGCGCAGTTCGCAGGGGTAGTCGGTGCCCAGGACAGCGACACAGCACTGCAGGCCTTCCTCGACAACCTGGTCGCATCCACGGCAGCACGCAGAATCGATTCCTATCGCTGCCCGGTACGCGGCTGCGACAGGGTGCTGCCGCCCGGCGGCCAGCCTACGTCATGCCCTTACTGTCACACCGACTATCTGCAGGAAGGCTGTGAGGTCATCGCCGAGCATTTCTACCGTCTCGTGGGCGAAACCAGTCGCGATATCCGCTGGGTGATCGTTATCCATGGCATGAACAGCCGCGCTAAATGGCAGGAAGAGTTCAGTTGGGAAATCGCCAATCGGCTCAGCTATTCCGCTCCCGTGCTCATCTACAAATACGGTTGGGCGACCATCGACGTGTTCACCCGCTGGCTGCACCGCCGCCTCGCCCGGCAGATGGGCGAACGCATGAGGATTGCCATCCGGCAGGCGGAGAAAAGCGACCTGCCGACCGCGCCGGACATCATCGCCCACAGCTTTGGCACATTGCTGCTGTCGCGTGTACTGGCGGATGCGGAATTCGCCGACCTGAAATTCGGCCGCATCATCACCGCAGCGAGCATCGTGCGCCCGGATTTCGACTGGGATCGGCTTGTCGCAGAAGGCCGCGTGGAAGCGGTGCTGAACCATGTCGGCGGTCAAGATGGAGCGGTGTCCTATGCGCAATACGCCATTCCCGGCGCGGGCCCCGGTGGGGTAGCGGGGTACGACGCAAAGACCGTTCTCAATGTGCGCACAGACACCTATCCCCACTCGGGCTTCTTCATCCCGGAAAATTTGCGTGTGCTGATATCGCGTGAGGGCCTGTGGCATGGCTTTCTGACGCGGCCGCTGGCGCACTTTCGCCCGCCTGGCAGCTTCGTACCCGAAGCACGCTGGCGCCCGGCGCCGTTGCCGGCGCGCATCCCTACACGTTTGCTGGCGTATACGGTGTTCTGTCTACTGGCGCCGTTGTCGTGGTTTCGTCGGCGCCTCGATCCTTGAGGCGTTCCGTTTAAACGAGCCTCCACGCCGGGGCGCATGCAGGCACCCTGGCGTTTGCAGCGGAGCAGAGCGCCGCGGTATCAGTTGCTCGGTCGCTGCTTGGTCGAGTCCAGCTCGGCCTTGCTGGCGGTGGTGATCTCGGTGATTTGTGCGGACTTGGCAATCGCGTAATCGAAGGTGTCCTGCATCTTGGCGATGGCTTCGGTCGGCGTTCCTTTCAGCCCGCCACTGGCTGCCCAGTCGAGGTTCCAGACCCCGGACAGATCGTCCGCGCCAGCCACATCGTGAGTTTCGATGGCGGTGAATACGTCAGGATGGCGCTGCATGTACTTGGCCGCCTCGACCACATCGCTTGGCACCTTGCCCGAGGTATCGCTGGCCAGTTGCGAGACTTCCTGTTTGGTAATCGCACCTTTGCCGTTCTGGCGCATGTAATCGGCGAGGGTTTTGCTGGACTTGGCGATGTCCAACTTCGCATCGAATACCGAAGTCGACGAGCTCGGAGTATTCGGGTTACCGCCAGTAGGTGAAACGGTAGTAGACATCGACCTGCTCCCTCAGTGGATTGATGACACGTGGCAGCGATACTGCCTTCGCCACGGACGTTATCAGCAAGCAAATGGCCACTGCGCATCGCCTTCACAGCAATTCGCAAACGCCTGAAAATTTCACAGCGTTTCACAGTGGGCTGGGCTTCCAGGAAGCCAAGCTGACGCACCGCTAGTGTCGATGCGTGCTTGATCTTGAAGCTGTTGCGGCTAGAGGCGCGGTGCGCTTTTCACGGTTGAAAGCGCTCTTTCTATCGCCTCGTGTGGGGTTGAGGCGAGGGGCTGCTCGACGTGGTTGTACTTGCTGTTGTCCAGGATCAGCACCTGGGCTGTCTGGGCCAGCTTGTCGACGTCATAACCCAGGTCGATACATGCACCCAAAACGGCCAACATGGCCTGTTCCAGCACCATCTCACTATGCGTAGCCATATCTGCACCTCGGCGGTGGCCTGTAGCCGGCCGGAAGAAAGATCAAGCGAATGTGCTGCTACTGATGAGGTATGACTACGCAGTAACCAGAAGGATTCAGCTCATGTTGGCGCGCAGCGCAGTTGGCCGATGAAATGTCATCTGGGCGACGAGCAGATTGCGAGATGGCTCGTTTCGACAAACGTGCTCTAGAGGCATAGCAGTTTTGTTTGAAGGGTTCTGAAGCGACAGTTGATGGGGCTTTAGGGGCTGATTTCAGTCATAACCTTCATTCTTGAACGGCAGCCAGGCTCATCAAAGCAGACATGCCGGCGGCTGGCTGAACCTCGAGTTCGTCACGAAGGTGCTGAACTAAAGCACGGGCTGCAGGCGTTATGCTGCGGTGGGGATTGGTGAGCGTATACAGCACTGCCGCTTTCGGGTGTTCGGCTGGGCAGGCCTGTTGCAGGCGCCCGGCTCGTAGATCGTCGATGCAACTGTGCAGCGGTACGCAGGCCAGGCCTAGGCCGGCACGGGCGGCGTCGAGCATCGACTGGTAATCGTGTAAGCATAGCGCTGCCCTGTCCAGCGCCTTCTCCCCATCTACCAATAGCCAGGGCCGTAGGCCCGTGGAGGATCGGGTGGTAAGAAGATCCATATCGCTCAGCTCATCCAATCGGTTGGGGTTACCAAGGTTACCCACCTTCTCGGGGCTGCCCACAATCACCATTTCCAGGCGTGCTATGGCCCTCGACACGATGTCGGTGCTATCGCCAGGCACCTCATGGAGGCTGAGCGATATATCCAGGTGATTGTTCGCCAGTTCAGTTTCACCATCGGTCTCACTCAGGTAGAACTCGACATTTGGATACCGATCTCTGAACGTGCGCAGGCAGGAATAGAACCAGGGCGACAATACTCTGGGCGCGGATAGATGAACGGGGCCACGTGGTGGGCCATTGGCATCCCTGGCGATCTCCTCGACCGCTTTGGCAGCGTCAAGCATATCCAGCGCATGACAATAAATGCGTGAGCCGATCGGGGTGAGATGAAGAGCCCGTGGCTTGCGGATAAGTAGTTGCACGTCCATGCGCTTTTCGAGCTGGATGATTCGCCTGCTCAAATTGGATTTGGCGACTCCGGTCCGCTGGGCGGCGGCAGAAAAACTACCCGCCTCTACCACATGAACCAGCCAATACAGATCGACCAGATTGGCAGCGCGCAGTGAGTATTGAGGCGCCGGTATTTGGGACGACGTGTGGTCGTATATGGGACGCTGCATCATGTCTATCCACGAGGCTTTGCGTTATCTTATCGCGCTCCTGATGTTAGGCCTTTTGTTACGCCGGACAGCGCTTTTGCTCGCAAGGATAATCGCGTTGATCTATTACCGGTCGTCGGCCGAACCCATGACGTTAATTGGGCTGGAGTGATGCAGAACAATTCCAACAATGCACCGCATATTTTGCTGATAGACGATTCGCCCGAGGAAATTCGGGGGTTGGTAGTCGTCCTGCGTCAGCAAGCCTGGCAGTTGTCCATGGCCAGCGACGCCAGGCAGGGCTACCAGCGTGCCCTGTCGCTAAAGCCCGACCTGATTCTGCTCGACGTCCGCATGCCGGGTATGGATGGGTTTACCCTCTGCCGCTTGTTGCGCGAGGCGCCTGCAACCTGCCGTGTTCCGATCATATTCCTGACCTCCTCCGCAGCTGTGGAGGAGCGACTCGAAGGGTTGTCATTGGGTAGCGTCGATTACGTCTTGAAAGGCTGCGACCCTCAGGAAGTTCTGGCGCGCATCCGAATCCACTTGCAACTGGCATGGCGTGAAACGGCGCCCGAGCAAACCCAGGTTCCCGCAGAGCCGGGCAGTGATGACCAGGTTTCGCTGCGTGTGGCCATGCGTTTGATTGCTCAGCACCTCGATGAGATGCCTTCCCTGGCAGAGCTTGCCCGCAAGACGGGTACCCACGAAAAGCGGCTTTCGAGCATTTTTCGCGAGCATCTGGGCTGTACGGTGTTCGCCTACATTCGCGAAGCCCGGTTGCGGCGTGGCCAGGAACTGCTGGCCGAGAGTGCGATGGATATTCAGGACATTGCCGATCAGGTCGGGTTTCGCAGCGCCTGCAATTTCACTACGGCATTTCGAGAGCGCGTGGGCATGACGCCAAGCCAGTATCGCCAGCAAGCCCATAACAAGGGTTCGTCGCAGCGAACTGATGCGGACTAGCCATTATGCAAGGCTCATCCGGTGCGACACCGTGCTCCCCCTTCGCTCCTGTGTGGGCATGAGCAGGGTTTGGCTAAGTGCCTTCCTGCTGGTACTCATGTGCCTGTGCAGCCCTCTGGTTTGGGCTGTCGACGTCTGCCAGGCTGCACGCGTGGATTTGGCACCACAGATACAGATGCTCGAGGATTCCGACGCCAGGCTCGATGCCTTGCAGGTTTCCCAGCTGCCCGCCTCGAAATTCAGCCCGGCATCGCCTGAGCTGCTTGGGCAGGAGTACAGCCATTCAGCCTTCTGGCTGCGCTTCGAGGTCGAGAATCGAGATACGCGAATCTGCCAGCGTTGGTTGACCGTCGGCGAGCCGCGGCTGCACGACATTCAGTTGCATGTGTTGCGCGGCACCCGTTGGCAAACGCAGGTTGCCGGTGCGGCGTACCCGCTCGAGCAATGGCCGCTCGCTGAGCGCCAGCCGGTGTTCGAACTGGTGCTCGAGCCAGGTGAGCGCGCCCAGGTATTGGTCCGGGTCACCACACCCACGCTGCTGCTGTTGCACCCGGTTCTGTGGAGTGAAACCGCTCTGCTTAAAGATAGGCAGCGGGTTTCGCTGGGCGACGGTATTACTCTGGGCATCGTGCTGTTGGTGGTGCCTTTCAGTCTGATCGTCGGCTGGATCGTGCGCTCTCGGTTGCTGGCGGTTCACGCGGCAACCGTATTCAGTTACGTCACGGTGACCTGGGTCGCCAGTGGCTATCTGATTACCTGGCCTGCGCTGATGCCCTGGAGTCTGCCGATATGGTCGCTGTTGAGCGTACTGTCTTTTCTGTTTTTCCTGGCTTACGCCCGCGAACTGTTACAGGTTCGCCGCCTGCCTGCGCTTTGGGGCAGGCTCTACGATCTGATCCTGCTGCTATTCATCTGTGCGTGCCTCTGGGGCCTTCTGGTCGATTCGGCCCAGGGGCGACCGCTTGCTGAGTGGTGCACGCGGGTCGCCGCTTATCTGCTGCTGCCTGCGACACTGTTTACGGCCTGGCGAAGAGGCCTGCCGCTCAGCTGGATGGCTTGGGCAGTGCCTGGCTTCATGCTGCTGCAGTTCCTGGTGCGCTATGTCTTGCAACTCGACCAGTTGCCCTGGCAGGCCCGCGGCAGTGTGTTGAGCTTGTCTTCCACGTTACCGGGGGTGGCGATACTGGTCTGCACGCTGATCACCGAAGTCAGCCGTAGCCGGCGAAGGGAAAAGCGCGCGCTGACCGCCCTGGAGCGCCAGCAAAAGGCCGAGCAGGAAAGGCTGGAGAGCACTGTCGCCTTGCGCACCAGCCAGCTGCGCGAGTCGCTGCGTGCCCGCAGTACGCTGATGGCGCGAATCAGCCATGACCTTCGCTCCCCGCTGGTGAGCATCATCGATTACGCGCGCCTCGTTCAGGCAGGTGTCGCACGTGATGATTTTCCCCACAAAATCGAACGCAATGCTCGGCAACAGCTGGAGCTGATCGACGAGTTGCTGGAGTTTTCCCGCAGCGAGCTGCAGCAGTTGGAGTTGACGCTGGCGCCAGGTTATCTCTACGGCTTCCTGCGCGAGCTGGAAGAAGAGGTGGCCTTTCTGGCTGCACGGCAGAACAACCGGCTCGAGTGCCGTTTTGCCGCTGATCTACCCGCATTGGTGCGGGCGGATTTTCGCCGCTTGCGCCAGGTATTACTCAACTTGCTGGGTAATGCCGCGAAATTCACCCACGACGGCTGGATTCGCTTCGAAGTCGATGCCAGTGCCGAAGCGGACGGGCGGGTGCGACTGAGCCTCAAGATCAGTGACAGCGGCATCGGTATCGATCCTCATGCAGGAGAGCAGTTGCTCAAGCCATTCCAGCGTGGCCGAGGTGTCGAATCCTATGATGGCAGCGGGCTTGGGCTGTCCATCGTCACTCAGTTGCTGCTCCATATGGGCAGTGAACTGAAGCTGGAACGGCTGGAGCCACGGGGCAGTTGTTTCGCGTTCGAGCTGGTGTTGGAGTCGGCCGGTGAGGATGAGTTGGAAAGCAGCTTCATCGACGAGCATGGCATCGACGTAGAGGGCAATGGCCGGCGTGTGCTGCTGGTCGATGACTTGCAGCAGAATCGTGAGTGGTTGTGCGATTTGCTGTCCGGTTACGGCTTCGATGTGGACTGCGCCGAGAACGGTCTTCAGGCGCTCGAATGGTTGCAGCGCGACACGCCCGATCTGCTCGTCACCGATCAGCGCATGCCGGGTATGGACGGCTGGGAACTGCTGCATACCCTGCGCTTGAGCTGGCCCGATTTGCCAGTGCTGCTGTATTCGGCGGCGCCCGCGTTGCGCCCGGCAGGCATGTCAGCGCAACTGCGTTTCGATGCCACGTTGCTCAAACCGGCATCGAGCCGGGATCTGATGGCCTGCATCGATACCCTCAGCCGAAGCGGCGCACAGCGGCAGGGGTCAGCATGATGAGGCTCAGACGAACCTTGCCGCATTTACTGGGCCTGATGTCGCCGTTCGCGGTATGGGCACAAACTGCCGCCCTGCAACTCGATGAAATCAATGTCAGCGCTCGTCATCGTGAAGAGCGCGTGCAGGAAGTACCGATCAGTCTTGTCGTGGTGGACGCAGCGCAGTTCGGCGGTGCCGGCCTGGATACTATGAATGCGCTGGCTGCGCGCATTCCCGGGTTGACGCTCAGCGCTCCCAACCCTCGCTACGCCGCCTACGGAATCCGCGGGCTGGGGTCGAGCTCCGCCAACGACGGGCTCGATGGCAGCGTTGCGCTGTTCTCGGACGGCGTTTATCTCGGCCGTCAGGGCATGTCCCTGCAGGATCTTGGCGATATAGAGCGGGTCGAAGTGCTGCGCGGCCCGCAGGGCACGTTGTATGGAAAGAACGCCACGGCAGGCGCGATCAATATCCTCAGCCGGGCACCCAGCTTCGTCAGCGAGGGGAGTGCCGAGGTGAGCATGGGCCAGGATGGCCTGCGCCAATACCGTGCGAGCCTGTCAGGCCCGCTGATCGATGAAGTGCTGGCTGGCAGGTTGAGCCTCTACGACGCTGCGCGCGACGGCGCCATCGAGAATCGCTATAGCGGACGTGCAGTGGCAGGTGAGGACAGGCAGGGCGGGCGAGGGCAGTTACTGTGGGAGCCTAACGAGTTCTTCAGTGCTCGGTTGATCGGTGAGTATGCCGTGCAGGATGAGAGCGCTGTGCTGGTTGCCAGCAACCTGAGTGCGGTGACTCGTCAGCGTGCCGCCTTTGTCGGGTATTCGCCGCTGCCTGTAGACCCCTACGCCCTCCGCGTCGATCACGATGAAGCCAACCGCCTGGAGACCCGGCAACGCGGGCTGACACTGCTACTCGACAACCATCTCGATCACGGCATAACCCTGAGCAGCATCTCGGGCTATCGGGATTGGGCCTATGACAGCAAGAGCGACGCCGACAGTATGGCGCTGTCGATAGCTCGTTCGGCCGTGGATATCGACCATCGCCAGTTCAGCCAGGAACTACGCCTTGCGCAGACGCTCGATGAAAAGTTCGATTATGTGCTGGGTCTCTACTACCTGCGGCAACGCTTCCAGCGCCAGAGTGATGTGCGATTTGGCCCTGATGCCGCGGCATTCTTTCTTGGCGACCGTGCGGAACTGACGTCGCTTGGCGTAACCCCTGGCATGGTGCCGTCGACATTGCTGCAAGGTGCCCATCAGGACATTCGTGGGGAGCAGAAAAGCGATAGTCAGGCGGTGTTCGGGCAATTCACCTGGAGCCCCAGCGAGCGACTCGCCATCACGCCGGGGCTGCGTTACACCCGCGAGCGCAAACGCGGACGTATTACCCGGTCCGTCGATGGCCTGGCTCCGCTCGGCAGCGATCTGGTGTCGCAGCTCGGTGGCACGCTGCTGCGCGATGTTGCGCTGGGCGGCCAGTACCTGCGCCGCAACAGCATCGAGGAACATAACCTTTCCGGGCAGTTAGCGATCAGCTATCAATTGACCGATGCGGTTACTGGCTATGCCAACTGGTCACGAGGCTACAAGGCCGGTGGCATCAACCTCGAAGTGACGGGGCAGCGGGTGCCACCGACATTCGGCCCGGAGCGGGCTACCTCGATGGAGGTCGGCTTCAAAAGCCGCTGGTGGCAGGAGCGGCTGCTTGTAGACATGGCGTTCTACCAAACGGACGTCGACGACTACCAGGCATTGAGCAACAGCAAGGCGGTCGATGATCTGTCACCGCCACTGCGCGACAGCCTTATCAACGTGGGCAAGGTACGCCTGCGCGGTGTGGAGCTCGATAGTCGAGTGCTGTTGAGTGGCCATTGGCAGTGGCATCTTGCTGCAGCCTTGAGCGATGCACGCTACCGCTCGTTCGAGAATGCGCCCTGCGCGCCGCAAAGCGCAGCATTGTCGTGTGATCTTTCGGGCAAGCGGCTGTTCAATGCCCCGCAGTGGAGCGCGGCAACCGGCTTGAATTACCAACGACCATTGGTGCTCGGCTTGGCGTTGTTTGGGGCGCTGGATTACAGCTGGCGCAGTGGTTCATACGGGGTTCTGGAACGAGGTGCTGGCAGTTATCAGCCTGCCTACGGGCTGACCGATCTGCGTATCGGCATAGGCCGTATCGATCAGCAGTGGGCACTCGAACTATGGGCTAAAAACCTGTTCGACCAGGATTATGCCAGTGCGGTGTACGCCACCCTGGGCTCTGGAGATTACGGTGTTTTACCAGGCCCGCAGCGCAGTCTCGGCATGACCTGGCGAGCTCAGTACTAGCGATGTTCGCGATTCATTCGGGCGCCTTCTCAGGCTGCACAGCCGCGTACGTGAGTTCGCTTCGAGGTAGCCGGCTCGCCGCTCTCATTCGGCCTGCTTTGCAAAATAATCACGGATATCCGCTGCGGCAAAAGTCCCATCCGGTTGGGCAAAATTTGATCGTTCATGGCGTGAGTAGACTCCGCGGGCTCTTCATCCATCGGCTTGACCCGATGGTTGGTTTCCCAAATTTCATGGAGTTGTACGATGCCAGTTCCTCACAAGGATTCCGTTCGCGCGGGCAAGCATCTGCTGTATTGCGCCGTCGTTCTGGCGGGTTCCAGTGCTGCCCCGCTGGTGTTTGCGCAGGCTGTGCCCGACGCAGGGCAGTTACTTAACGAGCACCAGCAGACCCAACCTTCCGAACCTCGCTCCACTCAGCCGCCAGCTGCCTTCGAACTGCCATCGGGTACCAACCAGCCAGGGGACTCCGGCCTTCGGGTGCAGCTCAAAGCAATCCGCTTCAGCGGAGATACCGCGCTGGCCGAAGCCGAGAATCTGCAAGAGCTGATCAAACCCGTTCTGGGCAAGACCCTCGACCATGCCGGTCTTCAGCAACTTGTAGACAGCCTTACTCGTTATCTTCGTGGCCGCGGCTATGTACTGGCTCGTGCTTATCTGCCGCGTCAGGACCTGACCGAAGGCCAGCTGGAGATCGCCCTGGTCAAGGGCCGCCTGCAGTCCGGGGCCTCGCGCATCGAAATGAGCGGCGCTACCCGCAGCAGCCACGAGCGTTTGCATGGGATCGCCGACAGCGCCCTTGCCGAAGGCGAGGTGTTGCGCGTCGAAGATCTGGAGCGGGCGTTGCTGCTGATCAACGATCAGCCGGGCATCAGTGCGCAGTCGGCGCTGGAACGCGGCGTCGAGCCCGGCACCAGTCGCCTGTTGATAAATGCCAAACCGGGCCCGCTGCTCAATGGTGGCGTGTCGACTGACAACTATGGCAATCGCAGCACCGGCACGGCGCGCGCCAATGCACAGTTGAGCTTCAACGATCCGCTGGGCATTGGTGATCAACTGAATATCGGCGTCAGCAAAAGCACTGGTAGCGATATTGTCGGTGGCTCCTACAGCCTGCCGCTGACCGCTTCCGGGCTACGTCTGAATGCCGCGGGCTCTTACCTGCGTTATGACGTCGACCAGGAGCAATTCCGCCCCCTCGATCTGCGCGGTACTGCGCGCAGCGGTTCGCTGGGCTTGAGCTACCCGCTGATTCGCTCGCGACTGGAGAACCTCAATCTATCGGCGACCTACGAGTACAAGGCGCTGGAGGATCGTGCGCTGGGTACCAACCTGCGCGATCGGGAATTGAACAATATCGTTCTGGCCATGAGTGGTAACCGTTTTGACGGTTTTGCCGGCGGCGGCGTGACCGACGCCATGCTGGCCTTGACGCTGGGTGAGCTCGACCTGTCCGGCAACCGTGACGACCAGTTCGCCGACAGCGTGAGCGCTGACAGCGATGGCAGCTTCCATAAGCTGAACCTGCGCGTGTCGCGCTTGCAGAGCCTGGGTGCCGCGAGCCCGTGGACGTTGTTCGGCGGCATTTCAGCTCAGTGGGCCAGTGACAACCTCGACTCTTCCGAGAAATTCCTGCTGGGTGGCCCAGCCGGTGTACGTGCTTATCCGGTCGGCGAAGCCTCTGCGGATCATGGCTGGCTGGCCACCCTTGAACTGCGCCGCAACCTCGATCTGAACCTGCCCGGCGTGACACTGCAGGGGCTTGGGTTCTTCGACACCGGCCGTGTCTGGCTGCACGAGAACCCCTGGCCTGGTTCGATCAACAATGCCGGCGACACCAACCGCTACGACCTGCATGCCGTGGGCATAGGCGCCAACCTGTGGGCGGGTGATTTCAGTGTCCGTACCGCTGTCGCGCGCACGCTCGATAACAACCCAGGTCGTGGTTTGTCCGGCCTGGATGCAGACAGCCGTGCCAGCGACTGGCGCGCCTGGATTCAAGCCTCGTACGCATTCTGATCAAGTCATTGCGGTTATTTAAGAATTTTAGGAGCACACCATGAAGCGGGCTTCGTTGAACCATCTTTACCGTCTGGTCTGGAGCGATGCCGATCAGGCATTCGTCGCTGTAGCAGAACATTCCACCTCACGCGGCAAGCGCGGCGGCGCCATCGGTTTCCTCGCCGCTGTCGGTCTGCTGGGCAGCGGTATGGCCCTGGCGGCCGATCTTCCGACTGGCGGAGCCATCGTCGGTGGCAGCGGCAATATTTCTCAGAACGGTAGCCATATGGTTATCGATCAGCACAGTGGCAAGCTGGTTACCAACTGGAATAGCTTCGATATCGGCAGCGAGGCCAGTGTCACGTTCCACCAGCCTGGCGTCGACAGCATTGCCCTGAACCGCGTGATCGGTGGCGGCAATGCCAGCCAGATTCTCGGCAAACTCGATGCCAATGGCCAGGTGTGGCTGCTCAACCCGAACGGCGTGGTGATCGGCAAGGGCGCCGAGGTCAACGTCGGTGGGCTGGTTGCCTCTTCGCTGCAGATCAGCGACCAGGATTTCCTCGCCGGTAAAACCACCTTGAACGGCGGTGCCGGTGCGGGCGCAGTGCTCAACCAGGGCACCATCAATGCAGCGCAAGGTGGCGTGGTTGCTTTGGTCGGCCCCCAGGTTGGCAACAGCGGGATAATCCAGACGCCGGGTGGCAGCACGGTAATGGCAGCTGGCGACAAGGTGACACTGGACTTCCAGGGCGACGGCCTGGTCGGTGTCAACATCGAGCGTGGTGTGCTCGATGCTCTGGTTAAAAACGAAGGTCACATCAGCGCCGACGGCGGCCTGGTGGCGTTGAGTGCGCGATCGGCTGATGCTGCCTTGAACAGCGTGATCAACAACACCGGCATCATCGAAGCCAACGGCCTGGTGGAGCGTGGTGGGCGCATTCTTCTGGATGGTGATGCCGAGGGTGGCCTCACGCAAATCGCAGGTACGCTCGACGCTTCCTCCGTGCATGGCAAGGGCGGCGACATCGTCGTGACGGGCGAGCGTATCGCCATTGCCGATGCGCAGCTGGATGCCAGCGGCACCGCAGGTGGCGGCACGATCAAGGTCGGCGGCGGCTGGCAGGGCAAGGATGCCAGCGTGGCCAATGCCTCGCAGGTGACGGTCGAGCGCAACGTGAAGGTCAAAGCCGACGCGACCCAGGCCGGTGATGGCGGCACGGTGGTGTTCTGGTCGGACGGTGACAACCGTTTCGCGGGCGACATCTCGATCCGTGGTGGTGAGCAGGCAGGTAACGGCGGCAAGGCTGAAGTCTCTGGCAAGCAAACGCTTCAGTATGCGGGCAAGACCGACGCGCGTGCAGCCAAGGGGCGTACGGGTGATCTGTTGCTTGATCCGACCACCATCACCGTTTCCGGTGGCAGCGGCACCAGTGGCGACTGGTCGAACGGCAGCGGTGCCGTGACGGTGTACGAGAAGACGCTGGAGGAGCAGACGGCCAACGTGCTGTTGCAGGCCACGGATAGCATTCGTTTCGCCGATCTGAATCTGAATAGCGGCGATGGCACGATCACCATGCAGGAAGATGTCAGCTTCCGTGCCGAGGTGCTCAACAGCGGCAATACCGCTACGTCCATCAGCTTCGCTAACAAAGACAACACGCTGGAGGTTTCCGGGAACGGCAGCATTTACATGCAGGCTGGGGGCACCCGTACGGGGTCTATAAACGGCGTGTTCAACCTCGTCGCCAAGGGCACAGGCGTGAACCCTGCTCTTGCTGATCTGCCAGATCATGATGTCGATGTAATCGGGAGTGGTACGCCAGGTGCCGGTAGCATTACTTTGCTTGGTGCCGATGGCTTGACCATCGCTGGCTCACTGTCCACCGAAGGCGGCTATATACGACTGTCCAGCGATTCTGACACTGGTGGCCGAGGCGATTTGAGTATCACCACTCCAATCACCACGCACGGCGGCAACCTGTATCTATCGTTCGGCGACACTACGCGCGGTTCTAATACCTACAACAGTGTAGCCACGCTGAGTGGAGACATAACCCTCGGTACAGGCCGCCTATATTTTGGTGATGCCATGGGTACCAAGGGGCTTGGTACCTCCACTGGTGAAAAACAGTTGGCTGGTCTCCTGAGCTTGAGTGGCGATGTAAATTTCAGCACACCGCTAACAATGAAAGGAGGCGCCTCGGTATTTACCGACGGCGCAATCAACTTCACCAGCACGGTCAATCTGGACACTGGCACTGACCTGCTGACCCTGCGCGCCAACAACGTCGACTTCAGCCAGGCGACCTTGCAGAACCTGTCCACGGCAAGTATTCGCCTGGAGCCCTACGACGCGACGACCAATATCCAGCTGGACAGCAGCAGCGGCAACGCTGGTGGCGGCATCTTCCTGGATGCGAGCGCGCCTGCGACCGATATCAGCAAACTGGTGGGAATCAAGAACCTCACCATCGGCCGTGCCGACGGTACAGGTACCACGACCGTTGAAGCTTCCGGCTTTGGCTTCAGCGCCAACAACAACCTGACGCTGCTCAACGGTGATATCCAGATCGATGGCGCGCTGCGCAACACTGACTCCAGCGGACACATCATCGCCCAGGCTGGCACCGGTGATATCGTCATTGGCAGCAGCGGCACAGTCACCGCTCAGGGCAGCGGTGACGCCGTCGTATTGGTCGCCGAGCGTAACCTCGTCAACAACGCGGGCGCGGGCGCGCTGGTTGCCAACAATGGCCGCTGGCTCACCTATTCCAGCAGTCCTCTGGATGATACGCGTGGCGGCCTGGATGTCGCTTTCAAACAGTACGCCGCGCAGTATGGCGATACGGTGCTGGGTAGCGGCAATGGACACCTGTACAGCTATGCACCGAAGGTGAAGGTTGAGCTGCAGGGAGAGGTTCGCAAGACCTATGACGGCGACACCGCCGCGACCGTCAACAATGCAAACTTTGACATGAGCGGCGCAATCGATGGCGACACCATCGACGTGCTCTCGTTTGGTAATGCCTATTACACCGACAAGAATGCCGGCGCCGCAAAGGGCGTAACGGTAGACGACGTCGAGGTTTCCGAGGCGACCAATGGAAACGTCAAGGTGTACGGCTACCAGGTCGACGCCTCCAGCGTAAGTGGTGATGTGGGGCAGATCGACCGCAAAACCCTGACCGCGACCGCCGACGTAGCCAACAAAACCTACGACGGCACTACCACTGCTGACCTGAGCAACATCTCGCTGGTTGGCATCGTAAGTGGCGACCAAGGCAAGGTCACCGGCACTGGCGATAAAGGCGCGTTCATCGACAAGAACGCAGGCCAGGACAAATCGGTTACCGGCTCGGGCATCGCGCTGACCGGCGATGAGGCGAACAACTATGCATTCGATACCGATGCGCAAATCGGCACCGCCGACATCGACCGCAAAGTGCTGACCGCGACCGCCGACGTAGCCAACAAAACCTACGACGGCACCACGGTTGCTGATCTGAGCAATATCTCGCTGATCGGCATCGTCGACGGTGATGAAAGCAAAGTGAACACCAGTGGTGGCACCGGCGCCTTTATCGACAAGAACGCAGGTCAGGACAAATCGGTCTCCGGATCGGGCATTGCGCTGACCGGCGACGAGGCGAACAACTACGCATTCGACACTGATGCACAGATCGGCACCGCCGACATCGACCGCAAAGTGCTGACCGCGACCGCCGACGTAGCCAACAAAACTTACGACGGCACTACGGTTGCTGGCCTGAGCAATATCTCGCTGATCGGCATCGTTGACGGTGATGAAAGCAAGGTGAGCACCAGTGGTACCGGCGCCTTTATTGACAAGAACGCAGGTCAGGAAAAATCGGTTACCGGCTCGGGCATCGCCCTGACCGGCGACGAGGCGAACAACTACGCGTTCGATACCGATGCGCAAATCGGCACCGCCGACATCGACCGCAAAACCCTGACCGCAACCGCCGATGTGGCCAACAAAACCTACGACGGCACGACCACCGCTGACCTGAGTAATATCTCGCTGATCGGCATCGTCGACGGTGATGAAAGCAAAGTGAACACCAGTGGTGGCACCGGCGCGTTCATCGATAAGAACGCAGGTCAGGACAAATCGGTGACCGGCTCGGGCATCGCCCTGGCTGGCGACGAGGCGAACAACTATGCATTCGACACCGATGCGCAAATCGGCACCGCCGACATCGACCGCAAAACCCTGACCGCAACCGCCGATGTGGCCAACAAAACCTACGACGGCAGCACGGTTGCTGACCTGAGCAATATCTCGTTGGTTGGTATCGTCGATGGTGATCAAGGCAAAGTCACCGGCAGTGGCGACAAAGGTGCTTTCATCGACAAGAACGCGGGCGAAGGCAAGTCTGTTACCGGCTCGGGCATCGCCCTGACCGGCGACGAGGCGAACAACTACGCATTCGACACCGATGCACAGATCGGCACTGCGGACATCGACCGCAAAACCCTGACCGCAACCGCCGACGTGGCCAACAAAACCTACGACGGCACCACGGTTGCTGACCTGAGCAATATCTCGCTGATCGGCATCGTCGATGGCGACCAGGGCAAGGTCACCGGCAGTGGCGACAAGGGCGCGTTCATCGACAAGAATGCGGGGCAGGACAAATCGGTTACCGGCTCGGGCATCGCCCTGACCGGCGATGAGGCGAACAACTACGCATTCGACACCGATGCGCAGATCGGCACCGCCGATATCGACCGTAAGGTGGTGACTGTCAGGGTTGATATTGCCGACAAGCCGTACGACGGCAGTAGCACGGCCATCATCCGGGATATCACTGTTGACGGTATCGTTGTCGGCGATGCTGTCGGTGCAACGGGGAACGCTTCGTTTGAAACACCGACGGCGGGCCAAGGGAAAACTGTAAGCGTTACCGATTTGCAACTGCAGGGTGGCGACGCATCCAACTATCTGTTGGCTGATCAGCCAGTGATCGGCGTCGCCAGCATTCAGCCGCCATTCTTCACACCGGTTGGTTTGATCAATGCACCGGAAGGCGTTAATGGCACTGGCGTAGCGGTTAAGCGGCCTGATAATCAGGTGATCGTGGAGGGCCAAGCCACTGTTCAGCCGATTCTGTCTACGGCGCTGTTCAGCGATACGCCCAGCCTAGCAACGACCCCAGCAAGCATCGGCATGGGTGACGCGTTGGTTCTTCAGGATGCTGTTCTAACTGGTAACGGCAGGATGAGCCTGGCGCTGCTCGATGGTCGCTCAGAGCCCGCAGTGCGTAAAAGTCTGGCAATTTATCGAACCCGTTCGGGTGAGCCGCTAAGTGCAGAAGGTCAGTACGCCGCGACTGACATGGGCAATAGCATCACGCTGGAACTGGCCGATACCGGAAGCCGCCAGGCGCCTGTGCTGCAACGCTCTGGCTCCAGGTCGGTGGAGGGGGTCGTCACGTTGGCCAATGGGCAGCTGTTGAACCTTCAGGTAACGGTACTGAGCGATGGTGTGCTGATGGTTCAAGTGCCGCTTATGGCCAGCGATATCCCTAGCGATGAGCTTGCTGCATACGGTCTTGCGGTAGCCAAGAAACGCTTGGGAACCAGCGTTCGCAATATTGAAACCGTCGTGGTCGAGCACGCGTTGAGGCAGGCCAAGGTAGTGGCGGTGAAGTCGATGGAGGTGGTTAGCCGCTAAAACACTGCCCTGATGCCCTCACCAAAGGCATCTCGTACCTAATACAAAACCCCTGCACTTAGCCACGAGTCAGGGGTTTTGTATTTTTGGGGCAGTTTATCGGGCCAAGTACGGGCAGAGCACTTTCGGCGTATTGCAGGTGGCGAATCGGCGCTCGCATTCAGAGAGGCAGCGAAGATAGCGGGGCGTAATCAGCCTCCAAAACAGTTGACTCTGTAGTCGCTACAGCCTTTATGTTGCCCGCCATCATTTGGCAGCAGCGCAAGTCGTTGCCTGCTGTGGCCAGCAATACGGGATGTGTATGAACCACCTCAGGTCTAGCGTTTGGTCTCTGTTACTCACTGCTTGGCTATTGGCGCTGCTTGCCACGCTGGCGGTGCTGTTCGTTGGTGAGGTCATGGGGCAGGTTCCCTGCAACCTGTGCTGGTTTCAGCGTGCCTTCATGTTTCCGCTGGTGGTCATCCTGGGGGTCGCCTGCTACCTGTCCGATGCGGGTGTCTGGCGTTATGCCCTGCCTGTCGCCATCGCCGGTCTGCTGGTCGCGCTGTACCACAACCTGCTGTATTTCCGAGTCATCCCCGAAGCCATCAAACCCTGCGGCATGGGCCCGTCTTGCTCTGGCGCCGACATGACGGTACTCGGCAGCGTGCCGTTGCCTTTGCTGTCCCTTGGGGTCTTCAGCTTGATCGCTGTTCTACTTTTGCTCGTTCGCCGGAGGTCAGTTGCATGAGTCGCCGTATCGTGGTCGTTGCCGTTATCGTCCTTGCTGTCATTGGCTTCGCTCTTGCCGGGTTTCTCTATCCGAGAGAAGAGGCGCCTGTCTACCAGCCAGTCCCGGCTGATACAGGAGCCACCGAGGCACCGCGCGCTGCGAACCTGGTGCGGTTTCATTCACCGAGCTTCGGCCCAGCCAATGCGAGCGTGACAGTCGTCGAGTTTTTCGACCCCTCATGCGAGGCGTGCAGGGCGTTCTATCCAATCGTCAAACAGATGATGGACAAGCACCCAGGGGATATCAGGCTGGTTCTGCGCTATGTGCTCAACCATAAGGGCTCGGAAGAAACCGCACGGATCATCGAGGCGGCGAGAAAACAGGATCTGTTCATCCCGGTGATCGAGGCCGTGCTGGATTCTCAGCCTGCCTGGCATGACGACCCTCAGGTCATTGCCGCCTGGCAGGCAGCGGAGCGTGCCGGGCTGGATGTGCCGAAGGCGCGTGAGGACATGATGTCGGCCGACATTAACGCCGCGCTGGAGAAAGATACTGCTGACGCCCAGCGCCTGGGCGTACGCGGCACGCCGACGTTCTTCGTGAATGGCCGACCGCTCACCCAGTTCGGTGCTCAGCAGCTTTACGACCTGATCAGAAGCGAGCTCGACAAGAGCGCTCGATAATTACCTTGTGGGTACGGCTGGAGGATGTCCACGGTTCCCAAGGGGCTGTCTGATTACGAGGCCAAGGAGTTTTCAAGATGGATTTTCTGAACAACCGTTTCCCGCCTGTGCTTGTTGCCTGCGTGTTTGCAGTGCTGATATGGCTCAGTTCGGCGGACGCGTTTGGCCATGTTTCAGCGGCACGACTGGTTATCGCCTTGCCGTTATTACTGTTGGGCGTCGCGGTCTGCCTGGCAGGGGTAAACAGCTTTCGTCGAGCGCGCACCACCGTCAACCCGCTGGTACCGCAGGAGGTTACCAGTCTGGTCAGCACCGGCATCTATCGGCACAGCCGCAACCCGATGTATCTGGGCTTTGCTGTCGTACTGCTGTCGTGGGCGATCGTTCTCGGCACGCCACAAGCGGTCATCGGCGTAGTCGGGTTCATCGTCTACATCAACCGCTTCCAGATCGCACCGGAGGAACGTGTCTTGTCGGAGCGCTTCGGGGCGTCTTTTACGGGTTATCAGGCCCAGGTGCGGCGCTGGATTTAGCTAAAACGGTACGAGGTGGCTCAGCTGCGCGCTTGCATAAGGGGTGTAACTTCAGCAGACGGCACATCGAGAATCTGGCCGCTCCTCCACATTGCACTGGCCACAGCGTAGGTGCTGGTTCCGGAGGATAGCGTCGGGCCGTCACCACGCTCGAACACTCGCGCCATGATACGCCGCTCGCTCGTTGCCGTAGCCCATCGAAGGTTGATTCCGTTCGGGCATGGATCACCAAGCCCTTTGCCGCTGACTTAATAGGCGTAGATACGGGCGAGCAAATATCACGCCCGTGGTGATGCACGTTTACAGTGAAATGCGCACCGCACTGAATAATGAGGCCAGCTTCGATACCTAACGCTTTCTTCACCGCGTTGGATGTCTTTAGGCATTCGAGCCCGCTTTGTTCTATCGAGGGAGCTGCGCGATGTTCAGCGCGGGCTTGGCTGCTCGCGTGCCTGAAACGATTCGCCCAGCGGACAGGAATGCGGTCGTAGTTCGCAAGAGACTGTAACAAGCCAACCGCCTGGTCGGAAAATGAGCAGTACATCTCATGTCGTTTTTTACGGTACTGGCAGAATGCCGCCCATCGTCAGGGATGCTCTTATTTTCTCCAGGTACGGATTTTCATGCGCTCGTATTTCCCCTTGTTTCTCATGGCCGCGCCGTTCATGGCCCTCGCCCAGACTCCGCCTGCGAACCTGCCTTCGCCGCTGACCCAGGATTTGATCCGCGACCGCCAGGAGCGCCTGCTGCAGGAGCAGCAACAGCGTTTGCAGGAGTTGCAGCAGTTGCCTGGGCGTACGGTCGAAGCGCCTGCCGAGGCGCCGCCCAGCGATGAGCGCTGCTTCGCCATCGAGCAGATCGAGATCAGCGGCGCTACCTCACTGTCAGCCGTCGACAAGGCCCAAATCCTCGCGCCATTCGCCGACGATTGCCTGGGCGTTAGCCAGCTCAACGGCCTGCTCAAGGCGCTGACCGACCACTACATCGACCGTGGCTACGTGACCACTCGGGCCTACCTGCCGCAGCAGGATCTGTCGGCGCGTACGCTGAAAGTCGTAGTGGTCGAAGGCCGCCTGGAAGGCTTGGACAGTTCCGCTCTGGCCAGCGACCGTGAATTGGCCATGGGCTTTCCCGGCACCGTGGGCGACGTGCTCAACCTGCGCGAACTGGAGCAACTGGTGGATAACCTCAACCGCCTGCCGTCGCGGCCTGCCCAACTGGAGCTGGTGCCTGGCGAGCAGGTCGGTGGCAGCCGGGTGCAACTCAAGGGCGAGCGCAGCAAACCGTGGCACGCCAATATCAATCGCCACAACGATGGCCAGCGCAGCACCGGCGAGCAGCAGTGGGGCTTGGGCCTGACCTGGGACAGCCCGCTTGGCCTGGCCGACCAACTGAGCCTGCGTGCCAGCCGCGATGCCGTCAGTGACAGCTTCCGTCATTCCCATGCCCAGAGTCTGTCCTACAGCATCCCCTACGGCTGGTGGCGCGTGGACTACAGCTACAGCCAGAGCTACTACCGCACCCTGGGCCAGACCGCTGATGGCTTTCCCTTTGAGACCGACGGTGACAGCCAGCAGCACGCCCTGCGCGCCGAGCGTGTACTGCACCGTGACAGCGTCAGCAAGACCGCCTTCAACACCGGCGTAAGCCATGTCCGCACCAACAACTTTATCCTCGGCAACCGCATGGATCTGTCCAGCAACCGCCTCAGCGAATGGCAATTGGGCTTCAACCATGGCCGGCGTATCGGCAGTGCGTTCGTCAACGCCGATATCGGCTGGCAACGCGGCATTGGCGCCTTCGATGCCCAGGGCAACGGCGACCCTCGTGGTGACCAGCCCGTGGCGCGCTACAACAAATACAGCCTGACCCTCAGCTACCTGCAGCCTTTCAGCCTGTGGGGCGAGCGCTTCAGTTTCGACAGCCTGGCCACCGGCCAGAAAAGTGAAGACGTACTGTTTAGCTCGCAACGCATCAGCATTGGCGGGCTCAACTCGGTACGTGGCTTCAAGGATCAGTCCCTGTCGGGCGACAGCGGTGGTTACTGGCGCAACCAGTTGCGCTGGACCCGCCCCGTCACCTGGGCGCCGCTGCAACCCTTCGTGCAGCAATACGGTATGGCGCTGGCCTACGACGTTGGCGTTATCCAGCGCGGCGAGCACAACGGCCTCGCCAGCGGCCGCATGAGCGGCAACGCCGTGGAGTTCAGCGCCCGTGGTGAGCACCTGGCCGCCGCCGTGACCTTCGCCCATTCCCTGGAACGCCCCGATGTGATCACCGAGCGCGAGCGCCCGGTGCATTTCCGCGTCGACTTCTTCTTCTGATTTCCTGATTCGCTTACGCCTCGGAGCACTCTACATGGACGTTCGCAGCCCATTCTTCCAAAACATTGCCCTGATCGTCGCAGGGGTGATGTTCCTTAATCCCATCGTCACGGTGGCGGCCGAGCTGAGCCTCGATGCCCAAGCCGGCGGCAATGCCGCCATCGGCCAGGCACAGAATGGCGTGCCAGTGGTGAACATCGCCACGCCCAACGGCAGTGGTCTGTCGCACAACAAATTCACCGACTACAACGTCGGGCAGCAGGGGCTGATCCTCAACAACGGCGCCCAGGCTTTCGTACCGACCCAGCTGGGCGGCTACATCACCGGCAACCCGAATCTAAAAAACGGTGCCGCCAACGTCATACTCAACGAGGTCACCGGCAGCAACCGCAGCCAACTCAAGGGCTACACGGAAGTGGCCGGGCAGTCGGCGCACGTCATCGTTGCCAATCCCCATGGCATTACCTGTGACGGTTGCGGCTTCATCAACACCCCGCGCGCGACCCTGACCACCGGCGCCCCGGTGGTCGACAACGGTCGCCTGCAGGGCTTCGACGTCAACGGCGGCGACATCGCCATCGAAGGCGCTGGTCTCAACGCAGGTAACGTCGACCAGTTCGACCTGATCACCCGTAGCGCCAAGCTAAACGCCGAGATCCACGCCAAACGCCTGAACGTCATCACCGGCCGCAACGACGTGGATGCCGCCACTCTGCAGGCCACCGCCAAGGCCGATGACGGCAGCGATAAACCGCAACTGGCCATCGACAGCTCGGCCTTGGGCGGCATGTACGCGGGGGCGATTCGCCTGGTGGGTACCGAAGCAGGCGTGGGTGTGAAACTGGCCGGCGACATGGCCGCCAGCGCCGGTGATATTCAGATCGATGCCAATGGGCAACTGACCACCAACCGCATGGCGGCCAGCGGTGACGTCACCCTGGTGGCCGATGCCATCGAGCTCAATGCCGATACCTATGCCGGGCGCAATGCGACGGTCACTGCCGCTGGCAAAACCGTGGTTAAAGAAAGCCTGGCAGGCGGTGAGCGGGTAACTGTACAAGCGGCGCAGCTGGACAACGCCGGCATCATCGAGGCGGGCGTGCGAGCCAACGGCAGCACCAACAGCGCCGGCCATCTGCAGCTCGACGGTGGCAACGTACGCAACGCCGGTCAACTGACCAGCCATGGCACCCTGAACACCGATCTACAAAAGCTCGACAACCAGAGTGGCAAGATCACCGTGGCGGGCAACGCTACCCTCAAGGCCGAGCAGCTCGACAACCGCAGTGGCGAAGTTGTCGCCCAGCGCAACCTGACGTTCGATAACCAGACGCTGGACAACCGCAAAGGCAGCGCCCTGGCTGGCCAAGCGCTGGCGATCAAAGCTGAATCTGTCGATAACAGCGCTGGCACCCTGGCGGCTGGCGGGGCAATAGAAGCGCGAGTTGCCACCGATTTCAACAATGATGGTGGTCTGGTCGAAGCCGGCAGCCGCCTCGACATCAAGGCCGACAGCCTGAGCAATGCTGATGGCCGCTTGCGTGCCTTGGGCAGCACGGGCGAAAGCCGCTTCGATATCGGCACCCGCCTGAACAACGATGACGGTCTGCTGGAAATGGGCAATGCGGCGCTGACCTTCGACACTGAGTCGCTCAGTAACCAGCGCGGTGTCGTGCGTCACCTCGGCACTGGCGGTCTGAACCTAGACATGGAGCTGCTCGGTCAGGCCGGTGGCGAGTTCATCACCAACAGCGCAGTAACCCTGAGTGCTGAAGAGTGGGTCAATACCAGCCTGTTGCAGGCCGCCTCCATCACCCTCGATATCGACCGCCTGACCCAGACCTCCACCGGCGGGCTATTGGCAGGCAACAGCCTGATCACTGAAGGTGAAAGCTGGGTCAATGATGGTCGCATTGAAACCAACGGCCATATTGATCTGCGCCTGAGTGGCGATTACCGCGGTAAAGGCAGTCTGCTGGCCGTAGGGAATCTTGACCTGCGAGCCGACAACATGGAGTTCGGTACAGGCGCGCAGGTGCGCAGCGGCGGATATGGCAAGCTGACTGCGTTGGGCGACTTAGTGAGCCGCGGCAAGATGACTACCGGCTCTTGGTTGGCACTAGCGGCCAAATCCCTGGAGACCCGAGGAACCACCGGGGCGGCAGGCCAACTGCTCATCGTTGCTGAGAAGGTTCATAACGAAGACGGGCTGATATTCAGCGGCGGGAACCTCGAACTCCGCACTGACCAGCTGACCAACCGCTTTGCCAATATATACAGCCAAGGGAGTCTTACTCTCGTTGGTGCGTCATCTTCTAGCGCTAAGGTTCTGGAAAACATTTCTGCAGAAATCGAAAGTGCACAAGACATGCGCTTGAACGCAGAGAAGCTGCTCAATAGACGGGACGCCTTCACCGTCTCCGAACGCCTGCTCTCAGGCAGTATTCGTTATGAGTGTATTGACTGCAAAGGGCGTCATTACGATCTCTACTATTACGTATCCGAGAATTTTGAGCGCGTTGTCACTTCGGACTCAGCAGCGTCAGTCATTACAGCAGGCGGCAACTTCAGTCATGCGGGTAAAACGTTTGATAACCAGCAAAGCGTGGTGTCAGCTGCCGGCGATGTTGATATTTCAGTCGAGTCTTTCGTAAGTCAGGGGGCTTCGCAGGAGCGTGTGGTAAGGAACCGCACGTTTCGTAACCCGGGTGACTCGGAAAATAGCTCAGTTTTCTTCGGGTTGGTCGGTAGTGGTGGAGGAGTCTCTGAATACAACAAGTACAACTCGCTCTTTATTCACTCCTATCTCATTAATGGAAATCCGCGCGATGAGGGGCAGCCGCCATCTCCTGTTTCCCCCGACCGGCAAATAACAAATCGCGTAAATCCAAACTTCAATCCCGCAGCTGGATACGCAGTCCCCTCCAGAATTCTGGGCTACTCGTTGGCCAGCTCCACCGAGCAGTCGGTCAATATCGGTACGGCTGCTGACGCCATCGTCCAAGCGGGCGGCAAGGTACTCATCAACGCTGCAAATCGATTGGAAAATGGCGTAACACGTGAAAACGTCGCCTACGTCGATGGCCAACAGCAGGCTGTAGATACAGCCGTGAGCGGTAATGCCAACCCGCTGGTACTGCTCAATGCTCAGCTGCCGCCGGATCTCGCTCAAAAGGCCATAGATCCCCTCGGGCTGCCGAGCTTCTCTTTGCCGGCCGGGCAGAACGGGCTATTCAGCGTCAACACCAATACCCAACACCCTTATCTGATCGAGACCAATCCAGATTTTGCCGATTTGGCAAGTTTCCTGAGCTCCGACTACATGATCGATCGCCTGGGTGCTACGCCTGATCAGATGCAACGGCGGCTGGGGGATGGACTTTATGAGCAGAAGCTCATACGAGACGCGATCATCGCCCGTACGGGGCAGCGCTTCCTGGCCGGTATCACCAGCGACGAGCAACAGTTCCGTTACCTGATGGATAACGCCATCGCGAGCAAGGACGCGCTGAACCTATCGCTGGGTGTTGCATTGTCAGCTGAGCAGGTCGCGGCACTGACCCACGATATCGTATGGATGGAAGAGCGTGAGGTGGCGGGCCAGAAGGTATTGGCCCCCGTGCTCTATATGGCCCAGGCGAACGGCCGGCTGGCACCGACTGGCGCTCTAATCCAAGGCCAGGACGTCGCTCTGATCACCGGTGGCCAGTTGAGCAACCAAGGCACCTTGCGGGCACTGGAACTCACGGCTCAAGCAGGCAATGTATCCAACGTCGGTCTGATGGAGGCCAATGGCAAGTTGCAGCTGATGGCTACAGAAAGCATTCGCAACGCGCAAGGCGGGATAATCGCCGGGCGAGATGTCAGTGCAAGTGCACTGACTGGCGATGTGGTGAACGAGCGTACCGTTTCCACCAACACTGGCCGCATCGGTTCACAGCGCTGGCAGCAGGATTATGTCGACAACGCCGCACGCTTCGAGGCAACTGGCAACCTGGATATAACGGCAGGCCGCGACATACTCAACCGCGCGGGTGCCTTGTCCAGCGATGCGGAGATGTCGCTGGTGGCCGGTCGCGATGTCGAACTCGGTGCCGTACAGAAGGTACAGAGCAGCACGCGTGGCAACTACTACCGGGATGAGCGTATTACCCAATACGGCAGCGACCTAAATGCTGGCGGCAATCTTGAGATCGCCGCTGACCGCGATCTGAGCGTGGTGGCCAGTCGTGTTCAATCTGCTGGCGATCTAGACCTGAAAGCAGGGCGTGATTTGCTGATTACCAGCGCAGCCAATGAAAGTCACTCCTTCTCACAAAGCAAGAAAGTCACCCAGAGTCGCGACCAGATCACCCAGCAGTCGAGTGTGTTGCAGGCTGGACAGGATGTTCGTCTGGCCGCTGGGAATGACCTGGGGCTGGTCGCCAGCCGTGTGCAGGCCGGCGAAGACGTTGATCTCGACGCCGGGCAAGACGTGCAGATTCTGTCTGCCATGGACGAAAACGCCTCCTACTACTTCAAGAAGAAAAAAGGCTCCTTCGGACGCAGTAAGACCACGCAGACTGAAAGCTACGACAGCACCAACGTCGCCTCAGTGATCGAGGCGGGCAACGACCTCACAATCAATACCAGCAAGGCTGCTAACGGCGCCCTGAATCTCGATGGTGGTCGTGACGTCACCGTCATCGGCAGCCAGCTCACTGCGGGTAACGACCTACTGGTTGGCGGCACAGGCGATGTGGCTGTGCTGTCCGGTGTCGAAGAGCATGGCTCCTACTCGAAGAAAACCAAATCCGGCTTCCTCGGCCTCTCGAAGAGTGGCAGCAGCCAGCTCAAGACCAGTGCCACCCAGGTCGCCAGCGAACTGGAAGCGGGCAACGACGTGGTCATCGCGGCGGGTAACGATATTCGCCTGCGCGCCAGTACCACCGATGCAGGAAACGACGTCGAGCTGCGCGCCGGGCTGGTGAAGGACACGGGTGATATCAACCTGGTAGCGGCCAATGACGAAGCGTATAGCCGCAGCGAGTCGTATAAGAAGAAGTTCGGTCTGTCAGGCAGCGACGCAGTCGGGTTGGCCGTGGGCACGCCAAGCTGGGGTGGTGACATTGCCATCTCCAGTGCCAAGAAGAGCGGCCAGGAAAGCATCCGCTCCACCAACGTAGGCAGCCAGGTCAATGCCGAGCGCGATGCTTCGCTGATCGCCGAGCGCGATATCAATGTGGTCGGCAGCGGCGTCAGCGCGGGTCGCAATGTGCTGCTCGATGCCGGGCGTGATGTCAACGTCGTCGCAGGTAGCAGCAGCGAACAGATCACCTCGTGGAAGAACACCAAGACTGTGGGCCTGCTCCAGAGCGCCGATGGCAACGGCTTTACCACCTTCGTAGGCGCTGAAGCGCTGAAGGACAAGACCCGTACCGCCGAACAAACCGCTGCCGCCAGCCAGATCAATGCCGGGCTCGATCTGGATGTGCGCGCTGGTCGCGATATCCGGCAGCAAGGCTCGGACATGCAGGCCGGTTATGACCTGAACATGAAGGCCGGGCGCGACATTGTCGTCGATGCCGCCCGTGAACAGTCGAGCATTGAAAGAGAGCAGAGTCAGAAGCGCAATGGTACGAGCACGACAGTCAACCACAACTTCGAGCGTACCAAGGACGCGGTAAGCGGCGCTGGCAAAGGTGAAAACACGGTCAGCCAGCACTCAAGCACGCTCAAGGCTATAGATGGCGTTAGCCAATTTATGTCTGGCCCGACGTTCGATGGCCACTTGGGCAGCAGCAGCCAGAGCCAAAGTGTCAGCCAAACGGAGGTCAGTGGTCGTGGTTCCAGCCTGGAGGCTGGTAACGACATCAATATGGTTGCTGGCAACGATGTCTCTATCGACGGCAGCCGCCTGCAGACCGGGCGCGATATCAATATCAAGGGCAATGACGTTTCGATAGGCGTCGCTCGGGGCGAATACGTCGTTGATAGTGAGCAACAACAAGGTAAGGGCGGGATTAAAGGTGGAACCTCGGGTGGTTTCAAACTCGGTGTCGGTGCAAGTGCCGGTACAGCTACCCAGGAAGGGCGACAAGGTACGTCTAGCCCGAGTGAGTTGCTAGCAGGTCGGGATGTCAATCTGGACGCGAGTAATGACCTCACCCTGATCGGTACCCACGCACAGTCCGGGCGAGACATCAATCTGAATGCAGGTAACGACCTGCTCATTGGCGCGGCGCAGAACCAGAGCAGTACCGACAACGACCGGCGCAACGCGGGCGGGGAGGCTGGCGTTACTGTAGGTAGCGAAGGTTTCGGTGTTTACGTCAGTGCCAGCCTGGGCAAAGGCAAGCTTGATCGCGAAGGCGAGCAGATGCAGAACGCCTATTTGTATGCAGGGCGCGATGTGAATTTCGTCAGTGGCCGCGATACCAGCATCACCGGTGCTCACGTGGAGGGCGAGAACGTAAAAGGTGATGTGGGGCGTAATATCACTATTTCCTCTGTGCCCGATACCGGTAAAGCCTCAGGTAAGGAGTACGACGTCAGTGCCACGGTCACTATAGGCTACGGCGCTAGCGTCAGCGGCTCGGTTGGTTTCGGGGAGACCAGTGGCAAGACCGATTGGGTGAACGATCAGACGCGCGTTATCGCTCGAGATCGCCTGGACATAAACACTGCCGAACACACTCAAATCGATGGGGCGGTGATTGCTTCTGAGAGCGGCAATCTCAAGTTGGAAACCGACACCTTGGGCTTCCGCGATATTCATGGCGAGGACCGTGAGCGCAGTTACTACCTCAACGTGGGTGGCAGCTACGGTACTGGTCAGCAGGATAAGAGTCAGTCCGGTAAAGGTGAAAAAGGCCAAACTGGATGGAGTGTGGAGGGCTACGAATACGAGCGGGAGCGTGAGCAAATAGCCCGCGCCACTGTTGGTGAAGGCGAAATTATTGTACGTCGCGACGCGGAAACAGGCGGTGACTCGACCGCAGGTCTCAATCGAGACGTGGGCAGTGCGTACGAGATCACCAAGGACGAGGAGAGCCGTACTGACCTGTATGTGAGTAAGTCGTCCATCGATGCTTTGAAGAACCCTAAGGCCACTGTTAAGCAATGGGCTACAGCGCTTGCTAACTATGATGAGACGGCCAAGGAGAATCTGGGGCAAATCAGTGTTGGTCTGAATGTTAGCTACAACCGCTTGGAAAAAATTCTAGGTATCGATCGGCCTGCAGGCGCCGGGCAAGCGGGACTCGCTAATATCGCTGAAGACGGGCTCGAAGTGCTGCTGTTGAACGGCATGAAGCTCAAGGATGCCAAGGCTATTGTGGGCGATGCAGGCTTTCAGCAGAACGTACTTGCTCAGCTTAATGCGATAAATGGAATTTCCGAAGAGCAGATTCGTGAGGCCGCGTCCGCACTTGGTATGTCCGCCAAAGATATACCCGGTATAGATGAAGAAAAGCCGCAGGTAAACACAGCTTCGGATGGTCGCATTCCCGTGCTTCTGAAGCCTGATACGGTTAATCCGGCTGATCCGAATGCTTTGCAGCAGATCTTAGATCATGCCGCAAATGTTCAGATTTATATCGATAAAAACCCCAAGAATGCGCTAGCGGTTGGGATAGTAGTGGCGGGCTTGAGTGGGCCAAAAGGGATCATTCAATTTGCTGTTGAGCAAGCGTTTGCTCAAACAGATATTGGGCAAAGCATAAATAATTATCTTGACTCACTCAACGAAGCTGCGGGCAGGCTTATTGCAGAGAAAATTGAAGGATATGATTTAGAGCCCGAGACATACGAGTCTGATCAGAAACTGATCAATGGTGGTGGGTTGATTAGTAGTATTCTCACTGGATCTGTTTCTGGTAAGGGCGGTAAAACGGTAATCAGTGTAAACTCGACAACGCCTAAACCTGATATCAAAGGGAGTAATGCCGCTACTGATACTCCTAAAGGAGTAACTAATCCTGCAGTTCCTAAGCTAGATCGACCATTAGTGCCTCAAGGAATGACTCAAAGCCAATTTGGGAAAGACGTAATTGGTTGGGGGGCTAGGCCAGAGGGAGCACTCAATCGCATCGATACTATCAATCACTCAGAAGTTGCCTCAATGCAAGCGCAAGGATTGACGAAACAAATGGCTGCTCAGTGGAGAGATTTTTACTCTAATGAGTTTAATAGAAATTCAAACAATCTCACTGCTAGGAATCGTGTTGCACTCATGCAGAAGATTTTAGATAATTGGGATTGACATTTTATGAAGATAAGCTGTGTTAATGGGACGTCTGAATGTATTTTGCTTATTATCGAGCCTTGGGCTGAGGAGTATTTGCTTGAGCCTGGTGTCTCGGTTGATGTTGTTGGAGCTGGGGGGAATGGGTGTTTCGAAGTCGAATATTTCGATAAGGGCATTATTTGCTACGGATGGGAGGGTAGCGTAGTTTCAGTATATTTAAATGGTGAAGAGGTTGCACCTAGCCCGCAAGGGTAATTTGAATGCAGGAAAAGGGGACAGGAAAAGGGGACAGATTTATTTTATTGCTGATGGACTAAGCTGAAAGCCTCAATGGAAGGAGGTTGTTATGCCAAGGATGGGACGTATTGTGTTGCCGAACTACCCGCATCACGTAGTGCAGCGTGGCCATAATCGGCAGGTGGTCTTTGTCGGCGATCAGGATTATCAGCGTTACATTGATGATCTGCGCGAGTTGAAAGACGTCTTCGGGATCAAGGTCTACGCCTACTGTCTGATGACAAATCATGTCCATTTACTGCTGGCGCCCGGTGAGGCCATCGCTGGGTTGGGTCTGTTGATGAAGGCGCTGGCAGCGCGTGCCACGCGCTATAGAAATCGTCTGGAAGGGCGCACCGGCACTCTCTGGGAGAGCCGTTACAAGTCCAGTGTGGTCGAGTCAGACGCCTACTTGCTTGCCTGCTGCCGTTATATCGAATTAAACCCGGTTCGGGCCCGTATGGTTGCCGAGGCAGGTGACTACCCCTGGTCGAGTTACCAGATGCGCGCCACTGATCAAGCGGACAGTGATTGGTTGGATATTGACCCTTGCTTCATCGCACTTGGCGATACGCCTGAAAGGCGTCGTATCCGTTATATGGGGTTCATGCGCCAAGCTGTAACGTCAAGTGAAATTGAACTGATCCGGACTGCACTTCAGAGAGGGCAGTTAACCGGTAGTGCTCGTTTTGTGGATGAAATAGAGAGAGTTCAGGGACAACGGATAGAGCTACGGGGTCAGGGGAGGCCTAGGAAGTGTCAGAAAAATAAATCTGTCCCCTTTTTTCCGTAAAAAATCCAACAAAGTATGAAGCTGCTTTGGTTTGGGGTGCTAAACTTTTGAAAGATGCCGGATGTGAGGGGTTCTAAATGGCCAAAAGAATAAAGCTGGGCGATGTGTTACAGGTGTTGACTTCAGAGGGTGTATCATACGCACAAGTCACCCATAAACATCCAGAGTTTGGTTTTTTGATCCGTGTTTTTCAAGGGTTTTATAATCAGCAGCCTAAGGATTTTTCTGTTGTTGTTGCAGGTGGAGTGCAGTTTTCTGCTTTTTTTGTTGCCCAATCTGCTGTCAACCAAGGGCTTGTTTCTGTTGTCGTGAATGTTGAAATTCCTGAAGTATTGAAAAGCTTTCCTACTTTTCGTGCTAGGAATGGGGGGGCTGGCGGTTCCCTTTGGCTATGGGATGGTACTGAATTTTTTAGGCTTGAAAGAAAGCTAACGACTGATGAGCTAAAGTATCCTACTGACGGCATTATTAGTGCGCCGCTACTCGTTGAGCGTATTGAGAATGGCTATAGGGCCGAGTTTGATGAGAACTGGACATGATATATTTATAGTCGGTTTCGGGGGGCGGGGACGAAGGAAAAAGGGGACAGATTATTTATTCGCTCAGCTCTGCGGGCCAAAAATAAATCTGTCCCCTTTTTGCAGTTACAAAAAAATGGGAAACTATAACCATATTCCCATCTAGGTGATGTTATGCAGGATTATCCAGTTATAAAAAACCTACTCTGCTCTATATTTTCGGTGGATGTTGGTTTGGATGAAAGTGAGGCATTCGCTGCTTTGGGGCGTGTGCTAAATGATAAGCGTCAGAGAGAAAAAATAGAGCATGAATTGCTTGGGCTTTTTAATGATCAATCTGCTCTTTGGGTTGAGTTGCTTGATAATGACAGTTATGTTGTCTATCCAGCAGATGATAAAAGTGATGCTAAAAGCTACTTGGTGGGAATATTGTGGAATAAAGTGTTCCCAGGTGTACCGGCGCCTTAACGCCTTAAGGGAAAAAGCGGAAAAGAAAGGGAAAAAGGGGACAGATTTATTTTCCTCCTGATTGGCTAAGCTGAGGGTCTCAATTGAAGGAGATCGGGAAAAGGGGAAAAGGGGAAAAGGGGAAAAGGGGACAGATTTATTTATTCGCTCAGTTCTGCGGGCCAAAAATAAATCTGTCCCCTTTCCCCTTTCTGGCTCGCATCCAGTCCCCTTTTCCCGTACTCGGCATCTGCTTCAATGCTGACTGAGCATCAACCATTGCCGGGCAGTGGTGCTGCGAAACGTTACGGAAATTGGCGGGGAGTATCGGGAGCACCCTGAGCTAAGCAGGTAGGCGGACAGATAACTCGCCTACCTGTTTTGCTCCCGTACTAAAGTCGCTCAACCGAACTCGATCAACACCTTCCCCACCTGCTTCTGCGCCGCGAAGTACGCATAGGCGGCCGGCGCCTCCTCGAATTTGAAGGTCTTGCTGATCACCGTTTCGATACGGTTCGCTTCGGTGGCGCGTAGCAGTTCCTGGAACATTGTGCGGCTGCCATTGGCGATGCCGCGGATGGTCACGTTCTTGAGGATCAGCGAGAGGTAATTCGGAATCGGCGATTGCTGCCCAGGGGTTACGCCAATCACGGCGATGCGTGCGTTGGCGGCGACTGCCGCGATGGACTGGCCCAGGGTGTCCTGGCCGCCGGTTTCGATGATCACGTCGGCGCCGCCGTTATCCGTCAGGGCCATGAGCTGGGCGGCCCAGTCCGGATGCTGGCGATAGTTGATCGTGATGTCGGCGCCGAGCTGGCGCACGATCTGCAATTTTTCGTCGCTGGAGGAGGTGATGGCCACGCGTGCGCCGCGCAGCTTGGCGAGTTTCAGCGCTGCCAGCGAAACGCCGCCGGTGCCCAGGCAAAGCACCAGCTCGCCCGGTTTGACCTTGCACACTTCGATCAGCGCGTTCCAGGCGGTGAGGCCGGCCGAGGCCAGTGCGGCAACGTCCTGGTCGGCGAGCGAAGCCGGCACCTGAATAACCGCGGCGGCGGGTAATACGACCCGTTCGGCCAGCCAGCCGTCGTGGGATATGCCGATGTCATGGGCGAATACATCGGGGCGGAATTCACCTTCCAGCCAGTTGGGGAAATGCCCGCAGACCACGCGATCGCCAGGTTTGATGTTACTCACACCTGCGCCTACCGCGATGACATCGCCGACGCCTTCGGAGACCGGAATCCTTTCTGGTGCCTGGCGCGCGCCGTAGACACCACGCAGCAGTTGCACATCGCGGCTGATCAGGCTGACCAGGCGTGGGGCGACGAGCACTTGGCCCGGGCCTGCAATCGGGGCGGGGCGAGTGGTTGCGGTGAGGCTGTCCAGGCCTTGCTGGTTGCCGATCTGAAAGGCTTTCATGGGGATAGTCCTTGTGTCTGAATAGGTCACGCTGTGGCGCGGTGAATCGTTGCCTGGTGGCGATCGTATAGGACAGAGACCGTCTTTTCATCGCTCGGTGCGGTCGCAGGGGGAATGGATGTAAGAAAAGGGGACAGATTTATTTTTCACATGATCGACTAAGCTGAAAGCCTTAATGGAAGGAGGTTGTTATGCCAAGGATGGGACGCATTGTGGTGCCTAACTACCCGCATCACGTAGTGCAGCGAGGCCATAATCGGCAGGTGGTCTTTGTCGGCGATCAGGATTATCAACGTTATATTGCTGATCTGCGCGAGTTGAAAGACGTCTTCGGGATCAAGGTCTACGCCTACTGCCTGATGACAAATCATGTCCATCTACTGCTGGCGCCCGGTGAGGCCATCGCTGGGTTGGGACTGTTGATGAAGGCGTTGGCAGCGCGTGCCACGCGGTATAGAAATCGTCTGGAAGGGCGCACCGGCACTCTCTGGGAGAGCCGTTACAAGTCCAGTGTGGTCGAGTCAGACGCCTACTTACTTGCCTGCTGCCGCTATATCGAGTTAAACCCGGTTCGGGCCCGTATGGTTGCCGAGGCAGGTGACTACCCCTGGTCGAGTTACCAGATGCGCGCCACTGATCAAGCGGACAGTGATTGGTTGGATATTGACCCTTGCTTCATCGCACTTGGCGATACGCCTGAAAGGCGTCGTATCCGTTATATGGAGTTCATGCGCCAAGCTGTAACGTCAAGTGAAATTGAACTGATCCGGACTGCACTTCAGAGAGGGCAGTTAACCGGTAGTGCTCGTTTTGTGGATGAAATAGAGAGAGTCCAAGGACAACGGATAGAGCTACGGGGTCAGGGTAGGCCTAGGAAAGTGTCAGAAAAATAAATCTGTCCCCTTTTTCGAGAGTGCTTTGACCCTCAGGCCGGTTGAGGGTTTGAAGAAGCTATATCTTATGAAGAATGGTGAGTTTAAGGTCATCGAGGTTGCAAAATGACAATAACTATGAGTCTTGAAGTGGAGTCTGGTATCTCAATGAGGGGGATTTCTTCAGTATTATCTAAATTCGGAGCAAAAATCTCCGTTGATGGCGATGGGGTGTCAGGAAACTTTGAGGGATCTAATGCTTACTTTGTATTTCGAGAGTGTCATGGTTTTGAGGAGGTCGTGACTGAAGAAATAAATGTAAGTTGGGGGGTAGGGGTAAGAGGCGCATTTCATTGTCCGGGTAATCTTCTTGCAGAAAGTTATGATGATATTAAGCGCTTTTTGAGTTTCCTGGCTGAGAGGGAAAGCTGTAGGTTCATTCTTTCTTTTCAGTATGAAAGTATCTATGCAATTCGGGATGAAGCGGGGCTTCGCTTCATAAAGGAGATGGTAGGTTAGGGCGATTGCAGGAGCTGAGTGGGAATAGAGAAAAGGTGACAGAGAAAAGGTGACAGATTTATTTTTCACATGATAGAAAAGGGGACAGATTTATTTTCTGGCCGTAGAACTGGGCGAGTGAAAAATAGGGGCAGACCACGATTAACGCCCCACCAATCGTGGTCTGCCCCTATTTGCGGCCTATTTGTTCCCTGATTTCGAATAAGGCCAAGGAGGCCATCATGCGTTCACTACTGCTTATTCCCCTGCTGTGCTTGACCGGCTGCGCCATCACCAATTACCAGGAGGTGGCACCCGGTGAGTATCGTCTTACCGCTCACGGCAACATTTTCCAGTCGAAAGAGGCCTTACTGAAGGCCATCGACAAGAAGGCGAGCAAGCTGTGTGGTGAGCGCGGTTATGCCTTGGCGGGTCAGGGCGCGCTGAGTACGGAGCCGGTGGTGTCTTACTACAATGGCCAGCAGATCAACGCGTCGGCGGTGCTGTTGACCGAAACCGCCCGCTGTGGAAATGCCGCAAAGCTGGCGCCTGATCCGGCAACTACCGAAGCGCTATAGAACAATAGGGGACGAATCTCTCTCTGTGTGCTGCCCACGTCCTCGAAATCGCTGAGCCGTTGCAACTGTTCTGAACTGAGGTGCCGTGGCGGGGGTCTGCCGTTGCAATCCAGTAAAGGTACTACCCAAATGACCCACTTCGATGCCGACCGCCAGCGCCTGGAGCGATACGATGACCAGACCAATGAATACTTGCTGGCGATCATCACCGACGAAGACCATGCCTCGCAGATCGAACTGGAAGATGGTCAGGTCGCCTGGCGCTCGACCTTGCGGCATGACCGCCTGCACCGCGTTGTTGACGAAGCGGGTCGCGCGCATTATCGCTTCGAGGAAATCTTGCCCGAGCAAGGTGGCGAATTCCAGCTGGTCAGCTTGATCGCCGAAGGCGGTCGGGGTGCGGAATTCTCCGAGTTGGTGATGTTCGGCAAGCGCCTGCTGACCTTCGACGACCGCACCGGTCTAGTCTGCGAGATACGCGAGCACAACCAGCTGATCCCGCGACAGATCCTCATGACCGGCAGCGGCGATGAACGCTTCAAGGGCTTCAAGAGCGAATGGGCCACGCTCTGGGGCGATCACTTGGTAGTCGGTAGCCACGGCAAGCGTCCCGAGGAGGAGTGGGTGAAGGTGGTCGGCCGTGACTACGGCCTGCAGAGCATCGATTGGCAGGATCGTTATGCACTGATCCGCGAAGCGCTGGGCGTGGGCGAGCAGGGGTACGTGATCCATGAGGCGGCTGAATGGCATCCGTACCGACGCCAATGGCTGTTTTTCCCCCGCAAGGTATCTACCGAGCCCTTCGATGAGGAGGTCGACGGTCGCGAGAGAGGTAGCAACAAGCTGGTAATCGCCAGTGAGGATTTTAGCGACATTCAAGTGCTGGAGATTGGTGAACGAGTGCCCGAGCGCGGCATTTCCTCGTTCAAGCTGGTACCCGGCCACCCCAACGAATGCATCGGCCTCAAGAGCGTGGAGATCGGTGATCGCACCGAGAGTTACCTGTTCTGCTTCAACCTCGACGGTGAAATTCTCACCGACGACCTGTTCATCGGTGCCTACAAGTGCGAAGGGGTGGAATTTCTCTAGTCGGTGCGCAAGGCTGATGCAGGCGGTGTTGCCCCTGCATCGCTGCTCAAAACCGATCCTGCAACTCCGTCGCCCGCAACGCTTGCTCGAAGCGCTCCAGGAAGATCGCTTCGGCGTGGGTGCGTTTCTGGTCGCGGTTCCAGAGCAGGTAGACGTCCACGTCGATGACACCTTCGGCAGGCGGCAGGCGCCAGACTTCGCCGGCTTGCACGTCCTTGGCGACGATATGTTCCGGCAGGCAGCCGATGCCATAGCCGGCGGCGACCAGGCGGCGTATTTCGTCGAGGCTGGGCGAGGAGGCCACGATGCGGCCGGTGAAGCCCTGCTGATCCCGGAATATGGTCAGTGGCGAGAGGTTGCCGCCGATCTGGTCGCTGGTGAAACTGACGAAGTTCTCGCTTTGCAGGTCGCCGAGTTTCAGGTTCTTGCGCCCGAACAGGGGGTGGCGCTTGCCGCAGAAGAACGCATAGCGTTGCTTGAGCATCACCCGTTGTTCCAGGCGTGACTGCGGCGTTCGGCACAGGCTCAGGCCGAAGGAGGCGGTTTTCTGCAGCAGCGCGCTTACCACGTCGGAGCTGCGCAGCACGTCGAATTCGAACTCGACCCTGGGGTAGTCGACATGGAAGTTGGCCAGGAAGTCGTCGTAGAAGCTCGACTGGATGCGGCTGATCATCAGCATGCGGATCTTGCCGGCAACGTTTTCCTCTGGGGCGTCCAGCGCCGGGCCGAGGCGCGAGACGGTGCCGTAGAGTTCGGCAGCGATCTGCATGACTTCCTCGCCGGCCCTGGACAGCGCGATGCGTGGGCCACTGCGAATTACCAGGGCGCTTTCCAGCTGTTCCTCGAGGCGTTTGAGGGCCTGGCTGACGGCTGGCTGGCTCAGGTGCAGGCGGGCTGCGGCGCGGCTGATGCTGCCTTCCTGGCCGATCACCAGGAAGGTGCGCAGCAGGTTCCAGTCCAACCGGTCGTTGAGGAAACGACGGGCCTCGGGGTTGCGGTGGCCGGGGTTCATGGGTGTTCGATTATCCGTATTGCTTATACTTGAGTATTGATATTAGAAGCTTTGCTTAGCATAGGGGCGGGGGCATGATCTGGCAATGCACCGCCAGAGTGCGACCGATCCCGCACCTGGGATGTGCTTTTTCTCCTGCCTATAAAAACGAATCCGGGAGCTTGCGATGACTACACCCACCTCCACGCCGCGCCGTGCCGCGGCGGCCGCCTTCATCGGCACCACGATCGAGTTCTACGATTTCTACATCTACGCCTTCGCCGCCGCGCTGGTGCTGGGGCAGCTGTTCTTCCCCAGTGACAACGCGGTGCTGAGCACCATGGCCGCCTTCGCCACCTTCGCTGTCGGTTTCATCGCGCGGCCGTTCGCTGGGGTGGTGTTCGGTCATCTCGGGGATCGTCTCGGGCGCAAGAAGATGCTGCTGTTCACCATGGTGCTGATGGGCGTGGCGACCACCTGCATCGGCCTGCTGCCAACCTACGCCCAGGCCGGTATCTGGGGCCCGATAGGTCTGGTCGCGCTGCGCTTCCTGCAGGGTATTTCGGTGGGTGGCGAGTGGGGCGGCGCTGTGCTGATGGCCAGCGAGCACGCGCCCAAGGGCCGCAAGGTGTTCTTTGCCTCCTTCGCGCAACTGGGTAGCCCGGCTGGCCTGCTGCTGGCGCTGATCGCCTTTCGCGCCATCAGCGAGATGGATCAGGACGCGCTAATGAGCTGGGGCTGGCGTGTGCCGTTCCTGCTGAGTGGCGTATTGATGATGGTAGGGCTGTTCATCCGCTTCGGTGTTCCCGAGTCGCCGGAGTTCGCTAAGGTCAAGGAGCAGAAGCAGACCTCCAAGAGCCCGGTCAAGGATGTCATCCGCCATAGCTGGCGGCAGATCCTGTTCGCCGCTTTGGCGGTGACCATCGGTTCCGGCGGGTTCTTCTTCACCAACACCTTCATGATCACTTACGTGACGCAGTATCAGGGCATATCCAAGTCGACCATTCTCGACTGCCTGTTCCTGGTGACCATTCTGCAGTTCCTCTCCCAGCCGTGTTCGGCACTGCTCGCCGAGCGCTTTGGTGAGGGGCGCTTCCTCAAATGGGTGGCGGGGCTGTGCATGCTGGTGCCGTACCCGATGTTCATGCTGGTGCAGACCGGTAACCTCATCTACATGACGGCAGGTATCGCCCTGGCCGTATTGCTGTTGGCGGCGCTGTATTCGGCGATCGCCGGCTACATGGCCGAAGCCTTTGCAGCGCAGGTGCGTTACTCCGGCATTTCGATTGCCTATCAACTGGGCAGCGGCCTGACCGGTGGTTTGACGCCGCTGATCGGCACCTACCTGGCCGGGCAGTACGCCGGGCAGTGGTGGCCGCTGGCGCTGTTCTTCAGCATCCTCGCGCTGATGTCGCTGGTTGGCGTCATCGGCCTGGCCCACCTGCGCGCCAGCGAGCGGCAACCCGTCAGCCTGACCAACCCGGAGGCCGTTACCCCATGAGCAAACCCAATACCCTCACCGAGGTCGAATGGCAGGCCCGCTGCGACCTGGCCGCGCTGTACCGGCTGGTCGCCTACTACCGCATGACCGACCTGATCGACACGCACATCACCCTGCGCGTGCCAGGGCCCGAGCATCACTTTCTGATCAACCGCTATGGCGTTGCCTTCGAGAAGATGCGCGCCAGCGATCTGGTGCTGATCGACCTGCACGGCAATGTCGTGGATCGTCTGGACGGCCAGGGTCGGGTCAACGCGGCCGGCTTTGTCATCCATTCGGCGATTCACGCTGCACGGCCGGACATGCAGTGCATCGTGCACACCCACACCGCCGCCGGAATGGCCGTGGCTGCCCAGCGTGACGGCCTGTTGCCGCTCACTCAGCATGCCCTGAAGTTCTATGGCAACCTGGCGTATCACACCTATGAAGGCATCGCGCTATCGCTGGATGAGCGTGCTCGCTTGGTCGCCGACTTGGGCACGCACAACGCGATGATCCTGCGTAACCACGGCTTGCTGGCCGGCGGTCAGAGCGTGGCGCATGCCTTCCACGAGATCTATTTTCTCGAGCGTGCCTGCCAGGCGCAGATTCAGGCGATGGCGGCAGGCGTGGCGTTGAACATCCCCAGTGAAGAAGTGTGCCGGCATACCGCGGCGCAGTTCTCCCGCGATGGAGTCGAGGGCATCATTGACCTGGCCTGGCAGGCCGCCCTGAGCCTGATCGACGATCAGCGCAACGATTGGTGCAGCTAGGCTCATGGCGCGCATCGTATTGCTCTGCCGAGAGCCGAAACTGGAAGACTGGCTGGCCGGTCTGTTCACTCGACATGCGCCGCATCTGCAGGTGTTGCGCCCAGGCGAGGAGGGCGCCGAGCAGGCCGAGGTCGCGGTGTGCTGGTATCCCGCGGCCGGAAGTTTGGGCCGGCTGCCGGCGCTGCGGCTGATCCATTCGATCGGTTCCGGCGTGGATCATCTGGAACATGACCCTTCGCGGCCGGGTTCGATTCCCGTTTGCCGTGTGGTCGACCCCGACCATACCCAAGGCATGGCCGAATACGTGCATTGGGGCGTGCTGCATTTTCACCGCGGCTTCGACCAGGTGCTCAATGGTCGCCAGAGCCTGCAGTGGCAGCGGCCGGTACAACGTACCGCGCGGGACTTCAAGGTCGGCGTCATGGGCCTGGGCTCCATCGGTACGCCGGTGGCCTTGCGGCTGGCGCAGGCGGGCTACACCGTTCGTGGCTGGGCCCGCACCGCGCGGCAGCTCCCGGATGTCGCCACCTTCGCCGGGGACGCCTCGCTGCCTGAGTTTCTTGGCGGCCTCGACCTGCTGGTCAATCTGCTTCCGCTGACGCCAGCGACTCGCGGGTTGCTCAACCATGAGGTGTTCGCACGCATGGCTCAGGGTGCTGCGCTGGTCAATTGCGGCCGCGGCGAGCATGTGGAAGAGAGCCACCTGCTCGAAGCGCTGGCCAGCGGTCAACTGCGCGGCGCGCTGCTGGATGTGTTCGCCGAGGAGCCGCTGCAAAAGGAGTCGCCACTGTGGCAAGTGCCTGGTGTGTGGGTGACGCCGCACATGGCCTCTGCCGCCTCCGATGCCTGCATCGCCAGCCAGATCGCCGACAACCTCGAACGCCTGAACGCCGGCCTGCCCTTGAACAATCAGGTCGACGCCGAACTGGGCTACTGAAACGACAAGCGCTGCTGGCCGTCAGCCCCGGTGCTGGCCGCCGGCACCGCGAGACCAACGCTTTGACGAGAATCGCCATGAAGACTTTCTTCCATCCGCACCAACGTCTGCATCACCCACGCTCTTACCTGTCCCGCGGGCAGATGCGCGAGCCCCAGGAAGTACCGGCGCGTATCGATCCGCTGCTGGCCATGGCGCGCCAGCTCGGTTTCGCGCTGATCGAACCCGAGGATCACGGCCTTGCGCCGCTGAATGCCGTGCACAGCAGCGCGTATCTGGAGTACTTGCGAGACGCCTACACGCAGTGGCACGAAGTGGACGAAGACTGGGGCGACGAGGTGATGTCGAACATCTTCATCCGCGAGAACAATCCGCTGCGCGGCATCCTCGGCAAGACCGCACGCTATCTGGCCGACGGCAGTTGCCCTATCGGTGAGCACACCTGGCAGGCCGCCTACTGGTCAGCGCAAGCGGCAGTCGCTGCCGCTGTTGCAGTGCGTGACGGCGAGCCGCAGGCCTATGCCCTGTGCCGCCCGCCGGGCCATCACGCCCGTGCCGAAGGAGCCGGTGGCTTCTGCTTCCTCAACAACGCCGCCATCGCCGCCGAAGTGCTCAGGGCGCGCTTCGACAAGGTGACCATCCTCGATACCGACATGCACCACGGCCAGGGCATCCAGGAGATCTTCTACGAGCGTGACGATGTGCAGTACATCTCCATCCATGGCGACCCGACCAACTTCTACCCGGTGGTGGCAGGTTTCGATGACGAGAAGGGCAGTGGCCGAGGGGAGGGCTACAACCTCAACCTGCCAATGCCCCATGGCGCATCCGAAGCGGATTTCTTCGCCTACCTCGGCCAGGCCGAACAGGCCCTTCGCGACTTCGCCCCGCAGGTGCTGGTGCTCTCGCTGGGCTTCGACATCTACGAGAACGACCCGCAGTCCAAGGTCTCGGTTAGCCATGCCGGCTTCAGGGAACTGGGGCGCCGTATCCGCGCCTTTGGCCTGCCTTGTGTGGTGGTGCAGGAAGGCGGCTACGACATCGCCACCCTCGACGAAAACGCCTCGCAGTTCTTCAAGGGGTTGTTGGGCTGATCGTCATGGGCTGCAAGGATCTGGCACAAGCTTCTCCAACTGCGGGCATGCCCACTCCACGAGTGCGCGCACCCGCGGAGAGAGCTGCAGGGAATGCGGGTAGATCAATTGGATCGGCAAATCCACCGGCTCGAAATCCTCTAGGACTCTCACCAGGCGGTCATTGGCGAGCTCGTCCGCCACCTGGTAATGCATCAGCCGGGTGATGCCTAACAGGCTGTTGAAAAACTACCTGCGTGGCCATCGCGGCGTTAAAAACAGGCTCAAAATGCTCATTTACAACACGTAAACTCCGCTTTTTCGCCTGTTTTTGCCTTGCGCTGGCTGCCTCGCCAACGTTTTTCAACGGCCTGCTAACCCTTCCACGCTGGCCTGGCTGGCAGCGCGGATCTGGTTGCATACCGGCCTAGGTGTGATGGTTTCGGTGAGTTCCTTGCCCTAGTGGCGGTAGTACCAGTGGCGGCCTTGCGAGGCCAGCGCGATGCAGGCGTGCTCGCTCAGTGATTGCGGTGTGTCGATGGTCGGAGCGCTGCGCAGGTAGTTCGGGCTTGCGCAGGTGACCAGGCGGGTGGCGCCGATTGTGCGGTTTACCCTTACGTCGTGCTGGCGCCTGAAGGCGGTGTGGATCTCAGCCCGTACCACCACGTCGCGCGGTGGCTCGAGCGGGTAGAGGCACTGCCGGGCTATCTGCCCAAGCCCTGAACGACTGCTGCATACGCCGATGATGCAGCAGTACTGCACGTTGAGGTGCAATCGGCTGCCTGGCACTTTCACTCCAGGCAGCCGATTGTGGAAGATTCTCTGTTGAGCAATGCAGTCGATTTTTCAAAATATTTCCGTCGGGAAATGGAGGTGAACTAACGTTCCGGCAGCGCGATCCTTTCCTATGCGCAGTCAGCGCGAGCCTGACGGGCTGGTGCATTCGTACCGAGCCTCGATCCAGTGTCGCTGAACGATAAGGAGCCGCCGTGACCGTTACCACCCACCCCGTCTATCGACGCACGCCAAGCCCGCTACATGCGATCCTGCTTGCCGGAGCCGTCCCCCTGTTTCTCGGCGCCTTGCTGAGCGACGTCGCCTACTACAAGACCTTCCAGATCCAGTGGAGCAACTTCGCCGCCTGGCTAATCGCTGGTGGGTTGTTGTTCTCCGGTTTGGCGTTGCTGTTCGCGCTGGTCAATCTGATCCGTGCCGACCGCAAGGCCGGGCGCCCGGTCATGTACTTCCTGCTGTTGCTGATTACCTGGGTACTCGGGCTGGTCAACGCCTTCGAGCACGCGAAAGACGCCTGGGCCATCATGCCGGCGAGCCTGGTGCTGTCGGTGATAGTGACCCTGTTGATCACCATTACGGCGTGGATCGGTCTTAGCGGCCTGCGTTCGGGAGGTGTCGAATGAGAACTGCAAGCTCACTGACTGTCCTGAGCATGGCGCTGTTGCTGAGCGCCTGCGGCGGCGAAGCGGATACCACCATGCACCGTGGCCCGGATCCCAAACTGCCGGAACCACAACGCGGTTTTTTACCCAGCATGAAGATCGCCGAACCAGAGGAGTGGGGCGATCAAAAGCCTACCGTGCCCGAGGGTTTCAGCGTCACGGCGATCGCCACTGACCTGCGTATTCCGCGTCAGACGCTTGTGCTGCCCAATGGCGATATCCTCGTCGCCGAAGGCCGCGGCGGCAACGCTGCGAAGCTCAAGCCCAAGGACGTGATCGCGGGTTATATCAAGGCTCAGGGCAATACCAAGGTCAAAAGTGGCAATCGCCTGACCCTGCTGCGTGATGCCGATGGCGACGGCACCTACGAGGTGCAGACGGTGTTCGCCGAAAACCTCAACGCGCCTTACGGCCTGGCCTTCTTCGAGGGCAAGTTGTACGTCGCCAACCAGGATGCACTGGTCAGCTTCGATTATGAAGATGGGCAGACCGAAGCCGGTGGCCCACCGACCAAGGTCACCGACCTGCCGTCCGCGATCAACCATCACTGGACGAAGGCGCTGACCATCAGCGAGGACGGTCGGTACCTGTACGTGGGGATCGGCTCCAACAGCAATATTGGCGAGCGCGGCATGGAAGTCGAAGCCGACCGCGCGCTGGTCTGGCAGGTCGACGCCGAGACCGGTGCTCACAAGCCCTACGCGACCGGGTTGCGTAACCCCACGGCACTGACCATTCAGCCCGAGACCGGGCAGCTGTGGGCCGTGGTCAACGAGCGCGATGAATTGGGCCCTGACCTGGTGCCGGATTACCTGACCTCGGTGCGTGAAGGCGAGTTCTATGGCTGGCCCTACAGCTACTGGGGCACAACAGTTGATACGCGGGTGAAACCGGGTAATCCGGACAAGGCGGCAAGTGCCATCAAACCGGACTACAGCCTGGGCTCCCACGTCGCCGCGCTGGGTGTCGACTTCTCCATCCCGGAGATGGGCGAGCAGTTCGCCAATGGCGTTTTCGTCGGTGAGCACGGTAGCTGGAACCGCGACAATCCGGTGGGCTACAAGGTGATCTTCGTGCCGTTCAATGACGGACGTCCGGCTGGTGAGCCCATCGACTTCGCCACAGGGTTCCGTACCGACGAGGGCAAAACCCGCGGTCGGCCGGTGGGTGTCACCGTTGACCCGAAAGGCGCACTGATCATCGCCGATGACCTCGCCAATACCATCTGGCGCGTGACACGTAATCAGTAAGTCCTGAACCCCGGGGCGGGCAAGCCGCCCCGGGGATTTCCCATACAACCCGCCGTTCACCGCGAAATCGCCAATTCGCCGATCGGCACCAGGTGTGTGCCAGACCCAACCCCTCCTTGAAGCCCATCGATACCCGCATCGCCGCCAGAGCAATGCTCGCCTTGCAAGGCCGTTTTCAATTGCAGTAGGCCCGGTCTTCAGACTACTCGCGGGCAACTTCCTGCTCATTCTCGTAATGGCAGACATCCCGTAAAAGTGGCCGTCAACGCATGGTTCGCGTGGCTACTCATTCCTTTCAGAATTGTAATTTCCCCATCACCTTGGCGTTAGCTCCCGGGCGGAAGATAGCGTTTGGCCAACGTTTCACGAATTACAAAAGCGCCACCTATCTATAAGAAAACTGCCTTAACGTCTGGAGCAACCATGAAGAAAAAAGCCGCACTGTCGCTTGCCGTCATGTCAGCGATCGTTGGAAGCAATTGTGCAATTGCGGATGAGCAGAAGGAGGGGTTCATCGAAGGCAGTAGTTTGAGCATCCTCAACCGTAATTTCTATTTCAACCGTGATCATCGCAACGGCGAAACCGCGCCGGGTGGTGCCGGTTATTCCGAGGCCTGGGCACACGGCATCATTGGCAAATTCGAGTCTGGGTTCACCCAGGGCACCGTTGGTTTTGGCGTCGATGCCTTTGCCATGCTCGGTATCAAGCTCGACACCGGCGGTGGCCGTAATGGCGGGCGCAGTTCGTTCGATGTCCTGCCGGTGGATCGCGATGGCGAGGCGCGCGACGACTACAGCAAGGTCGGTGGCGCACTGAAGGCGCGGGCATTCGATACCACGGTGACGGTCGGTGATGTATTTCCTGCCACGCCGGTCGTTCATTACGGTGACTCGCGATTGTTACCCGAGTCCTTCCGCGGCGTTACCTTCGTCAACAACAGCCTGGATGGGCTGACCCTGCAGGGTGGTCGTTTGCACTCGATGAGCCAGCCGGTGTCGAGCAACATGCGCGACAACTTCGCGACCTTTTACGCGGGTGGTGTCGATTCGCCGTGGGTCGGCTACTTCGGTGGTGATTACAGCCTCAATGAAAACGTCAGCTTCAGCGCTTACAGCAGCCGACTGAAAGATGCATGGGATCAGTACTACGTGGGTACATCCCTGCGCTACCCGATCAGCGATGAGGTGGCACTGATCGGTGGCTTCAATTACTACAAGGCGGTGGACGAAGGCTCCCAGCAACTGGGTGAATTCAACAACAGCATCTGGAGCGGCAAGCTTGGCGTGCAGTTCGGTGCTCACACACTGGCGCTGACGCACCAGCGCAACAATGGTGACGACGACTTCGATTACCTGCGCCAGGCCGACTCCATCTACCTCGACAACTCGATCCAGTACAGCGACTTCAACTCGCCCAAGGAAAAGTCCTGGATGCTCCGTTACGACCTCAGCATGGCGCCCTACGGCGTGCCAGGGCTGTCCTTCATGGCGCGGTATGGCAAAGGAACGGACGCCGACTATTCCAATGCCAACAGCGTCTACATGCGCCGGGATGCAGATGGCAATCCGTTGACCGACCAAAAGCGCTGGGAGAGGGACTTCGAAGCCAAATACATCGTGCAGACTGGATCGCTCAAGGATATGAGCTTCCGCATTCGTCAGGCCAACACACGGGCGACTCAGTTCGAGTCGGATCTGGACGAAGTTCGCTTGATAGTCGAATACCCACTCAGCGTTCTCTAGTAGGTGCTGTGTATGTAAAGGTAACTAGTGATTGATTGCAGGATTGTAATGTTCCAACAACGCTCTTGTTATCTTCGCCGGATATAGTCATTGCATGTCCCTTGCAGCGTTCGGAGTTCTTCGAGCGCTCACCCTATTCACCTTTGAAGCATTTATGCTCCTTTGGAAGAGGTGAATCCTGGCGCCCCTGGTGGGCGCCTTTTTTATGCTTGGTTTATAACGTCATCGTTGCCATTTTTCCTGTTCAGGGAGTAGCGAATCGCAGGCAGTAAAAAGCCGCCTGTCGAGGCGGCTTTCGTAGACGTCACTTCAGCATCATCGCTGGTTGACGCATTGCCCTGGCATCGTATAGCGCACGGAATGCAGCTTCCCTTGGGAGTCTTCGTAACTCATGATCTTCTTGAAGTTTCCGCAGGTGCTGATGTCTTCTGTCGTGTGCACCAACTTCGCCACGTCGATTTTCATGCCATAGGCATAGTCACGAATCAGCGGGGCGGGCTTGCCCGTGCTCGCCGCGTACTCCTGCATGATGGCGCTGCTTTCGTTCTGGTACTTCTCGTGGAGTTTCTCGACTGACACTTTGGCCTGAGCAAAAGACGCACCGCTCAGCAGGACAAAGGCAACCAGATACTTACTAATTTTCATAACTACACTCCTCTTTAAATGTGCAGTCATTATCTGTTGTCGATGCTATCGCCAGCGTGGCGTGAATATTACATTGCTGACAGGAAACGCTTTTGAAAGCGTCTATTCAATAACCAGGAAGTTCTAGCTGGGGAAAGTCAGCCGGAAGATAGTTGTCTGGCCGACGGTGGAGTCAACACTGACACTGCCGTGGTGCAGGCTCATGATCGAACGCACGATGGACAGCCCCAGCCCTGTACCGCCATCTGCCCGGCACCGGCTGGCGTCGACGCGATAGAAACGCTCGAAGATATGCGGTAGGTGCTGCTGCGGTATGCCGCTGCCGGGGTTGCGGATGGACAGTGTCGTCGAGCCTTCGCGTTCTTCGATGTTCAGGTCGATGGTGTTGCCTGTCGGTGTATGCCTGATCGCATTGGAGAGCAGGTTGGAAATGGCTCGCTGGATCATCAGCCGGTCACCACGCAGCGTGCCGGTACCTTCGATGGTGAGGGTTATGTGCTTTTCTTCCGCTGCCATATGGAACAGATCGACAACCCGGCTCACTTCATCGCTCAGGCTGATCGCTTCGAATTTCACCAGCGCAGCCGGGTGGCTGACGTGGGCGATGAACAGCATGTCGGAAACGATACGGCTGACTCTTTCGAGCTCTTCGATGCTGCTCTCGAGAACCGCCTTGTACTCTTCCTGAGTGCGTTGCCTGGACAGCGAGACCTGGGCCTTGCCCATCAGGTTCGAGATGGGCGAGCGCAGCTCGTGCGCAAGGTCGTCGGAGAACTGTGAGAGCTGCTGAACACCGCCATCCAGGCGATGAAGCATGAAATTGATGCCTTCTGCCAACTCGCCCAGCTCTTTGGGAAGATGTTCCACCGGTATGCGATGGGTCAGATCCTGGGTGGAAACCAGTGAGGCTATCTTGCCGAAGCGCTTCAGCGGTTTGAGCCCACGCTGCACCACCCACCAAGCACCGGCGCCGATGAACAGGAGCACGAACGGCAGTGCCGCCAGGGTGGATTTGAAGTAGGCGCTGAGCAGGTCTTCGTCGTTGGTACGGTCCATGGCGAGGCGCACGATGATCTTTTCACCATCGACGAGGCGCATCGCCGTCGTGGCAATGAGGATGTTGTGGTCACGGCTATCGGTGCTTTTGCCATAGGTGATCTTGCCCTGCGCCGTGTCATTGGCAGGCGGAGCAGCGGGCAAATCGTTGATGCTGAGCAGCTCGCGCACTTGGGCGCCCGACTCATAGATGGTCAGGCGCAGGTTGTCATGGCCGAGCACCAGGTCTAGCAGTTCGTGTGGTTGGCCTCTCAGGTCGCGGATGGTCAGCTTGTCTTCAGCGAGCCTGTGCTCCATCTGGCTGAGCTTGCCGCGCAGGTTTTCGGTCGCCAGCGAAGACAGCTCGTGAGTCAGTGCGAAGTAGGCCAGCATCGTCAGCAGAACCACCAGTGCCGCGCCCATGAACACCACCGAAAGGCCGAGGCGCATGGACAGCCTGGCGGGCTTCACGGGCGTTCCTCGAGCACGTAGCCAACGCCTCTGAGGGTGTGGATCAGCTTGTGGTCGAACGGGTCGTCGATCTTGGCGCGCAGGCGTCGAATGGAAACCTCGACCACGTTGGTGTCGCAGTCGAAGTTCATGTCCCACACCAGTGAGATGATTTGCGTGCGTGAGAGCACTTCACCCGAGCGGCGCATGAGCAGGTGAAGCAGCGCGAACTCCTTGGTCGTCAGGTCGATCCGCTGAGCGCCGCGAAAGGCCCGGTGTCTGCCCGGGTCCAGCTCGAGATCGGCCACTTTCAGGACGTCTGGTACCGGCGCCTGCTCCGTTCGCCGCAGCAGTGACCTGACCCTGGCCAGCAGCTCGGGAAACTCGAACGGCTTTACCAGATAGTCGTCTGCGCCAAGGTCCAGCCCTTTGATCTTGTCGGCCAGCCTACCGCGCGCCGTGAGCATGATGACGCGCGTGCTGGTGCTGCGCCTTATGTTCTCGAGTACGTCCCAGCCATCCATTTCCGGCAGGTTCACATCGAGTATTACCAAATCATAAATATGTTGTTTGACCAGATGTAAGCCATCGATACCTGTTGCTGCTCTATCTACCACATAACCGCTTTCGCTAAGGCCTTGATGGAGGTATTCGGCAGTTTTAGGCTCATCCTCGATAATTAGGATTCGCATAGTGAGTTACCTGAAGGGATTGATTTGGTAATTGTTCTGATCGTTGTTCTTGGGGACAAAACTCTATAGCGGATCAAGAAATCCTAAACCCTGTAGTGACTTCAAGGTAAAGGCCCTTGACCTCTATTTACGGGGGCTGTGGCAACCTGACGCAGCCCTGTGAGAGGTCTTTCCGATTTTTGCGGACGTTGGGCTTGCCAGTGACCGAGCGACATGAGCGCTTGCCGGCAGGGTTATTTGGCGAGGCGATCTTAATGCAAAATTTTTCCCTGAAAGAGTGGATTACATATTTGTAATCTTGCAGTCACCTTGGCGATAAGCGCGCCTAATTAGATTTGGCCCCAATCACTACTTCGAATAGTTATCGATCGTTCGGCTGCCGCACTGTGGTGCCGATACTGTATTGATTGGGGGCTTAATAATTGTTTGCCAATCCAGGTTTTTTTAGATGCCCACGAGGCATAACGCTGGTGCTCGCCGCGACGGTTTTTCTGTGGGCGGGGGAGGCCAATGCCAGTGCCGCGGCTCTGACGCTGCCTGAGGCGCTGCGGCTTTCCCAACAGAACAACCCCACGTTGGCGGCTGCCGGCTGGGAGCTGGATATCAGCAAGGCCGAACGTAAACAGGCCGGGTTGCTGCCCAACCCGCAGTTGTCGTGGGAGGTTGAAGACACCCGCAGCGATACGCGAACCACCACCGTGCAACTGACTCAGCCCATCGAACTGGGCGGCAAGCGCGGGGCGCGTGTCGATCTCGCCGAGCGTGGCATGGATGTCGCTGCCCTCACGGTAGAGCAGAGCCGCAACGCGCTGAGGGCGGACGTTATCCAGGCTTTTTACGCAGCCCTGCAGGCCGGCATGCGGGTCGAGCTGGCAAACGAGTCCCGTGAAGTTGCGCAGCGCGCGCTCGGCATTGCACAGGGCAGAGTCAAGGCCGGCAAGGTTTCACCGATAGAGCTGACGCGCGCCCAGGTGCAACTTGCCGAACTGCAGCTGGAAGCCAGTCGAGCCACCCGTGATCAGGGCATCGCGAAGGCTCGTCTGCGCCTCGTTCTGGGCGAGGAACAGGTTGCCGACACGCTTCGGCTGCAAGGTGATGCGACCCGTATTCCGGAGCTGCCGTCCGTTTCCCGTTTGCTGTCGGCACTTGGCGGCAGTGCCGAGTTGCGTTCTGCGAGGCTGGCCATCGAACAGCAGGAGGCTTCTTTCGCGTTGGAAAGAACGCAGCGCATCCCTGATCTGGACGTCAGCATCGGCAGCCAGTACAGCGCTGCCGACCGCGAGCGCGTGAACCTGGTCGGGCTATCCATGCCCTTGCCGCTCTTCAATCGTAACCAGGGAAATATCCTGGCGGCGGCGCGCCGAGCTGATCAGAGCCGTGACCAGCGCAATGCCACCGAGCTGCGGCTGCGCAACGAAATCGCCACGTCGGCTGATCAGTGGCTGATGGCCAAGGAGGAAATCCGCTCCTTCGAATCGATGATCCTGCCCTCGGCCCAGAACGCCGTTGAAAGCACCGCGCGTGGTTTCGAGATGGGCAAGTTCGGCTTCCTCGATGTGCTCGACGCGCAGCGCACGTTGATCCAGTCGCGTGGGCAATACATCCAGGCGTTGTCTGCGGCCACTGAATCCTGGGTGCAGCTCGAACGCATCCTTGGTGACGTCACCGCTGTCGAGTGAGCCTATTACGCAGGTTTCCATTTTCAGAATCGCCATGGGGCGCCTGCTGCTTCGGTAGGTGCCCGGCTTATCCATTCGGGAGTATTCATGAGTAAGAAATTGGCCTTGGCGATCAGCCTCGCCCTTGGAATTGGCGTGGCCGCTGGTGGCGCCTGGTACCTGAATGAACGCTCGGCCGATCACGCGAGCGAAGGTGCCGCCGGTCATGGAGAGGAGGGGCACGCCGACAGCGAGAGCGGGCATGACGAGGACGAGGCCGGGCCCAACGGCGGCGAAATCTATACCCAGGGTGTCTTCAGCCTGGAACTGGTGGCTCCAGAAAGCGAGGACGGTTCTAAGCCGATGTCCATCTACCTGTCGAAAGATGATCAGCCCATCGCCCCGTCAGCAAGTACTACCGTCATCCTCGAAGTCAAGCGCGCCTCGGGTGAGCTCGTGACGCTTGTATTCACGCCGCAGGAGGCTGCCTTCGTCAGTCAGACAGGCATCGCTGAACCGCATTTCTTCGATGCCAAGATCATCGTGCGAGAGGCGGGGCAAGCCCTCGAGTTCGCCTACTCGAAAACCGAAGGGCTGCTCGAACTGACGGAGCAGCAGATTCGCATTGCAGGGATCGAGAGCGAGAAATCGCAACCTCGGGTCATCGACTCCACGGCTCGGCTCCCCGGCGAGATTCGCTTCGACGAGGATCGTACCGCCCATGTGGTTCCACGAATTACCGGCGTGGTTGAAAGTGTGCCCGTCAATCTGGGCGACATGGTCAGCAAGGGCCAGACGCTGGCGGTAATCGCCAGCCAGCAGATCTCCGATCAGCGCAGCGAACTGGCCGCAGCACAGCGCCGCAGCGAGCTGGCCAGAACCACCCTCGACCGCGAGAAGCAGCTATGGCAGGACGGCATCTCCGCCGAGCAGGACTATCTGCAGGCACGCCAGCTCTCGCAGGAGGCGGATATCGCCCTCGGTAATGCCAGGCAGAAGATGAACGCGCTGGGTGGGCAAGGAGCGTTATCCCAGGGCAATCGCTACGAGCTGCGTGCGCCGTTCGACGGCACCGTCGTGGAGAAGCATTTCGTGCTGGGTGAGGTGGTCGATGCATCGAGCAACGCCTTCACCCTCACCGACCTGAATCATGTGTGGGCCACGTTCAACGTCGCGCCAAAGGATCTGGCGGCCATTCAGGTCGGCAAGAAGGTTCAGGTGCTGTCACCTGAGCTGCAGACCCAAGTGGAGGGCAGTATTTCCTACATCGGCAGCCTGCTGGGCGAGCAGACGCGCACCGCGACCGCTCGTGCGGTGCTGACCAATCCCGATGGTGCCTGGCGGCCTGGCTTGCCCGTCGCCATCGAGGTGGCGACCGCATCGCGTGAGGTTGCCGTCACCATCCCCGCAGCTGCCGTGCAGCGTATCGATGAGCAGCCTCAGGTGTTCGTCAGGGTCGCGAAAGGATTCGTCGCTCAGCCGGTAAGGCTGGGCGTGGCCAGCGATGGTTTCGTCGAGGTCACGCAGGGTTTGAGTGCCGGCGTCGCCGTTGCTTCGCAGGGCAGCTTCATCCTCAAGTCCGAGCTTGGCAAAGGCTCCGCAGACCACGCCCACTGACGGCTACCAGCGAGAAATCTCATGTTCGAACGTATTATCCAGTTCGCTATCGAGCAGCGCTTCGTCGTGCTGCTTTTCGTACTCGCGATGGCTGGTGTCGGGATCGCCAGCTATCAGAAGCTGCCGATTGATGCCGTCCCCGATATCACCAACGTCCAAGTGCAGATCAACACCGCTGCTGCAGGCTTTTCGCCACAGGAAACCGAACAGCGCGTGACCTTTCCCATCGAAACCGCGATGGCAGGTCTGCCGCAACTGATACAGACACGTTCTCTGTCGCGCTCTGGGTTTTCTCAGGTCACGGTCATTTTCGAAGACGGTACGGATCTGTACTTCGCCAGGCAGTTGGTCAACGAACGCTTGCAGATGGCACGCGCACAGCTTCCCGTGAACGCGGAAACGGCGATGGGGCCGATTTCCACGGGGCTGGGGGAGATCTTTCTATGGACCGTCGAAGCCCAGCCCGGCGCCACCAAGGAAGACGGTACCGCCTATACCGCCACCGATCTGCGGGTCATCCAGGACTGGATCATCAAGCCGCAATTGCGCAACGTGCCCGGTGTCGCGGAGATCAACACCATCGGTGGTTTCGCCAAGGAGTTTCAGGTCGCCCCGGATCCCCGGCGGCTGGCCGCCTACCGGCTGACCCTGAGCGACCTGATCACCGCGCTCGAGCGCAACAATGCCAACGTGGGCGCGGGGTTCATCGAGCGTAACGGCGAACAGCTGGTGGTTCGCGCACCAGGGCAGGTATCGGACGAGAAAGACATCGCCAACATCATCGTTTCGAACGCCGGCGGTACGCCGATTCGCGTCAGTGACGTTGCGGATGTACAGATTGGCCGTGAGTTGCGCACCGGCGCGGCGACCGAGAACGGCCGTGAAGTGGTACTCGGCACCGTGTTCATGCTGATCGGCGAGAACAGTCGCAGCGTGTCTCAAGCCGTATCGGCCAAGCTGGTGGAGATCAACCGCTCGCTGCCGAAAGGGGTGCTGGCCGTCGCCGTGTATGACCGAACCAACCTGGTCGACAAGGCCATCGCCACCGTCAAGAAGAACCTCATCGAGGGGGCGATTCTGGTCATCGCCGTGCTGTTCCTCTTCCTGGGCAATATCCGTGCGGCAATCATCACCGCGATGGTGATTCCGCTGTCGATGCTGTTCACCTTCACCGGGATGTTCGCCAACAACGTCAGCGCCAACCTCATGAGCCTGGGGGCACTGGATTTCGGCATCATCGTCGATGGGGCGGTGGTGATCGTGGAGAACTCGATCCGCCGGCTCGCCCATGCGCAGCAGCACCATGGCCGCATGCTGACCCGCGCGGAGCGATTCCGCGAGGTGTTCGCGGCGTCCAGAGAAGCCAGGCGTCCGCTGATCTTCGGTCAATTGATCATCATGGTCGTTTACCTGCCGATCTTTGCCCTCACCGGTGTCGAGGGCAAGATGTTCCACCCCATGGCGTTCACGGTGGTGATTGCGCTGCTGGGGGCGATGATTCTGTCCGTGACCTTCGTGCCCGCCGCCATTGCGCTGTTCGTCACCGGCAAGGTGAAGGAAGAGGAGGGCGTGGTGATGCGCTCGGCCCGCCGCGCTTACCAGCCGGTTCTGGCGTGGGTGATGAGCCATCGTACCCCGGTGTTCACCGCCGCTCTGCTGCTGGTCGCGCTGTCCGGCCTGGTCGCCACGCGAATGGGCAGCGAGTTCGTGCCCAGCCTGAGCGAGGGCGACTTTGCCCTGCAGGCGCTGCGGGTACCCGGAACCAGCCTGACACAGTCGGTGGAAATGCAGCGCCGTCTGGAAACCGCGCTGATGGAAAACATGCCGGAGATCGAGCGCGTCTTCGCCCGAACCGGCACCGCGGAAATTGCCGCCGACCCGATGCCGCCGAATATTTCCGACGCTTATGTGATGCTCAAGCCCAAAGAGCAGTGGCCCGATCCGGACAAGTCACGGGAAGCCCTGATCGCCGATCTGCAGCGTGTCAGTGCCACGGTGGCCGGGAGCAATTACGAGCTGTCGCAGCCCATTCAACTGCGCTTCAACGAGCTCATTTCCGGGGTGAGGAGCGATGTGGCGGTCAAGGTATTCGGGGACGACATGGACGTACTCAACAAGACCGCTGGCGAAATCTCCGAGGTGCTGGAATCGATCAGCGGTGCTTCCGAGGTCAAGGTCGAGCAGACGTCCGGCTTGCCGATGCTGACCATCAACGTTGATCGCGAAAAAGTCGCGCGCTACGGCCTGAACATCGGCGACGTGCAGGACACCATCGCCTTCGCGGTGGGCGGGCAGCAGGCCGGTACAGTGTTCGAGGGCGACCGCCGATTCGCCATCGTCGTGCGCCTTGCGGATCAACTGCGAACTGACGTGGAGGGTTTGTCGCGCCTACTCATTCCCATCCCGCCGCGCCCCGGCAGTGCGGCGGATCAGATCGAGTTCATTACCCTGGCGGATGTCGCCAGCCTCGATCTGGTGCTGGGGCCCAACCAGGTCAGTCGTGAAAACGGCAAGCGCCTGGTCGTGGTCAGTGCGAACGTTCGCGGTCGTGACCTGGGCTCGTTCGTGGAGGAAGCCGGGCAACGTATCGAGCAAGGCGTGCAGATACCCACTGGCTACTGGACGACCTGGGGCGGCCAGTTCGAGCAGTTGCAGTCAGCGGCCAAGCGGCTGCAGATCGTGGTGCCGGTTGCACTGCTGTTGGTTCTGACTTTGCTGTTCATGATGTTCAACAACCTCAAGGATGGCCTGGTGGTTTTCACCGGTATTCCCTTCGCACTGACTGGCGGTGTGATGGCGCTGTGGTTACGTGATATTCCCCTGTCGATCTCTGCAGGCGTGGGGTTCATCGCATTATCCGGAGTGGCCGTTCTCAACGGCCTGGTGATGATCGCCTTCATCCGTAGCCTGCGCGAAGAGGGGCGCCCGTTGTCCGCAGCGATCACCGAGGGAGCCCTGACGCGCCTGCGACCGGTGCTGATGACCGCCTTGGTTGCCTCGCTGGGGTTCGTGCCCATGGCATTGGCCACCGGTACCGGGGCCGAGGTTCAGCGGCCATTGGCGACCGTGGTGATCGGCGGAATTCTTTCCTCCACCGCACTGACCCTGCTGGTGCTGCCAGCGCTCTATCAGTGGCTGCACCGCCGAGACGAGGTCGAGCAGGCCACAGCGGAGAACTCCCGCTAGCCGGTGATGGCGGCGCCAGAGGGCTGGATCTATGGAGAAAGCCCCTCTGGCGCCGTCGCTCGTTTCCAGCCGGAAGCACACGGCAAGAGACTTCCAGCCCAAGTCGATTTACTGTTGCGGCGTCAGATAGCGCAGCGGCAGGGGAGTCGAGTCATGGGCACAGATACGAACGGCCGCGACTGGGTGCTGCGCAGCCACGTGCCGGGTCGGGTGGAACGTATCGAGGCGTATTTCAGCGGCCACGGATACGACCCGCATCGCCACGACTCTTATGCCATTGGCCGCACGCTGTCCGGCGTGCAGAGTTTTCGTTACCGGCGGGCCATGCGGCACAGCCTTCCTGGCGGCACGCTGGTGTTGCATCCAGACGAGCTGCACGACGGGATGGCAGGCACCGAGGACGGTTTTCGCTATCGCATGCTCTATATCGATCCCGTGCTGATCCAGCAGGTGCTGGGTGGCAAACCGCTGCCCTTCATCGCGGGTGGGCTCAGCGATGACGCGCGTCTGCGCTGGGCCACCGAGACGTTCATGCAGGCGATGGATCACCCTCTCGAGCCGCTGGAGGAAGACGACGCCATCCATGACCTCGCTCGCGCGCTGGATACGGTCGCCGGCAAGAGTCGCGGGCGTCGCGTGTTCGATTATCGCGCTGCGCAGCGGGCCAGGGATTACATCCATAGCCGCAATGGGGCGAGCATCACCCTGGACGAGCTGGAGCATGTCAGCGGGCGCGAGCGCTGGAGTCTTTCCCGTGACTTTCGCGCGCTGTTCGGCACCAGTCCTTACCGCTACGTGACGATGCGCCGGCTGGATCGCTGCCGTGAGCTGGCGTTGGCGGGTATCGGCCTGGCAGACGCGGCGTTGATCGCCGGATTCTTCGACCAGAGCCACATGACGCGTCATTTCGTCAGAAGCTTCGGCCTGTCTCCGGCCCGCTGGCTGAGCATGGTCGGGTTGCAGGATCGTACAAGATAGCGCTCCGGCGCCTCGCTAGAGTGGTGAAAACCAACCGAGGAGCCGCCTATGTCCAGCCAGAATCCGTCATCGAAACACCCCGTCAACCTCGAGCAGAAGTTGGCCCTGATCCATGATCATTGGTCACCCAGAGTGGTCGCGGAAATGAACGACTACCAGTTCAAGGTCGTGCGCCTGCAGGGCGATTTCATCTGGCATTCCCATGCCGAGACGGACGAAGCCTTTTTCGTCCTCGATGGGCAATTGCGACTCGATTTCCGTGACGGCCAGGTAACGCTGGGCAGCGGCGAGCTGTACGTGGTGCCCAAGGGTGTGGAGCACAAGCCTTACGCCGAACGAGAGGTGAAGCTGATGCTCATCGAGCCGCGTGGTGTGCTGAATACCGGAGAGGAGGGCGGTGAGCGTACGGCGATAAACGATCTGTGGATCTGACGGCTGGGCTGGCGCTCATTGCGAACGCCAGCCCTTCGCCGTTACGTCAGATACCTCAGGTGCCGCTCTTCACTTTCGTCCAGATCCGCGTGCGGATGCGGTCGATGTTCAGTGGCATGGCTTCCAGCGCATATAGCTTTTCCATGACGTCATCGGGCGGGTAGACGGTGGTGTCGGCCTTGAGTGCCGGGTCGACCAGCGCGTCCGCTTTGCTGTTGCCGTTGGCGTAGTGCACGTAGTCACTGATGCCAGCGATCACTTTGGGCTCCAGCAGATAGTTCATGAAGGCGTAGGCGGCCTTTTCGTTGGGCGCATCCTTGGGGATGGCGACCATGTCGAACCACATTGGCGCGCCTTCCTTGGGAATCACGTAGGCGATGTCGACGCCGTTGCCGGCCTCTTTGGCACGGGCGCTGGCCTGCATGATGTCGCCTGAGAAACCCACCGCCATGCAGACGTCGCCATTGGCCAGTTCACCCACGTATTTGGATGAGTGGAAGTAGGCGACGTTCTTGCGCATCTCCATCAGCAGCGCTTCGGCTTTCTTGTAGTCCTCGGGCTTCTGGCTGTGGTGCGGCAGGCCCAGGTAGTGCAGGGCGATGGGCAGCATTTCCGGGCCGTTGTCGAGAATCGCCACGCCGCACGTGCTCAGTTTTGCCATCAGCTCGGGCTTGAAGATCAGATCCCAGGAGTCCAGCGGTACGTCATCGCCGAGTACGGCCTTGACCTTCTCGACGTTGTAGCCGATGCCGGTGCTGCCCCACAGGTAGGGGAAACCATGCTGGTTGCCCGGGTCGTTGCCTTCCAGCGCCTTGAGCAGCTTCGGGTTGAGGTTCTGCCAATTGGGCAGCTGGCTTTTGTCCAGCTCCTTGAGCGCGCCGCCCTGAATCTGCCGGGCCATGAAGTGGTTGGAGGGGAAGACCACGTCATAGCCGGAGCGGCCGGCCATCAGCTTGGCGTCGAGGGTTTCGTTGCTGTCGTAGACGTCGTAGTGGGGCGTTACGCCGCTGGCCTGTTGGAAGTTCTTCAGGGTGTCGGGAGCGATGTAGTCCGTCCAGTTGTAGATGCGTACGTCCTGCGCTGCCTGGCTGACCGAGGCGACGAGCATGAGCGGGATGAGCGATTTCAGCATGGGAGACCTCAACGATTGTTGTCGATGTTGTGGAGGCAGCAGTCAGGATCTGTTCAAAGTCTGCTGCGCGTCGGCACTGCTGCGTTAAAAACAGGCTCAGCAAGCCGCTTGCGGCTAACGCACTTCAGTGCGGCCCCGAAGGGGCGAGCGCAGCGAGTAATGCTCATTTACAGCGCGTAAACTCGAGTGCGAGCCCAGTGCGTTCTTCGCCTGTTTTTGCCTTGCATTGCTCTAGCTCGCGAAACTTTGAATAGATCCTCAGAAAATCAGTACATAGGTTTTGCGCAGCGTTTCTTGTATGTCCCACACGCCAGTGGTGTTGGCCGGCAACATGAGGGCGTCGCCGGCCTTGATGTCGATCGGCTCGCCGACGTCCGGAATGAACGTACAACGCCCGGCGATGAAGTGGCAGAACTCTTGTTGCACGATTTGTCGGCGCCAGCGCCCGGGCGTGCATTCCCAGATGCCGGTTTCCACGCCATCATCGCGCTCCACGCAGGTTACCGAAGTGACGGCGGCGGGCTCGCTGAGCGGTACCGCGACCGGGTTGTGTTCGTCGAGTGCAACGCTGTCGGTATTACGGAAATGCGTGATGGTCATGGCTTGCAACCTGAGTGTCGGGTGAGGGTATTCACTTCATGAAACCTTCCATCAGGCTGGCCACGCGCTGCGCCATGTAGCGCTGCCACGGGCGGCTGGATGGGTCAGCCAGCAGTTTGTCCTCGCGCACGAAGCTGCGGATGATGGCGTTGTAGCCGAGCCAGCGGCAGGGCTCCGGTTCCCAGCGCGGCAAGTCCTGCACACGGGTGTCGTGACGCACCCAGGGCTGGCGGGTGAGCAGGGTGTCGTTGCCGAGGATCAGGTCGGCCAGGGTGCGCCCGCCAAGGTTGCTGGCGCCTACGCCCTCACCACCGTAACCACCGGAAAGGGCGATACCGTTGCCGCGGTCGCAGAGCATGTGCGGATGGAAGTGCCGCGCCATGCCCAGGTTGCCGCCCCAGGCGTGGGTGATGCGCACATTGCGCAGTTGCGGAAACAATTCGCTGAACAGGTAGCGGCGCAGGCCACGTTCTTCGTCGTTGAGGTTGAAGTCGCTGCGCAGGCGGCTACCGAAGCGATAGCCGCCGCGAGCGCCGAAGATCAGACGGTCATCGCGGCTGCGTTGGCCATAGGTGACCTGGCGGCTGGTCTCGCAGAAGGCTTGGCCGCGCTCCAGGCCGATCTCCGCCCAGGTCGAGGCGGGCAGTGGCTCGGTGGCGACGATCAGGCTCTGCACCGGAATCTGATGGCGGCCGAGCGGCGGCAGGTTGGCGGCGTAGCCTTCGACGGCAGGTACGATCCAGTCTGCGCGCACTTCGCCCGCTTCGCAGCGCACGCTGCTGGCCTGCCAGCTCAGGGCCGGCGTGCCTTCGTAAATGCTCACGCCCAGCGCTTCCACGCAGCGTGCCAGGCCGCGCACCAGGCGGGCCGGCTGAATGGTCGCGCAGTGGGGCGTGTAGAGTGCGCCATAGGCGCCGGGGATGCGCAGTTGCTGGGCGAGTTCTTCAGCGGGTAGCCAACGGTAGTCGTCGTCGCCCAAGCCTTCTTCACGATAGCCGCGCAGGTATTCGCGCAAGCGCAGTTCCTGCTCGGGATAGCGGGCCGCGCAATACAGCACACCGCCTTTGCGGTAATCACAGTCGATCCCTTCGCGTTGTAGCACCTGGCCGACTTCATCGGGAATACCATGCAGCAAGTCGTAGGATTCACGCCGGGCTTGCGGGGACAGGCCCGACAGCAGGCGATCCTCGCCGAGCAGGTTGCCCATCAGCCAGCCGCCATTGCGCCCGGAGGCACCGAAGCCGGCGATCTTCGCCTCGACGATGACGATGCGCAGCTCGGGAGCCTGGCGCTTGAGGTAGTAGGCCGTCCACAGGCCGGTGTAGCCCGCGCCGATGATGGCGACATCTGCCTGGATATCGCCTTGCAGCGATGGGCGCGGTGTCAGCGGCTCATCCAGTTGATCCATCCACAGGCTGATATTGCGCCAGTCGTTCATGCACCGCTTCCACGCAGAATGTATGCAGCAAGACTAGAAGCCCGATCAGGCGTTGTCTTGCGCGCGTACCCGCGCGTAGAGGTCTTTTAGGTAGGCCTTGGGTGACAGGCCGGTGTGGCGGCGAAAGGTGCTGTAGAAGGCGGTCAGGGAATTGAAGCCGGCTTCGAAGGCCAGCTCGTCCATGCGCCGCAGGTCGTTGCCTGCCTGCAGGCGTTGCAGCAGGTGCTGCAGGCGCGCCTGGTTGACGTAGCGGTAGAAGCTCTGGCCGAGCACCTGGTTGAGCAGGTAGGAAATCTGATTGCGGCTGTAGCCAGTGGCGCTGGCCACCTGCTGCAGGCTCAGGGCTGGGTCGAGAAAGGGCTGCCGGCGCTGGAAATAGTCCTGTAGGTCCTGCGCCATGAAGCCCAGCTGGCGGGTCGACAGGCCCAGTTTGCTGATCGCCGCGCTGGTCTGTATCGGTGGCCGCGTGTCCTGACCTTCATGCACCAGCGAGGCGTATTCGTTGACCCGCCAGATCAGCCCGTCGCGCACGGTGATGGCTTCAGCGGTGCGGAACGACACCAGGCCCTCGCCGCCATGCAGCGTGGTGCGGTACTGGATGAATGCGGTATGGCCGTCGATGCGGATGCGGTCGGTGTGTTCCAGCGCTTCGTCCGGGTGGCGCGGCATTGTGCTGAGCACGTAGTCGCGCAGTTCGGCCAGGCCCATGCTGCGGTTGAGGAAGAAGTCGTGGTACTCGACCTCCGGGTGATAGAGCGCCATCACCGCATCCAGATCGCGGTACTTCCAGCTGTAGTGATAGCGCAGCACGGTTTCGCGGGTGCGTTCGGTCTGGGCGGGGTCGTCGGGGATATCTGGCATGCCGGGTTCGTCCAAGGCGCAGAGGCCAGCTTGCCCGACTCCGGCTGAGGCCTCAAGTGGATGGTCAAGATGAGCCGCGCGTGATCAACGTGAGTAAAACTTGTTTTTAATGTTAATCGATTGAGTTTGTTTCACTCGGTCGCGGCCTCGACAATGCACGCCATCATTTATGCATTGGAGATATCGCCATGGCCCTCGCACACAGCCTCGGATTCCCCCGAATCGGACGTGACCGCGAACTGAAGAAAGCTCAAGAGGCCTTCTGGAAAGGTGAGTTGGACGAAGCCGGCCTGCGTGCCGTGGGCCGTGAGTTGCGTGCCCGGCACTGGCAGGTGCAGAAGGATGCCGGTATCGAGCTGCTGCCGGTCGGCGATTTCGCCTGGTACGACCAGGTGCTGGCCCATTCCCTGACCTTCGGGGTGATCCCCGAGCGTTTTCGCCCTGCCAGCGGCAAGCCGACCCTGGATACCCTGTTCGCCATGGCCCGCGGCGTGAGCGGCGACAACTGCTGCGGCGGCGCCCATGCGCAGGAGATGACCAAATGGTTTGATACCAACTACCACTATCTGGTGCCCGAGTTCACCGCTGACCAGCAGTTCGCTCTCAGTTGGGAACAGCTGTTCGAGGAAGTAGATGAGGCCCGTGCCCTGGGCCACAACGTCAAACCGGTGGTGATCGGCCCGCTGACCTACCTGTGGCTGGGCAAGCTCAAGGGCGATGCTCAGGGTTTCGACAAGCTGGAGTTGCTCGAGCGCCTGCTGCCGCTCTACGGGCAGATCTTCCAGCGCCTGGCCGAACAGGGCGTGGAATGGGTGCAGATCGACGAGCCGATTCTGGTGCTCGACCTGCCCCAGGACTGGAAGAACGCCTTCGAGCGCGCTTACAACAGTCTGCAACGCGAACCGCTGAAGAAGCTGGTCGCCACCTACTTCGGCGGCCTCGAAGAGAACCTGGGTCTGGCGGCCAACCTGCCGGTGGACGGCCTGCACATCGACCTGGTGCGCGCGCCGCAGCAGTACCCGACCATCCTCGACCGCCTGCCGGCCTACAAGGTGCTGTCCCTTGGCGTGGTCAACGGCCGCAACGTATGGCGCTGCGATCTGGAAAACGCCCTGGCGGTGATTGGTCATGCCCACAGCCGGCTCGGAGAACGGCTGTGGATCGCGCCGTCCTGCTCGTTGTTGCACAGCCCGGTCGACTTGCAGCGTGAAGATCAACTGGATGCCGAACTGAAAGGCTGGCTGGCCTTCGCCACGCAGAAATGTGCCGAGGTGGCGCTGCTGGCTCGCGCCGTCAATCAGCCGGACGCTCCCGACGTGCGCGCCGCGTTGGCCGAGAGCCGCACCGTGCAGGCCAGTCGAGCGGCGTCACCACGTATCCACAAGCCGCAGGTGCAGGCGCGCCTGGCTGCGGTGACCGCCAACGATAGCCAGCGCGCGTCGCCGTTCGCCCAACGTATCGCCAAACAGCGTGCCGGCCTCGACCTGCCGCCGTTCCCGACTACCACCATCGGCTCGTTCCCGCAGACCTCGGCGATCCGCCTGGCACGCCAGGCCTTCAAGCAGGGCAAGCTATCGCTGGGGGATTACACCGATGCCATGCACAGCGAGATTCGCCATGCGGTAGAGATTCAGGAGCGCCTGGGGCTGGACGTGCTGGTGCACGGCGAGGCCGAGCGCAACGACATGGTCGAGTACTTCGCCGAGCAGTTGGATGGCTACCTGTTCACTCGTTTCGGCTGGGTACAGAGCTATGGTTCGCGCTGCGTGAAACCGGCGGTGATCGTTGGCGACCTGAGCCGGCCCCAGGCCATGACCGTGGAGTGGATTCGCTATGCGCAGAGCCTCACGGGCAAGGTGATGAAGGGCATGCTGACCGGCCCGGTGACCATGCTGATGTGGTCGTTCCCCCGTGAAGACGTCAGCCGCGAAGTGCAGGCCCGGCAGCTGGCCCTGGCGATTCGCGACGAAGTCGTCGACCTCGAGCGTGCCGGCATCCGTATCGTGCAGATCGACGAAGCGGCATTCCGCGAGGGGCTGCCGCTGCGCAAAGCCGATTGGCAACACTATCTGGATTGGGCAACGGAGTCCTTCCGGCTGTGCGCCAGTGGCGTGCGTGACGAAACGCAGATCCACACCCACATGTGCTACAGCGAATTCAACGACGTGATCGAGTCCATCGCCGCCATGGATGCGGACGTGATCACCATCGAGACCTCGCGCTCGGACATGGAGCTGCTGGACGCCTTCGAGGCCTTCGAGTACCCCAACGAGATCGGCCCGGGCGTCTACGACATCCACTCGCCGCGGGTGCCGGACACGGGCGAAATGGTCAAGTTGATGCGCAAGGCCGTGCGCCGCATCCCTGCCGAACGCCTGTGGGTGAATCCCGATTGTGGCCTGAAAACCCGCGGCTGGCCCGAGACCGAAGCCGCGCTGGTCAACATGGTCGCCGCCGCCCGCCAGCTGCGCAAAGAGCTGGGCTGAGGCACCACCCGCGGCATCTGGTGCAGCAGAAGAATTCGGCAGGTGCAGCGGTTGTAGGAGCCGGGGGGACGCCTAGTCCTTGCCGGCGATGTCGGTGGCAAATTCCGCGCCGGTGTTGGGGCGTAGATCGATTCGCTGGCAAGCCAGCTCCTACGGTCTTTTTCCGTCGGTAGCCCGGTGTTGAGCGTAGCGATACCCGGGAGCGATCTCCCTGGGTATCGCTGCGCTCAACCACAGGCTACGGTTTAACGCCTAACCCGCCAGGTATTGCTCGGTCGAGATAACGGTCGCGTAGGCGAATGCCAGCGCGGCCATATAGGCAGCCTGTACCTGAGTGGCTGGAACCTGATTGCCTTCGAATTCCTGGTCGCGTGTCGCGCAGGCATCATGGATCACCGTGGTGGCGTAGCCGAAGTCCGCGCTGGCGCGGGCGGCGGCATCGATACACATATGGCTCATGGCGCCGACCAGGGTGATCTGTTCGATACCCGCCTTGTCGAGTTGCGCCTTCAGGTCGGTGTCGCGAAACGCGTTGACCTTGTGCTTGAGCACCACGCTCTCACCCGCCTGCGGCTGCACGCTGGCATGGATATGCGCACCGGCGGAGCCTGCGGCGAAGAAGGGCGCCCCGTCTCCCTGAAATTCATGACGCACGTGCACCACCGTATCGCCGGCAGCGCGAGCGGCTGCCAGCACGCGTGCGGCGTTCAGCGCTGCCGCGTCGATGCCGTGCAGCGGCCATTTGCCGTCGGCGAAGTAGTCGTTCTGGATGTCGATCAGAATCAGGGCACGCTTGCTCATGATGTACTCCATGGGAAGGGGGTGGGGCCTACACCTTAGCCTGTGCTCCATCGATAGGGGAGGCGGGCAGTTGTTCCGGTTGACGGCGACCTTTCAGACCGAGTCTTCAGCCGCCTTGCCAGCCGGGTTTTCACGGGTCGGCATGGCGAGTATTTCCGGCAGCACTTCGCGCGCGAATACGCCGTGCAGGCGCCACAGCTCGGCAACTGGATCGCGGTGATGATCGACGCGAATGTCCCACAGCGGATATTCCTCGCGGTCGACGATATAGATCACTGCCGAAGATTCACCCTCGCGGTCGCCGCCGCGCTCATCACCTGCCTCCAGGGCATCGATCAGACGCTCGACCAGCGGGCGATCTTCACCAAGCCGGAATGCATCGGCCACTGCGTCCAGCACCTGCGGGCCGGCCAGGCGGTTGCCCTGTACGGAAAACTGCTCACCGGACAGCGAGCCCGCCCAGGGAATGCACTCATCACCTGTCCAGCACACGCTGTCACCGTTACGGTCGATCAGGGCCAACTGGCGCAGCTCCATGCACGGGTCGGTATCCATCAGCCGTTTGAGTGCTGCGGGGGCCGAATGGCCCTGACGTAGCAATGCCAGCCCGTCGAGGCCCAGGTACGGGTTGACCTGGGCCTGGGTCGCCACTGCGCCCGCTCCCGCGGCGGCATGGCTGAGCAGTTTGCCAACGGCGGGCATGGCGGTAGCGGCGGCAACGCCGAACTGGCCGGTTCTGGGGCAGCGGGCAACGATGGAAAAAGTCATGGCGGCTCCTTTATGCGCATATGCCTTAGGCCGCGGACCGGCCGCGATCGTTCCGCTTGTCGGTCGTCACGACGCTATCGGTATTTGTTGATAAGAATTATCATTCGCCGGATTGCTGCCACGCTTCTGGCGCATCGTCACGAGCAACCCCACTTCATGGTCGACCAGCCGTCTTCACTCGAGCCTCGCCAGCCCGATCCGTCCACGACGGAGCCGGTGCAGCGCGATGCCTTCCTGCGCACTTTTCTCGCCCGTCGTGAACAGATGGAGGCGGTGTTGCGGCGGCGTGTCGGTTGTCGGGCGACTGCGGCGGATCTGGTGCAGGAGCTGTTCCTGCGCTTCTGGCGACGGCCCAGTGCGCCGCTCGAGGACATGGGCAGTTACCTGATCCGCAGCGCCCACAACCTGGCCATCGACCATTTGCGCAGCGAGGGCGCGCGCGCGCGCAACGAAGCCGGTCTGCTGTCCGAACAGCGTGGCGACGGCAGCGTTTCCCCGGATGCAGCGCTGGAGGCGGGCAGCGATCTGCGTCGCGTGGAGGCCGCTCTGCGAGCGCTGCCGGAGCGAACCCGGCATATCTTCCTGCTCAATCGCATTCACGGCCAGACTTACGGGCAGATCGCCCGCAGCATGGCGCTTTCCCAGAGCGCCGTGGAAAAACATATGATGCGCGCCCTGGAAGCCTGCAAGGCCAGCGTCATCGACACGCCGGCCAGCCACTCACACGAAAGCGCCGCGCCATGAGCCACGAGTCATATCTACAGGAGGAGTCACTGTCGCGCATCGAGCAGGACGCCTGGCTGTGGCTCGGCCGTTTGCAGGGCCAGCCGGGCGACAAGGTGCAGATGGCCTTCGAACAATGGCTGGCCGCCGCGCCCGAGCATGTCGATACCTTCGTGCGCATGCAGTCGCTCTGGCACCTGAGCCGCCCGGCTGCCCAGCACCTCGCCGAGGAAGAGGCTGACGCCCTGCAGCAGTACCTGCGCCCACCGCCGAGCCGGCGTCCTTATTGGGCCTCGGCACTGGCGCTGGCCGCCTGCCTGCTGCTGGTGGTCTGGGGAGGCGGGTGGCAGCCGTTGCGCTGGGTCGATGACCTGGGCGCGGACGTGGTCTCGGCACCGGGGCAGGTGCGCAGCGTGACGTTGAGCGATGGCTCCACCGTGGTGCTGGATGCCGACAGCGCCATCGCCGTCGAATATGGCGCAGGCGAGCGGCACATTGAGCTGCGGCGTGGTGCGGCGTATTTCAGCGTGGTGCCGGGCGATATTCCCTTCACCGTGGCGGCTGCTGGTGGCGAAGCGCGGGTGCTCGGCACACGTTTCGAAGTACGCCGGCTCGATGACGGCGCGCGGGTTTCGGTAATGCAGGGCCGAGTGGCCGTCCGCGGTGGGCCCGCGGACACGGCGAGGGTACTCACTGCCGGCCAGCAACTGAGTTTTGCCGATGGGGTCAGCGGCACGCTGCAGGGTGTCGATGTCGAAGCGCTAACGTCCTGGCGTGATGGCCGCTTTAGTTTCTATCGCGCGCCATTGGGCGAGGTGGTTGCCGAGCTACGCCGCTATTACCCAGGTCGCATCGTGCTGCTCAACGATGAGCTGCGCGAGAAGCGGGTCAGTGGCAGCTTCGCCAGCCAGAATCCCCAGGCAATTCTCGATGCCCTGCAGGCGGTGGTCGGCTTCGAGCAACACAAGGTGCTTGGGCGGCTGATCATCCTGCGCTGAAAATATTTTCGCTGGAGGATGAGGTAAACCCCGTCGGCATCCGTGTACTGCTTTGAATGCGACTTTTTCGCAAAGAGAACCAGCACCCGGGATGAACAAAGCCATGAATCACCGCACCATGCGTCGGCAGGATGCCACCTTGAAACATGTGGGCCTGGCGGCGCTGCTGCTGAGCGCAGGTATGCTGCCACTGGCACAGCCCGCGCTGGCCCAGGCCGTTGCCGATCAGGCGGCGACCTACGCGTTCGCCATACCTGCGCAACCGCTGCCGCAGGCACTCGACGCGTTCAGCCGAACCACCGGCCTCAACCTGGTATACACCGACGAAGCGCCTTACGCCGTGCAGGCTCCGGCACTGCAGGGGCGCATGAGCGTCGAGCAGGCACTGGCCCGTTTGCTGGCTGGCTCCGGTTTCACCTACCGTCAGGCCGGTACCAATACCGTGGCGCTGCAGGCGCTGCGCAGCGAGGGCGCGGTCAATCTGGATGCCGTGAACATTCAGTCGCAACGCAGCACGGCCTACAGCTATCAGCCACCTGAAACCACCTCGCTGATGCGCAGCGACACGCCGCTGCTGGAGATTCCCCAGGCCGTTGCCGTGGTGCCGGCGCAGGTGCTGCAGGATCAGCAGCCCCAGAATCTCGACGATGCCCTGGCCAACGTCAGTGGCATCACCCAGTCCAATACCCTGGGTAGCACGCTCGATGCGGTGATGAAGCGCGGCTTCGGTGACAACCGTGACGGCTCCATTCTGCGAGACGGCATGCGCACTATCCAGGGCCGCAATTTCACCGCCACCGCCGAGCGGGTCGAAGTGCTCAAAGGGCCATCGTCGATGCTCTACGGCATTCTCGATCCGGGCGGTGTGATCAACGTGGTCAGCAAGAAACCGCAGCTGGAAAGCTACCGCGCCATCACCGGCCGTGCCTCGACCTTCGGCCACGGCAAGAACGGCAGTGGCGGCACCCTCGATGTCACCGGCCCGCTGGGCGAAACAGGCCTGGCCTATCGGTTGGTCGCTGATTACGACGACGCCGACTACTGGCGCAGCTTCGGCAATAACCGCGACAAGACCTTTGCGCCGTCCCTGGCCTGGTACGGCGAAGACACCACCATCACCCTCAGCCACGAGTACCGCGAGTATTCGGTGCCTTTCGATCGTGGCACGGTGTTCCGTGACGGCAAACCCCTGAGCATTCCTGCCGAGCGCCGTCTGGACGAGGCTTACAACATCACTGACGGCCGCTCGCACCTGACCATCTTCGACCTGTCCCATCAGCTCAACGAAGACTGGAAGGCCCACTTCGCCTACAGCTACAACCGTGATCGTTATGACGATTACCAGGCGCGAATCTTCCGCGCAGAGAGCGACGGCACTTACACCAGGCGCCTGGACGGCACCCAGGGCGCGGTCAGCACCTCGCACTTCGCCACCTTCGATCTGGATGGCAAGGTGATGCTCGGCGGGATGCAGCACGATCTGCTGATGGGCGTGGATCACGAGTACCGCAAGTTCTATCGTGCCGACCTGCTGCGTCAGAACACCGGCATTCGCTTCGATCCGTTCAATCCTGTCTACGGCGTGGTACCGGTGCCGACGACGGTGGCTGCTTCGGACAGCGACCAGACTGATCGTGTGGTCACCCAGTCAGCTTTCATTCAGGACTCCATCCACCTCAACGAGCAGTGGATCTTCGTGGCTGGCGCCCGCTATCAGCTGTATGACCAGCTCGCCGGGCGTGGGCGGCCGTTCAACAAGAACACCGATATCGACGGCCAGGTCTGGGTGCCGCGCGTGGGCCTTGTCTACAAGCTCAACGACGAGCTGTCGCTGTACGGCGGTTATACCGAGTCCTTCAAGCCCAACTCGACGATTGCACCGTTGAGCAACGGCGTGACGATCAATGGCGTGCCGCCGGAGGAGGGTAAATCCTGGGAACTCGGTGCCAAGCTGGATATGCCGGGGCGCATTACCGGTACCCTGGCGCTGTTCGATATCGTCAAGGAAAACGTCCTCGTCACCCAGACCATTGGCACTGAAACCATCGCTACCGGCGCTGGCGAAGTGCGCTCCCGCGGTGTGGAACTGGACGTTACCGGGCAACTGACCGACAGCCTCAGCCTGATCGGCACGTTCGCGCTGACCGATGCCGAGGTGACCAAAGACCCCGATCTCAAGGGTAACGGGCTACAGAACGTCGCCCGGCAGACCGGCTCGCTTTCCGCTGTCTACGATTTTGGCGCGCTGTTCGGCGGCGACCGCCTGCGCGCTGGCGCCGGTACGCGTTACGTCGGCGAGCGGGAAGGCGACGCCGGCAACACCTTCACCCTGCCGTCCTATACGGTGGCCGATGCCTTCGCCAGCTACGACACCCGCCTCGGCGACAACAAGCTCAAGCTGCAGCTCAACGTCAAGAACCTGTTCGACAAGACCTACTACAGCTCTTCGGTGAACACCCTCAACGTCTCGGTGGGTGATCCGCGCCAGGTTCAAGTGTCCAGTACGCTGGAGTTCTGATTGCATTCAGGCCGCATGGGCTGAGCGCGCGCGGACGACAATGCTTATCCACCCTCATATGAGGGTGCTATGAAGCCCTATCAGGCGGTGGTTCGAGTGCGCGGCGTGAGTGAAGGGTAGTCATCGGCAGAAATGCTTCGGTGGATCAATGGAGCGTGATCCACCGAAACAATCAGATCACCCTGAACCCATGGGTGCCATCCCGGCCCAGTTGCTCGACCAGGCCGAACTCCCAGTCCAGGTAACCCTGCATCGCTTCGCGTGGGTTGTCCGTGCCTTCGTAGGGGCGGCGGTAGCGGTCGCTGCGTGGCACGGCCAGGTGCTGTTCGCCGGATTCGTCGGGTAGGCCGGCGGCGAACCAGGCAGCGTTGCCACCCGCGAGCAGGAGCACCGGTTTGCCGGTCAGAGCCTGCAGTTCACTGACCACGAAGCGGGCCAGCAGGCTGCTGCCGCAGGTGAGTACATAGCGTTCGGCCACTGGCAAGTTTTCCAGGGCCTGCGGCAGTTGTGCGCGGATCGCCCAGTGGGCGCCGGGGATGTGGCGTTTGACGTGGTTAGCGCTGGTGGTGAAGTCGATCACTACGGTGTCGCCTGCGGCCAGCCAGGTTTGCAGGGTGTGCGGGCTGATTTCCTCTGCCTGCGGCAGGGCGGGCAGGGGAGTCGGCCAGGCGCCGGTTTCGCTGAAAGCGTTCTGTGGCAGGTTGTCCAGCACGTGCACCTCCCAGCCCAGTTGGGCCAGCCAGGAGGCGCTCATGTTGGCGCGCACGCCGTCGTCATCGGCGAGCACGATGCGCGCACCGCGTACGCTGGCGAAGTGATCGGTTTCCTGTACCAGTTGGCCGCCGGGCGTGGAGCGTGAGCCGGGCAGGTGACCGGCTTCGTATTCTTCCGGTGTGCGCACGTCGAACAGGTAAGTGGTGCGCGCTGGTTGTGCCTGCCAATGGCTCAGGTGTTCGAGCGTGGCACGGCCGACGCCGGCCTTGTCAGCCACGGCGCGTGCCGAGCGTGCAGCCTGCTCATGGTTGTTCGCGCTGACCTCGCCGAAGCGGCGGCTCTGGCCATGTTCCAGCTGCTGACCCGCCAGAGTCCAGCCGATGGTGCCGTTGCGCAGTGCGGCGACCGGGTTGGGCACGCCGGCATTTACCAGCGACTGAGTACCGATGATGCTGCGGGTGCGCCCCGCGCAGTTGACGATGATCTGCGTGGCCGGATCAGGCGCCAGCTCGCGGGCGCGCAGCACCAGCTCGGCACCCGGTACGCTGATTCCGCTGGGGATGCTCATGGTCTGATATTCGTCGAAGCGGCGGGCGTCGAGCACCACCACGTCGGCCTTGGCATCGAGCAGCGCCTGTACCTCTTCGGCGGCCAGCGATGGCGTGTGGCGTTGGCTTTCCACCAGTTCGCCAAAAGACTTGCTCGGTACGTTGACGTCGCGAAACAGCTCGCCACCGGCGTTGCGCCAGCCGGCCAACTGGCCCTCCAGGAGGGCTACGTCGCTGTAACCAAGTTGCAGCAGGCGTTCAGCGGCGACCTGGGCCAGACCTTCGCCATCGTCATAAACGGTGATCGCGGTGTCGCGGCGCGGCACCCGCGCGTAGATTTCCAGCTCGAGCTTGGACAGCGGAATATTGGCAGCGAACAGTGGATGTTCTTCGGCAAAGGGCGCTTCTTCGCGCACATCGATAAGGGCGACTTCCTGCTGTTGCAGCAGGGCGGTGCGGATATCGGCGAAAGAGCGGGTGTCGACTTGGCTCATGGTTCAGGACTCGTGTTGGGCAGGCTGCCGTTGGGCAATGGAAGGAGGCGTGGAGTAGCCAGAGATGAACAGTTTTTCGCTGCCGTCTTCGCGGTACACGGCGCGATGCACCGCACCGATGTCGGCGCCATAGACGTGGATGCTGATCGACACGCGATCATCGAAGGCATTGCTGACTTGATGGATGTCGCCGATGCGCGGCGATACCGCTTCTACCTGGCCGGGCTTGAGGCGCACGACGTCGCCATCGGCGTGCAGGCTGCCGTCGGCCTGGCGGCTGAATCCCTGGGAATCCTCGGCGCCACGCAGCATGCCGATCAGCCCCCAGACGCGGTGGTCGTGCACCGGTGTGCTTTGCCCTGGGCCCCAGACGAAGCTGACCACCGAGAAGCGCCGCGCTGGGTCAAGGTGCAGCAGGTATTGCTGGTAGCGCTCGGTACTGGGCTGCGCGAGTTCGCGCGGTAGCCAGTCGTCATGGCTGACCAGTTGCTGCAGCAGCTCACCACCGCGTTCGATCAGGGTGCCCTCATCGGGCTCGCGGTTCAGCAGATCCGAGAGGCCGGCAACGAAGGCGTTCAGGCGTTCCGGAGTTGTGGGGTGGCTCATGGCGGGTAATCCGTAGCGGTTTGGAGCCTAAGGTAGCAATCCGCCATTGATTATAAAAATTCAATTTATGCATAAGCTAATATGCGAATTGTGTAATTTTTTGGCGCGTTGCTCGGCTCGCCTTCTCTCCCTGCGGGGTTCCCCCGTCGTTCATGAACGGGTTATTTCCATCGTCACCACGTGGCTGCAGGCCATGCTTGAGCCTGTTGTGCGATTTTTATTATTTCGCATATTAGGATATTCCTAAAATGAATTTCATTTCTTGTTCGTCTATCTATAAATTTTATAAGAATTAGCCATTAAAGACGTTTTCATTATAAGCGAGACGTTTGTAGCACCTTGGCTCCCGGACATGACCACGTGACAGGAATCGCGACATGAGCATTGAAATCATCGGCATGATTACGGCCGCGCCAGCTTCGGAAGTGGATCAGCCACTGGGCGATGCGGTTGATCCAGCATTCGTCGCCCGGTTCGCCCAGGCCCATGAAGAGGCGGGCTTCGACCGGGTACTGGTCGGCTATTTTTCCAACGGCCCGGAGGGGGCAGTGGTCAGCTCTTTCGCTGCTGCCGCGACGCGCAAGCTGGGCATTCTGCTGGCGTATCGGCCAGGGATGATCGCGCCGCCTCTGGCTGCCCGGCAGCTCGCCACGCTGGATCAGTTCAGTGGTGGGCGCCTGGCACTCAACGTTGTCAGTGGCGGCAATGACGAGGATTTGCAGCGCGACGGTGATTACCTCAATCACGCTCAGCGTTACGCCCGCACTGAAGAATACCTGCAGGCATTGAAAGCGATCTGGACGGCCGAGCAGCCGGTGGATTTCAGTGGCGACTTCTATCGTTTCCAGGGCGCCTCGCCTGCGGTGCGCTGCACTCAGCGCCCTCACATCCCGATATATTTCAGTGGTGCTTCGGCAGCGGCGGTGCAGGTCGCGGCGCAGCATGCCGACACCTACATGCTCTGGGGCGAGCCCCTGGCTTCGGTGGGCGAACAGGTTGCCAGCGTAAGGGCTGCCGCCGCCGTACATGGCCGCGTGCCGAGGTTCTCGGTGTCATTTCGACCCATCGTCGCCGACACCGAAGAGGCCGCCTGGAAGCGTGCTGCCGAGATACTCGAACAGATTCGCGAAAATCGCATTCGCCTGGGCTTGCCACTCACCGAGCACGCCCCCGAAAACGTCGGTTCGCAGCGCCTGTTGGCGGCTGCCGGGCAGGGTGAGGTACTGGACAGCCGCTTGTGGATGGGCGTTGCTCGGTTGACTGGCGCGCGCTGGAACTCTACCTCACTGGTCGGCACGCCCGAGCAGGTCGCGGCGGCGTTGGGTGAGTACTACAAACTCGGGGTTTCCACCTTTCTGATTCGTGGTTTCGACCCACTGGGCGACGCCATCACCTATGGCCAGGGACTGATCCCTGCCATTCATGAACACATCGCCCGTCTGGGCAACCTTCCTGAGGAAACCTTGCAATGAAATTGTCCGCACTGTTGCGCACCGCGCTGGCTAGCGCGTTCCTGGCCGCGCCTCTGGTTCAGGCGGCCGAGCAGATCACCCTGCGCGTGGGTGACCAGAACTACTACAACGTCCGCGCTTCGGTGGAGGCCTCCGGTGTGCTGGAAGGCGCGCCCTACAAGGTCGACTGGAAGCATTTTCAGTCCGCCGCGCCAGTCGCGGAAGGCCTGGATGCGGGCGCGCTGGATCTGGGCTTTCTCGGCGATTCGGGCTTTATCTTCCTGGCTGCCAAGGGCGCGCCAGTGAAGCTGATCGGCGTATCGCGGCAGAACCCGGACACCATCGCGCTGCTGGTGCCCAAGGATTCGCCAGCCAAGACCATCGCTGACCTGAAAGGCAAAAAGGTTGCCTACTGGCCAGGAGCCTGGAGCCAGCAGTTGACCTTGCGGGCTCTGGAGAAAGCCGGGCTACCCCGCGACTACGTGGAGTTCGTCAAACTGATGCCCATCGACGCTGCTGCGGCGTTGCCACAGGGCAGCATCGACGCGTTCCCGGTGTGGGAACCCTATATCTCCCAGCAGATCGTGTTTTCCGGCGCCAAGCCGATCATCACCGCCCGCGACCTGATGCCGGGGCTGTCGAGTATCGCCGCCAACGCCGACACGCTGGATACGAAACGGGCCGCTATCAGCGATTTCCTCGGTCGCCTGCAGAAGGCCCGCGCCTGGGTTGAGGCGAACAAGGAAACCTACGCGGATTTGTGGGCGAAGAAGGCCAATCTGGATCCTGCCGTGTCCCGCCACTGGATCGGCCAGGCCAACATGAGCGTCGGCCCGGTGGATGAGCAGGCAGCCCGTGATTATCAGGACACCGCCGACTTCCTCGTCGAAACCGGCGCATTGCCCAAGGCATTCGACACCAAGGCGGTTATCGACACCTCGTTTGGCAGCGCCTTCAAGTAAGCCAGGGCCTGCCACCGTACCGAGCAACGACTATCTTTCGAGCCTGTGAGCGTTCCAACGCAGCAGCTCCCGCGCACCAATGCCACTGGAGCTTTTGCATGTCCCTTTTTCGCTTTACCACTGTTTCTTTGCTGGCCGCGCTGTCGTTCAGCAGTTTGTTGCAGGCCGCCGAGCCCGTCACCATTCGCCTCGGCGACGTGAAGGGTGATCGCTACGCCTCGCTGCGCGCCTCGGGCGAGCTGGAGAACCTCGATTACAAGGTCGAGCTGACGCCATTCGCTGCCGGTGCCCCAGTGCTCGAAGCGCTGAATGCCAATGCCCTGGACGTTGGCTTCACCGGCGATATCCCGTTTCTGTTCGTACATGCCGCCGGTGCCCAGTTGAAGGCGGTAGGTGCCTGGCGCTACAACACCGCGACCGTGGCCCTGGTGGTGCCTGAGGGTTCAACCGCGCAGAGCGTGAAGGATCTCAAAGGCAAACGCATTGCCGTGAATCGTGGCGGCTGGGGGCATTTTCTGGCTCTTGGTCTGCTGGAGAAGAACGGCCTGACCGATAAGGATGTGACCTTCTCTTTCCTGGGGCCGGTCGATGGTCGTGCCGCGCTAGTGCGTGGCTCAGTGGATGCCTGGGTGCCGTGGGAACCCTACACCTCCAATGCCATCCTGATCGACAACGCGCGGGTGATTGCTGATGGTCGAGGCATCATGAGCGGCTATTCCTACGCCCTGGCCAGCGAAAAAGCCCTGGCGGATGCCGACAAGAAAGCCGCCATCGGCGACCTGCTGGTTCGCCTGGCCAAGGCCCAGCAGTGGGCGCTTGCCCATCCACAGCAAATGGCTGACGCGCTGTCCGAAGACCTCAATATTCCCCAGAACGTCGCCCGTCGCTGGGTGGAAGAGGCGCGCATCCAGCCCGCCGCACTGGACGAGGAAGTCGCGACCAGCCTGCAGAAAGCCGCAGACTTCTTCCACCGCCATGGCGTACTACCGAAACAGCTGGATGTGCAGCAGGCATTCGATTTCAGCCTGGCGGGGGATGTGCGTAAAGCAATCTCGGAAGATCAGCCGCAGGCAGCTCGCTGATAGCGGATCGCCGGCAAGCCGGCTCCTACGCACTGGGACTTATCACAATTCCTGTGACCGCCCAATTGTAGGAGCTGGCTTGCCAGCGATGCGATCCGGCAGGTGATATCGCCCGCAAGCGGGCTCCTACGGTCAGGAAGGGTGGGGCCTAGCTTGCCGGTGATTAGTTCTGGCCTTGTAGCCAAACAGCATCCCAAAGGGGGTAGTCGGCTAGATGGCGAACCAGCCCCGCGCGCAAGGGGTTGGCGACTATGTAACGGGCTGTTGGAAGTAGTGCATCCGCGTGTCGCAGGGCATGGTCGTGGAAGCCTTTCTGCCAGAGTCGGCCGGTACGGCCGCTGTAGTGATTGATGCTGATGGCGCTACGCGACTTCAATTGCCGCATCAGCTTTTCCAGTGGCATATTTTCCAGTTGAATCAGCCAGTGCAGATGATCCGGCATGATCACCCAGGCTAACGAGCGCAGATGCATACCATCGTGTAGTCGGCGCATCTCCGCTACCAGGAAGCGAGCGAGTTGCCAGTCACCGAAGATCGGTTGTCGATGCAAGGTGACTGCAGTCAGCAGATAAATACGCCCGCGCTCGGAAAAGCGCCCCGAACGCAAAGCATGCCCTCGGTGGGCAAAGTGGCTGGAATCCATTCCCGTGCCTCTCCATACGTAAACAATCCTCACCATCACACTGTAGGAGCTGGCTTGCCAGCGATGCGATCCGGCAGGCGATATCGCCCGCAAGCGGGCTCCTACGAATCTAGGTTTACCTGATCCAGTAATCCCATTGTAGGAGCCGGCTTGCCGGCGATGCGATCTGAAATCGCAATGGTCAGAAGGTGGAGCCCCACACGACAGAACGCTAAAGGGGCGTCTTGTCCTGCTCTTCGGGGTGATCCTTGGAGACGCCGGGAACGTGCAGGCCGCTTTCGGCGACTTGGCTCCCTTCCAGCTGCGGTTGGGTCACCCAGGTGAGGATGTCGTAGTAACGGCGGATGTTGCGCACGAAATGTACCGGCTCACCACCGCGGGCGTAGCCGTAGCGGGTCTTGCTGTACCACTGCTTCTGTGAAAGGCGCGGCAGGATTTTCTGTACGTCCAGCCACTTGTTGGGATCAAGCCCCTCGGCTTCAGTCAGCTTGCGGGCATCTTCCAGGTGCCCGCCGCCGACGTTGTAAGAGGCGAGGGCAAACCAGGTGCGATCCGGCTCCTGAATGCTGTCCGGCAGTTGCTCTTTGACGTGCACCAGGTACTTGGCGCCGCCCTGGATGCTCTGCTGCGGGTTGAGGCGGTCGGACACGCCCATCGCCTGGGCGGTACGCAGGGTCAACATCATCAGGCCGCGCACGCCGGTTTTGGAGGTAGCACCGGGCTGCCAGAGTGATTCCTGATAGCCAACGGCAGCGAGCATGCGCCAATCCAGATCGTTTTCCTGGGCCGCCTTGCGGAAGTGTTTTTCGTAACGCGGCAGGCGCTGTTGCAGATGTTGGGCGAAGGTGTAGGCGCCGACGTAGCCGAGTACATCGACGTGGCCGTAATAGCGCTCCTTCAGGCGTTGCAGGCTGCCGTTGTCCTGGGAGCGGCGCAGGAAACCGTCGACCTGATCGAGCAGGCTGGTGTCTTCGCTCTGCGCCACGGCCCAGCCCAGGTTGCGCGAGTCGCCAAGGTCGAAGCCGACGCGCACGTTGGGGAAATACACCTGGTTCATGGCCAGTTCGTTGGAGTCGACCAGGGTCAGGTCGATCTGTCCCTCATCGACCATGCGCAGCAGGTCGACCACTTCGACATCGGCCGATTCCTCGTACTGCAGCTCCGGCTCCTCGATCTTCAGCGCGGCCAGCTGTTCGGCATGGCTGCTGCCTTTGAGCACCAGAATGCGCTTGCCGACCAGATCCGCAGGGCTGCTGGGGCGGCGTTGGCCGTTGCGGTAGACGATCTGCGGGGTGACTTCCAGATAAGGCACGGAGAAGCGCGCACTTTGCTGGCGCCCTTGGCTTTCTACCAGGCCGGCGGCAGCCAGCACTGGGCCGTTGGGCTGGCCTAGGCGGGAAAATAAGTCATCGAGGTTGTCGGCGGTCTGGATTTCCAGCTTTACGTCGAGATCGTCGGCGAAGCGCTTGACCAGCTCGTACTCGAAGCCGGTTTCGCCGTTACGATCCTGGAAGTAGGTAGCCGGGCTGTTGCGGGTTATCACGCGCAGCACGCCTTCCTCCTTGATACGCTCAAGGCTGCTGGGAGGTTCCGCGCAGCCGCTGAGCATCAGGAGTAATCCGATCGCCGAGAGCCAGCCGGCGTAGCGCTTGCCAATCAGGTAGGAGGAGGGCATCGGCGCAGTATACGCCAACGTCGTGCCGTTCCATATCTGGACAGCGAAGCCGCGCTCTGCTAGGCAAACATGCTTTTTTCGACGTATTTCACTTGTCACCCGCCTATGACCGCACAGCACGAGCGGGCGTGCCGCGAACGACGCTTTAGGCTAGAATACGCGGCCTCAAAGTACACCCCCTTCCCAGAGGCTGTCCCCGATGTTGATCCTGCGCGGCGCTCCCGCCCTTTCTGCTTTTCGTCACGGTAAATTGCTCGAGCAACTGACCGGCAAGGTTCCCGCTGTGACCGGCCTTTACGCCGAGTTCGCACACTTTGCCGATGTCGACGGTGCGTTGAGTGCCGATGAAGAGCAAGTGCTGGCCCGTTTGCTGAAGTACGGCCCGAGTGTGCCGGTGCAGGAGCCAAGCGGTCGTCTACTGCTGACCATCCCGCGTTTTGGCACCATTTCGCCCTGGTCGAGCAAGGCCAGTGACATCGCCCGCAACTGCGGTCTCGGCAAGATTCGCCGCCTGGAGCGGGGTATCGCCTACTACGTCTCGGGCGAGCTGAGCGACGCCGATGTGCAGCAGGCTGCCGCGCTACTGCATGACCGCATGACTCAGCTGGTGCTGAGCAACCTGGAAGACGCCGCCAAGCTGTTCAGCCATGCCGAGCCCAAGCCGCTGAGCGCCGTGGATATCCTCGGTGGCGGTCGTGCCGCGCTGGAAAAGGCCAACACCGAGTTGGGCCTGGCCCTGGCCGAAGACGAAATCGATTATCTGGTCGAGGCCTTCCAGGGCCTGAAGCGCAACCCGCACGACATCGAACTGATGATGTTCGCCCAGGCCAACTCCGAGCATTGCCGCCACAAGATCTTCAATGCCAGCTGGGACATCGACGGCCAAGCCCAAGAAAAATCCCTGTTCGGCATGATCAAGAACACCTACCAGATGAACAGCGAAAACGTGCTGTCCGCTTATAAGGACAACGCGTCGGTCATCGTCGGCCACACCGCCGGGCGTTTCTTCCCCAATCCTGAAACCCGCCAGTACGGCGCGGTGCAGGAGCCGGTGCATATCCTGATGAAGGTGGAAACCCACAACCACCCGACGGCCATCTCGCCGTTCTCGGGTGCTTCCACCGGTTCCGGCGGCGAGATTCGCGACGAGGGCGCTACCGGTCGCGGCGCCAAGCCGAAAGCCGGCCTGACCGGTTTCACCGTCTCCAACCTGAACATCCCCGGCTTCGAACAGCCTTGGGAACAGGCCTACGGCAAGCCTGAGCGCATCGTCACGCCACTGGACATCATGATCGAAGGCCCACTGGGCGGCGCTGCGTTCAACAACGAATTCGGTCGTCCGGCGCTGACCGGCTACTTCCGTACCTTCGAACAGTCGATCAGCACCCCCCATGGCGACGAAGTGCGCGGCTATCACAAGCCGATCATGCTCGCCGGTGGCATGGGCAACATTCGTGAAGATCACGTGCAGAAGGCCGAAATCACCGTTGGCGCCAAGCTGATCGTGCTCGGCGGCCCGGCCATGCTGATCGGTCTGGGCGGCGGCGCCGCTTCGTCGGTCGCCACCGGTGCCAGCTCGGCCGATCTGGATTTCGCCTCGGTACAGCGCGAGAACCCGGAAATGGAACGCCGCTGCCAGGAGGTCATCGACCGCTGCTGGCAGCTGGGCGACCAAAACCCCATCGCCTTCATCCATGACGTTGGCGCGGGGGGCATCTCCAACGCCTTCCCGGAACTGGTCAACGATGGCGGCCGCGGTGGTCGCTTCGAACTGCGCAACGTGCCCAACGACGAGCCGGGCATGGCCCCGCACGAGATCTGGAGCAACGAATCCCAGGAACGCTACGTACTGGCCGTCAGCGCTGTCGATTTCGACCGCTTCCAGGCCATCTGCGAGCGCGAGCGCTGCCCGTTCGCGGTAGTCGGTGAAGCCACCGAAGAGCCGCAACTGACCGTAACCGACAGCCATTTCGGCAACACGCCGGTGGACATGCCACTGGAAGTGCTGCTCGGCAAGCCACCGCGCATGCACCGTTCGGTGACCCGTGAAGCCGAGCTGGGCGATGACTTCGACCCGAGCACCCTGGACATCACCGAAGCCGCCGAGCGTGTACTGCGCCACCCGGCCGTGGCCAGCAAGAGCTTCCTGATCACCATCGGCGACCGCACCATCACCGGCCTGGTTGCCCGTGATCAGATGGTCGGCCCGTGGCAGGTTCCGGTGGCCGACGTCGCCGTCACCGCCACCAGCTTCGACGTCTACACCGGTGAAGCCATGGCCATGGGCGAGCGCACTCCGCTGGCGCTGTTGGATGCCCCGGCGTCCGGGCGCATGGCCATCGGTGAAACCCTGACCAACATCGCTGCTTCGCGCATCGAGAAGCTGTCCGACATCAAACTGTCGGCCAACTGGATGTCCGCTGCCGGTCACCCGGGTGAAGACGCGCGCCTGTACGACACGGTGAAAGCCGTCGGCATGGAGCTGTGCCCCGAGCTGGGCCTGACCATTCCGGTAGGCAAGGACTCGATGTCGATGAAGACCAAGTGGAGCGAAGAGGGCGCAGAGAAGAGCGTCACCTCGCCGCTGTCGCTGATCGTCACCGGTTTCGCGCCGGTCGCCGACGTGCGCAAGACCCTGACACCCGAGCTGCGCATGGACAAGGGCGAGACCGATCTGATCCTGATCGACCTCGGCCGTGGCCAGAACCGCATGGGTGCTTCGATCCTCGCCCAGGTATACAGCCAACTTGGCCGTCAGGCGCCGGACGTCGACGACGCCGAAGATCTCAAGGCGTTCTTCGCGGTGATCCAGGGCCTCAACGCCGACGGTCACCTGCTGGCGTACCATGACCGCTCCGACGGCGGCCTGCTGGTCAGCGCGCTGGAAATGGCCTTCGCCGGTCATTGCGGCCTGAACCTGCAGCTCGACGGCCTGGCCGAAAGCCGCGAGGAGTTGGCGGCCATCCTCTTCAACGAAGAGCTCGGTGCGCTGATCCAGGTTCGTCAGGACGCCACCCCGGACGTGCTGGCACAATTCAGCGCTGCCGGCCTTGCCGACTGCGTCGCGGTAATCGGTCAGCCGGTCAACAACGGGGACGTGGCCGTCAGCTTCAACGACCAGTCGGTGTTCACTGGCCAGCGTCGTCTGCTGCAGCGTCAGTGGGCTGAAACCAGCCATCGCATCCAGCGTCTGCGTGACAACGTCGACTGCGCGGATCAGGAATTCGATGCGCTGCTGGAAGAAGACAACCCTGGCCTGAGCGTCAAGCTTGGCTTCGACGTCAACGACAACATCGCCGCGCCTTACATCAAGAAGGGTGTGCGTCCGCAGGTTGCCGTGCTGCGTGAGCAGGGCGTCAACGGTCAGGTGGAAATGGCCGCGGCCTTCGACCGCGCCGGTTTCGCTGCGCTGGACGTGCACATGAGCGACATCCTCGCCGGTCGTGTCGACCTGAACGACTTCAAGGGCCTGGTCGCCTGCGGTGGTTTCTCCTACGGCGACGTACTCGGCGCTGGTGAAGGCTGGGCCAAGTCGGCACTGTTCAACGCCCGTGCCCGTGATGCCTTCCAGGGCTTCTTCGAGCGCAAGGACAGCTTCACCCTTGGCGTGTGCAACGGCTGCCAGATGCTCTCCAACCTGCACGAGCTGATTCCGGGCAGCGAGTTCTGGCCGCACTTCGTGCGCAACCGTTCCGAGCAGTTCGAAGCCCGCGTCGCCATGGTTCAGGTGCAGGAGTCGGCATCGATCTTCCTGCGTGGTATGGCGGGTTCGCGTATGCCGATCGCCATCGCCCACGGTGAAGGTCATGCCGAGTTCGAGAGCGAAGAGGCACTGCTGGAAGCGGATCTGTCCGGCATCGTCGCAATGCGTTTCGTCGACAACCACGGCAAGGTCACCGAAAACTACCCGGCCAACCCCAACGGCTCGCCGCGCGGGATCACTGGCCTCACCAGCCGTGACGGCCGCGTGACCATCATGATGCCGCACCCGGAGCGCGTGTTCCGCGCCGTGCAGAACTCCTGGCGCCCGGATGACTGGCAGGAAGACGGCGGCTGGCTGCGCATGTTCCGCAATGCGCGGGTGTGGGTCGACTGATCCACAGTCGGTGACAAGAAAAACGCCAGGCATTGCCTGGCGTTTTTCGTTTCAGCGCTACGTATAAGGCTATATCCGCAGGATAAGGGCGGTATCTGACCCTCCTCGGGAAACCAAAGGGTCTTCGTCGCGCCTTAACCCACCATCGCTGCGCCCCACAATGCCTTCAGGCGAAGTGTGCGACGCATCGCCCAATCCCATTACAACGTCTTTCCAGCCGGGAACGGTGCCTCCTGAAGCGAGTCTGAATATGTCAGCAGTGTCGGCTGCGTCACGCACCATATGTGTCAATATGCCATTATTCTGTGACATGATTAGCTCATTGTTTTCAGCGACTTGCAGCGGAGTAGTTGATGTACAAATTTTGTTTCTACCGCCGCAATAAAAAATCGTTATAAATCAATTGATTAAAAGTTCTTGAGCTGATCAATTCTACCCAATATTTCTACCCAATAATCCTTAGCAAAACTATCGTGATTGCCAGAATCTGATTGGCCTCAAGCCTCGCGGGAGGCGTTCTAACGCACGTTAGCGGGCTGGGGTAGGGGCTTGATAGGGTGCGGTGCTGTCGTGCGTTATACGGCCTGTTTGGTGGCCTTCGATGCTAATTGTAAATAATTGGTTGACGGCTTCGCATTGACTTGATCTAGATATTTGATGTAGTATTCGCACCCTTAACCAACCCCCGGACTGCCCGGAAAGGAATTGCCTATTGAAATGAACTGACCAAAAGGAGGAAACATCTATGGCTACCAATGCCGCTCTGCAATATCCCTTCGCTACACCGGCTTCCCTGAAGCTCCCTGCCTCAACAGGCACTTTTCTGAAGCTCCCACATACCATCCTGAGTGCTACGCGATTCGTATCGCTGAACACGGGTGAGCTGCTGCCGTTGAGTGCCAACGACAAAATCATTTTCCTGCAGATGAAAGGTCGTCACGACTACTTCAAGACTCAAGGCGGCGAGTACTTTGATTCCCAGCAGTCCATAGCCGACGCTTGCGGCGTATCAGTCGCTACGGTGAAGCGCACGATTCAGGCTCTACGCGATCATGGCTATTTAACCGTGAAGGCCAGTATGGGCAGCAATCGATACACGTTCGTTGCTGACCTGAAAGTCAGCATGGCTGAGACAGCTCCAGTGCTCCCGCAAGCCGCTAATGATGCACGTATCGTAGAGGATGAGAATCAACCTGATTTCCGAGTCCTTGAGTATCGGGGAGAGCAGTCCGACCCTATGGTCGATGGCCCGCCTGAATGGTGTACGGAGGACGTCCCTGACTGGGCTTAGATCAGTCAGCGCTGCTCGATTGGGTCAAAATGAGCTGTACCAATGGTGCAGGTTGACCGCTACGCATGGATCAGGATGCACCATGAGTAAGATAGATATATAAGACAGACAAAGAGATAGATTTATATTGTTAAAACACAATCTAAAGATATCTGTTTGTTTCTGCTGAATGGCTCTGTGTTATTAGTATGAATGGGAGTCTCTTGGATTCCCAAGGAATATAGGTGCATGGGAAGTGTTATGGTCAGCGATCATTTAGCGGACTTGGACAATTTGAGGCGATTCGTAAAACGTGCTGAGCGTTTAGTGACGAGCACGTTTTGGAAATGGATGCAGACTCGGCGTGGTGCGTCTGACATGGACAGAATCTTTAAAGGCGAGTGGCTTGCTCACGATGGTTTAGATCAGGAAGCGTTCGAATCTTTTTGCCTTAACCTACGACAGATGATTCAAGATACAGACGGTTATTCGATGAGGCTTGTAGGCCAAATTGCTGAGAAATGGGGGGCAAGGGATAGCGATTTACTTCAGGGAATCAGAGAGGCCCGTAATACACTCAAACAGAAATTAGATCAGCCCTGTCTGGTGCGAATCCATGCTAGTCGGTCAACCACGAACCGAGAACTATTTGATACAGTGTTTTACGGTGGCGTTGCCCACGAGAACATAGGGAAAAGGGATGAGTTCGACCGGATTACGAATGCGGGCTTGTTCGGTTATTTTGTATTCAGCGCCTTCTTAGGTGTTCTTTTTTATTATCGAAACTGCATCCTACGCATGGCTGTTCACGTAGATAAGTATCTAGTGCGAGAGGGGAGGCAGACCAGCTGATGTAGCCCAGTTGCTGCCAGAATCTGATGCGCTGATTCTTCTTCCCGCCTCTGCACTGATAATGCCTGAAATGAGCGGTCAACTGCTTGCCAAGAGTGCCTTAGATAGAGGGGCGAAATGTTGGTTGCCCAGGTTCTAGCATCTGATGTTGCGAGCTGGTTATAAAGTTTTCAACCATTCTGTATATGGCACAATGTTTTCTAAGTCTGCAAAAGGATGATAAGCGATTTGGCAGTAATTTTCGGCTTTGCTTTCTTCTGTGTTAGAGAAGAAGTCAACCTCGTGAAATTTTAGGAGTTCAAATGTATTCTCATCAGGATAAGCGTTAGCTACCATTCCGAGGTAATAAAGCTGGTATAGCAAGAGCCAGTTTTGGTCTCTTTCATAGATGTGCTTGCTGATGAGTTCATTTGCATAGAGCTTAACTTTTTCAATGTGCTCATCGAATCGGCTAAGCATGGTTATAGATACGCTATCCCTGCATTTGATGATCTCATCTGCAGATTCGTCTGATGGGCTGCTTTCTAATCTTTCTAAATAGTATAGGCACCAGCAAATGCCATCAGAGCGACGATGTGCAGCATTGACTTTGATGATGGCGTTTAGCTTTTCGATAATGTCGTCAGTAATGAATTCAGTTATCTCTAAGTCTATCTTCTCAAGGTATGGGAGTAAAACAGGGTAGTGCCAGCATAGACTAAGAATATATTGAAAAACTCTGTAGGCGGTGTGCCCGGTAACTCGATGAGCTACAGCTGATGTTGCGTATTTGATAACGCTTGCGTCTGGTGTCCGGTTATTGAGCTGTACCGCATAATCGAGAAAGCGAATAGCATCTCTCGTATTTGGAATTGTGAGTTTCTCCTTCTCCAGCTCCATAATAGGAAAAGATGTCATCAATTGTGCAATCCAGTTGTCTTCCAATGGTTCTGGCAATTCCACGATAGATGTTTTTGATAGGCTCAGTGTAAGGCGGAATTTGCTGATCTCTTTGTCTAAAGACTGGATGAATCTTTGAGCTTCATCATGTGATGAACAAAAAGCAGTATAATCGTCAATGTAGCGAACAAAATTGAAGTCTTCACGAAGATTCTTGTCAACACTTGCTAGAATGATTTCCACTGCGATACTCGAAGATGCAGGGCCAATAGGGATGCCTATGGTCTCTTTTCTCTTCGATAACTGTAACGCTGAATCGAGCTTTGCGCTCCATGATTTAATTGGTGGTTTTATTGTTAGATTGGCTTTTGCCTGCTCTAAACCGAACTCTGCCCACTCCAGAGAGTGGGTGTACACAGACCCGAAGCAGTTGGATATATCCGAGTGTGCTAAAAATTTTTTCCCGAAGCATTGATTTATGACTGTTTCTGATTTCTTATCTTGGTCTTCGTAATTCATGATGAAAATACGTCCATCTAGGTGGTACCCCATCTGGATTTGACTATTTTCATCACGCATCGCATCTTCGATGTCTGTTTTGTGCGAAGCTAAGGCGCTAAATATCTTAGAGTATGCTAGCGGGTGTATGAGGCCAAGGGATCTAGGGATATTGTTATAGCGCGTCGCTCTGTACTCAGTTACGTCAAAGCCCTGTATTCCTCTTTCGCTGCCTGATTTTTCTATCGCTAATAAACTAGCAATTTCAGGAGTGAACCGTTTAGTGCATATACTGGGTGGTAATTCACTTGCGGCGTCTTTTTGGTTCGGAAAATAGTTCCATCGAGTAAGACCTTCTTGGAATGAACGATCTTCAAACCATGGAGGAATTTTAGCTTCATTCGTTATTGCAAGGCTTTTCATTTCTAAACCTAAAAATGAGAATGGATTGGCTTTATTTCGAAAGGCGACTGTGCTGCCATTACAGACGAAAGATACTACTTAGAATATTAGAGTTTTCGGTAAAATCAACTCGGCCCCGTTGTTTCGATTATTACCTACTGATTTATCCACGGCGAACCACTCAAATTCATCTGCCGGCGTGTCGTGGTGTCTTAGCAAATCCTCGGCATGCTCTGACAGTAGTCCAGGCTGCAGCCATTCCCTAGCAACATCGGGTCGAAGGACAACCGGGCGGCGGTCGTGAATGTCCACCATCCCTTCCTCGCTCGCTGCTGTGATCAGGGCAAATCCGCCGCCTTCGTGCTCAGGTGATGGCAGCTCAGCTATGGCCGCGAAGAACATAGGTTCGCGGCTTTTCAGCCGGATAAGGTAGGGCTGTTTCAATTTCTTGTCGGTTGGGTGTTTCTTCCATTCGTACCAGCCATCCGACGGAACCAACACCCGGCCTTTCTTCCAGATCGCACCCCAAAATCTGCTCGTGCTGGCCGTCTCGATTCGTGCGTTGATAGCCGGTGGACGCTTGCCGTCTGCCCAATGCGGCGCGTAGCCCCAGCGAACGTGCAGGGCATAGATACTCAATGCGTCTTGATGAAACAGCGTCACCCGGCTTTGTGGAGCCACGTTGTAGCGCTCCAGGAGGTGTTTTGCCCAATCCCCATCAAGCAGGCCCAGCTGTAGAGCCTTTGCGTACTCATCAACGGTTCGGTACTGCGTGAATCGTCCACACATGGAACTCTCCGGTCGTCAGATGGCCATCATCATCCTTTGACCGCATCTCGACTGATTTGGTATCTGTATATCCATACAGTATTATTCTCAGGTCTCTCTCATGGGCAATGCAACCTTCCTCGGCCCAGTGGGCAGCTCCGGTGTTGAGCTGCCCTTTTTTTCTTTCCGTGTTCCTGCAGGCTTCGAAAGCCCTGCCAATGACCACCTCGAAAGCCGAATCTCGCTTGATGAGCTGCTAGACATTGATGCCCCGCAAACCTATCTCGTGCGTGCTGATGGGGAGAGCATGACGGGAGTCGGCATATTCGACGGAGACCTATTGGTGGTGAATCGAGCACTTGATCCAGCTCCTGGGGAGGTGGTGATTGCCGCAATCAATGGTGAGCCGCTGGTGAAGACTTTTGCTCGTGAAGGCGATCAGTTGGTGCTGCGTTCAGCGAACCCAAAATACCCACCGCGTTACGTTCTGGAGGGCGATGAGCTGATGATTTGGGGCGTTGTGATCAGCAGCATTCGGAAGCATCGCTGCTATGGCTGATACGGCAATCGCTCTGATCGACTGCAACAGTTTCTATTGCAGCTGCGAACGTGTGTTCCGTCCTGAGCTGCAGCAGGTGCCATTGGTAGTGCTGAGTAACAACGACGGGTGTGTGATTGCACGATCTGCGGATGCAAAGCCATTCGTAGAGATGGGGGCGCCGTTTCACCAGGTGAGGGGCTTGCTGAAGCGGCACGGTATTGTTCCGTTCAGCAGTAACTACGCGTTGTACGGAGACATGAGCGAACGAGTGATGACCGTAATTGAATCCATGGTGCCTGCTGTTGAGGTGTACAGCATCGATGAGGCTTTCGCCGACCTGACCGGCGTGCAAGGTGATCTGGAGCATATCGGACGGCAAATTCGAGCCCGTGTACTGAAATACACCGGTATTCCGACCGGCGTAGGAATTGCGACCACTAAGACCCTCGCCAAGCTTGCAAATCATTCGGCAAAGAAGTGGCAGAAGCAAACCGGTGGAGTGGTTGACCTGCGTGATCCAGAGCGGCGAGACAAAGTGCTCAAGGCGTTACCTGTTAGCGCTGTTTGGGGCATTGGCCGTCGCATGACAGCTCATTTGAACGCTCAAGGCATCCAGACAGCATGGCAGCTCGCACAAGCTGATGCATGGACGTTGCGTAAGCAGTTCAGCGTTGTGATTGAGAAGACTGCACGGGAGCTTCGTGGTGTGACTTGCCTTAGCCTGGAAGAGGCGGCACCACCTAAGCAGGAAATCTGCTCAAGCCGGATGTTCGGTAAACGTCTGCAGGACATCGCACCTATACGCGAGGCCGTGGCCACCTACACAGCGACAGCATGTGAAAAGCTGCGATCACAGCGCTCGGTATGCCGCCAGATTCGTGTTGGTGTACGAACGGGGATGCACAACCCGGATGAAGCGAAATACGCCAAGGGCATAACCATGCAGCTGCCTTGGGCAACTGACGATACACGGATGATCACTCAATATGCGTTGACGGCTCTGCAGCAGGCTTACCGGGGGGGTATTCGTACAGCAAAGCAGAAGTGATGCTGCTAGACCTTTGTCAGCGTAACGAGATCACTGGCGACTTGTTCGCTCCACAGCAATCAGTTGAGTCTACAAAGGTTATGTCCGTCCTCGATGAGATTAACGCCAAGTGGGGTAGGGGAACGCTACGCCCTGGACGTGTAGAACTGCAGCCAGAATGGGGTATGCAGAGGGAGATGTTAAGTCAAAGTTACACGACGCGATTGGATCAGCTATGGACGGTTGTCTGTAAATAATGGCCTTCAACAAATTGTATTTCGAGTTTTTAGCGGTGTGGCAATATGCTATTGTTGACCCCGATCCGAAATGTCACAATTCTCCCCAGCTAAATATTAATTCCGCCTAAGACTAAGTTTTGGACGGACAGAACATGTCCTAAAACTCAAAGGATTGAAGTAATGCTTACGCACATCGAGCTTCAGGCAGGAACAAGCCCCGGTAAACCTGCTTTAAAAATTGCACTCGCACCTGTAACGGTTTTTGTTGGCCCTAACAACAGTGGTAAGTCACGTGCTCTTATTGAAATCGAAAAATTCATAAGTACGGCTCAATCGTCTGAAGGGGAAGTAATAAAAAAAATCGACTTTCTCGCCTGGGAGCGTAGTAAGTTTGAGGAAGAGCTGAAAAAATTCTTAGTGCGGCCGGTTAGTGGGGAGATGGTCAACGCAGATAATATTCTGGTTGGGAAATTAAACCCTCAAGATGGCTCTGCCGTTCGAATGCAGCTGAATAGGGAGGCTCTGCTGTCTGACGCGACGAGTCCTAATTCTCGCCCAAGATATCATTATGCGGGCTATCTTTCTCTTTTCACGTTGCGTCTTGATGGGCGAAGCAGACTATCTCTGATAGACGATAAGCCAGCTGGTGATTTGCTTAGTGAGGCTCCCAATCATCTTGCAAAGCTTTTTGTAGATGAGACGGCTCGATTGTCCGTTAGAAGAATCGTTAAAGAAGCTTTTGGCAAGTATCTTGTAGTAGATCCAACGAATATTGGGTTTCTTCGGCTTCGGCTATCCTCACGTGCCCCAGAAGACAACAGAGAGGAGCAAGGTTGGGATGATCGCTCGCGGAAATTCCATTCCGAGGCAACACCTCTTTCGGGAGCAAGTGATGGTGTTAAAGCTTTTGTTGGAATGCTAACAACTCTAATTGCAGGTGAGCCTTATATAACTCTTATTGATGAGCCAGAAGCTTTTCTACACCCCACTCTTTCTTCAAGACTTGGCAAAGAGGTTACTAACGCGTTAACTGGAACTAACAAGAGGCTATTCGTTGCAACACATAGCTCAAATTTCCTTATGGGATGTGTTCAAGGTGGTGCGGCTATTAATATCGTGCGTGTAACGTATGATGGGCATACTTCAACCGCCAGGCTACTCAGCCAAGAAAGATTGCTCCCACTAATGCGGAATCCACTCCTCCGCTCAATCGGAGTTCTTGATGCATTATTCTACAATGCTGTCATAGTGGCTGAGGCTGATGCTGATCGTGCGTTTTATCAAGAAATAAATGAGCGATTGCTTCAGGCGGGTGATCCAAGAGGTATAGAAGGCTGCTTGTTTTTGAATGCGCAAAATAAACAAACTGTTTGGGATATAGTCCATCCCTTGAGAGAGCTGGGAATTCCAGCAGCAGGCATAGTTGATATAGACGTACTTAAAGAAGGGGGGCGGTCTGGGCCAAGCCTATGAATGGAGCATTCGTCCCAGGCATTACTCATCAGTCTCTAGGAACGGAGAGAGCTGCGCTGCTGAACGCCTTCAAATGTAGTGGTAAGGACATGAAGCGTGATGGCGGAATTGACATATTAGCGGGTGCCGAAAAAGAAGCTTGTGCTAATTTTTTCTCTAAACTGAGTGAGTATGGGATATTTGTTGTTCCGTTTGGTGAGGTAGAGTCCTGGCTCAAGTCATTACCGCTGGATCGGGGGAAATCGACTTGGTTGAACACAGTATTCGAAGCTATGGGGGAGGATTCTGCGCTCCCAAGCTATGTTAAACCAGCCGAGGGCGATGTTTGGGATTTTATTGGTAGCATCGCATCTTGGGTGAAAAATTCAGAAAGAAAAGGTGTGCCTGACTGAGGCATACATACGTTGTGGGATAGGGCTAATGATTGGCAGCCGAGTAAAGCATCATGAGTGATAAGGGGCATGATGATCTATTGAAATCGCTAATGCTTCTTTCGCAGCGTGATCTGATTGAACTGATAAACCTTGCTCTCGAAAACCGAAGCGTAGAGCTTTGCGATCCTAACGTTGAAGAAGTTAGGATTTGCCTTGCTGAATTCCATCGATATACAGATGCTCCTTGGGAGCCTGTTCGATGGGATTTACAAATTCTTGCCCGAGCTGAAAAGCCAGATTCGTTTGTGACTGACGGCATCGGCCCTACACAAGAGGGTGGGTGTTGTGGGTTTGTTATCAGTAGTTATGCAAAAAGCGCAGTTTGCCCAATATGCGGTAAGCGTGTTGGTTGCACATAAAAATAACGCACTCGAAAATATAGAGATTTGTGGATAAATTTTTTCTAAATGTAGGATTGCCGATTTATGCAGATGACTGAAGTGGCTTTTGGAGTTGTGATCGGGGTTGTAGGCTCTCTAATCGCAACGGCAATAATCGCTGCGTATCTTAAGGGTAAGCAGAAAAATATAAGAAGAAAAATTGAGGAGCTTGATTACGAAGAGAAATTCATTGAAAAAATTAGCAAGGGAAATGTGGAGCTGATTAGGTCAGGGTTTCGTGTTTTTTCGCTCTGCTTGTTTATGGTTTTTATGTCAGGTGCAGTGGTCTTGGCGACGAACCTGTTTCCGTTTCCTCAGCCTCTTAAAACCCTAATATACATGTTTGCAATAGGTGCTTGGGGAGCTTCAGCTGCATGTTGCTTTTCGTATTTCCAGTCTTTAAGAAGCTTAAGTGATCTCAAAAAAACAAAAGAAAATATATCCACTAAACGTTTGAAGCTTTCTAGTAGGCTCTGAACTTTTTAATTGGCTCAGTCTTAACCATATAGTGTTAGTCATTTCTCGTTAAGAGGCATGCTGGAGGTTCTATGGATGCCGGACAAGTTCTAAGTCTCATTGAAATCCTGGCATGGCCATTTACGGTGCTTGTCATTGCCTCGGCCTTAAGGCCAGCTGTTCTAAAAGTTATCGCGCGAGTAAATGCGGTAGAGGCTGGTGGCGTCAGAGCTGAATTTGGAGCTATATTACTTGAGACACGGCAGACAACTGAAGAAAACGGATTTTTAAGTCAGTCTAGGGCATACGATTCTAAAGGCGGCCAATTGCAGCGTCTAGCAGAGCTTTCACCAAATGGAGCTGTGGTAGACGCTTGGCGTGAGGTTGAGCTTGCGGCGATATCTGCCGCATTGCATGCCGGGCTATCTGTGAGAGGAGGGAAAGGCAGGGTATCAGGTAATGCCTCAGTTAAAGAGATGCAAACCAAAGGGCTCTTGAGTCAATCCACGTATGAACTTTATGTTCGGCTAAAGGAACTGAGAAACAAGGCCGCCCATAGTTCGGAGGTGATAGCGGCAGCTGATGCTAAGGAATACGCGTTAGCTGCTCTGGATTTGGCGTCAAAATTTCGCGAGCATCCTGGCGGCAAGGATTGATGTTGGCGTTCTGCGGGAGGCTTGAATCCATAGGTTTTCTTGTGTAGATATAGGCTCCGGTTTTTTCTTATTTCCTGAGCTTTGCATAATTTTATCTTAAGTGCGTCCGATGCTTGACAGTGCACCTGTGGTGCCAAGCTTTAAGTGCTAGTGATCTTGGTGGTAACACAATTGTGATTGTCAGTACTCATTAGTCATCATGAACACCGCGCCAAAATAATAGTTAGTTGAATGCCTAAGCACTATTTCTTGGAAGGGGTCAATTCTGAAAGAGTGACGATGGGAACAGTTGTCTCTACCCTGTCTGATAGTGCAAATGTGTTTACTTAGATTGTGAGCGATATAACAAGTATATGCCAGCAGTGGGCAAATTTTACAGGCTGGATTCCCCCTGCCGATTTACTGTTTGAGGTTTAAATTCAAGGATTTTATATGGGCAAGGAAAAGGTATTCAACCTCTTCATTCTGTATGACGATAGCGAGCGAGTCTTGTTTTTCGGTCATGTTGTACATGAGATTGAAGGGTCAGACGAAGATAAAACGGATTTTCTTAGAAGGCGTGTCGAGGTTGACCTCAGAATTGCAAAGCTTGAACGTGCGCCCACCGGCATGACCCTTGGTACTGTAAACGCCCATGCTAGGTTAGGTGACGTGTATAAGTTGTTTGCACATGTATTTGCTGAACATCCTGTAAATCAGCCTATTTTCTGTGTTACTCCGGTAGTAAACGGAGTCATTAAGGTTGATTATCAACAAGCTGATCATGAACCGATAGATATTGCCGATGTTGATAGAAAGTTAGGCAATAGCGAGATGCAAGACTGGCTAATGCGTTATCACATTGATGGCAGTTTGCATCTGACGCAGCTGATAAATGATGACTATTTTGAGGCGATCAAGATTCTGTTTAACAAGGGTATGTACGTCTCGGCGACTAAGCTTCTTGTGTCTTGTATTGATAGCTTGGCTTACGTTGAGTACGGCGGAACAAAAGATAACGTATTCGTCACTTGGTTAAGTAAATTCGCTGACTTAACCCCCATCGGCATAACGCCAGCGGAGCTTTGGGAGCATAGAAATGGGTTGCTACACATGAGCAACCTTGAGAGCAAGAAGGTAGCTAAGAAGGATGTCAGACGCATATCTTCATTTGTTGGGAGAAATCCTTTTGGCTCTCACATGACAGCTGGAGATGTCCATTACTTCGATCTTCATCAATTGATTTTGATCATCGGTAATGCTATTGGTAAATGGCTAGAAACTTACAGCGTCGAGCCTTCTAAATTTACTGCTTTTGTTGAACGCTACGATAAGGTTATCTCAGATGCTCGACTAGGGCGTTTGGTCTGGGAGGAGTCGGGCCAACAACCCCAAGTTTGAAAATTTGACTGCAAGAAACGGGATTCTATTCGCCCCGTTTTCTGACTCCTGCGCTCAAAGATCGCAGGTTGGCGTTGCCTATTGCTTGCCACGGCCTCTCTTCGGCTCAGGGGCTCTTGCTTGTGCCAATGCTGCCATTCCTTCTTTCACTTCTTTAATTTCGTAGTAAGGGATTTTAGGGATTTTAAGATATGTTCTATCTTTTATAGCGCACTTAGGATGCCAATTTTTCAGGGTTGGGGAGTTTGGTGGGTATAAGTTGATGAGAATAATGTACCCATCAACCATGAAGTAATAGTGCACCCCTTCTTCTGGGGAGTTTCCTCGCCCAAAACTAAGGCCACTCATCACACCGTCAATAACAGATTGAGGGATGTTGTCTTGGGGATCAATAATCCTGGTAGCAGAGATTTTGATGAAATCGTCAAGCCGAATGTTGTTCTTCAATGAGATATTAAGAGTTTGTAGTCTCAAGCATGGATTAAGAATTTTATTGGCACTTATCAGAGAATGTATTTCTCTGAAGTTCTTTAGCGTGGATACCGAGGCTCGCCAAAGAATGCTTATAATAAATAAATAATATTTTTCATACTGGAAGCGGGTGATGAATACGAAGTCTTCATTTTCGCAAATATTTTTCTGGTTGATGAATAGCTCTGTTCCGTAGTCTTCATATGTTCTCTGGAAAAATTGTTCGCACTCGAAACATAAGAGACGCTGAATTTCATCACCATTAGATGATCGGGCTATGGGGTCTGAGTCAACAGTAACTCTATAAAGCTGTGGGTCGCCGTCTTTTATTCTTCTGAAGAAGGCTTTGGGGATTATGTGGGAGTTGCAGAGGTTTTTATTCTCGCCGCAAAGCTTGCACGGTCGTAATGCAGGATTATCTTTTTCCAATTGACCTCCCGCCGAAACAGAGCCAAACACTAGCGTCGTAGTCTGCCATAAAGCCATAGAGAAATATCTGGCGGGCCAGAAGCTCGCTACGTCGAGGCGACAGCCGATTATCTCTCTACCTGAGGTGTTAACTCACCCCTTTGAGAGCACTCCTAACCGTCTGCTGACAGAAGGGGAGGGAGCCAGAAGGCTCCCATGCCCCTACTCGCGTTCCTCAAGACTTAAAGTAGTTAATGATCGCGGCGGCTAATGAGATTAGCGCCGGCACGATACTAAACAGGCGATCCTGCCACGATTTTCCAGGGGGCTGGATTGGGTTATGCCTTGATTTTCGCTTAGGTTGAGGCGGAATAGCTGCTGCACGGCGCTCGCGGCGGCGTGAACGGGGACGGCGATTTTTTGCGGGCATGAGTACATGCTCCCAGTTCGAAAAAAGGAAAGGAAAAGACAAGATTTTTCGAGGTGTGGGAGATCAGCGAAGGCGGTGCTTGTAACCGCTCAGCTCGGGGCCGTCGAGGAAGAGGGGAGTACGTAGGACTGCTTGAAGGGAGCGAGCGAAATGAGCACTTAGCTTGGCCAGTGCCTCTAGAGTAGATTCAAGAGCGTCAACCCAGAACTGTAATTCCTGCCGCAGTGGTCGAGGGTGGGTTCAGGGTAGAAGCTGCAACTTTCATATCTGCTGATGATTACGCGTAGGCGGCCGGCTTGTCGGGTCAGCTCTTCTCGTTGCACACCGCGAACTGGCGAGCTGCTAAATGCTCTCCGCTCGTGAGTAGCATTGTTTCTACTTGATAGGTCGTTTAGTGCTGCCTCTCTATTAAGTCTTGCAAACTCAGCTTTCAGCTCAGTAGTGACGCTATCGAGCAATGGCTCGGCATCAGCACACGAGCTGTCTTGTCTAGCCATTGGTGGGTGATCATCCATTAGGATTCTCGCTGTGTTGAACCTCTTTAGGTTGAAGCCTCTTAAAGATAGCCCCTCAGACCTACAGCGGACAACACCTTTTCCGTGTCAAGACGCTATACACCTGATCCTCCGTCTGGTGCGTGGCCTGGGGAACAACCTTGCTATTTCCCCCGCCGAAATGGGGTTCTGTTCGGCCCGTCCTCTGGTTCTTGCACCGGAAAATATCAATGCTTCGCTAGAGGAGCGCCACTTAACACAGCCCACCCAGGCCACTGCTGAGCGCTGGTCTTTCTAAAATATCAGAGGGGGCGACACTGTGTGTCTTCCTAGCAGGCGTTGTGAGGTGCGTTAGCACAGCCCTTATCGATGGTATTGGGAATCGACGTAGACGTCTCACGCGCGCTGTCAGGGCGTGTTCTGAGCGGGATCAGAAGGCTCTAATGGAGTCAGTTGGGAGAGCTGTGTTTCATTGGCACAGCCCATCATTCGAAGTCAGGCAGGGCGCATAGCTCGTTGCACTGTCGAGAGGGAGACGCCAAGTTTCTCTGCTGTCTTGCGGAATGACAAGCCAGCAGTAACCTCTGCACGAATCGAATCATCATCAATCGTCTTTGTACGTCCCTTGTAGACCCCTCTGGCCTTGGCACCTGCAATACCTTCCGCTTGACGCTCCTTGATCATCGAACGCTCAAACTCAGCAAAACTACCCATCATCGAAAGCATCAGTTTCTGCATTGGGCTGGCTTCACCAGTGAAGTGCAATTGCTCCTTGTGGAAGCGCACAGCGATACCCTTTGCGGTGAGGGATTCGACCATACCCAGAAGGTCGGCCAGGGAGCGGGCTAGCCGGTCGATGCTGTGAACATTGATCGTGTCACCTTCTCGCACGTATCCAAGCATGGCCTGGAGCTGGGGGCGATCCGTGGTGGCTCCCGATACCTTGTCAGTGAACACCTTGTCGAATTGCAGGCCATCGAGCTGACGGGCTGTGTTCTGGTCAACCGAGCTAACGCGAATGTACGCAACCTGAGCCATGACCTGCCTCTTTGTATTCAATTGGGTCTAGAGGTTGTCATGTTATGTGTATTCATTATCTAAAGCAATCCTAATGAATACGTTTTTCGTATGGCTTCTGTAGTCACGGATGAATGGTCGTATGGCTACACTTGAATGAATACAACCAGCAGGAGGTGATGCATGGGCACGGAATACAAATTGATTATCGAAGGAGTGGTGGTTGCATCCGGGAGAGTCGAGGATGTGGAGCCTAGTGAGCTGATCAAGGGGGACAACTGGATTGTTGCTCTGAGAGATCTTGGGGATCAGGCTAACGTCGCGATCTTGCATGAAAATGGTATGTATCACCCCAGAACGGATATTTATGATTACGCCCACCAGCAGCAGTCGAAAGCTGTTGTCTTGTATGGAGCACTCAACGTATGGAATCACTCTGAAGACGTAGCAATCATAAGACTGTAAACGCGAAGAGGCTGCCCGGCAGGAGCTGGATTTGTATTACGTAGAAAATTCCCTGTTGACTCGATATCGCGGCTCATGCATGCGGCATGTTTTGCTTCGTTTGGGTTATCTGGAGCAATTTTGCAAAAGGGGAGGGGAAAGCTGTCTGGTTTAACCCAAGGGAATCTGGGGGAGCGTAATTGCTGGGCTACAGACGGGCTACATAACCCAGACAAAAGAAAACCCCGCACATGGCGGGGCATTTTCTATGTATTTACAGGGTAATTTCGACGCTAGCGTCTCACCCCTTGATAGGGTGTTTTCTTGGCCTTCCCGGCCCACGCTTCACCGGCTCTGCGTAGACGCCACGGACGTGGGCTACGCCAGCGAAAAGCTGGTCTACAAAGACTTCTTCCTCGATTTCGTCGTGGAGGGTGGATAGTCGTATAGGTGGGTGTATGGCATATCGATTGGCAAGCCAATCATGGTGCTGTTGAGGTGTTGTATCCATTTTGAGTTCCTTTGTCTGTCACGAGCGTGACGAGAGAATTTAAGCTCCTAAGCGCGAATAATCTGGCGATAAGTTACGCCCAAGAATCGGGACACTTTTAGGAGCAATAGGTGGGAGTAGGCGTTCAGGGCTTCTTTGCATCAGTTCCGATGTTGAAAATGCTGCCAGCGCTGATGATTCCGCCAGGGCCTGGGACTTCGATCTTGTTGGTTCCTGCACTAATTGTTGTCTTACTCTGACTAAGGTATGCCGGGTTGCAGAACGCTGGTGATCGGATGATTCCAGCCACCTCGGATACCCTCAGTGACTGGTGATCGATTGCACGTAACAACGTCGATTCTGTGTGCTGGTGTTGAAACCTGACAGCCTCGATGCGTGTAGTGATCTCGCTGGTGTTCCAGCAGACGACCCCCAGGAAAACAAACAACACTATCGAATTGAGCACCTGCAAAACTGAGCTGAGGTGCTTCATCGCTTGGTTTCCAACAAGTTGACCTTCGTGATGGCCACGGTCTTATCGAACTGATAGCGCGAGGCCTCTACCGCCATCTTTTGAAAGCGATCCGTCAATTGGTCAGCGATCTCCTCAGCATTGGCACCTGACGCGGTAACCGCAACGTTGAACTGGTTGGTTGTGACGTTGTTGGTGTTCGTCGTGCTGGAGTCGATCAACTGCTGCATGGCCTGGGCTGGGTTCGTAGCTAACCGTTCCAGCATGCGAGGGCTGATTGTCGGTATCAGCGGCGATGGACGATCAAGGAACGGGATACGGGCTTCTGTGGAAAGCCCTGTGTCTTCCTGATCGCGTTGCTCCAGATGCTTCCGCCAGCGGTCACCAAGGCCAATGGCACCAAAGAATTTATCGATGATGGTTCTGAGCTGAGTGACAAGGAAGTCGAATGCGTCTGGCACTTCGCCAAGGATCGGTTCAAGCGCTGTCCATGCTGTATCTAGGCGCTCTGCGAGCGTTTCGAAATTGTCAGCTAGCTTGTCCAGGGCAACGCTACCCATGAACGTCACAACGTCTGTTAGCAGCTCAAGCAACGGCTCGATGTGTGTGACGAACTGATCGAACTTGGCACCAAGCTGGTCGAGGTATTGGATGGCTTTTGGATCGCCGGTAAGCTCGTTGATCTTGGATTGCAGCTTCTCGATCCACAGCACCATGCGCGTACTGCCATCGACGAAACGGGTTTCCAGTCTCAAGCTTGCAGATTCCAGCGTTGAGAATCCTGGGATCAATTTTTCAAGCGAAACCTGAAGACGTTCTTTAGCTTGGTAAAGCTCGACAGAGGATTGCTTGAGGGCGCCATCATTGAATTCAGATGTTCTGATGCTACGTTCCGCTTGCATGTTGGTGATGCGGTTGGCGGATGACTGAGCACTCTGTGAGATGAGGTCAAGACGACCTTCGAGGTTGGACTTGTCGTCCATCATCTGACCGAGCGTGATGAAGAATTTGTTCATCAACTGGCCGGTGATCTTGCCGTCACTCATGTTCTTAGCGAAATCACCCTTGGCTTTCTCACCTGTCAAGCCGGACTTCGTTACCGCTGCCCATGCCTGTACGCCCAGCTTGTCAGCACCACCGATACGTTCAGCAAACTGACCCTTCCATTCCTCTGCGTAGAGCTGGCCTTTCGAGAAGGCTTGTCCAATAGCACGCAGGGCACCTGCCATGTCGTCTTCTGTCGTCCCTGTACCACGGGCAAACTTCATGATGCCTTGGATGAGAGACACTGATTGATCGCGTTGCAGGCCAGCATCTGTGAGGTTCACAGCGCTCATGACGTATGGCTTGGCGATGGCACTACGAAGCAAGCCCAGGTCATCAACGAACTTGTTTAGGGCCTGTTCCTGCTGAGCTGCTAGGGCAGCATCACCACCAGTCAAAACACGCAGGTTGGCACGCTCTACAGCTCTTGTATCGCCTGCGGCTACGTCTGTCTTGGCAAACTCATTGAGCTTCGCTTGGGCAAGCACTGCGGCTGTACCCAAGGCACCTATGGCGATTGCAGCAGGATGCAGAGCACCACTAAACATGCCAAGGCCAGGAATCGAGGCACCAATACCACCACCAAGGCCAGCACTTGCAACCTGACCGAGCGAACTACCGAAACCACGACCCCCAGCACTACGCCAGATGCTATGGGACGGAGTAGAAGTGGGGGAACGGCCAGCAGGACTTCGCATCGAGCCAGGGAGGCGCTTGTTGATGCGTTCTTCAAGGCGTAATGCCGTGATACGTGCACGATCAGAAGCAGCCTGTGTGCGTGCTTTGGTGGCTTCAAGGCGGCTTGCTGCTGCACTGGTACGCAACTGCTCTTGCTGGAGCTTTAAACGACCCTGCTCTTGTCGAAGGCTGAATGCCTGGGCTGCTTGTTCGGTTTTCAACCTACCCAGGCTTGCACGATGTTCAGCTTGTGATTGTCGGGCCTGCTGTGTTCCAGCTTTGGCCTGAAGGCTTTGAAGCTTCGCCTGCTGCTGATCGACAGACAGTTGGAGCTTCGAAGTTTTCAGCATCTGTTGAAACTGGGCTTGTGTTAGTCGCTGTTGTTGTTGCAGTTGCTTTTGAACGTTGGCTGAGCCTTTAGGCGCCATGCCTAGCTTACGCTCCAAGCGTGTAGCTTGTTTCTCCAGTTCTCGCATTTTACGGTTGATGTTATCCATCATTCTTTCGAATCTAAGAAGGGGAGCGCTGTCAACATCAAACCTCAGCTTACCAACTAAGCTAGCTATTACTCTTTCTGACACGAATTATGCGCCCTTAGATCGTATGGTTAAAAATGGATCTGGTTTATTCACCCTTTCCCGCATTGCTGAAGCAAATCGATCTTTAGCCGCTTGATCAACTGTAATGCGAACATCATCAGGTAGAGTGTTCAAAAGGTGTCGATTGTCAGAGAACCAATCTTGTATCGTGATTGCCTGATCAATAGGCGTTGCTGTGTTAAACCATTGTGAAATGTCATGTACGTTAAGCTTTGGTTGTTGGTGATACTTGGCCTTCAATATTTCAGCTGTGTGATCCATTTCTATACTCCCATTCTCTGTTCCAGAAGCAGCTTGAAAACATCAGCTTGAGATTTTCTAGGCGACTTCGAAAGTTTTAGCTGAATGTCTTCGATGATGGCGTCGATGCTGTCGTATGCACTTCCGTGTAGTAATGGCTGACTGGCCTTATCAAGTAGCGCCTTAGTTACTGCGACTTCATCTTCCACGATAGTTTTTTGCAGCGCTTTAAGAACGATGGTTGCATTCTCTTGCATGCTTGGTGTGCCATACTTTTGGAGAAGTAACAGCTTTGTTCGATCTACGTTGCTCATCATTCATCTCCTTCTGACGCGTCGTTTGTATGTAGGTCAGCAACTGTTCTGAGGATTAGTTCAAGAGCTAGGTCAGGGGAATAATCAAAACGCTTTGCGTAGTGTTGAATAACAGCAAAAGCTTCGTCTGTGAGGTCTAGGTTATAAGATACGGTATTCATAATTTAAATCTCCATGTGTGATTGGTTTGTTTTTCTTTTGGCTTGTATAGTTCGAATATGGGTTCTTTGTCATCGTCATCATCGATGATGAAGGGGGCTAGATCAGGGTGTACTATGCTGTCAAACGCAGCTTCAAGCGCTGCAAGTTCGGCAAAATCCTCAGAGAGGAAAATAGCGCTCCTAGTTGGTTCAATCTGAGAGGCAGTATCGTCCTTAAAAACAGGGACAACTTTAGGAGCAATAGGCAGCACTAGGCTTTCAGAAGTGTGGTAAGTGTTGAGCACGATTAGAAAGTCTTTAACCTTTCCACCATGTAGCAAAATGAACTGAGCTTCTCTGAGAGCCTTCAGGGGAGCGAGAGCGGAGTTGTGCTCTGATTGAGACTTTCCACACCACTGCAAATCAAAGACCAAGGGCAGGATAGTTGGCATAGCTTCTAACCAAGGCTCGATAACTCTTTGCAGGTCGGGGCGATGCTGTGATAAGCGCTTGAGTTCTGCTAAGAACACGTCATTGCTGTTAATTCCAGCAACTGGAGCATAACCAGCTGACTTTCCAGTAATCTCAGCTTTCAACTTGGTTAGCGATGCTGTTGTCATCGCCTCACGTTCTGCAAGAGCTGGAACACGATCATCACTACATGATGCAAGCCAATCTAGAACTGCTTGGCGTCTAGCCGGTTGGAGTTTCAACTTAACAGCGATAGTGGCGGTGTACTCCTCACCAAGGTATTCGATGATCTTAGCAACTACCGATGTTTTGGAATCTTCTTTGCCCACCATCCATTTTGGTGATAGTGAGAAGCGGCTGATCTTGTGCCCAGCGCCAGCGATGAAACCGTTGCTGTGGCTGCTGTTAAGGTCGCGGTAACTCACTGTCAGGTTCTCGGCATGCATGGTGCCGACGTAGTGGGGATGGCTTGCGGGGAAGATATGGCATAAAGAAAATTGATCGTCTTCACCGTAACCGTTAGATTTTAGTGAAAACTTGTAAAGAGAAAAAAGTTTTTCTAACTCGGAAAGTGTTTTTGGTAGAACCTCAATCGTTCCACTTCTGCGGCAGGAATCTGCAAGATAATATATGAATGCGCTTGTTGAGAATCGATATTTTCGTTGATCATCTAGTTTCTTCGATCTTGCACGTTGAAATTGCTTCTTATGTGCCTCAGTACAGTATTGGGCTTTGGCTGATTTGAATTCAAATAGCTGGTTGCAGAATCGGCAAGGTTTGGTTTTGAGTTGCATATCTCATTCCTTCTGGATCATGAATAAAGTTGTATGTTCGTTTGCATTCGCCACTACAAAAAGGTTGAGGGCGTTTAACGATGATTTGTTTGCCACATTGGCGGCATGAACAAGTTAGGATTCGCATATTTAACCTCTTTGGTTATGGGCAGCTCATGCCGCCCTTTTGTATTCGACCTGACAAAAATAACTACAGAATGCACTGTCCTTCCGGTGGACACCCCCGCAGTTAATGCACTCTTGATCGTTATGACGTTCTAACTCAGCAGCATGCCAACTAACAATTGGCGTTGTATACTTGAAAGTCAGTTCTTTGTACTCTCTTGTCTTTGTCATTATTCAAATGCCCCAAGAGCGGCGAGAGCCTGAGCTTCCAACTTTTCTCTGAGTTTTGCTTCAGCTTCAGCTTGTTTTTTCTCAGCACTGCGGCGCTCTCTATCTAAAGACTCGCTAACTACTTTTGCAACATGAGCATCATAGAGTGATTTACGTTCAGCATTATATTCGGCCGTAATGCGGTCGCTGAGAAGTTTGATATCTGCTTCTTGTTCAGAGCTTGGCTTGAACATCATTGCAAAAGAGTAGCCGCTGGAAGCATTTACAGTTTCAGGAAGAAACGTGTATCCCTCGGACACTTTCTCAATAACATTTGTTATCAATGCGCCAGGGTAGTCTCCAGATACTAAAACACGGGCGCCTTCATGTGGAGCATGCGACACGGACTCCCTAGCTAAATAGAATTCACGTTCATTAGTGATGCGGTGATCAAGTTCTGCTTGGTTGAATTCATGGGTAATCTTGGACATTAAATTTTCTCCTGATATTGGGCGAGTTTGATTTGTGATAGGGCTTCTTGTACTTGTTTTAAAACTTGGTGCACTTCCTCTTTAAGAGAGCGTACCGTTATTTTTGGTTGTTTGGGTGCCGCTGGGTTTAGCTCTTTCTTGATGCGTCTGTGTCTCGCGACTGTACAGCGGTTGCTGCATAGAACTTTCCTAGGGTGTGAATCGAGTGGAAGAGTTGTTCCACATTCGATGCAGAGTTTTTCATGGGCCATAGTGGGCCTCCTTTCGAGTTAGGTTAGGTAATGTAATAAGGGGTAGATAAAACAAAGGCGACAAGAAGCCGCCTTTTAAAAACACAAGGAGAGAATGTGTTCGGAGAATTAATGCTAGCTTTATCAGCAGCGGCTAGCGCGCTTGCAATCGGTCATCACACCGGCTGATGGAAGTTTTTCAAGGTAGGAATGGCAATAAACAACTTCGGAGGGAACGGTATTCGTGACGAAGTCACCGTTGAACTTTTTTGCGAGGGAATATCGAGGAAACCTGTCAATGGTGAAGTAAGAAACTAAATCTATATCTTCACCATTATAATACCACAGAATCCTGTGGTGTCAAGACCTGGCACGAAAAATGCTTGTAATTATCGTAAGGTTTTGATAGGCGGTCGATGTGGCCGCGATAGCTAGGCTAGGCCCGGTGATGCGGGCTTTTTCATATTTGAAAACTGAATTTCAGGGTGGCTATGGCCTCTCGCTTCTGCTCAAACGATGGCCCTGCTGAATACACGTCAAATGTAACGTTCCCCACGTCGTGCCCCAGCAAGAAAGGGATTGTCAGTGGAGTGACCCCAGCCTGTTGAAGCAGGGTGGCCGTGCACTTTCTGAAACTGTGGAAGACGTGTTGATCGCCAAAGCCTACTGAACGTTTGAGCTTCGTAAACCGTTGCGACAAGGCGCTGATGCGGAGACCGTGCTTTGTCTCGTCATTGCCTGGGAAGAGCGCCCTTGTGGCTCCTAGCGGGTGTTTGAGGCGCTTCTGATAGATCGGTATCAACCGAGGGTGAAGCGGCACCTCTCGGACGCCTGAAGGGGTTTTAGACTGATCGACCTTGAACCCTGTCGGCGTGCCGTCAGCGTCGAAGATAGTGGTATCAACACGGATTCGGCCAAGCTCCTCGATACGGCACCCAGTGAAGCAAGCGAAGGCAATTAAATCGGCCAAATCTGCATCACCTTTCGCCATGGCTGCAGCGTGTAGGCGTTCAGCTTCCTGCTGTGTGTACGCTACCCAACTTTTGCCAGCGCTGGCACCGACTCTAGGGTGTTCGTGATTCTCAAAGGGGCTTTGCTTCGCTGCTTGCTGCTCTCGGTAGTACTGGTCGTAACGTACAGCCCATTTATGGAATTTTCGTAGGGCTGCCAGATGACCTAGCCGCGTTTGGCGAACCTTGGAGACGGAGTTGAGATATTCCGCCACATGGTCAAAAACAAGCTCCTTGCCGTTCGTTGTAAGCCACCTTGAGAAACGATTGATGTTGCTCAGGTACACATCGTTGGTGCGAGCATTGGCGTTCTGCTCGGCAAGGTGCGTGGCGAATCGAGACTGAGCGCTGGCACTGATCGGCGACTTGGGGCTGTATGTCTCCGGTTTTGCGGCGATTTGCAAGGCTTCTGCCAAGCCAGAGGCGGGCAGCAGATTCTTAGCTTTAGCGCTATGAGCAAGTACACGTTGCTGAATCTCACTGAAGCGCTGGAATTTCGTGGGTGTTGGTAGAGTTTCGTCATTCAGCAACGAATAAACCTCATCAAGCAGGCCAGGAATACCTAGTTCCTGCTCCATGCGAGAGACGTCGTCATAGAGCGATTGGTAGGCACTATGCAAAGCCTCCTGATCGCGCTTCACGCTTTCGATAGTGGGTGTAGGGCGATTAGCTGGGATCAGCGTTCCCCGCACTGCTCGAAGAATCTCGGCATCTGCTTTTTCAAGATGCTCTTTGGCCTTTTGGGCGAGACCTTCTTGCCACCGGTCTCCCTGTCGAATTCTCTCTTCCCTAAGTCGACGAAATTCGGATTTCCATTGTCCAATCTGCACGGACGCCAAATCATTAGCTAGGCGCTTGTCGCCTGTCTTCAAGCTCTGGCTGAGGATGCGTCGATTACCAAATGCGGGGCGTAGGTCAGCAGGAATGTCGATTCGGCAATGCCATGTTGAGACACGGAGCACAAGGTGTTTGGAGGCTGATGGCATAATGATCTCAAGAGGCGTTTCTACGCAGCAATTCTACCCAATTTTTCTACCCAAAAGCACCTGTAAACCCTTGAGAGGCCCGGAAATGCTGGGCCATAAGGCAGTGTATGTATAAATTTTGTTTCTACGTTCCTGAGAGTCATCTGGAAAATGTGAAGTCGGCCGTGTTCGCGGCTGGTGCCGGGCGCGTTGGCGATTATGAGCAATGCTGCTGGCAAACCTTGGGTCGCGGACAGTTTCGCCCTCTGGAAAACAGCACGCCGTTCATTGGTCAGAGCGGTGAGCTGGCAACGCTCGCGGAGTGGAAGGTCGAACTGGTAGTCGCCGATGAGCTGATCCACAACGCGGTCAAGGCCATGAAGAAAAGCCATCCCTACGAGATGCCCGCTTTCGAGGTGTGGCGTTTGTCCGATTTGCAGTTCTGACTCAGCCTGCTGCCTGCCAGCAGTCTATCGATAGACTGGCTTCCGCCATCTTTCCCACGCTCAAGGCACCCGTCTTGAGCGTTATTCAGTGACTGCCAGTTCCTGTTCGCTTTCCTGTTCCGGCCGGCGTTGGATGCTGCCACAGGCGAGCAGGCCGACTTCGAACAGCAGCCACATCGGCACCGCCAACATGGTTTGCGAGAATACGTCGGGTGGCGTCAGCAACATGCCCACCACGAAGCAGCCGACGATCACGTAAGGCCGGCTACGGCGCAGCGTGTCGACATCCGTCAGCCCGGCCCAGACGATGATGAAGGTGGCCACCGGAATTTCGAAGGCCAATCCGAATGCCAGGAACAGCGCCAGGATGAAGTCCAGGTACAGGGCGATATCGGTCATCATTTCCACGCCGTCCGGCGTGACGCTGGCGAAGAAGCCAAACATCATCGGGAACACCGCGAAGAAGGCGAAGGCCATGCCTGCATAGAACAGCAGAATGCTCGAGACCAGCAGAGGCACCGCGATGCGCCGCTCGCGGCGATACAGACCCGGGGCCACGAACCCCCAGGCCTGATGCAGCAGCACGGGCATGGAGATGAATACGGCGACCATCATGGTCAGTTTGAATGGCGCCAGGAAGGGGGACGTCACGCTGGTGGCGATCATGCTCGCGCCTTCGGGAAGGTAGCGGCGCAGCGGTTCGGAGATCAGCGTGTAGAGCGTCTGCGCGAAGGGAAACAGGCCCAGGAACGCCAGCAGAATAACCAGTAGGCAGCGCACCAGCCGCTTGCGCAGTTCGCCCAGGTGGGCGGTCAACGGCATGCTGCTCATACGGTTCCCTCGGGTTTGGTTGCCGCTGGCTGCGGCTCCGCTTGCAGGCTGATGCCGCGACGCAGTTCCTGTTCCAGTTGCCGTAACGGCGCAGCGTCCAGTTCCTTGCTCACGGCCTGGGCATCCAGTTCACGTTCGACCTGATCGCGCAGCATGTCCATCGCCCGCTTTGCCTGGCCCAGGCCGCGACCCAGCGTGCGGGCTGCGACCGGCAGGCGTTCCGGGCCTAGCACCAGCAGCGCCACCACGCTCACCAGCAGCAGTTCGGTAAAGCCTATTTCGAACATCAGGCCTGACGATCCGTTTGGCTGTGGGACTGCTGAGCAGCTCCCTGCAACGGCGCCTGTTGTTGCACCTGTGCCGGCGTCTCATCCGTTTCGCTGTTACTGGCCATGGATTTGCGGAAGCCCTGGATGGTTTCACCCAGATCGCCGCCCAGCGTCTTGAGGCGTTTGCTGCCAAACAGCAGGAACACGATCATCAGCACGATGACCAGTTGCCAGATACCGATGCCGCCCATGAAGAATCTCCAACACTATGAAATTGAAGGACTAATCTGCCTGTGCTTTATGACGCTACGGTGACGTGGTGATGACGAAAAGAGGCTGTTGCCACGCGTCTGCAACATTCAGCCTGTTGACTGTCGACTCTCTGGAACGAGGGGTAGGCGATGGGGTACGGGCGGCAGCGCGGCGCGGCGTTATTGATGGTGTTGGTGGCCTTGGCCATGCTCGCCGGTGGGCTGGCGTGGATGGTGCAGCAGGGGCGACAGCAGGTCGATGCGGTGCGCTTGCAGCAGCAGCGGATTCAAGCACGGGCAATGGAAGTCGCCGGTCTGGCTTTCGCCGAGCAAGCTCTGAGGGATCCGGCTTGGCGGCAGAGCCCGCTTTTCTGGCAAGCCCTGCGTGGGCAGCCGCTGCGTTACGATTTTGCTGGCGGTGCGGCGACCTTGCGCATCCGCGATCTGCACAGCTGCTTCAACGTCAATGCGCTGGCCGGCCAGGAGGCTGAGCGTGCCGGGCGTCAGCTGCAGTACCTGCTCGGTGACGACCTGGCCGCCGAACAACTGGTGCATGCCTTGGCTGACTGGATCGACAGCGACGGCCAGAGCCGCCTGCACGGCGCCGAAAGCGACCAGTACCTGCGCCAGACGCCGCCTCGGCTCGCCGCCAACCAGCCCATGGTGGATATGAGCGAACTGAATCTGCTGCTCACGCCGCAGCCCGGGCGACAGCAGCGTTATCCCCAGCTCTGTGCGCTACCGCAGACCTCGGGCTGGCGCTTGAATGCCAATGCCTTGAGCCTGGAGCATTTGCCCCTGCTCGACGCCCTCTACGAGGGTGAGTTCGCGCGCTCGCTGCTGACTCGCATCATCACTGGCCGACCGGCCAATGGTTACCGTGACGTGGCGGCCTTGCGCGAGGCAGTGGGCGCCGTGGATGACCCGACCTTCGAGCGCCTGAGCGAGGGCTTGCTGCTCAACAGCGGTGATTTCATGCTGCAGCTCGAGTTCGAGCAGGATGGCCGGCTGATCAGCAGCCAGTTCCAGGTGCAGGCTCAGGGTGTGGTGCGCTGGCACGCACAGGTGCCGGTGCAGCGAGTGCAGGTGATTAGTCGAGAACCCTTGCCGTTCGCTTTGTAGCGCAAGTCGCCTACTTGCGTAAGAGCCCGCTTGCGGGCGATGCGACCAATCGCAGGCTACGAAGCGGTTGTTCAGATGAATTGACAGGGCGTTCGCGGATCGCCGGCAAGCCGGCTCCTACAATATCGAGGCGCCTGCAAGAGGAGCGTCCGGCACCACATTTGTGGGAGCGTCGACCTTGGCGCGAATGCGCTGGTAGCCATCCTGAGCGTCCGCGTTGTCGCCACCATTCGCCGCAGGGTCGCGGCTCCTACGATGCATGGTGATCTAATCCGTAGGGATCCGCTTGCGGGCGATGCGGCCAATCGCAGGCTACGAAGCGCTCATTCAGATGAATTGACAGGGCGTTCGCGGATCGCCGACAAGCCGGCTCCTACAATATCGAGGCGCCTGCAAGAGGAGCGTCCGGCACCACATTTGTGGGAGCGTCGACCTCGGCGCGAATGCGCTGGTAGCCATTCTGAACGTCCGCGTTGTTGCCACCATTCACCGCAGGGTCGCGGCTCCTACGATGCATGGTGATCTAATCCGTAGGAGTCCGCTTGCGGGCGATGCGAGCAGATGGGCATGCCGTTGCCACCAATCGCAGGCTGCGCACCGGGTGTTTTGGTAGCCGGTGTCGAGCGTGGCGATACACGGAAAGAAGGGCCTGGACGTCGCGGAGCTCGATCCAGGCGGAGAGAGATGGCACGGGATGACCCCGTGCCGTGTGGGTAGGTCAGACGCCGATTTCGCCGCCGTCGTTACGCTGGATCACCACCGTGGAAGCACGTGGGCGGACGCTGGTACCCGCTGGCGTTTCGTCCGTGGCGACGTTGGTGGATGGCCAGTTACCCGGATGCTGGATGTTGACGAAGATCGTCTTGTTGTCCGGCGTGAAGGCGATGCCGGTCACTTCGCTGCCGTTGGGGCCGACGAAGAAACGGCGCAGATCCGCTTGGTTTTGCGCGTTGACCGGTACCTGCTCGCCGTTGGCGTCGACCAGGTTGGTGGGAATTACCGCCAGCATCTGGTCGTTGGTGTAGCTGGTCACGCTCGATTCGCCGTTATCGGTCTGGATCCAGAGAATCCCGCGGCTGTCGAAGCTCATGCCGTCCGGGCTGGCGAACTGGTTGAGCTCGGTCAGGCCGGAACGGTTGATATCGGGCGTGCCCGAGGCGTTGGCGCCGAATACGAAGATGTCCCAGGCGAAGCTGAGCTGATCGTCGCTGTCATGCCAGCGGATCACATGGCCGTGACGGTTCGGGCCGCGTGGGTTGGCAGCGTCAACGGCCGCCGCAGTGCGCGCGCTGTTGTTGGTCAGGGTCAGGTAGACGTCGCCATTGAGCGGGTTGACGGCGGACCACTCCGGTCGATCCATCGGCGTCGCGCCCACAGCATCGGCTGCGCCCCGGGTGTTGAGGATAATGCCCGGCAGGTCGGTGAACTTGGTGCCCAGGGTGCTGCCATCGGTGGTCGGCGTGGCGGCTACCAGCGGGATCCATACACCGCTGCCGTCGGCGTCGAAACGAGCGACGTAGAGCGTGCCGCTGTCCATGTACTTGGCGCCGGTGGCCAGGCGGTCGCTCGGGTTGGCGTCGGCAGCGTCCCAAACCGCGTCGGAGACGAACTTGTACAGGTACTCGTTGTTGGAGTCGTCGCCGGTGTAGAACACCACTGGCTTGCCGACTACCGGCAGTGCCGGCCAGCAGCCTTCGTGGCGGATGCGGCCCAGGGCGGTACGCTTCACGGCGCGGGTGCTGGAGTCGTACGGGTCGATCTCGACGATGTAGCCATAGGTGCTGGCTTCGTTGCGGTAATCGTCGGTCGCCGACGCGCCGCTCGGGGTGATGTTGAAGCGGGTGAATTCGTCGTCCTGTTCCGACGCATCCCCGGCAGCGGTTTCCCAGCTATAGCGGCCTGTGCCGGTGCTGACACCGATACGTGCCTGATCGGCAGGGCGGTTGCCGGTGTTGATGAAGATCGACGGCCAGTTCTCTTCGCAAGTCAGGTAGGTGCCCCACGGGGTGTAACCGTTGCCGCAGTTGTTGTTGGTGCCGCGGGTCTCGGTGCCGGCGGTGGAGAACTTGGTCTTGACGTGATCGGTGCCGCGCAGCGGGCCGGAGATGTCCATGACGGTGGCGGTGGTGAAGCGACGGTTCAGCGGATCGTTATCGACCACCTGCCAGCGGCCGCTGACCTTGCTGATGCGGATGACGCCAGCGCCGTGTGCGTTGATCTCCTTGCGTACTTCTTCGGCCGGGCGCTGACCGTTGACGAAGGTCTGGCCGTTCGGGTGCAGGGCGTCTTCGTCGATGTACTCGTAGTTGATCGCCAGCAGGCCATCATCGGAGCTGCCGTTGATGGGGAAGAAGTGCATGCCGTCGTGGTGCATGCCGGCCGAGTTTTCCTGCTCGATGGAGGTGTTGCTGCCATCGGCTTGCCAGGTGCCACCGGCGCTGTTGAACGGCGTTCCCCAGGGGGCCAGCACATAGGCGCTGTAACCGGCAGCTACCATGCAGGCATCGGTGCGCGAGCCGGCAATGGACTGGAAGCCGAGGGCCAGTTTCGGCTCGACGGGTGGCTCGGTGGAAGGGCTGTCGTTGCTGGAACCGCCGCTGTCGAAACAGCCGGTGAGGCCGGTGCCCGCGATCATGGCGATCGCGGCGCCCAGGCCTCCGCGCATAACGCTGCGGCGGCTCAGGTACGAATCCAGAACCGATGCCATCGGCAGGTTGCCACTGGGATTACGATCCAGGTTATCGCCGGTATCTCGACTCATCAGGTCATGTCCTTTTTTTGGTGAAGCGCCTTGAGGAAACCGGGACTTTAGAGACCGAATGTGATGATTTTCTGGCAGTTCTGTTAACGGCTATTGAAAGCTTTGTGACGCTACCTTTCTGATTTATCTGATTTTTTCCAGTGGCGGTCAGGCGGGGGCTGTCGAATAACCGCCATTAAACTGTCACATAAGCTGCCCAGTATCCCGCCCCGACAATGCATAAAGGTGAGGCGGGCGGGGCGATGACGAACATCGGCAGACGTGAAGTGATGAGCTGGATGGGCATCGGTGCAATGACGCCTTTGCTTGGCGCCTGCTCGGGCTTCGCGACCCCGCGTCAGGACGGACAATCCGAACTGGAATTGCTGTATTTCGCCGATACGCTGGATGCCCGCCAGCCTGGCCAACCGGTAGTGCCGGCCACTCGGCTGGGGCCGGTTTCGCACCTTGGGCGAGCGCCCTGGCTCAGTGGCAGCAATGCCCACCAGTCGCGCAGCGAACTCAATCCACTGCTCGATGCACGTCTGGCCGAAGGTGTCAGCACGGGCGGCTATGCAGTGTTGGGTGCCTTGCTGGAAGAGCTGCGCCAGCGCCATGGCGCCGATCGCTGCCTGACCCTGGAAAACGGCCAGGGCTGGAACGGCAGTGGCCTGGCCTATCTGACGCAGGGAAGCAGCGGCGCGCAGGGCAGCCAAATGCTTGGCAGCGAGGTGCGGGTCAGCAGCGATGAGCGCGTCCTGTGGCCGCAACGCTGCGCCGGTCTTTATCGGCATTTCGCTAGGCCCGTCGTCGGCGCCGGCCTGGCAGACGCCCAGTCACAAACGTTGGGCATCGAACCCTTCACCATCATCCGGCGCGCCGGGGTGCGGATCGCGGTCGTCGGGGTGACCGACCCTTATGCCGCCGATCAGAACGCCTCCCTTAAGCAGTGGTACCAATCGCTGCTGCCAGCTTTCAAGGAAGCACGTGCCCAGGCCGATCTGGTCATCGCCCTGGCCGATGTGGGCACCGGGCCCGGCCTCTGGCTGGCCGAGCGGCTGAGCGATGCCGATCTGCTTTTGTGTGCCCGCGGGCAGGATTTCTGGCCGGCGCCGATCGAGGTGCTGCAGACCAGCGGCAGGCTGGTGCCGGTAGTGCTCGGTGGCTGTCGGGCCAGCGGTGCCTTTCATATCGGGTGCCAGCGGCAGGCCGGGCAATGGCAGTTCGTTGCGCGCTTTCACCCCGCGTTCGAGCAGGTGCTTTCACCGGCGGGGCAGGCGCACGCCGCACGCCTGCGTACCCAGTTGCAAGGCCAGCGAGCGCCTCACGCGGCCTGGCTCGATCAGCCCCTGGCAACGGCGCCACAAGCACTGTGGCGCCGCGATACCCGCGGTGGTAGCTGGGGACCGCCTGTTGCATCAGGCACTGTCCGATGACGGCCAGATGCAGGTGCTGTTGCCTGGCCTGCGTTATGACAGCCCGGTTGCCGCCGGCGAGGCGATCACCCGTGAACACCTGATCAGCCTGACTGGCGGTTATCCGGCTCCCGTCGTGGAGGCGCCGCTCGAGGCTCTCGAAGGCGTGCTGGAGAGTGCAGCGGATCAGCTGTTCGGCAACCCCTTGTTGCTCGACAACAGTCGTGATCTGCCGCGTTGGCAGGGGCAAACCTGGCAGGTCAATTACAGCCCGACCGGCAAGCGTGTTTCCGGCCTGGCTCCGCCCGACGGCCTGTGCCGCAGTATTTCCATGGCCTACGACGCCAACGCCGGTGAACCGCTGTGGCAGCGCGTCGAGGCGTGGTTGGTCACACAATCGAGCGGTTGGCAGTTACCTGCTCTGCATCTGCCCAGCGTGCGTTATGTGCAAGGGCATCCCGGATGGCATCCCAGAGGCGTCAGTTGATCAGCGCACAGCGATTGTGGGGCGGACTGTGGCTGACCCTCGGTGCCTGGCTGGCGGCGCAGTGCGTGCTGCAACTCAGCCGTGAACCGCAGCCGGCCCGTGCCGTTGCTGTCGATACGGCTGCGCTGCCGGGGCTGCTGGTGGGCCACTGGCAAGTGACCGCCGACAGCGGTGCATTGCCGTTGACGCGCCTGCCGGTTCAGTACCTCGGCAGCCTGCGTGCCGTGCCCCTGAGCGCCTCGGTGGTGGTGCTGCGCTACGGCCAGCAGGTGCGCAGCTTCAGCCGTGGGCAACGCCTGGGGCCTGGCGTCGTGTTGCAGGACATCGACGAGACGGGGCTGATTTTCGATAACCAGGGGCGGCGCGAGCGCTTGCCCTGGCCGCCACGGCCTGCCGTGACCGGCTTCAAGCGGCAAGGATAAGAGATGATCGTTCGCTACTGCCTGGCCGCTCTGCTGGCCTTGGGCGCTACCCAGATTCTGGCCGATGACGTGCTGGATTTGCCGGTCGCCGAGTCGCCGCTATACGAGGTGAATTTCGTCGACACCGAGCTCAGCGAGTTCATCGACAGCGTGTCGCAGATCACCGGGACGACCTTCATCGTCGACCCGCGGGTCAAGGGCAAGGTCACCGTGCGCACGGTCGAGCGCCATGACAGCGAAGCGATCTACGACATCTTTCTCGCCCAGTTGCGTGCCCAGGGCTTTGCCGCGGTCAACCTGCCCAACGGCAGCGTGAAGATTCTCCCCGATCAGGCCGCACGTCTGGAACCGGTGCCCGTGCACCCCAGTGGCGGGCAGCAGGCCGGCGGCGACGGTATCGCCACCCGGGTGTTCAGCGTGCGCAATGCCGCCAGCGAACAGTTGCTCGGCATCCTCAAGCCGCTGATCGACCCACGGGTGGGCGTCATCACGCCGTATCCTGCTGCCAACCTGCTGGTGGTCACCGACTGGCGCAGCAATCTGGAACGTATCGATCGCCTGCTGGCCGAGCTCGATCAGGTCAGTGACGAGCCGTTGCAGGTGATGCCCTTGCAGCATGCCAGCGCTGCCGATACCAGCGTGCTGATCACTCGCCTGCTGGCCAGCGAGAAGGGCGGCGACAGCGCCCAGGTGATCGCCGACCCGCGCAGCAACGCCTTGCTGGTGCGCGGCAGTGCCGACAGCCGCGAACGGGTGCGCGCCTTGCTGGCGCAGCTGGATCGGCCGGGTGGCGAGCTGCGCAGCTCCAATACACAGGTGATCTACCTGCGCCATGCCAACGCCAGTGAGGTGGTCAAGGTGCTGCGCGGCCTCAGCCAGGAGGCGCCACAGGCACCCGGCGAGGGGGCGGAGGGCGTCCAGGCTGCGCGCTTGCCGATCAGCGATTCAGGCGTGCGCCTGGAGTACGAGGAAGGCACCAACGCGGTGGTGATGGTCGGCCCGGACAGCGAGCTGGCGGCCTACCGCTCCATCGTCGAGCAACTGGACATCCGCCGCGCCCAGGTGGTGGTCGAGGCGATCATCGCCGAGGTCTCCGACTCTCGTGCCGAGGAGCTGGGCGTGCAATGGCTGTTCGCCGACGAGAAACTTGGCGCCGGAGTGGTCAACTTCAGTGCGGGCGGCGCGAACATCGCGGGTATCGCCGGTGCCGCGGCCAGTGGTGACAACGCCGCCCTCGGTGAGCTGCTTTCGGGTGTCAACGGCGCGACCGCCGGCATCGGCCATTTCGGTGGCGGGTTCAATTTCGCGGTGCTGCTCAACGCGCTGAAGAGCAAGAGCGGCTTCAACCTGCTGTCCACGCCGACCCTGCTGACCCTGGACAACGCCGAGGCGTCGATTCTGGTCGGCCAGGAGGTACCTTTCGTCACCGGCTCGGTGACCCAGAACAACAGCAACCCGTACCAGACCATTGAGCGCCGCGAAGTCGGTGTGAAGCTGCGCATCAAGCCGCAGATCAATATCGACAACAGCGTGCGCCTGGATATCGTCCAGGAAGTATCGTCGATCGCCGACTTCGCCTCGGCCAGCGACGTGATCACCAACAAGCGCGAGATCAAGACCAAGGTGATGGTCGAGGACAACGGCCTGATCATTCTCGGCGGGCTGATCAGCGATGAAGTCAGCAGCAGGGATCAGAAGGTGCCGTTGCTAGGCGACATTCCCGGGCTCGGCCGGCTGTTTCGCTCCACGGGCAAGAGCGGCGTGAAGCAGAATCTGATGGTGTTCATTCGTCCGCGCATTCTGCGTGACGGGCCGAGCATCGCCAGTTTCAGTGCCGACAAATACCAGAACCTGCAACGCGAAACGGCGCTCAAACTACCCGCACTGGACGGCGACGCCAGGCTGCAGCAGCTCTTTCCGGCCAGCCGCGCACGCCTCGACGAGGGCGTCTGGTAATGAGCCTGTTGCCCTATCGCCTGGCTCGTCAGACCGGCGTGGCTTGGGTGCCGGCTGATGACGGCTGGAGCCTGTGGCTGTGCGATGACGCCGATAGCGATCAACTGCAGGAGTTGCTGCGTGTCGAAGGCGCGCCCGGATCGGTGTGTCGCTTGCCGCGGGCCGAGTTCGAGCAACGTCTCGGCCTGCTGTATCAGGCCGGCGAGGGGGCGAACGCGGCGCTGATCGAGGGCATCGGCGAGCAGGTCGATCTCGACAGCCTGATGAATGACATGCCGCGCATCGAGGATCTGCTCGAGAGCGATGACGAGGCGCCGGTGATCCGCCTGATCAACGGCCTGTTCGCCCAGGCGCTGCAGTTGCAGGCCTCGGATATCCATATCGAAACCTTCGAGCAGAGTCTGGTGGTGCGCCTGCGCATCGACGGCCATCTGCGCGAAGTCCTGCGCCCGCCACGGGCGTTATCGGCCATGCTGGTGTCGCGGATCAAGGTTATGGCGCGGCTGGACATCGCCGAAAAACGTCAGCCCCAGGATGGACGTATCACCCTGCGTGCTGCTGGTCGCGAAGTCGACGTGCGGGTTTCCACGCTGCCGGGCATTCACGGCGAGCGGGTGGTGATGCGCGTGCTGGATAAGCAGGCCAGCCTGCTGGCGCTGCCCAATCTGGGCATGCCGCCTGCGGTGGAGCAGGGCCTGCGTGCCTGTCTGGGCCGCCCCAACGGCATCGTGCTGAGCACCGGGCCAACCGGCTCGGGCAAGACCACCACCCTGTACGCCAGCCTCAACAGCCTGAATGACGGCAGCCGCAATATCCTCACCGTCGAAGACCCGGTGGAATACGCCATCACCGGTATCGGCCAGACCGCCATCAACCCGCGTGCCGGGCTGACCTTCGCCACTGGCTTGCGAGCGATCCTGCGCCAGGATCCGGACGTGATCATGCTCGGCGAAATCCGTGATCGGGAGACCGCGCAGATTGCCGTGCAGGCCAGTCTCACCGGGCATCTGGTGTTGTCGACCCTGCATACCAACAGTGCAGTGGGCGCCGTGACGCGGCTGCGCGACATGGGTATCGAGCCCTTCCTGATCGCCTCCTGCCTGCGTGGCGTGCTCGCCCAGCGCCTGGTGCGCCGCCTGTGCAGCTGTGCCGAGCGTCGACCCTTGCAGGACGCCGAACGGCAGTTGCTGCCGGAGCTGGCCGACCTCGAACACAGCTTTCATCCAGTCGGTTGCGAGCAGTGCCAGGGTAGCGGTTATCAGGGCCGCCTGGGGCTCTACGAATTCATCGAGCTGGATGCCGGGCTGATCGCGCTGCTGTACAGCGGCGCCAGCGAGGTGAGCATGCAGGCCTACCTAGAGGATCGACGGCAGAGCCTGTCGGCCATGGCCTGCGACTGCCTGGCACGCGGCGACACCAGCCTCGCCGAAGTGCTGCGCGCGGTGCAGGGCTGAGTATGCCGACCTATCGCTATCACGCCGTCGACCTGGCCGGCAAACCGCACAAGGCCAGTCTGCAGGCGGACAGCGAGCGCCACGCCCGACAGCTATTGCGCGAGAGCGGGCTGTTCGCCCGTGAGCTGCACCGTCACGACCCGCAAAGCCGGCAGCCACGTCGTCAGCGGGTCAGCCGCGCGCAACTGTGCGAGCTGACCCGGCAACTGGCGACACTCACCGGCGCGGGCATTCCGCTGGTCGACGCACTGGGCACTCTGGAGCGGCAGCTGGTCCAGCCAGCACTGCGCAGCCTGCTGGTGGCGGTACGCGGCTCCCTCGCCGAGGGCGTTGGCCTGGCCCGTAGCCTGGCACGTCAGGGCGGGGTGTTCTCTACGCTGTATTGCGCGCTGGTAGAGGCAGGCGAGCGCTCCGGTCGCCTGGCCCAGGTGCTCGAGCGCCTGGCCGAGCACCTGGAGCAGGTCCAGCGGCAACAGCACAAGGCCCGCACCGCGCTGATCTATCCGGCCGTGCTGATGGGCGTTTCCCTGGCCGTGGTGATCGGCCTGATGACCTTCGTGGTGCCCAAGCTCACCGAACAGTTCGCCCATGCCGGGCAGAGCTTGCCGTGGATCACCACGCTGCTGATCGGCATCAGCAATACGCTGGTGCTGCTCGGCCCGTGGTTGCTGGGCGCGGCACTGCTGGCGGCGTTGGTCGGCAAGCTACTGCTGCGCAAGCCGCACTGGTGCCTGCGCCGCGATGATCTGCTACTGCGCCTGCCCCAGGTCGGCGTGCTGTTGCAGGTGCTGGAGAGCGCGCGGCTGTCGCGCAGCCTGGCGATCCTCGCCGGCAGTGGCGTGCCGCTGCTGGAAGCCCTGCAGGTGGCGACCGCCACGGTCAACAACCGGCGCATCCGTTTGGCGCTGGAACGGGTCGGCAGCGAGGTGAAGGGCGGCGTCAGCCTGCACCGCGCCCTGGAGGCCAGCGGCCATTTTCCTCCGTTGCTGCTGAACATGGTCGCCAGTGGCGAAGCCAGCGGCACCTTGCCGGACATGCTCGAACGCGTGGCGGACAACCAGGAGCGTGGCTTCGCCCGCCAGGTGGACACCGCCATGGCGCTATTCGAACCCTTGATGATTCTGGTGATGGGCGGCGTGGTGCTGTTCATCGTAATGGCCGTGCTGCTGCCGATCATGCAGCTCAATCAGGGCCTGACACTTTGAAGAGGAAAGCCATCATGCGCAGCAATCGTTTCACTCAACGGGGCTTCACCCTGATGGAAATCATGGTGGTGATCTTCATCATGGGGCTGCTGATCGCCGTGGTCGCGCCCAGCGTACTGGGCAGCCAGGACAAGGCCATGAAGCAGAAGGTGATGGCCGACCTGTCGACCTTCGAGCAGGCCCTGGACATGTACCGCCTCGACAACCTGCGCTTCCCCAGCAACGAGCAGGGGCTTGCGGCATTGGTGACCAAGCCCACCGTCGAACCGATGCCGCGCTCCTGGCGCGCCGACGGTTACATCCGCCGCCTGCCGCAGGACCCCTGGGGCAATGCTTACCAGTACCGCAGCCCGGGAGAGCATGGCCGGGTCGATATCTATTCGTTGGGCGCCGATGGTGTCGATGGCGGCGAAGGCATCGATGGCGACCTGGGCAACTGGAATCTTTGAGCTGCGGCTTATGACCCTTTGCCAGAACGCGATGGTAGTCAACCAACGTAGGGTGGACGACGCTTCACCCGTCCACCGTTCCACTGCCGCCATGGTGGATGAAAAGCGCGTCATCCATCCTACGCCTGCGCAGCGCGGGTTCAGCCTGCTGGAGTTGCTGGTCGTGCTGTTCATCGCCGGCCTGCTGACCAGCCTCAGCGTGGCCTGGCTCGACAGCGGCCAGGCGCCGGCGCAGCAGGCGCTGGAACGCCTTGCCGCCGCCAGCCGCGCCCAGGCGGGAGTGGCGCTGCACGCTGGGCAGATTCATGGCCTGCGCTGGAACGGCCAGCGCCCGGAGTTCGTGCGCCAGGTGCGGGAGAACGATCAACTGCGCTGGCAGGTCGAGCCGGTCGCGCTGGGCGAGTGGCCGGCAGTGCTGAGGCCTGACTGGCCAGCTGCTGGCGAGCCGCGCCTGGTCTTCACGCCAAACGGGGTCGGTCGTCCGCAGGTACTGCGCTGGCAATGGCCGGAGGGTGGCGAGCAATGGCAGTGGGACAGCGCCGGTCGCTTGCAGCGGACGTCGCTGCCATGAAGCGCCAGCGGGGTTTCACCCTGCTTGAAGTGACGGTCGCCCTGGGTATCGCCGCCACGCTGGCGGTCATGACCAGCCAGGCCCTGCGCCAGCGCCTGGCCGTGCAGCAGAGCGTCCAGCAGCATCAACTGGGGGCGTTGTGTGCTCGTGAGCTGGAGGCACGTTTCGCGGTCGAGCAGCTATGGCCTGCGCAGAACAGCCTCACCGGGGTTCTCGTCCAGGGCCACGGGAACTGCCACTGGCAACTGCAAATGCAGGGCACCGGTGTACGGGATCTGCGGCGTGCCGAGTTGAGCCTGTTCGCTGATGGCGATCGCCGCGAGTCGCTGGGGCTGTATCAACTGTTTCTGGTGCGCCCGTGAGGACGTGGCAACGTGGCCTGACCCTGGTGGAGCTGCTGGTCGCCCTGGCGCTCACCGCCTTGCTCGGTGTGCTTCTGGCTGCCTTGGTCAATGGCTGGATCAACGTTCGCGAGCGCTTGTCACAGGGCTCGCCAGGCATGCCGGTACTGGATTTTTGTCTGGCGCTGGAGCGTCGTTTCGATACCACCGTGCTGCGTCAGCTGCATGAGCGGCGCTTGCCGCTCGCCTTGAACTGGCTGGACTGGAAGCCGGATGAACTGCAACTGCAATGGGTGGCGCTGGGCGCCTGGCCAAGCGCAGAAGGTGGCGCACGCCTGCAGCGTCAGCGCCTCGTTTACGACCGTCGCAGCCAGCATCTGCTGCTGCAGGCATCCAGTGATCTGTACGCCGCGGCCGCACCGGTCTGGACACTGCGCGAGCAGTTGGATCGGGTGGAGTCGGTGAGTTTTACCTTTCGCCAGGACAGCCGCTGGCTGGCCTGGCCATCTACGGACAGGTTGCGCCCGGACAGGGGCGTGCGCCTGACTTTTCAGCGTGATGGAGCACCCTATGTTTGTACGTTTGCCTTGCCTTGGGGCCGCTCATGAAGCGTGAACGCTGGCGCCGCCGCGCGGCACGTCCCTGGCTGTTACTGCGCCCAGGTACCCATGGCGAGGCCTGGCAGTGGGCGCAGATTGAGCTGGGGCACGTGCAGGCCTCTGGTTCTGGCGCGCCGCCCCCAATTGCTGGCGCGCGGGTGGCGCTGGTGCTGCCGGGTGAGCTGTGCAGCCATTTTCAGGTACCCGCGCCGCCGGGGCTGAAACGCCACGAGTGGCCGTTGTTGCTCGAGGATCGCCTGCTGCAGAACGCTCAGACGACGGCCTGCGGATGCCTGGGCCGTGAGCCCGGCTCCCTGCAACTGGTCTGCGTCGACCAGGCGCTGTTGGATGGCTGGCTGGATCAGTGTGCGGCGTGGCAGCTCGACGTGCAGCGCTGCTGGGCGGAGTTCCAACTGCTGCCGGCGCCGTCTCTAGGCACAGCGTGTTGTTGGCAGCGGGACGCGCGGCTGAGCCTGTTCGTGGGTAGCAGCGCCGAGGCACGTCAGCACTGGCTGGCGTGGCCCATCGAGCTTCAGGCAGCAGCACCCGCCGGTGTTTGGCGCGAGCTCGAGATGCAGGCGTTCGAGGGGGCTTGGCCTGAGCGCTTCGCCGCGCTGGATGGCCTGCCGACTCTGTTCGAGCCGCGCCGCGCCAAACGTCAGGCCCGCCAGATGGGCCCTGGTCTATGGCGCCTGCCTGCTGCCTGTCTGGCCCTGGCAGTGCTCTGGGTTGGCCTGTGGTCCAGCCAGCAGTGGCGGCAGCAGGGCATCTATCAAACGCAGGTGGAAGAAGTGGTCGGGCCAGTCGCTTCTGCCCGTGAAGCGGCGCAACGGTTGAAGCAGCAACGCCAGGGGGCAGATGAACGACAGCTTCGCTTGCGGCAACTGGAGCACCTGCAGACCGAACTCGATGGCTGGCTGCGCGCCAACGGTAGCTGGCAATTGAGCACTGCTCACTTCGACGGTCAGCGTTGGACGCTGCGCCTGCAAGGGCATGAGGTCATCGACGAGTCACCCTGGCAGGCGATGGCCAGCGCCATAGGCGTAGCGGTGCAGGTGAGCGAGGCAAGCGACGAGCTCAATCTGACCTTCGACCTGGGAGCCGCATCATGAATCTGAATCTTGAGCGCCGCGGTATGCGGTTGCTGGCGGTTGTGATCGTCGCCGTGTTGCTGGCGCTGCTGGCCTGGCGTGAAGGCCGGCAGCACTGGCAGGCGTTCGGCCAGTGGCAGACGCTGGCGCAGTCGGCCCTGGCGCTGCGTGCCGAGAGGACGTTGACCGCCGATGACCTGCAGCAGGCCGCCAAGACCCGGGAAATCAGCATCGAAACCCTGGAGCCCGGCAGCGAAGAGTGGCTGGTGCGCGGCCAGCTGAAAGATGAGCGCGTGCTGCAGGATTGGCTTCTGCAACTGGAACGAGAAGGCGCTCGGCCGCTGCGCTGGGGCCTGCAGCGTGGCGAGTCGGCGTTGCACTTCGAATTGGCGTTGCAACGATGACGCGGCGTCGTTGGCTGTGGGCGTTGCTGGTCTTTGTCATGACGCTGCTGGTCGAGCTGCCCGCCCGTTGGCTGTTGGCGCCGCTGCCCGTGCCGCTGGCAGGCATCAGCGGCAGTATCTGGCAGGGGCAGGCCGAGCGCCTGGGCGATCTCGGCCCGTTGCGCTGGAATTGGCAACCCTGGCGGCTCAGCGCGCAGGCGAGTGCTGGATATCAGGGGCAGCGCTGGCAACTGCAGGTGTCCGGCTGGCCCTGGGCCTGGCATGCCTCGTTGCAACCCGCCAGCGATCTACATACGTTCGTAACCGGTTACCGCTTGGCAGGGCAGTGGCAGGGCAGCATCGAGTTGCAGGGCAGTGGAACACGCTGCCTGTCAGCCAACGGGAATTTACAGGGAGAGGGTCTAGCGCTGCTGGCGCCCTGGCAGCTGGACCTGGGACAAGCGCGTGTGACGCTCGATTGCCGCGCCGGCTGGAAGTTGGCTGGGCAGTTGAGCTTGGCTGGTCAGCATCAGGCCGACCTGGCGGCTGATCTGCTCGCCCGGCAGGCCAGGTTGACGGGGCGAGTCGAACCCGGCGCGGCACTGCAACCGGTGCTGGTCAGTGCGCAATGGCTGGCGCCGGGCGGCACCGAGGTGGCGCGCAGCATCCGCTGGTAAGCGCCTCGCCTAAGAGCCTTTTCAAAGTCTCGCGAGCTAGAGCCATGCAAGGCAAAAACAGGCGAGGACGCGGAGTTTACGCGTTGTAAATGAGCAGTCCGAGCCTGTTTTTACGCAGCAGGGCCGACGCGCAGCAGACTTTGGATAGGTTCTCAGGGGCGAATCTCGATCAGCGTGCCGTCCTTCACCATCGCCCAGACCTCGCGCATATCGGCGTTCTTCATGGCGATACAGCCTTCTGTCCAGTCCAGGGTGTGGAAGAACCACTCGGGGTATTCGTCGTCCACTGGCGTACCGTGGATCATGATCATGCTGCCCGGCTTCACCCCGGCGGCTTTGGCCTGGGCCTGATCGCGGGCGTTGGGGTAGGAGATGTGCAGGGACAGCTGATAGTTCTCGCTCTTGCGGCGCCAGTCGATCCAGTAGAAACCTTCCGGCGTGCGTAGGTCGCCTTCGCGCTGCTTGGCGCCAAGCGGCTGCTTGCCCAGGGAAATGCGGTATGACTTGAGCGTTTCGCCCTTGCCGATCAGGTGCAGCCGACGCTGGGACTTTTCCACCAGGATCTTGTCGACGGTCGCGGCGGGAGACGCAGGCGCGGTGGCGGCCTGGCCAGCGAAGGTCAGAGAGAGCAGGGTGAAGGCGAGCAACCAACGCATGGGATTTCGACTGAGCGGATGGCCGGCGAGCGGCGGAGGCTCATTCTAAGGCAGGCGTATAGGGGCGCCTAGGGGATAGCGACAAGAGCCGCCATTGGCATTGGTAGCCTGGCGTAGAGCGAAGCGAAACCCAGGAAGCGGTATCCGCTCTACTCAAGCCAGCAAGACCGAGCACTGTTCCCCGCGCATCGCTCCGCTCAGAGACAGGCTACGAAAGCAGGCAGCGACACCCAGGGGATTCCCCCGGGTATCGCTTCGCTCAACGCCGGGTTACTGCCTGTCAGGACAGCGACGGCAGTTCGTTGGGGCGCAGATCGAACACCAGCACTTCGGCCTGTTCGCCGTTGCTCAGGTGCAGGTCACGCACATCGCGCAGCCGTACACCATCACCCGCCTGCAGCGGCTGGCCGTTCAGCTCGACGCTGCCGCGTGCCACGTGAACGTAGGCATAGCGGTTCTCGTCGAGCTGCAACTGAGCCTGCTCGGCGCCGTCGAACAACCCGGCATATACCCGCGCATTCTGCCGTACGGTCAACGAGCCATCGGCGCCGTCTGGCGAGATGATCAACTGCAGGCGACCGCGTTTCTGCGCTTCGCTGAAGTGCTCCTGCTGGTAGCGTGGCTCGGCCTGACGCTCGCTCGGCACTATCCAGATCTGCAGAAAGTGCACCGAGTCGCTGGGCGAGTGGTTGAACTCGCTGTGCGAAACACCGGTACCGGCGCTCATCAGTTGCACGTCGCCAGGGCGGATCACCGAGCCGGTGCCCAGGCTGTCCTTGTGCTCCAGGGCGCCTTGCAGCACGTAGGAGAAGATCTCCATGTTGCGGTGCGGGTGCTCGCCGAAGCCCTGGCCGGCAGCCACGGTGTCGTCGTTGATGACCAGCAGGTCGGAGAAGCCCCTTTCTTTCGGGTTGTTGTAGCTGGCGAAAGAGAAGGTATGGAAGGAGTTGAGCCAGCCATGGTTGGCGTGGCCACGATCGGTCGATTTACGGATAGCCAGCATGATGAATCCTCCTGTTGATGATCGCTGCCTGATTCGGCGGCATGGGAGTGAGTCTACTGACTATCTGTGGATTGATTAACCGGCTGAAATTGGAATGATTGTCTTCTTTGGGTTGACTATTATTCAGGGCTCAATCGCCCATATGCTGAATCTGTTGCTTGATGAAGTCCGAGAACACCTGCACCGCCCGCGCGGATTGCCGGTGTTGCGGATACACCGCGTAAACCGCCGCCGCCGCTGGCCAATGCGCCTCGAGTATCGGAACCAGGGCGCCACTTTCCAGCGCCTGACCGACGATGAAGGTGGGCAGGTAGGCGATGCCCATGCCGGCGATGGCTGCATCACGGATCAGTTCGCCATTGTTGGCGCGCAGCTGACCACGCATGGTCAGGTTGCGGGCCTTGCCCTGATCGCGCAGGCGCCATTCGACATGCCGGCTATGGCCGTAGAGCAGGCAGGCATGCCGCTGCAGATCATCGAGGTTTTCCGGCGTGCCGTGCTCGTGAAGATAGGCCGGGCTGGCGCAGAGAATGGTCTGCATGTCGGTCAGGCGCTTGGCGATCAGGCTGGAATCTTCCAGCGTGCCGATGCGGATCGACATGTCGTAGCCGTCGGCGAGCAGGTCGACGGCACGATCATTAAGGTCGATTTCCAGATTGATGTGCGGGTGCTGCTGCATGAACAGCGGCAACAGGTGGCTCAGGTGCAGGGTCGCGAACGTCATCGGCGCGCTGACCCGCAGGGTGCCGCGCAGCGAAGCCCCCTGAGCCGACACCAGTTCCTGAGCGTCGCGCAGGTCGGCCAGGATGGTGGTGGCCTTGTCATGCAGCAGCACGCCCAGCTCGGTGGCCTGCAGGCGGCGCGTGGTGCGGTTGAGCAAGCGCACGCCGAGCAGCGCCTCGAGCGCGGCGACACGCCGGCTGACGTACTGCTTGGTGACGCCAAGGGCATCGGCGGCTGCGGTGAAACTGCCGGTGTCGAGGGTGGTGACGAACAGACGCAGGTCTTCGACGTTCATGGGCTTCTCATCGGTTGGCCTGCGATTATTACCGGGTGCGTGGGCTTCACGCCATCGGCTATCCTCGGCGTCTGCCTCAATTGCCCAGGACGTTTCGATGTTCACCAGCAAGTTGCCGTCGATCGGCACCACTATCTTCACCACCATGTCCCAGCTCGCCGCCCAGACCGGCGCCATCAACCTGTCCCAGGGCTTTCCCGATTACGATGGCCCCGAGGCGCTGCGCGAGGCCGTCAGCCGGCACATCGCTGCCGGGCACAATCAGTACGCGCCGATGACCGGCCTGCCGGCGCTGCGCGAGCAGATCGCCCTGAAGATCGGGCGCCTGTATGGACGCCAGGTCGGTGTGGACAGTGAGGTGACCGTCACACCCGGCGCGACCCAGGCGATCTTCTGCGCGATCCAGGCGCTGATTCACCCCGGCGACGAGGTGATCGTCTTCGACCCGAGCTACGACAGTTACGACCCGGGCGTCACCCTGGCCGGCGGCCGCTGCGTGCATGTCCCGCTGGCCAGCGGTGATTTCGCCATCGACTGGCAACGGCTGGACGCGGCGCTGAGCCCGCGTACCCGACTGATCATCCTCAATACACCGCACAACCCCAGCGGTGCGCTGATCAGCCGCGAAGAACTGGATCGCCTGGCCGCGTTGATCCGCGACCGTGATATCTATCTGATCAGCGACGAAGTCTACGAGCACCTGGTGTTCGATGGTCGCCAACACGCCAGTGTGCTGAGCCATGACGAACTCTATGCCCGCGCCTTCGTGGTCAGCTCGTTCGGCAAGACCTATCACGTCACCGGATGGAAGACCGGTTACGTGGTGGCGCCACCCGCGCTGAGCGCCGAGCTGCGCAAGGTTCATCAATACGTCAGTTTCTGCGGCGTGACCCCGCTGCAGTGGGCGCTGGCAGACTTCATGGCCGCCTGCCCCGAGCATGTGGACGAACTCCCCGGCTTCTACCAGGCCAAGCGCGACCTGTTCTGCGACCTGCTGGGAGGCTCGCGCTTCACCTTCAGCCGCACGCCGGGCACCTATTTCCAACTGGCCGATTATTCGGCGATCCGCCCTGACCTGGACGACGTGGCCATGGCCCAATGGCTGACCCGTGAGCACGGCGTGGCGGCGATTCCCGTGTCGGTGTTCTGCCAGACGCCAGATCCGGCGCAGCGTCTGGTGCGCTTCTGTTTCGCCAAGCGTGAAGAGACCCTGCGCCAGGCGGCGGAAAAACTACGGCAGATATAATTGCGCCGCGGGGAAGCGAACTGTAGGAGCGCCGCCCCCGGCGCGATGGTGGTGGCCATCACGCAGAATCGCGGGCGTGACGATAATCGCTGCGGGGTCGCAGCTCCTACAACTGGACAACGCAGCTTTATTCACATCGCACGGAACCGCATCCAGCAAGAGAGGCATAGATGAGCGAAACAACCAATCTGCAACTGGCGCTGATCCAGAGCGACCTCGCCTGGCACGATCCCGAGGCCAATCGCGGGCATTTCGAAGCGCAGCTGCAACAGGCTGCTGGCGCCGATCTGGTCGTACTGCCGGAGATGTTCAGCACCGGTTTTTCCATGCAGTCGGCCGAGCTGGCCGAACCGGAAGACGGCCCCACCAGCCGCTGGCTCAGCGCGCAGGCACAGCGGGTTGGCGCGGTGATCACTGGCAGCCTGATCATCCAGGCTGCCGATGGCAGTTATCGCAATCGTCTGCTGTGGGCGCGACCCGATGGTTCGCTGGCGCATTACGACAAGCGCCACCTGTTTCGCATGGCCGGAGAGCACGAGCACTACGCGGCCGGTGACCGGCAGGAGGTATTCGAGGTCAAGGGCTGGCGAGTGCGGCCACTGATCTGCTACGACCTGCGTTTCCCGGTCTGGAGCCGTGATCCCCAGGGCACCGACCTGCTGCTCTACACCGCCAACTGGCCCGCGGCGCGGCGCTCGCACTGGAATCGGCTACTGCCGGCCCGGGCGATCGAGAACCTGTGCTACGTGGCAGCGGTGAACCGCATCGGTGTGGATGGCAAGAATCACCCCTACAGCGGCGACTCCCAGGTGCTGGACTTCCAGGGCGACAGCCTGCTCGATGCTCACGACAAGGCCGGCGTGTTCCATCAGCGCCTGGATGGCGCCGCATTGGCTGCCTATCGCGAGCGTTTTCCCGCGCACCAGGATGCCGACCCGTTCGAGTTACGGTGACTCCTTGCGGTCGCTGATATTCAGTCCACGTACTCACAGTAGTCTGCCATGAGGTTGTGCCTGCGCAGGGTGTCGATTGTGGCTATGCGCTTTTCCATTTCGGCGACCTTGAGTTTGTAGAGTCACAACGGAACGCGACATGTGTCGAAAAAAGCGTCGGAAATACTGAGCTTCAAAGCCATGAATTGACACGCTGAGGCCCAGCAAAATCACATACTGGCTCGCACTACGACGTAACCAAACCGCCCAAAAACGGGTTCAAATATCCCTATCTTCCCGCCATATCAAAAAAAGCCCCGATGCTAAAAGCATCGGGGCTTTGTCGTTTCTACTCGCTTATTTACTGCTGGGGTTTTGGCGCGCAGGTCGAAACAATCACTTCTAATCGGAGGCCCTCGGCCTTCGCCGAGGGCCTTACTGCCTTAGGCCTTGTCCAGATCCGAAGCCTGATGGCGCTCGGGCACTTGCTGCGCTTCGTCGCCCCAGGTGCGATTGACGCGTTTGCCGCGCTGGACTGCTTCGCGGTTGGCGATTTCATCGGCCCAGCGTAGCAGGTGTGGGTATTCGTGAACGGCAAGGAATTCGGCTGCTGAATACACGTTGTTCCTCACCAGTTCGCCGTACCAGGGCCACACGGCAATATCGGCGATGGTGTAGGTGTCGCCCGCTAAGTAGCGGTTTTCGGCGAGTCGCTGGTTCAGTACGTCCAGCTGACGTTTGGCTTCCATGGTGAAGCGATTGATTGCGTACTCGAACTTCTCCGGCGCATAGGCATAGAAGTGTCCGAAGCCGCCACCCAGGTAGGGCGCTGAGCCCATTTGCCAGAACAGCCAGTTGAGGGTTTCGGTACGGCCAGCCGGATCTTTCGGAAGGAACGCGCCAAATTTTTCCGCGAGATAGAGCAGAATCGACCCGGACTCGAACACGCGGATGGGCGTATCCCCGCTCTGGTCGAGCAATGCCGGAATCTTCGAGTTGGGATTGACCCCGACGAAACCGCTGGAGAACTGGTCGCCTTCGGATATGCGGATCAGCCAGGCATCGTACTCGGCACCGCTGTGGCCCAGTGCAAGCAGCTCCTCGAGCAGGATGGTCACCTTCACGCCGTTGGGCGTGGCGAGCGAATACAGTTGCAGCGGATGCTTGCCGACGGGCAGCTCCTTGTCGTGGGTCGCGCCGGCAACGGGCCGGTTGATCTTGGAGAACTGGCCGCCGGAAGCCTCGAGGTGCTTCCAGACCTTTGGCGGTACGTAGGTAGATTGGGTCATCGATTCCTCCCCGTTAGCGTCATGAACATGCAGTCGAGACCAAGGCTATCTGGATTGCGCCCGGCATTCGAATGCGTTTTGCGCATGTCGATCATCGATTTCGATGATGTCGGTTCGTGGAGTGGGATTGGCAGATGTGGCCGGCTACATTCGGCAGGCAACCTGATCTCTTTTAAAAAACACCTGCTTTCGGCGTATTTCCTGCTGCTGCATTACCGAAGGATCGGTTCACGGGAACAATTCGTTCGCCACGCTTTTTGCGTTGAACAGATGTGCGTCGTTGTGACCGGCACCCGTCACCTGAAATTGCCGGTGGTGAATGTCCATGCCCCATTTGGTCGCTAGAAACTGTTCGTATCGCATGTAGGTCAATTGTCGCTCGACCCGCGTATGCCCCTGCAGCATGGCGCTGCAGCTGCGATCCATGACCCGATCATCGGGGTTGTTGTCCAGTGCTCCAACCATGTAGGTCACATCACGAGCGGCGTAGCGGTGCAGCAGTTGCTCGGGTGACAAATTCTGCTCGGTCAGATAGACAGGCGCGCCCTCCAGGCCGTAGCGATAGCGGTTGTAATCCGGGCACGTCCTATCGGCCGGAGGTTGGAATGCATCCGCCTGCCAGCGGTTGTCGTCCAGATACAGGTATGAAGACGGGCTTGAAACCACGTAGCGGACGGCAATGCCACGAGTAGCCAGCACCTGATCAGCACGCCCCAGGAGGGAATAGCGCTGCACCAGCTGTCCGCCTGCGGAGTGGCCGATCAGGATGATCTCCTGCATGCGGGGAAACCGTTTGCGGTCGCCCAAGTAGGCGAGCCAATCATCCAGCACGCCAAGGGCATGTATGCCGGGTCGGGCACCGCTCGATGGGGTGCCTTGCATCCATTCATCGTGAGGCCACAGAGGGATGTCAGCGTCCGCGTGCTTGTCCCTCTCGGTCAGAAAGTTGGGCGCCAGTAACAGCGTGTCGGTTTTCGCCAGCCCTGCTTGCTTCAACAGATTCAGACCAGAATGAAAATACTCATCGGCATTACGTTTGACCCCATGCACCAAGACCACCGCACGCTCGGCATTGACCGCCGTGTCCAGGTCGGCATTGGCGAAGGTGACGAACGAGTAGGGGTTGGAGGCGCCCAGGCGAATGGTTTGTTGGGGTGTTTCGGCAGCGAAGGCCTGCGTGGCCAATGCCAGCCCAGCCATGACCAGCGCCATGCTGCGTGACAGTGAAAGCAGAGAGAGGGATGCAGGCGCGAGGGAGGCTGTGCACGCAAGCGCCCAGCTGAGCAGTGAGTATCGTGATTTGTCTTTCATCGTCAGGTGGCCATCCGCGCAGTACATCCTGAAGAGGAGGGTGCGCTCACCGTTGCCGATCTTGTTTTCATAACGCGTCACCGTGAAAGAGTCCCGGACATGTAGGGACTGCTCCGGGGCTCGACGGGTTCAGTCGTCAGCTCTGCCAAGAGTCAGCCGCCTGGTCATCACCCACTCGCACTGGATGCCTAGATCAGCAGCACTGCTCACTCGAATGCATTGACCCCCATCACCGCCCCAAACGTCACCAATACCACCCCGGTGATCCGCTTGCCCCAGATTGCTGCGCCTGGCTTCGATAGCTTATCTGCCATCTTTTTCGCGGTGAGCGCATAAGTGCCCGATACCAGAAACTTGATCAGCACGAAGAGCAGGATCAGGCTCAGCAGCGCTTCGATATCTGCGTCCTGCGGGTTGCCCACGAATTGAGGCAGCAAGGAAGAGAAGAACAGAATCGCCTTCGGGTTGCTGATGCCTACCACGAACGACTTGCCCCACAGTGCTGACGTACGCTCGTACGGCGCTGGCTCCATATCGTTCAGGCGACGGGGCCGGGCCAGGCGAAACTGCTGAATGCCCAGCCACAGTAGATACGCCGCTCCGGCAAGTTTTATGGCCATGAACAGGTTCGGGTTGGCCAGTAGCACAGCATCGAGCCCCAGCAGTGCGCAACTGGCAAGTACTGCAATGGCTACTAGATCACCGGTCAGAATCAGCACTGCTCGGCCTGGGCCATACACCAGTGCGTTGTTGATCAGAAACATCGTTGAAGGCCCCGGTGAGCCAACCTGAGCGACGGCGATGAGCGCGAATAGAAAATAGTCCGTGAGAGACATGGCGACGACCTGAGTTGAATCGGGAAAGATGTCGCTACACTAGGGGCTAAGTGGCTCGGTCATCAGGGCCATATGAGCGAAACTGGTATGAACCATTATGCGTAAAGGCAAAGTCGCCCTGACCATGGAGCTGCCCTTGCCCGTGCATGGTGCTGCGACCACCAAGCAGGAAAGGGCTTACCTGGCTATACGCGATGCGATTCTCACTGGGCTTATAAATGCTGCCGACCGATTGCCATCGACACGTGTTCTTGCCCAGCGCTGGGGGATCGCCCGCGGTACGCTGGAAAGCGTCTTCGAGCGTTTGCAGCTCGAGGGCTATATCACCCGCCAGGTCGGCTCCGGCAGCCGCGTCAGCGCGATCATTCCTGATAGCTACCTGAAGGCCGTCGCCGACTCTCGCACCACTGCGCCAGTCCGTAGTGAGCCCACCGCGGTCGAGAAGCACCTAGCGCCGAAAGGTAAGCGGCTTCGGGCGCAGGTAGGCGTGCCCTTCGTCGCCCGCCTGGCCAACCCGAACCTCATCGCGCCAGCGGAATGGGCCGCGCATCTGCAGCGGGCAATGGCGGCAATGAAGCCCGAGCAGATGTGCGCCGCCGAGCCCCAGGGAACCTTGGCGCTGCGTGAACAGATTGCGCGATATCTGCGTAATCATCGGGGGATCAATTGCCAGGCCGAGCAATTGCTCATCACCAATGGTATTCGCCATGGCATCGATATGGTGGCTCGCTGTGTGCTGCGCCCTGGTGACCATGCCTGTGTCGAAGACCCTGGATACGCTGCGGTTCACCGCATCTTCGCAGAGGCGGGAGCCAGGCTGCTGTACGCGCCCATCGACGATGAGGGGCTCGATCTACGTGGCTTACCGGCGTCTGTCGAATGTCGCCTGGCCTATGTCACGCCGGCGCATCAGTCACCGCTGGGCGTGATCATGTCGGCCAATCGCCGGTTGGAGCTGCTGGATTGGGCGCAGCGCCAGAACGCCTGGATCATCGAGGACGATTACGACAGTGAGTTCAACTACCAGAGCGCGCCACTGCCGGCGCTGAAATCCATCGACTCGATGCAACGCGTCGTCTACTGCGGCAGTTTCAACCAGGCGCTGTTTTCCAACCTGAGGCTGGGTTATCTGCTGGCGCCGCCGGAGTTGCACAGCCGCATTCTCGCGCTCTGGGATACGGTGGGGCGCAGTGTCGGGGTTTCGGAGCAGCTCGGCCTGGCGGAGTTCATGCGTATCCTGCATTCCTGCGCCATCTGCGCCGCGCACGGCAGGCGTATCAGACGCTGCGCAACATCGTTATCGATACCCTGAAAGCTGAAGCGCCTGGCCGGTATCGCATCAGTGGCGAGCACGCGGGCTTTCACCTGATCCTCTGGCTGTCGCCCGATCAGGATGAGCAGGTGTTGCTGGCTGGTGCAGAGAAGTTGGGCTTGCAGCTACAACCGCTTCGCCAAGCCTGCCATCGGATCACGCTCGAGCCTGCCTTCGTGCTGGGTTTCGCAGCGCTCACTCCCGCGCAGGCCAGGCACGCCGCTCGTCAACTTGGCCGGCTGCTCAAGGGGCAGTAAGTCGCCTGGACTTTCAGCCAGATGACATTGGCTCAGACCAGACGCCAATCAGTCGAGCGGTTGTTGCCGTTGGGAGCTGCAGTGATTGGTGTGCATGGCGGGCTTTGTGCACTGGCTGCCATCGCTTCGCGCCGAAGTCGAAGCTCCCACAGTCAGTCAGCTGCTTTCACTCGCTCAAAGATGATGTGCACCTTGGTGCCGTCGGGGCGGGTGAAGTGTTCGGTCATGCGCGGGCCGTCGATCGTCAATTGCAGATCTTCCTTCGTACGTACCGAGCCGACCCAATTGGGAAAGGTCGAGCCCTCGACCTTGTTACCGCTGAAGTTGCCGTCCGCGTCGAGGGTGTAGCGGCCGAAGAAGCCAATGCTGCCTGACATCGCTGCGCGGTTTTCTTCATCGGTTCCTTCGCCACGCACGCTGGACTCGAACTTGGCAACCCGCGGGTCGGTAAGCACTTCGATAAACGTCAGATCCTCTGTGAAAACCAGCCAGCCATGCGGATTCGGCCCGTATGCATCCGACTCGACACCCTGGCGCTCCACCGTGGCACTGACCATGCGCCAGGTGCCAACGTACCGGTTCGTTGTGTCGGCGAAGCTGGCGTTGCACAAGGTCGCCGCGATGATCAGGGATGCAGCAAGTTTTACGATGCCCATGGAGATAACCTCGAATGCCTGATGCGGCTGTGCCCGCTGAGCATTCACCATAATCATCCCTGTCCAGAACATAATCCCCACCAATCGGGATGGGCCGGTGAGGGGATTTCACCAGTCGAGTGCCTGTCGGGCTCGCCTTCGAGAGTTTTGATAAGAAGGAGCAGGCCGCTAATCGTTCGCTAACTGATCGGCAAGAAACTCGACCATTGCCCGCACTCGGCGGCTTGGGTTGCTGGTCGCCGTCACGGCGTACAGATCGACGTGGGGCAGGGCGAATTCGTCCAGAGCCGTTTCCAGCTCGCCGCTTTCCAACTCCCTGCGCACCTCCCAGCGATTCTTGATCATGATTCCATAGCCCTGCATGGCCCAACTACGCAGCACGCCACCGTCGTTGGCGATGCGGTTGCCGCTGACGCGGATCGAGGCGGTCTTGCCGTCGACCAAGAAGGGCCAGGTGGAGAACGCCACGCCCGGGCGGTGCAGCAGTAAGCAGTTGTGCTCGACCAATTGCTCGGGGTGCTCCGGCTTGCCCCTGGACTGCCAATAGCCAGGTGTCGCGCAGATGATTCTTTGGCTTCGAATCAGCCCCCGAGACACCAGGTTCGAGTCCACCAAGGGACCGTTGCGCAGGGCTATGTCCAGGTTGTTTTCGATGAAGTCGACCACGCCATCGCCCAACAGCAAGGTGACCTGGATATCGGGGTGCAGCTCCATGAACCGGTCAATGATGGGAACCAGTTTCAGGCGCCCGAAATCACTGGTTGCGGTGATGCGTATCGGTCCTCTCAGCGAACATTCCGGACGTATGGAGTCGATGGAGTTGCTCCAGTCGATCAGCAGTCGCCTGGCGTTGGCCAGGAACTGTTCACCCTCGTGGGTAAACGTCAGCTTGCGTGTGGAGCGGATGATCAGTGGCGTACCTGTCTGCTCCTCCAGTTGCTGCAGGGCCAGGGTGACCGTCGAGCTGGCTACCGAGTTTCGACGGGCGGCGGCACTCAGGTTGCCCGTTTCGGCGATGCTGACGAACAGGCGTAGTGCATCGAAAGTGTCCAATCCCTGTGAGCCTCGAAGAAAGGTAGATGCTGAAAGACCATAGTTCGAGTATCTCGAAAAGTCATCTTGAGTCTGCCCCGGTTATCGAGAGGGGAAAAATGCGCCAGCATGAGCCCATCAACTAGATCAGGAGTTTCAGCAATGAATATCGATTTTACCGGTCGCAATGTTCTGGTCACCGGCTCCACCAGCGGCATCGGCTTTGCCGCCGCTAAAGGCTTTCTCGAGGCGGGCGCGCGGGTGGTCATCAATGGTCGAAGCGAGGAGAGTGTGCAGTCCGCCTTGCAGCGACTGGGGCCCTTGGCGGCCAATGCCGTGGGGTTCGCCGCCGACCTGAGTCACGATGAAGCCTGCCAGCAACTGCTGGCTGAACATCCGAGCTTCGATGTGGTGGTCAACAACCTGGGCATCTTCAACCCGCAGGATTTCTTCGAAACACCGGACAGTGAGTGGCAGCGTTTCTTCGAAACCAACGTGATGTCAGGCGTGCGTATTTCCAGGGCCTACGCGCCCGGGATGGTGGAGCGCCAATGGGGCCGCATTGTATTCGTTTCATCGGAGTCGGCCCTGAACATTCCCGCTGACATGATCCATTACGGCTTCAGCAAAACCGCACAGCTGGCGATAGCCAGAGGCTTGGCCAAGCGCCTGGCGGGCACCGGCGTGACGGTCAACTCCGTGCTGCCCGGCCCCACGCTATCGGAAGGTGTCGCCGAGATGCTCAAACCTGCGGTGGAGAGCTCGGGCGAGAGTCTGGAGAAAGTAGCGGCGGACTTCGTCGTTGCCCATCGCGGTTCCTCGATCATCCGCCGTGCATCCAGCGTGGACGAGGTTGCCAACATGATCATCTACGTCAGCTCCGAACAGGCTTCGGCCACCACTGGCGCGGCGTTGCGCGTGGATGGTGGCGTCGTCGACAGCATCGTCTGACGCCAAGCTAGCGCGTTCCACTTCACTTCAATCAAGAGCCGACGCTGCCCGATCCGGGGCGGCGCTGTCTCGCCCGGAGTTTGTTATGAATACATCGATCATCAAGGCAATCGAAGAACGGCAGACGATCAACCTGTTCGACGCTTCGCGCGGCATCGACGATGCCCAGATCCAGGAACTGGTGCGGCTGGCTACTACCGCGCCCACCGCATTCAATCTGCAGAACTGGCGCTTCATCGCCGTGCGCAGCGCCGAGGCCAAGGCACGTCTGCGCGCTCTGGCCTGGGATCAGGCTAAGGTCACCGAAGCCGCAGTGACCTTCATCCTCTGCGGACAGCTCGCCGATCATCGCTCCCTCGAGCGCCGGCTGACGCCCAGTGTCGAGGAGGGCTTCATGCCCGAGAGCATGCTGCCGCTCTGGGAGTCGGCGGCGAAGGGGCTGTATTTCGAGCAACCCCAGCGCCAGCGTGACGAAGCGATACGCACCGCCACCTTCGGCGCGGGTACCTTGATCCATGCAGCCAAGGCGATGGGCCTGGGTTCCTCGCCCATGATCGGCTTCGATGCCGAAGCGGTGGCGCAGGCGTTTTCCCTCGCCGAGGATGAAATACCCGTGATGCTGCTGACGGTAGGGCACCCGTTGCCCGGCAACTGGCCGCAGAAACCACGGCGCCCGCTCGAGGACGTCTTGACCCTGGTTTGACGTGCCCCTCAAGGAGAACCTGGCCCCTGGCTGAACGGCTTCCTGAATCGCAGCCAAACCATCAGGTGAGATGGCAGCGGTTGTGCGTTCGAGTCTCGGCAGTTGGCTGGAGTACGCAGCATCACGTATCAGCGCAAATGCCGTTCGATCCATTGCGCGACGTCGACGGTATCGATCTTCGCTCGTGCGTTGTAGCTGTCCACCTTTGGCCATGCGACGCCTTTACCTTCGGCGAACACCGCCCGGTACTTGCGCAGCGAGTCATCGGGTGCTGCAGCCAGCTCGGCCTTGAGCGCGGGCACCGTCCATTCCACGCGCTCGACCTTGCGGTCGAGTAGCTGATTGACGGTGTCCGCCAGTTGCCGGTAGGTGAGGGTGTCGCCCGCGGTGAAGACGACCTGGTTGACCAGCTCCGGCTCGAACAGGATGGCAGCCGTCAGTCGGCCGATATCTTCCGGTGTGGTGACCGTTACGGCAGTGTCCCAGCTGCCCAGCGCGCGCACGGTGTTCTGGCTCAGATCCACTACGCCGAATGCAGGTTCGAACAGAAAGCTGGTGAACATGCCGGTGGAGATGATCAGCCATTGCACCCGTGACTGGCCGCGCAGCAGTTGACGCACGTCCAGCTGTTCGTCGAACAGGTTCTGCGGGCTGCCGCGGCCGATCACGTCATAATCCACACCGAACTGCCAGGGCACATAACGCTTCACAGCCGACTTCAGTGCTGCCCTGGCCAGCTTGCGCTGTATGCCTGCCCCGGCTGCGAACCCCAAGCAACTGACCAGCGTGTCGAAACCACTGAACAGCGCGGCGAGCTTTTCTTCGGAGTCGTTTGCGGCATCTGCAGATACCACTTCGATACCCAGTGTGCTCAGTTCTTCGAGCGTCTGGCGTTTGCTTTCTGAACCGGTATCAAGAGCGGATGCTCGCAGCATCACCGTTACCCGCGCTGCCGGCTGGGCCGCCAGTTCGCGGAGCACGGCCATGCCGAGTTCACCCGCGCCCAGGACGAGAATGTTGTCGGTTTTTACAGGAGACTGTGGTTGCATCGGTTACTCGCAGTGAATGATCAGTGATGTTTTTATCCTGTCACCATTGGCGAACATCCAGAAGAAGGCACACGAGTGATACCGCATGAACGCAATGACCGAAGAAGAGGTAATTCGCTTATCTCAAGCCACCTGCGACGCACTCAGTGACGAGGACGACGGGCTCAAGCGTGAGGTTCTGACTCATGCGGGCAATCGCTGGTCGCTGGGTATCGTCCATACACTGGGAGTAGAGGGAAAACTGCGGCATGCAGAAATCGGCCGGCGCCTACCGGGCATTACCCAGCGCATGCTGACCCGTAGCCTGCGACAACTTGAACGGGACGGATTGATCGCCCGTTGTGATCACGGCGAGGTGCCGCCACGTGTCGATTACCAACTGACCCCGCTGGGTCGAAGTTTTCTGGTGCACATGGTGCCGCTATGGACCTGGCTGCTGGAGCACGCAGAGGATTTTCACGCAGCGCGTGTTCGCTTCGACCAGGATTGAGCGTGCAGGGATTATCGAAGGTGACGGCTGGGGGCGTAGCCCCAGTCAGGCGCTGAAGGGGCAAACTGCTCAGGCGTGGGTACTGGCGCGTGCATTCCTTTTCTGCAGGAGCATCGACGCTTCGTTGTAGGCGCTCTGGAAGGCATCGCTGCCGATCCAGGCCACTGCCGCGTCCTCGTCGTCATCGTGAAAGATCCCGCGGTAGACGATCAGCAGGCCCATCATGAAGTCGGTCGCCGGGTCTTCATCTTCCTCGGCGACCACCAGTTCCAGCACCGGGTATTGCAGGAACACCAGGCACATCGCCAACAGGCTGATGCCTTCGGCCATCTTCATGGTCTGGAACAGGTCATCGAAATGTGCAGGGTCGAAACCGTTCTCCTCAATGTCCTTGAAGTCGAAGGTGCTCAGGTCGATTTCGACGTCATCAAACGGTTCGTTGATCAGCGGGTTGGCCAGAACCGGATGCAGCACATTGGGCTTCGGCTTGCCCATGCGGTTCTGCTTGGCCTTGGCTTTGGCCCGCTGGGCGCGTTTTTGCTGTTTGTCAGGGGAAGCCATGGAGGCGAGTTCCTTGTCCGGTGCAGCCACATTCATGGCCCAGGATAATCGGGCGTCCATTGTATTCAGTCTTGCTGGGTTCGTCGGTCAAATGAGGTGAATTTGTTTTTCCTGCTCTCTACACCTGTCTCCAATCCGAGACTGATGTCAAGGAGGTAGCCGGTGGCTGGGCATAGGAACTTGCTGCATCATCAGCAAGCATGTGGTTGAACCAATTACGCAGAGCCTATTGATTCAAACGTTTTGTTTATCGAAGATCCAATGCAACTCGACTAACGGCCTCCACGACCTTCCTTGCGCCTTGCTGGATGTCCATGATCGCGATGCCTGCTTGTTCAGCCAATTCCAAACCTTTACTTGCCTGGTTATGACTTTGTTCGATATGGACGGCTGCACGCTTTGCTAACTCTTGATTCTGGTCAACGACTTTAACTATTTCTTGAGTCGCGGAGCTGGTTCGTGCCGCCAGCTTACGGATTTCATCCGCGACAACGGAAAAGCCACGCCCTTGTTCACCGGCACGCGCTGCTTCTATCGCTGCATTGAGTGCGAGTAGATTGGTCTGTTCGGCAATGCCACTGATCGTTTCCACGATGGCGCTTATCAACACGGATTGAGAGCCGAGTGCATCCATGCTCTGGATCACCGATTGCATCTGCTCGGCGATCTTCTTCATGGCCACCACGGCCTCTCCGACCACGGCAGTGCCGTTTTCCGCACTCACGTCGGTTCTTTGCGAGACCTCGTAAGCAACCTCCGCAGCGTGTTTGACTTCGTTCTCTTTCTCGACCTGCTCAGTCACGACGCTAGCGAACTTGGCCACTTTGTAGAACTGGCCTTTGCCATTGACGATAGGGTTGTAGGTGGCTTCAAGCCAGACGGTTTTGCCTTTCTTGTCGATACGCTGAAACCTCCCGGCTATAAATTCACCACGGTTCAGTAGGCTCCAAAATTCAGTGTAATTCGGTGAGTTGGTGTCTTCGGGTGTGCAGAACATTCGATGATGCTTGCCTTCGATTTCATGGAAGGAATAGCCCATCGAGTTCAGGAAGTTCTGGTTGGCGGCAAGAACGCGGCCATCGAGTGAGAACTGGATGACCGCTGTGGACTTCGTCAGAGCTGACGAGAGTTCGAGACCGTCCAGTGACTGAAGATCCAAGCAATCGCTGAAAACATACCCCAGTATCGTTCGCTTTCCATTATCGGTTCTCGAGTGGAACCAGCGAATATTCAGCTTCGTGCAAGCACTGCTGGCGCCCTCGTACTGGCACGGCAAGGGCAGTACGTCCTGTGGATACAGCCCGGCAGCGAAGCCTTTTAATTTGGTTATACCCAGCTCACCAATCGATACTAGTTCGAAAATTCCATTTCCCAGCATCCTTTCACGCGGGAGTTTCATCAAGTCGCAAAGTGCATCGCTTACCGCGATTATCCTGCACTCACTGTCTAGCTTTATTGTCGGGCACTCCATTTCCAGTAGCTCTGTAGCCTGCTGCAACCGTTCAAGGTTGTTAGCCAATTTTGTCAGATCATGCTTCAGATTTCGATTAAACATGTTCTATCCTAAAGTTAATTAATGTGCCTTTATCAGTTTTTCTGTCTGGCTATGTGCATTTAGGTGGTGCAGGTCTAATTCGCTATCGTGGCTGGAGCGCCATGGCGGTAGGTGTTTGCTTATCTCTGATTGCAGTGAGTATTGGTTAGGAGATACATGGATTTTAATGAGAAGTTGACAGTGCAGAGTTTTACAGCTGTGAAGAATCTCAGCTAGTGGTGCTGATTTTGTTCTTTCCGGTGTTCTTTGCCATGTACAAGCAGCGGTCTCCGCGCACAAGAATTTCGGACAATTGATCACCTTTTGTAAATGGAACCAATCCTGCGCTGATGGTGAAAGCTACTGGAGATGAGTAACCGTTCCTGACGATTTCCAGCAATCGTTGCGCGTACGCCAACGCGGTCTTTTCGGATAGCGTATCGATGAAGACTGCGAACTCCTCACCGCCTATGCGCCCGTAGACAGAGTTTCCTTCCACGGCCCGAAAATAACTTGCCATGGCACAGAGCACTTGGTCTCCTACATCATGGCCATAAGAGTCATTGATTTTTTTGAAGTTATCTATATCAATCATCAGAAAGAAGCCTCCCGGCTTGCTTTCTGTGAATTTATTCAGCCTCTCCATAAACGCACGGCGATTGTAAATTGAAGTCAAGTAGTCCGTTTCGGCAATCATTCTGTAATGAGCCTCACCTGCTAGCGTGTCTTCCAGGGACTGCCAGTAAGTTCGGTTATTGACGAGTCCAAGCGTAAATGAGCTCACGAAAAAAACTAAGATGTAGGTATAGTCTGAACTGTCTGAGAGGTTGTCGGTTAACGGAAATACTATGGCCCAGGTTAAAATTGCAGCGATTAGAAAATCACTTTTCTTTCGAATCAGAAGCGACTCGCCGGTCACGCAGATTATCGAAAAAGCAAGAGAGAAATGAGTGTAAAGATAGGGCTCTTTGATGAATAATATTTTAAAGCTGAGTACGAATACGGCAACGAACAACAGGCCGCTGAAACGCCATGCGATTATCGATTTCGCGTAGGCCTGGGCGAAAAGAAGGAAGAATAAGATTATCAGTGGTAGCAATGTAAACGCTGATAGAAAGCTTGCGCCAAGAATGAATTGGACAGCCCCCCAACTCATTATTGCCATTAACTCAGTGGTGGCAATTCCTTTACGCAGCAACGCGATCGTTCGTTGCTGATCTAACGTCAGGGTAATCATATTCACTCATCAAAGGAGCTAAGCTCTTGAGCCTCACCTAATTCCACACTTACGAGAGTAGTGGCAAATGTGCAGGCCATCATCTCTCGCACGAAAGACTCGAATTTTGGGGTCACTTCGACGATTTTATTATGATTTTTGAAATAACCCCTGGTTTCGCCATCTCGAACCAACCGCATCAGGTGCGTACTGGATACGCCTAATCGTGAAGACAGCGCCGCATAGGTTGAGGATTTGTAACCACCCAGTTCGGTACGGTTTTTTGACATGTCGATGTACAGCGCAAGTACCGTCATGTAGCCGCCGTCTCTATTCAACATCCAATGCGCATCTGGCACGATGATATCCAGCGTGCATCTGGCTTCGAGAAGCTGTGCATAGCCTCTCAGAAATGCCTCGGAAGTGGATGAAGAGTCGGAAATAGTGAGAAACCTCAGATTCTCTATGCTCAATGAAGCCAGGGGTAGCAAATAGGTATTCAGAATCGCTTTTGTTTCAGCTAACGCCTGATCCGATGGTTCGTATATGCGCAGACGCCCATTGCTGGGGTGGCTGAGTATGGTCATACGCTTGGTAATCAGGAAAAATGAAAAGTAGGACTCTAGCGTGTTCTTTGACAGATACCCACGCTCTTCACAGAAGGATCTAACTGCGGATAGTGTCATACCTTTGCTCGAATAAAATTTTGATAGCAAGGCTAGTGCAACCATGTAGCGGTCGATCTTGAAAAGGGTTTTGTAAAATAGGGGGTTTAATTTGTACCTGGTCATCATCAGAGCGTAGTGATCTGTGATGACCTCATCGATATCAATATTCAATAATTTTTCGGTGATTTTATCTATACGTTCCCGAATGCATGCGTGCTTCATATAGGCCTCAGGCCACACGATAATTCATGGGTGTCATGTGGCTATCATTGAGGGCTCACTATACACAGGCTTCGGCGGAACGCCACGACTACCCAAAAATGTTCCAAGAGGCGCTATGAGCTATAAGGCGCAGGGCTTGCACGAAAAATGGTGCCACGCTGGACATGTTCGGCACACCCTGGCCGTTCATGCGCGAGTATTACCTGAAACTGGCTTTGAACTGCAGCAAAGTGATTCCCGTGCGCGCCGCAGACTTCGCTCCAGATCAAGCATTACCTGCAGCACCAATAGTCTGTTTCTAAGTTGCCCTTCGCTGAGTGCGCGGACGGCAACGACGTTTCCATCCAGATCTTCGCAGACGATGATAAGTCGATCAGGCTGCCGCTCGGTGTTGACGTTATAGATGCCTTGGAACGTGCGCGCGAGGGATTTAAGGAGAAGGTTCATAGGCACACCAATTAGTTCCTGACCAAACCGGAAATTCGCGAGAGATCTCGCTGAATTCAATTTGTGACAGGCTACGCATTTGGCTATTTCGTATCTATGATAATGCGATAATCATTTCTGGGTAGTTGAGTTACTTCATTGTGGTTATCTAGCTTGAGTGTAAAATCATATGCCCTTTTCAAGGGGTACTAGAAGTTATTAGGATAGACGGCACTAAAAGTACCGATTTGCTTACCAATCAAAGCCTGTATGAGGATGCAACCGATGGACTGCTTCAGGCCCCCTGTCGCGCTTCCAAGGGGGAGCGTTCGCAAGACGCTTCCATTGTTCCTGCTGTGCAGCGTCCTCTCTACGCAGGCGCTGAGCCAGGTGTATACCTGGGTGGATGAGAATGGGCAGAAGCATTTCGGCAGTCAGCCACCTGCCTCTCAGCAGCATGCCGAGCCAGTGAACATCAATCATGGGTACGTAGGGGATGGCCGAGCAGCTGCCCCGGCATTGCCTACTCAGAATGCAGCCAATGGCGCTGCTCCAGGCAAAGTGTCGAAGCGAGAAATGTGCCAGAGCGCCATGCGCTGGACGGCTATCGATATCGAGAACCTCAAGGAGATGGCCTTGGAGCGCAAGGAGGCCGGGCGAATCACGGCGGCCGAGTATGCGGAAGGGCAAAAGAACTTCGCCGGCATCGAGGAGCGGATCAGCATGCAGAACTGCGTGACCAGCTCTGGTGAGGATCAGCAGCGCTACGAATGTCTCTCCCAGGGGGCCGGCGTGATGGTCTGCTCGGGCCTGGCCGCCGCAGCGATGGAGGAGGGCATGGAGGAGGCCAAGAGGAAGGCGCAGAAGCGGTAACTTTCATCCGCGCCAGCGGCCTGTTCGCGCTGCCTTGCCAAAACGACGCGAGCGTTCAGTATCGAGTTTCTTCCGGACACTTGAAGTAGGCGGCGCTATCGAAGTCTCCGTCATTTATCTGCGAAGTTCTGCGTGCCTGACAGCCGGCTATCACGCTGCAACATATCCGTAACACAGCCTTCATAAAATCATCGCACTTCTCCCTCCCGTTCGAGTTTTCCATGAGCCTTGGTCGTTCGCTGCGTGCCCAATTGGTGTTGCTGATTGGCGGTGGTCTGGTGTTGATGTTGTTGATTGCGCTGGCGGGTTTCGCGCTGTTGTCGCGCCAGCTGGATGGCTATCAGGCGCTGCTCAGCGGCCCGCAGGAAGAGGCGCGGCAGGTGGATGCGGCCAACCTGGCATTCAAGATTCAGGTGCAGGAATGGAAGAACGTGTTGCTGCGCGGTGCTGACGAATCGCAGCGCAATCGCTACTGGCAGCAATTTCAGGAGGAAGAGGGGCGCGTGCAGGCGCAGATCGGCCACTTGATCGAAACGGCAGGCAGCGCCGAGCTGCGTCAACGTCTGAGCGAATTGCGCCGCGCACATGCCGAGATGGGCCAGGCCTACCGCCGCGGTTATGAGGCCTTCGCTGCGGCAGGATTTTCCGCCCAGGCCGGTGACGCGGCCGTGAAGGGCATCGACCGAGCCACCACCGAGCAACTGTCGCTGCTGGTCGACGAACTGCACGAGCGCAGCCAGGCTAGCGCCACGCAGTTGAGCGAGATCGCCCAGCGCAGCGTGCTGTTCGGCAGCCTGGCGATGCTTGGGCTGGGAATATTGCTGGCGCTGCTCAGTGCCTGGCTGGTGAATCGGCGCATCACCACGCCGCTGTTGCAGGCGACTGGGCAACTCGACCTGCTCAGCCGTGGGCAGTTCGGTGAACGTCTGAGCGAAGGCCGCGAGGACGAAGTAGGGCGCCTGGCCCAGGCCGCTAATCGCCTGCGAGAGTTCATGCAGGCGCTGTCGCAGCAACTGCGTCGTGGTACCGGCGAGCTGGATGCTGCCACCCATGATTTGAGCAGCGTGGCCGGGCATATCGGTCACGGTATTCGTGAGCAATTCTCGCGCACTGATCAGGTTGCCACCGCCATGCATGAGATGAGCGCAACGGCTGATGAGGTGGCACGGCATTCTGCTGCAGCGGCCCGGGCTGCGGATGAAGCCGATCAGGCTGCCCAGGAAGGCGAAGCGACCATGGCCAGCACCATCGCCACCATCGAGCAGATGCACAGCGAGATCACCCGTACGTCTGAGGTGATCACCCGCCTGGAAAGCGACAGCGAGCGCATCGGCAGTGTGCTGGACGTGATCCGCGGCATCGCCGACCAGACCAACCTGCTGGCCCTCAATGCGGCCATCGAAGCAGCACGCGCGGGCGATGCAGGCAGAGGTTTCGCAGTGGTGGCCGATGAGGTGCGTAATTTGTCGTTTCGCACCGCCAGCTCGATCAGCGAAATCCACCAGTTGATCGCCAACGTGCAGAGCGCCTCGAAGGAAGCCACCGCTGCCATCAATGCCGGAGCCCAGCAGAGCGCAGCAGGTCGTGCCCAGGTCGGCGTTGCTGGCGAACGTTTGCACAGCATCACCGAGGCGGTGGAAGCCATCCGCGACATGAACCGGCAGATCGCTACCGCCGCCGAGGAGCAGACCTCGGTTGCCGAAGACATCGCCCGCAACCTGGCGGAGATTGTCTCCATCGCCCAGAGCAACGAGGCCGACCTGCAGCGCAGCGAGTCGGCAAGCCGCGCCATGCAAGGGCTGTCTGGCGATCTGTCGACGCTGGCAGCGCGCCTCAAGGATTAACCGAAACGGCTCACGCATGCCCGTCATTGGGCGTGCGGTGAGCGCCAGCCCACGTATCATCAGTTCCTCAGCAATAGGCCCAGCATTCCCAGCGCCAAGGCGATCAGGAACAACCCCGAGAGCCGCTCCAGAGCAGGCAGTGCGCGCTGGAAACGGCTCAGCAGGCGCCCGTTACCGATGGCCAGCGCCACCAGCAGGCCCCAACTGAGCACCACGGCGAACATCCACACGCCGTAGAACAGCTTCCAGCCGACGCTGCCCTGCGAACTGCCGAGCATGCTCGCCAGGCTGACGTAAAACAGCGCGTTCTTGGGGTTGAGGATGCCCGACAGAAACCCCATGCCGGCGGCTTGCAGCCAAGTGAGCTGGGCTGGCGCGGCCCCGTCCGCAGCCTGCAGCACGCTGCTGCCAGCGTGGCGAATAAACAGCACGCCGAGATAAAGCAGGTACAGGCAGCCGACCAGCTGCAGCACGATAAAGGGCACGCTGCCCGGCTGCAGAACCGACACCCCGGTAAACGCCGCGACAATGAACACACCGTTGGCCACGGCAATGCCCAGGCAGGCGCCACTGGCGACTCGCCAACCCGCAGACAGCGACGTGCGGGCGACCAGAAAGAAATCCGGGCCGGGAGAAAGCAGCGCCAGGAAGTGGGCGGCGGCAATGATCAGGAACTGCTGCATGGCGGGCATCGCTTCTCGAGAAAAGGTGCCGGCAGTCTGTCGGTGCGCGGTGGGGCTGTATTGAAGGAAATCGTCAGGCGTGCATGGGCAGCGGTTGGACGGGGTAGGGAAAGGCATTAGCCACGCCTGTCAAACCCCTAGGGTTAAATGAGTACAGCGCATTGTGGGCATCACTCAACGCAGAAGCCCGGCACTGGGCCGGGCTTCTGTTTGTTCACCGTGGTGTGGCATTACTGCACTTCAACCGCCAGGCTTTCAGCGATCTTCTTGTTCCAGATTGCTGGGCCCGTGATATGCACCGACTCGCCGCTGCTGTCGACCGCGACGGTGACTGGCATGTCCTTGACCTCGAACTCGTAGATCGCCTCCATGCCCATTTCGGCGAAAGCCAGTACCTTGGACTTCTTGATCGCCTGAGCCACCAGGTAGGCTGCGCCACCGACTGCCATCAGGTAAACGGCCTTGTGATCCTTGATCGCTTCGATGGCGGTAGGGCCGCGTTCGGATTTACCGATCATGCCCAGCAGACCGGTTTGTTCGAGGATCTGACGGGTGAACTTGTCCATCCGCGTAGCGGTGGTCGGGCCGGCAGGGCCAACCACTTCGTCGCCGATCGGGTCGACCGGGCCAACGTAATAGATGAAGCGGCCTTTCAGATCGACCGGCAGTTCTTCACCCTTGTTGAGCATCTCGACCATGCGCTTGTGCGCGGCGTCGCGACCGGTGAGCATTTTGCCGTTTAGCAGGATGGTTTCACCCGGCTTCCAGCTCTGCACGTCTTCCGGAGTCAGGGTGTCGAGGTCGACACGACGAGCCGATGGGCCGGCTTCCCAGACGATTTCCGGGTAGGCGGAAAGATCCGGTGCTTCCAGCTCCGCCGGGCCCGAACCGTCGAGCACGAAGTGGGCGTGGCGGGTCGCGGCGCAGTTGGGGATCATGCACACCGGCAAGGACGCGGCGTGGGTCGGGTAATCCATGATCTTGACGTCGAGCACGGTGGTCAGGCCGCCCAGGCCCTGGGCGCCGATGCCCAACTGGTTGACCTTCTCGAACAGCTCCAGGCGTATCTCTTCGATACGGTTGGACGGGCCACGCTTTTTCAACTCGTGGATGTCGATGGATTCCATCAACACTTCCTTGGCCATCACCGCTGCCTTCTCGGCGGTACCGCCGATACCGATGCCGAGCATGCCTGGCGGGCACCAGCCAGCGCCCATGGTCGGAACGGTCTTGAGTACCCAGTCGACGATCGAGTCGGACGGGTTGAGCATGGCCATCTTCGACTTGTTCTCGGAGCCGCCGCCTTTGGCCGCCACGTCCACTTCCACAGTGTTGCCCGGGACGATGGAGTAGTGGATGACCGCCGGGGTGTTGTCCTTGGTGTTCTTACGGGCGCCGGCCGGGTCGGCCAGGATCGAGGCGCGCAGGACGTTTTCCGGCAGGTTGTAGGCGCGGCGTACGCCCTCGTTGATCATGTCGTCGACGCTCATGGTGGCGCCGTTCCAGCTTACGTCCATGCCCACGCGCACGAACACGGTAACGATGCCGGTGTCCTGGCAGATCGGGCGGTGACCAGTGGCGCACATGCGCGAGTTGATCAGGATCTGCGCTATGGAGTCGCGGGCAGCAGGCGACTCTTCTTTCAGATAGGCCTCATGCATGGCCTGAATGAAGTCGACGGGATGGTAATAGGAAATGAACTGCAGGGCGTCGGCGACGCTCTGGATCAGATCGTCTTGCTTGATCACGGTCATGCGGGGCGCTCCTTTATAGGGCAGGAACTTCATGGGGCACCGGAACATGGCCGGGGCCGTCTAAAAGGCGCGGCATTATACCGCGGGGTCGGCAGGCGGGACACCCGTAGAGTAGCGGCGCAGGTCGCTGATCGCCCGTCATATGGGGCATTTAAACACCCGCTAGGCATTTGCGTAAGGCGCGAGTAGAGTGGCGGCTAGTTGCCACTATGGGATGGAGCCCATGACCTCTAGCAACCGCCGTATGACCCAGAAAACGTTGCAAAGCCTGTTGCTGAAACGCTTCAGGATGGCTGTTGCCACCTATTTTATGATTGCCTTGTTAGTCGCAATCGCGCATTACCACGAACTGTTCGGTGTCCGCGGTTCCGCTGTACTCACGTTGCTCGGCATGACCGTGGTTAGCCAACTGGCATTTCTTGCCCTATTCGTCTCGGGCCGTAACCTGCGCCTTCGTGATCCTAGCCTTACCGAAGCTCAAGTGCTGGTTGGCTTGGCCTTGCTGACGATAATGATCGCCATGCTCGATGAGGGGCGCGGCAGCTTCTTGCTGATCTATCCGCTGGCGCTGCTATTCGGTTTGTTCCAACTGCCACCCACGGTGTTTTTCCGTTGCGCGGCACTGGCCTTTTTGGGTTTCGTGGCCATCAATCTCTACGATGCCTATCGTTTTCGCATGAGCGACCCCGGCCTGGCCACGCTGCAGGTGTGTGCCTTGGGGCTGGTGCTGTTCTGGCTGAGTTTGTTCGCGGCCTACATGCAGAGCATGCGCCAGCGCATGCGTCAGCGTCGTTTCGCTTTGCAGGCGCACCAGGAAACTCTGCGCGGAATGATGCGTCAGCTAGAAGACCTGGTGGCTACCGATGAACTCACCGGCCTATGCAATCGGCGCCATTTTCTGCGCATGGCTGCTCTCGAACTAGAAGGGCTATCACCCAAAGCGAAGCACGGTCTGGCGCTGATCGATCTCGATCACTTCAAGGTCATCAATGACAGACACGGCCATGCAGCAGGGGATCGCGTGCTGCAGGCTTTTGCGGGGGCGGCGACTGCTTGTTTGCGTGAGGGCGACATCATCGCTCGTTACGGAGGAGAGGAATTCGTGCTGCTGGTTCCCAATACCGACACCGATGCCTTCCTGTCTTGCTGCGAGCGCCTGCGGGTAGCATTCAGCGAGGTTGAGCCGATCGGTGTTAATGTGCAGAACCTCAGTTTGTCCGTGGGGATGACCCTGGTGTCCATGCACGACGATCTCGACGAAGCCCTGCACCGCGCCGATCAGGCGCTGTATCACGCCAAGCGTACCGGGCGTAATCGCTGCGCCTCGACCTGGGAACAGGCGGATGCCTGAACTGCTGGTCGGTGAGCGGCGCGTCACCGTCGACCCTGAAAACAACCTGCTCGATTCGCTGCTGGGTGCCGGTATTTCCGTGCCCTACAGTTGTCGCGCGGGCAGTTGCCAGGCGTGCCTGGTGCGCTGTTTGGTGGGCGAACCGCTGGATGCGAAACCCGAGGCCCTCGATCAGGCGCGTCGGGAGCAGGGGTGGCGCCTTGCGTGTCAGTGCCGGGTGATCGATGATCTGCAGATCCAGGTATTCGACCCCAGAAGCGATGGCATCCCTGCGCAGATCCAGGCGTGCGATTGGTTGAGCGAGCATGTGTTGCGCTTGCGCCTGCTACCGCAGCAGGCCGTGCGCTACCGTGCAGGGCAGCATCTGTTGCTGTGGACGGCCGACGGTATCGCCAGGCCGTATTCGCTGGCCAGCCTGCCGCAGGAAGACCGCTTTCTCGAGTTTCACGTGGATTGCCGCCAGCCTGGTGCGTTCAGCGATGCGGCCCGGCAATTCAGGGTGGGAGAACTGTTGCGCCTGGGCGCCCTGAGTGGCGGTGCGCTGCACTACGATCCGGACTGGCAGGCTAGGCCGCTCTGGTTGCTGGGTGCCGGCACCGGCCTCGCGCCGCTTTACGCAGTGCTGCGCGAGGCATTGCGCCAATCCCATCAGGGGCCGATCCGCGTCATGCATGTGGCGCGCTCGACTCGCGAGCACTATCTGGCCGGCCCGTTGCTCGAACTGGCCGAGCTTCATCCACACATACAGCTCGACCTGATCGAGGCGGCAGCGCTGCCCGCAGCTCTGGCGGCGCTGCGTCCGGGCTCACGGCAGACCATCGCGCTGGCCTGCGGCGGGCCCGACACCGTGGAGGCCATCGCCCGACGCCTCTATCTCGTCGGCCTGCCGCGCAGTCAGCTGTTCTCCGACCTGTTTCTGCCACACGCCTGAGTCGCTTCGCTGCGTGCGCCAGAAACCAAAAGGCCCGCGTTCAACGCGGGCCTTTTGGTGGATGCTGCTGGTGGTTAGACCAGAGCGTCACCGACATGCAGGATCTTCATGCCGTTGGTGCCACCGATGGTGTGGTAGCTGTCGCCCTTGGTCAGGATGACCCAGTCGCCTTGCTGGACGAGGCCGCGCTTGAGCAGCTCATCCACCGCAGCCTGGCTGACTTCGCCTGGTGGAAGGGCCGCCGGGTCGAAGGGGATGGTGTACACGCCACGGAACATCGCCGAACGCGCCTGAGTGTCGCGGTGCGGGGAGAACGAGTAGATCGGTACCGAGGAGCGGATACGCGACATGATCAGCGGCGTGTAACCACTTTCGGTCAGGGCGATGATCGCCTTCACGCCCGGGAAGTGGTTGGCCGTGTACATGGCCGCCAGGGCGATGCTTTCATCGCAACGCTCGAAGGTCTTGCCGATGCGGTGGCTGGAGCTCTTGCCGGTCGGGTGACGCTCAGCGCCGAGGCAGATGCGCGCCATCGCTTGCACGGCTTCCAGCGGGTAGGAGCCGGCGGCGCTTTCTGCCGAGAGCATGACCGCGTCGGTGTAGTCGAGTACGGCGTTGGCTACGTCGGACACTTCGGCACGGGTCGGCATCGGGTTCTGGATCATCGACTCCATCATCTGGGTCGCAACGATCACCGCTTTGTTGTGGCGGCGTGCGTGCAGGATGATCTTCTTCTGAATACCCACCAGCTCGGCGTCGCCGATTTCCACGCCCAGGTCACCACGGGCAACCATCACCACGTCGCTGGCCTTGATCAAGCCGTCCAGGGTTTCGTCGTCCGCTACCGCTTCGGCGCGTTCGATCTTGGCGACCAGCCAGGCCTTGCCACCGGACTCGTCACGCAGTTGGCGGGCATATTCCATGTCCGCCGCATCACGCGGGAAGGAAACGGCCAGGTAATCCAGATCCATTTCGGCCGCGAGCTTGATGTCGGCCTTGTCTTTCTCGGTCAGGGCTGGCGCGGTCAGGCCACCGCCACGGCGGTTGATGCCTTTGTGATCGGACAGCGGGCCACCGATCAATACGACGCAATTGAGGGTGTCAGCAGTGGTGGTTTCGACACGCATGACCACACGGCCATCGTCGAGCAGCAACTCGTCACCGACGCCGCAATCCTTGACCAGATCCGGGTAGTCGATACCCACGATTTCCTGGTTGCCGTCCGTCAGCGGGTGGCTGGTGGAGAAGGTGAAATGATCACCGACCTTCAGCTCGATGCGCTTGTTGGCGAACTTGGCGATGCGGATCTTAGGCCCTTGCAGGTCACCCAGCAGCGCGACGTGACGACCGTGCTTGGCAGCGATGTCACGTACCAGCTTGGCCCGCGCCTTGTGATCTTCCGGCGAGCCGTGGGAGAAGTTCAGACGGGCGACATCCAGCCCTGCGAGGATCAGCTGTTCCAGCATTTCCGGTGAATTGCTGGCTGGGCCGAGGGTGGCAACGATTTTGGTGCGACGAGCGGTCATGCGCGGACTCCTGAATTGAAGCAGACCGCGAGGCTACTACGCCGCAGCGCTGTAGTCATTGTTCCTCTGCACTACTTTTCGGCAGGCAGCTTGATCACCAGCAGGTCACAGTCCACCGATTCGAGCAGGCGTTCGGCGGTGTGACCAATGAGAATAGTGTCCAGGCGGCCGCGGGCGATGGCACCCATCACCAGCAGGTCAATTTCGTGCCGGCGCACGAAGTTCGGCAGCATGTTTTCCGGCGCGCCCTCGAGCAGGTGGGCCGCTTCGGCGGCGATGCCGTGCTGGCGAACCAGCTCATCGAAGGCCTTGTGATGTTGCTCTGCATCGTCGCTGAGGTACTTCTCGTAGGTGGCCAGCAGCTCGGTATTGTTGAGCAGCGTGCGCGGCAGTGGCGCATGGCAGTGCACGACGTCGGCATGCAGGCCGAGTGCGGAGGAGAGCGCCAGACTGGTATCGATCAGGTGGTGATCGAGTGCCGCTGGCTTGTCGTCCTTGTGCAGTGGGTCGACGGCGGTGCACAGGTTGCGCCCACGCCAGTCGGCGTGATGAACCAGCCACAGCGGGAACGGGCAGTGCCGCATCAACTGCCAGCAGCTATCGGTGAGCAGCAGACGGCGCAGCAGATTATTGTGGGCGGCGGACTTGAGTACCAGATCTGGCTGCAGACCATTTGCCACATCAAGCACCGTTTCGTGCAGGCGCTTGCCCCAGCGTACTTCCTGCTGCAGGGGCAGGCCCGCTTCGCGCAACGGGCTCAGCAGCTCCTCCAGCCATTTGCCACGCTGTTCGAGCAATGCGTCGCGGGCTCTGGTCTGCAGGCTGTTCTCGAGCAGGCTGCCGTCCAGCGCGGCGCTATACTCCACCAGCAGGATATGCAGCTGGGCGCCAGTGCCACGTGCCAGCCATGCGGCACGCTCAAGGGCCGGGTGGCTGGGTTGGCTGGCGTCGATCACGACCAGTAGCTTTTCGAGTTTCATGGGGTCGACCTCGCAGGGTAATTGGGCAGCATTGCACCCCATTGTCTGGTGAGGTGCCTTGACCTGAATCAGCTTAGAAGATCGAGCTCGCTTGTCCGAGGCATGCAGCGCTATAACGCAATGCAGCATGTTGCAGCTGTTCAGTTTTTTCCGGCCTCGCCGATACGCTGCTCATTGGAGGAGAAACCCATGCGTATTCTGTTGCTGTTGTGCTGTGTTCTGGTCGTTGGCGGATGCTCCCGCATGTCGCTCGATCATCATCTGAACAAGGCCTATCAGGCCTACGACTTGGGCGAGTGTGAGGATGCGCTGCTCTATCTGTCGCAAGCCGAGCGTGTGAGCCGCTCGCGCAGCTACATTCAGCCGGAAATCTCGCTGCTGCGTGGCCAGTGCCTGGAACGGCAGAATCTGTACATCGATGCCGCGCAGACCTATCAGTTCATCATTGGCCGCTATCCCACCAGCGAATATGCGTTCCGTGCCCGGGCGCGGCTGGAAACCCTGCGCCAGCTCGGTCATCATGGTTTGCCGGAGCCTGCCAAGGTGTCGCCTGCCAGGGCGCTTTGACGGCCCGGATATCGACGGGGGATTGTCGTGACGCGCATATGGATTTGCCTGCTTCTACTGCCCACACTGGCCTTCGGGCAGGTTTATCGCTGGGTGGATGAGCGCGGGCAGGTGCATTACGGCCAGCAGCCCCAGGCGACGGATGCCAAGGCGGTGGACGTCCGCCCGCAGGTGGTGGAGCGCGATGCTGCTACCCTGGAGCGCGAGCAGCGCAGTGAACGTTACTTTCAGGCCCGTCGTGAAGAGCAGGCCCAAGCTGCTCAGGCCCGGAAACAGCAGCAAGCCGAGAGAGCGAAGGAGTGCACGACGTTGCGTAATCGTCTGGCCTCCATGCCTGAGGGGCGCCGCTACTATCAACCTGGCGACAATGGCGAGCGCCGCTATTACAGTGATCAGGAGCTGGATGCAGGGCGTGATTACCTGCGCAGCCAGTTATCCGAACGGTGTAATTGAAGGCTGGTCAGCTCGCTGGACTGCCGCCATACTCATCGGACACTCATAGCGCTTCGCCATTATGAATGCCAATCGCCATATAGAACGGCACCAGTTGCCGTACTACCTCAACGTCTTCAATGCCTTTACCGATAAGCCAATCGGCCACTTGGGCAATGTCTCGTTGGATGGGTTGATGCTGATCAGCCAGTTACCGGTGTTGGTAGGCGGCTGTTTCGACATGCGCCTGAAGATTCCAGGGCCGGATGGATTGCGGCACATCGACTTCAGCGCGACCTGCCTGTGGTGTCGCGAAGATGTCACGCCTGGTAGCTTCGATTCAGGCTTCGCCCTCAGCAACCCCCCAGCGGATTATGTCGAGATGGTAGAAGCCCTGCGTTACTACTTCAGCTTCCACCCGCTCGCTGCGTCGGTCTGATTATCTGCGAACGCTCGCTGTCATTATCAGTCTTCTAAATGTGGCCTTCTGCAGTCTGCGTCGGCCAGCATTCCTACCGATCACGGTTTTTCTCCGCAAGCGTGTAAGTCATTGCTTACACGCGCTGTAAGCATTAATGGCAATTTGCCGCTTTAAATTTGACTTTTCGATATTTAAAATACTTAAGTTACTGGTTTTTAAGTATTTATTTATTTATGAGGACTTCTGTTCCTGGGGCCAATTGGATGGACGATCCATTGTGATTAATACCGGGATCGTTAATATCTGAACCGTGCTTAGGGAAAAGCGCAGGTCGTTAAGGAAAATGATCAGGACATCGCGGGACGCGATTCATCAGGATGATGAGTTGGGAGTTTAAGGGAGTAGGGACAAAAGAGTGGGCGGGTAAAACCGCCCCTTTTTTTCGCCTGCAGAAAAGTGCCTGCTCGCTGACACCGCCCTGCTGATAGCGACGTTCTCCAAACTCAGCGGCATTATCGCGATGGCTGTCGCCGCAATGGTGAGCCATAAAAAATGCCGCGACCTTTTCAGGTAGCGGCATCTCTAGCGGCGGTCTGCACTGCCGAACCCCGAAGCTTAGCGCTCCAGGTGCTGCAGCTTGTCTTTCACGCCATCCCACTCTTCGGCATCGGCCATTGCGTCTTTGCGCTCGGTGATGTTCGGCCAGACTTCCGCCAGTTCGGCGTTCAGCTCGATATATTCCTGCATGCCATCCGGTATCTCGTCTTCGGAGAAGATGGCCTGCGCCGGGCACTCAGGCTCGCAAAGCGCGCAGTCGATGCATTCATCCGGGTGGATCACCAGGAAGTTCGGGCCTTCGTAGAAGCAGTCCACCGGACAGACTTCCACGCAGTCGGTGTACTTGCACTTGATGCAGTTGTCGGTGACGACGAAGGTCATTTCTAGTTCTCTCCTCGGGCTACGGCAGCGAGCCACTCCTTGATTCAGCAGCTCTCAGGCTCGGGATTGGGGCTGTCAGACCAGGCTAAAGGCTGCAGCGCTTCCGGAGCGCGCGGGATTCTAACAGCTTGTTGGCTCCGGCGTTAGACTCGCGCTTTCCATGCATATAACAGTTCGAGCGCCTTGCGTGGGCTGAGCTCGTCGGGATTGACCTTCTGCAGCTCTTCCAGCACGGGATGCGGCAGGCTGGAGAACAGATCGCTCTGCATCGGCGCAGCGCTTTGTCCCATGCCTTTGGTCGGCAGATCGTGGGGCAGGCTGGTGGTTTCAAGGCGCGCCAGATGCTCGCGGGCACGCAGGATCACGGTGTCCGGTACCCCTGCCAGTTGCGCGACCGCCAGCCCGTAACTCTGGCTGGCCGGGCCAGGCAGTACGTGGTGCAGGAAGACGATGCGTTCGTTGTGCTCGGTGGCATTGAGGTGCACGTTGGCGACCACCGGCTGGCTTTCCGGCAAGACGGTCAGCTCGAAATAGTGGGTGGCGAACAACGTGTAGGCCCGCAGGTTGGCCAACTGCTCGGCAGCTGCCCAGGCCAGCGACAGGCCATCGAAGGTGCTGGTACCGCGCCCCACCTCGTCCATCAGCACCAGGCTGCGTTCACTGGCGTTGTGCAGGATGTTGGCGGTCTCGCTCATCTCCACCATAAAGGTCGAGCGCCCGCCGGCCAGGTCATCGCTGGAGCCGATTCGGGTGAAGATGCGATCGACCATCGACAGTTCGCAACGCGCGGCTGGTACGAAGCTGCCTATATGGGCGAGCAGCACGATCAGCGCGGTCTGGCGCATGTAGGTGGACTTACCGCCCATGTTCGGGCCGGTGATGACCAGCATCCGAGTGGCATCATCGAGTTTCAAGTCGTTGGCCACGAACGGCGTGGTCAGAACCTGCTCCACCACCGGGTGGCGGCCTTGCTCGATCAACATGCACGGCTCTTCGACGAAGCGCGGGCGGTTGAGATCCAGATTCAGTGCGCGTTCGGCCAGGTTGCTCAGCACGTCCAGCTCTGCCAGCGCCGCAGCGCTATCCTGCAGCGGGCCCAGGTGGCCGATCAGGCGCTCCAGGAGTTCCTCGTAGAGTTGCTTCTCGCGAGCCAGGGCGCGGCTCTTGGCGGACAGCGCCTTGTCCTCGAACTCCTTGAGCTCCGGGGTGATGAAGCGCTCGGCGCCCTTGAGGGTCTGGCGGCGGATGTAGTCGGCCGGTGCCGATTCTGCCTGTCTGCTCGGCAGCTCGATGAAGTAGCCGTGCACGCGGTTGTAGCCGACCTTGAGGTTGGCCAGGCCGGTACGGGCTTTCTCCCGGGCCTCCAGATCCATCAGGTACTGGCCGGCGTTCTCGCTCAGCGACTGCAGGTCATCCAGCTCGGCGTCGTAGCCGGTTTTCAACACGCCGCCATCACGGATCACCGCCGGCGGATTGTCGATGATCGCCCGCGACAGCAGCTCGGCCAGCTCCGGGTAGGTGCTGATGGTGGTTGCCAGGGTCGCCAGGTGCGCACAGTCCAGTTGAGTCATTGCCTCCTGCAACTGCGGTAATGCACCCAGGGCGTCGCGCAAGCGCGCCAGGTCACGGGGGCGGGCGTTGCGCAGGCCGATACGGGCCAGAATGCGCTCCAGATCACCGATTTCCTTGAGCTGTGGCTGCAAGGCTTCGAAGCGGTAGCGATCCAGCAGGCAGGCGATCGACTCCTGGCGCGCCTCGAGCACGGCGCGGTCGCGCAGCGGGCGGTTCAGCCAGCGGCCGAGCAGGCGGCTGCCCATGGCGGTCTGGCTGCGGTCGACGACCGATTGCAGGGTGTTTTCGCGGCCACCGGCCAGGTTGATGTCCAGTTCCAGGTTACGGCGGCTGGCGCCGTCGAGAATCACCGTATCGTCGATGCGCTCGTGGCGCAGGCTGCGCAGGTGCGGCAGGGCGGTACGTTGCGTCTCTTTGGCATAAGCCAGCAGACAGCCGGCGGCACCGATGGCCAGGGTCAGCGTCTCGCAGCCGAAGCCCTTGAGGTCTTGGGTGCCGAACTGTTGGCACAGGCTCTTCTGAGCGGTATCACGCTCGAAATCCCAGGGTGCACGGCGACGCGAGCCACGGCGTTTCTCCGCCGGCAAGCCTTGGGGCCAATCATCGGGGATCAGCAGCTCGGCAGGGTTGAGCCGCTCGAGTTCGGCCAGCAGGTTTTCCCAGCCGCGGATTTCCATCACGCTGAAGCGCCCGCTGGTGATGTCCAGCACCGCCAGGCCGAACAAGCGCTCGTCACCGAGTACGGCGGCCAGCAGGTTGTCGCGGTGCTCGTCGAGCAATGCCTCGTCGCTGACGGTGCCTGGTGTGATTATGCGCACCACCTGGCGTTCCACCGGCCCCTTGCTGGTGGCCGGATCGCCGATCTGCTCGCAGATGACCACCGACTCACCCAGCTTGACCAGTTTGGCCAGGTAGCCCTCGGCGGCGTGGTAGGGAATGCCGCACATCGGAATCGCCTGGCCGGCGGACTGGCCGCGGGCGGTCAGGGTGATGTCCAGAAGCTTGGCGGCTTTCTTCGCGTCCTCGTAGAAGATTTCGTAGAAATCGCCCATCCGATAGAACATCAGCTGATCGGGGTGCTGATTCTTCAGCCTCCAATATTGCTGCATCATCGGCGTGTGGGAACTGAGGTCGCTTTGGCTCATCGTGTCGAGTGTCCGGCTGAATAGCAAAAGCGCCTAGTGTACGGTATCGACCCCACCGCCTTTAACCCCGGAGCGCAGATGAATTTCGATGATCAGCCCGTGACCGTACTTGCCGCTCGGCTTGGCGAAGCGCTGCTGGAGTGTGGTGCTCAGGTCACCACTGCCGAGTCCTGTACGGGCGGCGGTATTGCCGAGGCCATCACCCGTATCGCAGGCAGCTCGGCCTGGTTCGAAGCCGGCTTCGTCACTTACTCCAACACCCAGAAGACCCGCCAGCTGGGCGTGCCCGAAGCGCTTTTCAACAGCGTGGGCGCGGTCAGCCGTGAAGTGGTCGAGGCCATGGTGCGTGGCGCTCAGGCACATAGCGGTGCGCGTTATGCCACGGCTGTCAGCGGTGTGGCGGGGCCCGGTGGTGGCAGTGCGGAGAAACCGGTCGGCACGGTGTGGGTTGCCTGGGCCGATGGTGAGCAGGTGTTCGCCAGGCGTTTCCAGTTCCCCGGCCCCCGTGACGCCGTGCGCGCACAGACCGTGGAAGCGGCCCTGCTCGGGCTAATACGACTACTGGTACAAGAAAATCCATCAGCGGGGTAGGCGAGTGACGAACCCTGTGGAATAATACTGTCTACTTATACAGTTATTGGCCGTCAGGCCCTTCTGATCACGTGAGGAATGTAATGGACGAGAACAAGAAGCGCGCTTTGTCGGCTGCACTGGGCCAGATCGAGAAGCAGTTCGGCAAAGGCGCGGTAATGCGCATGGGCGATCATGATCGTCAGGCGATTCCAGCCATTTCCACCGGCTCTCTGGGCCTGGACATCGCGCTGGGTATCGGTGGTCTGCCGAAAGGCCGCATCGTCGAAATCTACGGCCCGGAATCCTCAGGCAAGACCACGCTGACCCTGTCGGTCATCGCCGAAGCGCAGCGTATGGGCGCCACCTGTGCCTTCGTCGATGCCGAGCACGCATTGGATCCGGATTACGCTGGCAAACTGGGCGTCAATGTTGACGACCTGTTGGTCTCGCAGCCTGACACCGGCGAGCAGGCTCTGGAAATCACCGACATGCTGGTGCGTTCCAACGCCGTCGACGTGATCATCGTCGACTCCGTGGCGGCCCTGGTGCCGAAGGCTGAAATCGAAGGTGAAATGGGCGACATGCACGTCGGCCTGCAGGCGCGTCTGATGTCTCAGGCGCTGCGCAAGATCACCGGTAACATCAAGAACGCCAACTGCCTGGTGATCTTCATCAACCAGATCCGCATGAAGATCGGCGTGATGTTCGGTAGCCCGGAAACCACCACCGGTGGTAACGCCCTGAAGTTCTACGCTTCGGTTCGTCTGGATATCCGTCGTACCGGCGCAGTGAAGGACGGCGACGAGGTGGTCGGCAGCGAAACCCGCGTCAAAGTGGTCAAGAACAAGGTGGCACCGCCATTCCGTCAAGCCGAGTTCCAGATTCTCTACGGCAAGGGTATCTACCGTAATGGCGAGGTCATCGACCTGGGTGTGCAGCACGGCTTCGTCGAGAAAGCCGGTGCCTGGTACAGCTACCAAGGCAACAAGATCGGTCAGGGCAAGGCCAACGCCGCCAAGTACCTGGAAGACAACCCGGAGATTGGCCGTGCCATCGAAGGCCTGATCCGCGAGAAGTTGCTCGTTGTCAGTCCTACGGTAAAAGCCAATTCGGGCGCTGAAGTCGACGCCGAAGTCGACCTCTGATTCCAGCTTGTGGCCGTGATACTGGATAACGTTCAAGCGGTGCGCCGTACCGCCATGGATTTACTGGCGCGCCGCGAACATGGCCGGGTCGAGCTGTCGCGCAAACTGCGACAGCGAGGCGCCAGCGATGAGCATATCGAGATCGCCCTCGATCGCTTGAGCGAAGACGGGCTGCTCTGCGAAGCGCGTTACCTGGAAAGCTTCATCAGTTATCGAGCGCGCTCGGGCTTTGGCCCGCAGCGTATTCGTGACGACCTCTCCCAGCGTGGCCTTGCCCGTGCCGATATCGAACAGGCGCTGCGCGACAGTGGTATCGATTGGCGGGATGGCCTGCAGCAAACCTGGCAACGCAAGTTTGCCGGGCAGTTACCAGCAGATGCCCGTGAGCGGGCTAAACAGATGCGCTTTCTGGTTTACCGCGGCTACCCAATGGATCTGGTAGGGCAGCTGATGCGCGGTTCCCTCGAAGACGACTGACAACGCTCTCCATTGGCAGGCAGCGGTGCTCGGGTTTCGCGTGGAAACCATCCAATTACTCTTTTGAATACTCTAATTGGTGGGCTGAAGCCCACCTGTGCGCACCCGCTGCTGGGTGGGCCGGGCGGCGATCCGCTTCAGCCCACCAATTCATGCTCGCTACCGCCACTCTCTGGCGATTGCAGCGGAAAATTCGTTGAAAAGATGACGAACAGAAGGCTCTAAGCCTCCTTGCGCTCAGGCCAGCCAATTCCGGGGCAGGTTGATCACATCGAGCAATTCACGCAGCCGCCCGGCGCTACGACCGCTGAACGCGAAGGTCAGTCTTGGCATATCGCGCAGTTTCGGCCCATCCATTTCCACGTTGCCACTGAGCTGCTGCTGGATATCGCCGTTTTTGCATAGATCGCTGAAGTGCATGTTGAGGTGTTCGAGGGCTTGATCGGTCAGCGGGTGCTGCATGCGGATCACGAAATGATGTTTCAGCCAGCGACTGGAGTGGAAGTTGGCATAGAAACGGTCGATTGCCTCGGCTGCCTCATCGACGTCGTGAACCAGGTGCATCAGGTTCATGTCGCTAGCGAGGATGTAGCCGTTGCTGTCGAGGTTCTGCTGGATGTAGTCGAGCAATCCCCGCCAGAACGTGCCACCGGGCTCGTCCAGCAGGATCACCGGTACCAGCGGGCTTTTGCCTGTCTGGATCAGGGTGATGACTTCCAGTGCCTCGTCGAGGGTGCCGAAGCCGCCTGGGCAGAGCACCAGAGCGTCGGCTTCCTTGACGAAGAACAGTTTGCGCAGAAAGAAGAAGTGAAACGACAGCAAGTTGTCGCTGCCTTGCATGGTCGCGTTTGCCGATTGTTCGAAGGGCAGGGTGATATTGAAGCCCAGGCTGTTGTCACGGCCGGCACCCTCGTGCGCCGCGGCCATGATGCCGCCGCCTGCGCCGGTGATGATCATCAGGTCGTGGCGGGCCAGGGTCGCGCCCAGGTCTCTCGCCAGCGCGTAAACCGGGTGGCCGGGCTGGGTGCGGGCAGAGCCGAACACGGTGACCTTGCGGCGATGCCGGAAGCGCTCCAGCACACTAAAGGCACGCTCCATCTCGCGCAGGGTCTGCGACATGATCTTGGCGTCCCAGCGGTTGCGGTCGGCTTGGGCCATGCGTGCCACAGTGGCGAGCATCTCCCGGTACAGCGCGAGGTTGGGGCTATCCGCTGGCGTTATCTGGGCGGCCAGCTCATCGAGGCTGTCCGCCAACGCGGTGCCGGTGGTTTGCAGGTGACGGGAAAGATGGGCGTTCGCGTGATCATCCATTGCGCTTCTCCTTTTGCGTCAGCACCCCCTGGTCAACTGCGCCGGAGGGTTTCAAACCGTCTCGTTGTGCGCTTGGCTTACAGCCGGCAATCGGCCTTGCCGAACCGTTCAGTTGTGACGGGGCGATTGCTCTGGATCTCACTGAACTCGTAGCGCAGTACCGCACCGCTGGCCAGCAGCTTGCGGAAGCCCGGGTTGCTACACACGCTATTGGCTAACTGCGCACGCACGGTATCGGGGTTGCCACGCATCTGCGAGGCATGTCCGGGGCGAACGCTCAGGTGATTGATCAATTCGTTGCCTTCGACCGTGTAGCCCCTGTCGAGAATGTCCTCGTTGATGGCGCGCGGTGTGCCGACGCTGCTTTCGCGAGCCACTTTTTCCAGCGTTTGCGTCAGCTCATAGCCTTTTAGCGAAGCAGCATGCGCCGTCGGAACGAGAAGGCTGACGAGTAGGGCGGAAAGGGCGAAACGCTGCATGACTGACTCCTGAAGACGGTAAGCGGTAATAGACCCGGCTCGTCTCTTTATGTTCGCTTTAAGAAAGCGTATCGACGGGCAAGGGATGGATGTTACCAAGCCCGGCTGTTGCTTGGAGATTAGCAGGGGCAATGGGGCATTTTTAACAACGCAATTGATAGACTACGCGCCCTTCGTTACGCGACTCCAGACGGCCATGTCCTTTTCTGTCTTCGATCCGATTTTCTCTGCCCGTCCGGGCGTACGCTCATGAGCCACGCTGTTGCCGCACTGCGCGCCGCACGCCTGGCGCGTAGCGTCAAACCGTTCCTGGCTAGAGGGTCGCGAGCCGAGCGCTGCCCGGACTGCCGGCTGGCGCGTACTCATTGTCTGTGTGCCTGGCGCCCGCAGGTATCGGCGAATGCGGGGGTGTGTCTGTTGATGCATGACGTCGAGGCGTTGAAGCCAAGCAACACCGGTTGGCTGATCGCCGATGTGGTCGCGGATACCTCGGCCTTCGGCTGGTCGCGTACCGAGGTCGATCCGCTGCTACCCGCGTTGCTGGGTGAACCCCAGTGGCAGCCTTATCTGGTATTTCCCGGTGAATATGCCGAGGCTGAGCGTGTAGTGACATCTGTGGAGGTGGGCACGGGCAAGCGGCCGCTATTCGTGATGCTCGACGCGACCTGGACACAGGCGCGCAAGATGTTTCGCAAGAGCCCTTACCTGGATCAATTGCCGGTGCTCAGTTTGCAACCTGAGGCGCTGTCACGGTATCGGCTGCGACGTTCCACGCGCGATGATCACCTATGCACCGCTGAAGTCGCGGCGTTGTGCCTGGAACTGGCTGGCGATGAGCAAGCCGCCGCTGCGTTGAATGCTTACTTCGACGTGTTCAGTGAGCATTACCTGGCTTCCAATGCGCCGCGCGCTGTGAACCTGGAAAGTGAGCTGCACCAGCGCCTCAAGGCCTATCTATAACAACCGCGGGTTTTCGCCACAGCTGCGCGAGTAGCATGCCGCCGAACATCAGTGCGCAGCCGAAATAGCCGCGTGCTGACAAGGATTCGCCCAGTAACAGGGCGCCGGCGATGGCTGCGAATACCGCTTCCAGGGAGAGGATGATCGCAGCGTGGGAGGCAATGGCGTGTTTTTGAGCAACCACCTGCAAGGTAAATCCCACCGCTACGCCGAATATGCCGCCATAGAGAATCGCTGGCAGTGCCTGGGCGATGTTCGCACTCGGCAGGTTCTCGAAGACCAAGGCCAGCGCCAGGCTGATGAGTGCGCAGGTAACGAATTGCACCAAGGCCAGCAGCAGCGCATCGTGACGTGCAGCGAAGACCCCCACGAGCAGCACATGTACACCCCAGACGAAGGCGCCAGCCAGCTGCAGCCAGTCACCGGAGGCGACCTGGAAGCCTTCACCAACGCTCAATAGGAACATGCCGACTACCGCCAGTGAGGCGCCCAGCCAGATGCCCATTCCGGTCTTGTGGCCTAGTAGCAGGCCAAGCAATGGCACCACGATCACGTACAAGCCAGTAATGAAGCCCGAGTTGGTGACGCTGGTGAACAGCAGGCCGACCTGTTGCAGGTTGATGCCTAGCGCCAGTACAGCACCCATCAGGCAGCCGCCGAGCAGTAGCGGGCGGCTCAACGGCGAGGCAGGTTTTGTATTGCGTCGGCGTAGCAGCATGATGAGTGGCAACAGCACGATGATGGCCAAGGCAAAGCGCAGGCCGCTGTAGAGAAATGGGCCGATGGCATCCATTCCCAAGCGCTGGGCGACGAATGACGAGCCCCAGATCATGGCGGTCAGCAACATCAGCAGGTCAGCGCGTAGCGCTTGGTTGGCCATCATCGGGCTCCAGGCAAAAATGGCGCAGACTTTGCCGTAAAGCGCCGCGCTTGACCACCCTGTTCGCGCTGGGCATTCTGGTGGGTGCCGTACGCCTCCGTCGGGCATGGAGTCCGCCGTACGTTCTGCCAATAAAAAGAACAGGATCTGCCATGGTCGCTTACGAAATCCTGATAGCTGATGATCACCCACTGTTTCGCAGCGCGCTGCAGCAGGCCCTGACAATGGGGCTCGGAGCTGGCGTACGGCTGGTCGAAGTGGCCAGCATCGCCGAATTGGAAGCCCGGTTGGCCGAGAAGACCGATTGGGATCTGGTGCTGCTCGACCTCAACATGCCCGGAGCCTACGGCTTCTCTGGGCTAGTGCTACTGCGTGGGCAATACCCGCAGATTCCCGTGGTGATGATTTCTGCTCATGAGGAGGCCGCCGTCGTCGTGCGCTCCCGTGAATTCGGCGCCAGTGGTTTCATTCCCAAATCGAGTTCGTTGGAAATGATCCAGCAGGCCGTGCGTCAGGTACTTGAAGGTGACGTCTGGTGGCCGCCGCAGAGTGAGGAAGCCATCAGTCTATCTGCCGAGGCGAAGGCGGCCAGTGCCGGGTTGGCCAGTCTCACACCACAGCAGTTTCGTGTACTCACCATGGTCTGCGAAGGCTTGTTGAACAAGCAGATCGCTTATGAGCTGAGTGTTTCCGAAGCCACGGTGAAAGCCCACGTCACGGCGATCTTCCGCAAGCTCGGGGTGCGCACTCGCACCCAGGCGGCACTGCTGTTGCAGCAGCTGGAGTCGCTACCGGCCGCCTGATGGTGGCTTTGAGCAACCGATTGTGCGGGATTTTTCTCGGCCTCTGGCGTACCCTGCCGGCCTTTTCCTGTCGCGGTTCGCTGTCTATGTCGCCATTCAAAGGACAAACCGGGTTAAAGCGTATCCTCAACGCTGCTGGCTATTCGCTGGATGGCCTGCGCGCCGCATTCGTCGGCGAAGCGGCGTTCCGCCAACTGGTATTACTCAACGTCGTGTTGATTCCGCTGGCGCTGTTGCTCGATGTCAGCCGTGGCGAGCGTGCCTTGATGGTTGCCGTCTGCCTGCTGGCGCTGATCGTGGAGCTACTCAATTCCGCTGTTGAGGCGGCCATCGATCGTATCTCCCTTGATCTGCACCCGTTGTCCAAGACCGCCAAGGACATGGGCAGCGCCGCCCAAATGGTCTCGCTGACGCTGATCGCCAGCGTGTGGGGCATTATCCTGCTCGGCTAACGTACTTCTGGCAGCACGATTTCGTCGCTGCGGCGGATACCTGCCGTCAGCGCCCGGCACATGTCGAGAAACTCGCGCATGGCAGCTGTCTGGTACTTCTGCCGATGCCAGATGAAATAGAACTGTCGACGCAGATCCAGATCCGGCGTCTCCACCGGCACCAGGCTGCCACGGCGGAATGCATCACGCAGCGCCAGGCGCGAAATACAGCTGATGCCCAGGCCTGATTCTACAGCGCGCTTGATCGCCTCGGTGTGCTCCAGCTCCAGGCGAATGTTCAGGGCGTCGGAGTGGTGACGCATGGCCTGATCGAAAGTCAGCCGCGTGCCGGAGCCTTGTTCGCGAAGAATCCAGGCCTCGCCGCTTAATTCCCTGATGCTTGCGTGGCCACGCTGAGCAAGAGGGTGCTGAGGAGCGCAGAACACCACTAGCTCATCTTCAACCCAGCTCTGCACTTCGATATCCGGATGATTGCAGTCGCCTTCGATCAGACCCAGATCAATTTCGTAATGCGCCACCTGCTGCACGATATGCGCCGTGTTCTGTACGTGGAGTTTCACCTGGCTTTCCGGGTGCACTTTCATGAAGCCGCCGATCAGCAGGGTCGCCAGGTAGTTGCCGATGGTCAGGGTCGCGCCCACCGCCAGTGAGCCGAAACCGGACTTACCGTTGAGCAGGTCTTCGATTTCCTTGGCCTGATCCAGCAGCGCCACTGCCTGGGGAAGCAACTGGCGTCCCAAGGCGTTGAGGCTTAGGCGCTTGCCTGCGCGGTCGAACAGCTGGCAGCTGGATTGCCGCTCCAGCTCGGTAATCGAGGTGCTGGCTGCCGACTGTGAGAGGGCGAGGAGGGTGGCGGCTTTGGATACGCTCTCCTGCTGGGCGACGGCGACGAATACTTGAAGTTGACGGAGAGTAAATCGCATATCTATATAACCGATAACCTATATCTTAATAATCCATTTAACAGATATTGTGGCCGCGATTAGAATGCCGCGCAATTGCGCTTAAGAATCAGCGCGTCTGAAGTTTTTAGGAGCCCGTAAATGAGCAACATGAACCACGAACGCGTTCTCAGTGTTCACCACTGGAATGACACGCTGTTCAGCTTCAAGTGTACCCGTGACCCGGGCCTGCGCTTCGAGAATGGCCAGTTCGTGATGATCGGCCTGCAGCAGGAAAGCGGCCGCCCGCTCATGCGTGCTTACTCCATCGCCAGCCCGAACTGGGAAGAGCATCTGGAATTCTTCAGCATCAAGGTTCCGGACGGTCCGCTGACCTCGCAACTGCAGCACCTCAAGGAAGGTGACGAAGTCATCATCAGCAAAAAGCCCACCGGCACGCTGGTTCTCGATGACCTCAACCCGGGCAAGCACCTGTACCTGCTCAGCACCGGCACTGGCCTAGCGCCATTCATGAGCGTGATTCAGGATCCGGAAACCTATGAGCGCTTCGAGAAGGTGATCCTGGTTCACGGTGTTCGTTACGTCAACGAAGTGGCTTACCGCGAGTTCATCACCGAGCACCTGCCGCAGAACGAATTCTTCGGCGATGCGCTGAAGGAAAAGCTGATCTATTACCCGACCGTGACCCGTGAGCCGTTCGAGAATCAGGGTCGCCTGACTGACCTGATGCGCAGTGGCAAACTGTTCGCGGACATCGGCCTGCCGCCGATCAACCCGCAGGACGACCGCGCGATGATCTGCGGCAGCCCGAGCATGCTCGACGAGACCAGCGAAGTGCTCGACAGCTTCGGTCTGAAGATCTCCGCGCGTATGCGTGAGCCAGGTGATTATCTGATCGAGCGCGCCTTCGTCGAGAAGTGATCTGATGAGCAGCTGCGCGTCGGCCCTGCTGCGTTGAAACCGGAATAAAAATGCTCATGTACAACAGTACACTCAGCTTTTTATTCCGGTTTCGCGGGGGCGCCTAGCCCTTGCATGGCTCTAGCTCGCAAGCTCCTCTATTCAGTATCTAAAAATCCGGAGCGCCTAAAGGCGTTCCGGATTTTTTATGCCTCTGATATTTAATTCGAGCACAAAAAACGGGAGCCTTGGCTCCCGTTTTTTGTCTGCTGCTGATCGTTACTCTTCCATCTGCGACTGCAGGTAGTTCTGCAAGCCAACGGCCTTGATCAGGCTGAGTTGAGTTTCGAGCCAGTCGATATGCTCTTCCTCGGACTCGAGGATGTCTTCGAGCAGTTCGCGGCTGGCGTAGTCGCCAACGCTCTCGCAGTAGGCGATGGCTGCTTTCAGATCGATGTGCGCCTTGTGCTCGATCTTCAGGTCGCACTCAAGCATCTCTTGAGTGTTCTCGCCGATCAGGATCTTGCCCAGATCCTGCAGGTTCGGCAGGCCTTCCAGGAACAGGATGCGCTTGATGAGCTTGTCCGCGTGTTTCATCTCGTCGATGGACTCGTGGTACTCGTGTTTGCCCAGCTTGGTCAGGCCCCAATCTTCATACATGCGGGCGTGCAGGAAGTACTGGTTGATGGCGACCAACTCGTTGCCGAGGATCTTGTTCAAATGCTGGATAACTGTCTTGTCGCCTTTCATGGGAGAGCCCGTCCTGCCTGGAAATGAGTAACCGATGGCGAATTCTGGGCTTGCAATATAAGACTGTCAAACGTAAGTTATTGAAATATAAGTGAAAATAAATATAAATACGAATGTTTAAGTTGTGCGTCTTGGCGCTAACTCATTGAATTTTGAGCATAAAAAAACCGGATACGAGATCCGGTTCTTTGAAAAAGTCTCTATTTAGGCTGCAACAAAATTTCCTGGGTAGGCCATGGCTACCTGACTTTGTTGCACTTCGCCCAGCGTTTCACGAACGACCTGCTTGGCCAGGCACGCACATTTGCCGCATTGGCTAGCAACGCCCAGCGTTTCACGGACTTCACGGTAGCTGCAGCAACCTTCGTAGATTGCTTCGCGGATCTGACCGTCGGTGACACCTTCGCAGAGGCAGACGTACATGGCTTGGCCCGTCGTTTGGCTGAGACTGATGGCGAAGGATACTAATGTTAATGAGAATGCGTGTCAAAGATAAACTGGATCTTGATTGGCTGAAAAAGCCAACTTTGGATGAGCGGTAATCTGCCTGATCAGTCAGCTTGCTTGAGGTATTTCCAGCGTTTTGAAGATCAGATGGCTGGGGAGCGTCCAGCATCGTTTGCAATGCCGCGAATACCGGCTGGCGAGTAGGGCAGGCCATAAAAAAACCGGCTCGTGAGCCGGTTTTTTATTTACAGCGCAGCGCTCAATCGATCTGAGTGCACAGCCCTTCATCCAGGCCCAGCATGATGTTGAGGTTCTGCACCGCAGCACCCGAGGCGCCTTTACCCAGGTTATCGAGCTTGGCTACCAGCAAGGCCTGTTTGCCGCTGTTCGCACCGTACACCTGCAGCTCGGCGCGATTGCTGCCGTTCAGGCCGTGGGGGGTGATGAATGGCGCCGAGTCGGCAGGGATCTCGTTGTAGGGCAGAACCTGCACGAACTGCTCACCCTGGTAGTAATCGCTCAGGGCTTTTTGCAGCTCGACGCCGTTGGCGCTTTGCAGGGGGATCATCACCAGCATGCCCTGGTCGTAGCTGCCGACCGCTGGCTGGAAGATCGGGCGTGCGTTCAGGCCGCTCCAGTGCTGGATCTCCGGAATGTGCTTGTGGTCGAAGCCCAGGCCGTAGGCCGCGTAGACCGGCGCACCTTCCTGCTCATAGCGTTCGACCATCTTGGTGCCGCCACCGGTGTAGCCGGATACGGCGTTGATGCACAGTTCGCGATCCGAGCCCAGTAGGCCCGCCTCGATGAGTGGGCGCAGCAGCAGGATGGCGCCCGTGGCGTAGCAGCCCGGGTTGCTCACGGCGGCGGCCTTGGCGATGGCTTCGCGTTGGCCCTTGGCCAGTTCGGCCATGCCGAAAACCCAGTCATTGGCAGTGCGGTGTGCAGAGCTGGCGTCGAGCACCCTGCAGCCGGCTTCACGAGCTTGAGCCGCCGTTTCTTTAGCTGCATCGTCGGGCAGGCACAGTACGGTCACGTCGACCGAACGCATCAGCTCGAGCTTGGCCTCTACGTCACGGCGTTTGTCGTGGTCGATGGTGACCACTTCGATCTGCGGGTGGTTGGCCAGCCGCTGACGAATCTGCAGGCCCGTGGTGCCGGCCTGTCCATCGATGAAGATCTGATATTTTTTCATGGCACTCACTCGTCGAAGTCTTCCCAGCCGCCCATTTCCTTCCAGCGATTGACGATGCCGCAAAACAGCTCGGCGGTCTTCTCGGTGTCATAGCGGGCGGAGTGGGCTTCACGGCCGTCGAACTCGATGCCGGCGGCCTGGCACGCCTTGGCCAGCACGGTCTGCCCGTAGGCGAGGCCGGCGAGGCTGGCGGTGTCAAAGCTGGAGAAGGGGTGGAAGGGATTGCGCTTGAGGTCACAGCGCGCGACCGCGGCATTGAGGAAGCCCAGGTCGAAGCTGCTGTTGTGGCCGACCAGAATGGCGCGCTTGCAGCCATTGGCCTTCAGGGATTTGCGCAGACCACGGAAAATCTCGGTCAGCGCATGCTCTTCGCTTACCGCCATGCGCAGCGGGTGGTCTAGCTTGATGCCGGTGAAATCCAGAGCCGCCTGCTCGATATTGGCGCCTTCGAATGGCTCGACCCGGAAGAAATGCGTGTGATCGGGATACAGGAAGCCGCCTTCATCCATGCCAATGGTGGTCGCAGCGATTTCCAGCAGGGCGTCGGTAGCACTATTAAAACCACCGGTTTCAACATCCACCACCACCGGCAGGTAACCACGAAAACGCGCGGCCATGGGGTGACGCGGGCCGCTGCTGCTCGTTTGCTCCTGATCGTCTTCGTACAGTTCTTCGCTCATTGACCAGCCTCCAGCAGACGCCAGCGCAGCGGTTCACCCGCGCGCAAGGGGATTACCGTCTGCTCGCCGAACGGCAGGCTGGCCGGTGCGTTCCACGACTCACGCACCAGGGTGATGGTGTCGGTGTTGCGCGGTAGAGCGTAGAAGTCCGGGCCAAAATGGCTGGCGAAGGCTTCCAGTTTGTCCAGCGCGCCACGCTGCTCGAAGGCCTCGGCATACAGCTCGATGGCCGCATAAGCGGTGTAGCAACCGGCACAGCCGCAGGCGTTTTCCTTGGCGTGCTTCGCGTGGGGCGCGGAGTCGGTGCCCAGGAAGAACTTCGGACTGCCGCTGGTGGCTGCATCGAGCAGCGCTTCCTGGTGCGTGTTGCGCTTGAGGATCGGCAGGCAATAGAAGTGCGGACGAATGCCGCCGACCAGCATGTGGTTACGGTTGTACAGCAGATGCTGCGGGGTGATGGTGGCACCGACGTTGGCCGGCGCCTCCTTGACGAACTGGGCAGCATCGCCGGTGGTGATGTGTTCGAACACCACTTTCAGCGTCGGGAAGCGCTCGACCAGACGGCGCATGTGCTCGTCGATAAAAGCCTTCTCGCGGTCGAAAACATCGACCTCGGCGCGGGTGACTTCACCGTGCACCAGCAGCGGCATGCCGGTTTCCGCCAGGGCTTCCAGGGCGTCGGTGATGTTGTCCAGGCTGGTAACGCCCGAGTCGGAGTTGGTGGTCGCCCCGGCCGGGTACATCTTCGCCGCGTAGACGATGCCGCTGGCCTTGGCTGCACGGATGTCGTCACCCGTGGTGCGATCGGTGAGATACAGCACCATCAACGGCTGGAACTGGCTGCCAGCCGGCCGCGCATCGAGAATGCGCTGACGATAGCCAGTGGCCTCGGCGGCGTTGCGCACCGGCGGCACCAGGTTGGGCATGATGATCGCGCGGGCGAAGGTACGGGCGACATCGGCGACGGTGTGCGGCAGTACCGCGCCGTCGCGCAGATGAATGTGCCAGTCGTCGGGACGCAGCAGGGTGATGCGGTCGGTCATTGAGGCTTCCAGGCGGGGGCGAAACATGCCCGGAATCCTACCGGAAAAGCCCGGCGGGGGCACGCCGCAGATAGGCCATCGCACGGCTCAAGTTTTCTCCGCCGCCACCGATACCCACAGGGAACGTTATGTTTTCTTGTGGAGCTCGCTGTGCGCCAGCCTCTTTTCCTCATCGTCGGATTGCTCGCCGGCGCAGGCTTGAGTCTGCCTGTGGCCGCGATCAGCTTCCAGACTCGTCTGGAAAAGGTCGAATGGCAGGTGGCCGGCGACCAGTTCGAATGCCGGCTGACGCAACCGATCACTGATTTCGGTTCGGGCCAGTTCGTGCGCCGTGCGGGCGAACAGGCGACCTTCCGTCTGCAGCCCCGGGAGCGCTGGCTGGGCAGCGGCTCGGCAACGCTACTCGCGGCAGCGGCGCCCTGGCAGCCGGGGCGTGGCGACATCAACCTCGGTGTGGTTAGCGTCGGCAGCGGCGAAGTGCCGTTCAACAGTAGCCAGGAGCAGGCTGGGCGTTTGCTGACCGGCTTGCTGGAAGGGCGCAGCCCGCTGGTGCGCCATCGTAGCCAGGTGGGTGGTGATCTCGAGGTGCGGATGCTGCCGGTACGCTTTCGCAAGGCCTACGACGATTACCTGAACTGCACGGCCAAGCTGTTACCGGTCAACTTCGACCAGGTGCGCAAGTCCACCGTCGGCTTCCCGGGCGGCGGGGCAGAGCTCGACCCCATGGCCAAGGCCAAGCTGGAAATCATCCTCGATTTCATGAAGGCCGACCCTGCTGTCAATCGCATTGAGCTGGACGGTCACTCCGACAACAGCGGCAACCGCCTGACCAACCGCGACCTGTCGCGCCGCCGGGCGCTGGCGGTGATGGAGTACTTCAAGGCTCAGGGCATCCCCGAAGAGCGCATCGTCATGCGCTTTCACGGCGAGCGTTACCCGCTGGCGCCCAACACCACGGCCGCCAACCGGGAAAGGAACCGCAGGGTGTCCATAAGCCTCGATAAGGTGCCTGAAGCCCCCGCGCAGCCTGCCGAACAGGCCGCCCCGGCGGTGCCTTCAACGCCCGCTGCCACCTCCTGATCCTGTCGCTTCAATGCCATGGCCTGTCGCACCCCTGTAAATCGCGGGCCATGGGCAGTAGAATCACGGGCTTTCCGAACAACCCGTGGAGTGGATGGCATGGCGGACGTCAAAAAGGTAGTTCTGGCCTATTCCGGTGGCCTGGACACCTCGGTGATCCTCAAGTGGCTGCAAGATACCTATAACTGTGAAGTGGTGACCTTCACCGCCGATCTCGGTCAGGGCGAAGAGGTCGAGCCGGCCCGCGCCAAGGCCAAGGCAATGGGCGTCAAGGAAATCTACATCGATGACCTGCGCGAAGAGTTCGTTCGCGACTTCGTCTACCCGATGTTCCGCGCCAACACCGTTTACGAAGGCGAGTACCTGCTGGGTACTTCCATCGCGCGCCCGCTGATCGCCAAGCGTTTGATCGAGATCGCCAACGAGACCGGCGCTGACGCCATCTCCCATGGTGCTACCGGCAAGGGCAACGACCAGGTTCGCTTCGAGCTGGGCGCCTACGCGCTCAAGCCCGGTGTGAAAGTGATCGCTCCTTGGCGCGAGTGGGATCTGCTGTCCCGCGAAAAGCTGATGGATTATGCCGAGAAGCATGCGATCCCGATCGAGCGTCACGGCAAGAAGAAGTCGCCGTACTCCATGGATGCCAACCTGCTGCACATTTCCTATGAAGGCGGCGTGTTGGAAGACACTTGGACCGAGCACGAAGAAGACATGTGGCGTTGGACCAAGTCGCCTGAAGCGGCTCCGGACAGCCCGACCTACATCGAGCTGACCTACAAGGCCGGCGACATCGTTGCCATCGACGGCAAGGAGCTGAGCCCAGCCACCGTGCTGGCCGAACTGAACCGCATCGGCGGCGAGAACGGCATCGGTCGTCTGGACATCGTCGAGAACCGTTACGTCGGCATGAAGTCCCGTGGCTGCTACGAGACCCCGGGCGGCACCATCATGCTGCGTGCCCACCGCGCCATCGAGTCGATCACCCTGGATCGCGAAGTCGCTCACCTGAAAGACGAGCTGATGCCGAAGTACGCCAGCCTGATCTACAACGGTTTCTGGTGGAGCCCGGAGCGTCTGATGCTGCAACAGATGATCGACGCCTCCCAAGCCAACGTGAATGGTGTGGTTCGCCTTAAGCTGTACAAGGGCAACGTCATCGTCACTGGCCGTCAGTCCGACGACTCGCTGTTCGATGCCAACATCGCCACCTTCGAAGAAGACGGCGGCGCCTATAACCAGGCCGACGCGGCGGGCTTCATCAAGCTCAATGCCCTGCGCCTGCGCATCGCTGCTGGCAAGGATCGCAAGCTGCTGTAACGGCTATCCTCTTCAGTCCACGCCGGGCCCTGCATTCGCCAGGGTTCCGGTGTGCGATTTCTCTGTAGCATCACCCACGACGCATCATCCGGCTCCCTTGGCGATCTCGCTGCAGGGCGGTTTTAGTGTGGGCGTGATGATTGTCAGGAGTGCCGCCGACCGGCTAGGCAGGGCAGCGGAGCTGGCCGGGCGAGCGCCCAGCCGTGGGTGCGAGAGGGCTCAGGCTTTGCGGGTCAGCGACTGCTGTTCGAAACTGACGCCTACCAGGCCGCTGTTCATCAGGGCGCGGATATTGGCGTGGTCACTGCCTTCGGGAGTGGCCAGCACGCTGCGGTAGTGTTCGCCGAAGCACTGCAGAGCTTCCTGATCGGTGAGGCCTTCGAGTTGGGCTAGGCCCAAGGTCTTGCACGAGCCTTCGTTCTGGCCGGCGGCATTGCTGACGTCACCGTTGCGGAAGGCGCTGGGCTGATAGTCATAGTGCTCAGCGATGAAGGCCAGGGTCTCGGCAAAGGCGAAGTGCTCGCCGCTCAGGCGGGCGCGGAAGTCGTTCAGGTGGCTCATGCTGTTCCTTTTGGGGGCTTGGCGTTGAAGGCAGCCTGCTGCTCGGCGCTGGCTTCGGTCTGGTACTTGGCCTTCCACTCGGCGTAGGGCATGCCATACACCTCTTCGCGGGCCTGATCCGGGGTGATCGCGATATCGAGATCGTCAGCCGCGGCCTTGTACCACTTGGACAGGCAGTTGCGGCAGAAACCGGCCAGATTCATCAGGTCGATGTTCTGCACGTCCGGCCGTTCGCGCAGGTGTTGAACCAGGCGACGATAGGCGGCTGCTTCCAGTTCGAGACGTTGTTGATCATTCATGGCGATGCTCTCTCCGGGAGGGATGGCGGCGATGATAAAAGCCGGCGGGCAGGTCGGCAACTGGGCCGCCTGCCGATTGTCGCGGATCAGCGATGGCCGGCCAGGGTGATCGACACCGATTCGGCGAAACGCAAGGCGTGGGGCTTGTCGACCTCAACTTCAGCGTAGCGTACCGCCTCGTGGCTCATGACCAAGTCGAGAATTTCCTGGGTCAGGCGCTCCAGAAGGGCGAAGCTGTTGCCTTCGACGTGGCGGATAATAGCCTTGGTAATGGTGCGGTAATTGAGGGCGTGATCGATGTCGTTGTCACGCACCGCGTCAACGGCCGGATAAAGGATGGTCAGGTTGATCAGCACGTCCTGCTTGTTGTTGATCTCCTCCTCCTTGATGCCGATGAAGGTGCGCAGGCGCAGATCCTTGACGCGAATACGCGCCATGCCGGGTTCCAGTCTGGGCATGGTTACTTGCTCCGTCCGATCAGTTGCAGGAATTCATGGCGTGTATTGTAGGACTCGCGGAAGGCGCCGAGCATCACCGAGGTGCTCATCACCGAGTTCTGCTTCTCCACGCCACGCATCATCATGCACATGTGCTGGGCCTCGATGACCACGGCCACGCCGGCGGCCTGGGTGACTTCCTCGATGGCGTTGGCAATCTGCCGGGTGAGGTTTTCCTGGATCTGCAGGCGGCGTGCGTACATGTCGACGATACGGGCGATCTTCGACAGCCCCAACACCTTGCCGGTGGGAATGTAAGCCACGTGAGCCTTACCAATGAACGGCAGCAGGTGGTGTTCGCAGAGCGAGTAGAGCTCGACGTCCTTGACGATCACCATCTCGTCGCTGTCGGAGCTGAACAGGGCGCCGTTGACCACCTCTTCCAGGCTCTTCTCATAGCCGTTGCACAGGTACTGCATGGCCTTGGCGGCGCGCTTGGGGGTATCCAGTAAACCTTCGCGCTCGGGGTTCTCGCCGATGCCGAGGAGGATTTCGCGGTAATGATTGGGCAGTAATGGGTTCATCTTCATTGTCCTCGCGGCGCCTCACTTGAGGTGGCGGCCGCCGTTCACGGTCAGGGTGGTGCCGGTGATGTAGGGGGTGTCCAGCAGATAACGCAGGCTCTGGTAGATCACATGGGGGCCGGGCTCGAAGCCCAGTGCCGATTTGCCGAGCGCCTTGGTTCGGTATTCGTCATCGTCTTGCGGGTTGAACATCAGCAGGGCCGGGGCTATGCCGTTGACCTTGATGCCCGGCGCGAAGCGCGCGGCGAAGGACAGCGTCAGGCTGTCCATGCCCGCTTTGCTGGCGCAGTACGCCGGCCGGTTGCCGCTGCCCTTGCGCACCACGTCATCGCTGATGTGGATGATGTCCGCCTGTTCGCTGCGCTGTAGCAGCGCTGCGCAGTGCAGGTTGATCAGGTAGGGCGCCAGCATGTGTACGGTGAACAGTTGCTGAAAGGCCGCAGCTTCTTCACCCGGCGCTTCCGCGAACCAGGCCGAGGCGTTGTGCACGATAGCGCGCAACGCGTCGGTATGGCTCTGCAGGCGTTCGATGAAGTCGAGAATGCTCGCCTCGCTGGTGAAGTCGGCGTGCAGGGTCAGCACGCCGCGATCCCGCAGTTTCTCCAGTTCAGGCCTGTCACTGCGGTAGGTGACGATCAATGAATGGCCGTCATCGAGCAGCCGTTCGGCGCAATAGAGGCCGACACGCTGGCTGGCGCCGGTGATCAGGATCTGGGCGTTGCTGACGCTCATGGGAATTGGCCGGGAATGAACGGGAAAGGCGCCGCCATGAAAGTCGGTAGCCTTGACCACGCAACGTTATAGTAGCCACAGAAGCTGTACAACCCTTCGTACAGTGTGGGAAAGCGAAGCGCCATGGCCTACTGGGGCCATGGCGCTCCCGGCTCAGCGGCCGGTTGGAGCGCTCACGCGGCGCAGCAGGCCGGCAGGGCGGTTGCCCTGCAGCCATGGCGCGAGCAGGCGGGTGACCAGAGGGATGAACAGGTAGGTCATCAACGGCGTTAGCGCCAGGGTGCTGAGCAGCACGCGGATCACCAGCGGAACGTCCGCCAGCAGGCCGCCGAACAACAGGTTGAAGCCCAGAGAAACCGGGAAGAAGGCCAGCCAGATGGCGACGGTCTGCTTCCAGCGCGGCGGCTGCCGTAGGCCGCTGCCGAACCAGGCGTCGATGCCCAGAGCACGCTGTTCATGGGGCTGGGCGAAGAGGCCCTTGCCGCGGCTCAGCCAGGCACTGCGGGATGCGGAATGCTCCCAGGTGGCCATGGTTTGCTCGTCGGTAAAGCGGAATACCATCTGGAATTCGTCGTCACCTGGCGGTGGAGCCAGGACGCCAGAGCCCAGATAGCCAGGGAAGTCGGTAGCCAGTTGCTCGCCTTCGCGTAGCCAGGCGATGAAATCTTGATAGCGCCCGTTGGCAACACGGCGCGCCACCATTAGGGTGACCGGTTCGGTAGACATCGTGTATCTCCTGCAGAGCACCTGGCCAGGGTAGGGTCAGGCGGATGGCGCGGCTCGGGGTGGTGAGTCGCGTCTTGAACGCAGCAAGGATTATTCCTGTTTTGTACAAATTATCCAGCAATCTCTGTGTCACCGCCAAAAGTAGGCTCAACGCCGCCATTACAGGGGCTTCGAGCCCCTACCGCTTGTCGAGAATTGCCTTTTAGGTATTTCGCCTGAGCGGCTCCTGAGGCCACCCATGCCCTATTTTGGGGTGGTCGAATACCCGATAGTGCGCAACATCGCTGCTGAAAGTTTGTGTACAGGATTTGTACAACTAAAATGAAAGGCACTTCGAGCTGGAGTAGACTTGCAGGATTATGACCCCGCAGCGGTTTTCCTTATGTCCGATCTGGTTGGTTTCATGCCTTTCAATTCAAGCGCTTTCAAGGAAGAGGAACTGTTCCCTATCCGTGAAGTGGCTCGATTGACCGGCGTGAACCCTGTGACGCTACGTGCCTGGGAACGGCGCTATGGGTTGATCCAGCCGGTGCGTACCGACAGTGGTCATCGCCTGTACTCGCCTACGGACGTCGAGACGGTGCGCAGCGTTCTGGCCTGGATCGAGCGCGGCGTACCGGTCAGCAAGGTCGGTCGGATTCTTGCTCGCCACAGTGTCAGCGAAACCAGCAGCGCACCGACCTACGAGTCGGCCACTTCGGGTGAGTGGGCGCAGTGGCAGAGCCGTCTGCTGGACGCCGTGCAAGCCTATGACGAGGCCGAGTTGGGTCGCGTCTATGGGCAGGTATTTTCCAGCTACCCGCTGTCGGTCACCTTTCAGGACATCATCATGCCGCTCTGGCAGCGCCTGCTGCTGCGTCATGGTCGTCCTGGATACAGTAGTGAATGGCTGTTCTTCGATACTTTCCTGCGTGGCCGCGTGTTGCAGCGGTTGCACAATCTGCGTGATCAGCCTGGTCGCCGTCTGTTGCTGGTTGCACTGCCGGGGCGTTGCCGCGAGCTCGAGTTACTGGTCACCGGCCTGCTGCTGAGCCCGGCCGATGTCGCCGTGCACGTGCTGGGCATCGGCCAGTCGCTGGAAGAACTGCCGCAGGTGTGCGGCAGGATGCGGCCAGTGGCAGTGGTCGTGTTTTCCAATCAGGCGCCAGTAGCGGATACCCCGCAGACTGTGGAACGCCTGGCGCTCACTCTCGAATGCCCGGTCGCGCTGGTGGGCGAGGGTGCCGATCTGCTCGAGGAAAGTCTGCGCGGTTCAGCCATCGCTTGCCTGGGCAGCGAAGGCCGTCTGATGCGTCGACGTTTGCGGCAGTTTCTGGGCGGTCGCCTGGATACCTGAGGCAAATGCCTCAGAGGTGATGGGCGCGGGGATACAGGCTGCGGTGTTGCTGATACAGATAGTTCTGCAGGCGTTCGCCGTTGTCTTCGTCCAGCGTCAGCTCATAGGCCAACATGCCGTCGTCGGTCACACGCACCAACCTGCCTTGCAGGGTGATCGGTTCCATTTCATCGACATCCAGGTCGAGGCTGAACCGCTCTGGCGGTGAGGCTTTTGCGGTTTGTGCGACCAGCAGGCCGCTTAGCGACAGCTCATGGATAAACAGGCTGCCTGGCTGCCCATCGCGTGCCAGCAACGGTTGCGGCGGGTCGAGAGGCAGGCGCCAGGCGCGATCGAAGGAACCCTCTTCGAAGATCTGCGGCACGCCAAGTTCCAGATGCGGAGTGTTCTGCTCATCGGTGACCAGATGAGGCGTGAACGACAAACGCTGATTGGCGACATGCGCTTCTATGGTCAATTGCTCCATGGCGGCGCAGCTGGCCAGCAGCTCGGCAGTCTGGCGCGCGGCATCGACCTGCAGGCCCGGATCGACATCGACCGGGGCAGGGCTATTTTCGGTAAGTTGTTGTATGAATTCCATTTCGAGGGGTGTCAGGAGCGACGAATCTTGCATGACGGCTTTCTGCGCAAGGTAGGAGCACCCTTATGACAACTCGCCACCGGTTTCGTTACCGTACGTCCGTCGCTTCAATTCATCCAGCTCGGCTTGCAGGGCTTGCACCTTGGCCTCCAGCTTCCTGACCCGTTCCTGATTCTGCACGTGCTCGCTGACGTTCTTCTGGATACCGATGAAGTAGGTCAGTTGATCGCCTTCATTGAATACCGGGGTGATCGACAGCTCATTCCAGAACGGGCTGCCATCCTTGCGATAGTTGCGGATCACCTGGCGGCAGGGTTGCTGAGTGCGCACGGCTTCGCGAATCAGCGCCAGTGACGGCTGGTCACGATCGCCGGCTTGGAGAAAGCGACAATCCTGATAGAGGATTTCTTCGCTGCTGTAGCCGGTCAGGGTTTCGAATGCCGGATTGGCGTAGATGAGGATGTTGTCCTCTCCCTCCTGCTCTGCGACCACGATGCCGTCATTCGAGGCATCGACCACCAATTGCAGCAGTTTGGCGTTGATCATTTCATGCGTCCCTCAGCCATTTTCGCCAGTTTATCAGAGGCCCGCCTGACCGCTCTCTTTCTAGCGCGTGGCCGCGCTGAACGAGCTCTTGCGCAATGCGGCATAATGCTCGGCGCAGTTCTCAACATACGGAGTTTTCATGAAAGTCGCGATTCTGTCCGGGTCGGTTTATGGCACCGCTGAAGAGGTGGCCCGGCACGCTGAAGGTCTGCTGAAGCAGGCCGGTTTCGACGCCTGGCACAACCCGCGGGCGAGCCTGGAGGATGTTCTGGCATTCGGCCCAGAGGCCTTTCTGGTAGTGACCTCGACCACCGGCATGGGCGAGTTGCCAGATAATCTACAGCCGCTGTACTTCGCGATCCGCGACAGGTTGCCTGCGTGGAGTGCTCTGCCTGGTGGCGTGATCGCTCTGGGCGATTCGAGCTATGGCGACACCTATTGCGGCGGTGGCGAGCAGGTGCGCGAGCTGTATGGCGAATTGGGCGTCCGCGAAGTGCTGCCCATGTTGCGTGTGGATGCCAGCGAAAGCGTCACTCCAGAACAGGATGCCGAACCCTGGCTCGCGGAGTTCACCGAGGCGCTACGCGGGTAAACGACCGTTTATCCTGCTAGGCGAACATTATTGAACCGCAGCCGGTCGGGTGTAGGGAGCGTTCGCTTTCATTGATGAAAGTGGCGAGCTTTCCACCAAACTGGATGAAAGGTGATGATAATGAACAAGACCAAAATGACAGCATTCCTCTTCAGTGGCCTGTTGGCCACTGCGATGCTTCCTGCCGTAGCAGATTCGACTGCTCCACAGACCGGGCCCGCCACTCCCTCAGCCCCTGCCGTGCCAGCAGATGACCCAGGCCTGGGCACCGATGACGGCACCACACTTCCGGGCGGCACCACGACTCCCGGTACCAATGGCGGCACTACTGCACCAGGCACCGGAACGGGTACGGGGAATGGAACTGGAGCCGGTACTGACCCGATGCCAGGTGGTACTGGCACCAATGGTGGTGGAACAGGCGGTGCGGGTAGCGGCACTGGTGATGGTACCGGCGGCGGTGCTAGCAGCGGAGCAGGCGGCGCTGCTGGTGGCGGCAGCGGTCAGTAAGCCATGATTCTGGCGCAGGTGTTCCCAATGGGAACGCCTGCCCGATCTCCAACTAGCCTGTGCTAACGATTGCCCTTGATGCCGTATTTGCGTAGCCGCGTAGCAATGGCGCTGTGCGAGGTGTTCAAGCGCGCAGCCAGTTGCCGAGTAGATGGATGACTGGCGTAGAGTTTTTCCAGCAAGTCCTTCTCGAAAGCTGCAACCGCGGCCTCCAGGCTGCCGACTTCCCCTCCGATTTGCTGAGCGACGGCGGTGCCAGCGATATCCAGATCACCAATCTGCACCAGATTGCTGTCGCAGATCGCCGCGGCGCGGAAAATCACGTTCTGCAACTGCCGCACGTTACCTGGCCAGCGATTGCTCAATAGGGCAGCGTAGGTATCAGGCGTCAGCCGGCATTGAGTGCGCTGAATTTGCGCGCAAGCGTGCTGCATGAAATGTCGGGCCAGCAGCAGGATGTCCTGACCTCGCTCGCGCAGCGGCGGCACCTGCAGGTTGAGCACGTTCAGGCGATAGAACAAGTCCTCGCGAAATTCTCCTTCATTGACCATCCGCTCCAGATTGCGGTGCGTGGCGCTGATGATGCGCACATCGACCCGCTCCTCGCGATCTCCGCCGACCCTGCGAAAGGTGCCGTCGCTAAGAAAACGCAGCAGCTTGGCCTGCAGGTACGGCGACATCTCACCGATCTCATCGAGAAATACCGTGCCGTGGTTGGCCAGTTCCAGTAGGCCCGGCTTGCCACCGCGTTGTGCGCCGGTAAACGCGCCGGGTGCATAGCCGAACAGCTCGCTCTCGGCGAGGCTTTCTGGCAGGGCGGCGCAGTTCAGGGCAAGAAACGATGCACTGTGACGCGTGCTGAGGGCGTGGCAGGCGCGCGCCACCAATTCTTTGCCGGTGCCGGTTTCACCGTGGATCAGCAAAGGCGCGTCCAGCGTTGCGACTCGCTGAGCGCGGGCCTTGAGGGTACGGATTGGCAGTGAATCGCCAAGCAACGAATCGAAGCCCTCGGCGTGATCATGGTGCAGCGCTGCCAAGCGAGCACCTATACGGCTGGGTTCGTAAAGGGTCAGCAGGGCGCCGGCCAGTTGCCCGGTCTCGACGGTTTCGCTGATGGGCGTGGCCTCCAGCAGCAGCGCCTGGCCGTTCAGTGTCACCTCACGCAGTGGCAGGCGGAAATGCTGATCGAGCAGTGCCTGTTGCAGATCCGTCTCGGCGAACAGCTCACCCAGCGCTGCGCCTTCGGGTTCTCGACCGCACAGGCTGATCAGCGCCGGGTTGGCCAGCAATACGCGGCCGTCACCATCGACCGCTAGTACCGGATCGCTCATCGCTGCCAGCAATGCATCGAGCTGCAACCGGCGGCGTTGCCCGGGAAGAATGTCCACCACGGTCACCGCTTGCACCCCACGCACCTTGAACAGCGCTTCGCGCAGCTCATCGAGCACAGCTGCGCTCAGGGTCGGTGCGTCGATGTAGACGTTGGGCGGCACCATTTCCACAGCGTCGAGATTGAGGTTACGGCCACCCAGCAGGGCGAGCACTTCCTGAGTGATACCGACGCGATCGATGAAGGTGACGTGAATGCGCATGGTGGGCCGGGCAACGGGGGAACAGTGGCGCAGTATGCCCGGTCTGCACCTCGGCGGTAACCGATGCGCATCGTTAACCTGATCGTAACGATACGACAGCGTGCTTGATTGATGGGGTCTCCCCGCACTCCTACTGTACTGCCACGACAGCGGAATTCGTGGAGTCATCAATGACAACTACAATCGCCCCACCCCCGCAATGGTCGCGTCGCCGCGCCGAGAAGGCCCGACGTCTCGATCAGGTGCGCACACTCGCCGATGGCGTGGTGCTGCCCAGCGACAAGATCGTCGCGGCCCTTGAAGCGTTGATTGCTCCCGGCGACCGGGTAGTGCTCGAAGGCAACAACCAGAAGCAGGCGGATTTCCTTTCTCGCTCGCTGGCTCAGGTCGACCCCAGCCGCCTGCACGACCTGCACATGATCATGCCCAGCGTCAGCCGTGCCGAGCACCTCGATCTGTTCGAGCGTGGCATCGCCCGCAAACTCGACTTCTCCTTTGCCGGCCCGCAGAGCCTGCGCATCAGCCAACTGCTCGAAGATGGGTTACTCGAAGTAGGCGCCATTCATACCTACATCGAGCTGTACTCGCGGCTGCTGGTTGACCTGATTCCCAATGTTGCCCTGCTTGCTGGTTTCCAGGCCGATCGCCACGGCAACATCTATACCGGGCCGAGCACCGAAGACACGCCGGCGCTGGTCGAACCCACCGCCTTTAGCGACGGCATCGTCATCTTTCAGGTCAACGAGATCGTCGACGAGTTGCCGCGTGTGGACATTCCCGCATCCTGGGTGGACTTCGTGGTAGTGGCGGACAAGCCGTTTTACATCGAGCCGCTGTTCACCCGTGATCCGCGCCATATCAAGCCCGTGCATGTGTTGATGGCGATGATGGCGATCCGCGGCATCTACGAGAAGCACAACGTGCAGTCGCTCAACCATGGCATCGGCTTCAATACCGCCGCCATCGAACTTATCCTGCCGACCTACGGCGAGTCCCTCGGCTTGAAGGGCAAGATTTGCCGCAACTGGACACTCAATCCGCATCCGACGTTGATCCCGGCCATCGAGACCGGCTGGGTCGAAAGCGTGCACTGCTTCGGTACCGAGCTGGGCATGGAGGGCTACATCGCCCAGCGTCCGGACGTGTTCTTCACCGGCCGCGACGGCTCCATGCGTTCCAACCGGCTGATGTGCCAGTTGGCCGGACAGTACGCCGTCGACCTGTTTATCGGTGCGACGCTGCAGGTCGATGGTGATGGTCATTCCTCCACCGTGACCCGCGGTCGCCTGGCCGGTTTTGGCGGTGCGCCGAACATGGGCCATGACCCGCGTGGGCGCCGTCACAGCACACCCGCCTGGCTGGACATGCGCCCTGCGCAGAGCGATGCGCCATTGTTGGAGCGTGGCAAGAAGCTGGTCGTGCAGATGGTCGAGACCTTTCAGGAGGGCGGCAAGCCGACCTTCGTGGAAACCCTCGATGCCGTCGGCGTAGCGCAGAAGGCTGGTATGCCGCTGGCGCCGATCATGATCTACGGCGACGACGTCACCCACTTGCTGACCGAGGAAGGCATCGCCTACCTGTACAAGGCGCGATCGCTGGAGGAGCGCCAGGCGATGATTGCTGCGGTCGCCGGCGTCACCAGCATCGGCCTGCGTCACAACCCGAAAGATACCGAGCGTATGCGCCGCGAGGGACTGATCGCCCTGCCGGAAGACCTCGGCATCCGCCGCGCTGACGCCAGCCGTGAACTGCTGGCGGCCAAGAGCATTGCCGAACTGGTCGAGTGGTCCGGCGGCCTCTACAACCCTCCCGCCAAATTCAGGAGCTGGTGATGAGCGCTATCCATTCCAAGCAGCCGCAGCTTTCGCTCGGCGAGTATCTCGCGGATCTGGCGGTAGACGCCCTGATCGACGAAGCCGACCTGTCGCCCAAACCGGGGCTGGTCGACAAGCGCGGCAGTGGGGCCCACCACGATCTGCATCTGGGCCTGATGCACGCCTCGGCATTGGCGCTATGGCCCTGCTTCAAGGCGATGGCGGAGGCCGCGCTGGCCGAAGGCGAAATCAATCAGACGCTACGCGAGGCGCTTGGCCGCATAGGCCGCGAAGGTGAGCAGGAAATGCTGCGCGTCACCGCTGGCGTCAACACCCATCGTGGCGCTATCTGGGCGCTGGGCTTGCTGTGTGCTGGCGCTGCGTTGGATAGCCGGCAGCTGGCCGCCAGCTCTGTGGTGGTGCGTGCTGCCCGTATCGCATTGCTCGACGACCGAGCATTGCCGGTCAGCGACGACAGCCACGGTACCCAGGTTTGCCGGCTCTATGGTGTTCATGGTGCTCGGGAGGAGGCGCAACTGGCTTTCCCATCGGTCATCCATCATGCATTGCCACAGCTGACCAGCAGCCGCGCTGCTGGCGCTGGCGAGCAGAACGCCCGGCTGGATGCCTTGCTGGCGATCATGAGTCAGCTGGCCGACACCTGTGTGCTCTACCGCGCGGGCCTCGAGGGCCTGCGCTGCATGCAGAACGGTGCCCGCGCCGTGCTCGATGCCGGTGGCGTTGCCAGCCTGGCCGGGCGCCGCCGCCTGCGTGAGCTGGAAGGCGAGATGTTGCGGCTACGTGCCTCGCCAGGCGGCGCGGCGGATTTGCTCGCTGCGTCCTTGTTTCTCGACCGCCTGCAGCGTGGTCTGCCGGCTCAGATTGGGAGTCTCTGAACATGGAAACCCTGTCCTTCCAATTCCCCGCCGGGGCGCCGGCCCGTAACCGCGCACTGGTCGGCTGTGTCGGCTCTGGCGATCTCGAGGTACTGCTGGAACCCGGTGCCGACGGCACCCTGGCGATTCAGGTGGTGACCTCGGTAAACGGTAGTGCGCCGCGCTGGCAGCAGCTGTTCGAGCGCATGTTCCGTGAGCAGCTGCTGCCGGCCATGAATATCGAAATTCACGACTTTGGTGCCACGCCCGGCGTAGTGCGTTTGCGGCTGGAGCAAGGTTTCGAGGAGCTGAACCATGACTGACGCCACGATCCAACGGTTGCTCGAGCAGCGCAGCTTCACCGAGCTCGGTGCACGCCAGCGGGCTCGCGCGCTGCTCGATGCGGGCAGTTTTCGCGAACTGGTCGATCCGTTCGCCAGGGTGGTCTCGCCGTGGCTGCCCCTGCAGGGCATCGTGCCCCAGGCCGATGACGGTGTGGTGGTTGCGAAGGGGCTGATCGACGCGCAGCCAGCGGTGGTCATCGCCATCGAAGGTGCCTTTCAGGGTGGCAGTCTGGGCGAGGTGGGCGGGGCCAAGATTGCCGGCGCTCTGGAGTTGGCCGCGCAGGACAACCGTGACGGTACGCCGACCCGCGCCGTATTGCTGCTGGAAACTGGCGGTGTACGCCTGCAGGAGGCCAACCTCGGCCTGGCGGCGATTGCCGAGATCCAGGCGGCGATCGTCGATCTGCGCCAGTACCAGCCGGTGATCGGCCTGGTGGCCGGCCCGGTCGGCTGCTTTGGCGGCATGTCGATCGCCGCAGGCCTGTGCAGTTATCTGCTGGTGACCCGTGAGGCTCGCCTGGGGCTCAACGGCCCGCAGGTGATCGAGCAGGAGGCGGGGATTGATGAGTACGACTCACGGGATCGCCCCTTCATCTGGAGCCTCACCGGTGGTGAACAACGCTATGCCAGCGCGTTGGTGGATCGCTATGTGGCCGACGACGTCGAGCCGATTCGCCATGCAGTGATCGAGCTGTTGCGTCAGGGCAAGCCGGCGCTTGAACGCAGCCGCCGGCATGCCTGGTTCCTCGAGCGCCTGCAGCGCGTCGATACCAGTATTCAGGCCGATGCCGCTGCAGTGCGTAGCGCCTTTCAAGGAGAACAGCCATGAGCGGAGCAAGCGAACAACGCGGGCGTAGCTGGTTTCAGGTATTGACCGCAGGCGCTACCCCGCTGGAAGGCCTGCCGGCTTCGCTGCTAGTGGCCGACGGCGTACTTGGCGAGCAGCCGGTGCGCTACCTCGCGGTGGTAGCCGATGGCAGCAATCCGTTTCCCCGCGCCCGTAATGGTGAGGTAGGGCTGCTCGAGGGCTGGGGGCTGGCCAAGGCCGTGGATGACGTCATCCAGGCCGACGCCAATGGCTCGCACAAGCGAGCGCTGATCGCCATCGTCGATGTACCGAGCCAGGCCTATGGCCGCCGGGAGGAGGCTTACGGCATTCACCAGGCTCTGGCCGCGGCGGTCGACAGCTATGCCCGTGCCCGTTTGGCGGGGCATGCGGTGATCGGCCTGCTGGTCGGCAAGGCGATGTCCGGTGCTTTTCTGGCTCACGGTTACCAGGCGCAGCGGCTCATCGCCCTGCGCGATCCTGGCGTCATGGTGCATGCCATGGGCAAGGCGGCGGCTGCACGGATCACGCTACGCAGCATCGAGGAACTGGAAAGCCTGGCAGCCAGCATCCCGCCGATGGCCTACGACCTGGACAGCTACGGCTCCCTCGGCCTGCTCTGGGAAACCCTGTCGGTCGAGAACATCGCGCAGCCCACCGGCGACGATCGCACGCGGGTGGAGGGCTGCCTGATCAAAGCATTGGCGGATATCGCCGGTGGCAGCAAGGATCTGCGCAGTCGTCTGGGTGCGCCCAATCGAGCGGCGTCTTCACGGGTACGCGAGCTGTTACGCGCCGAGTGGTAGCAGGTGCTCGGCAGTCGTTGCATGGGGCGAGGAGTCTCTGATGATCAATGAAGCGTCGATGGTGCCCAACCCCCATGATTTGCTGTGGGGCTTTGCTGTCGCACAGTTGCCACTGGACGCTCCGGCCTGGGTACGTGGCGCCTTGGGGCGCCACGCTCCGGTGGTGGTGCGCCGTGCCTTGGCCGAGCCAGGCTGGGTGGCCGTAGGCGTTCGCGGCAGAACCCGGGAAGAGCGTTTCGCTACCTGGATGCGCCTTGGCGACGTGCGCCGACGCGTCAGCCCTGAAGGCGTCGCGCGTACCGGTCGTTGGATGCGCCATGCCAACGGCGCCTGGCCGGCACTGCGTGCGTTGGCCTGGCTCGCGCCACAGCTCGACCGTACCGGCCTACGCTGGGGCGTGACCGGAAGCCTTGGCTTCGAACTGGCCAGCGGGCTGTCCGCCGCCCACCCGGCCAGCGACCTGGATCTGCTGATACGCGCCACCCAGCCAGTATCCCGTGCGGGGGCCGAACAACTTTGCAGGCTGATCGACCGGGCCCCGGGCAGCATCGACGTGCAGCTGGAAACCCCTTACGGTGCGCTGGCCTTGCGTGAGTGGGCCAGTGGCGCGGCAAGGGTTCTGCTCAAGAGCAATGCCGGGCCGCTGTTGGTCAGTGATCCCTGGGCTGCAGAGCGATCCGTGGCATGAGTACGCTCTGGGCATTCCCCGGCCAGGGCGCTCAGCAGCCCGGCATGTTGCATGACTTGCCGGCTGAGCCCGCCGTTCAGTCTTGCCTGGAGGAAGCCGAAGCAGTGCTTGGCGAGACGCTCTCCGACCTGGATTGTGCCGAGGCCTTGCGGGGCACCCGCGCCGTGCAACTGTGCCTGCTGATTGCCGGCGTGGCCGGCGCCCGCTTGCTGAAGGCACGGGGTCTGGCGGCTGACTATGTCGCCGGGCTGTCCATCGGGGCCTACGCCGCTGCGGTAGTCGCCGATGCACTGAGTTTTGCCGATGCGCTGCGTCTGGTCGCTCTGCGTGGCCAGTTGATGCAACAAGCCTATCCCCAGGGCTACGGCATGACGGCGATTCTCGGCCTCGACCTGAACCGTATCGAGCGCTTGCTGACAGAGGTGAACGGGCCGGAGTCACCGGTGTTCCTGGCCAATATCAATGCTGAAAACCAGTTGGTGATCGCTGGCAGTCATGCCGCGATGCAGGCCGTGGGCGAGCGTGCCCGGGCTGCCGGTGCGGGCGCGGTGAAAACCCTGGCAGTCAGTGTTCCCTCACATTGCGCGCTGCTCACCGAGCCCGCCGCACGCTTGGGCGAAGCGTTCGCCGATGTCACCCTGCGGCGTCCCGCTGTCCGCTACCTGAGTGGCAGCAGCGCGCGGCTGCTGAGCGAGCCAGATGCGCTGCGCGACGACCTGGCCAACAACATGTGCCGGATCGTGGATTGGTCCGGCACTCTGCAAACGGCTTTCGAGCGGGGCGTTCGCCTGCACCTCGAACTGCCTCCCGGCAACATTCTGAGCGGGCTGGCCCGGCGCGTCTTCGAGCCGGGCATGGCCGTCGCCTTTCAGGGGGCTCGCCTGGATACGCTGGACGCCCTGCTGCGTCAGGAGGTGAACCGCAGCCGATAGCAACGTCGATTACCGAAGCACAAGAACAATAACTTCGATGCGTCAACGAGGATAAAAACAATGGTCATCTACGGTGTAGCTCTACTTGCCATCTGTACACCTGGCCGGTGTCATCACGCTGGAGGGCGTCCTGGAATGGGGGCAGGCGGCCTGGGTGCGCGCATGAGCGGGCGCGCAGGATCGCACAGCCAGGCGGTACCCATGGATGGCGGGTCGCCATCGGATGAAGCGAACCAGGTGTCTGGGGAGGGCGTATGAGTCCGGAAATTGCAACGATCATCGGTCTGGTGATCATGTTCATCGTGGCCACGGCCCTGCCCATCAATATGGGCGCCGTCGGCTTTGCACTGGCGTTCATCGTCGGCGGCATCTGGGTCGGCATGGGTGGCAAGGAGGTTCTTGGAGGGTTCCCCGCCGATCTGTTCCTGACCCTGGTCGGTATCACCTATCTGTTCGCCATCGCCCAGAAGAACGGCACCATCGACCTGTTGGTGCATTGGGCGGTGAAGGCGGTGCGAGGGCACATCGTGGCCATTCCATGGGTGATGTTCATTGTCACCGGCGTGCTTACCGCCTTTGGCGCACTGGGCCCGGCGGCGGTCGCGATCATCGGCCCGGTAGCGTTGCGATTTGCCAAGCAGTACCAGATCAATCCGTTGATGATGGGCCTGCTGGTGATCCACGGCGCGCAGGCAGGCGGGTTCTCGCCGATCAGCGTGTATGGCGGCATCACCAATCAGGTGGTGCAAAAGGCAGGGCTGGAGGTCACGGAAATGGCCGTTTTCCTCACCAGTCTCGGCTTCAACCTGCTGATGGCGTTCATCTGCTTCTTCGCCTTCGGCGGCATCGCATTGCTGCGCCGCGGCCGTGCTGTGGCCGATGAGCCGTTGATCGCCGGCGTGCAGGCGTCGTCGCGGCAGTTCGCTATCGAGGGCCATGGTGCGGTGGTCAGTGCCGGTGGTGGCACCCTGTCCAATGATCCGCAGGCGCTGGACGAAGTACGCATCAACCGTGATCACCTGATCACGCTGGTCGGTCTGTTGGGCCTGGGTATCGCTGCACTGGCGTATGACCTCAACGTGGGCCTGGTGGCGATCACCGTCGCCGTCGCCATCGCGATAATCTCGCCGTCCGCGCAAAAGGGCGCGGTGGACGGCATCAGCTGGTCCACGGTACTGCTGATCAGCGGCGTGGTGACCTATGTCGCCGTGCTGCAGAAGGCCGGTGCGGTCGACTTCGTCGGCCATGGCGTCAGTGCCATTGGCATTCCGCTCCTGGGTGCACTGCTGGTCTGCTATGTCGGTGGCATTGTCTCCGCTTTCGCTTCTTCGGCGGCCGTACTGGGTGCCACGATCCCGCTGGCGGTACCGTTCCTGATGCAGGGCCAGCTCAGCGCGGCGGGCGTGATCTGTGCGCTGGCGGTGTCCTCCACGGTGGTGGACGTCAGCCCGTTCTCCACCAATGGCGCGTTGGTGGTGGCTTCGGCGGCGAAGGAAGAACGCGAAGCGTTGTTCCGTCGTTTCCTCGTCTATAGCGGGCTGGTGGTGGCCTTCGATCCGCTGTTGGCCTGGCTACTGTTCGTCGTGCCGGGCTGGATGTAACCCACCGGTTTGACCTCAGGCATTCAGCCCGAGGCTGTACATGCGGCACTCGGCAAGGAGCGCGAGCAAGTTGGGATCGCGCTCCTTGGCTTTCAGGAACACCACGCCGATATGCTGCTGCAGGTGATATTTGGCCTGCAGCGGAATCAGCTTCACGCGGTTCTCGTAGACTGCCGCGATGCGCCCGGGCAGCAGTGCGTAACCCACGCCGGAACTGACCATGCTGAGCAGGGTGAAGATGTCGTTCACCTGCATGGCCACGTTGGGTTCGAACCCCGCCTGTTGAAAGACCCGCACACCATCCTGGTGAGTGGCAAAACCCTGGGTCAGGGTGATGAAGGTGGATTCGCGCAGATCAGCCAGATCCACTTCGGCCTGCTCGGCGAAGGGTGAGTCGACCGGTACGGCTAGGAAAATATCATCGGAAAATAGCGGCAACTGCTCGCAGTCGGAGGGCGGGTCGCAATCATTCAGGGCGACCAGCGTCGCGTCTAACTCCATGTTCTTGAGCTTGTACATCAGGTCGATGTTGGAGCCCAGGATCAGGTCGATATTCAACTCGCTGCGCCGTATCTTCAGGCCCATGATCAACTGCGGCACGGTTTTTACCGTCAGCGAATACAGTGAGCCGAGCTTGAAACGTTCTGCCGAGAACCCAGCGGCTTCTCGGGTCAGGCGCACTGTGTCGACGACGTCCTGTACCAGTTTCTGAGCCTTTTCCTCGAGCACGTAAGCGCTTTCCAGAGGAATCAGGTTACGCCCTTCATGTTTGAAGAGCGGGCAGCGCAAGGCGCTTTCCAGCGAATGAATGGCGCGGTGGACGCTGACATTACTGGTGCCCAAGTCATTGGCCGCCCGGGAGAGGTTGCCGCTACGCATGAAGGCCAGAAAAATTTCCAGCTTCTTCAGCGTCAGTTCTTCATCTATCTGCATGGGCCAGATCCGATCCTTGGCGGGGGAGGTGGCCCGATTGTGCCGCAGATTAGTAGGCGCTGCGTGCTCTTAACCGCAGGCGATGCGTTCGATCACTTCTGCTTCGGTAATGTCGATGTTCAGGCGCTGGGAATCGTATTCCAGGGTCACCATGTCGCCAGGCGAGAGTACCCGTGCGGTGCGTGCCCCGGACTGCTGGCGCGCCTGTTCGACGATTTCGGCGGTGGCCTCCTGGCCGAGCAGGCCCTGGGCGGCTGCGGCACTGCAGGTGCCATCGCTATGGGCGGGTTTCGAGGCCTGGGTGGGCGCTGTGTCGGTCGAACTGCAGCCGGCGAGCACGGCGAGCAGAGCAGCGCCGCCAATCAGGTGTTTGAAAGCCATTGCATGATCCTTGTATCTGAAGGGTTCATTGTGAAGTGCGGGAGTGTGCCTTTTATCGGACTGCCTTGTCGTGCCCGTGTTCCGAATTCAGCCCATCCGGGCACTGTTGAGGTGCATTAAACTCCAGTGATTACGCTTGCGCCGCCGAGTGGGGCAGCGGTGCTTGTAGCATTTCTTTACAATGGCCGACTGTTTTCAGGATCAAGGCAATGCCGTGCAACCGGTCATTTCTATTCAGCAGTTGAACAAAACCTATGCGTCCGGCCATCCGGCGCTGAAATCCATCGATCTGGACATCCACAAGGGCGAGATCTTCGCGCTGCTGGGCCCCAATGGCGCTGGCAAGACCACGTTGATCAGCATCATCTGCGGCATCGTCAACCCCGGCAGCGGGTCGGTGACGGTTGGTGGCCACGACATCCTGCGCGATTACCGGGCGGCCCGCTCGAAGATCGGCCTGGTGCCCCAGGAGCTGTTCAACGAAGGGTTCGAGAGTGTCTGGGCGGCAGTGCGTTTCAGCCGTGGCCTGTTCGGCAAGGCGCCAGACAACGCGTATCTGGAGCAACTGCTGCGCGACCTGTCGCTGTGGGACAAGAAGGATGCACGCATCTTCGAACTGTCCGGTGGCATGAAGCGCCGGGTGATGATCGCCAAGGCGCTGTCCCACGAACCGGAAATCCTCTTCCTCGACGAGCCGACCGCCGGGGTCGATGTCGAGCTGCGCCGCAACATGTGGGAAATGGTGCGCAAGCTGCGCGAGCGCGGCGTGACCATCATCCTCACCACTCACTACATCGAGGAGGCCGAGGAGATGGCCGATCGCATTGGCGTGATCCGCAAGGGCGAGATCATTCTGGTGCAGGACAAGGACACCCTGATGCGCCAGCTCGGCAAGAAACAGCTGACCCTGCACCTGCAGCAGCCGTTGAGCGAACTGCCGCCCGCGCTGCAGCGTTATGACCTGCAATTGCGCGACGACGGCTATGAGCTGGTCTACAGCTTCGACGGCCAGCAGGAGGACACCGGCATCGCCGCATTGCTGCAGGCGTTGGCGCAGCACGGCATCGCCTTCAAGGATCTGCAGTCGAGCGAGAGTTCGCTGGAGGACATATTCGTCAGTCTGGTGAGGGATCGGACATGAATTTCTACGCGATCCGCGCCATCTACCTGTTCGAGCTGGCCCGTACCTGGCGCACCTTGCTGCAGAGCATCGCCACCCCGGTGATCACCACCTCGCTGTACTTCGTGGTGTTCGGCTCGGCCATCGGTTCGAGCATGACCCAGGTGCACGGCGTCAGTTACGGTGCCTTCATCATCCCCGGCCTGATCATGCTGGCGCTGCTGACCGAGAGCATCTCCAATGCTTCGTTCGGCATCTACATGCCCAAGTATTCGGGCACCATCTACGAGGTGCTGTCGGCGCCGATTTCCTACCTGGAAATTCTCCTCGGCTACGTGGGCGCGGCGGCCACCAAGTCAATCGTGCTCGGCCTGATCATCCTCGCCACAGCGCGGCTGTTCGTCGATTTCGAGATTCTCCATCCGTTCTGGATGCTCGCCTTCCTGGTGCTCACGGCGCTGACCTTCAGCCTGTTCGGCTTCATCATCGGCGTGTGGGCCGACGGCTGGGAGAAGCTGCAGATCGTTCCGGCGCTGATCGTCACGCCACTGACCTTTCTCGGTGGCAGCTTCTACTCGATCAGCATGCTGCCACCGGTATGGCAGACGGTGACCCTGTTCAACCCGGTGGTCTACCTGATCAGTGCGTTCCGCTGGAGCTTCTATGGCGTATCCGACGTCAACGTGCTGGTCAGCCTGGGGATGATTCTCGGCTTTCTGCTGGTGTGCATCCTTACCGTTGGCTGGATCTTTAAAACCGGCTATCGCCTGAAAAGCTGAAAAAACTGCTGCGCGTCGGCCCTGCTGCGTTAAAAACAGGCTCGAAATGCTCATGTACAAAAGTACATTCCGCTTTCTCGCCTGTTTTTGCCTTGCATGATCCTAGCTCACGAGTTTTTCGTAGGGTGTGAAAGGGTGGGTTCCAGGCTTTTTTCATGCCATTATCCGGCGCAGAAGAATTCCGAGAATGGTCATGCTGGACGAGTTACTCCAACGCGTTCGAGGCTACAGCCCGCACTTCATGGAAGCCCAGGAGGGTTTTCCCGAGGCTGCGGTGCTGGTGCCCATCACCCGCAGCGACGAGCCCGAAGTGGTGCTCACCCTGCGCGCCAGTGGTCTGTCCACCCACGGCGGCGAAGTCGCCTTTCCCGGTGGCCGCCGCGACCCGGAAGACCGCGACCTGATCGACACCGCCCTGCGCGAGGCCGAGGAAGAGATCGGCCTGCCGCCCGGGCTGGTGGAGATCGTCGGGCCGCTTAGTACGCTGGTCTCCAGGCACGGCATTCAGGTCACACCCTATGTCGGGATAGTGCCTGACTTCGTCGACTACCAGGCCAACGATGGCGAGATCGCTGCGGTGTTTTCCGTGCCACTGGCGTTCTTTCGCAACGACCCCCGCGAGGTCACCCATCGTATCGATTATCTCGGGCACAGCTGGTACGTGCCGAGTTATCGCTATGGCGAGTACAAGATCTGGGGGCTGACGGCGATCATGCTGGTGGAACTGGTCAATCTGGTTTACGACGCTGGCATCGACATGCAGCGCCCGCCCGAGCATTACATTCACCTCAAGTGAGCCCTGCTCCGAGACCTCTGCCATGAAATACCGTCTGGGCAACGCCCGCGTCGAACAGCACCCGCAAAGCTGGATCGCTCCCAATGCCACGGTGATAGGCAACGTGCGCCTCGATGAAGGCGCCAGCGTGTGGTTCGGCGCCGTACTGCGTGGCGACAACGAGCTGATTCATATCGGCGAGAACAGCAATGTGCAGGACGGCGCGGTGATGCACACCGATCTCGGCTCGCCGCTGACCTTGGGCAAGGGCGTGACCGTCGGTCATAACGCCATGCTGCATGGCTGTACGGTTGGCGATTACAGCCTGGTCGGTATCAATGCCGTGGTGCTCAACGGTGCGCGCATCGGCAAGCATTGCATCATTGGCGCCAATGCGCTGATCGCCGAGGGCAAGGAAATTCCCGATGGTTCGCTGGTGGTGGGCTCGCCGGGCAAGGTGGTGCGTGAGCTCACCGAACAGCAGAGGAAACTGATCGAAGCCGGCGCCGCGCATTATGTGCAGAACGCACGGCGCTACGCCGCCGAGCTGGCCGAGCAGGAAGACTGATGCAAACCGTCGAACGTCCTGTCGCCTCGCCCTGCGTGCATGTCTGTGCACTGGACGAGGAGGACATCTGCATCGGTTGCCAGCGCAACGTCGACGAGATCACCCGCTGGAGCCGCATGGAAAACACCGAGCGCCGTCAGGTGCTGCAGCTGTGCCATGAGCGTGCCAAAGACAAAGGCATCCTGCTCTAGCGGGATGCGCCGCCCGATTGCGACACATCCCGTGCCAGCAGTGACTGTGATCAGTCGTTACGCGCTCCGCCGAATGCCGCGCAGCCGCGCATCAGCTTGCCATTGAGGCGCAGCTCGGCGCTCAGATGCTGTACCGCGCCGCTCATGGTGTTGACGCAACGCTGCGGCGCGATCCACAGCTCGACGCGTTGGCCATTGGCTTCGCTGGTCAGGTTGGTGCGACCATCGGGCAGCTGCTCTTCCATGTAGGGCAGTGCCAGGGGCTCGTGATCCGGGCCGCTGAGTACCATGCCCTGATTGCTCACGGTCACGCTCCAGAACGGCTCCTGGCCGCTGGCGCGCAGCAGTGTGCGCTTGAAGTTGGGGTCGTCGCAGCCGTGGCCCTCACCCTGCAGCCGATAGACGCGGCTCAGCTCGAAGCCGCCGTCGGCGCCGCTGACCTTGGTCGGCCCCATCTGCCCGCGCAGGTCGGCGAACAGAGCCGAATGGCCATCGCCGAGCAGCTCGCTGCTGTCCTGGGTGATGCCGGTATTGCCTTCGCTGATCGCGAAGCGGCGTGGATCCTCGCATGGTTTGAACCACAGTTGATCGGCTTCACGGGTCAGTTCGCCCTGCAGGCGTGTCTGTGATTTTTCCGGATCCACGGGTTTGCCCGTATACACCGCGCAACTGGCGAACAGTGGCAGCAGGGTGAACACTAGGTGTTTAAGGCTGATAGGCATGTGGCTCTCCGTTTGCGAGCGGCCACGTTACCGAGGCCGCCTGGCAATCTCAAGGGACGCTGACGATGATCCGTTGCAAACGCGTTTACGAACTAGAGGAGGAGGGTGACGGCTACCGGGTGCTGGTCGACCGCCTATGGCCACGAGGTTGCCGCAAGGATGTACTGCCACATGATCAATGGCTGCGTGACGTGGCACCGTCAGCGCAGTTGCGCCGTAGCTTCGCGCATCAGGTCGAGGCGTACGAGACGTTTCGCGATGCCTATCGCCGCGAGCTGGCCGCTCACCCTGAGTTCTGGCAGGGGCTGCTGGCCCGCGCCGCAGAGGGAAACCTGACCTTGCTGTACGCCGCACGGGATACCGAGCATAACAACGCCAAGGTGCTGCAAGATTTTCTCGAGGATGAGCTGGAGCGGCGAGGGGACAGCAGCTCACCGGTTTGTTACGCCGGTGAGTTCTGACGTTATCGAGGCGCTATGCCCACTGGGCGCATGAAGCTGCGCTCGTAACTGATGATGCAGCGGTTCTGCTGGGCATAGGCGAAGGCTTCCAGGCACTCGGCATCCTGCATTGAACGCTCACGGTACTCCTCGTAGGCGGCCAGGCTGGGGAAGCTGAACAGCGCCAGGGCCACGTTGTTGCTGCCTTCCGAGGGCAGGAAGTAGCCGTGATGCTGGCCGCCGAATTTCTCCACCAGCGGTATCCACAGCTTGGCGTAGTGCTCGAATTCGGCCAGTTGGTAAGGGTCGATGATGTAGCGCAGGTAACAGGTGATCATGGGTGTCTCCTTGACGGGTTGCGCAGCATATCAGGCTGGTTGCAGGCTTCCAGATGGGCACAGCTTTCAGGTCAGCGCTCGGTTTTGCTGCCTGGTTCGGCAAAGGTGTCCATCAACAGAAAGGTGCCAGGCTGGCGCTGGTAACTGTCGATTTTCGGTACCAGCGTCCTGAAATGTTCGGTTCTACAGTGCACGTCCAACGCGGCCTTGTCCGGCCAGGTTTCGATAAAAACGAAGTGTCCTGGATCCTTTTGGTCGATATGCAAATCGTAAGACAGGCAAAGGGGTTCTTCGCGTGTTTTGCGAACCAGTTCGGCGTACAGCGGCAGTACGTCGGCGATGTGTTCAACGTTGATGAAATCCTGGGCTATGACCGTGAGCATGGCGATGGGCTCTTGTTGGTAAGTGAGTGCGTGCGAGGTGTTTCGTGGCGCGATAGAGCATTCAGTTGCTCAGTAACCGCTCCAGCAACCAGGCCGCTGCCGGGCCCAGCGGCCGTTCCCGCGACCACACCACGTCCACCGAAACCTGCTTGGGCCAGCCGTTGATGGCCAGTTCCTGCAGGCGGTCGCCGCCATGGCCGATCACCAACTGGCGAGGCAGGGCAGCCCAGCCAAAGCCCAGCGTGGCCATCTCCAGTAGCAGCAGGTAGTCCGGCGCCGACCAGCAGCGCCCGCCACTGCCCGGCAGATCGTCCAGTTCTTCCTCCTGCTTCGCCACAGTGCTCAGGCGCAGTACGCGCCAGTGGGCCAGATCATCCGCAGTGACTCGTGGCAGTTGGCTGAGCGGATGCCCTCTGGCGACGAACAGGCCGAAGTCTGCACAATCGGCCAGGCTGGCGTGGGCCAGTTCCGGCGGGTAGCTGGGCTGGGCAGCGAGCAGGCCAAGATTGACCCGGCCCTGGCCGACCAAGTCGAGAACATCAGCGTGCTCGGCGAAAAAACACTCGAACTCCAGATCCGGGTAGCGCTGATCGAGCTCCACTAGGCGAGCCTGATATTGGCTGGCCTGGTAGGCATCTGACAAAACCAGCGTCAGCTTGGGCTCCAGGCCTGCAGCCAATTGCCCAGCTTGACGCAGCAAGCGGTCGGAAGCTGCCAGCACATCCTGTACGCGGCTAAGCAGACTACAGCCCGCCTCGGTCAAGGTGAGCTTGCGTGCGCCACGCTCGAATAGGCTGACGTTGAGGTCGATTTCCAGTCGTGCAATGGATTCGCTGACCGTCGATTGGCTTTTGCCCAGGCGCCTGGCCGCCGCGCTGAACGAGCCGGTGGCGGCCGCCTGGGCGAACGCCTGGAGAGATTCGGGAGAGAGGTTCATATCGGTTTTGCCGATGGCTGGCAACTTTGCTCTGGCTGTTTTTCCGATGAGGATAGCGCCATCGACGTTACCTTGCGAGTCATCAGAAATGAGTCAGTCCAATCATATCGCCCGCCGCTCTTTTAAGGAGCGCGTGCTGCATGCAACCCTGTTCGAAGTGATCGCCGTGGTGGTGTGCGCACCGCTGCTGGCCTGGGCCATGGGCAAGTCCCTGGCGCACATGGGCGCCCTGACGCTGATGTTCTCGGCCATCGCCATGCTCTGGAACATGATCTTCAACGTGATGTTCGACGCCGCCCAGCGCCGCATGGGCTTCGAGCGCGGCCTGTGGGCACGAATCAGCCACGCCTTGCTGTTCGAGGCAGGCCTGATTCTGGTGCTGGTGCCGCTGGCGGCCTGGTGGCTGTCGATCAGCCTGGTGGCGGCATTCTTCCTGGATATCGGCCTGATCCTGTTCTTCCTGCCCTACACCCTGGGCTACAACCTGGCCTACGACAACCTGCGCGAGCGCTACTTTCAACGCCGCCAGGCCAGCGAACTGGCCTGCCGCTAACCGCCGCTTTCCCTACGGCCTGCCACGTTGCAGGCCGTCGGCCCAGCGTCATGCGGCTTGTGATCCGCTGCCGGCAACCCCTAAGCTTCGCGGTTTAAGGTTCCCGGAAGGCAAGGGCATGGCAACTCAGAGTATCGTCGTTCCGCGGATTTCCAACTTCCCCGGCCATGAGCGCAAGGCGCAGCAGATCCTTCGCTGGCTGGCCAAGCGCGATATCGTCGAGGCACTGCCAACCACCTGCGGGCGTAGTGGCATGGCCTACGCCATCGCGCCAGGGGCGAGCAGAGTGGTCGAGTTCGCCGAGCGGCTGCCATTTGGTCAGCCCGTCAATGGGCTGGAAGTCATCTACCGGCGCTGCATCTATACGCCCGTCGATGATTTTCTCGAAGAAGCCGGTTGCCCAGAGTGCCGCAAGGAGGTCGGCGAGGCGCTGTTCGAAAGCCTGGACGAATGGACGCCGGGGGAAACCGATAACTTCACGTGCCCCGAATGCAGGCACGAAGACGACATCAACGGTTTTCTGTTCCTGCAGCCCTGCGGCTTTTCCAATCTGGGCTTTATCTTCAATGGCTGGGCGGATGCACGGTTCACGCCGGCCTTTCTCGAAGAGTTCGCCGAGCGGCTGGGGTATCCGGTTGCGGCGGTGCAGGCCTGAGAGCGGCGATTGCAAGTAGTTGCGCGTGACCTGCTGGCGCTCAGTCCAGCCTGCGGCGTGGTGCCGCGATAGAAAGGGGTGCTCTTCCCTGAGCCTGAATAGATCAGGCTGCGGGAATTCTCATCGGTTCCCCGCCAGCTGAGAATCATTGATATTAATTGCCGAACGGTCGATATCCATTCTTTACATTGAGTGACAGGGGCTGACTCGGTATAATGGCGCGCTTCCAATTTTCCCGTCTGGGAGCCCCCGCCATGCTGCGTATCAGTCAAGAAGCTCTTACCTTCGACGACGTTTTACTTATCCCCGGTTTCTCCGATGTTCTGCCGAAGGACGTCAGCCTCAAGACTCGCCTTACCCGCGGCATCGAGCTGAATATTCCGCTGCTGTCCGCAGCAATGGATACCGTGACCGAAGCCCGCCTGGCCATCGCTATGGCGCAGGAAGGTGGCATCGGCATCATCCACAAGAACATGACCATCGAGCAGCAAGCTGCCGAAGTGCGCAAGGTCAAGAAGTTCGAAGCCGGTGTGGTCAAGGATCCGATTACCATCGAAGCCGACGCCACCGTACGTGACCTGTTCGAACTGACGCGCCAGAACAACATCTCTGGCGTACCCGTGCTGAGCAATGGCGAGCTGGTCGGTATCGTCACCTCCCGTGACGTGCGTTTCGAAAACCGCCTGGATGCGACCGTCCGTGAAGTGATGACGCCCAAAGAGCGTCTCGTCACGGTCAAGGAAGGTGCTGCCAAGGACGTCGTTCGCGATCTGCTGCACAAGCACCGTATCGAGAAAGTCCTGATCGTCGACGATGCCTTCACCCTCAAGGGCATGATGACCGTCAAGGACATCGAAAAAGCCAAGGCCTACCCGCTGGCCAGCAAGGATGACCAGGGTCGTCTGCGCGTGGGTGCTGCTGTCGGTACTGGCGCCGACACCGGTGACCGCGTTGCCGCGTTGGCCAATGCCGGCGTCGACGTGATCATCGTCGACACCGCTCACGGCCACTCCAAGGGCGTGATCGAGCGCGTGCGCTGGGTCAAGCAGAACTTCCCGGACATCCAGGTGATCGGCGGCAACATCGCCACCGGCGCCGCCGCACTGGCACTGGCCGAAGCAGGTGCTGATGCAGTCAAGGTCGGCATCGGCCCTGGCTCGATCTGCACCACTCGTATCGTCGCTGGTGTTGGCGTGCCGCAGATCTCCGCAGTGGCCAACGTTGCCGCCGCGCTGGAAGGCAGTGGCATTCCGTTGATCGCCGATGGCGGTATCCGTTTCTCCGGTGACCTGTCCAAGGCCATCGTTGCCGGTGCTTCCTGCGTGATGATCGGCTCCATGCTGGCCGGTACCGAAGAGGCTCCGGGCGAGATCGAACTGTTCCAGGGCCGCTCCTACAAGGCCTACCGTGGCATGGGCTCGCTGGGCGCCATGTCCCAGGCTCAGGGCTCCTCGGATCGCTACTTCCAGGACTCCGCTGCCGGTGCCGAGAAGCTGGTGCCTGAAGGCATCGAAGGCCGCGTGGCCTACAAGGGCGCCATGGGCTCCATCGTCCATCAGCTGATGGGCGGCCTGCGTGCCTCCATGGGTTACACCGGTTGCGCGACCATCGAAGAGATGCGCACCAAGCCTGAGTTCGTCCGTATCACTGGTGCCGGCATGGCTGAATCTCACGTCCACGACGTGCAGATCACCAAAGAAGCGCCGAACTACCGGGTAGGTTGATGCTTCGGTAATACCTGTAAGCGGGGCTGTTATCGACAGCCCCGCGTTGTTTCTGCTTACCACTGACGAGAACTAGTCATGGCCCTCGACATTCACGCTCACCGCATCCTGATCCTCGATTTCGGTTCCCAGTACACCCAACTGATCGCTCGCCGCGTGCGCGAGATCGGCGTGTATTGCGAACTGCACCCGTTCGACATGGACGATGACGCGATTCGCGAATTCGCACCGCGCGGTGTCATCCTCGCCGGTGGCCCGGAGTCGGTACACGAAGCCAACAGCCCGCGTTGCCCGCAAGCGGTATTCGACCTCGGCGTGCCGGTATTCGGCATCTGCTACGGCATGCAGACTATGGCGGAGCAGCTTGGCGGCCGAGTGGCCGGTTCCGACCTGCGCGAGTTCGGTTACGCCCGCGTCGATGTGGTCGGCAAGAGCCGCATCCTCGACGGCATCGAAGACCATGTCGACGCCGATGGCGTATTCGGCCTGGACGTGTGGATGAGCCACGGCGACAAGGTCACCGAGATCCCGGCTGGTTTCCACGTGCTGGCCAGCACGCCGAGCTGCCCGATTGCCGGCATGTTCGACGATGCGCGCGGTTACTACGGCGTGCAGTTCCACCCGGAAGTCACCCACACCAAGCAGGGCGAACGCATTCTGTCGCGTTTCATCATCGACATCTGCGGATGTGAAGCCCTGTGGACGCCGTCGAAGATCGCCGAAGACGCCATCGCCCAGGTGCGCGCTCAGGTTGGCGATGCCAACGTGTTGCTCGGCCTGTCCGGCGGTGTGGACTCCTCGGTGGTCGCGGCGCTGCTGCACAAGGCCATCGGCGATCAGCTGACCTGCGTATTCGTCGACAATGGCCTGCTGCGCCTGCACGAAGGTGAGCAGGTGATGGCCATGTTCGCCGAGAACATGGGCGTCAAGGTGATCCGCGCCAACGCTGAAGCGCAGTTCCTCGACAACCTGGCCGGCGAAGCCGACCCGGAGAAGAAGCGCAAGATCATCGGCCGTACCTTCATCGACGTGTTCGATGCCCAGGCCAGCCAACTCGACAACATCCAGTTCCTGGCGCAAGGCACCATCTATCCGGACGTGATCGAGTCCGCTGGCGCCAAGAGCGGCAAGGCCCATGTGATCAAGTCGCATCACAACGTCGGCGGCCTGCCCGAGGAAATGAACCTCAAGCTGGTCGAGCCGCTGCGCGAGCTGTTCAAGGACGAAGTGCGTCGCCTCGGCCTCGAACTGGGCCTGCCGTACGACATGGTCTACCGTCACCCATTCCCGGGCCCGGGCCTGGGCGTGCGTATCCTTGGTGAAGTGAAGAAGGAGTACGCCGACCTGCTGCGTCGTGCCGACCACATCTTCATCGAAGAACTGCGCAAGGCCGACTGGTACCACAAGGTCAGCCAGGCGTTCGTGGTGTTCCAGCCGGTGAAATCGGTCGGTGTGGTCGGTGACGGCCGCCGTTACGCCTGGGTCGTGGCCCTGCGTGCGGTGGAAACCATCGACTTCATGACCGCTCGCTGGGCGCACCTGCCGTACGAACTGCTGGAAACCGTCAGCGGTCGCATCATCAACGAGATCGACGGCATCTCCCGCGTCACCTATGACGTGTCGAGTAAGCCGCCAGCGACCATTGAGTGGGAATGACCCCGCGTCCGGTGTAAGCCGGTAGTAAGTGGTCAGGAAAACCAAAAGCCCGCGTAATTGCGGGCTTTTTGCGTCTGATATTCTCGTAGCCCTAGTAAGTCAAAAGGCAACCGCCAATCTCGTAGGGATCATCACCGTGGAAGATAGGAAGCACCTGATTAACGCCATGACGGACACTCTGATGATTGCGATGTATCAGGCCGAAACGAGCGTGGCCAAGTGCCCGGATCTCAACAGCTGCATTGGGCAGAGTGTCAGAGCAATGGAGGAAAATAAATCTGTCCCCTTTTTTCTGGGGTGCTTCCTACTCTGACCCCTGCTTTGGAGAGCCAGTGATCGCAGCACACCAGTAGTAGCGAACAGCAACCCTCGCTGGTCACGTCAAGCGGGGACATATCCATCAAATTCCCAGTCCATCACTTCAGCCAAGTTACGGGTACTCCCATGGGGCACAGCCGCGCGCACAAGCTCGGCTGTGTGCACTGCCCACTACACTGGCTACGCTGCTGGTCGCCGGCCACCCGTGCTTGCCGCTAATAGGGCATTCCAGCAGAATGTACCGAAGCCACACGACGGCCAGCAGGTCGTTCCCACATGTGCAGACCGCCTCGAGAGAACGCCGACATGAAACTCCGCCCCCGCATCGCCGCATGCATGCTTGCACTGCTTCCTACGGCCTTGATGGCGCAGGTACCAACGGAACTGTTGGGTGGTGGCAATTCGGCGAATGATGGGAAAATGGCAAACACGCCGTTCTACAAAGGCAAGGAAGGCATTTGGGTGCTGTCGCACAAGGCGGTGAACGATGGCTACCAGTGCTCCGTAGGTTTCATCACCGAGACGGCCTCGCTGAAAATTGCAGATCCGTGGGATGCCGACATGGCCAAAAAAGGCGACGGGATGCTGTGGTTCAACAGCAAGGACATTCCCCAGGTAAAAGCCCCTAAGACCGTAAGAGTCACATTCGGCAATGGGCTAGGCAATGCTGATGTCGGGGCCTACCAGATACCCGGCAGTGACGGCCAGGGAGGGGGTTTCATCCTGTCGCTCAAGTTTGACTCGGTTCTGAAGGATAAAAGCGACACTGCCCACTACACCATCGGCATGGATGGCAAGTCCATGGTCGATATAAAACCCATTGCCGTGCAGGCCGCCTATAGGCGTTTGAAGGAATGCATGGCGGTGCGGGTAAAGTAAGCCCCCGGACGACAGCTCCGGGGCAGTACGTTACACCGCCTTACCGTGCCGTCTATTGGCCGGGCGCGTTCATGATGTCGGCGCAGGCATGCATGCCGCGGGTATCCCCTGCAGAGTCAGCCGTCACCCGGACATCGGCAACCTTGTATACGTTGTCCGACTCGTCCGGCATCAGGACATAGCGCACGTTGCAATACTGCCAACCGCCCGCCGTGCCCATTGGGGCGCCATTGAAAGCATTCACCCACTGCACCTGGTTGTCGTACGAACTGCCGTAGGAAAGAAAGCGCATCCCACCGGCATCATTGATTGCCGGCGGCCCGTTCGCCACGACCACATCGTGTTCTGTCTTCCCCACCCACAGCTGGACCAGCGTTGACTCGGCCCGCGACAGCTTGCGCTTGCCGCGCAATTGCGCAGCCTTGGTGGTAAAGGAAAGTTCTCCGCCAAGCTTCTTGAGCGTTGCATTGGTCTCATCTGCTTCACGGTCAACTCTCGACTTGAGCTCGGCCATGTTTCGTTTGAGTCCGGCGATTTCATCCGGCGTCATTTCCCGCGCGGCTACCGAGGGTGGACGTACCGCGTCCTTCCAGATGTGCTTCCAGGTGAAATCCGCCGCATCCTCACCAGTACCTATCGGAACCGCGCCCAAAACATGGATGCCCAGCCCTTCCATATTTTTTGCAAGCAGTTCGTTATTGATGGAGCGGTCCGGGTTACCCGACGCCTGCAGTGCGCTCGAGAAAGCATCCGGCTGACAGGCAATGCGATAGGCCTGCAGCAAGGTGTAGCTCGAGGTCGTCTGCCAATCCGTGGGTTGTGTTGCATCGTACCTGTCCTTCTTCCGGGACCAGGTTCCACCTCCATTGGAACGGAACCTGATGGTGTCTACCTCCGGCAAGGATGCAAGTTTGATCTCGACATCTTTCGGAACCCGCACATTGCTTCCGTTCAAGTCCGGCATGATCATGCGATTCATGTTGGGGCATTCGAATTGCGCCGCCATGACCGTCCAATGAGGCTTGTCCGCCGCCTCGTAGACCAGTTCCAGCTCCATCCCTCGGATCAGCGTTTGGGAGAATGCACTGCCACCCAGTCTGGCGATATCCTCCGCATTGGCATACACGATCACGCGGTTGGGCGATTCACCCTGCATGTCGATGATGTACTTGTTCGCCAGTACCGGGCTGGCCATCGCCAATATGGCCAGCCCGCAAAACATTTCTCGAATTTTCACTGAAGGATCCTTTGTTGCCATCCACAGCGCAGCGCATGGCCGGCTATGACCTTGAGATGGTTCGATCTTAGAGCCGCTCGGTTCGGCTAACAAGCCGAGGTATAACCGGACCCAACGTGGTGCAGAGCGTGCGCTGCGACGGATGTTCGTTTTGGGTCGATAGCAGTCGCCGGTGACGAGGGGCAACTACCGGCCAAGAGCAGATGTAGATGACAGGCCGCTATCGGCCAAAAGCTGCCGGTCGCCAATAGGCCGGTTTCCGCCTGTGGCCAGCGGGTCGGGGTTGGCCTATAGCGGTCAATGCTAGCCGCAGCCCCCATTTTGCTCGCAGTATGCTCTGTACCTTGTAAGGGCGGTCAATTCCATTTGTTGTCGGACGGATCCGCTGCCCTTTTTCAGCTAGATTCACGAAGCTAATAACTGCCTGCCACATCAGCTTGCCCTAGATGACGAATGTCTATCTACAGCTGAGTGGATGAAGGATGCGTTCGACACACCGGCTAAGGTTAACCAGCGCAAGACGTGGGTTATTGAGGCTTGCCTGCAGGCGATCAAGCCGTTCCCGAGCGCGGGTTTTGATTGCAAGAAAGATATTTCCTTTAAAGTGCTTTCCGAGGTCATTGACCCGTTGACGACTAAGGGCAAATAAAATGGCAGTAGGTATCCCCGCGAAAAAAGCGACCTTTCGCTTTGCGCAGAAATTCAACGGTGTGGTATCCACCGCTATTGGTGGTGATCAACTGTATGTGCTGTACAGCAGTAAAGACGCCGAGGGTGAGCGTTACTTCAAGGCTTTTGACCTGCCTCGGTACAACGGCCTAGAGGACGATGTGCCGGCACGTCTGAGCCGCAAGTCGGAGCCACGCTGGCGCCCGATGTTTCTGAAGAGTGGCTTGTTGTATGTCTATGGGGAATCCCCCGAACTGATCGATGTGACTGACTGGCAGCCGCGTTACAGCGAGCATGAAGCGGTCGCCAACCCTGAATGGGCAATCGACGGCCGCTTTGTCTACGACGGCAAACGGATTTACCGCGCTTTTGGCTGGAATGACTACAGCCGTGGCCTGGATATCGTCGAGAACGGCAAGGTGGTCGATCATGTTGACATCGATATCCAGTATTTCATGCCGGCCGCTGACGGCCTGATTTACGGAGTACGACTGTCTGCTCCGGTTTTCTGTGTGTACTCACTCACTGAAAAAACCGTGAAGCTCGAAATTCCTCTGGACCGTTTCGAGTTTGCGCCTGGCGTTACCCTGGCTCCGACTTCGCGTGACGGCGACACGCTCTACGTGCTGGCAGGTGATCATGTACTGGTCATTGATTTGACCTCTTTCACCCTCGTCGGCGAGTTTGCTTACTTCAATACCGCGTTCATGCAAACGCTACTGGCTGGCATGAAGTACAAAAATCAGGCATTTCCGCGCTACATCAGCGCCCGTGGCGGCACCGTCCTCTTGAGTAACGTCAACAGCAGCGGCTTCGTACTCTGCTTATCCACGGTTGATGGAGTCCAGCTTTGGGCACGCAAAAGCAACGATGAAATGCTCGCCGCGAATACCGATGGCGACCTTGTGTTCGGTCTGGAGGAGCGCCGACCCCGCGCCTGGGACAAGTACACCGGCGCGGAGGTTTGGCAGGCATCGGCCGGGACCATTGCCAATACCATCGAGGTGAGTGGCGACTGGGTGGTCTACCACCAGCCTGCCGGCGATATTCAGTGCTTCACCTGGAAAAAGCCCTATTCGTCACCTCATCGTCGGGGTTGAGGGGATGTCCAACGTCGTCACGCCGTTGTTGAAAGCCGCCACCTGGCAAGAGCAGGCCAATGAGCATGGTCTGCTTCTTTCGCCGTTGTCTGTGTCGGTATCGCCCGCCCAGGCGCCGTTGCTGGCGTATGCCATCGATCAGGGCGAAACCGTGGCGTATGTGTCGGCCAGTGAGGTGGATGTCGCGCAGCGGGCAGACTTTCATCAGTCTGCGCTGGCGGCTTTACGCCAGCGCCTGAGCCAGCTGGATTGGGTGCCTGTCGCCGAGCATGAGCACACGCTGATACTGGCGGGCGATTTCAATGCCGCCGAAGGCCTGCTGCTGCCAGAGCGCCTGCAGGAAGCACAAGCCTTGCTTGGCGCCACGGCGTTGCTGGCGTGTACGCCCAAGCGCGGTGTGTTGCTGGTGGGCGCTTATGAGACCGACAATAAAGCGGGTGTCGTGTAGAGGCTAAAAGGATTATGTCGCTGGGTTTGAAAGTTGCAGCGACTGGCCAGCCGTTTATATCCATTGGAATTGACCAGCACGCTTTGCTCCCTCGACAGGCAGGAGTCGGCCAGAAGCGGCCCTTCGCTGTGGCTTGAAACTGGCGAAAAGAGGACGGTCTCACCGCCGTTGGGGACCATCTTGAGGCTTGAGGATCTCTGGAAATGGGGGGCGATTCATTCAGATGATATGCCAGAGATAAGAACGTGAGAGATCTTGGTCACGATGAGGCAGTGGCAGAGGCTTTTCAGGCTGGCCCGTCGATGCCATCGTATTGCTTGCCGAAGTCTGCGCTGAGGGAGCAGCTTTTGAGCTTGCCGTGCTGATGCGTCTCCTTTCTGCTGCATGTATCTTGGCGACGTTAGCCCTCAGAAGTGATTTTTATCCTTCAGGGTATTTTTCATGGTTTTGAAAAAATTAGTTCCTTGAAAGCCACTAAATACATGCTTTCATGGCGTCTGTTGATAATAGAGTGGGAATGATCCCGCGTCTGCCGCTTAGCGGCAGCGACTGGTAGGAAACACGAAGCCCGCTTAATTGCGGGCTTTCTTCTTTCTGACTTCCCGTTTCTTATTCCCGATGACTCCCTCGTTCCGCATGAGCGCCTGCCGACATGTTCCGCATTGCAACGGCGTCGAGCAGGGGGGCAGGCCTTCCTGACCGGGACGGATTGCGGGCCTGATTTTCTCATGCACAGCGGATCGATATGCCCGACTATCAAGAAAGATGTGCGATATTTCCGCAATCCAGTAGTTGTAGCCAGGAGGGCATGTGATGCACGGCAGATTGTGTGGGGTACCTTTGTGCGAGACGCACAATAGCCATTGGACGCCAAACTTGGTCAAGTCTTTGCGGGAGCGACAGCTTTCCTATCTGGTGATGACGTCGCGACGCTACTTCAACGATGAGTTGAAAGCAGCATGAGTGCTCAAAAGGAGTCTGCCTCTGGGGAGTCGTGGAACCTGGTTCCGCTTACGCCTAAATACCTACAAAGGGAGCACGGCGTTTATGTCGCAGCCATCGAAGCTGCCCTTGCGGACGATCAGATCCGTAACATCGCGCTGTCGGGAAACTACGGAGTAGGCAAAAGCAGCATCTTGCGGGAAGTCGCTCGAAGACAGGAAAGTCGTGTCGTCGAGATCTCGTTGTCGACACTTGCGCCGATCGAAGCATCCAAACTTGATGAGTCGGTACCTATCCAGGCGACAACGCCGACCAACCGTATCCAACAGGAGATCGTCAAGCAGCTGCTCTACCGAGAAGATCCGAGCAAGACACCTGCATCCCGGTTTCGACGGATTGAGCGTTTTCGATGGATACGGGAGATAGGGACTGCGGCGCTGTTGGGGCTTGCCATCTCTGTCATCTTCCTGCTCACCGGGTGGACAGCACAGATTGCCTCTGTACTCACTCCGCTGGCAGATGTAGGGCTCTGGGCTCACATGATTGCGTGGGGCGTGGCTGCGGGCGCTGCGCTGCTGGTGCGTTGGCGTTACTACGGAAAGCTCCACATCAAGCAGTTTTCAGCAGGCTCGGCAACGGTAACTCTCGAAGACAACTCCGTATCGTACTTCGATCAGTATCTCGACGAGATCGTCTACTTCTTTGATGTCTCAGACCGTGACGTCGTGATCTTCGAGGATATCGACCGCTTCAACGACTCACACATCTTCGAGACGCTCCGAGCACTGAACACGTTGCTTAATTCTTCGCCTCAGGTCGAGAAACCGATCCGTTTCATCTATGCCATCAAGGACAGCATCTTCGACCGCATCGGTCTGGAGGGGGAAGGTCGCAAGCTTGAGCCGAACGTGCTCGAAATGGACGATCCGGCGCAGGCTGAGACTGTGCGTGCTAACCGCACAAAATTCTTCGATCTGGTCATCCCGGTTGTTCCCTTTATCACGCACCGGAGTGCTCGCAACTTGGCGGTACAGCTGCTAGGTGAGGTCAAGTATGAGATAGCTCCGGAGCTACTCGATTTGGCGGCGCGGTATGTCCCGGATATGCGCTTGCTCAAGAACGTCCGTAACGAGTTTATCGTCTTTCACGACCGGATCTTCTCCGGCGACGGCGAACAGCTCAAGTTGAGCGAGACCGACCTGTTTGCGATGATGCTCTACAAAAGCACGCACCTGACGGATTTCGAAACGATCCGGCTCGGTACGAGCAAGCTGGACATCCTCTATGAGGTAAGCCGAAAGCTTGTGACCGAGAACATCAAGCGAATTGAGGGCGAGCGTCGCGAGCTTCGCCAGCGACTTACACAGATCGATGGGGCCGCTACACGCAGCGTGCAGTTGGGTGAGCGCCTGATCGCGCATGTGCTACGGACAATTGAGGCTGTCGGTTATTACAACCAGGGTTCGACATATACGCTTGCAGGCAAAGTGAGGTCGTTAGACGATCTCAAAGGGGCGCCATTTTGGAAAGACCTAGCTTTGCTCGACGGTAACGAAGTCTTTGAGTGGCGAAACCGTAATTACGGTCAGGTGTTGTCGTTCAGCCGTGACAGCATTGCAGCCGCGCTTGGTGATTCTCTAAACGTCGACAGCTGGAACGAGGTGGATCGTGAGGCGCTGAGTGAGCAGATCGAAGTGGGGGTGGAGGACATCAAGTTCCTGCGGAGCGCCGACCTCGGCGATCTCGTAAAGCGACCGGAGTTTCTCGTCGATTATGAGTCGAGCAAGCAGTCTTTAGATACGACCGCGAGGGCGTTGCTGAAATCGGGCCTGGCCTACCAGCTCGTCCGGGCCAAGTACATCAACAGCAACTTCACGCTGTACACGTCAACGTTCCACGGGAATCGCGTGAGCACTGCTGCGACTAACTTCATCATCCACCACGTCGAACGAGGCCTGATGGACGAGCATTTCGAACTTCTCCCGGACGACGTGGATGCCGTGGTTCGTGAGCGAGGTAAGAACGCATTGAGGGAGCCGGCGCTCTATAACATCGCCATATTCGACCGCCTTCTGGCGACCGACATTCAGGCAGCCGAAATAATGACCCGTTCCCTGGTTGAATTCGGGCATAGCCAGACGAGGTTTCTGCAGGCGTACCTCGCGACTGGGGAGCAGCGCAGGCTGTTTGTTCAGCAGTTTGCGGTAGTCTCAACGCAAGCGCTTACTTATCTTGTGAGCCAAGCTTACTTGGATGATGCTTCAAAACTGGAGTTGGTAAACGTTGCCTTGGCGCACCTCCCAGTTCCAAAGCCACGAACTGATACTGCGGTGTCTGAGTACCTGTCAGCACACTATGTTGAGTTTTCGGCGCTTACGTCGGACTCCACTGATCCGGCCCAGGCAGAGCGTATTAGCAGGCTCTTCGCGGCAGCGAGCATTATTCTGCCTCGTCTGAAGCCGCTGGGGCTGCAAGTTCGCCAATCGTTTGTATCACGCAACCTGTACGAGGTAACGCATGAGAACCTTGCGATCGCCATCGGCAATACGGTAACCGTTGCGCTCGACGTCATCAGTGCAGCCAACGAGACGGTGTACGATTATGTGCTCAAGCATGTGAGCACCTACCTGAAGGCTGTTGAGTTTGCGTCTGCGACAATCGATGCAAACGACAACTTCCTCTGGGTGATCGAAGATGTGCTTGAGCAGGATGCGGTTAACCTTGGTGCTGTGATCGAGCGTGCAGCCCCAGATTGTGAAGTTGCTGATCTCGCAGAAGTGTCTGAAGGTGCGTGGCCGGCATTGGCCGAACATAAGCGAGTTCCAGCAACATTTAGCAACGTCAGCCGCTACGTCGAGACCCTTGGATCGGTCGATGCAGCGCTGGCGACGATTCTGACTGCTGCTGGCGAGATTACAGAGATCAGCACCGCTGACGAGGTGTCGAAGACTTCGTTGGCGGTCGCCATACTTGCGGCAACGGATCAGCTTCCATCCGCAGCGCTACGCTCAAAGCTGGTCGCGAGTTTGAGCCTGGATAGCTACCTTGATGTTGATGATATCGAGGCGGAGGCAGGAGAACTCTTCCCGCTGCTACTCAAACACGACATCATTGCGGACGATGCGGATTCCTATGAGCACCTTGCACAGACGGATTGGCCGACGCGCAAAGCATTTATTCGTGAGTCGAAGAAGTTCTCCAGCTACATGACACCGGAAATTGTGCAGCCTGATCTTGCGATGCTCCTAGCAAGCGATGAGGTCAACTCCGCAATCAAGGAGGTGATACTAAAGCAGGCCGCTGAATACGCGGAAGTGGCTGAATCGCGAGGGCTCAAAGAGCTAGCCAGATTCGCTACTCAGAATAGGTACCAGCTCCCTCCAGTTGCCGTGCAGAAAATGGCGCAAGGAGGCGTCACAGCGCAGCAGATCGTACTGCTACTCGAACCTCACCTAGCGTCGATCAGTCGCCAGCAGCTCTTCACGGTGTTGATGGCGCTCGACGGCGACTATCCGAAGCTGACGACGGTGGGGCGCGATAAGCCGCACATCCCGAACACCTCCGCCGATCGCGCACTGCTTGAGCGTCTCAAACGGGACGGAATCGTCAGTAAGTTTGACGAGCACGAGTCACCGATCAAGGTGAACAAGAAATACAAATGAGATCTGCGGGTTTATCCAAAACTCAACGATTGGAATCGTAGTGGCCTACTGCACCTAGGCACCCATTTAGGGCGAGAATTCTGGTGTCTAATGCCAAACAACGTCGTGTGTTCACGCCAGACTTCAAATCATAATCGAATGTAAATGACCCCGCGTCCGGCACTGCCCGGTACGATCTAGCAAAAATGCCCAGAAGCCCGCGTAACAGCGGGCTTCTGGCTTTTTGGGGTTGGCTAATTCAGGTTGTGTTCTGCGTCGCCAAGCACGGTATCTATTTCGCTCCCGGCCGGGATTACTGTCGCGAGGGGGCGGCGTTGAATCAGGGGTTGCCGCCGGGGCATGAGCGCGAGCTGCGCCTTGCCCTATCGGCGGATCAAATCGCCTGTACCTTGGTTAGTTGCTCGCCTTCGAGCCAGGTGCTGATGTCGCTGGCGCGCATGGGTTTTGAGAACAGGTAGCCCTGGGCCCAGGCGCAGCCGAGGTTTTTCAGGGCGCCGAGTTCTGCGGCGGTTTCCACGCCTTCGACGATGCATTCCAGCTGCATGTCCTGGCACAGGGCAACCAGCGATTTGACGATCTTGAAGCTGGCCGGGTCGAGGTGGATGTTGGTGACGAAGGTGCGATCCACCTTCAGTTTGGTCAGCGACAGCGCGTGGATCTGGCTCAGGCTGGAATAGCCGGTGCCGAAGTCGTCAAGGGAAATGCCGCAGCCCAGCTCGCGAAACCGGCTGATCGCTCGCTGGGTCTGCGGCAGATCCTGGATGGCTGCGGTTTCGGTGATTTCCAGATCGAGGCAGGTCGGGTCGAAACGGCTGCTCTTGATCAGCTCGACGATCTGCTGGGCGGCGTCCTCCGAACCACAGTCGTGGGCGGACAGGTTGAATGACAGGCGCATACCCGCAGGCCAGCTCGCGGCCACGTCCATCGCCTCTCTCAGCAATGGCAGCGTGAGGCGATTGATCATGCCGACGCGCTCGGCAATCGGGATGAATTCACTGGGCGGCACGTTACCCAACTCCGGGCTCTCCCAGCGTGCCAGTGCCTCGAACGCAACGGTTTGCTCACTGTGAATATCTACGATGGGCTGGAACACCACGTGAAACTCACTATCCAGATCGGCCCTGCGCAGGGCCTGTTCGGTCTGCCCTTCGCGATTGAGCTGCTGGCGATGGGCTGCGCTGAACAGGCAGACCGTGCCGGAGCGGTGGCGCTTACTCTGATACAGGGCATAGTCGGCGTATTCATACACCTGCGTGGCGCTGGATGCCTGATCCGGGAAGGTCGCGATCCCCAGTGAGGCGCTGATCTGAATAGGGATGTCCACCAGCAGAAATGGCTCGCGCATGCTGGCGCAGATTTTCTCGCCAAACGCCCGCAACTGGTCGTCGCTCATGGCCTGAGTAATGATCAGAGCGAACTCGTCGCCGCCCAGTCGGGCCAGGTGCACATCGTCGTCGAGCAGCCCGCTCAGGCGCTGGCCAACCTGATAGAGCAGCTTGTCACCAATGCTGTGGCCATACAGATCGTTGACCGGCTTGAAGCCATCCAGGTCGATCAGCCCTACGGCCAGGCGAATATCCTGCTCGCGGGCGCGGGACAGCTGCGTATCGAGGCGGGAAAAGAACTGCCGCCGGTTGGCCAGCCCGGTCAGGCTGTCCTGATTGGCCAGGTGAAGGTTTTCCTCGCTGAGTTTTGCCGTATGCGCCTGCATGTTCACCAACCGGGTGAAGTCGGTGTATTGCGCCTTGAGAATGATCAGCATGGCAATGGACACCAGCAGCACGTCAATTGCAGTGGCAATAAAGGTAATGATATTGGTGGACGCGAAGAACACCACGAACGCCGTATTGACCACTGCCGTGGTGACCAGGGCGGCTGGCAGCAGGTGCATCATGCAAAAAATGCAGCCGATGACGGTGATCGCCATATAGAACGCGACATGCGCCTGGGTGTAGCTATCGCCATAGGGAAACAGCGCCAGCGACCAGGCGGTGAACGCCACGGCGACAAAAGGCGCGAGCATATTGGTGCGCTTCAGCGCCGTCAGCATCTGCGCCGGGCTGCGCGTCTGCCCTCGCGTGCGTATCCATTCCACCGCACGAATCACGCCGAACACCGTCATGATCAACGGGCAATACACCACGAGCCAGCGCGGCGCGACCGCGAGGTGGGTGCCCGCCAGCATCAGGGTGTTGATCAGCAGGATGAAGTACATCATGGGCAATTGGCGAGACAGAGCGAGGTATTGCGCCTTGACCAGACCAGGATTGTCCTTGGGCACGGACATCAAAGTTCGCACGCCGAGCAGTGTTTTGTTCATCAGGCGACGCTCTGAAAATAAGACCAGATAAATAACCGAGCGGATCATCCTTTCCAGCCTGGATCGAGCAGGGCTAAACGCTGCTCTCATTGGGATCGTGTCGGCCGATCCCCAGGTTTCTGCAATCTTTACGACTAGTGGCACTTTGCTTTCGTTCCGTCAGCCGGTCGCGATAGGTGTAAGCGAGGCAAGCGCCGGTGGCGAATTCAAAAGGCGAACTAGACGTTTTATTCAGTCGCTCTGCAGGAGCATGCAACCTGACCGGCGTCTGCCGCTTATCGGCAGCGATTAGTAGAAAACACAAAGCCCGCTTGATTGCGGGCTTTGTGCATTTTGGACTCCGCATTTCGACGAGCCCCGTATGTGTGAGCGGCGCTTTTCCTGACGACCTCAGCGTGTCGACCTAATGAAGTTTTATCTGCTCCTATCCAACCGACTCGGTTTTATGTAACAGCTGGGAACTTTATTGATAATGACTATCGTTGTGATAGATGTTTTCGAATATCATTGTTGTACGACCTCTGCCGGTGCGTTGCGAAAAAGCTAAAAGGGCTAACGGCGGAAGCCTTAAAAACAATCAAGGATCTTGAGCATGACTCATTGCAAACCCAGGGCTATCCCTACAACTGTGTCCTGGCAGCGAACTGCTACGGCCGCTCTGTTCTGCGCTCCGCTGGTTGCTGTTCCTCTGGGCGCGAATGCTCAGGAGGCGATTACCATCGGTGAGGAGGAGAGCTATCGCCTTGCGCCGATCATCGTTAATTCCCAGGCTGCAGCAAGTGATGACGCCAGCACTGTAGTTGCTCAGGAGCTTTGGGTTGGCGGCAAGGTCGCCACCAGCATCCTCAACACGCCGGCTTCTGTCTCAGTCGTGACCCAGAAAGAAATCGAGCAACGCAGCGCAAGCACCACTGAAGAAGTGCTGCAATACACTCCGGGTGTTATCACTGACTACTACGGCTCCGATGACCGCAACGACTACTTTAAGATCCGCGGCTTTCAGGCCACTACCTACCGTGATGGCTTGACCCTCAGTTCGATGCGCGGTGTGCGCGAAGATCCATTCGCCTATGAGCGCATCGAAATACTGCGTGGCGCCAACTCCACCCTGTTTGGCCCAGCAGACCCAGGCGGCTCGGTAAACTTCGTTAGTAAACAGCCGCGCTTCAACTCGTTTGGCCAGGGCTATGTCACCTATGGCTCCTTCGATCACAAGGAAGTCGGCATCGATGTGGGCGATGCGCTCAACGACAGCAAAACTCTGGCCGGCCGTTTCACCGCCAAGAAGCAAGACAGCGAACGCGAGTACGACCATTCGCAAGATGATAATCAGCTAGTGATGGGCGGTCTGACTTGGGCACCGACTGAATTCACTTCGGCGACCATAGTTCTGGATCACCTGAAAACTGAAAGCTCGCCCAACAGTGGCGGTTATCCACTGGACAGGGAATATGACCGCGACGAATTCTTTGGCGAGCCCAGCTACAACTTTCATGATGTGGAGCGCACCAGTCTCAGCGGTAACATCACCCACGATTTCGACAACGGCTTCGTGCTGCGCAGTAACCTGCGTTACAGCAAATTGACCGACGACTTTGGCTACGTGTACCTGAGCGATACCGCCGGGCGTGTTGGAACCACTATCCCTCGTGTTCAATTTGCCACGGACAGTGAGGCGGATCAGCTCAACGGCAACGTGATGCTTCAATACGATCACCGCTTCGAGAACGTCGACAGCAGCTCTCTGGTGGGTATCGAGTATCTCGATTCGTCGACCGAATCCACTTCAATATTTACCGGTGCGTCCTCGATCGACATCGCTAACCCTGTATTCACCGGTGTGGCTCGCGGAGCCGCGCCCTTCACGTCCCGCAAAGAGGACGCCAAGACGACTGCCGTCTTCCTCCAGCAGAACCTGTCTTTCTATGAGCGCTTCATCGTCACTGCCGGTGTGCGCAGAGACTTCATGGATCTCTCCAGCAAGGGGTTCAACACATTCAACGTAGCTCCAACCCCTGTTGTGTTTGATGATAACGACAACTTTTCCGAGACTTCCTACCGCGGCGCGCTGACTTATATCGTCTCCGACGAAGTTTCCACCTATGTCAGCATGGTCGAGTCGGTCGCACCGCCTGAAATCGGCGTAACGCCTAAGCGTGGTAAGCAGTATGAAGTCGGCGTGAAATATTCGCCCATCGGCATGAACGCGTTGTTCTCGGCAGCTATCTATGACCTTACCCAGGATGACGTAACTTTCGCTGTCACCCTGCCGGATAACCGCATTGAGCAGCAAACGATTGGTGAGACACGCACGCGTGGTCTGGATCTGGAAGCCAAGGCTGATATCACCGAAAATCTTAGTCTGGTCGGTGGTTATTCCTACATGGAGTCGGAGATCATTCGTGACATCGACCCATCCCGAGAGGGTAATGAATTCGATGTTGCGCCGAAGCATTCTGCGTCGCTGTGGAGCTATTACAGCTTTCCAGGCACGAAGATGAGCGCTGGCCTGGGTGCCCGTTATGTAGGCGCCTATTACTTCAACCTTGCTAATACCAGCAAAAGCGACGCAACTACGCTCTTCGACGCTGCTTTCAACTACAACATCGCCAAAGGCACTGATCTGGCACTCAACGTCAGCAACCTGCTGGACGAGCAGCATGTGGTCGGCTCCGGTACCGCCAACTACTACAACCCTGGCCGCGAAGTTACTGCCAAGCTGAGCTACAACTGGTAAGCCGGTAGATCGTCGCCCGAGAGTCTTCTTACTGCTCGGGCTATGCTCCGCGATTGCCGCAGGCCTCCGTTGAGACCAGGCAATAGTGGAAATGTACCGCTAATGAAAAAGGCGCGAATCGTTAATCGATTCGCGCCTTTTTCAGTTTGGGCTGGTATCGCAAAGGGTGCAGCTTGTTGGTCTCAGCCAAAAAATGCGCAGAGGCAAGCTTGGCTATTGCGACCTGGCAGGCCTGTGCTGCTGGTTGGCGACCAATGCCCATGTCGCTCTCTCAAGTCGCTCCTCGCACCGGCAGCGCCAACCGCGGCTTGCCAAGCACGTGAGTCGCCACCCGCGACGCGAGTCGGCGTGACAAGAAACGCACACCAAAGCACGTCAGCTTGTTGAACAGGCCAGGCACAACCGTGCGTTTGCCGCGCAGCATCGCGCGGATTGTGGCGTGTGCAACGAACTCTGCGCTTTTCGTCGAGGCGTTCGCGATCCATGAATAGTCACCACCGCCAGAGGCAGCATGAAACGCGGTTTCGGTGCCGCCAGGGCAGATGCAGGTCACCGACAGCGGCGTGCCGCGGTGCTCGTCATGGAGCGCTTCGCTGAAGTTGCGCACGAAGGCTTTCGACGCGGCGTACAACGCCATGTTCGGTACGGACTGGTACGCACCGGTCGAAGCGATATTGACCAGCTGCGCGGGGTCGATACGTGTCGTGTTAGCGTCAACGAAGCACCGTGCGAGCGCGACCAGCGAGGTGATGTTGAGTTGTACGAGCTCTGCGTCGCGCGCCCAGTCGACCTCGTCGAACCGGCGGAAGTAGCCGAAGCCGGCGTTGTTGATCAGGATGTCGATCGGGCCGTTGGCAGTCGCGGCGTCCCACAGGGCGTGCGCGGCATCGGCTTTGCCGAGATCTGCGCTGATGATCTCGACCTTGACGCCCTTGCAGCTTGCGGCGACTGCATCGAGGGCGTCGCGTCGTCGGGCCGTCAGAACGAGATCAACGCCGAGCGTGGCAAGCTCACGTGCGATTGCCGCGCCAATGCCGCTGGATGCGCCAGTCACTAGCGCGCGCTTGCCAAGGTTGGCAGTTGCGGATGTGCTCACATCGTTCTCCTTATCTTCCGGAGTTATCAGGGAAACCCAGAACCTGCGTGACGCCACCAGGCTCGAAGACCTGCTCGGCGACGCCAGCGCAGGCCTGCTCGGCTGCTAGATCACGCGTACTCCGACCTTGCCCTTGGCGCGCCCGCTGTCGACGTAAGCCAAGGCCTTGGCGGTGTCCTGAAACGGGAAAACCTTGTCGATGACCGGGCGGATGGCGCCTGATTCGATCAGGGCAGTGATCTCGCGCAATTGCGCGCCATCGGCTCGCATGAACACGAAGCTGTATTCGACGCTCGACTGCTTGGCCTTCTTGCGAATGCCACTGCTCAGTAGGCGCAGTACCTGCTTGAGCGGCCAGGCCAGGCCTCGTGCGGCGGCGAACGCCGGGGTGGGTGGCCCGGAGATGGAGATGAGGTGCCCGCCCGGCTTGAGGATCTGCAGGGATTTCTTCAGCTCGTCGCTGCCCAGGCTGTTCAATACCACGTCATAGCCATGCAGCTGCGTGGCGAAGTCCTGCTGTTTGTAGTCGATGACGACATCAGCGCCCAGGGCCTTGACCCACTCGATGTTGGCCGTACTCGTGGTGGTGGCCACGAAGGCGCCAAGGTGCTTGGCAAGCTGGATGGCGATGCTGCCGACTCCGCCGGAGCCAGCATGGATCAGCACCTTCTGGCCCTTTTTCAGCTTGGCGGTTTCGACCAGTACCTGCCAGGCCGTCAGGGCGGCCAGAGGAAGGGTGGCGGCCTCGACCATATCGAGATTCATGGGTTTCAGTGCCAGGGACGATTCCTTTACGGCAATGAGTTCGGCAAAGGTGCCGATGCGATCATCATCTGGCCGTGCGTAGACCTCGTCGCCTGGTTTGAAGCCGCGAACGCGAGCCCCGACCCGAACGACCGTGCCGGCCACGTCGTTGCCCAGAATCAGCGGGAGGCGGTAGGGAAGAATCAGCTTGAATTCGCCGCTCTTGATCTTCGAGTCCAGGGGATTGATGCTCGCCGCGTGGATCTGGATCAGCACGTCGTCATCGCGAACCTCGGGTTCGGGGATTTCGGCGATGCGACCGGCTTGCTTCTTTCCATAACGATCAATGATGAACGCTTTCATGTGGGATTGTTCTCTGCAGTTCTTGAATGAATGGGCATCAGGCAATCCCATCCGCAGGGGCAGCCTTGAGTCTTTCGCTAGAGTCGACGCAGCTACCAGTTTTCCTTGAATGGCCGCAGGTCGAGTTCCTGTGTCCATGCTGATTTTGGCTGGTGGTGCAGCATCCAGTAGTTCTCGGCGATGGCGTCATAGCTGAGCAGGCCTTCCGGGCCGGCATGCTCCACCCGCGCGGGAAAGGCGTTCTGCAGACGGTCGCCGAGGATGCCACCGTCGATGACCACATGTGCGACGTGGATCCCCTGAGGCCCGTACTCGCGCGCCATGCTTTGCGCGATCATGCGTAGCCCCGCCTTGGCGGCTGCGAAATGAGCAAAGCCGGGCTTGCCGCGCAGGCTGCCGGAGGCCCCTGTGAAAATGACGGTGCCACGCCCCAGGGGCACCAGCCGGCGTGCAGCTTCACGACCGACCAGGAAGCCTGAGTAACAGCCAACGCGCCAGAAGTCCTCGAACTGTGCGGCAGTCAACTGGGTGAAATCGATGATGGCGTTGTTGCCGGCGTTGGAGATGACGACATCGGCGGGCTCGCGCCCTGGGCCGGGCCGCATGGCGCGGTCGAATGCCGCGATCACCTGGGCTTCATCGGTCACGTCGGTTGGCAATGCCTCGGCACTGCCGACGCCCAGCGCGGCGATCTCTGCCACCACCGCCTCGATCTTGGCCGGCGTTCGGCCTGCCACGATGACGTGGTAGCCCTCGCGCGCGAAGCGTTTGCACACGGCGCCACCGACGCCCCGTACCGATCCCACGCCGAACACGATTGCTGTTGGCTGACTCATTTCATCGTTTCCGTTGTGAGGGTGGGACGGGCTGTCGCCAAGAAATCGTCTTGGGCAGCGAGGAAAGCCAGCGCCGTGACGACGAACTCGCCGTGATACTGGAAAATCCCGCCATGCCCGGCGTCTTTATAGATGACCAGTTGTGAGTTGGGGATGCGCCGCGCCATGTCGCGGCTGTTCTGTGTGGGCACCATGATGTCGTTGTCGCCATTGGCGATTAACACCGGGATGCGGATGTTGCCGAGTGCCTGAGGCGACTGCCGACCCCAGGCCTTGATGGCCTTCAGTTGCCGCAGCAAGGCAGCGGGCGTCGGCCCCTTGTCTCGGTTCTCCTTGCGCTCCTTCAGCCGCTTCAGAAAGGCTTTCGCGGCTTGCCGGCCGTTGGCCGTGGAGGTGAAGAACAGGTAAGTCTTGGGATCACGTAGCGTCAACAGGCCTTTAAGCATCAGCGGCCAGGAAACCTTATCGACCTGCTCGATACCCATACCGCCTGCAGGCCCCGCGCCGGTCAGAATGAGCCTGCGTACCAGTTCGGGAGCTTTCAGCACGATGTCCTGTGCGACGAACCCACCGAGGGAGAAACCGAGCAGATCGACCCTATCCAGACTCAGTGCGTGGATCAATGCGATCACGTCCCGCGCCATTGCATCGACGGTCACCGGTGCCGCTCCATCAGAAGCGCCGATCCCTCGGTAGTCGATGGCGATGATGCGATGCTTGTGGGCAAGCCCATCGACGATACGCGGGTCGAAATTATCGAGAACCGCGCCCCAGTGGTTGAGTAGGATCAGCGGCCTGCCATCACGCGGCCCGAGATCGCGGTACGCGAATGCCGTCCCGTCGACATCGACAGACCGGGTGGGGGAGTCGATGTAGGGCATGCTCGACCCTTTAGGGTTGTGGGTAGGGATCATCGTCTCTTCACTGTGTTTGTTGGGTGCGCAGATGCGCGGGGAATGAGGTGTCGCCGAATTGGCGGTCACCCATTCACATCGACAAGGGTGCGGCCTTGGATTTTTCCTGCGAGAACCTGATTGGCGACTCCAGAAACCTGCGCCAAGCCAATTCCCTTGCGGGTTCGCCCAAGCGTGCCGATCTCCGCAATGTCGGCACGCATCAGGCGAGCAACGACATCACTCCTCCAGGAACTGGATCGCGTGCTTAACGAAACGCTCGGGATACTGGAACTGCGCGCCGTGACCGGCATCGGGGTAGATCAGCAACTGCGCGTTGGGAATGTTCTGCAGCAGATGCCAGGAGTTGATCGTGGGAATCATGATGTCGTCGACACCATTGAGTACCAGGGTCGGCTGCGTGAGGGCGCCCAGGAAGGCATAGGGGTTCGCACCTGGCAACGGCTGCAGGTAAGCGGCGTGCGCTTTGGCCTGGGCTTGAGCGACTGCCAGCGAACTGGGTGGGTCTTGGTCTGCGCGCAGGTGACGACGCTTCCAGAAAGCCAGACCAGCCTGCTTCGCGGCCTCCGAGCGGCCGAAGAACAGGTAGAGGAAGTCTTCTGCCGTGGGCACCGGATTCGGCGCAACCTCCAGCACTCTGGGTTCCATTTTCGGATCGCCGCCGCGCAGCCCGGTACCGAGCAGGAGGAGTTTACGAACCAGGTGTGGATGACGCAGCGCCACCTCTTGTACCTGGAAGCCGCCTATCGAGAAACCAAGCAGGTCGACCTGGGATAGGCCCAGCGTTTGGATCACCAGAGCGATGTCGTCTGCCATGTCTTCGATGCGGTTGCGCGGCGTACCGGTTGAAGAGGCGATACCGCGGCCGTTGTAGAGGATGACTTCGCGACCTGCCGCTAGGCCATCAGTCAGCAGAGGATCCCAGTGATCCATACCGCCGCGGAAATGCTGGACGAAGAACAAAGGGGGCTGACCGACAGAGGCATTGCCCCAGCGACGATAAGCGAATTTTTCTCCATCCACTTCGACGAAACGGGTGGAGGCGGTCAGGTGGCTATCGTTCATGTCGAGAAACCTTCCGAGAGGGGATTGTCTTAATGATGTCGATCATCATTTTTGCTGTCAAGCAATTAGATGTAGATCGACATCAATAATTTGCGCCGATGCTGGTGGCGTATCGAAGGGGAAGGCTGGGTATGAGCCGGGCACACATTGCCGAGGTGTCTCTGTGCTGGTTCGAGCGGGCGCAGAAGAGACTTGCGGGCGTGATGGTGGCGCGCAGTCTTTGCCTATGGCGGGGACTGTGTTTCGGCGAGTAATCCCCCCGTCACGGGGTAGGCGGATAACCGCGCTCTGGCGCGGGATAGCGGCTGGGATTGGGAGGTAAAAAGCCGCGAAAAAGCGGCTGTCCATTTTTCAGGCGCCCAGGCTGTATTTGCATCTTTTCAATCACGCCTGACAGATAGCGAACGTGGTTTCGCCGGATGCGCTACGCGGTGATGTCAGACGAAGATATGCGCAGAAATAAGCTTGGAAATCTCCACTATCGCGGTCTTGCCGGTGAACTCGAACTTCACTTTGCCGAGTGACGAAAAATGGATTTCCAGTTCGGAGTCCAGATCGAAAGTGCCGGAGGTTTCGATCGAATAGGCGACGATATTCTTGTAGGGCAGGGAGGTGAAATCCTTCTTGCTGCCGGTGAGGCCCTGCACGTTAACTGCGATGATGCGTTTGTTGGTGAATACCACGCCGTCGCGCATGGATTTGTAGGCGTCGATGACGTGCTCGTTTTCAAGCAGCAAGGCGCTTACGCGCTGGGCGTACTCGTCGTTTTGTTTGAGTTTGAAAAAGCCTTTGTTGTTGAAATCGATCATCCGGGGATATCTCTGTGAGGTGGGAACACGTCTGAGTCTTCCCGCCTAGAAGACCGCCGCGGAGAGCTTTTGGCAAGCTGCAATCCGGGGCACGGCGGGAGTCACTTGGGCGTCGGCTCTGACCCTCTGAATGTTCATCAGGTGTCCGGTGCTTCCCGCTCTCTCCGGTCGACTTAATGACTTCGCTCGACCAACCCTAGAATGATCGCCTGCAGCTCATCCTGAGCCTGTTCTTCGCTGATGTCGCCGGCAACGGCTGCGTCCGAGAGTGAGTCGGCCGCGCCGAGCATGGCCCACATGCCGGCTGACGAAGCGCCCTTGGGGGCGCAGAAGGGCGCCAGGATCGCGGCACATTTTTCGATGAAGGCATGCTGGTACTGCTTCTTCACGGCTGCCAGCTCCGGGGAACCGTTGAGGGCTGCCACGACATCGGATATCTCTCGTCCCTGAGTCAGTACGCAATTGACGTAGCTGGCTGCGATGACGCGACTCTTCTCCTGCAGATCCGCGGCAGCGGCTTCGATTGCGGCGTCGAAGACCCTGGTCTGGCGCTCGTCGTAATCCTGATAGAGCGCCGCCAGCAGCCCGTTGCGGGTGCCGAAGTGGTCGTATACCACCGGTTTGGTCACGCCCGCTGCTTCGGCCAGCCTGCCCAGCGTCAGGGCATCGGTGCCTTCATCACCGATCAGTTGCCAGGCCACCTCGAGAAGCTGACGCGTGCGCTCCTCCCTTGGCAGGCGGCGACGTGGCGATACGGGGGGCTGCGAACTCATCGGTACTCCGGGCGTTTCAGGATTGCTCGGCGAACAGCTTACGGCCAATCGCCTGTGCCGTCTCCAGATGCGCTTCCGGGAAGCCGGGATCCGAGGCGAGTAGAAACTGCGATGTGGCTACCGGTGCGCCGCAGTAGTCGAAGATGCCGTGGTCGATCTGCGTCTTCATTGCTTGGTCATAACCGTGACGCGTGAAGGTGCCTGCGTCCGCACCGCCAACGGCCACCAGGTGAACCTGCAGGCGCTGCAGCTTCTTAACGACCTTGCCGTTATCGGCTTCTTCATAGGCCCAACCGTTGGTGAACACGCGGTCGATCCAGCCCTTGAGCAGGGCAGGGAAGGACCACCAGTAAATCGGGTAGACCAGCACCAGCGCATCGGCACGCTCGAGCCGCGCGTGTTCGGCAGCGACGTCTGCAGGTGCCGAGGCTTTTTTCTGGAACAGGGCGATGTCCGCCGCGTTGAAGCGCGGGTCGAAGCCTTCCGCAGCCAGATCGGCGACCTCGGTCGAGTGGTTGGACTTCGTGCTGACAAGCCCATCGGCGATACCTGTAGCGATAGCGTGGGTCAGGGAGTGTTTGTCCGGGTGTGCAACGACGATAAGGGCATGCATGGGTTAGCTCCAATAGTTACTTCCTACTATTGGTAACCTACTTTTGGTAGGTTGTCGAGTGTTGGATAATTCATGCCGTCAGTACGGGTTGATGAATGCATCGCTTGAGAATCAGCCGCAGTTGGCCCGTATAATCGCCGGTAACTTTTTGTTTCAGAGGAAGTGGTCAATGTCAGCTCATCGAGTAACCGGTCTGGCGCGCGCGATTGCCGCGGGTGTTCTGTCCTCCCTGCTGTTCGCCGGTGGCGTGCACGCTGACGATGCCGTGACCCTGACGTTGTACAACGGCCAGCACGAGGCTACCGGCAAGGCGGTTGCGGCTGCCTTCGAGAAGAAGACGGGCATCAAGGTGCTGATCCGCAAGGGCGGTGGCGGCCAGTTGGCCAACCAGATCGCCGAAGAGGGCGAGCGCTCGCCGGCAGACATCATCTACACCGAAGAGGCGCCGCCGCTGATCAAGCTCGGCAGCCAGGGGCTATTGGCCAAGGTCGATGACAGCACCCTCAAGCAGATCGACTCCAAGTTTTCCGACGACAACGGCAACTGGATAGGCATCACCTCGCGCGTGCGCGTGCTGGCCTATAACCCGGATCTGGTCAGCGAAGCCGAGCTGCCGAAAAGCGTGCTGGAGGTGGCCGACCCCGAATGGGCCGGCAAGATAGCCTTCGTGCCGAGCAGTGGCGAGTTCCTTGGCCAGACGGCAGCGGTCATCCGGATCAATGGTCGCGAGGCTGCCGAGGAATGGCTCACTGGTCTCAAGGCCTTTGGTGGCACCTACACCAATAACGTCATCGCCATGAAGGCCGTGGAGAACGGTGAGGTCGGTGCCGCGCTGGTCAACAGTTACTACTGGACTGCGTTGAAGAAAGAGAAGGGCGAGCTGAAATCCAAGCTGCACTACTTCGCCGATGGCGATGCCGGCGGCCTGTCGAGCGTGTCCGGCGCGGCCGTGGTCAAAGCCAGCAAGCACCCGAAAGAGGCCCAGCAATTTCTCGCCTTCATGATCAGCGAAGAAGGGCAGCAGGCCATTCTGAGTAAATCCGCCGAGTACCCGGTCAACCCCAAGGTGCAGGCCGATCCGCTTCTCAAACCCTATGATCAGCTCAAGCCGCCGGCCATCACCGCCGCGCAGATCGGCCTAGCCGAGGATGCGCTGGAGCTGCAACGCGAAGTTGGAATGAACTGACCATGCAGCCTCAGGCGGTAACCCCTGAACTGCCGTTACCCCCGGTGAACGTCACCACGCGGCGCCGCAAGGCGCCACCGATCTGGCTGCAGCTTCCGATCCTGGTCTTGCTGCTGCTCGCCGCATTGCCGCTGTTCTTCGTGGTCGCCCGTGCGGCGCAGGTTGGGCTGCACGAAGCCTTCGCGCTGCTCTGGCGGCCGTTCGTATTCGGCCTGCTGGCCAATACCATGAAGCTGATGGTGCTGGTGACCCTGGGCTGTGCGCTGCTCGGGCTGGCGCTGGCCTGGCTGGTGGAGCGCAGCGATCTGCGCTGGCGCCGGCACTGGAACGTGCTGCTGTGCCTGCCGTTCGCCATTCCCTCGTTCGTCAGCGGCTTCACCTGGGTGTCGATCAGCCCGATGTTCGAAGGCCTGGGCGGCACGGTACTGGTGATGATCTTGTCGAAGTACCCGCTGATCTACCTGCCGGTGGTCGCGGTGCTGCGCAATCTCGACCCGGCCCTCGAAGAGTCGGCGCGGATGCTCGGCTGCAGTCGCCGCCAGGTGTTCTGGCGGGTCACGCTGCCGCTGCTGCGCCCGGTGCTGATGGCCACCAGCTTGCTGGTCGCGGTGCACATGTTGGTCGAGTTCGGCGCGCCGTCGATCATGCGTTACCAGACCTTCACCACCGCCATCTACCAGCAGTTCGAGCTGGAGTTCAGCGGCAGCAACGCGGCGATGTTGTCCGCACTGTTGCTGGCGCTGTGCATGCTGTTGCTGTGGGGCGAGTTTCGCCTGCGCGGGCGCGGCTATGCACGTACCGGCCAGGGCGTGGCACGCAGCGCGGCACGGGTGCGCCTGGGTCGCTGGAGTGTGCTGGCTCAGGTACTTCTGCTGGCGCTTGTGGCCATCGGCTGCGGTGTGCCGCTGGTGATGCTGGGGTTCTGGATCGTCGAAGGCAGCTCGGCCAGCTTCCCGGTGGTGGAAATCGCCGAGACGCTGTGGTCGTCGCTGACCTATTCCTTTGGTGGCGCCTTGCTCAGCTGCCTGCTGGCGCTGCCGGTGTGTCTTGTGGTGGTGCGCTACTACGGTCGCATGGCCACGCTGGCGGATCGCTTGCCGTACCTGCTGCACGCCTTGCCGGGCCTGGTGATCGCTCTGTCGCTGGTGTTCTTCGCCCTCGGCTACGTGCCGGCGCTTTACCAGACCAGCATGCTGCTGCTGGTGGCCTATGCGCTGCTGTTCATGCCCATGGCTCAAGGGCCGATCCGCGTGGCGTTGGAGAAGGCTTCGCCGCAACTGGAAGAGGCTGCACGCACCCTTGGGCATACGCCGATTGCCACGTTTCTGAGAGTCACCTTGCCGATCATCTCGCCCGCCATCGGTGCCGGCTTCGTACTGGTATTTCTCGACTGCATGAAAGAGCTGACCGCTACCCTGATCCTCGGCCCGACCGGTCTGGAGACCCTGGCGACCAAGGTCTGGTCGCACACCGGCAACCTGGAATACGCCGGCGCTGCGCCTTATGCCGCGCTGATCGTGCTGGTGTCGGGGCTACCGGTGTATCTGCTGACCACGCGTGCTTACCGGCGTTCTTGAACTCGGGCCGGGCGGTATGTCGCGGTGTCGCGGCTTAACGCCCCCGCGTTCAAGGTGTATCGTGCGCAGCTCTCCAGCGCCCGCAGAGGCGCAGTCGTTCAGACCTGATTAGTGTCACCGCAGTCCCGCTTCAGGAGCAGGCTTCATGAGTTTCACCCGTAGACAGGTGTTGGGCGGTTTGGTCGGCCTTGGCGTCGTTGGCCTGGGCGCTGGTGGCGCGCGTTACTGGCTGGGGCGCCCGTTCGACCGCAAGACCCACGACTACGAGCTGATCGCCGCGCCCCACGATATCGAGCTGGTGCCCGGCCATGTCACGCCTGCCTGGACGTTCGGTGGCCAGGCCCCCGGCGTCGAGCTGCGTTGCCGTCAGGGCGACGAGTTGCGTGTGCGCTTCATCAATCACCTGCCCGAAGCCACCACCATTCACTGGCACGGCATTCGCCTGCCACTGGAGATGGACGGTGTGCCCTACGTATCCCAGTTGCCGGTGCTCCCGGGCGAATATTTCGATTACCGTTTCGTCACCCCGGATGCCGGCAGTTACTGGTACCACCCTCATGAGTCGAGTGCCAAACAGCTGGGTCGTGGGCTGGTCGGCCCGCTGATCATCGAAGAGCGCGAACCCACCGGGTTCCAGCACGAGCGCACCCTGTGCCTGAAAAGCTGGCATGTGGACGAACAGGGGGCCTTCACGGCATTCAGCGTTCCCCGTGAGGCGGCCCGCGAGGGCACCCGTGGGCGCCTGTCGACCATCAACGGCATCTCGCTACCGACCCTGGAGCTGCCGGCTGGGCAGGTGGTACGCCTGCGGCTGATCAACGTCGACAGCACCATCACCTACCGCCTCAACCTGCCCAAGGGCGATGCGCGCATCTACGCGCTGGACGGCAACCCGATCCAGCCGCGCCCGCTGGGCAAGGAATACTGGCTGGGGCCGGGTATGCGCATCGACCTGGCGCTCAAGGTGCCGGACGTCGGCAGCGAAGCGTTGTCACTGCGCAACGGGCCGCTGCGCCTGGCCACCATCAAACCGGTGGCCAGCAGCGAAGCGGCGGGGGAGTGGCCGCCTGCGTTGCCGGCCAACCCGGTGGCCGAGCCGGATCTGCAGCGCGCCGAAACCCTGCGCTTCAACTTCGAGTGGGCGGCGTCACTGGCATCCCCGGCCGATGAAGCCGCTGGCCGCTACAAGTACTGGCAGATCAACGGCCAGGCCTGGGACATCAACGACAAGACCTGCGCTGACCGGCCCATCGCCAGCCTGAAGAAGGATGGTCACTACATCTTCGTGCTGCGCAACATGGCCCAGTATCAGCACCCGATCCACCTCCACGGGCTGATCTTCAAGGTGCTGGATTCCAACCGCCGCAAGATCGAGCCGTACTACACCGACACCTTTCTGCTCGGCAAGAACGAGACCGCGCGCATCGCCTTCGTGGCCGATAATCCTGGCGTATGGATGTTCCATTGCCACGTCATCGACCATATGGAAACCGGCCTGATGGCCGCCATCGAGATCGCCTGACGTGAGAGTCCTGACTTGGGAGCGTTAACTTGAGAGCCCCGCTGATCATCGATCGCAGCCACGACGAACGCTTTATGCGTGAAGCGCTGGAGCTTGCAGGGAAAGGTGCCGAACGCGGCGAAGTGCCGGTCGGTGCCGTGCTGGTGCAGGACGGCGAGGTGATCGGCCGCGGTTTCAACTGCCCGATCTCCACCAACGACCCCAGCGCACACGCCGAAATGGTCGCCATCCGCGCCGCCTCCCTGGCCGTCAGCAACTACCGCCTGCCAGGCAGCACCCTGTACGTGACTCTGGAGCCTTGCGCCATGTGCGCAGGGCTGATCGTCCACTCGCGGGTGCAGCGTGTGGTGTTCGGGGCCAGCGAGCCCCGCGCGGGCATGGCCGTGAGTCGCGGCCAGTTCTTCGACCAGGGCTTTCTCAACCACCGCGTGCTGGTCGAAGGCGGAGTGCTGGCAGAGGAGTGCGGGGCGATGTTGAAGACCTTTTTCAAGGCGCGGCGGGGGTAGGCCTGCTCGTCTGCTGTCTTTGTGAGCGGCGCTCTAGGTGTGCCGCAACAGGCTGCCAAACCATGGTTCTGGTAATCCCGGCTCGATAGGCCTGCTCGGCACGCCAAGAGCGCTGCAAGGCAGGTTCAGCCGCACACCTGAGGTGGCGGCTGACGAATCTCACCTCACCAGCTGAAATTCACCGAGCCGACCAATTGGCGCTCGTCGCCATAGGTGCAGGTGGCGAACTCGCAGTAGGTGTACTGCTTGTTGGTGAGGTTGTTGGCGTTGAGGCTGACGTCCCAGTTCGCGTCGAGCTGGTAGCTGACCATGGCATCGAACAGGGTGTAGGCGGGCATCGCCGAGTCCATTTCGGAGGCCTGGGTGGTGCCCTTGTAACGGGCGCCAGCACCAACGGTGAGCTGCGGCAGGTTGAGGCGCATGAAGTTGTAGTCGAGCCACAGCGCCGCCTGGTGATAGGGCGTGTCTTCACTGCGTTGGCCAACTTCGCCGGGGATCACGCTCTCTGTGATGCGCGCATCGATATAGGCGTAGGAGGCGATCAGGCTGAGGGCTTCGCTGAGGTCGGCCTTGGCTTCCGCCTCGAAGCCGCGCGAGCGCACTTCGCCAGTCTGCGAGGCGATGTTGGTGGCAGGGTTCTGCTTGAACACGTTCTGCTGGGTCAGCTCGAAAACCGCCGCACTGAGCAGCAGGTTGCGGCCGTCGGGCTGGTAGCGAATCCCCGCCTCGTATTGCTTGCCTTCTGTGGGCACGAAGCTCTGCCCGCCGGCAACGGCCACTGACACCGGGAAGAACGATTCGCTGTAGCTCAGGTACGGTGCCAGGCCGTTATCGAACTTGTACACCAGCCCGGCGCGGTAGGTGGTGGCTTCATTGTTCTGGCTGGTGCGTACGCCGTTGCGATGCTGACGCTGATCCTGGTCGGCCCAGTCGTGGCGCACGCCGAGTACGGCAACCCAGCGGTCGTCGATGTTGATCTGATCCTGCAGATAAACGCCCTTTTGCAGGGTGTCGATTTGTGAGCCGCGATCCAGGCTGGAGTCCTTGTTCACTACCACTGGCTGCCCGTAGTTGTAGCGGCTCAGGTCAAGCGCTGGCGCTACGCCGCGAAAGTTGTGCGAGTCGTAGGTCATGTCGTAAGCATCGAAGCCCAGCAGTACGCTGTGCTCGGCGCCACCAAGCTGCCATTTGGACTCGATATTGGTGTCGCTGGCCAGGCCGCGGGCGCGCTCGTGGCGGTCGCTGTACTGGCGGCGCAGGATGCCCGTGGTGGCTGCCTGATTGATGGCCGCGGCGGAGGTTTGTATCTGCAGGTACTTCCAGTCCACGTCGGTCTGGTAGTAACGCAGCTTGTGGTTGATGCGCAGCTGCTCGTTGAAGTGGTGCTCGAACTCGTAACCCAGCGTCGACATCTCACCGTTCATTTCGTTGTAGCCGGGCTCGCCGATAAAGTCGTGGCGGCCTATCTGGTACGTCGCGTCGCCCACACCCTTGACCAGTTGATAGGGCAGCGGCGCGGAGAAGCCCGTTTCGGTCTTCTGGTAGAACGACAGCAGGGTCAGGGAGGTGTCTTCGTTCGGGCGCCAGGTCAGCGCCGGTGCGATATAGAGCCTGTCGTCATTGATATGATCCTGCGGCGTGTCGCTGTCGCGCTTGAGCATCGTCAGGCGGTAGCTCAGCGTATCGCTTTCACCGAGCGGGCCGCTGAAGTCAGCGGACAGCTGCTTGCGGTCGTTCTGGCCGACCTGCAGGTTCAGTTCGCGCAGCGGCTCCCGAGTCGGCCGCTTGCTCACCCCGTTGATCATGCCGCCTGGCGACAGCTGCCCGTAGAGCACGGACGCCGCGCCGCGAATCACCTCGACGCGCTCCAGGCCATAGGGCTCCTGAATGCCGTCATAGGAGTTGTTCTGCAGGCGCAGGCCATCGCGCAGCGAGCCGCCGGTGGCGGACTCGACATCGAGGCCACGGATACGAAAACGATCCGCCGTGCGGTTGAAACTGGTCGGCTGGCTGGTGACACCCGGTGTATAGCTGAGTGCCTGGGACAGGGTTTCCGACTGGCGATTGCGCAGCTCGTCGCGGGTGACCACCGAGATCGACTGCGGGGTATCGACCAATGCTGTATCCGTTTTGGTCGCGCTGCCGTTGCGCAGGGCCACGTAACCGGCGAGCGGCTCACCCGGTGCCTCGCCACTGCCCAGCGCGCTTCCAGACACAGTGGTGCTATCGAGCTGCAGCGCGCCACTGGCTGGCAGCGGGCGTAGCACGTAGCCGCTGCCGCCCAGAGCGACTGCTTCCAGGCCAGAGTTCTGCAGCACCAGGGCAAGCCCAGCGGACACCGAGTAGCTGCCATTCAGACCGGGGCTGTTCTTGCCCGTCGCCAGGTCGTTATGCCCAGCGAGGTAGATGCCCGCCTGGGCCGAGAACTGGTTGAGCACGCCGGCCAGCGGGCCTGGCGCGATGCTGTAAGTGCGCACCTCGCGGCTTTCCTGCGCCGCTGCCGGTAGCGAAACCAGCAAGGCCGGAGCGAGGGACAGCGCCATTGGCAAGACCAGTGCGAGTGGCCGCAGGGATTGGAAGGAGTGCGCGGTTGGCAAGTGCATGGTGTCCCCTGGAGTTGTTCGAATAGTTGGCTTCTCAGGGATTACCGAGCGAGATTGCAGAAAGGGAACCGCATCGATGATTTTCTTTTCAGTCAGGCACTGGCTGGCTCGACGCTCACCCACCAGTCGGTGAGCCGTTGGATACGGATTGGTAGGGCAGCTTGCAGCAGTTGCAGTGTTTGCTCGCTGTCGTCCAGCGGGAAATAGCCCATCACCGGCAAGCTGGCGATGCTCGGATTGCAGCCCAGGTGCCCACGGCGAAAGTGCGATAGCTCTTCGAGCAGTTGCCCCAGGGGCATGCCCTCAGCCGCCAGCACATGGCGCGTCCACGACTCGCGAGCGCTGGCGGCGGGTGCCTGGCCGCCAACCCGTTGGGCATTGAAGCCGACCTGCTGGCCAGCCTCGACCCGCCGCGTCTCGCGGCTATCTGCGGTGCAGATTTCCACTGTGCCATCGAACACCGTCAGCCAGGTTTCTTCAGGCGTCTGGCGCACACTGAAGCGGGTGCCCAGGGCCTGCATGCGGCCATGCCTGTTGTCGATGAACAAGGGCCTGGCGTCTTTCGCGGTATCGATCAGCACTTCACCGAAACGCAGGTGCAGCAGGCGCAGGCTGGTGCTGAATTGGGCATCCACCGCACTGGTTGCGTTAAGCCACAGGTGGGTGCCATCAGCCAGCCTGGCTTCACGCACCTCGCCGGTGCCGGTGGCGAAGTCCGCCGTCCAGCCAGCCAGCAAGCGTGGTAGCGGAGTATTGCGCCAAGTGCCCCAGCCAAGCACGCTGCCGGCGCCGATAATCAGCAGGCTCTTGAGGCCCTGACGACGACTGAAGCCCGCGCGGCTTTCCTGACCCAGAGCCTGGCGCAGGGCCTGGGGATCGTCCTGTTGCTGCAGGTTGCCGAAGCGCTGGCTGACCCGCTCCACATAGTGCCAGGCGTCACGGTGTTCGCTGTGTTGCTCGAGCCACTGCTGCCATTGCTGGCGCATCTGGCTGTCTGGTTGTTCGTCGTGCAGCAGCACATACCAGTTGGCGGCCTGTTGCAGGCTGGCATGGCTGAGCGTGCGGTCTTGTTGGGTATGCATCGCCGTCACTCGACCAGCAGGCCGTCGAGCTCCGCTTCGAGCAGGGCGCAATGCAGCAGAGCCTGGGCCAGGTACTTCTTGACCATGCGCTCGGATACGCCGAGCTGCCGGGCTATCTCGCGGTAGGGCAAACCATCGAGCTGAGCCAGCAAAAACGCCTCCCTCACCCGGGCAGGTAGGCGCAGCAGCATGGCGTCAACTTCGTGCAGGGTTTCCATGATCAACGCCGCCTGCTCCGGCGAGGGCTGCAGCGCTTGCGGACGGTTGGCGAGCACACTCAACCAGGCCTGTTCCAATTGCTTGCGGCGCCAGTGGTCGATGCTCAGGCCGCGGGCTATGGTCGCCAGGTAGGAGCGCTCGCCACTGTCACTGTCGAAGCTGCGCGGGCGAAGCAGCAGGCGCACGAAGGTGTCTTGCACCAGGTCGGCGGCATCGGCGCCATCGCCCAGGCGGCGGCGCAGAAACTGCTGCAGCCAGCCGCTGTGGCTGGCGTAGAGGCTATGCAGGTGGTTGGTATCGAGAGGCGTCATCGAGAGCACGTACCCGTTGGCGTTTACGCGCCTCAATGCAGATAAGAATTAGTCGCAAATTAGAACAAGATGCGCTGATTGCTGCAATGGGTGGTGCTCAATTCAGTTTGCAGGCACGGGCTGCCGACTTCGTGCAGCAGCCCGTGATGGCGTTGGTCATGCATCAAACGCTGCGGATCAGGCCACCACTGGAATCAGCGGGTCGGCCGCTGCCAGAGCGGTTTCGCGGATCGCGGCTGGCGGGTAGATCCACTGGGTGTTGATCTCGGTTTTCAGCTGCTTGCCCTTGGTGCCGGTCAGCATCACTTTGCGCTCCCAGCCTTCGGTGAATAGCGCGCCCCATTCGCCGAGATCCAGGCAGGTGACATACTTGGGCTGGCTGTAGGTAATGGGTGCGATAGCGAGCAGGTCGGCCGCCGCGTTGTTGCCTGCAGATCGGCCCAGGGCGATGGCGTGCTGGCAGGACATCAGCGCATGGTTGCCGTGGTCATCTACTGCCGCGTAGGCGGTATCACCGGCGGCGTACACGCTCTCCAGCCCGGAGACCTTGAGGTTACGGTCAACATGCAGGCGACCCTGAGCGTCCCGCTCGGCAGTCAGCTCTCGGGTTAGCGGCGAGGCCTGCACGCCAACCGTCCAGATGACCGTCTGGGCGTCGATGCGTTCGCCGTTGGTGAGCGTGACGCCGCCCGCATCTACCGAACCCACTGCACTGCCCAGGCGCCAGTTAACGCCCTGCTGGGCGCTGGCTTCGGCCACGATGGGGGCGACGTGTTCGCCCAGGCTGGCGCCGATCCGCTCGCCACGGTCGACCACGATCACGCGGATATCAACATCGTCGCCCAGGATGCTGCGCAGGCGAGCGGGCAGCTCGGTAGCGGTTTCGATACCGGTGAAGCCGCCGCCCGCGACTACTACGGTGTTGCGCGCGGGGCTGTCTGGCAGATCGCGCAGGCTGTGGAGATGACGCTCCAGAGCCAGGGCCTGCTCCAGGCTGTCGACATCGAAGGCATGTTCGACGCCGCTCAAGGCGGGGCGCACCACCTGGCTGCCGCTGGCGAGGATCAGGCGGCTATAGCCCAGCTCGCTGTCGAGGCCGTGTTCGCTTCGGTAGGTCAGGGTTTGCCTGGCGCTGTCGATACCCGTGACCCAGCCTTGCACGAAGCGGATGCCGACCACGGCGAACAGCTTGTCCAGCGGTGCGCTCATCCGCGCTACATCCGCCTCGTAAAAGCGTGGCCGCACGTGCAGTTGCGCCTTGGGAGCAATCACGCAGACCTCGATATCCTCGCGTGCCTGCAGGTCGAGCAGACGCGCTGCGCTCAGGGCGCTCCACAGACCGGCGAAACCGGTGCCGATGACTAGAATTCGTTGCTTCATCAGGTGTTCCTCGAAAGCGGTTGCCTGGCCGCAAGGTGCGGCGCAGGAAGGGCGATACGCTTGGGGCGCGATCGCTGCAGTTGACGAGGCGATTCTCTACTTGAAGTGGATCAGCGTATTGATCCATAAAGTGCTAAATGGATTGATCCAAGAGAGGCGTTCATGGCAGCCAAGAATCAAGGGCCGTTGGTGGTATCACTGCCGCTCGGCGAGCCGCAGCCAGGCGAGAGCCTGCAGCGTTGGCTATACACCGCGCTGCGCGAGGCGATCCTCAGCAGTCGGCTGCCATCTGGCAGCCAGTTACCCAGTACGCGAGCGCTCGCTGAGCATTACGGCATGGCGCGTGGTACGGCGCAGGCCGCCTACCAGCAGTTGCAGTCCGAAGGCTATCTGAATACCGACAGCGGCTATGGCACGCGAGTCTGCGTGGTGTTGCCGGATGCCACGCTGAACGCGGGCTATGTAAGGCGGCCAATCGCCCCGCAGGTAGAGCAGCGTGACGCGCCAGATACGCTCTGGGCGCAGCGTCTGCAGGCAGAGAAGCCGGTGTTCATGAGTGGTGGAGCACAAGCTGGATTGCGCCCGTTCTTTCCGCACCGCGGCGACGTCCTGGCATTCCCTATCGACCTGTGGCGCAAGCTGCACACCGGGCACCTGCGTTCGTCACGCCTGCTGGATATGCTGGATGCCGACCCGGCGGGCTTGCCCGTGCTGCGCAATGCCATCGCCCAGTACCTGTCGATTGCCCGTGGCGTGCGGGTGACAGCCGAGCGCATCGTGATTCTTGGCAGCGTCCAGCAGGCGCTGGATCTGACCCTGCGGCTAGTGGTTGCGCCCGGCGAGACGGTGTGGATGGAAGACCCCGGCTACCCCGGCGCCCGGCAATTGATGAAGGCCAGCGGCGTGGAGATGGTCGATGTGCCCGTTGACCGTGAAGGTTTGCAGGTCGAGGAAGGGATTCACCTGGCGCCGGGCGCGCGCATGGCCTATGTCACCCCATCGCACCAGGCACCGCTGGGCGGCGAGCTGTCACCAGCACGGCGCATTGCGTTGCTGCGTTGGGCCAGTGAAAACGGCAGCTACATCTTCGAGGACGATTACGACAGCGAGTACCGCTTCGTCGCCAAGCCCATCCCGGCGCTGCGCAGCATGGCCAACAGCGACGCTCAGGTGATTCTTGCCGGGACTTTCAGCAAGCTGCTGTTTCCGTCTCTGCGCCTGGCCTACGTGGTATTGCCGCCGCAGTTGGTGGAGAGCTTCACGCGCCTGGTTTCGCTGACTGCGCGGCACGCCAACAGCCTTTCACAGGCGGTATTGGCCGACTTCATCGCGCAGGGGCATTTCGACCGCCACCTGCGGCGCATGCGCAAGTTGTACGCGGCGCGGGCCGAGGCCTTCGCTCATGCCGCCGAGCAGCATTGGCAAGGGCTGATCGACGTTCCGCCAATACGCGCGGGGCTGGATGTGGTGTGTGGTCTGCTGGCGGGCGATGAGCTGGACGTGCAGGCGAGGCTGGCCGCGGAAGGCATCGACGTGATGCCCTTGCAGCGTTACTGCGTGAAACCTCGGGCGCCTGGGCTGGTGATGGGCTTCGCGCCCTATGACGAAGCGGCCATCGAGCGTGCCGCCAAGGATGTGGCGCGGTTGCTGCAATCGGTGAAAGTGCGCTAGCGGGCCACGATGATCACGGTGATGCAGATCATCGCCACCACGCCAAAAACCATGCGGGCGATCCATGGTGCTGTGAGCCATGCCGTCGTGGCGCCGGCAACCTGGCCGACGTTCTTTTCCGACAGCCAGCGATTACTGACCGGATGGCTCATCGGGTTGCCACATTGCGGGCAGGCCTGAGCCTTGTCGGAAATACGGTTCTGGCACTCGGGGCAGTCGATAAGGCTCATGTCGCTCGTCCTCTGATCAGTGGCGATGGCGAACGTGAGACTTGGCCGGCGCAGCCGAGTTCCGCCACAGGGCAGAGCTGGCGGGGTCTGTAGCGTTTTCGTGGGGGAGATCACAAAGCGCCCGCAGCGTACGGCGGGCGCTCCTGGCGGCTACTTGCGGCGCCACTGACCTTGCTGCTGGATGTACTGCCCGGCGGGAGTTCTGTCGATAGCCTTCTGGCCGGCGATGGTTTCCACGTCGCTGAGTTGAATACCGTTCTGCTGGGCGAGCTTCTGGTATTCGGCGCGGCGGGCGGCGTTGATCAGTTTGGCGATCTCGTCGGCCTGGCCGCCGGATTTGACCACGCCGAGGTAACCACTGGGCAGTTCGCCGAGTTGGCCGCTGGCCTTGGCATCGCTCAGGGCGGACATCGCCTCGTTGAGGCTGATGGCGTGGGCCGGCAGGCTCAGGCTGAGCAGCAGCAACAGGCCGGCGAAGGGTTTGATCAGGCTCATTTGCGTTTCCTCAGAACAGTCCGCTGGATTCACTGAACATGCTGTCCAGTGCCTTATCCACCTTGATATAGATCTCGTGCTCGATCTTCACATTCAGGTTGATGTTGATCGGCTCGTTGGGCATCGCCAGTTGTACCGTGGGGGTACAGGCTACGCTCAGTAGCCCCAGCAGCAGGGCGGTGATGCAACTACGCAAGCGCATGGCGCTTCTCCTCGTCAAGGCTCCTTGGGTGCGGTATTGCGCTGCAACATACGCTGTTGCACGCGCCGCGTGATGATCTCGTTGACCCGATCCGTCAGCTGCAGGCTGGCGAGCAGGTTGGGGATGTCCTCCTCCAGGTTGATGTTGAAGTGAATCGGCCGGCCATTCTCGATGGCCGGGTTCTGACCTTCCAGGCGCATGGCCAAGCGCAGTTTGCCGTGCTGATCATAGTCGACCGAGCTGTTCAGGGTGGTGAAGTTGAAGTCCTCGAGGGACTGCGTCACCAGCTGCATCGCCGGGTTGCTGCGGCCCAGGGCCTTGATCTTCTCCGAGCTGAATTGCAGCCGCCCGCCGGGTTGGCGGGCGGCGATATGGCCTTGCTCCACCTTGATGCCGTTCTGGCCCAGACGCACCGGCAGATCACCGTCCAGTGTGCCGCTACCGGCCAGACCTTCTGCCGGGTAGAGGGTGAAAAGCTGCTGGAGTTCCAGGCCGCGTATCTGGATAGGAAACAACTGATTGCTGGAGGCGAGATCCCATTGCCCTGGCGTTAGGGTGACTTGCCCACCCATCAGGGCAGTTCGGACGAGGTTCACCTGCAACTGGCCCTTGTCGGCGCTGGCCAGTGATGCGCTGTAGCGGCCGCGGGCCTCGATCGGGCCGATGGGCAGGCCGGGGTTGGCCTGCTGTATTTTCAGCTCATCAATGGCCAGGTCGAAGTGCTGGCGCGCCAGCTTGAATTGCAGGCGGGTGTCCAGGCCACTGAGTTCGGAGCGGTCGTAGATACCACCCAAGCCCTTGCCGGTGAGGCTCAGGTCAACGCTCGGGGCGCTGCCGCCGGCGGTCAGGGCCAGGTTCGCGACGGCATTCAGGCGGCCACTGTTGAGGTCGAGTAACTCCGGCCACTGCACCAGGGTTTTCGCCAGTGGGTTGCCGGAGCGCAGGAACAGTTCGCCGAGGGTCGCCTTGAGCTGCAGGTTCTGTTTGGCGTCTAGACGGGCATCCAGGTCCAGTTGCAGGTCGCTGTCGTTGCTCAGTTTGCCGCGCAGGGTGCCAGCCAGATCCGCTGCTGCTATCTGGCTCTGCAAACGCCAGCCCTGAGGCTTGAGGTTGGCCTGCTCCAGGCGTGTGGTGCTCAGGTTCAGCGGGCCCTTGAACTGCCAGTTCTGCAGGGTGCCGTCCTGCAGCGTCAGGTTCAGGGCGCTGCCAGCGAGCTCTACTTGCAGCTTCTGTGCATTCAGGTCGGCGCCTTTGAGGGTGGCTGCCTGAAGCTGTGAGCCTTGGCCAAGGCTCAACTCGATTGCGCTGCCATCGGCGTGGCCGGCCAGCTTGAGGTCGCTGGTCAGCTCACCGATTTGCCAGCCAGCCTGGTTGGCCGTGGTGGTGCGGCTGGTCAGGCGCGTGTCGGCGAATTGCACGGCCCAGGGCGCTGAGCTTGCCAACGCCAGGCGGCCTTGCAAGTCCAGGCGGGTGGCGCCACGCAGTGCAAGCGTCAATTTCAATGGCAGGCTGCGCTCGGCCAGATCGCTACGCAGGTCGCCGAGCGGCGTGTCAGGCTGCACCTGTACACGCAGGGATTCGCTGCGCAGCTCCGGCGGCAGCACGTTCAGCCAGTCGGCACTCGGCTGGGTGAGCTGCAGATCCGCCTCGACGCGCCTGGCGATCCACTGTTTCCCGTCGTTGTTTGCTGCCAGGGCCAGTTGGCCTTGCAACTGGCCGATGCCAGGAAATGGCCAAGGCTGGGGCAGGTTGCCCTGTAGATCGAACTGGCCGATGGCTTCCAGCAGGTTGTCTACATCCATTGCGCGGCGCGGCATGTTCAATTGCCATGAGCCTTGCAGGCCAATCTCTCCCGGTGCCTGAGGCCACTGCGTGCCTTCCGGCACCGTCCAGGCGCTCAGCCAGTTCTGCAAGACCGCCGCTTGCGTCAGTTGCGTCGCGTCGAGCTGGCCACTCCAGGCCAGGCCATCGCCGAGGTGTTCCAGGCTGCTTTTCAGGGTCACTTGTGGTTGCTGATCTATGGCCAGGGTCAGTTGCAGATCGAGTGCATCACTGTGCGGCTGTAGAAGTAGCGAGGCATTCAAGACCTGCGCCTGGTGGTCAAGATTCAGCTGTATTGCCAGGTGGTCATCCTCATCATGCAGCAGGCTCAGGTCACCTGTGGCGGTGCACTGCCCACGGGCGCAGGGCAAGGTGGCGGCGAGCTGGTGAATCCTCAGGCTGCGTGGCAGTAAGGCCAGTGGTGCGGCCAGTTGTTGCAGGTCGAGATCGGCTGGAGGTGTGGCTGGCGCTGCCTCTGCGCTTGCTGGTCGCCAGGTGAGTGCCAGGCTGCCTATATCGAGGTACTGCCAGAACGGCAGGCTGAAGCCGAAGTCGCGCCAGGCCAACTGCAGATCCAGGCTGTGCAGATCCAGAGTGCCTGTGCTGCTGCGTTGAGTCAGCTGCAGATCCTTCACATTCAAGCCAGTGCGGGAGAGCGAAACGCCATGCCAATCGAGTTTCTCGATGCCGTTGCGCTGCAGCAGGTAGCTGCCACCCAGATAAAGGGCGGCAACGGACACCACGAGCAGCGTGAAAACAACAGACAGTCGCAGTCTGGTGCGGCGGCTGAGCATGGGGCGTCATCCATCGGCGGGGGATTTACGACGGTAACCCGAAGCGACATGGGCTGCCAAACGCACTGTTTGCTGAATGTGCCGTTCACAGTTTTATGTCGCAATGGTGACATGAGCGTTATTGGTGCGGGGCTAGAACGTCCGCCTGTCATTGCGTGGGCCCGTTGGAGCATGCCTGATGCCCCGCAAAAGGGCGTCCCAGGCGGCGTGCAGACGGACTTGTGCACAATCGCGATGCAGCTTGTCAAGCTGCATATTTACGCTTGCGTAAATCCTGTAAGTGTCGTAGGAGATAATTTAAGTATATGAAAAATATGGATTTTTTAGATTTGGTGAAAAAATAGCCAGTTTGACTTCGACCCCCATACCATCGGTGCTGGGAGGTCTTTCTCCCACGATATGCACACAGTTATCCACAGCTTCTGTGGATTGTCGCAAGCAGGCCAGCAAGGAGTAGGGCGGGCTTTACCTGGGGCGAAAAAAGAGTAGAGTGGCGCGCCTCTCTGGTAGCCCCTGCTTTATCCAATATGCCCCGCGTTTTATCCCATTCCGAGCTTCATCTGCTTCCCGTCCGTGCCCAGGTACCTGTTCGTGTCGCCGCCTGGCTGCTAGACAGCCCGCGCCTGGGGCATGCTACGAGCGTCAAGCGCATCGCTGGTCGCCTGCTCAAGCAGCCAGCGCGCCAAGGCGTGGTGCAGGCGCAGAGCCGTCTTGGCCAGATGCTTTGTCGTGATTGCGACAGCGCCCGTGATCGCCGTATGGGTGTGGAGCTGCTACGCCAGGCGGCACGTGCCGGTGACGGGGTTGCGCAGTTGGAGTTGGGGCGTCTTTACTGCCAGCCGCGCACCCTGGAGCTGGAGCAGGCCCGCCACTGGCTGGAGCTGGCGGCATTGCAGGGGCAGGACGAAGCGCGGGATCTGCTGCAGCGTCTGTAGCCTCTGTAGAGCAGCCCGCGCGGGTATACTGCCAGGCAGTCTCGCCTGGATGTCTGTATGCCCTTCGATCTCGTTTCGCTTCTGCCGGCCTTTCTGGTCGGCGCTCTGGTCTGTGCCGTTCCCCTGTTGCTGCGTGCTGTCGCCCTTTCCCGGGAGGCCGAGGAGATGCGCCTGCAATCCGGCCTGGCGCAGGAGCGCATGAATGCCGCGCAACTGGCCCAGGCAGGCCTGAGTGCGCAACTGGACAGTTGCCGCGAAGAGCTTGCCGAGATTCTCGAGATCAAGGCTGACCAGCAGGCCGAGCTGGCCGCGCTGCGCCGCGAGACTCATTTGCTACAGAACGACCTGCAACTGGCGCGCGAGCAGATCAAAGGTGGGCAGGCGCTGCGTGATCAGCAGGAAGCCGAGCTGCGTCGCCTGGATACCGAGCGGGCTGGCCTGGCTGCCGAGCTGCATGAGCAACAGGAAAACCACCAGCAACGTCTCGAAGATCTGCAGGGCGCCCGTGACGCCTTGCGGGCGCAGTTCGCCGAGCTGGCGGGCAAGATCTTCGACGAGCGCGAGCAGCGCTTCTCGGAAACCAGCCAGCAGCGCCTCGGCCAGTTGCTCGACCCGCTCAAGGAGCGCATCCAGTCCTTCGAGAAACGGGTCGAGGAGAGTTATCAGCAGGAGGCGCGCGAGCGCTTTTCCCTGGGCAAGGAGCTGGAGCGCCTGCAGGGGCTCAATCAGCGCCTGAGCGAAGAGGCGATGAATCTCACCCAGGCCCTCAAGGGGCAGAAAACCCAGGGCAACTGGGGGGAGCTGGTGCTCGAGCGAGTGCTGGAGCATGCCGGTCTGCAAAAGGGCCGTGAGTACCATACTCAAGTCAGCCTGAAGAGTGCCGATGGCGAGCGCTTCCAGCCGGACGTGCTGATCCAGTTGCCGGGCGAGAAGCAGGTGGTGATCGATGCCAAGGTCAGCCTCACGGCCTATCAGCAGTGCGTGTCCGCCACCGATGAGCCGACGCGGCAACTGGCCCTGAAGCAGCACGTGCTCTCTCTGCGCAGCCATCTGAAGGGGCTGTCGCTCAAGGATTACCAGCACCTGGACGGGCTGCACAGCCTGGATTTCGTGCTGCTCTTCGTGCCCATCGAGGCGGCATTCGCGGCCGCTTTGCAGGCTGATCCGGGATTGTTTCAGGAGGCCTTCGACCAGCACATCGTGATCGTCAGCCCCACCACGCTGCTGGCTACGTTAAGGGTAATCGACAGCCTCTGGCGTCAGGAACGGCAAAGCCAGAACGCTCGGGAAATCGCCGAAAGGGCAGGGGCGCTGTACGACAAGTTCGTGGCCTTCATCCAGGATCTGGACGAGGTGGGCATGCGCCTGCAACAACTCGACAAGGCTTATTCCGGTGCGCGCAACAAGCTGGTCGACGGTCGCGGCAACCTGATAAGCCGTGCCGAAAATCTCAAGCTGCTCGGTGCCCGGGCCAGCAAAAGCCTGCCTCCCGAGCTGCTCGAGCGAGCTGCCGGCCTGCCTCTGGACGAGCCAGAGGACGACTGAATCTCTGTCCGGTCGCTGCCCCGCCAGGAGGATTCCGTTTCCAGGCTGGACGTAGCAGAAATTTTGGCTATCTTGTCGGTTGTCATACTTCTTTAGGGTGTGACGATTTCGCCTGGCTGATTATTAAACCGGCTCGATGGCTGGTTTAATTTCAGCTGATTCAATAGATTGGCCATAACAAGGATAAGAATATGCCGCTCATCGAGAGCTCATCTGCGTCAGCAGTGCAGGGTGCCTGGCGCCAAAAAAAGTATGTTGTCGTACCGCTTGCGCTGCTGTTCAGCGCTTCTGCCCTGGCGCTGGACGCGCCCCACAAGGTTCAAGTGCCGACCCTGGCCTACGACGACAGCCAGATCATTCTGGTCTGGGAGAAGCCGGAGAACGCCGCCGGCATCGTCGACTATCACGTCTACATGGACGGCAAGAAACTGGGCGGCGCCAACGCCAACAATGACCAGCATTCGCCAGCCAAGCCGTACATCGATCAGTTCTACAAGGCCGATACGGAAAACTTCCATCACCGCATCTCCATCCATAACTACACCGTGGATGGCCTGAAGCCCGAGACCGAGTACCGCTTCACCGTGCGTTCGGTGGATGCCGACGGGCGCGAGTCCGGCGACAGCCCGGTGCTGGTGCAGCGAACCACGGCGACCCCCGAGGTCTTCAACGTCGAGGAGCAGGGTGCCAAAGGCGACGGCAAGACGCTCAACACGGCGGCCATCCAGAAGACCATCGATGCCTGTTCGCTGAACTGCAAGGTGCTGATCCCGGCTGGCGTGTTCAAGACCGGCGCGCTGTACCTGAAGAGCAACATGACCTTGGAGGTCGCCGAGGGCGCGACGTTACTGGGTTCGGAACGCAGCGAGGACTACCCGCTGGAGGGTTATATCCAATATCCCTATTCGACCATGGTGCGCCCGGCGTCGTTGATCAACGCGTTGCCGCGTGATCCGCGCCAGCATCAGTCGTTCGAGAACATCCGCATCGTCGGCAAGGGCACCATCGACGGCAACGGCTGGAAGCGCAACGACGACAGCCGTGACGAGCTGGGCAACACGCTGCCGTTCTATCGCGCCAGTGACAACACCCGTTACATGGAAGATGGCATTCTCGCCAAGGATCAGGTCGAGAAGGCGGTAGCGCGGGGCATCATCGTCAAGGACGCCTATGGGCAGATGCGCTCGTCACTGATGACCCTGCGCAACGTCACCAACGTCTTCTACGGCGGCTTCACCGTGCTCAATCCGGCCTACCACGGGATCATGAACCTGGAGACCGAGAACGTGGTAATGGCTGGCACCGTGCACAAGACCTACGACGCCAACAATGGTGACGGTATCGAGTTCGCCAACAGCAAGGGCGCCATGGTCTTCAACAACTTCTTCGACACCGGCGACGACTGCGTCAACTTCGCATCGGGCACCGGCGCCGATGCGACCCAGCAGCCGCCTCAGGAAGATGCCTGGATCTTCAACAACTACTTCCGTCGTGGCCACGGCATGGTGGTCGCCGGTAGCCATACCGGCGGCTGGATCCAGAACATCCTCGCCGAAGACAACGTTTCCGATGGCACCGATACCGGCCTGCGCATGAAGAGCACCAACTTCATGGGCGGTGGTGCGCGCAACGTCACCTTTCGCGATTCGGCTATCCGCAATACGGTCAAGCAGGGGGTGATCATGACCCTCGACTACCACGACCCCAACGCCATTCTCGACTACAAGCGCTCGACTGTTCCTGGCCAGTTCCGCGATATCCGCGTGGCCAACGTGACGGTGGAGGATGCTGCCGGTGCGGCGATTCAGGTCAAGGGTGACAGCGCCCACGACGCCTTCCACGAGAACGTCGCCTTCGAGCAGGTGCGCTTCACGGGCAAGGCTGGGGCGCAGATCGATGGCCTGCGCAATTCGAGCTTCACCGACGTCAGTTTCGTCGGTAGCGAGGGCGACCCCTGGAACATCAAGGGCAGCGAAGGTCTCAGCTTCGACCGCGTCGAGCCTCAACCCAAGCAGTAGATAGCCAGTCGCAGGCGCGGGGTGACTCAGTCGTCCCGCGTCAGCACTTCCAGCAGCTCGATTTCGAAGGTCAGGTTCGAGTTGGGCGTGATATGCGCGCCCATCGAACGCTCGCCGTAGGCCAGGTGCGCGGGCACGAACAGGCGACGTTTGCCGCCGACTTTCATCCCCATCAGCCCCTGATCCCAGCCCTTGATCACACGACCAGTGCCGATCACACACTGGAAGGGCTTGCCGCGGGAATAGGACGAGTCGAACTCGGTACCATCTTCCAGCCAGCCGCGATATTGCGTGGTGATCAGCGCACCTTTGACCGCCGCTTTGCCATCGCCTGGGTGGAGGTCTTCGATACGTAAATCTTCGCTCATTGCCGTCATTCCAATGTTCCAGAGAACCGCGTTTTCGCAGGAAACGCGGTGTTTTGCAACAGCCGCACGCGGAAGCAGATGGTCTGGTGAGGCGTATCTCAAAGGCAGGCTATGGCAGGAACGTGGCGTAAGCAGACGTTCGCGTAACTTGTGGGAGGGGCCGGGCGGCTAAAGCCCCTCCTACAAAAAGAAAGCTCTGCATCCACCGTCTGCTCCCGCCTTATTGCAGTGGCAGATGGCGGCTGATCAACGCGCGCAGGGCTGCCGGCTTGACCGGCTTGGGCAGGAAGTCCAGGCCCGCAGCGTGCACCTGGGCGATCAGCTCGGGGCGGCCGTCGGCGCTGATCACCACGCCAGGTACCGGCTCACCGAGGCGGGTGCGCAGCCAGGCCATCAGCTCGGTGCCGGTATCGCCTTCGTCGAGGTGATAGTCGACCAGCGCCAGGTGCGGGCGCACGTCACCTGCGAGCAACGCTTCGCACTCGGCGCGATTGCGCGCCGACCACACTTGGCAGCCCCAGCGTGACAGCAGGCTGTGCATGCCGGTGAGGATACTTTCCTCGTTGTCGATGCACAGCACCTGGGTGCCGGTGAGTAGCTGGCCGTTGCCTTCCGGTCGCGGGCGCTGCAGGGCGGGCGTCTGATTACGGGCGATAGGCACGGTGACGCTGAACACGCTGCCCTTGCCTGGCCAGGAGCGTACTTCGAGGCTGTGATCGAGCACCCGGCATAGCCCATCGGCGATGGCGAGGCCAAGGCCCAGGCCTTTCTCGGCGCGGGTCTGGTGGCTGTCCAGGCGTTTGAATTCCTCGAAGATGGTTTGGCGCTTGTCTTCGGGGATGCCCGGTCGCGATCCCATACTTCCAGGCGCAGTTGTCTACCCTGGCGGCGCACGCCCAGCAGCACGCGGCCCTTGGCGTAGCGGAAGGCATTGGTAAGGAAGTTCTGTAACACGCGGCGCAGCAGCTTGATGTCGCTGTCCACGCGCAGTGTGCTGCCCTGCATATGGAAGTCGACGCCATGCTCCGCCGCCAGCACCTTGAATTCGGCGCCCAGGGTGTCGAACAGATTGTTGAGCACGAAGGCGTTGCGATCCGGGGTGATGCGGCCGTTCTCCAGGCGCGAGATGTCCAATAGATCGCTGATCAGGTCTTCTGCGGAGCGCAGCGAGCTGTCGAGGTGACGCACCAGTTCCTGGGCTTCCCGCGGCAGCGCTTCTTCCTGGTGGGAGAGGGCGGCGGAGAACAGGCGGGCAGCGTTGAGTGGCTGCATCAGGTCATGGCTGACCGCCGCGAGAAAGCGGGTTTTCGAGGCGTTGGCCGCTTCGGCGATGCCAGTGGCGGCGGTCAGCGCCTTGTTCAGTTGCGACAGCTCAAAGGTACGCTCGGCAACGCGTTGCTCGAGGCCCTCGTTGGCTGCCTTGAGGGCGCGCTCGGCTTCGCGGAATTCGGTGATGTCGGTGAAGCTCATGACGAAGCCGCCGCCCGGCATCGGGTTACCGATCAGCTCGATGACCCGGCCATTGGGGAAGACCCTTTCGTAGCTGTGGGCGGTGCCCTGGCGCATCCAGTACAGGCGCTTGGTGACGCTTTCCTCGACATTGGTGCTGCCGAGCATGCCGCGCTCGGCATTGAACCGGATGATCTCGGCAATCGGCCGACCCACGCAAATCAGTCCTTCCGGGTACTCGAAGATTTCCAGGTAGCGATGGTTCCAAGCCACCAGACGCAGGGACTGGTCGACCACGCTGACGCCCTGGGTGATGTTTTCGATAGCGCCTTGCAGCAAGGCGCGGTTGAACTGCAGCACCTCGCTGGCTTCGCCAACGATGCGCACCACGTCCTCGACCTGCATGTCGCGCCCCTCGATGGCCGCTTTCACCACCGCGCGGGTCGAGGAGGCGCCGAGTACACCCGCCAGCAGGCGTTCGGTGTGGGCGATCCATTCGCTGTTGGCCGGTTGTGCGGCGTTGAAGGTCTTGCCGTGGCGAGCAGCGAAGCGGCTAAAGCTGTGCTGCGCGCGCTCTGCGCCGACGAAGCGGCCGGCGAGCAGCAGCAGATCGTTGACCTGTACCGCGAGCATGGTGCGGCCGCCCTGCTTGCTGCCAAAGTCGTGGTTGACGAAGCGCCCGGCCTGCCAGTGCTCGGAAACCCGGGTGCGCGAGAAGAAAGATACCCAGGCGAATATCATGGTGTTGCCGGCCAGCGACAGCACTACGCCGCGGGTCAGGGCGTCCACTTCGAAGCCGATCGGCGCGTACAGCAAGGTGCGCAGGCCAGGAAAGATATCCAGCGGCCAGCCCAGGCCGCGGGCCAGCACTGGCAGCACCAGTGTGTAGACCCACAGTGCGGCGCCAGTGATCAGGCCGGCGAATACGCCACGACGATTGGCCTGCTTCCACACCAGGGCGCCGAACATGGCGGGCGCCAACTGGCCGATGGCAGCGAAGGATATCTGCCCGATAGTCGCCAGGCTGGCGTTGGTGCCGAGCAGGCGGTAGCACACGTAGGCCAGCAGCAGGATCAGCACGATGCTGACCCGGCGTGCAGTGAGCATCCAGTGGCGGAAGGCCTCGAAGGGCCGCTCGGTGCTTTTGCGGTGCAGCAGCCAGGGCAGCAGCATGTCGTTGGAAATCATGGTCGATAGCGCCACCGAGGCGACGATTACCATGCCGGTGGCTGCCGATGCGCCGCCAATGAAGGCCAGCAGGGCCAGGGCCGGATGAGCCTCGGCCAGCGGCAGGCTGATCACGAACGAATCCGGGCTGACGCCGGCTGGCAGCAGCATCTGTCCGGCGAGGGCGATGGGAATAACGAACAGCGCGGCGAGCAGCAGATACAGCGGGAATACCCAGCGCGCCAGGCGCAGATCCTGCGGTTGGGTGTTCTCCACCACGGTGACATGGAATTGGCGGGGCAGGCAGATGATGGCGATCATCGCCATGCCGGTTTGCACCAACATGGCCGGCCAGTTCACCGCCACGGCCCAGTATTCTTCGAGCTCGGTATTGCGCTGTGCCTGGCTGAGCAGGTCGCCGAAGCCGTTGTACAAGCCGTAGGTGACAAAGGCGCCCACAGCGAAGAAGGCCAGCAGCTTGACCAGCGATTCGAAAGCGATGGCCAGCACCATGCCGCGGTGATGCTCGGTAACGTCAAGGTTGCGGGTGCCGAACAGGATGGTGAACAGCGCCAGGATTAGCGATACAACCAGGGCAGTGTCCTGGGCGCGGGTGCCGTCTGGGTCGCTTTCCGAGCCGATCAGCAGGTTGACGCCGAGCACGATACCCTTGAGTTGCAGGGCAATGTAGGGCAGCACGCCGACCAGGCAGATGAGTGCGACGACGATGGCCAGCGACTGTGATTTGCCGTAGCGGGCAGCGATGAAGTCAGCAATCGAGGTGATGTTTTCCTGCTTGCTGATCAGCACCATCTTCTCGATCACCCAGGGGGCGAACAGCAAGAGCAGTATCGGCCCGAGGTAGATCGGCAGGAACGACCACAACTGTTCGGCGGCCTGGCCGACAGCGCCAAAGAACGTCCAGCTGGTGCAGTACACTGCCAGCGACAGGCTGTAGACCCAGGCGCGTACTTTCGGCGGCAGTGGTTTGCGCCGACGGTCACCGTAGAAGGCGATGGCAAACAGAACGGCCATGTAGAGCAGGGCGACCGCAGCGATGAGCCAACTGGACAGCGACATGCATACTCCGGAAGAACCAAGGGGCGACTGTATCGTTGCATGCACGCCTTTACGTGCTCGCGTCGAGGCGTAGAAGATACCGCAGTAGTGTCTCAGTAAAGTACCGCAGCGTCAGGCGCGACCAAGGTCGCACATACACTGCGGGCGCTGCTTTTTATGGAGAAACCTAATGTTCAAGCCGCAGTTGATCACCTTGCAACGTGGTGCCCTGCGCATCGAGCCGCTGCTCGACGGCGATATTCCTGCGTTGGTGACGCTGGCTGAAGTCAACCGCTCTGAACTGGCCTACATGAGCGGCACCCGGCGCCTGGACTGGTATCGCCAGGCCCTGCACGAGCAGCGTGAGGATCGCGCGTTGCCCTTCGTGATTCGCCTGGGCGATCAGTTGGTCGGCACGACCCGCTTCGCCGATTTCATACCGACCTTGCCCGCTGTGGAAATCGGCTGGACCTGGCTGGACGCCAGCCAGCACGGCACCGGGCTCAACAGCATGATCAAGTACCTGATGCTGCGTCATGCCTTTGAAAGCTGGCGGATGGTTCGTGTGCAACTGAAGACTGCTGGCAGCAATTTGCGCTCCCAGCGCGCTATCGAAAAACTCGGCGCCATTCGCGAAGGGCTGCTGCGTAATCATCGCCGCCTGGCTGACGGGCGTCTCGACGATACCGTGATGTACAGCATCACCGATCATGAGTGGCCGGTGGTTAAGGCCGGTCTGGAGGCGCGCTTCGGCGTTTGATCCGCTATGGACTCCGGTGAACGCACCCGTTTCTGGGAAAGCTCCGCACTGGCTGGGGTGGAGCTGCTCCAGGCGCGTTATATCAAACAGCGCTTCACCCCGCATGTGCACGAAGGTTTCGTGTTCACCGTGATCGAGCACGGCGCGCAGCGTTTCCGCCATCGTGGCGCCGACCATCTGGCCCCCATCGGTAGCATGGTGCTGATCAATCCGGATGAAGTGCACACCGGTTCGGCGGCCCACGAGCAGGGTTGGTTCTACCGGGCGTTCTATCCGGCCCCTGCGCAGGTGAATGGTGTGCTCGAAGAGTTGGGGCTGGCCCAGCGCGGCCTGCCTTCATTTGCCGCCAGCGTGCTGCAGGATGTGCAACTGCATCAGGCATTTGGGCAGTTGCATCGCCTGCTCGACAGCGAAGCGAGTAAGCTGCAGCAGCAGACTGCATGGCGGGAAACGCTGCTGATGCTGTTCCAGCGGCATGCGGGTGTTAGCCAGGCGCCGCTGCCTGGCCAGGAGCCCCGTGCGGTGACTTTGGCCAAGGAACTGCTCGCCTCGCGACTGGGCGAGCCACCTTCCCTGGAAGAGCTGGCCGCTGCGGTGAATCTCTCGCCCTTCCATTTCGCCCGGGTGTTCCGCCGCTCGACGGGCCTGCCGCCCCACGCCTGGCTGCAACTGCGCCGATTGGAGCAAGCACGAGCGCTGCTGCGCGATGGTTGTGCACCGCTGAATGTCGCCTTGCAGCTGGGTTTCTCCGACCAGAGCCACCTTGGGCGGCAGTTCAAGCAGGCTTATGGCGTAGCGCCCGGCGAATACCGCAACGCCTGCCAACGCAGCCCCGTAGCCTGTGGTTGAGCGCAGCGATACCCAGGTCAGCTTCCTCGGGTTTCGCTGTGCTCAACGCCGGGCTACGGTGCTTTGATCGCCGCACTTGCGCAAGATCGTTCAAGACTGACATGGCATCGGCCACATAGCCTTTGGCAATCCTGATCGCCCGCAAGCGGGCTCCTACCTGCTCAATGGTTCGCCTCTCATGTCCCGTCAACACGAATTTCTGCAGAGCCTGCGCGACATGCTGCCGATGCTGCTCGGTGCCATGCCGTTTGGCATCATCTACGGCAGCCTGGCCGGCGCCGCCGGGCTGAGCGCCTGGCAAACCGTCGGCATGTCGGTGCTGGTGTTCGCCGGCTCCGCGCAGTTCATTGCCATCAGCCTGCTCGGTGGTGGCGCAACTCTGGCGGTGCTGTGGCTGACCACTCTGGTGGTGAATCTGCGCCACGCTCTATACAGCGCCACCCTGCAGCCTTTCGTCCGCCATCTGCCCAAGCGCTGGCGGGTGCCGCTGGCTTTCTGGTTGACCGACGAAGCTTTCGCGGTGGTGCAGCAGCGCTATGCGCGAAGCGACTCCTCGCCCTACAAGCACTGGTATTTCCTCGGTGCGGGCCTGGCGATGTACGTCAACTGGGTGAGTTGCACGCTGATAGGCCTGGTATTCGGCCAGGCCGTACCGAATATTGCCGCCTGGGGTCTGGATTTCGCGATGATCGCTACCTTCATCGGTGTCGTCGTGCCGATGCTACGCAATCGCCCGCAGGTCGCCGCGGCGCTGGTGGCCGCGGTGGTCGCCCTGGTATGCCATGACCTGCCGTACAAACTCGGCCTGATGGCCGCTGCCTTTGCCGGCATTGTGGTCGGCGTGCTGCTGGAGCGTTGCCAGCGTCCACTGCTGGAGGAGCCGTGCTGATGGAAAACTGGATCTTGATTGTCGGCATGCTGGCGATCACCTTCGCCACCCGCTACAGCCTGTTCGCCTTTCCCGACCTGCGCTTTCCCCAGGCCGTGCGCCTGGCCCTGCATTACGTGCCGACGGCGGTGCTCACCGCCATCGTGGTGCCCGCCATGCTGCTGCCGGATGGCGAACACTGGGCCCTGAGCTGGGATAACGCCTATTTGCTGGCTGGGCTGGCGACCATCGCCATCGCGGTGCTTACCCGGCATCTGCTGGCAACCATCGGTGGCGGCCTGGTGATCTTCTTCCTGCTGCGCTGGGCGATGGGGCAGTTGCCGATCTGAGGTCGAGATTGTTCCACTTACCGCAATAAAGTAGTGCCAATAACGCGTATTCCTCAACTCGGCATCCTGTCGCAAGCTGGCCTCACGGATCGGGAACTCTCCCGGTCTACCGCCAGCCAGGAGCCGACCCATGAAAATCCATCACTTCCCACTCTCGGGGCATGCCCATCGCGCCGTTCTGTTCGCCTCGCTGCTTGGCCTCAAGCCCGAACTGGTAGAGGTCGACCTCGCTGCGGGCGAGCACAAGCAGCCTGAGTTTCTGGCGCTCAACCCGTTCGGTCAGGTGCCGGTGCTGGAGGACGACGGCGTCGTCATCGCAGACGCTAACGCCATCCTCGTCTACCTCGCCAAGAAAACCGGCCGCACTGACTGGCTGCCGGAAGACCCTGCTGGTGCGGCGGCGGTGCAGCGCTGGCTGTCCGTTGCGGCCGGCGAATTGGCCTACGGGCCGTGTGCGGCACGCCTGATCACGGTATTCGGCTACGACCTCAACGCTGAAGAGGTGATCGCCCGCGCCCACGTGCTGCTCGCTCGCTTGGAGCGTCACCTGAGCGGCCGCCAATGGCTGGCCGCTGATCATCCGACCATCGCTGATGTGGCGCTGTACAGCTACCTGGCCCGGGCTCCGGAAGGCAATGTCGACCTGTCCTCTTACGTGCAGGTCAGGGCATTTCTGACGCGCATCGAAGCGCTGCCGGGCTTCGTCGCTATCCCCGAAACGGCCGCAGGGCTGACCGCCAACGCCTGAGCATCCACACCGCCGTCGCCGCCACTGGGAGAACAGCCATGACCGATCACGCGAAAACGCCTGCCACCTGGCATCCGGGCGAAACTCTCATCCAGGAAAAACTCGGCGTCGCCGAGCGGATGGCTGCGGTCGGCAAGCGTGTGGTGCGTGACTTCATGCCCGATCAGCACCGCGAGTTCTATGCCCAGCTGCCGTTTATGGTGCTGGGCAGCGTGGATGCACAGGGCGATGCCTGGGCCGGCATGCTCGAAGGGCAGGTTGGCTTTATCGCCTCGCCGACGCCCGCCACGCTGGATATCGCTGCCCGCCCGCACCCAGATGATCCTATTGCGCAAGGAATGGGCGATGGTGCTGCGCTTGGCCTGCTTGGCATCGAACTGCACACCCGTCGGCGCAACCGTATTAATGGCTTGGTGACTGCCGGTGCGCAGGGCCTGCGGGTCGCGGTCAAAGAGAGCTTCGGCAACTGCCCGCGCTATATCCAGCAGCGCGACTTCACCTTTTCCCGTGATCCGGCAGCGCCGTTCGCCAGTGAGGTCAAAGAGTTGCCGGTGCTGGATGCAGCAGCGCGGACGTTGATCGAAGGGGCGGATACCTTCTTCGTTGCGACCTATACCGATGTCGATGGGCAGCGTCAGGTCGATGTCTCGCACCGTGGTGGCAATAGCGGCTTCGTGCGGATCGAGGCTGACGGAACGCTGACTATTCCGGACTTCAACGGCAACCTGTTCTTTTCCACCCTCGGTAACATCCTGCTCAATGGCAAGGCCGGCCTGCTGTTCGTGGATTTCGCCACGGGCGATGTGCTGCAGATGAGCGGTGATGCCGAGGTCATATTCGAATCACCAGAAATCGCTGCCTTCCAGGGCGCCGAGCGGCTGTGGACATTCCAGGCGCGGCGTATCGTGCGCCGCCCAGGTGCGGTGGCCTTGCGCTGGGCACTACGCGAAGACGGCTGGTCGGACAGTTCGCTGCTCACCGGCAACTGGCAGCAGGCTGCTGACCAGCTGCGCGCCGCCCAGTACGCTACGCAATGGCGGCCGATGAAAATCGCGCGCATCGTTCAGGAAAGTCAGTCGATCCGCTCGCTGCATCTTGAACCGGTCGATGGCGCCGGGCTGCTGCCGCATCTGGCCGGCCAGCACTTGCCGGTTCGGCTGCAAGTGGCTGCGGATGAGAAACCGCTGATCCGTACCTACACCCTGTCGGTGGCACCGTCCGATGGCCTTTATCGGATCAGCGTCAAGCGTGAAGGGCGGGTGTCGCAATTCATCCATGATCAGTTGCGTGAGGGCGATCTGATCGACGCTCGCGCCCCGGCCGGCGCGTTCACCCTCGACCCGCCCGATGATCGTCCGCTGGTGCTGCTGGCGGGTGGCATCGGTATCACCCCGATGCTGGCGATGCTGCGCCATGTGGTCTACGAAGGCTGGCGGCAGCAGCGAATCAGGCCGGTCACGCTGTTCTACGCTGCGCGGTCGAAAGCAGAGCGCGCCTTCGACCGCGAACTCACCGATCTGGTCGCCGCTGCCCAGGGTGCCGTCAGGTTGGTGCGGGTGCTTGGCGATACCCAGGGCGCTGAGCCGGGCATCGATTACGAGACGGCGGGGCGTATCGATATGGCACTGCTGACCCGCTTTCTGGCCTTCGACGATTACGACTTCTACCTGTGCGGCCCGCCGGCGTTTACCCAGGGCCTGTACGATGGCCTGCGCGGCTACAACATCGCTGACCGGCGCATCCACGCCGAAGGCTTCGGCCCGGCGTCCCTGCTGCGCAGCCTCGATCAACCCGCGACTGCTACGGCCATGCTGCCGCCGGCGACCGAGCCGGTGGCGGTGCTGTTCACCGAGTCGTTGAAGGAAGGACGCTGGACGCCTGAGTCGGGCACACTGCTGGAACTGGCCGAGGCCCGTGGCCTGGAACCGGAATTCAGCTGCCGCGAAGGCACCTGTGGTACCTGCCGCACGCGGCTGTTGAAAGGCGCTGTGAGCTACGTGAAACAGCCCACCGCGAAGCTGGACGACAACGAAGTGCTGATCTGCTGCGCTGTACCGGCGCAGTCACAGGAGACTGGCGGCGAGCGGCTGGAGCTGGCCCTCTGAGTGACCCGGCCAGTCTGATGGTAATGCGTTACGAGAGAACATCCCCAATCCACAGCAAGGAGTTGCGCCATGTCCCGTCCACCGCTTCCCCCGTTCGACGAGCAATCCGCCATCGCAAAAGTACGCCTGGCCGAAGATGGCTGGAACGGTCGCGACCCGGCCAAGGTGGCGCTGGCTTATACCCTCGACACTCGCTGGCGCAACCGCGTCGAGTTCGTCACCAACCGTGCCGAGGCCGAAGCCTTTCTGACCCGCAAATGGAACCGCGAGCTCGACTATCGGCTGATCAAGGAGCTTTGGGCTTATACCGGTAACCGCATCGCCGTGCGCTATGCCTACGAGTATCACGACGACAGCGGACAGTGGTTCCGCGCCTACGGCAACGAGAACTGGGAGTTTGCCGAGGACGGTCTGATGCGCGCGCGCCACGCCAGCATTAACGAACAGCCTATCGCCGAAGCCGACCGCAAGTTTCATTGGCCACTGGGCCGCCGCCCGGACGATTACCCTAGCCTCAGCGATTTCGGGTTCTGAGCGCCGGTTCACGAGTTTTCTAAGCATGTGAAGGTCGATGCCGGTAGCAGGCAGGGATTACTTCAAGGCGCAAGCGCACATCCAGCGATCTCGTAGGAGGGGCTTTAGCCTCGAGCTCTTTACGCCTAGGCAGGCACAATCGAGGCTAAAGCCTCTTCCACAGAAGCTCTGCTCACCGGCCGCCTCCGCCATGTTCCTGCCAGTGGTTTCCGCTGTCGAGGCCAAGCGGGAGCAGAGCGCCCTGGACTAGTAGGCTCCCACGCTGGAGCGTGGGAGCCATCATCGTATGATGGCGAACAGACTCTGAGCGCAAGCGCTCTGGGGTCACTCAGATACGGCATACTGCCCCGCTGCGCTCGTTGCGTAGTCAACGCTGAAGCAAGAGGATCGACAGGCGGATGGATCGTTGGCAGGCGATGCGGGTATTTGTGAAGGTCGCGGAAACTGGCAGCTTCGCCAGTACCGCGCGGCAGATGCACATGAGTGCGCCGGCGGTGACGCGCATCGTCGCGGGCCTCGAGGATCTGATCGGCGCCAGGCTGCTGGTGCGCACCACGCGCTCGGTGAAAACCACCGACGCAGGCAGCCGCTACCTGCAGGACTGTCGGCGGATTCTTGGTGATATCGCCGAGGCGGAACTGGCCGCCGCCGGCCACTATGCCGAGCCTTCCGGTAGCCTGGCGGTGACTGCGGCGTCGATGTTCGGCCACATGTACGTGCTGCCACTGGTACTGGATTACCTGGATACCTACCCGGGCATGCACGCGCGTACCTTCTTCGTCGATCGCCCGGTGAATATCGTCGACGAGGGCATCGACGTGGCAATCCGTATCGGTCATCTGGCGGATTCCGGCTTCACCGCCATTCAGGTCGGCTCGGTGCGGCGAGTGATCTGCGCGGCGCCGTCCTACCTGCAAAAGTACGGCGTGCCATCGACCCCAGCCGCGCTGAAAGATCACCGCATCGTCGTCTCGCAAAGTGCCTGGGCTTCGCCAGAGTGGCGCTTTGCCGAGGGGCAGCGGGTGCTTGTCGATCCCGTCCTGCAATGCAACACCAACGAATCGGCGATCGCTACCGCGAGCGCCGGGTGGGGGCTGACCCGCGTACTGAGTTATCAGGTTGGTCCGGCCCTGCAGGAGGGCGCGCTGCAGATCGTGCTCGACCCCTTCGAGGAGCCGCCGTTGCCGATTCACGTGCTTTACCCGGAGGGGCGCCAGGCGCCTGCCAAGGTGCGCGCTTTCGTCGATCTGGCCGTGGCGCGGCTGCGCGGCAATCCGCTGTTCAATTGATGGCATCGTACCGCTGAGCAATGGCGTGTCGCGCCAACATTAATGCTCTCGGATGTAGCTTTGCCCGAGCAGTTGCAGTCCAATGTTCAGCGACTCACCAATAGGGAAGGTATCGATGAGCCAGCAATCTCAATTTGCCCTGCTGAAAAGCCGGCGCTTCCTGCCGTTCTTCATCACCCAACTGCTCGGCGCCTTCAACGACAATATCTTCAAGCAGTCGTTGATTCTGGCGATTCTTTTCAAGCTCAGCCTCGACGCCGATCGCGACCTGATGGTCAACGTGGCAGCGATGCTGTTCATTCTGCCGTTCTTCCTGTTCTCCGCACTCGGCGGGCAGTTCGGCGAGAAGTTTGCCAAGGACTGGCTGATCCGCCGGCTCAAGTTCTTCGAGATATTCATCATGCTGATTGGCGCGGCCGGGGTGCTGCTGGGCAACCTCACACTGATGCTCGCGGTGCTGTTCGCCATGGGTATGCAGTCGGCGCTGTTCGGCCCGGTCAAGTACTCGATCCTGCCCCAGGCGTTAAGGCCCGAGGAGCTGGTCGGTGGCAATGCCCTGGTGGAAATGGGCACCTTTCTGGCGATCCTGGCCGGCACCATCGGCGCCGGGATCATGCTCACCAGCGCGAATTACGGGGTGATCGTCGCCGCCTCGGTGGTGCTGGTGGCAGTGATTGGCTACCTGACCAGCCGTGCTATTCCGCGTGCGGATGCCGCGCTGCCGAATTTGGCGCTGGACTGGAACATCCTGCGCCAGACCTGGCTGACCCTGCGTATGGGGCTGACCCAACCAAAAGTGGTATCCCGCTCGCTGGTCGGCAACTCCTGGTTCTGGTTTCTCGGCGCGGTGTACCTGACGCAGATTCCGGCCTATTCCAAGGAATGGCTGCACGGCGACGAAAGCGTGGTCACGCTGATTCTTACCGTGTTCTCGGTGGGCATCGCTCTGGGTTCGATGCTCTGCGAGCGAATGAGCGGCCACAAGGTGGAGATCGGCCTGGTACCGTTCGGCTCCATCGGCCTGTCGGTGTTCGGCATTCTGCTGTGGTGGGGATCGGGTGGTGTGCCCGAGGCAGCGCAGCCGCACAACTGGCTGGCGCTGCTCGGCTATGGCCATGCTTGGTGGGTGCTGGGCTCGATCCTCGGCATTGGTGTGTTCGGCGGTTTCTACATCGTGCCGCTGTATGCGCTGATCCAGTCGCGTACCGCCGAGAACGAGCGGGCCCGGGTGATTGCCGCCAACAACATTCTCAACGCGCTGTTCATGGTGGTGTCGGCGCTGGTGTCGATCCTCTTTCTCAGCGTCGCCGGGCTGTCGATCCCGCAGCTGTTCCTGGTCATTTCGCTGATGAACGTGGCGGTCAACAGCTACATCTTCAAGATCGTCCCCGAATTCACCATGCGCTTCCTCATCTGGCTGCTCGGCCACTCGATGTACCGGGTGTCGCACAAGGGCCTGGATGCCATCCCGGATGAAGGTGCAGCCGTGCTGGTGTGCAACCACGTGTCATTCGTCGATGCGCTGCTGATCGGTGGCGCGGTGCGCCGGCCGATACGCTTCGTCATGTACTACAAGATCTACAACCTGCCAGTGCTCAACTTCATCTTTCGCACTGCGGGTACCGTGCCGATTGCCGGGCGCAGCGAGGATCTGCTGGTGTTCGATGCAGCGTTCCAGCGCATTGGCGAGTACCTGCGCAACGGCGAGGTGGTGTGCATCTTCCCTGAAGGCAAACTGACCGCCGACGGCGAGATCGACGCGTTCAAGGCAGGCGTAGAGCGCATTCTGCAGGACAACCCGGTGCCGGTGATTCCCATGGCCCTGGGTGGCCTGTGGGGTAGCTTCTTCAGTCGTGATCCGCGCAAGCGACTGTTCCGCCGCTTCTGGTCGCGTGTCGATCTGATCGCCGGCAAGCCAATCGAGGCCGCTGCGGCCACACGCCAGGTGCTGCAGGCCGAGGTCGCCGCGTTGCGTGGAGACAAGCGCTGAGCTGCGATTTCTTTACGCACTTAACGAAGGAGCCCGCCAATTGGCGGGCTCCTTCGTTTCAGCCGTGGCTCATCTTCAGCCCGACCAGGCCACAGATGATCAGTGCCACGCTGGCCAGGCGCATCAACGCCATGGACTCGCCGAACAGGATAATGCCGGCGATCACCGTGCCTACCGCGCCGACGCCCGTCCAGATGGCGTAAGCAGTACCTAGCGGCAATTCCTTCATGGCCAGCCCGAGCAGGCCGAGGCTGATAACCATCGCGGTCACGGTGAGCAAGGTGGGCAGTGGTCGAGTGAAGCCGTCGGTGTATTTCAGGCCGACGGCCCAGCCGACCTCGAACAGGCCAGCGAAAAACAGAATGATCCAGGACATAAGGCGACTCTACTGTGGGTGGGGTCGTCCCCGGCAGTCATGCGCGTCATGCCCAGGGTCGTCCCTGGCGCGCCCCAATAGTGTGCATGAATCACCTAACAGGGAAAACCAGGGTCAGCCCTGTTTGTCGTCCTTCATGCGGCGCAGGAAGGTTGCCAGCAGTGCGCCGGAGAGGTTGTGCCAGACGCTGAACAGTGCGCTAGGCACCGCCGCAAGCGGTGAGAAGTGGGCGCTTGCCAGGGCGGCACCAAGCCCGGAGTTCTGCATGCCGACTTCGATGGACAGCGTCTTGCGCTGTGCCAGCGGCATGCCGGTGAGGACGCCGGCCAGGTAGCCGAGGCCGAGGCCGAGGCTGTTGTGCAGAACCACCACGGCCATGATCAGCAGGCCGGATTCGGCGATCTTCGCCTGGCTGGCCGCGACCACGGCCGCAACGATGGCGACGATGGACACAACTGAAACCAGGGGCAGCACGTCGACGGCCAGCTTGACCCGCTCGCCCAATAGACGCTGGGCGACCAGGCCGAGAATGATCGGCAGCAGCACCATCTGCAGGATCGAACTGAACATCGCCCAGAATGATACCGGCAGCCATTCCGAGGCCAGCAGCCAGATCAGCGCCGGAGTGACGACGGGGGCCATCAGGGTGGTCACAGCGGTGATGCCCACGGACAGCGCAACGTCGCCCTTGGCGAACCAGGTGATGACGTTGGAGGCGGTACCGCCAGGGCAACAGCCCACCAGAATGACCCCCACAGCGATTTCTGCCGGCAGGGCAAACAGCTGGCACAGCAGCCAAGCGAGGCCCGGCATGATGATGAACTGCGCCAGTACACCGATCAGCACTCTTACCGGGTGCCGCGCCACTTCACGAAAGTCCTCGGCCTTGAGGGTCAGGCCCATGCCGAACATGATCAGCCCGAGCAGCGGCACGATCCACGAGGTCAGCGGCAGAAACGCGCTGGGGATCAGGAACGCCAGCACGGCGAACAGGAGAACCCAAATGGCGAAGGTGTTGCCGACGAAGCGGCTCAGAGCGATCAGCGCAGACATGGCGAAGATTCCGTAATGACGTGTAGCGGGTTCCGCAGCCGAGAGAGCGTGCGGAGCTGGTTATTGTTGGATGCTGCAGGGGATGTCAGTGGTGACAGCAGCAGAGTGAAGCGGGGTGCTTTTGGTGTGCGCACTGTGAGCCTAGCGCGGTGGACGGATAAGGCGCCGTCCACCCTACAGATTTGCGCTACCTCAGATGCCTTGCGGGGTGTCTTCGCCGCCAAGGGCTTCGAAAAGCGCCGGCAGGAACTCGATCAGGGTCAGCATCATCAGCGTGAAGCTGGCGTCCTGCTGGCTCAGGTCATCATCGCCGCCATCCTGCTCGGCCTGTTCCTGCAGCAGGTCTTCGAACTTCAGGCGCTTGGCCACCAGCTTGTCGTCGAGCACGAAGGACAGTTTGTCCTGCCAGGCCAGCGACAGTTGCGTGACCTGCTTGCCCGAGCTCATGTGCAACTGGACTTCTTCGCCAGTGAGATCCTGGCGCTTGCAGCGCACGATGCCGCCGTCTTCGTGGGTGTCGCGCAGTTCGCACTCGTCCAGCACGTGGAAGTCGGCAGCGGCTTGCTGGGCTTTGACCCAGTCGGTCATGGTCGCTGTCGGAGCGATCTTCACGGTCAGCGGACGAACTGGCAGCGAGCCGATGGCTTCACGCAGGGTGGAGAGCAGGTCTTCGGCGCGCTTCGGGCTGGAAGCGTTGACGATGATCAGGCCCTGAGCTGGCGCAATGGCGGCGAAGGTGGCCGACTTGCGGATAAAGGCGCGGGGCAGGAAGGCCTGGACGATTTCGTCCTTGATCTGCTCGCGTTCCTTTTTGTAGACCTTGCGCATCTGCTCGTTTTCGATCTCGTCGACCTTTTCCTTCACGGCGTCTTTGACGACGCTACCGGGCAGGATGCGTTCTTCCTTGCGGGCGGAAATCAGCAGGAAGCCCTGGCTCTCGTGCACCAGCGGCGCATCGGCGCCCTTGCCGAAGGGGGCGACGAAACCATAGGTCGCCAGTTCCTGGCTGGCGCAGGGGCGGGCAGGCTTGGCGGCCAGCGCGGTTTCCAGTGTTTCGGTGTCGAAGTTGACGTCTTGGGTAAGGCGATAGACCAGCAGGTTGCGAAACCACATGAGCGGGGTGTCTCCAGTTTGCGGGCGCGCGTTTGGCGCGCAAAAAATCATGAGTCCGGGCGCAAGGCTTCTGCATCGGTGCAGAGCGTGGGCAGTCTGGCGGCAGATGTTCAATACGCCGCGCGACGATCAGGCCAGCGCGAGGGCGCATTATTCCTTCCGGCGGCGGATTAGGCCAACCCTGTATCGAGGCAGCCTCAGGTTTATGCGCTGAAACCGTGATGATTCCTAAGCCTTTGGAACGCCAATAATTTTTTTTCACAAAGGGGGTTGCCAAGGTGCAGGTCGCTCTCTAGAATGCGCCCCACTTCGAGAGTGAAGGGTGATTAGCTCAGCCGGGAGAGCATCTGCCTTACAAGCAGAGGGTCGGCGGTTCGATCCCGTCATCACCCACCAATCGAGGTATGCGCAGCGGTAGTTCAGTCGGTTAGAATACCGGCCTGTCACGCCGGGGGTCGCGGGTTCGAGTCCCGTCCGCTGCGCCATATATAGCTTCCAGGGCCCACTGAACACCCGGAAGCAACGCGAAAAGCGCCCAAGGGCGCTTTTTTCGTTTCTGCGTTTCTGTTTTGAAGAATCCCTTCTCTTGCGGCTCAGGCCTTCGCCAGGCCGCAGGAACCCGCAGCGTTCAGATCGCGCCGGGGCGGAAGGGCGGTTCGTCATCCAGGTCTTCGAAGCCATCGATGATGTCCGGCACCTCATAGCGCTCGACCTCGATTTCGACTTCTTTCTTGCGGCTCGTACCGAGAATGCCAACCACCGCGCCCAGCGCCAGGCCCGCAGCGGCGAACGCCCAAGGGCGGCGATGCAGCGCCACGTTCAGTTTGTCGGCACCCTGTTTGACCTGATTCTTCACCGACTCGGCGCTATCCGCGAGGTCATGCAGTTTCTGCCGGGCTGCGTGGGTGCCCTGATCGAGTGACTGGCGCGCTTCGCGCAATGCATCGGCAAGGGATTCGTGGTCGGCCGGTTCGGCGAATTGGTCAGCAGGTTGTGGGCGGCTACGGGTCTGCTCCACGGCCAGCCAGGCCAGGCCGATGGCGGTCATGGCCACGGGAAGCGGGTTGGCCTTCAAGGTCTGGCCCAGGCGCTCGGCTATCTCCAGGCCACCGCTTTCACGGCCGTAAGCAAGCGCCTGATCGATCAGGCGTTGGGGTGTCAGGCGTGCTTCCACGTTATCGATCAGTGCGTCGATGCGGCTGCGCTGTTGATCGATTTCCTGCTCGAGCACTTCCGGAGACTTGAGCGATTCGGCTGCGATGGTGCTATGGGTACTCATGACATTTGCCTCTGCACCGCTTCCTTGTCTTTCTGCAAGGAGTCCAGGGTGCGTTCGGGGGTGAGTTGAGAGGGCGTGAACTTCTGCTGGCCGACCTTGAGCATGATCAGGCCGATGATGATGACCACCACCCCAACGATCAGCGCGGCTAGCCAGGGCGCCACCACGGTGCTCAAGCCGTAAACGGCGGAAAGCAGCAGCATCAGCACGCCGCAGAGCAGCACGATGGCGCCGCCGGCTACGGCAGCGATCCCGGTCTTGGTGGCCTGCAGGGATGCGTTGAGCTCGACCTTGGCCAGCGCCAGTTCCTTGGTGAAGAGCGTCTGCACTTCACGGGTAAGCTGGCGCAGCAGGCCGAGCAGGGAAGGCTCCACCGGAGGTTGCCGCGGATCTTCGGTCATTACAGAACTCCTTTTCGTACGTGACGTTGCAGCGAACGCTCACGCTTGACCAGCACGCGGCTGGCAAGGAAACCTACGGCCAGACCGCCTGCTGCCAGCCAGAACGGATGGGTACGGGCGAAGCGATCGACAGTGTGCACGGCATGCCCGCTGGCGTTGTTCAGCGCGTCGCGCATGGTGGCGAGCTGGCGGGCCGCTTCACGCAGACGATCCGGCGATGGCGCTGCGTCGAGATTTTCCAGATCGGCGATGGTCGAGCGGGCTACCTGGGCCAGCGCTTCGAGTTCGTCGGTGTGCGACTGATCGGCCTGGATGCGCGCGCGCAGTTGCTCCTGAGCATCCTGCTGCCAGTGCCCGGAGATGATCTTGCCTGGGCGCTTGTGAGGCCGTTCTTTGCTGTCGTTATCCATGTGGCTACACCTGTTCATGCTTGAAAGGGCTGTACGTCGTCGTTATCGACTGTGCTCGCGAGTGGCGAATTCGTCTGCGAGGGGCGTGTGGATATCCATGGGCGCTGGCGTCACAGGGGCAGGGGATACTGGCGTTACCGGAGCGGCGCGGGTTCGGTCTGCCAGCTCTTCGGCCATCAGCACCAGCTCTTGCAGGCGCTGGACGCGAGCACGCAGGTAGCGGATTTCTTCCAGGGGATCGTCCGCCGCGCTTTTCACGCTGCAGTGCCCACTGAGACCGCGCAGCAACAGCAGGCCGCCGGCACTCAGCTGGCGATTACCCTGCTGGCCCTGTTTGCTGGCGCCCAGCGCGGCCAGTAGCAGGCCGCCGCCGATGGACAGCAAGCGCTCCCAGCCTCTTACGTTCTGGCGTGCCGGGCCCTGTCGGTCGGGTTGCGATTGCGGTTCGAAGGCGACCATGGGTTCACTCCTTTCTGGTTATTGATGAAAGCTGGATCAGCGCGCGCAAACCGGATCGGGCTGCGGCTTGTCCGGCAATACATCGTTGTCCGGTTCCTGGGGATGGCCGAGGGGAGGCTGCTCGCCTGGCGTGCCCAGTGTTCCCGGTGCCTGGTTAGGATCCTCTGGTATTCGTTGGGTCATCATGCGCCCCTCCGGTCTCGATGCTCTTGGTGGTTTGAGGGTCGCACGCGCTGCATGTTCGATCTTTTTGCCAAGAGATATCCCCATGGCGCCAGCGCCGCGATCCAGGCCCGGCACAGGCGCAGCGCCCTCTGGCTGGCTCTTTTGCGCATCCGCTGTGGTGAACGTTTCGCTGACTACACGGGCAGGCAATTACCGCATGCTAGGGCAGCCTCACTGTAGCCATTGGGGCGGCAGGCAGAGGCTCGCCTTTATTTTGCTGGATATGAGTGTTGCCATTGGAGCTGGCAGCACGGGCCTTTTACTGAACTCTGCCGCTTGCCGGTCAGTCAGGTGTTACAGGTTCAGGAGTGGAAACCCATGCTCATTTCTCTGCACAAACAGGTCGCACTGGTCACCGGTGGCAGTTCAGGCATTGGCGCCGCATCGGCGAAAGCGCTGGCGCAGGCCGGTGCCGCCGTGGTGGTGAATTATCGATCCGGGCGCGAGGCGGCGGAGCGACTGGCCGAGGAAATACGCAGCGCAGGCGGCCAAGCGATTGCCGTGGGTGCGGACGTGTCCAGCGAGAAGGAGGTCGAGGCGCTGTTCGCCGAAACCCTGTCGGCCTTCGGGCGGCTGGACATCCTGCTGGCCAACTCGGGCATGCAGCGTGATGCGCCGACGGTGGACATGAGCCTGGAGGACTGGAACCAGGTGCTGCAGGTCAACCTTACCGGTCAGTTTCTCTGTGTGCGTGCAGCCCTGCGCCAATTCCGCCAGCAGGAAATTCGCGAAGACGTGTCGCGTGCGGCCGGCAAGATCATTCAGATGAGTTCGGTGCATCAATTGATCCCGTGGGCAGGGCGCGCCAACTACGCGGCGTCCAAGGGCGGCCTCGACCTACTGATGCGCAGCGTGGCCCAGGAGGTGGGCGAGCAGCGCATTCGCGTCAATGCCATTGCCCCCGGTGCGATCCGTACCGCGATCAATCGCGAGGCCACCGAAGGCGAAGCCGCCAAGGCATTGCTCGAACTGATTCCCTACGGCCGCATCGGTGAAGCCGAAGACATCGCCAATGCGGTGGTCTGGCTGGCTTCCGATGCCGCCGATTACGTTCACGGCACGACCCTGTTCATCGACGGCGGTATGAGCCTTTACCCGGAGTTTCGTGACAATGGTTGAAATTCAGGGGCGTCAGATGCCCATCGAAGCCCACGGCATTATTGGTGACATGCGCAGTGCAGCACTGGTCGCTGACAGCGGTTGCGTGGATTTTTTCTGCTGGCCGGATTTCGACAGCCCGTCGATCTTCACGGCGCTGCTCGACAGCCCTGAGGCCGGAGTCTTCCAGCTGGCGCCGGATCTGCCCGGTGCGCGTCGCCAGCAGATCTACCTGCCGGACACCAACGTGTTGCAGACACGCTGGCTGGACGATTCTGCGGTAGTGGAGTGCACCGATGTCATGCCGATCAACGCCGATGTGGATGATGATCCGCGTTTGATTCGCCGTATCCAGGTGGTTTCCGGTAGCGCACGGATCCGCATGCGCTGCCGGGTTCGTCATGATTACAGCCGTGCTGATACGGTCGCGGAGATGGAGGGCGACGATGTGCTCTTCCATGCGCCCGATCAGCCGAGCCTGCGCCTCTCCGCCAGCCAGTCACTGAAGATCGATCAACATTGTGGTGTTGCCGAGTTCGATTTGCAGGAAGGCGAACATGCCGAGTTCGTGCTGGGCGCGCCAGACGACCCGCTGGTCGCTGCCGGTGCCTGCGAGCACTGCCTGGAGGCCACCGTTGCCTACTGGCGGCGCTGGATCAAACAGTCCAACTACAGCGGACGTTGGCGCGAGATGGTGCACCGCTCGGCCCTGGCACTGAAGCTGCTGACCTCACGCAAGCACGGCGGCATTCTCGCTGCGGCCACCTACGGACTGCCTGAGGCGGCGGGCGGCGAGCGTAACTGGGATTACCGCTACACCTGGATTCGCGATGCGTCGTTCACCGTCTACGCATTCATGCGCCTGGGCTTTACCGAAGAGGCCAATGCCTTCATGCGCTGGGTGCGCGAGCGCGTCGACGACTGTTCGGAAACCCCGGCCCATCTGCGCATCCTCTACAGCCTTCGTGGCCAGCATGAGTTGCCAGAGACTTCCCTCGATCATCTTGCCGGGCATGGCGGGGCGCAGCCGGTACGGATCGGCAACGAGGCCCACGATCAGGTTCAGCTGGATATCTTTGGCGAGTTGCTGGACGCGGTGTACCTCGCCAACAAGTACGGTGAGGCGATCTCCCACGACGGCTGGCACCATGTGGTGGGCATCGTCGATCAGGTCTGCGACAGCTGGCAGCAGAAAGATGTCGGTATCTGGGAGATACGCGGCGAGGAGCAGCACTTTCTGCATTCGCGGCTGATGTGCTGGGTGGCGTTGGATCGGGCCATCCGCCTGGCAGAGAAACGCTCGCTGCCGGCGCCTTTCTTGCGCTGGAACGATCAGCGTCAGGCCATTCATGATGACATCTGGAACAACTTCTGGGATGAGGACTGCGGCCACTTCATCCAGCGCATCGGTTGTCAGGATGTCGATGGTTCGATGCTGCTGATGCCGCTAATGCGCTTTGTCGCCGCCAGCGATCCACGTTGGCTGGCCACGCTCGACGCGATCGAACATCAGTTGGTGCGCGATGGCATGGTCTATCGCTACCGCACCGATGACGGTTTGAAAGGCGAGGAGGGTTCCTTCGTTGCCTGTTCGTTCTGGTACGTGGAGTGTCTGGCACGCGCCGGGCGCGTCGAGCAGGCGCATCTGGAGTTCGAGCAGCTACTTCGCTACGCCAACCCGGTGGGGCTGTACGCCGAGGAGCTCGACCGACGTGCCCATCATCTGGGCAATACGCCGCAGGCGCTGAGTCATCTGGCACTGATCAGTGCTGCTACCTTTCTCGATCACAAGCTCAGCGGTGAACGCACCACCTGGCAGCCCTGAACGACTTGCGCTGCCTAGGCGTAGCGGTTATGCCCGCTCTTCGCCTGGTGGCGCGGATTTGCGCACGGGCAGCACGTCAATGATCTCGATGCCGAGTTGCTGGATCAGTTCTCTGACTGAGCCGCTGGCCTCGAGGCCTTGCGGGTAATGGCCGGCAGGCAGCTCTGCGTTGAGTACGGTGAATTCCACCGCCTTCATATTGGGAATGAAGCGGGTGGTGAGGGTCTGGAATCGCCTTTCGCCATCACGCGAATAGATGATCAAACAATCCATGGTCACAATGCCCTGAAGTCCGTTGATGATGCAGTGCAGGCTATGTGGCTGCGCCAGAGGGCAAGGCGGGCACCGGTCATGGCCGTCATGTCGATGATCCTGCGATCAGGCCGGGTGCCGGTTTCTCTGCGCTGGGCAGTGAATATTGTTGCGCACAGGAATGCAGGTCTGTGCGGTACGGGTCTTGTGCCCGAAGCCGGAGCATAGGCGATAACGTTGCCAGGCGAAAGCTAGCGTGGCAATTGCGACAACTGCATGAATTCGACTCGGCAGCCGACGAACGGCTCGGTCGATGCCCAGGCCCTGCCTGGGTTTCGTGTCACCAGCTGCAGGTGAAGCGATGTTGGCCGGGTAGTCAGTTTCTGCTCTTCAGTCCGGCCCAGGCCACCGCGCCGAGAATCAGCAGGCCGCCCAGCAACATGCTGGCAGTTGGTACCGAGCCGAAGATCAGCCAGGCGCCGGCGATGGCGTAGATCGGCTCCATGGCGATCACCACCGCTGCGGTGTGCGTGCGTACATGGCGTAGCGAGGCGATGAACAGGCTGTAGGCCAGCGCCGTGCAGAGCACGCCCAGGGCCGCCAACTGCCACCAGTCGTGGAAGCCGATCTCGGGGAGCTCCGGCAGGCTCCAGGGCAACAGCGCCACGCTGATGGCCAGACATTGCCACCAGCACGACGATAAGCCGTCTACCTTGCTGGCGAAGTGTTTGTTGGCAACCGCTATGGCGGCATAACTTGCGCCGGACAGAATGCCCCAGAGCAGGCCTGCTGTAGCGCCGTCACGCAGGTCGAAAGAGGGCGTCACCAGAATCAGCCCGATCGACACCAGTAACACAATCAAACTGTCGGTACGCCCCAGGCGCTGTCCGAATATCAGTCGCTCGATCAGCGCGGTAAAGGCCGGGAACGAGGCGAAGCCCAGGGTGGCCACTGCCACACCGCCGGTTCGTACGGCCATGAAAAACAGAATCCAGTGCCCGCCCAGTGCGACGCCGGTGGTCAACAGCTTGGCTGCCGTGGCAGTGCTGACGCCGCGCCAGGGGCGAAGATCCAGGCACACACAGATCGCGCTCAAGGCCAGCAGAGCGAACGCTGCCCGCCCGAGCACGATCATGCTCGCGCTGACGTTCAGTGACTCACCGAACAATGCCGAGACCCCGACCAGCAGGGCGGCTGAATGCAGCTGTAGATGGGCGGTGCGACGACTCATGGTGGGCCTGCCTGCTGGGGGAGCGAGCAGAGTGCCAAGTGCAGCAGATCCCGTAAAACGGATTATGCTGTGGTCTTTTATTCGAAAATCGAATGGTTGGCCATGGCTAGGCAGAATTTGCAGATCGATTGGTTGCAGGCGTTCGTTGCAGTCGTCAGCAGCGGTTCGCTGACGGCTGCGGCCGTGGGGCTGGCGCGCTCGCAATCGGCGGTGAGCATGCAGATCAAGAAGCTCGAGGCGGCGGTGGGGCGCCCGCTGCTACTTCGTGGGCCGCGGCACCTGAGCCTGACGCCGGCAGGCGAGGAATTGCTGGCCTACGCCCGCAAGTTGCTCCGGGTGCACAGCGAAGCACTGCTGGCACTGGGCGGCGTGCGGCTGGAGGGCAAGGTTTCTCTTGGTATCCCCGATGACTACGCACTGGGTTATCTGACCCCTCTGCTCAACGATTTCGCCAGCGGGCAGCCTGCGGTGGAAGTGAGCCTGGTGTGCGAACCCTCTACGCAGTTGATTCCCAAGGTGGAAAGCGGCGAACTGGATGTGGCTATCGTTACCCGTGACAAGCCGCAGCGCGGCGAGCTGCTGTTTCGCGAGGAATTGGTGTGGGTCGGCAATGCTCGCCAGGAAACCTGGCGGCAAACCCCGTTGCCGATTGCCGTGTACGAGTTGGGTAGTCAGGCACGTAGCCGCGTGCTCAAGAGTCTCGAGGCGCTTGGCCGCGATTACCGGGTGGTCTACAACAGCCCCAGTGTGGCCGGGCAGCTGGCGGTGGCGGAAAGTGGCGCAGCGCTCGGCGTACTGACCCGGTGTTGCGTACCGGCCAGTTTGCAGGTGCTCGGCGCCGCCCAAGGACTGCCGAGCCTGCCGATGCTCGATGTGGTGGTGATGCGCAGCCGTGCGCCCGCACTGCCGGCGCTGGTCGACGCCCTGCATGAGCAAGTGTTGCAGACCCTGCGTCGGGATTTCGAATGATCAGTGGGCTATAGTCGCAGGCCTCTGCAACGGACATCAGCGAGGATCGTATGAACTGTGCAGCACTGGGTATCGACTATCCGATCATTCAGGCGCCGATGGCTGGCACCGCTACGCCGGCGTTGGCCGCAGCCGTCAGCAATGCCGGAGGCCTGGGTTCCATCTCCATCGCTGCGGTGAAGGCCGAAGCCGGGCGGCAGATGATCATCGAGACCCGTGCCGGCACCAGTAGGCGCTTCAATATCAACGTGTTCTGCCATCGCCCCAGCGTTGCCGACCAGGTCGCAGAGCAGGCCTGGCTGGATCATCTGCAGCCTTACTTCGCCGAGTTCGATGTGCCGGCTCCACAGGTCATCGGCGATATCTACAGCAGCTTTCAGAATGATGACGGTCAGCTCGAGGTGCTGCTAGAAGAGCGTCCGCCGATCGTCAGTTTTCACCTGGGGTTGCCCTCCCAGGATCGTATCGATGCGTTGAAAAAGGCTGGCATCACCCTGCTGGCGTCGGCGACCACGCTGGAGGAGGGGTACCAGCTGGAACAAGCCGGTATCGATGTGATCGTTGCCCAAGGTATCGAGGCCGGTGGTCACCGCGGGGTATTCGATCCGCAGCGTGGCGATCAGGGAATCGGCACCCTGGCGCTGGTGCGTGTGCTGGTGCGGCATCTGTCGCGGCCGGTGATCGCCGCCGGAGGCATCATGGATGGCGCCGGTATCGCCGCTGCCATGACCCTGGGCGCCTGCGCGGCTCAGCTGGGTACGGCATTCATACTCTGCCCGGAGTCGGCGGCCAATGAAGCCTACCGACGCATGCTGGGCAGTGAGCGGGCGCAGGTTACTCAGGTGACCACGGTGATCTCCGGGCGTCCGGCGCGCGGCATTCTCAACCGTTTCATGGCTGAGGTGGGCGCTGCCGGGCATCCACCGGTGCCGGGTTTCGGTATCGCCTACGATGCTGGCAAGCAGCTCATCGCCGCAGCAGCGAAGGCCGGTAATGCCGAGTTCGCTGCGCATTGGGCAGGACAGGGCGCGGCTCTGGCGCGAGCCATGCCGGCGGCCGAGCTGATCGCAGTACTGCAGCGCGAATATCTGGCTGCGCGTGGCTGAGGCGTTTTATCGCGAGCGGAACGCCCGGCTGGAAATGCTTACGCCATTGCCGTCGGGGCCCTTGCTGTTGGCGAAGCCATAGCCCTCGCCCTGGTGTATCGGGCCGAACTCCAGGCCATTGCTCAGGGCGCGGCTGCGGAAGGCCTCGAGGTTTTCCACATCGAACACCAGCTTCACGCGGGCCTGGTTGCCTTTCAGTGATACGGCTGCACGGTGTACCAGCAGGATCAGCCCGCCGCGAGGGTGATGCAGCTCGATCACGCCCTGATCTTCCGCGCTGCTCACGAAACCGAAGTGGCGCTCATAAAACGCGCAGGTCTTGCCCGGATCATTGGCATACAGCATGACGCGGGTGCTGGGGGCGCTCATGGGGGAGGTTCCTGTAACTGGGCTGGGCAGGCGTAGCCATGATGGCGTACATCCGCGGTAATGAAGATGAAGGTCGAGTATGTGCCAATACGGTGACAGGCCGACAGCGGTGCGGTCGGCCGGAGCAGGAAACTGCCTGGGTCAGGCAGTATGCAGCTGGACTTCTTCGATGGTGTCGTGCCGATCCGGAGCTTGGATGCCGGTCAGTTCACTGATCAACGCCCACTGCTGATCGAGCTCCTGGCTGACTGCGCCAAGCCGGGTGATCATCTTCGAGGCGGCGGAGCGAACGCCGCCGTCATCGCTGCGCAGCAGATCGAACGACAGTGCGGTCATCGCGGCTGTCATGTGGGTGATCGTGCGTGAGGTGAGGGTAAGCAGTTCGGTGAGCTGTTGTTCTTTCGCGTTCATCTCGCGCTTCCTTGACTGGACGAGTCGATGCATTGCGTTGAGTAAAGCTGCGACAGGCCATCAGATCCTTGATGGGTTCACTGTCGGACGCCGTTCACGAATGGAGGTCGTGCTGCGAGCAAAATGATATCACCGTCACACCAGGCCCTGGCAATATGCTGCAGGGGCTTGGATGCAAATAGTTTTCATGTGTGTTTTAAGTCGAGATACCGTTTGTCACGCGCCGTCGGGCAGCATGCAGCGGCTGTTCACGGCGCTTGAATGGTTAAATATCTGCGACCCCGTGCGTCCAGATAGCGGCAACGTTTAAACTGCGCCTCGCCGACGCGTTATGCGGCTTTTTCGCGAGCGTCTGGAGCCTGGGTTGGCGCTGTAAGAAGTTGTCGCATGCCGGCAATGCTGACCCTCGAGCACCCCCTACAATCTTTCGCATCGCTGGCCCTATCGTGCCAGCGTGTCTTGTCAGGAGAGTTCCGATGTCCGTTCAGCACGACCCGGTGCAACGCGCCGATTTCGACCAGGTGATGGTGCCCAGCTACGCGCCTGCGGCATTCGTGCCGGTGCGCGGTGCTGGTTCGCGCGTCTGGGATCAGAGCGGTCGTGAGCTAATCGACTTCTCCGGTGGCATCGCCGTCAACGTGCTGGGCCATGCGCACCCGGCGCTGGTGAAGGCCCTGACTGAACAGGCCAATACCCTGTGGCACGTATCCAACGTATTCACCAACGAGCCGGCGTTGCGCCTGGCCAAGAAGCTGGTCGAGGCCACCTTCGCCGAGCGCGTATTCCTCTGCAACTCGGGCGCGGAAGCCAACGAGGCGGCCTTCAAGCTGGCGCGTCGTGTGGCTCACGACCGTTTTGGCGCCGAAAAGTACGAGATCATCGCCGCTACCAACAGCTTTCACGGGCGCACCTTGTTCACCGTGAGCGTGGGTGGCCAACCGAAATATTCCGATGGCTTCGGTCTGAAGATTCAGGGCATCACCCACGTGCCTTACAACGATCTCGACGCGCTCAAGGCGGCGATCAGCGACAAGACCTGCGCCGTGGTGCTGGAGCCCATTCAGGGCGAGGGTGGTGTGCTGCCGGCGGATCTGGTTTATCTGCAGGGCGCTCGCGAGCTGTGTGATCAACACAATGCCCTGCTGGTGTTCGACGAAGTACAGAGCGGCCTGGGCCGCAGCGGCCATCTGTTCGCCTACCAGCATTACGGTGTGACGCCTGACGTGCTGTCCAGCGCCAAGAGCCTGGGTGGCGGCTTCCCGATTGCGGCCATGCTCACCACCGAAGCACTGGCCAGTCACTTGGCAGTCGGCACCCACGGCACCACCTACGGCGGCAATCCGCTGGGTTGCGCGGTGGCTGAGGCGGTTCTCGACGTCGTCAATACGCCTGAAGTACTGGACGGTGTTAAGGCCAAGCATGAGCGCTTCAAGGCGCGTCTGGAACGGATTGGCGAGCAGTACGGCGTGTTCTCTGGCGTACGCGGCATGGGCTTGCTGATTGGTGCGGTGCTATCCGAGGCGTGGAAGGGCAAGGCGCGTGCATTCTTCGACGCAGCTGCCGAAGAGAACCTGATGATTCTTCAGGCTGGGCCGGACGTGGTGCGCTTCGCGCCGAGCCTGGTGGTCGAAGATAGCGATATCGATGAAGGTCTGGATCGCTTCGAGCGCGCAGTGGCCAAAGTGGTTGCTGCTGCCTGACCTGCCTTGCTGGCGGCCCGAGTGCCGCCAGTGCTCTTATCCGCCCGACCGGATGTTACGGTCGGCACCATGGATGATGGTTCTCGCCGCCGGGACTGCTGTGCCCGGGCTCTTCTGAAGGAGTGACACCATGCTGGTTATGCGCCCTGCGCGAATGACCGACCTCGCTGAAGTGCAGCGCCTGGCTGCCGACAGCCCGGTAGGGGTCACCTCGCTGCCGGACAACGCCGAGCGGCTGCGCGACAAGATCGCCGCCTCGGAGGCCTCGTTCGCGGCTGAAGTGAGCTTCAATGGCGAGGAGCGCTATTTCTTCGTGCTCGAGGACAGTGAGTCTGCCCGCCTGGTCGGCTGCTCCGGCATCGTCGCCTCGGCCGGCTATTCCGAGCCGTTCTACAGTTTTCGCAACGAGACCTTCGTTCACAACTCCCGTGAGCTGAAGATCCACAACAAGATTCACGTGCTTTCGCTGTGCCACGACCTGACCGGCAACAGCCTGCTGACCAGTTTCTACGTCGAGCGCTCGCTGGTCGACAGTGTCTGGTCCGAGCTCAACTCCCGTGCTCGTCTGCTGTTCGCGGCCTGCCACCCGGAGCGGTTCGCCGATGCCATGGTGGTGGAGATCGTCGGCGAGAGCGACGACGCTGGCGAGTCGCCGTTCTGGGATGCAGTGGGCCGGCATTTCTTCGGCATGAGCTATGCCGAAGCCGAGCGGCTGTGCGGCTTGCGCAGCCGGGCCTACCTCGCCGAACTGATGCCCCATTACCCGATCTACGTGCCGCTGCTGCCGGATACCGCGCAGGAGTCCATGGGCCTGGTGCATCCGCGTGCCCAGGTGTCCTTCGACATTCTCATGCGTGATGGTTTCGAGACCGACCATTACATCGACATCTTCGATGGTGCACCGACCCTGCATGCACGGATCTCGGGCATTCGCTCCATCGCCCAGAGCGTGCTGGCGCCTGTGGTGCTCGGCGAAACCGACGGCGGTGGGCGACCTTATCTGGTCAGCAACGAGCAGTTGCAGGGCTTTCGTGCGGTGATTGCCGAACTGAATTGGGCGCCTGGCCAGCCCGCGGTGCTCGACCCGATCACCGCGCAGACGCTCGGCGTTGCTGAAGGCGGGCAGGTAAGGCTGGTGGCGGTATGAACGTGTCAGTGATGAATGCCAGCTGTCTGGCTCGCAGTTTTCTGGAGGCATCATGATCGTTCGCTCCGTACGTGCCGGTGACCTGCCGGCGCTGATTGATCTGGCGCGCAGCACGGGCACCGGGCTGACCACCCTGCCAGCCAACGAGGCTCGTCTGGCCTATCGGGTCGGTCGTGCCGAGAAGACCTTTCGCGGTGAAGCCGAGCGCGGCGATTGCGATTACATGTTCGTTCTCGAAGACGACGACGGCCGTGTGCTAGGCATCTCCGCGATTGCCGGTGGGGTTGGCTTGCGTGAGTCCTGGTACAACTACCGGGTCGGCCTCACTGTCTGCGCCTCCCAGGAACTGAATATCCACCGTCAGGTGCCAACGCTGTTTCTGGCCAATGACCTGACCGGCCATTCCGAACTCTGCTCGCTGTTCCTGCATGCCGATCACCGCACCGGGCTGAACGGGCGTCTGTTGTCCAAGGCGCGTTTGCTGTTCATCGCCGAGTTCCGTGAGCATTTCGGCGACAAGATCATCGCCGAAATGCGCGGTGTCTCTGATGAAGAAGGACGTTCGCCATTCTGGGAATGCCTCGGTCGGCACTTCTTCCGTATGGAGTTCTCCCAGGCGGATTACCTCACCGGTGTCGGCAACAAGGCGTTCATCGCCGAGCTGATGCCGAGGTTCCCGCTGTACACCTGCTTCCTGTCCGAGGCCGCGCGCGAAGTGATCGGCCGCGTGCACCCGGACACCGAGCCGGCGCTGGCGATGCTCAAGTCGGAAGGTTTCAGCTATCAGGGCTATGTCGACATCTTCGATGCCGGCCCGGCCATCGAGGCAGAAACCGCCAAGATCCGTGCGATTCGCGACAGCCAGTTGTTGGTACTGGCCATCGGTACGCCAGGGGACGATGCGCCGGTGTATCTAGTGCACAACCGCAAGCGCGAGGATTGCCGCATCACCGCAGCGCGGGCGCGCATGGCCGCTGGCACCCTGGTGGTCGACCCACTGACCGCCAGGCGTCTGCGCCTGAGCGTGGGAGATCAGGTACGCGCAGTGATGTTGGCCGCGCAGGCCTGAGTGTGTTTCTGATGTGATCAGGGGCGACGTGCCGTCTGCCCCGACCGGTGATGCCGCCATAGAGTGGCAGCCGTTATAGAACAAGGTCACCGCCTGGCGGTGGCCTGTCGAACCGTGAAGCCTGGAGTGATAGACCATGAGCACGCATTACATTGCAGGTCTCTGGCAGACAGGACGGGGCAATAGTCTGGAGTCCCTCGATCCGGTCAGCCAGCAGGTGCTCTGGGTGGGCCGTGAAGCAGATGCCGAGCAGGTCGACGCCGCCGTGCAGGCCGCTCGCGATGCATTTCCTGCATGGTCTGCCGTGCCATTGAACGAGCGAATCGCGCTGCTCGAACGCTTCGCCGCGGTGCTCAAGAGCAGGCAGGACGAGCTTGCGCAGACCATCGGTGAGGAGACCGGCAAGCCGTTGTGGGAAGCCACCAGCGAAGTCGCCAGCATGATCGGCAAGGTGGCCATTTCGGTTCAAAGCCACGCTGAACGCACCGGGCATAGACAGGGTATGCAGGGCGGGGTTCTGCGCCACAAGCCACACGGCGTGGTCGCGGTGTTCGGCCCCTATAACTTCCCAGGCCACCTGCCCAATGGGCATATCGTGCCGGCCTTGCTCGCCGGTAACTGCGTGGTATTCAAACCCAGTGAGCAGACGCCCAAAGTGGCCGAACTGACGCTCAAATGCTGGATCGAGGCGGGTTTGCCGGCAGGGGTGCTGAACCTGCTGCAGGGGGCGCGGGAAACCGGGGCCGCCCTGGCCGCGCATCCCGGTATCGACGGCCTGTTCTTCACCGGTTCCAGCCGCACCGGCAATCTGCTGCACGCTCAGTTCGGCGGCCACCCGGAGACCATCCTGGCGCTGGAGATGGGCGGCAACAATCCGTTGATCGTCGAGCAGGTAACCGATATCGACGCGGCGGTGTACTGCATCATCCAGTCCGCCTTCATCTCTGCGGGCCAGCGTTGCACCTGCGCACGGCGCCTGCTGGTACCAGAAGGCGGCTGGGGCGATGCGTTGTTGGCGCGCCTGGTCAGCGTGGCGGCAAGCCTCAAGGTCGGGGCATTCAACGCCCAGCCGGCGCCGTTCATGGGCGCGGTAATCTCCCTGGATGCGGCTCAGCATCTCTTGAAGGTGCAGGAACGGTTGATCGACAAAGGCGCGCGACCGCTGCTGGACATGAGCCAGCCGCTGGAAGGCGCAGCCCTGCTGACGCCTGGGATCATCGATGTGACGGCCCTGCAGCCGCGCAGTGATGAGGAGGTTTTCGGGCCGCTGCTCCAGGTGATTCGCTATGCCGATTTCGACTCCGCCATCGAGGAGGCCAATGCCACCCGTTTCGGTCTGGCGGCCGGTTTGCTGTCCGATTCCCGTGAACGCTACGAGCAGTTCTGGCTGCGCAGCCGTGCCGGCATCGTCAATTGGAACAAGCCACTGACCGGCGCCGCCAGCAGCGCGCCGTTCGGCGGCGTCGGCGCTTCCGGCAATCATCGCCCGAGCGCGTATTACGCGGCGGATTACTGCGCCTATCCGGTCGCTTCGCTGGAAAGCGGACAGCTGACGCTGCCTGACAGCCTGGCACCAGGAGTCAGCCTATGAGTAGCCGACTCGCTGCGGCCTGTGAGCTGAACATCGATGGCCTGGTTGGCCCGACGCACAACTATGGTGGTTTGTCCTACGGCAATGTCGCTTCGCAAAATAATGGTCAAGTAGCTTCCAGCCCACGTGAGGCCGCTCGCCAGGGCTTGGCGAAGATGAAAGCACTGATGGACATGGGTTTTGCACAGGCAGTGCTGGCGCCTCAGGAGCGGCCCGATGTGCAGGCGCTACGGCGCTGCGGTTTCAGTGGCAGTGACGCCCAGGTGATTGAGAAGGCGGCGCGCGAAGCCATGCCGTTGTTGGTCGCCAGTTGTTCGGCGTCGAGCATGTGGACGGCCAACGCAGCGACTGTCAGCCCCAGTGCCGACACGGCCGATGGTCGCGTGCATTTCACTGCGGCCAACCTCAACTGCAAGTTTCACCGTTCCATCGAGCACCCGACCACCAGTCGGGTGCTGGCGGCCATGTTCGATGACGAGCGCCATTTCGCCCACCACGCAGCCTTGCCTGCGGTCAGCCAGTTCGGCGACGAAGGTGCGGCCAACCACACCCGGTTGTGCCGTGACTATGGCGAGCCTGGCGTGGAGTTTTTCGTCTTCGGCCGCAGCGCTTTCGACCTGTGCTTGCCTGCCCCCCAGCGCTACCCCGCACGGCAGACCCTGGAAGCGTCGCAGTCAGTGGCACGCCTGCACGGCCTCAGCGATAGCGCTGTGGTGTATGCGCAGCAGAATCCCGCCGTGGTCGATCAAGGCGTGTTCCACAATGATGTGATTGCGGTGGGTAACGGCCAAGTGTTGTTTCACCACGAGGATGCCTTTCTCGATAGCGCGCGGGTCATTGGCGAGCTCGGCGACAAGTTGGCGCGGCTTGGCGGGCAGCTGCAGCCGGTGTGCGTGCCTCGGCATGCGTTGGGTGTCGAAGACGCGGTACGTTCCTATCTATTCAACAGCCAGCTGCTGACTCGAGCAGACGGTCGTATGTTGCTGGTGGTGCCCGAAGAATGCCGTGGTAACCAGCGCGTTTGGGCCTACCTGCAAACGCTGCTGGGTGCCGATGGGCCGATTGCCGAAGTGCGCGCATTCGACCTGAAACAGAGCATGCAAAATGGTGGTGGCCCAGCCTGTCTGCGTTTGCGGGTGGCCCTCAAAGCAGAGGAATTGGCGGCCATGAACCCAGGGGTGATGATGACGCCCGTGCTTTATGAGCGACTGCTAAAGTGGGTCGATCATCATTACCGGGATCGCCTGAGCGAAAGCGATCTGGCTGACCCGCAGTTACTGATCGAATGCCGCAGCGCATTGGATGAGCTGACCCAGATCCTTGAATTGGGCGCGGTTTATCCCTTTCAATTGAATTGAACAGGCTCGCAACTCGAGCTGTTATTGAACCTGGAGTATTTATGAGCGACGCCCTGCAACTGATCCTCGAAGATAGCGACGGCACCCAGCTGGAAACCTCGTGTACCCGTTTTGCCGTGCTCTGGCAGGGCAAGGAGGTATGGATCCAGCAGGTCGGTAATGGCCAACTGATGATCGGCGTTGACGTGGCAGAGGGTGACACTGAGTACGCCAACCTGCTGCTACGTCCACTGGCCACCAATCTGGTCAGTCTGGAACTTGAAATGGAGCCAGCTGCAGACGACGCTGATGATGACCATGTCCACGGCCCAGACTGCAATCACTGAGGAAACCCTATGCTTGCCCTCGGTAACCTGCTCGAACTGACCCTGGCTGGCTATGAGCCTGCCTCGAAGATCCAGCTGACGCCGGAGGGCACGCGCCTGCGATGGCTGGCCGAGGGTGCACTTGAAATCACTCCGGCCAGCGGCCGCGACAATGGTATGGATCTGCTGCTCTCAGCAGGTATCCATGGCAATGAAACAGCCCCTATCGAACTGCTCGACCGCCTCTTGTGCCGCATCGCGCGCAATGAGCTGCAGCCGCGGGCACGCCTGTTACTGCTGTTCGGCAACCCCGCGGCGATGCGCCGTGGCGTTCGCTTCGTCGAGCAGGATATCAACCGGCTGTTCAGCGGCCGGCACGAGCTCAGTAGCGGCGGCGAGGCGATGCGCGCCTGTGAGTTGGAGCATCTGGCGGTATCGTTCTTTGCCGATGCTTCGCGCACGCGCCTGCATTACGACCTGCATACCGCTATCCGCGCTTCGCGCATTGAGCAGTTCGCCCTCTATCCCTGGGCCGAAGGGCGTCGCCAATCTCGCCGCGAATGTGCACGGTTGCAGGCTGCCGGTATCGACGCGGTGCTGCTGCAGAGCAAGGCGTCGACTACGTTCAGCGCCTACACTTATGCTCAATTGGGTGCCGAAGCGTTCACCTTGGAACTGGGCAAAGCCAGGCCGTTTGGCCACAACGAAATGGTCAATCTGGATCATCTGGAACTGCGCCTGGAGGTTCTCATCGAAGGGCGCGAGCCCCCGATCGATGAGTCGGCAACCGAGCGTCTGCAGCTTTTTTCCTTTGCCCGCGAGGTGATCAAGCACAGCGACGCCTTTACCCTGCACCTCCCATCAGACGTGGAAAACTTCACCGAGCTGGAATCCGGTTATCTGCTGGCGGAAGACCTGGCCAGTAGCCGCTGGGTTGTGGAAGAGCAGGGTGCGCGGATCATTTTCCCCAATCCCAAAGTGCATAATGGCCAGCGCGCCGGCATCCTGATCGTTCCGGCCGACGTTTCGTTGTTGGAGTGATCACCCATAGGCGTGGCGCATTCTATTTTTCGTTTATCTGCCCGCACAGGAGTGCATATGCCCATCATCGATCTGCGTAGCGACACCGTCACCCAACCTACCGCCGGCATGCGTGACGCAATGCTGTCCGCTGAGCTGGGCGATGACGTGTACGGCGAAGATCCAACCGTCAACCGCCTGGAGCAGCGCCTTGCGCAGCAACTCGGCTTCGCTGCTGCGCTGTTCGTGCCGACCGGCACCATGAGCAACCTGCTTGGCTTGATGGCTCACTGCGAGCGCGGTGACGAATACATCGTCGGCCAGCAAGCGCACACCTATAAGTACGAAGGCGGTGGCGCCGCCGTTCTTGGCTCGATCCAGCCCCAGCCACTGGATATGGAGCTGGACGGTTCTCTGGATCTGGCACGGGTCGAAGGAGCGATCAAGCAGGACGACTTTCATTTCGCGCGCACCCGCCTGCTGGCGCTGGAAAACACCATGCAGGGCAAGGTGCTGCCCCTGGAGTATCTGGCCGACGCCCGCGCCTTCACGCGCAACAAGGGATTGGCGCTACACCTCGATGGCGCGCGGCTGTTCAATGCTGCCGTCAAACTGGGTGTCGAGGCGGGTGAAATCACCCAGTATTTCGATTCGGTCTCTGTGTGCCTGTCTAAGGGTCTGGGCGCGCCGGTGGGTTCCGTGCTGTGTGGTAGCGAGGCGCTGATCGCCAAGGCTCGGCGCCTGCGCAAGATGGTCGGTGGCGGTATGCGTCAGGCGGGCGTGTTGGCCGCAGCCGGTCAGTATGCGCTGGATCACCAGGTCGAGCGCCTGGTCGAGGATCACGCCAATGCCGACTGCCTGGCCGCTGGCCTGCGTGAGCTGGGCTACTCCGTCGAGCCGGTGCAGACCAATATGGTCTACGTGCAGATCGGCGAACGTGCTGGCGAGCTGAAAGCCTTCTGCGCCGAGCGCGGTATTCGCCTGAGCGCTGCGCCACGCCTGCGCATGGTCACCCATCTGGATGTGGGTGCCGATGCAGTAGGGCAGGTGATTGAGGCCTTCGCTGCTTTTCGCGGCTGAGCCTGCGTTATGGGGCAGGCTCCTGCCCTGTCGATGATGCCAGTGGGCCGCATCAGACAGCCCACTCCCAGTTTGCCGGCCAGCGGTGCAGGCCGCTGATTCCCGGCCATCGAGCCACCGGCAAATAATTCAGGCTATGCCCTAGCCGCCACGGACAAGCCCGATATAATGCGGGCTTTTGCCGGCTTCGCCGTGGCCGCCTGTTTTCCTGGAAAATGCCAATGAAAAGCGCAGAAATCCGTGAAGCTTTCCTGAGCTTCTTCGAAGAGAAGGGGCACACCCGTGTCGCTTCCAGCTCCCTGATTCCAAACAACGATCCAACGTTGCTGTTCACCAACGCCGGCATGAACCAGTTCAAGGACTGCTTCCTGGGCCTGGAAAAGCGTGCCTACACACGCGCTGCGAGTAGCCAGAAGTGCGTGCGCGCGGGCGGTAAACACAACGATCTGGAAAACGTCGGCTATACCGCACGTCACCACACGTTCTTCGAAATGCTCGGCAACTTCAGCTTTGGCGACTATTTCAAGCGTGATGCCATCCACTTCGCCTGGGAGTTCCTCACCGGCGAAAAGTGGCTGAACCTGCCCAAGGAAAAGCTCTGGGTTACGGTCTATGCCACCGATGACGAGGCTTACGACATCTGGAACAAGGAAGTCGGTGTGCCGGCCGAGCGGATGATCCGCATTGGCGACAACAAGGGCGCGCCGTATGCCTCCGACAACTTCTGGACTATGGGCGACACCGGTCCGTGCGGCCCGTGCACCGAGATCTTCTTTGACCACGGCGACCACATCTGGGGTGGCCCACCCGGCTCCGCGGAAGAGGACGGCGACCGTTACATCGAAATCTGGAACAACGTGTTCATGCAGTTCAACCGCACGGCTGACGGTGTTCTGCACCCACTGCCGGCGCCGAGTGTGGACACCGGCATGGGGCTGGAGCGTATCAGCGCGGTGCTGCAGCACGTTAATTCGAACTACGAGATCGACCTGTTCCAGAGCCTGCTCGACGCCAGCGCTCAAGCCATCGGCTGCGCCAACAATGGCGACGCGTCGCTGAAAGTGGTGGCTGACCACATCCGCTCCTGCAGCTTCCTGATCGCCGACGGTGTCACCCCGTCCAACGAAGGCCGCGGTTACGTGCTGCGCCGCATCGTTCGCCGCGCTTGCCGTCACGGCAACAAGCTGGGCGCTAAGGGCAGTTTCTTCCACAAGATCGTCGCGGCCCTGGCCAGCGAGATGGGCGAAGCCTTCCCGGAGCTGAAACAGCAGCAGGCGCATATCGAGCGCGTACTGAAAACCGAAGAAGAGCAGTTCGCCAAGACCCTGGAACAGGGCCTGAAGATCCTCGAGCAGGATCTGGCTGAGCTCAGCGGTACGGTGATTCCGGGTGAGGTGATCTTCAAGCTGTACGACACCTACGGTTTCCCGATGGATCTGACCGGTGATATCGCCCGTGAGCGCGAGCTGACCCTCGACGAGGCCGGCTTCGAGCGCGAGATGGAAGCCCAGCGTGTACGTGCCCGTTCCGCCAGCGCCTTCGGTGTGGACTACAACAACCTGGTCAAGGTCGACGCCGATACCCGTTTCCTCGGCTATAACGCCACCGTTGCCAGCGGCGAGCTGCTGGTGCTGCTGCGCGACGGTCAATCCGTCGACACCCTGAACGAAGGTGAGGAGGGCGTCGTAGTCCTCGACCAGACGCCGTTCTACGCTGAATCCGGTGGTCAGATCGGCGACTGTGGCTTCCTCGAGGGCCCAGGCGTGCGTTTCGACGTGCGCGACACCACCAAGGTCGGCGGCGCCTGGTTGCACCACGGTGTGGTCAGCAAGGGCAGCCTGAGCGTTGGTGCCTCGATCAACGCCGAAGTGGATGCCTCCGTGCGTACTGCAACCGGGCTCAACCACTCGGCGACTCACCTGCTGCATGCTGCGCTGCGCCAGGTGCTCGGCGAGCACGTGCAGCAGAAAGGCTCGCTGGTGGACAGCCAGCGCCTGCGCTTCGACTTCAGTCACTTCGAGGCGATCAAGCCTGAGCAGCTCAAGGAGCTGGAAGAGATCGTCAACCGCGAAGTGCGCCGCAACACACCGGTACAGACCGAAGAGATGGATATCGAAAGTGCCAAGGCCAAAGGCGCCATGGCGCTGTTCGGTGAAAAGTATGGCGACAACGTGCGCGTGCTGACCATGGGCGATGGCTTCTCCGTCGAGCTCTGTGGCGGCATCCATGCCAACCGTACCGGTGATATCGGCGTGTTCAAGATCGTCAGCGAAGGCGGTGTGGCAGCTGGCGTGCGCCGTATCGAAGCGGTCACGGGCGCTGCGGCGTTCGCCTATCTGAATGGCGCGGAAGAGCAATTGAAAGAGGCGGCAACGCTGGTCAAGGGCAGTCGCGACAATCTGCTCGACAAACTTGCTGCCGTACTCGATCGCAATCGCCAGCTGGAAAAAGAGCTGGATCAGCTCAAGGCCAAGGCCGCCAGTGCGGCTGGCAGCGATCTGGCCGGTTCCGCCGTGGACATCAAGGGCGTCAAGACGCTCAGTGCGCGCATCGACGGTCTGGATGGCAAGGGCCTGCTGGCGCTGGTCGATCAATTGAAGAACAAGCTCGGCAGCGCGGTGATCCTGCTCGGCGGCGTGCAGGACGATAAGGTCGTGCTGGTTGCCGGCGTGACCCAGGATCTGACTGGCAAGCTGAAGGCCGGCGACTTGATGAAACAGGCCGCTGCTGCAGTCGGCGGCAAGGGCGGTGGTCGGCCGGACATGGCGCAGGGCGGTGGGGTCGATGCGGCTGCACTGGATGGCGCCCTGGCGCTGATCGGCCCGTTCGTCGAACAGGGCCTCTAAGGCTCGTAACTCAAGCGTGACCACGCTGCTTGCCATGCCCGGTGAGCGGCGTGGTGGTGTGCGGTGTTGTCTGTTTAATGGGCGCCCTTCACGGGCTGAGGCAGCTTTGAAATGGCTTTGATCGTACAGAAATTCGGCGGTACTTCCGTCGGCACCATCGAGCGAATCGCGCAGGTCGCCGAGAAGGTGAAGAAATTCCGCGAAAGGGGTGACGACATCGTCGTCGTGTTGTCCGCCATGAGCGGCGAGACCAATCGCCTTATCGATCTGGCCAAGCAGATCAGTGATGGTCAGCCAGTGGCGCGAGAGCTCGACGTGATGGTGTCCACTGGCGAGCAGGTGACCATTGCGCTGCTGGCTATGGCGCTGATCAGGCTTGGCGTGCCAGCGGTGTCCTACACCGGCAGCCAGGTGCGCATCCTGACCGACAGCTCGCATACCAAGGCGCGCATCCTGAGCATCGACGACGCCAACATTCGCGCTGACCTCAAGGCTGGTCGTGTGGTGGTGGTTGCCGGCTTCCAGGGTGTCGACGAGCAGGGCAATATCACCACCCTCGGGCGTGGCGGCTCCGACACTACCGGTGTGGCCCTGGCAGCGGCCTTGAAAGCCGATGAGTGCCAGATCTATACGGATGTCGATGGCGTTTACACCACGGATCCGCGGGTCGTGCCCAAGGCTCAGCGTCTGGAGAAGATTACCTTCGAAGAGATGCTGGAAATGGCCAGCCTTGGTTCCAAAGTGTTGCAAATTCGCTCGGTGGAGTTCGCCGGCAAGTACAACGTCCCGCTGCGCGTTCTGCACAGCTTTCAAGAGGGGCCGGGCACCCTCATTACCATTGATGAAGAGGAATCCATGGAACAGCCGATCATCTCCGGCATCGCCTTCAATCGCGATGAAGCCAAGCTGACCATCCGTGGCGTACCTGATCTGCCGGGCGTTGCTTTCAAGATTCTTGGCCCGATCAGCTCCGCCAATATCGAAGTGGATATGATCGTGCAGAATGTCGCGCACGATAACACCACCGACTTTACCTTCACCGTGCACCGTAACGACTACCCAGGCGCCCAGCAGGTGCTCGAAGCCACTGCGCGCGATCTGGGGGCTCGTGAGGTGGTGGGGGACGTGAACATCGCCAAGGTGTCCATTGTCGGCGTTGGTATGCGCTCTCACGCGGGTGTCGCCAGTCGCATGTTCGAAGCGCTGGCCAAGGAAAACATCAATATTCAGATGATCTCTACCTCGGAAATCAAGGTCTCGGTGGTCATCGAAGAGAAATATCTGGAATTGGCCGTGCGTGCCCTGCACACTGCGTTCGAGCTGGATGCACCTGCCCGTCAGGGCGACTGAGGTATCCTGCAAAAGGTGCGGTTCTTCCGCGCCTTTTGCACTTTTGGTTAGTGTTGGCGGAACTTTCCGTCCGTCTGCGCTGGTCAATAGCTGGGCGTCGGCAATTTCGTATTGATCTTGGCCGGTGCTTTTCAACTGCTTGCAGACGTGTTGTCCGTAATTGAATCCGTAAGGAGAAAGGAATGCTGATTCTGACTCGTCGGGTCGGAGAGACCCTGATGGTGGGTGACGAAGTCACTGTCACCGTGTTGGGCGTTAAAGGTAATCAGGTGCGGATTGGCGTCAATGCGCCTAAGGAAGTAGCCGTACACCGTGAAGAGATTTACCAGCGCATCCAGAAAGAGAAGGGCGAAGAACCAAACCACTAATTTTTCTCGAAATTTTGGTTTGCAAGCGGGGGAAATATGAGTATTATGCGCCCCGTGTTGCGGAGAGGTGGCCGAGTGGCCGAAGGCGCTCCCCTGCTAAGGGAGTACACCTCAAAAGGGTGTCGGGGGTTCGAATCCCCCCTTCTCCGCCATTATTTGGCAAGCCTGGTTTAAATCGGGCAAGCAAAAAAACCAGCGGTGATCTGGTCTAAAAACACCAAACGGACTCATAGCTCAGCTGGATAGAGTACTCGGCTACGAACCGAGCGGTCGGAGGTTCGAATCCTCCTGAGTCCGCCATATTGAATGGCTTGCAGCAGTGCAGGCCATTTTGTTTCAACCAGCGGTGATCTGGTCTAAAAACACCAAACGGACTCATAGCTCAGCTGGATAGAGTACTCGGCTACGAACCGAGCGGTCGGAGGTTCGAATCCTCCTGAGTCCGCCATATTGAATGGCTTGCAGCAGTGCAGATCATTTTGTTCCAACCAGCGGTGGTCTGGTCTAAAAACACCAAACGGACTCATAGCTCAGCTGGATAGAGTACTCGGCTACGAACCGAGCGGTCGGAGGTTCGAATCCTCCTGAGTCCGCCATACAAAAAGGGCCTGCAGCAATGCAGGCCCTTTTTCTTTGCCTAGCGTTTTCCCATTACGCAGTCATTCTGGTCGAAGCTCACCGTGCGTCGCTCGCTGTTGTACTTGCTGGCGTAGTGATAGGTCGTCTGGCTGTTACGGCGGCTAATGCGCTCGGGCTTGCCTAGAGCGCTTTCTACGTCGCTACGGGTCATGCCGGGGCGCACCTGTTTTCTGATGATCGCTTCGCGCCTTGCGTTGCCGGTAACGGCATTGCCACAGCCGTCCTGCTGCTCGCCGACCACGGTCAGAGAACTGCTGGCGTTTGCTGCTGCGCTTTTAATGGCGGGTTGTGGTATTGCCAGCGGAACGGCCGCTCCGCTGCCGGGTCTTGGATTGTGGGCGTCCTGAATGTGCTGTTGCTGGCTTTCCGTGCAGCCGTGCCGAGTGAAGGTGATGTGACCATTGTCGTCTTCGCAGCGAAAAACACTCGAGGCGATCAGCGGGGTGGGGCAGAGTAAGATGGCGCAAACGGTTGCGCAGCGCATTCGATGCATGTGACGTCCTCCGTGACGTGTCCTGGTTCAAGGTTAGCTGATGCGTTTCTAGCTGCCAGGTGTCTTCTTGTGTGCCTGCTATTCGAACTCCTGTGAGCGGGTTCAGGAAAGCACTGCAAGCGCTTGTCTTGCCATGCCTTTGTCACGTACATCGCCGATTGGCGTGTTATTATTCATCTGTCAGCCCCGTCGGGGCTTGTGGATCCTCACCATGGACTTACCCAGTAGTAATTCAGAATTTCAAGTGTGCAATCACGTATTGATTGATTGACCCTCGCTGGCGCGCGCCGCCGCTGGGGGCGGAGTGTGCCATGTCAGAAGTAGAAACCAAGAAGCCGCAAGAAAGCCTGCAGGATCGACTCGCTCAGGTCGTCGAGCTATTGCAGCGGCATCGGCTGGTCGAAGACCTTACCCATCGCCAGGAAGGTCAGCATCAGGATCGCGTCGAAGGTCTGGTGCACCGGCAAAACCTCGCCGAGCTGCAGCGTAAGCTCGATGATCTGCACTCAGCTGACGTCGCCTACATTCTCGAAGCCCTTCCGCTGCAAGATCGTCTAGCTATCTGGCAGTTGGTCAAGGCGGATCGTGATGGTGACATTCTTCTCGAAGTGTCCGACGCCGTGCGTGAGACGCTGCTTGCCGATATGGAGGATCACGAGATCCTCGCGGCGGCCAAGGAGATGGATGCCGACGAATTAGCGGATCTGGCATCCGAGCTTCCGCGTGACGTTGTCCACGAGCTGATGGAAACCCTCGACGCTCAGCAGCGCGAGCGCGTGCGTTCTGCGCTGTCCTATGAGGAGGAGCAGGTCGGTGCGCTCATGGACTTCGAGATGGTCACCATCCGTGAAGACGTCAGTCTGGAGGTGGTGCTGCGTTATCTGCGCCGCCTCAAGGAGCTGCCGGGGCATACCGACAAGTTGTTCGTGGTCGATTACGACGGTGTGCTCAAGGGTGTGCTATCGATCAAGCGCCTGCTGGTAAACGACCCGGAGAAGCAGGTTGCCGATGTCATGGCTAATGACCCGGTCAGTTTTCATCCTGATGAAGATGCCTACGACGCCGCTCAGGCTTTCGAGCGTTATGACTTGATTTCTGCGCCGGTAGTCGACAAGAACGGCAAGCTCATTGGTCGTCTGACCATCGATGAAATGGTCGATCTGATCCGTGAGGAAAGCGAAAGCGAAGTCCTCAACATGGCGGGTCTGCGCGAAGAGGAGGATATCTTCGCTTCCGTCTGGAAGTCGCTGCGTAACCGCTGGGCCTGGCTGGCAGTCAATTTGGTTACGGCCTTCATGGCGTCGCGAGTTATTGGCCTGTTCGAGGGTTCTATCGAGAAGTTGGTGGCGTTGGCTGCCTTGATGCCGATCGTTGCAGGTATCGGCGGTAATTCGGGCAATCAGACCATCACCATGATCGTGCGCGCGATGGCGCTCGATCAGGTCAGTACCGGCAATGGCAATACTTCGCGGTTGATTCGCAAGGAGCTGAGTGTTGCGTTGATCAACGGCCTGGTTTGGGGCGGGGTGATTGGTGTCGTGGCGTACGGCTTATATGACAGCTGGTCGTTGGGTTTGGTCATGACTGCAGCGATGACTCTCAATCTGCTTTTGGCGGCTCTGATGGGTGTGCTGATTCCTATGACATTGATGCGCTTGGGGCGTGACCCAGCGATGGGTGCCAGTGTGATGATCACGGCCGTCACCGATAGTGGTGGTTTTTTCATTTTCCTGGGCATGGCTTCGCTATTCCTCCTGTAGTGAGGTTTAGCTTTTCGCAGGCAACAAAAAACCGGCTTAAAGCCGGTTTTTTGTTTTCGTGCAGTTAGTCGTCGTTGCCGGCAGCCATCTCTGCATCGTGCGCGATCAGCGCGACGAGCGCATTCTGCTGACGGCGGGACAGCTGACGGAAGCGCTGCAGTAGTTCCCGTTCGTGCAGAGACAGCTCGGGGCTGTCCAGGCGCACGCCGAGTTCGTCGTCCAGGGCGCCTTCCTGAAGCATGCTCTGCTCCAGGCGCGCAATGATCTCGGAGTTCATGCTGCGGTGGTGTTGGCGTGCGACATCAGCAATGCGCTCGCGCATGCCGTCGGGCAACCGAACGACGAACTTGTCAGCCGTACGGCTGGAGTAAATAGCCTGTTTCATAGGGCGCATACATCAACCAATTAGTTCAGGGAAACGAAGCTGTAGTGGCATATAGCTACGGGATTGTCAGCATTTCGACCATCTTTAACGCTAGCCGTTCAACTCGGTCGGAATTTTGTCTGGTGATCGTACCATGCGGGCATCAGATAATTGACGCCAATTACGTGTCGTATTCTGGCCTGAATAAAGGCTTTATGCCAGCACCAGTTATCGAAATTAGTCTCGAATGCGTGGAAAGTCGCATTTATCGGCCGTTTGCCACGAGAATCACTACGTCCTGCATTCGAGTTTGTGCTGCCAGCCCAGGCAGTTTCGAGGCCGGGTGTGCCGCGCGATTATTATCACCCGTGTGGCATGGGTGTAGCGCTACATGAACGCAGTACAGGTAGTATCCAGCGCGTGTCGAGTCCGGTAAGCGAATGATATCGCTCCGTTTGATTTGCGTAGTGAACTGCGTCGCTATGGTACTAAATCACCTGGCTGGAAAAGGCCAAAAGAGGTTTTCTAAATGGCGGGTAGGCTGGTCTATCTCATGGGGCCTTCTGGTTCGGGCAAAGACAGCCTGATTGATGCTGCACGTAAGCGTTTGGATACTCTTGGATGCAGAGTTGCTAAACGTGTAATCACCCGCTCTGCGGAGGCTGTGGGAGAGGATGCTATCTCCGTCTCTTTCGATGAGTTCGAAAAGCGCCTGCTAGCCGGTGCTTTCGCGATGAGCTGGCAAGCTAATAGCCTAGCCTACGGCATCCCCAAGGAAGTCGATATGTGGTTGGCGGCGGGGTATCAGGTACTGATCAACGGTTCTCGGGGGTATCTGGAGGAGGCTCGGCAGCTTTACCCTGGACTGTTGCCCATACTGCTAGAGGTCGAGCCAGATGTGTTGCGCTCACGGTTGCTGCATCGTGGTCGCGAAGCGCCTGATGAGATCGATGCCAGATTAGCGCGTAACGGGAAGTTTGTTGCTGGTCCGGAGGGTTGGGCTGAGCACGACGTAATTCGGCTCGATAACTCCGGATCTATTGAAGACACGGTTATCAGATTGCTGCATTTGGTGCTGACCAAAACGCCTGATAAGCCTGCTAGCTAGGGCGCTTTTTATTGCCGCACCCTGTTGGCTATCGCCAAAGCGCATGTGCCGAGCTAGCGTAGAACAGGATCGAACTTGACCCGCTTGCCTATCAGCAAGGCGACCGCCAGTGATACCACGCTTATCGGCAGCGCGATCCGTGCGGCTGCAGTCAGCCATTCAGCCTGGCCAGGAGTCATCCACAGCAGGCTTGCCGATACCACTGCCATCAGCAGGAATAACAGGGCTGGTTTGGACATCATGCTCTCCTCGCGCTCTGCGCTTGGCACTCAGAAAAATGGGTCATGGGGGCCATTCTGATCATCTCTGGAAGTCTGCGGCGGAATGCGATCGGACAGCCCGTCGATCAGCCAGATTGCTACGCAGGCGATGGTGGCCAACAGCAATACGAAACCTGGGAAAAATACGCTCCACATGGCCCGGCACTCAGAAGGTAAAACGCTGTTGCGGACGGGGTTGCCACTCGCTGTTGGTCAGTGGCTTGGCTTCGAACTGGCCAGGCTCGACCTTAGTCGCATGTTGGAATTGCACGGGTGTGGCGCGCATCTGCTGCACCAGGTGCATGGCTGTGGCCTGCTGCTGGTTATTTTGAAAATTGGCGAATGCGGCGCCTGCTAGCAGGGTCAGAGCGATGGCGGTGGCCAGGGCGATGAAGCTGTTCATAGTGGGGTTCTCGCATTCGGATTCTATGCGAGTAAAAGAGCAGTTCCCGTGCCAATCTTTTTAAATAAAAAAATACTTATAAATCAATGGCTTGAGTAACTATTTGCAGCTTGTTGCCGTGCATGTTGCAAGGTCGCTCAACTGCCGCATTGCAAAATGCATGAATGTCACCCGCCGTCAGTCCAGAGGCAGCTCCGTGGTGCGCTTCACTTCGCTCATTGCGATGCCTGAGTGCGCCTCCTGAACGTGGGGGCGCTGCAGGAGCTGGTCGCGCAGAAATCGCTCGTAACTGGCGATATCCCGCGCCACCACCTTGAGCAGATAGTCAGAGCTACCGGCCATGGTGTAGCACTCCAGAACCTCCGGATAGCCAATGATCGCTTGCTCGAATTCGTCGAGATTGCTGCGCCCGTGGGCTGATAATTTGATGCTGACGAAAACGGTGATGTTGAAGCCGAGTCGTTTATGGCTGAGCAGTGCGACTTTTCGTTCGATGAAGCCTTCTTCCTGCAGGCGGTTGATGCGTCGCCAGCAAGGTGACTGGGACAGCTCCACTTTCTTGGCTATCTCGGCGGCGCTCAGGTCGGCATTGCGTTGCATCAGGCGCAGGATGCGGCGGTCGATGGCGCTCAATGGCTCGTGCATGTTCGTTTCCGTTTAGTCGTTTTTATTGGAACGTTCATGCTCAGTATTGGCATTGGCGGCGCAAATGAGAAAGAAAAAATCGCTGAGCTCCGGTCTATGCTTAAGGCAGCCATCCATACAGTGATCCTGATGGATGTGGACAAGTGGCACCTACCGTTGCCACTTGAAAAGGTCGCTATAAAAACAACAGGAGCGCCGCCCTATGTCTTTGGCCGAAATCCGCCTGGACGACAAGTACCGTCTCGCCACGGGTCATCTGTACCTGACCGGCACCCAGGCGCTCACTCGCCTGCCCATGTTGCAGAAGCAGCGTGATTCCGCTGCAGGCCTGAATACAGCCTGCTTCATTTCCGGTTATCGCGGATCGCCGCTGGGTGGGCTGGACAAGAGCCTCTGGGAGGCTCGCGAGTTTCTGCAGCAGAACGCCATTCACTTTCAGCCCGGCGTCAACGAAGAGCTCGGTGCTACTGCGGTCTGGGGTAGCCAGCAGACCAACTTGTTTCCTGGCGCCCGCTACGATGGAGTTTTCGCCATGTGGTATGGCAAAGGTCCGGGTGTCGACCGCAGTGGCGATGTGTTCAAGCACGGCAACTCGGCGGGCGTTTCGCCCCATGGCGGTGTGTTGCTACTGGCCGGTGACGACCATGGCTGCAAGTCGTCAACCATCGCACACCAGAGCGAGCATGCCTTCATTGCCGCTTCGATCCCGGTGCTCAACCCCGCCAATGTTCAGGAAATCCTCGATTACGGCATCATCGGCTGGGAGCTTTCGCGCTACAGCGGCTGCTGGGTGGCGCTGAAAACCATTGCTGAAAACGTCGACTCTTCGGCCGTGGTGGATGTCGATCCGCAGCGCGTGCAGATCAGCCTGCCCAACGATTTCGAACTGCCCGAAGATGGCGTACACATCCGCTGGCCAGATCCTCCCCTGGCTCAGGAAAAACGCCTCAACGTTTACAAGATCTATGCGGCTCGAGCGTTTGCGCGTGCCAACGGCCTGAACAAGATCATGCTCGACTCGCCCAATCCACGGTTGGGCATTATCACCACGGGCAAGTCCTATCTCGATGTGCGGCAGGCTCTGGAGGATCTCGGGCTTGATGACTCACTCTGTGCGCAGATCGGCTTGCGCGTGCTAAAGGTCGGCATGAGTTGGCCGCTGGAGCCAGTTTCCGTGCATGATTTTGCTGAAGGGCTGGATGAAATTCTGGTCGTCGAGGAAAAGCGCAGCATCATCGAGGATCAACTGACCGGCCAGCTCTATAACTGGCCTGTCGGCAAGCGCCCGAGGGTGGTGGGTGAGTTCGACGAGCAGGGCCAGTCGCTGTTGCCCAACCTGGGTGAGCTGACGCCGGCGATGATCGCCCGGGTCATCGCTCGGCGACTGTCTCCCATCTACACCAGTGATGTGATCGAGGCGCGCCTCGGCTTTCTCGATGCCAAGGAAAAGGCCCTGGCGGCGCGCAGCTACAGCACCGTGCGTACCCCGCATTTCTGCTCGGGTTGCCCGCACAACAGCTCCACCAAGGTGCCTGATGGCAGTCGCGCCATGGGTGGCATCGGTTGCCACTACATGACCCAGTGGATGGATCGCAGTACTGAGACCTTCACCCAGATGGGCGGCGAAGGGGTGACCTGGATCGGCCAGGCGCCATTCACCGATACCCCGCACGTGTTCCAGAATCTGGGTGACGGCACCTACTTCCATTCTGGGCATCTGGCCGTGCGTGCTGCTGTCGCGGCAGGCGTCAACATCACCTACAAGATTCTCTACAACGATGCGGTTGCCATGACGGGTGGTCAGCCGGTGGATGGCGAGCTGCGCGTCGATCAACTGAGCCAACAGGTATTCGCCGAGGGTGTTAAACGCATCGCGGTGGTCAGCGATGAGCCTGAGAAGTACCCGAGCCGCTCGACCTTCGCCTCGATCACTACCTTTCATCACCGTCGTGAACTGGATGCCGTGCAGCGTGAAATGCGTGAGTGCAAGGGCGTTTCGGTGATTATCTACGACCAGACCTGCGCGACCGAAAAGCGCCGCCGGCGCAAGCGCGGCAAACTGGTCGATCCTGCGCGGCGCGCCTTTATCAACTCTGCGGTGTGTGAGGGCTGTGGCGACTGCAGCGTGAAATCCAACTGCCTGTCGGTGCTGCCGCTGGAGACTGAACTGGGGCGTAAGCGGGAGATCGATCAGAACGCCTGCAACAAGGATTTCAGTTGCCTGGACGGCTTCTGCCCCAGTTTCGTGACGGTGCACGGCGGGCAACTGCGCCAACCGCAGGCGGTCGGGGCGGGCGCCTTGTTCGTGGCGCTGCCGGAGCCGCGCCTGCCGTCGTTGCAACGGCCCTGGAGCATTCTGCTGCCCGGTGTCGGCGGCAGCGGGGTGACCACCGTGGGAGCATTGCTGGGCATGGCGGCGCACCTGGAAGGTAAGGGCTGCACGGTGCTCGACCAGGCAGGCCTGGCGCAGAAGTTCGGCCCGGTGAATACCCATGTGCGCATCGCCGCCCATCAGGACGATATCTATGCGGTGCGTATCGCCGCCGGCGAGGCAGACCTGCTGATCGGCTGTGACCTGGTGGTGGCGGCCGGCGAGGATGCTCTCGCCAAGCTCAACGAGCAGGTGTCCCACGCGGTCATCAACAGCCATGAGGCGGCCACTGCTGAGTTCACCCGAAACCCCGATGCTCAGGTGCCGGGGCAGGCCATGCGCCAGACGCTGAGCGATGCCGTGGGAGCGGACAAGACCTGGTTCGTCGATGCCACTCATCTGGCAACTCGGCTACTAGGCGATAGCATCGCCACCAACCTGTTCATGCTGGGTTATGCCTACCAGAAAGGGCTGGTGCCGGTCAGCTCTCAAGCCATCGACAAGGCCATCGAGCTGAACAATGTGGCGGTCGCATTCAACCAGCAGGCATTTCTATGGGGGCGGCGCGCCGCCCATGATGCGGCAGCGGTCGAGCGCTTGGTGCGGCCTGCGATCGCAGAGGTACCACGCTGCGAGACGCTGGAAGCAATCCTTGAGGATCGGGTCACACGTCTCACCGCCTATCAGAATGCCACCTATGCCGAGCGTTATCGGCAGTTGGTGATGCGTGTCAGCGAACGTGACAACGACCCTCAGCGTCGCCTGAGCCAGGCCGTGGCGCGTTACTACTTCAAACTTCTGGCCTACAAGGACGAATACGAGGTGGCGCGTCTGTATAGCGACAGCGCTTTCAGCGAGGCATTGCGGGCGCAGTTCGAGGGTGATTTCCGGCTGCAGTTTCATCTGGCGCCTTCCTGGCTCAGTCACACCGACAAGGTAACCGGCGAGCCTCGCAAGCGCAGCTTCGGGCCCTGGATGCTAAAGGCATTCAAGGTGCTGTCGTCGCTGCGGTTCTTGCGTGGCACCTGGGTGGATCCGTTCGCTCATAGCGAAGAACGGCGAATGGAGCGTTCCCTTATTGGTGATTACGAGCGCAGTGTAGGAATGCTGCTTAAAGGCCTCACCGCCTCCAACTACCAGACTGCGTTGGCCATCGCCGAACTTCCAGAGCAGATCCGGGGATATGGGCATGTAAAGGAAAAGGCCGTGCTAAGCGTGCGTGAGCAGGAGCGGCAATTGCAGATAAGGATGAAGGCAGAGGAGATTGCGGTGGTCAGGGTGTTCGAACCGGCAGCTTGATCAAAAGCCCGTTGGCAACGGCATGACAAATCCCGTCGTGATGGTTAACATGCCGGCCGGCTGCTGTAATGAGCGCCGGATCCAACGGGTCTCCTTAGTTCAACGGATAGAATAAGCCCCTCCTAAGGGCTAGATGCTGGTTCGATTCCAGCAGGGGACGCCATGATCCAGCGCTGAGGATGGAGATGTTTCCATCGCGGCTCAGCCACACAAGTTTGCGTTAGCCTGATAAAAATCAAAAAAAGACCCGGCAAAAAGCCGGGTCAATAACCGTGATTAGCCTGATGAGGAGATAAACTGGAGCTTCCGTGTGGATGCATTCAGCTTATCAAGCCAGCTTCGCAGCTGACGATGTAGATAATAATCATTCTCGATTTTTAGTCAATGAAAATCCTTCTCATTTCTTCTGATGGGTTTCCTCGCGCCTGACAGATAGTGCGCAGGCAAATCATGGATTTGCGCCTTTCAGTATTATGCGCTGAGCATGTCATCTTGCCTGTCGGCAGGCTACGCTAGTGGGCATTTCCCTCAGCCAGGTAAGCAATATGTCCGATCAGCCAAACGATGTGCCCGGCGTAGAGCCGTTGACTGCCGTCGAGGCGCGCATTTTAGGGAGCCTGATCGAGAAGCAGGCGACGACCCCGGAAGCTTACCCGCTGACATTGAATTCTCTGGTGCTGGCTTGCAATCAGAAGACCAGCCGCGAGCCGTTGATGAATCTTACCCAGGGTGCTATCGGGCAGGGCTTGCGAAGCCTGGAAGAGCGAGGCTTGGCACGGCTGGTTATGGGGAGTCGTGCTGATCGCTGGGAACAACGTGCCGACAAGGCACTGGAGTTGGTTGCGCCGCAAGTGACGCTGATTGGTTTGCTGTTGCTGCGCGGGCCGCAGACGATCAGTGAGCTGCTTACACGAAGCAATCGCCTACATAACTTCGACGACGCTGAGCAGGTGCAGCACCACTTGGAGCGTTTGATTGGGCGCGAGCTGGTGAGCCTGGTCGGTCGTCAGCCTGGGCAGCGCGAAGATCGCCATGCCCATCTGTTGGGTGATCCGGCGGAGTTGCAGGTGCAGCTACAAGAGCGTTCAAGGCAGGGAGAGCGCTCGTCCGATGGATCTTCTTCGGATCGCCTGGAGGCGCTTGAGGCGCGGATCAATGAGCTTGAGGCGCGCCTGGCAATGCTGGAAGGCAATACATCTGCTTGAGCCTTCAAATGGGCCTTCTCGCATAGGCTACGTATTGCTGCGGAATAATGAACTGTTGTGCACTGCGCATTATCAATAGGGCACTGCCATCACAGGCCGAGCCGTGAAGGCTGTTTGCCCATTGGGTGTTTGTTTGATTTAGATTGAGCTGCCCCTTGGTGGCTTCAAGTTACAAGGAGTCGTCGCAGTCCAATGCGCATGATCTGGAAGTCCTTCAGTTCTCTGTATATCGCCACCGTTTTAATGCTGCTGGGCTCCGGCCTGTTGAGTACCTACCTGGCACTGCGTCTGGCCGAATCCGGCGAGGGCGTTTGGGCGGGCGCGTTGATGGCTGCCAATTACTTCGGGTTGGTGCTGGGCGGCAAGATTGGTCACCGGCTGATTGCTCGTGTCGGCCACATTCGCGCCTATGTGGCCTGTGCTGGCGTAGTCACTGCGGCGGTGCTGGGGCACGGTTTACTCGACTGGCTGCCAGCCTGGCTAGTGCTGCGTGTACTGGTAGGCCTGGGGATGATGTGCCAGTACATGGTCATCGAAAGCTGGCTCAATGAGCAGGCCGATACCAAGCAGCGTGGGTTGGTGTTCGCAGGCTACATGGCGGCCTCTTACCTTGGGCTGGTGCTTGGCCAGCTGGTTCTGGTCGTACACCCGACATTGGGCCTCGAGCTATTGATGCTGGTCGCCTTGGCCTTTGCGCTGTGCCTGGTTCCCGTGGCGCTTACCCGACGTATGCACCCCTCACCCTTGCACCCAGCGCCACTGGAAATGCGCTTCTTCTTTCAGCGTGTTCCCTTATCGCTGACGGCCATTGGCGTAGCCGGCCTGATGATTGGCTCTTTTTATGGTTTGGCACCGCTCTATGCGGCTGACATGGGGCTGGCGACGGAGCAGGTCGGCATATTTATGGGGGCCTGCATTCTTGCCGGCCTGATTGTTCAGGCTCCTCTGGGGTGGCTGTCGGATCGTTTCGACAGGGTCAAGTTGATGCGTGGCATGTCAGGCGTGATGGTGGTTGTGGCGGCGCCGCTGGCTATCCTTCATGAAGCGCCGTTGTTGCTGCTGATTTCAGTTGGTTTTGTTGTCAGCATGCTGCAGTTCAGTCTTTACCCCCTGGCTGTAGCGTTCGCCAATGACCATGTCGAGGCGGATCGGCGTGTGTCGTTGACGGCGATGCTGCTTGTGACATTTGGTGTCGGTGCTTGTATCGGGCCGCTGCTGGTCGGTGTGTTGATGCGTTTTTTCGGCGCCAACATGTTGTACGCCTTCTTCTGCGTCTGCGGCCTGTTCCTGGTCTGGAGAGTGCGCTCGAACATCGTCACGCATCTCCATCAGGTCGATGATGCGCCGCTGCAGCACGTGGCGATGCCCGTGAACATGACCGCTTCACCACTGGTGGCTGCGCTGGATCCACGTGTCGATGAGCAGGTTGTTCAGGATCAGATGCTTGAGCCCGTTGTGATCGATCCTGATGTGCAGACTGACGCCGATTCTGCAGATAAGCCTACGGCACCGACGCAAGCCTGATCAGTCCGGGAATTGTTGATGTTTCAGTGCAACCCGAGCAGCTGAAACGTCATCAGGCCCTAGAGGCGATTCATAGAAAGGTGTCGCTCTCGAAGCGGCGCGCTTCGCGTTGTAACTGATAGACGAAGCGCTCCACCAGTCGCTGTTGCAGCCCGCTTAAGTTGGCGAAATGCAGGCCGACGAAGGTGAGATCAAGCTTCTCGTCATAACGAGCATGACGCAGCTCTACGGAGGCTTCCAGTCTGCCTATCGGAAGCTGGGCGCAGAAGCCTTCATAGACTTGGCCCGGCTGCAGCTTTTCGCTGGCGTTGCCGGGGAGGCGAACCTTGCAGCCCGAAGCGGAAATATCGAGCATCAGTCCTTCCAGTGGAGTACGCAGCTTGGCTCCGTCGAGTTCCACCTTGACCTGGTCTGACTGCTTGAGCGCTGCTCTGAACGCGTTGCGACGCTGATGATAAAGCACCATCTGGGGAATTTCGCCGCTGTAGCAGCGCTCTCCCTGATACTCACTTACCTGCATGCCGGCTGGGCAATCCCAGGCGATCAGTACCCCGTCATGCAGAGATTCGACGCGGAAAGCTTCGCCGTTCTGCAGGTAGCGCTCGCCATCACTGGGGATCATCTCGTCGAGAATTAGCAGATTCTGATCGCGGTCTACCTCTATCACAAAGCTTTGGAAGCGCTGATTGCGCTCCTTGAACATGATGATCAGGGGGTCATGGTGGTGTTGCAGAAGGCGTAGGTTGGCAACAATTTCCATCGGTGCTTTGAGCACTTTCGGAGGTTGCGGGCCATCGTCCTGGGCGAAGGGGTTGGACACGAACCAGTGATCTCCGGGGCATGGTACTGCTGCGTCAATGATAATGCCGTTTCGGCATCATTGCGCATCTTGTTGTTATGTCAGGCCTGGCTGAGTGGGCGCTTGCTGCCGATTTTAGCGGTGCCACCGCTGCTGTCATAGAGCGAAGGCGTTTCGTTGCCGCGCAAAATGCCGAGCATGTTTTCCGTTGATTTCTGGCTTGATCGGATGATCCGGCCATTGCGCAGGTTGGCGCTCTGGCAGCTCTCCAGCAGGCTACTCAGTTTATCGCTAGCGGTCACTAGAGCATCACCCTGATCCGAACGCTCGGCGAGCGCCAGCAAGCCGGCGCGATCAGCGCTCAGGTTGAAGCCGAGGAGTATCTGGGTGCGATGCTTGCCATGCTGATCAAGGCTGGCCAGCAAGGGCTGCTTGTCTGCCAGTATCTGCTGCAGGCGCGGCAAATCATGCTCGCTCAGGGCCTGGAATTCGGCTTCGATCAGCTCAAGCAATTGCTCGGCGTGGCCGATACTTTCATTGAATAGGTCGAGCAGGGGCGTAGCGTTCATAAGCGGGCTCTCTGGGGAAGAAACTGTTCAAGGTCTGCCGGCCAACAAGCCAGCAAAACGGCGAACGGTTTCTAGGCGTCCAACACCCCAGTACAAGCCCGAAGACTAGCGCTGGGACTCGAAATTGAGCAGTTTGCTCGCGACGCGCTGGCTATCGACCTGGTAAGTGCCGTCAGTAATGGCTTGCTTGAGCTTGGCTACCCGGTCGGTATCGACGGCAGGCTGGTCGCGCAGCTTGTCGACGGTTTTCTGTAATTGCTGTGCTTCACTGCTCAGCTGAACGGATTCACCGCTCTTGGCGCTGACAGCCGCTTTCTGGGCGGCGGCTTCGTTACCACCGGCCTTGTTGTCGATGGCTTCGTTCTTGCCGCCCTGGGCGCTACCGGCACGTGTTGTGCTGGCTGGCGTGGTGCTGTTGAGTCGGTTGAAATCGATGACCATGATGCAAAACCTCTGACAGAGTTTGGACGCTTGCCTAGTTTGTCGGCTATGCCCAGGAAAACTTTAGGCAAAAAAATTGCGTCGCTTGCACAGTCTAAAACACCCTCATTCTCCAGTCAGCCAATCCGTTCGACAATGCCTGTAGAAATAAATGCAAGTCATGCCTACATGGAGACTTCAACCTGCCCCGGGCCTAACACTCGGGCGCGAACCACCCGCTGCGAGCGCTGGTTGCGCACACTGATCTGCTTACCCACGGCTCCGTCTGAAAGCGCCTCGCCGGGCATGCGCACATTGATGCCGCCGCTGCGTGCGCTGATCACCACCTGGTCGCCGCGCCGGATTACCTCTGCCTGACGGATGTGTATGGGGGCCAATACCTGGTCTGGCAGCATCGCGCGGGTGGCTTTTCTGCCGATCGCTTGTTCAACATCGGTCATGTAGCCCTGGTTGAGCAAGCCTACATCTCGCTCCGCCAGCATTATATCGGCTTCGCTTAGCACGCCTTCGCGTTTGACTGGCCGCACCAGGGTAACCACCTCACGGTAGAGGCGCACCTGGCCGGGAACGAATACCGTCCAAGGTGCTGCTCCATCGCAACGTACGCGCATGGTCACTCTGCCTACTGGCTCAACTGGTGTTTCCAGGGTCGTCGTCAGCGATTGATCACATAACGGTAGTCGCAGGCGTGGATCCAAGCGGTTGATCTGAATCTCGTGGCGAGCCTGGATATTGCTGCGCTGCAAATAGTCCTCAACGGCTTGCTCAAGAAAGCGCTGAGTCTCGCCGATAAGCTGATCGGGCAGAGTGACTGAGGCAGTTGTCAGCGTGCTATAGCCGAGTGCCAGTAAAGCAGGTAAAACTGCCAAGCAACGAAGGCTCTTGGTTATCGAGCGTCGAATAATTGTCGTTTGTGCATTCATGCCTGGTTGGAAGCAAGGTGCGTGCCGCCTGCTACGCTAACTAAATCTGATGTGTTACTGGAATCATGGGAGCCCGTACATGGCCGGTGTGATGGATTCGGTCAACCAGCGTACTCAGCTGGTTGGGCAGAATCGCCTAGAACTGCTGCTGTTTCGTCTCGATGGCCCACAGCTGTACGGGATCAACGTCTTCAAGGTGAAGGAGGTGTTGCAATGCCCGAAACTCACCATCATGCCCAAGTCGAGCCCGGTGGTTCGTGGTGTGGCGAGCATCCGCGGCGGCACTATTCCGATTCTTGATCTGTCAATGGCGACAGGCAAGCGGCCTTTGGGTGGTGATCTGCAGAGCAGCTTCGTCATCATCACCGAGTACAACACCAAGGTGCAGGGTTTCTTGGTGCGCTCTGTGGAGCGCATCGTCAACATGAACTGGGAAGAAATTCACCCGCCGCCCAAGGGGGCAGGGCGCGATCACTATCTGACGGCAGTAACGCGTCTGGATGACAAGCTGGTCGAAATCATCGACGTAGAGAAAATTCTCGCCGAAGTAGCGCCGACCTCCGAGGTTATCTCCGTTGGCGTGGTGGACGTTGAGACCCAGACCAAGGCCGTCAGTCAGCATGTGCTGATCGTCGATGACTCTTCGGTCGCGCGTAAACAGGTGATGCGTTGTCTGCAGACGGTCGGCGTCGAGGTAACGGCATTGAATGACGGGCGTCAGGCACTGGATTTCCTACGCGCGATGGTGGATGAGGGCAAGTCGCCGGAGCAGGAGCTATTGATGATCATCTCCGACATTGAGATGCCTGAGATGGATGGCTATACGCTCACCGCGGCGATTCGCACGGATCCGCGCATGCAGAAGCTGCACATTCTCCTGCATACTTCGCTATCGGGAGTATTCAACCAAGCGATGGTGAAAAAAGTAGGTGCCAACGATTTCTTGGCGAAATTTCGTCCGGATGATTTGGCTTCTCGTGTGGTCGAACGCATCAAGTCGAGCGATCACTCGGCATAAGGTATGAGTTGCCTGGTGTTTTTGGCCGGGTGCTGGCGGTAAAGTCGGTAGGCGTGCATTGGCGCGCTTGCCGTATTCGACTTTCATAGATGGGCGAGGCTTCGCGAGTGTCTTCAGGTAATTTGGATTTCGAACAGTTCCGGATCTTTCTGGAAAAAGCCTGTGGCATCGTACTGGGTAGCAATAAGCAGTACCTGGTTTCCAGTCGGCTGAACAAGCTGATGGAGACCAACGGCATCAAGACGCTGGGTGAGTTGGTGCAGCGCATGCAGACTCAGCCACGCAGTGGGTTGCGCGAGCAGGTAGTCGACGCCATGACCACCAATGAAACCCTGTGGTTTCGTGATGCCTACCCGTTCGAAGTGCTCAAAAATCGTGTGCTGCCCGAGCTCACCAAGGCCTATCCGGGGCAGCGGCTGCGTATCTGGTCGGCGGCCTGTTCGTCGGGGCAGGAGCCGTATTCGCTGTCGATGAGCATCGATGAGTTCGAGCGCAGCAATATCGGCCAGCTCAAGACTGGTGTGCAGATCGTGGCTACCGATCTGTCACCGACCATGCTCAATAACTGTAAATCGGGCGAGTACGATAGCTTGGCCATGGGCCGCGGGCTCGCTCAGGAGCGTCTGCAGCGTTATTTCGATCCCAAAGGGCCTGGGCGCTGGGTGGTCAAGCCCGCGATCAAGAGCCGCGTCGAGTTCCGCCCGCTGAACTTGCTGGACAGCTATGCGAGCCTCGGCAAGTTCGACATCGTGTTCTGCCGCAACGTACTCATCTACTTCTCCGCCGAGGTGAAGAAGGACATCCTCACGCGCATTCACGCCATGCTCAAGCCAGGCGGCTATCTGTTCCTCGGCGCTTCTGAAGCCCTCAACGGCTTGCCGGAGAAATACCAGATGGTGCAGTGCAGCCCCGGGATCATTTACAAAGCTAAGTGATCCGACTCGCGAATAGAAAACGGGAGGCCTTGGCCTCCCGTTTTCTATTCTGCCTTTCCCATTACGCCTGACAGTGTTCTGTCACTTGCGCGTCAGAAAAGCGGCAAATCTCCGTCGGATTGCCGCTGCCACCTTGCCAATCGGCGGAAAAGCTTTGCCGCTTGGATCTCTTGTTTCTTTTGTTTTTGGCGTATCAGGCTGATTTATAAGATAAAAAATAAATTGGCACGTGCTTTGCTGTGAGGTTTGTACGCAAACAGGCTCGCCGCCACGGCAAAGGTTCCTGAGATGAGCATCAGCTTCGATAGCGCACTTGGCATTCATGAGAAGGCATTGGGCTTCCGCGCCCAGCGTGCAGAGGTGTTGGCCAACAATATGGCTAACGCCGATACCCCCAACTACAAGGCCAGGGATCTGGACTTCGCCTCCGTGCTGGCCCAGCAGGCAGCCAAGAGTGGCGGCAGCGGTAATTCGGGGCTGAAAACCACGAATAGCCGCCATATCGCAGCAGAAGGCGTGCCAATGGGCGATGCGGCGCTGGCCTATCGAACACCGACTGCGCCTTCGATCGATCAGAACACCGTCGATGCTCAGCTCGAACAAGCCAATTATGCCGAGAACTCGGTTGCCTTCCAGGCCAGCTTCACGCTGCTAAACAGTAAATTCAAAGGGCTCGTCAGCGCCCTGCGTGGTGAATAAAGGAGCCCGATATGTCACTTACCAGCGTTTTCAACATCGCCGGAACCGGCATGAGTGCCCAGAGCACTCGCCTGAATACCATTTCCAGCAACATCGCCAACGCCGAATCGGTCTCATCGAGCATCGATCAGACCTATCGGGCGCGTCACCCGGTGTTCGCTACCGTGTTTCAGCAGGCGCAGGGCGGTGAAAACGGCTCGCTGTTCGCTGATCAGGATCAGTCGGGTGCTGGTGTTCAGGTGCTTGGTATCGTCGAGGATCAGAGCAGTCTGATGCCACGCTACGAGCCTAACCACCCGGCCGCCGACGAAGCCGGCTATGTGTATTACCCCAACGTCAACGTGGTCGAGGAGATGGCGGACATGATTTCTGCCAGTCGCGCCTTCCAGACCAACGTGGAAATGATGAATACCGCCAAACAGATGATGCAGCGCGTTCTGACCTTGGGTCAGTGAGCCGGGAGTGAGAAATGAGCACTGTTGATGGCGTCAGCTCCAGTTCGGTACTGGACAAGTATCAGGTCAAGCAGGATTCCACCACACAGAACAAGGAGCTGGGCAAGGATCAGTTCCTCAACCTGCTGGTGGCGCAGCTGAATAACCAGAACCCACTAGAGCCTCAGGGCAACGGCGAGTTCATCGCGCAGTTGGCGCAATTCAGTACTGTGGAAGGGGTCGAGAAGCTCAACTCGAGCATGGAGACCATTTTGTCCGGCTATCAGTCCTCCCAGGCCCTGCAGGCTTCTTCGCTGGTCGGTCGCAAGGTGATCGTGCCGGTGGACAAGGCGGTGGTCGATACCAGTGAAAGCTTCAAGGCCAGTGCGGTGCTGCCAACCAGTAGCAGCAACGTGTACGTCAACGTGTATGACAGTGCCGGTTCGGTGGTCAGTCGTATCAATCTGGGTGAGCAGCAGGCTGGCAACGTGAGCTTCATCTGGGACGGCAAGGACTCCAGCGGCAATGTGATGAAGCCGGGCACTTACAGGTTCGAAGCACAGGCGACCTATGGCAATGAAACCAAGGGGCTCTACACCTTGCTGCCGGCCAACGTCGACAGCGTCACCCTGGGTGGCAACGAATTGATGCTCAATCTTGCGGGTATTGGCAATGTGCCGCTGTCGCAGGTGCAGGTCATTGGTCAGTAATTAACAGGCTGTAACTGCCGGGCTTTCGGCAAGGAGATTTTTCATGTCGTTCAATATCGGTCTTAGTGGCCTGCGCGCTGCGACCAGTGACCTCAACGTGACGGGTAACAACATTGCCAACGCCGGTACCGCTGGCTTCAAGCAGTCGCGTGCCGAGTTCGCCGACCTGTATGCCTCGTCGATGCTCAGCAGCGGATCCAACCCCATCGGTAGTGGGGTGCTGCTCAGCGATGTATCGCAGCTGTTCAGCCAAGGCAACATCAACTACACGCAGAACTCGCTGGATCTGGCCATCAATGGCAGCGGTTTCTTCCGTACCAGTAACAACGGTGATATCAGCTATACCCGTGCCGGTTACTTCGGTACCGACCGCGAAGGCTTCATCGTCAACAACTTCGGGCATAACCTGCAGGGTTATGGGGTAGACGCCAACGGCAACCTTCAGAACGGCATCATCAGCAACCTGAGGGTGGAAACGTCCAGCCAGGCGCCGCGGGCGACGGGTACTATTACTCAGCCGTTCAACCTGAACTCGACTGAAACCGTTCCAGTGCTGCGGCAGAGTGCCTATGACGGAGCCTACCAAACGGCCTTCAATGGTTCACTGTTGCCGGGTAACCCCAACCCGACTCCTGCTGAGATCGCGGCTGCGACTGCGGCAGCCACTCCAGCAGAGCTTGCGGCCGCGAATGCAGCGGGCGCTACTGCGGGCTCCACTGCGGCCAACGCCTCTTTCAACCCGGCGGATCCGACCAGTTACAACCGATCGACGTCGGTGAATATTTATGATGCTCAGGGCAATGCTCACTCCTTTACCCAGTACTTTGTGAAGACCGGTGCCAATAGCTGGGACATGAAGATTCTGGTCGACGGCCGTAACCCGCTGGATCCGACCAACACTCAGCCGCTTTCGGCTGCCGTGAGCTTCGACGCTGCCGGTAAACTGCAGACTATCGATGCGACTGGCCTGAGCGCAGGGTTGTCGCTGAACCCCGACGGCACCATCAGCATGAACGGCTGGATTCCGGCGGCACCCACCAATGCCGAAGGCACCACCTGGGCCGCCAACGGCTCTGAAGCCAGTGCGGCGGTGAAGTTCGATTTCCGCGGTTCTTCGCAGTACAACAGCACGTTCTCGGTTGCCAAGGTCGTGCAGGACGGCTACAGCACAGGCGAGTTGGCGGGCCTGGAAATTGACGAGACCGGTGTTCTTTTCGCTCGCTATACCAATGGCCAAACTAAAGTTCAAGGGCAGCTAGTGCTGGCTAACTTCGCCAATATGCAGGGGCTTACACCGGTCGGCAAAACCGCCTGGGTTCAGTCGTCGGCATCTGGCGAGCCGGTCATTGGTACGCCGAAGAGCGGCACGCTGGGTACTTTGCAGTCTGGTGCGCTGGAAGACTCCAACGTCGAGTTGTCAGAGCAACTGGTCAACCTGATCGTTGCCCAGCGTAACTACCAGGCCAACGCCAAAACCATCGAGACCGAGAGCGCCATCACGCAGACGATCATCAACCTGCGTTGATGCATGCGTCAGGGAGTCGTTGCCGTTAGCGGCAACAATTCGCCAAGCGACAAATTACAGGCTCCTTCGGGAGCCTGTTTTTTTATATAAAACCATTAAAATCATGTGCTTGCGTATTTTTACTGAGAGTGGCACGTGAATTGCTTTTAAGCTCTTGTCAGAGTCGCGGGCGAGTTGCCCCACCTCGGAGGAAACATGGACAAGATGCTGTACGTCTCCATGACTGGTGCCCACAACAATACGTTGGCCCAGCGTGCCCACGCCAACAATCTGGCGAACATCTCCACGAGCGGTTTTCGCCGTGATTTCGAGCAAGCCCGCGCGATGCCGATTTTTGGCGAGACCCAGCCGTCGCGCGTATTCGCCATGAGCGAGCGGCCAGGCACCGATTTCACTCCGGGCTCCCTGCAGGAAACCGGCCGTGACCTGGATGTCGCGATTGGTGGCAAGGGCTGGCTGGCCGTGCAGGCACCTGATGGCACTGAAGCCTACGTGCGTACCGCAAGCCTGAACGTCGATGCCATGGGCATGCTGCGTACCGGCAATGGCATGCCGGTAATGGGCAACGCCGGGCCGATCGCCGTGCCGCCTGAGCAGAAGATCGAGATCGGCCAGGACGGCACCATCAGCATTCGCGCACTCGGGGAGGCTCCCAACGTGCTGGCTGAAGTCGATCGCTTGCGCCTGGTGAACCCCGATCTCAAGCAGATGCAGAAGGGCAGCGACGGGATGATCCGTTTCAACGGCCCGCAGCCGCCGGAAATGGACGCCACCGTGCAGATTACCTCGGGCTTTCTGGAGTCCAGCAACGTCAATGCGGTCGAGGAAATGACCTCGATCCTGGCGCTGTCCCGGCAGTTCGAGCTGTCGGTGAAAATGATGCGTACCGCAGAAGACAATGACACCGCCATGGCGCGTGTCTTGCAAATGACCTGATAACCATACGCGCGGCGCCATGAATCCGGCGCTCGAGGAGAAACGCCATGCTTCCTGCACTTTGGGTCGCCAAGACCGGCCTATCCGCTCAGGACATGAACCTGACGACCATTTCCAACAACCTGGCCAACGTCTCCACCACCGGCTTCAAGCGTGATCGCGCGGAGTTCGAGGATCTGCTGTACCAGGTTCGTCGCCAGCCCGGCGGCCAGTCCAGCCAGGACAGCCAACTGCCGTCCGGCCTGCAGCTCGGTACCGGTGTGCGCATCAACGGCACCCAGAAGATTTTTACCGCTGGCAGCCTGCAGACTACCGAGCAGCCGATGGACATGGCGATCAACGGCCGCGGCTTCTTCCAGGTATTGATGCCTGACGGCACGGTGTCCTACACCCGTGACGGCAGCTTTCACCTGAACTCGGATGGCCAGGTCGTGACCTCCCAGGGCTTTGCGCTGGAGCCAGCCATCGTGCTGCCACCGGAAGTGCGTACCTTCACCGTCGGTGAAGACGGTACCGCTTCGGTGACCACCACCGGCAACCCGCAGCCGCAGATCGTCGGCAACATTCAGATCACCGACTTCATCAACCCGGCGGGTCTGGAGGCGATCGGTAACAACCTGTTCCTGGAAACCGCCTCCAGTGGTGCACCTCTGGTGGGAACGCCCGGCCTCAATGGCTTGGGCACGACCCTGCAGAACACCCTGGAGAACTCCAACGTCAGCGTGGTCGAGGAGATGGTCAACATGATCACCACCCAGCGCGCCTACGAGATGAACTCCAAGGTCATCTCCACCGCTGACCAGATGCTGTCCTTCATCACGCAGAACCTTTAAGACCCCGGGGTAGGGCACCAGCCCGCCCCCTGATACGCCTGAACGCTGTGAGGTAGTGGTTATGAACCGCTTGGTGTGTGTGTTCTCGATTCTCGGCAGCGTAGTGCTGAGTGGCTGCATGGCGCCTGCCGCCAAGCCCAACGATCCGTACTACGCACCTGTGCTGCCGCGTACACCGCTGCCGGCCGCGCAGAACAATGGCTCGATCTTCCAGTCGGGGTTCGAGAACAACCTGTACGGCGACCGTAAGGCCTTCCGCGTGGGCGATGTCATCACCATCAGCCTCAGCGAGCGTATGCAGGCCAGCAAGAACGCTAGCTCGCAGATGTCCAAGGACAGCAACGCCAACATCGGTCTGACGTCGTTGTTCGGCGGTGGCGTATCGATCGACAACCCCAGCTCCAGCCTCAACCCGTTGAAGGCCGAGAACCTGGGGCTCAGCGCTCAGTACGGCGCCCAGCGTGACACCAGCGGCTCCGGCCAGGCCGGGCAGAGCAACAGCCTGACCGGCTCGATCACCGTGACCGTCGCCGAAGTGCTGCCCAACGGTTTGCTGGTGGTGCGCGGCGAGAAGTGGATGACCCTTAATACCGGTGACGAGCTGGTGCGCATCGCCGGGCTGGTTCGCTCCGACGACGTCGCCCGTGACAACACCGTGGCTTCGACCCGTATTGCCGATGCACGCATCACCTATTCCGGTACTGGCGCGTTCGCCGATGCCAGTCAGCCAGGTTGGCTGGATCGCTTTTTCGTCAGCCCACTGTGGCCGTTCTGAGGTTCATGATCATGCGCAAATGGATCATCACCGTTGCAGCTCTGCTGCTGGCCTCGGCCGCTCAAGCCGAGCGGCTCAAGGATCTGGCCAGTATTCAGGGCGTGCGTAGTAACCAGTTGATCGGTTACGGCCTGGTCGTGGGCCTCAATGGCAGCGGTGACCAGACCACCCAGACGCCGTTCACCGTGCAGACCTTCAATAACATGATGGCGCAGTTCGGTATCAAGGTGCCGGAAGGCGGCAACGTGCAGTTGAAAAACGTCGCCGCGGTGTCGATCCACGCTGACCTTCCCCCGTTCGCCAAGCCGGGGCAGACCATCGACATCACCATTTCCTCCATCGGTAATGCCAAGAGCCTGCGCGGCGGCAGCCTGCTGATGACGCCGCTCAAGGGGATCGACGGCAACACCTACGCAATCGCTCAGGGCAACCTGGTGGTGGGCGGCTTCGATGCCAGTGGCGCCGATGGTTCGCGCATCACTGTCAACGTTCCGTCTGCCGGCCGCATCCCAGGTGGTGCCACGGTCGAGCGGCCGGTACCGAGTGGCTTCGATCAGGGCAACACGCTGACCCTGAACCTCAACCGTCCAGACTTCACCACCGCCAAGAACATCGTCGACCACATCAACGAGCTGCTCGGCCCAGGTGTGGCTCAGGCGCTCGACGGTGGCTCGATTCGCGTCAGCGCGCCGCTCGATCCGAGCCAGCGCGTCGACTATCTGTCGATCCTCGAGAACCTCGAGGTGGACGTCGGTCAGGCGGTGGCCAAGGTGATCATCAACTCGCGTACCGGCACCATCGTGATCGGCCAGAACGTGCGCGTGCAGCCTGCTGCCGTGACCCACGGCAGCCTGACGGTAACCATCACCGAAGACCCGATCGTCAGCCAGCCGGGTGCGCTGTCCGGCGGCGAGACCGCGGTAGTGCCGCGTTCGCGTGTCGGTGCCGACGAAGAAATGAAACCGATGTTCAAGTTCGGCCCGGGCACCACTCTCGACGAGATCGTGCGTGCGGTGAACCAGGTGGGCGCTGCACCTTCCGATCTGATGGCCATCCTGGAGGCGCTTAAGCAAGCTGGCGCTCTGCAGGCCGACCTGATCGTGATTTAAAAGGAACGGGACATGGATACTCGACTCGCGGCCGCCGGCACCACCACCCTCGATAGCGGCGCCTATACCGATCTCAATCGCCTCAACCAATTCAAGGTTGGCGGCGACAATGAGGAGAACATTCGCAAGGTCGCGAAGGAGTTCGAGTCGCTGTTCCTCAATGAAATGCTCAAGACCATGCGCTCGGCCAACGAAGTGTTCGGTGAAGGCAACTTCATGAACAGCAACGAGGCCAAGACCTACCAGGACATGTACGACCAGCAGCTGTCCGTGACCATGGCCGGCAACAAGAACGGTATCGGCCTGGCCGACGTGATGGCGCGGCAGATGTCGAAGATGCGCAACGTCAGCGATCGGCCCAATCCGTTCGCCCAGGTCGACGCACCGGTGCCCGCTGCGCCGAGCAAACCGCTGGCTCGCACTGAAGAGGCCGCTGCGCCGATTCAGGTCGAAAAGGCTCAGGGCTCGGCTGACGGTGAGCGCAACGACATGGCGCTGCTCAACCAGCGCCGCCTGTCACTGCCGGGCAAACTGGCACAGCGGATCCAGGCCGGTATCGTACCGGGCGCTGAGGCGGTCACGGCTGCTACCGCTGCTGGCACCCCAGCAGGCGATGCGGTCGGCAAGCCGCTGGCCAAGGGTGACTGGCTACCCGCCAAAGCCTACGCAGCGCCTGCTGAACGTCGTCTGGACATCAATGGCAGTGAGGCAATTGCCAGTCGCACGACGTTCAAGTCGTCCAAGGAATTCATGGAAACCATGCTGCCGATGGCCGAGAAGGCTGCGGCCAAGCTGGGCGTCGACCCTCGCTATCTGGTCGCCCAGGCAGCATTGGAAACCGGCTGGGGTAAATCGATCATCAAGCAAGGCGATGGCAGCAGCAGCCACAACCTGTTCGGTATCAAGACCCACAACAGCTGGGACGGCGATTCCGCGCGGGTGATGACCACCGAATACCAGAACGGCAAGCCGGTGAAGGAAGCCGCATCGTTTCGCGCCTACGAATCCTATGCCCACAGCTTCGAAGACTACGTGAGCTTCCTACAGAACAACGGCCGTTATGAAAAGGCCCTGAGTTCGACCGCCAACCCCGAGCAGTTCGCCCGTGAGCTGCAGAAAGCCGGCTATGCCACCGATCCGCAGTACGCCAAGAAGGTGTCGCAGATCGCTCGCAAACTGTCGACCTACCAGATGATCGCCGCCAACGGCGCGCCCTCGAACAAGGGATGATGAAGCATGGCTGACTTACTGAGCATTGGCCTGTCGGGCCTGTCGGCGAACAAGACCTCGCTGGCGGTCACCGGCCACAACATCACCAATATCAACACGCCGGGGTTCTCTCGTCAGGACACCATTCAGGCCACGCGTACTCCGCAGTTCAGCGGGGCGGGCTATATCGGCTCCGGCACTTCGCTGGTCGACATCCGTCGCAGCTACAGCGAGTTCCTGACCACCTCACTGCGCAGCAGTACCTCGTTGAGCAGTGATGTGGCGGCCTACAAGAGCCAGATCGATCAGTTGGATTCGCTGTTGGCCGGTACCACCACGGGTGTCACCCCATCATTGCAGAAGTTCTTCTCGGCCCTGCAGACCGCAGCCGAAGACCCTTCCAATGTGCCTGCGCGGCAGCTGGTGCTGTCGGAGGCCGAGGGGTTGAGCAGGCGCTTCAATACGGTTTACGACCGTTTGAGCGAACAGAACAGTTTCGCCAACAAACAGATGGGCGCGGTCACCGAGCAGATCAATCGGCTTTCCGGCTCCATCGCCAGCCTCAACGAATCCATCGCGATCGCGCAATCCAATGGCAGTCAGCCCAATGACCTGCTCGATGCCCGTGAAGAGGCCGTACGCCAGCTGTCGACCTTTATCGGCGTCAATGTCGTGGCGCAGAACGATGGCACGCAGAACGTCTTCATCGGCTCTGGTCAGCCGCTGGTAATCGGCAACAGTGCTGCCCGCCTGGAAGTGGTACCCGGCACCAACGATCCGAATCGCTCCGAGATACAGTTCATCGTCGGTGCCGCGCGGCAGACCATCACCACGCAGGTTACTGGCGGGGAGCTGGGCGGTATCTTGCGTTATCGCGAGGAGGTGCTGGATACCACCTTCAATTCACTGGGGCGTCTGGCGTTGGCGGTGAGTGATCAGGTCAACAGCCAATTGGGGCAAGGCCTGGATCTGAAAGGACAGGTCGGCACCAAGCTGTTTGGCGATTTCAATGAAGAGTCACTGGCCCGCTTGCGGGTGTTGCCGTCTGCCAACAACAGCAGCAATGCCTCACCGATCCTGAACATCAGCAACAGTTCGTTGTTGACCACCAGCGACTATCGGCTGGAGTTCGACGGTAGCAATTACACGGCACGGCGCTTGAGCGACAACCAGTCGATGACCGTGACGCAGAACCCACCCGGTACCCTGAGCTTTCAGGATAGCGCCGGGCGCAGCCAGGGTTTCCAGATCGTTGTCGGCACGCCCGCACCGGCCGCCGGTGATTCGTTCGTGTTGCAGCCGACACGCATTGGTGCCTCGACCATTTCTACCGTGCTGGATCAGGCTGATCAGTTGGCGTTCGCTGCGCCGATTCGCGCCGAGGCCAATCTGCAGAACCGCGGCAACGGTGTGATCAGTCAGCCGACGCTGCAATCCACAGGTAGCAATATCAACCCGGCAGCTTTGCAAGCTGCATTCCCTCCGCTGACGCTGACTTACGATTCGGCTGCGGGTGGTTTCAACGGTTTGCCGGCGGGTGCGACGCTGACCCGCGTCGATAACAAGGGGCAGCCGATCACTCCGGCGCCGACCCCGCTCTTCGAGCCGGGCCAGCAGAACAACTATCAACTGACCCTGGCCGATGGCACCAGCGTCAACATGAGCGTCAGCGGCCGCCCGGAAAACGGTGACCGTTTCGATATCGCCTTCAACCAGAATGGTGTCTCGGACAACCGTAACGCCTTGGCTCTGGTTGGCCTACAAAACAAGCAGGTGGTCGGCGTCGATCCCACCGTAACGGGCATTGCCACCGGCTCCAGTTTCACAGACAGTTACGGTGATCTGATCGAGCGCGTCGGCACGCTCACCGCTCAGGCCCGGCAGGACAGCGAGGCAACCACTGCTATCCTCAAGCAGGCGCAGGACAACCGTGACTCGCTGTCAGCGGTCAACCTGGATGAAGAGGCGGCCAACCTGATCAAGTTCGAGCAGTACTACAACGCGTCGGCCCAGGTGATTCAAGTTGCGCGCTCTTTGTTCGATACCCTGATCGGGGCATTCAGGTAAGCGTGGAAGTAGGGTGGGCTTCAGCCCACCAGCGGCCAACGCGACCAAGCACTGAATTACAGATGATCCGTTTCAACCATCCAGCAATGGCCAGATGGTGAACAAATCCCCAAGAGGGTGCGGTTCTGGTAAACGCCAGTCACCGCTAGAGAAAACGAGGCTGCTATGCGCATTTCCACTCTTCAGGCGTTCAACAACGGCGTGCAAGGCCTGCAGCGCAACTACGCCAATGCCATACGCACTCAGGAACAGATCAGCACCGGCAACCGCATCCTCACGCCCGCGGATGACCCGGTCGCTTCGGTGCGCCTGCTGCAGCTCGAGCAGCAGCAGAACGTGCTGACCCAGTACAACTCCAACCTGACGGCAGCGAAGAACAGCCTGAACCAGGAAGAAGCCACCCTCAACTCGGTAAACACGGTCATACAACGTGTTCAAGAGCTTGCCGTGCGTGCAGGTAACGGCTCGTTGGGTGTTGAGGAGCGCAAGTCCATCGCTGCTGAGCTCCGCGAGCGGGAAGACGAGCTGCTGGGCCTGATGAACACCAAGAACGCTCGCGGTGAGTATCTTTTCTCCGGGTTCCAGGGCAAGGCTGAGCCTTTCACTCGTAACGCTGACGGCACTTATTCCTATCAGGGCGATGAGGGGCAGCGAAAACTGGAAATCGCCAGTTCCCTGAGCGTCGCGATCAGCGATAACGGCAAGAAGGTGTTCCAGAATGTCACCAATGCCGGTCGTCTGGATGCGGCCATTACTGCGCAGCCAGGCTCGACCCTGCGTGCTTCGACGCCTTTGGTGCAGGATGAAGTGGCATTCAGCGGCACGCCTGCCTTTCCTGACGGTGGAATCGATATTGTTTTTGGCAACCCCAGTGCCAATAATTATGAGATCTTCGCAGCCGGAACCACTACGCCGGCACTAGGTACCGGAACCATGGATGAAGAGCCAGGTTCGACTGACAAGCTGGTGTTTCGTGGCGTAGTGGTCAACTTCGACGGTGCGCCTGCTAGCGGCGACACAGTAACCGTCACCTCCGACCCTAACCGCCAGAAACAAGGCTTGCTCGATACCATAGGCAGCCTGCGAAAATCTCTTGAAGATGCACCTGCGACCGAGGAGGGCAGTCGGCTTGCTCGTGACGCCGTGGCGCAGGCGATTACCAACCTCTCGCATGCCAGCACCACGGTCGACGGCACGCGTGGCGAAATCGGCGCACGCCTGAATGTTGTCGAGAACACCCTCACCGATAACGAAGACGTTGGCCTGATCAATAAGTCGGTACAGGCTGAACTGCGCGAACTGGACTATCCCGAAGCGCTCTCGCGTCTGTCATTCCAGACGCTGATTCTCGAGGCTGCGCAGCAGAGCTATGTGAAAGTGAGTAGCTTGAATCTTTTCAACAAGCTTTGATGGCAGGTCTTGCCTCTCAAAGGGCTTAGATAGGTCTTTGAATCGAGTTGATCGTACCTGGCTGAACTTTTGCTTATGCTTAGGCGAGCGCCAAAAAACGGACGATTTGCTTATGCCAGGCCTGATACGTTGGGTAGGCGTTTTCGCGTCCAGTGCGCGCGATTTTAGCGTCGGCTCAACGCACCTGAAAGAGATTCTGGTATGGCTACTTCAATTCCGGTAACAAGCCCGCTGCTGCCACCGCTGGAAGAGTTCATTCCATACTTGCAGAGCATCTGGGAAACCCGTCGTCTTACCAATGGCGGGCCCTTCCATCAACAGCTCGAAGAGGAGCTGGCCGCTTATCTGGGTGTCAAGCACCTGAGTCTGTTCGCCAACGGGACCCTTGCATTGGTCACTGCGTTGCAGGCTCTGCGAGTCACCGGTGAGGTCATCACTACCCCGTACTCGTTCGTTGCTACCGCCCACTCCCTGCTCTGGAATGGCCTGAAGCCGGTTTTTGTCGATGTCGACCCGCATACCTGCAACCTTGACCCGGATCGGATTGAAGAGGCCATTACCCCGGCGACCACTGCGATTCTTCCCGTCCATTGCTATGGGTTGCCCTGCAATATGGATCGCATTGCCAGCATCGCCGACACCTACGGGTTGAAGGTCATCTACGATGCCGCTCATGCATTTGCAGTCAGGCAGGGGGGCGCCAGTGTCCTGCAGCAGGGCGATCTTTCGATCCTGAGTTTTCATGCCACGAAGGTATTCAATACCTTCGAGGGCGGCGCGATCATTTGCCCCGATGCCCGCATCAAGCAGCGTATCGATTATTTGAAGAACTTTGGTTTCGCTAATGAAACCACGGTCGTTGCGCCTGGCATCAATGGAAAAATGAACGAAGTCGAGGCTGCCTTCGGTTTGCTGCAACTGCAGCATATCGATCATGCCTTAGCGGTGCGTGCCACGCTCTATGAGCGATACAGGCAGGCGTTCTCGAATACGCCTGGTATCGGCATGATGGACATTGCGCAGGATGTGCAGTGGAATCATGCCTATTGCCCGGTATTCATTAACGCGGATTATCCCATCAGTCGCGATGCGCTCTATGAGCTGCTGCAGGGCCAAGGAATTCTCGCGAGGCGTTACTTCTACCCGCTGATCAGTAATTTTCCCATGTATCGCGGTCTGGATAGTGCCAATCCCGCTCGGCTTCCAAATGCCAGCGACATAGCCCAGCGAATTCTCTGTCTGCCTATTTATCCGGGGCTGGATGAGGACACCCAGGATCGAATCATCAGCTTAGTGAAACGTGCGCGTTGAAGCGCGTTGTCGCCATGCGGGCTCGGCAGTGGTGGTACCTATGAATGTGCTGGTCACCGCAATCGGCTCCATGTCGGCGAGCTCGGTCATTGGCTCGCTGAACAGTCTGCCTGCAACCACAGTGGTTGGTTGCGACATTCATCCAGGTAGCTGGTTGCCCTGTGCCAATCAGGTCGATATCTGCTATCAGGTTCCCCGTGCCCATGAGGTCGAACGCTATATCCAGGCGCTTGCGGACATATGTGTGCGCCATGGGGTTACTCACCTGTTAGCTCTGACAGATCCCGAGGTCGACGTAATATGTGCTCATCGCTCTCTGTTTGACGATCTGTCGGTACTCGTGTGTTTGCCCGATAACGCCTGCATCGAGTTATGCCGCGACAAGCTTGCGTTGTTCCAGCACTTCGAACACGACCCGCTGATTACCGGAATCGAGAGCCATGCAATTACGCAGTGGCCAAGCCTGCGCAGTCCCTTTCCTTGGCTGGCTAAGCCGCGTCGCGGCCGGAGCAGCGAAGGTGTGATGCGTATCGAAGATCGAGTCGATCTTGAGTACGCGCTGAAAAAAGACAGTTTTCGCGATCACATTCTGCAGCCGTTTCACCGAGGCTCCATTCATGTGGTGGATGTCGTGAGAGATGCGCTATCCGGTAAGTCCTCGGTTATTTGCCGCAAGGAGCTTTTGCGTACCAGCAATGGGGCTGGTCTGAGCGTTGCCTTGCATGCCGATCCGCGGCTTATGACGATCGCCTCTCATATCGCGCAAAGCATTTCCCTGCATGGTTGCTTGAATATGGAGTTCATTGAGCAGATGGATGGTTATTTGCTGATGGACATCAATCCACGTTTTTCGGCAGGCGTGGAGTTCTCCAGGCTTGCGGGTTACGACGTGGCGATCAACCATCTGCGCTGTTTCAATGGGCAGTGCATTGATGGGCCAGTGAGCTATACAGAAGCGATCATATCCCGCTCGTATAACGAAACCGTCCTGGTATTGGGAGAGTGACGTGACCGACGAAACACCGCGCAAGCTGGTCAGTGAGCACGATTGGGACAGCACCTGGACCAAGATTTTCGACAAATATCAGGCTGATTTGCGCCACGCTCATTACATCCGGGCATTGAGGCGCCGCCGTGAGGTACGCCTCTTGGAAATCGCGGCTGGAAGCTTCCGTGATATGGCCGCGCTCAATCGAATGGGCGTTTGCTGTGAGGGAGCCGACTTCTCCGCTGAATCGGTAGATCTGGCCAAGGTTCGCTTTCCTGATCTGGCTGGCGCGATACACAAGATGGATGCATTCGCCTTCGAGTTCCCGGATGGCCAGTTTGATCTGACGTATCACAACGGCTTTTGGGGATTGTTCGCCGATGCTGAAATCAAGGCGCTGGCGACTGAGCAGGCGCGTATTTCGAAGGGCCGCATGATTGCGACCGTACACAACGCGCACAACGAGCAGTTCAGGGGCTATTTCGAGCGAACGGCAGTTTCTGATCCATTGTTCAATATCCGCTTTTTCGACGTCGAGGAAATCTCCGAGATAATGCGTGCCGTCTGTCCCAGAGTGACGGTAATCCCAGTCGGCAAGGCTAAGAAGAAGCATGAAGATACCCTGATCAATCTCGGGCTAACGACGCCTGCTCTGCTCAATGCCTATTTGCGTCTAAGTGGACATCGTCTGCTTGAACAGAGTGAACGACTGCTCTGTATCGGCGAGTTTTGAGAACGCAGCATGCTGGGGATATGCAAATGAGTTTCGTGATCATAGGTGGGGGGCTGGCCGGTCTGCTTATAGCAAAGCGGTTGCTCGAGCTCGAACCTGGAAAGACGATTACGATCCTTGAACGTAACAAACGCATCGGCGGCTTGCTGGCGGGTACCGACTACCCTGAGGAGTCGCTGTACTTCGATCAGGGGACGCATCTGTTTCGCGAGAGCGAATGGCCCGAGGTCGATGAGTTCTTGCTTGGAGTTCTGCAACCGCAGCAGTTACTGCACTTCCCGCCGGGCGTTGGTGATCTGGCCGGCTCAGTGTTCGGCGGTGCGCTTCAGGAACACTCGCACTATCCCGATATTCGTTCGCAACCTGATCATGTACCTATTCTGGATTCGGTACTCGATCACCTTGCCACTGGCTTTTGCTCGATTGACTCGATTCCGAGACGCGGCAGCTTGGTCGAAGCCGGCTACAAGCGTTTCGGAAAACGCTACACCGATCAGGTTCTTGCCCCAGTTCTTGCCAACATGTACGGCTGCTCCGCCGATGAGCTGGCCGGTTTTGCCATGCTGTTACCCGGGCTTACCCGGCTTGTTGCGATGGAGCAGGGTGCGTGGGTGCAGCGGTTGGACGATGCCGGCTTTCGTGCACTTCTTGCGGTGCCTGATCAGCGCCGCATGCCGAGCAGCCATGCTAATGAAAAACGGCGGTACTACGCGCGGGGCCAGGGTACCCGCTCCTTCATAGAGGCGATTCGCGTTCATTTGGAACAGCGTGGCGTGAACATACTAGAGGACGTGCAGATTACCCGGTGTGATCCGCTGAACCGTCACGTGCAATGGCGAGACGCAGAAGGCAACGAGCATGCCTTGTTCGCGGATAAATTGTTTTTCGCTACCGGAGTCGTTGGTGCCGCCCGCATATTGGGAATCGACATTGCCCGCTTCGGCTTCGAGCGGCCTCTGGCCCATCGTATCGTCAACATAGAACTGATGGATGCGACCACTAGCGACCTGAGTTATTTCTACGGACTCGATCCGGGCCTCGATTTTTACCGGACCACAAACTACCGTGCCTTCAGTGGTGATCTGGAGGATCGCCGCTTGAGCATCGAAGTACTGGGAGATAGGGGAATCGATGATGAGCGGTTGCCGCAACATCTCGTCGATCAGCTGCATGCGATCGGTTTCTTGAGAAACAACACCGTCCGTTTTGCTCGGGTGGAACTCCTGTCGATGGGACTTCCCCGCCCAACGATGGCGAACCTGAATGCCTTGCATGAATTGAACTCCTTTCTACAGGGCGCTCTTCCCGAAACCACGCCAATCTTCGGAGTGGGCGTCGGCGACGGCCTATTTTTCCAGAACGAAATCATGGGTGATATTCAGTGCCGGATGGGCCGTTGGGCCGAGGCCCGGAGTTGATCCACCACATGCACCCAAACATTCCAGAGGCCTGCAATGACCACGCGTGAACAGTCCCCTCTCGTCAGCGTTTTCATGCTGACATACAACCACGTTGGCTATATTCGCGAGGCCATCGAAAGCGTGCTCGCCCAGCGGGTCGATTTTCCCATCGAACTGGTCATTGCCGATGACGCTTCCAGCGATGGCACCGATCAGGTGTGTCAGGAGCTTGCGGACGCGCATCCTGAGGTCATTCGATACTTTCGTCATGCGCAGAACATCGGCATGCAAGCCAATGGCCGCTTTGCCATCGCTCAGTGCAGGGGCAAGTACCTTGCGCGGCTCGAGGGCGATGACTACATGCTCACACATGACCGATTACAAGAACAGGCCGATTGGCTCGAGGCGCATGAGAATTTCTCCCTGTGCTACGGCCGCGCCCGGATCGTGAGCGCCGATGGAAAGGTGCTGGGCCAGCTACCGGCAGCGGCACGATGCAAAACAGGGCTCGGCATAGCCGAAATGCTTCAGGAAAACCTGATACCGGCATGTACTGCTTTCTATCGCGCTGAATTCTTGCGCACTTATCCGGCATGGTGCAGCACGGTCAAGTACGGTGACTACGTCATCAATATTCTGGCCGCCGACGCGGGTAAGATCCATTTCATTGACCGTCCAATTTCCGCCTATCGTACCCATGCAGGTGGTGTCACCTGGGCCGATACGGTCGAACGAAATCTGACCGAGTTGCTGAAAATCTATTCCTTGCTTCTTGAGCATGAGAATCTGAAGGCTACTACGGTGCCATTGGCACAGGATGCACTTGCAGCCAAAGCACGCGCCTTGGTGCATCCCTACATCCAAGCAGCCCGTTTCGAAGAGGCTCATGCTGTTTGTCGGCAGGTCATCGAGGCGGTGGCTGATCGTTCGGAGATAGTCGAAGAGTTCGAGGGCGTGCAGGCTAAGTGCGAACCGTACCTGCTTAGCTTGCGTGCCGAGTCGGTTGCACCTCAGTTCAGTGTCGTTCTGACGACTTACAATCGTCCTGAGCTGTTGACCTATGCCCTGGCCAGCCTTGGTCAGCAGTCAATGACCGATTTCGAGGTGATCTTGGTCAACGATCATGGCGAACCGGTCGAGCACTTGCTGCAAGGTTATCAATTCCCCATCACCTATGTGCGCCTTGGTACCAATGGAGGGCTATCGGCCGCCCGTAACGCCGGTTTGAGGCTGGCTTGTGGTCGATACGTCTGTTATCTCGATGATGATGACATCTACCTGCCTGATCATCTCGCCATCATGTTCGAGGCGCTCGAGAAGAACCCTCAGTGCGTGGTTTACAGCGCTGCCGAGTACGTCAATGAGCGAGTGGAAAGCGGCCAGCGTGTCGAGCTTGGAAAGCAGAGCCCGTTCCGTCATTCCAGTTACGACAGGGATCACCTGTTCTCTCAGAATTACATTCCCGTCAATACCTGGGCGCATCCGCGTAGCATGTTGGCGGCCGTGGGCGAGTTTGATACGGGGCTTAGCGCATTCGAAGACTGGGACATGCTGCTACGCCTGGCAGCGCGTTATACATTTGTGCATGTTCCTCTGATCACTGCGCAGGTGCGTCTGCGCGATGCGCCGAACACCGGCACTGATCACATGCTTGGCAGGGAGCAGAAGAATTTCGCCGCGTTGTACTTGGAAATGTATCGGCGCCATGGTGATGGCGGTAACAGTGCCGTTATCGCAGGCAGGGCACGGGTTCTGCAGCGTTTTGGAATTACCGTAGAGTACGGGCGCTCCTCGCCGAGCATGCAGGCCTGGCTGGACAAACGTAGCCTTACGCCGGTGCAGAGAAAGCACATCGCAGGGCGGCTTGAGGGCGGAGCGGCGGCCCCCCGGTTTGGCGTCGTGATACTGGATAATCAGGGCGACCATGCTGCGCTGGTGTTGACTCTGGCGTCTTTGGAGCGAGCTCGTTTCAACTATGAGAAGCTGCAGGCTTTCGTACTTACCCCGCTAAGTGACGTTGCACAGGGCGCTACGCCTTGCCAAGTGATCACCTTACCTGCCGAGGGCTATGTCGCGTCACTCAATGCGCTTATGAACGATTCAGCCTTCGATTGGTGTCTCCTCATGCGTGCGGGAGATGAGCTGACGCAATCAGGCCTGATGATGGCCGGGCTGGAGTTGCTGACCGCTCCTGATTGTCGCGCAATCTACTGCGATGAGATGTTCCGCCAGGAGGGGCAGCTTGCTGCCGCGTTTCGGCCGGCATTCAACCTCGATTATCTGTTGAGTTTCCCTGCCGGGATGGCCAAGCACTGGCTGTTCCGCAGAGATGTTGTCGTAGCGGCCGGTGGGTTCGACCCCGCCTTTGAAAAAGCTCCGGAGTTTGAGCTGATCCTCAGGCTGATCAGCGAGGGTGGCTTGGATGGATTGGGCCATGTGGCTGAGCCTTTACTGATCACCGACGCACCTGCCCTTGTCGACAGCGATGCTGAGCAGCGGGCTATTAGCCTGCATCTGCAGCAGCGTGGGTACCAAAATGCAGTTATCGGCTCCGCCAAGCCGGGTCGTTATCAGATTGATTATGGGCATGGGCAAACACCGCTTGTTTCCCTGCTCATCGTTGCTGGCGAGCGCCTAGAGCCCCTGCAGCGCTGTGTAGAGAGCATTCTTGAGAATACCCGCTACGCGAATTACGAGTTGCTGTTGATCCAGAGTCATTTTCAAGATGAGCAGGTCAGTGCATGGCTCGCCGCACTGGCTTCACTTGGAGAGGCACGCATCCGCGTGCTGCCTGCAGGTGGCGGGCAGCAGGCGCCTCAGTCCCTCATCAATCAGGCTGCCCAACAAGCCCATGGGGATTACCTATTGCTTCTTTCGGCTGATGCAGCCGCAATCAGTGATGACTGGCTGGATGAACTGCTCAACCATGGTCAACGTCCTGAGGTGGGCTGCGTCGGTGCCAAGCTGCTTTCGGCAGATGGGAAGATCTTTCAGGCCAGCCTTATCCTCGGTCTGGAAGGGCCGGTCGGCAGGCCGTATACCGGTGAGCCCATGGATGCGCCTGGCTACATGCAGCGTCTTCAGGTCGCCCAGAACAGCAGCGCTGTGGGACATGATTGCCTGCTGGTCGAAAAAGCGCTGTTTTTCACTTTGGGTGGGCTGAGCGAGAGTGAGATACCGTTCCGATTCGCTGGCGCCGATCTATGCCTGAAGGCGCGTCAGGCAGGTTATCTGACCGTCTGGACACCATTTTCGCAACTGATGCTTGATCGTGCCGACAGCTCCCGTGGCACTGCGGCAGAACATGACGATATGTACGCCAAATGGTTGCCGATACTGGCGCGAGACCCAGCCTACAATCCTAACTTTTCCCTCTCTCAGCCGGGTGGCTTCAAGCTGGCCGATACGGCGTTGTCGTGGCGGCCACTGTCATCGTGGAAACCGTTGGCGACTGTGCTTGCACATCCCGCCGATAGCTCCGGCTCAGGGCACTACCGCGTCATGCAGCCATTCATGGCCCTACAACAGGCTGGCCTCGTCGACGGGGCGATATCTTCGGGGCTGATGCACGTTGCTGATCTGGAGCGCTACGAGCCTGACGTTATTGTTTTGCAGCGCCAGATAGGTGACGACCGTATTGATGCAATGCGGCGTATGCAGGCGCTGTCTCGTGCCTTGAAGGTCTACGAGCTCGATGACTATCTGCCCAATCTACCGATGAAGAGCATTCACCGTGCACATATGCCCCGGGACATTCTCAGATCCATGCGTCGTGGTCTTTCATATGTTGATCGTTTCGTCGTGTCGACTCAGCCGCTGGCGGATGCCTGCAGAGGGTTGCACGACGACATTCGGGTTATGGCGAACTGTCTTCCAGTAGCTTGGTGGAAAGGCCTTCACGCGCAGCGTCGGGTGTCCACTAAGCCAAGAGTGGGCTGGGCGGGCAGCATCAGTCACACCGGAGATCTGGAGATGATCGCCGATGTGGTCAGTGCTCTGGCGGACGAAGTCGACTGGGTATTCATGGGCATGTGTCCTGAGAAAATACGGCCCTTCGTCAAAGAAATTCACCGCGGCGTAGACATCAATAGCTACCCACAGGCATTGGCAGCACTTAATTTGGATCTGGCAGTGGCTCCTCTGGAAGAAAATTTGTTCAACGAGTGCAAGAGCAATCTTCGTTTGCTGGAGTTCGGAGCCTGTGGTTTTCCCGTGGTCTGCAGTGATGTGCCGAGTTACGAGGGAGATCTGCCAGTGACCAGGGTGAAGAACCGTTATCGGGATTGGGTAGACGCAATCAGGATGCATGTCGCTGATCTGGACGCGACGGCTCGCGCAGGCGACGCCTTGCAGCAGCAGGTCATGCGCGACTGGATGCTCGAAGGGGACAACCTGATTGCATGGCAGCGAGCTTGGTTGCCTGACTGAGGCGTCGGTGGTCTGACGCGGTTTTATTGTCGGGCTCAAGAATTACAAGCAAGCGCCGATACGCTGCTTGGGAAGAGGTTGAAGAGTCATGGCACCAGGCTTGTCAAGGGAGTCGCAAAAAAATTCAACTTCTCTCCTAAAGCTTCGCAGATTCAGGTCGATAAAGAGTATGAAAGCGAACTCAATGTTGCCTGAGCATTGCAGGCCAGAGTCGCAAGCCCAGGCAAACACGTTAGTGTCCGATGGAGGACAAACATCATGGCTTTGACCGTAAACACCAACATTGCGTCGTTGAACACTCAGCGCAACCTGAATACTTCGTCCAACGCGCTCAACACCTCGCTGCAGCGCCTGTCGACTGGTTCGCGCATCAACAGTGCCAAGGACGATGCGGCTGGCCTGCAGATTGCCAACCGTCTGACCAGCCAGGTCAACGGCCTGAACGTGGCAGTGAAGAACTCCAACGACGGCATCTCCATGGCGCAGACCGCTGAAGGCGCACTGCAGCAGTCGACCACCATTCTGCAGCGTATGCGTGACCTGTCCCTGCAGTCGGCCAACGGCTCGAACAGCGAAGGCGAGCGTAAGGCACTGAACTCGGAAGTGACCGAGCTCAAGAAAGAGCTGAACCGTATCTCCAACACCACCACCTTCGGTGGCAAGAAACTGCTGGATGGTAACTTCGGCACCACCACCTTCCAGGTAGGTAGCGCAGCTAACGAAACCATCAGCGTGAAGATCGACGAGATGAGCACTGCGTCGCTGAAGGGCAAGTACTACGAAGGTAGTCTGGCTGCTGCTGCTGGCACCGCCAGCGCTTCGGGTACCATCACCGTTTCCGGTACTGTCAATGGTACTGATTTCTCGGTAGATGTTGCTGTAGCTAGCGGTGCGACTGCTGTGGAAGTGAGCCAGTCGGTTGCAACTGCCATCAACGATGCGAACATCGGCGTAGGTGCCTTTGTGGATGACACTGGTGCTACCACACTGGTTTCTGGTCAGAATAGCGATGGCACTGCCAACGCGCTGTCGGCACTGAGTGTAAGTGGCACTGTCGCTGGGGTTACAACCAACCCTGCATACACTGCGGCCACCGGTGTCACCGAAACAGAAATGACCAACATCGACGTCAGCACTGTACAGGGCGCTCAGGAGTCGGTAATCGTCATCGACCAAGCGATCCAGGCGATCGACAAGCAGCGTGCCGACCTCGGTGCTGTGCAGAACCGCTTCGAGAACACCATCGGTAACCTGCAGAACATCGCAGAGAACGTTTCGGCTGCACGTGGTCGGATTCAGGATACGGACTTCGCGGCAGAAACTGCGAACCTGACCAAGAACCAGATCCTGCAACAGGCCGGTACTGCGATCCTGTCTCAGGCCAACCAGCTGCCGCAGGCGGTGCTCAGCCTCCTGCAGTAAGCCAAATCGGCTAGGCTGCTTTAAACTCCGGGGGGAAGTGCATAGCGCTTCTCCCCGTTTTGCCTTGCGAGGTAAAAGAAATGGACATCGCAATAAATAGTTTGTCGCCGGTGCTGGCCAAGCCAACAGGTACCTCTGTGCCTATGGCTTATGCCGGAGCGGCGGCCTCTTCTGAAGCGGGTAATGACCTGCCTACTGCACGCCAGGGCCAGGCTCCTGCTGAGAATACGGGGCAGATATACGAACAGGTGGATAACGCTGTCACGTCCATCCAGAGTTTTGTGCAGAACATTCGGCGTGACCTGAACTTCAGCGTCGATGACTCGAGTGGTCGGGTTGTGGTCAAGGTGACCGATCGTGCTTCAGGTGATGTCATTCGCCAATTGCCTTCTGAAGAGGCATTACGACTGGCAGAAAGTCTGGAAGAGGTGCGCAGTCTGCTGTTCAAGGCTGAGGCCTGACATGGCTCGGTTTTTGAATGCTGGAGAGGACTGAATGAACTTTCACGCATGAACGTCAATATCGTGACGGAGTAGATTATGGCTATTGGTGGAGTTTCGACGGGCATCAACTCAGGGCTGCCCATCTCTGATTTGGTTACAGCGATGGTCAACGCCGAGAAGGCACCCAAGGAGGCGCAGCTTGCCCGCCTCTCGACTTCGACTACCACCAAGCTTTCTGGCTTGGGGCAGCTGAACAGTGCGCTCGGTGAGTTCCAGACCGCGCTCAAGGATCTCAACAGCGCGACGCTGTTCGAGAAACGCACTGCCACGTCATCCAACACCAGTGCGCTGACGGCCACCGCCGGTAAAACCGCATCAGCCGGAAATTACCAGGTGACAGTTGATAATCTCGCTTCGGCCAGCAAGGTAGCGACGAAAGCCCTCGACGGTACGTTCAAGAGCGGAGATAGCGACGAGGTCCTGAGCGTCAAGCTTGGTGAAAGCGGCACCGCTATCGATGTAAAGATCACTGCAGGATCCGACCTTGCCAGCATTCGCGACCAGCTCAATACCGCGCTGAAGGGCAAGGGCGTTACCGTCAGCACGATCAACGATCCTGCCAGCGGTAAGTCTCGTCTGGTTTTTAGCGGTAACGAGACGGGCGATGGTAAGGACGTTATGGTTTCCGGCAGTGGTGATCTTGCTGGTCTCAGTGTCGATGGTCGTAATAAGCTCGCCACGGGTGATGACTCCGCTGCCGGATTTATCGTCCAGGCGGCCAATGCCAAGTTCTCCATCGACGGTCTTGCGCTTACCAGCCCAACCAACTCGATCAAGGGTGCTATTGCGGACGTCAGTTTCGAGTTGCTTGCGAAAACGGAAGAGGGTAAGCCACTTACTCTCAAAGTTGGTGAGGACAATGCGGGCGTCAAAGCAGGCATCAAGAAGTTCGTTGATGCCTACAACAAGCTGATCAATACCAGTAATGATCTGACCAGAGTCACTAAGGTCGGTGAGGACGGAACCCCGTTAGTAGGCGGTTTGGTTGGCGATTCGACTGTCCGAAATTTGCTTGGCGGAATACGCAACGAATTGGTAAATCCCGTTGGTGGCGATGGTGTAAAGGTACTTGCGGACCTGGGCATCACCACTCAAAAGGACGGCACTCTGAAAATCGAGGACGCCAAGCTCGATGCTGCACTGAAAGACAATTTTGATGCTGTAGGCTCGTTCTTTGTCGGTGATACAGGGTTGGCGAAGCGTTTGGACGGCCAAGTGGCTGCGTACAGCCAGACGGGCGGTATTCTTTCGCAGCGCATGCAAGCGCTCGAGTCCACGCGGACCGACATCAAAAAGCAAACCGAGAACCTCAATCTCCGTGTCGAAAAGATGCAAACGCGGCTGCTTGCGCAGTTCAATGCCATGGAATCTCTTATCGGCCAGTTGAATGGCACCAGTAGTCAGCTGCAAAGCACGCTTTCCAACCTGCCCGGTGTGGTTCAGAAGAGTAAATAAAAATGAGCACTCCCATTGATACCTACAAAAGTGTCAAAACCAGTCAGGAAGTCACACCCTATCAAGCTGTTCGCCTGCTGCTCGACGGTGCCATAGAGCGAATTTCCTTGGCTTTGCTGGCTCAGCAGCAGGATAACCCAGGTCTTCGTGGTGAAGCCGTGAGCGGCACCTTATCCATCATCTCCGTATTGCAGTCGAGCCTGGATAAGGAGCTCGGTGGTGAGCTGGCGCAGAATCTGGATAATCTGTACGACTACATGAACCGTCGGCTTGTAGGAGTAGCGTTGGACGATACGCCTCGTCGGCTGGAAGAAGTTCAGGAATTGTTGACGCAGATTCGTGATGCGTGGGAAGCGATAGACCCGGATGTCGAGCAGCCTGCAGGCTGACTTCAGTGACGCATTGAGGTCTGGAGTTATCCGGCCTAATCGGCACGCTGAAGCTCAATATTCTCTTCAGCTGCCTCGTGCTCTATGCGAGTTGCGGAGCTTATGTGGGGTATTCGCGCCATGCTGTTTCAGCCCCATCTATTTATGATTAATCCCCGCTAAAGCTCACGCCCACCATGCCGATACATTGAGTATTCCCGCTGTACACTGGAGTACATTCAGCATGAACGCCATGGCCGCTATGCGTCAGTATCAAAACGTCAACACTCAGGCTCAGGCTGTTGATGCTAGCCCGCATCGTCTGATTCAGATGCTGATGGAAGGTGGCCTCACTCGTCTGGCTCAGGCCCGCGGTGCAATGGAGCGTGAGCAGTTCGCAATGAAGGGCGAGCTGATCGGCAAGGCCATCGGCATCATCGGTGGTCTGCGTGCCGGCTTGAACCTGGAGCAGGGTGGCGAACTGGCCGAGAATCTGGATAACCTGTACGACTACATGACCCGTCGTCTGCTTGAGGCTAATCTGAAGAACACTGTCGAGCCGCTCGATGAAGTTGCCGGCTTGCTGCGTAATGTGAAAACCGGCTGGGACGCAATTGCTCAGTGATCGGCATGCGTGAAAGGAGCATCTCCATGAATACATCTGTTCAGCGCCTGCAGAGCACCGGTACCGCAATGCGTCAGGCATTGTCGACTGAAGATTGGGCTGCCATTGGCGAGCTGGATCTGCAGTGCCGTCAGGCTGTCGAAGACGCTATGGTCGACGCGGCGAACGATGACGGCGCTTTGCGTGCCCGCATGCAGGAGCTCTTGGATCTGTACAGGGATCTGGTGAGTGCTTGCCAAGCCGAGCGCCAGCGACTGGCCGGTGAGCTGATTCAGCTGAATCAGTCGCAGCAAGGTGCCAAGGTATATCAGCTTTTTGGCTGAAGTGCCGTGTCGAGTAGTGGGCTGAGGCGGCGCGCCGCCTTGTCCGTTAATCTCAGTAAAATGTTACCCTCCTGCCCATAGGTTCTCTTGGGCATGCCCCGGTATTCCTCGTTTGACCCCTGCTTGACAAAAAAACACGTCATTAAATTGACTAAGCGCCAATAATTGACTTTACTGCTGGCTAAATGCTGGCGCTAAAAGGCGTTAGTTGGCTTTTTCTTTCTGGGCCAGATCAACTATGTGGCGTGAAACCAAACTTCTGCTGATTGACGACAACCTCGAGCGCCGCCGTGATTTATCGGTGATTCTTAATTTTCTGGGTGAGGATCATCTGGCTTTCGGCAGCAGCGACTGGCGTGGCGTAGTGGATCAGGTCGAGTCCAGCAGAGGCGTTCTTAGCGTGCTGCTCGGCGAGGTTCGGCTCAAGGGCGGGGCGCTGGATCTGCTCAGGGAGCTGGCTGCCTGGGACGAATTTCTGCCTGTACTGATGATTGATGAACATGCCATCGGTGACTGGCCGGAGGAGTTTCGCCGCCGTGTGCTCGCGACGCTGGAGATGCCGCCCAGCTATAACAAGCTGCTCGATTCTCTACACCGTGCCCAGGTGTACCGCGAAATGTACGACCAAGCCCGCGAGCGCGGTCGGCAGCGTGAGCCAAATCTGTTTCGCAGTCTGGTGGGAACCAGCCGAGCCATCCAGCATGTGCGGCAGATGATGCAGCAGGTCGCCGATACTGAGGCCAGCGTGTTGATCCTCGGCGAGTCAGGCACGGGTAAGGAAGTGGTCGCTCGCAACTTGCATTACCACTCCAAACGCCGTGAAGCGCCCTTCGTACCGGTGAACTGTGGTGCGATTCCTGCTGAGTTGCTGGAAAGCGAACTGTTTGGCCATGAAAAGGGCGCGTTTACTGGTGCGATAACTACGCGTGCAGGGCGCTTCGAACTGGCCAATGGCGGTACGCTGTTTCTTGATGAGATCGGCGACATGCCGCTGCCGATGCAGGTCAAGCTGCTGCGTGTGCTGCAGGAGCGCACGTTCGAGCGGGTGGGTAGCAACAAGACCCAGAACGCCGATGTGCGCATCATTGCGGCCACGCACAAGAATCTTGAGAACATGATCGAGGGTGGTAGCTTCCGTGAGGATCTGTATTACCGCCTCAATGTGTTCCCCATCGAGATGGCGCCGCTGCGCGAGCGTATCGAAGATATTCCGTTGCTGATGAACGAGCTTATCTCGCGGATGGAGCACGAGAAGCGTGGCTCCATCCGCTTCAATTCGGCTGCGATCATGTCGCTCTGTCGACATGACTGGGCCGGTAACGTTCGTGAGTTGGCGAACCTGGTCGAGCGCATGGCGATCATGCATCCCTACGGGGTGATCGGCGCTGGCGAACTGCCAAAGAAATTTCGTCATGTGGACGATGAGGACGAGCAATTGGCCGCTAGCTTGCGCGAGGAGCTGGATGAGCGCGCAGTGCTGACATCCGCTTCGTCGGGCATGGGCTCGCCGGCCATGTTGCCGGCCGAAGGTCTGGATCTGAAGGACTATCTTGGCAACCTGGAACAGGGGCTTATCCAGCAGGCGCTGGATGACGCAGGCGGGATCGTGGCGCGTGCTGCCGAGCGGCTGCGTATTCGTCGCACCACCCTGGTCGAGAAGATGCGCAAGTACGGTATGAGCCGGCGCGAGGACGAGGCAGGGGACGAGTAAGCCACTGGCCGACTTGAGAGGGTGGGGCGCGGCGATCTGCTGCAGCCCACCGACAACGTTTCCGGTATTGCAAGATTGCACAGCCCGGCAGTCATTCAATTGACGCTGATGACCTAAAAAAATCCCTATCTTTCTGAAAATAAAGACTTTTATTTTCAGGCATGAGTATTGCTATCTCCTTGGCAAATGACTGTCCTATGACGGCTCGCCACGCGAGAGAGTGCAATGAAACCAAGCCCGCATCTACATGCCCAGATAGAGTCTATGGCGCCCGCACAGGCGGAGCGTGTGGATCTTGAGCAGTCGCTGGCGTTGTTCGAGCAGATGTCGAGCCGGCTCGGTAGCTCTTACGATCTCCTGGAAAACCGCGTCAATGAACTGACTGGCCAACTGGCCCACGTCAGCGAGCAGCGCGTGCAGGAACTGAATGAGAAGGAGCGTCTTGCTCACCGCCTGCAGAGTTTGTTGGATCTGCTGCCGGGTGGTGTGGTGGTGATCGATGGGCAGGGTGTCGTGCGTGAGGCCAATCCGGTTGCTCGCGATATGCTTGGTGAGCCGCTGCTTGGCCGGTTGTGGCGCGAAGTAATTGCGCAGCGCTTTGCGCCGCGCCAGGACGACGGTCACGAGATTTCGCTAACGGACGGCCGTCGGCTATCGATTTCCACGCGCTCGCTGCAAGGTGAGCCAGGGCAATTGGTGCTTCTTACCGACCTGACAGAAACCCGTCGTCTGCAGGATCAGCTCTCCCGCCATGAGCGCTTGAGTGCCTTGGGGCGCATGGTCGCCTCCTTGGCGCATCAGGTGCGCACTCCGTTATCCGCTGCGCTCCTGTATGCCAGTCACCTGACTGAGCAGGTATTACCTGTAGAGCAGCAGCAACGATTTGCCGGCCGGTTGAAAGAGCGTTTGCATGAGTTGGAGCACCAGGTGCGCGACATGCTGGTGTTTGCCCGTGGCGACCTGCCGCTGTCGGATCGACTTTCCCCCAGCCAGCTCTTCGATGCATTCAGGCGCTCTGGAGAGTCGTTGGTGCAGGGGGTAGAGGTGCGTTGGCAGTGTGATGCTCGTGATGGCGAGCTGCTGTGTAACCGCGACACTCTGGTCGGTACGCTGCTTAACCTGGTCGAGAATGCCATTCAGGCAGCCGGTCGGGGAGGGCGTCTGAAGGTTCATGCCTATGTTCGTGGTGATGCCTTGCGCTTGTCCATCAGCGACAACGGTCCAGGCATCGATGCCGCGACCTTGGCGCGTCTGGGGGAGCCCTTTTTCACGACCAAAACAACCGGAACCGGCCTTGGGTTGGCGGTGGTCAAGGCGGTTGCCCGTGCACACCAGGGAGAGCTGCAGCTTCGTTCGCGACCGGGACGTGGTACCTGCGCACGATTGACTCTGCCGCTGATCAGCGCACCACCACTCTTGATTCAGGAATGATCCATGGCTGCCAAAATCCTGTTAGTTGAAGATGACCGTGCCCTGCGCGAAGCCCTGGCGGACACCCTGGAGTTGGGCGGTCATGACTATCGTGCGGTCGACTGTGCTGAAGCCGCGCTGACAGCCATTGCCGAGGAGCCATTTGGACTGGTGATCAGTGATGTGAACATGCCGGGTATGGATGGCCACCAACTGCTGTTGGTGATTCGCCAGCGGCAGCCACAATTGCCGGTGTTGTTAATGACTGCTTTTGGCGCCGTGGAGCGTGCGGTCGAAGCCATGCGCCGCGGCGCCGCCGATTACCTGGTCAAACCGTTCGAGCCCAAGGTACTGCTGGCACTGGTCGCACGGCATGCCCTGGGCCTTGCTGGCGGGCTTGAGCAGGACGGGCCAGTCGCTCGAGAACCGGCCAGCCTGCAGTTATTGGAGTTAGCTGCGCGGGTGGCTCGCAGCGATTCCACTGTGCTGATCACCGGCGAGTCGGGTACCGGCAAAGAGGTGCTGGCACGTTACCTCCATCAGCAGTCCCCGCGATCAACTGGGCCGTTCGTTGCCATCAACTGCGCGGCGATTCCGGACAACATGCTAGAGGCCACGCTATTTGGGCATGAGAAAGGCGCATTCACCGGTGCCGTAGCCAGTGCGCCAGGCAAGTTCGAGATGGCCGAAGGCGGCACCATTCTGCTCGACGAGATTTCCGAAATGCCCCTCGCTCTGCAGGCCAAGCTATTGCGTGTGCTGCAGGAGCGTGAGGTCGAACGGGTCGGGGCGCGTAAACCGATTAGCCTGGATATTCGAGTGCTGGCGACCAGCAACCGTGATTTGGCGGCGGAGGTTGCGGCAGGGCGCTTTCGTGAGGATCTATTCTATCGGTTATCTGTCTTCCCGCTGGCCTGGCGCCCCCTGCGTGAGCGCCCGGCGGATATCCTGCCGCTGGCCGAACGTCTGCTGAACAAATACGTACGCAAGATGAACCTCGCACCGCTACGCCTTTCCGCTCAAGCGGTCGCCTGTCTAACGAGCCATGCCTGGCCGGGCAACGTGCGTGAGCTGGACAATGCCATCCAGCGTGCGGTCATCCTCCAGCAGAATGGGGTTATCGAGCCTCATGATCTTTGTCTGACTGCGCCGATTGGCTTTGCCCCGATGGCTCAAGCAGCGCAGCCACTGGCTGTGGTGTCTGCTATGGCTGCAGTGCCGCTATCGGAACCCGCAATGATGGATGGTGCGTTGGGAGAAGATCTGCGGCGCCGCGAGTACCAGGTGATCATCGACACCTTGCGCGCCGAGCGAGGCCGTCGCAAGGAGGCCGCCGAGAGGCTGGGCATCAGCCCTCGTACTTTGCGCTACAAGCTGGCGCAGATGCGCGATGCCGGGATGGATGTCGAAGCTTATCTTTACGCAAGCTAAGTGCGAGTAAAGCGCCACTGTTACGCGGTCTGAACAAGGTGATACCCAGAAGGCGTTCTGAAAGCCTGCCTTGATCCAGCTTGGACTCTACGGCGGCTATCGCTTGGTGGGTTACGCGCCGCGCCGAGAGTGTAGTGCTTGAGATGACCAGGGCCGGCGGCGCTAACCCACCCTACGTTTGTGCATGCCTGGAAGTCCGTTATCGAGAAATCCAGCGGGTACAAAAAGCTCCGGTTTTCACCGAGGCTTTCGAATTTGGCTCCACGACCTGGACGCGACAGCGCAGCTGAACGCGCTTCTGCGCGGCCCCGAAGGGGTGAGCGCAGCGAATAACCTGGGACGCAGTCCCTGGTGAGAGTCCGCAGGCAATAAAAAACCTGGCCTATCGACCGGGTTTCTTGAGTTTGGCTCCACGACCTGGACTCGACAGCGCAGCTGAACGCGCTTTAGCGCGGCCCCGAAGGGGGAGCGTAGCGAATAACCTGGGACGCAGTCCCTGGTGAGAGTCCGCAGGCAATAAAAAACCCGGCCTATCGACCGGGTTTCTTGAATTTGGCTCCACGACCTGGACTCGAACCAGGACCCAATGATTAACAGTCATTTGCTCTACCAACTGAGCTATCGCGGAACAGCGACGCGTATCCTACTGATTACGAAGGGGAAGTCAAGCATCTGCCGGCTTCCCCTGCATCCACTCAAAGCACTTCGGCGATAGCCTTGGTGACGACTGGCAGATTGCGAGTGTTCAGTGCGGCCACGCAGATGCGGCCGGTACCCACGGCGTAGATGCCGAACTCACTGCGCAGGCGTTCGACCTGCTCGGTGGTCAGCCCGGAGTAGGAGAACATGCCGCGCTGTTCGGCGACGAAGCCGAAGTCACGCTTGGCGTTCAGGGCTGCCAGTTGTTCGACCATGGCCAGGCGCATGGTGCGGATGCGATCGCGCATTTCACCCAGTTCGGTTTCCCACATCACGCGCAGCTCAGGGCTGTTGAGTACGGCAGCGACTACGCTGGCGCCATGGGTCGGCGGGTTGGAGTAGTTGGTGCGAATTACGCGTTTGACCTGCGACAGCACGCGGCCGGTCTCTTCCTGGTCGACGGTGACGATGGTCAGGGCGCCGACACGCTCGCCATACAGCGAGAAGGATTTGGAGAACGAGCTGGAGACGAAGAAGGTCAGGCCAGATTGGGCGAACAAACGCACCGCGGCGGCGTCTTCTTCAATACCGTCGCCGAAACCCTGGTAGGCGATATCGAGGAAGGGCACATGTTCGCGCTCGCGCACGATTTCCAGCACGGCTTGCCAGTCTTCAGGCGTCAGGTCGACGCCGGTAGGGTTGTGGCAGCAGGCGTGCAGGACGACGATGGAGCGGGCCGGCAGGTTCTTCAGGTCTTCGAGCAGGCCGCCACGGTTGACGCCATTGCTGAAGGCGTCGTAGTAACGGTAATTGCGTACCGGGAAACCAGCGGTTTCGAACAGCGCGCGGTGGTTTTCCCAGCTCGGGTCGCTGATGGCGACGGTCGCGTCAGGCAGCAGGCGCTTGAGAAAATCAGCGCCGGTTTTCAGAGCGCCGGTGCCGCCGATGGCCTGGGTGGTGATCACGCGGCCTTGCTGGATCAGCGGCGAGTCGCGGCCCAGCAGCAGCGTCTGCACGGCCTTGTCGTAGGCAGCGATGCCTTCGATCGGCAGGTAGCCACGGGGCGCGTGGGCGGCGGTCAAGGCGGTTTCCGCTTCGATCACGGCACGCAGCAGGGGAATGCGACCTTCTTCGTTGGTGTAGACACCCACGCCAAGGTTGACCTTGTCAGTGCGTGTATCGGCGTTGAATGCTTCGTTGAGGCCCAGGATAGGATCGCGCGGAGCCATTTCGACGGCGGAGAACAGACTCATGAGGGCGGCAGCTCTGTAGTGAGGGTGGGTTTAGAAACGGATTTACGTTCTTAGAACCTGTTCATGATCTGCTGTGCGTCGGCCCTGCGGCGTTAAAAACAGGCTCGGAATGCTCATTTACACCAGTAAACTCCGCTTCCTCGCCTGTTTTTGCCTTGCATGGCTCTAGCTCGCTAGATCGTGAACACGTTCTTAGCAACCCCGGCAACTGAGACTAGGGGTTGCGCAAGCGGGCCGTTAGTATAGCGGCCCATATTCTGTGTCGCGACAGCGTACACCAGGTATGACGCCAGCTCTTTCGCGGCGTCACAGCCTTTTGAGGTATTTATGTCCGAGTTCCAACTGGTCACCCGTTTCCAGCCAGCCGGCGATCAGCCCGAGGCGATCCGGCAGATGATCGAGGGCCTGGAGGCAGGCCTGTCGCACCAGACGCTGCTCGGCGTGACGGGCTCCGGCAAGACCTTCAGCATCGCCAACGTGATCGCCAAGGTGCAGCGACCTACGCTGGTGCTGGCGCCGAACAAGACCCTGGCGGCACAGCTGTATGGCGAGTTCAAGTCGTTCTTCCCGAACAACGCGGTGGAGTACTTCGTCTCCTACTACGACTACTACCAGCCCGAGGCCTATGTGCCGTCGTCGGACACCTTCATCGAGAAGGATGCGTCGATCAACGACCACATCGAGCAGATGCGTCTGTCGGCGACCAAGGCGCTGATCGAGCGCAAGGACGTCATCGTGGTCTGCACCGTCTCCTCGATCTACGGCCTGGGCAGCCCCGAGGAGTACCTGAAAATGGTGCTGCACCTCGACCGCGGCGACAAGATGGATCAGCGTGCGCTGCTGCGCCGCCTGGCAGAGTTGCAATACACGCGCAACGACATGGATTTCGCCCGTGCGACCTTTCGGGTGCGTGGCGATGTGATTGACGTCTTTCCGGCCGAATCCGACCTCGAGGCTATCCGCATCGAGCTGTTCGATGACGAGGTCGAGAACATTAGCGCCTTCGATCCGCTGACCGGCGAGGTGATCAGCCGTCTGCCGCGTTTCACCTTCTACCCCAAGAGCCACTACGTGACGCCCCGCGACACGCTGCTCGAGGCGATGGAGAATATCAAGGTCGAGCTCAAGGAGCGTCTGGACTACCTGCGCGGCGCCAACAAACTGGTAGAAGCCCAGCGCCTCGAACAGCGCACCCGCTTCGATCTGGAGATGATCCTCGAGCTGGGTTACTGCAACGGCATTGAAAACTACTCCCGCTATCTCTCCGGACGCGATTCGGGCGCGCCGCCACCGACGCTCTATGACTATTTGCCTGCCGAAGCCCTGCTGGTGATCGACGAATCCCACGTCAGCGTGCCGCAGGTCGGCGCCATGTACAAAGGCGACCGCTCGCGTAAGGAAACCTTGGTCGAGTACGGCTTCCGCCTGCCTTCCGCGTTGGATAACCGGCCGATGCGTTTTGAGGAGTGGGAAGCGGCCAGCCCGCAGACCATCTTCGTTTCTGCGACCCCAGGCCCTTACGAGGCCGACCATGCGGGGCGAGTGATTGAGCAGGTGGTGCGGCCTACGGGGCTGGTCGATCCGCAGATCGAGGTGCGTCCGGCACGCACCCAGGTCGATGATCTGTTGTCCGAAATCGGCAAGCGTGTTGCCCTGGAAGAGCGCGTACTGGTGACCACATTGACCAAGCGCATGGCCGAAGATCTGACCGACTACCTGGGTGATCACGGGGTTCGGGTGCGTTATTTGCACTCGGATATCGACACGGTGGAGCGCGTCGAGATCATTCGTGATCTGCGCATTGGTACTTTTGACGTGCTGGTGGGCATCAACCTGCTGCGCGAAGGCCTGGATATGCCCGAGGTGTCGCTGGTGGCGATCCTCGATGCGGATAAGGAGGGTTTCCTGCGTTCCGAGCGTTCGTTGATTCAGACCATCGGTCGTGCCGCCCGTAACCTCAATGGTCGCGCCATCCTCTATGCGGATCGCATGACCGGCTCCATGGAGCGCGCCATCGGCGAGACCGAGCGTCGCCGGGATAAGCAGATTGCCTTCAACGAAGCGAATGGCATCGTGCCCAAGGGGGTATTCAAGGACGTTAAGGACATTCTCGAAGGTGCGGTAGTGCCCGGTGCCCGCAGCAAAAAGCGCAAGGGCATGGCCAAGGCTGCCGAGGAGAGCGCCCGTTACGAAGCCGAGCTGCGTTCGCCCTCGGAAATCACCAAGCGTATTCGTCAGCTGGAAGAGAAGATGTATCAACTGGCGCGTGATCTGGAGTTCGAGGCCGCCGCGCAAATGCGCGACGAAATCCAGAAGATGCGTGAACGGTTATTGGCGTTATGAGCACGAGTCGCGCGCCGCGGATCTATCTGGCCGGATTCGATGTATTCAGAACCGACGCCGTCGAGCGCGGCGAGTACCTGAAAGCACTGTGCCGCGAGCAGGGGCTGGAAGGCCTTTATCCGTTCGATAATGAAGTGGCGCCCGGGCTCTCGCCTGCCGACTGTGCGATGCAGATATGTCGGCTGAACCTGGCGATGATCCGTGAGGCGGACGCCGTACTGGCCAACCTGAACCTGTTCAGGGGCTTCGAACCTGACTCGGGCACCGCCTTCGAAATTGGCGCCGCGGTGGCGCTGGGCAAGCCGGTCTGGGCCTATTTCCAGCCGCAGGGCGCCATGCGTGACTGGCTGCCAGGCAACGATCAGGGGCACGATGCGCAGGGTTTCTTGATCGAGGATTTCGGCTTGCCGCGCAACCTGATGATCGCCTGTTCCTGGGCGGGCTGTAGTGCCAGTGCCGAGGAAGCAGTGTTGGCGTTAAGCCGGTATCTGCAGCGCGTGTTGCCTGAGCAGTAAGACGGCGCAGCTTTAGCCGTATCGAGACTGCGGTCTGACCGTTGCGTTTGCTGGAGCCGACCCTGTTGGCCCTGCTACTATTCGCACTTTCCGCGAAAGCCTCTCTGGTTCTGCCTGATGGTGGTTTTCGCCCCTTTGTATCGGGATTTTCCATGACCACCGTCCGTACTCGTATCGCACCGTCGCCTACTGGCGATCCCCATGTTGGCACCGCCTACATCGCCCTGTTCAATCTGTGCTTTGCCAAGCAGCACGGTGGCGAGTTCATCCTGCGCATCGAGGATACCGATCAGGTGCGTTCGACCCGCGAGTCGGAACAGCAGATCTATGACGCCCTGCGCTGGTTGGGCATCGAGTGGAACGAAGGTCCGGACGTTGGCGGCCCTTATGGCCCATATCGGCAGAGCGAGCGCGGTGAGATCTACCGCAAGTACGCGTTGGAGCTGGTCGAGAAAGGCCATGCCTTCTACTGCTTCTGCACCCCGGAAGAACTCGACCAGATGCGTGCCGAGCAGACCGCCCGTGGCGAGACGCCGCGCTACGATGGCCGTGGCCTGCTGCTGTCCCAAGAGGAGGTGCAGCGTCGCCTGGCGGCCGGTGAGCCCCATGTGATCCGCATGAAGGTGCCGAGCGAGGGCATCTGCGTGGTGCCGGACATGCTGCGTGGCGACGTCGAGATCCCATGGGATCGCATGGACATGCAGGTATTGATGAAGACCGATGGCCTGCCGACCTACTTCCTCGCCAACGTGGTCGACGACCACCTGATGAAGATCACCCATGTGCTGCGCGGCGAAGAGTGGCTGCCGTCGGCGCCCAAGCTGATCCTGCTGTACGAGTATTTTGGCTGGGAAAAACCGCAGCTGTGCTACATGCCCCTGCTGCGTAATCCGGACAAGAGCAAGCTCTCCAAGCGCAAGAACCCGACCTCGATCACCTTCTACGAACGCATGGGTTTCCTGCCGCAGGCGATGCTCAATTACCTGGGGCGTATGGGCTGGTCGATGCCCGACGAGCGCGAAAAATTCACCCTGGACGAGATGATTGCCAACTTCGACGTGCAGCGTGTTTCCCTGGGTGGGCCGATCTTCGATCTGGAGAAGCTGTCCTGGCTCAATGGCCAGTGGATGCGTGAGCTGAGCGTCGAAGAGTTCGCTGCTGGCGCGCAGAAGTGGGCCTTCAACAGCGACTACCTGATGCAGATCGCCCCGCATGTGCAGGGCAGGGTAGAAACCTTCAGTCAGATCGCCCCGCTGGCGGGCTTCTTCTTCGCCGGCGGCGTGCAGCCGGACAAGGCGCTGTTCGCTCACAAGAAGCTCTCTGACGATCAGGTGCGCCAGCTCATGCAACTGATCCTGTGGAAGCTCGAAGCGCTGCGTCAGTGGGAGAAGGAGCGCATCACTGGCTGCATTCAGGCAGTGGTCGAGCACCTGGAACTGAAACTGCGCGATGCCATGCCGCTGATGTTCGCTGCCGTGACCGGACAGGCCAGTTCGGTGTCGGTGCTCGACGCCATGGAAATTCTTGGCCCGGATCTCACTCGTTTCCGTCTCCGTCAGGCCATCGAGCTACTCGGTGGTGTGTCGAAGAAAGAGAACAAAGAATGGGAAAAACTCCTGGCAAGCATCGCCTAATGCCTGGCCGCCGGTCGCCTCTGTCTTGGAGGCGCCTGGGTTGTTCGGTAAGTGTTTGTTATGTCAGCGAAAAAAAACGCACCACCGGCTAGAATTTTGTTGACAGGGTGCAGGGGCGCACTTAACATGCGCCCCGTCCTCGAGATGGGGCTATAGCTCAGCTGGGAGAGCGCTTGCATGGCATGCAAGAGGTCGACGGTTCGATCCCGTCTAGCTCCACCAATCTCGATAGCCACAACCGGTTCTTTCTTATGAGCAGGTTGGTTGTAAAGAAGGGCTTTGCGTCCCCTTCGTCTAGTGGCCTAGGACACCGCCCTTTCACGGCGGTAACAGGGGTTCGAGTCCCCTAGGGGACGCCATTATTTCCAGCTGCAGTGCCTCGGCATTGCAGCCAGACCGAAAGGTTCTGGGGCTATAGCTCAGCTGGGAGAGCGCTTGCATGGCATGCAAGAGGTCGACGGTTCGATCCCGTCTAGCTCCACCAATCCACGACAGGCCAGCCTAGTGCTGGCCTTGTTCTTCGAAGGTTTCGTCCCCTTCGTCTAGTGGCCTAGGACACCGCCCTTTCACGGCGGTAACAGGGGTTCGAGTCCCCTAGGGGACGCCAGTTTGCCCGCTCTGCGGGATTTTTAAGGGTCACTTCTCACGAAGTGGCCCTTTTGTTTTTGTGCGTTCGAAAAACCGTGGCGATCAGAGGCATGACACTCGATGCGGCTTGCGTGGTGGCAAGCAAAGCCCCTAATGTCTGGATCTGAATAGGGTCTGGTCGATAGAGGAGCGTTGCATGAAACTGACAATGGATGCCGTGGAACGACTGGCGCGCGAACGGGCCTGCAACAAGGTGCGTTGCTCGTGAACTGGGATCGCCCCAACCCCTTCACCCTAGAGCTGCTGGTCGGCAGTGAGGACATCGACGGTCTCGGGCACGCCAACAATGCCGTCTATGTGACCTGGCTGGAGCGTTGCGCCTGGCGCCACTCGCAGTCGCTCGGGCTGGATCTGGTCGAGTACCGACGCCTCGATCGCGCCATGGCGGTAGTGCGCCACGAGATCGATTACCTGAGCGCTGCCTATGAGGGGCAGGAGTTGCTGATAGGCACCTGGATCGTCGAGTCCGACCAACGCTTGAAGATGGATCGCTGCTTTCAGCTGGTTCGCCCGCACGACGGCGCTACGCTGCTACGCGCAAAAACCACTTTCGTCTGTATCGAACTGTCCACTGGCAGGCCAAAACGCATGCCTGCCGAGTTCATCGAAGGCTACGGCAAGGCGTTGCTACCGCTCTAGGTGCTACTGCTGCGGCGCCAGAAACAGCTTCTGCTCTTCATAGATCGCCTGGTAGCGGCGCACTTCGCCAGGCTGCAGGAGGATTGATTGACTGCTGACCAGGTCGATCTCTGCGCAGAAGCCCTCCCGCGAAGGCGTGAGCACGATGCTGCGCTCGCCGCTAGGTACATCCAGGGTCACGCTTTCGCCTGCCGGTATTGGCACCAGCAGTTGCTCGTCCACGCGCAATTGCAAATCGCAGGCATTGGGGGCGTTACGGTCGCGGCTGACGATAAGTTTGGCGCTGGTTGCCGGATCAAGCGGCGCGCCCTCGAAGATTGGGGTTGCAGCAAAGGCGGCAGGCGCAGCGGGCAATAGCAGTGCAAGCAGGCTGCCGGTCAGCAGAAGTCGGCTCATGGTCGCTCCAGGCGATACATCGGTACTGCAATGGACTGCGCGCGACAGGCGTACGTTCAGCTCGCCGGTGGCTGTGCTGCTTGGTCGGGCACCGTTACACTACGCGCCGTTTTTACGGGGCGTCACGGACAGCCTCTGCTTGCCAGGCTTCAGTCATTTTTCGAGAGAATCACTATGCAGATCGCCCTGGCGCCCATGGAAGGATTGGTCGATGAAATCCTTCGCGATGTGCTGACTCAGGTGGGCGGCATCGACTGGTGTGTGACTGAATTCATCCGCGTCAATGACCGCGTGCTCCCGAAGTCTGCCTACCGCAAGCTGGCTCCCGAGCTGTTCAAGGGTGCCAGGACTGCTGCGGGCACTCCGCTGCGCGTGCAGTTGCTTGGCTCCGATCCGCAATGCCTCGGCGACAACGCCGCCTACGCCTGCAAGCTCGGCGCGCCGGTGATCGACCTCAACTTCGGCTGCCCGGCCAAGACTGTGAACAAATCGCGGGGCGGGGCGGTGCTGCTCAAGGAGCCGGAGCTGCTGCACGCGATCCTTTGCGAAGTACGCCGCAGCGTGCCGGCCGCCATTCCCGTCACGGCCAAGATGCGCTTGGGTTTTGATCACAAGGACTGGGCCGTCGATTGTGCCCAGGCACTCGCCGAAGGCGGCGCGTCGCAGATCGTCGTGCATGCGCGTACCAAGGTCGAGGGTTATAAGCCTCCGGCCCACTGGGAGTGGGTGGCGCGCGTCCAGGAGGCGGTAGCGGTTCCGGTTTATGCCAACGGTGATATCTGGTCGCTGGAAGACTGGCGGCGCTGCCGCGAGGTGAGCGGCGTCGAAGACATCATGCTTGGTCGCGGTGTGGTGGCGCGGCCCGACCTGGCGCGGCAGATCGCTGCCGCTCGAGCAGGGCAGGACGCTGGGGTGATGACCTGGGAGGAGTTGCAGCCGCTGTTGGCCGACTTCTGGCTGCAAGCGCGGCGCAAGATGTCGCCACGCTACGCGCCGGGGCGGCTGAAGCAGTGGCTGGCCATGCTCACGCGCAGCTATCCGCAAGCCGTGGAGCTGTTCGCCCAGTTGCGCCGTGAAACCAGCTGCGAGCACATCGATGCGCTGCTCGGCGTCGCCTTTGCGCTGCGCGAGCCGGAGCGCCAGGCGATTTAGTCAGGCTGTTCAACGGCCGCCGCTGACGTCGAGCAGAGAGCCGGTGGTATAGGAGGCCTGTTCACTGGCCAGCCACAGGATGGCCTCGGCCACTTCTTCTGCAAGCCCGCCGCGCGCCAGGGGAATGCTCCTGGCAACGCGGGCGACACGTTCCGGCTCGCCGCCACTGGCGTGGATCTCGGTGTCGATCACGCCGGGACGTACCGCGTTGACACGGATGCCATCGGCGGCAAGCTCCTTGGCCAGGCCAATCGTCATGCTGTCGACGGCGCCTTTGGCGGCCGCGTAATCGACATATTCCTCCGGGGCGCCCAGGCGGGCGGCGATCGATGAAACATTGACGATGGCGCCGCCGCGACTGCCCTGGCGCGTGGACATGCGCTTCACCGCCTCGCGGTTGCACAGAAAACTGCCGAACACGTTGGTGGCGAAGACCCGTTGCCAGCGTTCCAGGCTCATCGCTTCCAGGCGCATCTGCTGCTCCAGGATGCCGGCATTGTTGACCAGCACGTCGAGACGCCCCAGGCGCTCATCGATCTCGGCGAAGAGTCGTTTCACCTGCGCTTCATCCGCCACGTCTGCCTGTAGCGCCAGGGCTCTGCCGCCAGTACTGGCAATTTCGGCGACCAGCGCCTCGGCCGCGCTGGCCTGTTGGCGATAGTTGATCGCCACCGTATAGCCGTGCTGCACGGCCAACCGAGCGGTTGCCGCGCCAATGCCTCGGCTGGCGCCGGTAATCAGGATCACCTTGCTCATCGAAAAACTCCGTTTTTCAGCCCTTGAAATTTTTCCGGCCATCCACATTTTCAGTACTGCGGGATGCCGAAGTCGGGTCTCGCACCTTATCACTCGCTGAACAATCAGGAGATTCAACATGAGCACCGCATTTTCCATGACCCCGCTGTTTCGTCAGTCCATTGGCTTCGACCGTTTCAACGACCTGTTCGAGTCGGCGATGCGCAACGAGACGGGTAGCAGCTACCCGCCCTACAACGTCGAAAAGCATGCTGATGACCAGTACCGTATCGTCATCGCAGCGGCCGGTTTCCAGGATGAAGATCTGGATCTGCAGGTCGAGCGCGGTGTGCTGACCGTAACCGGGGGCAAGCGCGCGGGTAATGGTGAGAACGTCACCTACCTGTACCAGGGCATTGCCCAGCGTTCCTTCAAGCTGTCGTTCCGCTTGGCTGACCATATCGAAGTCAAAGGCGCCAATTTGGTCAACGGCCTGCTCAATATCGAGTTGGAGCGCCTGGTTCCGGAGGAGGCCAAAGCCAAGCGCATCCCGATCGGGGCCGTGCGCCCAGCGCTGGAAAGCTGATCTGTCGGCTCGGCAGCAATGAAAGAAAAGGCGCCCATGTGGCGCCTTTTCTAGTTCAGTCGAAATGCGGGCGCAGCATGCTGTGAGCCAGCAGGGCGCGGAACTCGCTCAGTGGCTGCGGCCGGCTGAACAGGTAACCCTGGTAGCAGTGGCAGCCCTGGCTTTGCAGAAAGTCCAGCTGGCTTTGTTGCTCCACACCCTCGGCGATGACCTCCAGGCCCAGGCTCAGGCCAAGCGCCACCACGGCACGGATAATTTCTGCGTCGCTGGGGTTGCTGGTGGCGTCGCGCACGAACGATTGGTCGATCTTCAGCACGTCCACCGGCAGGCGCTTGAGGTAGGTGAGTGACGAGTAGCCAGTGCCGAAATCATCCATGGCGAAGCTTACGCCCAGTTTGCGCAGGCGATTCATCTTGGCGATGGTGTCGTCGATGTCCTGAATGACGATGCCCTCGGTGATCTCCAGCTTGAGCATGCCCAGCGGCAGCTTGTTCTTGCGCAGGCAATGCTCGACCCGTTCGACGAAGTCGTTCTGGCGGAACTGCCGGGTGCTGATGTTCACGCAGAGGCTGAAGTTCTCGTCGATGATCTGCTCTTCCAGCAACTGGGCGCAGACGTGGCAGGCCTCGAGCATTACCCAGGCGCCGACCTCGAGAATCAGCCCGCTTTCTTCCAGCACATGGATGAACAGTGCCGGTGATTGCTCCCCAAGCGTCGGATGCGCCCAGCGCAGCAGTGCTTCGGCACCAATGATCTGGTCTTTTCGCGCGTCCACCTGGGGTTGGAAATAGAGCTCGAATTCACCGCGGGCCAGGGCCATGCGCAGCTCGTTCTCGAGGCGCAAGCGCTCGCTGGCGGCGTGCTGCATGGTGCTGTGGAACAGCTGGATGGCATTGCGGCCGGAGTCCTTGGCGCGATACAGGGCGATGTCTGCGCGCTTGAGCAGGTCGGCTGGGGTCTGACCATGATCCGGGATCAGTGCGATGCCGATGCTTGGGGTGACTTGCAGGCGGTGGCCGTCAACCAGCATCGGTTCGCTCAGCAGTTGGCGCAGTTTGTCGGCAGCGCTACGGGCATGGCTGATGACCTGATTGAGCTTGCCTTCGATACCTGTCAGCAGTACCACGAATTCGTCACCGCCGAGGCGCGCCACGGTGTCTTCCTCGCGCACGCTGGCTTCCAGGCGTGCGGTGATCAGCTTGAGTACCGCATCGCCAACCGGGTGGCCGAGCGAGTCGTTGATGTGCTTGAAGTGATCGAGGTCGAGAAACAGCAGGGCGCCACGTAGTCTGTGGCGTTGCAGCAGGGCGATCTGCTGGGTCAGGCGATCCATCAGCAGGGCACGATTGGGCAGGTTGGTCAGCGAGTCGTGGTAGGCCAGGTGCTGGATCTGCGCCTGGGCAGCCTTGAGTTCGCCGATGTCGCGAGCGGTGACCAGCAGGCAGGGCTGCCCATCCAGTTCGATCTGCTCGACCGATACCTCCACTTCCACAACGTTGCCGTCGCGATCCCGGGCGCGCATTTCCATGCGCTGGATATGCCCTTCACTGCGCAGCGTATCGAGCATGCGTCGACGTTGTTCGGCGTCCGCCCAGATGTTCACTTGCGCAGACGTCTGGCCAATCACCTCGTCTGCGCTGTAGCCCGTCAGGCGGGTGAAACCGTCATTAACCTCGATATAGCGTCCGCTGTCACGGGTGGTGATGGTGATGGCGTCCGGGCTGGAGTGAAAGGCCTTGGAGAACTTCTCCTGGCTGGCCTTGAGCGCTGCCTCGGCGCGCTGCTGCTCGGTGATGTCGCGAAATTTGCTCAGTACGCAGGGTTGCCCGCTGAGCTCCAGGCGCCGGCACGACACCACGCAGGTCATGGTGCGACCCTGTGGGTCGATCAGGTCGATGCGCTCGTCGGTGAGATCCGTGCCGTTGATGATTTTCTGTCGCAGGCCTGACGTCTTGGGCAATGCTTGCCAGGGCTTGAGCTTGAAAATGTTGCGCCCGGTGATTTCTGCGGAGAGCCACCCGAATGCTTGGGTAAAGGCTGGGTTGATCTCCAGAATGCGACCTTCCGGCAGTGTCGTTACGCAGATGGGATCCGGGCTGGCCTGGAATACCGTGGCGAATTTGTGCTCGGAGGCCTGTAGGCGTTGCTCGCGCAGGGTGCGTTCGCTGATGTCGATGAGGATGCCGGTCATGCGCATGGGCTGGCCCTGGGCGTCCCAATGCAGCTTGGCGGTGCTCTCCAGATAATGCGTCTGCCCGTCCGGGTCTACGGTGCGATAGGTCACCTGATAATCCTGCCCGCTGTTCGGCAGCAAGTCCCTGTAGGCCTGGCGCATGGTCTGACGCTCAAGCAGGGGGACATGGGCGAAAAAATCCAGGAAGGCCCCATGGAACGGTTCGGCCGGCAGGCCGTGCAAGGTCGCCGCCCGTGCCGAGGCGAACATGGTATTGCTGGGGATGTGCCAGTCCCAGGTGCCGAGATCCGCCGACTCGAGGGCCATGCGCAGGCGTTCCTGGCTGTCGGCCAGGGCCTGCTCCTGAGCGCGCTGGCGGCTGATGTCGCGGATCACCCCGAACATCTTGTGCTGCCCGGCCTCGCCGGCCTGCAGGCTGCCGGTGATCTCCAACCAGCGCAGGCTGCCGTCCGGCCAGCGGATGCGATGGCGGATCGGCTCGGCGGTAGGCGAGCCGTCGAGCACGGCCTGGAACATCCGCATCACTTCAGTGCGTTCTTCTTCGGGGATCAGTGCCATGTAATCGACGGGCGCGCTCAGCGGGCTGTTGGGGTCGATACCGAACAGCTTTTGCGCCCCGCGCGACCAGTTCACTTCACCGGTGTCGACATTCCAGAACCAGGCACCGAGGCTGGCGCCATTGAGTGCGGCCAGCAAGTGCTGGGAGTCGTGCCAGGTCTTCTCGAATTCGGCTGGGTCGAGCGCTGGGACGTAGGGCAATGGCGGGCGTTTGTCATTGGAGTTGCCCATAACCCTTCCTCTACAAAAAGAACGGTAGAACATGCGCAGAGGCTATCCGTAGCGCAGCATGACGCAGGCGGCAAATGGCCTGCATGGGTGTCACGTTAGCCGTTGCCCAGGCGCTAAAGCAAGGCTGTCGCGATGGCTGTCGAGCAACTGCATGAAGGCCCTGGCAGCGTTGGACAGCGTGCGCTCCGTATGCACGATATAGCCCAGCTGGCGCGACAGCTGAATGCCCGGCAAAGGCAGGCGCGCGACCTGTTCATCGAGCATGGTGCGCGGCAGCACGCTCCAGGCCAGTCCGATGGACACCATCATCTTGATGGTTTCCAGGTAGTTGGTGCTCATGGCGATATTGGGGGTCAGGTCTTCGGCTTCGAACAGGCGCTGCACGATGTGGTGAGTAAAGGTATTGCCACCGGGAAACACCGCCGGGTGCAGGGCGACATCGGCCAGCGTCACGCCGCTGCTCTGCGCCAGTGGATGCTCCGGTGCGGTAACGAAGTCCAGGGGGTCGTCCCACACCGCCACAGCGCGCACTGGCTCGCGTGTGTCCGGCGCCAGGGTGATGACCGCCAGCTCGGCGCGGCCATGGAATACCTCGTCGTAGGCGACCTCGGAATCGAGAAACTGGATGTCCAGGGCGACCTGCGGGTGCGCGCGGGTGAAGGCGCGCAACAGCGGCGGCAAGCGGTGCAGGCCGATATGGTGGCTGGTGGCGAGCGTCAGGCGGCCAGTGATCTCGCCATTGAGGTTGGTCAGCGCGCGGCGGGTGTCCTCAAGCACGTTGAGAATCTGGTAGGCGCGTGGCAGCAGGGCGCGGCCGGCCTCGGTCAGGCTCACTTCGCGACCCAGGCGGTCGAACAGGCGTACGCGTAATTGCTGTTCCAGGCTGGCGATGCGCTTGCTCACTGCGGGCTGGGTAAGGTGCAGGCGCACTGCAGCCTCGGAAAAGCTGCCAAGTTCGGCGATGGCGATAAACGCGTTGAGGGTGGCGAGATCCATTGGGGGTTCCGAGGCTGAATCGAGGATCGCCGCATTCTGTCAGGGAATGCTTTGGATGAAAAATATGAATTTGAGTAATTTGACGCCGGGTCGTAGGATTACCCCATAAGCCAAAGGGCTATTGCCCTGGCATAGAAAGACCGATGAGGACAGGCTGATGGCAGGCAAGACGCTCTACGACAAGTTGTGGGAAATGCACGAAGTGAAGCGACGCGACGACGGTTCGTCGCTGATCTACATCGACCGCCACATTCTTCACGAAGTGACGTCGCCCCAGGCCTTCGAAGGTCTGCGTCTGGCCCAGCGCAAACCCTGGCGCATCGATGCCAACATCGCCACCCCCGACCACAACGTGCCGACCACTCGCGTCGAGCGTCTCGGTGGCCTGGACGCCATCGCCGATGAAGTCTCGCGTATTCAGGTCAGGACGCTGGATGAGAACTGCGACGACTTCGGCATTCTTGAATTCAAGATGAACGACGTGCGTCAGGGCATCGTTCACGTCGTCGGCCCGGAGCAGGGCGCCACCTTGCCGGGCATGACCGTGGTCTGCGGCGACTCGCACACCTCTACCCATGGCGCATTCGGCGCGCTGGCCCATGGCATTGGTACATCCGAGGTCGAGCACGTGCTCGCCACCCAGTGCCTGGTCGCCAAGAAAATGAAGAACATGCAGGTGCGGGTCGAAGGCAAGCTGCCGTTTGGCGTCACCGCCAAGGACATCGTGCTCGCGGTGATCGGCAAGATCGGCACCGCCGGCGGTAATGGTCACGCGCTGGAGTTCGCTGGTAGCGCGATCCGTGAGCTGTCCCTCGAAGGGCGCATGACCATCTGCAACATGTCGATCGAAGCCGGTGCCCGCGTTGGTCTGGTCGCGGTGGATGAAAAGACTCTGGACTACGTCAAGGGCCGTCCGTTTTCGCCGAAAGGCGAGCACTGGGAGCAGGCGGTCGCCGTATGGCATGACTTGGTGTCCGATGCCGACGCGCATTTCGACACTGTGGTCGAGCTGCGTGCCGAAGACATCAAGCCGCAGGTCAGCTGGGGTACTTCGCCCGAGATGGTGCTGGCCGTCGATCAGAACGTCCCGGATCCGGCCCGTGAAAACGACCCGGTGAAAAAGGATTCGATCACCCGCGCCCTCAAGTACATGGGCCTCGCTGCCAACCAGCCGATCACCGATATCCAGCTCGATCGCGTGTTCATCGGTTCCTGCACCAACTCGCGCATCGAAGACCTGCGTGCCGCCGCTGAAGTGGCCAAGGGTCGCAAGGTCGCCAGCACTATCAAGCAGGCGCTGGTGGTTCCGGGCTCCGGTCTGGTCAAGGCCCAGGCGGAAAGCGAAGGGCTGGACAAGATCTTCATCGAGGCCGGCTTCGAATGGCGTGAGCCAGGCTGCTCCATGTGCCTGGCGATGAACCCGGACAAACTCGGCAACGGCGAGCATTGCGCGTCGACCTCCAACCGCAACTTCGAAGGCCGCCAGGGCGCCGGTGGCCGTACCCACCTGGTCAGCCCGGCCATGGCTGCCGCTGCGGCGGTGACCGGTCGCTTCATCGACGTTCGCGAATTGATCCAGGCCTGAGGAGCACGACATGACACCTTTCACTCAACACACCGGCTTGGTCGCTCCGCTTGATCGCGCCAACGTCGACACCGACCAGATCATCCCCAAGCAGTTTCTCAAGTCGATCAAGCGCACCGGCTTTGGCCCGAACCTGTTCGACGAGTGGCGTTATCTGGATGTCGGGCAGCCGAATCAGGACAACTCCAACCGGCCGATCAACAAGGACTTCGTGCTGAATTTCCCGCGTTATCAGGGCGCCAGCGTGCTGCTGGCCCGCGAGAACTTCGGCTGTGGTTCGAGCCGCGAGCACGCGCCTTGGGCGCTGGACGAGTATGGCTTCCGTACCGTGATCGCACCGAGCTTCGCTGACATCTTCTTCAACAACAGCTTCAAGAACGGCCTGCTGCCGATCATTCTGGCTGAGGAGGAGGTCGATGCGCTGTTCGAGCAGGCCGAAGCTCAGGAAGGCTATCAGCTGACCGTCGACCTCGCGGCGCAGACCGTCACCCGTCCCGATGGCGTGCAGTACCGCTTCGAAGTCGATGCCTTCCGCAAGCATTGCCTGCTCAACGGCCTCGATGACATCGGCCTGACCCTGCAGGACGCTGACGCGATTCGCGCGTTCGAAGTCGGTTATCAGCAGCGTCAGCCCTGGTTGTTCGGCGCGATCAAGTAAGCCAGCGGTCTTCAAGGAGCAGCATAGATGTCAGGTCACGAGCAGGTGGTGCAGCGCCAGTTTGGCGAGCAGGCCAACGCTTATCTCAATAGCGCCGTGCATGCACAGGGCAGCGAGTTCGCTCTGTTGCAGGCCGAGGTAGCAGGGCGAAGCGATGCTCGCGTGCTGGATCTGGGTTGTGGCGCCGGCCATGTCAGCTTTCAGGTCGCGCCGCTGGTTGGCGAAGTGGTGGCGTATGACCTCTCTGCGCAGATGCTCGCAGTGGTCGACAAGGCTGCCGCCGAGCGCGGCCTGAACAATCTGCGTACGGTGCATGGCGCTGCGGAGTCGCTGCCATTTACCGATGGCGAGTTCGACTTCGTGTTCAGTCGTTACTCGGCGCATCACTGGAGCGACCTGGCGGTTGCCCTGCGCGAAGTGCGCCGGGTGCTCAAGCCGGGAGGCGTGGCGGCATTCATCGATGTCGCCTCGCCGGGCAGGCCACTTTTGGATACCTACCTGCAGAGCGTCGAAGTGCTGCGTGATACCAGTCACGTGCGTGACTACTCGTCGGCTGAATGGCTGCAGCAGATCAGCGAGGCCGGCCTGCAAGTGCGCAGTCACACCCGTCAGCGTCTGCATTTGGAATTCGCATCGTGGGTCGAGCGCATGCGCACTCCGGCGGTCATGCGTGAGGCCATTCTGGCCTTGCAGGCTGCGATGGGCGAGGAAGTGCGCGAGTACTTCGAGGTCGCCGCCGATGGCTCGTTCAGCACCGATGTGCTGGTGCTCTGGGCGGAAAAATAAGGTTACGTGTTATCAGCGAACGGGCCTGACGCCCCATTGACCCATGCCCCGCAGGCGCCGAACATGGCGCCCCTCGCGGCAGGGCGATAGGCGCAGGCCCGCTCAGGTTTCTAAATGTCGCGTTTGCCGTTTAGCGCATGCGCCTCGAGCTTCGTGAAGGAAATAGCGATGAGCAAGCAGATTCTGGTTCTCCCCGGTGACGGTATCGGCCCTGAAATCATGGCCGAAGCGGTCAAGGTGCTGCGCCTGGCCAACGACAAGTTCGCGCTGGACGTCGAGCTGTCGTTCGACGAACTGGGTGGTGCCGCGGTAGACAAGTACGGCGTGCCGCTGGCCGACGAAACCCTGGAGCGCGCGCGCGCTGCCGATGCCGTGCTGCTCGGCGCCGTGGGTGGCCCGAAGTGGGACAAGATCGATCCGGCCATTCGCCCGGAACGTGGCCTGCTGAAGATCCGTTCGCAACTGGGCCTGTTCGCCAACCTGCGCCCAGCCATCCTCTATCCGCAACTGGCCGATGCCTCCTCGCTCAAGCCCGAAGTGGTCGCTGGCCTGGACATCCTCATCGTGCGTGAGCTGACCGGTGGCATCTACTTCGGTCAGCCCCGCGAGAGCAAAGTGCTCGATGATGGCGAGCGCATGGCCTATGACACGCTGCCCTACAGCGAAAGCGAGATCCGCCGCATCGCCAAGGTCGGTTTCGACATGGCCCGCGTGCGTGGCAACAAGCTGTGCTCGGTGGACAAGGCCAACGTGCTGGCGTCCAGCCAACTGTGGCGCACCGTGGTCGAGGAAGTGGCCAAGGATTACCCGGATGTCGAGCTGAGCCACATGTACGTCGACAATGCCGCCATGCAGCTGGTGCGTGCGCCCAAGCAGTTCGACGTGATGGTCACCGACAACATGTTCGGCGACATCCTCTCCGACGAGGCATCGATGCTGACCGGTTCCATCGGCATGCTGCCGTCCGCTTCGCTGGATGCCAACAACAAGGGCATGTACGAGCCTTGCCACGGTTCGGCGCCGGATATCGCCGGGCAGGGCATTGCCAACCCGTTGGCGACCATCCTGTCGGTGTCCATGCTGCTGCGTTACAGCTTCAACCAGACCCAGGCAGCCGATGCCATCGAGCTGGCCGTGAGCCGCGTGCTCGACCAGGGCCTGCGTACCGGCGATATCCACTCGGCAGGTACGACCAAGGTCGGCACTGCGGCAATGGGTGATGCGGTAGTCGAAGCGCTGCGTAGTCTGTAATCTTCCAGGCCGCTGGAAAGTGTCCGGCGGTTTGTTCATATAGGTGTAGTGGTTATGAAACGTGTAGGTCTGATCGGTTGGCGTGGCATGGTGGGTTCCGTGCTCATGCAGCGCATGCTGGAAGAACAGGATTTCGATCTGATCGAGCCGGTGTTCTTCACCACCTCCAATGTCGGCGGCCAAGGTCCGGCCATCGGCAAGGAAACCGAGACGCTCAAGGATGCCTACAGCATCGATGAGCTGAAAGGTCTGGACGTGATTCTCACCTGTCAGGGTGGCGACTACACCAACGAAGTTTTCCCCAAGCTGCGCGAAGCTGGCTGGAAAGGCTACTGGATCGATGCGGCGTCCTCGCTGCGCATGGCCGATGACGCGGTGATCGTGCTCGACCCGGTCAACCGCAAGGTCATCGACCATCAGCTCGACCTGGGCACGCGCAACTACATCGGTGGTAACTGCACCGTCAGCCTGATGCTGATGGCCCTGGGCGGGCTCTACGAAGCCGGCCTGGTCGAGTGGATGAGCGCCATGACCTATCAGGCGGCCTCGGGTGCCGGCGCGCAGAACATGCGCGAGCTGATCAAGCAGATGGGCGCGGTCAACGCCAGCGTCGCGGACGACCTGGCCGACCCGGCCAGCGCCATCCTCGACATCGACCGCAAGGTGGCCGAGGCCATGCGTGGTGATGCGTTCCCGGTCGACAACTTCGGCGTGCCGCTGGCCGGCAGCCTGATTCCCTACATCGACAAGGAGCTGCCTAATGGGCAGAGCCGCGAAGAATGGAAGGCTCAGGCGGAAACCAACAAGATTCTTGGTCGTTTCAAGAATCCGATCCCGGTCGATGGTATCTGCGTCCGTATCGGCGCCATGCGCTGCCACAGCCAGGCGCTGACCATCAAGCTGAACAAGGACGTGCCGCTGTCCGACATCGAAGGCCTGATCAGCCAGCACAACCCGTGGGTCAAACTGGTGCCGAACCACCGCGAAGCGAGCATTCGCGATCTCGGCCCGACCGCCGTTACCGGCACCCTGAGCGTGCCAGTGGGTCGTCTGCGCAAGCTCAATATGGGCTCGCAGTACCTGGGCGCCTTCACCGTGGGCGACCAGCTGCTGTGGGGCGCGGCAGAGCCGCTGCGCCGCATGCTGCGGATCCTGCTGGAGCGTTGATCTGCTGACGGCGCGCTGCCAGGTGTGTCGTGAAGGGGCGGGTGGATGGTGGTCGCTTTGCGATTGCCATCGCTCGCCCCTTTGCTTTTCGGTAGAGTGCCGGGTCTGTTTCAGCTATCGAGCATCAGCCTCTCCTCATGACTTCTACCTTTGATATCGCCATCGTCGGCGCCACCGGCAGCGTCGGTGAATCCCTGCTGCAAACTCTCGCAGAGCGGGATTTCCCGGTTGGTGATTTGCATCTGCTCGCCAGCAGCGAATCTGCAGGTCGTACGCTAGCCTACAAAGGGCGCAATCTGCGTGTGCGTGCCTTGGACGGTTTCGATTTTCGCGCTGTGAAGCTGGTGTTCTTCGCCGCCGATCAGGCCGTCACGCTGGCCCACGTCGACGCGGTGCGCAAGGCAGGCTGTTCGCTGATCGACGTGACCGGTGCGTTGCCCAACGAGCAGGCGCCGCGGGTCGTTCCCGAGGTCAATGCCGCTGTGCTCGAGGGGCGTGAGGCGCCATTCATGCTCACCAGCCCGTCCTCGGTAGCCGTGGCAGTAACGCTGGTGCTTGCCGCATTGAGGGAGCAGGTATCGGTGCGTCGGCTGGTGATTAACGCCGGGCTGGCGGTTTCCAGCCGTGGCCGGGAGGGGGTGTCCGAACTGGCTCGGCAGACGGCCGAGTTGCTCAATGGCCGTTCGTTCGAGCCGCGTCTGTTCGATCGGCAGATGGCCTTCAACGTCCTGGCCCAGGTCGACGAGCCGGATGCAGAGGGGCACGGTCGCATCGAGCGCCGCGTCAACGAAGACATCAAGGCGCTGTTCGATGATGCTTCACTGAGTGTCGCGGTCAGCTGTCACCAGGTGCCGGTATTCTTTGGCGACAGCTTGAGCGTAACGGTGCAGTCATCTACACCTGTAGAGCTGGATAAGGTTATCGCTGCGCTGGATGCGGCAGCCGGTATCGAGCTGGTCGACGCGGGGGATTATCCGACCGTTATCGGTGACGCCGTCGGCCAGGATGAGGTGTACGTAGGCCGCGTGCGGCGCGGTTTGGACGACCCCAGCGAACTCACTTTGTGGATTGCGTCTGATAATGTGCGAAAAGGTGCGGCTTTGAATGCCGTGCAACTGGGCGAGTTATTGATAAAACACCATCTGTAAAAGATACTTATGCGGAAATTTGAAGATCTATTCGAGCTTGGCAAATACTGAGCGCGCTGATTGTTGGCTGGGGGGCCTGTAAAGGGGCAGCCGACGATCACCAACCCTCTCGTTGTGCGAGAGCAGTTAACACAAAGGAAAAGGCTATGGTTCGGGTTCGTAAACTGGTACTGGCTATCGCTGCCGCGACGGCGTTGTCTTCCGGTATGGCGCATGCGTTGGGTGTCGGCGAGCTGACGCTTCAGTCGTCTCTGAACCAGCCTCTGGTGGCAGAAATTGAACTTCTGGATGTGCGCGATCTTTCCGCGGCGGAAATGCGCCCTGCGCTCGCCTCGCCGGAAGAGTTCAACAAGGCCGGTGTCGATCGCCAGTATTTCCTGACCGACCTCAAGTTCACGCCGATCGTCAAACCGAACGGCAAGAGCGTGATTCGCGTCACCTCGACCAAGCCGGTTCGCGAGCCCTACCTGAATTTCCTCGTGGAAGTGCTGTGGCCCAATGGCCGTCTGCTGCGTGAGTACACGCTGCTGCTCGATCCGCCTCTTTATTCCCCTCAGGCCGCTGCCGCACCGCAATTGCCGGTCGCCGCTCCGGCACCACGTCCTGCTGCTCCTGCTTCGGTCACACCGCCGCGCGCCGCTGCGGCGGCTACGCCTGCAGCACCACGCGCTGCAGCAACTGAGCAGGGCACTGAATATCGTACCAACACCAACGACACCCTGTGGGAAGTTGCTCAGCGCGTACGCGGCAACGGCAGCGTCCATCAGGCGATGCTCGCCATTCAGGATCTCAATCCGGATGCCTTCATCGGTGGCAACATCAACCGCATGAAGAGCGGCCAGGTGCTGCGTCTGCCGGACGAGCAGCAAGTCGCCCGTCGCAGCCAGACCGAGGCGTTGGCCCAGGTAAATGAGCAGAACAGTGCCTGGCGCCAGGCGCGAAGCGCCCCTGCAGTCGCTGGTGCGCGGCAGATCGATGCTACGCGCCGTACCGGCGCCGGTGCTGCGCCTGCCGAAGTGCAGTCTGAAGATAAGCTCAAACTACTGGCTGCTGATGCGGGTAAAGCCACGGCAGGTAGCGAAAACGGATCCAACAATAGCGCAGCGTTGAGCAATCAACTGGCGGTCACCCAGGAGAGTCTGGATTCGACACGTCGCGAAAACGACGAACTGAAAGACCGCATGACTGATCTGCAAAGCCAGCTCGACAAGCTGCAGCGGCTCATTCAACTGAAAGATAACCAACTGGCCAAGTTGCAGGCTGATGTGTCGGCTCCTGCCGGGCAGGTGGCTGGTGCTGGTGCCGCAGCAACTGCAGCACCTGCCAGCGCAGGTCAGGCGACTGACACGCCAGCTGGTGCGCCAGGTAGCGAGGCGTCCACACCTGTCGCGCCTTCGGCTGAAACACCGGTCGTTCCGGCTGGGCCGGTAGCCGAGACCCCGCTGAGCGGTGAGTCTGCTGCGCAGCCTGGTACCGATGCCGCCCCGGCTGTACCCGCCGATGGCGCTTCACCAGCCGAAGATCCTGCTGTAACTCCTGCGCCGGCACCCGTCGAACCAGCCGCTCCTGTCGTTACCCAGGCCCCAGAGGTGGTAGCTCCCGCCCCTGAGCCGGTCGAAGAGGACAGCGCCCTCGACAACCTGCTGGCCAATCCGATGCTGCTGGGTTTGGTCGGTGGCAGCTTGCTGCTGGCACTGCTGCTGGTGCTGCTGATCCTGTCGCGCCGTAAGGCGCGCAAGGAAGCCGAGGAGGAAGAGAGCCTCGCTGTGTATCAGGAAGATACCCATCGTTTCGATAGCGACATGGAGCTGCCTGCCGACAGTCTGAATGACCTGCCTGATGACCTGGCAGCACCACTGCAGCCAGCAGGTGAAGATCGTGTCGTCGCGCAAACCGGTGATGCCATGGGTGAGGCCGACATCTATATCGCTTATGGCCGCTTCAATCAGGCCGCCGAGTTGCTGCACAACGCTATCAACGACGAGCCGCATCGTACCGATCTGCGCCTCAAACTGATGGAGGTCTATGCCGAGCTGGGTGACCGCGAAGGTTTCGCTCGTCAGGAAAACGAATTGCGTGAAATCGGCGGTGCCAACGCCGAAGTCGAGCAGTTGAAAAGCCGCTACCCGGCCATGGTGCTGCTCGGTGGTGCTGCTACGCTGGCTGCTGCCGATGATCTGGACTCCTTCAGCCTGGACGATCTGGCGTTGGACGAGCCCGTCAAACCGGCTGCACCGCAACCTGCCGATGACGCTTTCGATCTTGACTTGGATGCACTCGAAGCCGAATTCGCCTCTGACTCGCAGGCTACGCCCCAGAGCACCAATCGTTTCGACGAAATTGATACCCTGAGCCTGGATTCCGATCTGGATCTGCAGGCTCCCAAGCAGCCGGTCGCAATCAAGGATGACACTGTGGCTTTTGATCTGGATCTCGGCGATGACGCCGATAATCGTCAGGAGCTGGGCGGTGAGTTGGCGGACTTCAGTCTCGACCTTGACTCGCCTTCCACTACCGCTGCGGCGCAAAGTGATGACTTCCTACTCAGCCTCGATGATGACGCTGACAAGGCGCCAGCCAATGATGGCTTGGCTGATTTCTCCTCGTCGCTGCCGGATGAAAAGCACCAGGATGACTTTGGCCTGCCTGCAGATTTCGATTTGTCGCTCAATGACGACGCGCCGGCTCCAGGCACCGGTGCCAGCTTCGCCGCTCAGCTCGATGATGTGACTGCCGAACTTGACCAGTTGGCTGAGAGCCTGGAGCAGCAAGGCAAGCTTGAGCCGGAAAGCCATCAGGCGGATACCTCATCGCTCGACGATGACGAGGATTTCGACTTCCTCTCGGGCACCGACGAGACCGCGACCAAGCTGGATCTGGCGCGCGCCTACATTGATATGGGTGATTCCGAGGGTGCCCGTGACATCCTCGATGAAGTGATCGCCGAAGGTAACGATGGTCAGCAGCAGGAAGCGCGTGAGCTGATCGGCAAACTGGTTTGATACATGTCTGATGTGCGTACCTCGACGGCAGCCGAAATGGCTGCCGTCGGCATTTACAAGATTGCCCTGGGTGTCGAGTACCGTGGCGCCCGTTACCGTGGTTTCCAACGCCAGCGTGACGGCGTGCCATCGATCCAGGCGTCCCTCGAGAAAGCCCTTTCCAAGGTTGCCGGCGGCGCGCCTGTGACGCTGAGCTGTGCCGGGCGCACCGATGCCCTGGTACATGCCAGCGGTCAGGTGGTGCACTTCGACACTACAGTCGAGCGCTCCATGCACGCCTGGGTGATGGGTGCCAACATGAATCTGCCGGGCGACATCAGTGTGACCTGGGCCAAGGCCATGCCAAGGCATTTCGATGCGCGCTTCTGCGCCATGGCGCGACGCTATCGCTATGTGATCTACAACGATCAGATACGTCCGGCGCACATGGCTGAAGAAGTCACCTGGAACCACCGTCCACTGGATATCGAGCGCATGCGCGAAGCGGCGCGTGTGTTTATTGGTACCCATGACTTCAGCGCATTCCGTGCGCGGCAGTGCCAGGCCAAGTCACCGATCAAGACGGTGCACCACCTGGAGTTGCTGCAACATGGTCGCTTCATCGTGCTGGATATCCGTGCCAATGCCTTCCTGCACCATATGGTGCGTAACATCGCTGGCGTGCTGATGACCATTGGTGCCGGTGAGCGCCCGGTGGAGTGGGCTGGTGAGGTGCTGGCTACCGGTGTGCGGCGCACTGGTGGTGTGACGGCTCATCCTTACGGCTTGTATCTGGTGCAGGTGGATTACCCGGCCGAGTTCGAGTTGCCGACGCGTTATCTGGGGCCGCACTTCCTGTCCGGCCTGAAAGACGTGGCAATCCCGGATTAGCCGGCAGGGCAGGGTGGGGGCAGCAATTAATGGCCCATCGCCTGTGGTCATTTGTTACCATCCGGCCTTTCGCGGAGGTATTCGTCTTTTGTCAGTCGTTCGCTGCAAGATCTGCGGGATTACCCGCCTCGAGGATGCGCTCGCCGCAGTGGCGGCTGGTGCCGACGCTATCGGCCTGGTGTTCTACGAGCGCAGCCCGCGGGCGGTGTCGATCGAGCAGGCGCGGGCCATCGTGACCGCGCTGCCGCCGTTCGTGACCACGGTCGGTCTGTTCGTCGACATGCAGCGAGCCGAGTTGGATAAGGTGCTGGCTGCGGTACCGCTGGATCTGTTGCAGTTTCACGGTGATGAAACCGCTGCCGAATGCGAAGCCGTCGGCCGGCCCTATATCAAAGCGCTGCGGGTTCGTGCACAAGACGATGTGGCGGCGCTGGTGGATGCTTATCCTGGTGCCCGCGGAGTTCTGCTCGATACCTTCGTGGAGGGTGTTCCCGGAGGGACAGGGCAGGCCTTCGACTGGTCGCTGGTGCCTGCGCAATTGAGCAAGCCAGTGATCCTTGCCGGTGGCCTGACCCCGAGTAACGTATCTGCGGCAATCGCCCAAGTGCGGCCTTATGCGGTCGATGTCAGTGGCGGCGTAGAGGCGAGCAAGGGCATCAAGGATGCCGGTCGGGTAAAAGACTTCGTGCGCGCTGTGCGGGCGGTTGGAGAGTCGATGTGACGACGTCGCGTAGCGAGCCGTCCATACTCCTATCGCCGCGATAAGTGCGCGCTTTTTTCGTGGTCGGGTAAGGTGGCGGGCGTAACGCCGGCCCCTGAGGCGACCACTTTGTGAATTCGCTTGTCATGTGCAACAAGCATGTTGAAGCCTACAGCGTTGGAGAATTGAGAGCATGAGCAACTGGCTGGTAGACAAACTGATCCCATCGATCATGCGTTCCGAGGTCAAGAAGAGTTCGGTGCCGGAAGGTCTGTGGCACAAGTGCCCATCCTGCGAGGCCGTGCTGTACAAGCCGGAGCTGGAAAAGACCCTGGACGTTTGCCCCAAGTGCAATCACCACATGCGTATCAACGCGCGTGCGCGCCTGAACATCTTCCTCGACGCCGATGGTCGTGAAGAGATTGGCGCCGATCTGGAGCCAAACGATCGCCTGAAATTCCGCGACAGCAAGAAGTACAAGGATCGCCTGGTCGCTGCACAGAAGCAGACCGGCGAGAAGGACGCGCTGATTTCCATGAGCGGTACTCTGGAAGGCATGCCGATCGTGGCCTGTGCCTTCGAGTTCTCCTTCATGGGTGGCTCCATGGGCGCTATCGTCGGCGAGCGTTTCGTGCGTGCCGCCAACGTGGCTCTGGAGCAGCGCTGCCCATTCGTGTGCTTTGCCGCCTCCGGTGGTGCGCGCATGCAGGAAGCGCTGATCTCGTTGATGCAGATGGCCAAGACTTCCGCCGTGCTGGCGCGTCTGCGTGAGGAAGGCATTCCCTTCGTTTCGGTACTGACCGATCCGGTCTACGGTGGTGTTTCCGCCAGTCTGGCCATGTTGGGTGACGTGATCGTCGCCGAGCCGAAGGCACTGATCGGTTTTGCCGGCCCGCGGGTAATCGAGCAGACCGTTCGCGAGAAGCTGCCAGAAGGCTTCCAGCGCAGCGAGTTCCTGATCGAGCACGGCGCCATCGACATGATCATTCACCGTGCCGAGCTACGCTCGCGTCTGGCTCGTCTGCTGGCGCAGTTCACCCACCAGCCATCACCTGCAGCGCTGCCGGTCACGGCATGATCCAGCGCTCCCTGGCCGAGTGGCTGGCGTACCTGGAGCGTTTGCATCCGAGCGCCATCGACATGGGCCTGGAGCGCTCCCGGGAGGTTGCCAAGCGCCTTGGGCTTTCCCGTCCGGCGCTGCGGGTGATCACGGTCACCGGCACCAACGGCAAGGGCTCAACCTGTGCTTTTCTCGCCTCGCTGCTGCGTGCGCAGGGGCTCAAGGTTGGCGTGTACAGCTCGCCGCACCTGCTGCGTTACAACGAGCGGGTGCAGATCGATGGTCTGGACGCCAGCGATGAAGGTCTCTGTGAGGCTTTCAGCGCCGTCGAGGCCGCACGGGGCGAAACCTCACTGACCTATTTCGAGATGGGCACGTTGGCAGCCTTCTGGTTGTTCGAGCGTGCCGGTCTGGACGTCGCGGTGCTGGAAGTCGGTCTGGGTGGGCGCCTCGATGCGGTCAATCTGATCGACGCTGACTTGGCGCTGATCACCAGCATCGGTGTGGATCACGCCGACTGGCTGGGGGATACCCGCGAGTCGGTGGCGTTCGAGAAAGCCGGCATCATGCGTCTCGGCAAGCCGACGCTCTGCGGCGATTTCGATCCGCCGCTGCCACTGTTGGAGCGCGTCGCTGAACTCGATGTGCCATTTTTTCTGCGTTGCCGGGATTTTGACCTGAGCATCACTGAGGATGGCTGGAGTTGGTACGGGCTGACGCTGCGTGGGCATGTGCTGCGCCTTGAGGGCCTGCCACTGCTCGATCTGCCCATGGAAAACGCCGCGCTGGCTCTGCAAGCCTATGCCTTGCTCGATCTGCCTTGGGATGCCGGCGTCATCGCCGCAGCATTGGCTGTTACCCGGGTAACCGGGCGCCTGGATCGTCGTCACTTGAACTGGCAGGGCAAGTCCCTCACTCTGTTGCTCGATGTAGGGCACAATCCCCACGCTGCGCAGTTTCTTGCCGGTCGCCTGCAGTCCCGTCCTGTCAACGGTCAGCGCCGGGCAGTCTTCGGCCTGTTGGCCGACAAGGACTTGCCTGCCGTCGTGGCGCCGCTGCTTGGCGAGATTGCCCACTGGGCGGTGACGCCGCTGCCGACCGAGCGTTCTCGCTCAGCGGCCGAGTTGCATGGGCATCTGATCGCCTGTGCTGCACAGGTCGAGATGCACGCCGATGTGGCGAGTGCTCTGCAGGCACAGTGCGAGCGCGCCGCGGCAGGGGATGAAATTCTGCTCTTTGGTTCTTTTTTCTGCGTGGCCGAAGCCCTGATATGGCTGGAGCGTCACGCCCAGGAGGATGTGCAGGATGGCAATGCTGGATAGTGGAACGAAGCAACGTATTGTCGGGGCTCTGGTGCTGGTCGCGCTGGCGGTGATTTTCCTGCCGATGCTGCTGTCCCGTCCTGACGAGTTGCGTCATGTGGTGGTCGACGCGCCAAGCATGCCGGCCAAGCCCGTAGTCCCGGAAATCGAGATGCAGCCGGTTATCGTCCCCGATCCTCAGGAGCTGCCGCAGGAACCGGTGCCCGGCGACAGCGCGGCTGCTGATCAGGCGCAAGCGCCCGTCGAGCAGCCGATCGCCGAGTTGCCTGCCAGCCAGGAGCCCGTAGCGACGCCCGCTCCGCAGCCAACGCCCAGCAAGCCGGCCGAAGTGGCACCGCCGCCGCAGAAGGCGCCGGCTGAGCGTTTGGATGCCAATAGCCTGCCGGTCAGTTGGTCGGTGCAATTGGCCAGTCTTTCCAGTCGCCCAGGTGCAGAAACACTGCAGAAAACCCTGCGTGCTCAGGGGTACAACGCCTATATCCGCGCCGCCGATGGCATGAACCGGGTGTTCGTCGGGCCTTTGGTCGAGCGGGTCGAGGCCGATCGGCTGCGCGATCAGCTCAATCGTCAGCACAAGCTCAATGGCTTTGTGGTGCGCTTCCAGCCTGAAAGCAACTGACTCGGTATATGCGCTTAACCGATGGGCAGGGGTCTGCTAAAATGCAGCGCCTCTTCCATCGGTAGCCTGCATCGTGGCATTCACTTGGGTCGATTGGGCGATCATCGCCATCATCGTCGTATCGAGCCTGATCAGCTTGAGTCGAGGCTTCGTCAAGGAAGCGCTGTCGCTCGTTACCTGGATCATCGCTGGCGTGGTCGCCTGGATGTTCGGTGGTGCGCTCTCGCAGCATCTCGGTGCCTATATCGAAACCCCGTCCGCCCGTGTCATCGCCGCCTGCGTTCTGTTGTTCGTACTGACCCTGCTGGTCGGTGCATTGATCAATTATCTGATCGGTGAGCTGATCCGGGTGACCGGTCTTTCGGGTACGGATCGTTTTCTCGGTATGGTATTCGGCGCCGCACGTGGCGCCTTGCTGGTCGTGGTCGCCGTCGGGCTGTTGAGCCTGGCACCCGTCGAGCAGGATGTCTGGTGGCAGCAATCGACGCTGCTGCCGCATTTTCTGTTGGTTGCAGACTGGTCGAAGAACCTCATTCTGGGGATGTCCAGCGAGTGGTTGGCGAGTGGTATACGCGAGCCGGTCGAACTGCCGTTCAAAGATGTGCTGCAGGGAACCATTCCCGTTGGCACTGGTAAATAGTCGTCTCACTGAGTAGGGGTTGCGTCACATGTGTGGCATTGTCGGTATCGTCGGGAAATCGAACGTCAATCAGGCGCTGTATGACGGCCTTACCGTCCTCCAGCACCGCGGCCAGGATGCTGCCGGTATCGTCACCAGCCACGAGGGACGGCTGTTCCTGCGTAAGGACAACGGCCTGGTGCGTGATGTGTTTCAGCAGCGGCACATGCAGCGCCTGATCGGCCACATGGGTATTGGTCACGTGCGTTACCCGACCGCGGGTAGTTCCAGCTCGGCGGAAGCTCAGCCGTTCTACGTCAACTCGCCCTACGGCATCACCCTGGCGCACAACGGTAACCTGACCAACGTCGAACAGTTGGCCAAGGAAATCTACGAATCGGATCTGCGTCACGTCAATACCAACTCCGACTCCGAAGTGCTGCTTAACGTGTTCGCCCATGAGTTGGCCGTGCGCGGCAAGCTCAACCCCAGCGAAGAAGACGTCTTCGCTGCGGTCAAGGACGTGCACAAGCGCTGCCGTGGCGGTTACGCCGTGGTGGCGATGATCACCGGTTACGGCATTGTCGGCTTCCGCGATCCGAACGGCATTCGTCCCATCGTCTTCGGTCAGCGCCATACCGACGAAGGCGTCGAGTACATGATCGCCTCCGAGAGCGTGGCCCTGGACGTGCTCGGCTTCACCCTGATTCGTGACCTGGCTCCTGGCGAAGCGGTTTACATCACTGAAGAAGGCCAGTTGCACACCCGTCAGTGCGCACCCAATCCGCAGCTTAAGCCGTGCATTTTCGAACATGTCTATCTGGCTCGCCCGGACTCGATCATGGACGGTGTGTCGGTGTACAAGGCGCGCCTGCGCATGGGCGAAAAGCTCGCGGACAAGATTCGTCGCGAGCGCCCCGAGCACGATATCGACGTGGTCATTCCGATTCCAGATACCAGCCGTACGTCGGCGCTGGAGCTGGCCAACCACCTCGGTGTGAAGTTCCGCGAAGGCTTCGTCAAGAACCGCTACATCGGCCGTACCTTCATCATGCCGGGACAGGCTGCGCGCAAGAAGTCGGTACGCCAGAAGCTCAACGCCATCGAGCTGGAGTTCCGCGGCAAGAACGTGATGCTGGTGGACGATTCCATCGTGCGCGGCACCACCTGCAAGCAGATCATTCAGATGGCCCGCGAAGCCGGCGCCAAGAATGTGTATTTCTGCTCGGCCGCTCCAGCCGTGCGTTACCCGAACGTCTATGGCATTGATATGCCGAGCCCCCACGAGCTGATCGCCCACGGTCGCACCACCGAGCAGGTGGCTGAGTTGATCGGTGCCGATTGGCTGATCTATCAGGATCTCGATGATCTGAAAGAAGCCGTCGGTGGTGGCAAGATCAAGATCGAGCATTTCGACAGTGCTGTATTCGATGGCCAGTACGTCACCGGCGACGTCGATGAGGCTTACCTGAATCGCATCGATCTGGCGCGCAACGATGGCTCCAAGACCATCCAGCAGGCGGGTAGCGAAATTATCGATCTGTATAACAACTGATCGGCAAACGAAGCGTAAACAACCGGGCCCATGTGGCCCGGACTGGTTTCAGGACGAGGACGCGATATGACGCAGGAATGGGATGCAGGTCGACTCGACAGCGATCTGGACGGTGTAGGTTTCGACACCCTGGCGGTACGTGCCGGGCAACACCGCACGCCTGAGGGCGAGCATAGCGAGGCGCTGTTCACCACCTCCAGCTATGTATTCCGTACCGCTGCCGATGCAGCCGCACGCTTCGCGGGCGAAGTGCCGGGCAATGTCTACTCGCGTTACACCAACCCTACGGTGCGTGCGTTCGAGGAACGCATTGCGGCCATGGAAGGGGCCGAGCAGGCCGTTGCTACCGCCTCGGGCATGTCGGCGATCCTGTCCATCGTCATGAGCCTGTGCAGTGCCGGCGATCACGTGCTGGTGTCGCGCAGCGTATTCGGTTCGACCATCAGCCTGTTCGAGAAGTACCTGAAGCGTTTTGGCGTTCAGGTCGACTACGTGCCGTTGGCCGATCTGCAAGGCTGGGCCGCCGCGTTCAAGCCGAACACCAAACTGCTGTTCGTCGAGTCGCCTTCCAATCCGCTGGCTGAACTGGTCGACATCGCTGCGCTGGCGGAGATTGCCCATGAGCGCGGCGCGTTGCTGGCTGTGGACAACTGTTTCTGCACGCCTGCGCTGCAGCAGCCACTGAAGCTCGGTGCGGATATCGTCATGCACTCGGCGACCAAATTCATTGATGGCCAGGGCCGCGCCATGGGCGGCGTGGTGGCCGGTAGCGCCAAGCTGATGACCGACGTGGTGGGCTTCCTGCGTACCGCAGGGCCGACGCTGAGCCCGTTCAACGCCTGGATCTTCCTCAAGGGGCTGGAAACCTTGCGTATCCGTATGCAGGCTCATTGTGCCAGTGCGCTCGTACTCGCCCAGTGGCTGGAGCAGCAGGACGGCATCGAGCATGTGTATTACGCCGGTCTGGCCAGCCACCCTCAGCATGAGCTGGCTGCGCGTCAGCAGAGCGCCTTTGGTGCGGTGGTGAGCTTCGAAGTGAAAGGAGGCAAGGAGGGCGCCTGGCGTTTCATCGACGCCACGCGGGTGATCTCCATCACCACCAACCTGGGCGATACCAAGACCACCATTGCCCATCCAGCGACCACTTCTCATGGGCGCCTATCGCCGCAAGAGCGTGCCAATGCTGGGATTCGCGACAGTCTGATCAGGGTTGCGGTAGGTCTGGAAGACGTGGCCGATCTCAAGGCCGATCTGACGCGTGGTCTGGCCGCGCTGTAAAAACCACCTTTTTAGAAAAAAACGAAGCGGGGCCTTGACTTAGGTTCGGCCCCCGCGTAAATTTCGCCTCCTCGCAAGGCCAAGGGTGATTAGCTCAGCCGGGAGAGCATCTGCCTTACAAGCAGAGGGTCGGCGGTTCGATCCCGTCATCACCCACCACTTGCCTTGAGAGAATCGGACGTAAGTCCACCGACGCGCAGCGGTAGTTCAGTCGGTTAGAATACCGGCCTGTCACGCCGGGGGTCGCGGGTTCGAGTCCCGTCCGCTGCGCCATATTTTCCATACCAGACGCCGTTCTGGGATGTGATACGAAAGCACCGCTTACGTATCTGACGAAGCAAGAGTTGTACGGACGCAAGTCCACCGACACGCAGCGGTAGTTCAGTCGGTTAGAATACCGGCCTGTCACGCCGGGGGTCGCGGGTTCGAGTCCCGTCCGCTGCGCCATATCCACCTGCCTTTAGCAGGTTTCCTGAAAAGCGGCCATTGGCCGCTTTTCTTGTTTTCATTCCTCTCATTCTGTTAGCTGATGCGCTCTGGTTCAGAGGGCTGATAAGGCTGGCTGTCACGCTATTCCCCGAGGCAGGTCATCTTAAATTGGGGATAGGCACGCTCTATATTCTCCAATCGAATAACCATCTGAAAAAAAGTGATTTTACGAAATAATCGGTAACCCTCATTCTTAGCCGCACCAGACAACTGGAATTCCGTTTTTGCTTAGACCGGCTCTAAGTCGGTACTTCCAGGAGTCTGTTGGTAATGGGTAATCTTCAATCCTCCGTGCGTTCCAATGCAGCCTGGCAGCAGGCGCGCGTGCCCGGAGAGGTCTTTGACCTCGGTGTACCACTGCGCCAGGCGCTGGGTACGCTGCGTCACGCCCCCCATGCCTCGCGTCCCGTTCTGGGGCGCCGTGAAGCGATTCTGCTGGGTACTTTCGCGTTGGTGTTGCACGCAGGTGTGCTGTTCTGGCTGAGCCAGCGGCCCGAGCCGGTGCTGCCGGAAGTGCCGGTGGAAATCCCGCCGATGACCATCGAATTCGCCGCCCCGACTCCGCCACCGGAGCCAGTGGTAGAGCCACCACCTCCCGAGCCGATCGTCGAGCCACCACCACCGGTGGTCGATGAGCTGGCGGTCAAACCACCGCCCAAGCCGGAACCTCCAAAGCCCAAGCCGCAGCCGCCGAAACCCAAGCCGGAGCCCAAGCCCGTGCCGAAACCGGTCGAGCCTGCGCCTGCGCCGCCCAAGGTCGAAGCGCCACCGGCACCGCCCGCGCCGCCAGCTCCCAAGCCGGTGACCGAGACGCCGCCATCCGCCAGCGCCGCTTACCTGCGCAACCCGGCGCCGGAATATCCCTCCCTGGCCCAGCGCCGCGGTTGGGAAGGCACCGTGCTGCTGCGCATCCGCGTGCTGGCCAACGGCAAGCCCGGCGATATTCAGATCCAGACCAGCAGTGGTCGCGACGTCCTCGACCAGGCTGCAGTTAAAGCGGTACAGCGCTGGAGCTTCGTGCCCGCCAAGCGTGGTGATGTTGCCCAGGAAGGCTGGGTCACGGTACCGCTGGACTTCCGCCTGAACTGACGCATACGGCGACACCCTTTTTCACGAGCCCGGACAGTCCGGGCCCGAAACCTGTCATCGACATACTGTTTTCCGAGGACCGCACCATGAACCTGCTAGTCGATTCCCCCCTGCAATCGGTCGAACACGCCGTCATCTGGCTGCTGATCGGCTTCTCCGTCGTCACCTGGGGCCTAGCCCTGATCAAGGGCATTCAGTTTGCCCGCCAGCGCCATCAGGATCGCAAGTTCCAAAAGCTGTTCTGGTCGGCCACCAGTCTCGACTCGGCCTTAGAGCTGGGTCAGAGCCAGTCTGGCGCCGTGGCTCATGTTGCCCAGGCCGGTTTCGCCGCTATCCAGGTACCGGACGGCCAGCAGCCGGGCGACCTGAGCCAGGCGATCAACCACCAGGATCGCCTTGAGCGCGCCCTGCGTCAGCAGATCCAGCGTGAGCGTCGCTCGCTGGAATCCGGTCTGGCCGTGGTCGCCTCCATCGGTTCTACCTCACCCTTCATCGGCCTGTTCGGCACTGTGTGGGGCATCATGGAAGCGCTCAAGGGCATCAGCGCAGCGGGTAACGCCAGCCTGGAAACCGTTGCCGGGCCGATCGGTGCCGCGCTGGTTGCCACCGGTGTGGGCATCGCCGTCGCGGTACCAGCGGTGCTGGTCTACAACTACTTCCTGCGCCGCCTCAAGCTGACCGCGGCGGATCTCGACGATTTTGCCCATGACTTCTACAGCCTGGCGCAAAAGAGTGCTTTCAAGGTCATCGTTCACCCAGGTGCAAAGCGCGGTGGAATCGCCACCGGCCAACCCGTAAAAGAGGCGGTGTGACATGGCATTCTCGACCCAGGACAATGACGAAGTACTCAGCGAAATCAACGTCACGCCGCTGGTAGACGTGATGTTGGTGCTGCTGGTGGTATTCATCGTCACCGCACCGCTGCTGACCAACTCTATTCCGATCAACCTGCCGAAGACCGAAGCCGTGGCCCCAGCCGACCAGAAAGACCCGCTGGTGATCAGCATCGATGGTGACGGCAAGCTGTTCATCAACAAGGATGAGATCCAGCCGGAGCTGCTGGAAAGCAGCCTGATTCAGGCCAAGGCCGACGACGCCGAACTGAAGGTGCAGCTGCAGGCCGACGACCAGGTGGACTACGGCTCGGTGGCGAAGGCCATGGCCGCTATCGAGCGGGCCGGTATCACCAAGCTGGCGGTGATCACCGCTCGCTGACTGCGCGTCCGGGGTTCTGAAAAGCGCGATTTGCCAGCCGGCGGATCGCGCTTTTTTCGTTCCGCTTCTGTGGCGACGACATTTTTCTACTGTTCTTGTATCGCTCAATGGATGAAGCCAGAGCATCCTCCCGTCCGAATAGCGCGGATTAGTTCAGATTCCAACAGTTTCTTGCCTTTACCGCTTCAGTTGTGAGTGCTATTTTCGTTAATGAAAATGTCACATAACTGTCACATTCAAAGTGCGCAGCTAAAACAAGAACTGGAGTCTCAGGATGTTCGCCTTCTTCCGTCCCGCCCCTCATCGGGAAACCCTGCCCGAAGAACAGATCGATAGCACCTACCGCCGCCTGCGTTGGCAGATATTCGCCGGGATATTCATCGGCTATGCCGGTTACTACCTGCTGCGCAAGAACTTCTCGCTGGCCATGCCCTACCTGATCGAGGAAGAGGGTTACAGCCGCGGGCAGCTTGGCTTGGCGATGTCCGCCATCGCCATCTCCTACGGGCTTTCGAAATTCTTGATGGGACTGATTTCCGACCGCTCCAACCCTCGCTACTTCCTGCCTTTCGGTTTGCTGGTGTCAGCAGGCGTGATGTTCGTTTTCGGTTTCGCGCCCTGGGCTACCTCCAGCGTGACCATGATGTTCATCCTGCTGTTCATCAACGGCTGGGCGCAGGGCATGGGCTGGCCGCCCAGCGGCCGAACCATGGTGCACTGGTGGTCGCAGAAAGAGCGTGGCGGCGTGGTGTCGGTCTGGAACGTCGCCCATAACGTCGGCGGTGGCCTGATCGGGCCGCTGTTCCTGGTCGGTATGGGGCTGTTCAACGACTGGCACGCGGCGTTCTACGTGCCGGCTGCAGTGGCGTTGCTGGTGGCGGTCTTCGCCTTCATGACCATGCGCGATACCCCGCAATCGGTCGGCTTGCCACCCATCGAGCAGTACAAGAATGACTATCCGGAGGGCTACGATGCCAGCCACGAGAAGGAATTCAGTACCCGCGAGATCTTCGTCAAGTACATCCTGCGCAACAAGATGCTGTGGTTCATCGCCCTGGCCAACGTGTTCGTTTATCTGCTGCGTTACGGTGTGCTGGACTGGGCGCCGACCTACCTGAAGGAGGTCAAGCACTTCTCGGTCGACAAGACGTCCTGGGCGTATTTCTTCTACGAGTGGGCGGGCATTCCCGGCACGCTGCTGTGCGGCTGGATGTCGGACAAGGTGTTCCGTGGCAACCGTGGCCTGACCGGCGTGGTGTTCATGGCTCTGGTGACGGTCGCGACCGTGGTGTACTGGCTCAATCCGCCGGGTAACCCGATCGTCGATATGGCTGCGCTGTTCTCCATCGGCTTCCTGATCTACGGCCCGGTCATGTTGATCGGTCTGCACGCGCTGGAGCTGGCGCCGAAGAAGGCGGCAGGTACTGCAGCGGGCTTCACCGGCCTGTTCGGTTACTTGGGTGGCTCGGTCGCGGCAAGCGCGGCGATGGGCTACACCGTCGACCACTTCGGCTGGGACGGCGGCTTCGTACTGCTGATCGGCGCCTGCCTGCTGGCGATCGTGTTCCTGATCCCGACCCTGTGGCACAAACAGGCGCCGAGCGAAGAGCGCGCGTCTTGATCTGAATCGATCAGCTCGGTCGTCGCGCCCTTTGGGGCAGGCGCCCGAGGTGTTTCGCCAAGTCGGCAGGTGGGGCCGACGATGATTTGCTTCAGCCCATTCCTGTCTTTTTCTTGTCTCTAGCGGCCTGGCTCGTATGCAAGCGACGCTGGTTGCCTCACCTTTTGATGAGCATTCTGGGTATCGCCATGGTTCAGCACTGTTCCTGAAGGTTGCGATATTGGCTGGGCGGCATGCCGAACCAGCGCATGCTGGCCTTGTGGAAGCTGCTCTGGTCGCGAAAGCCCAGGGTGGTCGAGATGTACTTGAGGCTGCGGCTGGAGTTGCGCAGGAAGTTGTGTGCCAGCTTCAGGCGCGACTCCTCCTGCAGTTGGGTAAAGCTCACCATTTCACGTTCCAGGGCATGCTGCAGGCTGCGTTTGCTCAGGCTCAGTGCGTCGGCGATCTCGCTCAGGCTGGGGTTGAGTCCCTGAGTGAGTTGCTCCACCAGCAGCCTCACCACGCGCGCTGCGACAGAGCCATTGACCACGTCGTCGAGACGCGCCTGGGCATATTCCTGATGCATGACATGTAGGGCTTCATCTGCCGTCGGCAGGGTGAAGGCGCTGATTTCGCCACGGAACGTCAGGCTGTTGTGCGGCGCCGAGAAGCGCAGATTGTCGCCGAACAGCTGCTGCAAACGTGTGATGTTGTCGGGCTGCGGGTAGGTGAACTCCACCGCCAGTGGCATGGGCTTTTCGTGGGGTGTCAGCCAGTGGATCAGGCCGAGGGTCAAGGCGGCGCCAGCATCGATGAAGGCGCGAGGTGCTGGTGTTGGTGAGGTGCCGACTTCCAGGCCAATCAGTTTCAGCGTGTCGTGTCGTTGCTCGAGAAGTATGTGCGAGCCATTGCTGGTCAGCGGGTGGAAGTCCGCCAGCAGTTTGAGCGCACTACCCAGTGTCGGGCTGGACATGATCGAGTAGCACTGCGCGCCAAGAATACTCGGGTGGGCATGGGCGTATGTGGCCAGGCCAATATCCGCGTTGTTCGCCTGCTCGGTCGCCTGGGAAAACAGGTCATAGACCTGAGCCAGCCTGATTGGGGCTCCGCGGCTCAGCGCAGCGACCAGTTCGTGGTTCAGCTTGCCCGGATCGATGCCTTGTTGGAGCAGGGTCTTGGCCATCACCTGAAAGCAGGCGCTCGTCATCGTGTACATCGGCTTTCCTGATTCTCGGGTGGTGCTGATTGATCGAATAAAGACTGACGGATGGGCGTGCGGACAAGAAACAGGTGCGTGAGAACACTATTCGAGTAGGCGCGGCGGTGTAAACATAAGCACGCTTATAAATATCCCACCAAGCCTCGCAGTTTTTGTCGACTAGCCGATATGCCGCTTCCCGGTTATCTGTCGGTTTTGATGTCGATCCTCGAACCCCATAAAACCAAGAATACGCTTCGTGAAACGTTGCAGACCCGAACTGGCAAAAGCGCAGTGCCGGGGTTGTGGCGCGTTATCGCGACCCTGATTTTTCTGGTCTAGGCCAGGCCCGGTTTAACGGGGCCGCTGACCCAGGGGCGGCATCGAGCGACTGACGAGGCTGGCAGGGACAGCCTAGGGGAATGTCGTGCGATGCAAAAATATTTTCAGGTAACTCTATGATCCGCCTGGCGCAGATGTCTGCCGCCGTGGCTTCGAGCGACGAGGCTCGGGCCCGGTATTTTTACGGGCAGTTGCAGCAGGGCCGGTTTCACCTGGCTTTTCAACCGGTGGTTGCCCCTGCTAATGCGCAGCGCACCCTCTATCACGAGGGGCTGCTGCGCAGCAGTGGCGAAGCGCTGGATTTCAATCCCTTTGCGGTTCTGGAGCGTCTGCAGTCGATCAGGCAATTGGATTGCTGTGTCGCCAACAGCGTGATCGCCCTGCTGCAGAGCCACCCAAGTCTGACACTGGGCTGCAATATATCGGCGCAGAGCGCCAGGCTCGACTCTCACTGGGAGCGAGTGCTGCAGCAGCTCGCGGACGATGCCAACTTGGCGCGTCGGTTGGTCATCGAGATAACCGAAAGTTCAGCGCAACCCAGCCATGAACAGGCTATCGAGTTCGTTCACCAACTGAGAAGCACCGGCTGTCACGTGGCGATCGATGACTTCGGGTCGGGGTTCGCGACCCTCACCTTCATTCAGCAAGGCCAGCCCGATCTGATCAAGATCGATCAGGGCTACATACGCCGAGCTCGGCAGTCATCCCTGCATGGCAAGACCCTGAAGCATCTGATCGGGCTGTGCAGCACCCTTGCCGCCCACGTTGTGGTCGAGGGCATTGAGACCACCGAGGATCTGGAGATTGCTCAGGAGTGTGATGCGCAGTGGGTTCAAGGGTTTCTTTTTGCCCGCCCACAGGCGTTGATCGATGGTCTCGAGGAGCCGTGCGTCATCGCTTCCAGGTGACGACGCGAGTACTGCCTCACCCCACGAAATTGGCATGACCACAGGCCCGAGAACGCGCGCCTGAGCAGAACACTTAGTGATCCAGGAGCAGATGAGATGTCGTTCAGGAATGTGAAAATCGGTTTGCGTGCGGGTATTTCCTTCGCTGCGTTGGCGGTTCTCGTGGTGGTCTTGGGGGTTACGACCCTGGGGCAGATGAAGCGCATGGACAGCATGTCCGATGCCATCGAGTCGAAGTGGTTTCCATCCACGCTGACGTTGAATGAGTTGAGTACGGCTATTTTCCGCATCAGAGCGCTGACGTTGCGCCTTTACATCCTCGATAGTGAGCAGGCAGCGCAGGGCACCTTAGCGCTTATCGATGGCGCCAAAGCTGATCTGCAACTCGCGCAAGAACGTTATTCGGCGTTGGTTTATAGCGACTCAGAACGGGCGCTCTACCAGCGTTTGCTCAGCGTCAAGGAGCGCTATATGGCGCACCAGGCTGAAGTGATTGACCTGATGCGCCATGGGCAGCGCGACGAGGCCAGGAAAATCATTACCGGGGTAATGGCCGAAGAGGGCGATACCATTGTCCGTGAGTTGCGGGAGCTGACCGAATTCAATCGCCAGGGGGCTGCCCATGCGTCGGCAGAGAGCGAGAGCGTGTACGGCAGTGGTAACACCATCGTGGTGTCGGTGGTGCTGATCGCCACGTTGCTGACCATCTTCCTGGCCGTGTTCCTCACCCGCAGCATCGTCAGGCCGCTGAGCAAGGCCGTTGGCGTGGCGCAGACCATCGCTGCCGGTGATCTGACCCGCGAGTTCAGTGATGAAGGGCGCGACGAACCTGCTCAGCTGTTGCAGGCGCTGGCCGTTATGCAGCGCAGCCTGCGCGGTACTCTCCAGCAGATTGCCGATTCCTCGAACCAGCTGGCATCCGCTTCCGAAGAGCTGCATGCGGTCACCGAAGATTCGACCCGTGGGCTGCACCAGCAGAACAATGAAATCGAACAGGCCGCCACTGCGGTCAACCAGATGACTGCTGCGGTGGAAGAGGTGGCGCAGAACGCGGTCAGCACCTCCGAGGCTTCGCAGGAGTCGGACAGCAATGCGCGTCAGGGGCAGGATCAGGTACGCCAGACGGTCGACTCGATTCACCTGCTGGCCCAGGACGTCACCTCGACGTCCGCCGAGGTCGGCAAGCTGGCTGGCAACGTGCGCAACATCAGCCAGGTGGTCAACGTGATCCGCTCGATTGCCGAGCAGACCAATCTGCTGGCGCTGAACGCGGCTATCGAGGCGGCCAGGGCGGGTGAGCAAGGCCGTGGTTTCGCGGTGGTGGCCGATGAGGTGCGTGCACTGGCCCACCGAACTCAACAATCGACTCGGGAAATCGAGCAGATGATCGAGACCGTCCAGCAGGGCACCGAGCATGCGGTGAAGGCGATGGAAAGCAGCAGTGTGCGCACCGATTCGACTCTGTCCCTGGCGCAAGCGGCCGGTCAGGCGCTGGAAGTGATCGTACGGGCCATCGGCTCGATCAACGAGCGTAACCTGGTGATTGCCAGCGCCTCGGAGCAGCAAGCACAGGTGGCTCGCGAGGTCGACCGTAACCTGGTGAACATCCGTGATCTGTCTCTGCAGACGTCTGCCGGGGCTAACCAGACCAGCTCTGCCAGTCAGGAACTGTCGCGGTTGGCGGTCAGCCTCAACAGCCTGGTGGCAGGTTTCCGGCTCTGACCGAAACGGGCTGCTGCTGAGGTGATGCACAAGGGCGTGCGGCTTTCGCCAACACGCCCTTTATTCATCAGCGCTGCGCGGGTGCCGAAGCATCCGCACGCGCCATTCCATCTCCTGTCCAGCCGCCGCCCAGGGTTCTGAACAGATCAGCCAGGGCGAGTTGCCGCTCGGTGCTGATCTGGATCAGGGTGGTCTGGTCGGTGAAGCTGCTGCGTTGCGCGTCGAGGTAACGCAGGTGGTCGTCCACGCCGCCTCTATAACGCGCTTCGGCGAGGGTTTCCGCGGCCTGGCTGGAGTCGGCCAGCGCACGCCGCGCGGCTTCCTCGCGGCGCAGCGTGTCAGTGGCGGCGAGGGCATCGGCGACTTCCCGGAAGGCGGTCTGGATGGTGCTTTCGTAGTCCGCCACTGCCGCGTCCTGGCGGACTTCGGCGAGGTTCAGGTTGGCGCGGTTACGGCCGCCGGCGAAGATCGGCAGCGACAGGCTCGGCGCGAAGCTCCAGGCCCGCGAGCCGCCATCGAACAGCCGCGACAGCTCGGTGCTGGAACTGCCTACCGAGCCGGTCAGGGTGATACGCGGGAAGAACGCTGCACGTGCGGCACCGATATCGGCATTACGTGCCTTGAGCCGGTGTTCGCTGGCCAGAATGTCCGGGCGCCGCTCGATCAATGCCGAGGTGGTGCCTGGGGCGATGTCTTGCAGCACCATCAGGTTGTCGCGCGGTTTGGCGGGCAGCAATCGCTCCACGTCCGGCGTGCCGAGCAGCAGCACCAGGGCGTTGTCCGCCTGGCGCAGCTGACGCTCGGTACTTTCGCGTTCGGCCTTGGCCTGCTCGGCCAGGCCGACGGCTTCCTGATAATCCAGCGCCGTAGCGGTACCGGCTTCGCGGCGTCTGCTGACCAGATCCAGCGAGGCCAGGCGGCTGTCCAGGGTCTGTTCGATCAGCGCCCTGCGGCGCAAGGCGCCGTCGCGGGTCAGGTAGGCCTGGATCACTTCGGCGATCAGGCTGATCTGCGTGGCGCGGGTCGCTTCCTCGGTGGCCAGGTAGGTTTCCAGCGCCGCCTCGGAGAGGTTGCGCACACGGCCGAACAGGTCGACCTCGTACTCGGCCAGGCCCACGCCGACCTGATAGACGCTGGTCACCTCGGAGCGCCCGGTCTGCGACTGATCGGCGGGCAAGCGCTGGCGGTTGCCGGTGGCGTTGGCGTTGATCGACGGCAGGCGGTCGGCGCGCTGGATACGGTACTGGGCGCGCGCCGCTTCGATATCCAGCAGCGCCTGGCGCAGGCTACGGTTATTGCTCAGGGCGGTGTCCACCGCACGGCGCAGGTCGGCATCGACGATAAAGGTCTGCCAGTCCAACGCATCCGCGCGAGTGCCGGCTGTGCTCGCGGCCGTCCATTGCTCGGCGACCGGCGCATCCGGCCGCTCGTAATGAGGGGCCAGGGAACAACCTCCGAGGGCGATGGCCATTGCCAGTAGGGCGGGGCGCAGCATGATTTGGGTGGTCATGGCATTACTCCGCTTTGTGCAGTGGGTGATTGTCGGTTTGCTTAGGCTTGGTACGCAGCAGCGAGAGCACCCAGACGAAGAAGATCGGCACAAAGATCACCCCGAGCAAGGTCGCGCTGAACATGCCGCCCAGCACCCCGGTACCGATGGCGCGCTGGCTGGCAGCACCGGCGCCGCTGGCGATCACCAGGGGAACCACGCCGAGCATGAAGGCCATGGAGGTCATGATGATTGGCCGGAAGCGCAGGCGTGCCGCTTCGATGGCAGCATCGCGCAGGGAATAACCTTCCTCCCACAGATCCTTGGCGAACTCGACGATAAGGATGGCGTTCTTCGCCGCCAGGCCGATCACGGTGATCAGGCCGACCTTGAAGTACACATCGTTGGGCAGGCCGATGGCCGTCACCGCAAGCACTGCGCCGAGTGCGCCGACCGGTACGATGAGCATCACCGTCAGCGGAATCGCCCAGCTCTCGTAAAGGGCGACCAGCAGCAGGAAGACCACCACGATGGCCAGGGCGAAGAGAATCACCGCCTGGCCGCTGGCGACCTTCTCCTGATAGGACAGGCCCGTCCACTCGTAGCCGATGCCTTCCGGCAGGTCGCCAGCGATGCGTTCCAGTTCGGCCATGGCCTCGCCGGTGCTGACGCCAGGGGCGGCGTCGCCGGAAATGCGGATCGACGGATAACCGTTGTAGCGGGCAACCTGTGTCGGGCCTTCTTCCCACTGCGTGGTCACGAAGGCGCTCAGCGGTACCAGGCTGCCGCTGTCGTTGGGCACGTGCAGCTTGAGTACGCTGTCTGGCGTCATCCGCGCAGCTTGCTCGGCTTGCACGACGACGCGCTGCTGGCGACCGGCGTTGGCGAAATCGTTGATCACTGAGGAGCCGAACGCGGTAGACAGCGCACTGCTGATCGACTCGAAGCTGACGCCCTGAGCGCGTGCCTGATCGCGGTCGATGATCAGGCGCAACTGTGGCGCTTCGGCCAGGCCCTCCATCATGCCGTACAGGAACAACGGATTACCGTTGACCTTGCCCAGCACTTCGTCACGCGCCGCGAGCAGCGCTTCACGGCCCAGACCACCCCGGTCTTGCAGGCGCAAGGAGAAACCACCCGAGTTGCCCAACCCTTCGATAGGCGGCGGTGGAACAGCCATCATGGCGCCGTCGTCAAGGTTGGCGAAGCGCCCGTTGACCGCCGCGGTTTCGGCTTGCACCGATTGTTCGTCGTTACGCTCGACCAGTCCTTGAGTAGCGGGAAAGCGATGGCGGCGTTTTCACCCATGCCCGAGAAGCTGAAGCCCAGCACCACGAACGAAGTCGCTACGGCTTCACGAGTGGCGAGGAATTCCTCCAGCTCCTTGGCGGTCGACGAGGTGCGCTCGCGGGTGGCGCCCGGAGGCAGCTGGATATCGACGATCATGTAGCCCTGGTCTTCGACCGGCACGAAGGATTCCGGCAAGCGCAGGTAGAAGAAGCCCATCAGAATCACGATGCCCAGGTAGACGAACATGAAGCGCCCGGCGCGTGGCACCAGCTTGCTGTTGAGTTTCGTGTAACGCCCGGTCAGCCCGGTGAACTTACGGTTGAACCAGCCAAAGAAACCGGTCTTTTCGTGGTGCCCCTGGGGGATCGGCTTGAGCAGGGTGGCGCACAGCGCGGGCGTGAAGGTCAGCGCCAGGAAGCCCGAGAACAGGATCGACACCGCCAGTGACAGCGAGAACTGCTGGTAGATCACACCCACCGAGCCGGACATGAACGCCAGTGGCAGGAACACCGCCGACAGCACCAGGGTGATGCCGAGGATCGCCCCGGAGACCTGGCCCATGGCCTTGATGGTCGCCGGCACCGGATCCAGGCCTTCTTCGGCCATGATCCGTTCGACGTTCTCCACCACCACGATGGCATCGTCCACCAGAATACCGATGGCCAGCACCATGCCGAACATGGTCATCATGTTCACCGAGAAGCCGAGCAGGTACATGAAGGTCAGCGTACCGAGCAGGCACACCGGCACCACGATGGAGGGAATCAGCGTGTAACGCACGTTCTGCAGGAACAGGAACATCACCAGGAATACCAGCACCATGGCTTCGGCCAGGGTCATGATGACCTTGTCGATGGCCACGTCGACGAACCGCGAGGTGTCGTACGGCATGGAGAACTGCACGTTATCCGGGAAGTTGGCCGACAGCTCGGTCAGGCGCTGCTTGACCGCTTCGGCGGTCTGGATGGCATTGGCGCCCGGTGCCAGCTGCACGGCGGCGGCCACGGCGGGTTTACCGTCCTGGCGTGAGCCGAAGTTGTAGTCCTGGCTGCCGATTTCGATGCGTGCGACATCGCCCAGGGTCAGGCGTGAGCCGTCCTGGTTGGCGCGCAGCACGATGGCGGCGAACTCTTGCGGGTTATCCAGGGTGCCCTTGACCGCCAGGGTCGCGGTCAGCTCCTGCTCCGCCGTACCCGGCGTGCTGCCGAAGGCGCCCGCCGGCACCTGTACGTTCTGGGCACGAATGGCGTTGTTGACGTCGTCGATCGACAGGCCGTAACCCACCAGCTTCTGCGGGTCGATCCACACGCGCATGGCGGCTTCGGAGGCAAAGAACTGCAGCTTGCCGACACCCGGCACACGGCGGATCTCGTTGTTGATGTTACGCGCCGCATAGTCGGCCAGCGCCGTGGTGTCATCGTTCGCGCTGCCGTCCTTGTAGCTCAGCGCGTAGATCAGCAGAAAGCCGGCAGTGGCTTGTTCGGTCTGGATACCAAGGGTGAGCACCGCCTGAGGCATACGTGCCTCGGCACGTTTCAAGCGGTTCTGCACGTCGACCTGGGCCAGCTCGGGATCGGTGCCCGGCTGGAAGGTCACGGTGATTTCAGCGATACCGTTGGCGTTGCTGGTGGACTCGAAGTACAGCAGGTTCTTCGCGCCGTTGAGCTCTTCCTCGATCACGCTGGTGACCGAGTCGGTCAGCACCTGCGCCGAAGCGCCCGGATAGGTGGCGGTAACGGTGATCTGCGGCGGCGCCACGTTGGGGTATTGCGCCACCGGCAAAAAGGGGATGGCCAGCAAGCCGCCCATCGTGATGAACAGGGCGACTACCCAGGCAAAGTTGGGGCGCCGGATAAAAAACAAGGACATGTCGTTGCTCCGACTTATTGCGCCTGGGGAGTGGTGTCGTTCTGCGTTTCAGCGCCTGGCTGACGCGGCACGACTTTGGCGCCCGGTCGGATTGCCGCCAGGGAGCTGGTGATGATCTGGTCGCCGGCCTTCAGGCCTTCGGTGATCTGCCAGCGTGCGCCCTGCATGCTGCCGGTGGTGACCGGACGCGCTTCCACGGTGTTCTCGGCACCCAGCAGCATCACGCTGGCCTTGCCGTCCGCGGAGCGCTGCACGGCGCGTTGCGGCACCAGGATGGCGTCCTGATCGAGGCCCTGCGGGGTGCGTACGCGCACGTACATGCCCGGCAGCAACACGCCATTCGGGTTTTCGAAGCGCCCGCGCAGGGCGATCTGGCCGGTACTGCGGTCTACGGAGATATCGGTGAACAGCAGGGTGCCTTTGCTCTCGATATCGGTGCCGTCGACGCTCAGCGACAGTGTCTTGTCGCCGTCACCGGACACCTTGCCGTCGGCAATGGCGGCGCGCAGGCGCAAGGCATCGGCAGCCGGCTGAGTGAAGTCGGCGTAGACCGGGTCGAGTTGCTGAATGCGCGCGAGCAGGGTGGTTTCGCCCTGGCCGACCAGTGCGCCTTCAGTGACTTGCGCACGGCCGATACGCCCGGCGATAGGCGCGCGCACCTGTGCATAACCTACGTCCAGCTGCGCGGTTTCCACGTTGGCCTGGGCCGAACGCTTGTCAGCCTGAGCGCTTTGCAGGGCAGCGCGAGCGACGTCGAAGTCCTGTTGGCTGACGGCGTCTATCTTGACCAGCGGCTCGTAGCGTTTAACGGTGGCTTGAGCCTGGAACAGCTGCGCTTCGGCGCGAGCCAGTTCGCCCTGAGCACGAGACAGCGCAGCTTTGAACGGCGCGGGATCGATCTGGAACAGCAGGTCGCCCGCCTTGACGTCGGCGCCTTCCTCGAAGGTACGCTTGAGCACGATACCGGCGACCCGAGCGCGCACTTCGGCGACGCGTACGGGCTCGATACGGCCCGGCAATTCGGCGACCACGGTGAAGGGCTCGGTCTTGACGGTAAGCACGTCGACTTCGCGGGGCGGCGCCTCCCCCCAGCCTTGCTCGCCCTTGTCACAGCCGGCGAGGCTGATCGCTACCAAAAGGGTTATCGCCGAAAAAACGCAACGCTCGCGAATCGTGCTCATGCTTCACCTGGGGCTCAGCCCATTTAGTTAGTACTCGAAAGGCGCGAATGATCGTGTATAACTGCAAATGAGTCAATATTGGCTCATTTGCAGTTTTTGTGGACAAAGTAGATAGTCCCCTTGAGGAAAAAGGTTTTTCCTGCACAATGACGCGCCGTTGCCGACGCCCGAATGAAGATTGGATTTGATGCTTAGACCCGCTGCTGAAGAAAAATTGCTCAAGGCCCTTGCGGTCGCCATCGTCGAGCACCCGCGTGGCACCTTCAAGGAAATAGCCCAGGCTGCCGGGGTGAGCAAGGCGACGCTCAACCGTTTTTGCGGAACCCGCGATAACTTGATCGAAATGCTCTTCGATTACGGCTCGGTGGTCATGAATCAGCTCATCGCCGATGCCGATCTGCAGCACGCTCCGCCGCAGGAGGCTCTGCAGCGTCTGGTCGACGGGCACCTGGCCCATCGCGAGCTGCTGGTGTTCCTGATCTTCCAATGGCGCCCGGACTCGCTGGACGAGTGTGGCGAAGACGCGCGCTGGTTGCCCTATACCAATGCGCTGGATCAATTCTTTCTGCGCGGCCAGCGTGAAAACGTGTTTCGCATAGACATCGGCGCCCCGGTGCTGACCGAGCTCTTCGCTTCCTTGCTGTTCGGCCTGGTCGATGGCGAGCGTCGCGGGCGTGTGGCACGCGCCGGCATGGGCTCCTCGCTGATGCAGTTCTTCATGCAGGGTGCTGCCGCTGTACAACAGTGAGTGCGTTCAGACGGCGATCGCCCGACGAGCGCTTCGGGCGGGATGGCTGATAAGATGGCGCAAACAACGTGGCAGGCAGATTTGCCCCAGGCCGGATTACGCACAGGGATGCTGCGCCTCGCGGAGAAAGATGCATGAATGTACAAGTGATCGAGCGTGACGGAGAACCGGAATACGCCGTACTGCCTTGGGCCGAGTATCAGGCGCTGCTGCAGGCCGCCGGCAAGAGTGTCGCCGCCCCGTCGACCCAGCCTGTCACCGATGCGCCGAAGCCGTTGACGCAACTGGCCCAGTTACGCGAGGGCAAGGGCCTGAGCCGCGATGAGCTGGCCCGCGCCGTGGGCATCAGCCCCCATTACCTGGCCATGATCGAAAGTGGCGAACGGCAGCCCGATGCCGCGATCCTGCGGGCCCTGGCCTGGGTACTCGGCATCTCCGGCTGGGAGGCGGGTGCATGAGCGTGCGCATCAGCCGCGTGCATTGGGAGGCGCTGCTGGCCGCACTGGACGATGCCCGTCGGCAGCGCCACCTGTTGACCTATCGCGCGCTGATCGAGCGCCTGGCGCTGCCAGCGCCGGCCATGCAGACCCTAGCCGCCGCACTGGAACACTTGGCTGCACTGGATGCCCGTGGCGAGCGCCCGCTGCGCAGTGCGTTGGTGATTAGCCAGGGTGCCAGCCGTCTGCCGCGTACCGGTTTCTTCGAATGTGTCACCCGCCTGGGGCGCTTTGACGGTGCTTCTGACGGCGTGGCTGCTGCCTCCTGGCACGCCGCTGAAGTAACCCGTGTGTTCGAGTTCGACTACCCCGCGGAGCCCTGAGTGAGCGCGCCCTGTAGGGTATGCGTATCGATCACGTGCAGGCTGTAACCCGGCACCGCCTTGGCATGGCGCTTGGCTTCCGAGGCCAGGCCGGCCAACTCGCTGGCGTCCAGTAGGGCACAGTGCTGCGGATGCAGATGGACGACGCCGAGTGACAGTGACAGCAGCGGAAACTCCTCGCGTTGCCCCTGGCGGTTGTGACTGACGAAGCAGCCGGCATCCAGATGCTCATCCAGATAGAAGCGCCGGCACTGTCCCTGAAAGTCTTCCAGCAGCCGGTTGAGGCGTGCGCGCCAGTCTTTCGAGCCGAACACCAGCAGGAAATCGTCGCCGCCGATATGGCCGACGAAGTCGCGTGTCGGGTCGATCCGTTCGTTCAGGCAATGCGCCAGGCACAGCAGCACTTCGTCGCCCTTGGCGTAACCGTAGAGGTCGTTGAAGGGTTTGAAGCTGTCGATGTCGACGTAGCAGATCACCGCTTCACGGCTCTGCTGCAACAGCCGCGTCAGGCACTGCTGGATGGGCACGTTGCCCGGAAGCAGGGTCAGCGGGTTGGCGTAACGGGCCTGCTGGATCTTCAGTTCGGTGATCAGCTTGAGCACGTCAATGACCCGGCCGAGGCCCAGGTAGCGGCCGTCCACGGTAATCACGAAATCCTCTTCGATACGCTGGCGTGCGCGACTGGTCAGCAGGCGGCTGACCTTCTGCAGCGACTGACTGATTTCCACGGCGAGAAAATCGTTGCTCATCAGGCGGCTGATCGGTTTGCGGGCGAACAGTTCGGTGGCGAAGGGCTTGAGCAGCACCTCCGACAGTGAGTGGCGATGCACGATGCCGACTGGTCGCTGCTCCTCGTCCAGCACCGCCAGCGAGTTGAGGTTGGCCTGGGCACGGAAGGCTTCCAGCACGTCAGCGGTGGGGGTGCTGATGGATACGGCCGGGTGCTCGTTGAGCAAGGCTGTAAGATCGCTGCCTTCCTCGCTGAGCGAGATCGGCGGGTTGCCCAAAACCGGTAGCAGCGTGCGTGCGTCGGTTGGTGGATGATCCTGAGGGCGGCAGAGCAGGTAGCCTTGAAGCAGATCGACGCCCATTTCGCAGAGTACGGCGAGCTCTTCCTCGAGCTCGATGCCTTCGGCGATTACTTGTGCGCGTGAAGCCTTGGCCATTTGCAGGATGGAGCCGACGAACTCACGCTTGACCGAATCCTGATGGATGCCATCGATGAAATGACGGTCGATCTTTACGTAATCGGGGCGTAGCTCCGACCACAGGCGCAGGCTCGAATAACCGGCACCGAGGTCGTCGAGCGCGATGGAAAAGCCCATGTCGCGGTAGTGGTGCAGGGCCGTGTCGAGCAAGTTGAAGTCGTCGGTGGGCGACTGCTCCGTCAGTTCGATCACTACCCGGCTCGGCGGAATGCCGTAGGTCTGCAGCAACTGCAGGGTTCGGCCCGGCTGGTGTCGGGCATCGAGCAGTGAATCCGGCGATACGTTGAGAAACAGCAGGCCGTCCAGTTTCAATTCGCTGAAGCGGCGGCAGGCACTCTTGCGGCAAGCCAGCTCCAACTCGTTGAGCAGCCCGGTTTGCCGAGCCGCAGCGAACAGCGTGATCGGCGAATGCAGTGGGCTGTTGGACGGGCCGCGAGTGAGCGCTTCATAGCCAAGAATGCGCCGTTCGGAGAGCGACACGATGGGCTGAAACAGGCTATGCAGGTCGCCGTGCGCGAGGATCTGGCCCAGCGCGCTCAATTGCTCGGTGACGGTCATGGCAGGTCTCTGTGCAAATCAGGGAGCGAGCACACGGCGGGGATACCGTACGCGGATAAGTACTGCTGAATGCTCGGGATTTCACTACAGATTGATGACCGTTTAATGACCGCTGAGCGCCGTCAAAAAATAAAGGAGCGGTTTTTGACGGCTGTCGAGACCGTGTGCCAGAGAGAAACGCTGGCCCATAAAAAAGGGCGTCGTATTCACGACGCCCTTGCTGGTTAGCGCTTGCCTGTCACTGCTTCGCCAGGCGTGTGTTGAGCTTGAGGTAGTCGATCAGGATGTGGCCGGTTTCCGACAGGTAGGCGTCGTCTTCCGGTTTGGTCTTCTTCTCTTCCTCGCTCTGCGCCAGGGCGTCGTCCTCATCTTCCTTCTTCAGCTCGGTCAGAGGCTCCTCGCCTTTGGCGCTGCGACGGGCGTTCTCGATCACCAACTGGCGTTTCTCGATATCGGCCTGTTGAGCGCGGCGCTTGGTTTCGTTGAGGCTGACGGTTTTCTCGGCCATCAGCTCGCGAGACAGGGCCAGGCGCTCACGGGCGAAGTTGAAGTCCGGGTTGTCGGCCGTACGGCTGTCGTAACGGTTTTTCAACTCGGTCAAGAACGGCTTGATCGGATCCAGTTCGGGTTTGATCGCCGGACGGATGCTGTCCCACGGCATGGCTTCGGGCAGGGCGCTTTCGCCGATTTCCTTGTTGTCCATCACGTCAGGATAGGAGATGTCCGGCACCACGCCGCGGTGCTGGGTGCTCTGCCCGGATACGCGGTAGAACTTGGCCAGGGTCAGCTTCAGCTCGCCATGGTTCAACGGCTGGATGGTCTGCACGGTGCCTTTGCCGAAGGTCTGGCCACCGAGGATCAGCGCGCGATGGTAGTCCTGCATGGCGCCGGCGAAAATTTCCGAAGCCGAGGCAGACAGACGGTTGACCAGCAGTGCCAGCGGGCCTTTGTAGAAGGCACCTTCTTGCTCATCAGCCAATACGTCGACGCGGCCATCGCTGTTGCGCACCAGTACGGTCGGGCCCTTGTCGATGAACAGGCCGGTCAGTTCGGTGGCTTCTTGCAGCGAGCCGCCGCCGTTGTTGCGCAGATCGATGACGATACCGTCGACCTTCTCAGCCTGCAGTTCGGTGATCAGCTTTTTGACGTCGCGTGTGGTGCTCTTGTAATCGGGGTCGCCAGCGCGGAACGCCTTGAAGTCCAGATAGAAAGCCGGAATCTCGATCACACCCAGGCTATAGGGCTTACCATCCTGCTCAATCTTGAGGACGGACTTCTTCGCCGCCTGTTCTTCCAGCTTGACCGCCTCACGGGTGATGCTCACCACCTTGCTGGTCTGGTCATTCGGCGCATTGCTCGCCGGAATCACTTCCAGGCGTACGCGCGAGCCTTTGGGGCCGCGGATCAGCTTGACCACTTCATCAAGGCGCCAGCCGATCACGTCGACCATCTCGTCGTCACCCTGAGCGACACCGACGATTTTGTCCGCGGGGGAGATCTGCTTGGTTTTCTCGGCAGGGCCGGCCGGCACCAGGCGCACAACTTTGACGTGCTCGTTGTCGCTCTGCAGTACGGCACCAATGCCCTCGAGGGAAAGGCTCATGTTGATGTCGAAGTTTTCTGCACTGTCCGGCGACAGGTAATTGGTGTGTGGATCGTAGGTCATGGCGAAGGCGTTGATGTACGCCTGGAACACGTCCTCGCTGCGGGTCTGCTGCAGACGTGCCTGCTGGGCTTTGTAGCGCTTGGTGAGCAGCTCCTGAATCGCCTTGGGTTCCTTGCCAGCGATTTTCAGGCGCAGCACTTCGTCTTTCAGACGTTTGCGCCACAGCTCGTCCAGCTCGGCAACGTCTTTGGCCCAAGGGGCTTTTTCACGATCGACCAACAGGTCTTCGTTGACCGTGAAGTCAATCTTGTCGACACCCTTGGCCAGCAGCCCCTGCACGTAAGTCAGGCGGCCTTGCTGACGCTCGAGCTGACGCTTGTAGATATGGAAACCAGGTTCGAGGTCACCCTTTTTCAGCAGGTCGTCGAACTTGTCCTTCCAGCGGTCGAACTCGGCGATATCGGAGGCCGTGAAATAGCTGCGCGACGGATCGAGCATCTTCAGGTAGCCCTGATAGATTTTCTCCGAGCGTTCATTGTCGAGCGGCGGCTTGCTGTAGTGATGACGCTGCAGCAGTTCGACGACGTTCAGGCTGGCGATAACCTGGTCACGATCAGGCTGCAGGTATTCCCACGGATCGGCTTGGCTGGTTTTGGCTGCGAGGGGCAATGCGCCCAGCCCGAGAACGAGGGCCAGGGTGGCGCTGATAAGAGATCGCTTCATGCTGATTCGACGTGAGGACAGTTGATAACGCATATTAGGCCGTCTTTGAGGGCGCCAGGTTCCATCGGCGCAATGCAAAAGCCCAGCGCGAAGCGCTGGGCTAGGTTCAAATGCACTATGGAGGCAGCGTGAAAGCATTGCAAGGCGTGGAAGGGCAGGTGGAATGGGTGCAACGTCCCACTCCTGCCTGTGATGTGGGTGAAGTGCGCATTCGCGTGGTGGCTGCGGGGCTGAACCGTGCCGATCTGTTGCAGCGTGCCGGGCTGTATCCGCCGCCACCGGGCGCCAGCGATATTCTCGGCCTTGAATGCGCCGGTATCGTCAGCGAAGTGGGTGCCGGCTGCGACTGGCAGGTGGGTGACCGGGTTTGCGCCTTGCTGGCCGGTGGCGGGCTGGCCGAGGAAGTGGTGGTCGATGCACGCCACGTGCTGCCCGTGCCGGAAGGCGTGTCGCTGCACGAAGCGGCGGGGCTGCCGGAGGTCTACGCGACGGCCTGGCTCAACCTGTTCCAGCTGGCCGGCCTGAAACCCGGCGAGAAAGTGTTGCTGCATGCGGGCGCCAGTGGCGTTGGCTCGGCTGCGATCCAGCTGTGCAAGGCTTTCGGTAGCGCCTGTTGGGTCAGCGTCGGTTCGGCCGAACGGTTGACCTACTGCGAGAGTCTGGGTGCTGCCGGGGGAGCGATTCGCGGTGGAGATGGCCTGGAGAAATTGCATGAGGTTGGCCCATTCGAGGTCATTCTCGACCCCGTGGGGGCCAGTTACGCCGCGCTGAACCTGAAGCTGCTGGCACTCGACGGCCGTTGGGTGAACATCGGCCTGATGGGCGGTCGCAAGGCGGAGTTGGATATGGCATTGCTGCTCGGTAAGCGCATCCAGCTGATTGGCTCGACGCTACGCAGCCGCGACGACCTGTTCAAAGCCGAACTGCTGCGTGATCTGCGCCAGCACGTATGGCCGCTGTTCAGTGAGGGGCGGCTCAAGCCGCAACTGGCGCAAACCTTCCCGATTGCCGAGGCACAGGAGGCCTTTGCCACGCTGGAAGGCAATCAGGTCAACGGTAAGTTGGTGCTGGTGATTGACGAAAGCCTGAGCTGATCCACGCAGCCTGGCGCGACGCTTCGCGGCGCCGCGTCAGGCTGCGGCGTCGAAGCTGTCGGCGCGGGCCATTTTCCACATCCTTGCGTAGAACTCTCCCTCGATCTTGCCGCTGAGCAACTCACCCGGCTTGAGGAATACGTGCTGCTGGGAAAACAGCTGAATTTCCGTGGCGGACATACGTTGCACCAAATGCCGTGCATCCATCTGCGCCGGGTGATCGAGGCCGGCTGCGGCGAGCATTTCCGCCAGCGCCTTGAGCGTATTGCGGTGGAAGTTGTAAACCCGCTGGGCCTTGTCTTCGACCACCAGTGCACGCTGGCGCAGCGGATCTTGGGTAGCCACTCCAGTTGGGCATTTGTTGGTGTGGCAACTCTGGCTTTGAATGCAACCAATGGCGAACATGAAGCCGCGTGCCGAGTTGGCCCAATCGGCGCCGATGGCCAATACGCGGGCGATGTCGAATGCGCTGACGATCTTGCCGCTGGCGCCGAGCTTGATCTTGTCACGCAGATTCAGGCCGACCAGGGTGTTGTGTACGAACAGCAGGCCCTCACGCATAGGCACGCCAAGGTGGTCGGTGAACTCCACGGGCGCTGCGCCAGTACCACCTTCCTTGCCATCGACGACGATGAAGTCAGGCAGAATGCCGGTTTCCAGCATGGCCTTGGCAATTCCCATGAACTCCCACGGATGGCCGAGGCAAAACTTGAACCCGACGGGCTTGCCGCCCGACAGCTCACGCAGGCGGGCAATGAACTGGAGCAGTTCTATAGGGGTCGAGAACGCGCTATGACGTGATGGCGACACACAGTCTTCACCCATCGGTACGCCGCGGGTCTCGGCAATCTCCGGGGTGATCTTATGCTTGGGCAGGATGCCGCCGTGACCGGGTTTGGCGCCCTGCGAAAGCTTGATCTCGATCATGCGTACCTGGGGCCTTTTCGCTTGGGCTGCAAAACGCTCCTCGTCAAAGGTGCCCGAGCCGGTGCGGCAGCCGAAATAACCGCTGCCCAATTCCCAGATCAGGTCGCCGTCATGCTCACGGTGGTAGCTGCTGATACTGCCTTCGCCAGTATCGTGGGCGAAGTTGCCCAGTTTGGCCCCTTTGTTCAGCGCGCGGATGGCGTTGGCGCTGAGCGAGCCGAAACTCATCGCGGAAATGTTGAACAGCGAGGCCGAGTAGGGCTGGCTGCATTGCGGCCCGCCGATGATTACCCGGAAGCTGTCCGGATCGCTTAGCGGTGCGGGGCGCATCGAGTGGCTGATGAACTGAAAGCCATTCTGGTAAACATCGATGAGCGTACCAAAGGGTTTGTCGCCACCCTCGTTCTTGGCCCGTGCATACACCAGCGAGCGCTGGGCACGGGAAAAAGGCAGTTGCTCACTGTCGCCTTCAAGCAGGTATTGGCGAATCTCCGGGCGGATGCCCTCGACCAGGTAGCGGATGTTGCCCAGAATTGGATAGTTTCGGCGCACTGCATGGCGTTTCTGCAGCAGATCACCCACGCCAATCAGGCTCAGCAGGGCGCCGACCAGGGTCAGCGGCCAGACCCATTCATGCCTCCAGAAAGCCAGGCTGGTGAGGGTGAACAGCACGCAGAAGGCGAAAAAGGCGTAGCGACTGAGCAGGGACAGGTTCATGCAGGTTCCTTGGCGCATGGGTGGCGCCCGCAATGTAGACGCCCTGCGCCCCGTTCGTCGATGGCTGGCGCGTATCGCACGCGCCGTTGTTAATCCGGGGGCAGGCGAAAACAGGGCGCCTGTGGCACACTTGAACGCCTGTAATGAAGGTGTTTGCGCTGGCGGCACGCTGTTGTCGGCCACGCGATTGGCACCCTTGGCCGCCCTGCGGTTTTGCCTGACTATCGCCGCGAACGGCGAAGAACAAGAGGAATACACGTGCATAACGTCGTCATCAGCGGTACGGGCCTGTACACCCCGGCCAACAGCATTTCCAACGACGAGTTGGTGGCGTCTTTCAATGCCTTCGTCCAGCAGTTCAACGCCGATAATGCCGAAGCCATCGGCCGCGGTGAGGTCGAGGCGTTGAGCGAATCGAACAGCGCTTTCATCGAAAAAGCGTCAGGCATTAAAAGCCGCTTCGTGATCGACAAACAGGGCATTCTCGACCCACAGCGTATGGTGCCCTCCATCCCCGAACGCGATAACGAACAGTGGGGGATTCTCTGCGAAATGGCGGTTGCTGCTGCCGAGCAGGCGCTGGCCCGTGCCGGCAAGACTGCAGCCGATATCGACGGTGTCATCGTCGCCTGTTCCAACCTGCAGCGCGCCTACCCGGCGGTGGCTATCGAAGTGCAAGCGGCACTGGGCATCCAGGGTTTTGGTTATGACATGAACGTGGCCTGCTCTTCGGCCACTTTCGGTATTCAGGCGGCGGTTAACAGCGTGCAGCTTGGCCAGGCTCGGGCGATCCTCATGGTCAATCCGGAAATCTGCACCAGCCACCTGAATTTCCGTGACCGTGATAGCCATTTCATTTTCGGCGATGCCGCTACGGCGGTAATCATCGAACGCGCCGATCTGGCGACCTCAGCGCACCAGTTCGAGGTGGTTGGCACCAAGTTGCTGACACAGTTCTCCAACAACATCCGCAACAACTTCGGTTTCCTCAACCGCGCTGCTGAAACCGCTAGCCAGTCGGCCAGCGACAAGCTGTTCGTGCAGGAAGGGCGCAAGGTGTTCAAGGAAGTCTGCCCGATGGTGGCCGAGCTGATCGCCAGCCACCTGCAGGAAAATGGGCTGGACGTGGCTGATGTGAAGCGCTTCTGGCTGCACCAGGCCAACCTCAACATGAACCAGTTGATCGCCCGCAAATTGCTCGGTCGTGACCCTGAACCACAGGAAGCGCCGGTGATCCTCGACACTTACGCCAACACCAGTTCGGCGGGTTCGGTGATCGCTCTGCACAAGAATCAGGATGATCTGCCGGCAGGCTCCATCGGCGTGCTCAGCTCCTTTGGTGCAGGTTACTCCATCGGCAGCGTGATTCTGCGCAAGCGCTGATCGTTTCCGGGCAGCACGCGAGGTGCTGCCCGTCGACCTCCCGCAACCCCTCTAGAACGGCCTATACAGCCCGGTCGATTACTTGGCCACGGTGAGCCTTGTCAAGCTTTATATTCAAAGGGAGTAAAAAGTTCCCTTGTCATCAAATATTTATATATCAGCAATCGCGCTGAAATAACCCGCCGCGAAGATTCCCCCAGCACGAACGAGCGCAAAGCTCGGGTGTTTTTCAGCACTTAAGTTCAATTAGGGGAATTCTCGATGATCCGTAAGCACTTCGCCGGTTTCGCAGCCAGCGCCCTGGCTCTGGCCGTTTCCGCCCAGGCTTTCGCCGGTACTGTCACCACTGACGGCGCTGACATCGTAGTTAAAACCAAAGGCGGCCTTGAGGTTGCCACCACTGACAAGCAATTCGGTTTCAAGCTCGGTGGCCGTGTACAAGCTGACTACAGCACTTTCGATGGTATCTACACCGTAAACGGTGACAACGCTGATGCTGCCTACCTGCGCCGCGCGTTTCTTGAACTCTCCGGCTATGTCTACAAAGACTGGGCCTACGTTCTGAGCTACGACTTCTCGCACAACTCGGGTAGCCAGGAAGATGGTTATTTCGATGAGGCTTCCATCGCCTACAACGGCTTCGCTCCGATCTCTATCAAAGTTGGCCGTTTCGACCCGGAGTTCGGCCTGGAAAAAGCCACCAGCTCGAAGTGGGTGACAGCTACTGAGCGTAACGCTGCTTACGAATTGGTCGACTGGGCCAACGCCCACCAGAATGGCCTCGGCGTCCAAGTTTCTGGTACTGCGGCTGACTCCCTCTACGGCTCGGTTGGTGTTAGCGCCAAGGATCAGAACGACGTCGATGGCGAGAGCACCAAGCAGTTCAACCTGCGCGGCGTTTTTGCACCGATGCACGAGGCCGGCAACGTACTGCACGTCGGTTTCAACTATGCCTACCGCGATCTATCCGACACTGCCTTCGATGGCCGCATCCGCAGCCGCATGGGTATGCGTGGTGTGAGCACCGGTGGTGGCAATGACGCCGGTACCAATGGCAACCGCCTGGTACTGGGTGGTGCCAACAACCTGGTAGCCGGCTCTTATGGCGACGATGCCGCCATGGGTCTGGAAGCTGCCTTTGCGGCAGGCCCGTTCTCGATCCAGGGCGAATACATCAAGCGTAAGCTGGAGGCCGATGACGCCGCGTTCCAGGACATCAAGGCCACGGGTTATTACGGCCAGGTTGCCTACACGCTGACCGGCGAAGCCCGTGGCTACAAGCTCGGCAAGTTCGACAGCATCAAGCCTGAGAACAAGCAGATCGGTGCCTGGGAACTGTTTTACCGCTACGACAACCTGTCGGTCGATGATGACAATGGCGCTTTCGCAAACGTTGGCGATGTCGAAGCCAAAGTTCATAACCTGGGTGTCAACTGGTACGTCAACGATGTGATCAAAGTAAGCGGTATGTACGTCAAGGCCAAGGCTGACAACGCTACCAACGCCAATGGCGATGACGACGGTGATGGCATGGTCTTCCGCGCCCAATACGCGTTCTAAGCAAAAAGTTTCAAACGTGGTGCTCCTTTGAACCCCGCCTAGTGCGGGGTTTTTTATTGACCGGGCACTTGGCTATATAGTGTGCGCTGATTGCCCGCGGATATTGCCGATGCCTGTTTACAGCCTGCACGCCCTCAACGAACTCGACGCCGCCACCTGGGATGGCCTACTCAGCAGCCCCCAGCCCTTTCTGCGCCACGCTTTTCTCAGCGCCCTCGAAGACAGCGGCAGCGTTGGCGGACGAAGCGGTTGGCAGGCGGCGCACCAGGTGCTGCTCGGTGCCGATGGCAAGCCGCTGGCGGCGCTGCCGGCCTACGTCAAATACCATTCTTCCGGCGAGTACGTGTTCGATCATGGCTGGGCCGATGCTTGCCGTCGCGCTGGTATCGCCTATTACCCCAAGCTGCTGGGTGCCATTCCGTTTTCGCCGGTAACCGGCCAGCGTCTGCTAGGTACGGCCGAGGCGGCGGGGCAGCTGCTCGACGGAGTTACCGCTTCCCTCGAGGAACAGGGGCTGTCCAGCTTGCACGTGAACTTCACTGATGCCGCTGGCGATGAGATGCTGCAGGGGCGTGAGGGTTGGCTGCAGCGTCTGGGCTGTCAGTTTCACTGGCACAACCGCGGCTACCGGGATTTTCAGGATTTTCTCGACACCCTCAGCTCACGCAAACGCAAGCAGATGCGCAAGGAGCGCGAGCAGGTGGCGGGGCAGGGCATCCATTTCGACTGGCGCGAAGGGCAGCAGTTGAGCGAGGCGGAGTGGGACTTCGTCTATCACTGCTATGCCAATACCTACCATATACGCGGTCAGGCACCTTACCTGACCCGGGCCTTCTTCAGCCTGTTGGCCGAGCGCATGCCCGAGGCCATTCGCGTGGTGCTGGCCTGTCGCGGCGCACAGCCGGTGGCCATGGCGTTCAGCCTGCTCGGTGGCGACAGCGTGTATGGGCGTTACTGGGGTTGCCTGGCCGAGTTCGATCGGCTGCACTTCGAGACCTGTTTCTACCAGGGCATGGAGCAGGCTATCGAGCTGGGTCTGCAGCGCTTCGATGCGGGCGCACAGGGTGAGCACAAGCTGATTCGCGGCTTCGAACCGGTCATCACCCATTCCTGGCACTACCTGGTGCATGGCGGGCTACGTGATGCGGTGGCGGGGTTTCTGCAGGAGGAGCGGGAGGGCGTGCTGGCCTACGCTGAGCAGGCGCGGGAGATGCTGCCGTACAGGCAGGCCTGACCTGAAGCGCTGGCGCGCTGCGGGGAGCCGCAGCGCGCCAGCGCAGCACGCGACCGGTCAGCCGTCGTAGCGGCCGCCCCACTCGAGGAAACGCATCTTGTGGGTTTCGCCCTGGCTGTCGGTGAACACCATGATCACCGGCACGACACCTCTCTTGTCGGAGACGTCGGTGCGATACAGGACTTTCTGCACATCGACTTTCATGCCGTAGTGATAGTCCTCGGTCGGCAGGCCAGCACCGGGTTTGGGCTGCATGTCGGCGGCGAACACGGCAGGAGCGAGACTGGAAAGCAGAGCGGTAACGGCAGTTGCGATTTTCATGATGAAGTCCTCGATCATTTCGATGTGAGGCAGCCTGACCGATCCAATCGGTTTCGTTGCCTCGTAGGACTTATATGACCAGCAATGTCGGTATCTCGGAAATTGATGCCTTTGCTAGTAGACATCATGAAAAATGATGATGTTAGCAAGCTAACGATTCGTCTGGATTACTCAGGCTGGCGCTGCCCCGTCAGCATCAATCGACGCCGACGAAGCCGCCGGTCTGGTGTTGCCACAGACGGGCATACAGGCCGCCGCGCTCGATCAGCTCGGCGTGAGTGCCAGTCTCGATCACCTGGCCCTTGTCGATCACCACCAGGCGATCCATGCGCGCAATGGTCGACAGTCGGTGGGCGATGGCGATTACCGTCTTGCCGTCCATGAGGCTGTCGAGGCTTTCCTGAATGGCCGATTCGACTTCCGAGTCCAAGGCTGAGGTGGCTTCGTCCATCACCAGAATCGGCGCGTCCTTGAGCAGCACCCGGGCAATGGCGATGCGCTGACGCTGCCCGCCGGACAGCTTGACCCCACGTTCGCCGACCTGGGCCTCGAAACCGACGCCGCCCTGGCTATCGTCCAGCGTGTTGATGAAGCCATCCGCACGGGCCTTACGGGCTGCCGCCCAGAGCTCTTCATCACTGGCATCGGGCCTGCCATAGCGCAGGTTGTCGCGGATCGAGCGGTGCAGCAGGGAGGTGTCCTGAGTGACCACGCCGATGTTGGCGCGCAGGGTTTCCTGGCTGACATCGGCGATGTTCTGGCCATCGATGAGGATGCGCCCGCTTTCCAGGTCATAGAGGCGCAGCAGCAGATTGACCAGGGTCGACTTGCCGGCGCCCGACGGGCCCACCAGGCCGATTTTTTCGCCAGGGCGAATGTCGATGGTCAGACCGCTGATCACGCCGCCTTTCTTGCCGTAGTGGAAGTTCACGTCGTCGAAGCGCACACCGCCTTGCTGTACCTGTAGCGGATTGGCGTCTTCGCGGTCGAGCACCTCGCGCGGCTGAACGATGGTCTGCATGCCGTCCTGCACGGTGCCGACGTTCTCGAAGATGCCGTTGACCACCCACATGATCCATTCGGCCATGTTGTTGATGCGGATCACCAGGCCCAGTGCCAGGGCGATGGCGCCAGTGCTGATCAGCGACTCGCTCCATAGCCACAGGGCCAGGGCGCCGGTACCGACGATCAGCAGGCCGTTCATGCAGGTGATCAGGAAGTCCAGGCTGGTGATGGTGCGCGACTGCAGGCGGAATTTATCGAGCAGCTCCTGCATGGCCTCGCGAGCGTAGGTTTCTTCCTCGCGGGAGTGGGCGAACAGCTTCAACGTGGCGACGTTACTGTAACCGTCGACCACCCGGCCCATGACCTTGGAGCGTGCCGCCGAGGCGGCGGCCGAGCGGGCCTTGATGCGTGGCACGAAGTACCAGAGCGCGGCGCTGTAGCCGATGATCCACAGCGACAGTGGCACCACCAGGCGCAGGTCCGCGGCCGCGAACAGGTATAGCGCACTGCCGGCGTAGACCAGCACGTGCCACAGTGCATCGATCACCTGCATGGCCGAATCGCGCAGCGACGGACCGGTCTGCATGACCCGCTGGGCGATACGCCCGGCGAAGTCGTTCTGGAAGAAGTTCAGGCTCTGCTTGAGCACGTAGCGGTGGTTCTGCCAGCGGATCAGGTTGGTCAGCCCCGGGTTGATCGCCTGATGGGTGAGCAGGTTGTGCAGGCCGAACACGAAGGGCCGGATGATCAGCGCGACCAGCGCCATCCACAGCAGTTCGTTGCGGTGTTCGGCGAAGAACGTACGGGCGTCGGTGGTCGCCTGGGCCATGTCGATCAGTTGGCCGAGAAAACTGAACAACGCCACTTCGATCAACGCTGCGAAGAAGCCGATCACCAGCACGGCGATCATCAACGGCCAGACCTGTTTGAGGTAATGGGCGTAGAACCGCAGCATGCCTTCAGGCGGTGCTACGTCAGGGCTGGGTTTGAAGACATCGATCAGGTTTTCGAAGCGGCGGAACAACATGGGGCACAGTCTGCTCTGGCAAATGGGCGGGCGTTTTGCTTGCTGCTACCGACAGGGTAGGCCTGCCGGCTGGAATGCTGAGGGGCATGAGCACATGGGCTCAGAGGCGAACCCGCGTGCTCTGGCACGCGGGTTACTTGCAGGAGGGTAGCAGTATCAGAGGCGCTTGGCGTCGAGAATCACTATCGGATCCACTGGCACGTTCTGTTGGCCAGAGCGGTTGGCGGTGCGCACCTGAGCGATGCGGTCGACCACTTCCATACCACGGGTCACCTTGCCGAAAACGGCGTAACCGAAGTCGCGCGAGCCGTGGTCAAGGAAGGCGTTATCAGCATGGTTGATGAAGAATTGGCTGGTCGCCGAGTCACGCGCCTGGGTACGTGCCATGGCCAGCGTGCCGCGCACGTTGTGCAGACCGTTATCGGCTTCGTTCTTGATCGACGCGCTGGTGTTCTTCTGGCGCATGTTCTCGTCGAAACCGCCACCCTGCACCATGAAGCCCGGAATCACGCGATGGAACTGGGTGCCTTTGTAGAAGCCGCTGTCCACGTAAGCCAGGAAGTTCTTGGTACTGATCGGTGCTTTTTGTTCATCGAGCTGAATTTCGATTTCGCCCAGGCTGGTGGTCAGCAGCACCACTGGGTTTTCGGCGGCCATAAGCTGGGCGGTGAACAACAGAGAGCAGGCGGTAAGGGCGAGTTTCTTCAACATCGTGTCTAGTCCTTAGGTGAGGTGGCAGCAGTGTTTTCGACTTCATGCAGAAAGGCAAGCAGGCAGGGAGTTCAAACGCTGCGTGGCAAGCCTGCGGCGATGGCCTATCGAACAGGTCATCGCACAGTGATCAGGCCGATGGTGGTGAGGCGAAGGCCGCATTAAGCGGGGCCGCATCGAAGCGTTGAATCAGATCGGTGAGGATCTGCGTGGCCGGCCCCAGGGCTTTGTCCTTGCTGGCGTAGAGGAAGAATACCGGGCTGCGGCTGCCGCCCTTTTCCAACAGCAGGGGCTTGAGCAGGCCGTCGCTCAGTTCGCGCTCGATCATATGGCGCGGCAACCAGGCGAAGCCCAGGCCGTTGCCGACGAAGGTGGCGGCGGTGGCCAGGCTGCCCACCGTCCAGCGCTGTTCGGCGCCGAGCCAGCCGACATCGCGGGGCTGGTGGCGCCCGGAATCGCGGATCACCACCTGCATCTGGGTTTCCAGATCCTGGAAGTTCAACTGTCGTTGCAGGCGGTGCAGGGCGTGATCAGGATGGGCCACGGCGATGAATTCCACCGGGCTCATTTCCGAGCCAAGGAAGCCGGGAATGTTGTAGCCGCTGATCGCCAGGTCGGCGACGCCTTCCTTGAGCACTTCCTCGACACCCGACAGCACTTCTTCACGCAGGCGCACGCGGCAGCCACGGCTTTGCGGCATGAAGGCGGTGAGTGCGCGCACCAGCCGCGCGCTCGGGTAGGCGGCGTCGACCACCAAGCGAACCTCAGCTTCCCAGCCCTGTTCCATATGGTGCGCGAGGTCTTCGAGCTGGCTGGCCTGCTTGACCAGTTGCCGGGAACGGCGCAGCAGCACGTCACCCGCTTCGGTGAGCACTGCCTTGCGCCCATCGATACGCAACAGCGGTACACCCAACTGCTCCTGCATGCGCGCCACCGTATAGCTGACCGACGATTGCGAGCGATGCAGTACCTCGGCGGCCTGGGCGAAGCCTCCATGGTCGACCACGGCCTGCAAAGTGCGCCATTGATCAAGGGTTACGCGTGGGGCCTTCATTTCATCTCCTCTGCCAGCCCCTGTGCACGGGCAGGGTACTGGCCCTAAACTGACGGCCCACCGTTGGAGGCTGGCCATGAAAAAACTCTGTTGCGCGCTGATCGCCTTGCTACCGCTGGCAGCTCAGGCTTATCCCATCGAACTGGAGAAGCAGCTCAATGGCGCCGAGGTATCGGCCAGCTCCCAGGAAATCGACCACAACATGGCGGCGGTGCTGGTACAGAACTACGGCGAAACGGCGGCTTCCTGCAAAGCGGTGTTTCGCAACGGCCCGGAAGCGCCACGTACCCGCAGCGCCAATCTGGCAGCGGGGGAGAGCGGCAACCTGACGGTGAAATTCGCCCGCAGCATCATCCGTCTGCGTGTTCAGCTGACCTGCGAACCACAGTGACCTGAAACTTCGAGCAGCCTAGGGTCTGATCCCGAACAAATCAACTTCATCGATATTTAGTGGTGGATATTTACGCTTTATTATCGAACCTCGTTTATCTAGTCTCGCGCCCATCGTTTGATACCCGCCTATCGATGGAGTGACCCCATGGCTCAGTTGCTGGTGATTGAAAGCAGTGCGCGGCAGCACGGCTCGGTTTCACGACAACTGACCGAGCGCCTTCTGGCGCACTGGCGCGAGAAGCGCCCCAACGACGCTGTCTGCCGTCGTGATCTGGGCGTCGAGCCGTTACCCCATCTCGATACCAGTCTGCTTAACGCCTGGACGCAACCTGCTGAAAAGCATGGCGCAGCCGAATGTGCGGCGTTACAGCGCGCCAATCAGCTGATCGATGAGCTATTGGTTGCCGATGTGCTGGTGCTGGCTGCGCCGATGTACAACTTCGCCATTCCCAGCACACTCAAGGCCTGGTTCGACCACGTGCTGCGTGCCGGGGTGACCTTCCGTTACAGCGAAAACGATCCGCAAGGCATGCTGCATGGCAAGCGCGCTTTCGTGCTCACCGCCCGTGGCGGCATTTATGCGGGCGGCTGTCAGGATCATCAGGAACCTTATCTGCGTCAGGTGCTGGCCTTCATGGGTATCCACGACGTCACCTTCATCCATGCCGAGGGCCTCAACCTCGGTGTCGAGTTCATGGCCAAGGGTTTGGAAGCCGCCGAGCTGCGCCTGACTCAGGTGATATGAATCGCCACTCGCCCCCGGTGCTCCCCAGACTGTGTGAAAACTACTGCGCTCGGTCATGCGGCGTTAAAAACTAGCTGGAATGCCAGCCCAGTCAAAATGCTCATTTACAACTCGTAAACTGCGCTTTTGACTCACTACGTTCGCCCTACGGGCCAGCCTTCGGCTGTTACTCCGCTGCGCTACGTTTCGCTGGTTTTTGCCTTGCCTGACCTTCGCTCGCTACGTTTTCACACGGCCTGTCCTGGGTGTGACTTTCCAAGGGATCGCTTCGGCGGTTCCTTTTTTTGCCTGGAGTTTCGTGGCGCAGATGATTGTTTGCCTTGCGCTGAACCGTTATGGTGCGCCGCCGTTCGCCAGAGCGTCGCTGGCATGTCTGTCTGCGCCGTTTTGGTGCCGCTATTGCGGCCGCCTGATAGCCTGAACAGCGTGGGTGATTTCTCTCTCTTCGAGGTGCGCAATGACGCTTTCCGGACGTGGTGTGGTGTTCTCTGTCAGCGCCTCGATCCTGTTTGCCCTGATCCCTGGCTACGTGCAGATGCTCACGCCGCTGGACGGTTTTCAGGTGTTCGCCCAACGCGTGATCTGGTCGATTCCGGCGGTGTTGCTGCTGGTTACCGTACTGCGCCAGTGGCCGGTGCTACTTGCCGTTCTGCAGCGCCTGCGCAGCGAGCCTTTGCTGTTGGCCGCCTTGCCGCTTTCCGCGGCACTGATCGGCGTGCAGTGGTTTCTGTTCGTGTGGGCACCGCTCACCGGGCACATGCTGGACGTTTCGCTGGGTTATTTCCTCTTGCCGCTGGCCATGGTGCTGGTCGGCCGGGTGTTCTATGGCGAGCGACTGCGGCCCTTGCAGAAAATTGCCGTGGCCTGCGCCTTTGCCGGCGTCCTGCATGAGTTGTGGCGTTCCCAGGCCTTTTCCTGGGTGACGCTGGTCACCGCGCTGGGCTATCCACCGTATTTCATGCTGCGTCGCTGGATGCGTCTTGATGCCCTGTCCGGGCTGATTCTGGAAATGCTGATGCTGGCGCCCCTGGCCATCTGGCTGATCCTGCAGTGGGCGCCGGACAACGTATTCGGCGAGTTTCCTCGGTTGTGGTGGCTGGTGCCGGGCATGGCATTGCTGGGCACCATCGCCCTGGCCGCGATGATGGCGTCGTCGCGGCTCCTGCCGCTGGGGCTGTTCGGCATCCTCAGTTATGTGGAGCCGGTGTTGCTGTTCATGGTTTCTCTGCTGTTTCTGGGCGAGCAGTTCGACTCCGGCCAGTTCCTCACCTACCTGCCCATCTGGCTGGCAGTGGTACTGGTGGGCTGGGACAGTGGACGTCTACTGATCAAACAATGGCGCATGCGGCCGGCCATCTGACAGTTTTCAACCATCCGTTCGGAGAAAGCATTCGGCCCCGGAGCGCGAACGCGGTAACCTATGCGGCTGATTTAGCATTTGCATCGAGGTTGCCCAGTGTTTGCCCAATTTGCCCTGCATGAACGCCTGCTCAAAGCCGTGGCCGAGCTTAATTTCGTCGAGCCGACTCCGGTACAGGTGGCGGCGATTCCGCCTGCGCTGCAGGGCAAGGATCTGCGCGTAACCGCCCAGACCGGTAGCGGCAAGACCGCTGCCTTCGTATTGCCGATGCTCCACCGCCTGCTCGGCGACGGTAATTCCAAGCAGCGCCTGAGCGTGCGTGCACTGATTCTGCTGCCGACTCGCGAGTTGGCCCAGCAGACCCTCAAGGAAGTCGAGCGCTTCGCCCAGTACACCTTCCTCAAGGCCGGTCTCGTCACTGGCGGTGAAGACTTCAAGGTGCAGGCCGCCATGCTGCGCAAGATCGACATCCTGATCGGCACTCCCGGGCGCCTGATCGAGCATGCCAACGCCGGCAACCTGCTGTTCGAAGACGTGGAAATGCTGGTGCTGGACGAAGCCGACCGCATGCTCGACATGGGCTTCGCCGAAGATGTGCTGCGCCTGGCTGAGCTGTGCGGCAACGCGCACCAGACCCTGCTGTTCTCCGCCACCAGTGGCGGCGCCGGCCTGCGTGAGGTGATTGGCAAGGTGTTGCGTGACCCCGAGCACCTGCAGCTCAACCGCGTCAGCGAGCTGGCCGAGGGCACCCGCCAGCAGATCATTACCGCCGACCACAACCACCACAAAGAGCAATTGGTCGAGTGGCTGCTGAGTAACGAGACCTACGACAAGGCGATCATCTTCACCAACACCCGTGCCCAGGCCGATCGTCTGTACGGCAAGCTGGTGGCCAAGGAATTCAAGACCTTCGTGCTGCACGGCGAGAAGGACCAGAAGGATCGCAAGCTGGCCATCGACCGCCTGCGTCAGGGCGCCGTGAAGGTGCTGGTCGCCACCGACGTGGCCGCCCGCGGCCTGGACGTCGATGGGCTGGATCTGGTGATCAACTTCGATATGCCGCGCTCCGGCGACGACTATGTACACCGCGTCGGCCGCACCGGCCGTGCTGGTAGCGAAGGCACTGCGATTTCGCTGATCACCCACGGCGACTGGAACCTGATGTCGAGCATCGAACGCTACCTCAAGCAGCGTTTCGAGCGTCGCAGCATCAAGGAGCACAAGGGCGTTTACCAGGGGCCGAAGAACCTCAAGGCGTCTGGCAAGGCAGTTGGCCCGAAGAAGAAAAAGATCGATCCGAAAACCGGTAAGAAGATCGCCAAGAAGCCAGTCGCGAAAACTCCAGCCAAACGCAACACGGTGAACAAGCCGAAGAGCGATGCGCCGACCCTGGTCAGCCAGGATGGGCTGGCGCCGCTCAAGCGCAAGGCGCCTTCCGCCGACGCTTGATGCGTCGGGGCTGCTGACGGGCGCGCTTCATGCCGCGCCTGTTACCCCCAGCCTCACTCCACCTGTTCCTCGACCTCGCCGCCGATCTCTTCCAGCTCGCGCAGACGCTGGTCATAGGCGTCGCAATCGGTGCCCAGCTTGTCGGCTTCGGTTTGCGGCTCCGCTTCCTTGAGTTCCTGGCGCAACAGGGCGGCCCGTTCGGGATCGCGCTGGGTTATTTCCTCGACCTTTGCAGCCAGCTCCTGGGCTTTGGCGGCGGCTTCGTCGGCCGTGCAGGCCTGTGCGTGACCGGCGCCGTAGAGCGCCAGAGCCAGCCCACAGAGTGGCGCGATATGCTTGATCATGCTCAATTCCTCACGCTTAGCAGGGTCATGTCCTGGGATTGAGTGCCTGCTTGGCGTGAAGGTTCAGGCTATCGGCCGGCGTGCTATTTCACGCTATCGAGGCTGCGCACCGTCAGATCCAGGGCTTTCTGCATGTCCAGCCTGGCCGAGCGGCCGATGTCCTTGTCATTCAGATCGAAGCCACGTTCGGAGGGCAGAATCGGCGCTGTCAGGTCGTCGGCATCGGTGGGCTCGAAGTCGAATTCCTCGCCGATGGTCATGGCGCTGCGGCGCAGCAACATGCGCAACTGATCGGGATGCAGCTCGGGGTTGATCGACATCAGTGCCGCGACCACGCCCGCCACCAGTGGCGTGGCGTAGGAGGTGCCGCAATGCACGCTGCCCTGTTTGCCTTCTTCTGCTGTGGAGGCGCGCACGCAGGCGGCAGCAGTGATGTCGACGCGGGTATCGACGTTCGAGGAGCTGCGCCGGGTAACGTAAGCCGGGTCGTCTACCGCGACGTCCTTGCGCTCGCTGCGCTGGTGGCCGCCGACCACGAACAGTTGCTCGGTGACGAAGGAGGAGGGCAGGCGGTAGTCGTCTGCGCCGGAGAATGATGCACCGTTGCCGGCGGAGTTGATGACCACCACATCCGGGTGCTCGCGGCGCAGCCACAGGAAGAATTCTTCGAGCAGTTCCTCGTAGCCGCTCATGGCAATGCCTGAGCGCACCAGTGAGTCGATCTCGTCGCCATGGATATTCTTGGCGCCGACGCGGTGGATGCCCCAGCTCCAGTTCAGCACGCGAACGCCATCTTCGACCAGGTTGACCGAGGCGGCGATGTTGGCGGTGATGCCGGCATCCGAGTTACGGTCGACGATGACTTCGAAGCCAGGGCCGGCGCCGTCCAGGCCACGCAGGAAACCGGTGTTGCCGCCGTTGTCCCAGCGCGCGGCGAGAATGCCGGCAACGGTGGAGCCATGGCCGTTCGGCTTGTCGGCGTCGCGGCTGTACAGGCGAGTGTGAGGGGTATGGCCATCGCGCTCGGCGGCGCCGAGGTAATCCTTGAAGTCCGGAGCGTCGAAGTCGACATTGCGTTCGATCAGGCCGATGCGCACCGGTTTGGTTTCGATGGGCGAGCGCTTGGACGGGATACGCCGCTGGTAGTAGTTCACCGCATCGATAAAGCGGTTCGCTGCCCATTCCTCTTCGTCGAGATGAGCATCTGCGGACTCGCCAGCTGGCGCTTCCTGTTCCTCCGCCGAGGATTCTTCGATCACCACGGCATCCACGCTCAGCTCGCTACCCAGGCGCAGCACCATGGCATCGCGCTGGATCAGATCCTTGGCTGGCAGACGCAGCTGGAAGGTATTGAGCGGCGGAATCGCGCCGACCACTTCAGCGCCGTATTTCTTCGCCAGTGCCTTGGCCGTCTCTAGGCCTTTCGCGTCTTCTTCGATGACCACGCTGACCAGGTCGACGTAGGTGTTCAGGCCATCCATGTTCTTGGCCACTTCACTCGGCTTGGCTGCCAGTACATGGCTACCCGCCATGGACAGCCACACTGGATTGCTGACTGCGTCGCCCTGCTGCAACCACAGCGGGCCACTGCGGTAGCTGTCGCTGTTCAGGGTGATACGCAGGCCATCGCGACGGCTTACTGCGCTGGCGGGCAGCGGTTTACCGTCGAGCAACACCTGCAGGTTGCCGCTTGCCATGCCACGAGCGTCGAGGCAGAAGGTCTGGCGCTGGCTATCGAGCACGTCTTCACAGCGGTACAGATGCTTGAGCCGCAGCGGTTCGGCTGCCAGTACCGATGGCGCGATGGTCGCCAGAAGCAGGGCGCTGAGAACGGGGCGCAGCGGTGGCCGGCGGAGCATGGGTGAGTCCTTTGTGCGAAGGGGGAGATGCGCCTCAGACTGGCGCCGTTTGCCTTGGTTCAGGCTGCGTTTGGGCAGATAGGGCGAACCTTGCCCAATGCAGCAGCGTCACACGTTCACAGGTGCCTGCGGGCGCCGCATCCGATAGTCCCATCGGGTGCCCTAAATGGTGGGAGATGATGATATGACGACTCAGGCCCAAACCCATAACTGGGATCTCATCGAGCGCATACTGCACGACGTGCAGAACAGCGCCGGCCAGGCGTTCGTGCCGCGTCGCTGTGCCGAGGAACTGGCCGAGGCGCTGCAGCAGGCTGGTCAGGATGTGCAGGATATCGACGGGCTCAAGGCCCAGGCCGATCGCTATGAAGCCACGCTGCTCGCTGGCGGCTTTATCGAACCACGCCCGGAAAGTGAGGGCGGTAATGGGGAAAACTTTGTGCTCACCCCGCGCGGCTCCCAGTTGCTGAGCATGATCGACAGCACCTTCCCCGGGGAAGAGCATCCGCGTGAGGTACTCGACCAGCACGGGCTGGCGGCGCTGACGCCAGAGGTGTTCGATGGGCTGGGGCCCAAGGCCACGCTAGTTTGAATACCGGTAATGGGCGCAGTGGCTGGTAAGCTTTGGTATGGGCGATGAGTGCCGTGCTGGACAGCGTGATTCGCCCCCGCTATACCAACTGGCTACGGAGCCGATGAGTGGCAGTTATGCGCATGAAGTGGTGGGTAGTCGGATTGTCGCTCCTCGCGCTGGATTGCGTGGCCGAGGAGTTGAGAATCGGCTTTGGCACCCACAAGCCACCCTATGTCTTTGAGAGGCAGAACAGAGGGCTCGAGTATGACGTAGTGGTCGCTGCTGCGCGTGCCGCCGGCTTTACGGTGAAGCCTTATTACTCGCCCATGGAGCGTCTGCATCGTTCCTTCAAACTTGGTGAGATTGAGGCGATGACCACCACAAACGCCAAGGATGGGGCAGCGCCTTTCTATTCGCAGCCTTACATCTACTACCAGAACGTTGCCATGTCATTGGCATCTCGCGGCTATCGCATAGAGCGCATCAGTGATTTGCGGCACTACTCGGTTCGCGCTTTCCAGCGCGCCCGTTTCCTGCTCGGCGACGAGTTCCGGCAAATGGCCGAAGACAACCCCCGTTATCATGAGGAAGCCCAGCAGGTCGCCCGCAATCGGCTGCTTTATAGCGGGCGTGTGGATGTAGTAATTGGTGACCGGCGCATCCTGCATTACTTCAATCGCGAGGTGTATGCCCAGGTCGATGTCGGCCAGCCGGTCATCGAATACCCGCTCTTTCCCGCCACCCCCTACCATCTGGGGTTACACGACGAGGCGCTGCGTGATCGCTTCGATAAGGGCTTGGCAGCTATCCGCGCCAGCGGCGAGTACGCTGAGATCGAACGGCGTTACGCGATTTATTGAGCCCTGTGAGCGTGGCTCACTGGGTCAATTCTGCACTTTCTTCCTCTGCCTGAGCTGCCAGCAGTTCGGCTTCGATAGGCCGCGTAGCGACGCTGAAATCGGTGATTTCGATGGAGCCTTTGCCTTCGCCCACGAGGTGGAAGGAAAACGCCTTGCGCGTATCGAGGTTGTCGAAGGCAAAGCTCAGCTCCAAGGGTTGGCCTTCCTTCAACAGCGGGATCTCCGGGATGTTGATCAGTACATCACGGTCGAACTCCTTGGTTTTTAGGCGCAGCGTAGCGCCGGACTTGGCCATCTTCAGCGCATTGATCTTCAGCGTCACTGTCGTCTGTGTGCCTTTTGGCAGCTCCAGGTACTGGGCACCAATCAGGTTGTCGGCCCAGTCGTCGCCTGGCGTAGTGCGCAAGCGAATACGTTCGTTGCTGGCGAACTGCAGCAGCTGGTTGCCCTGGCCATCGCTGAGTGAACGATCCAGCAACTCTGCACGCTGACTCACCAGACGCGCCGGCTTGCCGCTGACGCGGCCGAGGTAGTGTGCGTGATCGGCAATGAAGCCAGGGCTGGCATAGCGGCGGCAGACCTGCTGGAAATTACATTCGGTGAGTGTGCCGCGGCCGTCGTGCTCGCGCAGCAGGCCGTTGGTGTATGAAATGATCTCGCGGCCTTGGGCGTAGTCACGCAGCATCGAGCGACCAGCGATATCCGCCGGCAACGGCAGGGCGAAGTAATCGAGAACCGAGGCGGTGAGATCGACGTGCCCGTAAACGCCTTCTTTGATCGACGGCAACTGAGCCTGCTCGGGAGCCAGCATCAGGTTGAAGCCCCAGGCCGAAGCGAGGCGCACATTCTCGATACCGTGGGACTCGTCGGAGGTGACGATCACCAGGGTGTCGTCGAGTACGCCGCGCTTGTCCAGGGCCTCGAGGAACTCGCCAACAGCGTCGTCCAAGTAGGCAATGGCAGCCTGTTTAGCGTTGGGGTGGCGGTCGAGGTAGTCGGCCGGGGCGGAGTAGGGCTGATGGGTGCCGACGGTCAGCAGAGTCAGCATCCATGGCGCTTTCTGCTTGCGCAGGCCATCGACGTAGGTCAGCGCGCCTTCGAAGTAGGATTTGTCATCCATGCCCCAGGCGAAATCGAGGTAGGGCGTATTACGGAACCAGTCGCGGCCCAGGGTCTTCTCGAACCCCATGCGCGGCATGATCTGATCCTTGGCCATGAAACGCAGCCCGGCGCCCTGTAGGAAGTGCGTGCTGAAGCCCTGTTCGCGCAATTGCGCAGGCAGGCACTGGGCGCTGCGCTCGGCATTGGCCAGTAGCTCGATGCCTTTCGGCGTGCCCGAGGCGAGCTTGTCGTAGTCGCCACAGAGCATCGCGTAGAGGCCACGGATGGTCTGGTGGCCGTGCAGTACGTAATCATTGGTCAGCATGCCGCGTTCGGCCCATTGGCTCAGGCGTGGCATCGGGTCAGCCTGGTAGCTGCTGCCGATGGCCTGGCGGCTGGCGGCGATATAGGCGCCGGGAATGCCTTCCAGGGTGATGATCAGAACATTGCGCGCGCGGCCGGGCTCGCTCAATAGCGAGGTACCGTCCATGTCCAGCCGGGTCAGTCCGGTTACGTCCGGTGGACTGCTTGGCTGGCCCCGGGCGATCCAGTCTTCGACGCCGATTTGAGCGGTGCTGATACCTTCCGCCAGCCACTTGTGCGGCAGGTTGAACTGCAACCACTGATCCGCTTCGCTGGGGCTGTGGTACTGGGAGATGCCGTGTGCGCTGAACAGGCCGAGCGGTAGCAGCAGCCAGGCCGTCGATGGTCTGCTGGTGCGTTGTTTGCGGCTGACGGCAAGCAGGGCGAAGAACGCCAGCGCAGCCGAGATCAGCCCGGCAGCCAGCCAGGGATGAGTGAGGCCGCCGCCCTGGGTCGAGTGGCTGATAAATTGTGCATCGGTGAGGTAATGCAGATCTGCCGGCTCCGGCATTCGCCCTACGGCGCTGACCAACTCGGCGGTACCGAGGTTCAGCGTTACCCAGCCCAGAATCAGCGGAATGCCGAGCAACAGACTGCGGCGTTGTACCAGCCACAGCAACAGGCTGCCGATGGCCAGATCCGAGAGATAACCGAAGGGATGCGACCAGCCCAATGTGTAGCGGCTGATCAAGGGAAGCAAAATGAATAAGACAACCAGCGCTGCCAGAGCACTGACAGGTCGCTGCAGCCAGGGGCTGAAAAAACGCACTTGTATTCCTTAAGCAATTGCCAGTGAACGACGTGCCCGCTCGAGCTTTATCAGATCGGTTAAACGACGTGGCAAATAGACAAGACGCTGAGCCGGAGAGCCGACTGCGTTGAAAGCGGACTGACATCATTCTGAAACATGCGCGTGCTCATCGCTAGCGACAAGCTGCAAAGACGAGAAATAAGTCGTTCAAATCATTGCCCGGACGGGCTAGGGGAGGCTGCCGACCTGGCGCCCGGCATTGCAGGCGCTGCAGGTCGATACAGACGGGTATTACTTCTTGGCGATAGTAATGTGGCGGCTGGCTGGACCGTTGGTCTGGCCGCTCACACCTTTGGCGATCTCTTGGATCTTGCCGCCGGACTTGATAAACGCCGCTATCTGGGCGTCGATCGATTCGCTGGTTTCGACAGCTGGGGCTGGTTTAGCTTTGCTCTGGGATGCTTTGACGCGCATGACGGCCATTTAACCTACTCGAGAAATCAAGATGGCCGCGTATTGTACCACCGCTGGGCGCCTCGCTGTTCACTCAATGACCAGTGGGCAGAAAATGCGCTCAACCTGGCGCGCACAGCCGAGAATCCCGCAGGCGACTCGGGTAAACTGCCGGCCTGAAAATGAGGGTAGGCACCATGGCTGTTATCGGACGTATGAATTCCTTGCAGGTCGTCAAGCACACCGACTTCGGTCTGTACCTGGATGGCGGGGCGGATGGCGAGATCCTGCTGCCCAAGCGTTACATCCCCAAGGAGACGCCGAGCGAGGTGGAGGACTGGCTCAACGTGTTCCTCTATCTGGACAGTGAAGACAAGTTGATCGCCACCACCGAGAAACCCAAGGTGCAAGTCGGCGAGTTCGCCAGCCTGAAAGTGGTCGACATCAATCGCGTTGGCCTGTTTCTCGACTGGGGCCTGCCCAAGGATCTGCTACTGCCGCACTCCGAAGAGAAGCGGCCCTTGCAGATCGGTGATTACTGCGTGGTGCACGTGTTCGTCGACAAACGCAGCCGCCGCATCACCGCGACCGCGCGACTGGATCGTTACCTGGACAAGGTGCCAGCGACCTACAAGGCTGGCGAAGAAGTCGATCTACTGGTGGTCGAGCCTACCGATATGGGCTTCAAAGCCATCATCAATGGCAAGCACTGGGGGCTGATCCACAAGAACGAAGTGATCGGCTTCATGCGTGCAGGCATCCGCCAGCCGGGCTTCATCAAGGACATGCGCAGCGACGGCAAGATCAGCCTCAGCCTGCAGCCCATCGGTCAGCAAGCGGCGGGTGGCCTCAGCGAGCAAATTCTCAGCCGCCTGCGTGACAGTGGCGGCACGCTGGAGGTAAGTGACAAAAGCTCGCCAGAACGTATTAGCGAGATGTTCCGGGTCAGTAAAGGTAACTTCAAGAAAGCCATTGGCGGCCTGTACAAGCAGGGGCTGATTCACATCCATGAAGACCGCATCGAACTGGCCAAATAAGACGTGTGCCTTTTAAACGGCTAGAAAACGTTTGAGTGGCGCGCTTCGCCTGCTGAATAATGCATTTCCCGCCGGTGTAGCTCAGTCGGTAGAGCAGCGCACTCGTAACGCGAAGGTCGTAGGTTCGATTCCTATCTCCGGCACCAGACAATGCACTCCATTGAAACCCGCATGCAGCGGGTTTTCTGTTTCTGGAGCGTCCCGATTGTGGCGAGCGATCCTGATGCATGGAGGCAGCTCATGTTTCATCGCAACAAGCTGGTGCCGGAACTGATGGTCACCGACCTGCAGAGCAGCCTTGCGTTCTGGGTGTCCTGCCTGGGTTTCAAGGTGGCGTATCAGCGCCCGGAAGATGGGTTCGCTTACCTGGATCTGGATGGCGCTCAGGTCATGCTCGAACAGGTTGATGCCTCGGCAAGCCAATGGCTCGCCGCGCCATTGGCCCGGCCATTTGGAAGAGGTATCAATCTGCAGGTGGACGTTCCTGCGGTTGGGCTCATCATCCAGCGCCTTGACCTGGCGGGTTTCAGCCTGTTTCGAGACTGTACGGATACCTGGTACAGGGTTGATTCCGTGGAGGTGGGCCAGCGCGAGTTCATTGTCCAGGATCCCGATGGCTACCTCGTCAGGCTGGTGGAGCGCTTGGGTGAGCGGCTATACCCTTCAAGTTGAGATCGATCCGCGTAGACGTGTACGAGGGTTAAATACGTTGATATTCGGTTCATCCAGATTCGCTTCAGGCCCATGTCTAGTCCTGAAATAGGTTTACACCGTATCAGCTAGATTGTGAGATCAAAACGCCCGATGCACTGCATCGGGCGTTTTGTATTTAAGCGCTAAGTGAGGTCGCTCGGTGTTATAAATCCGCACCGCCTCATCCACTAATTGCCGTGCCTGCTCGAAGCTCTCAAAGCGCGCAGGTAAAAGCTCCGCCTTCAAAATCCCATTGACTCGCTCAGCCAGTGCGTTCTGGTAGCAGTCATAGCCATCCGTCATCGAGCAGCGCACCCCATAGCGCTCGTGTAGCCCTTGGTAAAGTGCTGAGCAGTACTGGATCCCCCGATCTGAGTGATGCACAAGTGGGGCGTTTTTTCGGCGCTTGCGCAGCGCCGCCCTGAAGGCTTTGGCAACGGAGTCTGCGTGCAGCCCCTGATGGACGTGATGGCCCACTATCTTGCGCGAGAAAGCGTCTGTGACCAGGCTCAAGTACAGTGGGTCACTCTGGCCGGGAAGGTAGGTGATGTCAGCAACCCAGACATTCTCGGGCGCGGTTGCAATCACCTGCCCAGGCCCGTCCTTGAGCAGGTTGGGATGCCGACGAAACCGGTGAAAGCTGTTCGTGGTCTTGTAATACGCACGCTTGGGCTGCACCAGTAGACGATGCTCGGCCAAGATACTGAAGAGACGATCACGACCAACCTTCAGCTCAGGGCTCGGTTGTTGGTGCAGGAGGTAATGCAGTTTGCGGGTGCCCACTCGCGGCAGGCGCATTCGGATCTGGCTAACGTACCGTGCAACGCTTCCCGACTCATCCGTCCTGCCGTCAATCGCTCGGTTGCGCTTGTAATAGGCCTGACGACTGATTCCCATGAACTGGCAAGCCCTACCGATACTCAGCCCTTCGACTTGCCTTTGTGTGAGGACTTGCCGGGTCGCTTTTTTACGATCGACACACCGTAGTCGGTCTTCAGAACATCCACTACAGCCTCGAAGAAATGGGCTTTCTGTGTCGCCACTTCGAGCTGCTGCTCGAGCTCTTTGATGCGCTGCTCTGGCGTCGGCGGCTTGGGGGCGGTCATGACGCGACTCCTCTCGGCTCGAATGGAAGCGCCTTGGCTCCAATCTTGGCGACCGTGCTTACGCAACCAAACCAATACGGTTGATCGACCTTGAATCCCATAGCGATCCTGGGCTTCTTTGTAGCTAAGTTCGCCTTTTTCGACCTGATCGACAACCGCCAATTTAAAAGCCAGCGAGTAATCTCGCTGACTGCGCCGTACACCTTCAGCCATAAGGCTCTCCTGAAAAAGAAGTCAGAAGGTGTAAACCTTATTCAGGACGGGACACCATCATAAAAAAGGCCAGTCAAATGGCTGGCCTTTTTGTGTGCTGCGCCCGAACTCACTGCTCGTCAGCAGCCTCGTCCTGCGGTTCATACTGGTTGTAGTCTTCTTCGCCGATGCCACCTTCGGGGTAGGCTTCTTCCGAGTCGTCGTATTGCGACTGATCGTCACCACCCAGAGCACCACCGCCCAGGCCGTTGGCCTTGGACATGACGAACATGGCGAACTCTTCGACGGTCATGTCCTGGCCGTTGAAGGTCACCTTGTCATTGGCGTAGTGCAGCGACGATTGCAAGGTATCGCCTTCCAGAGTCAGCAAGCCGGTACCGAGAGCCATGCCGCTACCCATTTCGGTGAACATGGCCGCCTGATCTTCGATTGCCTTGGCGTCGGTTTGACCCTCGATCATTGCCTGAGCACGGACACCATCACCGATGATCGCCTTGGCGATGGACAGCTTGGCTTCCAGTTTGGCGATCATCTGCTTGGCAATCTCGTCTGGCGCCAGCTCGAACGACTCGGGCTTGTTCAGATCCAGTGCCATGCTCAGCGATGCTTCGCCGTTGGTGGTTTTGACGCTGTATTTTTCCAGAGCGATCTGCGGTTTGGCACTCAGCAGCTTCTCGAGGTCGCTCTTCAGGCGCGCTTCTTCCGCGTCGGAGAAGGCAAAGTCCGGTGCTTCCTGATCAAGTGCCTGAGCTTGCTGGATAGGGGTAAGTTTTTCGCGGTAAAACTCAAGCAGCGATTGCACGACAGCCGCATCGATATTCTTCAGCGACCAGAGCATGTGCATGCCGGCGAGGTCTTTGCCGTCGTAACTGACCATGCCGATGTCGTAGCCCATACGCCCGTTCAGCATGCCACTGGTTTCCTGCAGGCTACCGAACTGGGCCATGTCCTTGATCAGCACGGCAGGCTTGTCACCTACCTTGATCTGCGCGGTGGCCAGTTTGAGGCTGCTGTCACCCAGGTAGAAATCGCCACTGGCCAGGTGCTGATCGCTATCGAGAGTCAAGCCGCGCAGTTCAGCCTGGATGGGGGCTTCTTCGCCTTCAGCAACGCTGATAAGCAGGCTGTTCATCGTGCCGCTGACTAGGAGCTTTTCCGCGTGTTTGCTGGCTTCGATATCAAATGACAGACCGGAGAACTTGACCGCCGAGGTCGCTGTTGGAGCGAAGTCGAGGGGGGTAAGCACCAGGGTGCCGCTAGTCGAGCCGTCATAGCCCAGGCTGCCTTGGCCGGTAAGCGGCGCAGCGCCTTTGGCGGCATCGAACCACTTCTGGGTGAGTTCGTTGGCTTCCAGCGCGTAGTTGCTGGCGGCCATGACCGGCCACAGGTTGAGACGCTTCAGACGCGACACTGGCAACGGGCCGTGCTCGATGTTGTCCACCAGTAGAACTTCCAGGTGTCTAGGCACGTCTTCCTTGGCTGGCGCGTCGAAACTGAGGCGGTAATGAGCCGTACTGGTGAAAAAACGAGTGTCCAGTGACACCAGCTCCAGTTTGATCGTTGCGCCTGTACCCAGCAATGCGTCCTGGCCTTGCTGGTTGGCTTCTGCAATGGCGTTCTGCAAAACACCCGGCAACTGAGTACCGGTGTACCAGGCCCCGGCTGTGCTGAGCACGCCAACGGCAACCACAACGCCGACCGCTATTCCTACAATTTTTTTCATCGTCTGCTCAATGCATGTCCATGATTTGAATGTTCGGCCTTCCTGGCAATAACCCCTGCGCGACGAGCGCGGCACTGCGAAAGGCGGCGCGATGGTAGCACCATGCAGTATGTGGCACTGTGCGATCGCTCTCTGTTCGTACGTTTGCCTGGGTGCTCATGGTGGGTTTTTCTACACCCCATCCGTATGCGTTTTGGCGGTTATGCAGGCTTCTGATATGTCTGCAGGTAGGCCCGCAAAAGTGCCACGATCTGCTGTTCGAGGCCTTTTTCGAAGCCCGGTGGAGTATGGCCTTCGAGCAAGGCTCGCACCGGGCCTGAAACGGCACTGAGTGAAATCGCTGCAGTCACGACGGGATCGTCAAAATGGGCATCGGTTGCGCTTTTCAGCATGGCTGCAATGGCTGCCACCATGCGTGTCGTGATGCGCCTGACCAGTTCGGCTCCGCCTCGCTCTGCTGCGATGGCATAGAGCGCTTTCGACCCCGCAGGGTCGCGCAGTTTGACGGCAAAGAACGCCACGACAAGACCTGAGGCCATTGCAGCGACAGGTTTGCCCAGCAATTCGCTGCAGGCCAGTTCAACGCTCTCGGCAACCTCGAGCAGGTGTTTTTCGAGTATCGCGGCAAGCAGTGCATCGCGGTTTGGATAGTACTGATAAAGGCTGCCGACAGACATTCCAGCGCGTTCGGCCACGCGCGTCGTGGTGCATCGGATCAGACCCTGCTGGGTCAAAACCTGAAGGGTCGCGGTATGCAAAGCCTCGACAGTCGCTGTGGAGCGGGCCTGAACGGCCGCTTTTCTGGGCTTTAATGACGTTCTAATGGTGCTCATGGAATGCGAATTCTAAAACCTGAGGGATCCTTCATATCATAGGCTTCTTCAAACGAAGCAAGGGCGATAGCCATGAGCAGCTTAGATAAAAGCGGCACCTTCATTCTCGGTGATAAGCGGGTGAATCGGATTGGCTACGGCGCGATGCAGCTCGCCGGGCCTGGTGTATTCGGTCCTCCGAAGGATCGTGACGCGGCGCTGGCCGTGTTGCGCGAGGCCGTCGCCTCAGGTGTGAACCATATCGATACCAGCGATTTCTACGGGCCGCATATCACCAACCAGCTTATTCGTGAGGCGCTGCATCCGTATCAGGACAGCCTGACCATCGTTACCAAGATCGGCGCGCGTCGAGACGGCGAGGGCGCCTGGCTTCCTGCGATTTCGAAAGAGGAGCTGAAGCAGGCCGTGCACGACAACCTGCGCAATCTCGGCGTAGACGTGTTGGATGTGGTGAACTTCCGTGCGATGCATGGCCCCATGGGGCCGGCCGAGGGTTCCATCGAGGAGCCACTGAGGGTTCTCGCCGAGTTGCAGCAGCAAGGGCTGGTGCGCCATATCGGCATCAGCAACGTTACGCCCACGCAATTGGCTCAAGCACGCAAGATCGTCAATGTCGTTTGCGTGCAGAACCACTACAACATTGCTCATCAGCACGATAACGCCATGATCGACGAGCTGGCTCGGGATGACATCGCCTATGTGCCGTTCTTTCCGCTAGGTGGGTTCACGCCGCTTCAGTCGTCCGTGTTGTCGAGCATTGCAGAGCGGCTTGCTGTGACGCCGATGCAGTTGGCATTGGCCTGGTTGCTTCGTCGATCAGCCAATATCCTGCTGATCCCCGGCACTTCTTCGGTCAACCATTTGCGAGAAAACCTTGCCGTGAGTGAGCTGGTTCTGTCGGATGAGACGCTGGCAGTTTTGAACACAATCGCTGGTTGATGATCTTTCCTGTACTCACCAGCGGCAGCGTATTCTCCGCCCGTTAAGTCAGCATGGGCCTTCTTGTTGCCATGTCATTTCGCTTTTTGCAACGCTGGCGCCGCCTGCCCATGAGCCTCCTGGTCATGGGGCGGGGATGCCTGCGGCAGTTGTTGGCCCGCCATTTCCTCAAGTAAATGCGCCGTTGCCTGCTCGACAAAGATGCTGACTGCCCGGGGGATCTGCCGTCTGCTCGGATAAACAACAAAGAGATCATTCCCTTGCTGACGAACGTCAGGCAGCACCTGGACGAGACTTTGGTTTTTCAAGCTTGCGTACAGAATCGGCCGAGGCAAGAAGCAGATACCCAGGCCGGCGACCGCTGCCTTCAACTGGGCCTGTGCGGTATTCGCGCAAACCCGTCCACTTACCGTGATGTGCGCCGCGTCATGGGGGCCAACAAGGTGCCAAGTGGTTTGCCCTGATGGGCTGGAAGGAAAAATGCACAGGTGCTCACCCAGTGCGGATGCATCTGTGGGTGTGCCGTGTTTTTTCAAGTAATCGGGGCTTGCGGCAAGCATTCGGCTGCCAGTCAGAATCTTGCGGGCGACCAAGCTGGAGTCCGGGAGAACGCCGGCTCTGAATGCCAGATCGACGCCCTCGGCAATAAGATCCATGTGGTTGTCGCTGAGCAGGAAATCCAACTGGATCTTGGGATAACGCTGCAGAAAGCTGGCGACGAACTCCATGTGAAACAAGTCGAAGAAGTCTGCAGGTACGGCAACCCGTATCCGCCCAGCCGGTTCCTGACTGCCATCGGTAAAGCGCCGACTGACCTCCAGCAAATCAGTAACCTGTATGACACTTTGCTCGAAGAGCGAGCGGCCTGCATCCGTGAGCGCGAGCTTGCGCGTGGAGCGGTGCAGCAGACGTACTCCCATGGTTTCTTCCAACTGTTTGACACGCCGGCTCAGCGTATTGGATGGAACCCCCATGCGCCGTGCTGCCCCGGCAAAGCTTCCCGCCTCGACGATCTGAATGAATATGGCTACATCGTTCAGATCGAACACGGGATTGCTCCATAAATGGCTGAGTTAAAGGCAATTGTAGGCTCTAATCATATGAATCAAGAACTCATATGATTCCTCCACGTCATCAGTCATCGCGCCCAGAACAGGCAGCGGGGCATTGCATTCAGAGGAGTCCGGCATGAGTCATTCAACGCTGCACCACGTAGTCGCACCGCGCCAGATCAGCCACCGTACCCGAGGCCACGGGCATGGCCCGATCGTGCGTCTCATGAGCCCCTCCGACTTGGGCCACCTGATCAAGCCCTTCGTTTTTCTCGACCTGTTCGAGGCGGACAGCTCGTTCGTCGGCCAGATGCCGATGCATCCCCACTCGGGAATCGCCACCGTCACGGTGATCACCGAAGGGAATCTGCACTTCGATGACCCGGATGCCGGTACAGGAGAAATTGCCTACGGGGGCGTCGAGTGGATGCGCGCCGGTGGCGGCGTCTGGCATGGCAAAGAAATGAGTGCCGGCACCTCCAAACGCGTTCAGGGTTTCCAGCTGTGGGTCGCGCTACCCCCTCATCTGGAGAGCGCCGCCGTTGACAGCCAATACCTGGAAGCTGCCGCCATGCCCCAGGCAGGGCCGGCGCGGGTAATTCTTGGCAGCTACGAAGGCGTGCGCAGCCCTGTTCGTGCACCTGAAAACATCACCTACCTGTTGGTGACGATTGCCAAGGGCGAAACCTGGGAATACAGGCCACAGGCGGAGCACGAATCGTTATGGCTCAGCGTCAGCCGTGGGCGGCTTACGTCGCCTGACCTGATCGATGCTGGAGAGATGGTGGTGTTCGAAGCGGGTAACCAAGCCATACGGCTCACGGCCGGGGAAGAAGATGCGGTGTTCGTGATCGGCTCCGCCGCTCCGCATCCCTACCAACTGCAACTCGGCAATTACTCGGTACACACCAACGCCGAAGCACTGGTCGCCGGAGAAACCAGGATCGCCGAACTGGGGCGTCGACTGCGTGAACAGCAGAGGGCTCAGCCGCGTTCAGGCCCGACGCCCATTTTCAAATAACGGCAACGCCACACGATCCGACTTGCCATCCTCCATCTCGCATCGAGCAATCGCCGGATGCCAGTTGGGGGATGCCTTGCAGCTCTCGCAAAACATACCAGGTGTGCTGCGCAAGGCTTTCAAGGACAGCGCTGTATCCAACGCAAGCCATACACCGCTCCCCGAAACCGTTTCACGGGAAATGCCATCACGGCTTCTGTGCTGGGCCGAGCCGACTGGCAGCCACCTCGATGGGTGTGCGCCCCTGCGTGAGCTCGATGATCTGCCGCGTTATCTCGGGCTTGTCGACCAGCACGGCCAGAAACCCGGCCACATCGTCGCGCGCAATCTCGCCATAGGGGATGGCCAGGCCTGCATGAACGTTACCGCTACCCGGCTCATCGAGCAGCGTGCCCGGCCTGACGATGACCCAATCCAGTTCGGAAGACGCCAGGTGCACGTCGGCGCTTTTCTTCACCTTCATGTAGTTCTCGAAACCTTCCGATGTCTGTTCGCCGCGCATCGCTTCCGGGAATGCCGAAACCAGCAGGAAACGGCGCACGCCTGCCAACCGAGCTGCGGCCACGCTGGTTTCCAACCCCTTGCCGTCGATGGCATTGGTCAGTTCCATGCCTGCGCCACCAGCGCCAGCGGTGAACACCACGACGTCACTGCCCGCCATCAGCGCTGCCAGAGAGGAGGCCTCCAGTTCGGTGAGATTTCCATGAACGGTCGTTGCGCCAAGTGCTTCGAGTTCCTGCGCCTGCTCGGTCTTGCGGTGCAGCGCGATGACCTCATGGCCGACAGTGCCGAGGCGCTTTACCAGTCGCTTGCCTACCTTACCGGCAGCTCCGACGATGAATACTCTGGACATGGGATTCTCCTGAAATGAGAGGGAGCGCCGCTGCTTCAGCGGCGCAGATGCCAATGGCGGATCAACCTTCGAACTGGTGGTAGACCTTGGCGATGACCTTCCAGTTGCCGTCGATCTTGAGCAGCGTCAGGTAGTCGTTGTAGTCGGCGCCGATGGCGTCTTTTTCCATGTCGATGCGCACGACGGCAGTCGTCGGGGTAATCGCCAGCACATCCAGGCGGGTGGTGATGTCCGGTGCGTGGCCGTTGGTTTCGACGAAGCGATACAGGTTGCTGATCGGGCCGCCAAGCAATTGCCCATTAGTGAAGCCGTACATCACCGCATCCGGGTGGAAAGCCTGCTCGATGGTCGCCACGCTCCCCGCACGCAAGCCTTCAACGTATTGGCTGGCCGTGTCGATGACAGCGCTGTAATCACGGGTGGGGACTGCCTTGATGTTATTGCTCATGAATGAGTACTCCTGAGGTTGAGATGCTCTGCTCGGTGATTGAATAACGGGATCGCGGGTAGTCCCCGCTGAGAGAAGTCGTTAACGGGCCAAGCGAAGGCTCGTTTCAGTAGTTGCCGAGGGGCCAATCGGTGTAGCCCTTGGCGCCGCCACCGTAGTAGGACTCACGTGGGGCGATGGTCAGCTCGGCGCCGACACGCAGCCGCTGCACCAGATCCGGGTTCGAGATGAACAGGCGACCAAAGGCCACCGCGTCGATCTTGCCTTGGCCGCGACGCTCGATGGCCATGTCCAGGTCGTAGTTGTTGTTGCCGATGAAGGGGCCATCGAACAAGCCACTCAAGGCATCCATATCCACGCCTGGCGGTACTTCACGGGAGGTCGCCGTCGCGCCTTCAACGAAATGCAGATAAGCCAGATGCAACTGATTGAGCTGCTCGATGAGGTAGCCATGCAGGGCCATGACGTTGCTGTCGGGCGGTGTATTGCCGGCATCCGGAGTGACCGGCGACAAGCGGATGCCCACGAGATCACTGCCCCAGATCTCGATGACGGCACGAGTGACTTCCAGGGTGAGGCGCGCGCGGTTCTCGATCGAACCGCCGTATCGATCAGTACGCTGGTTGGTGGAATCACGCAGAAACTGGTCGAGCAGATAGCTGTTGGCGGAGTGGACTTCGACGCCATCGAACCCGGCCCGCTTGGCGTTTGCAGCGGCGAGCCTGTACTGATCGATAATTCCGGGGATCTCATCGCTCTCCAGCGCCCGCGGCATCGATACCGGAACGAAGCCTGCAGTCGTATAGGTGTTGCCTTCGGCCTTGATCGCCGACGGTGCTACCGGCGCCTGGCCACCCGGCTGCAGCTCGACACTGGAAAAGCGTCCGACGTGCCAGAGCTGGCTGACGATCTTGCCTCCTGCCGCATGCACCGCGTCCGTGACCTTGCGCCAGCCCGCCACCTGCTCATCGCTCCAGATGCCGGGCGTGGCGGCATAACCTCGGCCCTGGGCGGAGATGTTGGTGGCCTCCGCCACGATCAATCCCGCGGTGGCGCGCTGCGCGTAGTAAGTGGCATGCAGCTCACCCGGCACGCCGTCCTCGTCGTAACGGCTGCGCGTTACCGGCGCCATGACGATACGGTTCGCCAGTTCGATGGAGCCCATTCGGGTGGGCGAGAAAAGATCGGTAAGTGCGCTGTTGTCAGTCATTTGAACCTCAAAAAGTAGACCGGTCGACTATAAAAAGAATAAAAAAGCTCGCGCTAACGCAGCAGGCGCTTGGTCATGCTCATGGCGGTGTCGAAAGACTCGGCGGACTTGTTCACCTTCACCAGGAGGCTGGCACCCAGCCAGAGTTGATAGAGCGATTCGGCGAACGCTCTGCTGCTTTCGTCCGTGTCGATGCTGCCATCGGCGATGCCCATTTCCACACAGGTGGCGATGCGCTGAATGATCTTCGCCGTGCCTCGCTCGAGAACGCCACGCATGTCTTCGGACAGATCACAGACCTCTGCGCCCAGCTTCACGACCAGGCACTTGCCCTCGGGAAGCTCGGTGCCCTGAGTCTCTGTCCAATAGGTGAAATAGGCCAGCAAGCGCGCGGCGCCGCTACCCGGCCGCGCCATGATCCCATCGACACGTCCCAGGTATTCGCAGAAGTACTCTTCCAGCAGCGCCTGGCCAAACTCTTCCTTCGACTTGAAGTAGTAGTAGAACGAACCCTTGGGCACGCCAGCGGCACTCAATACCTCTGCCAGACCTACGGCGGTATAGCCTTTGTTGGTCATCAGCGACTTGGCCACATCGATGATGTGCTGTCGCATGTCTTGAGCTTGTTTTTTCATAGGCCGCGGATGATAGGTAAAAATAGACCGATCGTCTACAAGGCTCGTAGCGTTCTACTCCAAGTGGTTCTGACAATCGGAGCGCACTTGCATGTTCTTGACGGATGCTCGCTTCTCTTTGGGGCGCGCCTGGTCTCAGCGGCATATCCGTGACTCGGCGTCAGGCACTGGGCTAATGCCGTGACGGCAACGCGATACAGGCCGTCGCCCAGTTTCTGTGTACGCGAGTATTCCCTTGCTCTGAGGGGGCAAGGGTGTTCCTCTGTGCTGCATGCAGCAGGGTTGAGGGCGGGTGCAACTCTCGTCGTCTAGGCTGGTTGCGCGGCCCTGCTTGTTGTCAGCAAAGGCTGCGATGTTCGAGGCATCAACCGCTTGCCACACCCCTCTCGTGCGGATCGACTCTGCAATCGCTGTCCATCTTCTAGCAGAGAATCATCGCCTGCATCTGCGGCGCTTATTTCGTCGATTTGTACGCTGCAATACCTACGGCAGTACTTTTTGTACACAACCTAAGTAGTGGTGCCCTGACTCAGGTGCGCATGCTCGACAGGAGGCCGTCATATGCCATTCAGATCGGATATCAATGGGCTGCGTGCCGTCGCCGTGGTGCTGGTGGTGCTGTTTCACTTTGGGGTGGCGCCGGTCTCGGGTGGCTTCATCGGTGTGGACGTGTTCTTCGTGATCTCGGGTTACCTGATGACCGCGATCATCGTCTCGCGCCGGCTTGCGGGGCGATTTGGTTTCGCGGCGTTCTACCTGGAGCGCAGCCGGCGCATCGTGCCAGCGTTGGCGGTACTCTGCGTGGCGATGCTTGCAGTGGGGTGGTTCCTGCTGATGCCGAGAGAGTACGTCAGCCTGGGCAAACAGGTGATCGCTGCGCTGACCTTCATTTCCAATGTGCTGTTCTGGAAAGAGGCCGGGTACTTTCATGAAAGCGCCCATGACCTCTGGCTGCTGCACACCTGGTCGCTGTCCACCGAGTGGCAGTTCTATCTGCTTTACCCGATTCTGCTGGCCGTGTTGGCGCGCTTCGTCAGCCTGGCAGCCTGGCGCTGGATGATTCTCGCCGCTGCGCTGCTGTCGTTCATCATCGCGGTGATGGGCTCGCTGTACTCGGCGTCCGGGGCTTTCTACCTGCTGCCTGCGAGGGCCTGGGAGATGCTGGCCGGTGCGCTGGTGTACCTGTTTCCGCTCAAGTTGCTGAGTTATCAGCGCCGTGCGATGGCCTGGGTGGGGTTGGCGCTGATTCTGGCAGCGGCATTGCTGGTGAATGAACAGCATCTATGGCCGGGTTATCTGGCGCTGATTCCTGTGGCGGGCACCGCGCTGTTTATCGCTGCCGGGCATGAGCGCTGTGCGCTGACCGATAATCGTATCGCCCAGTACCTGGGGCGCACGTCGTACTCGGTCTATCTGTGGCACTGGCCCATCGTGGTGTGGCTGGGCTATTTCAGCCTGGAGAGTCAGCCGCTTTGGCTGGCGATCGGCATGCTGACGTCCCTGGCGGCCGGGCATCTTTCCTATGTGTTCGTAGAGCTGGGTGCCACCCGCAGCGGTGGCGTGCTGAGGCGTACCCAACCAGCGGCCAAGCTCGGCATGCTGTTTGGCGTGGTGCTCGCGGCCATGCTGACAGTGGTGGCCAGCGGCGTACCCGCTCGGCTCTCGGCCGACTTTCGCCGTGCCTCGGCGGGGTTGTCGATGCCGATCATTACCAACGGCTGGTGCTTCTACAGCGTGGAGACCATCACCACGCTACCGGTGGGCAACCGCGGCCAGCTCTGTCGCCTCGGCGCGCGGGACGGCGAGCTCAAGGCGCTGCTGATTGGCGACTCCTTCGCGGGGCATTACGCGCCGTTCTGGGATGCAATCGGCAAGACCCTGTCCATCGACGTGCAGTCGGTCGCCAGCGACTGGTGCTTTCCCTCCGAGGGCCAGGCCTTCACCGGACCGACCAGCAGTCGCGCCTACGAGCAGTGCCAGCTCAACCGCGCTTATCTGAAGGCCGGTATCGAGCGATACGACCTGATCATCTTCGCCGGCTCCTGGGGTGTGATCCGTAACCAGCAGAAGATGGATGGTGTGTACCAGGCCATCCAGCTGACGTCCGGAAGGGCGCCATTGTTGATCGTGATGCCGACACCGACCAACTTCGACGTCAATGTCGCCGATCGGTATGCCCGCACGCTGCTGTTCGACATGACCTTCGACATCGGCAAGTACGGCAAGCAGCGTGACGTCTCCGCGCGCCTGGCCAACGCCGAGCTGGCCGCACAGGTCAGCGATGTCGGCAACATCATGTTCCTGGCCCGCGATGACCTGTTCCATGTCGGCGGCGAGCCCTCGGATGTAACGGGCGATAACGTACCGTTCGGCCTGGATGAGTCTGGCCACCTGAGCATCTACGGTTCGCAACAGGCCGCAGAAGCCTTCCGCGAAACGGCGCGCTACCGGACGCTGGTGGAGCGCCTGCAGATGTTGCGTCTGCAACGGATAGACCTGGGCCAGCGGCAATTGCGTATCTGATCGCCGCGATCCCTGGCAGATGAAGCGATTTCCGCCAGCCGGTGCCTGAATCGCCTGAACCTCTCCCGGCGTGTGCCTCTCGGACGTTATGAGTCCCAATCTTTGACTTCATCAGAGGTACGCACCATGAGTGTCAATGCTATCGACAGTGCTCGTAACTCGGCTTATTCAACCTATCAGGACGCCCTCAATTGGGCCGGCTCGCTCAGTGCTCAGCGGCCCCCGGAGGATGAGCCGTCAGAGGAGCCGGGTTGGAATACGGACACCCAGCCCGACGAGTTGCCGCAAGAGCAGCCTGGCGAGTTGCCACAAGAGCAACCCGACGAGCTGCCGCAAGAGCAACCTGAAGAGTTACCGCAAGAGCAGCCCGAAGAGTTGCCGAAGAATCCGGGTAACGGGCAGAGCGAAATCTGACTGGCCCGCCAGCCACGGCAAGTACATGAAAACGCCCGGCCATAAGCCGGGCGTTTGCATGGCGCACGTCCCGTGGAACCGCCGGGCTGCTGGCTGGAGCTTAAGTGCGCTAGCGTACGGACGATTTGCCGCGAATCTGTAATGTTTCAGGTGATGGATAATTGGCCAACATTCTGTGTCCGCCAGCCGAGCGTAAGTGTTTGGGCAACATATGGAGCAGGCCGGATTCCATCGCAGCGATGCGTTCGTCCGGCTCTGCAGTTGCGCCGCAATGGAGTTTGCAGAAGAGCGAGGCGTTATGAGCTACCGGGTTTTGCTGGTCGCCGCCGACATAGAGTTGTGCAACGGGTTGCAGATGGCGTTGAGCGAGGTGGGCGATGGCTCGTTTGACTGCGAGTGTGTTGCCAGCCTGTCGACGGCTCAGGTTCGTCTCAGGCGCAGCGGCATTGATGCGGTACTGCTGGATCTGAATCTGCTTCATGGCGCCAGCAGCGCGCGCTGTTCGCGGTTCTTCGCATCGGCAGCTAATGCGCCGGTGATGACGCTCTGCGAGCCGAAGAGCGAAGCGCTCGCACGTCAGGCGCTGCGCTGGGGGGCACATGGCTATCTGCTCAAGGGGCAGATAGCCAGCGGCCTGCTGGCCCGTTCGGTGATCGCGGCCATCTACGGCAAACTGGGCGAGAAGCGTGATCAACGGGCAAGTACGCGCGCCGAAATCACCTTGGACTGTCTGGCTGATGCGGTGATCGGCACGGATGTGCACGGCCAGGTGGACTACCTCAACCTGGCCGCCGAACGCCTGACCGGGTACAGGCGTTCGGAGGCCTTGGGCCGGCCCATCGCCGAGGTGATGACGCTGATTGACAGCGTTACGCGTACGGTCTGCCACAGCCCTGTCGAGCGATTGCTACGGCGTGGCCGGCGAGCGACTGAGGCAGGCAGTACCCTGCTGGTGCATAGCGATGGCAGCACCCTTGCCATTGAACAGTCCGCAACGCCTATCCGCGATGGCAAGGGCCCTATTAGCGGTGCGGTCACGGTGTTCCGCGATGTCAGCGTGTCCCATGCTGCGGCGCTCAAAATGTCTCATCTGGCGCAGCATGATGGCCTGACCCAACTGCCCAACCGTGCTTTGCTGAATGACCGCATTTATCAGGCGATTAGCCTGGCTCAGCGTACCGGCAACGTGGTGGCCGTGATGTTTCTCGACCTTGATCACTTCAAGGCGGTTAACGATTCGCTCGGCCATCACCTTGGCGACAAACTGCTGCTGGCGGTGAGTCAGCGGTTGACAGCCTGTGTACGCAGTTCCGACACGGTCAGCCGTACCGGCGGCGATGAGTTCGTGGTGCTGCTGGCTGGCGACAGCGACGGGCATAGCGCAGGGCTTACCGCCCGGAAGATTCTCGATGCGTTACAGGTGCCTTACCTCATTGAGGAACAGCGTCTACAGATCACCTGCAGCATCGGCATCAGCCTGTATCCCCGGGATGCGGACGCCGCCGAGGCGCTGCTGAGGAATGCCGACCAGGCCATGTACTACGCCAAGGAGAGCGGGCGTAACCACTACCTGTTCTTCCAGCATGATATGAGGCTGCGCGCCAGCGAGCGCATGGCGGTGGAGCAGGGCTTGAACCATGCCATCGAGCACCAGCAACTGCGGCTTTACTTCCAGCCCAAGGTAGATCTGCGCAGTGGCCGAATTACCGGTGCCGAGGTGTTGTTGCGCTGGCTGCATCCGCAGTGGGGGCTGACCTTGCCAGAGCGTTTTTTGCCGATTGCCGAGGCCAGTGGGGTGATGGTGCGTCTGGGCCGCTGGGTTCTGCACGAGGCTTGCCTGCAGGTTGGCCGCTGGGATGCCCAGGGCATCGTGCTGGAGGCGATTTCGGTGAATATATCGGCCGTCGAGTTTCGCCACCCGGGATTCGTTGCTGGAGTGCGCGAAGAGCTCGCTGAATGTGCCCTGCAACCAGGCCGCCTGCACCTGGAATTCACCGAGGGCGTGCTGATGCACGATGCTCAAGCCAGTCAGCAGGTGCTGGAGCAGCTAAAGGCGCTTGGCGTGCGGCTGAGCATCGACGACTTCGGCACAGGGTATTCGTGTCTGAGCCTGTTGCTGCTGTTGCCCATGGATTCGCTGAAAATCGACCAACGATTTATCGCCGCAATCAGCGCGTTGGGCGCTAATGATCCGATCGTGCGTGCGCTGATTGCCATCGCTACCAGCCTGAAACTCAAGGTGGTGGCCGAGGGCATCGAGACGCCTGCGCAGCTGGCTTTTCTCGATGCCGAGCACTGTGATGAGGGGCAGGGCCATCTGTTCAGTGCCGCACTCAACGAAGAGTGCTTCACCGCGCTGATGCAGTTACCGCAGCCTTTTCACCTGCGGCCTTGAATGCTCAGTGGCGCAGCGGCATGTAGGACAGCAGGCGGTCGGTTTCCTTTTTCACCACGCAGTAGCACTCACAGCTCATTTGTTCGAGCCGCTTACGGTTGAGTACCGTGATATGCCCACGGCTGTATTCGATCACCCCTTGGCGCTGCAGCTTGCCGGCGGCCTCGGTGACACCCTCGCGGCGTACGCCGAGCATGTTGGCGATCAGCTCCTGGGTCATGGTCAGTTGGTTGCTGGGCAGGCGATCGAGTGACAGCAACAGCCAGCGGCACAACTGCTGGTCGATCGAGTGATGGCGGTTGCACACGGCGGTCTGCGACATCTGGGTGATCAGTGCCTGTGTGTAGCGCAGCATCAGCACCAGCATCTCGCCATGGCGGTTGAATTCGTCTTTCAGGCGCTGCCCTTGCAGGCGGTAGGCGTAGCCAGCACTTTGCACCACGGCACGGCTTGGCGTGCTTTCGCCACCCATGAACAGGGATATGCCCACCAGCCCTTCGTTGCCGACCACGGAGATCTCTGCAGAGGCGCCACTTTCCATGACATTGAGCAAGGAAATGATGGAGTCGGTCGGAAAGTACACATGGCGTACCGATTCGCCTGACTCATAGAGCACCTGGCCGAGCGGCAGGGTGACAAGTTCTAGGTGCGAAAAAAGCCTCTCCTGGACTTCGCCAGGCAGAGCAGCCAATAAGTGGTTCTGCTGAGGCATACAGTCTTCAGGCATGGAGTCCCTTCGGTATTACTCTATAGACCTCCTCACTATACGCCTGGAATACACACGGCTCCGTTCGCTAGCGTACATAGCTCGTTGGCCGCTCGGTTTCGCCATGGCGTAGGTTGCCGAAGCCAGATCGGATTCTGGCTCCCCTCGTGCAGACGCTCATAGCGCTTGAGGTGACCCTCATCGGTAGCAACGTGGGGTCGCTGCTTGCCTGTCAGGTGGTACGGTGCCGCTCGAAGAAGCTGACGATCTGCTTTTGCGCTTCTTCGTGGGTCATGTCGTAGCGGTTTTTTACCAAATGGGTGAGCTTGTCCAGATCGCCTCCGGATTTGATCAGTTCTTCCAGGGTGAGGTCGTCCCAGACAATTTGCGCCAGGCCCGCGAGGAGCCGCCATTTACCCTTGATGATTTCGGTCAGTGGTCTGTTCATAGTTTTACTCTGGTGTGTGCTGCGGCTGAGGAATCACCCTGACAGGGCCTGTAACCATCGTCGGTCTGCCAGGCCCGTTATGGGGCCACTGAATATCAACCTGATGATCCTGGCCATCGTCGAGCAGGTGGATGGTGCTTCCTTGCACGGCGATGCCGTCCAGGTGGAGGCCTGGATCGCCGGCATCCGTGCGGCTTACACTGATGCGGTAAGGGGTGTCACCGAACCGGTAATGCAGGATGAACCCTGGCCAATGCGCCGGCAGCACTGGCTGCATGCTCAACTGCGTACCGCTGCGTTGCAGGCCGAGCAGCGACTCGACGATCAGCCGATACATCCAGCCGGCCGAGCCGGTGTACCAGCTCCAGCCGCCACGCCCTTCATGGGGCGGCATGCCGTAGACATCGGCGGCCACGACGTAGGGCTCGACCTTGTAAGTGGCGATGGTTTCAGCACTGTTGCCGTGGCTGACCGGGTTGATCAGGCGCAGCAGCTCCCACGCCCGTGCGCTGTCGCCCAGTTCGGCGAAGGCCATGCTCGCCCACACGGCTGCGTGGGTGTACTGGCCGCCATTTTCGCGCACGCCAGGTACATAGCCCTTGATGTAACCGGGGTCGAGCACGCCGCGGTCGAAGGGGGGCGCAAGCAGTTGCACCAGGCCGATGTCGCGACGCAGCAGATGCCGCTCCAGCGAGTCCATGGCCGTGCGTCGGCGCCGATCAGGCGCCGCGCCAGACAGCACCGACCAGCTCTGGGCGATGGAATCGATGCGGCATTCGTCGTTGCCCGTCGAGCCCAATGGCGTGCCATCGTCGAAATAGGCACGCCGATACCAGTCGCCATCCCAGGCGTGGGCCTCGAGGCTAAGGCGCAAGGCATCGGCCTGCTCGTCGCAGCGTCTGGCGAACTCGGCGTCACCGTTGAGCAGGGCGGTGGTGGCGAAGCGGCGCAGCACGTCGTAGCCGAAGAAACCGAGCCAGACGCTTTCGCCCTTGCCCCCTTCGCCGACGCGGTTCATGCCGTCGTTCCAGTCGCCGTGGCCCATCAGTGGCAGGCCGTGAACGCCCCGCGCCAGGCTGTGCTCGATGGCCCTTACGCAGTGTTGATACAGGGTTTCCCGCAGGGGAGAGTGGTTCGGCAGATCGTAATAGGATTCCTCACCGCTGTTGAGCATGCGGCCTTCCAGGTAACCCGCGGTTTCCGCGAGCACACTGCTGTCTCCACTGACCTGCACGTAGCGGCTGGTCGCCTGAACCAGCCACAGATAATCGTCGGAGCAGCCGGTACGCACACCGCGATCCAGCGGTGGGTGCCACCAGTGCTGCACATCGCCCTCGATGAACTGGTGGGCGGCGCACAGCAACAGGTGTTGGCGAACCGCCGCCGGGTCGGCATGCAGCATGGCCATGCTGTCTTGCAACTGGTCACGGAAGCCGAAAGCGCCGCCGGACTGGTAATAGCCGCTGCGGGCCCAGAAGCGGCAGGCGATCACCTGGTACATCAGCCAGCCATTGACCATTACGTCCACGGCCGGCTCCGGGGTTTCGATCTGCACCTTGCCCAAGGTGTCGTGCCAGTGGGTGCGCACACGCTCCAGTTCCGCCTGGGCGACATTGCCGCCACGCATGCGGTGCACCAGGCGCGAGGCGATCTTGGCGTCCTGTGCGGCGCCCAGGCGGAAGGTCACGCTGCGGTGCTCGTCGGGCGCCAACTGCAGATCGACCCGTAATGCCGCGCACGGGTCGAGCCCTGGGCCGCTGCGCCCTGACAAGTGCGCTTGGGCCATGGCTGCCGGGGCACCGAGGTTGCCGTTACGGCCGATGAATTCGGTGCGTCCAGCTGTGCTGCTGGCAAGCGGCGCATCGACGTCGAAGAAGGCCACTCGACCCGGAAACTCGATGGAGTAGGCATTGCGCGCGAACAGGGCGCCACTGTTCGGGTCGGCCTCGCTGACCACGTGCATCGACGATTTTTCGCGCAGATCGCCCAGTACCCAGGCCACGTAGCCGGTGACCGACAGGCGCCGTGGTCGGCCAGACGTATTGTGGATCTTCAGGTGCGAGAACTTGACCGGATCCTGCAGCGATACGTAGACCCACAGCTCGCTGCGAATCCCTTCCTCCTCGTGTTCGAAGACGCTGTAGCCGAAGCCGTGACGGGTCACGTAGCCGCCCTTGCCAGGACGTGGCAGTGGGGTTGGCGACCAGTAGTGGCCGCTGTCTTCATCGCGCAGGTAGATGGCCTCGTCGCCCGGGTCGCTGACCGGGTCGTTGCGCCACGGGGTGAGGCGGAATTCGTGGGCGTTTTCATGCCAGGTGTAGGCGCTACCGCTTTCCGATATCACGCTGCCGAAATTCGGGTTGGCCAGCACGTTCACCCAGGGCGCCGGGGTGGGTTGGCCGGCTCTGGAATGAATGACGTATTCCTTGCCATCGGCGCTAAAGCCGCCATGGGGATTGCTCAGAATTAGCGATGGATCAGGCAATGGAAGCACGGCAGGCCGCACTGGCTTGGGTAGCAGCTTGGCATCGAAGGCCGGCAGGGCAGGTTCTGCCCGGCGCCGGTGAATCTGCTCGGCAAGGCTGCCGCGCTCGTCGCTGAGTACCAGATGGGCCACGGCCAGCATCAGCACGCGATCTTCGTTGGAGAGTTGCTGAGCAGGGCGCACGAAAATGCCGCCTGGTCTGTCGAGCAAGTGCGCCTCACTGCCCGAGGTGACCAGGCCCATGATCACGTCCTGCAGATCCTGGCGGTAACCGGCCTGGTCTTCGTTCCAGATCACCAGGTCGACGATCAGGCCCTTGTGCCGCCAGTAGGCGTGGGCCTGCACCAGCTGGCGTACCAGATCGATATGCGCGGTCGCGGAAATCTGCAGCAGCACGATGGGCCGGTCGCCAGAAATTGCCTGGCCCCACAGGCCGCTCTGGTTGCGCTGGTTGGCCGCCAGCACGCTCGGTGCAGCGCGCAGCGAGGGGTTGGTGTAGATGATCGATGCGGCCATCTGCTCGAACAGGCGGGCCTCGGCATGGGAGGTATTGAGCTGGCGCAGCAGCACCTGGCTGTGGGTCCAGGCTAGGTCGAAGACACGGTCGGCCAGGTGTCGATCACGGTACTTGTTGATCAGTTGCAGGCAACCATCACGGCTGTCACTGACGCCGGTTACCAGATCGATGGTGGCGGTCTGGCCGGGATCCAGGGAGACCCTGCAGCGGATCGCCACGATCGGATCGAGCACCGCGCCGGCCGTGCCGGAGAGCGCCTCGCTGTCCATCGCTGCAGGGTGCGTCAGGTTGCGCCCGCGGCCGATGAAGCGGGCGCGGTCGGTTTCGTAGGAGATCGCGGTGATGTCCACCTCGTGCGCCGCCAGCAGATGGCACAGCCACGGCACCTTTTCTTCGCTGGAGCGGGGCCGCCGGCTGCACAGAATCGCCTGCAGCGGGGTGAGCAGCTCGCTCTGTACGAACAACTTGCTGAAGGCTGGATGCAGGGCATCGCTGAGGGCCGGGGCCAGCACCACTTCGGCGTAGCTGGTCAGCTCCAGGGTTCGGCGCTGCGCACCGCGGTTGCTGATGTGCAGGCGGCGCAGCTCGATGTCGTCTTCCGGCGAGACGACGATCTCGGTATGGGCGTCGAAGCCGCGTTCGCGCACGCGGAACTCGGCACGGGCGTCGGTGAAGATCGCCTCGAAGCTTTCCGTGGTGCGTAAGGTGGGCTGGTGCGCCGAGGACCAGAAATCACCGCTGTCGACATCGCGCAGGTAGCAGAAGGTACCGGTGTTGTCGCAGGTTATGTCCTCGTGCCAACGGGTGACCGCCATCTCGTCGCGGCGGCTGTAACCGCCGCCGGCATTGCTGATCATCACGTGGTAACGGCCGTTGGAGAGCAATTGCACGGCCGGGTGCCGGCGCCCAGGGTCGGTGTAGACCCGCAGCTTGTTCTCGTTGACCCGTGCCACCTTGCCCTCCAGCGAAGCATTGGCGGTGTGCAGGTACTGCGCGGCACTTTTCGGTACCCGTTCCTGCAGCAGCAGGGCGGTGGCCTGGAACTGCGGGTCGGCTTCGAAGCGGCGTTGCATCGGGCGGTCGAGTAACACATAGGTCAGCGCTAGCAGGCTCATGCCCTGGTGGTGCGCCATGAAGGACTGGATCAGTGCAGCGTTCTGTCCGGGCGGCAGGCGGGCGCTGGTGAAGTCGATGGCTTCGTACAGGCCGTAACGACCGGCCATGCCCATGTCTGCCAGGCGCTGGAGGTTCTTGCAGGCCGCTTCGGGGGCGACCATCAAGGCCAGCACCGAGGCATAGGGCGCCATCACTACGTCTTCGCCAAGGCCGCGTTTGAGGCCCAGGCCGGGCACGCCGAAGGCCCGGTATTGATAGTTCAGTTGCGCATCCAGGGTGCTATAGCCGGACTCTGAGACGCCCCAGGGCAGGCTCAGTTGCTGGCCGTATTCGATCTGCCGCGCCACTGCGGCGCGGCAGGTCTGGTCGAGCAGGGTGCCGGCATAACTAGGCATGACCAGCATCGGCATCAGGTATTCGAACATCGAGCCTGTCCAGGACAGTAGCACGGGAACACCGCCATTGCTGGTCAGCAGCCGGCCCAGGGTGAACCAGCTTTCCTGGGGCAGCTGACCCTGGGCGATGACCACGAAATTGGTCAGCCGCGCTTCCGAAGCCAAGAGGTCGTAGTAGGCGCTGTCCAGGCGCTGCTCATCGGCGTTGTAACCGATGGCCAGCAGCTCGCGCTGCGCGTCGTAGAGAAAGGTGAAGTCCATGTTCGCCAGCTCGCCAGCCAGATCCGCCAGGCGCAATGTAGTGGCGATGCGTTCACTGGCATGGTGGATAACGGCTTGTACCTGCGCCTGCTCGGCGGCTGGCCATTGGCTGGCGTCGAGCCGTGCCAAGTCTTGCCAACTGGCGGATGCCGGGGGGCTGCCGGGCAGGGTCAAACAGCTCAGTTCGGCGTGTAGATCCTGGCAATGAGCGAGCAGGGCCTGGCGCCAGTAGTCGGCTTCGGGGGCCGCAGATAGGGCCGCTTTCAGGCTCTGAGCAAGGACGATCAGGCGCTGCAGGGCAGCAGTGATGTCCGTGACACTTTCGGGTTCACGCGTGTTTGCCGCTGCCAGTTCGCTGAATGCGTCGTCGAGCATGTGTTCGTCCAGTTCGCTGGCCAGCAGTGCCTCGTGCAGGACGCCGAGACTATCGATCAGGCCGCTGCGCCAGTTGGGGCTGATCAGCGCCGCGCTCGGCAGCTCGTACAGGCCTGGGCGCAGGGTCAGTAGCAGGCCGGCCAGGTTGCCACTGTCCACGGTAGAGACGTAGCGCGGCGGCAGGGGTTGCAGGGTCTGGGTGTCGTACCAGTTGTAGAAGTGCCGCTGATGGCGTTCCAGCCGCGACATGCTGGTCAGGGCGTTATCCAGGCGCGCGAGCAGGCGGCCGCCGCTGAGGTAGGCGAAGTCGTAGGCAGCCAGGTGTGACAGCAGCGCCATGCCCATGTTGGTTGGCGAGGTGCGGTGGGCGGTCACCGCTGTTGGCCGTTCCTGAATGTTGTCCGGGGGTAGCCAGTTGTCCGCCGGGCCCAGGTGATCATCGAAGAAGGCCCAGGTCTTACGCGCCAGGCGGCGTAGAAACTGCTGTTCTTCGAGTGACGGGGCGAACGCCATATCGGCGGTGGGTCTGCTCAGCCAATAGGCGATGGCCGGCGCCAGCAGCCAGGCCAGCAGAAAGGGTGCGGCAATTGCCAGTACCACGGGTTTACCGACCAGCAGCAACGCTACGGCGATCGCCAGCAGCGGCGCCACCCACATCAGCCGGTACAGGCTTGGCAGGTCGTTGCGGCTGCTGCGCTCCACTTCTCGCGAGGGGTTCCATTGCAGCAGGCGGCGCTGGCTGATGGTCATGCGCCACAGTGTGCGGCCGATGGCGTCCAGGCTGCTGAATGCCTCGAAGGGCAGCCACACCAGGGTCAGCAGGGCACGACTGAAGTGCTGCGCTGCACCGCGAAAGGTGACTTTCAGGTGCTGCCCGAGCGTGATGTCGTGGGCTTTGTGCAGCAGCTCCAGCAGGGTGCTGATCAGCGGTTGGGCGATGATCAGCAGGAATACCCCCAGGCTCCACTGCAACGGTTCAGCGCTGGCGAACCAGCCCCACAGCAACATGCACAGAAAGGCCGCCGGCTCCAGGCTGCGGCGCAGGTTGTCGACGATCTTCCAGCAGGCGAGATTGGTCAGGCGATTGTTCTCCAGGCCACCGCCGGGTTTCGGTGTCCACGGCATCAGCCACGGCAGCAACTGCCAGTCTCCGCGAATCCAGCGATGACGGCGCTTGGCGTCGGCGCTGTAGCGCGCCGGGTGTTCTTCATAGAGTTGTACATCGCTGATCAGCCCGGAGCGGGCGTAGCAGCCCTCGATCAGGTCATGGCTGAGAATGCGGTTATCGGGGAAGCAGCCTTGCAGGGCCTGCTCGAAGGCATCCACGGCATACACACCCTTGCCGATGAACGAGCCATTGCCGAACAGATCCTGGTACACGTCAGACACCGCGCGGGTGTAAGGGTCGACGCCCGCATCACTGCCGAACAGCTGGGCGTAGGCGGAGCGGGCGATGCTCGGCAGGCTGATGCCCACTCGCGGCTGCAGAATCGCGTAGCCGCTGACGATGCGCCGTTGCTGTGGATCGAAGCGTGCCTGATTGAGCGGATGGCAAATGGCGCCGAGAAACTGCCGGGCCACATCGCGCGGCAGCTGGGTATCGGTATCCAGGGCGATGACGTAGTTGACGCTCGGCAGCGCGGCGATATCGCCAACGATCAGCGAAAACCGCTCATGGCCGTGGCCGCGCAACAGGGCATTGAGCTCGGCGATCTTGCCGCGCTTGCGCTCATGGCCCATCCAGCACCGTTCGGTGGCGTTCCAGCGCCGCGGGCGATGCAGCAGGAAGAAACGCGGCGCGCCCGGTTCGGGGTACTTCAGGTTGAGCGCTTCGATTGCCTGACTCGCTTGCAGCAATAGCGCCGCATCGCCATCGAGTACCTCGCTCGGTGCATCCATGAAGTCGGTGAGCAGGGCAAAGTGCAGGTTGGCATCACGGTTGGCGAGAAAGCGCACCTCGATACCCTCTACCAACTCCTCCACATCCTGGGCGCTGCCGATCAGCGTCGGCACCACGACCAGGGTGCGCGCCTGGGTAGGAATGCCTGCGCTGTAATCCAGGCGTGGAAGAATATCCGGCGGCAGGCTGAGGGTTACCAGTCGGTTGATCAAGCCAATGGCCAAGTGGCTGGTCATCAGCAGGGTGGGCACACTGAGCAGCATCAATACCCATGGCCCCCAACCGTCGGCCCGCAGCATGGCGAGGAAAGGCCAGGCGAGCAGGGCGCTTAGCACCACGACCGGTGCCAGGAAGAAGCCCAGCGGCCACCGGCGCAGCTGCCGCCGGCAGCGCGCGGCCATGGAGGGCTGTACGTTCAGTTGGCGTTCCAGTACGGCTAGCCCTGCACCCATTAGATAGAAGCCGACGTGGCTCATCAGCGGGTCTTCGACCGGTGCCGCGCGACACAGGGCGATGGCCTCGCGGGCGATGTCGATCTCGGTATGGGGGCAGGTACGTGCCAAACGCTCGACCACGTGGCGGTAATGGTCACGGGTGGCGAAATCCATGCGGGTATAGACGGCAGCCGGATCTTCAGCGAGAGCATGTTCGACGCCGCTCATGTGCTCGACAAACTCGCGCCAGTCGGTGGCCGACAGCAGGCGCAGGCTGTTGATGCTGTTGCTGATCGACACCTGCTCTGTCGCTTGCAACTGAGCATCGAGGTGAATCAGACGCTCGACGCTCTGGCCCGATTCAGCCAGGGCCTGCTCGACCCAGGTCATCGGCAGAATCAATGTGGTGCTCTGGCCTTGCAGGCGCCGCGCCAGTTCGGCCACGAATGCGCTGGTCATCGGCGGTGCTGAGCGCGCCAGGTCGGCGACCAGCAGTACCACGCTCTTGGCGTCGCGCTCTGCGGTGGCAATCAGACGATCCGCCCAGTCGTTGGCCAGGTTGCGGTCGTTCGAGTTGGCCATCACCCGTGAAGCGACCCGGCGCAGGTTCTCGATCAGCGCCAGGCGCAACATGATGGGGATGCCCCAGAGCTCACCGAGGGTCAGCGGCATCACCGACTGATAGGCCGTCACGAAGCGGCTCAGGCTGTCACTGTTGACCCGGCCGTCACCGTGGGCAATGGTTTCTAGGGCAATGTCGTAAACCCGCGGCAGGGTGCGTGACGGCCCGTTGGCCAGGCCTGGCAGTTCGCGGCAGTAGCCTTTGGGCAAATGTTTTTGTGCCGTGCGTATCTGCTCTTCGACCAGGTAGAAGTTGTCCAGCAGCCATTCCGCAGCCGGTGTCGCGCGCTGATTGGAAAGCGCTGCCACGGTCATGGCCTGACAACTACTGGCGAGAACGGCGGCGTTTTCGGCGAGGCGGTGCAGGAGGGCGTCGGAGGTGGAGTCGGGGCTAAGGTGATGCTGTCGGGCCAGGTGGGCGCCGTGGGTGGCCATCTGTTCGGCACTGAATAGCTCCGCGCGCAGGGCCGGCTCGTACTCGAAGGTGCGCGGCGCGGGCCGCCACAACCGTTGGATTGCTCGAAGCCATTGCCTGTCCATGTTTTCCTTGGCGTGCAACGTGAAGCGCGGGCAACGTTGCAGTGATGCGTGTCACGCAAATAGTGCCGGGCGTGACGAAATGAGAAGGGTGCAGGCCAGCAGTGTGAAATTCTCCCGGTAGGGCGTCTGTCTGCTGGCGCACATAGCGGCGGTTCGCTTTGTCCTCGACTTGCCGCTAGGCCGCAGGCCCGAATAGCCGGGAATACTGGCGCCAGACGCTGCGGGGTGGCCATTGCCCAGCCCAGGATCCGCTCGCCCGTATTTGTGTGATGGCGAATTGCTGCGCAAGGGAGTATTGCTGGCGCGCCGGCAACCAGCCGGCGCACACAGGAGCGGGACAATGGGCACCAGAGGATTGGTCAGGTTTATAAGCGTCATGAGCTTTACGTCCGCGATACTTTCCGGCTTTGCCGTCTACTGGGCTCACCAGGCCTACGTATCTGCCGGCCAAAACAGCCTTGCTTCACGGTCTGCCAGCGAAAACGCCCTGGCAGCTGCTTCCTGCCAGGACGGCCCGCAGCTGTTATCGCGCTGAATCAGGGCGCGGCACTCTTGAGGTGGTAAGAGGCATTCTCTTGAAGAGAAAAACGGCACGGGCCAAGGGGCTGCTCTGAGCCCTCGCTAGCCGCTTCCGTCGTAAGGCGTCGCCGTTGTCCCGGCGATGTAGATGAACAATCATTGCTGGTCTCAGTTGTGTCGGCTCTGGCGCTCCATTAACGTCCTGGAAGCTGCGTGTCTGCCGGAAACGTTGCAGACGCAAAGCCGCAGTCGATGCCGCCATTCGATGAGTACGATTTCACCGCGCTCATGGTGATGGTGGATCAGCCGTTGGTACTGGGTAACCCGTTCGTTCAGTCAGGAGATACGACCATGCCTTACGTCAATATTCGCGTCACCAATGAAGGTGTCACGCCCGAGCAGAAGAAAGCGTTGATCAAGGGAACGACCGAGCTGTTACAGCAGGTACTGGGGAAACCCCCGATCTCGACGTTTGTCGTAATTGATGAGGTTGAAACGGAGAACTGGGGCTGGCAGGGGCAAACAATCGCGCAGCTAAGGGAGGAGGAAAAGTCAGGCAAGTCTTGAGTTCGTTCCGACCAAGATAACGACTATCCCCTTCGAGGGAGCACTTGCATCCAGCCGGCCTTTCACGGTCATGAGCTTTAGCGCAAAAGCTCATGACCCGAAGCTATTCGAGAATGACCGAGATGAATTTCCGGGGCTAACCGGTGTTCGTACTCCGCTCAATATCTCCGCCAGCCGCTGATCTTGTTCTCTGCGGGTGCCCCCAATCAGCCCTCTTATCGATCATTCACGGCCGCGTGCGCAGGTAAAAACTGGTAACAGTGAGGCTTCTGGCTAACTACCGTTTGTATGTTAGCGTTGTTTTCGGCCGTATTTTCCGAAACATTCAACGGTAGTCAGCGACTCATATGACCCAGGATTCAGCCCCAGAAGAATCAGCTAACAAGCCTGTTGGTGGGAACAAGCGCGTGCGCTTGTCCGCGGAGCAAAGGCGCCAGCAGATACTCGATGCCGCGCTGGTGGAGTTCAGTAGCGTGGGCTTCGAGGGCGCCACGGTGGAGCGCATCGCACAACGCGTCGGCCTGACCAAAGCGGGGCTTTACGCGCACTACGCCAGCAAGGATGCGATTCTCGAGGCGCTGTTCGTCACTACGATTTTCTCTCCGTCGATCCAGAGCCATTGGCAGTGGGTCGAGGGCGCTTCGCTGGAGGAGACCGTCGACCGGTTTCTCGATATGGCCTACTCGGCTATTGGTGACCCCCAGGCGAGCGCGATATTTCGCCTGCTCATCACCGAGAGCGGCAGGTCGCCGGAGCGGCTTCGCAGTTGGCACGAGCATATCCTGCTGCCCCATGCCACGCGCCGACAGGCCGAGCTCGATGAGTGCGTCGCCAAGGGCGTGATCCCGGATAACGCCGTATCGAGAAACTTCGCCATGGCAACCTCGCCTGTGGTCATCGCCTTGCTCACCCAACTGCTGTTCGGTGAGGAACTGGCCGAGCAGGAAGTTGCCAGGATTCGAAGTGCGCATAGAGAAATGCTGCTGATCCTGTTCGCCCGGCGAGGCAACTGATGGGATCTGTTCACCCTCTGCGGGTTGCCTCCCGCCCCCTGTTGTTGGCTTCGCTCATCCTGCTTGGCGCCTGTGCCAGCGTACAACCCGAGCCGGCGCAGGTGCCTTTCAGCCTGCCAGCGGGTTTCGTCGCTGCCGATCAGGCCGGCTATTCAACGGAGGATTTCTGGTGGCGCGACTTCGCTGATGCGCGGCTCGATGCCTTCGTGAGCACCGCGCTGGAGAAAAATCCGGGGCTGGCCCAGGCGCTGGCTCGCTCACGCATGGCCGAAGCCCAGGCGCGCCTGAATAGGGCCGACCAGTTGCCGCAGGTCGGCCTCGCTGCGGGGCGCGCGCGGCAGCGTCAGAACCTGCCGGATATCACCGGCGAGAATGCGGCGGTCATCGGCAACAACTACGACGTTGCACTGGACGTGAGCTGGGAGCTGGATCTCTGGGGGCGCCTGTCGGCGCTCACCGCCTCGGCCCGCGCGGACTACCTGGCCAGCGCCGAGCAGTTGCGCGGCGTGCGTCAGTCTGTGGCGGCGCAGGCGGTGCAGCTGTATTTCGAGATCGTGCATGCTCACGCGCAGGTCGACCTTTCCGAGCGAACCGTCGAGGCGCTGGGTGAAATGGCCCGACAGATCAATAACCGCGTCAGCATCGGCATTACATCGCCGGCTGACGGCATGCTCGCCGACGCCAATCTGGAGTCGGCACGTGCAGGGCTGGAGCAGCGCAGAGAGTCGCTGGCACGCAGCCTGCGACAACTACAGATTCTTATGGGGGAATACCCGTCGGGCGATGTCGAGACCGCGCTGGCGCTACCGCCGGTTCCCGCAGCCCCGGCCAGTGGTTTGCCGGCCGAACTGTTGGCGCGCCGCCCCGATGTTCGCGCCGCCGAACTGAATCTGTTGAGCGCCGGCTATCAACTGGGCGCAGCGGAGCGTTCCTTTCTTCCATCCCTGTCGCTGACCGGTTCCGCCGGCTACAGCGGCAGCGAGTTCGCCCAACTGTTCAACAGCGGCAACCTGATCTGGTCGATTGCCGGCAGAGCCTTGCAGCCAGTGTTTCAGGGTGGCCGCCTGGTCGCCCAGGTGGACATCGTCGAAGGACAGCGCGATGAGGTGCTGAATGCCTACGCCGAAACGGCCCTCGTTGCGCTCTCCGAAGTCGAGACTGCGTTGGCCGTCGACTCGCTGCTGACAAGCCGGGAACGCGCACTGGAAGCCTCGGCAAGTTCGGCAGAGGACGCGGTAACGGTCTCGCTCAACCGTTACCTGCAGGGCATCGATCCATTCCTGAATGTGCTGGAAAGTCAGCAACGCGCCCTCGATGGCCGCAGCGCGCAGATCACCGCGCGACATGCTCGCCTGGAAAATCGCATCGCCCTTCATCTCGCCCTGGGCGGTGGTTTCGAGGATGCATCGCCAACTGCCGCTGCTGCCACCACACCGCCCATTTCGCCGACCGCACCATGACGATAAGCACAGCCATGAACCGATATTGCCGTAGCACCCTTGGTGCCCTTGCCCTGCTGAGCCTCGCGGCTTGTGGTGACAAATCCGAACCCAGCGAGCCGCCAGCCGATCAGCAGCAGGCGAGTGACACGCGCGCTACCAGCGTCAATGTGGTGGCTGTGGAGCGCCGCCAGTTGCAAGCCTGGGTCTACAGCCAGGGCACGGCGCGGTCGAGGCAGCGCGAATTCCTGACCTTCACTCAGCAGGGTGTCGTCTCCCATGTCGATGCGAAGCTGCGCGTGGGGATGCCGGTGAAGGCCGGTCAGTTGATCGCCCATCAAGCCCCCGAACGGGTAGAGGCCGATCTGCAGGCTGCCAAGGCTTCCCTTGCCGAGGCGCAGGCGAGCCTCAAGCTCGCGGAAGTCACCCAGAAGCGCTACGAAACCCTGATCGATCAGCGCTCCGCATCCCAGCAGGAGCTCGATGAAGCCAGGGTGCAGGTGCAGCAGGCCAAGGCCGTGCGTGACAACGCTCGCGCCGAACTCGCCCAGGCGCAGCTGAGCATCGATGAATCGCGTCTGGTGTCGCCCATCGATGGCGTGCTGGCGCGGCTCAATATCGAGAAGGGCCGCTACTTCATGCCCAATACCGTACAGGCCGACACCGAGCAGAATGCCTTGCGCACGGTGCCTGCCATGGTCATCGACCCGGATCGTTTCGAAGTGCGGGTCGATCTGCCTTCCTACAACTTTCGGCAGATCACCACCGGTGCTCGGGCAGTGATCGGCGAGAACGCCTCGGTTGCCGGGCAGGACGTCGACCCCACCAAGGCCAAGAATCGGGTCGACGGCCAGGTCTATGCCATCAGCCCCTCGCTCGATCCGGAGACGCGCACCTTCGAGGTGATCGTGCACACCCAGGGCAATGAAACCGGCCTGCAGGACGGTGAGTTCGTCGCCGTCTGGATCGCCGAGCCGAGCGTCGACGATGCGCTGGTCGTGCCTCTGGAGGCGCTGCGTTTCCGCAATGACCAGGCGTTCGTGTTCGTCGCGGACGAGGACAAGGGAACAGTCAGCGAGCGCCGCGTTGAGCTGGCTCAGCAGTCCGGCGATTACCGGGCGGTAACGGCTGGGCTGGAGATCGGCGAGCTGGTGGTGACCGATGGCCGTGCGGCCCTGAATGACGGGCAGCAGGTTCGCGTCATCGGCGCGGGCGAGCCTGCGCCATGAGTACCGGGAGCACGGGCGACGAGCCGCGTTTGGCCGCTGACAGCGCGCCGCTCGAGAGCGACGACGTACGCAACGCGCATCCGTTGGCGCGTTTCTTCTTCCTGCAGCCGATCTTCGGGATTCTGCTGGTTGCGACCCTGCTGCTGGGTGGCCTGATGGCGTACTCGCAACTGGTCAAGGAGTCCCTGCCGGATCTGAACATTCCCCAGGCGACCATCACCACCACCTGGCCGGGCGCTGATCCGCTGACCATGGAGGAGCAGGTCACCGACATCATCGAAGATGAAGTGACCACGCTGCAGGGTGTACGCCGCGTCGACAGTGCCTCGTTCGATTCCTTTTCGATCATCTCGGTGGAGTTCGAAGCGTCTGCCGACCCGCTCGACGCGATGACGCGTCTGCGTGCCGCGGTCGCCGACGCCGAGGCGGAGCTGCCCGATGACGTCGAACGCCCGACGATCAGCCAGGCGTCGGTAGACGATCGGCCCATCTTTACCTTCACCCTGCATGGAGCCGCCGGCTCGGCGACCATGAACGAGCAGGCGCGGCGTATTCAGGACACGCTCGAGCGGGTGCCCGGCGTCAATGAAGTGGACATCGGCGGTGAGCGCGAAGAGATTGTGCAGATCCTGCTGCGCCCCGAGCGATTGCTCGCCCTCGGCCTGTCCCCGGCCACGGTGCGCAACGCGGTTCAACAAGCCAATATCGAACAGCCTTTTGGCGAAATTCGCAGCGACAGCATCGGTGCGGTAGTGCGTCTGGAAGGGCGCTTCCGGGATGTCGCCGACTTGCGTGCGCTGCCTGTCGCACGCCTCGGTGGAGCAGGCGCCGGGCGTGCCGTGCGGCTCGACGAGATCGCCTCGGTCAACCGCATGCAGGAAACCGAAACCAGCCGCGCCTTCTTCGCCGACCAAGGCGGCGATTTCGAGCCGTCGCTGGAAATCTCGGTGCGCAAGTCGCCGGGTGCCGACACCGTCAATCTGGTCGAAACGCTGCACGATACCCTGGCGCGGATGGAGCAGGACGGCGCCTGGCCGGTGGGCCTGGAATACACCGTCACCCAGGACGAAGCCAAGCAGATCTGGAAGGCGCTCTCCGAGGTGTTCGTCAGCGCTTTGCAGACTATGGCCATCGTGTTCGTCATCCTGCTGCTGACCATCGCCTGGCGCGAGGCCGTGGTGGCCGGGTTGTCGGTGCCAATCACTTTCGCCGGTGTGCTGCTGGCCATTCTGGTCATGGGCTACTCGCTCAACGAGCTGGTGGTGATCGGCATGGTCATCGCGCTGGTGATGATCATCGACGTGTTCATCATCCTCATGGAAGGGCTCCATGACGAGATCTACGTGCAGGGCAAAACCTTCGGCCAGGGCGTGCTGGCTACGGTCAAACGCTACGCGATGCCGGCATTCGCCGCGCAGCTGACGACTATTTTGGCCCTGGCGCCGCTGATGTCCATCGGTGGCACGGTGGGTGAATTCATCCGCGTGCTGCCTGCCACGGCGGTGGTCTGTCTGGTGATTTCCTTCATCGTCGCCATGCTCTGTTCGTTGCCGCTGTCACGGGCGCTGCTGGGCAAGCAGCGCAAGCCGGACAGCACGCAGAAACAGGGCCTGTCCGACCGGGTGACGAGCAGGGCCGTGAATGGCCTGGAAAGCTGGAATGCCCGCTGGGTGGTGCGCAGCCGCAAGCAGTCATGGCTGTGGGTATTGGCTGCCATCGCGCTGTTCATGGTGTCGATAGTGGCGTTCACCCAGGCGCGTATCGAGCTGTTCCCGCAGTCCGATGGCGAGCGTCTGGGGATCAACATCGAGCTGCCGCCTACCGCGCAACTGGCGACCTCTCAGCAGGTTGCCGACGAGGTGGGCGAGATTCTCAGGCGCAAACCCTATTTCCAGAGCGTGGTGAAGCTGGTCGGCCTGAAGAGCCCCTTCGCTGGCGGCTCCATGGCCTCCAACCTGCAGCCGAGCGAGGCGGAGAATTTCCTCGGTTTCTCGGCGATCTTTCTTCCCCGTGAAGAACGTGAGACCGACTCCTACGTATTGGCCGAAGAGTTGCGCCGCGAGCTGACGGCCTACCTGCAGGACAACGTCGCTGCCGCGCAGCTGCTGGTGGTGCCCGAAGCCAGTGGTCCTGGTGCCGGCGACCCGATCGAGATTCAACTGCTCGGTGCCGACATGGACGAGCTGCTCGTTCGCTCGCGCGAGGTGCAGGCCTTGCTCGCCGAAATCGCCGGCGTCGTCGACGTGAGGGATAACATCGGCATGCTAAAACCGCAGTTGGCGCTGCGGCCAGATCGCGAAGCCGCCAACTTCTTCGGCATTGGTCATGATGACCTGGCATCGCAGATCCGCATCGCCTTCAGCTCCGATATCGTCGGCACCTTCGTCACCGCCAGCGACACCGACAACATCGACATCCGCCTTGGCACCGAATGGCCCAGCCGCCCGGGCGAGGCCGGAGGGCCGCACAACACCGAGGAGCTGTCGCGGGTTCGCGCTTTTACCGAAGAGGGTTCTTCCATCGCCCTCAACCAGTTGCTCACACCGGTGCAATCGGAAGCGGCGATCGCGATTTCCCACAGCAATGGCGAGCGCGCGCTCACTGTCATGGCCAAGAACGAAGGGCGCACGGTTGGCGAGATCATGGCCGAGGCGGGGCCTCGCCTGGCCGACCTGCAGGCGTCCTGGCCGGATGGTTACCGTGCCGTGGTGGGTGGTGAGTCCGCCGATACCGCCGAAACGTTCACCTCGGCGCTGATCGCCATGCTCATCGCCGTGGTGCTGATCGTGGGTGTGCTGGTCATCGTGTTCAGCAGCTTCCGCCAGGCCTTCATCATTTTCGCCACCATGCCGCTGGCGATCATCGGCTCGGCGCTGGGCTTCTGGGCGTTCGATATCACCTTCTCGTTCTTCGCGATGATCGGCCTGGTGTCGCTGATCGGTATTGCCATCAACAACGGCATCATCATGGTCGACACCATGAACGGTTACCTGAAGGAGGGCATGTCCATCGCCGAGGCTGCCGCAGCCGGCTCCGCTCGACGTTTGCGCCCGCTGCTGACCACCGCCGTGACCACCATCGTGGGCCTTGTGCCGCTGGCCGTCAGTAGTGCGTTCTACCGGCCGCTGACGCTGGTGATCATCTTCGGCCTGGTTTCCGTCTCGATGCTCGCGTTGATCGTCGTACCGGCGTTGTACTTGTTGCTCACCCCCAAGAATGCCGGGCAGCCGGTGTCATTGGACTAATCCCCGCGAGGACGCGGATACGCCGCAACGTAGCCTGGCGTTGAGCGAAGCGATGCCCAGGATTGCGATTCCCGAGTATCGCTTCGCTCAACCCGAGCTACGGCGCTCAAGCAATCCACCACGGTGCGGGTCGCCGGGATTTGCCATGTGCGCCGTTGCCGGACAGAATCGCGCGCCGACCTGGCGCCATGTGCCGGCTCGCCCATGGTGAAAAGAGGCTGCAGTTGAACGAACAAACCTTGTCCATGCGCCTGGAGCGCGTGGCAGCACATGTGCCAGCAGGTGCACGGTTGGCGGATATCGGCTCGGATCACGGTTACCTGCCCGTCGCGCTGCTGAAGCGTGGCGTTATCGCGGCAGCGGTGGCCGGCGAGCTGGCCTTGACGCCGTTTCAAGCGGCCCAGCGTAGCGTGCGCGAGAATGATCTGGGCGCGCAAATCACCGTGCGGCTGGCCAATGGGCTGGAGGCGATTGAGCCAGAAGACCGTATCAACGCAGTCAGCCTCTGCGGCATGGGCGGCGAGACCATCCGCGACATCCTCGAGAGCGGCAAGGCCCGGTTGAGTGGCGAGGAACGTCTGATCCTGCAGCCCAACGGCGGCGAGCAGCCGCTGCGCCACTGGTTGATGGAAAACGGTTATCGCATCCTCTGTGAGGACGTGCTGCGGGAAAACCGCTTCTACTACGAGATCATCGTCGCCGAGCGCACCGGGCCGGTGCTGTACAGCGCCGAAGAACTGTACTTCGGCCCGCTGCATCTACGAGAACGCAGCCCGGTATTCCTGGCCAAGTGGCAGCGCCTGTTGCAACTGAAGCAGCAGACGTTGAGCAATTTTGCCCAGGCGCGGCAAAGCGTGTCTGACGAGAAGGTACGAGAGCTCGCCCAGCAGATCCGCTGGATTACTGAGCTGCTGGCATGAGCCGGGCAAAAACTGTCTGCGACGTAGTCTGTGGTTGAGCGAAGCGATACTCAGGACGACGATCCCCGGGTAGCGCTGCGCTCTACACCGGGCTTCGGGGGCGAATTACACCGATGCGAATATCGTCAGATCCGCGTCCTGAGTCATCCGAGGGCTTTCTGCCTGGCCGTCGTTGATGGATAAAAATACGGATTCTTTACGCTTGCGTGACGTTTATAAGTCGATTTCTACGTGAATCCCGTCAATAATTTTCATGCGGCTTAAACCTCTCCCTTCGCAGAGCGTGAACGGCAGCAGTTCCAGGCCTCATCTGGAATAACCCAGCCCATCATTGAGCCAGACCTAAACCCTCATGTTCGAATTATTCAGCGGGCTAGACGCCTGGTTGGCGCTTAGCCTGGCACTCGCCTTGCTCTTCGTCCTTACCTTCGAATTCATCAATGGTTTCCACGATACGGCCAACGCCGTCGCGACGGTTATCTACACGAAAGCCATGCCGCCAAACCTGGCCGTCGTCATGTCGGGCATATTCAACTTCTTCGGTGTTTTGCTCGGTGGTGTGGGGGTGGCTTACGCCATCGTGCACCTGCTGCCGGTCGAGCTGCTGATCAACGTGAACACCTCCCATGGCCTGATCATGGTGTTCTCGCTGCTGGCTGCGGCGATCACCTGGAACCTTGGTACCTGGTACTTCGGCATTCCGGCCTCCAGCTCGCACACGCTGATCGGCTCGATTCTCGGCGTAGGCCTGGCCAATGCAATGCTCACCGACATTCCTCTCGCTGATGGCGTGAACTGGCAGAAGGCCGGTGACATCGGCCTGTCGCTGATCTTCTCGCCAATCGCCGGTTTCATTGTCGCCGCGCTGCTGTTTCTGGCGCTCAAGCACTGGATGCCAACGCCGAAGGTGCACAGCACGCCAGTCACCCGTAAGGAAACCAAAGGCAAGAACAAACCGCCGTTCTGGAACCGCCTGGTGCTGATCGTTTCGGCCATGGCCGTGAGCTTCGTGCATGGCTCCAACGATGGGCAAAAGGGCATCGGCCTGATCATGCTGGTGCTGATCGGCATCGTGCCGGCCAAGTTCGTTCTCGACCTCAATAGCACCACCTACCAGATCGAGCGTACCCGCGACGCGGCCATCCATCTGGGCGAGTTCTACCAGCGCAATGCGCCGACCCTGAACGAGTTCCTGGCCCTGGGTAAAACCGGCAACAGCGAACTGCCCAAGCAATTCCGCTGCGATCCGAAGCTCACCGAACTGACCATCACCACGCTGCTCAAGACCCTCGACGGCGTGAAGGACTACCACAGCCTGAGTGAAGAGAAGCGCATCGATATCCGTCGCTACCTGCTTTGCCTCGATGACTCGGCCAAGAAAGTCGGCAAGCTGGAAAACCTGCCAGCGCGTGAGAAGGCCGACCTCGACAAGCTGCGCAAGGATCTGACCGCGACCACCGAGTACGCGCCTTTCTGGGTGATCATTGCCGTGGCCCTGGCCCTGGGGATCGGCACCATGGTCGGCTGGAAACGCGTGGTGAAAACCGTCGGCGAGAAGATCGGCAAGCAGGGCATGACCTATGCCCAGGGCATGAGCGCGCAGATCACAGCCGCCTGCGCGATTGGGCTGGCCAACGTCTACAGCCTGCCGGTGTCCACCACCCATGTGCTGTCATCCGGGGTTGCCGGCACCATGGTCGCCAACCGCAGTGGCCTGCAGGGCAGCACCATCAGCAACATTCTGCTGGCCTGGGTACTCACCTTGCCCACCTCCATGGCGCTGGCTGCAGGCCTGTTCTACGGCGCGACGCTGATCTTCAGCTGATAGCGCTGCTCCCGAGAACGCGGCGCCTGCCAAGCAGGCGCCGCGTTTTTGCTTCTGGGCCTTGCAACACGATCCACCCATCTCCCCGCGGTAAGCCGCGTCGCTTTCAGCGAAACAGTGCCGTTAGGCTGAATAGACGGTCGTGCCCGAACGAATCGGCGTACGCTGCTGCCAGCCCACGCAACACGCCGCTTCGGCTGTTGATGGTTTCCGTCAATACGCGCCGAATCGGTCAGGTCATTTCATGACAAGCTCAGACAACCCGCCCATCGCCTTCCATCTAGGGCCTGATGCCGGGAGCGATTGGTCGGCTGCCATGCTCGAACACCATGGGTTGTATTGCCAATTCGATGAGGCGCACATAGCACGCTCATCCGCGCAGAGCTGGCACCTGGGTGATATCGGTGTGACCCGTGCTGACCTCGTGTCGCTTGCGTTGGTGCCCGCAGGCGAAGAACAGGGCTCATGGCAAGGCCAGTGGCTGTACCTGAAGCTGATGACCGGCGGGCGCGTCGATATCGAACAGGGCGGAAACACTCACCGGTTCACTGCCGGTAGCATGTTCTTCATCGACCCTGAACGCAGTTTCCACGAGTCGTTTGCCGAACGTGGGCAAATGACCATACTGCGCATTCCCAAGGGCATCCTGCGTGAGCGGGGCTTGATGCACTCGCTGCGCTCGCCGGTCATCGCCGATATGGGCTCAGCGGACACTCGGGCCATTCGCGACCTTATTCAATGCATCGCGCAGCAGCATGTCGCTCCTGGCCCGGCGGTACGCAAGCTGATGGGCCGACAGTTACTGGAGCTGGTCGATAGCATGCTGGGTGGGGCAGGGGACAAAGCCCGGCCGCGCAGTGCCGACGCCGTTCTGTCGAGAGCCCGGCGGCACATCCATCTGCATCTGGCAGATCCACGCCTCGACTGCACGGCGGTCGCCGAAGCGGCGCACGTTTCGGTCAAGCATTTGCAACGCTTGTTCAGGGAGCAGAACACCACCCTGATGCGGCATGTATGGAGTGTTCGCCTGGAGCATGCGCAGCGGCTGCTGACGTCCACCTCCGTGCGGCCAAGCGTGCAGGATGTGGCCTGGAAATCCGGCTTCGCCACTGCCTCGCATTTCAGCCGTGCCTATCAGGCGCAGTTCGGCATCTGCCCTTCGCAAGTCGGCGCTGCCAGGTAAGAGCACCCAGCTACTCGCCTGATCATCGATAGCGCCTCCCATGCATGCAACAGGCGCCCTGCAGGTAACGGTTGTGCGCGGAGCCGGCTCTAGAATCGATCGCGTCTTCACCGACCGATCCATTCCATGGCCAGCGTCATGACGCCAGCCGCTTCCTTTCGTTGCTCACCTGTTCGGCAGTCGTTCATCGCGTCCGCTGCAACGGTGCATAGGCCTATTCGTGAACAATCATTCCTGCATGGCCGACGACGCAGACTTTGCTCGTCAGGTTGAAGAGAACCAGTTTCGACAGAAAACCAACCTTCGCACCGCATACGATTACATCGTCTGCGGCTCCGGCACTTCGGGCTCGGTGGTTGCCCGGCGCCTGGCGGAAAATCCGGACGTCCGTGTCCTGCTGCTCGAGGCCGGCGGCAGCGATAACGTACCCAGCGTCAGCGATGCCAGCGTGTGGTTCACCAATCTGGGCGGTGAGCGCGATTGGCAATTCGTGGCGCAGCCCAACCCGCACCTGCACGGTCGGGAGATGCCCCTTTCGATGGGCAAGGTGCTGGGCGGCGGCGCCTCGATCAACGTGATGGTCTGGTCTCGGGGGCACAGCAGCGACTGGGACTATTTCGCCAGCGAGTCCGGCGACCCGGCCTGGAACTACCAGTCGACGCTGGCCACTTACCGGCGCATCGAGAACTGGCAGGGCACTCCAGATCCATTGCGTCGAGGCACGGGCGGCCCGGTGTTCGTGCAACCTGCGCCCGAGCCCAATCCGGTCGCGCCTGCCATGCTGGCCGCAGCGGCAAAGCTCGGGATGACAGTTTACGACGACCAGAACGGCGCGATGATGGAGGGGCCTGGCGGTGCGGCACTGACCAACGTGTGCCTGAGTGACGGGCGCCGACGCTCGATATTCCGCAGCTACGTGTTCCCGTTGATGGCGCAGCCGAACCTCACGGTTTTGACCCATGCACACGTCTTGCGTGTGCTGTTGGAGGGCCAGCAAGCGGTCGGCGTGGAAGTGCTCTACGAAGGTCGTGTCATCCACTTCAGTGCCGAGCAGGAAGTGGTGCTGTCGTTAGGGGCGATCAACACGCCCAAGGTTCTCATGCTGTCGGGCATCGGCGATGCGCAGCAGCTTGCCAGGCACCAGATCGAACCCGTGCAGCATCTGCCGGGAGTCGGTCAGAACTACCAGGATCACATCATGGTTTCCGGCTGTATCTGGGACTACGAACAGGCTCACGCGCCACGCAACAATGCCGGCGAGTCGACGTTCCTGTGGAAAAGCAACGCCGCGCTCGACGTTCCGGATATTCAGACCTTTCTCGCCGAGATCCCCATTGCCACGCCCGAGGCGCAGGCCATGTTCCATCCGCCGGCTGCGGCGTGGTCATTGCTGCCAGGCTTGGTGCGACCAAAAAGCAGAGGGTCGATCACCCTAACGGGCGGCGGCGCCATGGATCCGCTGAAGATCGACAGTGGAGCGCTCAGCGAGCCGGACGATCTGCAGGCCTTGGTGCGTGCGGTCGAGTTGTGCCGGGAGATCGGCAACAGCGAAACCATGCGCCCCTTCGCAAGACGCGAGGTGATGCCCGGGCCGTTGCGCGGAGCTGCGCTCGAGGCATTCGTGCGCAATGCGGCGTCGACCGTGTGGCACCAGTCATGCACGGCGAAGATGGGTACGGATGCCTTCTCGGTGGTCGACGCACAGCTGCGTGTCTACGGCATCCAGCGTCTGCGCATTGCCGATGCTTCGATCATGCCACGGGTCACCACCGGCAATACCATGGCGCCCTGCGTGATCATCGGCGAGCGCCTGGGCAGCCTGCTCACCGCCTAGCCCTACGCGCCTCGCAACGCTCTGCAGTGCAGAACCGAAGCGAGGCCGCGCGACTAAATAGCTCCTTCAACAGCCCGATCGCCGAGGCGTCATCGTATTTTCATGCGCAGCGGGTTTCATGGTGGGTGTCCCGCTGCCGATGCGTCTTCACGTTCGGCGCGGGAACCGGGCGGAGCCTGTGGGCTGCGTCTCCACTTTTACCAGTTCTACCAGTAGCGAGGCTTGCGACCAACCATGCAAGCACCGGCAGTCACTGTACTTTTCTGGTGTCCCGCAGAAGGATAAAACAATGACCGTCAAGGCTACGAACAACCAAGGCGTCGACGCCAAGGGTGACTCGAACTCCATCAAAGATTGGGATCAGGCGGCCGAACAGGCCAAGCAGGCAGGCATTCGCTGGGACAGGCCCGCGGACGACAAGCGCTCCGCCAAGGAGATCATCGAGGACAGCCCGCTGCTCAAGAACCTGGGCAACCAGAGTGGCGTCAAGGACATGCTCAGGGAGCGCGTCGGTGATTTCGAGAACGACCCCGATGCCGCCTTTCGCGCCGCTCAGGTGCTCGAACATATCGAGAAGATAGACAGCAGTGGCAACCGTATCGTCAGCGACAACGTCGATAACGGTCGGGTCGATGGCTTCACCAAGGGCGGCGATGCCAAGCACGGCACCGAAGCTGGCCGGCTGCAGGATTTCGGCAAGTATGGTTTCGACCATCTCGAGGGCAAGCTCAATGACGTAAGCACTGCCGCCGATGACCAGGAAGCCCGTCAGCAGGCCGAAGCCGTCGGCATTCAATGGCAACGCCCCGAGGGTGACGAGCGCTCGGCGCAGGACATCATCGACGACAGCCCGCTGCTCAAGAACCTCGGCAACCAGAGTGGCGTGAAGGACATGCTCAAGGAGCGTGTCGGTGATTTCGAGAATGACCCGGATGCCGCGTTCCGCGCCGCTCAGGTGCTCGAACACATCGAAACCCTCGACGGCTCTGGCGACAAGATCGCTGGCAAGGATGTCGGCAATGGCAGTGTCGATGGTTTCACCAAGGGCGGTGATGCCAAGAACGGTACCGAGGCGGGTCGCCTCCAGGACTTCGGCAAGTACGGCTTCTCGCACCTGCAGGGTGAATTGCGCAACCCCACCGCGGCTGCGGACAACAAGGAAGCCAGGGCGCAGGCCGAGCAGCTGGGCATCATCTGGGAGCGGCCGAAGAACGACGAGCGCACCGCCCAGGAGATCATCGACGGCGATCCGTTGCTCAAGAACCTCGGCAACCAGAGCGGCATCAAGGACATGCTCAAGGAGCAGGTCGGTGATTTCGAGACCGACGCCGATGCCGCCTACCGCGCCTCCCAGGTGCTGGAGCACATCGAAACCCACGATGCCGACGGCAAGGTGCTCACCGGCGGCGATATCGGCAACGGCAAGATCGACGGTGTGACCAAGAGCGGCGAAGCCAAAAACGGCACCGAAGCCGGGCGCCTGCAGGACTTCGGCAAGCATGGTTTTTCCGCCCTCAAGGGCCCCGAGCCGACAGAGGACAGCAAGATGGATTTCGCCCGTGAAGCCGCCGGCCTGCCACCCGCCAGCGAACTCGATATCGTCAATCTCGAGACCACCACCGTCGACCCTAAGGACAAGAACGGCAAGCTCACGGTCAGCGAGATGACCTGGCAAAACCTCATGAAGGACTGGAAGGCCGGCATCGACAACGGCAGCATCGGCAAGGATGACGACCGCGCCAAGCTCTACAACGCCTTGCGCGCCCAGGCGGCTACCGAGAGCGGCCTGGACATGGTCACCCTCGATATATCCATGGGCAAGAGCACTGCCAAGGCCAACGGCGATGATCTGTCGGCGATCATCGACGGCACTAAGCTCGACGAGCAGATCGGCCAGCTGTTCGGCTCGGAAAGCGTGCAAAAGGATTTCAGAGCCCAGCAGGACAAGGCGCTGGATGCCTTACCCGACAAGGACGGCGTATACAAGAAGCTCGAAGACACCGCGTTCTCCGAAGAGTACTCGCTGTACATCGACGACCTCAGGGAGAAGAACCTGGGCGATCTGGCCGAGGCGGACATCGCCAAGACCTACGCCTCTCTCGCTGCGTTCAATCCCGACCGGGCCGCGGAATTCTCGCAGCACATGATGATCGATGCGACCACCATGGATCTCGACAAGCTGATGGCCGACCCTTCGCTGATCAGCGCAGACAACACCGCCCTGGCCACCCAGGACACCATCAAGACGCTGCTCACCGCCCTGAAGAAAGGCGGCATCGACATGACCCGCCGCACCGTGGAAACGGAGCGCTTCGTTCAGGAGTTTCTCGGCAACAAGCAGACCGCCAAGGCCTTCGGCGATGCCCTGAAGGAACTGGGTGCCACCTTCGCCAAGAACGGCACGGTGACCCCGGCCGACATCGACAAGGTGATGGGCAAGGACGTCTACAAGACCCTGGGCGAGGGCGCTCACGGCAGCATGCTGAAGACCATCACCGAGCTCAACGCCAATGGGGCACTGGGTTCCACCGGCGGCTTGATCTCCCTGGCTTCGGGCATCTACCAGCTGGCCGGCAAGGGCGGCACCCTGGCCGATACGCCGGAAGAGCGCCTGGCCATCGCCAAGGACTTCGTCAGCGTGCTGGGCGCCGGTCAGCACTTCGTCAATCTGGGCAGCAACATCTACGACAACATCCGTGGCACCCAGACCAACCAGATGCTCGGCCTGGACAAGTCGCTGCCACAGATCTTCGGCAAGGATGCACCCGGCGGCGCCGGGCACAACATGAGCGTGATCCAGGGCGAGGTGAAGAAACTCTACGAGGACTTCAACAGCGCCGTCGATGCCGCGCCCATCGACAACAAGGAGAAGCTCGCCGAAAAGCTCAACATGTCCGACGAGCAACTCAAGACCATCAACGATGGATTCCGTGATGGCTTCGCCAAGAACCCCGGGCTTAACGGCAGCACACCGACCAGTCGCGGTATTTCCGCCTTCCTGCGGGTTATGGATGCCGGCGCCAACAGCTTCACCGGCGTTGCCGATCTGGTGCTCGGCGGCCTGAAGATCAAATCCGGGGTGGGCAGCAACGACAAGGTCGCCATCGCCCAGGGGGCGATCACCGTGGCTGCAGGGGCCTTCAACGTCGCCGGCGGCGGTGCGCAGATGGCGGCGCTGATGGGTTCCAACGCCGCCAGAGCCCTCGCCGGGCCGCTGCTTTGGGCGGGCGCTGCGTTGACCGTGGCGCTGACGCCGTTCCTGATCGTCGAAGACATCAAGCACAGCAACCGCATGGACGCCCACCGCGCCGACCTCGATCAGCTGTTCAAGGCCGACCTGGATGCCCAGGGGCTGCTCACCGAGAACGGCCTGCAGCGCTACGAGTTCCTCGACGACTACATGTACAACTACGCCCAGCGGGACGCGCCGGATGACCAGAGCATCTTCGAGTACCGCGAAGAGGAGTACGAGTTCTACCGTGAGGAAGGTCGCCTGCCGGAAAACGGTTGGGATCACCTGGTGCACGATGACTACAAAGGCGATGGTGCCAACCTCGACACACAGATGGCATAGGGAATGTAGCTGCTTGTAGTCACCTCACGCTCGGCCGGCAAGGGAGCAACTCCGCCGGTCGGGCTATCGCCTGGATCGCAGTGCAAGGCGATCCGCACCTGCGTGGAAATGGAGGGCTCTCAGCTGCCCCTTTCTGCGTGCAGCCAGCGCTGATGCACAGGCTTCACTTACGACGTCCAGTTGTCATCTAGGCCGCTACGCTAACTATCAGAAGGTGCCCGACTACACGGACACCCTCACTAGAAACTACTATCGGCCAGGAGTTGCTGCTGACGAACATCCGGTAATGGCGGGGAATAAGTTCCAGGTCGCTCACTTCGTTGCCGCAAGCACCTCAGCAACTTGTTTACGCAAATCACCATGTATGTCTTCTGCATAGGGTGGTGCCGCTTTCCAGTCGTAGAACCAGGCCGGCATTGTGCGTTTCTCTTCCGGCTCTGTAGCGTAGCGGGGAAAGATGTGGCAATGCAGTTCAGGCTCTGAATTCCCGAGGATCTCGTAGTTCATGCGAAGAGCGCCGGTTACCTGTAAAACAGCGTCGCCGAGTCGGGCCATATCGAGTAGGTAGGCTACTCGGGCTTCCGCGTCCAAATCGTTCAGGCTTGCGACGACAGGGTCGGGCAGTAACAGGCAATAGCCAGGCAGAAATTGCACATCGCCCATGACAGCCCAACCGGAAGCCATTCGGCAGATGACTTTGTCGTTGTTACCGCTGCGAGCAAGCGCTACACGTTCAGTGATAAGGGCCATAGATTTATCATGTAGGTGAAGGAATTCGGACAGTACCGATGTGACGCTGCTTTCGATAGATACAGATCGGCCATGTTTATCGCTTACAGCGCTCTAGAGAGCGAACGGCTTTTGCTGAAAGCGGGCATCCTTCGAGGGGCTGAAACCGGCCAAAAGCGGTCATGGGGCAGGCTCGGGTAAGACGGTGGAAGCGGCCCCTGCAAAGTGTGGAGACTTTCCGAAGTACTCAATCAGGAGTTCGGTGAGGACTCTAATCTTCCGCGCAGGATGCTGACCTGGAGGGCGAACCAAATACGCTCCCGCGGGCGGAGGCGGATAACTCGTCATGATCGGCACCAGTGCCTCCGAGGCGAGGCTGTCATGAGTGAGGCAATCGGGCAGGTAAGCAACCCCCAGGCCTGCTACGGCGGCGGCAACAAGTGCTACGCCGTTGTCTGCCTTGAATCGTCCCTGGGGGCGAACAGAAATAACCTTCCCGCCATCCATAAATTGCCAGGCCTCGGTGCCCTGCATCAGGGCCTGATGGGAGGCCAGTTCCTCTGGCCGTTGCGGTGAGCCATAGGCATTGATATAGCCTGGGCTCGCGACCAGCTGGACTCCGATCGGGCCTACGCGTCTGCCTATGAGGTTGGAGTCATGAAGGTAGCCGACCCGTATGCCGCAGTCGTATCCCTCGGCAATTAGATCTACAAAGCGATCGCTATAGCAGGTCTGGATGTTCAGCTGTGGGTGTCGGCGCGCCATCTCTGCTACCACCGGGGCAAAATGCGTCGGCCCGAAAGACAGCGGTGCGGCAACACGCAGACGACCACGGAGGGGGCCCGTGGGTAGAATTGCTTCCCGCGCTAAATCAATCTCGCCACACGCCTTGGCGGCATGGTCGCGGAATGTAGCACCGGCTTCTGTCAACGTCGCGCCGCGGGTGGAGCGTGTCAGCAGCTGCACGCCAAGCTCCTTCTCTAGGCGCGCGAGTCTCCGACTGACGATCGACTTGGCTACTCCAAGCCGAAGCGCAGCAGACGAAACGCCTCCGGCATCGGCAACCTCGACAAATGTCAGTAGATCTTCGATATCCAACTTGGCGTTCCTCTTATCGCGACACAGCTAGTCGAGCGATGCTACTACCGGTGTGATTAAGGGAACAGCAATATGACGTTCACAGGCAACGACGCCGCTGACGCATGGCTCCACCCCCTATTCGCTGTAGTACCAGGTTCGTGATCGTCGTCTGAGCACGTGCGACATCCAGCCCAACTGCATGCGTGGATCACATCAATAACGAGGATCAAGCAATGACGAGCGAAACGATTCGTAACCCCCACACCGACCAACTTCTGACGCCCGATAACTCGGCTTTTATTATCATCGACTACCAGCCGATTCAGGTGTCCTCGATCCGCTCGATGCCGCGCGAGGAACTGGTGTTCAACATCACAAGCGTCGCCAAGGCGGCGGTTAACTTCAATCTGCCCATCATCCACTCGACCGTCAACGTTGGCACCGGTCGCAACAAGCCACCTATTCAGCAACTGCAAGACGTGCTCGGCCACTTGCCTACCTACGATCGCACCTCAATCAATAGCTGGGAAGACAGCGAATTCAAACAGGCGGTTAAGGCCTGCGGGCGCCGCAAACTGATCATGACAGCGTTGTGGACCGAAGCCTGTCTGGCCTTCCCGGTACTCGACGCGATCCAAGAAGGTTTTGAGGTCTATATACCGGTCGATGCGGTCGGCGGAACCTCCCTTGCCGCGCACGAAGCGGCATTGCACCGTATAGAGCAGGCGGGTGCCAAACTGATCAGCCGCGTGCAGATGTACTGCGAACTACAGCGTGACTGGGCGCGTGAGGCGAGTGTTCCGGGCTTCATGGGCGTGTTCGAAAACTTCGACGGCTTCAACGCCGAAAAAAAGGCCAACTAAATAGGAGTTCCTCCTGCCTCGCTAACGAATGAAGGTGATAGTCAATGCGACCGTCACCTTCATTGCAGCAAGACGTGCGCGTTTCACCTTTGGTGGTTTTATGCCTGGAGAGTTGGAGCGGGTCGAGATAGCCACTGGCCAGAGACTAGATGATCGACCGCTTATGGCCGATTGCAGCCGGTCATGCAGGCAGTTAAGGGCCAATAGCTGTCGTTGAAGGACGCCGTGCCATCGGCTCTAACCGCAATCAATCCGGCTCTTGAGCAGGTCGGCGAGTCAGATGTCTCCCACCAGGACAGCCTCGATACACGTCAGCGTTGGCAAAAGTACTTGGGCAATGCGTTCTGCCTTGGGCGTAGGTAGGACACCATGAGCCGTGCGCAAAAACAGCGGGTCATCGAAAAGCTGGCGTAGACATGCCAATGAGCCACTCACTGCGGGCTGATGTACATCCAGGAAATTCGCGGCTCGAGATACGCTGCCCTCGCGAAAGATCACCATAAACACAACCAGTAAATTGAGATCAGTCTTGGCCAACAGGTCTTCGTTGAACTGCATCGCGCCCACTCCGGTCAGGAGAGATGAAAGATATTGAAGTCGATGCGGCTAACCTCGCTGCACTCCAACAAGCCCAAAAAGCCGTGTAACGCCGGGTGGGTAAAATGCGCTTCCATCGCAGAGCGCGACTTCCAGTGCCCACTGACAATCCAGACGTCATCGTCTCCCTGACTACGGGTTACCCCATACGCCAGGCGGCCTGGAGCATCCGCCAACTGGTCAATAATCTCGCCTAAAGGCGCCCTCAGGCTCGGCGCAAGCCCAGCCACCGCATGGATCTGCACGGTGTTGATCGCTTCTATTACCACGTGGGTTGCTCCTTGAGGGCGCGGGGTCAGGTCGTGGGGTTAGCGCTCCACTCAGACCTGAGAAGCCCCACCATCGGCAAATAGCTCGATGCCGTTGATATAGCTGGCAGCATCGCTGGCAAGAAACGCCGCCACCGCTGCAATCTCCTCGGGCTCTCCAATGCGTCCAATCGGGCTTCTTTCGTTCAAAAACGCCAGCGCGTCGGCGGCGTTGTCACCAAACATATTACGCAGCGACTCGGTATTGGTTGGCCCTGGGCTAACGATGTTCAGACGGATGCCAGACCCCTTGAGGTCGCTGAGCCAGCTGCGTACCAGGTTGCGCAGCGCTGCCTTGGTCGCGCCATAGATGCTCAAGCCAGGACCCGGATCCATCGACGCGGTTGATCCTACAATCACGACCGAGGAGCCCTTGCCCAGCAACGGCAACGCGCTTTGCAAGGTGAACACCACGCCTTTCACATTCACCGCAAACTGCTGGTCAAATTGTTCTTCAGTGATTTCACCCAGCGCAGCCAGCACACCAAAACCCGCGTTAGCCACCAGTACATCTAGGTGCCCGAAACGCTCGGCGACTTCGCTGAATAGGTAAGCAAGGTCTGCTGGTAGCGAAACGTCCGCCGCAATGGCCACCGCGTCGTTGCCGATAAGCTGAACCGCTTTGTCCAGTGCCTCCTGGCGCCGGCCAACCAGGATTACCTTCAAGCCGTCATCGGACATTTTTTTCGCGATTGCAAAGCCGATTCCGGTAGCGCCACCGGTGATGAGGGCAATTTTTTTCGTGGATACATCAGTCATGGGTATTCCTCGCGCACAGCCGCCCGCAATCGCGCGGCAGGGTTATAAAAGGGATATTTGGAGGGGCGTTACACGGTGCGCTGGCGCATTAAAGGCCAAGCGACCACTGCGGCCATTAGCGCCAGTAAAGCGGCGGCACCAAAAGCCATGGGTAGCCCGGAAGCTATGTTTTCAGGCAGCGAGGCCGCACTGAGCACGGCAGTGATAATGGCGATGCCGAGCGCGCCGCCGATTTGTTGATCCATTTGCAGCAAGCCGGAAACGCTGCCGCTGTGTTCGGCAGGCACTTCATTCATGGTCAGTACCGTGCCAGGGGTAAAAACCAAGGCAATGCCCACACTGTGTACCAGCATCGGCCCGAGAATCCCGCCGAAGTAGGTGCTGTGCTCGCCGATAAACGCAAAACCTAAAAAGCTCAGTGCCACCAGTACACAACCAATCACTTGCAGACGTTCGGCGCTGAAGCGTGTGATCAGCACGGGCATGAAATGGGTGACGGCAAATACGGTGCAGGTGACTGGCAGGTAGGCCAACCCTGCCACCAGCGGGGCAAAGCCGAGTACCGTTTGCAGGTACTGCACCAGAATAAACAGTAGGGAGAAATGCACGCCGACAATCAGTGCCATGATGGCGAGGGCTCGCAACCGAGCACTGTTGCGTAGCAGGTTGAGGTCAAGCAGGGGTTGCTGGACATGGCGCTCTATTTGCCAGAACGAACCGAGCAACAAGGCGGCAGTGAGGAAGGACAGGAGGGTCACAGAAGAGGCCCAGCCCTGCTCAGCAGCATGGATAAAGCCATACACCAGGGCGATGGAGCCGAGGGTGGCTGTTAGCGCGCCGCCGACATCGAAGGTCGAGGGTTGCCGGTCGGTCTCGTCCACCAGGCGCCCGATCAACAGCAGCACTACCGCACCCACAGGGACATTGATAAGCAGCGACCAGCGCCACGACCAGTACTCCGTTAGCCAGCCGCCAAGGATCAAGCCCGCCGAAGCGCCCACGGAAGACACCGCGATAAAGAGCCCGAGGCCTCGATTTCTTTCAGCTTCGTCTCGGGCAATATTGGTGATCAAAGCCAGCACGCTGGGAGCCGCCAGCGCAGCGCCGACACCCTGCAAAACACGCGCGCTTACCAACATATAGGCGTCCTGCGCCAATCCGCCGAGCAACGAGGCGACTACGAACAGCGCAATGCCTAGCTGAAAAGCCCGCACTCGGCCAAACGCATCGCCCAATCGACCTCCCAGTAGTAGCAGCCCTCCAAAGGCCAGGGCGAACGCATTGGGAACCCAGGAGATTGTTGCGGCCGAAAATGCCAGGTCGCCCTGAATGCGCGGCAAGGCCACCATCACAATCAGAAAGTCCATCTGGAGCATCAGCTGCGCAGCGAGGATGACCGTCAGGGCCAGGGCAATTGAGCGGCTTGGTTTAGAGGAAGTCGCAATAGAGGTGACGGGGGTGGCGCTCATGGCAGGTCCTGATAGGAGTCGGACGAGCGCCGCCTGAGTATCGGCGCCGCACCCGTCTCGAAGTTAATATGTAGCGAACACTACATAGACCTGGGCGGATACGCAACGCTTTTAGTGGTTGCTAAATAAAATTATGGTTTTCCTCGCTTGTTTGCACCTTTATGTAGCGGTCGCTATAGTTAGCGCGCCAACTGCCCGAGGTTTTCATGAACGACAAAGCCCGCCTGCGCCGCCCCGCCTTTGACCGCGAAGGCGGTGTGGCGATTGCCCAGACGCTGTTTCACCAGCGCGGTTATGACGCGGTGAGCCTGTCGGATTTAACCGACGCTCTGGATATCAAACCGCCAAGTTTTTACGCTGCTTACGGCAGCAAAGCCGAACTATTCGAGCGCGCGATGCTTCGGTATGCCGGCGAAAATGCCTTACCGCTAGACACCTTGTTGGCGCCAGAGCGTCCGCCGGCAGAGGCGCTTACAGCGCTGTTGGTGACTGCCGCCAAACAATACAGCCGCCACAGCAAGTTACGCGGCTGCATGATCACGGAAGGTACTCGGGCTGATGACCCAGTCGCACGAAAGATGGCTGATGACCTAACGAAGGGCGGCCTTCAAGCGATTCGTAGATACCTGGATGGTGTAAAGCCCGAGGCAGCTCAGGCGCTGTCGGATTATATCGCGGTGACTTTGCGCGGATTGTCCGCGGCATCGTGTGTCGGCCTCTCGCGGAACCGTCTAATCGAGGTCGCCATCATGGCTGGCCGGTTTCTTAGTCACGAGTTTCGAATGCAAAGCTAGCGCCACTGGTTGCGTGAACTTATCTCGCGCATCCACGCCAATCGTCGCTTTTGGGCGATCGCTGTCGATGCACGAAGAGCTGTGATCGGCCAATAGCGCACATGTCGGGAATGGTTTTTACAAATCAGTAGTCCATGTGCCGGGAATGCTCTCAGCAAACCCAGTGCCAAACACCTGTGCCGGCGTCGCAAAGCCCTGTCTGACCTCACCGCCCAATACCCTGCGCGCCGCCTCTACTGCGGCCAGAGGCGTATAGGAATAGCCGTTCACTGTCCCGATCACCGAGCGCGCCACGGTCCCGTCAGCGCCGGTCACTTCAGCGACTGCGCGAGCGGGTTGCTCCAGCCGCTGCTCGGCGCTTGGGCCATCAGGGAGTCGTGCCAGATCACCTGTAGGAAACGCATCACCGGTGACGTGAACGTACATGGCGATATTGGGGATGGCAGTCGAGTACCAAGCGGTGATCAGGTCACCAAAGGACAGCGGTGCGCAGAGGACCGGGCCGTCGCCAAAGTCGAACAACTGTGGCTGGGCGTCGGGCGTGGCGACCAGTCGCCCATCGATCCGCGCCATCAAGCCTGCGCCGATGATTTCGCTGGCGCTGATTGCTGACCCTCGCGACATGCACCCGGCCACCTGAAGCGCAACACGCAGCGATTGAGGGCTACGCACACGCTGCGCTACATGCATGGCCAGGCAGTCGGTTGGCACCACGTCCCAGCCAACACCGGGCAGCAGCATCACCCCCGCTTTGGCGGCCTGCACGCTGAGCCGCTCAGCCAATCGGTAAACGTTGATTTCGGCGGTGATGTCCAGGTAGCTAACACCGGCCTCGATGCAGGCGTGCATCAAGGGATGCGCGGTGAGTGCAAACGGTCCCGCACAGTTCAGCAGTACGTCCACTCCTTCCAAGGCGCTACCTAGCGGCTCATCGAGCGGAAAGACCCGATAGGGAACGCTCAGGCGCTCGGCCAACTTTTGCAGTTTGGCGGCATCGCGGCCGGCAATTTCGACGTTCAGCCCAGCGGACTTGGCTTGTTCTGCAACCATGGCGCCGGTGTAACCCGCAGCGCCGTATATCAGTAGTTTTTTCATGCGCTGTGCTGCCATTTTTTGTAGACGAATTCGAGGCTATAGCCGTCCGGGTCCAGCACATTGGCGGCGTAGTACTCGGGGTCGTAGTGCAAACGGGCGCCAGGCGGACCGTTGTCTGTGCCGCCGGCCTGAATAGCGGCGGCGTAGGCGGCATTTACCTGCGCGCGGCTATTGGCGACAAAGCCGATGTGCGCCGCGCGCCCTTCAACAACGCCTTCGCGCAGCCAGAAAAATACGCGCCCGTTTGCCCCAAACCCCTTGAGGTCGGGATGGCCGGGCGGGCCATCCTTGCCGTCGTAATCAAGACGGCTGGTGATGCCCAGCGGTGGCAGCGCGGCGCTGTAGAACGCGATGGAGCGCTGCAGGTCTGCGACAGAAATAAAGACATGGTCAAGCATGGTGTTTTCCTCGTTTAAAGGGGGTGTGTGGAGGGTTCTAAACCATGTAACCGCCAGCAACCTCAATGGCCTGAGCATTGATCCAGGCGCTTTCTGCCGACAACAACGTGGCGATCACTCGGCCCACATCTTCTGGCTCGCCGACCCGGCCCAACGCGGTTTGCCCGGCGAGCAACGCCTCAAATTCATCGTTCAGGCCGCCACCCAACTCGGTACGAATGGCCCCTGGCGAGACGGCGTTGGCGCGAATCCGACGTTCGCCAAACTCCTTGGCCATGTAACGGGTCAGCACTTCCAGGCCGCCTTTGAATGCGGCGTACGGCGCAACGCCCGCCGTGGCTACACGGGTCGTGGCGCTAGTGAGGTTGACGATGCTGGCGCCGTCGGCCAGCAACGGCAGCAGTGTTTGGGTCAGAAAAAACGGGCCCTTGAGGTGAACGTTAAATAGCCCATCGAATTGCGCTTCGCTGACCGTCGCGATTGGATTGAACAGACCGTAGCCGGCGTTATTGACTACACCGTCGAGGTGCGCCACCTCCCATACCTGCTGCAAGACCTGCTGAACCGTTTCAGCAAAAGCGCCAAAGCTGCTCACGTCGGCGACATCCAGTTTCAGCGCAACGGCTTTGCCGCCACCTGCCCGAATCTGCTCGACCACTGCCTGCGCCGCTTTCGGGTTGTTGTTATAGGTCAGGACAACGCCCATACCTCGTTCGGCGCACAGGGTGGCGGTACTGGCGCCGATGCCACGGCTGCCGCCGGTGATCAGAATGACGCTCATGGTGTGCTCCGATGTCGATTAGATGAGGTGCCACAGTAGCGACCACCCTGCGCAGCCACGCAGCCATTCCTACTCGAAACCTGCCTGTTTCTGCTTTTTGCTTGCACTGCCTACCCGCTCTGGCGTCAGATGCTCAGCATGAACAATCAACTGAACGAACTCCGGGCGCTGGCCGCCCACGCCGAGAACCGGCGTACGGAAACCGGCATTCCCCGTGTCGCCATGGTGCAAGGCGAAGTGCCGGAACATTTGTTGGCCGCTGTGTACGACCCGATGATCAACCTGATTTTGCAGGGCAGTAAGTCGATGACCGTGGGCGACCGCACCTTGCGCTACGACCCGGCGACTTACTTTGTGATGTCCATCGAGTTGCCGGCCGTGGGCAAGGTGCACACCGCCGCCACGGGCGAGCCGTACCTGGCCGTGAGCCTAACGTTGGACCCTACGATTCTCGCCACGCTGCTGGCAGACCTGCCCATACCTGCCGAGCGGGTTGCGCAGGAAAATGGCTTTTCCGTAGCCGCAGTGACGCCCGAACTCATGGATGCGTGGGTGCGTATGTTGCGACTGATGGAGCGCCCGCAAGACATCACCGCACTGGCGCCGGCGTATGAGCGGGAAATTCTCTACCGTGTGTTGCAGGGGCCTCAAGGCTGGATGCTGCGTGAAATCGCAGCCCCGGATACCGCCATGGCCCGAGTAAGCCTGGCCATCCAGTGGATTCGTCGCGACTTCGCCGAGCCCATTCGTGTCGACGACTTGGCTGAGAAAGCAGCGATGAGTGTGTCGGCCTTCCACCGTCATTTCAAAGCAGTGACCAACTTGAGCCCATTGCAGTATCAGAAGCGCGTTCGGCTGCTCCAGGCCCGCACGCTGTTGGTGTCCAGTGCCAAGAGCGTCACCACGGCGGCCTATGAAGTGGGCTATGAAAGCCCCACCCAGTTCAGCCGCGACTACGCCCGTGTTTTTGGCTTGCCGCCGGCGCGGGATGCCGCGCGAATTTTGGCGGACACACGGGCTTTGGCTGTTTAGCTGCTTGCTGCCAGTCGAGACGCCGCGATGTTTAAGCGTCTACGGATGCCGGCGATCCAGACAGCGTGAATGCGACAGTATCAGCGGCTTGAAGAGGCATCTTGGGTTCGCCAATCCAAGTCGCTAGATAAGCAGCGTCACCAAGATATGCAGCCTATATGACCGTCCGCTTTTGCCGCCGAAAATAGCCGGTCAGATGGGACGGGGCGAGCTAATAGCTACCTAGTTTTCGCCAGTAATAAGTCACCAGACAATGGGTTTGTCGTCCCAAGCCCAGAAGGTTCCGCTGTCTTCCGATCCATGTGCCCCTACCAACTCGATAATGCGATCCGCTGAGAACGCCGGTTCGAACAATTGTCCATCTGGCACGTTCGCTTGAAATGGCTGAGACAGAGTCGTGTTGGTCGTGCCTGGATGTACAGCCAGGACAGTAGAGGCAGGATTCAGGCGTTTCAGTTCGATACTGGCCGTGTGTAGCAACTGGTTGAGTGCCGCTTTACTGGATCGGTAGCTGTACCAGCCACCCAATCGGTTATCGCCAATAGAGCCAACTCTCGCGGAGAGCGCCGCGAAGGTAGAGGGCTGCTTGCGCAATAACGGGAGTAGGTGTTTAAGCAATAGGATCGGCGCAAAGGTGTTGGTCGCGAAGCTCGCTTGCATGCTCGCAAGCGTCAGTTGTGCAAGACCCTTTTCTGCTTTTGCACCGTCTTGATGAAGAATGCCTAGCGTGCTGATAACGAGGTGTAGATGATCACATTCTTCACGCGTCTCGCTCGCAAGCGTTTCGAGGGATTGCTCATCGCGCGCGTCGCAGTCGACTCGTTTCAGGCGTTGGCCATACTGTTCTGTAAGCTTTGCCAGCTCTGGGGAGGTGCTGGCTTTTCGCGCTACTGCCCATACCCGGGCCACATCATCGCGAGCAAGCAAAGCTGCGCACAGTGCCAAGCCAATACCTCGGCTGGCTCCACATATGAGCACATCAGCTTCGCTGTTCAGTTCGGGAATCAAACTCATAAGGCACCTCGAGGGGCATGGCTGAAGTGTTATTTATGACTTGGAACCAGAAAAAGGGCAGATTCGTTTTTATCTTAAATGGCTTCAAAAGGCCGTAACCGGACATCGAAGCCTGTGACAGTGCCCCTGCGCGCCAACTGCGATTACATATCGATCAAGCGGGTTATTTAGCGGTAAACGGCAGCCCAGTGGGGCTGCCGTTTACCCTGGTTAGTGCCCCAAGATCAGCCCAGCCACTGGGCGTGACCAAGGACTGCTGTTGGCCTGAAGCCCAAACTTATTTGGAGACCTCAGTCACTGATCCAGTGGCCAGTCGGATAGGGCCTTTGACTCATCTGCGCCTCACGCCACCTCAAGCGCTGTAACGATAGCTTCGTTGAACGCCGGGATGTCCTTGGGGGTACGCGAAGTAATCAAGGCCATCCATTGGCTTGGCATTGCTTGACCTCAACATCTACCCAACCCGCAGCACCGGCATTTTCCAGATCGAGCCTGACGCTGGGATAAGAGGTGAGCGTCTTACCATTGATAACGCCAGCGTTGATTAGCAGCCACGGCCCATGGCAAATCGCAGCGATTACTTTGCCCGCATCGGCGAACTCCTTTGCCAGGCGCTGGGCGTTTTCATCCAATCGCAGCGTGTCGGCATTGACCGTACCGCCTGGGATTACCAGCGCATCAAAATCCGACGCCTTGAGGCCGGCCAGCGCAACCTGAGATTCGACCGTGCGATCTTTCTCAGTGTCCTGAACGAACGTCTGGGTCGTTCCGCCGTCACTTGAGCCATGGGTGACCGAAGCACCCTGTGCCTTGAGCGCTTCAAGCGGTTTGATCAGCTCATCCCGCTCGATCCCCGTATTCGAGGTGATGAACAGTACTTTTTTGCCTGCCAGTTGATTACTCATGGTGGTCACTCAGTCCTCTCATCAAGGTAAAAAGGAAGCGTGCGGCTGATGATTCTTCCGACGCGTTGAAGATGGGAGGTCAGAGCGGTTTTGAAAGTTCATCCGGATTCGTCCTGAGCAGAATGCGATGGATGAAGCTAGGAAATTCGGGGATTTCAAATTCGCGCCTGCAAGAGTTGAGCAGGTAAAACACATTGCCCGCGTGAACCTGGAGCCACGCAGACTAGGGCTTTCTGCGCCCTGATCCTCGTACATAACACGACTATCATCGGTGGCTGTTTGCAGTGCCTGATTGTCGGCAACGATGTACTGGATGGCTCATTTCTTCATGCGCTCTAACCTCCCCGCAGGCGGCGCTATGGCCCATTGATTAGTTCTGCTCATAGGCCCTTGCCGGTTTACCTGGCTAGTCCGGGCTCACTCCTTCGCTTAACGTCCCTCATCTGCATTGCAGTCACTGGCCTGCCGCTGAGTGCTGTGCATCCTGCCTTTCGCTCATACGGGTACGCATGATGAATCGACTCACCATCCAGTACGGCATGACGCTTTTGCTGGCGATGTTCGCCGAAATCGTCATGGCCGGAGCGACACCACCACAGGCCATCTCGAAGGCCAGTGAAAGCCGTGCCGCCACTGAGCGGGAATCCGAAGAAGGGCTTGCCACTGGGGCGGAAAAGCCTGTGGTGCTGGTCGTGGGTGCCAGCGGAAGCATCGGCCGATTGGCGGTGGCAGAGGCATTCAGGCGTGGCTACGAGACGCGCGCTTTGGTGCGTGATCCCGCCCAGGTATCGCTGTTTCCTGCAGGAGTGAAGGTGGTGGTTGGTGACCTGACTCGCGCCGAAACCCTGCCAGAGGCTGTGGCAGGCGTCAGCGCAGTCATCTTCACTCATGGCATCAGTGGCAACGATCCCAGTGGCGCGGAGGCGGTGAACTATGGGGCGGTGCGCAATGTTCTTGGCGTGTTGCAGGCGCCGGCACGGATCGCTCTGATGACCACTGTCGGTGTCACCAAACCCACAGTCGGGCATGACTGGAAACGTCGCGGAGAACGCCTCGTGCGTGCCAGCGGGCTGCCTTACACCATCGTGCGGCCCGGCTGGTTCGACTACAACGCCGCCGACCAACAGCGCCTGGTAATGCGCCAGGGCGACACGCACTGGGCGAGTTCGCCGTCCGACGGTGTGGTGGCTCGTGCGCAGATCGCCGAGGTGCTGGTCGCGTCCCTGACTTCACCCAGCGCGAACCGCAAAACCTTCGAACTGGTCGCGGAACGTGGCGCTGCTCAAACGGATCTCGAACCACTGTTCTCGGCGCTGCCGGCAGACCCCGCAGAGGGCTATGACGCCATACGGGATCAGGACAACCTGCCGCTGAGCCAGGAGCCGGACAAGGTCGTTGAGGAACTCGATGCTGTCAGCGTCCAATTCGATAAGTGAGCCGGATGCCGCGAACCATGGCGTTGAGCTGTGAGGGTGTAGAGCGCTGGCCAGTGCTGGTCGGGAAGGGGGAGTGGCATCTGCCAATCTGCGCTTCGGTGCTTAGTGGTAGAACCGAAGCGCGGGTTGGCGGTTGCTCATGGTGACCGCGGGCTTATCAGCCCTTCGTGCGATAGCGCTCTGCCGCGCTGGCCATGCGTATATCGGATAGCAGCAGCTGGCGTGATGCGTCCAGGGCATCCCAGCGTTCGGCCACATGCAGCGGCGGGATGGTGACCAGCTCGCGGCTGTCGAAACCGGCCAGTGCCGCGTCGACCAGTTCATCCACCTTCATCAATTCAGGGAGCGTGTTGATGTCGATGCCGGCGCGTTCCCAGATCTCAGTGTGGGTGCCCGCCGGTAAAACCGCTTGTACGTAGACGCCCTTGGGCGCTAGTTCCAGGCTCAGCCCCTGGGACAGGAACAGTACGTAGGCCTTGGTCGCTCCGTAGATGGTCATACCGAATTCTGGCGACAGCCCGACAACCGAACCCAGGTTGACGATCGAACCTTCGCCGGCCTGCGCCAGGCGCGGTGCAATGGCGTTGGCTAGCCGCGTTAGGGCGGTAATGTTGAGGGCGATCAGGCGGTCGATGGACTGTGCGTCCTGTGCCACGAAACCACCGGACTGAGCCAGGCCGGCATTGTTGATCAGAATGCCGATGCTGGCGTCTTCGCGCAGGCGGGCCTCGACCACAGCCAGATCGCTGGGTTGGGTGAGGTCAGCGCGCAGCACGTCGATGGCAACCTTGGTTTCCTCGTGCAGGCGCGCAGCCAGGGCTTCAAGACGAGCCTGGTCACGTGCGACCAGGACTAGGTTATGGCCGCGACGTGCGAAGCGTTCGGCATAAACAGCGCCGATGCCGGAGGAGGCGCCGGTGATAAGAACAGTAGAGATAGTGGTCATGTGCGGTGCCTGGATAAGGTGTGAATCGGCCGGCCAGAAAGAGGGCGGCTCCTGTGTTTGAAGAGACTCGGTTCAGCCCAGCGTTGGGTAATCGGTGTAACCCTTGGCGCCACCGCCGTAGAGCGTGGTCGGATCCAGCTGGGCGAGCGGTGCATTGGTGCTGAGGCGCTCGACCAGATCCGGATTGCTGATGAAGGGGCGACCGAAGGCGATCAGATCGGCCTTGCTCTGCGCGAGTCGGGTCGTGGCCAAATCCAGGTCGTAGCCGTTGTTGGCCAGATAAACCTGCTTGAAGCGGCTACGCAGCGAGTCATAGTCGAACGGCGCGTTATCGCGTGGGCCGCCTGTGGCGCCTTCGACCACGTGCAGGTACGCCACGCCGAGGGCGCTGAGTTGTTCCGCGATGTAATCGTATTGGGGCTGTGGCTGGCTGCAGCTGATGCCCGAGGCCGGTGAAACAGGCGAGATGCGCACGCCCGTGCGCTGTGCGCCGATTTCCTTGACCACTGCCGCCGTCACTTCCAGCAGCAGGCGTGCCCGGTTTTCGATGGAGCCGCCGTAACGGTCGGTGCGCTGGTTGGCGCCATCCTTGATGAACTGCTCGAGCAGGTAGCCGTTGGCACCGTGGACTTCGACGCCGTCGAAACCGGCGGCGATCGCATTGGCGGCGGCTTGGCGGAAGTCCTCGATGATGCCTGGCAGCTCCTCCAGCTCTAGTGCACGCGGTTCGGACACGTCGTGAAAACCGTTGTTAACGAAGGTCTTGGTTTCAGCGCGGATTGCCGAAGGCGCGACCGGCGCTTTGCCCCCTGGCTGAAGGTCAACGTGCGATACCCGGCCCACGTGCCACAACTGAACGAAGATGCGGCCGCCTTTGGCATGCACCGCATCGGTCACCTTGCGCCAGGCATCGATCTGTTCAGGGGTATAGAGACCGGGGGTGTTTTGATAACCCTGAGCTTGCGGGGAGACCTGAGTGGCTTCCGTGATGATCAGGCCCGCCGAGGCGCGCTGGGCATAGTAGGTGGCAGTCAGGTCAGTGGGTACCAGGCCATCGCCCGCCCGGTTGCGGGTCAATGGGGCCATGACAATGCGATTGTTGAGCGTCAGTGCACCAAGGGTGAAGGGGTCGAAGATCGTCTTGTCGGTCATGCCATGCCTCTACGTGATGTGGGGAGCCGGGTGGGCTTCAGTGAAGTGGCTTTAATGATTATGTTTGTAATCATAAGTGTCAAGAATTTTGATTTAGATCGACATCAATGTAAGATCGCGCTCTAGATTGCCGCCATACAAGCGAGGCCAAACACGTGAAAGTCAGCAAAGCCCAGGTGCAAGCAAACCGTGCGCACATCGTCGAGACGGCATCCAGGCTGTTTCGTGAGCGTGGTTACGATGGGATCGGCATTGCCGACCTGATGGCTGCTGCGGGCTTTACCCATGGCGGCTTCTACAAGCACTTCGGTTCGAAAGCGGATCTGATGGCTGAAGCGGCGGTTTATGGGCTTGAGCAATCGGCAGCACAAACGGCTGGTGCCGATTTATCCGAGTTCGTGGGGCAATACCTGTCTCGCAGCCATCGCGATGAGCCGGGCGAGGGCTGCACCATGGCCGCGCTCTGTGGCGATGCGTCTCGTCAGCCGGACTTTGTCCGCGAGACATTTGCTGCCGGTATCGAGCGTCAGCTGGCCGCGACCGAGCTTGATGGAGGCTCGGCAGCCGAAGCACGAGCCAAAAGCATCAACACGATTGCTCATGCGGTTGGCGCCATTGTGTTGTCGCGAGCCTGCCCAGACGACAGCCCGCTGGCCCAGGAAATTCTAGATGTATGCCGCGCCCGGATACTCGCCACATTGGCACCGCCGGCGACGAGTGAGTAATCAAACCTGCTTGAGCGGGGTTTGAGTGCGTGGTGTTCGGCTGTAGTCGCGCGAGCAGGTCTGCTGCTTGCAGATCCCTTCAACGGCCTTCTCTGGGAAGGCGGCAGGCTTTAGTGTCTCCCCCACCTTGGGCTCATCATTGACGCTGCAGGCCAGGCAGATGTCGCCTGTTCTTCAGGCCTTATCAGTGCTGGTTGTGTGGGAGAGGGGGCTAGGTCGGAGGTGGCGCTGGTATTCAGCGCTTTTGATCGTCAAAGGCATGCTCAGGGCCAGGGAAAACGCGGGTTTTCGCCTCATCGGCAAAGTTCTTGGCCGCTCGCCGCAGTAACCCATGCATGTCCGCGTATTGTTTGACGAGGCGCGGCGTGCGGCCGTTGCGCAGCCCGGTCATGTCCTACCACACCAGCACTGGGCAGCGCCCTCGTTTCCGGCACCGATCCCTACTGTAGGGATCGCCCCCGCACGGCTGATCCCGGCAGCAACCTTTGTTGCGCACCATTAACCTTCAGGGTTTGGCGAGCAGCCGTGAGGCGTCGAAGCCCATGCGCATGTTGCCCCAGTGGCGACCGTCGAAAATGAACGGTACGTCGATCTCGGTCATGATCTCGCCGGTGTCGCGCAGGTAGGTCTGCAGCAGGAAGCGTTGGGTGTTGGTTGCTGCGCGCAGGCCGACCGGGTCGGAGAACATGCGCTTGTTGCGGCACACCGGCAGGTCGACGGCGCGATTGCCGGTGGGCGCTTTCGACACCCAGCTGTTGTTCACCGGGCAGTAGCCTTTGTTGTCGACGATAAAGGTGACGATGCCGCCCGACGTGCCCTTGGTCAGCTTGTCGATCTCTTCCTGGCAGATCTGCGCGAAGCGCTCGGTGTAGCCGGTCATGTACTGCTTGGGATCGGTGTTGGGAATCAGCCGGTAGTTCTGGTCGAACAAGTTCACGCCCTCGCGCTGCAACGCGGCCAGGCGAACCTGCAGGATGTCGCGGCACTGGCTGGCGCGGGTGATGGCGGCATCCAGTTCGCCTTGGCCGAGCACGAAGCGGCCGAGCAGCGTCTGCACTTTTTCGGCTACGCCAGAGAGATCGCGGGTGGCGGTGGCGGAGCGCTGCATGCGCTCGTCGATGGCCTGGCTGTCGGCGTGGATCTGCGTGACCCGCTCGTTGATGCCGGTGTTGGCATCGGCCACCTGCTGGATGTGCTCGGCGATTTCCGCGAGCTTGCCGTTGGTGGATTCGAAGTCGACGATCATGCTTTCGAAATGGCCAGTGGCGCGTTCGACCACCACTTGGGTTTCCCGCGCGCTGGTGCTGATCAGTGCGGTCTGCTCGTGAGTCGAGCCCACTTCCTTGAGCATGGCGTCGATGTTCTGCGAGATGTCGCCAGTAGCGCGGCTGACGTTCTGCGCCAGGGTGCGTACTTCGTCGGCGACCACGGCGAAGCCACGGCCGCTTTCGCCGGCGCGGGCGGCTTCGATGGCCGCGTTGAGAGCCAGCAGGTTGGTCTGCGAGGATATCTGCTGGATCAGCCCGACCACCGACTTGATGTTCGAGGAGCGCTCGTTGAGTGCGGACACCAGCACGCCAAACTCGTTGAGGCTATTGGAGATGGCGCCGATATTGCCGGTCACTTCCAACAGTTCGGCGTAGGAGTCGCGCGCCATGCTGAGGTTCTGTGCGGTGGTGCCGGAGATCGCCTGAGTCTGCTGCGACACTTCTGCGATGCGGCCAACGGCGCTGTTGCTTTCGCTCATCACTTCATTGGCGAAGCGTGCCTGGTGGGTGGCACTTTCGCTGGAGTCGCTGATGTTCTTCAGCGAGCGGGCGGACTCCACGGCGATCTGCACGGTGAGTGCCTGCACATTACTGATGATCTCGCGTTGCTTGGCCAGGAAGCGGTTGCAGGTGCTGGCCAGGGTGCGGATTTCGTCGTGGGTCAGCAGCGGCAGATCGCGGGACAGGTCGCCTTCGCCGTTGGCGATTTCTTCCAGGGCGCGGGTCATGTTATCGACCGGCCGCACGATCAGATGGCGGAAGTACCAGACCATGAAGCTGACCATGCCCAGGGTGAACAGCGCACTGAGCAGCAGCGCGTTGCCGAGGGTGTCGAGCTTGGCTTCGATGCGGCTCAGCAGGGCGGCATCGATCTGCGCGGCTTGCAGTTGCTGGAGGATGTCGGCACGCAGGCTGGTAGCGACCCAGAACAGCAGACCACTGACCACCACCAGCAGGAAAAGGCTGGATAACTTCTTGGTCAGGGTATCGAAAAAGTGCATCTCGATTGAATCGTAAAGCGACTTCAACGACTGCATGCCGCAGCTCCTGGCAAAGAAAACATCCGTGGGTTTCTATTTATTCGACCAGCAGTGCAGAAGCTTTAATGGCCAGCGCAGCTTTCGGCGACGTTACGCGCTTTATCCAAGGTAGTTGTCCGCGCGAACGACGCGCAGTTTAGTGCGTCGATTCACGCAATTAAAGCGCCATCATTAGGAAAGTAAGGTTATTGACGACCGATACCGGCGCCAGGACCGGTATCGTCGTGAGTTGCATTCGCTGCCTTGGTGCCAGTGTCGCGTCACCGATCCGCTGGCGGCATTGCCGATTGCATCGAGCAGGGTGGAGGACGCTTGCCTGCGCGGCCCGATCCACCCTGCATGGCTGTGACGTCGCCGGGTGGGTTAGCCGCGCAGGCCGATCTCCACTTCCTGGGCGGTCCAACCTGCAACACGGTCGCTGAGGGACAGACCGAGACCCGGTCGCGTCGGTACCAGCATGCGCCCGTCACGGGTTTCCAGGCGCTCGTTGAACAGCGGCTCCAGCCACTCGAAGTGCTCGACCCAGGGCTCGGTGGGGTACGTCGCGGCAAGGTGCACGTGCAGTTCCATGGCGAAATGCGGGGCCAGCATCAAGCCCGCCTGTTCGGCCATCGAGGCGATTTTCAGGAACGGACTGATACCGCCAACGCGAGGCGCATCCGGCATCAGGTAGTCGGCGCCACGGGTCTTGATGAACTCGGCGTGCTCGGCAACGCTGGTGAGCATTTCCCCGGTGGCGATCGGCGTATCGAAGGCTGCCGCCAGGGCTGCGTGACCTTCGGCGTCATAGCAGTCCAGCGGTTCTTCGATCCACACCAGGTTGTATTCTTCGAACTTGCGGCACATGCGCTGGGCGGTCGGGCGATCCCATTGCTGGTTGGCGTCGACCATCAGCGGGAAGTCGTCGCCCAGGTGGCGGCGTACGGTGCTGACGCGTTCGATGTCGATAGCCGAGTTGGGTTGGCCGACCTTGAGCTTGATGCCGCCGATACCTTTTTCACGGGACAGATCCGTGTTCTTCATCAACTGATCGAGCGGCGTGTGCAGGAAGCCGCCCGAGGTGTTGTAGCAGCGCACCGAGTCGCGCTGAGCGCCCAGCAGGCGTGCCAGGGACAGGCCGGCGCGCTTGGCCTTCATGTCCCACAGGGCGACGTCGAAGGCCCCGATGGCCTGGGTCGACAGGCCGCTGCGACCGACCGAGGCGCCGGCCCAGCACAGCTTGGCCCACAGCTTCTGGATATCGCTGGGGTTCTCGCCGAGCAGTGCCGGGGCGATTTCTTTGGCATGGGCGAACTGGCCGGGGCCGCCCGCGCGTTTCGAATAACTGAAGCCAAGGCCGCGATGGCCGTCCTTGCTTTCGATCTCCACGAACAGCATGGCGATTTCGGTCATCGGCTTCTGCCGTCCGGTGAGCACCTTGGCATCGCTGATCGGGTTGGCCAGGGGCAGGAACACCGAGGCGATACGAATCCAGGCGATCTGATCCTGGTCTGCACAGCCTTGGGAAAGGGGTTGTTCGCTCACGTTGATTACCTCGCTTGACGTTTTTGTTGGTGCCGCCAGGTGGTTCAAATCACTGACGTGAATCCGGACGTTAAGCTGATTAGGTAATCATTCAAGGGAATGGGCAGAGCTTCAGGGCTGCTTCGAGGCGGAAGCGGCCGGTCGCGTAACTTGTAGGAGGGGCCGGGCGGCGATCCGCTTTAGCCGCGAGCTTTTTATCAAGGCAAACAAAGAGCTCGCGGCTAAAGCCTCTCCCACAAAAGCAGCAGCGCTCTATGTCCGCTTCCGCCCCTAAACAGCCAAAGCCGAATGAAGTAGGTGCTGGATATGTGAGTCGACTCTCACGCACTTTGCCGTTCAACAATGCTAAAGCCGGTATCGATGCGTACTTTCACCGGCTCTTCATGGGGGTGATCGAGGCGTTGCACCAGCGCACGGGCGGCCTGCACGCCGATGTCCGCGCCGTTGATGCGCACGGTGGAGAGGGCGGGGTGCAGGTGAGCGGCGCTGCTCAGATCACCAAAGCCCATCACGGCCAGATCCTGCGGCACGCGAATGCCCAGCTCGGTGGCTTCCTCGAGAATGCCGTGGGCCAGGGTGTCGGAACTGCATACCACCACATCGGGGCGTTCGCCGCCTGCCAGCAGGCGCTGCAGGCCCTCGCGGCCAAGGTTTACCGTCGCCGGCGGCGGCAGTACCACGCGAGGCACCTGGGCAATCCCCTGGCTTGCCAGTTCGCGGATCAGACTCTCGCAGCGGCGGTGGCCGCGCGGGTCATCCAGCGTCACCACGGCGAAACGGCGGTAGCCCTTGCCCATCAGGTAGAGCGCGGTGGCCACCCCGACCGCCTCGTGGGAAAACCCCACCAGCATGTCCAGCGGCCGCGGCGCGAGATCCCAGGACTCGACGATCGGAATGCCCGAGCGCGACAGGCGCGTGCGGCTGGCCTTGGTGTGCAGGGTGCCGGTCAGCACGATGCCATCGGGGCGCCGCCGCAGGATGGCGTCGAGCAGCTGTTCTTCGCGCTCGGCGCTGTAATTGGTCAGGCCGATCAGCGTCTCGTGGCCGGCTTCGGTGAGGGTGTCGATCAGCGCCTGCACCGTGTCCGAGAAGATCGAATTGGCAACCGTCGGCACCAGCAGGGAAATCAGCCGGCTGCGCTGCTCGGCCACGCCGGTGAGCATGGCTGGCACGTAGCCGGTCTTGTGCACGGCACGAAAGACCTTTTCGCGTAGTTCCGGGCGGACGATCTCCGGCTGGTTGAGGGTGCGCGACACGGTGATCGGCGAAACTCCGGCGACCTTGGCCACGTCCGCCAGCGTCGGCGGCTTGCCTGGGGCGGTAGAGGAGCGCCTGGCGGGCGCTCGATCATCGTCTCGCTGCATCCTGTGTTTCCTGGCCAATCCGGGGTCGGGCGATGTTATCCCAGCAGGCGATGCCATGCTGTATGGATCGAGGCAGCTGCATGGCGATGATTGACGGCTCGACGCTTCGATGGTCAGATGCGCGCCAGTTTCAGGTGTCCCATGCCGCCGTGCATGGGGTGAAACGGGAAGCCGGTTCGTCATTGAGAGGTCACCTCCAAAATGATCAGTCCGGCGCTGCCCCCGCAACGGTATGCGAGCGAAGCATTCGATTAACCACTGTGCCACGGCATGGGAAGGTGAATGCTTCATGACCCTCGTGAGCCCGGAGACCGGCCCGAAACTTCTGTTTGGCAAACCCGCGGTGGGCGGGCGCAGGCCGGTTTCCGTGGGCTTCGTGCGCCTGCGATTCCCTATGCGTTGTTCCCTCCGGGATTCATTCATTCCTGTTTCGAGTGGAACGACATGTCCCGATATTCCCTGTTCGATGCCCTGTCGGGCAAATCCCTGCGCGTTGGGCTGTTGCCCTGTGCGCTTCTCGCCTTGCCGGCTCAGGCTGCAGAACCAGACGAGCCGATGGCCTTGCCCTCGACGGCGATCACCGGCACTGCCGATGAATCGTCGCCGCCTGATCTGCATACGCCTACCACTTCCGGTTCGCGCCTGGGGCTCACCCCGCTGAAAACGCCAGCGAGCACCAGCAGCCTCAGCGGTGCGCAAGTGCGCGGCCGCAATAACCTCACCGTGCAGGATGCCGTGACCCGCACACCGGGTATCACCACCATTGGTACCCCAGGCAATGGTGGCACCGCGCTGTCGGCGCGCGGCTTTTCCGGGCATGCCTCGACCATGCAGCTGTATGACGGTACCCGCCAGTACATCGGCGCCGGCACCGTGACCTTCCCGGTGGATACCTGGTCGGTAGAGCGTCTCGACGTGCTGCGTGGCCCGGCTTCGGTGCTCTATGGCGAGGGCGCGACCGGTGCGGTGATCAACGTCATCCCGAAGAAGCCCTTTGCTGGTGAGGTCCGCAATCAACTGCGCTTGGGGTATGGCAGCGATGATCGTCGCCAGGCTGCGCTGGACAGCGGTGGCTCGCTGAACGACGCCTTGAGTTACCGTTTCACCCTCAACCAGCAGGCCAGCAACGGCTGGGTCGACCGTGGCGATTCCGAGAGCCTGGCGCTCAGCGCGGCGTTGCGCTGGGATGCCAGTGACGACCTGAGCTTCACCCTGTCCCACGATCATGCCGATCAGCAGCCGATGCGCTACCTGGGCACGCCGCTGGTCGATGGCCGTTTTCGCGAGAGCCTGCGTGAGCGCAACTACAACGTCGCTGACGCCGATATTCAGTACCACGACCAGATCACCCGTCTGGTCACCGACTGGCAGATCAGCGACACCCTCAGTGCCAGCAACCAGCTCTACTACATCAAGACCCAGCGCTACTGGCGCAACGCCGAGGCCTATCGCTGGCAGCCGGGGGATCTGGTCGAGCGTGGTGACTTTTGGCGCATCAAGCACACTCAGGAACAGGTGGGTGATCGTCAGAGCTTCACCCTCGACCATCCACTGTTCGGGCTCGACAGCCGCACCGTCGTCGGTGTCGATTACAACCGCATCCGCTTCGCCCGCCACCACGATTTCGACAACAGCCTTGGTGATGTCGTGCCGCTGGCACAGTCCTACGGCGGCTCGTATCTGAGTGATGATCGCTACCGCCCGCGCGAGCTCAACCAGGCCAGGCAGTTCTCGCTGTTCGCCGAGAACCGTACCCAGCTCACCGAGCGCCTTTCTCTGGTCACCGGTGTGCGCCGTGATCAGGTGCATATCGATCGCACCGCGTTGGACGATGGTGCGCGTGTCGATCGCAGCTTGAGCGGTGATAACTGGCGCGCCGGGCTGGTCTTCGAGCTGACCCCGGAACTGTCGCTCTACGGGCAGTACGCCACCAGCACCGAGGGTGTGAGCAATCTGCTCACGCTGAGCCCGACCCAGCAGCAGTTCGACCTGAGCGAAGCGCGCCAGACCGAGTTCGGCCTCAAGCACGCATTCTGGGAGGGGCGTGGCGAGTGGACGCTGGCGGCCTATCACATCGTCAAGGAGAAACTGCTCAGCCGTGCCACGCCAGCGGCACCTACCGAGCAGATCGGCCAGCAATCTTCCGATGGGCTGGAAGCCACGCTGGAGCTGGCACTGGGTCACGGGTGGCAGGTCTCTGCCAACGCCGCACTGGTGCGTGCCGAGTACGACGACTTCATCGAAGCCGGTGGTGATCGCAGTGGCAATCGCCCGACCGATGTGCCACGCCGTACCGCCAACCTCTGGTTGAGCAAGGCGTTGAACGAGCAGGTGGAGGCCGGTATCGGTGCCCGCTATGTCGACACGCGCTACGCCAATACGGCCAATACCGTAGAGGTTCCTGCTTATACCGTGGTAGACGCCAACGTCGCCTGGCAGGTGTTGCCGGAGGTGCGTCTGGGGTTGGAGTTGAACAACCTGTTCGACCGCCAGTACGCCACCACCAGTAGCAGTGACGGCGAACAATGGTACCTGGGCGAGCCGCGCTCGTTCTTTGTCACGGCTGACTACAGCTTCTAAACACCGGCGCACCGGGTAGCTTGCCGGTGCGCCACAAGCAGGAGTCGGGCATGTCGAGGCTAAGCATCGAAAAGCTGTCATGGGCCGTCGAGAGTCGGCGCAGTGCGCCACGCTGGCTGTTGCAGGATATCGATCTGCATATTGGCGAGGGCGAGTTCGTCGGCCTCATCGGCCCCAACGGCAGTGGCAAGACCAGCCTGTTGCGCTGCGCCTACCGCTCCAGCGAGCCGGCGAGCGGCAGCCTGCATCTCGACGGCGAGAACCTCTGGCGGCAGACCCCGCGCTGGAGTGCGCAACGCATCGCCGTGGTGCTGCAGGAGTTTCCCCAGGAGTTCGGCCTCAGCGTCGCCGATGTGGTCGCCATGGGACGCACGCCGCACCAGGGCCTGTTCGCTGGCGACAGCGCCGAGGACGCCACGCTGGTCGCCCAGGCGCTGCAGCAGGTTGGCCTGACTGAGCAGGCCAGTCAGGCGTTCGCCAACCTTTCCGGCGGCGAGAAACAACGGGTGTTGCTGGCCCGGGCGCTGGTTCAGCAACCCGGCTTGCTGATTCTCGACGAGCCGACCAACCACCTCGACCCGCGTTACCAACTGGAGTTGCTGCAGCATCTGCGCAGCCTTGGCCTGAGTACCCTGGCCAGCTTTCATGACCTGAACTTGGCGGCGGCTTTCTGCGACCGCCTCTATGTCATGGCCGCTGGCCGTCTGGTCGCCAGCGGCACACCTGGCGAGGTGCTGAGCGCCGAGCTGTTGCAGCGCGTATTCGGTGTGCAGGCGTTGGTCGACAGCCATCCGCTGCATGCCTACCCACGGATCACCTGGATTACCCAATGAAGACCTTCAGATACCTTTGCAGCTTGTCGCTGGCGCTGCTCGCGCTGCCGGCAGTTGCCAGCGACTATCCACTCACGGTGCGCAGCTGTGACCGTGACGTGACTTTCGAGCAGGCACCGCAGCGCGTGGTCAGCCACGACATCAACATGACCAGCATGCTGATCACCCTCGGCCTGCGCGAGCGTATGGTCGGCTACACCGGCATCAGCGGCTGGAAAACCCTGGATCCTGCCTTCAAGGATTCGCTCGGCGATGTGCCCGAACTGGCCAGCCGCTATCCCTCCGTAGAGACCTTGCTGGAGGCCGATGCGGATCTGTTCTTCGCCGGCTGGAACTACGGCATGCGGGTCGGTGGCGCGGTCACCCCAACGACCCTGCAGCCCTTCGGAATCGCCGTCTATGAGCTCAGCGAGTCCTGTTCCTGGGTGATGAAACAGCAGGGCGCCAGCCTCGATGACCTGTACCGCGACCTGCTCAACCTTGGGCGAATCTTCGCGGTTCAGCCACGGGCCGAGGCACTGGTCGGGCAGCTGCGCGAGCGCATCGAGGCGGTGCGCACCACTGTCAAACAAACCGGCAGCGCGCCGCGGGTGTTCCTCTACGACAGCGGCGAAGACCGTCCGACCACCTCGGGGCGCATGGGCATGCCCCAGGCACTGATCGAAACGGCAGGCGGGCACAACGTGATGGACGATGTCACGGCCAGCTGGACCCAGGTGAACTGGGAGAGCGTGGTGGAGCGCGACCCCGAGGTGATCGTGATCGTCGACTACGGCCCGCGCTCCTGGCAGCAGAAGCGTGACTTCCTGCTCGGTAACCCGGCATTGCAGGCGGTGACGGCGATCCGCGAGCAGCGTTTCGTGGTGCTGTCCTATCTGGAGGTCACGCCGTCGGTAGAGAACGCCACGGCTATCGAGAAGATTGCCGCCGGCTTGCATCAGCAGGCGGGGAAAAACTGATGCCGATCCGCAGCGCAGCGGCTTATCGGGCGCTGATCATCGGCCTGTGCAGCGCCCTGGCATTCTCTTGCGTGATGGCGCTGGGCTTCGGCCCGGCGGCGGTGCCGTTGGCCAATGTCTGGGGAATCCTCGGTAAGCAACTGGGCCTGGATCTGGGCGCTGAATGGAGCCGCAGCCAGGAGCCTATCGTCTGGCTGATCCGCGCGCCGCGGGTATTGCTCGGCGCGCTGGTCGGCGCCGGGCTGGCCCTGGTTGGCACTGCGCTGCAGGCAGTGACTCGCAACCCGCTGGCCGACCCGCATCTACTCGGCGTCAGTTCCGGCGCAGCACTCGGCGCGGTGCTGGTGGTGCTGTATCTGGGCGAGTTCCTCGGGGTGTTCAGCTTGCCGTTGGCCGCCTTTATTGGCGCTGCGGGCAGCATGCTGCTGGTCTTGGCGGTGGCGCGGCGCAGTGGTCGGCTGGAAAGCGATCGGCTGCTGCTGGCCGGTGTGGCGGTGTCGTTCGTGCTGATGGCGCTGGTCAATCTGCTGCTGTACACCGGCGACCACCACGCGGCGGCGTCGGTGGTGTTCTGGATGCTCGGCGGTCTGGGCGCCGCGCGCTGGGAGGTGATCTGGCTGCCGGCAGTTTGCGTGACGATCGGTTTCGTCGCGCTGCTGGTGCTGTCGCGCGGGCTGAATGCATTGATGAGCGGCGAACAGACCGCGGTGAGTTTGGGCTTCAGCGGCAAGCGGCTGCGCTTGCAGGTATTCGTCTGCACCTCGCTGCTGACCGGCGTGCTGGTTTCGCTGTCCGGCGCCATCGGTTTCGTCGGCCTGATGGTGCCGCACATGGCCCGTGCGCTGGTCGGCGCCGAGCATCGCCGGCTGATTCCGGTCAGCGGCTTGCTGGGCGCGTTGTTTCTGGTCTGGGTGGACGTTGCCGCGCGCACCCTGATCGCCCCGGAAGACCTGCCCATCGGTATCGCCACGGCCGCGCTGGGTGGGCTGTTTTTTATCGTGCTGCTCAAGCGCCGCCATTGAAGGCGGTAAGTGGGCCAGCCAACCCCACTTATCCTCATGCATGAACTTAAGGCCAAGGGGGCTTCTCGGTATCTAGAACAGACACCAGCAACCCACTCGCTCTGGAGATCAGCATGCGCGCATTGACCTATCACGGCAGCAACGACGTTCGCGTCGACAACGTGGCGGATCCCGTCATTCAAGAGCCGGATGACATCATCCTGCGTGTCACCGCCACGGCCATCTGCGGATCGGATCTGCACCTGTATCGCGGCAAGATTCCTCGGGTGAAGCATGGCGACGTATTCGGCCACGAGTTCATGGGCATCGTCGAAGAGGTCGGCAGTGCCGTGACGGCGGTGAGCAAGGGCGACCGGGTGGTGGTGCCTTTCGTGATCGCCTGTGGCAGTTGTTTTTTCTGCGACATGAACCTGCAGGCCGCCTGTGAAACCACCAATACCGGGCGTGGCGCGATCATCAACAAGAAGCAGATCCCGTCAGGCGCGGCGCTGTTCGGCTTCAGCCATCTGTATGGCGGCATCCCCGGCGGGCAGGCCGAGCTGGTGCGGGTGCCGAAAGCCAATGCCGGGCCGTTCAAGATTCCCGACGAGCTCGATGACGAGCGCGTGCTGTTCCTCTCCGACATCCTGCCGACCGGCTACCAGGCGGTGATCAATGCCGGTATCGGCGAAGGCAGTAGCGTGGCCATCTATGGGGCCGGGCCGGTTGGCCTGATGGCCGCGGCGTGTGCGCGGATGCTCGGTGCCAAGCAGATTTTCATGGTCGATCACCACGCTTATCGTCTGGTCTATGCCGAAGCGACCTATGGGGTGATTCCGATCAATTTCGACAAGATCGACGATCCGGCCGAGGCCATCATCGAGCAGACCGAAGGCTATCGCGGCGTCGATGCGGCAATCGACGCGGTTGGTTTCGAAGCCAAGGGCAGCGCCACGGAAACCCTGCTGACCCAGCTCAAGCTGGAAGGCAGCAGCGGCAAGGCCTTGCGCCAATGCATCGCTGCCGTGCGGCGCGGCGGTACGGTGAGTGTGCCGGGCGTATATGCCGGCTTTATTCACGGCTTCCTGTTCGGTGACGCGTTCGACAAGGGGCTGACGTTCAAGATGGGCCAGACCCATGTTCACAGCCTGCTGCCGGATCTGCTGGAGCGTATCCAGAGTGGCATGCTGAAACCCGAAATCATCATCAGCCACCGCCTGAACCTGTCCGAGGCAGCCGAGGGTTACCGGTTGTTCGACAAGAAGGAAGAAGACTGCCGCAAGGTCATTCTTCGGCCGTAGGTGGGTATCAGAAGGAGGGGCAGTGGTGGCCATCGCACGCTGTGTGTGATGGCCACCAATCGACACGGGGTCGCGGGTCTAAAGGCTGAGAGAATCCCTATTCGGCGTTAGATATCCAGCGATACCGACAGATTCAATCCATGTTGAAGTTCGTCGTCGGCGTGTCGGTAGCTGTAACTGCCGCGTAGCGACAGACCGTTGCCCAGGCTATGACTGAGGCCGAAGTGGCCACGTAGGCTGCGGTCATCCGGGCGATGGCCAGGTAACTGGAAATCGATCCCCGGCAAGCTGTTCAGCGACATGCGCAGATCAGTGGCGTCATCCTCGTACTCGCGTTCCACCGCCAGCTCGCCGAACACGCGAGTCTGTGGGCTCAAGTCGTAGAGCCCCTGCAGACCAGCGCCCAGGCGCTTGGACTTGCGAGTCTGGTCGTCGAAGCCCAGTGCAGTCGAGCGCTGGCCTTTCTCGGCATAGCCATCCACATCGATATGTACGTAGTCGGCGCTGATGAAGGGGCTCAGGTGCCATTGGCTGCCTGGCTGGGCGATGTCATAACCGAAACGGCCGCTGGCGGCCCAAAGTGTGCCGTCGGTATCTCCCTTCTCCGAATTGGTGGCCGGGCCAGCGGCAAACTTGCGCTTCAGGTCATCATATTCCAGTCGCCCGGTGCTGGCGGAAAGGTCGCCCCACCAGCGGTTTTTCTGGTACTGAGCGAAGGCCGTACCGATGTAGCTACGCAAGTTGTAGTCGGAATCCGCTGCGCCGGCCTCGAGATTCTGTTCGTGGAGCCCGGCCGCCAGGCCAACGCGCCAGGCGTCGTCGAGGCGATAGCTGGCGCCGAGGTTTAGGCTGTAACCATTGCCATCGGAATTACCATCGTGACGGTCATATTCCAGCCGTTGGCCGCCTCCGTTGACGAAGACTCGCCACTGACCGACGTCCTGCCAGGCCTCCCAATCAGCCAGCCATTGAGCACGCAACTGATCCTGATGGCCGCGCAGCGTGCCCAGGGCCATTTCCGGCAACAAGGTGATTTCCGATGGAGCAGAGAGCAGCGAGTAGGCGTAGTCGGCGATCAGGCGCTGACCAGCAATCGTCGGGTGAACGCCGTCGTTGAACAACAACTTCGTCGGATCCGGTGTACTGCCATTCAGTCCGTAAATGGGATTGGGGTTGCTGCAACCGGCGAAGCAGGTGCCGATTACCGTGGCGCGATCAGCGACCAGACCGTAGCGGCCAGGGTCGCTGACGATCTCGGAGAGGTTGAGCGGGATATTCAGCGGAATCACGTTGGCATCCAGCGTCGCCAGTTGACTGACCAGCTCAGCGTTGAAAGCGCCCCCTAGCGCACTCACCTGGCCCTGCAGGGGAGTGCCGAAAAAGTTCGGTGTCAGCCCGAGATCCGGCAGTACCCATACCATGATGTAACGCGCCCCCGCCTGTTGTAGCGCCTCGGCGCTATCCACCAGACGCCCCGCTGCAGCCTGGGCACTGGCCCCATCGACTACCTGGCCCTGTAGGAAGTCGTTGCCGCCGCCCGTCAGGTAGTACAACGCGTTGGGGTCGGCTCGACCGCCAGTGGACTGCAGATAACCGCCAGGCCCGCTGATGGCATTGAGGATCTGATCGGTCCGGTAGCCGCCGACCGCCCAGTTGTTGCCACCGTCCACGGTGTTGGCCGAGCCCAAGCCGGGGCCTGACAAGCCAAGTGCATCGCCGAGTAGCATGGGCGATACCTGGCCGTAGATTTCGCCGCTGCCATCCTGGTAGGTCGGGCCGGTGCGATTGGTGAAGCGAGTTGTCGCGCCTGCCGGGCCATTGGGATCTGCAAACCACCCTGCATCGGCAAGGCTGTCACCAAATACGTACAGAGCGCTATACGGCGCGGCAGAGAGGGAAGATGCGCCGGCCAGCAGACAGGCAGCCGCCAGTGGGGTCAATAAGCGTTTCATGGCGAGTCCTTTTATTATTGGAGTGAACCGCTCGACAAATGTAGCCACTGTTCGCCTGAATAGCTCCCGAAGCACGTGGCTTTTCATCGTGCGATTGCTTCGCTGATGGCCTGCCGGCCGACCATTCATCCCCATTCTCGAACCGATCCCTGGACAAACGTCTCCATATCTCACGCGCAACTGCAGATATGCGCGGTCTTGGTCTTGGTGCTGATGTTCGGCAGGCCAGTAGTGAACTCACGCAAGCGCTGGAAACGTTCCAGGGTTTGCGTCTTTTGAATGCGCAATATCGTGGTAACCGCTGTGTCCAGAATCATCTCTTCCGCTGATCCAACCCCGGAAGCCGAAGTAAGCGAAACAACCGAAGTATCCGATTCCCTGATGTTCGGAACGCCCAAGGAGCGTCTGGACTTCTACCGCCGGGAAATTCAGTACGAAACCAACCTGCTGGCCGATCGAACCAACGCCTACCTGGCTGCGCAATCCTTTCTGGTGATCGCCTATGCGTCTTCCATGGCCAATTCGAATCCGTCTTGGGGCGATCTGTTCACTCTGGTGGTGCCGACCATGCTGGCGCTGCTGGGGATCGTCAGTTCGTTGAATGCCTGGCCTGGCATCAGGGCTTCGTCGGCGATCATTGGCCACTGGCATTTCAAACAACAGCAGCTGTTGCACAGCGAGCCGAAGTTCGGCCATGCCTACGACGAGTCGCCGCTGTTCAGTGAACATGAGTCCAGCGAAGAGCGTTACTACAAATCCCTGAGGTTCTCGCTGCGTTCACCCTGGCTGTTCACCGTCTTCTGGGCGGCGCTAGGCCTGTTCTCGCTGTGGCTGCAGTTGTCGTCCACGGCCAAACTGTGAAGGCTTGCAGTGCCCGGTAACACTCATTTGCCTGCACCCCCTGGCTGGCTTGCGGTCATTAGCTCGAGGAAAGCGCACGGACTCGCCGTGCGCTGACACTGGAGGAGGGCACCGCACCGTGAAACGCACCTGGATCGCCAGTGCCGTCGCCATCGTGCTGCTGCTTGCCGCGTTGCCACTGTCGTATCAGCTGTGGCCAGCCCGCACTCCGGTAGCCGCCGCGATTGGCGAGGGCGCTCGGGTTGGTGGGCCTTTCCAGTTGCAGGATCAGCACGGCCAGGCTGTCAGCGAGCAAACCTTCAGTGGCCAGTGGCTGCTGGTGTTCTTCGGCTTCACCCGTTGTGCGGATATCTGCCCGACCACCCTGGTGCACATGGCCAGGGTGCTCGATGGCCTCGGTGAACAAGCCAATCAGGTTCAGCCACTGTTTATCAGTCTCGACCCCGAGCGCGACACGCCGGAGGTGCTGACGGCTTACACCTCGTTCTTCGATGAACGCATCCTTGGCTTGACCGGCAGTGCCGAGCAGATCCGCCAGGTCGCCGATGCCTACAGCGTGTACTTCGAGAAGGTGCCGATGGGCGATACCTACATGCTCGATCACACCGGCTCGATCTACCTGATGGCGCCGGACGGTGAGCTCGCCGAGTTGTTCTCCCAGCGAATGCCTACAGAGGTGATGGTGCAGGAAATTTCCAGCGCCATCGGCCAGCGCTAAGTGGCTGCCAACATGCATGAGCATGCGAAGCGACGCACGCGCAACTGGCCACTGCTGCTCGGTTTCGTGGTGCTGGCCGCCTGCTGGCTGGGGCCGCTACCGGCCATGAGCCGCACGGCATTTTCCGCCCATATGTTGCTGCACCTCGGGGTCGTGGCGCTGGCTGCACCGCTACTGGCCATCGGCCTGGCGCGCTCGGGGCTGCGCGTGGACAACCTTCGCCATATCGGTACCTGGACCTTTCTGGTGTTCTTCGCCGAGATGCTGGTGGTGTGGGGCTGGCACGCGCCGCTATTGCACGAAGCGGCGGCCCTCAATGTGTGGGCATTCGTCGCCCAGCAGGCGAGCTTCCTGGCTGTGGGGTTGGGTGTCTGGTTATTGGGTTTCGCCAGCCAGTCGCGGCGTGGTGTGGCCGCGGCGATGTTCGGCTTCTTTCTGACCTTCGCGCACATGACCATGCTTGGTGTAATGCTGATCATGGCGCCCAAACTGATCTATCCCGCCGAGCTGTGCCTGGGCGCGTTCGGTTTCGAGCAACTGGACGATCAGCGTTTTGGCGGCATCCTGATGGCCGCCTGGAGTGGCGTGGTTTATTTGGGCGGTGCGGTGGCGCTGGGCGCGCGCTTGCTGTCGACGGCGGGCGATGACAGGGTCTAGATGAAAAAAAGCCACCGCCAGTAGTCGCCTGGCGGTGGCTCTTGATGGCGCAACTTACAGTTTGAAGTTGCCCACCAGCTCGTCGAGCTGCTTGGACAGACTCTGCAGATTGATGCTGGACTGATTCAACTGATCGGCGATCACCGTGGTTTCCTGGGTGAACTGGTTGATCTGCTCGACGTTGCGGTTGATCTCTTCGACCACGCAAGACTGCTCTTCAGTGGCGGTGGCGACCTGAATGTTCTGATCGCTGATCTGGCTGATATGCCCGTTGATCTGCGCAAGAGCTTCGGACGCCTTGGCGGCGTACTCGACCACTCGCTCGCTCTGCTGATGCCCTTTGGTCATGGCCTCGACGGCCGAGCGCGATTCGCTCTGCAAGCGGTCGATGACCTTCTGGATTTCCTCGGTGGAGGCACCCGAGCGGCTGGCCAGGGTACGCACCTCATCAGCGACCACGGCGAAGCCGCGGCCTTGCTCGCCAGCACGGGCAGCTTCGATGGCGGCGTTGAGGGCCAGCAAGTTGGTTTGCTCGGAAATGCTGCGGATGGTGCCCAGGGTGGAGCTGATCGCGTCTATCTGCCCGGCCAGCGCGCCTACTACCTTGGAGGCCTGCTCCAGTTCGCCGCTGAGTGCATCGATCTGCCGGTTGGCCTGATCCACCACCTCACGCCCGCCATTGGCATGCTCGGTCGCTTCGCGCGCTACGCGGGCCGCATTCTCGGCGTTGCCGGCGATTTCGTTGACCGTCGAACCCAGCTCGTGGATGGCGGTGGCCACCTGCACCGTACGGTCGCTCTGGGCCGTGCAGTTGCTTTGCGTCAGTTGCGCGCGTTCGGCCACTTCGCGAGCCATGTTGGACAGCTCCCGCGAGTTGCCGGCCAGTTGCTGCATGATGCCGTGAACCCTGGCCAGAAAGCGGTTGAAGCTCTGCGCGATGTCGCTCAGCTCGTCGCTGCCACTCAGCTCGATACGCGCGTTCAGCGCCAGGTTGTCGGCGGCGTTGCCCAGGCTGCTCTGCAGGATGGACACCCGGCGGCGCAGGTTGGCGACAATCAGCCAGGAGGCGATGAACGACACCAGCAGGCCGAGCACGATGATCGTCAGCTGCTGGACGCGGCCTTGCTCATAGTTGTTGGTGCTGCGCTGGTTCTGCTGTTCGGCCTGCTGCAGCAGGGCATCGAGCAGCTCGTTGGCACCCAGGCGCATGGCGCCGTAGCTCTTTGCGTATTGGTCACGATAAATCTGCTGGGCCCTGGCCATGTCGCCGCCATCAAGGGCTTGCAGCATGGGCGTGAGCTCACCGCTGAGCATGGTCTCGAACTGATCGAGCAGCCGCTGCGCCTGGGCCCTGCGCTCAGGGTTCACCTGTGCCTCGACCGCATTGCGCATAGCCGTGCGCATGCCGGGGATGTCCTCGTTGAGGGCCTCCTGCACTCGGGTCTTGACCCCACGCTCGTCACGCAGCGCAGTGTCCTGCAGCAGCATCATGTCGATGCCCACACGCATGCGCGGAATCCGCGAGGCGGCTTCGGCCATCGCGCGCATAGGGGCTGAGGTATTGAGGTAAAGCGCGCTGGCCTCTTTCTGCATGTTGGACATGCTATTGAGGCTGGTCACGGCGACCAGAATCAGAGCGATGCAGGGAATGGCGACTGCGATGATCAGGCGGGCTTTGAGTGTCAGTGTGTCGAGGCGCATGGGTGTTGTTCCATGTCATTGGAGTGGCGCCAGTATACGGGCACTAATGATTTCATGCTGCCATGACATACCTACCGTTCGGCGGGCCGCCGAACACCCGCAATGGCCCAGCCAGAGCCTGTCAGTACTGCCTTGGTAGCCTTGCTCGAAAAGGATTGCGGAGCGATTCTCAGTGCACCAGGCAATGATGTCATTCTGCGCCTATTTACCCCTTCTTTATGGGGATGATTTGCTCGTACTATGCGTGGCGTAAAACTATCTCCAACTATCCCGAACCCCTCCTGTCACTGTCTAACAGCGGTAAGTTCGGCATCGATCCGTATTCGTTCAGGAGTTAATGGCACATGGCAGCACTGCAGATCGGCACCATCGAGGCTATCAAGAACAATCAGGCACAACTGCTCAATGAGTGGGCCAGGGGCCTGGAGGCGAGCGGTTCGACTCGCAACCTCAAGGAGCAGGATCTGCAGCAGCAGACCGCGGAGTTTCTGCAACTGACCATCGCCGGGCTCGAAAACGCTGGTGGTACCAACATCGCCGCCGCCAGCTGGGAAGACGTGCGCCAGTTCCTGGAACGCCTGTCGTCCAGCCGCGCATTGCTCGGCCATGACTCCCACCAGGCCGCCAGCTTCATCTTCGCCCTCAAGGGCCCGCTGTTCGCCTTGCTGCAGCGCCAGTACCGTGACCAGCCCGAAGAGCTCGCTCAGCAGCAGTGGGAAGTCTCCGAGCTGTTCGACAACCTGGGTTTGCATACCATCCGCACCTTCCAGAAATCCCGCGAGTCGGTGATCAAGCGTCAGCAGGAAGAGTTGCTGGAGCTGTCCACGCCGGTGGTCAAACTGTGGGATGGCGTTCTGGCGCTGCCGATGATCGGCACCCTGGATTCGCAACGCACCCAGGTGGTGATGGAGTCTCTGCTGCAACGTATCGTCGACACCGGCTCGGAAATCGCCATCATCGACATCACCGGCGTGCCGACCGTCGATACCCTGGTCGCTCAGCATCTGCTCAAGACAGTCACCGCGATTCGCCTGATGGGCGCTGACTGCATCATCAGCGGCGTACGTCCGCAGATCGCGCAGACCATCGTGCACCTGGGCCTCGACCTACAGGGCGTAGTGACCAAGGCCAACCTGGCCGATGCGCTGAAGCTGGCCCTGAGCCGCCTGGGCGTCAGCCTCAGCAAAGCGGTCTGAGGCCATGGAACGCATTCCGATTTTGCGGATGGGCGAGTTCCTGCTGGTGACCATTCAGGTCGACATGCATGACCAGCTTGCCCTGACCCTGCAGGACGATCTCTCCGAACTGATCAGCAAGACATCGGCCCGTGGCGTGCTGATCGACATCTCCGCGCTGGACATGGTCGATTCGTTTATCGGTCGAATGATCGGCACCATCTCCGGGCTGTCGAAGATCATGGATGCCGAAACCATGCTGGTCGGCATGCAGCCTGCGGTGGCGATCACCTTGGTGGAACTGGGCATGACCTTGCCGGGCGTGAGCACCGCGCTGAACGTTGATCGTGGGATGAAGTTGCTGCGGGAACGAGTAGCTCAACAATGATCGTACGCAGCAGCGGTACCCAACCGATCAACATCGAGCAGGACGTGGTATTGGCGCGCCAGACCGCACGCAAGCTGGCCACCGAGTGCGGCATGCGCTTGATCGACCTGACCAAGCTGGTCACGGCGGTCAGCGAGCTGGCGCGTAACACCATGGTCTATGGCGGCGGCGGTGACATGGATTGGCAGGTGCTCGAAGACAGCGCCCGGGTTGGCCTGCGCCTGACCTTTCGCGACGAAGGCCCCGGCATTCCCGACCTGAAGCTCGCGATGACCGATGGCTGGACGTCCGGTAACGGCCTTGGTCTCGGCCTGACCGGCGCCAAGCGTCTGGTCGACGAATTCGAACTGGACACCGCACCCGGTGAAGGCACGCGAATCACGATCACCCGATGGACATGACTATCAGCGGCAGCCTGACCCAGGTTCTGCCCATCGACGACAACAGCCAGGTGGGTCATGCCCGGCGCACCGCGCAGAAACTGGCCGAGCAGCAGGGCTTCGATGAAACCGATGCCGGCCGTGTCGCCCTGGTGACCACCGAGCTGGCGAGCAACCTGCTCAAGCATGCCGGACACGGTGAGCTGCATTTGCGGGTGGTACCACGCCCGAGCGGCGCTGGCATCGAGGTGCTCGCCGTGGATCGTGGCCAGGGCTTCGACCTGAACGCCTGTCTGGCTGATGGCTATTCCACCGGCGGCACCCAAGGCATCGGGCTTGGCGCGGTCTCACGGCAGGCAGAGGTGTTCGACGTGTACGCCGATGCGCGCGGTGCGGTGCTGCTGGCACGCTTCTATTCACGCACGGACAAACGGCCGGACTGGCGCTTCGGCGTCAGCCAGCATTCGCTCCACGACGACCCGGCCTGCGGTGACGTCTGGCACCTGGCTGCCCAGGACGGCGCCATCAGCGCCCTGGTCATCGACGGGCTTGGCCACGGTGAAGAAGCCGAGCGCGCCGCGCTGGCTGGAGAGCGTGCCTTCGCGCTGGCGCCGTTCAGCGATTCGGTCATGCTGCTCGAAGAGCTCCACCACGCCATGAACGGCACACGTGGCGGTGCGGTGGCCATCGCCCAGGCACGGCTCGACAACGGCACCTTGCGCTTTGTCGGTGTCGGCAATATCAGCGCCACGCTGATCAGCATCGAGAAGTCCCGTGGGCTGGCATCGCACCCAGGCATCGTCGGTGGCCAATACCGCAAGGCCCGTCCTTTCGATTTTGACGAGATCAACGGCCAGCTATTGATTCTGCACAGCGACGGCCTGCAGTCGCGCTGGAACCTGAAAGACTATCCCGGTCTGGTGCATTGCCATCCTGCCGTGATCGCCGCTGTGCTGCACCGAGATTTCTGCCGCGGCCGTGACGATGTCACCGTCGTGGTCATTGCCCTGGAGGCTGCTCATGGTTGAGCCCACTGACCTTACCCACGCCGAGCAGGCCGCTCTGATTGCCCGCTTGCAAGGCGAAAGCGCTGCGCTGCGCGAAGAGCTCGATGAAACCAACCAGGGTGTGCTCGCTCTGTATGCCGAACTCGACAACCAGGCCGACGAGTTGCGCCAGGCATCGGACTTGAAGAGCCGCTTTCTGTCTTACATGAGCCACGAATTCCGTACGCCGCTGGGCTCGATCCTGAGCATCACCAGCTTGCTCACCGACGAGCTGGACGGTCCGTTGAGCGCTGAGCAGCACCGCCAGGTGGCATTCGTCAGCACGGCGGCGCGCGAGCTCAGCGACATGGTCGACGACCTGCTCGACCTGGCCAAGATCGAGGCCGGGCGCATCAGCATTTCGCCAGCCTGGTTCGATATGTTCGACCTGTTCTCGGCGCTACGCGGCATGTTCCGGCCAATCGTCGATGCCAGCGCCGTGGATCTGATTTTCGAGGAGCCGGTGGGCTTGCCGCGGCTGTTCACCGACGACAAGAAGCTGGCGCAGATTCTGCGTAACTTCATCGCCAATTCACTGAAGTTCACCACCCGCGGCGAAGTGCGGGTATCCGCTCGCCTGGAGGGCACCGACCGGGTGCGCTTCGCGGTCAGCGACACCGGTATCGGCATCGCGCCCGAGCTGCACGGCACCTTGTTTGAAGACTTCTCTCAGGTCGACTCACCGCTGCAGAAACGCCTGCGCGGCACCGGCCTGGGGCTTTCCCTGTGCAAACGCTTTGCGGCATTGCTCGGTGGTGAGGTCGGTGTGCAAAGCGAGCCGGGCGTCGGGTCGGTGTTCTTCGTGATCATCCCGTTGGCGATTGCCCAGGAAGCCCCCGATGAAGCCTGATCTGCGCTTGCTGATCGTCGATGACAATGTTGCTACCCGCTATGCCTTGCGCAGGCGCCTTGAGCAGCATGGTTATCGGGTGCTGGAGGCCGGCACCGGCAGCGACGGGCTGGAGCTGATCCGCAACGAGTCGCCGGACGCGCTGATTCTCGACGTCAACCTGCCGGACATGAGTGGCTTCGATATCGTCCGCATTCTGCGCGCCGAACCAGGTACGGCGCTGCTGCCGGTGATCCACGTGTCGGCGGCGTCGATCCAGACAGGCGACATCATCACCGGCCTCGAGGCCGGTGCCGATGCCTATCTGGTGCACCCTGTAGACCCTGACGTACTGCTGGCGACCCTGCGCACGCTGTTGCGGGTACGTGATACCGAACACGCGTTGCGGGAAAGCGAAGCGCGTTTTCGAGAGATTTTCGCCAACGTCTCGGCGCCGATTGCCGTGCTCGATTCGAGCTTCAAGATCCACGAGTGCAACCATGCCTTTGCTCAACTGACCCAGGATAACCACGATACCCAGGCGTTGAGCGAGTGCTTTACCGCTGACCAGAGTGAGCTGCTCGATGAGTTGCGCCTGCGCTTGAAAGCCGGTGAGCGCTGGAAAGGCTCGTTGAACATGCAAGTAAAGGGCGAAACCCGGGAAACCGAGTGGCAGGTGTCACCGTACCGCACCCCGGAACTGAGTTTGGTGTTCGTCGAAGACGTCACCGAGCACCGTCGCCGCGAGCGCCTGCACCTGGCGCAACTGGACGACGCCACCAGCAGGCTGGCCCGCGAAGTTGCCGAACGCGCCCGCACCGAAGCACAGTTGCTGCAGGTGCAGAAGATGGAAGCGCTGGGCAACCTCACCGGTGGTATCGCCCACGACTTCAACAACATGCTCACCGGCATCATCACCAGCCTGGAGCTGATTCAGAAAAGGGTTGCTGAACAACGTCTCGACCGTGTGCAGCTGTATACCGAGGCTGCGCTGAGCTCGGCGATGAGTGCGGCTGCGCTGACTCATCGGTTGCTCGCGTTCGCCCGCAAGCAGCCCCTCGACAACCGCGCCGTCGACGTAAACGAACGTGTGCGCTCGCTGGAAGAGCTGCTGGTGCGCACCATCGGCGAACAGATCACCTTGACCCTGGAACTGACCGGCAAACCGGCCATCGCCCTGGTCGACCCCAGCCAGCTGGAAAACGCCGTGCTCAACCTGGTGATCAACGCCCGGGATGCGCTGCCTCATGGCGGCAATATTTGGGTCAGCACTTACACCGCCCACTCCAGCGGCGATCCAAACCTGGCTGACGGCATCTACATCGCGCTATCGGTACGCGACGATGGCAGTGGTATCGACCACGCGCTAATCGACAAGGTCTTCGATCCCTTCTTCACCACCAAACCGGTGGGGCAGGGCACTGGCCTTGGGCTGTCGACCATCTACGGTTTCGCTCGCCAGTCCGGCGGCAACGCAAGCATTCGCAGCGCGACCCGGCGTGGTACGGAAGTCACCATCATGCTGCCTGCCAGTAGCGAGCCGGTCGTCATCGAGAACGATGCTGAACAGATTGAGCAGCGCGGCGCTGGCGAGCATGTACTGATCGTCGAAGACGTGGCCACGGTGCGGGCCTTCGTCTGCGAAGTGCTGGAGGAGGCCGGTTACCGCTGCACTCAAGCCGAAGACGTGGAGACTGCGTTGGCCCATTTGCAGAGCGATGCGGTCATCGACCTGCTGCTGACCGACGTCGGGCTGCCGCGCATGAACGGTCGCGAACTGGCCGAAGCGGCGCGCAAGCTGCGCCCTGCATTATCGATTCTGTTCATGACCGGCTATGCCGAGAACGCCATCAATCGCCAGGTGTTCCTCGACAGCGGCATGGAGCTGCTGACGAAGCCGTTCAAGATGAGCGAGCTGCTCGACAAGGTGCGTCGCTCGCTTCCCGACAGTTGACCACCCGCCTGCAAGCATGATTGACCCGCTCACTGGCTCCTGCCAGCGAGCGGGTTCGGCCTCGTATTGCTCAAGCCGCTTTAACGGCCTGCCGGGAAAGCAGCAACCTAGCCAGCGCCGGGGTGAGGATCAGCGCGCCGAGCATGTTCCAGATGAACATGAAGGCCAGCAGGATACCCATATCCGCCTGGAACTTGATCGGCGAGAACGCCCAGGTGGCCACGGCGATGCCCAGGGTTATGCCCGTCAGTACCACCACCTTGCCGGTGGACAGCAGCGCCAGGTAATACGCCCGTGACAAGGGGATGCCCTGGCGCAGGTTGGCCAGCGTGACGCTGAGGATGTACAGCGAGTAGTCCACGCCAATCCCCACCCCGAGCGCGATCACCGGCAACGTGGCGACCTTCAGGCCGATGCCCAGGCCCACCATCAGTGCCTCGCAGAGAATCGAGGTGAGCATCAGCGGCAGCACCGTGCAGACCACCGCACGCCAGGAGCGGAAGGTGATGTAGCAGAGCAGGGTGACCGCCGCGTAGACCATCAGCAGCATCTGCACGTTGGCCTTCTTCACGACGATATTGGTGGCCGCCTCGATACCGGCGTTACCGGCCGCGGACATGAACTGCAGGCTGTCGCTGTCGTTCGCTGCTGCGAAGGCTTCTACGGTATTGACCACTCGGGTCAGGGTGTCGGCCTTGTGGTCGGCGAGAAACACGTTGATGGTCAGCAGGTCGCAGTTCTGGTTGAACAGCTCCCGTGGTGCACGGGTGATGATGGCGTTGAGCAGGCCCTGGTTACGGGGAATCTCGTACCAGGTCAGGCTGCCTTCGTTCATGCCGGCGGCGGCCTGTTTGCTGAGCGCTGCCAGGGAAGTGGTGGAGACCACCCCGGGCAGTTGCTGCAGCCGCGCTTCCAGGGCATCGACCTTGACCAGGGTTTCGTAGTTGGCGCAGTAGTACTGCGGCGTTTTCACCATCACCACGTACTTGTCGCTGCTGGCCGCGTAGTTGCTGACCATGAAGGCGTTGTCCTGGTTGTAGCGCGAGTCGGCACGCAGCTCAGGGGCTCCCGGGTCGAGGTCGCCAACCTTGAGGTGCAGGCTGACCGCGAAGCCGCCCAGGGCCAGTACAGCCGCGACGATCAGAGCACCGTTGCTCCAGCGCCCGGGGCGGGTGAAACGGTCGAGAAAGGCCCACAGTGCCTGACGGTCCCTGCAGTTCGTCGCTGATCGCGCGTTGCTCGGCCACTGCCTCGCGGCGCGCAGCGGTCTTGCTGACGCCGGTGTAGGAGAGCAGCACGGGCAGCAGCACCAGATTGGTGAGCACCAGTACCAGCACGCCGATGGTGGCGGTGACGGCGAGATCCTGAATCACCGGGATGTTGATGATCATCAGCACGGCGAAGCCCACGGCATCGGCCAGCAGCGCCATGGCACCGGTCAGGAACAGGCGCCGAAAGGTCAGCCGCGCCGCGGTGAGCTTGTCGGCGCCACGGCCGATGTCCTGCATGATGCCGTTCATCTTCTGCGCGCCATGGGACAGGCCGATGGCGAAGATCAGAAACGGCACCAGGATCGAGTAGGGATCGAGGTTGTAACCCAGTGTCGCCAGCAAGCCGAGCAGCCACACCACGGCGATCACCGAGCAGAGCAGTACCAGCAGGGTGCTGCGTACACAGCGGGTGTACCAGTAGAGCACCAGGGCGCAGATCAGTAAGGTGCCGGCGAAGAACAGCTGCATCAGTGCCAGGCCATCCATCAGGTCGCCGACCACCTTGGCGAAGCCGGTGATGGCGATACTGGTCTGCTCGTTGCTGTACTTGGCACGCAAGTCGTCCAGCTGTTTGGACAGGGTTCGGTAGTCCAGGGCATTGTCGGAACCGGCCGTGGCGGCGTCCTGCAGCGGCAGGATGATCACGCTGGAGCGCAGGTTGGGGGCGACCAGGCGGCCGATCTCCCCGGAGCGTTCGACGTTCTGGCGTACCTGCTCGATGCTCGCCGCCGAGCCGTCGTAGTCTTCGGGAATCACCGGGCCGCCGTCGAAGCCCTCTTCGGTCACGCCGATCCAGCGGGTGGCCGGCGTCCACAGCGATTTCATATAGGGGCGATCCACCCCGGTTATCAGGAACAGCTCGTCGTTGAGCTGTTTCAGGGTTTCCAGGTAAGCCGCGTCATAGATGCTGCCGTTGTTGCTGCGCACGGCGATGCGCAGGGTGTTGCCGCCTTCGCCGAGTTGGCCGCGGTACTGGAAGTAGTTTTCGATGTAGGGGTGACCGACCGGGATCATCTTCTCGAAGGCGGCGCTCAGGCGCAGATCCTGTGCCTGCCAGGCCAGTGCGGCACTGAACAGCAGGCACACCACGATGATGATCTGCCGGTACCTGAACAGCAGCCGCTCAGGCAGGCCGCCCGAGTGCGGGTCGAACAGGCTGGTGGCGTTCTCGCTGCCATTCTGGGGGGCGGTGGCTTTACTGTTCACGAGGGTCGCTCCGGTTCAGGGCATCGAGGTTGAGGCGCGACGCGCCGCGGGCGCCGCTCAGCACCAGCCCGCCACCGGCCACTTCGACCAGGCCGGTGAGGTAGGTCGGCTCGTCGAGCGTGGTGGTGACGAAGCCGTCTTGTGGGTTCTGGCTGGCCAGCAGGCGCCCGGATTCATCGACCAGCAGCACACTGCCGTCGCTCAGTCGCGTACCGGCGGTCAGGGTGATGGGTTGCGCATTGGCGATGGCTTTCCAGCTTTCGCCGGCGTCTTTGGAGAGATAGCTCTTGCCGCGCAGGCCGAAGGCGAGCAGGTCGCCCTGGCCGCTGGTAACCAGGCCGAACAGGGTGCCACTGGCTGGTGACTGCAGGGCCTGGAAGCTGGCGCCACCATCGTCGGAGCGCAGCAGCAGGCCTTGCTCGCCGGCAATGAACAGTTTGTCGCCGCTGGCCTGGATGTCATAAAGGTGCAGCGCTCCGGGGTTGTCCAGGTGCTCGTCGATAGGCTGCCAGGTCGCGCCGCCATCGCTGGTGGCGAATGCCAGGCCGTAAGCGCCCAGCACGATGCCGCGCTGGTCGTCGAAGAAATGCACGGCCAGGAAGGGTTTGTCCGGGCCGTCCGCGATCAGGTTGCGGGCATCTGCCACGCGGCGTTCGCTGGCCGCGCCAGGCTCGGCTGCAAGGCGCTTCTGCGCCGCCGCCTGGATCAATTGCGCGGCCTGCCGACCATCCAGTTGCAGGCGCCAGCTGCGTCCGCCATCACTGCTGTGCAGCACCACGCCAGCGTGGCCCACTGCCCAGCCCTGTTCGGCAGTGGGGAAGGTGACGCGGGTCAGCGTGACGCTGACTGGTGCTTCCATCTGTTGCCAGGATTGCCCGCCATCTTCGGAACGAAGAATGAAGCCGCGCTCGCCAACCGCTACCAGCGCATCGCCGGCATGGGTCACGTCGAGCATCAGCGAACGCTGGGCCAACTGGCTGTGCAACGCCGGTTGCTGCAGCGGTTCGGTCGGCACTGCCTGATCATTCGCGTTGGCGCTGGCCACACTCAGGCACAAGGCCAGGGTGAGCCCGCCAAGTAGGATTCGTTGCATCGATGGTTACCTCGAAGAGGGGCGGGCATGGCGTGCCCGCCCTTGCTGCGTTGGATCAGCGCACGGAGTCCGACGCTACTGCGTTGCCGGTGAAGAAGTTCTCCGGCTTGCGTGGTACTACCGAGTAACGCTCGCCGTTGAGCCCCTGCACCACGCTGTAGGTGCCGGCCTGCAGGTTGTAGATGACCACCGGCTTGACCACTACCGCCGGGATGCTCGGCACCACGAACGGCAGCGCCTGATTGACTCGCCACAACTTGCCCTGGGCGTCGTAGCCATCAGCCAGGGCGATGGTCCAGCTGTCCTCGTCGATGTAGAAGCGGCGTTTCGGTACCGCATGGCGTTTGCCTGGGGCGACCGTGGCTTCCACTTCCCAGACACGGTGCAGCTCCCAGCGCATCTTCTCGGGGTTGAGCACGTCCTTGGTGTTGACCTCGTCCGGCTTGAGCGAATGGAAGTTGTTGAGGTTGTAGGGGATGTACATTTCCTTCTTGCCGATCAGCTTCCACTGGTAGCGATCCGGGTGGCCGATGAATCCATGCACTTCGTCGAAATAGTTGGCCCCCGAGGCGACGAAGTCCGGCGTGTCGTAACCCACGGTAGGGGCCTTGCGAACCCGGCGCTGGCCGACCAGGTATTGCCAGGCATCACGCGGGTTGGCGGCGTTGATGCTGTCGTGGGTAACCAGTGACTCACCGGCCTTGAACGGCGGTTCGTTGGTGAGGAAGCGCAGCAGTACGTACTGGCCTGGCCATTTCTCGGCGCTGCCATCTTTGTAGTAGTACGGATACTGCCAGTTCTCCACGCCGCGGCTGGCCAGGGTGCGCGAGCCGTCGGCGTTGCCGATGGTGTTGCGGTAACCCATTTCGATGGACTCGGCCTCGACCCGCAGCAGGAAGTTCCAGATCAGCTCGTTGCCGTCCTTTGGAATCGGGAACGGGATACCGCCGTAGCAGCCCTGTACCGACAGCCCGTTCTCGGTCAGCTGGCAGCGTGTGGCGTTGGCTTGCGTGTTGTCATAAACCCATTGCGCTGCCGCGGCGCTGCGGTGGGTTGGGTAGACATCGACATGAAAGCTGTTTGGGTACTTCTGCAGCAGCGCCTGGGTACCTTCACTGAGCTTGTCGGCGTACTGGGCGGCGTTGGTGGCCGTGATGCGTACCAGTGGTTTTTCGCCTGGGAACGGATCAGCCGGCACATCGCCGAACTTGGCACCGGCGACTTCGCCGGTCAGCCCGCCCGTCCAAGCGGGGATGCTGCCATCGGCATTGCCGGCGCGTTCGGCGCCCAGCGGTGTGAGGGTACTCTTCAGTGCCTCGGCTTCCTGGGGGGAGACCGCAGCGAGCGTCTGGCCAGCGATCAGGCTGGCGGCCAGGGCAGTCAGTAGCAGAGCTTGTCGTTTCATCTTGTTGTTCTCCGTGGATCAGAAAGTGCGCTGGATAGAGAAGGCGACGAAGTCTCTGTCCTTGAACGATTGCTCGAAGGTGTAGTTGTTGTTGCCGTCGATGACCGGGCCGCCATCACCGAAGAAGTTGGTGTAGCTGAGCGAGGCGTACCACTGCTTCTGGTAGTCGGCCTTGAGCGCCACGGTGAAATCGCCACCGTGCTCTGGCGCGAATGCCTGCGGGGTTACCGAAGAGCGGCCGTAAGGGGTGTAACCGACCGTGATCGGCACCTGCACGTCTACGCCTGGCATCACCTGGAAGTACTGCGGCTCGAAGGTGAAACGCAGCGAATAGGCATCGCGTGTGGTGTTGGGGTCGAGGTTCTGGGCGTTCTGCTTGATTTTCAGGCGGCGGTTGAAGGCCACCTCACCCGCCAGCGAGGCGCCGTCCCAGAGGGCCGAGCCGCCGTACACGTTGATCATCGAGACCTGTGCATGCAGGGAGTCGCCAACCGGGTAGAGCGGGTTACTGTTGTTGTCGCCGGTCATGTCGCCGGTCACCACCACGCCGCCGGTCGGTGCCAGTGGCGTGTCGACGCGCATCGAGAGTTCGCCGGCTACGTTGGCTTCACCCACGGTGGTGCTGAAGCTGGCGCCGAATACCTTGACGTCTTCGGGGTAGACGTTGATGAAGCTGTCGTCGCCGCCAAGGAAGCCTGGGCGGAAGTACCAGATAGGGGTCTTTTCGTGGTAGCGCGCCGCGTACAGGCCGAATTCCCAGTCATCCAGGGCAAAGCGCACCTGTCCGCCGAATTGGCCGGAATCCCGTGCATCGATGTCGTCAGCGCGCAGTAGCGGCCCGCCGGCAAAGAACAGCCGCTCTGCACCCTCGCCAATGAAGTCGCCAGTGCTGAAATAGCTACCCGAGCTTGGCAGACGGGTCTTGTTCCATTCGAACTGGTAGTAGGCGCCAACGCTGATCGTGTCGGTCAGCTGCCAGTTGAAGGAGAACTGCTCGGTGGGCAGGAGGATTTCCTTGAACTGCGAGCCGGGCACCGACTGTAGCTTGACGATATCGACGTGCCCTTGTGCGGCAGCGATGCCGTTGGCGCCGAAGAACAGGCTCTCGCCGTAAGTCTGGTTGAACTGGCCGAGGCGCAGAGAAAGGCGAGTCGAGCCGATATCGCGCGCGCCGTAGACGAAGGCATCGAGAAGTTCCACGTCGCGGCCATGCAGGTCGCGGGTTTTGTCGGTGAACTCGTTGTAGTCGACGCTCACCGGGTTGGCGGTGCCGGGCGAGTTGTTGTCGTTGCTCTCGTTGTAGACCGTGTCGTACCAGGCTGAGCCGCTGATCCGTGCGCCGACATCGCGGTATTTGACGTCGAACTGAGAAAGCACGTCGAAGCGGTTGGAGATCAGCCCGGTGCTGAAGTTGCGATCACCGTCGTCTCTGTTCGGGTTGGGTGAGGATGCGGTGATGTTGTCCGCCCGCTCATTGAGGCGCCAGGCGTTGCTGTACTTGACGGTGTTGTCCCAACTGGTGGAAAGGCCTTCGACACCAGTATCGAACTGGAAAGCCAGGGCATTGGCCGAGCACAGGGCCATGGCGATACCAAGGGCGCTGGCGCTGCGCAGGGATGCCGGTACGGCTGAGTGGCGTTGCTGGATGTTCATGGATACCTCTTCTGCATTCTTGTTGTTGTTACAGGCGGTTCCATCCGTAGCTACGGATGCTCGGGTTGGCAGTTCTGGTGGTGCTCCTTGACTCAGTTGTGGCGTTGCTCGGTAAGCGCGAGCGCGGCAATGCCGGCGGTCGCAATCTGTTCGTCGAAATCGGCTCTAACGCCGCTAGCAGCGATGCCACCCAGGCACTGGCCCTCGTGCAGTAGGGGCAGGCCGCCGGGCATTGGCATCACGTTGTGCAGAAAGGCGGCGCCAGGTTGCCCGGTGCTGAGCAGGTCGGCGAAGAAACGGGTGGGGCGTCGGGTGAGGGCGGCGCTGCGCGCTTTGTCGATGGCGATCTGTGCCGATGAGGGCGTTGCGCCCGGCAACCGGCGAAAAGCCAGCAGGTGGCCGCCGTCATCGACCACGGCTATCGACACCAACCACTCGTTGCGCCCGGCTTCGACAAGGGCGGCATCGAGCAGAGCGGTGATTTCCTGAGCATCGAGGCTCGGTCGGCTATGCATGTCGGGCACTCTTATTTTTATGCATTATCTATTTATTTTGCTTTTTAATGTGCTTTGTGCACAAAAATAGGACGCCTGTTGGATGGAGTCAAGGGAAAAACGATGGCTCTGTTCGAATCAGCACTCTCTCGAATGGCATAGGAACAACAACAAGATGAAATCCATGTCTCTGGCGCTTCGGCAGCTTTCCATCGGCACCTTGTTAGCTGTGGGCTTCAGCCTGCTGTGTGGCCTCAGCGTGCTGCTCGCGGCGGCCATCGCCTTCAACCTGCAGGCGGTTTTCCAGGGGGAGGCGCAACTGGAGCGCATCGCCAGCGTGCACACGGGGATTCTCGACAGCCGCATCGCCGAGAAGAGCTATCGCCTGGAGGCCAGCGAGGCCAGCGAGGCCAGCGAGGCCAGTGGCGATCAGGTGCGCACGCGGATACAGGCAATCGCCCAGTACCTGGATGGCAACGAGCAGGCGCAGCGCCCACTGCTCGAGGCTGGCGAGCACTACCTCGAGCAGTTCGAGCGTCTGACCCAGGCCCGTGAACGCCTGGGCGAAACCCGCCAGGCGATGAGCCGTGAGGCCGACGAGGTGCGCGTTTCCTTCGAAAGCGTGGAGCAGGATCTGACCGAGTCGCTGATGCAGCAGGACAGCGACATGGTCGCCGCCCTGGTGCTGGCAGAAAGTGCCACGGCGCTGATGCGCAAGTTGCTGGCGTTGCGCACTGCCGAGTGGGCGTACAGCCAGGACGAAGTGGAAAACGACTATGACCAGTGGATATTGCTGCTCAGTGATTTGCGTTCCTCCACCCAGGCGCTGGCCGGCGGTGCCCAGGCACAGCAGCGCGAGGCACTGGATGTGGCACTCGGTTCTCTGGAGCGCTACCGCACGGCCTTCGAGGCCTACCACGCGAGTGCCGCCGCAAGCCGCGAAACGGAGCGTGAGATGGAGCGCATCGCCGAGCAGATGCTGGGCGTTTCCAGTGCGATGCGCGCGCAGGTCTCCGAGCGCCAGCAGCAGCTCAAGGGCGGCGCTTATTCGTGGCTGGTGGTGATGGGGCTGTTGGTGTTGATCCTCGGCGCCGCAACGGCCTGGTTCATTCGCCGCCAGATCATCCACTCGCTGCGCGACACGGCTGCGCTGGTCGAGCAGTTTGCCGCTGGCCGGCTGGGCGTGCACATCAGCGAGCGCAGTGACGAACTGGGTCTGGTGCAGCGTGCCATGGGACGGATGGGCGAGAGCCTGCACGGCGTGGTCAGTCGTATCGAACAAGGTGCTCTTGGCCTCAGCGCGGCGTCCCGCGAGCTAGCCCAAGTGACCGAGGAAATGGCCCAGGGCGCTGAACAGCAGGCTCAGGAAACCGAACGGGTGTTCAGCGCCATGCAGGCCATGGGCATCACCCTGGGGCAGGTGGTGAGCCTCACCGGGGAAGCGTCCAGCGCCGCCGGCTCAGCGCGTAAGGGCAGCGAAGCCAGTCGGGGTGATGTGGAGGCGACGGTGAAGCAGATAAGTCAGCTCGATGAACTGGTGCGCGAGGCCGGGCAGGGTATGCGTGCGCTGGATGCCCGCAGCACGAGCATCGGCGGGGTGCTGGGAGTGATTCAGGGGCTGGTGGAGCAGACCAATCTGCTGGCGCTGAACGCTGCCATCGAAGCGGCGCGGGCGGGTGATATGGGCCGTGGTTTCTCGGTGGTCGCCGACGAGGTACGCAGCCTAGCCAATCGTACCCAAGGCTCGGCCGCGGAGATCGCCACGATGATCGATTCGCTGCAGCGCGACAGCAAGAACGTGCTCAGCCATGTGGAGCGGGCGGGTGAGGAGTCGGTACGTGCCCGCGAGCATTCTTCTCGGGCCAGCCTGGTGCTCAGTGGTGTGAGCACCGACGTGTCGACCATTCATCAGATGAACCTGCAGATCGCCAGTGCCACCGAAGCGCAGAATCGCATGGCCAGCGAGGTCGGCCAGAGCATGGTGCAGGTGCGTGAAGCCGCATTGCAGGGCCAGGCACGTAGCCACAGGTTGCGCGGTGCCTGTCAGGAGCTGGAACAATTGGCCGGGCAATTGCGCCAGGCGCTGGGATACTTCAAGCTGAACTAGCCGCATATAAATTGCACAAAGATATCTTTGTGCATAAAATCAAGAAGCGTGCAACATCCATGGATAACCGTGATATGCAAAATCAACAAGGCGGTTCCCTCATCGAGGTCGCCCTGCAGCAGATGAAGAAATCCATCATCTGCTGCGAACTGGCACCGGGTGAGAAACTAAAAGTCGCCGAGCTTTCCCAGAACTACGGCCTCAGCAGTTCGCCGATTCGCGAAGCGCTCAATCGCCTCGCCCAGGAAGGCATCGTCGAAGCCAGCGAGAACAAGGGGTTTCGCGTTGCGCGATTGTCGGTCGAAGACTTCCAGCAGATCACCCAGCTGCGCCGGTTGCTGGAGTGCGAAGCGCTGGCCGAAGCCATTCGTCATGGCGATGACGCCTGGGAGGCCGACGTGCTCGGCGCTTTCCACCGTCTCAACGTGATCGAAAAGCGCCTGGGCAGCATTGCTGTGGCCCTCGATGACGACTGGTCCGTGCGCCACAAGGCGTTCCACTTCGCGCTGTTTTCCGCCTGCCCGTCGACCATGTTGCTGCGTCTGATCGACTCGCTGTTCGACCAGGCAGAGCGCTATCGTCGCTTCTCCGCGCTGCACCGCAAGGTCGAGCGACACAAGGGCGACGAGCACCAGCAGTTGATCGACGCGGTATTGTCGCGGGACATCGACGTATCGGTCAGCCTGCTCGGCAATCACATCGGCGGTACCCTGACTCACGTCACCGACGTATTGCGCCAGCAGCACTCGACGCTGCAGTGACAGGCAAACGCCCGCACCGCCGTCATGGCGGTGCGGGCGTTTTCGTGTCCGTCATCCGTATCGCAAACGATCGATGAGAAGGCCGGCATGCCGGCCTCCTGTCATTCAGCCGCGCAGTTCACCCAGGCACTGGCGGATCAACTGCACCCCCTCCTCGAGATTGGCAGCACCGCCGTAGACGTAGTGATCCGGGCGCACCAGTACGACCTGGCAGCCATGCTGCTGCAGCCAGGCACTCAGCAGCCCATCGTGTTCGCGGTACTGGTTGCGGGCCTCGGGGTGGGCGCTCAGTTGCACCACGCTCAGCGGCAGTGGCGCGCCAGCTAATGCGTCATCGAGGGCCGCCAGCAGTTCATCGGTTGCGCCGAAGGCTTCGGCAATCACCAGCCGCAAGCTTTGCCCGGTAAAGCGATCGAGCAGATCTTCCCGGCCATCGTGGGCGCTTACCCGCGGTTGTGGGAACAGTTCACCGGCTGGTTTGCGGAAGTCGATAAAGCCATCCTTCAGCCCAGGTATCAGTGATTGGCGAATGGTGCCGCCAGGCGTTTCCTGTACGGCGGCGAGCAGCAGCCGGTCACGCTCGGCGGCTTTGGTCGGATCGCGTTCGCAGATGGTCTGGCCAAACTCCTTGGCTACTTCAGTGGTGCGCTTTACATGGGGGGCGCGCTCGACCTGATAGCTGTCAAGCAGCTTGGGTGAGGCTACGCCACGCTCCACCAGCGCCAGCTTCCAGATCAGGTTCATGGCATCGCGCAGCCCCTGGCACATGCCCTGGGCGAGAAAGGGTGGGGTCATGTGCGCGGCATCGCCGAGAAAGAAGATATTGCCGACCCGCCAGCGTTCCAGAATCAGTGCGTGGAAGCGGTAGGTGGAGGCGCGCCAAATGTCATAATCCTCGGCGGGCAGCCAGCGCGAAATCAGCCTCTGAATCGACTCGGGGCGTATGATGTCGGTGGGCGTTTCGTCATCGTTGATCATGAACTCCCAGCGCCGATGCCGCCCTGGCCCAACCACGAAGGTGCTCGGCCGCCCGGTTTCGCAGTACTGCACGTTGGTTTCCGGCAGCGCGCTGCCGGCGCCCTCCTTGAGCATCACGTCGACGACCAACCAGGGTTCGTCGAAGGCCAGGTCTTCCATGTTCAGTTGCAGATTGGTGCGGATCGGGCTGGTGCCGCCGTCGCAGGCCAGCAGGTAGGTCGCACTGGCCTGTTCGACGCTGCCGTTGGCGTCGCGGAAGCTGACGCTGACCGCGCCGTCGTGATCGTCGACCTGGATGACCTCGCGGCCCAGACGCACTTCGATCTTGTCCAGGCTATCCAGATTGGCGCGCAGTGCACGCTCCAGCGGCGGCTGGGAGAACACGTAGTTGGGCGCCCAGCCGAGCAGGAACGGCGGTTTGGAGGCGTCGATGTGTTTGATCAATTGCGCTTCGGCGTTCAGGTAATGCGAGGCGCGATAGGGCATCACGTGTTCGGCAATCGAGTCGGCCAGGCCGAGGTTGTCGAAGGTGCGCATGGCTTCGTGATCCATGCCCATGGCGCGGGGGTTCTGGTAGACGCTTTCGCTCTTGTCGAGCACCAGCGTGCGCAGCCCCCACTGGCCGGCCAGGTTGGCAGCGGTGACGCCTACCGGACCCAAGCCGACGATGATCAGGTCGTAATCCATAATGCTCTCCATCTTGTTGTTGTCATGGGGCCGAGCTGTCGCTTCAGGCCTGGGTATAGGCGGTTTTCACGCTGGTGAAGAATTCGATGGCGTGTCGCCCCTGTTCCCGCGAGCCGTGGCTGGAGGCTTTGGTACCGCCGAAGGGCACGTGATAGTCGACGCCGGCAGTCGGCGTGTTGACCATCACCATGCCGCTCTGCACATGGCGCTTGTAATGAGTGGCGTGCTTCAGCGACGTGGTACAGATGCCCGCCGATAAGCCGAAAGGCGTGTCGTTGGCGATTTCCAGGGCGTGCTCGTAATCGTCGACGGCGATCACGCAGGCCACCGGGCCGAATATTTCTTCCTGGGCGATACGCATGTTCGACTGGGTATCGGTGAACAGCGCCGGGCTCATGTAGTAGCCCTCGGTGTCACGCGTCAACGCCTGGCCACCCTGAACCAGCACGGCGCCTTCGCGCTGGCCGATGTCGACGTAGTCGAGGTTCTGGCTGAGCTGGCTCATGTCGGCGACCGGGCCGATCTGGCTGTCCACTTGCAAGGCATGGCCGACGCGCAGCCCGGCCAGGCGCTCGCTGACCGCTTCGACGAAGTGTCCATGGATGGCCTTTTCGACGATAAACCGCGAGGACGCGGTACAGCGCTGTCCGGTAGAGAAGTACGCACCCTGAACGGCACATTCCACCGCCTGCTCGAGGTTGGCGTCGGCCAATACCACCAGCGGATTCTTGCCGCCCATTTCCAGCTGCAGTTTGGCGAAACGCTGCCCGGCCGTGCGCATCAGGCGTTGGCCGGTGGCAGTCGATCCGGTGAAGCTGATCGCCCGTACCTGGGTGGATTCGGCCAGTGCTTCACCGATCACGCTGCCGCGACCCATCACCAGATTGAAGGTGCCAGGTGGCAAGCCCGCGCGGCTGATGATCTCGGCCAGTGCCCAGGCGCTACCAGGCACAAGGTCGGCCGGCTTGAACACCACGGCATTGCCGTACGCCAGGGCCGGCGCGATCTTCCAGGCGGGTATGGCGATGGGGAAATTCCACGGCGTGATGATGCCCACCACACCAACCGGCTGGCGCAGTACATCGACGTCGATGCCGGGGCGCACCGATTCGATATGTTCGCCGGACACCCGCAGGGCTTCTCCGGCGAAGAATTTGAAGATATGCCCGGCCCGGCCGACTTCGGCGATGGCTTCAGCCAGCACCTTGCCTTCCTCGCGGGCCAGCAGGCGGCCGAGTTCTTCACGGCGCGCGAGGATCTCCTGGCCGATCAAGTCCAGTGCCTCGGCACGGCGCTGGGAGCCACCGGCCGACCATAGCGGTTGTGCGGCCGCAGCCGCTTCGATGGCATTGCGAGTGTCCTGAGCGTCGGCCTGAGCGTACAGGCCGACTCGATCCGTCAGATCCGAAGGGCTGAGGTTTTCACGTACCGTCTGGCCTTCGCACCAGACCCCGTCGATGAAATTCTTGTGCATGTGCTGTTACCCGAGATGGCGTGCGGCCCTGTGGGCCGCACCGGATTGCTCACCAGCTGACGCGTTGCTCGGCGATGCGCTGGCGGGTCGACTCGATCCATTGTTCGCGGGTCTGGAAGCCCGGCCGACGTCGACACATGGCTTCGGTGGTGGCGAGAATCTGCTCGCTGCTCTGCTCCAGATCCAGCGGCTCGCGGCATGGCTGGTTGGTGTAGAAGGGTGCGTCCACATACATCTCGATGGGGTTGCCTTCCGGATCCTTGAAGTACATCGACCAGGCGTTGCCATGGTCAACCTGATCAAGCGGGCCTAGGCCGTTGGCCTTGGCAAAGGCGTAGTAGGCCCTGAGATCGTCCAGGCTATCGAGCAGGAAGGACAGCTGGTTGATCGGGTTGAACGGCAGATCCGTCGGCTTGCCGTCGAACAGCACCAGTTGGTGGTGCACCTCCGGATTTTGGGTCATGAAGAACAGGCGATGGCCGGTAGAGGCCACTCCCTTGTCGCTGATGACGAAGCCCAGTTTGCTGCAGTAGAACTCGACCATGTTGTCCAGGTCGCTGCAGAAGGTGCCGGTGTGGGTGAAGTTGATGCGGGGCAGGGTGGCCATGTGCGTATTCCTAATGTTGTGCTTATTCGAGGATGGGTGGCTCAGGCTTCGTCGATGACCGGATTACTCAAGGTGCCGATCTGGCTGATCATCACTTCGAATACGTCTCCAGGCTTGAGGAAGATCGGCGGGTTGCGCTTGAAGCCGATACCGCTGGGTGTCCCGGTGGCGAGGATGTCGCCGGGGTTCCAGTCCAGTGCCTGGGAGACGTATGAAATGAGCTGTGGAATGTCGAACGCCAGTTCGGACAGGTTGCCCTCCTGCAACTGCTCGCCATTGAGAATGCCGCGAACCTGCAGTTCGCGATAGTCGGCAATCTCGTCTGCGGTCACCAGCCAGGGGCCCAGCGCGCCGGTGAAGCGGAAGGTTTTGCCCATGCCGTATTGGTGGGTGTGGAACTGCCAGTCGCGCACGCTGGCATCGTTGAAGCAGGTGTAGCCAGCCACGTGATCCATGGCGTCTTCCGGGGCGATGTGTGAGCCGCCTTTGCCGATTACCACCGCCAGCTCGGCCTCGAAATCGAATTCCTGAGACACCTTCGGGCGTACCAGCGGCGCGCCGTGGGCCTGCAGGGTTTCGGCGAAGCGCTGGAAGATCACCGGGTGCTTGCCGACCTTGCGACCGGCCTCTTCAGCATGGGCGACATAGTTGATGCCCACGCAGATGACTTTGCCGGGTGCCGGGATGACCGGTGCCAGGGTGACGTCGGTGAGTGCGTACTCACCCTGGGCGGTGGCCGTCAGCTCGCGAGCCTTGGTCAGCTGTGTCGGGGAGGCGAGCAAGGTGGCCAGATCGGGGATATCGGCGAAGTGAGCGCCCAGGTCGACGACCCGTTCGCCAACGACGGCGCCATACCCGGCTCGACCGTTGAGGTGGAAGGAAACGAGTTTCATGGTGTGACCTCTCTTTTGTTTTGTGCATAAAACATAAGTTCTTGCACAATAAAGTGCAAGATGCATAATGAAAACACGCCAATAAAAATATTCCCGGCGTAGGAGAACGAGTGATGGCATTGGTGAAAGTCCGCAAATTCAAGCTGGATATCGAAGACGTCCTTCATGAGCGTGGCCCTGTGGCTGCTCAACCGCTGAGGGTCGCAGTGGCCACGGCGGTGATCGAAAACCCCTATGCCGGGCGTTACGAAGAGGATCTGCTGCCGTTCATGCAGGAGCTGCGGGCACTGGGCTCGGATCTTTCGCAACGCCTGGTCGATGTGCTAGGCGGTGCAGACAAGGTGCAGGCCTATGGCAAGGCCGCCATCGTTGGTGAAGATGGCGAGCTGGAGCACGGCGCTGTGTGGCATGAGGCAGGTGGCTGGGCCATGCGCGCACTGCTTGGCGAACCCAAGGCCATCGTCCCGGCGGCCAAGACCATTGGCGGCCCGGGTTGCCGATTGATGATGCCGCTGGGGCACATTCATGCCGCTTATGTGCGTAGCCATTTCGGGGTGGCCGAGGTGACGCTATGGGACGGCCCGCGCCGCAACGAGATCGCCTTCGCGCTGGCCATGGCCAGCGGTGGCCGTATCCATGCCCGCCTGGGCGGGCTCGCCGCCGCTGACGTCAAGGGTGAAGACGGGCTGCGCTGATTCAACGGTTTCTCCGCCCGTGCCAGGGTGCGGGCGGTCGGCAAATAACAAGAACAAGAGTTGGAGAAACAGCATGACCACAAAGATGATGCGGGCCGCGCGTATGTACGAGGGCGGCAAACCGATGGAGATCGAGCAGCTTGCGGTTCCCTCCATTCGTCCTACCGAGGTGCTGGTGCGGGTCAAAGCCTGCGGCATCGTGCCGAATCTGCACAATATTCTCACCAACTGGAAAAGCTGGTTCCCGCACCTGCCGCTGCCGCAGCTGCCGGCGGTGTTCGGGCTGGATCCGACCGGCGTCATCGAGTCGGTCGGCGAGCAGGTCTACGACTTCAAGCCTGGTGACCGCGTGTACGTGAACCCGGCGCGCTACTGCGGTTCCTGCCGTGCCTGTCGCGCTGGTAATACCACTGCTTGCACGGCTTACACCTTCAATGGCTATTTCGGCTTCACTGCCCGCAGCCCACGGATGTTCGAGGACTATCCCTACGGCGGTCTGTGCGAGTTCATGCCGGCGCCGCAGTACAGCCTGGTCAAGCTGCCAGACAACATGGCCTTCGAGACCGCCGCGCGCCTGGGGTATCTGGGTACCGCCTACCGGGCCTTGCTCAAGGCCAAGGTCGGGCCCGGCAGCACCATTCTCATCAACGGCATCAGCGGCACTCTCGGTCTTGGCGCGGTCGCCCTGGCACTGGCCATGGGCGTGCGGCGCATTCTCGGTACCGCCCGCAACGAGGCGCTGTTCCAGCGCGTGAAGGATCTGGCCGCCCCTGGCCGTATCCAGATTCATACCCTGGGCAAGGGCAGCACCGCGCAGTGGGTGAATGAGGTGACCCACGGTGAGGGCCTCGATGCAGTGATCGATGCGCTCGGCCCAGGCGCTCCGGCTGAAAGCCTGATCGATGCGTTCAAAGGCCTGCACCGCGGCGGCCATCTGATCAACATCGGTGCGGTGTCCGGGCCGGTGCCGCTGGATCTGCACTGGATGATGGACAACGACATTCAGCTCAGCGGCTCCGCCTGGTTCACCACCGGGCAGGGGCAGGACATGGCCGACATGGTGGAGTCCGGTGCGCTGGATCTGTCGTTCTTCGAGCACAGCGTATTTTCGCTGGATGAAGTCAACCAGGCCATCAGCGGGATCGAAAACCGCAACGGTGGTTTCGGTAACTACGTCATCTGTCCTTGAATCGGTGACCGGGTGTAGCGTTGCCGCCGCACCCGGTTCTTCACGCGTTGGATGTGGGAGGGGCTTTGCATGCAGGTAAGAAGAATCGTCACCGGGCACGATGAGCAAGGTAAGGCCGTATTCCTTGCCGATGGGCCAGCGCCACGCGCCAAGAATTTTCAGGACATGCCGGGCTACGGTATCGCGCAGTTATGGGCGACCCAGCCGGGCAGTGACGCAGGCCGCGATCTGACTCTGGCGGGTGGCTCGCTGGTTCCGGGGCCAGGCGGCACTTCGTTGCTGTTCGTCAGCCTGCCGCCGGATACGGTTATGGCAGCGCCCATCGATCCGCAGCGCGCCGTAGCGGAAATGATCGAGAACCTACCAGGGTTGATCGACCTCTTCGAAGTTGACGATCCGGCCATGCACCGTTCGCCAGCAATCGACTACGGCATATTGCTCGAAGGCGAGCTGTGGCTGGAGCTTGATGACGGCGAGCAGCGCCTGCTGCGGCCAGGTGATGTGGTTATTCAGCAGGGCACGCGACACGCCTGGCGCAATCGCTCACAGGCTGTCGCCAAAGCGGTATTTTTCATGGTGGGCGCGGTTCCTCCCGCTCGCTGACCCAAACCCTTTCAACGGCACGCCGACCCATTCGCTCGCGGATGTCGGTTCGCCGTGCCTGTGAGACTTGTTATGAGCAACGCCGTAATCGTGGCAGCAGCGCGTACACCCATCGGACGTTTTCAGGGGATTCTGGCCAGCGAGTCGGCCGTCGATCTGGGCGCGCTGGTCATCCGCGCGGTACTCGAACGCAGCGGCCTGGCGGCCGATCAGGTCAATGAAGTGATCATGGGCCAGGTACTGACCGCCGGCGCCGGGCAGAACCCGGCGCGGCAGAGCGCGATTCGCGGCGGGCTGCCTTACACCGTGCCGGCGATGACCATCAACAAGGTCTGCGGCTCCGGTCTGAAGGCCATACAGCTGGCGGCCCAGGCGATTCGTTGTGGTGATGCCGAGGTAGTGATTGCCGGTGGCCAGGAGAGCATGAGTAACGCGCCTTACTTGCTGGAAAACGCCCGCAGCGGGCTGCGCATGGGCCACGGCCAGTTGCGTGACAGCATGCTCCACGACGGTTTGTGGGATGCCTTCAACGATTACCACATGGGCATTACCGCCGAGAACCTGGCGGAGCAGTACGGCATTACCCGTGAGCAGCAGGATGCCTATGCGCTCGAGTCACAGCAGCGGGCTGTACGTGCGCAGAGCGATGGGCGCTTTCGCCAGGAGATTGTTCCGGTTCCGGTGAAGGGCAAACGTGGCGCGCGGTTGCTGGTCGACAGTGACGAGCAACCGATGTCGACCGCCTCGCTGGAAAGTCTGGCTCGCCTGCGTCCTACGTTCCAGGCCGAGGGCAGCGTGACCGCCGGCAATGCATCACCGCTGAACGATGGCGCTGCAGCGGTGATCCTGATGAGCGAGGAAAAGGCCCGTGCCCTGGGGCTGCCAATCATGGCGCGCATCGTCGCGTTCGCCAGCGCCGGTGTCGACCCGACGGTGATGGGCATCGGCCCGGTGTTCGCCACCGACCTGTGCCTGCACAAGGCCGGCTGGAGCCTGGAACAGCTCGATCTGATCGAAGCCAACGAAGCCTTCGCGGTGCAGGCCCTGGCCTTGCAGCGTGAGTTGGGCTGGGATCTGCAACGCGTCAACGTCAACGGTGGTGCCATCGCCCTGGGCCATCCACTGGGTGCATCCGGCTGCCGGGTGCTGGTCACCCTGTTACACGAAATGCACCGGCGTGACCTGCGTCGTGGGCTTGCCACGCTGTGTATCGGTGGCGGCCAGGGCGTGGCATTGGCAATAGAACGTGATCAGGAGCAACGACCATGACGACTATCCATCTGCTGGGGCTGTGCGGCAGCCTGCGCCGCGCCTCCAGCCATGAAATCATCCTGCGTACGGCAGCCGAAGAGCTGCTCCCGGCCGATGTACGCCTGCATCTGCATCCGCTGCACGACATCCCGCTGTACAACGAAGACCATGATGGTGACGCCACGCCCGATGCCGTCCGCGCGCTGCGTGAGGCGGCGCGGCAGGCCGACGGCGTGTTGCTCGGTTCGCCGGAGTACAACCATGGCATGTCGGGGGTGATGAATAACGCCCTGGACTGGCTCTCCCGCCCCCACGGTCGCTCCTCCCTAAAGGAAAAGCCGGTGCTCTGCTTCACCGCGTCGCCGGCGTTCACCGGTGGCGTACGTGCCCAGCAGCAGCTCAACGAATCGCTCTGGGCGATGCAGGCGCTGTTGGTGCCTTATCCGCAGATCGTCATCGGCAGCGTAGGCGCCAAACTCAGGGAAGGTCGCCTCGAGGATGAGGCCGCAAGGCAGTTTCTCAGGTTGGGAATCGAAACGATGGTGGCGCTGATTCGCCGCGAACGCTGATCAGCATGACAGCGTCAGTTCGTTGCCTAGGTAACGCGCCGCCAGTTCATGGCCGCTACCGCTGATATCGAAGGGTTCGCACAGCGCGCCGGTGGACACGATGTCGCCTGCGCGCAGCGTCTCGCCCCGTTCGGCGGCGTGGGCGTAGAGGGCGGCCAGTGAGTTCAGCGGATCGGTGGCGGCATCGCCGTGCAGCGTCCGAGCTTTGGGCTCGCCGTTCAGGTGCACCACGGTCGTTTGCGCGAGTTCGCGCAGCACCTGCAGGTTGAGGCCTGTGCAGGCGGGTGGGCCGATGATCAGTGCTTCGAAACCGACGTTGTCCGCCGTGAAGCTTGGCCAGCCGACGCTTTTGCGGTCGATGAAGCGTGAGCGCACCACTTCGAAGGTCAGGCAGGTATGGCTGATGTCATCGGGCTGCACGCCACGGCCCGGCAGCGGTTCGATATCCCGGGCGAGCACGAAGGCGATCTCGCATTCGATGGTCAGTGGCCCGTTCATGGGCAGATGCAGCCGTGCACCGCTGGGGTGGCAGCGAGCCGCTTCCAGCTGGCCTATCAGAGGCCGCGACAGTTGCGCCGCACGCATGGCTGCGGGGCTGCCGACGCCCAGCTTCCAGCCGGCTCGGGTACCGCCCGCTGCCTTGAACAGGCAGTCCTGCGCGTCGTAGCCCTGCTGCACCGTATGCGGGCGCAGTGCTGCGGGCAAGCTGTCGAGCAGCGTTGCGGCGCGCCAGGTTTTCAGCAGTAGTGCAGCGGTAGCAACGGGGTCGAATGCATCGTTTTGCATGGGGGTTCCTGGTGGGTAATGAAAGTCAATGAGGCAGAGTGGGCGCTACGTGCGCGGTCGCAGGCGCGGCGCGAAATTCCACGTTCAGCAGTCGTTCGTAGACCTTGATCATGGCGCCCTTGTCGTCGCTGCCATGGCCCTGCAGCAAAGCCGTCTGGTAGATCGCTGTGGCAGCCGAGAGCAGCGGCAGCGGAATGCCCAGATCCGCGCTGAGGCGTGCTGCACTGGTGAGATCCTTGTAGGCGTGATCGAGCGGGTAGGCGCTGTCGAAGCGGCCGGCGAGGATGTGTGGCAGAAAATAGCTGGACGCATGGCTACGCCCGGTGCCGTTGTTGACCACGGCGCTGACCTTCTCGGCATCCAGGCCAAGCTTGACCGCCATGGGCAGAATTTCCGCCAGCGCCGCGCAATTGATGTCGTAGAGCAATTGGTTGATCAGCTTGGTCAGTTGCCCGCTACCCGCTACGCCCATGTGCATGATGGTCGTGGCCATGCTCTGCAGGTACGGCTGCACATCCGCGAACAAAGCCTCGCTGCCGCCGCACATGATTGTCAGGCTGCCGTCGGCCGCCCGTGACGGCATGCCGGATACCGGCGCATCCATGAAGTGGATGCCACGCGTCGCCAGCTCGCTTTCGATCGCCAGGGTTTGCTGGTAATCGACGGTGCTGGTGTCGACGACGATGCTTCCCGGGCGCATCCACTGTACAAGGCCGTCTGCCGCGAACAGCAGTTCCCTGATCACTGTTGCATTGGGTAGGGACAGAAAGACCAGATCGCATTGCGCCAGGCGCCGCCGATCATCGGTGGCTTGTGCGCCCAGGTCGATCAACTCGGGGTAGGCGCGGCCACTGGCGGAACTGACCAGCAGGCCGGGGTGATCGTGGAGCAGGTTGATGGCCATCGGCCGACCCATCTGTCCGAGACCGATAAAGGCGATAGGCATGGCGGGAGCTCCTGACCGATGGACTGGCGGCCATGCTAGGAGGGTCGGGTCATCATGAGAAATATATTGTTATGATGCTTTGCATCACAAATTGTTATGGGTCTGTGCCGTGAACCTGAGAGCGTTGAAGTGCTGTGTGGAAATTGCCAGGCTGGGCAGCTTCACCAGAGCGGCCGAGGCGATGCATATCGCCCAGCCAGCACTGAGCATGGCCGTGACCCGCCTCGAAGAAGAGCTGGGTGTGGTGCTCTTCAACCGCGCCGCGCGGCAGATCACCGTTACCGCCGAAGGCCAGGTGTTTCTGGAACGTGTCGCCAAGGCGCTGCTGGAGCTGGATATGGCGCGCCAGGAGCTGGGTGACATGGCCGACCTGCAGCGCGGCGAGATACGCCTCGGCGTGCCACCCATGTTCGGCATCCATTACATGCCGGAGCTGCTCAGCGCCTTTCGTCAGGCGTATCCGGGCATCGTCATGAGCGTGTTCGAAGGCAGTGCCGACGAAATCGGTCGGCTGCTCGAGGCGCGGCAGATCGACCTCGCCCTGCTCGAATCACGGCGGGTGAGCAGCGCCTGGGAATCGGTGCTGCTCGGCACTGACGAAATGGTGCTGTGCATGAACGAACAGCATCCCCTCGCCGGTGAGGCACGACTGCCGGCAGGGCGTCTGCAGGATGTGGATATGGTGGTGTTCGACCAGAGCTTTCTGCAGCGCCACCTGCTCGATGCATTTTGCGCTGAGGGTGGAGTGACCTACCGCATCGCCCTGCAAAGCAACTTCGTGTCCCTGGTGACCCGGGCGACCTTCGATGGACTGGGCATTTCCACCCTGTTGCGCTCGGTGCAGCAGGGCGAGCCCGGTATCGTCGGTGTGCCCTTCGAACCAGCGCTGAGCATGAGTTTCAGGTTGTGCTGGCGAGCCAACGAATACCTGTCGCTGGCCAACCGACGCTTCGTCGAGTTCGCCCAGCATGCAGGCTTTTTCGGGCGTGCGGCAGGTTGAGCGGATTGCCGATAGGTCGCGCCGTTGCGCCTGCCCGGGAAACCGCTTGCAGGAGTGGCAAAAAGTAGCGAGACAGGATTCAATGGCGCTTCGCTTGGCTCCCATTTCCCTGCCTGCTCGGTTCCTATCGTGATATCTGATGACGCCGAAGCGCTTCGGCAGCGGCTGCAAGCACTCGAAGACGAAAACGCCCAACTGAAAGCCAGGCTGGCTGCATCCGAAGGCCAGAGCTGGGCTGTCGATCGCGAGATCCGGTTTCAGAAGATCTTCGAGCAGGCGCCTGCGGCGATGGCCGTGCTGCGCGGCGAGCAACTGTCCTTCGAACACATCAATCCAGCTTATCAGCGCGTGCTGGGCCTGGGCGATGTGACGGGAAAATCGGCACGTGAAGTGCTGGCCGGGCGCATCGAGCGACGCTTTATCGACCTGATGGAAGAGGCCTACCGACGCGGTCGCCCGGTGCGGGCACGTAATTTCCAGATGCCCGGTAAAGACGGCTATCAACTGGATTTTCTCTACCTGCCACAGTTCGATGCCCATGGGCAGGTCGACGGCATCTTCGTCCAGGAAATCGACATCGCCGAGCAGCGCCGGGTCGAGAACGCGTTCGCTCAGGAGCGCGAGCGCTACGAATTTCTGTTCAGCACCATGGACGAAGGCTTCTGCGTCATCGAGTTCTTCGACGGCCCCCATGGCCCGCTCAGCGACTACATCCACATCGAGGCCAACCCGGCCTATGCCGAACACGCGGGTATCCGCAACGTGGTCGGCCAGAAGCTGCGCGAGATGGTCGGTGAGGAAGCCGACAGCTGGGTGGCGCGCTATGGCCACGTGCTGTACACCGGCGAGTCGATTCGCTTCGAGCAGGAGCTGGTCGCTACCGGCCGTCACCTTGAAGTCAGCGCCTTTCGTGTCGGCCCGGCCAGTCGCAAGCAGGTAGCGGTGCTGTTCCAGGACATCACCCAACGCAAGAACGCCGAGGCCTCGCTGCGTCAGCTCAACGAAACCCTGGAGCTGCGCGTGCGCGATGCCAACGAGGCGCGCCGGGTGCTGGCCGGGGTGGTGGATAGCTCCGATGCACTGATCTTCATCATGGGCTTCGACTACCGCTGGATCGCCATCAACGGCTCGGGCATGCGCGAGTTCGAGCAGGTCTTCGGCGTGTGCCCGCAGATCGGCGACAGTATGAAGGACAACCTCGCCGATCAACCCGAGAACTTGGCTGCCGTGCTCGCGCCCTGGGAGCGTGCACTGGCCGGTGAAGAATTCGATGTGGTGGTGCCTTTCGAGGCCGCAGAGGGTACCCGCCATTACGAAATGCATTTCAGCCGCCTGAACGATACCGACGGCCGCCAGATCGGCGCCTACCAGTTCGTCTACGACATCACCGATCGCCTGCGTGAGCAAGAGCGCCTGAGCGTGGTGGAAGATGCACTGCGTCAGTCGCAGAAGATGGAAGCGTTCGGCCAGTTGACTGGCGGCATCGCCCACGACTTCAACAACCTGCTGACCAGTATCAGTGGCTCCCTGGAGCTGTTGCAGATGCGCCTTAGCCAGGGCCGCCTGAGCGATGTCGATCGCTACGTCAGCGCCGCGCAGAGTGCCGCACGGCGCGCCTCGGCGCTGACCCATCGGCTGCTGGCCTTCTCGCGTCGGCAAACCCTCGACCCCAAACCGACCAACGTCAATCGTCTGGTGGTTGGCATGGAGGAGCTGATACGGCGCAGCGTGGGGCCGCACATCACCACCGAAGTGGCGCTGGCTGCCGGCCTGTGGTCGAGCTTCATCGACGGCCCGCAGCTGGAAAACGCGCTGCTCAATCTATGCCTGAATGCCCGTGATGCCATGCCCAACGGCGGTCGCCTGACCATCGAAACCGGCAACAAGTGGATCGACGAGTACGCCTCCCGCGGGCGCAACGTGCCGCCTGGCCAGTACCTGTCGCTGTGCGTCACCGACACCGGTACCGGCATGAGCGAGGAGGTGATCGAACGCGCCTTCGAGCCGTTCTTCACCACCAAGCCGATGGGCGAGGGCACCGGCCTCGGGCTGTCGATGGTGTACGGTTTCGTGCGCCAGTCCGGCGGGCAGGTGTGCATCTATTCCGAAGTCGGCCAGGGCACCACCATGTGCCTGTACCTGCCGCGTTACTACGACAGCGACGAAGAAGAGACCGAGCCGACAAGCCAGTCGAGCAGCCCGCGCACCGACTCGCGGGAAACCATCATGGTGGTCGATGACGAGCCGGCCATCCGTATGCTGGTCATCGAGGTGCTCGAGGAGCTGGGGTACACAACGCTCGAAGCCGGGGACGGGGCAGCGGGGCTGAAGATCCTGCAATCGGATGTGCGCATCGACCTTTTGGTGACGGATGTCGGCCTGCCCGGTGGCATGAACGGCCGGCAATTGGCTGACCTGGCGCGCGTCGAGCGGCCGGCGCTCAAGGTGCTGTTCATCACCGGCTATGCAGAGAACTCGGTGATCGGCAACGGCCATTTGGCCCCCGGCATGCGCCTGCTGACCAAGCCCTTCACCATGGAGGCAGTGGCCAACCGCATCCACGAGATGATCGCGAGCGACAGGTTGGTCTGAGGCTACCTGCACGTTCCTTCCATAGGTATATTGGCCGATAACCAGATATCTATACGTTTTACCTATGGAAGGGCAATGATCAACTTTCGCCTGATCAGGCACCTCTGGCTGTTCCAGGCGGTCGCCGAGGAGCAGAGCTTCAGCCGTGCCGCCAAGCGCCTGGGCATGTCCCAGCCGCCGTTGACCGAGCAGATCCAGACGCTCGAACACGCACTGAAGGTCAAGCTGTTCGAGCGCTCGCGCCGGGGTGTCACGCTGACGCCGGCGGGTGCGGCCATTCTGCCGGCCGTGCGCAAATTCGCCGATCAGCTCGAACGCCTCGAACTGGCGGTGCTCGAAGCGGTGTCCGGCCAGGCTGGGGTGCTGACCATCGGCGCCATCACCGCGGCGATGACCGACGTGCTGCCGCCATTGATCGAGCGCTTCAAGCTCGACCATCCACAGATCACCGTGGCCGTCAGGGAAATCGACAGCGCCGAAGCCATTACCGCCCTCGAAGCCGGTGATATCGATCTGGCCTTCGCGCGCTTGGAGGGCAACCTGGGCGCCACTATCAGTTGTCTGCCGCTGACCGAAGAACGCCTAGCAGTTGCCGTACCTCGCGATCACCCGCTTGCCGCACGACAGCGGCTGAGCTTCGCCAGCCTGGCGGATGAGCCGCTGGTGATGTCTTCCCGGCAGGTAAGCCCGAGCTACTTCGATCACCTGATCGGTGCCTGCAAGGCCAATGGCCTCAACCCTCGGGTGTTGCACGAGGTGCGTTCGGTGGCTTCGCAGATCGCCTTCGTCAGTTGTGGTCAGGGGCTGGCGCTGGTTCCCGCATCGACCCGCAAGCTGGTGCCCGACAACGTGGTCTTGAAGCCGCTGACGCCCAAGCTCAGCGTGGTCACCACCGCGGTGGTGTGGAGTACGGTGCGCAGAAACCCGCTGGTGGACGCCTTGCTGGAGCAAATCCAGCCATAGGTTGCGGCTATGACTGGCTTACCAGTTTCGGAATTTACAGATGGCTGACGCCGCGACACAGTGGCGCCTGCGTCCATCAGCGGAGTTCTGTCTTGTCCACGTTCCAGCCCTTTACCCAGGCCCGGGTGCCCTTGAGCATCGACGGCGTCGACCTGGGTGTTGCTGCTCTTTACCGCAGCGGTGAAAAAGCGCCCATCGTCTTTCTGCACGGCTTCGGTTCCACCAAGGAGGACTACGCCGACATCCTGCTTCAGCCGCGTTTCGATGGGCATGCGGTGCTCGCCTACGATGCACCGGGCTGCGGTGAAAGTACCTGTTCGTATCTGTCGCGACTGTCGATTCCGTCGCTGGTGCAGACCGCTGTGGCGATGCTCGAACATTTCGCTATCGAGCGCTTTCATCTGGTCGGCCATTCCATGGGCGGGCTGACGGGGTTGATGCTGGCGCATCGGTATCCGCAGCGCGTGCTGAGCTTCGTCGATATCGAGGGCAATATCGCACCGGAGGACTGCTTTCTCAGCCGGCAGATTCACGATTACCCGCAGGAGGATGCCGAGGGTTTCTTCACCGACTTCATCGAGCGCACCCGCCGTGCCCCTGCCTACGCCAGCGCGCTGTATGCCGCCAGCCTGCGCCACAAGGTGCGGGCCGGGGCGGTGCGGGGGATCTTCGAGTCGATGGTCGAGCTGTCTGATCAGGGGAAACTGATGGATAAATTCCTCGGCTTGCCGCTGCCGAAAATGTTCATGTACGGCGACCAGAACGCCTCGTTGTCGTACCTGGCGCATATCCAGCGCCATGGCGTGGTGCTGGCGCAGATTCCCGATTGCGGGCACTTCCCGATGTACTCCAACCCGCAGGTGATGTGGGCGCGTATCGCCCATCTGCAGGGCCTCGCCGCCGATTGAGTGACTGATGAACCCACTGTACAGCCTCTATTCCCGCAGCCTGGCCAACGGCAGCCTGTTCGCCGTGCTGGCAGCGGCTGGCTTCAGCCTCAAGGCGATCTTCGTGAAACTGTCCTACGCGGCGGGCAATGTCGATGCGCTCAGCCTGCTGGCCATGCGCATGGGCCTGGCACTGCCGCTGTTTCTGTTGCTCGGCTGGTTGAGCCGCCGGGAAGGGCGCAGCGCGCTCACGGTGCAGGATGCACTGCGGGTGCTGTGGCTGGGGCTAGTCGGCTATTACTTGTCGAGCCTGTTCGACTTCTATGGCCTGGAGTACATCAGTGCCGGACTCGAACGACTGATTCTCTTCACCTACCCGACCCTCGTTCTGCTGTTCCAGATGATCGCCCTGCGCGAGCGGCCGACCCGCCGTACGCTGCTGGCATCGGCCATTTGCTATGCGGGGTTGGGCGTTGCGTTCGTGCATGACATCGGTACGGTTGGCTTCAGCGTGGAGGTCATCAAGGGCGTAGCCTGGGTGTTCGCCAGTGCCGTGACCTATGCGCTGTATTATCTGGGCGCCGGCCTGATGGTCGGCCGCCTGGGTTCCATGCGCCTCGCCGCGCTGGCTGGCAGCACCTCGGCGGTGATGGTGTTGGTGCATTTCAGCATCAGTGCCGACGCGTCCTCGTTGGCCGAGCTGCCGTTGGCGATCTGGGGCTATGCGGCGCTGATGGCGTTGCTATCGACGGTATTGCCGATCTACTGGATGGCACTGGCCATTCAACGCCTCGGCGCGACCCAGACAGCAGCGATTGGCAATCTGGGGCCGTTGCTGACGGTGCTGGTGTCGTGGGCAGTGTTGAGCGAGGCGATTTCGCTGTACCAACTGGCGGGGCTGGCGCTGGTGCTGTTTGGTGTGTCCCAGCTCAAGTCGTCTCAGGCAGGCAGGTGATCGCCGCAGGCTGTCACGCCTATTGCTGGTAGCTCTCGGCAAAATACAGTTCGAGCAGCTTGCGCGAGGGCTTCTTGACGTCCTTGCCCAGGTCGACCGAGGAGAACCAGCGGCAGTCAGCGATCTCGTTCTGCGGTCTGGCGTCCAGGGCTTCTGGCACCGTCACGCGGAAAACATGATGCGGGCGGCTGTCGAACTCGTGCAGGGCGAGGAACTCCAGCGCCTGGCTATCCAGCCCGGTTTCTTCGAACAGTTCGCGAAGCGCTGCTTGCGCCGGGTATTCGTTGGCTTCGATCTTGCCGCCCGGCAGTGTCCATTTCGCTTCTGCCTTACGCACCAGCAGAACCTTGCCGTGCTGGTGGCAGATGACGGTAGCGCGATGTTTGGCGGATTTGATCATGGGTATTCCAGACTTCGTGTGCAGTGTTCATACAGGGCGCCGAAACGCTAAAAAGTTCGGACTGTTTCTGCAGCCTACTCTTTAATTGCGCTCGTGTGATAACCGCATGGCAGACGCTTGCGACGATGATTTCAGAAATATCGTCACGTGCACGTCGAATGCATCACGCTTGTCATCTGTCGGTATCGGATTTCGTGCGCAGCAAGTGATATCCATCCTGCACCGACAGGTACGTGCGGGTCAGACCCGGAAGCGCGACACCATCGAATTGAGCTCAACGGCCAGGCGCGACAGTTCCTGACTGGAGGCGCTGGTTTGGTTGGCCCCTGCTGCGCTCTGCATGGACAGATCACGGATGTTCACCAGGTTGCGATCCACTTCCCGGGCGACCTGGGCTTGCTCTTCGGCGGCACTGGCGATGATCAGGTTGCGTTCGTTGATCTGGGTGATCGATGCGGTGATCTGTTCCAGCGCGGCGCCGGCATTACCGGCGGACTGCAGGGTGTGCTGCGCCTGCTCGGCGCTGGTCAGCAGGGCCTCGACGGTGCTGCGGGTGCCGGTCTGGATATTCTCGATCATCACCTCGATCTCCTGGGTGGAGTTCTGGGTGCGCTGTGCCAGTGAACGCACTTCGTCGGCAACCACCGCGAAACCGCGCCCAGCCTCACCCGCACGGGCCGCTTCGATGGCCGCGTTGAGTGCCAGCAGGTTGGTTTGCCCGGCAATGCCACGGATCACATCCAGCACCTTGCTGATGTCCTGGGTCTGGCTGGCCAGGCCAGCGGCCTGAGTGGACGCTTGGGTGACCTGATCGGCCAGGGTGCGGATCGAGTTGATCGTCTCGTTGACCTGGCTCTGTCCCTGGCGACCCTGAGCGTCGCTGGCTTCGGAGGCGGCAGCGGTGCTCACCGCGTTTCTCGCCACTTCTTCGACCGCTGCGGTCATTTCGTTGACGGCGGTAGCGGCTTGGTCGATCTCGGTGCTCTGCTGATGCAGGCCGCGGTTGGCGTCTTCGGTGACCGCATGCAGCTCCTCGGACGCCGAGGCCAGTTGGTCGGAAGAGTTGGCGATCTGCTGGATGGTGCCGCGCAGGCTGTTCTGCATGCTGTTCAGCGCGCCGAGCAGCAGTGCCGGCTCATCCTGGCCGCTGACGTGAATGTCCTTTGTCAGATCACCACTGGCCACGCGTTCGGCAACGATCACCGCTTCGCTCAGCGGAGTAACGATGCTGCGGGTGAGCACGATGGCGGCGCCGATCATGACCACCAGAATCACACCCAAGGCCACGAACAGCACCACGAAGGCTTCTTCTGCTGTCGCGCTACTGATCTCGGCAGCTTCGAACGCGCCATCGGCGTTGAATTTGATCAGGTCGCCCAGTGCGCTGGTCATCGCTTTGGCGTACTCGACCAGCGGGCCGTTCGCCAGGCGATCAGCCTCGCTGATCTTGCCCGCTTCCACTGCACTGACGATCTGCTGCTGCAGGCCTTCATAGGTGTTATAGGCGCTGATCAGGTGATCATAGAGTTCGCGATCCTGCGCCGAGACAATGGTGCGTTCATAGGTGGCGAATTGCTGCGGCAGCGCTTGCTGGATGCCGCGGATGGTGGCGGCGCTACGCTGCTGTTGCACCACGTCATCAACCAGCACACTTCGCAGTGTCGCCGCGCGTGCGTCGCCGATATGTGCACCGATCTCGTTGAGGGCGATCACGGCTGGCAGCCAGGTGCCCTGAACCTCGTCCGTTGCCGCATCCATTCGGTCGGTTTGATAGAGGTTGATGAGGCCCATGGTGACAATCAGTGCGGCCAACAGGGTGAAGATGAGCCCGGCCCGCTTTCCAATCTTGAGATTCCTCAACTGCATAACTCCTTGATGTGGCAGTTTCGTTGCTGATCAGCCATGCGCCCGGCTAACTCCAATGGAGCGCGGGTGCTGGCGGTATGAGAATTGGAAGGTCACCGCGGGCAAGCCGGGAGGCAGGCGTCGGTATGACGCTGCAGGCTCCGGTAAATGGCCATTGCGCAGGGTGATGGCATATTGACGTCAATATTTTCTTTCGGGTCACTGGAAAGCCGAAAAGAAGGCTCAAGAATGGGCTTCTTGGCCGTTTTCGAGAGATGAGTCGTAGTGGCTTGAGGGCCATTGCGGAGTAACGAACAGATCGGGAGGCTATGTTTTTCGAGGGGCTATCGCCGAAGGGGCTCATGCCCTTTGGCTGGCCGCGACTGGCGCGACAGCCAGAATCGTGGGCGTTACTGGAAGGGCAGTTGCCTTCCCAGGGCAAAGCGGCCAGGACCGCTGATCGCCAACGTGGTGAAGATAATCGCCAGCAGCCAAGCGAACTGCCCCTCGGCCAGACTCCATTCGGGATGCACCAACACCAGAGAAACCAGCAGTACTGCCAGGATCGGCAAGCTGGCGAGGCGCGTGAACGGCCCGAGGATGATCAGCAGCGGGCACACCACTTCGGCGAACAGCGCCAGGCTCAGAGTAACGACCGGGCCCAGACCCAGCGGATCTTCGATCAAATCGAGTTCTGTCTGAATGTTCAGCAGCTTCGGTAAACCGTGTACTGCCAGCAAAAGCAGGCTGCCAGCGACACGCAGAAAGAGCAGCGCCCAGTCGCTGCGCTTATGTACCAGGGTAGGGTGCATGGCAAACCTCCAGTGAAAAGAGGCGCCACTTTGAGCCGGGCCGGGGGCGGCGTCTTGTATGGATGTGCGCTTCTTGACCCGTTGGCTTTGTTTCGGTTGGCAAGTTGCCGGGGGAGGTATCGATGCTTTTTAATGAGCTGCTTTTTAAGGCTGCGTATGCATTGTTTTCCATAAACAACGATATCCAACAGGATATGTTGTTTATGGAAAACGGCAGGCTTTCAGAGCTTCATGGTTTGATTGAGGCCATGAAGCCAAAATAGATAGAGGCGGCTTACATAGCGCGCGTTTCGAGGGGTGTCAGAACTTCCAGGATTTCCAGGGCGTCTTTATTTTCGAAACAAGGGGTGCCGGTGATGGTGAGCGATTCCATTGTTAGTGGATTGGTGAGCTCGATTGTCATCAGGTAGGGTGTTTCAATCGATTTCTGTTCAGTCATCGGGTTGATTAAGTTGTAGAGTGCGTAAATTGCGTCCAAGCAGAGTGTCTTGATCATTTTTGTTTATTCTTCGGTTGCGGTAGCTGTAAGGGGTGTTCAGGTTAAAATGACCTGGGTATAAAAGTGCCGTGGTAAATCGGTTGCTGGGTTGGCGATACGGTCACTGATAACCCTGGTTAGCCAAACCTGCCAGCAGGCTTCATGTCGGCTTTGGTCGAGCAAGCGCCAAAGGCTAGGCCCGCATGTGGTGGGCCTTTACCGCCCTCAATTAGGACGAGCGCTTACCGCCGCCGCCATGGCTGTTCTGCCCACCCTTACGGCCTGCTTCTGCCGCCTTTACACGATCATTGGCAAAGTTGCCGCCACTTTGCTGGCCACCTTTGCGGCCGGCTTCCGATGCTTTTGCGCGATCATTCGCGAAGTTGCCAGGGTTGCTATTGGTCATTGTTATCTCCTCATGCGTGGGTTGAGAGGACTGGCCTCATGAGTACTAAGCAACTTTCAAGCGCTTCGTTCTAGCTAAATATTTCACTATAAGACAGGCGGTCGATGTGCCAGGAAGTGGCGACACTTTGCAGGTAAATAAAGCGTTACAGGTGATCGTGCAAAAAGCCGGAGCAGGTGCTGTTCTCCTTGCAAAGTGCATGAGTAGTTTTTCGAGGCATGTTGTTTTTATTGGGAAAGTTTCTGGCATTGCTGATGCACTAACCTAGTTGCCTGAAATATACCAAGTGTCCTAAGCATTTTTTGCCGCTTCGTTATCAAACCGACAAAAAAATAGCGCCGGCTTATTTGCGCAGAACAAAAGCCATTTAATCGAGAGGTGAACGTTGATGATGTCCATTTTGGAACAACGGCAGATCGTTGAATCTGCTTTTTTGCCTTTGGATTGCCGATGCAGCATTGAGGCTGGCGACACCGTGTCGATCCAGATCCGTGCGCCTGACGATGAGCGGGTGCTGTTGAATGCGGCGGGTATTGATCGCTCGGAGCTGTCCAGCTCGCGAAGCATTTCGCAATTGGTGCTACGTCTGCGGCGTGAGCTCGAGTCCGCCAATGCGGCTGACAAGCCAACGGTTGGAAGCGATCCGCTTCCAGGTGTGGGCGCTCGTTATCAGCCCTGAAAGGTCAGGTCAGACGGCTGAGTTGTCTGCACGCGTGCTTCAGTCAGCGAAACTTGCCGTTATCAATCCGCCGCCTTGCTGCGTTTCTCGTTCTGGTTAAGCAGGTAACTGCGCCGGATACGCTCGACCTCACCGCTGCGGATCAGCGTCTGCAAGGCCGCGTTCAATCCAGGCAATTGATTCGCATGTTGGCGCTGCAGCTTGATGACCAGTGGCGCGTCGCTGAGTTTTGCCCCGCGTACGAAGCGCTTGTGTTCGAGATGGCGAGCGGTGAGCAGTTCGGCGAACACGTCGTCCACCACTACGATGGCGTCGACCCGGCCAAGCATCAGCAAATCCAGCAAGGCAGGCTCTCGTGACGTTTCCACCTTCACCAGCCGCTTGTCTTTCAGGGGCGCTTCCAGGCTCTGGTAGGCATACCCGCGCACAATGCCAATGCGCAGCCCTTGCAGCTTTTCAAGTGGCAACAGGCGTGCCGGGTGGTCGCTCAGAAAGTACAGGTACTCACGAATCTGCAAATACGGCTGCGAATACACGAAGCGTTCGCCGGCATCCGCCGTGTTCCATAGCGGTGAGTCGGCGTAATTGAGATCCAGGCGGCCTTCATCAAGAAGCCGGTTGAGGCGGTTGGCCGGGTAGAAAACGAAATTCACCTCGTGGCCGTTCTGCGCCATGACCTTGCGCACAATGTCGACAGCGATGCCCTTGGCCTGTCCGTCATCATCCTGATAACTGTAGGGATACCACTGCGCGCCGCCGCCTAACAGGGGTTGCGCCAGGCTCGCGCTACACCACAGCACCATCGGCAAAACGCAGCTATAGAGCACGCTGCAAAGCCTCATAGGAACCTCATGAACATCCGTGTTGAGAAGGGCGCGAGTTTAAACCAGCGCCATGCTGGATTACTGCCGACTGACACCCGATAAGGTAGTAATGACAGCACGTCGCCCGTCATGTGTGAACCAAGTAACCGATGGATTACTGATGCGTATCGTTCCTAACCGCCCAACGGTCGCTTACTTAATCGCAACTCTATACGAGTTGTGATGTCATTTCGTTATCATCTGTCGTGCTGTTTGTGTAAACGAACCACGGCCACGTTTTAAGCAGCAAGCGAGAAAAGAACGATGCTGGCACCCAACCCACCCCTTCCCTTGAATGAGTTGAGCCGGCAGGCACTGCTCGATAAGCATCCGTGCCTCCTCGAACAGAACACTGATCCCTTTCTCGACGAAGTGGTGAAGATGGCCGCGATGTACTTCAAGGCGCCCATCTCGCTGATCACCATCCTCGACCGCAAGCGCCAGTGGTTCCGCGCTCGAGTAGGCACCGAGCTGCAGGAAACGCCGCGCACTGATTCCTTCTGTGCCTACAGCGTGGCGATCGGCGAGAGCGTGGAAGTGTGCGACGCCACGCGGGACGAGCGGTTTCGCTACAACCCGCTGGTCACCGGCGACCCTGGTATTCGCTATTACGCGGGTGTGCCTCTGGCCCTCGATAACGGCCTTATTCTCGGCAACCTGTGTGTGATCGATACCCAGCCACGGCCGCCGATGTCGGCGGACGACATGGCCATGCTGCAGCAGATGGGCCGCCTGGCGATGAGCCGCCTCAATGAGATGCGGGCGGCAGCCTACACCGATGGCGCGACGGGTTTGTTCAATCACGCCAAACTCGATGAAGACATCAGCGATGCGCTGAGCAGGGGTGAAAGCTCGCTTGCCGTGGCCATCGAGCTGGTTTCGCCAGCACAGCTCAATGACATGCTCAAATCCCTTGGCTTTGGTTTTCTCACCGACTTCACCCTGGCGGTAAGAGACACCCTGCGTACATTGCTGCCGCCCGGCTGGGAACTCTACAAGATCAGCGCGCTGCGCTTCGCCTGCAGCGTACCTGCTAGCCAGCATGAGCAGGCCGAGGCCGTGTTTGCGCAACTGATCGAAGCATTCAGCAAGCCGATTCACTGCCAGGGGCTACCGGTATTGCCGCAGATCGGCGTGGGTGTGCTGCGCATGAGCGCCGATGAGCAGCCTGCTGACTGGATGCGCCTGATCGTCTGTGCGGCGGACGAAGCGCGCACCTCGGGCTGCGGCTGGGCCTATTACGATCAGCAGATGGATGCCGCGCAGCAACGTAGCACCCGCCTGCTCAACGACCTGGCTGATGCAGTGCGCGCTGACGATCAACTGCGCCTGGTGTTCCAGCCGCGTGTTGACCTGCACAGCGGTGCCTGCCTGTCCGTCGAGGCGTTATTGCGCTGGTCGCATCCGACGCTGGGCGAGATCGGCCCTGCCGAATTCATTCCCCTTGCCGAGAAAACCGCGTTGATCCACGCCGTCAGTTTCTGGGTCATCAACCAGGCGATTAGCCAGATCATCAGCTGGCGTCAGAGTGGCCTCGACCTCAAGGTGGCGATCAACGTTTCCGCTGCGGATCTCAACAACGATCACCTTGCCGACGAAATCATCCGCCTCCTGGCTCGCCATGAGCTGCATGGCTCCTGCCTGGAAGTGGAATTCACCGAGAGCGCGCTGGTCGGTGATTTCTCGGTGGTGATCTCGCAGCTCGAACGTCTCAAGGCGATTGGTGTGGAGATCGCCATCGACGATTTCGGCAGCGGCTACAGCAACTGGTCGTACCTGCGCGACATTCCAGCCGACACGGTAAAACTCGACCGTTCGTTCATGGATGATCTACGCCCTGGGCAGAAGGACTGGAACATCGTTCGCGCGCTGATCAGCCTGGCCACCGAACTGGGCCAGCGCGTAGTCGCCGAAGGTATTGAAACCGAGCAGACCTTGCAGGTTCTGCGTGAGTGGGGGTGTCAGGAAGCTCAGGGCTACTTCATCTCACGGCCGCTGGAGGCGCCTGCATTGATCGCCTGGCTGGATGTGAAGGCGGGCAGGGCGGGAGAGGCGGCCGCTAACGACATCGAGTGTCTGGTCTAGGTCGCCACAGCACAGCGTCTCGCTTCGCTGCCATCGCCGCTATAGGCAAAGATAGTTGCGCGCCTGGCTAGCGCGGGATGGGGGAGCTGATAGCATCGACCGGGCGTCCCACTACGAGCGTCTGCCCATGGCCTTGCACCTCTGGTTCACCTTCTTTCTGGCCTATCTGGCCACCACGCTGACGCCTGGGCCGAACGTGCTGCTGGTGGTGCGCAATGCGCTGCGCCACGGGCCGGCTGCCATGGGCGCGACCCTGGTTGGCAACCTGGCTGCCCAGCTGCTGGTCGTCACTGGGGTTGCACTCGGTGTTGGCGCACTGCTGGTCGCCATGCCCACGGCGTTTCTGGCCCTGAAAATCCTCGGTGCCGGTTACCTGATCTACCTGGGTATGCGCCAACTGTTCAGCCGCAAGATGGCCGTTAGTGCGCCCGTGGCGGTGGTGCCAGGCAGCCCGCTGGCGAAATGGCGTATAGCTGGCGAGGCGTTTCTGGTCTCGGTCAGCAATCCCAAGGCGATGATTTTTCTGTGTGCCTTTCTGCCGCAGTTTCTGCAGCCGGATCGCTCCGTGCCGATGCAATTCATCATCATGTACCTGACCATCGCCGCAGTGGTGATCAGCGTGCACTCGTTCTACTGCTATACCGCCTTTCGCTTCAGCAAACGGCTCAGCGCTGCGTATTGGGTTGTGCTCATCAAGCGCCTGAGCGGCGCGCTGTTTATCGGCCTGGGCCTTCGCTTGCTCACGGCCCGGGCGGTGTAGTCCGCCGACTTTTGCCGGAGGCTGGATAGCAAAACGCCGACCTGGGCAGGTCGGCGTTTTTTAGGCAGGCGCTGTGGTGCTGTCAGCGCATGGCTTGCAGTGCCTAGTCCTTCAGCGCTTTGCCCTCGGACTCTCGATAGGTTTCTGCGCAGGTGGTGCGGTCGCTGCCGTCCCAGCATTCGATGTTCTTCAGATCCGGCATGTCGTCACGGTGGAACACCGGCTCCACGCCCTGGCGACGCTGCGCGTTGTAATGGCTGAGCAGGCGCGCGGCGATGCCGGCCAGCGGCACGATGGCGACCAGGTTGGTCAGCGCCAGCAGCGGCATGAACACATCGGCCATCGCCCAGACCACCGACACCTTGGCCACCGAGCCGATCAGCACGAAGGCCATCACCAGCACGCGGAACAAGTTCAGGAACAGCTTGCTGCCGAACATGTACTGGATGTTCGACTCGCCGTAGTAGTAATTGCCGATCACCGACGTGAAGGCAAACAGCAGAATGGCGAAGGTCAGGTAATGAATCGCCCAACTGCCGAGCTGCTCGGCTAGCGCCCACTGAGTCAGGCTGGCGCCTACAGCAGCATCGCCGTAAGCGTGACCAGGGTCGGCGAGGAGGATGATCATCGCTGTCATGGTGCAGATGACCAAGGTGTCGAAGTACACGCCCAGGGTCTGTACCAGGCCCTGTTTGACCGGATGCGAGACCGATGCGGTGGCGCTGGCATTGGGTACCGAGCCCATGCCCGCTTCGTTGGAGAACAGGCCGCGGCGCACACCCATCATGATTGCTGCACCGATACCACCGCCGGCGACTTCGCGCCAGCCGAAGGCGTGGGCGACGATATCGGCGAATACTGCCGGCACCTGACCGATATTCAGCACGATCACCACCAGGCCGATACCCAGGTACATCAGCGCCATCACCGGTACTACGGTGACCGACACCTTGGAGATGGTCTGCACGCCGCCAAAAATGATCAGGCCAGTCATGATCGTCAGCGCGATACCGACACCCCAGGCCAGCGTCTGGCTGCCGCCTTCGCCGCCGAACGACGTCTGCATGGCATCAACGATCGAGTTTGCCTGAACCGAGTTGAACACCAGGCCATAGGTGATGCTGATCATCACCGCGAACACCACTGCCAGCCAGCGCCAGCCCAGGGCACGCTGGATGTAGTAGGCAGGGCCGCCGTGGTAGCGGTACTGCTTGTCGGACTTGTACAGCTGCCCCAGCGTCGACTCCACGAACGAGGTCGCGCCACCTACCAGTGCCACCATCCACATCCAGAACACCGCACCCGGCCCACCGAGGGCAATCGCCGTGGCCACCCCGGCGATATTGCCGGTACCGACCCGCGACGCGGCTGAAATGGTGAAGGCCTTGAAGGAGGAAATCGCCTCCTTGTCGCCATGGTTGCGCTCGAGGATGACCCGAAACATCTCGGGGATCATCCGCAGCTGCACGCCACGACACACGTAGGTCAGATAGACGCCGCTAAGCAGCAGCATGGGAATGGCAAGGTAAGTCCAGAGCAGGCCGGAGAAGGCATCGAGCAACGCAGACACAGGCGTCTTCCTTTGGTCGTCTTATTCGAAGGGGCGCGAGGATAGGGCAATACGCCCAAATTCCCAAACCCGACGCCGCTGACGGCAGGCCGATAAGCCCATTTCCCTTACCCGCAGCGGTAGTGCTTAGGGCAGGGAAGGGCGGGATGGTTCAGGTAAACGAAGCGGCGAGGGAGGGTACAGTCGCTGGCGAGTGTGCTTTCGATGATGTGGGGGTGGACAAGCTTCGCGTTGTCCACCCTACAAAAACGGGCAAAACGTTCTATGAATGGCGTCGAGCTATTGAGCAATCAACACTTTGTCGAGCAGCTCGTAGCCGGATCTGTCGGCGTAGCCACGGCTGCGGTAGAACCTGCGCGCAGACTCGTTATCCCGTGACAGTTGCAGCGCGATTTTGGTGTAGCCCCGGCGTGTGAATTCGGCCTCGGCGGCGGCCAGCAGTTCTACGCCAACTCCGCTGCCACGCTGAGATGACAGCACGAAGAACTCGTCGATCTCTGCGGTTAGCCCCAGGTATTCGAGGCTGAATACCTGAACGGCCAGCAGATAACCCACCGCGGCACCGTCCACCACCGCAATCCAGCCGGCCCCCAGTTCCGGGGTCGAGAGTAGGCGAGTGAGCTGGGTGGTGACGCCCGATTGATTGAAGCCGGTAATGCCCTCGAAGTCCCAATAGCTGGCTACCAGAGGAAGCAGGGCTGGCACGTCGTTTGGCGTCGCTTGCTGTATGCGCGTCATGTTCGGGATCCGCCTGCTGAATGTGGCACGTGGGGCCTCAGGCGAAATGCGGCATGACAGGTTGTCACTTGCGCTTTATTCGCCCACGGTCTGGATATCGGCAGGATGATAGCTTCGTATGGACGTAGTGCGCACTCTGCCGGGTAGGTTGGTTGGATCGTGACGAGTTTTACCTCGTGCAGTCGATGGCTCCCAACTTACCCGCAGATCCAGGCTCAGGGAATCAGCTTGGCTTCGCGCAGGTGCTCGAATACGGCGAAGAAGGCTTCGTCGCTGGCCTGATAGTCGAGGAAGCCCAGCTTGCGGCTTTTCGACATGTCGGTGACCACTTCGATGGGCCGGCCAAGGTCGGCATCGGTGTGCCATGGGGAGATGAGGCGGGTGATGTCGGCTTCGGCCAGATCGTGTTTGGCAACCAGCTTCAGCCAGGTTGCGGCATCGTCAGCCATCTGTTCTTCCAGTAGTGCTGGCTGCCCTTCGAAAGCGGCGGCTTCGATGCCGAACCACTCGGCGATGCGCTGCCACATCCAGCTCCAGCGGAACACGTCACCGTTGACGATGTTGAAGGCCTGGTTGGCGGCTGCCGGCGTTGTCGAAGCCCAGTGCAGTTGCTTGGCCAACTGGCGGGCGTCGGTCATGTCGGTCAGGCTGTTCCACTGCACGGCCGAGCCAGGGAAGCGGAACGGGCGGCCGGTTTCGCGGCATACCGAGGCGTAGACGGCGAGGGTGGTCGCCATGTTCATGGCGTTGCCGACTGCCGCACCGGTGATGGTGTGCGGGCGGTGTACGCTCCAGGTGAAGCCATCGCGCTTGGCGGCGGCGAACACTTCGTCTTCCTGGGCGTAGTAGAAGTTTTCCACGTCCAGGCGGCCCTGTTCCTCGCGGAACGGCGTCTGTGGCAGGCTGCCCTTGCCGTAGGCTTCGAATGGGCCAAGGTAGTGCTTGAGCCCGGTGACCAGCGCGACATGCTTGACGCTGCCGGCAGCGCGCAAGGCGTCGAGCACGTTGCGGATCATCGCTGAGTTGATGCGGATGTTCTCCGCTTCGGTGGCCTGGCGCGCCCAGGTGGTCAGGTAGACGTGGCTGGGCTTGAGCCCCTCGAGGGCGCTTACCAGCGAGGCTGGGTCGAGCAGGTCGGCGGCCAGCGGGGTGATGTTCTCGGTGGCCTTGGGGTTACGGGCCAGGCCGGTGACCTGCCAACCTTGATCGGCCAGCAGGCGGGAGGTGGCGCTGCCAACGATGCCGCTAGCGCCAACAACCAGTGCGTGATGTGTCATTAGAGATTCCTTCGCAGATAGAGCATTGGCACCATAGCGATGCTGAAGACTCAAACCAAGACGGCACCAAAAGGTAACCACCCCGATGCAAACCGGATCTCCCGAAGAACAATGGCGCGAGGACTGTGCGCCGCGCCGTGTGCTGGAACTGTTTTCCACCAAGTGGACGAGCATGATCCTGCATACCTTGCACGCTCGCCACGGCGGTAACGCCCGTGCGGGTGTGCTGCACCGCAGCCTGCCGGGCATCTCTAAGAAAATGCTGGTGCAGACCCTGCGCGAGCTGGAAGCCAGCGGGCTGGTGAATCGGCAGGTGTACGACAGCGTGCCACCGGCTGTCGATTACTCGCTCACCGAGCTGGGCCAGCGGCTGGTCGAGCCCATCGAACTGATCTACGACTGGGCCCGTGACAATGCTCCGGCCCTCGATGCGCTGCAGCCCAGACAGTCATCGCGCAGGCGTTGAGCGGATTGTTGCTCTTTCACCGTCCACACTGCTGCGTGCCAATGATGCGTTTGCCGCGGGAACCCGTGCCTCAGAGCGGCCTGCCAAACGATCAGACGCCGCCGCTCGACGGGTGTTAATAATCAGGCATGAATTAATCTCGATTGGAAACTGTATGGTGCTCGCTAAATTTATTTCTCCGAAATCACTAGATTAGCTGTGTGAAGAGCGCTTTACCCCATTCCATTCGAGTGCTTTTAGCTGAATTTTTTCCTACTGGGCTTCGTGTGCTTTAGAAACCACTTGTGTGTTTCAACTAGCCCGAACCCGAATAATGCCAATAAAAAAGCCATGAAAAAATAAATATTACGATCAAGAACGGAAAGCGACGGAAATGAACTTGAGTGGTAGACCTTTATTGATGGTCGGGAATAGCCGTTGATGGGTTTTAGCGTTGAAGCTCCGCCGGAAAAGCGGATGCTGTGGGCTGTATGTTGAGTGTTGTTGACGCTGAATTGATAAGTGATATATGCGAGCTCCGTAGCTCCGTCCCTATAAGTCGCGCCCCTAGCTGCCATACCTCCGTTTCCAGCGTAAGTTCTTGACAGTGTTTTATATTCAGTTATTTCGCCGGAGACCTCCTCCCAGAGTAAAGTAGTAAGGCCGCCTAAAAAAATTAAAGCAGCCAATAGGGTAAGTGTCTTGCCGATTGTCTTCATGCTGGCCGTAAACATAGGTGGGTTGAGGGGCAGGCTTCAGTGCATTTCGCAGTAAGCGAAGTGAGAAGTCTGAACTATTTTTTTGCGAATTTTAGCTGATTAGTGCGCGCTTTATTCTTCTTATTTATTGTCCGTGGATAGGTTCCAGATCAGTAGCGATAGGGCACCTAGCACTAGTGCTGATGAGAAAACGGGCCATAATCGCCATCGTTTCGCGCCGAGGGTGCTGTTTCTACGGATTGTGTTTCTCCGTGGCTCCCACGCAGAGTGTGGGAGCCATCAAAAGTTAGCAGGTCAGCCGATGGAGAATGTCAGGCGGCCTGTTAAGCGTTTTCCACTTCGATAAACCACTTGGGTTGCATGGCATCGAAATCCTGACGGATATTGGAAGGCAGGTAACTGGCCGAATCCAGTACGAAAGGTTTGTCATTCACGCGCTTGAACACAACCCAGTGCCAGAAGTTCTTGCCGTCTTCCTGATGGAACTTGATGGCCAATAATGCCTGGTCGGGTAACGCATCCCAGGATTCGAACGGTATTTCACCATCCGACGTTTTCACCCCGGCGCTGGACAGCATGCGCCGCACATACTGGGTATCCGACCACAGCGATTCATCCTCGGCGTGGATGCCCATGGCGTTGGCAATGGCCTTCATTTCTGAATAGCTTTTACCCAGGATGTTGGCCGCCGAGGCGATCCCGCATCCGCTGATTTCTTCCTGTATTACTGGCTTGAGCATGGCGTTGCCTTATACATAACGTTTGAAAGGCTCAGCCGCCAGTGGGTGCTGTCTTGCTCTTCACGGGTTGAGGCTGAGCCATACCTTGCGGCCAGTAAACGATGCAACCGGCAGGGGCATTGCCATAGCAGTTATGCGGGTTGTAGCTGGAAAAATCCGGTTCGAAGCCCAGGTCACGCATGCACATGGCCTGTTCCTGGATTTTTTGCACGCCTGCACTCATCTGATCGATGAAGTCGCACTGCTCGAGCGCCGTATCGACATCGGTTGTCGCTTGTCGGGTGGGTTCCCACATCACCCGCGCAGGCTGTGCCGGCTGGTAGTACGAGGCACAGCCAGCAAGGCCGGCGGCGATCATCCCTGCAATTAATTTCTTCATACGTCTGTCTTCCATGTTGTGATTTGGGGGCGGGCGTGGCGCTCAGGTAATCAGGCTGGCTGCATGCCCGCGCGCTTGAGCAGTTGCTTGCAGCGCTCCGAGAGGTGCACCACGCGCAGGTGCTTGCCGGCCTTGTTGTAGCGCTCGCGCAGGGTCATCAGGGCGGCGATGGCCGAGTAGTCGACGAAGCTCAGGTGACGGCAATCAATGGTCACTTCGGCGGGGTCGTTGGCGGCGTCGAACAGGTTGAGAAACGGCGCGGTGGAGGCGAAGAACAGGGTGCCATGGGGCACGTAAAGTCTGCTGCCGTCTGCCTCCAGGCGGCTGTCGACGTAGAGTTCGCGGGCGTGCTGCCAGGCGAAGTTCAGGGCGGCGATGACGATCCCGCACATCACCGCCATGGCCAGATCCGTGAGTACAGTGATGATGGTCACTGCAACGATGACCAGCACGTCGTTGAGCGGCACTTTGCCCAGCACCCGCAGAGACGCCCAGGCGAAGGTCTGCTGAGCGACCACGAACATCACGCCGACTAGCGCGGCCAGTGGAATGAGCTCGATCAGCGGCGACAGGAACAGCACGTAAAGCAGGATCATCACCCCGGCGACGATGCCGGAAAGCCGGCCGCGGCCGCCGGAGCTGAGGTTGATCATGGTCTGGCCGATCATCGCGCAACCGCCCATGCCGCCGCACATGCCGGAGGCGATATTGGCTGCGCCTAGGGCCACGCATTCGCGATCCGGGTGGCCACGGCTTTCGGTGATTTCATCGGTAAGGTTGAGGGTCAGCAGGGTTTCCAGCAGGCCGACCATGGCCATCAGCACCGCGTAGGGCAGGATGATCCACAGGGTTTCCAGGTTCCAGGGGATCTGCGGTAGCGCCGGCACGGGCAGACCACCGGCGATTTTCGCCATGTCGCCAAGGGTGTGAGTGGGCAGGTGCAGGAAATAGGTGAGCAGGCCGACGCTGAGGATCGCCGCCAGGGCTGGCGGGATGGCGCGGGTCAGCTTCGGCAGGATATAGACGATGGCCATGGTCAGCGCCACCAGGCCGAGCATCAGGTACAGCTCGTTACCCTTGATCCAGTGGCCATCGCGCTGAAAGTGCTCCAGTTGCGCCATGGCGATGACGATGGCCAGGCCGTTGACGAAGCCGAGCATCACCGGGTGCGGCACCATGCGCACCAGCTTGCCGAGTCGCAACAAGCCGAACGCCAGCATGATCACACCGCCAAGCAGCACCGTGGCCAGCAGATACTCGACGCCGTGCTGCACCACCAGGGCGACGATGACCACGGCCATGGAGCCGGCAGCACCGGAAATCATCCCGGGGCGGCCACCGAACAGGGCGGTGATCAGGCAGATGAAGAAGGCGCCATAAAGGCCCATCAGCGGATTGACCTGGGCCACCAGGGCGAAGGCGATGCACTCCGGCACCAGTGCGAACGATGACGTGAGACCGGCCAGGACATCGGCGCGCAGACGAGCGATTTTCATGGGTTACCTGATCGAACAAGACAAACGCCCCGTGGAGAGTGCAGGGCATTGCACGGCCGTGTGGCCTTGGAGTTGGAAGGCTGTCGATGGTAAGGAATCGTCGGGGCGAAGGCCAGTGCCGGGGATCTGGATGGCGGCGACTTTCCCGGGTTTCGCTACGCTCTACGCCGGGCTACGGAACAAGGCCATGCGCCCGTAGCCTGGGTTGAGCAACGCGATAGCCAGGGGCTTGGATGGTGTAAATGGCAACGCCGCCGAGGCCCTGCGACAAAACAACCAGCCGCCGAAATGTGGCCTGGCTGGCATTTGGAGCGACCAATAGGTCTAATCTCCTTTTTCTCCGGCGACCAATCGACATTACACTGTCGCCTGCCCAAAAAACGATGACGAGGTAAACACGTTGATTATTCACCCTAAAGTTCGTGGCTTCATCTGTACCACCACCCACCCGCTGGGTTGCGAGCGCAACGTGGCCGAGCAGATCGAGGCCACGCGCAAACTGGGCGTGCGTAACGACGGTCCGAAGAAGGTGCTGGTTATCGGCGCCTCCAGCGGTTACGGCCTGGCCGCGCGCATCACGTCTGCATTCGGCTTTGGCGCCGACACCCTGGGTGTGTTCTTCGAGAAGCCGGGTACCGAAACCAAGGCCGGCACCGCTGGCTGGTACAACTCGGCTGCGTTCGACAAGTTCGCCAAGGCCGAAGGCCTGTACAGCAAGTCGATCAATGGCGATGCCTTCTCCGACGAAGCGCGCGCCAAGGTCATCGAGCTGATCAAGAACGAAATGGGCGGCAAGATCGACCTGGTGATCTACTCCCTGGCTTCGCCGGTGCGCAAGCTGCCGCAAAGCGGTGAAGTAATCCGTTCGGCGCTCAAGCCTATCGGCCAGCCGTACAAGTCGACCGCCATCGATACCAACAAAGACGTGATCATCGAGGCCGCCATCGAGCCGGCCAACGAGCAGGAAATCGCTGACACCATCACCGTCATGGGCGGCCAGGACTGGGAACTGTGGATCAACGCTCTGGAGCAGGCCGACGTGTTGGCCGAAGGCGCGCGTACAGTGGCCTTCAGCTACATCGGCACCGAAATCACCTGGCCTATCTACTGGCACGGTGCGCTGGGCAAGGCAAAGCAGGATCTGGACGAAACCGCCCTGCGCCTGGACCAGAAACTGGCCGGTGAAGTCAAAGGCGGCGCCAACGTGGCCGTGCTCAAGTCGGTCGTCACCCAGGCCAGCTCGGCCATCCCGGTGATGCCGCTGTACCTGTCGATGGTCTTCAAGATCATGCAGGAAAAGGGCATCCACGAAGGCACCCAGAACCAGCTCGACCGCCTGTTCCGTGACCGTCTGTTCCGCGCCGACGGCGCCCCGGCTGAGGTCGACGAAAAAGCCCGCCTGCGCCTGGACGATTGGGAGCTGCGTGACGACGTACAGGACGCCTGCAAGGCCATGTGGCCACAGGTGACCACCGAGAACCTGTTCGAACTGACCGACTATGCCGGTTACAAGAAGCAGTTCCTCAACCTGTTCGGCTTCGAGCGCAGCGACGTGGACTACGACGCTGACGTGGCTACCGACGTCGAGTTCGACGTGGTTCAGCTGTAACCGCTCTTTCAGCGGTTGTGAAAAAGGGACGCCTCGGCGTCCCTTTTTGCTTTCCGGCCTGGGCCTGTCAGCCCACCGGCTCATCGGTGTTTATATAACGAGGCACTTTCGCCAATGGCAGCCGGCGTGCCTGTTCGACGCTGATGCCTGGCCGCTTGGGCAGCGATTCCAGGCGCTGCGGCTGGCCAGTCTCCAGTGCTCGCTCGATGGCGGCGAGGATGCGCACGTCGCGCCAGCCTTCATCACCGTCCGGTTCCGGCTCGCGGTTTTGCAAGATGCAGTCGGAGAAGTACTGGGTCTGGCCGCCGAACTGATCGACCACCGGATGGCTGTGTTCCTTGGTCTCGTCACCGATGATGGCGCGGTAGCTGATCCCTACGCCTTCACCGAAACCGAAGCAGGGCGAGGCTTCGAATTCGCCTTCGCTGCCGATCACCTGCAGGCGTTGGCTACCGGGCAGGCTGTAGCTGACGGTGAACACCGCCAGGCGCTCGTCGGCGAAGCGCAAGGTGACGGTCACGGTGTCCGGTGTGTTGATCTCGCGGCCGGGTGTCTGGATGGCCACGGCACGCACTTCCAGCGGCTCATCGTCGAACAGGTTGCGTACCGCATTGATCGGGTACGGGCCCATATCGGTCACCGGCCCGGCCCAATAGCCGCTCTGCATGCGGTGGTTGGCCGGATCGACAGTCTGCGTGAAGGTCGCGGTGAACAGGCGCGGATCGCCAATATCGCCCGAACGGATGCGGTGAATCATCTCCACGGTGCCAGGTTCGAAATGCAGACGATAGGCGATCATCAGCTTGGCGCCGGAGCGTTCGGCCGCGGCGGTGATGGCCTTGCAGTCTTCTTCGCTGGTTGCCATGGGCTTTTCCAGCAGCACATGGATACCAGCTTCCAGGGCTGGCTCGGCGAACTCGCGGTGGCGGAAGTTCGGCGTGGCCAGGTAGATGGCATCGATCTCGCCCGAGGCGAGCAGCGTGGGGAATTCTTCGTAGCTGTAGCTCTTGATGTCGTACAGCGCAGCCAGCTCGTCGGCTTTGATGGGGTCACCAGTCACCAGTGCGGTGATCACCGAATTGTCGGTCTGGCCAACGCCGGGCATGAACGCCCCCTGGGAAATCCAGCCACCTGCGACCACTGCATAACGAACCTTGCCTTGAGCATCGGGCATTTTATCGACTCCTGTGCAACACCGGACAGCATTGTCCGGCTTGTAGTAGTCGGCAGGTATCGGCACTTGAAGTTCAGTAAAAGCGCTTGCCGGTCTTGATGTATCGGGGCGCTTGAGTGACGCGGGAAATCATCCGACTATTCTGTGGTCAGTATTGGCGCCATCCAAGGCGTACCCGTTATGTTGTTTATGGAGAGTTGCAATGAAAGCCCTGATTTCCAGCCTGTTGCTCGTCGCCGCACTGCCGGCACTGGCCGACAACGCGTCCAACCCACGTTGCGAGGCGAAGGCGGCGGACATCCAGCAACAGATCGAGGCTGCCAAGACTGCTGGCCATGACGGCAAAGTAAAAGGGTTGAACACCGCGCTGGAAAAGGTTCGTGACAACTGTACCGACAAAGAGCTGCTGCGCGAGCTGGAAGGCAAGGTAAGCGAGGCTCGAGAGGAGGTGCGTGAGCGTGAGGCGGATCTGCGTGAGGCCGAATTGAGCGGCGACGCCAGCAAGATCGCCAAGCGCCAGGCCAAGCTGGAAGAAGCCCGCGAGGAATTGCAGCAGGCCGAGGCTGAGCTGAGTCCGGCAGCCAAGCAGCAGCCGGAATGAAAAAAGGGAGGATGGCCGAACGGCTATCCTCCCTTTCTCAAACTGCGGCGCCGGATTGCCCGGCGCCTACCGTCAGGTTCTGAAACGCCCCACCAATCCATTCAATTCACCGGACAGCGACTCCAGGCGCTGTGAGTCGCTGCGCGCCGAATGCGCCAGTTCCTCGACCAATTGTGCATCGGTCTGAATCTGCGCGATGTGGCGGTTGATGTCTTCGGCCACGTGGTGCTGTTCTTCGGCTGCCGTGGCGATCTGATTGTTCTGATCGCGGATCTCGTCCACCGAGGTGCGGATCTGCTCGAAGCTGTCGCGAGCCTGCTGAATCCGTTCGACGCTCTGCTGCGACATGCTCAGGCTGCTCTGCATCTGCTTGGTCACGTCCTGAGTGCGTTTGGCCAAGCCGCCTAACAGGCTGTCGATCTCGCCCGTTGAGTCCGCCGTGCGCTTCGCCAGTGCGCGTACTTCGTCGGCGACCACGGCGAACCCCCGACCCTGCTCACCGGCACGTGCGGCCTCGATGGCGGCGTTGAGGGCCAGCAGGTTGGTCTGCTCGGCGATCGAGCGGATGGTGTCGAGGATGGCGTTGATGTTCTTGCTGTCCTGCTCCAGCACCTGCATGGCCTGGGCCGACTTCTGCAGGTTCTCGCTTAGCCGCGAGACGCTGCCGGTTGCTTCGTCGATCTGCAACTGACCATCGTGTACCTGACGCTGGCCGGAGTCGGCCGAGGAGGCTGCATGGCTGCAGGAACGGGCCACTTCGTTGGCGGTGGCGACCATCTCGTTGAAAGCGGTGGACACCAGCTCCACGGCCTCGCGCTGACGGCCTGCGGCGTCGTTCATGTCGCGGGCCACCCGGGTGCTGGCATCCGAGGCGGTTTGCAGATCCGCCGAAGCGCTGCCGATGCGTTGCACCAGGGTGCGGATGGCACCGAGGAACTGGTTGAACCAGCGTGCCAGCAGCGCGGTTTCGTCATTGCCGCGCACGTCGAGATTGCGGGTCAGGTCGCCTTCGCCCTGGGCGATGCCTTCCAGGCCACCGGCCACGCTGCGGATCGGTTTGACAATCAGGCCGGCGAAGCTGGCACCTACGATGGCGAACAGCACGGCCAACACAGCCGCGATGATCGCGATCTGCCAGGTCAGGCTGGTGGCCTTGGCCATGACTTCACTGCGCTCGATCAGGCCGATAAAGCGCCAGCCCAGAGTGCTCGACGACCAGACGTTGGCCATGTACGGCACGCCGCCCAGTTCTACCTCGACCAAGCCATTCTGTACGCCGGCCAACTGTGTGTAGCCGTCGCCCAGCTCGCTGATCAGCTTGAAACCATGGGCGGGGTCGCGGGGGTCGACCAGCACGTTGCCGTTGCTTTCCAGCAGCATCAGGTAGCCGCTATCGCCGAGCTTGATCTGCTTGACCAGCTCGGTGAGCTGCTTGAGCGAAACGTCCAGGCCTAGCACGCCGGCCGGTTGACCCTGCTGATTTTCGATGGTGTGCACGGTGCCCATCAGCACCACATCGTCCGGCGCCCAGTAGTAGGCCGAGGTGCGTACGGTCTTGCCCGGCGAGGCCATGGCGGCCTTGTACCAGGGGCGTACGCGCGGGTCGTAATTGCTCAACTTGGTATCGTCCGGCCAGGACGCGTAACCGCCGTCGGGCTTGCCGATCGACAGGTAAGCGGTGCTCGGGTGGCTGGCAGCGAACTGGCCAAACATCTGCAGAAACCTCTGATTTTCTTCGGTCAGCGGTATCTGTGCGGCATTTGCACCGGAATAATCCTTCAATTCCCCCGCGTTGCGTACGTCAGGATGTTTGGCCAGGTACTCGACGTTCTGCGCGATGGCGTCGAGGAACTGAGTCATGGCGTTCTCGATCTGGCGGATCTCGCGGCTGCTGCTGTCGAGGAAGTCGTCCTGCGCCTGAGCGCGCAGATTGACCACCACCACAACGGCGACCAGTACGACGGGCACACAGGCGATGGCCGCGAAGGCCCAGGTGAGTTTCTGTTTGATGTTCACGGTGGTTCCTGCTCGAGCGAGAGATATTGTTTTGATGCGAGGGCAGTAGAAGAAAGAACCTTCAGGCCTTATGCCGGCCTATGAGTAGTGAATCGGCATGACAGAAAGGAACTTGAGCGCTGCAAGCCTGGTGCTGCGTATATCTCTACAAAGCCCTCACTGGAGCATCGAGTGCTCGAGAGTTGAAGGTGATTGTGCCGTGACGATCAGTGTTGCGCGGTGCTTTTGCGCTCGCGCCTTCCGGCATAGATGAACACCACCACGAACACCGCACTGAGCAGCAGCACAATGGTCGGGCCGGGTGCGCTGTCGATGAAGAAACTCAGGTACACGCCGCCGAGTGCGGCGCCGACAGCGATGCCCACGGCGGTGAAGAGCATGGCGCCCATGGTGCGGGTGAGCAGGAAGGCGATGGCGCCAGGGGCGATCAGCAGCGCCACGGTGAGTACGATGCCGATCGCCTTGAGGGCGCCGACGATGGTCAGCGACATCACCGCCAGCAGGCCATAGTGCAGCAGGCGCACCGGCAGCCCGACGGTGCGTGCCTGCACCGGGTCGAAGGCGTGCAGCAGCAGGTCGCGCCATTTCAGGCCGATAAAGGCCGTGACCGCCAGGGCGATCAGGCCGCTTTCCAGCAGGTCGGCCCAGCCGATGCCGAGCATGTCGCCAAACAGGATGTGATCCAGGTGCACGTCGCTGTGAATCTGCGTGTACAGCAGCAGGCCAAAGCCGAACATGCCGGAGAACACCACGCCCATCAGGGTGTCCTGCTTGATCCGGCTGTTTTCCTTGAGGTAGCCCGAGGCGACCGCGCACAGCATGCCGGCCACGAAGGCGCCGAGCGAGTAGGGCAGGCCGACGATGTAGGCAATGACCACGCCGGGAAATACCGCGTGGGCGGTGGCGTCGCCCATCAGCGCCCAGCCCTTGAGCACCAGGAAGCACGACAGCAGTGCGGCAGGAATGGCCACCAGCACGGCGATCAGCAGGGCGTATTGCATGAAGTCGATTTGCAGCGGTTGCAGCAACGTCTCCATGGTCACATCTCCAGCCGGGCTTGGGCGGCACGGCGGCGGGCGGCGAGCAGGCCATGCTTGGGCGCGAAGACGAAGGCCACCAGGAACACACAGGTCTGCAGCACGATGATGATCGCCCCGGTGGCGCCATCGAGAAAGTAGCTGGCGTAAGCGCCGATGAAACTGCTCAGGCCGCCGATGCAAGCGGCAATCAGCAACAGCCGGTCGAAACGGTCGCTGAGCAGGTAGGCGGTGGCGCCTGGGGTGACGACCATGGCGATGACCAGAAAGGCGCCCACGGTCTGCATCGCCGCTACGGTGCAGGCGGACAGGAGAATGAAGAAGATCGCCTTGAGGCGCGTTGGGCTGAGGCCGATGGAGCGGGCGTGGTTTTCGTCGAAGAACACCACCATCAGATCTTTCCAGCGCACTGCCAGCACGGCCATGGTGATGCCGGCGATAAGCAGTAACTGCAGTGTGTCACCGGGCGTGATGGCGAGTATGTTGCCGAGCACGATGGTCTGGATGTTCACCGAGGTCGGTGACAGCGACACCATGAACAACCCGAGGCCGAAGAACGACGAGAAGATCAAACCGATGATCACGTCTTCCTTGAGCTTGCTGCGTTGGTTGAGGAACAGCATGGCACCCGCCGCCAGCGTACCGGCGCCGAAGGCGCCGAGGGCGAAGGGCAGGCCGAGCATGTAGGCCCCGGCGACGCCGGGCACGATGGAGTGCGCCAGGGCGTCGCCGATCAGCGACCAGCCCTTGAGCATCAGGTACACCGACAACAGTGCGCAGACCATACCGACCAGGGTCGAGACCCACATGGCATTGACCATGTAGCCGTAGGAAAAGGGTTCGAGCAGGGTGTGCACTATTGATCCTTTTCGTCGACGCGGCCACGGATGGTCGATTTGCCGTCATAGAGCACCAGCGGGCGCTCGTCGTCGGTGATGATGCCGATCAGTGGGGATGTACTGTTGTGCCCTTCACCCGGCAGCTCGAAATGGCGCAGCACGCCGCCAAAGGTGCGCTCGAGGTTCTCGCGGGTGAACACCGATTGAGTCGGGCCGTAGGCGAGCACGGTACGCGCCAGCAGTACCGTACGGTCGCAGAACTCCGGCACACTGCCCAGGTTGTGCGTGGAGACCAGCATCACCCGGCCTTCGTCGCGCAGTTCGCCGAGCAGCCGCACGATGGCGTCCTCGGTTTTCACGTCGACTCCGGTGAAGGGTTCGTCGAGCAGGATGACCCGCGAATCCTGGGCTAGGGCGCGCGCCAGAAACACGCGCTTTTTCTGCCCGCCGGACAGCTCGCCGATCTGCCGTTTGCGCAGGTCGCTCATGCCGACTCGCGTCAGCGCTGTTTCAACCGCTTGGCGATCGGCGGCTTTGGGGCGACGCAGCATGCCCATGTGGCCGTAGCGACCCATCATCACCACGTCTTCGACCAGTACCGGGAAATTCCAGTCGACGTCTTCACTCTGCGGCACGTAGGCAATCAGGTTGCGTTTCAGGGCATCGCGCACCGGCATGCCGAGCACGCTGATGCTGCCCTGAGCCACGTTCACGAAGCCCATGATGGCCTTGAACAGGGTCGACTTGCCGCTGCCGTTGACGCCCACCAGCGCAGTGATGCTGCCGCCTGGGCTGCCGAAGCTGGCATTGCGCAAGGCGGTATGGCCGTTGCGGTAGGTCACGCTGATGTTATCGACACGAATGCCGTCGAGGCTGTCCTCTTCGTGCAGGGTGTGTGGCATTATTCGGCCAGCCCGTCAGCGATGGTCTGCGAGGTGACGCGCAGCAGGTCGAGGTAGGTCGGTACCGGGCCGCTCGGTTCGCTGAGTGAATCGACGTACAGCACACCGCCGTATTTGGCGCCGGTTTCTCTGGCGACCTGCTGGGCTGGCGAAGCGGAAATGGTGCTTTCGCTGAACACGGCGGGAATCTTGTTGGCGCGTACCGCATCGATCACCTTGCGCACCTGTTGCGGCGTGCCTTGCTGATCGGCGTTGATCGGCCACAGGTACAGCTCCTTGAGGCCGAAGTCGCGTGCCAAGTAGCTGAACGCGCCTTCGCTGGAAACCAGCCAGCGGCGGTTCTCCGGAATGGACTGCAGGCGTTCACGAATCGGTGCCACGGTGGCTTGGATGCGAGCCTTGTAGGCCTCGGCGTTAGCTTTGTAAGTCTCGGCATTGGCCGCGTCGTGTTCGACCAGCGCATCACGGATGTTGTCGATGTAGATCATCGCCGAGTCCGGCGACATCCAGGCATGCGGGTTGGGCTTGCCGCTGTAAGGGCCTTCGGCGATACCCATCGGTTCGATACCGTCGGTGAGGGTTGCCGCTGGCACGTTCTGTAAACGCTGCAGAAAACGCTCGAACCATTGTTCCAGATTCATGCCGTTGCGCAGGATCAACTGTGCGTCTCGGGCCTTGAGGATATCGCCCGGCGTCGGCTGGTAATTGTGAATTTCCGCCCCCGGTTTGGTGATCGACTCGACCACGGCCGCGTCGCCAGCTACCTCGCGAGCCATGTCGGCGAGAACGGTGAAGGTGGTGACGACCTTGAACTTGCCTTCGGCGGTGGCCAATTGTGGCAGCAGGGTCAGAAGGAGGGCGGCGAGCAGGGGAGCACAGGTGCGCGAGCGGATCCGATTGAACATCTTCATCCTCATATGGCTTGACCGGTCAAATCACCGGGATGGTCATGACCCCGGACAGGGCTGCCACTCTAGCGATAATTTGTCGCTAATGAAAACTATTGTCATTAGAGATTTGTTCAATGTGTGCCGCCTGTTATCGCATTGCGGCAGCGAACGATGAATGCGCTCAGCGTAGCTGCTGCAGCGTATGCATGTGAGCGGTCGCGTGCTCGGCAGGTTCCGCCAACCTGCTTTTTGCAACCCGAAGCAGCTGCGGCTGGAAATGCAAAACCCCGCGACTGCAGGCCGTGTGAAAACGTAGCGAGCGAAGGTCAGGCAAGGCAAAAGCCGGCGAAAAAGCGCAGTTTACGAGTTGTAAATGAGCATTTTGAGCTGGTTTTTAACGCCGCATGACCGAGCGCAGTAGTTTTCACACAGCCTGACTGGCGCGGGGTTGTGTGCACGAAGACCGGCTCAGCTGCCGCTTTTTATCTTCGTCCAGGCGCGGGTGCGTACCCGTTCGACTTTCTGCGGCAGCGGCTCGACGCTGTAGAGGGTTTTCTGCCCCTCGGCGGTCGGGGTCAGGTCGGCGTTATCACTGATCGCCTTGTCCACCAGCAGCATGCCGGGCTTGTTGGGGTTCGGGTAACCGAGGAAATCGCTGATCGGTGCAATGACTTTCGGGTCGAGCAGGTTGTTGAGAAATTCATGGGCTTCCTCGACGTTCTTGGCGCTGACCGGAATGGCGAAGGTGTCGAACCAGATCGGCGCACCTTCCTTCGGCAGGCGCCATTCGACCTTCACGCCGTTGCCCGCTTCCTTGGCGCGGTTGGCGAACTGGTAGAAGCTGCCCGAATAGCCGATGGCCACGCAGATGTCGCCGTTGGCGATGTCGGTCATGTACTTGGCCGAGTGGAAATAGGTCACGTACGGGCGGATGCTCATCATCAACTCGGTGGCCTTGTCGTAGTCCGCCGGGTTGGTGCTGTTCGGCGGTAAACCCAGGTAGTGCAGCGCCAGCGGCAGGATCTCGTTCGGCGCATCGAGCATGGCGACGCCGCATTGCTTGAGCTTCTCCATGTTCTCGGGTTTGAACACCAGATCCCAGCTGTCCACCGGGGCGTCGGCGCCGAGGGCTGCCTTGACCTTGTCCGGGTTGAAGCCGATCAGCACGGTGCCGTACATGTAGGGCACGCCGTACTGGTTGCCGGGATCGTTGGTTTCCAGCAGCTTGAGCAACGCGGGGTCGAGGTTCTTCCAGTTGGGCAGCTTGCTCTTGTCGAGCTTCTGGAACACGCCGGCCTTGATCTGGGTGTCGAGGAACATGTTGGATGGCACCACCAGGTCGTAGCCCGAGTTGCCGGTGAGCAGTTTGGCCTCCAGCGCCTCGTTGGTTTCGAAAGTGTCCCAGGTCAGCTTGACGCCGCTTTTCTGCTCGAAGTCCTTGAGGGTCTGCGGCAGGATGTAGTCGGCCCAGTTGTAGACCCGCAGTTCCCGGGCCTCGACCATGGCACTGCCGACCAACAGGGCCGCGCCGCAGAGGGTGGTGCCGAACAGACGGTGGAGATTTTTCATCGTTATGTGCTCCGTTGAATGCGTAATTATCGGCAGTAGGCTCAGGCGCCCTCGAAACCTTCCAGTACGTTTACCGCGTTGACGCCGATCTCCTCGACGGCATAGCCGCCCTCCATCACGAACAGAGTGGGCTTGCCGAGGCGGGCGATGCGTTCGCCCATGCGCAGGTAGTCGGGGCTATCGAGCTTGAACTGGGAAATTGGGTCTTCCTTGAAGGTGTCCACGCCCAGGGACACCACGATTACGTCCGCTGCGTAATCGTCGATACGTGCACAGGCGCTCTCCAGCGCCGCGCTCCATTGCTCCCAGCCGCTGCCGGCAGCCAGCGGCAGATTGAGGTTGAAGCCTTCGCCGGCGCCCTCGCCAGGTTCATCGGCATAGCCGAGGAAGAACGGGAATTCGAAGGCTGGGTGGCCGTGGATGGAGACGAACAGCACGTCGCTGCGGTCGTAGAAGATCGACTGGGTGCCATTGCCGTGGTGATAGTCCACGTCGAGAATGGCGACCCGTTTGCAGCCCTGATCGAGAAAGGCCTGAGCGGCGATGGCGGCATTGTTCAGGTAGCAGTAGCCGCCCATCAGGTCGGCCGCGGCGTGGTGGCCGGGCGGGCGGCATAAGGCGAAGGCGCTGTTGGCGCCATCGCTGATCAGCTTTTGCCCGGTAAGGGCGACTTGGGCGGCACTCCAGGCGGCCTGCCAGGTGCCGGCGGTGATCGGTGCGCCGCCGTCGAAACTGTAATAACCGAGCTGACCATGCAGGTTGTCCGGCACCACGCTGCGCAGGGTGCGGGCGGGCCAGGTGAAGGGCATCAGGTCGCCGTCACGGCCCATGGCCGCCCAGCGTGCCCAGGCGCCTTCGAAAAAGCTCAGGTAGTCGCGGTGATGAATACGTTCGATCGGCGCTCGGCCGAAGTCGCTGGGAGCGATGACCTCGCCCAGTTGCTGTTGGCGTACACGGGCGAGCACATGGTCGGCCCGCGACGGCATTTCGAAACAGGGCTTGAGCTCCCCGTCGATGATTTCGCAGCGACCATGATGCAGGTGATGGTCATCGCTGTAGATCGTACGCATGGCTGAGCCTCCGACTTGGACACCTGCATTCTTGGCCCGAGTCTGGCTCTGGCGAAATGAGCGTAATGGCCAAAAGGGGATAGATATGGCCACGAAATGGCGCAGCAGCGATCCGTATCGGTGCAGGTTCTATGCGCTGAGCGGGCGCCGATAGCGGCTCGGTGACACACCGCTCCAGCGCTGGAAGGCGTGGCGGAAACTGGCGGTTTCGCTGTAGCCGAGCTCCTCGGCGATACGGGCGATGGGCAGCCGCTCCTGATCCAGCAGATGGCGTGCCTGCTCGAAGCGCAACTCATCGAGTAGCGTCTGGTAGCTGGTGCCGACCTCCTGCAACTGCCTGCGCAGGGTGCGCGACGAACAGCGTAGTTGGCGCGCCAGACCATCGAGCCCTGGCGCGGTCGGCAACTGGCTGGCGAGCAACTGGCGCACCCGGGAAATCAGCGCCAGATGGGAGATGAACTCGCGATTCAGATGGCGGCAGCGTTCCAGAGTGTCGCGGTGAGTCACCGGGTCTGCCAGGGGTAGGCGTCGATCCAGCCACTGGCTGTCGAAAACGATGGCGTTGTCGGCGGCATTGAAGCGCACCGGGCAGGCGAAGTCGCGGCTGTACTGACGCTGGTAGCGCGGCGCTCTGTGGCTGAAACGGGCTGCTTCGAGGGGCAGGGGGCGGCCGAGCAGGTCATCGCAGATCAGCTTTAGCGAGGCCAGGCAGAACTCGGTGTTGAAGGTTTCCAGCTCGGCTGTATCCCGATAGTGGCTGGCTTCGATCCAGGCGTGCGAGCCGTCGCGGCGCAGACGCAGGTCGAAGAGGGTGCCGAGCAAGGCGGGAAAGCTGAAGGCCACTTCCAATGCGTCGCCTAGCGTTGCGGCCGAAAGCAGGCTGAAACCCAGCAGGCCATAGGACGATACGTGCATACGCCTGCCGAGCAGCAGTCCGAGATCCTGCCGCCTGGCGGTGGCGTTGCGAAACACCTGGCGTTCCTGGGCGATGCTGATGCGCATCTCCGGACGCTGCAGATCCGCTGCGTCGATGCCACTGCCGGCCAGGAGTTCGTGGGCGTTGCAGTCGCCATTCTGGCAAAGGGTATCGAGGGCCAGAACGACGGCATGCAGGGTGGTCAGGTGGGAGTGCAGCATGGGGGCACGCCTTCTCGGGGCAGACCCGAGAGTCAGGCAATAAGCGTGCCTTGTGCGCGTTTACCCAGAATGCCGCCTGCCCGCGGAGCCTGGCGATGCAGAGCGGCATTTCTGCTTACTTGTTTGTGAAGGGTTGTGGGGGATGGTAACGCCCAGCAGTTCCTGGGAAGGCTCTAGCCCGCTTCAACGGCAGTCAGCTCGCTTTCGTCGTTTTCCTGCCTGGACGGCAGCGCAGGGCAGGTGGCGACTTCATTGCTCATCTGTCGCTTCGCCCAGTTTTCCAGGCGTGTGTACCAAGCGGTATTGCTTTCATCCAGCCAGGTCAGCGCTTCTTCATGGCCATTATCGCCCGCACGGGTTAGCCACAGGTGGCGCTGAATACTGCTGGGGGGGACACCACGGCCAATGCTGTAGGCCTCGGAAATGGCGAACTGAGCCTGCGCGTCGCCTTGCTCGGCAGCCTTGCATACCCAGTACGCGCCCAGTTCTTCGTCACGGCCAAAGCGCATTGCCAACTGATCATCACCGGCAAAACCCTCAACCCCACGATCAGCCCAGTAACCCTCGCCAAGCAGGTACTGGCCCTGGGTATTCCCCTGGCTTGCAGCCTGCTCGAACCAGTACATCGCCTGGTAGAGCTGCTGATGGTCGTCGCGTTGTTCCCAGTGATCGATACCCAGTTCAATCTGCGCCAGATCCGCACCCAATTCGGCAGATTTTTCCATCCACTGCCGGCGTTGCCCAGCGTTGTCTTCGAGCAAACCGTCGCGGTACAGGATGGCGATCTCGAATGCCGCGCGCGCATTACCCTGCTCTGCTGCAAGGGCGTACATGCGCTCTGCCGCGTCATAGGACTGATGGGTGTAGTGGTAGAAACCAAGATTGAACTGGGCGCATAGATCACCGGACTCGGCTTTGTCGCGCTCCATGCCCACACTGTCCGGGGTATCGGCTATATCGTAGACCGGGCAGGGTGGGGAGGAGTCGGCCTGCGCTGCAAGGGTGCAGGCGACGAGTAGCGGGGCTGCGAGCAATGCCAGTGAACGCATGAAAACGATCCTTGTATGTCTGTGTATGGCGAGCCCCGAGCAGGGTGTCCGTGGGTGGCACGTTATGTCAGTTCTGCCTGTAGCGGCAAGACGATCCGATTACAGCGCCACGAACAGCAGGAAGGTGCCGAGGATCAGGCGGTAGATCACGAACGGCAGCATGCCGATGCGATCCAGTGCCGCCAGGAACAGCTTGATGCACAGGAACGCCGACACGAACGACAGGCCGATGCCCCAAGCCATGTCGCCCCAGTGGGCACCGTTGCCTTCTTCGATCAGGTGCAGGGTCTTCAGGCTGCCGGCGGCGAGAATCAGCGGGATCGACAGCAGGAAGGAGAAGCCCGCAGCGCTCTTGCGGTCGAAACCGAGCATCAGTGCGGCGGTCATGGTGATGCCCGAGCGCGAGGTGCCGGGAATCAGTGCGAGCATCTGCGCGAGGCCGATCAGCAGGGCGTGGCGCCAGGTCATGCGGCTCATGTCGGCGTCACGGCTGCCTGTCACGTCGGCCCACCAGAGCACCAGGCCGAAGACGATGGTGGTGGTGCCGATCACCAGCATCGAGCGGGTGTATTGCTCGATCACCGATTCGAAGAGCAGCCCCGCTAGTGCAGCCGGGATGGTCGCCAGGATGATCATCCAGCCCATGCGGCTTTCCGGGCTGGCGCGGCGGTGCAGCACGTGGCCCAGCCAGCCGCTGACGATTGCCGCGATCTGCTGGCGGAACGCGAGCACCACCGCCATCAGGGTACCGACGTGCACGGCGACGTCGAACGCCTGACCCTGATCGGGCCAGCCCAGCAACTGCGAGGGCAGAATCAGGTGCGCGGAGGAGGAGACGGGAATGAATTCGGTAATGCCCTGGATGAGCGACAGGGTTAGCAAGTGGAGCCAGTCCATGGGTTTCCTTATGAGGGAGCTAACGAATGTGAACTGCGGGTATGACCCGGCGCGGGCCCATTTTCTCCCTGCGAACCTGTCTATAAGCTGAAATCTTTACACACAATTTCGCTGTAAACCCTGACTCTGCTGGGTTGCGGCGCTGCCTTAGGGCCGCGAATTTGCTATCGTGAGCGCCCCGCAGGCCCTGCCTGTGGGGCTCCGTAGACCTCCGAGAATTCCCTCCATGCAATCTGCAGCCTCGTCGGCACCTGGCCGGCCATTGACCCGTAGCGATTACAAGACCTTGTCCCTGTCAGCGCTTGGCGGCGCGCTGGAATTTTACGACTTCATCATCTACGTATTCTTCGCCACCGTGGTCGGCAAGCTGTTCTTCCCGCCGGATATGCCCGACTGGCTGCGCATGCTGCAGACCTTCGGCATCTTTGCCGCGGGCTATCTGGCGCGCCCGTTGGGCGGCATCATCATGGCGCATTTTGGCGACCTGATCGGCCGCAAGCGCATGTTCACGTTGAGCATCCTGATGATGGCGGTGCCGACGCTGATCATGGGCCTGCTGCCGACCTACGCGCAGATCGGCATCTTCGCACCGCTGCTGTTGCTGCTCATGCGCATGATCCAGGGCGCGGCGATTGGCGGTGAAGTGCCCGGTGCCTGGGTATTCGTGTCCGAGCACGTGCCGGCGCGCCATATCGGTTATGCCTGCGGCACGCTGACCTGCGGTTTGACCACCGGCATCCTGCTCGGCTCGTTGATGGCCACGCTGATCAACAGCGTCTTCACCGCCGAGGAAGTGCTCGACTGGGCCTGGCGCGTGCCGTTCCTGATCGGCGGCGTGTTCGGTCTGTTCGCCATGTACCTGCGCCAGTGGTTGCACGAGACGCCGGTGTTCACCGAGATGCAGCAGCGCAAGGCCCTGGCCGAGGAGCTGCCGCTGAAAACCGTGGTGCGCGACCATCGCGGCAGCGTGGTGATTTCCGCGCTGCTGACCTGGCTGCTCTCGGCCGGCATCGTGGTGGCGATCCTGATGACGCCGACCTTCCTGCAGACCCTCTATGGCTTCGATGCGGTCACTTCGCTGCAGGCCAACAGCCTGGCCATCATCATGCTGAGCATCGGCTGCATCATCAGCGGCGCTCTGTGCGACCGCATCGGTGCCGGTCGGGTGCTGGTGGTTGGCTGCAGTGCGCTGGCGGTCAGCGTATGGCTGTTCTACAGCGGCCTGCACGCCAACCCGCAGTGGCTGTTCCCGCTGTATGCGTTGGTCGGCCTGTTCGTCGGCACCATCGGCGCGGTGCCGTTCGTGATGGTGCATGCTTTCCCGGCGCCAGTGCGCTTCAGCGGCCTGTCGTTCTCCTACAACATGTCCTATGCGGTGTTCGGCGGCCTGACTCCGGTGGCCGTCTCGCTGCTGGTGAAGTGGAGCCCGCTGGGCCCGGCCTATTACCTGATCGCCCTTTGTGGTGTCGGCGTGGTCGTCGGACTGGGCTTGCTGCGCAAGGGCCGCTGAGCATTCGAGTGTTTTGCACCAGCCGGCCGAGCCGGTATGGTGCGTGCACGTTCACAACGCGATGGAGAAGCTCATGAGCCTTTACGGCGACTACGATTCGCAGAACATCTTCGCCAAGATCATTCGCGGTGAGATGCCCTGCTACAAGCTGTACGAAGACGAAGACGTGCTGGTGTTCCTCGACCTGTTTCCGCAGTCCTTCGGGCACACCCTGGTGATCCCCAAGCGCGCCGAGGCTCGCAATATCCTCGAGATCGACGCCGACAACCTGACCAAACTGACCCTGGGCGTGCAAAAGGTCGCCCGTGTGCTGGCCGACGAACTCAAGCCCGATGGCGTACAGGTCACCCAGTTCAACGGCGCGCCGGCAGGGCAGACAGTCTATCACATCCACGTGCATGTGATTCCGCGCTTCACCGAACAGGGCTTGCAGAACCACGCCAGCGGCAAGGCCGATCCGGCCGAGCTGGAGAAACTGCAGGCCAGACTGGTGAAGCGATTCCAGAGCGTTTGATTGGTATAGGCACTTGGTGGGCTGAAGCCCACCCTACATGCGATCACCGCCACTTCACCCGTAGGGTAGGCTTTAGCCCACCAACGCTCTTAAAGATCCGACTCGGCCGCGGGGTGAATCAGGGTCGTGCGCCGAACCCTCGATGGGTATCGCTTCGCTCAACGCTATCCTACGAGAGTCGTCGCTTCAGCCATTGGCTCAACCATTCGTAACCGCTGACCATCAGGATGCCGCATAGCACCAGCAATGCGCCGGCGATGAAGTTGACTTCCAGTGGCTCGTCGAGCAGCCACACGCCAAACACGATGCCGAACATCGGCGTCATGAACGACAGCACGCCGAGGCGCGAGGCGAGGTAGTTGCGCAGCAGCCAGAACCAGGCGAGAAAACTCGCGAAGGACACCAGTAGCGCCTGGAATGCCAGGCCGCCCAATGCCACCGGTGTTGGGTTGAAATACAGTTGGCCAGTTAGCGCACAGGCCGCCATCAGCAGCAAGAAACCGCCAAGCAATTGGTAGAGCAGTGTCTGCGTGACCGGTGCGCTGGACAGTCGCGAGCAGCGCACCACCACCGTGGTCGCTCCCCAGGCCACCGCGCCGAGCAGGCCAAGGATGTCGCCGAACATCTGCTGGCTGGTGTCTCGCGCTTCGAGGTCGGGCGCCCCCCCAGCGAAAGACACCACGATACCGATGAAGGCCACGCCGATACCCAGCCACTGCAGGGGTTTCAGGCGTTCGCTAGGCTGCAGCCAATGCAACCCGAGCGCGGCGAAGATCGGCGCGGTGTAGAGGAAAATCACCATATGCGAGGCACTGGTATGGCGCAGGCCTTCGCCGACCAGCATGAACTCCAGTGCGAACAGAAAGCCGACCATCAGGCCTGGCCGCCAGTTGCCTTCGCGCAGCGAGAGACCGTCGCGGCGCCAGAGCATCAGCAGTGCCACCAGCATGGCGGCCACCCCGGAGCGAAGGGCGAGCATCATCATCGGCGTTACGTCGTCTGCTGCCGCTTTGAGTACGACTTGCTGCAGCCCCCAGATCATGCACAGCACGACCATCATTGCCCCGGCCAGCCCGTCGATGTTCTTGCGCGTGTCCATGAAGGAGCCTGCCAGTGAAGTAGGTCACCATTATGGTGCTGGCGATTTCTACTGATATAGTTCAAACCCGACAGCGCATAGCGGTTATCCGCCAGAGCGATGAACACTGACGCCCCGCGACTGCAGATCCCTCCATTCAGCGATGCCTTGCCGGCCCCGCTGTTCTTCCGAACCGCCAGCGTACCGGCGCATGCGACCTATCCGCGCCATCGCCACGCCTGGGGCGAATTCGTCTATGCCTTCAGCGGTGTGATGGAAATCGAAGTCGCCGGGCGCCATTACCTGGCGCCGCCGCAATATGGCATCTGGCTGCCGCCGGATCTGGAGCACATCGGCTTCAATCGTCACGAGGCCTGCCACTGCTCGGTGTATGTCGCCCCTGAGCATTGTGTCGAGCTGCCCGCCGAACCCTGTGCGTTGAGCCTGACCCCCTTGGTGCGTGCCTTGCTCGACGACCTGCGCGAATCGCCGCCTGACGCCTCGCGGCAGGCCGAGAACGAGCGACAGTTGCAGTTGCTGCTCGACAAGCTGGCTCGGGCACCCAAGGTCGGCAGCTACCTGCCCAGCTCCAGCGATCCGCTGCTGGAACCGGTGTTGCGGCAATTGACGGCCAACCCCGCGGATACGCGCTCGCTGGCGCAACTGTCCAGTCAGGCCAACACCACCGAGCGCACGCTGATGCGCCGCTGCCAGCGCGACCTAGGCATGTCCTTCGCGCAATGGCGTCAGCGCCTGCGTGTGGTCGCGGCGCTGGCGCAGCTGGAGCGTGGCCGTACCGTGGAAAGCATCGCGCTGGATCTGGGTTACAGCAGTGCGTCGGCATTCATTGGCATGTTCCGCCGGCTGATGGGCGTGTCGCCCGATGAATACCGCAAGGGCAACTTGCCGCGACAGCAGTAGTCGGTGGTGAAAATATCCCGGTGAGTCGTGCCAGGATTTATGGCACTGTCATGGCAGTGTGCTGGTCATAACGGGCACTTCACTATGATTCCCATGGAGGGAACCCATGCGTTCGATCTTCGCCGTACTGCCGCTGCTGGCTTTGGTTGGTTGCTCTTCGTACCAGGCCGACCCCGATAAGGTCACGGCCGTGCCGGCCGAGCGCCTGCTGGCGTATCAGACGCCGGTCAGTGGTGGCGGTGAGGTAGTGGTCAACCGTGATCTGGGCTTGATGGGCGGCGGTTGCTACGTCGCTGTGCTGGTCGACCGCAAGGTCGCGGCGCGCATCGCCGTGGGCGAGGAGGCGCGCTTCCAGGTGCCTGCGGGTAATCGCATTCTGGGCATCACTGCCGATAAGCAGGATGAAACCCTGTGTGGCAAGGGGCGCCTCAATCGCGAGGTGGCGGTGAAAGTCGAGGCGGGCGGCAGTGCTGATTTGCGTATCGTCAGCCAAAACCGTGGCGGCTTCGATATCCAACTCAGCGAGCCGAGGTAGAATCCGCCTCACGAACTACTGCACAGGAAGTGCCCGTGAAAGATCTACCCATTGCCATCGTCGGGGCTGGTACCGCAGGGCTGGCCAGTGCCATTCTGCTGGCTCGCCAGGGCTGGGCTGTCAGCGTTTTCGACCGCGTCGCCGAATTGCAGCCGGTCGGTGCGGGCATTCTCCTGCAGCCCTCCGGCCTGGCCGCTCTGCGCAGCCTCGGCTTGCTCGATGAGTGCGCTGCGCTCGGTGCGCCGGTAAGCCGCCTGTATGGGACTTCCGCCTGCGCGGGACGAGTGATTCTCGACACCCGTTATCAGCACTGGCAAGCCGACTCCTTCGGCCTCGGCATCCATCGCGGTGTGCTGATGACGGCGCTGCTCAATGCGGCGCGCGCGGCCGGCGTGAACATCTGCACGGGTATCTCCATCAACCGTTTCCAGCAGTCGCCCACCCATGTGAGCCTGCTCGCCGCTGATGGCCAGGGCGGCGAGATCGCACTCGGTGACCACGCGGCGTTGATTCTGGCCGATGGCACCCGCTCGCAGTTGCGCGCGCAGATGCAGGTACGTCAGTGGGTCAAGCCCTATCCCTGGGGGGCGCTATGGAGCATCGTGCCGACTCCAGATGGGGCCGATTCCACCGATTTGCGCCAGTGGTACCGGGGCTGTTCGCAGATGTTCGGCATCATGCCGACCGGCGCTACCCATACCGACCGAGATATGCGCCTGAGCAGTCTGTTCTGGAGCCTGCCGGTGGCGACCCATGGTGCGTGGCAGCAGGATGGCCTGCCCGCGTGGAAGGATTCGGTAAGACAGCTTGCCGGCAAACCGGCTGAAGCCTTTTTGCAATCGATCGACTCGGCGCAGCGTCTGATGCTCGCCACCTATGCCGATGTGCGCATGTCGCAGTGGCACGACGGTCGGGTGCTGGCAATCGGTGACTGTGCCCATGCCATGAGCCCGCAGCTGGGGCAGGGCGCGAACATGGCGCTGATCGATGCTGTTGCGCTGGCCAATGCGCTGGGGCCTGCAGACCATGGCAGGGCGCCGAATTTTCCTGACCGTTTTGCCGCCTACGCCGATCTGCGTCGCGCTCACCTGCGTTATTACCGCCAGGCCAGTCGCTTGCTGACGCCCTTGTTCCAGTCGGACAGCGCATGGCTGGCGGTCATCCGTGATACCGCGCTGTTCATGGCGCGGCACTTGCCGATGGGTCGCCAGCATGCCGTTTCCACGTTGGTCGGTGCGCGTACTGGCTGGTTGTTGTCCGGCAAGGGCACGGCCGAATTGTATGCCTGGCGCAAGCCAACGGTGGAGCCGGTGGCCTCTACTTAGACGACTGCCCGCGCCTGCTGCACTTTCCAGGCCCAGAAGAAAATCAGCAGGCCACCCGCCGCCGTTATTGCGCCGATATAACCCGTCGATGTCCAGCCAAAACCGGCACTGATCGCCAGGCCGCCTAGCCATGGGCCCAGTGCGTTGGCAATGTTGAATGCGGCGTGGTTGGAGGCGGCTGCCAAGGTCTGGGCGCCAGTGGCCACGTCCATCAGGTGGGTCTGCAGGGCAGGTGACAGGGCGGCGATGGTGCCCAGAGCGAGGATCGCAGGCAGCATCGTCCAGATCGAATGGGTGGCCATAGGTAGCAATAGCAGCACCAGCGCGCTCCACAGCAGAATCCAGGCCACCGACTTGAACTGCAGGCGGTCGAACAGCCAGCCGCCCGCCATGTTGCCGAGGATGCAGCCGACACCAAATATCGCCATGGCCACCGGGATCATGCCAGGGCTGACCTGGGTGACTTCCAGCAGCGTCGGAGCCATGTAGCTGAACACGCAGAACATCCCGGCGAAGCCGATCGAACCGATGCCCAGTGCCAGCCATATAGGCGCGCGGTTGAAGGCGCGCAGCTCGTTGATCGGGCTGCTGCGTACTTCGTTACGATCGACCGGCAGGAATATCGCAACCATCGCCACGGTCAGCAGCGCAATCACGCTGACCAGTGCGAAGGCATAGCGCCAACTGACGCTCTGGCCTAGCCAGGTGGCCAGCGGGTTGCCGACCAGAATGGCCACGCTCAGCCCCATCAGTACTCGACTCACCGCCTTGGCGCGCTTGTGCGGTGGCGCCATCGAGGCAGCAACCAGCATGGCGACGCCGAAGTAGGCACCGTGAGGCAGGCCGGCGAAGAAGCGGAATATCAGCAGCGAGGAGTAGTCGGGTGCCAGGGCGCTGGCCAGGTTGCCGACGGCGAATACGCCCATCAGCAACAGCAGCAGCGTCTTGCGCATCAGGCGTGCGCCGAGCAGGGCCAGGATCGGCGCACCGACCACCACGCCAAGCGCGTAACTGCTGATCACGTGACCGACCTGTGGCTCGCTGACGCCCAGATCCTCGGCTACGTTGGGCATCAAACCCATGATCGAAAATTCACTGGTGCCGATGGCGAAACCGCCAAGTGCCAGGGCCAGTTCGATCAAAAGGATCGCCCCCGCGCTCAGGCGCGTGGCGTCGTGGGCTGGGCCACTCATGTGTTTACCTCGATAACGTGCGGCGAATCAGGCGGGGCATTATTCACGCAATGAGCCGTCGAGAGAACCGCTTTATTGCGCGGCTTCGTTCAGCGGTAGCGCTTGAGAATGGCATCGAATTCGCCGTCCTGTTTCATCTGTACCATGGCGCGCAGCAACTGCATGGTGGGTACATCAGGTTCGTCGCGAACCAGGCAGGCTGCCAGGTCACTGGCCAGTTCGTGTACCTCGTAGAGTTTTTGGGTTTCGTCGTTGTGGCGGTTGTACCACTGCAGGGCGAGTTCGTTGCTGATCGCATAATCGTAACGTCCGGCAGCGAGCTTGGTCAGAACCAGGCCCTGGGTGCGGCCATCGTCGCGCAGCAACTTGCCGCTCATGAACAGCGGATGCAGGGTCGGGTAATAGAAACCCAACACCGTACCTATGGATTGTTTGGGCAGTTTTTCCGGGTTGACCGGCTGAGGGCTGCGACCTACCAGCAGATCACGCTGCACCATGAAGGGGATGCTCCACACGTACTCGGGATAAGCTTCACTCAGCCACGCCGGATTAACGTAGCAGCGCACGTCGACCTCTTTGTGCAAGAGGGCGCGCTGTACGCGTAGGCGCGGCAACACCAGCATTTCAGCGCGACGGCCGAGCTTTTCTGCCAGGCGCATGTGCAGGTCGTAGAGAATGCCCGCGACGGCCTTGCCGTCGCGGATGTCGACCAGTGGCATGACGCCGCTTTCGGTGATCGAGAAGCGTATCGGGCGTTCCTCCGCGATGCAGCAGAAACTGAGCAAGGCGAGCACTGCGGCACACAGGCGAGGAGACATGGCACGAACCAGGCAGGATTGAGCGTTGTCGTAAAGCGTAGGCCGTCTGGAGCCGGTACGCTGCTGGCTCATGCTGATAAGACTCCATCATCGGTTGCGGTATACGAAAACTTCAGATTATTGTTTTAAAAGGCTTTTTATATGGGTCGATTGACTGAGCTTATTGGATTGATGGTTTCAATCAATGGGCTCTTTGATCCATATGGGGCTACTATCCCTCCTGTAAATTTTTCAACCCTCCTAAGGAGTTACTGATGTCTTTGATTAACACTCAAGTTCAGCCGTTCAAGGTCAATGCATTTCACAATGGCAAATTCATCGAAGTCACCGAACAAAGCCTGAAGGGCAAGTGGTCGGTACTGATCTTCATGCCGGCAGCTTTCACCTTCAACTGCCCGACCGAGATCGAAGACGCCGCCAACAACTACGAAGCCTTCCAGAAGGCTGGTGCCGAGGTTTACATCGTCACCACCGACACCCACTTCTCCCACAAGGTATGGCACGAAACTTCCCCTGCCGTTGGCAAGGCTCGTTTCCCGCTGATTGGTGACCCGACTCACCAGCTGACCAACGCTTTCGGCGTGCACATCGCCGAAGAAGGTCTGGCACTGCGCGGTACCTTCGTGATCAACCCGGAAGGCCAGATCAAGACCGTCGAAATCCACTCCAACGAGATCGCTCGTGACGTGGCCGAGACCCTGCGCAAGCTGCAAGCTGCTCAGTACACTGCCGCTCACCCGGGTGAAGTCTGCCCAGCCAAGTGGAAAGAAGGTGCACAGACTCTGGCTCCTTCCCTGGACCTGGTCGGCAAGATCTAAAAACGACCCGGAAGCCTCGCTTCCAGATGGTCAGCCGCGGGGATGTAACCCATCCCTGACGGCTCGGCGCCCGGGCGTAACCCGTCCGGGCGTTTTATTGCCCGAATTTCGTCATTGAGGACACGTTTATGTTGGACGCCACGCTTAAAACCCAGTTGAAGGCCTACCTGGAAAAGGTCATCCAGCCGTTCGAGATCGTCGCGTCCCTCGATGACAGCGACAAATCTCAGGAGCTCAAAGGTCTGCTCGACGACATCGTCAGCCTGACCGATAAGATCACCCTGAAAACCGATGGCAGCGACGCCCGTGTGCCGTCGTTCGCCCTGAATCGCCCGAACGGCAACATCAGCCTGCGTTTTGCCGGCCTGCCGATGGGCCACGAGTTCACTTCGCTGGTGCTGGCCCTGCTGCAAGTCGGTGGCCACCCCTCGAAGCTGGCGGCTGAAGTGATCGAGCAGATCAGCAGCCTCGAAGGCGAATTCAACTTCGAGACTTATTACTCGCTGTCGTGCCAGAACTGCCCGGACGTCGTCCAGGCGCTGAACCTGATGGCCGTGCTCAACCCGAACATCCGCCATGTCGCCATCGACGGCGCGCTGTTCCAGGACGAAGTCGAGTCCCGTCAGATCATGTCGGTACCGAGCATCTACCTGAACGGCGAGCTGTTCGGCCAGGGACGTATGGACGCCGAGCAAATCCTCGCCAAGATCGACACCGGCGCTTCTGCCCGTGATGCGGCCAAGCTGAACGGCAAGGAAGCCTTCGACGTGCTGGTCATCGGTGGTGGCCCGGCCGGTGCTGCGGCAGCCATCTACGCTGCCCGTAAAGGCATCCGTACCGGCGTCGCAGCCGAGCGTTTCGGCGGTCAGGTGCTGGACACCATGGCCATCGAGAACTTCATCTCGGTACAGGAAACCGAAGGCCCGAAACTGGCCCGCGCCCTGGAAGAGCACGTCAAGCAGTACGACGTCGACATCATGAACCTGCAACGTGCCAGCGCACTGATTCCAGCTTCCAGCGCTGGCGGCCTGCACGAAGTGAAGTTCGAGAGCGGTGCGAGCCTGAAAGCCAAGACCGTGATTCTGTCCACCGGCGCACGCTGGAGAGAGATGAACGTGCCGGGCGAGAAGGAATACCGCAACAAGGGCGTTGCTTACTGCCCGCACTGTGACGGCCCGCTGTTCAAGGGCAAGCGTGTGGCGGTGGTCGGTGGTGGTAACTCCGGCGTGGAAGCGGCCATCGACCTGGCCGGTATCGTTTCAGAGGTCACGCTGCTGGAATATGACAGCAAGCTGCGCGCTGACGCCGTACTGCAGAAGAAGCTCTACAGCCTGCCCAACGTCAAGGTGATCACCAGCGCCCTGACCAGCGAAGTGAAAGGCGATGGCCAGAAGGTCACCGGTCTGGTCTACAAGGATCGCAACTCCGATGAGTTCGTCCCGCTAGCACTGGAGGGTATCTTCGTGCAGATCGGCCTGCTGCCGAACTCCGAGTGGCTGAAGGGCTCGGTGGAGCTGTCGGATCGTGGCGAAATCATCGTCGACGCTCGCGGTGAAACCTCGTTGCCCGGCATCTTCGCCGCGGGTGACGTGACCACCGTGCCGTACAAGCAGATCGTCATCGCCATGGGCGAGGGCTCGAAAGCGTCGCTGAGCGCCTTCGATCACCTGATCCGCAGCTGATGCGCTAAGCCAGAAGCACGAAAGGCGGGCCTGATGGCCCGCCTTTTTCATTTCTGTTTTTCAGAAAGTGTGGCAACCAGCCAGGATCGACAGATATCTCCCCGAACCAATTGATCGCCGGCAAGCCGGCTCCTACGGGGAGGACGATGACAGTCGCTACATCTGTAGGAGCCCGCTTGCGGGCGGTTCGGCTGGGCGCTGCATGTCGCTATCGCCGGGTTGAGTCACTCAGTCGGTTTCTTCATCGCGAATCAGCACGAAGCTGGGGCCTTGTTCATCGTCCAGGCGCTCGCAGACGAAGTACATCTCTACCTTGCCAGCACTGGACATGGTCGCCAGATAATCACCGGCCTGTGGGGTGAAGAAGGCCTTGGAGCCCGGCTTGGCTTCGCAGGCGACCAGTGCGGTGAAGAACAACGCCGGATCGCTGCCATCGAAATAATCGTCACGCTCGGCAGCATCCCATTCGTGAGGCGGCTCGAACGGGCCGGTGAACAGGACTTTGGCATCACCCATGTCCCGTTCTTCAGCGTCGGTATCGTCTTCATCCGGGCGATAGACCGTGCAGTCCTGTGACTCGGCGGCATCCAGCACGCGCTGGCGTTGTTGATCATCGATTAGGGACACGGTGGCTCCGACTATCAGAAAAAATCGAGGTGTGCAGTGTGAGCTGCGCCACGGTGGCCTGCAATCACCCGCGTGCGATTTCCCCCGAGCCCGGAAACTGCGATGCTGGTACGACCGTGAAGCAGTATTGAGAACAATCATGAAGATCAGCTCGGATTTCGACAGCGGCAACATCCTCGTGCAGGACGCCAGCGACCCGCACAACGTGCTGCTGGCCATGCGCAAGGATCTCAATAGCCACCATTTCCAGTGGTTTCATTTCCAGGTCGAGGGCCTGACACCTGGTGCGCGCCACGATTTCAGCATCACCAACGCCGGGCAGTCAGCCTATAGCCATGCCTGGACGGGCTACAACGCAGTGGCCTCTTACGATCAGCGCACCTGGTTCCGTGTGCCAAGCCGCTTCGAGGATGGCGCCCTGCATTTCGGCCTGGAGCCCGAGCAGGCGCAGATCTGGTTCGCCTACTTCGAGCCCTACAGCCGCGAGCGGCACAGTGACCTGATCGCTCAGGCGCTGGCCTTGCCGGGTGTCGAGCTGCATGGCAGCGGGCGCAGCATCGAGGGGCGGGATATCGAGCTGCTGCGTGTGCACCGCCATGCGCAGGCGAGCCGAAAGGTGTGGATCATCGCCCAGCAGCATCCGGGTGAGCACATGGCCGAGTGGTTCATGGAGGGCATCGTTCGCCGTCTGCAGGACAGCAGCGACGTAATTCTCGATGCGCTGCTGCAGCAGGCCGATCTCTACCTGGTGCCAAACATGAACCCGGACGGCGCCTTCCGTGGCCATCTACGCACCAACGCCGCGGGCCAGGATCTCAATCGCGCCTGGCAGTCGGCCAGCGTCGAGCGCAGCCCGGAGGTATTCTTCGTGCAGCAGGCCATGCGTGAAGTGGGCGTTGATCTGTTTCTCGATATCCACGGGGACGAAGAAATCCCCCATGTGTTCACCGCCGGCTGCGAAGGCAATCCCGGATTCTCGCCACGGCTGGAGGCACTGGAAGATGAGTTCCGTAGCCGTCTGGTCGAGCGTGGCGCAGAGTTTCAGACACGCTTCGGTTACCCACGCAGCGCACCGGGGCAGGCCAATACCGCTTTGGCCTGCAATTCAGTAGGGCTGGAGTTCGACTGCCTGTCATTTACCCTGGAGATGCCTTTCAAGGATCACGACGACACGCCAAACCCGCTGACTGGCTGGGACGGCGAGCGCTCGATGAAGCTGGCCGGCGAGATGCTCGACGTAGTGGCAGAGATGGTCGATCGGCTGCGCTGATCAGGCATGCTCGTGCAGGGTGCCTTCCTCATCCTGCGCGGCCTGCAATTGCTGCAGGGTCTGCATCTTTTCGGCGATCTCCTTCTCGGCCGCGGCGCGCTGCTCAGGTGGCAGGCTCTCGAGCTCATCCTCGGTCATGCCGATTTCCTTGAGGATCTTGTCGCGCATCTTCTCGGCAGGCGACATGTCCATGTAGGCCATGAACTGAGCAAGGGCACTGTCGGCGGCTGGCTTCTTGTCCGAGTTGACGCCTGGTGTGCTGTCGGACGTCTGCTGTGAATCCTCAGCGGTGCTGTACAGGTTGACCATCATCCGCGCGAAGGCTTCGTTGTAGGCCTGCTGGCTGGAGTCCGCCTGATCGCTCTTGAATCCCTTGGGTGCTGCATTGGCTTCCTGCGCTTTCTCTTGCTTGGCGAGCGACGCTTCGCTGCTTTGTTTGAAATCCAACGCTTCGACACGACTGCGCTGCAGTGGGCTGGTCGTTCCGTAGTGGGTGAGCGAACCGATGATGCTCATGGCGAACCTCCTTGGCTTTAGGCCTTCAAAATAGCAAAGCCTGTGCCAGCCAATTGGTTGCTGCCAATTGTTTGATTATGAAAGGATTTGTTTTTCATGCCAGGGCGCTTTGGGCAGCCCTTTGCCGCTCACGGCAAGTCGCTGCCGCCTGTCGTAATGTCCTCAGTTCGGCAGGTCGAACAGGCCTTGCTGTGGTGGCGTTGGTAATGTCGGCGTGGCAGTGCGCGATGGTAGCTGTCGGCTGACCTGCGCAACGGGCACCTGAGGTACGCGGCTGCGTTGCACTTGCCACCAGCCTGGTAGCAGGGCTCGTACTTCGGGCAGGGTGAAGCGGTCGTCCATCAGGTGCACCACGCCGCTGTCCTGCGGCGTGCGGATGACCCGGCCAGCGGCCTGTACCACTTTCTGCAGGCCGGGAAACAGGTAGGTGTAGTCGTAGCCACTGCCGAACATTTCGGCCATGCGTTGCTTGATCTGCTCGTTGATCGGGTTGATCTGTGGCAGGCCCAGGGTGGCGATGAAGGCGCCGATCAGGCGGTCGCCCGGCAGGTCGATGCCTTCGCCGAACACCCCGCCCAATACCGCGAAGCCGATACCCTGGCCACCCGCTTTGAAGCGCTCGAGGAACTGCTGGCGCTCGGTCTCGTCCATTTGTCGTGCCTGTACCCAGCGTGGGATCTGCGGGTGGTCGCGGTCGAACAGCTCCAGCACCTGTTGCAGGTAGGCATAGCTGCTGAAAAAGGCCAGGTAATTGCCCGGGCGCTCGGCGAACTGTCGCGCCATCAGGGCGACGATGGGTGCCAGTGAACGCTCGCGGTGCTGATAGCGTGTCGACAGGTTGCTCACCGCCTGTACCTGCAACTGTGCGGCCTGGAATGGCGACTCGACGTCCAGCCAGGGCGTTTCTTCCGGCAGGCCGAGCAGGTCTGCGTAGTAGCCGGCCGGGCTCAGGGTGGCGGAGAACAGCGTGGTGCTGTGGCTGTTTTCGAAGCGCGGAGCGAGAAACGGCGCCGGCACGATATTACGCAGGCACAGCACCGAATGGTTGCGCCCACGAAGATCCGCCTTGCGGCTAATGTCGAACAGTGAATGGGGGCCGAAGGCTTCTGCCAGGCGGCAGAAGGCCATGGCGTCGAGGTAGAACTGCAGCAGTTCGCCATCGTTGCCGGTGGGCTGATCCGTCAGGTGATCGGTAAGCGCGCTGACCGCTTTCTGCAGGGACAGGAGAAGCAGATCCGGCGGTTGCGGGTAGGTCTGGTAGTCCTCGGGCAGTTCCTTGTGCAGCTGTTTCCAGTGCCGGCTGATGCGTGTCAGGACGGCGCTCAGGCCCTTGGGGGCATTGCTGCGCATGGCTTCGAAGCGACCCTGATCGAGCTCGGCGCTGTACATGCGCCGGGCCCGTTCGATCAGGTTGTGGGCTTCATCGACCAGCAGCGTCACGCGCCACTCGTTGATCAGGGTCAGGCTATAGAGCAGGGCGCTGAGGTCGAAGTAGTAGTTGTAATCGCACACCACCACGTCGGCCCAGCGGGTCAGTTCCTGGCTCAGGTAGTAGGGGCAGACCTGATGCTGGAGCGCGATATCGCGCACCGCAGTCTGATCCAGCCAGATGCAGTCGACAGCGGCCTGGCGCGCGGCGGGCAGGCGGTCATAGAAACCTCGGGCCAGCGGGCAGGATTCGCCGTGACAGGCTTTGTCCGGGTGTTCGCAGGCCTTGTCCCGGGCGACGTGTTCCAGCACGCGCAACGGCAGGGTCTCGCCACGCAAGATCTGCAGGGCGTGCAGTGCAAGTTGGCGTCCCGGCGTTTTCGCGGTGAGAAAGAACAGTCGGTCGAGGCCGTTTTCCGCGAAGGCCTTGAGCTGCGGGAATAGCGTGCCCAGCGTCTTGCCGATGCCGGTGGTGGCCTGCGCCATCAGGCAGTGGCCGTCGCGGGCTGCACGGTACACAGCCTCAGCCAGTTGTCGCTGGCCAAGACGAAACTCGGCGTGGGGAAAGCGCAGTTCGCCCAAGGCAGCGTCACGCATCTGACGGTGAGCCTGCTCCTGCTCGGCCCAAATGATAAAGCGGCTGCACAGTGCCTCGAAAAAGCTGCATAGCTCGGCAGCCGTGCAGGTTTCTTGGAAAACGCTTTCTTTCTGGGTCAGAACGTTGAAGTACACCACCGCCAGATCGATCTCTGCCAAACCGCGGCTCTGGCAGAGCAACCAGCCGTACACCCGTGCCTGAGCCCAGTGCAGTTGTCGGTGGTTGTCAGGAATGCGGCTGATATCGCCACGGTGGGTCTTTATTTCCTCGAGCAGGTTACTGTGCGGATCGAAACCGTCAGCCCGGCCACGCACTTGCAGGGAGCGGAACTCACCGGCTAGGGGCACCTCCGCTTCATAGTGCTCGCCTCGTCGGCTGACCACCGTGGCATGTCCGGCCATACCCTCCTGGGCGGTGGGCGAGGGCGTGAAACGCAGGTCGAGGTCGCCGCATTTGGCGGTGAACTCGCAGAGCGCGCGCACCGCCACGCGATAGCTCACGCTTCGGCCCACTGCACGTAGCAGACGTCCACCGGCATGCCGTGTTCCGCGCAAAATGCCAGCCAGCGGCGCTGGTTGTCCTGCAGGCGATCACCCGGGCCTTTGACCTCGATCATGCGGTAGCGTTTTTCCTCGGGCCAGAACTGGATCAGGTCGGGCATGCCGGCGCGATTGGCCTGGATATCACCGAGCAGGCGGCGAAACCAGGCGCGTAGATGCGCCGCTGGCAGGCAATCGAGGGCTTGATCCAGCAGTGCTTCGCTGAGCACGCCCCAATGCACGAACGGTGACTGGATGCCGAACTTGTCGCGGTAGGTACGGCGGATGCTGTTGCGATAACTGCCATCATCCAGTTGCCCCAGGCATGCCGCGAACAGCTCCTGACGGCGCGGGTAGAAGTCAGTGGTGAGCAGGTCTGCCGGGCCGTGCTGGAATGGATGGAAGAAGGCGCCCGGCACCGCGGCGAATACCGCTGGCCAGCACAGCAGGCCGAACAGGCTGCAGATCAGTGTGTTCTCGACGTAGTGCACCGGTGCTTCACTGCGTTGCAAATGCATCTGTACGAGTTGTTCCACCGCCAGCAATGGCAGCCTGGGCAGCTGCAGGTCGAGGCGCGCGGGTAGCGAAGCCTTGGCACGTTTTTGCGCAGGCAGCCCCAATTGTCGGGTCAGGCGCGCCAACGCACGTTCGGCCAGTTGCAGTTCGCCGTCGCTGTTCGGCGCAGCAATGGCCTGGCCGGCCAACTCGAAGGCTTCGCTGTAACGCAGCGTGCGCTCCAGTACGCGAATCTGCCGCTGCCGCGCGGCGCCATAACCGCTGCTGGCGTATACCTGCAAGGCCAGTTCGAACTCGGCGCAACGCTCCAGGTGCTGACCGATGCGAAACAGCAACTTGGCGCGCCGTTCGGCAATGTAGGGATTGTCGTAACGGCGAGTGTCGATGCGTTCGAGTAACTCGGTACTCGCATCTCCGGCCTCGAACACTTCGCGACAGCGCTGCAGATGCAGGTAATCGTCGACATCCTCGCGACAGCGCAGCGCTCGGGAGTCAGGCGGAAAGTCGACGCTTTCGTAGCGGAAGATACCCAGGTCAGCGAGCACGAACTCCGACCACTCCTGATGCAAATTGCCGAAGAACATCAACCGCAGGCGTTCGCTCAGGTCATCGATGGTCAGGCTGTAGAGGGCATCATCGAGCGTTGGGCACCAGGTATCGAATGCCTGAGCGTCGTCGAATTGCGCGGCGAGCTGCTCCAGCAGGTCGCCTTTACGGGCGCGGCGGTCGATGAGCCGGGCGGCGAAGCAGTCAATAATCTCGCCTTTGCGCAGCAGTGCCAGGAGCTCATCTATCTGCAACGCCGCGTCATCGACGACCCATCCGTTGGCAACAAGCGCCAAGACGGCCTGGCGGCAGCAGCCAATTTCATCGTAATTGAGCTTACTGGCACGAAAATGCACGCCTTTGCGCATGATCATGCGCACCAGCAGGGCTTGTGCCGGGCCTTCGAGCGTGCTGAATGTTTGCAAAAACGCCTGCTCACGGGCGTTCAGCAGATCGGCATGGCGCTCTTCGATCCACGCCAGAGCCTTGTGAAAGTTATTCAGGTAATAGAAGCGTGGGTCGTCGGTAAATGGCATGAGAGGGTGCTGGATACTGGTTTTATATACAGATATCAGGCCGCTCATCATCTTGCAATGAGCAGGAGATGGGCGGGCCGCACGTCGCGCTGTCGCTTGGCGCCGATAGCGGACTACACTGCTGCACCTCCATTGCCGCTTGAGCGGGCCATCATGAACAGCCAGTTAGCCCCACTCTCTGCGAGCACATTGACCGAGCGTCATTACGAGATGCTGGTTCAGGCCGTTGCCGACTACGCGATCTTCATGCTCAACCCGGAAGGCTGCATCGTTTCCTGGAATGCCGGTGCTGCGCGTATCAAGGGCTACGACGCCACTGAGGTGATTGGCCAGCACCTGTCGATCTTTTACTCCGACGAAGACCGGCATGACGGTAAACCCTGGCAGCTTATCGAGCGGGCACTGCGCGACGGGCGCTCTCAGGATGAGGGTTGGCGTGTGCGCAAGGATGGCTCCCGCTTTTGGGCGCTGGTGGCCATTGAAGTGATTCGCAATGAAGAGGGTGTGATCATCGGCTTGGCCAAGATCACCCGCGATATCACGGACCGTCACGAGGCGGACATGCGCTATGACGCTTTGCGTGCACAGCTATTTCAGGCGCAGAAACTCGAAGCTCTGGGTCAGTTGAGTGGTGGTATGGCCCACGATTTCAATAACCTGCTGACCATCATCCTGAGTGCTGCCAAGCTGGCTAGCCGCACCAGCAACCCGGAGCGCTTGGCAAGCCTGCTCGCCAGTATCCAGAACGCTGGTGAGCGCGGCGCGCAGATGACGCGTAATCTGCTGACCTTCGCTCGCTGCGAACAGATGCCAAGCCGCCTGGTCAACCTCAACGCGCTGCTCGATACCGCTCATACGTTCATGAGCCAGGTACTGCCCAAGGGCATGAGCCTGGAAATGCACTACGCCCCTGACTTGCATTGTGTCGAACTCGACCCGAGTCAATTGGAAATGGCGCTGCTTAACCTCATCCTCAATGCCCGTGACGCTATGCACGGTACAGGTGTCGTACGGTTGCACGCGGAGAACCGCACACTTGCCGGGGAGTTTGACGATCTGAGCGGGGAGTTCGTGTTGATTTCGGTCATCGATCATGGCATTGGTATCGACCCAGCCATTCGCTCGCGGCTGTTCGAGCCGTTTTTCACGACCAAGGATGTGGGCAAGGGAACTGGACTGGGGCTCAGCCAGGTCTATGGCTTTGCCCGGCAGGCCGGTGGTGACGTGCACGTCGAGAGCGTGGCAGGGCAGGGGGCTACCATGATTCTCTGCTTGCCTGCGGCTGTCGGGGAATCAGCAGGTGCTCGGGCATGAACATGCTAGTATCCGCGAGTCGCTTTTCCCATCAGTGCGTTAACCCCTAGGAAAAGCATATTCAAGCGTGGGCTTTTACTGCGTATTTACGACTGAGGCAGACCATAACTTGGAACAGCTACAACGCCTTCAAAGTGGGATTGATGGACTGGACGCACTGCTCAAGGGCGGTCTGGTAGCCGGCGCATCCTATATCGTTCAGGGGCGCCCTGGCTCGGGCAAGACCATCCTGGCTAACCAAATCGCGTTCAATCATGTGCGTGATGGTGGTCGTGTGCTGGTGGCCACCTTGCTGGCCGAATCCCATGAAAGGCTCTTTCAATTCCTTTCCACGATGACCTTCTTCGACCCGGCCAAGGTCGGTGCGGAAATCCAGTTTGTCAGTGCTTTTGACACCCTGGAGAATGAGGGCCTCGATGAGGTCGTCAAGTTGCTGCGCCGTGAAATCAGTCGTCAGAAGGCCACGCTGCTCATCGTCGATGGTCTGCTGAATGCCCGCTCCAAAGCGGAAAATCAGATCGATACCAAGAAATTCATTGCCGAGTTGCAGGGCCACGCCGCTTTCGCGGGTTGCACCGTGCTGTTCCTGACCAGTTCTCGACTGGATGACGGCAGCCCTGAACACACCATGGTCGATGGCGTGATCGAACTTGGCGAAGAGTTGTTCGGTGCGCGTTCGGTACGCCGCATTCATCTGCGCAAGACCCGTGGCAGCGGTGCGCTGTCCGGGCTGCACGAGTGCGAAATCACCGACGACGGGCTGGTCGTTCACCCACGTCTGGAAAGCCTGTACAGCAAACCGATTCACGACGATATCGACACGCTGGCTCGCGTTACCAGCGGCATTCCAAGCCTCGATAAGCTGATCGGCGGTGGCCTTTCGGAGTCTTCGGTTACCTTGGTCATGGGGCCGTCTGGTGTCGGCAAGACTACGTTGGGGCTGAACTTTCTCGCGCAGTCCACGGTGGCAACGCCAGGTCTGCATTTCGGCTTTTACGAAACGCCGCAGCGCCTGCGTATCAAGGCCGAAGCCATCGGTCTTGACCTGCGGTCACTGGAAGAAAGTGGCGCGTTGCACATCATGTGGCAGCCAACCACCGAGGGATTGCTTGACGGTCTTGGTGCGCGGGTCATCAAGGCAGTCCAAGAGAAAGGCATAAAACGCCTGCATATTGACAGCCTGGGCGGCATGGCGCGCGTAGCCACTAGCAGCACACGCCTGATCGAATTTTTCAGTGCCCTGATGAGCCAACTGCGCTCCATGGGCGTCACCGTGTTCGCTACCTGGGAGATGCGTGACCTGTTTGCAGCTGAGATCAATGCGCCTGCTCCGGAGCTGTCGAGCATTGTCGATAATCTGGTGCTGATGCGTTTCGTGGAAAAGGACGCTGAACTAAAGCGGCTCTTTTCCATACTTAAGATGAGGGACAGTTATTACGATTCCTCACTCTTGGAAGTGGTGATCAGCGATCATGGTATTGAACTCAGCAAGGCATTCAAAAACCAGGCAGGCGCGTTGTCAGGGAACGCCGTTCCGGCGCAGGACGCCTGAGCCATGCGTGCCTGACCGAGCCTACTGATTATGACAACCATCCTGATAGTCGATGACGAATACCTGATCGCGGATATTCTCGGCTATGCCATGGAGGATGAAGGCTACATGGTGGTGAAGGCGAGCAATGGCCGTAGAGGCCTGGAAGTGCTCGACCGCGAACGCCCTGAGTTGGTCATCACGGATTTCATGATGCCGGTCATGGATGGCCTCGAATTCGCCCGTGCCATACGGGCGAGGCCTGCGTCTGCTGATCTGCCGATCATTCTGATGAGCGGTGCCCAAGGCAGTGTCGGGCGCGCCAGCCCTGAGCTGTTTGCTGCGGTATTCGACAAACCTTTCGATATCAATCAGGTCATCGCCACGGTAAGGGAACTGATCGGCTCGAGCTGATTAATTACCGCCTTTCAGCCTCCATTCCCGTTCCACTGATCTATTTCTTCGTCTGTTCTATTTCTGGAACGCCTTCGCGTGGGCGAATGTCGAATCCTGCGTATACGCCACCGTCGCCATCAGGTGACAAGGCAGTCCGTCGTGTCGAGAGCAGGTATCCATGGATGAGGTTGTAGTACGGGCGCCCGTTGATGCCCGGTGGTTGGAGGTCGCGTTGGCCGTTTTCCCATTGATGTGGAAGGTGGTTAAGGGTGACCCGACAACTTCATATCGGTGGTTACGAGCCCATTCTGCCAGCGTGCCTCGGTCTTGCGACGCGTTCATGAATCGCGGATGGTGCCCATGCGCGTATTGATCTGTAGTGACGAAGCGAGCCTGTTGCTACCGTTGCTTGCACCCTTGGAGTTTACCTTCGAGCTATGCGACAGCTTTGCGATGTTGCTCGATGCCCTGGCAGGCAATGCCGATGCCGTTTTGATCGCCGAGGAGGTGCTGGCGGGCCAAGATGAGCGTGCATACGGCAGGCTTTTCCAATCCTCGCTTCCGCTTATTCTGCTCGGCGCTGCCACAGTCCAGGAGCCGTGCGCAGCATTAGGTGGCAGCGGTGCCGTCGTGCTGGAGCGCCCATTCACGTCGCGCTCACTGTGCAGTTGCCTGACGGCGCTCGTTAACCGTTCGCCAGGCGCCGTTCTGGAAGGGCATCGCAGCGAGGGCGAATTGGCGTTGCTGCAAAGCCAGAGGATGGATGCCGTTGGGTCGTTGACCAGCGGTATCGCACATGATTTCAACAACGTGCTTACCGGCATCATCGGCGCGCTGGATATCATGAAGCGTCGTGTTGCCAATGGCCGGTTGGAAGGAATAGGACGTTTTATCGAGGCCGCCAGCGTTTCTGCGGATCGGGCCAGTGCGCTGACCCAGCGGCTGTTGACCTTTTCCCATCGACAGCCGTTGGATGCCAGGCCCGTTGATGTGGATCCACTTCTCGAATCGCTGGAGTTGCTGATCAGGCGCACGATCAGTAAAGGTATTTCGCTGCAGGTCGATTACCGGCACGGCACGGCACGGGTTCTGGTGGATGCTCGGCAGCTGGAAAGCGCAATCCTCAACCTTGCCGTTAATGCCCGCGATGCCATGCCCAATGGCGGGCAAATACGGCTGCACACAGCGCTGATCAGCCTGACACGGGAAGAAATGACGGCCTTGCCCGATCTGCTGCCGGGTGACTATCTGCTGATCGCCTTTTCGGATACCGGTTATGGCATTAGCAGCGATGCGCTGGAGAAAGTTTTCGATCCGTTCTTTACCACCAAGTCCATCGGGCAGGGCAGTGGCCTGGGGCTGCCAATGGTGCATGGGTTTGCACGACAGAGCGGTGGTCAGGTCACCATTCACAGCGAGCCAGGCATTGGTACCACGGTGCGCTTGTACCTGCCCGTTGCCGCAGGCGAACAGGATCCGGTTGCCAATCTCGTACCCGAGCATGCTTTAGGCCATCGGGTTCTGCTGGTTGAAAGCGATTCGGCGGTGCGGCTGCTGGTGTCCGAGGTGTTGGCACAGAGGCGCTGTGAAATCGTTAATGCTGCCGAACCCCAAGCGGCTATCGAGCTGCTCGCGTCCAGCGCGTCGTTCGACCTGCTGGTTTCGGATATCAATCTGCCTGGTATCACGGCCTTGCAACTGGTCGGTTTAGCGCAACAGTGCAGGCCTGGCTTGCCTGTATTGCTGATCGCTGGCGATGCCGATGATGAGCCGCTTGCCTCGTTACCTGGCCTCAAGAGAATCAATAAACCCTTCTCCATGCGAGAGCTGAGCGAAACCATCGACGACATGTTGCCGTCGAGGCCTTGACGCTTTTTCTTGGTGCTTCCGGTCTGCCAGAGCCCGGTGTCGGTGCGCTCGCGTCAGGGGAAACGGCCTTCCGGCAACTTTTTCCCTCGATAGCATCCTGCTGCGGAATCAAAGCGTTGCTCCGTAGTCCTAAACCCTGACAACGAAAAGGCGGTAGCCCATACCGCCACCTCCAGCCTCTTGAAGTGCTGGTCTGGACGTCGATCCGTTTGCAGTACCAATGCCATTTTCCCTGCGTGCTCCCGTTGAGCAGGCAGAGCGGATTTGGTGATTGCGTTAGGGAAGGGATGCTGCTGTATGCGCCAGCCATGACGGGCTTCTGGTGGCGTGCAGGCGCTTGCGGTTGGGCTGATAACTGCCTGCGTCTATCAATTCAATGTCGCCGTACCACTATGGCGATTGTGGGGGAGATATTAACCATTGAACGGTAATCACAGCCTATGAAAATGTTGAAGGAATCCCTCAAGAAGGTATTGCCCCGCGACAGTATCGATAACCTGAAAGGGTTGCAGAAGAAACTGTCCATGGGTTGGATTCGTGCACTGTCACGGTCGGCCACGTTGCGCCGCTTCCACTATTCGTTCTTCTCGTCGGCGTTCGATCGTGAAGCGTATGCCGTGGTGGTCGGGCACCTGCAGCACGAGGAAAATCTGTCCGGCGCCGAGCCGGTGAACTACTTCTTGCGCCGTGCTGTGCACCGTATCGAGAAGGGGTTGATCATGCAGCCCAGGCGCGACGTGTTTGCCCTGGATTACATCGGCGACACGGTCGACAGCTACATCGCCTCGCTTAACGGCAACGTGGATCGTGACGAAGTCAGCTGGGCCCACGATGTGCTCGCCGAATACTTCACCGTGACCGGTGAGCATCCGGTGATCAACCGAGCGCGCGAGAAATTCGCCCGCTTCGAGCGTCCGGTAAGCTCGCCAGGCAGCCTGCGTAATCCTGACACCGAGCGTGTGCCGTTCGCCGCTGACGTAAGCACGCCGAGCGTCGATTACACCGCCATGCGCCAGCTGTCGATGAAGCGACGCTCGGTGCGCTGGTATCAGGATCGCCCGGTACCGCGTGATGTGATCGACAAGGCCGTTGAAGTTGCCGTGCAGTCGCCGAGTGCCTGCAACCGTCAGCCGTACCGCTTCCTGATCTTCGATGATGCCGCTTCCGTGGCACAGGCTTCGCGCTTGCCAATGGGCGTTGCCGGTTTCGATCACAACTTCCCGGCCATCGTCGCCGTGGTCGGCCGCCTGCGTGCCTATCCGCACGTGCGTGATCGTCACGTGATCTACATCGATGGCGCGTTGGCAGCGATGTCCTTCATGTTCGCGCTGGAGACTCAGGGCGTGTCGTCCTGCTCGATCAACTGGCCGGACATTCCCGAGCGCGAACAGGCCGCTGCCAAGTTGCTCAAACTCGATCCGGACGAACGCATCGTCATGTTCATTTCCCTGGGCTATGCGGCGGACACCGGTCTGGTGCCGTATTCGCAGAAGCTGTCGCTGGATGAAGCCCGTAGCTACGGGCACCTGGAGACGTCCAGCCGATGAGTGCCACGCGTGTCCAGGAGGGCATGAAGTACCTCCTCAACTCTGGCTGGATGCTGGCCGAGAAGTTCTTGATGCTGGCCATCGGCCTGGCGACCACCGTGGTACTGGCCCGCTACCTGGGCCCCGAGGATTTCGGTTACCTCAACTACGCACTCGCGCTGCTGGGCCTGCTCAGCATCGTGGTGCACCTGGGGCTGACCGGCTTGGTGGTCAAGGAGCTGCGCAGCAACCCGGAGAACGAAGACCAGATTCTCTCGACGGTATTCGTGATCAAGGTGGGCTGTTCGGTGATCGCCTTCGCGATCATGATGGGCACCTACCTGATCGGCAACGACCAGAATTTCCTGGTGCTGCTGTTCACCGCTCTGGCGTTGTTCTTCACGCCATTCGAGATGCTCATCGACTGGTTCCAGGCGCGGGTGCAGGCCAAGTACGCTGCCGTCGCCGGCTTCGTCGGTCAGCTCGGTGGCAACGGCCTGAAGATGATCCTGGCCATCGCCGGTGCTGGCCTGGTGTATATCGCCCTGGCCCACGTGGTGGTGGTGATGGTCACCTCGGTGATCCTGGTCTGCTATGCGGTGATGCTCAAGCGCGAGTTCCGCTTCGATTTTTCCTGGACGCTGGGCAAAACCCTGCTCAAGAAAAGCCTGCTGATCTTCCTCGGTTCGCTGTCGGCGGTGATCTACCTGAAGGTCGATCAGATCATGCTGCAGTACATGCTCGGCGAGTACTCGGTCGGTGTGTATTCGGCGGCTTCGCGGCTGTCGGAAGCCTGGTACCTGATCCCGACCATCCTCATGGCGTCGGTCTTCCCGAAGATGATCGACCTCAGCAAGACCGATACGGCGGGCTACAACCGCTTCATGCAGGTCGCGCTGGATGTGTTGTTCTTCATGGCGTTCGGCCTGGCGGTGGTGGTGTTCTTCCTCTCCGACTGGATCATCCTGACGCTCTACGGCGAGCAGTACGCGGATGCCGGGCCGGTGCTGGCGATCCATATCTTCGCGGCGACCTTCGTGTTCATGCGCGCGCTGTTCAGCAAGTGGATCATTATCGAAGAGGCCTTCATCTTTTCTCTGGTCACCCAGGGCCTGGGTGCGGTGAGCAACATCGTGCTCAATTACTTCCTCATCCAGAGTCACGGTGTCGTTGGCTCCGCCTGGGCGACGCTGATTTCCTATTCCATCGCCGGTTACGTGAGCTTGCTGCTGTCACGCAAGACACGGCCGCTGTTCATCATGATGACCAAGAGTATTTTTCTGCACGTGTTCATTAGCGTGCCCCAGTTGATTCGTGAATTCAGGAGAACGTGATATGTACGTCGAGATTCGCAAAGCCGGTTTCGTCAACAAGGGGGCTGCACTGATGCTGCACGCTGCCCTGCAGCAGGTGCAGAAGAACCTTCCCACCGCCAAGGTGGTGATGGAGCCTGGCCGCGCCAAGAGCCCTTATCCGTACGTCAACCGCGCATCCCTGGGCCTGTATCAGAAAGCCTGGCTGTGGCGCGCCGGCATCCCCTTCGGCGATCTGGCGGCCTTGGTGCCGGCCGGTATTCGCGAGCAGTACGGTGTGGTGCTCGACAAGGAAGTGAACGTGGTGCTGGACGCCGCTGGTTTCGCCTACAGCGATCAGTGGGGCCCTGACCTGTCCGAGGAACTGGCGCGTTCCAGCAAGCGCTGGAAGAAGCAGGGCTCGAAAGTGATCCTGCTGCCCCAGGCGTTCGGGCCGTTCCGCGATCAGAAGAGCAAGGATGCGGTAAGGGCGTTCCTCGACAACTGCGATCTGGTTTTCGCCCGCGAGCAGGTGTCCTACGACTACCTCACCGAGGTGGTTGGCGAGCGTGACAACATCAAAATAGCACCCGATTTCACCAACTTGATCACCGGTACGCTGCCGGCCTATTTCGATCCTGAAATTCATCAGGTCTGTGTGGTGCCCAATTGCCGCATGCTCGACAAAACCGGTGACAGCGTCGCCAAGGGCTATGTGCCGTTTCTGCAGCGCGCTACCAAGATGCTGGTCGAGCGTGGCGCCAAGCCGTTCCTGCTGATTCACGAAGGCGAGGGCGATGCTCGAGTAGCTGAGCAGGTATCGCAGGCCGTGGGTGGTCTGCCGATTCTGCGCGAGACCGATCCGCTGGCGATCAAGGGTATCCTCGGTGCTTGCCGCGGTACCTTGGGCAGCCGTTTCCACGGTTTGGTCAGTTCGCTATCGCAAGGTGTACCGTCGTTGGCCACGGGCTGGAGCCACAAATACCAGATGCTGTTCGCCGACTACGGTTTTGCCGAAGGCGTGCTGAATATCAACCTGAGCGATGAGGAGCTTTCCAGCGCCCTCGATTACCTCACTGATCCGGCCCAGATGCAGGCGCTCTCTACTCGTCTGCAAGCACACTCCGCAGAGCTGAAGACGCGCACTCAGGCGATGTGGGATGAGGTGTTCGCCCTGATCGCGCAGAGCCATGGCGTACGCAGCGAGAAGCCGCTAGCGATGGCTGCAGGGCGCTAAGGCGCTTTGGTTGCGGAACCCACCAAGGAGCAGCGTTTATTGCGCCTGGTGGGTTATGCGACACGCTGAGTGAGCGGCGTCTTGTCATGGCAGCGCTCACTTACGCTACAGGTAGTGCAGCAACGAAAAACGCCCCGGTTGAGTGATCAACCGGGGCGTTCTCGTTCCAGCGCTGGCGTCAGGACTTGCGGTCGTAGGCGCCTTGCTCGGTAACTGCAACCTTGCGGTCTATACCGTTGCGCATGATGTAGTAGAAAAACCGCGGAATGCCGATGATGTAGCGGCTGAACAGGCGACGCGGCTCCATCAGCAGGCGATACGCCCACTCCATGCCGAACTTGCGAACCATCGCCGGCGCACGGCTGAAGCGTTGTGCCGCGAAGTCGAGGATCGCGCCACCGCAGATCATCAGAGCAGGGCGGCCGAGATCACGCTGCAGGCTCACTGCGACTTCTTCCTGACGAGGCATGCCCATGCCCATGACGATCAGCGGGATTTTTTCCGGTTGCAGATGCTCTCGGACGAATTCGAGGTAGCGCTCGGTCGGCTGGAAGCCATCGATCGCGTAAAACTTGCGATCGCCGAACAGCGCGCTGGCGCCCAGGTTGACCCACGGCTCGCTGGTGCCCATGGCGAACAACTGGTAGCTGTCGCTGTGTTCACTTTCGAGCAGGTGGGTGATCAGGCTGGGAATGAAATCAGTGCCGTTGAGGTTGGCGCCTGGCGCCAGGCCGTTGAGCGAGCAGGCCAGTTTTACACCGATACCGTCGCGCAACAGGTAGTTGACCTTCAGGAAGTGACGGCGTGCTTGCGTGTCATTCTGAACGATGTTGTAGCCATGCTGGTTGAGGAAGCCGAGGATGGTGGGCTTCTTCGGCGTGCTCAGTTCATCGAGCAGCGGGGTCACGTCATCTTCTTCCAACAACTTCAGTTTATGGATCAAAGGATCGTGCAGTTTCAGTTGTGAAGTTTTCACAGGCGAGCCTCGTTGTCGGAAAGTTATGGAGTTATCCGGTATCTGTTCACTGGGCTTCGCGCTTTGCTTATTCTTATAAATATCCATTTTTTCAGCGAAATGAAGGAGCTATCCGTCGCCCTGTTAGTCGTGAACGGTGATTCCATAGGTGGCGAATCACACATGCTGCTGGGCTCGACTTGGGCCCTGGCAGATCGTTGAAAAACTACCTGCGTTGCTGCTGCTTCGTTAAAAACAGGCTCGTATGCGAGTCCAATGAAAATGCTCATTTACTGCTCGCTTTTGACTCGATTCGTTCGCACCGGATGCCAGCCTTCGACTGTAGCTGCGCTGCGTTACGGTTCGCCTGTGTTTTGCCTCGCATCTGCTGCATCGCCTACGTTTTCAACAGTCTGCACTATCCGATGAGCCAGCGCCGCACCTGAAAGGGTGCAGCGCTGGTAGCACATCAGGCTGCAGAAACTTTGAGTTCCTTGACCCGACCGTAGTTGTCGGAGAAGCGGATGATGTCGTCTTCGCCGAGGTAGGTACCAGACTGTACCTCGATCAATTCCAGCGGGATCATGCCTGGGTTTTCCAGGGCGTGGATCTGGCCGATGGGGATGTAGGTCGACTGGTTCTCGGTAACCATATAGGTCTCGTCACCATTGGTCACCTGCGCCGTGCCGCTGACCACGATCCAGTGCTCGGCACGGTGGTGGTGCATCTGCACCGAGAGCTTGGCGCCCGGTTTCACGGTGATGCGTTTGACCTGATAGCGCGCGCCGTGATCGATGGAGTCGTACATGCCCCATGGGCGGTACACTTCGCGGTTGTTCAGGTGCTCGCCACGTTCGTCGCGCTTGAGCTGCTCGACGATGCGCTTGACCTCTTGGGCCTTGTCCTTGTGGGCGACCATGATCGTGTCTTTGGTTTCGACGATGATCAGGTTCTCGACGCCCACGGTGGTGACCAGACGATAGTCGGCATGCACGTAGTTGTTGTGACTGTCGTGGCTGAGCACGTCGCCCTTGTGCACGTTGCCTTGCTCGTCCTTGTCGCTGACGTCCCAGAGTGCGCGACCAGGAGCCAATGTCGCTCCAGCCGGCATCCAGAGGCACCATCACGGCGTCTTCGGTCTTCTCCATCACCGCGTAGTCGATGGAGTCTTCCGGGCAGGCGGCGAAAGCTTCCTTGCCGATGCGCACGAAGTGCATGTCTTCCTCGCTCTGGGCGGCGGCACGACGGCAAGCGTCGAGGATTTCCGGCTGCCAGCGTTGCAGCTCTTCCAGATAGCGACTGGCGCGGAACATGAACATGCCGCTGTTCCAGAAGTGCTCGCCGGAAGCGAGGTAGCGCTCTGCGGTCTCGCTGTCCGGTTTCTCCACGAAGCTTTGTACGGAGAAGCCACCTTCACCTGCCGAGGCGCCTTTTTGCACGTAGCCGTAACCGGTTTCCGCATGGGTCGGCACGATGCCGAAGGTCACCAGCTTGCCAGCCTGGGCGAAGGGCAGGGCGGTTTCCACGGCGCGGTGGAAGGCACTCACATCCTTGATCAGGTGGTCTGCTGCCAGCACCAACAATACTGGGTCGTGCTCTTTCTCCAGGGCCTTGATGGCGGCCAGAGCGACCGCTGGAGCGGTGTTGCGACCAACCGGCTCAAGCAGGATGCTGGCGTTCTCGATACCCAGGGCGCGCAGCTGCTCGGCAGCGAGGAAGCGGTGTTCCTCGTTGCAGATCAGGCATGGCTGGCTGACTTGTAAGCCTTCCAGGCGGCGAATGGTCGCCTGCAGCATAGACAACGAATCGTCGGCGATGGGCAGGAACTGTTTAGGGTTGAGTTGGCGCGAAAGTGGCCACAGGCGCGAGCCGTTACCACCAGAAAGAATGACAGGAATCATCGTGGAGCTCCTCCCATGAAGAGTGATTGCCTAAGTTTGAATTCCCTGAGCAGGATCGGCAGGATGCGGAACGCGTCATGCGCATAGCGTCCTACCAGTCGACGAGGTTCGGTGAATGCGCGGTGCAGCCACTCCAGAGAGTAGCGTTGCATCCACAGCGGAGCGCGACGAATTCTTCCGGAGAGGAAGTTGATCGAGGCGCCCACGCACAGACCGATGCCGACGGCTTGGTCGGTTTCGAAAATCTTCTGCGCCAGGATTTCCTGACGCGGGCAGCCCACCGAGAGCACCACCAGATTGGACGGGTGTTCGATGACGAAGGACAGGCACGCCTGGATCGCTTCTTCGCTGTGGATGAAGCCCATCGGTGGGTTGTGATGGTGAAAGGTGATGTGCGGGTAGCGCGCTCGCAGATGCTGGATGTCTTCATCTTCGCAGCCGATCACGGTAACGTTCCAGGCGCGCTGCTCGGCGATATCGATCAGCTCTTCGGTGAGCGTGCTGCCGGGAATCGCGTCTTGCACGGGTACCTTGAGCATGCGCAGCAGAGGCAGCAACACACGGCTGTCGCAGACGCGGTGGCGGGCCACGGCGTAAGAGCGTTTGAGGTCGTGGTCGGTCTCCAGCTGCACGATGTGATTCACGTTAGGTGTCACGACGTAGCTGTACGGGTCAGTGCTGTGCTCGACCAAGTCCTCGACCAGGCGATCCTTGGAGCCAGCGTAGAACTCGATGTCAAAGGCTTTCATCAGCACCTCTTTGCGCCACTGGCGCGCGTTACGAGCGGGCAACGGCTGCTGTTGCTCGCGATTCATTTGCCCAATGCCGCTTTCAGCAGCTTGCTATGGGTATGCACGTAGTGCAGGACATACAAAGAGATACTGTGCAGAGGCGATAGTTTCATGACCTCCCGACGGATGCGCATATCTTCCTTCAATGCATCGAAGCGACGACTGGTAGAAACCCCCGTGGTGTCGAAGATGCACAGCGGCGACGCGACCTTCAGCACGTCGCGCTTGTGATCCTGGCCCTGCAGGAATTCGACGATCATGCAGTAGTCCGCAGACAGCTTGAAATCCTCGCGAAAGCGCACGCTGCGCAGCCTCTCGTTCTCGAAATACATCGCCTGGTGGCTGGACGGCATGCCCAGCACCAGGTGCTCGATCTTCTTCGCGTTCTGTGGCGTGAGGCGGCCTTCGGCGTTCTGCAGGTAGTAGTCGCCGTACACGTAACGCGGCTTGCTTGGCGCCTGCTCGATTGCATCGGCAACCTTCTGCAACACGTTCTCGTCGTAGAACGAATCACCGCTGTTCAGGAACAGGGTGTAGCCCTCGGTCGCCGAGCCCTTGATCAGGCCCTTGTTCATGGCGTCGTAGAGGCCCTTGTCGCGCTCCGAGGTGATCTCGGCGTAGGGCTCGTCGATGGTGGCCAGCCATTCGGCGCCACCGTCATTGGAGGCACCGTCGACGACGATCCAGCGGAAGTTCCGGTAGGTCTGGGCAGCCACACTCTGGTAGGTCTGTTTGAGGCCTTCCAGATTATTCCAGTTGATGGTCACGATACTGAAGTTTGTCATGGCGTGTGCCTCTGAGCTCTCGAGTCGGGGATTTCTCCGTCGCGTAGGCGCGGGAGAAGTACAGGAAACAGGCGGCGCCGATGCCCAGCACATCACCGCCATACATCAGCGAGTTGGACAGGAACATGTTGAGCATCTGGAACCAGAACACCAGCTGGAAGGCATTGAGCAGCGGGCCCTTTTGCGGGCAGCGTTTCATGATGCGCAGGTAGCCGGCGTAGAAGATCAAGGCGATCACCGGGGTGAGGAACCCGTAGCGGTAGTACACGCCGAAGATGCCCACGTCCGACAGATAGAAGTGCGGGTTGTAGAGTGCTCCGAAGCCGCCTTTCCACTGCAGCGACAGCGACCCCATGCCGATGTACCAGTTGTCGGCAACCGCGCCGATGATGATCGCCGTGGTGGTGTCGCGCACGCCGGGCCCGGTGGTGGCCTCGTCGAGCAGGGCTTCGAACTTGGCGAACTGCTCGTAGTAGAACTCCGGGAAGATGAAGTACGAGGCGACCAAAATGGTGGCCGCGAGCAGGCCGAGCTTGATCAGCGAGTCGATGCGGTCACGGAAGATCCACAGGCCGGCCAGGCACCAGATGATCATGGTCTGACGGGTCTGCAGCACCAGCCACAGGTACGAGGCGAAGAACAGCAGGGTGACGACCTTGAACAGCGAGATACGCTCTTTCATGCTGTACATGAGCATGAAGGCGCAGATGGTCACGTAGCTCGAACCGATACGGAAACGGTTCGGCCGCAGCAGCACTTCGCCGGCATCCTTGGCATCCACGGTGAACGAGACGCCTGAGTTTTCCGGGATGATCCCGAAGTAGTAGCAGTAGCCGACGAAGGCGCACGCCAGACCCGAGTAGAGAAAGAAGCTCTCCAGGTGCTTTTGCGTCGGAGCGGTCTTGATCAGCAGGAACAGGGCCGGGAAGAACACCAGATAAGCGAAGCTGCGACGTTCTTCGAGCAGGCCATAGATGAACGGCTGATCGAAATTGAGTTCCGCCATGATCGCCGAGGTGACCGGCAGCACCAGGCCCATGAAGATGATCCACAGGCTGGTCTTGGATTGGTATACGCGTTTCCAGACCAGAAACAGGGCCGCAGCGCAGCCTACCAGGCCGAGCAGATAAAGCTCGCGCAGGTAGGGGATGCCGGCCTTCTTGTCGTCGGTCAGAAAGAAACAGGCCGAGTTCAGGACAAACAGGATCAGCAGCAGGTTGCGGTATGCCAGGAATTGCTTGAACAAGCTCGCGTTCCCATATCGAAATTGTCGTGGCTCGCAAGCCGACGCCGCGTTGAGTGGCTTGCGAGAGGTCTAGTACAGCGCCTGCAGGTAGTCCCGCGTATTGCGGTGTATGCGCGGTTCATCGCGCATCTGCTCGATCGGCCACCAGCGGTAGCGACCGTGCTGCACGCTCGGCGGTTGCAGGCTCTGCTGAGCGCCAAGTTCCAGTGCGTAGGCGATCACCACGTAGTGGGTATCCGGTGTTTCGCCAAACACGCTGTCGTCATAAAAGTGCTCGTAGACGCCGAGCAGCCTGCCCTGATCGCGCCCGAATGCCTGCCCCAGTTCTTCCCGGGTCAGGCGTTCGAAAGCGGCATCCAGGGTTTCATTCTTGAGAATGCGCCCACCTGGAGCGAACCAGCTGCCCTGGGCAGGGCGGTTGAGACGCTCGCCCAGCAGCAGCTCGCCCTCTGCGTTGCGAACCAGCAGATCGATGGACACCAGCGGTGTGCTGGCGACCACGGTCTTGAAGGTATCGGCAGGCAGAAACATCAGCTGCGCACATCGTCGATGTGTTCGACGAACCAGCGATAGGCGTCACGCAGGCCGGTTTCCAGATCGATGCTCGCCGTCCAGCCAAGCTTGGCCAGGCGCGATACGTCCATCAGTTTGCGCGGCGTGCCATCGGGCTTGCTGCTGTCGAACGTCAGGCGACCCTGGAACTCGGTAACCCGCGCGATGGTTTCTGCTAGCTCGCGGATGGTGCAGTCCTGCCCGGTACCGACGTTGATGTGCGAGAGCATCGGCTGGGTGTGCGCCCCGTAGGTGGCATCATCCAGATTCATCACGTGCACGCTGGCGGCTGCCATATCGTCGACGTGCAGGAATTCGCGCATCGGCGTGCCGCTGCCCCAGATCACCACCTCATCGTCGCCACGCAGGGTCGCTTCATGGAAGCGACGCAGCAGGGCAGGGATGACGTGGCTGTTTTCCGGATGGTAGTTGTCGTGGGGATCGTACAGGTTGGTCGGCATCACACTGCGGTAGTCGCGACCGTGCTGGCGGTTGTAGCTTTCGCACAGCTTGATCCCGGCGATCTTGGCGATCGCATAGGGCTCGTTGGTCGGCTCCAGTACGCCGGTCAGCAGCGCCTCTTCACGCATCGGCTGCTCGGCATGCTTGGGGTAGATGCACGAGCTGCCGAGCGACAGCAGCCGGTTCACACCGGCATTGTGCGCAGCGTTGATGACGTTGGCTTCGATCATCAGGTTCTGATAGATGAAGTCGGCCGGATACTGGTTGTTGGCATGGATGCCACCGACCTTGGCAGCGGCCAGGTAAACCTGGTCGATGCGTTGGTCGGCGAAGAAACGCTGCACGCTGGCAGCGTCGATCAGATCCACGCTTTCACGGGGCGCCGTGATGATGTTCTGGTGCCCCAGGCTCTGCAGGTGACGCACGATCGCCGAACCGACCATCCCGCGATGGCCGGCGACGAAAATGCGCTGATCGAGAGAAGTCGTAGTCATCCTCAGTTCTCCACGGATACCGGCAGATCGTGGCCGTGCTCACGCAGCAGCGCGTGGCGCTTGGCGACCTTGAGGTCTTCACGAACCATCTCGGCGCACATTTCCTGTACGGTGATTTCCGGCGTCCAGCCCAGCTTGGTCTTGGCCTTGGTGGGGTCACCCAGCAGGGTTTCCACCTCGGCAGGGCGGAAGTAGCGTGGATCGATTTTCACGACCACGTCACCGACCTTCAGAGCTGGCGCATTGTTGCCCTCGATGCGCTCGACGATGCCTTGCTCGTCCACGCCAGTGCCTTCGAAGCGCAGGTGCACGCCCAGCTCAGCGGCAGACCAGGTGATGAATTCACGTACCGAGTACTGCACGCCGGTGGCGATCACGAAGTCGTCTGGCTGATCCTGTTGCAGCATCATCCACTGCATGCGGACGTAGTCCTTGGCATGGCCCCAGTCACGCAGCGAATCGATGTTGCCCATGTACAGGCAAGGCTCGTGACCCTGGGCGATGTTGGCCATGCCGCGGGTGATCTTGCGGGTCACGAAGGTCTCGCCGCGACGTGGCGACTCGTGGTTGAAGAGGATGCCGTTGCACGCGTACATGCCATAGGCTTCGCGGTAGTTGACGGTGATCCAGTAGGCGTACAGCTTGGCGACCGCATAGGGCGAGCGCGGATAGAAGGGCGTGGTTTCCTTCTGCGGGGTTTCCTGCACCAGGCCGTAGAGCTCGGAGGTCGAGGCCTGATAGAAGCGGGTCTTCTTTTCCAGGCCCAGCAGGCGGATGGCTTCGAGGATGCGCAGGGTACCCATGGCGTCGACGTCGGCGGTGTATTCCGGTGCTTCGAAGCTCACCGCAACGTGGGATTGCGCGCCGAGGTTGTAGACCTCGTCAGGCTGCACTTCCTGAATGATGCGGGTCAGGTTGGACGAGTCGTTGAGATCGCCGTAGTGCAGGATGAAGTTCTGGTTGTCGACGTGCGGATCCTGATAGATGTGATCCACGCGCTGGGTGTTGAACGACGAGGCACGACGCTTGATGCCATGCACTTGGTAACCCTTTTCGAGCAGAAACTCGGCCAGGTAGGAGCCGTCTTGACCCGTGATACCAGTGATGAGCGCTTTTTTCTGTTCCATTGCGATACCTGCGATGTTCAATTGATAGAGGGTCTGTGTTCGGTTGCTGAACGCGACCGTTAGGACGTACGCTTGAGCAGCAACTGGAGGCGTTCCATAACGCCAAAAAGAATGATCCGTACCGACGGAAACTTGTAAAAGAAACGGTAGATGTCGTACTCCGTTTTGGGCCGCGACAGGCTGGCGCCGTCTATATCGGCCGAGTCGATCAGGGCTAGGCCCTCACCTTCGATGTTATGCAGGATGCTCAGTTCCATGGGCTTCATGGAAAGGCTGAAATTGTGCAGGCCACGGGCTTCTGTTCGGGTCAGTTGCAGGCCTTTTTTGCAGGTCTTGCAGCCATACAGGTTGACCGTGAAATCGTAGGGCTCGAGCACTGGATTCTGGCGTTTTACGCAGGCTGGCAGCAGCTCGCAGAAGGCGTCGTAGACCGACACGCTGTCTTCGCGTTTTGCGAACTGGTAGTCGATCGGCTGTTGCTGGATCGGTACCTGGAAGCGCGACGAGGCGATGTTGAAGTGCTGACCCGGATCGCCGAAGTTGGTGCTCAGCGAACGGAACGGGTACACGAAGTACAGATCCCGGGAAATGATGTAGGCAGTGAACAGCTTTAGCCACGAGGACTCCGGCCAGCCGCGGATATCCGCGGGTATGCCGTCGATGTGGCTGATGTCGGTACCGTGGCTTTCCAGCCACTGACGGAATCCTTGCCAATGCTGCCGCGACCAGGCTTGCCCCCACGACGCGGCCATCTGAATGAAATGCACGGCCGAGTCGCCGTCATCGATGGGCGTGAAGGGCAGGTTGGCGGTCTGGTTGAACTGCACGCTGTACAGGCTGATACCGGCCACGCCTGCATCGTCGGCATAGGCCTGCAGTGCCCGCCATGTGTACTCGTAGAAGAACGGTGAGACGAACAGATCGTCTTCGAGAATGATCACGTCGCCGTACTGTTCGGTCAGGTCGCCACAGCTCAGTACGTGCTGGCGCAGGCCGAGGCGCTCGGGGTGAGCGATGATGCGTTTCTCGCCGTGCGGCCAGTCGAAGGCTTCGGCGACCTGGCGTGGCTGCGGGTTGCCGGAGTTGTCCAGGCTGATTACCAGGCGAACCTCGCCTTCGGGGTAGCGAGCCTTGATCAGTGAGCCGAGCAGGCGGCTGAGGCTCTTCGGCCGGTTGTAGCCGATGACGACGATGGTGGGCAATTGTGCGGTCATAGGATCGAAGCCAGTCTCTGATAAAAGTGTTTAGGGGCGATCGCGGCGCGTCTGCCGATCGGCCTTGCCGTGCCAGTTGCGTGCGGCGAGCAGCACGCTGGCGATCAGGCTCAGGTAGATCAGGATGCTGGCCGCGGTAAAGGCCATGACGGTCTGCTCGGCCTGCTCCAGGAACAGGGCGCCGGCCATCAGGGCAGCGATGCGCAATACGGTGCTGAGCACCTCGAAGATCAGGAAGCGACCCTGTAGTGCGAGTGCCGGAACGGCGACCGTGCAGGGGCGGCTTACGAAAATCATGTACTCGGCCAGGGCTAGCCAGCGCGCGTATTCACCGGCTACCGCCCATTGCTCGCCGAACACCAGGGCGAATAGCTGCGGGCCAAAGCAGAACACCAGCGCGAAAGGCAGCAGGCCGGCCAATGCCAGCGCTGCCGTAGCTTTGGCTAACATGGCGGTGATTGGTTCGTGGTTATGCACCGCAGCGCTGATGCGTGGGTAATAGACATCAGCCACGGATTTGCCGATCAATTGAGTCGGCACGTTCAGGGCCTGTTTGCACAAGGCGAAGAAACCAGCCGCCACCGGGCCGAAGAACACCGCCAACACGAGCGTTGGCAGGTTCTGTGATACCGCGTTGATGAGCATCTGTGGCGCGCGATACAGCGGGAAGTCGTGGTACTGGAGGGCCAGTTCACGGGTACTCAGCTGTGCTCCTGTGGCCGCTTCCTGGGTATTCACGCTTGGGCTGCGACGCAGGCCCCAATTGAGCATCAGGGTGTGCAGCACGGGGCCGACTGCGGTGCTCAGCAGCAGAGCCGTAGGGCTGGCATGCAGTAGGCCGACAGCGATACGCAGGCCGTTATGGGCGATGGCCTGCTGTACGGCCACACCAGCGGTAAGGCGATAGCGTTGTTGGCGAATCAGCCATTGCTGAGTGACTTCGAGCGCTGCGCCGGCGAGCAGCACCAGGGGCAGCAGCATCAGAAAAGGGGCGATCTGAGTGACGCCTGTCAGGCTGGCCAGCTTCTCGCCGAACAGGGCGATGACGGCTGCCACGAGCACCGAGAAGGCGCAGGCGACGAGCAGGGACAGGCGGATCAGACCGCGGGCATCGGCATCGCGCCTCGGAAGCACGATGGCGACTGGATAGGTGAGGGCAGCGACCGGGATGAGCATGAACGCCAGGCTCATGAATACCCCGAGTACCCCGTAGGTCTCTGGCCCGTAGATCCGGGTGATGACCGGCATCAGGGCAAGGGTGATGACCTGGGCGCCAGCCGTACCCGAAGCAACGGTCGCGATATTGCGCAGCACGGGGCTGCGCAACGCCGCTCTGCCGGACACGCCGAGGCGTGTCCAGAGGGCGGTGGGAACCGTGGCTTTGGGTTCGATGACGTCCATTGTCAGGAGGGTCTCAGCCGTTCACTTGCTTACGGCCAATGCCGTAATAATCGAAGCCCTCGCGATCCACCTGGGTGAGGTCGTACTGGTTGCGGCCGTCGATGATCACCGGCTGCTTGAGGAGCTTTTTCAGGGCCTTGAAGTCCGGGCGGCGGAATGGCTTCCACTCGGTGACCAGAACCAGTGCGTCGGCATCGATAGCCGCTTCGTACTGGCCGTCGACGATCTGCAGGCGACCTTCGCTGAACCAGTGCTCGGGGAACTCGCGTGCGGCGGTTTCACTAGCAACCGGGTCGAATGCTTTGACCTTGGCACCGGCGTTGATCAGGCTGTTGATCAGCACCACGCTCGGCGCTTCACGCATGTCGTCGGTACCCGGCTTGAACGCCAGGCCCCAGACGGCGAAGGTACGGCCTTTGAGGTCACCCTCGAAGTGCGCGGCCAGCTTGTTGAACAGCGATTGCTTCTGCTGCTCGTTGCGCGCCTCGACGGCTTGCAGAACCTTGGGCTCGAAGTCGTTCTGGTGCGCGATGCTGATCAGTGCCTTGACGTCTTTCGGGAAGCACGAGCCGCCATAGCCGCAGCCGGCGTAAATGAAGTGGTAGCCGATACGCTGATCCGAGCCGATGCCCAGGCGCACGTTTTCGATGTCCACGTCCAAACGCTCACAGAGCCCGGCGATCTCGTTCATGAACGAGATCTTGGTGGCCAGCATGGCGTTGGCGGCGTACTTGGTCATTTCCGCATCACGCACGCCCATGAACTTGATGCGCGGGTTGTTGCGGATGAACGGGGCGTAGAGCTCGCTCATGGCCTTGCGAGCACGCTCGCTGTCTGTGCCGATGATGATCCGATCCGGGTGCATGAAGTCGTCGACTGCAGCACCTTCCTTGAGGAATTCCGGGTTGGAAACCACGTCGAAACTGATGTCCTTGCCGCGCAGTTCCAACTGCTCGAGGATCTCGGCGCGAACCAGGTCGGCGGTGCCAACCGGTACCGTGGATTTGTTGATCACGGTGGTGTGGCGAGTCATCAGGCTGCCGATCTGGCGTGCCACTTCCACCACGTAACGCAGATCGGCGGAGCCGTCTTCACCGGGCGGCGTGCCGACGGCGATGAAGATGATGTCCGACTGCTCCATCGCTTCCGGCAGGGCAGTGGTGAACTGCAGACGACCGGCCTCGAAGTTCTCTTCCACGACGGTCTCCAGACCCGGCTCGTAGATCGGCAGCACACCGCGCTTGAGGTTTTCGATCTTCTTCGGATCGACATCCACGCAGACAACCGTGTTGCCCATCTCGGCGATACAGGCGCCGGTGACGAGGCCGACGTAGCCGGTTCCAACGACAGTGATATTCATGGATAAAAATTCCTTGAGTGAGCGTTAATCGTTACGTGACGCCAAGGGGGCATCGTTCAATAAATGTCGCGCGAGAACAGGGTGAAAGGCGTCTTCACCAGAATCTTGATGTCCAGCCACAACGACCAGTTGTTGATGTAGGCCAGATCCTGTTCCACGCGTTGCTGCATTTTTTCCAGGGTTTCGGTTTCACCGCGATGGCCGGTTACCTGAGCCAGACCGGTGATACCCGGCTTGAGGCGGTGGCGGGCCATGTAGGCGAGAATCTTGTCGCTGTAGTAGTTGTTGTGGGCCACGGCGTGAGGGCGTGGGCCGACCAGGGACATTTCGCCGCGCAGCACATTGAGCAGCTGCGGCAATTCGTCGATCGAGGTGCGGCGCAGGAAGCGTCCGACCGGGGTGATGCGCGGATCTTCACGGGTCGCCTGCTTGACCTTCTTGTCGTCATGCATGCGCATGGAGCGGAATTTCCACACCAGAATCACGCCACCGTTCCAGCCATGACGCGGTTGCAGGAAGAACACCGGGCCAGGGGAGGACAGCTTCACGGCGATGGCGGCGGTGATGAACACCGGGCTCAGGGCCACCAGCGCGAGGAAGGCCAGGGTGCGATCCATCAGCTCCTTGCTGAACACGGCAGCAGGGTGTGAACTGATCGGGCTTTCGTTGAGGTAGATCGCCGGCAACTGTTCGATCTGCGAGATCGACTGGTTGAGCAGCGGCATGCTGCCGAAGTCCGGTACCCAGACCACGTCGACGCTCATATCGAGCAGGTCGATGTAGAGCTTCTCGATGTGCGAGATTTCGTCCAGAGTCAGGGCGATGTATACACGGCGTACACCATGTTGCTCGGTCACTTCACGCAGCTGGTGCAGGGCGCCGAGAATCGGGAAGCGACCATCCTGAGTATGCGCATCTTCGTTTGAAGCGAGCATGCCGATCAGCGGAACGCGGTTGGAGGCAGCCAGGCGCTCGGCCAGTTCGTGGGCTTTCTCGCCCGAACCAATGATCAGCGAGACGCGATCGTTGCGCAGCTTTTCCGAATGAAGCCTGGCGAAATAGCGCAGCGGAATGAAGGCGATCGCCTGGGCAAGGAAGCCGAGCAGCGCCCACTCACGCATGATCTCGAAGGAGAATCGATCCAGACTCTGGCTGAAGTAGGCCACGAACAGCAGGCCGGCGAGAAGGGTGAGCCACCCAGCCAGCAAGTGCGCCAGACCGGTCAGGTAGTTGAAGCGCTTGTGGTATACGCGCAGCAGGCCATAGGCCGGCACGGAGCCCAGTACCGTGAGTACGATCAGCAGACGGTACTCGGTCGGCACGTCGCCATAACGCTGGATGACCAGATAGCAGAGCAGCATGCTGACCAGAGTAATGGCACAGGCACCATTGACCCCAGAACGTCAGCCCCCTGCGGTTCTCGGCAGGATTGATCCGTTTGGAAATCATGTGCGGCGATCCTCGTGCAAATCTTCGATGAAGTGGGATGCCTCCGGAAAACACACGAGAGGCGACCTGTCCTTTTGCGATACGTATGACGAAGCGGCGAGCGAACCCGGGGCTTGCGCCAGTTGGTTGCTGCAGTGCGTCCTGGTGCTGAGTTCTCGACGCATGGTTTTCCAACCTCCAACAAATACGAATCCAGCGGCCTGAACCAACAGGCACGCGTTATCAGGCAGTCAACTAAGCGAAATGCTGGTGTGCGATGCGCCAGGGCGTGTCGATGACCAGACGTTCGGCCTCTCTCTCGCCCAGGATCCGGGCGGCTTGCAGGAGACCTTCTTGTAATTGGGGGGGGCGGTGATCAAGGTTGTGAGCATCAGTCGCCATAATGCTGACCACGCGATGTCTCAGCAGTTCGTGAGCCAGGTGCATTGCGCGTTCACCAAAGCGACCAGCGGCAGATGCGGCGGTCACTTGCAGCAGACAACCTTGCTCGATAAAAGGCTTGAGCTTGCTCGGCGTGTGCATCAGCACCTTGTTGCGTTCCGGGTGCGCGATGATCGGTACCACGCCGTTTTCCAACAGCCACTGGGTCAGCCGCTCGGCACCGAAGGGCATTTCCCCGTGGGGAAACTCCAGCAGCAGCGCCTTCTTGCCTTCCCACTGGCCGAGGAACGGAATGCTGCCGTCCATCACGCGGGTCATCAGCTCGCCAGAGAAACGAACCTCTGCGGCCGCGCCGACCTTGAGGTCGATACCCGCTTCCTGCAGCGCCTCGTTGAAGCTGTTGCAGGCTGCGCGAATGCTGTCACTGTCGTTGTCGTAGCGGCCGGCATGGATATGCGGCGTGCAAACGATATGGCTGATGCCGTTGGCTACGGCCATGCGGGCCATTTCCAGCGCGGTTGGCAGGTCTGCCGGGCCGTCGTCGATGCCCGGCAGCAAGTGGTTATGCAGATCGATCATCAGATACCTCCTGCTGTCATGCGCTGGTTGGTCATGGCTGCATCAAGCCTTGCGGTCGCTGTAGCCGTAGTGGTCGTAGTAGCCGCTGTACTCGCCGGAGCGGGCAGCCTTTTCCACGTCGACCTGGTTAAGCACCACGCCCATCAGCGATGCACCGCTCTGCAGCAGGTGGCCTACGCCGCGTTGTGCCAGTGGAATCGAGGTGGCCTCGGACTTGATCACATAGATGACCGAGTCGGCGAAGGTCGACAGCAGCGAGGCATCACTCACAGCCTGGCTAGGCGGCGAATCGATGATGATGTGGTCGTAGCGTTCCTTGATCATCTCCAGGAACTTGGCAAAACGTGGCGATGCCAGCAGCTCCAGCGGGTTTGGCGGTACCGCACCGGCCGGCAGCATGTCCAGGTTGTTGCCCATGTTGTGGATGCAATCTTCGACCTTGGCGCTGCCACTGATCAGGTTGGCCAGGCCAGGGGTGCCGACCGGGAAGTCGAAACTCTTGGCGAGGGTCGGGCGACGCAGGTCGGCATCGATCAGCAGTACGCGTTGCAGCTGGCTGAGGGCGAATGCCATGTTGGCCACCAGGGTGCTCTTGCCTTCGCCGGGTGAGGAGGAGGTGACCACCAATACCTTCTTCGCGTGATTGGTATCGGCCAGCATCAGGCTGGTACGAATGGTACGAATCGACTCGCAGAAGCGCGCATCTTCACCATGCTCGAAGAGGTGCGCAGCGGTGTATTTGGTGTTGTTGGAAATCAGCGGCACGATGCCGAGAACCGGCAGGTTCAGCTTGTTTTCGACGTCGTCGGCGCTCTTGAAGGTGTTGTTGAGGATGTCGCGGATCACCGCCAGGGCGATACCGAATATCAGTGCCAGACCGGCAGCCAGGACGATCAGCAGCTTCTTGTTCGGCGCACTGGCCTGAACCGGAGCGATGGCTTGATCGATGATTCGCGCATTGCTCGAGTTGACGTCCTGAGTGGCTGCGGTTTCGCGCAGGCGGGTCATGAACGTCTCGTAGAGCGAACGGTTGCTTTCCACGTCGCGGGTCAGCTCACGGATCTTGAATTCCTTGCGCGAAATATCCTGAATCTGCTCCTTGTTCTTGTTGAACGAGGCATTCAGGGAGTTCTCGTTGGCAACTGCCAGCTGGTAGTTGCGCTCAATGCTCGCGACCACCTGCTCGACCTGAGCACGCAGGCTCGCTGACGCAGCGCTGAGATCCGACTTGGCAGCGGCCATGGCCGGGTGGCGCTCACCGTAACGGCGCGACAGCTCTTCGACCTTGGCACGTGTGCGCGCTTCTTCAGCCTTGAATTGCTGGATCAACGGGTTGCCCAGTACGGCAGGCACGCTGGACAGGCGACGCCAGTCGGTAGAACCCATGGATTCGACCTGACGGTACTGGCTTTCCGCTTCGGCACGCTGACGGCGGGCATCGATCATGCGATCACCCGTCAGCGACAGCTCGTTGTTGCTGATGGTTGCCACACCGTTCACATCCACCAGGCCTTCGGCTTCGCGGTAGCTCTGCAGGCGATTCTCGGCTTCCTGCAAGGAGCTGCGCAGTTCGGTCAGGCGCGTGTTCATCCAGGTGGTGGCCGACAGCGACATTTCCATCTGTGCTTCAAGCTGGCTGTCGATGTAGTTGCTGGCCAGCGAGTTGGAGATAGCAGCGGCGGTCAGTCGATCGGGCAGCTCGACGGAGATACTGACCAACTGGCTTTTGCCTTCGACCCAGATGCTGGTGCGATCCATCAGGATTTTTGTGGCGATATCCAGCAGCTCTGCCTCGGTCAGCGGCTTGGCCGGCTCGGGCGCATCGACCAGCCCGGTGACCGACAGCATGCCTTGCACGCTACTGACGAACCCGCCGACGTTGATCAGCGGCTTGGGCTGCTGGCGCGGGTCGAAATCTGGGTGCTCGGTGAGGTTGAGTTCGCGAACCACCTTCTCTGCGACGCCACGGCTCTTGATCAGGCCGAGTTGGGTCTGCAGGTATTCGTTTACCGCGCCGGTGGTGTCATAGACCTGCTGGAAGGACACCAGCTGGGTGCCTTTGGTCTCGATCATCACCGTCGAAACAGCTCTGTAAACGGGTGTCATGCGGGACACGGCGAAGGCAGTGACCAGCGTGATCACTACCACGAACAGGGCGATGGCCCACTTGCGCATCCAGATGGCGTTCCAGATACGCCGCAGGTCGATGTAATCGCTATCTGCTTCCGACGGCGATGGCTGCCACTGTCGGATCGTTCGTGCAGGACTGTTCATATTCAGAAGAACCCTTGATCGATGGTGATGGTGTCACCCGGCTTGACCAGGGTGTCGAGCGAGGCCTTTTCCGAAGCACGGGCTTCGCCTGTACCACGCGCGATGGTGATGCGTTTGGTGGAGGCGCGTTCGGTCAGGCCGCCGGCCAGCGCGATGGCGCGATCCAGGGTCAGGCCAGGCTGATAGGGGTAGCCGCCGGGCGCTTTCACTTCACCGCTGATATAGAACTCGCGGTAGGTGGTCACGCTGACGGAGACGCGGGGGTCGACCAGATAACCATCGGCCTTCAATCTGTCGGTGATGATGCGTTCGATGTCGCCAGCAGTTTTGTCGCTGGCTTCGATTGACCCCAGGAACGGGTAGGAGAAGGTGCCTGCGTCGTTGAGGCGGATTTCCTCAAACGACAGATCGGGCTCGCCAAAGACACTGATCTTGAGCACATCGCCGGAACTCAGCCGATACTGTGGATTGGCCTGGGCAGTTGCTGCGAATGCGAGCATCAGCAGCAGCGAAAAGGCTTTGAACAGACGGTGGACTGACATCCGCTTACTCCTTGTGGTTGATTCGTCTGTGGCGCAGAAAAAGGGGCGCCACCGCTCGCTGCAAAGGCGAACGGATAAAGGTTGATAGGGGTGGTGACGTTGGTCGTCACCCTGCTGAGTGGCCCCGGTGCTAGAGGCTCAAGCTCAACGACAGCTGATAGATGTTCCGGTCATAGGTTTTTTCCCTCACGCTCGAATCGTTTTCGGTGTGACGGTAACCCAGTGATACATCGACCCAGCGATCCGGGGAGTAGGTGACTCCCAGGCCGTAACTGGTGCGCTCGTCCTGGCGCTCGATCGCCTTGTAGTCGCGATCGGAGAAGCGATAGTCAAGATCCGTACGGATGAAGGCCGACCATTCATGTTCCCAGCTCAGGCGGGTGGTGGTGTCCTGAACCGTGCTCGCACCGTCGTCGCCTTCATCGAAAGCGCGGCGGGTGTTGAGTTTGACGACGGAGTAGGTTCGCGGTTCCCAGGCCACACCAACTTCCCACATTGGGCTGGTGTAATCCTCACGCGTATCGCTGTCGAAGTTCTTGCGTTCGGCACCGAGGCGCAGGGTGCCGGAGGTCTTGGCGGTCGCTTCCCAGGTAGCGCCGAACAGTGCGGCGTCATTGGTGCTGTCGCGGTTGCTGCCGCTACGAATGTAGTCGTGATCGGTGTGGCGCAGCTCGACCAGCGATCGCGTGCTGCCACCGAGACGGTGGTACCACACGGTGTTGAACATGGTGCTGTCGCGCTCTTCGTCAGCGTTGAGTTCACCGCTGTTTCGGTAGCGAATGCCTTCGCGATTGACGCCGAATTCCAGCTGGTTCAAACCGCTCAGCGTGCCGTAGCTGTAAGTGGCGCCCGCTACGCTGCGGTCGTACTTATCGTTTTCATTGTCATCGGGATCCGCCAGATCGATGGTTTCCTCGATGCGGTGATACCCAAGGTTCCAACGCAGACGATTGCGCGAGTTGAATTCGAGAACGCTGCGAAAGCGCAGATGATGATCGGTATGACTGGCCCGATCATCAGAGTGGTAGGTCTGGTCGTCGAATTCGTACTCGAGTTGGTAACCGCTGTTGCGCGTCTCCGCGCTGAGCAGAAACTTCGGGTTGATGCTGGTGATCCAGGAAGAGCCGGCGCCATCACGCAGGCCACGGTAGTTATCGTCGTAGCTCTCGGTAACGTCGAGGGTAGGCGTGAACTCGAAACCAGCCAGGTCGATGCTTGCCGGGTCGGTTGCCCAGCTGGCCGTAGACAGCGTACCTGCTAGCGAAGCCGTCAATATCTTGGTGAGTTTCATCGTGCCAAATCCCTTCCCGGGGTCGATCGCTTGAGTGGAGTGGCCGGATGTCAACGCTGTGGGACAGGAATCCGACAGCCATTGTTTAAGCGTCTATCGCGTTGACTTGCGGCCATTTTTCATGAGTCATTGGTTGTCGGCTCAAGGAAGAAGTTCCCCGTTGGTCGTGAAACTCGTCACAGGGTGCTCGATAAAAAAATAGGGAACTTCTTGTGCGCCTTAATGGTTCACTCTCGCCGCCAGCGCTGCAATCAGGGGCGGTCGCTCAATTCTGGATAAATACGCTACCGCCCCAAGGCCATCATTCTTCAGGGCATTGACGCTGTATTGGGTGGAGCCAGTGTTATGGCTCAAAGTCCAGTCTGGATGTTATGGGGAATGCGTTACAGGCATGTTAAGAGGTTGAGCAATATTCATGCCTGTAAGATAGAGAGTTGAGAAAGTGGGACGTTGATCCGCCTTTCCCGATTAAGTAAGCGAAGCAGCAGCATCACTCGCTGTTCGCCGTCCATGGCCAGAAATATTGCATCCATATCAGCCAGCGGGCCGCTGCTTATATGCACTCTGTCTCCAGCGGTCAGCGCTTTTTCCTGCACTCTCTGCAAACTGCGCGCTTTCAATTTCTCGATAATGGCATCGTCTATTCGGCAGGGTGTTCCGCAAAAAGCAACGACCCTGCTGACTCCGCGTGTCGAGCGCAATTTTGCCCAGTTACCTTGTTTCTCCATGTGCAGGAAAAGGTATCCGGGAAATAGTGGTTGAGTGATTTGTACAAGCTTGCCAGCCTTGATCACTTGCGTCCTTGTGTGCGGGCAAAAGCACTCGAAGCCCTGTCTGTTCAAGTGCTCCCAGGCCTTGTCGTCGTGTCGGGGTTTGCACTGGATCAGGTACCAGGCGACGTCCGAAATCTTCACGTCGATGCTCATAAGGCCTCTGCTTTCCATGCTTGCGAAGTGCCATCAACTGCTGTTCTAGCAGTTATCGATAGTAGGCCCTCATTAATTTATTTGGTGCATTTCGGCGACGAGTGGCGAGTTATTTATCGCGCCGATAAATCCGACAAGTGGCTACGAAAATTGTGCTGTCATTTTGGTTTTTATTTGCCGGAAAGGTACATATTAGTTGCGTGTTGCTCGTATCAAGAAAAGTTCCCCAGGAAGTTGTAATCGTTTTTATGGCGCCTGTTTTTTGATGATTTTGCCTGCCTGTTACGCGCTGTCGGATCCTCTGAATCGAGCTGCTGATGACGCATCTGCATAACGGATCAGCTGAAGAAAAAAAGATTGGAGCCATGGTGGCAAATAGATATCAACTCTGATTAAGGATGATGAATCATGACGCACATATACGCAGTGGTTCTTACTTATAACCGCAAGGATTTGCTCAAACGTTGCCTGGATGCCGTGCACGCACAAACAAGACCCTGTGATGGCGTTATCGTGATCGATAACGCCAGTACCGATGGTACGGAACAAATGGTGCTGGATCTGGCATTGCCCGGTCTGGAGTTATATGTACTGTCGGATAACGTCGGAGCATCCGGTGGTTTCAATGCCGGGTTCCGGATGGCTTACCAGCGCGGCGCCGATTTCATCTGGATGATGGACGATGACGTGATTCCCTGTGCCGATGCCTTGCAACGGCTGATCGAGGCGGATGAGTCGCTGGCAGCACGGAATATCAAGCGCACCTTTCTGTTGTCGGGTGCCTACACCCAGGATGGTCTGGTCAACAACGCGCCGTCGCTGGATCAGCGGCGTAACCGAATCGATTACGAGTGCTGGCCGGCCACCGTGGATCTCGGCGTGGTGCCGGTTTCACGCGCGACCTTCGTTTCCATTCTGGTACCTCGCACCACACTGACCGAGTTCGGCGTGCCGATTTCCTCGATGTTCATCTGGGGCGAAGACACCGAGTTCACCTTACGTGTGACCCGTAACACGCCGGGCTATCTGGTGGGCGCGAGCAAGGTGCTGCATCTGCGTCAGGAGGGCGGCGGGGCGATCAACATCCGCACCGAGAAGAGCCCTGCGCGGATTCGCTATCATCGCCACTTCGTGCGCAACGAACTGTTCATCACCCGCAAGTACGCCAACCGTCGCCGGTTGCTGACGACCCTGACTCACCGGCTCTGGGGGATGTTCAGATTGGTGCGTGGCGGTGAGTTCTACAAAGCCCGCATCGTCCTGCAGGGGCTGCTCGAAGCCCTGGCGTTCTCGCCGCGGGTCGAGTCTGCCGATGCACCGCTGGACAGCCTGCGGGTGCAGATTCGCCGGGCCGTGGTGCCGGCGTTCGAGATGACATTACCGGTGATGTCGCTGGATATCGAACCGGCTGCCAGTTTCCTGCAGCCGGAGATGATGCCCGCTCAGTAGAGGCGTTCGGTGCGGTCGGCTATCAGGGGCCAGGCCGCATCCTTTTCGGAAATGGTGGTCACTGCCAATGGCCAGTCGATGCTCAGGCTCTCGTCGTTGTAACGCAGGCCACGCTCGGCACTCGGCGTATAGGCGCTCGACACCAGATAGCTGACCTCGACATCATCGCTCAGGGTCTGGAAGGAGTGGGCGAAGCCTGGCGGCACGTAGAGCTGGCGCTGGTTATCGGCGCTCAACTCGAAGGCCTCGTGCTGCAGGTAGGTCGAGGAGTTCTCGCGCAGATCGACGATCACATCGACGATGACGCCGCGGGTGCAGCGCACCAGTTTGGCTTCTCCATGGGGCTGCATCTGATAATGCAGGCCACGCAGGGTACCGCGACGTGCCGAGCGTGAGGTGTTCTGCTGCACGAAGTGGCTGATCAGGCCATGACGCTCGAACTCCTCCGCGCAAAAGGTGCGCGCAAAGTAGCCGCGCTCATCGCCGCGCGGTTCCAGTTCGATCAGCCGGGCGTCGTTGAGTGTGGTGCTGTGAAAGATCATGGCTGCTCCTGATCGAGAAAGTCGCGAAAGCGTCGTGTGCTGGCGGCATCCGCTGCGAACAGGCATTCCTGCTCGGCGTACAGGCGGTCGACGATTCGCCCGCTGGGAAATTGCACGTCATCGAAGGTCAGTGCGCTGTCCTTGCTCACTGCGCGTTTGAGCGTGCAGCCGAGCGCCAGGCCGATGGGCAGCAGGTTTTCATCGCGGATAGCGGCGATGTTCTCGGCCATGCCGTAGGTCTCGTAACCGCCGAAATCATCGATACGGTCGCCTGGCTGCAGATCCTTCTTGGCCACCGTGATCACGCCCACGCTTGGGCCGCCGCGTGGAGTCAGTACCGGATCGCCGAACAGCACAGCGCGGGCGACCGAGTTGGGTACCTCGAAGTGACACAGGTGATAAGGCGTGTAGAAGCTGTAGTAGGGGCCCTTGCCGAGTTTGTAGAGCTCCAGGTAATGACGCTGGCGCGGATTTTCCAGGGTGCCGATGACGAACACGCCGGGGCCTGGGCGGGCGCCTACGACGTAATCGACCAGGCCGGGCTCGTCTGGCTTCAGGTGTGCTTCGAAGGCGGAGATGGTGTCTTCGATGGGCACCAGCGGTGCGCCCGGATTGCCGCCGGAAAAGTCCGGGCCGAGCATGCCGCGGCGAGCGACGCGCATACCGGTGGCATTGGCCACGATGGCTTGCTCGAAGGAGATCTTGGTGCCATCGGCGAAGGATGCGACCATCGCCGCTTTCTGCCCCCATCGGCGCGCGAACTCCTGTTGCGTGGTCGGGTTGCGATACGGGTCGTGCAGGCCTTTGATGTTGCCGCACAGCACCGGCTTGATGCCGAGCCCCGCCACGAAGCGGTAAAGGTTCATCTGCACGCCCGGCTGATCGCCATCGGAAAAGGTGTAGATGACTCCGGCTTGGTCAGCCTTGTGCTTGAGAATCGGGCCGATGGTGCCGTCCAGTTCGGCGTTCATCTGCACCACGTGCTTGCCGGCCTCCAACGCGGCGAGCACCGCGCCCGCCGCGTATTCGATGGAGCCGGTGACTTCGATGATCGCATCCAGCCCTTCGGCGCGCGCCAGGGCCAGGGCGTCCTCGGTGACCGCAGGCGTTCCACTGGCGATGGCGCGTTCCAGCTCGGCCTGCGTATTGCACTGCAGCGGCTCGATACCGGCCTGGTCGTACACGCCGACGGCACTGCCGATAGTGCGATTGGCCACGGCGCACAGGCGCATGCCGGTGGTCGCCGTAAGGATCTGCAGGGCGATGCCGCTGCCCTGGAAGCCGGCGCCGATCATGCCCACACGAATGGGTCGGCCTTCGGCTTCGCGCTTGGCCAGGGCCGTGTCAACGATGATCATCGGTGCTGCTCCTTCAGTCGTTCCACTGTTTCCACGGCGCGCCACTGGCCCAGGCGGTTTCCAGGGTGATCTTGTCGCGCAGTGAGTCCATGCTCTGCCAGTAGCCTTTGTGGTGGTAGCTGCCAAGCATGTCGCGCTCGACCAGGCGATCCATGGGTTCGTTTTCCCAGGTGGTCTGGTCGTCATCGATCAGCTCGAAGACTTCCGGCTGGCAGACGAAGAATCCGCCATTGATCAGGCCGCCATCGGCAGCGCCTTTCTCGCGAAAGGCTTCGACGCGATTGAGGTCTTCGTTCAGGCGCAGTGCGCCGTAACGCCCGGGCTGGGTGACGGCGGTAAGGGTGCACCAGCGCTTCGAGGCCTTGTGCACCTTGACCAGCTCGCTGATGTTCACATCGCTGACACCGTCGCCGTAGGTCAGGCAGAACGGCTCGTTGCACAACAGCGGCATGGCACGCTTGAGGCGCCCGCCTGTCATCGAGTCGGCGCCGGTATCGAGCACGGTAACGCGCCAGTCTTCGCTGACGCTCTCCAGCCAATCGATGTTGCCGGTCTTCAGGTCGATGGTGTAGTCGGTGCGTTGCGCGCGGTAGTTCAGGAAGTAGTCGCGGATGTAATCGACCTTGTAGCCGCCGAGCACCACGAAATCCTTGAAGCCGTGGTGCGCGTACATCTTCATGATGTGCCAGATGATCGGTCGGCCACCGATCTCGACCATCGGCTTGGGACGGATCGCCGTCTCTTCGCTCAGGCGGGTGCCGAAGCCACCCGCAAAGATTGCAACCTTCATGATGGTGCTCCCCCGTGGTTAATGGACGCTGTATCAGTGGGTCAGATGGCCCGGTAATGCGGTCGCGATCTAGCGCGATTGCCAGCGCAGGTCTTCGCTCAGTCGGCCACTGTCGATATGGCCTTGCAGCACGCGCAGGCGCACGAGCGGCGATGTACGAAACTGGCTGTCGCTGAAACTCATGCCCTTGAGGCCCTCGACCAGCCCGCTGATCGACTTCGATAAGCTCATCTGCGGCTGATGAGCGGGGGCAAGGCTGGCGAACAGACTGAAATCGACCTGATAGGAGCGGCTGTCGACGGGGGCTTCGGTATTGATGCTCACCTCGGTGCCGGGCAGGGCATCGGCTACCGCGGCGGCGAGGTCGCGAACCTGATGGTTGCGCTCGTTGCTGCCGGTATTCACGCGCAAGATGCGCCCGCCGTTGTCGGCGCTGCGCTGGATGGCCCAGTCGATGGCCCGTGCCATGTCGGCGACGTCGATCAATGGGCGCCATGGCGAGCCATCACTGAGCACCGTGATGCGGCCTTCGCTGAGCGCACCGGCAACGAAGTCATTGAGCACCAGATCCAGGCGCAGCCGGTCGGACATGCCGCAGGCCGTGGCGAAGCGCAGGCTGGTAATCACCATGTCGCCGGTGATGTCGGAGAGCGCATCTTCGCTGCCGATCTTGGAGCGGGCGTAAGCGGTCATGGGCGAGACGGGATCGCTTTCCGTGCGCGGCCCACCCTGGGCCACGCCGTACACGCTGCAGCTGGAGGCGAAGACGAAGTTGCGTACCCCGGCACGGGCGGCCGCATTGGCGATAGCGACGGTGGCGTTCTGGTTAATTGCTTCGGTCACGCTGGCAAAGCGGTCGCCCATTGGATCGTTGGAGACGGCCGCCAGCTGCACCACTGCGTCGTAGCCTTCGAGGAACTGTGGTGAAAGGTCACGCACGTCAGCAAAGAACTGCTGGCTCAGGCGCTGTTCCGGCAAGACATGAGCGTTGGTGAGGCAGTGGGCGAAATAGGCGTTGTCGAAGCCATGCACGATGGCTTGGGGATGGCGGGTCGTCAGTTCGCGGATGACCGCCGGGCCGACGTAGCCCATGTTTCCCAGCACGAGAATTTTCATCAAGCCTTCCTTTGCAATGACCGCCCACGGGTGGGGCGGTATCCATCGTTCGGCTGATAGTATTCCTGCGTCAGAAAAATGCTTGTTTATCGGATGGGCGGTTTTAGATTTCGTAAAATATTGATTTATAAGGATTAATAATTATTTTCTGCTTTCGTGGTCAGGTTTTTAAAGCTGCTGCGGCCTACTCAAGCCTTGCTCAAGGTGACCCCCGGCATCGCTGGAAGCCGCGCCGCATCAAGCTTAAACCGCTCAAGAAAGGGCTTTGTGGCGCGTTTCACAAAGTCGAAAGATTTCTGTCATTCGCTTGGCGGTCGTACCTCGGGATTAGCCAGCGTGCAGTCTTCACCCTTGAAGAAAGCCCGCACGTTGGCAAATGCATCGCCGAAATACAGCTCGTAACCTTCGCGCTCGACGTAACCGAGGTGCGGAGTACAGAGCACGGCCGGGTGGTTCAGCAGCGGGTGGGCAGGGTCGAGAATCGGCTCCTGTTCGAACACGTCAAGCGCGGCATAGCCCGGCCTGCCAAGGTTCAGTGACTCGAGCAAGGCACCCGGGGCGATCAGTTCGGCGCGGCTGGTATTGACCAGCAATGCGCTGCTTTTCATGAGTGCCAGATCTTTGGCGGTCACCAGATGCCGAGTGCTCTGGGCGAGGCGCAAGTGCAGGGTGAGTACATCGGATTCTGCGAAGAACGCTTCCCGTGATGGCGCCGCGCGGTGTCCGTCGGCAACCGCGGCCTGTCTTGATGCATCGCTGCCCCAGACCAATACGGGCATTTCGAAAGCCTGGGCATAACGGGCCAGGCGTTGGCCGATCTTGCCGTAGCCCCAGATGCCCAGCGTCTGCCCGGCCAGGCGCTGGCCGAGGTTGACCTGCCACTGCCCGGCATACAGGCCTTGCATGGCCGGGAATAGCTGCCGTCTGGCATTGATGATCAGCGCCCAGGTCAGCTCTGCAGGGGCGATGGGCGAGCCGCGGCCTTCCATGACGGCCACGCCATGGCGGGTGCAGGCGTCTACATCGAGGTGGCTGGAAACCTTGCCGGTCTGGCTGATGAGCTTGAGCTTCGGCAGTTGGGCGAGCAGTGCTTCGTCGATGCGCGTGCGCTCTCGGGTCAGCACCAGCGCATCGGCATCGGCGAAGCGCTCGGCCAGCAGTCGGGTGTCGTCGACAGCATCGTGATAGATGCTGACCTGATGGCCGCTCAGGGTGGCGAAACAGTCGAGGGTACGGATGACGTTCTGGTAGTCATCGGGAATGACGATATGCATGGCAGGCTCCCAGGCGGTTCAGGCTCCACGGGGAGCCTGATTCGGTGAAGTATCAGCCGACGCTCTGGGCCGCTGCCCTGCGGCGAGCCCGCCAGATACGCCAGATGGGCAAGGCTATCATCAATGCCACCAGGGCCCATACGGCCAGGGTGATCGAGCTGCCCCAGAGGATGCTCAGGTCTCCATTGGACAATGACAGGGCGCGGCGCAGGTTCTGCTCCATCAAACCGCCGAGGATGAAGCCGAGCAGAATCGCCGACAGCGGAAAGTCCATCTTGCGCAGGATGTAACCGGCCACCCCGATACCGATCATCAGGTACAGATCGAACGCGGTGGCATGCACGGCGTAAACGCCGATCGAGGTAATGATGGCGATGGCCGGCACCAGTGCCCAATACGGCACGGCGAGGATCTTGGTGAACACCTTGATCATCGGCACGTTCATCACGATCAACATGATGTTGGCCACGAACAGCGAGGCGATCAGGCCCCAGACGATGTCCGGCTGGTTCTGGAACAGCAGCGGGCCGGGCGTGATGTTGTACAGCGTCAGTGCGCCAAGCATCACTGCGGTGGTGCCGGAACCGGGCACACCGAGGGTCAGCATCGGCACCAGCGAACCACAGGCCGAAGCGCTGTTGGCGGTTTCCGGCGCCGCCAGGCCGCGCAGGTCACCTTCACCGAACTTGTTGTCCTTGGTGGCCAGACGTTTTTCGCTCATGTACGCCACGGCGCTGGCCAGGGTCGCGCCGGCGCCCGGCAGGATGCCCAGGCCGAAGCCAAGCGCGCCGCTGCGCAGGTTGGTGGCCAGCACCGAAAGGCCTTCCTTCATGTTGAACAACATGCGGCCTTTCGCTTCGATGGCCTTCTGACCGTGGTGCGTGCGCTCGAGCAGCACGAGGATTTCGCTGACCGAGAATAGGCCGAGCACCAGCACCACGAACTGGATGCCGTCGGCCAGGCCGAGGCTGCCGAAGGTGAAGCGATACACGCCGCTGTTGGAGTCGATGCCGACGCAGGACAGCAACAGGCCGATGCAACAGGCGATGGCCGTCTTCATCGGTTTATTACCCGCCATACCGGCCAGGCAGGTGATGGCGAACACCATCAGCACGAAATACTCGGCGGGGCCGAAAGCGACCGCCCATTTGGCCAGCAGCGGCGCGAACAGCACCACGCCACAGGTCGCCATCAGGCCACCGACGAACGAGCTCCAGGCGGAGATCGACAGGGCCACGCCCGCTTTGCCCTGACGTGCCAGCGGGTAGCCGTCAAGGGTGGTCATCACGGCCGACGCTTCGCCCGGAATGTTCAACAGGATCGAAGAAATACGACCGCCGTATTCGCAGCCCAGGTACACGGCCGCGAGCAGGATCAACGCGGTTTCCGGTGGCAGACCAAGGGCGAAAGCGATGGGGATCAGCAGCGCCACGCCGTTGATCGGGCCCAGGCCCGGCAGCAGGCCAACGATGGTGCCGATCAGCGTGCCGCACAGTGCGGTGAACAGGTTGTAGGGGCTCAGGGCGACGCCGAAGCCTTGCCCCAGATAGCTGAAAGTATCCATACGGTTAGAACTCCAGACCTGAAAGTAGGCCGAGTGGCAGCGGTACATCGAGGGCTTTGTCGAACAGCAGGTAGAGGCCCACCGCGAGTAGCACGCCGGATGTCAGGCTGGCTTTCCAGGTGCCTTCGTACAAGCGCGCCATGGCGATGGCGAAGACCGTGCTGGCGATGATGAAACCGGCGAGTTCGAACAGCGCGGCGTAGATCAGCAGCGCCACGATGCACAGCACGATCTTGCGGATTACGTGACGATCCAGGGCCGGTTCCGCTGTTTCGTTGCTGGCCCGCGACGGCTTCACCAACAGGTAGATGGCGCCCATGGCGATCATCACGATCAGCAGCAGGGGAAAGGCTCGTGGCCCCACCGGCTCGTAGGAAAACGGCGCGTGGTAACTCCAGGCCGCCAACGACAGGCCGAGACAAAGCAGCAGGCTGACGCCCGCAAAAATACGGTCTTGCATAGGATGCTCCATGGGGAGAGCCGAACGGCTCCCCCCGGAAGGGTTATTCGACCAGGCCGAATTCGCGGCCCAACTCGCGGTATTCCTCGACCTGCTTGTGTACCAGCGCCTTCAGCTCCGGCCCGCTGACATACATCGGCAGTACGTCACGGTCGACCATGTAGCGTTCGAAGTCGGGTGAGGATTCAAGTTTGGCGAAGGACTCGCGCCACCACTGCACCTGCTCTTCTGGCACGTCCGGGCCGAGGAAGTAGCCGCGGATCAATGGCCACTGGATCTCGTAGCCTTGTTCGCGAGCGGTGGGAATGGAGGCCAGGTCGCCCGGCAGGCGCTCTTCGCTGAATACCGCCAGGGTGCGGATGTCGTTGCCTTTCTGCGAGGCGATCTCGCTGGCGCTGCCGGTGACCAGATCGACGTGTTTGCCCATCAGTGCCATGTAGTGCTCGGAGCCGCCTTCGAACGCCGCATAGCGCAATTCGCTGGGGTTGATGCCTGCGGCCTTGGCAAGCAGCGCGATTTTCATCCAGCCCTGGCCGCCGATGCTGCCGCCGCCACCGACGACGACGCTTTTCGGGTCTTTCTTGAGCGCCTGCACGACATCGTCGAGATTCTTGTATGGCGAGTCGTCACGAACCGCGAGGGTGCCGTAATCGGTGCCGATGGTGGTCAGCCACTGCACGGCGTTTTCGTCAAATTGGCCGTATTTGCCCAGAGCAAGGTTGAGCAGCGAAGCGCCGGAAAACGCGATCAACGTGCCCGGCTCATTACGCCGGTTGGCGGCTACCGAGTTGTAGGCGACAGCGCCGATGCCACCCGGCATATAAGTGACACGCATCGGCGACTTGAGCACGGCATTGTCTTTCAGGCCGGCCTGGGCGAGCTTGCAGGTGAGGTCGAAACCGCCGCCCGGTTTGCTCGGCGCGATACATTCGGGACGGTGTGGCTGATCTGCGTTGGCCGGTAGGCCGGTCAGTAGCAGTGCACTGGCGAGGGGCAGAAGAAGGCAGTTCTTGAAAGCTTTCATGGTGGTTACCTGTATTGGATTTATTGGCAGGTTTTTCGTGGTGCCGTATCACCAGATCGGCAGGGCGTAACTCAGGATCAGGCGGTTTTCATCGATGCCACGGGTGAAGTTGGCGCGGTAGGCCGCGTTGCGCCAGGTGACTTTCAGGTTCTTAAGCGGCCCTTCGGCGAATGCATAGGCCAGGTCGGTATTGCGTTCCCACTCGCTGCCGCTCTCGCCATTTGCCAGGTCGATTCCACTGCCGCGCACATAACGCGTCATGAAGGTCAGGCCGGGAATGCCCACTTTGCTGAAGTCGTAGTCATAGCGAACCTGCCAGGAGCGTTCATCGGGCCCGGCAAAGTCGTTGATCTGCAGAAAGTTGGTCAGGTAAGGCGTTGCGCCGTCGACATAGGTGAAACCGTCGTCGCCATGCATGCGCTGGTAGGCAACGCCCAGGGCGTGGCCGGCCAGGCTGTAGGTGAACATGGCGTTGAACACCTGGTTGTCGATATCGCCGGCACGCGCCTGGCCACTTTCACTGTTTTTGAAGTAGCGCAGGTCGCTTTTCAGCTTGCCCGGGCCGAGGGCAAGCGTGTGCTGCAAACCGAGGAAGTGCTGGCGGTAGATGTCACTCAGCTCACCCTGGTGGTAACTCACCTGAGTGGTTGGCGTCAGCGCATAGTCGAGGCTGGCGAAGCGCAGATGATCACTGCTCGGGCTACCGCCAAAACGGCCGTTCTTGTTGTTCAGTGCCAGCTTGCTGGAGCCCGAGACATCGCGCTGCACCACCCGGGATATTTCGCCGAACGAGGCTGTCAGTCGGTCGATGTCCTTGCTCTGCAACTGCCAGCCCTCGAAGGTCTGCGGCAGTAGGCGGCTGTTGCTGAACTGCAGGGTCGGCATCTTCGGTAGCAGGGTACCGACCTTCAGTACGCTGTCGGCGAAACGCACCTTGGCGGTCAGCCCCAGCTTGCTGTAGTCGTCCTCGGCGCGCCGATCGCCGTTGCGTGGCAGCAGCGCGGTACCCGAGCGGTCGGGTGATGAGTCGAGCTTGACGCCGAGCATGGCCAGGGCGTCCACGCCGAAACCGACGGTGCCCTGGGTGTAGCCGGACTCCATGTTGAGGATGAAGCCCTGAGCCCATTCTTCGCGCTTGTTCTGCCCCGGGCCGTCGCGGAAATCACGGTTGAGGTAGAAATTGCGCAGTTCCAGATTGGCCTTGCTGTCGTCGATGAAACCAGCCGCCTGGGCATTGCCCACGGCCAGCGGCAGACCCGTCAGGAAGGCAGGAGCGAGAGATACGTAGAGCAGATTCTTTCTTGTCATTATTGTTTTCTCTTTGTTGGCAGCAGGTGACGTCAGTTTTTCTGGGTGCCTCTTGCCGCCAGCGGCACGTAGACATCGCCGGCGAAAAGTCGCCGCGCGGTGCGTATCAGGGAGGCCTGCATGTGTTGCGGCTGGCTGTTTTCGCCAGGCGTGAGTGACACTTCGATCTGCCCGCCCGGATGTTCCAGGCGTACCAGCGCGACTCCGGTTATCGGCGCGATGTCGAACGCAACGCTTCCCGGCAAAGCGCAGGCGCTGGCCAAGCCGATGGCGCCGGTGGCGGCGATGGAGCGATGGCAGGTGTGGGGCATGAAATAGCGGGTCGACAGCGTGCCGCCGTTGCGTGGCGTGGCAAGCAGCACGGGTTTGGGAATCACCATCTGGCTGACGTCACCGAGGCCCATGGCCTTGCCGGCCTGCAGGCGGATGCTCTCCAGGCGCTCCAGCAACGCGCTGTCGGCGTCCAACTGCGCAGGTGTCTCGTAGCCGGTCTTGCCCAGCGCTTCGGCGTGCATGATGACCATGGGCATGGCCATGTCGATGCAGGTGGTCTCGACACCGTCGAAGCGGTCGCGAACATTGCCGGTGGGCAGCAGTTTTCCAGTCTTGGCACCGGACGCATCGAGAAAGGTCAGCTTGATCGGCGCGGCGCTGCCGGGAACGCCATCGATGCTGGTTTCTCCTTCGTAGCGAACCTTGCCCTTGGGCGTCTGCACTTCCGAGTCGATCAGCGTGTTGGTGTTGAGGTTGCGAATCCGTACCCGTGTCACTGGAGCGCAGGCGTTGACCAGACCGTGCTCGATGGCGAACGGGCCGACGGCGCAGAGCATGTTGCCGCAGTTGGGCGCCGTATCGACCCGGCGTTGGGCGACCATGACTTGCACGAACAGGTAGTCGACATCGGCATCCGGGTGAGGGGAGGTGCTCACGATGGCGACTTTGCTGGTCTGCGGATTGCCGCCGCCGATGCCGTCTATTTCCAGCTCGTGACCCGAGCCCATTACCTTGAGCAGCAGCTCGTCTCGCTGGGCGATATCGGAGGGCAGGTGGTTGGCCAGAAAGACCGGGCCGCGAGAAGTGCCGCCGCGCATCAGGACGCAGGGAATGGCTTGCATGATGTCTCCAGTGCAATAAATTCGCTTATTGTTGCTTTCCTTAAATGGTGGTCAGTGTCTTTTGTTTTGTAAATTGCATATATTTCAATAACTAATGCTTTATGTGCATTAATGCGCTGGCTAGAGGCTTCGGATGGGGTATTTTCACAGGCGGTCGCCGCCTTCTGATTAATGGACTAATCTGCCTTCCATAATAAAAGTCGTCATTGATAGGTTTTATGCATGAATTATGAGCTTCAGGATCTTCGTGCCTTCGTCAAAATTGCTGAATTCGGCAATTTCCACGAGGCGGCCAACGCCATTCATCTGTCCCAGCCGGCGCTCACCCGACGCATGCAAAAGCTGGAGGAGGGCTTGGGCACGCAACTGCTCGATCGCACCACGCGGCGGGTCAGCCTGACTGCGGTGGGGCGTGATTTCCTGCCCAAGGCTCGACGTCTGCTGGATGATTTCGAGCGTTCGATTCTGGGCATTCGAGAACTGGCCGAGCGACAGTCCGGGCAGGTCACCCTGGCGTGCATTCCCACTGCGGCGTTCTATTTTCTGCCCACGGTGATTCGCGAATTCAATCGGCAGTACCCGAAAATCCGCATTCGCATTCTCGACCTGAGTGCCCACGAAGGTCTCGAAGCCGTGCTGCGTGGCGAGGCGGATTTCGGCATCAACATGCTCAGCGGGCAGAACGCGGAGATCGATTTCACCCCGCTGGTCAACGAGCCCTTCGTGCTCGCCTGTCGACGTGACCATCCATTGGCAGAGCAGCCTCAGGTGGCGTGGCGTGAACTGAGCGATTACCGCTTGATCGGCGTGGGGCGTTTGAGCGGCAACCGCGTGCTGCTCGACCATGGTCTGGCCAACCTCGATTGGCGGCCCAGCTGGTTTTACGAGGTTCAGCACCTGTCCACTTCCCTGGGGATGGTCGAGGCTGGCCTTGGCATCGCCGCCATGCCCAGCCTGGCGATGCCGGCCGACGATCACCCGACGCTGGTGCAGCGCCCGCTGGTTGACCCGGTGATCAGTCGCACCCTGGGGCTGGTGCGCCGTCATGGGTCGTCGCTGTCACCAGCAGCGGAGCAGTTCGTCGATACCTTGCTGCGCCAATGGCCGGGTTATACCGCGCTGGGCGGTGACAAGCCGGCGTGACGCTATCCGCGTTTTTGCGCTTTTCAGCCATCCGCGGATGCAATTCTGACTGATGCGTTAAATGCATTAATTGCTTAAATCTTTGCATTTGATGGAATTGTCGGTGCGTGTAACTCTTTTGCTCAAGACATCAATCGGCCTGATTGATCAGTACAAGAGTAAGAATCATGCAGCCAATTCCCTGTGTGCTCATGCGCGGAGGCACCTCGAAAGGCCCGGTTTTTCTCGCCAGCGACTTGCCTGAGTCGGTAGACGAGAGAAATGAAGTACTGCTGTCGGTCATGGGTGCAGGGCATGAGCTGGAGATCGACGGTATAGGCGGTGGCAGCCCGCAAACCAGCAAGGTCGCCATCGTCAGTCCGTCCAGCCACCCGGATGCAGACGTCGACTACCTGTTCGTGCAGGTCATGGTCTCCCAGCGCCGCGTCGATACCGCGCCCAATTGCGGCAACATGCTTTGCGCCGTGGGGCCCTTCGCTGTCGAGCAGGGCCTGGTGAAGGCGGAACCCGCTACCACCGAGGTGCGTATCAGGAACCTCAACACCGGCACCTTCGTCAGCGCCAAGGTGCAGACGCCAGGCGGCGCAGTCACCTACGCCGGGGCGACCCGCATCGATGGCGTGCCGGGTGTCGCCGCACCTATCGAACTGACCTTTCTGGACGCCGCCGGCAGCAAGACAGGCAAGCTGTTTCCCACCGGCAATACCCGCGACCGCTTCAATGGCGTTGAAACGACCTGTATCGACATGGCCATGCCGATGGTGCTGATCGATGCCGCCAGCCTCGGCAAGACGGGCCGCGAATCACCTGCCGAGCTCGACGCCGACCTGGATTTTCTCGCCCGGCTCGAATCCATTCGTCTGCAGGCTGGGCTGGCCATGGGGCTTGGGGATGTCACCGACAAGGTCATTCCGAAGCCTGTCCTGCTGGCGCCAGCCTCGGCCGGCGGAACGATTCAGGTCAGGTATTTCATGCCCCACAACTGCCACCGCGCACTGGCCATCACCGGTTCCATCGGTCTGGCCACCGCGTGCGTCAGCGTGGGAACCGTGGCCGCGCAGATGCTTGATCTGGATGCCAGTGCAGCGCGCATGAGCCAGGTGCGGATCGAACATCCAAGCGGTTCGATCGAGGTGGCACTGGCTTACGTGGGCGAGCAGGGCGAGACCATTCGTGCGTCCGTGGTACGTACCGCCAGGCGGTTGTTTTCCGGTGAGGTGCACGCTCCTGAGGAGCGCCTTCTGGCCGGATGACGTCGCCGTCCAGTGAGGCCTTGGTCTCCTGACAACGGGTTCTACGGAGAGAGCCATCACTGCAGCAAACGAAGCATGTAACTTGGGCAAATCCGGTTGTGCCGGATCGCCACGAGATGCTCGTCTCCAAAAACAAAAAGAGAGAACTCTATGCTCGCTTTACTCGGGTTGGCGATGGTGGTCGTGTTCACCTACATGATCATGTCGAAGCGCATGTCGCCCATCGTGGCGCTCACCTTCATTCCGATCGTTTTCGCCGTTGCTGCAGGCTTTGGCGATTCGACCGGCAAGATGATTCTCGATGGTCTGAAGATGGTCGCGCCCTCGGCGGCATTGCTGCTGTTCGCGATCCTGTTCTTCGGGCTGATGATCGACACCGGGCTGTTCGATCCGCTGATTCGCAAGATCCTGCGCAAGGTCAACGGTGACCCCGTGAAGATCGCCGTAGGGACTGCGCTGCTGTCCCTGACCGTTGCGCTGGACGGCGATGGCACCACCACCTACATGATCACCTGCGCGGCGATGCTACCGCTGTACCGGCGTATTGGCATGAACCCCATGGTGCTCGCCACTGTTTCGATGCTGTCGCTGAGCATCATGAGTGGCATGACGCCCTGGGGTGGGCCTGCGACCCGCGCCATCGCCGCACTCGGGCTCGATGCCTCCGAGTACTTCATTCCCTTGCTGCCGACCATGGTGGCTGGCGCTGCCTTCGTGGTGCTGATCGCCTACGTGCTTGGCCGCAAGGAGCGCAGCCGCATCGGCAATACCGAACTGCAGACTGGCGGCGGCAACTGCTACATCGAGGAAATCCTCGGCGACCAGCCCTACAAGCGTCCTCGTTTCGTGTGGGTGAACCTGTTTCTGGTGATCGCCGTGATGACGGCGCTGGTGATGGGCATCGCTCACGCCGCCGTGCTGTTCCTGATCGGTTTCGTGGTCGCCCTGATGATCAATTACCCGCAGCTCGACATTCAGAAGGAGCGCATCCTCTCCCACTCGGGAAATGCCATGACGGTGGTGCTGCTGGTCTTTGCGGCAGGGGTGTTCGCAGGCATCTTCTCGGGTACCAAGATGGTCGATGCCCTGGCGCAAAGCATCGTCAACATGATCCCGCCGTCGTGGGGCCATCTGTTCCCACTGGTGGTGGCAGTCACCAGCATGCCGCTGACCTTCGTGCTGTCGAACGATGCCTACTATTTCGGCGTGGTGCCCATTCTCGCCAAGGCTGCAGCAGCCTATGGCATCGACCCGGTGGAAATCGCCCGCGCTTCGATCCTCGGGCAGCCGGTTCACCTGATGAGCCCACTGGTGGCCTCGACTCTGTTGCTGGTCGGCATGGTGGACAAGGACATCGGCGACTTTCAGAAAGCCACGGTGAAGTGGGCTGTCCTGCTGTCGTTGGCAATCACCCTGGTGGCGGTACTGACGGGGGCCATTTCGTTTCTGGTCTGAAGTGCGGATAAACGGGCAGGGAGATGGGTTTCAGCGCATTGCTGTTGAGCGGATGGCCCATCAACGATGGGGCTGGGCTGCCAGTAATAGTTTGTTATATCATAACCATTCGCTGTGCCGGGGAGACCCTCTGTCTTCCCGGCTTTCTGTTCTGGATATGCTATGACCACTGCCGCAATCGCCAATCCCGTTACCTCACGCCTTACCTCCATCGACGCCCTGCGCGGGCTCGTCATTCTGTTCATGCTGCTCGACCATGTGCGAGAAACGTTTTTCCTGCACCGTCAGGTACTCGATCCCATGGATGTGAGCAGCACCGAACCGTCGCTGTTCTTCAGTCGTACCCTGGCTCACCTGTGCGCGCCGGTCTTCATCTTCCTGACCGGCCTGTCGGCATTCCTGTATGGCGAGAAGGCCAATGGCCGAGCTGCGGTCAGTGCGTTTCTGTTCAAGCGCGGGCTGTTTCTGGTCGTGCTGGAATTCACCTTGGTGAACTTCGCCTGGACTTTCCAGGTGCCGCCGACGGTGATCTACCTGCAGGTGATCTGGGCCATCGGCCTGAGCATGCTGGCGTTGTCGCTGCTGGTCTGGCTGCCGCGCGGCGTCCTGATCGTGCTGGGACTGGTGCTGGTGTGCGGCCACAACCTGCTCGATGGCCTGCACTTCGCGGCCGACTCGGCGATGCACGTGCCATGGGCCATCCTGCATGATCGCGGTTGGCTGCAAGTGTCCGACGATCTGCGTCTGCGCACCTCGTATCCGCTGCTGCCGTGGATCGGCGTGATCGCCCTGGGTTATGCCGCCGGTTCGTGGTTCGGTCGCGCTGCGGACGCCGCAAGTCGTCAGGCTCTGCTGCTTGGCTGGGGGCTCGGTTCGCTACTGGTGTTCGTCGTGGTTCGTGCGGGCAACGGCTACGGCGAGAATAGCTGGGTGGTGGGCAGCAACTGGGTGGAAACCCTGATGAGCATCCTCAACATCACCAAGTATCCACCATCGTTGGCCTTCCTTTCGCTGACCCTGGGATTGGGGCTGCTGCTGTTGCTGGCGTTCGAGCGTGCCCAGGGCAACCGCTGGCTCAAGGCGCTGACCGTGTACGGTGGCGCGCCGATGTTCTTCTACCTGCTGCACCTCTATGTGCTGAAGCTGCTGTACCTGGCTGCCGTGGCTATCTGGGGCACTAATCAGGGCGACTACTTTGGTTTCGACTCGATCGGCCCTGTATGGCTCTGTTCGATTCTGCTCGCCGTGGTGCTGTTCCCGCCGGTTCGCTGGTTCGCGGCACTCAAGGCCCGTCGTCGTGACCTGACCTGGCTGCGTTATCTCTGAATGCCGCTCATCCGCTTGTCGGAGTGGTCGAACATCGGCCGCTTTTGGCCTGTCCGTTGTGAATCACAGACAAACTGGAGCTAGCGATATGTCCACATTCGATAAGCAAAGCGGCAGTAACGTGCAGGGTTGGGAGCGTGCGCTTTCCATCGGCAGTGGTATCGCCATGGCCCGTGGCGGCCTGAAGCGCGGTGGTGTATTCGGCCTTGCTCGCGCAGCGTTCGGCGGCCTGCTGGTCGCCCGTGGCCTGAGCGGCCATTGCCGACTCAAAGGTTTCGTGGAAGACGCCCGTTCTATGCGCCCCGACGTGGATCGCATCGCAGAAACCGTCACCCGGCTGGAAAGCGAAATCGCTGAGCGGGTAAAGCCCGTCGTCAAGAAAGTCACTGACGGCGTTTGATACGCTGAGAACACGAATCGGCCCGCCATGCGCGGGCCGGTTGCGTTTGGCTCACGAGCGGAGATATAGCATGAGCAGCGAATACAGCAGCACGGCGCCGACAGCCGCTGAAGTACAGGCGAAGCCTGGTATGACCCTCATCGAATTCGGCACCGACTGGTGCAGCCATTGCCAGGCGGCGCAGCCTTTGCTGGCCAAGGTAATGCCGGATTATCCCGAGGTCACTCACCTGAAGATCGAGGACGGCAGCGGCCGGCCCCTGGGGCGCGCCTTCAAGGTCAAGCTGTGGCCGACCCTGGTATTCCTGCGTGACGGTGTCGAGGTCACCCGACTGGTTCGCCCCACCAGCGTCAGCCCGCTGGAAGAAGCCCTGGAGCAGTTGGTGGGTGAGGGCTGAGCTGCACATCGCATCCCGTCACTTTCCCTGAATTTTCCCGGTATGGGTCGAGTCAACCGAACAGACCCATACTGGAGAACGTCATGAGCACACCCAAGCAGCCAGCCACACCTCGGGAGATCGATGACACCGAGGATCGCATGGGCTCGATCGAGCAGCTGGATTTCAGCGACAGCAAGGATGAGCGCGAAGGGCGCATCGGCGACCGTCGTCCAGCGGACGAGGTGCAGCACGAATATCCGGATGAGCGCGTGCGCGACGCGGGGCAGAGCGGTGGTGAAACGCTGAAAGAAGGTCGCCACGAAGACGGTGTCAGCCTCGACGACCTGAGCCCCGAGAACCTGATCGACGATACTGGCGCACACTCGCCGCGGGAACGTGGTGACGACGAGCCCGCTGACCGCGACCTGAGCATTGTCAGTGAAGGCGATATCGGCGGCGGCTCGGGCCTCGATGAAGCCGAACTGGCCAAGAAACACCCGCTCGACGGCCAGCCCTGGGATGACGAGCCGAAATCCTGAGGCCGTGTTGACCTGCATGGCCGCAACGGCCATGCATCCACGCCATCCCGCTAATCATTTCCCGCCTAACCTCTCGCCAATTTGACAGCTGTGTAGTTGCAGGCTTACGTTTACGTAAAGGTCATTCAGGCGGGTCGCTCGTACCATGAGTCATTCCTACAGCATTTCCGAGCTGGCCCACGAACTAGGCATCACCACCCGCACCATTCGTTTCTACGAGGAGCAGGGCATGCTCGCGCCCGAGCGCAAGGGCCAGGAGCGTATCTACAGCGCCCGTGACCGAGTGACGCTGATGCTGATCCTGCGCGGTAAGCGCATCGGTTTTTCCCTCGCCGAGTGCAAGGAATTGATCGACCTCTATGACCCGGCTGGGGGCAACCGCAAGCAGCTTGACCATTTCCTGGAAAAGATCGCCGAGCGCCGCGAGCATCTCGCCCGCCAACTGCTCGACATCCAGCAGATGCAGCGTGAGCTGGATACCGCTGAACAGCGTTGTATGACTGCCATGCAGGAGATGACTGCTTCCTGAGGTCTGTTTGCCAATCGTTTAACGCATCCAACAACTACAACAATGGAGAGTCGTTACATGAGCATCACTCTGCCAGGTCTGAATTTCTTCCTCGGCGAGGAAATCGACATGCTTCGCGACGCGGTCGCCGGTTTCGCCGCGAAGGAAATCGCCCCACGGGCTGCCGAAGCTGATCGCAGTGACCAATTCCCCATGGATCTGTGGCGCAAGTTCGGCGACATGGGCCTGCTCGGCCTGACCGTCAGCGAGGAATACGGCGGCGCCGGCATGGGCTACCTGGCGCACATGATCGCCATGGAGGAAATCTCCCGGGCCGCTGGCGGTATCGGCTTGTCCTATGGGGCCCATTCCAACCTGTGCGTGAACCAGATCAACCGCAATGGCAGCGAGGCCCAGAAGCGCCGCTTCCTGCCGAAGCTGATCAGCGGTGAACACATCGGGGCACTGGCCATGAGCGAGCCCAATGCCGGTTCCGACGTGGTGTCGATGAAGATGCGCGCCGATCGAAAGGGCGACCGCTACGTGCTCAACGGCACCAAGATGTGGATCACCAACGGCCCGGATTGCGATGTGCTGGTGGTCTATGCAAAGACTGACTCAAGCGCTGGCGCCAAGGGCATGACCGCCTTCATCGTCGAGAAGGGCGCGCCAGGTTTCAGCGTCGCGCAGAAGCTCGACAAGCTCGGCATGCGCGGTTCGCACACCGGTGAGCTGGTGTTTCAGGATGTCGAGGTGGCCGAGGAAAACGTGCTCGGCGGCGTCGGCGAAGGCGCCAGGGTGCTGATGAGCGGTCTGGATTACGAACGTGCTGTGCTCTCTGGCGGCCCGCTGGGGCTGATGCAGGCGGCGATGGACGTGGTGGTGCCCTACATCCACGACCGCAAGCAATTCGGCCAAAGCATCGGCGAGTTCCAGCTGATTCAGGGCAAGCTGGCTGACATGTACACCACCCAGCAGGCCTGTCGCGCCTACCTCTACGCGGTCGGCCGGCAGCTCGACGCCCTGGGCAGCGGCCATGTGCGCCAGGTACGCAAGGACTGCGCCGGGGTCATCCTCTATGCAGCGGAAAAAGCCACCTGGCTGGCCGGTGAGGCGATCCAGATTCTCGGCGGCAATGGCTACATCAACGAGTATCCGGTCGGGCGCCTGTGGCGCGACGCCAAACTCTACGAGATCGGCGCCGGCACCAGTGAAATTCGCCGCATGCTGATTGGTCGCGAGCTGTTCAACGAAACGGCGTGATCGAAGCCCACGCTGCCAGTCGGAGCCAATGTCATGGCCATTGTGTGTACAAAACTGAACACCCGTTCCCCCGAGTACGCCGCCAACCGTGAGGCGATGCTGGCTCAGGTCGATGAGCTGCACGGCTTGCTCGCCCGCACTCGCGAAGGCGGAGGTGCAAAAGCGCAGGAGCGACACCGCTCGCGCGGCAAACTGCTGCCGCGCGAGCGCATCGACTGGCTGCTCGATCCAGGCTCGCCGTTTCTGGAAATCTGTCAGCTAGCCGCCTACCAGGTGTATGACGAAGACGTCGCCGCCGCGGGGGTGATCGCCGGAATTGGCCGTGTCGAAGGTGTCGAATGCATGATTATCGCCAACGACGCCACGGTGAAGGGCGGCAGTTACTACCCGCTGACCGTGAAGAAGCATCTGCGCGCCCAGGCCATCGCCAGCCAGAACCGCCTGCCGTGTATCTACCTGGTGGATTCCGGTGGCGCCAACCTGCCGCGTCAGGACGAGGTGTTTCCCGATCGCGAGCACTTCGGCCGCATTTTCTTCAACCAGGCCAACATGAGCGCCCAGGGCATCGTCCAGATCGCCGTGGTGATGGGCTCGTGCACCGCAGGTGGCGCCTACGTGCCGGCGATGAGCGACGAGACCATCATGGTGCGCGAACAGGCGACCATCTTTCTCGCCGGCCCGCCTCTGGTGAAGGCAGCCACCGGTGAAGTGGTCAGCGCCGAGGAACTCGGTGGCGCCGACGTACACTGCAAGACCAGTGGCGTGGCCGATCACTATGCGGAAAACGACCCGCACGCGCTGGCCCTGGCGCGCCGCTGCATTGCCAACCTCAACTGGCGCAAGCTCGGTGACGTGCAGGCGCGGCAGCCCATCGCGCCGCGCTACGCCGCCGATGAGCTGTACGGCATCATTCCCGCCGACCCCAAACAACCTTTCGATGTGCGAGAAGTGATCGCGCGGATCGTCGATGACTCGCAGCTCGACGAGTTCAAGGCGCTGTTCGGTACCACCCTGATCTGTGGTTTCGCCCACCTCAACGGCTATCCCATCGCCATCCTGGCCAACAACGGCATCCTCTTCGCCGAAGCCGCGCAGAAAGGTGCGCACTTCATCGAACTGGCCTGCCAGCGCGGCATCCCGCTGCTGTTCCTGCAGAACATCACCGGCTTCATGGTCGGCAAGAAATACGAAGAGGGCGGCATCGCCAAACACGGTGCCAAGCTGGTCACTGCGGTGGCTTGCGCCCGGGTGCCCAAGTTCACGGTGATCATCGGCGGCAGCTTCGGCGCCGGCAACTACGGCATGTGTGGCCGTGCCTATGACCCGCGTTTTCTGTGGATGTGGCCCAACGCACGGATCGGTGTGATGGGCGCACAGCAGGCTGCCGGGGTATTGGTGCAGGTCAAGCATGAGCAAGCGCAGCGCGCCGGCCAGGTGTTTTCCGCCGAGGACGAACAGCGCCTCAAGCAGCCTATCGTCGAGCAATACGAGCGCCAGGCCCACGCCTTTTACTCCAGTGCGCGGCTGTGGGACGACGGTGTGATCGACCCGGCGCAGACCCGCGAAGTGCTGGCGCTGGCGATTTCCGCCAGCCTCAACGCGCCCATCGAGCCGACACGCTTTGGCGTGTTCCGCATGTAGCCCCGGCCGAGGACAGACCGATGACCAATTTCAGCAGCATTGAATTGCACACCGACCCCCGCGGGGTCGCCACCCTGTGGCTGAGCCGCCCGGACAAGCACAACGCCTTCAATGCCGAGATGATCGAGGAGCTGATCCAGGCGTTGCGCCAGGTGGCGGCTGACGACAGCCTGCGGTTTCTCGTCCTGCGTGGCCAGGGGCGGCATTTCTCCGCCGGCGCTGATCTGGGCTGGATGCAGGCTTCGGCGCAGCTCGACTACGCCAGCAACCTGCGAGACGCCCACCAACTCGGTGAGTTGATGAGCCTGCTCTACCACTTGCCGTGTCCGACGCTGGCCGTGGTGCAGGGCGCCGCGTTCGGCGGTGCGGTCGGGCTGACGGCCTGCTGCGACATCGCCATCGGTGCCAGCGAGGCATCGTTCAGCCTTTCCGAGGTGCGCATCGGCCTGGTTCCCGCGGTGATCAGCCCTTACGTGGTGCAGGCCATCGGCGAGCGCGCCACCCGGCGCTACGCGCTCAGTGCCGAGCGCTTCAGTGGTGAGCGTGCTCGGGAGCTGGGCCTGCTCGCCGAGTGTTATCCCGCCGCCGAGCTGGAGGGCGAGGTCGAACAATGGATCGCCAACCTGCTGCTCAACAGCCCGCAGGCGATGCGCGAGAGCAAGGCGCTGTTGCACGGCGTCGGCAGCGGTGTGCTCAGTGACGCCCTGCGCCAGCGTACCGAGAGCGTGATCGCCGGCATTCGCGTCAGTGAAGAAGGGCAGGAAGGCCTCAACGCCTTTCTGCAGAAACGCCCACCCGCCTGGCAGGCCCAGTCATGAAAACCATCGACACGCTTCTGATCGCCAACCGCGGCGAGATCGCTTGCCGGGTGATGCGCACCGCCAAAGCCCTCGGGATGACCACGGTGGCAGTTCACAGCGCCATCGACCACAGCGCCCGGCACGTGCGCGAGGCGGATCTCGCCATCGACCTCGGCGGCGCCAAACCGAGTGACAGCTACCTGCTGATGGACAGGATCATCGAAGCTGCGCAGGCCAGCGGCGCGCAGGCCGTTCATCCCGGTTATGGCTTCCTGTCTGAGAACGCCAGCTTTGCCCGTAAGCTCGAAGCAGCCGGTTTGATCTTTCTAGGCCCGCCGGCCAGCGCCATCGATGCCATGGGCAGCAAGTCCGCGGCCAAGGCGCTGATGGAGGAGGCCGGTGTGCCGCTGGTGCCGGGCTACCATGGCGACGCACAGGATCTGGAGACCTTCCGCGCCGCTTCCGCGCGCATCGGCTATCCGGTGTTGCTCAAGGCGACTGCCGGCGGCGGTGGCAAGGGCATGAAGGTGGTGGAGAGCGAAGGCCAACTGGCCGAGGCCCTGGCGTCGGCGCAGCGTGAAGCGCAGTCGGCATTCGGTGACGGGCGCATGCTGGTCGAGAAATATGTGCTGCAGCCGCGCCATGTGGAGATCCAGGTATTTGCCGATCAGCACGGCAATTGCCTGTACCTCAACGAGCGTGACTGCTCGATCCAGCGGCGTCATCAGAAAGTGGTCGAAGAAGCCCCCGCGCCGGGCCTGTCGCCGGAACTGCGGCGGGCCATGGGCGAGTCCGCCGTACGCGCGGCGCAGGCTATCGGCTATGTCGGCGCCGGTACCGTGGAGTTTCTCCTCGATGCCCGGGGCGAATTTTTCTTCATGGAGATGAACACTCGCCTGCAGGTCGAGCACCCGGTGACCGAAGCGATCACCGGTCTCGATCTGGTGGCCTGGCAGATCCGTGTGGCGCGTGGTGAGCCGCTGCCGATCCGTCAGGATCAGGTGCCCCTCGACGGCCATGCCATCGAGGTGCGCCTGTACGCCGAAGATCCTGAAGGCGGCTTCCTGCCGGCCAGTGGGCATCTCGACCTGTACCGCGAACCGGCAGCCGGACCGGGGCGCCGGGTCGACAGCGGGGTGGAGCAGGGCGATGAAGTATCGCCGTTCTACGACCCGATGCTGGCCAAGTTGATCGCCTGGGGCGAGAACCGTGAAGAGGCCCGCCAGCGCCTGCTGGCCATGCTGGGGGAAACGGTGGTTGGTGGTTTCAAGACCAACCTGGCATTCCTGCAGCGCATTCTGGCGAATCCCGCGTTTGCTGCAGCGGAGTTGGATACCGGCTTTATCGAGCGTCACCAGGCGCAGCTGCTGCCGCCAAATAAAGAGCTGCCGGAAGCGTTCTGGCAGCAGGCTGGCGCGGCCTTCCTGGCCACCGATGCCGAGCGGCAGCGGGCGGACGATCCGCATTCGCCCTGGGCGGCACGCAGTGCCTGGCGCAACGGTTTGCCGGCCGAGGTGCATATGACTCTGGTGTGCGGCGATGTAAGCCGTAGCCTGGTGCTTCAGGCGCGTCCCGCCAGCGCGGTACGCCATTCACAGGTCGTGCGCCAGGGAGACACGCTTTACCTGCGCTGGGGCGTGGAGTGGCTGGCGGTGCGCCGTTTCGATCCGATTGCCGCTGCCGCGGTGGGCAACGCACATCAAGGTGGGCTCACCGCACCCATGAACGGCAGCATCGTTCGTGTGCTGGTCGAGCCGGGTCAGCAGGTCGAGGCGGGCGCTGCACTGGTGGTGCTGGAAGCCATGAAGATGGAGCACAGCATTCGGGCGCCCGAGGCGGGGACGATCAAGGCGATCCATTGTGCCGAGGGCGAATTGATTGGCGAGGGAGCGGTACTGGTCGAACTGGAGGCACAGCCATGAGCCTGCCCAGCCATGTACGCCTGGTGGAAGTGGGCCCGCGGGATGGCCTGCAGAACGAGAAGCAGCCGATCAGCGTGGCTGACAAGGTGCGCCTGGTCGACGACCTGAGCGCTGCCGGGCTCCGCTATATAGAAGTCGGCAGTTTCGTGTCGCCCAAATGGGTGCCGCAGATGGCCGGCAGTGCTGAGGTATTCGCCGGCATCGATCAGCGGCCCGGTATTACCTACGCGGTGTTGACCCCAAACTTGAAAGGGCTGGAAGCGGCAATCGAGGCTGGGGTGAGAGAAGTCGCTGTGTTCGCAGCGGCGTCGGAATCCTTCTCGCAGCGCAACATCAACTGCTCGATTGCCGAGAGCCTGCTGCGCTTTCAGCCGGTGATAGACATGGCGCAGCAGCACGGCATCCGCGTGCGCGGCTACGTGTCGTGCGTGCTGGGCTGTCCCTATGACGGCGCGATCTCGGCCCATCAGGTTGCCGCCGTCTCGCGGGAACTGCAGGCCATGGGCTGCCATGAAATCTCCCTGGGCGACACCATTGGCGTCGGCACCGCTGGCGGCGTGCGGCAATTGATCGAGGTGGTAGCTCGCGACGTGCCACGGGAGCAACTGGCCGGGCACTTTCACGATACCTACGGCCAGGCGCTGGCCAATATCTACGCCAGCCTGCTGGAGGGCGTTGCGGTGTTCGACAGCTCGGTCGCCGGCCTGGGCGGCTGCCCTTATGCCAAGGGTGCGACCGGCAACGTCGCCAGCGAGGATGTGCTCTATCTGCTGCAGGGCCTGGGCATCGAAACCGGCGTCGATCTGTCGCGTTTGATCGATGCCGGGCTGCGTATCAGCAAGGTATTGGGGCGCGACTCCGCTTCACGGGTGGCGAGGGCATACGCAAGCAGTCGATGATGCCAATTTGCTCGGTCTGGCAGTGAACTTCCCCCTAGAAAAAAACTCATACCGGCTAGTCAGTTACACCGCTGCCTTGGCAAATCGGCGCGGCGAACTGAACGATCCGGTCAGCTTTCTGCTTCATCTCGCCATTTCCCGCAACGCATGCGTGATCTGCCTGGATAAATTCACAGCAACGCGGCTTGCGTTGCTATACCCACACCCCCTAAGCTCGCGCTTTTACTCGATTGCCCTAGGGCGTAGCGAACAAGGAATCAGCATGAAACAGCATCGTTTGGCAGCAGCGATCGCCCTGGTGGGCCTGGTGCTCGCCGGTTGTGATTCGCAAACCAGCGAAGTCAAACTGGAAAGCCCGGCTCAGAAGGCTTCCTACGGCATTGGCCTGAACATGGGCAAAAGCCTGGCTCAGGAAGGCATGGATGATCTGGATCCCAATGCTGTTGCTCAAGGCATCGAAGACGCCATTGGCAAGAAAGAGCAGCGCCTGAAAGATGAAGAGCTGGTTGAAGCCTTCGCTGCTCTGCAAAAGCGTGCCGAAGAGCGCATGACCAAAATGAACGAGGAAGCGGCCCAGGCCGGCAAGAAGTTCCTCGAAGAGAACGGCAAGCGTGACGGCGTCACCACCACCGCTTCGGGTCTGCAGTACGAAGTGGTCAAGAAGGCCGACGGCGCTCAGCCCAAGGCTGATGACGTGGTCACCGTTCACTACGAAGGCAAGCTCACCGACGGCACCGTGTTCGACAGCTCCGTCGAGCGTGGCACTCCGATCGACCTGCCGGTTGGCGGCGTGATTCCGGGTTGGGTCGAAGGCCTGCAACTGATGCACGTCGGCGAGAAGTACAAACTGTACATCCCGTCCGAACTCGCCTATGGCGCCCAGAGCCCGAGCCCGGCCATTCCGGCCAACTCGGTACTGGTGTTCGACCTGGAACTGATCGCCATCAAGGATCAGGCTGCTCAGGAACAAGCTGCACCTGAGGCTGCTCCCGCTCAGTAAGCTCAGCCTGTTCAAAGCAACGCCCCGTTCTACGGGGCGTTGTCGTTTCTGGGGCTTTTGCCTAGCCGCAAAGCGCTCCGAATGCAACCACTGCGTTACGGTTATGCACACTGCGACAAAGGTTCTTATTTACTTGGTCAGGTTTTTTACGAAATCTTTTGATTTTTTTAACTAATTGATTTAGCAGGATTTTATCCGCTGGATAAAAAATGTCCGATCTGTGGCAAGGCCGCATGGCAAGGGCGTTTGGTAAGCTAATCCCATAACTGTTCACAAGGTTATCCACAGCTATGGTGGATAACCACAGACAGCCCAGCGAACACGCGGGCTGACGAGGAGTGGTCATGAAAGCACCGTGGAATTTTGCCCGTTACCTGCCCATCGCGCAGCGTTTCCTGAAGCGCGGTCGCTTGCCGGCATTGCTACTGGCAGTGACCCGTAAAAGCAGTGGAGGAGGTCGCAGCCTGTCTTCACTGAGAGGCGACCTGAGCCTGCTGCAGGAGCTGTGCGTGGCCTGGTGGCGGGGCAGCTATCGGGCGATCAACCCGCAGGCGCTGCTCGCCATCGTGGCCGGCCTGCTGTACTTCGTGTCGCCGCTGGACGCCATCCCCGACTTCATCCCCGGCCTGGGCCTGGTGGATGACCTGGCCGTGCTCGCCTGGGTGATGAAAACCTGGGGCAGCGAGCTGGATGCCTTCCGCACCTGGCGCGATGCCCAGGATCGCGAAACCCGCGACGCCATCGCCAAGCTGCCGGTAGCCGAGCGGGTGACCTGAGCGGGCATCGCTCGCTGTTCTAGAACCGGGCGCTGACGCTCGCTACCACGGACGCCGGGTCGCCTGGGTAGGCGTTGGCACTGGAGATAGTCTCGACGTAACGGATATCGGTGAGGTTTTGGCCGTTGAGCGACACCCTTACCTGCTCGGTCACGTCGTAGAACACGCTGGCATCGAAACGCACGTAGCCACTTACCGAATAGCTGTTTTCGATGTTGCCGTAGCGCTTGCCGGCGAACACGACGCCGGCGCCGAAGCCTAGCCCTTGCCAGGCTCCGGACTGCAACTGGTAGCTGTTCCATAGCGAGCCGCTGAGAACCGGAACGGCTTCCAGGCGTGCACCGATCCGCAGCTCCGGATCCTTGGTCAGTTTGGCATCCATCACGGCGATATTACCGATCAGGTTCCAGCCATCGACCGGCTCGCCGGAGACATCCAGTTCTATGCCGCGCACCCGCTGCTCGCCAGTCTGGATGGAGAAGTCGTCGTCTGCCGGATCGTCTGCCGAGACGTTCTGCCGGGTGATCTCGAACAGCGCCAGCGTTGCGCTCAGGCGCTCTGGGATCAACTCGAGCTTGGCGCCTATTTCGTACTGTTTGCCGGTCTCGGGGTCGAGCACGACGTTGTTGCGGGTGCGATCGGTCTGCGGCGAGAAGGAGCGGCTGTAACTGGCGTAGAGCGACAGCCAGTCCTGCGGCTGATAGACCACTCCGATGCGCGGCGACAGCGCTTCAGGCGTCAGTTCGAAAGCATCCGATGTGCCGTTCTCGATGGTGTTCATCTTCTGCACCACTGAATCCCAGCGCGCCCCGCCGAGCAGTTTCCATTGCTCGTTCAGGGCGATCTGGTCTTGCAGATAGAGGCTGTGGCTATGCATCTTCTGTTTGGCGGTGCTGCTCAGCTGAAAGTTCTCCGGCTGCGCGCCGTATACCGGCTCATAGATATCGATGGGCGCGATTACGCCGCGGTAGATGCGCGCTTCTCGATTGCCCGTGACGTATTCGTAGCCGAGCAGGGCGGTGTGCTGCAGCCCACCGGTGTTGAAATCGGCAACCGCTTCGAACTGCGCGCTGATCGAATCGATATCTTCCGAATAGTCGGTAGGGCGTCGATTGAGCGTGCGGCCATCGGCCTGCAATCCCTGAAAGTTGATGTTCTGGAAGTCCTTGCGCGAGTCGTCAATCTTGGTTGCTTGGCGCAGCGTCAGCCAGTCGTTGGCCTGGTGCTCGGTCTTGATCCAGAAGGCTGCCTTGTTGGTCTCGCTGTAAGACAGAGGTTCTTCGAGAATCACCCGCTGACGTGAATCGACACGGTTGCCGATTACCAGCAGGCCGCGGTCATAAGGCCCTTTCAGTTCGGTGTACTCGAAGCCGACGTCGACAGTGGTGCTGTCGCTGGGCTGCCAGCGCAGGGTCGGGGCGATGTAGTTGCGGGTGCGATCATGGAAGGTGTGGCGGTAGCCTCCATCGGTCTGCCAGGCCATCGCCAGGCCGCCTGCCAGGGTCTCTGCGGGATCCAGTGCGCCGCTGACATAACTCTGTAGCCGATAGAAGTCCCAGGAGCCAGCCTGCGCCTTGATTTCGGCCTGAGGTTCGAAGGTCGGCTTGCGGGTAACCAGGTTGATCAGTCCGCCAGGGTTGCCGCGTCCGTAAAGCACCGAGGCGGGGCCTTTGAGGACTTCGACCCGTTCGATATTGGCGAGGTCGCTGAGTACCTCGGGGCGTACCACCTGGGAGTTGGTCATCATGCCGTCCACCGCGTAGGTGGTGGCGAGAAAACCGCGAACATGGAAGCTCTCGGTGGTCGAGCCATGGCTGTTGCCGCGCTGGATGCCGCTGACATTGGCCAGGGCGTCGCCCAGGCTACTGATCTGTTGGTCTTCGATCACCCGACGCGAAACCACTTGTACAGATTGCGGTACGTCGCGCAGCGCGGTGTCGGTCTTGGTGCCGGTCGCTGTGCGGGTGGCACGATAGCCCTGCACTGCGCCGTAGGCGGATTCGGGCAGCTCACCACTGGCCGATATGGTCGATGGCGAGAGCATCAGCGACGAAACAGGCTCCTGGCGAAACAGCAGCAGGGTGCGCTCCGGGGTGAGTGACCAGCCCAGGCCGCTGCCTTGCAGCAGACGCGCAATGGCTTCTTCGACGCTGAGCGTGCCATTCACTGCCGGCGCGCTCAGGCCTTCGGTTAGAGCGGCTTCATAGCTCACTTGTACGCCGCTCTGGCTGCCGAACGAGCCCAGCGCAGCGGTCAGCGACTGGGCCGGAATATTGAAATTCAGGCGGTTGGTCGTGCTCGTTTCAGAAGGCGATACGCTGTCCGTGCTTTGTGCCAGGGCCAGCGGGGCGCCACCCAGCAAGGTGAGGCAGGCCAATGTGCGCAGGCTCAGCGATAAGGCCGGTTTGCCATGAAACCGTGTGTGAGGAGTGCGAGTCATCCGTTAACAATCCACTGCTTACTTGAGAGTTGTTCCCAAGTACATGTGGTTTAAAGACGGCATGCTCGGAAATATTTTTCATCTTTGAAACATTTTGAGAGATTTGCCGAGGCCGCGCTGCCCATCCGTGGCTAAAGGGCACCTCTAAAAACGTTAGCGAGGCAGTCAGCGCAAGGCAAAAACAGGCGAAGAAGCGCAGTTTACGGGCTGTAAATGAGCATTCTGAGCCTGTTTTTAACGCAGCGGTGACAACGCAGGTAGCTTTTAGAGGTGCCCTAAAGAGGCCTGGCGGCAATTTCGCGCCAGGCCGCTGTGGTCAGGCCGCGAAGCCACCGTCTATGGTCAGCGCCGCTCCGCTCACCAGCCCGGCTTCGGCACCCGCCAGCCAGGCCACCATGCTGGCGATCTCATCGCTGCGGGCGTGTCGCTTGATCGCCATGAAGCTGTGCATCAGCTCGTTCAGCGGGCCGTCGGCCGGGTTCATCTCGGTATCGGTCGGGCCTGGCTGCACGACGTTGACGGTGATGTCCCGCGCGCCGAAATCCCTTGCCAGTCCCTTGACCATGCCACTCAATGCGGCCTTGCTGGCGCCATAAGCGGCCATGCCCGGCATCGCTGAGCGGTCGGCGATGTTCGAGCCGATCAGGATGATGCGGCCGCCGGCTGGCATTTGCCGCGCTGTACTGACCGCTGCATGGTAGGGCGCGTTGATATTGATGGTGAAGAGCTGGTCGATGGCTTGGGCATCCAGCTCCAGCGGGTCGCCCGCGACGAACACGCCGGCGTTGACCACCAGCACGTCGATGGGCCCGAGGCCGTCGATCAGGGTAGTCAGGGCTGCACGATCGGCGCTGTCCACTTGCACGGCGCGGCTACCCGTTTCCTCTGCCAGCTGCGTTGCCGGTGCCGCCGAGTTGGCGTAGGTGAAGATTACCTGCGCGCCATCGCTGGCGAAGCGGCGCACGATGGCGGCACCGATACCGCGGCTACCGCCGAGTACCAGAACGGATTTGCGATCTGAATGGGACATGGTGGTTATCTCCTGATTGGCAAAGGTGGGTGATCAGTGTCCGGCGACGACCACATCGCTGCGTCGCTGTCCGGACGGGAAACCGTGGCGGTTGGCCGCCGAGGCGATCCACAGGGCGATCAGCAGCAGGGCCAGCATCACCCAAGGGAAGGCGCCGACGCCGAACTGGCCGAGCAGCACGCCGCCGGTCAGGCCCGCGCCGGCGATGGCGCTGTTCCAGATCACTACGTTCATCGACATCGCCACGTCGGCGCCAGGGCCGGCGGCGTCGGCCAGAGCCGTTTGCAGCAGGGTGGCCGCACCCCCGAAGGTCAGCCCCCAGACGAACACGCCGACGTAGAGCACGGCGACCGATTCGGCATGCAGGCCGAACAGCAGGGCGACCAGGGCGAAGGTGGCAAGGCTGGTGAGTACTGCCTGGCGCAGATGGCGATCAACCAGCCGGCCGGTAATCCAGATACCCGCCAGGGCGGCGACGCCAAAGGTCAGCAGGACGACATCGATCTGATTACCCAGCCCGGCGGGCGCGACGAAGGGGGCGATGTAGGTGTAGAGCATGTTGTGGGCGAGCATCCAGGTCAGCACTACGGCGAGAACGGGGCGCACACCGGGCGTCAGCAGTACCGAACGCAGGGCGATGCGCTGGGTTCGCGATTGCCCGGGGTAGTCCGGTACCTTGACGAGCACCCAGACGATCAGCCCGATGCTGAGCAGGGACATCAGCCCGAAGGCGGTGCGCCAGCCCACCATGCCACCAAGCCAAGTGCCGATCGGCACACCGAGGGAAAGGGCGATGGGCGTACCCACCATGGCCAGCGCCAGGGCTCGGCCCTGCTGGTGCGGAGCGACCATACGACGGGCGTAACCAGCGATCAGGCTCCAGGCCAGCCCTGCCGCCATGCCGGCGAAGAAGCGCGCAACCAGTGTCAGTACATAGTCCGATGACCAGGCGGTGATCGAGTTGAACACTAGAAAACCGATGATCGACAGCAGCAATACATTGCGCCGCCGCCAGCCCTGGGTGGCGATGGTCAGCGGGATCGCGGCCAGCAGCGAACCCAGGGCATAGAGGGTGACCAGCTGCCCGGCCAGGGCCGGGGAAACCTCGAGGCCCGCGCTGATTTCCGGTAGCAGGCCAGCCGGCAGGGTTTCGGTGAGGATGCAGATGAAGCCTGTCATCGCCAGAGCCAAAAGCGCTGAAACGGGAAGTGAATCGGTTTTCGAGGAATCGGTCATGGGCTGCTTCTCATATATATAACGATTGGTACAAATGTAAGCTGGCAGAGACCCATGGTCAACGACTTTTGTATCGATTAGTATTTATGTCATCAAGCAGGAGGAAGAGGCATGGCACAGATGGGGCGCCCACGCACATTCGACCGCGATGCGGCAATCGTTCAGGCAATGCACCTTTTCTGGGAGCATGGCTATCAGGCTACATCCCTGAGCCAGCTCAAGGCCGGGATCGGTGGTGGTATCTCAGCACCCAGTTTCTATGCGGCTTTCGGTTCCAAGGAGGCGCTGTTCGATGAGGTGGTTGAGCGGTACATGAGCACTCACGGGCGGGTTACCGAGAGTCTCTTCGACAGCGATCTGTCGGCACGCGATGCCGTCGAGCTGACGCTGCGCCGCTCGGCCAGCATGCAATGCGAGACGGGGCACCCGCGGGGCTGCATGGTGGCCCTCGGGGTGATCGGCGTGTGCACGCCGGAGCAGGGGGCGACGGTGCTGAGCGAGGTTCGCGATCGCACGCGCAAGGGATTACGTGCCTGTATCGAGCGGGCAATCGCCGACGGTGAGCTGGCGGCCGATACCGATGTACAGGCACTGACGTCGGCGTTCGACAGCTTTCTGCTGGGGCTTTCTACCCTGGCTCGCGACGGCATCGAACATGTGGCGCTGGATGCTGCGGTCGGTCAGATCATGAAACTGTGGGACGGCTGCCGACGCTAGCGTCGACCACTTTGGGCTGTGAGCCCTGTCCGTTACTCGATGGTGCGGTCTATGCGGGCGATCTCCCGGGTCGACAGCGCTCGCCAGTCATCCTCGGCAATGCCGTGATCCTCCAGAGCGGAGTCCATTGCCTCCTCCAATGACAGCCAGAGGTGGTCACCTTCGGACTGGCCGCTGGCGTAGTCGGTGTATCTGATTTCCAGGTACACCACGTCGTCATCCTCGCAGAGCAGGGCGAAGAGCACGATGGCCGTGACTTCCGGGCGCTGCGGGCAGGTTTTGCGGCATTCGGCGAACAGATAGTGGAGGGTCGGGAAATCGTTCATGGGCAGATTCGTCGGGATGGAGCCTGATCGTATCGCGAACCGGCCCTGAAGTGGCAGGCCCAACCGCTCACCGTGTTCAATCCCGCTCGAGCAGCAGCGCCACGCCCTGACCGCCACCGATGCACAGGGTGGCCAGACCTTTCTTGGCGTCACGCTTGAGCATCTCGTGCAGCAGAGTAACCAGCACGCGGCAACCGGAGGCGCCGATCGGGTGGCCGAGGGCTATGGCACCGCCATTGACGTTGACCTTGCTGGCATCCCAGCCGAGTTCTTTCCCCACCGAAAGCGCCTGGGCGGCGAAGGCTTCGTTGGCTTCGATCAGGTCGAGCTGATCGAGAGACCAGCCAGCCTTGTCCAGGCTGCGGCGGGTGGCCGATACCGGGCCGATGCCCATGATCGCCGGGTCGACGCCGGCGTTGGCGTACGCCTTGATCCGCGCCAGCACCGGCAGCCCCAGACTCTGCGCTTTGCTTGCGCTCATCAGCAGCACCGCGGCCGCGCCGTCATTGAGGCTCGAGGCGTTACCGGCGGTGACGCTGCCGTCTTTCTTGAAGGCCGGTTTCAGCTTGGCCAGGGTTTCTGCCGTGGTGCCCGTGCGGGGCTGCTCGTCGGTGGCGAAAGCGACGGGATCGCCTTTGCGCTGGGGAATCAGGATCGGGGTGATCTCGTCGGCGAAACGCCCGGACTCGATGGCTGCCAGGGCTTTCTGCTGGGAGGCTGCCGCGAAGGCATCCTGGGCCTCACGGCTGATCGCGTACTTGTCCACCAGGTTCTCGGCGGTGATGCCCATGTGGTAATCGTTGAAGGCATCCCACAGGCCGTCGCTGATCATGCTGTCGATCAGTTGGCCATGGCCCATGCGCAATCCGGTGCGTGCCTTGGGCAGCACGTAGGGCGCCAGGCTCATGTTTTCCATGCCGCCGGCGATGATCACTTCGGCGTCGCCGCAGCGAATCGCCTGGGCACCGAGATGGAGTGCCTTGAGGCCGGAGCCGCAGACCTTGTTGAGCGTCAGGGCCGGTACGGCATGAGGCAGGCCGGCAGTGATGGCAGCCTGGCGGGCGGTGTTCTGCCCGGCGCCAGCGGTGAGCACGTGGCCGAGGATCACTTCATCGACCTGATTGCCATCCAGGCCGGTCTGCTCGAGCAGGCGACGGATCACCGCCGCGCCCAGTTCGGTGGCCGGAACATCCGCCAGCGCCCCCTGGAAACTGCCAATGGCGGTACGGGTGGCGGCGACGATGACGACATCTTGCATGGGGTTCTCCTGGCCGTGACGGGGCGGGTATTGTTATTGGCTGGGTACGATCCTGACGCCGGGTCGACCGGCATGCAAGTCCAGGCTTTTCGATCGTATGGATCAACAATGCCGCATGCCGAGCAGCGAGGCGGCGTGCTAGATTTCCCGCCTCGCCAACAGCCTATCGATCAGGAGCCCTGCCATGCCCGAATCCCGTGCGACGGTTACCACCGAACATGCCGTGCGCTGCGTGACCCGTTTGTGTCGGCACTGGAGCCACAAGTTTCAGGTGAGCTTCGACGAAACCCGTGGCGAGATCTTCTTCGACCCGGCGCGTTGCACCCTGGCGGTGGTGGAGGGCGGCCTGGAGGTGCTCATCGAGGCACCGGACGCGGCCACTCTGGAGCAGTTGGAGCCCGTGGTGGCCGATCACATGCAGCGCATGGTCGTCGGAGAAACGCTGCACATCAGCTGGCAGCGTTGAATGGCGGTGGAGCATCATCGCCGACCGAGCTGTTAGACTAAGCGGCTTTGAACGCTGTCCAGGATCGTCAATGGATCGTCCCGTATTTCGTCGCTCCTTCCTTCACCCACGCTTCTGGCCGTTATGGCTGGGGCTGGGTCTTTTGTGGCTGATCGTGCAATTGCCTTATGGCGCCTTGCTGCGCCTGGGGCGTGGCCTTGGCTGGCTGATGTACCGGGTGGCCGGTTCCCGGCGACGCATTGCCACGCGTAACCTGCAACTGTGCTTTCCACAGATGTCCGCCGCCGAGCGCGAGCGACTGCTGAAGGAAAATTTCGCTTCCACCGGCATCGCCTTTTTCGAGATGGCCATGAGTTGGTGGTGGCCCCGCGAAAAGCTCGCGCAACTGGCCCACATCGAAGGCATCGAACACCTGCAGCATGCCCAGGCCCAAGGGCAGGGTGTGATCCTCATGGCGATACATTTCACCACCCTGGAGATCGGCGCCGCGTTGCTCGGCCAGGTGCACACCATCGACGGCATGTACCGTGAGCATCGCAATCCGCTGTTCGACTTCGTGCAGCGGCGCGGGCGCGAGCGTCACAATCTGGATGCCACCGCCATCGAGCGTGAAGACGTGCGCGCCATGATCAAGGTGCTGCGTGGCGGCCGGGCGATCTGGTACGCGCCGGATCAGGATTACGGCCCCAAGCAGAGCTTGTTCGCGCCGCTGTTCGGCGTGCAGGCCGCGACGGTCACGGCGACCACCAAGTTCGCCCGCCTGGGCCGCGCCATCGTGCTGCCGTTCACCCAGCAGCGCCTGCCGGACGGCCAGGGCTATCGCCTGACCATTCACCCGCCGCTCGCAGACTTTCCCGGCGAGACCGAGGAAGCCGATTGCCTGCGCGTCAATGCCTGGGTCGAGGAAGCCATCGCCACCTGCCCGACGCAGTACCTGTGGGCGCACCGCCGCTTCAAGACCCGTCCACCAGGCGAGCCCAAGCTCTACTGACAACCTCGAATTGGAATCGACCCGATGACGCAGGATGCCCGCAGCGAGCCGTCCACCACTGGCCTCATTCTCTCCGGTGGTGGCGCTCGCGCTGCCTATCAGGTCGGCGTGCTGTCGGCGATTGCCGATCTGCTGCCTGATTCGTCAGGCAATCCGTTTCCGGTCATCGTCGGCACCTCGGCGGGTGCCATCAATGCGGTCAGCCTGGCCTGCGGTGCTCTGCATTTCCGCGAGGCGGTGCGCCGACTGAGCACCGTGTGGCGCAGCTTTCACACCGATCAGGTGTATCGCAGCGACTGGCCCGGCGTGCTGCGCCAGGCCAGCCGTTTCGTCGGCCACAGCATGCTTGGCCTGGGCAAGCAGGTGCCGGTGGCGCTGCTCGACAGTTCGCCGCTGGCCGGGTTGCTCGAACGCGAACTGGACTTCTCCGGCATCGCTGCCGCGATACGTCATCGCCAGTTGCGTGCGGTGGCGGTCACGGCCTTTGGTTACGAGTCGGCCCAGGCGGTGACCTTCTATCAGGGGCGGGCGGCCATCGATCCCTGGTTTCGCCATCGTCGTGTCGGCGTACCGACCCGTCTGGCGCTGCCCCATCTGCTGGCCAGTACCGCCATTCCGCTGATCTTCGAGCCCGTGAAGATCAACCGCGAATACTTCGGCGATGGCGCAGTGCGGCAGATGGCACCGATCAGCCCGGCACTGCACCTTGGCGCCACCCGGGTGCTGGTGGTGGGGGTGAGCGGCAATCCGGTGGGCGATCAGAACAGCGCCGGTGCCGCAGCTCCACGGCCGGCCGGCAGCATGCCCAGCTTGGCGCAGATCGCCGGGCACATGCTCAACAGCACTTTCATCGATAACGTCGAGAGCGATGTCGAGCTGCTGGGGCGCCTCAACCAGCTGGGTCGGCTGGTGCCCGCCGAGCAGCGCAGCCGTGCCTATGGCCTGACGCCGGTCGAGGTGCTGGTGATTTCCCCCAGCCAGCCACTGGACGTGATCGCCGCCCGCCATCGTCGCGAAATGCCTGCCGCGTTGCGCCTGTTCCTGCGCGGCCCCGGCGCGACCCGCGATGGCGGTGGCGGGGTGCTGAGCTACCTGCTGTTCGAACCCGGCTACTGCAGCGAACTGATCGAGCTGGGCTACCAGGACGCCATGGCCAAGAAGGCCGAGCTATGCGCCTTCCTCGGCATCGAGCCAACGGTCGCGCAAGGGTAGGCAGCGCATCGCTCTCACGCTCTGTGTGGGATTACCTCCTGGACGCTATTTGTCCGCTTTCGAATACCGCAGCTTGGCTAAAACGGGCGCGGAGCGCCCTGGCCTGTACACCCACGCTGGAGCGTTGGTGCCATCCACAACTCGGCACGCTCTCCATCACCCGAAGCGCTGCATCTGCATTTCCTGCAGCCGGCTCAGAGTGCGGCGGAAGGCGAAGGACAGGTAGCCTTCGGTGTACAGCGCTTCAAGGGCCACTTCGGCTTCCAGATACAGCGGCACGCGGCGGTCGTAGCACTCGTCCACCAGGGCGATGAAGCGGCGCACGGCGTTATCGTGAATTGACAGCGCCGGCAGATGACGGTCACCGGCCACCACCCGCTCGGCGGCATCTTCGGTGCCGCGGGCGATCTTCGCGGGGCGCTGCTGAGCACTGAGGGCTGGCACGTCACCCAGCAAAATGGCCGTGAAACGGTCGCACAGCAGGATGAAGTCCTGGGCGGCGAGAGGCTGCACGCAGAGCTGCTCGAAGCTGCAATGCAGCACCGTGTCGCTGTGACGTTGTACGCCAATCAATCGGTGGTTGAGGGCCAACGCTTCGTGGCTGGCGGTTTCGCCGCCACTCAGCGAATCGAACAGCGCGGGCAGGGCGCTGGGCTGGCCCGGCTCGCGAACCCAGTAGCGCTGGCAGTGCTGGCCTGGGTGCTGACGATGATCCTGGTTGCCATCCACGGCGACCACCTGCATGTGTCGCTGCAGCGCGGCTATCGCCGGCAGGAAACGCTCGCGATTGTGGCCACCAGCGTACAACTGATCCGGCGGCTGGTTGGACGTGGCGACCAGTACCACGCCTTCATCGAACAGCGAGCCGAACAAGCGACCGAGCAGGATCGCGTCGCCGATGTCGCTGACGAACAGCTCATCGAAGCACAGCACACGAATTTCCGCACCCAGCTCGCGGGCCAGCACCGCGAGCGGCTCGGCGGTGCCGCTCAATTCGAACAGGCGCCGGTGCACCCAGCGCATGAAATGGTGGAAGTGTTGACGCCGAGCTGGAACCTGCAGCGAGTGGTAGAAGCTGTCCATCAGCCAGGTCTTGCCACGCCCCACCGGGCCCCACAGATAGACCCCTTGTGGCGTTTGCGCTGGCGCTGCATGCAGGGCTTCATGGCAGGCCTGGAGCAGGTGCGCGGCCTGCAACTGGGCAGCGTCGGGAGCGAAGCCCTGGTGCTCGACGGCATGCAGATAACGCTGCAGGGGTGAGTGTTCAGCTGCTGGCATGCTCACTCCTCGGGTGCCTGGAACAGGTCTTCGATGCGTGACTCGAACAGCCGGGCGATCTTGAAGGCGAGGGGCAGGCTGGGGTCGTAGCGGCCGGTCTCGATGGCGTTGATGGTCTGTCTCGAGACGCCCAGCTTCGCGCCGAGATCAGCCTGTGACCAGCCTCGCTCGTTGCGCCGTTCACGTACATGGTTGATCACCGGTAGCGTCTCCAGGCGATCACCGAACCCAGTGCCCACAGGGAGGCCAGTACCGGCCACACGAAGAACATCGACAGGCGTGGGAAGCCGGCGGTCTCCAGAAAGCCGTAGCTGAAGGTGATCAGGGCTGTACCCACGAAAGCCATGGCCAACGCTTCCAGATGGATGGCGCGGGCCAGTTCATCGAGCTGACGAACCTGGCGAATCACTGTGACGGCGACGGCGATCAGTGGGGCAATGGGAATCAGCGCGCACAGGGTACGCAACGCTCCGTCCGCAACCGTGCCGAGCAACAGGCTGCTGATGATCACCGCGATTACATAGGCAACCATCGCCAGGGCGAAGTGGACGGGAAAACGGTTCTGGCTCATGACGCATTCCTGATGTGGAAAGTAAGCTTTACATTAGCGACGGTCTTTTCGTGAGTCAAGTTCGCTTTACATTTGGCTGTGAGACTGGCGCGGTTTCGCTTAGCATGGGGGACGATTGGCAAGATGAACCGAGCATGCAGCCACGCAAGATTCGCCTGATTGACCTCGACGCCTTCCATGAGCTGTTCAGCCAAGTAGCGGCAGAAGGCTTGTACTCGACGCGCCCGAATGCACCGCCCAAGGCCGTCATCGCCCGCGCCCTGGAGCGGGCGGACGACAACGGCTGGGCGGTCTATGTGATCGAGCATGAAGGACGCATCGTCGCTACCGCCGAAGCCTACCCCGACAGCTACTGCCGGCCCGAGGGCGATGCGACCGTGGGCATCCTCGGCATGCAGGTACACGCCAATTGGCGACGCCAGGGACTGGGTCGGCGTTTGCTGGAAAGGGTGATCGATCATTGCCGGGAGCAGGGCATGCGCTGTATCGAATTGAACGTGTTCAAGTCCAATCACGCAGCCCTGGCCCTTTATCGGCTATACGGCTTCTTCTGGGTCGAAGACTTGCCGACCTGCCAGCTGCCGGCCGGGCACCGCGATCAGCCGCAGCGTATGCGCCTTGTACTGAAGGAGCCTTTGGTGGGCTAAGGCCCACCCTACCGGAGACATCGCCGTAGGGTGGGCCGGGCGGCGATCCGCTTCAGCCCACCAGCGGTCATAATTCGCTAGCCATAACGCGCCTCGTTTCAGCCACCCACCCGCCACGTTCAGGGCTTGCTGAATAGTGTTGTGGTCATGTGATCGATGAACACCCGCAGTTTGGGCAGCGCATATTTGCTGTTGGGCCAGAGCATCCAGAACGCGCCGCCATGTTCCATGTGATCGGCCAGTACCGGCTGCAGGCGGCCAGCGGCGATGTCTTCGGCGATCAGGAAGTCCGGCAGGCAGGCGATTCCCAGGCCGGAACGGGTGACCCGCAGCAGGCTGTCGAGGGTATTGCAGATCACCCGTTGTTTGAGCGCGCTCTCCAGATCCGCATTGGCGCCGCGCAGCGGCCAGCGATCAAGTTTGCCGCTGGCGTGGAAGCGGTACATCAGACAGGCATGTTCGAGCAGATCCGCCGGTTGCTGGGGCGTGCCGTGGCTGTGCAGATAATCCGGGCTGGCCACCAGTCGCTGGGCAAAGCTGCCGAGCTGCCGGGCGGTCAGCCGCGAGTCCTGCATGGGGCCGGTGCGGATCACTGCATCGAAGCCTTCTTCGAAAACGTCCACCATGCGGTTGGAGAGGTCGATATCCAGTTCGATCTGCGGATAGCGCTGCATGAAGTCGATCAGCACCGGCATGACCAGCTCACCGACACGCGGCATGCTGATGCGCAAGCGTCCACTGGGCCCCAGGGCAGCGCTGCTGAGTTCCAGTTGCGCCGCCTCCAGCTCGCACAGCACGCGCCGGCAGCGCTCGAGAAAACGCTGCCCCTCGGCCGTCAGCGTCATGCTGCGGGTGCTGCGGTGAAAGAGGCGGATGCCCAGCCGCTGTTCCAGTCGGGCGATGCTCTTGCCGACTGCCGAAGAGGAAATGCCGAGCAGGCGACCGCTTTCGGTGAAGCTGCGGGTGTTGGCCACCTGCACGAACACGCCGATACCGCTGAGGTTGTCCATCCTGGATTCCGTCATGGGCCCAGACTGCAAGGGCGTTGGATTGAGGACAGAAGTGTCCGCTAAGTTGCGAACCTTAGCCTGTTTTTCTCGAACGCGCCGCTGCCTAACCTGCTGCTCGGTTCGATTGGCCGCTTTCCGCTGCGCCGAGACCGTTACGGGCGATTCTCCATGTACACAGACGAACATTCTCTGCCTGCAAGCCAGGTAGCTACCGAGCGCGAGCGCTTGCCCCTGAACGGTTTGCTGGTGCTGGCGGGGGCTGGATTTATCACCATCCTTACCGAGGCACTGCCAGCAGGACTGTTACCGCAACTGAGCGCGGATCTGGGCGTCAGCCAGGCCATGGTTGGGCAGATGGTCACGCTCTACGCGCTGGGTTCCCTGCTGGCGGCCATACCGCTGGTGATGTTGACCCGCCACTGGCGGCGGCGACCGCTGCTGCTGATCGCCATCGGCGGGTTCGCGGTCGTCAATCTTGTCACCGCGCTGTCCAGCCATTATCCGCTGACGCTGGTCGCGCGGTTTTTCGCCGGGGTGTTTGCCGGTCTGCTGTGGGCGCTGGTCGCCGGGTATGCAGCGCGTATGGTGGCGCCCCATCTTCAGGGGCGGGCCATTGCGGTGGCCATGGTCGGTACGCCGTTGGCACTATCGCTCGGCGTGCCGGCAGGCACCTTTCTCGGCAATACGTTCGGTTGGCGTTACACCTTCGTGCTGATGAGTTTGCTGACCCTGATTCTGCTGGCCTGGGGGCGCATCAGCCTGCCGGACTTTCCTGGGCAGCGCAGTGCCAGTCCGCTGCCGATTGGGCGGGTGTTGCGCCTGCCCGGCGTGCGCCCGGTGCTGTTCGTCATCCTCATCTATGTGCTGGCTCACAACCTGTTCTACACCTATATCGCCGCGTTTCTGGCTCCACTCGGCATGCTCGCGGAAGTGGATCGGGTGCTGCTGGCGTTTGGCCTGGCAGCGCTGTTGGGCATCTGGCTGACCGGCATGCTGATCGACCGCTGGTTGCGGTTGCTGAGCCTGATGAGTGCGGTTGTGCTGGCGCTGGCTTGTGTGATGCTGGCTGTAAGCGGCTCTTCTTCGATGCTGATTTATGCCGGAGTGGCCGCCTGGGGCCTGGCGTTCGGCGGTGTTCCCACGCTGTTTCAGACCGCCTCGATTCGCGCAGCGGGCGACGATGCCGATGTTGCGCAATCGATGTGCGTGACCGCCTGGAATCTCGGCATCGCCGGGGGCGGGTTATGCGGTGGCGTGTTCCTGCAGAGCCTGGGGGCCGCAGCGCTGCCATGGGGAACCGCTGGTTTGGCGCTGCTGGCATGGCTGGTCATCTTCATGGCCCGCGAACGCGGCTTCGCTCGCGCCGGTTAGGCCCAACGAGGATGGTCAGGCGTTCGGCTCCGTAAGAGCCTGCTGATACACCGCCAGATCGCCGGCCGAAAAGCAGCAAAACACCGCCTGATCGATACCTGGATGGTCGGCCCATTCGGCCCGCACCGTGGTGACGGCGATTCGCGCCGCCTGGTCGATCGGGTAGCCGTAGATGCCGGTACTGATACTGGGGAACGCGATGCTGCTCAGCCCTTTTTCGGCCGCCAGGCGCAGCGCGTTGCGGTAGCAGGAGGCGAGCAGCTGCGCCTCTCCCTGGTCGCCGGAACGCCATACCGGGCCGACCGTGTGGATGATGAAGCGGGCGGGCAGGCGGTAACCCCTGGTCAGTTTGGCTTCACCGGTCTTGCAGCCACCGAGTAGCCGACACTCGTGCACCAGCTCGCTGCCGGCGGCGCGATGGATCGCCCCGTCGACGCCGCCACCACCGAGCAGCGAGGAGTTGGCCGCGTTGACGATGGCATCCACGTCCAGTCTGGTGATGTCGCCCTGCAGAGCGGTGAGGGTGGCGGGCATGGTCGGGTTTCCTGGTCGAGGTTGGAACGCTGGTGACGGGGCATGGCTCACCAGAGCAGCGGTTTGCTCTGGCCTTTCCAGAACAGCCAGCGCTGCCGTTCCTGATGCTCGCCGGTACCGATCTGCCAGGCCGGGCGCCCGGCGTCCAGATCGATCAGGCAGACGAAACCGGCATAGCTGGACACGGCCAGGGTATTGCCGTCGGCCGACAGGTCCATGGCACAGATGGTCGAGCCGATGTAATGCTGCCAACGCTCGCTGCCCTGTTCGTCGAAGGCCCGCAGATAGCCGTAGGCATCTCCGACGATGAAGGTATCGCCACGGGAGACACCGGCGTACACCCGCGCACCGTCCTGCACGACCGGAGTGCGTTCATCGTCGCTATAGAAGTCGGTCTGCATGCCGGGCAGGTCGGCCACGGCGACGCTCAGGGTCGCGCCGTTGTAGAAATGGCAGGCATTGAGTATCAGGCGGTCACTGCGGCCATTGAACAGGGCGAAATGCGGATACTCGCCTGCCGGGCCTACTTCGGCGACCAGCTGCAGGGCGCTGTCGAACACCAGATGACTGCCACATTGCTCGCCCACCGCGATCCAGCGGCCATCAGCGGATACGGCGCCGTGCTCCATGGACAGCCCCAGAACGATGTCGTCGGCGGGGGTGCCTTTGTGCAGGTCGTCGCAGATATCCGCCGGGCGCGGCAGCAGGCGCGTGGTTCCGTCCTTGGCCAGCACGAAGATGCCATCCGAGCTGACCAGCAGCACACGCTGACCATCCGGGAAGGGGATCAGCGCGGTTGGTGTTGGAGGGTGTTCCAGCGCCTCGAGTCCGGCATCCTCAGGCAAGCCTTCCAGCCCCGTGGGCCAGGCGAACTGGGCGACCTGCGGGCCGGCCCAGCCATCGTGCACGCTGATGCCCGATGCCTTGGAAAAGGCGAAATAACGGCGTGCCGGGCAGCGCCCGAAAAAGTCGATGCCGATCACGTCGTGCCACTGGTTGCCGTGAATGTGCACCAGGCGTCCACGCTCGTAGGCGCTGCCGACACGTGCCAGCAGGCTGCCGTCTTCGAGAAGGGCGAGGGCGCTGATCGCCTGGGCCTGCTCATCCAGCAGGGGCACCAGTGGCAGATGGGCTGGTGGCCAGTCGGTACGGAAGTTGGCGTGGCTGGCGTCATCCGCATTCGTCTCATTGGCGGCCTGCAACGCCTCCAGCAGGGCCGGCAGCAGGTGCTCGGTCGCTACCAGTTGCGGTTCCTTCAGGCCGTCCCAGCCTTGGCTGAGACCCTGTTCGACATAGCGATTGACCTGCCGGGCGTAGTCGAGCACGGCGGCTTGCCATTGCTGTTGGGGGGTTAGAGTCTTCATAGAGCGCTCCTTCGACGCCATTGCTCAGGGCAGAATTTCAATCGGTGTGCCAGCGTCGACGGCCTGCCAGATGGTTTCCATCGAGGCATCGTCAACGGCGATACAGCCATTGGTCCAGTCGAAACGCTGGGTCAGCCATGACCACCAGCCCCAGCCGTTGCGTTGGCCGTGGATCATGATCAGGCCACCGGGATCCACACCGCGCGAGCGCGCATTCGCCACGTCTGCAGCGTTCGGATAGGACACATGGATGGCCTTGTAGTAACCCGAGTCGGCTTTCTTGTAATCCAGGGTATAGCGTCCTTCCGGGGTGCGCTCATCGCCTTCCTGCTGTTTGTGGCCATCGGGATTGGCACCGAACACCACATCGAACGTCGCGAAAGGTTTGCCCTCGGCAATCAGTTGCAGGGTGCGCGCGCTCTTGTCGACGCGCACGGCATCGGCCTTGGGTGTGGCGAGAACTGTGCCACAGCACAGCAGCAGACAGAGAAGCAGAACAGGTTTCATGGGGGCCTGCGGTGAATTGGGGAGGGTCATTCTCGCGTTGCCGGAGGGTTTTGCGCGCTAATCCAGTCAGCAGTCTAGCTGGCCAGGAATCTGCAGGGCGCCAACTGCATCGCATTCGCGCCAAGGTAGAGCGTAGTGGCAGGTATTCGTTCCAGGCGGACGCCGTAACACTGCAGGTCTTGTTGTTAGCATGGAGTGTGCTTATCGCTAGCAACATTCCGTCTTGAGCACTGCAGCGGCCCATTCGGCCTAGGCGTTACCCATCCTTGTCATAAGCCGGCGGCGATTTAGACAGCGCTAGCGAATCAGGTCGCCATGGCGTATTTACCCAACCCATGGGCTGGCGGATAATGCGTCAGTCGTAGCGTTCGCGACGGGCCATCAGGGCTCGTCAACGTGGGATCAGAGGACAAGATGGCTGCGAAGACCGTCACCAGCAAGCAAGCCGAAGTGCAGCGCATCGTCGATGTGTTGTTCAAGGCCATCGCTCAGCATCGCTTGCCGCCAGGGACGCGCCTGATCGAAGCGCAGATCGTCGAAACCCTGCAGGCCAATCGCAACCATGTGCAGGCGGCGTTGCAGCGCCTGGCGTTGCAACGTGTCGTCACCATCGAGCCGAACCGCGGGGCGATGGTCGCTCAGCCCAGCGCCAAGGAGGCGCGCGAAGTCTTCGCTGCACGGCGCGCCATCGAGCGCGCCATCGTCGAAAACATCACGCCGGCGATCATGCACAAGCAGCGTCAGCGAGTGGCCACGCACATGAGCAACGAGCGCAAGGCCACCAGCGCTACCGACCGCCGCGCCATCGTTCGCGAGCTGAGCGAGTTTCACCTGATGCTCGGCGAGATCAGCGGCAATTCGGTGCTCAGCGAGATCCTCGCCAACCTGATGGTGCGCAGTTCGCTGATCGTCGCCCTCTACCAGCGCAATGACGTACCGTCCTGCGCATCGGACGAGCATCAGCAAATCATCACCGCCCTGGAGAACGGCGACCATGAGCGGGCGGCTGCGGTGATGCTCGAGCACCTGGGCGAGCTCGAAGACCAGCTGGATCTGGACGATCAGGCCGAGCCCGAGATCAACCTGCGTCAGGCCCTGGCAGGCCTGTAACGCGGCACCTCATGGATCTGCCATGAATGCGGCAGATCATCGCCTTTGTGCTACGGGTTGCGACTCATAGCGCCATCTCCCGCCTGAACACCTCCAGCGTATGGGCCTTGACCCGTACGAACTCCGGATGGCTCATGATCTCCGCACCCCGTGGTCGGGGCAGATCGAATGGGACGATTTCGGCAATTTGGGTGGGGCGCCGGGTCAGCAGCAGGATCTCATCGGCCAGAAATACCGCGTCTTCCAAGTCGTGAGAAACGATCAGCATGGTGACGCCGGTGGCCAACTGCACCTCCTGCAATTTGTCGCGGATGAACAAGGTCATCTCGAAGTCCAGCGCGGAAAACGGCTCGTCGAGGAACATCACTTCCGGGCGCGGCGCCAGCGCCCGCATGATGCACACGGTCTGTTGCTGGCCGCCTGAAAGCTCGTACGGATAACGATTCAGATCGAAGCGGATATCGAACATCTGCGTCAGCTCATCCACGCGTGCGTTCACATCGGCCTTGCTCATGCCCTGACGAACCAAGGGGTAGGCGATGTTGGCGCGGGCACTCATCCACGGAAACAGCGCATCGCGGTAGTTCTGGAACACGTAGCCGATCTTGGTTTGGGCGAGCGTCTTGCCATCGAACAGAATCTCGCCTTTATCCATCGGCATCAGCCCAGCGATCATGTTCATCAGTGTCGACTTGCCGCAGCCATTGGGCCCGAAGGTCGAGACGATCTTGCCGCGCGGCAGATCGAGATCCAGGTCGGTATACAACGGCTGGCCGGCAAAGGCTTTGCTCAAGCCGCGAATGGTGACATGGGTATCGGCACGCGGTGCAGCATCGGGTACCTGTGGCTTGTCGAGGGCTGGGGCGAGGGAAAGAGCTTGCGTCATGCCTGGCTACTCCAGTGAACGGTTTTTTTCTCGATCAGCAGGAACGCCAGGTTCAGCAGATAGCCCAGGGCGCCGGTGATCAGGATCGAGGCGTACATGTCTTTGATGTTGAATACCTGTTGCGCATCGATGATCCGGTGCCCCAGGCCGTTTTCCGAGCCGATGAACATTTCCGCGACGATCACGATCACCAGGGCGATGGACACCCCGGTACGCAAGCCGACGAAGGTTTGCGCGAGGCTTTCCATCAGCAGGATGTCCTTGAAAATGTGCCAGCGGGAAATGCCCATTACCTTGGCGGCCATCAGCCGGGTTTTCTTGGCGTTCATCACGCCATAGGCGCTGTTGAAGAGAATCACCAGCACGGCGGCGAATGCGGCGATGGCGATCTTGTTCGCATCGCTGATGCCGAATATCAGCATGAACAGCGGGATCAGCGCCGAGGAGGGCGTCGAGCGGAAGAAGTCGATCAAAAATTCCAGGCTGCGGTAGACCTTTTCGCTACTGCCCAGAATGACGCCCAGCGGCACCCCAACCGCGGCTGCGAAAGCGAACGCGGCCAGCGTTCGGTACAGCGTCGAGGCGATGTCGGTGCGCATGGACGATTCGGCGAACGACTGGAACATGAAGCCCAGCGTTTCGAGCGGCGAGGGCAGCAGAACCGGATTCAGCCACTGCGCACTGACTGCCAGTTGCCATAACAGAAACAGCAGCAGCGGGCCGATCAGCGGCAGCAGGCGCGAAGACCAGTGTGACGTCATGACGATTCTCCTCAGCCCTGATAGATCAGCGCAGCCACGTCGATCGGTTTGCTGAAGATTTTCCGCTCGGTGAACACGTCATAGAACTTCTGGAACCACTGCAGGTTGTCGCCTTTCAGGTCGGAATACATGACGAAGCCCGGCAGCGGCACCTCGTTCACCAGATCGGATTCGATGCTGGTGTAGCCGACGATGTTCTTGCGTGCCTGCTCCGGCTGCGAAGCGATGAACGCCACGGCCTTCTGGTAGGCAGCGATGAAGGCTTTGGTCTGTTGCGGCTTGCTCTCGATGAAGCTGCTGTTCAGTGCGGCGGCACCACCGAACCAGGGCGCGTCGGCATTGCCGAGTACGTATTTGGAGATGACGCCGGTTTCCAGCGTGCGCGACAGGTTCTTCATGCGCCCCACGGTGCCGGTCGGCTCCAGGGTATAGACCCCGTCGATCTGGCCGGCCGCCAGCGCTGGCGCGTGCTGGCCGACTGGCAGTTCGATGACGGAAGGATCGCTGAAGCCGTTTTTTTCCAGAATGATCTTCGCCATCGTGACGTTCTGGATGCCCGGGCCACAGGCGATTTTCTTGCCTTGCAGATCGCTGATGCTCTGCGCAGTGCTATTGAGCGGAACCAGAAATTCATCCAGAACCAGTCGATGGTTCGATGGGTTGGAGCAGATGATCTTGAACAGCCCCGGCATGGTGATCGCCCCCAGACCGAGGGCGCCGGTCGCGGTGCCGTTCGCACAGCCGTGGATTCGGCCAGTGATCATGCCCTCGACGATTTGCTGCGGGCTGGAGAACTTGACGCCTTTGACGTTCAGCCCCGCTTCCTTGAAAAAACCTTGCTCCAGGGCGACATACAACGGCAGGCCGCCAACGATGGGCCAATAGCCGATGCGGATTTCCTCGTCATCGGCGGCAAATGCGCCAGCGGGAAGCAGGCCGCCAAGGGTCATGGCGCTCCCCGTCACGGCCAGCCACTTCATCAATTGGCGACGATCCAGATTAAGCGGATGGTTTTCAGGTTTGACGTCTTTCATCGGTTTTCCCTGTTTTCAGATTGGCAATGTGGCGTGTACATCGCTGCAAGCACGTGCCGTTCCAGGTTGATAAATTTATAAAATTCAGCTGGTTAGATTATTTTTTGACACGTGACTGGGGCGATATCTGCGCAGCGTCGATCAACAGGCCCCAGGTTGGCGCGTGCGGTGATGTGGGCTATCACGGCCTCAGCAGGCGTGCCTGCGAGCGTTCGAAGGTCTGGCGGCCGGCCTTGTAGCCCATCAGCGGCGGGCTGATCTCCGCTACCACGGCGGCCGGTGAGGGCGCATCGAAGACGATGAAGTCGGCGCGGCAGCCGGGTGTCAGGCCGTAGTCGGGCAGGCGCAACAGGCGTGCCGACTCACTCGACACCCAGCTCAGGCAACGCAGCAACTCGGCCTCGGTAGCCAGTTGGCTGACGTTGGCGAACAAGTTGGCCTGGCGCACCAGCGAGGCATCTCCGTAGGGCGTGAAGGGGTTGCCGATGTTGTTGGTCGATAGCGAGCAGGTCACGCCACAGGCATGCAGATGCTGCAAGGGCGCCAGGCCGCGTGGCCGGTTGTGGAAGTGCTCGCGGCCGGTGAGGAACAGGTCGGTACTCGGCAGGCAGGTGACCTGCACGCCGGCCTCGGCCAGCGATTCGGCAACTGCCAGCAGGGTGTCCCTGGGCAGTGCCGACAGCTTGGTCACATGGCCGATGGTTACCCGGCCAGCCCAGCCGTGCTGATGGGTGCAGCGGATCACCTCGCCGATGGTCATGCCTTCGGGGTTCAGGTCGAAATCCAGGTGGAAGTCCAGATCACGGTCGAACTCCACCGCCAGCTCGAACAGCCGGCGAATCTGCGCACCAGGATCGCTATCGGTGTAGGGGCAACCGCCAAGCACCTCGGCGCCCATGGCCAGCGCCTCGCACAGCAGGCCTTCGGTGCCGGGGTTGTTGAGCATGCCTTCCTGGGGGAATACGCAGATTTCCAGGCTGATGGCCCAGGCGTAATCCGCCTGCAGGCGACGCACCGCGTTGAAGCCGATCAGGCCGATCTGCGGGTCGATCTCGACGTGGGTGCGCATGTGCGTGGTGCCCTGGGCGATGGCCTTGTCCAGCACTTGGGCGCCGCGCTGGTAGACGTCCGCTTCGGTGAAGTCGGCCTTGGCCGAGCGGGTCTGGGCGATGGCCTCGGCCAGGGTGCCTTCGCTGAGCTGGCAGCGCTGCATGATGCAGGCCTTGTCCAGATGGATATGGGTCTCCACCAGGCCGGGCAGCAGCAGCTTGCCATTCAGGTCGAGGGTCTTGGCGGCGGCATTCGGCGCGCTGACGAAGTGGCCGTCCTCCACGTACAGGGTCTGCAGCGTCTGGGTGTCAGCGCCGAGACGGGCGTTGATGATGGTCAGCGCACTCATGCTGCCGCTCCTTCGCCGAGGTAAGCCGCTTCCAGTTCCGGGTCGCCACGCAATGCTTCGGCACTGCCGGATTTGACGATGCGCCCGGTCTCCAGCACGTAGGCACGGTCGGCCACCTGCAGGGCGAGGTTGGCCATCTGGTCGACCAGCAGCAAGGTCACGCCTTCGTCGCGCAGCGCGGCCAGGGCGTCGTACAGCTCGCCGATCATGGCTGGCGATAGGCCCAGGGAAGGCTCGTCGAGCAGCAGGATTTTCGGCTTGGCCATCAGCCCGCGGCCGACCGCCACCATCTGCTGTTCGCCGCCCGAGAGCAGGCCTGCAGGGCTGTCGATACGGTCGCGCAGGCGTGGGAAGCGGCGCAGGATGGCTTCTATTTCCGCATCGGCATCGAAGGCCTCCTTGCGTGAGTAACCGCCGAGCAGCAGGTTGTCACGCACGCTGAGCTGGCCGAACATCTGACGGCCCTCCGGTACCAGGGCCAGGCCGCGGGCGGCGATGGTGCTAGCATCGGCGTGTTCGATGCTTTCGTTGTCGAGCAGGATGCTGCCGCCACTGGCTTTATGCAGCCCGGCCAGGCACTGCAGGATGCTCGACTTGCCGGCGCCGTTAGCCCCCAGAATGGCGATCAGCTCGCCGGGGTTGACCACGATATTGACCTTCTCGACCACCGGCGCGGCGCCGTAATCGATGACCAGATCCTTGATGTACAGACGAGCATCGCGCGAGCCATCCCAGGCTTCGGCCCGTGGCGTGGCCTGGTAGCTGGTGCCGCCCAGATAGGCGGCGATGACGCGCTCGTCCTTGCGCACTTCGTCCGGTAGGCCCCAGGCGATGGGTTTGCCGGCGTCGAGCACCAGCAGGCGCTCGGACACGGCCATCACCAGGCCCATGTCGTGCTCGACCAGGATGACCGCGATGCCGAACCCGGCGAGGGTTCTGAACAGGCCAGCCAGGCGATCCGTGTCGCTGCGGCTGAGGCCAGCTGCCGGTTCGTCGAGCAGCAGTACGCTGGGGCGGGTGGCCAGGGCGCGGGCGATTTCCACCAGGCGCCGATCGACGTGGGCCAGGTCATCGGCCGGGGTGTTCACCGAACCCTGGTAGCCGACCAGCGTCAGCAACTGCAGGGCGAGCTGGCGCCGACTGTCGCTGGCGCAACTGAAGGGCAGGCCCAGGCGCCCCTGTTGCATGGCCACCAGCAGGTTTTCCAGCACCGACAGCTCACCGAACAGTTGGGTGGTCTGGTAGGTACGGGCGATGCCGGCTCGGGCGATTTTCCAGGCGGGCAGGCCAGCCAGTGGGCGACCCAGGTCGATGCTGCCGCTGTCCGGTGCGTAGAAGCCGCTGATCATGTTCAGCACCGTGGTCTTGCCCGCGCCATTGGGGCCGATGATGCTGGTGATGCTGCCCGGTGGTGCCTGCAGGCTGACGTTCTGCGCCGCCTGGACGCCGCCGAAGCGAATGCCGATGTCCTTGACCAGCAGGCCGTCGCGGGCGGCGACGTTTTGCTGGAAGAACGCGCTCAGCTGCACCTGATCGAAGGCCGCCGGGGCGCTCTGGTGAGCTGGCCGCAGCCACAGGCTGGCCAGGGTGCCGAGCAGCCCCCGTGGTGCAGCCCAGAGCACGCTGAGCAGCAGCACCGAGAAAATCAGCAGACGGTATTCAGCGAAATCCGAGAGCATTTCCGGCAGCAGCACGATCAACAAAGCGCCGAGCAGCGGGCCGAACAGGGTGCCGCTGCCGCCGACGATCACTGCCAGCACGAACAGGATCGACTGCGAGAAGGGGAAGGAGGCCGGGTTGATGAACATCATCAGTGGCGCCACCAGCGAACCGGCCAGGCCGGTGAGCAGAGCGGACAGGGCGAAAGCCAGGGTCTTGGTCTGTACCGGGTTGAAACCGAGCGAGCGGGCAGCGATTTCGGTGGATTTCACCGCGCGCATCGCCATGCCCCAGCCGCTGTGGCGCAGGCGCTGGAACAGGGCCAGGGCGGCGATCATCAGGCCGGTGGCGATCAGCGCCATGCTCACGCTTGGGTCGAGGTTGCCGATTTCCGGCATGGGGATGCCCATCAGGCCGTTGGCCCCGCCGGTCAGCGAGCGCCATTCGATCAGACCGTGGTGCACCACCAGGGCGAAGGCAATGGTGATCATCGCCAGGTACGGGCCGCTGACGCGCAGAGCCGGGATCGCCAGCAGCGAGCCAATGGCGCCACAGGCCAGGCCGGCGGCGATCATCGCCAGGCCCAGGGGCAGGCCGGCCATGGTCAGCAGTGCCGAGACATAGGCGCCAATGGCGTAGAAGGCGATATGGCCGAAAGAGATCTGCCCGCTCAGGCCGATCAGGATGTTCAGGCCCACGCCAACTACCACGGCCAGCGCGCAGAAGGTGAAGACCAGCAGCGAGTAGCTGTCGAGCAGCAGCGTGGCCGCGATGCAGGCCAGCGTCAGCAGGGCGAGGGAAACGGGGGCGAACAGCGAATTCTTCAGGGTCATACTTTCACCAGAGTCTTGCTGCCGAACAGGCCATTGGGGCGCAACGCCAGGGCCAGAATGACCAGGGCGAAGGTGAACAACTGGGTAAAGGCCGAACCGAAATAGATGGTCACCAGCGCCTCTACCAGACCGAACAGCAGGCCGGCGGCGAATACCCCGCCAGCGCTGGCGATACCGCCGAGAATCGCTACAGCGAAGGCTTTGAGGCCGAACAACATGCCCATCTCGGCATTCACGCTGAACAGCGGGGCGATCAACAGACCGGCTATGGCGGCGAACACCGTCGACACGGCAAAGGCCACGGCCACCACGCGATTGACGCGGATACCCATCAGCATCGCCGCCTTGGGATTCTGCACGCAGGCTTCCAGCACCTTGCCCAGGCGGGTGTAGCGACGCACTAGAAACAGCGCCAGGGCGATGCCGCCACCTACCACCGGAATCAGCAGCTGCAGTACGCCGACGTTGTTGCCGAACAGCTCTAGATGCTGATTGGCCAGCGCCGAAGTGAACTGCCGTGGCTCCTTGCCGAAGGTGAACAGCGCCAGGTTGTCGACCAGGATGCCCGCTGCCACCGTCGCCATCAGCCAGGCTTCGGAGCCGCGCGAATGGAAGGGGCGCACCAGAAAACGTTCGATGATCAGCCCGTAGACGGCGCACAGCGTCAGGGTCGCCGGAACCGCCAGCCACAGTGGCCAGCCCCAAGTGATGTAGAAGCTGTAGCCGAGTACGGCGCCAACCATCATGGCGCTGCCCTGGGCGAAATTGACCGTACGCGAAACCACGTAGGTGATATGGAAACCCAGGGCCAGCAGTGCATACATGCTGCCCAGTCCGAGCCCGGTGATGATGGCGGCGGTGATCATGACGATAATCCTCCGGGCGGGCCGCCAGGGCCCGCCCGTTCACGGCTTCAAGGGGCGAGCGGAACGATGCGGCCGTCGACGAAGTGGGTGAAGACGTAGTCGTCCGGGCCCAGGGCGTCGTGCTTGGTCGGGGTGAAAGGCTGGGTGTAGTCCTTGATCAGGCCCTGATAGCTGTCGATCGCATAGAAGCCATCGCGAACCTTGCTGCCCTGGGTGTCGCCGGCCTTTTCGATGGCAGCGGCGGCCAGGTGCATGGCGTCGTAGGCGTTGGCGATTCCGACTGCTGGAGTCACGTCGGCCAGGCTCTTGATCTCCGGGAAGCGCTGCTTGAGGGCAGCCAGCACGCTGTCGCCCTTGGCGCTGTTGTTCTCGGTGAACACATAGGTCTGGATGAAGTGCACGCGGCTGGCGTTGGGGCCGGCCAGCTCGCTGAAGCGGCCGCCTGCCGGGCCCCAGTGGGAAACCACCGGCACATCCCAACCCATGCGATCGAGGGACTTGACCACCTGGGCCGAGGGGCCGACGTTGCCGACCATCAGCAGGGTGTCGGTGCCGGCATTCTTCAGGCGGGTGAGCTGCGGCACCACGTCGAGGTCGCTGTCTTCGATGCGCTCGATGCCGGCGTATTCCATGCCACGTTTGGCCAGGGCATCCTTGAAGCCGATTTCATTGGATTCGCCCCAGGGATTGTTGATCAGGATCATCCCGGGCTTCTTCATGCCCTTCTTGATGCCGTGCTCGACCAGCGCCTCGTCGACCAGCTCGTCCACCGCCGATACGCGGAATACGTAATTGTCCTTGGCACCGTTCTCGGTGATCTTGGTGCCAGCGGCCCAGATGCCCATGAACGGCACTTTCAGCTGATTGGCCAGTGGCACGATGGCCAGGGAAACCGGTGTATCGAGGCCACCGAATAGCACGCTGACTTTTTCCCGCTGCGCCAGTTCGCGAGCGGCCAGCATGCCTTTGGCCGGGTTGCTTTCATCGTCACGACGAATCAGCTGCACCGGGCGACCGAGGATGCCGCCCTTGGCATTGATCTCGTCGATGGCCACGGTGAGCCCGCGGGTAAGTGCCTCGCCGGACTTCGCCGACTGCCCGGACAGGGCGGCAACCAGGCCGACCTTGATGGGCTCCTCTGCATGCGCCGCAGTGCTGAGCGCCATACCGAGGCTGGCAACAGCCGCTGCGCAGGGCAACAGGCGACGGAGTGGGGATAACAGTTTGCGCATGAGCTTTCTCCTGATTGCTAGCATTCGTATATAATTTGCTAGCAAGCCTGGTGCCATAACGCGCAAACTGGCCATTCCGCGGTTTTCCCGGAATATCCATGGCCAACGTGCACGAATAGCGTGCATGCCGCACCACATGCAGGCACGAAAGGTGCCTCGGCACGATCAACGAATTGGGAGAGCAGGTATGAGTGAAATGAACGAGGCCGTGCAGATTGTTAGCGATTTTCTAGCGGCATCCATGGCCCCGGATCCGGTCAAGGCAGCCACCTACATGAGTGACGACGTGCGCATCACCTTTACCGGTGGGCGCCACATGCCCACGCCCCAGGACATCACCGCATTCAACGGCTCGCGCTACGCCTGGGTAAAAAAGGCCCTCGGTCAGTTCGACTGGACCGAGCGCGACGACCATACCGTCGTCTATTCCAACGGCACGCTTTATGGCGAGTGGCCGGACGGCAGCAGCTTTTCCGGTAACCGCTATCTGGATCGTTTCGAAGTCCGCAACGGCAAGATCACCCGCATGGACGTCTGGAACGACAGCGCCGAGTGGTTGCTCACTCCCGAGATCGCCAAGGCCTGACCGCGCCGTGACAGGTCGACATGCCGGCCTGTCATGGCCGCTTTCGTGTCGGTCGTGGAATCCTGAAGGGGAATTGGCGAATAATGCCGCCATTGGCTAGCGCCTGTTGACGTTTCACGCACGGCTCTTCGGCTCGCGCTGAAACGTCAACAGACCCTGGCGCCGCCCCAACACAGGAATCCAATTCCCATGAGCGCCTCCACACCCCCTTTGGTTCTCTCGATCCAGTCCCATGTCGCCCTCGGCCATGTCGGCAACGACGCTGCCGTGTTCCCGTTGCAGCGCCTGGGTTTCGAAGTGTTGCCGGTACACACGGTGCAGTTCTCCAACCACACCGGCTACGGGCAGTTCCGCGGCCAGGTCTTCGATGCCGAACATATCCGGGAAGTGCTCGCTGGCCTGCGCGATCGCGGCGTGCTGTCGCGGGTCTCGGCGGTGCTCTCTGGCTATCTGGGCGATGCTGCGATCGGTGCGGTGATCCTCGAGGCGGTGGACGAGATTCGCCGGGATAACCCGGGCGTGCGCTACCTTTGCGATCCAGTGATGGGCGATGTGGGGCGGGGGGTATTCGTCAACGCGGCGATCCCGGATTTTCTGCGCAACCTGGCGATTCCCTGCGCCAACATCATCACCCCGAACCAGTTCGAGTTCGAGCTGCTGACCGGCAGCAAACTCGATAGCGTCGACGAGGCCGTGCGCACCGCGCGTCAGCTCCGTGGTCGCGGGCCCGATGTGGTGGTGATCACCAGCCTGGCCACGCCGGACATCCCTGCCGACCAGCTCTGTACCTTGGCGGTCAATGGTGAGGGTGCCTGGCTGGTGAGCACTCCGCGCCTGGCGTTGCATCCGCTGCCCAACGGCATGGGCGATGTGTTCTCGGCGACGCTGCTGGCCCGTCTCTTGTCCGGGCATGCGCTGCCCCAGGCGCTGGAGCTGGCCACTGCCACGCTGTACGCCCTGGTGCAGAAAACCGCCGAGGGATCCCGTGATCTGCCGCTGGTGGTTGCCCAAGAACAGATCGTCGAACCGCAGCAGCGTTACGAGGCGACTGAAGTGGTGGTCAAATGATCGGGCGTTGCCTGTGCATGGTGGGGCTGTTGCTGGCGAGCGGCTTGGCGGTCGCCTGCGAGGTCGACACGGCAGCAGCCGTTCGCGATGACGCCCATGGCAACTACGTGATTCCGGTGCGGGTCAAGACCGGCGAGCGCTGCGTGATCCTCGATCACCTGACGGCAGAGGGCCGCAAGACGCGCAGTGAAGTCTGGATGCCGGTAGAAAAACTGGGCAGCAGCACGCCGAAACTGGGGCGCTTCAAACGCGAGTACCAGGTCGAGGGTGATGTGGCGAAAGTCGATCGTTTCGTCTATCTGGCGGGCGACAAGGCAGGTGAAGATTCGGTGAGGTTCTCGTCGTTCCCCAATCAGCAAGAGCGACGAGCAGTCGAGTACCGCATCAGTATCGAATGACCGGTCGCATCAACGCCTGTAGGCGCTTTTGTTTTTCAGCGCTGCGCCGCTCTCGACATCCTGCCCTGCAGCGAAGGCTCGTAGACACCGGTAATTGTCATGCAGCCAGAGAGGGGAGCAACAGGTCGCAGATAGAGAGCGTGCTTCAAGGGTTTCGCCCTTGAATGAGCGTTTCGAGTGTGCAGGTTAGCGTTGGCGTTCGGTGCTTATCTCTACCAGCTTGCCTTCGATGAAACGCAGGTTGCGCACCGCGCCATTGTTGGGGCCATAAGACCAGTATTGGACTTCTACCGAATTTGCTCGGTGAGGATTGGCGTGTCGCCGATCCGGCGTCTCGATACGCCGTTGAGCGGGTGTTCCGCAGATGGCCTGTACCCGATCCACCGTATCGCCCAGATTGATCAGCGAGGTACCGCAACGCATTGATGCCAGGCTCGGCACCGCGGCGAAAAGCAGGGCCAGCAGTAGGAGTGATCGATTCATGGTCTTGCCTCGTGGCGCCTTCTGCGGGGTTCAGCTACCGACTAGCCTCGCGAAGGTTGCCAGCAACTGGAAGATGAAAAACGCCAACAGGCTCACTATGAGCGGCTTCGAGGGCGCACTGCGCAATCGAAATTGCGTCTTCAGTGGCGTCAGAAAGAATCTGGGGCTGGTTATGGCGCCAAGGGTGAGGCTCAGTAGGCTGCAATGTCCATTCGAGCCCTCGCGTACTCCAGAATTCTGCGCGGAATGATGAAGCAGGCAATCTGCGAGGTGCAAGCCGGGTGCGCCGCAGTTGACGTTCTGGCAACTATTTGCCGCTATCCGACGGCCACTTCTGGGCAGCGGCCAGCGTATTCGTTTGCCTAGGCGTGGCGACGGATGGTGACGGAGTAAGAATTGACAAAGCGCAGACCTTTTCATAGCTTTGTCAGTACGCAAACGTTTGCGTACCTATAAAAATGACAATAATCACGGAGTTCGCTCATGTCCGGTTTCCGTCCTGCCCGTCTCTGCGCCGCCATCGCTCTCGGTGCCGCCGCTCTCGTCAGCTTCTCCAGTGCCCATGCCGCCGAAGGTGAAACGCCTCGCGTCGCATTGGTCATGAAGTCCCTCGCCAACGAGTTCTTCCGCACCATGGAAGACGGCGCCAAGGACTACCAGAAAGAACACCCGAATCAGTTCGAATTGATCGCCAACGGCATCAAGGACGAAACCGACACCTCCGCGCAGATTCGTATCGTCGAGCAGATGATCGTTGCCAAGGTCGATGCGCTGGTGATCGCGCCGGCCGACTCCAAGGCCTTGGTGCCAGTGATCAAGAAGGCCAGTGATGCCGGCATCAAGATCGTCAATATCGATAACCGTCTCGACCCCGAAGTGGTGAAGAGCAAGGGCCTGGACGTGCCGTTCGTGGGCCCGGACAACCGCAAGGGCGCGCGCCTGGTCGGTGAGTACCTGGCCCAGAACAAACTCAAGGCGGGTGATGAAGTCGGCATCATCGAAGGCGTTTCCACCACCACTAATGCTCAGCAACGTACCGCGGGCTTCAAGGATGCGATGGAAGCAGCCGGCATGAAGATCGTCGGCGTGCAGTCAGGCAATTGGGAGATCGACCGTGGCAACGCCGTGGCCTCCGCCATGCTCAACGAATACCCGGATCTGAAAGCGCTGCTGGCCGGCAATGACAGCATGGCGCTCGGCGCGGTATCCGCCGTGCGCGCTGCCGGCAAGAAAGATCAGGTGCAGGTGGTCGGTTACGACAACATCAACGCCATCAAGCCGATGCTCAAGGATGGTCGCGTGCTCGCCACTGCTGACCAGTTCGCCGCTCGCCAGGCGGTGTTCGGCATCGAGGCGGCGCTCAAACTGGTCAAGGGTGAAGCCACCGACGCCAAAGACGGTGTAATCGAAACTCCGGTCGAACTCGTGACCAAACCGTGACCGCTGCGGTAGTGGCCGGCGAGACCGTTCTCGCCGCCAGCAATATCGGCAAGACCTACGTCCAGCCCGTGCTGGGCGGGGTCGAGCTGGAGTTGCGCGCCGGTGAAGTGCTGGCGCTGACCGGCGAGAACGGCGCCGGCAAGAGCACCCTGTCGAAGATTTTCTGTGGGTTGGAGCAGCCGACTACCGGCTCGCTGACTTTCCTTGGCCAGCCATATGCACCAGCCAGTCGCCGCGAGGCCGAGCGCCTCGGCGTGCGCATGGTGTTGCAGGAGCTAAGTCTGCTGCCGACCCTGACCGTTGCCGAGAACCTGTTTCTCGACAACCTGCCTAGCCGTGGCGGTTGGATTTCCCGTGGTCGCCTGCGCGAGATGGCGTGCCAGGCCATGGCCCAGGTCGGCCTGGAAGCGGTAGACCCGGATACTCCGGTAGCCGCGCTGGGCGTCGGCCATCAGCAGATGGTCGAAATCGCCCGCAACCTGATCGGCGATTGCCGGGTGCTGATTCTCGATGAGCCGACGGCGATGCTCACCGCCCGCGAAGTGGATCTGCTGTTCGAGCAGATCCAGCGCCTGCGCGACGCGGGCGTGGCCATCGTGTACATCTCCCACCGCCTCGAAGAATTGGCGAAGGTGGCGCAGCGCGTCGCCGTGCTGCGTGATGGGCAGTTGGTCGCCGTGGAGCCGATTGATCGTTACAGCAGCGACGAGCTGGTCACCCTGATGGTCGGCCGTGAGGTCGGTGAAGCCATCGACCTGGGTGAACGAAACATCGGCGCGCCGCTGTTGCAGGTGACCAATCTCAGCCGCCGCGGCAAGGTCGACGACGTTTCCTTCAGCGTACGGGCAGGGGAGATCTACGGTATTTCCGGCTTGATCGGTGCCGGCCGCACCGAGTTGCTGCGGCTGATCTATGGCGCCGACCGCGCGGACAGCGGCCAGGTGGCAATCGGCAATCCGCCGATTCCGGTGCGTGTCCGCTCGCCTGCCGAGGCGGTGCGTCACGGCATCGCGCTGATCACCGAAGACCGCAAGAGCGAAGGCCTGCTGCTCGGCCAGCCGATCGCCGCCAACCTGGCGCTGGGCAACATGCCGGCCGTTTCCAGGCATGGCGTGATGCGCCCGGCTGCCGAGCAGGCGCTGGCGCAGCGGCAGATCGATGCCATGCGCATTCGTTGCAATGGGCCCCATCAGGCGGTGGTCGAGCTGTCCGGTGGCAACCAGCAGAAGGTGGTCATCGGCCGCTGGCTGGAACGCGACTGTCGCGTGCTGCTGTTCGACGAGCCGACTCGTGGCATCGATGTCGGTGCCAAATTCGAGATTTACGGCCTGCTCGGTGAGCTGGCACGGCAGGGCAAGGCGCTCGTGGTGGTGTCCAGCGACCTGCGCGAGCTGATGCTGATCTGCGACCGTATCGGCGTGCTCTCTGCCGGCCGCCTTATCGAAACATTCGACCGCGATGACTGGAGTCAGGATCGCCTGCTGGCTGCCGCGTTCGCCGGCTACCGCAGCCGCGAAGCCATGCTCGGCGAGGTCGCCCCCCCGTTACAGGAGCTTTCCCAATGACCACTCCATCCGCCACGCCTGCCAAGCGCAGTGGTACCCATCAAGGCCTGGGCACCTACCTGGGTCTGGCTGGTGCGCTGCTGGCGATGATCGTGCTGTTTTCTTCGTTGAGCAGCCATTTTCTTTCCTATGCCACCTTCACCACCCTGGCCAACCAGATCCCCGATCTGATGGTGCTGGCGGTGGGCATGACACTGATCCTGATCATCGGTGGCATTGACCTGTCGGTGGGTTCGGTACTGGCCCTGGCGGCTGCCGTGGTCAGCGTGGCGACGCTCGGCTTCGGCTGGGGCATCGTGCCCGCCGCGTTACTGGGCATGGCCTGCGCGGCGCTGGCCGGTAGCGTGACCGGGATCATCACGGTGGCCTGGGGCATTCCCTCGTTCATCGTCTCCCTCGGCGTGCTGGAGATGGCCCGCGGCCTGGCCTACCAGCTCACCGACTCGCGCACCGCTTACATCGGCGACGCCTACGCCTGGCTGTCGACGCCGTTCGCGGCAGGTATCTCGCCGTCGTTCGTCATTGCCCTGCTGGTGATCGTCGCGGCGCACCTGCTGCTGACGCGCAGCGTGTTCGGCCGCTATCTGGTGGCCATCGGCACCAACGAAGAGGCGGTGCGCCTGGCCGGCATCAACCCGAAACCCTACAAGGTCTCGGTGTTCGCGCTGATGGGCCTGCTCGCCGGGCTGGCGGCACTGTTCCAGATTTCGCGCCTGGAGGCGGCCGACCCGAATGCCGGTTCCGGCCTGGAACTGCAGGTGATCGCTGCCGTGGTGATCGGTGGCACCAGCCTGATGGGCGGCCGTGGCTCGGTGATCAGCACCTTTTTCGGTGTGCTGATCATTTCCGTGCTGGCCGCCGGACTGGCGCAGATCGGCGCCAGCGAGCCGACCAAACGGATCATCACCGGCGCGGTGATCGTGGTAGCGGTAATTCTCGATACCTACCGCAGCTATCGCGCCAAGCGTCGGGCCTGATCATCCATGGCCACCATCAAGGACGTCGCCGCACGTGCCGGTATTTCCTACACCACGGTCTCACACGTGGTGAACGGCACGCGCCCGGTCAGCGACAGCGTACGCGACAAGGTGCAGGCGGCCATCGCCGAGCTGGGTTACGTGCCCAGCGGCGTGGCGCGGTCGCTGAGAGCCCGCGCCACCGGCACCCTCGGCCTGCTGGTGCCGAACGCCAGTAACCCCTATTTCGCCGAGTTGGCGCGGGGCATCGAGGATCACGCCGAGCGCAACGGCTACAGCGTGATCCTGTGCAATTCCGACGACGACGGTGCCAAGCAGTTGCGTTACCTGCGGGTGTTGCTGGAGCGCCGTATCGATGGCCTTATCGTCGCCACCGTGACCCGCGACGCCGCCTTCGCCCAGGCCCTGGCAGCGGTGCGGCTGCCGCTGATGCTGGTCGACCGATCCCTCGACGGGGTCAGTGCGGATCGCCTGCAGATCGACCATGAAAAGGGCGGTTACCTGGCGACCCGGCATCTGCTTGAGCTTGGCCATCGGCGCATCGCCTGCATTGCCGGGCCTGTGGATACCCAGGTGGCGCAGTTGCGGGTGGCGGGCTATCAACGGGCGTTGGTCGAAGCAGGCTTGCCGGTTGCCGAGCCGATCCACTGCGCCTTCACCAGCCCGGCGGGGCACGCCGCTGCGCTTGGCCTGCTGAGCGTTGAGGCGCGGCCGACGGCGATTTTCGCCGGTAACGACATGATCGCCCTCGGCGTGCTGCGCGCTGCTGCGGAGCGTGGTGTGCGGGTGCCTCTGGAGCTGTCACTGGTGGGTTTCGACGACATCGAAGTGAGTCGCTATTTGCACCCGGCCCTGACCACCGTTGGCCAGCACATCGGCCAGCTTGGCGAGCGCGCTGCCGAGCGCTTGCTGCAGCGGGTGCGCACGCCGGAACTCGAACCCGAACAATGGCTGCTCGAACCGACCCTGATGGTGCGCGAGTCCACCGCCGCTGCGGGCGGCTGAAATTACCCATTGGGCGCATCAGCGTCCTGAGGAGCAGAAACAGATGCAAGGCAATCTGGTGGTAGTGGGTAGCTTGAACATGGATTTGATCGTGCGTGCGCCGCGCCTGCCCCATGGTGGCGAAACCCTGGCCGGGCATGACTTCGCCACGGCTGCGGGCGGCAAGGGCGCCAACCAGGCGGTCGCTGCGGCACGCCTCGGCGCGCAGGTGGCGATGATCGGCTGCGTCGGTGCCGATGCCTACGGCGCACGCTTGCGTACCGCGCTGCTCGTGGAAGGTATCGATTGCACAGCGGTCAGCGAGATCGAGGGCGTGCCGACGGGAATCGCCTCGATTCTGGTGGATGACGCCGGACAGAACGCGATTGTCATCGTCGCCGGTGGCAATGGCGCCCTGACGCCCGCTCACCTCGATGCGCAGGCGGCGCTGCTGGCTGCCGCCCAGGTACTGGTGGTGCAATTGGAAGTACCGCAAACCACCGTCGAGGCGGCCATGACCCGTGGCCGCGAGGCCGGCTGCACGGTTATCCTCAACCCGGCGCCCGCCAGTGGGCCACTGCCGGCGCACTGGTATGGGCTGGCCGATTACCTGATCCCCAATGAAAGCGAGGCCGCGGCGCTCACTGGCTTGCCGGTGGACTCACCCGAGTCTGCCCTGCACGCTGCGCAGCGGTTGCTGCAGGTCGGCGCTCGCCGTGTGCTGATCACCCTGGGTTCTCAGGGCGTGCTCTACGCCGATGCCGAGCGTCATGCGCATTTCGCCGTGGCCCCGGTGGTGGCCGTGGACAGCACCGCCGCTGGCGATACCTTCGTCGGCGGTTTCGCCGCCGCGCTGGCTGCCGGGCAGACGCTGGAATCAGCCATCGACCTGGGCCAGCAAGCTGCTGCACTGGCCGTTACCCGGCCCGGCGCACAGCCTTCAATTCCTTATCGCCACGAGTTGCCCGCATGAAGAAGACGCCCCTGCTCAACGCTGCGCTTTCCGCCGCCATCGCCCGGCTCGGGCATGGCGACATCATCGTCATCGGTGATGCCGGCATGCCGGTACCGCCGGGTACCCCGTGCATCGACCTTGCGCTGACCGCCGGCGTGCCGGACTTCGTTACCACCCTGAAGGTGGTGCTGAGCGAAATGCAGGTGCAGGGCCATCTGCTGGCCCGGGAAACCCTGGAGGTAGCGCCTCTGGCGCTTGAGGCCATCGAGTCTCTGACCGCCCAAGGCGAGCTGGGCGAGCGGCAGGTGGTCAGCCATGATGAACTCAAGGCGGCCTGTGCCAGCGCCCGGGTACAGATCCGCACCGGCGAGTGCCGGCCTTACAGCAACATTGCGCTGATCGCCGGCGTGACGTTCTAAGCTGCTCACGATCTCTTCTGACGCGCTATCAGGGCTGCTTCAAGGCGATAGCGGTTGTTCATTTGGTGGGCTGTACAAAGCGGCTTCAAGGCAGAAGCGGACGGTGAGCAGAGCTTTTGTGGGAGAGGCTTTAGCCTCGATTTTGCCTAGCTAGGCGTAAAGAGCTCGCGGCTAAAGCCCCTCCCACGAGATCGCGAACGTCCAAAAATGATGGCACCCACGCTCCAGCGTGGGAGCCCAATCCAGGGCGCTCTGCGCCCGCCAGGCCTCGACATCCGACGCAGAGCGTCCCTGCAGGCATTCCCACGCGGCGCGTGAGGAACGATCAGATCGAACCCCGCAGCAGATGACCGCTTTCGCCACATTGCCGCTGTAGTGCTCAAGACCAGCTCAGGATCGGCCAGCCTTCGCGCTCGGCATGCTCGAGCAGTGCCGGATCGGGGTTCACCGCGTGGGGCTTGGCGACCCGTTGCAACAGCGGCAGGTCGTTGCGTGAGTCGGAGTAGAAGTAAGCGCCTTCCAGGCTTTCGCCTTGCTCCTCCAGCCAGGCGTGCAGGCGGGTGACCTTGCCTTCACGGTAAGTGAGCACGCCTTCGGTCTTGCCGCTGTAGTGGCCGTATTCTTCGTGCAGGTCGATGGCCAGCACCTCCTGAACCTTCAGCCGTTCGGCGATGGCGCTGACCAGAAAGTGCGCCGAGGCGGAGATGATCAGGATGCGGTCGCCGGCTGCGCGGTGGTTGGCCAGGCAGCGGGTGGCGTCGCTGAAGAAGATCGGTTCGATCACGTCTTCCACGAAGGGCTCGACGACGAAGGCGACTTCTTCCGGCGTTCGCCCCACCAGCGGCGACAGGCTGAAGGTCATGTAGTCCTCCATGGCCAGTTTGCCTTCGGCGTACAGCGCCATCAGCTGATGATCCTTGGCGATGAAACTTTCCCCGTCGACCCAGCCGAGCGTGGCCATGTGCTCGCTCCACAAGCTGGCGCAGTCGCCATTGATCAGGGTTTCGTCGAGATCGAAAATTGCCAGTGCCATCAAGCTACCTCTCGCACGGCATTCGCCGCGATATCCAGTGAGATTGAGTGGCCGTCGGCGTGCAGGTCGTCCGCGCTGCGATTGAGCACGTCGACCAGCAGTTCCACACCTTCGGCTTCCACCCGGTAGCGGATGATATTACCGAGCAGGCTGTGACTGCGAATCCGCGCTGCGATCGTGCCCTGGCCGAGCACGATGGCTTCCGGGCGGATGGCCACCTGGCTGCTGACCGGATAGCCGAGCAGGCGGCTGGCGGTAGCTGCGTCGAGCAGGTTGTAGTTGCCGATGAAGCCGGCCGCGAAGGCATCAGCAGGGGCGGTGTAGAGGGTTTCCGCGTCGCCGCTCTGGACGATGCGCCCGGCGTTCATGAGGAAGATGCGGTCGCTCATCACCAGCGCTTCTTCCTGATCGTGGGTGACGAAAATCGTCGTCAGGCCCAGTTCCTGCTGGATGCTGCGGATCTGCTCGCGCAGGTGTTTGCGGATGCGTGCATCGAGCGCCGACAGCGGTTCGTCGAGCAGCAACAGGCGCGGGCGGGTGACTAGCGAGCGGGCCAGGGCGACGCGCTGGCACTGGCCGCCGGAGAGCTGATGTGGGTAGCGGCTGGCGAAGTCGCCGAGCTCGACCATGGCCAGGGCTTCCTGCACGCGCCCGGCGGATTCGTCCTTGCCGGTCTTCTGCATGCGCAGGCCGAAGGCGACGTTCTGCGCGGCGGTCATGTTGGGGAACAGCGCGTAGCTCTGGAACACCATGCCGATGCCGCGCTTCTGTGGTGCCAGGGGCACCAGGTCTTCGCCGGCGAGCAGGATTTTGCCGCCATTGACCTCGGTGAGGCCGGCGATGCAGCGCAGCAGGGTGGATTTACCGCAGCCCGATGGGCCCAGCAAGGTGACGAATTCACCCTGTTCGATCTCGGCGTTGATGTCGCTGAAGATCGAGGTGCCGCCGTAGCTTTTGTGCAGGTTCTGGATGCTCAGGAAGCTCATGCCTTGTCCCTGTTCAGTCGATTGGCCGCCCAGGTGAACACCAGGACGAAAAAGAAGTAGGAGATCACCAGGGCGCTGTTGAAGTGGCCGCTGCTGTTCTTCATGTTGTTGAGGTACACCTGCAGGGTTTCGTAGCGTGTGCCGACCAGCAGGTTGGCGAACACGAATTCGCCGAACAGAAAACTGAAGGACAGGAACAGCGACACCATCAGGCCCTTGCGCAGGTTGGGCAGCACCACCAGAAAGGCGGCTTTCCAGGTGCTGGCGCCGAGCAGATGGGCGGCGTCCATCAGGTCACGCAGGTTGATCGCCTGCAGGTTGTTGGTGATGGCCCGGTACATGAACGGCAGGGCGATGGTGAAGTAGCAGCCGATCAGAATCCACGGTGTGCCGACCATGGCCAGCGGGCCGGAGCCATACAACTGCAGCAGGCCCACGGCGGACACCACTGGCGGCACGGCGAACGGCAGCAGGATCAGCACGTTCATTACCGCGTCGAGCTTGGGGAAGTGGTAATGCACGACGAACAGCAGCGGCAGGATCAGCATCACCGACAGCGCCAGGGCGCCGAAGCAGACCAGCAGCGACTGGCCGAACGCCTTGAGGAAGCGCGGCTCTCCCCAGAGCTCCAAGTACCACTTGAACGTCAAGCCGTCCGGCAGGATGGTCGCCGACCAGCTGGTGGAAAGCGAATAGAGCAGAGTACCGGCCAGCGGCAGCAGCAGGATCAGGAACAGCACCCAAACCACCACGCGGTGGTAGAGGCTGGCGGTGGGCGCATTAGCGTGGGACATGGTAGCTCCTGCGCAGCAGCAACTGGTGGACGAGGGTGATCGCCGCCATCAGGCCGACCAGGATCATCGCCAGGGCGCTGGCCATGTTCGGGTCGAGGGAGATGTCCCCGGAAATCATCGCGGCGATGCGGATCGGCAGCACGTTGAAGTTGCCGGTGGTCAGGTAATACACCGTGGCGTAGGCGCCCAGGGCATTGGCCAGCAGGATGACGAAGGTGCCGAGCAGCGCCGGGGTCAGTACCGGCAGGCCGATATGCCGCCAGAAGTCCCAGGTGCCGGCGCCAAGCAGGGCTGCCGACTCGCGCCAGTCCTGACGCAGGGCGTCGAAGGCGGGGTAGAGCAGCAGTACGCCGAGGGGAATCTGGAAGTAGGTGTAGAGCACGATCAGGCCATTCTTCGAGTACAGGTTGAAACTCTCGATCAGCCCGGCCTGGATCAGCAGCAGGGTCAACGCGCCGTTGAACCCGAGCAGGATGATGAAGGCGAAGGCCAGCGGCACGCCGGCGAAGTTGCTGGTCATGTTGGAAAAGGCGATGACGAAATCACGCAGTTTCGAATCCACCTGGCGCAGCGAGTAGCTGCCGATGATGGCGATGAGCATGCCGAACACGCTCGACCAGAAAGCGATCTGCAGGCTGTGCTTGACCGCCTGCATGTAGAACTTCGAGGAAAACGCCTTCTCGAAATTGCCCAGGCCCCAGCCATCCGGCGTATTCAGGCTGTTGAGCGCCACCCATACCAGCGGGGCGATCTGGAAGGCGATGAAAAACACCGCGAAGGGTAACAGGCACAGCAGTGCCAGCCATTTGCCCCGTGGTTTGCTGGTGGTGCTCATTTCAACAACTCCCGGCACGAAGGTTTGTCATGGGGCACGCCGAGCAGGTCGCAGAGGGTGCCGCACAGCTCCAGCTGCTTTGGTGTCGCCGTTTCATCGAGGCTGAAGGCATCGCCGAGTACGAACAGCGGCACTTCGCGCTCTTCGGGCAGCAGGCCGTTGTGCGAGCGGTCGTCGTTCATGCCGTGATCGGCGGTCACCAGCACCTGATAGCCAGCGTCCAGCCAGGTCTGCAGGTAGCCGGCCAGCAGGATGTCGGCGACCCGCGCCGCGTTGCGGTACTGGCTGCTGTCGAGGCTGTGCTTGTGGCCGGCGTCGTCGATGTTCATCGGGTGCACCAGCAGAAAGTCTGGCGCATGCGCGAGGCGCAGGCTCTCGGCATCGTCGAACAGGTGCGAGTCCGGGTAGTGGTCGGCGTAGTAGAAGTGCCCGTGCTGGATCGGCAGCTCGACGTCACTGGTATGGCGGTCACGGGCCGCCACGAACGGCGCACGGTTGTACAGCTCGCTCATCCAGTGGTAGGCGGCAGCCGCAGTGCTCAGCCCGGCGGCACGGGCGTAGTGGAACACGCTGCGCTGATGGCTCAGGCGCACCACGTTGTTGTGCACGATGCCGCTTTCGATCGGCGTCACGCCGGTGAGAATGCACTCGTAGAGCGGCCTGGACAGCGAAGGCAGCTCGCATTCGAGTTTGTACAGGGCGGCACGCCCGGCTGCGCGATACGCCTGCAAGTGGCCGAGCGCATGCCGAGCGACCTCGAAATTGAGGCCGTCGAGAATGACGAGGATGACCTTGGACGGCATGGGTGATCCTGGGTTGAGAGTGGCGTAGAGACGTAGCCTGGGTTGAGCGAAGCGATACCCAGGGCAGGTTTCCCGGGTTTCGCTGCGCTCGACCCGGGCTACACGGTGCCTGGATTACTCCATGTTGATGATCACGTTTTCCTGCCACAGCTGCGGCAGGGTTTTCGAGGTCGTTTCCCAGGCGGCGGCGTCCTTGATCGGCTTGACCTTGGCGTACTGCTCGTTGGGCAGCAGCTTGGCCTGCACTTCAGCCGGCAGGGTCAGGTGCTCGGCGCGGATCGGGCGGGCGTTGCCTTTGGCCAGGTTGATCTGCCCGGCGTCGCTGAGGATGTACTCGCGGGCCAGCTTGGCGGCGTTGGGGTTCTTGGCGTATTTGTTGATGATGGTGGTGTAGCCGGAGATCACCGAGCCGTCGGAAGGGATCAGCACTTCGAAGCGATTCGGATCGATCTGGTCGCGGTAGCTCAGGCCGTTGAAGTCCCAGACGATGCCGACTTCCACTTCGCCTTTTTCCAGGGTCTGGATGGTCGGGTTGGCCAGTGACAGACGCCCCTGTTCGGCGATTTCGGCGAAGTAGTCCAGGCCCGGTTGGATGTTCTTCTCGTCGCCACCGTTGGCGATGGCCGCAGCCAGCACGCCGTTGACGGCCTGAGCAGCAGCGCTGACGTCACCGATGGCCACGCGGTACTTGCCGGTTTTCAAGTCGGCCCAGCTTTTCGGGGCGTCTTTCACCAACTGCTTGTTGATGATGAAGGCGATGGAGCCGGTGTAGGCGAGCATCCAGTGGCCGTCGGCATCCTTGGCCCACTCCGGGATCTGGCTCCAGGTGGTCGGTTTGTAGGGCTGGGTCACGCCCTGCTGCACGGCGATCGGGCCGAAGGCGGCGCCCACGTCACCGATATCGGCGCTGGCGTTGTCCTTTTCGGCGGCAAACTTGGCGATTTCCTGGGCCGAGCTCATGTCGGTGTCCATGTGCTTGAGGCCGTACTTGTCGCTCAGGCCCTGCCAGGTGTCCTTCCAGTTGGCCCAACTGTCCGGCATGCCGACGCTGTTCACGGCGCCTTCTTTGCGTGCGGCCTGTTCCAGTGCAGTTATATCCGTCTCGGCGGCCATGGCCTGGGAAGCCAGAGCGATGGCGCTGCCCATCAGCGATGCCAGTAGCAGTTGTTTCATTGGAAACTCCTTTGCGTTGAGGGTTGGTCTAGATCAGCAAGACCCAAGCCAATGTAGGCGGCGCCAATGACAGTTTTGTGTCGTTATGGCCGTCGCGCACATCCGGAGCCTTCGGCGAGGCCCCGCTCAGCAAGCGTAGACCAGGTTAAGCCTTTGAATTGGCGGGCTTGTCACTGGCATGGGGCGTGCTTGAAAGCAGCCTGTCATCTGCCGGTCATCCGGCTTGCCTAGGCTTGTGAGCAAGCATTGCAGCCAGCTGATGGCTGTTACGTGCCCTGTAATGGGGCTGGTCTAGTCCAAAAGGAATCAGCGTGATGCGCGACGACACGCCACGGGCCGTCACCACCATTTGCCGGGCGTTGCAGGAACAGATCGAGCACGGCCTGCTGCCTGCCGGTGCCAAGTTGCCGGCCGAGCGGCGCCTGAGCGAATTGTTCGACACGACACGGATCACCCTGCGTGAGGCGCTGGGGCAACTGGAAGCCCAGGGCCTGGTGTACCGCGAGGAACGTCGCGGCTGGTTCGTCTCGCCCGCGCGGGTCGCCTACAACCCCCTGGTACGCACGCACTTTCACGCCATGGTCGCGGAGCAGGGCAGAGTGCCCGCCACCGACGTACTGAGTGCCCGACTGATGCCGGCACACTCACAGGTCTGCCAACTGCTGGGCTTGTCCGGGCTGTCCAGCGTCTACCAGATCCGCCGGGCGCGCCGCATCGACGGGCGTCTGGTGCTGTATGTCGAGCATTACCTGAACCCCGACTATTTCCCCGGCATCCTCGATTACGATCTGACCCGTTCGTTGACCGAACTGTATGCCAGCGAGTACGACGTGCACTACGGCCGAGTACGTTTCGACATGGTGCCCACCGCGCTGCATGCCGACGCCGCTGCAGCGCTCAAGGTGGCGCCCGGCAGCCCGGCGTTGCGCATCATCCGGGTCAACCGCGACCAGCGCGGCCGCCTGATCGACTGCGACCTCGAGTACTGGCGCCATGACGCAATTCATATCAGCGTGGAAGTGCCGGATTAGGATCCGGTAAAAGGCATTGCAGAGCGGTGCGCGGCTCCTGAGTTCAGGCGTCGCGTTTCACCGTCAACTCACAGGTTCTTTATCTTGGCGGCAAGAACGGCCGCATTGACCGTGCTCAGGGTTTGCTTACCCGCTGGAAACTCCAGCACAGCGCTTTCCACCAGGGTGTAAATGCGCTCGCCGTTGTTCAACGTGAACTCTAAAAACGCCAGGTGATCGCTCCATGACCGGTAGCGCCGCACCATGAAAATGCTGTGCCTGGAGGTTACCGAGCGAATTTTCGTCAGCGCAATCTTCTGGTCGGTCGCGTCGCTGGAGACGATCAGCTCATCATTATGGATAGAGGCCGGGCCGGCTTTTGCGAGCATTCGCCATTCCAGGGCGAAGCGCCACGACATGCTCAGCAGGCAGACGCCGATCAGCAGCAGCTCGGGGAGGGGAGTGCTGGGCGCTTTGATCAGAACCAAACCACTGCTTGCCACGAGAATGGCCAGGGTGATGAACCGGTAGAAATAGACGTTGTGGAAATCGGGGAAGGTCAGAAAGCGGATGTCCATATACGGGTTCCTGAAGTCGGAATCTGCCAACGCGTTCGTTAGCAGCACTCACTCGCACAGGCATTATCGGTGATGGAGCACCTGGAAAACTGTGCGGCGCTCCCTGTTTCACTGGTGTGCCAATCCGAGCACGTTGGCGGCTCTCAAGAGCGGAGGTCGGCTTGCTTCCGTGGGGGGCGCCCTCTCAGTTAGTTGGCAAAAAAATGCCCGCAACGACCGATGAACTGTCATTGCGGGCATGTTTTACGGCCTGCTTCAGCCGATGCAGTGCGCGTGGATCAGACGGCAGCCACTATTTTTGCAGGTGGCTGAGTGCGGCGACCCAGTACACCGGCACCCGCCGCGACCAGCCCTGAAATCACCAGGGTGATCAGCAGAATCCAGGCACCCTGGGAAACGCGCTTGGCCGCTACCTCAGCCGCTTCACGGGCTTTCTGCTCGGCCTGGGCTTTCAGTTCCTGATACTTGGCGTAAGCCTGGCGATAGCTGGCTTGAGCTTGATCGACGATCTGGTTGGCCTCGGCGTCGGTTTTGTTACCGCGTGCCTTGATCAGATTGACCAACGCTTCACGGTCGGCAGCGTCCCAGGCCTGGTCGCCCTTGGCTTTGATGCGATCCAGCAGGCTGCCCAGTTGCTCGCCGGCCTGTTGAGGGTTTTCAGCGCTGCGCTGGGCGGTGTTCTGCGCATCCTGCTGAGTGGCTTGCGCTTGCTGGTTGAGGTTCTCCGGGTTCAGTTCAGGCTTGCCAGTCTGACGCATGGCTTGTTCGAGCTCGCCCTGAATATCGTCCAGATTGAACTCGATACCCTGTTCGCGCAGCTGATCCTGAATCTTGCCACTCAGTGCCGGTGCGACCTGGGCGATGCCGCTGCCCAGTGCCGACATACCACTGCCAGCCAGATTCAGGCCGCCACGCACCACACCGGTTACCGCACTGGAGACCAGGTATACAGTGATCAGCGAAACGCTGGCCCAGACCAGCAGGCCATGGAAGGCACCCTCACGCTGCGCCAGGCGACCCGCTGCCCAGCCACCAATGAACAGCGAAATCACCGCACTGATCACCACCCAGATAGCGGCGCCGGTACCGATACCAGACAGCGGGTCGGCCTCCTGCAGCGGGTCGATGCTGGCGCTGCCGATGGCCGTGCCCAGCAGGTTGAGTAGCAGTGATACCACCATGGCGAGTACGACCCCCGCCACAATCGCACTCCAGGAAATGCGCTTGAGCAGTGGCGCCACAGCAGTGGAGTCATGGTAAACGGGTTGGGTGTAGCCGACTGGAGCAGTACGGTCGTCGCGGATCATAATGGCAGCCCCTCAAGGCAATGGCAGAACGAGCGAAATATCTCGTTACTACAAATGACTGTGGCGCGAACGGGAAAGTTTGGACTGGATTTTCGGGAGAGATTTTCTAGGCCCTGTGCCTGACATCGGGCTTTTTGAGTTTGCCGCCGACCTGTAACAAAAGCAGGCTGTGGTCAGGGCACGAGCGTTAGAGCCAAGGGCGTATCTGCCACTCGTTCAGGGTGCCGGAAAGGCCCCCGTGTTTCACGAAAGCGATCAATGAATGGAGCCATAGGCAAGCCGCTCACGCACCAACAACTCAGCCTGATGGGCCATCTGGTCGAGCAGCCGGTCGCGCTTCTTCTCCGCCTCGCTCATGGCCTTCTTGCCGTGTTGCTTCAACAGATACGCATGGATCTGTCGCACTTCAGTGGACTGGTAAATCGGCATGAGATCCTGCACCGCCACCATGCCATCCGAGCGATAGCTGCGGGTATTCATCGACACCTGCGGGCCCTGCGCCGCCAGCACACGAAAGCCCATGGCCTCGAAGGTTGGCACCTTGCCCGCCGCGCATGCCAGCTCCACATGCGGGTGACGCTCGATGATCTGCTGCAGCATGGCCCGCGCCACACCGTGCCGGCGATGGCTGGCCTGCACGGCCATATAGGCCAGGGTGCAGGCCTCGGCGTCGTCCTGGCTGGGCAGGTAGAGGGCAAACCCCAGCACCAGGGACGGGTCTTCGTCATCCAACGCCAGGATCAGCTGTGTGGGGCTGTCGGCGTTACCGTTCATGGCCTGCAGATACAGGTGCACCTCGTAGCCGATCACGTACTGGTACAGCTGATAGAGCGGGTTGCTGGGCGTCAGCGACACGGGGCTGATATCGCTGAAGTAGTCCACCACCATCTGCAGCACCTGGCTTTTCAGGGACTCGGGCGGTGTGGCATTCAGGTGTACGAGGGTGAACATCGAAGGGCGGGCTCTTGTGTGAATCGGCGGGCGCCATTGTAACGCCTGTGGCTGTGGCGGCGGGACGAGATGATCGGGGCGTTATCTGCCGGGGCTTCAGGTAAAATTGCGCAACATCGGATTCAAATCTGGCAGAGGCTTATGGCATCGTTGAAACGCAAATACTCGGGCATGGAGCGCGAGCTGGCTCGTACGCTGACCACCGCCTGCGAGACGGCCAAAAGCGAGATCGTCGGCTTCCAGTGGCTTACCCACGATGTGGACTACGAGCGCTTTCCGCAGAGCCTCATCGTCACCTGGGTGTTCGATACCGAAGCGAGCAAGGATAAGGCAATCGCCAGCCCGGACAGGGCGAGAATGCATGACCTGACGCTGGCCGCCTTTGAGGAGGTGGGCATCACCGTGTCTAACATCGCCGCCCACGTCGCGTTTCGCTCAGAGCAGCGCAAGTGAGCGACAAACGTGGCTAAAGACATCGAAAATCCCTGCGTTTCGCTGTGCCAGCTCAACAGCGAAATGTGCGTCAGCTGCGGCCGCACCCGAGAAGAAATGCGCAAATGGCGCGGCATGAAACGCCCCGAGAAGATGGCCACCGTGCAGAAGGCTACGGCGCGGATGAAGGCGATTGCCAAGAAGAAGAGCAAAGGCTAGCTAGTAGCCAGCGACTACAGCGTAGTCTGAAAGACGATCTGTACGACTTGCTAATCAACGATACGCAGGTTGTAAGTGCGCTCGGCGTGCAGTCCCACGCACTGCGTTCCATAGGTTCCCACAGAAATATGAACCTTATGATGGCCGGCTTGGGTCGGGATTCCCTTGATCAGTGCCTGTGCTTCACGGTCCTGATGCTCAATACGCAAGCCTGCCGGCATCGGTGTTTTATCGCTGACATAGAAGCCATGGACAGGCGTTGAGGCGTTGGTGATTTCGATGCTCTGTCTGTACGGTACTCCCACCTGGCCGTCCGGTAAGTACTCGGGCAGGAGCATGGGCTCTGCCCTGGTGGCGCATCCGGCGGCGGTACTTCCGAGTATCGTTGTCTCGCATCCGGCGAGCAGGGCGATCAACGGTGCAATCAGCGGCATTCTTTGCAGCATATGAAAACGTTTACTCATATTTATGGAATTCGAGCGAATACAAGTCTGCCAAAAAGTGTGTAGGGTGTATGACGCTTTTTCATACACCGTTGTGGCAGTTGTCCGGCTACTTGCTGGACGCTGGCGCGTCCGGGGCGGCGCTTCCACGCGAAACGCTGGAACGATCAAAATATGTATAGCATTTCTTAAGAGTCATACTTGAGTTCACATTTATATCCACCCAGCGACCGAATATTCTTCCAGTTTTTCCAGTTAGCGATCAACCAGTCATGGTGTAAGCTTCCGTCCGTTGCGAAAAGATTTTTTCCCTGTGCAATTGGAAAGGTAAAAATATGCTCTTTATTTGAGATGGATTGCACGGTGACTTTAATTCTCGCCTGCGATCCATAAGCTTTATCAAAATACGCATTCAGATCATCTACATAGGTCAGTTGCGCAATGCCAAAAGGCGAACCTGCCGTTTCATGTACAAAGACGTTAGATAATCTTTTGTCAGTAAGATAGGACGAAACACCCCGCAACTCGATATTTTCACCGACGGTGAGCCATTGAGTCGCTCCTGGCGCAATGGTGATTGGACTGTTTTCGTTTCGAGCAGGGCCGAGCGTACATCCACCTTTGCCACCGCTCTTCGCGACGGCCACGGTTCGAGCATTCTCCACAGATAAGGATGCAGCAATTAGCGTAACTGGTGCTTCACTATAGTTGCGCACTTGGAAGCTAAGAGATACATCGTCGTGATTGCTAGAAAACCCAGGATTTCTGAAAATCGGACTGAAACGACCCTGTATTGCTACAAGTGGTTCTTTATTGGGAATAAAATTCTTTAATAAGTCCCAAACCCCACCAACATCACTGAGAAGGCCGACGCTTGCAATAATCACAGCAAGTGGTACTGACAAACCCCTGATAATCTTGCTTTTCCAAATGCTTTTCAAGCTTTACTCTCTTACGTTTTTCAAATTGGTGCTTGCGATATACGCGAGCTCAAAGCGTTCACAGAAACTACCTTTAGTCATCCTCGATCAACCTTTGAACATGGGGTTGCCATGAATCATGGTGATCAAGCTTCGCGCTGTCCACCCTACGCGGAGACATTCGACGTGGGTTGGATGACGCGCTCTTCATCCACCTCTACAGTGGTTGTTCGGGCTACTCGCTTGTTGCTCTGCCTTCCGCAAGACGTTCAAAACAATACGATACCTGAATCCCGTCAGGAGGCCGAGTGGAGGTGCTGTGGAGAGGGGCGTTTGGCATGGATGCCAAACGAGGAACGATGGGCCAGGGATGGCCCACCGTGACGACCCTCGGAACAATGCCGGAGCGAGGGGAGTTGAGTGTAGCGAAACCCGGATGCCGGGCGCGCTTTCTCTTTGGTTACTTTCTCTTTCGCGCGAGCAAAGAGAAAGTGACTCGCCGTAAGGGCGAAATCAGTAGAGGAGTGCGACGCAGAAAATAAATCTTTCCCCTCTTTCCAGTTCCCTTTTCCACGCGAAATCTTTTAAAGACTAAGTCCAGCGTAGGCTGTTTGTAATTCTTTCATATGCTTCGAAAAGTGAATTGAACTTATCTGCTACTTCTGGAGTGCGAATCAAAATATTTTTCGCTCTTGCAAGAAGTGTTTCGTTGCGGCTAACTGTTTGCCTCAAGTCACTGGTGATTTTTGTTTGCGCAGATTCTTTCAGCTCTTCTGTCGCTTGGTTGACTAGTGTCAGTGCTTCTTCAATTGAAGGTATAGTGGGTGTGGACTTGGATAATTGAGTGGAAAGCTCTGTTAGGCTAGCCAGCAATCGCTGCAAATCTTCTTCAGAGTGAAGAGCTTTGTTCCTGGCGTAGTGATCCGAGCATGCGCACTGAGTGTTATGGCAAATAGGGCAGTTTTGAGCGTAAATATTGTTAAAGCCATCTGAAAAATCTAGCTTCGGATACTGTATGTCCCAGGCCGATAGCAGCCATGCAATACAGTCGGCGAGCTCTTCTTCTATCGCTTGGACTGGCCTGCCTTGCCCGACGTGAGAACAGTATGCTTCATAAACCTCTCCCAGCTCTTCAAATAATCTAGAGAAGTGATGGTGGCATCCGTGGGTTTTCCAAATCGCTAAGTTTGATGGGTAAATACTATTCAGATTTTTTGCAATATCCCCTGCGCTAGGGGTTAAGCTGGGATTGTTTTTAATGGAGTTATATTTCTCTGACCGCTCCTCTCTGGCTGCTTTTTGATTTGTGAATTTTAATGATGTTTTGTTGGTTTTTGCGCAGATGCAATTGCTTTCTAGGCAATAGGCACAGCAGTTTGGGAACTTGCTGAGGAAAGAGTCTTGGATGTCGATTTTTAAATGTGTTCCAAGCGCACACAGCCAAGAGAAGGAACTAATAAAGTATGTACTAGGATCTTGTCCCTTTTCGACGGCTCTTGCTAGATATGCACAGTTTTGCGCAGCATGGGCATAGATGTATTCAAAACTACTAGATTTGTTTTTTTCTCCATATAGCTCCTTTAAGCTATTTTGAAGGTCTCTCATAGTTATCTTAATAGTAGGCTCTGGCATCTTTTTTTCCATAGAAAAGCCCCGCACTAGGCGGGGCTTTTCTAAGCTTCAACCCCAACATCCATGGCAGGTGTTGGGTGAATCTAGCGTAATTTCAAATTGCCATCAATCCCAGCTCAACGCCCCGCCAGTCTGATACTCGATCACACGGGTCTCGAAGAAGTTTTTCTCTTTCTTCAAGTCCATGATTTCGCTCATCCATGGGAAGGGGTTGCTGGCGCCTGGGTATTCTTCTTTCAGGCCGATCTGCGTCAGGCGACGGTTGGCGATGAATTTGAGGTAGTCCTCCATCATCGCGGCGTTCATGCCGAGTACGCCGCGGGGCATGGTGTCGCGGGCGTATTCGATTTCCAGCTGGGCGCCCTGCAGAATCATCTGGGTCGCTTCGTCTTTCATCTGCGCGTCCCATAGGCTCGGGTTTTCGATCTTGATCTGGTTGATCACGTCGATACCGAAGTTCAGGTGCATGGATTCGTCGCGCAGGATGTACTGGAACTGCTCGGCGGTGCCGGTCATCTTGTTGCGGCGGCCCATGGAGAGGATCTGGGTGAAGCCGCAGTAGAAGAAAATGCCTTCGAGTACGCAGTAGTAGGCGATCAGGTTCTTGAGGAACTGGCGATCGGTTTCCGGGGTGCCGGTTTCGAACTTGGGATCGGAGATCGAGCGGGTGTACTTGAGGCCCCAGGAGGCTTTCTTCGCGACGCTCGGGATCTCGTGGTACATGTTGAAGATTTCGCCTTCATCCATGCCCAGCGATTCGATGCAGTACTGGTAGGCGTGGGTGTGGATCGCTTCCTCGAAGGCCTGGCGCAGGATGTACTGGCGGCACTCGGGGTTGGTGATCAGGCGGTACACGGCTAGTACCAGGTTGTTGGCTACCAGGCTGTCGGCGGTGGAGAAGAAGCCGAGGTTGCGCATGACGATGCGGCGCTCGTCTTCGCTGAGACCGTCTGTGGATTTCCACAGCGCGATGTCGGCGTTCATGTTCACTTCCTGCGGCATCCAGTGGTTGGCGCAACCATCCAGATACTTCTGCCAGGCCCAGTCGTACTTGAAAGGTACGAGTTGGTTGAGGTCGGCACGGGCGTTGATCATCTGCTTGTCGCCGACTTCCACGCGACCAGAGGCGCCTTCCAGATCGTCCAGACCTTCCTGGATGTCGAGGTCGTTCAGGGCTTTCTTGGCGCGGGCGACTGCATCGGAGTCGTTGGCGTCGATGGCGCGTGCTTCGAGGGCGGCGTTGCCACCGACCTGATTGAGCTTTTCCAGGCTCATGTCGGCACTGGCTTGTGCGGCAGTCTGTTTGGGAGCGGCAGCTTCAGCGCCGTCTTCCTTGTCGAATTCGTCCCAGCTCAGCATGGGTTGGCTCCTGCTTGAGGGTCGGCATGAGAGCCGGCCTGTATGGATAGTGGCTAATCGTCGGTGGCTCGAGGTGCACGCAGAGCGCTACGGCTGATTATTGCCAGGGCTGCGCCTGGCTTCGCGTTATCGGTGCCGGATTGCAGTGAAGGCTGCAACCCGGCGGATACCTCTTATTGGCAGGCTTCGCAATCCGGCTCGTCGATGGCGCATGCCTTCGGAACCGGAGCCGGGCCAGGGGAGGCCTCGTTGGCTGGCGCGGCAGCAGAGGCTGCGCTGAAGCCTTGGTCGCCACCGCTGGACACCGCGTTGAGTTTGCTGGTGCTGATGGTGGACTTCTCGGTGCTGGTCGCGGCCAGGGCACGGAGGTAGTAGGTGGTTTTCAGGCCACGGTACCAGGCCATGCGGTAGGTCACGTCGAGCTTCTTGCCCGATGCACCGGCGATGTACAGGTTGAGCGATTGCGCCTGGTCTATCCACTTCTGGCGACGGCTGGCGGCATCGACGATCCACTTGGTGTCGACTTCGAAGGCGGTGGCGTACAGGTCTTTCAGTTCTTGCGGGATGCGCTCGATCTGCTGCACGGAGCCGTCGTAGTACTTGAGGTCGTTGATCATGACCGAATCCCACAGGCCGCGCGCCTTGAGGTCGCGAACCAGGTAGGGGTTGATCACGGTGAATTCGCCCGACAGGTTCGATTTCACGTACAGGTTCTGGTAGGTCGGCTCGATGGACTGCGATACGCCGGTGATGTTGGCGATGGTCGCGGTCGGCGCGATGGCCATGATGTTCGAGTTACGAATACCTTTCTGTACGCGAGCACGCACCGGCGCCCAGTCCAGGGTTTCGTTCAGGTCGACGTCGATGTACTTCTGGCCACGGGCCTCGATGAGGATCTGCTGGGAATCCAGAGGCAGAACGCCCTTGCTCCACAGCGAACCCTGGAAGGTTTCGTAGGCGCCACGCTCGTCGGCCAGGTCACAGGAAGCCTGAATGGCGTAGTAGCTGACCGCTTCCATGGATTTGTCGGCGAAGTCGACAGCGGCGTCGGAGCCGTACGGGATGTGCTGCAGGTACAGCGCGTCCTGGAAGCCCATGATGCCCAGACCAACCGGACGGTGCTTGAAGTTGGAGTTGCGCGCTTGCGGCACCGAGTAGTAGTTGATGTCGATGACGTTATCGAGCATGCGTACGGCGGTGTTTACGGTGCGCTGCAGCTTGGCGGTGTCCAGCTTGCCGTCGACGATGTGGTTCGGCAGGTTGATCGAGCCCAGGTTACACACGGCGATTTCATCGGCGTTGGTGTTCAGGGTGATCTCGGTGCACAGGTTGGAGCTGTGTACCACGCCCACGTGCTGCTGCGGGCTGCGCAGGTTGCACGGGTCTTTGAAGGTCAGCCATGGGTGGCCGGTCTCGAACAGCATCGAGAGCATTTTGCGCCACAGGTCTTTGGCCTGGATGGTCTTGAACAGTTTGATCTTGCCTGGGTACTCGGTCAGGGCTTCGTAGTACTCGTAGCGCTCTTCGAAGGCCTTGCCGGTCAGGTCGTGCAGATCCGGCACTTCGCTTGGCGAGAACAGTGTCCACTGGCCGTCGTCGAAGACGCGCTTCATGAACAGATCCGGGATCCAGTTGGCGGTGTTCATGTCGTGCGTGCGGCGACGGTCATCACCGGTGTTCTTGCGCAGTTCGATGAACTCTTCGATGTCCATGTGCCAGGTTTCCAGGTAGGCACACACGGCGCCTTTGCGCTTGCCGCCCTGGTTGACCGCGACAGCGGTGTCGTTGACCACTTTGAGGAACGGCACGACGCCCTGGGATTTGCCGTTGGTGCCCTTGATGTAGGCGCCCAGCGAGCGAACCGGTGTCCAGTCGTTACCCAGGCCGCCAGCGAATTTGCTCAGCAGGGCGTTGTCGCGAATGGCGTCGTAGATGCCGCCCAGGTCGTCTGGCACGGTGGTCAGGTAGCAGCTGGACAGCTGCGGACGCAGGGTGCCGGCGTTGAACAGGGTCGGCGTCGACGACATGTAGTCGAAGCTCGAGAGCAGGTTGTAGAACTCGATGGCGCGGTCTTCGCGGTTCTTCGGCTCTTCGATGGCCAGGCCCATGGCCACGCGCATGAAGAATACCTGCGGCAGTTCGAAACGGATGCCGTCCTTGTGGATGAAGTAACGGTCGTACAGGGTCTGCAGGCCCAGGTAGGTGAACTGCTGGTCGCGCTCGTGGTTGATCGCCTTGCCCAGTTTTTCCAGGTCATAGGTTTTCAGTTTCGGGTCGAGCAGTTCGAACTCGACGCCGGCTTCGACGTAGGCGGGCAGGGCCTTGGCGTACAGCTCGGCCATCTCGTGGTGAGTGGCGCTGGCGGCGACGTTGAGGAAGCTCAGGCCTTCGGCGCGGATGTTGTCCATCAGCAGGCGGGCGGTGACGTAGCTGTAGTTCGGCTCACGCTCGACCAGGGTACGGGAGGTCATCACCAGGGCGGTGTTGACGTCTTTCTGGGCAACGCCGTCGTACAGGTTCTTCAGGGTTTCTTTCTGGATCAGCGCGCCGTCGACTTCCAGCAGACCTTCACAGGCCTCGGTAACGATGGTGTTGAGGCGGCCCATGTCCAGCGGCGCCATGCTGCCGTCAGCCAGGGTCACGCGGATGCTCGGGTGCGGCTGGGCGATGCCGTCGGCGGCGCTAGAGGTTTTGCGTTCCTGGCTGCGGGCTTCTCGGTAGATCACGTAGTCGCGGGCGACTTTCTGCTCGCCGGAGCGCATCAGGGCCAGTTCGACCTGATCCTGGATCTCTTCGATATGAATGGTGCCGCCGGAGGGCATGCGACGCTTGAAGGTCGCGGTGACCTGTTCGGTCAGGCGGGCGACGGTGTCATGGATACGCGAAGAGGCAGCAGCATTGCCACCTTCCACAGCGAGAAACGCCTTGGTGATAGCGACGGTGATTTTGTCACCGGTGTACGGCACGACGGTGCCGTTACGCTTGATCACACGCAGTTGGCCCGGTGCGGTTGCAGCCAGTGCCTGGGTGGCGTCGCCTTGAGGCGCTTGGGCCTGAGGGTTCTCGCGAGTGGTGTCGGTGTGCATGAAGGTCTCCATGATCAATGAAATTTTTCCGGGATGAGCGTTCTGCAGCGAATCGTTATCTGTACCTGGCTTTCATTCCAATCGACAAAACCTGAAGCCTGCACAAGGCTGGCAGCAGGGTGTTGCAAAAAGGCGGTGATGGACTGGCTGGCATTTTTGCGCAGCTGCAGTCGGTACTGCTTCGATGCCGGAACGCTATCCCTGGCTTAACTGGTGCTTCCTGCTGCATGCGGTCACTAGATGTAGTGTTGCCGTTGCAAGCGTGGCGAGCGGTGTTCTATTTGCGCCGAACGACCCGGGTCGCTCGATACCGCTGTATGTCTGGTTACCGGAGCGTGCTACTCGGTGGCTGTTCTGTGCACCGAAACGACGCTGGGCATGGACTTCTTCAGGGCATTTGTGCTTGTGTCCGTTTTGGTCAAAAACCCAACATGTAGGTGTTTGGCGAGCTGGGGATACAAGATAGTGCGGTGAGGGAGCTAAGGCAAGCCCTGCAACCTGTGGATAAATCTGTGGGTTAATGCGGGGTAAGTGGCGCAAATGCCCATGGATACTGGCGATGCTGGGAGTGATGTTGGAATTGAGGGCTATGTTGCCGCAGGGAGTTTTTTTCAGGGTTTGCCGAGGGAAATTCACTTCGTCACATAAACACAATATGTAGGGTTTATTCGGGAACTTTGGCCTGCAATATGCAGATGCGCGGCGGCTCTCTGGGGAAAGCCGCTGCTCGTCGATGATGCAAGAATTTTGTCGCCTTATGGCAGAACTAGCGCCTTGTGCTTCAGGGCGCGTTTCTGCGTATCGGGCAGCTCGTCACGATCACCATAGGGCGCGGTGTACCAGCCGCCGTAGGTCGGGTTGGGCAGCAGGAACCAGCGTTGGCCGAACCAGGCCTGATAGGGCGCCGCAGCCTGGCGTTGCTCGCTCAGGCGATTGGGCGCGGCAATGAAGTCGCCGTAGCTGTCGCCGACCAGCAGCAGAACCCGAGCGCGTTCACCGACCCACTGGCGGCGGCAGGTCTTGTCTGAACCGGCGTTCTGGCAGCCACCGATGGCCGTTCCTGCGGTAAGGATCTGCCCTTCGTCCTCGACGGGAAAGCCCGCCTGGCGCAGGTTGCGCAGGGTGTCGGCTTCCTGGCCGGGCTCGCGATTGGTCAGGTAATAGGGCGTGATGCCGAGCTTGGTCGCCGCTTGCATGAAGGCTACCGAGCCTGGCAGGGCACGGGCCTCGGCTTTTTCCACCCAGCGATACCATTCGGCGTAATCATAAGCGCCGCCATCGACCACTGACTTGGCATTCACGGGGGTGTTGTCGAGCAGCGTTTCATCGATATCGACGATCAGTGCGGGCGGCAGGCCCGTCAGGTTGCGCGGCGGTTGCGCCAGGGCATCCCAGTGCGGATCGGCCAGCGCGGGTTGCAACTGACGGGTCGCGGCGGCATAAACCTGGCGATAGAGCAGTTCGTGCTCGATAGAGGTTTGCGTCCACAGCACCGCGTCGAGCTGATCATGCTCTTTGGGAGCTTGCTGGCAGCCGGACAGAAGGGTGGCCAGCATTACGAGAGTGAACAGATGAAAATTGAGCATGGCTTTGCCGTGGCTTCCTTGGTGGTATTCAGATGCTCACCAGAGGGGCGTGCTTACCCGAGATTGTTGAGCGTTCCGTAGGAGCCGGCTTGCCGGCGATTGGTGGCCATAACGATAACTCGCATGATGGCTGCAAGCGCATCGCCCGCAAGCGGGCTCCTACAGTTTTCGTCGGGTCACGCGCTTCTTATTTAGGAGCAGCGTCTTGCGGCGATTGGAGGTCATCATTCGGTTTGCGCAATGGCCGCTATCGTATCGCCCCGAGGGCAGGGCTTCGACTAGAAACTGACGGTTGCGGACAGGCGCGCCGTGCGCGGGTCGCCCGGGAACAGGTAGCCATCGCCCTGGTAGGCGCCGGTGTCGCGCCAGTAGCGTTTATCGAACAGGTTGTCGACGGTCAGGCGCAGTACCGTTTCGTAGCCTTCTATACGCGTGGTGTAACGGCTGCCAAGGTTGAACACCGTGTAGTCGGCGACTTTCACCGTGCCGTTCGGGTTGGCGTACTTGCTGCCGCTGTATTGTAGGCCGCCGAGCAGCGACAGGCCCTGAATGCCGGGTATCCGGTAATCGGCCGACAGGCTGGCGCGCACGCGCGGCACGTTAACCGCCTGATGGCCTTCATAGGCTTCGGTGCCGCTGTCGATCGCCCGGGCGCGGATCACTGCAGCGCTGGCCGATAGCTGCAGATCGCGAGTTGCCTGCCCGCTGGCAGAGAGCTCCAGGCCGATATTGCGCTGCTTGCCCTGTTGCACGTAGGTCAGGTCGCCGTTGTCGTCCGGGCGGCTGTATTGCAGCGCCTGGTCGATACGGAACAGCGCTGCGCCTAGACTCAGGCCCTGCCAGTCACGTTTGAAGCCTGCTTCCAACTGGCGGGAAATGGTCGGGGCAAGGATTTCATCCTTGTTGCTAGTGAACCAGGGAGCTTCGCCCCCTAGGGACAGTCCTTTGCTGTAACTCAGGTACAGGGTGGTATCCGCTTGAGGCTTATAAAGGAGAGCGGCGTTGGGTAAAAAATCGGAGCGGCGCGTATGACGTTGGCTAATGCCATCCTCATCAAATGATTCTTCGTCCAGACGCACCTGACGCCCGCCGAGCAGCACCTGCCAGTGCTCGTCGAAGCTGATGCGGTCGCTGAAGAACAGCCCGTACTGGCGGCTGTCGAGGCGGCGATTCTTGGGGTTGAGCGGTAGGTCGGTTGGGGCGAAGTCGGCAACGTCTTCATGGATGTTGCCGGTACCGATTGGCACGTTGACCGAACTGCGACGATCCACCGTGCGACGCAGTGCACTGCTGCCTACGGTCAGCTCATGGCCGATTGTGCCAGTAGTGAAGGCGCCGGATAGCGTTGCCTGCAGTTCATCATGGCGGCGGGTGTCATCCGGGCTGCGGTAGTCGGAGATATCGTAATCACCTTCCGGGCTGAAGAAATTGGCGTTGGCAATGCCTGCGCAACCGGCAGAGCCCCAGCAGCCGTAGGGAAAAGTACTGTAGTCGTCGATCACCACCTGGCTGCGCGAGGCATCGATTGCGGCCTTCCAGTTGTCATCGAAGCGGTACTCGAAACGCCCGCCCAGGTTCAGCGAATCAATGCCCACGGGTTTCCCCCAGCTCTGATGGCCCAGGCGTTTATCCGGGTCGACGCCGCTTGGCACCTGAGTGCCGCCAAGCAATTGATAGCCGGCGACCGAACGCTGCTCGCGGATCTGGTATTCGGCGTCGAGCTGCAGTGTGGCGTTGGGCGACAGGTTCCAGTCCAGCGCCAGGGAGATGAAGTCGCGCTTGCCATCGGCGTGCTCGACGAAGGAGCGAATGTCCTCGTGGGCCAGGTTGAGGCGCAGGCCCAGCTCCTGCTCGCTGCCAAACCAGTGGCCGAGGTCGGCGGCGATATAGCGTTCGCCATCCTGATTGCTGGCCACGCTCAGTGAGCGCACGTTCTCGGTACGCTTGGTCACGTAGTTGATCAGCCCGCCGGGCTCGACCACGCCGCTCTGCAGGCCGGACAAACCCTTGAGCAGCTCGACCTGCTGTTTGTTTTCCAGTGCCACGTTCTGTTCGCCCACCACGCTGCGACCATTGACCCGATAGCTGTTGGCGGCATTCAGCGAGAAGCCACGCACCACGAAGTTCTCGTAGTAACCGATGGGGGCATAGGCTTCGCCCACCGACGCATCGTTCTTCAGCACATCGCTGAGCAGGCGGGCCTGCTGGTCGTCGAGCAACTGCCGGGTGACCACCGAAACCGACGCCGGGGTATCGAGCAGCGGTGTCTCCGTAAAACCACCAACCGTGGCGCCACGGGCCTGGTAGCTGTCGCCGGCTTGGTCTCTTATGGTGGTGGCGTCGAGGGCGACCACCGAGTCGGCGGCCCAGGAAAACGTCGGGCTCAGGGCCAGGGCGAGCAGAGTCGGTGCGAAACGCGGGCGAGGCAGGGCCATGCAAGTTCCTTGGGTGCGGAGGTCGGCGGTTGGCTATATCCGGTACGCGGGCGATTTGTTGTCGGCACAGGGCGGCCATCGCTTGGCGGGGCGGCATTGTCGCCTATAAAGGTAACGGTTGCCATGTTGGAAGCAGGTTGGCAGAGCGCCGTAGCCTGGCGTTGAGCGCAGCGGTACTCAGGAGTGCCCTGGGTTTCGCTACGCTCTACTCCGGGGTACCAGAGCGGGAATAACGGGTATCAGTCAGAACGGCGCCGGGCACTCGAAGCGCAGGCGTTTGCCGCTCTGCGGGTGGGTCAGGCTGAGCATGCTGGCGTGCAGGCACAGGCGCGGGTAGGCGGCCAGGGCCTGTTCGTGGGCATAGAGGCCGTCACCGAGCAGCGGGTGACCGATGGACAGCATGTGTACGCGTAACTGGTGCGAGCGGCCGGTGATCGGGGTCAGTTCGACGCGGCTGTGCTCGGCATGGCGCTCGAGTACGCGCCAGAAGGTCAGGGCGTGCTTGCCCTGTTCGTGGTCGACGACATGGCGAGGCTTGGTCGGCGGGTCGTAGCGCAGTGGCAGGTCGATGCTGCCGCTTTCGCCTTCGGGCGAGCCCCAGCAAAGCGCGGTGTAGGCTTTTTCCGTTTCGCGGTCGTGGAACTGTCGGGACAGCTCGCGGTGGCTGTCGGCATCACGGGCGAGGACGATCAGGCCGGAGGTTTCCCAATCCAGGCGGTGCACGATGCGCGCTTCGGGGTAGCCGTTTTCCTGCAGGCGGGTGACCAGGCAGTCCTTGTTGTCTTCGGCACGACCAGGCACCGAGAGCAGCAGGGTGGGCTTGTTGATCACCAGCAGGGCGGCATCCTGATGGACGATTTCGATTTGGCTGAGCGGCATGGGCGTGTACAGATTCTGTAGGAGCGGATTCATCCGCGATGCGCTTGGCCCGTAGGAACTCGCGGATAAATCCGCTCCCACAGGCAGGCTCGTGACAGCAAAATGGCGGCCACCAGGGCCGCCATCTCGTTCAGGCTTCGTTGCCGGTTCGTTTAACGATCCGGCAGAGTGATGTTCAACTCCAGAATCGAACAGCTGCCCTGGTTTTCCAGTGCGACCTGAACCTGATCGGAGTCGATGTTGACGTACTTGCGGATCACTTCGACCAGTTCCTGCTGCAGAGCAGGCAGGTAATCGGGTTGAGTGCGCTGGCCACGTTCGTGGGCAACGATGATCTGCAGGCGCTCTTTGGCGATGGAGGCAGTGGCTTCCTTCTTACGCGAACGCAAGAAGTCAAAAATATTCATTCGCGACCTCCAAATAGACGTTGCAGGAAGCCCTGCTTCTTCACATCAAGGAAACGGTGTGCCACTTCCTTGCCGAGCAGACGATCCACGGCATCGCTGTAAGCCTGGCCGGCGTCGCTCTGGTCGTCGAGAATGACCGGCACGCCCTGGTTGGACGCCTTGAGCACGGCCTGGGACTCCGGGATCACGCCGAGCAGGCGGATGGCGAGGATTTCCTCGACGTCTTCCACGCCGAGCATTTCACCGCGGGTCACCCGCTCCGGGTTGTAGCGGGTCAGCAGCAGGTGTTCCTTGATCGGGTCACCGCCCTGTTCGGCGCGACGGGATTTGCTGGCCAAGAGGCCCAGCATGCGGTCGGAGTCACGTACCGATGATACTTCCGGGTTGGTCACCACGATGGCTTCGTCAGCGAAGTACATGGCCAGGTGAGCGCCTTTCTCGATACCGGCCGGCGAGTCGCAGACCACGTATTCGAAATTTTCGCGCAGTTCGTTGATGACCTTCTCGACGCCTTCCTGAGTCAGGGCGTCCTTGTCACGGGTCTGGCTGGCGGCCAGCACGTAGAGGTTCTCGAGGCGTTTGTCTTTGATCAGGGCCTGGGTGAGGGTGGCTTCGCCGTTGACGACGTTGACGAAGTCGTAAACCACGCGGCGTTCGCAGCCCATGATCAGGTCGAGGTTACGCAGGCCGACGTCGAAGTCGACGATGACGGTCTTGTGGCCGCGCAGGGCGAGGCCGGTACCGATGGCAGCGCTGGTGGTGGTTTTACCGACGCCACCTTTGCCGGATGTGACTACGAGGATCTTGGCCAAGGTGATTCACCCTAAAAATGAATAAGAAGCAGGAACCTGCCAGCGACTGGCGGTCTGTCGAAAAGATCGGTAGCGGGCTCTGGTACGGCTCGATTGGCGGGAAAAGCGCTTCGCTTCAGGCGCCGGGAGATGCCAGATGGCCATGTGCTGATGATCGTTTTGACAGTCCGCCTGAAGGCTTCCAGGTGCCCTTTGTGTCCGTTAAAAGTGGCGGCAGTATCCGTTAAAGACGGGTTATGTTCAACACATCCCCCGACAGGCCGACCTGTACCGCGCGCCCCCAGTTCGGGTCACGGCGCAGGTCTTCGGCGACCTTGTACTGGCCGGCGATGGAGAGCAGTTCGGCACCCATCTGCTGACAGAAAATCCGCGCCTGACGATTGCCCTTGACCCCGGCCAGAGCGCGGCCGCGCATCGGGGCGTAAACATGGATGTTGCCATCGGCGAGAAGTTCCGCGCCGGCACTGACCGGGGCCAGCACCACCAGATCACAGCCCTGGGCGTAGATCTGCTGGCCGCCGCGCACTGGCGTGGTGACCACGCGGGTCGGCTTGACCTCGGGCTCGACAGGCTTGGGCGCCTCCACCGGTTTCGGTGCCGGGTCGATGACCCGCTCGCGGGCGCCGGAAGGCGGCAGCACCGGCAGATCCAGCGCATTGGCGGCGGCGATGTCCTCTTCGCGGCTGGCGCGCACGGCCAGGGTACGCAGGCCGTGCTTGCGGCACAGGGTCATCAGCTCACCGAGATCGAGGTTGCCTTCATCCTTCGGCAATTTGTCGAGCGCCAACACCAGCGGGGTGTTGCTGAAAAAGTTCGGCGCCTGGGCGACTTTCTCCGCCAGTTGCAGATCGAGGCGGGCGAGGTCGTTGTGCGCCAGTTCCATCACGGTGATGGCCAGCATGCTGCCTTTGAGCTGGAACACGGGGTCTTGGTCGAGGAGATCAGCTTGGCTCATGGTCTGCCTGATGCGGCCTTGGAAAAGTAGCGGGACTTATAACGAGAACGGCGGCGAGGCTCAAGGGTAAATGCTGCGAGCCGGGCTTCCTGCTAACGCTTGCCTGGAAACAGAGGGCGCCGTTAAGGTGCCCGAGTAGTGCACCGATTGGGTTGACGATCGGTGTTGAAGTGTTCAGTAAAACCCGCTTGCGGGTAGGGCGGTTGGTCGGTGAGTCGGTTGGTGGTTATTTCCGGATGCTCTGGCGGGGGCAAATCCACGCTGCTGCAGGAGCTGAAAAAGCGAGGTCATAGGGTGATCGAGGAGCCTGGGCGGCGCGTGATCCAGGCCGGCGGTGCCACGCCTTGGGACGATCTTCCGGCATTTCTGCTGCAGGCGATCGCGCTCGCAGAGGACGATTACCTGGCCCACGCTGACAGGGCTGGCTGGACCTTCTGTGATCGCAGCCTGATCGACGCCGCCAGTGCGCTGCAAGCTCTTACTGGCAAGCCTTGTCTCGGCCCGCTTTGCTCTACATATCGATACCATGATCAGGTTTTCATGGTACCTCCGTGGCCAGCTATCTATAGCAATGATGCCGAGCGCCGCCATGATTTCGCGGCCGCTACCGAGGAGTATCAGCGCCTGCTGCGTGATTATCCGGCAATGGGTTATCAGGTTCGCGTGTTGCCCATGGATGAGGTGCCGGCACGTGCCGATTTCCTGATAGCCGCGCTGAACGGCGAAAACGGGCAGTTAGACGCATGAGTCGATTTGACGTGAGCATCAGTCAGGTCGAGCAGGCGGATATAACCGAGGTTATCGATTTCGTAATGGCCTCCCGCGCGCAAATCTTCCCCATGCTCGATGCAACGGTGCTGCCGGCGGATCTGCAGCATTTCGAGCGGGTCTACCTGAGCGGTGAGGATGGCCGTTTCTGGCTGGCGCGCAGCGAAGGTGAAATAGTCGCTGCCATTGGCTATCTGCCCTATGACCATCGTTTCGCGCAGCTCGACTACGCCGGGCGCCGAACCGTGGAGATCGTGAGGCTGTTCGTGGCGCCGCAATTTCGCCGTTTCGGTCTGGCCAAGGCACTGTACGAGCGGCTGCGCGAGCATGCCGCTGCTGCCGGCGTGCAGGTGCTCTACCTGCATACCCATCCGTTCCTGCGGGGCGCTATCCGCTTCTGGGAGCGGCAGGGCTTCGTTGTGGTGGATGTCGAAGCCGATCCGCTGTGGCAGACGACGCATATGCAATTTCTACTGCCCGACTTGAGCTAGAGTCACCGCCAGTCAGTCTCGGGAATCTGTTCGATGGACAAGCTGCTGGCTTTGAAGGCCCTGGTCGAAACCGTGCGCAGTGGTGGCTTTTCTGCTGCTGGGCGGTCACTGGGCATGGCGACGTCTTCGGTGACGCGCCTGGTCAGCGGCCTGGAGGCGGAGCTGCAAAGCGTGCTGCTCAACCGCAGTACTCGCCAGGTCAGCGTCACCGAGGCCGGGCGCGCTTACTTCGAACGGGCGGTGGCCATTCTCGAAGCGCTTGAGGAGGCCGATGCGGCCGTCTGCGACGGTGGTAGTCAGGCGCGCGGGCGGCTGAATGTCAGCGTGCCGGTAGAGTTCGGTCGGCGAATCATCGCGCCGCATCTTGGCCGGCTGTTCGAACGCCATCCCGAGCTGGACTTGAACCTGCGGCTCAGCGATGAGGTGATCGATCTACTCGGCGAGCGGGTGGACGTTGCGGTTCGCCTCGGCAGCGCGGTGTTGAGCGAAGATGTGGTCAGCCTGAGAGTCGGCGAGTTTCGCCGCTGGCTGGTGGCCAGCCCGGATTATCTGGCGCGCAGCCTGCCGGTCAGTGAGCCCCAGTCTTTGCTCGCTCATGATTGCCTGCGGTTCGATTTCGGTGCCCCCGGGCAGCGCTGGCAGTTCAGCGCGGCAGGTGAGGTCGAGCAGGTGGCGGTGCGTGGGCCTTTGCAAAGCAACAATGGCGATGTACTGCGTGAAGCGGCGCTGGCGGGGCAGGGCATCGCGCTGCTGGCCGACTGGCTGGTTCAGGACGACGTCGCCGCTGGCCGGCTGATTCGCCTCTTGGATCAGCATGAGGTAGCGCCCGGTTCGATGAGCGGCGCCATCAGCGTGCTGTATCTGCCCAATCAGCGCGGGTCGCGACGGGTTGCTGCGTTCGTTGCGTTTTTGCGTGAGCTGCTCGAAGGCTGAGCCGGGCGTTCGAATCTGCGCAACGCTGCGTTGCGCTGGATACGGATTCTCTGCAGCGGCGAGGCGCCGTAACGTTGCGTCACCAGATGCCGCCAGCCAGATGCTGGTGACGCCATGGCATTGCCGGGCATCCCACCCGTTCCCCATTCCGACGATCCGCGCCTGTGTACGCCGATTCATCGCGAGGTAACCATGAACACATCCACTTCCCGCGAACACCACAGCCTGCCGCCTGCGCTGGTGCTGCTGTTCGCCTTCTGCTGCGGCGCCATCGTCGCCAATCTCTATTACGCCCAGCCGATCATCGAGCTGATCGCTCCGGCCGTGGGCCTGTCGATGCACAAGGCCAGCCTGATCGTTTCCCTGACCCAGGTCGGTTATGCGGTGGGGCTGTTGTTTCTGGTGCCGCTTGCCGACCTGCTGGAAAACCGTCGGCTGATGCTGCTGACCACCCTGGCCGCGATGGTTTGCCTGTTGGCCGCGGGCTTCTCGTCATCGCCGGGCCTGTTTCTCGGCCTGTCGCTGCTGGTCGGTCTGAGTTCGGTATCGGTGCAGATGCTGATTCCCCTGGCGGCCCATCTGGCGCCGGAGGCAACTCGGGGGCGCGTGGTGGGCAACATCATGGCCGGGCTGCTGTTGGGCATTCTGCTGGCGCGCCCGGTCGCGAGCCTGATCGCCGAGTACTTTGGCTGGCGTGCGGTGTACTTTTGCGCGGCAGCGATGATGCTTGGCATCGTGGTAGTGATCGCCACCACCATTCCCCGTCATGCGCCGGACAATCGTGGCCATTACGGGCAATTGCTGTTGTCACTCTTCGGCCTGCTGCGCCGCTACCCGACGCTGCGTCAGCGGGCGCTCTACCAAGGGCTGATGTTCGCCTCGTTCAGCCTGTTCTGGACGCTGGCTCCCCTCGAACTGGTGCGCCATTACGGGTTCAGCCAGAGCCAGGTCGCGCTGTTCGCCCTGGTAGGTGCCATCGGCGCGATCGCCGCACCACTCGCGGGCCGCCTGGCCGATGCCGGTCATACTCGGCGTGCAACCCTGGTGGCGTTGATTCTCGCCCCGCTGTCTTTCGCGCTGACCCTGGCCAGCCCATTGGCAGGGGTGATCGGCCTGGTGCTGTGTGCCGTGCTGCTGGACTTCGCCGTGCAACTGAACATGGTGTTGGGCCAGCGCGAGGTCTATGCCCTGGAGCAGAACAGCCGGGCGCGGCTCAATGCCCTGTACATGACCAGCATCTTCGTGGGCGGCGCCACGGGGTCGGCCATCGCCAGCCCTATCTACGAAAGCTTTGGCTGGCAGGGCGCCGCGCTGATCGGCGGCGCGTTCCCGGCCCTGGCGCTGCTGTTGGCCCTGTGGAATGGGCGCCAGGCCGCTGCGTTGGAGCAGAGTGTGCTGTCCGGCAAGTAACAGTGTGATTCAGAGCTGCGAGGTACGCACCACGCAGTCCGCACGCTCACGCAAGCGCGGGTTCAGCGCAGTGCCCAGGCCGGCGCCCGTTGGCGGCAGAATGAAACCGTTCTGCACATCGGGCAGGGTGGTCACCAGATCCTGATAGAAGCCGGCCAGGTAGGCGCGCACCACTTCCTGGAAGATCGCGTTGGGGCTCGACAGGCCCAGGTGCAGCGAGGCCATCAGCACCACCGGCCCGGTGCAGTCGTGGGGGGCGATGGGTTTCTGGTAGGCCTCGGCCAGGGCGGCGACTTTCTTGGCCTCGCTGATACCGCCGCACCAGGACAGATCCAGCATCACGTAGTCCAGCGCATCGGCGGCCAGCAGGTCGCGGAACGAACTGCGCGTCGCCAGGGTTTCGCTGCCGCACACCGGCAGGCCGCTGAGGCGGCGGTAATCGGCCAGGCCCTGCACGGAGTCCATCTTGATCGGGTCTTCGGACCAGAAGATGTTGTAGTCCTTCAGTTCACGGGCGATGGCCAGCGCCGTGGTGGTGTTCCACAAAGAATGGAATTCGCACATCAGTTCGATGCGGTCACCGACCGCGTTGCGGATTTTCTCGAAGGGCTCAAGGCCCTTTTTTATATCCGCCGAGCTGATGTACTGGCCGCCGCTGGCCATGGCGAAGGCATCGAAGGGCCAGATCTTCATGGCGCTAAAACCGTCTTCGATCAGGCTCAGGGCCAGCTCGTCGGGGCATTCGATAAAGGCGACCTGGTCGTCGTAGCGCTCGCTGACCCTGGCCTCGCCCTTGGCGATGGTGCGACGCTGTTCGCCGCCGGTGTTGAAGTTGCCACCGGCGCAGGTGTTATAGGCGCGCATGCTGTCGTGGGCGAGACCGCCGAGCAGCTGATAGATGGGCTGGTTCACCGCCTGGCCGAAGATGTCCCAGAGGGCGATATCCAGCGCCGAGGCCGCGCGGGTTTCCACGCCGGAACCGTTGAAGCCGAGGTAGCCGCGCAGCAGGGTCTTGCTGTGCCGTTCGATCTGCAACGGATCCTTGCCCAGCAGCATGCTAGCGGAGATCGAGTGGATGTAGGCTTCCACGGCCTCCGAACCGCGAAAGGTCTCGCCAAGGCCGACCTGGCCGTCATCGGTATGCACCTCGACCCAGATCAGGTTGGGCAGGCTCTTCAGGCGGGTAGTTTCGATTCTGGTAATTTTCATGACCTGTCCTCAACCCTCGCCGTAGACGACGTTATGCAGCTTCTCGCCGTTTTTCAGGCGCTCGATATTGGCGGCGATGAAGGCGTAGCGGCGTTCGAACAGACCATGAGTCCAGCCGGAGATGTGCGGCGTGCAGAAGGCGTTGGGCAGCTCCTCGAAGCGGTGCCGGGCCGGCGCCACGCTGTCGCTGCTGCCTGCCGGGTAGGCGTACCAGACGTCGAGAAACGCCTTGGCGATCTGCTTGTCGACCAGGGCTTGATAGAGTGCGTCTTCGTCTACCACCGCGGCACGGGCGATATTGATCAGCACGGCGTCCTCGCGCATGGCCTGGAACTGCGCTGCAGCGAACGAGCCACGGGTTGCATCGTTGAGCGGACACGACAGAACCACGTAGTCGGCGCGGGGCAGGATTTCGTTGATCTGCGATGGCGTATAAGCCTCGTTGCACGGGCCCTTCAACTGGCCGTTAAGGGCGCGGGAGGAAAGGGCGATGACCTTCAGCCCGAAGGCCTGGGCACGCACCGCTACGGCCTGGCCGATGCGGCCGAAACCGGCGATCAGCACGGTTTTGCCATACAGCTCGCCGCGTGGCTTGCGGCCCAGATAGGCGGATGAGAAACGCTCGCTGTCGAAGCTGGCGCGGGCTGCGGCCAGGCCCACTTCATGTTCGAGCATGCTCGCCAGCGCATATTCGGCCATGGGAATTTCGTGTTCGAACACGTTGCAGGCCATGCTGCCTTCGGGCATCACTGAAAAGTCGATGCCATCGAGGCCGGCACCCGGTACATGGAGCAGGCGAAAGCGCGGCACTTCGGCCTTGTTCGGGCGTTTGAAGCGCATGGCCACGAGCACATCGGCACCGTCGATCTGCTCATCCCACTCCGGGGATTCATGGGCTTCCCGCGGCAGGGCCACGTAGTTGGCCTCGAAGTCCAGCTCGGCAGCGATTTCGTCCCGGTGGGTGGCGGCTTCGCCGATCATGACGATCTTCATGCGTACTTCTCCTGTATTGCGGTCATGCCTGTGCCAGCCTTGTTTTGCAGGCCGGCAAGTGACGGTTCTTGTTCGAAAGGGCTGCAAATCAATTTTATGGTAGCGCAACCATTTTGCAGCCCACCGTAGTGCATGACGGTCAAAGCTGACAAGAAAATTTTTCTGCGGAGCAGGGCCAAAGAGTAGGGGAAGCCCTCTGCCATGGGGCTCTCGAGCGCTGTTGCGCCTAGCGGGTGCTGTCCCGGTCGATCAGCGTGTAGCCGATATCCCGTTGCACAACCTCATCGGCGTTACCCAGCAAGCGGTCGAGCAGGGCGCTGGCGGCGGCATCGCCCATGGCCTTGCCGTCGATCTTCACGGTCGACAGCGCTGGATGGGTATGGGCCGCGAAGTTCATGTCGCCAAAGCCCATCACCGCCACTTCATCGGGGACGCGAATGCCCTGCGCCAGCGCTTCGGTAAGTACGCCGTGGGCGAGGGTGTCCGAGCTGCAGACCACCACCAGCGGCCGTGCCGGGCTGGCGAGCAGTTTGCGCAGCCCGGCGCGGCCATGCTCCAGCGTCGGCACGCCTTCGATGCGCTCGCTCGGCACCTCGTGTATGCCGTTGGCCCGCAGCTCATCGACGAAGGCTTTGATGCGGCGCTGGCCGCGTGGATCGTTGACCGCCAGGGTGGCGAAGTCGCCGTAGCCCTTGCCGAGCAGATGGCGGGCCACATCGCGGCCGATGTCTTCGTGGGAGAAGCCCACCAGCATGTCGATGGGGTCGCTGCTCAGATCCCAGGTTTCTACCACAGGAACGCCCACCGCGCGCAGTCGGCGGCGGCTGGCTTCGGTGTGCAGGGTGCCGGTGAGGATGATGCCGTCGGGCCGGCGGCTAAGGATCACTTCGAGCAGTTCCTGCTCCTGGTCAGGCTGGTAGCCGGACATGCCCAGCAGCACCTGGTAACCGGATTTACTCAGGCGGTCGGCGATGGCCTGGAAGGTGTCGGAAAAGATCGGGTTGGTGAGGATCGGCACGATCACCGCGACCAGATGGCTGCGGTTGCTGGCCAGGGCGCCGGCGACCAGATTGCGCACGTAGCCGGTGTCTTCGATGGCCTTGCGCACCTTGAGCAGGGTCGCCTTTTTGACGTGATCCGGGTTGTTGAGTGCCCGTGACACGGTCATCGGTGCCACACCCGCTGCCTTGGCCACGTCGATCAGGGTTGTCCCGTTGGTCGACCTGCCGCTGTGTCCTGCTCCCTTGACCGCCATAACGCTCCCACTTTGATTGTCGGGGTCATCCTAACAGCGCTGAGGTGCCTGGGTCATGCCGTGATCGCTTTTTGCCAGCTTGGCGGCCCGCAGCGTTCGCCGACCATCTTCCGTTGGCCGATGTGCCGGCTGTTGAGGAACCAGCCCGATTCACCGCGGTCTTTCAGCAGTCGGCCAAACCGGGCGAAAGGCATGGCGTTGCGCCAGTTACGCGACCTTGCCGAGCCCCACAACAATTCATCTGGCTGACGTTAGCGCGCTGCGTCGCATTGTGTTCCACCGCCGAGTGAAGATCGTTTTTATGTCCCTAGCCCGCCCGTTTTCCGCATCCTTTTCCCTGCCGCAGCTTCGCGTGCTCGGGGCTTCACTACTCTCCGGTTTGCTGCTTGTTGCGGCGCCGGCTCATGCTCAACAGGCCAGCGCCGACGTGCGCTGGGTCAGCGACAGTTTGAATACCTACGTGCGCAGCGGCCCGACCGATGGCTACCGTATTGTCGGCACGCTTAGTTCAGGTGTACGCGTGCAGTTGCTGCGTACTCAGGGCGATTACAGCCAGGTTCGCGGCGAGAATGGCGATGCCGTCTGGATCGCCAACCGCGACCTGCAGGAGGTTCCCGGCCAGGCTGAGCGGCTGCCAGCGCTTGAGCAGAAGGTGACCGAACTGAGCACCGAACTCGAAGGCATCAACGACACCTGGAAAACCCGCGTGCAAGGCATGCAGGAGACCCTGGATTCGCGCAAGACCCTGATCGACGAGCTAGAGGCCAGCCGTAGCGCTCTGGATATCGAGTTGAACCAGTCCCGTGCAGAGCTGCGCGAGGCCCAGGCGCAGTTGGGTAGCGAGCAGAAGCAGGTGTTGATGCGCTACATGATTTACGGCGGCAGTATCGCGGGCGCTGGTTTGTTGATGGGGTTGATCCTGCCGACGATGTTCCGGGTGCGTCGCAAGCGTAACGATCAGTGGGTCTGAATCGATAGGTCAAGCCGCCCTGGGTATCGCTCTGCGCAACCCAGGCTACGGGACAGGTTCGCGCATCAGTGCATGTCTGCGGCCACCGCTGCTCGAATCGCCTCCAGCAGCATCATGCAGGCCGGATTGTCATTGTTGCTGCGCCAGGTCAGGTGCAGCTCGCTCTGAATGCCGTCGCCCAGGTCGATCTCGCGGAACGTCACGTCCTTGAACACCACGTTGGTGGCGCAGCGCGGCACCAGGGCCAGGCCCATGCCGGCGTTGACCAGTGCCAGGATGGTCAGCGACGAACCCAGCCACTGTACGTATTCCGGAGCCACGCCGGCCGAGCGGAACATGCCGGTCAGCAGTTCGTTGAACGGCGGATAGGCCGCGTGGGAGTACATCAGAAAGGGCGCGCCATCGAGATCCTTGACCCTTAGCTGATCAGCCGTGGCCAGTGGATGCTGGCTCGGGATGGCCAGCACGAAAGGCTCACGCACCAGGCATTCATTCTCGTAACCCGCCTGCAGCAGCGGCTGGCGCACGATGCCCAGGTCGATACGCCGGGTGCGCAGCGCTTCGTGCTGCTGGTGGGTGTTCATCTCGCTCAGGGAAATCTTCACCTGGGGCTGATTGAGCCGCGCCTCGGCGATCACCCGTGGCAGGAACTCATACACCGCACTGCCAACGAAGCTGATGCTCACCGAGCCGATATCGCCTGCCGCGAAGCGTCGTGCCGAGGCGGCTGCCTGATGGGCGCGTTCCAGCAAGTGCTGAGCTTCGATGAAAAACGCCCGGCCAGCGGCGGTGAGCGCGACGCTGCGCGTGCTGCGGGTGAACAGCTCGACGCCAAGGCTGTGCTCCAGCAACTGGATTTGCCGACTGAGTGGCGGCTGGGTCATGTTCAGTCGTTCGGCGGCGCGGCGAAAGTTGAGTTCGGTGGCGACGGTGGTGAAGCAGCGCAGCTGGGCAAGCTCGAACATTGATCTAATCCAGGTATCAATCGAATACCAATCTAGATTAGACGGGATCAATGCCCGCGTACATGATCGGCGCATCCCACAAAAACAATGATCGGGAGTCGCCCCAATTGAATAACGTCCAGAGTTCCGCCGACCCGCAGGTTGTCGCCCGCGCGGTCTCGAAAGTGAAACGCCACGTGCTGCCGCTGTTCGTGGTCATGTTCATCGTCAACTACATCGACCGGGTGAACATCGGCTTCGTCCGCAGCCACCTGGAAACCGATCTGGGTATCGGTGCCGCCGCTTATGGTTTGGGCGCCGGCCTGTTCTTCATCGGCTACGCGATGTTCGAAGTACCGTCGAACATGCTCCTGCAGCGCTACGGCGCCAAGGTGTGGCTGACCCGCATCATGTTCACCTGGGGCATCGTCGCCACCGCGATGGCTTTTGTGCCCAACGAAACCTGGTTCTATATCCTGCGCTTCCTGCTCGGCGTCGCCGAGGCCGGTTTCTTCCCGGGCGTGGTGTATTACTTCACCAAGTGGCTGCCCGCCGGTGAGCGTGGCAAGGCCATGGCCATCTTCCTCAGTGGCTCGGCCATCGCGTCGATCCTCTCCGGCCCGCTGTCCGGTCTGCTCCTGCAAATCGAAGGCCTGGGCATGAAAGGCTGGCAGTGGATGTTCTTCATCGAGGGCATGTTCTCGGTAGTGCTCTGCGGTTTCGTCTGGTTCTGGTTGGATTCGCTGCCCAAGGACGCCAAATGGCTGACCCGTGAAGAGAGCCAGGCGCTGACCGATTGCATCGACGAAGAACAGCGTCAGCGCCAACTGGCGGCGGGGGAGACCGGCGCGGTCAAGCACTCGGTGTTCAAGCTGCTGCGCGACCCGCAGATCATGCTGTTCTGTTTCCTGTATTTCTCGATCTCGCTGACCATCTACGGCTGCACCTTCTGGCTGCCGAGCATCATCCGCTCCATGGGTGGGCTGGATGATATGCAGGTCGGCCTGTTCAACTCGGTACCGTGGATCATCTCGGTGGTCGCAATGTACGCCTTCGCCAGCCTGGCAGCGCGCTACAAGTGGCAACAGGCATGGGCCTCGGCCGCGTTCGTGATCGCCGCGTTCGGGCTGTTCATGTCCACCACTGGCGGGCCGATCTTCTCCTTTATTGCCATCTGCTTCGCGGCCATCGGCTTCAAGGCGGCGTCCTCGCTGTTCTGGCCGATTCCCCAGGCGTACCTGGATGCGCGCATCGCAGCAGCAGTTATTGCCCTGATCAACTCGGTGGGCAGCCTGGGCGGCTTCGTGGCCCCGGCCACTTTCGGTTACCTCGAAGAGCACACCGGCTCCATCGAAGGCGGCCTGATCGGTCTGGCCGTGGTTTCGCTGATCGCCGGCATCCTGGTGTTCATGACCAAGACCAGCAAAAGCGCCAAAGGCAGCGGCAACGGTGTCAGCCCGAAACCGGCGGTATCGCCAGCTTGAGAAAAGTCCAGGCGCCGGCACAACCGGCGCAGTAATCCTGCAAGATTCAAGGAGTTCCAATCATGAGGATCAAACACGTACGCGTAACGCCGATTGCGTTCCGTGACGCACCGCTGCTCAACGCCAGCGGCATCCACGAACCCTACGCTCTGCGTTCGATCATCGAAGTGGAAAGTGACAACGGCTACATCGGCCTGGGTGAAAGTTACGGTGATGCCCCTGTGCTCAGCGTGTTGCAGGCCATGCAGGAGTCGCTGGTCGGTCTCGATCCCTTCGACCTCAACGGCCTGCGTGCCCGTGTGGTGAAAACCGTCGCCGCGCTGAAGCCAGGCACTGCCGGCGCCGAGCTGGCCCCTGGCTCGCACCCGAGCAAGCAGGTGGCGAACGCCTATTCGGCCTTCGAAGTGGCGTTTCTCGATCTCCAGGCGCGTTCGTTGGGTATGCCTCTGGTCGATCTGCTGGGTGGCGCGGTGCGTGATGAGGTGCCGTTCAGCGCCTATCTGTTCCTCAAGTACGCCGAGCATGTGGGCTCGCCCTACAAGCCAGATCGTTGGGGGGAGGGCATCAGTCCCGAGCAAATCGTCGCCCAGGCACGCACCATGATCGAGGAGAACGGCTTCAAGAGCATCAAGCTCAAGGCTGGCACCTTGCTCGGCCCGGAGCACGAAGTCGCCTGCATCAAGGCACTGCGTCAGGCCTTTCCTGACGCGCCGCTGCGTATCGATCCCAACGGCAACTGGTCGGTGGAGACCTCACTGCGCATGGCCGAGCTGATGGGCGATGACCTGCAGTACTACGAAGACCCATGCCCCGGTCTTGAAGGCATGGCCGAGGTGCACAAGCGCACTGGCATCCCGCTGGCGACCAACATGGTGGTCACCGATTTCGACGAATTCCGACGCAGCGTGGCCCTGAATAGCGTGCAGATCGTGCTCGCCGATCACCACTACTGGGGCGGCCTGCGCGATACGCAGATCCTCGCGCGCATGTGCGACACCTTTGGCCTGGGCGTGTCGATGCACTCCAACTCGCACCTGGGCATCAGCCTGATGGCCATGACCCACGTGGCGGCCGCCGTGCCGAACCTGGCCTACGCCTGCGACACCCACTACCCGTGGCAGGAGCCGGATGAAGAGGTGATCAAGGGCGGCAAGCTGCCGATCGTCGATGGTTGCGTGCAACTCACCCGCACACCTGGCCTGGGCGTTGAGCTGGATTACGACCAGTTGGCCAAGCTCAATGACCAGTACCTGACCTGTGGTATTCGTCAGCGTAATGACGTGACCCAGATGCAGAAGTACGATCCGAGCTGGAAGGCCCTCAAGCCGCGTTTCTAAACCTCTGCGTTCCGGCGTGCTCTTCTGGGAGAGCACGCCGGTGTCGCTATCGATTCCGCTTCCTGGCCGTGATGACCTGCGAGGTGGCGTTCACGTGAGGCCTGGCAGAGCGGCCTGGTTGAACTTACAGCGCCGGGTCTGGGAAGGGCAATTCATCCTGCGAGACACTGGGCTGCGCTTTCCATTTCTGTCCCTGGCGGTAGAAATCTGCCTGTGTCTCGCTGCTTCCCGCACCCATCATGACCGATACGGTGCAGGCGATCTGCTGCGGGTGCTCGGCCTCCAGTGCCGGGATGCAGGTGCCGAGTTTTGCCGTCGCGCTTCCTGCTAGTTCGGGCATTTGCATCATCTCCAGCACCGCCTCGGTCGCCTCTTCATTTGTGGGGCGTGGCAGGTCGTCTGCATGGCTGGTGGTTACGCAGAACAGCGCAACCAGTGCGGTGGTTAGGTAGGTTTTTCTGAACAATTTCGACACTCCTTATCCTGATTTGGCCATGATGTTGCGGCGGCCCGGAGTGTGGCACGGCACAGTCAAGGTGGCTATCTAACGGCAGGTAGCAACGTCACGGCTTCTTGGCAGTTGATGATGGCCGCGTATTCACCCTGCAGGTTTGCCAGCGCCATTGCGTGTACCTCTTCGGCACTGCGCGGTACGCCGTTGTAATCGCTCTTGGCGAAAGCGAAGCAGCCATCCGCCAGCACATGGGTGACGAACCCCAGGTTGCCCGCCGAGCGCGCCGTGCCTTCGACGGAGTTGTTGGTACTGACGCCGACTATCACCAGTGATTCGATCCCCCTTACCCGCAACCAGCGCTCCAGCCCGGAGTTGATGAAGGCATCAGGTACGTTCTTCTCGACGACGTGTTCGTCTTGTTGTGGGTGCAGCGCTGGCTGGAACTCAACGCCAAACTGCCCAGGCGCAAACAGTGAGCCAGTCGCCCTTGAAATATGGCGAACGTGCACGATCGGCGCTTGCGCCTCGCGCCAGGCCTGCAACAGTTCAGCGACACGGGCTGGCGCATCAGGATTGTTACGCTGCCCGGCAGCCGCCTCGAGCATGCCGCGTTGCATATCGATGATGATCAGAGCCGGTAACGGCATGGGTGAAACCTCCTTTTGGGGTGGCGGGGCACTTCTGGCCAGCTTTTCTATCTATAGCTGGTAGGGCATCCGATCAGATATTGCATCTTGCACGACTGAAAAATGGTCACCGTGCAGGATGCATAGTTCAATTACTTTTTAAATAAAAATAATCCTTATAAATCAATAGCTTATTTTTTATCAGAAGCTGGCATGCACTCTGCAATATCCCTCTTATAAAGAAACACCACATAGAGGGTACGAGCCATGCAATACGCCATCCAGCAGCTGATCGAAAATCTCCCGGATCACGTAGTCGATTTCAAGAAGCGCCCTGACGGGATGTTGCTGATGACGTTGCGTAAGGACGATGAAGTGGTGTTCGTGAAGGCGATCGATCGCCAGACCGTATTTTGTGAAACCCGCGTCAAGGCTCTGCTGCACGAAATCATGCGTGACAACAAGCTGGTCAGCGGCGAGATCAATTGGAAAGGTCAGGGCGCTCAGTGGATCGACCGCACGCTGCCAACCTTCACCGGTGCACCGATCAACCCGACTGCCGCCAAAATGATGTGGTCGCGCCGTACTCGTGACGGTGGCTACCGCGCTACTGCCTAAAGGCGGTCGGAACACCAAAAGCCCCGCTTATGCGGGGCTTTTTTGCGTCTGTAATGCACCATGCCGCATGAGAGAGCATACAGCCGACGTCCCTGATCAGGCAGCCGGCTGCATGGGTTCAGCCGGCTAGCACGCTGTCGACCAGCGCCTTGGCTTCTTCCTGAATGCGTTTCAGGTGAGCATCGCCCTCGAAGCTTTCGGCATAGATCTTATAAACGTCCTCGGTGCCGGAGGGGCGAGCGGCGAACCAGCCGTTGTCGGTGACCACTTTCAGCCCGCCAATGGCTGCACCGTTGCCCGGTGCTTCGGTGAGAATCGCGGTAATCGGCTGGCCAGCCAGCTCACTGGCGGTCACTTGGGAGGCCGACAGCTTGCCTAGGCGGGCTTTCTGCTCACGGTCGGCCGGTGCGTCGATACGTTGGTAGACGGGAGCACCGAAGCGTTCGGTCAGCGCCTGATAGCGCTCGCCTGGATCTTTGCCGGTCACCGCGGTGATTTCCGCAGCCAGCAGGCCGAGGATGATGCCGTCCTTGTCGGTGACTACGCGCTGCCGTCCTTGCGCAGGAACGAAGCCCCGGCGGACTCCTCACCACCAAAGCCGAAGTTGCCCTCGACCAACCCCTCGACGAACCATTTGAAGCCCACTGGCACTTCCACCACGTTACGGCCGATGCCCTGGGCAACGCGGTCGATCATCGAGGAAGACACCAACGTCTTGCCGATGGCGGCCTGAGCCGACCACTGCGGACGGTGAGTGAACAGGTACTCGATGGCCACTGCCAAATAATGATTGGGATTGAGCAGGCCCACCGAGCGGGCGACGATGCCGTGGCGGTCGTGGTCGGTATCACAGGCGAAGGAGACGTCGAAGCGATCCTTGTTTTCGATCAGCCCGGCCATGGCGTAGGGCGAGCTGCAGTCCATGCGGATCTTGCCGTCCCAGTCCACGCGCATGAAGCGGAAGGTCGGGTCGACGCGGGTCGACAGCACCTCCAGCGGCAGGCCGAAGCGCTCGGCGATGCGCGTCCAGTAATGCACGCCGGCGCCGCCCAGCGGGTCGACCGCGAACTTCAGGCCCGAGCCGCGAATTGCCTGCAGATCGAGCACCTGCTCGAGGTCGCCGACGTAATTCTCGATGAAGTCGTAACGCTGGGTGGTCGGCGCCTTCAGGGCGCTGGCGTAGTCGATGCGCTGCACACCCTTGAGGCCTGCCACCAGCAGTTCGTTGGCGCGCTCCTGAATCCACTTGGTGACGCCGGTGTCAGCCGGGCCGCCGTTCGTTGCGTTGTACTTGAAGCCGCCGTCGGCAGGCGGGTTGTGCGATGGGGTGATAACGATGCCATCGGCCAGGCCGCTGCTGCGTCCCCTGTTGTAATCAAGGATCGCCTTGGAGATCGCCGGGGTCGGCGTGTAGCCGGGCTCGCCAGCGGTTTCACTGCAGCCTGCATCGATAAGGGTTTCGATACGGTTGGCAGCCAGTACTTCCAGCGCCGAGACGAACGCGGGCTCGGAAAGCGCGTGGGTGTCCATGCCGATGAACAGCGGGCCGTCGATACCTTGGCCATTGCGGTAATCGCAGATCGCCTGGGTCACGGCAAGGATGTGCCATTCATTGAAGCTGTTCTTCAGGGACGAGCCGCGGTGGCCCGAGGTGCCGAACGCCACCTGCTGTGCGGGATCGCTCGGGTCCGGACGTTCGCTGTAATAGCGGGATACCAGGCGCGGCAGATTGGCCAGGCTATGCTCGTCGGGAAGGCGTCCCGCAGTGCTGTGGATGCTCATCAATCGTTCCTTTGATGGGATGAAGGGGCCAGGCGGCTATCGCAGCACGCGAGGCATCGGACTCGGGGTTCGACACCACAGCAGTGGCCTGGAGTTCCCCATACTCATGGTCGCGGATGATAAAGACTGCAGAATAAAGCGCCAGCGCCTTCGCTGGCGGCGCGATTCAGGGCAGTTGCAGGTACCCGAATATTCCGTCTGTCGGCGATAGATTTTGTTCATGAGCGCAATGCTGTCACTTTGCTATCTTCCTATTGCGCCTCTCCAAAAAAGATAGGGGCGTGTCTTGCTGGGCCGACAAGGAGTGGTTGGTTAATACGCTCTAGTCATCCGGTGCCGCCATGAACCTTCGTAATTTCAATATCGCCCCCCGTGCCGCTTTTTGTTTCGCCCTCATTACCTTACTGGTCGTGGTATTGGGGACGTTCTCGCTGTTCAAGTTGGGTGACCTGTACGAGGCCGAGCAGGATATCGAAGCCAACTGGATGGTCAGCATCCAGGCCACCAGCGAGATGCAGAAGGATCTGCTCAACATTCGCCTGGAAACCCTGAGGCTGCTGGCCGTTGGTGAAAGCACCGGGCAGAAATCGATCGATGAAAGTGCTGCGCAAAACTACCGTACAGCCCTCCAGCAGGCGCTACAGCAGTATGGCGATCACCTGGTTTCTAGCCCTGCCGAGCGAACCCTTTTCGAGCATGTACGCGCCAGTACGCAAACCTATCTGAGCGGTCAGCAGCAGATCGTTGACCTGCTGCACCAGACGCAGATCCAGCAAGCTCTTGATCTGGCTAACGGCCAGGTGCGCAATGACGGCACTGCTCTTCAGCAGCAGCTTGACGAACTGACTGCCTACAACATGCAGGGCGCCAAACAGGCAGGGCTTACCGCCAGTAAAACCTATGAACATGGGCGTACCGGCGTGGTGGTGACGATCTCCGTCGCTGTGCTGCTGACGGTGTTGCTGGCAACCTTGCTGACGCGCTCTATCGCCGCGCCGATCAACGAAGCACTGGTCAGCGCAGAGACCATCGCCTCCGGTGACCTGACCCGCACCGTTCAAGTCAGCGGCAAGGACGAAGCGGGGCGCCTGCTGGCCGCTCAGGCGACCATGCAGAGGAACCTCAACGACGCCATCCGCCAGATCAGTGAGTCGTCCACGCAACTGGCCGCGGCTGCAGAGGAAATGGCCTCGGTGACGGAGGAGAGCACTCGCGGTTTGCAGAACCAGAATGCCGAGATCGACCAGGCCGCTACGGCAGTTACAGAGATGAGTGCGGCGGTCGAAGAGGTATCGCGCAATGCCAGTGGCGCCTCTGATGCAGCGCGCGATTCGACCCTATCGGCGAATGCCGGTAACCAGCATGTGGCGCGCACCGTGGCGGCGATTCGTCAGTTGTCGGGCAATGTGGTTGAGGCATCCGATCAGGTTCAGGGGCTTGCCAATCAGGCGCGTGATATCAGCAAGGTGCTCGACGTGATTCGCAACGTCGCCGAGCAGACCAACCTGCTGGCGCTCAACGCGGCCATCGAGGCCGCGCGGGCCGGTGACCATGGCCGTGGTTTTGCTGTAGTGGCGGACGAAGTGCGTGGCCTGGCCCACCGTACTTCTGCTTCTACCCAGGAAATCGAGCAGATGATCGCAGCGATCCAAGCCGGCACCGAGAAAGCCGTGCAAGCCATGCGTACCAGCAGTCAGGAGGCGACCAATACCCTGCAGGTCGCCGATGAAGCGCGCAACGCCTTGGGGCAGATCGTCGACTCCATCGGCATGATCAACGAGCGCAACCTGCAGATCGCCACCGCTTCGGAACAGCAGGCCCATGTGGCCCGTGAGGTCGACCGCAACCTGGTGAGCATTCGCGATCTATCGATCCAGAGCGCTTCCGGTGCCGATCAGACATCAGCAGCGTGCAATGAGCTGGCTCGCCTGGCTCAGGGGTTGAACACACTAGTAGGGCGCTTCAAGTTGAGTGCGTGACATCAGTGCAGAGGGATGGCGTCTCAGCAACCATGGTCAATGAGCCACCAGGCTGGCTATGATGCAGGCCATGAGCCTATCGACGCCGATCCGCCATCCCTGTCCGCCTGGCGCTTGCGACTGCGAGCGTGAACAACTGCTGGAAACTGCCAGCGGCGATCAGCGCATCCTGATGCTGACCAAGGCGGAGGAAAAGCGTCTGCTCGAGCGTCTGGAAAATCTTGCCAGCCTGGAAGACCTCGAGCGTATGCAGCAGCGTATGTTCGAGCAACTGGGCATTCGTGTAAAAGTCGCTCCCGGCTTCAATGAAGTGCGCAGCATGCGCGGGATTGCCATCGAGGTGACGACCTTTCCCGGCCTGTGCCGCAAGACCCGCCAGGCGATTCCCGCCGCCATCCGCCGGGGCCTGGAACGGCGCCCGGAAATCGCCTACGCACTGCTTAACGCCAACGACCTGTTTCGCGATCTTTGAGTGGCGGCAGGCGTCTATAGGTTTCGGCAGTCCGCCCCCAACGCCTGATAACGCGTATCGAAATCAGCGGCCAGAGTTGCCACGCTAATCGCCGATAACCGCTGCAACAGTAGCGTCTGTGCTTCGTCGAAGGCCTGGGTCAGGGCGCTATTGACCGCTTGTTCGACCAGGCACTGAGGATGATCGGTGGCCAGGCCGATGCTGAAAATCGACTGAGTGCCCAGCGCCTGATGAATATCCAGCAGGGTGATCTGCTCCAGTGGCCTAGCTAATGCCCAGCCGCCGTTGTGGCCTTTGTCCGAGGTCACGTAACCCTTGTCGCGCAGCAGGCCCATGGTTCGGCGCACGACCACGGGATTGGTTTCCAGCATCCTGGCAATGGTTTCCGATGTGGTGCGCTGCTCGTGGCGATCCATATGGATCAGCACATGCAGCATGCGTGACAAGCGGGTGTCATTTCTCATGGGTATCTCGAGGTAGAGCGGCGTTGATACGGAAGTATGGTTCGTAATGAGTAAGGTTACGAGAGTTGACGTGGCTTCATTACGTAACTTATGGTGTTTCGTGATGGCCTGGGCTTAACCGGGCCCTGCATGGAGGAGTGATGCCATGAGTTATGACGCAATCATTATTGGCGGCAGCTATGCCGGCTTGTCCGCCGGACTGCAACTGGCCCGAGCGCGCCGTCGGGTGCTGGTGATCGACGGCGGCGTGCGGCGCAATCGCTTCGCCAGCCATTCCCATGGTTTTCTCGGCCAGGATGGGCGGCCGCCTGCAGACATTGCCGCGGATGGGCGCGCCGAGCTGATGGACTACCCGAACGTGACCTGGCTGGTCGGTGAAGCGGCCAAGGTGCGTGGTGGCAGCGACGCCTTTGTGGTGACGCTGGCCAACGGACAAACCCAATCAGCACGGCGCCTGGTGCTTGCCGGTGGTGTGCGTGATGAGCTGCCAGCCATCGATGGCCTCGCCGAGCGCTGGGGGCGCAGCGTATTTCATTGTCCTTATTGCCATGGTTACGAGCTCGATCAGGGCCGCATCGGCGTACTGGCCGTCTCGCCGATGTCGATACACCACGCGATGATGTTGCCTGACTGGGGTAGCACGACATTTCTCACCAATGGCGTCTTCGTCCCCGACACCGAGCAACTCGAACAGCTGGCAAACCGCGGCGTGGTGGTTGAACCGGAGCGGGTGAGGTCGATCAGCGGCGAGCGGGTCGATATCAACCTGGCCGATGGCCGCAGCGTTGCCGTTGACGGCCTGTTCGTGATGCCACGTACCCACCAGAACAGTCCGCTGGCCGAGCAGTTGGGTTGCACGCTTGCCGATGGCCCGATGGGCCCGTATCTGCAAACGTCCGAGACGCAAGAAACCAGCGTGCCGGGTGTATTCGCATGCGGCGACGCAGCCCTGGCCGCGGGCTCCGTGGCATTGGCGGTAGGAACCGGCGCAAGGGCAGGGGCGGGCGTCCATCAGTCGCTGATCTTCCGCTAGAGAGGCGCAGATCAATGAATCGGCTCCAGCGCTGAGGCATACTGTCGGCTTCTTTGCCATGACCGAATTGTCCCGTGCAGATGCCTGGTTTCCGTCTCAATAAAGTCACTCGCTACCGAACTCCCCAGCGCTTTGTCAGCCACTGCTTGCTCGCAGTGGCTGCCTTGCTGTGCGCCGCAGGCCTGGCTCATGCCGAAGCGGATATCGCCGCAGGTGAGGCGTTGTTCAAGCGCAACTGTGGCAATTGCCACAATGTTGGGCCAGGCGCCCGCGCAGCCTTTGGCCCGCAGCTCAACGGCATCGTTGGCCGTGAGGCCGGGTCGACGAGCGACTACCGCTATTCGCCGGCCATGAAGGACTCCAGTGTGGTCTGGAGTCGAGAAACCCTCAGCGCTTTCATCAAGGATTCCGACGAGGTCGTGCCCGGCAACAAGATGCGCTTCTGGGGCATTGGCGATCAGCAGAAAATCGACAACCTGTTGCTCTACCTCGAGTCTCACCAGAAACATTAGCGCCTAGGCGCTCTTATGCCGCGCGTCAGCCATTCAGTCTGAACGAAGCCCCTCATGCCGGTTCTGAAAATACACAGACTTTTCAACCGGCGGACGGCCTGGCCGTTCGCGATCCGCCCTCTCAACTCTCGGGATCGCTATGGCAGACGAAGAACAGATCAACTGGTTGGTCGAGCAGTCCATGCTGCATGCGGCCCGCCAGCGTACGCGTCTCTATTCGGGGCAAGCGCGGCTTTGGCAGCAACCCTATGCGCTGGCCCGCCCACGTAGCGTCACGGCAGTCGCTTCGGTGTGGCTGGCGGTTTATCCGGCGTCGATCATTACCGCACCAGACGGCTCTGTGCTTCAGGCGCTCGGCGATGAACGCCTGTGGGCAGCACTCTCCGAGCTAGGCGTGCAGGGCATCCACACCGGGCCGCTGCGGCGTGCGGGCGGGTTGCAGGGGCGTGAATACACGCCAACCGTGGATGGCAACTTCGACCGCATCAGCCTGGAGATCGACCCGCAGTACGGCAGCGAAGAACAACTGGTTCACCTGAGTCGTGTGGCGGCTGCGCACAATGCAGTCACCATCGATGACTCGATTCCTTCGCACACCGGCAAGGGCGCGGATTTTCGCTTGGCAGAAATGGCCTATGGCGATTACCCCGGCCTCTATCACATGGTGGAGATTGCCGAAGCCGATTGGGCGTTGCTGCCGCCGCTTCCCGAAGGCCGTGACTCGGTGAACCTCTCGCCGGTGGTGGTCGATGCGCTGCGTGACAAGCATTACATCGTCGGCCAATTGCAGCGGGTGATCTTCTTCGAACCGGGCGTCAAGGAAACCGACTGGAGCGCCACCGGCGAGATTACCGGCGTGGACGGCAAGGTGCGGCGCTGGGTGTACCTGCACTATTTCAAAGAGGGCCAGCCCTCGCTCAACTGGCTGGATCCAACTTTTGCCGCCCAGCAGTTGGTCACTGGCGAGTCGCTGCATGCCATCGATGTGATTGGTTCACGGGTGCTACGCCTGGACGCCAACGGCTTTCTCGGTGTCGAGCGGCGCAGCCACGGCAACGCCTGGTCGGAAAGCCATCCACTGTCGCTGACCGGTAACCAGCTGCTTGCCGGCATGATCCGCAAAGCCGGGGCGTTCAGCTTCCAGGAACTGAATCTGACCCTGGATGATATCGCTGCGATGTCTCAGGGCGGCGCGGATCTGTCTTATGACTTCATCACCCGGCCTGCCTACCAGCATGCGCTGCTGACCGGCGAGGTGGAGTTCCTGCGCCTGATGATGCAGCAGATGCATGATTTCGGCATCGACCCTGCGTCGCTGATCCACGCGCTGCAGAACCACGACGAACTGACCCTGGAGCTGGTGCATTTCTGGACGCTGCACGCCAATGACACCTACGTGTTCCGTGGGCAGAGCCTACCTGGCAGCATCCTGCGCGAGCATATTCGCGGCGAGATGTACGAGCGCCTGACCGGCGAGCATGCGCCCTATAACTTGAAATTCGTCACCAACGGCGTGGCCTGCACCACGGTGAGTATCATCACCGCGGCGCTGGGCATCCGTGATCTGAATGCCATTACCGATGCCGACATCGAGCAGATTCGCCGCGTGCATCTGCTCCTGCTGATGTTCAACGCCATGCAGCCGGGGGTGGTCGCCTTGTCCGGTTGGGATCTGGTCGGCGCATTGCCGCTCGATCCAGAGCAGGTGGCCGAGCTGGTTGCCGATGGCGACACGCGCTGGATCAACCGTGGTGGCTATGACCTGGTCGATCTGGACGCTGATTCTGAGCTTTCCGCCGAGGGCCTGCCGCGTGCCCGTCAGTTGTATGGCAGCCTCAGTGAGCAGCTGCTCGATCCGCAGTCGTTCGCGTCCCAGGCGCGGCGCATGTTCGCAGCGCGGCGTTCCCATGGCGTGGCGTCCAGCCGACAAATCGCTGTGCCGGTGACTAACCATCCGGCGCTGTTGATCATGGTGCATGAGCTGCCAGCCGGGCGTGGCATTCAGGTCACGGCGCTGAATTTTGGTGCCGAGGCGCTGAGCGAGGTGATCACTCTGGAGCATGTCGAGCCGGGGCCGGTGGTGGATATCATCCATGAGCGGCTGATCGGCGATCTGTCCGCTGACGGTCAACTGCATATCCAGCTCGAACCTTATGAGGGGTTGGCGCTGCGTATCGCCAGCATGGCACCGGGGATCGCGCCGTTGGATCACTGATGCATATTCCTTTTCAGGCTAAGCACATAATCATTGGATATTTGAGGGCGTGCGCTGGCACACCGTATCGTCCATCCCCATAGGGGCTGGCCATGGGTGCCGGTCGCAGTTTGAGTTGAGGTTTCAATGAACAGCGAGTTTGCCACCAGCAATGCCGGTGGCACGGAAGCAGAAGGTTCGTCCCATTCGATCAATTGGCAACTGGAGCAGACCGTTGCCGGTTTACGTGCGGCCCGCGCCGAGTGGCGCAACCGCTCTGGCCGCGATCCTGAACTCGGCGGCCGTGAGCTGCCGTCGCGCCAGGCCGTGGCGGCGATTCTCAGCGGGTTGTGCGGTGCGCTGTTCCCAATGCGTTTGGGGCCAGCCGAACTGCGTGAGGAAAGCGAGGACTACTTCGTCGGTCACACCCTGGATCGGGCGTTGAATGGTCTGGTCACACAGGTGCGTCTGGAGCTCCGTTATGCGGCCCGGCAGCGTGGCGAAGACGCTGACCAGGTCGATCTGCAGGCGGTTACTGTCGTGCGTGACTTTGCGGCTGCGTTACCAGCATTGCGTCGACTGCTCGATCAGGACGTGGTCGCGGCTTACAACGGTGACCCTGCAGCGCGTAGTGTGGATGAAGTACTGCTCTGCTATCCCGGCGTGCTGGCGGTGATCTATCACCGTCTGGCCCATCACCTGTACCGCGCCGGCCTGCCGCTGCTGGCGCGTATTGCCGCAGAAAGTGCCCACGGCGCCACTGGCATCGACATTCATCCGGGGGCGCAGATCGGCCACAGCTTCTTTATCGATCATGGCACCGGCGTGGTGATCGGCGAGACCGCGATCATCGGCAATCATGTGCGTATTTATCAGGCCGTTACCTTGGGAGCCAAGCGCTTCACCAGTGACGAGAGCGGGCAGTTGCACAAAGGCCAAGCGCGCCACCCGATCGTCGAAGACGATGTGGTGATCTATGCCGGCGCCACCATTCTGGGCCGCATCACCATCGGCAAGGGCTCGGTAATCGGCGGTAACGTCTGGCTCACCCGCAGTGTCGAGCCTGGGAGTAATGTGTCTCAGGCCAGCGCTCAGCAACGTGAATGCTGAACTGACATGGCTTGATCTGTGTCACAGGATAGTCACGCAAATTTCATAGACTCGCTGCGAGACCAAAGAGAAAAGAAAGGAGAAGAGAGATGGATGATTATCAGGAAGAGTTGCTCGAGTCCCGCGCCCTGGAACAGGACGTGCCCGAGTTCGCTGAAGATGCAACCGAGCTGTAAATATTCGCTTGCGGCAAGATGGGTACTTGAACGGCAATCCGTACAGCCCATTTGCCAGAATCAAAAGAAAAGGCCCGATGCGTATGCATCGGGCCTTTTCGTTGCTGCACTGTTTTAGCGCTGCCGCTTTCGACAAGTTGTCACTGCGTCAGGGCTTTCACCAGGCTCTCGACGTTACCTTCCAGCTCAGCCAGCGGATCGTCGCTTTCGGTTTCCAGCACCAGCAATGGAACGCCGGCGGCTTTGACGGCGTCTGCTACCGGTTGGGCCGGTTTGCGGTGATGCAGCACCAATGCCACGTCATCGTCCTTCAATGCGGTGGTCAGCGCTTTCAAGGACTCGGCATCCCATTCGCGGTCGTCACGGCTGTCGCTGCTGACCAGATCCAGATTGAGGCCACTGACCAGATAATCCAGGCGATTGGTCAGGCTGTAGACCGACAGGTTGTCGGCCTTGGCCAGTTCGGCCTCGCTGTGGGCGTTGAGCTTGAGCAGCCGCTGCTTGATGGTGGCCAGGTTCTGCTCGACCTTGGCTTTGGCATCGGGTGCCAGGCGTACCAGGTCGGCAGCCATCACGTCGGCCATGCGCCCCATATTATTGATTGCCAGCCACGGATGGCCGGCCAGGTCGTTGTCGTCCGCGCTTTCGGCCTGGGTAGCGATGCCGGGCAGAGCACCGTCCACCGGACGCGCCGCGTCGATTTCGACGATGCGGATATTGCTGCGCCGGGCCATAGGGTAGAGCGGGTCTTCCGACCACTGCGAGCGCAGGCCAATGGCTGCGTCGGCATCCGCTGCGACCTTGTGCAGCGCAGCAGCGCCACGGCCAGCGAAATACGACACCTGGCGGCTGGCCGGAAGGTTAGCGGGGGCGGCGCGTTCGATGCGCACGGCGGTGCCTTCCAGCAGATCGCTGGCAAGACCGAAGGTGATGGGTTGCGAGACCAGAACGCTGACGTCCTTGGCCAGGGCGAGGCCGGGCAGGCTGAGGATCAGGGCGAGGCCGAATTGATGGAGTCGATGGGTCATCCCAGGTTCCCTTTCAAGCTTGGTACGACGCCGCGCGCGATGGCGGCGAGGGCGAAGGCGATGCCGGCGATCATGATGATCGCAGCGCCGGAGGGGATCGGCAGATCCAGCAAGATGGGCATGAGGATGCCGAGCAGTGTACTGACAGTAGCGATCAGCACCGAGAGCCAGAAAAAACCTTTCAGTGACTGGCTGAGGAGTCGCGCCGCTGCAGCCGGAATGACCAGCAGGGCACCGACCAGAATGGCGCCGATCACCTTGACCGCAGCCACGGTAATCAGCGTCACCAGGATCACGAACAGGTAATCCAGGGTCTTCACGGCCACGCCGCGCACGGCCGCCAGTTGCGGGTTGAAGCTGGCCAGCATGATGCGGTTGTACAGCGGCAACGCCAGGGCCATGACCAGCGAGCCGACCACCAGCAGAACCAGCAGGTCGGTGCCATTGACCGTCAGTACTGAACCGAACAGCACGTTCTCGAGAATGTGCACGTTGATGCGCCCGGCGAGAATCAGCAGCAGGCTGGCGCCCATGGCCAGGGACACGGAAAGGAACACGCCGATCAGGGTGTCCGGGGCCAGGCCGGTGCGATTGCGCAGGTAGTTGAGCAGGATACCGAACAGCAGGGCGTAGCCGAACAGGGCGCCGTAAGGGCCGGTGTAGGGCTCGCCGAGCAGGATGCCGATGGCCACACCGGTGAGTGCTGCGTGGCCGACCGCTTCGGAGAAGAAGGCGAAACGCTTGACCACCACCAGGGTGCCGAGGCCGCCCAGTACCGGGCCGATCAGCAAGCCGGCGAGCAGCGCGTTGATGACGAAACCATAGACCAGTGCTTCAGGTAGATAGCCGGCGGACGCCCAGCCTTGAATCATCATGCGGAACTGTTCGTAGTCGATCATAACGGCGAGGTCTCCGCAGCGCGTACATGGGTGGAGAACAGGCTGAGCAGGCGCTCTGGGGTCAAGGCTTCAGCGGGCGGTGCGTCGAACAGCACACGGCGGCTAAGCCCCGTGACGCGATCGGCCAGGCGCTTGACCGCTTCCAGGTCGTGCTCGATCCACAGGACGCTGATGCCGGCGCGGCGCCAATCACCGAGCAGGCGTTCGAAGACCTGAATGCCGGCTTCGTCCAGTGCCGACATCGGCTCGTCGAGTACCAGCAGTTGCGGCGCTGGGATCAGCCCCTGGGCCAGCAGCACGCGCTGGCGCTCACCACCAGACAAGGCGCCCATGCGTCGCTTGCGCTTTTCCAGCATGCCAACCCGCTCCAGGGCCTCATTGATGTCCTTGGCGTAGTGTTTCGACAGGCCGAGAAAGGCCGGGCGGCGCTGGCACATGGCAGCCATGAAGTCGTCCACGGTCATTGGCAGGCCACGGTCGAATTCCAGGGCTTGAGGCACGTAGCCGATGGTGCCGACGGCGCCTGGCCACTCCAGGCTGAGTTTGCCCTGGTGGGGCATCTGGCCGAGCAGGGTCTTGATCAGTGAGCTCTTGCCGCCGCCGTTGGGGCCGACCAACGCATGCACACTGCCTGGCTTGACCTGAAAACTGACATTCTCGAGGATTTTCGTGCGGCCCAGCACCAGGCTGACCTGCTCGAAGTCGATGGTCGGGCCGATAGCGGTCACGCTCAGGTTTTCAGCCACGGTCATTTACCGGCGTCCTGAATAGCGCGCACCACAGTGTTCATGTTGTTGGTCATTTCCTTCTCGTACTTCTCGGCGCTGTATTCGCCGTAGGAAATGTGCGACAGCGGGTAAAGCTTGACGCCCGACTCGCGCTGGATGGTGTCGACATAGGTGGACGGGAAGTCCAGCTCGGAGAAGATCACTTTCACGTCCAGCTCACGCAGCTGGTCGATGGTCTTCTTCAACTGGCTCGGGCTCGGCTCGATGCCGTGGGCCGGTTCCACCACCGCGGTGACTTCCAGGCCGAACTCGCGCAGCAGGTAGTCGTAGGCCGCGTGCACGGTGGCCACACGCAGGTCGGCGTTCGGTGCCTCGGTCAACTGGGCGAGGGCATCGGCGCGCAGCTGGCGCAGGCGTTTGCCGTAGGCGCGGGCGTTCTGCGTGTAGGTCTTGGCATTGTCCGGATCGAGCTTGCCCAGCTCACGGGCAATATTGTTGATCTGCGCGATGGAGGCGCTGATCGACAGGAAGGTGTGCGGGTTGACCACCTTGCCGGCGCCCCGTGCGGCGATGCCGGTGGCAGCCAGCAGCGGTACGTTGGCGTTGGCTTCGATGACCTCGATATCCGGTTTCTCGCTGGCGGCGATCATGCGGTCGGCAAAGTCGTCATGGCCGACGCCGTTGAGCACCACTACGTCCAGCGAGCCGATACGCTTGATGTCTTCCGAGCGTGGCTCGTAGGCATGGGGGTTGAAACCGGCCGGAATCAGCGGCACCACTTCGGCCTTGTCGCCGACGATGTTGCTCACGTAGCTGTAATAGGGGTGCAGGGTGATGCCGATACGCAGCTTGGCATCAGCGGCGCTGGCAGCACCGAGCAACAGCAGGGCGGACAGGCCGATGGTCAGGCGTGACAGCAGGGGACGTGCGCGGGAGAGGCGAAAAATGGGCATTGGCGGGCGGTCTTCTGTCGGGTGAATCGGAGGTGATCAGTGGCGATGTTGCCGGGTCACACCTGCGTCGTACTGGGAGGCGATCTGCTGCCAGCCGGCAGCGATCAGGCTTTGCGCGTCGAGGCTGGAGGGCGCACTGGCGTTTGTGCGGTTGAGCCAGACGTCGGCCTGCTCATGCTCGGCGTCGACCAACATGAGCATCGAACCGGCTACGTCCAAGGCTTGGCTGGCACCGAAATAGGCTGCCTCGTCACCGGGCAGCAATTGCCACTGGTGGCTGCCACGGCTGGTCGCGCTGGCATCGGCGGCGAACGGCGGAAAGCCTTCGTCGGCCAGCTCTGCGGGGCTCAGCAGCGTCTGCTCTTCGTCACGGCGGATGCGGATCTCGTCAGCGGCTACGCGCAGGTCGGCGTAGATGCCCTGTTCGGCGGCGGTGAGATCACGGCGGGCATCGATCTGATGGCTCTCGATGCTGGTTTCGCTTTCCGTCTCGCCATGCCAGGCCACTACCGAACCGGCGGCCAGCAGGATGGCCAGGCACAGCAGCAGTACGTAGAGGGTTTCATGACCGGCACCTGCGGGGCGTACGACCTGAACCGTCATGGGGCCTCGATTTCTGTGTGGTCGATTTCCACGATATGGCCGGGGCCCGCATCGAACAACACGTAGAACTCGCCTTCGGGGCGTTTGAAGGTGATGGTCGAGTCTTCGGCCAGCTTGCCGGGCACCAGGATGCTCTCGTCGTAACTGATCACGTCCAGGGTCACGCCGGCAGCACCGCTGCCATCGGAAAAACCACCGGTACAGCGGATGTGTTCGGCGTCGATGTCTTCGCACTGGCACATCGGGTTGTGCGCCAGGGCTACACCGCTGAGCGACAGCAGAGCGACGCCTGCGGCCAGACGTAGGGATTTAGAGTTGATCATTATTTGCCTCCTTGTTGTTTCTTCAGCCAGGCGACGGTGGACGGGGACGCCTGCTCGAGCGGCACGGCGGCTTGGTGCATGGAGCCATCCCAGCCTTCCATGGTGATCCACAGTTCGGCGTCGGGCTTGGTGCGGGCTGGCAATGGCACAGTGGCCCCCATGCGGTGAGCGCTACCGAAGAATATGCCACCGGCAGCGCGCAGGCTGCGTGGTTTGCCGATGCGCAGGTAGGTGGCCTTGACCTGGCTGGCGCATTCGGCGCACAGCGCACCATTGAAGGCTTTCATGTAGCCGGCTGGGCCATCGAGCTCCGGTGGCCCGGCGCGGAACTCGGCCAGACGGATCGACCAGGGGCCCACCGCCACTTCACCGATCATGCGTTCGCCCAGGCCGCTGGTGCCGGTGAACAGCGCCACATCGGCGAAGTACTTGGGCATGAATCCCAGCGGGATGAGCACCAGCAGGATGTTGATGTGGAAGCGCCACTTGTACCAGATACGGCTCAGGGGAGAGGCGGGTTGTGCGGCAACGGCCTTGCTCATGCCTTGACCTCCGTATTGTCGCTGCTGCTATCGGCTGTGCGGCTACGGGCCGGACGCTTGATCACCTTGGCGGTGGCCTGGGCGGTGCGCTTGGTCCAGATCAGCAGGCCGCTAAGTACCATCATGCTGAGCATCAGGCCGAAGAAGAACCAGATCATCTTGATCCAGATGCCGCCGAAGTCGCCGGTGTGCAGCGGGCGCATGGATTCGGTGACGAACTCCAGTTTGGAGCGATCTTCCAGCAGGCGCTGTTGCGCCACTTCGCCTGTATAAGGGTTGATGGAGGCGCTCTGGAACATCAGCGGGTACCAGCCGCGACCGCTCACGGAAATGTGGTCGTAGGCATTGCTGGGCAGGCGGGTGAAGCTCACGTCCAGGCTCGGTACCTTACTGATGGCAATCTGCGCGGCTTCGTCCAGACCGATCATTGGGATCGGCTCGCCGGGCCTGACGATGGGCACGTCTTCACGTGCCACGATGGCAGGTACGCCCTCGGTCGAGATGGAAATCTGATTGTCGAACAGGATTGCCTGAATCAGAAACCAGATACCGGTGATCGACACCACAGCGATGAACCAGATCGACCAGATGCCGCTCAGGCGGTGGAAGTCGCCCCAGAAAATCCGTGCACCCTGGTTGAAGCGCAGGCGCGGTTTGAAGAAGCCTTTCCAGAATTTCTTGTAGACCACCAGGCCGGTGATCAGCGACAGCAGCATGGGGATGCCCATCATCGACACCAGGTACCAGCCCCAGCTGAAACCATTGGTGAAGGGCACCAGCCACCAGCCGTGCAGGGCGCGGGTGAACTGGCGGAAGTCGAACTGCGGGCTGACGCCCTGGATGTCCCCGGTATACGGGTTGACGTACAGCGTCGGCGTGCTGCCATCCGGGTAGGCGACCCTGGCGGTAAGCGCGAAGTGGGACTCGTCCGGCCGGCTGATGGACTGCACGATGGTCTGCGGCTCGGCCTTGTTGATCGCCGCCAGCACCTGGCCGAAGGTCAGCAATTCTGCGTCGTCCGAAGGTTTGGTGGCGCGCACGTCGGGGTTGGCCAGCCAGACGATTTCCTGGCTGACCACGGCCAGGGTGCCGGTAACGCAGACGATCAGCACAAAGAACCAGATGGGCAGCGCGAGCCAGCTGTGGACGAGAAACCAGATTTTTGAACGCGACTTCTTGGACATGGAATATCAGTCTTGTGAAAAGGCCGGGAGTCGCTGGGCGGAGCAGCGAAAAAAGGCACTTTTATTAACGGACGAAACCCCGCCTGCCTTACGGCCTGCGAGGGTGGAAACCCGATGGTGAGCGTTGCTATCGCGCTCTTGTGTGTAGGTTACTTATTAAGACGGATGAGAAGCGTAAAACCCGCAGCCGCAAATGAAAATAATTATTTCATAGATTCAGATGTACTGATGCTGCCTTTTCGACACGCCCGACGCAACTCACCCGGTGTCTGCTGCAGCCACCGCTTGAATGCGCGCTGGAAGGGCTCCGCCGAGGAGAAACCAAGCAGATAGGCGATCTCGCCGAACGACAGTTCGGTGTCGCGTACATAGGCAATGGCCAAATCGCGGCGAGTTTCATTGACGATGGTACTGAAGCGCGTGCCTTCATCGGCCAGACGTCGGCGCAGCGTCCAAGTCGGTAGCTGCAGCTGTCGGGCGATCTCCTCCATGTCTGGTTCGCAGCCGTGCAGACGTGGCCCGAGCAGTTGGCTGACCCGTTCACGCAGGCTGTGGGTGCGGGTCAGGCGCTGGAGTTCCTGCTCACAGAGTTGCAGCAATTCCTGCCAGGTGCCGGGGCAGTGCTGCGGGTTGCGCAGGTTCAATGTCTGCTGGTCGAGGCGCAGGCCGTTGAAGGCAGCATCGAAGGTGGGCGGGCAGGCGAGTTCAGCTTGATAGCGCTGTGCGTAGTCGGGCGGAGAAAACTCCAGATGCAGCGCCTCGGTTCTCAGCTCGGTGTCGGCGAGCGTGCTCAGTTGATACAGCCAGCCCGCCAGTACCGAGTCGACCACGAAGCGGTTGTAGGCGTTGTAGGGGCCAATCGAGTGAAAGCGCAGCCAGGCACCACGGCTGTCCTCCTGAAGGCTCGAGCGGCCACGGTAGTTGGAGGCATACAGCGGCTCGAAGCGGGTCAACGTGCGCGCCGCCTCACGCACCGTTGGCGCCTGGGCGGCGGTAATTCCGGCAAGGCCCAACTGCTGCAGGCGGGCGAAACGGCCCATCAGCAGACCCAGCGCCGGTTCGCCAGTAAGTTCGATGGCGCTGTGGCCCAGGTGCATGTAGCGCGGAATCGACAGCCTGGCCTGGGGTTCGGCCAGGCGCGGGGCATCGAATCCGTAGTGTTCCAGCAAGGGTCGCGGTTCATGCCCGAGGTGGCGCACGGCATCGGCCAGGCTGTAGAGAAAGCCGACGGAGAGATCGCCCAGGCGGATGCGTGCAGGGTTCATGGGCTTGGTCAATGCTCGTGGACGGGCAGGCAGATTAGCTCGACCCGCGATAGCTCGCCAGCTTCACTGTCACTCAGGATCAGTAAGTTGTCATTCATGATCATTGAGGCAGCGGCGTGGCTTCACTATCGTCTGCCCCATATCGACCGTTGCCCACAGAGGCCGCGGCATCCCGTGATCACCGCCGATGGATGCATGACCATGACCGCTTACCCACATTTGCTCGCTCCGCTGGATCTGGGTTTCGTCACCCTGAAGAACCGTACCCTGATGGGCTCCATGCACACTGGGCTGGAGGAGAAACCCGGCGGTTTCGAGCGCATGGCGGCCTATTTCGCCGAGCGGGCTCGCGGTGGTGTCGGCCTGATGGTCACCGGCGGCATCGCGCCGAACGAGGAGGGCGGGGTATACGCTGGCGCGGCCAAGCTGAGCACCGTCGAAGAAGCCGAGAAGCATCGCATCGTCACCGCGGCGGTGCATGCCGCCGACGGTCTGATCTGCATGCAGATTCTCCACGCTGGCCGTTACGCCTACAGCCCCAAGCAGGTTGCGCCGAGCGCCATTCAGGCGCCGATCAACCCGTTCAAGCCACGGGAGCTGGACGAAGAAGGCATCGAGAAGCAGATCGCCGATTTCGTCAACTGCGCGGTACTGGCGCGCCAGGCCGGTTACGACGGTGTCGAGATCATGGGTTCCGAGGGGTACTTCATCAATCAGTTCCTCGCTTCCCACACCAACCAGCGCACCGACCGCTGGGGCGGCAGCTTCGAAAACCGCATGCGCCTGGCGGTGGAGATCGTGCGACGGGTGCGCGAGGCGGTCGGCAGCGACTTCATCATCATCTACCGGTTGTCGATGCTCGACCTGGTGGAAGGCGGCAGCGACTGGCAGGAAGTGGTCGTGCTCGCCAAGGCCATCGAGGCAGCGGGGGCGACCCTGATAAACACCGGCATCGGCTGGCACGAAGCGCGCATTCCAACTATCGCCACCAAGGTGCCGCGGGCAGCGTTCACCAAGGTCACCGCCAAGCTGCGCGGCGAGGTGAAGATTCCGCTGATCACCACCAACCGCATCAACACCCCGGAAGTGGCCGAGCGGGTGCTGGCCGAGGGCGATGCCGATATGGTGTCCATGGCTCGGCCGTTTCTCGCCGACCCCGAGTTCGTCAACAAGGCGGCGGCGGGGCGTGGCGACGAAATCAATACCTGCATCGGCTGCAACCAGGCGTGCCTCGACCATACCTTCGGCGGCAAGCTGACCAGCTGCCTGGTCAATCCGCGCGCCTGTCACGAAACCGAGCTGAATTACCTGCCGACCGCAGCGGTGAAGTCGATTGCCGTGGTTGGTGCCGGCCCTGCCGGTCTGGCTGCTGCCACGGTGGCGGCTGAGCGTGGTCATCGCGTTACCCTGTTCGATGCGGCGGGGGAAATCGGTGGCCAGTTCAACGTCGCCAAGCGAGTGCCGGGCAAGGAGGAGTTCTTCGAAACCCTGCGCTACTTCAAGCGCAAGCTGGAAACCACCGGCGTCGACCTGCGCCTGAATACCCGGGTAACTGCGGGTGATCTGCTGGCTGCCGGCTTCGACGAGGTCATCCTGGCCACCGGTATCGTGCCGCGTACTCCGGCGATTGACGGCATCGGCCACGCCAAGGTGATCAGCTATCTGGACGCCATCCTGCAACGTCAGCCGGTCGGCCAGACGGTCGCGGTGATCGGGGCCGGCGGCATCGGCTTCGATGTCAGCGAGTTCATCACCCACGCGGGCGCGGCCACCAGCCTGGATCGTGATGCATTCTGGAAGGAGTGGGGCATCGACCCGGCCCTGCAGGCCCGTGGTGGCGTCGCCGGTGTTCAGGCCGAGATCGAGCCCGCCGCGCGCCAGGTATTTCTGCTGCAGCGCAAGAAGAGCAAGGTCGGTGACGGCCTCGGCAAGACCACCGGCTGGATCCATCGTGCCGGGCTGAAGAACAAGCGGGTGCAGATGCTCAATGCCGTCGAGTACCTGAAAGTCGACGACGAGGGCCTGCACATTCGCATCGCCGATGGCGAACCGCAGCTGTTGCCGGTGGATACGGTGATTCTCTGCGCCGGGCAGGATCCGCTGCGCGAACTGCAGGATGAACTCGTGGCTGCCGGGCAGGCGGTGCACCTGATCGGCGGTGCAGATGTGGCCGCCGAGCTGGATGCCAAGCGCGCCATCGATCAGGGTTCGCGTCTGGCCGCTGCTCTCTGAGGCGCTGCTTTCGGGAGGCTCTACCGAGCAGGTCACAGTTTGGCTTAGCCGTTCGTCCTGCGGCTGAGTGACTGCCAACCGTGTCACACAGTGGATGGCGCGTTCTCGCCTAGACTTGCTGAGCTGCAGATTTTACCGCTGCAGCTCATGTGCAACCGAGAACGGTCATTTGTCTGGAGAACATCGATGAGCAAGCCGCAACTGATTGAGGCCGTGATGTTTTTCGCTGATGACGGCAGCATCAGTAAGCAGATGTTCTACACCGAGTTCGAAACGCTGCTCGATGGTTTGGTGAAGATGCCGGTTTTCGCTGACCAGCAGATTCGTGTCGTCTACGTGACGATCAATGCACGTCTGCAGATTCGCTCGGCTGTATTTTTCTATCTGGACTTCGACGAAAGCGGCGCGCCCGACAGCGGCTGGAACATTCCGCTGCAGCAATTGGCCGAGCGTGCCGGCCGTGGCCCTGATCTGGGTGGCGGGCCGATTCGTCTTGCTTGCCGCAGCCAGTGCCCGGTGTCCTGGCATCAGATGCACCTCTGGGATCCCAGCCTGACTGCAGGCAACAACGACCTGGCCTTGCTGCGCGACACCGTCAAGATCAACAGCCTTGGCATCCTGCTTCGCGAGGAGGAGACCAGTAGTGTTTCTCCGGCACGTTTGCAGGTGGCCTCTGAGGATCAATGGTACGCCGCCGACTCGTCCCGGGAACTGGCCGAGAAGCTTGCCGAGAGGCTGTCTCGCGACTATCGGCAGAAGGCCGCGCAGCTGGTCAAGCAGCAGCGTGAGCGCCTTGCCAGTTTGGGGCAGGAGCATCAGGCCGAGCTCGCGGCTCTATCGACACAGGCCAAAACGCAAATTGTCGACCTGCAGGGGCAGATTCAGGCACTCCACCAGGCTGTGCGCCAGCAGGAGATGTTGAACAAAACCCTCAAGGGGCAGCTCGACGAGCAGCTCGCCGTTCAACAGAGTGAGCGCGACGAGATGGCTGCTCGCTTGCGTGCGGCAGAGCGCCATGCACGCACCGAACGTGAAATCCTCCGTGAGCAGTTCGATGAAGAACTGCGTGCGCGCCTTATCGCTACCCAGGCTGCGGCAGAAGAGCAGGCCCGCCGCCATGAAGCAGAAGCCACGCAGCGCGGTGCCCATCAGGTGCTCGAACGTTTGGCTGGGCAGGGTGTGGTATTCGTGGTGTTCCATCCGGGGGCCGGCCACCTCACCGTGCCGCTGCAGGATGTCGACCGCTATTTGGCCAGCCCCCTAGGGTATGCGGCGAGTAAATGCTTTGTGTCAGAAAGCCAGTACCGCCAATGGCTGGAGCACTATCAGCGCCCGCGTTGCGAGGGCCTGCAGGCCAGCGGCCAGCGCTGTGACGTAGCGGTGGAGCGCGTCGAAACGCCGGGGCGCTTCGTGATGGGGGATTCCAACTGCTGCATGCTGCACAAGGCAGCCGCCCGCCTGCGTACCGTTAGCTGAGTTAAACTCCCGGGCCCTTTGGCCAGCTCCGCCGTGTGCTTTCATGAGCCCATTTTCCCTTGCCGCCGTCAGTCACTGGCGCGCCCATGCGCCGCTGCAGCGTCTCTCATTCGATTGGCTAGCGGGCGTTGAGTTGGCGGTATTACGGCTGGATCTGATTGATCCGCTGATCAGTGGTAACAAGTGGTTCAAGCTCGCCCCGCACCTGAACAGCGCTGCGCAGCAGGGCGCTCGCGGCATCATCAGCTTGGGGGGCGCCCATTCCAACCACCTGCATGCGTTGGCCGCCGCTGGCCAGCGTTTTTCGTTCGCGACCGTCGGCCTGTTGCGCGGCCACCCTCAGAACACGCCAACCGTCAGTGACCTGCAGCGTTTCGGCATGCAGATTCATTGGCTGGGCTATGGAGGCTATCGCGAGCGTCACCTTGCGGGCTTCTGGACGCAATGGCAGGCGCGTTATCCCGACTTCTACACGGTGCCCGAAGGTGGCGGTGGGTTGCCGGGTGCTCAGGGCTGTGCCGATCTGGTCGAATTGGTGGCAGCGCAATTGCCGTCGTTGGGCTGGAGCGATTATCACGGTTGGTGGCTGGCTGCCGGTACCGGCACCACCCTGGCGGGGTTGGTGATGGGCGAAGGCGGGCGACGGCCTGTTCATGCCGCACTGGCGGTGCCGTTCGATCATGGTGTGCCGGAGCAGGTGCAGGCGTTGCTGGCGCAAGCGGGTCTGGCCGATGCAGGCTACCAGTTGTTCGATGCATGCCGGGGTGGCTTCGCACGGCAGGATGCCGAACTACTGAGCTTTATGGCTCAATGCGAAATCCAGAGTCGCTTACCGCTGGAGCCGCTTTACACCGCCAAGGCACTGATGAGCTTGCGTGAGGCCATTGGCAATGGTGCGATCAAGGCCGGCACGCGGCTGATCTTCGTGCATACCGGTGGGTTGCAAGGGCGGCGAGCGGCCCTCGCGCCTGGTTCCGCTACCGTCTAGCCCTGAACGGGCCAGTCGTCGTCTACCAGAAACAGGCGCTGGCGCTCATGCAAATAGCCGCTGGCGTCGGGGCGCATGTCGACCAGCAACTTGGCATCGGCGTGCTCGGGTAACTCGTCCAGCCAGGCTTGCAGACGAGTGCTCGACCAGCCTTCTTCCTGTGCCATGCGTGCAGGCGCAAGCCACGCGTGGCGCGGCAATGGTTGCCAGCGGGCGTCCCCATCTTTCGCCTGAAACCCTGGCCACTCGCTGCGATGCAACCACACACCGCGCAGATGCGCTGGATGGGCGCCTTCTGGTGGCAGGCAAGTGCGCGTATGGGGATAGAACAGGTAACCGCCGATCCACATGGCAGCCTGAGTACGTTCGCCCGTCAGTGCATCCAGAGCAGGGCGGGCTTCGGGATGCGCCGACAATGGCAATTGATGGCTGGTGAGGTGCTCGAGCTTGAGATCCAGGCGGTCGTGGCTGCCCGGGCCTATCCATCGTGCCGGCGCAGGCGACGGTGCGCCGAGGTAAAGCTTGATGGCCAACTCCAGATGATGCACGCCGCTGCCATCGCGCAGCAGCAGATCCAGTTCGCCAAGCGTGTGGCCGCCCTGGCGGATTGGCAGGTTGGCAGCCAATATCTCAACGCCGGGTGCAGCATGCAGAGCGAACTGCCAGAGGCGTTCATAGTAGAGGCCCAAGCGGCGTACCGAGCTTCGCGACAGCCAGGTTTGCAAGGGCGCGCAATCCTGATCCTGGCGCAGCAGCCAGTCCGCCAGCAGGCTTGGCTCAGCAGCCCAGGCGCTTTCGATTAACGGATGGCGCTGTTGCCTATGCGTGTGAGCGAGCAAGGGCGGTGATAACAGCGTCCAGGCCAGATCCCGCACCGCCGGCTGGATCAGTTGACGGGGCAGGTTGACGAGGGGGGCGAATGGATTCATGCCGAAAGCATAGGGGCTTTTGCTCGATTGGCGCGAGGGTTTGCCGCCGTAGGGCATCTCTAAAAACGTAGGTGAGGCAGTCAGCGCGAGGCAAAAACAGGCGAAAAAGCGCAGTTTACGAGCTGTAAATGAGCATTTTGAGCCTGTTTTTAACGCTGCGATGACAACGCAGGTAGTTTTTAGAGGTGCCCTAAAGCGGGCTTTCACCCATAATCGGGACATTAGAGCCACAGCGTCGCGGGAGCCCCATGGAGCAGTTTCGTAATATCGGCATCATCGGCCGCCTGGGCAGCACCCAGGTGCTCGACACCATTCGTCGCTTGAAGAAATTCTTGCTCGAACGCCAGCTGCACGTGATTCTCGAGGACACCATCGCCGAGGTTCTGCCCGGTCATGGTCTGCAGACATCCGCCCGCAAGCACCTGGGCGAGTTCTGCGACCTGGTGATCGTGGTCGGTGGCGACGGCAGCATGCTTGGTGCAGGTCGTGCCCTGGCCCGGCACAAGGTGCCGGTACTTGGCATCAACCGCGGCAATCTGGGGTTTCTTACCGATATCCGCCCGGATGAGCTGGAGTCCAAGGTCGCCGAGGTGCTGGAAGGCAACTACCTCACTGAGAACCGCTTTCTGCTCGAAACCGAGGTACGCCGTCATTCCGAGGCGATTGGCCAGGGCGATGCGCTCAATGACGTAGTGCTGCACCCGGGCAAGTCCAACCGAATGATCGAGTTCGAGCTGTACATCGACGGCCAGTTCGTCTGCAGCCAGAAGGCCGATGGCCTGATCGTCGCCACGCCGACCGGCTCCACCGCCTACGCGCTGTCGGCTGGCGGGCCGATCATGCATCCCAAGCTGGACGCCATCGTCATCGTGCCGATGTACCCGCACACGTTGTCCAGCCGGCCCATCGTGGTGGATGGCAACAGCGAGTTGAAGATCGTCGTCTCCAAGGATCTGCAGCTTTATCCGCAGGTGTCCTGTGACGGTCAGAACCACTTCACCTGCGCCCCTGGCGACACCATCACGGTGCGCAAGAAATCCCAGAAGCTGTGCCTGATCCACCCGCTGGATCACAACTACTACGAGATCTGCCGAAACAAGCTGGGATGGGGTAGCCGGCTCGGCGGCGGAGGCGACTGATGCAGCTCGACTCGTCTCGCGGTTATGACCTGATCGGAGATATCCATGGTTGCGCCAATACCTTGGTGCACCTGCTTGAACGCCTGGGTTATCGCCGTCAGAACGGCACCTGGCGCCACCCGCGGCGCATGGCGATCTTTCTCGGCGACCTGATCGATCGCGGCCCGCGCATTCGCGAAGCGGTGCACCTGGTACACGACATGGTGCGGGCTGGCGAAGCGCTGTGCATCATGGGTAACCACGAGTTCAACGCGCTCGGCTGGATGACCCCGGCGCCGCCCGGCAGTGGCCGACAGCATGTGCGTGAACACAGCCCGAGGCATGCGCGGCTGATCGGCGAAACCCTCAAGCAGTTCGAGCCTTACCCCGATGAGTGGCGCGATTTTCTGGCCTGGTTCTACGAACTGCCGCTGTTTCTCGATGCGGGGCATTTCCGTGTGGTGCACGCCTGCTGGGACGAAGGGATAATCGCGCCGCTGCGCCAGCAGTTCCCGGACGGTTGCATCGACGAACACTTCCTGCAGGCTTCGGCAGTGCCCGGCAGTTACGCCTGCACCGTGCTCGATCGATTGCTGCGTGGTACCGATATGCGCCTGCCTAATGGCCTGAGCATGACCAGTGGCGATGGTTTCACCCGCTCGTTCTTTCGCACCAAGTTCTGGGAAGACAACCCGCAGACCTACGGCGACGTAGAGTTCCAGCCCGATGCCTTACCTGAGTTGGTGGCGCAGATGCCGCTCAATGAAATGCAGAAGACCGAACTGTTGAAGTACGGGCCGGAAGAGCCGTTGCTGTTCGTGGGCCACTACTGGCGCAGCGGCATTCCTGCGCCGATTCGCCCCAACCTGGCCTGCATCGACTACAGCGCAGTGATGTACGGCAAGTTGGTGGCTTACCGCCTGGATCAGGAAACCCGCCTGGATCCGCACAAGTTCGTCTGGGTCGACGTAGAGAAACCAGAGGCCCCACGATGAGCGCCGTGATCGCCTTGCGTGTGCCGCTCGATGCGGATATGGCGCCTTTCATTGCGCTGCTGCGCAATCTGGGCGTTGCCCACCGAGTGGCGGAACAGGCCAATGAGCAAGTGCTCTGGGTGCCCGACGAACACACGGCGGGTCAGGTACGTGAGCTGTATGCCCGGGTGCCGCAGGGCGATCCCAATCTGCAGCCGGTACGTACCCAGGCCGTGCGCGAACGCCCCGGGCTGCTCTCCCAGGCGAAAGGCAGCCCGCTGACGCTGATCGTGCTGGCGCTGACGCTGCTGGTCGCACTGCTGACCTGGGGCGGTGAAGACTACGATGTGGTGCGTTGGCTGAGCTTTGTCGACTTCCATATCGATGGTCAGTACATCTACTTCGGCACCTTTACTCAAGCGATGGACAGCGGCCAATGGTGGCGCGTGCTCACGCCAATGCTGCTGCATTTCGGCCTGTTGCACCTGACCATGAACAGCTTGTGGTACTGGGAGTTGGGTCGGCGCATCGAGGCGCGTCAGGGCGCCGTGATGCTACTGCTGCTAACGCTGTGGTTCGGTCTGGCAGCCAACGTGGCGCAGTATGTCTACGGCGGCCCGGCTTTGTTTGGCGGCCTGTCTGGCGTGCTCTACGGCCTGCTTGGGCATTGCTGGCTGTTCCAGTGGCTGGCCCCGAATGCTGCTTACAAGCTGCCGCGCGGCGTGCTGGTGAGCATGCTGATCTGGCTGTTGATCTGCATGACCGGCGTATTCGAGCTGCTGCAGTTCGGCGCCATCGCCAACGCTGCCCATGTCGGTGGGTTGGTGGCCGGGTGCGTCACCGGGCTGATTGGCGGTCTGCTGGCCCGGCGACGCCGCTGATGTGCTTTTACCAGCGGTAGCTTAGCGAGCCGATCAGGCTGCGTTCATCGCCATAACGACAGGTCGTGTTGCAGAACAGGTACTTCTCGTTGCCCAGGTTCTGGGCCTTGGCGGCCACTTCCCAGTGGTCGTCGATTTCATAGCTGATCAGCGCATCGAACAGCGTGTAGGCGGGGATCTTGCCTTCATAGACCGTTGGTGTGGTGCGCGTGGTGCCGGTATAGCGGGCGCCAGCCGCGAATCGCAGTTGCCGCAGACCGAGGGCGCTCAGGCGATAGCTCGCCCACAGACTGGCGCTGTGGTAAGGCACGCCTTCGATGCGTTTGCCGACATTGCTGGCGCTGCTGTCCTGGATCACATGCGAGTCGGTATAGGCGTAGGACGCGGTGAGGCTGAGGTTATCGCTGGCCTCTGTCTTTGCCTCCAGCTCCAGGCCTTTGGAGCGGGTTTTCCCGTATTGCACGAATGTGGCGTTGGCGGCGTCGAAGCTCAGCGAATTTTCCTGAGTCAGCTGGTACACGGCGGCGCTGATCAGCGTCTGGCTGCCAGGGGGCTGATAGCGTACACCGACCTCATACTGCTCGCCTTCCAGCGGCGCGAAGGCGTTGCCAACGGCTGGATTGCTGACATTGGCCGGCTGAAACGACTGGCTGTAACTGGCGTAAGGCGCCACGCCGTTATCTGCCATGTAGACCAGGCCAATACGGCCGGTGGCTTTCTTGTCGTTGCGGGTGGCACGTGCCCCGGTCGCGAAGGTGGTGGTACGGCTTTCCGCCCAGTCCTGACGGGCACCGAGCAAGAGCAGCCACTTATCGTCGAACCTGATCTGATCCTGCAGGTAGAGGCCTTTCTGCGCGCTGTGCAGATCGGAGCCGGTTTCCGCGGCGGTGTTTTCGCCGTAGCCGGTATGGATCGGGTTGGCGAGATCCAGCGGCGGTGCCAGTTGCGCCAGGGAAGCGCTGATATGGCGGTGGGAGTCGTAGGTCTTGTGGTAGTAGTCCACGCCCACCAATAAGCTGTGTTGCCAGCGGCCACTGTCCAGCGTGTATTGCACGTTGTTGTCGGTTGTCCAGCCGGTGGAGCGTTCGTCACGTTCGCTGTAGCGGCGCAGTAGTTGACTGCCGACGATGGCTTGCGGAATCAGGTAGTTCCAGTCGGTATTGGCCTGGAAGTAGCGCAGGCTGTGGTTCACTTGCAGATGGTCGTTGAAATGATGCTCAAACAGGTATCCGAGCGTATCCATACGGTTGTTGAAGTGATCGTAACCGGGTTCGCCAACGAAGTCGTCGCGGCCGATCTTGTAGCCCGGCGTATCGCTGTAGGTGGTCATGGTGTAGGCCGTCGGCGGGGCGAAGCCGGTGAAGGTTTCCTGATGACTGGCGAGAACGGTGAGCGAGGTGTCCTCGTTGGGACGCCAAGTCAAGGCGGGCGCGATATAGCGGCGGTCGTCATCGATATGATCGACCTGCGTATTGCTGTCGCGCCACAGGCCGGTCAGGCGGTAGCTGAACTGACCCTGATCATCCAGCGGGCCGCCTAGGTCGAAGGTGTACTGGCGACGGTCGTAGTTGCCGATTTCGATACCCACTTCATGCAGCGGTTCGCTGGTCGGGCGCTTGCTGATGGTGTTGATCACTCCACCTGGCGACAGTTGCCCGTAGAGCACGGACGAGGCGCCTTTGAGCACTTCTACCCGTTCCACGCCGTAGGCTTCGATGCTGCCGTCGTAGGGGTTGGCCTGCAGCTTCATGCCGTCACGCAGGATGCCGCCAGTGCCCGCGCCGACGTTGAAGCCGCGCAATGTGAAGTCATCCGCGGTACGGCTGAAGCCACTTGGCTGGCTGCCGAAACCAGCGGTGTATTTCAGCGCGTCGGAAAGATTATCGCCCTTGCGGTCGTTCATTTCGTCGCGGGTTACGACCGAAATCGACTGCGGCGTCTCGAGCAGCGACGCATCGGTCTTGGTGGCCGAGCTGCCTCGCTGGGCGACATAGCCGGAAAAAGGCGCACCCATGCGTTCGCTGGTAATCGTGGAGTCGACGCGTGTGGCATCGAGGGTCATCAATCCGTTTTGTGGGGCCGGCTGCACGCTGAGCGTTCCGCTACTGGTGGTTCGCACTTCAAGGCCGCTGCCGCGCAGGGCTTGCTGTACTGCTTCGCTGGCACTGAATGAGCCGTACACGGGAGCGGCCTGATGGCCATCGACGTCCGCCGGGATGAACAGTATCTGCTGGCCACTGCGTTGGCCGATTTCGATCAGCGTAGTGGCCAGCGGTGCCGCCGACAGGGCGAAATCATGGCGCTGCTGCGCTGCGCTGGCATTGCCATGCACAGCGATCACGAAAGCGGTGATGAAGAACGGCAAGCAAGACTGATGAGACATGGTGATCCAGAGCTCCGAGTCGCAGGAAACACCCCTGGCGATCGCTTTCGCCAGGGTTCTTTACGGGTATGTGCGATGAGTCGGAGTTTTTTTCAGGCTTTGGTAAAAATTAATTCGCCGCTCTTAGGCATGCTCGATACGCGTCCACACGCCCAGGTAGCTATGGACGCGTACCGGCAGGATATCCGCCAGCGCAGCCAGCGCCTGAGCGCTGTTATCCAGGTTGAATACGCCGGAGATGCGTAGATGGGCTGCATTGTGGGAAAGCTGCAGCATGCCTCGGTGATAGGGGCGCAGTTGGTCGATCAATTGATCCAGCGACAAATCGTGCGCTTGCAAGAGGCCGTTGACCCAGGCATCTGGAGCACCCGCAAAAGGCCGCATCCCTGTCACGCCATTAGCGATCATGTGCACCTGCTGCCCTGGCAGCAGGTGGCGCCCGGCAATGCTTGCGTTGCCGCGCAGCAGACAGGCGCGAGCGAACTCATCGTGCAGCTCCAGCATGCAGCGTCCGTCTGCCAGCTGGATGTCGCCGAAACGACTCGCCAGAGTCATTGGGCGTGGCTCTGCACCCTGTGTGTCGATGACCAGGCTGCCTTGATGCAAGCGGATAAGGTGCCGCTCACCGGACAGGTCGATATCGACAGCGCTCTGTGCATTGAGCGTCAGCCAGGCACTTGGCAATTCGATCCGCCGGCGCTCGGCAGTTTGCGTACGAAGGTCGGCGTTCCAGTTGTTCAGCGGCATGCCAGGTTTACTGAGCAGGTGAGCGCCGACAGCCATCGTGCTGATTGCCAGCGTGCCGCGTAGCAGGTTGCGGCGGCTCAAGTTCGGCGCATTCAGCGCTTGTCTGGCTGGCGCAGTTTTCAGGGGTATTAGCGTTTTACCCAGTCGCTGTTGCAGAGCATTCCAGGCGTCGGCGTGAGCAGGGTTGGCGCTCAGCCAGTGCTGGAAACGCATGCGCTCGTCATCGTCGAAGTTGCCCGAACTTTGCCGCGCGTGCCACTCGATGGCTTGCTCTATCAGTGGGCTCACGTCTCGGCGCCGTAGCAGGCCTTGAGGCCCTGAACGATGTACTGGTGCACCCGGGTGACGGACACGCCCAGTTCCCCTGCAATCTGCACGTAGGTCAGGCCGTCCAGCTGGCTGTATAGAAAGGCGGCGCGAGCCTTGCTGGAAAGCCCGTCGAGAAGGCGATCGATCTCGACAAGCGTTTCCAGCAACAGGTAGTGATCTTCAACGGAGGGGGCAAGGCGCTCCGGCTCGGCAGCCAGTGCCGCCAGGTAGGCGCGTTCGAGGTCGCGTCGTCGCCAACTGGCGAATACCAGACGTTTGGCGATAGTGGTCAGCAGTGCACGGGGTTCGCGGATCTTTCGCTCATCGCGCATCGCGACAACCTGAGCGAAGGTTTCAGCGGCCATGTCTGCAGCGTCGTGGCGGCAGCCAAGACGGGCGCGCAGGCGCTCGAACAACCAGCCATGGTGCTCGCCGAACAGGTTGTGAAGCATTGCCGTCCGGTTGCTGGAGTTGGCTGGAAGCATGCTGGAGGGGTCACTTGCTATTGAAAATTATTATCATTCTGTCATTTGCCCTCACCACTGGCAATCGCATCCGCCGGACGATACGTGCTGTTTCGATCAATGCCCGTGCGCCGAAGCATGTGGCCCGGTAATATGTGGCTTTTTCATCCTGGAGCCAGCCATGTCCTCCTTCGTCGAATTGATCCGCAACATCACCCCGGACGTGTATGAAAGCCTCAAGCTGGCCGTCGAGATCGGCAAGTGGCCGGACGGCCGCAAGCTCACTCAAGAGCAGAAGGAACTGAGCCTGCAGGCGATGATCGCCTGGGAGATCGAGAATCTGCCCGAGGATCAGCGTACCGGCTACATGGGCCCCTCCGAGTGCGCCTCGAAGTCCGCGCCGATCCCCAATCTGCTCTACAAATCGTCGGAAACCCTGCACTGATGTTAGAAGTAGCCCGTGGCGCCATGAGCAAGATGACAACCCAGCTCGACGCGCCAGTGCAGTATGCGTTTCGCCTGGGTGACGAGCAGATCGCCGTCAACCCGATGATCGGCAAGACCGTGCGCCTGGAGTTTCTGGGGGCGATTCATTGCAGCCATTGCGGCCGTAGAACCAAGACCAGTTTCAGCCAGGGTTACTGCTACCCCTGCATGCAGAAACTCGCCCAGTGCGACCTGTGCATCATGAGCCCGGAACGCTGCCACTACGATGCCGGCACCTGCCGTGATCCCGGTTGGGGCGAACAGTTCTGCATGACCGATCACGTGGTGTATCTGGCCAACTCGTCAGGCATCAAGGTGGGCATCACCCGCGCCACGCAGATCCCCACGCGCTGGATCGACCAGGGCGCGACCCAGGCACTGCCGATCATGCGTGTGGCCACGCGTCAGCAATCCGGCTTCGTCGAAGACCTGCTGCGCAGCCAGGTGGCCGACAAGACCAACTGGCGCGCGTTGCTGAAGGGCGATGCGACACCGGTCGACCTGCTTGCTGTGCGCGAACAGATTTTCCATGCCTGCGCCGAAGGCATCGACACGCTGCAGCAGCGTTTCGGCCTGCAGGCCGTGCAACCGTTGAACGAGCAGTCGGTCGTCGATATCCGCTACCCGATCGAGGGCTACCCGGCCAAGATCACCAGCTTCAACCTCGACAAGAACCCTGTCGCGGAAGGTACGCTGCTCGGCATCAAGGGTCAGTACCTGATGTTCGATACCGGCGTGATCAATATCCGCAAATACACCGCTTACCAGATCGCAGCCAGCTGCGCCGCCTGACCGGCAGGCGCTGCTGACGCCATTCACCTGTCTGTCACGCCAATGGGCGTGGCATCGAAGAGGTTCCCATGCGCACCGAGCAATCGAAGACCATCTACCTGAAGGACTATCAGGCGCCGGATTACCTGATCGACGAAACTCACCTGACCTTCGAGCTGTTCGAGGATCACACCTTGGTGCACGCCCAGTTGGTGATGCGCCGCAACCCGGCGCTTTCGGCTGATCTGCCCGTGCTGACCCTCGATGGTCAGCAGCTGGAGTTGCTTGAACTCAAGCTCGATGATCGCGCGCTGAGTGCCGCCGACTACACGCTCACCGACAGCCACCTGAGCCTGCAGCCGACCCAGGCCAGCTTCGTTGTCGACAGCAGCGTGCGCATCCACCCGGAAAGCAACACCGCGCTGGAAGGGCTGTACAAGTCCAGCGGCATGTTCTGCACCCAGTGCGAGGCCGAAGGCTTCCGCAAGATTACCTACTACCTCGACCGCCCGGATGTGATGAGCAGCTTCACCACCACGGTGAGCGGCGACAAGCAGAAGTACCCGATCCTGCTGTCCAACGGCAACCCGGTCGCCAGCGGCCAGGAAGACGACGGTCGGCACTGGGCGACCTGGGAAGATCCGTTCAAGAAGCCGGCCTACCTGTTCGCCCTGGTCGCCGGTGATCTGTGGTGCGTGGAAGACAAGTTCACTACCATGAGCAGCCGTGAGGTGACGCTGCGCATCTACGTCGAGCCGGAAAACATCGACAAGGTGCAGCACGCCATGGACAGCCTGAAGAAGTCCATGAAGTGGGACGAAGAGGTCTACGGTCGCGAATACGACCTGGACATCTTCATGATCGTCGCGGTCAACGACTTCAACATGGGCGCCATGGAGAACAAGGGCCTCAACATCTTCAACTCCAGCGCCGTGCTGGCCCGCGCGGAAACCGCTACCGATGCCGCGCACCAGCGCGTCGAGGCGATCGTCGCCCACGAGTATTTCCATAACTGGTCGGGCAACCGCGTGACCTGCCGTGACTGGTTTCAGCTGTCGCTCAAGGAAGGCTTCACGGTATTCCGTGACGCAGCGTTCTCCGCCGACATGAACTCGGCGACGGTCAAGCGCATCCAGGACGTGGCCTACCTGCGTACCCACCAGTTCGCCGAGGATGCAGGCCCCATGGCCCACCCGGTGCGCCCGGATGCGTACATGGAAATCTCCAACTTCTACACCCTGACCATCTACGAAAAGGGTTCCGAAGTCCTGCGCATGATCCACACCCTGCTGGGCGAAGAAGCCTTCCGCAAGGGATCGGATCTGTACTTCGAGCGCCACGATGGTCAGGCCGTGACCTGCGACGACTTCGTCAAGGCCATGGAAGACGCTAGCGGCATCGACCTGACCCAGTTCAAGCGCTGGTACACCCAGTCGGGCACGCCGCGCCTGGCTGTCAGCGAAGGTTACGACGCCGCTGCCAAGACCTACACGCTGACATTCACCCAGAGCTGCCCGGCCACGCCAGGGCAGCGTGAGAGCGACAAGCTGCCCTTCGTTATGCCGGTGCAACTTGGTTTGCTCGACGCCCAGGGCAACGACCTGCCTCTGCGCCTGCAGGGCGAGTCCGCTGCCGGTGGCAGCAGCCGCGTGCTGTCGGTGACCGAGGCGCAGCAGTCGTTCACCTTCGTCGATATCGCCGAGAAGCCGTTGCCCTCGCTGCTGCGTGGCTTCAGTGCACCGGTCAAACTGAGTTTCCCCTACGACCGCGATCAACTGATGTTCCTGATGCAGCACGACAGCGATGGTTTCAATCGCTGGGAGGCGGGTCAGCAGCTCAGCGTACAGGTGCTGCAGGAGCTGATCGGTCAGCACCAGCGTGGCGAGAAACTGGTGCTCGATCAGCGACTGGTCAGCGCATTGCGCACCCTGTTGCAGGATGACTCGCTGGATCAGGCAATGGTCGCCGAGATGCTTTCACTGCCGGGTGAGGCCTATCTCACCGAGATCAGCAACGTGGGCGATGTCGATGCCATCCACGGCGCCAGCGAATTCGCTCGCCAGCAGTTGGCCGAGGCCTTGTTCGAGCCGCTGTGGCAGCGTTATCAGGCCAACCGCGAGGTGTCGCGTACTACGCCTTACGTGGCCGAAGCCGAGCACTTCGCTCGTCGTGCCCTGCAGAACATCGCGCTGTCGTACCTGATGCTGACCGGCAAGCCCGAGGTGCTGGCGGCGACGCTGGAGCAGTACGAGGCGTGCGACAACATGACCGAGCGCCTGACTGCTCTGGCGGTGTTGGTCAACTCGCCGTTCGAAGCCGACCGTGCCAAGACCTTGGAAGCCTTCGCCGAGCACTTCAAGGACAACGCCCTGGTCATGGATCAGTGGTTCAGCGTCCAGGCGGCCAGCACCTTGCCGGGCGGCCTTGCACGTGTGCAGGCTCTGATGGAGCACCCGGCATTCACCCTGAAGAACCCGAACAAGGTACGTGCATTGATCGGTGCGTTTGCCGGCCAGAACCTGGTGAACTTCCATGCCGCCGATGGCAGCGGTTATCGCTTCCTCGCCGACCAGGTGATCGTGCTCAACGCCCTCAATCCGCAGATCGCCTCGCGCCTGCTGGCACCGCTGACCCGCTGGCGCAAGTACGGCAGCGAGCGCCAGGCGCTGATGAAGGCGGAGCTGGAGCGGATTCTCGCCTCCGGTGAGCTGTCGGCGGATGTCTATGAGGTGGTGAGCAAGAGCCTGGCCTGAGCAGTCGGGATGGGCGACCTCTTCCGGTAGGAATGTCGCCCTAGAGGCGAAGCGTTAGTGGCTTTCACGCGACATCTGCGTTGTCCGTGCGATTCTCCCGCAAGCAGGCTCCTACAAAGGCGGGTTGCCGCAGCAGAATTGGGTGCCTGGCTCAGTTGTGTAGGAGCCCGCTTGCGGGCGATGCAATGATGGCCTGACTGCGACTGCAGCAATCGCCGCGGTGCTGGCATTCATTCGATTGCCGGCTATCCAATCTGGATGCAGATCCTCTGCAACCATTAGAAACTCTCTGAAGGTCTGAAAAGTTCGTTCTAGAGCGGTTTGACTTGATTTAACGCGCATCATCGGGCCGAATGTTACCGTTCGTTCCCGCAGTAACGTTTTTCGTTACCTACTGGAATCAAAAGTTACCTCCTTATAAGTCGACACACTTAATATTCGGCGCTAGCGATTGACTAGCACGCGTGGCTGTGTGCGCTTCGCACCGCTTTCTGGGGAGGAGGCGGTTGAAAAGGCAGTAATCGAGAACTATTGGTCAGTGGACGATCAGTCATAAAAAGACGGTGCGGGGCTGCTCTGGAAAAGCGGTTTCGGCTAATACGATCGTTTGAATTGGCACCAAGGTTGCACTGCATAAGGCAGTGATGCCAGCCAGTTCAGCGCAATGACAGGACACCCAACAAGGTGTCCGCCAGGCCCACCGAAAATCGGGCCGGATAGAACAACGACTGTCTGTCAGCGGAGTAGAGATTCAATGCGTATCAAGTCCTTTGAGCCGGCCTTGCGCCTGGTTCCGGCGAAGGCGGGTTATGCCCTGGCCAGCGTGTTACCGCTGCTGGTCGCGGTACCCGTACAAGCGGTGGAGTTCAGCTTCGCCGACAACGAAATCAGTGGCTCGCTCGACACCACCCTGTCTTATGGGCAGCTGTGGCGTGTGCAGGGGCAGAGCAGAAGCAACGACGACGTCAACGTCAACGACGGCAATCGCAATTTCGATACCGGACTGGTTTCCGAGGTGTTCAAGATCACCTCCGATCTGGAAATGAATTACCAGAACTACGGCGTCTTCGTGCGCGGCACAGCGTTCTATGACACCCAGATCATGGATAAGCGCAACGACTTCAACAGCGGCAACAGGCCCGCTCAGCCAAGCCAGAACTTCCCGGATGACGACAGCTTCACCCGCGACACTCGGCACAAGGCCGGACGCGATGCGCAGATCCTCGATGCCTACGTCTATGGCAACTGGGATGTCGCTGAGCGTCCGGTCAGCGCGCGTCTGGGCCGGCAGGTGTTCAACTGGGGCGAGGGCGTGTTCTATCGTGGCGGGGTGAATACCAGCAACCCGGTGGACGGCGCGCGCTTCCGGCTGCCAGGTTCGGAAATCAAGGAAGTACTGATCCCTGTCGAGGCGGTCAGCTTCAATATCGGCCTGACCGACAACCTGTCGATGGAGACCTTCTACCAGTTCAACTGGAAGGAAACCGCCATCGACCCGGTGGGCAGTTACTTCTCCGAGACCGATCTGTTCGCCGAAGGCGGCAACACGGCCTATTCTCGAAATCCAGCTTTGGGCAGCCCCGCTTTTCAGGGCAACTATGCCGCGTTGAGTGCATTGGGTGTCGGTGGCCTACAGGGCAGCAGCTATCTCGATAACAACGGCTATTTCAAGGTCGCGACCATTGGCTCCGACCTCAACGCCAAGGACGATGGCCAGTTCGGCGTAGCGTTGCGCTACATCGCCGAGCAACTGAATTCCACTGAATTCGGCTTCTACTTCGTCAACTACCACGCCAAAGAGCCGACCGTTTACGCCGATCTGGAAGGGTTCTCCGGGCTGGATATGGATGCAATCGCCAGTGCTGCCAGCGGCGGTGGTTTTGCCAATTACGCCTCTCTGCTCAATGCGGCCGGTGCCGGTAGCGTCGCGGCGCAGACGCTTCTGGGGCTGGTCAATGGTGCTGCGACCGTCGATACCGCCAACCGGATCAACGCCCGCCGCGAGTACGTCGAAGATATTCGCATGTACGGCTTCAGCTTCAATACCACCCTGGGCAATGCCTCGCTGTTTGGTGAGTTGTCCTATCGGCCGAACCTGCCGATTGGCATCGCCGCCACCAACGACCTGCTCGGCGATCTGCTGCGTCAGGCGCCACAAGTGGTGCAGGGCCAGCAGGTGAATATCGGTGGCAGCGCTCTACAGCTCGGCGAGCAGATCCACAACTACGAGCGCGTCGAGGCCTACAACGCTTCGCTGGGTACCATCTACAATTTTGGCCCGTCGCTGGGTTTCGATGCCCTGACCGGCGTGGCCGAGCTGGCCTCCGAGCACCTGCGCGGCAGCGACCTGAAGTACACGGCCTACGATGGTTCGACCCGCTACTACGCCGGGCGCGGCGACTCGTCCTATGTCTTCGGCTATGGCCGCAGTTACCAGGTCAACAAGAACGCCTATGGTTACACCCTGGTGCTGTCCGGCACCTGGAACGACGTCCTGGCCGGGGTCAACCTGTCGCCCTTCGTCGTCTACAAGGATGATTTCGAAGGTAACTCCTACCAGACCGGCAATTTCATCGAAGGCCGTAAGGCTTACACCGTCGGCATGAAAGCCAGCTACATGAACAGCCTGGAAGCCGAGCTGCAGTACACCGAGTTTTCCGGTGGTGGTAACAACAACGCCGTGCGCGACCGCGACAATATCGGCGTCAACGTCAAATACTCCTTCTGATCACGGAGATACAGGATGCTGAACATCAAAGGCGTTGCAGTCGCGCTGGTTCTGCTGGCCGGTAACAGCCTGGCGGCGGTATCGCCTCAGGACGCGGCCAAGCTGGGCACCAGCCTGACGCCGCTTGGCGGTGAGAAGGCCGGCAACGCAGCGGGCACCATTCCGGCCTGGACGGGCGGAATCACCCAGGCACCGGCCGGTTATCAGGGCTCGGGCAAGCACCATGTCGATCCGTTCGCGGACGACAAACCGCTGTTCACCATCACCAAGGCCAACCTGCAGCAGTACCGGGACAACCTCACGCCCGGGCAGATCGCACTGTTCGAAGCCTACCCGGATACCTACCAGATGCCGGTGTACACCAGCCGCCGCTCCGCTTCGGCACCGCAGTGGGTCTACGACAACACGGCGAAGAATGCCGTCAGCGCCAAACTGCTCGACGGCGGCAACGGCTTTGCCGATGCCTTCGGCGGCATTCCGTTCCCGATCCCGCAGAGTGGTGTCGAGGCGCTCTGGAACCACATCGCCCGTTATCGCGGCACTTACATCGTGCGGCGTGCCTCGGAAGTGGCGGTGCAGCGTAATGGCTCCTTCTCGCTGGTCACTTCGCAGCAGGAGGCGATGTTCAAGTTCTACGACCCGAAGGGCAGTTACGCCAACCTCAACAATATCCTGTTCTACTACCTGTCGTTCACCCGTAGCCCCGCGCGCTTGGCCGGTGGCGCGGTGCTGGTTCACGAGACCCTGGATCAGGTCAAGGAGGCGCGTCAGGCCTGGGGTTACAACGCCGGCCAGCGCCGTGTGCGGCGTGCACCGAACCTCGCCTATGACACGCCGATCTCCGCAGCCGATGGCCTGCGAACCGCCGATGACACAGACATGTTCAACGGCGCCCCGGATCGTTACGACTGGAAGCTGGTCGGCAAAAAGGAAATCTACATCCCCTACAACAACTACAAGGTCACCAGCCCACAGGTCAAATACAAGGATCTGCTGCAGGTCGGTCACCTCAATCCCGCTTTCACCCGCAGTGAGTTGCACCGGGTGTGGATCGTGGAGGGCACGCTCAAACCCGGCGCCCGGCATATCTACTCCAAGCGCACCCTGTATCTCGACGAGGACAGCTGGCAGGCCGCGGTGGTCGATCAGTACGATGGCCGTGGTGAGCTGTGGCGCGTGTCTCTGGCGTATCTGAAGAACTACTACGAGCTGCCGACTACCTGGTCTGCACTGGATGTGTTCCATGATCTGCAGGCCCGTCGTTACCACGTGCAGAATCTGGATAACGAGGAAGCCAATACCATCGACTTCAGCCAGCCGGTTGCCAATGATGGCTACTTCACGCCGGCTGAGTTGCGCCGCCGAGGGACTCGCTGAGCCGATGGCGTGATCGGCTGCGCGGCTGTCATTCGCGCGGTCGATAACGCGGGCTTTTTCTTACAAAACAGTGGATTTTGGATCCACAAAGGCCGCTAGCATGAGCGTCGTTTCACAGGCGCTGGCAATAACAAGAAGAAGGGGGAGTTTTGTATGAGTGAGCCCATATTGCGGCGCACCAGGGGCGGGAAAACCTTGCAGCCCGTGCTGCAGGCGCTGTCGCTGTGCGCGCTGCTGGTGGCCGCCGCGCCGCTCGTTCAGGCGCAAGCCCCTGACGATGCCGTCACCTATTCGGTGCCCTCGGCGAAGGCCGTGTCCAGTCTGTTGCTCGATATCGCCCACGCCGGCAAACGCCTGGTCGCGGTCGGTGAGCGCGGCCACATCCTCTATTCCGATAACGATGGCACCAGCTGGGAGCAGGCCAAGGTGCCTACCCGGCAGATGCTCACCGCGGTGTTCTTCGTCGATGACAAGCACGGCTGGGCGGTCGGTCACGATGCCCTGGTACTGGCTACCACCGATGGCGGGGCCACCTGGAGCAAGCAGTTCGAGGATCTGCAGCGCGAGGCGCCATTGCTCGACGTCTGGTTCAAGGATCTGCAGCACGGCTTCGCTATTGGTGCTTACGGCGCATTACTGGAAACCACCGACGGTGGTTCCACTTGGGACGATGTCAGCGACCGTCTCGACAACGAAGACGCCTATCACCTCAACGCTATCACCGAGGTGAAGGACACCGGCCTGTTCATCGTTGGCGAAATGGGCAGCCTGTTCCGCTCCGTCGATGGCGGTGAAACCTGGGAAACATTGGAAGGGCCATATCAGGGGTCGCTGTTCGGCGTGCTGGCCACCGGCGAGCCGCAGGGCCTGCTGGTCTATGGCTTGCGTGGTCACTTGTTCCACTCTGCCGACGGCGGCGACAGTTGGCAGCAGATTGCGCTCTCGACTGCCAGCGGCGGCACTCTGGAGTTCGGTCTGGCCAACGCTGCCTTGCTCGACGATGGCAGCATCGTGGTGGTCGGGCACGGCGGCAGCGTGCTCACCAGCAGCGATCATGGCCACAGCTTCAGCGTATTCAACCGCCCGGATCGTTTGTCGCTGGCGGGCGTGACCGCGGGTGCCGATGGCAAACTGATTCTGGTGGGGCAGGGCGGCGTACGCCTGACCTCGTCGACCGGTGCCAATCCAGGCCAACAATAACAAGCTGGGGTAGTGTTCGATGAGTAACCATCACCAAGACAAGGCTAGCCTGCTTGAGCGCCTGATCTTCAACAACCGGCCGGCGGTAATCCTGATCTGCCTGCTGGTCAGCGTGTTTCTGTTCTTCCAGGCCACTCAGGTCAGGCCGTCGACCAGCTTCGAGAAGATGATCCCGCTAAGCCATCCGTTCATTCAGAACATGATGGAGCACCGCAACGACCTGGCCAACCTGGGCAATACCGTGCGTATTTCCGTGGAAGCCAAGGACGGCGACATCTTCAGCAAGGAATACATGGAGACGCTGCGTCTGATCAACGACGAAGTGTTCTACATCCCGGGCGTCGACCGCTCCGGGCTGAAGTCGCTGTGGAGCCCCAGCGTGCGCTGGACCGAAGTCACCGAAGAGGGCTTCGCTGGTGGCGAGGTGATTCCGCAGACCTACGACGGCAGCCTGCAGAGCCTCGAGGAGCTGCGTAGCAACGTGCTCAAGTCCGGGCAGATCGGTCGCCTGGTGGCCAATAACTTCAAGTCCAGCATCATCGATGTGCCGCTGCTCGAGTCCTACCCGGATCCCGAGGATCAGGGTCGGCTGGTTAAGCTCGACTATCAGAAATTCTCTCACCAGCTGGAAGAGAAGATACGCAGCAAGTACCAGGCGCAGAATCCCGACGTGCAGGTGCACATCATCGGCTTCGCCAAGAAGGTCGGTGACCTGATCGATGGCCTGGTCATGGTGGCGCTGTTCTTCGGCGTGGCCCTGTTGATCACCTTCGTGCTGCTGTACTGGTTCACCTGGTGTATCCGCAGCACCATCGCCGTGCTGATCACCACCCTGGTGGCGGTGGGCTGGCAACTGGGACTGATGCACACCGTCGGCTTCGGGCTCGACCCCTACTCGATGCTGGTGCCGTTCCTGATCTTCGCCATCGGTATTTCTCATGGTGTACAGAAGATCAATGGCATCGCCCTGCAATCCAGCGGCGCTGACAGTCCGCTGACCGCTGCGCGACTGACCTTCCGCCAGTTATTCCTGCCGGGGATGATCGCCATCCTCGCCGACGCCGTAGGCTTCATCACTCTGCTGCTGATCGATATCGGCGTGATCCGTGAACTGGCCATCGGCGCGTCCATCGGGGTCGCGGTGATCGTCTTCACCAACCTCATTCTGCTGCCAGTGGCGATTTCCTATATCGGCATCAGCAAGAAGGCCGTTGAGCGCAGCAAGCGCGATGCGGTCAGTGAACACCCGTTCTGGCGCCTGCTGTCGAACTTCGCCAGTTCCAGGGTCGCGCCGGTTTCCGTGGCGCTGGCCTTGTTCGCCGGTATCGGCGGCTTCTGGTACCAGCAGCAGAACCTGCAGGTCGGCGACCTCGATCAGGGCGCGCCCGAGCTGCGTCCGGATTCGCGCTACAACCTCGACAACGATTTCGTGATCCGCAACTACTCGACCAGCTCCGACGTGCTGGTGGTGATGGTCAAAACCGCACCGGAAGGCTGTTCGACCTACGAAGCCCTGGCGGCCATGGACGAACTGATGTGGACGATGGACAACACGCCTGGCGTGCAGTCGGCGATCTCCATGGTCAGCGTGTCGCGGCAACTGATCAAGGGCATGAACGAGGGCAACCTGAAATGGGAAACCCTGTCGCGTAACCAAGACGTGCTCAACAACTCCATCGCCCGCGCTGACGGCCTGTACAACGCCGACTGCTCGGTAGCGCCGGTGCTGGTGTTCCTTCAGGATCACAAGGCCGAGACGCTGAAGCGTGCGGTGGCGGCGGTCGAGGGCTTCGTCGAGGAACATCAGTCCGAAAACGTGGAGTTCCTGCTGGCGGCGGGCAACGCCGGGATCGAAGCGGCTACCAACGAAGTGATCAGCACCTCGGAGCTGTTGATTTTGGTGTTGGTGTACCTGTGCGTGGGCATCATGTGCATGATCACCTTCCGTTCCTTCGCAGCTACCGTGTGCATCGTGCTGCCGCTGATCCTCACCTCTATCCTCGGCAACGCCCTGATGGCGTTCCTGGGCATTGGCGTGAAGGTCGCGACCCTGCCGGTGATCGCGCTCGGTGTGGGTATCGGCGTGGACTACGGCATCTACATCTACAGCCGCCTGGAAACATTCCTGCGCGCGGGCTTGCCGTTGCAGGAGGCCTACTACCAGACCCTGCGCTCCACCGGTAAAGCGGTGCTGTTCACCGGGCTGTGCCTGGCCATCGGCGTGGCGACCTGGATGTTCTCGGCGATCAAGTTCCAGGCTGACATGGGCCTGATGCTGACCTTCATGTTCATCGTCAACATGTTCGGCGCTCTGTGGTTGCTGCCGGCCCTGGCGCACTTCCTGATCAAGCCGGAGAAGCTGGCCGGCAAGAAAGGTGGTTCGCTGCTGGCACATTGAAGCCGATGGCGACTTGAAGAAACCGCGGCCTGGCCGCGGTTTTTTTTGCCCGTAACTCCTGGAGGTCATCCTTCGGGGCATGCGCGTTTTCTTCAATACGCCTGGGTGGCTGCCGGGTAATTTGCCTCACTTCAAATCAGTGGTGGGGCGTGCGTGATGAGTCTGTTTTTGTCCATGGCGGCCTTTGCGCTGGCCGCCTCGATTTCTCCCGGGCCGGTCAATCTGGTTTCGCTGAGCACCGGTGTGCGGCACGGTTTGCGGGTTGCGCTGCGACATGTCGCCGGCGCGACGCTGGGCTTCACCTTGCTGCTGGTACTGATCGGCATGGGGCTGCACGAACTGTTGTCACTATTACCCTGGCTGACCACCGCGATTAAGTGGGCGGGCGTGGCATTTCTGCTGTACCTGGCGTGGCGATTGGCAGCCGATGGAGGTTCGCTGCAGGCGGGCGAGGGCGCGCCGCTCGCTTCGTTCATGCACGGCGCGCTCATGCAGTGGCTCAACCCCAAGGCCTGGCTGGCGGCGATCGCCGGCATGGGTGCCTTCGTTGCCGATGGTGAGGTGTTGCTGGTCTGGCAGTTCGCCGCGATCTACTGCGTGGTGTGTTACCTGTCGCTGGCCTGCTGGGCGTATGCCGGAACCTGCCTGCAGCCCTATCTGCAGGAGCCGCGCAGAGTACGGGTGTTCAATCGAGTTCTGGCTGGGCTGCTGGTCGCTAGTGCGGGGTATCTGTTGCTGGCATGAGCCGATTAAAGCGCGGGAGAAACGATAACCCGCGGTTGAGCGCAGCGATACCCGGGGCAGCCTTACGAGTGGTTCCTGGGTATCGCTGCGCTCAACGCCAGGCTACGGCGTCGGGCCAGGGGCGTTATCGCTAGCCGCGGTACTGGCCGGGGGTGGCGGCGAGGAATTGTTTGAAGGTGCGCTGGAAATGCGCCTGGTCGGCGAAGCCGGCTTCCAGGGCGACTTCGGCCAGTGGCGCACCGCTCTTCAGGCGGGAGTGGGCGAACTGAATACGGCGGTTGAGCAGGTAGGCGTGAGGCGTCATGCCGTAACGTTGCTTGAAGCCGCGAATCAGTTGCGACGGTGATAGTTGTGCAGCCTCGCACAGGGTGTCGAGCCTGAGCGTTTCGCCGCAGTGGCGGTGGATCAGGCGGGCGGCGTGTTCCAGGCGCGGGTTGATGCTCTCGTCGCTGTCGCCTTCCAGCGCCAGGCGTTGCAGCGCGAGGCTGAAGAAGGCCGTTGCCTGAGCGGCTTTGCCGTTCGGGCCAAGGGCTGGATCGAGCAGGCTTTCACGTAATTGCAGCAGGCCCTGATACAGCTCGGCATCGTCACTGGCGATGCAGGCGAAGCGCTGGAAGACCGGCGTATCGGTCAGCCCCTGTGCCTGCTGCAGGCGACCCAGCCACTGTGGGTCGACATACAGCATCAGGTACGACCAGGGTTGCCCGTCGATGGGGTTGCAGGCGTGCACGTCGCCCGGATTCATCAAAACCACGGTGCCTTGGCTGACGTGGCGATCCACCTCGCGATTGCTGTAGGTGCTCTGCCCATGGGTGATCGCACCGATGGAGAATATCTCGTGGCTGTGCCGGCCATAGCAGACCTGACGGCCATCCTCGATCGAACGCAGTTCGACGAAGGGCAGAGCGGCATCACGCCAGAAGCTTGGAAGCGCGGACACCGGCTGCTCGATCATCGGTCTCTCCTGTTCAGCGCGGATAAAGTGGCGGCAACTGGGTGGTTTCCTGGCCGTTTTCCTGGGCTTTTTCGGCCGCCGGCAGCTCGCCGATGGCCTGCCACAACTGGGCGCCTTGCCAGTGCTGGCCACTTTCGCTGTACAGCGCGCCGTTGAGGCCATCAAGGGCTTCGGACAGCGGCGCAAATCGGGCTGCCATATCGGCCAGGGTTTCCGGTTGCTGACGTGCCCAGGCGTCGAGGGCCTGGCGGGTCGCCTGGCTGTCGTTGGCCAGGCAGGCGCGCTTGAGGTCGTCGAGCAGGGTGCGTGGGCTCGGGCCGCTCTGTGCGGCGCGCTGGATGGCTGGCTGGCGCCGTGCGTGCCACCACAGACCGAAGCCGAGCAGGGTGGTCAGGGCGAACAGCACGCTACTGAGTTGCCATGGCCACAGCAGTACGTCCTCGACCGGCGTGCTGCGCGGGCGTGGTTCCACCGGCTGCTCCACGCTCATGGCCGGATCGGCTGCCACTTCCAGGCTACGCCCGGGTAGGGTCGTGCGCTCCAGGCGATCCTCATGGGTGTTCCACCACACCACCTCGACTGCCGGCAGCTCCAGCGTACCAGCCTTGCTGGCCACCAGGGCCTCACGCTCCTCTCGGCTGCCGATCAGGCCGCGTTCGCTGCTTTCATTGTTCAGCTGCGGCTGGTCCGGATAGCGGCGCAGGCCATCCACGGTGGTCGCTGGCAGCGGCGGCAACTGAGCGCTGGATAGCCCATCGGCCTTGAGCATCAGGCTGCGGGTCAGCGAGTCACCAACCTTGACCTGGCCGGGCTCCGGGCTCCAGGCCTCGGCCAAGCTCAGGGCGCGGGCCGGCAGCCATGGCACGTCAGCTGGGTAATCGGCAGGCTTTGCCTTGACCGTCAGCGGTATTTCCGGGGATTTGACCCGCGTGACCTTGCCGGGGCGCGGCCCGAATGGCAGGTAGTCGTTCTTGTTGGAGCGGTCGACCAGGGTGGCGCTGAACACCTGGCCGGGAATCGTCAGCTGACCGCTCTTCTGCGGGAAGATCGCATAGCGCAACTCGATCACACCATGGCGGACGCCGCCAATATCCTGTTCATAGGTGCGTGGTTCGCCCAAGGATTCGACGCGGGCATCGGCGATTTCCAGCGGCGTCAGGCTGCTGTCGTCATACAGCGACACGGAGTGGTAGATGCGCAGGGTCAGCACGCTCTGCGCCTGCACATAGACGCTCTCGTGATCCAGGCTGGCATCGATGAACACCGGTGCCATCTGCTCATCTGCGCTCTTGGTGGCCGATTCCAGCACGTGAAGGCTGATCGGCTGACTTTGCGAGTTGCCCAGACGCAGCGGAGGCACCACCACGTAGCCGCTATGGCGCGGCCGCAGGGTGACGATCCAGCGCGTGGTGGCGCGGGCTTCGCCGTTCAGGGTGGTGAGACGATTGACCTGGCGGGTGCCGAGCACTTCGAACAGCTCGTTGAGCGGCGCCAGATCCGGCTTGCCGAACTGGGTGGAGTCCGTGGACTCCAGGGTCAGGTCGACGCTTTCGCCGAGGTTCAGCCGGCTGCGGTCGACGCTGGCGATAAAGTCCTGCGCGCTGGCCTGAAACGCCAACAGGCAGAGGAGCAGGGTGCAGAGCAGGCGGGTCATCGTGGCTGTTCCTGACGCTGTTGCTGTTCGTACCAGAATTTGCGGCGCAGCAATTCGCCCGGGTCATCGGGAATCTGCCGCAGCCATTGTTCCAGAGCCTGGCGGCGCTCGCCATCGAGAGGGGTATCGTCTTCCGAGCTGCCCGTGTCGGGTTGTGGCGATGACGGCGTTTCCGCGTTCTCACCTGTTTCGGAGGGCTGGCCCGGCGAGGTTTTCGGCTCGCTCGGTGGCTGTTGCTCCTGCGGGGTGCCGGGCTGGCCCTGACTGGCCTCGCGCTCGTCCGGTGTGGGCGCCGCAGATTGGCCGGGCTGCTGTTGTTCGTTGCTTTCGTCGCGCTCTTGTTCGTCTGGCTGGTCTTTCTGCTCGGTTTGCTGCTGTTCACGCTGGCGCAGCAGTTCTTCCACCAGTGCTTTGTTCTTTTGCGCCTGCAGTAACTGCGGGTCGATTTCCAGCGCGCGTTCGTAGGCGTCTACGGCGGCTTCCAGCTCGTTGCTGCGGGCCAGGGCGTTGCCGCGGTTGTACAGCGACACCGCGCTGTCGCTCTGGGCGAACTGCTCTGCAGCGGCGGCGTAGTCTCCGGCTTCATAAAGCGCCAGGCCGCGCCACTGCGGATCATCGAAACGCTCTGCGGCCTCCTTGGGGCGCTGCGCTTCGAGCAGGCGCTGGCCCTGCTGATCGGCACGCAGCCAGAGATCGTCGAAGCTGAACGCCATGCCCGTCTGCGGGGTGCCCAGCATGAGCAGCGGCAGGCACAGCAGCCAGCCGCGGCGCCCGGCGCAGGCCGCCAGCAACAACAGCGGCAGCAACAGCCAGTAGCCCTGATCGGCCCAACTGCGCAGTTGCGTCTTGTGGCCGTTGTCGCGCAACTGCTGCGGGCCATCGAGCAGGCCTAGAGTACGCAGGTCGCGCTCGTCGAGGCTGATAGCGCGGTATTGGCCGCCGAGGTCGCGAGCGAACCGGCTCAAACCGGCCGTGTCCAGGCGCGGCATGAGGATGGCGCCCTGATCGTCCTTCATGAAGGTGCCGTCTTCCTGGACGATCGGTGCGCCCTCGCTGCTGCCGACACCGAGAATGCGCAGACGCTCACCCCGGTTGCCGAGCAGCTTGCCGATGGCGCTGCGCTCGCTGTCATCGAGGCTGCTGGTGATCAGCAGCAGGCGGCCCTGGCCTTGAGCGCCGTCCTTGAGCAGTTGCAGAGCCCTGGCTACGGCGAGGTCGGCGCGTTTGCCCGGTTCCGGCATGATCGATGGCTTAAGCGCTTCGAGGAGGTTGCGGCTGGTGCCCAGGTCGTCCGACAGCGGCACCACGGTGTGGGCGCTGCCGGCGTACACGACGATGGCGGTCTGTGCGTCACCGCGGGCTTGCAGCAGATCGAGCAGTTTGCGGCGTGCCTGGGCCAGTCGATTAGGCGAGGCGTCGCTGGCCAGCATCTGCGGGGTCAGCTCGAGCATCACCACCAGCGGATCGGCCGGCTTCATGTCGTTCTGTTCCACCCGCTGCCAACTGGGGCCGAGCAGCGCCAAGATGGCCAGCAGCCAGGCCAGACCGAGGGCGATCCACGGCAGGCGACTGCTGCGACCGCGGCCGCCGCGTAGCAGCACGGCATGGAAGGCGGGCGGCAACAGCGTCTGCCAGCGGCCGCTGCGTTTTTCCCGGTGCGTGAGCAGCCACAGCAGCCAGGCCATCAAAGGCAGCAGCAATAGCCACCAAGGGCGCAAGATATGGGGCCACAGCCCGGTGAATTCGATCATGGTGCCTTGCGCCTCAGTCGCTGCATGAGGGTGAGGCGCTGCTGACGCAATTGTGGCCACAGGCTACGGGCCACCAGGGCTAGGCTGAGCAGTACGGCCGTTGCCAGGGGCCATGAATAGAGTGCCAGTGCAGGGCGCGCCAGGGTTGGTTGCTGAGCCACCGGCTCGAGGCGATCGAGGGTCGCTTCGATGGCCTGCAACTCGCTCTGATCGCGGGCGCGAAAGTATTCACCACCGGTGAGCTCGGCAATCGCGCGCAGGGTCGGCTCGTCCAGATCCAGGCTCGGATTGAAACCGAACGCCGCGAAGTTGCCACCTTGCTGCGGGTCGGCGCCGATGCCGATGGGATAGATGGTCACGCCTTCTTCTGCAGCCAGGCGCGCGGCGGTCATCGGCTCGATTTCGCCACCGTTGTTGGCGCCATCGGTGATCAGCACCAGCACGCGGCTGTGCGCCGGCCGCTGGCGCAGACGTTTGACCGCCAGACCGATGGCGTCGCCGATGGCGGTGTTCTTGCCGGCGATGCCGATCACCGCCTCGTCGAGCCAGGTGCGCACGGTCTGCCGGTCGAAGGTCAGCGGCGCCTGCAGGTAGGCCTGGCTGCCGAACAGGATTAGCCCGAGCCGGTCGCCGGTGCGACCTTCGATGAAATCGCCCATCAGGTGTTTGACCAATACCAGGCGGCTGACTTCCTCGTCCTCCCAGCGCATGTCGGCGTAATCCATGGAGCCGGATACGTCCACTGCGATCAGCAGGTCACGCCCGCTGGCCGGCAGTGGCAGGGGTTCGCCGACCCATTCGGGGCGGGCCGCGGCGCAGAGCAGTAGCAGCCAGAGCAGAGCAAAATGCACCTGTTTCTTCCAGGGCGGCAACTGCAGGCGAGCACGTCGCCCGGAGAGGTTCTCCAGCTCACCGAGGAAGCTCACCTGCAACGCCGCTTCGCCGCTATCGGCCGGCGGCAGCCACATGCGCAGCAGCCAGGGCAGCGGCGCGAGCAGAAAGATCCACGGCCAGGCGAACTCAAACATGTTTGCGGATCCAGATGCCAACGGCCTGACTGAGACCCTCGATGGCCTTGTCGTCCAGCGTGCACTGTGGCTTGTAGGCGCCTTCGACCAGGATCATCCAGCGGGTCAGGCCGGCGGCCGGGCAGCGGTTGTCGAGAAACGCCAGCCAGGCGCGGCTGCTCAGGGTATGGCTGTGGCTGTCCGGGTAACGTTCGCGGCACAGGCGCTTGAGCAAGCCGTTGATCTGTTGCAGCCAGGGCCCGGCAGGGGCGCCGTCGTAGGGTTTGCTGAGGCGTTGCAGTTCCTGCAGGGCGGCCTCGCGCAGTGGGTCGAGGGGCTGTTCGGCAGCCTGTTTGCGCTTCGGTTTGGGCAGCCGCTTGAGTAGCCGCCAGGTGGCCCATGCCAGCAGCGGCAATAGCAACGCGAGCAGCCACCAGCCAGGTGCGGGCGGCCACCAGCCAACGGCGGGCCGGGGCGATCAGCGGTTGCAATTGATCCAGCGGGTTCATGCCGATTTACCGGGGCGCAGGTTGTTCAGGTGTTCACGCAACTGATCGACCAGCTCATATCCGGTGGACAGTGACAGCAAGGGCACGCCGAGCTTTTGCGCCAGGCGCAACCAGCGTGCCTGGCGGGCCTGCGCCTGGGCCGCGTAGCTGTGCTGCAGGTTGGCGTCCTCGGTGTTCACTTCCAACTGAGCGTCCCCATCGGCGAAGCGCAGCAGGCCGGATGTTGGCAGGGCATGATCGAGGGGGTCGGAGACTGGTAGCAGCAGCAGGTCGGTGTGCCTGGCGAGCAGGATCAGCTGTTGCTCGCTGCTGTCGCTCAGCGTGCGTTCATCGCAGAGGATCACTACCAGGCTGCCGGGGCGCAGCACTTCGCGGGCCCGGCGCAGGGCCTGACCGAAGCTGTCCCGATAGACCGGCGCATCACCATCCAGCGCCTGGTTGGCACGGGCCAGGCGGCTGAGCAGTTGCAGCAGGCTCTGCTTGCTGCGTCGCGGTTTGATTTCGTGATGCTCCTGGCCGCCGAATACCAACCCGCCGATGCGGTCGTTATGGCCCAGTGCGGCCCAGCCGATCAGGCCGGCGGCACGGGCGGCGAGCACCGATTTGAACATCAGGCCGGAGCCGAAGAACAGCTGGCGGCTCTGTTCTACAAGAATGTAGATCGGTCGCTCGCGCTCTTCGTGGAACAGCTTGGTATGCGGCTCCTGGGTACGTGCGGTCACGCGCCAGTCGATGGTGCGCACGTCGTCGCCGGGTTGATAGACCCGCACCTGATCGAAGTCCACACCGCGTCCGCGCAGCTTGGAGTGATGCAGACCAATCAATGGACTGCGCCTGCCAGGAGAGGAAAACAGCTGCACCTCACGCACGCTGTGACGCATGTCTATCAGTTGCTTGAGATCGGTACGGATGCCCGCCTGCAGCTCAGGGTTATCCGCCGGCGATTGCATCAGGCTACTGCAACCACGTCGAGGATGCGCTGGATCACGCGATCCTGATCGATACCCGAGGCTTCTGCTTCGAACGACAGGATGATGCGGTGGCGCAGCACATCGAACAGCACCGCCTGGATATCTTCCGGGCTGACGAAGTCGCGGCCAGCCAGCCAGGCATGAGCGCGGGCGCAGCGATCCAGGGCGATCGAGCCGCGCGGGCTGGAGCCGTGGGCGATCCACTCGGCCAGCTCGGCGTCGAACTTGCCCGGGGTGCGCGAGGCCATCACCAGCTGTACCAGGTATTCCTCCACCGCATCGGCCATGTACAGACCGAGAATTTCCTTGCGTGCCGCGAAGATCGCCTGCTGGCTCAGGCGGTGATCCGGTTTGGTTTCACCGTGCAGCGCTTCGCCGCGAGCCTGAGCGAGAATCTTGCGTTCCACGCTGGCATCGGGGAAGCCGATCTTCACGTGCATCAGGAAACGATCAAGTTGCGCCTCTGGCAGCGGATAGGTGCCTTCCTGCTCGATCGGGTTCTGGGTGGCCATGACCAGAAACAGTGGCGACAGATCGTAGGTGCTGCGGCCTACCGATACCTGCCGCTCGGCCATGGCCTCGAGCAGTGCCGATTGCACCTTGGCGGGCGCGCGGTTGATCTCGTCGGCGAGCACCAGGTTATGGAAGATCGGCCCCTGCTGGAACACGAAACTGCCGGTTTCCGGGCGATAGATCTCGGTGCCGGTGATGTCGGCGGGTAGCAAATCCGGGGTGAACTGAATGCGGTGGAACTCGGCTTCGATACCCTCGGCCAGCTCCTTGATCGCTTTGGTCTTGGCCAGGCCCGGAGCACCCTCGACCAGCATGTGGCCGTCAGCGAGCAGGGCGATCAGCAGGCGATCGATGAGCTTTTCCTGACCGAGGATCTGGCTGGCCAGGAAATGGCGAAGGGCGAGCAGCGCGTCTCTGTGTTCCATAGGTTTTCCAGGATGGAAATCGCGAGCGACGACCCCGCTCGTCAGGGCCAACCATGATAATCGAAGGGACGGGTGTTAAGCCATCGACGCCCATGGCTTATGCCATGGGCTTCACGCCTTTAGCGCATGAACAGGCTCTTACTGCCATTGCGCCAATAGCTGGCGATGGCGCTGCTGCGCGCTGCTTTGCTGGCTCGGCGCGAATTGCAGTGTTTCGCCGGGTAGGCATTGGGCCAGACGGGCGACAGCCTGTGGGGTGAGGGCGCCGAGACGCGGGTAGCCGCCGATGGTCTGGCGGTCATTGAGAAGAATGATCGGCTGGCCGTCTGCCGGCACTTGCACGGCGCCAAGCGGGATACCTTCGGAGACCATCGCCGAACGCTGACACTGCAACTGCGGGCCGTTCAGACGCACGCCCATGCGATCGGCGCGAGCGTCGACGGTCCAGGTCGTGTTGAAGGCATCGAACAGGCTCTGGCCACTGAAGTCGCCGATCTGCGCGCCCATGATCAGTTCCAGGCGCGGCGAGGGCGTGAAGCGCGGGATCTGCCCGTTGGGGATCTGTCGTGGCGTACCCGCCTGGCCCGGCCAGTCGAGGCAATCACCCTGAGCCAGTGCCTGGCCATCGCCATGCAGGCCGCCGAGCGCTTCGCGGGCCACCGTAGCGCGGCTACCAAGCACCGGTTCGGCAACAAAGCCGCCCGGCGCAGCCAGATAGGCGCGCGCGCCATTGCGCGGCTGGGCGAAATCCAGGCGCTGGCCTTTGCTCACCTTGAAGCTGCGCCAGGGAGCAAGAGGCTGGCCGTCCAGGGTAGCGCCCAGGTCGGCTCCGGCGAGGGCCAGTTCGCCATCGCGTTCGCACTGCAGGCTGAGGTTGCCCAGGGTGATCTCCACCACTGCGGCATTGAGATCGTTGCCCAGCAGCCAGTTGGCCCAGCGCAGGGAAATCCAGTCCAGCGCGCCGCCCTGGGTCACGCCGAGATGACGTACGCCGAAGCGCCCGGCATCCTGCAGCAGGGCGAAAGGGCTGTTGCGCAGCACACGCAGGCCGCCGCCATGGTGTTGACCGTTCATGGCAGATGCTCCAACGGGGTGTCGTCGCCGCCGAGGCGGATGAATTCGGCGTGTTCGATGGCGACGAAGCGCACGCGGTCTCCTGGGCGCATCAGGCTGTAGCCGTCGATCTCGCGGTCGAAGAGTTTTGCCGGCGTGCGCCCCAACAGGTTCCAGCCGCCGGGCGAGACCACCGGATAGACTGCCGTCTGGCGGTCGGCGATACCGACGCTGCCCGGTGCGATGCGCTTGCGTGGGGTGCTCAGGCGTGGCGTGGCCAGGGCCTCTTCGACCAGGCCCATGAACGCGAAGCCAGGCGCGAAACCAAGGGCGAAGACCTGATATTCACGTTCGCTGTGACGGCGGATAACGTCGGCCTCGCTGAGCCCGCTGCGCTTGGCCATCAAGGGCAGTTCCGGGCCGACGCTGACGTCGTACCAGGTGGCCAGGGTGTGGCAGCGTCCGGCGCCGGTAGTGGCCGGCTGCAGACCTCTGAAGGCCTCGTCGATGAGTGCCTTGGCCTGCCGCGGATCGAGACGCTCGAGGTCGTACTGCAATAGCAGGGTGGTGTAGGAGGGCACCAGATCGATCAGCGCTTCGCCGAAGCATTGGCGCAGGCGCTCGCTGGCGGCCAGCAGCCAGGGCATGTTGCTTTCATCGATCTGTTCGAACAGGCGCAGGATCAACGCATCGATCCCGGCGATCTCGATTTTCGGTAGCGGCACGTTCACGGTCATGCCTGCCCCAGTGCGTCGAAAGCCTCGCGAATGCGCCGAACCGCGGCGACCGAACCGGCGTTATCGCCGTGTACGCAGAGGGTGTGGGCCTGCAGGTTGAGCGCGCTGCCATCGTTGGCTACCAGAGGCTCGCCGCGAGCCAGGGTGGTGGCCTGGTTGACGATGGTCTCGGCGTCATGGTGCACGGCGCCGGGCAGGGCGCGGGAAACCAGGAAGCCCGCGGGGTCATAGGCGCGATCTGCGAAGGCCTCGAACCACAGGGTGATGCCGAATTCGTCGCCAATGGCCTGGGCCTGGGTGTTGTCGCGAGTGGTCATGAGCATCACCGGTAGGCTGCTGTCATAGGCGGCCACCGCACGCATCACCGCTCGCAGAATTTGCGGCTTGCGCATCATGTCCTGATACAGCGCACCGTGGGGTTTGACGTAGCTGACGCGGGTACCCTGGCTGCGGCAGATGCCATCGAGCGCGCCAACCTGATAGAGCAGCAGGTCTTCGACCTCCTGAGGTGTGCAATCCATGGAACGGCGGCCAAAGCCGACCAGATCCGGGTAGGCCGGATGGGCGCCGATCTGCACGCCATGGGCCACGGCCAGGGCGACGGTCTTGGCCATGGTGCTGGGATCCGATGCGTGGAAACCGCAGGCGATATTGGCGCAGTCGATGAAGGGCATGACCTCGGCATCCAGCCCCATTTTCCAGGCACCGAAGCTTTCACCGATATCGCAATTCAGGAGCAGGCTGTTCAAGGTGATGTCCTCTGTGCGGGCAACTCGTGCGTTCTTCATAGGTACGGGCTGCGTAGCTCGCTGCGTCTTATGACCCTGATTGACATTTTTCAGTGCAAGCGGCGAGGCGTCCAACTAATTAAAGCGGCCGCTGGAGATAGGAAAAGTCGATGGCGCTGCAAGGGGTTGTTGGCGTTCCAGCGCAAGCCGCATTACCGCGACACGTCGGCTGACGGTCGCGGTGAGCAGGTGGCGGGTGTCAGGCGATACGGAACTGATTGGCGCTGCTGGTCAGCGCATCGACCTGGCGTGACAGGCTTTGGGTGTGTTCATCCAGACTCAGGCGCAAGGTTTTGGTCTGGCCGGTGTGCAGGTTGATGTCCTCGACCTTGGCGGCGATTTCCTCGGTGGTGCTGGAGATCTGTTCGATGGCCACCACCACCTGGCTCATTTCCGCACTCAGGTGCTCCATGGAGCCGGTAATGCCGTCGATGGCCAGGGCCACCTCGCCGGAGCTGCGTTCACCTTCGCTGGCCAGGCTCAGGCCGCTGACCATTAGGTCGTCCATGCGCTGGGTTTGCTGGCGCAAATCGTTGACGATCACTGCGATGTCGGTGGTCGCTGCGACGGTTTTCTGCGCCAGCGAGCGCACTTCATCGGCCACCACCGAGAAACCGCGGCCGGCTTCGCCCGCGCGCGCGGCCTCGATCGCGGCATTGAGCGCCAGCAGGTTGGTCTGATCGGCCAGGCCGTTGATCACGTCGATGATGCTGGTGACCTTGCCACTCGACTGGGTCAGGGCGCTGACCTGGGCGTGGGTGTCCTGGATCAACTGTGACAGACGGCGCATGTTGTCGGCGCTGGCGACTATCACTGCCGCGCCGTTGCGCGCCGATTGATAGGCGGCCTGAGTGGCGTTGCCGACGTCGGTGGTGCGCTGAGCCATTTCATTGACTGTGGCGGATATCTGCTGCGAGGCGGAGGCCGCCTGCTCAGTTTGCATCTCCACCTGGGTGCTGTTCTCCTCGAGGCGGCGCATGGCGTCGTTGAGGTAGTTGTGCAACTGGTTGAGCTGCTGGTTGCCATCGACCACTTGGCGAATGACCCCGGCGATACCCACCGTCATCTGGTTGGAAGCGCTACCCAGCAGGTTGAACTCGTCTCGGGGGTTCTGTCCGACCTCGATACGTGCGGTGAGGTTGCCGGCAGCCACCTGGGAGAGCAGGCGGATCACCTTGTCCAGTTGCGCCATCAGCAGGCGCGAGGCCTGGCTCAGGGTGATGAGCATGAACAGCGAGACCAGTACGAAAGTCAGCCCCATGGCCCAGTTGGCAGTACTACGGGCCTGTTCGGCTTGCTGCGTGGTGCGCGTGAGTACGCCGGTTTGCAGGCGCGTGTTCTGTTCGTCGATGGCCGCGTCGATCTGCCGGCCCTGATCGAGCAGCTGTTTTTCGGTATCGCTGATACGCAGGATCAGCGTGTCGGCTGCGGCGAAGTCTTGGGTGAAAGCGCTTACCGATTGGCCGACCTGGGTGTCCTGCCAGTCCAGGTCGACCACCTTGGCCTGCAGTTCGCCGATGGCCGCGTGAACGCGTTGGGCATAGGCGGGGTTGAAGGTGGCGAGGTAGTCGCGTTGATTGTTCAGGGCTTCGACGATGAATGGCTGGATCAGGCCGATAGTCATACGCTCCAGTTGCTTGGCGCTGTCGGCCAGTGGCGCACGCTTGCCGCTGAAGGGCGTCAGGCCGAGGTCGCTGGACAGACTCAGCCAGGTTTCCTGGAGGCGCACGTCGTCCTGCAGCAGCTGGTCTATCGCCTGGGCGTTCTGGGTGATGCTCGGGTCGTCGAGATTGCTGGCGCTGTCGGCGTATTGGCGTGACAGGATCGCGAGGGCAGCCAGGTTGGCCTGGAATTCGGTTTCCCCTTCCGGGGTCAGGGTGCGCCGCTCGGCACCGAGTTTGAGCCACTGATTCATCAGCGTGGCCGATGCGCCGGCATAGGCGGTGGCGTTCTCGCGAGCTTGCAGGGCGTGGTCGAGTCGCTGGCTGGCCCAGAACGAGGAGGCCGTCATCAGCGCCAGGCTGGATAGGGTAATGAGGATGAGCAGACGAAATTTCTGCTTCCAGGACAGGAAGAACGGCATGGAGATTCCCTTGTTGGCTTTATTGTTTTGCGTCGACTCTACTCCAAGTTGTCTGATGACTGCAGAACTTTAAAGCCGAGTAGTGTTTGTCGGTGCGCGGGGCCAATAGTTGAGCACTGGCCCCGCGGCTACTCACCACAAAGGCATGCTGTAGCTCAGAATCAGGCGGTTCTCGTCCAGGTCGTTGCCGAAGTTGGAACGAACCGTGGCGTTGCGCCATTTCAGGTTGAGGTTCTTCAACGCACCGGACTGGATGGTGTAGGCGATATCCATGTTGCGTTCCCATTCCTTGCCGTCGTTAGCGCCGGCCACGGCGACGTTATCACCGGAGATGTAGCGGGTCATGAAGGTCAGGCCCGGAATGCCGAGGGCCGCGAAGTTGTAGTCGTAGCGTGCCTGCCAGGAGCGTTCTTCGGCATTGGCGAAATCGTTGATCTGCACGAAGTTGACCAGGAACGGATCGCTGCTGGCGATGTAGGGGAACGGATCGTCGCCGCTCATGCGCTGATAGCCGGCACCAATGGCGTGGCCGCCCAGGGTGTAGGTGAACATGGCGCCAAAGGCCTTGTTGTCGAGGTTACGGAAGTTGCCGTCCTCACGGCTTTGCGAGTAACGCAGGTCGGTTTTCAGCGACTGGCCTTCGCCCAGTGGCAGCAGATGCACCAGGGTGCCGTAGTACTGCTGGTAAACATCTTCGAGGGTGCCGTAGTGCAGGCCGGCGGTCAGCTCGGGGGTGAGCTTGTAATCGCCGCCGCCGAACACGAACGAGTCGCTGGTGCCGCCGATGCGGTTGCCTGTCATCTCGGTGTAGTCAGTGGAGCTGTTTGCCTTGATGCGGTTGATCTTGCCGCCTTGCAGGGTCAGCTTGTCGATTTCCTGCACATTCAGCAGCGCACCTTGGAAGGTTTGCGGCAGCAGGCGCGAGTCATTGGCCGAGACGATCGGGCTGCGGAAATGCAGAGCGCCGACCTTGAGGGTGCTGTTGGAAATCTTCGCCTTGGCGGTCAGTGCCAACTTGGAGTACTCGTCCTGCGAGCCACCGGAACCATCGGCCGGCAACAGGCCGCTGCCTGCTGTGCCGTCGCCGGAGTCGAGCTTTACGCCAAGCATACCCAAGGCATCGATGCCTACCCCAACGGTGCCCTCGGTATAGCCGGACTCGGCACGCAGCAGAAAACCCTGAGCCCATTCTTCGGCTTTTTCACGGCCACCTTCCTGGCGGAAGTCACGGTTGAAGTAGAAGTTGCGCAGCTCCAGGCTGCCCTTGCTGTCGCCGATGAAGTCGGCGTTGGCCAGGCCAGGCACGCTGCTAGCGAGCAGCAGGGCGGCCATGCGAGTGGACGGTGTCATGCGGAGTCTCTCCTGGTGGTTGAGCGCGCAGCGGTATGTTCCGTCTGCTTGGCAGTGCGCGATTCATTAATTCTTATTAGGGGACTTGCGGTGCGGCGTCGGCATTTTTGGTAGCCCCGGCCGAGAGCGTCCAACGAGAAAAACCAGTGGCGGCTCATAAGAAAAGTCGATGCGCTAAAACAGGGCGAGAGCAGGGTGGCTGGCATGCAAACTGCTTTCACTGCAGCCGTTGCAGGCTTCTTATCGCCCGCATTACGTTCATTGCCGGGGACTAGTCGCCATGAATCTGAGATTTCTTGAGACCTTCGTATGGGTTGCTCGCCTGAAGAGTTTTCGCCTCACGGCAGAGAAGCTGTTCAGCACCCAGGCCTCGATTTCCAGCCGCATCGCGGCACTGGAAGACGAGCTGGGTACACGCCTGTTCCTGCGTGATTCCAAAGGTGTGTCGCTGACGCCCGAAGGGCAGAAAGTGCTCGAGTACGCCGAGCAGATGATCGACACCATGCAGGCCATGAAACAGTCGATCAACGATGCCAGCAGTATCCAGGGGCGCATCCGCGTGGGCGCTATGGATACCGTCATTCACACCTGGCTGAGTTCGTTCGTAGCAAAGATCATGGAGTGTTACCCGGCGGTGGAGATCGAGCTGACTGCCGACACCTCACGCAACCTCTGCGAGCAATTACAGAAAGGCTATCTGGACATCATCTTCCAGACCGACGTGATGCGCGGCGACAGCGTGCGCAACCTCGAACTGGCGCGTTATCCGGTGCAATGGATCGTGCCCACAGGCTCGCTTTACCACCGCCCGTTCACCTCCATGGACGAGCTCGCTCGCGAGCGCATCATTACCTTTTCGAAGAACTCGCGGCCGCACCAGGACATCCTCAATCTGCTGCATGCCGGCAACGTGGTGTCCCCGCGTATCAGTTGCGTCAACTCGGTAGCCGCGATGACCCGGCTGATCCGTGATGGATTCGGTATTGGCGCCTTGCCGGCCTCGTTGGTCAGCAAGGAACTGGAGCTCGGCGTGCTGAGCATCCTGCCGGACGTGCCGCAGCCGCCACCGCTGGATATCGTCGCCACTTGGCGTAGCGGCGTGGGCCTCGAGTTGATCGAGGACATCGTTGCCCTGACCCCTGAGGTTCTCGCCCAGTACAGCGAGGAAATGGGTGATGAGCGCGTGACGCTGATCAGCCACTGCCTGGAACGAAAGACGGCCTGAACGGATTCGTCGCAGCGTTGAGCGCGCTCCCTTTATTAGAGTGGCGCTCGCCGTCTGCGCGTAATCATCGCGAGAGTGAATGCTTCGAACTATCTATTTTTGCCCTTTAGTAGTGCGCAGGCGCTCTGTTACGCCTCGTTTTATCCCATAACGATTTCTGATCATGCACCCCCGTTTTTTCTAGTTGGACAGCCTTTGGTGATCTGACGAGACTCGAAAACGGCTTCCGATACGTCCCGCGCATCTCGAAGGTCTCTGACGCTGAACACCGGGCCGGCCCCTGCTGGGGCGGTGTCCGGGTCGCGCCATCGAGTGGTTGAAGGCCGTTCGCTGCGTCCCCTTTCTGATCTGGAGAAACACATGAAGACAACTTCGTTTCGCTTCGGCCTGACGGTTCTTGCCTGCATCATGGGCACGATGAGCATTTCCGCCCAGGCGGCCGAGCGTTGGAACATGTCGGTCGAACAGCCGGATGGCAACTCCATTACCAAAGTCGCCAAGGATTTCGCCAAGGAAGTATCCACCGCCACCGCCGGCGAGCTGGAAATCCGCGTGCATGCCAACTCCTCGCTGTTCAAGCGCCCCGAGGTCAAACGTGCGGTGCAGACCGGCCAGGTACAGATCGGCGATGTATTGATGTCGGTACTGGGTAACGAAGACGCCATCTACGAGATCGACAGCGTGCCGTTCCTGGCGCGTAACTACACCGATGCGCAGAAACTCTGGGAAGTCAGCAAGCCGGCTGTGGAAGCACGCCTGGCCAAGCAGGGCATCAAGCTGCTGTATGCCATGCCCTGGTCGCCGCAGAGCATCTTCACCAAGACGCCGATCAGCACCATGGCCGATTTCAAGGGCATGAAGTTCCGTGCCTATAACCCCGCCACTTCGCGCATGACCGAGCTGATGGGAGCGATACCCACCGTCATCAACACCGGTGAAGTGCCTCAGGCGTTCAGTACCGGCATGATCAACGGCATGCTGACGTCGCCGACTACCGGCGTCGATACTCAGGCCTGGGACTTTTCCAAGTATTACTACGACGTCAAAGCGTTCATTCCGAAGAACTTCGTGATCGTCAACGCCCGTGCCTTCGCCCGACTGCCGGAAGCTTCGCAGCAGGCCGTGCTGGCTGCGGCACAGCGTGCCGAGCAGCAGGGCTGGGCCGCGGCAGAGGCAGAGACCAGCAAGCTGGTTGCCACCCTCGCCGAGAACGGTATGCAGGTCAGCGAGAGCGCTCCGGTCGAAGTGGAAAGCGGCTTCGAAACCATCGGCGCGACCATGGCTGCCGAGTGGCTGCAGCGCACTGGTGACGAAGGCAAGGCGATCATCGACGCCTATCGCAAGTGATCCAGCGGCAGCGGGCGTGGCACACGCTCGCTGCCATCATGGTGAAAGCCCCCGGGCGTTTTCATCCCCCGAACTGCAAGGTGGCAACGCCTTGCCAATCGCTCACTTCGCGTGCGAGGCGTTTGCGCCATGAGTTGGCTACGTAAGTTGTACACCCTGTCCGGCATGCTCGCCGGTCTGTTCCTTATTCTGATCTGCCTGCTGATCGTGGCGCAGATCCTGGCGCGTCAGTTCGGCACCATGATTCCGTCGACCGATGAGTTCGCCGCCTATTCCATGGCCGCCTCGGGTTTCCTGGCGTTGCCTTATGCGCTGATGCGCGGCGCGCACATCCGCGTCGAGTTGCTGTTTCGCATTCTGCCGCAGCGCAGCCTGTTCGCTGTCGAGGTGCTCGGCAATATCGTCGGGCTGGTGATTGCCGCCTACCTGGCCTGGTACTGCGCGCTGTTCGTGCTCGAGTCCTATGAATTCAAGGAAGTGTCTTCCGGCTTGTTGCCGATTCCCATGTGGGTGCCGCAGCTGCCGATGGTGCTGGGCACCGCGATCCTGGTGATCGCCATGACCGAGCGCCTGGTGCTGGTATGCATGGGCCGCCGCTTCGAAGACGAAACCCCCGGTGTGATGAGCGAGTAAGCACGTCGCCTGCCGTATAGACCCGGTGGCCAAGGCCGCCTGACAGAAGTGAGTTCACCGTGGAATACACAATCATTGCAATCACCCTGCTGGTGGCGCTGTTCGCGCTGCTCGGTGGCGGTGTCTGGGTGGCCTTGTCGCTGCTCGGTGTCGGCATCATCGGCATGGAGCTGTTTGGCGGTGCTCCTGCCGGCTCGATCCTCGCCTCGAGCAGCTGGACGGCCAGTGCCAGCTGGACGCTAACGGCGCTGCCTCTGTTCATCTGGATGGGCGAGATTCTCTATCGCACCAAACTGTCGGAAGACATGTTCAAAGGCCTTTCGCCCTGGGTGCGCGGGTTGCCGGGCCGTCTGTTGCACGTCAACGTGCTGGGCTGCGGGATCTTCGCCGCGGTCAGCGGTTCGTCCGCCGCCACGGCGGCGACCATCGGCCGTATCTCGTTGCCTGAGCTGAAGTCACGCGGCTATCCGCAAGGTATCTCTATGGGTTCGCTGGCCGGTGCCGGCACTCTGGGTCTGCTGATTCCGCCGTCGATCATGATGATCGTTTACGCGGTAGGCGCTCAGGTTTCGGTATCACGGCTGTTCATCGCCGGCATCCTGCCGGGGCTGCTGTTGCTGGCGATCTTCTCCGGCTACCTGATGATCTGGTCGAAAATCAACGCCGACCAGTTGCCACCGGAAGAGCCTGCGCTGCCGCTGCGGGAAAAGCTGCGCCGTGCGCGCCTGCTGATTCCGGTGGTAGTGCTGATCATCTCGGTGATCGGGTCGATCTACAGCGGTATCGCCACCGCAACCGAGGCCGCGGCGTTGGGCGTGGTCGGCGCGCTGTTCATCGCCCTGTATTCGCGCTCGCTGACCGTGGAAACCTTCATGTCGAGCTTGCTTGGCGCGGTCAGCACCTCGTGCATGATCTTCTTCATTCTGCTTGGCGCCGCTTACCTGACCGCTGCGATGAGTTTCACCGGGCTGCCGTCGGCACTGGCCGACTGGATCATCGCCAAGCAGATGTCACCTTACGTGCTGCTGATGGCGCTGATGGTGTTCTTCATCATCCTCGGCAGTTGCCTGGACGGTATCTCGATCATTCTGCTGGCCACTGCGGTGATCTTGCCGGCGGTACAGGCGGCGGGTATCGACCTGCTGTGGTTCGGCATCTTCATCATCCTCACCGTGGAGATGGCGCAGATCACGCCGCCGGTTGGCTTCAACCTGTTCGTCATCCAGAACCTCACCGGCAAGGATATGTGGACGGTGGCCAAGGCCAGCTTCCCGTTCTTCCTGCTGCTGGTGTTCATGGCCATCCTCATTACCGTCTTCCCGCAGATCGTGCTGGTACTGCCCCAGGCCATGACTGCAAGCTGATCATCCGCTTCCACTCGCAGCACCTGCTCAACCCTGCCAGTCACCCTGGCAGGGTTTTTTTATTGCTGCGCTGTAACAGCCGTGAACGAAAATGTCGCCGCACAGCAAGCGCCGGCGCCTGTACTGTCGTTAAGCTCAGGCGGCCTCTGTGACCGAGGAGTCATCGTTCAAACATTCTGTTAAAGCGGCTGCCCGGGTAATTCCAAACCGCTGCGCTAAGGTTGAACTAGGACATGGAACACGAATCGCACATAACAAGCCCATAGACGGAGCATAAACATGGCGTTCTTCACCGCGGCCAGCAAAGCCGACTTTCAGCACCAACTGCAAGCGGCCCTGGCGCAGCATGTCAGTGAGCAGGATCTGCCACGAGTGGCCCTGTTCGCTGAACAGTTCTTCGGCATCATCGCCCTCGAGGAACTGACTCAACGGCGTCTTTCCGACTTGGTCGGTTGCACCCTTTCTGCCTGGCGCCTGCTGGCTACTTTCGATCCAGCGCAGCCCCAAGTGCGCGTGTTCAACCCCGACTATGAAAAGCATGGCTGGCAAAGCACCCATACCGGCATCGAAGTCTTGCACCCGGACATTCCGTTCCTGGTCGACTCGGTGCGAATCGAACTCAAGCGCCGCGGTTACAGCATCCATACCCTGCAGAACAGCGTGCTCAGCGTGCGCCGTGATGCGCAAGGCGCACTCATCGATCTGCTGCCCAAGGGCAGTGCCGGCCCGGATGTCACGCGCGAATCGCTGATGTTCCTGGAAATCAACCGTTGCGCCAGCAACGCCGAGATCAAATCGCTGCAGAAGACCCTGCTCGACGTATTGGACGAAGTGCGTCTGAGCGTTGCCGATTTCCAGCCTATGAAGGCCAAGGCTCAGGAACTGCTGAGCAAGCTAGGTGAAGGCACCTTTGGCCATGCTCATACCGATGCCGCCGAGCTGGACGAGATCAAGGTGTTTCTCGACTGGCTGCAGGACGATCACTTCACCTTCCTCGGTTACGAAGAATTCACCGTTCACGACGATGCCACTGGCGGCTATCTGCAGTACGACGAAAGCTCCTTACTGGGGCTGTCCAAGCGTCTACGCAGTGGTCTGAGCAAAGAAGACCTGCACATCGAACCCTACGCGCTGGCCTATCTGCGCGAGCCGAGCCTGCTGTCGTTCGCCAAGGCGGCTCAGCCGAGCCGGGTACACCGTCCAGCCTATCCTGATTTCGTCTCCATTCGTGAAATCGACGGCGAGGGCAAGGTGGTCAAGGAGTTCCGTTTCCTCGGTATCTACACCTCCACCTCCTACAGCGAAAGTGTGCGCGAGATTCCGTACATTCGCCGCAAGGTCGCCGATGTAGAGAAGCGCTCCGGCTTTATCTCCCAGGGTCACCTGAGCAAGGAACTGGTCAAGGTTCTCGAGGTGCTGCCGCGTGATGATCTGTTCCAGACACCGGTAGATGAGCTGGCCAGTACCGCGCTGTCTATCGTGCAGATACAGGAACGCAATAAAGTGCGCCTGTTCCTGCGTTTCGACCCCTACGGTCGTTTCGTCTATGCCCTGGCCTACGTGCCGCGTGACATCTATTCCACCGAGACCCGCCTGCGTATTCAGCAAGTGCTGGTCGATCGCTTGCAAGCCAGCGATTGCGAGTTCTGGACCTACTTCTCCGAGTCCGTACTGGCCCGTGTGCAGTTCATCCTGCGTGTTGATCCGAAGACCAAATTGGCTATCGACCCGCAGCAGCTCGAGCGCGAGGTCATTCAGGCCTGCCGCTCCTGGACGGACGACTATGCGTCCCTGGTGGTGGAGAACTTCGGAGAGGCCAAGGGCACGCGCGTGCTGACCGACTTCCCCAAGCATTTCCCGGCCGGTTACCGCGAGCGCTTCCCCGCGCATTCGGCGGTGGTCGACATGCAGCACCTGCGCAGTCTCTCCGAAGAGCGCCCGTTGGTGATGAGCTTCTACCAGCCGTTGGTGCCAGGTGAGCGTCAGTTGCACTGCAAGCTGTATCACGCCGATACGCCGCTGGCGCTGTCCGACGTGCTACCTATTCTGGAAAATCTCGGTTTGCGCGTGCTCGGCGAATTTCCATACCGGCTGCAACATCAGAGCGGGCGCGAATTCTGGATTCACGATTTTGCCTTTACCTACGGTGAAGGTCTCAAACTGGACATCCAGCAGCTCAACGACACGCTGCAGGACGCCTTCGTGCACATCGTACGTGGCGATGCCGAAAACGATGCCTTCAACCGCCTGGTGCTGACCGCCGGCCTGCCCTGGCGCGACGTAGCGCTGCTGCGCGCCTATGCCCGTTACTTGAAGCAGATTCGCCTGGGCTTCGACCTGGGCTACATCGCCAACACGCTGCTCAATCATGCCGATATCGCCCGTGAGCTGGTGCGTCTGTTCAAGACCCGCTTCTACCTCGCCCGCAAGCTCAGCGCCGATGACCTGCAGGACAAGCAGAACAAGCTGGAGCAGGCCATTCTCGGGGCGTTGGACAACGTTGCGGTGCTCAACGAAGACCGCATCCTGCGTCGCTATCTGGATCTGATCAAGGCGACTCTGCGCACCAACTTCTATCAGCCCGATGCCCAGGGCGAGGCGAAGCACTACTTCAGCTTCAAATTCAACCCGAGCGCGATCCCTGAACTGCCACGACCAGTGCCGAAGTTCGAGATATTCGTCTACTCGCCGCGCGTCGAAGGCGTGCACCTGCGCTTCGGCAACGTCGCGCGGGGCGGCCTGCGCTGATCCGACCGTGAAGAGGACTTCCGTACCGAAGTGCTCGGCCTGGTCAAGGCGCAGCAGGTCAAGAACGCGGTGATCGTGCCGGTCGGCGCCAAGGGTGGTTTCGTGCCACGCCGCTTGCCTGTGGGTGGCGGTCGTGACGAGATCCAGGCCGAGGCCATCGCCTGCTACCGCATCTTCATTAGCGGGCTGCTCGACATCACCGACAACCTGAAAGACGGTGAAGTAGCGCCGCCCGCCAATGTGGTGCGCCACGACGTCGATGACCCGTACCTGGTCGTCGCGGCCGACAAGGGCACTGCGACTTTCTCCGACATCGCCAACGGCATTGCCGGTGAATATGGCTTCTGGCTGGGCGACGCCTTCGCCTCGGGCGGCTCGGCCGGTTATGACCACAAAGGCATGGGCATTACCGCCAAGGGCGGCTGGGTTTCCGTGCAGCGTCATTTCCGTGAGCGCGGTATCGACGTGCAGAAGGATCTGACCACCGTGATCGGTATCGGTGACATGGCCGGTGACGTATTCGGCAACGGTCTGCTGCTGTCCGAATCGCTGCAGATGGTCGCTGCCTTCAACCACCTGCATATCTTCATCGACCCTAATCCGGATGCTGCACGCAGCTTCGCCGAGCGCCAGCGTTTGTTCGACCTGCCGCGTTCCAGCTGGGCTGACTACGACACCTCGCTGATCTCCCAGGGCGGCGCCATTTTCCTGCGCAGTGCCAAAAGCATCCCGATCAGTCCGGAGATGAAAGCCCGTTTCGATATTCAGGCTGACAAACTGGCCCCCAACGAGCTGCTCAATGCGCTGCTCAAGGCACCGGTGGATCTGATCTGGAATGGCGGTATCGGCACCTACGTCAAATCCAGCCGCGAAAGCCATGCGGATGTCGGTGACAAGGCCAACGACCTGCTGCGTGTCGACGGTCGTGAACTGCGCGCCAAGGTGGTGGGCGAGGGCGGCAACCTGGGCATGACCCAGCTCGGCCGTGTCGAGTTCGGCCTTAATGGCGGCGCCAGCAACACCGACTTTATCGACAACGCCGGTGGTGTGGACTGCTCCGACCATGAAGTGAACATCAAGATCCTGCTCAACGAGATCGTCACCGCCGGCGACATGACCGGCAAGCAGCGCAACACGCTGCTCGCCGAGATGACCGAAGACGTCGGCAGTCTGGTGTTGGGCAACAACTACAAGCAGACCCAGGCCCTGTCGCTCGCCGAGCGTCGTGCCCGTGAGCGCCAGGGTGAATACAAGCGCCTGATGGCGGCCATGGAAGCGACCGGCAAACTCGACCGCGCCTTGGAGTTCCTGCCGACCGAAGAGGAGCTCAACGAGCGCGCCACCAAGGGCCAAGGCCTGACCCGTCCGGAACTCTCGGTGTTGATTTCCTACAGCAAGATCGAGCTGCAGGAATCGCTGATCAAGTCCGACATCGCCGATGACGATTACCTGGCCCGCGAGATGGAAACTGCCTTCCCGGCGCGACTGGCTCAGCAGTACGGTGAGGCCATGCGCCGTCACCGCCTCAAGCGCGAAATCGTCAGCACGCAGATTGCCAACGATCTGGTCAATCACATGGGCATCACCTTCGTGCAGCGTCTGAAGGAGTCCACCGGGGTGGGTTCGGCGCAGGTAGCCGCTGCCTACGTCGTGGTACGTGACGTGTTCCACCTGCCGTTCTGGTGGCGGCAGATCGAGGCCCTGGACAACCAGGTGCCGGCCGATCTGCAGTTGACCATGATGGATGAGCTGATGCGCCTCGGCCGTCGTGCTACTCGCTGGTACCTGCGCAGCCGCCGCAACGACCTGGATGCCGCCCGCGACGTTGCTCACCTCGGCCCACGGGTCAAGGCGCTGGCCATGCGTCTGGACGAGCTGCTCGAAGGGCCTGCCCGCGATCAGTGGATGGCGCGCTACCAAACCTACGTCGAAGCCGGTGTGCCGGAGCTGCTGTCCCGCGTGGTTGCAGGCACGGGCCACCTGTACACGCTGCTGCCGATCATCGAATCCGCAGACCTTACCGGTCGCGAGCCCACCGAAGTGGCATCGGCATACTTCGCCGTTGCTGACGCTCTGGATCTGTCGTGGTACCTGCAGCAGATCAGCAGCCTGAGCGTGGAAAGCAACTGGCAGGCTCTGGCCCGCGAGGCGTTCCGCGATGACCTGGATGCACAGCAACGGGCGATCACGGTCTCCGTGCTGCAGCTGCCAGGTGGTTCGGAGTCGATCGAGGAGCGGGTCGAGGCATGGCTTGAGCAGAACCGTCGTTTGGTCGACCGTTGGAAGGCCATGCTCGCCGAACTGCGTGCAGCGGCTGGTAGTGATTATGCGATGTACGCGGTGGCCAATCGCGAGCTGAGCGATCTGGCGCAAAGCCAGCTGCCGGTATTACCAGCTTGATCACCTGAGCTGTAGCGAGAAACGAAAACGCCCCGACTGGTTCGGGGCGTTTTTTTATCTTTGCTTCCCGAAAGTCATATCGCCGGCAAGCGGGCTCCTACTCGATACGCAACCTCCCATGATCCCGTAGGAGCCGGGGGGGCGCCTAGCCCTTGCCGGCGAATCTCAGTCACCCCCGCAATCTCGCGGAACGGCCACTGATGCATCGCCCGCAAGCGGGCTCCTACTTGATGCGCAAAATTCCCACGATCCCGTAGCAGCCAGCTTGCCGGCGAGTTGTCGCCATGCCGCAATCTTACGAAAAGACCGCCGCCTCAGGGCTTCTGCTGGAGGCCTTCGAGCAATGCCTTGTGGAAGCGCTCAGGTTCTTGAATCTGCGGCGAGTGGCCAAGATCCGGGAAGGTCACCAGGGTCGCGTCGGGGATACGTTTCGCCGTTGCCGGGCCGAGCGCCTTGTAGTCACCCAGTTTGCTGCGCATTGCTTCGGGCGCAGTGTCCTTGCCGACTGCGGTGTTGTCTTTCTCGCCGATCAGTAGCAAAACGGGCATCTTCAGGTTAGCGAACTCATAGACCACTGGCTGGGTGTAGACCATGTCGTAGGTCAGCGCCGAGTTCCAGGCAACGATTTCCTTGCCATCACCTTTGAACATGCCTGCCTGCATATCCACCCAGCGGTCGAACTCTGGGCGCCACTGGCCTGCATAGTAGGTGTTCTTCTGGTAGTTGCGGCTGGCTTCGGCAGTGGTTTTCAGCTCGCGCTGGTACCACTGATCCACGCTCAGGTAAGCCACACCGAGGGTCTTCCAATCTTCCAGGCCGATCGGGTTGACCATCGCGAGCTGCTCAACCTGTTCGGGGTAGAGCAAGGCGTAGCGGGTGGCGAGCATGCCGCCCATGGAATGGCCCATGACCGTCACGCGCTCGATCTTCAGCTGTTCCAGCAGCGCATGAGTGTTGCTGGCCAGTTGCTGAAAGCTGTACTGGTAATGAGCGGGCTTGCTGGACTTGCAGAAGCCCACCTGATCCGGCACTACGACACGATAACCAGCCTCGCTCAGGGCGGCGATGCTGCCTTCCCAGGTCGCGCCGCAGAAATTCTTGCCGTGCATCAGCACTACGGTTCGGCCGTTGGCTTTTTTCGGCTGCACGTCCATGTAGGCCATTTGCAGCGAGCTGCCTTGGGAGTCGAAGGTGAAACGCTTGATCTCGTGTGGGTAATCGAAACCTTGCAGTTCAGGGCCGTAACTGGGCGTTTCGGCAGCCAGGGCCGGCAGGCTGCCAGCGATCAGCAGTGTGGCGAGGGCAATGCGCACAGGGGGATGCTCCAGACGTTAGGGGAGCAAAGACTGACAGCAATACGCGTGTAGCATTGCTGGCAAGTGTTTACAAAACCTGTCTGGGTGGCGCGTTTCAGTCCAGTTCGCGAACGTAACGCAGCATATCCGGGGCACCGGCCTGGCACAGGCCTTCGCCCAGCGCAGAGGCTTGTGGGGAGTGCTTGGGCAGCAGCAGGAATTCGGGGGAGCCCTGGGTACGTAGCAGGCTCAGACGGGCATAGGGTATGTCGTGCTCCATCAGCAACTGCATGAAGGTGGCATCGCTCCAGGCTTCACTCGGCATAGCCAGAACGTGGTAGTTCTGCTCCAGAGCCTGTAGGCCACTTTCGCTGACACGGTATTCGGTAATGTCTGCTGTGAGACTGATTTCCAGACCTCGCAAGCGCGCGTAAGCCACTGCGCTGGCGAATGCTTCAGGATGCTGCTCTCCAGCCCAGAACAGGCGCTCGCCACGCCACTGTGTCTGATAGAGATCGAGGTGTCCTTCGGGAAAGTCCGGCAGCGCCTGGGTCAGCGTTCTGACGAAGTCTCTGTAGCTGATGATGCGGATTTTTCGGCAGGCTTCACTGGTTGCGTAATCCTCGAAGCTGGCATGACGGTCGTCGCAATTAACCAGGCCGTCGACCTTGCGCAGGTCGAGTTTTTCCACCTGGCGGTGATTAACGTCCACCAGCCTGAGCAATGCCAGGCGAGCGTCTGCCTTGTCTTCCTGTACGGGGCCAGAAAGCGCGCTACGAGGCAGATCCTTGAGGCGTTGAAGCGGCGGCCCGGCTTGCCAGCAGATAGTGTCGGCGAAGGTCGGAATCGCGGCGAACGGCAGGCGTAACTGGCTGGCACGTTCGAAGATTGGCTTGCAGCCACGGCCAAGCAGACCCACACGCTGGGCCAGAGCGGTAAGGCGTGAGGTAAGAGGGCTGGGCTGTTCAGGCAGGCTCATGGCAACTCGCGGACGTCGGTGTGCCTGCTGCAGTGTGGCAGAGCTGGCAGCGTCTTGCACGGGGTGCATCAAGGAAGTTGGCGCATTGTACGGTGATACCAGGCCGCGTCGACGGGCTTGGCTGAGAGCACTGTGGCAGAATCTGTTCATTCATTTGCAAGGGAGCTTCCATGCCTAGCCTGGTACTGGATATTTCGTTATCGGCAGAACGTCTGCGGGTGCTCTACCAGGGGCGGGCCAATCGCATTCAGGCCCTCAGCCGAGATGGTCGGCGGGTGAGCATTCCGGCCCATCATTTCCGGCCATTTCTGACCCACGAAGGTATTTATGGTTCCTTCGAGCTGCAATTCAACGTCGAAGGTGAGTTGCTCAGCCTGCGTCGCCTGCCCTAGGCCTCGCTAGGCGGGTGGTTGGGCGGCTATAATCGGCGCCTTTCGATTTCGCCACTGACGAGCTAAGCCTGCCCATGTACAACCTGGCCCGCGAGCTGCTGTTCAAACTGTCCCCGGAAACCTCCCACGAGCTGTCCATCGACCTGATTGGCGCGGCCGGGCGTCTTGGTCTTGCCGGGCGCCTGAGCAAGGCACCGAACAGCCTGCCGGTAACGGTGATGGGGCTGCAGTTCCCCAACCCGGTTGGCCTGGCTGCAGGCCTGGACAAGAACGGCAATGCCATCGACGGTTTCGCGCAGTTGGGCTTCGGTTTCGTCGAAATCGGTACGGTCACGCCGCGTCCGCAGCCAGGTAATCCCAAACCGCGTCTCTTTCGTCTGCCCGAGGCCGAGGCGATCATCAACCGTATGGGCTTCAACAACCACGGCGTCGATCACCTGCTTACCCGCGTGCAGGCTGCCAAGTTTCGCGGTGTGCTGGGTATCAACATCGGCAAGAACTTCGATACTCCGGTCGAGCGAGCGGTAGACGATTACCTGATCTGCCTGGACAAGGTCTATGCCCACGCCAGCTACATCACGGTCAACGTCAGTTCGCCGAACACGCCTGGGCTGCGCAGCTTGCAGTTCGGCGATTCGCTCAAGCAACTGCTCGATGCCCTGCACAAGCGCCAGAATGAATTGACGCTGAGCCATGGTCGTCGTGTGCCCCTGGCGATCAAGATCGCTCCGGACATGACCGATGAGGAGACCGTTCAGGTTGCGGCGGCATTGTTGGAGAGCGGCATGGATGCGGTTATCGCCACCAACACCACGTTGAGCCGTGAGGGTGTCGAGAATCTGGCGTTCGCCAACGAGGCTGGTGGCCTGTCGGGCGCGCCGGTGCGCGACAAGAGTACTCATACGGTCAGTGTGCTGGCGGGAGAGTTGGGCGGGCGTCTGCCGATCATTGCTGCTGGCGGTATCACCGAGGGGCGCCATGCGGCGGACAAGATCGCCGCGGGTGCGAGCCTGGTGCAGATCTATTCCGGGTTCATCTACAAGGGGCCTGCGCTGATTCGCGAGGCGGTGGATGCGATTGCCGCGGCGCGCCGCTGAAGAGGGGAAATAAAAAGGGCTCCCTTAGGGAGCCCCTGGGCTTGCGCCCGCCGCTCGGATGGAGCGTGCTTGGTGAAGTCGGTAGGTCCCTGGTTTAGCCGACAGCTCGAAGTTCGTTGAGTCGATGGATACCGGCGGTGCCGGTCAAACCGTCCCAGTTGTCACCGCGGCCTTCACGCCAGCCATTGATCCAGGCCTGACGCACGGACGGAAGAGAGAAAGGACACAGCTCGCGGGATTTACCACTAATACCGTACTGATAGCCGCGCAAAAAAGCTTTTTCTAAAGGATCACGCTTAAGTCTTCTCATAGGGTGTTGCCCTCACTTGTTGACTGTTTATGTCCCGTAGACCTCTGGGAGGTCAGGCAGAAGATTCTGCCGTGGAGTCCGCTGCCGGCGTCGCGAGCCTCCTGTGCCACCGTCGTTGCGACGTTGGCCTGGGTAGATTTCTATCGAATGCAGGAACCCGTGTGAATGATCGATTTGTCATAAGGACGTAACGGTTTTGCGGGTGAGGCCATAAGGTCGGCGTAATTTTTTGTCGGCCTTGAGCGAAAGCCACGGTAAATGGGGCTTCGCACGTTGCTTGCTGGTGTTTTGCCATCGTGAATGGCTATCGATTACACCTGCTGTTTATTCCGACGAAGGGTCGCTTTGCGACTTTTTGTCACTTATTTTGGTTGTGCCTTTTGTTGCGCCCAACCCATTACTGCCTTTTGGCACTGGATCTCTGATGTCGCACGATAACGAACTCTTCCTCACGTGCCCCAAAGGGCTCGAAGGCCTGCTGCTCGAGGAAGCCAAAGCGTTGGGCCTGGATCAGGCCCGCGAGCACACCTCGGCCATTCGTGGCGTGGCCAGCATGGAGACGACTTATCGCCTGTGCCTGTGGTCGCGCCTGGCCAATCGCGTGCTGCTGGTGCTGGCGCGTTTTCCGGTACGTGATGCCGAGACCCTCTACGAGGGTGTGCTCAACGTCGACTGGTTCGAACACCTACTGCCGAGTGGCAGCCTGGCTGTCGAATTCAGCGGTAATGGTTCAGGTATCGACAATACTCATTTCGGTGCGCTGAAGGTCAAGGACGCCATTGTCGACAAGCTGCGCCAGGCCGATGGCACCCGCCCGTCGGTGGACAAGATCAATCCGGACATGCGCGTGCATCTGCGCCTGGATCGTGGCGAGGCGATACTGTCGCTGGATCTGTCCGGCCACAGCCTGCACCAGCGTGGTTATCGCCTGCAGCAGGGCGCCGCACCGCTGAAGGAAAACCTGGCTGCCGCGGTGCTGATCCGTGCCGGTTGGCCACGTATCGCCGCTGAAGGCGGCGCCCTGGCCGACCCAATGTGCGGGGTAGGTACCTTTTTGGTCGAGGCCGCGATGATCGCCGCCGATATTGCGCCGAACATGACGCGCGAGCAGTGGGGCTTCAGTAACTGGCTCGGCCACGTGCCGGCCACCTGGAATCGTTTGCGTGTTGAAGCCGAAGAGCGTGCTGCTGTCGGCCTGGCCAAGCCATCGCTATGGATCCGCGGCTACGAAGCCGATCCGCGACTGATTCAGCCTGCTCGCAACAACATCGACCGCGCCGGGCTGAGTGACTGGATCAAGGTCTATCAGGGCGAAGTGGCGACTTTCGAACCGCGGCCGGATCAGAACCAGAAAGGCCTGGTGATCAGCAACCCGCCCTACGGCGAGCGCCTGGGTGACGAGGCGAGTCTGCTGTACCTCTACCAGAACCTCGGCGAGCGCCTGCGCCAGGCCTGCATGGGCTGGGAGGCAGCGGTATTCACCGGCGCCCCCGACCTGGGCAAGCGCATGGGTATCCGCAGCCACAAGCAGTACGCCTTTTGGAACGGCGCATTGCCGTGCAAGCTGCTACTGATCAAGGTGCAGCCCGAGCAGTTCGTCACCGGTGAACGTCGCACTCCCGAGCAGCGTGAGCGCGAACGTGAGCAGAGCGAGCTGCAGGTCGAAGAACCGAAACTCAACCGCAACGGCAACCCGATCAAGCCGGCACCGGCTCCCGTAGAGCAGGCGCGGTTGAGCGAAGGCGGGCAGATGTTCGCCAACCGCCTGCAGAAGAATCTCAAGCAGCTCGGCAAGTGGGCACGCCGTGAGGGCGTTGACTGCTACCGTCTGTACGATGCCGATATGCCGGAATACGCCCTGGCTATCGACCTCTATCACGACTGGGTGCATGTGCAGGAGTACGCCGCACCGCGCTCCATCGACCCGGAGAAGGCCCAGGCCCGTCTGTTCGACGCGCTGGCCGCTATTCCCCAGGCGCTGGGCATCGACAAAAGCAAGGTGGTGATCAAGCGCCGCGAGCGGCAGAGTGGCACCAAGCAATACGAGCGGCAGGCCGCGCAAGGCAAGTTCATGGAAGTGGCCGAGGGCGGCATCAAGCTGCTGGTCAATCTGACCGACTACCTGGATACCGGGCTGTTTCTTGATCACCGTCCACTGCGCCTGCGCATCCAGAAAGAAGCTGCGGGCAAGCGCTTCCTCAATCTCTATTGCTATACCGCCACGGCCAGTGTGCATGCGGCAAAAGGTGGTGCGCGTAGCACTACCAGCGTCGATTTGTCGAAAACCTACCTGGACTGGGCGCGGCGTAACCTGTCGCTCAACGGCTTTTCCGACAAGAACCGCCTGGAGCAGGGCGATGTGATGAGCTGGTTGGCCGATGATCGGGGTGAGTACGACCTGATCTTCATCGACCCTCCGACCTTCTCGAACTCCAAGCGCATGGAAGGCGTGTTCGATGTACAGCGCGATCATGTTCAGTTACTGGACATGGCCATGGCCCGCCTGGCGCTGGGCGGCGTTTTGTACTTCTCCAATAACTTCCGCAAGTTCCTGCTCGACGAGCAATTGCCGTCGCGTTATCAGGTGGAGGAGATCACCGCAGCGACCCTCGATCCGGACTTCGCCCGTAACGCCAAGATCCACCGCGCCTGGAAGCTGATGGCCAAGTAACCAACGAACCGTAGCCTGGGTTGAGCGCAGCGATACCCAGGGCGATTTCCCGGGTGTCGCTGTGCGCTCGACCCGGGCTATCTCATGCTGTTATCTGGCGTTGCTCTTCGGCTGCTTGTAGAGGTCGAGCAGCACCTGGTCGAGAATCACCGAAGCGCCCCAGGGTTTCGGGTCGTTGAGGATCGCCACAACGGCCCAGCTGTTGCCATTGCTGTCGCGACTGAAGCCGGCGATGGCGCGGACGTTGTTCAGGGTGCCGGTCTTGATGTGTGCCTGGCCGGCCATGGGTGTATTGCGCAGGCGTTTGCGCATGGTGCCGTCCAGCGCGACGATCGGCATCGAACTGATGAACTCGGCGGCGTAGGGGCTCTTCCAGGCAGCCTCCAGAATACGGCCCATCTCTCGAGCGCTCAGGCGTTCCGCACGGGACAGCCCGGAGCCGTTCTCCATCACCAGTTGTGGTGCGGTAATGCCCTTGCGGGCCAGCCAGGCGCGGATCACCCGCTGCGCGGCGTGGGCGTCGTCGACGTCCGCATCGGTGCGATTCTGCGCGCCGATGCTGAGGAATAGCTGCCGAGCCATGGTGTTGTTGCTGTACTTGTTGATGTCGCGGATGATTTCCACCAGGTCGGGGGAAAAGGCTCGCGCCAGCAGGCTCGCGCTCTTCGGCACATCGGCCTGGCGGTTCTTGCCCATGATGCTGCCGCCCAGCTCCTGGAAGATGGCGCGCACGGCACCCGCTGCATAGCCGGGATGGTCGAGCAGCGACAGGTAGGTCTGGGCGCTGCAGCCATCGGTCAACTGGCCGGTGACGATCACCCGGGTGCCGTCGAATTCCTTGACCGGGTTGTAGCGCACGTCCGGCCAGGCCGGGCATTTGCCAGCCTTGAGCACCTTGACCTGATTATCCAGCGTCAACCCCGCCAGCGGTGGCTCGGCAGCGACGGTGACCTTGCCATTCTCGGCGCGGGCGATGAAGCGCAGCGCCTTGAGGTTGACCAGTAGCGAGTCGGGGGTGACCAGATAGGGCTTGTTGGCATCGCCGCCGTCGTCGTTGAAGGCGGGCAGATCAGGCTGTGCGAAATAGCTGCGATCGAGCACCAGATCGCCGGTCACCTGACGCACGCCATTGGCTCGCAGGTCACGCAGCAGCAGCCAGAGCTTTTCCATGTTCAGCTTGGGATCGCCGCCACCCTTGAGGTACAGGTTGCCGTTGAGCACGCCGTCCTTGAGTTGGCCGTCGGTATAGAACTCGGTTTTCCACTGATAGGTCGGGCCGAGCAGTTCCAGTGCGGCGAAGGTGGTCAGCAGCTTCATGGTCGAAGCCGGATTCACCGAAACGTCGGCATTGAAGATGGTGCCGTTGCCTGGGCCAGTGAGCGGCAGGGTGACCACCGACAATGATTGCTGGCCGATCTTGTTGGCCTTTAGGCTTTTGACCACGTTTTCAGGGAGATTAGCGCTGGTCGCCGCATAAGCGGGCAGGGCAGTAGGCAGTACGAGGCAGGCGAGGGCCAGAGGGCGGAGGATGCGCAACCTCCGAACGGCGGGTACAACGGAAAATCGCATTACGAGCTCCCACAGCGGTTTGGGACAATGCGCCGCATTATGCCCCATGACTAGGCTATCAGGGCTGCGATTGCGGGGTTTTTCGTCAGGTGACGGGCATCGAGCTCGCTAAGCTGGTAGAGTGCCGCGCGTTATCACTCTGAAGGATTTTTACCCATGGCTACCAATCGTTCCCGTCGTCTGCGCAAGAAACTCTGTGTGGATGAATTCCAGGAGCTGGGTTTTGAGCTGAACCTGAACTTCAAGGAAGACCTGAGCGACGAAGCCGTCGACGCCTTCCTCGATGCATTCCTGAGCGACGCCATGACCGCCAATGGTCTGGGCTACGTCGGTGGTGACGACTACGGTCTGGTATGTCTGTCCAAGCGCGGTTCGGTCAGCGAAGAGCAACGCGCCGCCGTCGAAGCATGGCTCAAGGGCCGTTCGGAACTGGTTGATGTCAGCGTCAGCCCGCTGCTCGACGTGTGGTATCCGGAAAACGAGATCAACTCGGCTTCCTGATGCACTGTACGGGCCTCGTTCGAGGCCCGTTCTTTCTCAGGCTGATGCAGCCTGACGACTCTCCAGATGCCGAGCGGTGATTGTCGCCACGGCCTCACTGAATGCCACACACTGTTCGCTACGGATGTCTAGATGCCCGTCAGGGGTCTCCTCACCCTGTAGCAGCACAAGCATTCCCAGCAGTTCGCCTTGACGGTCACGTAGAGCAATTGCCAATAGGTTTACCAGTGGCGTGCCTAGCATGTTGAGCAGCGGCCGATAGTCGCCAGCCTTGTCGAACCCCAGTGAAAGTGATGCGTGGCCGCCATCCAGCGCCTGGCGCAGCCATGCCGGTAAAGCGCCGCCATCGAGCGGCAAGCTATGCAGATCGCTACTACGCAGCCTGTGAGTTGCGTCTGCAAACTCCATTGTGTGCGGCTGCAGGTGCCCGTTTTGAATCAGGTAGACGATACCGGCTTGAGCGTGGATGGCCTGTAGGGTTTGCTGCGTTGTCCACTTCAGCATTGCCTGAATACTCGGCTGATGACCCAGTTCGGCGATGATCTTCTGGTAGCGCGTCAGGGCTCCATTCATCTGTGCCATGGCCTGTGCCAGGCAATCCACCTCAAGCACCGAGGAACGTAGGCCACTCGCGGCCGCGAAGTCGAAACGCCCCATCGCCTCGGCTTGATCCTGCAGAGCAGCAAGTGGACGGGTGATACAGCGCGACACCAACCAGGCGATAGGTAAACACAGCAGCAAGGTCGTCAAGGTAATCAGTGCGCCTTGCCAGCGGATGCGATAAGCGTCGGCGAGCAATTCATCTTCCGGTACCAGCAACGCCAGGTACAGGCCATCTGGGCCGCCCTCGCTGACGTGGCTGCGGGAGACCACCCAGCGGCGTTTGTTTAGCGTTTCGATACTTTGCTGATTGTGCCCGGGTGTCAGTTCGACAAAGGCGTCGGCCTGTTCCGTCAGCAGTTCGGTCACCGGCTTCAGTCGCGGCTCGGGCGTATGGCTGAGTAGGCGTTGGCTATCGGGGTAGGCAACGGCCAATCCCCTGGCATCGAATAGCACCACTTCGCTGCTCGGTGTGACCTTGTGCTTGATTAGCGTGGCGGAAAGGTCTTGCAGAGTCAGATCGGCGGCAATCACCGCTTGTTCACCGATTGCGTTGGCCAGGGTGGTGCCGATCGCCCCAGAGGAGAAGAACACATAAGGCGTGGTGGTGATTGTGCCGCTCTGGCTGTGGGCACGGCTGTACCATTCGCGCGTTCGCGGGTCGTAATCCTGGCTACCCAAGGGACGGCGCTCCAGCAGCTTCAACGCGTCATCGAAGTACAGGTATTCACCCGTCCGGCCGTTTGCGTGCTGCTCGACTGCCCAGATTTGCAGCGAGGCGCCTTCGGGGGCCTGGAACTGCCGCTGGATGGTTCGGTTACGCAGAGCGCGAACCATGAAGAAGTCGCCATTGCGGTAACCGAGGTACAGCGAGGCCAGCTTGGGATTGTCACGCAGTGCCTGGGCGAAGGGGGCGAGCAGGGGCATGCGCGTCTGCAGGTCATCGCTGCGGGCACCTTCGGCGAACGCCAGCACGCCGAGCAGGTGATGGATGGGTTGGTAGGTGGCGCTGATATCGCGCTGTACATCCTGCTGAATATGTTCGAACAGGATAGCGCTGCTGGAGAAGATGATTGCCGTGGTCTGGCGGTAGTTGAACACACCCAGTGCACCGCCGGTGAGCAGCAGCATCAGCATGAACAGCACGCTAATGTGAACGTGCAGGGGTAACCTGCGTTCTCCAGGCCGGAAGCTGCTGGGCATCGCGCGTCGCTCCATGGTTGCGCTATTAATAGGCCAGCATAGTCAGGCGTTTATGGCACTGTCGAGTCTTGTGAAGGCACTTTGTCATTATTGCCGAGTGGTTGCTGTTTTATCGCCGCGCGATTGTCCAGCCATTGCCGCAGGGCATGCATTAGCAAGGCTATGAACAGTGTCAGCAGAATGCCCAGGGTGACGTTGAACAGGCGTACCTGTGGCAGGTGCCAGTCCCTGGCCAGGCTTTCCGCGAGCAGCACGAAGCACACCGTGGTCTGCAGCACGAACAGGCCGTAGTTGTGCGCTTGCAGAGCACGGCTCAGGGTGATCAGCGGCAGCATGATGGCCACCATCATCGGTGGGCTCTGTAGGCTGTTGCCGAACAGGATCAGCAGTCCGGCAGCGCTCAGGCTGGCCATGCTTGCCTGCAGGGCACGCACCAGGCTGCCCCTGAACTCCAGCTGCAGGGTGGTGACCACCGCTAGAGTTAGCCAGTAACCGCGCTGCAGGTGCGCGAGGTTGACGATCAGGCCGGCCAGCGATACTGCCAGCGTGCAGCCCATCGCGTACAACCACCACTGCTGGCGTGACTGGCGGCGGGCATGGCGGCGCAGCACCTTTATCAGGCTCATCAGGCGCGGCATGTACGGCCACATGCGCAGGCCGTGAACGCCACGCAGGCCGAACGCCAGGAGCATCACCCACAGCCCGCCGAGAATGAACAGCATGGCAATGGCGTAGGGGTTATTCAGGCTGCTGCTGCCGTATTGACCTTGACCCAGGCACAGGCACACAGTGAGGCCGATACCCAGCTTGCCTGCTTCAGTACCGTAACGCTGCAGCCAGGCCAGCAGCAGGCCAAAGCTGGCGAATAGCGAAAGGCTGATCAGTGGGTGCGTCGCCGACCAGAAACCCAACCCTGCACTGCAGGCGCCGAGCCCGGTTAGCAGCAGCATGCGCAGCATGCCGAAGCGGTGTAGCGGATTGGCCTGTGCAGCCTGAAAAGCACCGACCGAGGCCCACAGGAAGCCAGGGTGAGCACTGAACAGCCCCAGCAGCAACGGCAGTGCACAGCCCAGCCCTGCCACCACGGCCGGGCCCCAGGCAGGTGGCCCGGCGTGCCAGCTGAACAACTGTCGCAATACCTGGCGCATGCTCAGACGGGGCTCGAGCGGCCGGTCATTTCGCGGGCCATTTCGGTAGCGTAGCTATCGGTCATGCCGGCAATGAAGTCGATCATCCGCAGGAAGGAGCGGTACAGCGGCCAGTACGGATCGGGCGCGTTATGGCCGAGCAGGTCGAGGATGCGGCGGTTCTTGAACGACGGCGTGCGCCCGCCATGTTGTTCCAGCGCCGCGCCGCAGAAGGCATTGAGGAGAATTTCCAGGGTGGTGTAGGCACCGATCTCGTGGAGGGTTTTGCGTTTGTCCTGAAAGATCTTTTCCCGGGCCATCGCCTTGGCGGCTTGCACGCAATTCTTGGCTGGGCCGTGCATGTGCTCGACCAGGTCGCCTTCCAGAGTACCTGCCAGCAACGCCGACTGCTGCTCGACGAAGGCGTGGGCTGCCGAGTTGGTCAGGTGCTCGATGGCCTTGCCGCGCAGGATTGCCAGCTTGCGTCGACGCGAATCGTTGGGCCCCAGTTGGCGATAGGTCTCCGGCAGGTCATCGCCGACCAGATCGAGCAGCAGCGACTCCACTTCGGCGTAGTCGAGCAGCTCCATTTCCAGGCCGTCTTCGAGATCGATCAGGCCGTAGCAGATATCGTCTGCGGCCTCCATCAGATACACCAGGGGGTGACGCGCCCAGCGCTGTTCTTCGAGTTGCGGCAGGCCGAGCTTGCTGGCGATCTGTTCGAGCAGTGGAAGCTCGCTCTGGTAGCAACCGAATTTGTGCTTCTTGTAACCGAGGGCCTCTGCGTGACGAGACGTCCAGGGGTACTTGAGGTACGTGCCTAGGGTTGCATAAGTCAGCCGCGTGCCGCCGTCGAACTGGTGGTACTCGAGCTGCGTGAGCACGCGAAAGCCCTGGGCATTGCCTTCGAAGCTGAGGAAGTCGCCGCGTTCGGCATCGCTCATAGCGTCCAGCCAGCCGCGACCGGCCGCCTGCTGGAACCAGTGGCGAATGGCGTCTTCACCGGAATGGCCGAAGGGCGGGTTGCCGATGTCGTGAGCCAGGCAGGACGACTGCACCACCATGCCCAGGTCGCTCGGCTCGCACCAGGAGGGCAGTTCGCTGCGCAAAATCTCGCCGACGCGCATGCCCAGGGAACGGCCGACGCAGCTGACTTCCAGCGAGTGGGTCAGGCGCGTGTGGATGTGGTCGTTGCTGGACACCGGGTGCACCTGGGTCTTGCGGCCCAGGCGGCGGAAGGCACCGGAGAAGATGATCCGGTCATGATCCTTGTGAAAGGGGCTGCGGCCCAGTTCATCGGCGCTGGGCGACGGTTTGCCAAGACGTTCACGGGTGAGCAGGGTTTGCCAGTCCAAGCGTGCTTCCTTTATCGGAGACGATGGCGCGGCCTTCGTCGGTCATATGCATGTGGTTTGCCAAAGACCCCCACATGCGAATTGATCGTTAGCTTCCCTGTTCGACGAAGCAACTGCAAGGCTGCATCCACTAAAGTCCATTGGCATCGATATCGACCAGTAACAGCCGGTTGCCGTTGTCGATGAACTGCCCGGCCGTGAGGCAGTATTGGTTGCTGGTCGCATCGCGGTAAGTGCTGGACAGAATCAGGCGGCGTTCTTCCCAGCCCTCTGCGAGCAACTGGTAGAAATACGGGCGCCACGACCAGTTATGGCCGATGTAGCGATCATCGGCCTGCCAGGCACCGTCGCGCCACTCCAGGTTGGGCGTGGTCTGTGTGCCATGGCGGTCACATTGGTACAGGCGCAGCAGCCAGGGGTAGGCCACTGGCGCGGCAAGCGCTGCCGGCAGGCCGCTTTCCAGATCGTTCTTGAGCACTGCGAACAGCTCGGCGAGTTGTTTGCGTAGGCCCATCAGACGAGCCCTCTCGGCCAATTTCTGCTGCACGTACTGATCGCGCAGCAGTGCGAAACGATCAACGAACGCATCGTTCTCGAAAAACGCCAGTTCGGGCCTGGCAAACAGATAGCCTTGCACGTAGCGGGCTCCGCATTCCAACGCAAAGTCGAGTTCGGCGTTGGTTTCCACGCCCTCGGCGATGATCCAGCAGCCGGTTTTTTCGGCCATCATCGCCAGTGCCTTGACCACTTCGCCACTGGGGCCGCCACGGGCTGCTTCCTGGAACAGGCGCATGTCTAGCTTGAGAATATCGGGTTGCAAGGCCAGCACCCGGTCGAGCTGGGAGTAGCCAGCGCCGAAGTCATCGATGGCGATGCGCGCGCCGGCTTCCCGGTAGCGGGCCACTACGCCAGGCAGGCGCTGGCTTGCGCCACCGAGTTCGGTGATCTCGAAAACCACGCGCTTGGGATCGATACCGCTGCGCTCAAGCTGCTTGAGGCTGGGCAGCGCCTGTTCAGGTCGCAAGCGACTGATCCAGCGTGGCGATATGTTCAGGCTCAAGAACCATTGCGACGGCGCGTCGTGAAAACGCATCAGCGCCTGTTCACGCACTTGCCGGTCGAGGCGGCGCAGGGCGGTTGGCGGTGTCTTGGGATTGGCGAACAGCGGCCCTGCCGAGTGCAGGCGACCCTGTGCGTCACGCAGCCTGGCCAGCGCTTCGACGCCAGCAATCTGGCCGGTAGCCGTATCGATAAAGGGTTGGAAGACGGCGAGCGGTTGACCGTCGAGCACCGAGCACATCCTTAGCAAAGAGAACGGTAATGCCGGGTAATATCCGGCTCAAGCCCATGTCGCTAGCAAGAATGTGGCCAGTATCAGGCTTGCTCAGGCTCTTTTGCTGGCTTTTTGCCTTCAGGGTCGGCCGGGCGTTTCCTCAGGTTGGGAAAAGCCTCCAGCGCCATGCGCAGCCAGCGACGCCATTGGCCGCCGCGCATACCGAGCAGGGTCAATGCGAAGGCTCCGCCGGTGATCCAGATTGGTGCGTTGCTGCCTTTGAGTTCCTGGCGCCAGTGATTGCCGAAGTCCTTGGCTTTCTGCAACGGCTGCAGGATGACCATGGTTTCGTGGCGAATTTCCTGACGATGCATTTCCAGGCGCAGACGCAGCATGGTCTTGCGCAGTTCCTGGGTGGAGGTCTTGCTACTGGGGCGGGTCATGGCAGCAATTGCTCCCGATCGCGGGTCAGTTCTTCGAGGCTGGCGCTAAATGGGGCGGGGGCGTTGCGCATGCGCTGGACAAGGCTCGCCGCGCAGGCAAGCAAACCCAGCGTATAGAAGAGGCAAAGCAGGGAAATCACCAGAATGCGGTGGCTTTCCCAGAATACGATCAGCAGTGCGGCAGATAGGCCGGTGATCAGCAATAGCCCGAACAACACGCACAAGCCAGTCAGGATCAGCAGGGTGACGGTGCGCGCCTGCTGCTCCCGAAACTCTTCGCTGAACAGTGCCACATGGCCCTGAATCAGCCCGAGCAGGGCACCGGCCAGGCGCCGCGGCGAAGGCCCGCGGCTGGGAGGTGCTGCTGTCTGGCTGTCATCCATGTGCTGTCCTGATCAACGTCGGCTAATGAGCATGCCGATCAGTATACCAATGCCGGCGGCTATGCCGATGGTCTGCCATGGGTGGGTCTGCACATAGTCTTCGGTCGCGCCGACTGCAGCCTTACCGCGCAGCACGACGTTCTCTTCGGTGTTCTTCAGCGTCGAACGCGCACGGCCGAGGCTGTCACGGATCTGCGCGCGCAGCTCTTCGGCTTGATCGCCTACCAGGCTGGCCGAGTGCTGAAGCAAGACTTCGGTGTCGCGCACCAGCGCCTGAAACTCTTCGAGCAGTTCTTCTTTATTGGCAGGTGCAGCAGGACGTGAAGGAAGTGGGCGGGCCATGGATCGTTCTCCTGTAGGTGTGATGCGGTGTAAGGGGTTCGAGTAGCTGCCATTGGCCAGGTTCAGTCTATCTGTGAATCGCCGGGAATGAAGCAGGCCCGGAAGGCATAAGCATTGCATTGGCGTGGTGCGTTCGTGCCTGAGATGCATGTTTATGGTGCTTGCTCCGCTAGGAAGGCAATGGTCTGGTGCGTACGTAACAAATTGATAATTAATCAATAAGTGCTGAAATGACAGCATCGTTGAGCACCAGGATGGCGCTCGCCTTCAGTTGGTAACGCGGTAAAGCGGCCACTGATGCCTCTTTGTGGTGCTTTCTGATTGGGCGATGTTCTTTTCTGGTGCTTTTCTCTGCGGAGCCTCTGCCTCGATGGAAAATCTCAACAGTGCCGTGCAAACGCTGATTCACGGCTCTAATACATTGTTCATCCTGATCGGCGCGATCATGGTGCTCGCCATGCACGCCGGCTTCGCTTTTCTGGAAGTGGGCACGGTAAGGCAGAAGAACCAGGTCAACGCTCTGTCGAAGATCCTCTCGGACTTCGCGATCTCCGCCATGGCCTATTTCTTCGTCGGCTACTGGATTGCCTATGGGGTGACCTTTCTGCACCCCGCCAGCGTACTGGTCGAGGGCAATGGTTATGCATTGGTGAAGTTCTTTTTTCTGCTGACCTTCGCGGCGGCGATACCGGCGATCATTTCCGGCGGCATCGCCGAGCGCGCCCGCTTCGGCCCGCAGCTATGCGCCACGGCGCTGATCGTTGCCTTCGTCTATCCATTCTTCGAGGGCATGATCTGGAACGGTAACTTCGGCCTGCAGAGCTGGCTGGAGGCGCAATTTGGCGCGCCATTCCACGACTTTGCCGGTTCGGTGGTGGTGCATGGCGTTGGCGGCTGGCTGGCATTCACCGCGGTGCTGCTGCTCGGGCGCCGGGATGGCCGTTACCGCGATGGCCGTCTGGTCGCCATGGCGCCGTCGAGCATTCCATTCCTTGCTCTGGGCTCGTGGATACTGATCATCGGCTGGTTCGGCTTCAACGTGATGAGCGCCCAGACCCTGGGCAGCATCAGCGGACTGGTGGCGGTCAACACGCTGATGGCCATGGTCGGCGGCACGCTGGCGGCGCTGATCGTCGGCCGCAACGATCCTGGCTTCCTGCATAACGGCCCGCTGGCCGGCCTAGTGGCGATTTGCGCAGGTTCCGACCTGATGCATCCGGTCGGTGCGCTGGTCACTGGCGCTATTGCCGGCGCGCTGTTCGTCTGGGCGTTTACCGCCACTCAAGTGAAATGGAAGATCGACGATGTGCTCGGCGTCTGGCCGCTGCACGGTTTGTGTGGCGTCTGGGGCGGTATCGCCTGCGGCATCTTCGGGCAGCAGATGTGGGGTGGTCTGGGTGGTGTCAGCCTGGTCAGTCAGTTGCTCGGCAGCGTACTGGGTGTGCTGGTGGCGCTGATTGGCGGCTTCCTGGTATATGGCGCGCTGAAGCTGGTCGTCGGCATTCGTTTGAGCCAGGAGCAGGAGTATTACGGCGCCGATCTGTCGATACACAAGATCGGTGCGGTCAGTCAGGACTGAGCCGCTTGTCGAGTTGCTCGGTAGCTAGCCCTAAACTTTTGCCAAGAGCTGCCGTCAACCTTGGACATGCTCCGTTTCGGTGACTTGCCATGACTGTTTCTCTTCCGCTGTCGACCTCAACGACAGGCCGCTCGCCTCAGATTGGCGGCCAGACCACCATCCGCAACGCGGCCGATGCCCAGGCCGCGCTGTCCAATCGGCTTGCCGAGCGCCTGGGGCTGCCTGCCGGCTCGCTCACCGCCAAGCAGGATGACTTCTCTCCGGAGAAGGTGGCAGATCGCGTGCTCGGGTTCATCGAGCAGCGGCTGAAGAGCGAAGCGGCTGCAGGTGCGAGCCCGGAAAAGCTGCAGAAATTCATGGATCAGGCCCGTTCTGGCGTAGAGAAGGGCTTCGACGAAGCCCGCAAGATTCTCGACGGCATGGGCGTTCTCAAGGGTAAGGTCGCCACTGATATCGACGATACCTACCAGCGCATTCAGCAGGGCTTTGCCGGCCTCGACAAACAGTTCGGCGCAGCGCCAGCCGCTGGTGTCGTACCGACGTCGAGCGACCGTTTTGCGGCCGTGGCGGAAAGCTTCGAGTTGGATATCACCACCCGAGATGGTGACCGCCTGCGTGTATCGATCGCTCAGGCGTCCGCCGCCTGGTCGCGCACCGAAGGTTCCAGCAGCCAGTCCGGCAGTCTGCAGATCGGTGGTTGGCAGGTGCAGGTCGAGGGTGATCTGGATGATCAGGAAAAAGCCGCCCTGGAGAAGCTGTTCAGCCAGGTGCAGGATCTTTCCAATTCCTTCTATTCCGGTGATGTGGCCGGCGCCTTCGATCGGGCCATGTCGCTGGAAATGGACGGCTCGCAACTGGCCTCCATGTCCCTGAAATTGACCCAGACCAGCGTGCGCCAGGCTACCGATACCTACGGCTCCGTGGCCAGCGAGGGTGGGCAGCCAGCCAGTGCGGTCAACGGCGCGCTCAACGACTATGCTCAGGGCCTGCTTGACGCACTGCGTAACGCCAATGAATGGGTCAGCGACGGCAAGGGCCTGCTGCAGGATCTGCTTAAAGGTGGCTTCTCGCTGGACGAGCGGTTTGATACTGCGCGGCTGGACAAGGCAGAGCAGCTTAATGGCCGCCTGCTGGACGGTCTGCAGGGCCTGTTGGGCTCCACGTTGGCGCCGAAAGCGGATGGAGGGCGGCGAGCGCCTGATTGTTGAGGGCGGGGTGGTAGAATGCCACCTTTCTCGCTGCGGAGGCTGACCCATGCTCCCTGAGTGCCAATTGCTGGGAACCCTCGGTTGTCATCTGTGTGAATACGCCGAGGCGGTAGTGATGCCTTTCGTCGAGCGCGGCTTGCTGGTCGAGTTGGTCGATATCGCGGAGCGTGACGACTTGCTTGAGCGCTATGCGTTGTTGATACCCGTGCTGAAACGCACCGATACCGGCGCCGAGTTGCCTTGGCCGTTTGATGCGCCGCAGGTCGTCGCCTTTCTTGGCTGATACACCGTCTGCACACAACGAGCCTGACGCATTCGAAGTCTGGCCAGGTTTTGCTTTTTAGAATGACAGGGGAGTTGTATCCATGGGTGTAGTGCTGGGCGATGCGTTATCGCTGCTGCTGTTTCGTTTGCACAGTGGCCGTTTGCTGGGCATCAATCTGCTCAAGGTCAACGAGATCATTCCCTGCCCGCAGTTGACCAAAATGCCCAGTCGGCACCCCCATGTGCGCGGCGTGGCGACTTTGCGTGGTTCGGCGCTGACGGTCATCGATCTGGCGCGAGCGATTGGTGAGCGCGGTGGTAGTGATAGCCAGGACGGCTGTCTTATCGTTACCGAGCTCAGCCGGTCGCGGCAAGGGCTGCATGTACAGAGCGTGGAGCGCATCGTGCAATGCTCGACTCGCGATGTGCGCCCGCCGCCTGCTGGCGCTGGCACGCGCGCTTTCATTACCGGAGTGACGCAGATCGACGGCGCTATCGTGCAAATTCTCGACATTGAAAAAGTCTTGCATGAGATCGCACCGGCTCCTCTCGAGGATGTCGCCGATGAGTTGCTCAGCCATGCCGAGCGGCAGCTCTTGCAAGGCCGTCGAGTACTGGTCGTCGATGACTCCCAGGTAGCCCTGCAGCAAACGCTGATCACGCTGCGAAAGCTCGACTTGGACTGCCAGGCCGTACGTAGCGCCGCCAGCGCGCTTGAAGTGCTGCGGGCCGCGCAGCAGGAGGGGCAGCCGATCGAGGTGTTGGTCTCGGATATCGAAATGCCGGAAATGGACGGCTACACCCTGGTTCAGCAGATTCGCAAGGACAGTGTGCTTGGCGAGACCTACGTGCTGCTGCATACCTCGCTGGACAGCACCATGAATACCGAGAAGGCCCGCGCAGTGGGGGCCAACGACGTGCTCACCAAGTTCTCCAGCGTCGATCTCAGCAAAGCGCTACTGCGCGCGTTCCAGCGTCTCAACGACTGAATCGCGGCACGCCTATTCAATTCTCTGTTCGCCGGTGAACTGCAGGGTGATCTTGCAGCGCCGGCAGAAGTAGCGACGGCCCTTGGCGACCAGGGCGTGGCGCTGCGCGGAGAACGGAAATTCGCCTTGCGGGCACTGGCAGCGATAGATGAAGCGGCTGACCTGGCGGCGTTTCACGTCATAGCTGTGGCAGCGGTGTGGCGGAAGTTCGTAGACCCCACGCATGATCAGCTGCCATTCCTCGCCATGTGGCTGAATGCTCAGGCCGAAAAGCTGGTGTGCGACCAGATGCGCCACTTCGTGGGGCACCGTCTGGCGCAGAAAATCTTCCTGGTTTTCACGGTACAGCTGCGGGTTGAAGCGCAGTTTGTTTTCCGTGAGATGAGCCACTCCAGCCTTCTGGCCGCGCAGCTTGAAACTCACTTCGGGGCGTTTGAATGGCTGCTTGAAGAAGGTTTCCGCCTGCTGATAGCAAGCCTCGACGCGGGCGTGGATCTGTTCTGACATGGGGGCATCGGGAAAGGTGATTGCGGCGGATTATGCCGCAGATCATCCGGCCATGCAGCGTTTGCGAGCTGAACGGCAAGTGCCCTCAGCGGTAATAACGCTGCAGCGTCTCCATTGCGTGGTTGATGCTCTGCAACTGCTGCGTGCTGCCGCCACGATCCGGGTGATGAATGCTGACCAGCTGTCGGTAGCGCTGCCTGATTATCGACAGGTCGAGCTCGCCGCTGTGTGCATCCAGCTCGAGAACGGCGAGGGCCGACTGTTTTTCCTCGCCGCCCTGCAGGCGTACCCAGAACGCACCAAGCAGTTTCTGCACATCGTCGGTATCGGTATCGCGCAGATGAGTCAGGTCGAGGTAGTACTCGCGCAACGGATCCTTTTCGCTCAATGCGCTTTCGCCTGCCTGATAGGGCAGCAGCCGGATGCACAGCGGGCTGATCTGCAGCAAGGCACGTTGTTCGGCGGCCAGCTGGTCGCGCAGCCGATAGAGGGTATGGAACAGCAGAAAGTGGCTGCGAAACAACTCCAGGGTATCCGTGGGCAGGCGCTCTTCGGCGCCTTGCCAGCGATTCAGGCGCAGCAGCAGCTCGTATTCCGAGAGCCCTTCGGGCGCGGTCTGGAGCAATTCGAGCAGTCGTGTGTTGGGGGTGTTTTCTTCGTTCATTGGCTCACCTTAGCCGAAGGAATATCGCCTTGCACAATCGGGCGCCACGCCAATCGGCGACGGTTGGCCGTTTTGTGGCTGGGGTATGCCTGGTTTTCTGGGTAAAATGCGCGGCTTCAGTACTTCTACCGGATTTCCGCGCGCCATGGGCACCCTCTCGGTCAATCAGAACAAGCTGCAAAAACGCCTGCGTCGTCAGGCCGGCGAAGCCATTGCCGATTTCAACATGATCGAGGAGGGCGACAAGGTGATGGTCTGCCTGTCCGGTGGCAAGGACAGCTACACCATGCTCGATATCCTGCTTTATCTGCAGAAGGTCGCGCCCATTCACTTCGAGATCGTCGCGGTGAACATGGATCAGAAGCAGCCGGGCTTCCCCGAACACGTGCTGCCGGCCTATCTGGAGTCCATCGGTGTGCCGTACCACATCGTCGAGAAGGACACCTATTCTGTGGTCAAGGAGAAGATTCCGGAGGGCAAGACCACCTGCTCGCTGTGTTCGCGCCTGCGCCGCGGCACCTTGTACACCTTCGCCGACGAGATCGGCGCGACCAAGATGGCCCTCGGTCACCACCGTGACGATATCCTCGAGACCTTCTTCCTCAACATGTTCTATGGCGGCACGCTCAAGGCCATGCCGCCCAAACTGCGTGCCGACGACGGGCGCAATGTGGTGATTCGCCCGTTGGCCTATTGCAACGAGGCCGATATCGAGGCCTATAGCAATCTCAAGGAATTCCCGATCATTCCGTGCAACCTTTGCGGCTCCCAGGAAAACCTGCAGCGTCAGGTGGTCAAGGACATGCTCCAGGACTGGGAGCGCAAATCTCCAGGCCGCACGGAAATCATGTTCCGCGCCCTGCAGAATGTGGTGCCGTCGCAACTTGCCGACCGCAACCTGTTCGACTTCGCCAGCCTGAAAATCGATGAGCAGGCCACGCCGCGCTTTCTTAACGTGATGAACCTGTAAGAGTCCAAGCCATGTACAAGGTCATGCTGGTGATGTTCTGTCTGTTGCTGAGTGGCTGCGATGGCGGTAGCGAGCAGGGCCGCCTGACGCTCGAGTTGGGTGGCAAGGCCATGCATTTCGATTCGCGGCTGGTGGCCCAGTTGGCCAAGAGCCGCGAACATCTGGTCATTGGTGGTCGCCTGGACGATGGGGCCATGAGCGACAGTTACGATTTCGAATTGTGGGCGCTGGGCGGTGAGATCAAGCCAGGTACTTACAGCCTGTCAGGCTCCAGGCTGGTCAGTCGTTATGCCGTACAGCATGAGGACGGCACAGAAATCTGGTCGGCGCTCAGTCATGATGATGGCGCCACGTTCGACCTCAGGATCGACAGCATCGACGACTGGGGCGTGCGCGGCAGCTTCGACGGTCGCCTCAAGCGCCTCGGCGGCGAAGGTTTCATCGAGGTGAGCGAGGGTCGCTTCGCTGCACCGTTCAAACTCCAGTAGATCCCAAGGCAAACGATGCACGATTACCGATGGATGCATGAATACTGCGTGAATCGCTTCGGCTCGGTCGAGGCGCTCGAGGCGCGCCTGCCGCAACCCGCCAGTGACAAGAAACTGCGGGCGCTGAGCGATGATCGCTACCTGTCGATCATGAGCCTGCGCATCTTCCGGGCGGGTCTCAAACACAGCCTGGTGGACGCCAAGTGGCCGGCCTTCGAAGAAGTGTTCTTCGGTTTCGATCCGGAAAAGGTCGTGCTGATGGGCGGCGAACGCCTCGAGCGTCTGATGCAGGACGTTCGCCTGATCCGCCACCTGGGCAAGCTCAAGAGCGTACCCCGTAACGCGCAGTTCATTCTCGACGTGGAGCGTGGCGCGCTGAGCGGGCCGGCTGCCGCTGCGAAAACCACCACCCCGCGCCCCGGCTTTGCCTTTGGTGCACTGATCGCCGATTGGCCGGTGACCGATATCGTCGGGCTCTGGCACTGGTTGGCCAAGCAGGGGACTCAGCTCGGCGGCCTTTCTGCGCCGCGCTTTCTGCGTATGGTTGGCAAAGACACCTTTATTCCTTCCGATGACATGGTCGCAGCGCTCAAGGCTCAGAAGATTGTCGACAAGGTACCAAGCAGTCAGCGCGACCGCGCTGCGGTTCAAGCTGCCTTCAATCAGTGGCATGCAGAAAGTGGTCGGCCCATGTGCCAGCTGTCGGTGATGCTGGCCCACACGGTCAATCATTGATGCACGAGAGTCTGCTGCGCCTTGCGCTGGCTATCGCGGATGCGCAGCGGATTCTGATCATCACCGGAGCAGGCTTGTCTGCCGACTCCGGGTTACCCACCTACCGTGGCCTTGGTGGCCTGTACAACGGCCATACCGAGGAGGGCGTACCGATCGAGGTGGCGCTGTCGGGCGAGATGCTGCGTCGCGACCCGGCGCTGTGCTGGAAGTACCTGGCACAACTCGGCACCGCCTGTATGGCGGCCCAGCCGAATGCCGGTCACCGGGCAATTGCCGAGTTGCAAGCTTTGAAACCCGAGTGCTGGGTGCTCACCCAGAATATCGACGGTTACCACCGTTTGGCTGGCAGTCCGGCGGATCGTCTGATCGAAATTCACGGTGAGTTGGCGCCGCTACATTGCCAGAGCTGCGGCGGTGTGGACGAGGGACTCGCCGAGCATCTGCAGCAACCGTTGCCGCCTCTGTGTGGGAGTTGCGGTGGTGTGCTGCGCCCGCCGGTGACGCTGTTCGGCGAGATGCTGCCGGAGGAGGCCGTCGGTCGTCTTTATGCGCAGTTGGAGACGGGGTTCGATCTGGTGATCAGCGTTGGCACCAGTGCAAGCTTTCCTTATATAGTCGAGCCGCTGTTGCGCACTCGCCGCTCCGGGGGCGTGACGGTGGAGGTCAATTTGTCGCAGAGCGAGGTCAGCGATCTAGTTGACTTCAGGCTGCAAGAAAGAGCCTTAGATGTTTTTCCGGAACTACTGAGTCACATCATTACTCATAATATTTGCAAATGATCACGTTAGTGGGCATAGTCGCGGCTGTTCATTTTTCACGCCACGGTCGTGCCCATGCGCCAACGCTTCGCACCCCTCGTGCCTCTCGCACTGACAATGGTTCTCGCCGCCTGCGCTAACCATGCTCCACAATCCCAGATCGATGCTCCCGCTCAGGCTTCTTTGCCTGCCAGGCCGGTAGTTGCAGCGCCTGTTCTGGATCAGATCGATGTCGTTGAAGACGATGCAGCCGCTGATTTTGCCGGCCACGCGCCGTACGAGCTGCCACAGCTTGCAGACAGCGTTCTCGAAAAAGGTATCTCCTTGATCGGCACCCGCTACCGTTTCGGTGGCAGCTCTGTGAAAACCGGTTTCGACTGCAGCGGCTTCATCGGCTATCTGTTCCGTGAAGAACTTGGCATGCAACTGCCACGCTCGACGCGCGAAATGATCAATATCGATGCCCCGCTGGTCGAGCGCAAAGCGCTGCAGCCGGGTGATCTGGTGTTCTTCAGCACTGCTGGCCGTGGGCGCGTCAGTCATGCCGGTATCTACCTCGGCGATGATCAGTTCATCCATTCCTCCAGCAGCCGCAGCGGTGGCGTGCGGATCGATAGCATGGATGATCGCTACTGGAAGCGCACCTTCATCGAGGCCAAGCGCGTTCTGGCGATGGCGCCGACCGAGCACCTCGCGACTCAGCACTGATGGGTGATTTGTCCGGCTTGCATTGATCGGGCAACATCTTGATAGTTTTCAAGCGACTGCAGCATAAAGCTAAAGCTTGCACTGCAGATGTGAACGGAGCAGAGTAGGGCGCACTCAGGCTCCGGGATCGTCCGTCCATGACTGCCACCATCCGCATCGCCCTCTTGCTGCTCACAGCACTGCTCAGTGCATGCTCCAGTCGTGCGCCCGTACCTGCTCCGCAACCCGTTGTCGTAGCACCTGTACCTGGTAATTATCAGGGGGGCGCTGACGATGTACTGTTTCGTGCATTGGGCCTTGTCGGCACGCCTTACCGCTACGGCGGCAATACCCCAGCCAGCGGCTTCGATTGCAGCGGCCTGATTGGTTACGTCTACCGTGATGCGGCGGGCATCCAGTTGCCGCGGTCGACGCGCGAACTGATCAGCATGCGCGCGCCGACCGTAGGCCGTGATGCCCTGCGCAGTGGTGATCTGGTGTTCTTTGCCACCAGTGGCGGCCGCCAGGTCAGCCACGCTGGCATCTACGTCGGTGAGGGGCGCTTCGTGCATGCACCGTCCTCGGGCGGCACCGTGCGCCTGGACAGCCTCGCCAACAGCTACTGGCAGCGTACCTATATCGAAGCGAAGCGGGTTTTTCCGGTCGAGTTGGCTAGTCATCCCTGAGTCTTCGATTGACGCTGAGGCGGCCAATCCTTACCCTTCGCCGCTTGCTTCAGGTGTCCTCGGTTTCGGCCGAGGGTGAAACTGGGAAGTCGGTGCGCCGCTGCTCCAGCAAGCAGGCAATGCCGACGCTGCCCCCGCAACGGTAAACGAGCCAAGCCACGCTTTTCGCCACCGTATCGTCGATACCGGATGGCCGCGCTGGTGGCCGCGTCTAAATAGGCGTGGCGCTCGCAAGCCCGGAGACCGGCCTGTCGCTTTTCCAGAGTTGCGCGGTGGGCGCGGCCGGTGCACGACCGACCCGGTCAGCTCCTGCCTACTCCTGTGTGATTCCTTTATCGTCCGGCATGAACCCGCTTTCCTGCCCGAGCGTTTCACCTGCGTGCGCCGATTGGCACTGCGCTGAGGAGATCCCATGAGCGAATCGACCCCATCCCCAAGCCGAGAATCAGCAGAGCGTGACGCGCGGCACAACGCCCGCATGGCGCGCAAGAAAGCCCTGATGGACGAGAAAATCGCCCAGGCTCAGGACGAGTACGGCCTGTTGCTGGTGCACAGCGGCAATGGCAAGGGCAAGAGCAGCTCGGCCTTCGGCATGGTCGCCCGCGCGCTGGGGCATGGTCTCAAGGTCGGTGTGGTGCAGTTCATCAAGGGCGGCATGGCCACCGGCGAGGAGCACTTTTTCCGTCGCTTTCCCGATGAAGTCAGCTATCACGTGATGGGCGAGGGCTACACCTGGGATACCCAGAATCGGCAGCGCGATATCGAGAAGGCCCTGCAGGCCTGGGAGGTCGCCCGGCAATTGCTGAACGACCCGCAGATCGCCCTGGTAGTACTGGACGAGCTGAACATCGCCCTCAAGCACGGTTACCTGGACGTGGACGTGGTGCTTCGCGACATCGAGTCGCGCCCCGAGCTGCAGCACGTCGTGGCGACCGGCCGTGGCGCGCCGCCAGCGCTGCTCGAGGCCGCGGATACCGTCACCGAGATGACGCTCGTCAAGCATGCCTTCAAGTCCGGCGTTAAAGCACAGAAAGGCGTTGAGTTTTGATCGTTACAGCGTCTGCATCTGATGCGGGTGAGCGCGCGCCGCGTCACTGTCCGGCATTGTTGATCGCTGCGCCGGCCTCGGGGCAGGGCAAGACCACTGTCACTGCAGCCCTGGCGCGTCTGCACACCCGGCAGGGCAAGCGGGTGCGGGTGTTCAAATGCGGGCCCGACTTCCTCGATCCGATGATCTTGTCCCGCGCCAGTGGCAACCCGGTCTATCAGCTGGACTTGTGGATGGTCGGCGAGGACGAGAGCCGTCGCTTGTTGTGGGAGGCCGCTGGCGAGGCGGATCTGATTCTCATCGAAGGCGTGATGGGCCTGTTCGACGGCTCGCCATCTGCCGCCGACCTGGCGCGCCGCTTCGGCGTTCCGGTGTTGGGCGTGATCGATGGCTCCGCCATGGCCCAGACCTTCGGCGCACTGGCCGTCGGCCTGGCCAGCTATCAGCCGGATCTGCCGTTCTCCGGCGTGCTTGGCAACCGCGTCAATCCCGGGCGTCACAACGATCTGATCCGCGATAGCCTGCCGGCTTCGATCCGCTGGTACGGCTCGCTGCCGCGCAGCGCCGCCATTGAATTGCCGAGCCGCCACCTGGGCCTGGTGCAGGCCGCCGAGCTCGCCGACCTCGATGTGCGCCTGGATACCGCTGCCGATGCGCTGGCTCAGACCGCGACGGTAACCCTGCCGCCACCTGTGACCTTCGCCGCCCCGCCGATTGCAGCGCCGTTGCCGCTGCTGGAGGGCGTACGCATCGGCGTAGCCCGCGATGCATCCTTCGCGTTCACCTATCAGGCCAACCTCGATCTGCTGGAGCGGATGGGCGTGACCCTGACGTTCTTCAGTCCGCTTGCCGATGAACACCTGCCCGAGGTGGACAGCCTTTATCTGCCCGGTGGTTATCCCGAGCTGAATCTGCAGGCGCTGGCCGCGAACCGTTCGATGATCGAGGCCATCACCGCTCATCAGCAAGCCGGCAAGCCTATCCTCGCCGAGTGCGGTGGCATGCTTTACCTGCTCGACTCGCTGAGCGACGTGGCTGGCGAGCGAGCCGAGCTGGCCGGGCTGGTGCCTGGCCATGCACAGATGCAGAAGCGCCTGGTCGCCCTCGCGCTGCAGGCGGTGAAGCTGCCCGAGGGGCTGTTGCGGGGTCACAGCTATCATCATTCGCGGCTCGAATCCGATTTGGAGCCGCTGGCTCGCGGCGAGTGCCCCAATGACAAACCGGTCAGTGAGGCGGTGTTCCGTCTCGGCCGGCTTACCGCGTCCTATATCCACTTCTATATGCCATCCAATCCTGCGGCCGCAGCGGCATTGTTTCGACCATGAGCGACCACGCCTTCAGCGCTGATGAACGGGCCGCGGTCTACCGTGTGATAGCCGAGCGCCGCGACATGCGTCATTTCAGTGGTGGCGAGGTGGCGCCCGAGCTGCTCGCGAAGCTGCTAGAGGCTGCGCACCAGGCGCCCAGCGTCGGCCTGATGCAGCCCTGGCGCTTCATCCGTATTACCCGACCGGCGCTGCGTGAAGATATCTATCAACTGGTCGAGGCCGAGCGCCGACTGACCGCCGAGGCGTTGGGCGAACGCTCCGACGCGTTCATGCGCCTCAAGGTCGAGGGCGTTCGTGAGTGCGCCGAGGTGCTGGTCGCGGCGTTGATGGACGGCCGTGAATCCCATGTATTCGGTCGCCGTACCTTGCCGGAAATGGATATGGCGTCGTTGTCCTGCGCCATTCAGAATCTCTGGCTCGCCGCCAGGGCCGAGGGGCTGGGCATGGGCTGGGTGTCGCTGTTCGATCCTCTCGCACTGGCCGAGCTGCTGGGCATGCCAGCCGGCAGCAAGCCGGTGGCGGTGCTGTGTCTGGGCCCGGTGCAGGCGTTCTACCCGGTACCAATGCTGGCCCAGGAGGGCTGGGCCGAGGTGCGGCCGTTGAATGAATTGCTGTTTGAGGATCGCTGGGCATCACAAGACCGGGAGTCACATGAATAGCGCAGCACCTTTATGAGCCTGATCCTCAGTGCGGCCGCTGGTGTGGCGCTGGATGCCGCGCTCGGTGAGCCGAGGCGCTGGCACCCGCTGGTGGGCTTCGGCAAACTGGCCAATCGTCTGGAGCAACGCTTCAACCCGTCCGGTGGTGGGTGGCGCAGCCATGGTGTGAGCGCCTGGTGCCTGGCGGTATTACCGCTCACTCTGCTGACCGTGCTGCTGGTGCAGTTGCCCTGGGTCGGTTGGCTGGTACAGATCATCGCCCTGTATGCGGCGCTTGGTCTGCGTAGCCTCGACCAGCACGCGCAGCCGGTGGCTCAGGCGCTGCGCTTTGGCGATCTGCCCTTGGCCCGCCAGCGCGTCGGCTATATGGTCAGCCGTCGCACCGATGACCTGGACGCCACCGGCGTAGCCCGTGCAGGCACCGAGTCGGTGTTGGAAAACGGTAGTGACGCGGTGTTCGCCGCGCTGTTCTGGTTTCTTGTCGCTGGCGCCCCCGGTGTGGTGCTGTATCGCCTGAGCAATACCCTGGATGCCATGTGGGGCTACCGCAACGAACGCTTCGAGCGCTTCGGCTGGGCTGCTGCGAAGATCGATGACCTACTCAACTACGTGCCGGCGCGTCTGGTCGCGTTGACCTACGCGTTGCTCGGGCGCACCACCGCGGCAATGCGGTGCTGGCAGCGCCAGGCGCCACAGTGGGACAGCCCCAACGCCGGGCCGGTGATGGCCGCTGGCGCTGGCGCGTTGGGCGTGAGCCTCGGCGGTGCGGCTGTCTATCATGGCGAGCTGCACCAGCGACCCGAGCTTGGCGAAGGGCCGCAGCCCCAAGCGCGGGATATCGAACGGGCGATGAATCTGGTTTGGGGTGGCGTGCTTTTATGGCTGCTGCTGATGCTGATCGTGGGGGTGTGCATTGCTTGAGCATGGCGGACGTTTGCGGCGAGCGGCCCTTCAGTACGGTATTCCCCTGAGCGACTGGCTGGACGTCTCGACTGGCGTGGCGCCTTACGGATTAGCACTGCCAGCGATTCCGGAGCAGGCCTGGGTGCGTTTGCCCGAACTGGATGACGGATTGGAAGCTGCTGCCTGCGCCTACTACGGCGTCGATCGGCTGCTACCCGTTGCTGGCTCTCAGGCGGCCATCCAGTGCCTGCCGCGACTGCGGCGTGAAGCGCGCGTTGGCATCGTCTCGCCGGCCTATGCCGAGCATGCGGCGGCCTGGCAGCGCGAAGGACACCGGGTGCTGGAGCTCTGCGAGGCGAGCGTCAACCGGGCGCTGGAGCGGCTCGACGTGCTCTTGCTGGTCAACCCCAACAACCCTACCGGTCGGCGATTTTCACCGCAGCAACTGTTCGCCTGGCATGCGCGCCTAGCCGAGCGAGGCGGTTGGCTGATCGTCGACGAAGCCTTCATCGACTGTACCCCGGAGCAGAGCCTAGCGGCCCACAGTCACCTGCCTGGGCTGATCGTGCTGCGTTCGTTCGGCAAGTTCTTCGGCATGGCAGGTGCCCGGCTGGGTTTCGTGTTGGCTGACGCCAAACTGCTGGGTGAGCTGGAAGAGATGCTTGGCCCCTGGACTCTCAGCGGGCCGACACGCTGGCTGGGTACCCACCTGCTCGAAGATCACGCTGGCCAGCAGGCGCAGCGGCAGCGCTTGGCCAGTGACGGTCAGCGCCTGGCCGACCTGCTGCGCGAGCATGGCCTGCCAGCCACTGGCGGCTGCGCGCTGTTCCAATGGATCGCCTGCGAGCGGGCCGGCGTGCTGCACGAGTTTCTGGCCTGCAATGGCATTCTCACCCGGCTGTTCGAGCGGCCAGCCAGCATCCGTTTCGGCCTGCCGCCGGATGAAGAGGGCTGGCAGCGTCTGGCCCGCGCACTGAGTGTATTCGCCGAGGAGTCGAGATGATCCGTTCTGAATCAGGCGCCGCTCTTATGCAGCAGGGCGCTACTTTAATGGTGCAAGGCACCACGTCGGATGCCGGCAAGAGCACCCTGGTTACCGCGCTGTGCCGCTGGCTGCGCCGCCAGGGCGTCAGCGTGGTGCCGTTCAAGCCGCAGAACATGGCACTCAACAGTGCGGTAACCGCCGACGGCGGCGAGATCGGCCGCGCCCAGGCGGTGCAAGCCCAGGCCTGCGGTCTGGCGCCCCATACCGACATGAACCCGGTGCTGCTCAAACCCAACAGCGACACCGGCGCTCAGGTGATCATCCACGGCCAGGCCGTCGGCAACATGAATGCCGTGGCCTACCACGATTACAAACAAGTCGCCCGCCAGGCGGTGCTGGCCTCCCATCAGCGCCTGCAGGCGACGCATCAGGTGGTGATGGTGGAGGGGGCCGGTTCGCCTGCGGAGATCAATCTACGGGCCAACGACATCGCCAACATGGGCTTTGCCGAGGCGGTCGACTGCCCGGTGATTCTGATCGCCGATATCGACAAGGGCGGCGTTTTCGCCCATCTGGTTGGTACCCTGGAATTGTTATCACCCAGTGAGCAGGCGCGTCTCAAGGGCTTCGTGATCAATCGCTTTCGCGGCGATATCGCCTTGCTGCAACCCGGCCTGGACTGGCTCGAGCAGCGCACCGGCAAGCCGGTACTCGGCGTACTGCCTTACCTGATGGATTTCCATTTGGAGGCCGAAGACGCCATCGACCGTCGCCAAGTGAGCAAGGCCGAGCAGGTGCTCAGGGTGGTGGTTCCGGTGCTGCCACGCATCAGCAATCACACCGATTTCGACCCGCTGCGGCTGCACCCTCAGGTCGAACTGACCTTCGTCGGCCCTGGCGAAGCGATCCCGCCCGCCGACCTGATCATTCTGCCCGGCTCCAAGAGCGTACGCGCCGACCTGGCCTTCCTGCGTAGCCAGGGCTGGGCCGAGGCCATCGACCGGCATCTGCGTTATGGCGGGAAGCTGCTTGGCATCTGCGGCGGGCTGCAGATGCTCGGGCGCCGTGTCGAGGATCCCGACGGCCTCGAGGGGCCCGCCGGCGCTAGCGAGGGCCTGGGACTTTTGCAGATCGACACGGTGCTGGAGCCTCACAAGCAACTGCGTAATGTGCGGGGGCGTCTGTGTCTCGAGGATGCGTCCATAAGCGGTTACGAGATTCATGCTGGCGTGACCTCGGGAGCCGATCTGCAGCGTGCCGTCGTTCAGCTTGATGACGGTCGCGCAGACGGTGCTCTGAGTGCCGATGGCCAAGTCATGGGCACTTATCTGCATGGCCTGTTCGAGTCGTCGGCGGCCTGCTCGGCGCTGCTGCGCTGGGCTGGTCTGGGGGATGTGCAGGTGGTGGATTACCACGCCCTGCGCGAGCGCGATATCGAGCGTCTGGCCGATCTGGTCGACGCGCACCTGGATCGCTCGGCGCTGCTTTCGCTGTGCGGCCTGGCGGCCTCTACGGAGACCGAATAGATGCAGGAATTGATTCTCGGCGGCGCCCGTTCCGGCAAGAGCCGGCTGGCCGAGCGCCTGGCCCACGAGTCGGGCCTCGAGGTGATTTACATCGCCACCAGCCAAGCGCTCGATGGCGAGATGAGCAGCCGCATCCGATCGCATCGTGATCGCCGCCCGGCGCACTGGGGGCTAGTCGAAGAGCCGCTGGAGCTGGCCCGGATACTTGGCGAGCAGGCATCTGCACAGCGCTGCCTGCTGGTCGATTGCCTGACCCTGTGGCTGACCAACCTGTTGCTGCTGGAAGATGACGCACGCCTGGTGCGCGAGCGCGACGCGCTGTTGGCCTGCCTGGCGAACCTGCCGGGGCGGTTGATTCTGGTCAGCAATGAAACCGGGCTCGGCGTGGTGCCGATGGGCGAGTTGACCCGTCGCTATGTCGATGAAGCCGGCCTGCTGCACCAAGCCATCGCCGAACGCTGCCAGCGCGTGGTGTTCACGGTCGCTGGCCTGCCGATGATTCTCAAGGGAGATCCGTTATGAACCTCGACTGGTGGCTCAACCCCACTCAGCCTATCGATCAGGTTGCGCGCGACAAAGCCGAGGCGCGGCAGGGGCAGTTGACCAAGCCGGCCGGTTCGCTCGGCGAACTGGAGCGCCTGGCGATTCGCCTGGCCGGGCTGCAGGGCCGTGAGTGCCCGGGTATCGACAAGGTGTGGATCGCCATTTTCGCCGGCGATCACGGCGTGGTGGCTGAAGGTGTCTCGGCCTACCCACAGGCGGTCACGGGCCAGATGCTGCGCAACTTCGTCGGTGGTGGCGCAGCGATCAGCGTGCTGGCCCGGCAATTGGGCGCGTCGCTGGAAGTGACCGACCTGGGTACCGCGCTGCCCCTCGAGCCGCTGCCAGGCGTGCGCCATCTGCAAGTTGGTGCCGGCACCGCCAATCTGATGCGTGAAGCGGCGATGACGCCCGCCCAGACGCTGATCGCCCTGCAGGCCGGGCGCGACAGCGTCGTCCGCGCTGCAGAGGATGGCCGCGAGCTGTTCATCGGCGGCGAGATGGGCATAGGCAATACCACCGCGGCCACGGCGCTGGCCTGCCTGTTGCTGGATTGCCCGGTGGCCGAGCTGGTGGGGCCGGGTACCGGGCTCGCCGCTGCCGGCGTGGCCCACAAGGCGCAGGTGATCGAGACGGCCCTGGCGCTGCACCGTGCAGCCGCCAGCGAGCCGATGGAAGCCCTGCGTCGCCTGGGCGGTTTCGAGATTGCTGCGCTTACCGGCGCCTATCTGGCGTGCGCCCAGCAGGGCGTGGTGGCGCTGGTCGACGGCTTCATCTGTAGCGTCGCCGCCTTGCTGGCTGTGCGCCTGAACCCGGCGTGCCGCGACTGGCTGCTGTTTTCCCATCAGAGCGCCGAGCCGGGCCATCAGCGCCTGCTCGCCGCATTGCAGGCCACGCCGATAGTCAGCCTGGGTCTGCGCTTGGGTGAGGGCAGTGGGGCTGCACTGGTGGTGCCGATGCTGCGCCTGGCCTGCGCGCTGCATAATGAAATGGCCACTTTCGCCGAGGCGGCGGTGGCGGATCGCGCGCCGTGATCCTGCATCTCTTGCGCCATGGCGAAACCGAACAGGGCGGCGGCTTGCGCGGCAGCCTGGACGACGCACTGACCGACGTCGGCTGGGCGCAGTTGCGGGCTGCGGTACGGGCCGATGAACACTGGGATGCGCTGATCAGCTCGCCGCTGCAGCGCTGCGCACGCTTTGCCGAGGAACTGGCCGCCGCCCGCGATCTGCCGTTGCAGTTCGAGGCGGGTTTGCAGGAGCTGCATTTCGGCGATTGGGAAGGACGTAGCGCCGCCCAGTTGATGGAAACCGACGCCGATGACCTGGGTCGCTTCTGGGCCGATCCCTACGCCTTCACGCCACCCGGCGGCGAGCCGCTGCTCGCCTTCGAGGCGCGGGTGCTGGATGCGTTGCGGCGTCTGCAAGACGCTTATCAGGGGCAGCAGTTGCTGGTGGTCACCCATGGCGGGGTGATGCGTCTGTTGCTGGCGCGGGCGCGTGGGTTGCCCCGTGAACAATTGCTGCAGGTCAGCGTGGCCCACGGTCAGCGAGTACACCTGCAGATCGATGGTCAGGGCTTGCGGGAAATTCCATGACACCTTTCTGGATCGCGCTGCAGTTTCTCACTCGCCTTCCGGTACGCCTGGCCGGCGTCCCCACGCCTGAGCAGACGGGGCGCTCGCTGCTTTGCTATCCGCTGGTTGGTGTGGTGATCGGCCTGCTGCTGCTCGGCGCCGCGCACCTGCTCGACGCTGCGCCCGTGCCACTGCAGGCGGCGCTGCTGCTGAGCCTGTGGGTCGCGCTGACCGGTGCATTGCATCTGGATGGCCTGGCGGACAGCGCGGATGCCTGGATGGGCGGTTTCGGGGATCGTGAGCGCACCCTGACGATCATGAAAGATCCGCGCAGTGGGCCGATCGCCGTGGTGGTGTTGGTGTTGCTGTTGCTGCTCAAGTTCGTTGCCTTGCTGACCCTCCTCGAACGGGGTGATCACCTCGTGCTCCTGCTGGTTCCTGTGCTCGGGCGTGGCGCGCTGCTGGCCCTGTTTCTGTGGACGCCCTATGTCCGTGCGGGCGGACTCGGCGAGGCGCTGGCAAATTATCTGCCGAGGTCGACCGCCATCGCCGTGCTGGCGGTGACGTCGCTGGCCTGCCTGCTGTTCGGTGGTATCTGGGTGATGTTGGCGGCGGCGGCAATTTTTTTCTGCATGCGGCGCATGATGCAGCAGCGCATAGGCGGCACCACAGGCGACACCGCCGGGGCCTTGCTGGAAGTGCTCGAGTGCGGCGTGCTGCTGACGATGGCCCTACAAGTCGCTAGCTAACCAACTGCCCCGTAGCCTGGGTCGAGCGAAGCGATACCCGGATTTCTCCAGGTATGCGCTGCATACGGCCCGTTCTCCAGCCGGAAAAGCACTGCAAATTTCACGTTGGGGTTGTCTGCGGTCAGAAGCGGGTATATACATGCATCCCATGTTACCGACCGAATGTCTCTGTACTCGTTTGCGCCGTGCCAGCCGTGGCGTCAGCAAACTCTACGACGACGCCCTGAGCGAGGTGGGGATCAACGTCGCCCAGTATTCTCTGCTCAGGCACCTGCAGCGCCTCGGTCAGCCGAGCATCACTGACCTGGCCGATGCCATGGGCCTGGAGCGCAGCACCCTGGGCCGCAACCTTCGTGTGCTCGAAGGGCGGGGCTTGGTAACGCTGCAAGGCGGTGCCGATCAGCGCAACCGTTTGGTCGTGCTGAGCCCGTCTGGTGAACAGCTTCTCGCCGAAGCATTGGGCGCTTGGCAGACGGTGCAGGCGCAACTGCAGCAGCGATTGCAGCCGCAACACATGGAAGCGCTGGGCGAATTGCTCGCCAGCCTGGATTGACGGGAGTGGGCGTGAGTCGCCTTTCCCACTGTGCGTTTCGACCTGATAACAGAAGGACATGCAATGAGTTCGGTATGGCGCACGAGTTTCTGGCTGATGCTGGGAGCTTCTCTGATCCTCGCCCTGTCCCTTGGCACTCGCCACGGGTTCGGCTTGTTCCTGTCGCCGATGAGCGACGATTTTGGCTGGGGGCGCGGTGTCTTCGCCTTCGCCATTGCCTTGCAGAACCTGATCTGGGGCATCGCACAGCCATTTACCGGTGCCCTGGCGGATCGCTTCGGCGCGCAGAGGGCGATCATCGTCGGCGGCCTGTTGTACGCGACGGGGCTGATTTTTATGGGCCTGTCGGACTCGCCGCTATCGCTGTCGCTGAGTGCCGGTTTGCTGATCGGCATTGGCCTGTCGGGCACATCGTTCTCGGTGATTCTCGGCGTGGTCGGCCGTGCGGTGCCGGTCGAGAAACGCAGCATGGCCATGGGTATCGCCGCAGCGGCGGGCTCTTTCGGCCAGTTCGCCATGCTGCCAGGCACGCTCGGGCTGCTCGGCTGGCTGGGCTGGTCGGCCGCGCTGATCGTGCTGGGTATCATGGTGGCGCTGATTGCTCCGCTGGCGGCCATGGTCAAGGATCGCCCGCAGGTGTCACTGGGCCCTCAGCAAACGCTTGGCGAGGCGCTGCGCGAAGCCTGCAGCCATTCCGGGTTCTGGCTGCTGGCGCTGGGCTTTTTCGTATGCGGGTTTCAGGTGGTGTTCATCGGCGTCCACCTGCCGGCCTATCTGGTCGATCAGCACCTGCCGGCCATCGTCGGCACTACCGTGCTGGCGCTGGTCGGGCTGTTCAACGTGTTCGGCACTTACATCGCCGGCTGGCTGGGCGGGCGGCGCTCCAAGCCACGGCTGCTCAGTGCGCTGTATCTGGCACGTGGCGTGGTGATCACACTGTTCATCACGGTGCCGTTGAGCGTATGGACGGCCTACGCATTCGGTATCGTCATGGGCCTGCTGTGGCTGTCCACCGTGCCGCTGACCAATGGCACGGTGGCAACCATGTTCGGGGTACGCAACCTGTCGATGCTCGGCGGCATCGTCTTCCTGTTCCACCAACTGGGTTCTTTCCTTGGGGGCTGGCTGGGCGGCTACCTCTATGACCACACGGGCAGCTATGATCTGGTATGGCAGATTTCCATCCTGCTCAGCGTTCTGGCCGCAGCGCTCAACTGGCCAGTTCGCGAACAGCCCGTCGCCCGCCTGCAAGGAGCCCATGCATGATCCTCAGACCCTTGATCGCTTTGGCTATCGGCGCCGCAGGTCTGTCGCTGCTGGCGGTGATCTTCTGGGGCTGGCAACAGGGCGGGCTGGCGATAATGCAGTTGGGGATGAGCCTCTGCTGAACGGATCAAACCATAAGGAAACGACCTGATGCGCGTGCGACTGTTTGCTCTGCCGCTGGTTTTGCTGGCGTTCACTGTCTCCGCCGTGCAGGCCGCTGAGTGCCCGGCGCTTTTGCAGGGGGAGCTGCCCAAATTGCGCTCCAAGGACAAGATCGACCTGTGCGAACAGTTCGCCGGCAAGCCGCTGGTGGTGGTCAATACCGCCAGCTTCTGCGGCTTCACCTCGCAGTTCGAAGGGCTGGAAGCGCTCAATCAGCGCTATCGCGGTCAGGGCCTGGAAATCCTTGGGGTACCGTCCGATTCGTTCAAGCAGGAGTCGGATGACGCCGAAGAGACCGCCAAGGTCTGTTACGTGAATTACGGCGTGACCTTCACCATGAGCGAAACCCAGCCCGTCACCGGCGACAAGGCCATCCCGCTGTTCAAGGAGCTGACCCGGCAGACGGCAGCGCCGCGCTGGAATTTCTTCAAGTACGTGGTCGACCGCAAGGGCCAGGTGATCGCGCGGTTTTCCAGCATGACCAAGCCCGATGATCCCGAGCTGATCGCCGCCGTGGAGAAGGCAATCGCTTCACAGCCTTGAGTTGAGGAAGCAATGAAAAATCGCGGCATGAGCCGCGATTTTTTTGTTTCCGATTGCCGTCTGTTGAGCACGCCACCCTGATGGACGTGCGTGCTCGAGATCGGCTTAGAAACGGTAGGTCAGGGATGCCCCCAGGCCATGGGCACTGTTCTTGTAGGTGGCGTTGTAGGTACCTCGAGAGGCACTGCTGCGATTGATATCGACTTCTTCCTCCTTGAGGTAGGTGTAGGCGAGGTCGATGGTCATGTCGTCGCTTGGGCTCCAGCCGGCACCAACGCTGAAGATCGTCCGGTCACCCGATGGGATGCGTGGCGAGCGATGTTCGTTGTTGGTGGGTGTCTGGTCGATGGCCACACCTGTACGCAGTACCCATTGCGGATTCAGCTTGTAAGACACGCCGACCGCATGAGCCCAGGTGTCGTGCCAGTCTTGTTCTTCTACGATGGTGCTCAAACCAGGGGCCAGTGGGCCGGTCACGCCTTCATTTTCGACGCGGATTTCCTTGAAACGGCTCCAGCGTGTCCAGGTGCTACCTGCATAAAGTGTCCAGGCATCGTTGAGTTCGTGCGTGATGGAGAGGTCTACGGATTCTGGAGTGGTCACGTCGAGCGAGGCGTCATACTTGCCAGCTGCAGTGCCGATCACCGTGCCAGGGCCCGATACGCGGGTGTCGCCTTCCAGCTCGTACTTGACCCGCGAATGGTAGGCCAGGCCTACACGTGTTTGCGGAGTGAACTCGTAGAGTACGCCGACGTTGAAGCCCACGGCTACATCATCGCCCTTGATCTTGACCTTGCCGTCATTGCTGCCGGGCGGGCCGGCCGGGTTGGTCAGCGACGAAGTAAGTTCGCCTTCGATGTGGTTGAAGGTGGGGCCGAAGCCGACCGACAGTTGGTCATTGAAGCGGTAGCTCAGCGTAGGCTGTACCGTGATGACTCGCACATAGCTCTTGTCTGCGAAGTAGCGGCCCTGGAAGCCACTCTCGTACTCGGTCGCCAGGCCGAAGGGCGCGTAGACGCCAATACCGAAGGCGACTTTGTCGTCCAGTGGTTTGACGTAGTAACCCATCGGCACGCCAGTGGTCGGCACCATGTCACCATCGTTGCTACCGCCGTTGGGAGCACCGCTCAGAGCTGTAGTACTGCCATTGCTGCTGATTCTGCTCTTGGCATGGATGGCAGCCACACCGAAATTGACCTGTTCGCGCTTGATTCGCGCCATGCCAGCCGGGTTGCCGAACACCGTGCTGGCATCCTCCGCTGACGACGAGCGGCCAGCGAACGACATGCCCATGCCTGCGACGCTCTGCTCGTTGAGCGCAAAGCCGCTGGCCAAGCTATAGCTGGAGGTGGATGCGATGGCGATTGCCAGACCGGTTCTTAGGATTCTTGTACTCACGGGGTGCTCCTTGGCAGGGTCGGGGGAACTCTCGCTTTGCTGACTCAACGTCAACTTGGAAAGTTCAGGGTTAAACACGATCCGTCGAGGTGAAACTGTCCGTTCGGGCAGGATATAGAGCCTCGCGCCGATTGGCACCCCTGACTCGATAGTCAGTTTTTCAGGCAGCAACCGCTCGTCCGAGAACACATCGTTGCCAGGCCGAAATGAATTCGTCCGGCTTGCGATAGGGCGCGAAGACCTGCTGCCAGATCAACGCCTGTGCGGCGAGATCGTCGGCGACAGGCAGCACCTTGTAGTGGTTGTCGATGAGCAGCCAGGCTATCGCGGTGGCATAGCGCAGATTGACCGTCAGTTCGAGGTGGGGCGCGCCGAGAAAGGCATGCTGGCTGGCTAGGCCTCTTACTCGACTGGCCAGCTCGGGGTCGCCGGCCAGGTGGTCATCCCAGAGATGCCGATGACGGGATTCCGAGATTCGATACAGGCCGTAACCGCTATGGTTGTCCAGTGATTCGCCCAGAGACGACTGGCAGGCGGCGATGCCTAGCAACAGCGCTTCGGCGGCGGTCGATTGTTTGTCCAGATACAGCAGGGTGGGGCGGATAACCTGCTGGTTCAGATCACAGGCGGCGATTCCCATACGAGCCTCTACGCAGAGGTGACCGGTGGAGGAGGGCGCTGGCAACATCGTCGTGAGCAGGCGGTGGCGTTTGCGAAGCGGCCCATCAATCTGTAAATCCCATCGGGAGCGGTGGTTTAGCCGCTCAAGTTAAAGCTTAGTGGGATATTCATCCTGTAAAGATCTGTTTTTAAATCAATAGAGGATTTACACCAGGCTGCATATGCCTAATTGGAACTGTAGCGAGCCGTATTGACACCATTGCGCTGCTTTCGGCAGTATCGATGCATCGTTGTCTTGCCTGAGCATTCCATGTTCATCATCTCCCAGCCCATACCTTCTGCCCGTAGCCTCGCCGCTGCGTTGCAGGGTGTTTGCCTGGAAGCTGGTAAGTCGAAGAAACAGTCGCTCATTTGACCGGGGCGCGCTGTCCCGTCAGATGGGCTGACAGGACAGAGGCGCGAGGTCGAAGTATCCCTTCGTCACACTCCCTTCCCGCACTCCATCGACGGTGACCAGACGGTCTACATCGAGGAGTTGCACGCATGTCTACATTTTCTGGAATCTGGGTCGCTCTGGTTACGCCATTTCGCGACGGGCAGGTGGATTTGCCGGCCTTGCGCTCGCTGGCTGCGCATTTGCTGGGCGCAGGTGCGGCAGGGCTGGTGGTTTGCGGCACCAGTGGCGAAGCGGCAGCGCTGGATGAGCAGGAGCAGTTGGCGGTGCTCGACACGGTGCTCGAAGTGATCCCCGCCAGCCGTGTCGTGATGGGGCTCAGTGGCAATAATCAGGCGGCGGTGCTGGCTCGCCTGCAGCGCATTCAGAACCGCTCGCTGGCCGGTATCCTGGTGCCTGCGCCCTATTACATCAGGCCGTCGCAGCAGGGGTTGCTGACATTCTTCGGGGCCATCGCTGATGCTTCGCAGTTGCCGGTCATTGTTTACGATATTCCCTATCGCAGCGCCGTCAGCATGGAACTGGAGACGATTCGTCAGCTCGCCAGGCACCCACGGATAGTCGCCATCAAGGATTGCGGCGGCGACTCGCGCAAGACCCAGATGCTGATTCAGGATGGCGCGCTCGACGTACTTACCGGCGAAGACGAGCAGATATTTGCCACGCTGTGTCTTGGTGGCAGCGGTGCCATCTCTGCGGCAGCGCATATCCGTACCGCCGATTTCGTGCAGGTGGTGGCACATCTGCAGCGGGGCGATCTGCAAGCCGGGCGCGCGTTGTTCCGCGACTTGTTACCACTGATCCGCCTGGCCTTCGTCGAACCCAACCCGGCGCCGGTGAAAAGCCTGTTGGCCATGCAGGGGTTGATCGTCGATGAGTTGCGCGAGCCCATGCTGCGTTGTTCCGACGAGTTACGTGAACGCATGCGGGTCGAACTACTGTGAGCCCACGGCAGAGGCTCACGGGATATACTGCGCGGCAATCTTTACGGGAGAGCCGCGTGACCATCGAAATTCTCTGGATTCGAGACAACGCCAGCCTGGCGGAGCACTGCTCTGCCTGGCGCAAACAGCCATTTCTGGCGCTGGACACCGAGTTCATGCGCGTCGACACCTTTTACCCCATCGCCGGCCTCCTACAGGTAAGCGAGGGTAAGCAGGCCTATCTGATCGACCCGCTACTGATCGACGACTGGTCGCCGTTCGCCGCGCTGCTCGAAGATTCTCAGGTGATCAAGGTGGTGCACGCCTGTAGCGAAGATCTGGAAGTACTACTGCGCCTGACCGGTAGCCTGCCAGTGCCACTGTTCGATTCGCAGTTGGCCGCCGGTTATCTCAATCTTGGTTTCTCCATGGGTTATTCGCGTCTTGTGCAGGCTGTGCTGGATATAGAGCTGCCCAAGGGCGAGACCCGCTCGGACTGGCTGCAACGCCCGCTTTCCGACACCCAGGTCAGCTATGCCGCAGAAGACGTGGTGCATCTGGCCGAGCTCTATCGGCGTCTGCAGGAAAGGCTCTCGGCCGAGAAGAATGCCTGGATACTCGAGGATGGTGCCGAACTGGTCGCCGCCCTCGGTCGCGAGACGCCTGCCGAAGAGGCCTATCGGGAGGCCAAGCTGGCTTGGAAGCTGTCACGTGCTCAACTGGCCGTGCTGCGCGTACTGTGCATCTGGCGCGAGCAGCAGGCACGGGCACGCAACCAGCCGCGCAACCGCATCCTGCGTGAACACTCGCTGTGGCCGCTGGCTCGCCAGCAGCCGGGTGATCTGGTCAGCCTGGCGCGCATCGAAGACATGCATCCGAAAACCGTCCGCCAGGACGGCGAAACCATACTGCAGATGATCCGTGATGCCGCCGCGCTGCCACAGAGCGAGTGGCCGCCAGCCATGCCCGAGCCCTTGCCGCTGGAGTCCACGGCGCTGCTCAAGAAGCTACGTGCCATTGGCCAGCGTGAAGGCGAGCGCCTGGATATCGCCCCTGAGCTGATGTTGCGCAAGAAAATTCTGGAAGCGCTGCTCAAAAGTGGATATCCGAATGGTCCCTTACCGCCTGCCCGACAGCCTGCGTGGCTGGCGCCGTGAGTTGATGGGCGAGGCGCTGCTCGACTGCCTCGCCGCACAAGGAGAATCTGCTTGAAACGTATCTGCTCTATCTACAAGAGCCCGCGCAAGGATGGTATGTACCTCTATGTGCTGCGTGCCGATGCCCTGAAACAGGTGCCTGAAAACCTGCTGAGCGCCTTCGGCTCGCCGATTCATTCTTTCGACATGGTGTTGACGCCGGAGCGCGCTCTGGCACGCGAAGACATCCACAAGGTGCTGGAGAACCTTGATAGCCAGGGTTACCACCTGCAGATGCCGCCACCGGAAGAGGATTACATCGAGCATCTGCCGGAAGAGCTGTTACGTCGCAACGACCCTGTCTGAGGTAGGCCGCCATGCGTGTACTGATTGCCGAAAATGATCACGCCGTATATCGCGATTTGCTGCAAACAGCCTTGCCACAAATCGAGCTGGTTGCCGGTGAGCACGATCTGGCGCAGCAGGCGGGCGGCTGTGAAGTCTGGCTGGGCGAGCCCCATTTGTTCGCCGAACTTATGCGCGCCGGTCACAAGCCGGGTTGGGTGCAGTCGACCTGGGCGGGCATCGCGCCGTTGCTGGCTGACGACCTGCCACGCGATTATCGATTGACGCGTGCGGTCGGGGTTTTCGGGCAGATCATGGCCGAGTACGTGCTGTGCCACATGCTCGCCCACGAGCGCGAACTCTTCACCCGTCTGCAGGCGCAGCGCGAGCAGCGCTGGGATGGCCGGCTGCCCAGCAGCCTGGCCGGACGCAAGGTGTTGATCGTCGGTACCGGCGAAATTGGCGTGGCAGTAGCGCGCTTCCTGCAGCCATTCAACGTCGAGCTGACCGGTGTTGCCAGCAGTGCGCGAACGCTGGCGCCATTCAACGAAGTGGCTGCCCTCGAAGACCTGCCGCGCCTGGTCGCCCAGGCCGATTACGTGATCAACCTGCTGCCCAACACGCCGGCCACCCATGACATCTATGATGCTGCGCTGTTGGCACGCTTCAAGCCGTCAGCCGTATTGATCAACGCGGGACGCGGTACATCGGTGGTCGACGAGGATTTGGTCGCGGCGCTGGCCAAGGGCCAATTGGCCGCCGCGGTGATCGATGTCTGCCGCGAAGAACCGCTGCCTGCCGGGCACCCGTTCTGGACTGCCGACAACCTGCTGCTCACCGGCCACAGTGCTGCGCCCAGCTTGCCGCATCTGGTGGTCGAGCTGTTCGTCAGCAACCTGCAGCGTTACCAAGACGGCGGCGCGCTGCAAGGCCAGGTGGATTTCTCCCGAGGCTATTGAGCCGCGTCGTCGCGCGCGGCTTGTACTGTGCGGTCGGCAGACCTAGACTGCCGGCCTTTTCGCCAGCTACCTCCAGTTCTGATCATGGCCGCGCTCGTACCCCCATTCTGGAAACACAAGACCCTCGAGCAACTCGACGTTCAGGAGTGGGAATCGCTGTGCGACGGCTGTGGCCTATGCTGCTTGCAGAAGCTCGAAGACGAGGACGATGGGGCGGTCTATTACACGCGCATCGCCTGCAAACTGCTCGATCTGGATACCTGCCACTGTAGCGATTACCCGAACCGCAAGACCTTCGTGCCGGATTGCATTCAGCTCACGCCAGCCCAGGCAGATCAGTTCCAGTGGTTACCGCCCACGTGTGGTTATCGGCTGGTCAGCGAGGGCAAGGATCTGCCGCTCTGGCATCACCTGGTCAGCGGTGACCCGGATGCAGTGCACCGCGAGCGGATCTCCCAGGCGGGGCGCATGCTCAGTGAAAGCAGCGTGGCCGAGGATGATTGGGAAGAACATCTGATCTTTCGCGCCGGCTGAGTGTCTGTGATGTGCTGTTAAGGCTCGCTTAAGCGGGCTGGTGTCTCATGACGCGATTGCACCGGCTATTGTTGTGCCTGATCCCATGGAACGTTCCGATTCGTCTGTTCTGGAGTTGCCTGTATGTCGATTCGCTGCCTGCTGCTGTCCGCTGTTCTGTTGAGTACCGGCACACCCTTGTGGGCGGCCGAAAAGGTCGATCTGGACTACAAGGTGAAATTCCTTCCGCAAAGCGATCAGGCCGAAGTCAGCATCAGCCTGGAGAAGGGCGAGCGCGTTCGCAGCCTCAATTTCAATCTGGGTGACGATGGCTATTACAGCGACTTCAAAGCCGACGGCGAGTGGAAGCAGGAGGGCGAGCAGCGTGGCCTGTGGGTGCCGAGCAAGGGCAAAGCGAGCCTGACGTACAAGGTGCGTATCAGTCATCCCCGTGGCGAAGATCGCTTCGACGCGCGGATGACCGAAGATTGGGCCCTGCTACGCGGTGATGACCTGATCCCCAGCGCGGTACTCAACCAGGTCGACGGCACGAATCTGGTCGCGCGACTCGAGTTCGACCTGCCCAAAGGCTGGCGTAGCGTCGAGACCGGCTGGCCGCGAGTGGGTAAGAACAAATTCCGTATCGACAACCCTCAGCGCAAGTTCGATCGCCCCACCGGCTGGATCGTCGCCGGCAAGATTGGCACGCGGCGTGCCAAACTTGGTGAAACCCAGGTGACCATCGCCGCGCCGGTGGGTGAGGGCATGCGGCGCATGGATGCCCTCACCTTGCTGACCTTCGTATGGCCCGAGATGCAGGCGGTGTTCCCGCGTGATCCAGCCAAACTGCTGGTGGTCGGTGCTGGTGACCCGATGTGGCGTGGCGGGTTGTCGGCCCCCAATTCCTATTTCATGCACGCGGATCGCCCGCTGGTCAGCGAGAACGGCACCAGCTCGCTGGTGCACGAGCTGGTACACGTGTTCAGCCGCATCAGTGATACCGACAATAGTGACTGGATCAGCGAAGGGGTGGCCGAGTATTACGCCATCGAAGTGATGCGCCGCGCTGGCGGACTCAGCGAGGATCGCTACCAGAAGGTGCGCGAGCATCTGATCAAGTGGAGCAAGCCGGTCAAATCTCTGCGCACGGAAAATTCCACCGGGCCGATCACCGCGCGTGCGGTTCTACTCCTGCAGGAGCTCGACCGGGAAATTCGCCAGGCCACCAAGGATGGTCAGCAGCGCTCGCTGGACGACGTGGCTCGCGGCCTGATGCGTCTCGACAAGGCCAGCACCAAGGACTTCATCGAGATCACCGAGAACGTCATGGGTCGCAGTTCCAAGGTGCTGGATACCCGACTGCTGCGCTGATCGGCTGTAGCGGCATCTCCCTCGAAAGCCCTCTTTCGAGTCACTAACGCCCAATCCGGTGCAGGCGCCAGGTTGGGCGTTTTCGCATCCAGGCCCCGCCATTGCTGGCGTTCAGCAAGCTATCAATGAAGTCGATCTTTACTATTCCCAGGATCGAGTTTTTGATCAAATTTTCTTGAGTAACATGAGCTCCATACCCATTTACTTCCTCCCAAGGAGCTCAACATGAAAACTGAATTTATCGCCAGCCTGTTCATTGCCACCCTTGCCAGCGCCGCTTTCGCACTGCCGCAAGCCCCTGTCGATGCCACTACTTCGCACTCGGTTGGTGCACAAAAAGTCGCTGAAGATGGTTACAAACGTACCGGCGGCAAGATTGCTGAAAGCGGCTTCGAGCGTGTAGGCGGCAAACTGGTTGCTGAAGATGGCTACGAGCGTACCGGTGGCAAGATCGCTGAAAGCGGTTTCGAACGTGTCGGTGGCAAGCTGGTCGCTGAATACGGCTACGAGCGTACTGGCGGCAAGATCGCTGAAAGCGGCTTCGAGCGTGTAGGCGGCAAACTGGTTGCTGAAGATGGCCACGAGCGTACTGGCGGCAAGATCGCTGAAAGCGGTTTCGAACGTGTCGGTGGCAAGCTGGTTGCTGAAGACGGCCACGAGCGTACTGGTGGCAAGATTGCCGAAAACGGTTTCGAGCGTGTCGGTGGCAAACTGGTCGCTGAAGACGGTTACGAGCGCACTGGTGGCAAAGCTGCCCAGGCCTTCGAGCACATCGGTGGCAAACTGGTTGCCGAAGATGGCTACAGCCGCACTGGTGGCAAAGTCCAACCTTCCTGATCAGTCAGCCTCAACACAAAGCCCGGGTTGCTCCGGGCTTTATTTTGTCTGCAGTTTGGCTCAGTACTTGGCGCCGGTCTTGGTGTTGTTGCCTTTGGCCAGGCGGTCATAGAGCACTACGTTGACGGTGGCCGCCAGGTTCATGCAGCCCTCGGTGGGGATGTAGACCACCTCTTCGCACCAGTCGCGTACTTCCTTGTCCAGCGAGCCATCTTCCGGGCCGAAGATATAGAAGGCGCGATCCGGGTGGGTGTAGCTCGGCAGTGGCCTGGCACCGTCCACCAGTTCCACGGCAACCGGGGTGCAACCCAGGGGGATGACTTTCTGCAGGTCATCGATGCCGATCAGGGGAATGTCCAGGTGCACACGCTTGGTATCGGTGACGAAGTCCCGGGCGCGCTCGTAGCGCTTGCCGGTATAGAACACCGAGGCCACGCCATAGCAGCCAGCGGCACGCATCACGGCGCCGACATTCTCCGGTGACTTGGGGTTGTAGAGACCAATGCAGCTGTATCGTTTGTTGCCCACGGACAGGCCTCGCGCAAAAGGAGCGACATTATACGGCCTGTTTGGCGGCTAGGACTTTTTCTGCAGCAGATCGGCGAGATTGGCAAACGCCTTGTGGGTGGTTTTCGGCCCGTTCTGGCTGGCGGTGGAGCCTTCGCTGAAATACTGCTGGTCGGTATACCGAGAGTGTTCGTTGTCGTGGCAGAACAGGCACAGCAGCTCCCAGTTGGAGCCGTCCTGGGGGTTGTTGTCGTGGTTGTGGTCACGGTGGTGAACGGTCAGTTCACTGAGGCGCTTGCCGGAAAATTCACGGGCGCAACGGCCACAAACGTGCGGGTACATGCGCAGGGCCTTGTCCCGGTAGCCTTCTTCGCGGCTGCGTTGGGCATCGGCGAGGATGCGGTCGAGTTTGGACGTTGGCGTGGACGGGCTGCTCATGTTCGCTCCTTGGTGGCTGGCTCTCAGTATAAGGCAGCGTCAGTGACTGCCCAGAGGAATCTGTTTGCACTTTCCAGCATCTGGCAATGCCCAATGCAGTTCGTCCCACCGAACATTGGAGTACCCAACATGCGCAAATCCATCATGATGCTGATCGGTCTGCTGTCATTCGCCGGCATCGCCCATGCCCAGCAGGAACAGCCGTCTGCCGTGCAGCCCGCGGATACCGTGCAGAGCCCCGACGTGCCCGATCCCTCTGCCGTTGATCCCGACACCCCGCCAGTGATCCGCGACGGCCGTGACAACGACGAGTCGACCGAGGCGGCTGATGACGCCGCGGAGCGTCAACATGAGCAGCAAGACCAGCACCAGAAACACTGAGTGCGCAACGCTGGCTGCCGACCACGGCAGCCAGCCATGCATCAGGCCTCGTTACGTAGGCCGAGTACCTTGAACAGAAAGGCATATTCCAGTGCGACATCCCGTAGCGCCTGGTAGCGGCCGCTCATGCCGCCGTGGCCGGCTTCCAGGTCGGTCTTGAGCAGCAGCAGGTTGTCATCGGTCTTCAGTTCGCGCAGGCGTGCCACCCACTTGGCTGCTTCCCAGTACTGCACGCGGCTGTCGTTGTAGCCGGCCACCGCGAGGATCGCCGGATAACGCTGCGTACGTACGTTCTCGTAAGGAGCGTAAGCCTTGATGCGTTCGTGCACCTCCGGCTGGTTGGGGTCGCCCCATTCGTCGTACTCGGTGACGGTCAACGGCAGCTCCGGGTTGAGCATGGTGTTGAGCACATCGACGAAAGGCACTTCGGCGATAGCCGCTGCGAACAACTCAGGCCGCTGGTTGAGCGTCGCGCCGATCAGCAGGCCGCCGGCGCTACCGCCGCTGATGGCCAGCTGCGACGGGCTGGTGAAGCCCTGGGCGATCAGGTGCTCGGCGCAGGCGATGAAGTCGCCGAAGCTGTTCTGCTTGTGCTCCAGCTTGCCGGCGCGGTACCAGGCTTCTCCCAGCTCGCCGCCACCGCGCACGTGAGCGATGGCGAACACCACGCCGCGATCGAGCAGGCTCAGGCGCGCGTGGGAAAACCACGGGTCGAGGCTTTCGCCGTAGGCGCCGTAACCATACAGATAGAGCGGAGCGGCCTGGCCTAGCGCATCTCGGCGGGCGACCAGACTGATCGGCACCTGAGTGCCATCTTGCGCGGTCGCCCACAGCCGTTGGCTGAGATAGACATCGGCATCGAACTCGCCGAGTACCGGGGTTTCCTTGAGAATCTGCTGAGTGCCATCGGCCAAGCTCAACTGGCGAATCTGTGCGGGCCGATTGAGTGCCTCGTAACGCAGGCGGATCACCGGGCTGGCGAATTCCAGGCTGTCTTGCACGTACAGGCTGTAGGCGGCATCCGGCAGGCTAACCCTATAACCGGCCAGGCCTTGCGGGCGCACGTCGATGATCGGCAGGCCGCCTTCACGCAGGCTGAGCACCAGCGCCGACTCGGCCAGGCTGACGCCTTCGAGCATCACCTGTTCATTGTGTGCTACCAGTTCCTGCCAGTACGCGCGCGTTGGTCGCTCAGGTGTTGCGCTGTACAGCGCGAAGTTGATGCCGGTCTGGTTGCTGCGAATCAGCCAGGCCCACTGGCCGTCGAGCTTGCCGTGGTCAGGGTAGTACTCGTGACCTTCCTCGCGCGGTGCCAGGCATTGGAAGTCCTGCTGCGGGGTGTCCGCGTCGAGCACCCAGCATTCACTGGTGGTCTTGCTGCCGAGCAGCAGTACCAGTTGGCGTTCCGAGCTACTGCGGTAGCAGGTGAGGAAGAAACGGCCATCGGGCTCGTGGAACACCTGGCTGCTCTGCGTTTCGCCAAGTCGATAGCGATGCAGCGTGCTGGGGCGGTGGGCATCGTCCAGTTCGCCGTAGAACAGCGTCTGGCTGTCATTGGCCCAGGTCACGCTGCCGTCGCAGTCGTCGAACGGCAGCTCGTCGATGGTGCCGCTGGCCAGTTCCTTGACGAACAGGCGATAGATCTCGTCGCCACTGGTGTCCAGGCTATAGGCCAGGCGCTGTTGGTCAGGGCTGATGCTGAAGGCGCCCAGGGACAGAAATCCGCCTGCGGCGATTTCGTTGGGGTCGAGAAGCAGCTGTTCGCCAGCTTCGTCTAGCTGCAGGCTGCCGTCAGCGGGACGAGGGCAGCGGTAGTGGCGCGGGTATTCGTCACCAGCGGTGGTGCGCTGGTAATAGAGGTAGTCGCCCCAGGGCGTTGGCAATGACAGGTCGGTCTCGCGGATACGCGCCTTTATTTCCTGAAACAACCGTTCGCGCAATGCACCCTGATCGCTCAGCTGGCTTTCCAGGTAGGCGTTCTCGGCACGCAGGTGGCTCAGCACCTCATCGCTGTCCCGGGCTTCGAGCCAGTGATAGGGATCGGTGCCGGTGTCCTTGCGGGCGATGGGGGCGGTGGTCATAAAAGTCTCCAGAACGCAGGGCGACGACAAAGGGCACTTCTAAAAACTACCTACGTTTTTAGAGGCACCCTAAAGGCGCCGAACCAGGGAAAAGCCGTTATCATAAGCGTCTTTGTCGTCAGGCAACCGCCGAAAGATGCGGATTCGCCCGTTCGAGCCCAGTCAAGCAAGGGAACCGTCCCCCTCATGATCGAAAACGACTACCTCCTCGCCTGGGGCGCCTATGCCATTGCGGCGCTGGGCTGCCTGCTGGTGTGGTTCCGTATCACCAGCTGGATGTGGCGCTACCTGCGCGAACCGCTGCGCGTGCTGGTGGCGATCCTGCTGTTCTGCCCGACCATCGTCGATCCGGCCAAGGAGCTGTTTGCGCCCGCCGTAGCCATCGTTGCCCTCGACCTGATCTTCAAAGTGGGTAGCAGTGCTTGGCGCGCCGTGGCGGATCTGGCCATGTACGGGCTCATCGTATTTGCGATCTACCTGGTGTTTGTGGCCATTCGCTGGCCGTTCCTGCGCAGCGCCAAGGCGCGTAAGGCTGCACGCGAAGAGGAGCAGGGTGAGGACAGCGATCTGACCCTGCGCGAACGCCTCAAGCAGGAGCAGGAGCCAGAGTACGCCGCGCCACGCAGTTCCCGCAGCGCTCGCGTCGAGCCGCGGTTGTAAGCCAGATCAATCGAGAACCAGATCATGTGTGAACTGCTCGGCATGAGCGCCAACGTCCCCACCGATATCGTCTTCAGCTTTACCGGGCTGATGCAGCGTGGCGGGCGCACCGGGCCGCACCGTGATGGCTGGGGCATCGGTTTCTACGAAGGCCGCGGCCTGCGCCTGTTTCAAGATCCACGGGCGAGCAGCGAGTCGGAAGTGGCGCAACTGGTGCAGCGCTATCCGATCAAGAGCGAAGTGGTGATCGGTCATATCCGCCAGGCCAATGTCGGGCGCGTCTGCCTGGCCAACACCCATCCCTTCGTGCGTGAGCTGTGGGGGCGCAATTGGTGCTTTGCTCACAACGGCCAACTGGCTGATTTCCGTCCGGCCCTGAGTTTCTACCGCGCCATCGGCGATACGGACAGCGAATCGGCCTTCTGCGATCTGCTCAACCGCATTCGCACAGCATTCCCGGAGGCGGTACCGATCGAGGTGCTGTTGCCTGAACTTGTCGCTGCCTGCGCGGCCTATCGTCAGCATGGCGTGTTCAATTGCCTGCTGAGCGACGGTGACTGGCTGTTCAGCTTCTGTTCCAGCAAGCTGGCACACATCACCCGGCGTGCGCCTTTTGGGCCTGCGCACCTGCGCGATGCCGACATGAGCGTGGATTTTCATGCCGAAACCACGCCCAATGACGTGGTGTCGGTACTGGCCACCGAGCCGTTGACCGACAACGAGCAATGGTCGCTGTACCAGCCGGGCGAATGGCGCCTGTGGCGCGCGGGCGAATGCATCGCCCAGGGCCTGAGCAACTGACGAGTGTCCCCCGTGACGGGGCTGCGGGGGATGAATGTTAAGAAGTTATCTGCGTCTGGCGTTGTTCGCTCTGGGCCTGTTGCTGGGCGTTCAGGTGCCGGGCTTCATCGATGATTACGCCAAGCGCGTCGAAGCCCATCACTTGGAATCCGAGCAGAGCCTGAGCGGTTTCCGTGACACCGCACAACGCTTCTTCGATGGCGATCTGCAGCGCCTGGTCGGCCATTATCGCGGCAGCACTGACCCGGTGATGCAGAGCGACGCGCGCAGCGTCAGCCTGCTGGTCGAGCGCTCCGAGTTGCTGCAGCGCGAATCGCTGGCCATGCAGGGGCCCTGGTATCGCCAGGTCTGGCACCTGGCAACGGCCGCCGACGAGCAACTGTTGCAGGAAACCCATGCTGCCTACCGCTATCAGGTGCTCCTGGCGCCCGAGGCGATCGCCTGGGGTATCGCCTGCGCGCTGTTCCTCGCCTGGGTAGTGGAAAGCATCGTGATGTTGCTGGCCCTGCCGTTCCGTCGCCGTGATCGGCGCACCGTGTCTGAGCGTCAGCAGCCGCGCATGCGTTAAGAGCACGTGGCGTCGCCTGGGTTGAGCGAAGAACCGTAGGGTGGGTCGGGCCGCGCAGGTTAGCGACGCCATCCCCCGGAAAGCCAGGCGCATCTTTTTTTCGGCGCGTCGCGTAACCCACCAAGCGATATTCGGCATTGCATAAGAAGGTGGGGTAGAGCGCCGTCAAGCGTGTAAATACCCTTTGCACTGGCTGGCACCTAACCTGTGCGATCCGAGGGGGCTATCACTTGGCCAAAAAACGCATCCCGTCTTCCAGTCCCTGCAGAGTCAGCGGGAACATCTGGTCGTTGATCAGCTCGCGGATGATGCCGGTCGAGGTGGTGTAATCCCAGGTCTGGCGCGGGTAGGGGTTGATCCAGATGAGCTTCTTGTAGGTTTCCATGAAGCGGCGTATCCACAGGTGGCCCGCTTCCTCGTTCCAGTGCTCGACGCTGCCGCCGGGCTGGGTGATTTCATAGGGCGCCATGGCGGCGTCGCCGATGAACACCACCTTGTAGTCGGCGCCGTACTTGTGCAGCAGGTCATGGGTGGAAAAACGTTCGGCGTTGCGCCGCAGGTTGTTCTTCCACACCGTCTCGTACACGCAGTTATGGAAGTAGAAATACTCCATGTGCTTGAACTCGGTACGGCAGGCCGAAAACAGCTCTTCGCAGACCTTGACGTGGGCATCCATGGAGCCGCCGATGTCGAACAGCAGGAGCAGTTTGACCGTGTTGCGACGCTCCGGGCGCATCTGGATGTTCAGTAGGCCACCGTCCCGGGCGGTATGGTCGATGGTGCCGTCGAGATCCAGTTCGTCCAGCGCACCCTGGCGGGCGAACTTGCGCAGGCGGCGCAGGGCCACCTTGATATTGCGGGTGCCCAACTCGACCGAATCGTCGAGGTTCTTGTACTCGCGCTGATCCCACACCTTGACGGCCTTGCCCTGGCGCTCGCCTGCATCACCGACGCGGATGCCTTCCGGGTTGTAGCCGCCCGAGCCGAACGGGCTGGTACCGCCGGTGCCGACCCACTTGTTGCCGCCTGCATGGCGCTCCTTCTGTTCCTCCAGGCGCTTCTTGAATTCCTCGATCAGCTTGTCGAGGCCGCCCAAGGACTGGATCTGCGCGCGCTCTTCAGCGCTCAGGGAACGCTCGAACTCCTTGCGCAGCCACTCTTCGGGGATCAGGGCTTCCAGGTGCTGATCGAGGCTCTGCAAACCGTCGAAATAGGCGGAGAAAGCACGGTCGAACTTGTCGAAATGGCGCTCGTCCTTCACCAGGATGGCGCGCGACAGGTAATAGAACTCGTCCATATCGGCGAACACGACCTTGTGCTGGAGCGCATTGATCAGGTCGAGCAGTTCACGCAGGGAAACCGGCACCTTGGCGGCACGCATTTCAGTGAACAGATTGAGCAGCATGGTGGCTTCCTCAGTCGCGACGTTCTACGGGCAGGCCGTCGGCGATCCGGTACCAGTCGGCGCAGGATTCGGCATGAATGTGTTGCTGCGCAACGCTGGGTAACGGCGTATCCAGCGTCCCCAGGGTTACCGACAGCCAGTTCGGACGGGGCTGTTCGGCGAACCATTGCAGATTCGAGCCGCAGCGCTGGCAGAAAGTACGGCCTACGCCCGGCGAAGAGCTAAACAGCGCCACCGCCTCTTCGCCCTGGGTAAAGCGAAAGTGCTCGCGCCGCACGTTGCCGTACGTGGCGAACGCTGCACCATGGCCCTTGCGGCACTGGCTGCAATGGCAATGGTTGGCAGATTCGATGGGCCCGTCGATCTGGTACTTCACCGTACCGCAGAGGCAACTTCCACAGTGCATTAGATGTTCCTTAGAACGTGTTTAGGATCTAGCGAGCTAGAGTCATGCAAGACAAAAACAGGTGAGGAAGCGGAGTTTACGAGTTTGTAAATGAGCATTCCGAGCCTGTTTTTAACGCGGCATGGCCGACGCGCAGCAGGTCATTAACACGTTCTCAGCGATTACCGCGGCGCGCCATGAAGGCCAGGCGCTCCAGCAAGTGCACGTCCTGCTCGTTCTTCACCAGGGCGCCGGCCAGTGGCGGGATGGCCTTGGTTGGGTCGCGCTCGCGCAGCACCGCTTCGCCGATGTTGTCGGCCATCAGCAGTTTGAGCCAGTCGACCAGTTCGCTGGTCGAGGGCTTTTTCTTCAGCCCCGGCACCTTGCGCACGTCGAAGAACACGTCGAGGGCTTCGGCCACCAGGCTGTTGCTGATGCCGGGGTAATGCACGTCGACGATCTTCTGCAGGGTTTGGCGATCCGGGAAGGCGATGTAGTGGAAGAAGCAGCGGCGCAGGAAGGCGTCTGGCAGTTCTTTCTCGTTGTTCGAGGTGATGATGATGATCGGGCGCTGCTTGGCCTTGATCGTCTCGTCGGTCTCGTAAACGTAGAACTCCATCTTGTCGAGTTCTTGCAACAAGTCGTTGGGAAACTCGATGTCGGCCTTGTCGATTTCGTCGATCAGCAGCACCACGCGCTCGTCGGCCTCGAAGGCCTCCCACAGCTTGCCTTTCTTGATGTAGTTACGGACGTCGTGAACCTTCTCGGAACTGAGCTGCGAATCACGCAGGCGGCTCACCGCATCGTATTCGTACAGGCCCTGATGAGCCTTGGTGGTGGACTTGATGTGCCAGGTGATCAGCCGCGTGCCGAAGGACTCGGCCAACTGCTCGGCGAGCAGGGTCTTGCCTGTGCCGGGCTCGCCCTTGACCAGCAGCGGCCGCTGCAGGGTGATTGCTGCATTGACCGCCAGTTTGAGGTCGTCGGTGGCGACATAGGACGGTGTGCCTTCGAACTTCATCGAATAATCCTCGCAGGGCTTTGTATAGAGGCCTGATTGTGCGCAAAGCACGGACTATAACGCGCGTGCCGTTGGACTGTGAACCGGCGGGCGGTTCTTAGTTTGTTGGCCGCACACCGCGCAGTCGGCTCGACGGCCTGGCCTGCCTGGAGCGGTATTTCAGTGATGAGTTACCATGCTGATCGTTGGCTGTTGTTTAAAGAGATGGGTGATGCATGTCTCGATTGGGAGACTCAGGTGTGAGCCAGGACAGGTAATCTCTACCCATGCCTTGTAAACTGCGGGCAGGTCTGCGGTAAGGTGCTGATTGCTCAGCGTGCCGTACTCACCGACTTCTACGACCTGAAAACGGTGGCCAATGGACTGAAATGTCCACCTAGCTACGCATCTTCCCTCTCTTGGATAAAGTGGAAAATGAAAAAGACTCTTCTCATTGCTCTTGGCGGCATCATTCTCAGTGGTTGCGTTACACCAGGTGTAAAAAATGAGCAGGCAAAGGCAGCCTTGCCAGCGGATAGTCGCGAGTGCGCGCAAAACTTCACGTTTGATGGCAGCTTCTGGGCGGGCCGTACATTCAAGTCCCATGCAACCATCAATGGTGTATCGCAAGCCACCGGCATTCAGCGTGCCGCCCGCTACCTGACTTCCAATGGCTGGACCATCACCAATACCGATAAGGATCTGGGCATTATTAGTGCTTCGCAGGCCGTTAGCTACGGTCAGGGCAAAAGCGTACCGTTCAACGTGACCATGGAACCTCAAGGCAAAGCGCTACGAGTGAGCACCACCTATGTACTTTCCGGTGGTGTGACGTCCCCGGCTGAGGCCGTTCGCGACGAATTTTGCAACGTCATTGGCGCGACTGCAGGTCAGTAATATCGAGTTGTCGGTAGCTTTGGAGCCCTATCCAAGGCTACCGAGAGCCGCGTTCTGCATGACCGTTTCTGGCAACTTCGCCAAACTGGTGTGCCCGACTACTTCTGTCACTCCGCCGAGCTAGAACTCCGTAGATTATTTCTGAGCGTCGCTGCCCGATGGCTCGCCGTCATAGCTCGCGTTGAAAGCCTGCACGAAACCATTGCGCAGGATGCCGATAAACGCCTGAAAGGCACTGATGTCCTGCTGTTTGGTGCTGCCACGTAGCTCCACACGGGTGGCGATCTGATCCTGGCGCTGATTTTTCAAAACCTTCTCGCCGCCTCCGACCACGGCTTCCCAGATGGAGCGGAAGAAACCTTTGTTTTCATTCTCGACGTCCTGTTGCCAGTCGAACACTTCGACGTTGCGCAGCAGTGGCTTGATGTAGCCGCTCAGTTGGGAGTCCTCGGCAAACGCTTCGACCACCAGATCACCGTTGCCACTCTTGAAGTCGAACTTGCCGTAGGCATTGGCCAGGTCATTGAGGCGTGGCAGTTCGATGCCGGTGGCGCGTACGCGGAATTCGAAATCCTGGAAGTTGTGGAAGGGATCGAACACCGCGCTGGCTTCCAGGGGGGCATGGTCGAGCAACTGTGCCTTGCCTTCGAAGCGGGCGACCCGATCACCCTGTTCGTCGGCCACGTTGGTCAGGTTATAAAGGCTGGCCTGGATGGCATTGGCCTGGATCTTCACCGGCGGCGACGCATTGAAGTTGTAGAAACCCAGGGTGCCGTCATTCACGCGCAGTTCGTTGAGGGTGATTGGCAGCAGCTTGTTCAACTGCTCGCGCCAGTCGACGCCTTCACCGGTCTGGGCATCGTCGCGGTTTTCGCTGTCGACGAAATTCACTTCGGGTTTCTCGAATACCACCCGGGCGACCACTGCGCGTGCGCTCCAGAGTTCATTCCAGCTCACCGAAATCTCGATCTGCGGCACGGCCACGAACGGCACCGGCACGTCGCGATCTGCCTTGACGATGCGCAGGCCATTGATGCGGTAGCCGCCGCGCCACAAGGCCAGGTCGACATCCTCGACGTGGCCTCGGTAGTCGCCCATGTCGGCGAGCTTCTCGTTCAGGTAGTCGCGCACCACATAGGGCAGGGCGACGTGGGCGACCAGCACCAGTGCGAGCAGGCCCAGGCAGATCCATAGTGGCAGGCTGTAGCGGCGTTTCATCGGATGCATCCGTGTAGGCGTTGTCTGGGTGGACTGCAATCGCGCCCGCAGAGTTCGACCTTCCCGACGCTGGACGCCCTGACGCATCGGGCATAGGCTGATGGGCTCAGTCAAGACAAGGAACCGGTACACCATGAGCCGCATATATGCAGACAACGCACAGGCTATCGGCAACACCCCTCTGGTGATGATCAACCGCCTCGGCCCCAAAGGGGTGACCATCCTGGCCAAGATCGAGGGGCGCAACCCTGCTTATTCGGTGAAGTGCCGGATCGGCGCCAACATGGTCTGGGATGCCGAGTCCCGTGGCGTGCTCAAGCCGGGCATGACCCTGGTCGAGCCGACGTCGGGCAACACCGGTATCGGTCTGGCTTTCGTCGCCGCTGCCCGCGGTTACAAGCTGGTGCTGACCATGCCAGCGTCCATGAGCCTGGAGCGCCGCAAGGTGCTCAAGGCGCTGGGCGCCGAATTGGTTCTCACCGAGCCGGCCAAGGGCATGAAGGGTGCGATCGAGAAAGCCGCTGAGATCGCTGCCTCCGATACCGCCAAGTACTACATGCCACAGCAGTTCGAAAACCCGGCCAACCCGGCGATCCACGAGAAAACCACCGGCCCGGAAATCTGGAACGACACCGAAGGTGCCGTGGACGTGCTGGTATCCGGCGTCGGCACGGGCGGCACCATCACCGGGGTTTCGCGTTACATCAAGCACACCCAGGGCAAGGCGATCCAGTCCATTGCGGTCGAGCCTGTCTCCTCGCCGGTAATCACCCAGACCCTGGCCGGCGAAGAGGTCAAACCCAGCCCGCACAAGATTCAGGGCATTGGCGCCGGCTTCGTGCCGAAAAACCTCGATTTGTCGGTGGTCGACCGGGTCGAGCAAGTGACCGACGAAGACTCCAAAGCCATGGCGCTGCGGCTGATGCGCGAGGAAGGCATTCTTTGCGGTATTTCCTGCGGCGCGGCGATGGCAGTCGCCGTTCGCCTGGCCGAGAAGCCGGAGATGCAGGGCAAGACCATCGTGGTGATCCTGCCGGACTCCGGCGAGCGCTACCTGTCGAGCATGCTGTTCAGTGACCTGTTCACCGAGCAGGAATTGCAGCAGTAAAGTATTGGCCGCGTAGCCAATCAGATCGCTCCCCACGCTTGAGCGTGGGAGCCATCAAACGAGGCGAATTGGTGGGCTGAAGCCCACCCTACGCCAGCGCCCCTGTAGGGTGGGCTTCAGCCCACCTAATCGATCGTCCGGCACTGCTTTCGAGCCGTAACGGGTAGACGACGCTTCACTTGCACGTCCCGATCCACCCTATGGCATTGGACGGCTGTCTATGCCGGTGCTTTCGTCGCCGGGCGAACCACCAGCCACAACGCGATGGCGATCAATACGCCGCCGTACAGGTGCGCCCAGGACAACGGCTCGTCGAGCAGCAGGGCGCCCCAGAACACGCCGAAGATCGGGATCAGAAAGGTGGTGGTCGACGCCCTGATCGGGCCAATGTCGTTGAGCAGGCGGAAATACAGTACGTAGGCGAAAGCTGTGCAGCCCAGCCCCAGGGCCAGCAGCGATGACCACTCCAGCCAGCCGCCCCAGCTGGCCAGCGGTTGTATCGCCAGCGAACCACCGAACAGCGGTAGCAGGAACAGGCTGGCGCCGCACAGGCTGCCAAACGCGGTAAGGCGGTTGTCCAGGTCGCCGGCTATCCAGCGCCGGGTAAGAAATCCGGCCAGTCCGTAGCAGACCGTCGCCAGCAGGCAGGCGAGGGCGCCAAGTACCAGGTCAGTATCCAGCTCCACCGGGCCGCTACGGGTCAGTACGGCAACCCCGAACAGTCCGAGGGCAACGCCGGCTGCACGGGTCAGCGTCATCGCTTCGGCGAAGAACAGGGCGCCGATCAATACCCCCATCATCGGCGTGGTGGCATTGATGATCGCTGAATAGCCCGCTGGCAACACCAGCGCCGCCAGGCTGTACATGGCCGAGGGTATCCCGGCGTTGATCACGCCCAGCACCAGGCACAGACCCAGCTTGCCGCGAAAATCCCACTTCACTCGCATCAGCAGCAGGATCGCCAGCAGGCCCAGCATGGCGATCGCAGCGCGAAAAAAGGCTGTCGGCATGCTGCCGATCACAGGGGCCACCACGCGCAGGAACAGGAAGCTGGCTCCCCAGATCGACGCAAGTAGCAGAAGGCGCAGCATATCGGCGGGGCGCAAGGCAGGCTCCAGTCTCGGGCGGAAGGCCGGCAGTTTTGCCGGACGTCGTCGGCAAGGCAAGCTCGAAATTGGCTTTCAAAGTCGGCAAGTACCTGCCGAGCAGGAAACAACCTGCAACCTTGTCCAAGGCCAGTAAGTGCCAGGCTCTGTGCCACCGAGCACTATTGTTTGAACAAGCGCTCTGGCACGCGGGTCGCACGTCAGGCCCGAAAGAACCATAATTGCGCCGCTCTGCATCAGCCATCCCGATCCGGATGGTCGCGCCAAATACGCTCTGCCGAAGAATTAAGGAACACGCCCATGAGCTGTAACTCGCCCGCGCAACTGCCCGAGCTGTCCCGCCTGGCCAAGGCCATCCTGTTATGCAGCTGCGCCGCTGCGGGGACGGTACAGGCGGCGGAGCCTGCCAGCAGCCTGGTGCTCGAACCCAGCGTGGTGACCGGCTCGCGTAGCGCGATGCAGAGTTTCGACCTGCCATTCTCGGTGGACGGTATCGACCGCGAGCAGATCAGTGATGGTCAATTGGGCATCAATGCTTCCGAGGTGCTGACACGGGTGCCCGGGCTGGTGGTGCAGAATCGCCAGAACTATGCCCAGGACCTGCAGATATCATCCCGCGGCTTTGGCGCCCGTTCGGCTTTCGGCGTGCGCGGCTTGAAGCTGATCACTGATGGTATCCCTGCCAGCACGCCTGACGGCCAGGGGCAGGCGGCGACCTTCAACCTGGATACCGCCGACCGTATCGAAGTGCTGCGTGGCCCGGCCTCGACGCTGTATGGCAGCAATGCCGGCGGGGTGATCCAGATGTTTTCCCGCGACGGCGTCGGTCGGCCACGTATTGGTGCCGAGACCTTGATCGGCAGTGATGGCTTGACCCGCAACCACCTCACCGCCGAAGGCGAGGCAGATGGCGTGGGCTTCGTGCTCGACGCCTCGCGGATGGACACCGACGGTTACCGCGACCACAGTTCAGCGCGCCGTGACCAGACCTTCGCCAAGCTCAATTTCAAACCGGATGAAGACAGCAAGCTGGCGCTGATCTACAGCAGCCTGGAGCAGAACGGCACTAAGGATCCCCTTGGCCAGGCGTGGGAGGCCTACAAGGCCGATCCGCGTTCGGTGGCGGTCAATGCGCTGAACTTCAATACCCGCAAGAGCATCGACCACCAGCAACTGGGCGCCAACTATGAGCGCTATTTTGGTGATGCGACGCTGCAGGCGACGGCCTATGCGGGTAAACGCAGCGTGATTCAATATCTGGCCATTCCCCAAGGGCCACAGGGCAACCCGAATCACAGTGGTGGGGTAGTCGATTTCGACCGCGAATTTCACGGCGGCAGTGTTCGCTGGCTGCAACCGGTGGATGGGGTGGCGGGTAATCTGCGGCTGGTGTTCGGCCTGGATTACGATCAGAGTCGTGACGATCGCCGTGGATACGAGAATTTCTCCGGCTCTCAGATAGGCGTCAAAGGCGCGTTACGCCGCGACGAAGTCGACACCGTCACCAGCCTGGATCCCTACGCCCAGGCGACCTGGACACTAGGCGACTGGACGCTGCAGGGCGGCCTGCGTTACAGCACCGTGGAGGTGGATGTCGATGATAAGTACATCGCTGGTGCCAATGGTGACGACAGTGGCACCCGACGTTATGAAAAGGCCACGCCTTCGGTCAGTCTGGGTTACGCCTTCACGCCTGACCTGAATGGCTATGTCAGCGTCGGCAAGGGTTTCGAAACGCCGAGTCAGGCCGAGCTAGCCTACTCGCAGGGCAATGCTGGTTTCAACTATGGCCTGGAGCCGTCGGAAAGCACCCAGTACGAAATTGGCCTGAAAGCTCGCGTCGCCGAAGGCACCCGCGTCAATGCCGCGATCTTCCAGATTACTACCGATGATGAAATCGTCGTGCTGGAAAACAGCGGCGGGCGCACCAGCTACCAGAACGCTGGCAAGACCCTGCGCCGCGGTTTCGAGCTGGGTGTTGAGAGCCAGTTCAACGAGCAGTGGTCAGCAGCGCTGGCCTATACCTACCTGGCGGCGACCTATGATTCGAGCTTCGTCGCAGGCAACAACAGCATCGACAAAGGCAACAACCTCCCTGGCGTACCACGCACTACGCTGTTCGGCGAAGTGGCCTGGAAGCCAGTCGATGGCATCAGCACTGCCGTGGAAGGCTTGTATCGCAGCAAGGTCTACGTCGAGGACACCAACACCGATAAAGCCGCACCGAGTTACGCGGTCTTCAACTGGCGTACCCGCTTCGAGCAGAATCTGGGTGCCTGGAAGACTCACCAGACCTTGCGCCTGGATAATCTGTTGGATAAGCAGTATGTCGGCTCGGTGATCGTTGGCGATGGCAACGACCGTTATTACGAAGCGGCACCCGGCCGTTCCTGGTATGCAGGGGCGGGCGTGGAATATCAATTCTGATCAAACCGACGGGCCGCAGCGTCGGCCCTCGACTTTCAGCAGAAGCAAAGCGACGGTCGGTAGCGCCTTGCAACGGTTGGAGGCTTGTTACATCTCCCCTAGTGCGAAGGTTTCGGCTACTCTCAAGTCAAGCGGTCACCATAGCCGCGTGCAGTCGAGGAGATCTCTTATGAAAGCCTGGTTCGAAAAACTTGCCGCACAGCTCAATGCCCTGTTTGTTCAGCGCATGCAGCCGATCCCAATCCGCAGTGAAGAGCAGCGCCGTTTGGCAGCAGAGCGCCAGCGCCGCCGCTGAGTGTCGCTGCGTCATTGATCTGGAAGCGTCGCCAGTGGCGCTTCGATGTTCACGCCTGTATCCCCGCCCAGGGACTGATACAGCGTGACTGCATTTATCAGCTGGTTCAGACGATTCTCCGCCAGAGTGATCTGCGCCGTGTGGCGGGTATCCTGCGCGCTCAGCCAGGACTGCAGATCCACAGCCCCTGATTCGTAACGAATACGATAGATACGTTCTGCCTCGCTGGCTGCGTCCAGTGCGCGGCTGCGCATGCCTTCCTGCTCGGCGTAATGACGCCGCCCCGCCAGTCCGTTCTCCACGTCGGCCAATGCCTGATACAGGCTCTGGCGGAAGTCCGTCACCGCCAGCTCATAGTCGGTTTTCGAGACCGCGACGTTGAGCTTCATCTGGTTCCACTGCAGGAATGGCATGGCCAGGCTGGCACCCACGGCGCCGACCGGATTCTGCAGCAGGTTGCCCAGTGCCGAACTGGAGTAGCCCAGGGTGCCGGTCAGGCTCAGATCCGGGTAATAGCTGGCGCGGGTGGCATCCACGGATTTCAGGCTACTGCGCAGGCGCAGTTCAGCAGCGCGCAGATCCGGGCGCCGAGCCAGCAGGCTGGCCGGTAGATCTGCACGCACGGCGGGTAATACGCTGTCTTGCAGACTCTGCAGTTCAGTCAGGCTCGCCGGGCTGGTACCGTCGAACAGCACGGCCAGGGCGTTGCGCTGCTCGACCCGTTGCTGGCGCAGATCCACTTCACTGGCAAGCTGGGTTTCCAGGCTCTGCCGCGCCTCGGCGAGCTCCAGCGCCGAAGCCTGGCCGGCATCGTATTGCACCTGAACCAACTGCAGGGTTTGCCGTGCGTACTCGATGCTCGCGGCGCTGGCCGCCAGGCGTTCGTTAAGATAGCCGATCTGCCAATACAGGCTCGCCACCGTACCCGCCAGTGACAGGCGGGTAGCGGCGTAATCCTGCTCGGTCGCCAGCGCTTCGAGTTCGGCTGCATCGGTAGCGCTACCCAGGCGGTTCCACAGGTCGGCCTCCCAACTTACCGAGCCGGTCAGCGAATAGCTGTGAGCGGCGCTGCCTTCACCGCGCAGGGCGCGGGTACGGTCGGCACTCAGCCCACTGCTGAGCTGGGGAAACTGCCCGTCGCGGGTGAGGCCAGCCTGCAATTGCGCTCGGCGTACGTTCAGCAATGCGGTACCGATATCGTTGTTGCGGGCCAGCGCCGCATCGATCAGTCGATCCAGCTCCGGATCATTGAAGGCTTTCCACCAGGCCTGGCCACTGCTGGCCTGTTGTTCGCCAGGCTGCTGCCAGCTGGTGGGTACGGTCAGCTCCGGGCGCTCGTAAGGTGTGGAGAGCAGCGAGCTGCAGCCGCCCAGAGCAAGGGCGACGAGCAGAGACAGAGGTTTCAGGTAATGGCTGTGCATGATCGTGGCTACTCGCGAGACAGTGCGTCGACGGGGTCGAGGCGGGCGGCATTGCGGGCTGGCAGGAACCCGAACACCAGGCCGATGACCGTGGAACAGAGAAACGCAGCGATGATCGAGCCGCTGGAAAACACCAGGCTGAATTCGCTGGTGAAATGGCTGAACAGCGCGCCAAAGGCCAGCGCCGACAGCACCCCCAGGGCACCACCGATCAGGCACACCAGCACCGCCTCGATCAGGAACTGGCGAAGGATGTCGTTCTGCCGTGCGCCTACCGCCATGCGCACGCCGATTTCACGGGTACGCTCGGTGACCGACACCAGCATGATGTTCATCACCCCGATACCGCCGACCAGCAGGGAGATCAGGGCGATGGCCGAGATCAGCAGGGTCATGGTCTGGCTGGTCTTCTCGATGGTCTGGCGGATGGTGTCGGTGTTCATCACGAAGAAGTCCTGAACCCCGTGACGGCGGGCGAGCAGGCGGATAATGCCCTGCTCGGCGGCATCGCTGGACACGCTGTCGTCGACCCGCACGGTGATGCTTTCAAGGTACGACTGGCCGAGCATGCGGTTCATCACCGCGGTGTAAGGCAGATAGACGCGCAGCGAATCGCTGCCGCCGAAGTTGCTCTGGATGGGGTCGAGCACGCCGACCACGCGCACCGGTACATTGCCCAGCAGGATCACCTGGCCGAGGGCCTGTTTGCCGGCGAACAGCTTCTTGTAGGTGTTGTCATCGATAACCGCGCTTTGCGCCGACTCGCGTACCGCCTTGGCGTCGAACGCACGGCCCTGGGCAAAGGTGTAGCCCTTGGCACGGAAGAACTGTTCGCCCACGCCGCTGGTGGATACGGTCAGCGCCTGCTCGCGATAGCGCAAGGTACCGGAGCTGGAAACCGACGGCGTGACGCTGTCGACGAAAGCCTGGCCGGCCAGGGCGTCGGCGTCTGCCGGTACCAGCGTCTGGATCCGCCCGGAGCGGCGGTCACCAAAGCCGCTGCCCGGATAGATGTCGATAGTGTTGGTGCCGATCGCGCTGATGTTTTCCATGATCTTCTGCTGCGAGCCTTGACCGAGCGCTACCACCGAGACCACCGAGGCGATGCCGATGATGATGCCGAGCATGGTCAGAAAGGCCCGCAGCTTGTGCGACAGCATCGCCAGCAGCGCCATGCGCAGGGCCTCGCGGAACTGCCCGAAACTGGCCTTCAAGGCATTGGCGACCCGTGCTGGCGCCGGTTCAGGCATGGCGGGCACGTCGTCCTCGGCAGGGCGCAGGCGGCGATCGGCGATGATGCAACCGTCACTGATCTCGATAACCCGATCGGCGATTTCCGCGACCTTCATGTCGTGGGTGACGATGATTACCGTGTGTCCGGCGGCATGCAGCTCGCGCAGCAGCTTGAGCATTTCCTCACCGCTGTGGCTGTCCAGTGCGCCAGTAGGTTCGTCGGCGAGAATCACCTGGCCGCCATTCATCAGCGCCCTGGCGATGGAGACGCGTTGCTGCTGGCCGCCGGAAAGTTGATTTGGCCTGTGGCTCAGGCGTTCGCCGAGGCCGAGCCGCTGCAGCAGGGCTTCGGCGCGTTCGCGGCGGCTGGCGGCGTCCTTGCCGGCGTAGATGGCCGGTACTTCGACGTTGCCCACGGCGTCCAGATCGCCAAGCAGGTGGTAGCGCTGGAAGATGAAGCCGAAATACTCGCGGCGCAGTTCGGCCAGCTCGTCCGGTGACAGCTTGCCGGTTTCCCGGCCAGCGATGCGGTAGGTGCCGGCGCTTGCTCTGTCCAGGCAACCGAGGATGTTCATCAGTGTCGACTTGCCCGAACCGGAGGTGCCGATGATCGCTACCATCTCGCCCTGTTCGATGCTCAGGTCGACATCCTTGAGCACGGCAATGGTCTGCTCCCCAGCAGGGAATTCGCGGCGCAGGCCGCTGAGTTCTAAGAGTGCCATATCAGAGCCTCATCGGCCCGCGCATGCGCAGGGTGGTGCTGGAGCCGGCTGCGGCGTCGCCGAGTACCACCTTGTCGCCGGTCTCCAGGCCTTCCAGCACCTGAGCGTTGATCGAGTCTTCCAGGCCGGTGCGGATCTGTCGTGCCTCGACCTTTCCATCCTTGCCCATCACCTGCACGGTGTAGCTGCCGTCACGGTTGGCGCTGCCCAGCGCCGACACTGGGACGCTCGCGGCATCCTTGACGCTGTCGAGGACGATGTTCACTTCGGTGGTCATGGAAATGCGCAGCTTGCCGTCCGGGTTTGGCACGTCGAACACGGCGATGTAATACACCGCCGTGTCGGTGGAGGTGGTCGACGATGAACTGCTCGACGTGCTGTCACTGGTGTTGATCGAGTCCGGTGCCGGCTCGATCATGCGCAGCGTGGCTTCATAGCGTTTGCCGGGCTCGCCTAGGATGGTGAAGTACACCGGCAGGCCGGGCTGCAGGTTGACCACATCGGCCTCGGAAATCTCGGCGCGCACGGTCATCTTGTCGAGCTGGGCGACCTTGACGATAGTCGGCGCCGACTGCGCCGAGTTGACCGTCTGGCCTTCCTTGACCACCACGCCGACCACGGTGCCGTCGATGGGCGCGACGATCTTGGTGTAGCCGAGATCGACTTCGGCGGTGGACACCTGGATCTGTGCCTGCTGAATCTGCGCGTCCAGCGCGGCGACCTGGGCCTTGGCGGTGTTCAGGTCGGCCTCGGCAGTCTCGTAGCTTTCCCGCGAGCTGGCGTTCTGGGCGAGCATGGATTTCTGCCGATTGAAGGCGAGCTGCGCCTTTTTCAAGTTCGCGGCCTGCACTGCACGCTGGGCCTTGACGTTGGCCAATGCAGCCTTGGCATTGGCCAGGTCGTTCTGCTGGGTCAGGGAGTCGATCTCGGCGATGGGGTCGCCCTGTTTGACCAGGTCACCGAAGTCGACGTGTAGCTTGGTGACTTGGCCGGACACCTGGGCGCCGACACTGACCTGCTTGAAGGCTTCCAGTGTGCCGGTGGCAATGACCGTTTGCTCGATGCTGGCCTGGCGAACCTCGGCAGTCAGCAGGCCGTTGCCTGGCGCTGGCTGCAGCCAACGGTTGAGCGCATAGCCGCCCAATGCCAGGGCAGCGATGGCGGGAATCAGGAGCAGCAGCTTGGTTCTTGGCATGGTGATGGCACACAACGAATTTGGATGTAGCCACTATAGGGAGGCGCTCATCTGCGTTGGGTAAGAGCGAGGTAAGGTTCTGTCAGGAATAGGTAAAGTTCGTGGTCGGACGACCGGCAGCGGTTATTTGTGACCCAGCAAATGCGGCAAGGCTCTCAAGTCACCGACGCGCTTGCCGACATTATGGAAAGCCCGATCGGGTAAGCAGGAAACAGGCGTGGCAGGGAGCCGAGTGCGACGACTCCAATGTGCCATTTCGCTCGTGCTTAGTTGTTTAAAACCAAACGCCTACCTGTGCTGGCGCGGCAGCATTGCTGTGCTAGACATAGTGGAGTGGCAGGGATGTACCCTTCACGAACTAAAGGATTGCAACCATGCGTCAGAATCTGCCGGTGACTCAGCGGGAAAGGACTTTTCCTGGTCATGAGCGGTTGATCTCCACCACCGATCTGAACAGCAAGATCACCTACTGCAACGACGCATTCGTTGCCATCAGCGGCTTCACTCGTGAGGAACTGATCGGCCAGCCCCACAACCTGGTACGCCACCCGGATATGCCGCCAGCGGTATTCGGCCACATGTGGGACACCATCAAGCAGGGCAAACCCTGGATGGGGATCGTCAAGAATCGCTCGAAGAACGGCGATTACTACTGGGTCAGTGCCTACGTCACGCCGATCTACCAGAACGGCCAGGTGTCGGGTTACGAATCGGTGCGCTCGCTGCCGAGCGAAGACCAGAAGCGCCGCGCCGAGGCGCTGTACGCCAGGTTGCGGGCCGGAAAATCCCCGGTACCGAAGATCGAGTACCTGACCTACGACCTGATTCGTTCCTGGCCGCTGATTCTTGCCACGCTGGTGATCCTCGCTGCTCACTCGGTGCTTGCTGGGTTGTGGCTGGCGGCGCTTATCGTGGTGGTGATGACTGCTCTGGGCTCCTATCAGCTGTACGCCAAGCGCTCTCTGATTCGCCGTACCCTGGCCGACCATCCCAAGGCCTTCACCAGTAGCCTGGTGGCGCTCACCTACAGCGAGAGCCGCGGCGCCCAGGCGTTGCTCGACATGGCCATGATCAGCGAGGAGGCCCGCCTGCAGACGGCGCTGACGCGCCTGGAAGATGCGGGTGTGAACGTCAAGAAACAGGCCGCTCAGTCAGCCGGCTTTTCCCGGGCCGGCGCCGAGATGCTCGATCAGCAGCGCAGCGAAACCGATCAGTCAGCCACGGCCATCAACCAGATGGCGGCAACCATTCAGGAAGTCACCCAGAACGTGCAGAGCACCAGCCATGCCGCCGAAGAGGCGGATCGCCTGGCCAAGGAAGGTCGGCAACTGGCCGGTGGCAGCCTGGAATCCATGCAGCACATGGCCAAGGCCGTCGCGGATATCGGCCAGGCGGTGAACGACCTGGCCAACTCGACCCAGTCCATCGGCAGCGTTGCTGACGTGATCACCTCGATTGCCGAGCAGACCAACCTGCTGGCGCTCAACGCCGCGATCGAGGCGGCGCGCGCGGGCGAGCAGGGGCGTGGTTTTGCCGTGGTTGCCGATGAGGTGCGTTCGCTGGCTTCGCGCACCCGCGAGTCGACCCAGCAGATTCACCAGATCATTGCGTCCTTGCGTGCCGGCGCCGAGCGTGCGGTGGTCACCGCCGGGCGGGGTGAGGAGATATCTCGGGAGAGCGTACAAAGCGTCGAGGCGGTGCGTATCGCGCTGGATGGCATCAGCGAATCGGTGAGCCGCATCACCGGCATGAGCCAGCAGATTGCCGCTGCTTCCGAAGAACAGGGCCAGGTGGCCGATGACATCAGTCGGCAAATCACCCGCATCGCCCAGCTTTCCGAGCAGGGCGCCGAGCAGGCTCACCAGGGGGCCGCCATCGGCAAGGAGCTGGAGACCATGGCCGACTACCTACACAGCCTGGCCGAGCGCTTCAACCGCTAGGGTCTGTTGCCGTTTCAACGCGAGCCGCGTGAAACGGCAACAGACCCTAGGCCAATGGGCGGCTATCTTTGTTGATCAGTCGCTCATGCAGTTCTACCGTCAAGCCTTCGATTCGCTCGCTCAGTTGCTTGGTGATGGACGTCAGTTCGGTATTCTGACGAATCAGATCCAGCAACTGGGCACTCTGTTGTGCGGCACTCTCCAGGCGTTTCTCGTTGGCGACTGCCAGTTCTTCACGGTGTTTCGCATCGGCCTCCGAATGCGCTTTGTCGCGGGCTGCCTGGCGAGTTTGAGCCAGCAGGATCAGGGGCGCCGCATAGGCCGCCTGCAGGCTGAACGCGAGGTTGAGCAAAATGAACGGATAGACATCGAAACTGCTCAGGCCACTTGCGTTCACGACGATCCAGGCTGCCACTATCAGCGTTTGTACGCCGAGAAACATCGGAGTGCCGAAGAATCGTGCGAAGGCTTCAGCCTTGAGTGCGAAGGTGTCGTTACCGAAAGGGTTCGCCAAGTGGGCATGGCTGCGATGGAAGCGTAGAGGGTCGACGGGGGAGATTGAGGGTTTGTCGGCAGGCGTGTTCATTGTCGGCTCCATGGGGGCAGGGCGCGCAGCGGTGAGTGGGAAGGCACGGCGCTTGGTCGGAGCACCATGACGGCTATCTGGCTGCCACTGCAGCTTACGCGGCAGTTGGCTTGTGGCACACTGCCTCGCTGAGGAGAGCCCCCGATGTCACGCCCCCGCTGTTCCCGCTGCAAACGCCCCGAAAGCCACTGCTTGTGCGCGCTGATCCCAGATTTGCCCAGCCGTACCGAAATTCTTGTGCTGCAGCATCCTGATGAAGTCGATCACGCTTTGAATACCGCCAATCTGGCCGTGCTCGGTCTGCGCAACGCGACGTTGCGGATCGGTGAGGTATTCGAAGACTTGCCGCTTTGGTTGGCGCAACCTAGCTATCGCTCCTGCCTGCTGTTTCCCGGGAACGACGCCCAGCCGCTGGACAGCCTTGTCGGTGGGGCGGATGACAGACCGTTGCGGCTGGTGGTGCCTGATGGCACCTGGCGCAAGGCGCGCAAGCTGCTGCACCTCAATCCTGCGTTGGCAGCGCTGCCGCGGGTGACCCTGTCGAATGTGCCGCCCTCACGCTATCGACTGCGCAAGGCGCCGATGGAAGGATCGCTGTCGACTCTCGAGGCCATCGTCGCGGCGCTGAACGTGCTGGAGGCGCCGGCTGATTATCAGGCCCTGCTGAAACCCTTCGATGCCCTTATCGAAGGGCAGATCGCGGCGATGGGCGAAGAAACGTTCAGGCGCAATCACCTGCATTCATAAGTGTTTGTGGGCTGAAGCCCACCCTACGGGGTGCGCGCGTGTCGTAGGCTGGGCTCCAGCCCACCAATAGCGATGCCCGCTTCAGGCGAAGGTGCCATCTCGGAAGTCGCGCATCGCCTGTTCGATTTCTTCCCGGCTGTTCATCACGAAAGGCCCGTATTGCACGATGGGCTCGTTCAGCGGCTTGCCAGCGAGCAGTAGCACTCGAGTCCCCGTGCTGCTGCTCAGATGCAATTCACCCTGATCATCCAGGCGAACCAGCCTGCCGGCTCTCACTTCGTGGCTGCGTTGCACATGAGCGTCGCCCTGGTACACGTAAAGCAGAGCGCGGTGGCCGTCGGGCAGGGCGGGGCTCAAGGTGCTGCCTGCCGGAATATGCAGATCGAGGAGATAGGGATCGGTGCTGGGGCGCTGCACCGCGCCTGCCTGAACGATAGCGCCCTCGGCGAAGGTGCCGGCAATCACCACCACTTCGGCGCCACTGGCGGTACGCACGCGGGGAATCTGCGCGGCCGGAATGTCGCGGTAGTCCGGGTCGGCCATCTTGCTGTCGGCGGGCAGGTTGAGCCACAACTGGAAGCCGCGCATGGCTCCCTGTTCCTGCTCCGGCATTTCGCTGTGGATGATGCCGCGTGCCGCGGTCATCCACTGCACGTCACCGCCCTGCAGCAGCCCGACATTGCCCAGGTGATCCTCGTGGCGCATGCGCCCTTCGAGCATATAGGTAATGGTTTCGAAGCCACGGTGGGGGTGCGGCGGGAAGCCGGCGATATAGTCGTCGGCGTTCTCGGTGCTGAACTCGTCGAGCATCAGGAAGGGGTCGAAGCGCTCGATGCCGCCACCGCCGATCACTCGATTGAGGCGCACGCCGGCACCGTCGGAAGCGGGCTGGCCCGGCTGAATGGCGAGTACATTGCGTAGTTGGGTCATGCTGAAGGCTCCTGGAACGCGATGGCCCATGTTAGGCGAGGCGAACCGGGATATGGGTAGGAAAACCCTGTGTTATCGATCAATAAAGTCGATGTTGAAGGGCGGCGCCACTGGACGCCGCCCCTCGTGTCACTCGGCGATCTGCAGCTTGCGCGATTCGGTATAGAAGAAGCGCAGTTTCTCGTATTCGAACGGCGAGTTGATCTGGCCATAGCGGAAGCTGGTGGTCGATCGCTGATCGACGCCCCTGAGCAGGGTGACTTCTGGATGATCGCTGGCGACCTCGGCCATGTTGAGGTAATTGACCGCTTGTGCGACGCCGAAGTCCGTCACCAGGCCACCGGTGTCGCGCAGGTTCGACGGCCCGAGAATCGGCAGCATCAGGTATGGGCCGGCAGGGGTGCCGTAGAAACCCAGGGTCTGGCCGAAGTCCTCGCGCTGCTTGGGCAAGCCCATTAGGGTGGCTGGATCCCACAGTCCGGCAACCCCGAGCGTGGTGTTGAACAACAGGCGTGCCGTGGTGTTCAGTGCGCGCTGCCCCTTGAGCTGCGCCACGCTGTTGAACAGGTTGGGTACGTCACCCAGGTTGCTAAAGAAGTTGGTCACACCCTTCTGCACGAAGCCCGGTGTGATGTAGCGGTACCCGTCGACCACGGGCAGAAACACCCACTCATCGAACCGATAGTTGAAGTGGTAGACGCGGCGGTTCCACGATTCCAGCGGATCGAACACTTCCAGCGCGGACAGCGTCGAGCGTTCGAACTCGCGCTGATCCAGACCGGGGTTGAACTTGAGCTTGCTCAGCGGTTGCTTGAAGCCGTCGTCCTCGATGGTGGTCTGGGCAACGGCGGTGCCGCAGGTCAGCAGGGCGGCGAACAGCGTGAGAGTAGGAAAGGACTTAGCCACGGAAGAACTCCAACATGTCTTTGCTGTTGACGCGGTAATTGAGGTTGCCGCAGTGGCCGCCCAGCGGGTACACGGTCAGGCGATCACCCAGGGTGCGGCGCAGAAAACCGAGGTCGCCTGGACCAAGAATCACATCGTCAGCGTTATGCATCACCGCGATTTTCGGGCTGTTCTTCAGGTAATCCTCGATACCGTACAGGCTCACCTCATTGATCAGCTGGGTCATGCTGCCGCCGTCATAGCGGGCGCGCCACATGGGGATCAGCTGTTCGGCCATGTAGCAGTCGAAATCGCACTGCAGAGCGCGGCGGAAGAACGGCGTCAGGCTGGTGCCCTCGCCAATCGGATAATCCACTGGAGTGATCAGGCCGCGACGGTTGATCAGATCAGATGTGAACGCGATATCGGCAGCCGAGAAACGGAACGAAGTGCCGATCAGCATCGCCATCTGTTCGTCGGTCAGGTGCTCCTTGGACTGCTGGAAGTCATACAGCAGCGCGTCGTTGATATCGACGTAACCCTTGTCCTGGAAGTAACGGGTCAGTTTGCCCAGCACCAGTTCATAGAAGGTGGTGCGGTTGCTGATGCCCTTGACCTCGGTCTGAACCAGGCGATCCAGGTTGGTGATCGAGGTGTACAGGTTGACCGGTGGGTTGAGCATCAGCACGCGCTTGAAGTTGAAGCTGCGGCGTGTCTCGTCCAACTGGCTGACGAATGCGGCGTGCAGGGCGCCGAGGCTGTAACCGGTGAGGTAGAAGTCGGTGACTTCCAGGCGCGGATGCTGAGCACGCACCGCCTGCATGGCGCGATACAGGTCTTCGGCATCGTCACGGCTGATACCCGGCGTGGCGAAGCGCGATGCTGAGGTCATGAAGTCGTAGCTGGTCGGCGACGACAGCTGCACGACGTGATAGCCCGCACCATAGAACAGTTTCTTCAGGTATTCAGGCGTGCTGCTCGAGTAATGCGCACCGGTGCCGGCGATGATGAAGATCAGCGGCGCCGGGCCTTTCTGCTCGGCCAGCCGGTAACGCATCTTGGTCACCGCCCAGAAGTTGTCCGGCAGCTGGAATTCGCGTTCCGGGCGCAGGCGAACCTGATAGTCCTTCTGGTTGATATCGGCATCGTCCGGTAACTCAGGCCGCAGCTCCGGCGGCGTGGTGGCGATAGTCGCCTCGAACGGATTGGTAAGCGGATAGCCGTAAGTCTGCGCGTCGATGTCGGCAGCCCAGAGCGGGGCACTGAGCAGCAGGCCGCTAAGCAGGGCAGCAAGGCGGGGTATGAAAGACATACAAGATCCCTTTGGAAGAGAACATTCTTTTCAGAGGTGGGCGGGGCTGCCCGTGCTTTCGGCATCAGCCGCGATGACTAGGACAACTGCCCATGTGTCAAAGTGCCATGGGAAATTATCGTCCTGCTGCACGCCAATGAAGTAGATACCGGATTTACGAGCAAAGGTCGAGGCTGCGCGGTTTTCAGCGCCTTTGGACTTACCACCATTTGTGACTTGCATCCACCATGCGGAAGATTATGCTGAGCGCCATTTCGATGCGCTCTGGAGTGCCGCATGCCCCGTCGTCTGTCTGTCGTTGTGCTGGTGATCATTGCCGTTCTCTGCGTGATCGCCAGTTATGGCTTGCGCTACCTGCTTATGGAGGGTGATCAGTGGGTAGGTCGTTGTGTCGACGACCCAGAGAATCTGGCCTGCCAGGTTCGCGCCACCCTGGGTTGGATGATTCATTTGAAAATAATCGCCTGGGCTGCCCTTGGCTGTGCCGTGCTGGCCTTTGTGTTGCCAGGTGCCTGGGGTTGGCGCCTGGCTGTACCAGGGCTGCTGCTTGGTTTACCGGCTCTGGCGCTCTACACCGCCAGCCTGGCGGTGTTCGCGGTGGTACTGGCGCTGTTGCGCTTGGTACGCGCGCCCACTTCGGCAGCGGGCTGATAGTGCCTGGCGCAGCGCTCGAACGCTGCGCCAGTTGCTCCTAGCGTCCCTTCGAGCGTTTCAGGCTGCGCCACAGCGCGGCTGCCAGCAGCGCGCTGGTAATCGCCCAGCCAATGGCCTGCAGGTTATCCAGCGTCTCTTCATACAGCTGCGGCACGATGCCTGCGGCAATCAGCAGCCCCAACAGGGCAATCTCCCGACGCGGCGCCGCAACCGGGCGTAGTAGGTAAACCAGCGCCGGCAGCAACAGCGCTGCACTGGGGAAGCTGCGATAGCGGGCGTCGGTGACCATCGCCAGCATCATCACCGCACCGGCGAAGCCGGCCGCCGCCAGCCACCAGCCTGCACGGCGCTCCAACCAGCTGAATGCCTGAGCACGCCAGCTCTGAGCAGTGGACAGCGACAGTGTTGCGTGGGCCAGAACCAGCAGATTGAGAGTGAGCAGGGCTGCGGCCCACAGCCATTCGCCGACATAGCGACTGGTGACCCAGGACAACTCTGCCCACAGACCGATGCACGCGGCACCCAGTGCGGCTACCAGCGGCAGCAATACGGCGTTGCGGGTCGAACTGGGGCGACCGCCAACCAGTAATCCAAAGGCCAGAACGCCGCCACTGATGGCCAGCCAGAACGGCCAGTGCGGCAGGTTGGAAACTGGCCCGGCGAGGATCGATTTGTCCTGGCGGTCGGCGTCATACAAACCCCAGAAACCGCCCACAGCGCCTTCGCTGACGCGTTTCCACGGCTGATCGAATGCTTCAATCAGGTTGTAGCGCCAGCCGTGCTGTTCGGCCAGTGCGACGAAGCCACGGATGAAAGTGGCCTGGTTGACGCGGCTGGGTACTGCGGTTTCACGCTGGCGGCCTTCGCTTGGCCAGCCGGTTTCGCCGATCATGATGTCTTTGGGCGCGAACTGTTTACCGAACAATTCGCGCACTTCGGTCACTTCATGCAGTGCTGCATCGATGCCGGCTGGGTCATCTTCCCAGTAGGGCAGCAGGTGAATGGTGATGAAGTCCACGGCCGGGGCCACTTCGGGGTGCTTGAGCCAGAACTCCCAGACATCGGCGTAAGTCACTGGCTGGGTGATTTCGGCTTTGACCTGATTGATCAGCTCGACCAGTTGCCCGCCCGTGACTTCCTTACGCAGCAGCGCTTCGTTGCCGACGATCACCGCTTCGACGACGTCCGGGTTTTCCTTGGCCAGCTTGATCAGGCCCTGAATTTCGATGGCCGTGTCATGCGGGTTGCGGCTCACCCAGGCGCCGGTTATCAGCTTCAGGCCGTGCTTGCGCGCCAGATCCGGTAGCGACTCGAGGCCGGTGACCGAATAGGTGCGGATGCATTGGAAGCGTTCGGCAAGCAATCCAAGATCGGTGTCCATCTGCTCCGGATGAATCTGCAGAGGCAGATCGAAGGGCGACTGATCCTTGCCAAACGGTGTGTAGGAAGCACATTGCAGCTTGTGCGTGGGCGTCGCAGCGTCGGCCAGGACGACCGGCTTGCCAATGGTTTGCCAGAGGCTGCCAAGCGCGAGAAAGCCGATGATGCCGGCACAGATATAAGGGAGCAAAGGAAAGCGGGCGGTGGCGGGCATGATCGAACACGCATGGTAAGAGAGACGCGCATCTTAGCGGCGAGCAGGGGCTTTAGATAGCGGCGCAAAGTGAGATAACAACGCCAAGATTTGACAACCGATGCAAGCTGGCTAGTTTTGATTGTGCGGCGTTAGGAATACCCGCGTCGCTCAACTGGAGTCGACTCTATAAGGATGTTGAATCATGCAAAAATCTACGTTGCAAGCCCTGCTGTTCGCTGCTCTGGCCAGTACCTCACTGCTGGTCAGTGCCAATGAAAGTGCCAAAACGCCGGCCGCCGAGCCCGTCGCTCAGCAATTGGCCGAACTCAACCCCATCAATCTCAATACTGCCGATGCTGAAACACTGCAGCGCGAGCTCAGTGGTGTCGGTTCGGTCAAGGCACAAGCCATCGTCAGTTACCGCGAGACTCACGGTGAGTTTGCATCGGTTGACGAGCTGCTTGAGGTCAAGGGGATCGGCGAGTCGCTGCTTGAACGTAATCGTGGAAAATTGACTGTCAGCCAATAACGCTGACTGGCACGCTGTACCCGAGCCGCTCGATTGTTTAGATCGAGCGGCATTTTTATGGCCAGCGGTAATCCTCGATAGGGGCGGTTTTCTGGCAGCATGCCGCGCCTCATCCTCCTAACAATGCTGTGTAGACCCTTTCAGGGTGTTGGCTCGCTTCCTGCTTTTGCCGTCAGTGCACCGGTATTGCGTCAGTAACTGATGCTCTTTGCAGTTGGCACCCTTGTTGCAAATACCCTTGCAAAGCACACGCGGCGTCAAAAAACCGCGGTCAGTGAGAGGAAGGGTTATGAGTCAGGGCGTCGCGTTCAACCGTCTAATGCTGGAAATGCGCTCCATGCAGGCTGAGGCCATGGCCCGCAAACCGGCAGTCGCCGAAGCCCAGGAAGCCGGTGCACCGAGCTTCTCGGACATGCTCGGGCAGGCGGTGAATAAAGTCAGCGAAACCCAGCAGGCCTCCAGCCAGCTGTCCACGGCCTTCGAAATGGGCCAGAGCGGCGTTGACTTGACCGACGTGATGATCGCCTCGCAGAAGGCCAGCGTTTCCTTTCAGGCTATGACCCAGGTGCGCAACAAGCTGGTTCAGGCTTATCAAGACATCATGCAAATGCCGGTTTAAGAGGTAGATCCCGATCATGGCCGACGCACTTGCCACCACCGTACCCGCCACCACTGCTGGCAGCGAGCCGAAAAAGCCGTTGCTGGGACTGACGTTCCTGGAAAACCTTTCCGATATGCCGTTGCTGCGTCAGGCTGGCTTGCTGGTTGGCCTGGCCGCCAGTGTGGCGATTGGTTTCGCCGTGGTTCTGTGGTCACAGCAGCCGGAGTACAAGCCGTTGTACGGCAGCCTCGACGGTATGGACGCCCGCGGGGTGATGGAAACCCTGACTACGGCCAATATCGATTACACCATCGAGCCGAACTCCGGCGCACTGCTGGTCAAGTCAGAAGACCTGGCCCGTGCGCGCATTCGCCTGGCTTCCGCTGGCGTGGCGCCCACCGATACCAGTATCGGTTTCGAGATTCTCGACAAGGAGCAGGGCCTGGGTACCAGCCAGTTCATGGAAGCCACCCGCTACCGTCGCGGCCTGGAAGGCGAGCTGGCACGCACCGTTTCCAGCCTCAACAACGTCAAGGCAGCTCGCGTGCACCTGGCAATCCCGAAGAGCTCGGTATTCGTTCGTGACGAGCGCAAGCCAAGCGCGTCGGTACTGGTCGAGCTGTATTCGGGCCGTAATCTGGAGCCAAGCCAGGTGATGGCGATCGTCAATCTGGTCGCCAGCAGCGTCCCGGAAATGGACAAGGGCCAGGTCACCGTCGTCGATCAGAAGGGCAACCTGCTGTCCGATCAGCAGGAAATGTCCGAACTGAGCATGGCCGGCAAGCAGTTCGATTACAGCCGCCGCATGGAGAGCCTGTTCACCCAGCGCGTGCACAACATTCTGCAGCCTGTGCTCGGCATGGGTCGCTACAAGGCCGAAGTCTCTGCCGACGTGGATTTCAGCGCCGTCGAGTCGACCTCGGAAACCTTCAATCCGGATCAGCCCGCGCTGCGCAGCGAGCAGCAAGTCAATGAACAACGCAGCAGCGGCAGCGGTCCGCAAGGCGTTCCCGGCGCCCTGAGCAATCAGCCGCCAGGCCCTGCCGCTGCGCCGCAGCAGGCTGGCGGTGCCGCCGCGCCTGGTGGCCCGATTGCCCCCGGCCAGCCTCTGGTCGATGCCAATGGCCAGCAGATCATGGATCCGGCCACTGGCCAGCCGATGCTTGCACCATACCCGGCCGACAAACGTGATCAGTCGACCCGTAACTTCGAACTCGATCGTTCGGTCAGTTATACCAAGCAGCAACAAGGTCGCTTGCGCCGGCTTTCCGTCGCTGTCGTGGTGGATGATCAGATGCGTGTCGACCCGGCCACCGGGGAAGCCACTCGGGTGCCGTGGACCAGTGATGACCTGGCTCGGTTTACCCGTCTGGTGCAGGACTCGGTAGGCTTCGATGCCAGCCGCGGTGATAGCGTCAGCGTGATCAACACTGCTTTTAGCAGTGAGGTCAGCGAAGTGATCGAGATGCCGTGGTACCAGAGCGAACTGTTCCTGATGGCCATGGGCGGTCTCAAGTCGCTATTCCCGGCGCTGCTGATCTTCCTGCTGGTGTGGTTCGTGTTGCGCCCTGTGCTCAACAACATTACCGGTGGCGGCAAGGGCAAAGAGCTGGCCATGGCTGGTGGTGGTCGCGATGGCGACGTCGATCTCGGCGAGATGGGTGGCCTGGACGGTCAATTGTCGTCCGACCGGGTGAGCCTCGGTGGCCCGCAAAGCATTCTCCTGCCCAGCCCGAGCGAGGGGTATGATGCGCAACTAAACGCGATCAAAAGCCTGGTCGCCGAAGACCCGGGTCGTGTAGCCCAGGTGGTCAAAGATTGGATCAATGCTGATGAATGAAAACCGTACCACCGCCAAGATGAGCAAAGTCGAGAAGGCCGCGATTCTTCTGCTCTCGCTGGGTGAAACCGATGCGGCCCAAGTGCTCCGTCATCTGGGCCCCAAGGAAGTGCAGCGCGTGGGTGTGGCCATGGCCGGCATGCGCAACATTCACCGTGAGCAGGTCGAACAGGTGATGGGCGAGTTCGTCGAAACCGTCGGCGACCAAACCAGCTTGGGCGTGGGCGCTGACGGATATATACGCAAAATGCTCACCCAGGCGCTCGGTGAGGACAAGGCCGGTAACCTGATCGACCGGATCTTGCTGGGCGGTAGCACCAGCGGCCTGGACAGTTTGAAGTGGATGGAGCCGCGCGCCGTGGCCGATGTGATCCGCTATGAGCACCCGCAGATTCAGGCCATCGTGGTGGCTTACCTGGATCCGGATCAGGCTGGCGAGGTGTTGGGGCATTTCGATCACAAGGTTCGTCTCGACATCGTGCTGCGCGTGTCGTCGCTGAACACCGTGCAGCCCGCTGCGCTCAAGGAGCTCAACCTTATCCTCGAGAAGCAGTTCTCCGGCAGCACTAATACCACCCGTGCGACCATGGGCGGCGTGAAGCGTGCTGCGGATATCATGAACTACCTCGATAGCTCGGTCGAAGGGCAGCTTATGGATTCGATCCGAGAGGTCGACGAAGACCTGTCGTCGCAGATCGAAGACCTGATGTTCGTCTTCGACAACCTGGCCGATGTCGATGACCGCGGCATCCAGGCGCTGCTGCGAGAAGTTTCTTCCGATGTGCTGGTGCTGGCGCTCAAGGGCGCGGACGAGGCGATCAAGGAGAAAGTGTTCAAGAACATGTCCAAGCGTGCCGCCGAATTGTTGCGTGATGACCTCGAGGCGAAAGGGCCGGTGCGTGTCAGCGATGTCGAAACGGCCCAGAAGGAAATCCTCACCATCGCTCGGCGTATGGCTGATGCTGGCGAAATCGTCCTGGGTGGCAAAGGTGGCGAGGAGATGGTTTAACCCATGGCCGGCAAGGAACCCGTCAGTGAACTGATTCGCGCCAAGGATCTGGGCAGCGTCAATCGTTGGTCGCTGCCCAGTTTCGACGAGCATGTTGAGGTGCCGGAGCAGGCACCTGCTTCTGACGTGTCGGCTGCCGAGGCGCAACCGCCTGAGCCACAGGAGAGCGAAGAGGTTGCTCTGGAGGATGTCAAACCCTTGACGCTCGACGAGCTTGAGGCCATTCGCCAGGACGCCTACAACGAAGGTTTCGCAACAGGCGAAAAAGACGGCTTTCGCGCAGGCCAGCTCAAAGCCAAGCAGGAAGCCGACGTCGCGTTAGCGAGCAGAGTCAATGCGCTCGAGCAGGTCATGAGCCAGTTATTCGAGCCGATCGCTGAGCAGGATCAGCAACTCGAAGTGGCAATGGTGAGTTTGGTCGGGCAAATCACTCGTGAGGTGATTCAGCGCGAACTGGGCCGAGACTCCAGCCAGATTCGCCAGGTGCTGCGTGAGGCGCTCAAGCTGCTGCCCATGGGCGCAGAAAATATCCGTATTCACCTCAATCCGCAGGACTTCGAGCAGGTCAAGTCGCTGCGTGATCGCCATGAAGAAAACTGGCGGATTCTCGAAGATGATTCTCTTCTACCCGGCGGCTGCCGGGTAGAAACCGAGCACAGTCGCATCGACGCCAGTGTCGAAACGCGGCTGAGCCAAGCGCTCAAGCAACTGTTCGAGCAGCAGCGCGAGCATGCGACGACACCACGTTCTGCCGACATGCATATTGACCTGGATGACGCCAATGCGCCTTGAGCGCATTAGCTTTGCCCGTCGCATGGAGGGTTATAGCGACGCCGTGAAGCTGCCATCTCAGCCCATAGTCGAAGGCCGCCTGCTGCGTATGGTCGGCCTGACCCTCGAAGCCGAAGGCTTGCGAGCTGCTTTGGGCAGCCGCTGCCTGGTGATCAATGACGACAGTTATCACCCTGTGCAGGTGGAAGCCGAGGTGATGGGCTTTTCTGCTGGCAAGATCTACCTGATGCCGGTCGGCAGTTTGGCTGGCATTGCGCCTGGCGCGCGCGTGGTGCCGCTGCCGGATACCGGGCGTCTGCCCATGGGCATGTCCATGCTCGGCCGTGTGCTCGATGGTGCTGGCCGTGCTCTGGACGGCAAGGGCGGGATGAAAGCCGAAGACTGGGTGCCCATGGACGGCCCGACCATCAACCCGCTAAAGCGCCACCCGATCAGCGAACCGTTGGATGTCGGCATCCGCAGCATCAATGGCTTGCTCACCGTCGGCCGTGGCCAGCGTCTCGGACTGTTTGCCGGCACTGGCGTTGGTAAGTCGGTGCTGCTGGGCATGATGACCCGTTTTACTGAGGCCGACATCATCGTGGTTGGCTTGATCGGCGAGCGGGGCCGTGAGGTGAAGGAGTTCATCGACGAGATTCTCGGTAGCGAGGGTATCAAGCGCTCGGTCGTTGTGGCATCGCCTGCTGACGATGCGCCATTGATGCGCCTGCGCGCCGCCATGTATTGCACGCGGATCGCCGAGTATTTTCGTGACAAGGGCAAGAATGTTCTGCTCCTCATGGACTCCCTGACCCGTTTCGCCCAGGCCCAGCGTGAAATCGCCTTGGCCATTGGTGAGCCGCCGGCGACCAAAGGTTATCCACCCTCGGTATTCGCCAAATTGCCGCGTCTGGTCGAGCGTGCCGGCAACGCAGAGGAGGGTGGGGGATCGATCACCGCATTCTACACCGTGCTGTCGGAAGGCGATGACCAGCAGGATCCCATCGCTGACGCCGCCCGTGGGGTGCTTGACGGTCACTTCGTGCTGTCCCGACGTTTGGCCGAAGAGGGGCATTACCCGGCAATCGACATCGAAGCCTCCATCAGCCGGGTCATGCCCCAGGTGGTCAGCGCCGAGCATATGCGCAACGCTCAGCGCTTCAAGCAGCTGTGGTCACGTTATCAACAGAGCCGCGATCTGATCAGTGTTGGCGCCTATGTGCCAGGTGGTGATGCCGATACTGACTTGGCTATCGCCCGCCAACCGGTAATGGTGCGCTACTTGCGCCAAAGCCTGGGAGAAAGCGAAAGCCTGGAAAGCAGCCGTGACCTGCTGGCTGCTGTTCTGAACCCCACTGCGGCGCCTTAACGCGTGGCAACAAGTCGCGCTGCGCGGTTGGCGCCCGTCGTCGAAATGGCCGAAAAAGCCGAGCGTGAGGCCGCTTTGCAGCTAGGGCGTGCCCAAGGCTTGCTGGGCCAGGCTCAAGGCAAGCTGGGCGATCTTGAAAACTATCTGCAAGGCTATCAACAGCAGTGGATCAGCGAAGGGCAGCGCGGTGTATCCGGCCAGTGGCTGATGAATTATCAGCGTTTCCTTTCCCAGCTCGATGTGGCAATTGCTCAACAGCAGCAGGCCGTGAGCTGGCACCGCAATAACCTGGACAAGATGCGCGAGATCTGGCAGCAGCGCTACGCCCGGCTCGAGGGGCTGCGAAAGCTGGTGCAGCGCTACCTGGACGAGGCGCGTCTGGCCGAGGATAAACGTGAGCAGAAACTACTGGATGAGCTTTCTCAGCGTATACCTCGACGTGATTTTCAAGAATGATGGTTGCCGCTGACGCAGGCTAATGCTAAATCTTCATAGGCCGGAATTCAGGTCGCCGGAGAGCGGCTTGGGCAGGGATAGGAAAATAGGTGAGACACCGCGTCACGGCTTTGGTCAGCATGGTATTGCCTGCTGATTAGGGCAGGCTCGGGTAAGTTGGTTCGCATACGGCGGTCTGACGGGTTTCTCGGATCTCAAGGAGTGTTGCATGCCCATCACCTCGCTGCCTTCGGAAGATGGGCAAGAGTTGACCATCACGATTCAGGGTCGCTTCGATTTTGGCGCCCATCAGGAGTTTCGTCGTGCTTACGAGCGCGTCGATATCCGTCCTAAGCGCTATTCGGTAGACCTCAAGGGGACGACCTACCTCGATAGCTCGGCGCTCGGCATGTTGCTGCTGCTGCGTGACCATGCAGGCGGTGACCGCGCGCAGATTCGCCTGCTTAACTGCAATGCCGACGTGCGCAAGATATTGTCCATTTCGAACTTCGAACAGCTGTTCCAGATCGTCTGACGCGTTATGAACGCCTCGCGTCTTACCATCCTTATTGCCGAGGACAGCGCCACTGACCGCATGCTGCTGTCGACCATCGTCGGTCGCCAGGGGCACCGAGTGCTGGCCGCCAGCGATGGCCTGGAGGCGGTCGCGCTGTTCGAGTCGCAGCGTCCGCAACTGGTATTGATGGATGCACTGATGCCGGTGATGGATGGTTTCGAGGCGGCGCGGCGGATCAAGGCGCTGGCTGGCGATGCCATGGTGCCGATCATCTTTCTGACTTCCCTGAGCGAAGAAGAAGCACTGGTTCGTTGCCTGGAGGCCGGTGGCGACGATTTTCTTGCCAAGCCCTACAGCCGGGTGATTCTCGAAGCCAAGATCAACGCCATGGATCGCTTGCGACGCTTGCATCAGGAGGTACTGCAGCAACGCGACCTGATCGCCCGGCACAATGAGCACTTGCTCAACGAACAGCAGGTAGCCAAGGCGGTGTTCGACAAGGTGGCCCATTCCGGTTGCCTGGGGGCGGGCAATATCCGTTATATGCAATCGCCCTACGCACTGTTCAATGGCGACCTGTTGTTGGCCGCATTTCACCCTAGCGGTGACATGCATGTACTGCTCGGCGACTTCACCGGTCATGGTTTGCCCGCGGCGATCGGGGCGATGCCATTGGCCGATGTCTTCTACCGGATGACGGGTAAGGGGCATTCGCTGGCCGAAATTCTTCACGAGAGCAATGCCAAGCTGCGGCGCATCCTGCCACGCGGCGTGTTTTGCTGTGCCACGGTGCTGAATATCAGCTTCCGCCGCCAAGTAGTCGAATTCTGGGGCGGTGGTCTGCCGGACGGCTACGTGCTGCGCAAGGGCGGTGAGCGAGTCCCGCTGGTGTCACGCCATCTGCCGCTTGGGGTGCTGGAGCCGGACAGTTTTCGCGATGACTACGAGGCCTATCCGCTGGAACTGGGTGATCGCGTATTCCTGCTTTCCGATGGGGTGCTCGAAGCCCACAACGAACATGAAGAGCTGTTTGGCGAGCAACGGCTGCTCGACGTACTTGATAACGGCCATCCACCGTCTGCGTTGTTCGACGACATTCAGCGTGCGCTGCAGCGCTTTCATGGCGAGGCGCGTGACGACGTCAGCCTGGTCGAGGTGACCATGGTCGAGGATAGCGCGGTGAATCGACCGCCGCTGGCGTCCACTGAGTGGCGCGCAGGGCCTGAGCAGTGGTCGGCACGCTTCGACTTTCGCGGCCCCACCTTGCGTGATTTCTATCCCTTGCCTTACCTGCTGCAGCTGTTGCTCGAAGTGCCAGGCTTGCGTGGCCATGGCGGTAATCTCTATAGCGTGCTGTGCGAGCTGTATACCAATGCGCTCGAGCACGGTGTATTGGGGCTGGATTCGGCCCTCAAGTGCGATGCGGCGGGATTCTCCGAGTATTACCGGCAGCGTGGCGAACGTCTCGATGCACTGGCTGATGGCTGCGTCAGCATCGCTGTCGACGTTTGCCGCGAGGAGGGTGGCGGTCGCTTGACGCTGACGGTGGAAGACAGCGGCGCAGGCTTCGACTCCCAGGCCGTATTGGCACGCCATCGCCCTGCTGATGGACTCAGTGGGCGCGGCATAAACCTGGTTCGTGATCTTAGTGAGTATTGCAGCTGGTCGCCCGATGGGCGTCGGGTCAGTGTGGAATTCTCCTGGCCCGCAGAGGCATAATTCGTCCCTTCGTTTTGCTCGGCCTGCCGGGTTAAGGCGTGTTATCAGCACTGGCGAGCTGCCGTTCACGGCATGCCTGGAGTAAAGGGTGTCCGACAATCATCTAGACCGCGCCGTGCTGGTTACCTTGCAGGACATCATGGAGGGCGAGTATCCCGTGTTGCTGGATACCTTCATTGCCGACTCCGAAGAGCGTCTGCGGCTGTTACGGGTGGCCGAGCAGGAGCAGGATGTGCAAACCATGCGCCATGCTGCACACAGCTTCAAGGGCAGTTGCAGCAACATGGGCGCCAAGATGCTGGCTGATACCTGCTGCGAGCTTGAGGAGCTGGCCCGCCGTGGTGACCTGACTGATTCGGCCGCGTTGATCGGCCGCGTTGAGCGCGAGTTCGCCATCGTTCGTATCCTGCTCAAATCTGAGCGCCAGCGTTTTTCCACGGATTAATCTGTTTACCTGCATATTGGCCCGCCCTTTGCTTTGTCTGTGTTCACGACATAATTCAAGCGGAGAGCATTCATGCCCGTTGCCCCTGATCTGCTGCTGACGCCCACTGCGGTGGCCAAACCCAAGGCCCCTGCTGCGAACGCTGCGCAGAATACGGCCGAACCGCGCAAGCAAGAGGCTTCCAGCTTCTCGCAGGTGTATGCCAAAGAGCGTCAGGCCAAGGCGGCCGAGCGCCAGGACAATGCCGCCAAAAACGCACGCGACAGCAAAAGCGAGCCCCAGGAAACCGCCAGTAGTCCGGCGCCGACCTCCGACCAGACGCCAGCCGTTGCCGAAAGCGGCAAGGATTTGCCTGCCGATCCGGCAAGTGAGGATGCAGTGGTTGATCCGCTGTTGATGCTCGGCCTGTTCGAGCCGCAGCCGGTCGTGGTGGAGGTCGTTGATCCTGCGCTGCAGGCGCAGGCTGCTGCCTCGGCCAGTTTGATTGGCTCCGCACCGGCCGCCATGACCGAAGCCAGCTTCGATCCTGAGATCGATGCGCTCAATCAACTGCCTGCGGTGCGTCTGGCGCTCGATGTCGGCGCCCAGGAAAAGGTGGCTGAACAAGCCGCGGCGAGCAATGGCAGTGCGTCGACTTCCGCGTCGGCCAGCAGTGGTCAGGCATTTGCCAGCGCCATGGCGGCCATGGGCATGAAATCTACGACTGTTGACGGTGAGGGCAGCGGTGAGACTGCGAAGCTTCCGCTGTTCGAGCTCAGCACTGAAGGCCTGGAGGCGCTGAAGGAGAGTTCGGCTGACACCGCGCCTGAACAATTCGTCAGCAAGCTCAGTGCACTGAGCCAGGCTATCGGCCAGCAGGCTTCACAAGTGGCGCGGGTTCCCGTGGTGCCTGGGCAAGCGCTAGCCATGCATCAAGGCGGTTGGAGCGAGGGCGTGGTGGACAAAGTGATGTGGATGTCCAGCCAGAACCTCAAGTCCGCCGAAATCCAGCTTGACCCGGCGGAGCTTGGTCGCCTGGAAGTGCGCATTAGCGTGAACCAGGATCAGACCCAGATCAGCTTTGCCAGTGCCCACCTGGGCGTGCGCGAGGCGTTGGAAAGCCAGGTGCACCGCCTGCGTGAAATGTTCACCCAGCAAGGCATGAATCTCGCCGATGTGAACGTTTCCGACCAGTCCCAGGGCCGTGGATGGCAAGGCCAGGGGCAGGACGGTGATAGTCGTGACCGCGGCGGCCGGCTCGCAGATGACGGTTCCGTCGGGGCGGGTGAAGAAGAACGGGTGATCGGCAGTGTCGAGCTACGTGATCCCGTCCAGGGCGCTGGCCGCGGTATGGTCGACTACTACGCATGAGGTTGCTGTCAGTGAGCCAGTCGATGATTGACTAGCCACCGCTTAGCCTGATCGCCAGACTCTGCTCTAGACTTCACCCTGTCCGAATCAATCGGTCAGGGTGATTTTGTTTCTGGGCCAATGCTCAGGTCAGATACTGCGCTTTCGCGTAACATGGCGCGCGCAGCAATTGCACCCTAGCTCATGAGCTGGCATAACACTTGCTCTCAACCCTTTGAAAGCGGAAGGTTCTCTGCTTCGTGACGGATTTTTGGCATGGCTAAGAAGAACGCCCCACCCGCTGCTGACGCTGAGGCTGTAAGCAAACCGCCTGGCAAGCTGAAGCTCATCATCGTTATCGTTCTGGCGCTGCTGATCGCCGTAGGGCTTTCGGTTGGCGGCACCTGGTTCTTTCTCAGCAAGAGCGCGGCCAAGGAAGAAACAGCCCATGAGTCAGCGCAGAATGCTGCTCCGGTCAAGCAGCCGGCCATTTATGAAGAGCTGGCGCCGGCGTTCGTGGTCAACTTTACCCAGAACGGTCGGGCCCGCTACATGCAGGTCAGCATTGCCTTGATGACTCGCGACCAGGCCGGCTTGGATGCATTGAAGGTGCACATGCCGGTACTGCGCAACAACCTGGTGATGCTGTTCTCTAGCCAGGATTTCGCCACGCTGGTCACCCCGGTGGGCAAGGAGATGCTGCGTCAGCAGGCCACGGCCAGTGTGCAGCAACTGGCTGAGAAGGAGACGGGTAAGGTGACCGTCGAGCAGGTACTGTTCACCAACCTCGTGTTGCAATAAGGCGGGAGTCCGATAATGGCTGTGCAAGACCTGCTGTCCCAGGACGAGATCGACGCGCTGTTGCACGGTGTCGACGACGGCTTGGTGGAAACCGAGGAATTCGTCGAGCCGGGTAGCGTCAAGGGATACGACCTGACCAGTCAGGATCGGATCGTGCGCGGGCGCATGCCGACCCTGGAAATGATCAACGAGCGTTTTGCGCGCTATACCCGCATCAGCATGTTCAACTTGCTACGTCGCTCCGCTGATGTGGCCGTGGGCGGTGTGCAGGTGATGAAATTCGGCGAGTACGTTCACTCGCTGTACGTGCCGACCAGTCTCAATCTGGTGAAGATGAAGCCGCTGCGTGGCACTGGTCTGTTCATTCTCGACGCCAAGCTGGTATTCAAACTGGTCGACAACTTCTTTGGTGGTGATGGCCGCCACGCGAAGATCGAAGGCCGCGAGTTCACCCCTACCGAATTACGTGTAGTACGCATGGTGCTCGATCAGGCATTCATTGATTTGCGTGAAGCCTGGGCCGCGGTGATGGACATCAACTTCGAATACGTCGGCTCGGAGGTCAATCCGGCGCTGGCCAACATCGTCAGTCCCAGCGAAGTCATCGTGGTATCGACCTTCCACATCGAGCTCGATGGTGGTGGCGGCGACCTGCACATCACCATGCCTTACTCGATGATCGAGCCGATTCGCGAGATGCTCGATGCCGGCTTCCAGTCCGATGTCGATGACCAGGACGAGCGCTGGGTCAAGGCCCTGCGTGAAGACATTCTGGAGGTCAGCGTACCGCTCAGCGCCACTGTCGCGCGGCGCCAACTGAAGGTACGCGACATTCTGCACATGCAGCCGGGCGACGTGATTCCCGTCGAGCTGCCGGAACACATGATTCTGCGTGCCAATGGCGTGCCGTCCTTCAAGGTCAAGCTTGGCTCGCACAAGGGCAACCTGTCTCTACAGGTGCTCGATCCGATCGAGCGTCATCGCTAGCCACAATTTCGCCATGCGCCCGAGCGTGTGGCCCGACCGATAAACGCCAGCCGAGGTTGAACGATGGCAGACGAGAACGAAAACACCACGCCCGAGGAGCAGGCACTGGCCGATGAGTGGGCTGCCGCCCTGTCTGAGTCCGGCGATGCTGATGGGCAGGACGATATCGATGCCATGCTGGCCGCCAGCGCATCAAGCCAGCCGGCTGCGCCGCGGGCGCCCATGGAAGAGTTCGGCAGCATGCCCAAGGCCAACAATCCAGTTAGCCTGGAAGGCCCGAATCTCGATGTGATTCTCGACATTCCTGTCTCCATTTCCATGGAAGTAGGCAATGCCGACATCACCATTCGCAACCTGCTACAGCTCAACCAGGGCTCGGTGATCGAACTCGATCGTCTGGCTGGCGAGCCGCTCGATGTGCTGGTCAACGGTACCCTGATCGCCCATGGCGAAGTGGTGGTGGTCAATGAGAAGTTTGGCATTCGCCTGACCGACGTGATCAGCCCCAGTGAACGCATCAAGAAGCTGCGCTGAAATCATGAACAAAATCCTGTCTGCTCTACTGGTGTTGCCGCTTTCCGCGTTGGCTGCTGAGCCTGTGGCCCAGGCGCCTGCGGCCGCCAGCGGTATCGGTGGCCAATTGGTGCAGTTGGTCATCGGCCTGTTGTTGGTCGTTGGCCTGATCTTTCTGCTCGCCTGGATGATGCGCCGTGTGCAGCGCCTGGGCCCCAATGGTGGCAAGGTAATCAAGATCGTTGCTACCCAGGCCTTGAGCCCGCGTGATCGGCTGGTATTGGTGCAAGTGGGTAACGAGCAGATATTGCTCGGTCTCACCCCGGGGCGAATCAATCAGTTGCACGTGATGAACGAGCCGGTGCATTTGCCTGATGCTGAGCCTGCTTCGACGGAGTTCGCTCAGCGCCTGATGGAGCTGCTGGGCAAGGATCAGAAGGACAAGTCCTGATGCTGCGTCTTCTGCTTGTGCTGGTGTTCACCCTAGGCGCTTCGCTGGCTTTCGCTCAGGAACCGCCTGGCGGCATCTCGCTGATCCAGCAGGGCAACAACCCGCTGTCGATTCCAGCGATCACCCTGAGCACCGATGCCGAGGGGCAGCAGGAATATTCGGTCAGTCTGCAGATTTTGCTGATCATGACTGCGCTGAGCTTTATTCCGGCGTTCGTCATGCTGATGACCAGCTTCACGCGGATCATCATCGTATTTTCCATCTTGCGTCAGGCCATGGGCCTGCAGCAGACGCCGTCCAACCAGATTCTCATTGGCCTGGCGTTGTTTCTGACGATGTTCATCATGGCGCCGGTGTTCGACCAGATAAACCGCGAGGCGCTGCAGCCTTACCTGAGCGAACAGCTGCCGGCGCAACAGGCGATCGAGCGGGCGGAAGTGCCGATCAAGAACTTCATGCTGGCGCAGACCCGTGAGAGCGATCTGGAGCTGTTCGTGCGCCTGTCCAAGCGCACCGACATCGCTACCCCGGAACAGGCGCCGCTGACCATCCTGGTGCCGGCGTTCGTGACCTCCGAGTTGAAGACCGCGTTTCAGATCGGTTTCATGATCTTCATCCCGTTCCTGATCATCGATATGGTGGTGGCGAGCATCCTCATGGCCATGGGTATGATGATGTTGTCACCACTGATCATTTCGCTGCCGTTCAAGATCATGCTGTTCGTGTTGATCGATGGCTGGGCGTTGATCATGGGCACTCTGGCCAGCAGTTTCGGCACTTTATAGCGAGGCTCACATGACCCCTGAAGTTGCTGTCGACCTGTTCCGTGAAGGGCTCTGGCTGATCTCCCTGATGGTCGGCTTGCTGGTTATGCCCAGCCTGCTGGTGGGCCTTCTGGTGGCGATGTTCCAGGCTGCCACGCAGATCAACGAACAAACGCTGAGCTTCCTGCCGCGTCTGTTGGTGATGCTGCTGACTCTGATCGTTGCCGGGCCGTGGATGGTTCAGCAACTGATGGAGTACACCCAGAACCTGATCATGAACATCCCGCAGCTGATCGGCTGATGTTCGAGCTGAGCGATGCGCAGATAGGTAGCTGGGTCAGCAGTTTCGTGCTGCCGCTATTTCGCATCGCAGCGTTGCTGATGGTGATGCCGATTTTCGGTACGCAACTGGTGCCAACGCGTGTGCGGCTGTACCTGTCGCTGGCCATCAGCGTGGTTCTGGTGCCTACCTTGCCACCCATGCCGCAGGTGGAATCCATAAGCCTGCAAGCCTTCATGCTCATCGCCCAGGAAATTCTCATCGGCGTGATGCTCGGCTTCGTGCTGCAACTGTTCTTCCATGTTTTTGTGGTCGCCGGGCAGATCCTGGCGATGCAGATGGGGCTGGGTTTCGCGTCCATGGTCGACCCCGCAAACGGTATTTCGGTGCCGGTGATCGGTCAGTACTTCACCATGCTGGTGACCCTGCTGTTCCTGGCAATGAATGGCCATCTGGTGGTGTTCGAGGTGCTCGCCGAGAGTTTCGTAACGCTGCCGCCGGGCTCCGGGCTGCAGGTCGAGCATTATTGGGAGGTGGCAACCAAGCTCGGCTGGGTGATGGGTGCGGCGCTGATTCTGGTGTTGCCAGCGGTTACCGCGCTGCTGGTGGTCAATATCGCCTTTGGCGTAATGACCCGGGCGGCGCCGCAGCTGAACATCTTTTCCATCGGCTTTCCGCTGACCCTGGTGCTGGGCATGGTGATCGTGTGGATTTCCCTGGCCGATATCCTTTCGCACTATCAGGGGCTGGCGTCCGAGGCGCTGATCATGTTGCGTGAGCTGGCGAGGGCAGGCTGATGGCCGAGTCGGAAAGTGGTGCCGATAAAAGCGAGGAACCCACGGAGAAACGCCGTCGGGAATCTCGCGAGAAAGGGCAAATCGCGCGCTCGCGCGAGCTGAACACCTTTGCCGTCATGCTGGCGGGTACCGGTGGCTTGCTGGCCACTGGCGGCGCCATTGGCAATGCGCTGCTGAATATCATGCGCGGCAATTTCGAGCTGACCCGCGAGATGCTGTTCGACGAGCGCAACATGGCGCTGTTGCTGGCCGCTTCCGGCAAGGTAGCCCTCGAAGCGCTGATGCCGCTGTTCATCGTCCTGCTGATTGCCTCCATCGTCGGGCCCATCGCCCTCGGCGGCTGGCTGTTCTCGGCCAAGGCCATGGCGCCCAAGTTCAGCCGCATGAACCCGCTGGCTGGGCTCAAACGCATGTTCTCGATGAAGGCGCTGATCGAGCTGCTCAAGGCGTTGGCCAAGTTCATTCTGATTCTGGTGGTGGCGCTGGTGGTGCTGTCGATGGATCGCGATGACCTCCTGGCGATAGCCAATGAGCCGATCGAGTCGGCCATCATGCATTCCGCCGAAGTGGTGGGCTGGAGTGCGCTGTGGATGTCACTGGGGTTGATCCTGATCGCGGCTGTCGATGTGCCTTTCCAGCTCTGGGACAATAACCAGAAGCTGAAGATGACCAAGCAGGAAGTCAGGGACGAATACAAGGACAGCGAGGGCAAGCCTGAGGTCAAGCAGCGTATTCGTCAGTTGCAGCATGAGATGACCCAGCGCCGCATGATGCAGGCCGTGCCCCAGGCCGATGTGGTGATCACCAACCCGACCCACTTCGCCGTGGCCTTGAAATACGACCCAGAGAAGGGCCAAGCGCCCATGCTGCTGGCCAAGGGCAGCGATTTCACCGCGTTGAAGATCCGCGAGATCGCTCAGGAGCACAAAGTGATGCTGCTCGAGTCCCCAGCGCTGGCGCGTTCGATCTATCACACCACCGATCTCGATCAGGAAATTCCCGCGGGGCTCTATCTGGCGGTTGCCCAGGTGCTGGCTTACGTTTACCAGATACGCCAGTACCAGGCAGGCAAGGGCAAACGCCCTGTTGAGCTCAAGGATCTGCCCATCCCGCCGGATCTACGGCGCGACGAGTAGCCGCGCACATCACGAGTTGCGGCCCGCGATGTGCGCCTGCGGTATTACTTGATGACGCCACAGGCCACGCGGGCACCACCGCCGCCCAATGGTTTCGGGTGGTCAGCATGGTTATCACCCCCTGCATGAACCATCAGGGCCAGATTCTTCAGCTCATCCACGCTCTTGATGCGCGGCGCCAGTACCGGCTGGCTGGCTTTGCCGTCTGCGGTAACCAGCAGGGCGGGGAGATCGCCGAGGTGGCCATCACCCCATGGCAAACCGTGTTTGCCGGTGTTCTGCGGATCCCAGTGGCCACCAGCGGCTTCAGCTGCCGAGGGCTGGCCGTCCTTCGGTGCCGCATCGCAGCTGGGCTTGCTGTGCACATGGAAGCCGTGCACGCCTGGCTCCAGGTCGTGCAGATCTGGGGTGAAAACCACGCCGTAAGGGCTTTGGCTGATCACCACCTTGCCTACCGGGCTGTTGACGCCTTTGGCGTCCACGGCGTTCAGGTCGACCGTGAGGTCGGCGGCTTGCAGGCTAGCGGCGCAGCAACTGGCCAGTGCGGCCATCATCCAGCGTTTCATACATGACTCCTCGAGGATGGAAAATCCGTGGGCAAAAGCATCACCCACAGGTTGGGACTGGAGTTTCCCGGCGTGGTTCGTGTTTTCGTCCTGCTCCGTAGCGGCTCATACCCGTTCAAGAAGCTTTGCAAGTCAGTGATTACGGGCTTTTCGGAGAGTTGGAAAGGTTCTTGCAAACATCCGCAGCAAAGACGCTCAGGCGTCAAAAGATTGAATCAGCTGGGGTAACCACGTGGCAGTAGATCGCGCACAAATGATTGGCGACGTTCGCAGCAACCTTTCCGGGTTGCGCAACGGCAATCTCGGCATCCCGCTGTTGCTGCTGGTCATGCTCGCCATGGTCATGCTGCCGATCCCGCCGTTCCTGCTCGACGTGCTGTTCACCTTCAGTATCGCCTTGTCGATCGTCGTCCTGCTGGTGGCGATCTACGCGCTGCGGCCGCTGGACTTCGCGGTGTTCCCGACCATTCTGCTGGCCGCGACCTTGCTGCGCCTGGCCCTCAACGTCGCCTCCACGCGGGTGGTATTGCTGCACGGTCAGGATGGCCACGACGCTGCCGGTAAGGTGATTCAGGCCTTCGGTGAGGTGGTGATCGGCGGCAACTACGTGGTCGGTATCGTGGTGTTCGCGATCCTCATGATCATCAACTTCGTGGTGGTCACCAAGGGTGCCGGGCGTATCTCCGAAGTGAGCGCTCGTTTCACCCTGGACGCCATGCCCGGCAAACAGATGGCCATTGACGCCGACCTCAACGCCGGCCTCATCGACCAGGTCGAAGCCAAGAAGCGCCGTACCGAAGTCGCTCAGGAAGCCGACTTCTACGGCTCCATGGACGGTGCCAGTAAATTCGTTCGCGGTGACGCCGTCGCCGGCCTGCTGATTCTGTTCATCAACCTGATCGGTGGCATGGCCATCGGTATGCTGCAGCACGGCCTGAGCTTCGGCGACGCCGGCCGCATCTACACCTTGCTGACCATCGGTGACGGTCTGGTGGCACAGATTCCGTCGCTGCTGCTGTCGACCGCCGCTGCGATCATGGTGACCCGGGTATCCAGCTCCGAAGACATGGGCGCCCAGGTCAATCGTCAGATGTTCGCCTCGCCCCGCGCGCTGGCTGTTGCCGCTGCCATCATGATCGCCATGGGCCTGGTGCCCGGTATGCCGCACACCTCCTTCATCAGCTTGGGCTTGGTCGCTGCTGGCGCCGCTTACTGGATCGCCAACAAACAGCGCAAGGTCAAGGAAGTCGAGATCCAGGAGGTTCAACGTCAGCAGGAGCTGCTGCCCGCCCAGCGTGCTCAGGAGGTCAAGGAGCTCGGCTGGGATGACGTGATGCCGGTGGACATGGTCGGCCTGGAAGTCGGCTACCGGCTGATTCCGCTGGTCGACCGCAACCAGGGCGGGCAACTGCTGGCACGGATCAAGGGCGTGCGCAAGAAGCTCTCACAGGAGATGGGCTTCCTAATGCCGTCCGTGCACATTCGCGACAACTTGGATCTGCAACCCAATGCCTATCGCCTGACCCTGATGGGTGTCAGCGTCGCCGAGGCCGAGGTGTATCCGGATCGCGAGCTGGCGATCAACCCGGGTCAGGTGTTCGGCACCCTCAATGGCGTCGCCGCCAAAGATCCGGCGTTCGGCCTGGAGGCAGTCTGGATCGATCCCGGTCAGCGTGACCAGGCACAGTCCCTCGGTTACACCGTGGTGGACGCCAGTACCGTGGTCGCTACCCACCTCAATCAGATTCTGCACAAGCATGCCCATGAGCTGCTGGGCCATGAAGAAGTCCAGCAATTGATGCAATTGTTGGCGAAAAGCTCGCCAAAACTGGCAGAAGAGCTGGTTCCTGGCCTGATCTCGCTGTCGACTCTGCTCAAGGTACTGCAGGCACTGTTGCAGGAGCAGGTGCCGGTTCGCGACATCCGTACCATTGCCGAAGCCATCGCCAACGTCGCGCCACGGAGTCAAGATCCCGCCGCCATGGTTGCCGCAGTGCGCGTCTCGTTGGCTCGCGCAATCGTGCAAAACATCGTGGGACTAGAGCCGGAGCTGCCTGTGATCACCCTTGAGCCAAGGTTGGAACAGATATTGCTAAATAGTCTTCAGAAGGCCGGTCAAGGCTCCGAGGATGGCATCCTCCTGGAGCCTGGCATGGCCGAGAAGCTGCAACGTTCCCTGGTGGAAGCAGCGCAGCGTCAGGAGATGCTTGGCAAGCCGGTGATTCTGCTGGCGGCCGGGCCGGTTCGGGGAATGCTCTCGCGTTTCGCCCGGTTGGCCGTCCCGAGCATGCATGTTCTGGCGTACCAGGAAATTCCGGACAACAAGCAGGTCACCATCGTTGCGACGGTGGGGCAGAACTAATCGAGGGTACGGGCCATGCAGGTCAAACGCTTTTTTGCCGCCGATATGCGCCAAGCCATGAAGCTGGTTCGTGATGAGCTGGGCGCTGATGCGACCATCATCGGTAACCGCCGTGTGGCAGGTGGCGTGGAATTGACGGCCGCGCTCGATTATCAGGTTCAGCCCGCTCCGGCGCGGCAACCGAATCCGGCCCTGGAGGCTGAACTGCGCAAGACGCAGTCGCGTATCGCTTCCGCCCAGGCTGAATTGACCACCCGTGCCCAGCTTGACGCTGGCAAGGATCGGCAGATGTTCGCCGAAGCGCCGGGCAGTGCGCCGGCCGATAGCCTGAGCGCGGTGCTCGAACGTCAGCAGAAGAAGCCGGCAGCGGCTTCGGTAGACCAGTCTGCTCTGGAATCCATGCGTTCCGAATTGCATGGCTTGCGTGAGCTGATCGAAATGCAGATGGGCTCCATGGCTTGGGGCCAGTTGCAAGCGCGTCGCCCTCAGCAGGCCACCCTGTGGCGCCGTCTGCAGCGCATGGGTTTGCCTGCTGATCTGGCACGTACGCTGCTTGATCGTGTCGCCTCGCTCACTGATCAGCGTCAAGCCTGGCGCATGGTGTTGGCGCACCTGGCACACTCGATTCAGACACCCAAGCAGGAGCCGATGGAAGAGGGCGGAGTGATCGCTCTGGTTGGCCCGGCCGGCATGGGCAAGACCACCACCCTGGCCAAGCTTGCAGCGCGCTATGTACTCAAGTACGGCGCTGCGAATATCGCCCTGGTGAGCATGGACAGCTACCGCATCGGTGCTCAGGAGCAGCTCAAGACCCTGGGCCGTATCCTTGGCGTTTCCGTGACTCACGTTGATCCAGGTCAGTCATTGACTCAGGCGCTGGCACCGTTGGTGCGCAAACGTGTGGTTCTCATCGATACTGCCGGCCTGCCAGCCAACGATCCAGCACTGCGCATGCAGTTGGAGGCCCTGGCAAGTCGTGGCGTCAACGCCCGCAATTATTTGGTACTGGCTGCAACCAGCCAGGCGCAAGTGCTCAAGGCGGCGTATCACAGCTACAAGCGTTGTGGGCTGGCCGGCTGCATTCTGAGTAAACTGGATGAAGCAACCAGCATGGGAGAGGTATTGGGTCTGGCTATTAGCCACCGTCTACCGGTAGCCTATCTGGCAGACGGCCCGCGAATTCCGGACGATGTACATGTTCCGCGTAGCCATCAGTTGGTCAGTCGTGCTGTAGGCCTGCAGGCTCCGGATGAGCCGAGTGAGGATACGATGGCCGATATGTTTGCCGGGTTGTATCAAGATCCGACACGACGCGCGGGATGATCATGCAGGTGTGGCGAAGCGTTGGCCGTGGTCATTCCGGCAGCGCACAATGGCCATGTGGCTCTAAAGCGAAGTTAGACAAGGTGTATAGATAACATGGGTATGCATCCCGTACAGGTGATCGCGGTGACCGGCGGCAAGGGCGGCGTTGGCAAGACCAATGTGTCGGTGAATTTGTCGTTGGCGCTGGCGGATCTCGGTCGGCGCGTCATGCTCATGGATGCTGACCTGGGGCTGGCCAACGTCGATGTATTGCTCGGCCTGACGGCCAAACGCACCCTGGCTGACGTCATCGACGGTCAGTGCGAACTGCGCGATGTTGTCCTGCAGGGACCAGGCGGTATTCGTGTCGTGCCGGCAGCCTCCGGTACTCAGAGCATGGTGCAGCTCACGCCTATGCAGCATGCCGGCCTGATTCAGGCTTTCAGCGATATCAGCGACAACCTCGATGTGTTGATCGTGGATACCGCTGCAGGCATCGGCGACTCGGTTGTGAGTTTCGTGCGCGCTGCCCAGGAAGTGCTGGTGGTGGTGTGCGACGAGCCGACCTCGATCACTGATGCTTACGCGCTGATCAAGCTCCTCAACCGTGACCACGGCATGAATCGTTTTCGGGTGCTCGCCAATATGGCGCACAGCCCACAGGAAGGCCGTAATCTGTTTGCTAAGCTGACCAAGGTGACCGACCGTTTTCTGGATGTCGCGCTGCAGTACGTGGGCGCGGTTCCTTACGACGAATCGGTACGCAAGGCCGTACAGAAACAGCGTGCGGTGTATGAGGCGTTCCCTCGCTCGAAGTGCGCGCTGGCGTTCAAGGCGATTGCCCAGAAGGTTGATGCGTGGCCGTTGCCGGCCAATCCGCGAGGCCACCTGGAATTTTTCGTTGAGCGCCTGGTGCAACAACCGACTGCAGACACGGCTGTATGACGACAGCCTCTGGACTCCGTATGTACAGCAAGGCACACGCACAAGATTCACAGCATCAGTTGATTGAACGTTACGCGCCACTGGTCAAGCGTATCGCTTACCACCTGCTGGCGCGTCTGCCTGCCAATGTGCAGGTGGATGACCTTATCCAGGCCGGCATGATTGGCCTGCTTGAGGCATCACGTAAATATGACGCCGGTAAGGGCGCTAGTTTCGAGACGTTCGCGGGTATTCGTATCCGTGGTTCGATGCTCGACGAGGTGCGCAAAGGTGACTGGGCGCCGCGCTCGGTGCATCGCAACAGCCGGATGGTCAGCGATGCGATCCGAAAAATTGAAGCGAGAACAGGAAGAGACGCTAAAGATCAGGAGGTTGCTGCCGAACTCCAATTGAGTCTCGAAGATTACTACGGCATTCTTGGCGACACTTTGGGCAGCCGCCTGTTCAGTTTCGACGATCTGTTGCAGGAAGGCGAAAGCGGCGGGCTGCAGGAAGACACGAGTTCCTTGCTGCAAGGGCCTTCGCATGAGCTGGAAGACAATCGTTTCCAGGCCGCGCTGGTCGACGCTATCAGCAATCTGCCGGAGCGTGAGCGGCTGGTGTTATCGCTGTATTACGATGAGGAGTTGAATCTCAAGGAAATCGGCGAGGTACTGGGGGTTAGTGAGTCGCGGGTCAGCCAATTACACAGTCAGTGTGCCGCGCGCCTACGCGCACGGTTAGTGGAATGGCGCGCATAAGGAATTAGCAGGGCGCTGGAAAACACAGTGAACGCAGCAAAGCCGGGCGCAATAGTTTTGCGGCGTTCCGCCAGGCCGGTTTCACGATTTATAAGCGCTTCAGAATGCTGATGGCGTTTTAGGACTGTACGGAGGTCGACTTGGACAAGAACATGAAAATCCTCATCGTCGATGATTTTTCGACGATGCGCCGGATCATCAAGAACCTTTTGCGTGATTTGGGCTTTACCAATACGGCGGAAGCCGACGATGGCGTCACCGCATTGCCGATGCTGCAAAGCGGTAGTTTTGACTTTCTCGTGACCGACTGGAACATGCCTGGCATGAGTGGGATCGATCTGCTGCGCGCAGTGCGTGCAGACGAACGTTTGAAGCAAATGCCAGTGCTGATGGTTACGGCAGAGGCCAAACGTGATCAGATCATCGAGGCCGCCCAGGCCGGTGTGAATGGCTATGTGGTCAAGCCATTCACCGCCCAGGTGCTCAAGGAAAAGATCGAAAAAATCTTCGAGCGGGTCAACGGCTGATGTCTGCCGCGAGGTTGTTATGGAACACGAAGATTCTCAAGAGGCCGACCTCGAGTCGACTCTGAAAAGCAATGCCCGCCAACTGGTAAACAGCCTCGAAAAAGGCAACTTTGGCGAAGCGGTACAGCTGATCAATGAACTGAACAAGGCGCGCGACCGTGGTCTTTACCACGAAGTCGGCAAGCTCACGCGTGAGCTGCACAACGCCATCGTCAATTTTCAGCTCGACCCCCGAGTGCCACACGCCAATGAAGTCTCACAGATATCCGACGCTACGGAGCGGCTCAATTACGTTGTGACCATGACCGAGCGAGCGGCCAATCGCACGATGGATCTGGTCGAGCAGAGTGCGCCGTTGGTCAATGACTTGAGCAGCGAAGCCGATGCCCTGAGCGAGGATTGGGGACGTTTCATGCGCCGCGAAATGGGCGCTGAGGCTTTCCGTGAGTTGGCCAAACGCATCGAGCTGTTTTTGGCGCGCAGCCAGCGCGACAGCAGCAAACTGTCGGGGCACCTCAATGACATTTTGCTGGCACAGGACTATCAGGATCTGACCGGGCAGGTGATCAAACGTGTCACGCAACTGGTGACCGAGGTAGAGAGCAACCTGCTGAAATTGATGCTAATGGCCAGTCAGGTCGACCGTTTTGCCGGCATCGATCACGATCATGAAGAGTTGCGTGTAGAGCAGAACAAACAAAAAAATACGTCTCATGGTGAAGTTCCACAGATTCATGCCGATAAGCGTGATGATGTCGCTTCTTCCCAGGACGACGTCGACGATTTGCTGTCCAGCCTGGGATTTTAGGAGCACGTCATATGAGCTTCGGCGCCGATGAAGAAATCCTCCAGGATTTCCTGGTAGAGGCCGGCGAGATTCTCGAGCTGTTGTCCGAGCAATTGGTGGAGCTGGAAAGCCGCCCGGACGATATGAATCTGCTCAACGCGATTTTTCGGGGATTTCACACGGTAAAAGGCGGGGCAGGCTTTCTGCAGCTCAATGAGCTGGTGGAGTGCTGCCATATTGCCGAGAACGTGTTCGACATCCTGCGCAAGGGTGAGCGTCGCGTCGACTCCGAGTTGATGGACGTGGTGCTCGAAGCGCTGGATGCGGTCAATGGCATGTTCAGCGAAGTGCGCGAGCGCGTTACGCCAACGCCGGCCTCTCCCGAGCTACTGGCAGCACTGGCACGACTCGCCGAACCTGCGCCTGCCGCAGCGCTTGCCAATGTTGCAGTCTCTGCACCTGTCCAGCCTGTAGCCCAGAGCGCTGAGGCATCAGCAGATATTACCGATAGCGAATTCGCACAGCTGCTCGATGCCTTGGACGATGAGCCGCAGCCGTCAGCGAGCGCTTCGGACGACGAAATCAGCGATGATGAATTCGAGTCGCTGCTCGATCAGTTGCATGGCAAAGGGCAGTTCGCAGCTGCAGCGACAACCGCTGTCGAAACGGCCGCGCCTGCACCAGCCAATGTCTCGAGCAGCGCCAATGGCGACGACATCACCGATGACGAATTCGAAGCTCTACTCGATCAGTTACACGGCAAAGGCCAGTTCGTTGCTGCTGCCGTAGAGACGCCAGCACCGGCTGCTCCTGCTGCATCCGCCAGTTCTGCAGCGCAGGGCGATGAAATTACCGATGACGAATTCGAAGCGCTGCTCGATCAACTGCACGGCAAAGGCAAGTTCGTCGAGCCGACGGCGATCGCCCCTGTTGCTGCCGCTCCGGCCCCTGTGCCGAAGCCAGCAGCCAAAACGGCTGCGCCGGTAGTTGCCAAGGTCGCGCCCGCACCTGCGCCTATTGCCAAAGCCGAACCAGCCAAAGCCGCTGCCGCGCCGCCTCCGGCTGCTGCTGCGCCTGCGAGCGAAGCGGAAACCACCGTGCGGGTCGACACCGCGCGTCTGGACGAAATCATGAACATGGTCGGCGAGCTGGTACTGGTGCGTAACCGCCTGGTGCGCCTGGGACTCAACAGCGGCGACGAGGCCATGTCCAAGGCCGTGTCCAACCTCGACGTGGTCACCGCCGATCTGCAGACGTCGGTCATGAAGACCCGCATGCAGCCGATCAAGAAGGTCTTCGGGCGCTTCCCACGCTTGGTTCGCGACCTGGCTCGCCAGCTGAAGAAAGAGATCAACCTGGAGCTGGTCGGTGAAGAGACCGACCTCGACAAGAACCTCGTCGAAGCCTTGGCCGACCCGCTGGTTCACTTGGTGCGCAACGCGGTCGACCATGGTGTGGAAAGCCCGGAAGAGCGTGAAGCAGCCGGCAAGTCGCGCACTGGTCGTGTGGTGCTGTCCGCCGAGCAGGAAGGCGACCACATCCTGCTGATGATCACCGATGACGGCAAGGGTATGGATGCCGACGTGCTGCGCAGCAAGGCCGTGGAAAAGGGCCTGCTGGACAAGGACGCCGCCGATCGCCTGACCGATCTGGAATGCTACAACCTGATCTTCGCCCCCGGTTTTTCGACCAAGACCGAGATTTCCGACGTGTCCGGCCGTGGCGTCGGCATGGACGTGGTGAAGACCAAGATTTCCCAGCTCAACGGCACGGTCAACGTGTTCTCGCAGAAAGGCCAGGGCTCGAAGATCGTCATCAAGGTGCCACTGACCCTGGCGATCATGCCGACGCTGATGGTGATGCTCGGCAACCAGGCGTTTGCCTTCCCGCTGGTCAACGTCAACGAGATCTTCCACCTCGACCTGTCGCGCACCAACGTGGTCGACGGCCAGGAAGTGGTGATCGTGCGCGACAAGGCATTGCCGCTGTTCTATCTCAAGCGTTGGCTGGTCAGCAAGGCTGCCCACGAAGAACAAGGCGAAGGCCATGTGGTGATTCTCACCGTCGGCAATCAGCGTATCGGCTTCGTCGTCGATCAGCTGGTCGGCCAGGAAGAGGTGGTGATCAAGCCGTTGGGCAAGATGCTGCAAGGCACGCCTGGCATGTCGGGTGCGACCATCACCGGCGACGGGCGCATCGCCCTGATTCTCGACGTGCCAAGCATGCTCAAACGCTACGCACGGCGTATCTGATCGTCCGCGGCACGGCCTCCGTCGTGCCGCTTAGGAGTGTTTATGGTTGTCAAGGTACTGGTGGTCGACGACTCCGGCTTCTTCCGCCGCAGGGTTTCGGAGATCCTCTCGTCCGATCCCAACATCACCGTGGTCGGCACGGCCACCAACGGACGTGAGGCCATCGATCAGGCGCTGGCACTCAAGCCGGACGTGATCACCATGGACTACGAGATGCCGTTGATGGACGGCATCACTGCGGTACGCAGTATCATGCAGCGCTGCCCGACACCGGTGTTGATGTTCTCCTCACTCACTCACGAAGGCGCCCGGGTCACCCTGGATGCGCTGGATGCCGGGGCGGTGGATTTCCTGCCGAAGAATTTTGAGGACATCTCGCGCAACCCGGAGAAGGTCAAGCAACTGCTGTGCGAGAAGGTGCACAGCATTTCGCGCAGCAACCGCCGGGGGATCGGCGCGGCGTCCCTGACGCCGCCTGCCGGCGGTAGCCTGAGCCGACCTGCCAGCACTTCGATCACACCTGCACCTGCTGCGCGGCCACAGCCAAGCGTGAGTCACCCGCCGGCCGAACGTCATTCGTCCAGCACCAGTGCTGCGCCCAAGCGCAAGGCCTACAAGCTGGTGGCGATCGGCACCTCGACGGGTGGCCCGGTTGCCCTGCAGCGGGTGCTGACGCAGTTGCCGGCCAATTTTCCGACGCCGATCGTGTTGATCCAGCACATGCCCGCAGCCTTCACCAAGGCCTTCGCCGAACGTCTGGACAAGCTCTGCAAGATCAACGTCAAGGAAGCCGAGGATGGCGACATCCTGCGTCCCGGGCTGGCCATTCTGGCGCCGGGCGGCAAGCAAATGATGATCGATGGGCGCGGCACCATCCGCATCCTGCCCGGCGACGAGCGTCTGAACTACAAGCCGTGCGTGGATATCACCTTTGGCTCGGCCTCCAAGTCGTACAACGACAAGGTGCTGGCCGTGGTGCTGACCGGCATGGGCGCGGATGGTCGCGAAGGCGCTCGCCTGCTCAAGCAGGGGGGCAGCCAGGTATGGGCACAGGACGAAGCCAGTTGCGTGATCTATGGCATGCCCATGGCGATCGTGAAGGCCAACCTGGCGGATGCGGTGTACCCGTTGGATGACATCGGCCGGCATCTGGTCGAGGCCTGCCTCTGATGGATGTGCTGAGCCTGATCGGCGTCATCCTGGCATTCGTCGCCATTCTTGGCGGCAATTACCTGGAAGGCGGTCATGTCTCGGCACTGCTCAACGGCCCGGCGGCGCTGATCGTGATCGGCGGCACGCTGGGTGCGGCGTTGCTGCAAACGCCGGTCACCGTATTCAAGCGCGCCATGAGCATCCTGCGCTGGATCTTCTTCCCGCCGCAGATCGATCTGCCTGGCGGTATCGACCGGGTAGTGAACTGGAGCATGACCGCGCGCAAGGAAGGTCTGCTTGGCCTCGAGGCGGTCGCTGACGGCGAAGCCGATCCCTACGCACGCAAGGGCCTGCAACTGCTGGTCGATGGCGCCGAGCCTGAGGCCATCCGCAGTATTCTCGAGGTCGATCTCTACACCCAGGAAAGCCGTGACATACAGGCCGCCAAGTTCTTCGAGTGCATGGGCGGCTACGCGCCGACCATCGGCATCATCGGCGCAGTCATGGGGCTGATCCACGTGATGGGCAACCTGGCCGACCCGAGCCTGCTCGGTGGCGGGATCGCCGTCGCCTTCGTCGCTACCATCTACGGTGTGGCTATCGCCAACCTGCTGCTGTTGCCCATCGGTGCCAAGCTCAAGTCCGTGGCCATGCGCCAGTCGGCGTATCGGGAAATGCTCCTCGAAGGCATTCTGTCCATCGGCGAGGGTGAGAACCCACGCTCTATCGAGTTGAAGCTGCAAGGCTTCATGAACTAATCATGGCTCGCCGACGCCGCCACGAAGAACATGAGAATCACGAGCGCTGGCTGGTGTCCTACGCGGACTTCATCACGCTGCTGTTCGCCTTCTTCGTGGTGATGTACTCGATTTCCTCGATCAACGAAGGCAAGTACAAGATCCTTTCGGAAACCCTGACGGGGGTCTTCAATCAGCCGGATCGCTCCATCAAACCCATCCCGGTGGGGGACGAGCGACCGCGCACCACCGAGCCGGATCGCTCCATGGTGGATGAGGAAACGGCGCAGCAGATCGCCGCTTCTACACTGGAGAATATCGCTGACAGCATTCGTGATGCCTTCGGCGGATTGCTGCAGAGCGATCAACTGAAGGTGCGCGGCAATGAGCTGTGGATCGAGATCGAGTTGAGCTCCGGTCTGCTGTTTCCCAGTGGCGATGCGCTGCCGAACGATATGGCTTTCGAGATCATCGAGAAGATTGCCAAAATCCTGGCGCCCTATGGCAACCCGGTGCATGTGGAAGGGTTTACCGATAACCAGCCGATCAGAACTGCGCAGTTCCCGACCAACTGGGAGCTGTCTACCGCGCGCGCTGCCAGTATCGTGCGGATGCTGGCCATGGATGGCGTCGATCCGTCACGTATGGCCGCCGTAGGCTATGGCGAGTTCCAGCCAGTAGCCGACAACGCCACGGCAGAGGGCAGGGCGCGCAACCGTCGGGTGGTTCTGGTGGTCTCGCGCAATCTCGATGTGCGGCGTAGTGTAAGTGGCGTGGGCAGTGCCAATGCCCAGCCTGATACGGCTCTGCAGCGGGCTGGCACGCAACCTGCTTCAGCGCCTGCAGTACAGGCTCCAGCCAATGGGGCCGTCAATTCCCCGTCGCCTGCCCAATGAAGTGGGCACTCAGTCTCGGCCAGGCGCAGCCTGTTCCGGGAGGATGAAGAGTATGAGAGTTTGGGCTGTAGCCAATCAGAAAGGCGGTGTGGGTAAAACCACCTCGTCCATCGCCCTGGCAGGTTTACTGGCTGATGCTGGCAAACGTGTGGTGGTGGTCGATCTCGACCCGCATGGCTCGATGACCAGCTATTTCGGTCACGATCCCGATAGCCTGGAGCACAGCGTCTTCGACCTGTTCCAGCATCAGGGCAACGTGCCTCAGGAGCTACCGAAGCAGTTATTGCTACCAACCAGTCACGAACGAATTTCCCTGCTGCCATCGAGCACCGTTCTGGCTACGTTGGAGCGCCAGTCTCCTGGGCAGAGCGGTCTTGGCCTGGTGGTTGCCAAGAGCCTGGCGCAGCTGTGGCAAGACTTCGACCACGCAGTGATCGACAGCCCACCGCTGCTCGGCATATTGATGGTCAATGCCCTGGCTGCTTGCCAGCAACTGGTGATCCCGGTGCAGACCGAGTTTCTCGCGGTGAAAGGCCTGGAGCGTATGGTTAGCACGTTGGCAATGATCAATCGCTCGCGTAAGCATGCTTTGCCTTACACCATCGTACCGACCCTGTTCGACCGTCGTACCCAGGCGTCGATGTCCACCTTGCGGTTGCTCAAGAGCAGCTATCCGGAGACGCTCTGGCAAGGCTACATTCCGATTGATACTCGCCTGCGTGATGCCAGCCGGGCAGGGCTGACGCCTTCGCAGTTCGATGGTAACAGCCGCGGCACTATTGCCTACCGTGCGCTGCTCAAGCATTTGTTGGCACAACAACCTGCGTCTCAGGTGGCCTGATCCATGATGGCTGGTTATTCTGCGAAAACTGGCTCAAGTCTGCCGCCACTGCGGCCGATAGCTCATACAGGTCTCCATTGCGGGTTGCATTCATGAGTCGTTCAACTGCCACTGCCACACGGCCCCAGCTGGCACTGCAGTCCTACCTCGATGGTTTGCTGCAAGACGCGGCGGTCGAGCTTGAACTGGAGCTTGCCGAGAACAGCCTCGATGAGTTCGAGGCTGCTGTGCTTGAGGAGCAGATTCGTGATGCCCAGACGGTGCCGCGCGTCGAAGCAGCGCCCCTGACGTTGGTGCAGCCGGTTGCCGAGGTAATTATCGAGCCGGTCGTCGAGGCTTTGGCTCCGGTGTTCGTCGAGCCGATTGCCATGCCGACAGTGGTCGAACCTGTGGCAGAGGTGCATCGTCCGGCGCCACAGATCGCCTCGGTACTCGCCGACGGTCGTCCCGAGTGGGCTGAAGAGCCGTTCGAATGCCTGCTGTTCGATGTCGCCGGCCTGACGCTGGCTGTGCCGCTGGTGTGTCTCGGGTCGATTTACCCGCTGGCCGGGCAGGATCTGACACCTTTGTTTGGCCAGCCGGATTGGTTTTTGGGCATACTGCCATCACAGTCGGGTAACCTGAAAGTGCTCGATACGGCGCGCTGGGTCATGCCAGATCGCTACCGGGAAGATTTTCGTCAGGGGCTGCAGTACGTGATTTCCGTTCAGGGCTACGAGTGGGGGCTGGCGGTTCATCAGGTCAGCCGCTCGATTCGCCTGAGCCCGGACGAGATCAAGTGGCGTAGCCAGCGTACACAACGGCCTTGGCTGGCCGGCACGGTGATCGAACACATGTGCGCACTGCTGGATGTGGCCGCATTGGCTGAATTGATTGCCAGCGGCGCAGCCAAGCGCATGACCAACGGACAGATACACTGATTACTGGGCGCACGGGCTCTTGCACGTGCGGCCGATTGAATAGCGGGACTCCCGCACACCGCCATGCGCGGTCAATGACGAGGCTAGGCCATGAAGAAAAGCTCTGCACAAGGCGCTGAAGATCCGATCCTGCAGTGGGTCACGTTCCGTCTGGACAACGAAACCTACGGCATCAACGTGATGCAGGTGCAGGAAGTCCTGCGCTACACGGAAATCGCCCCGGTACCGGGTGCGCCTAGCTACGTGCTGGGGATCATCAACCTGCGCGGCAACGTGGTCACCGTGATCGACACGCGCCAGCGTTTCGGTCTGGATTCCTCCGATGTCACCGACAACACCCGTATCGTCATCATCGAGGCGGACAAGCAGGTTGTTGGCATCATGGTCGACAGCGTGGCCGAAGTGGTTTACCTGCGTCAGTCCGAAGTGGAAACAGCACCGAACGTCGGCAATGACGAGTCGGCCAAGTTCATCCAGGGCGTGTGCAACAAGAACGGCGAGCTGCTGATTCTGGTCGAGCTGGACAAGATGATGACCGAGGAAGAGTGGTCGGAGCTGGAGAGCATCTGACGTGCTTGAAGCCGCGCTCATCGTTCTCGCCTTGGTCTGCGCCGGGCTAGTGGGCACTTGTGTCTGGCTGGCAGGGCGGCTGCGTCTGGCCAGTCAGCTGCAGGCTGAGCGCGATGCCCAGCGTGACCAGCGTATCCGCGAGCTCGGCAAGCGCCTGGATACCTACCTGACCGGCAGTATTCGCATGGGCGAAGAGCTCCACGAGCTGCGTCGCACTGTCGCGCCACTACCGGATAAGCTGACCCAGATCGAACAGCGTGACCCCTCCAGCCTGTCATTTACCCAAGCCGCGCGCTTGGTGGGCATGGGGGCGAGCGCCGACGATCTGACGCATTCCTGCGGCCTGAGCAAGGCCGAGGCCGAACTGGTTGCCAAGCTGCACCAGTCCCGCCGCTCCTGATTCTTCTAAGTCTGTTACGTCTTAATCCTGGGTATCGCTTCGCTCAACGCCAGGCTACGGCTGGCGCACCTGGCGCGTCCTTCTGAGCGAAGCGACACTCGGGGCAGATTCCGCGTCGACAGCCTAACGCTGGCTGCCCTTGCGATCAGGCCCATCAAGCAGCAGCGGGCCGTCCTTCGTCTTGCCGCGCGGGTCGAAGCCAGGCGGGTATTTGCCCTTCAGGTACCAGGCGAATGCGATGATTTCGGCGATGCAGCGGTACAACTGCTCGGGAATCGCTTCGCCCAGCTCCAGACGTGCGAGTAGGCGTACCAGTTCGGCGTTCTCGTAGATCGGCACATCGTGAGCCCGGGCGATGGCGAGGATCGCCTCGGCCAGTTCGTCATCGCCCTTGGCGCTGAGGTTGGGAGCGTTCTGGCCATCGTAGGTGAGGGCGATGGCCTGGCGTGGGGCTTTTGGGCTCATGCGGTTTCGTCGACCCAGCGCTGTTCCAGTGAGGTTTTCGGGCCTTGCGGTGGTGTGCCCTGACTACAGGCCAGATCACCGACCGTAAGGCCTGCCGCGACCAAGCGTTCGCGCAGGTTGCCCAGCTCTCGATCAATCATCCCTGCAGTACTGGCACGCTCTGCCCAGAGTTGGCTGGACAGGCTGCCATGGGCCAATTGCGCCTGCACCTGGAGCGGCCCGAGTGGATCGAGATCGAAAGCCAGGTCGATGCGCCAGAGCGTTTCCTTGGTTTCCTGTTTATCGGAGGGGGCCGGTTCCTCATGCTGAATTTTTACCTGCAGGGGCACTAGCTCATGCTGATTGCGCATGGGCACTTCTATCTGCCAGGTCGTAACCAGTGCGCCGTCGGGCCCGGTCTGGCTCTGAGCCAGGCTGGAAAGCTGGTGGGTCTGTAAGCGAGAGATGGCTGCGGCGGCGAGCTTGAGCAGTGCCTCTAGGTCGGACTCCCCGTCCATTGCCTGCAGCAGGCGGCTGGGCAGGGGGAAGCTCATGGCCTGTTGGCGCCCGCTGCTCTGGCCGATATTGCCGAGAATGTTACGGGCGAAGGCCGGCAGTGCCTGGGTCATGGCAGTGGCCGATGCGGTGGCGGCAGCCAGGGGCGCGGAGCCAGGCAGCAGCGGCAGCAACTGGCTGACCAGGCGCAGCAGGTTGGCCTTCATGTCGGTACTCAGTGCGCCAGGCTGGCCTGCCAGCAGTTTACTTTCGAGAAACAGACCGCTGTTTTCCAGCGCCTGCATGAGGCCCTTGCCGCTGCTCATCTGCTCGCCACTCGGCAGCCCACCAAGCAGCTTGTCGATGCTGCCGCGCAGGCCATCGGGCATGCCACTCTGACCGCCCATTCCCTTCAACGCTGCCATCAGGCCTTCCAGTGAGCCCTGGCGACTCTGCTGATTACCGAGTTGCTGCAGCAGCGCCAATTGATCGAGCCTGCCGCTCAATGGCAAGAAGGACAGGGATTGGTCGCCCTGCACGCGTGCGCTGAGCAGACTGCCCAAGGGCAGGTCGAGGTGAGTTTCCAGGCTCAGCTTGCTGCCTGCCAGAGGCGTGTTGAGCAGGTTCACCAGCACCTTGTAGACGGTTTGTGCGGCCTGCGCCGGCATTGCTTCGCGAGCGATGACCTTGCCCTGCAGTAGCGTGCCGACGGGCAATTGCTCGAGGTCGATACTGGTCAGCGGTTTGCCACCGGCGAGTACCGCCAGGGCCAGGCGCGTGTCGGACAGGGCCGTGATCGCCAGCGCCGTGCCCTGGGCCAAGGGCTGTGGGCTGCTGGCCTGCAGCGTAGCCTGACGGCCGCCTTCCAGCGTCACGCGCAGCATCAGCTGAAAATTCTGCGCCACCTCCTTGAGGCCCACCACTTCTGCCTTGGCACTCTCGCCTTTGCCCATCAGGCCATCGAGGGGCTGCAAAAGCTTGACCGCCAGGTCGGCGGCATTGACTTGCGGCCGGCTGGCAGGAGGTGCTGCGGCGATAGGACGCGATCCACTGATCTCGGTCATTAAGTCTCATACTCTGTAGCCAAAAGCGCACTGCGAGTGGGCCTATTGGGCATGTATAATTCCGGCCACTTCAATGTCCGCATCATTATAGCGGCCACATTCGTCTCGACTTGAACCAGGTGTCCGCGCTGTGAGCAGTCCCTTTCTCGAAGCCATGGCACTTTCCTGCGAACGGGATTGGCGCCTGCTGTTCGAGAATCTCGATATTCAGCTGGACGCCGGGCAGATGCTACAGGTATCCGGCCCCAACGGCAGCGGCAAGACCAGCCTGCTGCGTGTACTCGCCGGATTGAGGCAACCCACCTCCGGGCAAATTCGCCTCAAGGGCCAGCCACTGGCCAGCCGCAGCGGTGATCTGGCCAGTGACTTACTGTGGATTGGTCATGCTGCTGGCATCAAGGGCTTGCTCAGTGCCGAGGAAAATCTCGCCTGGCTCTGCGCTCTACATCGCCCCGCGAGCCGCGAGCAGATCTGGCAGGCGCTGGAGGCGGTGGGGCTCCGAGGTTTTGAAGATGTGCCCTGTCACACCCTCTCGGCCGGCCAGCAACGCCGCGTGGCACTGGCGCGGCTTTATCTCGATGGCCCGCCGCTGTGGATTCTCGACGAGCCGTTCACTGCCCTGGACAAATATGCCGTGAGCCAGTTGGAAGAGCATCTGGCTGCGCATTGCCAGCAGGGCGGCCTGGTGATTCTGACCACCCACCATACGTTGAGCCGCATGCCGGTGAGTTACCGCGATCTTGATCTGGGACAGCACGCCGCATGAATAGCGTATTTATGCTGCTGGTCGTGCGCGAGGCGCGTCTGTTGTGTAGGCGCCCTGCAGAACTGGCTAACCCACTGGTGTTTTTCGCTATCGTCATCGCACTGTTTCCGCTGGCCGTCGGGCCACAAACGCAACTGCTGCAAAGCCTCTCACCTGGCCTGGTGTGGGTAGCAGCCTTGCTGGCGGTGCTGCTGTCTCTCGACGGCCTGTTCCGCAGCGACTTCGAAGATGGCTCGCTGGAACAGTGGGTGCTTTCCTCGCATCCATTGCCGCTGCTGGTGCTGGCCAAGGTCAGCGCGCACTGGCTGTTTTCCGGCCTGGCGCTGGTATTGCTGTCACCTTTGCTGGCCTTGATGCTCGGGTTGCCGGTGCGCTGCCTGCCGGTACTGCTCGCCACGTTACTGCTCGGCACGCCCATTCTCAGCCTGCTTGGTGCCGTGGGCGCCGCCCTTACCGTGGGGCTCAAGCGCGGCGGGTTGCTGCTGGCACTGCTGATTTTACCCTTGTACATCCCGGTGCTGATTCTTGGCAGCGGAGCCTTGCAGGCGAGCCTGCAGGGGCTGCCAGTGGCAGGCCATCTGTTATGGCTGGCCAGCCTCACCGCGCTGACAGTGACCCTGACGCCATTCGCCATTGCCGCCGGCCTGACCATCAGTGTCGGCGAATGATTCAACCGTGCTACCGAGGATGGCCGCCGATTTCGGTTCTGGCCCCTACCTCGGAGAATGATGAGTGACCTGATGAATTGGACATGGTTTCACAAGTTGGGCTCGCCCAAATGGTTCTATGAAATCAGTGGCCGCTGGCTGCCCGGGCTGGCCATCGCCGCTGCCGTGCTGCTGGTCGTGGGTACTGTCTGGGGGCTGGCATTCGCGCCACCGGACTACCAGCAGGGCAACAGTTTCCGAATCATCTACATCCACGTGCCGGCGGCTTTCCTGGCGCAGTCGATCTACGTGATGCTGGCCGTGGCTGGGCTCGTCGGTCTGGTATGGAAGATGAAACTGGCTGATGTCGCCCTGCAGCAGGCTGCGCCCGTCGGCGCCTGGATGACCGCCATCGCGCTGATCACCGGCGCGGTGTGGGGCAAGCCGACCTGGGGGACTTACTGGATTTGGGATGCGCGCCTGACCTCGATGCTGATCCTGCTGTTTCTGTATTTCGGCGTGATCGCCCTCGGCCAGGCGATCAGCAACCGCGACAGCGCCGCCAAGGCCTGCGCAGTACTGGCGGTGGTCGGGGTGATCAACATCCCGATCATCAAGTATTCGGTGGAGTGGTGGAACACCCTGCACCAGCCAGCCACTTTCAGCGTTATCGACAAGCCGGCGATGCCCATGCAGATGTGGCTGCCGCTGCTGATCATGGTGCTGGGCTTCTACTGCTTCTTCGCCGCCGTGCTGCTGATGCGCATGCGCCTCGAAGTGTTACGCCGCGAAGCACGCAGCAGCTGGGTGAAGGCCGAGATCCGCGCGCAGGTGGAGGGTAAACGATGAGTTTTTCGTCATTCGCCGACTTCCTCGCCATGGGCAACCACGGTGCTTATGTCTGGTCAGCCTACGGCATCTGCTTTGCCGTGCTGGTGCTAAATGTGCTGTTGCCGCTGCATGCGCGGCGCCGCCATCTGCAGGATGAGGCGCGTCGTATGCGCCGGGAGGAATCACGTTGAACGCTGTTCGCAAGAAGCGCCTGTTTATCGTTCTGGCCATCGTCGCCGGGGTCGGTATCGCCGTAGCGCTGGCCTTGAGCGCATTGCAGCAGAACATCAACCTGTTCTACAGCCCAAGCCAGATAGTCAACGGCGAAGCGCCATTGGATACCCGAATCCGCGCTGGAGGCATGGTGGAAAAGGGCTCGGTGAAACGCTCGAGTGACTCGCTGCAGACCGACTTCGTGGTCTCCGACGGCGTCGCACAGGTGACCATCCGCTTTCACGGCATCCTGCCGGACCTGTTTCGCGAGGGGCAGGGCATCGTCGCCATGGGCAAGGTCGATGACAGCGGCATGCTGCTCGCCGACGAAGTGCTGGCCAAGCACGATGAGAACTACATGCCGCCCGAGGTCAAGCAGGCTTTGGAGCAGAGTGGCATGAGCAAGCAATACGAGAAGGCCGGGGAGGCCACGCAATGATTCCCGAACTCGGCCATCTGGCAATGATCCTCGCGCTGTGCCTGGCCCTGGTGCAGTCCACGCTGCCGCTGATTGGCGCCTGGCGCGGCGATCGGCAGTGGATGAGCCTGGCGCAGCCTGCCGCCTGGGGGCAGTTTGCCTTTCTGGTGTTTTCCTTCGCCTGCCTTACGTATTCCTTTATGGCCGACGATTTTTCCGTAGCCTACGTGGCGCAGAATTCCAACACCGCGCTGCCCTGGTATTACAAATTCAGCGCCGTATGGGGCGCCCACGAGGGCTCGCTGTTGCTTTGGGCGCTGATTCTCGGCGGTTGGACTTTCGCCGTGGCGATCTTTTCCCGACAGTTGCCCGAGGAGATGCTCGCCCGTGTGCTGGGCGTGATGGGCATCATCAGCGTCGGCTTCCTACTGTTTCTGATCATCACCTCGAATCCGTTCACTCGCTTACTGCCGAACGTGCCGTCCGATGGCCGCGACCTCAATCCGCTGCTGCAGGATTTCGGCCTGATCATTCACCCGCCGATGCTCTACATGGGCTACGTGGGTTTCTCGGTGGCCTTCGCCTTCGCCATTGCTGCTCTGCTCGGCGGCAAGCTGGACGCCGCCTGGGCCCGCTGGTCGCGGCCCTGGACCATCGTTGCCTGGGCCTTTCTAGGCATCGGCATCGCCTTGGGCTCATGGTGGGCCTACTACGAACTCGGCTGGGGCGGCTGGTGGTTCTGGGATCCGGTGGAAAACGCTTCGTTCATGCCCTGGCTGGTCGGCACCGCGCTGATCCACTCCCTGGCTGTGACCGAGAAGCGCGGTGTGTTCAAGAGCTGGACAGTGCTGCTCGCCATCGCCGCGTTCTCCCTGAGCCTGCTGGGGACTTTTCTGGTTCGCTCCGGGGTGCTGACCTCGGTGCATGCGTTCGCCAGTGATCCGGAGCGGGGCGTATTCATTCTCGCCTTCCTGTTGCTGGTGGTCGGCGGTTCGCTGACCCTGTTCGCCCTGCGTGCCCCCGTGGTGCGCAGCCAGGTCGGCTTCAGCCTGTGGTCGCGGGAAACCCTGCTGCTGGCCAACAACTTGATTCTGGTGGTGGCGGCCTCGATGATCCTGCTTGGCACCCTTTATCCGCTGGTGCTGGATGCCCTGAGCGGCGCCAAACTGTCGGTCGGCCCGCCGTATTTCAATGCGTTGTTCGTACCTCTGATGGGCTTGCTGATGGCGGTACTCGCGGTTGGCGTGCTGGTGCGCTGGAAGGACACGCCCGTGCGCTGGCTGCTCGGCATGCTCGCGCCGGTGTTGGTGGCCAGCGTGATATTGGCGTTGCTGGCCAGTTGGCTGTGGGGCGATTTCCACTGGGCGGTGCTCGGTGTTTGCATGCTGGCCGCGTGGGTGGTTCTGGCCGGGTTGCGTGATATTCAGGACAAAACCCGCCACAAGGGCTTGTTCAAAGGCATGGCCAGCCTTGGCCGCAGTTACTGGGGCATGCAGCTGGCTCACCTGGGCCTGGCGGTCTGCGCACTGGGGGTGATCCTCACCAGCCTCGGCAGCTTCGAGCGCGACATGCGCATGGCGCCGGGTGATGCCGTGGAACTGGGCGGTTATCGGTTCGTGTTCGAAGGGGCGGCGCATCACGAGGGGCCGAACTTCATCTCCGACCGCGGTACGGTACGGGTCTTCGAAGGCGAGCGGCAGATCGCTCTGCTGCACCCGGAAAAACGCCTGTACACCGTGCAGCAATCGGTGATGACCGAAGCCGGCATCGACGCTGGCCTGACCCGCGACCTGTTCGTTGCTCTTGGCGAGCCGCTGGAGCAGGGCGCCTGGGCCGTGCGCGTGCACATCAAGCCCTTCGTACGTTGGATTTGGCTGGGCGCCTTGATGATGGGTTTCGGCGGCTTCCTCGCCGCAGCCGACAAGCGCTACCGGATGAAGGTCAAGACGCGCGTGCGTGACGCGCTTGGCCTGCAGGAGGCACAAGCATGAGACGGCTGATTCTGTTGTTACCGCTGGTGATCTTTCTTGGCGTGGCGGTGTTTCTCTATCGCGGTCTGTTTCTCGACCCCGCCGAGTTGCCGTCGGCGCTGATCGACAAGCCCTTCCCGGCATTCTCCCTGCCGGCAGTGGAGGGCGATCAACTGATCACCCGGGAAAACCTCCTCGGCAAGCCTTCGTTGGTCAACGTCTGGGCCACTTGGTGCGTTGCCTGCAAGGTCGAACACCCGGTGCTCAACAAGCTGGCCTCCCTGGGCGTGACTATCCATGGCGTCAACTACAAGGACGACAACGCTGCCGCGCAGAAATGGTTGAGCGATTTCCACGATCCTTATCAGCTCAATATCAGCGATCCTAAGGGCACCCTTGGCCTGGATCTGGGCGTGTACGGCGCGCCTGAAACCTTCTTCGTCGACGCCAAGGGCATCATCCGCCACAAGTTCGTCGGCGTGATCGACGAGGCGATCTGGCGTGAAAAGCTCGCGCCGCTGTACCAGCAGATGGTCGACGAGGCGGGGCAATGAAGCGTCTTTTGATCGGGCTGAGCCTGTTGCTGGTGCTGGTCGGTGTGGCCCATGCAGCCATCGACACCTACGAATTCGCCAGCGAGGCCGAACGCGCCCGCTACCGCCAGCTCACTGAAGAACTGCGCTGCCCGAAATGCCAGAACCAGAACATCGCCGACTCCGACGCGCCGATCGCCATGGACCTGCGCGCCGAGATCTATCGCATGCTCGAGGCTGGCGACAGCAACGCGCAGATCATTGATTACCTGGTCGCCCGTTATGGCGACTTCGTGCTCTACAAACCGCCGGTTACCCGCCGCACCTTGTTGCTCTGGTATGGCCCGGCAGCACTTCTGGTCGGTGGTTTCGTGCTGCTCGGGGTGATCGTGCTGCGCCGCCGCAAGGCTGGCGGAGAGGTCTCCACGGGCTTGTCGAACGATGAACAGCAACGTCTGGCGCAACTGCTCGAGCAGGCGCCTCTGGATAAGAAAGAGCCATGATCGAATTCTGGTTGTCCGCCGGCCTGTTGTGTCTGGTCGCCGTGAGTTTTCTGTTGATACCGCTGTTGCGCGGTCGCAAGGTTCAGGCCGAGGAAGATCGCACCGCCCTGAACGTCACCCTCTATCAGGAGCGCCTGCGCGAGCTGGAGCAACAGCACCAGGCCGGCACGTTGGATAGCGCCCGGTTGCAGACGGCCCGTGACGAAGCCGCGCGCGAGCTGCTGGCCGATACCGAAGGCAGCGGTCAAGTGAAGGTCGGGCGTCTGGGGCGCACCGTGCCGCTGATCGCCGCCGTGCTGATTCCGCTGCTTGGCGTGTTGCTCTATGCGCAGTGGGGCGCTATCGGCGAGGTCGAGCGGGCGCGAACCTTCACCGGCGAGCCACGCAGCATCGAGGAAATGACCGCACGCCTGGAACAGGCCGTGCAAAGCAACCCGGAGTCCCCCGAGGGCTGGTATTTCCTGGGCCGCAGCTACATGGCGCAGGAGCGCCCGGCGGATGCAGCGCGAGCGTTCGAGCAGGCGGTAAAGGTGGCTGGCCGCGAGCCCGAGCTGCTCGGGCAGTGGGCCCAGGCCCTGTACTTTGCCGGTGACAAACAGTGGACCGCGCAACTGGATTCGCTGACCGGCGAGGCGCTGCAGGCCGATCCGGAGGAAGTCACCAGCCTGGGGCTGCTAGGTATAGCCGCCTACGAGGAGCATCGTTTCCAGGATGCCATCGGCTACTGGGAACGGCTCGTCGCGATTTTGCCGGAGGGCGATCCGTCCCGTCAGGCAATCGCGGGCGGCATCTCTCGGGCCCGTCAGGAAATCGATCCGCAGGCCGGGGCTGGCGCCGCCGCGCAGACGCAGGAAATCGGCAGCTTGCAGGTGCGGGTCGAGCTGGCGGATGCGCTGCGTGACAAGGTGCAGCCGGGCGACACGGTGTTCGTCTTCGCCCGCGCCGCATCCGGGCCGCCCATGCCGTTGGCGGTCAAGCGCTTGAGCGTGGCTGATCTACCAGCGCAGGTCAGTCTCTCGGACAGCGATGCGATGATGCCAGAACTGAAACTTTCCGCGTTCGACCAGGTTCAACTGGTAGCGCGCATTTCGCGCGCCGGCGATGCGAAAAGCGGCGAGTGGATTGGTCAGGGGCAACCATTGTCCAGCACCACCCAGACCGTGCAACGCCTGATCATCGATAGTGCTGACGGCAAACAACCATGAATAAACTGATGTCGGCTGCCCTTGCGGCCACCCTGTTGAGTCTCGCCGGCTGTACCTTGCACAGCCCCGCGCCCGGCACCGATGGCTCCTCGGCACCCGCTGGCTCACCGCCAGCCAGCAAATCTCACCCGCGCTTCGCACCGCCACCGGGCGTTTCCAGCCACTGGGACGGCGGGCTGGGGGTCTATGTCGTCGACTCCGAGCATGACACCTACTACCGCGAACGTACCTTCTATCGCTGGAGCGACGGCTGGAGCTGGGCCGGCACCCTGCAAGGCCCATGGCAACCCGTGGACAGCAGCGGCGTGCCGCCAGCCCTCTACCGCCACCACGCCCAGTAAGTGTTGCCTTCGATGCAGGTATAAAAACGCAGAGCCAACATCAGCCACCACCGCGTTGAATGGCCTGGTGAGGTCTGCGGTGCGTAGGAGCCCGCTTGCGGGCGATGCAATGGTAGGTATCCAGCGGCGTAGGGTGGGCTTTAGCCCACCAATAATGGCGTTTCGTATCAGTCGTCATCCCGCCGCCAGTAACCGGCGGCTTTGATGCGGTCTTCATCGATACCATGCTCGTCGATCAGCACACGACGAACCTTGCGAGACTGATTGGCCTCGCAGGCGACCCAGGCATAAACCTCTCCCTCAGGCGTGCGCAACGCGTGCACGGCCTCGACCAGGCTGCGCTCGCCACGAATCAACCACAGCAGCTCCACCTCGGCCGCGCTGGGTAAGCGCTGCTTTTCCGGCTCGTTCTAAATCTCCACCAGCACCGTAGCCTTACGTCCTGGCGTAAGTCCCTCCAGCCATCGGCCAATGGCGGGCAGGGCGGTTTCGTCGCCAATCAGCAGGTAGGCGTCGAAAATATCCGGTACCACCAGAGAGCTTCGAGGCCCGGCGATATACAACCGTTGGCCGGGTTGCACCTGACTCGCCCAGGTTGAAGCAGGGCCGTCGCCATGCAGCACGAAGTCCACGTCCAGTTCACCTGCCTGCGGGTCATGGCGGCGCGGCGTGTAGTCCCGCGTTACCGGGCGCTCGCCATCGCGGCCGGCCAGAAAGTCGTCGAGGCGGCGTTGTTCACCCTCGTCGCGGGCGAACAACAGCTTGATATGGTCATCCGCAGCGGCGGAAACGAAACCCTCGAGCGCCTCGCCAGCAAAGGTCACCCGGCGCATGCGCGGTGTGACATCCGCCACCCGCACTACCGTCAGGCAGCGGCGAGCAGTGGGGTGCATCACGCGCTCGATGGTCTCGGTCGTCGAAGTCACTCGTCTCACGCCTTCCTCCACTAGATACACCTTGCTCCGATCACTGATCGCCAGCTTTGTGCCGCTGACACAAGGTTATGGCTTGGGTCGCTGCCGATTATCTTGCGATTATCGAACCATAGTTCGATAATCGATCACAATCGCCAGGACGAGTTGATAGCCCATGACCGAATCCCGTTCTCTGCCAAGCCCAATGGCGCCGCCTATCATTGCCTCGCCGGCGAAGCGTATCGAGGCCCTCACCGGTGATCCGAATTTCATGACGTCGCTGGCGCGAGGGCTGGCGGTCATTCATGCCTTCCAGGAGCGCAAGCGCCACCTGACCATCGCGCAGATCAGCCATCGTACTGAAATCCCCCGCGCCGCCGTGCGGCGGTGCCTGCACACGTTGATGAAGCTGGGTTACGTCACCACCGATGGGCGCGTTTATTCACTGCTGCCCAAGGTGCTGACGCTGGGCCATGCCTACTTGTCATCGACGCCGATGGCAGTAACCGCTCAGCCGATCCTGGATCGCCTCAGCGAGCAACTCCACGAGGCCTGCTCCATGGCCACGCTGGAGGGCGACGAGATTCTCTACATCGCTCGCTCAGCGACACCGCAGCGGCTCATTTCCGTTGATTTGAGTGTGGGCAGCCGGTTGCCGGCCTACTGCACCTCCATGGGCCGAATCCTGTTGGCTGCATTGGATGATGCGGCGGTGGATGACTACCTGAGCCACGCCGAACTGCAGGTAAAGACCAGCCGCACATTGCACACAGCTGAAGACTTGCGTGCTTCTATCGAAGAAATCCGTCGCCAGGGCTGGGTGATCATCGATCAGGAATTGGAAGTCAGCCTGCGTTCCATCGCTGTACCGCTCAAGGACTCTGCTGGCCAGGTATTGGCGGCGCTCAACGTTGGCACCCATGTAGGGCGCGTCTCGAGGCAGGATCTGGAAAATCGCTTCTTGCCGATCCTGCTGGAAGCCAGCCACGAATTGAGCACGCGGTTGTTCCAATAGCGCTCCCCGGGTGTCGCTTTGCTCGACCCGGCTACTCGGGAGTGATTGTGAGATCCGTAGCTTGGGTTGAGCGCAGCGATACCCAGGAATGAGCGCGATACGATCCCTTTGCCATACCCAGCCCACGGCTTGCCCATTCAACAACCTGATGATGGCAGGGCTAAGCCTGTTGCTTCGCTACACTCGGCCTGTCTTTCATTGGCCAGCAGGGCAGGTAGTGTATGCACAATCGTATGATGATTACGGGGGCCGGATCTGGTTTGGGGCGTGAGATCGCGCTGCGCTGGGCGCGTGAGGGCTGGCGCCTGGCGTTGTCGGACGTCAACGATGCGGGCCTTGCCGAAACGCTGCGCCTGGTACGTGACGCCGGCGGGGAAGGTTTCACCCTGCGCTGTGACGTGCGAGATTACAGCCAGCTCACCGCGTTCGCTCAGGCTTGCGAAGAGAAGCTCGGTGGCATCGATATCATCGTCAATAACGCCGGTGTCGCTTCGGGCGGGTTCTTCGCCGAGCTGTCGCTGGAGGATTGGGATTGGCAGCTGTCGATCAACCTGATGGGCGTCGTGAAGGGCTGCAAGGCGTTTCTGCCGCTGCTCGAACGCAGCCAGGGTCGCATCGTCAACATCGCCTCGATGGCGGCCTTGATGCAGGGCCCGGGCATGAGCAACTACAACGTGGCCAAGGCCGGCGTGGTGGCACTGTCGGAGAGCCTGCTGGTCGAGCTCAAGCCATTACAGGTCGGCGTGCACGTGGTGTGCCCATCGTTCTTCCAGACCAATCTGCTCGATTCCTTCCGCGGCCCCACGCCCGCCATGAAGGCGCAGGTCGGCAAGTTGCTGGAGAGCTCTCCCATCAGCGCCGAATTCATCGCCGATTACATCTTCCAGGCGTTGGCCGACGGGCAGTTCATGATTCTGCCCCACGAGCAGGGCCGCCAAGCCTGGGCGCTCAAGCAGAGAAACCCGCAGCTGCTGTATGACGAAATGACCGTGATGTGCGAGAAGATGCGCGCCAAGGCAACCAGTCACCGATAGTCCTGAAGCCCCACTCAATCGTACTGCCCACAATCCTGTAGGAGCCCGCTTGCGGGCGATACGGTCGTAGCCGGTATGCGATCGTGTGTCATGGCCGCCAATCGCCGGCAAGCCGGCTCCGACATTATTGGGTGAACCGGGCAGCCTTTCGCCGGGAAATAGCTGCTCCTGCCTACTGATTACTGCATTGTTCTTAGAAGAGAGAGCCCGCTGCCAGGCTTGCTCAAATCCAGGTCTGCCGGTAGGGTTGCCGCCTTGGCTAACCTGGCCACCTGATCAGGAAATCTCGTGAAACCCGTCTCTCGCGCTTTGTTGCTGTTGGCTCTAGTGGCTGCAGCGGTGAATTTGCGCCCTGGCATTACCTCGCTGGCGCCCCTTATCGAACGCATCGCCCAGGAGCTGTCCCTGAGCCGAGGCTTTATCAGCCTCACCACCGCATTACCGGTATTGTGTATGGGCCTGCTGGCACCGCTTGCTCCACGTCTGGCGGTCAGGCTAGGGTTGGAGCGCACCCTTACGCTGTGTCTTGGCGCGATCACCCTGGCGCTGGTGCTGCGCCTGATCGGTCACTCCAGTGTGATGCTGATCGGCAGCGCCGTGCTACTGGGCGCCGCTATTGCGATTGCCGGGCCACTGCTGTCGGGGTTCATCAAGCGCCATTTCGTTGGGCGCATGGGGCAGGTGCTTGCCTGGTACTCACTGAGCATGGCTATCGGCGGTGCGGTCGGTGTTGTGCTGACCACGCCGGCCACGCAGTTGTTCGCCGATGACTGGAGTTACGGCTTGGCTATCTGGGCGTTACCTGCCGCTCTGGCTGTGGCGATCTGGTGCTACCTGCCCAAACAACAGGCCGAACCGCTGAGCCGTGAAGATGCCTCTGCCGGCTTGCCCTGGCGCGAACCGCGGGCATGGTTGATCAGTGCCTACTTCGCCCTGCAGGCCGGTTTGTTTTATGCGATTGCGACCTGGACAGTGGCGCGCTATCAGGAAGCAGGCCTGTCAGCCGCTCATAGCAACACGCTATTCAGCCTGGCAATGTTGATGGGCTTGCCAAGCTCCTTTCTGTTGCCGTGGCTGGTACAGCGGGTGAGCAATCACTATCTGCTGATGGTTGCTTGTGGCTCGATGACACTGGTCAGCTTGAGCATGATCACCTTCCAGCCCACCTTTGTGCCTGAGCTCTGGGCGTTGACATTGGGTTTTGGCATGAGTGGTTCCTTCGCCCTGTCGCTGCTGTTGCCAATCTACGAGGCCGGCTCGCCCATGGCGGTAAGCCGCTGGACGGCCATGATGCAGGGCATGGGCTATAGCGTGGCGTGCCTGACGCCGTTGCTCACTGGCCTGGCGCGGGACATGGCCGGCACCTACAAGGTGCCTTTCATGGTACTGACCAGCATGGCAGTGGTGATGGTGCTGTTGGCCTGGTTGATGCGCAAAGGGCCACGCCGCGCCAGCACGTAGAAACTGTTTGAGCGCGCTCGGAATCAGGTGTGGCAGGAGCGTCGACCCTTTTGCGATGCGATAGCGGCCATCTCGCAGCATCCATGGTGCTACCAGCAATCGTCGTGGCGCACAGCTACAGAAGCCTCGCACTTACCGCTAAGACCGATTACAGCGCGCTTACTGGCTCTCAGAGTTTCCCTGAACTGCCCGGTATGATAGAAGGCAGCCAGTTTTTTGCGGAGTGACCCCGTGGAATCGGAATCCATCGTCTATGGCAGCATTCGTGACTGGCCGTCGGACAGCCCATCAGAGAGCCGCTTGCGGCGACTGCTCAACCATCAGGTGCTCGAAGCCTTGCCTGTTGGCGATGCCTGGCCATTCCTCGGTCGCGAGATGTTTTCCTGCTGCCAGCGGCCGGGCAGCGGCTTGTACCAGACCCAGGTCATCCACTTTGGCGCGAGCTACCAGACCATCGAGTACGAATGGAAACTCTGGGTCGCCGAGTTCGAAGGCCTACTCAAACGCCTTTACTGGGCCAGTGCCGTGGTGCACCTGGAGACCGAGCTGAACGGTACCCACACCTTTCGCTGGGAGTCGGACACCGGTTTGCACAGCCCTCACGATGGCGGCTTGCGCGTGCGTTGCGCCTGGGAAAGAGAAGGTGGCCTGCGCGGCTAACCGCCTTGTAGCGCGTAGCTCCCGGCGCGAAAACGATTGTAGCTATTCCACAACCGTGGCTATTCCTCATCTTCTATCAGCCATTCCTTTGGCACATCGCGTTTAAGTGCCAACTGGCATTGTTGGCTCTCCGGGTCGAAAACGATCACCGCTTCGCCTTTATCCAGCGCACGACGAACGCGGGCAATACGTGTTTCCAGCGGTGTTTCGTCGCCATTGTCAGTGCCATCGCGCGTGACGAAGTCCTCGATCAGGCGGGTTAGGGTCTCTGCCTCGAGCAGGTGGGCGGGAATCAGCACGGTTTTCTCCTGAGGCGCTCTCGGGCCTTTGACCAGCATATGCGTTAGCTGTTTTGGACGGCGCTTCTGAGGTTTTGATCACCTCTTTCGCGCGTTCGTAAGCCGGGCAGGGTACGCATATCCTCAACAAACTACCCGACAAAGCAACATTCCAACCCAGACAACGACTTACGCTCATCTGCCGGAATCCGTCCTGGCTATTTCAGGAACCCAAGCACATTTTCCGGATTGGTGGTTTTTTAGACTGTTCAAAAGCTGATCAGCGTGCTAAAACCGTTCCATCGAGTGACATAGCCGCTTGAAAACGAAGGGAAAAGTATGACCAAGTCGGAGCTGATCGAAAGAATCGTCACCCACCAAGGACAACTTTCAAACAAAGATGTCGAGTTAGCCATCAAAACCATGCTGGAACAGATGTCCCAGGCGCTGGCGACTGGCGATCGCATCGAGATCCGTGGCTTTGGTAGTTTCTCTCTTCACTATCGGGCGCCACGTGTAGGTCGTAACCCGAAAACCGGCCAATCCGTTCGTCTGGATGGCAAGTTCGTTCCGCACTTCAAGCCTGGCAAGGAACTGCGCGACCGAGTGAACGAAGAAGAGGAATGACGATTTACCCGGTATCGCTCTAGCCCGGCTCTTTCAGCGTATCCCGCATATCATCCCGCCTCAAAGCCATCCTGTGCTTGGATTGGCTACGCCGTTAGCTCGCAATGAGCCAAGGCGCCTCAGATCTAACTCCCCAATAATAAAGCGCCATACCGCCCTACAGTCGCCTGTGGCTTAGCCGATACTGGTGACGATGCCAGCGCGTAACTTGCGATCGCAGCTCACCCTTCCTATCTACAGGTTTGCATATGAACTGGTTCTACGACGCCAAGCTCGCGTCCAAGCTGTACCTGGCATTCGCCCTCTGCGCCACCATCACTCTGGTTGTTGGCGCGGTAGGCAGTCAGGGGATCGGCTCACTGTCCTCCAGCCTGCAGCTGGTTTTCTCCAATAACCTCGTGTCCGTCGCCAAGACCGCCGAGGCTCGTTCCAACGCCGTAGCCCAGAACCGTGACCTGTATCGCTTGCTCGATGCGGCCACGGCGGGTGCGCCGCAATCGGAGCGCGCCGCCATCCTCAGCTCCATGAAGGAGAATCAACAAACCAGCGAGCGTGCCTTTGCTACATACCGCGCCACGCCTCTGGCAGACGATGAACGCGCCGCTGGCGACCAGATGGAAAAGGACTGGCCAGCCTATCAGGCACTCATCGAGCGCTCGCTGGGCCTCATCGAACGGGGGGATTTCGATGCGGCCAGGCTGCTGATTGCTGGCGAAGTCCATCAGGCCTATCGCACGGTCATCGACGAAATGGGCATCATGGTGGAGTCCAATAACCGTCAGATCGGTGAGGGTGCCGAAGATGCTCGGCAGAGGGAAGCGGCCGCCAAGCTCAATCTGTACATTGGTATCGGCCTGGCGTTTCTTGCCGCCTTCCTGCTGGGAATGTTCATCAGCCGGGTGATCAGTGCGCCTATCACCTTGGCGGTGCGCAACGCCGAGCATATCGCCGGTGGCGATCTGACCCACACCATCGCCAGCGGTCATCGAGACGAGGTCGGCCAGTTGCTGACAGCGCTCGGTGCCATGCAGGGCGGCCTCAAAGGCACCATTCAGCAGATCGCCAGCGCAGCCGATCAGCTGGCTTCTGCTGCGGAAGAGCTCAACGTGGTGACCGAGGAAAGCAGCCGTGGGTTGGTTCGCCAGAACGATGAAATCCAGCTTGCCGCCACAGCAGTGACCGAAATGAGCGCGGCGGTCGAGGAAGTGGCGCGCAATGCCACCTCGACCTCCGAAGCGTCCAGGCAGACCAGCCAGGAGGCCGCGAGCGGTCGCGATCAGGCGCGCGAGGCGGTCAAGGCGATCACCAGCGTAAACAGCGAGATTGGCCATTCGACCGTTATCGTCGACGAGCTGGCTGGTAGCGTGCGTGATATCGCCAAGGTGCTCGATGTCATCCGCGGTATTGCCGAACAGACCAACCTGCTGGCCCTCAACGCAGCTATCGAAGCCGCCCGTGCAGGCGAGCAGGGACGCGGCTTTGCGGTGGTGGCTGACGAAGTGAGGGCACTGGCTGCCCGCACTCAGGCGTCCACCGGTGAAATCGAATCGATGATCACCAGCGTACAGGCGCGCGCCGATGATGCCGTCAAGGCCATGGGCAACAGTAGAACCCTGGCCAACAGCACCCAGGAGCTGGCCAAGGCCACCGGTGAGTCCTTGGAGCGAATCGCCCACAACATTGCCGAGATCAACGACCGCAACATGCTGATCGCCACGGCATCCGAAGAGCAGGCCAATGTCGCGCGGGAAGTGGATCGCAACCTGGTAAACATCCAGGATTTGTCGACCCAGACTTCTGCAGGGGCCCACCAGACCAGCGCCTCCAGCCAGGAGCTGTCGCGCCTGGCCATCTCGTTCAACAACCTGGTGAGCACCTTCAAACTATAAGGCCTTCACAAACCAGGGCGATTGGGAGCAGGAGGCTGCCGATCGTCCTGGCACTCGCCTTCGTAGCCTGGGTTGAGCGTAGCGATACCCAGGAACGCTTTCTGCGGCAACTCAGTACATAGGTGCTGAGACGATATCCATCCGCGCTCCAGATACACCCATCAGCAGATGTTTCGCAGCACTTCCTATAGCGCGCTTCATATCGCATCATTCTGCTTTCCAGGAATTCACCCACCAAAAGTTAAAGGATTAACTGATGGACTATCCGCACATCACCCACCATGGCGCCCAAGACGGCGTCACTGGTTCCTGCCATCAGTTGCATATGGCGGCGAACAGCAGCGTTCTCATCGACTGCGGCCTTTTCCAGGGTGCTGACGCGTCTGCCGACGGCGCTCGAGCCGATCATCAGATAATCGACTTCCCTCTGGATGGCATTCGCGCACTGATCGTTACCCATGTGCACGCCGACCACGTAGGGCGCATTCCCTATCTGCTCGCCGCCGGCTTCAAGGGGCCGATCCTCTGTAGCGAGCCTTCGGCGAAACTGCTGCCCATCGTGCTCGAAGACGCATTCAAGCTGACTTTCAGCCGTGATCAGAAGCAGGTCGAGCGCTATATAAAGGAAGTGCAGCAGCGAATCATCGCACTGCCCTACAACCACTGGTTCACTCTGCACGATAGCGATGGGCTGGCTAGCAAGGTACGCCTGCAGCGCGCCGCCCATATGCTTGGTTCCGCCTATGTCGAGGTCGATCTGCAGTACGACCCGGGCGAGCCCAGCAAGCGCATCGTCTTCTCCGGCGATCTCGGTGCCCCCGGCGCCCCGATCCTCAAGCCCTGTATACCGCCACGCCGTGCCGACATCCTGCTATTGGAGAGCACCTACGGCGATCGCTTGCACGAAGACCGCAGTACACGCCGTCAACGCCTGGAACAGGTCATCGAACATGCCCTGGCCAATAAAGGCACCGTGCTGATTCCTGCTTTCAGCGTTGGGCGCACGCAAGAACTGCTCTACGAGCTGGAAGACATCATCCACAGCAAGAAACTGGACAATCCAGCCGTTTCACAGACACCTGTGGGAGCGGGCCATGCCCGCGAAGCTTTCAAAACTGCACCAAATGACCCTGCTGAAATCGCCTGGCCAAGCCTGCCCATCATCCTGGATTCCCCCCTGGCCAGCCGCTTCACTCAGGCCTACCGCGAACTGAAAGACCATTGGAACGACGAAGCCCAGGCCCGTGTGCAGTCCGGCAGAAGGCCGCTGGCGTTTGATCAGCTGATTACTATCGACAGCCACGCCGACCATCAGAAGATCCTCAACCACTTGGTAAGCAGCGCCAGGCCATCCATCGTCATCGCCGGCAACGGCATGTGCTCCAGCGGTCGCATCGTCAATTACCTAAAAGCCATGCTGGGTGACCCCCGGCACGACGTGCTGTTCGTCGGTTACCAGGCCAGGGGAACACCTGGCCATGTGATTCAGCGCTTTGGCCCGCGCAACGGCTACGTGGAATTCGACGGCCAGCGCTATGAAATTCGTGCCGGTGTGCACAGCATTGGCGGGTATTCGGCGCATGCTGATCAGGCGGGATTGGTGAGCTTTGTGACAGGGATGGAGGAGTGGCCGGGAGAGATTCGGTTGGTGCATGGGGAGGCGGGGGCTAAGGCTGATCTGGCTAGGGCGCTGGAGGAGCGCTACGTGAGGCGACGTCTGAGTGTGGATGTGAAATTCAACATGGCTGGAGCCGCTCTCTGAGTGGGGAGCAAGGCTGGTGTGACGGATTTGGATGATGAGGCTTTGGGAGCCAGGTGTCAGGAGCGACAATACTTGTCTATCAAAAAGGGTTGCTTGGGGCGGTGGCTAGCATGAGAGAATTGCCCGATGAAATGTGCCCTGCTGCACGGACACCAGGCAATGTCTCCCGAGATCGCTTGAGATGAGTTCGTATTTGCATGATTGCTCACTCGATATTGACCGCTTTACCTATATAGGCTTCAGCTTCTCCGCTGATATTTATTTTGACTTAACTAGCCAGCGCTATTTGTTGGTGTTTGAGAGTAGATATGAACAGTTTGAAGGATACGGCGATTCAGGCCTTTCGCAGTAAGGATGCGTTGATTGGGATCGTTGGGCTGGGGTACGTGGGCCTTCCGCTCATGTTGCGCTACAACGATATTGGCTACCGTGTTCTTGGTTTGGATGTGGATGTGGAAAAGGTCACGCAGCTCAATGCGGGTGAAAGCTACATTGAGCATATCCACTCTGAAAAAGTTTCTCGTGCTCGTCAAAGCGGTTTCGAGGCCACTACTGATTTTAGTCGCGTCGGCGAATGTGATGCCTTGATTCTGTGCGTGCCGACACCGCTGAATAAGTATCGCGAGCCTGACATGAGCTACGTGATTAGTACCACCGACAGCCTGAAACCATACCTGCGGCCTGGTCAGATCGTTTCGTTAGAAAGCACTACCTATCCAGGTACTACCGAAGAAGAACTCTTGCCTCGCGTGCAAGAGGGTGGGCTTAAGGTCGGTGAGAATATTTTCTTGGTTTACTCGCCGGAGCGTGAAGATCCGGGCAATCCAAATTTTGAAACGCGCACTATCCCCAAAGTCATTGGTGGCCATACACCTGCTTGCCTCGAAGTCGGCGTTGCTTTGTATGAGCATGCTATTGACCAAGTCGTTCAGGTCAGCTCCACAAAAGCTGCCGAGATGACCAAGCTGCTGGAAAATATTCACCGCGCTGTGAACATTGGCTTGGTCAATGAGATGAAGGTCGTTGCTGACCGTATGGGTATCGATATCTTCGAAGTAGTGGATGCAGCTGCGACCAAACCTTTCGGCTTCACTGCGTATTACCCAGGGCCGGGCCTGGGAGGGCATTGCATTCCTATTGATCCCTTCTACCTGACGTGGAAAGCCCGTGAGTACGGCCTACATACTCGCTTTATCGAGCTTTCTGGTGAAGTGAATCAGGCGATGCCGGAGTATGTCGTTGGGAAATTGATGGATGGCCTTAACGAAAATTCCAAGGCCTTGAAGGGTAGCCGCGTGCTAGTTCTCGGTATCGCTTACAAGAAAAACGTAGACGACATGCGTGAATCCCCTTCTGTTGAAATCATGGAGCTGCTTGAGGCTAAAGGTTGCAAAGTAGCCTATAGCGATCCGCATGTACCGGTGTTCCCGAAAATGCGTGAGCACCATTTTGATTTGTCCAGCGAGCCTCTGACAGCCGAGAATTTGGCAATTTTCGATGCTGTGATTTTGGCTACCGATCACGACAAATTTGACTATGAGCTAATCCGGCAGCATGCCCGACTGCTTGTTGACAGCCGCGGTAAATATCGCGGCCCTGAAGCCCACATCATCAAAGCCTGATTGCTCGGAGTGCTCTCTTGAAACGTTTTGCTCTTATCGGCGCAGCCGGTTATATCGCCCCACGCCATATGCGCGCTATCAAAGACACCGGCAACGAGCTGGTCTCCGCCTACGATATCAATGACTCGGTTGGCATCATCGATAGCCTTTCACCGCAGAGCGAATTCTTCACCGAGTTTGAGCGTTTCGCGGAGCACGCCAACCGCATCAAGCGTGACCCAGCCACTGCTCTGGATTATGTGGCCGTTTGCTCGCCGAACTACCTGCACCACTCACATATCGCAGCAGGCCTGCGCCTGGGTTGCGATGTGATTTGTGAAAAACCGTTGGTGCCGACTCCCGAAGTTCTGGATGAGTTGGCTCTGATTGAAAAAGAGACCGGCAAACGCGTTTACAACATCCTACAACTGCGTCATCACCAAGCAATTCTCGACCTGAAGGAAAAGGTTGCGGGTGAAAATCGCGACGGCAAGCATGAAGTCGAACTGACCTATATCACGTCGCGTGGCAAGTGGTACATGGAAAGCTGGAAGGGCGACCCGCGCAAATCCTATGGCGTGGCCACTAATATTGGCGTGCATTTCTACGACATGTTGCACTTCATCTTTGGCAAGCTTCAGCGCAACGTCGTGCATTTCGCCAACGATTACAAAGCTGCTGGTTACCTGGAGTACGAGAAAGCGCGTGTGCGCTGGTTCCTGTCCATCGATGCAGGTGATTTGCCGGATTCGGTCAAGGGCAAAAAACCAACCTACCGTTCGATCACAGTCGATGGCGCCGAGATTGAGTTCTCAGAAGGCTTCACCGACCTGCACACCACCAGCTACAAGGAAATTCTCGCGGGTCGCGGCTATGGCATCGAGGATGCGCGCCATTGTGTGGAAACAGTGAATACCATCCGCTCCGCAGAAATTGTTGCCCCCCAGAATAACGAAGGCCACCCATTCCTTGCAGCTCTGCATCGTTGAGGCAGGTATGAATTATCAGGTTCATCCCTCGGCAATCGTCGATGACGGTGCGCAGATCGGCGATGGTTCGCGAGTTTGGCATTTCGTACATGTGTGCGCGGGTGCGCGTATTGGCAAAGGTGTATCCCTCGGGCAGAACGTCTTCGTTGGCAACAAAGTGCTAATAGGAGATAACTGCAAGATCCAGAACAATGTCTCGGTCTACGACAACGTTACCTTGGAGGAGGGCGTGTTTTGTGGTCGAGCATGGTCTTCACCAACGTCTATAACCCGCGTTCGCTTATCGAGCGCAAGAATGAATACCGTGACACTCTGGTGAGGAAGGGCGCCACATTGGGAGCCAACTGCACCATCGTTTGTGGTGTGACAGTGGGTGAGTTCGCTTTCGTCGGCGCCGGTGCGGTCATCAACAAGGATGTGCCAGCATACGCATTGATGGTGGGCGTGCCTGCGCGGCAGATCGGTTGGATGAGCGAGTTTGGTGAACAGTTGGATTTACCTTTGACGGGGGACGGTAGTGCTCCATGCATCCATACCGCCGCTTGTTACGTGCTGCGCGGCAATTTACTAAGCAAGGAGAGTGCGGCGTGATCGAATTTATAGACCTCAAAACGCAACAAGCACTGATCAAGGATAAGATTGATGCTGGTATCCAGCGCGTGCTCGCTCATGGTCAATATATCCTTGGGCCTGAAGTCTCCGAGCTTGAAGAAAAGCTTGCTGCGTTCGTAGGGGCGAAGTACTGCATCACCGTAGCTAACGGCACCGACGCGTTGCAGATTGCTCAGATGGCTCTGGGGATAGGTCCCTGGTGATGAGGTAATTACGCCTGGCTTTACCTATATTGCGACGGCTGAAACCGTAGCATTATTAGGTGCCAAGCCCGTTTACGTCGACGTCGACCCGCGTACCTATAATCTAGATCCAGCTTTGCTGGAGGCCGCGATTACGCCTCGTACCAAAGCCATCATTCCGGTTTCCTTATACGGCCAGTGTGCGGACTATGATGCGATCAATGCGATTGCAGCCAAGCACGGCATTCCGGTTATCGAAGATGCTGCACAGAGCTTTGGCGCGACTTACAAAGGGAGGCGCTCCTGCAACCTGACGACTATCGCGTGCACAAGTTTTTTCCCGAGTAAGCCACTAGGCTGCTATGGAGATGGCGGTGCGATCTTCACTAGCGATGACGAGTTGGCCGTTGTTATGCGTCAGATTGCCAGGCACGGCCAGGATCGCCGCTATCATCATATTCGAGTTGGTGTGAACAGTAGGCTGGATACGCTTCAGGCAGCAATTCTTCTGCCCAAGCTGGAGATTTTTCCACGTGAGCTAGAGGAGCGCCAGGCTGTAGCCCGTCGCTATCGCGAGCTTATGTCGGCCACGGAAAACACAGAAGCGACAGATGGTTCTCGGAATGATCTTTCCGTGTCGTTGCGTGGTCGAAAAATGATTATGCCCTTCGTCGAAGATCACAATCGCAGCGCCTGGGCTCAATTTACCATTCAGGTTGAAAGCCGCGATGCATTGCAAATGGTGCTTAAGGAGCAAGGTATTCCCACTGCAGTTCACTATCCACGACCACTCAACAAACAGCCTGCGGTGGCCGATCTTCATGCCCAACTACCTATCGGTGATGCCATTGCTGAGCGCGTCATGAGTCTACCCATGCATCCATACATGACAGGCACTGATGTTCTGGCAGTAGTGGAGGCAATCCACTAGCAGCCATACTCAATATACGAAATCAGAGAGTATTATGAGCATTGATCTACTGGATTTGGCGGCTCACCAGTTATCAGCGTGGTCATCAAAGCTAGTATCAGTCGCCGGGTGGGGGCGCAAGCCGCAAGCACAGCGATCTTGAATAAGCGTTCGAATTTTTCTTCGAGCCAATATGTAATCTGGCGAAGGACTACATTAATGATCCAGTTAATCCGAATATTACCGCTTTGGGCGATCTTATTCGCAGTGTTATTTGGCATGAAGAAAAATATTCGATGAGTTTCCGCCCAGACATTCAGGGCCTACGTGCCATTGCAGTCCTCTCGGTTATAATTTTTCACATTAATCCTGCTTGGTTGCCTGGTGGGTTTGTTGGTGTTGATATCTTTCTAGTCATTTCTGGGTTTCTGATCAGCAGCATCCTGCTGCATAGAAAGAGCTCTCCAGCTTACAGTGCACCGTCAACCCTGATCTATTTTTATAGCAGCCGGCTGAAGCGTATTGTCCCAGCTTACTTAAGCACCCTAGTTCTAGTCAGTTTTTTTGCGGCGATTTTTTTCATACCGACTGATTTCTCAATATATCTGGAGGGCTTGAAAAAAGCCCTCTACTTTAATAGCAATACTTACTTTGCCAATTTTGGCAACTATTTTGCTCCTTCCAGCTATGAACAGCCGTTATTACACACTTGGTCGTTGGCGGTTGAAGTCCAGTTCTACCTGGTTGCCCCTTTAATTTTTTTGCTACTACCCAAGAAATGGCTATATGTACTGCTTCCAGCAGCCATCATCTTACTGACAGCCTACGCGGAATACCGCCTGCAGGCTGGCATCCAACAAGCCACTTACTACAGTCTTGCTGCTCGTATTCCAGCATTTTTGGCTGGTGCTTATGTAACAGTTTTAATGAGTAGTCCAAATCGGCTCAGGTTTGGAGATAACTTAAAGATGCTATTAAGCATTCTGGCAATTGCTCTGATTGCCGTTGCATTCATCAATCCCAAGCCCGAAGGACACTTTCCCGGTGTAGCCGGGTTGGTGCCTGTTCTGGGAGCGTCCTTGATAATTTGGCTCGATGCCAAGAACCGTGTAAACGCTTGGTTTTCTTGCAAAAGTATGGTCTGGATAGGGGCGCTATCCTACTCATTATATTTATGGCATTGGCCGGTACTGGCTTTTATGCGTTATTACAGCGGCGCAGAAATATTGCCTTGGACGTTTATTCTAGGTTGTATCGTGCTCACCATCGGCCTAGCCATGGCCAGCTACTACTGGATAGAGACCCCTCTTCGCCTCAAGCGTAGCCGTGCACAACTTAAAGGCTGCGCCTGCCTTGCACTGGTGGCAATAGCCACGGCAATCGGAATAAAAAAAGTGAACGTCTACGCTACGCCTGAGGCCTTGCCACCGGAGTACACCCGCTACGCAGATTCGGCTTTGATCTGCCACGGCCAGATCGTAGATGACTGCCTGAAAGGTGATCTAAACAGTGATAAAGAAGTACTCGTGCTGGGCGACTCTCACGCTGCCATGCTCAACCTGTTCTTTGATCAACTGGGTAAGGAGCTGGGTTTCAAAGCCCGTATCATCACTGCTAGCAGTTGCGTGACTATTCCAGGGTTTGACTATCAGCGTATTGCGGAATGGGCGCAAGCTGATTGTCGCCACCAGATAAAAGAGGCAAGTAGTTATATTGGTCAAGCGGAAATAATATATATTGCCGGAATGTGGAGCTGGCAGTTTCAAGGCGAAAAATTCCAGAGCTCAATTGAGAGTTTTTTGAGCAGCGGTGCGCCGCATGCGAAGAAATATATCCTGAGCCAGGTTCCTTTGCTAAATCGAAATCCAATGCGAGGCCGCCGTCTCGATGCTATGAGCTTGAACCATACTGCCGAGCATGATGAAAGCTATTTGTTGGCAAATTATATTTTAGAAGATATTGCTAAAAAATACAGCGGGGTGACTTATGTCAAGCTAAATCATCTCCGATTGTTCGATACCGCTCCGGTTTATGACGGGTCTTTGACGTATTACGATGAGAACCATATGAACGAAAAAGGTATTTCCGAATATGCGAGGCAGGCGAAGGGAGTATTTAAGTCCTTGTTGGAGCAGAAGATACAATCCGAGATTGCTAGATGAGCACATTTTGGAAAAACGTATCATCGGTTTTTACTGGTAGCCTGCTTGCGCAATCGATACCAATCATCGGGTCTTTAGCCATCACAAGAATTTTTGCTCCCAGTGAATTCGGTGAGTTTTCGACGTGGCTTGCGCTAGTTTCGTTTTTGGCCGTTGCCGTTACTTTGAGGTTAGAAACAGTGCTGGCCATTGTGGAGGATGGAAGAGCTAGGACGCATGCGGTTTGCATTGTACTGGTTACAACGTTGTTGGTGGCTTTTATCCTTGCAATGCTTCTCTATATTCTGAGTTCTTTCAGCATACCCAGGAATTATCTGCCTGAGCAGGCGATCTTGATGGTGCTCATTGTTCCGGCAGCTTTATTAGTGGCATTGAATCAAGTTTGGCAAACCTGGGCAGCGGTTGATGGAGCCTATGGGAAGCTTAACGTCATGCGACTGGCTCAAGCGCTGGTGATAGTGTTGATTCAAATCGGTGCTGGTTTGAAATATCCAACGGCTGCCAGCCTAGTCTTAGGTTTTGTGCTGGCCAGCGGTATTTCCTTCGTGTCAGCCGTGATGCTGATGCCTCGATTTTTTCATAATTTTTTTTTTATCTTGATGGGTTTCGGGATTTTTTTGTTAGATATAAAAAGTTTCCTCTGTATGCATTGCCTGCTGATTCCATCAATACAGCTGTGGCGCAATTACCGGTGTTTGTTGTGTATCACCGATTTGGTGGCGAAGCAGCGGGGTATTTGGCACTGACTATGCGTGTCCTTGGGGCTCCAGCTGGGCTTGTGGGAAAAGCTGTTCTGGATGTTTTCAAACGTCATGCGATGAAAAGCATTAGGGAGGTTGGAAACTGCCGCGATATATACGTAAAAACTTTTGTGGTGCTCATGCTTGCGTCAACTGTCATGGTTGCTTGCACTGTTTTCCTGGCAGAAGATATATTCCAAACAGCATTTGGGCCTAACTGGACTCAGTCGGGGGTCATGGCTATTTGGCTGCTACCTATGTTTGCTTTGGGTTTGATTGCTAGCCCCTTAAGTTATATCGTTTATCTTGTGGAGAAGCAATATGTCGACTTGCTGTGGCAAGTGAGTTTGATGATTGTAGCGATCTTGGCTCTTTATGGGTTCTCATCATCTAAATCCACCTTGATCGGATATGGGGTGGGTTATGCAGTAATGTATATTATATATATATCTATATCTTATCGACTTAGTGGTGGTCAAAAGTGAGTGCAGCTTGGTCATTATTGAAGTCGTTTGTGTATGTGTTAATGATTTCGGCTACTTATTATTTTTATGGATATTCGCATAATGAGCGTTACGGATATGGCCAGGTTCATTTGAGTGCTGTATATGTTTTGATGATTTTCTCTGCCGTTGCGTTTGGTGCGTATTTATTTCATAAAGCATACGAAAAGCCGTCTGATTATTTTTTGCTGCTTTATGGGATGATCGTTGTAATTCCATATGCGCTTTTACATGATATTTGGGGAGGGCTTTCGGCGGTAACGCTTACCGTAGTTGTGATGCCATTTTTTTGTATCATGTTTTTATGTCGATTAAGTTTGAAGCTTTCTCCAGTGGCTGTAATGCCAGAGAAAGTTTTGGTGGAAATTCTTCTGCTATTTTCTGTGCTTGCTGTTTTCCTTTTGTTCTTAAATCCTCCTGTCAGTGCGTCATTTTCTCTTGTAGATAGTCACATTAGACGATTGGAAAGTAGGACTCTCTATGGGACTAGGACTTTTATCGCCTATGTGTCGTCTATTGTTACGAACGCTATGCTGCCCCTTATGGTTTTTTGGGGGGTGTTGCGAGGTCGAGCTGGCTTTGTCGTTGTGTCAGCATTTCTCTATATTTGCATTTATTATATTTACGGAGTTAAAGCTCCTGTGATGTATATGTTTTTTGCTGGGGGCTTCGCTTGTTGTCTGAACTGGCATGGGGGGGCGGCCAAATTCTTTAATGCTATTTACTATATGTTTTTTTCAATGTTTTTTTTGGCGTGGGTGGAGTTTTTGCTATTAGATTATTCTTACGTTGAGGATTATATAATTAGGCGGGTTTTTTATGTTGGTAGCTATTTGGTTGGTGCTTATCTTCAGATGCTGAGTAGCGAAGATTTTTATTTTATGGGCGGGCTTCTGGTTTCGACGCCTGCGAGTATATATGCTGGAGAAGAGTTTTTGGGGCAGCCGGGGTTAAATGCCAATACAAATACATTTTTGTATTTGTTTCTTCAGTATGGAGTGTTTGGATATCTATTTGCTATCATGCTTGTCGGTATGGTGTTGGTTTTTCTAAATGTCTTGTCTCACAGGAGTGAGGTTTTTTTATTTATTTCCTTAATGTTTGGCGTTCTTGTTCTTGAGCAGTCGGCGACGACTGTGTTGGTATCTTCCGGTATTGGTGCTTTATTAGTGCTTTTCTGTTTTACTCAAAAATTTGAAAAATAATCGAATTGAATTTTTTGGCGGCTATTTAAAAATGATTGCAATTATTGATTATGACATTGGTAATGTTTTTGCAGTCGTCAACATGCTGCAACGCCTTGGTGTGCCTTGCAAAGTGGTGGCGCGACCGGAGGAGGTGTTACAGGCTGAGCGCATTATTCTACCTGGCAACGGCTCATTTGATGCCTGCATGCGGAACTTGCGGGAAACTGGCCTAATTCCCGTTCTGGAACAGCAGGTTGTACAATGCGGTGTGCCGCTACTTGGAATTTGCGTGGGGGCGCAGATGCTAGGCCATAGTAGTGCGGAAGGGAGTGAGTGCGGTCTGGGCTGGATTGATATGCAGGTAGAACGCCTTCCGAATTTGCCGGATTTGCGCATCCCGCATATGGGCTGGAATCATGTGCGCCCGACGCAGCCAGATCATCCGCTGCTTCAGGGTATGACAGCTGAGACGCGATTTTATTTTGTGCATAGCTATTGCATGGTGCCACAGGAATCAGCCGATGTGCTATTAGAGGCTGAATATGGCATGCGTTTTGCCGCCGGGGTGGTACGTGGCAATATCGCTGGCGTGCAATTTCACCCAGAGAAGAGCCACCGCTTTGGCAAGAATTTGCTGACTTCATTCTCGAGGTGGGAGCCATGATTCAGGCGCGCGTGATCCCCTGCCTGCTGCTACGCGGCAGTGGCTTAGTCAAAACTAAAAAATTCAAAGATGCTGTGTATGTCGGTGATCCGGTAAACGCCGTTCGCATCCTCAGTGATAAAGAAGCGGACGAGATTGTCATTCTTGATATCGAGGCGTCACGTGAAGGTCGCGAACCGCAATACGAGCTGATTGCCGAGATCGCGGGCGAAGCGTTCATGCCCGTAGCTTATGGGGGCGGGGTGCGAACGCTGGAACAAATTCGGCGTTTGATTCGCTCTGGTGTGGAAAAGGTCGTTATTAATACGATGGCTACCGAGTCTACTGACACTATTCGCGCCGCGGTTGAGGTGTTTGGAAGTCAAGCCATAGTAGGTGCAGTGGATGTGCGACGTAAGCTGTTCGGTGGATATGCGGTAATGGCTAAATCTGCCACAGTGGAAACAAAACTAAATTTGCAACAGCACATCCAAAGCTTGGTGCAGGCTGGAGTAGGTGAATTATTTATCAACGATGTGGAGCGAGATGGCACTATGCTGGGCTACGACATGGCTTTGGTGCGCAGTGTCGCTCAGGCTCCTGTGCCTGTAGTTATCTGTGGTGGCGCTGGTTCGAAAGAGCATTTACGTCAAGCCGTGCACGAAGGGGGTGTATCTGCCGTTGCAGCGGGTAGTATGTTTTTGTTCCACGGAAAGCACCGTGCGGTGCTGATCAATTACCCCAAGGCCGTTGAACTGGAAGCGATTTTTAAAAAGGCATAATAGTGATGAATTATCAATGCTGTACCCGGTGTGTCATGGATACGAGTGACCCGGAAATCAACTTTGACGAGCAGGGTATTTGCAACCATTGCCACCAGTTCGATGAGCGAGCATGCCGGGAATGGTTTCCTAACGAAGAAGGCCGCCGACGTTGGGAAGCTTTGGTGCAGCAGATCAAGGCCAGTGGTGAGGGGCAGGAGTATGACTGTATTCTGGGGCTGAGCGGCGGTGTGGACAGCTCCTACCTGGCGATTAAGATTCAGGAGTGGGGTCTACGCCCTTTGGTCATGCATGTCGATGCCGGTTGGAACAGTGAGCTGGCGGTGGCAAATATCGAATCTATTATTAAACACTGCGGCTACGACCTGCATACCCATGTTGTCGACTGGGAGGAAATGCGGGATCTGCAACTGGCTTATTTACGCGCAGCAGTGTCTAATCAAGATGTACCGCAAGATCATATCTTCTTCGCCAGCCTTTACCATTTTGCGACAAAGAATAATATCCGTTATATCCTTTCAGGTGGCAACCTGGCGACAGAGGGAGTGTCTCCATCTGCTTGGCATGGAAGCGCAATGGATGCTATCAACCTGAAAGCCATACATCGAAAATATGGTTCGGTAAAACTGAAAAACTACAAAACTATTAGTTTTCTAGATTACTATCTATGGTATCCATTTGTTAAAAAAATGCGAACAGTTCGTCCCTTGAATTATATGGTCTATGACAAGGCGGAAGCCTTGAAAGAGTTGCAGCAAACGGTTGGTTACAAACCATACCCTCGTAAACATGGCGAGTCTGTTTTTACAAAGCTTTTTCAAAATTATTACTTGCCTAAAAAATTTGGTATGGATAAGCGGCGGCCTCATCTTTCAAGTCTGATTGTTTCAGGGCAGATGACTCGCAATGAAGCGCTTGAGAGCTTGGCTGAGCCACTCTATGACTTGCAGGAACTTGAGGTTGATATTACATATTTGTGCAAAAAACTACGTATATCGCGCGCAGAGTTTAATGCGATTATGCTTGAGCCAAATAATCATTATACAAAATTCCCTAATTGGGATGGGCGCTATAGGCTTCTCAAAAAAGCACAAGCTGTGGTCGAACGAGTGTTGCGGAAGCGCATGAATGTATACTCCTAACATTCGTGTAGGTAATTGAGATGATGATTTGCAAGTCAGGAATTGTTTATGTTCGTGCTGGCTTGGCGCCCCTTGCGAGACAGATTCGCGCAGATAAGGGAGTATTAAATTTTTTGCATAAAAAATTAGAATTCGATGAACTCCTGGTTCCATATTTTCAGGGGGCTCGACCGTTCTGGAGATCCCCTGCAGATATAGGGGGGAGCATAAGACCAACTCAGGAGCACTAGGTCGATTAGTTTCAGGTATGCCAGGTGCAATTATTAGTAGTCACCCGAGCCACGCTTTTACTGGGTACGGCGATCGTGTTACCCGGGTTTTAGATCATCATACGGCGGATTCTCCTTGTTTTTTGCCGATAAGGGAGTTAGCTGAGCAATATGATTTCTCGATGCTACTTGTTGGATGCTTGGACGAAAGTCCGGGGTTTTCAACTGTTCATGTTGCGCAAAATATATTAGGCCTGAGTCAACGCCATTTAATTCGCTATATCCTCCGTTGGGATGCAATATGCGATGGAAGGATTATCTCGAAAATAGCGCCAGAGGCGCCTGGATGCAGCGCATCCTTTGATAAGTTTTATCGGTACTATGAGCAGGATGATAATTTACTTCGGGGTGAGTGGGCGGGGGTGCCATGGATATTTGTTCCATCGGCCCTAAAAGCACTGCAGGTGGATTTATCTATTCTTGGGCAAAAGCCGCGGTTCGTTAAGTGTGGGAAAACGTTGTGCCCCACTTGTAGCTTGAGGCTGTACTGATGAGAGTGAAAGTATTTTCATCTAAAATTGACGTGTCGGCAGGAGAACCTTTGGGGGGAGTGATCCAACGCGGCTGTCGTTAGAATCAAATGAGACGCTTGAGTGGAATGGATTTGAGCTTGTAGCTGAAGACGGTTGTGCTTATCGAGTATGCTCTGTGGATGCTCTCTATGCGGGGCGCCTAGTTGAGTATTTCAAAAATAGTGAAGTAAGTCATATTTTTGCGGCTACTCATACTCATTACGCTCCGATGCTTGATGACCGAAAACCTCATATTGGTCAATTTAGCTCTGCTGGTTTTGAAGCATATGTTAGTGCTTTGAAACAGTCAGAATTCGAGGAGGTCGATTCAACGCTATGCCGGCTCTATCGGGCCGAAGTTGATGTTCCTATATATCGTAGATTTGACTATCCAGATAATAGCTTGAATCGGTTTTTATCTAGCCGCTTCGGATTTTATCCGAATGAAGCTAAAGTCATTGATAAGTCGATTTATCTCTTTGAATTTGGTGATGAGCATCGTGCCCATTTTGTTATGGTTTATCATGCTTGTCACCCGACAAGTCGCGGTGTTAGCTGTGAACTATCTTCTGACTACATTGGAGCGATTCGGCAAGCTGTAAGAAAGCGCTTTGCTGTTAATGTTGTGGTTTTTTTGCAGGGTTGTGCGGGAGACATTCGCCCTAATTTAGCAAGAAAGCGAGTTTCTTGGCTCCCTCGCTTTCGATTGAATTGGAAGTTTAACTGGCTCCCAAAGGTCGATAGTGTTCTCCGGCTTAATGAAAAATACTTCGACGCGGTTATGGGGGCGGTTAAATACCAGGACGTTTCTTTGGAGGGAGGGAAGGTTGGTTTCAATATCCGGAAATTGAAAATTTTGAGTGGAGAGGCGGTAGACACTTTTTCTATTAATTTATTTGATGCTATTGGATTTCATTTTTTTCCATTCGAGGTTTCACATCTTTACCACCTCGAAATGCCCAGTCTCGATACGGCTAATTTTATCGTTTCATGTACGAATGACACAATCGGCTATCTCTCGCACCCAAGTCAACATCAAGCGGCAGGATATGAAGTCTTTGGCTCACTGTATTACATGGGGCTGAAGGAAAAGATTGAAGTTAAGGAGTTAATTTGATTAAGGTTGTTCATATTAGTTCTGGTCACCACAGGAACGAGTTGCGCGTTCATCTTAAGCAGTGTAATAGCCTTGCAGCTGCCGGCTATTCTGTTAACTTTATTGTGGCTGATGGTGGGGGAGATGCAAAGATTGGTGGTGTCCAAGTTCTAGATGTCGGCGTTCCGCACGGACGATTTCAGCGTATGTTGGTTTTTCCATGGCGTTTGCTGCGTCGAGCCAGACAGATAAATGCGAGTATCTATCACTTCCATGATCCAGAGTTGTTGACAATAGCGATTGCACTGAAGAAAAGCGGTGCCAAGGTTATCTATGATAGCCACGAAGATGTACCTAGATCTATTATGAGCCGCGATTGGATTCCATTTCCGGTACGTCGTATCGTTTCTATGTGCTTTGAGTTTTTCGAGAATTTTGTTGCTCGTCGAATAGCTTATGTGGTTGGCGCAACTCCTTTCATCGCCAAGAGATTTTCTGATGTAGGGTGTCGGGCAATCGCTATCAATAACTTCCCTCTTGCATCTGAGATTGCTGATGTATCGGCTTCTAGACGCCCGATGCCAGTTATCTGTTTCCTGGGAGGTATCAGTCGTGTGCGTGGAGTGCGTGAGATCATCATGGCCTTGGGGCCGCTACAGACGAGAATGGTGCTAGCGGGCCCTTTTGACAGTGATGAGACAAGAGAGGAGTTAACGCAGCTCCAAGGATGGCGCAATGTTGACTACAAGGGAAACATTGAGCGTAAGGCTGCTGTTGAGGCTATGAGGGAGTCGATGGTGGGTATGATTTGTTATTTGCCCGAACCTAACCACGTGAACGCTTTTCCTAATAAGTTGTTTGAGTATATGGCGGCCGGACTGCCTGTAGTTGCTTCTGATTTCCCGCTCTGGCGAGATATTGTCGATGGTGCCCAATGTGGAATCTGTGTGGATCCGTCCAGTCCTGAGGATATCCGCCAAGCAATTTCGCAGATGATAAACGATCCGGAAGCATGCAGACGGATGGGGGAAAATGGCCGTAGAGCAGTTCTGGAACAGTACAACTGGTCAAATGAGGAAAAAAAACTGATTCAGCTTTATCAGGGAATTTTGACCTCAAATGTTGCGCCGGTAAGCGAAGCATGAGAGGTCTGTCGTGGTGAAAAAAATTTTTACTGTTTTAGGTGCGCGCCCACAGTTCATCAAGGCCAGCGTAGTCAGTCATGCCATTGCCAGTATGCCGGGTTTGGCTGAGGTAATGCTTCATACTGGCCAGCACTATGATGCCAATATGTCTGAAGTGTTCTTCGCCGAGCTAGGCATGAGAAAACCGGATCACTTCCTCGACATTCATGGCGGTACTCACGGTGCTATGACCGGGCGTATGCTGGAAATGGTGGAAAAGGTGTTACTGCGAGAGCGACCTGACGTCGTGCTGGTGTATGGAGATACCAACTCTACATTGGCCGGCGCTTTGGCCGCTGCTAAGTTAGACATCCCGGTGGCGCATGTTGAGGCTGGGCTGCGCAGCTTCAACATGAAGATGCCCGAAGAGATCAATCGCATTCTCACGGATCGCATCTCCCACTGGCTATTCACCCCCACTCGTACTGCTAGCGCGAACTTGCTGCGTGAAGGCTACCGGCAGAGCAGTATAACCGAGGTGGGCGACGTGATGTATGACGTCGCCCTGCACCACGGCGGTCGCGTGCAGGCGGGCACTGGTTTGATGGCCGCGCTAGGTTTGGAGGAAAAGGGCTATGTGCTGGCCACGATCCACCGGCAGGAAAACACTGACCACCCTGAGCGCCTGGCTACTATTGTGCGAGCACTTACTGCTACCGCCCACACACTGCCTGTAGTCTGGCCCCTGCACCCACGCACTCGCGCCGAACTGCAAAAGGCCGGGCTGCTGGATACCTTGGCAAAGCACGTCAAACTGATAGGCCCACTGGGCTATCTGGACATGGTGCAGTTGGAAAAATTTGCGTCCCTGATTGCCACCGACAGCGGTGGTGTACAAAAAGAAGCGTTTTTCTACCAAGTGCCTTGTGTAACCCTTCGTGATGAAACCGAATGGGTAGAGCTTGTAGAGGCAGGATGGAACCGGCTGGCGCCGCCGGTAGATTCCGAGGCAGTACAGTCGGCTATTAATGCTGCGCTGGGTAGTCGGGGTCAAGATGTGCGGCCTTATGGCACAGGGGACGCAGCGCTACGGGTTGCTGCGTCAATCTCTTAGCTGGTTTTATTATCAGAGCAAAATTTCACTGTTTAGGCGGTGTGGCTGCCAACTTAAAAGAGCTATCTTATGTGTGGAATTTTTGGCTTCATCGCCAAGGGAATGGTTAACCAAGAAAAACTGATGACGCTGGCCTTGCACGCCAGGCAGCGTGGGCGTGATTCCAGTGGGCTTATTTATGCAGATCGCTCGGGCTATCAGGTTAAGCGGGCCGACTATGACATCAAAAAACTGATATCTCAGGTCAAGCCTTTTGATTCTGCCTTTGTCTTCGGGCACAGCCGTTTAATCACCAATGGCCTTTCCGACAATCAGCCGGTCGTTCGCAATGGAGTTTGTGTCATTCACAACGGCATCATCGTGAATGACGATGATGTATGGAATGAAATCAAGCCTACTCGTAATCTCGAGATAGATAGCGAGGTCATTGCAGCCATCACCGAGCAACATTTGGAGGAATTTGGGGGACAGCTTGACGGGTTAGCACAGAAGATACTCGAGCTCTGCGTAGGGGTCATTGCATGTGCCATCGTGATACCTCGCCTGGGCAAGGCGCTGCTGTTCTCTAATAACGGCAGCCTGTATATAGGTTTGGCTGAGAATGGAGTTTGCTTCTCCTCAGAAATGCATCCGCTTAGTCAGATCGGCTGTTCTGATATCAAGCAGGTAAAGCAGGATGCCTTTATCTTGGATCTCCCTGTTGCTACAGAAATCAATGTTTCCGACAACAATCAACGTGTTCACAACCTGATTCCACCCTTTCAGTTTATCTCATCTGAAGAAAAGCAATTGCTTTATCCTCAGCCGAACCTGCGTCGCTGCACTAAATGCATTCTTCCAGAGACAATGCCGTTCATCGAGTTTGATACGGATGGGGTGTGCAACTACTGTCACGCCTATACACCTCGCAATATTCCCAAGCCCAAGGAAGAGCTCTTTAACCTTGTAGAGGGATATCGCCGCGCTGGTATGACTGATTGTATCGTGCCGTTCTCCGGTGGCCGTGATAGCTGCTACGGCTTACACTTGGTTGCTAAAGAGTTGAAAATGAATCCGGTCACTTATACCTACGACTGGGGCATGGTGACCGATCTTGGGCGACGTAATATCAGTCGAATGAGTGCCGCGTTGGGCGTGGAAAATATTATCATCGCTGATGATATCGCCAAGAAACGCCAGAACATCAACGTTAACCTCCGGGCTTGGCTTAAAGCCCCGCACTTGGGGATGATCAGTATCCTGACTGCTGGGGATAAGCACTTTTTTCGGCATATCGAAACGGTCAAACAGCAAACCGGCGTAAGTCTGAACCTGTGGGGTGTGAACCCTCTAGAGGTAACACACTTCAAAGCAGGATTTTTAGGTGTGCCTCCAGCTTTTGAAGAGAAGCGCGTATATATGCATGGCTGGCGCAAACAGATGGAATATCAGAGTCTGCGCTTCAAGGCCATGTTGAAAAGCCCTGGCTATTTCAATAGTTCCTTGTGGGACACTCTATCAGGCGAGTACTACCGCAGCTTCACGGAGAAAACGGACTACTACCATATCTTCGATTACTGGCGCTGGGATGAGAAGGCCATTGATGACACGCTGATCAATGATTACGGTTGGGAGCTAGCGCCTGACACCAGCACCACTTGGCGGATTGGTGATGGTACTGCGGGGCTGTACAACTACATCTATTACCTCGTTGCCGGCTTCTCTGAACACGATACTTTCCGCAGCAATCAGGTGCGCGAGGGTGAGATCACTCGCGAACGTGCGCTTGAGTTGGTGCGCGAGGAAAATCGCCCGCGCTATCAGAATATTCGCTGGTATTTGGACGCACTCGGGATGGACTTCACCGAGGTGATCAAAGTCGTGAATGCCATTCCACGGCTCTATAAAGATTGACGGTAAGTCTGACAAGATGAACAAGACGATCTGGTACGTCACCAAATACTTTTCACCTAAAACTAGCAGCAGCCCAGGAGGGCGGGGCTGGTTCTTGGTAGATGAGATGAACCGCGCAGGCCATCGAGTCGTTGTTGTTAGTTCGGATTCCAATAATTTGGTGGATCTTCCTGTCCTGCGGGACAGCGTCACCGTATTGGAAAACGACGGGGTGAAAATCGTTTGGCTGAAAACGATGAAGTACTCGGTCGCCAAGTCACTGCGCAGGGTTCTGAGCTGGTTCCATTTCGAATGGAACCTGTTTTGGCTCAACAAGAGCACGATCGAGCGGCCTGACGTCGTGATCGTTTCGAGCTTGTCGTTGCTAACTATCGTCAATGGGCTGGTACTGCGACGTAAGTACGGTTGCCGCCTCGTGTTTGAGGTTCGGGACATTTGGCCGCTCACCATCGTCGAGGAGGGCGGGTTCAGCGAAAAAAACCTGTTTGTCAAAGGGTTGGCATGGCTGGAACGGCTCGCCTACAGGAAGTCGAATGCGATTGTTGGAACCATGCCTAATCTAGCGGCGCACGTACGTGCAGAGCTAGGGTATGACCGACCAGTTCATTGCATCCCAATGGGGGTTAGCCAAGAGCACCTAAGTGATGTTGCGGATCTTCCTGGGGGGTATGCAGAGCGCTATCTCTCCAGCGGCAAGTTTAAGGTGGTGCACGCCGGTACCATCGGTATCACTAATGCTCTGGATGTGTTTTTCGCTGCAGCCGAAACCATGCGTGAAAATACAGATATCGAATTCATAATCGTCGGTGACGGTGCACTGAAGCAGAGTTATGAGAGCCGATATGGCGGCCTTCCCAACCTCGTCTTCGCGCCAAAGGTTCCACGCAATATGGTGCAGACGGTGCTCGCTGAAGGAGATCTCCTGTACTTCTCTGTACATGATTCGAAGGTCTGGGATTATGGTCAGTCATTGAACAAGGTCATCGACTACATGCTGGCTGCCAAACCTGTTGTAGCTTCCTATAACGGCTACCCTTCCATGATCAATGAATCGGGCTGTGGTCTGTTTGTACCCGCGAATGATGTGGGCGCCGTGGTGGCTGCGATCCTTGATATGAAGTCGAGAGGCGTGGAGCAGCGTGCTCTTATGGGCGCACGCGGACGTGAATGGTTACTCCAAAACCGAAGTTATTCCAAGCTGGCCAGCGATTATCTGTCGATCCTGTTTGAGGATGATGTCAGTTGAAGCGACTCGTTGACATTGCACTCGCGCTGATTGGTTTAATCGCGCTCTCACCTGTCATTTTGCTTGTTGCCATAAGCATTCGTCGGAGGTTAGGCGCTCCGATCTTTTTTTCTCAAATTCGTCCGGGGTTGGGCGGCAGGCCGTTCAAGATGGTGAAGTTCCGTACCATGCTTGACGCATTCGATACTGATGGAAAGCTATTACCGGATTCTCAACGAATGACTCGCTTCGGTAGTTTCTTGCGGTCTAGCAGTCTGGATGAGTTGCCTGAGTTGTGGAATGTCCTCAAGGGCGACATGAGCCTAGTGGGGCCTCGGCCGCTGCTTATGGAGTACCTGTCACTTTACGACTCATGCCAGTATCGCCGCCATGAAGTAAGGCCTGGTATTACTGGTTGGGCTCAGATCAACGGACGAAATGCATTGAACTGGGAAAAGAAGTTTGAGCTTGATGTTTGGTATGTGGACAATCGCTCGTTTCGACTGGATATGAAAATTCTGTTTTTGACGGTCAAGAAGGTGCTTTGGCGTGACGGTATAAGCGCCGAAGGCGAGGTGACTATGTCCAAATTCACAGGCAGCAAGAAGTGAAGCGCTTGGCCATTCTAGGTGCGAGTGGGCACGGCAAGGTCGTAGCTGACACAGCAGAGTGTTGTGGTTGGCAGCAGATCGATTTTTTCGACGACGCTTGGCCTGATATGACCATCAATGGCTGCTGGTCGGTGATCGGTGCTACGACCGAATTACTTGCACGTCTTGACGATTACAACGCCATCGTCGTGGCTATCGGCAATAACAGGATCCGACAGTTGAAGCTGGACGAGTTGCGTGCCGTGGGCGCGAACCTCGTCACGTTGGTGCACCCAAGCGCTGTAGTGAGTCGCCATGCGCAGATTGCCGAGGGGACGGTTGTGTTTTCTGGGGCACAGATTAACGCAGGTGCTTCGGTCGGGGTCGGTGCCATCATCAATACTGGCTGCAGCGTTGACCACGACTGTCTGCTGGCAGACGCCGTCCATATTAGCCCAGGCGCCCACTTGGCTGGGGGCGTTAAAGTCGGAAGCTGTAGTTGGGTTGGTATCGGAGCCAGCGTCCGGCAGCTTGTCACCCTTGGTGAAAACGTTATTGTTGGAGCTGGTGCGGCTGTTGTTGGCGATGTGCCCGATGGTTTCGTTGTAGCTGGCGTGCCAGCCAAGAGAATCAAATAGAGGTTTCGATGCTCAATACGCCTTTTTCCCCCTGGCCTAGCTTCACTGAGCAGGAGGCTGATGCTGTTCGTGCCGTAGTGCTGTCCAATAAGGTCAACTACTGGACCGGGCAGGAATGTCGCCAGTTCGAAAGCGAGTTTGCCGCGTGGGTTGGGGTCGAGTACGCGATCGCATTGACCAATGGCACTGTCGCACTTGACCTCGCGTTGCAGGCTTTGGAGATAGGTGTCGGCGATGAAGTAATCGTCACGCCTCGTACTTTTTTAGCATCCGTTTCTAGCATCGTTAATGCGGGTGCTATTCCGGTATTCGCTGAGGTGGATCGCGATACGCAGAATATAACTGCAGAATCCATCCGCGCCGTAATTAGTCCTCGCACCCGTGGCGTGATCTGTGTGCACCTCGCTGGCTGGCCCTGCGATATGGATCCCATCATGGCGTTGGCCGAAGAGCATGGGTTCAAGGTTATCGAAGACTGTGCCCAAGCCCACGGTGCGCGTTACAAGGGGCGTGCGGTTGGGTCGATCGGTCATATTGGGGCTTGGTCTTTCTGCCAGGACAAGATCATGACCACCGGGGGCGAGGGTGGGATGGTCACTACCAATGATCGAGACCTATGGTCGAAGATGTGGTCTTTCAAAGACCACGGCAAGTCGTGGGAGGCCGTTTACGAACGTCAACACGCACCGGGTTTCCGATGGGTGCACGAGAGCTTTGGCACGAACTGGCGGATGACGGAGGTTCAGGGTGCTATTGGCCGAATCCAACTGAGTCGCATGAGCACTTGGACTGCCGCTCGTCAGGCCAATGCCAGGTGTATATGGGATGTTGCAAGTACTTTGCCTGCTTTGCGTGTTCCCCTGATACCTGCCGATATCAATCACGCTGCCTACAAGTGTTATGTATTTGTTGAGCCAACAAAGCTCAAATCAGGCTGGAGCCGTGATCGTATCCTCGACGAATTGAATGCTGGCGGCGTGCCGTGTTACTCGGGATCCTGCTCAGAGGTTTACTTAGAGAAGGCATTCGATCACACAGGTTGGAGACCTGAGCTCCCATTGGATGTTGCACGTGAGCTTGGCGAAACCAGCTTGATGTTTCTGGTACATCCGACGCTTACCAACGATGAGATATCTAAGACCTGTCTGGTGTTTGAAAACGTTTTGCGTGAGGCGTCACTGGCTCTTTAGCCGATTCAGAGACTTTTAGGGGTACATTACCCACGTATGTAAATCCAGTTGCAGGTATACGAGGTGTTGTTGTGTTGAGGTTTGCAGAGTTGCTCCGAGCCCGACTGGTACGGTTGCAGCGTCGTCAGAAACGGTTGATTCAAGTCACCGTCGATGTTGTGCTAGTTTGGATCGCATTGTGGCTTGCGTTTGTGGTGCGGTTGGGCGACTTCCGTCAGATCCAGCCGCTGGACGGTCACCTGTGGCTCTTTGCGCTGGCTCCGCTTGTTTCCATTCCGTTGTTCATTCGCTTTGGCATGTACCGCGCCGTGCTGCGTTACTTCGGTAACGAAGCGCTGATTGCTATCACTAAGGCCGTTTCGCTTTCCGCGCTGATTCTGGCCCTGGTTATTTATTGGCGTGACGATACCGGTGCAGTGATCCCACGCTCTATGGTGTTCAACTACTGGTGGCTGAGTATCATGCTGATCGGTGGCTTGCGCTTGGCCATGCGGCAATTTTTCATGGGCGACTGGTTTTCTGCTGACCAACCCTACAAATTGAGTAGTCGTGAAGCGGGCTTGCCGGCAGTTGCTATCTACGGTGCGGGTTCGGCAGGCAATCAATTGGCCGCAGCCTTGCGTATGGGACGCGCGATGAGGCCAGTGGCATTCATTGATGACGAACCGAATATCGCCAACCGCGTTATCGCGGGCCTGCGAGTGTATTCACCCAGACACATCCAGCAGATGATCGAGGATACCGGTGTTGTCGAGATCCTGCTTGCACTGCCATCCGTATCTCGCTCGCGCCGGCGAACGGTGTTGCAGTTGCTGGAGCAATACCCTCTGCATGTCCGTTCTGTGCCGGGCTTTATGGATCTGGCCAGTGGTCGGGTGAAGGTCGAGGATGTCCAGGAAGTGGACATTGCCGACCTGTTGGGGCGTGACGCGGTACCGCCACAAAGGGAATTGTTCGAGCGCTGTATCCGCGGCCAAGTGGTGATGGTGACTGGAGCTGGTGGCTCGATTGGCTCTGAACTGTGCCGACAGATCCTTGGTTCTGGGCCGAGAACCTTGCTGCTGCTTGAACATAGCGAATTCAATCTGTACGCCATTCATAGCGAGCTCGAGCAGCGAATCCGCCGTGAGTCTTTGCCCGTCCGCCTGATGCCCATTCTTGGCTCGGTGCGTAATCAGGAGCGTCAGGTCGAGCTAATGCGTGCCTGGGATGTGAACACGGTTTACCACGCTGCAGCCTACAAGCACGTGCCGATGGTAGAGCACAACATAGCTGAGGGCGTTCTGAACAACGTGTTTGGATCGCTGTGTACGGCGCAGGCTGCGTTACGCGCTGGCGTCGAGCACTTCGTGCTGATTTCGACTGACAAGGCGGTGCGCCCCACCAATGTGATGGGCAGTACCAAGCGCTTGGCCGAGATGGTGCTTCAGGCGCTGAGCCAGGAAACGGCTCCGGTACTGTTTGGCGACAAGGACAGGCTGCACCAGGTCAACAAGACTCGTTTCACCATGGTGCGCTTCGGTAACGTGCTGGGCTCGTCGGGCTCGGTTATTCCCCGTTTCTATGAGCAGATCCGCAAGGGTGGGCCGGTGACGGTTACGCACCCCAATATCACCCGTTACTTCATGACCATTCCGGAGGCAGCACAGCTGGTGATCCAGGCGGGCTCCATGGGTAAGGGCGGTGACGTGTTTGTGTTGGATATGGGGCAACCAGTGAAAATCGCTGAGCTGGCCGAGAAGATGATTCACCTCAGCGGCCTCTGCGTGGCGTCGGATGAGAACCCCGCTGGCGATATCGCCATCGAGTTCACTGGGCTGCGTCCCGGTGAGAAGCTCTATGAAGAGTTGCTGATTGGCGACAACGTGAGCCCCACCGATCACCCAATGATCATGCGCGCCAATGAAGAGCATCTGCCTTGGGAGGCCTTTAAGGTGGTCATGGCAGACTTGATAAAGGCTGTGGAGCAGGACGATTACGATCGTGTACGCCAGTTGCTGCGTGACACCGTGTGTGGCTATACGCCGGAAGGCGAGATCGTTGATTGGATGCATCTGCGCCGTGCGGCCAAGCGACCGCTGGAGTAGGGCGTCTTCGCTCAGTGAGAGCGACGACTATATCGGTGTGCTGTTCGGCATCGATAGAAATCGTCGCTTTACTCGGCCTACCTATCCTAATGGGTTGTTTGGCGGCGTGCTTACGCCTTGATGCAAGCGGCTCAGGAACCCCACCTCGAAGGCTCGGCGGTGTATCTCGGCAGGCATCTCTTCTCGTTCAAAAATCAATGCTGCCCATAACCAGTTAGAACGCCTACCGCTGAGCCAGGTCTGTGCTGCGCGCACGCCTTGGTTGAACGCTGGGCGGCAGTCTTGGCTCCAGACGATGCTCAATCCTGGATGGCCGTCGTTGCTGGGCAGTGCAGTGATAACGCCTTTATTCATGGCGGTCTCCTCCCGGAAGTTGGCACAGCGCCCGGCGGTAAAGCACCACCAATTCGTCCAACAGGTCGTTGGCTGCCAGTGTTACCAAACGTATTCGCAGCCGATCAGTACTGTGTTCGGCTCGGATGGTGAGATCATCGAGCAGTTCTTTCAGCATTGCGGCACGCAGTTCGGCATCTGCCTGAGCGGTGCGAGGTTGGTAATTGGTGAGGGGAATGGGGCTTGGGCGCCGAGGAAACGGCAAAACTCGACCTTGTGAATTAGCCATGGCGCACCTCCTTTGTGGAGGTTATTGAAACTGCTTGATGGGCTAGGTGGTGCCCTTGCGTAAAAGCTGGATAGCGCATTTTCCTTATGCTCCTCGAACAATTAAGGAGCCGCCACCGCCGTTGCTACGCGGTTATGGTGACGGACCATACGGGGGTAGCAAACCGGCGTCCGAGGGAACCGGCCAGGCCGAAGCCTGCCCCGTACGGCCCGCCATAGAAATGCAGTAGCACGGTATAAACACCGACTACGCAATTTGGACGCACCGCGTCTCGAACATTCAGGTTGCTACACCCGGCCACCGCATTAGCCGTGACCGCCGCACTCTAGCTCGCAAGGTAAGTGATGGCAACCGTTGAGTCGCCAGATAGAGGGGTGATTGTTAAGCGATGTGATGGTGTGGCTTAGATCCCCACGGTGAGCAGAGCTCAATCAGCGTGCCGCCCGGAGCGCGCACATAGGCGACGGTTTGCCCCAGGTTTTTTGAATGGGTGCAGACAGTTCTGTCGCAGCCGCGGCGATTGCTTTCTGGTATGCACCTGCAACGTCTTCCGTAATCAAGCCGATTTCCATGTCCAAGGGCAGGGTGGATGTGTCAGCTCGCACGTGGCCACCTGGGAAGTTCATGTGGCGGTGAAAGCGAGTGTCGTTGCGCTGGTTTTCGGTTCGCCGTAGATCCCGATTCGCGAAGAAAACGCTGTCCCAGCCCGAATGCCTGTTTGAGGAGGTGAGCTATTTGTCGTTAGAAACGTAGAGGCAGGTTACCGTGTTTGGCTATTGGCGTAATGGGCTTGAGCGTGTGGCAGGTGCTTGCGGGAACCGTAAGCCTCGGTCTGCTATGGGGCTTCGGCTGAACGAGGATCGCCGGCAAGCCGGCTCCTACAGGATCGCGTAGATGCCAGAAACCGTGTAGGAGATTCTATGTCAACGAGGCCCCTTGCTTAGGGTTGTAGTAGGCCTCGCTTGTGCGCGAATCAGAGGCACGACACGTGTCTTCGCAATGGCCACAATCGAATTGTAGGAGCCGCGACCCCGCGGCGAATGCTGGCCACTCCGCAGATATTCAGAATGGCCACTACCGCATTCGCGCCGGGTCGACGCTCCTACCGGATTGGCGTTGAACCCTCATCTCGCAAGCACCTCACTACTGTAGGAGCCCGCTTGCGGGCGATGCGATCGTGGGCGGTCTGCATAATAGCGGCATGGTTGCCATTCGCCGGCAAGCCGGCTCCTACAGAGGTGGTCGCAGCACCTCTGTAGGAGCGTCGCCCTCGGCGCGATTATCGCGTTGCCCATCTCATTCGCCGCAAGTGCGTGCCTCCTATAACGGGGCTAGCTCTCTCTATCTCTATTACCCACCAGGCTATCGACGGTCGGCACGCGGGTGTCCGGCTCCATCTGTGCATCATGCTCCAGTTGGTGGCTGAAGCGCTCCAGAGAACCGTTTTCCGGTTGGGCGTCGCTGGCGAATACCGGTGGGCTTAGCAGGTAGGCACCGAGCAAGCGGGAGAGGGCGGCGAGACTGTCGATATGGGTGCGTTCGTAGCCGTGGGTCGCGTCGCAGCCGAAGGCGATCAGCGCGGTACGAATATCGTGGCCCGCGGTGACCGCTGATTGCGCGTCGCTGTGGTAGTAGCGGAACAGATCGCGGCGCACCGGGATTTCGTTCTCGCTCGCCAAACGCAGCAGTTGCCGGGACAGGTGATAGTCGTAGGGACCACCGGAGTCGTGCATGGCGACGCTGACGGTGTGCTCGGTAGAGCGTTGGCCCGCGGCGACCGGGGCGATGTCGATGCCGACGAATTCGCTGACGTCCCACGGCAAGGCTGCGGCGGCGCCAGAGCCGACTTCTTCGGTGATGGTGAATAGCGGGTGACAGTCGATATGCGGCTCCTGGCCGCTTTCCACCACCGCCTTGAGCGCGGCGAGCAGCGCTGCGACGCCAGCTTTATCGTCCAGGTGGCGGGCGCTGATGTGGCCGCTCTCGGTGAACTCGGGCAGTGGGTCGAAGGCCACGAAGTCGCCGACGGATACGCCTAGGCTTTCGCAGTCGGCACGGCTGGCGACCAGAGCGTCCAGGCGCAGTTCGACGTGATCCCATGAGATTGGCATCTGATCCACTTCGGTGTTGAAGGCGTGCCCGGAGGCCAGCAGGGGCAGCACGCTGCCGCGCAGTACACCATGGTCACTGAACACGCTGACACGGCTGCCTTCGGCGAAGCGGCTCGACCAGCAGCCAATGGCGGTCAGGCACAGGCGGCCGTTGTCCTTGATCTCGCGCACCATGGCGCCGATGGTGTCGAGGTGTACAGACACCGCACGATCGGGGCTGTAACGGCGGCCTTTGAGTGTGCCGCGGATGGTGCCGCGTCGGGTCATTTCGAAAGGAATACCGATTTCCGTCAGGCGCTCGGCGACATAGCGCACGATGGTGTCGGTGAAGCCGGTTGGGCTGGGAATGGCGAGCATTTCCAGCAGTACTTTCTGCATGTACTCGAGGTCTGGTTCAGGAATTTGCGACATGGGATCTCCATCTATGACGGGGATGGGCCGCCGAGCGGCGTCAGTCTTGGGTGAATGCTTTGACGCCTGTCGACGGACGGTAAAATCAGGTCTGTGTTACATGCTGACCTGCGATGGCGATGAGGGTTTCCTGCCGGGCTAGCGTTGGGTCGATTGATGGGTATCGTCGCTTCGCTCCTCGACCCATCCTACGTCCGCGTGATCCACGGTACAGCTCCGTAGGATGAATCGGGCCGCGCAGGTGAAACCCATCAATCCGTGTAATGAGAAGACTCAATCACCTACGCCATGGCTCAGTGGGAACAGCAGGTCTATGAAGCGTTCGGCGGTCGGCTGGGGCTCATGGTTGGCGAGGCCTGCGCGCTCGTTGGCCTCGATGAACACGTGTTCGGGCTGATCCGCTGCCGGTACCAGCAGGTCGAGACCCACCACCGGAATGTCCAGCGCGCGGGCAGCCTTGACCGCTGCTTCGGCTAGCGTTGGATGGAGAATGCCGGTGACGTCCTCGAGAATCCCGCCGGTGTGCAGGTTGGCGGTCTTGCGCACGGCCATGCGTTTGCCCTGGGGCAGCACGCTGTCGTAGTCGAAGCCAGCGGCATGAAGGGTGCGTAGGGTTTCGGCGTCCTTGGGAATGCGGCTTTCGCCACCGGTGGCGGCCTGACGGCGACGACTTTGTGCGTCGATCAGCTCACCGATGGTGTGGCGGCCATCGCCCAGCACTTCTGCCGGGCGGCGAATCGCGGCGGCGACCACTTCGAAGCCGATCACCACGATGCGCAGGTCGAAACCTTCGTGATAGCTCTCCAGCAGCACACGCTCGTCGAAGGGGCGGGCGCGTTCGATGGCGGCTTGTACGTCGGCTGGTGTGCGCAGGTCGACGGCCACGCCCTGGCCTTGTTCGCCGTCTACCGGCTTGACCACCAGGCTGCCGTGCTCGGCGAGAAACGCCGCATTGTCTTCCGCGCTGCCTGCCAGGCGCTGTGCTGGCAGACTCAGACCGGCACGGCTGAGGGTGCGGTGGGTCAGGCGCTTGTCCTGGCACAGGGTCATGGTCACGGCGCTGGTCAGGTCGGTCAGCGATTCACGGCAGCGGATGCGGCGTCCACCCTGGCTGAGGGTGAAGAGACCGGCTTCGGCGTCATCGATATGGGCATCGATGCCGCGGCGCCGTGCTTCGTCGACGATGATGCGCGCATAAGGGTTGAGGTTGTCGTCCGGGCCTGGGCCGAGGAACAGCGTCTGGTTGATGCCGTTCTTGCGTTTGACGCTGAAGGTCTGCAGTTCGCGGAAACCCAGCTTGGCATACAGCTTCTTGGCCTGGCCGTTGTCGTGCAGCACGGACAGGTCGAGGTGGCTCAGGCCACGGCTCATGAAGTGTTCGACGAGATGGCGCACCAGTACTTCGCCAACGCCTGGGCGGCTGCAGGCAGGGTCGACCGCCAGGCACCACAGGCTGCTGCCGAGTTCCGGGTCGTGGTAGGCCTTCTGGTGATTGAGGCCCATCACGCTGCCGATTACCGCGCCGCTGTCTTCATCTTCGGCCAGCCAGTAAACCGGGCCACCCTGGTGACGAGGGGTCAGTTTTTCCGTGTCGATGGGCAGCATGCCGCGGGTCTGGTACAGGCAGTTGATCGCCTGCCAGTCGGCTGGCGTCTGCGCGCGCCGCACGCGGAAGCCACGAAAACCGCGGCGGGCCTGGCGGTAGTCACTGAACCAGAGGCGCAGCGTGTCTGACGGGTCGAGAAACAGTTGTTGGGGCGCATACGACAACACCTGCTGCGGTGCTGCTACATAAAGGGCGATGTCGCGCTCGCCGGGCTGCTCGCTGAGCAGCTCTTCGGCCAGTACCGAGGCATCCGGAAAGGTGTGCCCGATCAGCAGTCGACCCCATCCGCAATGCACGATCTGCGGCTGGCTGATGCCATCACCGTGCTCCTCGGCAAAACGTGCCTGCAAGCGCTCGTAGGAGGGGGGATTGGCCTCGGAGGAGGCGTTGATTGTGGGCAGTGGCTCGCATTGGAGAGTGTTCCTTTGCTTTCGCATGTCCGGCATGTGCCGGCTATCGGTTGACCTGTCTGCTGATCCGCATCGAGGCGGATTCGGCCATTCCTGTTGAGTGACGGGGGAGCGTATGGCTCCCCCGGTTCGTCGTTACAGTCCCTGTTCGCTTAACCACAGGTTGAGTGCTGCCATCTGCCATAGCTTCGAGCCGCGCAGTGGCGTCAGTTGGCCTTGCGGGTCGGTCAGCAGGCGGTCGAGCATCTGTGGGTTGAAGATGCCGCGGTCATGAGCCGGGTCGACCAGCAGATCGCGAACCCAACCGAGCGTCGCGCCTTCCAGGTGCTTGAGGCCTGGAACCGGAAAGTAGCCCTTCTTGCGGTCGATGACCTCGGAAGGGATAACCTTGCGCGCGGCTTCCTTGAGCACGTACTTGCCGCCTTCGGGCAGTTTGTACTGACCCGGGATGCGCGCGGACAATTCGGCCAGGCGGTAATCCAAGAACGGCGTACGGGCTTCGAGGCCCCAGGCCATGGTCATGTTGTCGACACGCTTGACCGGGTCGTCGACCAGCATCACCGTGCTGTCCAGACGCAGCGCTTTGTCCACGGCGGCATCGGCACCCGGCTGGGCGAAGTGCTGGCGAACGAACTCACCGGCCACGTCATCGGTCAGCCAGGCGGGTTGCACGCAGGCTGCATATTCGTCGTGCTCACGGTCGAAGAAGGCTTTGCGATAGGCGCTAAAGGCGTCTTCGGCACCATCGACCAGCGGATACCAGTGGTAGCCGGCGAACAGCTCGTCAGCGCCCTGGCCGCTTTGCACCACCTTGCAGTGCTTGGCCACTTCCCGCGAGAGCAGGTAAAAGGCGATGCAGTCATGGCTGACCATCGGCTCGCTCATGGCGCGGAAGGCCGCTGGCAACTGATCGAGAATTTCGTTCTCGCCGATGCGCAGCTGGTGATGCTGGGTTTCGAAGCGTTTGGCGATCAGATCCGAGTACTGGAACTCGTCGCCGCGCTCGCCGCCGGCATCCTGGAAACCGATGGAGAAGGTCAACAGGTTCTCGACGCCCGCCTCACGTAGCAGGCCGACCAGCATGCTGGAGTCGACACCGCCGGAGAGCAGCACACCGACATCGACTGCGGCACGCTGACGGATCGAAACCGCCTCGCGCATGCCGTCGAGTACTGCATCGCGCCACTCGTCGAAACCGTAGTTGGCTTCTTCGGCGCTAGGGCCGTAGTTCAGCGTCCACCAGACTTTCTGCTCGACCTTGCCATTGACGTCAACGCGCATCCAGGTAGCGGGTGGCAGCTTCTCGACACCGGCAAGAATGGTGCGCGGAGCCGGTACCACAGCGTGGAAATTCAGGTAGTGGTTGAGCGCGATGGGGTCGAGGGTCTTGCCGATATCGCCACCTTTCAGCAGCGCTGGCAGGCTGGAGGCGAAACGCAGGCGATCCTTGGTCTTGGAGAGGTACAGCGGCTTCACGCCGAGGCGATCACGGGCGATGAACAGCTGCTGGCTGTCGCGTTCCCAGATGGCGAAGGCGAACATGCCGTTGAGCTTGGGCAGCAGTTTTTCGCCCCAGGCGTGATAGCCCTTGAGCAACACTTCGGTATCGCCGCCCGAAAAGAAGCGGTAGCCAAGCTGTTCCAGCTCGCCGCGCAGTTCCGGGTAGTTGTAGATGGCGCCGTTGAAGACCATCGACAGGCCGAGATCGTTATCGATCATCGGCTGGCCCGAGGCTTCGGCGAGATCCATGATCTTCAGTCGGCGGTGGCCGAAGGCGACGGGGCCGCGGCTATGGAAGCCATGGGCGTCGGGGCCACGTGGGGCGAGGTGGTGAGTGATGCGTTCAACGGCAGCCAGGTCGGCTGGTTGGTTATCGAAGCGTAGTTCGCCTGCTATTCCGCACATAGTCTATAAAGCCCGCGTATTTCCTGGGCTCTGTTCCTCCTTAACGTCAGTCCGTACCAGTTGTGTACCGGTTCTGAGTTCCAGCACGCTCCAGAGCGCACCGGAGACAATCGAGCATCTGAGACTGATGTACGCCTACGGCAGCACAGCAGTCCCGAGCTTTTTCGAGTCACCTCGGCGTAGGAATGTTCAATAAAATGACGGGGCGATGGCGTGTTGGGCAGGAGCGCTCATACCGGTTTGGCGTCGAACGTCCCGCTTGTAGACGCCTCGGTGCTGTAGGAGCCCGCTTGCGGGCGAATCTTGGGCAGGACACTGATTATCGTGATGGCTGCAATCGCATCGCCCGCAAGCGGGCTCCTACTGGTCTGGATCGTCACGCATCACTGGGGTGGCAGGGGTCAGCCCTTGCGGATCAGTTGCCGAAGCATGAAGCGGTTGGGGTGGCAGGCTTCGGCTACATCTTGTGGGACTGGCAGCGGTTCGTCATTCAGCCAGGCGGCGATCAACTCACCGGATAAGGGCGCTGTGATCAGCCCGCGCGAGCCGTGGCCACTATTAATGTACAAACCCTCATGCCACGGGCAGGGGGGTTGCGGCACCTGGCGAGCATCGCGCGCCAATACGGCGTAAGCCTCGGCAAAGGCACTGGCATCTGCCAGCGGTCCGACGATAGGCAGATAATCCGGGCTGGTGCAGCGAAAGGCCGCGCGACCTTGCAGCGTATCCGGCTCGAGCGTGTCGACCTGCAGGCGTTCGGCCAGGTCGCTGGATATCTCTCTGAGCAGATCCAGATTGCTGGCGTGTTCGGCGCTACTCGGCGTCAGGTCATCGCTATCGAAGTTGAAGCTGGCCCCCAGGGTGTGCTCGCCATGGCGAACCGGCGCCACATAACCTTCCGCACATACGACCGTGCGCAGCATGGTGCTTGCGGGCGATGCAGGCAGCCGGCTGATCTGCCCGCGGATGCGTTTGAGCGGCAGTTGCGCGGTTTGCTCGAAGTGGGTGATATCTGCTGCCCCACAGAGCACGACCACCGCTGCACTGGCGATCATTTGCTCACCGCTCCAGGCTTGCCATTCACCGTTCACGCGCTTGAGCTGCAAGGCGTGTTGAAAGACATGCAGGCTCACGTTGGGATGATCGATCAGGAGTTGGCAGAGGGCCGGCGGGTGCACCCAGCCGGCGTCGGGATAGAACAGCCCGCCGCTCGCCAGCCCGATGCCTGCCTGGCGTTCGGCCTCGTCACGACTCACCTGGGTCAGCAATGTTTCGGGAAAGGCAGCAGCGAGCTTGGCTTGACGCTGCGCTTCACGGTCGTCGAAGGCCAGTTGCAGCACACCGCAATTGTCCCAGTCCTGCCCTTTGTGCAGGCTCTCAAGCAGGCGGCGTGTGTAACCGAAGCCATCGACGATCAATCGCGACAGCGCTGTGCCGTGAGCGGAAAGCTTGAGGTACAGCACGCCCTGCGGGTTCCCCGAGGCTTCCTGGGCGATGGCTGCGTGACGCTCCAGCACTTCCACCTGCCAGCCGCGTGCGGAGAGGCTGGCTGCGGTGGCGCAACCAGCGAGCCCCGCGCCGATCACCAGGGCACGACGCTCGCTGGGGCGATACGCAGGGCGCGCGAACCAGGGCTTGCTCAAGGTGCTGGCTGTACCGCCAAAGGTGCCGCGCATGACTTCCCACTTCTTGCCCAGGCCCGGTACGCGCTTGATCTGAAACCCAGCTTCCTTAAGCGCTCGGCGAACGTAGCCGGTGGAGGTGAAGGTGCCAAGCGTGGTGTCCGGCGTGCTGAGCCGGGCCAGTTGGGCAAATAGCTCGGGCGTCCACATCTCGGGGTTCTTGGCGGGAGCGAAGCCATCGAGAAACCAGGCGTCGATACGCGCATTAAGCTGCGGCAGCATGCTCAAGGCGTCACCGATCATCAGTGTCAGCACCACGCGGCCAGCGTCGAAAACCAGGCGCTGGAAGCCTGCGTTGACACCGACATAGCTCGCCAGCAATTGCTCGTTATAGCTCTGTAATGACGGCCACAAGGCAAGCGCGCGCTTCAGGTCGGTATGGGTGAGAGGGTGCTTTTCCACGCTGACGAAATGCAACCGTGCACCGGCAGCGGCCTGCTGCTCGAACAGCTCCCAGGCGCAAAGAAAGTTCATGCCGGTGCCGAACCCGGTTTCGCCGATCACCAACTGCTCGCCGGGTTGCAGTGCAGCGAAGCGTTGCGGAAGATCATTGTTGGTAAGGAACACATAGCGCGTCTCTTCCAGGCCGTTCTCCCGGGAGAAATAGACATCGGCGTATTGGCGCGACGAGGGTTGGCCCTGTTCGTCCCAGTCGAGTTGTGCGTGTTGATCGGCCATCGTGGCGTTCCTGGAGCAGGCAGGGCGGCGATTCTAGCAGGGGCGATGTGCAGAGCGAGCGCGTATAAGGCTGGCGTATCGCGTAGGAGCGCTGACCTCGGCGCGAATGATGGTGGCCATAACGCGATTTTGGCGTTGCTCATACGATTCGCCGCGGGGTCGCGGCTCCTACAATGCGATAGTGGCCATTGCGAAGACCCGTGTCGTGCCCCCGATTCGCGCGCAAGCGAGGCCGACTACAATCTCAAGCCTGGGGCCTCGTTGACATAGAATCTCCTACACCCTCCGCTTGGATCGAGCCTCGCGATGCTGAGGGCAATCCACCTGTGCATCGTGGCTTGCGCTGAAATGCCAACGGCCCCTAGTCTGGGGCATACATTTCAGGAAGAGGTGCTTATGTTCGAATCCGCCGAGATCGACCACATCATCGACAAGGCTACCTTCGACGCCGAAGAGCAAGTGCTGCGCGAGGCACTGCTCGAGGCGCAATACGCGTTGCGCGAGCAGGGGCGCTCGGCGGTTGTCATCCTGATCAACGGCATCGAGGGGGCAGGCAAGGGCGAGACGGTGAAGCTGCTCAACGAGTGGATGGATCCGCGCCTTATCCAGGTCAGCACCTTCGATCAGCAAACCGACGAAGAGCTAGCCCGGCCAGCCGCCTGGCGTTATTGGCGGCAGCTGCCACCCAAAGGGCGTATCGGGATCTTCTTCGGCAACTGGTACAGCCAGATGCTACAAGGTCGCGTGCACGGCGATTTGAAGAAGGACGACCTCAATGGCGCCATCGACGGCGCTCTGGGCCTGGAGCAGATGCTGTGCAACGAAGGCACGCTGATCTTCAAGTTCTGGTTTCACCTTTCCAAGAAACAGATGCTGGGGCGTCTCAAGAGCCTGCAGGACGATCCACTGCACAGCTGGCGCCTGAGCCCGCTGGACTGGCAGCAGTCGAAGACCTACGACAAGTTCGTGCGTGTCGGCGAGGATCTGTTGCGGCGCACCAGCCGCGATTACTCGCCCTGGTACATCGTCGCCGGGGCGGACGCCAATTACCGCAGCCTGACTGTTGGGCGCGTTCTCCTCGAGGGTTTGCAGGCTGCGCTGCGCGGTACGGGTGAGCGTGCTCCCTTGCCCCATGCCACGCCGTTGATGACCCGAACCGATCAATGCAGCTTGCTCGACAGCCTGGATATGAGTGTGAGCCTCGCCAAGGCTGACTACCGTGAGCAACTGACTCGCGAGCAGGCACGCCTGTCGCAACTGATGCGCGATAAACGCATGCGCCGCCACGCGCTGGTGGCGGTGTTCGAGGGTAACGATGCCGCCGGCAAGGGCGGTGCTATACGTCGGGTCGCTGCGGCGCTGGATCCCCGGCAATACCGCATCGTGCCGGTGGCAGCGCCGACCGAGGAAGAGCGCGCCCAGCCTTATCTATGGCGCTTCTGGCGGCATATTCCGGCGCGCGGCAAGTTCACCGTGTTCGACCGTTCCTGGTACGGCCGCGTGCTGGTGGAACGGGTCGAGGGTTTCTGCGAGCCGGCGGATTGGCTGCGTGCTTACGGCGAGATCAACGATTTCGAGGAGCAGCTCAGCAATGCAGGTGTGGTGCTGGTGAAGTTCTGGCTGGCCATCGATGAGAATACCCAGCTGGAGCGCTTTCGCGAGCGTGAGGCCAATCCGGTCAAGCGCTTCAAGATTACCGAAGAGGATTGGCGCAACCGCGAAAAGTGGCCGCAGTACCGCGAGGCGGTGGGCGACATGGTTGATCGCACCAGTACCCGCCTGGCGCCGTGGACACTGGTCGAGGCCAATGACAAGCAGTTCGCCCGGATAAAGGTGCTGCGTACCATCAACGATGCGCTGGAGGCGGCGTTCGAAAAGAGCGAGCGCTAATACTGCCGATATCAGTGGCCGTAGCCTGGCGTTGAGCGAAGCGATACCCAGGGCTAATAGCCAATGGGTTATGGCCTGAAACTGCCCGTGCTGTTGCGACTCTCGATGATCGCCAAGGCCTGCAGCATGCGGTCGATGTAGCGGGGGATATTTCGCTCGGCTTCATCGCGGGAGAAGTAGGGGCCTTCGAGGGTGCCCTCGCGGGTCGTGAAGAAGAAGCGGCCATTGATGGTGCTGACCCGGTCACTGCGGAAGTGAGTGGTCTGAACCGTATCCTCTGCGCGCTGGATAGTCATATTCGTCGCCGCCCGTGAACGTACCTGCAGTGCAGTGTATCAGCGGATGGGAAATCTGCTGGCGATGCCATTCTGGCTAGCAGCAGTCCATCGACCGTGGGAGCGGCGACCCGGTGCGATGGGATGGTGGCCGTACCGCAAAGCACATCACGGCCATCATTCGCCGGCAAGCCCGCTCCTACGGAATCGCGTTACCTACCATCGTGTAGGAGCCCGCTTGCAGGCGAAGCGATGGTGGCCATTCTGATCGATCGGGAACCGAACTACTGATCGCCCGCAAGCGGGCTCCTACAGTAGTGAGGTGCTTGCGAGATGGGGGGGCAACGCCAATCCGGTAGGAGCGTCGACCCGGCGCGAATGCGGTGGTGGCCATTCTGAATATCTGCGGAGTGGCCAACATTCGCCGCGGGGTCGCGGCTCCTACAATGCGATAGTGGCCATTGCGAAGACCCGTGTCGTGCCCCCGATTCGCGCGCAAGCGAGGCCGACTACAATCCCAAACCAGGGGCCTCGTTGACATAGAGTCTCCTACCATGACGCCGCATTTGCGGTGCGCAGGTGCTGTCGGCACATTCAGTGCCGATCCGGTAAGGTCTTCTGTTTGAGAATGTACAGGCTCACCAGCACAGCGCTGATTAGCATGAACGCGCGCGCCCATACCAGTGGAACCAGCCAGCAGGAAACGCCAATGCTCAGCCACATCAGGCCGATGGCGTAAATCTTGGCTTTGCGAGGAATGCCTTCACCCTCCAGATAGTCGCGAATCCACGGGCCGAGGCGAGGATGTTCGACCAGCCATAGGTAGAAGCGTCGCGAGCTGCGCATGAAGCAGGCAGCGGCCAGCAGCAGGAAGGGAGTGGTGGGCAGCACCGGCAGAAATATGCCGAGCACGCCCAGTGCTACGCTCAGCCAGCCGAGGGTCAGCAGACTGTAGCGCAGCAGAGGGTTGCGTGTTTCGTAGGGTTCGCGCGCCATGTTGATGGCGTCGCTATCAGTGGTGGCGAGGTTTGAGCAGCGCCGGTTTTTCTTCAGGCGCATTGCACAGCAGGAACAGTGCGGTGAGCAGCTCCGGGATCTGTTCGATCATGCTATCGACCAAGTCGCGATCACGGGCAATCTCAGCGAACTCCGGCTGTTCATCGAACAGGCCCGAACCGACCATGATCGGTAGCAGCAGCTCGCTGACTTCGTCTTCAGCGTCATCGAACCACACGGCTTCGCGCAGGAATACCCCTTCCATGAAGCCGATGCACCAGCCACGCAGGTCGGAGTCGTCCGGCTCGTCACCGAGATCCAGCTCACACGGTACTTCCGGCTCGTCATCGCTGGCCAGCTGGCGGGCGATATGCGACTGCAACTGAATCAGAGTGGCTTCGATGTCATCACGCTCTTCATCGCTGCGGTAGTGCGGCGGCTCGGAGAACAACGCGTCGATCCACTCACGGGTTTCGACCTTGTCCGGGCAGATGGAGAGGGCGGTCAGGTAACCGTGTGCGGCGACATAGTCCAGCGCTTCTTCGTGCAGTTCATCAGCATCGAGGAAGGCTTGCAGACGGGACAGTTGCTCGGCGAAGGACATCGGTGGCTACCTTGAGGAAGTAAACGAGGCTGGATTCTAGAGCAGACCAACCTACCCGGCCAGAGTTGCAGGCAAAACGGCGTGCTAAACGCTAAAAAACACATCCGTTGCCCGTCGCCGCGAGACACTTGCGTATAATGCCCCGCTTGATTCGGAGACCCTACATGCTCGAGCAGGCGCAACGCATCCTCAAAGACGTATTCGGCTATGACAGCTTCCGTGGCCGCCAGGGTGCGATCATCGAGCGTGTGGCCAGTGGCGGCGATGCGTTGGTGTTGATGCCGACCGGCGGCGGCAAGTCGCTGTGCTTCCAGGTACCCGGGTTGTTGCGTGACGGGCTGGCCGTAGTCGTTTCGCCGCTGATCGCGCTGATGGACGATCAGGTGGCGACCCTTGAAGAGCTGGGTGTCGCCGCAGTGGCGCTGAACTCGACACTGGACGCCGATCAGCAGCGCGATATCGCCGATCGCATTCGTCGCGGCGAGATCAAGATGCTCTATCTCGCCCCGGAGCGGCTGGTGCAGCCGCGCATGCTGGCCTTCCTGCAGCAGCTGAAGGTTGCCCTGTTCGCCATCGACGAAGCTCACTGCGTGTCTCAGTGGGGGCATGATTTCCGTCCCGAGTACCTGCAGTTGGGGCAGTTGGCCGAGCTGTTCCCCGAGGTGCCGCGCATTGCCCTGACCGCGACTGCCGACATGCGTACCCGCGAGGAGATCGTCAATCGTCTGCATCTGCAGAACGCTGAACGCTTCCTGTCCAGTTTCGACCGCCCCAACATCTTTTACCGCATCGTGCCCAAGGAGCAGCCCCGCAAGCAGTTGCTGGCGTTCCTGGCCGCGCGCAAGGGCGATGCCGGCATCGTCTATTGCCTGTCGCGCAAGAAGGTCGAAGAAGTCGCGTCGTTTCTATCCGAGCAGGGCTTCCCGGCACTGCCATACCACGCTGGCCTGCCCAGTGAGCTGCGCGCCTACAACCAGAAACGCTTCCTTAATGAGGAAGGGCTGATCATGGTGGCGACCATCGCCTTCGGCATGGGCATCGACAAGCCCAACGTGCGCTTCGTCGCCCACCTCGATTTGCCCAAGTCGTTGGAAGCCTATTACCAGGAAACCGGCCGTGGCGGCCGCGACGGTCTGCCTGCTGAAGCCTGGATGGCCTACGGGCTGCAGGACATGATCTTCCTCAAGCAGATGCTCGCCAACTCCGAGGGCGACGAGCGTCATAAGCGCGTGGAGCAGCACAAGCTCGATGCGATGCTGGCTTTGTGCGAGGAAACCCGTTGCCGTCGCCAGGTGTTGTTGGCCTATTTCGACGAAGACCTGCCGCAGCCCTGTGGCCATTGCGACAACTGCACCGACGGCGTGCAGACCTGGGATGCCACCGAGCCGGCTCGCCAGGCGCTGTCGGCCATCTACCGCAGTGGCCAGCGTTATGGCGTCGGCCACCTGGTGGACATTCTGCTGGGCCGTGACAACGAGAAGATGCGCGGCCTCGGCCACCAGCATCTTTCTGTATTCGGTGTTGGCAGTGCGCTCAGCGAAGGGGAGTGGCGCTCGCTGTTCCGTCAGCTGGTAGCGCGTGGCCTGGCAGATGTGGATCTGGAAGGCTACGGCGGGCTGCGTTTGTCTGACAGCTGCAGGCCTTTGCTGCGTGGCGAGGTGACGTTGCAGCTGCGCCGTGATCTCAAGCCGCAACAGAGCGCCAAGGCCTCGGGCAGCCCGGCACGGCAGTTGGTGCGTGGTGAAGAGCGCGAGCAGTGGGAAGCGCTGCGTGCCCTGCGCAAGCGTCTGGCCGAGGAGCACGGCGTACCGCCTTACGTCATCTTCCCCGACGCCACGCTGCTGGAGATGCTGCGCAGCAAACCCACCACGCTGGCGGAGATGGCCCGCGTCAGTGGCGTGGGGGCCCGTAAGCTGGAGCGCTACGGCGATGCCTTCCTCGAAGTACTGGCCGGCAACGAAACGCCGCAGCCAGTGGTGGACTTGCGCCATGAACTGGTCAGCCTGGCGCGCGCGGGCATGACCCCAGCGCAGATTGCCAATCAGCTCGGCTGCAGTCAGAAGAGCGCGTACTCGCTGCTCGCCGAAGCCATCGCTGACCAGCAGATCTCTCTGGAGCAGGCCCTCGATCTGCCGGAAGAGCTGCTTGGTGAGATTCAGGACGCTTTTCTCGATGGTGAGGGTGAGCTGCCGCCGGTGGCGCAAATCAGCCCGCTGTTCGCTGGGCGTGTGGAGGAGGGCGTGCTGCATTGCGTTCGTGCAGCGTTGCAAGCCGAATTCGAAGCCTGATCGACGATTATTGACGCGACAGACTCTTATCTCGCAACGACTGCAATCTTGCTCTCGGCCAAAAGCTATGGTTAGCTCGCTAATAATTAGTTTTTGATAATTCCAAGAGCAGCCTCAATGTCCCAAACCGAACAACACCGTTTTGCCATGCAGTTGGCCCAGCTTTCCCGTTCCTGGCGTGCCGAGCTGGATCGGCGTCTCGCCGGTCTGGGGTTGTCCCAGGCGCGCTGGCTGGTACTGCTGCACATCGGCCGTTTCGCTGAATTGCCGACCCAGCGTGAGTTGGCTCAGAGCGTTGGTGTCGAGGGGCCAACGCTGGCGCGCTTGCTCGACAGCCTGGAGGCGCAGGGGCTGGTCAGCCGCCATGCGGTTCCCGAGGATCGTCGGGCCAAGAAAATCGCCTTGTGCCCGCCGTCCAAGCCGTTGATCGAGCAAATCGAGGCGATCTCCACGCAGTTGCGCGAAGAGCTTTTTGCTGGCATCGACGAGGAAGAACTGCGCCGTTGCCAGCAGGTGCACGCACGCATTCTGGGTAATCTGGAACGCCGCTGATGCAGGGACTGTCTCTGCTGCAGAGACGCTTCGGGCCGCGCTATCCTCAGTATCTTCTGGTCGTGCTGATGCTCGGCAGCATGGCGATGATTCTGGCGTCGACCAGCATCAATGTGGCCTTGCCAGCAATCATGGCCGACTTCCAGATTGGCCGTCCGCTGGCTCAGTGGTTGTCCACGGGGTTTCTCGCGGCGATGACTGCCGGCCTGCTGCTGTCAGCGTGGGCGCAGGCCCGGCTGGGTGCCCGTATGACGGCGCAGGCCGGTTTGAGTCTGTTCATCGTTACGTCATTACTCGCACTGGTTGCCGATGCCGCCTGGCAACTGATCGCCTTGCGCATCATCCAGGGGCTGTGTGCCGGCATCGTCCAGCCGCTGGCGATGGTGCTGATCTTTCAGGTGTTCGCTGGCGGCGGTCGCGGTACCGCGCTGGGGGCCTACGGGCTAGGCGTGATGATCGCGCCAACGCTGGGGCCGACCATCGGCGGCTATCTGGTCGATGACTTTGGCTGGTATGCGGTGTTCTGGCTGCCTCTGCCAATGTGCGTACTGGCCATGCTCGCCGGGCAATTTCTGATGCCCAGCGAGCGTCAGCGCAATACACCATTTCTCGACCTCTGGGCTTTCAGCCTGCTGTGCATCGGCTTGTTCGCCTGGCTCGGTGCGCTGGCTGAGGCGCAGCGCTTTCCCTGGGGGCAGCCGCGGGTCTGGCTGACTGGCCTGATCGGTACTCTGGCGATGGCCAGCTTTCTATGGCGCAGTCGCTATAGCGCTCGCCCGTTGCTACCGCTCGGGCTCTGGCGGCATGTCGGTTTTCGCAAGGCCAGTTGGGTTGCACTCGCCCTGGGCATGGGCCTCTACGGCACCACCTATCTGATTCCACTGCATGTGCAGACCATCGAGGGCTATAGCGCTGGCAGAGCCGGTTTGCTGTTGCTGCCAACCGGCATTCTGATGGGCGTGGCCTCGTTTCTCGGCGGTTGGTTGAGTGATCGGCTGTCCACCGCGGTGTTGCTGGTCAGTGGTTTGCTGATGCTGGCGCTGTCTTCGTTCGGGCTGGGCTGGCTGGAACCGGGGGCCTCGTTTCTGGTGCTTTGCTGCTGGGCCTGCGTCGGCCGTATTGGTCTGGGTATCCTGCTGCCCGCGTTGAGTACTGGCGCGCTGGACATTCTTGACCGTGAACAGCTTGCGCACGGAGCGGGCGCCATCACTTTCGTGCGTCAGTTGGGCGGTGCATTTGGAGTGAACCTGCTGACCTTCTTTCTGGAATGGCGTCATCGCCAGGAGGGTGGTGATTTCGCGGCTGAGGTGGTGGCGTTTCAGCAGAGCTATCTGCTAATGGGCGTGCTGTTCGTACTTACCGTGATTGCCGCCTGGAATATCCGCCCGTCACAACGTTGACGGCGTTCACATAACTAGCCGTATTTCTGACTTTTTGCGTATGATGGCCAGATGCTCGATTTCGAGTGGGTTATGCGTGTTGAAAACTCGCAAGCCGTTGAATCGAGGCCATACTCACTACTCGGTGGGACAAGGAGCGTTTGCCGACGCAGCGCTGTGCTACGCCGCATCTTGCAGGAAGGCCGATCCGGTTTCGGTTGCTGCAGCTACTCTTCGAGCGGAGTTATCGGGAGCTTTTATGACTCGTGTTCGTCACTTATTAATCGGCCTGGCATCGGGGTCGGCATTCTATTCGGGACTGGCGCCAGCGCTGGGGCTGGGAGAGATCACCCTGCATTCGGCGCTTAATCAGCCGCTGAACGCCGAGATCGAGCTGTTGGCAGTCGGCGACGAAATGAGTGCTTCGGATATCAAGGTCTCACTGGCGCCGGCGGATGCCTTCAATCTTGCCGGTGTCGATCGCGTTTACTTCCTCAATGACCTGCGTTTCAGTCCAGTGATGCGTGGCGGCAACAGCGTCGTGCGGGTGGTCTCCAATCAGCCCGTGCGCGAGCCCTACCTGAATTTCATCGTCGAGCTAAAACGTCCGGGCGGCCAGTTGCTGCGCGAATATACGGTGCTGCTCGACCCGCCGACGTCGTCTTCCTACAACAGCCAGGCCGCCCAGGTCGGCAATGAACAGTTCACCTCATACGCGCCGCCGCGCCGCACGCCGATCGCCAGTCGTGGTGAGCGATATCAGGTGACCAGTGGGGATAGTCTTTGGACGATCGCTTCCAAGCTGCGGGTAGAGGGCAATCAGTCCTCCCTGCAGGACTTGATGCTGGACATACACGCCCTTAACCCCCAGGCGTTCAGCAACGGCGACATCCATCGCCTGCGCGCCGGCGTTTCGTTGCTGTTGCCGGATCATGCCCGTATGCCTGAGGCTGCGCCAAGCCAGCCTGCTCAGTCAGGTTCTGCACCACAACCTGAAGCGCCTGCGCAAATCATTCCCGATACCGCGCCGCAGCAGCCTGCCGAGCCGCAGGTAGAAGTGCTCGCGCAGATTCGACGCGTCGAAGAAGAAGTCGCCAATCGCAGTGCCGAGAACCTGCAACTCCAGCAGGATCTGCTGGTGGTGCAGAACCAGTTGAAAGACATGATGACGCGCATGGAAGCGCGTGATCAGCAGATCGCCCAATTGCTCGAACAGCTCGCTGAGCGTCCGGCACCTGCTGCGCCGGCTTTGCCGGCCGCCGAGACTGCACCGTCTGCGGCCACGCAGGCACCCGCAGTAGCTCCGGTACCTGCCGCGCAGCCAGCCGCAGAAGGGTTCTGGAATCTGTGGAACGTGCTACTTGCATCTCTGCTGGCGCTACTGGCGCTTGCCTTGTTGCTCTTCAAGCGTAAGCGCAAACCTGATCCTGAAACCATTGCCGAGCCTGTGATTGTTGTGCCCCCGGTGGTTCAGGCAGTCGCACCGATGGCTGTAGAGCCTGTCGTAGCGACGCGCACGGCCGTGGTCGACGTACCGCTGCCAGTACGTTCCCCCGTTGTAGCGCGCACTGAGCCGAATGCTACCGATCCGCTGGAAGGCGCCAATATCTATATCGCCTATGGCCGCCTGGGTGAAGCAGTAACGGCGTTGCGTCAGGCTTCCCAGGCTAATCCGCAACGTCTTGATATCCGCTTCCGCCTGCTCGAAGTACTGGCCCAGCAGGGCAACACAGCCGCTTTCGCCGAAGAGGAAGCGAAGTTGCGTCGGGACGGTTTCGAGGATGCACGTATCGACCAGCTCAAGAGCCGTTACCCGGCTCTGTTTGCGTCGCCGCCAGAAACGCTGGAGTCTTTCGATTCGCTGGAGCCGTTGGAGGGACTGGAGGAACTGACCCTCGAATTGGACGACCTGCCATCCTCTGCGCCCGAGCAGAAAAAAGGCCAGGACGACGACTTCCAGTTGAACCTGGACGATTTGTCGCTGGATGCCGACTGGGATCTGGTCAACCCCTTCGAGAACGGCGCGCGCAAGAAACGTGCTGGCGTAGAGCCCACAACTTCCGAGGTGCCAAGCGCCGAGCAGTCCACCGATATTTTCGGTCATGATGCCAGCAGCCCATTCGCTGGCACCATGTTGGTGGAGGAAGAAGGGCAAGAGGACGATTGGCTCGATCTGGATGATTTGCCTGCTGATGAGGCCGATGGTCTCGACCGGTTCGTCACCAACGAGGCGAACCTGACCAAGCTCAACCTAGCGATGGCCTACATTGAACAGGATGATCTGGAAGCCGCCTGCGACATCCTCAACGAAGTGCTCAACGAGGGTGACGAAGAAGAGAAGCAGGAAGCCCGCGAGCTGCTTGCGCGTATTGCCTGATCTAATTCCTGATTGAAACGAAGCGCGGCCATGCCGCGCTTTTTCATGAGCGCTCGAATGGGCTGGCGCTAAGATGGCGGCCTTAGTAATGGAGCCGACTCATGACCCCTAACAAAGCCGAAGTCACCATCACCTATTGCACCCAGTGCCAATGGTTGCTGCGCGCTGCCTGGCTGGCCCAAGAGCTGTTGTCGACCTTCGCTGATGACCTTGCCAGGGTGAGCCTGGAGCCAGCCACTGGCGGTACCTTTCGCATCCAGTGCAACGGTGTGGAAATCTGGGAGCGCAAGGCCGATGGCGGCTTTCCCGAAGCCAAGGTGCTCAAGCAGCGGGTGCGCGACGTGATCGACCCGGCCCGTGATCTTGGCCATAGCGATCGCCCGGCAACGAACTGAGTCGTCCCGCTAGGCCGCTTTCGGCACTGGCCCCGAACCCGCCTGAGCGGCGCTCATGCATACCGCCACGATGATCAGGCTGCCACCGGCAAGCATGCCAGGCGTTGGCGTCTGACTGAACAGCAGCCAGGCGAAGCTGATGCCGTACACCGGCTCGAGGGCGAAAATCAGTGCTGCGCTGCGCGCTTTGACGACCCGCAGACTGGCCACCAGCAGGCTATGCGCCAACCCCGTGCAAAACACGCCCAGCAGAGCCAGCCAGAACCATTGCGGGGCTGCCAGGCCCTGCAGCGTCGCACCTGCGAATGGCAGGGAGCAGGCCAGGGCTACCAGGTTCTGGCCGAGTGCCGCCTGGATAGGATCGACATGCGAGGCTATCGCCCGGCCGAGCAGCGACAACAAGGCGAATAGCAGCCCTGACATTACTCCCCAAAGCAGCCCTTGGGTGTTGCTGTCACTCGTATCCAGGGCCGGCGCGACCATCAGCAGGCCAACGCTGACCAAGGCGACCATCAGGTACTCGCCAGGCCGTGGGCGTTCTCCCAGCAGCACTTCGAGCAAGACCGTGAAGGCCGGAAAACTGGCGAAACCCAGGGTAGCGATGGCCACCCCGGAGACCCGCACCGACTCGAAGAAGGTCAGCCAGTGAGCCCCCAGCAGCAACCCACCAAGCCCTAACCAGGCGAGATGGCGAGCGGCAATACGCAACGGTCTGCCCAGCGCAAGGAGAAACAGGCCCAGGGCAAGTACGGCGAACAGCGCGCGGCCACTGACGATGGCAATCGGCGTGGTGTTCGCCAGTTCGCCAAAGATGCCGGACAGGCCGAACGCCAGCGCCCCCAGATGCAGGCCGAGCAGCGCATTGCGGGTGTTCATGCCAGGCGCGCGCCATTTGGCAGTGGCTTGTCGAAGCTGGCCAGGACGACTTTGCCAGCGCTGTCATAGACCCCCGTTACCAGTACTTCAGAGCGCACCCCAGCAATGCGTTTGGGGGCGAAGTTGCAAACGCACAGCACCTGGCGCCCCACCAGTTCGTCTGCGCTGTAGTGGGCGGTGAGCTGGGCGCTGGAAGTGCGAATGCCCAGTTCGCCGAGATCCACCTGCAGTACGTAGGCGGGTTTCAAGGCTTTTTCATTGGGCGCCGCGCTGATGAGGGTGCCGACGCGCAGTTCGACGCGCTCGAAGTCCTGCCACTCGATGATTTGCATGATACGTCTCCTGTTCTGGTCGCCACTTTAAAGGGCCGGAACAGGATCAGCTGTCGCGCGACTGGCGTTATTTGTCGCGAGGCTGGCGCTCGCGCAGCGCCTTGGGCGTTTCGCCGAATTGCCGGGAGAGGGCTGCGGTGAAGGCGCTCTGCGAGGTGTAGCCGACCCGTGCGGCGATCTCGCCGACACTCAGGCGACTGTTGTGCAGCAGCTGCCGGCCCAGGCGCAGGCGTTTGTCGCGCACGTAGGCCATGGGCGTGAGCCCTGTTTCGTCGAGAAAGCGGTTGTGAAAGCGCGCAGCGGAAAGCCCGGCAAGGCTGGCCAGATCCGCCACCTGGATCGGGTGGGCGGCGTGTCGCTCGATGTAGGCGTTCAGCACCGTAAGCGGCAGACCCAGGCTGGGACGTTGATCAGCTTCTGCGCTGAGGCTGGCCAGCAACAGGATGGAGCCTTGACGAGCGATCAGCGGATCGTTGATCGGGCTGGCGGCAAGCCAGTTGACTAGGCCGCTCTGCGTCACCGACAGCTCGACTTTCTGCGGCGCTTCCAGCAGGCGTTGGCTGGCATCGGCGTGATCGCCGAGGTGATGCTCAAGCCAATTGCCTGCGGGAACGTCGAGCACCAGGCATTCGCTACCGTGGCGGCTGTCGCAGGCGTGGCGCGCACCGGCAGGCACCACCACCAGGGTCTGCCGGCTGATGCGGCTGCCCAGGCCTTCAACCTCGAACTGCAGGTGTCCGCTCAGGCCGAAAACCAACTGGGCATGGTCATGCTCGTGGCAGACGATGTCCTGATGGTAGTGGCGTACTGACAAGAGCGCTGACATGGCGGAGTTCCTCGAACGGTCGTGCCAGTTTACTCCGTGAATCGACGTTTTGGATGCGGACAGCGAGCGTGCATCTGCGAAAACAGCCGCTGCTGTGAGGCTGCTGTCATCGAATCGCCATGCCACGTTCACAATCATTTCACCGCTTTCGCTCAAGCTCGGCCGAAAATATGCCGGAGATCGCCCGATGAGCATCGCACAACTGGTAAGGCCGAGCCGCAAGCAACGTGTCCGTACGCTGTGGATTTCCGATGTGCACCTGGGCACGCGGGACACCCAGGCCGAGCACCTGGCGGCTTTTCTCAAGCGTTATCAGGCCGAGCGTATCTACCTGGTGGGCGACATCATCGACGGCTGGAAGCTGCGCGGTGGCATCTACTGGCCGCAGGCGCATACCAATGTGATCAGGCGCCTGCTGACCATGAGCAAGCGCGGCACTCAGGTGATTTACGTCACCGGCAATCATGACGAATTCCTGCGCCGCTACTCGAAGCTGCTGCTGGGCAACATTCAGCTGGTCGACGAGGCCGAGCACGTTACCGCCGATGGCCGGCGCCTGTTGGTCATCCACGGCGACCAGTTCGACGTGATCACCCGTTATCACCGTTGGCTGGCCTTTCTCGGCGACTCGGCCTACACCTTCACGCTGGTGCTCAATCGCTGGCTCAATCACTGGCGGCGTCGCTACGGTTACGGCTACTGGTCGCTGTCCGCCTACCTCAAGCACAAGGTCAAGACGGCGGTGAACTTCATCAGCGATTTCGAGGAAGCCATCACCCACGAATGCGCCCGTCGCGGCTTCGACGGTGTGGTGTGCGGGCATATTCACCACGCCGAGATTCGCAAGCTGGGCGATGTCGAGTACCTCAACTGCGGCGACTGGGTCGAATCCTGCACGGCGCTGATCGAACACCCGGACGGGCGCATCGAGCTGTATCGCCTTGCCGATGAGCAGGAGCGGCTGGCGCAACTACAGGCAGACAAGGTCGCGGTCATCGAGCCAGCCGCATGAGGCTGCTGATCGTTACCGATGCCTGGGCGCCGCAGGTCAATGGCGTGGTCACCAGCCTGCAGGCCTTGGTCAGCGAGTTGCGGGATATGGGGCATCTTGTCGAGGTGCTCGCGCCGGGTGCATTTCGCTGCGTGCCCTGTCCGAGCTACCCGGAGATTCCCCTGGCCTGGAACCTGTGGCGGGTCGCTGCGGCCATCGAGGCATTCGCTCCGGATTGCGTGCACCTGGCGACCGAGGGGCCCTTGGGTTGGGCCGCGCGACGTTGGCTGCTGCGCCGAGGCATGGCTTTTTCCAGCGCTGTGCACACCCGTTTTCCCGAGTACCTGACAACTCGCTGCCCGTGGCTTCCGCTGGGGTTGGGGTATGCCTATCTGCGTCTGTTTCATCGTCCCAGCCAGGCGGTGCTGGTCAGTACCGAGCGATTGCGCGCGGGGCTCGCCAGCCGAGGGCTGCAGCGCCTGGCGTTATGGCGCAAGGGCGTGAATACCCGGCTGTTCGCCCCCAAGGCCCGTGATCAGACGCCGGTGACCGCGGTATTCCTGTACGTGGGGCGGATCGCGCCGGAGAAGAACCTGCAGGCATTTCTCGATCTCGATCTACCCGGTGAGAAGTGGGTGGTCGGTGATGGGCCGCAGCGAGAGGCGCTGCAACAGGCTTATGCGCAGGTCAGATTCTTTGGCTACCGGCACGGCGAGGCGTTAGCCGATTTCTATCGTCGTGCCAATGTGCTGGTGTTTCCCTCGCTGACCGATACCTACGGCCTGGTGATGCTCGAAGCCCAGGCCTGTGGCACCCCGGTGGCAGCTTTCGCCGTGCCGGGGCCTCTGGATGTGGTGGTGCCGGGTGTGACGGGCGTGCTCGCCGATGATTTGCGTCAGGCGTGCCTGGCAGCGCTGGAGCTGGATCGCAGGCACTGTGCGCAGGAGGCCGGGCGACAATCCTGGCGCGCGTCGGCTGTCGAGTTTCTGGCCCGACAGCCACTGCTGAGTGGTGAGTCGCTGGATGTCGAATTGCCGCCGCGAGCCGCGGGGCTGGGCACTACATGATGATCTTGTCGCGCAGCTTCTCGGCAGCCTGCTGCAGGGCCTGGATGACCCGTTCCTTGTCGAAGTTCTGAATGCCGTTGGTATCCAGGTACATGGAGAACCCGGGCAACTCGTGCTCGACGTAACTGGAGGTGGCACCCAGGTCGCGGCGGAAGTCCACCACCTGGTAGATCTGTACCGGCCGGGTGAAGCCCTTGACGTTGATCTGACCCTTGTCGCGGCACATGATCACGTCCTTGATCAGCGAATAGGTTTCGTGGGAGATCAAGATCTCGCCGGCTTCGGCAGCGCTTTCCAGGCGGCTGGCCAGGTTCACATCACGACCGATGATGGTGTAATCCATCCGCGTATCGGCACCGAAGTTACCGACGGTGCAGTAACCGGTGTTGAGCCCCATGCGGATCTCCAGTGGCTTGGTGATGCCCTGGGCGCGCCAGTGCTGGCGCAACACCTTCATGTGCTTGCGCATGGCGATGGCCATCGAGACCGCGGCCATGGCATCCTTCTTGGCGCCCTGGCTGCTCGGGTCACCGAAGAACACCATGACGCTGTCGCCGATGAACTTGTCGATGGTGCCGCCGAATTTCATGCAGATCTTCGACATCTCGTTTAGATAGGTGTTGAGCAGGTCGGTCAGGGCTTCGGCTTCCAGCTCTTCGGACAGCTCGGTGAAACCACGGATATCGGAGAAGAACACCGTGAGCTTCTTGCGCTGGGTTTCCAGGCGCACGTGTTTCTTGCCGCTGAAGATCGACTCCCACACCTGGGGCGACAGGTACTTGGCCAGGTTGCGAGCCAGACGCGCGGCCTTTTCCTGCTCACGCTTGATCTCGATGCGTACCTGGCTGAGGCGGATGCTCTGCTGGTGTACGAAGTAGGCGGTTATGCAGATATACAGCGTGGTAAAGAGGATACTGACCAGCGCCACCAGAGCCGGTGTTTCCGGTGCGACGTGCAGGTCGGTGAGTGAGGCGGTGAGCAGCGCACCGCTGCAGGCCACCAACAGGGCAAGGCCCATGTCACGCAGCCCGCCGACGATCAAAGCGCTGAAGGTCAGCGTGAGCAGGCACATCAGGCTGGGCACCACCGAGAAACCCAACAGCGCTGCAGCGGCACCACAGTGCAGGGCATCGACGAACAGCAGGGTCATGATCGTGCGATGCGGGTGATCGTCCCTGAAGCGTTTGCTGATCCAGTAAGCCAGGTGCGGGTAGAGCAGGGCGTACGGTACCAGCCACAGCAACTCGTGGCTGAACACCTGCGCATAGGTGCCGGCGGCGACGCTGGCGGCTATGGCGATGTAGGCCAGTACGCGGGAGTAATACTCGCGCGTAGACAGCGTTGGTAACCCATTCGGAATGGCGGAAAGAGTTGCATTCATGCGGTGGCGACGATCCCTGCTGTAAATCCGACTGCATTACCGGGGGCCAGGCTGCACGGGGCGTGCGGACGGGGCCAGCGGAAAACCGGGATCATATACGCTGGCGCGGAGACCGGCAAAGGTGCAATGCCATAAGACACCGAACGGTCATGCCGAGCTGCCTGCTGGTCTCCATGGCGCAACTGCCTAAAAACGAATTTTCCCGGTGAGGGCGTCCTTGAGCATTACCCAGTCTCCCATCAGCGAGTACAGCGGATACTGGAAAGTAGCCGGGCGATTACGTTCGAAGATGAAGTGTCCCACCCATGCGAAGCCATAGCCGATAACGGGCAGGGCCAGTAGCCAGAGCCATTGCTGGCTGACCAATGCATAGCCGAGCACCAGCAGTACCAGCAGGCTGCCGACGTAATGCAGGCGCCGACAGGTCGGATTGGCGTGTTCCTGCAGGTAATAGGGATAGAACTCGGCGAAGGAGTTGAAACGCTCGTGGGCCTGGCTGCTCATCGACGGCTTCCTGTTGTTGTTATGTCAGGAGAGTTTAGGTCGATTCCGGGCACTTGTGGCGCCCGGTCGTCTGCGCTGATGGGGCTATCAATGCCGCCAGAAAGCGGGCATCAGCAGCACCAGCACGGTGAGGATTTCCAGACGGCCCAGCAGCATGCCCAGGGTCAGCAGCCACTTGGCCATGTCCGGCAGGCTGGCGTAGGTGCCGGCCGGGCCGATGATCGGGCCCATGCCAGGGCCTACACCGGCAACCGTGCTGGCGGCGCCGCTCAGCGCGGTGATCCAGTCCAGGCCGCAGAGGGTCAGCGCCAGTGCCAGCAGGGCGATGGTGATGGTGAAGAAGAACGAGAAGGTGAGAATCGAGCGGACAATGTCCTCGTCGAGGCGGTGGCGGTTGTACTGCTGCTTGATCACCGCGCGGGGGTGCACCAACTGCATCAGGTTGGCCTTGAGCAGAATGTAGGCGACCTGAAAGCGGAAGATCTTCAAGCCGCCGGCGGTGGAGCCGGAGCAACCGCCGATGAAGCCCAAATAGAAGAACAGCATCCCGGCGAAACCGCCCCACAGCGAGTAGTCACCCAGTGCGAAGCCGGTGGTGGTCATGATCGATGTGGTATTCACCGCCACGTGGCGCAGGGCATCGAGCCAATGCAGGTCGGTAGTCAGGTAGTACCAGATTCCGAGAATCAGCCAGGTACCCAGCAGGATGGAGAGAAAACCACGCACCTGCTGGTCGCCCAGTACCGCGCCGAAGTTGCCGCGCAGGGTCGAGACGTAGAGCACGAACGGCAGGCTGCCAAGGATCATCAGCACCACGGCGACCCAGTGCACCGCCGGTTGCGTCCACTTGGCCAGGGACAGATCCGAGGTGGAGAAGCCGCCTGTCGAAATGGCCGACATGCTGTGGTTGATGGCGTCGAAGAAATTCATGCCGGCCAGCCAGAAGCCCAGGCAGCCGAGCAGGCTGATGCCCAGGTAAGCCACCACCATGTACTTGGCGACCATGTGCGAGCGCGGCATGACCTTATCCGACCGGTCCGAGGATTCGGTCTGGAACAGGCGCATACCACCGATACGCAGCATCGGCAGAATCGCCACGGCCATGGCGATGAAGCCGATACCGCCGAGCCAGTGCAGCATGGAGCGCCAGATCAGGATGCCCGGTGACATGTTGTCCAGGCCGATCAGCACGGTGGCGCCGGTGGCGGTAATGCCCGACATGCTCTCGAAGAAGGCGTCGGTGTAGCTCATGTGCTGGGTGAACATGAACGGCAGCGCGGCGAAGATGCATACCATCAGCCAGCTCGACACCGTCAGCAGGTACATGTCGCGGGGGCGCAGGTGCACGTCCTGGGGGCGTCCACGGGCGATCATCGACAGCCCGGCGATGAAGGTGATCAGACTCGACCAGGCGAAGGGGCTCACTTCCGCGGCGCGATCGAAGACGAACAAGGTGAACATCGGGCCGATCATGCCGATGGCCAGGGTGATCAGAAAGATGCCATTGATGAACGCGATGAGTCTTAGGGTTGGCCAGGCCATCGGTTTTATCCGCGAAAAAGTGGCGCCATTCTACCTGTGCCACCGGTGCTGTAAACCAGCCAGCTCAGGCGCTCCGATCGCCCGGCATGGCGGCCACTCAGGCCGCTTTACAAGTCCATGGCGATGCATAGAATACGCCCTCAGGTGCCGGCCCTTGCCGGTTTCTGAGCCCATTCGAAATCATGCCCAATCCTTGTCTCACGTGCGGCGCCTGCTGCGCGCATTTTCGTGTGTCCTTCTTCTGGGGTGAATGTCAGTCGGCAGGTGGAACCGTGCCCGACGACCAGGTCATCCTGATCACCCCGCACCGCGTCGCCATGCGCGGCACCGAGGCCAAACCGTCACGCTGCAACGCCTTGTTGGGCGATGTGGGGCAGGGCACGCGCTGCACGCTGTATGAACAGCGCTCCAGCACGTGCCGCGAGTTCGAGGCCTCCTGGGCTAACGGCGAGCACAACCCGCATTGTGATGACGCGCGCAGGGCCTACGGACTGCCGCCGCTGCTGCCGCCACTGGAGCCAGAGATGTCGCCGGATCGGGTTGCCTAGCGGCCAGACCACGTGTTCTGCATGGCGCCCACCATCGCTTCGCCCGCAAGCGGGCTCCTACGGATCTGCGCCGGGCTCGCACGCTGGTGTAGGAGCCGGCTTGCCGGCGAATGGTGGCTGCACCGCGGTTTGCAGGGTGAGCACCGTTTCGGCTTCCGCTTTTGTAGCCTGGGTCGAGCGCAGCGACACCCGGGAAATCGTCCTGGGTATCGCTACGCTCAACGCCAGACTACGGAGGTGACGGATCCACGCGCCCCCTGTAGGAGCCGGCTTGCCGGCGAATGGTGGCTGCACCGCGGTTTGCAGGGTGAGCACCGTTTCGGCTTCCGCTTTTGTAGCCTGGGTCGAGCGCAGCGACACCGGGAAATCGTCCTGGGTATCGCTACGCTCAACGCCAGGCTACGGAGGTGACGGATCCACCCGATCCCTGTAGGAGCCGGCTTGCCGGCGAATGGCTGCCGCGCTGCGGATTTGCGTGATGGCCGCAATCGTTTTTCGCCCGCAAGCGGGCTCCTATAGGATGTGGCTGGTTCAGGTCATCCTTGCCTGGCTTGGCTGGTAGAATCCTGGTTCTTTATCTGGAGGTGAGCCGATGGATGCTCTTGATGCGCTGATCAACCGTGTTTCCGCCCCCCGTTTGATCGAGCCTGCGCCCACCGCCGAGCAGCGTGAGCAGCTGTTTCGCGCCGCGTTGCGTGCACCGGATCACGGGCAACTGCGCCCCTGGCGTTTCCTGACCGTCGAAGGTGATGCGCGTCACGCGCTGGGCGAGCTGTTTGCCGAGGCGATAGCGGGCAAGTATCCCGATGCTGACGAAGAGGCGCTGACCAAGGCGCGCAACATGCCGCTGCGGGCGCCACTGCTGATAGTGGTGATTGCCCGCACCCAGGAGCATCCTAAGGTGCCGGCTCAGGAGCAGGTACTGGCTGCAGGCTGTGCAGCTCACGGCATTCTGCTTGCCGCCTACGCCCAGGGTATCGGTGCGGTGTGGCGCACTGGCGAGTTGTCCCATGATCCGCTGGTGGATGCAGGCCTGGGCCTCGCGGAAAACGAGCAGGTGATTGGCTATCTCTACTTGGGCACGCCGCAGCGTGAATTGCGTGTCGCGCCGCAAGCGAATATCGACCAGTTCGTCAGCGCTTGGGTGAACAAGGCCTAGCTGCTTTCCCGCTCGATCAACTCACACTCCAGCGGTTGCGGGGCATCGCTCGATGCCTCCTCGAGCACACCCAGTTTCTGCAGGATGCGCTGCGCCGCCACTTCGCCGATCTGCCTGGCCGGTGGCCGGATGGTGGTCAGGCTGGGCATCAGCATCGGCGCGAAGGCGTAATCACCAAAACCCACCACCGCGCAGTCTTCGGGAATGCGCACGTCGGCGCGGCGGCCGGCAAGCAGGCCGCCGGCGGCCAGGTTGTCGTTGGCGAAGATGATCGCATCCGGGCGCTGCGGGCCCTGCATCAGGCTTTCCATCGCCTGCTTGCCCGCTTCGAAGGGCTGCAGGTCTTCATCCGGCGCGAACGCCCAGGGCTCGAGACCTGCTGCACGCAAGGTATCGGCATAGCCGTCGCGGCGTTCCAGCGCGCTGAAATCCCCCGGCACGCTGTTCTGCACGAAAGCGATGCGCCGGTAGCCCTTGTCCAGCAGATACCGCGCGGCGCTGACGCCAACTTCGTAATGCAGGAAGCCCACCTGCAGGGGCGAGCGCTCGGGGCGGTAGTCCCAGATTTCCACCAGCGGGATGTCGGCGTCGGCGAGCATCTTTTCCGTACCGGCACTGTGAAAGTGGCTGGTGACCACCAGGGCCGCCGGCGACCAGCCGAGAAAGGCGCGCACCGCGCTTTCCTCCTGTTCCTCGCTGAAATAGCTGGAAGCCAGCAGCAACTGGTAGCCGTGGCGGGTGAGGGTGTCACTGAAGCCCTGGATGGTCTGGGCGAAGATCGGCCCGGAGATGTTCGGAATGACCATGCCGACGATCCGCCTGCGCGCAGATGCCAGTCCGCCAGCCACTAGGTTGGGCACGTAGCCCAATTCGTCCACCGCACTGCGGATGCGCTCGCGCAGTTCTTCGGACACCTGATCCGGCTGATTGAAGTAGCGCGAAATGGTGATCGACGACACGCCGACGCGTTCAGCGACGCTACTCAGGGTGACGCGACCAGCGCCGCGTCTCTTGCGTGGCGAGTCGGCTGGAGGGCGGGGCATGGGGGATCCTGCATGGCGCTGGGCCGCTAAACATACTGCAACGTTAGCGCTAACAAAAGCGCTTGCAGCGATCCGAACTATTTATTTTTTTGGAATATAAAAAGCATTTTTTAGTATTTGACGATCTCTAAAGCCCTCTCCACACTTTGCCTTGTTAGCGCTAACAGCGCATCGCACTTCTGTCGCATGACTGCCACTCGCACGAGCGAGACCCGTTACCGACTGTGCCCAGTACGCTCGCCTTGGCGAGCATCAATCGGTCAATCAGGCAGTGAACGTCATGCACAACGCATTTTTGCCGGCCGCCCGCAGCGCGCGCCGATTCCGTGGTTCGATTTCCCTTCATCCCTTGGCGGTCGCCGTGGTGCTTGCTTCCGGTTCCGCACCGCTCTGGGCGGCCGAGGCAAGCGAGCCCGCCGCCACCTCGCTGAAAGCCGTAACGGTCACCGCGACGCGCCGTGAGCAATCCCTGCAGGACGTACCGGTTGCCGTGTCGGTGGTCGATGGTGAGCAGCTCGAGCGTGACAACCGCAACAACGTTTCCAGCATCGTGCAGCAGGTGCCGACGTTGAACTACCGCAGTGGTGCGTCCAACAAGGACACCTCGCTGTTCATCCGCGGTGTGGGCACCATCACCACCTCGCCAGGCATAGAACCGACGGTTTCCACGGTCATCGATGGCGTGGTGCTCGGCCGTCCGGGGCAGTCGACTCTGGATCTGCTGGACTTGGAGCGCATCGAAGTACTGCGCGGTCGCAAGGCACGCTGTTCGGCAAGAATGCCTCGGCGGGTGTGCTGAACATCATTTCCAAGGACATCTCCGAGGAAACCCGTGGCTACGTGGATTACTCGCACTTCGGCGGTGGCAATGAAAACCGCCTGCGCTTCGGCATCGGCGGGCGCCTGAGCGACACCCTGAAAGGCTCGTTGACCACTCTGCTGGGTAAGTACGACGGCAACGTGAAGAACGAATTCAACGGTGACGACGTCAACGGCTACGACCGCAAGGGTGCACGCGGCAAGCTGGTGTTCGAGCCCAACGACGAACTGAAAGTCACCCTGATCGCCGATTACACCCAGGGCAAGGACACCATCCCCAATGGCGTACTGACCAAGACCAGTCCCGCCTTCGGTGCGGCCGTGGGTAGCAGCTACACCCCGGGTGACCATAACCGCAGCATCAACAGTGACATGAATACCCGGGTAGACGACCGCAACCAAGGTTTGTCTGGCCAGGTGGACTGGTCGCTCGGTGACTACACCCTGACGTCGATCACCGCCTGGCGTGGCTGGAACAACACCCAGTATCAGGACGGTGATCGCTTGGCCGGTATCTTCCCGGGCGCCCCGCGATCGCACGACAAAGGTCAGGTGGATTACAACCAGTACTCGCAGGAGTTCCGTCTGGCTTCACCCAAGGGCGAGTTCAACGAGTACGTGCTCGGTGCGTTTTACATGCACGGCAAGAGCGAGGAGGCCTACCAGCGCACGGTAACGCCGACCACCCTGGTGACTCAACGCGGGCGTGCCGACTATGAAGCGGTCAACGACAGCGTGGCGCTGTTCGGCGAGAACACCTTCAACTTCACCGAAGACTTTCGCGGCATCCTCGGCCTGCGCTGGACCCACGACGATCTGGAGTACAAGCACCAGCGCGTGGTCACGGGCACCGCTGCCGGCATTCAGGCGAACTACGGCAGCAAAGGTTCGGTGGATGAAGACGGCTTTACCGGTCGCGTCGGCTTCCAGTACGACATCAATGACAACCTGACCAGCTACGTCACCTATTCCCGTGGTTACAAAGGCCCGGCCTACAACGTGTTCTTCAATATGCAGGCCCGTGATACCGAGCCGTTGAAGCCGGAAACCTCCAACTCCTGGGAAGCAGGCCTGAAAAGCACCGCCTTCAACAACCGCCTGACCGCCAACCTGGCGGTGTTCCATACCGAGTATGAGAACTACCAGGCCAACTTCTATGATGTGGTCGGCGGTGCGGTGGTGACCCGTCTGATCAACGCCGGCAGCGTGACAACCGAGGGTGTGGAACTGGATGCCGCCTTCCAGGTCACCAGTCAGTTCAAGCTCTCCGGTGCACTGGCCTTCACCAAGGCCCGTGTCGACCAGTTCAGCTGCCCGGAAAACGCAGCGGCCAACTGCGAAGTCAATGGCAAGCCGCTGCCCTTTAGCCCGGACTGGAAAACCTACGTACGCGCCGACTACACCATCCCGCTGGACAACGGCCTGGATATCGAATTCAGCACTGACTACGCCTGGCAGGATCAGGTGCAGTACAGCCTCGATCAGAACGAAAACACCATTCAGGGTGCCTACGGCATCTGGAACGCCAGTGTGGGCCTTGCCGACTACAACGAAGGCTGGCGTGTCGCGCTGTTGGCCAAGAACCTGACAGACAAGAGCTATTCCAACGGCCTGGCTTACAGTGGCTATCCGGTTCTCAACTATGCATCCCGCTCCGTTCCGCGTGACGATGAGCGCTACTTTGGCGTGCAGCTACGCAAGGACTTCTGATCCATCCCGCAGGGCGGGGTACACCCGCCTTGCAATGCGTGTGCAGGGTACGCCGCGCATGCCGTCGGCATGGGCGCACCCTGCACTCAAGCAAACCTGGAAATACCGCTGCGTGTAAAACCCCGTGGCACTAGCCGCAGAGCCAACCCACGGCTTTTTCGTCAAAGCAGGTGCAGATTCATGAGCAAGCAACCTCGTCAAATCAGCCTCGGCGCATTTCTCATGGCCACCGGGCACCATGTCGCCGCCTGGCGCCACCCCGACGTGCCAGCCGATCCGCTGGATTTCTCGGTTTACAAGCGCACTGCGCAGATCGCCGAAGCGGCCTGTTTCGACGCGCTGTTCGTGGCCGACAGTGTGGCAGCGCCGACCGATAGCATCGCCAGCCGCATGCCGCGCTCGGCGCACTTCGAACCGCTGACGCTGCTCTCTGCGCTGAGCGCGGTGACCGAGCGCATCGGCCTGATCAGTACGGTGACCACCAGCTACAACGAGCCCTATCACGTGGCCCGCAAGTTCGCTTCCCTCGACCAGCTTTCCGGTGGTCGCGCAGGCTGGAACCTGGTGACCTCGGACGCCGCCGCCGAGGCCTACAACTTTGGCCGCGACGCGCATATCCCTCACGCCGAGCGTTATGCCCGCGCGCGGGAGTTTCATGATGTGGTCACCGGGCTCTGGGACAGCTGGGCGGACGACGCCTTTGTGCACGACAAGGCCAGCGGCCAGTTCTTCGATCCGGCCAAATTGCATGTGCTCGACCATCACGGGGAGCACTTCAAGGTACGCGGGCCGCTGAACGTCGCCCGCTCGCCCCAGGGCAGACCAGTGATCGTTCAGGCGGGCTCCTCGGAAACCGGTCGGCAGCTCGCCGCAGAGACCGCCGAGGTGGTCTTCACGGCGCAGACCTCGCTGGCCAAGGCCCAGGCGTTCTATGCCGATCTCAAGGGCCGCCTGCAGGCCTTCGGGCGCAGCGAGGATTCGCTGAAGGTCATGCCCGGCGTGTTCGTGGTGGTTGGTCAGAGCGAGAGCGAGGCCCGCGAGAAATTCGATCGCTTCCAGGAACTGGTCGAGCCAGCGGTCGGCATCGCGCTGCTGGGGCGCATGCTGGGCAACTTCGATCTGTCCGGCTACCCGGCCGATGGCCCGCTACCGGCGCTGCCGCTGACGGAAAATGGCCAGCAGAGCCGGCAGAAGCTGCTGACCGAACTGGCAGGGGCGGAGAACCTGACCCTGGCGCAACTGGGTCGGCGTATCGCTGGCGGGCGCGGGCATTACAGCCTGATCGGCACACCCACGCAGATCGCCGACGAATTACAGGCCTGGTTCGAGGAGCGCGCTGCCGACGGCTTCAACGTTCTGGTACCGCATCTGCCGGCCGGTCTGGAAGATTTCGCCACGCAGGTGGTGCCCGAACTGCAGCGCCGCGGGCTGTTCCGCCGTGAGTATCAGGGCCGCACGCTGCGCGATCATCTGGGCCTGAGTGCGCCGCAGAACCGTTTCTTCACCCAGGAAAATCGATGAAATTCGTCTTCGCCTGTCTGCTGGCCCTAGGTGTTCCCGGCAGCGCCTTTGCGCTGTATGGCGACACCCGCCCCGACGCCCCCGAGCTTGCCGCACGTGGGGAGCATCATGTGGGTGTACATACCCTTGAGCTGGTAAACCGCGATCAACTCGACGTGCTGTCCATCGACGCGAAGAATCCTGCGCCGCGTTATGAGCGAAGGCTGCGCCTGGAAATCTGGTATCCGGCGCAACTGCCGGCCGGACAACAGGAACTGACCACCTACCGCGATGTGCTGGGTGCCGGTGCCAACGACCCCACGCGTCCCAACACGCCGTTCGAGTTCCCGGGCCGGGCATCGCGTGACGCGCCGGCGAGCGAGGGCCGTTATCCGTTGGTCATCGTCTCCCACGGCTACCCGGGGTCGCGTCTGCAGATGAGCTACCTGACCGAGCACCTGGCCTCCCACGGCTACGTGGTGGCGGCCATCGACCACCCGGAATCGACCCGCGCGGACAAGGCCGGCTTCGCCAGCACGCTGCTCAATCGCCCGCTGGACGATCTGTTCGTGCTCCAGCAGTTGAGCGCCTTGAGCGAGGCCGGCAGTGGCAGCTTCCTGGCTGGGCATGTGGACGTGCAGCGCACCGCCTTGCTGGGTTACTCCATTGGTGGCTACGGCGCGCTGAATGCCGCTGGCGCTAGTGTCAGCGCGGTGGCCAGCAGCCTGGTGCCGGGCAAGGCGCTCGAGCCACGACGTACCGGCAACCCCATCTACGAGGGCGGTCGAGACCCACGAATCAAGGCGCTGGTGCTGTTCGCCCCCTGGGGCGGGCGGCAGGGCATCTTCGATCAGGCCGGTCTGGCTGGCCTGCGGGTGCCGAGCCTGTTCGTCGCCGGTGACCAGGACGACGTCTCCGGTTATCGCGACGGTATCAAGCGCCTGGTAGACGGCGCAGTGAATGCCGAGCGCTACCTGCTGGTCTATCAGAATGCGCGCCATAACGTGGCACCGAATCCGCCACCGCCTGCCGCCAGCAGTCATCCCGACGATTTCTCCGCCTATGCGGAGCCGGTGTGGGACAGCGCGCGTATCAACAACATCAACCAGCATTTCGTTCTGGCGTTTCTCGACCAGCAGCTCAAGGGGCTGGATAGAAAGGCCTATCTTGATCTGACGCCGCTGGCCGTCGATGGCAAATGGTCGGTGGACGGCGAGGGGCGCCAGCAGGCCGACCACAGCTACTGGCATGGTTTCAAGAATCGCAGCGCCGTGGGCCTCGAGTGGTACCACCTGCCTGCCGCGCAACCTGCATTCATTCCCTGATGGAGAACCTCTGATGACCTACCTCGCCAACCCGCAGCGCTATGAGCGTGTACCGTATCGCCGCGTCGGCCGCAGTGGTCTGGTGCTGCCGGCCCTGTCTCTAGGCCTGTGGCATAACTTCGGTGACGCCACGCCCATCGACACCCAACGCGCCTTGCTGCGTACGGCGTTCGATCTGGGGATCAATCACTTCGATCTGGCCAACAACTATGGGCCGCCCTATGGCAGCGCCGAGAGCAATTTCGGTCGCCTGCTGCGTGAGGATTTCAGCCAGTACCGTGATGAGCTGATCATCTCCACCAAGGCCGGCTGGGACATGTGGCCAGGCCCCTACGGGCAGGGCGGCAGTTCGCGCAAGTACTTGATTTCCAGCCTCGACCAGAGCCTGCAGCGCCTCGGCGTGGACTACGTCGACATCTTCTATTCGCACCGCTTCGACCCGCACACGCCGTTGGAAGAAACCGCCGGTGCACTGGCCAGCATCGTCGAGCAGGGCAAGGCGCTGTACATCGGCATCTCCTCCTATTCGGCAGGCAAGACCCAGGAAATCGCCGCGCTGCTGCGGGCGCGCAACGTGCCGCTGCTGATTCATCAGCCGGCCTACAACCTGTTCAATCGCTGGATCGAGAAGGATCTGCTGACGGCGACCGAGGAGGAGGGTGCCGGGGTGATCGTGTTCACCGCGCTGGCCCAGGGGCTGCTCAGTGACAAGTACCTCGATGGCATTCCCGCCGACGCTCGGGTCAATCGCCCGGGTGGCGCGTCACTGCGACCCGAGCACCTGTCCGACGACAATACCGCTCGTGCCCGCGCCCTTAACGAAATCGCCCAGCGTCGCGGCCAGAGCCTGGCACAGCTGGCGCTGGCCTGACCCTGCGCGATCCGCGGGTCACCTCGGCGCTGATCGGCGCGAGCAAGCCGGAGCAGATCATCGAGAACGTCGCGGCGCTGGATAACCTAGCGTTCAGCGCCGAGGAGCTGGCGGAAATCGACCGTTACGCCGTCGAGGGCGGCATCAACCTCTGGGAAAAACCGTCGACCGACTGGCAGGAGTGAGCATGAAAGGTATGAAGTTAGCGGTTGCCGCACTGGCGTTGATCGGTCTTGTGCAGGCTGTAAATGCCGACCCGCAGACCTTGCGCATCGGCTACCAGAAAGGCTCGGTCAGCCTGGTACTGGCCAAGGAGCACGGCATGCTGGAAAAGCGTTTTGCCGACACCAAGGTGCAATGGATCGAATTCCCCGCAGGCCCGCAGATGCTCGAAGCGCTGAACATCGGCAGCCTGGATATCGGCGCCACGGGTGATATCCCGCCGATCTTCGCCCAAGCCGCAGGTGCCGATCTGCTGTACATCGCTGCCGAGCCACCGAAGCCCCAGGCTGAAGTGATTCTGGTGCCGAAAGACAGCCCCATTCAGTCCGTGAAAGCGCTCAAGGGCCGCAAGGTCGCCCTGCAGAAAGGCTCCAGCGCCCACAACCTGGTACTGCGTGCACTGCAGCGCGAAGGCCTGAGTTTTGCCGATATTCAGCCGATCTACCTGGCACCTTCTGACGCCCGTGCCGCCTTCGAGAGCGGCAGCGTGGATGCCTGGGCCATCTGGGATCCGTTCTATTCGGCCATCGATCTGGAAGGCAAGGCGCGGCTGCTGGCCAATGGCGAAGGCCTGGGCTTTATCGGCCCGTTTTTTCTCGCAGCACGGCCCTATGCCGAGGCCAACCCGGCGTTCATTCCACAACTGCTCGAAGAGCTGGGCCGCGCCGAGGCGCTGACCCGCGATGACAAGGCGGCGAGCATCAGCCTGCTGTCGCGCTTCATGGGCTTGCCCGAAGCGGTGATCGAGCGCACTTTCAGCCACCGCCCGCCATCGCCGCCCATCCCGGTCAGCGACGAAATCGTCGCCGCCCAGCAGCGTACCGCCGACCTGTTTTTGGAAAACCGCCTGCTACCGGTAAAGGTCGATGTCGAAAAAGCCGTCTGGCGTCCCTGAGTTCACGCATGTGTCGTTACGTGGGTTTCAGGCCGTCATGAGTTGCCCCTGCCGATTTAAAGTTTGCACTTTCCGTTTCCTTGCCAAGTCGTAAAAGGTGTAGGGCATGGCGCTGCGACGAGCGCTCTGCCAGACGCTGGCTTCGCCGCAGCGCCATGCCCTGCATCCGAACGGATGCCTGCACAGGCTTCTGATGCCAGGCGGATCACTTCGAGTGGTTCGCCGACAGATACGCAAGGAGATAGCCATGGGCTTGGGAACCATACTGCTGATCATTCTGATCCTGATGCTGGTTGGCGCCATTCCGGCATGGCCGCACAGCCGCAGCTGGGGCTACGGCCCCACGGGTGGGCTTGGGCTGGTGCTGGTCATCGTGCTGGTGCTGCTGCTACTCGGCTACATATGAGCCAGCGCCTGCGTCACTGAACTGACGCAGGCATCGCCGTCGGCGGCGACTGCCGCTGATGGCTCTGGCCACTTCCCGTTGCACACCCTTTACTCCCGTCTTTCCATTTCCGGAGGTCGCCTGCTTGGATCTGGTGATTGCACGGCCAGAAGGCCTGTATTGTCCTCCCGGAGACTTCTACATCGACCCTTGGCGTCCGGTAGAGCGCGCTGTCATCACCCACGGCCACGGTGACCATGCCCGCGGAGGCAGCGCCCATTATCTGGCGGCCGCTCCGGGTGAAGGTATTCTGCGCACCCGCCTGGGGCGCGATATCAACCTGCAGACCCTGGCCTATGGCGAGACCATCGACCACCACGGCGTGACCCTCAGCTTTCATCCTGCCGGCCACGTGCTGGGCTCGGCCCAGGTACGCCTCGAATACCGCGGCGAAGTCTGGGTCGCCTCTGGCGATTACAAGGTCGAGCCAGACGGCACCTGCGATCCCTTCGAGCCGGTGCGCTGCCACACCTTCATCACCGAATCCACTTTCGGCCTGCCGATCTACCGCTGGCAGCCTCAGGCGCAGATATTCGCCGGCATCAATGACTGGTGGCGGCAGAATCGCGAAGCCGGCCGGGCCAGCGTGCTGTTCTGCTATGCGTTCGGCAAGGCGCAACGCATCCTCCACGGTATCGACGCGAGCATCGGGCCGATCCTGGGCCATGGCTCCATGGAGCCGTTGCATCAGGTCTATCGCGATGCCGGGGTTTACCTGCCGGAAACGCGCTATGCCGGCGAGGTGCCCAAGGGCGATCCGCTACTGCGCCAGGCGTTGATCCTGGCGCCACCTTCGGCGGGTGGCAGCACCTGGATACGGCGTTTCGGTGACTACAGCGATGCCTTCGCCAGCGGCTGGATGCTGTTGCGTGGCACCCGTCGGCGGCGCGGTGTCGATCGCGGTTTCGTGCTCTCCGATCATGCCGACTGGCCTGGCCTGCTGTGGGCCATCGAGCAGACCGGAGCCGAGCGGGTCATGGTCACTCACGGTTCGGTGAACATTCTGGTTCGTCACTTACGTGAGCAGGGCCTGGATGCCCAGGCGTTCGACACCGAATACGGTGAAGAAGACGACGCAGCTGCGGAGCCGACCCCGTGATCGCCTTCGCGCAGCTGTATGCGCGCCTCGACGCCACCACCTCGAGCAATGCCAAACTGGCGGCGCTGCAGGACTATTTGCGCGACGCCGAGCCTGCAGACGCCGCCTGGGCGGTGTACTTTCTCGCCGGTGGCAGGCCACGGCAGCTGGTGCCTTCGCGGCAGTTGCGCGAGCTGGCCATGCAGCGGGCCGGCCTGTCGGCATGGCTGTTCGAGGAAAGCTATTCGGCGGTCGGCGATCTGGCGGAAACCATTGCACTGCTGCTGCCTGAAGCGACCTCGACCTCCCAGGACGGGCTGGCCGTCTGGGTGGAAGAAAAACTGCTGCCGTTGCGCGGACTGCCGCCGGACGAACTGGCGATGCGCCTCGACGCATTGTGGGCTCAGCTCGATGCGCCATCGCTGATGGTCAGCATCAAACTCATCACCGGCGCCTTTCGTGTCGGTGTCTCCAAGCTTCTGGTCACCCGCGCATTGGCTGCCATTGCCGATGTCGATGCCAAGCGCGTGGCTCAGCGTCTGGTCGGCTATACCGACTTGTCGCACCGGCCCACGGCCGCCTCTTACCAACGGCTGATCGCTGCCGAATCTGATGACGAACACGCTCAGCGCGGCGGCCAGCCGTATCCGTTCTTTCTCGCCCATCCGTTGCAGCGGCCACTGCAAGAATTCGACGCCAGCCTGGGTTCGCCCGCCGACTGGCTGATCGAATGGAAGTGGGATGGCATTCGGGCGCAACTGGTCAAGCGTGACGGCCAATTATGGGTCTGGTCACGGGGTGAAGAGCTGATCAGCGAGCGCTTCCCCGAACTTCAGGAGCTAGCGACATCGCTGCCGGACGGCACTGTCGTCGATGGCGAACTGGTGGTGTGGCGCCACGCTCCGGAGGCCACCGCTCGGCAGGGCGAGTTGATGGCCCAGGCTGCCGAGCAATCTGCCGAGCGGCTCAACGATCAGGTCGAGGAACAGCTCGAGCAATACGGCATTCAGCCCTTCGCCCTGTTGCAGCAGCGCATCGGTCGTAAAACCCTGAGCCGCAAGCTGCTCGAGGAGGTACCAGTCGCCGTACTGGCTTACGACCTGCTGGAGTGGCAGGGCGACGACTGGCGCAGCCGCCCGCAACACGAGCGCCGCGCTCAGTTGGAGCAGGTGGTCGCCAATTGTGCGAGCCCACGGCTGATGCCGTCGCCGCTGCTGCATGGCGAGAGCTGGCAGGCCCTGGCCGAGCAGCGCGAGGGCTCACGGGCGCTGGGCGTGGAAGGGATGATGCTCAAGGCGCGGGAGTCGGCTTACGGGGTAGGGCGCAGCAAGGACGTCGGTGTCTGGTGGAAGTGGAAGATCGACCCCCTGAGCGTCGATGCCGTGCTGATCTACGCCCAGCGTGGTCACGGCCGGCGTGCCAGCCTGTACAGCGACTATACCTTCGCCGTATGGGACGGCGCGCCAGGCGATCCCGAACGCCGACTGGTGCCGTTCGCAAAGGCCTACTCCGGGTTGACCGACGAGGAAATGCGCAAGGTTGACGCCATCGTGCGCAAGACCACCGTGGAGAAGTTCGGCCCCGTGCGCAGTGTCACGCCGAGCCTGGTGTTCGAACTGGGTTTCGAAGGCATCGCCCGTTCCCCCCGCCACAAGAGCGGCATCGCCGTGCGTTTTCCGCGCATGTTGCGCTGGCGTCATGACAAGACGGTGGAGGAGGCCGATACCCTGGCGCTGCTGCAGGAATTGCTGCAATGAGCCTGGCCAGTAGCTGGCTGCGGCGCAATGGCTGGACGGCATTCGACTTTCAGAAGGAAGTTTGGCAGGCAGTGGCCGATGGGCAGAGCGGCCTGCTGCATGCGTCGACCGGTGCCGGCAAGACCTATGCCGTGTGGTTGGCTGCTATCAATCGATTCGCGGGCAAGAATGCTGCCAAGAAGCCTGCCAGTGGCAAGCGCGCGCCACCGGCTGCGCCGCTCACCGTGTTGTGGATCACGCCGATGCGTGCCTTGGCCGCTGACACGCAACGTGCCTTGCAGGCGCCGCTCGATGGTCTGGAAATACCCTGGACGCTGGGCATGCGCACCGGCGATACCGGCAGCGCCGAGCGGCAGCGCCAGGCACGCCGCCTGCCGACCGCGCTGGTGACCACGCCCGAGAGCCTGACGCTGTTGCTCACCGGTGCTGACGCGAAGGCGCAGTTCGCCCATGTCGGCATGCTGGTGGTGGATGAGTGGCATGAGTTGCTCGGCAACAAGCGCGGTGTGCAGTTGCAATTGGCGCTGGCGCGGCTGCGCCAGTGGAACCCGCAACTTGTCGTCTGGGGGCTGTCGGCCACCCTCGGCAACCAGCCCCATGCCATGGAGGTGCTGCTGCCTGACGGTGGTGGTCGGCTGGTTCGCGGTGAGCAGGGCGCCAAACCGCAGATCGATACGCTGCTGCCGACGGCGATGGAACGCTTTCCCTGGGCCGGCCATCTGGGGTTGCGGTTGTTGCCGCAGGTGGTCGAGGAGTTGGAAGGCAGCAGCGTGACCCTGGTGTTCACCAACACCCGCTCGCAGTCCGAACTCTGGTATCAGGCATTGCTCGATGCGCGCCCGGACTGGGCCGGATTGATCGCCCTGCACCACGGCTCGCTGGCCCGCGAAGTCCGTGATTGGGTCGAGGGCGGGCTCAAGCAGGGCAAGCTGAAAGCCGTGGTTTGTACCTCCAGCCTGGATCTGGGGGTCGACTTCCTGCCTGTGGAGCGGGTTCTGCAGATCGGCTCGGCCAAGGGTGTCGCCCGCCTGCTGCAACGCGCCGGGCGTTCCGGTCATGCGCCGGGGCGTACCTCGCGCATCACACTGGTGCCCACTCACGGCCTCGAACTGATCGAAGCCATTGCCGTGCAGGACGCCGTCGCGGCCGGGCGTATCGAGGCCCGCGAATCGCCTCATCAGCCGCTGGATGTATTGGTTCAGCATCTGGTCAGTATGGCTCTGGGCGGCGGCTTCAGGCCTGATGAGCTGCTGCCGGAGATACGCAGCACCTGGGCGTATCGCGACCTTGACGATGCCCAGTGGCGCTGGGCCCTGGCGTTCGTGCGGCAGGGTGGGGAGTCGCTCAGTGCCTATCCCGATTATCAGCGTGTGGAGCCAGACGAAGAAGGCATCTGGCGAGTGCCCAGCCCGCGTCTGGCGCGCCGCCACCGGATGAGCGTGGGCACCATCGTCAGCGACGCCAGCGTTACGGTGAAATGGTGGAGCAAAGGCGGCGGCGGTGGCTCGCTCGGTAGCGTCGAGGAAGGCTTTATCGCCCGCCTGCATCCGGGCGACGTGTTTCTGTTCGGCGGGCGGCCCCTCGAGCTGGTCCGGGTGGAGAACATGACGGCCTACGTACGCCGCATCAATTCCAGCAAAGCCAGTGTGCCGCGCTGGAATGGTGGGCGCATGCCGCTCTCCAGCGCCCTCGCCGAAGCCGTGGTTGCACGTTTCGGTGAGGCAGCGCAGGGCCACTTCGATGGCCCGGAAATGCGCATGCTGCAGCCGCTGCTGGAAGTGCAGGCGCACTGGTCCGCGTTACCGGCGCCAGGCACCTTGCTGGCCGAAACCCTGCACTCGCGTGAAGGCTGGCACCTGTTCCTGTATCCCTTCGCCGGGCGCAACGTGCATCTGGGACTGGCCAGCCTGCTGGCCTGGCGCCTGGGCCAGCGGCAGCCGCTGAGTTTCTCGATTGCCGTCAACGACTATGGCCTGGAGCTGCTGTGTGCCAGCGAGGTTGATTGGGCAGGGCTGCTCGACACTGATCTGTTCGACGATCACGACCTGCTGCACGACGTGCTTGCCAGCCTCAATGCTGGTGAGCTGGCCCAGCGGCGTTTTCGCGAGATCGCCCGCATCGCCGGCCTGGTGTTCGGCGGTTACCCTGGCGCGGGTAAAAGCCTGCGCCAGGTGCAGGCCTCCAGCGGGCTGTTCTTCGACGTGTTCCGCCAGTACGACCCGGACAACCTGCTGCTGACCCAGGCCCACGATGAGGTTCTCAGCCAGGAACTGGATGTCAGGCAACTACAGTGCACCCTGGCCGACATGCGCGCGTCGCGTCTGAACCTGCATGAGCTACGTCGCGCGACCCCGCTGGCCTTTCCGCTGATGGTCGAGCGTTTTCGCGAGCGACACAGCTCTGAAAAACTCGCCGACCGCATCGTCCGTATGCTCGGCGAGCTCGAGCGTGCTGCAGGGCCGGGCGGGCAGGTTGTCGCTAAACCGCTGATTGAGGTCGAGCCAGCCATACGTCGTGGCGAGCGTAAGCGCAAGGATGGCCGTCCACGCCGCAAGACCAAGGGCAGTGAGGCATGAGCGGGACGCCTCACCTTGCCGTAGAGATCGCCGGTGAAACGCTGTGGTTGCTGGCCGATAAGGCGCTGTACTGGCCCGCCAAGCAGACTCTGCTGGTCGCCGACGCACACCTCGGCAAGGCCGCCACCTATCGCACCCTCGGGCAGCCGGTACCGCAAGGCACCACGGCGCGCAATCTGCAGCGGCTGGATGACCTACTGGCGAGCTATCCGACTCGCCGCCTGGTTTTCCTGGGAGATCTTCTTCACGCCCGTCCGGCGCGAACCGGCAGCACCCTGGCGGCCTTGCAGGCGTGGCGCAAACGGCATGCTGAGCTGCAGATCGTGCTGATACGCGGCAACCATGATCGCAGTGCCGGCGACCCACCAGCCGATCTGGCCATCGAGGTGGTCAGCGAGCCCTGGCGCATGGGGCCTTTCGCGCTCTGTCATGAGCCCCTGGATTGCCCCGGCCTGCATGTGCTGGCCGGGCATCTGCACCCGGTATTCGTGCTACGCGGGCGGGGGCGTGACCGCTTGCGTATGCCGTGCTTCAGCGTCGAGCAGAGCATCACCCTGTTGCCGGCCTTCGGTGAGTTCACCGGCGGCATGGCCATCGACTCAGCGCCTGGGCGAACGATCTATGGTGCGCTGGACGGTGCTGTTTGGCGCCTGAACCAGGGCTGATCTGCGGCCTGATGTCACGGATAAAAAACTGACTCACCGCCAGATATTCAATCTATCTATCTGATAAATAAAAAATTTATGATCAATAACCTCGCGTGTGACTAGGTTTTTATCTTTTTGGCTTCACCATCTGCATGGTGCCGCTCTAGTTATTTATTTTGCCGCCGATAGAATGCGTGCCGCTTAAATTTTCAGACTGGTCCAAGAATAAATCTCCAGCTGCTTAACCCCCTTAAAAAGGTCGGAGAACACTATGAACAGCTGGTTCGCGAACATCAGCGTAACTTTGAAACTTGCCTTGGGTTTTGGCCTCGTGCTTGCCCTTACCTGTGTACTTGCTCTTGCTGGATGGACCAGTCTGGGCAGCTTGATACAGCGCAGTGACTGGACGTCGGACATTGCGCGTTTGAACGACACACTGACCGAACTCCGTGTGACTCGCCTGCAGTACATGCTGGCGAACGGCGACGAAACCGTCGCCGAGACCGTGCAGAAATCCCTCGATGGCTTCAAGGCCCAGCATGCCCAGGTACTGTCGAGCTTCAAGAGCCCCGACAACGTCCGCTTGCTGCAAGCCCAGGGCGCGCAGATCGACGCCTATCAGCTATCGCTGAACAAGATGCGCAGCGGCTACCGTGCGAGCAATGACGCGCGCCAGGAAATGACCCGCAATGCGGTGACTGCCGGTCAGGCGATTGACGAGATCAATACCGCCGTATTGAACCTGCCGCCTTACGATGAAACCCGCGCTGCCCAGTTCCAGGCGATCACCAAGGCCAAGGAAGACTGGCAACTGGTGCGTTACCAGGTACGCGGCTACACCGGCGCCCCCAATGCGGACGCCGAACGTACCGCTATCACCCAGATCGAGACCACCATCAAGGATCTCGAGCAATTCCGTCAGGCGTTCTCAACCGAGCATTCCCAGCGTGTCAACCTGGTCGCTACCGGGCTGGACAACTACCGTGCAGCGGTCATGGCGTTCAAGGCCGCGACCGAGACCATTGCCGTGGCGCGCAAGGAGCTGACCGAAGAAGGCTATGAAATCGTCAAAATCAGCAAGGAGCTCACCGCGATCCAACTGGAGCGTCGTGACAGTGAAACGGCGTCTGCCCGCACCCTGCAATTGAGCACCACCGTGTTGGCGTTGCTGGTCGGTATTCTCGCCGCCTGGTTGATCACCCGACAGATCACCCGTCCGCTGCAGGAAACCCTGGTCGCGGTCGAGCGCATCGCCGGTGGTGATCTGAGCCAGACCCTGCACGTAACCCGTCGTGACGAAATCGGCGTGCTGCAGCAGGGCATCCAGCGTATGGGCACCACCCTGCGTGATCTGATTGGTGGCATCCGCGACGGCGTTACCCAGATTGCCAGCGCTGCCGAGGAATTGTCCGCAGTCACCGAGCAGACCAGCGCCGGGGTCAACAGTCAGAAGGTCGAGACCGACCAGGTCGCCACCGCGATGCACGAAATGTCCGCCACCGTGCAGGAAGTCGCGCGCAACGCCGCCGACGCATCCCGCGCCGCATCGGACGCCGACCGCGAGGCAGCACAAGGTGATCGCGTAGTGGCCGAAGCCATCGCGCAGATCGAGCGCCTGGCTGCCGAAGTGACGCGCTCCACCGAGGCGATGAGCCATCTGCAGAAGGAAAGCAACAAGATCGGCAGCGTGATGGACGTGATCAAGGCGGTGGCCGAGCAGACCAATCTGCTGGCACTCAACGCCGCTATCGAAGCCGCTCGTGCTGGTGAAGCAGGCCGTGGTTTTGCGGTGGTCGCCGATGAAGTCCGTGGCCTGGCGCAACGCACTCAGAAGTCCACCGAAGAGATCGAGGGCCTGGTTGCCGGTCTGCAGCAGGGCACTCAACAGGTGGCCAACATCATGCAGAGCAGCCGCGACCTGACCGACAGCACGGTGGAGCTGACCCGCAAGGCCGGTGGTTCGCTGGAAAGCATCACTCGCACGGTGTCCAACATCCAGTCGATGAACCAGCAGATCGCCGCCGCTGCCGAGCAGCAAAGTGCGGTGGCCGAGGAGATCAGCCGCAGCGTGATCAACGTGCGCGACATCTCCGAGCAGACTGCCGCAGCCAGTGAAGAAACCGCTGCGTCGAGTGTCGAGCTGGCCCGCCTGGGTAGTCAGCTGCAGCAGATGGTCAGCCACTTCCGGGTCTGATCATCACGCTTCAGTTGCAATGAAAAAGGCCGTTACCCTTTGGGGTAACGGCCTTTTTTGTGGCCTGCCGTTCACTGCAGATGCGCTTCGGCTGCGGCGTTTCTAGTGCGTCGCGATCCAGATCAGCAGGCCCGCCTGGAACAGGGCGAAGGCTACCAGGCAGGCGATGGTGAAGCGCAGGCCGCCGTCCTCGCGCTTGAGCTGCTCCAGGCGCTCATGCTGCTTGCGCAGTTGCACATCCTGCTCGTGCAGATTCTGATCCGCCTGCTGAAGCATCTGTGCGGCGTCCAGCTGTTCGATGAACCTGACCTTTTCGCCATTCCAGTCGCTGTGCAGGTCGCTGAGGCGCGATGCGCTGTAATGCGCCTTGAGCTGACCGTCCTGATAGTCGACGGCGAAACCCTGGGCCTTAAGGCAATGATCGCGGCGCGCGCGGGCCTCTTCGCTCAGCGCGTCGCGGCTCGGTAGCGGGCCGCTTTCGAGGGTGTAATGGGCGCAGTGCTGTTTGGCCCAGGCGGCTGCCTGAGCCAGCAGAAAGCGGCCAAGGCCACGGTTCTGCGGCTCCAGGCTCAGGCCGCTGTCCGGGCCGAAACGACCTTCCTTGGCGCGGTGGTCGAGCCACAGTTCCAGTACGTTCTGTTCCTTGCGCACCTTCTGCCCCGGCAATTGCAGGGTTAGGCGCAGCAGACTCTGTTCCTTGCTGTGCCGTTCGACCCGGCCCAGCTGCACGAAACGCAGCGGCCGCGCCCCGGTATGGCGGTCGATGGGCAGGGGCGCCAGGCGCAACAGGCGAAAGTGCTCCGGGCCGAGCGTGGCCCACGGATGGGACGACTCGGCCTGTTCCTCTTCAGGTGCGGCGACGGCTGGCGTTTCGCTGTCGGTCATGGGGCATTCCTCAAAAAACCGCCGCGAAGTTGAGCGTCGGCTTAGTGGGTATCGGCAGCGACGCTGGTTTCTACAGGCGGCAAGCCCTGAATGAAACGGGCGATACGGGCGGTGAGGGCACGGGCCAGCGGCAGATCAGGGTTGTCGTAGGAGGCCAGTTGCGCCTCGAAGTCCATCGGCACGATGCGCAGCACATGGTTCATGCCGGTGATGATCTGCAGCTCGGCGGCCGGGTTCGCGGCATGCAGCGCTTCGGCGTCCTGCACGCTGACCTGGATGTCGTGATCCCCCTGGATGATCAGTGCCGGTACGCGCACCTTGGCAAAGGCCGCAGCCGGATTCTGGCGGAACAGCGAAATCAGGTAGGGCTGCACGCTGGTGCGGTACAGCACGGTCAGCTCGTCCGACACTTCTGGAACCTGACGACCCTCGCGCAGGGCGATCAGCAAGGCATCGCTCTCGGCGCGCAGGCGCGGCGGCAGACGGTCGCGCAGTTGCTCCTGAAGCAGCTGGTCGATGGGGCGGGCGCTGCCGGCAATGGACACCAGGGCATCGGCACCGGATTCAGGGGCTGCCAGGCTGGCGATCAGCGCGCCTTCGCTATGGCCGACCAGAATCACCTGGCTGAAGCGCTTGTCCTCATGCAGCTTGTGGCTCCAGGCAACTACGTCAGCGACGTAGCGCTCCACGTTCAGGTCGCGTTCGTGCGGCGTCGCAGCGAAGCTGGCGGCGATGCCGCGCTTGTCATAACGCACGCTGGCGATGCCTTGTTGAGCCAGTGCCTGGGCCAGTTTGCGATGCGCATCGTTATGCCCGCCGCCCGGGTTGTTGCCGTTACGGTCGGTCGGCCCTGAGCCGGCCACCAGCAGCACCACCGGTACGGCCTCGGTGCGTTGCGGCAGCACCAGAGAGCCATGCAGCACGCCCTGGCCGGTATCCAGGCTGACCTGTTCACGCAGGATGGGGGCAGCCTGAACCAGGCCGGTGAAGAGAGAAAGGGTCAAAAGCAGGGCTCGCAGCATGATGAGAACGTGTCTGTAATGGGATTCGTTGGACGCTGGCAAATGGCCAAAGGTTCGCTCGCGGGTGATCTCCGCAGGTGCGACGGAGTATACTCAGCGGCTTTCCTCTTGGGCCTGCCTTTTCGCCGCAGGCTGCTGATCGAACTGATGTGGAGCCTCGCGCAATGTCCGGCAATACCTTCGGCAAGCTGTTCACCGTCACCACGGCAGGCGAGAGCCACGGCCCTGCGCTGGTCGCCATCGTCGACGGCTGCCCGCCCGGGCTGGATATTTCCCTGGACGACCTGCAGCGCGACCTCGACCGCCGCAAGCCGGGTACCAGCCGCCACACCACCCAGCGCCAGGAAGCCGACGAGGTGGAAATCCTCTCCGGCGTATTCGAAGGCAAGACCACGGGTTGCTCCATCGGCCTGCTGATCCGCAACACCGACCAGAAGTCCAAGGACTACTCGGCGATCAAGGATCTGTTCCGCCCGGCCCATGCCGACTACACCTACCACCACAAGTACGGCGTTCGCGACTACCGTGGCGGCGGCCGCAGCTCGGCACGGGAAACCGCCATGCGCGTGGCTGCCGGTGCCATCGCCAAGAAGTACCTGGCCAGCCAGGGCATCGTCATTCGCGGCTATATGAGCCAGCTGGGGCCCATCGAGATTCCGTTCAAGACCTGGGACTCGGTCGAGGAAAACGCCTTCTTCAGCCCCGACCCGGACAAGGTGCCGGAACTGGAGGCCTACATGGATCAGCTGCGCCGCGACCAGGATTCGGTCGGTGCGAAGATCACCGTGGTCGCGGAGGGCGTCATGCCTGGGCTCGGCGAGCCGATCTTCGACCGCCTGGACGCCGAACTGGCCCACGCGCTGATGAGCATCAACGCGGTCAAGGGCGTGGAGATCGGTGCCGGTTTCGCCTCGGTGGCGCAGCGCGGTACCGAGCACCGTGACGAGCTGACTCCCGAAGGCTTCCTGTCCAACAACGCCGGCGGCATTCTTGGCGGTATTTCCAGTGGCCAGCCGATCGTCGCTCATCTGGCCCTCAAGCCGACGTCCAGCATCACCACGCCAGGTCGCTCCATCGATATCGACGGCAACCCGGCGGATGTGATCACCAAGGGACGTCATGATCCGTGCGTAGGCATCCGCGCCACGCCGATCGCCGAGGCGATGATGGCCATCGTGCTGATGGATCACCTGCTGCGCCATCGCGGCCAGAACGCCGATGTGCGCGTGAATACGCCGGTGCTGCCGCAACTGTGATCGACTGCGCAGGCTGGAACGAGCATGGCGATACCTTGAAGCTGCCCCGGGTATCGCTGCGCTCGACCCAGACTACGTCATGAACGCGGCCTTGCCCTATTGGCGCCTGTCCGGCTTCTACCTGTTCTATTTCGCGCTGCTGGGTGCCACCGCGCCCTTCCTCGGCCTGTACTTCGCACACCTGGGCTTTTCGCCGGCGCGCATCGGCGAGCTGGTCGCCATCCCCATGCTGATGCGTTGCATCGCGCCGAACCTGTGGGGCTGGCTGGGCGATTACAGCGGCAGGCGCTTGTTGATCGTGCGCCTTGGCGCCTTGTGTACGCTGCTCAGCCTGAGCCTGATCTTCGTCAGCCAGAGTTACGCCTGGCTGGCCATGGTGATGGCCTTGCATGCGTTCTTCTGGCATGCGGTGCTGCCGCAGTTCGAGGTCATCACCCTGGCCCATTTGCGCGAACAGTCGGCCCGTTATGCGCAGATCCGCCTGTGGGGCTCAATCGGTTTTATCCTCAGCGTGGTCGGGTTGGGCAAGGCCTTCGACTGGTTCAGCCTGGACGTCTATCCCTGGGCGCTGCTGCTGATCATCACCGGCATCGCCCTGAGCAGCTTCTGGGTGCCCGATGCCCAACCATTGGTATCTTCGCAGTCGCCGAGCCGCGGCGGCTTCCTGCAACAACTCAAGCAGCCCGGTGTGTTGGCCTTCTATCTGTGCGTGGCACTGATGCAGCTGTCCCACGGGCCGTACTACACCTTCCTCAGCATCCACCTGGAGCAACTCGGCTACAGCCGCGGGCTGATCGGCCTGCTCTGGGCGCTGGGGGTGGTCGCCGAGGTGCTGGTGTTCATGGCCATGGCGCGCCTGCTCAAGCATTTCAGCCTGCGCCAGGTACTGGTCGCCAGCTTCGCCATCGCCGCGCTGCGCTGGGTATTGATGGGCTTTTTCGCCGATCACCTGCTGGTGCTGCTGTTCGCGCAAGTGCTGCACGCCGCCACCTTCGGCAGCTTCCACGCGGCTTCCATTGCCTTCGTGCAGCGCAGTTTTGGCGCTCGTCAGCAAGGGCAGGGGCAAGCGCTATACGCCTCGCTGGCCGGTATTGGCGGCGCCCTGGGCGCCCTGTATGCCGGTTACAGCTGGAATGGCCTGGGCCCGCAGTGGACATTCGCCCTGGCGGGGCTGGCCGCACTGGCCGCAGCCGTTATCATGATCAGACGCACGACCGATCCGGCGCGTCCCTGATTGCTGGTCAAATCACGCTGCCCGCAGGGTAGCGAGCACTTACTAAAGGATTCCTCCATGAGCCGCCTGAGCGTCCATCATCAGTCCAGCCCCAATATTCCCAACAAGATACTGGGGCATGCTGAGGACATCACCAGCACGCTGACAGCAGCCGGTATCGATTACAGGGTTGTCGATCTTGACGCCAAACTGCATGCCGGCGCGGCGCCCGAGGACATCCTCGCTGCGCTTGCCGGGCCGCTGGAGCAGCTCAAACGTGATCACGATCTGGGTCACGTGGAGGTGGTCAGTGTCGACCAGCGTCGCTGGCCGAAGGAGGGCGAAAAGCCCGCCGAGCCACCCCTGGAAATCGTGGTGGATGGCGCGCAGCTCTATCTATTCCTGGCCGGGCAGGGTTTGTTGAATCTGCATGTCGGCGATTACGTCTATGCGCTGGTGGGTGAGCGCAATGCGCTGGTTTCGGTGCCCGCTGGTACGCCCCACTGGTTCGATCTGGGCGAGTTTCCCCATTGCGCACTAGTGCGCCTGTCGTCCGGCAGCGATGTTGCGGGCAAGCCGAGCGGTGATCCAATCGCCGGCTCTTTTCCGCGCCTGGAAGACTGAGCAGGCTAGTCGAACAGCGAGGCCTGTGGCCGCGGCACCGCGCCTTCCAGCTCCAGCAGCAATTGCTTGCGTGGCAAGCCGCCGGCAAAGCCTGTGAGGCTGCCATCGCGGCCGATCACGCGGTGGCAGGGGATGATGATGCAGATCGGGTTGGCGCCGTTGGCCGCACCGACCGCGCGTACTGCCTTGGGTCTGTCGATGCGTTGGGCCAGCGCGCTGTAGCTGTCGACGCGACCGAAGGGGATTTGCTGCAAGGCGCGCCACACCGACTGCTGAAAGGGCGTGCCCTGGGGATTGAGCAGCAACTCGAAGCGCTGGCGATGGCCACTGAAATATTCGTCGAGCTGGCGGCTTGGCTGATCCAGTTCCGAGCCTGCTTCGCGCCAGTCATCGCCGATCTGCCAGGGCGTGCGTTCCACGTCCATGAGCAGCTGCTGCAGGCCGTCGGCGTCACCGACCATGAACAGGCGGCCGATGGGGCTGTCGTGGTAGCGGTAGAACATCGTCAGCCTCCTGAGTAGTCTTGCCAGAGATGGGCGGCGGCATAGGCACGCCAGGGTCGCCAGGCCTCTGCATGGGCCTGCAACTGGCGAGGGGTGATGCCTGCTGCGCCCCAGATCGGCGCCTTCAGCAGGCCCAGGTCACTGGCGGGAAAAGCGTCCCAGTCGCCGAACGCGCGCAGGGCGATGTATTCGGCGGTCCAGGGGCCAATGCCGGGCAGGGCACACAGCCGTGCGATCAGCTCGCTCGCACCCTGGCTGATGTCCAGCCGCAACTCGCCGGAAGCCACTTGGGCAGCGAAATGCTGCAGAGTCTGTACGCGCTTGCCGGGCATGCCGATGGCGTCGAGGTTGGCGGCAGCGATGGCGGCGGGTGTCGGGAACAGGCGGTCGATGCCGGCGGGTGCGTCTGCCAGGGATTCGCCGAGTCGGCTGACCAGACGCCCGGTGATAGTCACCGCCGCCTTGACCGTGACCTGCTGGCCGACGATGGCCCGCACGGCCTGCTCGAAGGCATCGAAAGCGGTGGGCAGGCGCAGGCCCGGATTGCGCGCGAGCATCGGTGCGAGGTGCTGATCGGCCGCGAAGTGAGCGGCGATGATGGCTGGGTCGGCGTCCAGATCGAACATGCGCCGTACCCGTTGGGCCAACTGCGGCAGGCAGGCTTCAGCCGATGGGCTGTAAGCCAGCTCAACTGCGTTCTGGTCGGGCAGGGCGCTGACGCGGAACCAGCCGGTAACGTCAGCCAGGCGAAAACTGCGGCAGTAGTCGCGATCGCCGAGAAGCTCCTGCCCGGGGATCGCCCGTAGCGTGAAGTGCTCGTGGAACTGCTGCCAGTTCCAGGGCGCGAGGTACGGGAGGCTGATGGTTTGGCTCGGTGTCATGGCGCTGACGATAACCCCGGGGCGGTATCTTGTCAGCGTGGAAATGACTTTCAAACAGAGCTGCCGGTTCGCTGAGAATCCTTATCGACAAAATTTTCACATCCACACGAACACACTCGCGCGGCACCAGTCGCCGTTATCTGCGGTGAGCTGGGCGCAATAAGTCTTTTGTGGATGATCGAACATGACCCCTACAGCAGTTCAGGGCACCCCTCCCAGCGCCTCGCATTCCTTCCAGCCGTTACGCAGCCAGTTGCTCTTCACCCTGTTCAGCGCCCTGGCGTTGCTGGTGATGTACACCGGGCTGCGAGCCGCGTTGCTGGCCTACAACCGCGACCTGATCGGTGATACACCGGTTGCGGTGTTCGCCGAGGCCTTTTTCAATGGCCTGCGTTTCGACCTGCGCGTGGTGGTCTACGCCTGCGCGCCGTTGCTGATCGCCTTGCTGAGCACCCGCGCCATGCTTGCGCGCGGCTGGCAGCGCGTCTGGCTGACCTTCTTCGCCAGCGTCACGCTGTTTCTCGGCCTGGCCGAGATGGATTTCTACAAGGAGTTTCACCAGCGCCTGAACAGCCTGGTATTTCAGTACCTGCAGGAAGATCAGGCCACCGTGATGAGCATGCTCTGGAACGGTTTCCCGGTTGCCCGTTACCTGATCGCCTGGTTCGTCATCACCGGCCTGCTGTGGTGGATGTTCAGCTTGTTCGACCGTGCCAGCCGCACTAAGACGGCCAGTAGCGCTGCAGTTGTGCGACCCAAGGTGGCCTGGTACTGGCGCGTTTCGGTGTTCTTCCTGTGCCTGCTGATCGCGGTGATCGCCGCCCGTGGCCACTTGCGCCAGGGTCGCCGCTGCGTTGGGGCGATGCCTACACCACCGAGTCGATGTTCGCCAACCAGCTGGGTCTCAACGGCACCCTGACCCTGTTCACGGCCGCCCAGGCTACCTTCGGCCCGCACCGCGACAACACCTGGCAGTCGACCATGGAAGACGACCAGGCCCGGCAGATCACCCGCGACATGCTGCTTACGCCGGACGACAAGCTGGTCGACGCCGATAGCGCCGCGATGCGTCGCGTCTACACGCCGCCCGCCGACGGCACGCTGCCGATCCGCAATGTAGTGGTCATTCTGATGGAAAGCTTCGCCGGGCACTCCGTCGGTGCACTCGGCGCGCCGGGTAACATCACCCCTTACTTCGACAAGCTGAGCAAGGAAGGGCTGCTGTTCGACCGCTTCTTCTCCAATGGCACTCATACCCATCAGGGCATGTTCGCCACCATGGCCTGCTTCCCCAATCTACCGGGCTTCGAGTACCTGATGCGCACGCCGGAAGGCGCCCATAAGTTCTCCGGGCTGCCGCAACTGCTGGGTGGCCGCGGTTTCGACAACTTGTATGTCTATAACGGCAATTTCCAGTGGGACAACCAGTCCGGCTTCTTCAGCAACCAGGGCATGACTGACTTCATTGGGCGTGAGGATTTCGTCGATCCGGTGTTCATGGATCCAACCTGGGGCGTATCCGATCAGGACATGTTCGACCGCGGCGCTCTGGAGCTGAAGACCAACTACGGCGACAAGCCGTTCTATGCGCTGCTGCAGACGCTGTCCAACCACACGCCTTACGCCTTGCCCAAGGATCTGCCGGTTGAGCCGGTGCTGATCGATGGCAAGGAGAACCTGCACCGTACGGCGATGCGCTATTCGGATTGGGCCCTGGGGCAGTTCTTCGAGAAGGCGCGCAAGGAGCCGTACTTCAAGGAAACCCTGTTCGTGGTGGTGGGTGACCATGGCTTCGGTGGTTTCGATCAGGTCACCGAGATGGATCTGCAGCGTTTCAACGTGCCGTTGTTGCTGATCGCGCCGGGCATTCAGGAGAAGTTCGGCAAGGTCAGCCATACCGTGGGTACCCAGGTCGACATCGTGCCGACCATCATGGGCCGCCTGGGTGGTGAGGTGCGGCACCAGTGTTGGGGGCGTGACTTGCTCAATCTGCCGGAAGGCGACGGTGGCATTGGCGTGATCAAACCATCGGGCGGCGACCAGACGGTGGCCATCGTTACTCCCGATCAGGTATTGGTGCAGCCCAAGGACTTCGAGCCACGTCTGTATCGCTACAGCCTGGGTGCCAAGCCGACCGCCGAGCGCATCGAAGGCCCGATCGACGAACTGCTGAAGAAACGTCTCGAAGGCTTCCTGCAGACTGCCACCAAAAGCCTGTTAGATAACACCGCTGGCGTGGAAGATGGCATGCCCGACAAGCCGTAGCCTGCTGACGCCAACCCTATAAGCGCGTCGCCCCCGGCGCGAACGTGATGGTGGCCATACTGAAGATCTGCGGTGTGGCCGCTATTCGCCGCGGGGGCGCTGCTCCTACAGTAGCTAGGCGCCTGCAAGTTGGGGACTCACGCCAGCAATTGTGCTGAACGCCCGCTACCGAATCGCCCGCAAGCGGGCTCCTACAAGATCGAAAATACATGCGGTTCTGTAGGAGCCGGCTTGCCGGCGAATGGTAGCTACGCCATCGATCTAGGGGACTGTCCGCCATCCAAACGCTCGGGTTCCCGGTGCGTTGGTTTTCATCGGTGCTGCGAGGGCAGGGCGAGATCAGCGTCTCGCCTGATCGTCACTTCAGCTACAGCCTTCCACGTAGAACACGGCCGGTGGCATGCCGATACGCCAGCGGGTCACCAGGCCATTGGGGTCGGTCTCGAAAACCAGCCGCGCTTCACTGTCGATGAACGGCTTGACGATAAAGTTGCTGGCACCCTTCACGTACTTGTGTGGCTGCTCTTCGAAGTGGCCGGGAAAGGTCGCGCGGATCTGCTGGGCGCTGCTACCGACTTGGAGGCCACGTGGTGCCTTGCGTTCGCGCGTATCGATGTCATAACGCACGAAAAGTCCGTTATCCAACATGAACGAAGTGCCAAAACCGTTGGCAGGGCGTGGATCCTGGAACAGCTGACGACAGGTGTCGGAGGTACCGCCGCCTTCACGCAGAGAACCTTTCCAGGCCGCACGTACCGCCGCCTCATCACTACCGAAGCGAGCGCTGGCAAAACCGGCGAATGGACTGAGATCCGTTTTTTCCTGCAGCTTTGGCGGGCTGCTCTGTGTGGCGGAGGCGGTCTTGGCGGGTATCTTGTCGGCGTCGCTGCAGGCAGTCAGCGCCAGGATGCTGGTCATCAAAACTGTAGAAATGAAAAGCGTGTGTTTCGCCATGAAATCCAACCTTCGTCTCGAATGGGAGCGACCGCAAGGGGCGGCCAGGATCTATCTGGGCATGAGACCGGCTGGAATGGGCGCTTGCGCGCTTTAGCTAGGAAATGGAATGGCCCGCTGCGTATGCGGGCCATTCGATACGGCCTCATGCTGCGTGATGTTTGGCCGCGTTATCGGGAAAAAGATCCCGTTCTTTATCGAGATACTGATCGACCAGCCATTTGCCGTGTGCGATCGAAGCGTGCTGGGCCTTGTTCAGATCCTCAAGGAAGGCCCCGTTCATCGGTAGCGCCATGCGCCGGGTGGTACGTCCGTCCGGTGCGGTGATCCGGCAGCCGCCGGCCCATGGGGTTGGAATGCCTGGGTGTTCCATGACCTCGGCACTGATGTAGTGGTCGCGGTGGGTGCACTGTAGCGTACTCATGAGTGATACCTCGTGTGTCTGGCCCGCAGAGGCAGCACGACGATCCCTGTTCGAAACACACCTGCAAAACGGGCGTGGGTTTCATAAATGGGTATAGCATGGTGCTGCGACAGAACGACGCGAGCTGCTGAGCGGTCTATCCTCAGTAAGGATCAATCGCTACGGTCCGCGCCGACCAATCAGACCAGGCACATGGGAGCCGTTGGTTCGGCGATCCAACCTTTCACCTGATGGAGATCAACGTTATGAGCACAGTCTTGCACGATGATGTCAGTGGTGGCGTTCTAGGTCGGATGAAGCAAGGGGGGTTCGATTTTGCCAGTGTCCATCCCATCGAGTTCTACGCAATTTTTCCCGATGAAAACAATGCACTGAAGGCGACACGAAATTTTCGTGGCGAGTCGCTGCACGCTCTGGTGACCGAGCGTGACGAGGGCGGTTGGCACCTGCAGGTGAGCAAGGTGATGCATGTCACCTATGCAGGTATCGATGATTTCGAGCAGGACATGCAGGCGGTGGTAGCACCCCTGGGTGGCAAGCTGGACGGCTGGGGCGTAACCCAGGAGCTCAAACCCGACAGTCTCAGGGGCTGAAGCCCGAGTTTATCGATTCGTTCGGCAACTCCCTGGCAGCGTCCCGCTGCCAGGTCTCTCAAGCACCTTTCTCCCATAGTCTTACCAGATCCCGAGGAGCCTGCTCTTCGGGGATCTGCAACACCAGTTCGCCCGGCTCTTGCTGGCGTGCCACCTGCAGTTCTATGCGATAGAAACGCTGGTCGCCCTTGCCAACCTCGGCTTTCGCCACCGATAGGCAGTTCTCCAGTACGGAACAGACCTGCCCGCGCTGGGCAGGGTCGCATTGGGCGAAGTCGATTTCCCGCGGGCGGCTCAGTGCACTGATCGCCGCGAAGCCCCCCTGACGGGAAATGCGCACGACGGCGCTGCTACCCAGATCCGGCAGTTTTTTCATGACGCGGCCTCTACGCCCACGTCGTGCCAAGCCTTGACCACGGCGAGCGCTTCCCTGGAACCCTGACCATAGCGCTGTTCGGCTCTGTCCACGCAGAGGCTGGCGAAGTCCACGAACGAGGCGTCGTTGCTCAAGCGTCTGTCGCACAGGGTGTCATACCAGATGACCCCGGCCTTCTCCCAGGCGAAGCCGCCGAGGGCGACAGCTGCCAAGTGAAAGGCGCGGTTGGGAATCCCGGAGTTGATGTGGACGCCGCCGTTGTCCTCACGCGTATCGACGAAGTCACGCATGTGCGCTGGCTGTGGATCTTTGCCGAGCAGCGGGTCATCGTAAGCGCTGCCTGGCGCCGACATGGAGCGCAGGCCCTGGCCATTCACCGCGTCGGTCAGCAGGCCCGCGCCGATGATCCAGTCCGACTGTTCGGCGGTCTGCTGCAGGCTGTACTGCTTGGTGAGAATGCCGAACACATCGGACAGCGATTCGTTCAGCGCACCGGACTGGTTGACGTAGGCGAGGGCAGCTTCGCTGTCGATGACGCCGTGGGTCAGCTCGTGGGCAACCACGTCCATCGCGATGGTGAAGCGGTTGAAGATCTCGCCGTCGCCGTCACCGAATACCATCTGCTCGCCGTTCCAGAAGGCGTTCTCGTAATCCTGTCCATAATGCACGGTACCCACCAGCGGGAAGCCCTTGCCATCGATGGAGTGGCGGCCCAGGGCCTCCCAGAAAAAGGCATAGGTCGCGCCCAGTGCCTCGTAGGCTTCGTCCACCGCTACGTCGCCGTTTGCCGGTTGACCTTCGCTGCGGCTCAGCTCGCCGGGCAGGCGCATGTCCTGCCCGGCATCATGAATACTGCGCTGCGGCTGGCCCGCCTGCACGGCACTGCGGCTGTCCTGTTGCGTGGCAAGCTGAGGAGCTCCGTTGTTGTGCCGCAATGAATTGACATGATTGAGCGTGCTGCGCGCGCAGTCGCGTTGACGCTCGGTTCCGTGACCGATGATACGGTCGAGGATGTAGGGAGGTACGAGGCTGCTGTTCATCGGGCGTTCCTTGTTCAGGGACGTTAACTGTCAGCCGCATCGAAACACGGCACCTGAATCTGGGATCGTCTGGCGAGGCCGATGTTTCTCTCGCGATGTATTTTCAGGACGGAAGGGCATGAGATAAAAGTGCAATGCTTTGCCGTCTCGCCTGTCTACGTTTTCATGAGGCGCGGCTGCCGAAGGCGGATGTTCAGTGCCGCCCGCGCTCAGGCTGTGCAACGCCATGGAGCACGCCAGCCAGTCAGCGAGCAACGATGTGCGTCAAAGTGGTGCAATAGGGTTTTTTTTTAAATTTATGTCATTGATTTTAAAGGAATAAATACGCTGGCTCGACGTTTGCAGCGTATGGGTTGACACGGGTGGCAAGGAGTACGGCATGGCCCGCACCTTTTATGATGAGATGCACCTGGCGGATGGCGCATGTCGTCCGCATTACCAGGCTTTTGCCCGCTGGCTGGCAGATACACCCCAGGAATTGCTGGCGCAACGACGCCGCGAGGCGGATCTTCTTTTTCACCGCGCCGGTATTACCTTCACGCTTTACGGTGACGATCAGGGCACCGAGCGACTGATTCCCTTCGACATCATTCCGCGCAGCATTCCCGCCAGCGAGTGGCGGATCGTCGAGCGTGGCTGCATCCAGCGGGTGCAGGCGCTGAACATGTTCCTCGCCGACCTCTACCACGACCAGCGCATCATCAAGGCCGGGCTGATTCCTGCCGAACAGGTGCTGGCCAACGAGGGCTATCAGATGGCGATGCAGGGGTTGAACCTGCACCGCGACCTGTATGCACATATCGCGGGCGTCGATCTGGTTCGTGATGGCGATGGCACCTACTACGTGCTCGAGGACAACCTGCGCACGCCCAGCGGTGTCAGCTACATGCTCGAAGACCGCAAGATGATGATGCGTCTGTTCCCCGAGCTGTTCGCCAACCAGCGCATTGCCCCTATCGATCATTATCCGAGCCTGCTGCTCGACACCCTGAAGACCTCCAGCCCGCTGGATAACCCGACGGTGGTGGTGCTGACGCCGGGGCGTTTCAACAGCGCCTACTTCGAACACGCCTTTTTGGCCCGTGAAATGGGTGTGGAGCTGGTGGAGGGCGCCGACCTGTTCGTGCGCGACGACAAGCTGTTCATGCGCACCACCTCGGGCGCCAGGCAGGTCGACGTGGTCTATCGCCGCCTCGATGATGCCTACCTCGATCCGCTGGCCTTCAATCCCGACTCGATGCTCGGCGTGCCCGGCCTGCTGTCTACCTATCGTTCCGGCAACGTGGTACTGGCCAACGCCATCGGTACCGGCGTGGCCGACGACAAGTCGATCTACCCCTACGTCGGCGAGATGATCCGTTTCTACCTCGACGAAGAACCGATCCTCAAGAACGTGCCGACCTGGCAATGCCGCAAGCCCAGCGAGCTGTCCCATGTACTGGCCAACCTCAAGGATCTGGTGGTCAAGGAAACCCAGGGCTCCGGCGGTTACGGCATGCTCGTCGGGCCGGCTGCCAGCAAGGCGGAGATCGAAGCGTTCCGCCTGCGCCTTATTGCCCGGCCGGAGGCGTACATCGCCCAGCCGACCCTGTGCCTGTCGACCTGCCCGACCTTCGTCGAGAACGGCATCGCGCCGCGGCACATCGATTTGCGTCCCTTCGTCCTATCCGGCAAGGAAACCCGCCTGGTGCCCGGTGGGCTCACCCGTGTGGCCCTGCGTGAGGGGTCGCTGGTGGTGAACTCGTCGCAAGGCGGCGGTACCAAGGACACCTGGATAGTGGAGGACTGAGCATGCTATCGAGAACTGCCTCCGATCTGTACTGGATGTCCCGCTACCTGGAGCGTGCCGAGAACCTCGCGCGGATGCTCGATGGCAGCTACTCGCTGTCACTGATGCCCCAGGACGGCCGACGCGACGGCCTGGACGAACTGGCGATGCCGCTACTGATCACCGGCACGCTGGAGGAGTATCAGGAGCGCCACGGTGCCCTGCATGCCGAGCGCATGCTGCACTTCTTCGCGCTGGATGCGCAGAACCCGGCCAGCATCTACAGCTGCCTCGGCGCGGCGCGCAGCAACGCCCATGCAGTACGCGGGCGCATTACTGCGGATATGTGGGAGAACATCAACGCGACCTGGCTTGAGATCCGCGGTATCGCCGATCAGGGCCTGGGGCGCTACGGCATCAATCGCTTCTGCGAGTGGGTCAAGGAGCGTTCGCACCTGTTTCGCGGTGCCACTTTCGGCACCATCGTGCGCGGCGAAGCCTATCGCTTCATCCGCCTCGGCACCTTTATCGAGCGCGCCGACAACACCTTGCGCCTGCTCGATTCGCGCTACGAGCTGCTGGGCGAGGACATCGACGAGGTCGACGGCCGTCCGGCGCATAGCTACTACCAGTGGAGTGCCTTGCTGCGCGCCCTGTCGTCGTTCGAGGCGTTCGCCGAGGTTTACCGAGGCTCTCCAAGCGCGCGCAAAGTGTCCGAATTGCTGTTGTTGCGTCCCGAGGTGCCACGTTCACTACGCGCCTGTATGGACGAGCTGTACCTGATGCTCGCCAACCTGCCTGGCGAGAACGGCCGACCGGCACAACGCCTGGCCGCCGAACTCGACGCACGGTTGCGCTACACCAGCATCGACGAGGTGCTGGAAGAGGGCCTGCACGCCTGGCTGACCGATTTCATCGGGCAGGTTCACGATCTCGGTCGCGTCATTCACACGTCCTATCTGGAGGTCGCATGAGACTGTCCATTCGCCATAACACCACCTATCACTACGAAGATCAGGTACGTGCCAGCATCCAGTACCTGCGCCTCACGCCCCATGACAGCGAACGCCAGCAGGTACTCAGCTGGCAGCTTGATCTGCCGCGCCCGGTGCGTGCGCAGCGAGACCCGTACGGCAACATCCTGCACGTGCTGACGTTGGACGAGCCTCACGAATCGATCGTCATCGGCGCCCGCGGCCAGGTGGAGATTGACGAGTCCAGCGACGCCGAGCACGAAAGCCAGTCTGCCTTTCCATTCCTGCGTTTCACGCGGCTGACCGAAGCCGACGAGGCGCTGCGTGATTTCGCTGCCGTGCAGTGCGCGCGACGACGTGACCGCAGTGCCCTGATCGATCTGATGCATGGCCTCAACGGCCATATCAGCTACCTGCCAGGCGTCACCGAGGTGGAGACCAGCGCTGCACAGGCCTTCGCTGGCCGCCAAGGTGTCTGCCAGGATCACGCCCACGCCTTCATTGCCTGCGCCCGCAGCCTTGGCATTCCGGCGCGCTATGTGTCCGGCTACCTGTTCACCGACAGCCGTGATCATCTGGCCAGCCACGCTTGGGCTGAAGCCTGGCTGGATGGCGCCTGGTACAGCTTCGACGTGACCAACTGCCTGGCGCGGCCAGAGCGCCACCTGAAACTGGCAGTGGGGCTGGATTACCTCGATGCCTGCCCGGTACGCGGCATGCGCCGTGGCGGTGGTGGTGAGAGGATGATGGCGCGGGTCGACGTGGAGCCGCTGATCCTCGCTCAGGAACAGTAATCCCGTGAGGGCAGGGGGCTGATTGCCGGCCTGCCCCTTCGATCCGTAGCCATGCTTCGCAGCCTCGCGCTCCACTAGCACGGTGTTGATGTCAGTTAGCACTTGTACGACTTGCGATGAGTCACTCATCGCTTCTAGGATGCACCCTTTGCCCAAGGGGAATGGCCATGTTGGCCGAGCTGTTCGCTGTACTGGCGCCCGTGGTCATCGTCTCCGGCATTGGCTACGCTTGGGCTCGTAGTGGCCAGAGCTACCCCACGGAATTCATCGCCCGGCTGGTGCTGACCATCGGCACGCCGAGCCTGGTGCTGGCGACGTTAAGCCGTGCCGATCTCGACCCCACGGCGTTCACCAGCATGGCTCTGGGCTGCGTGCTGGTGACCGGTTGCATGGGGCTGTTTGGCTGGCTGTGTAGCCGGTTGTTCCGGCAGGAGTGGAAGGTGCTGGTGCCTGCCTTCCTGTTTCCCAATACCGGTAATATGGGGCTGCCGATCAGCCTCTACGCCTTCGGCGAGCACGGTCTAGCCCTGGCCGTGGCCTTCTTTCTGACCCTTTCGATCTTTCAGTTCAGCGTGGGCATTGCGTTGTCGGGCAATGCGGCATCGGTACGCGATCTGCTGCGTAACCCGATCATGATCAGCCTGCTGCTAGCGCTGCCGATGATTTTCTTCGATCTGCAACTGCCACGCTGGCTGGACAATACCGTCAGCCTGCTGGGCGGTATGTCGATACCATTGATGCTGCTGACCCTTGGCGTTTCGCTGGCGAGCATTCGCCTGCATCACCTGGGTTCTGGGCTGATGCTGGGTGGGTTGCGCATTCTGTTGGGGGCAGGGGTTGGCTGGGGGATCGGCGCCGCGCTGGCGCTGGAGCCGCTGACTCACGCTGTTCTGGTGGTGCAATCGGCGATGCCGGTCGCGGTATTCAACTACCTGTTTGCAGTGCGTGCCAATCGCTCGCCCGAACAGGTCGCCAGTCTGGTGATGTGCTCGACCGTACTGGCAATCGGCTTGCTGCCGCTGATTCTGGCCTGGTGGATGCCGCTGGTTAACTGACTGTGTATCAGCCGATCATTCTGCTCATGTTGGGCAGGATCAACAGCACCGCAGTTGCAAAGAGGATTAGTCCCGCCTGACGGAATTTGGGCGTCTTGAACATGGCCGTTACCTTTTTGATTGTTGTCGTGTGGGCCGGTGAGTGCCGCGTCCCCAGTAATCACCCCGGCAAGACCCGGCGGTGCATGTCTTCACTGTAGAGCGGATGTTCTGTTTTTTTATATCAGTTGGTTCCTAACATAGCGCCGGAGAGTGCCGCACAGTTATGGAACCCTTTGCTTCTTTCGGATACCCCTGCGCCAGAGGCCGCGCGGGTCGATGCTTCTCTGAAAATCCACGTTTACCGTTCGTCAGGACGCCTTGGATAGAGTGATTAACCTACAAAAAACCGGCCATAAGGCCGGTTTTTTCATGCTAAGTCAGCTTAGTTATCCAGCTGCTCGCGGATGACCTTGCCCGACTTGCCGTCGATACGAAATTCGTACAGGCGGTTGTCCTGCTTGGTGCCTTCGCCTTCCCAGTAACCGGCGTCGTCAGCTTCGATCTTGTGAACCTGGGTGAAGCCAGCCTGCTTGGCACTGCTCAGGGCTTGCTCGATGCTGATCCAGTCAGCGCCAGGACGATCGGCCATGGCGAAACCGGCACTCAGGGCAGCGGCAGCGGTGAGGGCAGTCAGGGTCTTCTTGAGCATCGTAAAACTCCTTTTCTTCGGGAAGGTTACGCCCGTTTTCAGGCGTTGAAGCTTGGAGTGTGTCGCTGCGCTTGTGGTTCAGGGAAACTCTTTGCGCTCAGCGATTCGTCTGTATGGCAGTCGAGGTCGCTGACAGGGCGCTGATAACGGCACTCGGCCTCTTGCCTTGATCGGCGGGCGCAGGCACGCTTTAGCTGCGTCATCATTCTTTTCAGGTACCGCCCATGTCGTTGCAGATCTGCATTCTGGAAACCGACATCCTGCGCCCCGAGCTGGTCGATCAGTATCAGGGCTACGGCAGGATGTTCGAACGTCTTTTCGCCGGCCAGGCTATTGCTGCGAGCTTTCATGTATTCAACGTGATGAACGGCCACTATCCGCCGGCTGGCTCGCGTTTCGACGCCTATCTGGTCACCGGTAGCAAGGCTGATTCATTCGCCACCGATCCGTGGATCGAGACTCTCAAGGCTTACCTGCTCGAGCGTTATCAGGCCGGTGACAAGCTGCTCGGTATCTGTTTCGGTCACCAGTTGCTGGCGCTGCTGCTTGGCGGTAAGGCCGAGCGTGCGAGTGGTGGCTGGGGTGTGGGTATCCATCGTTATCAACTGGCCGAGCAACCGGAGTGGATGACGCCATCGCTGGAGGAAGTGACCTTGCTGATCAGCCATCAGGATCAGGTCACCCGCCTACCGGAAAATGCCACTTTGCTGGCTTCCAGCCCATTCTGCGCCCATGCTGCCTACCGCATCGGCGATCAGGTGCTGTGCTTCCAGGGACACCCGGAGTTTGTGCCCGAGTACTCGCGCGCATTGCTCGATATCCGCCAGCAACACATTGGCGATTCGGTGTACCGCGTGGCCGTGGATAGCCTGCACGAAGACCACCACGGGCGTACGGTCGGCGAGTGGATGCTGCGTTTCATCGCCAACGGGCGCAGTGCCGAGCCGGCGTGAGCCTGAAACTCCGGCTGGTGCGCTGAGCTTCAAATTGCAGAAACGACAACGGCCCTTGAAGGGCCGCTTTCGTTTCTGCAGGGCGCCTTGCGTGGAGGCGCCCGTTCAGAGGTGTTACTGGGCTTCGGCTGGTGCCTCGACCTCGGCTGGTTCTTCAGCCTGTTGCTGTTCTGGCTTGACCTCGACGTAGGTCAGTTGCAGACGCTCGCTGCTCCAGGCACGGGTCTTGTTGGTCAGTTCCAGGTTGTTGTTCAGGGTCTGGCCGTAGGAGGGGATGATCTCCTTCAGCTTGGCCTGCCATTCTGGGGTCTTGATCTTGTCCTTGAAGGTTTTTTCCATCAGGTGAAGCATGATCGGCGCAGCGGTAGACGCGCCTGGCGAAGCGCCGAGCAGGGCCGCGATGGAGCCGTCTTCGGAGCTGACCACTTCGGTACCGAACTGCAGGATACCGCCCAGCTCAGGGTCTTTCTTGATGATCTGCACGCGCTGACCGGCCTGTACCAGCTCCCAGTCCTTGTCTTGCGCTTGCGGGAAGTACTCACGCAGCGAGTGCATGCGGTCTTCCTGGCTGAGCATCAACTGACCGATCAGGTAGGTGCTGAGCGAGAAGTTGTCGATGCCCGCATTGACCATCGGCGAGATGTTGTGGGTGGTGATGGTGCCGAACATGTCCAGCAGCGAACCGTTCTTCAGGTACTTGGTGGAGAAGGTCGCGAATGGCCCGAACAGGATGACTTTCTCGCCATCAATGACACGGGTATCCAGATGCGGAACCGACATGGGCGGCGAACCGACCGAAGCCAGGCCATAGACCTTGGCCTGGTGACGAGCTGCCACTTCTGGATTGCGGGTCACCAGGAAGGAGCCACCAACCGGGAAGCCGGCATAGCCGTCGGCTTCCGGAATGCCGGACTTCTGCAGCAACTTGAGGGCGCCACCACCGGCACCGATGAACACGAACTTGGCGTTGACGGTGCTCAGCTTCTCGTCGTTGGCCAGGTCGGCCACGGTGACGTTCCAGGTGCCGTCGTCGGCGCGGGTGATGTCGCGCACTTCATGCTGCACATGGACGTTGAACACGTCGTTCTTCTGCGACAGCGAATCGAGCAGCTGATTGGTGATCTCGCCGAAGTTCACGTCGGTGCCGGTCTGCACGCGGGTGGCGGCTAGTTTTTCGCCCGGCTGACGGCCTTCCATTACCAGCGGAATCCACTGCTCAATCTGCGCAGGGTCGTTGGAGAACTCCATGTTGCGGAACAGCGAGCTGTGTTGCAGCGCGTCATAGCGCTTCTTCAGGAACTCGGTGTTCTTGTCGCCCCACACGAAGCTCATGTGCGCCACGTTGTTGATGAACGACTTCGGATTGTTCAGAACGCCCTGGTCGACCTGATAGGCCCAGAACTGCTTGGAAATCTCGAACGACTCGTTGATCGCCACGGCCTTGCTGATGTCGATGCTGCCATCGGCCTTTTCCGGGGTGTAGTTCAGCTCGGCGAGGGCCGAGTGACCGGTACCGGCGTTGTTCCACGGATTGGAGCTTTCACTGGCGACCTGAGGCAGGCGCTCATAAAGGTCGATCTTCCAGGTCGGCTCCAGCTCGTTCAGGTAAGTGCCGAGGCTTGCGCTCATGATGCCCCCGCCGATCAGCAGGACGTCCACGGATTTTTCCGGTTCAGGCTGCTTGGCGCAGCCGAGCGCGCTCAAGCACAGTAGGGACAGCAGGAGTTTTTTCATTAGACAGACCATTTCATTAATGTGATTGCATGGCGGCACGACCGACTCTGGTACAGCCTTGGGTAGCGAAGCTGCATCGCCTGTTGCGTGCTGCCAGGTTCCGTTCTGCGAAACCGGTCAGTCCCGGTGATTTTTTGAAACGCCGGGTGATTTACCTTGAAGTGCGCGCTTTCGTCGCAGGCGGCGGGCAGTAAGCAAAACCGATGCCGGAAAGGGTGCAGGTCAATGAACTAGTGATCTGTATCAATATGTTTGTCACATTTCTGTGAATCAGGTGGCGATTTCCCGCCCCTGATTCGCCAGAAATGCGCTCGGTTTGGCGGATTCTCGCCTAATTGCTCGCTCCGCCTGTTGCCGATCCACCTGAGCTGCCAGCGGCTCCTGGTGCACTCGGCGTGGCTGGCGTGTTTACCGAGCCACCTTGAATCGGCGGCGAGTTCTGCCCATCACTTGCCGGCACACCGGGTGCCTGGTTCGACGGCTGTCGCTCGTTGGGCGTGTTGCCCGCTGGTTCTGCCGCGCGATTCTGTCTGGCTGGTGAGTTGACCGTACTACGCGGTGCCTGCTGGTCGGGTACCTGATTGGGCTGTTGCTGCTGATTCTGATCGGTGGCTGGCTGGTTGATGCTGTCTGCGCTGGTCGGAGGTGCACCGGTGCGGTTACGAATCATGTCATCGCCGATCTGCTGGCGCTGCTCCTGCAGCGACGGGCCACCGTCGTCAGCCTGCACGCCGGTGACGAACAAGGCAGCGAGCAAAAGTGCCGATCCCGTGAGCTTTTTCATTGCCGTCTCCTAGACTTCTTACTGTGAACAGGTGACTGGCTGGATTGGCGCAATGTTCACTGAATCTTCCCAAAGGTACGCCGCGGCGAAAGCCGTAGCGAGCGTCTACCCTGATAGCGCCAGGCAACTGCGTGCTCTGCCGCGCCTCTCTGCGGAAACTGCCCGATTATCGGCATCCGCCGAAGTCCGTTCGGCGCGCCAAGCGCCATTCGAATCGAACCAAGACTTGTCTCTCGCCTCAGAGGACAGGCATCCATAAAAAGTAGAGGTCACTCACATGATTTATGCCAAACCCGGTACCGCAGGCGCCGTCATCACCCTCAAACCGCGCTACGGCAACTACATCGGTGGCGAATTCGTCGCCCCGGTCGGTGGCCAGTACTTCACCAACACCAGCCCGGTGGATGCCTCGGTGATCGGTGAATTCCCTCGCTCCGACGCCAAGGACATCGACAAGGCCCTGGACGCCGCCCATGCCGCCGCCGATGCCTGGGGCAAAACCTCGGTGCAGGATCGCGCGCTGGTTCTGCTGAAGATCGCCGACCGCATCGAAGCCAACCTCGAACTGCTCGCCGTCGCGGAAACCTGGGACAACGGCAAGGCCGTGCGCGAAACGCTCAACGCCGACGTGCCGCTAGCCGCCGACCACTTCCGTTACTTCGCTGGCTGCATCCGCGCCCAGGAAGGCAGCGCGGCAGAGATCAACGAACACACCGCCTCCTATCACTTCCACGAACCGCTGGGTGTGGTCGGGCAGATCATCCCCTGGAACTTCCCGCTGCTGATGGCCGCCTGGAAACTGGCTCCGGCCCTGGCTGCGGGCAACTGCGTGGTACTCAAGCCCGCCGAGCAGACGCCGCTGTCGATCACCTTGTTCGCCGAAGTGGTCGGCGATCTGCTGCCGCCGGGCGTGCTCAACATCGTCCAGGGCTACGGCCGTGAAGCTGGTGAGGCGCTGGCCACCAGCACACGTATCGCCAAGATCGCCTTCACCGGCTCCACGCCGGTTGGTTCGCACATCATGAAATGCGCCGCCGCCAACATCATCCCAAGCACCGTGGAGCTGGGCGGCAAGTCGCCGAACGTGTTCTTCGAAGACATCATGCAGGCTGAGCCGACGTTCATCGAGAAGGCCGCCGAAGGTCTGGTGCTGGCCTTCTTCAACCAGGGCGAGGTGTGTACCTGCCCGTCCCGTGCGCTGGTGCAGGAGTCGATCTTCGAGCCGTTCATGGTCGAGGTGATGAAGAAGATCAAGGCCATCAAGCGCGGCAACCCTTTGGATACCGAGACCATGGTCGGTGCCCAGGCCTCCCAGCAGCAGTACGACAAGATCCTTAGCTACCTGGAGATCGCCCAGCAGGAAGGTGCCGAGCTGCTCACCGGCGGAGCCACCGAGAAACTCGAAGGCGACCTGGCCAGTGGTTATTACATCCAGCCAACCCTGCTCAAGGGCAACAACAAGATGCGCGTGTTCCAGGAGGAAATCTTCGGCCCGGTGGTCGGCGTGACCACTTTCAAGGACGAAGCCGAAGCCCTGGTCATCGCCAACGACACCGAGTTCGGCCTGGGCGCTGGCGTGTGGACGCGCGACATCAACCGCGCCTACCGCATGGGTCGCGGCATCAAGGCCGGCCGTGTATGGACCAACTGCTACCACCTGTACCCGGCGCACGCTGCCTTTGGCGGCTACAAAAAGTCCGGGGTCGGGCGCGAAACCCACAAGATGATGCTCGACCACTATCAGCAGACCAAAAACCTGCTGATCAGCTACGACATCAACCCGCTGGGCTTCTTCTGAGCCGGGTGTCCAGCGCCAGCCGCTGGACGTAACACCAGCAATCGTGAAAACGCGGCCTCGGCCGCGTTTTTTGTGTCAGTTGCCGGCGCCGCGCTGCAAGCTGCTTTGCAGGGGAATATCCCAGGGTGGAATCGGCCCGAAGCGGTTCTTCAGAAACTCCAGCAGTAGACGGCTGCGGGAGTCGGTATCGCGCTCCAGTCGCAAGGCATAGATGCCGCTGGGTTCCGGGGGCGGTAGGCCGTTCTCGCAAAACAGCGCGACCAGTTCGCCGCGGGCCAGGTATTCACTGACCAGCCAGGTTGGAAGGTGCGCCACACCGAGGCCGGCGAGCAGACTGAACACCAGGGTTTCGGCATTGTTGGCAGTCATGCGCAGGCGCCGGGGGCGGAACATCGCCAGCTTGCCCTGGTGCTCGAAGCGCCAGGCATAGGCGGGTGCCAGGCCATCCCAGTCCAGGCCGTCATGCTCCAGCAGCTCGGCAGGTGTACGCGGCACGCCATGGCGTTCCAGGTAGGCCGGGCTTGCACAGACCACGCGTACCATCGGTGCCAGTGGCGTGGCGACCAAGCGTGTGTCGGCCAGCGGCCCGATGCGCAGCACCAGATCCACTTCGCCCAGGTGAGCGCCGTGCAGGTCGATGAAGCTGTCGATCAGCCGCAGTTGCACGTCGAGTCCCGGGTAGGCGGTCAGGAAGTCGGCAATAGCCGGGGCCAGGTGGCGGCGGCCGAACGGGGCAGGGGCATCGATACGGATCAGGCCTTCGGGGGCGCTGCTCAGCGATACCGCTTCGGCGCGCGCCAGGTGCAGCTCGGCGAGAATCCTTCTGGCCCGTTCAGCAAAGGCCAGGCCCGCAGGCGTTGCGCGCACCGCGTGGGTGCTGCGGCTGAACAGGCTGCAGTCGAGCGAGCGCTCCAGCGCATCGATGCGTCGTGACACCGCCGAGGGCGTAAGGGGATGCAGCCTGGCTGCGGCGGAGAAGCTGCCGCTCTCCAGCACGTCGAGGAACAGGCTGAGTTGGTCGGTCAGGGTATCTGGATTCATCGATTTTCCCGCTTTGCGTGATTCGCACAGCCATTGTGCCGGGCTGTGCGTTACCCCGCCAGTTGGCAGCGGGTACGATGCGCGCACCTCGCTCAAGGACTGCCCCATGGATCTGCTCGCATTCGCCCTCAATATCGTACTTGGCTTGCTGCTGGGCACCATAGGCGGGCTGTTCGGTATCGGTGGGGGCTTGATCGCGATTCCGGTGCTCGGGGTGCTGTTTGGGTTGGATCAGCAGCTGGCCCAGGGCACCGCGTTGGTGATGGTGGTTCCCAACGTGCTGCTGGCGCTATGGCGCTACCACCAGCGCAATCGGATCGATCTGCGCCATGCCCTGGCGCTGGCTCTGAGCAGTTTTGTGTGCGCGCTGTTCGGCGCGGGCTGGGCCGTCAATCTTGACCCTGAGTCGATGCGTATCGCGTTCGTTGCGTTTCTGGTGGCTCTGGCCTTCTACAACCTGCTGCGCATGTTCCTGCGGCCGCCAGCGGCCTCCGGACAGTTGCGCCACCCGTGGCCGTGGCTGGCGGTGCTGGGTAGCGGTTCCGGCCTGCTTGGCGGATTGTTCGGTGTGGGCGGGGCGGTTATCGCCACACCGATTCTCACCAGCGTGTTCGGTACCTCCCAGGTGGTGGCGCAGGGCTTGTCACTGGCCCTGGCTGCGCCCAGTACTGGCGTGACCCTGGCGACCTACGCCGTGCATGGTCATGTCGACTGGGTTCTGGCCATTCCCTTGGCGATCGGCGGGCTGCTCAGCATCAGTTGGGGCGTGCGCCTGGCGCATGCCTTGCCGGAGCGCCAACTGCGGGTGCTGTTCACCATATTTCTGCTGGTCTGTGCGCTGATGCTCGGCATCAAAGCCTGAAGCCCTCAAGCACCTGCTCTGCCAGTGCTTCGCTGGCGGGGGAGCTGGTTTTCTCATTGCGCAGCAACATAACGTTGGCCATCGGCAGTTCTGGCATGCCTTCAGCATGGCCAATAATGCGTAGGTCCGGTGTGACCAGGCTGCGCAGTTGTGCGGTGATCGCTAGCCCGGCACTTACCGCGGCCATGATTGCCGACAGGCTGGGGCTGCTGTAGGCGATACGATAATTGCGTGACTGCGCATCCAGTGCATTGCACGCCCATGAGCGGCAGAAACACTGGCTGTTGAACATTGCCAGAGGCAGCGAATCGAGTTCGTGCAAATGCGCGTCAGCCGCCTGAGCCCAGACGAGGTGTTCCTGGCGCAGCAGTTGGCCGATTTCCATCCCGGGTTCACGGGTGACGATAGTCAGATCAAGATCCTGGCGTTGCAGCAGTGCGAATGAGGGCTCGCAATGCATTTCGACCTGCACCAGTGGGTAGGTTTGTGCGAAGCGCTTCAGGATGCCCTGCATGAACCGCATGACATAGTCATCCGGTGTGCCGATGCGCAGGCTGCCGACCATATGCGGCTCGCGCAGCGTACTGAGTACTTCGGTGTGCAGTTGCAGAATGCGTCTCGCGTAGCCCAGCAGGACTTCGCCTTCTGCTGTCAGGGTTACCTGGCGTCCCTCGCGTAGGAACAGTGCTCGACCAATCACATCCTCCTCCAGGCGCTTCATCTGCATGCTGACTGCCGATTGCGTGCGATTAACCACTTCGGCTGCTCGTGTGAAACCACCGTGATCGGCAATGGCGACGAGGGTGCGCAGCAATTCACTGTCGATCGTGGGGTAGTGCGCCATCCATCAATCTCCGAGATGTAATGCATAAGAAACATTCGTTGGATTGATCGTAACGCCAGTTGGAGACTGACGCCAATTCAACCGGAGGGCGATCAGATGAACAGTCACAAGGCATGTGCAGATTGTGGTGTTACAAAACGGCTGGAATGGCAATTGGCGCCTCGGCTGGTTCGCCTGATGGCCCGTATTCTGCGTTGGCGGCAGCTGGCGCGTGAGCGGCGGCAACTGGCTATGTTGAGTGATGCCGCACTGAAAGACCTGGGCTTGAATCGTGGCGAAATACTGCGCGAAGTCGGCCAGCCGTTCTGGCATGACCCGCTTGGAAAGTAGGGCTTTCGTCGTCTGTGCTGGCGATTGTCGCGCGCGATGGGCGGCAAGGGCGCTGTGCTGTTGCAATGGCAGTACAGCGCCACTTGGCGGCAGCTTGCGCTACAATGCGCGCCGAATTTGGCTCGCTCGAGAATTGCCCCATGTCCGTTTGTCAGACCCCGATCATCGTCGCCCTGGATTTCCCGACCCGAGAGGCTGCGCTAGCGCTTGCCGATCAGCTCGATCCCAAGCTGTGCCGGGTCAAGGTGGGCAAGGAGCTGTTTACCAGTTGTGCGTCGGATATCGTCGCCACGCTGCGCGAGCGCGGCTTCGATGTGTTCCTCGATCTGAAATTCCATGACATCCCCAACACGACTGCCATGGCCGTCAAGGCTGCCGCAGAAATGGGCGTGTGGATGGTCAACGTGCATTGTTCAGGTGGCCTGCGCATGATGAGCGCCTGCCGCGAGACGCTGGATGCGTTCAACGGCCCAGTACCGCTGCTGATCGGCGTGACCGTGCTGACCAGCATGGAGCGTGAGGATCTGGCCGGTATTGGCCTGGATATCGAGCCTCAGGAACAGGTGCTGCGCCTGGCTGCGCTGGCCCAGAAAGCAGGTATGGATGGCCTGGTCTGCTCGGCCCTCGAAGCGCCTGCGCTCAAGGCAGCGCAACCGGCGCTGCAGTTGGTCACGCCGGGTATCCGTCCAGCCGGCAGCGCGCAGGACGATCAGCGCCGCATTCTCACGCCGCGTCAGGCACTGGACGCCGGCTCGGATTATCTGGTGATCGGTCGCCCGATCAGCCAGGCCGCCGATCCGGCTGCCGCGTTGGCCAAGCTGGTCGCCGAGCTGGGTTGATCGGCCCATCCATTCCTGTACGGCGGCGATCAAGCCGCCGCACCCATTGCCTTGCAGGTAAACCGTCATGCATTCCGTGGAACATTCGCCGCTAGGCAAGAGCAGCGAGTACATCGCCACCTATTCGCCCGAACTGCTGTTTCCCATCCCGCGAGCGGCCAAGTGGGCCGAACTCGGTTTGAGCGCAGACACCCTGCCGTATCGTGGCGTGGATTACTGGAACTGCTTCGAGCTGTCCTGGCTGCTGCCGTCCGGCAAGCCGGTGGTGGCGATCGGTGAATTCAGCATTGCCGCCGACTCGCCGAACATCATCGAATCGAAGTCCTTCAAGCTCTACCTCAACTCGCTGAATCAGTCGGTGTTCGCCAGTGAGGCCGAATTGGTGAGCGTGCTCGAGAAGGATTTGTCCGCTACTGCCGGCAAGCCCGTTGGCGTGCGTGTGCGCAGCCTGAGCGAAGTGGCGCAGGACGGTCTGGCGGTGTTGCCGGGAACCTGCATCGACGACCTGGACATCAGCATCAGCGATTACCAGGCGCCCCGTCCCGAGTTGCTGGCCTGCGACGCATCGCGCATCGTCGAGGAGAGCCTGCACAGTCATCTGCTCAAGTCCAACTGCCCGGTAACCGGTCAACCCGATTGGGGCAGCGTGGTGGTCGAGTACCGCGGTGCAGCGCTAGAGCCGGCGAGCCTGCTGGCGTACCTAGTCAGCTTCCGTCAGCACGCCGATTTTCACGAGCAGTGTGTGGAACGCATCTTTCTGGATTTGCAGCGCTTGCTGCAGCCGGAGTACCTGACCGTCTATGCACGGTATGTACGCCGCGGTGGGCTCGATATCAATCCCTATCGAACCACGTTGGCGCAGTTGCCGGACAATCGGCGTCTGGTCAGGCAGTAAGCAATTAATAAAAAACCAGCCTGAAGAGGCTGGTTTTTTATTTGCGGCGTTGGCGTCAAATACCCATGTTGGCGAGGCTCTGCATGATATTGCGCAGGCTTCCAGCCAGGGTTGGATGGCTCACTTCGAAGCGCTCCACGGCTAGATTGACGCTATCGACCAGCGAGGCATCAGGTGTGGTCACTGGTTGAGCCGCCAGCTGCAGTTCGATGTCACGAGCCAGCAGCGAAAGCGACTCGCGGTCTTCCTCGTTTACCGGCGGATTCTGCGCCAGTTGCTTGTGCAGCTCTTCCAGTTGCTGCTGCAGATGGTTCGCAGGCATGGAGATTCTCCCTTTCTTGATAGGCAAGACAATTGACCATGCGTCATGACGAAAGGTCATTACTTCGTCTTCAGGATAATCTCGCCTGCGCCATTGCGCCCTAGGGTTTCTCGCCCTTGCTGCGGCGGATCTGCAGATCGTCCAGGCAGGCGGGCAGGTCGGTCAGCTGATCAATCACCGAATGGGCACCGAGCCGGTACAGCGCCAGGGTTGCATCTGCGCGCAGGCGATCACGCTGCGCTGCATCGAGTATTTCCCAGTCGCAGAGGGCGTGGCCGCCCAGGGATCCGCAGGCGGCCAGCCCGACCGTCCACAAGCCTGCATTCAGGCCCGCCTGCAGCAGGCGAGGTTCACCGCTAACCAGTACGCAGCCATCCAGGCGATCGATCTGCAGCGTGCTCAACGCCTGCCAGCAGGCATCAGGTGCCGGCCAGCTGCGCTGCGAGCAGGCTGGAGAGGCGACCAGCCATTCGGGTAGCTGGCTCGTCAGTTTCATGGCGAGGGTTTCGGGAAGTTCGTCCAGCCAGGCGCAGGGCACGCGTTGTTCACGCAGGCTGCGTAGGGTTGCCAAGGCGCCAGGCGTCGGTTCGGCGCAGCTCTCCAGCTCTCGCGGGTTAGCGGCTTCGAGTGCGCGCGCCGGGCCGCCGGCTTCACGAATCAGCGTCAGGTGGCGAGTGCCGGCCAACGACGCGCTGCGGGCTCCGAAATCAACCAGGCAGCCGGACAGGCCGAACAGGACGGCGGTGAAGGAGGGGGTAACTGCGGAGAGCGCTGGCTGCGGCATGCGATGTCGTTCCCTGGCTATTATCGCGCTTACCATGACAAGCCAATATGACGATGGCATGACGGCAGTGAGCGGCCCGACGCCCGGTAAACGTCAGTGATGTGAAGTGGCTCAGGGTCGGGTAGGGTGGCTGCGTATCGGTGCTCTGCCTATTGCCCGCTCGCGGCCTTATACTACGCCGCTGCTGCCGGAGAGACCGTGCTCATTAGCCTAGGAGAACAGTAATGCGTTTGATTGGATCGGATTGGATCGGGAGCTTCGGGCGAATGCTGGCCTGTGCCGGCCTGATGGTGCTGCCGCTGGCAAGCCAGGCGGCGACGGAAGACCCTTGGGAGTCGTTCAACCGCCCTGTCTTCCGCTTCAACGATACCGTCGATACCTACGCCCTCAAGCCCCTGGCTCAAGGCTACCAGGCCGTAACGCCGCAATTCCTCGAGACCGGCGTGCACAACGTGTTCCGCAACGTGGGCGATGTCGGCAACCTGGCCAACAACCTGCTGCAGGGCAAGGCTCACGATGCTAGCGTGGATACCAGCCGTTTGCTGCTGAACACCACCATCGGCGCGCTCGGCTTCTTCGACGTGGCCAGCCGCATGGGGTTGCAGCGCAGCGATGAAGACTTCGGCCAGACCCTCGGCGTCTGGGGCGTGGGCAGCGGCCCGTATCTGGTGCTGCCGCTGCTCGGCCCGAGCTCGCTGCGCGATGCGCCGAGCAAGATTCCGGACAGCTTGCTGACCCCTTACCCGTATATGGATCACGTGCCGAGCCGAAACGTCATTCGTGGCATCAACGTGGTCGACGCCCGTGCCAGCCTGCTGGATGCCGAACGCATGATCAGCGGCGACAAGTACATCTTCATCCGTAACGCCTACCTGCAGAACCGTGAGTTCCGCGTGCGTGATGGCGAGGTCGAAGACGATTTTTGATGGCAAGACGCTGATGTCGAGAGCAGGCAGTCACGCTCGAAGGCAGGAAGCGTAGCGACGCGATGGAGGTGGGCTCCATCGCGTTACAACGTGTTTCAGTTCATCGATATCACGGCCAGTCCGAGAATTTGTCGGCCGCCTTCCTGGTCGGTTACCCGCACCACTTCCGCTTCGGTTTCCAGCCCCTTCAGTTCGTCGTGCCCGGAAGGGATCAACACCCGCACCTTGTCTCCAACCTGCACGTGGCACTGCGCCTCGAGCTGCATGCCGGTGCTCGACAGATCGCGGCACAGCGCCGGGATTGCCTGACCGCCATAGTGGAGCGTTACCTGGGTTTCCAGGCGCATGCGAATGTAATCGCGCTTTTCCTCGTAATCACGATCACTTTGGCTCATCAAGCTATCCTCGTTATGGTAGGGCTCTGCTGCGGTTCTTATAACCCTCACTGATTTCAGGTGTAAAGTCGCTCGGCGGCGAACGGCACCTGTTGAATCGTGCTGAGGATGGGAGTACCGTCTGCGCCTTGACGCGAACCGTGTACCCGCGCAGGTTGTTGGCTGCGTTTACGCTAACCATCCCCGGCGCAGTTTGCCTGGACACCCCATGCACAAAACCAGTGCCACGTTGCTGCTGATCGATGACGACGAAGTCGTCCGCGCCAGTATTGCAGCCTACTTGGAAGACAGCGGCTTCAACATCCTGCTCGCCGGCAACGGCTCGCAAGGTCTCGAAGTGTTCGAGCGCGAACGACCGGATCTGGTCATTTGCGACCTGCGCATGCCCCAGGTCGATGGTCTCGAGCTTATCCGTCGGATCAATGCCCTGGAAATCTCCGCGCCGATCATCGTGGTCTCCGGTGCCGGGGTGATGACCGATGTGGTCGAAGCCTTGCGCCTCGGCGCCGCCGATTACCTGATCAAGCCTCTCGAAGACCTCGCCGTGCTCGAGCATTCGGTACGCCGTGCGCTGGATCGTGTGCATCTGCGCCAGGAGAACGAGCGCTACCGGGAAAAGCTGGAAACCGCCAACCGCGAGCTGCAGGCCAGCCTGCACCTGCTGCAGGAAGACCAGAACGCCGGGCGTCAGGTGCAGATGAACATGCTGCCCGTCACGCCCTGGGAAAACGAAGGGCTATCCTTCGCCCATCAAATCATTCCCTCGCTCTATCTCTCGGGCGATTTCGTCGATTACTTCCGTGTCGACGAGCGGCGTGTGGCGTTCTATCTGGCGGACGTTTCCGGTCACGGCGCCTCTTCGGCATTCGTCACCGTGCTGCTCAAGTTCATGACCACGCGCTTGCTCTATGAGTGGCGCCGCAATGGTCTGTTACCGGAGTTCAAACCGTCTGACGTGCTTGGTCACATCAATCGTGGCCTGATCAACTGCAAGCTGGGCAAGCACGTGACCATGCTCGGCGGGGTGATCGACGAAGAGACCAATCGTCTGACCTACAGCATCGGCGGCCATCTGCCGCTGCCCGTGATGTACAGCGGCGGCGAAGCCCATTATCTGGAAGGCCGCGGTTTGCCCGTCGGCCTGTTCAAGGAAGCCGATTACATCGATCTGGTGATCGACCTTCCGGAATCGTTCAGCCTGACTCTGTTGTCGGACGGTATTCTCGATTTGCTGGACGGCGACACCCTGCAGGAAAAAGAAGCCTTGCTACCGAAATTGGTGAGCGAAGCAGGTGGAACCCTGGACGGGTTGCGCAGCGTGTTTGGACTGGCCAATCTGGCGGAGATGCCGGATGATATCGCCTTGCTGGTGTTAAGCAGGAACCTTGCATGAATCCTGGGATAAGCCCCGGTAGAATCCAGTTTGCCGAGCAGGACGGAACCTTCGTCCTGAAGTTCATCGGTGAAGTGCGCCTGACCTTGTGTTCGGCGCTGGACTCCACGATCGAAAAGATTTTCACCGCGCTGAATTTCTCCGCCATCGTCATCGACCTGACGGAAACGCGCAGTATCGACAGCACCACACTAGGGCTGTTGGCCAAGCTATCGATTCTGTCGCGGCAGAAGGTTGGGCTGCTGCCAACGGTGGTGACCACCCACGCCGACATCACCCGTCTGTTGCAGTCGATGGGCTTCGATCAGGTGTTCAACATCATCAACCAGCCCTACGAGTGCCCGGACTGTCTGGCCGATCTGCCGTCGCAGGATCAGTCGGAGGACGTAGTGCGCGCTCGCGTGCTGGAAGCGCACCGGATTCTGATGGGCTTGAACGAATCGAACCGCGCGGCCTTCCATGACCTTGTCAGCGCCCTCGAACAGCATCCCTGATCGCTGACTGCTGCCGATAGCGGGGCGCCGATAGAGTCGGCGCCCCGTTTTCATTTCAGGCTCAGATGTTGGCTGTCAGCAGCTTTTCCAGTTTTTCCTGATCACGGGCGAACTGGCGGATGCCTTCCGCGAGTTTCTCGGTGGCCATGGCGTCTTCGTTCATTTCCCAGCGGAACTGGCTCTCGCCGATGTGCGCTTCGCTCTGCCCGGAAATCTCCGCGCTGAGCTTGCGCTGCAGGGGGCCATTGTCGTCGGCCAGTTGCTGCAGCAGCTCCGGGCTGATGGTCAGGCGGTCGCAGCCGGCCAACTGCTCGATCTGGCTGATGTTGCGGAAGCTGGCACCCATGACCACGGTCTTGTGGCCGTTGGCCTTGTAGTAGTCGTAGATGCGCGCCACCGACTGCACGCCCGGATCTTCGGCGCCGATGTAATCGCGGCCTTCGGCCTTCTTGTACCAGTCGTAGATACGGCCCACGAACGGCGAGATCAGGAAGGCGCCGGCATCGGCGCAGGCGCGCGCTTGCGCGAAGGAGAAGAGCAGGGTGAGGTTGGTCTGCACGCCAGCCTTTTCCAGCTGCTCGGCAGCGCGGATGCCTTCCCAGGTGGCGGCAATCTTGATCAGGATGCGCTCGCGGGTGACGCCGGCTTCTTCATACAGCTCTACCAAGCGCCGGGCACGGGCCAGGGTCGCCTGGGTGTCGAAGGACAGACGGGCGTCCACCTCGGTGGAGATGCGCCCCGGAATTACCTGCAGAATTTCCCGCCCAACGGTCACGCCGAAACGGTCGCTGGCCAGATCGACATCGCCCTTGCTGGCACTGACCGCCTGCTTGAGCAGCTCGGCATAACGCGGCAGGGCGGCAGCCTTGAGCAGCAGGGAAGGGTTGGTGGTGGCGTCCACCGGCTTGAGGCGGGCGATAGCGTCGATGTCACCGGTGTCGGCAACCACGGTGGTGAATTGCTTGAGTTGATCCAGCTTGGAGGTCATGGCGGGGCCTTGTCGATTCGCGGTGCCATGACCTTACCTGAGCATCATGTAGTGCTCAACTGGTGGCACAACAGGTCGCTTTCGGCGACCCGTTAGCGGCCCTGTAGAAGTTCGGCAGCCTGGTCGAAAATGGCCAGCGGCTGATCGCTCTTGTGGATGTCCGCAGAAAGCAACTGGCGGAAGCGGCGAGCCCCCGGAAAGCCCTGCGCCAGGCCGAGCATATGGCGGGTGACGTGGTGCATCAGGCCGCCGGCAGCCATGTGCCGTTCGATATAGGGGCGCATGACCTGCATGGCTTCCTGCCGGCTGATAGGTGGCCGCTCGCTACCGAACAACTGCCCGTCGACCTCGGCCAGCAGGTAAGGGTTGTGGTACGCCTCGCGGCCGAGCATCACGCCATCGAAGGTCTCCAGGTGCTGCTGGCAGGCCTGCAGGGTCTTGATCCCACCGTTGAGCACCAGCTCCAGCTCGGGGAAGTCCTGCTTCAACTGCGCGGCGATGTCGTAGCGCAGCGGCGGCACCTCACGGTTCTCCTTGGGCGACAGGCCGGAAAGAATGGCGATCCGTGCATGCACCGTGAAACTGCGGCAACCGGCGTCACGCACCTGGCTGATGAAATCGCAAAGCGCCTCGTAGCTGTCACGCCCGTCGATGCCGATGCGGTGCTTGACCGTCACGGGAATGCTCACCGCATCGCGCATCGCCTTGACGCAGTCGGCCACCAGCGCCGGATGGGCCATCAGGCAGGCGCCGATCATGTTGTTCTGCACCCGGTCGCTGGGGCAGCCGACATTCAGGTTGACCTCGTCGTAGCCCGCCTGCTCAGCAAGCCGCGCACAGGCTGCCAGATCGGCGGGGTTGCTGCCGCCCAGTTGCAGCGCAAGTGGATGCTCCGTCTCGTCGTAGTGCAGAAACCGCTGGGTATCGCCATGCAACAACGCGCCGGTGGTGACCATTTCGGTATACAGCAGCGCGTGCTGCGACAGCTGGCGCAAAAAATAGCGGCAATGATGATCCGTCCAATCCATCATCGGCGCCACGGAGAAGCGGCGGGAGGGCTCGGGGCGTGTAATGACGGGCGTGGTAGCGGTTTCAGGGTGCATTCGGGTTTCTATACGCTGAGTTTTGCTTGGCTCGCCTGAATCCGAGGGGGGATATCGGGACGGGTCGAAAAGGCGCGCAGCTTACCAAGAAAAGTGCGCTGATTGCGGTTGTCGGTCGGTTGTTTGCCCTTAGATGGCGGCGTTGTCAGCTCGAAAATGGCGGGCTGCTGATCACGGGACGCACAGCGCGAATTGTCTGCAAATGGGCTGGTGCCAGCGTCCACTCACTGTGTAGGATGGCGCTCGGGTGTTAGCCGCATGGTGCGGTGAGACAGGTTCAGTTGCGTTGGTCGGGCCGCCGCGCGGAGCCCGTTCGCCCATGAAATCGCGCCCGTCTCGTCAGGATCTTCCCCGCGCCCAGCATTTGGCTGAGTGCGTCTTCGCGTTCATTCGCAGTCTTCTCCATCGTGAAGCCTTCAGTGGCGTAGTGTTGTTGCTCGCCACCGCTGCCGCACTGATCTGGGCCAATTCGCCCTATGCCGACAGCTATCACGCGCTCTGGCATGCGCCGGTGTCCTTTGGCTTCGGCAGCTTCGGCTTTTCCCAGTCCCTGCATTTCTGGATCAACGATGGCCTGATGACCCTGTTCTTTCTGGTCGTCGGCATGGAGATTCGCCGTGAGATGCACGACGGCGCGCTCGCCGATCTGCGTCAGGCGTCGTTGCCGATCGCTGCGGCCTGCGGTGGCGTGATAATGCCGGCGCTGATCTATGCCAGCCTCAATTATCAAGGCGCCGGGCTGCACGGCTGGGCGATTCCGGCCGCTACCGACATCGCTTTCGCCGTCGGGCTGCTGGCCTTGCTGGGCAAGGGCATTCCTTCCGGTGTGCGCATCTTCCTGCTGACCCTGGCGGTGATCGACGATGTCATTGCGGTGATTCTGATCGCGCTGTTCTATTCGGACGGGCTCAACTACAGCGGCTTCGCCCTGGCCGGTGTCGGCGGGTTGGTGGTGCTGGGATTGCAACGCATCGGCATCGGCTCGGCCTACGTCTATGTGCTGCCTGGCGCGCTGATGTGGGGTGGCCTGCTGATGACTGGTGCTCACCCGACCCTGGCTGGGGTGATTCTCGGCCTGATGACGCCGGTCATCTGCCTGCCAACCCGCGAACTGCCGCGCGCGACGGTTGGCCGAATCGCCCGTGAACTGGAAGATGACAGCGGCACTGCCGTGGCCTCCAACGAAGCGGCGCAGTCGTTGCGTGAACTGCGCCTTGCCCAGCGTGAGCTGTTGCCACCGGTGGTGCGTGTACAGCTGGCTCTGCATCCCTGGGTCACCTTCGGCCTGATGCCGCTGTTCGCCCTGGCCAATGCCGGTGTGAGCCTGGGCGGTGTCGACCTGTCCGAGAGCACCTCGCATTGGGTGATGATGGGCGTGGCCATCGCGCTGCTGGCGGGCAAACCGATTGGCGTGATCAGCGTCAGCTGGCTGATGGTCAAGCTCGGTATCTGCCGCTTGCCGGCCGATGTGTCCTGGCGCGGCGTGACGCTGATCGGCCTGCTGGCGGGGATCGGCTTCACCATGTCGATCTTCATCGCCAACCTGGCCTTCAGCGATGCCAACCTGCTGGGCGCCGCCAAGCTCGGCGTGCTGTTGGGCTCGCTGGCGTCGGCGCTGGTCGGGCTGGCCTGGGGCGTGCTCTACGTGCGCGGCTTGCGCAGCGCTCGGGTTACCAGCGGGGGCTAGTCGGCGAAAGGGATCTGCGGCGTGTCCGGATCCAGTTGCTGGCGGCGGAACTGGCCGGGCGGCAAACCGTGGATTTGCCGGAAACGCCGCGAAAAGTAGGCCTCGTCGGCGAAGCCGCATAGCCGCGCCACTTCGCCCACCGGCTTGCTGCCGTTGAGCAGGTGGTTGCGGGCGGCGTGCATGCGCCGCTCCAGCACCATGTCGCTGAAGGTCTTGCCAACTTCCTTGCGCAGCCAGTGGGTCAGGTAGCTGGGCGACAAGTAGGTGGCAGCGGCGACCTTCTTCAGGTTCAGATCCGGGTCGGTGATGTTGCGCCGCAGGTATTCGGACATCCGCCCCAGCGCATCACGGCGGCTCGCCTGAGCGGCGTTGCTTTCCGCCAGTTGCTTGAGTGGTTCGGCGTAGAGCATGCACACCAGGCCGATCATCTGCAGCATCAGGCCCTTGAGGATTTCCCGCACGCCGAACTGGCGACTGACGTCCAGCTCGCGCATCTGCGCGATCAGGGCGCAGACCCGGGCGAAGTGCTCGTCGTCGAGGGTGAAATCCAGATATTCCTGAAAGCGGAAGGGCGACAGCTCCGGTGCGAGCAGAATGGAAACGTCTTCAAGATCCATCGGGTCGCATTGCAGATGGGGCAGCAGGAAGGTCTGCGAAAAGTTGATGACGATGAAGCTGCTTTCCGGCGGATGGGGAATCACGTGCACCCGATGGGGCAGGATGAACGCCAGGGTGTTGCGCGGAAAAGGCCGCTCGACGTTGCCGATGTGCTGAACGGTGTCGCCACCGAGATTGATCTGGATCTGGAAGTATTCGTGACGATGGGGCGCGGTTTCTGCACGACGGCCCTTTTTATCGCGGATGTAGAAGTCCGTCAGCTCGCTACGCTGCTGCATTAAGTAGGTAGGAACTCGACTCAGTGAAGACATCTACCAGCTCTCGGGTTAAGAATCTTTCGCAACATATTGGCCGTTGGCGGAGGGCTCTGGCAAGCAGTTGTACGATGATGAACCCGTCTGGGTGCGATAGTTGCCGTGGGTGGCCGTTACGTACTGTCCAAATCATGAGAGTTGCTTAAAGTAACGATAAACCTCTCTGGAACGGTACTTTCAGAGGGGTTTCTTGTGTTTCTTACGCCCAGTCGGCCAACAGGATTTTTTGGACTGGTTCAACGCAGAGGGAGGGCACCGCAAAAAACGATCTAACGGAAATATTGATTTACAAAGGTTGTACGATCACCTTGTGGGCATGCACAGCAACATCTCATCCAAAAACAATCTCAGGTGCAGCCCCATGACTCTTCGCCTCGTTTCATTGCCAACCGCCAACTCGCCCCCACGTCGATCACCTCGCACGCTGTTCAAGCGCGCCGGCTGATTCTCCACGGCGTCTGCCACGCCGCGTTGTAACGCCCGAGCCCCAACGATAACGCCCACCCCGCAAACCGAGGGTGAGGGACGTCTTCGCCCGAAAAATCTCGATACTTCCAATCATAAGAGGTCACCCATGTCGAGTATCCCTACCTCCCAGGCTGTAACAGCCGAGCACACCAGGACTGCCGAGGCAGCCGTGCCGCAGAGCCTGCCGACCCGTCGGCGCTGGTTCATGCTGTCGCTGCTGCTGATCGCCACCATCATCAACTACGTCGATCGGGTGAACATTTCCATCGCCGCGCCGTTCATGGCTGAGGACCTTGGTCTGGACAAGATGCAGATGGGCCTGATTTTCTCGGCCTTTGCCTGGACTTACGCCCTGGCCCTGGTGCCGGCCGGGTTCATCGCTGACCGTTTCGGTTCGCGGCTGACTTATGGCGTATCGCTGATCGGTTGGTCTGCGGTCACCGTGTGCCAGGGGCTGGTGAGCAACTTCGGCGCGTTGTTCGGGCTGCGACTCGCCGTTGGCGCCATGGAGGCGCCGGCATTCCCGGCCAACAGCCGTGCGGTGACGGTCTGGTTCCCGGCCCGTGAGCGGGGAGTGGCCAGCAGCATCTACGTCTGTGGCCAATACCTGGGCACCGCGCTGTTCACCGGTGCGCTGCTGTGGCTGGCAACCACCTATGACTGGCGGCATATTTTCTACACCACAGGCGCGGCAGGGATTCTCTTCGGGGTCATCTGGCTGTACCTGTACCGGGATCCGATGAACTGCAAGAAGGTTAGCAAGGAAGAGCTGAAATACATCGAGGAGGGCGGTGCACTGGCCAAGAGCAGCCAGCAGCGCACCAAGTTCAACTGGCGCCAGGTTGCTGAGCTGTTCCGCTACCGCCAGGTGTGGGCGATCTGCATTGGCAAGTTCGCCAGTACCTCGGCGCTGTATTTCTTCCTGACCTGGTTTCCGACCTACCTGATCGAGGAACGCCACCTGACCATCATCAAGGTCGGCATATTCGCGGTCATGCCGTTCATTGGCGCCACGGTGGGCATCCTGCTGGCGGGCATCGTCTCCGACACGCTGATACGCCGCGGCTACTCGCTGTCTTTCGCGCGCAAATTGCCGCTGGTGGTGGGCTCGATGCTCGGCATGTCGATCGTGCTGGTCAACTTCACCGACTCCAACGTGCTGTGCATCGCCATTCTCACCCTGGCGTTCTTCGCCCAAGGCATCGCTTCTTCATCCTGGGCGGCGGTTTCGGAGGTAGCGCCCAAGGAACTGATCGGCCTGACCGGTGGCGTCACCAGCCTGGCGGCCAATATCGGTGGCATCGTCACGCCCATCGTGATTGGCGCCATCGTGCAATCCACCGGCTCTTTCGCCATGGCCTTTTGGTTTATCGGCGGGGTCGCCCTGATGGGCACTTTGTCTTACTCACTGTTGCTGGGGCGTTTGTACCGCATCCAGCTGCAAGCACGCTGACGGTGATGCGTCGGCGCTCCAGCGTGGCGACGCAAGCCTTTGAATTGACCGGTTTTGTCCAATACGAAGCAGCTTTCGTCCAACTTTTAACGAGCACACGGCCTTAGGCTGAACGCTCTGAACAGGAATCCAATAACAATGACTTCTACTTCCTATGTTTTCACGCCAGAACCCCAGGTCGATCTGCCGGTAGCCGGCAGCGACCAGCGCTTTCCGGTTGGCCGGGTGTTCTGCGTGGGCCGCAACTATCCCTGGCCGGGCGCCAGCAGCGAGAAACCCGACGCACCGGTGTTCTTCATGAAGCCGGCCAGCGCCGTGGTCGAGGCGGTGGGTGAGGTGATCTACCCGCCAATGACGGACGAGTTCTGCCATGAAATCGAATTCGTGGTGGCGATTGGTAAGGGCGGCGCGAACATCACCGAAGCCAGCGCGCTGGAACACGTCTGGGGCTACGCCGCCGGTCTCGATCTGACCCGCCGTGATATCCAGATGCGGGTCAAGAGCGCGGGCATGGCCTGGGAAATGGCCAAGGTCTTCGAAGGTGCTGCACCGATCAGCGCCGTGGTGCCGGTCGCTAAGGCCGGGCACCCGGAGCAGGGCGCAGTGTGGTTGAGCGTCAACGGTCAGGAGCGGCAGCGCAGCAGCCTAGAGGCGCAGATCTTTACGGTCGGTGAAGTGATCAGCCTGCTGTCCCGCCTGGTGCCGCTGCGCCCTGGCGATCTGATCATGACCGGCACGCCCCACGGTGTCGCCGCCCTTAATCCGGGGGACGTGATCAATGCGGGTATCGGCGGTGTTGCCGAATTGGAAATGCGTGTTGGCGAGCGCCCCTAGTATTTTCGAGCAAGGGCTGCATTGTTAAAGCGGGCGTTCGATTTGGTGGGCTAAAGCCCACCCTACGCTTGGATGCACGGCTGTAGGGTGGGCTTCAGCCCACCAATTGGAGCCCCACAACGTACGTCCGCTGTCACCACTTCGCTGCCGCTAAACAAGCCGACTGCACGTCGTAAACAGGTCACCGAGGAGAACAACAAATGTCCCATGAAACCCTGAAAAAAGTCGCGCTGGTAACCGGCGCAGGCAGCGGTATCGGCAAGGCCGTTGCCGAGGCGCTGATGGCCGATGGTTTTTCGCTGGTACTGGCCGGGCGTCGACCCGAGCCGCTGCAGGCGCTGGCCGAGGCCGCTCGTACGCGTGGCCAGGAAGCCATCGCAGTGCCTACCGACGTACGCGATCCGGCCAGCGTCGATGCCCTGTTCGCCACCGTGGAGGAGGTCTACGGGCGGCTCGACGTGATCTTCAACAACGCTGGCGTCAATACGCCCGCGGTGACGCTCGACGAACTGGATGTCGAGCAGTGGCGCAACGTCATCGACACCAACCTCAATGGCGTCTTTCTCTGCGCGCGCGGCGCCTTCCGCCTGATGCGCAAGCAAACGCCGCAGGGCGGCCGGATCATCAACAACGGTTCGATCTCGGCACATACGCCGCGCCCCTACAGCAGCGCTTACACCACCAGCAAGCACGCGGTGCTGGGCCTGACCAAGTCCCTGGCACTCGATGGCCGCGAGTTCAGCATCGCCTGCAGCCAGATCGATATCGGCAACGCCCTGACCGAACTGTCAGTGCGCATGACCAAGGGCGTGCGTCAGGCCAATGGCGAGATCGCCGTCGAGCCCATGGTCGACGTCAAGCACGTCGCCGATGCCGTGCGCTATATCGCCGGGCTGCCGCTCTCGGCCAACGTGCTGAACATGACCGTGATGGCCACCAACATGCCCTTCGTTGGCCGCGGCTGATCGGCAGGCCCCTGACGGCCTGCCCCAACAGATAAATGAGGTACCCATGAAACCAGAAGTCTTGCAGCTCAGCCCCATCCTGATCCCCGAGATACGCGACCAGCTCGACCAGCTGTTCACCATCCGCCGCTACTACGAGCAGGCTGACAAACCTGCTTACCTAGCTCAGCACGGCGCCAATATCCGCGGGGTGATCACCGGCGGACACACCGGTATCAGCCAGGCCGTGATGGCGCAATTGCCGAACCTCGAAGTGGTCGCGGTCAATGGCGTGGGCACAGACGCCATTGATCTGGCCTACGCCCGTGATCGCGGTATCCAGGTGACGGCTACTATCGGGGCATTGACTGAGGACGTCGCTGATCTGGCCATCGGTCTGCTGATTTGCGCGTGTCGTGGCATCAGTACGGGTGACCGTTATGTGCGCAGCGGGCAGTGGGCAATGAGCGCCACGCCGCTGGTGCCGTTGCCGCTGGCCCGGCAGATGTCCGGTATGCGTATCGGCATCGTCGGCATGGGTCGTGTTGGCCGAGCCGTGGCCACTCGCGCCGCTGCATTCGGTTGCCCGATCAGTTACACCGATCTGCAGGCGATGAGTGACGTGCCGTACACCTTTGTGAAGGATCTGCTGACGCTGGCCAACGACAGCGACGCGCTGATTCTGGCGGCCGCTGCCGACAAGGGCGAAGCCATCGTCAATGCCGAGGTGCTGCACGCCCTGGGCCGCGAGGGTTACCTGATCAATATCGCCCGCGGCAAGCTGGTCGATGAGCCGGCCCTGGTCGCCGCGCTGCAGAGCGGCCAGATTGCCGGTGCCGGCCTCGACGTATTCGCCGACGAGCCACAGGTGCCTGGCGAGCTGTTCGGGCTCGAGCAGGTGGTACTGCAACCCCATCGCGCCAGCGCCACGGTGCAGACCCGTACGCGCATGGGTGAGATGGTGGTCGCCAGCCTGGTGGACGTGTTCGCCGGGCGCAAGCCGGCGGGTAGTGTCACAGGTTGATCGTTTTGCGGACGGCGGCTCACGCAGGGCCGCCCTTTGGGGCCAGTGATCGTATGTCTGGCCCCTGTTTTAGCGCTGACGGTAATCGTTGAGCACTGCGGCAGCCAGTTGGCTTTTCCCGGCAGAAAAAGTGGTTTTTTCAGTCGGTGCTTTTAGGTAAAGTGCGGGCCTCTTTGGGGAGTAGCCTGCTGTCGAGTTCGCTCGGTAGCGTTCGTATCAACATTCTCGGCAGAAGCCGTGGTGCGAACACCGTGAGGTTGGTGAGACCAATGACAGATACGTGCCTAAGGTCGGGCGCGTGTATCCGTCATTGACTCATAGCCCGACCGAGACGTACCCGTGAACCCCTTTTCCCTCATTCTCCTGGCTTTCGCCATGTCCACGGACGCCTTCGCTGCAGCTATCGGCAAGGGCGCCAGTCTGCACAAGCCCCGATTCATAGATGCCCTGCGCACCGGACTGATCTTCGGTGTCATCGAAGGCATCACCCCTGTGGTCGGCTGGTTCATCGGCCAGGCTGCGGTTGGCTTCGTCGAAGAATGGGATCACTGGATCGCCTTCGTGCTGCTCCTGCTGCTCGGCCTGCACATGATCTACGCCGGCCTGCAGCCCGATGCGGCAGAGGCGTCCGAGAAAGCCAAATCACATTCCTTCTGGGTACTGGCGGTGACTGCCTTCGCCACCAGCATCGATGCGCTGGCTGTGGGCGTCGGCCTGGCATTTGTCGACGTCAACATCTGGATCGCCGCGCTGGCGATTGGCCTGGCAACCATGACCATGGTCACCATTGGCGTGATGCTCGGTCGCGTAATCGGCACCGCTATCGGCCACAAGGCCGAGATCATCGGCGGCCTGGTGTTGATCGGGGTCGGTGCGGCGATTCTCTATGATCACACCATGCTCTGACTAATCTGCAATCGGACAGCCAGTCGCTGAATGCCGCGCCGGGCCTCACCTCGCTCAGGAGAAGCGGCCGTAGCGGCCCGAAGAATAGAGCAGTGGCTGCTGATCGCTGTGCCAGCAGTCCAGCACCTCGGCAATCGCTACCAGATGGGTGCCGACATGGTGGAAGTCGGTGATCCGGCAGTCGAAGCCGGCGGTACTGGCCAGCAGCGCCGGGTTGCCACTGTCCAGGCGACGCCAGGCGTGCTTGCCGAAACGTTGTTCGGGCGGCAGACGGCCGGCGAAATCATTGGCGGCTTCTTCAGCATTGGCATTCAGCACGTTGACGCAAAAGCGTTTCTGGCGGATCAGGTGCGGGTAGATGCTCGCGCCACTGTTCACTGCGATCAGCACGGTTGGCGGATCGGCAGTCACCGAGCTGAATGCGGTAGCGGTAAGCCCGTAATCGGCATCGCCGCCAGCGCAGGTGATGATGTTCACCGAGGCGGCGGTGCTGCGCATGGCTTGCTTGAAATCGACGGCGTCGACGGTGTCGATGAGAGGTTTTTCCAGAACGAGTACGGTCATGTAAGGCTCGGTGTTCTTGATTTGGGTGGTGGGCGATAGAGCAGGGTGTTTGTCATGGGCCCGCATGCGGTCAATCGGTGGGCTGCCCGCACGAGACTTCTCGACTAACGACGCGCCAGGCCCTGTCGATGCTGGCGTTGCCGGGAATCTCCGGGTTCAGCCATTCCTGCTGGCTGGTGCCGACGCCCGTGAGAATGGCGCCGAAATGCAGTTGTCGTTGAGTCATGCTGTTGTCCCCTGGTCATGCCAGTCGCGAGTGATGGTTACCACGGTGCATAGCGCTGGCGCAGTCGCTCAGCGCTTCATGCGTCGAAGAACGGCTTGTGCAGCAAAGGCGTGGTGCGGATGTCGGCAACCGTGGCGGCGCCGGAGAGTTGCATGACGATGCGCAGTTCCTGCTCGAGCTGTTCGAGCACCCACTGCACCCCTTGCGAGCCATTGAGGGCCAGGCCGTAGAGCACGGGACGACCGACTGCGACCAGATCAGCGCCGGCGGCGATGGCCTTGAACACATCGAGTCCACGGCGGATGCCGCTGTCGAAGATGAGCGGAACCTTGCCCTGCACTTCGTCTGCAACGCGCAGCAATGAGTCGAACGCGCCGGGTGAACCGTCCAGCTGGCGGCCGCCGTGGTTGGAAACCTGAATGCCATCGACACCATGTTGCAGCAGCGCTCGCGCATCCAGCGCAGTGGTCACACCTTTGACGATCAACGGCAGACCACCACTGTGCTTGCTTACGAAATCAAGGCTGTCCAGGCCAATACTGCTGTCGAATGCGAACTCAATCTTACGAGGTCGATTACTCGCATCGAGAAAGTTGCCGGGGGTTGGTATGCGCAGGTTATTGCGCCTGTCTTGCTCGCGGTTACCGCCGACCGTTACGTCTGCAGTCAGAACGATGGCTTTGTAACCCGCAGCATGCGCTCGCTGCAGCAGTTCACGGTTGAAGCCGCTGTCACGCGTTAGGTAGCACTGGAACCATTTGTCACCTTGACTGGCCGAGGCAACTTGTTCGAGGTTCTGGGTCGAGACGGTGCTGACACCCAGCAGTGTTCCGTAAGCAGCGGCGCCTTTTGCCGTGCCGGACTCTGCCGACGGGTGTGCCAGACCGTGCGCTGCCATGGCGGACACTACGATAGGCGCACGTAGTGGGCTGCCGAGGATTTTCGTCTCCAGGCTCTTGACCGTCTTGCCGGTCAGGATGCGCTGGTCGAGGAAGGCTCGGGAGAATGCCGTGCGGTTCTCCCGCAAGGTCTGCTCGTCACCGGCGCCCCGTGCGATGTAATCGAAGGCCGGGCGAGGAATGACCTCTGATGCGAGCGCTTCCAGCTCCAAAAGGTTGTAGGTTTTCGGCGCTTGCCGGGGAGTCGATGAGTCTTTCACGCGGCGTGGGCTTTCTTTGAGTGGCGAGTGCTCGGAACCCAGTGCCGAATGTGCCGCCAGCAGGGCGGCACCTCCAGTGAGCATCCCCAGGGTGTCGCGTCTGCTTGGCGGCATCGTGGTGACTCCTGCTCAGGCGTTCTGGATTTTCTTCGCACTGCCTTGCTGCTCGACCAGCGCGCGAATGCGTGGCAGCAGATCCTGGCCGTACTCCACCGCGTCGCGCAGTTGCTCGAAGCCACGGAACAGAAAGGTGGTGATGCCGGCGTTGTAGTAGTCCAGCGCGGCATCGGCGACCTGATCCGGCGTGCCCACCAGCGAGGTGGAGTTGCCGGCGCCGCCGCTCAGCGCGGCGATTTCGGTCCACAGGCGCTTGTCGTGCACCTTGCGTTGGCCCGCCAGCTCGACCAGCCGTGAAGAGCCCGAGTTGCTGGTGCCGAAGTTCTTGTCGCGGCGCTTGCCCTGGCGCAGATGGATCAGTTCACGGGCATCGGCCAGGATGCGCTCGGCGCGAGCCCAGGCTTCCGCTTCGGTGGCACCGAGGATTGGCCGCAGCGACAGGCTGAAGCGGATGTGCTTTTCGCGGCCGTACTTGGCCGCGGCCTTACGCACCTTGGCGATGCGTTCACGAACCTGCTCCAGTGGCTCGCCCCACATCATGTACACGTCGGCGTGCTTGGCGGCGACTTCCACCGCAGCGTCGGATGCGCCGGAAAAGTAGATCGGTACATGGGGCTTCTGAACCGGCTTGACCAGGGTCAGATTGTCTTCGATACGGTAGTGCTCGCCCTGATGATCGAAGGGCTCGGTGCTCGTCCAGACCTTGCGGAAGATATCCAGATACTCCTCGGTGCGCGTATAGCGGGCGTCCTTGTCGAGGAAGTCGCCATCGCGCTGCAGGTCACCGCTGTCGCCACCGGTGATCACGTTGATCGAGGCACGGCCACGGCTGAGGTGGTCAAGGGTGGCGAACTGCCGGGCGGCGAAGGTCGGCGCCTGGAAGCCTGGGCGGTGCGCGACCAGCAGGCCGAGCTTGTCGGTCACAGCGGCGACATAGCTGGCCAGAATCATCGAATCCGCCGCACTGGTGTTGACCGCCAGCAGCGCCTTGTCGAAACCCCCGTACTCCTGGGCCTGGGCGAATGCCTTGATGAACTCGACGTCGACGGCGGGGCCATGGGCCGCTTGCGATTCACTGCCTTCCTGCGGGCCGATCAGGCCGATAAATTCGAGACTCATTGCGGGGAACTCCTGTTCATTCGGTGGGTGCCGCGTTCATTGGCGCGGCCTCTGGATGCACGTCAAGGCAATGGACGGATACTAGGAAAGGCCTTTTGAACATGCAAAGAACGTATAAAAATATGCTTATGTTATTTTTTAAATTTATTAATCGGCGTGCGTAGTCCCAGGTGCTCGCGCAGGGTGCTGCCCTGGTATTCGGTGCGGAAGATTCCACGCCGCTGCAGCAGCGGCACCACCAGATCGAGAAAGCGCTCGGCGCCGCCCGGCATGTAGGGCGGCATCACCACGAAACCGTCGGCGGCCTCCTGCTCGAACCATTGCTGGATCTGCTCGGCAACCGTCTGTGGTGAACCGATGAACTTGGCGAAAGCCAGGCTCGAGGCGTACCAGCGGCCCAGCTGTTCGAGCGTCCAGCCGGCTTCGATGGCGTTGCCGATCACCACGTCGAAACGCCCCTTGCTGCCGCGGATGTGCTCGCGGATATCCGGTACCAGCGCCTTGGGATCGTGTTGGGCCAAGTCGTAGTTCATGCTCGCCGACATGAATGCCAGGCCAGCGATCGGCAAAATCTGCTCGTCCAGCTCATCGGCCAGGGCGTGGGCCTGTTCATCGGTGTCGGCGATGATCGGGTAAAGGCCTGGCAGCACCTTGACGTCATCGGGCTGGCGGCCGGCGGCGACCACCTGCTCCTTGAATTCGCGGTAGAACGCCTTGGCCTTTTCCAGCGTCGACTGCACCGGGAAGACCACCTCGGCGTTGCGCGCCGCCAGCGACTGAAAGGCCGGCGACACGCCGGCCTGGATCAGCACCGGGTGCCCCTGGGGCGGGGGCGGCAGATTGAGCGGGCCGCGTACCTTGAACCAGTCGCCCTGGTGGTTGGCGTAATGCAGCTTGCTGGCGTCGGCATAGCGGCCGCTGGCCTTGTCGACCAGCAGCGCATCGTTTTCCCAGGTGTCCCAGAGGGTGCGCACCACATCGAGAAATTCGCTGGCCTTGGTGTAGCGCTCGGCGTGGCCGAGATGCTCATCCAGACCGAAGTTGCGGGCCTCGCCGTCGTTCACCGACGTCACCGCATTCCAGGCCGCGCGGCCACCGCTGAAATGATCCAGCGTGGCGAACTGGCGGGCGACATGGAACGGCTGGTGATAGCTGGTGGAAATCGTCGCCCCGAGGCCGATGCGTGAGGTCAGCACGCTGAGCGCCGAGAGCAGTGCCAGGGGTTCGGGCGAACCGCTCGGTCGCCAGGTCACGGCTGCATCGAAGGAGCCGCCATGGATATCGTCCAGGGCCAGCTTGTCGGCCACGAACAGCATGTCCAGTTTGGCGGCTTCGGCCTGTTCGGCCAGGCGCTGGTAATAGCGGATATCCAGCGCATTGCCGACTTCCGCCTCGGGCAGTCGCCAGCCCGCGAGGTGGCTGCCGGCATGACTGACGAACAGCGCCAGGTGCAGTTGCCGGACCATCAACCGGCCACCTGCGTGTGCACCCGGTCGAAGTAGCCGTGGCGGGAATTCAGCAGCGCGGGGATCTCGTCACACAGTCGCGGGTTGCGTGGCTTGCGCGGGTCGATGCTGCTTATCTCGGCACCAACGGTGGACTCCAACGGGGTGACTATTGGGGTTTCGGTGAGCGCGGGCATGGGGCTGTCCTCTTGTCATTACCCGTCGTAGCAGAGGCGAGCAGGCTCATAAGCGAGCGTGCGGCTAACGGGTAGCCGCCAACGGCAGGGTGAGTGCCTGGCGGCGGGGAGATATCAGGCGGTTCTGGCGATCTGCTGGTTGTCGCCCAGCAGGGCATCCACCGCATCAATGATCGGTTGCGCTTCGCTGCGCACCAGCCAGTCCGGGCTGACCTCGGCGAAGTGCACGCGGCGGTCGCTGCCGATCACCACCACGGTCGGTTGCGGCAGCTCCCAGGTGCCGGTACCGGTCACGGCGCCGATACCCGGGCCCTTGCTGAGTGCGGCCTGGCGCGACGGTTCGTCGAATTCGTAGAGAATGCCGAAGCGCCGGGCCAGGGCGTTATCCCGGTCGCTGGCGACCTGCAGGGTCAACCGATGTCTGTCGCGGATCTCCACCAAGCGCTCCGGCACCTGCGGGCTGACTGCCAGCAACGGCACACCACGTTCGCGCAGTGCCGGCTGCAGGTTGCGTTCGTAGTAGGGGATGGCGATGTTGCACGCGGGGCAGCCGGCGAAGCGGAAGAACACCAGCACCGCCGGGCCGTCGGCGACCAGTTGCTCGAGGCTCAGGGTACTGCCGTCGACGCTCTCCAACTCGAAGGTCGTGAGGTTGTCACCAACCTTGATGAAGGCGTCGTGACGCGCCTCGTCCACCAGTTTCTGGCGTTGCTCGATATTGATCTTCAGCGCTTCCGGCGCCCAGGTACGTTCGCGCTCGGCGTGCAGTTCGGCCAGCAAATCGTTCAGCGACTCGCTCATGCCACTTCTCCTTGAGCGCGTTGCAGCGTGTTGCGGTTGGTGGGTACGGCCAGGCCGAAGTTGTCGCGCAGGGTCTGGCCTGCGTATTCGCGGCGCAGCAGGCCGCGGGCTTGCAGCAGCGGCGCCACGTACTCGGTGAAGTAGGCCAGGCCGTCTGGCAGCAGCGAGTTGACGATGAAACCGTCGGCGGCGCCGTCTTCGAACCAGTCCTGCAGGGCGTTGGCCACTTCCTCGGGCGTGCCGACGAAGTCACGGCTGGGCTTCGAGAAACGCAGGGCTACTTCGCGCAGGGTCAGGTTCTCTTCGCGGGCCTGCTGCTTGATGCGGTCGGAGCCGCCTTTCTGGCTGTTGCTACCCAGGTCGCCGAGGTCGGGAAAAGGCGCGTCCAGATCGTGCTTGGAGAAGTCGTAATCGTTGAACGGACGACCCAGCGCAACGATGGCGTCTTCGATGCTCACCAGCTCGACGGCCTGCTGATAGCGGCTTTCCACCTCTTCTGCATCGCGGCCGATGATCGGCCGGATGCCCGGCAGGATGAACAGCTCGTCCGGGTTGCGGCCTGCCTTGGCAGCGCGTTGCTTGAGATCCGCGTAGTAGGCGCGAGCCTCGCTGAAGGATTCCGGGCTGACGAAAATCGCATCGGCATTCTGCGCAGCGAAGTTGCGGCCATCCTCGGAGGTGCCTGCCTGGAAGATCAGCGGTTGGCCCTGGCGCGAGCGCTGGATGTTCAGCGGGCCCTTGACCTTGAAGAACTCGCCCTGGTGATTAAGGGTGTGGAGTTTTTGCGGGTCGAAGAATTCGCCGCTCTGCTTGTCACGGGTGAAGGCATCGTCTTCCCAAGAGTCCCACAACCCCTTGACCACGTTCACGTGCTCGCGGGCGATGCGGTAGCGCGTTGCGTGCGGCGGGTGCTCGGCCTTGCCGAAGTTGTCGGCGGTGCCGGACAGCCACGAGGTGACCACGTTCCAGCCGGCACGCCCACCGCTGATGTGATCCAGCGAGGCGAACTGGCGAGCGACCTGGAATGGCTCGGTGTAGCTCACCGTCACGGTGGCGACCAGGCCGATGTTCTCGGTGACCGCAGCCAGCGCCGAGAGGACGGTCAGTGGCTCGAAGCGGTTGAGGTAGTGCGGGCTGGATTTGGCGTGAATGTGCAGGCTGTCGGCGATAAAGGCGAAGTCGAACTTGGCGCCCTCGGCCAGCTGTGCCTGCTGCTTGTAGAAGCCGAAATTGACGCTGGCATCGGCCAGCGCGTTCGGGTGGCGCCACTCGCCCCAGCCGTGGCCGACGCCGTGAATCATCGCGCCAAGTTTGATCTGTCGTTTGCTCATGGAAAATGCTCCTGTCGGTTTACTGAGGTTGCGCCTGGGCAACTGCTTTGCCCGGCTGTTCGGCGCGGGCGGCGTTGAAGCTGGGGTCGAAGCCATGTGACACATCCACGGCGCGGGTCAGTACCCCTTCTTCCAGGTAGATGTCAGAGACTTGTTGCAGGTTGCTGATCACCTCATCGGTGATCTCGGCACGCGAGTGGATGGTTGCCTGGACGGACTCCAGGTGCACCGCGACGGGCAAGCCGGTCACCCGAGCCTGGGCTTCTGCGTAGGCCTGGTGGTTGTCGTTGGCCCACAGGAAGGCGCGTTCCACGCGCTTGACGAAGTCTTCGAGCTGCACGCGTTTGCCGTCGACGGCGTCCTGGGTGGCAGCCAGGTAGAAGTGGTTGGTCAGTAGCTCGTCGCTGTCGCGCAGGATGCGTGCGCCGTTCTGGGTGATGGCGATGGTGGTGTAGGGATCCCAGGTCGACCAGGCATCAGCGGCGCCGCTTTCCAGGGCACTACGGGCATCGGTGGGCAGCAGGTTGACGAAGGTCACGTCGGAGGTTTTCAGGCCGGCTTCACGCAGTGCCTTGATCACCAGAAAGTGGCCGACGGAGCCGCGATTGGTGACGATGCGCTGGCCCTTGAGGTCGGCCACGGTTTTCAGCGGTGAGTCCTTGGGCACCAGGATCGAGGTGGTGTAACGGCCATCACGTTTGATGATTTCCACCACCTTCAGCGGGGCGCCGGCGCCCAGGGCGAATACATAGGGCGCATCGCCCAGGCCGCCGATATCCACGGCGCCGGCATTCAGCGCTTCGCCGAGCGGAGCAGCAGCGGGAAACTCCGAGAAGTCGATGGTATAGGGCACGTCATCGAGTTCGCCTGCTGCTTGCAGCAGCAGTTTGATGGTGGATTTCTGGTTGGCGACGCGCAGCGGTTCGAGGTCAGCCGCGCTGGCGTAGCTGCCCATCAGCAGGCTAGCGCCCAGTAGGCTGGCGATCAGGGTGCGGATCAACATGAGGTGTCTCCTTCAGATTGTGTTGGCTGTGGCCTGGCTGCGGGCCAGGCCGAAGATTTCTGCCATGCGCCGGCGCTGGTTGATGTCGCCTGGACTACCCAGCCATTCGTCCCTAGCGGAGTCGCGGCGGTACTGAGCGGGCAGGCCGTAAGCACCAATCGGCGGCGGGCAGGGCGGTTGTTTGGGAAGGGAGGCGGCATGTGCCGATTGCCGCACGTGTGTTGCGAGCCATACAGCGCACGGAGCTGCTTTTCACCACGTACTGAGGAAATTGTCGTGGTGTCCGCGAGGCGGGCGTCGATGCCCGGCTGGTCGGCAGGCAGTCGCAATCTGGAAAAGACGGTCATGTACGGCATGCTCCTGGTGGTCGGTCGTGGAAGACGGCCTCCGCCAGGAAAGGGGTCGGTCTGGGATTGACCTTATCTCTCTAATAAATGCCTGTGAAAGTCTTTCTGGTTCTAAGCTAATTATGTAATTTACTTATCTAATGTATTTTTAAATATCAGTAATAAGTATTTAATGAGGGCTGTGAAAAGGTTTTTGGGATGGGATATGAGTAGCAAACGACAGATGAAGCTCGGTGCGGTGCCCATGGGCGTCGGCGGGCCAGGGCGGCATAACCTCTGGCACGATCCGGCGATTCCCGCGGATGCCAGCGTGAACATCGACTGGTTTATCGACCTGGCCCGGCAGGCGGAAGCGGCGCTGTTCGACCTGATCTTCATCGTCGACAGCCAGTTCATCACCCCCGACTCGCCGCCTCATTACCTCAACCGGCTGGAGCCCTTGACGCTGCTCTCCGCGTTGGCCGTCACTACCCGACATATCGGCCTGGTCGGCACCCTGACCACCTCCTACAACGAGCCGTTCAACGTCGCCCGCCGACTGGCCTCGCTGGATCTGATCAGCAAGGGGCGCGCCGGCTGGAACGTGGTCACCAGTGGTGATGCCGGAACTGCCGGCAACTACGGCCGTGACGAGCACTACGATTACGACACCCGCTATGGCCGTGCCCTGGAACACGTGCAGGTGGTGCAGAAGCTGTGGCAGTCCTACGAGGACGATGCGCTGCCGCGTGACCGCGAAACCGGGCAGTTTCTTGATCGCTCCAAGCTGCACCGCACCGATCATAAGGGCGAGTATTTTTCGGTGGTCGGGCCGCTGAACATCCAGCGCTCGCCCCAAGGCCAGCCAGTGATCTTTCAGGCGGGCGACTCCCGGCAGGGTCGCGATCTGGGCGCTGGCATTGCCGATGTGGTGTTTACCCACGCGCCGAGCGTGGAGAAGGGCCAGGCCTTCTACCGCGACATCAAGGAGCGCGCGCAGCAACAGGGCCGCGACCCGGACGCGATCATCATCCTGCCCGGCGCTCAGATCTATATCGGCGATAACGACGAGCAGGCCCGCGAGATCGAACGGCATTACCACGACATCGACCACAGCTTCGAACAGGCCGTGGCCGAGTTCGGGCGCTCCTTCGGCTGGCATGATTTCCGCCAGTACGATCTCGATGCCCCGTTCCCGGTCGAGGCTCTGGAATTTGCCCGCAGCAGCTTCTACACCGCCGCCAAGGCCGCTACCGACCAGGCCGTCAGCAAGGGCTGGACGCTACGTCAGGCGGTTGCCAACGGCCTGACGCTCAGGCCAAACGGCTTCGTCGGCTCGGCCGAAACCGTGGCCAATGAAATGATCCGCTGGTTCGAAGCCCGGGCGCTGGATGGCTTCAACATCTACATCGGCCACCCGGAGCAGTTCAGGCGCTTCACCGAAGAGGTGGTGCCGATCCTGCAGGAGCGTGGGGTCTATCGTCGCCAGTACGAAGGCAGCACCTTGCGTGAGAGCCTGGGGCTGGCGATTCCTGCTAACCGACGTTCGTCGTGAGTTTGCCTTTCGAGGCATCTGCAGGCCCTGAGTACTTCATGTCGCTCGCCTTGGCTGAAGGGCGGCAAGCTTTACCGGCGTGCTTGCCGAACCCGCCGGTCGGCTGCGTGTTGGTTCGAGAGGGCCGCGTCGTCAGCCGAGGCCACACCCAGGCGCCTGGCCAGCATCATGCCGAAGCAATGGCCCTGGCCCAACTGCCAGCGAGAAGTCAGCAGGGCCTGACGGCTTACGTCACCCTGGAACCCTGCTCGTTTCATGGCCGTACGCCGTCATGCGCGCAGGCCTTGGTCAGTCAGGGTATCGAACGGGTATTCATCGCCATGCTGGATCCCGATCCGAGAAATGCAGGGGCCGGCGCCCGAATACTTGTTGACGCCGGGATTGAGGTCGTCATCGGGGTCAGCGCTGACGAAGCTGAACGCGATCTGCGGGAGTACCTGGTGTGTATTGCTACGGATGCGTGACATGAGCTGTTTTAGACGTTTCTGCTTTCCAGCCGCTGCGCCGCTCGCAGTGTTGCCTGACGGCGGCGCTCGATAAACCTCGCACTTTGCTCGCGCACCCGCGCCACCAGCGCTGGAGTAGCAGTGCGCGGCGAGCCGGATGAGTAGGGTGGTTCTGGGTCGTATTCCATTTGCAGCTGTATGGCCTGGGCTTGCTCGTTACCGGCGATCTCGGCAACCACGTTCAGGGCAAAGTCGATGCCGGATGTGACGCCTGCACCCGTGATCCGGTTGCGGTCGCGCACCACTGACGGGCTTACTCATGGCCGCTCCATGGTGCTAAGCGCCGGTTCAAGGGAGGCCAACGGCAGGCTCACTTGCAGCGCACAGATCGCTGCGTTGTCCAGTTGCCAGTCGAACAAGTCGTGGTGATCGCCCCGTGCGATGGCGCGGATGACCTTGGCCACGAAGCCGTGGGCGACCAGCAGCACGGTAGCGTCGGCATAGTGCTCGAGCAGCCGCGTCAGGCCCGTATGAGCGCGGGCGAATACTGCGGCGATGGTTTCGCCGCCGTCGGGCGCCGCGTGCCATTGGCGGGTGATGTTTCTCGCCCACAGGTCGGGAAAGGCCGTGCGCGCTTCGTCCTGAGTGAGACCTTCGAACACACCCACATTGCGCTCGCGGAACGCGTCGTCCGTGATTACCGCGGCTGCCGTGTCATGACGCAAAACCTCTGCGGTCTGGCGAGCGCGGAGCAGTGGGGAGCTGATCACTACGTCGATGCTGTCGGGTAACTGGGCTCGCAGCCTTTGCGCTTGAGCGATGCCGGCGTCGTTCAAGGGTGGATCGAGGGCGCCGAGGTAGCGATGCTCGAGGTTGAATGCCGTTTGCCCGTGGCGCACCAGTAACAGTTTCATGCCGCGGCGCTCGCGCGCTGCCGGCCCGGAATGGCGGCGATCAGTTCACGGGTGTAGTCGCTGGCCGGATGATCGAACACCTGGCTTACCGGGCCTTGCTCGATCATCTTGCCGTTGCGCAGCACCAGCACCTGATCGGCGACGTTGGCCACTACGGACAGGTCGTGGGACACCAGCACGTAGGCGATGCCCAGCTCGCGCTGCAGTTCGAGGAGCAGGTCGAGGATCTGTGCCTGCACCGAGACATCCAGCGCCGAGACTGGTTCGTCGAGCAGCAGCAGGTCCGGCTTGAGTGCCAGGGCACGGGCAATGGCGACGCGCTGGCGCTGACCGCCGGAGAGCTCGCGGGGCAGGCGATCCAGGTAGCTGATCGGCAGATGCACGCGGCTGATCAGCTCGCGGGCGGCCTGCTCCAGTGCCGGCCCCTTGAGCAAGCCGAAAGACACCAGTGGCTCGACGATGCTGTCGAAGATGGTGAAGCGCGGGTCTAGGGCGGCGAAGGGATTCTGCTGTACCAGCTGCATGCGCTGGCGTAGCGGGCGAAAGGCGCGCCAGCTGAGGTCGGTGATGTCCTGCTGTTCGAACAGCACGCGGCCCTGGCTGGGTTTCTCCAGGCCCAAAGCGATACGCAGTGCGGTGCTCTTGCCCGATCCGGACTCGCCGACGATGGCCAGGGTCTGGCCGGGGTAGACCTGCAGGCTGAGGTCTTCCAGCGCCACGAAGCTGCTGTCCTCGCCCTTGACCCGTGGCAGGGCGAAGCGCTTGCCGACGTTGTGCAGGCTGAGGATCGGCGTGGCATCGGCTGCAATCTGCTCGTGTGCTCGCACCTTGCGGCGGTTGGAAAAGGCCGGTGCAGCGGCGATCAGCGCGCGGGTGTAATCATGTTGAGGCGCCGTGAGGATCTGCTTCGGCGGGCCCTGTTCGACCAGTTCGCCTTGTTTCATCACCAGGATGCGGTTGGCACGATCCGTGGCCACGCCGAGGTCGTGGGTGATGATCAGCAGGGAAATGCCACGCTCGGCGACCAGGCGTTGCAGGTGGTCGAGGATGCGCCGTTGCACGGTGACGTCCAGCGCGCTGGTCGGCTCGTCGGCGATGATCAGCCGCGGGTTGCCAGCCAGGGCAATGGCGATCAGTACCCGCTGACGCATGCCGCCGGAGAGCTCGTGTGGGTACTGGTGGGCGCGCAACAGCGGCTTGTCCAGACCGACCTGTTCCAGCAGCTCGATCACGTCGGCATCGACACCGGGGTAGCGCCGACCCTGGGCGAGAATCAGCGCTTCGCCGATCTGCTTGCCGATGCGCAGAGTCGGGTTGAGGCTGACCATCGGGCCCTGTGGCACCAGGCCGATGGTCCGTCCACGCAGGCCGCGCTTCTGCCGTTCGCTGGCGTGGGTCAGGTCGACGCCATCGACGTGCAGCTCTCCAGCGGTGATCGCTGCGCTGTCGGGCAGCAGGCCGAGAATGGCGTTGGCCAGGGTCGACTTGCCCGAACCGGACTCCCCGACGATGGCCACCGTTTCACCCTGGGCGACGGAAAAAGACAGGCCTTTCACCGCATCGGTGGTCTGCCCGGCGGAGCGATAGCTGACGGCCAGGTTGCGGATGTCGATCAGTGCGCTGCTGCTCATCGCTGGGTCTCCTCGAGGGTGCGGGCGATATGGTTGAGGCTGAACACCACGGCCACCACGAACAGCCCGGGCAGCAGTGACACCCAGGGTGCGGTGATCAGGAAGTGGCGACCGTTGGCGATCAGCGTGCCCCATTCCGCGGCCGGTGGCGCGGCGCCGAAACCGAGGAACGACAGCCCGGCGGTGGCCAGGATGGCCGCGCCGAAGTCCAGAGTAGCCAGTACCGCTACCGGGCCCCAGGCGTTGGGCAGAATGTGCCGCAGAAGAGTGCGGCCCCAACTGGCGCCACCCAGGCGTGCGGCCTCGACATAGGGCAGCGTCTTGACGCGCAGCACTTCGGCGCGGGTGGTGCGGGCGAAGCCGGGGATGATGCCCACGCCCACGGCAATCGCCACCGGGATGGTGCCGAAGCCGATAGCGGTGACGATGGCCAGCGCCAGCAGCAGCCCGGGCAGGGCCAGCAATACATCGACGAAACGCATGATCACCGCATCGATACGCCCGCCGGCGAAGCCCGATAGCACGCCGAGGCCGAGCCCGCCGAACAGGGCGATGCCCACCGCCAGCAAAGCGGCCTGTACCGACAGGCTGGAGCCGTAGACCACACGGGTGTAGAGGTCGCGGCCCAGCTCATCGGTGCCGAACCAGTGCAGCGCGTTGGGCGCGGTGAGTTTGTCCGTTGGCGACGTCGCGTAGGGATCGAAGCCTGTCAGCAGTTGCGGCACCAGTGCCGCTACCAGGGCGAACAGCACCACCGCCAGTGCCAGGCTGAAGCCCGGTTTGCGCAGCAACGGGCGTAGCGCCGCAGTGGCCCGTTGCAGGCGGCTGCGACGGCGCCAGGTCAACGACACGCTGGCCGGTGAATGAGACAACGAGGAAAGGCGGCTATCGGCATTCATGGTCAGGACACCTTTGGCGCATGGGCGATGCGCGGATCGAGGTAGGGGTAGAGCAGGTCGACGATCAGGTTCACCAGCACAAAGGCGGCGGCTGACACGGCGACGATCGCCAGCACCACCGGAATGTCCTGGCGCAGTACCGCCTCCTGAGCGAGGCGGCCGACACCGTTGCGGGCGAAGATGGTCTCCACCAGCACCGCGCCGGATACCGTGTTGCCCACCTGCAGGCCGATCAGGGTGAGGATCGGCAGGGCGGCGTTCTTGAAACCGTGGCGGGCCTGCACCTGCCAGCGGCTCAGGCCCTTGGCATAGGCCGTGGCGATATAGGGTTCCTGCCATACGCCCTGAAAGCCGCGTTGCAGTACCTGGGCGTACACCGCCGCACTGGGGATCGCCAGGGTCACGGCCGGCAGGATCAGGCTGTCGAAGCCGCGGCTACCGGTGGCCGGGAACCAGCCGAGGCTGAAGGCGAACACCTGTATCAGCAGCAGGCCCATCCAGAACACCGGCACCGAAAAGCCCAGGGAAGGCAGGCGGGCCAGCGCCACTTTCAGGGGCTGCCAGCGCACGTAGGCCGTCAGGTAGGCCAGGCCGATACCGCCGATCATCGACAGCACGATGGCCAGGCCGGCCAACGACAGGGTCTGCGGCAGGCGCTCGACGAGCAGTTCGCTGACCGGGCGGTTGAGCGACAGCGATTGCCCGAAGTCGCCCTGAATCGCGCCCCAGAGCAAGCTGAAGTACTGCTCGAAAATGCCCTTGTCCAGGCCGTAGTAGGCCTGCGCCTTGGCCAGGTCTTCTGGCGACAGCGCATCGGCCTCCATGCCCGAGGCGCTGAGCATGATCGACAGGGTGTCACCCGGCAGCAGGTAGAGGATGAAGTAGGTGATGCTGTAGGCACCCCATAGCACCAGCAGCGCCTGGCCGACCCGGCCGATCAGGTAGCGGTTCATGGTTCACCGACCTCGATGTCGTTGAGCAGCGCGAAGCCCTCGGCGGTCCAGCGGAAGTTCTTCACCCGTTGCGCCGTGGCGGCTTGCCAGAGGCGCTCGGCGATCGGAAAGGCGGACGCCTCGTCGACCAGCAGATCTTGCAGGTCGCCATAGGCCTGTGCGCGTTGTTCGGCCTGCGTGGCGGTGATGCCGGCATCGAACAGGGCCTTGGCCTTGTCCAGCGTCTGTGGCTCGTAGATGTTGGTGGCCAGGGTCGAGCTGTTGGCAGTACGCGGATCGAGGATGGTCTGCAGGATGATCGGATCGGCGCGGGTCATGTAGGTGGACGTCAGGTCATAGTTGCCCTGAGCGTTTGCGGTCGTCCACTCGGCGCGGGTGACCACGGCCAGTTTGAGCTCGATGCCGATCTTGCGCAGTTGATCCTGGATCAGCACGTCGCCGGCGGTTTCCGCACCCTGGATGTTGTAGCTCAGGCTCAGGCGCTTGCCGTCCTTGCTGCGGTAGCCGTCGGCGCCTTTGCTCCAGCCCGCGGCGTCGAGCAGTTGTTCGGCACCCTGCGGGTCATAGGCGAACTTGTCGCCCTGGTCCTTGAAGTAGGGTGTGGTCACGTCATAGATGCCCTTCACCACCGGGAAGTCGGCGTTGTACACGGTGCTGGCGTAGGTCTTGCGGTCGATGCCTTTCTGCAGCGCCAGGCGCACCTGTTTGTCAGCCAGCAGGCGCCCATCGCGGGTGTTGGGGTACAGGTTCAGCGCAGGGCCCGGCAGGGAGCGGCTCTGGATGGTCGCGCCTTTGGACTGCAGCAGCTTGAGGTCCACTTCGGAGAACGGGTTGCGTGGCCAGAGGATGTCGGCCTGGCCCTGCAGGAACAGGCCGTTGCGTACGCTCTCCTCGGGGATGTAGCTGATTTCCACGGCATCCAGATGAGCTTCGCCGCGGTTCTTCACGTTGGCCGAGGCCCAGGCGTAACCCTGACGCTTGACCAGCTTCGCGCCGACTTCGGGCGTGTAGTGCTCGAGCACGAACGGGCCGGTGCCGATGATCTTGCCGAGCGAGCGCTCCTTGGCGCTGAGCGCGTAGGAGGCCGGGGCGAGGATCGACAGGTTGGTGGTGGAGGTGGCCTGCAGGAAACCGGCGTTCGGCTGCGACAGCACCAGCCTGACGGTGAAGTCGTCGACCACTTCGGCGTGATCGTAGCCCGCCAGGTAGGTGGCGCCGAAGGTGGCGGGAAGCTCGGTGGCCAGGGCCTTGTTGCTGTCGAAGGCGGTCTTCACGGCGTTGGCATCGAAACGTTCGCCGTTGCTGAAGGTGACGTCGTCACGCAGCGTGAAGGTGTAGTTGAGGGCGTCATCGCTGATTTCCCAGCTTTTTGCAAGCCAGGGAATGATCTTGCCGCTGTCCGGATCCTGATCGGTGAGTGACTCGGCGACGTTGCGCAGCAGTACGCGGTGCTCCAGCCAGTACACCTGGAAGGGGTCGACGCTGACCAAGGTGGTGTTATCGCCGAAGAAAGCGATGTTCAGGGTTTTGCTGGCAGCCTCGTCGGTGGACGGCGAGCAACCTACCAGGCTGAGGGCAAGGGCGCAGGAGGCCAGCAGGTGCGTCGCAAGGCGGTTTTTTTTCATCTCGTCTTCCCACTATGTTGAATGAATTGCATACAAGGGATTCCAGGCAAAATGGCCGCACTGCCCGTAGGCAATGCGGCCTTGTAGTCAGAAGTCGTAGGCGAGTTTGGTGTACCAGAAGCCGCCGCCAGGGTGGAACGGAGGGTTGCCGTAGTTGTATTTGAAGGCCGCCTGAGTGATGCCGTTGTTGTCAGGCTTGACGTTGAAGATGTTGGTGCCGCCAACGCTGACCGTCAGGCTGTCGAACAGCAGGTAGGAGAGATCCAGGTCGGTGATCCACTTGGCTTCGAAGGTGCGATCCTGGGCGGCGTTCTGCTGCCAGGTTTCGACCTTGCCGTAGCGAGTGGTCTGCAGGTTGGCGGCGAAGTTGCCCAGGCTCCAGTTCGCACCCAGCACCCATTTGCTGCGTGGCGTTGCGGCGACCACCAGGCCTTCGGAGGCATGCCCGGCCACTTCGATACCGGCGTTCTGCAAGAACGACGGGCTGTCTCGCTTATCGCGAACAGTGGTTTTGTTGTAGTTGAAGGCCGCGCTCCAGCGCACATCGCCCCAGGCGCCGAACTCACTGCGGTGGTCCGCTACCAGATCGATGCCTCGGGTACGTGTGTTGAACGCGTTGGTGTAGTAGCTGACCCAGGTATTGCGTGCCACGCCCGCCGACTCGAGGATGTCGCCGATTGGGCCTGCGCCACCGCCGGGTGCTGCGATGTTGTCGCTGAGCACGATGCGGTCGTCGATGTCGATCAGGTAGGCGTCGGCAGTAAAGCTGGTACGCGGCGCAGGCTGCCAGGTCACGCCCAAACCCAGGTTGCGCGATTTTTCCGGTTTCAGATCGGATGCACCCAGGGCCTGGCCCAGCGCGCTATCCGGCGTGGCGGTATAGCGCAGGGCCGGCACTGCGTTGCCGTTGGCATCTGCAGCCGTGCGGTTATCGGAAACGGTATAACCGAGCTGAGTCAGAGACGGAGCCCGGAAGCCCGAGCCAAGCGTGCCGCGCAGTGCTACCTGGTCGGTCAGTTCGTAGCGCGAATTGAGCTTGAAGCTGAAGGTGTTTTCCTTGATGTCGTCATAGTGCTCGAGTCGGCCGGCCAGGCCCACGTACCAGCGCTCACTGAGGTCGAAGCCGAAATCCAGATAGCCTGCGAGGTTGTTGCGTTTGACGTCGGCTTCATCCTCCGGGCGAATGGCCACGACTGCCTGGGCACCGACCGATGGCTGCGCGCCATTGGCGCCGTTCAGCGGGCTACCGACCGGGAAGGTGTAGGGGCCGACACTGTAGGCACGCGGATCGCTGCCCGCGAAGGTTTGGAAACGCTCCCAGCGGTGCTCCAGGCCAGCGGATACCTGGGTTGGTACCGCAAGCCCGAATACGCCGTCGAAGGCGCGGGTGATGTCCAGGTTGTTGACCCACTGCTCGAACTGCAGGGTGGCCAGGTCGTCCCACGAGGTTGGTGAGTCGGGGCCGTAAGTGGGGTTGATGGTCAGGTCGCTGGAGTGCTCGATCTTGTTGCGGCCGTAGGTGGTGGACAGATCCCAATCCCAGTCCGCCACGTTGCCTTTGCCACCAAACAGAAATTGGTAATCCGTGTCCTTGAGGTTGTTCAGCGGGTAGTAGCCGTCTGGGAACAGTTCGGGGATCGAGGCCGCGCCCCTGGCCGTGCGCAACTGATTCAACGCCTCGGTTTTGCGCTCGCCGTAGGTCGCATACGAGTACAGCTTCAGATCATCTGCCAATGGCAGTTCGGCGTTGTAAGCCAGGTTGAAGGCCTCCAGATCGGGGTCGCCATTCTTGGTGCTTACTCGATCCCAGGCCGCCTGACGCTCAGGCTCGAAATAGGCTTGCACGGTGCTCGGCGACTTGCCGACCCAGGTTGCCGTACCGCGCTTGCGAGCATCTGCGGAAAGGTGCACGAAGCCCCCTTCGGTGCCCAGTGCAAAGCCGTGGTCTGCGGCGGTTTTAATGGTTTCGCCCTGGCCGGAGAAGAGCTTCCCGTAGCTGGTCTCGACATGGCCGCCAGAGGTATTGCCCTTAAGGATGATATTGATCACCCCGGCGACGGCGTCCGAGCCGTACTGGGCCGCGGCGCTGTCTTTGAGCACTTCGATATGCGAGACGGCACTGACCGGGATCTGATCGATATCCACCGCGTTCGCACCGCTGTTATCAGTGCTGCCATTGGCGGGTGCGGCGCCGTTATGGCGGCGTTTGCCGTTGACCAGTACCAGCGTATAGGCCGGGCCCAGGCCACGGTTGCTCAGCGGGCGGATCGAGGAGTTGACCCCGGCGATGTTGGTGCCGAAGTTGAACGACGGCAGCAGCTTGGAAATCGCCTCGGAGAGCTCGGCGCGCCCGGTCTTGAGCAGTTGCTCGCTGTTGATGATGTCGATTGGTGTTGGGCTATCGGCCACCGTGCGTTGCTGCCCACGGACACCGGTGGAGATCACGTTGACGGTCTCCAGGCGTGTTTCGCTGCTCTGCGCCTGCACGCCGGGCGCCAGCAGGCAGGCCAGTGAGAGTACCGAGAAGGTCAGCCCGGCACGGGCTGGGGCGCTGCGCAGGTGGCGCAGCCGTGAAGTGGAAAAAGGTCTTGCCATGGCGCTTATCCCTGTCTGAAAGGCTGCGGCGACGGCCAATGCGGCGTCGTCCGAAAAGGTGTCCACCGCCGTGCGCGAGGCGCACGAAACCCTGACGCGCCTGTTTTCACCTGCGCGTTTTATGGGAGTGGTGGGGAGCGACAAGGCGGTGGTAGATCGCTCGAGGTCTTGCGGGGTCTGTCCGGTGAGCTATCCGGTTAGACGATCAGTGCGGGCGACACATTCGCTCGCCGCTGTCTGCTGGCGGCACACCCGGCCAGCCGATCAGGGTGCTGGCGCTGTCGCCATGCAGGTTGTCGAGCAGGCGACTGGCGATGCGGGAAAGATAGCGTTTCATGATTGGCTTCCTGCCCTAGATGGCAATGGCGCTGAGCGGGTAGCCCGACGCGAGAAAGGGGTTGTGATCGCGGCCGAGGCTTTGCGGGTCGTCCTTTTCCACGCCGAGCAATGCCAGCAGGCGCGTGCGGATATCGTTGAAACCGGCCTGGCCGTTGTCACGCGGGCGAGCCAGATCGACGCGCAGCGCTTCGGCGATGCGCCCGTTCTGCAGCACGATGATGCGATCGGCGAGCAGAATGGCTTCGTCGACATCATGGGTGACCAGCAGCACGGCTGGCGTGTGCTTCTGCCACAGGTCGATGATCAGGCGATGCATGCGGATGCGGGTCAGCGCATCTAGGGCGGCGAAGGGTTCGTCGAGCAGCAGCAGTTTGGGCTCGCGAACCAGGCTGCGCGCCAATGCCACGCGCTGGGATTCACCGCCGGACAGGGTAGCGGGAAAGGCTTCCAGGCGATGGGCCAGGCCCACTTCGGTCAGCGCCTGGATGGCACGCTCCTTGGGGTTGGCCACGCGCAGGCCGAGGGTGACGTTCTTCCAGGCGCGCTTCCATGGCATCAGTCGCGGCTCCTGGAATACCGCAGCGCGGGCTTGTGGGACGACCAGTTCACCACCATCGATGGAGTCCAGGCCTGCCAGCGAGCGCAGCAGGGTGGTCTTGCCGGAGCCGCTGGCGCCGAGCAGGGCAACGAACTCACCAGGGGCGATATCCAGGTTCAGTTCATCGATTACTCGGTTGTCGCCGAACTGACGCACCACGCCGCGCAGGCTGACGGCTGGCGAGTAGTCGATCTTGCTGTGCGCATTCATGCTTCAGGTCGCCCATGAACGAAGGGCGCCAGGCCAGAGCCAGGCGTTCCAGGGTGCGGATCAGGCCGTCGATGAGCAGACCCAGCAAGCTGTAGATCAGCAGGCAGATGACGATCACGTCGGTGCGCATGAAGTCGCGGGCATCGCTGGCCAGAAAGCCGATACCGGCGGTGGTGTTGATCTGCTCGACGAACACCAGGGCCAGCCAGGAAATTCCCAGGGAGTAACGCAGGCCGACGAAGAACGAGGGCAGGGCGCCCGGCAGAATCACGTGCCAGATGAGTTCGCGGCGGTTCAGCCCCAAGGTATTGGCCGCTTCGATCAGTTTCGGGTCGATATTGCGGATGCCGGCGAACAGGTTGAGGTAGATCGGAAAGGTGGTGCCCATGACGATCAGCGCCACCTTGGTGAATTCGCCAATGCCGAACCACAGGATGAACAGCGGCACCAGGGCCAGGGACGGGATGGTACGCAGCATCTGCATGGGCGAATCGAGGGCGATTTCGCCACGTTTCGACAGGCCGGTGATCAGCGCTGCGGTGACGCCGATCGCCACGCCGATGCCGAGGCCAGTCACTGCTCGCTGCAGGGACACCAGCAGGTGGCGCAGCAGTTCACCGCTGCGCGTCAATTCCCAGAGTGTGCCGCTGATCTCGCTCGGGGCGGCGATCACGCGAGCGGGAATCAGACCGGCCCGCGAAGCGATTTCCCAGAGCAGCAAAATGGCCACAGGGCTGATCAGGCGCAGGACAAAATCCGGCGTGGTCATTTGCTGCGGCGAGCGGGCTGTATCGTGCGGCTCACGGTGATGGTGCTGGCGTCGGTCATGAGGATCTCCCGCTGATCAGTGCTTGTAGCTCTGGCCTGAAGCCCGCTCGAGCTGGCGAATCAGCGCGTCCCAGTGCAGCTTGATGCCCGGCCCTTTGCCATCGGAAAAACGCGCCGATTGCTGGCGGACCTTTTCGATGGCTTCGTCGGGTGCATGCAGCAGATCGGCATTGCCGCCGGCCTGGGCGGCGATCTGGATGTTGCAGGCGCGTTCCAGGCCATGCAGCTCGCGGAACGCATGTTCGACGCTGATGCCGCCGGTGAGCAGACCATGGTTGCGCAGGATGAAGATGTTGCTGTCGCCAAGGTCGGCGACCAGGCGCTCCTGCTCGTCCAGATCCAGCGCCACGCCTTCGTAGTCGTGGTACTTCACGCGGCTGTAGAAGCCCAGGGCATGCTGCGAGAGCGGCAGCAGCCCGCCGCGCTGGGCGGATACCGCTGCGCCGTCGCGGGTATGGGTGTGCAGCACGGCCTGCAGATCCGGGCGCGCGCGGTGGATGGCGCTGTGGATCACGTAACCGGCCTGGTTGATACCCAGGTTCAGTGGGTCGTCGATGATGGTGCCGTCGACATCCACCTTGACCAGATTGGACGCCGTGATCTCGTCGAACAACAGGCCGAAGGCGTTGATCAGAAAGTGTTCGTCCGGCCCCGGCACGCGGGCGGAGAAATGCGTGTAGATATGATCCGTCCAGCGAAACAGCGCAGCCAATTGGTAGGCGGCAGCCAGCTTGACGCGTACTTCCCATTCTTCAGGGCTGACGCGCTCCTGGACGGAAGGAATGCTGTGCAGGGTTGCGAGTGAACTCATGGCAATCTCCAGGCCCTGGTGGGCAGTCTGTTCAGTAACCGCGTTCGATATCGACGAGGTTTTCCAATGGCGCTGCCGTCTGGAAACGCTGGAAGTTGGCGACGAAATCGTCGACGAACTTGCGTTTGCCATCGGTGGACAGGGCACTGGTGTGGGGTGAAATACGTACCCGCGGATGCAAGTACAGCGGGTGATCGTTCGGCAACGGCTCGGGGTCGGTGACATCCAGGGTGGCGCGGCCGATGCTGCCGTTATCCAGCGCCTCGAGCAGGGCGTTCTGATCGAGCAGACCCCCACGAGCCAGGTTGATCAGGTGCAGGCCGGGTTTGGCGCTGCCCAGCACGTCGCGGTCGAGCAGGTGGCGGGTATCGGCAGTCAGCGGCGCAACCACCACCAGGTGGTCGGCTTCGGCGAACAGGTGGTGGATGTCGCGGGCGGCCTCGATGCCAGGGATCTCGGCAATGGCGTGCCCTGGGCGACCCAGAGCGATGACGCGCATGCCCAGGGCCAGAGCCTTGTGCGCCAGGCTCTGGCCAATCGAGCCGAGGCCCAGGATACCCAGCGTCGCGCCCTTGACCGGCTGCAGGTAGGTGAAGTGCCAATCGTCGTTGTTTACCCAGATGTCCGGAAGCTGCTTGGCCACGCTGAAGATCGCCGCCAGGGCGAATTCGGCAACGTGGTTGGCGTTGGCACCCTTGGCGCTGGCGACCTGCTCTACGTCGAACAGCCAGTGCGGGTAGAAATCGATGCCGGAGGAGGCCAGTTGCACCCACTGCAACGACCACGGCCAGCCGGCTGGCGCGTCCTTGAGTTCGACGCCGCGCACGTTGATGGGCCGCACGATCAGCGTGCTGGCGTCAGCGGGAATCTGCGCCAGGCCTTCCGGGCCAAAGGGGATTTCGACGATGCGCTGTTGCGGCAGGCGCTCGCGCAGATAGGCGTTGGCCTCGGCATCCAGCTGGCTGACGATGGTCTGGCTCATTGTGCTGCCTCCCGAGCCTGAGCGAAGGCGCTACGGCCGGCGGCGCTGAGCGCCACGTCGTCCTGCGGGGTATGGATGCGGCTGCACAGCACGTCACGGAAATGCCGCTCCAGCGGGTTCTTGCGTGACAGCCCCGGGTTGCCGGATGCCTCGATGGCGAGCTCCACGGCACGTATGGCGTTGCTGCTCACCAGTTGCTTGATCTGCCCGGCGTGCGCTGCCTCGACCTGGCCGGCGGCGGCCGAATCGAGCAGGGTGCGGTTGGCGAACAGCAGGGTATCGATGCGCCCGACGATCTCCTGAAAACGCTGCAGGCTCGATAGCGGCGCACCGAGGTTGGAGGGCGTACGGTGTTCGAGAAAGCCCACCAGCCAGTCCCGCGCCGCCTGGGCAACGCCATCGTAGATGGCTGGCAGTAGTACCGACATCCACAGCATGCCTTCGCCATCCAGTTCCGGCCTGGGTGCGCTCCAGGGGCTGACGCTGACAGCGTGGTCGAGGGGAATCAGCACGTCGTCGAACTGCACTTCATGGCTGCAGGTGGCGCGCATGCCCAGGTGATCCCAGTCCTCGACGATACGAATGCCGGGGTTATCGCGATGTACCAGGTAACCGCCAACCAGCGGGTCGGCATCGTCACTGCGTGCCCACACCAGGTACCAGATCAGGCCGTGGCTGCCGGTCGAATAGATCTTGCGGCCGCTCAGGCGCCAGCCTTCGCTGGTACGTCGGGCAGTCGTCGCTGGCAGACCGCCGCGCGCCGGCGTGCCGAGTTCGGGTTCGACGCGAAAGGCGTTGATCAGTGCGCCGTTCTCTACCGCATCGATACCCACCTGGCGACGCAGATGCTCGGGCCAGTTGAGGTTCTGCTGCAGGCGGAAGTGCTGCAGGTACTGCATCACCAGAATCAGTGCCGTCGAGGGTTCGCCCTTGGCCACCGCGCTGATCACCCGCCGCGCGGTAGGCAGATCGGCGCCACCGCCACCCAGCGTTTTCGGAACCGTCAACCCCAGCAGGCCGTGGCGCTGCAGCAGGGCGAAGTTCTCGGCCGGGAATTCGCCACTGCGATCGTAACGCGCGGCGCTGGCGGCCAGGGTCGCGCTGATTTCATCGAGCAGGCGGGCGAAGCGTGCCTCGTCGCGCTCCGGGGATACGCGATGGGTGGGGAAGGCGAGGGTGTCGGCGGATTGCGTCATGGGTCTCTCATCACTGGCGCAGATGGCAGGCAATGCCTGTTTGATTTCTGAGCGCCCCAGGGTGATGAGGTAGCCTGGATGAGACCGTATTCTTATAGCTTTGCGCTGTAAAAGTCTTTTTGGTTCTAAGCTAATTATCAGCTTTTCTGAATTAATAGTTTTGCTGTTATGCGTTTATAGAATTTTGTAAGCGCTCGAGATGGCTGCCGAATTGTTGACGGGCGCCAGTCGTGGTCTTCCCGGTCGCTTTCAGGTCATGCCGTTTTCAAAGGATGAGGGAACGCTTCGGCCAATCATTGGCTGCGCCTACGGCTCCTGGGTATCGCTGCGCTCAACCCAGGCTACGGGAATGGGGGGAATACGGGCTCGGCTCAACGCCCGTAGCCCGGGTCTAGCGAAACGACACTTGGGGCGATAAGGGCCCGGGAATGGCGTCGCTACCAACTCGGCGCTATTGCGACCGCAAGCGCTCTGCAGCCACATCGCTGAACAGGTTCACGGCGTCCTGCAGGTTGCCCAGGTACTGCGGGTGCAGCAGCCAGAGATCGATCATCGGCTTGAAGTCGCTGACGTTGATCACGTCCAGTTGCTCGCGGTGCCCGCTGCGCTCGAGCAGGGGCGCGGGTACCAGGCCGAAACCCATGCCGCTGGCGACCAGGCCCAATTGCAGTTCGGTGCCGAAGGTTTCCAGGTTGATCTGCAACGACAGGCCCTGTTCGGACAGCGCGCGTTGCAGGCCTGCGCGGAAACCACAGCCGTCGGGGTTGAGCACCCAGCCCTGCTGGTAGCAGTCCTTGAGCTTGCAGCTGCGCTTGCGCATCGCGCCCTTGGCGGCCACCACCAGCAGCGGCATGCGGCCGATGGAGCGGCTGGCGATGCCTTCGGGGAAGATCTTGCCCGCCGGGAAGAGCACTGCGGCGGCATCCAGCTCACCGTTTTCCATGCGCGCGATCAGGCTGCTGCCCCAGCCGTTGATGACCTGGGTCTTGAGTTCCGGGAAGGTTTCGCGAATCTGCTGCAGGGCGTCGAGCAGCACCACGTCGCTGATGGTCTGCGGTACGCCCAGGCGCAGTGCACCGCTGGGCGAGCCATCGCTGGCGACCAGTTCACGCAGCGAGTCGATCTCACGCAGGATCGCCTTGCACTGGTCGTACACGCGCAGGCCCATGGGCGTTGGCTTGAGTGGCTTGGTATTACGGTCGAGCAGATTGGCGCCCAGGTCTTCTTCGAAATTCTGCACGCGGCGGGTGATCGCCGGCTGCGTCAGTTGCAGCGCATCAGCAGCCTGCTTGGTCGATTGACAGCGGATGACGGCGACGAATGCATCCATGTCATCGATCTTCATCTCAGGTACTCACATATTAAGGGCAGGAAAAATGCCTCGATAGAATAATCGGCTTTTCAGGAACCGGTCACATGATTTCGTCCGGCACTGGCCGGTGACGTGGCGAACCTCGGTGTTCTCATACGGTTTTTCCTGCCGCTAGCAGGGTGAAAGCATCGAGATAGAGGCGTTTGCTCAAGAGCGTACAAATACGTGACAGGAATGCGTGCATATTCTTTTATGGACTTAAAGGTGACTTATAAATTATTTAAGTGAATAGATTAGCGTGCTTATGATCTCGACAGACCTTTCCGGCTGCGGCCGATATTTCCTTCGAGAGCATTCCTATGAACCGACCCTTTATCCGCACGATTCTCGCCAGCAGCCTCGTGGCTGCTATAGCTGTTCCCGGCCTTACCCTGGCGCAGACGTCGGCAGGCATCATCCTGCCCCAGGAGCAGTTCCAGACCCTCAGCCAGCAAAAGAACGTGAAGGTTCTGGATATCCGTAGCCAGGCCGAATACGACAAAGGGCACATCGCCGGTGCTATCCACTTACCCTGGCAGTTGCTGAACGTTTCCGAGCGCGATGGCATTCGCAACGAGTACGCCAGTGACGAGGACATCGAACAGGCGCTCAGCGCTGCCGGTGTCAGCTACGACGATACGCTGCTGATCTACGGCGCCACGTCGCTGGCCGGACGCGCCTTCGTGGTGCTGGAGTACGCAGGCTTCAGCGACTTGCACGTGCTCGACGGCGGCCTTAGCCAGTGGAAGGGCAAGCTGGTGACCCAGGCCACCAAGCCCAAGCCCAGCGAGTTCAAGCTGACCCGCAAGCAGGAGAACCGGGTCGAGAAAGATTACGTGGCCAGCAGGATTGGTGACGGCAAGACGCGCATCCTCGACGCACGTGTGGCCAACGCCACGGACGACGGTGTGATCCCCACGGCGCAGGCGCTGTCTTCCACCAGTTTCGTCGACGGCAAGACCTCCATCCTCAGACCCCGCGCTGAGCTGGTCGCCGAACTGAAGGCAAAGGGCATCACCCCCGACAACGAAATCGTCGCTTACTGCGGTAGCGGCGCGGCGGCATCCAGCTCCTATCTGTTCCTCAAGGATCTTGGCTACAACAACATCAAGTTCTACGACAAGAGCTGGGATGAGTGGAGCCGTGATGGCAACCAGCAGACGTTGGGGCTGGACAATTTCTCGTTCGCCGGTGATGCCCTCAATAGCCCAAAATCACTGGGGCCGCGCTTTCTCAATGAAACCGAAGTGAAGGCCTTGCAGGCCGACGAGAGTGCCATCGTGGTGGACGTGCGCCCGCCAGCTGACTACCAGGTAGGGCGCATTCCCGAGTCGGTCAATGTGTTCTGGAATGACACCCTCGATGAACAACGCAGCCTGAAAGATGCCGAGGCTTTGCGCGCGCTGTTTGCCGCCCAGGGCGTGACCCCGGACAAGCACGTGGTGATCTTCGCCCGAGGCGGGTTGCAGCTGGCGCAGAGCTATACCGTCCTCAAGTTGCTCGGCTTCGAGAAGGTCGATGCGTTCGAGGGCAAGTGGGAAGGCTGGGTCAACCCGGCTTACGGCCCGAGCAAGGGTTGATCGATGTCGTCCAACCAAACGTTCGGTCTGCCAGCCAGGTCGAACGCCGTGGTCGATACACCGGTAGTGGCGGTGGCCGCTGCAGGCATCGCGCTCTTGGCCATCACCTGCTATTTGGCCATCGATCTGCGCCAGGGGCTTCTGGCGCTGGTCGGGGTGGCGCTCGGCTTCGTCCTCTATCAGGCCAGCTTCAGCTTTGCCGGCGGCTGGCGAGCGGCAATCACTGAGGGGCGCACAGCCAGCATTCGTGCGCAAATGCTGTCGATCGCCCTGGCGTGTGCGGTGATCATGCCGCTGCTCGACCGGGGTGAAGCGTTCGGTCAGCCATTGACCGGAGCGCTGGGCCCTCTCGGCATCTCGTTGGCGGTCGGAGCGCTGCTCTTCGGTTTCGGCATGCAGCTTGGTGGCGGGTGCGCCTCGGGAACGCTGTTTACCGTCGGTGGTGGCAGCACGCGGATGCTGGTCACTCTGGTGTTCTTCATCGTCGGCGCATTGATAGGCACGGCTCATCTGCCGTGGTGGTCGTCGCAATACAGTATTGGTGTCATCCAGCCGGCGAAGCTGATCGGCCTGTGGCCAGCAGTCGCCTTGCAGTTGCTGGCCCTGGCTGCTGTCGGCCTGCTGGCACGTGGCTGGGAAGTACGCCGGCGCCGGCAGGTCGCATCGATCTTCAGGCCTGCGCAGGAAAGCGCAGATATCCCCTGGCGCCAGCGGCTCTGGCGCGGACACTGGCCGTTGGCCTGGGCATCTCTGGCGCTGGCGGTACTGGGCGTGTGCAACCTGCTGCTCTCCGGGCAGCCCTGGTCGGTGACCTTCGCGTTCAATCTGTGGGGGGCTAAATTGGCCACCCTGCTCGGGCTGGATGTCGGCAGTTGGGCATACTGGAGCTGGTCGATGCCGGCTCAGGCGCTGGCCGGGCCGGTGCTGGCGGAAACCACCTCGGTGACCAACTTCGGGCTGATTCTCGGTGCGTTGTTGGCTGCGGGGCTCAGCAAGCGTTTCGCACCGCTGCTGCGGGTGCCGCTGAAATCCCTGTTGGCGGCGGTGATTGGCGGTCTGCTGATGGGCTACGGTGCCAGGTTGGCGTTCGGCTGCAATGTCGGTGCGCTGTTCAGCGGCATTGCCTCTGGCAGCCTGCATGGTTGGGTATGGTTCGCACTGGCATTGCTGGGCAGCCTTGCGGGTGTCCGCGCCCGTCGCCTGTTCGGACTGGAGAGTTGAATGGCACTCGTGAACGATAGATCCCTGGCCCGAAGTGGCTGGCTGCTGCTGAGCTTTGCAGTGGTTTTGGCGCTCGCTGTGGATCTCGGTGAATACGCCGGACAGCCTCGGCAGGCGCTGCGCACCCTGGAGCCGGTCAGTGCCGAGGATCAGGGGCAGGGCGGCAGTGTCGATGCCTTCTGCGGATTTGCGCCGTGCGGTATGCCGCTGGAATGCGACCCCTCCTGATGCTTCCTCAAAACGCGCTCGGGTTGACCTGAGCGCGCTCACTCTCTGAGCGTCTTGTTCGTTGCAGCGGGATTGCCTCACCTGATTCGTACTGCGCTGTCGGCGAACCTGCTGGTTTTCAGCCATATGCTTATTCGATATCAATATTTCCAGTGACTGCGAGTATTCGCTATTTTCTCGTCACTACTTGTTATGACAAGTTGATCAAAAAGGATTCACATGTCTCAGCTCATACCGCTTTCGCCCGTTCCCCTGTACAGCCAGCTCAAGGAGTTGCTGCGCTCGCGCATTCTCGACGGCACCTATGCGCCGCACAGCCGCATGCCGTCGGAGAACGAACTGGGCCAGACCTATGGCGTCAGCCGCATCACCGTGCGCCAGGCGCTGGGGGACCTGCAGAAGGAAGGGCTGATCTTCAAGATCCACGGCAAGGGCACCTTCGTAGCCAAGCCCAAGGCGTTCCAGAACGTCAGCACGCTGCAGGGCCTGGGCGAATCGATGAAGCAGATGGGCTACGAGGTGATCAACAAGTTGCGCAGCCTGCGCCACGTTCCGGCGTCGGCATTGGTTGCCGAGCGCCTGCAGGTGGCAGAGGGCAGCACCGTCACGGAAATCCGCCGGGTGCGGCTGATCAACCGCGAGCCGATTTCCCTGGAAATCACCTGGCTGCCCCATGCCGTGGGCGAAAAGCTGGAGAAGGCCGATCTGGTCACGCGTGACATCTTCCTGATCCTCGAAAACGACTGCGGCATCGCCCTGGGTCATGCCGATCTGGCCATCGATGCCGTGCTTGCCGACAGCGACCTGACCCAGGCGCTGGCCGTGGAGGAAGGCTCGCCGATCATGCGTATCGAGCGCCTGACCCACACCGCCGATGGCACACCGCTGGATTTCGAACACCTCTATTACCGTGGCGATGCCTTCCAGTATCGCCTGCGCATCGACCGACAGAAGGGCGCGCAGCCATGAGCATCAACACCCTGGAACAGGAATACGACATCGTCATCATCGGCGGTGGTACCGCCGGCCCCATGGCCGCGATCAAGGCCAAGGAACGCAACAAGGCGTTGCGCGTGCTGCTGGTCGACAAGGCCAACGTCAAGCGCAGCGGAGCGATCAGCATGGGCATGGATGGCCTCAACAATGCCATCGTGCCCGGCCACGCCACGCCCGAGCAGTACACCAAGGAAATCACCGTGGCCAATGACGGCATCGTCAATCAGGCCGCCGTGTACGCCTATGCCACCCACAGTTTCGAAACCATCGAGCAGCTCGACCGCTGGGGCGTGAAGTTCGAGAAGGACGAAACCGGCGACTACGCGGTGAAGAAGGTGCATCACATGGGCGCCTACGTGCTGCCGATGCCCGAAGGGCACGACATCAAGAAGGTGCTGTATCGCCAGCTCAAGCGCGCCCGGGTGGAAATAACCAATCGCCTGGTGGCCACACGCCTGCTGACCGATGCCGACGGCGCGGTCAACGGCCTGATGGGTTTCGACTGCCGCACCGCCGATTTCCACGTGATCAAGGCCAAGGCGGTGATTCTTTGCTGCGGCGCGGCCGGACGTCTCGGGCTGCCGTCTTCCGGCTACCTGATGGGTACCTACGAGAACCCGACCAATGCCGGTGATGGCTACGCCATGGCGTATCACGCCGGTGCCGAGCTGGCCAATCTGGAGTGCTTCCAGATCAACCCGCTGATCAAGGATTACAACGGCCCGGCCTGCGCCTACGTGACCGGCCCGCTGGGGGGCTATACCGCCAACAACAAGGGCGAGCGCTTCATCGAATGCGACTACTGGAGCGGCCAGATGATGTGGGAGTTCCATCAGGAACTCGAGGGCGGCAACGGCCCGGTGTTCCTCAAACTCGATCACCTGGCCGAGGAAACCATCCAGAACATCGAGGAAATCTTGCATAGCAACGAGCGCCCCAGCCGCGGTCAGTTCCATGCCGGGCGTGGCACCGACTACCGCTCCAGCATGGTCGAGATGCACATCTCCGAGATCGGCTTCTGCAGTGGCCACAGCGCTTCCGGCGTGTGGGTCAACGAGCGGGCGGAAACCTCGGTCAAGGGCCTGTATTCGGCCGGAGACATGGCGGCGGTGCCGCACAACTACATGCTCGGCGCCTTCACCTACGGCTGGTTCGCGGGCAACAACGCTGCCGACTTCGTCGCCGAACGCGACCACAGCCCACTGGATCAGGCGCAGATCGACGCCGAGCGGGCGCGGGTCTACGCGCCGCTGAACCGCGAGCACGGCCTGCCGCCGGCGCAGGTGGAGTACAAGCTGCGCCGCTTCGTCAACGATTACCTGCAGCCACCCAAGGTCACCAGGAAGATGGAGATCGGCCTGCAGCGTTTCGCTGCCATCGAAGCGGATCTGGGCGAGCTGAAGGCCAACAACGCCCACGAACTGATGCGCGCCATGGAAGTCAGCGTGATCCGCGACTGCGCCGAGATGGCCGCCCGCGCCTCGCTGTTTCGCAAGGAAAGCCGCTGGGGCCTGTATCACCACCGGGTCGATCACCCGCAGCGCAATGATGCCGAATGGTTCGTGCACTGCCACCTGAAAAAGGACGAACACGGCCAGATGGTCAGCTTCAAGAAACCGGTCGAACCTTACCTGATCGCTCTGGATGATGAAGAGCAGCAGGCCTACAACCGCCTGCGGGTAAAGACCGAAGCGGCCTGACCTGACAGCGTGCAACACCATAACGAGAGCCACAGGCTCCGAGGACACCGTGATATGGCCTTCCAGCCCCAGGAAATCCTGTTTCGCAGCAATGCGCCCGTGACCATCGACGAAGACAAGTGCATCGCCCACAAGGGCTGCACCGTGTGCGTCGACGTCTGCCCGATGGATCTGCTGGCGATCAACCCGGCGACGCAAAAGGCCTACATGGCTTTCGACGAGTGTTGGTACTGCATGCCGTGCGAGAAGGATTGCCCGACCGATGCGGTGCGCGTCGAGATTCCCTATCTGCTGCGTTGAACAAAGCGCGACCTGGAGTTTTGTAGGCGCCCGCTTGCGGGCGATCAACGGGAAAGCATCGCCCGCAAGCGGGCTCCTACGGACTTCAACGCTCGGGACTCTGCAGCTAGCGCGAAGCTTATCCACCGAATATCCAACATAAAAAGCAACACGCCATCCGGCCAACCACCGGACGCCTGATCAACAGACCCCTCGTTTCCCACCGGCCGACCACCCGGCGGAGACGATTCCAATACCTATTGATTCGAGGGGAGACACCCATGCACTTGCGTACCACTCTGGTCGGCCTCGCGCTGGCCATCGGCAGCATCACTGCCCAGGCCGAGACCATTCGCATCGCCATCGGCACCCAGGACACCACCATCAACTGCGCCACCGGCGGGTTGCTGATCCGCGAGCTCGGTCTGCTCGACAAATACCTGCCGCGCGACGGCAAGTACAAGGACGCCAAGTACGAAGTGGAGTGGAAGAACTTCACCAGCGGCGCGCCCCTGACCAACGAAATGGTCGCCGGCAAGCTCGACTTTGGCGCCATGGCTGACTTCCCCGGTTCGTTCAATGGTGTGGCCCACCGCGATGCCGGCAAGCAGAGCCTGTTCATCACCGTGTTGTCGGGCAGCACCAAGGGCAGTGGCAACGGCATCGTGGTGCCGGCATCCTCCAGCGTGCAATCGCTGGCCGAGCTCAAGGGCAAGACCATTTCCGTGCCGTTCGCGTCCACCGCCCATGGCATGCTGCTGCGCGCCGTTGCCGCCCAGGGCTGGGATCCGCAGAAGGACGTGCGCATCATCGCCCAGGCCCCGGAAATCGCCGGCTCGGCGCTGCGCAGCAATCGCATCGAGGCCCACGCGGACTTCGTGCCGTTCGCCGAACTGTTCCCCAACCGTGGCTTCGCGCGCAAGATCTACGATGGCTCCCAGGCGGATGCACCCACCTTCCATGGTGCGCTGGTGGATGCCGATTACGCCAAGAAGTACCCGGAAGTGGTCACCGCCTACCTGCGCGCCGGCCTGGAAGCGGATCGCCTGTTCGCAGCCGAGCCGGAGAAGTACAGCGAGCTGATCGAGAAGGTCACCGGTATCGAGGCCGAGGTGAATTACCTGTTCCACGGCCCGCTCGGGTTGCAGACCCGTGACCTGACCTGGAAGCCCGAGTACCGCCAGGCGGTCACCACCTCCATCGAAACCCTCAAGTTGCTGAAGAAGACCGACCGCGGTCTGAACGTCGAGCAATTCGTCGACGATCAGTACATCAAGGCTGCCTTCAAGGCCGAAGGTGGTGATTACGCGCAGGCGCTGGCCAATTACGCACAACTGCCGCTGAAAGCCAATGATGCAGTGACCGGCCAGCCGATCACCGATTTCAAGCGCGTGGCGCAGATCTGGGTGCGTGGTGAAAGCAAGGTACGTCACTACGCCTCACCGGAAGCGGCCTTCAAGGCGCTAGCGCAGCTCGAGGAGGCGGGCAAGGACATCCGTGCCATCTACGCCCAGGCCAGCGACAGCGGCATCAAGCTGCTGGCCAACCAGGCCTGGTTCGTGCGTAACGGCAAGGGTGAGCTCAGCGCTTTCCTGCTCAAGGGCCAGGCCGAAGCCTATGCCAAGGCTCACGGTGGTGAAGCGCTGGACTTCGGCAGCGCCAACCAGCGCCTGGTAGCCGCACGCTGATCGGCCCGCTGCGCCACGCTTGGTGTGGCGCAGCACCTTACTGGAGCCTGATAATGACTTCTCTACACCGTTGGCCGTTGCGCCTGGCGTCGTTGGCGTTCTGCCTGCTGTTCTGGCAGGTGGCGACCAGCTTGCGCCTGGATCTGGGCCTGCTCACTTTCATCTATGTGCCCACGCCCGAGTCGGTGGTCGATGCGGCCATCGCGCTGATCGAATCCAGCAGGCTCTGGGATCACGTCGGTGCCAGCCTGGGGCGGGTATTCAGCGGTTATCTGATCGCAGCGCTGCTGGGCGTCACGCTGGGCATCGCCATCGGCCGCTCACGTTGGGCCGAGGACAGCCTGTTGCCGCCGCTGGAGGTGCTGCGGCCGATTCCTGCCGTGGCCTGGATTCCCCTAGCGATTCTGATGTTTCCGTCGTCGGAACTGTCGATGATCTTCATCACCTTCACCGGCGCGCTGTTTCCGGTGCTGCTCAATACCGTGCACGGGGTGGAGGGCGTCGATGCCCGCTTGATCGCGTCGGCCCGCAGCCTTGGCGCAGGGCGCCTGGCGATCCTGCGCGAGGTGATCCTCCCGGGTGCTGCGCCGAGCATCGTCACCGGCCTGGCGATCGGCATGGGTACCTCCTGGTTCTGCCTGGTCACTGCGGAAATGATCTCCGGGCAGTTCGGCATCGGCTATTACACCTGGGAGTCATACACCATCCAGAATTACCCGGACATCATCGTCGGCATGCTGCTGATCGGCCTGCTCGGCATGGGCAGCAGCCTGCTGGTCAAACGCCTCGGTAGCCTGCTGACGCCCTGGTATCGCAGCGGAGGACGTCGCTGATGAGCATTCATGAAACCGGCCTGTCGGCCGGACGCATCGATATCGAGAAGCTGACCATCCGCCTCGGCGAGGGCACTCAGGCGTTCGAAGCCGTGCAGGCGCTGGACTTCTCCATCGCCGCTGGCGAGTTCGTGTGCATTCTTGGTCCCTCCGGCTGTGGCAAATCGACCTTGCTCGGCGCCCTGGCCGGGCATCTGACGCCCAGCGCCGGTAGCTTGCGGGTCGATGGCCAGGTGGTGGATGGCCCGTCGCCGCAGCGCGGCATGGTGTTCCAGCATCACACCCTATTGCCTTGGCGCAGCGTGCTCGACAACGTCGCCTTCGGCCTGAAGATGCAGGGCATCGGCAAGGCTGAACGGCAGCAGCGGGCACGCGAATTTCTCAACCTGGTCGGCCTGCAGGACTTCGCTTCGCGCTGGCCCAATCAGCTCTCCGGCGGTATGCAACAACGTGCCGAGATCGCCCGTGTGCTGATCAATCGGCCGCGTCTGCTGCTGATGGACGAACCCTTCGGCGCGCTGGACGCGCAGACCCGCAGCAAGATGCAGGAGTTGCTGCTGGATATCTGGGGCAGGGTGCGCACCACCGTGGTGTTCGTCACCCACGATATCGACGAAGCCCTGTTCCTGGCCGATCGCATTCTGGTGATGAGTCCGCGGCCGGGACGTTTCATCGAAGACCTGCGCCTGGACTTCCGCCGTCCGCGGCATGCGGGCCTGTTGACCAGCCCGGAATTCGTGCAGCTCAAGCGCCACTGTCTGGAGCTGCTGCGCCATGAAGAAGGCCGCGAGCTGCCACGCCTGACGCCGCTCGGGCTGCCCACCGAACATCCGCCATTGCGAGTTGCCCTATGACCGACCTGAGTACCTATATAAGCACCGATAACCCCGACATTCTCGACCTGTTGCCACGCCTGCAAGATGAGGACGCTGGCGTGCGCCGCATCGCCCTGATCGAGCTGGCCGATCTGGAAGAGCCAGAAGCCTTGCCCTGGCTGACGCATGCACTGACCCGGGATGCATCCGCCGATGTCCGCGCCGAGGCGGCTCGCCTGCTGGAGGCCTGGGAGGAGCCCGAGGTGGTAAATGCCCTGTGCGCTGCGCTGACCGATGCCGACGCCCGCGTGCGCGGCGCCGCAGCTCAGAGCCTCAGTGAATTGAAAACCGCCGATGCCGGTCGCGTGGTGCTGCCCTGGGCTGCCCATGCCGACCCGTTCGTCCGCGCCAGTGCCTTGCGGGCTTTGCGTGAGTTGCGGCTGATCGACAGCGTACCCACTGCCATCGCCGCGCTGCTGGACAGCGATGCCTTCGTGCGCCGTGAAGCGGTAGGCATCCTCGGCTGGCTGAAACAGGCCGATGCGCTGCCCCAACTGGCGCGCCTGGCCAGTGACGATGCCGATACCGAAGTACGCCGCGCCGCCACCGGTGCGCTGGGTCTGGCCAGCGACGACAGCGTGCTGCCGGCTTTGCAGACGGCGCTCAAGGATCGCGAATGGCAGGTGCGCGAAGAGGCAGCCACCACGCTTGGCAAAGTTGGCCAGGCGGGTGCCGGCCCTGCGCTGCTCGAGGCGCTGAGCGACAGCTATTGGCAGGTACGACTGCGTGCCGTGCGCTCGCTCGGCCGCCTGCGATTCGCCGCGGCCCGTGAGGCGCTGGTGGAACTGCTCGGGCACGCCATCAGCAACCTGCGCAAGGAGTCCGCGCTGGCGCTTGGCGAGCTGGGCGACGCTCAGGCACTGCCAGCATTGCTGGCTGTCGAGCACGATGGCGATCCGGAAGTGCGCAAGGCGGTGCGTATCGCCATCGGCCAGTTGCGCCTGCAAAAGCCATGAACCAGGCACCCGTCGCAATACGTAACAGTGCCACGCAAGCGACATTGACCGTGGAGTGGGGGCAAGGGCAGGTACAGGTGCTTGCCCACGGGCGCCTGCGCGCCGGGTGCCCGTGCTCGAAATGCCGGGCGGCCCGGCTGGCGCAGCACATCGACCTGGCACCGGCTGGCGTCCGCATCACGGCAGTCCACCCTCAGGGCTATGGGCTGCAACTGGTGTTCGACGATGGCCACGACCGCGGTATCTATCCCTGGAGCTATTTGCGTGAGCTGGGGGAGGTGGCAGGTTGAGTTGGCCGGGCTTATCGCATGGCCAGGTCGTCACGGCGCCAGCCGCGGGATGACCGCAATCGCATTCGCGCCGAGGGCGGCGCTCACACCTCACGGGGTCGAGCATCCATTTTGCAAACACCACCAATACTGTAGGAGCCCGCTTGCGGGCGAATCACCGGGCCAACGCAGATTCAGCAGCAAGGCCACCATCGTATGGCCCGCAAGCGGGCTCCTACAGGCCGGAATCTTCATGCTTTTGTAGGAACTTGGAACATACAAGCCGCTACCCCGCGGCGAATGGTTGTCGCGCCGCGGGCCTGGAGAGACGGCTGCCATTGCGCCGCGCCGAGAGGGTGGTACAGGCACTTAGCCCTTGTTCTTGCGCTGCGGTTTGGGCCGGCCTTGCACGCACTTGAAGCGTGGCTCGGTCTTGCAGATCACGTAGATGCGGCCACGACGTTTGACGATCTGACAATCGCGGTGGCGCAATTTGGCGGTGCGTAGCGACGCGAGCACTTTCATGAGCGGGCTCCTGCAAAACCGGCGAAGCGCTTGTTGAAGCCGGCCACGCGGCCTTCGCTTGCAGTCTGGCGCTGCTGGCCGGTGTAGATCGGGTGCGAAGCGCTGGAGATATCGAGCGTGACGTAGGGGTAGGTGTTGCCGTCGCTGTGCTCGCGGGTTTTGTCGGTGCTGACCGTGGAGCCGATCAGCCAGTAGGCGTCAGCCGAGACGTCGTGGAATAGAACGGGGCGATATTCAGGGTGGATACCAGGTTTCATAAGTGTTCCAATAAATACGTTATAAGGTAACAATATCCAGTCTTATTGATTTTGGTTCTCATTTCAAGCCCGAATCTGGATTTTTCCCGCAGGCCTTGATCGGCCCTCGGATCTTCCAGATCAGAAGCTGAAACGAGTGCTGAGCTGGGCTTGCTAAATTGTTATGTTGTAACAATAATGGTCGCCGAAATTAGCCGTATAAGTGCTGCACTGGCTTCCGGCTTGTTGGGATGAATGCGCAGAAACTGCAGCGAAGCGCTGCAGGGGAGCGACCTAATCGTTTAAGATGCCGCCCGCCGGTTTCCGCGAGGAATTAATAGGGAATCCGTCGCCACCTCTATTGGCCAAACGGAACTGCCCCCGCAACTGTAGGTACTGAGCATCGTTGCATTCGTGTCACTGGGTTCGAATCCGGGAAGGCCGCAGCGTTGCCACGACGTACCAGTCAGGAGACCTGCCGGCATAGGTCTGAGCAGCTGCAGTGCAGCCCTGCTCGGGCGCTGCAATCGAACCAGCCGGCGGGGTGTCCGGGAGGGGCATCCGTAATCACCTTCCTCAGGGACAGGTGCGGCCATGGCCGCTTGGCGTGATGTGTTCTCCAGCCTGCGCACTGCCATTTATGCGTATCTGTTGATTGGGAGATCACCCGCATGACCGTGTCTCGTTTTGCCGTTCTGGCCGCCACCCTTGGCCTGTCTTCGATGGCGCTGGCCGCCAGCCCAACTCAATACCCCCTGACCCTTGAGAACTGCGGCCATGAGCTGAGCTTCGCCGCTGCGCCGAAGAGCGCCGTAACCATTGGCCAGGCCGGTACCGAAATTCTCTATTCCCTCGGGCTTGGCGACCGCCTGGTGGGCACCTCGCTGTGGTTCAGCAACGTGCTGCCCGAGTTCGAGGCACAGAACGCCAAGGTCGAACGGCTGGCCGATAACGATCCGAGCTTCGAATCGGTAATCAACAAGCGCCCCGGTCTGGTGGCCGTGCAGTTCGAATGGATGGTTGGCGAGCAGGGCGTGGTCGGCACCCGTGAGCAGTTTCACGAGCTGAAGATTCCCACCTACATCATGCCGTCCGACTGCGAGGGCAAGGACAATCTGGTCGGTGCAGACGGTACCCGCCTGCAGCCTTTCCAGATCGACAGCCTGTACAAGAGCGTGCAGCAACTGGCGCAAATCTTCGATGTGCAGGCTGAGGGCGACAAGCTGGTCGCCAGTCTGCAGGACAGGCTCGGCAAAGCGGTCGCCAACGCCGAGCAGCGTCAGGCCAAGCAAATCTCCGCTGCGTTCTGGTTCTCCAGCGCCGATCTGGATCTCGATCCCTACATGGCCGGCCAGAAAGGCGTCGCCGACACCATGATGAAGTCGCTGGGCCTGCGCAACGTGGTCGAGTCCAGCGAAGAGTGGCCGACGGTCGGCTGGGAAACCCTGGCCAAGGCCAACCCGACCGTGCTGGTGCTCGCGCGCATGGATCGCCGCCGCTTCCCGGCTGACGATGTGGAGAAGAAGCTCGAATTCCTGCGTAATGATCCAGTCGCCAAACACATGGATGCGGTGAAGAACGGTCGCATCGTGATTCTCGATGCTGATGGCATGCAGGCTTCGCTGCGCATGGTCACCGGCATCGAAACCCTGGCCAAGGCCGTTGACGGGTTCGATCTGCAGAAATGATTACTCGCGGCTCCCGGTTGTTCCTGCTGACCATCGTCTGCCTGCTGTTGCTGGCCGTGGCGGTAGTCGTAGGTGTGGCGCTGGGTGAAACCCGCATCCCGCTGTCGGTGGTCTTTCAGGTGCTGGCCAACAAGCTGTTCGGGGCGGGCTTCGTGCTCGACCCGATCGACGAGGGAATCGTCTGGAACTACCGCCTGACCCGCGCCCTGGTCGCCGCCTGTTGCGGCGCCGGGCTGTCGGTGTGTGGGGTGGTGCTGCAGGCGCTGCTGCGCAATCCACTGGCCGATCCTTATTTGCTGGGGATTTCCGCCGGTGCCTCCACCGGTGCGGTTTCGGTGGCGCTGCTGGGGCTCGGCGCGGGCATGCTGTCGCTTTCGATGGGCGCCTTCATTGGCGCCATCGCCGCCTTCAGCCTGGTCGCATTGCTGGCGCGGGCAGCGGGCGGCGGCGCGCTGAATGGCACCGGGCAGATCATTCTCGCTGGCATCGCCGGCTCCCAGTTGTTCAACGCGCTCACCTCGTTCCTGATCACCAAATCGGCCAGCGCCGAGCAGGCCCGAGGCATTATGTTTTGGCTGCTCGGCAACCTCAGCGGCGTCAACTGGCACGATGTCGCCCTGGCCGTGCCCGTGGCGCTGGCCGGGGTGCTGCTGGTGGCCTGGCACACCCGCGCGCTGGATGCCTTCACCTTCGGTGCCGAATCGGCGGCGTCACTGGGCGTGCCGGTGCGCCGGGTGCAGGCCACGCTGATCGCCTGCGCGGCGCTGGTCACGGCGGTGATGGTGTCGATCGTCGGCTCCATCGGTTTCGTCGGCCTGGTGATTCCTCACGCGGCACGGCTGCTGGTCGGCGTGCGGCATGGCCGGCTGGTGCCGGTCGCAGCCCTGACCGGCGCGGTGTTCCTGATCGCCGCCGACGTGCTGTCGCGTACGGTGATCAAGGGGCAGGTACTGCCGATTGGCGTGGTCACCGCGTTGATCGGCGCGCCGGCCTTCGCGGTGATTCTGGTACGTGGGAGGCGGGTGCGGTGAGTACGGTGCTGCAGTGCAGCGACCTGGGCTGGTCGGTGAAGGGAAGGGCGATCGTCGCCGGCGTCGACCTGCAATTGCGCCAGGGCGAGACGCTCGGCCTGATCGGCCCCAATGGTTCGGGCAAGTCGACCTTGCTCAAGCTGCTGTCCGGCATCCGTACGCCAGGCAGTGGCAAGGTGCACCTGCAAGGCAAGCTGCTGGGTAGCCTGAGTCGCCGCGATGTCGCCCGCCAGCTGGCGTTCGTCGAGCAGCAGGCCGACACCGGTGATGCGGTGACGGTGCGCGATGCCGTCGAGCTGGGCCGTACGCCCTGGCTGTCGGCGCTGCAGCCCTGGTCGGCGGAGGACGAGAAGATCGTCGCTCAGGCACTGGCCGATGTGGACATGGCGGAAATGCCGGAGCGAGCCTGGAGCACCCTGTCGGGTGGTGAACGGCAGCGCGTGCACATCGCCCGGGCGCTGGCGCAGAAACCGCAGATCCTGCTGCTCGACGAGCCCACCAACCATCTGGATATCCAGCACCAGCTGTCGATCCTCAATCTGGTGCGCACGCTGCCGGTGACCACGCTGATCGCCTTGCACGACCTTAATCAGGCACTGGAATGCGACCGCCTCGGCGTAATGGAGCGCGGTCGACTGGTGGCGCTCGGCGTACCGGCCGAGGTGCTGACCACCGACCGTTTGCGCGACACCTTCGGCGTACGCGCCCGCTACCTGCTCGACCCCGAAGACGGTGCCCGGGTGCTGCGCTTTCAACCTATCTGAAACGAGTCTTTTTATGCGTTTTTCGCCGTTCTTCGCTTTGCTCGCTACGCTTGTATTCGCAGCTCCGGCATTGGCCGAAACCCACGAAGTGAAAATGCTCAACCGTGGGGAGTCCGGTTCGATGGTCTATGAACCGGATTTCCTGGCCATCGCCCCAGGTGACAGCGTGAAGTTCATCGCCACGCACCCGACCCACAACGCTGCCAGCATCCCCGGCTTCCTGCCGGAGGGGGCCGAGTCGTTCAAGGGCAAGATCAACGAAGAGGTCGAGGTGACCTTCAGTGAAGCAGGGCTCTATGGCATCCAGTGCATTCCGCACCTGGCGATGGGCATGGTGATGCTCATTCAGGTTGGTGATCAGCCTGTCAGCGAGGCGCAGATTCCCGCACAACTGCCGGCGCGGGCCAAGCAGCGGCTGGAGCAGATCGTCCAGCGCGCGAGTAAATGAGCCAGCCATGAGCCGAGTGCTGGATACCTTCGCCAGCCTGTCACCCGCCGCCCGGGTGCTGGTGCTCAACAGCCTGGCGTTCAACTTCGGCTTTTACATGCTGGTGCCGTATCTGGCCGGGCACCTCAGCGAGAGCCTGGGGCTGGCGGGTTGGGCGGTCGGCCTGGTGCTCGGCATCCGCGTGTTCAGCCAGCAGGGGTTGTTCCTGTTCGGTGGCTTGCTGGGTGACCGCATCGGCTACCGTCGCGCCATTCTCATCGGTTGCCTGGTGCGCTGCGTGGGGTTTGCCGTGCTCGGCTTCTCGGAAAGCCTGGCGGTTCTGCTGCTGGCCGCCTGCGTTAGCGGTTTCGCCGGTGCGCTGTTCACGCCTTGTGCCCAGGCCTACCTGGCCGACGAGTGCCAGGACATGCAGCAGCGCAAGCGCGCATTCGCCCTGCAGAACATGGCCAGCACCGCGGGCATGCTGCTCGGGCCGCTGGCAGGTCTGCTGCTGATCGGCATCGATTTCGCGGTATCCGGCAGCGTGGCAGCCGGGCTGTTTCTGCTCATGACCCTGGTGCAGTGGCGCTTCCTGCCGAGCAAGGAGCTGGTGTCCGGTGACGAGCCGGTGACCATGCTGCGCCAGTGCCTGGACATGCTGCAGCAGTGGCCATTCCTGCGCTTCGCCGTGTTGGCGGCAGCCTATCCGCTGCTGTTCCATCCACTTTATCTGGCGATCCCGGCCTACAGCCACGCCCACGGCGGCGGCCAGGCGTGGATCACGCGGGTATTCGTGATCACCGCGCTGGTCGGCGTGCTGCTGCAGATGCCCCTCAGCGCGCTACGCCAGCGTTGGCTCAGCGAGGGACAGGGCATGGGCCTCGGTCTGGCGTTGATGGCGGTTAGCTACGCGCTGCTGGCCGAACCTTTCGCCAGTCTGTTGACCCCGTATTGGGCGGTTCTGCTGATGGCCGCTTTGCTTAGCCTCGGCAGCCTGCTGGTGCTGCCGCTGCTGTCGGCCCATGTGCCTCATTACGCCCGGCGCGGGCAACTTGCCGCTTATTACGGCTTCTTCGCCGGTGTGGGCGGGCTGGCAGCGTTGTTCGGCAATGTGCTGATCGGCCGGCTGCTGCCCGCTGACCAGGCGCCGCCGCAGGTACTCTGGTGGGCGCTGGTCTGTATCGGCCTGGCTGCGGCTTTCGGCCTGGCCCGGCATATGAGTTCACTCAAAGAGCCCTGATGAACAGGCTGTACCCACGCCTGCTCGCTACTACCACTTTCTGCCTCTCGACACCGGTCACCGCCGCCGAAAGCGCCCAGGTGCAGAACGTCGCCTTGATGGCGAATAGGCTCTAAGCTGAGTGGCGTTGAACAGACTTCAGATCGCTAATGACGGTTGGATCATTAATTCGCAACGAGGAGGTCGTATGACACAGGAAAGAGTCAGGCTAAGGGATATGATCTTCAGCGCTAATGAGTTGGTTGAGCGGCTGGAGGGTCGTTTTATCGCCGCCCATGAGAAGGTAGCGCTGAAGTTTCTGGAAAACATCATCTCCAACTCGGATGCCGTTCTGCTGTTGATCAACAATGACTTCGATAGAGAGGCCGCAGCGGTCAACCGAATAGCTATCGAGCATCTGATCAATCTGGCAGCCTTGATCAAGAAACCCGAGCATCTCGATACTCTGCTGTTGCAAGGTAAGAATGATATCGCCAAAACCCTCAGAATGGTTACCGATGAGGATCAGCAATCAGGTGCTGAGGAGGCGCCCGACGTCATGCTGCTGGGCTCACGATATGACAGTGCCTATCGAGAATTGTCGGCCACCTATGCACACTCCACCATCGCCTCAATAAGCACCCATCCCGATGGTGCGCAAACACTGGAAAACATGACCAAACTCATCACCCTGGGGATTGGTTTTTTGGAGAATAGCCAGGCTTGAATAGATTGCTGCTAGCCATAGGGTAAGAACGTGGCTCAGTAGAAACGTGTATGAACCCCTTGGAGATGCTTGTGTTGTTGTTTCGTCAGTTAGCGGCGGGTGGTTTTCTGTTGTTGGCTTTTACGTCGTCTGCTCATGCCGCTTTTACGCTGCCTGGCGACGCCATGGGCTGCACTCGCAGTGCCACGATGCTCAATTGCACGGATCGTTTCGGCAATCACTACGGCATCGTTCAGCGCGGTAACGACACGCTGATGCGTGGCTTCGATGTCATCAGCGGGCAGACCTGGGCGCAGACCAGCACCACCTATGGGCGCCTGCAGCTGTTCACCGGTGTCAGCAGCAATGGTGAGCTGTGGGTGGGTTCCAGCCGGCGGATCGGCTGGAACGTGGTTAGCCGGCTTTCCAGCTCCAAGGGCGAGAGAGACCGGGTCAACTGCAACCGCATGACGGGTTGCCGCTAGGCCGGGCAACGACGGCTTTCGACAGCGAGGCGTTGGCCATGGCGGGTGGAGAACCTTTACGGTTTTCCACCCACTGGCTTTAGCTGAAACGTGGCAGTCGCTGATCGCGCTCGGCCGAATCGTCCTGCTGTTCGTGCTGCGGCAAACCGGCGACTTTCAGCGTCGGCATCTTTTCACCCACCAAACGCAGATCGCGACGCGGCAGGGCGAAGCGCACATCCAGTTCGCGCAGGGCATCGAGCAGTTGCAGGTTGATCTCCTGCTGGATGTCCATGTACTGGTTGTAGTCCGAGCTCTGCACGATGTAGACCACTTCGAAGGTCAGCTGGCTCTCGTCGAAGCCGAGAAAGTGCGCCCGGTCGAATTTGGCCTTGGGGGTGGCACGGATGATGTCGCCGACCTTTTCCGATACCTGGCGAACCTTGTCGCTCGGGGTGTCGTAGCTGACCCCGAATTTGAAGACGATGCGTCGCGTGTCCATGCGCTTGTAGTTGTGCACGATCTGGCGCAGCAGGTCGGCGTTGGCACACACCACCTGTTCGCCGCTGAGGCTGCGGATGCGCGTGGTTTTCAGGCCGATATGTTCGATGCTCCCGGCCACTTCGCCGAAAACCACGAAATCGCCGATCTCGAATGGCTTGTCGACGCCAATCGATAGCGAGGCGAATATGTCGCCGAGTACCGTTTGCACTGCAAGGGCAATCGCAATACCGCCGACACCCATGCTGGCCACCAAGGCGGTGATATCCACGCCCAGATTGGCGAGGATCGACAACAGCATTACCGACCACACCACGATCAGCACCATGATGCTGATGATGGTGGTCATCACCGGGTTGAAACCGATGCTGCCATTCTTGCCGACCACCAGGCTGCGCGCCCACAGGCGCACGCCGGTATCCACCCACAGAGCGATCTGCAGTGCGAGGGCGACGAACCAGGTGTGGCTCAGGGCGGCCTGCCAACTGCCGGGCAGATCCGGCAGGCGCAGGGCCAGCAGCAGCGAGAAGGCGAGCAGCAGCAAGCGGCTGGTACGCCCGATCACCACTGCGACGAAATGCTGCCAGTTGCCGTCCTGGCCTTTTGACCACGTGACAAGGCGCTTGTGCACGATGCCGACTACGGTGCGCAGCACGGTGTAGATCACGGCGGTAGCGATCACCACGATGCCGACGCCGAGCCATAATTCGCGATCGAACCAGATGTTCCACTGTTCCATTCGGGGTTCTCCTGATAAAGCCGATACAGGTTTCTGTAGGCCTCAGGGCTGAGAAGTTCCCATCATATCCGCCGGTTTTCCTCTGGCGGCGCGCCAGCGTGTGACAAACGGAGGTCTGAGCTAAGGTGTAGAGATAGCGATCGGCAAGGGCTTCAGGCGATCTTCAGCGACGCCAGCCGGGCTCTGCCGTGCAGTGAGACAATAACAACCTTGCCGTAGATGCTGTTAAACCTGATGCGAGCACCAAGTATGCTCGCCTGGAGGATGACGTGACTTTTTATAGCCTGGATCTGCTGATGATTCTGCTTCTGGTCACCGCACTGTTCACCGCCTTGCCGATCATCCTCATGCGCAGCCTTTGAGGTCTGCGTAATCATCGATCCGTTCGCCGATCGGCGGCGTATCGATGCATCGGAACTCCGTTCGCTATCGTTGCCGATGGCCAGGGACTGGCTTGTTTCAGCCTGCAGCGGATTGCCCGAGCAATTCGTGAAAACGCGAGGGTTCGACCTGCTGAATCAACAGCAGGGCGCCGACGGTACTCGCCGGGGTGCCTGGTAGATAGGCCGCAGGTATGACGCTGGGCAGTCGAGCCTGCCACGCGGCGATCAGCTCTGTAGGTTCCTTACCGTTGGCGATCAGGCTATCGAGGTCAATCTGCACGCCCATATTGGCCGCTAGGCGCATGGATCGCCGCAGCAGCACCTCAGCCATCTCGTGCTGCTCAACCGGGCTGGATGTCTGGTAGCTCGCCAGCCATTCGGTTATGGGCCGACGGCACTGCGCCGCACCGCCGCGCAGATAGTGAAACAGCAGGTAGGCGGCACCTACCAGCATGATGGCGATGACAGTGAAGACGAGTTCCATCAGGGCTCCTGGCGTGAAGGATCAGCCGGCCCCGATGGGCGAACAGCATGGCGGCGAAACTACCCGAACTGTCAGCAACGACTCAAGCCATTTAATGGCTCATAGCCATCTTTTTTTGGTTTGTTATCACTGCGTACAGGTTGCGAGTCGTCACCGGCGAGCGGCAGGGGTGCCGCTCGCCGAGCGGGTCTCAGACCTTGAGCACCAGCTTGCCGAAGTTTTCACCTTTGAACAGCTTGAGGAGGGTTTCCGGGAAAGTTTCCAGGCCCTCGACCACGTGCTCCTTGGATTTGACCTTGCCGCTGGCCAGCCAACCGCCGATTTCTGCCGCTGCGCTGGCGAAGTTGGCGGCGTGATCCATTACCACGAAGCCCTCCATGCGTGCGCGGTTGACCAGCAGGGACAGGTAGTTGGCCGGACCCTTGACCGCTTCCTTGTTGTTGTACTGGCTGATGGCGCCGCAGATGACGATGCGCGCCTTGGGAGCGAGGCGGCCCAGTACGGCGTCCAGGGTGTCGCCACCGACGTTGTCGAAGTACACATCGATGCCTTTCGGACACTCGCGCTTGAGCGCCTCGGGCAGCGACTCGCTCTTGTAGTCGATGGCCGCATCGAAGCCCAGCTCATCGGTCAGGTAGGCGCATTTTTCGGCGCCACCGGCGATGCCGATGACCCGGCAGCCCTTGAGCTTGGCGATTTGCCCGGCAATGCTGCCCACCGCACCAGCAGCACCGGAGAGCACTACGGTGTCGCCGCTCTTCGGCGCGCCGACGTCGAGCAGGGCGAAGTAAGCGGTCATGCCCGTCATGCCGAGGGCCGACAGGTAGACCGGCAAGGGTGCACGCTGCGGATCGACCTTGTAGAAGCCCCTAGGCTCGCCGAGGAAGTAGTCCTGCACACCCAGGGCGCCGTTGACGTGATCGCCGACGGCATAGTCCGGGTGGTTGGACGCAATCACTTCACCGACGCCAAGCGCGCGCATCACATCGCCCAGGCCAACCGGCGCGATGTAGGACTTGCCCTCGTTCATCCAGCCGCGCATGGCCGGATCCAGCGACAGGTAGAGGTTCTTGACCAGGATCTGCCCGCTGCCAGGTTCGCCGACCGGTTTTTCCACGTAATCGAACGTATCGCGGCTGACCATGCCGGTCGGGCGTTTGGCGAGCAGAAACTGGCGGTTGAGCTGAGTGGACATGGAAAAACCTCCGTTGAAATAAGCAGTGGTGATAATCCTCACCGGGGCATTGGACAAGGATGTCGCAGTGGCCGAATGTCTACCGATCCATCGAACTGATGGGGCTGGGTTTGCTGCAACGCCCCATGCGCGGGCTGACGATTGCCCGCTACAGTGTGGATCACGATCACGGAAGTCTGACCACGGAGATGTATCGATGACTGCAAGTCCTTTGCTGAGCGTGTTTCTTCCCCTGGCTCTGGGCATCATCATGCTCGGCCTGGGCTTGTCCCTGACCCTGGCGGATTTCGCCCGGGTGGTGAAGTACCCCAAGCCAGTGCTGATCGGCCTGTCCTGCCAATTGCTGCTGTTGCCGGTGGCCTGTTTCTTCATGGTGCAGGCGTTCGGCCTGGCGCCTGCCCTGGCCGTGGGCATGATGCTGCTGGCCGCGTCGCCCGGTGGTACCTCCGCCAATCTGTATAGCCACCTGGCCCATGGCGACGTCGCACTGAACATCACCCTGACTGCAGTGAACTCGGTCGTCGCAGTGCTGACCATGCCCTTCATCGTCAACCTGTCGCTGGCCTACTTCATGGAGGGCGACCAGGCGATTCCACTGCAGTTCGCCAAGGTGGTTCAGGTTTTCGCCATCGTGCTGGGGCCGGTGGCCATCGGCATGTTCCTGCGCAGCCGCTTTCCTGGTTTCGCCATGCGTATGGAAAACCCGGTGAAGATCATCTCGGCGCTGTTCCTGCTGCTGATCATCATCCTGGCACTGGTCAAGGACTGGCAGACCGTGCTCGATTACGCGCCGGTAGTCGGTGCCGCGGCCCTGGCATTCAACCTGCTGAGCCTGGCGGTGGGCTACTTCGTGCCACGTCTGCTCAAGCTCAGCCTGCGGCAGGCCATCGCCATCGGCATGGAGATCGGCATCCACAACGGCACCCTGGCCATCGCCCTGGCGCTCAGCCCGGTATTGCTGAACAACAGCACCATGGCGATTCCCGCTGCGCTGTACAGCATCATCATGTTCTTCACCGCCGCGGCGTTCGGCTGGTGGGTGAATGCGGCCCATGGCAATCAGCTGGCGACGGAGGCTGAGCGTAGTGCCTAGAAATGAGCGCTTCGGGTATGGGTTTCAGGTAGTCCGGTGCTGCTCGTGGCCAATACGCTATCCGCGATAACGCCGGAAAAGCAGTGCGCTACCGGCCCGGTGAGAAATACCGGGCCGCTGCCATCCCAGTGAACCGTCACTGTTCCTCCATCACATTCCACGTCGACGGTGTCGTCCAGCAGGCCGCGGCGCATGCCGTTGACCGCGGCACCGCAGCAGCAAGACCCTGAGCCGAGGGGAATGCCGCCGCCGCGTTCCCAGATGCGCAGCCTGATGCGTTTGCGGTCGATGATCTGCACGAAGTGCACGTTGGTTTTGCGGGGGAACAGCGGGTTGATCTCTAGCGCCGGCCCGAGTGTGGCGATATCCAGCGCTGCCAGGTCATCGACGAAATAGGTGCAGTGCGGATTGCCCATGCTGCAGGCCGCTGGGGCGCCGGCGAGCGGCAAAGCTGCGGTGTCGTGCTCCTCTGCCAGAGGGATATCCGCCCAGTCGAACAGCGGCTCCCCCATGCTCACGGCAATGGCTCCATTGCTGATCCGCTCGCAGGTCAGCAGACCACGGTTGCTGCGCAGTACCAGCCTGGTGCTGTTCGACTCGCGCATCAGCAGGTCTGCAACGCCGCGCGTCGCGCTACCGCAGGCATCCAGCATCGAACCATCGGCGTTCCAGAACGTCAGGCGTGCGTCGGCATCAGCGCAATCAAGTATTACCGCCAGTTGATTGAAGCCGATGCCGCAGTTGCGATCACCCAGGCGTCGAGCCAGGGCGCCTGTCACTGGGTTGGCCGAGTTGCGTGAGTCGACCACCACGAAGTCATCGCCGTTGGCGTGCATCTTGTGAAAGCTCAACGGCATGTCTGGGGCCTTAATATGTTCATCGCCGCTCAGGCACGTTTGCCGCCATTGAGCAGCGCCAGGGTCAGCAAGCCTGCGACGATGCCCCAGAACGCCGAACCCACCCCGAACAGGGTCATCCCCGAAGCGGTGACGAGAAAGGTGATCAACGCCGCTTCGCGTTCCTTGGGTTCGCTCATGGCCTGGGTCAGGCCACCAATGATCGAGGCGAACAATGCCAGGGCGGCGATTGACAGGATCAGTGCCTTGGGCAATGCCGCGAACAGGGCGGCGAGGGTGGCGCCGAACAGCCCGGCGATGCCATAGAACACCCCGCACCAGATTGCTGCCGTGTACCGCTTGCGCGGATCTTCATGGGCCTCGGGGCCGGCGCAGATCGCCGCGCTGATGGCCGCCATGTGAATGCCGTGGGAGCCGAACGGCGCCAGCAGGATCGACACCAGGCTGGTGGTGTTGAGCAGCGGCGACGCCGGAACGTCATAGCCGTTGGCTCGCAGTACGGCCATGCCTGGCAGGTTCTGCGAAGCCATGGCGACGATGAACAGCGGGATGCCGATGCTGATCGCCGCAGCGATGGAAAAGCTCGGCGTGGTCCATTCCGGGGTCGCCAGCTGCAGCTCGAACTGGGAGAAGTTCAGCAGCCCCAGAGTGCCAGCCAGCACGCAGCCGACCAGCAGCGCAGCCAGTACGGCGTAGCGGGGCAGCAGGCGCTTGCCGAGCAGATAGGCGAACAGCATGGCGATCACCAGCAGGGGCTGCTGCTCGGCGGCCACGCAGATTTCCAGCGCGATCTTGAACAGCACGCCGGCCAGCAGAGCGGCGGCGATGGAGCCGGGGATGCGCCGCATGATGCGGTCGAAGCTGCCGGTCAGGCCGCAAACCAGAATCAGCGCGGAGCATAGGATGTAGGCGCCTATCGCCTCGCTGTAAGGCACGCCGGGCAGGCTGGTGATCAGCAATGCCGCGCCGGGGGTCGACCAGGCGACCATGATGGGCGCGCGGTAGTGCAGGGACAGACCGATGCAGGTCACTGCCATGCCGATCGACAGCGCCCAGATCCACGAGGAAATCTGCCCGGCGCTGAGCCCGGCAGCCTGGCCCGCCTGGAACATCAGCACCAGGGAGCTGGTGTAGCCCGTGAGCATGCCGATGAAGCCCGCTACCACGGCGGAGGTCGAGGTGTCGGCCAGCGGCCGCAGGCGAGGGCGGCTGCTCTCGAGCATCACAGCACTCCTTTCATGTCGGCGAAGATCGGGTACAGCGAGGCCACCAGCAGCACTGCCATGCCGATGTTGAAGGCACGCAGCACGCGGGGGTTACGCAGCCAGTTGCGCAGCAGCGAGCCTGCCACCGTCCACAGCCCCACGCTCGGGCAGTTGACCAGCGCGAACAGTCCGGCGATCAGCAGCACGTTGACCAGGAAATTTTCCTGCGGCGTGTAGGTGGTGATGGCGCCGATGGCCATCACCCAGGCCTTGGGGTTGACCCACTGGAAGGCGGCAGCCTGGAGAAAGGTGAAAGGCTTGCCGCGTTCGCCCCCCGTGCTGTCCGGAGCACCAGAGCCGGCGATCTTCCAGGCCAGGTAGAGCAGGTAGGCCGCGCCCAGGTAGCGCAGTACGGTGTACAGCGCCGGCACTTGCTCGAACACCTGGCCCAGGCCGAATCCTACGCACATCACCAGCACCATGAAGCCGAGGCTGATACCGAGCATGTGCGGCACGCTGCGACGCAGGCCGAAGTTCACCCCGGAAGCGAGCAACATCATATTGTTGGGGCCAGGCGTCACCGAGGTGACGAAGGCAAAGGCGATGAAGGCGATCAGCAGTTCCGGGGTCATGGCGAAGTCTCGAAGTTGAGCCGCCACGATAAGGGCTGCCAGCGTGGCCGTCGCGGTACAGCGGCGGCTATAAGCAACCATACAGTTGCGTGCCCATCACTCCGGTGTTCGACCTGTACCGCTCAATGCCTTGTTCACTGCCAGCCAGCCATCCACCGCGTGCTTGCCGCTTTCGTCGAAGGCGCGCTGCAGCAGTTTTACCTGCTCACGGCGCAGCGCCCGCTCCAGATTGGCGCCCTCGGCAGTGAGACCGAGCAAGCGTTTGCGCTTGTCATCTTCGGCGGGGACGCTTTGCGCCAGATTCATTTCCTGCAACTGACGCAACGGGATGCTCAGCGCTTGCTTGCTCACGCCAAGGTAACCGAGCAATTCCTTGACGCTCAGCCCGGGGTGACGGGCGATGAAGAACAGGATGCGCTGGTGCACCCGCGACAGTCCCCGGCGCGCGAGCATTTCGTCGGCCTTGGCGGTGAACGCCTGGTAACCGAAGAAGAAGGCTTCCATGGCCGCTTGTTGAGTTGCTGAATTTTTAAGGTCAATCATGTTGACGTATATGTCTCGGGCATCGTACTTTCGGTCAACCAGTTTGACTCAATTCTCCCGACTTATCACCCGGTGACCTCCATGGCCTTCTCCGAACGCATCACCCGTCTGAAAAGCTCCCTGATCCGCGAAATTCTCGCTGCCGCCCAGCGTCCGGAGGTGATGTCGTTCGCCGGTGGCCTGCCTGCCGAGGAGATGCTGCCAGCGCTCGATTGGTCGCAGATGCCCGTCAGCATGGGGCAGTACGGCATGAGCGAGGGAGAGCCGGCGCTGCGTGAAGCCATTGCCGCCGAAGCGCGTGCCCTGGGCGTGCCGTGTGAGGCGAGCCAGGTGCTTATCGTCAGCGGCTCGCAGCAGACCCTCGACCTGGCCAGCAAGCTGTTTATCGATCCCGGCACCAAAGTACTGCTCGAGGCGCCGACCTACCTTGCTGCCCTGCAGGCCTTCCAGCTGTTCGGCGCTGACTGCATCGCCGTGCCGCAGGAGGCCGATGGCCCGCAGCTGCAGGCACTCGAAGAGCAGCTGGAGCGCCAGCGCCCGGCGTTCGCTTACCTGATTCCGACGTTCCAGAACCCCAGTGCCGTGCGCTACAGCGAGGCCAAGCGTGACGCTGTGGCGGCCCTCTTGGATCGTTATCAGGTGACGCTGATCGAGGATGAGCCCTACCGCGAGCTGGTGTTCGACGCTGGTAGCGCCACGCCGATCGTCAGTCGCCTGCGCAAGGCCAGCTGGATCTACACCGGCACCGTCTCCAAGACCCTGCTGCCCGGGCTGCGCGTCGGTTACTTGATCGCTACGGCGGATCTGTACCCGCACCTGCTGCGTCTCAAACAGTCGGCGGATCTGCACACTAACCGCGTGGGCCAGTGGCAAGCGCTGCAATGGCTGGGCACCGAGCGCTACAGCGAGCATCTGGCCGAGCTGCGAAATTTCTATCGCTTGCGGCGTGATGCGATGCAGGCGGCGCTCGTCGAACATTTCAGTGATCTGGCTGAGTGGCAGATTCCCCAGGGCGGTCTGTTCTTCTGGCTGCGCCTCAAGCAGCCCCAGGACACCCGTCTGCTGCTCGACGCGGCGCTGGCCCAGAACGTGGCATTCATGCCGGGCGAGCCGTTTTTCATCGACCCGGATCGCGAGCACGGTTACCTGCGGCTGAACTTCAGCCACGTGGCACCGGAGCGTCTGGGTGAAGGGCTGCGCCGGCTGGCGGGTGTGGTGCGTCAGGGACTGGCCGCGGACGCGGCGTGACTATTGGCTAAAGAGGCATTGGGATTCAGGAGGCGAACATGTACAAGGTGTATGGCGACTACCGCTCTGGCAACTGCTACAAGGTCAAGCTGATGCTGACCCTGCTCGGCAAACCGTTCGAATGGGTGCCGATCGATATTTTCAAGGGCGAGACACAGAGCCCCGAGTTCCTGGCCAAGAACCCCAATGGCAGGATTCCGGTGCTGGAGCTGGAAGACGGCTCGTACCTGTGGGAGTCCAACGCCATCCTCAATTTCCTCGCCGATGGCAGCGAGTTCCTGCAGACCGAACCACGCCTGCGCACCCAGGTACTGCAGTGGCAGTTCTTCGAGCAGTACAGCCATGAGCCCTACATTGCCGTGGCCCGTCGCATTCAGTGGCTCGAAGGCATGCCAGCGGCACGCGCCGAGGAGTACAAGGTGTGCCAGGTGCGTGGTCACAAGGCGCTGCGAGTCATGGAACGGCAGCTGGAGCAGACTCCTTACCTGGTCGGTGACCGTTATTCCATCGCCGATATCGCCCTGTACGCCTATACCCACGTGGCCCACGAAGGCAGTTTCGACCTGAGCGGCTACCCCGCGGTCAACGCCTGGCTGGATCGTGTCGCCAGCCACCCGCAGCACGTGACCATGTTGGGCTAGCAGCACCGTCCGCTCTTGTAGCCTGGCGTAGAGCGCAGCGAAACCCAGGGAGCGGTTTTCGCTGCTTGCAAATGCAGCTATCGAAGCCGCCCCTGCACATCGCTACGCTTAGTGACAGGCTGCGGGAGCAAGCGCCTACTTGCGCAGTAGGCGCAGGCCATTGAACACCACCAGCAGGCTCACACCCACATCAGCGAACACCGCCATCCACATGGTGGCGTGCCCGGTGATGGTCACCGCCAGGAAGATCGCCTTGATACCCAGAGCCAGGGCGATGTTCTGCTTGAGGATCGTTGCGGTCTGCCGGGACAGCTGGATGAACGTCGGAATCTTGCGCAGGTCGTCGTCCATGATCGCCACGTCGGCGGTTTCGATGGCCGTGTCGGTGCCGATCGCCGCCATGGCGAAGCCGACATCGGCACGGGCCAGGGCAGGGGCATCGTTGATGCCGTCGCCGACCATGGCGACCACGCCTTTCTGACCGAGCAGACCTTCGACGGTCGCCAGCTTGTCGGCGGGCAGCAGGTCGCCGCGGGCTTCATCGATGCCGACCTGAGCGGCGATGGCTTGGGCGGTGTGCTGATTATCACCGGTGAGCATCAGGGTCTTGATACCCATTTCATGCAGGGTGGCGATGGCCTCACGGCTACTGGCCTTGAGCGTGTCAGCGACCGCGAACAGCGCCAGGGCGCGTTTATCGTCGCTGAGCAGAATCACCGTCTTGCCTTCACGTTCCAACCCATCGAGTCGGATTTCGATCTCCGGCGAGCACAGGCCCAGTTCTTCGAGCAGGCGATGATTGCCCAACTGGTAGCGCTGGCCGTCGATCACGCCGCTTACGCCACGCCCGGGCAGCGCCTCGAATGCCTGCACCTCGTCGAGCACGACACCTTGCTCCTGCGCCGCCTTGGCCACCGCCTGGGACACTGGGTGATCGGAACGGGCGGCCAGGCTGGCCGCAAGTTTGCGGTAGACATCGGCATCGCTTTCCAGGGCCTGATAGTCGGTCTGTACCGGTTTGCCGTGGGTGAGGGTGCCAGTCTTGTCCAGCGCCAGGTGGGTGATGTGCCGGCCGTTCTCCAGGTACACGCCGCCCTTGACCAGGATGCCCTTGCGCGCCGCCGCCGCCAGACCGCTGACGATGCTTACCGGCGTGGAAATCACCAGCGCGCAAGGGCAGGCGACCACCAGCAGTACCAGCGCGCGATAGACCCACTCGAACCAATCACCATTCATCAGCAGCGGCGGCACCACGGCCACGGCTAGCGAGAGCAGGAAGACCAGCGGGGTGTAGATGCGGGCGAAACGGTCGACGAAACGCTGGGTCGGCGCCCGCGCACCCTGAGCCTCTTCCACGGCCTTGATGATGCGTGACAGCGCGCTGTTGCTGGCGGCGGCGCTGACCTGGTAGTCCAGCGCGCCGCTTTGGTTGATGGTGCCGGCGAATAGGGTATCGCCCACGCTTTTCTCGATGGGCAGGCTTTCCCCGGTGATCGGCGACTGGTCGACCGTCGAGTGCCCTTCGAGCACCTGCCCATCTAGGCCGATGCGTTCGCCGGGGCGCAGCCGAACCACGCTGCCGATGGCAACCTGTGTGACTTCCATTGTCTGCCAACTGCCGTCGGGCTGACGCACCGTGGCCTGCTCCGGGGTCAGTGCCATCAGGCCGCGAATAGCGTTGCGCGCGCGATCCAGGGATTTCGCCTCGATCCGTTCGGCGATGGCGAACAGCACCATGACCATTGCCGCTTCGGGCCACTGGCCGATCAGCACGGCGCCGGTCACGGCGATGCTCATCAGCGCGTTGATGTTCAGATTGAGATTCTTGAGGGCGATCCAGCCTTTCTTGTAGACATCGAGCCCGGCCGTGAGGATCGCGCCCAGAGCGATCAACGCGACCACCCACTCCGGCGCGGTGTCGGTGAAGTGCACCACCTCCGCCATGAACGCCGCCACGCCAGCCCCGATCAGCCGCCAAGGTACCCCGCCGCTGGGCGGCTCGGCAGTCACTGGCTGGCTGTCGTCGCCTTCGGGCTGCGGGGTGAAACCCAGCTCACGTATGGCCTGTAACGCCGGCTCGAGGGCATCCGGGCTGTGGCGAATGGTCAGCACCCGCTGCATCAGATTGAATTGCAGTGCTTCGATGCCGGGCTGCCGGGCGAGTTTGTCGGTGATCAGGCGCTCCTCGGTGGGGCAGTCCATCTGCTCGATGCGCACCCGAGTCTCCGCGGCCAGCGGCACTGCCTGCATGCCAAGGCTGGCGATGGCCTTGACCAGCAAAGGCGCGGCGCCCGCCTGGTGCTCGACCAGCAGTGTGCGGTTGAGCAGATTGAAGCGCATGGCGTGCACTTCGGGCAGGTGCTGCAGCTTGCCGCGAATCAGGCCTTCTTCTGTGGGGCAGCACATCTGTTCGATGCGCAGTGTGCTGCTTTCCATCGCAGGGCTGGCGTGGGCGGGCGCCGGCTCGCTGATCCCGGTGATCAACGCGCTGCCAGAGTCGCAGCATGGCGACGCAGTCTCGGCAGCGCAGCACGAGTCCTGGGTGCGAGAGGGCTTTGGGGTGTGGTCGTGATCGCAACAGTTGGCCATGGGTATCTCCAAATAACCTGTTGCAGAGTGAACACCCTGTAGCCACTATAGGGTCAAGCGATCAAGGGGAATATTATGAAAATTGGCGAATTGGCAGCAGCTACCGGCAGCCAGGTGGAGACCATTCGGTATTACGAGCGCGAAGGGCTGCTGCCGGCGCCGCAGCGTAGCGAGGGCAATTATCGGCTGTACCGGCCGGAGCACGTCGAACGCCTGACTTTCATCCGCAACTGCCGCACCCTGGACATGACGCTCGACGAGATTCGTGAGCTGCTCAGCCTGCGCGGCCGGCCGGCGGAAAATTGCGAGGCAATCAATACCCTGATCGACGAACACATCGAACACGTCAATGCGCGCATCGCCAGCCTGCAGTCGTTACAGGGGCAGTTGGTCGAGCTGCGCAATAGTTGCTTGGCGGATCAGCAATCGTCGCCCTGCGAGATCATTCGTCAGCTCAGCACCAGTGACAACCTGCATGCCGAGAAGGATGTGTCCCATGTCGGGCGTAGCCATCAGCACTAAGGCGCTTCTAAAAACACCTGCGTTGAAAACAGGCTGGATTGCCAGCCCCGTTAAAATGCTCATTTACCGCTCGTAAACTGCACTCTCACCTGTTTCCGCGGGGCTGAAAGCGGTATTGCGCTGACTGCCTCGCCTACGCTTTTAGAGGCTTACTACGGACGCTTCACACCGCGAAGCGCTGATCCAGATAGGCTGCAATGGCCTTGGATTCGTACAGCCAGGTGCTCTGGCCATTTTCTTCGATACGTAGGCACGGCACCTTGATCTTGCCGCCCTGGCTCTCCAGCTCGCTGCGCGAGGTGGCGTCGTTCTTGGCGTCGCGCAGGGCGACAGGCACATTGAGGGTATGCAGCTTGCGGCGAATCTTCACGCAGAACGGGCAGGCCTTGAACTGGTAGAGCGCCAGATGGCCCGCGGCCTGGTCGACGGCAGATTGTGCTTCGGGAGCACGCTTCATCTTGGCCGGACGGGTGGCGAGGTCGCCGAGAACGATCAGTTGGCCTAGGCCGAGGCGCAGTGCCTTGATAATCATGGGGAGTACCTGCAAGTGTGAACGGCGCGCAGCTTACCCGAGTTGAGCGGCCGGCCCAACCGCCTGACGGTTGCGGCATAATGACCCGCCTACGCAAACCTGACGGCCGATGTGATGAAACCCGAAGACCTGAAATTGTTGGTGAGCCGAGAAATGCCCTTTGGCAAATACAAAGGCCGGCTGATCGCCGACCTGCCGGGACATTACCTGAACTGGTTCGCCCGTGAAGGCTTCCCGAAGGGCGAGATCGGCCAGTTGCTGGCGCTGATGCAGGAGATTGATCACAACGGCTTGTCGGCGCTGCTCGATCCCTTGCGCAGTAAGCCAAGGCAGCCGTTTCGCGAGTGATCAGCGCTCGCTGAGTTGCTGCTCCAAGTGCTCGATGATGCTGTCTGGCTTGAGCACCAGAATGTCACTTTCCAGCGCGTCGAGAATCACCTCGGCGGTGTTGCCGATCAGCGCACCACTGAACCCTGTGCGCGCAACGGTGCCGATCACCGTGACGGCCGCGCGCAACTGGTGGGCGAAATGCGGGATCAGCACATCGGCCGGGCCTTCGGCGATATGCAGGTGCTGATCGTCGATGTCATAGGTCTGCTGAAACTCCAGGCACTGCTGACGGTAGCTGTCCTCGATGGTTTCGCGCAGCTGGAAGGTCGGATCGGCGGCTGACAGCATCGGCGATGGATGGGCGCTGAGCACGTGCAGTTCGGCTTTTGCCAGGTTGGCGATGTCATAACCGTGATCGACGATGCGGGTATGCAGCGCGCGATGCTCATCGTCGATATTACCCACGTCCACGGCGACCAATACCGTGCCACCGGCCCAGGGCGTCTGCGTTTTCACCAATAGCACCGGGCAGGGGCAGTAGCGCAGCAGCTTCCAGTCATCGGGCGTCAGCAGGGCTTTTTTCAGCGGGTTGTCAGGCATGTGCTGCTTGATCACCAAGCCGCAGCCCTCGGCTTGCTGTACGGTGCTGACCGTTTCATGCAGGTTGCCATGCCACGCCTGCTCGGTGCTGACGCTGTAGCCATCCTGCTGCAGTGCATTACTGAGCAGCCGCAGGTGGCCGCTGTGTTCGCCCGATTCATCGCAAATCAGCAGGTGCAGATGAGACTGCGTCACGCCAGCAATCAGCTTGGCGCGTTTCAGGGCAAGTGCGTCTAGATGATCCGGCTGGATGACAACGAGAATGCTGCGGATGGCTTGCATGGGGTTTCCTCTGCGTGTGGCTTGCCCTATTCACTATAGATGGCGTGTGGCGCGTATGACCGTGGCCCGGTGACGCAAGCCGCAGCGGTAGGCGGCACCTTGACCTTCCCGTCGTGGCAAGGTGTAGGTTCTGACCTCTTATCAATGGTCGAGGATCGTCAATGAAAGCCAAAGCGCTAGGTTTACTGCTGTTTGCCGGGGCGTCCGTGCTGACCGCCGGCATAGCGACCGCCCAGGATGCAGCCAACGGCCATGCAGGCGGGCATGCCGCGCACTCGGCCGAGGGCATGTCGGCGAATGCCAGTGCCTCGACGACCGCCTACCGCGCGATCAACGACAGGATGCACAAGGCGATGGCCGTCACGCTGACCGGCAGTGCCGATGTGGATTTCATGCGCGGCATGATTCCCCATCATCAGGGCGCCATCGAGATGGCCAAGGTCGCGCTGCAGTACGGCAGCGACGCAAGGGTGCGTGCCTTGGCCAGTGAGGTCATTGCCGCGCAGGATCAGGAGATCGGCCTGATGAACGAGTGGTTGGCTACTAACGCCGAGCGATATGAGGCCACTGTCGACGCCGGCAAGAGCGCTGAAGTCAGGGCTGCATTCGAGGTGGTCAACCATCGTATGCACGGTGCCATGGCCGTTGATTTCAGTGGTAACGCCGATCAGGACTTCATGCGCGGGATGATTCCTCATCACCAGGGCGCCATCGAGATGGCCAAGGTCGCATTGGCTTACGGCTCCGACCCAGAAGTGCTGAAGCTTGCCAAGCAGGTCATCGCTGCGCAGGAGCAGGAAATCACCCAGATGAACGCTTGGCTGGAAAACAACTGAGTCGTTCGCCCCGCCCATGCTCTGCGCGGGCCGATAGGCAGGACGCGCCGCTCTGGCGGCCCTATAATGGCCGGCTTATCAAATAGCCAGCCGCCAGAGCCCATACCCGTGTTGTTTCCAGCCACTGCTCCCGATCAGCCATCGCCCAGCCGCCGCAGCGCCACGCCGAACCTGCCGGAAATCCATGAATTTCTCGGTTGCCGCACGCCTCAGGCCTGGGTCGATGCTGCCCTGGCCAATCAGGACATCATGCTGATTGACCATAAAAACTGTGAGTTCAAAGCCGCCAGCACGGCGCTCAGCCTGATCGCCAAGTACAGTTGCCACGCGGATTTGATCACCATGATGTCGCGCCTGGCTCGTGAGGAACTGGTTCACCACGAGCAGGTGCTGCGCATTATGAAACGCCGCAAGATCGGCCTGCGTCCGGTTTCCGCCGCGCGCTACGCCTCGGGCCTGCGCAAGGGCATGCGCAATCACGAACCCTACAAGCTGGTCGACACCCTGGTGGTCGGTGCCTTTATCGAGGCGCGCAGCTGCGAGCGCTTCGAGGCGATCGTGCCGCATCTGGACGAAGAACTGGGCAAGTTCTACTTCGGTCTGCTGAAAAGCGAAGCGCGGCACTTTCAGGGTTACCTGAAACTCGCCTACCAGTATGGCGATACGGCGGATGTCGATCAGGCCATCGAGCGGGTGAGGGCGCTCGAGCAGGAGCTCATCGAGTCGCCGGATACGGAATTTCGCTTCCACAGCGGTGTTCCGCAGGCGTAGACGGGATTCGTCGGAAGATTCCCGGGTATCGCTTCGCTCAACGCCGAGCTACCTGCTGTTTCACTCCAGGGCGAAGGCGCTCTGGTTAAAGCCGTTTTCATCGATCTGCAGCGCCCAACCCTGTTTATCCCAGTCGCCCAGGACGATTCGCCGTGCCGGTTGACCATCGATCAGCACGTCGTGGGTAGCCGGGCGGTGGGTGTGACCGTGGATCAGTGTACGTACGCCATGGGCCGCCATCACGCGCTGTACTTCTTCTGGCGTGACATCGACGATGTCGCTGGCCTTCATTCGGGTCTGCGAGCGGCTTTCTGAGCGCAGCTTGCGCGCCAGCTTGTGGCGGGTGCTCAACGGCAAGTTGCGCAGGATGAACAGGCTGATGGGGTTGCGCAGCAGGCGGCGCATCTTCATGTAGCCGACATCCAGGGTGCACAGGCTGTCGCCGTGCATGAGTAGCACCTTCTCGCCAGCGAAGCGCACTTCGTGAGGATCGCCGAGCAGCGTGCAGCCGGCCTCGCGACAGAACGCCTTGCCAAGCAGGAAGTCACGGTTGCCGTGCATCAGGTAGACGCGCGTACCGCTGTCGCTCAACCGGCGCAGCGCCTGGGCGATACCGCGCTGAAAGGGGGTCATGGCGTCGTCGCCAATCCATACTTCGAAAAAGTCGCCAAGGATATACAGCGCCTCGGCCTGGGGTGCCCGGTGGGCGAGGAAATGCAAGAACGCCCGGCTGATATCCGGGCGCTCCTCTTCAAGATGCAGGTCGGAGATCAGCAGGATCACTCGACGATCTCGGCCTTCTCGATGATCACGTCTTCAGCCGGAACGTCCTGATGGCCGGATTTCATGGTGGTGGCGACGCCCTTGATGGCTTCGACCACTTCCAGGCCTTCGACCACTTCACCGAACACCGCGTAGCCCCAGCCCTGTACGGTCTGTGCGCTGTGGTCGAGGAAGGTGTTGTCACCAACGTTGATGAAGAACTGCGCGGACGCCGAGTGTGGCTCCGAGGTGCGAGCCATGGCCACGGTGCCGATCTTGTTACTCAGACCGTTGTTGGCTTCGTTCTTGATCGTCGCTTTGGTCGGCTTCTGCTTCATGCCCGGTTCGAAACCGCCACCCTGGATCATGAAGTTGCCGATCACGCGGTGGAACACAGTGCCGTCGTAGTGGCCGCTCTTCACGTATTCCTTGAAGTTGGCGACGGTGGCGGGGGCCTTTTCTTCGAACAGCTTCAGGGTGATGACGCCGTGGTTGGTGTGCAGCTTGATCATGTGTTTATCGCTCTGTCGAGAAAATCGCGGGCTGCTCCCGGTTCGGTATGGACATTTATGTCGCCCGGAGGTCAGGAGCAGGCACCAAGGCCTGTCAGGGTATTGACAGCTTGGGCTATGATAAGCGCTTTGTTTTAGTCGGCCTACCCTGTGCCGCAATCCGCACGCGCTAAGGACACCATGAGCAAGCCCACCGTCGAAAAAGCCGCCAACTTCCTGCGTCCCCTCGTTCAGGCTGATCTGGACGCTGGCAAGCACGCCAAGATCATCACCCGTTTCCCGCCGGAGCCCAACGGCTACCTGCATATCGGCCATGCCAAGTCGATCTGCCTGAACTTCGGCCTGGCCCAGGAATTCGGTGGCGAGTGCAACCTGCGTTTCGACGACACCAACCCAGCCAAGGAAGATCAGGAATACATCGACGCCATCAAGGCCGACGTCGAGTGGCTCGGCTTCAAATGGGCCGGCGAGGAGCGTTATGCCTCCAATTACTTCGACCAGTTGCATGACTGGGCCGTCGAGCTGATCAAGGCCGGCAAGGCTTATGTTGACGACCTGTCGCCGGACGAAGCCCGCGAATACCGTGGCACCCTGAATACGCCCGGCAAGGACAGCCCGTACCGCGAGCGCAGTGTCGAGGAGAACCTCGACCTGTTCGCACGCATGAAGGCCGGCGAGTTCCCGGATGGCGCCCGCGCCCTGCGCGCCAAGATCGACATGGCCTCGCGCAACATGAATCTGCGCGACCCGATCCTCTATCGCATCCGCCACGCCCATCACCACCAGACCGGCGACAAGTGGTGCATCTATCCGAGCTACGACTTCACCCACGGTCAGTCGGATGCCATCGAAGGCGTGACCCACTCGATCTGCACCCTGGAGTTCGAGGATCATCGCCCGCTGTACGAATGGTTCCTGGCCAATCTGCCAGTGCCGGCGCAGCCGCGTCAGTACGAATTCGCCCGGCTGAACCTGAACTACACCATCACCAGCAAGCGCAAGCTCAAGCAACTGGTCGACGAGAAACACGTCAACGGCTGGGATGACCCGCGCATGTCGACCCTGTCCGGCTATCGTCGCCGTGGTTACACGCCGGCTTCGATCCGCACCTTCTGCGATATGATCGGCGTCAACCGCGCCGGCGGACTGGTGGACATCGGCATGCTCGAGTTCGCCATCCGCGAAGACCTGGACGCCAACGCGTCGCGCGCCATGTGCGTGCTCAAGCCGCTCAAGGTGGTGATCACCAATTACCCGGAAGGTAAGGTCGAGAACCTGGAGCTGGCGCGCCATCCCAAGCAGGATATCGGTACCCGCGTGCTGCCGTTCTCCCGCGAGATCTACATCGACGCCGGCGACTTCGAAGAAACCCCGCCGGACGGCTTCAAACGCCTGATTCCTGGCGGCGAAGCGCGCCTGCGCGGTAGCTACGTGATTCGCGCCGACGAAGCGATCAAGGATGCTGCCGGCAATATCGTCGAGCTGCGCTGCTCCTACGACGAAAACACCCTGGGCAAGAACCCGGAAGGCCGCAAGGTCAAGGGCGTGATCCACTGGGTTCCGGCAGCCGAGAGCGTCGAGTGCGAAGTACGCCTGTACGACCGCCTGTTCCGTTCCGCCAACCCGGAGAAGGCTGGTGACGATGGCGAGCAGAGCGGCAGCTTCCTCGACAACATCAACCCGGATTCGCTGGTGGTGCTCAAAGGTTGCCGCGCCGAGCCGTCGCTGGCCCAGGCTGCTGCCGAAGATCGCTTCCAGTTCGAGCGCGAAGGCTACTTCTGCCTGGACGCCAGGGATTCCGAGCCGGACGCATTGGTCTTCAATCGTACCGTCACCCTGCGTGACTCCTGGGGTCAGTAATGGCGCTTTCCATCTACAACACCCTTAGCAAGAGCAAGGAAGTCTTCAAGCCCTTGGTCGGTAACCAGGTGCGCATGTACGTGTGCGGGATGACCGTCTACGACTTCTGCCACCTGGGCCACGGTCGCAGCATGGTCGCCTTCGACGTGGTAACACGCTGGCTGCGCCATAGCGGTTACGACCTGACCTATGTGCGCAACATCACCGACATCGACGACAAGATCATCAATCGCGCCAACGAAAACGGCGAGGCCTTTGAGGCGCTCACCGAGCGAATGATCAGTGCGATGCACGAAGACGAAGCGCGGCTGAACATCCTCAAGCCTGATCAGGAGCCGCGCGCCACCGATCATATCGCCGGCATGCACGCGATGATCCTGACCCTGATCGACAAGGGGTACGCCTACGCACCGGGCAACGGCGACGTGTACTACCGTGTCGGCAAGTTCGAAGGTTATGGCAAGCTGTCGCGCCGCCGTGTGGAAGATCTGCGTATTGGTGCGCGCATCGAGCCCGGCGAATCCAAGCAGGATCCGCTTGATTTCGTTCTTTGGAAGGCAGCCAAGCCGGGCGAGCCGAGCTGGTCATCGCCTTGGGGCGACGGTCGTCCGGGCTGGCACATCGAGTGCTCGGTGATGTCCACCTGCTGCCTTGGTGAGTCGTTCGACATTCATGGCGGCGGTAACGACCTCGAGTTTCCGCACCATGAGAACGAGATTGCCCAGAGCGAGGCTGCCACTGGCAAGCCTTACGCCAACTCCTGGCTGCACTGCGGGATGATCACTATCAATGGCGAGAAGATGTCCAAGTCGTTGGGCAACTTCTTCACCATTCGTGAGGTGTTGGAGAAGTATCATCCGGAAGTAGTGCGCTACCTGCTGATCGCCAGTCACTACCGCAGCCCGATCAACTATTCCGAAGACAACCTGCGCGAGTCCAAGGCGGCCCTGGAGCGCTTCTACAATGCGCTTAAAGGGTTGCCAGAGGCCGCCCCGGCTGGTGGCGAAAGCTATGTCGAGCGCTTCAGTGCGGCGATGAACGACGATTTCAATACTGCCGGTGCCTGCTCGGTGATGTTCGAATTGGCGCGTGAGGTCAATCGCCTGCGAGACAGCGACCTGCAAACTTCCGCTGCGCTGGGCGCACGCCTCAAGGAACTGGGAGGCTTGCTCGGTGTGCTACAGCTGGAGCCGGATGCTTTCCTCAAGGCCGGCGCTGAAGGCAAGGTCGATGCCGCTGAAGTGGAAGCGCTGATCGCCGCACGCTTGCAGGCGCGTGCCGATAAAAATTGGGCGGAATCCGACCGCATCCGTGATCAGATCACCGCTCTGGGTGTGGTGCTCGAGGATGGCAAAGGTGGCACCACCTGGCGACTCGCCGAGTAAGCGAGTGTCGCAACGAAAAGGCCGCTGATGCGGCCTTTTCGTTTCCAGAAGCCTGCATCCAATTCGCTATGGGAAAACCATGCTGACGCGTTACAAACTGCTGCTTTCCACTACGCTGGCCCGTTATTTTCCGCGTACTGCCGCTTATCTTGAGGCTGAAAAGCATGCTGCGGCTGAACGGCTGAAGGCTGCACCGAAAGCTAAAAGCAAAGCCACCTCTGCAAAAAAAACTGCAGCTCCAAAACGCGCAGGGAAGGGCGCAAGCTCCGCAACAAAAAAGCCCGTTAGGCGCACGAGCGCCGGTATCTACTCGGCTGCAGCGATGAAAATCAGCTCGGCTCAGGAGCAGGCTATGCGTGACACCGTCGCGCGAGCCGTTGCTGTCGGGGTGGTCGGTGCGCCCTCCGACGAGCAGTGGGCGATGATCCTGGGGCGCGCGCCATTGACGCGCATCTTTGCCGGTGCAGGATCGGGCAAGTCGACGACGCTGGTGCTGCGTGTGGTCTTCATGCTCTGTCACCTGAACATCGAGCCCGAGCGGTTGACGGTGATTTCCTTTACCAATGCATCCTGCGTCGAGCTGCGCGAGCGGCTGCTCAAGGTGCTGGGGTTCTGGTCGTCGCCGGTCGACGAGCGGGCGGTACAGCAGTGCGTGCGTACCTTTCACTCCGCCATGGGCGTGCTGGCCCGTCAGGCATTGGGCAATCCAGGCTGGTTCGAGCAGCTTGGTGATCGACAGGCCTCGTCCAGCGAGCCCGATAATCCGCTGGCCGGCGGGCGTCTGGGGGCTGCGCAGGGGCGCTTGCTGAAAGAGGTGTATCAGGCTTGCTACGTCGATGATCCGGCGTTTCGCTCGCAGGTTCACGCCTTGTTGGGTTCGCCAGTGCCGGATGAGCAGAAGCCCTTGCCCAAAGCGCCAATGCAGCCATTCAGGCTGGCGGGCGAGCTGCATGCTGCACCGTTGTTCGAGGTGTTCTACGGGCAGGCAGGCTTTATCGAAAGCATCGGCATTCGCATCGACCAGCTGGCGGTGGTCGCGGTGCCTTGTTCGGATCAGGAGCGCTTTTTTCTCCTCGCCTTGCAGACTTTCTGGCAGGCACTGCAGCAGCGTCTTGGCGAACAGGGCCTGATGACTTTCAACGGTGCCTTTCAACAACTGACGCAGATGCTCGATGAAGGCGACGGGGGGCTACCCACCGAGTCGCTGGCGAACTTCTCCCATCTGTTGATCGACGAATTTCAGGATGTCTCACCGCAGATCGTACAGTGGCTGCAGGCCGTGCATCGGCGCCTGGTCGGCGCTTCGATGGCGGTGAGCCTGATGGCCATCGGGGATGACTGGCAGTCGATCTATGGTTGGCGCGGCAGTTCGCCGGAGTTGTTCATGACCTTCGACCGGCACTTCCCGAGCAAAGGCAAGGGCAAGAGTGCGGTGCTGATGCTGCAGGCGAATTACCGCTCGATCGAGCCGGTGATCCGCGACGCCGAGTCGATTCTGCGCGAGGTCGCCTTCAAGCAGGATAAGACCACCGAAGCGATCAGGAGCGCGCCGCCCGGCGGGCATGGCGTACAGCTGGTGACGCCATTCGACCTGGCCCGGCAGATGCCCGATCTGTTGAAGGAAATTGCCGCCCAGTGTGAGTACGCTAGCTCCATCGATTCCAAGGAGCGTACTGCGGTGCTGCTGCTGGGGCGGCGTAACGAGACGCTAAAGGATCTGCAGGCCGGGCTCGATCGCAAGCTCCCGGTAAAGGCTTACACCATCCATCGTGCGAAGGGCCTGCAGGCCGAAGTGGCAATCATCATCGACGACTGCCTGCCGCCCACGCCTCATCCGCTGCGCAACGCGCTGTACGCGTACTGCGGTTTCTTCGCCAACAGCTACGATCAGGCAATGGCCGACGAAAGCCTGCGTCTTGGCTACGTGGCGGTGACCCGCGGCGTGAGCCGGGTGCTGTGGTTCGTGCGCAAGCCTCAGGGGGCGACGAGCACACTGAAATAAAAACGGCGCCTCGAAGGCGCCGTTTTCATTACTGCGAACTGCCATCAGGCGTGCAGATGTTCCGCTGCGTGCAGGGTGTTTTCCAGCAGGCAGGCGCGGGTCATCGGGCCTACGCCGCCTGGCACCGGGGTAATCCAGCCGGCGCGGGGCAGGGCGGTTTCGTACACCACGTCGCCAATCAGCTTGCCGTCCGTCTGACGGTTGATGCCCACGTCGATGACGATGGCGCCTTCCTTGATCCATTCACCTTTAACCAAGCCGGGTTTACCGGCCGCCACCACGACGATATCTGCCTGGGCCACATGGCCGGGCAAATCCTTGGTGAAGCGGTGCGTGACAGTCACGGTGCAACCGCCCAGCAGCAGCTCCATGGCCATTGGCCGGCCAACGATATTCGAGGCGCCTACCACCACGGCATGCATGCCATAGAGATCCTGCCCGGTACTCGCCAGCAGGGTCATGATGCCCTTGGGGGTGCAGGGGCGTAGCAGCGGCATGCGCTGAGCCAGGCGACCGATGTTGTAAGGATGGAAGCCGTCCACATCCTTGTCCGGGCGGATGCGCTCGAGCAGCAAGGAGGAGTCGAGGTGTGCCGGCAGCGGCAGCTGAACCAGGATGCCGTCGATGCTGGTGTCTTCATTCAAGGAGTCGATCAGGGCCAGCAGTTCGTCCTGGCTGGTTTCAGCGCTCAGGTCGTAAGCGCGGGAAACGAAGCCGACTTCCTCGCAGTCCTTGCGCTTGTGCGCGACATAAACCTCAGAGGCGGGATCGCTGCCGACCAGAATCACTGCCAGGCCGGGTGCGCGCAGTCCTTGCTGGCGTCTGTCGGCGACGCGCTGGGCGATCTGCTGGCGGATATTGGCGGCAATCGCTTTGCCATCTATCAGTTGTGCGGTCATTGCGCTTGGTTAACCATCGAAAGGGAGAAAAAAGGACGCGCATTCTCGCATGGCATTAAGGAGGGGCAAAGGCGCCAGAGAGTAGATTTGGTGTAACTCCTTTATCTAACTGAATTTTTTAGATTTGGGTGTTGACGACCTAGGGGGCGCTCTATAAGATGCGCACCACTTGGCGAGCACAGCAAGTGACAGGGTAAAGCGGCAAAGGCAGCAACGAAAGTAGTCGCTCTAGTCGAAGCTTGAAGTCTGCTCTGGTGGATGGATAAGTGCCCGTAGCTCAGCTGGATAGAGCATCCGCCTTCTAAGCGGATGGTCGCAGGTTCGAGTCCTGCCGGGTGCGCCACTAGGTGAGTCGGCACAAGTAAGCAGTAAAGCAATATGGTGGGCGTAGCTCAGTTGGTAGAGCACAGGATTGTGGCTCCTGGTGTCGAGGGTTCGATCCCCTTCGTCCACCCCATATTCTGAAAGCGCCAGGCCTTAAAGCCTGGCGTTTTTGTTTGTAGAAAATGTATTACCACGCGGACGTGGTGGAATTGGTAGACACACTGGATTTAGGTTCCAGCGCCGCAAGGTGTGAGAGTTCGAGTCTCTCCGTCCGCACCATCTTTAGCGCCCCTCCCGTTTGCCACCTGCATCTAGGGTGACTTCTGCAACACCTCCCTCTAGAATGCATGCCCTTAAATGGGGTCGGTAAACGGCCGGCATACGTCTGTGCAACGAGGAATATCCATGCAAGTTTCTGTTGAAAGCACTTCCGCTCTCGAGCGCCGCATGAGCATTACTGTGCCGGCCGAGCGTATCGAGACTCAGGTCAACAAGCGTCTGCAGCAGACTGCACAGAAGGCCAAGATCCCTGGTTTCCGTCCTGGCAAAGTGCCAATGAGCGTGATTCGTCAGCGTTTTGAGGCCGATGCACGTCAGGAAGCCGTAGGCGACGTGATTCAGTCCTCCTTCTATGAGGCGATTGCCGAGCAGAAGCTTGCACCTGCCGGTCAGCCTTCGGTCGAGCCGAAAGTGCTGGAGAAAGGTAAGGATCTGGAGTTCATCGCTACCTTCGAAGTGTTCCCGGAAATCACCATCGGTGGTCTTGACGGCATCGCTATCGAGCGTCAGCAGGCCGAAGTGGCCGACACTGATGTCGATAACATGCTGGATATCCTGCGCAAGCAGAACACACGTTTCGAAGCCGTCGAGCGTGCTGCCGAGAAAGACGATCAGCTGAACATCGACTTCGTCGGCAAGATCGACGGTGAAGCCTTCGCTGGCGGTTCCGCTACCGGTACTCAGCTGGTTCTGGGCTCCGGCCGTATGATCCCTGGCTTCGAAGACGCCCTGGTCGGCGCCAAGGCTGGTGAGGAGCGCGTGATCAATCCGACCTTCCCCGAGGACTATCAGAACCTCGACCTGGCCGGCAAGACCGCCGAATTCACCGTCAAGGTGAACAGCGTCTCCGCTCCGCAACTGCCAGAGCTGAACGATGAGTTCTTCACTCTGTTCGGTATCAAGGAAGGCGGTCTGGAAGGCTTCCGCACCGAAGTTCGCAAGAACATGGAGCGTGAGCTGCGCCAAGCCATCAAGTCCAAGATCAAGAACCAGGTAATGGATGGCCTGTTGGCATCGAATCCGGTCGAAGTGCCTAAGGCGCTGATCGCCAGTGAAGTCAACAATCTGCGTGTGCAGGCTGTTCAGCAGTTCGGTGGCAACATCAAGCCTGACCAGCTGCCGGCTGAACTGTTCGAAGAGCAAGCCAAGCGCCGCGTTTCTCTCGGCCTGATCGTTGCCGAAGTGGTCAAGCAGTTCGAACTGAAGCCTGACGATGCTCGCGTCCGTGAATTGATCCAGGAAATGGCTTCGGCCTACCAGGAGCCGGAGCAGGTCGTGGCGTGGTACTACAAGAACGACCAGCAGATGAACGAGGTTCGTTCGGTTGTACTGGAAGAGCAAGTTGTAGATACTGTTTTGCAGAAGGCTAACGTGACTGACAAGTCAGTCTCTTACGAAGAAGCAGTCAAGCCGGTAGAAGCTCCGCAAGCCGCCTGATCGTCTCTGCGCTAAGACGTACACCATAAGCCAGCCTTCGCGCTGGCTTATGCGTATTCAAGACATAACTATTTGGGAGTGACTGCAGAGCATGTTCCGTAATTCGTATATTCAGCAGAACTCTGATATCCAGGCCGCTGGCGGTCTGGTTCCGATGGTTGTCGAGCAGTCAGCTCGTGGCGAGCGCGCCTATGACATCTACTCGCGCCTGCTCAAGGAGCGAGTGATCTTTCTGGTGGGCCCTGTAGAGGACTACATGGCCAACCTGATCTGTGCGCAACTGCTGTTCCTTGAAGCGGAAAACCCGGACAAGGACATCCATCTCTATATCAACTCCCCGGGCGGCTCGGTGACCGCGGGCATGTCGATCTACGACACCATGCAGTTCATCAAGCCTAACGTGTCGACCACCTGTATTGGTCAGGCCTGCAGCATGGGCGCATTCCTGCTGACTGCCGGTGCGCACGGCAAGCGTTTCTGCCTGCCCAACTCGCGTGTGATGATTCACCAGCCACTGGGCGGTTTTCAGGGGCAGGCGTCGGATATCGAAATCCATGCTAAGGAAATCCTCTTCATCCGCGAGCGTTTGAACACGCTGATGGCCAAGCACAGCGGGCACACCCTTGAGGAAATCGAGCGCGACACCAATCGCGATAACTTCATGAGTGCAGAGGCTGCTCTTGCCTACGGGTTGATCGACGAAGTCATCGCCCAGCGTCCTGCTTAAAATAAGCAGCTCTAAATAGGCGTGGTCGGTTGTATCGATCACTTGCGGGCTTGAAAAAGCCCGCAATAGCCTTCATCTTCTGTTGTAAGCCTATCGGATTTGGATCGAACGAATGACTGACACCCGCAACGGCGAGGACAACGGCAAGCTGCTCTATTGCTCCTTCTGCGGCAAAAGCCAGCATGAAGTGCGCAAATTGATTGCCGGGCCCTCGGTCTTTATCTGCGACGAGTGCGTCGACCTGTGCAACGACATCATCCGCGAGGAGGTTCAGGAAGCCCAGGCCGAGAGCAGTGCGCACAAGCTGCCGGCTCCCAAGGAGATCAGCTCGATCCTCGATCAGTACGTGATCGGTCAGGAGCGGGCCAAGAAGATCCTGGCGGTCGCGGTCTACAACCACTACAAGCGCCTCAATCAGCGCGAGAAGAAGGATGACGTTGAGCTTGGTAAGAGCAACATTCTGCTCCTCGGCCCGACAGGCTCTGGTAAGACGCTGCTGGCTGAAACGCTAGCGCGGCTGCTGAACGTTCCATTCACCATCGCCGATGCCACCACCCTGACCGAAGCCGGTTATGTGGGTGAAGACGTCGAGAACATCATTCAGAAGCTGCTGCAGAAGTGCGATTACGATGTCGAGAAGGCCCAGATGGGTATCGTCTACATCGATGAAATCGACAAGATTTCCCGTAAGTCCGACAATCCGTCGATTACCCGTGACGTTTCGGGTGAGGGCGTGCAGCAGGCGCTGCTGAAGCTGATCGAAGGCACTGTCGCCTCGGTTCCGCCTCAGGGTGGCCGCAAGCATCCTCAGCAGGAGTTTTTGCAGGTTGATACGCGCAACATCCTGTTCATCTGCGGTGGTGCTTTCGCCGGTATCGAGAAAGTGATCCAGGGCCGCTCCACCAAGGGCGGAATTGGTTTCGGTGCCGAGGTGCGCACTAAGGATCTCGGCAAGAAGATCGGTGAGTCGTTACGTGACATCGAGCCGGATGATTTGGTCAAATTCGGCCTGATTCCCGAGTTCGTTGGCCGCTTGCCGGTCATTGCAACACTCGAGGAGCTGGACGAGGCTGCGTTGGTGCAGATTCTCACCGAGCCGAAGAATGCGCTGACCAAGCAGTACGGCAAGTTGTTCGAGATGGAAGGTGTGGATCTTGAGTTCCGTCCTGACGCGCTCAAGGCCGTTGCTCTGAAGGCCCTTGAGCGCAAGACTGGTGCACGTGGCCTGCGTTCGATTCTTGAAAGTGTGCTGCTTGACACCATGTATGAGATTCCATCGCAATCGGATGTCAGCAAAGTGGTCATTGATGAAAGTGTCATCAATGGCAGCTCCAAACCATTGCTGATCTATGAGAACAGCGAGCCGACTGCCAAAGCGGCACCTGACGCGTAATGCGTTTGTCACATGTTGAAAGCAAGGGGCCTGCGGGCCCCTTTGTTTTTGCCGACAGCAGTGCTTGTTTTTTCCTGGGGCTACCCCCATCTTAACGTCAAGGGTACTCCCACTGTTTACGGCCGCAAGGCCGCTGTAGAGCCAAAATCATGAAGACAACCATCGAATTGCCTCTCCTGCCTTTGCGCGATGTCGTGGTCTATCCGCACATGGTCATCCCGCTTTTCGTGGGGCGCGAGAAATCCATCGAAGCACTCGAAGCGGCGATGAACGGGGAAAAGCAGATCCTGCTGCTGGCCCAGAAGAATCCCGCTGACGATGAACCGAATGAAGAAGGGCTCTACCGAGTCGGTACTGTTGCGACCGTGCTGCAATTGCTCAAATTGCCCGATGGCACCGTCAAGGTGCTGGTTGAGGGCGAGCAGCGCGGCGAGATCGAACAGTTCATCGAGGCTGACGGGTACAGTCGAGCCGAAGTCCAGTTGCTTGACGAGATCGAAGCGCCAGAGCGTGAGGCGGAGGTATTCACCCGTAGCCTGCTGAGCCAGTTCGAACAATACGTTCAGCTGGGTAAGAAGGTGCCTGCTGAGGTGTTGTCGTCGCTCAATAGCATCGACGAGCCGAGTCGCCTGGTCGATACCATGGCGGCGCATATGGTGCTGAAGATCGATCAGAAGCAGGAAATCCTCGAGATCGTTGATCTGTCTGCACGTGTTGAGCACGTGTTAGCGCTGCTGGATGCCGAAATCGATCTGCTCCAAGTGGAAAAGCGTATTCGCGGCCGCGTAAAGAAACAGATGGAGCGCAGCCAGCGCGAGTACTACCTGAATGAGCAGATGAAGGCCATTCAGAAGGAGCTTGGCGACGGAGAGGAAGGTCACAACGAGCTCGATGAGATTAAGCGCCGTATCGAGAATGCCGGGCTGACCAAGGAAGCCTACGGTAAGGCTCAGGCTGAACTGAATAAACTTAAACAGATGTCGCCGATGTCCGCTGAAGCCACGGTGGTGCGCTCCTACATCGACTGGCTGGTGAATGTGCCGTGGAAGGCGCAAAGCAAGGTACGCCTGGATCTAACTCGTGCCGAAAGCATTCTGGATGCCGATCATTACGGCCTGGAAGAGGTCAAGGAGCGCATTCTCGAGTATCTCGCCGTGCAGAAGCGCGTGAAGAAGCTCAAGGGGCCGGTTCTCTGTCTGGTCGGCCCGCCTGGCGTTGGCAAGACGTCTCTTGCCGAATCCATTGCCAGTGCGACCAACCGCAAGTTTGTGCGCATGGCCTTGGGCGGTGTGCGTGATGAGGCGGAAATTCGCGGCCATCGCCGTACCTATATTGGCTCTATGCCGGGTCGCCTGATTCAGAAGATGACCAAGGTTGGTGTGCGCAATCCGCTGTTCCTGCTCGACGAAATCGACAAGATGGGGCAGGACATGCGTGGTGATCCTGCCTCCGCACTGCTCGAAGTGCTCGATCCGGAGCAAAATCACAACTTCAACGATCATTACCTTGAAGTCGATTACGACCTATCCGACGTGATGTTCCTGTGCACGGCCAACTCCATGAATATTCCGGCTGCCTTGCTGGATCGTATGGAAGTGATTCGCTTGCCGGGTTACACCGAGGATGAAAAGGTCAATATCGCTGTCAAATACCTCGCGCCCAAGCAGATTCAGGCCAATGGCTTGAAAAAAACTGAGTTGGAATTCGAGAATGAGGCGATTCGCGACATTATTCGTTACTACACCAGAGAGGCTGGTGTGCGCAGTCTGGAGCGGCAGATTGCCAAGGTCTGCCGTCGGGTGGTCAAGCAGCACATCAAGGAAAAACGCTTCCATGTGCTAGTAACGGCTGACTCGCTGGAGGAGCTTCTGGGCGTGCGCAAGCACCGTTATGGCCTTGCCGAGCAGCAGGATCAGATCGGTCAGGTAACCGGTTTGGCGTGGACTCAGGTGGGCGGCGAGTTGCTGACAATCGAGGCCGCGGTGGTACCTGGCAAGGGTAATTTGATCAAGACTGGTTCACTGGGCGACGTGATGGTCGAATCGATCACAGCCGCGCAGACAGTGGTGCGCAGCCGTGCAAAAAGCCTTGGCGTGGCTCCAGACTTCTACGAAAAACGTGATATTCACATCCACATGCCAGAAGGTGCTACGCCGAAAGATGGCCCGAGTGCGGGTGTCGGTATGTGCACTGCTTTGGTGTCCGCATTGACGCAGATTCCAGTGCGTGCGGATGTCGCAATGACGGGTGAAATCACCTTGCGAGGTCAGGTGCTGGCGATCGGCGGTTTGAAGGAAAAACTGCTTGCGGCGCATCGTGGTGGAATCAAAACAGTGATCATTCCCCAGGAGAATGTTCGCGATCTCAAGGAAATTCCGGAGAACATCAAACAAGACCTGCAGATTAAACCGGTTAAATGGATTGACGAGGCCCTGCAAATTGCGCTGCAATACGCCCCGGAGCCCTTGCCAGACGCGGCTCCGGAGTTGGTTGCAAAGGATGAAACACGCGAGACTGATTCCAAGGAGCGAATCAGCACGCATTAGCCGGGTGGCTTCCTTGACACAATTTTAGAGCCCTTGCTATAAAGCGGCTTATTCGTGTCGGCAGGCCATCCAGCACCCGATTCGCTTCCATTAAAATCAAGAAACAAACTCAACCGAAATTAAGGGGACTTAGAGTGAACAAGTCGGAACTGATCGATGCCATCGCTGCATCTGCTGATATCCCGAAAGCTGTTGCTGGCCGTGCGCTGGACGCAGTGATTGAATCCGTTACTGGTGCTCTGAAAGCTGGGGACTCCGTTGTACTGGTAGGTTTCGGTACTTTCGCTGTCAAGGATCGCGCTGCTCGCACTGGCCGCAACCCGCAGACTGGCAAGCCGATCAGCATCGCTGCTGCCAAGATCCCAGGTTTCAAAGCTGGTAAAGCGCTGAAAGACGCCGTCAACTAAGCGTCTTCGGGCCTTTGCCCGCCGGGTCGGCTAACCCCGGCTCGGTTGTGGAGCGGCAATAAGACCACCTGGTCTGTCACGCCGGGGATTGTAGATTGATGATCCCGATCCGCTTCGCACGTTACGAGAAGGCGCATCCTAGGATGCGCCTTTCTTCTATCCGGAATTTACCCACGCTGCGCGGCCATTTTTAGTACGTGGTCGTTCTGGGGGAAGCATGCTGCAAAATATCAGGGACAATTCACAGGGTTGGATTGCCAAAACCATCATCGGCCTGATCGTCGTTCTTATGGCGCTGACCGGCGTTGACGCCATCATTACCGGTACCAGCAACAGCCAGAACGCTGCCGAAGTGAATGGCGAGGCAATTAGCCAGAACGAACTCAATCAAGCTGTGGAAATGCAGCGTCGCCAACTGTTGCAACAGCTTGGTCAGGAATTTGACGCATCGCTGTTGGATGAGAATCTGCTGCGTGAAGCTTCCTTGAAAGGATTGATCGAGCGCTCACTGCTCGTACAAGGCGCTGCCGATGCCAAGTTCGCCTTTTCTCAGCCTGCACTCGACCAAGTGATCGTACAGACACCTGAGTTTCAGGTTGATGGCCGTTTCAATGCTGAGCGTTTCGACCAGGTTATTCGTCAGCTTGGTTACAACCGCATGCAGTTCCGTCAGATGCTCGAGCAGGAAATGCTGATCGGTCAATTGCGTGCCGGACTGTCTGGCAGCGGTTTCGTCACCGATGAAGAAGTGACGTCATTCGCCCGCCTGGAGAAACAGACCCGCGATTTCGCCACCCGCACCATCAAGGTAGATGCTGATGCGGTGCAGGTCAGCGATGATGACGTGAAAGCTTACTACGATGCCCAGCAGTCTCAGTTCATGAGCCCGGAGCAGGTGGTACTCGAGTACGTCGAACTGAAGAAAGACGCTTTCTTCTCGGAAATATCCGTCAGCGACGAAGAGCTGAAAACCGCCTACGAGTCGGAAATTGCCAACCTGGCCGAGCAGCGTCAGGCGGCGCATATTCTCATCGAAGTTGGCGGCGACATCAGCGACGAGCAGGCCAAGGCGAAGATCGAAGACGTCCAGAAGCGCCTGCAGCAAGGCGAAGATTTTGCTGCGCTGGCCAAGGAGTTTTCTCAGGATCCAGGTTCCGCAAGTGAAGGCGGGGATCTCGGTTACGCAGGTAAGGGTGTGTATGACCCAGCCTTCGAGGACGCTCTCTACGCACTGAACAAAGACGAAGTGTCGGCGCCGGTACGCAGCGAATTCGGCTGGCACCTGATCAAACTGTTGGGCGTGCAGGCTCCTGAAGTGCCGACGCTGGCCAGCCTGAAAGACAAGCTCGAGGCCGATCTCAAGACTCAGCGTGTCGAGCAGCGTTTTGTCGAAGCGACCAAGCAACTGGAAGATGCCGCATTCGAGTCCTCTGACCTGGCTCAGCCAGCTCAGGAACTGGGCCTGAAGGTCCAGACCAGCGAGCCGTTCGGGCGTCAGGGTGGTGAAGGCCTAGCCGGTAACCGTCAGGTGCTGCAGGCTGCGTTCAGCCAGGAAGTGCTGGAAGACGGTAGCAACAGCGGAGCCATCGAACTCGATCCGAGCACCCTGGTGGTTGTACGCGTCAAGGAACATCTCAAGCCGCAACAGCTGACGCTGGAGCAGGTGAGCGATAGCATCCGTGGTCAACTGACTCAGACCCGGGCCAGCGAAGCTGCCAAGGCCGCTGGTGAGGCTCTGGTCGCTGAGCTGCGTGACGGCAAGGCGCAGGCAGAAGGCGCTGACTGGCAGGTGGTGGAAGCCGCTACCCGTAATCAGGAAGGTGTCGACCCGGCTGTGCTACAAGCGTTGTTCCGTATGCCCAAGCCGACTGGCGACGCGTCCGAGTTTACTGGCGTTACGCTGGGCAATGGCGACTTCGTAGCGGTACGCCTGAAAGGCGTCAGCGAGCCTGAGCAGGCGCTGAGCGATGAAGAGAAGGCGATGTACCGTCGCTTCCTCGCTTCGCGCAGTGGCCAGCAGGATTTTGCGGCCTTCCGCAAGCAGTTGGAGAGCAAGGCAGACATCGAGCGCTTCTAAGTGCGGATGTCCGCTGAGTAAACAAAGGCCCCGGTTTCGGGGCCTTTGTGTTTCTGCAGCCTTGTCTCAGACTAAAGAAAAGGCCCCGCGTCGAGAGACAGCGGGGCCTTTTCACATTCAGCGATCGCAGGCTTATGCGCTACTGGCCGGCGACAGGAACGCAGCTTCCAGTAGTTGCTGCGTGTAGGCGTGCTGCGGCGCCCGGAAGATCGCCTCGGCGTCACCTTGTTCAACCACCTGGCCCTGCTTGACCACCATCAACTGATGGCTGAGCGCCCGTACCACTGCCAGATCATGGCTGATGAACAGGTAAGTCAGGTTGTACTTGGTTTGCAGCGAGCGCAGTAGTTCAACCACCTGACGCTGTACGGTGCGATCGAGTGCCGAGGTCGGTTCATCCAGCAGGATCAAGGCCGGTTTGAGCACCAGCGCGCGAGCGATGGCAATACGCTGCCGCTGACCACCGGAGAACTCATGGGGATAGCGATGGCGGCTTTCAGGATCCAGGCCGACCTCCAGAAGCGCTTCAGTGATCGCCTGCTCTTGCTCAGCGCCACTGCCGATGCCATGGATGCGCAAGCCTTCGCCGACAATCATACCCACGGTCATGCGCGGGCTGAGGCTGCCGAAGGGATCCTGAAATACTACCTGCATCTGGCGCCTGAAAGGGCGCACCTGGTTTTGCGACAGGCCATTCAAAGACTGCTTGTCGAAGCGAATGCCACCCTGGCTACCGATCAAGCGCAGAATGGCCAGCCCGAGCGTGGATTTACCCGAGCCGCTTTCGCCGACGATGCCCAGGGTTTGGCCACGCTGCAGGCTGAAGTTGATGCCGTCTACCGCCTTTACATGATCGACGGTGCGGCGCAGCAGGCCTTTCTTGATCGGGAACCAGACGCGCAGGTCATCGACCTCGAGCATGGTGTCGGCAGCTTGCGTCGCAACCGGGTTGCCATCCGGTTCGGCGGCCAGCAACTCGCGGGTATAGGGGTGTTGCGGGCTGGTGAACAGCGCCTCGCACTCAGCCTGCTCGACCAGTTCGCCGTTCTGCATCACGCAGACGCGGTGAGCGATACGCCGCACCAGGTTGAGGTCATGGCTGATGATCAGCATGGCCATGCCCAGGCGCGCCTGCAGCTCCTTGAGCAATTCGAGAATCTTCAATTGCACGGTAACGTCGAGGGCGGTGGTCGGCTCGTCGGCGATCAGCAGTTCTGGCTCGTTGGCCAGGGCCATGGCGATCATCACGCGCTGACGCTGCCCGCCGGAAAGCTCATGGGGCAGGGCCTTGAGGCGCTTCTGCGGCTCAGGTATGCCGACCAGCTCCAGCAGCTCCAGAGTGCGCCGTGTAGCCGCCTTGCCGCTCAGGCCCTTGTGCAGGGCGAGTACTTCGTTGATCTGCTTCTCGATGCTGTGCAAGGGGTTCAGCGAGGTCATCGGCTCCTGAAACACCATGGCGATGCGGTTGCCACGGATGCCGCGCAACTTTTTCTCGCTGAGCTTGAGCAAATCCTGATCGGCGTAGTGAATGCTGCCGCTGGGGTGCTGCGCCTGCGGGTAGGGCAGCAGGCGCAGGATCGAGTGGGCGGTGACTGACTTTCCTGACCCGCTTTCACCGACCAGTGCCAGGGTTTCGCCCCGGCGAATATCGAAGCTGATGTTGTTGACCACCTGCCGATGGCTGTCGCCATTGACGAATGCCACGGACAGATCGCGCACTTCAACGAGGTTTTCAGGATCGGTCATCTTATTTCCTCGGGTCGAAGGCATCGCGGGCGGCCTCGCCGATGAATACCAGCAGGCTGAGCATGATGGCCAGCACAGCAAAGGCGCTCATCCCTAGCCACGGCGCCTGCAGATTGGATTTACCCTGCGCCACCAGCTCGCCAAGTGACGGTGAGCCGGCTGGAAGGCCAAAGCCGAGGAAATCCAGGGCGGTAAGAGTGCCGATAGCGCCAGTGAGGATGAACGGCAGGAAGGTCATGGTCGAAACCATGGCGTTCGGCAGGATATGCCGGAACATGATCGAGCCGTTACGCATGCCCAGTGCACGGGCGGCACGCACGTATTCCAGGTTGCGGCCACGCAAGAACTCTGCACGCACCACATCCACCAAACTCATCCAGGAAAAAAGCAGCATCAGGCCGAGTAGCCACCAGAAGTTCGGTTGCACGAAGCTGGCCAGGATGATCAGCAGGTACAGCACCGGCAGACCTGACCAGATTTCCAGGATGCGCTGCCCAGTCAGATCCACCCAGCCACCGTAAAAGCCTTGCAAGGCACCTGCCGCGACGCCGATCACCGAGCTTGCCAAGGTTAGCGAGAGAGCGAAAAGCACCGAAATACGGAACCCGTAGATCACCCGGGCAAGCACGTCGCGGCCTTGGTCATCGGTGCCCAGCCAGTTGTCCGCCGAGGGCGGAGCGGGGGCCGGCACCTTGAGGTCGTAGTTGATACTGGAGTAGCTGAAGGGAATCAGCGGCCAGACCATCCAGCCATTCTTCTGCTCGATCAGCTCCTGGATATAAGGGCTCTTGTAGTTCGCCTGCAGGGGGAATTCACCGCCGAAGGTGGTTTCCGGGTAGCGCTTGAGCACCGGGAAGTAGAGCTCGCCGTCGTAACTGACGACCAGGGGCTTGTCGTTGGCGATCAGCTCGGCCCCCAGGGTCACGAAGAACAGGGCAAGGAAAATCCACAGCGACCACCAGCCACGCTTGTGGGCCTTGAACAGCTCGAAGCGGCGTTGATTGAGCGGGGAAAGTGCCATGTCAGCCCTCCCTGCTTTCGAAGTCGATGCGTGGATCGACCAGGGTATAGGTAATGTCGCCGATGAGTTTCACAACCAGTCCCAACAAGGTGAAGATGAACAGGGTGCCAAAGACCACCGGATAGTCGCGGTTGATCGCCGCCTCGAAGCTCAGCAGGCCAAGACCGTCGAGGGAGAAGATCACCTCGATCAGCAGCGAGCCGGTGAAGAACAGGCCGATGAAGGCTGCCGGAAAACCAGCGATGATCAGTAGCATGGCATTGCGAAAGACGTGGCCATAAAGCACACGGGTGTTGCTTAGGCCCTTGGCCCGGGCGGTGGTCACGTACTGCTTGTTGATTTCATCGAGGAAGCTGTTCTTTGTCAGCAGGGTGAGGGTGGCGAAGTTGCCAATCACCAGTGCGGTGACGGGGAGTGCCAAGTGCCAAAAGTAGTCGAGCAGCTTACCGCTGAAGCTCAGTTCGTCGAAGTTGCTCGAGGTCAGCCCGCGCAGCGGGAACCAGTCGTAATAGCTGCCACCAGCGAATAACACGATCAGCAGAATCGCGAACAGGAACGCCGGAATCGCGTAACCAATAATGATCGCCGAGCTGGTCCATACATCGAAAACGCTGCCATGCCGTGTCGCCTTGGCGATACCCAGTGGAATGGAAACCAGGTACATGATTAACGTGCTCCATAACCCGAGGGAAATGGACACGGGCATTTTCTCCAGGATCAAATCGATGACCTTGGCGTCACGAAAGAAACTCTCACCGAAATCCAGTTGGGCATAGCTCTTGAGCATGATCCAAAAGCGTTCGGGCGCCGACTTGTCGAAGCCGTACATCTTCTCGATCTCGGCGATCAGTTCAGGATCGAGGCCCTGGGCGCCGCGGTAGTTGGAGCCCGCGGTTGCTACCTCACCGCCACCACCACCGGATATACGCCCCGTGGCCCCACCGGAGGCGGCATCGAAGCCTTCGAGCTTGGCAATCATCTGCTCGACTGATCCGCCAGGTGCGGCTTGAATGATCACGAAATTGATCACCAGAATGCCGAACAGCGTTGGAATGATCAGCAGCAAGCGCCGCAGGATATAGGACAGCATTTAGCGTTCTTCCTGCTCGGTGGTGGGCGTTTCTTCAGGAGTGACCACTTCGCCGACCGGCTTTTCCTGCCACCAGGTCATCAGACCGTAATCGTACAGTGGCGATTTCTCCGGGTGCCCGAAGCGCTTCCAGTAGGCCACGCGGTAGGCGTCGACGAAATAGTTCGGCACCACGTAGTTGCCCCATAGCAGGACGCGATCCAGCGCCCTTGTATGAGTGATCAACGATTGACGCGAGTCCGCACGGATCAAGCCATCGACCAATTGGTCGATGGCTGGGTCGCGCAGGCCGATAAGATTGCGGCTGCCTGGATTGTCGGCGCTACTGGAGTGCCAGAACTCGCGCTGCTCATTGCCCGGCGAGCTAGACTGCGGCCAGATCGCCGAGGTCATGTCGAAGTCCCGCGAACGCAGGCGGTTGATGTACTGGGAGACGTCGACCCGACGAATCTGCAGGTAGATACCCAATTCCGCCAGGTTGCGCTTGAACGGCAGAATCACACGCTCCAGGTTGGCCTGGTGATTGATGAATTCGAACGCAAGCTGGTTGCCATTGGCATCGACCATCTTGTCGTTCTCGATACGGTAACCGGCTTCAGTGAGTAGCTGATAGGCGCGGCGGGCCTGATCGCGGATGATGCCGGTGCCATCGCTGACTGGGTTTTTGAAGGCTTCGGTGAACACCTGTTCAGGGATCTGCCCACGTAACGGCTCCAACAGCTTCAGTTCTGCTTCGCTGGGCAGGCCGTTAGCCGCCATTTCCGAGTTCTCGAAGTAGCTATGCGTACGCTTGTAGGCGCCGTAGAACAGCTGCTTGTTGGCCCACTCGAAATCGAACAGCAAGGCGATCGCCTCACGCACGCGTGCATCCTGGAACAGGGGCTTGCGGGTGTTGAAGACGAAGCCCTGCATGCCGGCCGGATTACGGTTGGGGAAGGCTTCCTGCACGAAGCGCCCGGCGCGCAGCGCCGGTGAGTTGTAGCCGGTGGCCCAATCTTTTGCCGAGTATTCGAGGTTAACGTCGAATTGGCCTGCTTTGAAGGCTTCCAGGGCGACGGCCATGTCGCGGAAGTACTCAATACGAATTTCGTCGAAGTTGTATTGGCCGCGGGCCACGGGCAGATCCTTGGCCCACCAGTCCTTGACCCGCTCGAAGCGTATCGAGCTGTTCGGTGAAAATTCGGCTATTCGGTAGGGACCGCTGCCCAGAGGAATTTCCAGGCTGCCACGGGAGAAGTCGCGGCCAGTCCACCAGTGTTTAGGCAGGACTTGCAGTTGGCCAAGAATCAGCGGCAGCTCGCGGTTTCCGGCATGCTTGAAATTGAAGCGCACTGTGCGCGGGTTCTCGGCAATGACATCAGCGACATCGGCGTAGTAGTGGCGGTACATGGGGTCGCCATGCTCGAGAAGGGTGTTGAAGGTAAAGATCACATCCTCGGCGGTGACCGGCTCGCCATCATTGAAACGTGCCTTGGGGTTGAGGAAGAAGCGCACGTAGCTGTCATCTGCAGCCTTTTCCACTTTTTCGGCCAGCAGCCCGTACTCGGTGAAAGGCTCATCTGGAGAATGGTAGGTCAGGGTGTCATAGATCAGACCCAGGCGATCCGCCGCGTTGCCCTTGGGAATGAACGGGTTGAAGCTATCGAAGCCGTTGAGGCCAGGCAGACGCAGGATGCCGCCCTTGGGCGCATCGGGATTGACGTAGTCGAAATGCTTGAAGCTGGCCGGGTACTTCGGCGGCTCGCCGTAAAGCGTCAGCGCGTGTTGTGGCGCAGCCTGGGACAGGCTGGCAAGGCCAAGCAGCAACAGGGCGCTGCCATGCATCAGGAATGAGCGCAGTGGACGCGTCATCGGGCGGTCTCCGTGGGTTTCAGCCACCATGTGCGAAGCCCCAGCGTGTAGGGCGGCGTGGTGACGAATGCAAAGCGGTTGCGGTACGCCAGGCGGTGATAGTCGATGTACCAGTTTGGAATGGTGTAGTACTGCCAGAGCATCACGCGATCCAGGGCGCGGGTAGCAGCTACCTGTTCGTCGCGGCTACGGGCAGAGAGCAGTTTTTCGAGCAGGGCGTCGACCACCGGATCGTTGATGCCTGCGTAATTCTTCCCGCCTTTGACGCTGGCTTGGCTGGAGTGAAAGTACAGCGACTGCTCCAGGCCCGGGCTGAGGGTTTGCGGCAGGGTCAGCAATATCATGTCGAATTCGAACTGATCCAGACGTTGCTTGTACTGGGCGCGATCCACCGTTCTCAGAGTGGCCTGGATGCCGATGTTCGCGAGGTTTTCAGTGAAGGGCTGGAGGATGCGCTCGAGATTGGGATTGACCAGCAGGATCTCGAAGCGCAGCGCCTGGCCCTTGTCGTTCATCAGGCGCTGGCCTGAGGGTTTCCAGCCAGCGTCGGCCAATAGACCGAGGGCGCGGCGCAAGGTTTCCCGAGGGATGCCACGGCCGTCGGTGACCGGCATCTGAAACGGCTCGGTGAACAGCTCTGGTGGCAGTTGGGCACGAAAGGGCGACAGCAGCAGCCACTCTGCACCCTCTGGTTTCCCTTTGGCGGAAAACTCACTGTTGGGGTAATAGCTCGCGGCGCGGGTGTAGGAACCATTGAACAGAGTGCGGTTGGTCCACTCGAAATCGAACATCAGACCCAGCGCTTCGCGCACGCGCACGTCGTCGAAGGTGCCGCGCCGCGTGTTCATGAACAGCGCCTGGGTCTGGGTGGGGATCTGGTGAGGGATTTCCGCACGTACCACATCGCCACGGGTGACCGCCGGAAAGCGATAGTTGTTTGCCCAGTTCTTCGCCTGCTGTTCGATGTAGAGGTCGAATTCACCGGCCTTGAAGGCTTCGAAGGCGACATGGCTGTCGCGGTAGAAGTCCACTTCGACGCGATCGAAGTTGTATTTGCCGCGGTTGACCGGCAGCGAGGCCCCCCACCAGTCCTCGACCCGCTCGAAGCTCAGGCTGCGTCCCGGATTGACTCCAGTGATTCGGTAGGGGCCGCTGCCCAGCGGTGGCTCGAAGGTGGTCGCCTTGAAGTCGCGATCCTTCCAGTAATGTTGCGGCAGTACCGGCAGCTCGCCCAGGCGCAGGATCAGCAGCGGGTTGTTCGAGCGCTTGAGTACGAAGCGTACGCGATGGCGATTGAGGATATCGACGCGCTTCACTTCCTGCAGATTGGTACGGTACTGCGGGTGACCTTCCTTGAGCAGCAGTCGGTACGAAAAGGCCACGTCGTAGGCAGTAATCGGCTTGCCATCGTGAAAGCGCGCTTCCGGGCGCAGATTGAATACCACCCAGCTGCGATCTTCGCTGTACTCCACCGATTGGGCGATCAGCCCGTAACTTGAGGCGGGTTCGTCACCTGAAGGGTCGTACATCCCGGTGCCGACCATCAGCGGCTCGTTCAGCTCGGTCACGCCATATTGCAGAAAGTTGGCCGTGGCGACCGGACTGGTGCCTTTGAAGGTGTAGGGGTTGAGGGTGTCGAAGCTGCCAGCAGCCATGATCCTCAGTGTTCCGCCCTTGGGCGCTTCGGGGTTTACCCAGTCGAAGTGGGTAAAACTGGCTGGATACTTGAGTGCGCCGAACTGCGCATAGCCATGGCTTTCGCTGAGCGTTGCCAGGGCCGGGAAGCTGGTGGCCAGGCCGAAAATCAGCGAGAGGAGAGGGCGTCTCAAGTGCAGTATCCGATCCGGGGCGGCAGAGGTCTTCGTACAGTAACAGCTTGTCTGTACAGGAAAAAGGCCGGCCCCGGCGGTGTGCATCAAGTGTGTCGCAATGAACTTCAGTTAGGCAGGCGCAGGGTCAGTACTTGGCCCGGTTTGAGCGCCTTGCCGGTTCTCGGATTCCAGCTCTGCAGGTTTTTCATCTGCACATTGAAACGCTTGGCGATCAGGTGCAGCGAGTCACCCTTGCGCACCTTGTAGTAGGTCACGTCATCGCGTTCCAGGCTGGCGACTGCCTGAGTGCCCGCCGTGCCCTGCAGCTTCAGATTCTGGCCGACACGCAGGGAATTGCCCTTGAGCGTATTCCAGCGCTGGATGTCGGTCACCGCGACGTTGTGGGCTTTGGCGATCTGCCACAGGTTGTCACCGTTGCGTACCTGGTAGCTGCGCGAGGCGATGGCGGTGTTGGCAGTGCGTTGCGGTGTCGAGTCCGGTGCTGGTTGCGCGGTGGTTGGCAGATTGAGGAGCTGGCCGACGCGCAGGGTATTGCCGGCGATCTGGTTGAGCTCCTTGATACTGGCAACGCTCAGCTCGTAGCGGTTGGCTATGCCGTGCAGGTTGTCACCTGGGCGCACCACATACTCCTGCCAGTTCTGCAGATCCTCGGGCTTGAGGGTCGACAGGTTGGCAGTCAGCAGCTCGACCTTCTGCGTCGGTACCAGCAGATGCTGCGGGCCGTCGACGGTGATGCGCTTCTTGAAGGCCGGATTGAGCAGATACAGCTCGTCTTCATCGACTTCGGCGAGGGCGGCGACACGGGAAAGATCCATGCGCTGCTTGAGCTCAACTTCCTCGAAGTAGGGCTCATTGGCGATTGGGCTCAGGCTCACGCCGTAAGCATTGGGCGCCATGATCACCTGGGAAAGGGCGAGCAGCTTGGGCACGTAATTCTGAGTTTCCTGGGGCAGCGAGAGGTTCCAGTAGTCGGTCGGCAGGCCGAGCTTCTGGTTGCGCTCAATGGCCCGGCTGACTCGACCTTCACCGGCGTTGTAGGCAGCCAGGGCCAGCAGCCAGTCACCGTTAAACATCTCGTGCAGGCGAGCCAGGTAATTCATGGCGGCCTGGGTGGACGCTGTGACGTCGCGACGGCCGTCGTACCAACTGGTCTGGCGCAGGTTGAAGTTGCGCCCAGTGGACGGGATGAACTGCCACAGGCCAACTGCATCGGCCGGAGAGTAGGCAAATGGGTTGTAGGCACTTTCGATCATCGGCAGCAGTGCCAATTCCATCGGCATGTTGCGTTCTTGCAGACGCTCGACGATGTAGTGAATGTACGGGTTACTGCGCTCCCCGGACTTCTCGACGAAAGACGGGTTGCTGGCGAACCACAGGCGCTGCTGTTCGATACGCGGGTTGACGCCGATGTTGTCCTGCAACTGATAACCCGCTCGCACCCGTTCCCAGATGTCCTTGGGTTGCTCAGCCTGAGCCGGCCCATTGATCCACAGAGGCTCGTGCGGAGTCCTGCCGCTCAGATCGACTGCAGGGACTGAGTCAACGGCCTGTTGATCCAGGCTTTGGCAGCCGCTGAGAATGGCAAAAATGGCCACTGCAAGCGCCGGATAACGCAAGGACAATGCCTTTGAATTCAGTGAGTTACAGGGCTGATAAGGCATTGGTTAGTGGGGGTGTCCTGGATCGAAAGTTGGAGGATTCTAGAAACCGATCCAGGGGTGGTCAAGTTTTGACCAGAGTTTTTGCGGCCCAGTCGTGTTTCAGAAGTGATCTTTCCAGGCACGTAATGCCGCGAAAACCTCGGCCTCGCTGTCGATCGAGCGACCCTCGCGGCTGGCGATCATTTCTTTAACCGATGTTTCAGCGCCGCGCAGAAAGGGGTTAGTCACGCGCTCCAGTTCCAGTACGGAGGGCAGACTGATACGGCCCTGCTCACGCCATTCGGTGACCTGTTGCAGGCGCTCGGTAACGGCCGGGTTGCCGGGCTCAACCGCGTGGGCGAAGCGCAGGTTGCTCAGGGTGTACTCGTGGGCGCAGTAGATCAGCGTGTCGTCCGGCAATGCGGCAAGACGCTGCAGCGAGTGGTGCATCTGCGCGGGAGTGCCTTCGAACAGCCGGCCGCAACCCGCGGCGAACAGGGTGTCGCCACTGAACAGCCAGTGATGGTCGTCCTGATAGAAGGCAATATGGCCAAGGGTATGGCCCGGCACGTCGATCACCTGAAAGGGCAGGCCAAGCACTTCTATACGTTCGTCATCGACCAGCGCCTGGTCGCGGGCGGGGATGTTTTCCTTGGCCGGGCCATAGACGCGCGCACCACTGTCGCGGCGCAATTGCTCGACGCCGCCTACGTGGTCCGGGTGATGGTGGGTGATCAGGATATCGCTCAGCGTCCAGCCTGGATGCGCCTGCAACCAGGCCTGCACGGGCGCCGCATCACCGGGGTCGACCACGGCGACGCGCTTGTCCCGTTCATCCTGCAACAGCCAGATGTAATTGTCCGAGAATGCACTCAGGGCTTCGATCTTGATCATCAGGTGGTCGCCAAGTTGGGGACAAAGGTGCATCTTAGGTGTCATTGTTGAAGATGGCTATGCAGGTAATCCCTATGAACAAGCGTCCATGAGCGACAATCCCTTTGCCCAGGCTGATGCCGATTGGCTTCAGCTGATTGGTGCTGCCCGAGAGTGGTTCACCACCCCCTTGGGGCGTCTGCTGCTGGAGCAGGAGCAGCGCTTGCTGGATGAAGAACTGGCACGTTTCTTCGGCGGTTACCTGGTGCATTACGGCCCATGCGCCGAAACCTCCATCGAGACCCAGCAGATCCAGCGCAGCGTGCGCCTTGGCGCGCCGTTCGCGGGGGTCGAGATCGTCTGTGAAGAGCAGTCCTGGCCGCTGGTCGAGCAGGCCGCCGACGTGGTGGTGCTGCAGCATGGTCTGGACTTCTGCCAGTCGCCCCATGGATTGTTGCGCGAGGCTGCGCGCAGCGTGCGTGCGGGTGGTCACTTGCTGGTGGTCGGCATCAACCCGCTGAGTGCCTGGGGCGCACGTCATCTGTTCGCTCATGACGTTCTCCACGACGCCCGCTGCATCGCTCCCGGGCGCCTTGCCGACTGGCTCAACCTGCTCGGCTTCGCGCTGGAGAAACGGCGCTTCGGATGTTATCGTCCGCCGCTTGCTTCCGCTGCCTGGCAGACTCGGTTGGCCCCGCTGGAACGCTGGGGCGGTGCCTGGCAGTCGCCGGGTGGCGGTTTTTACGTATTGGTAGCGCGCAAGCTGGTGGTCGGCCTGCGCCCCCTGCGCCAGTCCCGTCGCGAGCCGATGGGCAAGCTGGTGCCCATGCCGGTTGCCAAGGTCAGCCGTCGCGATAGCGACGCATCCTGAGCCACTGCTGCAATCTCGAATCAGACCATAGATAGAAAGGCGCTGAATGTCCGAACAAGTTGAGCTTTACACCGACGGTGCCTGCAAGGGCAATCCTGGCGTCGGTGGCTGGGGCGCATTGCTGGTGTTCCAGGGTGTGGAGAAGGAGTTGTGGGGCGGTGAACTAGCGACCACCAACAACCGCATGGAGTTGATGGGCGCGATCCGCGGCCTCGCCGAGCTGAAGCGTCCCTGTGACGTGCGTCTGGTCACCGACTCGCAGTACGTCATGAAGGGTATTCAGGAATGGATGCCCAACTGGAAGAAGCGTGGCTGGAAAACCGCCGCGAAAGAACCGGTGAAGAACGCCGACCTGTGGCAGCAGCTGGACGAGCAGGTCAACCGCCACAACGTGACCTGGCAGTGGGTGCGCGGCCACATCGGCCATCCGGGCAACGAGCGTGCTGACCAACTGGCCAACCGCGGCGTCGAAGACATCAGGAGCATGAAGCGTGCGTAGAGTCGTACTGGATACTGAAACTACCGGTATGCCGGTAGGCGATGGCCACCGGGTCATCGAGATCGGCTGCGTCGAGGTTGAGGGCCGTCGCCTGACCGGGCGCCATTTCCACGTGTACCTGCAGCCCGATCGTGAGATCGACGAAGGCGCCATCGCCGTTCACGGTATTACCAGCGAAGACCTCAAGGACAAGCCGCGCTTCAAGGAAGTCGCCGACGAGTTCTACGAGTTCATCAAGGGCGCGCAGCTGATCATCCACAACGCGCCGTTCGACGTGGGCTTCCTCAACAACGAGTTCAATCTGATCGGTCAGCACGAGCGCGCCGATCTGGCTTCCTACTGCGACGTGCTCGACAGCCTGCAAATGGCCCGCGAGCGCCATCCGGGCCAGCGCAACAGCCTCGATGCGCTGTGCAAACGCTACGGCGTCGACAACTCCGGCCGCGAACTGCACGGCGCCTTGCTCGACTCGGAGATTCTGGCCGACGTCTACCTGGCGATGACCGGTGGGCAGACCAATCTGTCCCTGGCCGGCGATGGTTCGGAGGGCGACGGTAACGGCCGCCAGCAACCGACGCCGATCCGCCGTCTGCCGGCTGATCGCGCGCGTGGCGCCGTGATCGCTGCCAGTGCCGACGACGTTGCCGCACACGTTGCACGACTGGCCGCTATCGAGAAGTCCGCCGGCGCACCGGCGCTATGGGCGCAGCTGGAGCAGGGTACATCCGCCTCCTGAGCGGCGAATTGCGACCTTTTCGTATAGCACCGCCTGCGAGGGGTTCCGTCCTCTCCGGCGACCCTCTACCCTGAGGGCACAGCGGGCCAATCCCGTGTGACCTCAGGTGTAGCTGATGTACAAAGACCTCAAGTTCCCCGTACTCATCGTTCATCGTGATATCAAGGCCGATACCGTGGCCGGCGAGCGGGTACGGGCCATCGCCCAGGAACTGGAGCAGGACGGTTTCACCATCCTCTCCACCGCTAGTTCGGCGGAAGGGCATATCGTCGCGTCGACCCATCATGGCCTGGCCTGCATTCTGGTCGCCGCCGAGGGCGCCGGGGAAAACCGCCATTTGCTGCAGGACATGGTCGCGCTGATCCGCATCGCCCGTCGGCGTGCGCCGCAGTTGCCGATCTTTGCCCTGGGCGAGCAGGTCACCATCGAAAATGCGCCGGCCGAAGCCATGGCCGATCTCAACCAATTGCGCGGTATTCTCTATCTGTTCGAAGACACCGTGCCGTTTCTGGCTCGCCAGGTGGCGCGCGCTGCCCGCAATTACCTCGATGGCCTGCTGCCGCCGTTCTTCAAAGCGCTGGTGCAGCACACCTCGCAGTCCAATTATTCCTGGCACACGCCGGGCCACGGCGGCGGCGTGGCCTATCGCAAGAGCCCGGTCGGGCAGGCCTTCCACCAGTTCTTCGGCGAGAACACCCTGCGCTCCGATCTTTCGGTATCGGTGCCCGAACTGGGCTCGCTGCTCGACCACACCGGCCCCCTGGCCGCCGCCGAAGAGCGGGCCGCGCGCAACTTCGGCGCCGACCACACCTACTTCGTGATCAACGGCACCTCGACCGCCAACAAGATCGTCTGGCATTCGATGGTTGGCCGCGATGACCTGGTTTTGGTCGATCGCAACTGCCACAAGTCGATCCTCCACGCGATCATCATGACCGGGGCGATTCCGCTGTACCTATCGCCGGAGCGCAACGAGCTGGGCATCATCGGGCCGATTCCGCTGAGCGAGTTCTCCCGCGAGTCGATCCAGGCCAAGATCGATGCCAGCCCGCTGGCCCGCGGCCGTGAGCCGAAGGTCAAGCTGGTGGTGGTCACCAACTCGACCTACGACGGGCTGTGCTACAACGCCGAGCTGATCAAGCGCACCCTCGGCGATTCGGTGGAAGTTTTGCACTTCGACGAAGCCTGGTATGCCTACGCCGCCTTCCACGAGTTCTACGCCGGCCGCTACGGCATGGGCACCACGCGTGAGGCGGGCGGGCCGATGGTGTTCACCACCCATTCGACCCACAAGCTGCTGGCTGCCTTCAGCCAGGCGTCGATGATTCACGTCCAGGACGGCGGCGTGCGCAAGCTCGACCGCGACCGCTTTAACGAAGCGTTCATGATGCATATCTCCACCTCGCCGCAGTACGGCATCATCGCCTCGCTGGACGTCGCTTCGGCGATGATGGAAGGGCCGGCCGGGCGTTCGCTGATCCAGGAAACCTTCGACGAAGCCCTGAGCTTCCGCCGTGCCCTGGCCAACCTCGGTCAGAGCCTGAGCAGTGAGGATTGGTGGTTCAGCATCTGGCAGCCACCACAAACCGAAGGCGCCGACGACGTATCGACGCCGGACTGGCTGCTGCAGCCCGATGCCGACTGGCACGGCTTCGGCGATGTGGCCGAGGATTACGTGCTGCTCGATCCGATCAAGGTGACCTTGGTCATGCCTGGGCTGACCGCAGGCGGTCGTCTCGATGAGCGCGGTATTCCTGCGGCGGTGGTCAGCAAATTCCTCTGGGAACGTGGCCTGGTGGTAGAGAAGACCGGCCTGTACTCGTTCCTGGTGCTGTTCTCCATGGGCATCACCAAGGGCAAGTGGAGCACGCTCTTGACCGAGCTGCTGGAGTTCAAGCGCAGCTATGACGCCAATCTGCCACTGACCTCAGTACTGCCTTCGGTGGCCCGTGAAGGCGCCAGCCGTTATCAGGGCATGGGGCTGCGCGATCTGTGCGATGCGCTGCACGATTGCTACCGCGAAAACGCCACCGCAAAATCCCTCAAGCGCATGTACACCGTGCTGCCTGAAATTGCCTTGAAACCGGCCGATGCCTATAACCAGCTGGTACGCGGCGAGGTGGAGGAGGTGCTGGTCGATGACGTCGAAGGGCGCATCGCTGCGGTGATGCTGGTGCCTTACCCGCCGGGTATTCCGCTGATCATGCCGGGCGAGCGGTTCACCGCGGAAACTCGCTCGATCATTGACTATCTGCGCTTCGCCAGGGCTTTCGAGCAGCGTTTTCCTGGCTTCGATGCCGACGTGCACGGGTTGCAACGTCACCAGGGCGAGCAGGGAAGTTATTACACGGTCGATTGCATCATCGAGGCATAACCGCGTTACAGGCGTCATGCAGAAACATCGGCTTGGGCGAGGCGTGCTGTACGTCACACCGGGCGTGATCGACTTTCAGGCGCCGCTTGCTATAGTTGCGCGGTTCTCAAGCAGCTGCCGTCGCGGGGGCTCACAAGCCGCTTTTAGATACTGAACGTACCCGAGCGCCCAGCGCCGTCTGCCGAGGATGACTGCCATGACCGAGTATCAGGCCTTTCGTGTCGAGCTGTTGGACAAGGTCGCCCATGTGGTGATCAATCGTCCTGACAAGATCAACGCCATGAATGCCGCCTTCTGGACGGAAATCATCGAGATCTTCCGCTGGATCGACGAGACCGATGAGGTGCGCGCGGTGGTGCTGTCTGGTGCGGGCAAGCACTTTTCCTCGGGCATCGACCTCAGCCTGCTGGCGCAGCTCGGCACTCAGTTGGGGAAGGATGCGGGTCGTAATGCTCGTACGCTACGCCGCAAGATTCTCGAGCTGCAGGCCTCGTTCAACGCCGTCGATGAATGCAGCAAGCCGGTGCTGGCAGCCATTCAGGGTTATTGCCTGGGTGGCGCGATCGATCTGGTGTCGGCGTGCGACATGCGCTACTGCGCCGAGGATGCCCAGTTCGCCATCAAGGAAATCGATATTGGCATGGCCGCCGATGTCGGCACCTTGCAGCGGCTGCCGCGAATCATTGGTGACGGCATGCTCCGTGAACTCGCCTATACCGGGCGTACGGTCGGCGCCGCCGAGGCGCGGGAAATCGGGCTGGTCAACCGGGTGTTCAGCGATGCCGACACGCTACTTGCGGGGGTCATGGACATTGCACGAGTGATCGCTGCAAAATCGCCGATTGCCGTGAGCGGTACCAAGGAAATGATTCGCTATATGCGCGATCATCGCGTCGACGACGGACTCGAATACGTCGCCACGTGGAATGCCGCCATGTTGCAGTCTGCTGATCTTCGCGTGGCCATGGCGGCCCATATGAGCAAGCAGCACCCGGAGTTCGCCGACTGATGCGGCTTCATATACCTGTGCAGGGGGCACAATAGCGAATGGTTTCTGGAGCATCGTCACTGGGGCTGGTTCGCAACGAACTGTTCGCCACGATCGAAGAGGCCGAAGCGAGCCTCGAACAGTTCATCGTCGAGCGCAATAACGGCAGCTTGCTGCAGCAGGCCGTGGACAATCTGCAACAGGTGCGCGGTACGCTCAACCTGATCGAACTCACCGGTGCCGAGCTGCTCGCCCAGGAAGTGCTCGACCAGGCGACTGACATTCCCGCTGGCGTGGGTTCCGAACGCGACGCCCAGTTGGCGGCGCTGAGCAATGCCCTGCACGTACTGCGTCGATATCTCGAAGGCCTGGACGCGCATCGTCAGGAAATGCCCGAGCTCCTGCTGCCAGCGATCAATGATCTGCGCCAGGCCTGCAAGCAGCCACCACTACCGGAAAGCTTTTTCTTCAGCGTACGCCTCGACCAGGCCCGGCCGCGCATGGTGCCACCGGCGCTGGATGCCGCCGCCAAGGAAAGCGAAGGCCGCCGTCTGCGACAGATGTATCAGGTAGGGCTGCTTGGTTTTATCCGCGAGCAAAATCCTGCCGCCAGCATGAAGTTGATGGGGCGTGCGATGAGCCGCTTGGACGGGTTGTTCGCCAACGAGCCGCGCGGTCGCCTGTGTTGGTTGAGTGCGGCAGCCCTCGAAGCGCAGAACGATGGCCAGCTGTTGCCGCGCAAATCGCGCAAGCAGCTGTTCTCGCGGATCGACCGCGAATTACGACAGATGCTCGTCAACGGTGCCTACGAACCGCCGCGCAGCCTGCTCAAGGAGTTGCTGTATCTGGTCGCGCTGTCCGGTGGCCGAGGTGCGTTGGCAGGTGAGGTGCGCGAGTTGTTTGGCATCACGCCGTTGCCGTTTACCGATCACCTGCTGGAAGAGGAGTATCAGCGACTCTCCGGGCCCGGACAGGCGGTGATGCGTTCGCTCAGCTCGGCCATTCGTGAAGAGCTGGCCAGCGTCAAGGATTTGCTCGATCTGATCGAACGCGGCACTTTGCAGGAGGAGGGTTTGACCAACCTGCATGCATTGCTGGGCAAACTGAGCAAGACGCTGGCCATGGTCGGTCTCAGTTCTGCGGGCAATTCACTGTCAAACCAATTGCCGACGGTTAATGGCTGGTGTGAGGGCGCCCCAGCAGAGCCAGAACAATTAGTCGTTCTGGCTGACGTCGTGCTCTATGTCGAAGGCATGGTAGCAACGCTCGAGCGTGGTGAGCGGGTGAGCGTGCCACGCCCGGAACCCGAGATTTGTACCTTCGCCCAGCATCAGCTTTTCGAAGCGCGGATCGTCGTCTTGGATGAAGCGCGTGCGGGCTTGGCGCTGGCCAAACGCGCGATCACCGCCTACCTCGAGGCGTCTGGTGACCGCATGCACCTGGCCAACGTGCCATTCAGCTTACAGGCGGTTCGTGGCGGCTTGTGGTTTCTTGGCCAGGAACGTGCGGCGGCGTTGGTCGGCGCCTGTGCGGACTACATCCAGACACAGATGCTCGATGCTGAGCAGATGCCAGCCGATGCGCGCCTGGAAGTGCTCGCCGATGCGCTGAGCAGCCTTGAATATTACCTGGAAGCCGATAACGGTTTGGCACAGCCGAGCGTGCTGGATCTGGCTGCGGAGAGCGTGCGCGCCCTGGGTCAAGAGGTGGCGGCCTGATGACCCCGAGCTGGTTGCCCGAGCTGCTGGATTGTGGGCAACCTGGAGGCTGGGTGCTGGCTCACCACCGACAGCATTTTCTGGCCGATACCAATGGCCTGCTGTTTCCCCGTGACTGGTTGAAGAAGCAGGGTCTGCCGGTAATCGCCGAGCATGGCCTCGGGCATTTTCGCGGCGATCCACTCTACCTGCTGGAGCTGGAGCACAAGGCCGAGCTGCCGGGGTGCAGCTGGCAGGGCCTGCGTCAGGTCATGCTCGAAGGTGATGCCGAACTGTTCCAGATGCTTGGCTACGCCGCGCAGATCGGCACCTGGGCCAGTGATAATCGCTTCTGTGGCGGCTGTGCCACTGCCATGGAGCCTGTAATAGGCGAGCGTGCGATGCATTGCCCACGCTGCCTCCTGCGCCAGTACCCACGCTTGTCGCCGAGCATGATCGTGTTGGTCACCCGTGGTGATGAGGTGCTGCTGGCTCGTTCACCGCGCTTCGTCATCGGCGTGTACAGCACCCTGGCCGGTTTCGTCGAGCCTGGCGAGTCGGTGGAGCAGTGCGTCGCGCGGGAAGTGCGCGAAGAGGTGGGCGTGGAAGTCTGTGATATCGAGTATCAAGGCAGCCAGAACTGGCCGTTTCCGCACTCGCTGATGCTAGGCTTCCATGCCCATTATGCCGGTGGTGAGATCGTCAGGCAGGAAGCGGAGATCGAAGACGCGCAGTGGTTTTCGGTACATGAGCTACCGCCATTGCCGGCGTCCCGATCCATCGCTCGTTACCTGATCGACCTGTATGTGGCGCGCCGCTTAGGCCGCGCCGAACCAGTGCTGCCAGACTAGCCGCGTAGTCAGGCCCAACACCACCAGAATGAACACCGGGCGGATGAACTTCGAGCCACCGCCAATCGCTGTGCGCGCGCCGAGAAAGGCGCCGCCCATCAGCGAAAAGCCCATGCACAGCCCCACCAACCAAGCCACCTGACCCGCCGCGATGAACACTACCAGTGCGCAGGCATTGCTGATGAAGTTCATCGAGCGTGCCACGCCACTGGCGCGCACCAGATCGAGCGGATACATCAGTAGCGTGCTGACCGTCCAGAAAGCGCCTGTACCGGGATCAGCCACGCCGTCGTAGAAACCCAGGGTCAGGCTCTGCGGCCACTGGCGTTTTTTGGCGATCGGCAGGTCGGCATCCAGCGGTGCGCTGGGCGTCTTGCCGAACAGCAGATAGATGCCGCAGGCGAATACCACCACCGGCAGCATCTTATTGATCCACTCCGCAGGTATCCAGTGCACCAGTACGGCACCGGCAATGGCGCCGATGGCGGTGCCGATCATCGCGTTGCGCCACTTGGCCGGGGTGAACAACTTGCGCCGATAGAAGGCGTAGCCCGCGGTACCCGAGCCAAAGGTTGCGCAGAGTTTGCTGGTGCCCAGCACCAGGTGCGGCGGCATACCGGTGGTGAGCAGGGCGGGAATGGTCAGCAGCCCGCCACCCCCGGCAATGGCGTCGATAAACCCGGCGATGAAGGCAACCAGGGCGAGCAGTAGCAACGTCGTGGGATCGACGGCCATTTCGAACGGGAAGGACATAAAAGGCGACCTGTATCCGATTGTGCGGTGTCAGCGCTATTCGCATGCGAATGCGCTGCGCATAATGCCGACATTTTCACGCACAAGGAATTGATTCCATGCAGTACAACGGTCTTGCCTGGGCAACAGCCCTACTGGCGCTGCTGGTGGTCTTCGTCGCAGTTCGTATCCTGTTTGGCGGGCGTTGGTTTCTGGCCTGGCTGCGCGGCACCTGCGGCCTGGTCTTTCTGGCTGTCGCGGTGCTGGTCGGGCTGGTGGCCTATGACCTCAGTCGTTACGACCCCTGGCCGGCGGACAAGCCGCTGCTGACTCTGAGCTTCCATCGCGCGGGTAACGTTTACCAGGTCGATATCACCGAGGGCGGTGCCCAGCGCAGCGTCAACCTTGAAGGCGACCTGTGGCAACTGGATGCGCGCCTGCTGCAATGGAAGGGCTTGGCAGCTTTGATTGGATTGGAGCCGGGCTATCGGTTGGAGAAGCTCAACAGCCGCTTCCTGGCCATCGAGCAACAGAGCCAGGCTCGCTACACCCAGGTGGAACTGACCCAAAGCCTGTATGACGTCGACCTGTGGCGCTGGCTGCGTGTGGGGCAGCACGACCTGTTCATGTTCGATGCCCAGGCCCGCCGCGTGACCTATCTACCGATGGCTGACGGGGCGGTGTTCAACATCAGCCTGACGCCTACCGGGTTGCTCGCCCAGCCAATGAACCAGGCCGCCCACCAAGCGCTGCAGGACTGGCAGTAAGGCGCCCAGCTTCAGGACAGGAAGCCACCGTCGACATTCAGCGACACGCCGGTGGTGTAACTCGACGCGTCGCTGGCCAGGTAGAGCACCGCGCCGGCCATTTCACTCGGGTCGGCCACGCGCTTGAGCGGAATACGCTGCAGGGCGAAGTTGAGGATCGCCTCGTTCTTGGTCAGCGCCGAGGCGAAGCGGGTATCGGTGAGGCCCGGGAGCAGGGCATTGCAACGGATGCCGAATTGCGCGCATTCCTTGGCGAACACCTTGGTCATACTGATTACTGCCGCCTTGGTCACCGAATAGATGCCCTGGAACTCACCCGGCGATACGCCGTTGATCGACGCCACGTTGATGATGCTGCCACCACCGCCTTCCTTCATCAGCTTGCCGCCTTCGATGGACATGAAGTAGTAGCCGCGGATATTCACGTCGACGGTCTTCTGGAAGGCGCCGAGATCGGTATCCAACACGTTGCAGAACTGCGGGTTGGTGGCGGCGTTGTTGACCAGGATGTCGAGGCGGCCGAAGCGCTCGCGGATTTGCGCGAATACCGCCTGGATCTGCTCCATTTCGCCAATGTGACAAGCCATCGCCACCGCCTTGCCACCTTTGGCAATGATGGCATCCGCCACCGTCTGACAGTCGTCCAGCTTGCGGCTGGCGACGATCACCTGGGCGCCTTGCTGGGCCAGCAGATGGGCGATCGCTTCACCGATCCCGCGGCTGGCACCGGATACGAAGGCAATCTTGCCATCGAGGTCGAACAACTGGGTCTTGGACATATGAGCCTCTCTGAATGGGTGACGTCAAAGTGACGAGCGCGCGATGACCCCAAGGGCCATCTGTTCCAGCAATGCGTTCATCTGCACGAAGGAGGCGAAGCGCTTGTCGGCGGTCTGACCGTGGTAGTAGCGGTAATAGATCTGCTGGACGATTCCGGCGAGGCGGAACAGGCCATAAATGTAATAGAAGTCGAAGCACTCGATCTCGATGCCGGAACGTTGCGCGTAGTAGTCGACGAAGGCCTGGCGAGTGAGCATGCCGGGAGCATTGCTCGGCTGGCGGCGCATCATCTGCACGGCAGGTGGATCATCCGCCTCGATCCAGTAGGCCAGGGTATTGCCCAGATCCATCAGCGGGTCGCCCAGTGTGGTGAGCTCCCAGTCGAGCACGCCGATGATGCGCATGGGATCCTGCGGATCGAGGATCACATTGTCGAAGCGGTAGTCGTTGTGGACGATTGCCGGTTGCAGGTGGTCGGCCGGCATCTTCTCCTGCAGCCAGTTCCTGACCTCCTGCCAGAGCGGGGCGTCGGGTGTGCGGGCGTTATCGTAGCGCTCGCTCCAGCCGCTGATCTGCCGCGCCACATAGCCGTCCGGCTTGCCAAGATCGGCCAGGCCGCAGGCGGCGTAATCGACCTGATGGAGTTCCACCAGGCGATCGATGAAGCTCTCGCACAGCGTGGTGGTCTGCGCAGGCGTGAACTGCAGTTCGGCAGGCAGATCGGCACGCAGGATGATGCCCTCGACGCGCTCCATCACGTAGAACTCTGCGCCGATGACAGCCTGGTCGGTGCAGTGCACGAAGGCCTGCGGGCAATAGGGGAAGGCGTCGCGCAACTGGTTGAGGATGCGGAATTCGCGGCCCATGTCATGGGCAGATTTCGCCTTGCTGCCAAACGGCGGGCGACGCAGCACCAACTCCTGATCGGCATAGCGCAGCAGGTAGGTGAGGTTCGAGGCCCCGCCCGGAAACTGGCTGATCTGCGGCTCGCCGCTCAGGCCGGCGATATGCGCCTTGAGGTAGGCATCGATGGCCGTGGCGTCGAGTTCCTCGCCCTGGCGGATGGCGCTGGATCGGTCGGTGAGTGTCATCCCTATCCCTTTTAGTTGTCGTTGGCGGTGATGATCTGGCCAATCTAATCAGCCCAGGGCAGTGCCACAAGCACATCATCCGCTTATCGATATCGCTGTTGGCAGCGGATCAAGGCCGCTGATACGCCGCCGGCAGGCGAAAAAAAACCGGAATCACAAGACTCCGGTTTTGGCTGTCGAACGCTGGTCTCAGACCGGGAACAGTTCGCTCAGCTTGAGGGCCAGCATCATGTCGCCTTCGGCGCGCAGCTTGCCAGCCATGAATGCTTGCATGCCGTCGGTTTCACCGGTGGTGATGCCCTTGAAGGTTTCCTTGTCCATGATCAGCGTGACGTTGGCATCCGGGCTATCACCCTGTTTGACGTCGCAGGTGCCGTCCTTGACGATCAGGTAGTGGTTGTCGGCATCTTCGATATTGAACTGGAAGACCAGGTCCAGGCCTTCGGCGGCGCTGGGGTTGAACTTGGTCTGCATGGTTTGGACGATGTCTGCGACGCTCATGGTGGTTTCCTTTGTTTTCGGGTTGTTCTGCACCCTCACGGGTACGTTGACCGAGGCTCAGCGATAGGTGATGAGCGACGGTGTATTCAACAGCTGCAGATGGGCGTGGCTGTTGAACGAAGCCAGGGTCACCCGCTCGCCCTGAAACTTCAGGCAGCTTAGCGAGGTGTTGACGATTTGCCAGTTCATTGCGAAGGCGCTGGCGACCGGCATACCGGTCAGCAGGTGCAGCAACGCGGTGATGGTGCCGCCGGAGGTGAATACGGCGACTTTCTCTCTGGATGTTGCACTGCCGAGCAGGCGCTGCAAGCCGTCGTCAACCTGGTCGACAAAGGACTGCCAGCTTTGCAGTGTCGGGGCGTCATAGTCTCCGCCGATCCAGGTTTCCAGCAGGCGCACGAACAGGCGCTGAAACTCGGCGCGGTTGTGCGCCGCATTACGCATTATTTCGATGGCTTTCGGTTCTTCGGGCAACAGCGCCGGGAGCAGGGCGCGGATAACGCCTTCGGCGTCGAACTCGTTGAATGCCGGATCAGTTTCCAGCGCAGGGGCCTGCTCCAGTTGTTCGAGTACCAGGCGGCCGGTGTGGGCCTGACGCAACAGGCTGCCGCTGATCGCCCGATCGAGGCACAGCCCGCTTTGCGCCAGGTGGCTGCCTAGCAGACTGGACTGCCGTTCGCCCAGGGCCGAGAGAACGTCGTAATCCTCTGCACCGAACGAAGCCTGGCCATGTCGAATCAGGTAGATGCTGCCCACGTCCGCTGTAACCCGGGAATCTTGAATGTTTGCCGAGGGTAGGAGGGTGGCCGGAGGCTGTCAACGAAAATTCATACGTTTGTTTGAATTCCCGTGTCGTGCATCCGCTGAAAGCCACGAACCTGTCTGGCCGTGCCCAGGTGGCGCCGGTATGCTTGGGCAACGCAAGGCCTCTGCGAGAGGCCATCGATTGGATATAGGGGAAGTGTGTGGAGTTTCTTGCTGATTACGCGGGGTTTCTGGCCAAGACAGTCACGCTGGTGGTGGCTTTCATCGTCGTACTGGTCGCCCTGGTTGCGGTGCGTAGCCGCGGCCGTCGTGGCGGCGGCCAACTGCAGGTGGTCAAACTCAACGATTTCTACAAGGCACTGCGTCAGCGCCTGGAGCAGTCGATCCTGGACAAGGATCAACTCAAGGCCCTGAGCAAGGAGGAAGCCAAGTCGGCCAAGCTGGCCAAGAAGAAGCCGCAGCAGAAGTCCCGGGTTTACGTGTTGGATTTCGATGGCGACATCAAGGCTTCGGCAACCGATGGCCTGCGCCATGAAATCACCGCACTGCTGAGCCTGGCCACGCCTCAGGATGAGGTCGTGCTGCGTCTGGAAAGTGGCGGCGGCATGGTGCACAGCTATGGGCTGGCCTCCTCGCAACTGGCGCGCATCCGTCAGGCCGGCGTTCCGCTGACGGTGTGCATCGACAAGGTCGCGGCCAGCGGCGGCTATATGATGGCCTGCATCGGAGAGAAGATCATTTCCGCGCCGTTCGCCATCCTCGGTTCCATCGGCGTGGTCGCCCAACTGCCGAACGTCAATCGCCTGCTGAAGAAGCACGATATCGACTTCGAGGTGCTGACCGCCGGCGAGTACAAACGCACCCTCACGGTGTTCGGCGAAAACACCGAAAAGGGCCGGGAGAAGTTTCAGGAAGACCTGGAAACCACCCACGAGCTGTTCAAGAATTTCGTGGCCCGCTATCGCCCGCAGCTCGAGATCGACGAAATTGCCACTGGCGAAGTCTGGCTGGGCATGGCTGCACTGGAAAAACAGCTGGTCGATGAACTGAAAACCAGCGACGAGTACCTGGCGGAGCGTGCCCGCGAGGCCGATCTGTTCCAACTGCACTTCGTGCAGAAAAAATCCCTTCAGGAGCGTGTCGGCCTGGCTGCCAGCGTGGCGCTGGATCGCTTCGCACTGACCTGGCTGGGCCGTCTCGGCCAGCAACGCTTCTGGTAACCAGCACCTTCCGCCAAGGCGGATGAGGAGGTTCGGATGACGAGTTTTTTCGCTCTACAGGCAGCCCCTGAGATAGGTGGCACGTTCACTCAGCAAGTGGTCGAACGCGATGTCACCGACTTGCCTGCCGGCGAGCTGCTGATCCGCGTTCAGTATTCTTCTCTCAACTTCAAGGATGCGCTCTCGGCCAGTGGGCAGCGGGGTGTAAGCCGTCACTACCCGCATACCCCTGGCATCGATGCCGCTGGCGTGGTGGAACATTCCAGCGCGGCCGAATTCAACGAGGGCGACGAGGTGATCGTCACCGGCTACGACCTCGGCATGAATACCGCTGGCGGTTTTGGCCAATACATCCGTATTCCGGCCGGCTGGGCGATCAAGCGGCCCCAGGGGCTGTCGCTGCGTGAGGCGATGATTCTCGGTACCGCAGGCCTGACGGCAGCTCTGTGCGTCGACAAGCTCGAGCGTGCCGGGCTTTCTCCGGATGACGGTTCGGTGCTGGTGACTGGCGCCACAGGCGGTGTTGGCAGCATCGCGGTGATGTTACTGAGCAAGCTGGGCTATCAGGTAACGGCGGCGACCGGCAAGGCGCAGGAAAGCGAACTGTTGACCCGCCTCGGTGCCACGCAGGTGATCCCGCGTCTCGAACTGCAGGCCGGTGCCGATCGGCCACTGCTGCGTGAGCAGTGGAGCGGTGCGGTGGATACGGTGGGGGGCGACATCCTTTTCAACGTGCTCAAGGCCACCCAATACGGCGGTAGTGTCGCCTGCTGCGGTTTGACGGCCGGGGTCGAATTCCAGGCCAGCGTGCTGCCGTTCATCCTGCGTGGCGTGAATCTGCTGGGTGTCGACTCAGTCGAGCTGCCGCTGGTGGTCAAGGCGTCGATGTGGGACAAGCTGTCGCTGCAGTGGAAGCTGCCGAACCTCGATGATCTGGTCAGCGAAGTGGGGTTGGCGCAGTTGCCGGAGGCGATCGAGCGAATTCTGCACGGCGGCCAGGTCGGGCGGGTATTGGTCAGGCTGGATTGACGTCGCCGGCTGGCTCAACGAAACGCCCGGTGCTTGCGCCGGGCGTTTTCATTTCAGCTGCCACCACGGCCTGTCTCTCATCGATCCATACCGTTGATCAGGCGAAAAAAAGCCCGGCGGGTGCCGGGCTCAGATGGTGCGAGTATCAGACTTGTGGTGGATTGGTCTCGCGCGATGGATGGCGATGTTGGGCAATGCCGGCGATCAGTTGGTCGATGAGCGACTGATCGGCACTGCTGCCGTCGTAGACCCCCGCAGGGGCTGACTGCAGCGGTACATCGGCCTTTTCCAGCAACTGCGTGCCGGCACCGATGGCGAGAATGCTCTTGCCGTGGCGGAAGCTGTCACGCACGAACTCCAGCGCGCGCCCGTCAGCCTGCAGCGCGGTGCTGGCATCCTGACCATCGGGTACCACCAGCGCATCGAAGAGTGGCGCGGGCTGGTTTTCCAGTGAGCAGTCGGCTTCGATGACGCTGCCATCGGCGGCGGTGAACGGGCCGACCCGTGGGCCAACCAGGCGCACCACCGCGCCTTCGGCCTGCAGAGCGCTAGACACTGCTTGCAGCGAGGTGGCATCGACACCAGCAGCCAGCAGAATCGCTACCTGACGAGTGCGAATGCCGCCATCGCCTGGTCGTGCCAGCAGCGACAGGGCAGGAGAGTCATCAATTTCGGCCGCTATGGGCTGCGGATTGGCCTTTGGCAACGGTTCTGGCAATGGCATGCCGAGACCATCGGCGACGCCTTGTGCCAGCGTCTCCGAAATATTGCGCAGCATCGCCAGGGTACGGTTACGGATGCCGGGCACTGTCACCTTGCTCAATTCGAACCGCAACGCATCGATGATGTGCTGCTGCTCATGGGCTGCCTGGCTATTGAAGAACAGGGTGGCCTGGTTGTAGTGCTCGGCGAACTTCTCCGGCTTGCCACGCACTTCGTCGCCATGAACCGGCTCGGGGAAGGGGACGAAACCCATCTCGCCGTTCTGGAACGGGCAGCCACCGGCCAGTGAGTTTGGCTCGTAGGCGACTCGGCCACGGTGGATGGTCTGGCGATGCATGCCGTCGCGCTGATTGTTGTGAACCGGCACCACCGGGGCGTTGATCGGCAACTCCTGGAAGTTGGCACCACCCAGGCGCGTGATCTGGGTATCCACATAGGAGTGGATGCGCCCGGCCAGCAGCGGGTCGTTACTGAAGTCGATGCCGGGCACCACATGGGCGGTACAGAAGGCCACCTGCTCGGTTTCGGCGAAGAAGTTGTCCGGGTTGCGGTTGAGCACCATGCGGCCAATCGGGCGCACCGGTACCAGCTCCTCGGGAATCAGCTTGGTCGAGTCGAGAATGTCGAAGCTGAAGGATTCCGCCTCGGCTTCGGAGATGACCTGTACGCCCAGCTCCCATTCCGGGTACTCGCCAGCCTCGATGGCTTCCCACAGATCACGGCGGTGGAAGTCCGGGTCGGCACCGGAAATCTTCACGGCCTCGTCCCACACGTGGGAGTGGGTGCCCAGCTTCGGGCTCCAGTGGAATTTGACGAAGTGCGATTCCCCGGCGGCGGTGACGAAGCGGAAGCTGTGCACGCCAAAGCCCTGCATCATCCGGTAGCTGCGCGGGATGCCGCGATCGGACATGACCCACATGATCATGTGCGCCGACTCCGGCATCAGCGAGATAAAATCCCAGAAGGTGTCATGGGCGGAAGCCGCCTGGGGCATACCGTGATGGGGCTCGGGTTTGACCGCGTGAACCAGGTCGGGAAACTTCATGGCGTCCTGAATGAAGAACACCGGGATATTGTTGCCCACCAGATCCCAGTTGCCCTGGTCGGTGTAGAACTTGACCGCGAAACCACGTGCATCACGGGCGGTGTCTTTGGAGCCACGCTCGCCGGCCACGGTGGAGAAACGCACGAAGACCGGGGTCTGCTTGCCTGCTTCGGCGAACAGCGATGCACAGGTCAGATCCTGCAGCGAATCGTAGGTCTCGAAGTAGCCATGGGCTGCCGAACCGCGGGCGTGGACGATGCGCTCCGGAATCCGCTCATGGTCGAAATGGGTGATCTTCTCGCGGAGGATGAAGTCCTTGAGCAGTGCCGGGCCACGCAGCCCTGCCTTAAGCGAGCTCTGGTTATCGGCGATGGGCACACCAAGGTTGGTGGTCATGCCCTGGCCACCGCTGTCGGCCCTGACTCTCGGCAAGTGGCCACTGGCGGCGTTGACACCTTGTTCGGGCGCGTCACCGGTCTTTTCGTTGGTATTGGTTTCGCTGACGGTGCTGGCACCTACGCTGAAGGGGCAGCCAACCGCAGCGCCCTGGCGTGGTTTGCTGGACGCTTCGCCGTATTCGTCGGCCTTATTGGCGTTGTGCGGCATGGCGTCGACGGTTTCGCCGGTGGCGCGTTTCTGTTCGATGACTGCCTTGCCGGTTCCGGCAGGCGGGGCCGCAGTAGCGGCGCTATCGCTTTTCAGATAGGCGCTGTCGGCGGTAGAGGATTTCGGGGTGGAGGTTTTGCGCGAAGCCATTTGCTTTATCCTCATCAGGGCTGCCACGCATCGGTTGTGCGCAGCTAGTTACAGACGAGAGCTACCGAGCGATTTGTAATACTTGCTCTGGCTCGGTGCCCATGACCTTGGTAGGCCTATGGGTATCGAATGACCTGGCGCGTGTTAGGTTCAGGGTAAAGTCCTCAACGGTCGCAGGCCTTGTGCCACCTTGATACAGGGCGTCGGTGCCGTCCGAACGACTACTCACTGATACAGGAAACACCATGGATACGATGGCGGTAATGATCGAGGATTGGGATGGCGACGGTGCCATACGTTTGCCCGATGAAGCATTGCAGGAACTGGGTGTCGATGTGGGCGATAGGCTCTATCTGCTAGAAACCCTGGTGGGCAACCAGAAGGGCTTCATTCTCTCCAGACAACCACAAATCCCCGAGCGGATCGATGAGCTTGCCGAGCAGTTCGGCGAAGTCGACCGATAGCAGGAAGTCCGCGTGCAGAAAAAAGCCCCGCCAATTGGCGGGGCTTTTGGTTTCAGGCGCGGCGCCTGAACAGAGGTACCGGCTGGTCGCTGGAGGCTTGATACACCTCGGCGAACTCCTCGAAGGCTTTCAGCGCGTCTTCGGGGTCTTTGTCTTCGCGCAGGGCGAAAGCATCGAAGCCGCAACGCTTGAGCGCCCACAGCTGGTCACGCAGCACATCGCCAATGGCGCGCAGCTCGCCCTTGAAGCCGTAGCGGGTGCGCAGCAGGTAAGCGGAGGAGGAGTGGCGGCCGTCGGTGAAGGCCGGGAAATTCAGCGCGATGAGCTGAAAATCGTCCAGCGAGTCGATGATGGACTCGATTTCTTCCTCGGCATCCAGCCACACGCCCAAACCGCCGTCGCGGGCTTTCAGCGCGTTGCCATGCTCCAGCCAGAGCGCCAGCGGGACGATCAGGTCATCGCAGTTGGACAACTCTTCGAAGGTGGTTTCCTTCGGCAGCAGGTGCCAGCTTTCGTCGACGATCTGGCCGTTCTTAATGATTCGCTGCATATACGCGCTCCTTGAACGGGGCGACACCGATACGGCGGAAGGTGTCGAGGAAACTCTCTTCTTCGGTACGTTGTTCGACGTAGACGTTGACGATCTTGTCGATCACGTCCGGCATGTCGTCCTGAGCGAAGGACGGGCCGAGGATCTGCGCCAGGCTGGCGTCACGCCCGGCGCTGCCGCCAAGGGACACCTGGTAGAACTCCTGGCCTTTCTTGTCCACGCCGAGAATGCCGATGTGGCCTACGTGGTGGTGGCCACAGGCATTCATGCAGCCGGAGATGTTCAGGTCGATGTTGCCAATGTCGAACAGGTAGTCGAGGTTGTCGAAGCGACGCTGGATGGCTTCGGCGACCGGAATCGACTTGGCGTTGGCCAGGGAGCAGAAGTCTCCACCCGGGCAGCAGATGATGTCGGTCAGCAGGCCCACGTTCGGCGTAGCGAAGCCCTGCTCGCGCAGTTCGCCCCACAGGGTGAACAACTGCTCCTGCTCGACGTCGGCGAGGATGATGTTCTGGTTATGGCTGTTACGCACCTCACCGAAGCTGTAGCGATCGGCGAGGTCGGCGATGGCTTCGAGCTGCTTGTCGGTCACGTCGCCCGGCGCTACGCCGGTCGGCTTGAGCGACAGTGTGACGGCGACGTAACCCGGCTTCTTGTGGGCGAAGGTATTGCGCTCGCGCCAGCGGGCAAAGCCTGGGTGCTCGGCGTCGTGGCTGACGAGGAGGGAGTCCTGATCCTGCAGCGCCTGGTAGGCCGGATCGACGAAGTGAGCGGCGACGCGCGCCACTTCTTCATCGCTCAGAGTGGTCGGGCCGTCTTTGAGGTGTGCCCATTCGGCGTTCACCCGTTCGGCGAACACTTCAGGGGTCAGCGCCTTGACCAGGATCTTGATGCGCGCCTTGTACTTGTTGTCACGACGACCATAGCGGTTGTACACACGCAGGATGGCGTCGAGATAGGAGAGCAGGTGCTTCCACGGCAGGAATTCATTGATGAAGCTGCCAACGATCGGGGTACGGCCCAGGCCACCGCCAACGGCGACGCGGAAGCCCAGCTCACCGCCTTCGTTGTTGACCGCTTCCAGGCCGATGTCATGCACTTCGATGGCCGCACGGTCACCGGCAGAGCCATTGACGGCGATCTTGAATTTGCGCGGCAGGTGGCTGAACTCGGGATGGAAGGTCGACCACTGACGGATGATTTCGCACCACGGGCGCGGATCGATCAGTTCGTCCTTGGCAACACCGGCGAACTGGTCGGTGGTGGTGTTGCGGATGCAGTTGCCGCTGGTCTGGATCGCGTGCATTTGCACGGTGGCCAGCTCGGCGAGAATCTCTGGCACGTCTTCCAGCTCTGGCCAGTTGAACTGGACGTTCTGGCGGGTGCTGATGTGGGCATAGCCTTTGTCGTAATCGCGGGCGATTTGCGCCAGCTTGCGTACCTGCGTGGACGACAGCAGGCCGTAAGGCACGGCGACGCGCAGCATGGGCGCGAAACGCTGAATGTACAGACCGTTCTGCAGGCGCAACGGACGGAATTCTTCACCGCTCAGCTCGCCACTGAGATACCGGCGGGTTTGATCGCGGAACTGCTTGACGCGGTCCTCGACGATTTGTTGGTCGTACTGGTCGTATACGTACATGGAGAATCCTGTTATCAGGCTGCTTGCCAGATCGGTGAAAGGCTACTGCGCGCAGCTGTGCGGTATGGAATCAGCCTCGAAACGGTTAACCGTCCGTTTACTGATTCCGTTCCTGGCTAGCCGTCGCTCGCAACGTTCTCGATGACCTGTTACAGCAAATCTGCGCGCACGGCCGCGCACTCCAGGCGGAGCCGGGGGAAGATACCAGTTCAGGTTTATGCGCAAAAGTGAAGTTTTAATATATGAAAAGAACTTTTGGTGCTAAGCGAGAGGGCATGCATAACTGCGCTGGTCGAGGGGGCTCCCAGACCGATCCGAATTGCTCTTCAGGATCCCGCGCTACTCGGGAATGGTTCGCAATAGCCCGGTAAAACAAGCGCTTGCAGCTGGGGCGAGTAAGCTGATCGTTTTCACCGCTCGCCAGCCTGAGCAGCAATTCGCTTGGCTGCAGTTATCAGATCCTGATACCAGGTAGCTTCCGGTTCGATCATACGCTCACCCTGGCCTGAAGATAGCGGGATGAGGGCCGGGTAGACAGCCGGCACGCAACGTTAAGATGAAACGCAGCGGATCATCGGGCTGTCGCAGCTATCAAGGTTTATTCAACGTCTTCACTCAATCAGAGGGGTTACATGCAAGCGCTTCCGCAGCCCAGCAGTTTTCTACAGGCCTGGCTTACTCAGGTGCGGGCGTCGCCTTGGGTGGCCGCCGGGCTTGCGGTTGCCCTGCTGGTGGTTCTCTGGTTGCTGATAAGCAGTCTCTTCAATGTGTTTGAAGAGGGCCACCCCGAGCGTGTTCGTCATGCGCTGTACGGTGGTGGGGCAGGGTTTGCAGCAACGGCTCTGGGGGCCTTTGCGGCGTTGGCGCTTGGCACCATCAGCGTCAGAACACAGGACAGCCTGCTTGGCTTCGCCGCCGGCATGATGCTCGCCGCCAGCTCTTTCTCGCTGATCATTCCGGGCCTGGAGGCTGCCGAAAACATCACCGGCAGCAGTATGCTGGGCGCTGCAACGGTGGTGCTGGGTCTGGCGCTTGGCGTTCTGCTGATGCTGGGACTCGACCATTTTACCCCGCACGAGCACGAGAGCACTGGGCCGCTTGGGCCACAGAGTGAGCGTCTGAACCGGGTATGGCTATTCGTCTTCGCCATCACCTTGCACAACCTGCCCGAGGGTATGGCCGTTGGCGTTGGTTTTGCCGGTGATGACATGAAAGTGGGTATACCCCTGGCGACCGCCATCGCCATCCAGGATATCCCCGAAGGACTTGCCGTCGCTCTGGCGCTGCGCACTACTGGTCTATCCGCGTTGCATGCGGCGCTGATTGCCGTCGCCAGCGGCCTGATGGAACCGCTGGGCGCATTGGTTGGCGTCGGCATGTCCAGCAGCTATGCGCTCGCTTATCCCGTCGGCTTGGGTTTGGCGGCGGGCGCGATGCTGTTCGTGGTTTCCCATGAAATCATTCCGGAAACCCATCGCAACGGCCACCAAACGCCGGCGACTTTAGGCCTGATGGGTGGCTTTGCTGTGATGATGTTCTTGGATACGGCATTGGGTTGATTGGCGTTTGCCTACGCCTGATGCACACTGCGGCGGGTATCGGATTGAGGTTCGCGTGTGCAAATAAGTGATCTCATGGCCTGCAGTCGTCGGGCTGGCTATGCGCTATTACTGGCCGGCGTTTTGGGCTGCGCAAGCAGCGTGCAGGCCGAGCCGCTGAATATTTATGTCGGCCAGGGGCAGATGCCGTTTGCCGACGGCGTGGCTGCGCGGGCGGGGCTGTTTGGCGATCTGATGCGTGAGCTGTGCGTGCGCACCGACCAACAATGCGTGTTTCGCAGCGTGCCTTGGCGTCGAGTCTTGAGCGAGGCGAGCGATGATGAGCATGGCATCGTGCTGAATCTGGGGCGTACCGCCGAGCGTGAGGGTGATTTCGCCTGGTTGCTCGATGTGCTGCCTACTCCCTACGTGCTGGCTAGCGTCGATCATCCTTACAACAGCCTGGCTGAGGCGCTGAAGGCTGGCCCGGTAGCGGTCATGGGCGGTACGCCGAGAGCCAACGATATCAATGCCATCCGTACCTCGGGGCAACGGGTCGTCGAAGTCACCGATCCGCAGCAGGCCGCGCAACTGCTGCACAGCGGCCGCGTGGTCGCCTGGTTCGAGATCGACCTGCGTGCGCTGTATCTGTGGCGTGAGCTGGGGTACGAGGCGCCTCTGCTATTCGGCAAGCCACTCAGCCAGACACGCAGTCATATCGCTGCCAGTCTCAAGTTCGATGGCGCTGAGGTCTTGCGTCAGCGGATGAGCGATGCTTTTGCGCAAATGCGCAGCGACGGTAGCTGGCAGCGCATATTGGCGAGCTATCTGGGCTTGGAGAAGTCACAGGCTTTGCTGTCCGACGGCTGGTGAGTCATGCTATCGCCCTGAAAACACGCGTGGAGCGCCTGATGAAGTTCATACACCAGCGCGAGCACCTCAACGAAGACGATCTGGTCGTTATTGAATGCTCGCAAACCTGCAATATCCGTCTGATGAGTGATGCGAACTTTCGCAGCTTCAAGAATGGCGGTCGGCATTCCTATCATGGTGGTGCTTTCGACACGTTTCCGGCCAAAATCACCGTGCCGAGCAGTGGTTTTTGGAATATCACCATCGATACCGTGACCCAAAGGGCGATTAGCGTCACACGCAAGCCGACCCTGAAGCACTCGATCAAGATCGTACGCCGATCCGCCTCCCGACTATCTTAATAATCGCGCCCGTCACGGGAGTGGATTAGCCGCCCGTGTGGCCTCGTACTGTCGGAAGGTTGGTGTTTCGAAGCCCCGTGCGTGATTCTGAAAATGTGCAGTCTTCAGATCACGCTGGTGTTGAAACTCTCCTCGATGAGCAATTCGCTAGTGGCGGGCGTAAAGCTGCAAATCACTTCGAGACCCAGATAGTCAGTTTCCGCGTGGGTGGTTTGTTCCAGGCAGCGGATCTGAATCCACAGCTGGTAATCACCGTCACCGCTATAGCCTTCGAACGTTTGTGAACCGATGTAGTAATGGCCCGACAGCCTGTTGCGGCAGGGGAACTGTTCCTCGTCGCTAAAGCATTGTCGCGGATCGTTGACGAACGTGTTGAGCTGGGCGTCAAGGCTGGCGTGGATTTGCGCCAGCAGGGGTTCGAAGGCCCGCTGGCTAGCCTCGCCATCGTCGCCGAGGTAATCGATCACCTGGCGTGCGTAGTCGGGAGCCCCGTGCGGCGGGTCAATGCGGATCATCTTCAGCACGTGGGCATCTCCCTATTCGCGTGGCAATTACTCGTCGTCGCTGCTGGCAGTGGTCGCGGAGAAACAGCGCAACTGATGGCCGTCCAGAGTCCAGCTGTCATCGGCTGCTTGATAGTCGGCTTCCATCACTGCGTTATAGCTGAACTGCCAGCTTTTACGCTCGCGGCCGTCTTGTACCTCGATGCGCAGCACAGTGGCGTCGCTGGCGAATGACTCGTCAGCTTCGGCGGCCGCATCGGCCTGGTCGAGCAGCCCATCGTCGAGTTGGAAATCAAAGGCATGCAAGCCATCGATTTCCAGCATGTCAGCGGTTTCTAACTGGTCGAGTAGATACGTCATTCGTCATACCCCAGGTTAGGTGCCAGCCAGCGTTCGCTGACGCTCAAGTCTTGCTGTTTGCGGGCGGTGTAACTGTCGATCTGATCCTTATCAACCTTGCCTACCGCGAAATACTGCGCTTGCGGATGGGCGAAGTACCAGCCGCTGACCGAGGCCGCGGGGAACATGGCGTAGTGCTCGGTGAGGAACACGCCGCTACGCCCTGCCTGGTTTTCTGTAGCTGCTGGGTCAAGCAGATCGAACAGCGTGCCTTTTTCGGTGTGATCAGGGCATGCCGGGTAGCCGGGGGCAGGGCGGATGCCTTTGTACTGTTCTTTGATCAGCGCCTCGTTATCCAGGGCTTCATCCTGATCGTAGCCCCAATAGGTTTTACGCACCTGTTGGTGTAGCCACTCAGCGCAGGCTTCGGCCAGGCGGTCGGCCAGGGCTTTGACCATGATCGAGTTGTAGTCGTCGCCAGCGTTTTGATAGGCCTTGGCCACTTCTTCCGCGCCGATGCCAGCTGTGGTGATAAAACCGCCGACATAATCGGTCAGGCCGCTGTCTTGCGGTGCGACGAAATCGGCCAGGGAGAGATTCGGTTTGCCGTCCGGCTTGATGGTCTGCTGGCGCAGGTGGTGCAGCTTGGCCAGCGGCTGGCCGTCGTTGTCGTACAGTTGGATATCGTCGTCCTGCACCTGATTGGCAGGCCAGAAGCCGAATACCGCGCGGGCGCTGATCAGTTTTTCGTCGATCAGTTTACGCAACATGGTCTGGGCATCGTTGAACAGGTCGGTGGCGGCTTGGCCAACCACTTCATCGGTGAGGATGCGCGGGTATTTGCCGGCCAGATCCCAGGAGATGAAGAACGGTGTCCAGTCGATGTATTCGGCCAGAACATTGAGGTCGATGTTGTCCAGCACCTTGCTGCCAGTGAAACTTGGCACGGGCGGTTGGTACGTACTCCAGTCGAACGTCGGCTTGTTCGCCACGGCAGCGGCGTAGGGCAGACGCTCGGTGCGTGAACTGCGGGCGGCGGTGCGCTCACGGACTTCGATATAGTCGAGGCGAGTACTTTCGACGAACCCGGCCTTCAGTTCTTTGGACAGCAGCTGTGTCGCCACGCCCACGGCGCGCGAGGCGTCGGTGACATAAACCACGGCGTCGTTCTGGTACTTGGGTTCGATCTTTACTGCGGTATGGGCTTTCGAGGTGGTAGCACCGCCGATCATCAGCGGCAAGTGGAAGCCCTGACGCTGCATTTCGCGGGCGACATGCACCATCTCATCCAGCGACGGGGTGATCAGCCCGGATAGACCGATGATGTCGCACTTCTCGGCAATGGCGGTTTGCAGGATTTTCTCTGCCGGCACCATCACGCCCATGTCGACGATATCGTAGCCGTTACAGCCGAGCACCACGCCGACGATATTCTTGCCGATGTCATGCACGTCGCCTTTCACCGTGGCCATCAAAATCTTGCCCTTGGCTTCCGGCTTGTCGCCCTTTTCCAGTTCGATAAAGGGAATCAGGTGGGCCACGGCCTGTTTCATGACGCGGGCGGATTTCACCACCTGGGGCAGGAACATTTTGCCTTCGCCGAACAGGTCGCCAACCACGTTCATCCCGGCCATCAACGGGCCTTCGATCACTTCAATCGGTCGCGCGCATTGCAGGCGGCATTCTTCGGTGTCTTCGACGATAAACGCGGTAATGCCTTTTACCAGCGCGTGCTTGAGCCGCTCGACCACGTTCCAGGTGCGCCACTCTTCGGTCTCGGCCTCTTTGACGCTGCCGTCACCCTTGTAGTTGTCGGCGATGGCCAGCAGCGCATCGGTGCCGCCTTCGTTGCGGTTGAGCACCACGTCTTCGACCGTGTCGCGCAGCAGTTTGGGAATCTCGTCGTAGATTTCCAGTTGGCCGGCATTGACGATGCCCATGGTCAGGCCGTTTTTGATCGCGTAGTAAAGAAATACCGAGTGGATCGACTCGCGCACCGGGTTGTTGCCGCGGAACGAGAACGACACGTTGGACACGCCGCCAGAGGTCAGCGCGTAGGGCAACTCATCGCGGATGTAGGCGCAGGCGTTGATGAAGTCGACCGCATAGTTGTTGTGCTCTTCGATGCCGGTGGCAATGGCGAAGATGTTCGGGTCGAAGATGATGTCTTCCGGCGGGAAGCCCACTTCGTTGACCAGAATGTCGTAGGAGCGTTTGCAGATTTCTTTCTTGCGCGCTTCGGTGTCGGCCTGGCCGGCTTCGTCAAATGCCATCACCACCACGGCGGCGCCGTAGCGCTTGCACAGCCTGGCGTGATGCTTGAATTGTTCGACGCCTTCTTTCATCGAGATCGAGTTGACGATGCCCTTGCCCTGGATGCACTTGAGGCCGGCTTCGATCACATCCCACTTGGAGGAGTCGATCATGATCGGCACCCGCGAAATATCAGGTTCCCCGGCGATCAGGTTGAGGAAGGTGACCATCGCTGCCTTGGAATCGAGCATGCCCTCATCCATGTTGATGTCGATGATCTGCGCGCCGGCCTCCACCTGCTGCAGAGCGACCTCAAGGGCTTCGGTGTAGTTGTCTTCACGGATCAGCCGGGCAAACCTGGCTGATCCGGTAATGTTGGTGCGCTCGCCGACGTTCACGAACAGCGAATTACGATCAATGGTGAAGGGTTCCAGGCCCGACAAGCGACAAGCCTTGGGAATATCTGGAATAGCGCGTGGCGTGTAGTTGGCCACGGCTTCGGCAATCGCCTTGATATGCGCCGGTGTCGTACCGCAGCAACCGCCGACGATGTTCAAAAAACCCGCAGCGGCAAATTCTTCGATAACCAGGGCTGTTTCTGCCGGGCTTTCATCGTACTCACCGAAGGCATTCGGCAGGCCGGCATTGGGGTGAGCGGACACGTGAGTGTCGGCCTTGCTGGCCAGCTCTTCCAGGTACGGGCGCAGTTCTTTGGCGCCCAGGGCGCAGTTCAAACCGACCGAGATGGGCTTGGCGTGGCTGACGGAGTTCCAGAACGCTTCGGTGGTTTGCCCTGACAGGGTACGGCCGGAGGCGTCGGTGATGGTGCCGGAAATCATGATCGGCAACTCGAAACCCTGCTGCTCGAAGACTTCCTGTACGGCGAAGATTGCAGCCTTGGCGTTGAGGGTGTCGAAGATGGTTTCGATCAGGATCATATCCGCGCCGCCTTCGATCAGGCCGCGGGTGGCTTCGATGTAGTTGGTTACCAGCTCATCGAAGGTGACGTTGCGGTAGCCAGGGTTGTTCACATCCGGCGACAACGAGCACGTACGGCTGGTTGGGCCAAGTACCCCGGCGACGAAGCGCGGCTTGTCTGGGGTTTCCAGTGTTTTGGCATCCGCGACGCGGCGCGCTACGCGGGCGCCTTCAACGTTCAGTTCATACACCAGGCTTTCCATGCCGTAATCGGCCTGGGATACCTGGGTGGCGTTGAAGGTGTTGGTTTCCAGGATGTCGGCGCCGGCATCGAGGTAGGCCTTTTCGATGGCTGCGATGACATCTGGGCGCGAAAGCAGCAGCAGGTCGTTATTGCCTTTGACGTCCTGTGGCCAGTCGGCGAAGCGCTCACCGCGGTAGTCTTCCTCTTCCAGCTTGTAGCTCTGGATCATGGTGCCCATGCCACCATCGAGAATCAGGATGCGATTCTTGAGAGCTTGCTGAAGTGCTTGGAGGCGGGCGCTACGATCTGACAGGGGCATGGAAAAGGCTCTGAGCGGGAGGCTACGACAGGGGGGGCGATCATAACAAAAGCTGGTGGTTTTTCCGCATTTCACGCTTGTGCATGAATTATGTTCATGTTGATGTGGCTGCCAAGCCGGTTACTTTTCGCCATATGCAGGCATAGCGATAGCACAAGCGAGACGGCTAGAATGGCCGGCTATTTTTGTGGAATTGCGACCATGCACTACCGGCTGCTATTGAGTGTTTGCCTTGTTCTTATCAGTCCGTTGGTGATGGCGCAGACCGTTTCCTACAGCCGTGACATTCAACCGATCTTTACCCAGAACTGCGTAGCCTGTCATGCCTGCTACGACGCGCCTTGCCAGCTCAACCTGGGCAGTGGCGAGGGCGTCGAGCGCGGTGCCAGCAAGGCCACGGTCTATGACGGCACACGCACCAAGACCCAGGCCACCACGCGGCTGTTCATGGATGCCCACGGCGAGCCGGCCTGGCGCCGCAAGGATTTCCACTCGGTACTCGATCAGCAGGGCGGCCAGGCCGCGCTGATGGCACGCATGCTCGAGCTTGGGCACGCCACGCCGCTGCCTGCCAACAGCAAACTGCCGAAGGATCTGGCCATCGGCATCGACCGGGACAATCAGTGCCCGCTGCCGGGCGAGTTCGAGGCGTTCGCGGCGAAGAACCCCATGGCCGGCATGCCATTCGCGGTCACCGGTCTGACCGAGCAGGACTACCAGACGGTACAGCGCTGGCTAGAGCAGGGCGCTCCGCTCGATGAGCAGGCGCTGCAGCCCAGCGCGGGCGAGGCACGGCAGATCGCCGAGTGGGAGCGTTTTCTCAATGCGCCCGGCGACGAGCAGGGCCTAGTCAGCCGCTGGTTGTACGAGCACCTGTTTCTCGCTCATCTGTATTTCGAGGGAGGCGAGCCCGGGCATTTCTTCCAGGTGGTGCGTTCGCGCACGCCCAGCGGCCAACCGGTGGACATTATTGCCACCCGGCGCCCCAATGACGATCCAGGCACCACCGTCTACTACCGCCTGATGCCGATCCAGGGCGTGATCGTGCACAAGACCCACATCACCTACCCGCTGAGCGCCGAGAAACTGGCACGGGTCAAATCGCTGTTTTTCGGTAGCGACTGGCAGGTGGGCGTGGTGCCGGGCTATGGCGTGCAGCGCCGCTCCAACCCGTTCGAAACCTTCGAGGCGATTCCTGCCCAGGCGCGCTATCAGTTCATGCTCGATAACGCCGAGTATTTCGTGCGCACCTTCATTCGCGGACCGGTATGCCGTGGGCAGATCGCCACGGACGTGATTCGCGATAATTTCTGGGTGGTCTTCCAGGATCCACAGCACGACTTGTACATCACCGACCCGAGCTATCGCGGTGAAACCACTCCACTGTTGTCCATGCCTGGCCAACTCGACCAGATTGGCGACTTGCTAGGCCTGTGGCGCGCCTATCGTAATAAACGCAACGATTATGAGGCGTTGCGCACCGACGGTTATGCCAACGCACCGGCGCCCGACTGGTCGCATATATGGCGCGGTAACGATAATGCGCTGCTGTCGATTTTCCGACAGCACGACAGCGCCTCGGTACGTAAGGGGCTGGTCGGCGAAATCCCACAAACGCTGTGGTGGATGGACTATCCGCTGCTGGAGCGCACCTATTATCAACTGGTGGTGAATTTCGATGTGTTCGGCAACGTCTCGCATCAGGCGCAGACGCGCTTGTACTTCGACCTGATCCGCAATGGTGCGGAGCAGAATTTCCTGCGTTTGATGCCCGCCGATGCTCGCTCGGGGCTGTTCAGCGACTGGTACCAGAACAGCGGCAAACTCAAGGCGTGGATGGATTACTACCCGCTGGACAAGAAAACCCCAAGCGGCTTGCCGCTCTCTGGTGAAGACCCCAAACGGCAGTTTGGCGAGCAGTTGCTGCAGCGCTTCAGCACCCTTAACGCGCGGCCGGATCCCATCAACCGCTGTACGGGTGAGCACTGCCACCGCGATGGCCTGCCTGCCGACCTGCAGCAGGCGGAACAGGCGCTGAGCCGCCTGGCGTCTCGGCCAGCCTCGCAACTCAAGGTGATCCATCAACTGCCGGAAGCAACGTTGCTGCGTGTCGAAGGGAGCAATGGCCGCCGTGAGGTCTACAGCCTGTTGCGCAACCGCGCCCACAGTAATGTGGCCTTCATGCTGGGCGAGGATCTGCGTTACCAGCCACGCCTGGATACCCTGACCCTTTATCCGGAGGTGATGACCAGCTACCCGAACTTCATGTTCTCGGTATCGGCCGATCAGGTGGCGGAATTCGTCACGGCGCTGGAGCAGGTCAACAATTCCGCTACCTTCGAGAAAGTGGTCGAGCGCTGGGGCATTCGCCGTACCCATCCGCAGTTCTGGCGGCATTTCCACGACCTGAGCGCACATATCCATGAACACGATCCGCTGGAGGCGGGCGTGTTGGACATGAATCGCTACCAGAACCTCTGATTCCCGACGAGCCAGCGCTGTCATGCTGGCTCTGGCATTTCTCTCGACCTTTCTCCAGCCGTTGCGGTCGGACGCTGTGGTGGCCTGATTCCGGGCCGCCCAGTACCGGTTTCAACGAGAGGGAGAGTGGCGGTTCTATGCTGATTTCAGTGCAGGCCTTGCGGGCGTTAGCAGCCTGGGTAGTGGTCTTTCATCATGTCATGCAGGTGTTTTTCGATTTCAAGGCGGATAGCTTCATGGGCTATCTGTTCGCCGATAAAGGCGCCGTGGGCGTCGATATCTTCTTCGTCATCAGCGGGCTGGTGATCTATCTCTCCACCCAGGGCAAAAGCATCACGCCGTGGCGATTCATGCTTAACCGCGCACTGCGTATCGTGCCGGCGTACTGGCTGTATTCACTGATTGCTGCGCTGATCATCGCCTTCGCCAACCCGGTGATGCCAACTCAAGCATTCGACCTGCAGCACCTGATGATGTCGCTGCTGTTCATCCCCGCAGAGAACCCTGCCGGTTTTGGCCTGTATCCCACGCTCAATGTGGGTTGGACGCTGAACTACGAAATGTTCTTCTACCTGCTCTTCGCGCTGGCGTTCATCGTGCCGGAGCGCTTGCGCTTGCTGCTGATCACCAGCACCTTGCTGGTCTTCGGGCTGTTGGCAACGCAGCCGTGGGTCAGTGATTTTTACCGCAACAGCATCGTCTACGAGTTTCTCTTTGGCGTGTTGCTGGGCATGGTCTACAACCGCGGCTGGATTCGTCAGGGCCTGTGGCTGCCGCTGCTACTGATTGCCGGTTCACTGCTGGCCATCTATCACTTGGATAATTCCATGCGTCTGCTGCACTGGGGCGTGCCAAGTGCGCTGATCGTCGCCGCCTGTATCGCCATGGAGCCTTGGTTCAACGACAACCGTCTACTGGCGCGGATGGGCGATTGCTCCTACTCGGTGTATCTGCTGCATGTGATCGTGCTGTCACTGGGCTGGTACCTGCAGGCCAGCCTGGATCTCAATCCTTACTGGGTGATCGCCGCCTGTATGCCGCTGATTGCTTTAGCGTCCTGGGGCAGTTACGAGCTGATCGAAAAGCGGTTTTTCGTTCACGCCAAGGCTTGGTTCAGTGAAAAAGCAGTCAATGGAAGGCCTCAGATACTATCCTGAGTAAAATAGTAGGACTTTATCCGAGGGCGCCATTTGGCGTACACTGCGCCACATGACCGTGAGGAGTTGCCATGAGCACAATTACCATTACCGATGCCGCCCATGATTACCTGGCAGACCTGCTGAGCAAGCAGAACACTCCGGGTATCGGCATCCGTGTTTTCATCACCCAGCCGGGTACCCAGTATGCGGAAACCTGCATTGCCTATTGCAAGCCAGGCGAGCAGAAACCCGAAGATCAGGCCATTGGTCTGGCTAGCTTTACCGCGTGGATCGATGCCGTCAGCGAACCGTTTCTCGAGGACGCAGTCGTCGATTACGCCACCGATCGCATGGGCGGCCAACTGACCATCAAGGCGCCGAATGCCAAGGTACCGATGGTCAATGAAGACAGCCCGCTCAACGAGCGCATCAACTACTACCTACAAACCGAAATCAATCCTGGTCTAGCGAGCCATGGCGGCCAGGTGACGTTGATCGACGTGGTCGATGAAGGTATCGCCGTGCTGCAGTTCGGTGGCGGTTGCCAAGGCTGTGGCCAGGCCGACCTGACGCTCAAAGAAGGTATCGAGAAAACGCTGCTCGAGCGCATTCCTCAGCTCAAAGGCGTGCGTGATGTGACCGACCACAGCAACAAGGAAAACGCCTACTACTGAGTGGCGTGCTTGATGGTATACAAGGCGACTCCGGTCGCCTTTTCGGTTTTTAGAGTGCTCGCGTTCACGAAAGCAGGATTACAGTAAAAGCGTAATGGCTTTTTGCTATAGTTTGTCTGCAGGGCTCTAGGATGGGGCCACCGTTGTCGGAATTTTCACCGCAGCGTAACGAAAGCCGGGCACAGGCTCACCTTCTTGAGGCGTTATTGATGCCCAAAGCATCTCTTCTGATATGTGACGATTCGAACATGGCCCGCAAGCAACTGTTGCGAGCCTTGCCCGCGGATTGGCCGGTGACGGTCAGCCAGGCCAGCAATGGCCAGGAAGCGCTAGAGCTTTTGCGAGCGGCGCATTTCGATTTGTTATTACTCGATCTGACCATGCCGGTGCTCGATGGCTATGGCGTGCTGACTGCGCTCAAGGCGGAAGGTCGTGAGCAGAAAGTTATCGTGGTATCTGGTGACGTGCAGGACGAGGCTGTACGGCGCGTTCAAGAGCTCGGTGCGCTGGCCTTCCTGAAAAAACCAGGCGACCCTGAGCTGTTGCGTCAAACGTTGGACAAACTGGGTTTCCTGAATACGCCAGCGGCACTCGCGAAACCGGTCGCTCCCGCGCTTAGCGAGCCCACAGTGTCGTTTCGCGATGCTTTTCGTGAAGTGGTCAACGTTGCCATGGGCCAGGCAGCAGCGCTGCTGGCGCGAGTGCTGGGCGTATTCGTGCAATTGCCGATCCCCAACGTGAATATCCTCGAAGTCAGCGAACTGCATATGGCCCTTGCAGATGCCCAGCGTGGCAACGGGTTGACCGCCGTTTGCCAGGGCTACATCGGTGGCGGTATCTGCGGTGAAGCTTTGCTGATTTTCCATGATTCGGAAGTGGCCGACATGGCCAAACTGATGGATTGGCAGCAGCAGGACTTCTCTGCCATGGAAATGCTCCTCGACATGTCCAGCGTGCTGATTGGGGCCTGCCTGAGCGGTATTGCTGCACAACTCGACGTGAGCTTTTCCCAGGGCCACCCTCAGATACTGGGCGAGCATGCTTCCATCGACGAACTGATCCGTATCAACGGTCAACGCTGGCGCAAGACCCTGGCGGTGGAGGTGAGTTACAGCATCGAGGGGCATAACATCCATTTCGACCTGCTGCTGCTGTTCACCGAAGATTCGGTGCCGCTGCTGACCAACAAACTCGCCTACCTGATGGAATGACAGACATGGTCGCGAACATGGATTTGAACGAATTCCACTGGCTGCTGGCGATCGTGCAGAGTATCGACGTTGGCGTGGTGGTAATGGATCGCGACTACCGGGTTGAGGTCTGGAACAGCTTCATGGAGAACCATTCCGGCCGCACGGCGCGAGATGCGTCAGAGCGCTCGTTCTTCGAGTTGTTTCCTGAGGTCGAGGAAAGTTGGTTTCGCCGCAAGGTGGAAAGCGTGGCCACTCTGGGCACACCGGCCTTTACCATCTGGGAGCAACGACCCTACCTGGTGCGCTTCAAGAACTACCAGCCGATTACCGGCCTGGAAGACTTCATGTACCAGAACACCACCGTGCTGCCGCTGCAGGCCACCAACAGCAAGATCGAGCACCTGTGCCTGATCATCTACGACGTCACCAGCGTTGCGGTGAACAAGCGCCAATTGCAGTCGATGAATGATCAGTTCAAGCATCTCTCGCGTACGGATCGGCTGACCGGGCTGAACAATCGTGGGCATTGGGAAGAAGAGCTCAAGCGCGAGCATGGCCGTCATCGGCGGTATGGCAGCAGCGCGTCGCTGGTGATCTTCGATATCGACCATTTCAAGAAGGTCAACGACACCTACGGCCATCAAGCAGGCGATGCCGTGATCCAAGGTCTGGCCCATGTGGTGCGCGAGCAGATTCGCGATACCGACATCGCCGGGCGCTACGGCGGCGAAGAGTTCGTAGTGTTGCTACCGGATGTCGACTCGGCGGGTGGGCGGGTATTCGCTGAGCGCCTGCGTGGTGTCGTCGAGCGCTTGCAAATCAGTCATGAAGGGCAGGTGATTCCCTTCACCATCAGCCTCGGCGTGGCGGATCTGAGCGAGCCCTGCAACGACCATCAGCAACTCATCGAGCGGGCTGACCAGGCCCTGTATAGCTCCAAGCGCAACGGCCGTAACCAGGTGACTGTTTTCGGCGCTTGATGGCTCACTCCGCTACCTTCCGCCTAGCGGTATGAGCGTCGCGCGTTACCAGTATGTGGGATAGCGGGCTTTGCGGCTCGCGTTGTTATAGACCAAAGCAACTACGGTCAGTAGCACGGCGCCACTGAGCGTCGGGTAGAGCAGGAAGTCCCAGCTTGGCTGCGCGAGAAAGACGATTACTGGGTTGGAACCCGCCGGCGGGTGTACGGTACGGGTCAGCATCATCAGTGCGATGGCGCTACCTACCGCGAGTGCCACAGCCCACCAATGCGGGCCGCAGAGGTTCAGAAAAACCAGCCCCGTGAACGTGCTCAGCAGGTGCCCGAAGACGACGTTGCGCGGTTGCGAAAAGGGCACATCGGGAAAGCCGAATACCAGCACGCACGATGCGCCAAAAGACCCCAACAGCAAGCTCAGGGTTAGTACGTCTCCAAGCCCGGCAATAGCAGCGATCGCTATCACCCCGCCAAGCCAGGCGATGAACACCTGCCGAAGGTGCGGGCGTGGAGGTAGAGCAGCGGTGTCATCGCGGAGCTTCTTCACAAACTCAAGCATCATTGTATTCCGAAATCATTTAGGTAAGGCACAGCCGGCTGGGTTATGGACTCGCAACGTAGACGGCGGGTTGGCCGGCAGCTTTGCGGCCGGCCGGATCGGTCGACGAACCAGTTCGCCTGCGCAGTTCGGGCAGTGGCCTTGCAGGTGTGTGTCGGCGCAATCACTGCAGTAGGTGCATTCGAACGAACAGATGCGTGCTTCACTGGACTCGGGTGGCAGGTCGCGGTCGCAGCATTCGCAGTTGGGGCGCAGTTCAAGCATGGGATATCTCCTGGCCGAAACGTTCGGCATATTCCTGAGGGCTGATGGACAGATGTTTGTGAAAGACCCGGCGCAGGTTCTCCGGATGGCCGAAGCCGGTCAGACGCGCGACCGTAGCGATCGAGGCCTGGGCGTCCTGGAGCAGCGCGCGAGCAGCCTCCAGGCGAATGCGTTCCACGTAGCGTGCCGGGCCAGTGCCTAACTCTCTGGCGAAAACCCGCGATAGGGTGCGCGGCGCCATTTTCGCTTCGCTGGCCAGCGCCTCCAGAGATAGGTCTGCACCCAGATTGGCAGGTATCCAGTCCAGCAATTCGGCAAGCCGGGGCGTACGGCTGGGTTCGGGGGCGAGCAGGGCGCTGAACTGTGCTTGGCCGCCAGGGCGGCGCAGGAACATCACCAGCCGTCGCGCCACGGCCAGCGCCATGCTGCGGCCGAGATCGGCCTCGACCAGCGCCAGGGCCAGATCGATACCGGCCGTCACACCGGCTGAGGTGAACAGGTGGTTGCTGCCACTCGCACTGGCGGGGTCGTAGGTGTGCAGGCAGTTGCTATCGACGCGCAATTTATCGTGCTGGCGCAGGGTGTCGATGTCGGCCCAGTGGGTGGTCACGCGCTGGCCGTCGAGCAGGCCGGTGCGGGCGAGGATCAAAGCGCCTGAGCAGACCGAGCCAAGCCTGCGTATGTGCGGCTCTGCGTCGCGCAGCCAGTTCAGCAGGGGCTGGTTTTCACACTGTGCGGTTTCACCGATACCGCCGGGAATCAGCAGGGTGTCCAGGCTGGCCGGGTCGCAGTCGGCCCAGGCAGCGTCTGCCACTACGCGCATGCCTGAAGAGCTGCGCACGGCGCCTGCCTGCTCAGCGAGCATCAGCAAGCGATAGGCGTCGCCCAACCCGTGGCGATTGCGCTCAGCGTTGGCGGAGGCGAACACCTGCAAGGGGCCGACTACATCCAGACTCATGAAGTCGGTGTAGATCAACGCGGCGATGCATCTGCTTTCGTCCATGGCAATCCCTCAGGGAAGATGGACAGAGTGTGCGCGGGCGAGAAGGTGGCGGCAATGACATTATTCCCACAGATCTCGCCACTTCGAAGATGGGCTCAGGCCGCTGGGATCTTTTCCAGAAAGCGCATCAGCAGACTCTCTTCGGAGCGCAGCCCTTTACGTGCTGCTGCCAGGCGCAGATCGGCCAGCTCACCGGCATGGAAGGCGTCTATCAAGGCGGGATGGATATAGCACTTGCGGCACACCGCCGGGGTGTTGCGCAGCTCCTCGGCAACCTGTTTGACCATCGCCACCACATGCTTCTTGGCCGAGTTCTCGGGCTGCCACTCCAGTTCACGCAGCAGCGTCAGGGCCAGGGCGCTTCCTGCCCAGGTGCGGTAATCCTTGGCGGTGAAATCGGCGCCCGTCAGCTCACGCAGGTAGTTGTTGATGTCGCTGGAGGTAACGGTATGGCGCTCGCCATTGGCGTCCAGATACTGGAACAGATGCTGCCCCGGCAGCTCCAGGCAGCGACGGATGATGCGCGCCAGGCGCCGGTCGCTGACCTCCACTTCGTGCTCGATTCCGCTCTTGCCGCGGAAGTGGAAGCGTATGGCGCTGCCCTGCACCTCGACGTGGCGGTTTCGCAGCGTCGTCAGGCCGTAGGAGCGGTTCTCTTTGGCATAGCGCACGTTGCCGATGCGGATCAGGGTGTTGTCGAGCAAGGTAATGACCGTGGCCATGACCTTTTCGCGGCCGTGTTCGGGCAGCAGCAAGTGTTGCTCCACGGTCTGGCGCAGTTTCGGCAGGGCTTTACCGAATAGCAGCAGGTTGGCGTACTTGTCGGTGTCGCGGACTTCGCGCCAGCGCGGGTGGTAGCGGTATTGCTTGCGACCACGTGCATCGCGGCCGGTGGCCTGCAGGTGGCCCTTGGAATCTGGGCAGATCCACACGTCGACGTAGGCGGGTGGAATGGCCAGCGCGTTGATGCGAGCGATCTGCTCGGCATCGCGAATGCGTTCACCGCCAGGTTCGAAGTAGCAGAACTTGCCGCGCAGCTTGCGCCGAGTGATGCCAGGGCCGCTGTCATCGACGTAGTGCAGATCACTGGGTAGTTCGGGGATCAACGGCGAGTCGCTCATCGACGGCACTCCAATACGGTAATGGAGGTGCCAACCAAGAGGTAAGCGACGCAATGCGTCATCGGAAACCGCTGTACTTCAACGACGTAATGCATGCCGGCCAGCTCGTTGCGACGGATAAATACTTAGCCAGCCGAACACGATCTTAAGTTCAGTGTTTCCGAATGCGGTGAACCGGGAAATAAAACAGGGGAGGGATGTTTCAGTACCGAGACAAGTTGCCGCACCAGAGGTGCGGCAACTTTCATGACATAGTGAAAGTGAGCGACTACCGCTCTATTCCGGCATGCTCCACGGCGCGAGGTTAAAGCCTTTGCTGCTCAACTCGTCGCGGGATTTTTTCAGGGCCTTGGCCAGCTCCTGTGGGTCGCTGTAAATGCTGCTGGTGAGTTGCGTACGATCGATCAGGCGAGTGCTGGTGCGGTCTACGACCGTAAGGCTCAGCACGCCGGTGCCGTCCTGGGGGGCCCAGGCTACACAGTGAAAAGGTTGAAAGGCACGATCGGCAATCAGCAGTGCATCATTGAAACGCAGCGAAGCGTTCATGGGGTCGGTTCTCCGAGGTTTTCCCAGTGACTCATAGTGTCAGCGAGCTTGTTAACGCTGACGTTCATAGCTGTTGATGTTTCGATGAGCCCTGCAAGTCACATCCGAATCAATTAATTTTTCAAAAAACCGAAAATTAAATTGTGAAGTTGACGAGCATCAAAGTTTTCAAGGGTTAGGACACTCATTGCGTTACCAACCATTGAAACGACACCAACAGTTAATAGGAAAATAACCTGAGTATTCGGTTCCGTTTGGTTCCGTGTTTTTTATCAATAATGGCAAGCGTTTAACGGCAGTAGGCGAGCTGCTGCCAGTTTTCCGACGTTTACGTCGTGAAACGCTGCCGGGATCTACAGTGGCTGCAGGCGATCAGCCAGGCTGCCTGCCTCTAGCAGCTCGAGAAACTCATCACCCAGGCGCTGGCTTTCGTCCATTGCCAGGCGCCAATATCGCTCGCGCCCGGCGTCATCACCGAGAAAACGGCTGAAATCCTTGCGATCCGGCAGCTTGCCGTAGGGCAGACGTGCCAGGTACTCGCGCGACGGAGCGAGGAGCAGGACATTCTGCAGGCGTGTGGCATCACCGCGACGCCAGGGCATGCCCTTGTCGAACCAGCCGGGAATGATGCGATCAGTAAAATGCGGGTACAGCACGATGTCGTCACCGCTGTAGGGCAGATCCAGGTGGTAGTCGAGCAGGCCGCCATCTCGATAAGTGCCCGGGCCCACGCCGGGGATGTCGCGTACGCCCTGCATCACGAACGGTATCGAGCCCGATGCCAGCAGCGCATGGCGCAAGTTGCCGATATCCAACGGCAGGCAGCGCGAAGGAAAATCGGTGAGCGGGTGCAGCGGTGGTGCCAGGCGCGCGTCGTGGAGAATCACCCGCTCGAAGTGGCGGGCCAGACGCGGGCGCCCCAGAATGTTGCTGCCCATCACCGACGAGAGTCCCAGCCCTAGTGCGCGCTTGCCATCTTCGGCAAGCAGCCCGTGACTTTTCACCACCATGATATTGAGCCGGTAATGAGCATTGTCGAGTACATCGGCATCCTGCTGCTGCAGCAGTTCGTCGAGCATTTGCGTGCAGCGCCGGGACACCTCGAGCATGCTCACGCCCTTGGCGAAACGCATGCCGGTATACAGCTCGCCCAGGCGCCGTAATGCCACAGCGGGCTCTGGCAGACAGGCACTGGCGAAGCGCCAGGAACCAATCGAGGCGCCGATCAGTGAGCGTTCCCGCGGTGCGCGCGCCAGCCAGTCGCCGAACAAGGCGATATCCAGCCCCTGGATGCCGAGTGCCTTGGGTCCACCAGCCGCACCGGGCAGGGTACCGACATCCGCCGGCTGCAGATTACGTTCGCGAATGCGTGCCAGGGCACGGCGGCCAGCCTTGAGGGTAAGGGCGGGGTACTTGATCTGAATGGCGCTCATGCGGGGCTCCAGTTGCGAGCGACCAGTATAGAGGCCGGAGGTATGCAGGTCTGTGGAGCAATTCAGTTTGAGTTAAGTCGCCTCCCTTAATCTGAACACCGTCGAAACAGATCACCAAGGAGTTAACCGTGAAGAAATTGACTGCATTGTTCGCCGCTGCCGCCCTGACCGCCACCGCCGGTATCGCCCAGGCCCGTGACCTGGGCCCGGATGAAGCGCTGAAGTTGCGTGACGCCGGTACCATCCAGTCCTTCGAAAAACTCAATGAGGCTGCCCTTGCCGCACATCCGGGCGGTAAACTGGAGGACACCGAACTCGAGGAAGAATATGGTCGCTACCTGTATCAGGTAGAAGTGCGTGACGCCCAGAACCGCAAATGGGATGTCGAACTCGACGCGACCAATGGCACCATCCTCAAGAACCATCAGGATGATTGATGAAAGGCAACCCGGTTTTACGCTTCATTTCCATCATGCTGCTGGTGACGCTGACCTGCGCCGCCAGCGCGCGTGACCTCGACCAGGACGAGGCGCGGGATCTGCGCTTGAGCGGCGTGATCCTGCCGCTCGACCAGTTGATGCGTGAGGCGCTGCAGCGTTACCCCGGCGCGACTCTGCTCGAGGCCGAGCTGGAGGAAGAGGACGATGTCTTCGTTTACGAAGTGGAACTGCTGACCCGCGAGGGCGTGGTTCGCGAGTTGGAACTGGACGCCCACGACGGGCGGATTCTGAAGGATGAGGTAGACGACTGACATGCGCCTGTTGCTGGTGGAAGACCACGTTCCTCTTGCTGATGAGTTGATCGCCTCGCTGACCCGCCAGGGTTACGCGGTGGACTGGCTGGCCGATGGCCGCGATGCGGTCTACCAGGGTGCCAGCGAGCCCTATGACCTGATCATTCTCGACCTCGGTTTGCCCGGCAAACCGGGGCTCGAGGTGTTGCAGGAATGGCGTAAGGGTGGCCTCGCTACCCCGGTGCTCGTGCTCACCGCCCGCGGCTCGTGGGCGGAGCGTATCGAAGGGCTGAAGGTCGGTGCCGACGATTACCTGACCAAGCCGTTTCACCCTGAAGAGCTGCAGTTGCGCATCCAGGCGCTGTTACGTCGTGCCCGCGGTTTGGCCAATCAGCCGCAACTGCAGGCTGCCGGCTTGCATCTGGATGAAGGCCGGCAGTGCGTCAGCCGTGGCGAGCAGGAGATCGAGCTGACCGCTGCAGAGTTTCGTCTGCTGCGCTACTTCATGATGCACGCCGGGCAGATTCTCTCCAAAAGCCACCTGGCCGAACACCTCTACGATGGTGAAACCGAGCGTGACTCCAACGTCATCGAGGTTCACGTCAACCACCTGCGCCGCAAGCTCGGCCGTGAAGTGATCGAAACCCGTCGTGGCCAGGGCTACCGGTTCTGCGGTAGCGCCGCTTGAGGTCGATTCAGCGGCGTCTGAGTCTCGGCCTGATCAGCGTGCTGTTGATCATTGGCCTGCTACTGGCACAGACCTGCCTGTGGCTGTTCGACAACAGCCTGCGCCGCTACATGCAGTCGGGGCTCGAGGAGGAGGCTCAATCGTTACTGATTGCCCTGGTACGCGGCCCTTCCGGTATCCAGCTGGATGAATCGCGGCTCAGTGCAGCCTTTCAGCGACCATACTCCGGGCTTTATTTCCGTATCGACTTTGCCGACAAGAGCTGGCGTTCACGCTCATTGTGGGACAGCGAACTGCAGCCCTCGGATATCGATGGCCTGCAGCCCGAGCTGCAAGACGGGCCACAGGGACAACTGCTGGTCGCCTACCGCGGCGAGTACAGACGCTTTGGTCAACAACTGACCATCTCCGTGGCACGCGATTACACGCCTGTTCTGGAAAGTTTTCGGCGCGTACAGCGCATCGGCCTTGGCCTGGGCCTGGGTAGCCTGGCGCTGATTCTGTTATTGCAACGCATCGCCGTCAGCCGCGCTCTGCGCCCACTGGAGCAGACCCGTGTGCAGATCGCCCAGCTGCAGCAAGGCCAGCGCTCGGAACTGGATGAGCGGGTACCCGAGGAGCTCGAGCCCTTGGTCGAGCAGATCAACCATCTGTTGGCCCACACCGAAGACACCCTGAAACGCTCGCGCAACGCCCTCGGCAACCTCGGCCATGCCCTGAAAACGCCGCTGGCGGTATTGGTCAATCTGGCCTCGCGGGACGAACTGCGTGCTCATCCAGAGCTGCGCGACAACCTGATCGAACACCTGCAGCAGATCGAACAGCGTATCGCCCGCGAACTGGGCCGTGCTCGGCTGGCCGGCGAAGCCTTGCCCGGTGCGCATTTCGATTGCAAGGAAGAGTTGCCGGGGCTGTTCGCCACCCTGGGCATGATCCACGACAGCGGCCTGGAGTTGAGTTGGCAGACTTCGCCGCCGGATTTGCGCCTGCCACGCGACCGCGAGGATTTACTGGAGCTACTCGGCAACCTGCTGGATAACGCCTGCAAGTGGGCGGACAGCCAGGTGCGCCTGCAGATCGTACAGACGGCCGATGCTTATGTGCTGAGTGTCGATGACGATGGCCCTGGGATCGAAAGCGAGCGCCGCGAGGATGTGCTGAGCCGGGGCATTCGCCTGGATGAGCAGACCGCTGGGCATGGTTTGGGCTTGGGCATCGTGCGCGATATCGTCGACGCTTGGGGCGGCACGATATCGCTGCATGACAGTGACCTGGGTGGGCTGCGGGTGAGAATCGAGCTGCCTTTGCGCGCTCGCTGAGCGCCGTAGCGAGGATTTACCCGGGTTTCGCTTCGCACTACCCAGGCTACGGGCCTGGCTCGATGCGGGGGCATCCGTCATGAATGCCCCGCCATTGCTTACATGCCGTTGGTGAAGGCCGGATCGCTCAAGTCGATATTGGCCCGCACCGGCTTCAGCGCTTCACCGTATTGAGCAAGGATGTCTAGGGTGTAGTCGATACGCGCGCGAATGCGGCTGTCGTCTTCGCTGGCCGGCTGCTCGTCATTGAGCACCTTGGTCACCTGGCGGATGATCAGGTGCTCGGGCAGGTAGTTCACGCGGCAGTTCTTGTAGCTCGAGCTGCGCAGCTCGGCGATCGGGCTACCGCCGCCAATACCCGACGATACACCCACCAGCAGACCCGGCTTGTGGGCCAGCTCGGCCTTGCTGGCATAGATGAAGAAATTCTTGATTGCCGGCCCGGCCATGCCGTTCCACTCGGGGGCGATCACCACCACCGCATCGGCACTTTTCAGGCGTTGGCTGTAATCCGGCCACGTGCCTTTGTCTTCGGCAGGCCAAAGGGGCAGGGGGCCGGTGCCCAGATCGATGACCTGGCTCAGCTCTGCGCTGGTCTTGCCCAGGGCAATCAGACGTTGACGCAGAAAATGGGCAACTTTTGCGGATTGGCTATCAGGTCGGCTTGAACCTGAGACCAGAACGATGTCGAGCATGTGGATCCTCCATGGGTAAAAGGCGTGAGGCTAACGTTCACTATCGAAAGCGCAAAGGACGTTTGTGCTATTTGCTTAGAACCGTTCTTGAGTAAGCCGTGTGAATCTGACCGTAACGCCTGGGCCGATTTTTGACACCTAGGTCAGCTTCCGGCAGAGTGCGACGCTTTTTGTGGCCTGCCGCCCCTGGCGGCCACCCCAATGGGCCGTGGCTTGCGCGGCGATTCCAGGAGCCATCAATGAACGCAGTTATCGCCGCCGTCGGCATCATGCTGATCCTCAGCCTTTGCCGGGTACACGTGGTGGTGGCGCTGATCGTTGGTGCACTGGCTGGCGGGATGATCGGCGGCCTGGGCATCGAAGGCTCTCTGGCCGCGTTCAACAAGGGCTTGGGTGGTGGTGCTACCGTAGCGCTTTCCTATGCCTTGCTCGGTGCCTTCGCCGTGGCCATCGCCAAATCCGGGCTGGCCCATGCCCTGGCCGACAAGGCGCTGGTGCTGGTCGGCCGTCAGGATGCACGCGGTGGCGGCGGCGGTTCGCTGAAGTGGATGTTGGTGGGGCTACTGCTGGTGGTAGCGATCTCCTCGCAGAATATCCTGCCGATCCATATCGCCTTCATCCCCTTGCTGGTACCGCCGCTGCTCTACGTCATCACCCGCCTGCAGCTCGACCGTCGGCTGATCGCCTGCGTGCTGACCTTCGGCCTGATCACTCCTTATATGTTCCTGCCGGTGGGCTTCGGCAATATCTTCCTCAACGAAATCCTGCTGGCCAACGTGGTGCGCAGCGGCGTGGACGTCACCGGCGTGAACGTCAGCCACGCCATGCTGATCCCGGCCATGGGCATGGTTACTGGCCTGTTGTTGGCGCTGTACAGCTATCGCCGCAAGCGCAGTTACGACCTGGCGCTGGTCGAGCGAACCGAACGCGTGGATGTCGCCTACAACCGCCGTAGCCTCGCCGTGGCGGGCATTGCCGTGGCCATCGCCTTCGGCGCGCAACTGTGGCTCGACTCGATGATCATCGGCGCGCTGCTCGGTTTCGTGGTGTTCTCCGCCTCGGGCATCGTGCGCTGGAAGGAAACCGATGACCTGTTCACCGAAGGCATGAAGATGATGGCGATGATCGGCTTCATCATGATCGCCGCTTCAGGGTTCGCCGAAGTGATGCGCGAGACGGGGGAGGTGAAAGGGCTGGTGGATGCCAGCGCCGCCTGGATCGGCGACAGCAAGGGGCTGGGCGTGCTGATGATGCTGCTGGTCGGACTGCTGGTGACCATGGGCATCGGCTCGTCGTTCTCCACGGTGCCGATCATTGCCGCGATTTTCGTGCCGCTGTGCGTGCAGTTGGGCTTCAGCCCCCTGGCCACGGTGTGCATCGTCGGCACCGCCGGCGCCATTGGCGATGCCGGCTCGCCCGCTTCGGATTCGACCCTGGGCCCGACGGCCGGCCTCAATGTCGATGGCCAGCACAATCACATCTGGGACACCGTGGTGCCTACTTTCCTGCACTACAACCTGCCGTTGCTGGTGTTCGGCTGGGTCGCCGCCATGGTGCTGTAACGAATCAGGCGCAATTTCCAGGTCGCCGCTGACGAGCTTAAGGTTTCGTTGGCGCCTGCCGATGACCTGAGTAGAAGCCTTTTCCGTTGGCTTCGCTTGGCCACAAGGAAAATAAAAATGCGCCTCACGTTGAAGTCCAAAGTCGTGCTGTTGGCACTGGTTCCCGTTCTGCTGTTCGCCTTGGTACTCAGTGGCGCTGCCGCCAAGGTGCTGTACGGACTGGCGGAGGCTGAGGTCGTCGAGACCCGCACCCGGCTTCTGGACGAGAAACGCAATGAGCTGCAGAACTACAGCTCGATTGCTCTGGGGGCTGTTCAGAGCCTCTACGATGCGGCCCCCAATGGGGATCTGAGCAGCCGCGCGCAGGCCATCGTGATTCTGTCCAAGATCAAATACGGCAAGGACGGCTACTTCTTTGGTCACGACTCCAATGTGGTCAGGCTGTTTCGCAGCGACAGCTCCGTGGATGTCGGCAAGAGCCTCAACGATCGGCGTGATGTCAACGGCGTCTATGTGAACCGCGAATTGGTGCGCGTCGCCAAAGACAACAGCAACTTCGTCAATTACTCCTCACCACTGCCTACCAACGAAGCGATTCAGGTTCCCAAACTTGCCTACAGCTATTACCTGCCAAAATGGGACATGGCCCTGGGCACGGCGATCAATCTGGACGGCGTAGAGGAACAGATCGTAGCTGTGCGTGAGAGCATCGATCAGCGAGTCAGCACCATCATCACCAGCATCCTGGTGATTGCGGTGGTGCTGCTGGTGGTCTTCGGGGTGGTCGGCGCAATTCTCGCCAATACCTTCCTGCGCCCGCTGCAGCAGATAAAAGCCAACCTCGACGATATCGCCGCTGGCGATGGCGATCTGACTCGCCGCCTGCCGGTAACCAGCCGTGACGAACTGGGCGAACTGGCCGGCTCGTTCAACCGTTTCGTCGACAAAGTGCACGCTTTGGTGCGGCAGATCGCCGACATGACTGGGCAGTTGACCGAACTGGTCGGCCAGGTCGCCGCCCAGGCGCAGCGCTCCGAACAGGCCATGGAGCGGCAGCGTCACGAAACGGATCAGGTGGCCACGGCGATCAACGAGATGTCCGCCGCAGCCCACGAAGTAGCGAAAAGCGCCCAGGGCGCCGCTGAGGCTGCCCAACAGACCGATCGTGAAGGGCAGGCGGCCAAACAGGTGGTCGACGGCAGCATCGCTCGTATCCACTCCCTGGTGGGCGACATTCGCGGCAGCGGCACTTCACTCGACAACCTGCAGAAGGACGTGCACTCCATCGTCAGCGTGCTCGACGTGATCCGCTCGATTGCCGAGCAGACCAATCTGCTGGCCCTCAATGCTGCGATCGAGGCGGCGCGTGCCGGCGAGGCGGGCCGTGGTTTCGCCGTGGTTGCCGACGAAGTACGGGCGCTTGCCAGCCGCACCCAGCAAAGCACCCAGGAAATTCAGGGCATGATCGACCGCCTGCAGAGCGGCACGCGGGATGCGGTCAACGCCATGCGCCAGTCCAGCGATGCTGGCGACATCACCAGCGAACAGGCCAACAAGGCCGGCACCTCGCTGGATGCCATCGCCGGGCTGATCGGCACCATCAATGCCATGAACGCGCAGATCGCCAGTGCCGCCGAGGAGCAGACCGCGGTAGCCGAAGAGATCAACCGCAGCGTGCACCAGATTGCTGGTGCGGTAGACAGCGTCGCCGACGAAACCCGCCAGGGCGCGCAGACGGCACGCAGCCTGGCGCAGCTGGGGCAGGGCCTGGAGCAATTGGTGCGGCAGTTCAGAATTTGAGCAACGCGGGCAAGGATGCCCTTCTCGAGAAGTTTCTCGCACTTTGTACGGGCCGCAGGAGACTAACGGGCATACCCCTCCTGTGATCCGACCATGCCCACTACCTCCCTCGAAAAGAAAACCTTCATCCTGCTGCTCGTCCTGGTGACGATCGCCTTCATCTGGATCTTGCTGCCGTTCTACGGTGCGGTGTTCTGGGCGGTGGCACTGGCGGTGGTGTTCGCCCCCTTGCAACGGCGCATGGCCCGGCGCATTGGCGGACGCGGCAACTTGTCGGCTTTGCTGACGCTGGTTATTTGCCTGCTGGTGGCGATTTTGCCGGTTATCTTCATCACCTCGGCGATGGTGGCGGAGGGCACCAGCATCTATCAGCGTATCGAGTCGGGCGACCTGGACGTAGGCGCCTACGTCACCAGCACCAAGGAAATGCTCCCTGCGTTCATGCAGCAGCAGATCGACCGCATCGGTATGGGCAACCTGGACGGCCTGCGTGAGCAGATATCCAGCGGCGCCGCAGCCGGCAGCCAGTACCTGGCGACCAAGGTGTTCTCCATTGGTCAGGGCACCATTCAGTTCGTGATCAGCTTTTTCATCATGCTGTATCTGCTGTTCTTCCTGCTGCGTGATGGCCAGGAACTGGTGCGTGATATCCGCATGGCTGTTCCGCTGGGCGACAACACCAAGCGCCGTTTGCAGATCAAGTTCACCCGAGTGGTACGTGCCACGGTGAAAGGCAATATCGTGGTCGCAGCGGTTCAGGGTGCCCTGGGTGGTCTGATCTTCTGGGTGCTGGGCATTCCCAGCCCACTGCTGTGGGGCGTCCTGATGGCCTTCCTGTCGCTGCTGCCGGCTGCCGGTGCCGGCATCGTCTGGGCTCCGGTTGCCATTTACCTATTTCTCAGCGGCAGCGTCTGGCAGGGCGTGGTGCTGACTCTGTTCGGCGTGCTGGTCATCGGTCTGGTGGACAACATTCTGCGTCCGATCCTGGTCGGCAAGGACACTCGCCTGCCCGATTACCTGATTCTGATCTCTACCCTGGGCGGTATGGCGCTGTTCGGTCTCAACGGCTTCGTTCTTGGCCCTTTGATAGCGGCATTGTTCGTTGCCAGTTGGAACCTGTTCAGCGCGGGGAAGAAAACGGCCAGATTGCCCGAGTAGGGTGTTGGAGAAAAACAAACGGCTGCCCTGGGGCAGCCGTTTTTGTTTGTGACGCGCACATATCGAATCGTCGGTAGCCCTGGGAGAGCGACGCGAAATCCGGGGAGCGCTGGCCACGCGAGTGAGGGTGTTCGTCTTCCAACTCATCCTGCGCATCGCTTCGCTCAGCGGCAGGCTACGTGATGGCTTGTCTGCGGCTGCCCGGCCAGATTTCAACGCTGGATAAAAAATGGCTGCCCAGTGGCAGCCATTTTTCGGTGCGTTGCGATCAGAGCGCGGCGCTGAGGCCTGCCTGCTGCACCAAGTCCAGCAGCGGCTGCGGGTAGACACCAAGGATGAATGCCATAACGGTTACCAGGATCAGCATGATCCCGCCGGCACGCTGGCCCCAGTTGAACTGGGCGTCGTGACGCTGCAGGTTAGGCTCGTTGAGGAACAGCGTGACCATTACGCGCAGGTAGTAGAACACCGCGATGGCGCTGCCCAGAATCAGTGCACCGATCAGCCACCACAGCTGTGCCTGTACGCCTGCGGCAATCACGTAGAACTTGCCGATGAAGCCCGCGGTGAGCGGAATACCGGCCAGCGACAGCATCATTACCGTGAGTACCGCGGTCAGGTACGGGCGGCGCCAGAACAGGCCACGGTATTCGTACAGCGCGTCAGCATCACGGCCATTGTAAGGCGTAGACATTAGAGTGATTACGCCGAACGCGCCAAGGCTGGTCAGCACGTAGGTGGCCATGTACACGCCGATGGCTTCCACGGCCAGGCCCTTGCTGGCGATCAGCGCCACCAGCAGATAACCGAAGTGGGCGATGGACGAGTAACCGAGCAGGCGCTTGAGGTTGTTCTGTACCAGAGCCAGCAGGTTGCCGAACAGGATCGAGGCGATGGCGATGACCGTCAGCAGGTCGTTCAGCCAGCCGCCAGCGGTAGCCGGGGAAAGCTGATAGAGGCGCAGCAGCACGGCGAACACCGCCACCTTGCTGGCCGTGGCCAGGAACGCAGCCACAGGCGCCGGAGCACCTTCGTAGACGTCTGGCGTCCACAGGTGGAACGGCACCATGGACAGCTTGAACGCCAGGCCGATGAGCATCATGCCGATGCCGATCTGCACCAACTGGCTGCCGCTGGCCGTGGCCAGGCTGGCACCGATCTCGGCGAAGCTCAGGCTGCCGGCGTCGGCATACAGCAACGCCATGCCGAACAGCAGGAAGGCACTGCCGGCTGCCGACAGCACCATGTACTTGATACCGGCTTCCAGGGAGCGCTTGTTGAAGTACGCGTAAGCGATCATCCCGTAGGTCGGTACCGAGAGCAGCTCCAGACCGATGAATAGGCCCGCCAAGTGCTCGGTGCTGACCAGCACCAAGCCGCCGGCCGCGGAGAGCAGCAGCAGCAGGTACATTTCCTCGCGATTGCGTGGGTAACCCTTGGTCTTGCCATCGCTCACCGTCGCCTCGCCCAGGTAGGCGTGGGTCAGGGTCACACAGGCCAGCGTCGCGATCAGCACCAGCGCCATGTAGTAACAGGCGAAGGTGTCGATCTGCATCAGCGGGGTGACCTGCAGCGGGGTGACGCCGATAGCCGGCAGCAGCGACAGCAGCGCCGCGTTGAGGCCGATCACCGAGAGCACGAAGGTCATTGCATGGCTGCGCTTCCAGGCGATGGCCAGCATCACCACGACCACGGTGGCGCAGGTGACCAGCAGCGGGAGCAGGGCGATCAGGTGTTGGGTGGTGAATTCCACAGCGTGATGTTCCATAACGTCTACTGGCCCGAAGCGAGTTGATTGAGGGCGCCGCTGAACCACTGCTGCACGCCTTGCATGCTGGCGGCGGAAGTGTCGAGCACCGGCTGCGGGTAAACGCCGAGCAGAATCAGCAGCACGGCCAGGCACAGCACCATGCTCAGTTCACGAAATTGCAGACCTGGCAGTGGGCTGTCGTTCTTCACCGGACCAAAATGCGCACGATGGATCATGATCAGCGAGTACACCGAGCCCAGTACCAGGCCGGTCGCAGCGATCACTGTGATCCAGGGGGCTGTCGGGAAACTGCCGATCAGAATCAGGAACTCGCCAACGAAGTTGCCGGTGCCCGGCAGACCCAGTGCGGCGGCGGCGAAGAACAGGCTCAACGCCGGCAGCCAGGACATGCGTGCCCAGATGCCACCCATCTCGCGCATGTCACGGGTGTGCAGGCGCTCGTACAGCTGACCACAGAGGATGAACAGTGCAGCAGCCGACAGGCCGTGAGCCATCATCTGCACCACCGCACCCTGCAGGGCGATCTGGCTGCCGGAGTAGATGGCGATCAGCACGAAGCCCATGTGCGACACGCTGGAGTAGGCCACCAGGCGCTTGATATCGGTCTGCGCGAAGGACAGCAATGCGCCGTAGAGGATCGCGAACACGCCCAGACCCATGGCGATCGGCGCGAACTCTGCCGAGGCATTGGGGAACAACGGCAGGGCGAAGCGCAGCAGGCCGTAGGCCGCAGTTTTCAGCAGGATACCGGCGAGATCCACGGAGCCAGCGGTCGGCGCCTGAGCGTGGGCGTCCGGCAGCCAGGAGTGGAACGGCACCACGGGGAACTTCACCGCGAAGGCGATGAAGAAGCCGAGCATCAGCAGGTATTCGGTGCCTTCCGACAGTTCGGTCTTGAGCAGGTCCGCGTAGTTGAAGGTGAACACGCCGGTCTGGTTGAAGTGCACGAACACCAGGCCGAGGATCGCCACCAGCATCACCAGGCCGCTGGCCTGCGTGAAGATGAAGAACTTGGTGGCCGCGTTGATGCGGCTCTTGCCAGGGCTGCCGCTATGACCCCAGAGCGCGATGAGGAAATACATCGGCACCAGCATCATTTCCCAGAAGAAGAAGAACAGGAACAGGTCGATGGCCAGGAACACACCGACCACGCCGCCGAGAATCCACATCAGGTTGAGGTGGAAGAAGCCGACGCGGTTCTGGATCTCGTTCCACGAGCAGAGCACCGAGAGCACACCGAGCAGGCCGGTGAGGGTGACCATCAGTACCGACAGGCCATCCATCGCCAGGTGAATGCTGATACCGAAGCGCTCGATCCAGCGCACCTGGAACTCGTGGGCCCAGCGTGGCTCGGCACCCGGCGCAGGCGCCAGGCTGAAGTCGCCGGTGCCCCACAGCCACAGGCCGAGGCCGAACAGCAGGGACATGGTCAGCAGCGCTATCCAGCGCGGCAGGGTTCCGCCGAAGCGCTCCGCCTGCCAGCACAACAGGCCGCCGATAAAGGGAATCAGGATTAGCCAAGGCAGAATCATGACGGGCGAGTTTCCTTAGAAAAAGTATTCGGGATCATCGGTCAGGCCAGCAACACAGCGGCGAGCACCAGCACGGCGCCCCCGGCGATGGAGATGGCGTACCAGCGCAGCTGCCCGGTCTCGCTACGGCTCAACACGCCATGACCGCCACGCGCCAGGCGCGGGATGATGCCGATGGCACCATCGATGGGGTCACGGGCGAGCACGCGGCAGAGGAACAGGTAGGGCTGCACGAAAATCTTGTCGTAAAGCCAGTCGAAGCCCCAGGCAGCGAACCACCAGGCCGACAGGAAACGCCCCGGCGCGCTGGCCGCAATAGCGGTAACGAAGCTGCGCTTGCCGAGAAACAGCATCGCCGCCAGCAGGATGCCAGCCAGGGCGATGCAGCCCGAGACGATTTCCAGGCTGTGCTTGGCTTCGCCACCGGCATGGCCGGCGCTCTCTGGCAACACGCCAGCCAGCGGCGGGGTGATCCAGGCACCGATGAAGGTCGACAGCACGATCAGCACCAGCAGCGGCAGGTTGTGAGCGATGCCATGACCGGCATGGGCCTCGGTCTTCTGTTCGCCATGGAAGGCGATGAAGATCAGCCGGAAGGTGTAGATCGAGGTCATGAAGGCGCCCAGCAGGCCGGCGTAAAGCAGGCCGGAGTTGCCGCTGGCGAAGGCTTCCCAAAGGATCTCGTCCTTGGAATAAAAGCCCACGGTGATCAGCGGCAGCGCCGCCAGAGCCGAGCCACCGACGATGAAGCTGGCGTAGGCCAGTGGCAGCTTCTTCCACAGGCCGCCCATCTTGAAGATGTTCTGCTCGTGGTGGCAGGCATGGATCACCGAACCGGAGGCGAGGAACAGCAGCGCCTTGAAGAAGGCGTGGGTCATCAGGTGGAAGATCGCCGCGTCCCAGGCGCCAACGCCCAGGGCGAGGAACATGTAGCCGATCTGGCTCATGGTCGAGTAGGCGAGGATGCGCTTGATGTCGGTCTGCACCAGAGCGGCGAAGCCTGCCAGTACCAGCGTCACACCACCGACGATGCCGACCAGTTGGAGAATCTCCGGGGTCAGCAGGAACAGGCCGTTGGTACGGGCGATCAGGTAGACGCCTGCGGTGACCATGGTGGCGGCGTGAATCAGTGCCGAAACCGGGGTCGGACCGGCCATGGCGTCAGCCAGCCAAGTCTGCAGCGGCAGCTGGGCGGATTTGCCGACTGCGCCGCCGAGCAGCATCAGCGTCGCCAACCACAGCCAGGTGTCGCCAGCCATGTACTTCTGCGGTGCCAGCACCATCAGTTCCTGAATGTTCAGGGTGCCGAGATTGAGGAACAGCAGGAACAGGCCAATCATCAGGAACACGTCGCCGATGCGGGTGACGATGAAGGCCTTCAGCGCCGCGTTACCGTTTGGCACGTGCTTGTAATAGAAGCCGATCAGCAGGTACGAGCACAGACCTACGCCTTCCCACCCGAAGAACAGGGTCATCAGGTTGTCGCCCAGCACCAGCAGAACCATGCTGAAGATGAACAGGTTGGTGTAGGAGAGGAAACGCGAGTAACCCTCTTCACCACGCATGTACCAGCTGGCGAACAGGTGGATCAGGAAGCCAACACCGGTCACCACGCCGAGCATGGTCAGCGACAGGCCGTCCAGATACAGGGTGAAGCTCGGCGCCAGGCCCTCGACACTCATCCACTGCCACAAGGTTTGGGTATACACACCGTCTAACGGCGGCACGGTATTGAACTGCCAGATGATCACGGCGGTGGTCAGCGCCGAAAGGCCAACAGAGCCAACGCCAATGATCGCTGCAACAGTTTCTGAAAGGCGGCCACGGGAAAAGGCCAGGATGAACCAGCCAATCAGAGGGAACAGTAATGTCAGGAATAGGAAGTTCATCCGCGCATCTCGCTGGCTGCGTCGATATCGAGGGTGTGGAAGCGGCGATACAACTGCAGCAGGATCGCCAGGCCGATGCTCGCTTCGGCAGCCGCCAGGGCGATGATCAGGATGAACATGATCTGCCCATCAGCCTGCCCCCAGCGTGCACCTGCCACGACGAACGCCAGGGCGGCGGCGTTCATCATCACTTCCAGGCTCATCAGTACGAACAGGATGTTGCGACGCACCATCAGGCCGACTAGGCCGAGACTGAACAGCACGCCGGCCAGCGCCAGGCCGTGCTCCATTGGAATACCGTTCATGGCGTAGCGTCCTTGATGTCATTGCGGCCCAGGTGATAGGCGGCGACCAGCGCGGCGAGCAGCAGCATGGAAGCCAGCTCCACGGCCAGCAGATAAGGGCCGAACAGGTGAATGCCGACGGCTTTGGCATCGACCGTGGTATGGCCGATGGTGGCGCCACTCGGTACGGCAAACAGCACGTACAGCAGTTGCCCCAGCAGCACGGCGGAAAGCAGCCCAGGGCCGATCCAGATACCCGGTGTCAGCCAGGTGCGTTCCTGCTGCACGGAGGCCGGGCCAAGGTTGAGCATCATCACCACGAACACGAACAGCACCATGATCGCGCCTGCGTAAACGATGATTTCCAGGGCGCCAGCGAACGGCGCGCCGAGGCTGAAGAACACCATGGAAACGGCGAGCAGGGAAATGATCAGGTAGAGCAGGGCGTGCACCGGATTCTTGCCGGTGATAACGCCAACGGTCGAGGCAACCGCGACCCCTGCTGAGAAATAGAAGGCGAATTCCATTATGGCAACAACCCCTTGACGTTGATCGGCTCGGCTTCGTTCTGCGCAGCGCCTTTCGGCTTGCCGGCAATGGCCATACCGGCCACGCGATAGAAGTTGTAGTCGGGGTATTTGCCAGGGCCGGAAATCAGCAAATCTTCTTTCTCGTAGACCAGATCCTGACGTTTGAACTCGCCCATCTCGAAATCCGGGGTGAGCTGAATCGCCGTGGTTGGGCAGGCCTCCTCGCACAGACCGCAGAAGATGCAGCGCGAGAAGTTGATGCGGAAGAAGTCCGGGTACCAGCGACCATCTTCGGTTTCGGCTTTCTGCAGCGAGATACAGCCCACCGGGCACGCCACGGCGCACAGGTTGCAGGCTACGCAGCGCTCTTCGCCATCCGGGTCGCGGGTTAATACGATGCGGCCACGGTAGCGTGGCGGCAGATAGACCTGCTCTTCCGGGTATTGCAGGGTGTCGCGCTTGCGAAAGCCATGGCCGAAGACCATCACCAGGCTGCGCAATTGGGTCGCGGTACCGACCAATATGTCCCAGATATATTTGAACATCGCTTTCTCCTTACTGGGCCGTGGCCAGCACGACGGCGCCGGTCACCAGCAGGTTGATCAGGGTCAGCGGCAGACAGAACTTCCAGCTGAAGGCCATGACTTGGTCATACCGTGGGCGTGGAATGGACGCGCGCAGCAGAATGAAGATCATGATGAAGAAACAGGTCTTGATCGCGAACCAGAAGAACGGGATCTGCGGCAGGATGCCGAACGGGCCGTGCCAGCCGCCGAAGAACAGCGTTACCAGCAGGGCGGAAATGGTCACGATGCCGATGTATTCACCGACGAAGAACATGCCCCATTTCATGCCGGCATACTCGATGTGATAGCCGTCGGCCAGTTCCTGTTCCGCTTCCGGCTGGTCGAAGGGGTGACGGTGAGTCACGGCAACGCCAGCGATGAAGAAGGTACAGAAACCAAAGAACTGCGGAATGATGAACCACAGATTCTCGGCCTGGTAATCGACGATATCGCGCATGTTGAACGAGCCGACCTGGGCGACGATACCCATCAACGCCAGGGCCAGGAACACTTCGTACGACACCGTCTGCGCCGAGGCGCGCAGGGCGCCGAGCAGGGCGAACTTGTTGTTGCTCGACCAGCCCGCGAACAGCACGGCGTAAACCGACAGGCCAGCCATGGCGAAGAAGAACAGGATGCCGATGTTCAGATCCGCCACACCCCAGTTGGGGGTGATGGGGATGATCGCAAACGCGATGAGCATGGCGCCCATACCGATGATCGGCGCCAGGGTGAAAATCACCTTGTCAGCGAACGGCGGCGTCCAGTCTTCCTTGAAGAACATCTTCAGCATGTCCGCAGCGATCTGGAACATGCCGAATGGGCCAACCCGGTTGGGGCCGTAGCGATCCTGCCACCAGCCGAGCAGGCGGCGTTCGACGAAACTCAGCAGCGCGCCGCACACCACCACGGCAAGCAGGATGACGATGGCCTTGAGCACTTCCTGAATGATGTCGAGCAGCGCGGGAGTCAGCCAACTCATTGCACGACCTCCTCAGCGCTGGTAACTGATAGCGCGGTCACTGCAGCACCGGCGAATGCCGGTGGAATGCCAGGCAAACCGATCGGCAAACCGATCAGGCCGATGCCCAGCTCGTCCATGACGCGCAGCGGCAGGTGCAGCGCCTGACCATTGACGGTCAGTTGCAGCAGAGCGCCGTCGCCCGCGCTCAGGCGACCGGCTTCTTCCTTGGCCAGCGCGATGTAAGGTGCAGGCATACGCTCGGCGATTGGCGCAGCGCGCGAGGAATTTTCCTCGCTGCCGAACAGGTGGTGCAGCGGCACTGCCTGCCAGGTGCCCTGGGCCGGATTGAACGGCGCAGGGGCGGCGAACCAGTCAATACCCGCGCCAGTAGCTTCGATCAGGCGCACACCTGGGTCACCGGCACGCAGGTGACCGCCGACTTCGTCTTGGAACTTGTTCCAAGCCTGTGGCGAGTTCCAGCCTGGCGACCAGGCAAAGGGGATCTGCTGACGGTCTTCCTTGCTGCCCGAATAGCCTTCCATGGAGAAGGCGAAGGCCGAGTCCTTGTCCTGGGGCTGACGCGGTTCGTGCACGCTGATATTGGCGCGCATGGCGGTACGGCCGCTGTAACGGTGTGGTTCGCGAGCCAGTTTGAGGCCCTTGATGCGGAACGAGGCGCCTGGCGCGGCATCACGGATACCGGCCAGCTCGGCACTGCTGGCCGCACAGGCGGCGGTGACCTGATCCAGTTGCGTCCAGTCCACGCCACGGCCCAGCAGTGTGCTGTGCAGGGCGTGCAGCCAGCGCCAGCCTTCACGAACCAGAATGTTGGCGTCGTAGTAGGACGGATCGTAAACCTGGAAGAAGCGCTGGGCGCGACCTTCCTGGCTGACCAGGGTGCCATCGCCTTCGGCAAAGCTCGCGGCCGGCAGTAGCAGGTGCGCTTTGGCGGTGGTGGCAGTGCTCTGGTGATCGGCGACGATCACCACCTTGGCGGCAGCCAGGGCGGCGTCGACACGGGCGGCATCGGTACGGTGGTAGAGGTCGTTTTCCAGCACCACCAGTGCATCGGCCTGGCCCGAGGTGAGCGCTTGCAGCGCTTCGTCCAGGGTGTGGCTGGCGAACTGCTCACCCATCAGCAGGGCCAGGCCCAAGCTGTTGGCTTCCGGCACCACCAGGCTGATGGAGCCGGCCTTGCCGCGATTTTTCAGCGCGCTGGCGATGTTCGCTGCGGCTTCGATCAGCGCCCGGCTACCCAGCGAGGCACCGGATACGATCAGCGGGCGGCGTGCATTGAGCAGCGCCTCGGCGATGCGTTGCACCAGCTCGGCGGCTTCGCTGTCGATACCACTGACTGCCGGAGCGCTCGGGTCGATGGCGTGGGCCACGGCGAAACCGATACGAGCCAGGTCATCCGGCGCCGCCTGTACGCACTGCTCGGCGATATCGTCGAGGCGGGTAGTGGTGACGCTGGCGATGAACAGCGGATTGAGCGCGTGCTGGGCGACGTTCTGCACCGCAGCCATGTGCCAGTCCTGAATCTTCGCACCGGCGGCGATCTCGGTGGCCTTGCCCTTGACCGACTGGCGCAGCGCCAGAGCGATGCGCGCGGCGGTCTGGGTCAGGTCTTCACCGAGCACGAATACCGCGTCGTGATCCTCGATATCGCGCAGGGTCGGCACCGGCAGCGGGCCGTTCTGCAGCACGTCACGGATCAGGCGGATATTGGCCTGCTCGGCCGCGGCGATACCGGAGTAGAAGTTATCGTTGCCGACCAGTTCGCGCAGGGCGAAGTTGCCCTCCAGGCTGGCCCGTGGCGAGCCGATGCCGATCACCTTGCGGTTCTTCAGCAGCGCGGCCGCCTGATCCAGTGCGGAATCGAGGCTCATCTTCATCTTGCTGAGCATCATCATCGGCTGACGTGGCCGGTCTTCGCGGTTGACGTAGCCATAGCCGAAACGGCCACGGTCACACAGGAAGTAGCCATTCACCGAGCCGTTGAAGCGGTTCTCGATGCGGCGCACTTCGCCATAGCGTTCACCCGGGCTGGTGTTGCAGCCGCTGGAGCAGCCATGGCAGATGCTCGGGGCGAACTGCATGTCCCACTTGCGGTTGTAACGCTCGGAGTGGGTCTTGTCAGTGAACACACCGGTCGGGCAGACCTCGACCAGGTTGCCGGAGAACTCGCTTTCCAGGGTGCCGTCTTCGACACGCCCGAAATACACGTTGTCGTGCGCGCCGTAGACGCCCAGATCGGTACCGCCAGCGTAGTCTTTGTAGTAACGCACGCAGCGATAGCAGGCGATGCAGCGGTTCATCTCGTGGGCGATGAACGGGCCGAGTTCCTGGTTCTGGTGGGTACGTTTGGTGAAGCGATAACGACGGGTGTTGTGGCCGGTCATCACCGTCATGTCCTGCAGGTGGCAGTGACCACCTTCCTCACAGACCGGGCAGTCGTGCGGGTGGTTGGTCATCAGCCACTCGACAACGCTCTTGCGGAAGGCCACGGCCTCTTCGTCGTCGATGGAGATCCAGCTGTTGTCGGTGGCCGGCGTCATGCAGGACATGACCAGGCGGCCGCGCTTGTCGTTCTCGTCGGTGTACTGCTTTACCGCACACTGGCGGCAGGCGCCGACGCTGCCGAGCGCCGGGTGCCAGCAGAAGTAGGGGATATCGAGTCCGAGGGACAGACAGGCCTGTAGCAGGTTGTCCGCACCATCGACTTCGAGATCTTTGCCGTCTACGTGGATAGTGGCCATTTTCTTCAGTCTTCGTTTGCCCACCGTGAGGTGGACGGGCTAAGGGAATTCTTTGTCGTGACCTGGGCCGGACGGCGCTGCGCGCCCATTTGTCCGGCCATCAGGCCTATACCGCGTGTGCCGCCACCAGCGGCTGCGGTTGCGGCGCATCTGCGCCTACGCCAGCTTCAAACTCTTCACGGAAATATTTGATCGCGCTGCCCAGCGGCTCCACGGCACCTGGCGCGTGAGCGCAGAAGGTCTTGCCGGGGCCGAGGAAATTGACCAGGCCGAGGAGGGTGTCGATGTCCTCGCGGGTGCCTTGCTTGCGCTCCAGAGCGCGCAGGATCTTCACGCTCCACGGCAAACCGTCACGGCACGGCGTGCACCAGCCGCAGGATTCGCGAGCGAAGAACTCTTCCATGTTGCGCAGCAACGACACCATGTTCACGGTGTTGTCGATGGCCAGGGCCAGGCCGGTACCCATACGGGTGCCGACCTTGGCGATGCCGGCGGCGTACATGGACGCATCCAGATGTTCGGGAAGCAGGAAGCCTGTGCCGGCGCCGCCTGGCTGCCAGGCCTTGAGCGTGTAACCGTCGCGCATGCCACCGGCGTAGTCTTCGAACAGCTCGCGGGCGCTGATGCCGAATGGCAGCTCCCAGATGCCCGGGTTCTTTACCTTGCCGGAGAAGCCCATCAGCTTGGTGCCGTGGTCTTCGCTGCCTTCGCGGGCCAGGGATTTGTACCAGTCGACGCCGTTGCCGATAATCGACGGCACGTTGCACAGGGTTTCGACGTTGTTGACGCAGGTCGGCTTGCCCCACACGCCCACGGCGGCCGGGAAGGGCGGCTTGGCGCGCGGATTGGCGCGACGGCCTTCCAGGGAGTTGATCAGTGCGGTTTCTTCACCGCAGATGTAGCGCCCGGCGCCGGTGTGTACGAACAGCTCGAAGTCGAAACCGCTGCCGAGAATGTTCTTGCCCAGCAGGCCAGCGGCTTTCGCTTCGTCGATGGCCCGATTAAGGTTGGCGGCCGCGTCGACGTACTCGCCCCGCAGGAAGATGTAGCCACGATAGGCTTTCAGGGCCCGGGCGCTGATCAGCATGCCTTCCACCAGCAGGTGCGGCAGCTGCTCCATCAGCATGCGGTCTTTCCAGGTATTGGGCTCCATCTCGTCCGCGTTGCACAGCAGGTAGCGGATGTTCAGGGATTCGTCGTTGGGCATCAGGCCCCACTTCACGCCGGTGGGGAAGCCCGCACCGCCACGGCCCTTGAGGCCGGAATCCTTGACCGTTTGCACGATGTCGGCCTGGGCCATCTCGGCCAGCGCCTTGCGGGCAGCGGTGTAGCCGTTCTTCTGCTGGTATTCCTCCAGCCAGACCGGCTGCGCGTCGTCGCGCAGGCGCCAGGTCAGCGGATGAGTCTCTTCGCTGCGGGTGATGCGGTTTGCCGGGCCGAAAGAGGTCAGCAGGTTCGAGCTGCGACTGGTCATTGGAAATTCTCCAGCAGTTGCGCCACGCCTTCGGGTTGAACGTCACCGAAGGTCTCGTCGTCGATCATCATCGCCGGCGCCTTGTCGCAGTTGCCCAGGCAGCACACGGGCAGCAGGGTGAAGCGGCCGTCAGCAGTAGTCTGCCCAGGCACGATGCCCAGTTCGGACTTGATGCTGCCGAGCACGTTTTCATGGCCACCGATGAAGCAGGTCATGCTGTCGCACACGCGGATGATGTGGCGGCCGACGGGCTGACGGAAAATCTGGCTATAGAAGGTGGCGACACCTTCCACGTCGCTGGCCGGGATACCGAGGATCGCACCGATGGCATCGGCGGCGCCGTCTGGCACCCAGCCACGCTCCTTCTGCACGATCTTCAGGGCTTCGATGGACGCCGCACGCGGGTCTTCGTAGTGGTGCATCTCGTGCTCGATGGCCGAGCGCTCGGTTTCGCTGAGGGCGAAACGGTCGGTCTGAATCAGGGCTGCATTGCTCATGGTGTTTTCCTCAGCGATCCACGTCGGCCATAACGAAGTCGATACTGCCCAGATACGCGATCAGGTCAGCGACCATGCTGCCGCGGATCACCGAAGGGATCTGCTGCAGGTGCGGGAAGCTCGGGGTACGAATGCGGGTGCGGTAGCTCATGGTGCTGCCGTCGCTGGTCAGGTAATAACTGTTGATCCCCTTGGTCGCTTCGATCATCTGGAAGCTTTCGTTGGCCGGCATGACCGGGCCCCAGGAAACCTGCAGGAAGTGGGTGATCAGGGTTTCGATGTGCTGCAGCGTGCGCTCCTTCGGCGGCGGCGTGGTCAGCGGGTGATCCGCCTTGTACGGGCCTTCCGGCATGTTGCGCATGCACTGGTCGATGATCTTGATGCTCTGGCGCATCTCTTCGACGCGCACGATGCAGCGGTCATAGGCGTCGCCATTGACGGCCAGCGGCACTTCGAACTCGAAGTTCTCGTAGCCGGAGTAGGGGCGTGCCTTGCGCAGGTCGAAGTCGCAACCGGTGGAACGCAGGCCGGCACCGGTGGTGCCCCATTCCAGCGCTTCCTTGGTGTTGTACTGCGCCACGCCAATGGTCCGCGCCTTGAGGATGCTGTTGCGCAGCGCGGCCTTTTCGTACTCGTCGAGGCGCTTGGGCAGCCAGTCGACGAACTCCTTGACCAGTTTTTCCCAGCCGCGCGGCAGGTCGTGAGCGACACCGCCGATGCGGTACCAGGCCGGGTGAAGACGGAAACCGGTGATGGCTTCGATCACCTTGTAGGCACGCTGGCGGTCGGTAAAGGTGAAGAACACCGGGGTCATGGCGCCGACGTCCTGGATATAGGTACCCAGGAACAGCAGGTGGCTGGTGATGCGGAAGAACTCGGCCATCATGATGCGGATGGTGTCGACCTTCTGCGGCACCTTGATGCCAGCGAGCTTCTCGACCGAGAGCACGTACGGCAGGTTGTTCATTACCCCGCCGAGGTAGTCGATACGGTCGGTATAGGGGATGAAACTGTGCCAGCTCTGGCGTTCAGCCATCTTCTCGGCACCACGGTGGTGGTAACCGACTTCCGGCACGCAGTCGACGATTTCTTCACCGTCGAGCTGCAGAATGATGCGGAACGCACCGTGCGCAGAAGGGTGGTTGGGGCCGAGGTTGAGGAACATGTAGTCCTCGTTCTCGCTCTGGCGTTTCATGCCCCAGTCTTCGGGGTTGAAGCGTGCGGCTTCTTCCTCGAGCTGTTGCTTGGCCAGGGTCAGGCTGAACGGATCGAATTCGGTAGCGCGCGCCGGGTAGTCCTTGCGCAGCGGGTGACCTTCCCAGGTCGGCGGCATCATGATCCTGGTCAGGTGCGGGTGACCGGTGAAATGGATGCCGTAGAGATCCCAGACTTCGCGCTCGTACCAGTTGGCGTTCGGCCAGATACCGGTCACGGAAGGCAGGTTGAGGTCGCCCTCGCGCAGGGCCACCTTGATCATCACGTCGCTGTTACGCTCCAGCGACATGAGGTGGTAGAACACGGTGAAGTCTGCGTCCGGCAGGCCGCGGCGCTGGGTGCGCAGGCGCTCGTCGACGCCGTGCAGGTCGTACAGCATGACGTAGGGGCGCGATGCCTGGCGCAGGAAGCGCAGCACTTCGACAAGCTTGTCGCGGCCGACCCAGATAACCGGCATGCCGGTGCGGGTGGCCTGCAGCGTGAAGCTGTCGGCGCCAAAACGGGATTGAAGCTCAACGACGACGTCTTGGTCGTCCGCCTTGTACGGCGCAATGGACACGGTGGTGTCTGCAGTCATGGTCTCGATCGCTATCGGTCAACGGTGAGAGTGAATCCGGCCTTGCTTGAAAGCGGGACTCAGACTTCGTCAGGGGAACGCAGGTTGGTAACCGCAATACGCTGCTCGCGGCGCTGTTCTTTCTGGGAAGGCATCTCGGCGCGATAAACGCCTTGATCGCCAACGACCCAGGACAGCGGGCGGCGCTCCTGACCGATCGATTCCTGCAACAGCATCAGCCCTTGCAGAAACGCCTCGGGACGGGGCGGGCAACCAGGTATATAGACGTCGACGGGAAGGAACTTGTCGACACCCTGAACGACCGAGTAGATGTCGTACATGCCGCCGGAATTGGCGCACGAGCCCATGGAGATGACCCACTTGGGTTCGAGCATCTGCTCATAGAGGCGCTGGATGACGGGCGCCATCTTGATGAAGCAGGTGCCGGCGATGACCATGAAGTCCGCCTGGCGTGGGGATGCGCGGATTACCTCGGCACCGAAGCGTGCAACGTCGTGCGGCGCGGTGAAGGCGGTGGTCATTTCCACGTAGCAGCACGACAAGCCGAAGTTGTACGGCCACAGGGAGTTCTTGCGACCCCAGTTGACAGCACCGTTGAGAACATCTTCGAGCTTGCCCAGATAGATGTTTTTGTGGACTTCGTCTTCTAGCAGCGGGTCGGAAACGACCTCCCGTTTGCCGATCGGGTATTGCTCGTTGGGAGCATCCGGATCGATCCGAGTAAGTTTGTATTGCATCGCCAAAGCCTCATTGTTTCAGCTTCGCCTGCCGAGCCTTACGACTCTCGGGTGCCCAATCGAGCGCACCGATACGCCAAAGGTAGACAAGACCTGCCAACAGAATGTTTATGAAAACGGCTGCTTCGATAAAGCCGGCCCAGCCGCTTTCGCGAACAGAGACAGCCCAGGCGAAGAGAAAGAGGGCTTCGACGTCGAAGATCACGAAGAGCATCGCGACCAGATAGAATTTTGCCGACAGACGCAGGCGTGCGCTGCCAGTGGGAAGCATGCCCGATTCGAACGGCTCGTTTTTGCTGCGGCCCCATGCCTTGCTACCTAGCAGGCTGGATAGGCCCAACATGAATGCACAGAGGCCAACGACCCCCAGCAGAAAAACGGCCAACGCCCAGTTATGGGAAAGGGTACTGCTTGCTTCCAACATGCCGGGACTCCTCAGGCAAGGAACGGCTTCACGCGTAATTAAAGTTATGGCAAGACAACGCAGGTCGCCTCGCATCTATTTGCATAATGTTATGCCTGTATTTGGTGTAAGTAAATTTTTCAGCGCAAAAAATTAATATTAAGTCGCTTGCCTGAGATCCAGAAAAGAGCATTGGCCCTTTTCAATCAATGACCTATAAAAACGCTATGGTTTTATGGGCGCCTTAGTTAAATGCATGTAGTGAATAACTAAGCCTACTTCAATGGGAATATTTATCATTTGAGAATCTATTCTTTTAAGCTTTAAGTTGTCGCTTAGTTGTCCATCCATGGCGCACTCAAACAAACATTAGCCATTGAACTTTCTTCTGTATTAGTTCCTGCAATAAAAAAGCCCCGGCATCACTGCCAGGGCTCAAGGGTTACAGCGTGCGCCTGACGGCACGCACGGCTGTCAGTGGAATTGATTCATGGTGTTGTCTTTGCCGCCTGCTTTCAGCGCAGCTTCGCCGGCAAAGTACTCCTTATGGTTATCACCGAGGTCTGAGCCCGCCATGTTCTGGTGCTTGACGCAGGCGATGCCCTGACGGATCTCCTGACGCTGCACACCTTTGACGTAAGCCAGCATGCCCTGATCGGCGAAGTAGCCCTTGGCGAGGTTGTCGGTGGACAGCGCCGCCGTGTGGTAAGTCGGCAGGGTAATGAGGTGATGGAAGATGCCGGCGTTGGCCGAGCCATCGCGCTGGAAGGTACGGATCTTCTCGTCGGCGACCTGGGCGAGTTCAGTCTCGTCGTACTCGACGCTCATCAGCTTGGCACGGTCGTAGCCGGAAACGTCCTTGCCGTCGGCGACGAACGCATCGAATACCTGCTGACGGAAGCTCAGCGTCCAGTTGAACGATGGGCTGTTGTTGTAGACCAGCTTGGCATTGGGGACGACTTCGCGAACGCGATCGACCATGGCCTTGATCTGCCCGACGTGAGGCTTCTCGGTTTCGATCCAGATCATGTCGGCGCCGTTCTGCAGCGAGGTGATGCTGTCCAGTACACAGCGGTCTTCGCCGGTGCCCTTGCGGAACTGGAACAGGTTGGACGGCAGGCGCTTGGGTCGCAGCAGCTTGCCTTCGCGGTTGATCACCACGTCGCCGTTCTTCAGCTCGGCTGCACTGATTTCATCGCAGTCGAGGAACGAGTTGTACTGGTCGCCCAGGTCACCTGGCTGGTTGGTCACGGCGATCTGCTTGGTCAAGCCGGCGCCCAGGGAGTCGGTACGAGCGACGATCACGCCGTCGTCCACGCCCAGCTCAAGGAAGGCGTAGCGCACGGCGTTGATCTTGGCCAGGAAGTCGACATGGGGAACGGTGACCTTGCCATCCTGGTGGCCGCACTGCTTCTCGTCGGACACCTGGTTCTCGATCTGGATGCAGCAGGCGCCTGCCTCGATCATTTTCTTGGCCAGCAGGTAAGTGGCCTCCGGGTTGCCGAAGCCGGCGTCGATGTCGGCGATGATCGGTACCACGTGGGTTTCGAAATTGTCGATCTGCGCCTGAATTTCGCTCTGCTTGGCTTTGTCACCGGCGCCGCGTGCCGCGTCCAGGGCGTTGAACAGCAGATCCAGCTCACGGGCATCGGCCTGGCGCAGGAAGGTGTAGAGCTCTTCGATCAGCGCAGCGACGGCGGTCTTCTCGTGCATCGACTGATCGGGCAGCGGGCCGAAATCGGAACGCAGCGCGGCGATCATCCAGCCGGACAGGTAGAGGTAGCGCTTGTTGGTGGTCTTCAGGTGCTTCTTGATGGAGATCAGCTTCTGCTGGCCGATGAAGCCGTGCCAGCAGCCGAGCGACTGGGTATAGACGGAAGAGTCGGCGTCGTACTCGGCCATGTCCTTGCGCATGATGGCTGCCGTGTACTTGGCGACGTCCAGACCGGTCTTGAAGCGGTTCTGGGCGCGCATGCGAGCGACGGATTCCGGGTTGATGGCGCTCCAGCTGCTGCCAGCGGCTTCTTTCAGGGCGGCAACGGCTTTGATGTCGTTTTCGTAAGCTGACATGGTCAATCCTTCAAGTGTGTGTTTGGTCGAGCACCGAACGTCGCGCACAGTCCAGGCGCAGGGCTCGGAGCGAGCTCACCGCAGACGTTGAGAGGAAACTGGAAGGAGGGCACTTTGGGCCGGGTGGACGAAACGCATCGGCAGACACCACCCGCCGGGTAGGCGAGTCATTGTGCGTATGGGCCCGTGGACGCCCGCGGCACTGTGCTGATCGATACGTGAAACGCTTCCCCGTCCCTCAGGACAACCTCGTTCCAGTCGCCATCTCGTAGAACTGCCTTGTGGGCTTAACAACACGAATCGATCCTCCGGTAAGCGAGGATGCGACCCGGAGGCTCCGTTTCCGGAGCCCCTGATTAGCGGGAGCGAGGCCATCATGCGACCGACGAAAATGTTCGTCAATCGTTTTTGTAGTGTTTTTTTAGATCTACTACATAAGTCTTAGATCGACCGTATGGTCACGTTTTACGGGGCTCTCAGTCGATTACGTCGACCTTAACGCGCATGCTCATATCTTCACGGCCTTCGGTGGAGTAGCGGCGCAATACGCCGTTGCGATCAGCCTGGCTCTGCTCGCTGCTGCCACCTATGCTGATCCATTCGCCGACTCGGCCGCTGACGCGGGTATCGGCCTGCTGGATGTCGATCACGCCAGGCTGTGTCTGGCTGACTCGATCACGGTTGCTGCTGATGTCCAGGTGCACGACATCGCCGGCGAGGCTGGCGGTGACGTAAAAGCCCTGGGTGACGTTGCGGTACTCGGTGTTGTTATAGACCTGGCCATAAGGCCCACGACTGCTGGTGTTTACCGGCACGCTCTGGCCGACCTGGATCAGCGCCGGATAGCCTTCACTGGTCTGCACCTGCTGAGTGCCACCTTCACGGCTGTCGGTGCTGCGTCGGATGACACGCGCCTGGTCGCGACCGTTGACTTCGCCGCGGCCAATCTCCACGCGGCCATTACCGGCGCTGATGCTGCCATCAACGCTGTAACCCCGGTCGTCTCTGTAGGTGGATTCACTGGTGTCAACGCTGATCAGCAAGCGCCGCGGTTGAGTATCGAGCTGGCCGAGGAGGGCACGGACTTCCTCGATTTTTTCCGCCGGTGCATTGACGATAAGTTGGTTACCGTAGGCGCTGACGCGCCCCTCGTTGCCTAATGCCGACTGCACCACGGGTAGCAGGTCGCCGGCTGTTCGGTAATTGAGCGGAATGACTTCAGTGGCAGCCACTGCCGACAGGCTCAAAGCGAGCAGGGCAGCACCAAGAAAATGTCGTTTCATAACAGAAAACTCCGCAAATCAGGATCGGTGATGCTGGTATCCCAGGTCTGGTCGAACAGTCGCCGCAATTGGCGAACATGAGCCGGATCCTGGTATTTCGCGTACCCGGCAAATTGATCCGGCTCGGGCCGCATCAACAAGCCCTGATCGTCAGCCAGCAGAAACGCACTTTCGGGGGCGGGATAATTCGGGTGGCAGCGGCGGATCTGGACGTAACTGGACAGTTTGCGCGATAGCGCAATCAGCCGATGCCCGTCACGAACCGCACGGTTACTGTCACGCAGCAGTATGCGTAGCCGACGGTTGCGATTGCCCAGCAGAAATTGCGTGCACGCCTGCTGAATGCTGCTGTGATGGTAGAGCCAGGGTTCGAGATCCGGGCTGTATAAGCACAGCGTAAGGCTGGCTTGCTGCATCAAGGCGAGGGCATGGGCGCGCGCCTGATCTGCAAGGCTGAAACGCTGCAGCGCCTGCTCAACGCCAAGCACAAAGGGAGCAGGCTCCCAGGTCGCTGGTGTCGGCAATTCGCTTTCGGGGTTGTGCAGGGTAAAACGCCCTGGCGACTCGAATTTGATCAAGTCGAGCTCTTCGCCATCGGGCGTGTGTTCATCGCTCATGCAGACCTCTGTGGCACCGGCGTAATGTCGCACAGGCCACAGCTGATCATCAGCCGCTGCTGCGCACCATGTCGACGTGGGGAATACCTGCTTCCAGGTATTCATCACTCACTACAGTGAAGCCCAGCTTTTCATAGAACGGCGTTGCCTGCACCTGGGCACTGAGCATTTGCTGACTCAGCCCACGTTTCTCCGCTTCGGCGATCACTGCGTGCAGCAGCGCTTCACCGACCTTCAGGCCGCGCCAGTCCTTGAGCACCGATACCCGACCGATCTCACCGTCCGCCAGCAGGCGTGCGGTGCCGATCGGGTAGTCGCCTTCGCAGGCGAGAAAATGCACGGCATCACTGTCTTCGGCGTCCCATTCCAGTTCAGGCGGCACCGCCTGCTCAGCGACGAATACCGTTTCACGGATGCGTCGCAGTTCTTCGTAATCCCTGTGCCAATCGGCGATGCGCACGTGCAGGTCATTCATCGGCAGCAAACTCCAGACTTCCTTGTTTGGTCAGTTCGAGAACCAATTCCCGAGCTTCGTCGTTGGCTATCCATGGGCCAATATTTTCCAGGTGCAGGGCGTCGGCCGAGCAGATCAGTTTCAGCAGTTCACGCAGGCTAGCGGAAACCAGGCGGCTCTGCCCGCTGGCGAACAACACCAGGTCTTCACCGACTTCCGACCACGCCATACGCGCACTGGGGTTACGGATCATCACGGCGCCGTCTTCCAACTGGTCGAGGAAGCCGTCTTCGTCAATCTCGATACCGGCGATCAGTTCCGGGTAGCGCGGTTCGGTCATGAACTGGCCGAACCAAGTCATCAGCAGGCGCTCGTCGCTCATGTGTTCGGCGAGCAGCGCCTTGAGGCGATCCAGAGCGTCGCGCTGAATTTCGTTGGGGTCACTGACCGGCGCGGTGCCGGCATCGCTATAGCGCGTTTCGTCGGGCAGGAACTGGCCGAGAAAATCAGTGAAATGGGTCAGTACTTCGGCCGCGCTGGGTGCGCGGAAACCCACGGAATAAGTCATGCAGTCGTCCTCGGCGGTGCCACTGTGGGCCAGGAGCGGCGGCAGATAGAGCATATCGCCGGGCTCGAGTACCCATTCTTCGGTTTGATCAAATTGAGCCAGGATCTTCATTTCGAGATCCGGCAGCAGGGGGCTTTGCGAATCGCACATCTGGCCGATCTGCCAGCGGCGGCGGCCATGAGCCTGCAGGAGAAATACATCGTAGTTATCGTAGTGCGGGCCAACGCCGCCGCCAGGCGCGGCGAAGCTGATCATCACGTCATCGATACGCCACTTGGGCAGGAACTTGAATTCTTCCAGCAGCTCGGCAACCTCGGGAACGAACTGGTCGACAGCCTGCACCAGCAGCGTCCATTCACGCTCCGGCAGCTGCGAGAAGGCGTCTTCGGCGAACGGGCCGCGGCGCACTTCCCACGGCGTTTCACCGTGCTCGATCACCAGGCGCGATTCGACTTCTTCTTCGAGGGCGAGGCCGGCCAATTCGTCCGGCGAGATCGGGCTTTCGAAATCAGGGATGGCCTGGCGCACCAGCAGGGGCTTCTTCTGCCAGTAATCGCGCAGGAATTCACGTGCGCTCAGGCCACCCAATAGCTGAAGAGGAGCATCAGGATTCATCTGTAAGTCCTTGATATTTATTAAAGCGTATAAAAAGAAACGCCCGGCTTCAGCCGGGCGTCCTTGAGACGAGCTACAGCTTAGATGCGTTTGGCCTGAGCCACCGCGTTGCCGATGTAGTTGGCTGGAGTGAGCTGCTTGAGCTCCTCCTTGGCCTGCTGCGGCATATCCAGGCCATCGATGAAGGCCAGCAGCGCTTCCGGCGTGATGCCCTTGCCACGAGTGAGCTCCTTGAGCTTCTCGTAGGGGTTCTCGATGGCATAGCGGCGCATGACGGTCTGAATCGGCTCGGCGAGAACTTCCCAGCAGGCGTTCAGGTCTTCAGCAATACGTTGAGCATTGAGCTCCAACTTACTGATGCCCTTGAGGCTTGCTTCGTAGGCGATCACGCTGTGGGCGAAGCCGACACCGAGGTTGCGCAGTACGGTGGAGTCGGTCAGGTCACGCTGCCAGCGGGAAATCGGCAGCTTGCTGGCCAGGTGCTGGAACAGCGCGTTGGCGATGCCCAGGTTGCCTTCGGAGTTCTCGAAGTCGATAGGGTTGACCTTGTGCGGCATGGTCGACGAGCCGATCTCGCCGGCGATGGTCTTCTGCTTGAAGTAACCCAGGGAGATGTAGCCCCAGACATCGCGATCGAAGTCGATGAGGATGGTATTGAAGCGGGCGATGGCGTCGAACAGCTCGGCGATGTAGTCGTGCGGTTCGATCTGCGTGGTGTAGGGGTTCCACTGCAGGCCCAGATCGTTCTCGATGAACTGGCGGGCGTTGGCTTCCCAGTCGATCTGCGGGTAGGCGGACAGGTGGGCGTTGTAGTTACCCACGGCGCCATTGATCTTGCCCAGCAGCGGCACGGCGGCGATCTGTACGATCTGACGCTCGAGGCGATAGACGACGTTGGCCAGCTCTTTACCCAAGGTGGTGGGCGAGGCCGGTTGGCCGTGGGTGCGCGACAGCATCGGCACGTCGGCGAACTTGACCGACAGATCGCGGATGGCAGTGGTGATCTGGCGCATCAGCGGCAGCAGCACGTTGTCACGGCCTTCGCGCAGCATCAGGGCGTGGGACAGGTTGTTGATGTCCTCGCTGGTGCAGGCGAAGTGAATGAACTCGCTGACCTTGTCCAGCTCCGGCAGCTTGGCAGCCTGTTCCTTGAGCAGGTATTCCACGGCTTTGACGTCGTGGTTGGTGGTGCGCTCGATCTCTTTGACGCGTTCGGCGTGCTCGACGGCGAAGTTCTCGGCCAGCTCATTGAGCAGCGCGTTGGCTTCGGCGGAGAAGGGCGCGACTTCGCTAACACCTTCATGAGCAGCGAGGCGCTGCAGCCAGCGGACTTCGACCTGAACGCGGAAACGAATCAGACCGTATTCGCTGAAAATGGGGCGCAGAGCGCTGGTTTTGCCGGCATAGCGGCCATCTACGGGCGAAACCGCGGTGAGCGAGGAAAGCAGCATGGGAGGCGTTCTCGGACAGTCGGGCGTTGAAAAGGGCGCATATCATACATGAAGTAGGGCGGCTATCGGCGGCGGCCCTGAGTCATTCGATGAACGAGATGCACATCAGAAAAAGTGCTGCGCTTAGTTGCGCAGCATTGGGTACAGCTCTCTCAGCAATTTGCGGCGGCTAAACACCAGTTGCCAGCGATGACCGCCGAGCTGTCGCCACAAGCGGCCTGCGCGGATGCCGGCGAGCAGCAGGGCGCGGATTTTCGAGGCATTGGCAGGCTGCTGCAGAAAGCGGCTGTCGCCTTGCACCTGAATGCGCTGCTTGAAGGTGCTGATGGTGTCCTGATACAGCGCACCGCATGAGGAGATCACGTTCTCATGGCCAATGCCGAAGTGTTCGGCTTGATTCTGGATCTGATCCAGGCGCCCGCCCATCAATTGCAGGAGGTCGCCACGTTTGTCGAGCTGGCGTTCCAGTCCCAGCAGGGCGAGGGCATAGCGCAGCGGCTCGCGCTGCAGGCTGGTGGGGTCGCGTTCCAGCGCGCTGACCATGGCGCGGTAACCTTCTCGAAGGTTGAGGTCGTCACCGCCAAAAACATCCAGAGTGCCCTTGGCGTCACGTACCAGCAGGCTACCAATCAGGCAGGTCACTTCGCTTTCGGCGGCCTGGCCGGTCTTGGCGATCTTGTCGACCATCACAGCGGCCTGAAACACCGCACCGAGCGCGATCAGTTGTTCTTGTGTCGGGTTCATCGTGGGGCGCCCTCGCTCCAGGGCTCGGCGCTTTCGATCACGCCACCGCCAAGACAGATATCACCATCGTAAAAAACCACGGACTGTCCGGGCGTAACCGCGCGCTGCGGCTGCTCGAACGTGGCCCGGTAACCCGCTGCGCTGCGCTCCAGCGTGCAGGTCTGGTCTGCCTGGCGGTAGCGCACCTTGGCCGTCAGCTGACGCGGTGCATCCAGCTCAATCGGGTTGACCCAATAGATCTGCGAGGCATTGAGGGCGCGGGAAAACAGCCATGGGTGTTCGTTGCCCTGACCGACCACCAGCACATTGCGGGTCAGATCCTTGTGCAGTACATACCAAGGCTCATCGCTGGCATCTTTCAGCCCACCAATGCCCAGGCCTTGGCGCTGGCCAATGGTGTGGTACATGAGGCCGTGGTGCTTGCCGATAACCTCGCCCTCGGTGGTTTCGATATTACCCGGCTGCGCCGGTAGGTACTGCTTGAGGAAGTCGCTGAAGCGCCGCTCTCCGATGAAGCAGATGCCGGTGGAGTCTTTCTTTTTGGCAGTGGCCAGCTCGTATTTTTCGGCGATAGCGCGTACTTGAGGCTTTTCCAGCTCGCCGACGGGGAATAGCGTCCTGCCGATCTGCTCACCGCCAACGGCGTGCAGGAAGTAGCTCTGATCCTTGTTCGGGTCGAGGCCCTTGAGCAGCTCGCTGCGCCCGTCGATATCACGGCGACGCACATAGTGGCCGGTAGCGATCAGGTCGGCACCAAGCATCAGGGCGTAGTCGAGGAACGCCTTGAACTTGATTTCACGGTTGCAGAGGATGTCCGGGTTCGGCGTGCGTCCAGCCTTGTACTCGGCCAGGAAGTGTTCGAACACGTTGTCCCAGTACTCGGCCGCGAAGTTGGCGGTATGCAGTTTGATGCCGATGCGGTCGCAAACGGCCTGGGCGTCTGCCAGGTCGTCCATGGCGGTACAGTATTCGGTGCCGTCGTCCTCGTCCCAGTTCTTCATGAACAGGCCTTCGACCTGATAACCCTGCTCGAGCAACAGCAGGGCCGATACGGAGGAGTCGACGCCGCCGGACATGCCGACGATTACGCGCTGAGTGGCTGGATCTTGCATGGTCGGGATCAATACAGGCTTCAAAGGGGCGAGATTCTAACAGGATGCGCAGGACGTTTCAGTTCTGCCGATTGTGGTTACATCGGTTCGTGAATGAGGCTGAGGGGAAAGCGGGCACCCGCCAGGTAATCATCCAGGCAACGCATCACCAGCTCACTGCGCAGATGATCGGACTCAGCCTTCAGCTCTTCATGGTTGAGCCAGCGAATGCCGCTGATGTCGCTGTCCAGCGCACGCTCGGGATGATGCTCGAGCAGGTTGGCGGTGAAGCAGATGCGTTGATAGGTCACGCCATTACTCGGTGCGGTGTACAGGTAGATACCAGTAACACCGGTCAGCTCGACATCGCAGCCGGTCTCTTCCAGGGTTTCGCGTACTGCGGCCTGCAGCAGGCTTTCCCGTGGTTCCAGATGGCCGGCGGGCTGGTTGAGTACCAGGCGCCCGCCCTTGAGTTCTTCGACGAACAGAAAGCGCCCGTTGTGCTCGACTATCGTCGCAACGGTGACGTGTGCATGCCAGGCCATGGAGCCTCCTTGTAGCGGATATGAAAATAAAAAACCCCGGCACTGGGCCGGGGTCTTTTACCTCAACGAATCATTCAGACCAGAGAGGCCAGTGCTGCGTTGAGGGTCGCGCTTGGACGCATGACTTTTTCGGTCAGCTCCTTGTTCGGCGCGTAGTAGCCGCCGATTTCAGCCGGCTTGCCCTGTACCGCACCCAGTTCGGCAACGATCTTGGCTTCGTTGTCGCTCAGGGTCTTGGCCAGTGGCGCGAACTGCGCTTGCAGTGCGGCGTCTTCGCTCTGTGCTGCCAGAGCCTGAGCCCAGTACAGCGCCAGGTAGAAGTGGCTGCCACGGTTGTCGATACCGCCGACCTTGCGCGCTGGCGACTTGTCGGTGTCGAGGAACTGGCCGGTGGCCTGGTCAAGGGTCTTGCTCAGTACCAGTGCCTTCGGATTGTCGTAGGTGTTGCCCAGGTGCTCCAGGGAAGCAGCCAGAGCCAGGAACTCACCCAACGAATCCCAGCGCAGGAAGTTTTCCTCGACCAGTTGCTGTACGTGCTTCGGCGCGGAACCGCCAGCGCCGGTTTCGAACAAACCACCGCCATTCATCAGCGGCACGATCGACAGCATCTTGGCGCTGGTGCCCAGCTCCATGATCGGGAACAAGTCGGTCAGGTAGTCGCGCAGCACGTTGCCGGTCACTGAGATGGTGTCCTTGCCTTCGCGGATGCGTGCCAGGGAGAACTTGATGGCTTCGACGGGTGCGAGGACGCGGATGTCCAGGCCGCTGGTGTCGTGATCCTTCAGGTACTGCTCGACCTTCTTGATCATTTCGGCGTCATGCGCACGTGCCGGATCCAGCCAGAACACCGCAGGGGTGTCGCTCAGGCGTGCACGGTTGACGGCCAGCTTGACCCAATCCTGGATCGGCTCGTCCTTGGTCTGGCACATACGGAAGATATCGCCTTCCTCGACCGACTGTTCCATCAGCACTTTGCCATTGGCATCGCTGACGCGAACCACGCCATTGGCCTGGATCTGGAACGTCTTGTCGTGGGAACCGTACTCTTCGGCTTTCTGCGCCATCAGGCCAACGTTCGGCACGCTGCCCATGGTGGTCGGGTTGAAGGCACCATTGGCCTTGCAGTCCTCGATGACCACTTGGTAGATGCCGGCGTAGCAACGATCCGGAATCACAGCCTTGGCGTCTTGCAGCTCGCCTGCGGTGTTCCACATGCGGCCCGAGTCGCGAATCATGGCTGGCATCGAGGCGTCGACGATCACGTCGCTCGGCACGTGCAGGTTGGTGATGCCCTTGTCGGAGTTGACCATCGCCAGCGCCGGACGATCGGCGTAAACAGCGTTGATGTCGGCTTCGATCTCGGCCTGCTTGTCAGCGGGCAGCTTCTTGATGCTGGAGTACAGGTCGCCGATACCGTTGTTCAGGTTGAAACCGACTTCCTGCAGGGCAGCAGCGTGCTTCTCGAGGGCGGCCTTGTAGAACTCGGCAACGATCTGGCCGAAGATGATCGGGTCGGAGACCTTCATCATGGTGGCCTTCAGGTGAACCGAGAACAGTACGCCCTGTTTCTTGGCGTCTTCGATCTCTGCGGCGATGAAGCTGCGCAGTGCCTTCTTGCTCAGCACCGAGCAATCCAGGACTTCGTTGGCCAGAACCGAGGTTTTCTCTTTCAGCACGGTGGCGGTGCCATCGGTGCCGATCAGTTCGATCTTCACGCTGCCTTTGGCATCGATCAGGGTAGCCTTTTCGCTGCCGTAGAAATCGCCGCTCTCCATGTGTGCCACGTGGGACTTGGAGTCAGCGCTCCAGGCGCCCATCTTGTGCGGGTGCTTGCGGGCGTAGTTCTTGACCGACAGCGGGGCGCGACGGTCGGAGTTGCCTTCACGCAGTACCGGGTTAACGGCGCTGCCCTTGACCTTGTCGTAACGGCTGCGAATGTCGCGCGCTTCGTCGCTGTCGCCAGTGTCCGGGTAATCCGGCAGGGCGTAACCCTGGCTCTGCAATTCTTTGATTGCGGCCTTCAACTGTGGAACAGAGGCGCTGATGTTCGGCAGCTTGATGATGTTGGCTTCTGGCGTGGTAGCCAGTGCGCCCAGCTCGGCCAGGTGATCACCCTGTTTCTGAGCATCGGTCAGAAACTCGGGGAAAAGTGCCAGGATACGGCCGGCCAGCGAGATGTCGCGGGTTTCGACGGCGATATCCGAAGAGGCAGTGAACGCTTTGACGACGGGGAGCAGGGAGTAGGTCGCAAGCGCAGGGGCTTCGTCGGTGAGGGTGTAGATAATCTTCGAGCGTGTGGTCATATTTGATTTAACTCTCTTTTTGCTGAACTTGCACAAAGCACTGATCCGGGTGAGGTGGCTTCTGACCACAGCTCGGCATCAATGATGTGAATTCGAAGTTCCATCCCGATGATGTTGGGTGTCGCAATCGACCGACGGCGATAGCGGATCGCCTCTGACGGTCGGCACGACGAGTGCTGGAAGCCGTACTCCAGGCTAATGCGCCTTTATGACTACTCAGTCAGCGCCCGAGTATATCAAACCAGAGGGCGATGGCAGTGACCAAGTTGCTGGCAGTGCGGAGAGGATGGGCGTTTCCAGCTGCCGAAGCCGGTGCGAAGGGGCCTTTTCTAGATCCGGGATGGGCAAGAATGAACGGTATGTTTTCCGGCCGGGCTCAATTGTTTCGCGGCCTGTCGCGGTCAATACGACCAAGGTCGGATCATGCTTGCCCAAGATTGGGCTGACAAAGTCTTCCTGGCTGCACGAAAAAGCCGACCCTGGGGCCGGCTTTTTCGTGCAGCTAAGCAGCTTAAGAAATCAAACCTCGACCGTCTCCCCGCGCACTCTACTGGTGGCGGTGGTGGTAGTAACTTCAGAAGCCGCCTGGGCAGCGCTGATATTCACGGCGTGGAGGCCCTTGGGGCCTTGAATAATATCGAAGCTCACGGCTTGTCCGGCTTTCAGGGTCTTGTACCCGTCCATCTGGATGGCCGAATAATGGGCGAACAGGTCCTCATCTCGGCCATCGGCCAGGATGAACCCATAGCCCTTGGCGTTGTTGAACCACTTGACCTTACCACTTAGCATGCTGATATCCCTCTGCAAGGAACTCCATTGCTGGAGTATCATCCACATTAGATCCCGCGTCCGTTAGATTACTCGTACGAGCGCAAGCCCTTTCACCCCGTAGGGGTATCCATTGGTTGTAACACCCTTTTGCCGATAGTCAAGGCAACGCACGAAGCACCGATAAACGGGTCTTATTTTTGTTACCCGTATCCATTCACCCACGAACCTTTTATCCAGCATGCATGCAAGTAGCCAGATTCGACTAACATTCAATCAGGATCGACCCGCACCGCATGAGGACGACTCTTCAGGCCTGGCCGTCGAGGAATCCAAGCCGGCATTGCAGGCGCCTCCGCTTTATAAGGTGATCTTGTTCAATGATGACTACACCCCCATGGATTTCGTGGTCGAGATACTCGAGACCTTCTTCAGCCTCAATCGGGAGGTGGCGACCAGAATCATGTTGACCGTGCATACCGAAGGTCGCGCCGTTTGCGGTCTCTATACCCGCGATATCGCTGAGACCAAGGCCACACAGGTCAATCAATACGCGCGGGAAAGTCAGCATCCATTACTCTGTGAAATCGAGAAGGACGGTTAACGCCGGCCATTTGGGCATGAGGTGAAGCTATGTTAAATCGAGAGCTCGAAGTCACCCTCAACCTTGCCTTCAAGGAGGCGCGAGCCAACCGTCATGAATTCATGACGGTTGAGCACCTTCTGCTGGCTCTTTTGGATAACGAAGCAGCAGCCAGTGTGTTGCGCGCTTGCGGTGCAAACCTGGACAAGCTGCGCAACGATCTGCAGGAATTCATCGACTCTACGACCCCGCTGATTGCACAGCATGATGAAGAACGTGAAACCCAGCCGACACTGGGCTTCCAGCGCGTTCTGCAGCGTGCGGTGTTCCATGTGCAAAGCTCCGGCAAGCGTGAAGTGACTGGCGCCAACGTACTGGTCGCGATCTTCAGTGAGCAGGAAAGCCAGGCCGTGTTCCTGCTCAAGCAGCAGAGCGTGGCGCGCATCGATGTGGTCAATTTCATTGCCCACGGCATTTCCAAGGTGCCAGGCCAAGGAGCATCGCCGGACGCCGAGCAGGAAATGCAGGACGAAGAGGGCGGTGAGTCCTCGTCTTCCAGCAACCCGCTGGATGCCTACGCCAGCAACCTGAACGAACTGGCGCGTCAGGGCCGTATCGATCCGCTGGTCGGCCGTGAGAATGAAGTCGAGCGTGTGGCGCAGATTCTCGCCCGGCGTCGCAAGAACAACCCACTACTGGTCGGTGAGGCGGGCGTCGGCAAGACGGCCATCGCCGAAGGGCTGGCCAAGCGCATCGTCGACAATCAGGTACCTGATCTGCTCGCCGACGCGGTGGTCTACTCCCTCGACCTGGGTGCACTGCTGGCAGGCACCAAGTACCGTGGCGATTTCGAGAAGCGCCTCAAGGCACTGCTCACCGAGCTGCGTAAGCGCCCGCATGCGATTCTGTTCATCGACGAGATCCACACCATCATCGGTGCCGGCGCAGCATCGGGTGGCGTCATGGACGCGTCCAATCTGCTCAAGCCGGCGCTGTCGTCGGGCGAGATCCGTTGCATCGGCTCCACCACCTTCCAGGAGTTCCGCGGCATCTTCGAGAAGGATCGCGCCCTGGCGCGGCGCTTCCAGAAGGTCGACGTGGTCGAGCCCTCGGTGGAAGACACCATCGGTATCCTCAGGGGTCTCAAGGGGCGCTTCGAGCAGCACCATGACATCGAGTACAGCGATGAGGCTTTGCGCGCCGCTGCCGAGCTGGCCTCGCGCTACATCAACGATCGGCATATGCCCGACAAGGCGATCGACGTGATCGACGAGGCGGGTGCCTATCAGCGCCTGCAGCCGCAGGACAAGCGCCTCAAACGCATCGACGTCCCGCAGGTCGAAGACATCGTTGCCAAGATCGCGCGGATTCCGCCAAAGCACGTCAGCAGCTCCGACAAGGAATTGCTGCGTAATCTGGAACGCGACTTGAAACTGACCGTATTCGGTCAGGACGCTGCCATCGATTCGCTGGCCACTGCCATCAAGCTGTCACGCGCAGGTCTCAAGGCGCCGGACAAGCCGGTGGGCTCGTTCCTGTTCGCCGGCCCGACCGGCGTCGGCAAGACCGAGGCGGCTCGCCAGCTGTCCAAGGCCCTGGGTGTCGAGCTGGTGCGCTTCGACATGTCTGAGTACATGGAGCGGCATACCGTTTCTCGCCTGATTGGCGCGCCTCCTGGTTATGTCGGTTTCGATCAGGGCGGCTTGCTCACCGAGGCAATCACCAAGCAGCCGCATTGTGTGCTGCTGCTCGACGAAATCGAGAAGGCGCATCCGGAAGTCTTCAACCTGCTGCTGCAGGTGATGGATCACGGCACCCTGACCGACAACAATGGGCGCAAAGCGGATTTCCGCAATGTCATCCTGATCATGACCACCAACGCCGGTGCAGAGACAGCCGCGCGTGCGTCGATTGGCTTCACGTATCAGGATCACTCTTCCGACGCCATGGAAGTCATCAAGAAGAGCTTCACGCCGGAGTTCCGCAACCGCCTGGACACCATCATCCAGTTCGGCCGCCTCAGCCACGAAACGATCAAGAGCATCGTCGACAAGTTTCTCATCGAGCTGCAGGCGCAGCTCGAGGACAAACGCGTCATGCTCGAAGTCAGCAACGCTGCGCGTGACTGGCTGGCGGAGCAGGGCTATGACGTGCAGATGGGAGCACGACCGATGTCACGCTTGATTCAGGATCGAATCAAACGCCCATTGGCCGAAGAAATTCTCTTTGGTGAGTTGGCTGAGCATGGTGGCACGGTCCACGTGGATCTCGACAATGGCGAACTGACGTTCGATTACGAGACAACTGCGGAAATGGCCTAAGGCGATTCGGCGGGCTCACCGAGCCCGCCAGTCGCTCGTAATTGCATAATGATGAAAACGAAAACGCCCGGCATATGCCGGGCGTTTTCGTTGCCGCTGCGCTTGGCAGACTGGGAAGCGTTGCTTCCTGCCTGTTAGCGGGCGCGGTAGGTGATACGACCCTTGCTCAGGTCGTAAGGCGTCAGCTCTACGCGCACCTTGTCACCAGTCAGAATGCGGATGTAATTTTTGCGCATCTTTCCGGAGATATGCGCGGTAACGACGTGCCCATTTTCCAACTCCACACGAAACATGGTGTTGGGCAGGGTGTCGACGACAGTGCCTTCCATTTCGAAGCTGTCTTCTTTCGACATGCAGTAAAGCCCTCGGTATCCAATGAATGGCCCGGCGCAACTGGCCCCAGGCAAAAGCGGCATGCATTGTGCCCGAAAACCAGGGTTGACGCCAAGAGATTCAGGTGAGGGTGACCCAATGTTGATTGACGAACAGCTCGATGGGGCGGTATTGCGTCTTGTAATTCATCTTTCGGCAATTCTTGATCCAATAACCCAGGTAGACGGCCTGGAGATCCAGTCGATGAGCCTCGCCTATCTGCCAGAGGATCGCGAAGCGGCCGAGGCTGCGCCGTTCTTCGTCAGGGTCGTAGAAGGTGTAGACCGCTGAAAGCCCATTGGGCAATACGTCTGTCACGGCAATGGCCAGCAGTCGGCCATCGTCTCGAAACTCGTAAAAGCGCGCGAAGGGCAGGTCGCGTATCAAGAAAGTGGAGAACTGTTCGCGGCTGGGCGGGTACATATCGCCATCGGCGTGGCGCTGCTCGATATAGCGCACATAGAGGTCGTAGTACTCTTCGCTGAATACCGGCCTGACCGCGCGAACTTGAACCGACTCGTTGCGCTTGATGATTCGCCGCTGCTGTCGATTGGCCGTGAACTGGGCAACCGGAATCCGCGCGGGCACGCAGGCGGTGCAGCGCTGGCAGTGAGGGCGGTAAAGGTGATCGCCGCTACGCCGGAAGCCAAGCTCGGAAAGCTCGGCGTAAACGTGCACGTCCATTGGCTGACTGGGATCGAGAAACAGGGTGGTGGCCTGTTCTTCGGACAGGTAGCTGCAGGGATGCGGTTGGGTGGCGTAGAACTTCAGGCGAGCCAGCTCGGTCATGGTCGGCTTCCGGGATTAGCCTTGAATCAGTGTATGCCAGCTGGCAAGAGTCGACCAGAAAGAGCGGGTCATCTGTCGGCCTGCATCGCATTGCGGGATCAAGTGGCGGTGCTGGGCTGATCCAGGAAACGCTGCAGGTAGTCAGCGAATACGGTTCTGGTAATGGCGCGTGCGCCGAGGCTGTTAAGATGCTGGGTTGGCATCTGGCAGTCGACCAACTCGAACCCCCAGGCGTTGAGGTGCTCGATTAGCGTTATGAAACCCACCTTGGAGGCATTGTCGGCCCGACTGAACATCGACTCACCAAAGAACAGTTTGCCCATGGCCAGACCGTATAGCCCGCCGACCAGTTGTTCGTCTTGCCAGACCTCCACGCTATGGGCCAGGCCGCGCCCGTGCAGCTCGATGTAGGCCTGCTGCATGGGTGTGGTGATCCAGGTGCCGTCTGCGTAGTCGCGCGGCGCAGCACAGGCCTGGATGACGTCCGCGAAGGCCTGATCGAAGGTGACCCGGTAATACCCCTGACGGATTACCTTGCGCAGGCTGCGCGAGACATGCACTTCGTCGGGAAACAGTACGGTGCGCGGATCAGGTGACCACCACAGCAAAGGCTGGCCATCCTGATACCAGGGAAAGCAGCCGTGCCGGTAAGCGGCGATCAGCCGCTCAGCGCGTAGATCGCCGCCAGCTGCCAGCAGCCCGTTGGGCTCGCGCAGAGCCTTGTCGAGGGGTGGGAAGATCAGAGAGTCGCGTTGCAACCAGGTGAGCATTGGCGAAACCGCGGCAGGGGAGGGCGGGTTTATCCCGCCCCGGGTGATCAGTTGTCGTCGAGGAATTTTTCGACGTCGAGGGCAGCCATGCAGCCGGCACCGGCCGAGGTAATGGCCTGGCGGTAGACGTGGTCGGCCACATCACCAGCGGCGAAAACACCTTCGATGCTGGTGGCGGTGGCGTTGCCTTCGTTGCCACCCTTGATCAGCAGGTAGCCATCGCGCATTTCCAATTGGCCTTGGAACAGATCGGTGTTTGGCTTATGGCCAATGGCGATGAATACGCCGGCCAGCGGCAGATCGCTGGTGCTGCCGTCCTGGGTATTGCGCAGGCGGGCGCCGGTCACGCCAGTGGCGTCGCCGAGCACTTCTTCCAGAGTATGGTTCCAGTGCAGGCGCATGTTGCCGTTGGCTGCCTTGTCGAACAGTTTGTCCTGCAGGATCTTCTCGGAGCGCAGCTTGTCGCGGCGGTGCACCAGGTGCACTTCCTTGGCAATATTGGAGAGGTAGAGAGCCTCTTCGACAGCCGTGTTGCCGCCGCCGATGACGGCAACTACCTGGTTGCGATAGAAGAAGCCGTCGCAGGTCGCGCAGGCGGAAACACCCTTGCCCGCAAACGCTTCCTCGGACGGCAGGCCCAGGTATTGAGCCGATGCCCCGGTGGCGATGATCAGCGCGTCGCAGGTGTAGGTACCGCTGTCGCCCTTGAGGGTGAACGGACGGCTCTGCAACTCGGCAGTGTGGATGTGGTCGTAGATGATCTCGGTTTCGAAACGCTCGGCGTGTTTCTGCATGCGCTCCATCAAGCCCGGGCCTGTCAGGCCTTCTACGTCACCTGGCCAGTTGTCCACTTCGGTGGTAGTGGTGAGCTGGCCGCCCGGTTGAATGCCGGTGATCACGACAGGCTTCAGATTGGCACGAGCGGCGTACACAGCGGCACTGTAGCCGGCGGTCCGGAGCCCAGGATTATCAGGCGGGAATGCTTGACTTCGCTCATAAAAACACCTCATAAGCCTTTGTCACAAAAGAGAATGCGTGCTCAAATTGAGCCGCACGGACGAATAGTGGCCGCTATGCTACACCGAAGCAGGAAGCAAGCGGGAGATCAGCTCCCCATCAGCGGAGCGGCATGCCGTACAATGGCGACGTTTCGTCCTCTACCGATCATGCGGCGCGCTACCGGCGCAGGAACAGATGCGTTTTGAAGAATTCTAGCTCTACAGCACCGACACCAGCTTGGCGTCAGCAACTGCCGTACCGCCTCAAGGAGGGTGCGCTGATCGCCCTTGGGGCCTTGTGCCTCTATGTGTGGATGGCGCTGCTCACCTATGATCCGGCAGACCCGGGCTGGACCCATACCAGCAACGTCGAGCAGGTACACAATGCTGCTGGTCGTGCCGGCGCCTGGTTCGCCGATGTGCTGTTCATGGCGCTGGGCTATTTCGCCTATCTCTTCCCGCTACTGCTCGGTATCAAGGCGCTGCAGGTGTTCCGTGCCCGTCACGAACCCTGGCACTGGAGCGGTTGGCTATTTTCCTGGCGTTTGATCGGCCTGGTTTTTCTGGTGCTTTCAGGCTCGGCACTGGCCTATATCCACTTTCAGGGTGGTGCAGGCCTACCGGCATCTGCAGGCGGCGCATTAGGTGAGAGTCTGGGGCAACTGACCGTAGCGGCCCTGAACGTGCAGGGCAGTACACTGCTTTTCATTGCCCTGTTTCTGTTCGGTTTGACGGTATTCACCGACCTGTCCTGGTTCAAGGTGATGGACATCACCGGCAAGATCACTCTGGATCTGCTGGAGCTGGTACAGAGCTTGGTCAACCGCTGGTGGAGTTCGCGTCAGGATCGTAAGCAACTGGTCGCCCAGTTACGCGAAGTGGATGAGCGTGTTCATGACGTGGCGGCGCCGATGGTGCGTGACCGTCGTGAGCAGGCCAAGGTCAAAGAGCGCCTGATCGAGCGCGAAGAGTCGCTCAACAAGCACATGAGCGAGCGCGAAAGCCGTCCCGCTCCGGTCATCACCGCTCCGAGTGCGCCCAAGGCGCCCGAGCCGAGCAAGCGCGTGCAGAAAGAGAAACAGGCGCCGCTGTTCGTCGACAGCGCGGTGGAGGGCACGCTACCGCCAATCTCGCTGCTCGACCCGGCAGAAGCCAAGAAGATCGAGTACTCGCCCGAGTCCCTGGCGGGCGTCGGTCATCTGCTGGAGATCAAACTCAAGGAGTTCGGTGTCGAAGTATCGGTTGACTCGATCCATCCTGGCCCGGTGATCACCCGCTACGAAATTCAACCTGCCGCTGGCGTCAAGGTCAGCCGGATCTCCAACCTAGCCAAGGACTTGGCGCGCTCGCTGGCAGTGACCAGCGTCCGTGTGGTTGAAGTGATTCCCGGCAAGACCACCGTCGGTATCGAAATCCCTAACGAGAACCGCCAGATCGTGCGTTTCTCCGAGGTGCTGTCGACCCCTGAGTACGACGACGCCAAATCACCGGTCACCCTGGCCCTGGGTCACGACATCGGCGGCAAGCCGGTGATCACCGACCTGGCGAAAATGCCTCACCTGCTGGTCGCCGGTACTACCGGTTCCGGTAAGTCGGTGGGCGTGAACGCGATGATTCTTTCCATCCTGTTCAAGTCGGGGCCGGAAGACGCCAAGATGATCATGATCGACCCGAAAATGCTCGAGTTGTCGATCTACGAAGGCATTCCTCATCTGCTCTGCCCGGTCGTCACCGACATGAAGGAAGCGGCCAACGCGCTGCGCTGGAGCGTCGCCGAGATGGAGCGCCGCTACAAGCTGATGTCGAAGATGGGCGTGCGTAACCTGGCGGGCTTCAACCGCAAGGTGAAGGATGCCATCGAGGCTGGCGAGCCGCTGTCCGATCCGCTGTATCGCCGCGAGAGCATGGAAGACGAAGCGCCGCTGCTGAAAACGTTGCCGACCATCGTCGTCGTCGTGGACGAATTCGCCGATATGATGATGATCGTCGGCAAGAAGGTCGAAGAGCTGATCGCCCGTATTGCCCAAAAGGCGCGAGCGGCGGGTATCCACCTTATTCTCGCTACCCAGCGGCCGTCGGTGGACGTGATCACCGGTCTGATCAAAGCTAACATTCCGACCCGAATGGCCTTCCAGGTATCGAGCAAGATCGACTCGCGCACCATCATCGACCAAGGCGGCGCCGAACAGCTGCTCGGCCACGGTGACATGCTCTACATGCCGCCTGGTACCAGCCTGCCGATTCGTGTGCACGGTGCGTTCGTCTCCGACGATGAAGTGCATCGCGTGGTCGAAGCCTGGAAGCTGCGTGGCGCACCGGACTACAACGAAGACATCCTGGCCGGCTCCGAAGAGGGCGGTGGTGGCTTCGATGGTGGCAGCGGCGGTTCAGACGGTGGCGACGACAGCGAGTCGGATCCGCTGTACGACGAAGCGGTCAACTTCGTATTGGAAAGTCGCCGCGCGTCCATCTCCTCGGTGCAGCGCAAACTGAAGATCGGCTACAACCGCGCCGCCCGTATGATCGAAGCCATGGAAATGGCTGGCGTCGTCACACCGATGAATACCAACGGTTCGCGCGAGGTCATTGCACCTGGTTCGAGCCGCGATTAACCCTGACAGAGGATTCACATGCGCCTGATACGTTTGATGTTGCTCGCCGTCCTCACCACCGTGAGCCTGTTCGCCCACGCCGACGATGAGGCAGCCGTAAAACGGCTGACCGAGTTGCTCAACCAGGCGCAGACCATCACAGCGCGCTTCTCCCAGCTGTCCCTCGATGGCAGCGGCACCCAGCTGCAGGAAACTGCGGGTGAGTTGGCGCTCAAGCGCCCAGGCCTGTTCCGCTGGCACACCGATGCGCCGATGGAGCAGTTGCTGGTTTCCGATGGCAAGCAGGTATGGCTGTACGACCCGGATCTTGAGCAAGTGACCATCCAAACGCTCGACCAGCGCTTGACCCACACTCCGGCCTTGCTGCTCTCTGGCGATGTTTCGCAGATCCGTGAGAACTTCGAAATCACCTTCAAGGAAGGTGGCAACGTGGTCGATTTCATTCTCAAGCCGAAGTCCAAGGACACCCTGTTCGACAGCCTGCGCCTGTCGTTCCGTAACGGCGTGTTGAACGATATGCAGTTGATCGACAGCATCGGCCAACGCACCAACATTCTGTTCATGAACGTGAAGATGAACGAGCCCCTGGATGACAAGCAGTTCAGCTTCGAAATCCCTGAGGGTGCGGACGTCATCCAAGAGTAGGTAAGTCGTGGATCTGTTTCGCAGCGCGCCCGTCGCTCAGCCGCTGGCCGCCCGTTTGAGGGCGACCACGCTGGACGAATACGTCGGCCAGGAGCACCTGCTGGCCCGTGGCAAGCCACTGCGCGAAGCGCTGGAACAGGGCGCCTTGCACTCGATGATCTTCTGGGGCCCGCCAGGTGTTGGCAAGACCACCCTGGCGCGCTTGCTGGCCCAGGTTACCGATGCGCATTTCGAGACCATTTCCGCGGTGCTGTCCGGGGTCAAGGAAATCCGCCAGGCCGTCGAGGTCGCCCAGCAGCATGCCGCCCAGTATGGACGCCGCACCATTCTGTTCGTCGACGAAGTGCATCGTTTCAACAAGTCGCAGCAGGACGCCTTCCTGCCTTACGTCGAAGATGGCACGCTGATTTTCATCGGCGCGACCACTGAAAACCCTTCGTTCGAACTCAACAACGCCTTGCTGTCCCGCGCTCGCGTCTACGTGCTCAAGAGCCTGGATGACGCTGCGCTGCGCAAGCTGGTCGACCGCGCACTGAGCGAAGCCAAGGGCCTAGGCGAGCGCCAACTGACACTGCCGGACGACAGCTTCGACATTCTCAAGAGTGCTGCAGACGGTGACGGTCGACGTTTCCTCAATTTTCTCGAGAACGCCGCCGACCTGGCCGAAGACGGCGCCGAGATCAGCACCGAACTGCTGCTCGACCTGCTCGGTGATACCCGGCGTCGTTTCGACAAGGGCGGCGAAGCCTTCTACGACCAGATTTCCGCGCTGCACAAGTCGGTGCGCGGCTCCAGCCCGGACGGTGCCCTGTACTGGTTCGCACGCATGCTCGATGGCGGCTGCGATCCCTTGTACATCGCCCGCCGAGTGGTGCGCATGGCCAGCGAGGATATCGGTAATGCCGACCCCCGCGCCCTGACGCTGTGTCTGAATGCCTGGGACGTCCAGGAGCGCCTCGGCAGCCCTGAAGGTGAGTTGGCCGTGGCGCAGGCCATCGTCTACCTGGCCTGCGCCCCCAAGAGCAACGCCGTGTACAGCGCCTTCAAGGCCGCCATGCGTGATGTCGCGGAAAACGGCTCGCGGGAAGTGCCGCTGCACTTGCGCAATGCGCCGACCAAACTGATGAAGCAGCTCGGCTATGGCGACGAATACCGCTACGCCCATGACGAGCCCGATGCCTACGCCGCTGGCGAAGACTACTTTCCCGAAGACATCGAACCGCGCCACTATTACCAGCCGGTGCCACGCGGCCTGGAACTGAAGATTCGCGACAAGCTCGCCCATCTGGCCGATCAGGACGCCAACAGCCCGCGGCAGCGTAGAAAGCCATGATGGTTACCATTTTCGCCGTCGCCGTTGGCGGCGCGCTCGGCACCCTGGCGCGTTTTGCCGCGGGTAACTGGGTCAATGCCCACTGGCCACAGCATTTCTATACGGCAACCTTGCTGGTGAACCTCGTCGGCTGCCTGCTGATCGGGGTACTCTACGGCCTGTTCATGTTGCGCCCTGAAGTGCCGCTGCCAATCCGGGCAGGATTGATCGTCGGCGTGCTGGGCGGCTTCACGACATTTTCTTCATTTTCCCTGGACACCCTGCGCCTGCTGGAAAGCAGCCAGGCGCCACTGGCCATCGGCTATGTGGCGGTAAGTGTACTGGGCGGCCTGCTTGCTACCTGGGCAGGCCTTTCGCTAACCAAAATCTGATCGACGAGAACCTGAAATGCTCGATTCCAAACTGGTGCGCAGCCAACTGCACGAAATTGCCCAGCGTCTGGCCACCCGTGGCTATGAACTGGACGTGACCCGCGTCGAAGCCCTCGAGGCTCAGCGCAAGTCCGTTCAGACCCGCACCGAGCAATTGCAGGCAGAGCGCAACAGTCGATCCAAGTCCATCGGCCAGGCCAAGCAACGCGGTGAAGACATCGCGCCGTTGCTGGCCGAAGTCGACCGCATGGGCAGCGATCTGGAGGAGGGCAAGCGCGAACTGGACGCCATCCAGGTCGAGTTGGACAACCTGCTGCTGAGCATTCCCAACCTGCCGGACGAGTCGGTGCCGGTCGGTGCCGACGAAGACGGCAACGTCGAAGTACGCCGCTGGGGCACGCCGAAGACCTTCGACTTCACCGTGCAGGATCACGTCAGCCTCGGCGAGCAGCACGGCTGGCTGGATTTCGAAACCGCCGCCAAGCTGTCCGGCGCGCGTTTTGCCCTGCTGCGCGGCCCGATTGCCCGCCTGCACCGCGCCCTGGCGCAGTTCATGATCAACCTGCACACCGCCGAGCACGGTTACGAAGAGGCCTATACGCCTTATCTGGTACAGGCTCCGGCGCTGCAAGGTACAGGTCAGCTGCCGAAGTTCGAGGAAGACCTGTTCAAGATCAGCCGCGAAGGCGAGGCCGATTTTTATCTGATCCCGACCGCCGAAGTGTCGCTGACCAATATCGTGGCCGGCGAGATCGTCGATGCCAAGCAACTGCCGTTGAAGTTCGTCGCGCACACGCCGTGCTTCCGCAGCGAGGCCGGTGCATCGGGCCGTGATACCCGCGGCATGATCCGCCAGCACCAGTTCGACAAGGTCGAAATGGTTCACGTGGTCGAACCAGGCAAATCCTTCGAGGCGCTCGAGGAACTGACCGGCCATGCCGAGAAGGTTCTGCAACTGCTCGAACTGCCGTACCGCGTGCTGTCCCTGTGCACAGGCGACATGGGCTTCAGCGCAACCAAGACCTACGACCTGGAAGTCTGGGTACCGAGCCAGGACAAGTACCGCGAGATATCGTCCTGCTCGAACTGTGGCGACTTCCAGGCCCGCCGCATGCAGGCGCGCTATCGCAACCCGGAAACCGGCAAGCCGGAACTGCTGCACACCCTCAACGGCTCCGGCCTGGCGGTGGGCCGCACTCTGGTGGCGGTACTGGAAAACTACCAGCAGGCCGACGGCAGCGTCCGTGTTCCCGAGGTGCTCAAGCCCTACATGGGCGGTATCGAAGTGATCGGCTGATCCACGCGTAACAGCGGCACCTCAGGGTGTCGCTTGCCGCAGCATTTTCAGGCCCCGAGCTGAGTCTCGGGGTCGTCATTTTCACCACGTCGCTCGCGAGCGACCGTAATGGGCACCGACATGGACTTTCTTCCCCTGTTCCACAAACTGCAGGATCGCCGCGTTCTGGTGATCGGCGGCGGAGAGATCGCCCTGCGCAAGGCGCGCCTGCTGGCCGATGCCGGAGCCCGCCTGCGCGTCGTCTCGCCCGAGGTGGGCAGCGAGCTGCGCGAACTGGTGGAGCAGGGCACTGGTGAGTTGCGCCTGCGCAATTACCAGCCAGACGATCTGAGCGGCGTGTCGCTGGTGATCGCCGCGACTGATGACGAAGCGCTGAATGCCCAGGTATCCCAGCAGGCTCAGGCCATCGGCTTGCCGGTCAACGTGGTGGATGCGCCGGCACAGTGCAGCGTGATCTTTCCCGCCATCGTCGACCGCTCGCCGTTGATCGTCGCAGTCAGCAGTGGCGGTGATGCGCCAGTGCTGGCCCGGCTGATCCGCGCCAAGATCGAAACCTGGATTCCCGCCACCTACGGTCAGTTGGCCGGTCTGGCGAAAGTCTTCCGGGCACAGGTCAAGAGCCTGTTTCCTGACGTGCAGCAGCGCCGGGTGTTCTGGGAAGACGTATTCCAGGGGCAAATTGCGGAAAGCGTATTCGCCGGCAAGCTAGGCGAAGCCCGCCGCCTGCTGGAGGAAAAGGTCAGTGGCGCTGCGCCTCGCGCTCTGGGTGAGGTCTATCTGGTCGGTGCCGGCCCGGGCGATCCCGACCTGCTGACCTTCCGCGCTCTGCGCCTGATGCAGCAGGCCGATGTGGTGCTCTACGATCGCCTGGTCGCTCCTGCGATCATCGAACTTTGCCGCCGCGATGCCGAACGCATCTACGTCGGCAAGCGTCGCGCCGATCATGCCGTCCCTCAGGAACAGATCAACCAGCGTCTGATCGACCTGGCCAAGGCCGGCAAGCGCGTGCTGCGATTGAAGGGCGGTGATCCGTTCATCTTTGGCCGTGGTGGGGAAGAGATCGAGCAACTGGCATCCCATGGCATTCCTTTCCAGGTAGTGCCGGGGATCACTGCGGCCAGTGGCTGTTCGGCCTACGCGGGTATTCCGCTGACTCATCGTGATCATGCGCAATCGGTACGTTTCGTCACCGGCCACCTCAAGGACGGCAGTACCGACCTGCCATGGTCGGAGCTGATCGCCCCCAGCCAGACGCTGGTGTTCTACATGGGTTTGGTTGGTTTGCCGACCATCTGCCAGCAACTGGTTGCTCACGGCCGTGCCGCGAGCACCCCGGCAGCGCTGGTGCAGCAGGGCACCACGGAGAATCAGCGGGTATTTACCGGCACCCTGGCCAACCTGCCGGATCTAGTCGCGCAACATGAGGTGCATGCACCGACGTTGGTGATCATTGGGGAAGTGGTGCAACTGCGTGACAAACTGGCCTGGTTCGAAGGTGCCCAGGAGACGGCTCGATAGAGTCGTGTGCCGCTTACCCGTAGCCTGTGGTTGAGCCAGGGCAGCCATTCCCGGGTAGCGCTACGCTCAACGCCGGGCTACAAGAGCGAGCTACCCTGGAGTGATGTTTTCCGGGGGTAGCTGCAATCACGCAGACACAGGCAAAGGGATCAATGCTTGCGATTGACCGTCTGCGCTGCCTTGATCACGTCGGCACCAATCTCCGCTTCGAACTGCTGCCACACTGGGCGCATGGCGTCACGCCAGGCGTTGCGCTGTTCCGGCGTGAGGGTAATGATCTGGCTCTTGCCCGAAGCCTCAATGCGGCGACGATCAGCCTGATTGGCCTCTTCGGCCTGGCGATTCACCGTGTAAGTAACCTCGTCGATGATGGCCTCGAGCTCGGTGCGAATCTGGTGAGGAATGCCGTACCAGAAACGCGCGTTGCTGATCAGCATGTAATCGAGCACGCCGTGGTTGGTTTCGGTGATATAGGGCTGAACCTCGTGCAGACGCTGGCTGTAAAGGTTTGACCAAGGGTTCTCCGCCCCCTGCACTTGGCCACTCTGCAGCCCCTTGTAGACTTCGGCGAATGGCATCTTCACAGACTTCGCGCTCAACTGGGCGAACTGGGCATCGAGCACGTTGGAGTTCTGGATGCGAAAGCTCAGACCTGCGGCATCGGCAGGCACACGCAGGGCCTTGGTCGCCGACATCTGTTTCATGCCGTTGTGCCAATAAGCCAGCCCCACGATGTTCTGATCTTCCATCGAGCGCAGCAACTGACGGCCCTTGGCGCGCTTCTGGAAGCGGTTGACCGCTTCCAGGTCGTCGAACATGAACGGCAGGTCGAACACCTGAAGCTGTTTGGTGTACTTGTCGAACTTGGCCAGCGACGGGGCCAGCATCTGCACTTCGTTGTTGCGCAGCGCTTCCAGCTCGTTGGCGTCGCCATAAAGGGACGAGTTGGGGTAGACCTCAACCTTGACCTTGCCTTCCAGACGCTGATCGACCAAGCGCTGGAACATCAGCGCTCCCTGACCTTTTGGCGTGTCATCAGCCACCACATGGGAAAGCTTGATCACCAATGTGGCTTCTTGGGCGTGGGCAGTGTACGAGCTGAGCGTCAGGGCGCAGGCGGCCGCAACGGCGATCTTTTTGAACATGCGGGTGACCTTATTCTTATCGACTATTTTTAGGTCGGACGCTGGTTGGCAGAAACGTCCGTGCTGGAACCGGTTACGGTTATTTGCGAAGTCTACTGCAATCATGACGCCATATTTGTGACATCCGTCTGAGGAGCTGCAGGAAACCTGGCAGATTGCCCTCAAATGCTTGCTTTTACCGGTATAGCTGCATTCTTGGCCGCGATCCACTGCGACATGTACTGGGTGCTCTTGTGCTGATGGTGACGCAGCATGGCGCCCACGAAATTGGCTTGACGATGTTGCTCTCGCGTCGCTAATAGCAGATCCAGGCGGGCCACCAGCGCTTCGCCGAGTCGCTGGCGATCGAAACGGGCAGCGAGCAGGGCATGGCCTTGTCGCTGCGCGTCGAGCCAGCGAGCTTCGTTCTCATACAGCTGCACCGCAGCATCGGCGAATGCAGTGGCATCAGCAGCGATGCTGCCGGGCCATGGCAGCTCGCCGTGCATGCCTTCGCTGCCGATCAGCGTGGTCACGCTGGGTGTGCCGCAGGCCATGGCGTCGGCCAGTTTGCCTTTGATGCCGGCGCCGAAGCGCAGGGGGGCCAGACAGATCCGCGCCTGCGCCATCACTCGATGAGCGTCGTCGACCCAGCCGAGTACATGGAAGCCTTGTTTGGGATTGTGCAGTGCCGTGGCCTTGGGTGGCGGGTAGGCGCCGTAAACATGCAGTTGCGCCTGGGGCAGGCGCGCGCGGATCAGCGGCCACAGCGCATGCTTGAGCCACAGCACGGCATCCCAGTTCGGCGCATGGCGAAAGTTGCCGATGCTCAGGAAGTGCTGTCGCTCGGCAAACGGCAGACTCTCGAGCGCAGGCGGAATCAGCATCAGCGCACAGTCATGCAGCAGCGCTGCCGGCACCTTGAATTGTTCCTGCAGCAGGCTCATCTCGAATTCGGAAATCATCAGCGTCAGGTCGCAACGATAGATCGAGGCGATCTCACGCTGCGCCATGTCGCCATCAGCCATGGCCTCGTACAGAACCTGTGCAGTGGCATGCACCGGGCCGACCTGCTGCCGCTCTGTTTCGTTCGAACAGGCCTGCTGGCTGGCCTTGAGCAAGGCGTGGCGGGCATCGCGCAGGCAGTGCAGGTCGCTGGTATCGAGCACTCGCAGGGCCTGTGGCCAGGCGCGCTCGACACGCCAGGCGAACTGCTCTTCGGTGAAGAATCGGTCGAACAGCGCCAGATCCGGCTGCAGCTGCGCAACCAACGCGTCGAAACTGTCGCAGTTCAGGGCAACGGGCACTTCGGCGATCTGCAATTCGCTCAAATCCGCGCGATGCGAAGACAGCGCCGCCGCGCTGGCGAAGGTGACCTGCCAGCCCTGGCCGCGAAACACGCCGAGCAGTTCGAGCATGCGGCTGCCCGCAGCGGACGAGCGGGGTTCCGGCCAGACGTAGCCGATGACCAATACCTTGCGCATACCGGGCTCAGCGCTTGCCGCGGATGCTGCGCCACAACGTGAACAGCACCAGTGCAAACAACGCGGCGATGCTTGCCAGGGTCCAGACGGTGAAGGGCAGGCCGAGAATCTTGTAATCGTTCTGCCCGCAGATGCCACCGCTCATGAACACGCCCGGCCAGTATTCGTGTAGCGGCAGGGTCTGGTAATAGAACGGGAAGGGCGAGCAGCTGAAGCTTTCCATGATGCCCAGCTCGATGAGAGTGACGTGGGCGTTGTCGATCAGCGCCATGCCACTGGCGGCGAGCAGCAGTGGCCACAGCAGCACCGCCAACCAGGTCTGCCGGGCCGCTGCGGCAGCGCTGAGCAGCAGGGCGATAACAGTGACCAAGACCAGCCACAGACGGATCTGCACACACAGCGTGCAAGGCTCCCAGCCAAAGACGTGCTGCGCGATCAGCGCACCCGCGAGCATGGCGGCGCTGGCCAGAGCGATCACGAGCAGCAGCGGGGCGGGCGTGGTAGAGCGGGACATGAACTTCTCCAACGAGACGGGACGGCCGGGCCACGGCGACAAGCTGCCGTTTGTACCCGAAGGTGGCGTGCGCGGCAATCGAGGATTCCGATGAAAACCATCATTTTCAATGACGCATGACCGCGCCGCAGGCTTCCGCTGCTTGGCGAAGCCGGGCCACGGGGCTGCTCCTGTAGCCCGGCGTCGAGCGCAGCGATACCCAGGAAGCATGTGCCTGCCTGAATACGAAACCGGCGCCCATAAAAAAGCCCCTCGGTCAGGAGCACGAACCGAGGGGCATCAAGGGCCAGCTGCGCTGGCCAGGGAGGGAAAAGCGATTCAGGACGCTGGCTGCCAACCGCCACCCAGCGCCTTGTAGATGGCGACGATGCCTTGGTACAGCTCGACCTCGGCTTGGGCCTGGCTGTCTTCGGCGGCCAGACGCTCACGTTCGGCGTCGAGCAACACCAGAAAATCGGCCGTGCCTTCGCGGTACTGCAAGCCGGCCTGAGCCGCAGCACCACGGCTGGCCTCGGACTGACGTACCAATGCAAGCAGACGCTCTTGGCGTTTGCCGTAATCGCTGAAGGCGTTTTCGGACTCTTCCAGAGCCAGCAATACTTGCTGCTCGTAACCCGCCAGTGCGCCATCGGCATCCGCCTCGGCACCGCGCAGACGGGCACGGACGCTGCCCAGATCGAATGCCGCCCAGGTGATGGTCGGTGCTACGCCCCAGGCGCGCGCCGCCGATGAGCCCAGTTGCGAGCCACGGCCTGCGGTGAAACCAAGGAAGCCGGACAGGCTGACCCGTGGGAACAGATCAGCCGTGGCCACGCCAATCTGAGCGGTGGCTGCGGCCAGCTCACGTTCGGCTGCACGAATATCCGGGCGGCGACGCAGTAACTCACCCGGGTCACCAATAGGCAGCGCCTTGGATATGGCGGGTAGCGGCCGTGGTGCCAGGTCCACACTGAGTTGATCCGGACGCTGACCGAGCAGGGTGGCGATACGGTTGCGAGCCCGCACCTGTTCGGCCTGCAGACGTGGCACTGTAGCCTCGGTGGCCGCCAGACGGGCGTCGGAACGCAGTACGTCCAGCTCGCTGCCCATGCCCACTTCGCGGCGTCGCTCGATGATGTCCCGCGACGAGCGCTGGTTGTCCAGATCGTCACGGGCAATACGCTCACGCAACTGCGCGCCGCGTAGCGTGCCGTAGGCATCCACCAGCTCGGCGATCAGGCTGACCTGCAGTTGCTGATAGTCGGCCTGGGCGACATCGATCTGCGCTTCGCTGGCTTCTAGCTGCCGCTGAATACGCCCGAACAGGTCGAGTTCCCAGGCCATGTCCAGGCCCAGGTCATAACGCTCGGCATTGATCCGTTCTTCAGTCACCCCAGGTTGCTGGGCCTTGCCGATTTCGCTGCTGGCCCGGGTGGTTACGGTGGGCAAGCGGTCATTGGCGACATCGTCGCGGATCGAGCGGGCAGCACGCAGGCGGGCATAGGCCACGCGCAGTTCGCGGTTATCCTGCTGCGACTGCTGCACCAGCTGGCTCAGGGTCGGATCTTCGAACTGCTGCCACCACTGGGTTTCGAAACGGCTGGTGTCGTAGCCTCCCCCGGCGCTTTGCGCCGAGGTCACGGTGGCGGTGTCCGGCGCCTTGTAATCAGGTCCGACTGCACAGGCCGTCAAGGCAAGCGTCAGGGCACTTAGCAGCAGGCTTCGGGGTACCATCTTGGTCAGGGAATTCATGCCTGCACCTCCTGCAGACGGGCGGCCTTGCGAGCTTCGCGTTTTTCCACGAAAGCGCGGATTAGCACATAGAACACTGGCGTCAGCAGCAGGCCGAAGAAGGTCACCCCGAGCATGCCGCTGAACACCGCAACACCCATGGCATGACGCATTTCCGCACCGGCGCCGCTCGACAACACCAGGGGCACCACGCCCATGATGAAGGCGAAGCTGGTCATCAGGATGGGCCGCAACCGCAGGCGGCAGGCTTCCAGCACCGCGGCTACGCGATCGAGGCCATGCTCCTGTTGCTCCTTGGCGAATTCGACGATGAGGATGGCGTTCTTGCACGCCAACCCCACCAGTACGATCAATCCGATCTGAGTGAAGATGTTGTTGTCACCCCCCGCCAGGATCACCCCGGTGATGGCCGACAGCAGCGTCATCGGCACGATCAGGATGACCGCCAGCGGCAGGCTCCAGCTTTCGTACTGAGCAGCCAGCACCAGGAAGGCCAGCAATACGCAGAGCGGGAACACGAACAGCGCGGTGTTGCCGGCGAGGATCTGCTGATAGGTCAGCTCGGTCCACTCGAAGCTCATGCCGTTGGGCAGTTCTTCCTTCAACAGCTTGGCCATCGCCGCTTCGGCCTGGCCGGAGCTGTAGCCGGGCGCCGCTGCACCGTTGATTTCCGCGGTGATGAAGCCGTTGTAGTGCATCACCCGGTCAGGGCCGGCACTGTCGCTGACCTTCACGAAGGTCGACAGCGGGATCATCTCGCCACGGTTGTTGCGCACCTTCAGCTGACCGATCTGATCGGCCTCCAGACGGAACTGCTGATCGGCTTGGACGTTGACCTGATAGGTACGCCCGAAACGGTTGAAGTCGTTGGCGTACAGCGAGCCCAGGTAGACCTGCATGGTGTCGAAGATCTGATCGATATCCACGCCGTGGGTCTTGGCCTTCTCACGGTCGATGCTGGCTTCCACCTGCGGCACGTTGACCTGATAGCTGGTGAACAAGCCGGCCAGTTCCGGCACCTGCTGGCTCTTGGCGATGATGTTCTGAGTCTGTTTGTACAGCTCGTCGTAGCCCAGGTTGGCGCGGTCCTGAACCTGCACACGGAAGCCGCCAATGGTGCCGAGGCCCATCACTGGTGGTGGTGGGAAGATGGCGATGTAAGCCTCTTGAATATCGGCGAACTTGCCGTTGAGTTCGGCCGCGATGGCATTGGCGCTCAGCGATGCATCCTTGCGCTCGTCGAAGTCTTTCAGGGTGACGAACACGATGCCGCTGTTAGGGCTGTTGGTGAAGCCGTTGATCGACAAGCCAGGGAACGCCACAGTGTTGGCCACACCTGGGTGCTTGGAGGCGATGTCGGACATGCGCTTGATCACCGCTTCGCTGCGATCCAGGCTGGCAGCGTCCGGTAGCTGGGCGAAGGCGACCAGGTACTGCTTATCCTGCGGCGGCACAAAGCCGGTGGGCGTGCTGGCAAAGCCCAGGTAGGTCAGGCCCATCAAGCCGGCGTAGACCACCAGAGCGATGCCGCTGCCGCGCAGTACCCGGCGCACGGTACCGACGTAGCCATTGCTGGCACGGTCGAATACCCGGTTGAAGGGGTTGAACAACCAGCGGCCGAACATACGGTCGAGAACGCGCGAGAAGCGATCCTTCGGCTCGTTATGGCCTTTGAGCAGCACGGCAGCCAGGGCCGGCGACAGGGTCAGGGAGTTGAAGGCCGAGATCACCGTGGAGATGGCGATGGTCAGCGCGAACTGCTGATAAAACTGTCCGGTAAGCCCGGAAATGAACGCGGTAGGGATGAACACCGCACACAGCACCAGTGCCGTAGCGACGATGGGCCCGGTGACTTCCTTCATCGCCTGCTTGGTGGCTTCGACCGGCGTTTTGCCGAGGCCGATATTACGCTCGACGTTCTCCACCACCACGATGGCGTCGTCCACCACGATACCGATAGCCAGCACCAGGCCGAACAGCGACAGGGCGTTGAGCGAGAAGCCGAACATGTGCATCACCGCGAAGGTGCCGATCAGCGACACCGGCACGGCGGCCAGGGGAATGATCGACGCGCGCCAGGTCTGCAGGAACAGGATCACCACCAGTACCACCAGCACGATAGCCTCGAGCAGGGTGTGTACCACCGCCTCGATGGAGCCGCGTACGAAGATGGTCGGGTCGTAGACGATTTCGTAGTCCACGCCCTGCGGGAAGCTCTCTTTCAGTTCGGCCATGCGCTGACGCACCGCATCGGAAATGGCGATGGCGTTGGAGCCCGGACGCTGGAAGACCGGCATGGCTACAGCCGGCTGATTGTTGAGCAGCGAGCGCAGTGCGTACTGCTCGGAGCCCAGTTCGATCCGCGCGATGTCCTTGAGGCGAGTGATCTCACCGTTTTCGCCGGCACGAATGACGATGTTTTCGAACTCTTCCTCGGTAACCAGACGGCCCTGGGCATTGATCGACAACTGGAAGCTGGTGTCACCGGCCGCTGGCGGTGCGCCCAGGGAGCCGGCGGCGACCTGACGGTTCTGCTCGCGGATGGCGTTGACCACGTCGGTGGCAGTCAGCCCGCGGGAAGCGACCTTGTCCGGGTCGAGCCAGACGCGCATCGAGTAGTCACCAAGCCCGAACAAACGCACATCACCGACACCGTCAAGACGCGACAGCTCGTCCTTGATGTTCAGCGCGGCGTAGTTGGACAGGTAGAGCATGTCGTAGCTGTTATCCGGCGACGTCAGGTGGACCACCATGGTCATGTCCGGCGAGGCCTTGTCGACCGTCACACCGAGGCGCTGCACCTCGGTGGGCAAGGTCGGCATGGTGCGCGTCACCCGGTTCTGCACCTGCACCTGGGCGGTATCCAGATTGGTACCCAGGGCAAAGGTGATGGTCAGCGTCATGCGCCCGTCATTGTTGGCCTGGGAGGACATGTACAGCATGCCCTCGACACCGACGATGGCCTGTTCCAGCGGCGAGGCCACGGTTTCGCCGATGACCTTGGGGTTGGCGCCCGGGAAGTTGGCGGTAACCACCACGGTAGGCGGTACTACTTCCGGGTATTCGCTGATCGGCAGCTGGAACAGCGAGATGGCGCCGCCGATCAGAATGATCAGCGACAGCACGGCGGCGAAGATCGGCCGCTGGATGAAGAACTGGGAAAAGTTCATCTGAGTGTCCTTGGAATGACGGGCACAGCACAGCCTGCCCACGCCATCAATGGCGCGAGCAGGATTTCAGGTAAGAGAGAAGCGGGTGAAGCAGGGTGTTACTTGAGGCTGACCTTCAGCGGCTCGTCATTGCGTTCGGCACGGGCCGAAGCCACCGCTCGACGCTGACGTTCCAGGGCCGCAAGGGTTTTCTCGTCGGCCATCGGCACTGCCTGCGGATCCACCGTACTGCCCGGAATCGCCCGCTGCAGACCGTTGACCACGATTCGTTCGCCCTTGGCCAGGCCGTCACGGACGATGCGCAGACCTTCGAGCTTCGGCCCCAACTGCACGGAGCGATAGACGACCTTGTTGTCAGTGCCTAGAACTAGCACGAACTTCTTGCCGAGATCGGTACCGACGGCGACATCCTGAATCAAGGTGGCGTCGTAGGTATCGCTGCCGACCAGTTTCAAACGCGCATACAGGCCCGGAGTGAAGCGCCCGTCCGCGTTGTCGAACACTGCGCGGCCACGGATGGTGCCGGTACGTGGATTGACCTGGTTATCGAGGAAGTCCAGCTGGCCCAGATGCGGGTTGCCGTCTTCGTTGGACAGCCCCAGATAAACCGGGCTCTTGCCGCGGCTGTCCTGGCCGGACTGGCGGGCCAGCTCGGTGTACTTGAGGAAGGCGCGCTCATCAGCGTCGAAGTAGGCATACACCTTGTCGGTGGACACCAGCGAGGTCAGCAGCGATTCGCTGGCGGTCACCAGGTTGCCGGCGGTGACTTCGGCGCGGCTTACACGACCGTCGATAGGTGCGGTCACGCGGGTGAAGCTGAGGTTGAGGCGGGCGTTGTCGAGCTCAGCCTGAATACCGGCTACGGCGGCCTGGGCTTCCTGGGCGGCGGTCTTACGCGCATCGGCCAGTTCGGCCGAGATTGCGTTGCCCTCACGCAGGCGCTCACCACGGCGCGATTCACTGACGGTACGGGCCTGATTGGCACGGGATTGTTGCAGTTGCGCTTCGAGGCGTTTCACCTCGGCCTGGAAGGGGCGCGGGTCGATCTGAAACAGCAGGTCGCCTTTCTTCACCAGGGCGCCTTCGTTGAAACTCACCTTGTCGACAAAGCCCGATACACGTGGGCGGATCTGTACGGACTCAGGGGCCTCGAGGCGACCGGTGAATTCATCCCACTCATTGAGTGGCTGTTCGATGACTTCGGCCACAGTGACTTTCGCCGCAGGCATCTGTTGTTGCGCCACATCCTCACTCTTGCCGCAGGCGGCGAGCACCAGCGTTGCGGCGAGTGCCAGAGGAAAGGGCCAGAGCCGGGTAGTGGGCTGTTCCATGATTGCGATCCGCCAAGGTGTTAGTAGTGATGGAGGCGGAGTCTGGTCTCAGCAACATCAAGGAACGAATCGAACGCCCCGAAGATAACTATCACTGTGAATGATGATATTACGATTTGGAATATTAATAGCAAGCTACCTATCTCTATTGCATAGATTGATTAGCTTGGTTGCTGTACCTATTCGAGGCTATCCGGATCACCGAAGAACATCTGGATTCGCGAGCGCAGCCAGCGCTCGGCCGGGTCGTTGTCCTGGGCGCCGCGCCAGGCCATGGACATCTCGAACGTGTCGCTCTCGAACGGTGGATCTTCGGCACGCAGGCCGCCAGCAGCAGTGAGAGTAGCGGCGGTGTAATCGGGCACCACAGCGATCAGGTCGGTACCCGCCAGCAGGGTGCCCAGGCCATTGAACTGCGGTACGGCCAGCACCACCTTACGGCTGCGGTTCAGGCGCGCCAGTTTTTCATCGACGAAACCATTGAGGTCGCCCGCGAAGGACACCATGGCATGCGGGCGAGCGCAGTAGTCGTCCAGGCTCAGCGGACCGGGCACGACATCGGCACGCAACAGCTTTGGCTTGCTGCGACGCAGGGTCTTGCGCTTGGCGTTGGCCGGCAGCTCCTCGGTGTAGCTGACACCCACCGAAATCTCTCCGGAAGCCAGCAGGTTGGGCATCAGCAGGTAATTGGCACGACGCACCACCAGCACCACGTTGGGCGCTTCGGAGCGCAAACGGCGGAGCAGGGCGGGAAGCAGGGCGAATTCGACATCGTCGGAGAGGCCGACGCGAAATACCGCCGTGCTGGTGGCCGGGTCGAATTCCGAAGCACGGCTGACAGCTGTAGAGATCGAATCCAGTGCAGGCGATAGCAGGCCGAAGATTTCCTGGGCGCGGGCCGTGGGCTCCATGCTGCGCCCGGTACGCACGAACAAGGGGTCGTCGAATAGCGTACGCAACCGCGACAACGCGGCGCTAATCGCCGGCTGGCCGAGAAACAGTTTCTCTGCCGCGCGGGTCACGCTGCGTTCGTGCATGAGTGTTTCGAAAACGATCAGCAGGTTGAGATCGAGACGGCGCAGGTCGTTGCGGTTCATCCAAGTACCAATGTGCGGGCTTGCCAGAGCGGGACGCTAGTGAGAGCCTTGTCCGCCAATAGTACGAGCACTTGAGCGAATTGGGAAAGACACCGGTATCATCGATATATCCACACGTTCTAGTGGCCTATATCACTGCCAGGCATGACGACTATCAATCGGGCCGGGTGGTGTACGTGAAGGTCAGCAGATAAAGTCGATTCCAGTGAATAACCAATCCGCGATCAGTTGAGGTTGACGATGTCCCGCATGATCCGTTTCCACAAGTTCGGCGACGCCAGCGTATTGCAGTGCGAAGAAATGCCGACACCTACCCCCGCAGCGGGGGAGGTACTGGTACGCGTCCAGGCCCTTGGGGTTAGCTGGGGTGACGTACTGTGGCGCCAGAATCTGGCGTCGGAAGAAGCCAAATTACCATCAGGTGTCGGCTCAGAATTGGCCGGTATCGTAGAAGCCGTGGGCGAGGGCGTTGATGACCTCGAGGTCGGCGCACAGGTTGCCGCCTTCCCGGCCAGCACCCCCAATCGCTATCCGACCTGGGGCGACCGCGTGGTCGTACCGCGTTTTGCACTGACCCGTTTTCCGGATGTGCTCAGCCCGCAGGAAGCCAGCGTGCACTACACCGGCCTGCTGTTCGCCTACTTCGCGATGGTCGACCTGGCCAAGCTCAAGGCGGGCCAGCACGTGCTGATCACCGAGGCTTGCCATTGCCTGGCTCCGCAGTCGGTTCAGCTGGCCAAGGCGCTTGGCGCCAATGTCATCGTATCGACCAGCGTGCCGGGCAGCCGTGAGTTCCTGCGTGAACTAGGCGCCGACAAGATCATCTTCACCGAAGAGCAGGATCTGGTTCTCGAGGTCGAACGTTATACAGAAGGCAAGGGCGCCGAAGTGATCCTCGACCATTGCGCTGGTCAGCAGCTCAAACTGCTCGGTGATGTTGCGGCCACCCGGGGCAAGCTGATTCTGTACGGTCTCAACGGCGGTAACGATGCCGCATTCCCGGCCTGCGCCGCGTTCAAGAAACACCTGCAGTTCTTCCGTCACTGCGTGCTGGATTTCACTGGGCACTCGGAGCTGGGGATCGAACAGGATTGCGCAGCAGTACAGCGGGCGCTCGATCACATCAACAAGCTCACCGCGGAAGGCGTGCTCAAGCCGCGTATCGACAAGACCTTCCCGTTCGAGGAGTTTGTCGAAGCACATCGCTACATGGAAGCCTGCCCGGATCGCGGCCGCGTCGCACTGACACTGGAATGATCCAACCCTGAACGAAAGAAGCCCGGCATTTGACCGGGCTTTTTTCTGGGGCGACACATCCCTGTGTCAGGCCTGAAGCATGTCGCAAATCGATTGCGGTTTGATGACGGAAGCCGGGGGCTGATCCACTAACTACTTTCACGCACCCGCAGTTCGAAGCCGAGGTCGACGCTTGACGCGGCAGGGCGGCCATCGAGCATTTTCAGCAGCAGATTGGCGGCTTCGCGGCCGACTTCGGTGCGCGGTGTGTGGATGGACGACAGCCTTGGCACCGTATGGGCTGAAGCCGGCAGGTCGTTGAAGCCGACCAGCGCTACACGCCCTGGAACCGCAATGCCGCAACGCTGTGCTTCGAACAGTGCGCCTTGGGCAAGGTCGTCATTGCAGAAGAAGATGCCGTCGATATCCGGATGGCGTTGCATCAGCTCACGAAACAGCTGGCCGCCTAAACCGATGGATGAGGGCAGGGGATGCAGCAGTTCCAGCGCCGGGTCATAGACGCCGGCCGCCTGAAGCGTGCGTCGAAACCCTTCACCACGCTGCATCACCCGCGGATCGAGCTGGGCAGCGATGTAAGCGAGGCGTTTGCGTCCCTGCTGCAGTAGGTGCTGTGCAACGGCTTCACCGGCTGCCTGCTGAGAAAATCCGACGCTAGCGATACCGGGTGCACTGCTCAATTCCATCATGTGCACGCAGGGTATGCGGCTGGCACTCAGCAGGTGTCGCGTGCCCTCGGTGCGGTCGAAACCGGTCAGCAGCATGCCCATCGGCCGATATGGCAGATAGTTACGCACCAGCCGTTCTTCCTCATCGCGGCAGTAGTGGTAATCGCCAATCAATACCTCGATACCGCGTGGGCGCATCACTTCGTGAATCGCATCTAGCGGCTCGATGAACAACTGGTTGGACAGGGAAGGGATCAGCACCACCACCGACGTACTGCGCGCCGATGCCAGGGTGCGCGCGGCAGGGTTCGCCACGTAGCCCAGCTCGTCGGCAGCCTTGCGTACGCGCTCAGCCAGATCAGCCCCCACAGTCGCCACGCCACGCAATGCGCGTGATGCAGTGATGGTGGAAACACCTGCACGCTCGGCGACCTCTGCAAGCGTGGGCATACCAAGGGTGCGGGAACTGCTTTGCGTCGGAGATTTCATTGCAAGGGCTTGTCATCGGCAGTAATTGATGTTTAAGGTAGCGCTGTCTCGAAGGCTTGGCAATCTTGTGGATTGCTCATCTGGCCTAGAGCAGCAGTACCTGGCGAATAACATTTACAACATTCGAAGCCGCCGTCTTGCAGATATTCACAATCTCCAAAGATAGCGCTGTCTTCCGCTGGAGTTGCGTATGCATAACCCAATAACCGCCTTGGTAGTCATGGGCGTATCCGGCTGTGGCAAGAGCTGTGTCGGAGAATCTATCGCCGAAAAGATCGGCGGTTACCTGATCGAAGGTGACCAGTTTCACCCACCCGCGAACATCGAGAAGATGAGCGCCGGCACGCCTCTTACCGATGAGGATCGTGCTGACTGGCTGACTCGCCTGGGCCAGGAACTGGCCAGCGCACTCGAAACCCATGACAGGCCACTACTGGCCTGCTCCTCACTCAAACGCAAATACCGTGATCGGCTGCGCGAAGCCGTGCCTGGTCTGGGCTTCGTCTTTCTCGAATTGACTCGTGAGGAGGCTGCCAGGCGTGTGGGCGACCGCCCTGGTCATTTCATGCCAGCCAGCCTTATCGACAGCCAGTTCGCCACGCTTGAGTCGCCCAATGGCGAGCCCGCAACGCTGACCCTCGATGCCACGCAATCTATCGATACGCTCGGTCAGCAGGCCGCTGACTGGTGGCGCGCGTCCGATCGATAACACCCGCAGATAACGCAACAACCCAGCTTCTCCCATAACAAAGACAAGTGGAGACGATATGAAAACCATCCATCAAGCTCACCGTTACCTTTCACCGCAAGATGATCATGCTCGGCCTTGCCGAGTAGCTGTAGCTGCAGAGGAGGGCGCTCATCATGAATGAGGTGACCACCACCCTCGGCGCAGGGGCGCTTCTGTCCATCGCAGCAGGCGCCGTGCTTCTGCTGCTATTGATGATCATCCGCTTCCGTCTGCATGCATTCCTGGCGCTCGTGGTGGTGAGTATTTTCACCGCGCTGGCCACGCAGATTCCCTTCGACAAGATTGTCCCGACGTTACTCGGTGGTTTCGGCACCACGCTAGCGGCCGTGGCCTTGCTGGTCGGCCTCGGCGCCATGATCGGCCGATTGCTGGAAATAACCGGCGGCGCCCAGGTGCTGGCAGACACGCTGATCAACAAGTTCGGCGAACACCGGGCACCGTTTGCCCTGGGTGTCGCTTCATTGCTGTTCGGCTTCCCGATCTTCTTCGACGCCGGCTTGATCGTCATGCTGCCGATCATCTTCAGCGTGGCCAAGCGCTTCGGCGGCTCGACGCTGACGTACGCATTGCCGGCCGCAGGTGCTTTTGCTGCGATGCATGCGCTGGTGCCGCCGCATCCCGGCCCTGTGGCAGCCGCCGAGTTGCTGGGCGCGAACATCGGTTTGCTGGTCATCGTCGGGACAATCATCGCACTGCCGACCTGGTACTTCGGTGCCTATCTGTTCGGCCTGTGGGCGGGCAAACGCTTCAATCTCAAACTGCCGGCCAGCTTTCTGACCGATGTGGAACGCGATGCCAGCGTGGCACCGCCGCGATTCGGGCTGGTGCTGACCATTCTGCTGATGCCCCTGGTGCTGATCTTCCTGGACACCGGCCTCAATACCCTCAGCGTAATGGGCACGGTCGACGGCAATAGCACGTGGGTGCAGTTCTTGCGCATGATTGGTAAGACTCCAGTGGCACTGCTGATCACCGTACTGTTCGCGCTGATCGCCTTCAGTGGCCGACACACCCGCCAACATCTCGAAAAGGTCTGTGAAGGCGCGCTTGGACCGATCTGCTCGATCATCCTGGTAACAGGAGCAGGGGGCATGTTCGGTGGCGTGCTGCGCACCAGCGGTATCGGCGATGCACTGGCGGATACGCTTTCGGATACAGGCATGCCGGTAATTCTCGCGGCCTTCGTAATCTCCGCCGCGCTGCGGGTGGCACAAGGCTCAGCGACCGTCGCGCTGACTACCACGGCAGCACTGGTAGCCCCAATGGTTGCGGCTACACCAGGGCTCAGTCAGTTCGACCTGTGCTTTATCGTCGTTGCCATTGCTGGCGGTGCAACGGTGCTGTCCCACGTCAACGACTCCGGCTTCTGGCTGGTCAGCCGTTTCCTGGAAATGGACGAAAAAACCACCCTCAAAACCTGGACGGTGATGGAAACCCTGCTGGGCAGCATCGCATTCATGCTGGCCGTGATAGGTAGCCTGATCCTGTAAAGGTTGCCGCCCTCGAGGCCTTGCCGATGACCGCAACGGTTGCCGGCAAGGCCTCGATGCTTTATGGACAGACTGCCTAGACGTATTCGCTCAATAACCTACAGTGAGGATCAAGAGGCCGCCTGAAACGGCCAGCAACCTGCGACAGGAAGCCGCCAGGCGCCATTATCTACGGAGCGTTCCCCATGCCGACAGTCACCAGCAAAGCCCCGGAATTCACTCACACCAGCAAAAGCGGCACACATAACGTGCAGCTCGAATTCATCTGGGCAAACGAATCGGGCGGCGTCGCACAAGCGGTCATCGCTACATTTCACGACGACGCAGGTAAGCCAATCAAACGTCTCACCGTGCCAGGCCCATTCAGCGAATCTGGCAGCGCACGCAAAGCAGTGATCACTAGAGCAAACGCCTGGTTCGATCATGGTCAGGAATGACGGTTGGGAATGAGATATTCAGTAGAAAAGCGAGATGTGACTTCCACACATCCCAAAGCATCAGTTCGCATAATGTATATTATGTTAAATTGCGTATCCGGCTATCTGAAGTCGTTCGTATCAGATGCTGAATTAACCAAGCTCTACTCTGCCACGTAGAAGCTTGAACAAAATACATCGAGCTTCTCCGTGGCACGGCACCCTAAGGCCTATTCGGCGCCTCTACATCAGAATATGTCAGGACAGCATCCGGAAGCCGTAAACCTTCGTGGATTACGGCGAGGTGCTGGTGATCTTGACCATTTCGTTGGTCACGTCCGGTAATCCGCCCTGGGCAGGAACGAAGGTTTTCAGGAGGCGGCCGCTATAAGGCCCCTCGGACGCAAACCAGCTCTCGATGACGGCCAGATTTCTTCCATCCTTGCTGGATGCGACCCCGAGGAAATCTCATTGGTGAACTTGCAGGTATCGAAAGTACCCAGCGGGCTCGTGATCGTCTCTCGACCAATATAGGTGTGCTTCTCTGTAATCTCCGACTCTACGCCCGGGCCGGCCGTGACGGTTTTACTGAGATAGCTGACCGTAACGCTTTGCCCCGGCTGAAAATCGATCGGAACAGCCGGTGGCGGGATGTTGTAGGTAGTGACCAGTGATGCACCGCTGCCGTGTTGGTTGCCATATCGGATGATCTTGCCATCCACGAGGTCAACGAAGACGTAACCCGTGAAGGCCGGGGCGTTATTGATCAGCGTCGTTTGTGCCTGAACCAGCGGATTGGCATCTGCGAATGACTGACGGCCCAGGGTTTCGGTTTTGTTGTGGCCTAACACGTCGGGCGCGTTGCTGATCCGAGCCTGCGTTTCGACCACACTGCCCTGTCGGAAGTCTGACTCGGCAATGCAGGCGCCCGATGACGCATCACTTGCAGCCGATGAGCCCGCGAATGCCCCGCTCCACGCCACTACTATCACAGCCGTAACGCGCGTCGTTCGCTTGAGAGAACGACGTTGCGAACTGATTTCACCCATGAAGCGCCTCTTGTCTGGCAGCAATGAACGTCCTTCGCCTGGCACTCGCTGCGCGAATCGCTCGGCTGCGTCAGGGTAAAGACAAACCATGGAAATTATCAGCAGCTCTAACAGGGCTCAATAGCACAGATGTGCTGCACGACTGCCCTCTCCGCCCACCACGCCGAATAGCCGGATCGATGAGCCGGAGAGGATTTTCAACAGTCGCCCCGGCTTCACAACACGCTGGCTAAAAACTCGCGCAGGCGCGGATGCTGCGGATTGTCGAGCAGCGTGCGAGCGTCACCGCCCTCCACCACCCTGCCGTTGTCCATGAACACGATATTGTCCGCCACTTCCCGGGCAAAACCGATTTCATGGGTCACCACCACCATGGTGATGCCCGAGTGCGCCAGTTGCTTCATCGCCTGCAGCACCTCGCCGACCAGTTCGGGGTCGAGGGCGGAAGTCGGTTCGTCGAACAGCATCACGTCGGGCTGCATGGCCAGCGCGCGGGCGATTGCCACACGCTGCTGCTGGCCGCCGGACAGCTCGCGCGGCCAGGCTTGCGCGCGATGTGCCAGGCCCACCTGTTCGAGCAGTTGCATGGCTCGCGCTTCCACCTCGGCACGCTTCTGACGAAGGATGCGCATCGGTGCATCGACGATGTTCTGCAACACGGTGCGATGCGGGAACAGGTTGAACTGCTGGAACACCATGCCGATACGCTGGCGCTGCTGGGCCACGACCTTTTCCGGCAGCTCGTACAGGGCCTGGCCCTTGCGCTGGTAGCCGATCAGGGTCTCGCCGACATGTATGGTGCCGCCGTCGAGCTTTTCCAGGTGGTTGATGCAGCGCAGCAGGGTCGATTTGCCGGAACCGGACGGCCCGAGAATCACCGTTACCGAGCCGGCGGCGATGTCCAGATCGATACCGTGCAGCACGGTGTTGCCGGAGAACTGCTTGTGCACGCCACGCAGGCGGATGGACTCACTCATGCTTCGGACTCCTGCGTGCCCTTGTTGCGGCGCAACCAACTGCTGCGTGCCGGGCCATTGCCGCGGCTGAACCACACTTCCACGTAATGCTGCAGCACCGACAGCACCGAGGTCATCACCAGGTACCAGGCCGTGGCCACCAGCAGCAGTGGAATCACTTCATAGGTGCGCTGATAGATGATCTGCGCCGAATAGAGCACGTCCTGCAGCGCGATCACCGACACCACCGCGGTGGTTTTCAGCTGACCGATCACTTCGTTGCCTGCTGGCGGCAGAATGGTGCGCATGGCCTGTGGCAGCACCGTCTGCCGGAATATCTGCCCTGGGCGATAGCCGAGTGCCTTGGCGGCTTCAAGCTGGCCCTGGCCGACGCTCTGGATGCCGGCGCGGATGATTTCTGCCGCATAGGCGGACTGGTGAATGACCAGTGCCAGAACCGCCGCGCTGAACGGGCTGATCACCTCGTTGGTGGCAGCGCTCCACACCTCGCCAACGAACGGCAGGCTCAGTGACAGCTGCGGATAGAGTGCGGCGACGTTGTACCAGAGGAACAGCTGCACCAGCATCGGCACGGCCCGGAAGAACCAAGTGTAACCCCAGCTGACACTGACCAGCACCGGGTTGGAAGACAGGCGCATCAAGGCCAGCAGCGTACCGCCGGCGAAGCCGAAGACCACCGAGATGACCGTCAGCTCGATGGTCATCAGCACGCCGTTGAGGATCGATTCCTCTGTCAGGTTCTGTGCCACCACGTCCCATTCGAAACGCGGGTTGTTGACCATCGAAGTGGCCACCAGCGACAGCAGCAGCAAGACAATCAGGGCGCTGAACCAGCGCCCCCAGTGACGGTGTTTGACGATGCGCAGCCCGGCGATGTCGTCGTCAGGCCGTGGGCTCATTTGATGTTTTCTTCGTTGAGGCCAGCGGACTCGACTGCGCCGAAGCCGATTTCCCACTTGTCGAGAATCTGCTGGTAGGTGCCGTCCTTGATCAGCGAGTTGACCGCTGCCTGGATCGGTTTACCCAGCGGAGAGTCCTTGGCCAGGGCGATGGAAACGATGGTGTCCTCGATGGTGATCTCACCCGCCAGCTTCAGCGCCTTCACCTGGCTGGCTTGATAGCGCAGGCCTTCGTAGGGGCCGAAGAACATCGGCACGCGGCCACTGATCACTGCCTGCACGCCAGCCGGGCGATCCGGAAAGATCGGCACGTTGATGGCAGGCTTACCATCGGCCACGCAGGCTTCGCTGGCTTGCTGCAGACGGGTCACCTGGGAAGTGCCGGCGCCGGCGCCGACGGTCTGCCCGCAGAGTTCCGGGAAGGTATTGAACGGCCCATTGGTGGCATCGCTACGGCCGATCAGCGCCAGCTTGGAGGCGTTGTAGTAACCGACGAAATCCACCTGCTCGAGACGCTTGGCATTGGCGTCGATATTGGAGATCGCCGCATCGTAACGCCCGGACTTCAGGCCCGGAATGATGTTGTCGAAACCACCGGTATCGCGCAGCTCCAGCTTCACGCCGAGGCGATCGGCAACGGCGCTGATGATGTCGATTTCACGCCCTGCAAGGGTCTTGTTGTCGGCCTGGTAGAAGGTGGTCGGCGGCGTGTTCGGGTTGGTGCCGGCGATGATGCTGCCACGTTTCTTGATCGCTTCCGGCAGGCTGTCGTGTAGCGCAGCATCGGCCTCGGGTTTGGCGGTGGCGTCGAAAGGCACGCCCTTGTCGGCGGCGAAGGCGCTGGAAAGTGGCAGCAGTGCGAAGGCAGCAGCGGTCAGTGCAAGGCGTTTCATGGGTTATTCCTTCTCGGTTGCCAGCGGGGCAACGGCGGCAAAATTTTCGTCAACGGAGGGCAGGCCGAGGTTTTCACGCAGCGTGCTGTATAGGTATTCGCTGCGGAACAGGCCGCGGCGTTGCAATTCGGGAATCACCAGCTCGACGAACAGTTCCAGTTGGTCAGGCAGCACGGCCGGCATGATGTTGAAACCATCGGCACCGCCCTGCTCCAGCCAGAGCTGGAAGTCATCGGCGATATCTTCCGCAGTACCAACCACCACACGGTGGCCGCGCGAGCCAGCAGCAACCGCAGCCAGTTGGCGCAGGGTCAGGTTTTCCCGGGCCGCCAGCTCGGTGAGCAGCTTGACGCGGCTCTGGCTGCCTTCGGTCGCGGGAATCTCCGGCACCGGGCCATCGAGCGGGTACGCCGTCATGTCCACGCCGAAACGGGCGGACAGCTGCTCGATACCGTTGTCGATATCCACCAGTTCATTGAGCTGGTTCCAGACTTCCTGCGCCTGTTCGCGGGTACGCCCGACAATCGGCATCACCCCCGGCAGAATCAACAGGTGATCGGCATGGCGACCGGCGTCACGCACGAACTGCTTCTGGCTCTTGTAGAACGCCTGACCTTCTTCCAGCGAAGACGCAGCGGTGAACACCACCTCGGCGGTTTGCGCCGCCAGCTGCTGCCCGGCAGGCGAGGAGCCCGCCTCGATGATCACCGGACGGCCCTGGGGAGAACGCGCGATGTTCAGCGGGCCCTGCACCTGGAAGTGCTTGCCCTTGTGGTTGGCTGCGTGAATCTTGCTTTCGTCGGAGTAACGGCCAGTGTCCTTCTCACGGACGATGGCACCCTCCTCCCAGCCATCCCACAGTTTGAAGGCCACATCGAGGAACTCGCGGGCCATTTCATAGCGGTCGGCGTGGGACGGCAGGTCTTCACGGCTGAAGTTGCGGGCCGCGTCGAGGGAGAACGAAGTGACTACGTTCCAGGCGCCACGCCCGTGGCTGATGTGATCCACCGAGCAAAGCGCGCGCGCCAGGTGGAACGGCTCATCGAAGGTCGTGGACGCGGTGGCGGCCAGGCCGATGTGCTTGGTTTGCACGGCCAGCGCAGACAGCAGGGTCAGCGGTTCGAGGCGCGACATGGTGGACGGCAGACGATGCACGCTGGTGGCCAGCGCATCGCCGACGAAGAACATGTCGAACTTGCCCGCTTCCGCGGTCTTGGCGATCCACGTGAACCACTCGACATCGGTGGGCGAACCTTTCGCGCCCTCGGCACGCCAGCCACCCACGTGGTGCCCCAGCGCCTGCACGAACAGACCAAGGCGTAGCTGACGGGGCGACGTTTGTTGCACGGACATAACCAATCCTTATTGAAAGCCAACGAGTGAGATCAGGCGATGCAGCGCGGCATCGTCTGCAAGGCGTAGATCCTGGCTGATTGCGAATACTCGCTCATCAGGCAGCGATTGAAGATTCTTGTGCAGTTTGGCCTGCACGTCGGTGGGCAGTGCGGCGGTCTCCTTGCGGGTCACGCAATGGCTGTGGGAAGACCCATCGGCCATGAACAGGGTGACCCGGTGAAAACGCAGGTCAGGGTCGAGCTCGTCCGCCGGCGCATTCAGGTCCGGCACGCGGCGCACCCGTGCAGCCAGGGCGGCAATGGTCGGCTCGACCGGTGCCTCGCCGTAGCGCTCGAGGGACACTGCACCGTTGCTCAGTGCATCGGCGATCACATACTCCAGGCTGAAGCGCGCTTCCACACCATTGACCGGCGCGATGATGTTCGGCGCGGTATCGGCCCCCGGCGGAAAGCTCACCTCGATGCGCTGCACAGCATCCAGCTCGCCGCCGAGAAGCTCGCGCAGCACGAACGCAGCTTCGGCAGCGCTGTGGGTGCCGCCGCAGGTGGGGTAACGCTTGAACTCCAGCCCCGGCGCGATGATCCGCCACGGCTCGCCCCACCCCGCCAGCAGGTCATCCGGCTGGGCAACGCCGAAACCGAGCGTGCTCAGAAACGCCTCCAGCACCCCTTGGCGCTGCGCCGCGAACCCGCTACGGGCCAGCTCGATACTGTTGACCGCGCTGCGCGCCGCATAGCCGGCATGCAGTGCCTTGGCGGCAGAACCGAACTGGGCGCGCAGGCCCGAAGCCTGGGTAGCGGCAAGGCCAATGGCGACTTCGGTCTGCTCCAGGGTCAGGCGCAGCAGGCGACTGGCAGCACCGACGGCGGCAATCACGCCCAGGGTCGCAGTACTGTGCAAGCCGGCCGCGTAGTGACGGGTGCCAATGGCCTTGCCCAAGCGGCCGGCCAGTTCCACGCCGACCACATAGGCATCGAGAAAGTCGTCAGCCGCCTGGCCCGGATAACGTCCGCTCAACGCCAACAGCGTGGAGAGCACCACCGTGGTGGGATGCCCACGAAACGTCGCGTGGTAGTCGTCGAAATCCAGCGCATGGCTCATGTAACCCAGCTGCAGCGCCTGGTTCTCGGTACTGCCCGCCGCGGGGAATACGTCGCGAACAGGCACCAGCCCGGAATCGGCAAGCAGACCAAGCTGCACTGGCAGCAGGCACGCGAAGTAATCCATCAGCCCTTCACGGGCATGCTGACGTTCACGTTCACCTGGGTGGATGTCGAAAAGCGCCTTGGCCAACTGGCCGTTAAGGGAAGTGTTCAAAAGGCACCTTTAAAAGTAAGGCTTTGAGCTACATCAAGAATTTTTTACCACCGGGCATTTTCCTTACCCAGGGAAAGCGCTGCAAATATCCAAAAGCTATTTGCTTAGTCCTAGAAGAGATAAGAAGTCCGCGTGCTGGTCTCGGCCTGCCCTTATATCGCCGTAAGCTCCAGTAGCGCAGCGATACAGGGGATGGTTCAACTTCCCACTGCGCTTGCTTAGCGTCTGGTTATAGTCGTTCAGATGCAGAATTCCTTAGGGTTACCTCAGGCAAACGGCAGCCCCACACGCACTTCCAGGCCGCCCTGCTTTCGATTGCGCAGCGTCAGTGTGCCGCCGTGTTCCAGCACCGTGGCACGGGCGGCCGACAGGCCCAGGCCAACGCCGCCCGTGTGTTTGTTACGCGAGCCTTCGATGCGGAAGAAGGGTTTGAAGACCTCATCCTGAAGTTCTTCAGCGATGCCTGGCCCACGATCCAGCACGCGGATATCGATTATGTGTGCGCCCTCCCCTAGCTCGATGGCCGGTTCCTGGCCGTAGCGGATGGCGTTGTCCAGCAGGTTGGTCAGCATGCGTTTGATGCCGATGGGGCGACCAACGTAAACCACCCGGCTCGGGCCGCTCAGTTGTACCTCGATGCCAGCATCCTTGTAGTCGTCGACGATGGTGTGCAGCAGCTCGGCGAGGTCGAAGGCGGTCGCCGGTTCGAGGCGAGCGTCGTCGCGGAAGAATTCCAGGGCACTATTGACCATCACCTGCATTTCGTCGACGTCGCGGAACAGCTTGGCCTGCTGGTCGGCGTCTTCGATGAACTCGCCACGCAGGCGCATACGCGTCAGCGGCGCACGCAGGTCGTGGGAGATCGCTGCGAGCATCTGCGTCCGGTCGTTGATGAAGTGCTGCAGCTGGGCCTGCATGGCGTTGAAGGCGACAATGGCCTGGCGGATTTCCTGTGGCCCTTCCACGGCAATCGGCGGCGCGCGAAAGTCACTGCCGAAGCGTCGTGCCCCGCGGGCGAAGCGCTCCAGGGGGCTGGCCAGATGGCGGGTGGCAACCAGCGCGACGATGATGGTGGACAGCAATACCAGAGCAACGATGATGAGGCCGCGAGGCAACTCATTCAGACCCCAGATGCGCGTCAGTGCCGAGAATTTCACCCAGCTGCCATCGTGCATTTCAACCATCAGGGCATAACCCGCTCCCGGCTGATCCGATGGCCAGTCGGCAGGCTCGTAACCTTCTATCCTCGCGTTGGTATTTCGCAACTGACTGCGTAAATAGTCCTCACCGGTGCGAAACCCGACATCCTCATCCGCCGGTGGCAGACCGGCCTCTTCGTATGTCAGCAACCAAGTGGTTGTGTAGGTTTCATCGCTGGCGGATCGGGCGATGGCCGGCCGCTGCTCGCGTGGCGCTGCGTCGATAATGCGGCTGATGCTGGCCAGCCGCTCCAGCAAGCCAGTCTCCAGCAGCGGCGGACGTGCCCACACGCCAGCCAGTTGGCTGAGCAGCCAGGTGAGGGCCAGCGCCGTCAACATCGCGGCCATGGTGGTCAGGGCGATCCAGCGCGCCACGGTATCGCTGGGACGATTGAGCCTCTCCAGCAGTTTCATCGTTTCACCAGTACGTTTGGCGTGAACAGGTAGCCGCTGTTACGCACGGTACGAATCATCGGCGAGGCGCTGACATCGCCCTCCAACTTGCGGCGCAGGCGGCTGACCTGCACATCGATACTGCGGTCGAAGGCCTCGAAGGCTTCGCCACGGGTCATGTCGAGCAGCTGCTGGCGGGTCAGTACCCGACGCGGATGTTCGGCGAACACCAGCAGCAGTTCGAATTCGCCGCCGGAAAGCGGAATCATCACCTTGTCCGGCGAGCGCAGCTCCCGGCGGGTGACGTCCAGCTGCCAACCGGCGAACTCCAGGGTTGGCCGTGGTTTGTCGTTCAGCACGCTCTTGACCTCCCCCGTACGGCGCAGCACCGCCCTTACCCGGGCCAGCAGCTCGCGGGCGTCGAAGGGTTTGGTCAGATAGTCGTCGGCGCCGAGCTCCAGGCCCACCACGCGGTCGCTGAGTTCGCCCATGGCGGTGAGCATGATTACCGCCACCGCGTGCTCGCTGCGCAGGCGCTGGCACAGCACCAGGCCGCTCTCGCCAGGCAGCATGACGTCGAGGATGACCAGATCCGGCAGCTGCCGCTCCACCGCTTGCCACAGGCTGTCGCCGTCGGTTGCCACATCGACGCAATAGCCGTGTTGTTCGAGGAATTTCTTCAGCAGGGCGAGGACTTCGAGGTCATCGTCCACAAGCAGTAAATGGATCACGCAAAGCTCGCTGCCGGCAGTTTCTAGAATGGCTATCTAAAACCATTGGCGCAGGCGCGTCATATATTTCAATCCGGCAATAAAGCTGCCGTTTTGCAACAGTGGAGAAATTCTCGGGCAAAACCTCGGAGGCAACATGGGTGCAGTCCCCATCGAGGTTTCAGCATGCCGACCATCACCGTCGTTACCCCCTTCGTCCGCACCCTTTCGCTCACCGCTGCCGTGGCACTTGCCAGTGGCTGCGCGAGCTCACCACCAGCCGGCAGTAACGCGGCCTGTCAGGCGGCGGCCTACGAACCCCGTGACCCTGCCGAGCCGGTCAACCGCGGCATCTTCGCCTTCAACAGGACAGTGGATGACTACGTGCTGTCGCCGGTCGCCCGGGGCTATCGGCACCTGCCGGGTTTCGTGCAAAACGGCGTGCACAACTTCGTGGCCAACTTCGGCGAGCCCAAGGTGTTCATCAACGACCTGCTGCAGGGCAACGGGCGGCGTTCGGTGACCACGGTGGGCCGTTTCGCACTCAACACCACGGTGGGCATCGTCGGCTTGGTGGATGTGTCCGGGCGGCTGGGCATGGAGCGCCACGACGCCGACTTCGGCCAGACCTTTGGCGTGTGGAATATCGCCAACGGGCCCATCGTCGAGCTGCCGCTGCTGGGTACCGGCAACCTGCGTGACGCCACGGGCAAGGTGCTGAGCTTCGCGGTATCGCCATTCGGTAGCAGCGATACGGTGGAAACCCTTAGCACGGTGAATACCGTCGGCGGCATCGTCGATGGCCGTGCAGAGGCGCTACCGCAGACCGACGAGCTGAGAAAGGAGCCTGACTATTACGTGGCGCTGCGTAACGCCGTGGCCGAGCGCCGGGCGCACTTCGTGAGCGAAGGAAAACTCGGCACCGAGCTGGACCTGGCTCATGGCTGCGACAATGGGGTGCAATGATGAACAACGACGTGCTGGTTCTGCACCGGAGGATACGAACGCCGGACATGGCGTCGCTGCACTGCCGCGAACTCGAATTACGCCTCGACGCCGATGGCCGCCACCTGGTGTTTAGCCGCTATACCGAGCTGTATTGCGAAGATCAGTCCATCTGGGGTGCCACACGCGACCACAAGGTGCCGCTGGTCAGCCTGCTTCGCTGGGTGATTAGCCAGGGGAGCAGGCCCGATATCGCAATGGTGGACAAAAAGAGCGTTGTCCAGCCGTCGTCCTGCTAGCTTGTCGCGGACTTGGTGGGCTGAAGCCCACCCTACCTGTGCCCCTCTCCCGCCGTAGGGTGGATCGGGGCGCGTAGCTGACGCTTTTTTCATCCACCATTGCGATCCCCATTCGGGACGTGTTTAGGGCGGGCTTCAGCCCACCACCTGGTCTAGCCGCGCCTGCAACTCGGCGCGCCGCGCGGCATCGGCGGCTTCCTTGTTCTGCAGGCGTTCCAGCAAGTCAGAGGCCTGTTCGGCCGCGAGCACGTAGATGCCATCGTCGTCGGCCACCAGCAAATTGCCGGGGTGCACCTCGACGCCGCGGATGGTCACCGGCACGTTCACCGCGCCGTGCTCACCGAGGGAGCGCGTGGTATAGGCACTGACGCCGCTGCAGAAGATCGGCAGGCCAAGCGCTCGCAGGGCGCGCACGTCGGTCACCGGCCCGTCGATCACCACCGCGGCCAGGCCCTTGATGCGCGCGGCGATGGTACGCAGTTCCCCCCAGCAGGCGCAGCCCTGCTCGCCCTGGTTGGCGACCACCAGCACATCACCGGGCTGGCTGGCGATCAGGGCGTCGCGCAGCATGCTGCCATCTGGCGCGTGGATCTGCACGGTGGTGACACGGCCAACGACGTGCACGTCGCCCACCAGCGGTGGCAAGCCGTGAATGTGGCCCTCGCGCAGAAAGTGACCGATGGTCGACGCGGCGATGCCTCGGTAGGCATCGAGCAGCGCTGCGGGAATACTGTCAGCTGGTGCTGCGAACGTCATCTGGCGGCCCTCGGGCGGATCAATGGGCAGGTCGAGCAATACTCCACCGGATCGCTGGCCTGGTAGTAGAAACAGCAGGTTCTGCGAAAGCGCACGGCGCGTGCGCCGTCGTCGACCAGCGTCAGCGGCCGATTGAAGTGTTTGAGCGGGTTGTAGTCGAGGCCGAACACGTTGCCCGGCGCCTGCTCCGTCAGCCAACGGAAGTCCTCGGCGCAGCGCTGGCGGGTCTCGACGCAGTCGAGCTTGGCCAGGCGCCGCTCGTACAGCGAGTACACCCGCACCGCGGTGTTTTCCCAAAGGATGCGCCGCGATACGCCCGTGACGCCGTAAAAGGTATCCCAAAGGGGCTGCAGCAGCCCGGCGAACAGCTGCGTGGCCACGGCCTCGCGCCAGTCATCACGAGCGTCCGGCTCGGGCCGGCTGACCGCCAGGCTGTGCAGCGGCAGCGACGACGTCCACACGCCGTCATCATGGCCGTACTCGATGAAGGTGTTGCCCAGTGAAAGCTGCAGCCCTTTGTCGTAGGCCGACATAGCGTACAGGCAGGCACCGGTGAGCAGGAACGACAGGCGCTTGCCCAGCAGGGACGCGGTGATGCGACGCGACGGCGAGAGGATCACGGGCCCAAGCTGATCCAGCAGCGCGATGCAGGTGGTTTCGTCCAGCAACTCGGCAGCCGGCAGGCTGCGTCCACGGTCGCGTTCCTCCTCGCGGCGCAGTCGCAGCGCGACTGACAGGCTGGCCCATTCGGCGTCGCTGAAGCTCATCGCGGAATATCCCGGCCAAATGGGATGCAAAGCGGCGTATGAAAGAACGGATCGGGAATGATCCGGCAATCCAGATCGAACACCGTTTTCACCAGCGCCTCGGTGAGAATGTCCGCCGGTTTGCCTTGGGCGTAGGCGGTGCGTTGATGCACCGCGACCATGTGATCGGCGTAGCGGCAGGCCAGATTGAGGTCGTGGAGAACCATGACGATGGTCTTGCCCTCCTGACGGTTGAGCTCGCGCAGCAGATCCAGCACTTCGATCTGATGGGCAAGGTCGAGAAAGGTGGTCGGCTCGTCGAGTAGCACCAGCTCGGTTTCCTGGGCCAGGGTCATGGCGATCCAGGCGCGTTGCCGCTGGCCGCCGGACAGGGCGTCCACCGGACGTTCTGCCAGCTCATTCAGGCCGGTGCGGCTCAGAGCGCGGGCCACCACGGCCTCGTCTTCAGCGACCACTGCTGCATCCAGCTCTGGTACGGATAGCGGCCCAACGCGACCAGCTGGCGCACGCTGATGCCCTCGGGCGGCACCGGCATCTGCGGCAGGATCGCCAGCTCCCGAGCCACCGCTGCGGTCGATTTGCGCTGGATGTCGGCGCCATTGAGGATCACCGTTCCCGACTGGGGCTTGAGCAATCGCGCGAACGACTTGAGCAGCGTGCTCTTGCCACAGCCGTTGCTGCCGATCAGCACCGAGACCTGCCCGCGTGGCAATTCCAAGTCCAGGCAATCGATGATGGTCTGACGTTGATACGCCAGGGTCAGGTTACGGCTCGCGATCGCGGTCATGTCGATGATTCCTCACTGCCGCTGCTTGATCAGCAGGTACAGAAAATACGGGGTGCCGAACACGGCGACGAAAATGCCGGCAGGCAGATCCAGCGGCAGAAACAGGGTGCGCCCCGCCAGGTCGGCGAGCATCACCAGGTTGGCGCCGACCAGCGCCGCCATGCAGGCCTGGGCGGCGAAGCCGATGGGGATCAGTTGCCGGGCGATATGCGGGGCGATCAGCCCCACGAAGGCCATGGCACCTCCCCAGGCGATGGCGGAGCCCGCCAGCGCCACGCTGACGGCGAGCAGCGCGGCGCGCAGCCACTGCACGCGCACACCGATGCCGCGGGCCAGCCCTTCGTCCAGTTGCTGAACCACCACATGGCGCGACAGCAGGATCAGGATCGGCAGCAGGCAGAGCAGCCAGGTCGCCAGGGCACGCACTTCGGGCCAACCAGCGCCGTACACGCTGCCGGTCAGCCAGACATAGGCCGACAAGGTGGTGGTCAACGGGCTGAACACCAGCATGAAGGTGGTGGCTGCGGCCAGCATCGCCGAGATGCCGACCCCGATCAGCACCAGTCGCAGCGGCGAGGTGCCCTGCTTCCAGGCCAGGCCGTAGACCGCCAGCGCGGCGCAGCCCGCACCGAGCATTGCGGCCAGCGGCAAGCCGCCCATGCCCCAGGTCGCTGCGAAGGCGGACAGATAAAGCACCGCCGCCGCACTGGCACCGCTGGACAGCCCGAGTAGGTCCGGCGAGGCCAGCGGGTTGCGCACGATGGCCTGCAGGATCAACCCGGACACCGCCAGGGCACCGCCGATCAGCGCACCGAGCAGCAGGCGCGGCAGGCGCAGTTGCTCGACGATGAACGACAAGGCCGCACTGCCCTCGCCCGCCAACATCTGCAAAACGCTCTGCGGCGACAGCACGACCTTGCCCAGACACAGGCTCAGCAGCATCACCGCTACGCTGAACAGCACGGCCAGCAGCAGACGTAACGAGCCCTTGCGCTCGATGCTGCGGGAGAAACCGCGCCAGCGCAGCACGACTGGCTTACTCATGACGACCTCCGCGCCTGGCCAATGCAATGAAGAACGGCGCACCGAACAGGGCCGTCATCACCCCGACCGGCACTTCCTGCGGGAGAATCACCACCCGGGCCAGGATGTCGGCCACCAGCAGCAGCGTGGCACCGAGCAGCGCGCAGCCGGGCAGCATCACCCGGTGGTCGATGCCGATCAGGCGACGCACCACGTGCGGCACGATCAGGCCGATGAAACCGATGCTACCGGCCAGCGCCACCGCGCTACCGGCCAGCATCACCACCAGCACGCCCAGTTGCAGGCGAATCAGCCCGGTACGCTGGCCCAGGCCGATGGCAATCTGTACACCGGCGTTGAGCACATTGACCTGGGCACCGAGCAGGCAGGCGACCAGCAAGGCCAGCAGCGCGCAGATCAGCAACGGCTGAGCGGTTTCCAGGCTGCGCTCGCTAAGCGAACCGGCCAGCCAGAACAGCACCGTGTCCAGGCCCTGCTGATCGATCACCAGCAGTGCCTGGCTGAAGGCGGTGAACAGCGCGGTGATCGCCGCACCGGCGAGCACCATGCGCAAAGGGTTTAGCGCGCCCTGCCCGCTATTGCCCACCAGCCACACCAGCGCCCCGGCCACCGCCGCACCGATGAAGGCGCTCCACAGCCATTGCTCGGGAGAACTGATGGAAAACAACGACAGGAAGAGAATCAGCGAAAAGGTGGCCCCGGCGTTGATGCCGAACAGCCCCGGCGACGCCAGCGGGTTGCGGGTCATGGCCTGCATCAGTGCACCGGCCACCGCCAGGCTGGCTCCGACCACCACCGCCATCAGCGTACGCGACAGCCGTGTGGTGCTGACCAGCAGTTGCTCGATGTTCAGCGGGTCGGCATGCAGCAGCGCGGCGAACACCGTGCGTGGCGCGATCCAGGTGGCGCCGATGGACAGGCTCAGCGCACAGCAGGCCAGCAGCATCAGCAGCGCGATGCCGAGTTTGACGGCGGCACTCATGAGTGGTCGCCCTGCAGAATCGTGCGTTCGATATCGTCGAGCATGCGGTTGGCGCCAAGGATGCCGCCGGAGAAGATCCACGCCACCCCATCCACCCACCAGACCCGCCCTGCCTGTGGCGCCGCCATGCGCTGCCACAGCGGATGCGCGGTCAGACTCTGGTAGTGACGCTGTACGCCCGGGCTGTCGGCACGCCCGAAAACGAAGAACACGTCGGCATCCACCACCGGCAGGCTTTCCCGACTGCTGAGCTTGATGGACACGCCCTTTGCATTGCGGCCCTGCTCGTTCCACACGAAACCGAGCTGGCCGAGCACACTGCCGGCGAAGCTGTCGGGCAGGTAGCTGCGCAAGTGATCCTCGCGAACATCCAGTACCGACACGCTGAGCGGCCAGCGCTCGCCGAAATTCGCCTGCAGACGAGCCCCGAGCGCAGCGACGCGTGCGTCCCAGCTCGCCTGCAGGGCATCCGCCTCGACCCTGCGCGCGGTGGCGACACCCATGACGCGCAGGGTCTTCTGAAATTCGAACACCTCGTCCAGCATCACCACCGGGCACAGCTGTTCGAGCAACCCTTGGATCCGCTCGTGGCGAAACCGCGAGGCGACGATCAGATCCGGCGCGAGCAAGGCGATGTCCTCCAGACTCGGCTGGGTTTCCAGGCCGACATGGGGCACGCCTGACAGGGCTGGGCGCAGGTAGCGATACATGGGCTTCTCGCTCCACGAATCGACTACGCCAGCCGGCCGAATGCCGAGCGCCACCGCGGTATCGGTGGCGCCCTGAAACAGCGTGATGATCCGCTGCGGTGCAGGCCCGGCCTTGGCCAGAGGGATTGCACCTGCAGCGAGAGCTCCCAGGGACAGGCGCATCAACGTGCGCCTGGACAACGACCCCTTATTACCTTCCAAGCTCGATCCTATTCAGTGGATTGACGACTAGCCCCTTGCCGAACGGCATGCTGCCCGGCCCACCGGCTCGTTCGATCATCGGGCGCAGCAGGAGTTTCTGCGGCCAGGTCGCGGACTCGAACAACTGGCCACGCAACACGGCGCGGGCTCCGTCGTCGAACGGCACGGCAGCGATTCGCTCGTTCAGCGCGTCACGCAACACGCGCCAGGCCTGCACGGCCGGCACGTCGTAGACTCGCTCCAGGGTGTCGATGATACCGCGCAGGTTGACCTGGATGCCCAGCGTCTGCAGCCAGAACAGCAGATCCTCGGGGCGCTCGTGGTAGAGCGTCTGGGCATGGCCCTTCTTGATCCGGTACTGCGGGTCGAGCATGCCATTGCGCTCCAGCCAGGGCACGTACAGGCGCAGCGAGTCATGGTCACGCAGCAGCAGGCCGCTGACCGTGCCCGCTTCATACACCAGCACCGCGTTCTGGCCGTGTACTTCGCCTAGCATGCCGAGGCGGAACATGCGCAGGTTGACGTCGAAGAACAGCTCGCACAGCTCGCCGAACAACTGCAGCACCGAGGACGGGCCCGCAGGCAGACCGCGCTGGCGGATGCAGTCGTCGAAGAAATGCCGGTCGCTGTCCTGCAGCGGTGTGCCCAGCGCGGCCATGGGCAGCAGACGTTTGGCGGGGTCTGCGAGCAGTTTCGGCGGATAGCCACGAACCATGGCCGAGAGGTGCCGCGGCGCCTCATCGAACAATGTGCCGCCGTCAGGCATGTAACCCCACCATTTGCTTTCGTCGCAGATGTGCAGGGTTTCTCGCAGCACCTCGTCACGCTCCCGGCCCTGGCGCAGCAACGCTTCGCTCAGCCCGCCGTTGATCATCTTCACGGCGGGCAGATAACGGGAGGCGCCCAGCGAATACACGGCCATCGGCAGCTTGATGTGATCGGCCGGCGCCGCAGCGCAAGCCAGTGAACGCAGGGAGGACGTGGGATTGAAGCTGCCCTTCTGGAAGTTCAGACGGTGACAATCACCCCGCTCGAATGCGCCGCCGAGCTGCGCAGGCAGCACCCGCTCCAGTTGCCAGGGGTGCACAGGCAGGGCGACATGGCTGTCAGCGAGGCCGAGGGCACGCAATTCGGCATCCAGGTCTGCGCGCTGCTCGGTATCGAGGATGTAGTGGGCTGGCTGGCAGCTGTCCAGGCCGTCGACGCCATCGCCAAAGGTCAGACTGCCCTTGGCCACGGCCACCCAGTTGAGCGCCAGTGGCTGGTCGAACTCCGCCTGATACTGCCGGTACTGGGCATCGTCCAGGCCCTGCTTGGCCTTGGCCAGGGGATGGAACGGGCGGTCGCGCAGCGAGCCCCACTGCTCCATGGCCAGGAAGAATGCGGCACCGTCCTTTTCCAGCAGGCCGCCCGTAGGCACCTGATGATCGAGTGACAGCGCGGTCTGCCGGACGCTGGTACGCAGCACGTCCATGAACAGCTCGATGCCCTTGTCGTTGTCGACCGCATCGACTTTCACGCCTTTGAGCGCCAGAGCCATGAACGCATCGGGGCTCAGCAGCCGGGTGCTGCCGCCCTGCACGTCGAGCACCGGGGTTCCCGACACCTTCTCCCAGGTCTGGGTGATGCCGGCCTTCAGGGCGACCGCCAGGCCGCGCTGCTCGGCCGGGTCGTAATGCCAGTGCCAGATCTTGTGCGGCGCCTCCACGCTGGCGAGCGGCGAGTCGGGCTGAGCGGCACGCCAGGCGGCAGGCTCGGTCAGGTTGGCGTCGAGGGTGCCGAAGAAGTCTTCGGCGAGCAGGCAGTCGATCAGGCCCTGCATCACCAGATCGTTGGCGATGGCTTGCTTGGTGGTGGTCATGAGATCAGTTTCCTCTCGTCGAGGTGGCGGCCAGTCTGGCCTGGAGGGCGCGGAACGCGATGCCGCGTTCGTCGCCCAGCACGAAGGTGTTGACGCCGCGCTCGAGCCACCGCAGGTGGTCATCGGGCTGGCGTGGTATGGCGCAGTACGGGATGCCGGCAGCCTGGGCGGCACGCCAGGTATCGATCAGCGCTTCCTGCACCGCGGGCTGGTCGATACGCCAGGGCGTGCCGAACGACTGGGAAAGATCGGCAGCGCCTTCAAGGATCATGTCCAGCCCCGGCACTGCGGCCAGCTCGGAGGCACGGCGCACGCCTTCGACGCTCTCGATCATGGCCACGACCATGATCTGGTCGTTGGCCTGAGTGACGTACTCGGCCAGGCTGGCCTTGCCGAAGGCACCGGGACGCCCGGCATTCAGGCTGCGCTCGCCCAGCGGGTGGTACTTGCAGGCGCGGATCGCCGCGCGCAGGTCCTCCGGCCGTTCCACCTGGGGCAGGACGATGCCCTGGGCGCCGCCGTCGAGCAGCCGCAGCATGCGTTTGCGGTCGAAGTCCGGCACCCGCACCAGGGGCGTGAGCCTGTAACTCTCGGCGGTGCGGATCATGTGCTCGACGGTTTCCGGGTTGATCAGCACATGTTCCAGATCGATGATCACGAAGTCGTAGCCGGCTTCGGCGATCAGCTCGATGGATGCCGGCGAGGGAATCGACGCGATCAGGCCACGGGGCCCGTCGCCCGCGGCCAGTTGCGCCTTGAGTCGATTGGTTCTCAGCATGTGCGCGGCCCATGGATGTGCAGTGGGTTGGGCACCCGCTTGAAGCGTCGCTCACCATCACCGAGCAGCCGGCGCTTGGTCAGTTCTTCCACTTCGTACTCGGCGGCGAACACGTCGAACACCGCGAAACGCGCGGCGTACTGCGGGTGCTCACGCTGGTAATCGAGCACCACGGCGGCGGTCATGCGCCAGAACTCGGCCTCTTCCAGCCCATAATGCTGACGCAGGAAGATCGCCAGTTCGGCCAGGCAGATGAAGAAGAACGCATCGCAGGAAAAGTCGCGCACCGCATCGACATCCTCGGTGAGGATGAACGAGTTGCGGTTCAGCCGCGCATGGCTTTCGGGCAGTGGCACCAGGTGCGGCGCCAGGTGCGGACGGGCCAGGTGCGCAGGCGAGTAGCGCACGCCGTCATGGAAGTCCTTGAGGGCAATACGCTCTGGCCAGCCGTCACGGTGGATCAACACGATGTTCTGGCCGTGGGACTCCATGCCGATACCTTCGGCATAAAGCATGTGCACGATGGGCGCCACGCTGACCCGCAGCAGTTGCTGCACCCAGGCATGCAGCCCATGGCGGGCGATCCAAGCATCGATGAAGGGCTGCTGATCACCTTCGCCGTAGCGGTTCTCGACATGGCTGAGGCCATTGAACGGTACGCCCTGCTCGCCCGGTTTCAGGTACGTATTGAGGTTCTCCCGCCAGATCGCACCGAGGGTGCCGTAGGCCTGGCTTTGCCGGATGGTCGGCAGCTGGGCGTAGTCGAAACTCACCCCGACGACCTCGCCAAGCACCACGAAACCCAGCTCCCGCGCCGTGGCGTCGGTGGCGATCAGCTGTTGCAGCCAGTCGTTGATGATCGGCCCGTTCATCACCGTGTGCCGCGCCAGAATGCGCGTGCTGGAGGTGTTGGTCATGCTCAGCGCGAGCTTCACATAGGGCTTGGTGGGCTCCTCGACGTTGGCCAGCGTGCGGATCGACTGCTGGGCCCGGTAATCGGCCCCCGAGGTGCCGAGGTAAAGCAACTCGCCACTCGCCAGTTCGGCCTGGAAGGTCGGCACGATGACCTGCTCCCACTGCCAGGGGTGCACGGGAATCGGCCAATAATCGTCCAGGGAACGACCCTGCTCGGCCAGTGCGCGGTCTATCTCGGCCCAGCGCTGCTCGCCGAATGCATCGATCAGGAACGCTTGCAGATCCACACCCCGCGAGCCATTGGCGGAGCCCAACTGCCGGGCGATGCCCAGCCAGACCACGGCCAGCGGCTGGCCGAACTCGGGGCCGTAACGACGGTTGTCGTCCAGGGAAAAGCCGATGCGCGACTTGTAGCAAGGGTGGTAGCTGTGGGCATCCATGAAATGCCGCTCCAGGGTATCGGCATCCAGGGTGTGCGGCGCTGCGGCGGGCCGGTAGCTCTGGGTGCGCGACTGCAGATCCTTGAGCAGCGTCTGCTCCAGTTCCTGAATGAAGCGTGGCATGTACGGGCCGTCGGCCAGGGCGCCAAGCAGTTCCGCCAGCGCCTGGTGCAGATCCGGCTGGCTGGTCTGGCCCTGGGCATCGACACGCTGCAGGGTGGCCGGATCCAGGCGAATGATGGCGAAGCTGTCGCTGAGTAGCCCCAGGCAGCGGTACTCGACCACGGCCTGGGCCTGCTCATCGCGCCCTTCGACGATGAAGCGCTGGCGGCCGTCTGCGAGTGGTTCGCAGCGATAGTTCAGGACATCTTCGAAGAGCAGGGTTTGCAGCAGTTGCCCGATCACCCGTTGCGACACCTGGCGGTAGCGCTGAGGGTCCGCTGGGGTCAGCCAACCGTGGGCATGGGCGATGAGTTCGGGCAAGCGAAGTGGAGAAAAGGAAGACATGGATAGACACCTCATGAACGGTGTTCGGACAGGGCCGAGCCTTGCTCGACCGGGTCGTTGGAAGGGGAATGCGGAAAGCGCCAGGCGAACGGCAGCGCGAGCAGGATCAGGAGCGCGGTGGCGATGAACACTTCACCGATGGCGCTGGCCGTACCGGCCTGGGCTGCCCCGGAGTGCACCGCGCCCCACTCATCGCCGAGGCGAATCTGCAGCCACAACGAGGCCAGCACGATGGCCAGTGACGACAGCAGACGGCGCGAGATGTTGTTCATCGCCGCGCCCTGTGTGATCAGGGCCTCGGGCAACACGTCCAGCCCGGCGGTGGTCACCGGCATGTAGGACAGCCCCAGGCCGGCACCTCGCACCACCATAAGCAGGCAGATGGCCAACATCCCGACATCGTGGTCGACGGTGCCCAGGGCGAAGGTCGCCAGGCCGGTCAGCAGCAAGCCGAGCGAAACGATGCCCCGCGGCCCATGGCGATCGAACAGCCTGCCGCCGTAGTGACCGAACACGCTCGCCGACAAGGCGGTGCAGAGCAGCGCGATACCGGTCCAGATGGCACTGTGGCCCATCACCATCTGCACCAGCAGCGGCACCAGCACCAGGCACTCGAACATGCCGATGGATTGCACCACGGCGATGATCACGCTCGACCGATAGCCTTTCAGGGCGAAGATACGCAGCTCCAGCAGGGGCGCCGTGTGGCGCAACTGATGCCTGACGAACCCCAGCAGGCAAGCCGCCGCCAGCAGCAGACCGAGCAGGTTGAGCGGATCCTGCAGGGCCTGCATGTGGCGCAGTTGCCCCACGGTGAGCATCAGCACGCCGATACCGACCGCGACCAGCAGGTAGCCGGTCAGATCGAACGGCTTGCCCGCCCCTGCCTCGTTCCTCGGTAGCACGTTGACGCCCAGGCCGAAGGCCAGCAGACCGATGGGGACGTTGACCAGGAACAGCGCACGCCAGTCGTACCCCTGCAGCACCAGGCTGCCGCACAGTGGCCCGACCGCAGGCGCGAGCATCACGGCGGCGCCCCAGAGGCCGGTGACCGCACCCCGCTCGCCTTTCGGATAGACCGAAAAGATGATCGCCAGGGACAGCGGAATCATCAGCCCGCTGGCGATGCCCTGCACCACCCGCGCGGTGATCACCCAGGCGATGGAGTCGGCCATGGCGCCCAGCAGCGAGCCCGTCACGAACAGCGCCAGGCCGGCCAGGTACATGAGCTTGCGGCCCACGCGCTGCGCCAGGTAGCCGGTCAGCGGCATGGTCATGCCCATGCTCACCATGAAGGCGGCGACTATCCAGGTGGCCATCACCGGGCCCAGCTCGAACGCTTCGATGAAGGCCGGCAATGCCGGATTCAGCGAGGTGTTGTTTAGGCTCACGGTGGTGGTACCAAGGATCACGGCGACCACCACCAGCCGGCGCGACGCCACGACGGGAGTCCGTGCCGGCGCCATCATCCAGCACCTCCGCGGCGGCCCTCGGCCACGATGAACAGCTGTTCTGGCCGCGGATGACAGAGGAAATCGGCATGCGAGATGTTGTAGCCGTAGGCACCGGCCAGCGGCAGCACCAGCAGATCGCCCACGACGGCATCGACCAGTTGACGACCACGGCTGAGCACGTCCTTGGGTGTACACAGCTGGCCGACGATGGTCCATGGCCGAGGCGCCCCGCTCGGAGCACGGCCTGTCGCTGGCAGATGGATCACCGGGTGGTCATGGCCCTGGGCGACCGGCAGGCGGAACTGATGGGTGCCGCCGCGGCAGACCAGAAAATGCTGGCCGTGGCTGGATTTGGCGTCCAGCACCTCGATGGCGTAGTAGCCGCAGAACGCACTGATGAAGCGCCCCGGCTCGAAGCGTACCACCGGCGCGTCGCGCAACGCCCCAAGGCGTTGCTCCAGGTGGCGGCACAGGCGCGCCCAGTCGAACCGCTCGCCGCTCAGGTAGTCCACCCCGATGCCACCGCCGACGTTCAGGTGGGTGATCGCCGTAGGCCGCGTGGCAAGGGCCTTCCATTGCGCCCAGCGCTGCAGATACAGATCGAGCAACTGCTCGTGGCGCTCCACCTGCTGCTGATGAGACATCGCATGCACATGGAAGCCTTCCAACCGCAGATGGCTGCAGGCTTCTACCCGTCTGATCGCTTCAGGCACGTCGTCCTCGTCCAACCCGAAAGGCGTCGCGGTGCCGGCCATGGCCAGGCGGCTGGAAAGCGTGGCTGGCAGTTCCGGGTTGATGCGGATGAACACCGCCTGCACACGGCCCAGCTCTGCGCCGATGCGTTGCAGGCGGTCGATCTCGCCCAGACTCTCGACGTGGATCGCGGCCACGCCATGGTTCAGCGCCGCACGCAGGTCGGAGTCCAGCTTGCCGGGGCCGGAAAACACGAAGGGTTTGTCGCTGGCGGCCGCTTGCAGCCGCTCGATCTCGCCACCGGAGGAGATCTCGAAGCCGTCGACCAGAGGCAACAGCGTCTGCAGGATCGGCGCCTCGCTGTTGGCCTTGATCGCGTAATACAGCTCCACGCCCGCTGGCAGCTCGGCCATCACCTCGCGAACATGCCGCGCCAGTGCATCGAGGTCGTAGACGAACACCGCCAGGGGATCCGCCGCGCGGCTGCGGGCCTGCTCGATGGCGTCGAGCACTGTCGTGGGCAGCTTATCCATGGGCTGCCCCCTCGCCCCACGGGCACACCAGCTGTACGTAACCGGCATGCCGGTCGGCCTGGGCCGAGAGACGCACCTTGAGGTTGGTCTTGCAGGCTATCGGATCCCCGGCAAGCAGCGCGTCCAGCTCCGGTGCTGGCCGTGCCAGTTCACCACGCAGCGCGAACAACTGGCGCTCGACCCGTTGCCACATGCTGGTCGCCAGGTGCGGGCATCCCAGCTCAGCGCCAGGATCGCTTCGGACAGGTTGTTGACGAACAGGCAGTAGCTGATGCGCTTCCAGCCCCGCTGCCGCGAGTAAGTCAGCGACTGGCGGACGCGCTCTTGCACGCCCTCTTCGATGTAGCTCACCCCCAGATCGTCGGTGAGCTTCACGCCTTCGAAGTCGCGCAACAGCAATTGCGCTGGCCAGCCGTTGTCGTGGACCAGTACCGCGTTCTGCAGGTGCGGCTCGAGCACCACGCCGTGATTGAAGAACAGCGACAGCACCGGGCGCAGCAACAGCGCCTGGTAGGCCTCGAACCAGCCCAGCAGATGGTCGTCGCTGGGCTTTTTCGATCCCTGCTGCAGGAAACCATGGATCAGCGGCCGCAATTGCAGGTCTCTGGCGAACAGCGTACCCGCCATCAGACAGGATTCAGGCGGTGCGTAGCGGCAGAAGTTCTCGCGCAGGATGGCGCCGGTCTGCTCGCGGAACCAGTGGCTGTCTTCGGCGCTGCTCTGCGCCGGGGCCCAGCTCAGCGAACCCGGCTCGCTGACCAGGGTAGCGCCGCCGATGCTGGCCTTGTGCTCGCGCTGCAGGCGCGTGAACAGGCGGTCGATGAGCATGGCGCTGTCCAGTTCGTACCAGGCGTTCTTGCGCACGCAGTTGGTGATGCGCACGTTGAGCGAGCCCTTGAGGAAATAACCGCGGCCTTCGCCGTACCAGGTACGCATCGAGGCGGTGGGGCTGGCCAACGGGCCCTTCTGGCCGAGATCGACGATCTCGCCACGGGCGATCAGCGCCTTGACCCGCGGGTCGGCGAGGAACAGCTGCGCCTGCACCGGGTGCAGACAGATAGCCGCACGCCCGCTGCGTGCCAGGCCCTGGCTGGCGAAACCTTCGAGCACCTGCTCATCGCTCAGGCCGTTGCCGCGCACCTGCAGGCCATCCCGTGGGACTTCGAGAACATGCAGCGCAACCCGGGCGCGAAACTCCGGAGCATAGGTGTTCTGTCCCAGATGTTCAGGCCACAGTCGGGCCTTGGGCGCCGGGTGGTTGGGGTGGCCGAACCAGAGTCCCTGCTCGCTGGCCAGGTAGTCGCGCAGCGGGTGCTGGTCCTGCGCCTGCAGCGCGCTGTCGACGATGGCCGCGGTAACACCCTGGCTCTGCATGACCTGTTCGAGCAACTCGTCGTTGCGCGAACCAGTCAGTTGCTGGCAGGCCTCCAGCAGTTGCGCAGCGAATTCGGCGAACGGCGGGCAACGCCAGTCGGCATCGCCCTGGCGCGTGTACACGTCGCTCAGGTAGCGCTGGCTACCGAGCGGATCGCGGCGATCCACCAGCACTAGAAACTGCCGCCTTTGCGGCAGATCGATCACCAGCGGCATGCCCTTGCCTTGAATGGCGCGCAGGTAGCTGGCGGGTGCGATACCTCTTACATGGGACGGCCAGGCATAACGTGCGCAGTTCTCGGGCAGCGCGAACTCCTTGATCAGGCAGTTGAGCAGCGCGTGGGAGGCAGCCATTTCACTGACCACCCGCGCCAGGCTGGCATGGACGGAATCGATGCGAGTGACGTCGCTCGGTTGGGCATCGAGGTTTGGGTAGGCACGCACGGCGCGTGCAGACAGATCAGCCACGGGCACCTCCCAGTGCGGCGTCCAGCGCGCGTTCGAAACGGACGATCACTTCACTGCACTGCGCCTCGTCGATGATCAAAGGCGGCAGCAGGCGGATGACGCTGCCATTGCGCCCGCCTCGTTCGAGTAGCAGGCCCTGCCTGAAGCAGTGGCTCTGAATGGCAGCCGACAGCGCAGCATCCATGGGGTGGGCGCCCAGCGCGTCGGCAGGCTGACGCTCGTCGACGATTTCCAGGCCGAGCATCAGCCCGCGACCACGCACCTGACCAATCACCGGGTAGCGCTCACGCATCACATTGAAGCGCTCTTTCAGCCAGTCACCGCGCACCTGAGCCTGCTCGGTCAGGGCATCGTCCTGAATGATCTGCAGGGTAGTCATGCCACTGGCCATGGCCATCTGGTTGCCGCGGAAAGTGCCGGTATGGGCGCCCGGTTGCCAGGCATCGAACTCGCGCTTGATGGCCAGTACCGCCAGTGGCAGGCCGCCGCCGACCGCCTTGGACATGACGATGATGTCGGGCTCGATATCGGCATGCTCGAAGGCGAACATCCGCCCGGTGCGGCCAAAGCCGGCCTGCACTTCGTCGAGGATCAGCAGGATTCCGTGGCGCCGGGTGACCTCGCGCAGGGTTCGCAGCCATTGATTGGGGGCCGGGTTGGCCCCGCCCTCGCCTTGCACCGCCTCGACGATCACTGCAGCCGGCAGACAAACGCCGCTCTCGACATCCTCGATGAACTGGGTGAAGTAGTAGGACAGCGCACGGGCACCCGCCTCGCCGCCGATGCCCAGCGGGCAACGGTATTCGTGGGGGAACGGCATGAACTGCACACCGGGCATCAGCGAGGCCACGGCATCTTTCGGGCCGGTATTGCCGGTCACTGCCAGGGCACCATGGGTCATGCCGTGGTAGCCGCCGGAAAAGGCGATCACGTTGCTGCGCCGGGTAACGGTCTTGGCCAGTTTGAGCGCGGCCTCCACGGCATCGGCACCCGAGGGACCGCAGAACTGCAGGCAATAGCCCTGGCTCGGCAGCACGCCGAGCAGGGTCTCGCTGAAGGCATCCTTCAGCGGCGTGGTGAGGTCCAGGGTGTGCATGGGCACCCCGGAAGCCAGAAAGCTCGACAGGCTGTCGACGATGGCTGGGTGGTTGTGGCCCAGCGCCAGGGTTCCTGCGCCGGCCAGGCAGTCGAGGTATCGACGCCCCTCGACATCGGTCACCCACACGCCCTGCGCCTTGGCAATGGCCAGGGGCAGCTTGCGCGGGTAACTGCGCACATTGGATTCGAATCGTTCCTGGCGTTCCAGGTAATCCGCGTTGTTGCTGTGGGCCGAATCGCGCTGGAATCGATCCAATGGTATCGCTCGTTCACTCAACATGGTGCTCGCCTCTATCTGTTCGAGGCTCCGGTTGGAGCCGTTGAAAGTCGTCAGCACTGCACTCATCAGTCAATGGCAGGTCACGCAAAGCACGGGGCAGCCTTCTGCGAGGCTTCCCGCTTCATCCCTGAATGGTTGGTTTTATTGTGTGCGGCGAGCGCCCGGTACACGGGCGTTCACCGCAGAGGTGCTACGAACTGTCAGAACCCGAGGGTCGCCGACAGAATGAAGGTGCGCGGGGTCGCGAGCGTAAGGCCAGGCTCGCTGTCGTCCGAGGCGCCAGCGGAGATCCAGTCCCGGGAATTGGCCACGTTTTCGACGGTGCCGCGCAAGGTGACATCGGTCTCGTCGACCTTGAAGGCATAGCGCGCGCCCACGTCGTAGCGCGTCCAGGAGTCGATCTCCTTGGTATTCGCCTGATCCAGGTACTGGGAGCTGCTGTACATGCTGCGCGCGGTCAGGGTCAGGCCGTTAACCATTGGCACGTCCCACTCAGCGCCGAGGTTGGCGTTGTACTCGGGCGTCGCCGGAGCGCGGTTGCCGTCGGTGGCGCCGCCGTTGTTGGTATCTTCCAGGTTGCTGTCGATGTACATCACACCGCCGAGTAGACGGAAGCCGTCGATAGGCTCGCCGAACACGTTCAACTCGATACCGTCGTTGATGCGTTTGCCGTTGGGGCCAAACTCCCGCGTTGTCGAATTTGTTTCATAGGCGGGTTGCTTGATACGAAACACTGCGGCGGTAACGGCAAACTTGCCCATGTCGTACTTCGCTCCAGCTTCCATCTGACGACTGATGAAAGGCGGAAATATTTCGTCAGGTCTAAGCGAGTTGGTCGGAGAAATCTTGCCCTGACTGAGCCCCTCCATGTAGTTGGCATAAAGCGACAGCTGATCGGTGGCCTTGAACAACACACCAACCGAAGGTGACAGTTTTTCCTCATCGTAGGCGGTGTCGCCTTTCACGCCATCTGACCAGTCATCGACTTTCACTCGCTGCCAGCGTGCGCCAAGGGTCAGCAGTACACGATCTTCCAGAAAGCCCAAGGTATCGGAAAGTGCGACACCGCTGAAACGGTTCTCGGTGTAGACCTTGGCATCATCGCGAGTTCGGAGGCTTGGGGTCGGCGTGGCCACCGGATTGTAGAGATTGCTCTGGCCGGTGGCGTAACGCCCACCGCCATTCTCGAAATCCATGGAAAAGTAGTCGGCAGCCAGATTGACTTCATGGCTGACCGGGCCGGTCTGGAACCACTTGCGCACACCCGCGTTCACGGTGCGCACGTCTTCATCGCGGGTGAAGTCGCGCGGCGAAACGGTGAAATCACCGGCCGCGTTGGCGATCGATACGTTGTGACGCACGAAGTCGTGATTGCTCTTGCGTGCACCTACGGCGCCGTAAACCATCAACGAATCGTCGATATCGTACTCGCCGCGCAGTGCGCCGAAGGTGTCGCTAGTCTCGGCCTTGGTCCAGGCCTGTGCATAGTTGTGGCGTACATCATCGGCTTTCGGCACAGGTGCAGCATCAGATACCAAAACACGCTCCTGCGGTGCATCGGTATCACGCTCGGTGTGCCCCACATCCATCGACAGGCGCAGGCGCTCATCGCGGAAATCAAGGCCGACCACGGCCATTTCACGGTTGACCTTCTGGTGATCCCATTCGGTATCGCCGGACTGTTTCACGCCGTTGAAACGGATACCGAAGCGGTTGTCCTCGCCAAAGCGACGGCCGACATCGACAGCGCCGCCCACCTGGCTGTCCGAGGCATAGCTGCCGGTAAATTCGGTGATCGGCTTGTCGGTAGCGCGCTTGGGCACCACGTTGATGCCGCCGCCGACGCTGCCCCGCGGCGAGATGCCGTTGACCAGCTGGGTGGGGCCTCTGAGGATGTCGACGCGATCCGCCATCTCCATATCGATGGAGTACGTCGGCATGATCCCGTACAGCCCACCATAGGAAACATCGCTGTTGAACAGGCTGAAACCGCGGATGGTGAACTGCTCGAAGCGTCCGCCCGCCGGGTTGGTGGAACGCACTGCCGGGTCGCTGGCGGTCAGGTCGGCCAGGGTGCGCGACTGATTGTTCTTCACTGCCTCGCTGGTGTAGGTGGTCATGCTCAGCGGCGACTCCATGAAGTCTCGGGAGCCCAACAAACCTTGCGAACTACGGCGCGCCACCTGACCACCGGCATAACGCTCACCCTGCAGGCTCTCGGATGGATCGGTGACACCAGTGATCGCCGTCGGGGCGATTTCCATGGTTGCGGCACCCTCAGTAGCCGGCACCAGGGTATAGGCTTCAGCGCCTACCGGCTGCAGACGCAGCCCACTGCCCTGCAGCAGTCGTGCGAAGCCTTCATCGACGCTGTAGCTGCCGGAAAGCCCCTGGGTGCTGTGGCCACTGACCAGCGCCGGATCGACGGAAAGACTCACCCCAGCCTGACTGGCAAAGCGGCTCAGCGCGGCCCCCAGGTCGCTACCCGGCACGTTGTAGCTGCGCTCTGGGGTCTGAGCATGGACGGCGAACGGCGCAACGGCCCCTAAGCCGAGCAATAGGCTCAAACATACCGTCGAGTAGGAAATGGATGACACCAGACGGGGCCGATGACGTGTCAATAGTGGCATGGGAAGCATTCTCTTTTTAATTCACTTACTACCCATGACAGGCCAGTGAAGAAAAAGGGACAGAGCGCAGGAAAAAATTTCACAACCAACTTGTAGGAGCCACGCCCCGCGGCGAATGGTGGTCACGCCACGGATCTTCGCAATGGTCACCATCGCATTCGCGCCGAGGGCGACCCGACTGCGCCAGACACTCCTCTTGCAGATACATTCAAACCGTAGGAGCCCGCTTGCGGGCGAATCGTGAGCACGACAGAGATCATAGGGATGGCCGCAATCGCATCGCCCGCAAGCGGGCTCCTACAGGTCAGGCCGCTCGCTCACGAGGTACCAGGGTGACCCAGTAGCGGGTGCGGGCGCGGACTTCGAGGGGCAGGCTGGCGGCCAGGAGGTCGAGGATCTGGTCGGTGTCGGCGAGGCGGAAGCTGCCGGTGACGCGCAGTGATTCGAGCTCCGGCGACCAGCGCAGAATGCCGGGCCGGTAGCGATCCAGCTCACGCAGGAAATCGCCGAGGGGCTGGTCGTTGGCCATCAGCACACCGTCACGCCAGCCTGGCACTCCGGTATCGAAAGCCTGAGTGGACTCCATGCGCCCTTCCCGCAGGCGCACGCGCTGGCCAGGCTGCAGGGCGAGCGTGTCGTAGCCCGTTGGCCGTAGCTGCGCAGTACCGCTGAATACCGAGAATTCGCAAACATCGCCCTGCTGACGCACACAGATCTCGCCTGCACTGAGCGTCGCCCTGCCCTGTTCGGTGTCGATGATGAAGGGAGATGGGCCGGCAACCCGCAAGGCAATTTCGCCGCGCACCAGGGTTAGCTGGCGCTGGCCGGCGTCGAGGTTCACCGCCGAGGCTGTATTCAGATCCAGCACGCTGCCATCGGCCAAGGTAAGGCTGCGACGCTCGCCCGTGCCGGTGGAGATATCCGCCCGCCAGGCATCGATCGGCAACTCGCGGGTGACCAGCCAGGCTGCTGGCGCCACTGCTGCAAGCCCGAGCATACCCTTGAGCAGGCGCCGACGACTCTGATCGGGGCGATTCAGGCTAGCCATGGCCAGTTCGGGAGGCAGCCCGTCGAAACGCGAGCGCAGTGCCTGAACCCGTTTCCAGGCATGCTCGTGGGTAGCACTGTGATCGCGCCAGCGCTGCAGCGCGGCGTGATCCTGCTCACCAGCCTCGCCGGACTCGATCAGCGCCAGCCAGCGAGCTGCGGAACGTGCGACACGGCGGGTATCGTCACTGATCTCGCTGTTCAACACAGCTCGACCAGCAGGCAGTGTTCGTAGGCTTGAGCCATGTAGCGTTTGATGCTGCGCTCGGAAACATCCAGGCGTTCGGCGATTTCCCGGTAGCCCAGCCCTTCGAGCTGGCTAAGCAGAAAGGCGCGGCGCACGACCGGCGGTAAGCCATCGAGCAATTCGTCGAGGGCCTGCAGGGTTTCCAGCAGCAGCCAGCGCTGTTCTGGCGAGGGTGCACAGGCCTCGGGCAGTTGCAGCAATGCATCGAGATAAGCCTGTTCCAGACTGCGCCGCTTGTGCAGGTTGATCAGCAGGCGTTTGCCAATGGTTTTCAGGTACGCACGTGGCTCTTGCAGCTCGGCGATAATCTGGGAGCCGCCTAGCACGCGGATAAAAGCATCCTGGCTGAGGTCAGCCGCATCCCAGCCGTTGCCCATGCGGCGGCTCAGCCACTGCTCCAACCAACTGCGATGGTCACGGTAGAGATCGTGAAAAGCCTGTTCACTGGATACAGCCGAACCGGACATGCCGGGCACCCGTTGCGAGAGTCAATAACGAGATCGATTCTAATTAACAACGGCCCCAAGCGGTAGCCTTGCTGATGGATTTCGTCGCCAGCAGCCCTTTTCCGTTGCTCGCAAGGGATACCTCTCAACGCCTTGAACGTACTGACGGTCGGCTCAGTCAATGAAGGTAGCGCAACGCCTTGTTGTGGGAATGCACGTACTGCCATTCAGAGTGAGCAATCGATGCGGGTAACCGTCTGGAACACACTTAAAGGAATGCTGAGCTCTCCTTTTGCAGCACTCACTCTGGTTGCGCGAAAAATATCCTATGCGCTTCGCCCTGGCGCTTCACGCGGCCGATTGTTGCGTGAAGCACGTGTACGTAAAGGCTGCCCTCAGGCCGATACGAGGCGAAAAACCGGGCGAGATATTTGAGCTGACCAAGCAGTAAAACATTTGGCAATGACAGCCGCTGCGCTCTATTGTGCTGCGAGTTTTCGACAGAGCGGCCTGCCATGAAGTCTATTTCCATCCTGCTTTTCAGCGTTATTTGTTCCAGCGCCTGGGCCACCGATGCGCCCGCCCCTTCCACGCCCTGGACGCTGCTGGATCAGTTCGAAAAAGCCTACACCCTCAATGACAGCGCCCGCGTGGTGCTGGTGGCACGCAGCATGTCGACCGCACGCCTGGTCAATGGCGCACTGGAGGAGAAACCGGAAGGTTTTCTGGAGGCGCGCCACGTGGTCTACGTAGCAGATATCGAGAAGATGCCATCACTGGCGAAGATGGTCGCGGTGCCGGCCATGCGCTCGGCCAAATACCGCATCATGCTCGATCAGACCGGCAGGGTCGCAGGCCGCTATGAAGGCGACCGGGAAACTGTGCAATGGCTGGAGCTGGAAGGCGGCAGCGTGATTCGCGAACAGCGTTTCAGCGATGCAGCCGAACTGCAGAGTGCGCTGGAGGCACTCCCTCAATAGCCCTGGCGCTCACGCGAAGAGCATGCCGAGGAAGCGGCCTATATACACGTCCCCCCGATAAGCCTCGTCCAGGCAAATCTGCGCGCGTGCCAGGTGACCATCGAGGCGTTCGCGCACCCTCTCCTCTCCATGCAGTGCCAGCAGGGTCGACTTACCGTCGTCCTTGCCCTGATCCTTGGCGTTGTTGGGGTTGGCGTCTTGCAGGTCATCGTAGAGCTGCACCGCATGGCCGAGTTCGACAGCGAAGCGTTGCAGTACGCTGCGCACCGGTTTGGGTGCGTCGCTGATCAGGTAGGCCATGTCCATGATCGCGCTGAACAGCACCCCGGTCTTGAGCTTGTTGGTTTCGGCGATCTCTTCTTCGGAGCGGGCATTCTTGCCATCGCGCAGATCCTGCAGCTGCCCCTGCACCAACCCCTGTGAACCGACCGTGTTGGCGACGATTTCCACCAGTTGAGTGCGCACCAGCGGCTTCAGCCCCTCGATGCTGGCGACCACGCCAAAGGCTCGCGCCAGCAAGGCGACGGCGGCGAGAATGGCGATGTCTTCGCCGAACGCCAGATGCACGGTGGGCCGCCCGCGACGGATCTGGGCGTCATCCATGCACGGCATGTCATCGAGAATCAGCGAGGCGGCGTGCACCATCTCGATGGCGCAGGCCAGATCCAGTGCCTGACGCTGATTGGCGCCCAGGCCATTGGCGGCAAGCAGCAACAGCAGTGGCCGCATGCGTTTGCCAGGGGCCAGCGCACCGTCACGAACGGCAGCGGCTACCAGATCTCGTTCATTGCTGACGGCGGGCAGCAGTTCATCCAGCCGCCCCTCGATGGCACCGCGCAGTTGCAGCAGGTGCTCGGTGAATCCGCTGTCTATCGTTGCAGTCGCATAGGCTGTCATCGTTCCCTCTCTTCTTCTGTATTCCCGCAACACTTGGACACGCTTTCAAGTACTGCCAGGTCACTGCAACGAAGGATCCTGACACCGAAATGATCACAACTGAAGCCGGTTTGTAATGTTGGAACGTCTAGTGCGTGCAGTTGCCTGATAATGTGGCCAATTCAAGCCTAGCGGATGTCGATATGCTATTCGATCATTCCGCTCTGCACAGACCGCGTGCACCGCAAAATGATTCCTGCGCAATGGAGCTTGCATGAATAATAACGACCTGAGTCGGCGTAAGGATGACCATCTGGATATCGTTCTGGATCGACACAAGGCGGCCACGCGTGTCAGCCCAGGCTGGTCGAACGTGCAGTTCGAACATTGTGCCTTGCCTGAGCTCGATCATGGGCAGATCGACCTGCGCAGCTCGCTGCTCGGCATCGCCCTGCAGGCACCGCTGCTAATCAGCTCCATGACTGGCGGTGCCAACCGCTCCGAAGCCATCAACCGCCACCTCGCCGAAGCCGCCCAGGAGCTGGGCATTGCCATGGGCGTCGGCTCCCAGCGTGTCAGCCTGCAAACCGGCAACGACCAGGGCCTTACCCGTGAACTGCGCCGCTACGCGCCAGGTATCCCGCTGCTATCCAATATCGGTGCGGCGCAGTTGCTGGAGCCGCAAGGCCTCGATCTGGCGCGCCGCGCGGTCGATACGCTGGAAGCCAATGGCCTGATCATTCACCTCAACCCGCTGCAGGAGGCCGTACAGCCTGAAGGCGACCGCAACTGGCGTGGAGTGCTGACGGCGATCGCCCGCGTAGTGGCAAGCCTGCCCGTACCGGTGATCGTCAAGGAAGTCGGCGCCGGTTTGTCGGTATCGGTGGCACGCTCATTGGTCGAGGCCGGTGTGCAGGTCATTGATGTGGCGGGTGCTGGCGGCACCAGTTGGGCGGCCGTGGAAGGTGAACGCGCGGCGAACCCGGCGGATCGCGCCGTGGCCATGGCCTTCGCCGGCTGGGGGATTCCCACCGCGACAGCCGTGCAGTCGATACGCGATGCGTTGCCGGACGTGACGCTGATCGCCTCCGGTGGTGTGCAAGATGGCGTGGATGCTGCCAAGGCCATTCGTCTCGGTGCCGATATCGTCGGCCAGGCCGCTGGCGTGCTACCAGGGGCAACGTTATCGACTGAAGCGGTGATCGAACATTTTCAGATCGTTATTCGCCAACTGCGCACGGCGTGCTTCTGCACGAGCTCTGCCAACCTGGCCGCGCTGCGCAATGCCCGACTGCTCCCGACCAGCTCACTACGAACGACTCAAGCATGACCCACTTTGCCGTCATCGCCCCGCCCTATTACAGCCATTTTCAGGCGTTGCAAGCCTTGGCAGTCGAGTTACTAGATCGCGGCCACCGGGTGACCTTCTTTCATCAGTCGGACGCCGCCCATTGGCTCAGCGACCCGCGCGTTGGATTTCGCTCCGTGGGAGCCAGCAGCCACCCACCCGGCAGTCTGGAGCACACCCTGCGCCAGGCGGCGCGACCAGACACGCCGTGGGGATTGCGCAGAATCATCAAACAGATGGCGGGCACCACGGCCATGCTCTGCAACGAGCTGCCTGGGGCCTTCGCCGACAACGGAATCGAGGCGCTACTCTGCGACCAGATGGAACCGGCTGGCGGATTGGTCGGCGAAAGCCTGAGACTGCCATTCATTTCCGTCGCCTGTGCGCTGCCGGTCAATCGCGAGCCGGGGCTGCCACTGCCGGTGATGCCCTTCGCCTACGCCAGCGATGAGCGCAGCCAGCACATGTACCGTGGCAGCAGCCAGGTTTACGACTGGCTGATGAAGCCGCTGGGCAAGGTGATCAACGATGCCGCCCTGCGCCTGGGCATCGCGCCGCGCACCGCACTGCACGAATGCCTGTCGCCGCTGGCGCAGATCAGCCAGACCCTGCCCGGTTTCGATTTTCCGCGCAGCCAGTTGCCGGCGCACTTCCACGCGGTCGGCCCTTTGCGCAGCCCAACGACAGCGCATCCGGGTGAGTGGCCTATCGACACACAACGGCCTTTTTTCTTCGCCAGCCTCGGCACGCTGCAAGGTGACCGACTCGGCCTGTTCGAACGGATCGCCAGGGCTTGCCGCAGTCTCAACGGCCAATTGTTGATCGCCCATTGCGGCAAGCTCAATACGGCTCAGGAACAGCGCCTTATCGAGCTTGGCGCCACTTGGGTCACCGATTTCGCACCGCAACAATGGGCGCTGGAACAGGCCGATGCCGTGATTACCCATGGCGGCCTGAATACGGTGATGGATGCGATTGCCGCACGTACACCGATGCTGGTGATGCCGATAGCCTTCGACCAGCCGGGCGTCGCCTCGCGGGTGGCGTACCGAGGCATCGGGGTGCAGTTGAGTCGGCGGGCCAGCGCCTCACGTATCGCAACGGCGCTGCGCACGTTGCGGGCAGAACCGTTGCCTGGCTTCGAGGCGCTGAGCCAAGAGCTGCAGCAGGCCGGCGGTGTGCCAAAGGCTGCCGATATCGTTGAGGCGGCGGTGCTACACCACGTCTCAGTGGGAGCCGAGCGCTGATGGCCTACGACCTGATTCTCGCTGGCGGCGGCCTCGCCAATGGTCTGATCGCCTGGCGCCTGCGCCAGCAGCGGCCCGACCTGCAAGTGCTGTGCATCGAAGAACAACCCAGTCTGGGCGGCAACCACACCTGGTCGTTCCACGATGGCGACCTGAGTGAAGCTCAGCACCGCTGGCTGGAGCCTCTGGTGGTGAAACGCTGGCCAAGCTACCAGGTGCACTTCCCCTACCTGTCGCGGGCCATGAACAGTGGCTATGCGAGCATCACGGGTGAGCGTTTCGCCGAGGTCATCACCCCGGCGCTGGGTTCGTCCCTGCGCCTGGGCTGCACCATCAACGAGATCAGCCCCACCCACGTGACGCTGGAAAGTGGCGAGCGGCTCGATGCCCGGGCAGTGATCGATGGCCGCGGCGCCAGGCCGAGCAATAATCTGGTACTCGGCCAGCAGGCGTTCGTCGGCCAATTGCTACGCCTCGAGCGGCCCCATGGGCTGACTGCGCCGATCATCATGGATGCGCGGGTGCCACAGGGCGACGGCTATCGTTTCGTCTACGTACTGCCCTTCTCAGCGGACACACTGCTGATCGAAGACACCCATTACGTCGACAATCACCGTGCCTCCACCGAGCAGTTGCGCGAACACATCGCGGCCTATGCCAGTCAGCATGGCTGGCAAGTGGCCGAGTGTCTGCGCGAGGAACAGGGTATTTTGCCAATCACCCTGGCTGGCGACTTCGACGCTTTCTGGGACGAAGCCGCCGGCCAGCCGCTGTCCGGTCTGCGCGCCGGGCTGTTCCACTGCACCACTGGCTATTCCCTGCCCCACGCCGTACGCCTGGCCGAGTGGTTGAGCAATTATCAGCTGCGTGACGCCGCCGCCCTGGCACGCGACCTGCGCGCGCATGCCCGAAGCGAATGGCGCAACCAAAACTTCTACCGCCTGCTCAACCGCATGCTGTTCCTGGCCGGGCGACCACAGGATCGCTGGCAGGTGATGCAGCGTTTCTACGGATTGTCCTCAGGGCTGATCGAACGTTTCTACGCCGGTAGCAACCCCTGGTACGACCGTGCCCGAATTCTTATCGGCAAGCCGCCGGTGCCCGTTGACCAAGCCATGCGAGCGGCCGTGCGCCATTCCCCGCGGCATTTCGAGACTCGTTCATGAACCAAGCGAAAACAGCCATCGTCATTGGTGCAGGTTTCGGTGGACTGGCCTTGGCCATTCGTCTGCAGAGTGCCGGCATCCGCACTACCTTGCTGGAAAAACGTGACCAGCCAGGCGGCCGCGCCTACGTCTACCGCGACCAGGGTTTTACCTTCGATGCCGGCCCGACGGTAATTACCGACCCCAGCGCCATCGAAGAACTGTTCGCCCTCAGCGGCAGGAAGGTTGCCGACTACGTCGAGCTGCTTCCAGTCAAACCCTTCTACCGCCTGTGCTGGGAAGACGGCACGCAGTTCGACTATGCCAACGACCAGGCCGAGCTGGACCGCCAGATCCAGGCCCTCAACCCTGGCGACGTGGAGGGTTATCAGCGTTTCCTGGCTTACTCCCGTGCGGTATTCAAGGAGGGTTACCTGAAGCTCGGCGCGGTGCCCTTCCTGTCGTTTCGCGACATGCTCCAAGTCGGCCCGCAACTCGCCCGCTTACAAGCGTGGCGTAGCGTCTACTCGATGGTCTCGAACTTCGTCGAGCACGATAAATTACGCCAGGCCTTCTCGTTTCACTCCTTGCTGGTTGGCGGTAACCCTTTTGCCACGTCCTCGATCTACACCCTGATCCATGCCCTGGAGCGTGAGTGGGGCGTGTGGTTTCCCAAAGGTGGCACCGGCGCGCTGGTAGAGGGCATGGTCAAGTTGTTCGAGGATCTCGGTGGCACCCTGGAGCTCAATGCTGACGTGGCCGCCATCGACACCGAAGGCAACCGCGCCACCGCCGTGCGGCTGCAAGACGGTCGTCAGTTCGCGGCCGACAGCGTGGCCTCCAACGCCGACGTGGTACACACCTATGCCAACCTGCTCGCCAAGCACCCGCGCGGGCGTCAGGAAGGCCGACGCCTGAAAGGCAAACGCTTCAGCAACTCGCTGTTCGTGATCCACTTCGGTCTCAAGCGCCCCCAGCCGCAGTTGCAACACCACACGGTGTGTTTCGGGCCACGTTATCGCGAGCTGATCGAGGAAATATTCAGCGGTCAAACCCTGGCCGAGGATTTCTCCCTTTACCTGCACGCGCCCTGCGTCACCGACCCCAGCCTGGCACCGCCCGGCTGCTCGAGCCACTACGTGCTGTCGCCGGTACCGCACTTAGGCAACGCGCCAATTGACTGGGAGGTCGAGGGCCCGCGCTACCGTGATCGCATCCTCGCCTACCTCGAAGAGCACTACATTCCAGGGCTGCGCGAAGACCTGGTGACCTGCCGGATCTTCACCCCCAATGATTTCCGCGATGAACTCTATGCCTATCAGGGCTCGGCGTTCTCCCTGGAGCCGGTGCTGCAGCAGAGCGCCTGGTTCCGCCCGCATAACCGTGATGCGCAGCTGAGCAACGTCTATCTGGTTGGCGCTGGCACCCACCCTGGCGCCGGCGTTCCGGGCGTGATCGGCTCGGCCAAGGCCACTGCGGGCCTGATGATCGAAGACTTACAGCCATGAGCGCCGCCACGCCGGACGATCAGGCACTGATCGAGCACGCCAACCAGAGCATCGCCGTAGGCTCGAAGAGCTTCGCGGCGGCCTCGAAACTGTTCGACGAGCCGACCCGACGCAGCGCCGTGATGCTCTACGCCTGGTGCCGCCACTGCGACGATGTGATCGACGGCCAGGAGGCCGGCCACGACGCGGTGCCCATCAGCCGCCAGGAGGCCGAGCAGCGTCTGGCACACCTCAAGGCCCAGACCCACGCGGTGTATACCGGTGGCGAACTGGACGACCCTGCATTCGCGGCCTTTCGCCAGGTGGTGCTCGCTCACGACATTCCCGAGCAGCATGCCCTGGAGCACCTGGCAGGTTTCGAAATGGATGTGCTGGAGCGCCGCTATCGGAGCATCGACGACACCCTGCAGTACTGCTACCACGTGGCCGGCGTTGTGGGCTTGATGATGGCGCGGGTGATGGGTACTCGAGATGAACCGACCCTGGATCGCGCCTGCGACCTCGGCCTGGCATTTCAACTGACCAACATCGCTCGGGATATCGTCGATGATGCCGCCGTGGGTCGTTGCTATCTACCCGAACAATGGCTGGAAGAACTGGGGGTGCCGCGCGATCAGGTCGCCGACATTCACCACCGGCCCGCCGTTGCGGTGCTCGGCCAGCGTCTGGTGGAACTGGCGGAGCCCTATTACGCCAGCGCCCAGGCAGGCCTAAGCGCCCTGCCCTGGCGTTCGGCCTGGGCGGTGGCGACAGCGGCGGCGGTCTATCGGCAGATCGGCATGAAGGTGCTGGACGCTGGCGATCACGCCTGGGACGAACGCCTCTCCACCTCCAAGGCGGAGAAGATCGGTGCAGTACTGATCGGTTTGTGGCGGGCGCTTACGAGTCGCTTCGCGCGCTGGCCGGCTCGCTCCGGGAGCCTGTGGCAACGTCCGCATCCGTCTTGCGCAACGGTCCGTCATGCATCGCCCGCAACTGAGCCTTCAGACGCGCCGTAGAGGGCGCATAAAGAAAGCCGAAGGACACGCAGCGCTCCTTGCCCTCCACGGCATGGTGCATCAGGTGCGCCTGGTACAGGCGCTTGAGGTAGCCGCTGCGCGGCACGAAGCGAAATGGCCAGCGGTGGTGCACCAGGCCGTCATGAACGACGAAGTACAGCAGGCCGTAGGCAGTCATGCCTGCGCCGATCCACTCCAGCGGGTGCATGCCCTGGGTTCCCAGGGCGATCAGCACGATGGCCAGCCCGGCGAATACCGCCGCGTACAGGTCATTCTTCTCGAACCAGCCTTCGCGCGGCTCGTGATGCGAGCGATGCCAGCCCCACCCCCAGCCGTGCATCACGTACTTGTGGGCGAAATAGGCGACACCTTCCATCGCGGTCAGTGTGACGAAAAAAACCAGGGCATTGATGATCATCGTGCGACGAACCCTTGCAAACGGCTGGAGCCAGGCTGAAGGCGGTTGAAGCTGGCTGGCGACACGCGGTAATCCTTCAGGCGATTGTGATTTGATCGGATGCACTGCGCCCTTGCGGGCCTCTGCTATCGACACTCGGCAGCGCCCTGCGATCCATCTGCGTGCAGGGCACGGCGTTGCATATCGGGAACTGGCGCCCATCCTACAGCGGTTGATCGAATAGGCACAGAAAGTGACAGGGTAAGATTCGTCAGCTTGGCCGGCTTCCCTCCTGCGCATCTACCGTGAACGCGCATGGAAGCGATAAGCCACGAAGCCTGGCAGCGGCTTCGTGCACTCGTATCCCTAGCTGGCCAGTTCCGTCACCGGCACCTTGACCCTGTCAGCCTGATAGCCTTGGGGATTACCCTTCTGCCAGCGCCAGGAATCGGTGAGCATGGTCTGCAGCCCGCGCTCGGCGCTCCATTGCAGCTCGTTTTTCGCCTTGCTCGGATCCGCCCAGCACTGGGCGATGTCGCCTGGGCGACGGGCCACGATGCGAAATGGCAGCGCGCGACCGATGACTTTTTCGAAGGCCCGCACCATCTGCAGCACCGAATAACCCTGCCCGGTGCCCAGGTTCCATACCATCGAACCGCGAATATGGCCGAGCCGGTCGAGGGCACGCAGATGGCCATCGACCAGATCCATCACGTGGATGTAGTCACGCACCCCAGTACCATCACTGGTGGCGTAATCACCGCCGTAGATGCTCAGTTGCGGCTGCCTTCTGACTGCCACCTGCAGCATGTAGGGCAGCAGATTGTTGGGAATGCCATTGGGATCCTCGCCGATCAGCCCCGACTCGTGGGCACCGATGGGATTGAAATAGCGCAGCAGCGCAATCGACCAGCGCGGATCGGATTGGGCCAGCGCCTTGAGGACGTTTTCCGCCATCAACTTCGACTGCCCGTAGGGGTTGGTCGGAATGCCGGTGGGACTGTCCTCCTGTATCGGCATGCTGACCGACTCGCCATACACGGTGGCCGAGGAGCTGAATACCAGCCTGAAGATGCCCGCATCGGCCATCGACTGACACAGGGTGATGCTGCCTGCCACATTGGTCTCGTAATAGCGCAGCGGGTCGCGAACGCTTTCGCCAACGGCCTTCAAGCCAGCGAAATGCATCACCGCGGTGATCGGCCAGCGCCGGAACAGATCGTCCAGCAAACCGCGGTTGCGGATATCACCCTTGATGAAGCGAGGCTGACATCCGGCGATGAGGGCCACGCGCTGCAGCGACGTTCGCGAGCTGTTGCACAGATTATCGAGTACCACGACCTCATGCCCGGCCTGCAGCAGCGTCAGCACTGCATGAGAGCCTATGTAACCGGCACCTCCGGTGACCAATATCATGGTTGTCTCCTATGGGATCAGGTCGCTCGGTTGAAACCGCCCATGGATGTGCACTACGACACGGGTCGCCTGCATGGCAGGAAGAAGATCGACTACAGAGATACCGACGAGGGCCGCTTCGTACTAGTTCAGGTCAAGGGATGAACGCGTGATTCGCTGACCTTTGAGCCGAACTGTTGAACTGCCGGAAGCCGCACACCGTCCACCTCTCGCACTTGTCCGGTTAAGCGAAACGGCCGAGCTAGAGCCCCGGCGCTTCGCTTGTGGGGCTATTCGAGGAGGCGCGAACATGAGCTGGGCAGGATCCTTTCAAGGGCAGATCAGCAAGTCGCAAAGGCAGTCGAACGAGGCCGAAGCCGCTGTCATCTTCGACCCCGCCATCCCCACGTTGCTATGCCTCTCGCACCTGCGCTGGAGCTTCGTTTACCAGCGCCCGCAACACCTGATGTCGCGCTTCGTGCGTGACTACAACGTGCTGTTCTTCGAGGAGCCGATCGGCAGCGATGAACCCCAGCCCTGGCTGGAGGTGCGCCCCGAAGAAGGGGGCGTTCAGGTACTGGTACCGCGCCTGCCCCATGGACTGGATGCCCAGGCGAGCAATACCGCCATCCGCGCGCTGCTGGATATCTACCTGGCCAGGCTGGAGGTCGATGACCTGCTGCTCTGGTACTACACGCCCATGAGCCTGGCGTTCTCGGCCCATCTGCAACCGAGGGTGACCATCTATGACTGCATGGACGAGCTGTCCGCATTCCAGGGTGCCCCGCCAGAACTGGTCGAGCGCGAGCGCGAACTGCTGGCCCGTGCCGATCTTGTGTTCACCGGCGGCCACAGCATCTGGGAGGCAAAGCGCACGCTGCACGCCAACGCGCACGCCTTTGCCAGCAGCGTGGATATCGCCCATTTCGCGGCTGCACGCCAGGCACAGAGCGATCCGCCGGATCAGGCCGAAATCGGCCGACCGCGCCTGGGTTTCTACGGTGTGATCGACGAGCGCTTCGATATCGAGCTACTGCGTACCGTGGCGACGATGCGCCCGGACTGGCAACTGGTGATGATCGGCCCGGTGGTGAAGATCGACCCGACCAGCCTGCCCGAGCAGGCCAACATTCATTACCTCGGCAGCAAGACCTACGACGAACTACCCCGCTACCTGGCGGGCTGGGATGTTGCCCTGATGCCCTTTGCGATAAACCCGTCGACACGCTTCATCAGCCCTACCAAGACCCCGGAATACCTGGCCGCAGGGCGCCCGGTGGTGTCCACGCCGATCAACGATGTGATGCGCAGCTACGGCGATTGTGGATTGGTGCTGATCGCCGGCAGTGCCGAGGAGTTCGTCGCTGCGTGCGAACAGGCATTGGCACTGGCTGCCGACCACGACGCCATGTTCGCCGCCGCTGACCGTGTGCTTGCAGGCATGTCCTGGGACAAGACCCAGGCCGAGATGAAGGAGATGATCGAATGCATCCGTTGAATCCCGAGAACATCGCGTCGCGCACCGACCATCAAGATGATGATGCTACCGATCAGGCATTCGATTACCTGATCGTCGGTGCAGGGTTCGCTGGCAGCGTGCTCGCCGAGCGTCTGGCTGCCGGGCTGGGCAAGCGCGTACTGGTGGTCGACCGGCGCTCGCACATCGGCGGCAACGCTTACGATCATTACGACGAAGCCGGCGTGCTGGTGCATCGCTACGGCCCGCACATCTTCCATACCAATGCCCAGCGCATCGTCGACTACCTGTCGCGTTTCACCGAGTGGCGCCCCTACGAGCACCGCGTGCTGGCGGTGGTCGATGGCCAGCAGGTACCGGTGCCGATCAACCGCACCACGCTCAACGCCCTGTATGACCTACACCTGGAAAGCGATGAAGACGCCGCGGTTTATCTGGCCAGCCGTGCCGAGCCGGTCGCCGCCATTCACACCAGCGAAGACGTGGTGGTCAACCAGATCGGCCGCGAGCTGTACGAGAAATTCTTCCGGGGCTATACCCGCAAGCAGTGGGGCCTGGATCCGTCGCAGCTGGACAAGATGGTCACCTCGCGGGTGCCGACGCGAACCAATACCGATGACCGCTACTTCACCGACACCTTCCAGCAGATGCCGCTGGAGGGCTATACACGCATGTTCGAGCGCATCCTCGACCACCCGAACATCAGCGTCAGGCTGAATACCGACTACCGGCAGATCCGAGACGAGGTCGAGCACGGGCACCTGATCTACTGCGGCCCCGTCGACGAATACTTCGACCATTGCTTCGGCAAGCTGCCCTATCGCTCGCTGAAGTTCGAGCACCAGACCCTCGACCAGCAACGCTTCCAATCGGTGGCCACGGTCAACTACCCGGACGAGGCGGTGCCGCACACACGCATCAGCGAATACAAGCACCTCACCGGCCAGCAGCACCCCAGCACGAGCATTACCTACGAATACCCGTCGGCCGAAGGCGATCCCTACTACCCGATTCCACGCCCGGAAAACGCCGAACTGTACAAGCGTTACGAACAGCTGGCGGGCGAAACGCCGGGGGTCACCTTCCTCGGCAGGCTCGGCACCTACAAGTACTACAATATGGATCAGGTCGTCGGTCAGGCCCTGGCGCTCTACAAACGCATCGAGCAAGCCAACGGCAACCCTGCCGCGAGTGAAAGCGCCGAGCACGGCGAAAGCCTTGCGACATAGGACGAGCGATGCACCTCCCTTCCCTATTCGACAGCTTCTTTCTCGGCGGCTACGAGTGTTCGACCCATCGCCGTGACGATGGTAAGCGGCTCGACCTGATCGACGGCACGAGGCACGCGTACTGGGCGGCCAACGACTACGCCGCACTGCGGCATCACGGCATCCGCTCAGCACGTGACGGCTTGCGCTGGCACCTGATCGAGTCCAGGCCACGGCATTACGACTGGTCGAGCTTCTTGCCGCAACTGAGGGCCGCCGAGCAGTTTGGTGTACAGGTGATCTGGGATCTGTGCCACTACGGCTGGCCGGATCATATCGATATCTGGCGGCCGGAATTCGTCGAGCGCTTCGCCCAATTCGCCGAAGCCACCGCGCGCCTGGTTCGTGAAGAAAGCGATCGGGTGCCCTTCTACTCACCGATCAACGAGATGTCCTTTTTGGCCTGGGCGGGCGGCGATGTCGCCTACCTCGCGCCACTGGGCAAGGGCCGCGGCGACGAACTCAAGCATCAGTTGGTGCGGGCCAGCATCGCCGCCATCGAGGCGATACGCGGGGTCGACCCACGGGCGCGTTTCGTTCAGGTGCACCCGGTGATTCACGTCGTGCCACGGGGCAATCGCCCGGATGCCCAGGCCGAAGCAGAGCGCTACCGGCTCTCCCAGTTCCAGGCCTGGGACATGCTCGCCGGCCTGCAATGGCCGGGACTTGGCGGCCGCCCGGAGTATCTGGACATCGTCGGCGTCAACTATTACCCGAACAACCAGTGGTTTTCCGGCGGCGGCACGCTGTGGCGCGGTGAGCCGGGTTACCGGCCGTTCAGCGGCATTCTCGCTGAGGTCTACCAGCGTTATCGACGCCCCGTGCTGGTGGCGGAAACCGGTGCCGAGGGCGATCAGCGAGCCGATTGGCTGCGCTATATCAGCGAACAAGTGCGCCTGGCCCTGCAGCGTGGCCTGCCGCTCGAAGGCATCTGCCTGTATCCGGTGCTCGACTATCCCGGCTGGACGGATGATCGGCACTGCCCAGCGGGCCTGTTCGGTTACCCCGACGAGCGCGGCGAGCGGCCGGTATGCGAGGCGCTGGCGGAAGAACTGGGGCGTCAGCAAGCCCATCTGGCCGCCCAGATGATGGCGCGCACTTGAGCCGCTCGGCAGCGCGAGAACTGCCCGGGCGACCGGTGGCCTTTCTTGCCCACTACGTGCGCCGTCGCCCCTGGCATTTCGGCGGCATGTTCCTGCTGATTCTCGGCGCCAGCGCCTGCGCAGTGGCCGTGCAGTACGGCATGAAGCTGCTGGTCGATGCCATGGCCACCGACGACCGTCAGCACGCCGAGGTGTGGTTTCCGCTAGGGCTGTTCATTGGTCTGATCGTGGTCGAGAACGTCTTCTGGCGACTCGGTGGCTGGCTGGGTTGCCACACGGTGGTAGCCAGTTGCGTGGATCTGCGCGTCGACCTGTTCCGCCACCTCACCGGCCACCCCATGGGCTACTTCGCCCGCCACTTCGCCGGCGCCCTGGGCAACCGCATCTCCGCTACAGGTCAGGCGGCAGGCTCGATCTACGGTGGCCTGGCCTGGAAGATCATGCCGCCGTGCGTGGATTTCGTCGGTGCCGTGCTGGTGCTGTTCACCGTGCACACACGGATGGCCCTGGCGCTGATCGTCTTCGTGATGATAGTGGCCGCGCTGATCACCGCGTTCGGCATCCGCGGGCGCAGCAAGCACCAGCGGTTCGCGGCGCAGGCAGCACGGGTCGGCGGTGAACTGGTGGATGTGGTGTCCAACGTCTGGACCATCAAGGCGTTCTCGGCACGCGACCGCGAGAGCCGGCGGCTGGCCGAGGAAATCGGTATCGAGGCACACGCGCAGCGACGCAGCTGGATGTACCTGGAGAAGGCGCGGGTGATCCACGATATCTGCCTATCGCTGATGGCTGGCGGCATGCTGGTGTGGGCCATCCAGCTGTGGATCGCCGGCACCGTGACCGCTGGCGACGTGGTGATGGTCAGCGCCCTGACCTTCCGCATTCTGCATGGCTCGCGTGATCTGGCCCTGGCGCTGGTCGACACCACCCAGCAGCTTGGCGCCATCGAGGACACGCTGCGGATCATCGTGCAGCCCCATGAGCTGGATGATCCGGAAACCCAGCTGGCGCTGTCGCGCGGCGATATCGAGTTTCGCCATGTGGCGTTCGCCTACCCGGATGGCCGCCGCGTGTTCGAGGACTTCCACCTGCACATCCCGGTCGGTCAGAAGGTCGGTATCGTCGGGCCTTCCGGCGCAGGCAAATCCACCCTGCTCAGCCTGATTCAGCGCCTCGACGATGTGCAGGCCGGCAGCGTGATGATCGACGGCCAGAACATCAGCGAAGTCAGCCAGGACAGCCTGCGCGCTCGCATGGCCGTGGTGCCCCAGGAAACCGCACTGTTCAACCGCAGTATTCGCGAGAACATCCGTTACGGCCGACCGGACGCCAGTGACGACGAGGTTACCGCGGCCGCTCACCACGCCTTTTGCGATGCCTTCATCCGCGAACTGCCTCAGGGTTATGACACCCAGGTGGGCGAACGTGGAGTGATGCTTTCCGGCGGTCAGCGGCAGCGTCTCGGCATCGCCCGGGCATTTCTCAAGGACGCACCGATTCTGATCCTCGATGAAGCCACCTCGGCGCTGGACACTCACTCCGAAGCGGAAATCCAGGCGGCTCTGGCCAACCTGATGCAGGGCCGTACGGTGCTGGCAGTAGCGCATCGGCTGTCGACGCTGGCCAGTTTCGACCGCGTGGTGGTGCTCGAAAAGGGTCGCATCGTCGAAGACGGGCCGCCTGAGCAGTTGCGCCAACAGGGTGGCAGCTTCGAGCGCCTGTGGCGTCTACAGGCAGCCGGGTTCGACGCGACCTGACAATGGCCTGCGCAACGTGACTCTTGTAGGAGCATCGACCTCGGCGCGGAGCGATCGTGGCCACGCGGCACAACCTGCATCGGCCGCACGATTCGCCCGCAAGCGGGCTCCTACAGTAGCGAGGTGTCTGCTGGCTGTATGTTCACCACTCACTCGATCGTGGCTACACCGCGATGGCGACGTTGCATCGCCATTCGCCCGGAAGCGGCGTTCATCCAGTCATAAAAAAACCGGGCTCGAGGCCCGGTCTTTCGTGCAGCCTGGCTTATCAGCCGCGGCCTTCGCGGTAGAGGTTTTCGAAGCAGAAGTTGGTCGCTTCGATGTAGCCCTCTGCACCACCGCAGTCGAAACGGCGGCCCTTGAATTTGTAGGCCAGTACGCAGCCTTCCTGAGCCTGTTTCATCAGCGCGTCGGTGATCTGGATTTCACCGCCCTTGCCCGGCTGAGTGTCCTTGATCAGGTCGAAGATATCCGGAGTGAGGATATAGCGACCGATGATCGCCAGATTCGACGGCGCGTCTTCGGCCTTCGGTTTTTCGACCATGTGGCTGACACGGAAGATGTCGTCACGGATCATCTCGCCGGCGATCACGCCATACTTGTGGATCTCTTCCATCGGTACTTCCTGCACCGCGACGATCGAGCAACGGAACTGGTTGTACAGCTTGACCATCTGGGTCAGCACGCCATCGCCTTCGATGTTCAGGCACAGGTCATCTGCCAGTACCACGGCGAACGGCTCGTCACCGATCAGCGGACGGCCGCTGAGGATGGCGTGGCCCAGGCCCTTCATTTCCACCTGACGGGTGTAGGAGAAGGTGCAGTTGTCGATCAGGCGACGAATACCGACCAGGTATTTTTCCTTTTCGGTGTCGCGGATCTGGTGCTCCAGCTCATAGCTGATGTCGAAATGGTCTTCCAGGGAACGCTTGCCACGACCGGTCACCATGGCGATCTCGGTCAGGCCGGCGTTGAGGGCTTCCTCCACGCCGTACTGGATCAGCGGGGTGTTGACCACGGGCAGCATTTCCTTGGGCATGGCCTTGGTCGCCGGGAGAAAGCGGGTGCCATAACCGGCGGCTGGGAACAGGCATTTCTTGATCATGTGTTTTCCTTGAGTGGTCGATGTTGCACAAGTCGCTGAACCGCTGCCGTCAGGAGGTCTGACGCAACCGTTCGTAGTAATAGGGCAGTCGAAGCAAGGCATGGCGCGCTGCGGCGGCGCGCCTTTCGTTATTGTCTCCAGGGAAGGTGACGGTCTCGCTGGTCACCCCTTCATGCTCGGCAATGCGCGTGGCGCAGGCGAAACACATGGCGCCGTCGATCACTTCCTGGCCGCTCTTGTCGTCAGCAGTCGGTGCGCCGGTAATCGCCAGAATGATGTCGGCACTGCTGACCTTCAGCACGCCGATGGCCATCTCCCGGGCGACTTCCTCGCTGTTCATGCCGAAGGTCTCGATGGTCTCCAGCTTGACGCCGAGACTGGCCTGCATAGCGCGCTTGGAATAGGCGACGAAACCGCTTTCGAGCACGCCATCACAGCCCGGTACCGCCGCGACGGTAGCGGCCAGCAGCCCGGCCGTGGCCGACTCGGCAGTGCTCAGCACCAGGTTGTACTTTTCCAGGAAATGGACCGCCTGCTCGATGTTTTGCATGCTGGCGAAATTCTCCGACCCAATCGTTACTGTGTGTCTATGGCAGTGCATGGGGCACACAAGTTCCGGACAATTAGCAGAGACCATTTATCGAGCAGCCTGAACTCTTTGCACCGCCTGTTTTTCCCACGCTAGACAGCAGGCCGAACTCAAGGGGCAATGAAGTGAATACTCTGCGCAAGCTGCAAGACACCCATGAACTGCAGGACGTGAGCGATAGCTCGATCCGCACTGCATTCATCCAGGCATTGAGCGAGAAAGCGCGCCCTCTGTTCGAAGAAGCAGCCAGTTATGCCCGCAATCACGATCTCGACGTAGTGGTCGATCTGGTGCTGGAAAACGACAAGCCGCGCCTGATCCTGGCGGTCAGCCGACCCGATGAAGGTCTGGTGAGCAGCTACAGCCTGGTCGCCAACCTCGCAGCGCAACGCATGCTGCACGAGGAGTACTACGCCGACAGCGGCGATATCCACCGCCAGGAATCGTTGCTGGCATCGGTGAACGAAAAGGTCATCGACACCCGTCTGGCCAACTTTTTCCGCAAAGGCTTCGCCCTGCCACTCGATTACATCAACGAGCGTCACCCCATCGGCTTCTGGTGATCGCACCATTTGCCTGATCCCGGGCAATGCAATCCCGCTTTCGCTGACCTACGGTAGATGTCTGTCAGCAACTGCGGGAAGTCACCATGCAAGTGGATGTCGTCATAGTAGGAGCCGGGCCGGCAGGTCTCTGTCTGGCTCGCTCACTGTCCGGTAACGGACTCGCCATTCGGCTGATCGAACGCCAGACGCTCGATAAACTGACGAACCCGTCGCTCGATGGCCGCGAAATCGCCCTCACCCACGCTTCCCAGCAGACACTGCAATCACTGGACATGTGGCGACACCTGCAGGCCGACGAAATATCTCCCCTGCGTGACGCCCAGGTGCTCAACGGTTCTTCCCCGTATGCGCTACGCATCCTCGCCGCAACGGCTGGCGAAGAGCGCCTGGGCTGCCTGGTGCCCAATCAGGCGATCCGCCGCGCAGCTTTCGCTGCGGTAAACGACTGCCCTGACGTCGAATTGCTGACCGGCTGCACGATCGAGGATCTGCAGTGCTCCAGGCAAGTCGTGGCGCTGCGCCTGAGCGATGGCCAGCGCATCAATGCGCGCCTGCTGGTCGCTGCCGACAGTCGTTTTTCGGAGACCCGGCGACGCCTGGGAATCGGCGCGCACATGGAGGATTTCGGCAAGAGCATGCTGGTTTGCCGTATGAGCCACGAACGCAGCCATGAACAGGTGGCCTGGGAGTGGTTCGGTTACGGGCAGACGCTCGCCCTGCTCCCCCTTAACGGCAACCACGCCTCGGCGGTGCTGACCCTGCCACCGGAGGAAATCAACGAGGTGATGAAGCTTGCGCCGGACGCCTTCGCCCGTGATATGGAGCGCCGTTTCGAGCGACGCCTGGGGCGCATGGAGCTGATCGGCGAGCGCCATGCCTATCCGCTAGTGGGCGTCTATGCGCAGCGCTTCGCCGGGCTGCGTTGTGCGTTGATCGGTGACGCCGCGGTGGGCATGCACCCGGTGACGGCCCATGGCTTCAACTTCGGCCTGCAAAGCCAGAAGCGGCTGGCGGAAGTGTTGCTCGACGCATTGCGCGAGGGTCGCGACATCGGCGACCCCGCCGTGCTGCAGCAATACGCCCGTGCCCAGCAGCGTGCCAGCTGGCCGCTTTATCAGGCAACCAGCCTGCTGGTGCGGCTGTACACCGACGATAGAATGCCTACGCGCCTGTTGCGCAATGCCGGGCTACGCCTGGCGCAGAACCTGCCGCCGTTCAAAGCGGCACTGGCCCGGCACCTGACACAAGTGTCGGGCTGAATCAACTGTCCGCGGCGCGCTGCATGTTGACCCGCTGACGCCACTCCATGTACGTCTTGAGGAACAGCGTGAACAACGCCATGCAGGCCAGCAGGGCCGCAGCGGTGAAGGCCGCCACCGGTTTGTAGTCGTTGTTCAGCTGATCCACCAACAGCGGCAAGGTCAGGGTCTGGTTGAGGATGGTGCCGGACACCACCGACACCGCGCCAAACTCGCCCACTGCCCGTGCGTTGGTGACCACCACGCCATACAGCAGCGCCCACTTGATGTTGGGCAGCGTGATATGGCGGAAGATCTGCCAGCCATTGGCCCCCAGGCACAGCGCCGAGGTTTCCTCGTCATTGCCCTGGGACTGCATGACCGGAATCAGGATGCGCGCCACATAAGGCGCAGTGACGAATACAGTAACCATGACGATGCCGGGCCAGGCGAACATCAACTGCATGTCGTTATCGTAGAACCAGCGCCCCAAGGCGGTTTCCAGTCCGTAGACGACCAAGTAGCAGAGGCCTGCGACCACCGGCGACACGGCATAGGGAATGTCCACCAGGGTGGTCAGCAGCTTGCGGCCGCGGAAGTCGTAGTGGGTTACGCACCAGGCCAGCAGAATGCCGAAACACAGATTCAGCGGTACGGTAAGCGCGGCGACCAGCAGGGTTAGGCCGATGGCGTGCTGCATGTAGTCCTGGGACAGGTTGTCGACCAGCATGCTCCAGCCACCGCTGAGCGCCCTGGTGAAAATCAGCGCGAGCGGAACCAGCAGCATCAGCGCGACTGCACCGAGGCCCAGCGTTATGAGTAACCATTGATGCCAGTGCTGAGGCTTTTTCATCGGCTTTGCCTCTGCCATTTGAACAAGCGCCCCTGCACCACCTGCAAGGCGAAGAGCAGGAACAGTGACGCCAGGAGGATTACCGAAGCGATCGCCGCCGCTGCCGGATAATTGAATTCCTGCAGGCGGACGAAAATCATCAGTGACGACACTTCGGTTTTGAATGGAATGTTGCCGGCGATCATGATCACCGCGCCAAACTCGCCCAAGCTGCGCACGAACGCCTGGGAGGCGCCAGTGATCAGCGCCGGCGTCAGGCTCGGCAGCACCACGTAGGCGAAGCTCTGCCATTTGTTGGCGCCCAGGGTGCTGGCCGCCTCTTCGTATTCGGTACCCAGGCTCTGCAGCACCGGCTGCACGGTACGCACCACGAATGGCAGGCTGGTGAACACCATGGCGATCAGCAGGCCGGGATAGGCATAGGCGATCTTGATACCGGCGGCATCGAAATACTGGCCGAGCCAGCCACCGGGTACCAGCAGGGTCGCCAGGGTCAGGCCGGCTACCGAGGTCGGCAGGGCGAACGGCAAGTCCACCAACGCATCGACCAGGCGACGGCCAGGAAACTCGTAACGGGTGATGATCCAGGCGATCAGCAGGCCAATCAGCAGCACGATCACGGTGGAATAGAAGGCCCCGCTGATGGTGACCTTGTAGCTCTGTACCACGCGCGGATCGCTGATCGCCTGCCAGTATTGCGCCCAGCTCATATCACTGACGTACAGCAACAGCGCGGATAGCGGAAACAGGATGACCAGCGACAGGTAGAAGACGCTGAAACCGAAGCTCAGGCCGAAGCCAGGCAGCAACGGATTCTGCAGAAAGAAAACGGGGGTCTTGCTCACTCGAAAGTCCTTCAATGCACAAACCGCCGGAAGGTGGCGGTTTGTGAAATACAGCTGATGCAGCTCAGCCCTCAGCGATCATCACGATCTCGAAAGCCGCAGGGCCGACGCGCAGCAGATGGCTGCAGTCAATTACCGGCCTTCGGCCAAAAGCTGGTCAAGAATAGCATTGCCGTCGAAGTGCTTGGCGGTGATCTCGTCCCAGGTACCGAGAACTTCGGTCGGGTTGATCAAGCGCAGATCCTGGAACTGACCAGCCGTTTCAGCGGCCACTTCCTTGTCCTGCACGCGGTAGTGGTAGGTGGTAAGCAGCTTCTGGATGTCCTTGCTGTACTGGAAGTCCAGGTAGGCCTTGGCTACGTCACGGGTGCCTTTCTCGTCGACCACCTTGTCGACCACGGCAACCGGGAATTCGGCCAGCACGCTGACCGGCGGCACGACCACTTCGAACTCGCCGGATTTGAACTCTTCACCGTTGGCGATATTGACCACTTCCGATTCGAAGCTCAGCAGTACGTCACCCTGACCGTTCTGGGCGAAGGCCACGGTCGCACCACGGCCACCGGTGGGGAAGTTCTCGACGTTATGGAGGATCTTGCCGACGAACTCCTTGATCTTGGCTTCGTCGCCCTTGAACGCTTCGTTGGCGTACAGCCAGGCGCCCAGGTAGCTATAACGAGCGTTACCGGAGGTTTTCGGGTTCGGGAACACCAGCTTCACGTCGGAACGGGCCAGATCGTCCCAGTTCTTGATGTTCTTCGGGTTGCCCTTGCGCACCAGGAAGGCAGTAGTGCTGTAGTACGGCGAGCTGTGGTTGGGGAACTGCTCGGCCCAATCCTTACGCACCAGGCCACGCTTGGCCAGGATGTCCACGTCGGTAACCTGGTTGAAGGTCACGGTGTCGACCTTCTTGCCTTGAATGATATCCTGAGCCTGGCGCGAGGTGCCGGCGAACGACTGGTCGATCTTCAGATCCTTGCCGGTCTCGGCTTTCCAGTGGGCCTGGAACTTGGGATTGATCTCGGCGAACAGCTCACGAGCGACGTCATAGGAGGCATTAAGAATTGGCTTGTCCGCAGCCAGCGCAGTGGCGCTACCGAGCAGGGAGGTGGTGACGGCAGTCGCCAGCAGGAGTTTCTTCAGCATGATCCAGGGTTTCCTTACGAGGTGGGTGCGGATGCGGCCTCAGTTTGCTTGATGCCCTTATGCCTTAAAAGAACCTTTTTATCATAATCATATTCCACTACGCACTAGGGGCTGTTGACATTTCACGCACGGCTGCGCCGTAGCTCATTTTGCCGCGAGGCAAGGAACGCCTTTATCACGGCAGAACGACGCCGGGCTCTGCAGGTCTGAATCCTCAGACAGACGGGCCTCCGTTGTTCCCCCATGAAGGTAACTGGTATGCAAGAACAAGCAGACGGCAAGACCCCCGGCCTGTCAGCCGAAGAAGAGCGCGAGATCGATGAGAAGCTGCCGCCGCGGGCGGCGGTGTTGCATGAAACCATCAGGATCCAGGGCGACCATGAGCTGGAACGCAGCATCGCAGCATTATGGTGGTCGGCGCTGGCCGCCGGGCTGACCATGGGCCTGTCGCTGATGGCCATGGGTTTGTTCCGCTCTCGGTTGGGCCCCAGCGATGAAAGTCATGTGATCGCCAGCCTCGGTTATTCGGCAGGCTTTCTGGCAGTGATCCTCGCCCGTCAGCAACTGTTTACGGAAAACACCCTGACCGCCGTGCTGCCGGTGATGAGCAAGCTGACCCTGAACAATGTCGGGCGACTATTGCGTCTTTGGGGCGTGGTGCTATGCGGAAACCTAGCCGGCACCCTGCTGGTGGCTTGGGTGATGCTGCGCCTGCCGATTTTCGATGCCCAAACCGACCTGGCGTTTCTGGAAATCGGCCGTAAGGTGATGGAAAACGACGTGTCCAAGATGCTTGCCAAAGGCATCATCTCGGGCTGGATGATCGCCACCATGGTGTGGATGATCGCCTCGATGGAAAACGCCAAGATCGCCATTATCGTGATGATCACTTACCTGATGGCGCTGGGTGACTTCACCCATATCGTGGTCGGCTCGGTAGAGGTGTCTTATCTGGTGTATGCCGGCGAAGTGAGCTGGGGCGATTTCTGGCTGGTGTTTGCGGGGCCTACCCTGGCCGGCAATATCATCGGCGGCAGCTTTATCTTTGCCCTGCTTAGCCATGCCCAGATCCGCAGCGAGCGTGACGTGATTGCCAAACGCGAGCGCGACAAGAACAAGTTGCTGGAGGAGTTGCGCCGCAATCGCAAGGACTGACTGTGCAAGATCGCCAAAGGCCTCAAGGTCTCGGCCCGCCTGGTTTCCCGGGCGGGCCTTGCTGACTTGCAGCTGCCGTCAGGAGCGAATCACTCCTTCCACTTGCCGCCTTCGACGATGATCGCCTGCGGGTCTGTACCTTCCTCCAGCTCCGGGCGCACGTACTGATCATACAGAGCGAGCAGGAACTTCTCTTCTCCCAGCTTGGTCAGCTCGTCGTTCACCCAGTCGCGCAGTTCGATATTGCCCTTCTTCACTGCAGGTGCGATCGGCGCTTCATCACCCAGGGTTTCGGGCAGAACGCGATAGCCCGGATTCTGCTTGGCCCAGCTGAACAGCACCAGGTTGTCCTGGGCGTAGGCATCGCCGCGGCCGTTGGCCAGGGCCTGCAGCGACTCGGAGTTCTTCTCGAACTTGAGCAGCTTCCACTCCGGGTGGTTCTTGGTCAGCCAGATATCGGCGGTGGTGCCGGTGGTGACGATGGTGGTCTTGTCGGCCAGGTCATCGAGCTTCTGTGCTTCACTGCCCTCTGGCACCAGTGCCTGCACGGCAACGCGCAGGTTCGGGTTGGTGAACTCGACCGCCTCGGCGCGCTCTGGCGTGACGGTCAGGTTGGCCAGGATCAGATCGACCTTGTCACTCTGCAGGAACGGAATGCGGCTGGCCGGCTCCACGACGACGAATTCGACTTTCTTCTCGTCGCCGAGCAGATCCTTGGCAAAGCGTTTGGCGATATCGGTATCGAAGCCGACGTACTCGCCTTGCTCGTTGACGAAGCCGAACGGCGGCTTGTCGCTGAAAACACCGACGATCAGCTTGTCGCGGGCCTTGATCTTCTCCAGGTAGCTGTCGCTCGGTGCAGCTTCGGCAGCGGGTGGAGTCGGCGCGGCAGGCTCGGCAGCGGCCTGCTTGGGTTCATCGGACGGGCCGCAGCCAATCAGCAGGCTGGCGGCGAGCAACGGGAATGCTAGGGCAGATTTGAAGGTCATTGCGCTTTCCTTTTGGGCATGTTTTCCACGTAGGAGAACTTCTCCAGAAACTGCTGCGCGCGTGCGGTTTGCGGGTTGCTGAAAAAAGTTTCAGGGTCGTTCTGTTCGGCGATCACGCCGCCGTCCATGAACAGGATTCGGTCGGCCACCGCACGGGCGAAGGCCATTTCATGAGTGACGATAAGCATGGTCATGCCGCCTTCGGCGAGGCCCAGGATGACTTCCAGCACTTCCTTGACCATTTCCGGGTCGAGGGCTGCGGTCACCTCGTCGAACAGCATCACCTGGGGGTTCATGCACAGCGCGCGCACGATGGCGATACGCTGCTGCTGCCCCCCCGAAAGCTCGCGGGGATAGGCATCACGCTTGTCCAGCAGGCCGACCCGCTCAAGCAGACGTTCTGCCTGCGCGAGGGCCTCAGTGGGCTTACGCTTCTGCACCTTGAGCGGGCCGAGCAGGATGTTCTCCAGTACCGTCTTGTTCGGGAACAGGTGGTAGCTCTGGAACACCATGCCGATTTCCTGGCGCACGGCGCGCCAGTCGGTTTTGCCGTCCAGCTCACGGCCGGCGAAACGCAAGCTGCCGCCCTGCCCCTGCTCGAGGCCATTGAGGCAGCGCAGCAAGGTGCTTTTGCCGCAGCCACTGGGCCCGAGGATCACCACCACCTCACCGCGCTCGACACGCAGGTCGACAGCCCGCAGCACGGGCGTGGCGCCAAAGCTTTTACTGAATGAAGAGAGTTCGATCAACGCGGTCATGCATGACTCCAGCGCCGTTCCAGCACACGCGAAGCGGCGGACAGCGGATAACAGAGCACAAAGAAGAACAGGAACAGAAAGCCGTAGATGAGCACCGACTCGTAGGTGCGCTCGATGATCTGCTGGCCCACCTTGATCACATCCACCACGCCGATCAGAACCGCCAGCGAACTGGTCTTGATCAGCCGCGTGTAAACATTGATGGTCGGCGGCGTGATGCGCTTCAGCGCCTGGGGCAGCAGCACCTCGCCGTACAGCCGCCAAGTGTTCAGACCTATCGCCAGACCCGCCTCGCGCTGGCCCCGTGGCAACGATTGCAAGCCGCCACGTACCACTTCGCCCACCTCGCTGGCGCCCCACAGCGACAGCACCAGCACCGCGCACCAGAAGCTCGGCACGCTGATACCGGCGAAGATCGGCAGGCCAAAGAAGAACAGGTACAGCCAGACCAGCACCGGGATCGCCCGGAACATTTCCAGATAGACCCGCAGCACACCGTCGACCCAGCCCGAACCGAGGCTGCGCAGCACGCCGTAAAGCATCCCGCCAGCGGTACTGAAGGCAATTGCCGACGCCGAAATACTCAGGGTTTCCCAGGCGCCGCGGGCCAGTTGTGGCGCCGACACCCAGAGCAACTCAAGACCCGAACTGGCCATGTTGCAGCCTCCTTTCCAGTACACCCAGCAGCAGCGACAGCGGCAGGAACAGCAGCACGCACAGGGCGGTCATCACCGCGAGCATCTCGTAGGTCTTGTAGTACAGGGCGATGTAGCTCTTGGTGGTGTAGAGAATCTCCGGCACTGCCACCGCCGATACCACAGTGGTTTCCTTGAGCAGGAAGATGAAGTTGGCGAACAGCGCCGGCAGACTGAGCAGACCGGCCTGAGGCAGGATCACGTGGCGCAGCAGTTGCCAGCGCGACAGGCCGATGGACAGCCCCGACTCGATCTGCGCCTTGGGTACCGCTTCCACACCGGCGCGCAGCACCTCGGTCAGGTAGGCGCCGCCGAGAAAGGTCATGGCGATGATCGCCGCGGCGAAACCGGACAGCCGAATGCCGATCACCGGTAAGGCGAAATAGATGAAGAACAGCTGGATCAGCAACGGCGTGTTGCGCGCCACCTCGACGTACAAGCCGACTAGGCGGCGCAGAAACGGCACCCGCCAGACCAGGATCGCCGAGTTGAGCAGCGCCACCAGCAAGGAACAGGCGATGGCAATGGCACCGACCTGCAAGGTAACGCCAACGGCTTTCAAAAAGGCCGGCAGCGTCGATAAAACGAATGGCCAGTCGAAGCTCATGGCTGCGCACCGCCGTCACACAAGGGGGCCTGCGCCTGCAGGCCGGTTACCACGAACGAACGCATCATCGACACCAACAATCGACTGCCGCGTTGTGCGCAGCAGTGCAGGGTTAATTGCGCGCGGGGATCACCCGCGCTAGCAGGCTTTGAAAAACTATCTGCGTTGCCATCGCTGACGTTTTTCAACGGCCCGCAGGTTTCTGATCACCGCTATCAGCTACCCGGATTGGCGTAGGCTTCTTCGAAGAAGTAATCCTTCCAGGAAGCCGCCTTGTTCTTCAGCACGCCCAATTCATGCAGCTTCTCGGCGTAGATGAAGGTGCGTTGCGGCGAGACGGTGAAGTCGTTCTCCGGGTCTTCGATGATCTTCTGCACGAACGCCAGCGGCAGCTTGGAGTTCTCGACCTTGATGTAGGTCTCTGCCGCCGCGGCCTTGTCGGCCTTGATAATTTGCGATGCCTCGACCAGTGCGTCGTAGAAGGCCTTGTAGGTCTTCGGGTTCTCGTCGTGGAATTTCTCGGTGGCGTACAGCACGTTGAACGTGGCTTGACCGCCAAGGATGTCGTAGGAGCTGATCAGCTTGTGCACGTTCGGGTTTTCCAGCGCCTGATACTGGAATGGCGGGCTGGAGAAATGCGCGGTGATTTCCGAGCCGCCCTTGGTCAGCGCCACGGTGGCGTCCGGGTGCGGCAGGCTCACGGAAATCTTGTCGAAACGCTGGAAGTCGGCATTGCCGTAGCGTTTGGCGGTTTCGATCTGCAGGGTGCGCGACTGGAAGCCAACACCGGCAGCCGGCACGGCGATGCGATCCTTGTCGCTCAGATCATCCAGCGTCTTGACCTCGGCGCGATTGCTCAGCAGGTAGTTGGGCAGCGAACCCAGCGACGCGACGGCCTTGACGTTCTGCTTGCCGTGGGTGCGATCCCAGACGGTGAGCATCGGCGGTACACCTGCCGATACCACGTCGATGGCACCGGCCAGCAACGCCTCGTTCATCGCCGTGGCACCGGAAATGGTCCGCCATTCGACGTCGATGTCATCAAGGCCCTGGGCCTTGGCGTGCTTCTCGATCAGTTGCTGGTCCTTGACCACGTGCAGCACCAGATAACCGATGCCGAACTGCTGGGCGATGCTGATCTTGCCTTCCGCGTGAGCGGCCAGTGGGGTTGCCAAGGCACCGAGAAGGCCCAGGGCGGTGGCCAGACGGCCGAGTTTGAAGGTGTTGGTCATCGATTTTTCTCGTTATGTCATTTGATGAAATAGGTAGCACGGGTTGTGCGCAGCGATACCCGGGAATCGCCACCTGGGTATCGCTGCGCTCAACGCCAGGCTACAAATGCTTAGCGCTGCATCCCCCAGCGTTTGACGGTGACGCGCTCTATGGTGGCGAACACCAGGTTCTCCACCAGCAGGCCGATCAGGATTACCGCGGCCAGGCCGGCGAATACCTTGTCGGTGTACAGCTCGTTACGGTTCTGGAAGATGTACCAGCCCAGACCACCCTTGCCGCTGGACGCACCGAACACCAGTTCGGCGGCGATCAGCGTGCGCCAGGCGAAGGCCCAGCCGATCTTCAGGCCGGCAAGGATCGACGGCAGCGCAGCGGGCACCAGAATGAACAGCACGAAGCGCAGGCCCTTGAGGCCATAGTTGCGCCCGGCCATGCGCTGGGTTTCCGAAACACCGAGAAAACCCGCGTAGGTATTGAGCGCCAATGCCCACAGCACCGAGTGCACCAGCACGAAGATCAGGCTGTTCTCACCCAGGCCGAACCACAGCAGCGACAGCGGCAGCAGCGCGATGGCAGGCAGCGGGTTGAACATCGAGGTCAGGGTGGAAAGCAGATCACGGCCCAGCTGCGTCGAAACCGCCAGGGTGGTGAGCAGGAAGGCCATGCCGATACCGATTAGGTAACCCTTGATCAGCACCGACAGGGAGATGGCGGTTTTCTCCACCAGCTCGCCGGTGCCCACGCCTTCAATAAAGGCGCGCGCGGTCTGCAGAAAGCTGGGCAGCAGCAGGTCATTGCCCTGGTAGCGGGCCGCGAGTTCCCAGATCAGCGCCAGGCCGAGCAGGATCACCGACTTGCGCAGCCAGCCCTGCTGCCACAAGCGCTGCCCAAGGGACAGCTCGCGCTCCACCTGGAGGCCAGGCAACGGTTGCAGGGGGATTTCGCATTCCTCACGCCGTGCGGGGGAAAGATTCATGGTTGAACGCTCCTCAGTAGGCGATGCGGATGTCGTGGAAGCCCAGCTCGGCGTCTTGGCCGCTGTCGACCTCCTCGTCGAACAGCAGGCGATGGATGCGTTGCGCGGTCTGCTGGAAGCCCACACCGCCGAGGCTGTGCAGGTCGTACTGATGGCTGTTGATCTCCGCCCGCACTCGGCCGGGATGCGGCGACAGCAGCAGAATCCGGTTACCGACGATCAGCGCCTCTTCGATGGAATGGGTGACGAACAACAGGGTGAAGCGCACCTCCTCCCACAGTTCCAGCAACTCCTCCTGCATCTTGCGACGGGTCAGCGCATCGAGGGCGGCGAAGGGTTCGTCCATCAGCAGGATCTTCGGCTGCATGGCCAGCGCACGGGCGATGGCCACACGGGCCTTCATGCCGCCGGACAGCGTGTGCGGATAGGCGTCGGCGAAAGCGGCCAGGCCAACCTTGTCCAGGTAATGCAGGGCGCGCTCCTCGGCGTCCTTGCGACCCAGGGTGCGCGAGGCCAGCAGCGGGAACATCACGTTCTGCTTCACCGTCTTCCACGGCGGCAGTTGATCGAACTCCTGAAACACCACGATGCGATCCGGGCCCGGTTCGCGTACCTGGGCGCCATCAAGGCGAATGCTGCCGCCCACCGGTTCGATGAACCCGGCGACCGCCTTGAGTAACGTGGATTTACCGCAGCCTGATGGGCCGAGCAGCACGAAACGATCGGCACGATCCACCTCAAAGCTGACTTCGTGGGTGGCGCGTACGACGCGCTGCGGGGTGCGGTACTCGAGGCTGACCTTCTCCACCTGTAGAACGGTGTCGAAGGCTCCTGGATTCAGCGTGCTGGCCGTGTGGCCTTGCAGGGGGGCATTCATGGTTTTCAGCTTCCCTGACCGATGGCGGCATCTTCGAAGAAGTAGTCCTGCCAGGTGGCCGGTTTGTTTTTGATGGCGCCGACACGGTGCAGGAAGTCGGCCAGCGGATAGGTATTGGTGGGGGTGACGGTGAACTGGAACTGATCGTTGTCGATGATTTTCAGCAGCGCTTCGCGGCTGATCTTGGCGCCGGTAACGCGGATGTAGGTGTCCGCTGCCGCGCCCTTGTCCTTCTGGGCGTAATCGGCCGCTTCAGCCAATGCACCGACGAAGGCCTTGTAGGTCTTGGGGTTGTCGCTGCGGAATTTCTCGGTGGCATACAACACCGTCGGCGAGTTCGGGCCGAGCAGCTCATAGGTGTCGAGCACCACGTGCACATTCGGGTTTTCCAGCGCCTGGTTCTGGAACGGCGGGTTGGAAAAATGCCCGGTCAGCTCGGTGCCGCCCGATTTCAGGGACGCAGTGGCATCCGGGTGCGGCAGCGCTACGGTGTATTTATCCAGGCGGTTGAATTCCTTGTCGCCCCACTGCTTGGCGGCGGCGTACTGCAGGAAGCGCGACTGCACCGACACACCCACCGCAGGAACGGCGATGCGATCCTTCTCGGTGAAGTCGGCGATGGTCTTGACCTTGGGGTTGTTGCTCAGCAGGTAGTACGGAAAGTTGCCCAGCGAGGCCACGCCCTTGACGTTCTGGCGACCGTGGGTGCGATCCCAGACGGTCAGCAGCGGGCCGATGCCGGCACCGGCGATATCGATGGCTCCGGACAACAGCGCATCGTTGACCGCCGAGCCGCCGGAGAGCTGCTGCCAGTCGACCTTGATGTCCAGGCCTTCGGCCTTGCCATGCTTCTCGATCAGTTGCTGATCACGCACCACATTGAGCAGCAGGTAAACGATGCCGAACTGCTCGGCGATGCGGATCTGCCCCTCGGCGTGAGCGACTTGCGGCGCCGCCAGGCTGCCTGCCAGCAAGCTCAGACTCAGGGCGATGCCACCGGCGAGGCGGCCAAAACGGGGAACAGAGGGAAAGCGCTTACCTGCCGACATGTCGAGGCTCCAGTCAAAGGTGCAGAAATAGGATTACTAGCGAAGCGAGTCGCGTAAAAGGTCGTTGAAAAACGTAGGCGAGGCAGTCAGCGCAAGGCAAAAACAGGTGAGAAAGCGGAGTGTACGAGCAGTACATGAGCATTTTGAGCCTGTTTTTAACGTCGCGATGGCAACGCAGGTAGTTTTCCAGCGGCCTTTTTAAAAAGGTACGTCGCCCTGAATTGTTGTGCGGTGCATGCGCCGACGCAGATGACTCGGGCAGCCGGTCGCCAGATGGATCAGCGCGCGGTTGTCCCAGAACACCATGTCGTTCGGCTGCCACTGGTGGCGGTAGATGAATTCGGGCTTCGCGCTGTGGGCGTAGAGCTCGGTGAGAATCTGCCGGCTCTCGTCCTCGGGGACGTCGAGAATGTGGGTGGTGAAGTTCTCGTTGACGAACAGGCCCTTGCGCCCGGTTTCCGGGTGGGTGCGCACCACTGGATGGATCACCGCCTTGACCTCGGCCAACTGCGCCTCGGTCAGTGTCGGGCGGCGAATGCCCTTGAACACTTCATCGGCATAGCGAGCGGTGTAGGAATGCGCTGCACGCTTGCCATCGATGGCCTGGCGCAGCTCGGCTGGCAGTGTCTCGTAGGCCAGTTGCTGGCTGGCGAACAGCGTGTCGCCGCCCTCTTCCGGCAGCTCCTGGGCGAGCAGCATGGAGCCCAGGCTAGGGAATTCTTTATAGGACAAGTCCGAGTGCCAGAACTTACCGGCATCACCCAGACCGATCGGCTGACCGTTCTCGATGATATTGGAAATGATGAAGACTTCCGGGTGATTGGCCAGCAGGAACTGCTTGAGCACGTGGATTTGCAGCACGCCGAAACGACGGCTGAAATCGATCTGCTGCTGCGGGGTAATGCGCTGGTCACGGAACACCACGACGTTGTAGTCGAGGTGAGCCCTGTGAACGCGGGCGAAATCGGCGTCGTTCAGCGGGCGACTGAGGTCGAGGCCGACGATCTCGGCACCGACTGCAGCGGAAAAGGGGCGTACTTCAAAATTCTGCGTTGGCTGATGATTGGCAGAACTCAAGGACACGGCAGACATTCGCGCAACTCCACACGTAAGGGCGCCAGCAAGGCGCGTCTCAGAAGCAGGTGTTCGGCACCTGTATTCAGTCGTGCGGCGCGCCGGTTAGCCAGCGGGTACGCATGTGCGAACTATATGGATATAAAAATGTATTTTTAAATATCATTTTTGAATATTCATATGCACGTATGACCCGGCCCCTTGAGAAACCATCTCTCATCCGGCAGAACAGCGGCGCGGCGGGCTCAGCGAAGCTCCGTGTCAGCCAGTTCGGCATGGGCAACACCAGGCTCTGGCCGGGCTTCCTGCAACAAGGCGAGCAGGTGTTGGGTGACCTGCTGCGGGATTTCCAGCATCAACTGGTGGCCGGCCTGCTCCAGTACTTCGAAATGCGAGCCTGGAAGTCGCTCGTGCAGCGCTCGTGCGCCTTCGGGTTTGGTGATGCGGTCAGCCTTGCCGGCGAGGATGCGCACCGGTGCGTCGATACTCGGCAGACTCTCTGGAATCCAGCGGTTCTGGCTGATCAGCGCCTTGAACACGTGCAAGGCATTGCGCTCGGTCAGCGCTTCCTCATAGGCGACCAGCGCGGGATCGGTGTCCGGGTGCCAAGCCGCTTCACGAAACCCCTTGGCCAGCCGCGGCCTGATCAGTTCGAGCGCCCAGGCGGGTAGCTTCAACAGACCGCTGCGTACAGGCGCCTGTAGCTGGGTTCCTAGTAACAAGACGCCGTCGATGCTGAGCGGCGGCTCCGTCGCTAAGCGTTTGAGCGTGCTCAGCGTCAGTGCGGTGCCGAAGGAATGTGCGACCAGAATGTTTCGCGATCCGGCAAAGCGCTGCAGGATCGCCAGTTGGTCGGCCACCAGTTCATCCCATGCGTAGGCTGCAGCATTGCGCGGCCGATCGCTGACCCCGTGGCCGAGCAGATCCCAGGCGACCAGATGATGCCCAGCCAGGCGCGGATCACGCCACTGTTCACGCCATTGATCCTTGTTGCCGCCACCGCCGTGGGCGAAGAACAGCGTACTGGCGCCAGGGCTCTCGGACGGGCGATGGGCCAGGCTGAGAAAACGCCCCGGACGGATTTCCACACGCAGCCCCTGCACGATGGGGTCGATTTCGAGCTTAGCCATTGACGAGTTCCTTGGTCGGATTTGGGGACACGGCCAGCCCGAGATGGTCGCGCAAGCCCTGGCCGGTGTACTGGGTGCGGAACAGCCCGCGGCGTTGCAGTTCGGGAATCACTTGGGCGACGAAATCGTCGAGCCCGCCGGGCAGCCAGGCTGGCATGACATTGAAGCCGTCGGCGCCGTATTGGCGAAACCAGTGTTCCATCTGGTCGGCAATATCGACTGCGGTTCCTACCACGGCCAGGTGCCCGCGGGCTCTGGCAATGCGCAGGTACAGCTGGCGAATGCTGAGATTTTCCGCTCGGGCCATCTCGACCAAGAGGTGCTGACGACTGCGCCCGGACTCGGTAAGGGGCAGATCGGGCAGCGGCCCGTCTAGAGGGTAGAGGGAGAGATCGACGCCTCCGGCGACATCGGACAGTAGCGACAGGCCGACCTCCGGCTGAATCAGTGCCTGTAGCCGTTCATGGCGCTCCTCGGCCTCGGCAGCGGTATGCCCGATGATCGGCAGAATCCCCGGCATGATCTTCAACTGCTGCGCTGATCGTCCATGCTGCGCCATGCGCGCTTTCACATCCCGATAGAAGGCGCGAGCGCCCTCGAGGGTCGGCTGGGCGGTGAACAGCACCTCGGCATGGCGGGCCGCGAAATCGCGGCCCGCTTCGGAGTCACCGGCAAGCACCTGAACGGGTCGCCCGCCCTGCTCGGCCCAGCGGCCTTGCACCTGGGCGAGAAAATGCTCGGCCAGCCGGTAGCGGTCGCCATGGGCGAAATGCTGCTCACGTCCGAAGTTGTGGGCTTCCCGCGCGTTGCTTGAGGTCACCAGATTCCAGCCGCAGCGGCCACCGCTGATGCGCTGCAAGGCGGTAAAGCTGTCCGCCACGCTGGCGACATCGTTGTAGGAGGTGGTGACGGTGGCAATCAACCCGATGTGCCGGGTCGTGGCAGCCAGCGCAGCGAGCAGTGTCAGCGGCTCAAAATGTTCGGTTCGCGCCATGCGGCTCAACGCAGCGGGGTCACCCGGCAACATGGCCAGGGTATCCGAGAGGAATACGGCGTCGAAGCAGCCCCTTTCGGCGGTTTGCGCCAGTTGCCGGTAGTGATCGATATTCAGGCCGCCATCGGCCTGGGCATCCGGGTAACGCCAGCCGGCAACATGGTGCCCGGTGGCCATCAGGAATGCATTGAGACGCAGGGTTTCATTGTTTCTGGAGATCATGTCGCCTCGAGCACGGCATCGGTTGCAGCAATTGTCGTGTGGCCGGCATGAGCAGCCAGCAGTGTGCGGGTATAGGCATGCTGCGGTGCGGCGAGCAATTGCGAGGTGGCGGCATTTTCGACCACCTTGCCTTGATGCATGACCAGCACGCGGTCGCATAGTCGGGCGGCGACACCGATGTCATGGGTGATGAAGATCATCGACAGGCCGAGCTCGCGCTGCAGGCGCTCAAGCAGCTCGAGTATCTGTGCCTGAATCAGGGCATCGAGCGCCGAAACGCATTCGTCAGCCACCAGCACGCGCGGCCTCGGCAACAAGGCACGGGCGATGGCGATGCGCTGTCGCTGGCCGCCAGAAAAGGCGTGGGGATAGGCGTCGTAGGCACTGGCGGGCAAACCGACCCATTCCAGCAGTTCGCGGGCGCGGCGCTCGGCCTCGGCTTTGCCAACACCGCGAACCAGCAGCCCGTCGATCAAGGCATCCCCGACACGTCGGCGCGGGTTGAACGAGGCGGATGGATCCTGAAAGACCATCTGAATATCCGAACGCGCTGCCCGCAGGCTGCGCGGGTCGAGATCGAGAAACTCCCGACCCGCGAGGCGGATGCTGCCATGATCAACCGGCAGCAGGCGCAGCAGTGCGCGTGCCAGCGTAGACTTTCCAGAGCCTGACTCGCCGACGATCCCCAGCGTCTCACCGGGACGCAGCTGCAGGCTTACGCCATCCAGCGCAGTCACTGCATGGCGCCGCAGACCGTGGCGCTGCCAGTGGCGTTTGTGCAGGTTACGGGCTTCCAGCAGCGGCGCAGCATCGGCCACTTGCCCAGCACTGCGCGGCTGCAGGCGGGTCGCGGCCAGCAGGCTGCGGGTGTAATCCGCCTGTGGGTGTTCCAGCACCTGGCGACACTCGCCCTCCTCCACGACCCGCCCATAGCGCATCACCAGCACACGATCGGCCACCGCCCGAACCACGGAGAAGTCATGGGTGATTAACAGCACCGCCATGCCGGTGTCGCGGCGAATACGCTGCAACAGGTCGAGAATCTGCGTACGGGTAGCGGCATCCAGCGCCGAGGTCACCTCATCGGCAATCAGCAGGCGAGGCTCGCAGGCCAGGGCGATGGCGATGGCAACTCGCTGGCGCTGCCCGCCGGAAAGCTGGAAGGGATAGGCACGGCGCAGTTGTGCAGGCCGCGGCAGGTCGACATAGCCCAACAATTCGATCACCCGCACCTGACGCTCACGACGCGACAGCGAGGTGTGCAGTTGCAGCGCCTCGTCGATCTGCGCGCCGATGCGCTGCAGCGGATTCAGTGCGGCCAGCGGGTCTTGCGCAACCAGGGCAATATCACGCCCACGAATATCGCGCAGCTCGCGCTGGGTCAGGGCCAGCAGGTCACGCCCAGCAAGTTGCACGGTACCGGCCTCCACCCTCAAGCCTGGTGCCAGCAGCCCCAGGATGGTCGAGCCAAGGGTCGACTTGCCCGACCCGGACTCGCCAACCACACAAAGCAATTCGCCACGGGCCAGGCGCACGTTCACATCACATAGCGCGTGGCTGCGCTCCGCCGACGGGGGTAGGCGCACGTGCAGGCCTCGAACATCCAGAAGGATTTCGCTCATGCCGCACCTCGCTCACGCGCGTTGAAGGCGATGCGCAACCCTTCGCCGACCTGGTGCGCGGCAAGCACCGTGAGCAGGATCGCCAGGCCTGGCCAAACGCTCAGCCACCACGCCTGACGGGCCAGATTGCGTGCTGCATCGATCATAGCCCCCCAGCTCATGGCCTCGGGGTCGCCCAGGCCGAGGAACGACAGCGCCGACTCACCGAGAATCGCCGCAGCCATGACCAGCCCCACCAGAGACAGCACCGGTGGTAGCGCATTGGGCAGAATTTCCACGAAAACGATATGCCAGGGGCCGAGACCGGCGGTACGTGCCGCGAGTACGAACTCCCGCTGCCGCAAGGCGAGAAACTCGCTACGCACGATGCGTGCAACCGGCGACCAGGCCGACAGGGTGATCGCCAGCACCAGGGAAAAGGTCGAAGGTTCGAGAATGGCAACCAGTATGACCGCCAGAAACAGGCCTGGAATCACCTGGAAGATATCGCTCACGCGCATCAGTACGCTGTCCACCAGACCACCGAAATAGCCAGCCAGTGCGCCGACCAGCACGCCCAGGCTCAGCGTGGCGACGGTCGTCAGCAGACCGATGCTGAGGGAAACCCGCGCTCCGAAAACCAACCCGGCCAGCGGATCGCGCCCCAGCAGATCGGTACCCAGCGGCCACTGCCACGAAGCCAGCGGCGGTTGCAGCGGCGGCGCGATCATCGCCCAGGGTGAAGCCGGATACAGCCAGGGAGCGGCCAGCGCTAAGATACCTAGGGCCAGCAGAAACAGCAGACCGAGTAGCGCAATCGGCTGGCGCAAGAAACGCTTCGCGACACTCATGCTCGCTCTCCCCCGCCGCCAGCCGTGGATCGAGCAGGTAGCACAGCAACTCACCAAGCAAGTTGCCAAGCAACACCAGCAGCGAGATGACCAGAAATACCCCGAGCAGCAGCGGGTAATCACGAGCTTCCAGGGATTCGTAAAGCAGCCGGCCAATCCCCGGCCAGGCATACACCACCTCCACCAGCAGGCTGGCACTGGCCAACTGGCCCAGTTGCAGGCCTGCATAGGTGGTGACAGGCAGCAAGGCGTTGCGCAGCACATGGCGGATCAGCACGCGAGATTCACTGGCGCCCTTGGCACGCGCGGTGCGCACGAACTCCTGCTCGAACACCTCGAGCATCGCGCTGCGGGTCAGTTGCACGTACACCGCCAGGAACACGAAACTCAACGACAGGCAGGGCAGCAACAGGTGCAGGGCTACATCCAGCGCGTACTGCCAGCCGCTGAAACCGGAGCCCACGGTTTCCATGCCGAACGCGGGCAGCACGCCAAGCGTCAGTGAAAACAGGATCACCAGCAACAGTGCCAGCCAGAAGGTCGGCGTGGCGAACAGCAACAGCACCACGGCGCCGATGACGCGATCCAGCCAGCCACCATGCTGACGGCTCCAGGCCGCCAGTACGCCGAGGCTGACACCTATAGTGATCGAAGCCGCCAACGCGGCAAGCAGCAACAGCAGAGTCGCGGGAAGGCGCTCGGCAATCAGCGACCACACCTGGGCCTGGTTGCGATGGGAATAGCCCAGGTCACCATGGGCCAGTGCTCCCAGATAGTCGAGCAACTGCACACTCAGCGGACGATCCAGGCCCATCTCCCGGCGCAACTGCTCTACATACGCGGGGTCATCCAGGCCGGCGGCACTGGCCATGGTTAGCGCCGGGTCGCCAGGTGCCAGACGCAGCAACAGAAAGGTGCCGACAAGTACCACCAGAACCACAAGCACCACCCTGCCCAGGCGCAACCCGAAAAACAGCAGCCCCTGAGCCAGGGAGGCAGCGACGGTCATCGAGTGCCCTCCTCCAGATACACGTCATCCAGGCTTTCGTTGACGCTAGTCGCGGTGCGCAGGAGGTTCTTCACGTCCTTGTGGTAAAGGGTCGGGAAATTCATCTCGTAGATCGGCAGGATCGGCAGATCACGGTTGAGCAGATTCTCCAGGCGCCAGTAAGCCGCCTGCCGGGCCTTGTCGTCCTTCGCGTTGACCGCTTCGTGCCAGAGCCCATCGGCCTCGGGGTTGGAATAGCCGCCCACGTTGTTGAATGGCGAACCCTTGACGATGTTGTCGCTGCGGTACAGATAGGCGGTGGACAAATAGGGGTCGCCGACCTGAAAGATGAAGTTGTAGGTGAGATCGAACTCCCAGTCACTGACCCGCTGGTACCAGGTCGCGGAATCCGAGGTTACGACCTGAACCTTGATACCCAGAGGCTGCAGCGCCTGGCGCGTGTATTCGGCCAGGCGCTCCCAGGCACCGCCCTTCTCGCCATTGAGCAAACGCAGGCGCAGCTTGCTGACATCCACGCCGGATTCCTCAATCAGCTGGCGGGCCTTGGCCGGGTTGTAATCGTGCTGCGGCAGTTGCGGGTCGTGCTCCGGGCTGCCCGGCGCGAAAACGCCCTGCGACGGGCTACCAGTGCCGAAGAAGATATTGTCGACGATGAACTTGCGATCCAGTGAGAGCAGAATCGCCTCACGCACCTTGGCATTGTCCAGCCCCGGCTTGCGCGTATTGATCTGCAGGAAGGCCTGGCCATGGAACAGCTCCCAGCCCTTCTCGCTGCGCACCACATCCGGCAGCGCGGCAAGGCGAGACAGGTCGGCGTAATCGGCATCGCCGCTGCGCAGCGCCTTGACATCGCCGCGCTCGAACGCCACGGCTCGCGAGGCAGCGTCGGGAATCACATGGAAAACCACGGCATCCAGATACGGCAGGCCCGCCTTCCAGTAATCGGCATTGCGCTCCAGGCGAATGTAGGCGCCACGCTTCCACTCCTTGAACACGAACGGGCCGGTGCCAATGGGGTTCAGATTGACCGGATTGGCGCGGTAATCGCCCTTGCCGTCATACAGATGCTTGGCGACGATCGGGCGCAAACCGCTACCGAGCGAGTCGAGCAGCGGCGAGAAGACTTTCTTCAGCTGGATACGCACCTGAAGTGGCCCGCTGGCCTCGATCCTTTCGAAGAACTCCTCGTAAAGCGAGCGCTGGCGTGGATCCACGGTCGGGTAGAAGTCGCGCAGGCTGAACACTACGTCCGCCGCGGTGAACGGCTGGCCATCGTGCCACTTCACGCCCTCTTGCAGGTCGAAAGTCCAGGTCAGGCGGTCATCGGAAACCTGCCAACTGCGGGCGAGTACCGGGATCGGCTTGAGCGCGTGGTCGAATGCCAGCAGGCTCTGCAGCACCTTGCCGCTGACATACTGGGTCGAAACGTGCGACACCAGAGCGTGGACCAGCGCTGGCGGTTCCGGCTGGGCGACCAGGCCGAGCGTTCCACCGCGCACGGGCTCGGCCGAAGCACCCGTCACTCCACTCAGCAGCAGTGCCGCTACCAGTGCACTCAGCGTGGTTCGTAGGCCGGCCGCTGGGCCAGTTGCTGATTTTCTGTATGACATCGCTCGTCTCATCATCGGCCTTAAGGACGACAGGACAGGAGCAAGCGCCATGCCAGCGCCAGAACGGGCGCTTTCAGTGGCTGTGGGTCACGGCAAAGAGGCGCGGCTGCTGGGAAAGCAGCAGGCCGCTCCGCAGATTGCGCGGAATCCAGCAGCGTCGGTGCGCCAGCGAACGGGTAAACGGGGCCGCGGCGCTGGCACGGGCTTTGCGACAGCCCAACTCATTCAACGGCGGAGCGACCTGTATGCCCCATGACTTTCTCGGCAACCCCTTGTCCACCAGGGAGGCCCACACGCTCGTAGCGATCGATGACTTCATCGGCGGCTTTCTGACCTACGAGCCGCGCGCTGAAGGCATTCTTGCCGCTGCCGACGCGGCTGCGCAGGATCTTCCGGCCAACGCCTATGCGGGCTTTCTGGCGATGTTCATCGAGTCACCGCAAGCGGCGCAACTGGCCGCTCGGTACCTGGCTCGGGCCCAGGCAAACCTCAGCGAGGCCACGAGCTGGCGTGAGCGCACCCTGCTCGACACCCTGGAAGCCTGGATCGCAGATGACGTACCCAGGGTTCTGCAACAGGTCGACGCCCTGCTGGACGCTCATCCCCGCGACCTTTTCGCGCTGAAACTCAGCCAGTACCTGCGCTTCAATCAGGGCGATTCACCGGGCATGCTGCGCGTCGCCCTCAAGGCTCTGCCGCACGCCAACGAGATCGCCCAGTTGCACGGCATGTTGGCCTTCGCCTACGAGCAGTGCCACTTGCTCGACGAAGCCGAAGCGGCTGCGCGTCAGGCGCTAGAGCTCGAGCCCCGCGAGCCCTGGGCCCAGCATGCGCTGGCACACGTGTTCCTGACCCAGGGACGCATCGCCGAAGGCACCGCATTTCTGGAGTCGGTCAAAGACGGCTGGGACGGCCTCAACTCGTTCATGTACACCCACAATTGGTGGCACCTGGCGCTGTTTCATCTGGCCCGCGGCAACCTGCAGCGTGTGCTGGAGATTTACGACAACCACGTATGGGGCATTCTTCCCGAGTACTCCCAGGATCAGATCGGCGCGGTGTCGCTGCTGACTCGCCTGGAGCTGGCCGGGGCGCAGATCGGCCAACGCTGGCAGCAACTGGCCGAGTACCTGCAGGTACGCGAGCAGGACACCGTGCAGCCGTTCCTGTCTCTGCAGTACCTGTACGGTCTGGCCCGCGCCGACAAGCCCCAGGCAGAAGGTCTGCTCGCCGCACTGGAGGCCCGCGCAGAACATGCGCCAGCTTTCAGCCAGTCGGTCTGGCGTGACGTCACCCTACCCGCCGCTCTGGGCCTCTACGCCCATGCTCGAGGGGATTTCGCCCACGCAGCACGGCTGCTCGACCAGGCCTTGCCGCGTCTTGTCGAAGCCGGGGGCAGCCACGCCCAGCGTGACCTCTTCGCATTGATCGCCCAGGATGCCCATCTGCATGCCGGGCATTGGGTCACCGCGCAGCAGCTGCTGGAGCTGCGCCGCCGCTATGATGCCGATGACATCCCTACCAACCGTGCACTGGCTGCGGTATACCGCGAACTGGGCCTGCAGCAGCTGGCCAAGCAAGCTCAGGCGAGGGTCGAGCAGGTGCTGATCAGTACCTGAGTGCGCAAGCAGACCAACCAGCAGAAGCCCGCTTGCGGGCGATGCGATGGCGGATACTCAGCAGAACTGATGGCGTGACAGCCAATCGCCGGCAAGCCGGCTCCTACACGACCGCATGAATCCACGACCTCGTAGGAGCCCGCTTGCGGGCGATGCGATAGCGGATGTTCAGCAGAACTGACGGCGTGACAGCCAATCGCCGGCAAGCCGACTCCTACACGACCGCATGAACCCACGACCCGTAGGAGCCCGCTTGCGGGCGATACGATAGCGGATGTTCAGCAGAACTGATGGCGTGACAGCCAATCGCCGGCAAGCCGGCTCCTACACGACCGCATGAATCCACGACCTCGTAGGAGCCCGCTTGCGGGCGATGCGATAGCGGATGTTCAGCAGAACTGACGGCGTGACAGCCAATCGCCGGCAAGCCGGCTCCTACACGACCGCATGAATCCACGACCCGTAGGAGCCCGCTTGCGGGCGATACGATAGCGGATGTTCAGCAGAACTGATGGCGTGACAGCCAATCGCCGGCAAGCCGGCTCCTACACGACCGCATGAATCCACGACCTCGTAGGAGCCCGCTTGCGGGCGATGCGATGGCAGATGCTCAGCGAAATTGACGGCGTGACCGCCATTCGCCGGCAATCCAGCTCCTACGCGATCGTGTTTCGGCGCTTGTGCCGAGTGGTTCAAGCATACCTTGCCGCTGCATCCGCCTCGTACACGCCTCGGGCAATAGCGCGGGCCAGGCAATCCGCAGCTGCCGAGCCGAGCAGCGACAGCTCCACCGGTCGACGCGGGCCATCCTGCAACTGCCGCTCGCCACTGGCCAGGGCGAACACCGTATCGCCATCGAAAGGCAGGTGCGCCGGGCGGATAGCCCGGGCGATACCATCCTGGGCCATGATCGCCAGGCGCTTGCACTCGGCGGTGCTCAACGCTGCGTTGCAGGCCACCACCGCCAGCGTGGTATTGGCTCCGGCCTGTAGCCGCCCCAGAGATTCAAGGCGCGACAGCTCGGGTATCGGGTCACGGTGTGTGGCTTGTGAAAGCGGTCTGCGGTTGCCGAACTCGCCATCGATTTCCCAGGGCCAGGCCCAGAAGCTGCTGCCATCATCCATGTACACGCTGCCAACCGGGTTGACCGCCACCAGCGCGCCGACGATCAGGCCATCGCCCAATATCAGCGAAGCCGAACCCAGGCCACCCGGCCGCGTACCCGCCAATGCGCCGCGCCCTGCACCCACGGCACCCAGCTCGAAAAACTCGCCAGCATTGGCCAGCGCTTGTCTGCCCCAGCGTTGATACGGCGGCTCCAGCCCCCAGTCCTTGTCGCCGTGATTGGCCAAGTCATGCAACACGGCCGCAGGCACGATGGGAATGGCGGGCGTCCAGGGCTGCACCCGTACGCCGACGTTTTGTTGAGAGAGCGCAGCGGCGACACCGTCGGCCGCCGCGAGGCCGAACACAGAGCCACCGCTGAGCACCAGGGCATGCAGCTCGCCAATCATGTTTTCCGGCTCCAGCGCTGCGATCTCACGCCCTCCAGGCCCACCACCGCGAACATCTACGCCCGCCCGCCAGGCCCCGTCCGGGCGCAGCACCGTTACCCCACTGCGCACGCGCTCATCGGTCAGGTTACCGACCCTGAGGCCATGGACATCGGTGATCAGATTGCGGGGGCCAGGGCGATACATGAACAACTCCATAAGGCAGGAAAGATCGGTACTAAAGCCAGATGCATGCCAGCACGCTGAACTGGCCGTTATCTGCTAGCTGCCTGGCGGGCGCATCCAGCACGGCTGCTGTTTAGCCAGCAGCCTGCTCGCCGTTTGCTGCAAAACCGACAAACCGCCAGCGATGTCATCGCTCTGTAACCAAACGGTAACGCCCTTTGACGACAAGGCCTGCAGCGGATTTTCAAGGGTGTGGCACAACGCATGCTATGGCACCGGCACCGGACTCTACACAGAGCGGATAGCTCGACGGGCAACTGGCCTTCTGCCGTGTGCCCGCATAATCCCAAGGAATCTGCCATGCACACGCACAATGCCCCCGCCCCCATTCACCCATCCGGAGGTCGCCGACTGGTACTGGCCAGCGCCATTCTCCTGGCCCTGCAGGCACCGGAAAGTTTCGCAGCGCAAAGCGCCGAAGAGGCCACCGCCCTGCCCAAGCTCACCGTGACCGCCCAGAAGCGCGAGGAGCAGGCCCAGGATGTCGCCGTTGCCCTGACCCCACTGACCGGCAAGGATCTGGAAGAGCGCGGCATCACCAATATCAATCAGTTGCAGTATCAGGTTCCCAACCTGGAGATCGATCCCGCGTACGGCAGCAGCCAGACGCTATTTCGCATCCGCGGTATCGGCCTGCGTGACTACGCCAGCAACAACACCTCGACTGTCGGTGTTTACATCGACGAAGTGGCCTATCCGTTCCCGGTACAAAGCCAGGGGCTGCTCTTCGATCTCGACCGCGTAGAGGTGTTGCGTGGCCCACAGGGCACCCTCTACGGGCGCAACAGCACCGGCGGCGCGGTCAATTTCATCAGCCGCAGGCCTACCAAGGAGTTTGAGGGTGAGATCAAGGCAGGCTACGGCTCCAACAACCTCAGCACCCTGCAAGGTTTCGTTTCCGGGCCTGTTACCGACAATCTGCGCGGGCGCCTGGCCTTTTCCGGGGAAGACGGCGGCGCCTGGCAGAAGAGTCGCGATACCGGGCAGAAACTCGGTGACAAGGACATCAACGCCTTTCGCGGGCAACTGGAATGGGACGCCACCGATGACCTGCGCTTCAACCTCAACGTGCACCACGCGCAAGATAAATCCGAAAGCCGTGGCGCCCGTGCCTATCAGGGCGTGATCCCGCATCCCACTCGCGGTGCCGGTTACGCGGCGATCCCTGCCGACAGCAAACACAACGCTACCGGCTGGGGCCTGACGCCTGCGTTCGCGGCGCTCACCGGGCTCAAGGTCGGTGACAAACCTCATCGTGACAACGACAGCAATGGCCTGTCGCTGACCACCAATTGGGATATCGACGATCACCTGTCGCTGACCAGTATCAGTGCCTACAACAGCTTCAAACGTCGCGAATACATCGACTGGGACGGCACGATCATTCCGCAGTCCGATGAATACTTCAAAACCGATATCGACGTGTTCTCTCAGGAACTGCGCCTGGCCTCGCAAGGCAACGAACTGTTCAACTGGGTGATCGGTGGCTACTACTCCAAGGAGAAACTCGACGAGCAGTTCTTCTCCGATTTCACCGCCAACCTCGGCTACGCCACCCTCACCCAGTACGGGCAGAATGCCGACAGCTACAGCCTGTTTGGCCAGGGCAGCTATGCACTGACCGACACCCTGACGCTGGTCGCAGGGCTGCGCCAGGAGCATGAAAAACGCGAGTTGGAAGGCTTCTCCACGCAGCGCATCACCAACGGTGTTTACGCGAATCCATCGTTCAACAATGGCGACCGCTCGCTGAGCAGCGATGAAACCTCCGCCAAGCTGGCGCTGGAATATCGCCCGGCCGACGGTCATCTGGTGTATGCCAGCATCAGCCAGGGCGTGAAATCCGGCGGTTTCACCGCCTACAACTCGACCTATGCGGAGCAAGTCGATCCCTTCAAACCGGAAAAGTTGCTGGCCTATGAGATCGGTTTCAAGAGTGACCTGAGCCGCTCCCTGCGACTCAACGGCGCGCTGTTCTATTACGACTATCGTGACCAGCAGTTCCAGTCTCAGGTTTATATCTCCCCCGAGATCGGCAACGTCGGGCGCCTGCTCAACATCCCCAAATCGGAACTCTGGGGTGCCGAGCTGGAGCTGCAATGGCAGCCGCTCCCTGGCCTGACCATCCGCCAGAACGCCGGTTACAAGGAAGGCCGCTACAAGGACTTCCAGGGACTCGACGTGACGGCCACCCGCGCCAATGGCTTCGCCTTCCCGGTCTACAACGACTTCTCCGGCGACAAGCTGACCAGCTTCCCGGAAACCAGCTACGGCGGCTCCTTGCGCTACAGCCGTCCGGCAGCCGGTTTCGAGTGGACAGGCTTCTTTGACTACGCCTACCACGACACGCTGGTCAACGCCGACCCACTGCGCAGCACCAACCATTACTGGCTGGCCAACGCACGCCTGTCGGTGGAACCGCAGGACGCGCAATGGGAGCTGGCCGTCTACGCCCGCAACCTGCTCAACGAAGAGTACGACCTCTACAAAGGCTCCTTCCTTTCCAACGCACAAATGGCCCACTCCGGTGACCCGAGGAGCTACGGCCTGGAAGCCACCTATCGCTTCTGAGCCCGCACGACAAAGCCTCATAACGCCCGCGGGTACTCCGCGGGCCATCCGGATAGCACATCTCATGACCGACAATTCCATCAGCAGGCGTAGTGCATTGCGTTTGCTTGCCGGGGCAGCGGCTACGCCCTGGCTGCTGCGTTATGGCCAGGCGCTGGCCAATCTGGAAACACCCTTCACGCTTGGCGTAGCCAGTGGCGACCCCTGGTCGGACGGCTTCGTGATCTGGACACGGCTGGCTAGCGCACCGCTCTACCCTGGCAGCGAAGAACGTCTGCCGGCCAGCGTGCCGGTGGGTTGGGAGGTCGCCGAGGACGCTGGCTTTCAGCGCATAGTCCAACGCGGCTACAGCGCCGCCCTGCGCCTGCGCGGCCATGCCGTGCATGTGGAGTTGCGTGGCCTGCAACCGGGCCGGGAATACTGGTATCGCTTCAGCGCTCTGGGCGAACGCAGCCCCGAGGGCCGCGCGCTTACCCTGCCTGCGCCCGGCTCGCACGCCGAGCGACTGCGCCTGGCAGTTGCCTCCTGCGCCAACTGGGAACGCGGCTACTTCAGCGCCTACCGGCACATGGCCGAGGAACGTCCGGATCTGGTGCTGTTCCTGGGCGACTACATCTACGAATACAGCATGCCCCTCGATACCCCCGGGCTGGCACGCCACTACCACGCAGCGGAGGCCACCGATCTGGCCGGCTACCGCTATCGCTATGCGCTGCACCACAGCGACCCTGATCTGCAGGCGCTGCACGCGGCAGCTCCGTGTATGGCGACTTGGGACGACCACGAGGTGCAGGACGACTACTCCAGCGAATACTCGAAAGATCCCAGGCTTGGCCGAACCGCGTTCCTGCGCCGGCGCGCAGCCGCCTACCAAGCCTTTCTGGAAAACCTGCCACTGCGCCAGGTACCGTTCGACCGTAATGGCAACCCGCTCATCTACCGCAGTTTCGCCTACGGAAATCTGGCGACCATTCCACTGCTTGATGGCCGCCAATATCGCTCCCGGCAGCCCTGCTACCAGGCACCGAACTATGGCAAGGGGCACGTGGAAGGGATCAGTTGCGTCGACCTGAAAGATCCTCGTCGCACCCTGCTCGGCTTCGAGCAGGAGCGCTGGCTGCGTGAGCGACTCACGCGCAGTGACAGCTCATGGAACCTGATCGCGCAGAACCTGCTAGTCGCACCGCTGCGCATCGACCGGCCAGGGCAGGACGAAGAACGCTACTGGAGCGACAGCTGGGACGGCTACCAGGCCGCACGCCTGCGTCTGCTGGAAAGCGTGCAACAAAGCCGCGTTAGCAACCCGGTGATTCTCAGCGGCGACTACCACTCGTTCTGGGCCAACCACCTGCATCTCAACCCGGAGGATCCGAGCTCACCGCTGGTAGCCGCGGAGTTCGTCGGCACCTCGATCACCTCGAACGGCCCAAGCTACGAGTCGATACAAGGCATTCTCCCGGACAACCCGCAGATTCGCTTCTATGACAGCCGCTCGCGTGGCTACCTGTCGCTCGACCTGCAGCACGGGCGTCTCGACGTTCGTATGCAAGCCATCTCGGAGCGCCTCGACCCGCACGCCAAACTGGCAACGCTCAAGCACTTCGTGGTGGAAAAAGGTAGCCCACAGCTACAACACGCCTGAACGCTGCTGTGCGCTTCTCAACAGCCTGCATGGCGGGCTGCTTAAAAATCAGCAAAGGCCAACGAGATAAACAATAAAAGCATTTAAAAACAGCCACTTAATAAATGGCATAGCTATTGCTAAACCTGCTGTAACCCAGCTACGCCACACCCGGACGCGCCAGGGAGCTGACCCACCAGTTCGCCAAGGAGCGTTCCCATCATGTCGACACCCTTCAAGTCCCAGCCAAAGCCCCTGGCATTGGCCATCGTTCTCGCCAGCGCCGGGGTCTTCATGGCCCCCGCCGGTGCACAAACCGTGCCGCAAACCCAGGAGCAGTTGGAGAATCGCGCTGCACAGCCGGGAGCGGCCCTACCTGGAGCGGCCCTACCTAAAATCGTGGTCACCGCACAACGCCGCCAGGAGGCTGCTCAGGATATCGGCGCTGCGATTTCGGTAATCGGCGGCGAAGCGCTCAAGGAAAAAGGCGTCAGCACGGTCAACGACCTGCAGCACGCCACACCCAGCCTTGAGATCGAACCGGCATTCGGCAGTGGCCAACCGCAGTTCCGTCTGCGCGGCATTGGCTTTATCGATTACACCTCGAACAACTCGTCCAGCGTTGGCGTCAGCGTCGACGACGTCTCCTTCGCCCTGCCCATTCAAACCCAGGGCGTGCTGTTCGATATCGACCGGGTGGAAGTACTGCGCGGCCCGCAAGGCACCCTGTACGGACGCAACACCACTGGTGGCACGGTTAACTTCATCACCAATCGGCCGACCCGCGAGCTCGAAGCGGGCATCAGTTCCGAATACGGCTCCTACAACGCCTGGACCACCGAAGGCTTCGTTTCCGGCTCGCTGGCCGACAACCTGCGCGGACGTCTGTCGTTCATCAGGGATGATGGCGGTGCCTGGCAGAAGAATCGTGAAACCGGGCAATCGCTGGGCGACAAGGACAAACTCGCCGTCCGCGGCCAGCTGGAATGGGACATCACCGATAATTTCGACGCCCACCTGACCCTGCAGCACTCCTACGACAAATCAGAAAGCCAGGGGCTGCGTCTGTTCGAAGACTACAACCAGCCCGGCCGCTCCATCAGTGCCGACAGCAACCGCCGCCACACTGGCTGGAGCCTGCGCCCGGAGTTCGCCGCTGCAGCCGGCGTATCGGGCGGCGCCAAGCCGCATGTCGACAACACCAACGACACCGCCAGCCTGGCACTCAACTGGCACCTGGACGGCAACCTGGTGCTGACCAGCATCAGCGCTTACAACGAACTGCGTCGCCGTGAGCTGGGTGACTGGGATGCCACCAGCAACGCCGACTCCGACGAATACTTCGATGACCGGGTCAGCAGCTTCACCCAGGAATTGCGCCTGGGCTCGGATGAAAAGCAGCGCCTGAATTGGGTCACCGGCCTGTATTACTCGCAGGATCGGCTCAACGAGAAATTCCATTCGGACTTCAGTGATCGCCTCACCACGCCTGTGCGCCCAGGCTTCCCGTTCGCCACGCGCACCAGCTACGTGCAGAAGGTCAAAACGGTTGGCGTATTCGGTCAGTTCGACTACGCCATTACCGAGCGGTTGAAGGGCATCATCGGTCTGCGCCAGGAGTACGAAGAACGCAGCCTGGATAACTACTTCTCGGGTTTCATCGACGGGGTTCAGTTCAATGGCACCAACGTCAATCCATTCCCGCAGCACACCTCGTTCTCCAACAACGGCACCTCTGGGAAAGTCGCCCTGGAGTACCAGCTGTCACCTGCCAGCCTGATTTACGCCAGCTTCAGCCGTGGCTACAAGTCCGGTGGTTACACCGCGCACAACAGCGGCAACGTGCTGGCCCTGGAGGCCTTCAAGCCTGAAGCGGTGAACGCCTTCGAAGTCGGTTTCAAGAGCGACCTGACCGACTCCCTGCGCCTCAACGGCGCGCTGTTCTACTACGGCTATCAGGATCAGCAGGTGCTCTCGACCGTGTGGAGCCAGCAATCCAGCTCGCTGGTCGGCAGCTTCGTCAACGCGCCGCGCTCGCGCATCGTCGGCGGCGAGCTGGAGCTACTCTGGCAGCCGATCCATGGCCTGGAAATCCAGCAGTACGTTGGCTACAAGGAAGGCAAGTACACCGATGACTTCCTGGCGGTCAACGGCACTGCCACCGTGGCTGCTGGTGGTGAGGTCTACAACAACTACAAGGGCGAGCAACTGAGTTTCCCGAAACTCAGCTACGGCGGCTCCATCGCCTACACCTGGCCGGTGGCCGAATTCGACGTACGCGCCGAAACCAACTTCAGCTACCGCGACGAGTACAAGCAGTTGCTGCTGCTCGGCCCCAATTACACCCTCGACCCTTACTGGCTGGTCAACGCCAACCTCACGGTATCGCCGCGTAATGGCAACTGGAGCGCCGGCGTATGGGCGCGCAACCTGCTCGACAAGGAATACGACCTGACCCGCAACTTCTTCCTGCCCGGTACCAGCGTTGCAGCTGCCGGCGAGCCGCGCAGCGTTGGCGTGCGCGTGTCTTACAACTACTAAGGGGTATCGGCATGTCACGACGTACCGACCAGCTGCACCTCGGCGCCTTTCTTGCCAACAGCGGGCACCATGTGGCCGCCTGGCGTCACCCACTGGCCCAGGCGGACGCCAGCCAGGACTTCGAGCACTTCAAGCGCATCGCCCAACTGGCCGAGCGCGGCAAGTTCGATGCCCTGTTCATCGCCGATGTCGTGGCGCTCTGGGGGCATCACATCGATGCGCTGAGCCGCACTGCTCGCGGCGAGCATTTCGAACCACTGACCCTGCTTTCCGCCCTGGCGGCAGTCACCGAGCGTATCGGGCTGATCGCCACGGCGACCACGACGTACAACGAGCCGTACCATATCGCCCGCAAGTTCGCCTCGCTGGATCACCTGTCCAAGGGCCGCGCCGGCTGGAACCTGGTGACCTCGGTAGTCTCCGACGAGGCCTGGAATTTCGGTCGGGAAACCCACGTCGAGCACGCTGATCGCTACGGGCGGGCCGAGGAGTTCCACGACGTGGTCAAGGGGCTCTGGGACAGCTGGGACGACGATGCCTTCCTACGCGACAAGGACAGTGGCGTGTATTTCGACCCGGACAAACTGCACGTGCTCGGCCACAAGGGCGAGCATTTTTCGGTACGCGGCCCGCTCAATGTGTCTCGCCCGCCCCAGGGCCATCCGGTACTGGTACAGGCCGGTGCTTCCAAGGATGGTCGCCGGCTGGCGGCCCGTGTGGCCGAAGCGATATTCGTTGCCCACCATGATGTCGAGGCCGGCAAAACCTTTTACCGCGAGATCAAGGAGCAAGCCGCCGAATTCGGCCGCGGGCCGGACGAGATCAAGATTCTGCCCGGTATCACCCCCTTCGTCGGCCGTACTCGTGAAGAGGCGCAGGCGCAGTTCGACGAATTGCAGGCGCTGGTCGATCCCGTGGTCGGTCTGCGCCTGCTGGCCGATACCCTGGGTGATGATATCGACCTGTCCGGCTATGACCTCGATGGCCCGCTGCCGGACACTCCTGCGGGTCAGCGTGGTAGCCGCCGGGACAATGTCATTGCGCTGGCGCGCCGGGAGAACCTGACTATTCGCCAGCTCTACCTGCGTCTCGCCGATGCCAACCCAGCCATTGGCACTGCCGAAGATATCGCCGACATCTTCGAACACTGGTTCCAGTCCCGTGCCTGCGACGGCTTCAACGTGTACTTCCCGGTATTCCCCAGCTCCCTGGAAAACTTCGTGGAACTGGTCATCCCCGAGTTGCAGCGTCGCGGGCTGTTTCGCACTGAGTACAGCGGCACCACCCTGCGCGAGCACCTGGGCCTCAAGCGTCCCGCGAACCGTTTCAGCAAGCAGAAGGTCGGCGCATGACGCTCACTACTTCTTGGCGCCTGGCGGGCGCCCTGACGCTGGCCTTAGTGGCCACGCCAGCCAGCGCGCTGAACATCCTGCTCAGCAATGACGATGGCTACGATCACCCCAACCTGAGAGCCGTGTACGAAGTGCTCAAGGAACGTGGGCATACGGTGAAAATCAGCGCGCCGTATCGGGAGCAAAGCGCCCGTGGCGGCGCTTTCTTCTATGGTCGCGAAATCAGTATCGGTCGCGACCAGAATCCGGCCTACCCCGACAGCTACTACCTGACCACCTGGGAAGACGGTCGCTGCGAAAGCCCAGCGTGTGCGGGCAAAGACGTACGCATCGAAATCAGCGGCACACCAGTGATGGCCGTTCTGCTGGGCCTGGAAAAGATCCTGCCGAAGCCCGATCTGGTCATCGTCGGCCCCAATCCGGGCAATAACCTCGGCCCCCTGAACAACATCTCGGGCACCTTCAACGCAGCGGCTACGGCACTACAGAAAGGCGTGTCGAGCATTGCCGTGAGTGTCGACCTCAAGGAGAAGGACACGGCCCGCGTCGCGGAAATCGTCGCCCGCCTGGTCGATACCCTGGAACGCAGCCGCACACCGGGCTCAGAGCTGCTGCCGCCAGCCACTGGCCTGAACGTCAACCTGCCACCCGTGAACGCCATCCAGGGCATCCAGCTGACCCGTATCGGCAGCAAGGTGCCCTTCGACATCGTTTATACCGACGACCTCGCGCCTCTGTTCAAAGCCCAGGCCGGCAAAGCCGGGATCAGTTTCGCGGCCGCAACGCCGCCTACCGAGGCTCAGCAAGAGGACGAAGCCGTGTGGTTGGCCAAGGGCTATATCACCATCAGCCCGTTTACCGGTTTGCCCGGCGAGACCGCACAACCAACTGCCTCGAAAGCGCTGCTCGGTCTACCTCTGCAAACTGCCAAGGAGACCCGGCAGCCATGAGCGAAACCTTCCGCCTGGGCTTTCTGAATCGTGTCTACAGCCCGCACTTCACACCGCAGGTGTACCAGGACGCCCTGGAGTTGTTCAGCGTGGCCGAGGCGCTCGGTTTCGACACCGGCTGGGTCGCCCAGCACCATCTCGGCTGCGAGAGCGGCCGCCTGCCCTCGCCCTTGCCACTGTTGGCCTCAGCAGCTCAGCGAACGCGGCGCATCGGCCTGGCAACCGGCATCATCGTACTGCCTCACGAACCCGCGCTGCGCCTGGCGGAAGACGCTGCCGTGCTCGACCTGCTCGCCGACGGCCGCTTGCAGCTGGGCCTTGGTGCCGGTTTCGACCCGGACAGTTTCAACGGTTTCGGTCAGGACATCGGTCGCCGCCACGACGAATACGACACGCGCATCGAACAGCTGCAGCGTTTCACAGGCGGCGCGCAACTGAACGCCAACGGCCAGACCCTGAACCCGCCGGCTCACGGCCTGGCACAGCGAACCTGGGAAGCCACCTCCCGTGTCGAGCAGGTAGCCCTACGGGGTAACGGTTTGATCGTGGCGCCCAACCCCAACCTGCCTCCGTCCGCCAATACAGCCTTGATCCAGCGGTACCGCAATGCCTGGAACCACGCCCAGCAACCCTCACGGGTAGCCCTGGTGCGTGCCGTGTTCCCCGGCGCCGATGCCCATGATCCGGCTTCCAGCCTGAACCGGGACATTCGCGCCTATATCCACGGTAAGCAGAGTATCGGCTCCTACAACGCAGACGCCGCCGACGATTTCGCTGCCGCACTGGAGCGCCTGGATATCCTGCATGGCGACAGCGCCGGGATCGTCAGCCGGCTTTCACAGGGCCCGAATCTGGGCGCGGGCGATCAGTTGGTCGTGCAGGTGCAAACCCGCTCGACGCGCCTCGACGAAGCGATTCGCCACCTCGAGTTGATCGCCAAGGAGATCGCCCCAGCACTGGGCTGGAGACCTGCCGTTGCCAACCGCCCCACTCACAAGGTCGCTCTTTCATGACCCAGCCTGCTCGCCCGCAACGCCCCTTCAAACTCGGCTTTCTCACCCACGCCTTCGGCCGCGATCCGCGTCAGGCGTATCGCGACCTGATCGAACAGTTCGAGGTGGCCGAAGCCCTTGGTTTCGATGGCGGCTGGATCGCCCAGCACCACCTTAGCGGTGGTTTCGGGCAATTGCCTTCACCATTGGTATTGCTGTCGGCGGTAGCTGCACGCACCCGCCTTATCGAGCTGGGTACCGCAGTGATCGTCCTGCCATTGGAAGACACCCTGCGCCTGGCCGAAGACGCCGCCGTTCTCGACCAGTTGAGTGAAGGCCGCGTACAGCTGGGCCTCGGCAGCGGCGGCGCAAATCTGGGCGTATTCGAAGCGTTCGATCGTGATCCGGATCGTCGCCAGGATGATTTCCAAAACGGCGTACAACGGTTGCAAGAGATCCTCTCGGGAACACCGCTCACCGGCAGCGCCAGCTTGCAGCCGCCTGGCGAGGCGCTGGGTAACCGGCTCTGGCATTCACACGGCAGCCCACAAGGCGCGGCGCATGCTGCGCAGCAAGGCAACGGGTTGCTGCTCGGAACCGCCACCCACGATCCGCTGACCGTGCAGAAACCATTGGCCGATGCCTATCTGAACGCCTGGCAACACACCAACCGTTCGCCTCGCATCGGCGTGGTTCGCGCGGTATTCCCAGCGGCCGACCGGCAGAGTGCCCAGGCCGAGCTGGCAGCCGATATCGAATTGCATGTACCAAGGCTGATTCGTGAAGGGCTGATGGATGAGGCTGCGAACCTCGAGCAGCACCTGCAACTGCTCAACGTTCACCACGGCCATCCGGAGGAGATCATCCGCAGCCTGCGCAATGATCCATCCTTGCTACCCTATGCCGACTATTTCATTGCGGTCGTACAATCGGAAAGCTCGACCCAGGCACAGGTTCTTCGCCGCCTGGAAACCATCGCCCGGGATATCGCCCCCGCGCTTGGCTGGACGCCCGCCAATGCCGGACACGCTACCGCTCGGGATCGCTTGCCGCTGCAGTGAGTGTTTCCCCCGGAGCCCGCACCATGAGCCTTTCGATCAGTTGGAAACTCCCGGCAATACCCAACGCAGCCAGCGGCGTCGGTGCCTGGATTCAGGTCGCCCAAGCCGCCGAATATGCCGGCCTCGATGGCCTTTTCATCCCCAGCGGGCCCGGATACCCGGAGAGTTTCACCGTGGCGGCGGCGCTCTGCGCGCACACCTCGCGGCTGAAGCTGACCACCAGCCTGTCGACCGAAGTGATGTTGCCTGCCGCACTAGCGGCAGCCGCCCAGAGCCTGCAGTCGATCAGCCATGGTCGCCTGCAGCTGCATCTGCCTGACAGCGATCAGAACAGCGTTCGGCGAACCTTCGGTGAACTGCTCAATCGCGATCAGCGCAACGAGCGCATCGGCGAGTACCTGCATATCCTCAGCCACCTGCTGAAGCCAGACAGTGAGCCGCTGGATTTCTCCGGGCGCTACTTTCAACTGGAAAATGCCGGTCTGGCCCGTCGTGACATCACGCCTCCTCCACTGCTGCTGGATGACACCCTGAGCCCCCAGCTGATCGCCAGCCATGCTGGCCAATGCCTGCTGCAGGCCGATCATCCGCAGCGCCTGGCAGCCAATCTGCAGCGACTGCGTGACGCCGCCGGTCAACAGTCGCGGTCGCTGGGCTTCGCGACCCGACTGGGACTGATCGTGCGTGACGACGCCGAGCAAGCCTGGCGGGAGGCAGCGGCCTGGCTAGAGCGACAGTCGGCCAGCCCGCTGGCTATCGCCGGCTACGGTGACGCCCGGGTGGTCGGCCTGGCTAGCAACGCGGTAAGGCGCTTCGAGCTTTACCCAAACATCTGGCAGCCGGTTGCGGGCCTGCCACCGCTGCTGGTCGGCAGCATCGATCAGGTAGTCGCCAGGCTCGAAGAGCTGCATGCCGTGGGTATCGGTCATGTGCTGCTGGAATCCTGGCCATCGGTGCAGGAGATATTGCGCCTGGGCGAGCAGGTGCTGCCGCGCCTGAGAGCCAAGGGCATCGAGATTGGAGAATTCACTGCGTGCTGAGCCATAACCCCGCTGTCGAAGTGAACTGGTTTCTGCCCACCAATGGTGATGGCCGCCACCTGACCAGCAGCGGCTTGCCGCGTGCCGCACTGTTCCAGCAGGGCGACCGTGCACCAACCCTGGACTACCTAAGGCAGATCGTTCGCGCAGCGCAACTGAGCGCCTTCGACGCGATCATGATTCCCACCGCCAGTGGTTTCGAGGATCCGTGGCTGATCGCCTCGGTGCTCGCCCAGGAAGTCCAGAATCTGCGCTTCCTGCTGACCGTGCGGCCCGGGGCTGAGCTGCCCGCCTATACCCTGCACAAGGCCGCGACCCTGCAGCGGATCTGCGGCGACCGCCTGGCCTTGCACATCGTCACCGGTTCCAGTCGCTTCGAACAACGCGCTCTGGGCGACTTTCTCGAGCATGACGAGCGCTATGCGCGTACCGAGGAATTTCTCCAGCTGTTTCAGGCACTCTGGGCTGGTGAGGGACGCCACCATCAAGGTAGCCATTACCGAACCGGCCCCCTGGAACTGGAAACACCTGAAGGCCCACTGCCGGCGCTCTACTTCGGTGGTGCCTCCGCCGCGGCGCAGCGCGTGGCCGCCTGCCAGGCCCATGTCTACTTGATGTGGGGCGAACCGCCGGCCATGATCCAAGAACGCATCGGGCAGATGCGGGCGCAGGCGAGCAACGTCGGCCGCGAGCTGCGCTTTGGCCTGCGCATGCACATATTCACTGCTCCCAGCAGCGAACAGGCCTGGGCGAAGGTCGAGGGGCTGCTCAAGGAAATCCCCAGAAACGCCATCGAGCAGGCGCAGCAGCAGTTCGACACCTACGAGTCGGTGGGCCAGTCACGGCAGAACGAGCTGCACCGAGGCCGCCAGCTCGGCGCTCGGGAACTGGAAGTCTCGCCCAATCTCTGGGCGGGCGTCGGTCTGGTTAGGGGCGGCGCAGGCACTGCACTGGTCGGCAGTTACGATGAGGTAGTGGAACGACTCGAGGAGTATCGCAAGCTGGGCGTCAGCAGCTTCACCCTCTCCGGCTACCCGCACCTGGAAGAAGCCCTGCACCTGGGCAGTGAGTTGCTACCGCGCCTGAAGCGCCTACCCGGCTGGCAAGCGGCACCCATAAAGCTCTGAAAAAGGCGCCACTCAGCGTCCTTTGAGCAGCCCATGGTTGACCAGCAACGTGCGCATGGCGTTACGGGTGATACCCAGCAACGCGGCGCTGCGCACCTGGTTGTAGCTGGACCAGGTGTAAGCTTCGCGCACCAGCAACTCTTCCAGGTCCTTGAACAGCGACTCGCCCGGCACCTCGAACAGACGCTGGATCTGCTCGCGGATCACTTCCTGAGGCAAGCGTGGTACGCCACTGCCAACGCTCGAGTGGCGCGAGGCTGCCAACCCGCCACCGGAGAACTTGAGATCTTCCGGGCGGATGACCTTTCCTGTTGCCACCAGCAGCGCCAGGTGCACGATGTTTTCCAGCTCGCGAATATTGCCGGGCCAGGCGTAATCGAGCAGCGCAGTGACCGCTGCTTCTGAAAACATCGGCGGCGCGATCTTCATCCGCAGGCAGTAGCGATCACGGAAATGCTCGGCCAGTGGCAGCACGTCGAGAGGACGATCGCGCAGTGGCAGGACATCCACCCGTGCCACATTGATTCGGTAGAACAGGTCGAGCCGGAAGTTCTCGGCTTCGACAGCCTGCTCCAGATCCACGTTGGTGGCGGTAACCAGGCGAATATCCACCTTGATCGGTTTGCGCGAACCGACACGAACGATTTCCTGCTCCTGCAGCGCACGCAGCAATTTCACCTGCAAGGACAATGGCAGATCACCGATTTCGTCGAGGAACAGCGTGCCGCCGTCGGCCTCTTCGAACCAGCCGATGCGCCGCCCGGTGGCACCCGAAAAAGCGCCAGCCTCATGGCCGAACAGCTCGCTCTCGGCGAGGTTCTCGTTGATCGCCCCGCAGTTCACCGCAACGAAATTACCCTTGCGCCCGCTGGTGCGGTGCAGATGCCGAGCCACCAGTTCCTTGCCGGTGCCAGTTTCACCGTGAATCAGCACCGGAACGTCAGCCGGGCCCAGGCGCTGCAGATAGTCGAGCAGCTCCCGCGAACGCGGGTCGTTGAACACCAGCGCCTTGGCGCGGATGGACAGCGGCTGATCATCCCCTCCCGGGAGGGTCAGTACGGCAGATTGGTTCTCGGCAAGGCTTTTCATCCGTCGACTCTGGGCAGTTCGTTCTGGTTTAAAAGCACAATACTGATCAGCGACTTATAACAATAAATAATATATTTTTATATCCTAATAACCCTTATGCCATCTCGGCTTCTCCTTCGCCAGACACCAGAACCGCGCTCCAGAGCACCGCTCGGCCTCTGTCAGCCTGCATGGCTCCAGCGCCCGTGCAGCCACCTCGCCGCGGCATCGAGCAGAAAACCCAGCACACCGATCAACAGCACCATGGCCATCAGCTCCGAGTAGGCCAGGCGGTCGCGCGTGTCGAGGATGTAGTAACCCAGGCCGGCACTGACACCGAGCATCTCGCAGGGCACCAGCACGATCCAGAGAATGCCGATGGCCAGGCGCACGCCGGTCAGCACGTGGCCGACGATGCCGGGCAGGATCACCCGCAGCAGGGTTTCCCGGCGCGTCGCGCTGAGGCTGCGTGCCAACTGCAGCCAGCGGCTGTCGAGCTGCTTCACACCAGCGGCGGTATTGAGCAGGATCGGCCACACGGCGGCAAAGGCCAGCAGGAAGTAGATTGGCTGATCACCGACGCCCATCAGCATCACCGCGATGGGCATCCACGACAGTGGCGAGATCATGCGCAGGAACTGGAATGCCGGTGTGGTCGCCCATTCCAGATGACGCAGGCTGCCTACCAGCAAGCCCAGTGGCACGCCGATAAGTAATGCCAGGCCCAAGCCAATGAAAATGCGCCTGAGGCTCACCAATACGTGCTCGGCAAGCTCCGGGCGTTGAAGTAGTTCGATCAGGCTGACCAGGGTGGCCTGGGGCGTGAACAGCGCTGCCAAGCCCTCGCCACCGCTGAACAACGCCATCAGCAGCCACCACAAGCCGAACAGGCTAAACAGACCGAGTACGCCAAGCCCCCAGGGCCCGGCGTGTGTGCGTAGCAGGTTGATCAAACGGTAATCTCCTCGACCCGCTCGAAGCTGTCCGGCGCACCGAATGCCTTGAGGCCACCAACCGACTCGATGGCCGTGCGTACGAAACGATCATCGACCAGATCGCGGGCTGTGGCGGCCGGGTCGAGGCTGGCGAGAAAGCCATTATTGCCTTCGATCAGGGTGCCCTTCAGGCGACGAACCAGTTCCTCGGTGTAGCTGGGGAACGGATAGGGCTGGAAGTCGATGCGCTTGTCGGCCCAGTCACCATGCTGAATGGCGCCGCTGGCCAGGTAGGCTTCACGCTCGCTGGCTGCCGGGGCCAGAACCTGCCTGAGCACTTGCGGGGTGTGCGGCGTGTAGCGATTGCTGCCGTCCTTGGACAGCAACTGCGCGGCCTCTTCGCGATGGTCACGGGTCCACAACTGCGCTTTGACGATGGCGTTGACGACCTTCTGCGACCACTCCGGTCGGTTGTTCAGGTCGTGTTCATGCATGAACACCACGCAGCAGGCGTGATTGCGCCACACATCGCCGGTGAAGCGCTGGATACGGCCGACCTTGAGGTTTTCCGCCAGGGCGTTGAACGGCTCGGCGACGATGTAGCCGGCGATACGCTTGCTGGCCAGGGCTGGCGGCATGTCCGAAGGTGCCAGCACGATCAGGTTGACCTCATTGGCGGCGAGGTTGGCAGTGGTCGCCTTGCTCACCGCCGTCAGGCCGGCGTCACGCAGCAGCTGTTGCACCACTACGTTATGAATCGAATACCAGAACGGGATGGCGACGGTCTTGCCGCCCAGTTGCTTCACATCGGTAATATCCGGCGCCACGGTCAGGCCGGAGCCGCCGACATGGTTCCAGGCCACGACCTTGGCTGGCACCTTGCTGCCGTATCGTGCCCAGACGGTCATCGGCGATAGCAGGTGAATGACGTTCACCTGGCCGGAGATGAACGCCTCGATCACCTGGGCCCAGCTACGCAACAGCACCGGGCGTTCGGACTTGATGCCTTCGGCCTCGAACAGGCCGTTGTTGTGCGCCACCAGCAGCGGCGTGGCGTCGGTGATCGGCAGGTAGCCGATGCGCACCGGCGCGTCGGGCTCGCTGGCCGCCCGCGCCTGCAGGCTGTTCAGCAAAGGCAATGCGCCGGCTGCGGTCAGCAGCGTGGCGAGTTTGAGAATGTCACGTCGGGAATGGGTCGGATCGTCCAGGCACATGTTGTGGCTCCTGCAGGGGTGAGGGTGCGTGATCGCGGCTCGCCCGCCGTAGGGTTTTGAGGATGTCGACGCGTAGCGCGCCAAGCTCGTCGACCAGATCCGCACGCGGGTGCGGCAGGTCGATGTGCCACTCGCCCAACGTGCGCGCCGGGGTGTCGCCCAGTAGCAGAATACGTTCGGAGAGCAGCAGCGCTTCATCGATGTCATGGGTGATCAGCACGGCTGCGGTGCGCTGTTCACGGATGATTTTCAGCAGCAACTGCTGCATCTGCGCCCGGGTCACTTCGTCCAGGGCGCCAAAGGGTTCGTCGAGCAGCAGTACATGCGGCTCGCGCGCCAGGCAGCGGGCCAGCGCAGTGCGCTGCGCCATGCCACCTGAAAGCTCCGCCGGATAGCGGCCGCGAGCCTGGCTCAGGCCCACCGCGGCGATGGCGCGATCGATCAGCGCCTCGCGCTGGGCTGCCTCACGGCGTGGCTGCCGAGTGAAATCCAGGCCGAAGGCGACGTTCTTTTCCAACGTCAGCCAGGGCAACAGCGACGGATCCTGAAAGGCCACCGCCACCCGCGGATGAGGGCCACGCAAGGTTTCGCCGAACAGCTCCACCCTGCCCTGGCCCGGCTGCTGCAACCCGGCCAACACCCGCAGCAGGCTGGACTTGCCTACGCCGCTGGGGCCAAGAATGCTCACCACCTCGCCAGCCTGCAGATCGAGCTGAAACCCTTCGAGCACTTGCTGCCAGCCTGTGCCCTGCGGGTAAGCAAGACCGATGTCCCGGGCCTGCAGTACCGTGCTCACGCAGACACCTGCGCGGCTTTCTTCTGCAGTTCGGCGCGCAGTTGTACCAGGCTGGGGGTCACCACCGGCACGAAGGCCGATTCTCGCCAGCGCCTGGCAAAACCATCGCCATGAGGCTGCAGATAGGCGCGCCCACCACTGGCCTGCAGTTCCAGTTGCAGAGCTTCGGCCACGCGCTCGGCCAGGCCGATGCGCAGGGCGAACAGCGCCGATGGCTGAGCGAGGAAGGTACCGTCATGCAGCCCCTGTTCCAGGCGCAGGCGTTCGAGGCTCAGGGTGCTCGCCAGTTGTTCGTATTCGCCATGCAGGATCGAGCGCTGCGCCAGCGCCCCACGTACCTCGGCCAGGGCGCGCTGTGCCAGGCCAATCGACAGCCCGCACTGCAGGCCCAGGAACGCCGGGCGTACCTGCGGAAGAAAGCGCCGCGCGTCAGCAGCGATCAGCCATTCACGCGGCAGCTGCGCCTGATGCAATTGCAGCGCAGCGGTGTTGCTGGACTGCAGGCCGAGCAGTTGCAAGTCTTCACTGCGCTCGACACCGCTCAGATCTCCCGGAAATGCCGCCACGAACGGCTGGGCACCCGGCAGATCGATTGCTGCCGCCACCACGAAACCGCTCTTGCGCAGGTTGGTGACCCAGGGCAGCCGTCCATTCAGCGTCCAGCCGTCACGGGTGGGCGTAGCACTGACGCCCAGCTCCTCGATCCCCGACAGGTACTTCATGGCATTCGACAGCCCGGTGGCGCCGGCCTGTTCGCCATTGAGCAGCGCAGGCAGCAGGCGCTCGCTCAGCGCCGGATTGTCGCCCTGCAGCAGATACTCGATGAACGCCCGCTGACCCCAGAACACGAAGGCGGCCGTCAGTGAATGGCTGGCTACATCGGCGACCGCGCGCAAAGCGTCGACCACATGGCCACCTTCGCCGCCCAGCGCTTTCGGCACGCCAAGGCGCAGCACACCGGCAGCCGCCAGTTGCGGCAGCACGGCCTCGGCATCGCACTGGCCGCAGTCCAGCGAACCGGCCTGTTCGTCGAGCCAGCGGCTCAGGTTGGCATCCAGCATGGCGAAACCTCCTCTGCGGCTCACGCGCCGGCCTGATCCCAACGATAACGCTCCAGTTCCGGGTTGAGCGGCGTGTGGGCGAAGCTGTTGGCGAAGTTGCACAAGGTGGCCAGGCTCACCCCGAGAATCACCTCCAAGGCCTGGCCCTCGGTGAAGCCTGCCTCGAGAAAGGCCTGGTACGCCGCGTCGCTGACATTGCCGCGGGTGGCGATGACCTCGCGGGTGAACTGAGCGAGGGTTTCGTAACGGGCATCCGGCAGCTCGCCGCGGGCACGTAGCGCTTCGACGACCTCGGCAGGCAGCTTGGCCTTGTTGCTGGCGACCGCCGTGTGGCCGGCAACGCAGAAGGCGCAGCCGTGGGTGGTCGCGGCGATCAGCTGAATCACCTCGCGCTCGGCGAGGCCCAGGCTGGCCTTGCCATTCAGGCCGGAGACGGTGACGTAGGTTTCCAGTGCGGCCGGCGCATTGGCGAGCACCGCCAGCAGGTTGGGAACGAACCCGGAAGCGGCCTGGGCGTTGCGCAGAAAAGGCTGGGCCTCTACGGGAGCGGTTTCCACGGTATGCAAGGTCACGCGAGACATGGGATAACTCCAGGGTTGAGCGAATTGCCATCCATTTTCTTGGTTATAAGAAAACCCAACAATATGAGAAAGTCGCTATTACTTGCTCTTGAGTCTTTTCATTAGATGAATTCGTCCCTGCCCCCTTTTGAATGGTTATTAGAGAGCCTGGAGCTGGACGCCAGCCTGTTTCATGTCGGCCGTTATTGCGGCAACTGGCAGGCCAGTACTCATGGCCTGGCCAGAGCCAGTTTCCATGTGCTGTTGCACGGCGACTGCTGGCTGCACCTCGACGAGGGCGTCGAGCCCGTGGAGCTGCGTGCGGGCGATGCCGTGTTCCTGCTCCATGACATTCACTATCGCCTGTCCAATGCAGCGGATGCCGATGCTGCGCGCTGCAGCCCCAAGGTCGCGATGCAACCGCTGCAGCAACAGGCCCGTGAGGGTGTCGGTCTGGTTTGCGGATTCTTCCATTTCCGCCCTGGCCTGAGCAGCCTGATCCTGCAGGCGTTGCCAGCCTTTCTGGTACTGCGTGCCGGTGATCCATCGCTGAGTGCGGCGCGCAGGCTGTTCGAGCTGATTCTCGACGAGTGCGCGCGCGGCGATGGCCCTTCCGATGCCTTCCTCGAACGGCTCAGTCACCTGCTGTTTCTCTACGTCCTGCGCGAACAAGGCCAGGCCGAGCAACTCGGAGGCCTGCTGGGCCTGGCGCGTCAGCCCCAGTTCAGCGCGCTGATCGAACAGCTCATCGCGCGCCCCGAACACAGCTGGCCCATGGAGGAAATGGCCAGCTACACCGGGCTGTCGCGCTCGGCGTTTTGCAAGCGCTTTCAGGAACTCTCGGGAACCTCGCCCGGGCAGATGCTGATCAGCCTGCGGATTCGTCAGGCCACCCGCCTACTCAAGCAAGGAGTCGCCGTGGCAGACGTCGCCGAAGCCGTGGGCTATCAGTCGGTCGCGGCCTTCACTCGGGCGTTCGCCAAGGTCACCGGCATATTGCCAGGAGCATTTCGCAAACAGTTCAACGGTGCTACGACACCCTAGAAATAAAAACGCCGACAGAAGCGAGGCTTCTGTCGGCGTTTTGGTCAGCGAGGGTGAGCTCGCAGCGTTTTAAAAAGCCGGGACTACAGCACCGGAGTACTTCTTCTCGATAAAGGCTTTCACGTCCGGGCTGGTCAGTGCGTCAGCCAGTTTCTTGATGCTTTCGCTGTTCTGGTTGTCCGGGCGTGCTACCAGGTAGTTCACGTACGGCGAATCCTTGTTTTCCAGCACCAAGGCATCCTTGTTCGGATTGAGCTTGGCTTCCAGCGCATAGTTGGTGTTGATCAGCGCCAGGTCGACCTGATCCAGCACGCGAGGCAGCATGGCCGCTTCGAGCTGCTTGAACTTGAAGTTGTGCGGGTTGGTGGCCAGATCCTTCGGCGTTGCCTGGATGTTGGCCGGGTCTTTCAGGGTCAGCAGACCCGCGTGTTGCAGCAGTTGCAGCGCACGGCCACTGTTGCTGGCCTCGTTGGGGATGGCGATGGTGGCGCCGTCCGGCAATTCTTTCAGGCTCTTGTACTTGCGCGAATAGCCGCCGAAGGGCTCGACGTGTACGCCCTTGACGATCACCAGGTGGGTGCCGCGGCTTTCATTGAAGCTGTCCAGATACGGTTTGGTCTGGAAGTAGTTGGCATCGAGTTGCTTCTGCTCGACCTGCAGGTTGGGCTGCACGTAATCAGTGAAAACCTTGATCTGCAGATCAATGCCCTGCTCGGCCAGCTTCGGCTTGATCAGCTCGAGAATCTCGGCATGGGGAACCGGCGTTGCCGCTACGGTGAGTTTTTCAGCGGCGAATGCCTGGGTAGCCAGGACGGAGGCCAATGCAGCCAACAGAAGCGTTTTTTTCATGATTATTCTCGGTAGTTGCCGGTGGATCGACATCGGCATGGTGGTGGTCGGCCGCACAGGGTAGGACGGCGCGCTGAAGATACGGCGCACAGATATACGATGAAAATACTTTTAATTCATTCCTATATTTCTTTTGAGAATAAGCAGAAGCTTACGCACTTGTTGTGTTTCGGGCTGTCACTTCTAAAGTGATATTCATCCTCCTTTTCGGCAGTGAATCCCCCCATGATCAGTGAAGCTCTGAGCCGATTCGAGCGTCTCGAACTGGTACCCCATGCCACCCCGCTGCAGCACTTGGTGCGGCTCTCACACCACATAGGCCGGGACATATACGTCAAACGTGATGACCTCACCCTGTTTGCCCTTGGCGGCAACAAGGCGCGCAAATTGGAGTATCTCGGGGCCGATGCATTGACGCAGCAAGCCGATACGCTGATCACTGCGGGTGCGATCCAGTCCAATCACGTACGCCAGACTGCGGCACTGGCTGCCAAGCTAGGCCTGGCCTGCGTCGCCTTGCTGGAAAACCCTATCGATACCCAGGAGCAGAATTACCTGCACAACGGCAACCGTCTGCTGCTGGATCTGTTCGGCACGCGAGTGGAAATTGTCGACAACCTGGAAGAGCCGGACATCATGCTGATGGCCAAGGCAGATCGCCTGCGTGCCACCGGCAAGCACCCTTACGTGATCCCTATTGGCGGATCCAATGCGCTGGGTACGTTGGGCTACGTCAAGGCTGGGCTAGAGTTCGCTGAGCAAGTCAATGCGCTGGGCCTCGATAGCGGCACTGTGGTACTGGCTTCCGGGAGCGGCGCAACTCATGCGGGCATGGCGCTGGCGTTAGCCCATGTTCTGCCCGATTGGCGTGTACTCGGCATTACCGTCTCGCGGCCTGCTGACTTGCAACGCCCCAAAATACTGGGATTGGTGCAACGAACCGCCGAACTGCTGGGCATCAGCGTGCCGGATAATTTGTCCATCGAGCTGTGGGATGAGTATTACGGCCCCCGCTACGGCGAACCGAATACCGGTACACTCGATGCGATTCGTCTGCTTGCCAGCAGCCAGGGACTGCTGCTCGATCCGGTTTACACCGGCAAGGCATTTGCTGGGCTGCTGGACGGCGTACAGAAAGGGGAGTTTGCAGAAGGTAAGCCGATCGTATTCCTGCATACCGGCGGTGCTCCGGCATTGTTTGCCTACCAATCCTTGACGCCATAATTGGCATATGCAAATAATTTTTTATTATTTTATCGAATAAACCTAGAACGATTAGAGTGCCGCACTTCCGCACACAACAAGACAGAGGCTCAGCTATGACATTCGCAACATTGCGTCGCCAGTTCCTTATCGGCAGTTTCGGTCTGGCCCTCTGCGCCGGCCTCGGTAGCCAGGCATTTGCTGCCGATGATCTGCAGAAGATCAAGGACAGCGGCAGCATCAAGGTGGGCCTCGAAGGCACTTATCCGCCCTTCAACTTCCAGGACGAAAGCGGCAAGCTCGCTGGTTTCGAGGTGGATTTCTCCGAAGCGCTGGCCAAAGAGCTGGGCGTGAAGGTCAGCTTTCAACCGACCAAGTGGGACGGCATTCTGGCCTCTCTGGAATCGGGTCGCATCGACATAGTGGTCAATCAGGTCACCATCTCGGACGAGCGCAAGAAGAAGTACGATTTCTCCACGCCTTATACCGTCTCGGGGATTCAGGCCCTGACCCGGAAAAGTGACGCTGAGGGCGTGAAGAGCGCGGCGGATCTGGCAGGCAAGAAGGTCGGTGTCGGCCTGGGCACCAACTATGAGCAGTGGCTGAAGGAAAACGTCCCGCAGGCAGATATCCGCACTTACGATGATGATCCGACCAAGTTCCAGGACCTCAATGTTGGTCGCATCGATGTGGTTCTGGTCGATCGCCTGGCAGCATTCGAAATGGTCGCCAAGACGGGTGACCGTATGGCCGTTGCTGGCGACGCATTCTCCCGCCAGGAATCGGGGATCGCACTGCGCAAAGGCAATCCCGAGCTGCTTGCGGCCATCAACAAGGCCATTGAAAAGCTGCGCGCTGACGGCACCTTGAAACAGCTCTCTGAAAAATGGTTCAAGGCTGACGTCACTCAATGATGCAAGACAACCTCCAGTTGGTACTGGATTCCTTACCTTTCCTGCTCAAGGGAGCAGTCTGGACGATCGTCCTGAGCCTTGGCGGCATGTTTTTCGGCACGCTGCTGGGCTTCGGCCTCGCGCTGCTCAGGCTCTACGCCATCGCGCCGCTGGGCTGGTTCGCCAGGGTGTACATCTCGTTTTTCCGGGGTACACCGCTGCTGGTGCAGCTGTTCATCATCTACTTCGGCTTGCCTGAGCTGGGATTGCAACTGGAGCCACTGACTGCGGCTCTGATTGGCTTTTCTCTGAACATGGCGGCCTACGTTGCAGAGATCATGCGCGCGGCCATCGCCTCGATCGATCGCGGCCAGTGGGAAGCAGCGGCCAGCATTGGCATGAGCAAGACTCAGACGATGCTGCGCGCCATCCTGCCTCAGGCCGCACGCACTGCCCTGCCACCGCTGGGTAACAGCTTTATCTCGCTGGTCAAGGACACCGCGCTGGCGGCCACCATTCAGGTACCGGAGCTGTTCCGTCAGGCACAGTTGATCACTGCCCGCACGTACGAGGTCTTTACCATGTACCTCGCGGCAACCCTGATCTACTGGATACTCTCCAGCGTATTGGCGCATCTGCAAAACCGATTGGAAGCGCGGGTCAACCGCCACGAGGCGGAAAACTGATGGCCCTACCGGACACGAGCAGCAGCATGATCACCGTTCGCAACCTGACCAAGGCCTTCAAGGGCCAGACCGTTCTCAACGGCATCGACCTGAATATCGCAGCCGGCGAAGTGGTGGCTATCATCGGCCCTAGCGGCTCGGGCAAGACCACCCTGCTGCGCTGCCTCAACCTGCTGGAAACACCGGACGGCGGCAGCATTCGCGTGGGTGAGATCGAGATCGACGCCAGCAAGCCGATGGGCCAGCAGCAGGGGCTGATTCGCAAGCTGCGTCAGCACGTGGGTTTCGTGTTCCAGAACTTCAATCTGTTCCCGCACCGCACCGCGCTGGAAAACATCATCGAAGGCCCGGTGGTGGTGAAGAAACAATCGCGCAACGTGGCCATCGAGCGCGGCCGGCAGCTGTTGGCGAAGGTCGGTCTGACGGGTAAGGAAGACGCCTTCCCGAAGCGTTTGTCAGGCGGCCAGCAGCAGCGCGTGGCGATTGCCCGTGCGCTGGCCATGGAACCGGACGTGATCCTGTTCGACGAACCCACCTCGGCGCTGGATCCGGAACTGGTCGGTGAAGTGCTGGCGACCATCCGCGCCCTGGCCGAGGAGCAGCGTACCTTGGTGATCGTCACCCATGAGATGGGTTTTGCTCGCGACGTGGCCAACCGCGTCATCTTCATCGACAAGGGCGTAATCGTCGAACAGGGCGATGCCCGCGAACTGCTCAGCACGCCCAAACAGGCACGCACCCAGCAGTTTCTCAGCAAGTTTCTCGGCGATGCGCTGAAGTGATCTAGCGGCTTCGCTATCGATAGTTACCGAGGGTAATAGGCGTCCCACAGACGGTTGCGAAACTTGTAGGTGGGATCCAACTGGCGTTTGAGCGCGAAGTATTCCGGCGCCCGCGGGTAAGCCTGGAGGAATTGCTCGCGGCTGGCGTGAATCTGATAAGGCAGGTAATGCCGCCCCCCACAGCGCAGGGCGGCGGCGATCAGATCCCGAGTCCAGGCTGCGGATTTCTGCCGTTCGCCGTCTGAGCTGCCCTGCCGGTAGTAGAGCACCAGAGCGAAGACCTCCTCGGGAGCCCAGCTCAACACGGTATCCGGGTCAGCCTTGGCATGGCGAATGGAGACGTTGATCAGCGTGGCCTGATGCTGATGGGTCAGGCGCGCCAGCTCGCCGATGAAGCGTTCCAGCTGCGCCGGCGGTACGAAATACTCTTGCAGCACATAACTGAAGCCCGGGCCGGATATCGGTTCCAACTCGCTGACATCGAGGCTGGCCTCATGGTTGCGCCACTGCACCTTGGGGCTGCGGAACAGCAGCGGATCAAACGCCGCTTCACGCAGTTTGATGCCCGAGGATGATCCACTAAGACGAATCCCCGCGCGCTGTATAGGGCTCCCCTGCTGCCTGGGGCTCAGCCGCTGCGCTTCGGTCAAGGCAGACTCGGTGCGCCGGTAGGAAACGGCCCGCACCGTGGAGAAGTCATCGGGATAGAGAATGCCATTGTGCATCACCAGATCCGCCTGGGAGGCTACCTCGCGATAGAACCAAGGGCGATAGTCCTGCAGGGGCATGACCTGGCTTTCTCTGGCGATGCGCGTGTTCTCCACCAGGCCCAGCGTGGCCTCGACTATCACCCCAAGGCCACCATAGCCACCAATCACACCATGGAACAGCGCAGCGTTGTGGCTAGGACTGGCGTCCACCACACGGCCATCGGCGAGCACCACGCGGATGCCCCGCACCGAACCAGCGATCGGCCCCTCGCCCACGTAACGGCCATGCACATTGACCGACAGCGAACCACCCACCGTGAAGTTGGCGTAGGACTGCATGATCTGCGGCGAGAGGTCGTACGGGTCGACGTATTCGAGTATGGCGCGCCAGGTGATACCGCTTTGCACGCGAATTTCCCGGCGCTCGGCGGAGAACTCGAGCACCTGATCGAGCCCGCGCATGTCCAGTTGCAGCGCGCCGTCCGAGGCCGTCTGCCCACCCATGCTGTAACGACCGCCGCCGATACTGACTGGCCCGACATGACTGCGCAGCGCCTCGACGACATCCTGCTCGCTACGCGGCACGACGACCTGCTCGACGACGACCGGGTTGAGGCCGGTGACGTCATTGACCACCTCTTCAGCGCAGACGCCCAGGCTCAGCACGCACAGACACAGGAGCAAACGATGCATCGACCTTCCTTGGTGAACACAAATGGGTAACAGCGTTATCGAGAAGCCTGCCGCGCCCTGACGCGCAAACGTATCAGTCGCGGTCGAGCAGGTGGAACCGAGGTAGCGAGAAGTGCCAGCGGATCGCTGCCAGACGGATCACCAGCACAACCAGCATGGCAATGCCGGTATCCAGCCAGTGCGGCGTTTCCAGCATACGCAGCAGCACGAAGGTCACCGCGCCGGCCAGGCAGGCGGTGGCGTAGATCTCCTTTTTGAAGATCAGCGGGATCTCGTTGCAGATCACGTCACGCATCACCCCACCGGCGACACCGGTCATCACCCCCATGATCACCGCCGTGCTGGACGGCATCGCGTACTGCAGGGCGACTTCGGTACCGATCACGGTGAACACCGCCAGGCCGAAGGCATCGGCGATCAGCAGGCCCTTTTCGTGGATCGGCTGGGTCAGGCGCACCCAGATCACCGTACCCACAGCAGCCAGCGAAGCGACCAGAATGTAGGTGTCGTTGCGAATCCAGCTGACCGGATGATTATCGAGGATCACATCGCGCAGCGTACCGCCGCCGAGTGCGGTGATGATGGCGATCACCAGCACACCGAACAGATCCATGGACTTGCGCCCCGCCATCAGCGCGCCGGTGATGGCGAATACCGCCACCCCGAACAAATCCGCAAGGTAAAACAGCTGGCTCATCGACAAGTCAGTTCACCGGCGTACGCAGGGTGACGAATTCCTCTGCAGCGCTTGGGTGAACGCCGATGGTTTCGTCGAACACCTGCTTGGTCGCCCCAGCCTTGATGGCGACCGCCAGGCCCTGGACGATCTCGCCGGCATCCGGGCCGACCATGTGGCAGCCCAGCACGCGATCGGTATCGGCATCGACCACCAGTTTCATCAAGGTGCGCTCATCGCTTTCGGTCAGGGTCAGTTTCATCGGCCGGAAGCGGCTTTCGAAGATCTTCACCTGGTGGCCGGCCTCGCGAGCCTGTTCCTCCGTCAGCCCCACCGTGCCGATGTTCGGCAGGCTAAACACCGCAGTCGGGATGTTCTGATAATCGACCTTGCGGTACTCCTCCGGCTTGAACAGACGACGCGCAACGGCCATCCCTTCGGCCAGGGCCACGGGCGTCAATTGCACGCGACCGATCACGTCACCGATGGCGAGGATCGACGGCGCCGTGGTCTGGTACTCGTCATCGACCTTGATATAGCCCTTGTCATCCAGGCTGACGGCGGTGTTTTCCAGCCCCAGGTTATCAAGCATCGGACGACGCCCGGTGGCGTAGAAGATGCAATCGGCCTGCAGAATGCGGCCATCCTTCAAGGTGGCTTGCAGGCTGCCGTCGGCCTGCTTGTCGATTCGCGCGATGTCGGTGTTGAACTGCACGTCCAGGCCGCGCTTGCCGAGTTCTTCATGCAGGTGCGTGCGCAGGGAATTGTCGAAGCCACGCAGGAACAGCTCACCGCGATACAGCAGCGACGTCTGCGCGCCGAGGCCATTGAAGATCGAAGCGAACTCCACGGCGATATAACCGCCGCCCACCACCAGTACGCGCTTGGGCAGCTCTTCAAGGAAGAACGCCTGGTTGGAGTTGATTGCGTGCTCATGCCCCGGAATATCGGGGATATGCGGCCAGCCACCAGTGGCTATAAGGATGCGTTCGGCGCTGTAGGTCTTGCCGTCGACTTCGACGCTGTGCTCGTCGAGCAGCCGCGCATGGCCTTCGAGCAGGGTTACGCCACTGCCCACCAGCAGCTTGCGGTAGATGCCGTTGAGGCGCTCGATTTCGCGGTTCTTGTTGGCGATCAGCGTCGGCCAGCTGAACTTGGCCTCGCCGGGCGTCCAGCCAAAACCCTGCGCCTGCTCGAACTCATCGGCGAACTGCGCGCCGTACACCAGCAGCTTTTTCGGCACGCAACCCACGTTGACGCAGGTGCCGCCCAGATAACGGCTTTCAGCCACCGCCACACGGGCGCCGTAGCCCGCGGAGAAGCGCGCCGCACGTACACCGCCGGAACCGGCACCGATTACAAAGAGATCGAAATCGTAGGTCATCACAGCCTCCTGAACAGATGCAAAGCATACCGTAAACGAAGCGCCCTGCCCGCCTGGCACATGGCGCAAACTTATCCTCAAGGCGGCCTGTCTAGTCTCGATAGAACAAGGAGCTACTTATGCGCCCGATCCTCACACACCTGGCATTGCACGTTCCGGATTTGCAGGCCTGCATCGACTTTTATGAAGACTTCTGTGGCATGCACGTCATCCACCGTCGGCCCGGCAAGGGATCGCAGATCGTGTGGATGGCGGAGCCTGGTCGCGAGAGCGAATTCATCTTCGTGATCATGCCCGGTGGCGAGCCACGACGCCTGTCGGCCAACGATTACAGCCACTTCGGCTTCGCCCTGCAGAGCCGCGAGGAAGTCGACGCCATCACCGCCAAGGCACAGGCTGCTGGCTGCCTGATCTGGGCACAACGCGACGAGCCCTACCCGGTTGGCTATTACTGCGGCGTCAAGGATCCCGCAGGCCACTACATCGAGTTCAGCTACGGCCAACCGCTGGGGCCAGGCGCCAAGCCGATCAACGAAAGCTGAATATGAAAAAACCGCCCGAAGGCGGTTTTTCTGTCAGCCAGTCCTATCAGCGAGCGATTAGCCCTTGCCAGTCTTGTAGAGGTGCTCGTAGCAGAAGTTGGTCGCCTCGATATAGCCCTCGGCGCCGCCGCAGTCGAAACGCTGGCCCTTGAATTTGTAGGCCAGTACGCAACCGTCTTGTGCCTGCTTCATCAGCGCGTCGGTGATCTGGATTTCACCGCCCTTGCCCGGCTCGGTCTTCTCGATCAGTTCGAAGATGTCCGGCGTCAGGATGTAACGACCGATGATCGCGAGGTTCGACGGAGCGTCTTCCGGCTTCGGCTTCTCGACCATGCTGTTAACGCGGAAGATATCGTCGCGAATCGTCTCGCCGGCGATCACACCGTACTTGTGGATCTCTTCCATCGGCACTTCCTGCACCGCCACGATCGAGCAGCGAAACTGGTTGTACAGCTTGACCATCTGGGTCAGCACGCTGTCGCCTTCGAGGTTCAGGCACAGGTCATCGGCCAGTACCACGGCGAACGGCTCGTCACCGATCAGCGGGCGGCCACTGAGAATCGCGTGGCCCAGGCCCTTCATCTCCACCTGGCGGGTGTAGGAGAAGGTGCAGTTGTCGATCAGGCGGCGAATACCGACTAGGTATTTTTCCTTGTCGGTATTGCGGATCTGCTCTTCCAGCTCGTAGCTGATATCGAAGTGGTCTTCCAGGGCGCGCTTACCGCGGCCCGTCACCATGGCAATCTCGTTGAGGCCAGCCGACAGCGCTTCCTCCACGCCGTACTGGATCAACGGCTTGTTCACGATCGGCAGCATTTCCTTGGGCATAGCCTTGGTTGCCGGGAGAAAACGAGTGCCGTAGCCAGCGGCGGGAAACAAGCATTTCTTGATCATGGAAGTCCCTGAATGAGAGAGGGTTATCGACGCCGAAGCAGTTTATCAGGACGCCCGCGGCTTACAACGGCAGGACGTTAATCACCTAAAACGTTTGCTCAGCCAGGCAGTCACAAACTATGAAACCCACCGCAACGCGAGGTTCGCATGTCCATTGACAATGATTTGAAGAAAGAGGTTCTCACCCGCCTGCTGCACGCTCACCCTGCCGGCCTGGGCAAGGAGGTTCTGGATAACTTCCGTGGCGAACATGCGGTCGCCGATACGCTCAAGCACTTGCAGGACAGCGGTCTTATCCACGATGGCGCCGTTTCGGGCACTGCTGGTGAACTGTCCCTCAACTACCCCATCAAGCTCAGCTCATCAGGTGTCGAGACGGCCAAACAGCTCGACGCGTGATCCGCCGCTGGCCGATCACCACGTTTGATTGAGCTTTGCCAACAACGCCGTTTTCTCGCCCTGAGAAAACGGCGTTTTCGTCTCTACCGCCCGCTCGATATCGGCACGATCCACGCTCGCAAATGCTGTACACTCCCGCGCCGCGCCAAGCCGGGACAGGCATTGCAGAGCCCTCGCCTGCATCTGCAGCCCGCCAAGTACCGCTCGTGCAGCCGCTCGCCGAAACCGGCGGGCCGATCACTCAATACTCTCCGGAACACGCCCGATGAAACACACCGCGACTTCCCTGCTGCTGGCGGGCAGCCTGCTGACTCCTGTCCAAGCCATGGCTGACCTTCTGCTGTGGCAGGACAACAGCCTGACCTACCTCAACGGCATCGACTTCAAGATCGACCCGCCTCGCCAGCAGACGCTGACTTTCGAGCACGCCAGCGGCTGGAGCTTCGGTGACCTGTTTCTGTTCGTCGACGGCATCAAGTACAACACCGAGGCCACCAATGGTGCAGGCGACGGGCACACTTTCTACGGTGAGATCAGCCCACGCCTGTCGTTCGGCAAGATCAGCGGCAGCGACCTGTCGTTCGGCCCGGTGAAGGATGTACTGCTGTCCGCCACCTACGAGTTCGGTGAAGACGATGTCGACGCCTACCTGCTAGGCCCGGCCATCGACCTGGCAATTCCCGGTTTCGACTATTTCCAGCTCAACACCTACCTGCGCCGCCCCGACGGCAAGCGCGACGGCCGTAATGTCTGGCAGATCACCCCCGTGTGGAGCTACACCGTGCCGGTCGGCAATTCCGACCTGGTGATCGACGGCTTCATCGACTGGGTGGTCGACAACGACGACAGCTACCACGCCAACCTGCACATCAACCCGCAGATCAAATACGACCTGGCCAAGGCCATGGGCTGGGGCAAGAAGTTCTACGTGGGCGTCGAATACGACTACTGGAAGCACAAGTACGGCATCGACAACGACAGCCCGTTGGGCGACGAAGTACTGGGCGGCACCAACCAGAGCGCCATCAGTCTGCTGGTGAAGGCTCACTTCTAAGTGGTTGTAGGTCTTGCTGCCGGTAAAACGGCGGCAAGGCTACGCACGCTCCAATCATTGGTTCGTGACGGGAGTGATCTGGAATAACAGAGAGGATCGCACGGAGGGAGTGCAGCATGGCTGCCGCAGATGGTGCCCCGAGCCGGAATCGAACCGGCAAGACCTTGCGGTCGGCAGATTTTAAGTCTGCTGTGTTTACCAATTTCACCATCGGGGCGGCGAAATATGCGAGGGCTGGACTATATACACCCCCAGGCGGCGCTGCAAGGTTAAACGGCGCAATAAAAAGCCCCGTAAATCAGTGATCTACGAGGCTATTGAGTCGACCGCAGGCTGACCATGCAGTTGCGCTCGCGTCGATCCTGGCGGGCCGCAACCAGAGGCTGCGCGCCCGCTAGCACCGATTTACTTGCTGCTACGACCGACCAGCAAGCCGATCAGCAGACCGAAGCCCGAGGCTACGGCGACGGAAGTCCATGGGTTGCTTTCGATGCGATCCTGAGCGTTACCGATGGTTTCACGACCCAGTTCGACAGCCTCACGGCCTTTATCGGTGATCGAACCTTTGGCTTCATTGAGCAGCGCGATCACTTTCTCGCGAGCCTCGTGTGCCTTGTCACCAGAAAAGGACTCGGCATCGCCCAGCGCTTTGCTGGCCTGGTCGAGAAGTTTCTTCAATTCCTTGGCGCTTTCCTGTTGAAACTGATCCAGGCCGCTTTCCAGCGAAGTTTTACGAGCCATTAGCGAATACTCCATAAAGTGATTGACGCTATTTTGGAGGCGCCGCCGGTCGCCAGAGTTCAGGTTTTTTGCTGATCGCCGCCATTGCGCACTCAGAAGTCCAGCTCGATAAGCCCGGTATGGGCGACATTATCACCGGCCATGCCGCGCACGCGAGCACGTAGATCGAAGGGCATGTCGTGCTTGAAGGTGACGGCGTGGCCGATCAACTGGCCCTCCTCGTCGACCCGCTCGCGCTCTTCTTCCATCCAGGTTTCCAGCTCATCCTCCGACAGCCCCAGCTCTTGCGCCAGCAGCGAATGGAAGCGCTCGAGGTCGAGGCCATCGAATTTTCCACCGTCCATATCGTCATCCTCTTCACCAGTCAGTACTGCTAACTGAGGCTGCGGGATGTGGAGGCAGTTCACTCTGTCTGACCGCGAGCGCGGATGACGACCTCAGGCCTCCTTGCGATCACTGCCTGAATTCAGCGTACGCAGATCCTGGCGCAACTGCGCCACCAGCTGAGATATCTGCCGCGAGGTGGACAGCTCAGAGCGAGATATGCCGGTGACATTCAGATAAACCTGCGCTGTGACCGGATCCCGGATCTGGATGGTTACTGATTCACTGCCATCGATCGAGCAGTTGCAGGCCAGTGGTAGAAACGCACACTCGACGATGTGGCGTTGCTCGAGAGCGGACATCATCTTGGAAACTCCTTCCTCACGTTGATGACCCTCCAAGTCTAGTTCGCGCAAATAAACTGGCATGAGGCATTTTGTCCCGCCTGTCGGCTGGCCGGCATCATCGATCAAAATCGCGCGTCGCCACCCAAATCAACCGTTGGTAAGCCACCCTGAACCTTGCCCCTGCGACACCCCTCACTATTGCGTTACCTCCATGCGGAGGTACGTCCAGATGAGGTGTCACATGCACGCGTACAACAATGTTGAAGGTACCGAGCGCTTGCTCTCACTAGCCGTAGGCGTGGTGGGTGCAGTCAGTGGTATCAGGCAGGGTGGAGTCGTCGGGCTGATCAAGATCGCGGCGTCGGCACTGATCGCCCAGCGTGGCATTACCGGCCATTGCCAGCTCAAAGACTTTCTGAGCTCTGCTGAAACAGAGGGAGCGCCATACGAGCGACACGCCCCCGCAGACCTCGATGAAGTGACTATCAGCCGCCAGGCGCAAGATAGGGAGGCGCAGATGGATAACGCGCTCGAGGAAACCTTCCCGGCCAGTGACCCTATCTCGCCGTAGGGCTAACGCCTACCGATCATGTGGCCAGCACGATAAGCATGTTGGTGGGCGTCATTCTTGGAACCAGCTCGCGGACATCAGGTGGCGTTTCGACCTTGAAGAACACTTTGTAGCCACTGCCGTCCGGGTAAGGCCGGGAGTGCGTGACCCAGGTGGAAACCACACTCTCGGCCAGGCCGGTATCGATAGCGATTTTCGGAAAGGGAATATCACTCTGCGGCGGAGCGAAATATTTGCTCCACAGCACGATAGTGAATGCATCCTGCTCAATCTCCCCCACCGCCGCCGTCGCCACCACCGCCAGAATCCGCCGAGACATCGTTGTCGGTAATCATGGTACCGCCAGAGCCACCACTGGAGCTGCTGGAATCGCTTTCGGCCTTGCGCTTCTTCGCGGCAGGCCTGAAGTAGGCATAGAGCACGCTGATGGCGAGCACGGCCAGCACCACAAGATAGATCCAGTCAATTGCGCTGAGCATCCTTACCTCCAACCATTGATGACATCCCCTGATGTTACGCCATTCGCTTTTCAGGCGTGATACAGCCCACAGCAACATGAATAAACAGCCGATCGTCCAGGGATATGAACTATTGTGCTGCATAGCATCAAATAGCTATTACCAACCAACATGGAGCAGCCTACCGTGACCAAACCAGTATTCAACGCTCGTACTGCTGATAAGTTCGTGGTTCGTTTGCCGGACGGAATGCGTAAGCGTATTGAAGACTTGGCCAACGAGAATTACACCAGCATGAACACCGAGATAATTCGGGCCATCGAGGCGCACCTCGAAGGCCAGGCGCGGCAGTCTCTGCTGATCGACGCACTGGAAGCGAAGCTGAAGAGCGAACTGCAGACCACTGCCAAGCCCGGCAAGAAGGTGCAGGAGCCCAATATCGATTATCTCGATGGTCTTAAGACAGGCACGCGCTGAGCCTGTCGGGCTGGCTATCACGCCATAACGATATGCGGCCCCGCCCACGCGGGGCCCGAGCCGGTGCAGTGAATGCGACGTGCCCGCCTCGCTCCATCATTCGGCTATGTCAGATATGGGCTGTGGCGAACTGCAGCCACACCGAGAACGCGCCCAAAATCCCCCAGAAGCCGCTGAACAACCAGGGCGAGCGCAGCGAGAACAGTAGCGACTTGCGGTAGCGCTCTTCACACGCCTCGGTTTCGCAAAACAACGGTGAGTCGTCATAGGCGTGCCCGAACCGCGGCTCGCTGCGCAACAGGGTGTCCTGCTTGAACTGCCAGTGCCCGATGATCGCCGCAGAGGCCCTGATGCCAGGCCATGCGCTCAGCGAACTGACGATTCCCAGCAAGGCCAGCAGCGCGGGAATGATCAACGTGAACAGATCACCCCAGGTCTCATTGGTATTCGCCATCGATGATGCATAAGCAATCACCAAAAACGACTGTGCCCCCAGATAGGCGTTGGTACGGCTCGATAGCTGACCCGTCTCGTAATGAATTTCCCGGCGGTAGAAATCCAGACGTTCCTTCGGCGTGCCGAACATCATGGAATCGCTGGCGGATGTTTCTTTTTCGGGTGTATCGGGGATAGCGATCAGGGACACAACGGTTACCGCAGGCAATAAGTACAATGCTTGGAAAGCGGTAAGGGGTTGCCGTTCACCTTGATCGCCGCTGGATGCCAGACCAAGACTCAGGGCTATCGCCACGCAGCTGTTCGTCTCCATCCCAGAGGCATTCAGCTCTTATCCAGCGCTAAGGCAATAATTGGCGATGCAGGATAGGTTGGTGCTGAGCAGCTCCAAACTTGCCTCATGCCGGATCAGAAACGGTGCCGGATCATTATGGGCAATTAAAGAACCAACAAACACGAAAGAGGCAGTATGGGACAGCGTCAAACGCAGATATTGAAACAAGACCTCAAAGCAGTCGCAGAAGATCTGAAATGGGCATCTGTCGATTTGGTCAAAATTGCAGAGCGCCTAAGAGGTACAGAGAACGAAGCGGATGCCTGGGCCATTCTTCGCATGGTCGGCGTGCTGATCAACGGCGAGGATCGGCTCAACAAATATGCTGGCGAGGTAAAGGCTGGACGAATAGTGAGAGCCAAGGGTTGATGATGATCGGCTATCAATGCAGGAGTCAGTCGTAGGCGCGATGCGATGGCTCTCATCGCATCGCGCCTATTAAACAGGCTGCGGCTTGACGCGCTTACGCCAACGACTGGCCTTTCATTTCTGCGACGCGCCCCACATAAATACCGATGCCTTTCGCCATTGACTCAGCTATATCTCACGGCCAGGATCATTGAAGGCCGTTTCAAGGAGTGAGTATGTTGGTATTTATCGGCGGGCTGATCGAATGGGTAGTGGATTTCGTCACTGACGTCTGGCTCGTGCGCAAAAAACGCTCGCTGAAGAATCGCCCGGAAAACACCTGGAACAAGGCCGCAGAAGATGTTGCCTTGGTAGATGGGCTGACCACGGCGCTGCTTGCGTTCGCCGTTGTGGTTTTCGTCGTGATCCACTTTGTGGTCGGGCTCTCTCTTGGCGTAAGCCTTTCCCTCTCCATAGCGCCAGCGTTACTGTACTGCTGCTACCGGTGGATCAAACTGATGAACGGCTGACTGGCACGCCCCGACAAGCGCCCCTAGCTGAGTAGCCTCCAACAAAGTAGCGCCTCCCATTGATGGGATATGCAAGTCACCCGTTTGGATATCACGTACAGCGTGCGTGAACTACTACAACTATCCAAACAGACACAAAAAAGCCCCGTAGCTATTAACTACGGGGCTTTCTGTTTGGAGGCTGAGGTCGGAATCGAACCGGCGTTCACGGATTTGCAATCCGGTGCATAACCACTCTGCTACTCAGCCTTTAAACTGAACAGGCCGTACTAGACGGCCCATTTAAATTGGAGCGGGAAACGAGACTCGAACTCGCGACCCCGACCTTGGCAAGGTCGTGCTCTACCAACTGAGCTATTCCCGCTTGTCTTATCGACGGGCGCCATTCTATAGCTTCGCAACGCCCAGTCAAGCTCTTGATTCAAAAAAGTTATTTCTTTTCTGCGGTCACGCTGAGGTGCGGCCAAGCGGCAAGCAGATATTGCACCATCGACCACAAGGTGAGTACTGCAGCGATAATCAGCAGCACATAACCGATCAGTACCCAGAAGCCGAACAACGGCGGGTTACCGAGCAGGATCACCAAAGCCACCATCTGTGCGGCGGTCTTCCATTTGGCCAGGTTGGACACTGCAACATGCGCCCTCGCCCCCAGCTCGGCCATCCATTCACGCAACGCCGAGACGACGATTTCACGGCCGATGATGATGGTCGCAGGTACGGTCAGCCACAGGTTGGCGTGTTCGGCAACCAGTAGCACCAAGGCGGTGGCGACCATCAGCTTATCGGCGACCGGATCAAGGAAAGCCCCGAACGGTGTGCTCTGCTCCCAGCGGCGTGCCAGGTAGCCATCGAGCCAGTCAGTTACGGCGGCAAAGGCGAATACCGCGCTGGCAGCCCAGTAGCTCCACGAAAATGGCATGTAGAACAACAAAATGAAGATCGGGATCAGCAGAACGCGGAGCACCGTTAGGAGGTTGGGGATATTCATCGGCTCGACTGGGCGGTTAGGTGAGGCGGCATTCTACTCGCTGTGCAGGGCTGCATAAATCAACCCAGCGAGCTTTTTACTGATACCAGGTGCTTTAGCGATCTCTTCTGCACTGGCACGAGACAATTCTTGCAGACCACCAAAGTGGTTGAGCAGTTCACGGCGGCGCTTCGGCCCGACGCCAGCGACCTCCTCCAGGCTCGATGTGCGGCGTGTCTTGCCACGCCGGGCACGGTGCCCGGTGATAGCGAAACGGTGCGATTCATCGCGGATCTGCTGGATCAGGTGCAGGGCTGGCGAATTGCCCGGCAAGGTGAACTCGTTTGCGGCGTCGTTCAGGTACAGGGTTTCCAGGCCCGGCTTGCGCGTGGTGCCCTTGGCTACACCGAGCAGAATAAGCTCTGGAACCTCGAGGGTGGTCAGCACTTCGCGGGCCATAGCCAACTGACCTTTGCCACCATCGACCAACAGGATGTCCGGCAGCTTACCTTCGTTCTGCTTAACCTTGCTGAAGCGGCGGGTCAGCGCCTGGTGCATGGCAGCGTAGTCGTCGCCACCGGTGACGCCTTCGATGTTGTAGCGCCGGTAGTCCGATTTGATCGGGCCTTCGGGGCCGAACACCACGCAGGAGGCTACCGTGGCCTCGCCGCTGGAGTGGCTGATATCGAAGCACTCCAGGCGCTGTGGCACTCCGTCCATGTCCAGGGCTTCGGCAAGGGCGTCGAAGCGACCGGCCATATGCGCCCGGTTGGCCAGCCTGGCGCCCAGCGCCTGCTCGGCATTGGTCACGGCCAGCGCCTGCCAGCGCGCTCGGGTGCCACGGACGCGGTAGCTGATGCCCAGCTCACGCCCACGCAGCTCCTGAATGGCTGAGATAAGCACGGGATAGTCTTCGTGGGGCGCGTTGACGATAAGTTCGGTCGGCAGATCGCGCTCCTGACTGCCCAGATAGTACTGACCGAGAAACGCCACGAGCACGTCCTGCGTCTCTTCCTCGATCGCCACCTGGGGAAAGAAATTCTTGCTGCCCAACACGCGCCCGCCACGCACGCTGATCAGGTGCACGCAGGCGCCGCCTGGGTTGACCATGGCCGCGATGACATCGACGTCGCCGGTACCGCCCTCCATGCTCTGCTGATCCTGCACGCGACGCAGCAGCGCCATCTGGTCACGTAGCTCGGCGGCCTTTTCGAAATCCAGTGCCATGGAGGCCTGCTGCATGTTCGTGGACAGCTCGGCATTCAGGGCATTGCTGCGCCCTTCCAGAAACATCACCGAGTGGCGCACATCCTCGGCGTATTCGGCCGGCTCGACGAGGGCGACGCAAGGCGCCTTGCAACGCTTGATCTGGTATTGCAGGCAGGGTCGCGTGCGGTTCTTGAAGTAGCTGTCTTCACACTGGCGCACCAGAAAAGTCTTCTGCAGCAGCGCCAGGCTTTCCCGGATCGCACCAGCACTCGGGTAAGGCCCGAAATAGCGGCCCTTGCTGTTCTTGGCGCCGCGATGGATGTCCAGGCGCGGGTAGTCACCATCCGACAGGAATACGTATGGATAGGATTTGTCGTCACGCAGCAGGATGTTGTACGGCGGCCGCCATTCCTTGATCAGTGTCTGCTCGAGTAGCAGCGCCTCGGTCTCGTTGGCGGTGATGGTGGTTTCCACCTGGGCGATCTTGCCGACCAGCGCGGAGGTCTTGGTCGCCAAACCGGTCTTGCGAAAGTAGCTGGCAAGACGCTTCTTCAGGTTCTTGGCTTTGCCGACGTAGAGCAGATTCGAGCTCGCGTCGAACATACGGTATACGCCTGGGCGACCGCTGCAGGTGGCGAGAAAGGCACTGGCATCGAACACGGGAGTGGCTTCAGCTAGTGGCATCGACCATGCCGTGACGCACTGCAAGCAACGCCAGCTCCACATCGCTGGTGATCGCCAGCTTTTCGAAAATCCGATAACGGTAGGTGTTCACCGTCTTGGGCGACAGGCAGAGCTTGTCGGAGATGCTCTGCACCTTCTGGCAGCCGGCAATCATCAGGGCGATCTGAATCTCGCGCTCGGAGAGCAGATCGAACGGCGAATTGCTGCTCTGCGGCTGAAACGATTTCAGGGCCAGCTGCTGAGCAATCTGCGCGCTGATAAAGCGCTGCCCGGCGAAGACCATACGAATGGCTTGCACCATTTCTTCCAGCGCAGCGCCTTTGGTCAGATAACCGGCTGCACCGGCCTGCAAGAGGCGCGTCGGAAACGGATCTTCCTCACACACAGTAACAGCCACGACCTTGAGATCGGGATGGCTACGGGTCAGCTTGCGCGTGGCCTCAAGGCCGCCAATGCCAGGCATCTTGACGTCCATCAGGACTACATCCGGCTTCAGCTCACGAACCTTCTTCAGCGACTCTTCGCCGGAGCTGGCCTGGCCAATGACCTGCAGGCCCTCTATATCGGCCAGCATGCGTGAGATGCCAGTACGAACGAGGTCATGATCATCGACAACCAATACCTTAATCAAATGAACACCTCGTACCTGCGCGAGCGCCGCACAGCGACTACCTGAGAGAACCGCACCATAACAAAAAACCTGACGCCTGAGTTAGCTCCGCACGTCAATTCACTAGCGCCAATTATAAGTTTCTAGCGGCGTTGGCATCACCTCTTCGACGCCTTCAGCAATCTGCCAGCAGCCGAAATAAATGCGCAAGGATGTCGCAGCTCTGGCTGCTCAAGGGTCCAGCTATCGCACCTTAAGAGCGAAATACCAGCGCCATCGAACTGTAATCGCCAGCACGGAAACTCGAGCAGTGCAAAGGCGAATAATTTAAGCGGAACGCCAGCCGTGAGTCACCGCTCTCAAATTACAGACCGTGAAACATACCCAGGGGAAATCACATGGACATGCTCATCAAGCAGCTCAAAACCGTAACCGCTGGCCGTTACCACATCATCACGGAAACCTCCTCGGACGGTCTGCAGGTCGATTGCCTTGACCTGCAGTGCAATCTCGTTGCGACACGTCGACTGTCTGCCGCGCAGATGCAGAACAAGATCCTGATGACTGCCGTTTATGCAGACCTCAAGGGCTCGCTGGGCTACTGATAGCTCACCAGCGAGAACCTTGTACGGCCGCGCGTGATTTAGCTTCACCTCTGCCTATTTAAACTACTGATAGTTGAGTAGGCAGCCACGCTCCCCTCGGCGTAGTCACAAAACGCTCGCTGCAAACGTGAAGACAGAGTGACATTTACTGCCTCCACTATTACTGTATATAAAAACAGTAAGCAGGTTGGCTCACATGGCAAAAGGCACCCCATCAGCAGCAGCGACGCCCTCTTCCTACGCATTGCTCGGCGCCAGGGTTTCACGGGCCATCAACTCACCGGCTGCGCAAAAATCTCGGACAGCCGTATTGCTCCACGCGGAGGGTGATAACCCAGACGACTGGGCGCGCATCCTCGAAGAAATCGGTGAGAACGATAACGTCACGATCGCTCACCGGGACGACGGTTACCAGTTGTTCTGGACGGTTCCAAAAGATGACTGATCGGTTGCGAAAATAGCCTGAGCGAAGGCGACAAGGCTCATTCTATTTTGAGCTATGGGCTGATAGCACGATGCTTCGACAGACCGCACAATCAGGCAGAGATCACCCCAGCATGATCTCGATTGCGCTCGCCCTAAGCGTATCGTTGGTATCTCTGCTAGGTGCAGGCGCCTACACACTGTTGCAGATTCTCGACGGGTTCAGCCAGAACTGACGCCAAGCCCTGCAGCGCTAATACGGGTATCTTTCAGCCCCTCTCGCACTGGGAGGGGAATGGCACTAACCTAGCTAGCGAGATCCCCTTCCCGTATCAGTAGAAGCTCATGTCAGAAAACTCGCTCAGCATAAGCCTGCTGCTGCCTGCCGGCACCTCTCTGGCAAGCAAGCTCAGCCACGAACTCATCGAGCATCTACCGGTAGGCGTTTATCTCTGTAATTCCACTGGCGTCGTCGTAGCGTACAACCACAAGGCAGCGGAAATCTGGGGCGAGGCCCCCATGCTGGGCGACAGCCAGGTCAAGTTCTGCGGGGCGCACAAGCTGCTGACTCCCGAAGGCGTGCATATTCCCCATGAACTCACGCCGCTGGCGGACATTCTTGTCACCCAAAAGGCAGTGACCAACTTCCGTACCATCGTCGAACGCCGCGACGGCAGTCGTGTGCCGGTGCTGGCCAATATCGTCCCGTTGTTCGACGAAAACGGCACCATGCTGGGCTTTATGAACAGCGTGCAGGACCTTCGCCAGCAGGTCGCCCAAGAGCTCAATCAGCAGCATCTGGAGAGCGCTCTGTTTCAGTCGCAGAAAATGGAAGTGGTCGGCCAGATCACCAGCGGCCTTGCCCACGACTTCAACAACCAGTTAGCCAGCATGTCCATGGCCTTGTCGCTAATGGAGAAGGATATCGAGACAGCGGGCTCCAGCCGCCTGAGCAAATATTATGATCTCTGCAAGGAGGCAGTGGATCGAGCCACCTCGTTAGCGGACAACCTGCTGCGTTTCTCCCGTAAGCGCGCCAAGAAACTGGAGCGAATCGATCCCAACCAGGTGCTGCTCGGCATGGCTTCGCTTATCCGCACTGCAGTTGGCAGCAAGGTCGTGCTCAATCTCAGCCTGGCTCCCGATGCACGCTTCCTGAAGGCCAACAAACAGCAACTGGAAAGCGCCATCCTCAACCTGGCTATCAACGCCCGGGATGCCATGCCAGACGGCGGCACGCTGACCCTCAGCACCCACGACGCCAACCTCGACCGCACAAACTTCAGCCATCACAACTCCAACTTCCAGCCAGGAAGCTATGTGGTGATCAGCGTGATCGACGACGGCTGCGGCATGACGCCTGAGGTACTGGACAAGGTCTTCGCGCCCTTCTTCACCACCAAGGAGGACGGCAAAGGCACCGGCCTGGGGCTCTCCATGGTGCGCGGCTTCATCAATGAAATGAATGGTCAGCTCACCGTAGAAAGCGAACCGGGACAAGGTAGTTGCTTTCGCCTGCACTTCCCCAGCTATGGAACGGAGCACTCTATGGCCATTGAAGGGGCTGATCATTAAGCAGCAAGAATTTGCGCAGTGTTGCGACTCGCTCGAACAGCGCGCAGAACATCACTAACGCTCTAATGGCTAACCCAATGACTCGATAGCGCGTAGCCAAGATCATGCGCGATGTTTTTCAAAACGTATATCGCCGCCCGGCAAACGCTCCACAGGCTCCCAGCCGAGATTCCGATAGAAGCCATTGGCGCGGCTCGCCTCAGCGGTTTCAAGCCATATGGTCTGGTGATGCTCAAACAGGAGTGTCTCGACTTTTGCCATCAGACTGCGCCCCAACCCAAGCCCCTCGAACTCTGGCCGGACAAAAGCAGCGAAGACGCAGGCATCTTCTACGTCCGCCATGGAAAAACCTGCCGGCATACCATTCACCTCTGCGATCCAGATGCTCGGGGTCGTGGAGATTACTTGCCGTATGGCATCTGGGGTGATGCCCATTTCCGTCAGTTGATCGCGGGAAAGGTGGTTTTCTTTCACACTGACTCGAATATCAAATATCGCACTGACATCGGACTCGGTGCCAAGCCTTATCAATATATCCATGGCGCACTACCTCCATAGGCTGAACGCGAAAAGCCAGGAAAATTGGCCCACCGCGCCTGATCGCTCAGTTCAACTTGGGCGCTGCAAAAGCCCATAACGCAGCGCACCGGAGAAAAAACGCAAAAAAAAGCCCAGCGATCCGCCAGGCTTTTTCTATTTTTTGGTGGAGGGCTAGGGATTCGAACCCTAGAAACGCTATTAACGTTCGCCGGTTTTCAAGACCGGTGCATTCAACCACTCTGCCAACCCTCCAGGTCGACTTGGATGCTTCATCTTGCCGAAACATCCCTTTGCAACCTTGTTGGTTGCGGGCGGCATCTTACCGGAACGTAACACACTGTCAAACACTCTGATTGGGCAGTACCCAAGGCTCTGCTATGATGCCTCCCGACCTTGGTCACGGAACCATTAGCCTTTACAGGAGTGTCGCCATGCGCGAACAAGATTACGCACACAACCCTACACGGGTTGAACAAACCGCAGTCAGCAGCGTTCTGCGCAACACTTACGGTTTGCTGGCTCTCACTTTGGCATTCAGTGGCATCGTGGCGTTCATGGCTCAACGTGCCAACGTGCCGTACCCAAACATTTTCGTCGTGCTGATCGGCTTCTATGGCCTGTTCTTCCTGACGGCAAAGCTGCGTGACTCCGGCTGGGGCCTGCTGTCCGCCTTCGCACTGACTGGCTTCATGGGTTACACCCTGGGCCCGATCCTCAACCGTTACATGGGCATGGCTAATGGCGCTGAAGTCGTCAGCTCGGCATTCATGATGACGGCTCTGGTGTTCTGTGGTCTGTCTGCCTATGTGCTGACTACCCGTAAGGACATGAGCTTCCTGAGCGGTTTCATCACCGCCGGCTTCTTCGTCCTGCTGGGTGCTGTGTTGGCTAGCTTCTTCTTCCAGATCAGCGGCCTGCAACTGGCAATCAGCGCTGGCTTCGTGCTGTTCTCGTCGGCCTGCATCCTGTATCAGACCAGCGCGATCATTCACGGTGGTGAGCGTAACTACATCATGGCGACCATTAGCCTGTATGTATCGATCTACAACCTGTTCATCAGCCTGCTGCAAATCTTCGGCATCATGGGCAGCGACGACTGATCGACTCCCCCGTACGTGAAAAGGCCCGCCAATTGGCGGGCCTTTTCATTTCTGGCAAATTCTACTGAGTGGCCTTTTCCCGCATGCCCTTGAGGGTATTGAACGGCGCCTCTACGACGAATTTATTAGAGAGCCACGAAGGAACGCTGCCTCCTGGGTCGGAATGTGCTTCGTAGATGACCTCTACCATGCCGTCAGCCTTGGGGGTCATCGTCCAGTGCCCTTCTACTTCAGCCACCCGCACATAGCCTTTCTCTTCCGGCTTGTAGTCGGGCACGCCATGCAACTTGCGGGTCACACTGCCATCGGCGCCCTGCTCGGTCGTCACTTCGATGATCGAATCACGGGGCGTGACGGGCCATGGAGTATTGAAACGCGTGTATGTCCAGCTCTTGTCCCCTTCATGCTTGAGCAGCCGCTGCTCCTGGCACTCGTGAATCCAGGCGCACGACGCCTTGACGTCTTCCTGAAGCGCCCTGAGCCTGCTTATATCAGCCTTGATCAGGGTCACGCCGCGATAGGCCTTGTAGGGTGAACCGGCCACGTCGCTCAAGTACACCTTGATGCCCTCTTCGTCCTTGACCAGGCTCCACCCTTCGGCGTGAGTGGCAGACGCGATACACAGGGCAGTGCTTGCTACCAACAATCGGGTCAACGACATTTCATTCTCCGAGGCTGACTTGTTTTCTTGTAGCGCCTAAACAGCTGTTGCCGTAGCGCCCTCCAGCCAGGCGAGCAGGCGGATAGCGTCCTCGCTGCTATTACCGCAGACATCGAGATCTGCCGAAAATGCCGAGCAAACTGCGGGGCGATCCGGGTGACCGAAGATTGTGCAGCGGTTGCCCGGGTCGAGGTTTACGCAACGCTGCCCCGCCGGTTTGCCGTTGGGCATGCCAGGAATGAAGGAGCTAATGGAGGGAGAAATGCAGCAGGCGCCACAACCGGGACGGCATTGCATGGGGAGGAACCTCGAACGAACGACACGGCGCTAAGCGGCGGCAATTCTAGCGTGCCTGGCGGGAGGCTGGCAGCCCCTGCCGTCACTGCCGTCAGCCCAGGCTCAAGCGAATGCTAAAGCGAATGCTAAAGCGTGAGCCCTGACCAGGGGCACTGTCTACATCCAATTGAGCGCCGAGAATATCCACCGCCAGCTGGTGGGTGATATGCAGGCCGAGGCCCGTGCCGCCCTGTCCGCGGCGAGTTGTGAAGAATGGGTCGAAGATCTTGCCCTGCAGGTCGTCGTCCATTCCACGTCCATCATCGCTGACTTCGATCACGCAATGCCCCTGGGATTCGTCGACCTCACAGCGCACCGTCACCCCCCTTTAACGCCCGGATCGAAGGCATGAATCAGAGCATTGTCGATGAGGTTCTGCAAGATCTGCCCGAGAGGGCCTGGATAGCTGTCAAGCATGAGATTTTGCGGAACGTCGAGTTCGATACGGTGCGGGCTCTGCCGCAGCCTCGGCTGCAGCAGCAGAACGACCTCATCGACCAGCTCGCGCAGATCGAAGCGACGGCGCTCGGTACTGGCACGGTCGGTGGCCAGTTGCTTGAACGCCCGAGTAAGCTGCGACATACGCTCCAGGCTGGTAAGAATGATGCCCAGACCATCATCGGTACGCTGTACGAAACGATCCAGCGTGGTGCGCTTCAAGCCTTCACGCATTCCGGCCTGGAACTCCTGACTGGCTTTCTCCAGCGTCGAAGCCGCCACACTTGCCGCGCCGATTGGAGTGTTCAGTTCGTGGGCGACACCGGCAACCATGGTGCCCAAGGACGACAGCTTTTCCGCCTGCAACAGGGCGCGCCGGGTTCGCTGCAGTTGGTCGACGGTGCGCTGCAATTGCTCATTGCTGAAGGCCAGGGCTCGGCTGCTGACATGCAACTCGTGCTCAGCCCGCAAACGCTCCGCTTCGTCGATGGCGCGCCGCACGCTGACCAGCAGTCCAAGCCCCTGCAGTACACCGAAGAACAGCAGTACCCGCCACAACACTTCCCAGCGCAAGGCATCAAGATTCTCAGCGGGCAGGTGTGACAGCAGCAACCAGTGATCCGCCACGTTTATGGTCGCCGAGTTACCGTCGCCCGGACGGAAATGGTTGTACGCCCAGAAACCGGCAGAGTCGATGAATGAGCCCCGCTGCTCTTGCTGCAATCGTCGCCAACTCGATGGCTGGCGGCTGGCGAGCGTCAGTTCGGGCTTGCCGAGCATGAAGCCCCAGGCATGTTCGGGGCGCTCACCCAACATCCAGTAACCTTCATGGTCGAGCAGTTGCAGCGAGCCACCATAAGCGGCGGAGGTTTCCTGCAAGCGGCCAAGCAGGCGTTCGGCTCGATAGTCGAGGATCAGGATGCCTCGCCGCTCGCCCCGATCACTGAACACGGGCACCGCAGCCCGCAATATGGGCACCAGCGCGCGGATCGAGCCATCAGGCCGATATTGCCGATCGAGGTCGAAGCGCGACAGGTAGGACTCGCCCCGATACAGGTGCATGGTTTCCACGAAATAGTAGGCAGCGGAGTCATTTTGCAAATCCGCGGCGTCGACGGCCAGCGCCGCGCCGGATACTGCATCGACACGAACACGCTCCATGCCGGTTTCATCGAGCCAACGGATGCGTTGGTAAACCCCGCGACTGCTGGAAAACTCGACGAACAGCTCGCTCAATGCGGCGTAGCTGTCATCGGAAGCGTATTTGATGGCTCGCGTCAGCAAGGGTTGCTGACTGAGGAACTGCAGATCACCGCGCAGGCTGGCCAGGTGGCGCTCCAAAACGGCGACGCCCTCCCCCAGGCTGTCGCTTTGCGCATCCAGCAGCGGCTCGAGGCGGTCATTGAGCATGCGGTCATAGAGCAGTACGCTGAGCACGATGATCAGCAGCGACCAAGGCAGAAACAAAACCAGCAGGTTGCGTGGCAGGGGTTTTGACAGCGCTTTGCGCCACCTTGCCATTCGGCTGATTATCACCGGTACGCACGCTCACCCAGCCAGCTCAGCAAACGCTCCAGCGGCATGGGTTTGGCGAAAAGATAGCCTTGCGCTTCCACACAATCATGCTGGGTTAACCATTCGACCTGATCCTGGTTTTCCACGCCTTCAGCGATGACCGACATGCCTACGCGCCGGGCAATCTGGATGATTGCCTCAGCGATCGACTTACCGTCATCTTCCGCACGCAGTTCCTCCACGAAGCTGCGGTCTATCTTCAGGCGATCGGCGGGCAGTTGCCGCAAGTAGCTAAGCGACGAGAAGCCGGTGCCAAAATCGTCGATGGCGACCTTCACGCCCATCTCGCGCAGGGCCAGCAACTGCTCACAGACCTGCTCGAACGAACGCATGGCCACCGATTCGGTGATTTCCAGCTCGACCTGGCTGGCCCGCACCCCTGCCGACTCCAGATGCTGGGTGAAGCGCTCGATGAAATCGCGCTGCAGCAACTGCGTTGCCGAGACATTGATGGCGACCCGAATGTCGCCATAGCCGGCCTCGTCCAAGCGCCTGGCCGCTTGCAGCGACAAGCGCATGAGCAGATCGCCCAGAGGCAGAATGTAGCCGGTGGCTTCAGCGAGTGGAATGAATTGCAGTGGCGGTATCGCTTTGCCGTCGGCTTGGTACCAGCGAGCCAGGGCTTCGACACCAGTGACAACGCCACTGCGCATGTCCAGCTGGGGCTGCAGCTCGATACTGATCAGATCGCTGGCCACCGCATCACGCAGTGCCAGCAACAAGCGGAAGGATTCGGCGTGAGCCCCCTGCAGCTGACGGTCGTGCACCACATGCTGATCATGGCCCAATTGCTTGGCCTGCTTGAGCGTAAGCCGCGCATCCTGAAGCGCGACGCTGGCGGTGTCGTCAAAATCGCGCAGGTACAGGGTCACGCTGCTCAGGCTATGCACCTGGCCGAGTTCATAAGGACGATTGGGGCGGCGGAACAACGCCACGATATCCTCGGCGCGTACCTGATCTTCCGGGCCGAGAATGGCAAACAGATCATCGCGTACCCGGGCGATCAGCACGTTGCCATCAAAGGTCTCGCGCAGTCGGTTGGCCACCAGGCCCAGGATGAAATCTCCATAACCAGTCCCGAAAGCGGTGTTGGCGCCGGAGAAGTTGTCGATATCGATCAGCACCAGAACGCGCTCGTCCTTATTCGAACTGCTAAGCGTCATGTCGAGCATGCGAATCAGCGCATTGCGATTGGGGATCTTCAGCAAGTCGTCCTGGTAGGCCATCTCCTCCAGGCGGCTGAACAACGCGACGTTATAGAGGCCACGGCTGATACTGGCACTGAAGACCTCGAGCAGTTCAAGCTCGGTATCATCCAAGGTGCGCTCGGTCGCTACGTAACAGGCGTAGTCAGCGCCGGCCTGAAAGCGCGGAAAAAATAGTACGGTGCAATCGTCGAAGCGCAGCGTGCATTGCTTTTGCAGGCTACAGCGCAAGGCGCTGGCCACGGCATCGTCGCGCAGCCCATCCAGGTCGCCATCGATGGAACCGTAAAAGCGCCCGCTGGCGCTGATCACATGAGCATTGGGAAGGCTGCCGGGGCTAGGCTCCTGCGCCTTGACGCAGACGATGCCTTCGGCTTGCAAGTCCAGCAACGAGGCAATCTCGGAGAGGATCTTGGCTGACAACTCGCGGGTATTCTTCGAGCAGAACAGCGCATTGCTGGACTCGACGATCATCTGCAGGCCACGACGGGCACGGGCGGTGGCCTTGAGCTGCGAGTAACTGCGCAGCCCGGCGGTCAGCACCGTACGCAGGCGCTCGGCACTCAGCTCGCTTTTGGACCAGTAATCGTTGATGTCGTAATCACGCATGACCTCCTGCACAGGTGCCATGCCAGGCTCGCCAGTGAGTAGCACGACGCGGATCTCGGCATTGCCGATCACCTCGCGCAGGGTCTTGACCAAGCGCAGGCCGGCATCCTCGGTCTCCATCACCACGTCGAGCAGAACCAGGGCGATATCGCGCTGTTCGGCGAGAATCATCGCCGCCTGGCGATTGCTGAAGGCCTGCTGTATCTCGATACGCCGGCCAAGAATTTCCATCTCGCTCATGGCGAAAGCCGTGGCGCGTTGAAAGCCGGGATCATCGTCTACGGTGAGAATGTGCCAAACCGGCTGCTGCGTGCTGCCAACAGGCTCATCGTCGAAAAACACTACGGAGTCATCCATGAAACACGCTCACCTATCACCCATACGAAGAGGAACAATACCTTCCGTGCCGCCAAGTATAGCCAGCCTTGGAAAGAGACAAGAGGCATGATGGCATTTCGCAAATGGCACGAATGCGGCCATTCATCGGTCTGAGTCTGCAGCACTCATCACCACCTGAGATGCACCGGGTTTAACGGACAAGGAGAAGCTATGGGGTATTGGCTGGTCATCGATCTGGAAGCCACCACGGAAGAAGGTGGCTGGCCCATCGAGCAGATGGAAATCATCGAGATCGGCGCCAGTCTGGTAAACGCCAGCGGTCACGAGATTGACCATTTCCAGCGCTTCGTGCGGCCGCTGCGCCGCCCAAATCTCACCCGCTTTTGCCGCGAGCTGACCCATATCAGCCAGGCGGATGTCGATTCGGCGTCGACGCTGTCAGCTCTATGGCCACAATTCGAACGCTGGCTGGAGCCTCATCGGACACGTCTACAAGGCTGGTGCAGCTGGGGTGACTACGATCGCAAGCAGCTGCAGCAGGACTGGCAAGCCAACGGCTTGGTCAGCCACCTGCAAACGCTGCCTCATGTGAACCTCAAGCGACGTTTCGCCGAAGAGCGCCATCTGGCACGCCCGGTTGGGCTGAACGCGGCGTTACAGCTTGCCGGTATCGGCTTCAGCGGCCAGCAGCACCGCGCCCTGACCGATGCTCGTAATACCGCGCGTCTACTTCCGCTGGTGATGGCTCGCTGAAGGCACACGCTTACAGGTGACGACAGGAAATGCCTTGGGCATACTTGCCGGCCATTTATTTCTGCCCCTAGCGAGGATGCATATGTTCAAGGTCAACGAGTATTTCGACGGCACCGTCAAATCCATCGCGTTCGGCATGGCAGAAGGCCCGGCCACCATTGGCGTAATGGCTGCAGGGGATTACGAATTCGGCACTAGCCAGTTGGAAGTCATGCATGTGATCGCTGGCGCGTTGACCGTGAAGCTGCCAGGTAGCGACAACTGGGAGACTTTCACTGCAGGCAGCCGCTTCACCGTGCCGGCCAACAGCAAGTTCCAGCTGAAGGTCGAGCAAGACACCGCTTACCTGTGCGAATACCGCTGACAAGTCGTCCTGCGGTAACTGAAAGCCCGGCCAAGTGCTGGGCTTTTACGTGGAAGGGATGCAATAACTGCCGAGCAGCCCTACCGAAAGTTTGACACGACCATAGTCCGTGGTTGAGTGCAGCGATACCCAGGACAGCTGATCCCCAGGTATTGATGGGCTCAGAATCGGTCTACAGGGCTGGCAGACCTAAACGCGCAACTCCATGCCTTCCTTTAAAAAGCGCGGGGCGATATAGCGCTCGAAATGCGCCTCGGAGAGCAGGAAGAACTCCCGGTCGATGGCGTCACGCAGATCTGGCAGTTCCCAGTCGCGAAATTCCGGCAGCAGGGAAATACCGTAGGCGTCCACCTGAGTGATCACCCGGGCACCACGCGCCAGCAGCTGGTAGGCCCAGCAATACGCGGACTGGTGAGGAACATAGCGAATCTGCCGCTGCTGCAGCTGTTTGAGCAGAAGCCCCTCGTCGAAAACTTCCAGTTTGGCCGTCATTACCTGCACCAGAAGCATCTCCAGGCGCAGCCAGACCGACTGTTTCTCCTCGTCGCTGTAGCCGTTCCAGTTGATCACTTCATGGTGGAAGCGCTTGCAGCCGCGGCACACGGAATCACCGAAGACCGTAGAGCACAGGCCGACACAAGGCGTCTTGATAGGTTGATTGGACATGCGTTACATCGATACACAGGACTGTTAAGGGGACATCTTAGCCCTTTGTCTAATACGGAACACCCCAGAGGATGATGGGTCTTTCGCTTAACTTTGCTCCAGTATTCCGCTAGAATCAGCGCGCCTTGCGAAAGGCGCCAATGTCCGTTGGAAGCTGTTTTCAAAGCGTCACGAGCACAGTCGATCCTGCAGGTCGATGTTGGCATGGTCATCCCCAGGCCATGCCAGCCCCTCATCAGACCCGTCCTGCCGGCGTAAAACTTTGAAAGCAGCTTCCGGATGGAAGCATTGAAACCATCGCGCACAGCCCATGAGGCTGAGCTGCGGATGTGTTTAATGCGTTCCTGCATGCGTCCCGGACACCCTATTTGGGACCACTGATGAGGGTAATAACTGTGCTTGAAGCCTACCGCAAACACGTAGCAGAGCGTGCCGCCCAGGGTATCGTGCCCCAGCCGCTAAACGCCGAACAAACCGCTGGTCTCGTTGACCTGCTGAAGAACCCGCCGGCCGGCGAAGAAGAATTCCTCCTCGACCTGATCACCAATCGCGTGCCGCCAGGCGTCGACGAAGCGGCCTATGTAAAAGCCGGTTTCCTCTCCGCTATCGCCAAGGGCGAAGCCACTTCCCCCCTGCTCGACAAGAAGCGCGCCACCGAACTGCTCGGCACCATGCAGGGCGGCTACAACATCGCGACCCTGGTCGAGTTGCTGGATGACGCCGAACTGGCCGCCATCGCAGCTGAACAGCTCAAACACACGCTGCTGATGTTCGACGCGTTCCACGACGTTGCCGAAAAAGCCAAAGCAGGCAATGTACACGCTCAAGGCGTGCTGCAGTCCTGGGCCGATGGCGAATGGTTCAAGAAGCGTCCAACCCTGGCCGACAAGATCAGCCTGCGGGTTTTCAAGGTAACCGGCGAAACCAACACTGACGACCTGTCGCCCGCTCCAGATGCCTGGTCGCGCCCGGATATTCCGCTGCACGCCCTGGCCATGCTGAAAATGGCCCGCGACGGCATCGTACCTGACGTACAAGGCTCCATCGGCCCGATGAAGCAGATCGCCCAGATGTACGGCGACGGCTTCCCGGTTGCCTACGTCGGTGACGTGGTCGGTACCGGTTCCTCGCGTAAATCCGCCACCAACTCGGTGCTGTGGTTCTTCGGCGACGACATCCCGTACGTGCCTAACAAGCGTGCTGGCGGTTTCTGCTTCGGCTCGAAAATCGCGCCGATCTTCTACAACACCATGGAAGACGCCGGCGCCCTGCCGATCGAATTCGATGTCTCGAACATCAACATGGGCGACGTGATCGACCTGTACCCGCACGCAGGCAAAGTCTGCAAGCACGGTACTGACGACGTCATCACCACCTTCGAAATGAAGACCCCGGTTCTGCTCGACGAAGTTCGCGCTGGCGGCCGTATCCCGCTGATCGTCGGCCGTGGCCTGACCGAAAAAGCACGTGCCGAGCTGGGTCTGGGCCCAACCGACCTGTTCAAACTGCCAGAAGCGCCGGTCGACACTGGCAAGGGTTACACCCTGGCACAGAAGATGGTCGGCAAGGCATGCGGACTGCCGGAAGACAAAGGTGTTCGTCCGGGCACCTACTGCGAGCCGAAGATGACCACCGTCGGTTCCCAGGACACCACTGGCCCGATGACCCGCGACGAGCTGAAAGACCTGGCTTGCCTGGGTTTCTCCGCTGACCTGGTGATGCAGTCGTTCTGCCACACCGCGGCCTATCCGAAGCCGATCGACGTCACCACTCACCACACTCTGCCGGATTTCATCCGCACCCGTGGCGGCGTGTCGCTGCGTCCTGGCGACGGCATCATCCACAGCTGGCTGAACCGCATGCTGCTGCCGGATACCGTCGGCACCGGTGGTGACTCGCACACCCGCTTCCCGATCGGCATCTCCTTCCCGGCCGGTTCGGGCCTGGTCGCCTTCGCCGCAGCCACCGGCGTTATGCCGCTGGATATGCCAGAGTCGGTTCTGGTGCGTTTCAAGGGCAAGCTGCAACCGGGCATCACCCTGCGTGACCTGGTACATGCCATCCCTTACTACGGCATCCAGCAAGGTCTGCTGACCGTCGAGAAGAAAGGCAAGATCAACGCCTTCTCCGGCCGCATCCTGGAAATCGAAGGCCTGGACGACTTGACCGTCGAGCAGGCGTTCGAGCTGTCCGACGCCTCTGCCGAGCGTTCCGCTGCAGGTTGCACCATCAAGCTGCCGGAAAAAGCCATTGCCGAATACCTGAAGTCGAACATCACCCTGCTGCGCTGGATGATCAGCGAAGGCTACGGCGATGCGCGCACCATGGAGCGTCGCGCTCAAGCGATGGAAGCCTGGCTGGCCAACCCTGTGCTGCTCAGCGCAGACAAGGACGCCGAGTACGCCGAAATCGTCGAAATCGACCTGGCCGATATCAAGGAGCCCGTTCTCTGCGCACCTAACGACCCGGACGACGCGCGCCTGCTGTCGACCGTTCAGGGCGAGAAGATCGACGAAGTGTTCATCGGCTCGTGCATGACCAACATCGGTCACTTCCGCGCTGCCGGTAAGCTGCTGGATCAGGTCAAAGGTCAGCTGCCTACCCGTCTGTGGCTGTCGCCGCCGACCAAGATGGACGCTCACCAACTGACCGAAGAGGGCTACTACGGCATCTACGGCAAGGCCGGCGCGCGCATGGAAATGCCGGGCTGCTCGCTGTGCATGGGTAACCAGGCACGCGTCGAGCCGAATTCGACCGTTGTGTCGACGTCGACCCGTAACTTCCCGAACCGCCTGGGTGATGGTGCCAACGTGTACCTGGCTTCTGCCGAGCTGGCCGCTGTCGCGTCCATCCTGGGCAAGCTGCCGACCGTCGAGGAGTACATGGAGTACGCGAAGAATATCGACAGCATGGCTGCCGACATCTATCGCTACCTGAGCTTCGATCAGATCGCCGAGTTCCGCGAAGCAGCGGCCAACGCGAACATCCCGGTCGTTCAAGCTTAAGGCTTCACCTGCGTTAGAAAGCCCCGCCTGGTGCGGGGCTTTTTTATGCGCGTAGGAAAACGCAGTATCACCGCAGAAACGTCGGACACTCGGCGGCAACTGTACCGGATACAGCTGTACTGGCCGGTCGACTGTAGGGGAAAAGCACCAGAAGGCTGTATCTGCCGGCAAAACAGCTCGCTCGGTTAGGGTTAGCCATCGAATTTCCCTGCCGAGAACCGCCCCATGCACACCGATGAACGCGCTTTACTGGTCGACGCCGATCGTCGCGCCCTCGCCTATTACGACAGCATCGCGCAACGCCGGGTCTACCCGCTGGAAAGCGCCATCGCGGCGCTGGACGGCTTCGATCAGCCTCTGCCAACCACCGGAAGTCTTGCCGAGCAGGTGCTACACAAGCTCGACGAACTGGGCACGCCCGCCACCGTCACCAGCAACGGCCCGCGCTATTTCGGTTTCGTGATCGGCGCCACTCTGCCTGCCGCCGCAGCCGCCGAGCGCATGGTGCTGGCGTGGGATCAGTGCGCGTCGTCATTCGACGGCTCCCCAGTTGCCGACAAGCTGGAGAAAGTCGCAGCCCGCTGGGTCTGCGAGGCGCTCGGCCTGCCGACCGAGAGCGCAGTCGGCTTCGGTACCAGCGCCACGGCCTGTACCCTCGCCTGCCTGTCCGCAGCACGCCGCCAGTTGCTGGCGAAACTAGGCTGGGATTTCGATCAGGACGGTTTGATCGGCGCCCCGGAGATTCGCGTGGTGATCTCCGAAACCGCCCACATCACGGTGAAAAAAGCCTTGCGCGTGCTCGGTTTCGGCATGCGTCGCCTGCAACTGGCGCCGGTCGACGAACATGGCCGTATCGACCCCGCCCGGCTCCCGGAACTGGATGACCACACCCTGCTGATTCTTCAGGCCGGTGAGGTCAACACCGGCGAGTTCGACCGTTTCGCCGAACTGATTCCCCGCGCCCGGGCTGCTGGTGCCTGGGTGCATGTCGACGGCGCATTCGGCCTGTGGGCACGAGCCTCTTCGTCGGCTGGGCTGGCCGAAGGCATCGAACAAGCCGACAGCTGGACCACCGACGGCCACAAATGGCTAAACACCCCGTACGACAGCGCCATGGCCATCTGTCGCGATGGCGATGCCCTGGCTGCGGCGATGAACAGCGATGCAGCCTATGCCATGGCCTCGAAGGATTCGCAGAAGAATCTGACCCTGGAGTTTTCCCGGCGCGCGCGCGGCGTGGCGATCTGGGCGGCGCTGGCCAGTCTCGGCCGCGACGGCTTGCGCGAAATGATCGACCGCCATATCCGTCAGGCCGGGCGCGTTGCAGAAGCGCTGCGTGACGGTGGCTATCAGGTACTCAACCGGGTGCGGCTCAATCAGGTGCTGGTGCGCGCCGACTCGGACGAGCAAACCGCTGCGATTCTCAAGGCAGCGCAGGACTCAGGCGAAGTCTGGTTCGGCGCCACCGTCTGGCAGGGCCGACCGGCCTTCCGCCTGAGTGTGAGCTCCTGGCGTACCACGGATGCGGATATCGAAACCCTCATCACCCTGCTGCTACGCCTGAAAAATGCCTGAGCCATACGAGCATGACGTTAGCGATCGTCTTTCAACACCTGCTGAAGCAGCGTGAAGGCCGCATCTACACGAGGTTCCAACGGCACGTTGCGGTTGGCCAGCAGGACCAGGCCGATCTCTTCATCGGGGATGAAAGCGACATAACCGCCAAAACCATTGGTCGAGCCGGTCTTGCTGAACAGTACGCCATGCTCGGAGGTGTCTCTGGCGCTCAAGCGGCTGGCCGGCTGGCTTTCCAGGGCCAGGGCCGGGGCGTTGCCGGCTAACAGCTCCGCACGGGAAACCGGCCAGGGATAGCGCTCCCAGATCATCGCCTGGGTGAATGCGGATGTTCGAGTAACGCCTTGATGCGTTGTCTGTATGGCGGTGGAAAGCTGTTCGGGCACGGCGATGGCACCCAGGTTGATATCGACGAAGCGCAGCATGTCGTCGATATCCGACTTCAAGCCGTAGGCTTCGGCATCGAGCATGCCTGGATTGACCCGGATCGCTGCGTTGTTGTCACGCGCGTACCCATAGGCATAGTGCTTCACCTGCGCAGCAGGCACTTCGACGTAAGTATGCTGAAGCGCCAGAGGCTGCAGTACGTTGTCGTGGAGCGCCTGGGCATAGGGCTGCCCGAATGCCTGAGCCGAGATCCGCCCAAGCATGCCGATACTGACGTTGGAGTAAGAGCGCTCATGGCCACTGCCGGCCACCGGCTGCCATTGTTTCAACCAGGCCATCAAGCTGGCGTCGTCTTTGGCCACATCCGGCGGCTGCAATGGCAGGCCGCTGCTCTGGTGGGTGGCCAGATCCATCAGGCTCAGGGCGCCGAACGGGCGCTTGTCCATCTCGGGGATGTGCTTCGCCGCCGGGTCATCGAGCGACAACAGCGAACGCTGCTGCGCAAGTGCCGCCAGGGTAACGTTGAAGGTCTTGCTCAGCGACCCCAGCTCGAACAGTGTGGCGGAGTCGACCGGAATGGCTGCTGCCCGATCTGCCATACCCTGGGTGTACACATAATGCCTGCCCTTCCAGGTCACGCCGACAGCCAGACCGGGAACGTCGTACTTTGCCATCAGTGGCTTGAACACTTCAGCGGCGCGCCCCTGAAACGCCTGCTCGGACATGGCAACGGCAGGAAGCGACAGAGCCAGGCTGGCGGTGAACAGGCCCATGGCGATATATCCCTGATTCATCTCGATGACGGCTCTCTGTTTGTTGTGATGCGACGCCGATTCGCTCTGCCCGGCGGTGAGCATCGGTGTTCGAGTCGTGGCCAAGGATATCGTTTCATGCCGGCCACCGGCGACTGGTGCAACGCGCGCGATTGTTTGTGCAGAGCCTCTCGACAAAGCCTGCGGCTGAGATTATTGTCCGCCCAGGCCACCGCAGTGGCCTACGTCGCTCGGACGGTTCCGGGCGCTTACGTTCTCTGAGGAAAGCATGGCTGACCAAGCTCCGCGCCGCTTTGCGCGCATCGATCGTCTCCCCCCTTACGTTTTCAATATCACCGCTGAACTGAAGATGGCCGCTCGCCGCCGTGGCGAGGACATCATCGACCTGAGCATGGGCAACCCCGATGGCGCGACGCCGCCGCATATCGTGGAAAAGCTAGTACAGGTCGCTCAGCGTGAAGACACCCATGGCTACTCCACCTCCCGCGGTATCCCGCGCCTGCGCCGGGCGATCTCGCGTTGGTACCAGGATCGCTATCAGGTCGACATCGACCCGGAAAGCGAAGCCATCGTCACTATCGGTTCCAAGGAAGGCCTGGCGCATCTGATGCTGGCCACCCTGGATCATGGCGATACCGTGCTGGTGCCCAACCCCAGCTACCCGATTCATATCTACGGTGCAGTGATCGCCGGGGCCCAGGTGCGCTCGGTGCCGCTGGTGCCTGGCGTGGACTTTTTCATCGAGCTGGAACGGGCGATCCGCGAGAGCATCCCCAAGCCGAAGATGATGATCCTGGGCTTCCCCTCCAACCCCACCGCGCAGTGCGTGGAGCTGGACTTCTTCGAGCGCGTGGTGGCCCTGGCCAAGCAGTACAACGTACTGGTGATCCACGACCTGGCGTATGCCGACATCGTCTATGACGGCTGGAAAGCCCCGTCGATCATGCAAGTACCAGGCGCCAAGGACATCGCCGTGGAGTTCTTCACGCTGTCCAAGAGCTACAACATGGCCGGCTGGCGAATTGGCTTCATGGTCGGCAACCCGGAGCTGGTCAACGCCCTGGGGCGGATCAAGAGCTACCACGACTACGGCACCTTCACGCCACTGCAAGTCGCCGCCATTGCTGCACTCGAAGGCGACCAGCAGTGCGTGCGCGACATCGCCGAACAGTATCGCCAGCGCCGCAACGTGCTGGTCAAGGGCCTGCACGAGCTGGGCTGGATGGTCGAAAACCCCAAGGCCTCGATGTACGTGTGGGCGAAGATTCCCAAGGCTTACGCCCCTCTTGGCTCCCTGGAGTTCGCCAAGAAACTGCTGGCCGAAGCCAAGGTCTGCGTGTCGCCGGGCATCGGCTTCGGTGATTACGGCGACGACCATGTACGCTTCGCACTGATCGAGAACCAGGATCGTATTCGCCAGGCCGTGCGTGGCATCAAGTCGATGTTCCGGGCCGATGGCTTGATCGAAACCACTGCCACCAAAGCCCCGCGCAAGGCCGCAGACGCCTCCTAAGTGAAAAGCGTGGCGCGCCCTGCGTGCCACGCCTGCCCGCCCCCGCGACCATCTGGTTTATGATCCGCGCTCTGCATCTGCCACGATGAGCGCCATGAACGACCTCGGCAATTACCCCTACGTCCGCCAACTGGCCATTCACTCGCTGTTCGAGATCTTCGAGCAGTCCAGCGAAGGCACCATCATCGTCGACCGTGATGCGCGCATCGTGTGGATCAACGAGCGTTACGCCCAACGCTTCGGCCTCGGGCATGCCAGCGAAGCCATCGGCAGACCCTGCGAAAGCGTGATTCCCGGCAGCCTGCTGCGCGATGTGGTGAAAAGCGGCCGGCCGATCCTGCTGGATATGATGGACACCCCGCGCGAACCGCTGGTGGTCATGCGCCTGCCCATTCATGACGATGCCGGCGAGGTGATCGGCGCCATCGGCTTCGCGCTGTTCGACGAGCTGCAATCGCTGTCGCCGCTACTGGCCCGCTACCAGGCGATGCAGCAGGAACTGGCCTCCACGCGCTCGCAACTCAAGTCCCGCCAGGCCAAGTACAGCTTCGCCCATTTCATCGGCACCAGCGCCCGCAGCCTGGAGGTCAAGCGCTTGGCCCGGCGCAGCGCGACCAGCGATTCGGCGGTATTGCTGCTGGGCGAAACCGGCACCGGTAAGGAGCTGCTCGCCCACGCCATTCACAATGCCTCGCCTCGGGCCAGCAAACCCTTCGTCAGCCTGAACACCGCGGCGATTCCGGAAACCCTGCTCGAAGCGGAATTCTTCGGTACCGCACCTGGCGCCTTCACCGGCGCCGATCGCAAAGGCCGTGCTGGCAAGCTGCAGATCGCCCACGGCGGCACGCTGTTTCTCGACGAAATCGGCGACATGCCGCTGACACTGCAGAGCAAGCTGCTGCGTGTGCTGCAGGAGAAGGAGTTCGAGCCAGTGGGCTCCAACGAGGTGCTGCGCAGCGATGTAAGGCTGATCGCCGCCACGTCCATCGACCTGGAGGCCGCGGTACGCAAAGGCACCTTCCGGGCCGACCTGTACTACCGCCTCAACGTGCTGACCATCGCCGTGCCGCCGTTGCGCGAACGCCTGGAAGACCTGCCGGCGCTCTGCGAAGCGATCTTCGACGCGCTGCAGGGACGCCACGAACTGCACCCCGAAGCCATGGCTCTGCTGGCTCGGCATGCCTGGCCCGGCAACGTCCGTGAACTGCACAACGTGCTGGAGCGCGCTTGCCTGCTCAGCGATGAAACGCTGCTCGACCGCGCGGCGGTGGCAGCAGCAATCGGTACGCTGCATGCGGTGCCCGAAGCAAACAACCTGATTGCGGATGACGCTCAGATCGACGACTTCCACCAGGCCCGCGCCGACTTCGAGCGCGAACTGATCCGCAAGGCCCTGGCCGCCACTGCTGGAGATGTGCCGCAAGCTGCGCAGCGACTGGGCCTGGGCCGCTCCACCCTGTATCGCAAGATGCTGGAGCTCGGCCTGTCGTCCTGAATGCGGGACTAATCCCACCTTCGGGACAAACGCGCACACCAAGTCAATACGGCATAACGCCTGATTTTCGTCCCAGAAACGGGACGAATAGCAGGCGGCGCCGCTTAGCTAAAAATAAAGTCATTCAAATTCAACAACTTATAAAACTGGCATAGAACTCGCTACAAGCCAGTCGCGGGCCCACCCGCCGCCGACAACAAAAACAAAAGCGCCCACAGCGCCTGTGCGAGTTACTCGAAGGCTACGGCAGCCTCTCGATTCGCCGTGCTGCAGGGTCAGGAGATAGACGATGAGTGTCATCATCGCCCTCGCTGCACTGGCTCTACTGATGCTGGCCGCCTACCGTGGCTACAGCGTCATCCTCTTCGCTCCCATCGCCGCGCTCGGTGCCGTGCTGCTCACCGACCCCAGCGCCGTGGCGCCCGCCTTCACCGGGGTGTTCATGGAGAAGATGGTTGGCTTCATCAAGCTCTATTTTCCGGTGTTCCTGCTCGGTGCCGTGTTCGGCAAACTGATCGAGCTGTCCGGGTTCTCGCGCTCCATCGTGGCGGCCGCCATCCGTCTGTTCGGCACCGGCCAGGCGATGCTGGTGATCGTACTGGTCTGCGCCCTGCTGACCTACGGTGGCGTGTCGCTGTTCGTGGTGGTATTCGCGGTCTACCCGTTCGCTGCCGAGATGTTCCGCCAGAGCAACATTCCCAAGCGACTGATTCCTGCGACCATCGCCCTCGGCGCATTCAGCTTCACCATGGACGCCCTGCCCGGCACACCGCAGATCCAGAACATCATCCCCACCACCTTCTTCAACACCACTGCCTGGGCCGCGCCCTGGCTGGGACTGATCGGCAGCCTGTTCGTACTGGGCGTCGGCATGCTCTATCTGCGTCGGCAACTGGGCAAGGCCTTGCGGGCTGGCGAGGGCTACGGCACCGACCTGCGCAACGAGCCGGAAACCCCGGACGACATCAAGCTGCCCAGCCCATGGCTGGCCATCGCGCCGCTGATCCTGGTGGGCGTGGCCAACCTGCTGTTCACCCACTGGATTCCCGAGTTCTACGGCAAGACCCACAGCCTGCAACTGGCCGGCATGGCGGCTCCACTGCAAACCGATGTCAGCAAGCTGACCGCCATCTGGGCGGTGCAGGCGGCGCTGCTGCTGGGCATCCTGATGGTGCTGGTCAGCGCCTTCGGGGTGATTCGCGAGAAGCTCGCCGAAGGCACCAAGAGCGCGGTGGGTGGCTCGCTGCTGGCGGCGATGAACACTGCATCGGAGTATGGCTTCGGCGCGGTGATCGCATCGCTACCGGGCTTCCTGATCCTCGCCGACGCGCTCAAGGGCATCCCTGATCCGCTGGTCAACGAAGCGGTAACCGTCACCCTGCTGGCCGGTATCACCGGGTCGGCGTCGGGCGGCATGAGCATCGCCCTGGCGGCCATGTCCGACAGCTTCATAGCCGCCGCCAACGCCGCCAACATTCCGCTGGAAGTCATGCACCGCGTCGCCTCCATGGCCAGCGGCGGCATGGACACCCTGCCCCACAACGGCGCGGTGATCACCCTGCTGGCGGTCACCGGGCTGACCCACCGCGAAGCCTACAAGGACATTTTCGGCATAACGATCATCAAGACGCTCGCCGTGTTCTTCGTAATCGGCGTGTTCTACAGCACCGGCATCGTTTAATTTTTGTGAAGCGCGCGGCTCTGATCAGGGGCCGCATGCATGAGGAGTTCGTATGAATCTCAAAGGCAAGACCGCACTGGTCACCGGCTCCACCAGCGGCATCGGCCTGGGCATCGCGCTGGTGCTGGCCGAAGCCGGTGCTGATCTGGTACTCAATGGTTTCGGCGACGCCCAGGCGGCCATCGACTCCGTGGCGGCGTTCGGCGGCAAGGTCGGCCATCACCCGGCAGATGTCTCCGATCCACAGCAGATCGAGGCGATGATCGCCTACACCGAGCAGGCGTTCGGTGCCGTCGACATCCTGGTCAACAACGCGGGCATCCAGCACGTGTCACCCGTGGAAACCTTCGCCCCGGAGCGCTGGGACGCGATCATCGCGATCAATCTCTCCTCGGCCTTCCACACCACCCGGCTGACGCTGCCCGGTATGCGCCAACGCAACTGGGGGCGCATCATCAATATCGCCTCTGCCCACGGGCTGGCGGCATCACCCGGCAAGAGTGCCTACGTGGCGGCCAAGCACGGGCTGATCGGCCTGAGCAAATCCGTGGCGCTGGAAACCGCCACCACCGGCATCACCTGCAACGCCATCTGCCCGGGCTGGGTACTGACGCCTCTGGTGCAGGCGCAGATCGATGCCCGCGCGGCCGAAAGCGGCGACAGCGAAGCCGAACGGCGTAACCTGCTGGCTGAAAAACAGCCGTCGCTGGAGTTCGTGACGCCCAGACAGCTCGGCGAGTTGGCATTGTTTCTGTGCAGCGATGCCGCTGCCCAGGTTCGCGGCGCGGCCTGGAACATGGATGGCGGCTGGCTGGCACAATAGATGGAAACCGGCAGGGCTGAATGGCCCTGCCCACGAATAAAAAAGTAGTGAGGTAACCCAATGCAGCAACCGCTCTGGACGCCCACGGCCGAACGCATCAGCGCTACACGAATGGATGCCTTTCGCCGCTTCGTCAACAGCCGCCACGGCCTGGATCTGGCCGACTACCCGGCGCTGCACGCCTGGAGCGTGAGCGAGCGCGAAGCGTTCTGGCAGGCCATCGTCGAGGTCTTCGACATTCGCTTCAGCCAGCAACCACGTGCAGTGCTCGAAGAAGGCCCGGCCATGCCCGGCGCCCACTGGTTTCCGGGTGCCACGCTGAATTTCGCCGAGCATCTGCTGCGCCGCCGCGACGAGCACCCGGCCATCGTCGCCGTGGCCGAAGACGGCAGCCGCGAGCAGCTGAGTTACGCGCAACTGGCCGCCCATGTCGCCGGTCTGCAACGCAGCCTGCAGGACGCTGGCGTGGGGATTGGCGACCGGGTCGCGGCGTTCATGCCCAACACCTGGCAGACCCTGGTTGGCATGCTCGCCACCGCCAGCCTGGGCGCGACATGGTCGAGCTGCTCACCGGATTTCGGCACCCAGGGCGTCATCGACCGCTTCGGCCAGATCGAGCCCAAGATCCTGATCGCCTGTGCCGGTTATCGCTACGCCGGCAAGACGCTGGACCTGACGGGCAAGCTCAATGAAATCCTCTCGCACCTGCCCACCCTGCAGCAGTTGGTGGTGGTGCCCTACGCCAATCCGAACACTCAACCCGGTGATTTCCAGACCCAGGCCAGCGTCCAGCGCTGGGAGGATTTCTACCGTGCCGAAGGCGAGCCGCAGTTCACCCCCGTGCCCTTCGAGCAGCCGCTGTACATCCTCTACTCCAGCGGCACCACCGGGGTACCCAAGTGCATCGTCCATGGCGCCGGTGGCACCCTGCTGCAGCACGTCAAGGAACTGGGTCTGCACAGCGACCTGACGGCCGACGACACGCTGTTCTACTACACCACCTGCGGCTGGATGATGTGGAACTGGCTGGTTTCCGGCCTGGCGCTGGGTGCCACGCTGGTGCTGTATGACGGCTCGCCGTTCCACCCGAATGCCAATCGCCTGATCGACCTGATCGACGCCGAGGACATCAGTATTTTCGGTACCAGCGCCAAGTTCATCGCAGCCCTGGAAAAGGCCGGCGCCAAACCCCGTGAAAGTCATCGTCTGCAGCGCCTCAAGGCGATTCTCTCAACCGGCTCGCCCCTGGCCCACGAAAGCTTCGATTACGTGTACCGCGACATCAAAGCCGACGTCTGCCTGTCCTCCATCTCCGGCGGCACGGATATCGTCTCCTGCTTTGCCCTGGGTAATCCGGTTTCCGCGGTGTACCGCGGCGAGATCCAGTGCAAGGGCTTGGGCATGGACGTGCAGGTCTGGGACGACGACGGCAAAGCAGTGACGGGTGACAAGGGTGAGCTGGTCTGCGCCCAGCACTTCCCCTCCATGCCGGTGGGCTTCTGGAACGACGCCGACGGCGAGAAATTCCGCAGCGCCTACTTCGATACCTTCCCTGGAATCTGGGCGCACGGCGACTATGCCGAGCAGACGCCCCATGGCGGGCTGATCATTCATGGTCGCTCGGATGCCGTGCTCAATCCCGGCGGCGTACGCATCGGCACCGCCGAGATCTATCGCCAGGTAGAAAAGGTCGAGCAGGTGCTGGAGTCTATCGCCATCGGCCAGCAATGGGACGGCGACGTACGTGTGGTGCTGTTCGTGCGCCTGCGTGACGGCGTGCAGCTCGACGAAGCGCTGCAGAAACAGATCTGCCAGGTGATTCGCGCCAACACCACGCCACGCCACGTGCCGGCGCGGATCGTCGCGGTGGCGGACATTCCGCGCACCATCAGCGGCAAGATCGTCGAACTGGCCGTACGCAACGTGGTGCACGACCAACCAGTGAAAAACACCGACGCCCTGGCCAATCCGCAAGCTCTGGAGCTCTACCGCGACTTGCCTGAGCTGCAAGCCTGAAGGCAGCGATCTTCCGGCCCTGAGGGCCGGGAGATCCCCAGAACCCATCGTAGATCAGGTAAGAGATGAGTTGACCAAGGCAGCTACGCAGCCTGGTCGAACGCTCCATCAATCCCCCGGAAATGTTCACGGATATCCATCCAAACAGCTTCTATACTCGCGACATCCCCCCAAGGAATGCTCGTGTTGCGCCTGATCGCCTGCCTGTTGCCACTGCTGCTGCCCTGCTCGTTAGCTGCCGAGCAGCGCGATATCCAGCTTTATATGCCGGACGCGGCACCATTGGCCCTGCATAGTGACAACGGCAATGGCATCACCGGTGACGCTGCCATCATGGCACTGCAGCGGGCTGGCTATAACCCCGTGATCGAGAATGTCCCGTGGCCGCGGGCACAGAAACGCACGCAGGAATCACGTGACGTGATGATCGTGCCACTCTCGCGCACTCCAGCACGGGAGGAACACTTCACCTGGGTAGCCAATATCCAGCCCCTCTACCGCGCCTTTTTTACCCTCGACAACCCGGTCGCCAGCCTGGAGGAAGCACGCCAGCGTTACCGGCTGGTTGCCGTCGGCCTGGGCTCCGCGCAGGAAGAACTGCTCAGACGCAACGGTTTCACCGGCGACCAGCTCTATGTACTCAAACTCGGCGACAGACCGATCCAGCTGGTAAGGCGAGGACGTGTCGACGCCTGGTTCACCACCGAGCTGGAAGGCCGACACCAGTGGGATAGCGGCCCCGAGCTGGCGATGAGCGCACAGCTGGCACCGCTGGACATGTACATCGCCTGCTCGCTGCAATGCGACCAGCAACTGGTCAGATCCGTCCATGATGCCCTCGAGAGCATGCGCAGTGATGGCAGCCTGCAGCGCATCACCGAGCGCTACGCGCCCAATCGCTAGCGCGATCAGCGATTGCCGCCCCCAGGATTTTCTGCTGGACTGCGCTGCCACCCTGCACGAGAACTCAGCATGACTTCCTACCAGGCGCTGTTCGCCATCGGCGAGGGTTTCGATGCCTTCGTCAGCCACGGCATGCCCGCCGAAATTGCCGCCGTGCAACGCGCACAAGAGCAGCTGGATGGCGAAAACGCATTGAGCGCGGAAACACGCCAGCGGCTGGAGGCCGTGGAAGGCCGCTATTACCTGCTGGCCGCCGGCGAGATGTGGTGCCCGGACTGCCAGCTCAATCTCACGGCCATGGATCACCTGCAGCGTCTGCAGCCACGCGTGGCACTGGCGATAGTCTCCAAGGGCCGTGCCGAGCACGGGCTAAAAGAGCGCCTTAACCTGGAGCGCATACCAATTCCGTTGGTGGTGGTGCTGGACGAAGGCTTCGAGCCGATCGGCCGCTTCGTCGAACAGCCCCAGGCGGTTATCGACGGCGGCGAAGCGAGCAAGGCGGACTACCGTGCCGGCCGCTACCTCGACAGCACAATGGAAGACCTGCTGACGATCATCGAAGGCCACGAGAAGCGTAAGCGGCCCTGATTGGCCACTAGGCGGCAGCCAGAGGCTGATTACAGCCAGCGCCGCCTTGGCAGGTTCAGATGCCGCGGCGGCCCGGATCTTCGGGTGGCGTTTCCACTTCGATGTCTTCGAGTTTCAGTTCCAGCCCCCAGTCTGTGGCTTCGGCAACCTTCGGTGGGCTTACCTCCGCTGTCGGTGCGGCCTGCGCCACGGGCGTTGGCACAGCTGGATTCTCGCGATAGAGCTTGAGTTTGAGGCGCACGTTGTTCGCCGAATCGGCGTTCTTGACCGCCTCCTCCTCGTCGATGGCCCCTTCGTTCACCAGGTCGATCAGCGCTTGGTCGAAGGTCTGCATGCCGAGGTTCTTGGATTTCTCCATGATTTCCTTGATCTCGGCAAACTCGTTGCGCTTGATCAGGTCGCGGATGGTCGGCGTACCGAGCAGCACTTCGACGGCTGCCCGGCGCTTGCCGTCAGTAGTTTTGACCAGGCGCTGAGAGACAAAGGCCTTGAGGTTGTTGCCCAGATCGTTGAGCAGCTGCGGCCGGCGATCCTCGGGGAAGAAATTGATGATCCGATCCAGCGCCTGGTTGGCGTTGTTGGCATGCAGGGTAGAAATCGCCAAGTGCCCGGTATCAGCAAAGGCCAGGGCGTGCTCCATGGTTTCGCGGTCACGGATTTCGCCGATCAGGATCACGTCCGGCGCCTGACGCAGGGTATTTTTCAGCGCCGCGTGGAAACTGCGCGTGTCCACACCCACCTCCCGCTGGTTGATTATCGACTTCTTGTGCCGGTGCACGTACTCCACCGGATCCTCGATAGTAATGATGTGTCCGCCGCTGTTGCGATTGCGATAGTCAATCAGGGCCGCCAGCGAAGTCGACTTACCCGAGCCGGTGCCACCCACGAACAGCACCAGTCCGCGCTTTTCCATCACGGTCTTGAGCAGTACCTCAGGCAGCTTCAAATCCTCGAAACGCGGGATGTCGAGCTTGATGTTACGGGCGACAATGGACACTTCATTGCGCTGTTTGAAGATGTTGATGCGAAAACGCCCGACGCCGTTGATGGAGATCGCCAGGTTCATTTCCAGCTCGCGCTCGAACTCCTCCTTCTGCGCGCTATCCATGATGGCATCGGCGATATCGGCCACGGCCCCAGCCTTCAGTGGCTCCCCACTCAACGCCTTGAGCACGCCATTGAACTTGGCGCACGGCGGCGCGCCGGTCGACAGATACAGGTCGGAGCCGTCCTGGCTGGAGAGAATTTTCAGCATTGCTTGAAGGTCCATTAGCTGCATTCCGACTGGAGTTAGAGTCTGTTGACCTTAGGCCAAGGTTTGTTGAGAGACCGGCCAGATTAAGCCGGAAAAACGACGCCATTCTGATGGCGCATCAAATACTGGCACAATATGCGCCCGAAAAAATGAGGAATCCGTCATGGCAAAGGCAATGGCCCGCCACATTCTGGTCAAGACCGAGGCGGAAGCGGCGGCTCTTAAAAAACGCATCGCGGCGGGCGAAGCCTTCGACGTGCTGGCCCGCAAACATTCAACCTGCCCCTCCGGCAAACGCGGTGGTGACTTGGGCGAAGTGAAACCTGGGCAGATGGTGCGCGCCATCGACCAGGTGATTTTTAAAAAACCGCTGCGCGAGATCCACGGCCCGATCAAGAGCCAGTTCGGCTATCACTTGGTACAAGTGTTCTTCCGCGACTGACCTGCGCATCCTATGCATAGGTGAAAACGGTCTAGTGGAAACCATCGCCATGGGATGCCACCTGCCAGCCAAGCTGGCAGGATGAAAAGTAAACCGCCCCAGACGAAAGGAGATGGAAGGATGAGTTTTGCTCCCCTGGTTACCAGTGAATGGCTCGCCCGCGAGGGCAATGCCGCGGACGTGGTGCTGTTCGATGCCAGCACCTACCTGCCCAATGAAGCGAAGAACGGCCACGAGGAATACCTCAAGGGGCATATCCCCGGCGCACGCTTCTTCGATATCGACGCCTTTTCCGACCCTGATACACCGCTGCCCCATACCGTGCCATCCCAGGGCCGTTTCGCCCGTCTGATCGGCGCACAGGGCGTCGACAACAGCAGCCGCGTGGTGGTTTACGATCAGAAGGGACTGTTCTCCGCCGCCCGCGCCTGGTGGCTGTTTCGCTATTTCGGTCACGAGCACGTCGCCGTGCTCGATGGCGGGCTGCCCAAATGGCTGGCCGAAGGCCGTCCCAGCGAAACAGGCGAACCTGCTGCCGTTCCCCAGCGAACCTTCGAAACCAACGTGCATACACGCAGGCTCAAGGGCTTGGGCGACGTACTCGAAGCCATCGATCAACACGACACCCTGATCCTCGATGCCCGCGCCGCCAACCGCTTCGATGGCAGTACCGCAGAAGCACGCTCGGGCGTTGCCTCGGGGCATATTCCAGGCAGCCACAACCTGCCCTACAGCCGACTACTGCGCGCTGATCACACCCTGCAGCCCGCAGACTCGCTGCGTGCACTGTTCGCCGAGGCCGGCGTCGACGGCAAAAAATCAGTGATCACCAGCTGCGGTAGCGGCGTAACGGCTGCCGTACTGCTGCTAGGCCTGGAAGTGGCCGGTCTTCCAGAAGCTGCACTGTATGACGGCTCATGGACAGAATGGGGCAGCCGCCAAGACACACCCAAAGCGACCGGACTGGTTTGATAGGCCGACGTGCATCCCTACCGGGGATGCACGCCATCCCTCAAGAAAACCAGGCGCACCACATTCCAGTCTGGGGCGTTTTTGGCACCAATAAAGGTGATAATTTATTTAAATATCAATCTTACTTTATTGATAAATAAGGATTTACTAGATTGTTTCTCCTGTAAAAGCGCAGCCTACAGGTGTGATGACGTCGTCACTGCTAACAAGGCATGCAGAGCGCAGCACTGTTGCACGATGGACACTTGGGTGCCAAAACCACCGAACAGGTCGGCAGATGGCGATAAAATCGGTAAAAAGCAGTTTAGCTGGACAGGTCACAAGCAGTTTGGCGATCAGCGAATCTTCTGCCTGCTTAGCATAAGGCAGGAAAACAATCGATAAATAACATCACATATAATTCATAAGTTTATGATTTTTATATATTTTATAAAATAAATCTAGAAACAGGATTAGCAGCAAAAATTCAAAAACAGCTATAACGATATCCTTTCAAATTCTTTTGAAGAATAAGTCGTTGCTCGTATAACCCTGATGAACAGGACACGAAACGAGCACGCCATGCCCTGCACCCTCCAACCCTTTTCTGCATCCGCGCTGTACGCCCAACAACTGTTTGCTAGGCAACAGTTGCGCAACACTACGCCCGGCAGAGCAACACCTCCTCCTTCATCAGCTGCCTCAAGGCCACATAATCCGTGGTCAATGCTGCTGGTACAGCTCTTGCTGTCTGCCTGTACCGCCCTGTTCACGGGGCTCAGTCACAGGACGCGTACATGATTGCTCACCGCACCAAATCTACGACCCACCGCAGGCCGTCAGCGCTCTCGATCCATGCTGGCCGGCAACAGGCCCGCAATGAGCGGGAGGCGTCTCGATGAATGTTTTCTGGTTTCTACCGACCCATGGCGACGGCCACTTTCTCGGTACCAGTCAGGGCGCCCGCCCGGTAACCCTCAACTACCTCAAGCAGATCGCCCAGGCAGCCGACGGGCTGGGCTATTACGGCGTACTGATTCCAACCGGCCGTTCCTGCGAAGACTCGTGGGTAGTCGCCTCGGCCCTGGCGCCCATGACCGAGCGCCTGCGTTATCTGGTCGCCATCCGCCCCGGAATCATTTCGCCAACCGTCTCGGCGCGCATGACCGCAACCCTGGATCGCCTGTCAGGCGGGCGCCTGCTGATCAATGTCGTTACCGGCGGCGACCCCGACGAGAATCGCGGCGACGGCATTCACCTGAGCCATGCCGAGCGCTACGAAGTCACCGACGAGTTCCTGCGTATCTGGCGTCGCGTGCTACAAGGGGAAGCCGTGGATTTCGACGGCAAACACCTCAAGGTCGATAACGCCAAAGCTCTCTATCCACCGCTGCAGCGCCCTTACCCGCCGCTGTACTTCGGCGGATCATCGGAGGCCGCCCACGAGCTTGCCGCCGAGCAGCTCGACGTCTACCTGACATGGGGCGAACCGCCAGCCGCAGTGGCCGAGAAAATCGCCGATGTTCGCGCCCGCGCCGCCAAACATGGGCGCACCCTGAAGTTCGGTATTCGCCTGCACGTAATCGTCCGGGAGACGGCGGAAGAAGCCTGGGCGGCTGCAGATCGCTTGATCGAGCACATCTCGGACGACACCATCGAGGCGGCGCAGAAGTCCTTCTCGCGCTTCGACTCCGAAGGCCAGCGACGCATGGCGGCCCTGCATGGTGGACGCCGCGACAGCCTGGAAATCGCCCCCAACCTCTGGGCTGGCGTCGGCCTGGTGCGTGGCGGTGCTGGCACTGCGTTGGTCGGTGACCCGCAGCAGGTGGCGGATCGCATCAAGGAGTACGCCGACCTGGGCATCGACAGCTTCATTTTCTCGGGCTACCCCCACCTCGAGGAAGCTTATCGCTTCGCCGAGCTGGTTTTCCCGCTTCTGCCCGAGCCCTATGCCAGCCTGGCCGGGCGTGGCATCACCAATCTCACGGGCCCATTCGGCGAAATGATCGCCAACGACGTGCTGCCCAGTACCCAGACAGCGAGGACTTCCGCGTGAGCGCCCATCATAAAACTGCAGTTCTCAGCCCACTGCAAACCGCGCGAAAGCTGGCTGCCGGCTTTGCCGAAACCGCTGTCGAGCGCGATGAAGCAGGCGGAACGCCAAAGGCCGAGCGCGACGCCATTCGCCAGAGCGGCCTGCTCGCACTCAGCATCCCGACACAGTTCGGTGGCGTGGGCGCTAGCTGGGCCGAGACCCTGGGGGTGGTGCGTGAATTCGCCAAGGTCGACAGCTCCATCGCCCACGTATTCGGTTTCCAACACCTGATGCTGGCGACCGTGCGGCTGTTCTCCCGGCCAGAACAGTGGCAGCCCTGGTACGAGCAGACCGCACGCAAGAACTGGTTCTGGGGCAACGCCCTGAACCCGCTGGACACCCGAACCATCGTCAAGAAATTCGATGGCTGGCGCGAGTTCTCCGGCAAGAAGAGCTTCTGCTCGGGCGCCACCGACTCGGAGATGCTGATCGCCTCGGCCGTTGACGAAAGTGCCGGGGGCAAGCTGCTGATTGCCGCAATCCCCAGCGGTCGTACTGGAATCACCCTGCATGATGACTGGAACAACATGGGCCAGCGACAGACCGACAGCGGCAGCGCGACCTTCGAGCGGGTGCGTGTCGAGGAAGAAGAGCTGCTGCTCGATCCGGGACCGCTGAGTACGCCGTTTGCCTGCCTCAGGCCGCTGATCGCGCAGTTGCACTTCTCCCACATCTTTCTCGGCATCGCCGAAGGCGCCCTGGAAGACGCACGTCACTACACGCTCAAGGAGGGCCGACCCTGGTTCAAATCCAAGGCCCAGCACACCAGTGAAGATCCCTACATCCTGCGCCACTACGGCGAGTTCTGGGTCGGCCTGGAAGGCGTGCGCCTGCTGGTCGAGCGCGCCGCCGCGCAGCTCGATGAGGCCTGGAGCAAGGAACATGCGCTAAGCGCAGAAGAGCGTGCACAACTGGCCATCTCCATCTCCACCGCCAAGGTGGCAGCCAGCCGTACCGGCCTGGATATCTGCAATCGGCTTTTCGAGGTCACGGGTGCTCGCGCGACTCATGCCTCACTACGTCTTGATCGGCACTGGCGCAACCTGCGCACGCAAACCCTGCACGACCCCGTGGACTACAAGATCCAGGAACTGGGCGACTGGGCTCTCAACCAGACGCGCCCCACCCCAACCTTCTACTCATAGGGATACCCATGCAGCTGTTGACGCTTCCTCCCTCTCCCGCACTGGCTACCTCGATTCGGGCAACCGCACAGGTTTTCGAAGACCCAAAATCGCAGGCGCTGCTCGCCCACTTGCAACAGGTCGCACCCAGCGAGGCCAGCGTCCTGATAATCGGCGAAACCGGTACTGGGAAGGAGCTGGTCGCTCGGCATATCCATAACCTCAGTGGCCGGCGCAACGGGCCGTTCATGGCGGTCAACTGCGGAGCCTTCTCCGAGTCTCTGGTCGAGGCCGAGCTGTTTGGCCACGAAAAGGGTGCCTTCACCGGCGCCCTGGCTGCCAAGGCCGGCTGGTTCGAGGAGGCCAACGGCGGCACCCTGTTCCTCGACGAGATCGGTGACCTGCCGATGCCCATCCAGGTCAAGCTGCTGCGCGTTCTGCAGGAGCGAGAGGTGGTACGCCTTGGCTCACGCAAAAGCATTCCGATCAACGTCAGGGTACTGGCGGCAACCAACGTGCTACTGGAAAAGGCCATCAACGCCGGGCATTTCCGCGAGGATCTGTACTACCGCCTGAATGTCGTCAGCCTGCAATTGCACCCGCTGCGCGAGCGCCCTGGCGATATCCTGCCGCTGACCCGGCACTTCATCACGGCCTACAGCAACCGTCTTGGCTACGGCGAGGTGCGCCTGACCCACGAGGCGCAGACCAAGCTGGTCAATTACAGCTGGCCCGGCAACATCCGTGAGTTGGAGAACGTCATCCACCACACGCTGCTGATCTGCCGCGCCGGGGTGATCGAGCACGATGATCTGCGCCTTTCGAACATGCGCATCGAGCGCCAGGATGGCACGCCGCCGGTCGACGAGTCCGCCGATGCCCTGCTGCAGCGCGCATTCCAGCGGCTGTTCGAGGAGCAGAGCGGCGCCCTTCACGAGAAGGTCGAGGACAGCCTGCTAAGGGCCGCCTACCGTTTCAGCCATTACAACCAGGTACACACCGCCAGCCTGCTTGGGCTGACGCGCAACGTCACCCGGGCCAGGCTGATCGCGATTGGCGAGCTGGTCGTCAACAAACGAAAACCTGCGCAAAGTTCGCAGGGCAACCGGGTCATCAACCTGTCGATATGACAGCTGATGACCATGCGACCTCAGCATCGTGGATGAGCTGGCGCCCTGCCCCTCTGCTGTAACGCGCATGAGCTCTAACCTCATGCAAAAGACAGGACTAGCAGGGCGGCGAATTACGCAGCCCTACTTCTCACAGTTGAAAATGCCTGAGTTTGACGCTCAGGCCCGTAGCCAGCTCGGCAAGCGCACGACTGGCACTGCCCGTTTGATCGGCACGAACCGCGGACTGGGCGGAGAGGTCGCGGATGCGCACGAGGTTGCTATCGACCTCCCGGGCGACCTGTGCCTGCTCTTCACATGCGCTGGCGATAACTGTATTGCGATCGTCGATCACCGTCACGGAGCTGGCGATCAGGCTCAATGCATCCTTGGCCGACTGAGCCTGGCCCTTGGTTCGTTGAGCCTGCTCGCTGCTCACTGCCAACGCAGAGACAGTACTGCGAGTGCCCTGCTGGATATGGCCGATCATGGTTTCGATTTCACGGGTCGATTCACTGGTGCGGTGGGCCAGCGCACGCACCTCGTCGGCAACCACCGCAAAGCCGCGCCCGGCATCGCCGGCGCGAGCTGCTTCGATCGCGGCGTTCAGCGCCAGCAGGTTGGTTTGCTCGGAGACCGAGCGAATGACTTCCAGCACCTTGGTGATTTCCAGCGTTCGAGAAGCCAGAAGCTGAGCCTGCTCGGAGGCGCTGGAGACGTTTTCGGTCAACTCGATGATGGATCGAACCGTCCGCTCGAGCTCCTCCTCGCCCTGCTTGGCCGTGCGCGATGAAGCCTTGGACTCTTCTGAGGTCGAGACCGCATTACGGGTGACCTCGTCGACAGCCTGACTCATTTCCGTCACGGCGGTCGCGGCCATCTCGATCTCGCTGTTCTGAGTCAGCAGATCCGCGTTGTTGCTCAGCATCAGCGCGCTCATCTCCTCGGTGGCCGAGGACAACTGGCTCGCCGCATCGCCGACATGCGTGAGGGTCGAGCGCAGGTTTTCGCGCATGCGCTCCATGGATTGCAGCAACAGGGCCGCTTCGTCGATGCCCGAAGTGTCAGCGCTGGTTGGCCGCAGGTCGCCCGCCGCCACCGTCTCGGAAGCAGCCAACGCCTGCCCGATGGGCCCGGAAAGACTTTTCGTCAGACGCCACGCCAGTATCACCGTCGCCACCACGGCGATGAACATCGTAATGAGCGTGATCAGCTTGGCCTTATCGTACTCGGCAGTGGCCTTGGCACTCGATGCCTGCTCGGACGCATCGTTGATCTGCTCGAGCTTGTCCAGCTCACCGACCATCGTTTTCGCGACATTGGCCATCTGCGTCCACGCCAGCTCTCGGCCTGCCTCGACCTGCCCGGCCCCGACCAGCTCATGTACCTGCTCTGCCTGGCCGCTATAGCCCTGAAAGATGCGATCTATGTTGTCGAGCAACGCGCGCTCGTCCGTAGAGGTTATCAATGGCCGATAAGCTGTCATGGCCTCCACGAACTCCGCTTTGCGCAGCTCCAGTTCTTCGTAGGCCTCTTTGAGCTGAGCAGCATCGCGGGTGGACAGCATCTTCATGACATCGAAACGCGTATTGGCGAACGCCAGGGCTATGTCATCGCCAATGGCGATACCCGGCAGGGCATCGTTTTCGATCTCCAGCCCTTCGCCCCGAATGCTCGCCAGTTGCAGCAGGCTGAAACCACCGAGCCCTAGCACCAGCACGACCATAAGCGCGAAACACAACAGCGTTCGTTTGGCTATTTTCAAGCGTCTCAACAACATGTACCCACCCCCGGCCAGTCAGAAATGAAGCATCGCGTATGCCTTTCCATTTCTATCGGCAAAGGGGAATAAATATGAAGCCTTTGGCCATCACATCTGCAAGCGATCAGATCGGCTCTGCGGCTGGGCTGCCGGCAAGCCAGCCCTATTCAAAACACAGCTGCCGACGCGCCGCAGACTTCGAACGGGCTCTTAGATCGCATGGGCCAGGTGCAGCTCGGTCAGCGCTTCGGCTTTCAGCCGTGACAGCTCGCCATCGCGGCGGTCACGGGGGCGCGGCAGGTTGACGATAAGCTCCTGGCGAATGCCGCTGGGGCGGTTGCCCATCACCAGCACCCGGTCACTGAGATACAGCGCCTCGTCTACGTCGTGGGTCACCACCAACAAGGCGATGGCATGGTGCTCGGCCAGCTCGAGCAGCAGATCCTGCAGTTTCATGCGGGTGAAGGCATCCACTGCGCTGAAGGGCTCGTCGAGCAGCAGCACCCGTGGCCGTGAGTAGAGTCCGCGCGCCAGGGCCACGCGCTGCGCCATGCCGCCGGAGAGCTCCTTGGGCAGCGCGCTGGCGAAGCCATCGAGGCCCACTTCGGCAATCAATTGCGCCACTCGCTCACGGTCGTAGTTACGGTCGTCGGCAAAGCCGATGTTCTGCTCCACCGTGAGCCAAGGCATCAGCCGCGGCTCCTGGAACACGAAAGAGACGTCGCCGCCCTGTTCACCGAGCTGCACGCGGCCACTGAACTCACGCTCCAGCCCTGCGACGATGCGCAGCAAGGTGCTCTTGCCGCAGCCACTGGGGCCCAGCAGGCTGACGATTTCCCGCTCGCCCAGGGACAGGCCGACGTTCTGCAGCACGGTCACGCCCGCGAAGCTCTTGCGCTCCACGCGGATATCCAGCAATGGCGCTGCCATCTCAAACCTCCTTGCCAGTGAATGCGTCTCGCCAGCCCAGCAGGCGCTGCTCCAGCTTGGCCAGCAGGCCGTCGCTAAGCTTGCCGAGCAACGCCAGGACGATAATCGAGGCCAGGACGATATCCGGCCGCGAGGTTTCCCGGCCATCGGTGAGCAGGTAACCGAGCCCCTTGGTCGCTGCGATCAGTTCGGCAGCGACCAGGAACATCCAGGCCAGGCTGAGGCCACTGCGCAAGCCGGTCATCAGCCCAGGCAACGCCGCTGGCAAAAGAATACGCGCGACCAGACGACGCGAGCTGAAACCATACATCTGCCCCACCTCGACCAGCTTGCGATCGATGTTGCGGATGGCCGCGACACCGTTGACGTAAACCGGGAAGAACGCGCCGATGGCGATCAGAACCACTTTGGAGGTCTCGTCGATGCCCAGCCAGAGCAACAGCAGCGGTACCCAGGCCAGACTGGGAATCGCCCGCAGCCCGGCGAAGGTGGGCTCCAGATAGGCTTCCGCCTCACGGCTCAGGCCCACCCAGGCGGCCACCAGCAGGGCCAGCCCGGCGCCGATGGCGAAACCGGCGAATACCCGCGCCAGGCTGGCGCCGATATGCCCCCACAGCGGCCCTTCGGCCAGCTCGTGCAGGGTCAGCACGATCTCGCTGGGGGCCGGCATCTGATAGGACGGAATCCAGCCGATGCGCACCACGATTTCCAGAAACACGATCAGCAGCAGCGGGATGACCAATCCCTTGGCGCGCCGACGCCAGGCACTGGCATCGAACCCCGGTTTCCATGGGGAACTGCGCAAAGCCGGCAGCGACTTGCTCTTGATTGTCATGAAAGACTCCGATTGTTGAAGCGACATGAACACAGCGCTGCCGCAGCGAACGGCGGCAAGCGCTGTACGCACGCCTTATTTGGCGGCGATGGCCTGCTTGCCGAACGCCGGCTCGATGAGTGCGTCCACCACGGCATTCACGTCAGTGCCACGGCGCACCAGTTGCTCTTCGAGCAGGATGGGTGCGGCAGCCTTCAGCGCTGCGACATGCTCAGGGCCGGGCTGGGCGTTGCTGAAATCGGTGCGCTGCAGTTGCAGCTTGGCCACTTCCAGCGGCAGCTTGGCTTCTTCGGAAAGAATCTTGGCGAGCTCCTCAGGGTTGGCGCGGGCCCACTCACGGGCCTTTTCGTAGGCGGCCAGCACCTTGTCGATCGCCTCCGGGTGCTCCTTGGCGAATTTCTCGGTGACGCTCACCACGCCGTAGCTGTTGAAGTCGAGATTGCGATAGAGAATGCGCGAGCCAGCCTGCAACTGGCTGGCGGCGAGCAGTGGGTCGAGGCCGGCCCAGGCATCGACGTCACCCTTCTCCAGGGCAGTGCGACCGTCCGGGTGCTGCAGATGCACCAGCTCCACGTCGTTCTTGTCGAGGCCGACGGTGGCCAGGCTGCGCAGGGTGAACAGGAACGGATCGGTGCCTTTGGTGGCAGCGATCTTCTTGCCTTTCAGATCCTCCAGGGTCTTGATCGGCGAGCCCTTGCCGACCACCAGCGCGGTCCATTCCGGGCGACTGGCGACGTAAACGGTCTTGATCGGGCTGCCATTGGCACGGCTCAGCACTGCGGCCAATCCTGCGGTGGAACCAAAATCCACACCGCCGCTGTTCAGGTATTCCAGGGAACGGTTGCTACCCTGGCTGAACACCCAGCTCACCTTGGTATCCGCGCCTACACTCTCCTCCAGCCAGCCAAAGCGCTTGAGCACCAGGCTGGTCGGTGAGTAATAGGCGTAGTCGAGCTTCAACTCCTTGGGCAGCTCGGCCGCCTGCAGCGAGGCAGACAGAGTCAAGGCGGTAGCAGCTAGGGTCAGCAGCCGTACGAACGAATTGGCGACACGGGATTGGTGCATGGAATGCTCCTGACAGGGAATGACGCGGCGTTGTCGATCTGGCATGACACCCAGATCGACTCCGCGATTACCTGTGGCTTTGCAGCACTCATGCCAGCACCCAGAGCCCGATTCACGGGGGCTTTAGCGCGATCACCTGCCACCCCACAGGCAAACTGCACATCCGCTGTTGCTGGGCAAACAGTTGAAGATTGAAATTGCCACGACGCCCGGTTCAGGCGACAGGGCGATGGCATTTGGCAGTTGTCAGAATGCTCGACTAGAGTCAGACGACATCACCGAGGAACCAACGGAATGGCAAGCAAGAGTGATTTGGTCATCGCCCTGAAGATCTACCGAGAAAGAACCGACGACGCCATCGCCGAGCGGAACAGGCAAATCGACGTGGCCAGGGAGCAGCTTGCCGAGCTGTTCAGGATGATCAATGTCGATATTTCCGGCGTTGGCGGCCTCGATCTGATCCGAACCGAAGAGGCGCACGCATTCGACGGTGCAACCGTCGAGCTCGAGTCGCTCAAGATCGTCCTCGCAGGCAACACCGTTGATATCAAACCCGACATCGTCGACTCGTCCCTGCGGGTGATCGTCAGCGACCTGTCTCCCGAGCATCCATCGCTGATCATTCGAAAAGAGCACGGGCAATGGATTGTCTTTTCGTCGGCCGAGACCTTCCTGTCACAGTTCAGCAATGACTTTCTCTTGAACCACCTCGTCGATCTGGTGAATCGCTCCTAGGTCAGCGGTTAACGAAAGCGCAGGTCATTCGGCTGCGCCGTTAGATGCACTGCGGTGCAGGATGACGGTATCGATCCCCTCTTCCACCGAAGGCACTTCCAGCATTGCAAAAACGCTGCGCAGCGCATGCTCCGGCACCATCGTGTCCGCGGTCCTCGCGGCGTTGCGTGATAGTGCCTCATCCAGGCTTGCCTGCACGAACACCGCCGTTACCGGTACGTCATGAGCTCGGGCCAGTGTCAGCAGGCGTTCGCGATGACGGCGTGCCGGCAGCGCCGCGTCGAAGATCACTGCGTGCTCCTGCAGGCCAGCGGCATGGCGGGCGATCCAGCTCGACTTGCCTGCACCTTGCACGCCCATGACCAGATAGAGCCTGCTCGCCTGCGCTAGCAGCACGTCCACAGCGGCATAGGCTTGCTCCCATGCCTGGTGACTGCGCTCGGCGGTGAATACCCGACCGGCTGGCGTTTCCAGGTAGTCGTCAGGATTGACGATGCGCCCCGCCAGCACCGACTGCATCAGCTCAGCCGGCCGGAAACGAAGTGCGTCGGATCGTTATAGCCGGGGGTCGATGCGTGGCCAGGCGTGACCAGTGAATCGACGAACGCTTCGTCCTCGGCAGTGATTGTCACCTCCAGCGCCTTGGTATAGGTGGCCCAATGAGCCTCGGTTCGCGGGCCAACGATGGCCGAGGAGACTGCCGCGTTGTTGAGCACCCAGGCGATGGCGAACTCCACCACGCCAACGCCGCGCTGCTCGGCATAAGCCTTGATCTGCTGGGCTATATGCAGCGACTCGTCACGCCACTCCGTCTCGAGAATACGCTTGTCCTGGCGCCCTGCGCGGCTGTCGCCAAGCGGCGCGACGCCAGGCTGGTACTTACCGCTGAGCACGCCACGGGCCAGTGGGCTGTAGGGCACCACGCCAATGCCATGGAAGGCAGCTGCGGTAATCTGCTCCACTTCGACCTGCCGATTGACCAGGTTGTACAACGGCTGGCTGACCACTGGCTTGGCCACGCCCAGGCGCTCGGCAACGTTGGCGATCTCGGCGATACGCCAGCCACGGTAGTTGGAAACACCCCAGTAACGGATTTTGCCCTGGCGCAGCAGGTCGCCGATGGCTGAAACGGTCTCCTCTAGCGGAGTGAGAGGGTCTTCACGATGCAGGTAGTAGATATCCAGGTAATCGGTACCCAGCCGACGCAGGCTACCCTCGATGGCGCGCAGTACGTTCTTGCGACTCAGCCCGCGACGGTTGACCACGCCATCCGCGGCGCCCATGCCGACCTTGGAGGCCACGACCCAATCATCACGTCGTGCGGCAATGGCCTGGCCGACGATTTCTTCGGAACGCCCGTCGTTGTAGACGTCAGCCGTATCGATGAAATTGACGCCCTGATCGAAGGCGGTGTCGATGATGCGCTGCGACACGCTGGCATCGGTCTGCCCACCGAACATCATGCTGCCCAGAGTTAGCGGTGAAACCTGCAGGCCGGAACGGCCAAGGCGACGATATTCAAGACTCATCTGATTCTCCTGTCGGCCCAGGCCGACTCAATACAGCCTCACGAACACGCTCGATCACTGGCTCGAACGACTCGTGGAAGCCTACGGCTGGCAACTCGAGCGGCTGCCAGAAACATTCGAAACATAAGCCATCCTCGGCTTCGCTGCCCGAGGCGTCATGCGTCCACGCGGGCGGTAAACCCGACACTGGCAACAGAAACAGGTGCCAGCGCTGGATCTGCACGTCCCCGGGCGCACCGTGGCGCTCTTGCTTGAGTACCGCGAGAGCCTGCACGTCACCGCTAAAGACGACACCGGTTTCCTCGAACAACTCGCGAACGACTGCCTGCTCGGGAAGTTCGCCCGGCTCCACCGTGCCCTTGGGTACCTGATTACCGGCCAACGGATGCCGGAAACACAGCAGGCTGCCTTCCTGGATGACACACGCGACCGCCTTCAAGACTTCACGCATCACTACGTATCCCATCAAACTGCTTGCACAGCATCCTCATGGGTCATCCCGTCGGATTGCCGACTCCACAATCGGTAGTAATAACCACGTTTCTTGAGCAGCTCCTGATGGCTGCCATCCTCGACGATGCGCCCCTTGTCGAAGACCACGATGCGATCAAGGTGAGCAACGGTGGACAGCCGGTGGGCCACCACGATCACCGTCTTGCCATCCATGATCTCGTCCAGCTTGTTCTGAATGAAGTGCTCGGTGATCGAATCCAGGCTCGAGGTGGCCTCGTCCATCACCAGTATCGGCGCGTTCTTCAGCACGACACGGGCAATGGCGATGCGCTGGCGCTGCCCGCCGGACAGTTTGACGCCGCGCTCACCGACCAGCGAGTCGTAGCCCTTGTCCATCGACTCGATAAAGGCACTCGCCCCGGCTCGATGAATGGCTGCCGCCAGCTCCTCCTGGGACGCATCGAGCCGCCCGTAATGGATATTTTCGCGAATGCTGCGGTGAAAGAGCCCCGGTTCCTGGGGAATCAGCCCGATCTGCTGATGCAGTGACTGTTGGGTGACCTCACGCACATCCACGCCATCGATCGTCACCTGGCCACCATTGACGTCGTAAAGACGCAGCAACAGGTTGAGCAAGGTCGATTTTCCCGAGCCGGAGGAGCCGACCAAGCCAACGCGCTGTCCGGCGGGAATGACCAGATCGAGGTGCTCGAAGATCGGTTTGTCTGGCGAATAGCCGAAGGCGACATCACGAAACGCCACCTCTCCCCGGCTGACCTGCAAGCTGCTGGCATCTGGCCTGTCCACCACTTCATGGGGACGGATCAGCGTGCGAACGCCATTGGCGATGTTGCCCGACGCCTCGAAGAACTCGAGGAATCGCCGGGATAGGCTGGCCACATCATTGATGATCAACAATGAAAGGCTGGTGGCCATGACGAACGTGGCGATGCTGATCTGCCCGCTGCGCCACAGGTAAAGCGACAACACCAGCACACTGATCTTCAGCAGCATTCCCGATATCGACTGGAACCAGCGAATCTTTTCCATGTAGCCAAACGAGCGGTAGGCAGCACCCACTTCACGCTCCAGGTAGTCACCCAGATAGTCGTGTTCGAAGGAGTGGCGAGCGAACAGACGGATGTTGGTCAGGTTACTCACGGCATCGACCACCTTTCCGTTACTGGTGCTGCGCGCTGCTGAATATTGTTGAGCCAACGGATGGCTACGTTTGGCCAGGTGATAGCAAACAGCGATGAACAGCACCGACCAGCCGAACATCAGCAAGGCCAGCAGCGACGACGCCGTCCATAGCAGAGCGGTGGCCAGAATCAGGGTGACGGCCAGGGGAATCAGATCGAACAGGAGAATGCTCAGCGTCTGGTTGACGCCCAGGGCCACTTCGGAAACCCGATGCGCAAGAGCGCCGGCGAACTCACTGCTGACGAAGCGATGAGAATGCTGCTGCAGGTAGGCGAATACGGTATGCGTCACGGTACGGCGCTGCTGCGGCAGCACGCGGATATGACAGCCGGTCGCACTGCGGGTGAACAGCACCTCGAGCAGTATCAGGCCTGCGAACGCCAGTACCGGCCATTGCAGGATCACCCTAGCGTTCTCCACGCTGAGCCCCTCACTGACCAGCCGCGTGATCTGCCCCAGCCCCCAGGGCACGAGGACGGTACATATCACCGCAGCGACCTGCAGCAGCAGGATGGCCAGATACCAGGGTTTGTAGTGCCTGACGAAGAACAGCACGAACTGCAGCGGGGTATCCGGCAGGCTGCGGATCTTCCAGTCGAGCGGGTCGCTCGGGGCGCGCGGGGTCAATCTGAAAACGCTCATGGCGTACGAATCCTTGCGGCAGGTAGGGTTACGCCGGAGTGGCAAGTTGCAGATTGAAGCGGGTAAGCGGCAGTGGTTCGCCGTTCTCCTCGAAGGTGCGGTGGCTGGCGGTATCGGCGATGAAGCCGGCGCTACGGTAGAAGCCGGCACCACGCTGGTTGCCGTCCAGTACCCAGGCGGTAACGGCACGGTAGCCGGCGTCTTGCATTGCCTGCCGGGCCGCCACCCAGAGGTGTGAGCCGATGCCCTGCCCCCAGGCCTCAGGCAGCAGGTAGATGGCCATCAGCTCGCCGGTCGCAGGGGCGGCGCCCTCATCACGGCTGTCGCCAAACGAGCACCAGCCCAGTACACGCCCCTCGGCTTCGGCGACTCGGATCACCGGCTCCCCTGCGGCGATGGCCTTGTCGAACCAGGCCACACGACGCTCCAGGCTATCGTTCAATGCGGCAAGATAAGCAGCTGACAGCAGGTCACGGTAGGTCACTTGCCAACTGCGGATATGCAGTTGCGCGATAGCCCGTGCATCTTCAGCCTGCGGTGGACGAATCAGCACACTGGCTGCAATCCAGGTCATTTTTCACAGGCCTCCCGCCCAGTCTTCACGCTCGCCGCACAATTGCCGGCATAACCATGGAGCACAGCCCGTGCCAACGGCACAATTCTCATAAATTCATGTGGTTAGGAGTAGACAGCGACAGTTGGAGAATGCCCCTTGGGGCAAACTGCTGGAACGCTGTCTGCCCGGTAACAGCAGCCGCTCAACCAGTGACCGAGCTGCCTGCCTTTTGTGCCAGGCGACGAAACAGCAACCAGGATGACGCACATAGCAATCCGCACAGCAACATGGTCAGGCTCAGGTCGGAAGCGTGAATCTCGGAATGGCCGCGAAGATTCATGATCGCGCTCAGTACGACCGCTGCCAGCCCTATCGCCAGGCTCATGCTCAGTTGCATGGACATCGCCGACAGACTGCTGGCGCGACTTGCCAGCTCCACGGGCACGTCGGAAAAGGTCAATGCCCCCAGGGTACTGAACTGCAGCGAACGAATGACGCCGCCAACGAACAGCAAGACCACGATCAACCAGTACGGCGTCTGCGCATCGAAGACCGCACACAGCGCGATGGAGCCCCCCGCCAACAAGGAGTTGCCCAGCAAGGTGCGGCGAAAGCCGAAGCGTTTGACGATGCGCACCGAAAGAAACTTGATGGTCAGCGCGCCGGCGCCACCGGCCAGTGTCAGCAGGCCGGCTACCAGTGGGCTGAGGCCAAAGCCGACCTGGAAAAGCAGCACCAGCAGAAACGGCTGTGAAGCACTGCCGAGACGAAACAGGTTGCCGGCCCAGATGGCCGTAGCGAACGTCGGCACCTGCAACAGCCGCAGATCGATCAATGGCTGCGGTGCATGCCGCGCATGGCGCACATAGAGGGTCGCACTGCTCACCCCCAGCAACAGCAATGCAATGACCCAGGGCGTAGGCAGCAAGCCGTGGCCAATGGCTTCGAAGGTGAATACCAGGCTGGCTAGGCCGAGGCCACTGAGCACGAAACCCAGTCCATCGAGCTTCGCCTGCGGCTGCGCCGGGTATTCCGGCACATGGCGGCGGATCATCAGGATACCCAGCACGCCGATGGGCACATTGATCAGAAAGATCCATTGCCACGACAACAGGGTAACCAGCAGCCCACCCAGCGGCGGGCCAAGCACCGGGCCGAGCAATGCCGGGATGGAAAGAAAGGCCATGGCTTGCAGCAAATGCTCGCGGCGCGCCCAGCGCAGCAGGATCACCTGCCCGACCGGAACCATCATCGCCCCGCTGGCCCCCTGCAACAGCCGCGACAGAGACAGCTGCAGCAATGAACCGGAGGCCGCGCAGGCCAGCGAACTGAGCATGAACAGCAGGATGGCCGCGATGAACACCCGCCGCGGCCCGAAACGATCCGCCGCCCAACCGCTAACCGGCACGAACAGCGCCACGGCAAGCAGATACAGCGACACCACCAGGTTCATGCGCACCGTTGGCTCGCCGAAGTCTGCCGCCATCTGTGGTAGCGCCGTCAGCACCGCCGTCGCGTCGAGCAGCTCCATGAACAGTGCGCAGCCGATGATGATCGGTACCGTGCGGGAAAACGACTCACTCGCCATCAGGTAAGCGCCGTGCCGGACAGATCCTTGTGCAACAGATGCACGCTGGGTTCATCCTCCCGCGGCCCCAGATCCTGCCAGCCGTGTCGCTGGTAGAAACGCCATTCGGGCCGGTTCGTCGGATGAGCGCTGAGACGCACCGCCGAGCACCCCAGGCCGGCGAAAAACTGCATGGCGTAGGCCTGCAGTTCATCACCGAGCCGGTTGCCACGCCACTGCGGCAGCAGGTAGAACAGGCTCACGTACCCCAGCGCTGGCGGGTGTTGCGACAGGATGCTCATCTGGATCTGCCCGACTATTCGGCCATCCAGCCAGGCATGCATCGCTGAACCTGGCAGGCTCTCCTGGCGCTGTCTCAATCGCGCCAGGTAGCGCGTAGCGCCTTGGCCATCAGCCCCATGGAAGCTATCGGTGGAGCCGAAGCTGCCCTGTATGGCGTCCTCACAAAAGCGCACGCAGATATCGGCATGGCGCTCGAGGTCGATCGAACACAAGGTCAACTGGGGGCGATCAGAACGCATTTCACTCATACTTTGTCTGATAGGCCAGATCGATATCCCGTGCGAGTGCCACGTATTCGGAATCCTGCAGGCGCACATCGGGCATTTCTGTGCGGCGGCTCATCCAGATGGGGTGTCCCCAGCGCGGGTCATTTTTGTACCGTGGAACGATATGAAAATGCAGATGAGGAACGCTGTTGCCCAGACTTTCTAGGTTCATGTGATCAGGACTGACCACTTGCCTGACGGCCGCTTCGGCCCGGCGCAGATCATCGGCGAAGAGCCGCCACTGGTCACTGTCGAGCTGCCCTGGGTGTACCGCATGCCCGAGGTCGTAGATCAGTGCACAGGTGCCTCGATAAGCCTGATTGGCGCTGAGGTAAAGCGACGATACGGACAGCGTCGTGACAAAGTGCAGGAGCTGCGTGTACTTCGCCCTTGGCGCGCAGAGTGGGCAGCCTTTGCCATGCAGCAATTCATCCCAGGCTGGTAGCTCAGTCACACGCCCTCCCTGAAACGATTAGAGGGACGAATGCACGAGCCGCGCGCTTGCGGCCTCGCACGAATGCAAGCAAGCACGCGTCGTCCATGCCATTCATACGGCAATTCGCCACAGCCGCGCCTCGTCGAACAGCAGTGCCGGGCTTTCCGGCTCTGCGGACGGAACGATCAGGTCGACGCCCGCACCCGGCAACCGCGGCACGGCACCCAACAGGCGCTGGGTATAGGCTTGCTGCGGGGCAAGAAACACCGATTCGACCGGGCCATGTTCGATGGCGCGCCCCTGGTGCATGACCAGTACTTCATCGCTGACGTGGCGGATCACCCCGAGGTCATGGGAGATGAACAGGTACGCCAGGCCCAGTTCAGCCTGCAGATCCGCCAGCAGATCGAGCACCTGGGCCTGCACCGAGACATCCAGCGCCGAGACCGGCTCATCACAGATGATCAGCTGCGGCTCGCTGGCGATGGCTCGCGCGATGGCCACCCGCTGGCGTTGCCCACCTGACAACAGCAGCGGCCGGCGAGCGGCGATATCGGCCGGCAAACGCACCTTGTCCAGCAGCTCACTGACGCGTTCCTGGCGATCCGCTGCCGGAACACCCGCTACCTCCAGTGCGTCAGCCAGAATCTGCCCGACGCTCCAGCGCGGATCGAACGAGCTGAGTGGGTCCTGATAGATCACGCTGATCGCACGGCGGTATGGGCGCCGGGACTTCTCCTCGACGCCGACGCCGTTCCAGAGCTGGCCGAGAAAACGAACCTCACCCTGATCGGCGGGCAGCAAGCCTAGCGCCATGCGCGCCACGGTGGTTTTCCCCGAACCGGATTCACCGACGATGCCCAGCGTCTGTCCCGCACGCAGCTCGAAGGACACCTCGTCGACGACCTGACGGCTCTGCCCGTCCGGCCCCTGATAACGCTTGCCGAGGCCATGTGCCGCCAGCAACACCGGCGTATCCGAGTTTGCACGGAGAACAGGGACCGGCCTTGCCACGCCCTGGCGATAGTCTCGTACCGCGTGGATGCTCGGTCGGTACGGCATCGAGCAGCGAGCGGGTATACGGATGCTGCGGGTTCTGCAGCACTTGCTGCATGGCCCCCTGCTCCACCACTTCACCCTGCCTGAGCACCACGACTTCATCAGCGAGCTGCGCCACGACCGCGAGGTCGTGACTGATGATCAGCAGGGAATCACCCCGTGCCTTGATCTCCTGCAACACGCCAAGGATCTGCGCCTGCACGGTGGCATCCAGCGCGGTGGTCGGCTCATCGGCGATGATCAGCCCTGGCGTCAGCGCCAGTGCGCTGGCGATCAATGCGCGTTGACGCAACCCGCCGGAGAGCTGATCCGGGCGCTGCCGGGCACGCAACTCGGGCTCGGGCACGCCGACCGTGTCCAGCAGTTCCAGTACCCGCGCGGAACGCTCATGGCGCGTGCCCCAACCGTGGGTTTGCAGCACTTCGAGAATTTCCTTGCCCACAGGCCGGAGCGGATCCAGTGACACCAGGGCATCCTGCAACACGAAGCCGATCTCCTTGCCGCGCAATCGGCGCCATTGCCGCTCGGACAGGGTCAACAGATCATGCCCCGCGTAGCTCAGACGACGGGCGCTGACCTGCGCGCCACTGCCGGCAAGGCCCACCAGGCTGCGCGCAGTGACGCTCTTGCCGGAACCGGACTCGCCCACCAGGGCGATGGCCTTGCCCGGCTCAAGGGTGAACGAAAGGTCGCGGATCACCTGGCGATCCGCGAAGGTGATGGACAATCCTTCGACGATCAGACTGCGCTCACTCATGACAGGCGTCCCTCTAGTCGCTGCTGCAGATAACGCCCGACGACGGTGGTGGACAGCGTGGTCAGGACGATGAAAGCCCCCGGAAAGAAGGTCAGCCACCAGGCGTTGGCGATGAAGTCCCGGCCCATGGACAGCATGGTGCCCCACTCGGGCGCAGGCGGTGGCGCGCCCATGCCCAGAAAGCTGAGTGCCGACGCCCAGACGATCGCCTGACCAATGCCCATGGTCACGGTGACCAGCAACGGGCGCATGGCATTGGGCAGCAGTTGCCGCAGGATGATGCGCCGCGGCGAGTGGCCCAGCGCCCGCGCGGCCTCGATATAACCCGAGCCTTTGACGGCGAGCACCTGGCCGCGAACCATCCGCGCATAGCCGGGTGCCGCGCCGAGCCCAGTGGCCACGATCAGCGGAATCAGCCCGGTGCCGAAAATGGCCACGAACAGCAGTGCCAGCACCAGCGAAGGGAACGCGAAGAGGATCTCCAGCAGCCAGCCCACTGCGCGATCCGTGCGCCCGCCGGCGAGCCCGCCCAGCAAACCAAGGTAGATGGCGATGGACATGGCCAGAAAGGTCGCGGCCAGGCCAATGGTCAGTGACTGTCCGGCGCCATGAATCACCCGCGAGTAGATGTCCCGCCCGGATTGATCGGTGCCGAACCAGTGCGCCCAGCCTGGCGCCTGGAATGCGTCGCGCGGCGCGATGCTCAGCGGATCGGTATGGCTGAACAGTTGAGGCAGCAGTGCCGCGATGATCAACAGCAGCAGAAACATTGCGGCCAGCAACGCCGCCCAGGGCAGTTTGTGGCGGCGTAGTCGCACAGGCGTTGGAAGCAGCACTTGGGTATTGAGCATCAACTCACTCATACGGTCGCCTCCTGGCGTGGGTCGACCCACTGATAGAGCGCATCGACCACCACGTTGATCAATACGTAGCCGGCAGCGACCACCAGGCTGATGCCGATGGCCAGCGGCAGATCCTGGGCCTGCACCGCCTGGTACAACTGACGCCCCAGGCCGCGCCGGGAGAAAATCACCTCCACCACCACCGCCCCGCTGATCAGCGAACCAATGGCCCAGCCGGAGAGGGAAATACCCGGCAGCAAGGCATGCCGAAGCGCATGGCGAAAGCGCACGGCGATATCACTCAAACCTCTCGTACGGGCAGTCAGCACAAAAGGCTGCTCGAGCGTCAGTTCCAGGGACTCACGGGTGACCTGGGCGATGAAACCGGCCAGGGGAATGGCCAGTGCCAGGGATGGCAGGATCAGCGTGCGCCAGCCGTCGCTGCCAGCCGGTGGAAACCAGCGCAGGCCAAAGGCGAACACCGCCAGCAGCAGAATCGCCAGCCAGAAGTGGGGAATCGAAGCGGCCAGGGTCTCGAGCATGGAAGCCAGGCCGCCCACCCAGTGCCTGCGCCCGGCGGTCAGCACCGTAAGCAGCAGCACCAGCAGCCAGGCCAGCAATAGCGAGAACAGCGTCAGCTCCAGGGTTGGCCAGAACTGCTCGGCCAGCACTCGGGTAACCGGCAGGTGCTGCGAGTAGGACGAGCCCAGATCGCCCTGTACCAGCTTCCCCAGGTACAGCCCGTATTGCACTGGCAATGGCTTGTCGAGGCCGTACTCGCGGGTGGCCTCGGCGATGGTCTCGGGGGTCGGATTGCCGCTCGGCCCACCGAGGATCGCCAGCACGGGATCGCCTGGCATCAAGCGCATCACGAAGAAGATCAACGTGGCAATCGCCCAGAGAACGAACGCGCCGCCCAACAGCCGATGAAAAAATCGCCTGGCCAAGGCGACCCGACGCTGACGACGAGGATCGGGCGTGAATGCTGCAACGGAATCGCTCATTTGTTCACCCATGCGTCGTACAGATATGGAACGGCCAGCGATGGCTCCAGGTGCACGCCCTGAGTGGTCTTGTAGATGCCCAGCCGCGTGCTTTGCGGGTAAGTGGTCAGCTGCAGGTACTGGCGCGAGATGATTTCCTGGGCCTGGTAATAGAGGCGCGCACGGACGTCGGCGTCCTGAGTCGCCAGCGCGGCTTTCATTACCGAGTCAAAGTCCGGGTCGGCGAAGCCAGCGGTGTTCTGGTGATAGCCACCAACCCCTGCGGGCTGGACGAACTCGGAGCCGAACACGATGCGCAGCACGTCAGCCGTGTTGGTGTTCCAATAGCCAATGCGAATGTCGTACTCCCAGTCCGCCTGGCGCTTGGTCGCCTGCACGTCGCTCATCTGTTCTAGCTGCACATCGATTCCCACCTGCCGGGCAGTCGCCTGCACCTGCTCCCAGAGGGTCAGCTCCGACGGCGCCGTACGGCTACCGATCACCACGTTGACATGCAAGCGCTTGCCATCCCGGGTTCGGTAGCCCTGCTCGTCACGCTGCATCCAGCCAGCTTCGTCGAGCAGTTCGGCGGCGCGCTTCGGGTCGTACGCCTGGGCGGCTTCGAAATCGCCGCTGTAGAACCGGGTCGCCGAGCTGAGCGGCCCGCCCGAACGCGGAAACTCGCCGAAGTACACGCTTTTCAGCGCACCCTCGACGTCGGCACTGCGCACGAAGGCTTCGCGCACGCGCACGTCGTCGAACGGCGCACGAGTGATGTTCAAGGTGCCATTGGTGGGGTTGCCCGGGCGCTGGGCGATGATCAGTTGCAGATCGGGGTTGCGCCGTGCCGCTTCGTGGGATTCCGGCGGTAGCGTCTCGATGACGTCGACCTCACCCGCCTGCAGCGACGCGAAACGAACCGAGGGCTCCTGAATGAATTTCCACTGAATGCGTTCCAGGTAGGCCGGCCCCTGATGCCATGCGGTAGGTGGCGCCGAGTTATAGCCGCTGTTGCGCTCGAGCAGAACCTGGTTCTGCCGCTCCCAGCGCACCACCTTGAAAGGCCCGCTGCCCACCGGGCTCTGGCAATTTTCATCGCGGCTGCGTCGCAGCGCCGCCGGCGACTGAATGCCCAGGAAGCCCTGGGCCAGCACCTCGAGGAATGCCGCATAGGGCGCATTCAAACGTACTGCCGCGGTGTACTCGTCAATGATGTCGGTAGCCACATATTGGCGAATGTAGCCACCGGCCGTGCTCGACTGGGTCTTGGGGTTGACGATGTGTTCGAGGTTGGCCTTGAGTGCCTGCGCGTTGAATGGCGTGCCATCGGTGAAGCGCACATCGTCGCGCAAATGGAAGGTGTAGGTTTTGCCGTCCTCCGACACGTCCCAGGACTTGGCCAGCCAGGGGCCGATCTCGCCTTTCTCGTTCATCGACACCAGCGAATCGAGAAACTGCCTGGCGACGAACAGTTGCGGCATATCTCCAGCCACATGCGGATCGAGACACGTCGGCTCGCGATCAGTGGCGTAGATCAAGGTGCCGCCGCTCACGGGCTTGTCACTGCGCGCCTGGGTCGCCACCTCTGCCCCGCAGCCGGCAAGAAGAATGGCACACAGCGCAGTGGCGCCGAGCGAACGAACCGGTCGGCCGCCTGGGAGGCTTTGCCGGGCGAATGGCTTGAAATGGGTATAGATAGGCATGTCATGCTCATTGCGAATGTCGAAGCGTCTGTTGCACCCTGCGTGCCAGGCCAGAAACCCAGTGAAACCGGGCTTCGGGCGAGCGAACTGAGGTCATCAGGAAACAAACTGTGCAGGTGCTGTTGGCAGGCAGACAGCTGGCGCCTGAAACGCTAGCTGCCGCCCCTCATCACCAGAAGCTGTACTGGACGCCCGCATAGGCGCCAAAGCCGTCACCTGGGATGATCGAGCGCACATCGACACCGCGCGCATCATGGGTCGGGCTGATGGAGGCGGCGTACTTCTCGTCGGTGATGTTGCGCAGATCGAGGTAGACGGACCACTCCTTCTTCGGCGAATCCCAGCCCAGTACCGCGCCCCACAGGTTGTAGGAACCTGCGTACTGGCTATTGGCGAAGTCGATCGGCGCCTTGGAGGCGTAGTAGGTGTTCACGCCGACGTACACACCATTGTTGAAGTCGTAACGCAGCTCTGCCTGGTAGTTGTGCTTGGGCACGCCCGGCAAGTCATTGCCGCCGAACTGATCGTCGTCCCGGTAGAAGAAATCGCTGTAGGTGTAGGACTGGCGCAGGCTCAAGGCATTGCCGGCATTCTCGTAAAGCACCGACTGCAGGCCGAACTCGATGCCCTGGTGGATGGTGTCGCTGGCGTTGTATTCGGCGGTGAGCGCATCGGCGGTCGAGGTCGCCTCGCGGATCACCACCGACAGCAGTTCATCCTGCACATGGGAGCGGTAGAAGGTCAGATCCCATGCATGGCGGCCGTACTCGCCTCGCGTACCGAACTCCAGCGTGTCGGCGATCTGCGGTTCTAGCTGCTGACCACCGGAATTGAGCCCGGTCGCAGGGCCGGACGTGAAGGCCTGGGTCCTGAAACGAACGCCCACGACTGCTGAGCCTCAACGGTGCGGCTGAGGTTACCGAACAGCTGCCAGTTGGGGCTCAGCTGATAGCGGGCACCGATACGCGGGACGAACTCCCAATCGTTCTTCTCGATCGGGTTGTTGGGATTGTCGGCCTGACCGCCCACCGGGTACGACACTTCGGCACGGCGGCGAAACTCGACGGCAGACAGGCCTACATCCAACCAGAAACGCTCGTCCACCCATTCCATTTCATTGCTCAGGCTGAACACCGTATCGGAGCCGTCGTATTCAGTTTTGCGTACCTGGGTGCCAACCGGCAAACCGGCGGTATTGCCCCCGGGAACACGCACGCTGATCTTCGAGTAACCGTTGGCGTGCTGGGTACGCAGCGCGCTGAAACGCGTGGTGCTGTTCTTGCCCCACAGCGAATCGAGGCGGTCATATTTCAGGCTGGCGGAGTAGTCGGTAAAGCCCCAGTAGTTGCGGTTCACGCCCTGTTTGGCGTCGATGGGATAGTCGTGATAAACCAGCCCCAGTTCCAGGTTCGAGCCATCGTCAAAGGCGTATTCGGTCTTGTTGGCAAGCCAGGTGGAACCCGGCTGCTTGCGGTGTGCGCCGACGTTGACGCTGGTCGGGTTGGCCTGCTTGGGGTCGTCCTGCAACTGCGCCTTGGTGATGTAGCCGGGGGTCTCGTTGTCCGTGGTGCGGTAGCGGTAATAGAAGCGCGTCTTCAACTGCGGAGAAAACTGATAGCCGATATTGGACGCGACACCAGCGCTCTTGCCGCGGGTCTGGTCCTGAAAACCGTCTGCAGCGGAATCCGTCAGGCTGACGTAATAATCGAGCGGGCCGAACACCTGGCCCGAACTGATCTGGCGCTTCTGGTAGCCGTAACTGCCCGCCTCGTAACGGACCTGCAAAGGCGCGGCGTTGTGGCCCGTCTTGGTCACGTAGTTGATGGCGCCGCCCAGGTAGAGCGAGCCGACATCGAACGCATTGGCACCACGTAGCACTTCGGTATGGCTCAGGCCCAACGGCTCGAACAGCTCATAGGGTGTGCCGCCCGGCCCGGAAACCGGCAGCCCGTCGAAGAGAAAGAAGATCCCCGCACGGAAATAGCCAACGCCCTTGTTGATGCCTGAACCGCGGATGGAAATGCGGATGCCGTCATTGTTACCACCGCCCTGGGTGGCCAGGACTCCCGGCTGCAGGGCGAACACATCGGTGCTGGTGGATACCCGGCCCTTCTCGACCCGCGCCGAGTCGACAAAATTCACACCACCGGCCACTTCCTTGAGAGTGCTTTCGGCAAGCTCGGTGGCGTCCAGTGATTCGCCCTGAACGACCACCGTGCCCAGCCGACTGTCTTGCTCCGCTGCTTGCCTGCCCGTGTCCGCCTGCACCACCTGTAATCCACCGATGAAAAGCACCGTGGCACTCACACCCCAAGAAGGTGAAAACACTGCCCGCATTGCATTTCTAGTTCGTTTACGCGTTTTCATCTTAATTACGCCCCAGCGTTATCAAAGCCCACACAAACAACAATCAAGTTTGCTGACACCGATCACAGGGAGCATTTACCGTGCCAGATAAAAACATCGAAAAGGCATGTTTTTCATTAAGAAAACTCAACGCACTGAATATTTCCAGACACTTGATGATTAATCAGTGACCCGCCAAGAACACTTATTCTCAAGACACAAAAAGCTGCTCAAGGACAGCAATCTGCAAATTACGAAGTGAACGTAAAGTTATTACCGAGCGCAAAATAAAAACAGAAAAATGGAATAAGCAGCCGTATGAAACAGCAGGCGCCATTTGAATGCACACACTCATCGGGCAAGTTATAAACAACGAAGGGAGTAATTAACGCGAGGTGCTACGCGGGAGAGACTTGGCAGGACGTTACAGTCAATCGCTAATAGCCTGGTGCTGGCTGTTATCCATCAGCACCAGGCAACGCCGAGTAATCGAACGATCACTCAGAACAGCCCTGACGTCGGCGGTTCGATTCCCTTGAGTCGCCATGCACCCACGGCTGCAGCCTTCCAGTGACGTGGGTTGTGGTTCGCTACCGTGCGGGCGTTGCGCCAATGGCGATCCAGATTGTGGCTGCGCCCCGTGGTGGATGCGCCACCCACATCGAACACCAGTTCGGCAGCTTTCAGCGCAGCTTCGATTGCAAGGTACTGCGCCTGCGCCACATCGACCGAGGCACGGGTAATCGCCTCCTGATTGAGGCCCGCGGCCCAGGCGGCATCGATGCTTTGCGCTGCGCGAAGTACCAGCGCCTCGGCAGCAAAGGCCCGTGCGGAAATCTCGCCGACCGAAAACTCCACGTAGGGATCGTCAACCGAGCGGCTGGCGCTGCTGTGCTTGATCGGCCGCGCATGCTCGCGGGCGAAATGCACCGCATCGTGCAGCGCGTTGCGCGCGATACCGGCCTCCACCGCCGCCAGGAACAGCTGCAGGAAAGGCGTGACGATGGAGCGCTGCCCGTCACTGCCCGGGCGCGTACGAATCTCATCGGGGTGAACGATGACGTTGTTCAGAAGCGTGGTACCGCTGGCCGTCAGACGCTGCCCCATGGCATCGAAATCGTCATGCAGCTCCAGGCCCTCGCGGTCACGGGGAAGGATGAACGACACGGGCTGCTCGTTCTCATCCAGCGCCACGGCGCTCACCCAGTCGGCGTACAGCGATCCGGTGCTGTAATACTTGCTGCCATTGGCCCGGTAGTGCTCGCCCTCGCGAACGATACGGGCACTTATCGCACCATTGGCCCCGCCCACTTCCCAGCCGGCATTACCAACCACTTCACCGGCCAGATAACGCGCGAACCAGCGCTCACGCTCTTGCTCACCGTCGCGCAGCAACAGGCCTTCGATGAAGGAAAAACTCGGCCGCAGCGCCTGGGCGATGTTGGAGTCGGCTGCCGCGAGATCGACGATGAATTCGATCACCTCGCGTACGCTCGCCCCACTGCCGCCATAGGCTTTGGGAATACGCCAGGTCAACAAACGATCGCCTGCCAAGGCGCGAATCTGCTCGGTCGGCAGCTTGCGCTGGCGCTCCCGCTCGGAGGCGCCCTCGGCAATGCTCGCCAGGCGTGTACGAGCCAGTTGCCTGAGTTCGGCAACGCTCAGGGAGTCAGTAGGGTTGGTGTTGACGGCCTGCAAAGTCATAAGGTGGTCTCGATGCTGGCGGGCATTGGCGCAACCTTGTGCGCCTGCCCGCGGGTGAATGTGTCGGCGGGTCAGGCGTGGGTAGCTGCCTGCGGGAACCGCAGTGGCTGGCTGGGAACGGATAGCGCCGCAGGGTCGCGATAACGGGCACCGTGGTGATCCGCCGGAAGCCGCGAGTGCCCGGCGCCAAACAGGCGCTCGCGCAGTGTTTCACCGGGTTCGTAGCGCTCGCGGAAACGGCCTCGTTTGCGCAGTTCGGGAACCACCAGCTCGATGAAGTCACGGGCGGTCTCGAACGACAGGTACTGACGCAGGTTGATGCCGTCGATGCCGTCCTCGTCGAGCCATTTCTCGATTTCGTCGGCCACCGTTCGCGGCGTCCCGGCCACGAAGAAACGGCCCTCATTGAAGCCGTTGATGCGCGACAGGGCATCCGCCACGGTGGCGTTCGAGTCGTTCTGGCGCAGCAACCCCCAGGCTGCAGCGCCTTCGGGCAACACATCGACCAGGCGCGCCTGTGGCGGGAACGCAGTCAGGTCGATGGGCGCCTGCATGTGTGCCAGAGCGCCTTCGACGCTGTGCAGGCGGCGGTAGCTTTGCAGTTTCTCCTGCACCTCCAGGTCGGTGCGTCCGACGATCACCCCAGCCTGGACGATGAACTTGATGCCCAGGGGATCGCGGCCGTTGGCGCGCGCCTTCTCGCGCATGCGCTCGATGTTGCGGCGCACTTCCTGTGGGGTAGCCCCGCCGGTGAATACCACCTCGGCATGGCGGCCAGCGAACTCCATACCGGCTGCCGAGCCGGTGGCCTGGAAGAGCACCGGTGTGCGTTGGCGTGACGGCTGGCAAAGGTGCGGGCCGGCGACCTTGAAATGTTCACCGACATGGTTGATGTAGCGCACTTTGCTGGGGTCGGTGTAGACGCGTCGGGCACGATCGACCAACACCGCATCGTCGTCCCAGGAGCCTTCCCACAGCTTGTAGAGCACATCGAGATACTCGTCGGCGATCTCGTAGCGATGGTCATGGGGCACCTCGCCCTCCAGGCCGAAGTTACGTGCTGCATTGGGCAGGTAGGATGTCACCACGTTCCAGCCTACCCGTCCCTTGGTCAGGTGATCGAGGGTGCTCATGCGCCGAGCGAAGGCGAATGGCGGTTCATAGGTGGTGGAAAAGGTCGCGCCGAAACCCAGGTTCTGCGTCACCGCTGCCATGGCCGGGATGACCAGCATGGGGTCGTTGCTGGGGATCTGCACGCCTTCGCGCAGCGCGGTCTCGGGGCCGCCACGAAACTGGTCGTAGGCGCCCACGACATCGGCCAGAAACACGCCGTCGAAGGTGCCGAACTCCAGCAATTGCGCCAGCTCCGTCCAGTATTCGATGTCATTGAAGCGGTGACGGTTGTTTTCCGGGTGCACCCACAGGCCATGCACGATATGGCTGACGCAGTTCATCTCGAACAGATTAATGAGCAATTGCTTCGACACGGACGCCACGCTCCTCATGGATGTACAGAAAGGGAATCGCTGCCAGCAGCGTTCGGGTATAGGCGTGCTGAGGTCGGGCGAACACCTCGCGTACCGAGCCATGCTCCACGACCACGCCATCCTTCATGACCAGCACGCGGTCGCTCACCTGCTGCACCACACCCAGGTCGTGGGAAATGAACAGGCAGGCCAGCCCCAGGCGCTGCTTGAGATCTGCCAATAACTGAAGGATCTGCGCCTGCACCGACACGTCCAGCGCCGACACGGGCTCGTCGCAGACCAATACATCCGGCTCTGCAGCCAACGCGCGGGCAATGGCGATGCGTTGCCGCTGACCACCGGATAGCTCGATGGGGCGACGCGTCAGCAGCGCCGGGTCGAGCTGCACCAGGCGCAACAGTTCGAGGGCTCGCTGGCGTCGCGGCTCCCCCGAGGGGACACCTGCCACGGCGAGGGCTTCGTCGAGCACCCGGACGACCGTGTAGCGAGGGTCGAAGGAACTCAGGGGGTCTTGAAACACCACCTGAATGCGCTTGCGCTCCTGACGCTGCTGGGCCGCGGACAATTCGCCCCAGGGTCGGCCGCGCAGCACGACCTGCCCGCCGTCCGGTTTTTCCAGGGCCAGCAGCATGCGCGTCAGGGTGGTTTTCCCCGAGCCGGATTCACCGACGATGCCAAGGGTTTCACCGGCCCGCAGCGAGAACGACGTCGGGCTCACCACCGTGCGCACCTCACCGTCAGGCCCGCTGAAGTGCTTGCTGAGCCCCTGCGCCTCCACCACGGTAGGGCTTTCGGCGAACCGGTCCGTGCCCTCGCTGGATAGCGACGGGTCGCGCCGCACATGAACGGCAGCCGCCGCGCGCAACAGCGATTTGGTGTAGGCCTCACGCGGTGCATACAGCACCTGCTCGACCGGCCCCTGCTCGACGATCTCACCGTTACGCATCACCGCGACACGGTCAGCGAGGCGCGAGACCACCGCCATGTCATGGCTGACTACCAGCATCGCGCGATCCTGGCTGCGCAGCGACGCCAGCAAATCCATCACCTGCGCCTGTACCGTGGCATCCAGTGCCGTGGTTGGCTCATCGGCGATCAGCAGATCCGGATCACAGGCAATTGCCGAGGCGATCAACGCGCGCTGACGCAGGCCACCGGAGAGCTGATGCGGGTACTGCCGGGCGCGCATCTCGGGCTGGGGCACACCCACCGAACGCAGTAGCTCGATAACCCGTTCCTGGCGCTGCTCCCGGTTCAATTGAGTGTGCAGGCGCAGCGCCTCTTCGATCTCGAGGCCTACGGGGCGCAACGGATCAAGGGAGCCGAGCGCGTCCTGCATGACAAAGCCGATGCGCCCGCCACGCACGCCCTGCCAGTCACGCGGGCGATAGGTCAGCAGATCCTGGCCGTCGAACTGCAGCCGCCCTGCCCGAATCTGCGCGCCCTGGCCAGTGAGGCCGACCAGGGTGCGCGAAGTCACGCTCTTGCCCGAGCCGGACTCGCCAACCAGGGCCAGGCACTCGCCGCGGTAGAGCTGGAACGAAACACCCTTGACCACAGCAGCGTCGTGGGCGAAGCCAACGTGCAGGTCGTTCACGTCGATCAATGGATGGCTGGGTGCGCTCAAGAGGGTCATAGCGCCTTGCCCTCGCTGTGACGCAGCAATGCACGGCCCAGTGCGGTGATGGCAACCACCGTTAGGGTCACGGCGACGCCCGGAGCGGCAACCAGCCACCAGGCATTGCCCAGGAAGTTGCGGCCCACCGACAGCATCGCGCCCCACTCGGGAGCCGGTGGCGGCGCGCCAAAGCCGAGGAAACTCAGCGAGGCACCCGCGGCGATATTGCCGCCGATGCTGATGGTGGCGAGGATCAGAATCGGCTTGATCGCGTTGGGCAGTACGTGGCGAAGAATCACCACCACCGGCGGCAAGCCCAGCGTCAACGCCGCCTCGACATAGGCGGCACGCCGAACCAGCAGCGCCTGCGCACGCACCATGCGGGCGAAACGCGGGATACCGGCGATGCCGATAGCCACCACCGCATTGAGCATGCCCTGCCCCCAGAAGGTGATGATCAGCAACGCCAGCAGCAGATCCGGAAAGGCCAGCAGCACATCGATGAAGCGCATGATCGCCGCATCCAGCCAGCGATGACCGAGCCCCGCAGCGAGCCCCAGGACCACGCCACCAAGCAACGCGATGATGGTGGCCGCAACCCCCATCAACAGCGAAGCGCGAACGCCATGCACCAGGCGCGCGAACACATCGCGGCCATTTTCATCGGTGCCCAGCCAATGAGCGACGCCCGGTGCCTGGAAGGCATCCCGGGCGCTGGCCAGCAGCGGATCACCACGCACCAGCCAGCTCGGCTCGATACCGGCCAGCACCAGCAGCGCGACAAACAAACCCGCCAGCAGCAGGCCTGGGCGGCGCAGCAAAACCGGCGACCAGGCAGGCAGACGCAATCCTGGTCTGCTGCGCTGGCCAATGAATACTTCAGGAGTGGTCATGCTCATCGAAGAAGACTCCGCGACTCAGGGCGCCGGGTTGGGCAAGCGCGAATGGATGGCATTGAGTTCGCCGAGCAGTTGGTCATCCAGCTGCACGTCGAGGCTGCCAAGGTTTTCATCGAGCTGAGCCAGGCTGGTGGCACCAGTCAACGCGCTGGTTACGAATGGGCGACCGACGACGAATGCCAGCGCCAGCTGCGCGGGCGTCAGCCCTCTGCTACGCGCCAATTCGACATAGGCACGCACGGCACTGGCCGCCTCTGTGCTGGCGTAGCGCGCGAAGCGGCCATAGGGCGAGCCGGCTGAAAGGCGCGCGCCCTCGGGCTGCGCGCCATCCAGATACTTGCCACTTAGCACCCCGAACGCGAGTGGCGAATAGGCCAGCAGGCCCACCCCTTCCCGGTGGCTGAACTCGGCCAACCCGGTTTCATACAGGCGGTTGAGCAGGCTGTAGGGGTTCTGGATGCTGACGATGCGCGGCAAGCCAAGACGCTCGGAGGCCTTGAGAAACTGCGCCACGCCCCAGGGGGTTTCGTTGGACACACCGATATGGCGGATCAGGCCTTCCTTGACCAGGTCGGCGAGCGCCGACAGCGTCTCCTCGATCGACACGCTCTCCTGATCCTCGGCCCATGGGTACTCGCGCAGCCCGAAGAAATTGGTGCTGCGATCCGGCCAGTGCAACTGATAGAGGTCGAGGTAGTCGGTCTGCAGACGATCGAGGCTGCCGTGCAGGGCTGCGCGCAGGTTCTTCGCATCGTGATGGGACTTGCCACCACGGATGTGATTCTGCGATGGCGTACGTGCCGGCCCCACGGCCTTGCTGGCTAGAACGATATCCTGGCGGCGCCCGGTTTTCGCCAGCCAGGTACCGATGAAGCGCTCGGTGATGCCCCAGGTCTCGGCACGCGTTGGCGTCGGGTACATCTCTGCGGCGTCCACCAGATTGACGCCCCGGGAAAGCGCGTGATCGAGATGTTGGTGGGCGTCGGTTTCGCTGTTCTGGTGGCCCCACGTCATGGTGCCGAGGCCGATGCTGCTGACCTGAATATCGCTGTTGCCAAGTGGGCGGTAATTCATTGCTCTGCTCTCGAATGGATGACGTTCAAGCCGATGCGGCCCGCTGGGGCTGTTCGTACTGGCTACGGGGATAGGGCAAGCCAAGGTGGTCACGCAGCGTGCTACCGCTGTACTCGTGGCGAAACACACCGCGCTTGCGCAGCAACGGCACCACTTCGTCGACGAAACTCTCGACGCCTGAAGGGAAGCTGTCCGGCATGATGTTGAAGCCATCGCCAGCGCCAGCGAGGAACCAGTGCTCCAGGGTGTCGGCAACCTGCTCGGGGGTGCCGACGATCAGCCGGTGCCCCACCAGGATGCGTCGCGATAGTTCGCGCACGGTGAGCTTTTCACGGCGTGCCAGATTGATCTGCGCCTCGAGAAAGCCATGGGAGCCCCTTTCGAATTCATTGATCGGGCCGATGCGGTGCCAGGGCAGTTCGGCGTCCAGATCCAGTTCGTGCGCCGCGATGCCGATACGTTGCGCCACCTGGCTGATCAACCCGCCCTCACCGATGTAGGCATTGAGGCGGTCGAAACGCTCGCGAGCCTCCGCTTCGGTGCTGCCAATCACCGTGGACAGGCCAGGCATGATTTTCAGATGGTCAGGATTGCGGCCCCAGGCGCGGGCGCGATTTTTCATCTCCTGATAGAACGCCTGGCCGTCCGCCAGGGTCGTTTGGGTGGTGAAAATGGCATCGGCCCAGCGGGAACCGAGTGCCTTGCCGCCTTCGGAGGAGCCAGCCTGTACCAGCACCGGCCGCCCTTGAGGCGAGCGCGGCACGTTCAACGGCCCCTTCACGGAGAAGTGCTCGCCGACGTAATCGATGTTGTGCACCTTCGCCAGGTCGGCGAATACGCCGCGCTGGGCATCGCCGATGATGGCGCCCTCTTCCCAGCTGTCCCACAGCTTGGTGGCGATATCGAGAAACTCGTCGGCGCGGGCGTAGCGGTCGACATGCAGTGGCGCCCCGGCCAGCCCGAAATTCTGCGCAGCCGCGTCACCGGCGTTGGTCACCACGTTCCAGGCGACACGCCCGCCGCTGATGTGATCGATGGACGCGAATCGGCGCGCCAGGTTGTACGGGTCGTTGTAGGTGCTCGAGCAGGTGGCGATCACCCCGATGTGCTGGGTCGCCAGCGCCACGGCGGTAAGCAGCACCGTAGGCTCCAGTCGCCCGGCCGGGCTCTTGGCAACGTCGCCCTGCAGCGCCGGGCCATCGGCCAGAAAGATGGCGTCCAGCGTGCCGCGTTCGGAGATCCTGGCGATATTGCGGTAGTAGTCGACATCGAGATAAGCCGAGGGATGCGCTTCACCCGTGCGCCAGGCCGCAGCGTGCGCGCCAAAGCCGAGGATGTTCATGCCGATGCTCATCTGCCGCTTCGCGTCACTCATGCCAGATCCCCTTCATTGGCTGCCGGCTGTTCTTTCTCCCGGCCCTTGGCGGCGGCGAAGCGCTCCGTCCAGGCCTCGCTGGGCACGGTGCCGTTGAGGTAGTAATCGCCCAGGTAGGCCTCACGCAGGATCGCCGGATTGTGCGAAGCCAAGGTGCGTGCGTTGCGCCAATGACGATCCAGGCGCCGCGCGCTGCTCGACGCCGAGGCGCCGCCCACTTCGAACAGCAAGGTGGTGGTTTCCAGTACCTGCTCGATCACGATCTGCTGAGCCTGGAAGGTATGGATATCCGCCTCGGCGTACTGCTCGGCCGTGGCCTTGCCAGCCTGATGCGCCAGCCAGAGCTGATCCAGCGTCCGCGCGACCTTCTCCACCAGGGCTTCGCTGGAGAAGGTCAGGCTGGACAGCCGGCCGACCACCCGCTGTACCAACGGATCGTTGCGCGGGCTGGATTGCCCCGGTACACCGAAGGTGCGGGTACGTGCCTGCACGAATGCGACGGCATCGCGCTGAACGGCTCTTGCGATGCCGGCCAGGGTCGCCAGGTGCACCTGCTGATAGAACGCACTGATGTAGGAATCGCTCTTGCGCTCGCCCGGTGTGAAGCGCCTGATGATCTGCTCGTCGGCAATCTCGACCTGTTCGAAGCGAGTGGTGCCACTGGCCGTGAGGCGCTGGCCAAAGCCGTCCCAGTCGTCCAGGCGCGTGACACCGGCCGCTGTAGTGGAGACGGCGACGGCCACATGCTCGTCGTCCTGATTGGCCGAAACGGCAATCCAGTCCGCATACAGGGTGCCGGTGCAATAGTACTTCTCGCCATCGAGCAGCAAGCGCTCGCCATCGCGGCTCAGCTGGACGCTGTTGGTGGTGCTCTCGGTACGCTCGGCCATCGCCGCACCAAACAGCTCTCCGGCAACCACGCGCGCGAACCAGCGCTGGCGGCTTTGCTCATCGTCATCATTGAGACGGCCCTCGACGAAACCGAAGTGCGCACGAAAGATCTGCGGCAGGTTGGAGTCTGCTTCCGCCAGGCGGCTGATCAGCCGGAACAGTTGCTCAAGGCTGGCACCGAAACCGCCGTGACGCTGGGGCACGCGCAGCCTGCCAAGGCCCGCATCGCGCAGCCAGGCAACCGGCTCATGCGCCAGCTCACGGCCCTGCTCACGGGCGATGGCGCCTTCGGCAATGCGCGCGAACAGCGGTTCGAAAATGGCCAGCAACTGTGCATCGCTGGGCGCTACCGGCAGTTCGGCGGAGGTCGCGGGTGAGGTTTGCTGTTCGCTGAATATCATGGGGGAATCCTTGGCAGTAGCGGAAAACTGGAGTGACGGCGGCGTGTCGTTCTCGTCGAACAGCGCGCGCAGGCGGATCAGGGCATTGAGGCTGCTCATGCTCATCGCGCGGTCACCCGCGGATCGATCAGCGGCAGGAGCAGATCCACGATCAGGTTGACGACCACGTAGATCAGCGCGGCCAGCAGGGTGATGCCGAGCACCATGGGCACATCCTTGGTGTTGGCGGCATCGAGCATCAAACGGCCGACACCCTGCCTGGCGAACAGCGTCTCGGTGATCACGGCACCGCCAAGCAGGCTGGCGAGAATGAAGCCGGACAGCGTCACCAGCGGAATCAGCGCATGGCGCAGCGCATGGCCGAGGCGCACCCCGGCTTCGGAAAGGCCGCGGGCGCGGGCCATGGTGATGAACGGCTGTTCGAGGATGTCTTCCAGTTCCTGACGCAGCACCTGGGCCAGTACCGCGGCTACCGGCAGCGCGAGTGTCAGGATCGGCAGCACCATGGTTTTCCAGCCGCTGGAACCGCTCGGAGGAAACAGCCGCAACTGGAAGGAAAACACCAGCAACAGAAGGATGCCGAGCACGAACGACGGCATGGAAGACAACACCAGCTCGATTCCCGAGGACAGCGAGCCGACCCAGGGACGGCGGCGTGCGGTCAGCACGGCCACCGCGATGGCCAGCAACACGGCCACCAGCGCCGCCCAGATCGCCAGTTGCAGGGTGGCTCCGAGGTGATCGCCGATCGCCTGAGCCACCGGGATACGCAGGCGATAGGATTCACCGAGATCCCCCTGGGCCAGACGACCGAGATACTGGCCATACTGGACGATCAGCGGCTGGTCGAGCCCGTATTCCCGGCGCACCTGCGCCAGCGCTTCAGCCGTCGGCACGGCCTCCGGGCCTCCGAGGATGGCCAGGGCGGGATCGCCACCGGTGACGTTCAAGCCGACGAACGTCAGGGTCGCCGCCCCCCACAGCACCAGCACGCCGGCCAGCAGCCGCCAGATGATCCGTCGCAATGGGCTCATGCTCACTCCTTGTCCAGCCAGACGCTGGTGAAGAACGGGGTGTTGTGAGACGTGTCGAAAACCACGCCCTTGACGTAGGCCTGGTGCGCGGTGATGTGATGGCTTTCGTAGGAAGGCGCAGCAGGAACCAGCTCGGTCAGGCGCCGCTGGGCCTGGCTGTAAAGCGCCCGTTGCTCGGCCACATCGTTGCTGCGCCGCGCACGCTCGAGCACGTCGTCCAGCTCCGCGTCACGCAGCCGTGAGGAGTTCTGGCCGATCAGCCGGTCGGTGGTGATCGACGCGCTGTGGTAGAGGATGAACAGGCCGTCCGGCGTATTGGTGTGCCAGTAGCCGCCGCCCAGAATCTGGTAGTCACCGCTGTAGCGGCGGTCGGTCGCCTGGGCCGTGGGCAGCACTTCGATCTCGACCTGCAGGCCGATCTTGCGCGCGTCGGACTGAATGGCAACGGCCACGCTGCTCGGGAACGCCGGGTTCTCGCTGATCAGCAGCTGGGCTGCCAGACGCTTGCCATCCTTGGTGCGGTAGCCTTCGCTGTCACGCTGCTGCCAGCCGGCCTCGTCGAGCAGTCGGTCAGCCGCCTGCGGGTCGAACTTCAATGCCTCGCTGAAGGACGGATCGTAGAACCGCGAGTTGGCCGCCAGGTAATCACTTTTCGTCTGGAACTCGCCAAAGCCGGTGATCCACGCCAGACCTTCACGGTCGACGGCCTGGGTAACGGCTTTGCGCACGCGCACGTCATCGAAGGGAAAGCGTTCGACGTTGAACGTGAGGCTGCGAAATGGATTGCCCTTGCGGATACGGCTGTTGAGCACCAGTTCGGGGTTGGAGCGGATCGACTTGGCGTTTTGCGTCGGGGCATCGAGGGTGAAATCGTGCTGGCCGGACAACAGCGAGTTGTAGCGGATCATCGCCTCCGGGATGAACGTCAGTTCGATACGCTGCAGATACGCCGGGCCCTGGTGGCGCACGACCGGCGGCGCCCAGTTGTAGTCATCGCGCCTGACGAAGGTCGCCCCCTGCTCGCGCGTGTAGCTTTCAACCACGAAGGGCCCGGAACCGATGGGTTTTTCCGCGATGGATTTCGGGTCTTCGAGAATCTGTCGTGGCGAGATCATGCTCAGCCAAGACTGCGCCAGCACGTCGAGAAACGGCGAGTAAGGTTCGCGCAGGGTCGCTTCGAAGGTGTACTCGTCGAGCACCCGGCCCTGGGCATACGGCGCGATATAGGCGGCGGCCAGTGGCGACTTGGTGGCTGGATCGCGCATGTGCTCGAGGTTGACGCGAACGGCCTCGGCATTGAACTTGGTGCCATCGCTGAAGGTGACATCGTCACGCAGGTGGAAGGTGTAGACGGTGCCGTCCTCGGAAACCTCCCAGGACTTTGCCAACCAGGGTGAAATTCCGCCCTGCTCGTCCTGATACACCAGGCCGTCGTAGATGATCCGGCCCAGCCACTGGACGTTGCCGTGGGAGATGGAGTGAACGTCGAACGTGCCGGTATCCAGCGCCACCGAAGCGCGCAGGGTGCCACCCGACTTGCCCTTGGCCTGCTCGTGATAGTCGGAAGCGGGATAGCTGAGCAAACCATCGACCACTTGCCCGCTTGCCTTCATCCCATTACCGGTTGCCGACGCTGGAGGCTCGTCGCTGGGCGAGCAGCCGGAAAGGGTCAATAGAGCCCCGGCAACGGCGCCGAGCCACCGGCCTGCGCTGACCCACCTGATTTGCCTGGCTGCGCTTTGATTTCGTTGCATGACGCGTTTTCCTAGAGATGCCGGTGAACGGCGACAGCGCTGGGCGCCGTCGCCAGAGGGTCAGAAACGGAAGGCCACGCCGGTGAAGGCGCCAAAGCCATCGCCGACGTAAAGCGCTGCCGCATCGTTGCCACGGGCGTTGTAGATCGGGCTGATCGCGGTGGCGTAGCTCTCGTCGGTGAGGTTTCTGAGGTCGAGGAAAACCTGCCAGCGGTCGCTCGGGTCTTCGTAGCCGAACTTGGCGCCCCACACGGTGTAGGACGGGGCGTAGAACGAGTTGGCGTAGTCCACTGCCGTGCTCGATGCGCTACGCACGTCGATGCCACCGTAGAAGCCACTCGGGTGTTGATACTTCAACTCCGCCTGGTAGATGTGCTTGGGCAGGCCGGGCAGTTCGTTGGCGTTGAACTCCTGGTCATCCCGGTAGTAGAAGTCGTTGAGCGTGTAGGACTGGCGCAGCAGCAGGTTGTCGCCGCGTGTGCCCTGCCAGAGGTCGATGTCCAGGCCGGCTTCGACGCCCTGGTGGATGGTCGCGCTGGCATTGGAGGTGCGCGTCAACGCCGGCGTCAGGCCGCTGGCCGGAACTACTTCGACGTTGAGCAGCTCGTTGTGAATCCACGAGCGGTACAGCGCCAGGCTGCCCGAGACGATGCCCTGGGAACCGCGGATGCCGACTTCGAAGGTGTTGGCCTTCTGCTCCACCAGCGGCATGGTGTAATTGTTGGTCGGGCCAGACGGCGAGATCGACCAGGCGCTGGGCGGATCAATAGAGCGGCTGACGTTGGTGAACAGTTGCAGATCCGGGGTCAGGTAGTAACGCAGGCCCAGGCGCGGCGCGAGGCTCCAGTTGTCGTACTTGTAGTCATCCGGGAAAGGCGTGGCGTTGGGCCGATCGGAGAACTTCACGTCCACGTCGCGAACGATGTTGACCAGCGACAGACCGCTGGACAGCCACAGGCGCTCGGTCAGTTCCAGGTCGTTGCCGACCGAGAACACGGTGTCGAAGGAGCCGCTGTAGTTGGTGTCCTTGACCAGTTGCTGGGTGCTGCCGCTGTAGGTGCTGACCTCGGCGCGGTCATGCAGGGTGTTGCTGAAGGCGATCGTGGTGTTGCTCTGGTGGCCGAAAATTTCGTCACTTCGCAGGTAGCGCAGTGAGGTGTTGAGGTCGCGCCATTGCCAGTGGTTGGGGGTGACCGGGCTCTTCTCGCCGAGGATCTGCCGGTAATTGTGGTAGACCAGCCCCAGTTCGACCCGGGAGTCATCGTCGAAGCTGTAGGTGGTCTTGCTGCCAACCCATATCGACCCGTTCTTGGTCGAGTCGCCACGTTGCGCTACGGTGGTCAGGTTCGGCTGGGAAGAGTCATCCTCCAACTGCGCACGGGTCAGGGTGCCGGAGTTCTCGTGGTACTGCTCGCGGTAGCGGATGATCAGCCGCGTATCGAGCTTGGAGTTGAAGCGGTAACCGAAGTTGGATACCACGCCCTTGGCCTTGGTGAAGGTGTAGTCCTGGTAACCGTCGCGCTCGGAGTTGTGCAGGCTGACGTAATAGTCGGCGTTGCCTTCCACGCCGCCGGTGCTCAACTGCTGCTTGCGCCAGCCGAAACTACCGGCCTCGAAGCGGGCGTAGTTGCCCGGCGAGGTGTAGCCGCTGTGGGTAATCATGTTGATCGCGCCACCCAGCGACAGTGCCGTGTAGTCGAACGCATTGGCGCCGCGCAGCACTTCGGTGTGGCTGACTCCAGAGGTTTCCAGCAATTCATAAGGCGTACCACCTGGCCCGGTCAGCGCCAGGCCATCGAACAGGAACTTGACCCCCTCGCGGAAGTAACCGGGCGAGGCATTGGCGCCGGAACCGCGGATCGAGATCTTGATCGCATCGTTGCCACCAGCAGCTTGCGCTATTACCCCTGGCTGGAAGGCGAGTACATCTTCCAGGGTTGCCGCGCGGCCACGCTCGACCTCCTTGTTATCCACGACACTTACCGAGCCGGGTATTTCCTTAAGCTTGTCCTCTGCCTGTTGCGACTCGGTCTTCTTGGCCCCGCTCACGACGACAGTTCCCAGCCGGGCATCTGCCACCGGTTGAGGCTCGTTGGCCAGGGCAATCTGACTTGCACACATAACCAACCCACCCAAACTCACCGCACTGCACAGCGGCCTGAGACGGCTGGGAAAATTGGAGTTGCTCCCCTCAAAAGTTGACCAACGCACCGATACCACTCCTATGTCTGATTGAATTCCTCGGCGCTTTATTTATTGTAATTTCCGCACCTCGACACTCTCTTAGCAAAGGCCGTTCCAGAAAATAAAAGCCAATTAATTCAGTAGATTAGCAATAGCTAAAAACAACCCCATGTATCAGTTAATGTTTTCTGCTGATCTACTGTTTCGCCACATACAGCGAATAATGAACTATGGATAAGCCTTAAAAACATAAGCAACAACAGGCGCCGGAATATGGTTATAACTGCAGCTCATAGTTGAAGAATTAACAGTGCTTAGAACATTCTCGAACCCATGCACTGATCCACCGTGGCGAATAAGTCCGGCAACAAACACATCGACTGGAAATGCTCATGCAAAACGGCGTCTGATAAGACGCCGTGCAATGGTCACGCGCGGGATGGAGGCGGGCTAAAAACGGAACGCCACCCCGGTAGTCACGCCAAAGCCATCTCCCGGATAGAAGTTGGCTGAGTCATTACCATTGAGGTTATAAGCGGTATTCGTCGTCGTGGCGTACTTCTCGTCAGTGAGGTTGCGGGCATCGAGAAACACGCTCCACTTCTCGCTAGGCGCTTCATAGCCGACTTTCGCACCCCACAAGGTGTAGGAAGGCGCCTTCAGGGTGTTCGCATAATCCACGTAGTAATTGGAAGCCGAACGCACATTCAGCTGAGCGTAAAAGCCGCTGGTGTGTTGATACTGCAACTCGCCCTGGTAGACATGCATGGGCAAGCTCGGCAACTGGTTGTCGCCAAACACATCGTCGTCTTTGTAGAAGAAATCATTGAAGGTATACGCCTGACGCAAGCTGAGCGTATTGCCCGAACTGCCCTCCCAAAGCACAGTGTTCAACCCGGCTTCGATACCCTGGTGAATGGTCTTGCTGGCGTTGGCGTTGGCAACGACGGCATCCGCAGTACTGGTGGCTGGGATGACAACCACCGACAGCAGCTCCTTGTCGATCCAGCTGCGATACAGCGTCAGGCTGCCATCGAAGATGCCGGCGCTACCGCGCACGCCGAATTCGAGCGTGGTGCCCTCTTGCGGCTGCAGCGGGCGCACGTAGGCATTGCCGGTGCTGCCGTAGTACCAGGTCACGGGCGGATCGATGGAACGGCTGACGTTACCGAACAGCTGTACGTCGGGGTGCACCTGATAACGGAACCCGAGCCGTGGCGCTACATCCCAGTCCTGATAGCTGACACTGCTTGGAAATTCGGTTGTGTTGGTCAGCGTGGTGTATTCGATGCTGACGTCACGGTCGATTTCGATGAAGGAAATGCCGCTGGACAACCAGAAGCGCTCATCGAGTTGCAGCTCGTTGCCGATGGCGAAAACGGTATCCCGCGAGCCGCTGTACTCGGTGTACTGACGCAACGAGTTATCGCTGCGATTGTAGGCTTTCACATCGCCATTCAGACGGGTGTGGCTGAAGCTCAGGGTGGTGTCGCTCGGCTTGCCGAACAGCACATCTCCCTGGCGTAGATAACGCAAGCTCACACTGGTATCGGTGGAGCGCCAATCCTGCGGCGTGGCGGAATAGCGCCAGCCGTTGTGCAAGGGGTAGTCGTTGTAACCCAACCCGACCTCCAGCAGCGAATCGTCATCGAAGCGGTAGTTGGTCTTGCTGATCAGAAGGGTCGTGCCGTCCTTCTTGCGCCCGGCCGGCACGTTGTTCTGCTTGGGGTTGTCCAGCAACTGCGCCTTGGTCAGGGTGCCACCGTTGATCAGGTCCTCTTCGCGATAACGGGCAATCAACCGGGTATCGAGCTTGTCGTTGAATCGGTGTCCAAAATTGCCGATGAAATCCTTGCCTTCGTTGGGCGTATTGTCCTGGAAGCCGTCCCGTTCGTTGTGCAGGATACCGAGACGTAGTAATCACTGTCCCCCACCACGCCGCCGGTGCTTAGTTGCTGCTTGCGATAGCCGAAGCTGCCCACTTCGAAACGCGCGTAGTTACCCGGCGACGAATAACCGCTGTGGGTCACGAAGTTGATCGCGCCGCCCAAGGCCAGCGCCGTATAGGAAAAGGCATTGGCGCCGTACAGCACTTCGGTGTAGTTCACCGCAGCCATGTTCAGCAGATCTTCCTGGGTACCGCCGGGGCCGGTGATGGGCATGCCGTCATACAGGTATTTGATCCCCAGGGAATAGCCTTGATAGAAAGTATTCAAGCCCGAACCACGGATGGAGATCTTGTTGGCGGAGGTGCCGCTGGTTGCCTGAGCAAAGATCCCGGGCTGCAGCGCGAGTACATCCTCGGCATTGGAGGCACGCCCGCGCTCGACCTGCTTGTTATCGATGACGGTCGCCGCACCGGCCACTTCCTCGATACGCTCCTGGGCCTGCTGTGCTTCGGTTTTCCTCTCGCCACTGACCACCACGGTATCGAGGCGCTGAGCAGCGGCATCACCCGACGGTGACTGGGCATGCGCCATGGAGGCCGTACCCAGGCAGGCAGCCAGCGCCCCTGCTCCAGCTGCACCCATCAGTGATCTGCGGTTATCTCCTTTTGCCGGCATCTTGCTTGCACTCCTGTCATGAATCGTCGTGGTATCGATAGCGATACCAACGTCCATAGCAGCGTCTGTGCCAGCTATTATTTTCTTTTAAAACAGGTAGTTAAGATAATCGACCAACAACTGGATAAACACTGGGCGGCCAGTTTGCTGAACCGCTGTCCGGTCAAGTACATTCCAGCGCCTCGAATTGCCACCGCAAAGTCGGCACTCGGGCAGGCTTTCCATCCACCCGCGCTGCCCGCTGCGCCTTACATCAGAACCCTACCGCCTGCCCATCCCGGCGACTGTCGCTGGCAGCCACATAGCCGTGGTTCGGGTCATCCGAGAGCCGCCAGATGAACTGCCCGGAACCGAAGTCCATGTAGGGGTCCTCGACCGACTTCAACGGGTTACCCAGGGCCGCGAGACCGCGCACGGCGTCGGCGTTCATGCTCGCTTCCAGGTCCACCGAGAAGTCCCGGTTGACCTTCCAGCGTGGCGCATCGCAGGCAGCCTGGGGTTGCTGGCCGTAGTCGAGCATGCGCACCAGGGTCTGTACGTGGCCTTGGGGCTGCATGTCGCCGCCCATCACCCCGAAGCTCATCTGCGCCACACCGTCGCGGGTCAGGAACGCCGGAATGATGGTGTGGAACGGTCGCTTGCCGGGGGCCACCACGTTGGCCGAGGCCGGGTCGCTGGAGAAACCGGCACCGCGGTTCTGCAGGCTGACGCCATAGTCTGGCACCACTACGCCCGAGCCGAAGCCCATGTAGTTGGACTGGATGAAGGACACCATCATGCCGTTCTCGTCGGCAACGCTGAGGTAGACGGTACCGCCCGACTTGGGCAGACCGAAACCGGGATTGCTCGCCTTGCCAGGATCGATGGCCTTGGCGCGTTGCGCGAGGTACGCAGGATCGAGCATCTGCTCAGGGGTGACCTCCATGCTGCGCGGGTCGGCCACGTAGCGATAGACGTCGGCGAAGGCCAGCTTCATGGCTTCGATCTGCAGGTGCTGCGAAGCAGCCGAGTCGACCGCCAGAGCCGCCAGGTCGAAGTGCTCGAGAATGCCCAGGGCGATGAGGGCCGCGATGCCCTGGCCGTTGGGCGGTATCTCGTGCACGTCGTAACCGCGATAACGCTGGGAAATGGGCGTCACCCATTCCGGTCGGTAGTCGCGCAGGTCAGCTGCGCTCAAGTTGCCACCGGTGGCGCGTGCATGGGCGATGATGGCCTCGCCAATCTCACCCTCGTAGAACGCCCGTGCGCCCTGCTCGCCCAGTAGCCGCAAGGTGCGCGCAGCGTCGGCGAAGACGAATTTCTCGCCAGTTCGCGGTGCCCGGCCGCCAGGCATGAAGGCCTCGGCGAAGCCGGGCTGATCACGCAGATCGGGCACCGCCGCCGCCCATTTGTGGGCAACGATCGGGGCGATGGTGATACCCCGATCGGCCACCTCGGCAGCCGGCGCCAGCACATCGGCGAACGGCCGCTTGCCGAAGCGTTCGTGCAGCGCGGCCCAGCCGGCCACCGCGCCAGGTACCGTTATCGAATCCCATCCGCGCACCGGGCGCTTCGCGTGGCCCTTGCCATCCTCGCCATGGCGCTGGCGGAAATACTCCGGCGTCCAGGCGGCGGGTGCCGTGCCAGAGGCATTCAGGCCATGCAGCGACTGGCCGTCCCAGACCATGGCGAAGGCGTCGCTACCCAGGCCGCAGGACACCGGCTCGACCACGGTGAGCATCGCCGCCGCGGCGATTGCCGCGTCCACCGCATTACCGCCGGCCAGCAGCAGGCGCAAACCGGCCTGGGCCGCGAGAGGATGCGAAGTCGACACCACGTTGCGGGCGAACAGCGGAATGCGGATCGACGGATAAGGGTTGTGCCAGTCAAAGGACATCGGGTTCTCCATCAGTGTTTACGGGGTCGGACAGCGCCCGGCTCCCAAAAGATCACACGGCGTTGCAGCCAGCGCACGGTTTGCGCACCGCACAGGCCGATCAGCGCCAGCAGGATGACACCGGCAAACATGGTCGACAGGCTCATGCTCACCGAACTGGACGCGATCAGATAACCCAGCCCGCGCTGGGCGGAAAGGAATTCGCCGACCACCGCACCGATCAGCGCCAGCGACACGCCGATCTGCAAACCGGCGAACACCTCGCCCGCCGCGGCAGGAAACTTCACGTGGATCAGCAGGTAGAGCCGCGATGCGGAAAACGAACGGCAGGCATCGAGCAGTTCGGGGTCGGTGCGCCGAATGCCGTTCACCGTGTTGACGAACAGCGGGAAGAAGCACACCAGCGCCACCAGCACGATCTTCGAGGCCATGCCGAAGCCGAACCAGACCAGAATGATCGGCCCCAGCGCGACCTTGGGCGTTGCCTGCAGGCCGATCAGCAAGGGATAGACGAAGCGCTCGAAGGTTTCCGACTCGGCCAGCAAGGCCCCGAGGACGATCGCCAGCAGGCAGCCGATCACGTAACCGCTGAGGGTTTCACCCAGGGTGACGCCGATATGCGGCCACAGGCTGCCATCGGCAAAACCGCCCGCCAGCGCCTGATAGACCGTCAGCGGCGCGGGCAGCAGATAGTCGGGAATCTCGAGCAGGCGCACGGACAGATCCCAGATCAGGATCAGCACCGCCAGGCTGGTCAGTGGATAGAGCACGGGAAGCAATCTACGCATGGGTGAAGTGCCTTCGCAGTTGTTGGCAGAGCGCGATGAACGCCGGTTCGGCCAGGGTTTCCAGGGTGCGCGGGCGCGGCAGCGTGATCGCCACCTCGTCGATGATGCGCCCGGGGCGCGGCGACATGACCAGCACCCGGTCCGCGAGAAACACCGCCTCCTGAATGCTGTGGGTGATGAACAGCACCGATTTGCGCTGCTGGCTCCAGATGTGTTGCAGCTCCAGGGTCAGTGCCTCGCGTGACAGGGCATCGAGGGCGGCGAACGGCTCGTCCATCAGCAGCAGTTGCGGATCGTGCAACAGCATGCGGGCGATGCCGACACGCTGCTGCATGCCCCCGGAGAGTTCGAACGGGTAGTCGTTGGCGAACGGGCCGAGGCCGACCAGTTCGAGCAGTGCTGTCGCCCGCTGGCGGGCCTCGTCGATGGGCAGCCCAAGTGTGCGTGCCGGCAGCAGCACGTTGTTCAGCACGGTTTTCCAGGGCAGCAGATTGGGCTTCTGGAACACCACGCCGGTATGCCGGCCAGGGCCCTCTATCGCCTGCCCGGCGACCGCCACTCGCCCTTCGCTGGCGTCGAGCAAGCCTGCCGCCAGCTTGAGAATGGTGGACTTTCCGCAGCCGGACGGGCCGAGCACCGCGACGAACTCCCCCTCGGCGATGCTCATGCTCACGTCGGCCAGGGCCTGAATCTCTCCGCGGCGGGTCTGGTACGTCAGCCCCACCGCCTGCAGGGTCAGGGCGGCGCTCATGGCTGCGCCTCCCGTGCGTGCAGCGCATCAGCCAGGAACGTCAGCACGGCCTGCCAGCTCTCGCGGTTGGCACGGGCATTGGCTGCCGGCGTGCCGCCGCCACTGATCAGCACGCCGGCGACCGGATGAATTTTGGCGATCTGCGTGGTGGGCACGAAGGGAAAGCCGATGGCGTGGCCTGCCCCTTCGTTACGCACATGGGTGACCGGCCAGGCGTGCCCGGCCGCCTGCAATTCGGCTTGAATGCGCTCGCTGTAAGCGCTGGACGGCCAGAAACCATCATCAGTGCCCGAGATGAGCAGGATCGGCCCGTTGATGCGCTCCACCATAATGCGTGCCGCCGCGACGCTGGTTGCGTGCGCTTCCACCGCCACGAAGGCCGGCGCCTGGCGAATCGCCGCCCCGGTTTCGGGTGGCTGGTCGAAGGCGCGCCAGTCGGCTGCGGGGTTGTCCCTCCAGACATTACGCAGCGGCTGGCCACGCCATGTCCATGCGTCGGCGTCACGTGGCTGCTCCGGGCGCCCTGCCCGCAACGTGCCGTGGATTACCGCGCTCGGCACGTAGCCGATCACCGCGGAGACCAACTCGGGAAAGGTCGCCCCCAGCAGCAATGCCAGCTCCCCGCCACGAGACAGCCCGGCGACGGCGATGAAACCATGCTGCGGTTGCAGCTCGCGCTGCGCCCAGAGCAGTGCCTGCTCGAAATACTCCAGCGGCGTGTCGGAAATATGCTCGGGCCGCCCCGGCGCCTTGAAAAAGGCCAAAGCCAGTGCCGCATAGCCATGGGCGGAATACAGCGCCGCACGTTGCTCCGGCGTACCGCCCCCCGATCCATTGAGCACGATCACCAGCGGGTGTATCCATCGCCAGCAGGACTGAACAAGGTTGCGGAGAGCCCCTCGTCGCGTATTTCACGGCGGCTCACGCCGGGGGCGAGAAAGCGCTGGGTGAGCGTGGCCGCGGCCCTGCCGCCCGCTGCATCGCGTATCTGCAATCGAATCGACAGGGCATCCAGCCCCTCACTGGCTTGCGGCCTGCGGGGAGCGCTCAGCTGGCGCAACGCCCACACCGGCGCCAGTGCTTCCAACTCGCTCCAGTCGCCAGCAAGCGGCACTTGTGCATCGATATCCAGCGCGCCGTGGGCAGCGACTTCGAAGCTGGCTTCGCTCTGCCAGAGGCTGCCATCGGGATGTTCCAGGGTCGTCGTCAGGTGCGCCACACCCGGGCTCAGCCCCAGCACCCGAATGCGCCGAGGCTGGTCGATCAGCCCATCGGCAATGTCGATTTCGAACGCTGGGGTCATTTCGCCGCCTCCGCCCGCTTGCGCAGCGCGTCACGGTCGAAATCGTTGAAGGCGGGCACGAACTCGTTGGAGAACACCTGCTCCACCGGCACCTCGGCACTGGGGAACTCGCCCGCCTCGGCCATGGCCTTCACCGCAGCGCGAATCGCCTCCAGGTCATATTGCCCCGGTACGCGCGGGCTGCCATCCGGGAAATACAGGGTGCGCTGCAAACGGCGAGCAAGCAGAGTCTTGGCGTCTTCGAGGCCCTTGCCCTGGGCATCGGCAGGCTTGCTTTCAGGGTGCTGACGCCAGAATGCCTGCACGCAGAACGCCGGGTTCACCTCGCAAACGAACTGCGCCTCGGTATAGGCGCGGCCGAAGCGGCGGATCAGGTCAGGGTTGTCCTTGAAAGTGTCCTGGTGAGCGATGAAGCCGTTGCCGGGATTGTCCTGAAACACCTCGGGATACTGGATGCGCCGGATCGGCGTACCGGCAAGCTCCAGCATGTCACCCCAACTGTTATTGAAGTTGAGTGCATCCACCTGGCCGCTGCGCAGCGCCTGAAAGCCCGCGCCGAGCGCGCCGACGGCGACGAATTCGACGTTCTTGCCGGGCTCCAGGCCGGCGACGCGCAGGGCTGCGCGGCTGTTCGGCAAGGTGCCCCAGGTCAAAGCGCCGACCCCGATCTTCTTGCCCTCGAGATCGGCCAGGGTCTTGATCGGCGAATCGGCGAGCACCTGGTACTCCAGGGTCTGGCTGGGAACGCCATTGTAAAAATAACGCAGCGGCAACGGGTTCTTGTTGAAGTGACTGGAGAGTACCGGCTCAGCGACCGGGAAGCCGAAGGTCACCCGTTTGCTGGCGACCTGCGGCAGCAAGGCGCCAGCCCCCTGGAAGACCACGGTCTCGACGCTCAGCCCCTGCTCCTTGAACAGCCCCAGTTCCTGGGCTGCGGCGTAAGGCGCGCCGTCATGCACAGCGGCGGGGATGGCAAGGGCGACGGTGACCTCGTCGAGGGCATGGGCGTGGCTGGCGCAAACCAGCGTGAGGGGCAGCAATGAGCGAATGGCGAAGCGCATGGAGGCAGATCCTAGGTAGGTTGAACGTCAGACGGTCTAGCGGTCCCTAGGCGCTCCGGTGGTCCGGCCACTGTCCTGGAGGTGTTGCCGAGCCTTGTCGAGCAAGGCCTTGCGGTCGATCTTGTGGGTGGAAGCAAGCGGCAGGGTGTCGATGAACCACACCCGGCGCGGATGCTGATAGGCCGGCGCGTGCTCAAGGGTGAAGGCCTTGATCTCGGCCTCACTGACCTGGCTGCCTTGGCGCCGAACGACGAAGGCCATGGGTTTGAACCCTTTGATCTCGTCCTCGACCGGCACTACGCAGGCCTGCTGCACCGCGGGATGACGTTCGAGCAGCTTTTCCACCTCGCCGGGATAGATGTTCTCGCCGCCGCTAACGAACATGTCGTCACGGCGCCCCACGAAGGTGTGGAAACCATGGGTATCGCGGCGAAACACGTCGCCCGTCACGTAGAAGCCATCGGCCGTGAAGGGTGCGGCCAGATCAGGACGGTTGTGGTAACCGGACATCAGCCCGGGGCTCTTGAGCTCCAACACGCCCTCATCCGCCAGCTCGCCCGCTTCATCGCGCAAGCGCAGTTGCACATCCGGGTGGGCATACCCCACCGATAGCACCGGGCTGCTCAGCCCCTGCGGGTGGGCGCCGAAGACCACCGGCCCACCTTCGGTAGTGCCGTAGGCATTGATGATCCGTGCATTCGGCAGCAGGCGGTGGATCTGCTCCAGCAGGCTCGCACTCACCGGCGCCGAGCCCATGCGCACCACCCGCACGGACGACAGGTCGGCGCGTTCCAGCAGCGCCTGCTCGCGCAGCATCATGGCGATCATCGGCGGCACGGCGGTCAGCCAGGTACAGCGGTAACGCTGGATCGCCTCGATATAGGTGGCGGCACTGAACTGCGGCAGCAGTATCGCGGTGGCACCGCTGGCCAGGACGAGCAGCGCCAGCGCCAGCGCATTCATGTGGTACAGCGGCGCCGCGATCAACGCACGCTCATCAATCAGCGGGGTGGCCTGCAAACGGGTGCGCACGATCCATAGATGGGCTCGGTGGCTGAGCACCACGCCCTTGGGCTTACCGGTGGAGCCAGAGGTGTAGAGCATCATCGCCGGCTCGTCACCCAGCGGCTGGAAGGCTTGCAAAGGCCCTGGCTGGGCGAAGGCCGCCAGGTCATCCGCCTCCAGCGATACGCGCGGCATGTTGGGGGCCGCGTCTCGATGCGGCGCGTCGCAGAACAGCAGGCGCGCACCACTGTCGGTGATCACATAGTCGGTCAGCGCCTTGGGGAATCGATGATTGACCGGCACGGCGACCAGCCCGGCGCGCATGATGCCGAGTACGGCCGCGATGGAAGCCACCGAGTTGAAGGCCAGCAAGGCAATGCGCTCCCCTACAGCGAAGCCGCGGGCACGCAGAGCACGGGCAATGCCATTGGCCAACTCGTCCAGTTCGCCGTAAGTGCAGCGCGACTCGTTCAACTGGCTGTCGAGGCCGATGAAGGCCAGTCGCTCGCCCGGGCTGTCGGGGCCGATCACGCTGCCCAGATTGGCGATCTGCGCATTCATGCCAGGCACTCCAGCACGGTGTCGAAGCCTGGGATGACGATGGTGACCCGATCGGCCTCCTGCCGATGGGGCAAACCGAGACTCGCGGCGCGGCGTGCCAGATCCGCCGGGGCGCCACCACGCAGGCCGATCGACACGAAGCGTTCGGGACGCCCGGGCTCTTCCTCTCCAACCTGCACACCCCTGATACGCCACGCCGCCTTATCGATAACCTCGACGCTGAATCGTCCGTCGAAGCGCCCCAAACGCTCGAACGCCTGGCGTGTCTGTTCGGGGTGCTCGCTGAGCACCGTCAGCCGCTCGATGCTGTGGATGCCGTTGGCGTGGCCCAGCCACTCGGGCCGCCAGACCAGCTCCGGTGTTTGGTGATGGCAGAAATACACCCGGCCAGCGGCGAACTGCCCAGGCACCAGCCGGACGGTGCCGAAGCGTGCTTCCAGCGAGGCACCATCGACCTCCACCGGCCTGGAGAAATGCTGCACCGGCTGAACCAGAAAGCCGGCCTGCACCAACGCCGCATGGGTGGCGCGGGGGTCGTCACTGGCCAGCACCAGGCCGTCGATACCAGGTGGGCTGTCGAGGATTTCCTGACGCAGACGCTCGCCCCCAACCGGCAGCCCGATCAACTCCAGGTAGCCCTCATCGAACATGATCAGGTTGTTGATCGAGCCGAGTGAGTGATGGCCACGGGGCGTGAGCGTAAAGCCCAGGCCCGCGAAGATGCCCGCCGCCGCATCGAGATCGAAGCGCGTGTTGATGACCAGGTGGTCCAGTGCCGCACTCATGGGATCACACCTTCGGGGCGGGCGTGGAATAGACGCCACGGCCGCTGGCGACCAGATTGCCTTCACCATCGAAGACCTGTGCTTCAGCCACCGAGAACTGCTTGCCGAACTTGATCACGGTGCCCGTGGCGCGCAGATCGCCTTTGGCTGGCCGGTGGTAGTCGACACGCAGATCGATGGTCGGCACGCCTTTGCCAGTCTTGGACACCAGCGCCCAGTCAGCGGTCAGGTCGACCAGCGCCGCGAGTATGCCGCCGTGGGTGTAGCCACCCTCGACATTCACCACCCATTCTTCGCGCCATTTTGCGCTGAGCTCGATGCTGCCCTCGCCCACAGCCAGAACCTGCAGGCCCAGCCATTGGTGATAAGGGCCCTTGAGCAGTTTGGCCTGGATATCGGCAGCGCTCGGAAGTGTCGTTTCGATCATGAGATCAATCCTGTTGAGTGTTCAGAAGGTCGTGCAGTCGCCCGCAAACGGGCGACTGCACGGTGCTGGTTGATGCAAGCGGATCAAGGCGTGACGACCACCTTGCCCAGCACTTCGCGATCACGGATCAGCGCCAGGCCTTCAGCGGCCTGTTCAAGGGGCAGTACGCGGTCGATGATCGGGTCGATCCGGCCTTCGGCGATCAGGTCGAGGAGCCCGACCAGGTTGTCTTCGTAAAAGCTGTTCGAGCCTTTGATGTTGAGCTCGAAGCTCCAGACGTAGCGCAGGTCTTCCTTGGGGTCGTGGCCGGCGGTAGCGCCACACACCAGCAGCGTGCCGCCGCGCTTGATGCACTTGAGCGATGGCAGCCAGGTGTCGCCGCCGGTGAAGTTGATCACCACGTCCACGCCGCCTTCGTAGTTGCGGCGCTGCGGCTTGCCGTACTGGCCGATGGCCCACTTGGAGAAGTCGGTGTCGCGGTAGTTGATGACGTGGTCGGCGCCCAGCGCCTTGAGGCGCTCGCCCTTCTCGTCACTGCCCGCACAGGCGATCACCTCGGCACCCAGCAGTTTGGCGAGAATCACGCAGGCGGTTCCCACGCCACCGCTGGCACCGAGGATCAGCACGCGGTCACCTGCCTTCACGGTGTTGTGGGTAATCAGCATGCGGTGGGCGGTGCCATAGGCCACTGGCAAGGCCGCTGCCTGTTCGAAACTCACGGCATCGGGCAGACGAATCAGTTGCCGCGCATCGACCAGGGCGTACTCGGCCATGCCGCCGTCGACCATCTCGCCCATCAGGCCAACGTCGGGTTTCAGCGGGTTGATCAGCACGCGGTCACCGACCTTCCAGCCTTCGACACCTTCACCCAGCTCGCTGATGGTGCCGGCCAGATCGAGGCCGATGACCACCGGCAGCGGCACCTTGATGCCGGGCATGCCCTTCACCGTGAAGACGTCGTGGTAATTGAAGGACGATGCGCCAACGCGAATTACCACGTGTCCGCTGCCCACTGCCGGTATCGGCTTGTCGGTGACGACGCGCAACTGGTCGAGGTCGCCGTGTTCGTCGAGTACCAGGGCTTTCATGGTCTTGCTCACAGTCGTTGTCTCCGTGATTACTTGATGTGTTTGGCTTGGTTGTAGGGTTCGGTGGCGAACAGGTCGTCCTTGAGTTCGCCCTTGATCAGGCCGCCGTCGACGAACACCTGGTGCTGACGACGCAGGGTCTCGATGTCCGCTGGCTCGAAGGCGATGCGGTTCATCGCATCCCACTGGCCGACGTACACGCGGGCATCCTTCTCCGGCAGGTTGGCGCTCTTCTGCAGAATGCGGACGACTTCATCCGGGTTCGCCTTGCCCCAGGCGAGTGTGTCGCGCAGGCCAGCGATGACGCGGGCGACAACCTCCGGTTTGTCGTCGACCAGCTTGGCGGCGACCGTGCCAACGCCGATATAAGGCACCGCATCGGAGTGCGTGAGGGTCTTCCATTCCTCGGCGAAGCTGCCCAGGCGCTTGACCTTCAGCTCGTCTTCGAGCTGGGCGATGGTGACCGAACGCAGGGCCGCTCCATCCACCTGCTTCTGCGCCAGGAACTGCGCCAGACGCGACTCGTTACCGCCGACCAGGGAGAAGTCATTGGTCTTGATGCCATGGTTGCCGGCCAACACCGCGCCGGCGATCACCGCCACCGAAGAGCCTGCCGGCGACATGCCGATCTTCTTGCCCTTGAGCTCGGCCAGCGAGGTGATCGGCGAATCAGCCGGCACCACGAACTGCACGTCGGCCGGCTGGGTCGCCGCGAAGATACGAATCGGCACACCTTCGGCTGCCGTCGAGAACACTCCGGCCAGCGGTGCGCCGAATGCCAGGTCGATAGAGCCGGCTGCCAGTGCGCGGATCGGCGCATTGACGTCGGGGAAGTGCACGAACTCGGCCTCGATGCCGCGTTTGGCGAGAAAATCCTTGGACTCGAGCACCGAGCCGTAGCCCAGGCTCACACCGCTGGTCCAGTAACCGATACGGACCTTGTCCGCCGAATGGGCAGCAAAAGGCAGCACCGCGGTCGCGGCCAGGGCAGCGACGGCAATCAACTTACGCATGGATTGATCCTTGATAGAGGGAGGAACTAGGGGGTTTTCCAACGAAACAACCGGCGCTCGAGGGGCTTCAGCACCCCCGCTTCGAGCGCCAACATCAGGGCGACGAGTAGCACGGTCCAGGCGAATACCTGGTCGCTCTGCACCAGATCCGCGGCCTGGCGCAGGCGATAGCCGATGCCATCGGAGGCGCCGAGCGTCTCGGCCACCAGCGATACCCGCCAGCCAAAACCGAACGCCAGGCGGGCACCGGAAAAGAAGTACGGCAGGATGCTAGGCAGCGAGATCTTCAGCAGAATCTGCAGCCGCGACAGGCGAAACGAGCGCGCCAGTTCGACGTATTGCCGCTCCACCGTCTTCGCGCCCTGCCAGACGTTGGTGAGGATCAGCGGCATGGCGGTCATGAACACCACGAACACTGTGGTGGCGTCGGAAATGCCGAACCAGATGATGGCGAAGATCGCCCAGATCGCCGACGACACGGTGTTGAACACCGACAGCACCGGCTCGAAGAAGCGCGCCAGTGCGGGGCTGCTGCCGAGCGCCAGGCCCAGCGGTGTGCCGACCAGCGTGGCGAGTGCGAAGCCGCTGAGCACCCGGCCGAGGGTGGCGCTCAGGTCATGCAGGAAGGTGTCGCTCTGCAGCAGGTTGCCCAGTGCGGTTAAAACCTTTTCCGGCCCGGGCAGCACGAACGATGGCAGGCGACCTGCGGCGTACCACCAGAACAGACCGACCACGGCGATCAATGCGAAGCGTTGCAGGGCGAGGCTGGAAAAGCGCTTGGCGGTATCCATGTCAGACCTCCAGACGCAGGCGACGAACCTGTTCGTTGACGGCAGGCTCGGTGGGCACCCGGGGGCGCGGCAAAGCCATTGAATGGATGGCGCGAATGCGACCAGGACGCGGCTCCAGCACCACCACCCGGTCGGCCAGCACCACGGCCTCCTCCACATCATGGGTGACGAACAGCACCGTCATGCCGGTGAGTGCCTGCAGACGCAGCAGCTCGTCGTGCATCTGGCTGCGGGTGTGCGGGTCGAGCTTGGAAAACGGCTCGTCCATCAGCAGCACCTGGGGTTTCACCACCAGGCTGCGCGCCAGAGCGACCCGGCTGCGCATGCCGCCGGACAATTGATGCGGCCAGGATTTCGCGAAGGCCTCGAGGCCCACCAGACGCAGCGCCTCGGCAACCCGTTGGGCGCGCTCGGCCTTGCCGATACCACTGCCCTCCAGACCGAAGGCGACGTTAGCCTGCACGCTGCGCCAAGGCAGCAGACGGTCTTCCTGAAACATGTAAGCGATGCGCCGCCAGTCGCTGAAAGCGCTCGAGGCCTGGCCAAACAGACTCAACCGGCCTTGATCCTGGGCGAGCAGCCCGGAAACGATATTGAGCAAGGTGCTCTTGCCACACCCCGACGTACCCAGCAGAGCGACCACTTCGCCCTGCCCCACCTCGAAGGAGATATCGCGCAGCACCTCAAGGGCATCGAAGCGCTTGCCGATCCCCTGCAAGATGATCGCCGATACCGTTAAGTCCTGATGCAGTGCGGCATTCATCGGGCGAACCTCGCCGCCAGCAGCGGCAGCGATGCACCGGCTTCGCTGAGGCTGGCGTAGACTTTTTCCAGGGTCATGGCCTGGAAGGTTTCGATATGCCGACGGGCGATCAGCTCGGCACGCTTGCCGTCGCCCTCTTCGAAAGCGGCGATCATGGCGTTGTGGTCGTGCTTGATCTCCGGCTTGGTGCCCTGGACGTTGAACCCCAGCGCCACTAGGCGCGTCATCTCGTCCATCAGGCCGGACAACGTGCGCAACAACCGTTCGTTGCCAGTGGCCCGGGCGATCTCCAGGTGGAACGCCTTGTTGGCGTCCATGAATACATCGATCTGATCAGGCAGTGAAACCAGATGGCGAACCCGGCAGGCAGCCTCCAGAACCCGTAGACGCTCGATGTCCACACGACCGACCGCCAGCCGAGCCGCCAACGGCTCGAGCTGCACACGCAGGGTGAAGACTTCCTCGACGTCCTTAACGGTGATCGGCGCGATCTGATAGCCCTTGCGCGGCAAAGACCTGACGAAGCCCTCATGGGACAGACGCGTCAGCGCGATCCGGCAGCTGCTTTTGCCAATCTCGTACAGCTCCATCAGCCCGGGCTCGGTGATCAGCGCCCCTGGCGTCAGGCGGCAGGACAGGATGTCGCGGCGAATGCGGGCGTAGGCGGAGTCACCCTGGTTGGCGCAGTCGAGCGGGTGATCGGCGGAAGCGATGATGAGTGACATTCGGCAGCCTTGACGGAAACGGTGAGCAGCTCACAGAAGTTGTCTGTGATGCCTACAGATGGCCGCTAAGCTAGAACAGAACATTGCAATTTCGAACGAATTAATTCCGCTAAACATATAAACCGAAAGAATAGACTGAGCTGCTCAAGGAAAATTTAATGCATAACCCGCTAGGCGCCTTGCACCGCCAGCCGGGCCTTTGAGCGGTATACGACACTCACTTTCCTCGACGCCAACAGCTACCGAAGGCGACGCATCAGGCGATTAGAAACCCCGAAATCGAATGCAATTTCCTGCCGGCCGACACAACGGCGACAGGCGCACCTTCGTGATGTCGATTTCCAGACGTGTCGTAGCGCTCAGTCTCAGCCACACACATCGCATTTATCTGATCAGGCATGGTCATTACCTGAGCGGCCTCGGCTGACTATTACTGGCCTGATCAGTCTGATGCTGCTTGCCTTGACGAAGAAATGGCTGGTTTTTTACTGTGATTTTTAAAGGTATGCCCAGTGCTGACTCAGCATGGATACCAATGCACAAGGAGTGGATAGCGTGAGTCCAATCAGAACAATCTGCCTGGCAATGGCAGTAATTGCAGCGAGCGCTTGCTCGACGCCAAACAACAAGAGCAGCAACGACGTGCAGGAGGCTGCCAAATTGCTGATAGGCCAACCTGCCAGCAACGCCTTCGCCGTATTCGGCAAACCCGACCAGGGCATGGGGCCATCGTCATACGGTTCGGGCGGCGGCCTCTACACCTGGAATCGCTTGCAGACACACCTGAGCCCCGAGAAAGAATTCATCAAAACGGGCGAAGAGTATGTTGGTGAGCAACAAACCTGGGTCACCATTGGTGGCAGAGGCATGACAGGCATCATGCCGGCTTACAGCCAACCGATTTACCGTGATGTTGGCTACTACGACAACGTCACCATCATCGACTACTTCTGCAGCATCACCCTCTTCACTGACAACAAGGACATCATCACCGATGCCTCGGTAGTCAATTGCGAAGATAAAAAGTAGCGTTTGTGAACGCTCAGTAACGCAAAAGGCCCGATACCGAAGGGAATCCCGCGGCAACGGGCCTGACTTTTTATCGACACACCTCATTCACGACCTGCAGCTCGCTGGCTGCAAGGCACTGTAAAAGAAGCCCTGGCGTTCGCCGAGCGCCGCACAGCCGGCACCGGAAAAAATCCCGCATACCCTTTTGCTTTCCTCCCGACAACAAAGCCTTGTACGCCCAAAAGACGAATGACCTGCATCATCAGTGACGACCATCCCTGAAAGCGCTGGGTATTCGTTACCGTCCTCCGTACAATGCGCGCCACACCTACGCAACTATGTGTCTGATGGCAGGCATGGCCCCGGCCTTTATTGCACAGCAATTGGGCCATTCGATACAGATTCTGCTGACCCGCGATGCCGATGGATTGATGGCGAAGGCAACTGGGCAGAGATGAAGAAGCTACGAATTGCCCCAAAACTGCCCCAAGACTGAATCCACACCCCTGAAACATGCGAGTTAGAGCACTTTGATTTCCACAGCTAATATCACGATGCAGTTCGGTGCCAAGCCGCTGTTCGAGAACGTGTCCGTTAAGTTCAACAACGGCAACCGCTATGGCCTGATCGGCGCCAATGGCTGCGGCAAGTCGACGTTCATGAAGATCCTCGGTGATGACCTCGAGCCCTCCGGTGGCCAGGTCATGCTCGAGCCGAACGTGCGTCTCGGCAAGCTGCGCCAGGATCAGTTCGCCTACGAGCAATTCAACGTGATCGACACCGTGATCATGGGCCACGAGGAGCTATGGAAGGTCAAGGCCGAGCGTGACCGCATCTACTCGCTGCCGGAAATGAGCGAAGAGGACGGCATGAAGGTCGGCGAGCTCGAAGGTGAGTTCGCTGAAATGGACGGCTACACCGCCGAATCCCGTGCCGGCGAGCTGCTGCTCGGGCTGGGCATTCCGTTAGAGCAGCATTTCGGCCCGATGAGCGAAGTCGCTCCCGGCTGGAAACTGCGCGTGCTGCTGGCCCAGGCGCTGTTCTCCGATCCGGACGTGCTGCTGCTGGATGAGCCGACCAACCACCTGGATATCAATACCATCCGCTGGCTGGAAACGATCCTGACGACGCGTAACAGCACCATGATCATCATTTCCCACGACCGTCACTTCCTGAACTCGGTCTGCACCCACATGGCGGATCTGGATTACGGCGAGCTGCGTCTGTTCCCGGGCAACTACGACGAGTACATGACCGCTGCGACCCAGTCGCGCGAGCAGTTGCTGTCGGACAACGCCAAGAAAAAAGCGCAGATCAACGAACTGCAGAGCTTCGTCAGCCGCTTCTCGGCCAACGCCTCGAAGTCCAAACAGGCCTCCTCCCGCGCCAAGCAGATCGACAAGATCCAGCTGGCCGAGGTCAAGCCGTCGAGCCGGGTCAGCCCGTTCATCCGTTTCGAGCAGACCAAGAAACTGCACCGCCAGGCCGTGACCATCGAGCAGATGTCCAAAGGCTTCGACGGCAAGACGCTGTTCAAGAATTTCAGCTTCACCGTCGAAGCTGGCGAGCGCGTCGCGATCATCGGCCCCAACGGTATCGGCAAGACCACCCTGCTGCGCACGCTGGTCGGTGAACTGAGCCCGGACGCCGGTGCAGTGAAGTGGACGGAAAGCGCCGAGATCGGCTATTACGCTCAGGATCACGCTCACGATTTCGAAGACGACGTGACCTTGTTCGACTGGATGGGTCAGTGGACAACCGGTGAGCAAGTGATTCGTGGCACCTTGGGCCGCATGCTGTTTTCCAACGACGAGATCCTCAAGTCGGTCAAGGTGATCTCCGGTGGTGAACAGGGCCGTATGCTGTTCGGCAAGCTGATTCTGCAGAAGCCCAACGTGCTGGTGATGGACGAACCGACCAACCACCTGGACATGGAATCCATCGAAGCGCTCAACCTGGCGCTGGAGAACTACCCAGGCACGCTGGTCTTCGTCAGCCATGACCGCGAGTTCGTCGGCTCCCTGGCCACACGCATCATCGAGCTGTCGGACAACGGTGTGACCGACTTCAGCGGCACCTACGACGACTACCTGCGCAGCCAGGGCATCATCGTTTGATCGGCTGAATCGGCAAGACCGAAAGCCCCGTCATCCCTTGAATGGCGGGGCTTTTTCGTATCTGAGAGAGCGAATGCCCAAGGTGATAGTTGGCCCACGAATCCGTAGGCGCTCGGCAGGCGGCCAGCCACTGCGGGGGATCCAGTTTCAGCATTTCAAATCATCACCCGCCTCGCCAACCTGATCGCCGGCAAGCCGGCTCCTACAGCCCAGGTACCCTGGGTTGAGCAGCGCGATACCCGGGCTACAGAGTGAGTTGGCACGACCGCAAGCCCCGTTCTTCCGAGAATAGCGAGGTGTTTTGTTGCTAGGTCATTGATGGGTATCGTCGCTTCGCTCCTCGACCCATCCTACGCAGATACAAAAACGCCGCTCAATTGAGCGGCGTTTTGCGTCAGCTAGCGGATCAGGCAGAGAGCTCGACCAATAGCTTGTTCAGGCGCTGCACGTAGGCGGCTGGATCTTTCAGGCTGTCGCCTGCTGCCAGCGCAGCCTGGTCGAAGAGGATGTGCGACAGGTCGCCGAAACGATCTTCGTCCGGCTCGGCATCCAGCTTCTCGATCAACGGGTGGTTCGGGTTGAATTCGAAGATCGGCTTCGAATCCGGCACCTTCTGGCCGCTGGCCTCGAGAATCTGGCGCATCTGCAGACCCAGATCCTGTTCACCGATGGCCAGGATGGCTGGCGAGTCGGTCAGGCGATGGGAGACACGGACTTCCGCGACCTGCTCGCCCAGCGCGCTTTTCAGACGCTCGACCAGGCCTTCCTTGCTCTTGGCGACTTCTTCCTGGGCCTTCTTGTCCTCTTCCGAGTCCAGCGAGCCCAGATCCAGGTCACCACGGGCAACGTCGACGAACGACTTACCGTCGAACTCGGTAAGGTAGCTCATCAGCCACTCGTCGATACGGTCGGTGAGCAGCAGCACTTCGATGCCTTTCTTGCGGAAGACCTCCAGGTGCGGGCTGTTCTTGACCTGCGCGTAGGATTCGCCGGTGAGGAAGTAGACCTTGTCCTGGCCTTCCTTGAGACGACCGATGTAGTCGCCCAGGGAAACCACCTGCTCGCCCTCGCCTTCGGCAGTGGAGGCGAAGCGCAGCAGGCCGGCGATCTTCTCCTTGTTGGCGAAGTCTTCCGCCGGGCCTTCTTTGAGCACCTGGCCGAAGTTCTTCCAGAACGACTTGTACTGCTCGGGATCGTTCTTCGCCAGCTTCTCCAGCATGTCCAGCACGCGCTTGGTCAGTGCCGACTTCATGGAGTCGATCACCGGATCCTTCTGGAGGATTTCGCGGGAGACGTTCAGCGACAGGTCGTTGGAGTCGACCACGCCCTTGATGAAGCGCAGGTACAGGGGCAGGAACTCGTCCGCCTGATCCATGATGAATACGCGCTGTACGTACAGTTTCAGGCCGCGCGGCGCTTCACGCTGGTACAGGTCGAACGGCGCACGGCCGGGCACGTAGAGCAACGAGGTGTATTCCAGCTTGCCTTCGACCTTGTTGTGGCTCCAGCTCAGCGGGTTGTCGAAGTCGTGAGAAACGTGTTTGTAGAATTCCTGGTACTGCTCGTCGGTGACCTCGGTACGTGGCCGCGTCCACAGCGCACTGGCGCGGTTGACCACTTCCCACTCCGGCTCGGCCGGCTTGTCCTGCTCTTCGCCATGGCTTTCTTTCGGCAGCTCGATCGGTAGGCCGATATGGTCGGAGTATTTCTTGATGACGTTGCGCAGACGCCAGCCATCGGCAAATTCCACTTCCTCACTTTTGAGGTGCAGGACGATACGAGTACCACGCTCGGCTTTCTCGACGGTAGCGATCTCAAAATCGCCCTCTCCTTTCGAAGCCCAGTGCACGCCTTCGCCTGCGGGCAAACCGGCGCGACGAGTGAACACTTCAACCTGGTCGGCGACGATGAACGCGGAGTAGAAGCCCACGCCAAATTGACCGATCAGGCTCGAGTCTTTCTTCTGGTCACCGGAGAGATTCTTGAGGAAGTCGGCAGTGCCGGACTTGGCAATGGTACCCAGATGCACGATGGTTTCTTCGCGGCTCATGCCGATGCCGTTGTCTTCGAGGGTGACGGTCTTGGCGTCTTTGTCGAAGGTCACACGGATCTTCAGATCAGCGCCACCCTCGAGCAATTCTGGCTTGGCCAATGCCTCGAAACGCAACTTGTCGACGGCGTCGGAGGCATTGGAGATCAACTCGCGAAGGAAAATTTCCTTGTTGGAATACAGCGAGTGAATCATGAGGTGCAGCAGTTGCTTCACTTCTGTCTGGAAGCCCAGGGTTTCTTTTTGAGTTTCCACACTCATGGTCATCTAACTCCACATTGATGGCTAAGCCGCAGTACGGCGGATGTCCATCAAGTGGGGGCGGCCTGGGAAAACTTCAAGTCATCTCAAACTCACTCGTCGAGCAGTTCGACATGAACGATGTCCGCTTCGGGCATGGTAAAGCGTGCTTCGCCCGAGCCGTTGAGGCGCTGCCTGAGAATGACCTGCCCCTGCTCAAGCCCGGCAAACTGCCCCTGAATGGAGCTGCCCTTTTCGCTGAACACCCGCATCGGCTGGTTGACGTAGCGCTTTGGCTCGCTGAGCAGGCGTACCAGGGAGAAATCCCGGCGTGGATCCTGCACCGCCTCGGGCTGGCGCGGCGTTGCAGGCTGAACAGACGCAGCAGCAGGCGCCGGAGTGACCGCAGCCGGCAATTCGGCGAAACGGTCATCATCCACCCGCCAGCCCAACTGAGGGTGCTTGCTCAAGCTGATCGGCAAACGCTGTTCACGGCCATCGATGCGAGCACTGACATCGAGCATCAGGTTGCTGCCGGTCACGCCAGAAGCGGGCAGCGGCGAAAGCTGCACATCGCGGGTGGTAAAGCGGCGCTGCAGGTAGTCGGTGAGGAGGTAGGCCAGCGTGTCGCGAGAGTCGACGGTACGATCCACTTTGCCGTCGTGATAACGCAGGCCGTTGCGAAACACCTCGACCTTGCCGCTCAAGGTGGTCTCGAACTGCGGCGGCAGCACCAGATGGAAATCTCCCACCAGGCGGTTAGGCTCTTCGGGCTGAAGATCCAGGTGCAAGGTGTAACCGGCCTTCAACTGCCGCGCCTCGGGCAAATCCTGATCGGGCAACAACCAGTTGAGCTCGATTTCTGGCAACTGGCCTTGATCATCCGGCAGAACATCAAGGCGCAGGCCGTCCACGGCGAGCGGCAGGCCACGAATGATCAGTTCACGACGCGCAAAGAAATCCTGCCCTTCACGCAAGCTGAGCACACCATCGATCAGTTCGGCCTCCTGTGGGGCAAAAGGCTCGCCGTTGAGTTGGCCATTGAGCTGGATGTGCAGTCCGCCAGGGGCCTGCTTTTCAGCCTGCAGCCACTGCAGGCCGATGATAGCCTCCAGGCGCTGCGGATCCTGACCGGCCATCACCGCCAGACCGACGACCAGCGGGATCACACCCAATGCGCAGCAGGCCAGCGCATGCCTAGCCCGGCGCCAATGGCGCACGATGAACAGCAGCGTCAGAGGTGGCAGCAGGCAAGCCCAACCCCACAGCAGGCTGGTGGCGAAACCGCGCATCACCAGTAATACCAGACCGACGAGTATCAGCAGCAGGCCGCCCAGTATCAGCAACGCGTCCATTCAGTTTCCTTAGATCAATAGCCAGATTCGGCGTCAGCGGCGCTCACTTTCCAGTGGGCACCGCGGGAGTGAGCGTCACGATAATCATCGAAGCGCGTTCATTCCATCGAGAAGTCGAGAATTTTCCGATTTTGTGACAGGCCCTGAATTGGTGCTTTCCGGGGTGCAGCCCGTGCGTTATCGGGCATCGAGTGGAAAGGGAATGAACTTATAGCCACTTTGATGCCTCGAAAAACCGTAATGGTATTTACCCAAAGGAGAAACAACCCCATGCAAAAATCAGTCGCTTACGCCTTCATGCTGGCTGCCACGCTGGGCCTTGCGGCCTGTGACAAGCCGTCCGAAAACAAAGCGGAAGACGCTCAAGAAGCTCGCACCGAAGCTCAGGAGTCGATGAACGACGCCGCTGAGGAGAGCAACGAAGCTGCTCAGAAAGAAGCTGAAGCCGCTCAGGAACGCGCCGAAGAGCAACAGGAAGACGCTCAGACGCCGCCAACCACTCCCGCACCTGCCGAGCCGGCAGCGCCTGCGGATCCAGCTGCACCGGCTGCGCCGAATCAGCAACAGCAATAAGCTGTCATCTTCACGTTACCCGCAGCCCGCTGCGGGTAACGCGCTTTACCCCTCCCCGCCTTAACGCAACGCTGGCGTAAGCATCAACAGCAGCGTGCAGCCCATCCCGATGGCCCAAACCAGGCTACGTTGCCAGTGCAAATCTGCCCAATAAAAGAGCAGGTAAAGCACCCGAGCGACCACGAAGATCACCGCCAGCCAGTCCACCAGCCACCCGCTGCTCTGGGTAACGTGCGCCATCAAGACTCCCACCGCAAACAGCGGAAACGCCTCGAAGCTGTTCTGGTGAGCAGCCAGCGCGCGTGCGCCGAATCCGGTGAGAAGTGCCTGTTGTGCCCGTGGATGATGGTTGTCGTAGCGCCCACCCTGCTCCTTCATCGCCTTGGCAACGGGCGCCTTTGCCACGAAGATCAGCAAAGCGCTGATGAATATGCACCAGAAAGGAATACTCATTCGGTTTTCTCCTTGGCCGGCTCGAAGGTCGGCGTTTGTGTATACACCATCACTTCCAGCACATCGGAATGGAATTCGCGTCGATACAGCACCACCACGACGCCGGCGGTGACCATCATGAAGAACCAGGGATTGATGAACCAGGCCAGGGTCGCCATACCGAAATAGTAGGCGCGCAGCCCATAGTTGAACTGGTTGGCCGCCATCGAGATGACCCGTGCGGTGCGCTCAGCAAACGCCTTGCGCTCCTGCTCGGTGACGTGTCGCTCACCGATCATCGGGGCCGAGCCCACCAGTACCGCGGCGAAGTTGTATTGGCGCATGCACCAGCTGAAGGTGAAAAAGGCATAAACGAAGACCACGCCGAGACACAGCAGCTTGGCTTCCGACATGCCACGGCTGGCGACCTGCACGAACGGCAGGTCAGCCAACAGCGATACCGCACGATCCGAGGCACCGAGCACGGTGAGGATGCCGGCCAGGATGATCAGCGTACTGGAGGCGAAGAACGAAGCATTGCGCTCGAGGTTGCCGATCACGTTGGCGTCGGCGATGCGGTTGTCGCGCAGCAACATGCGACGCATCCAGTCCTCGCGATACAGATGCAGAACGCTGGCCAAACAGGGGGTGGTGCGACCTTTCGCCTGGGCGTAGCGGGTGTAGCCGCCCCAGCAGATGACGAACCACAGAACGGCCAGTATGTGCGGCAGATATTCTTCGCTGATGGGCATGCAAGCTCCTTGTAAGGCTGGAGCGATTATAGCCAGGCGAGATAAGAAAAAGCCGCTCATGCGAGCGGCTTTCGATCAACCGGATGTGCTCAGGCCAACACTTCCTGAGGCTTGCCACGCAACCAGTCGTAACCACTGGCAAGGGCCAGCATGATGGCCGCCGGCAGCAGCCAGGCCAGACCCTGTTCGGCCAGCGGTAGGTCGACCAGCCATTGCGGCAAACCGCCGTCCAGGCCAGCGGTCTTCAGACCATCGACGATGCCGAACAGTGTCGCCACCAGCATCACCGGCCCGACGACGCGACCTGCCAAGTTCCACAGCCCCCAGCAGAAGCTCAGGGCGATCAGCACGATGCATGGCGGGTAGATGGCGGTGAGCACCGGTACCGAAATCTGGATCAGCTTGGTCAGGCCCAGGTTGGATACCAGCAGCGAGAACGCGGCGAGGATCACCACCAGACTGCGATAGGACAGCGGTACCAGACGGCTGAAGTACTCCGCACAGGCGCAGGTCAGGCCCACGGCCGTGACCAGGCAGGCCAGCGAGATGAGCACGGCCAGGAAGCCGCTGCCCAGCGCCCCGAAGGTGTGCTGAACGTAGGCATGCAGCACCGCCGCACCATTGGTGGCACCAGCCGCGATGGTGTGGCTACCCGCACCAAGACGGAACAGACTGATGTAAACCACGGCTAGGCCGACCCCGGCAATCAGCCCGGCGATGATGGCGTAACGGGTGATCAGCTGCGGCGATTCGACCCCACGGGAGCGGATGGCATTGACGATGACGATGCCGAAGACCAGCGCACCCAAGGTATCCATGGTCAGGTAACCATTGATGAAGCCCTGGGAGAACGGTGCAGCTTCATAGACGGCAATTGCCGGCCCCACTTCGCCGGGCGTCAGTACGAACGCCGTACCGCCGAGAATCAGTAGCGCGAGAATCTTCATCGGGCCTAGCACACGCCCAACGGTGTCCAGCAGCCGCCCCGGATACAGGGAAACGCCCAACACGATGACGAAATACACCAGGCTGTAGATGAACAGCGCCAGTGGGCTATCACCGGTCAGCGGCGCCAAACCTACTTCGAAGGACACCGTGGCGGTACGCGGCGTGGCGAATAACGGGCCGACGGCCAGGTAGCAGACCGTGCCTAGCAGCACACCGGCGGCTTTGCCGATCGGGCTGCTCAGCGCGTCCATGGCACCACCGACCTTGGCCAGTGCAACCAGGGTGATTACCGGCAGACCGACCGCAGTGATCAGAAAGCCCAGCGCAGCCAGCCATACATGGAGGACCGGCCTGCATGCCGACAATCGGCGGGAAAATGATGTTGCCGGCCCCGACGAACAGGGCAAAAGTCATGAACCCCAGGGCGAGAACGTCCTGGCTTTTCAGGGAAGTCATTTAAAGAAATACCACATCGCTAAATCGGAGTTGAGAGAGGGAATCCCGATGGATAGTGGGAAACGTCGTTCGCCCTCGTGGCGCGAACCTTAGTTGCAGGCCCGTCTCGGGTAGAGACCAAACCTATTAGTTGCAAGGCTAACGATTTTGCCGCAACCGGCCTGCCCGTGCCAGCCCACCTGACCATTGGCTGTAAGCGGCTGTCGCCTGAACAACTTTTTTCAGGCAAAAAAAGAAGGCCACCCGAGGGTGGCCTTCTTTGATCAGATCAGATGGCTTACGCCTTCTTCACTTCCCAACCGGTCAGCTCGGCCAGGGCCTTGCCGATGTCAGCCAGGGAACGCACGGTTTTCACACCAGCGTCCTGCAGTGCAGCGAACTTCTCGTCTGCAGTGCCTTTGCCGCCGGAAATGATGGCGCCAGCATGGCCCATACGCTTGCCGGGAGGAGCGGTCACACCAGCGATGTAGGAAACTACAGGCTTGGTGACGTTGGCCTTGATGTAGGCAGCCGCTTCTTCTTCAGCCGAACCACCGATCTCGCCGATCATGACGATCGCTTCGGTCTTGGGGTCTTCCTGGAACAGCTTCAGGATGTCGATGAAGTTGGAGCCCGGGATCGGGTCACCACCGATGCCCACGCAAGTGGACTGGCCGAAGCCGGCGTCGGTGGTCTGCTTGACGGCTTCATAGGTCAGGGTGCCGGAACGCGACACGATGCCTACTTTGCCTGGCAGATGGATGTGACCTGGCATGATGCCGATCTTGCACTCGCCCGGAGTGATTACGCCTGGGCAGTTAGGGCCGATCAGGGTAACGCCCAGCTCGTCGCAGGTGACCTTGGCATCAAGCATGTCCAGGGTAGGAATGCCTTCGGTGATGCAGACGATCAGCTTGATGCCGCCGAAAGCAGCTTCCAGGATCGAATCTTTGCAGAAAGGAGCCGGAACGTAGATGACCGAAGCGTCAGCGCCGGTAGCTTCTACAGCTTCTTTCACAGTGTTGAACACTGGCAGGTTCAGGTGGGTAGTACCGCCTTTACCTGGGGTCACGCCGCCAACCATCTTGGTGCCGTAGGCGATGGCTTGTTCGGAGTGGAAGGTACCTTGCGAACCAGTGAAACCCTGGCAGATAACCTTGGTGTCTTTATTGATCAGGACGCTCATTACTTGCCCTCCGCAGCTTTGACGACTTGCTGAGCAGCGTCGGTCAGGCTGGTTGCCGCGATGATGTTCAGGCCGCTTTCGGCCAGGACTTTGGCACCCAGTTCAGCGTTGTTGCCTTCCAGACGGACGACAACCGGAACCTTGACGCCGACTTCCTTCACTGCACCGATGATGCCTTCGGCAATCATGTCGCAACGAACGATACCGCCAAAGATGTTCACCAGAACGGCAGCAACGTTGCTGTCGGACAGGATGATCTTGAAGGCTTCGGTAACGCGCTCTTTGGTTGCGCCGCCACCTACGTCGAGGAAGTTGGCTGGCTTGCCGCCGTGCAGGTTGACGATGTCCATGGTACCCATGGCCAGGCCAGCACCGTTGACCATGCAGCCGATGTTGCCTTCGAGAGCAACGTAGTTCAGTTCGAACTTGGCAGCATGAGCTTCACGAGCGTCGTCTTGCGACGGGTCGTGGAAGGTCTTCAGCTTCGGCTGACGGTACATGGCGTTAGCGTCGATGTTGATCTTCGCGTCCAGGCAGTGCAGGTCGCCGTCGGCCTTGATGACCAGCGGGTTCACTTCCAGCAGAGCCAGGTCGTGATCCTTGAACAGCTTGGCCAGACCTACGAAGATCTTGGCGAACTGAGCGACTTGCTTGCCTTCCAGGCCCAGCTGGAATGCCAGCTCGCGACCCTGGAACGGCTGAGCGCCGACCAGCGGATCGATAGTGGCCTTGAGGATCTTCTCAGGAGTTTCGTGAGCGATCTTCTCGATGTCCACGCCACCTTCGGTGGAAGCCATGAACACGATACGACGGCTGGAGCGATCAACTACCGCGCCCAGGTACAGTTCCTTGGCGATATCGGTGCAGGACTCGACCAGGATCTTGGTGACAGGCTGACCATTGGCGTCAGTCTGATAGGTCACCAGACGCTTGCCCAGCCAGTTGGCGGCGAAAGCCTTGGCGTCTTCCTTGCTCTTGACCAGTTTCACACCGCCCGCTTTACCGCGGCCACCAGCGTGTACCTGAGCCTTGACGACCCACTCGGTACCACCGATTTTTTCGCAGGCTTCTGCTGCTGCTTCCGGGGTGTCTACGGCGAAGCCCTTGGATACGGGCAGGCCGTATTCAGCGAACAGCTGCTTACCCTGATACTCGTGAAGATTCATGCTTGTCTACCGTTTTCGTTTAGGTATTGCGCATCGGTGCTGCACTTACGTGCCGCACCACCTGTGACTGCCTCAAGGCAGTCCGGCGCACATTCCGCGCATGGGCCTGAGCCCTGCGCGGGCAATGCACCGTGGTTCTGCTTCGCGAAAAATCGTCTGCACGACGCCGACCCGTAGGCCGGCACCAGACGAACGACTTCTTAGCGTTTTTTGCGGTTGGCGATGTGAATCGCGCCACCGTTTACTGCGAGCGCTGCTTCGTGCAGAGCTTCGGACAGGGTCGGGTGCGAGAAGACCATCATGCCCAGGTCTTCAGCGCTGGTACCGAATTCCATACCGATAGCGCCTTGCTGCACCAGCTCTGCGGCGCTCGGGCCGATCACGTGTACACCCAGTACGCGGTCGGTGTTGGCATCGGCGATCACCTTGACGAAACCGCCGGTGTCGTTGGCTGCCATGGCACGGCCGCTGGCTGCGAACGGGAAGGTACCGACGTTGACTGCAACGCCTTCACTCTTCAGTTGCTGCTCGGTTTTACCAACCCATGCAATTTCCGGGTGGGTATAGATGACCGATGGGATCAGGTCGTAGTTCATTTGCGCCTTGTGACCGGCGATACGCTCGGCAACCATCACGCCCTCTTCCGAGGCCTTGTGAGCGAGCATCGCGCCGCGCACGACGTCACCGATGGCGTATACGCCAGGAACGCTGGTGGTGCACTGGTCATCGACGAAGATGTAGCCACGCTCGTCCAGATCAACGCCGCTATCGGAAGCCAACAGATCGGTGGTAACAGGACGACGGCCAACGGCAACGATCAGCTTGTCGAAAACGATCTTCTGCTCGCCTTCGGAATCGGTGTAATTGACGGTGACTTGCTTCTTCTTGACTTCAGAACCGGTCACGCGAGCGCCCAGTTTGATCTGCAGGCCCTGCTTGGTCAGGGTCTTCAGCGCTTCCTTGGCAACCGCTTCGTCAGCGGCAGGCAGGAACTTGTCCAGCGCTTCGAGTACGGTCACTTCAGCGCCCAGACGGGCCCACACCGAACCCAGCTCCAGACCGATGACGCCGGCGCCGATGACGCCCAGTCTCTTCGGTACCGATTGGAATTCCAGCGCGCCGGTGGAGTCGACGATGACGTCTTGGTCGACCGGGGCCGGCGGGATGTCGATCGGGCGCGAGCCGGATGCCAGGATCACGTTCTCGGCTTCGACAACGGAGGTCTTGCCGTCCTTGTCGGTAACTTCGACTTTCTTGCCAGCCAGCAGTTTACCGTGGCCTTCCAGCAGCGTTACACCGTTGGCCTTGAACAGGCCAGCTACGCCACCGGTCAGGTTTTTGATAATACTGTTCTTGCGACCCACCATGGCTGGCACGTCGATGGTCACGCTTTTGGCCGCGATACCGTGGATGGCGAAACCTTCATGGGCTTCGTGGTATTTCCAGGAGCTGTCCAGCAGCGCTTTGGAAGGAATGCAGCCGACATTCAGGCAGGTACCACCGAGGGCAATCTTGCCGTCCTTGTCCTGGTACTTCTCGATGCATGCGGTTTTCAGACCGAGCTGGGCAGCCTTGATAGCGGCTACGTAGCCCCCAGGGCCGGCACCGATCACTACCACGTCGAATTTCTGGCTCATAAATATTCCTTTTAGCTTCAAGCTTCGAGCTCAGGCGCAGACACGTGCCCTGTAAGGCTCGTCATCTGCAACCTGCAGCTACGTTTAGATGTCCAGCAGCAGACGAGCTGGGTCTTCCAGCAGGTTCTTGATGGTCACCAGGAAAGTCACGGCTTCTTTGCCGTCGATCAGGCGGTGATCGTAGGACAGTGCCAGGTACATCATCGGGCGAATCACCACTTGGCCGTTAACGGCAACCGGGCGCTGGATGATGTTGTGCATACCAAGGATCGCAGCCTGCGGCGGGTTGACGATCGGCGTCGACATCATCGAGCCGAAGGTGCCGCCGTTGGTGATGGTGAAGGTACCGCCAGTCATCTCTTCGATGGACAGTTTGCCGTCACGGGCTTTCTTGCCGTAAGCAGCGATACCGGCTTCGATGTCGGCCAGGCCCATCAGTTCAGCGTTACGCAGTACCGGCACGACCAGACCACGGTCACTGGAAACGGCTACGCCGATATCCTGGTAGCCATGGTAAACGATGTCGTTGCCATCGATCGAGGCGTTGACTGCCGGCAGACGCTTCAGCGCCTCGGTAGCAGCCTTGACGAAGAAGGACATGAAGCCCAGACGAGTGCCGTTGTGGGCTTTCTCGAACTGATCCTTGTAACGCGAACGCAGCGCCATGATCTCGGACATGTCGACTTCGTTGAACGTGGTCAGCATGGCCATGTTCGACTGAGCTTCGACCAGACGGCGAGCAACGGTGGCACGTACACGAGTCATCGGTACGCGCTTCTCGGTGCGGTCGCCAGCAGCTGCGACAACCGGAGCAGCGGCAGCTGCAGCGGGCTTGGCAGCAGGAGCGGCAGCCGGCGCGTTCTTCTTGGCTTCGACAGCGGCAACCACGTCTTCCTTGGTGACGCGACCGCCTTTGCCGGAACCGCTGATGCTGTTCGGGTCGATGCCATTTTCTTCAGCCAGCTTGCGAGCGGCAGGCGACAGGATCTGGTCGTCGCCAGCGGCGGCAGGTGCAGCGGCCTGAGCCGGAGCAGCAGCGGCTTGTGCAGGTGCAGCAGCCGGAGCGGCAGCGCCGCCTTCGGTCAGTTTGCCCAGTACTTCGTTGCTCAGTACGGTGTCGCCTTCGTTCTTGACGATTTCAGCAATAACACCATCGGCCTCGGCCAGTACTTCGATCACAACCTTGTCGGTTTCGATGTCGACGATCAGCTCATCACGCTTGACCGCTTCACCCGGCTTCTTGTGCCAGGTTGCCACGGTGCCGTCGGCGACCGATTCGGGAAATGTAGGGGCTTTGATCTCGATAGCCATTGTGTTCTGTTCCTTAAATTCGGTTTGTTCGAAGAGGTAGCCCCCAATTGAGCTACCTCCTTCGCGATGGCATTAAACGGTGAAGGCATCCTGCAGCAGTTTTTCCTGCTGTTCGGCGTGCATCGAAGCGTAACCACAAGCCGGAGCAGCCGAGGCATCACGACCAGCATACTCGAGCACCAAGGCTTTCTTGTGTGCCGTGGCAGCACGACGCATGTGGTGCTGGCTGCAATACCAGGCGCCCTGGTTCATCGGCTCTTCCTGACACCAGACGATGTGCTTGAGATTCTTGTACGGAGCAAGAACTTCGGCCAGGTCGTCTTCCGGGAACGGATAGAGCTGCTCGAGACGCACGATGGCGATATCTTCGCGGCCTTCGGCACGGCGCTTCTCCAGCAGGTCGTAGTAGACCTTGCCGCTGCACAGCACCAGACGCTCGACCTTTTTCGGATCGACTGCATCGATTTCCGGGATAACGGTCTGGAACGAACCTTCGGCCAGATCTTCCAGGGTCGACACGGCCAGCTTGTGGCGCAGCAGCGACTTCGGCGTCAGCACGACCAGCGGCTTGCGCAGCGGGCGAATGACCTGACGACGCAGCAGGTGGTAGATCTGCGCCGGCGTGGTCGGAACGGCAACCTGGATGTTGTGCTCAGCGCACAGCTGCAGGTAACGCTCCAGGCGTGCCGAGGAGTGCTCCGGCCCCTGCCCTTCATAACCGTGCGGCAGCAACATGGTCAGACCGCACAGACGGCCCCACTTGGTTTCGCCGCTGGAAATGAACTGATCGAACACCACCTGAGCGCCGTTGGCGAAATCGCCGAACTGAGCTTCCCAGATCACCAGCGCGTTCGGCGTGGTGGTGGCGTAGCCGTATTCGAATGCCAGTACCGCTTCTTCCGACAGGAAGGAGTCGTACAGGTCGAAACGCGGCTGACCTTCGTACAGGTTCTGCAGGGGAAGGTAGGCGCTGCCATCCTTCTGGTTGTGCAGTTGCGCGTGGCGGTGCGAGAAGGTGCCACGGCCCACGTCCTGACCGGTGATGCGGATCGGATGGCCTTCGACGAGCAGGGTCGCGTACGCCATGGTCTCAGCGTAACCCCAATTCAGCGGCAAGCCGCCTGCGCCCATCTTGGCGCGATCTTCGTAGATCTTGCCGACCTGACGCTGAACGACGAAGCCGTCCGGGGTTTCCAGCAGTTTGCTGGACAGATCCTGCAGGGTCTTCAGATCGAAGCGGGTGTCGTGACGCGCAGTCCAGGCATGACCCAGGTATGGGCGCCAATCGACGAACAATTCCTTGTTCGGCTCCTTGACCAGGCTCTTGACCACGTGCTGACCGTTGTCCAGTGCAGTGCGGTACTCGTCGACCGGCGCTTGCACGGCTTCTGCCGATAGGCGACCGGCATTGGTCAGCGCTTCGGCATACAGCTCACGCGTAGTGCGCTGCTTGGCGATCTGCTGATACATCAGCGGCTGAGTACCACTTGGCTCGTCGGCCTCGTTGTGACCACGGCGGCGGTAGCAGACCAGGTCGATGACCACGTCACGCTTGTACTGCATACGGTAGTCGACAGCCAATTGGGTGACGAACAACACGGCTTCCGGATCATCGCCATTCACATGGAAGATCGGCGCCTGGATCATCTTGGCAACGTCGGTGGAGTACTCGGTAGAGCGCGCATCGTCAGCACGGTTGGTGGTGAAGCCAACTTGGTTGTTGATGACGATGTGGATGGTGCCGCCCGTCTTGTAAGCACGGGTCTGCGACATCTGGAAGGTTTCCATGACCACGCCCTGACCGGCGAATGCCGCGTCACCGTGGAGGGAAATCGGCAGAACCTTGTCGCCCACCACGTCGCTGCGACGATCCTGACGAGCACGCACCGAACCTTCGACCACCGGAGAAACGATCTCCAGGTGAGACGGGTTGAACGCCAACGCCAGGTGCACTTCGCCACCCGAAGTCATCACGTTCGAGGAGAAACCCTGGTGATACTTGACGTCACCGGAGCTCAGGCCTTCGACCTTCTTGCCTTCGAACTCGTCGAACAGGTCGCGCGGGTTCTTGCCGAAGGTGTTGACCAAGACGTTCAGACGGCCACGGTGGGCCATGCCGATGACGATTTCCTTGGTGCCGTAGGAACCGCTGCGCTGGATGATTTCATCGAGCAGCGGGATCAGGCTCTCGCCACCTTCCAGACCAAAGCGCTTGGTACCTGGGTATTTGGTGCCCAGATATTTTTCCAGACCTTCAGCGGCAGTCAGGCGCTCGAGCAGATGACTTTGTGCCTCGGCGGAGATCTGAGGACGACCACGTACGCTTTCCAGACGCTGCTGGAACCAGCTGCGCTGCTCGGAATCGGTGATGTGGGTGAACTCGGAGCCGATGGTGCGACAATATGTCTGCTGCAAAGCATCGCGGATTTCCCGCAAAGTAGCTTCTTCTTTGCCGATTGCCAGACCACCCGTGCGGAAGGTGGTGTCCAGATCCGCGTCGGTAAGGCTGTAATGGCTGATCGACAGATCAGCAGGAACAGAACGCTGCCACAGCCCAAGCGGATCGAGCTGAGCCGCCTGGTGGCCACGCATGCGGAATGCCTGAATCAACCGCAACACTTCGACCTGCTTCTTCTCGTGTTCGCTGCTCACCGTTCCAGCTGATGCTGGCTGAGCACGACGCTGGTTTTTGGCCAGCAACACGAAATGATCACGAATCGTAGAGTGCGATACGTCATTGGCGGTACTGCCTTCAGACGGCAACTTATCGAAATAAGTGCGCCACTCATCCGGCACGGCGTTGGGATCGTGCAGGTAGAGCTCATAGAGCTCTTCCACGTAGGCAGCGTTACCACCGGATAGGTGGGCACTGTCCCACATGCGCTGCATCACGCTTTCTTGCATGCTTGGTCACCCTCGGTAAGGGGACACCACCGGCGAGGACACCGACTGGCTTTCGAAGTCATGGAACAGCGACTCGAAAAAGCCACCAAGAATCCCGCAGATAGTCCGGGCACCAGCCCGAATGCCCCTGCTGGTCGTCATATTTGTCATTTAGGTACGTCGGCGGCTAGACCGACGCCCTGGCGATACTGCAGCACCGACATGAAGTCGGTGCGGCAGGCGTTACGGGTCAAGCTAAAGAACAGTGAATCAGGTACCGCTCTGCAGCAGCATGTTACGAACGTGACCGATTGCCTTGGTCGGGTTCAACCCTTTGGGGCATACGTTCACGCAGTTCATGATGCCGCGGCAGCGGAACACACTGAATGGATCATCCAAAGACGCCAATCGTTCCGCGGTCTTGGTATCACGGCTGTCAGCCAGAAAGCGATAAGCTTGCAACAGCGCGGCTGGGCCCAGGAATTTATCCGGGTTCCACCAGAACGACGGGCAGCTGGTCGAACAGCAAGCGCACAGGATGCACTCGTACAGACCATCCAGCTTCTCGCGCTCTTGCGGCGTCTGCAGGCGCTCGATAGCAGGCGCCGGCGTATCGTTCTGCAGGAACGGCTGCACCTTCTCGTACTGCTTGTAGAAGATGCTCATATCGACCACCAGGTCACGAATGACCGGCAGGCCGGGCAGCGGACGGATCACCAGCTTATTGCCTTTGACCACGCTGGAGATCGGCGTAACGCAGGCCAGACCGTTCTTGCCGCTGATGTTCATGCCATCAGAACCGCATACGCCTTCACGGCAGGAACGACGGTAGGAGAAGCCTTCGTCCTGTTCCTTGATCAAGGCCAGCACGTCGAGCACCATCAGGTCCTTGCCGTCGATCTCGACGTCGAATTCCTGCATGAAGGGCGCTTTGTCCGCTTCTGGGTTGTAGCGATAAACGCTGACTTTCAAGCTTTTGCCAAGAGACATGGTAGCCACCCTTAATAAGTACGAACTTTGGGTTCAAACGCCGGGACCGTCTTCGGCGAGAAGTTCACGTCACGCTTGGTCACGCGCTTCTCACCTGGGAAGTACAGGCTGTGGCACAACCAGTTGGTGTCGTCACGATCCTCGTAGTCTTCACGGGCGTGTGCGCCGCGGGACTCGGTACGGGTATCGGCGGCGATAGCAGTGGCTTCGGCGACTTCCAGCAGGTTCTGCAGCTCCAGCGCTTCGATACGCGCGGTGTTGAAGGCCTGGCTCTTGTCGGAGATCTTGACGTTGGCGATGCGCTCGCGCAGATCGGCCAACTGAGTGATGCCCTTCTTCATGTATTCGCCGGTACGGAATACGCCGAAGTAGTTCTGCATGCACTGCTGCAGCTCTTTACGCAGCGGTGCGACTTCTTCGCCCGCGCTGCGCTCGTTGACACCAGACAGACGCTTGAGCGACAGCTCGATATCAGTCTCGCTGGCACCACGGACTTCCACGCCTTCTTTCAGCGCTTTTTCCAGGTGCAGGCCAGCGGCGCGGCCGAATACCACCAGGTCGAGCAGCGAGTTGCCGCCCAAGCGGTTGGCGCCGTGCACCGATACGCAAGCCACTTCGCCCACGGCGAACAGACCGTCGATGATGCGGTCGACGCCGTTGGCGTCCTGGGTGATCGCCTGACCATGAATGTTGGTGGCAACGCCGCCCATCATGTAGTGGCAGGTCGGAATGACCGGAACAGGCGCAACGACCGGGTCAACGTGTGCGAAGGTCTTGGACAGTTCGCAGATGCCTGGCAGACGGCTGTGCAGTACTTCCTCACCGAGGTGATCGAGCTTCAGCAGTACGTGATCCTTGTCAGGGCCACAGCCGTTACCGGCGATGACTTCCTTGACCATGGAACGGGCCACTACGTCACGACCTGCGAGGCCCTTGGCGTTGGGCGCATAACGCTCCATGAAACGCTCGCCATGGGCGTTGATCAGGTAACCACCTTCACCACGGCAGCCTTCGGTAACCAGTACACCGGCGCCGGCGATACCGGTCGGGTGGAACTGCCACATTTCGATGTCCTGCACCGGCACGCCTGCACGCAGCGCCATGCCTACACCGTCACCGGTGTTGATCAGAGCGTTGGTGGTGGAAGCGTAGATACGGCCAGCACCGCCAGTGGCCAGAACCACGGCCTTGGAGCGGATGTAAACGGTTTCACCGGTTTCGATGCAGATGGCGATGACGCCAACTACGGCGCCGTCCTGGTTCTTGACCAGATCGACCGCGTACCACTCGTTGAGGAACGAAGTGCCGGCTTTCAGGTTGGCCTGATACAGGGTGTGCAGCAGTGCGTGACCGGTACGGTCGGCAGCAGCGCAGGTACGGGCAGCCTGAGTCGGGTTATCCGGGCCTTTGGACTGGCCACCGAACGGACGCTGATAGATGCGGCCCTGCTCGGTACGGGAGAACGGCAGCCCCATGTGCTCGAGTTCGAATACAGCTTCAGGGCCTACGGAACACATGTACTCGATCGCGTCCTGGTCACCGATATAGTCGGAGCCTTTGACGGTGTCGTACATGTGCCAACGCCAGTCATCGTTCGGATCGTTCGATGCAATGGCACAGGTGATGCCGCCCTGAGCAGATACAGTGTGGGAACGGGTCGGGAAGACCTTGGTGACCACAGCAGTCTTGTGGCCGCCCTGCGCCAGCTGCAATGCAGCGCGCATGCCGGCACCACCACCACCAACGATGATGGCGTCATAGGAAAGAGTACGGATGCTAGTCATGAATCAGAAACCCCAAAGAATCTGCACGCCCCAGACGAAAAACACGAACATGGCGATGCCACACGTGGCCTGGAACAGAAAACGCACAACGGTTGCCCACTTACCCAGCGCGGTTTGCGTCAGGTAGTCAGTGGAAATCGTCCACATGCCAACCCAGGCGTGAATACCCAGCGCGACAAGCGTCAGCATGCTGAAAATGCGCATTGCACTATTGGAGAAAAGACCATGCCATTCGGCGTAGCCCATACCTGGATTCAGGAGGATGTAGCCCAACAGAAACAGGACATAAGCCGCAAGAACGACCGCAGAAACACGTTGCGCCATCCAATCATAGAGGCCCGAACGTGAGAAATTAGTGACATTAGTTACCATATCCACACCCCCAGCAGCACGATCACGATCGTCGATACGACGAGTACGATTTTGGAACCCAGCTTGCCGCCTTCCAGCGTCTCACCGACTCCAGCATCCATGATCAAGTGGCGCACACCGGCCACCAGGTGGTACAGCAAAGCGGACAGCAGTCCCCAGATCACGAACTTGGCCAGCGGGCTGGTCAAGCATTCTTTCACCTGGGCGAAGCCCTCTTCCGATGACAGCGATTTGTCGAGCCCGAACAGCAGCACGGCAATGCCGAAGAAAAGGATCACGCCGGATATACGGTGAAGAATGGACGTGTAAGCGGTGACTGGGAGCTTTATCGTCCGAAGGTCTAAGTTTACAGGTCGTTGGCTATTCACGGCTTTATTATCACACTGAGAGCCCCAGCTATCAGGGCTGAGTTGTCGGGAAGCGCACTGGTCAGGTACCCATCACCCAAGAAGTGACAACTACCAGAATCCGGGCTGTAAGGCCCTTGGCAGTCGGGCGCAGAGTATAGACAGTTAGGTCACTAATGACAACGCGGACACCTCGACCTTCTACCGATTGCGTCAACCTCAAAATTGGCGTAAAAGGCCGCGCCCTTTTGTCGCAGGTAGTGCACTCAAACCCTTCTATTGCCTGGGTTTTCGCAAATTGACTTTCAGATTCATAACACTATAGTGGTGCGGGCCCTGCGTGGGGGGCCGACTGATGATTCCAAGCATAACTAGGAGGCCAAACATGGCTGACAAAAAAGCGCAGTTGATCATCGAGGGCGCAGCCCCCGTCGACCTGCCCGTTTTATCCGGCACCGTTGGCCCAGATGTGATCGACGTGCGGGGCCTGACCGCCACGGGCAACTTCACCTTCGACCCCGGCTTTATGTCGACCGCCTCGTGCGAGTCGAAGATCACCTATATTGATGGTGACAAAGGCATCCTGCTGCACCGCGGCTACCCAATCGAGCAACTTGCCGAGAAAGCCGACTACCTGGATACCTGCTACCTGCTGCTCAATGGCGAGCTGCCCAACGAAGAGCAGAAAGCTGCTTTCGTCAGCACCATCAAGAACCACACCATGGTTCACGAACAACTGAAGACCTTCTTCAACGGTTTTCGTCGTGACGCCCACCCGATGGCCGTCATGTGTGGCGTAGTTGGCGCCCTCTCCGCCTTCTATCATGACTCCCTGGACATCAAGAACCCGCAGCACCGCGACATTTCCGCGATGCGACTGGTTGCCAAGATGCCGACCATCGCAGCCATGGTGTACAAGTACTCCAAAGGCGAGCCGATGATGTACCCGCGTAACGACCTGAGCTACGCGGAAAACTTCCTGCACATGATGTTCAACACGCCGTGCGAAACCAAGCCGATCAGCCCCGTGCTGGCCAAGGCGATGGACAAGATTTTCATCCTGCACGCCGATCACGAACAGAACGCCTCCACCTCCACCGTGCGCCTGGCAGGCTCCTCGGGTGCCAACCCGTTCGCCTGTATCGCTGCTGGTATCGCTGCGCTTTGGGGCCCGGCTCACGGCGGCGCCAACGAAGCCGTTCTGGCCATGCTGGACGAGATCGGTGATGTATCGAACATCGACAAGTTCATCGCCAAGGCCAAGGACAAGGACGACCCGTTCAAGCTCATGGGCTTCGGGCACCGCGTCTACAAGAACTTCGATCCACGCGCTCAGGTCATGAAGCAGACCTGCGACGAAGTACTGGCCGAGCTGGGTATCAATGACCCGCAGCTGGAACTGGCGATGAAGCTCGACGAAATTGCCCGTAACGATCCTTACTTCAAGGAACGTAACCTGTACCCGAACGTCGACTTCTACTCGGGCATCATCCTCAAGGCCATCGGCATTCCGACCAGCATGTTCACCGTGATCTTCGCCCTGGCGCGTACCGTCGGCTGGATCTCGCACTGGAAAGAAATGCTCTCCAGCCCGTACAAGATTGGCCGCCCGCGCCAGCTGTACACCGGCCCGACCAAGCGCGATATCAAGTAATTCGCTTGCGTTGAGCAGCCTGTGACATGAAAGCCCATATCTACGGATATGGGCTTTTTCATTTCTACCCCGGCCGCTCAGGCCTTATCATGGCGCCCTGTTTCCACAACCGGGCCGCTCATGAAATTCGCCATTGCCCTGTTTTCTCCACCCTCGGCACCCTCCTCCCGTCGCGCCCTGCGTTTTGCCGAAGCGGCGCTGCAAGGCGGCCATGAGATCGTGCGCCTGTTCTTCTACGCCGATGGCGTGCACAGCGCCTCGGGTAACGTCGTCAGCCCCCAGGATGAAACCGACATCGCTCGCCAATGGCGGGAATTTATCGACGCCCAGCAACTCGACGGAGTGGTATGCATCGCTGCTGCTCTGCGCCGTGGCGTACTCGATGAGCAGGAAGCGCGCCGCTACGAGCGCCAGGCGGCCAATCTGCCGGCGCCCTGGGTGCTCTCTGGCCTGGGCCAATTGCACGAGGCGGCGCAACTGGCCGACCGCCTGATCTGTTTCGGAGGCGATTGACGTGAGCCGCTCATTGCTAATCATCAGCCGCCAGGCCCCTTGGCAGGGTTCGGGTGCCCGCGAGGCCCTGGATATCGCCCTGGCTGGCGGCGCCTTCGATCTACCCATCTGCCTGCTGTTTCTCGATGATGGCGTACTGCAGCTGGCCCCAGGGCAAAAATCCCAGGCCGTGCAACAGAAGGATCTGACCGCCAATCTGCAGGCGCTGCCGATGTTCGGTGTCGAATCGCTGTACGCTTGCAGTTACAGCTTGCAACAACGTGGCCTGAGTGAAACTTCGCTGGAGGTCGAACGCCTGGACAGCGCCGGACTGCGCGACCTCATCGACCGTTACGACCAAGTGATCACCCTCTGATGACGACCCTGCACGTTGTATCCAGCTCCCCGTTCAGCGATGACCGCCTGAGCAGCTGCCTGCGCCTGCTGGGCAGCGGCGACGGCCTGCTGCTTTGTGGCGATGCCACCTATGCAAGCCAGCCCGGCACGTTGCACGCCGAATCACTGAGCGCCCTGGGCGATGGGATTGCTCTGTTCGCCATGGAAGAAGACATCCAGGCTCGCGGCCTGCAGCCTGCCAGCGGCCTGCAGCAGATCGACTATCCAGGCTTCGTCGCCCTCGCCATACGCTTCGACAAGGTCAACAGCTGGTTATGAGCACGCTGATCGTCAACGAACGCACCATCGAACTGGACAAGGACGGCTACCTGCTCGACCTGCAGGATTGGTCCGCTGAGGTCGCCGCGGCCCTGGCAGAGCGCGAAGCCCTGCAGATGAGCGACGAGCACTGGGAAATCCTCACCCTGCTGCGCGCGTTCTATGATGAGTTCCAGCTGTCACCGGCCAATCGCCCGCTGATCAAGTACGTCGCCCTCAAGCTGGGCGCGGATAAAGGCAACAGCCTGCACCTCAATCGCCTGTTCAATGGCACTCCTGCCAAACTCGCCGCCAAACTGGCGGGCCTGCCCAAGCCCACGAATTGCCTATGAACCTGATTACCCCAGCCGAACACCCTTTCGCCCCTATCGTGCGCATTCTCGGCAAGGGCAAGCGCGGTGCGCGCAACCTGACCCGCGAGGAAGCCCGTGAGGCCATGGGCATGATTCTCGACGACAAGGTCGAAGACACCCAGCTTGGCGCCTTTCTCATGCTCTTGCGCCACAAGGAGGAAAGCGCCGAGGAGATGGCGGGCTTCACCGAAGCGGTACGTGCCCGCCTGCCTGCACCGGCCATCGCCGTCGACTTCGACTGGCCCACCTACGCCGGTAAGAAACGCCACTTGCCCTGGTTCCTGCTGGCCGCCAAAGCCCTGGCCAACAGCGGCCTGCGCATCTTCATGCATGGCGGCGGCGCACACACGGCCGGGCGCCTGTACAGCGAGCAGTTACTTGGCGAACTGGCGATACCGCTGTGCCATAACTGGGATGAGGTCGCGCTGAGCCTGAATCAACAGAACCTGGCCTTCATGCCCCTGGGCGATTGGGCGCCGGCCCTGCAGCGCATGATCGACCTGCGCAACGTGCTCGGTCTGCGCTCGCCGATCCACTCCCTGGCACGCATTCTCAACCCGCTGGGTGCGCGATGCGCCCTGCAGAGCATCTTCCATCCTGGCTACCAGGCCGTGCACCGCGAGGCCAGCCAGTTGCTGGGCGATCACGCCATCGTGGTCAAGGGCGATGGCGGCGAGATCGAGCTCAACCCGGACGCTATCTGCCATTTGTACGGCACCGAGGGCGGCGTGAATTGGGACGAGGACTGGCCGATGCTCTCCGAGCGCCGGCATGTCAAACCCGAGCGCCTGGATTCGGCCCACCTGCGCGCTGTATGGCAGGGTGAAGCCGACGATGCCTACGGTCAGCTGGCGATCATCGCCACCATGGCCCTGGCATTACGCGGCCTGGGCATGAGCCGCGAAGACGCCTTCGAGGATGCGCGCAGGCGCTGGCAGGCACGCCACCTATCGAGCTAGCCGATTCGTTGAACCCGGTTTTTATATCTTCTGTCGATAGCTGACTGGGTAGACTCCAGCCACTAGATGACCGGGAGTAAAAGATATGGGCTTGCTGATCGAAGGCCAATGGCACGACCAATGGTATGACACCGGCGCCGGTGGCCGCTTCAAGCGAGAAAATGCCCAACGGCGCAACTGGATCACCGCCGATGGAGCGCCCGGCCCGACAGGCGAAGGTGGCTTCGCTGCCGAAGCTGGCCGCTATCACCTCTATGTATCCCTGGCTTGTCCGTGGGCTCACCGCACGCTGATCCTGCGTACCCTCAAGGGGCTCGACGCGCTGATCGACGTGTCGGTAGTGAGCTGGTTGATGCGCGAAAACGGCTGGACGTTCGATCACGAACACGGCTCCAGTGGTGACGCCCTGGATGATTTCGCCTTCCTGTACCAGCGCTATACCAGTGACGACCCTGATTACACCGGGCGGGTTACCGTGCCACTGGTGTGGGACAAACAGCAGCAGCGCATCGTCAGCAACGAGTCGGCGGAGATCATCCGCATGTTCAACTCGGCCTTCGACGGGCTGACCGACAATCACCTGGACTTCTACCCGCAGGCTTTACGCGCCGATATCGATGCGCTCAATGCGCGCATCTATCCAAGCGTCAACAATGGTGTCTACCGCGCCGGTTTCGCCACCACCCAGGCGGCTTATGAAGAGGCCTTCGACGAGCTGTTCAGCGAGCTGTCAGTGCTGGAAACCCGCCTCGGGCAAGCGCGCTATCTGACTGGCGAGTACCTGACCGAAGCCGATTGGCGGCTGTTCACTACCCTGGTGCGCTTCGATGCCGTGTACCACGGCCACTTCAAGTGCAACCTGCGGCGTATCGTCGACTATCCGAACCTGAGCAACTGGCTGCGCGAGCTCTACCAGTGGCCAGGCGTGGCGGCGACCGTTGATATGTGGCACATCCAGCACCACTACTACGCCAGCCACCAGACCATCAACCCGACCGGTGTCGTGCCCAAAGGGCCCGCGCTCGACCTGGACGACGCACACGACCGCGAACGCCTGGACGGCAAAGGCATCTGGTTACGGAGCTGAGGCCTTGTCGCCGATCAACTCCACCGCGCTCAAGCGATCTGCCTGGGCCTGATCGATTGCGTCCATGAACTGGTCGGCCGGCGCTGGCCGACCAAGCAGGAAACCCTGCAGCGAATCGCAGCCCAGATTGGTCAGAAAGTCCTGCTGGCTGGCCGTCTCCACACCTTCGGCGACGATGCGCAGGTTCAGCGCCTGGCCCAGAGCAACGATGGCGGAAATGATCGCCGCATCATCGCTGTCACGCTCCAGCTCGCTGACGAAGCCACGGTCGATTTTCAGCTCGTTGGCGGGCAGGCGCTTGAGGTACAGCAGACTGGAGTAGCCCGTACCAAAGTCGTCGATGGAAATGTCCACGCCCATGTCGGAGAGTTGCTGCAACACCCGCATGCTGGCGTCCGCATCGCTCATGGCGGTGCTTTCAGTGATTTCCAGCGTCAGGCAGTTGGCTGGCAAGGCATACTCGTCCAGGGCGCTGGCCACGCTTTCCACCAGCCCTGCGTGGCAGAACTGCAGAGCCGACAGGTTCACTGCCATGCGCCAGTGGCTGTAGCCCAGGGCATACCACTGCTGCATCTGCTGGCACGCCTGGCGGATCACCCATTCACCGATGGGGATGATCAGCCCGGTACGCTCGGCCAACGCAATGAAAGAGTCGGGCGGTAACAGGCCGCGCACCGGATGCTGCCAGCGAAGCAAGGCTTCCGCGCCCACCGGCTGTCCGTTACTGGCGTCGAACTTGGGCTGGTAGTGCAGGACGAACTCATCTCGCGACAAAGCTGCCCGCAGGTCGTGCAACAACTGCAACTGGTTGCGCGCATTGGTGTTCATCGACGCTTCAAAAAAACTGTAATCGTTCTTGCCTGCACGCTTGGCGTGGTACATGGCCGCATCGGCGTTTCTCAGCAGCTCCTGCTGATCGAGGCCGTCCCCTGGATACAGGGCGATGCCTACGCTGGTCGATATCCGCAACTCATGATCGCCCACCACGAATGGCTGGGCCAACAGAGAAACGACCTGCCCGGCGATAGTCGCCGCATCGTCACGTTCGCTCAGTTCGGCAAGCAACACGAACTCGTCGCCGCCTACCCGCGCCAAGGTGTCCTGAGCCCGCAGGCTCTCGCGCAAGCGCTGGCCGACCTCGCGCAGCAGCAGGTCACCGACGTGATGCCCAAAGGCGTCATTGACCGGCTTGAATCCGTCAAGATCGAGGAACATGAGCACGAAATGCCCGCCATTTCGCTGAATCTTGCGCATGCTCTGATCGATGCGGTCCTCCAGCAGCAGGCGATTGGGCAAACGGGTCAGGTTGTCGTGCAGGGCCAACATCGTCAGCTCCTGATTGGCCTCGGCCAGGGAGCTGCTCAATGTCGCCGTACGGGCCTCGAGGCGAGCGTCCAGCACCGAAGTAAGCAAGGCGATCGCCAGCACCGCCAGGGTCACGATGATGATCAGGCTGGCCAGCCAGCCGGTGTCCAGCCCGCTGTTCGCTGCGCCACAGTAACTGCCCGCGGGAAAACTGGCGGCGGCCATGCCGGTGTAGTGCATGCCGACGATGGCGAAGCCCATGATCACCGCTGCCCCGCCTCGCGCCAGACGCACGTAAGGCGTCTGCCGGCGCAACCGGAACGCGATCCACAGTGCTGCGGCGGATGCCAGAACGGCAATCAGCAGAGACAGCGCGAACAGCAGCGGATCGTAGTCGATGCCCGGCTCCATCATCAGCGCCTGCATACCGATGTAGTGCATGGCGCTTATGCCTGCGCCCATCACCAGCGCGCCGAGCAGCCAGTGCCAGACCGGCATGCTCGGCTGACTGACCAGCCACAGCGCGAAGCCCGAAGCGAGCATGGCGATAGCCAACGACAACAGCGTGATAGCGAGGTCGTAACCCAGGGGGATGGGCAGGCTGAAGGCAAGCATGCCGACGAAGTGCATCGACCAGATGCCGATGCCCATGGCCAGCGCGCCGCCGCCGATCCAGAGCGCTGCCGCAGTGCCTTTGGCGGTGCTGGTGCGGCCGGCCAGATCGAGCGCAGTGTAGGAAGCGAGGATCGCTACACACAGAGAAATGAAAACCAGGGAAAGATCGTAGCTACCCGTCAACATCGCAACTCTCGATAAAAACCGGCCTATTGTCCTCGACAAGTCACCTGCAGCCGGATAAGTACCTCTCGGACACCGATGCGCGGGCAAGCCGCAAACTATAGCAAAGCTGGCAATCCCCTATCACGCAATAATAGCCAGTGGCTTGTATGCGCTAGTCGCCGCCATCGGGCGATCGCTCAGCCTCCCAGCCACCACCGAGTGCGGTGATCAGTTGTACGCTGGCGGTCAAGCGGCTACCGAGCAGCGTCAGGCTGCTGCGTTCGTTGCTCAGCGCCGTGGCCTGCACGTTGACCACGCTGTTGTAGTCCACGGTGCCGGCGCGATACTGGTTTTCGATCAGGCGCAGGGATTCACGCGCGGCATCCAGCGCTTGCGACTGCACCTCGGCCTCGCGGCCCAGTACGCTCTGCTGCACCAGGTAATCCTCGACCTCGCGGAAGCTGTCGAGCACGGCCTGACGATATTGCGCGACGGTCTGGTCGTAGGCTGCCTCGACCCGCTCACTTTCGGCGCTGCGGCGCCCGCCATCGAACAGCGTCAGGGCCAGCTGCGGCCCCACCGACCAGAAACGATTGGGCAGGTTGACCCAGTCGGCGAAACTGCTGCCACGGTAGCCACCGCTGGCGGACAGGGTCAGATCCGGGAACCAGGCCGCCTTGGCCACGCCGATCTCGGCATTCGCGGCGATCACCCGGCGCTCGGCCGCAGCGACGTCAGGCCGACGCTCCAGCATCTGCGACGGCACGCTCGCCGGCACCTGCGGCAACGTCGGCAGACTTTCCCGGCGGGCGATGCTCACGTCACTCGGTGGTACGCCGATCAGCACGGCAATCGCATGTTCGAGCTGCGCGCGCTGCCATTGCAGGTCGATGGCCTGGGCCTCGGTGCTGCGCAGCTGAGTCAGCGCCTGGGCGACGTCTGAGCGCGGCACGATGCCGGCGCGGTACTGGTTTTCGGTGAGACGCAGCGAACGCTGGTACGCCGCCACTGTGGCATCCAGCAGGCGCTGCTGCTCATCAAGTACACGCAATTGCAGGTAGCTCTGTACCAGCTCGGATTGCAGGCTCAGACGCACTGCGGCGAGATCTGCCGCGCTGGCTTCGAAGGCCGCGCGATTGGACTCCAGACCACGACGCAGCTTGCCCCACACATCCAGCTCCCAGCTGGCGTTGAGGCTCAGGTCGTAGTTCTTCGAGATGCTCGCCGAGTTGGTCCCGCCGATGGCAATACCGTCGGAGGTACGCAGCGTACTGTCGCCACCGCCCTGCCCGGCACGGGTCATTCCGGCACTGGTCGACAGGGTCGGGAAGAATGCCGCGCGGCCGCTGCGCAGCAGAGCGCGGGCCTGGCGATACTGGGCTTCGGAGGCGGCCAGGTTCTGGTTGGAGACGTTCAGGCGCCCGACCAGCGCGTTGAGTTCGCCATCGCCATACAGCTCCCACCAGGTGCCGCGCTCCAGCGCGTCGGCGGGCACTGCAGCCTTCCAGCCTTCGGCCTGCTTGAACTGCGCCGGCGTGTTGATTTCCGGGCGCTGATAATCCGGGCCGATAGCGCAGCCGGCCAGGGCGACGCTAAGCGCCAACAGGCTTAGGGTACGGCGGGTTGCATGAGTCATAGAGGCGTTTCCAAAGCGGCATCGGTACGCACGCCACGCCAGCGGTTGACCCGGTGGCGCAGGCGATCGAGATAGAGATAGACCACCGGAGTGGTGTAGAGCGTGAGGATCTGGCTGAGGATCAGGCCGCCAACGATGGTGATGCCCAGCGGCTGGCGCATTTCCGAGCCCTCGGCGCTGCCGAGCATCAGCGGCAAGGCGCCGAGCAACGCCGCCAAGGTGGTCATCATGATCGGTCGGAAACGCAGCAGGCAGGCGCGCCGGATCGAATCGGCCGGGCTCAGGTGCTCGTTACGTTCAAGCTGCAGCGCTAGGTCGACCATCAAGATGGCGTTCTTCTTCACCACACCGATCAGCAGGAACAGCCCCAGTAGCGAGATCAGGCTGAATTCGGTATTGAGCAGCTGCAGAGCGAGCAAGGCGCCAACGCCGGCCGACGGCAGCGTCGAAAGGATGGTCAGCGGGTGCACGTAACTCTCGTAGAGAATGCCGAGCACGATGTACACCACCACCAGTGACATCAGGATCATCCAGGGCTGGTTCTTCTGCGTCTGCTGGAAGGCTCCGCCGGTGCCACCCAGTACACCCTGCACCTCGGTGGGCAGGCTGATGAGCGCCACGGCGCGGTCGATGGCAACGGTCGCCTGGTCGAGGCTGACGCCCTCCGCCAGGGAGAAACCGATGTTCTCCACCGCGAACTGGCCCTGATGGCTGATGCGGTCGTCTTCGAGACTGCGCTCCCAGTGCGCGATGGCCGACAGTGGAACCTTGGCGCCGTCTGTGGTGATCAGCTGGATCTGCGCCAGGGCTTCGGGGCTCTGGGCATAGCGCGGATTGATCTCCATGACCACGCTGTACTGGTTGAGGCTGTCGTAGATGGTGGAAATCTGCCGCTGGCTGAAGGCGTTGTTGAGCACGCCGGTCACCAGGCTCATGTCGATGCCCAGGCGTTTGGCTTCGTCACGGTCGACCACCAGGCGAATCTGCGGCGCGCCACCGTCTTCGCTGGCATCGATATCGGTCAGTTCGGGCAAGGCTCGCAGCGCCTCACGAACCTTCGGCAGCCACTCGCGCAGGGCATCGAGGTCGCCCGACATCAGCATGTATTCGTTTTCCGAACTGCGCCCCTGGCGCCCGCCAACCTGCAGGTCCTGATCGGGCATGAGGAACATCCGCCCGCCAGGAATCTTCGGGGCATTCTTGCGCAGGCGATCGATCACCTGCTGCGCCGACAGGTCGCGCTCGTTCAGCGGTTTGAGGCGCACGATCATGATCGCGTTGTTGATGCCGCTGCTACCGCCAATGAAGCCGGCCACGCTATCCACGGCCGGGTCGGCCAGAATCGAACGACGATAGGCTTCCATCTTCGGCTGCATGACCTGGAACGACAGCCCGTTGTCACCGCGAATGAAGCCCATCAACTGCCCGGTATCCTGCTGCGGCATGAAGGTCTTCGGGATGCTGACGAACAGGAACACGTTCAGCGCGATGGTCGCGAACAGGCTGATCAGCATCAACAGGGAATGGCGCAGCGCCCAGTCCAGGCTGCGTTCATAGCCACGCATCACCCGCGCGCCCAAGGCCTGCAGGCGCCCTGCCTGGTGTTCTTCGCGCTTGGGCTCGGGCTTCAGCCAGCGCGCGCAAAGCATCGGCGTGAGCGTCAGCGATACCAGCAGGGAAATCACGATGGCCACCGCCAGCGTGATGGAGAACTCGCGGAACAGCCGCTCGACCAGCCCACCCATGAACAGGATGGAGAGGAACACCGCCACCAGCGAGACGTTCATCGACAACAGCGTGAAGCCCACCTCGCGAGAACCCTTGAAGGCCGCCGCCATGGGCGTTTCGCCCGCCTCGATATGCCGGGAAATGTTTTCCAGCACGACGATGGCGTCGTCCACCACCAGGCCGGTGGCGATGATCAGGGCCATCAACGACAGGTTGTTCAGCGAGAAACCCAACAGGTACATCGCCGCGAACGAGCCGACCAGCGATACCGGCACCGCCAACGCGGGAATCAGCGCTGAACGCCAGCGTCCGAGGAAGGCAAAGACCACCAGGATCACCAGCGCCACGGCGATCAACAGGGTGTGTTCGGCTTCCTTGAGGGTGGCGCGGATCACCGGCGAGCGATCCATCGCCACTTCCAGGTCGGCGCTGGCCGGGATCACCCCGCGCAATTCGGGCAGCAGGGCACGAATACCGGCGACGGTTTCGATGATGTTCGCCCCGCTCTGCCGGTTCACCACCACCAGAACGGCCTGTTTGTCGTTATAGAAACCGCTGTTGTAGCGATCCTGCACGCCATCGGTGACCTGAGCGACATCACCCAGGCGGATCGCCGCACCGTCCTGGTAGCGGATGATCATCGGCTCGTAATCGGCGGCGCGCTCCAACTGGTCATTGGCCTGCACCTGCCAGTGACGCTGCTCGTCTTCGACGGCACCCTTGGGTCGCTTGGCGTTGCCCGCGGCGATGGTCGCACGCACGTCGTCCAGCGCCACGCCATATTGATCCAGCAGGCGCGGCTCCAGCGCCACTCGCACGGCGGGCAGCGAGCTGCCGCCGATCTGTACTTCACCGACGCCGCTGATCTGCGACAGTTTCTGGCCGACGATGGTCGAGGCGACGTCATACAGCTGGCCCTTGTCGAGCACCGTTGAGGTCAGCGACAGCACCATGATCGGCGCCTGGGACGGATTGATCTTGCGGTAGGTGGGCATGCTGCGCATGCCGCTCGGCAGCAGCTCGCGGGAGGCGTTGATCGCCGCCTGCACTTCCCGCGCCGCGGCGTTGATATCGCGGTCCAGATCGAACTCGATCATGATCCGCGTACTGCCCTGGCTGCTATTGCTGTTCATCTGGCTGACGCCGGCGATGGCGCCCAGCGAGCGCTCCAGCGGCGTGGCCACCGTAGCCGCCATCACCTGCGGGCTGGCACCGGGCAGGCTGGCCTGCACGGTGATCACCGGAAAATCCATGTTCGGCAGCGGCGCTACCGGCAGCAGACCGAAGCTGACGCCACCGAGCAGCATGATCGCCAGGCTCAGCAGCAGGGTCGCGACCGGACGGCGGATGAAGGGTGCCGAAAGGTTCATGCGGTCGGCACGCCTGCCGCACTGCGGCCACTGACTCGCCGCGCCAGGCGGTCGAAGTACAGGTAGATCACCGGCGTGGTGAACAGGGTGAGCACCTGGCTGAGCAGCAGGCCGCCAACCATCACCAGACCCAGCGGCTGACGCAGCTCGGCGCCCGAGCCCGACGCCAGCATCAACGGAATGGCGCCGAACAGCGCCGCCAGGGTGGTCATCAGAATCGGCCGGAAACGCAGCAGCGCCGCCTGGTAGATCGCATCGTGAGGCGTCATGCCCTGGTGCCGCTCCGCCTCGAGGGCGAAGTCGATCATCATGATGGCGTTCTTCTTGACGATACCGATCAGCAGGATGATGCCGATGATCGCGATCAGCCCAAGATCGTTGCCCGTCAACAGCAGCGCCAGCAAGGCACCGACCCCGGCCGACGGCAGCGTGGAGAGAATGGTGATCGGGTGGATGTAGCTCTCGTAGAGCACGCCGAGCACGATGTACATGGTGACGATGGCCGCCAGGATCAGCAGCAACGTGGACGACAGCGAAGCGCGGAAGGCCTCGGCGGCGCCCTGGAAGTTCACCTGTACGCTGACCGGCATCTGGATGTCCTGCTGCACCTGCTCGATCACCGCCACCGCATCGCCCAGGGCTACGCCAGGGCTGAGGTTGAACGACAGCGTGGCCGCCGGAAACTGACCGATATGGTTGATCAGCAGGCTCGCCGCACGCTCCTCGACCTGGGCCAGGGACGACAGCGGCACCTGACCGCCTTCGGAGGTGGCAACGTGAATCTGGCGCAGGGCCGCCGGGCCGATGCTGCCGCCATCGGCGCTTTCCAGCACCACGCGATACTGGCTGGCCTGGGTGTAGATGGTGGAGATCTGGCGCTGGCCAAAGGCGTCGTAGAGCGCATCGTCGATCGCCGCCACACTGACGCCGAGACGCCCGGCCAGGTCGCGATCGATCTTCAGATACGCCTGCAGGCCACGGCTCTGCAGGTCGCTGTTGACGTCACTGAGCTCGGGTTGCTGACGCAGCGCCTCGACCAGCTTGTTCGACCAGGTTTCCAGCATCTCGGGGTCGGGAGACTCGACGCTGAACTGGAACTGGGTACGGCTGACCCGATCCTCGATGGAGAGATCCTGAACCGGCTGCATGAACAGCTCGATACCACTCAGTTTGGCCAGTTCCGGGCGCAGCCGCTCGATCACCTGGGCGGCGCTGAGGTCACGCTCGGCATGGGGCTTGAGGTTGATCAGCATGCGCCCGCTGTTCAGGGTCGGATTGTCACCGTCCACACCAATATAGGAAGACAGGCTGGCGACCGCCGGATCCTTGAGGATCACGTCAGCCAGGCGTTGCTGGCGTTCGCTCATGGCCGAGAAGGAGATCGACTGCGGCGCCTCGGAAATGCCCTGGATCACCCCGGTATCCTGCACCGGGAAAAAGCCCTTGGGCACGGCCAGGTAGAGAACCACGGTGAGCGCCATGGTGCCGATGGCCACCAGCAGGGTCAGCGGCTGGTGGCGTAGCACCCAGCGTAGGCCGACCGAATAGCGTTCGATCATGCGATCGATGACCGCGCCGCTGGCCTTGTAGAAACGCCCCTGCTCCGCTTCTGGCTCGTGCCTGAGCAGGCGCGCGCACATCATCGGCGTCAGGGTCAGGGAAATCACCAGAGAAATGAGGATGGCCACCGCCAGGGTGATGGCGAATTCGCGGAACAGCCGCCCCACTACATCGGCCATGAATAGCAGCGGGATCAGCACGGCGATCAGCGACAGGGTCAGCGACACCAGGGTGAAACCGATCTGCCTGGCGCCCTTGAGGGCGGCGTTGAACGGTGTTTCACCCTCCTCGAGATGACGGGCGATGTTCTCCAGCATGACGATGGCATCGTCCACCACGAAACCGGTGGCGATGGTCAGCGCCATCAGCGTCAGGTTGTTGATCGTGAAGCCGGCCAGGTACATCACGCCGAAGGTACCGATCAGCGACAGCGGCACCACCACCGAGGGAATCAGCGTCGCCGACACCTTGCGCAGGAACAGGAAGGTGACCATCACCACCAGGGCGATGGCCAGCATCAGCTCGTGCTGCACATCGCGCACTGCAGCACGGATGGTCTGGGTTCGGTCGGTGAGCACCGTCACCTCGACGCTGGCCGGCAGGCCCTGGGTCAGGTTGGGTAGCAGGGTCTGGATGCGATCCACCACGTCGATGACGTTGGCACCGGGCTGGCGTTGCACGTTGACCAGCACCGCCGCATTGCGATTGGCCCAGGCGGCAAGGCGCTGGTTTTCCGCACCATCGACGATCGACGCGACATCACGCAGGCGCAGCGCGCCGCCATTGGCGTAGGTGAGGATCAGGTCGCGGTATTCGTCGGCCGATTGCAGCTGGTCGTTGGCATCGAGCTGGGTAACCCGGGTCGGGCCATCGAAGTTGCCCTTGGGCTGATTGACGTTGCTGGCGTTGATCAGCGTGCGCACGTCGGACAGATTGAGGCCATAGGCGGCCAGGGCCTCGGGATTGACGCGAATGCGCACCGCCGGGCGCTGGCCACCAGCCAGGGAGACCAGGCCGACGCCGGTGGTCTGCGCCAGTTTCTGCGCCAGCCGGGTGTCGACCAAATCGTTGACCTGGGGCAGCGGCAGCTCTTTGGAGGTCACCGCCAGGGTCAGTACCGGGGTGTCGGCCGGGTTGACCTTGTTGTACACCGGCGGCGCCGGCAAATCGTTGGGCAGCAGGTTGGTGGCGCCGTTGATCGCCGCTTGCACTTCCTGCTCGGCCACATCCAGCTGCACTTCCAGATTGAAGCGCAGGGTGATCACCGAAGCGCCACCGGAACTGGTCGACGACATCTGCTGCAGCCCAGCCATCTGGCCGAACTGGCGCTCCAGTGGCGCCGTCACCGCGCTGGTCATCACATCCGGACTGGCACCGGGGTAAAGGGTCATCACCCGGATGGTGGGGTAATCGACCTCGGGCAGCGCAGAGACTGGCAGCAGACGGTACGCAATCACCCCACTGAGGAAGATCGCCAGCATGATCAGGGTGGTGGCGACCGGACGCAGGATGAACAGGCGGGAGACGTTCATGAAGCGCTACGCACCCGCGGTGCATTTTCCTCGGTGGCAGACGGCTCGCGAGTGCCCTCGCCGATCACTTCGACCTTGTTGCCGTCACGCAGGCGATCGGTGCCCTCGACCACCACACGCTCATCCGCCGCCACGCCTTCTTCGATCACCGAGAACTCGCCGTCGCTGGGGCCGACCTTGACCTGACGAACCTGCACCTTGTCTTCCCCGTCGATGGCGTAGACGAAGGTGCCGTTGGCGCCGAATTGCAGTGCAGCGACTGGCACCAGTAGCGCGTTCTGGCGCACCGAAACCTGCAGGCGGGTGTTCACGAACTGGTTGGGGAACAGCATTTCCTCGGCGTTCTCGAAACGCGCCTTGAGCTTGACCGTACCGGTGGTGGTGTCGATCTGGTTGTCCAGGCTCTCCAGCACACCGTCGGCCAGCTTGTTGTTGTCACCGCGATCCCAGGCTTGTACGACCAGCTCGCGGTCATTGCGCACCTGGGCCAGTACGGCCGGCAGTTCGGCCTCGGGCAGCGTGAAGGTGACCGAAATCGGCAGCGTCTGGGTGATGACCACGATGGGATCGGTGTCGCCGGAATTCACCAGGTTGCCCTGATCGACCTGACGGATACCCAGGCGGCCATCGATGGGCGCGCGCACCTTGGTGAAGTCCAGATTGAGTTTGGCTTCGGCCACCGAACCCTGGTTGTTCTGCAGCGTGCCACGGTACTGGTTGACCAGCGCTTCCTGGGTGTCCAGGGTCTGCCGGGCGATGGAATCTTCGGCGAACAGGCCGCGATACAGCGCCAGATCCTTCTCGGCGTTGCGCAGTTGTGCCTGGTTTTCCGCCAGCGTGCCCTGGGCCTGCTGCAGGGCTATCTCGAACGGTCGCGGGTCGATTTGCGCCAGCACGTCGCCGGCCTTGACCGGCTGCCCGTCCTTGAACAGCACCTTCACCAACTGCCCATCCACTCGGCTGCGCACATTGGCGGTGTTGTAGGCAGTGACCGTGCCCAGTGCTTTGAGAACGATGGGAAAGTCCCGCGATTCGACGTGGGCGATACGCACCGGCACGTTATTGAAGCCCCAGCCCATGTCGCCTTCAGGTGCTGGCTTGGCCGGCCAGAACCACCAGATCAGAACGATGACAGCCGCCAGCAGGAGCAAACCGATGAACCACTGACGTTTCGAGGATGGAGTACTGCGCGGTGTATTTACTTCGGACATGGGCCAATCGCTTCCTTGGGGAGCGTGAACGATAAGCACTGTAAGGCCCGAAGCAAAGCCTCTTTACGGGCTATTTACCTCCAGAGGTGGCTTGGGAGGAAGAAATGCACAGAAAACCGCCCTGGCCGGTAGCTGGACGAGCGCCATGGGTATTGTTTTCGATGTATTGCCTGGTATTGCTCAGCACATTTGCCGGCGCTACAAGATGACCCGGTGCTCGGCCTGTCCCTGGGCCGCCACCTCGACGGCAAATAATTTGCCCGCCTGTGGCTCGGCAGCCAGCGCCTCGTCGTCGAGGCCATCGCGCGCGGAGGTCGCGAACAGCGTCGACAGGCCTGGCCCGCCAAACGCCGGACAGGATATCTGCGAAGCAGGAAAGGCGACCGCCTGCAGAAAACGCCCATCAGCGTCATAGCAGGCAACGCGTGAAGCACCCCACTGCGCGTTCCACAAGCGCCCCTGGCTGTCGATCACCGCGCCATCCGGGTTGACGCCCGCCACCCGACCATCGATGAACGGCTGCGCCTCGCCCTGTGGCCAGCCATGCTGCTCGTCCAGCGGCTGGCGCCAGATCTGCTGGCGAGCAGTATCGGCGAAATAGGCATGGCGCCGATCCGGGGAAAAGCAGATGGCATTGCTGATGCTGATGTCCGCGAATAAACGCCGCAATTCGCCTCGGTAGTAACGGTAGATGGCACCGGCCTGCTTCTCGCCATTGAGGCCCATGGTGCCGATCCAGAAACCGCCCCAAGGGTCGGCGCGGCCATCGTTGGAACGGGTCAGCGGGTTGTCCGCCTCCAGGGCGCAAACCCTCTGCCGTGCGCCGCTGAGCAGATCGAAGGTCAGCAGCGCCGTCTCGCTGGCGACCAGCAGAACATGGTCATTGACCCAGCCTGCAGCCGATATCCGCTCATCGAACGACCACTCCAGCGCTTGATCACCCCGCTGGCTGAGCAGGCGCCGACCGAGAATGTCGAACCAGAACAATTGCTCGCGCTGCGGGTGCCACAGCGGCCCTTCCCCCAGCGTGCAGCGGCGTGCGTCGGCGATACGTGCGTCGGTGCTGCCATTCGGGGTTGCGGCCATGCCTAGGCTCCTCGTTGAATGTGCTCATAGGCGGCGGTCAGGCCAGCCAGGGTGACTCGCTCGGCGCTCACGGTCAGCGCCGTCACCCCCAGCGTGTCGAGGGCATGGCGATAACGCTCGGCCGATTCACCGTCACCGATTACACAGACCGGCTGGCCTCGCCAACGTTCATCCAGCGCAGCCAGCTCCTGGCCGATCAGCAGCCCGGACAATCGGGACCGTGCGGCAACCGGCCCCAGCCCTTCCAGCAACCCCTCGGCACGCAGGCCGAACAAAGCGCCGACCAGACGCTGCGCCTGCCCTGCCCCTGCCTGCAAGCCGACCTCGAACGCCTGTTGATCCAGTTGCCCCGCATCACCCTGCATGCCATGGCGCAGCACCGATTGCTGACTCAGCAAGGCGAACAACTCGCCGGTCATGAACGTCTGGAAGGCGGTTACCTGGCCGTCGCGCACCTCGACCCACTTGCTGTGGGTGCCTGGCAGACAAACCACGCCGCTGTAATCAGCATGCTCGGCGAGCAGGCCGGCGACCTGGGTTTCCTCACCACGCAGTACATCGGCAGGCGCACGCTGGCACAGCCCCGGAATGATCGAGACGCGCAAACGCTCATCCTTTACCTCGGGCCTGATCATCCGCTCTACCGCCTGGGGTGCGCAGGGCACCTCGGTATACGGCGCTTCGCGCCAGCCCTGGCGGGCACCGACCATTCCACAGGCGACCACGTCGATGATCCTCCCGTGATCCAGCCAGGGCTCGATCAGTTCCAGCAGCGCGCCTTCGAACTGATCGGGCGTCAGGGTGCTCATGCCGCGCGCTGAAGACCCGCGCTGGAGGATCGCCCCACTCTCCGAAAGCGCCCATGCGCGCACATGGGTCGTGCCCCAGTCGACGGCTATCCAGCCCACCGCAGCTCGGCTGTTGTCTGTCATCGCGGATTCCTCGCTGGTCTCAGTGGCTGTCCTTGGGAATGCCGGCACCGCGGCAACCCTTGAGGAAATCGAAGTCCGCTCCGCTATCGGCGCCCTCGACATGGTCGTGGAACAGCTTGATGTAGCCACTGGTAGGCGGCTCGACGGTCGGCTGCCACTCGGCCAGGCGCTGGCGCAATTCAGCCTCGGGGATGTCCAGGTGAATGCGCCTGGCCTCCACGTCGAGCTCGATCATGTCGCCATCGCGCACTACCGCCAGGGGGCCGCCAGCCGCGGCCTCCGGCGTGGTGTGCAAGACCACGGTGCCATAGGCGGTGCCGGACATCCGCGCATCAGAGATACGCACCATGTCGGTGATGCCCTTGCGCAGCACCTTCGGCGGCAGGCCCATGTTGCCCACCTCGGCCATGCCCGGATAACCGCGCGGACCACAGTTCTTCAGCACCATCACGCAGTGTTCGTCGATATCCAGGCTCTCGTCGTTGATCTTCGCCTTGTAGTCGTCGATGTCCTCGAACACCACGGCGCGGCCACGGTGTTGCATCAAATGCGGCGACGCGGCCGAGGGTTTGAGCACTGCACCGCGGGGTGCCAGGTTGCCCCGCAGCACGGCGATCCCACCCTTGGCGGTGAGCGCCTTGTCCACCGGACGGATGACGTCCTCGTTCCAGTTGCGTACGCCCTTGACCTCTTCCCAGATGGTTTCGCCGGACACGGTCAGTGCGCTCTTGTGCAGCTTGCCGCCCTCGCCGAGCATCCGGATCACCACCGGCAGGCCACCGGCGTAGAAGAACTCTTCCATCAGGTATTTGCCCGAGGGCATCAGGTTGACGATGGTGGGAATGTCCTGACCGAGACGGCCCCAGTCATCCAGCGTCAGGTCGACGCCGACGCGACCGGCGATGGCCAGCAGGTGGATCACCGCATTGGTCGAACCGCCGATGCTGCCGTTGACCCGGATGGCGTTCTCGAAGGCGTGGCGGGTCATGATGTCGGACGGTTTCAGGTCGTCCTTGACCATCTGCACGATGCGCCGCCCGGTCAGGTGCGCGACCACCCGGCGACGGCTGTCCACGGCCGGAATCGCCGCGTTGCCGGACAGCGCCATGCCCAGCGCTTCGGCCATGCTGGCCATGGTGCTGGCGGTGCCCATGGTGTTGCAGGAGCCCGGCGAACGGGACATCGACTGCTCGGCTTCGAGAAAATCCTCGCGGCTCATCTTGCCGGCCTTGATGTCTTCCGACATCTGCCACAGCGCGGTGCCCGAACCGACCCGCTCGCCACGGAACCAGCCGTTGAGCATCGGCCCGCCGGACACCACGATCGCCGGAATATCGACGCTCGCCGCGCCCATCAGCAGCGCCGGAGTGGTCTTGTCGCAGCCGGCCAGCAGCACCACGCCATCCAGTGGGTTGGCGCGCAGCGCTTCTTCCACGTCCATCGCCGCCATGTTGCGGTACATCATCGCGGTCGGACGCAGCGAGCTTTCCCCGGCCGAGAACACCGGAAACTCCAGCGGCAGACCACCGGCTTCGTAGATGCCGTGCTTGACCCGTTCGGCAAGGTCACGCAGGTGCGCGTTGCAGGGCGTCAGCTGCGACCAGGTGTTGCAGATGCCGATCACCGGTCGGCCGTCGAACAGATCCGCGGGCAGCCCCTGATTCTTCATCCAGCTGCGGTGGTAGATGTGATCCCGCGAGTTGCCGCCGAACCATTCGGTGGAACGCAGCTTGCGTGGCCATACCGCCGGTTTGAAGGTGCTCATACCCAGCCTCCGTCGACAATGAAATTCTGCGCCGTGCACATCGCCGCGGCGTCCGAAGCCAGGAACAACGCCATGTCGGCGATATGTTCGGGCAGCAGTTGGCCGGGCATACACTGGTTCTGGCGAATCTGTTCCTTGGCCGACTCGTCGACCCACATGGCCAGTTGCTTCTCGGTCATCACCCAGCCGGGCACCAGGGTGTTGACGCGAATACGGCCCTTGCCCAGATCCCGCGCCAGGCCTCGGGTCAGGCCGTGGGTGGCGGCCTTGCTCGCTGCGTAAACGGGGTAGCCGGCCGACGCCATCATCCAGCCCACCGAGCCGAAGTTAATGATCGAGCCGCCGCCGGCCTGGCGCATCATCGGCACCACCGCCTGGGTGGCGAAGGTGGCGTGGCGCAGGTTGACGGCGATCAGGTCGTCGAAGCGCTCGACACTGATCGAATCCAGCGCATGGCGCACGTCGTTGGCGGCGTTGTTGAGCAAGGCGGTGATCGGCCCGAACTGTTCGGCCATCTTGTGGATGGCCGTCTGGTAGGCCTTGATGTCGGTGATGTCGCAGCGCAGGAAACGCACCTGATGCCCCGCCTCGCTCAACTGGCTGGCCAGGGCCTGGCCGTGTTTGTCGTCGATATCGACGAACGCGGTGCGCGCGCCCTGACGGGCGAAGGCTTCCACCAATGCCCGGCCAATACCGGTGGCGCCCCCGGAAATCAGCACGGTGCGCTCTGCCAGGTCGGCGTACACCGCCTTGCCTGGGGTCAGATTCTGGCTATTCATGGCCTGTTACCTCATGTTCGTCCCGTCACGCCCAGGAACTGCCCGGCGCGACGGGAGCAGATGGCTCCGCCTCAGCGGGATTTGTTCTTGTTGACCACGTCGAAGATCACCGCAGCCAGCAGCACCAGGCCCTTGATCACCTGCTGCCACTCGATGCCGATCCCGAGGATCGACATGCCGTTGTTCATCACGCCCATGATCAGGGCGCCGATCACCGCACCGATGATCTTGCCCACGCCGCCCGACATCGATGCGCCACCGATGAACACCGCGGCGATCACGTCGAGTTCGAAGGACACCCCGGCCTTGGGGGTGGCGGTGTTCAGCCGCGCAGCGAAGATCAGCCCGGCCAGGGCAGCGAGCATGCCCATATTGACGAAGGCGAAGAAGGTCAGCCGTTCGGTGTTGATGCCCGACAGTTTGGCGGCCTTGACGTTGCCGCCGATGGCGTAGATGCGCCGGCCCAGGGTGGTACGGTTGGTCAGGAAGGTGTAGGCACTGATCAGCATCGCCATGATGATCAGTACGTTCGGCAGCCCGCGGTAGGTGGCCAGCAGGTAGGCGATGTAGACGATGGCACCGGCGATCAAGCCGTTCTTGATGACGAAGAACAGCGCCGGTTCGTCGACGATGCCGTAGCGCTTGGCACGCCGCCGAGCACGCACGGCCAGGTAGATGATCAGCACGGCCGCCAGCGCGCCGAGCACGATGGCAGTGATGTTCGGCCGCGTATCGCTGAAGATGTCCGGGATGAAGCCGTTGCTCATCAACTGGAAGCTGCTCGAGAACGGGCCGATCGACTGACCATCGAGCACGGCCAGGGTCAGGCCACGGAACACCAGCATGCCGGCCAGGGTGACGATGAACGAAGGGATCTGCCAATAGGCGATCCAGTAGCCCTGGGCAGCGCCGATCAGACAGCCCATCAACAGGCACACCGGCACCACCACCGAGGTCGGCCAGCCCCACTGAACCATCATCACCGCCGCTGCGGCGCCTACGAAGCCGACTACAGAACCCACCGACAGGTCGATGTGCCCGGAGACGATCACCAGCAGCATGCCCAGGGCCATGATGATGATGTAGCTGTTCTGCAGGAACAGATTGGTCAGGTTCACCGGGCGCATCAGGGTGCCGTCGGTGAGCACCTCGAAGAGCGCCATGATGACCACCAGGGTCATCAGCATGCCGTAGTCGCGCACGTGGTTCTTCAGGTGGGCCAGCAACGAGGGCCGGGCCGGTTGGGTTTTCGTATCCATTGCGTTCACCTCGCTCACGCCTTGACGATCATCGACATGATCTTTTCCTGGCTCGCGTCTGCGCGCGCCAGTTCGCCCAGGAAGGCGCCTTCGTTCATTACGTAGATGCGGTCGCACATGCCCAGCAGTTCGGGCATTTCCGAGGAAATGATGATCACGCCCTTGCCGTCGGCGGCCAGCTGATTGATCAGGCTGTAGATCTCGAACTTGGCGCCGACGTCGATGCCCCGGGTCGGTTCATCGAGAATCAGCACCTCGGGTTTGGCGAACAGCCATTTGCTCAGCACCACCTTCTGCTGGTTGCCACCAGACAGGTTGAGTACCTTCTGGAACACCCCGGGCGTTCGGATGTGCAGCGCTTCGCGGTACTGCTCGGCGACGCGTCGCTCCTCGTGCTCGTCGATCACGCCGTGGCTCGATACGCCCGGCAGATTGGCCAGGGTGGTGTTGCAGAGGATGCTCTCGTCGAGCACCAGCCCCAGGGACTTGCGGTCTTCGGTGACGTAGGCGATGCCGTTGTCGACGGCGCGGCGCACCGTGGAGACATCGATTTCCTTGCCGCGCAAGTGCACGGAGCCGGAGATGTTGCGCCCGTAGCTCCTGCCGAACACGCTCATGGCCAGCTCGGTGCGCCCTGCCCCCATCAATCCGGCGATGCCCACCACTTCACCGGCAGCCACGCTGAGGTTGACGTTGCGGATCATCTGCCGGGATGCCGACTCCGGGTGCCAGACATTCCAGTCGCGGATCTCCAGCAGGGTTTCGCCGATTTCGGGAATGCGCTCCGGGTAGCGGTTCTCCATGTCGCGGCCAACCATGCCGCGAATGATGGTCTCTTCGCTGACCGCCTCGGTATGGCAATCCATGCTGCTGACCGACGCGCCGTCGCGCAGCACCGTGATGCTGTCGGCGACGCGGCTGACTTCGTTGAGCTTGTGGGAAATCAGAATCGAGGAAATCCCCTGGGCGCGAAACTCCAGCAACAGATCGAGCAGCTTCTGGCTGTCGTTCTCCTGCAGGGCCGCAGTGGGCTCATCGAGGATCAGCAGTTTGACGTCCTTGGCCAGCGCCTTGGCGATCTCCACCAGTTGCTGTTTGCCGACACCGAGCTTCTCGACCGGCGTGGTGGCGATTTCGTCGAGGCCGACCTTTTTCAGCAGCACCTCGGTACGCTGATAGACCTCTGGCCAGTCGATCACGCCGTTGCTGGCGATCTCGTTACCGAGAAACAGGTTCTCGGCGATGGACAGCAGCGGCACCAGCGCAAGCTCCTGGTGAATGATGATGATCCCTTCCCGCTCGCTGTCGCGGATACCGCCAAACGCCAGTGGCTTGCCTTCGTAGACGATCTCGCCCTCGTAGCTGCCGTGAGGGTAGACACCACTGAGCACCTTCATCAGGGTCGATTTGCCGGCGCCGTTCTCGCCGCACAGCGCATGGATCTCGCCACGGCGCACCTTGAGATTGACGTCGTTCAGGGCTTTCACGCCCGGGAACGTCTTGGTAATGCCGCGCATTTCCAGAATGATGTCTTGCTGCATGGCTTTATCCGTCCGCAAGGTACGCGCCAGCCGCAGCGCATGCCATGCTCACTTCAGGAAAGGATTGAATGGCCGGCAGCGCCTGGCTGCCGGCGGAGTCACGCTACTGGACTTGGTTCTTGGTGTAGTAACCGCTGTCGATCAACACCTTTTCCCAGTTGCTCTTGTCGACCGTGACCGGCTGCAGCAGGTAGGCCGGCACAACTTTCTTGCCGTTGTTGTAGGTCTTGGTGTCGTTGATCTGCGGCTCGCCGCCTTCGAGCAACGCCTTGACCATGCCCACGGTCACTTCGGCGAGCTGGCGGGTGTCCTTGAAGATCGACGAATACTGCTCGTCAGCGAGGATGGACTTCACCGACGGCACTTCCGAGTCCTGACCTGTGACGATTGGCATGGGCATGTCGCCCGAGCCATAACCAACGCCTTTGAGCGACGAGAGAACGCCGATGGAGATGCCGTCATAGGGCGACAGCACGCCGTCGAGAAGCTCCTTGGTGTAATTGGCGGACAGCAGGTTGTCCATGCGCGACTGGGCAGTGGCGCCATCCCAGCGCAGGGTGCCGACCTTGCCCATGCCGGTCTGCCCGGAGAGGATCTTGATCTCGCCCTTGTCGATCAGCGGTTGCAGCACCGACATGGCGCCGTCGTAGAAGAAGTAGGCGTTGTTGTCGTCTGGCGAGCCGCCGAACAGTTCGACGTGGTAAGGGCCTGGCCCGCGCGCCTGCATGCCCTTGACCAGCGACTCGGCCTGCAGCACACCGACCTTGGTGTTGTCGAAGGTGGCGTAGTAGTCCACGTACTCGCTGTCGCGAATCAGGCGATCATAGGCGATGACCTTGATGTCCGCGGCATTGGCGTTTTCAAGCGTGTTGGTGAGCGTGGTGCCGTCGATCGCCGCGATGACCAGGACATTGACGCCCTTGACCATCATGTTTTCGATTTGCGAGACCTGGGTGGGGATGTCGTCTTCGGCGTACTGCAGGTCGGCCTTGTAGCCGGCCTTCTCCAGTTGCTTGACCATGTTGTTGCCATCGTCGATCCAGCGGGCGGACGACTTGGTGGGCATCGCGATACCCACGTAACCCTTTTCGGCGGCCCCTGCGGACGCGGCACTCAACAGGCTGGCGCCCATGGCCACGGCGGCCACGAGTTTACGGACAGTGTTCATCAGCTTCTCCTGGGCGACGCCTGCTGTGGGCCGGGGCACACGCGACATCGCAGTTATTGTTGTTCGGTCAGCGAAGAGCTTTCAAAGCAGACATGAAGATAGAACCAGCCACCCATATCAATCAAATTCATATTCCGCTCACCGCCATACCAATACTGGTATGTAGCAGTCGACAAGCACCCTACCCCGTCGCAGAATCCGTTCAGTGCCTCCGATAACGACAATAAAGTGAGAGCTGCCATGGATATCGGGATCGCCCGACACCTGAAGATTCCCCAGTTACGGCTGATCGCCGCGATCGCCGAGCACGGCCAGCTCGGCCTGGCGGCAGACGAGTTGACCATTACCCAGCCGGCCGCCTCGCGCATGCTGGCGGACATCGAACATACCCTCGGCGCACGACTGTTTGAGCGCAATGCCAAAGGCATGCTGCCGACCCTGATCGGCCGAGCGCTGGCGCAGCGCTCGCACAATATGCTGGTAGAGCTGCGAGACCTGGCGCAGGACGTCGAAGAGCTCAAGCGCGGCGAAGGCGGCATCACCACGGTGGGCGCGGTGACCGGAGCGGCGGTGGGTTTCGTGATTCCAGCGATTCGCCAGCTCAAGGCGATCTCGCCACGGGCCGACGTGCACGTCAACGTGGCAGCCAGTGACGTGCTGGTGCATGACCTGGCTGCCGGCAAGAACGACTTCGTGCTTGCCCGCCTGCCGCGCGGCGTCAACCCGGCGGACTTCGAGATATTTCCGGCGCGCACCGAAACCCTGAAGCTGATGGTTCGCCAGGATCATCCGCTGGCCAACGTCGATCAGGTGACGTTGCGCGACCTGTCACCTTACGAATGGGTGATGCAGAGCCACCGGGCACCGATCCGTGAAGCGATGGAGACGGCCTTTCTAAGCGCTGGCGCACCGCTGCCCACCAACATCACCAACACCACCTCGCTGCTGGCGATGATTGCCATTCTGGTCTCGTCCTCGGCCATCGCCCCACTGGCCAGCGAGGTTCCTGACTTGCTGCTGGGCGATCAGGTCGGCGCCAAGCTAAAGGTGCTGCCACTCAACGTGACCATCGAGATGTCGCCGTACTACCTGCTGCTGGTCAAGGGCAGGCAGCTTTCGCCGGTCGCCAACCGCCTGCGCAGGCTGGTGGCTGCGGGCTTGAACAAGCAATGAGCCACTGAAACGAAAACGGCCTGCAAAGCAGGCCGTTTTCGCGTGACGAGAAACTTACTTCAAAACGGCCAGAGCGGCATCGTAGTTCGGCTCGTCAGCGATTTCGCCAACCAGCTCGCTGTGCAGCACTTTGTCGTTCTCATCCAGCACCACCACGGCGCGGGCAGACACGCCGGCCAGGGGGCCGGAACTCAGGGCCACACCGTAGTTCTTGAGGAACTCGGCGCCGCGCATGGTCGACAGGTTCTGGACGTTTTCCAGACCTTCAGCGCCGCAGAAACGCGCCTGGGCGAACGGCAGGTCGGCGGAGATACACAGCACCGCGGTGTTATCCAGCTTGCTGGCTTCGGCGTTGAACTTGCGAACCGAGGTGGCGCAGGTCGGGGTATCGACGCTTGGGAAAATGTTCAGCACTTTGCGCTTGCCCGCCAGGCTGCTCAGGCTGACATCAGCCAGGCCGGCGCCGACCAGATTGAAGGCAGGCGCCTGCTGACCGACTTGCGGCAGCTGGCCGTCGACCTGAACCGGGTTACCGCGCAGGGTTACTTGTGCCATGAAAATGATCCTTTTCTATGTGGGTAAAACACGCATGGGCGGCCATCCTACGTCAGGAAGGCCTTTGCTAGAAGTCACGTTTGTAGAACAGGTCCAGAGAGCTCGCAAGACCGCTCGCTGCCTCCAGATACAGGCGTCGGCTGAGCGCGTAACGCAGCGCCACGGTGTTCACCGGCTCGAACACGCCGACGCCGTAACGCAGGCTCAGCCGCTCCGATAGGTTGCCGCTGGCGACCACGCTGGTGGTGTTGCCGCTGCCTTCGGTATCCAGCTGGAAATCCTGAATGCCCAGGCTCTGCGCGACCGAGCCGGTCACCCCGGAGCTGCCTGCCACACCAAGCGCCAGAGCCGCCTGGGCCAGCATGTTGCTGTCTTCATTGCCCGTCGATAGCGGACGCCCCAGCACCAGGTACGACAGCGCCTGCTCCTGGCTCATCGCCGGTTCGGAAAACACCTCGGTACGCGGCTGATCGGCGCTGCCGGTCAGACGCAGGCCAGCGATGACTTCATCGACCTTGCGGATCGCCTCGATATCGAGGAACGGTTGGTCGATGGGCCCGGCGAACAACAGGCGCGCGCGGCGGATGGTCAGGCGCTGGCCGTAACCGCGGAAGTTGCCCTTGTTGAGGTTCAGCTCGCCGCGGGTGTCCATGTCGTCACCGATATGTACCCGCCCGGCCAGCTCGGCGTTGAGGCCAAAGCCACTGAAAGTCAGCTTGTCGCTGCCAACGTCGACATCGATGTCCATGCTGATGGCCACCGCCTGCTGCTCACGTGCCTCGGCACCGACGATGACCGCGTCGTCGGAGACCTTGACCGTCGACGGCGGCAACTCGCGCACCACGATCTTGCCGCGGGGAATGGACACTTTGCCGCTGACCGAGAGTTGATCATCGGCCAGGCGCACCTGCATATCCGGCTCCACTTCCAGATTTGCATAGGGTTCGACGACCACCGGCAGGCGGCTGCCCTGCACACTAAGGCTGCCGCTCAACTGGCCGCCCCAGGCCAGTGCACCATCAAGCGTGCCCTGCCCCTGCTCGCCACTGCGCCAGTTGCCGTTGAGCTGCAGGCTCTCGCCAGCGATCAGCGCACGGATCTGCAGATCCTCGAAACTGGTTGGCAATTCACCCCCGGAAATCTCTCCGTCGCTGAGCGCCAGTTGGCCGTTGATCAGCGGCTTCATGAGATCACCGGACAGATTGCCGCTTCCATCCAGTCGGCCGGACAAGCGCTCCACCATCGGTACGAACGGCCGGACGATGGCCAGATCAAGGCCGCTGAGGCGGAACTGGCCGGACAGCGGCTTGTTCTGTGGCCGTGGATCGAGCTGCGCCTGCACCATGAGCTCGCCGATCTTCGGCCCACGCAGGCTCAGTTCGGTGTCGATGCGCTGAGGTTTCAGCTCGCTGCTCAGGCGCAGGCTGTCGTAGGTAAAGTCCACCCATTGCCCGTTATCACGTGCACGCCAGGTGCCGCTGCCGGCATCCACCACCACACGCCCGCTGGGGCCAGCCGCCGGTAGATCCAGGTGCACATCGGCATTGAGCTTGCCCTCCCAGGCGAAGTCATGCGGAAAGAAGGGAGCCAGGCTGTCGAGGGGGAAATCGGCAAGGCGATAGCGAATTCTCGGTTCCGGCTGCAGGCGCTGATTCTCGCCGCACAGACTGGCCTCGCCGGAGCGCAGGCAATGTGCGCCGAGGTCGATCTGACCGTTAGCCAGGCGCACCAGTGAAGCAGGCTGCTGCAGGCGCCAATCCTGCCCACCGGCCTGCACCTCGGCACGACTGAGGCGGCCGCGCCAGTTGCCCTGATCGAGGGTACCGTCGAGTGCCAGGCTGGTCTGCAGCTGGGGCCCCTGCAAGCTCAGATCCATTTGCTGCTGACGTTGATTGCCACTGCCGTTGATCGTCAGATTGCCAAACTGGGTATCGCCGCTGGCAATCCCCTGGCCACGCAACTGCACCTTGGCCTGCCCATTGCCATCCAGGGTGGCGTCCAGCCCCAATTGACGCAGGCGCGTGTCTTCGAATCCCAGCCCCTGGCCGTTCAGGTCGAACGTGCCTTGCGGTGCTTGCAGGCTGCCGGCCAGATCGAGGCGCCCGGAGGCCTGCCCCTGCAAGCCCGGCCATAGCTGACCGAGGCGGTTGAGGGCGATGCGCAGCTCACCTTGCAGACGCTGATCGAGCTGGCCGCTACCGTCGATCCGGTTGTCGCCCAGGCGCGCACTGAGCGCGCTCAGCTGCCAGCGCTCGCCGGCGCCGGCTACCTGGGTCTGCAGTTGTGCGGGCTGACCACGCAGGCGCCCTTGCAGGTCGAGATCACCCGTCAGTTCCAGGCGCCCGTCGCGCAGCTCTCCCTTACTGCGCACCGGATCGGCGATACGTCCCGGCAATTCAGCGACCCAGTAGGCGGGGTCGAAATCACTGACCTGCAGTTGTGCATCCCAGCGCACTGCATCGGCGAAACCGACAGTCACCTGGCCATCGATCTTGCCCTGCCCGGCGCGGATCTGCAGTTGCGGCAGATGCACCTGCTGCAGGTCACCGCTGAGCGGCGTCTGCACGCTGAACGCACCTGCCGGGCCATCCAGCGCCGCGGACAGGTTGCCGAGGTAGTTGCCGTCCTCGTAGGCGAGGTCGCCGGTGAGTTTCTTCAGGGTAACTGGGGGCGCTTCCTCCAGCGGATACAAGCGCAGCCAGGGAAAATCCTGCCAGTCGACATGGGTGTCGGCGCTGAAGCTTTGCTGCCAGTCCAGGCGCCCGTTGATCGCCAGGTACTGGTTCTCCGCTGCAGCCAGGCGCAGGGTGGCGATATCCGCACCGTTAGCGTCGACGCGGCCGCGCAGCGACAAGGCGACAGGGCCATCCTCAGCAGGCAAAGTGGCGATGCCATCGATGCCGTAACCGTCCTGCAGATTACCCGCTGCCCGCAACGTCAAGCCGTTCAGTCGCAGGGTATCGGGCAAGGATGCATCGGCCTTGAAGCCGTCGGCGGTGAACGTCAGAGTTGCCGGAATGTGCTCGACCAGCGGCTGCACTTCACCGCTCAGGCGCCCGGCCAGGTAGCCGGTGCTGTCGATCGTCAGCGCCAGGTTCTGCCGCAGGTTGCCTTCGACACGCAGTGCCAGATCCCAGTCTTTGCCATCAGGCGACGGCAGCGCTGCAGTGCCCTGCAGGCTCAGCGGCCATTCGCCATTTGGCAGTAGGCGTCCCTGCAGGTCGACGACAAGATCGTCCCGCTGCACGTGCAGCCTGCTGACGTTCAGACCATCGCTCGCCCAGTCGGCCGTAAGCTCCAGGCCCTGCAACTGATCGTCACCGTTGAGCTGCAGGCTGCCAATCCATACCTCGCCGACCTCAAAGGCCAGCGGCAGATCGAGCTGCGGCAGGCTAAACGGCTCCTCACTCGGCGGCGCGTCACTGGGTGCGAAGTTCAGCTCGATACGTTCGCTGCGCAGCGTATCAATACACAGCGTCAAGCGCAGCAGACAGGCAGGTGACCAGTCGAACAACGGCTGGCGAACCAGTACCTGATCGACGCCCTGGCGCCAGAGCACCTGCTCGGCTGTCCAGCGACCGCCCAGGCGTCCCTCGAATCCATCCACCTGCAGCCCGGGCACCAGGCCCAGTGTCCATCGGCTACCGGCAGAGGTCGCCAGCATCCACATCAGCAGCACGATCAGCAGTGCCAGCAGGCTCGCCAGGCTCAACCCGGAATACTTGAGCGCCCGCTTCACAGTTCAGGCCCCATGGAAAAATGCAGCCGCACACCGCCCTCGTCGTCCAGGGGGTGAGCCAGATCGAGGCGCAACGGCCCTACCGGCGACACCCAGCGCATACCGATACCAACCGCACTCTTGAGGGTCGGCATCTCCAGCGAGTTGAAGGCGTTACCAGTGTCGTAGAACGTCGCCACCCGCCATTTGTCGGCCACGCTGTACTGGTACTCCGCGCTGGCGGCGAACATGTAGCGTGCCCCGATCTTGTCGCCCTGATTGTTTTCCGGTGACAGGCTCTGATAGTCATAACCGCGCACGCTCTGGTCACCACCGGCGAAGAAGCGCAGCGAGGGTGGTACAGAGGAATTGAAGCCCTTGGACTCGGTACCACCAAACTGTGCCCGACCGAGGAAGCGGTGGTTCTGCCACAACGTGGTCAGGCCCTTGGCCAACACATTGCCGTGGATGACATCGGAGTCGGCCAGCAGGCCCTCCTTGGCCACCGAGGCATCGAACTGCAGGCGGTAGCCGTGGTTGGGATCGATGCGGTTGTCGCTTTGCAGGTAGGAGTAGCTGATACCGGGCATCAGCAGGGTACTCAGCCCCGAGTCGTCACCGAGGCGATATTCTTCGCGCTGCCATTTCAGGGAAATCACCCGCTGCCAGCCGCTGTCCAGTCGGCTGTGCCATTCCGGACCGACGGTCAGCAAGCGACTGAGGCTGTCGGTGTTGGCGATCTCTTCGTACTGATAACCGCCGGCAATTCGCAGCTTATCGGTCAACGGCGGATTGCCGGGGATGTCATACCAAAGACCGACGTTCTGCCGTGGCGCCGAAATTTCCACCTCTGCGCCATAGCTGTGCCCTTGCGGATTGGCCCAGTGCCGCTCCCAATTGGCACGGCCGCGAGGGCCAACATCGGTGGAAAAACCCAGCCCAATGCCCATGGTGCGCGGTAGACGGGTCTGCAGGTGCACCTTGACCGGAATCACCTGCTGCTCGGCCACGGTGGGGCTGGCATCGACCCGTACCGACTCGAAATAGCCGCTGGAGCGCAACGCCTGATACAGCTCGGCGATGCGCTCGGAGTCGTAGGGCGTGTCGGCGGGGAACGGAACCATGCGCTGCAGCAGATCATCGTCGAACGGCATGTCGCCTTCGAAGGCTACGCTGCCGAGGATGTAGCGCGGACCGCTGTCATAGATCAGTTCGATGTCGGCCAACCCGGCCTGGGGATCGATGCTCAGGCGCTGCTGAGTGAAACGTCCGCGGAAGAAGCCGTAGCGTGAAGCCTGATTCTGAATATGCCGCTTGGCCGCTTCGTAACGGCCATGATTGAGCCGCGCACCCTGGGTGAGCTGTGCATCTTTGGGGATCTGAAAGGCGCGCATCTGTGCGGCCGGCCCGTCGACGCGAACGGTGACGCTGCCGATGCGTACCGGTTCGCCAGGCACGATACGCACGTTCAACCGCGGCGGCGTCTGCTCGACTACTTCGGTAGTGATCTGCGCATGGTAATAGCCCAGCGCCTGTGCGGCTTTTTCCGCCTGCCCCTCGACCACTCGACGCAAGCGCTGCAGCGCCTCGGCATCACGCTCACCGAGGCTGCCGATGTAGCCCTCGACATTGCTCTTCAACGCGTTGTTGGCAGGCTGCACACTGACCACGAGACGTGCGTTTTCCGCCAGCAATGCCGAACTGAACAACAACAGCGCGCATCCCGCGCCTAGTCTGAAAATAACTCTCATGGCCGCGATGCTATCACGGCAAGCGCCCCATTCCAGTGCTGGCACGGCCCCAAAGCATTTCCAGGTCTTGCCCGGTCGCTGGCCGTGCGCCGCCCTGATCAGCTAGCATTCGTCGCCTCACCGCCAGAATCACCAGGATCGCCGACATGAAACTCGTTTCCTTCAACATCAACGGCTTGCGGGCACGTCCGCATCAACTCGCAGCGCTGATCGAGAAGCATCAGCCGGATGTGATCGGCCTGCAGGAAACCAAGGTCAGCGACGATCAGTTTCCCGAAGCGGACATTCGCGCTCTGGGTTACCACGTTCACTACCATGGCCAGAAGGGCCACTACGGTGTCGCCCTGCTGTCTCGTCAGCCGCCACTGGAGCTGGTCAAGGGCTTTCCGAACGACAGTGAAGACTCCCAGCGCCGCTTCATCTACGGCACCTATGCCGATGCTCAGGGCAACCCGGTCACGGTGATGAACGGTTACTTCCCTCAGGGCGAGAGCCGCGACCACCCCACCAAGTTTCCTGCCAAGCAGCGCTTCTATGCCGACCTCCAGGAACTGCTGACCGGTCGTTTCGCCCACGACCAGCCGCTGATCGTCATGGGTGATATCAATATTTCGCCGGAGGATTGCGACATCGGTATCGGCGAGGTCAACCGCAAGCGCTGGTTGAAGACCGGAAAATGCAGCTTCTTGCCAGAAGAGCGCGAGTGGCTGGCGACGCTGAAAGGCTGGGGGCTGGTCGACAGTTTCCGTTCGCTGCACCCGCAGGTCGACGATCGCTTCAGCTGGTTCGACTACCGCAGCCGCGGCTTCGAGGACGAACCCAAACGTGGCCTGCGCATCGACGTGATCCTTGCCTCCCAGGTGTTGCAGGAACGCCTCAAGGAGGCCGGTATCGACTATGACCTGAGGGGCATGGAGAAGCCTTCGGATCATGCGCCGATCTGGCTGGAACTGAGCTAACGCGCACAGTCATCTTCCGGTCATTTTTCTGTCTTATCGTCGCAGCACTTCAGCCACCCCCTGCAAGGTGTTTGCCGCATGCTGCGCGCCCCCGTCTGTGACCGAGAAACCTGGAGCCGAACCGCGACGTTTCTGTTGCTCGGCTTCGTCTGCTACCTGAGCCCCTGGACGGCATTCGCCGCCCTGCCGTTACCCGCTGGAGATCACCCAGCCTTGCGCATCCAGGGTTCCAATACCATTGGTGCCAACCTGGGCCCGGCGCTGGTCAGAGGCCTGTTGGAACAACAGGGCCTGCGCAATATCCGCACCACCAACACCCAGGAAAACGAGCAAGTAATCTCCGCCATGAACGCGGCAGGCCGCACGCTTACAGTGGAAATTGCCGCACACGGTTCAGGTACCGGCTTCAGTGCCATAGGTCAGGGCAGCGCTGAACTCGCGGCCTCGTCACGGCCGATCAAGGACAACGAAGTAGCGACCCTGTCCTCCCTCGGTGACATGAAAAGCCGAGACGCCGAACAGGTCATCGCCATTGACGGGTTGGCCATTGTGTTGCATCCGGACAACCCCATCAGCGCTCTTAACACCGAACAACTGGCACAGATATTCTCCGGCGAGGTCAATGACTGGGCACAGTTGGGCGGACGCTCCGGTGCCATCAATCTGTACGCCCGCGACGACAACTCGGGCACCTACGACACCTTCAAGGAGCTGGTATTGAGCGCCAACGGCAAGCAGTTGTCAGGCAAAGCCAAGCGCTTCGAATCCAGCGAGCAGCTTTCCGATTCGGTCGCCCGTGACCCGCTGGGTATCGGTTTCATCGGTCTGCCGTACGTGCGCAAGGCTAAAGCCGTAGCCATCGCTGCCGGCGAGTCACAACCGATGCTACCCAGCGTGACACTGATCGCCACCGAGGATTACCCGCTGTCACGGCGCCTGTTCCTCTACGGGCCACCGAAGAGCACCAACCCGTGGGCCGAAGCCTTGCTGCAATTCGCTCAGAGTCCACGAGGCCAGGCTATCGTCGCGCAGAACGGCTTCATCGCGCAGACCGTGCAGGCGATCAGCATCCAAGCCACACCCGACATGCCAGCGACCTATCAGGCCCTGGCACGCGACGCCCAGCGCCTATCGGTGAACTTCCGTTTTCAGGAGGGCAGCGCCAGCCTCGATAACAAGGCCCAGCAGGATCTGCGCCGGGTGCTCGATTACCTCAAACAGCACGACAAGTTGCAGCACAAGGTGGTACTGGTCGGTTTCGGCGATCCAAAAGCCGTCTCGGCACGCGCCGAACTGCTGTCCAAGCTGCGCGCCATGGCGGTACGCCGCGAACTGGTGCGCGAAGGCGTGGTGCTGCGTGAAGTCGCCGGTCTCGGTGATGAGTTGCCGGTCGCCGACAATGATGGCGACAGCGGCAGAATCAAGAACCGCCGCGTGGAAGTCTGGGTGTATTGATTTTTCCGAGGCGCGCCAAGCACTTGCTCAACCGCGCGATTCATCCTAGCCTTATAAACATGTGACGCCGGGCCCCTCTGGCGATGAGTTCTCTCATCGTGATGTCGGAGTCACTAAGTTGAATCTCAACTTAGGCATTAAACAGGGAGGGCCCATGACAGCTCTACATGCCTTTATGTCCACGCCGTTTCTCGGCACCCCGTACTATTTCTGGATGGCGTTTATCGTCATCGTCTTTGCGCTGCTGATCTTCGATCTCGGCGTCCTGCATCGCGACCAGCATGAAATCGAAATGCGCGAAAGCTTGCTGCTCTACGCTGGCTACTTCAGCGTGGGCGTCGCGTTTGGCGGCTGGGTCTGGTGGGAGCTTGGCGCCACCAAGGCACTGGAGTTCTACACTGGCTTCCTGGTCGAACAGTCGCTATCGATGGACAACGTGTTCGTCATGGCGATGATTCTTGGTTTCTTCGGTATCCCCCGCAAATACCAGCATCGCGTGTTGTTCTGGGGAATCATCGGCGTGGTCGTGCTGCGGGCGATCATGATCGGTCTGGGAACGGCCCTGGTTCAGGAGTTCGACTGGATCCTCTACGTGTTCGGTGCGTTCCTGTTGTTCACTGGCATCAAGATGCTGTTCAGCAAGGATCACGACGAGCATCCGGATCTGTCGCAGAACAAGTTCCTGCTCTTCCTGCGCAAGCACATCCGGGTGACCGATGACCTGCACGACGGCAAGTTTCTGGTGCGTCAGCACGACCCAGCCAGCGGCAAGATGCTGTTGTTCGCCACCCCATTACTCCTGGCACTGGTGCTGATCGAACTGGCGGATCTGGTATTTGCCGTGGACAGCGTGCCGGCGGTGTTCGCCATCACCCAGGATCCGTTCATCGTCTACACCTCGAACATCTTCGCGATTCTCGGCCTGCGGGCGCTGTACTTCGCATTGGCGGCACTGATGCACCGCTTCGTGTACCTCAAGTACGCACTGGCGATCGTGTTGATGTTCATCGGCTGCAAGATATTCCTGCATGGCTTCATCAAGGTTCCCGCTTTGCTCTCGCTCGGCGTTACCATGGGTGTACTGGCCGGCGGCGTCATCCTGTCGCTGCTGAAAACCCGCGACAAGAAGCCTGCAGAGACGACGTGACCGAGCAAGACGTGCAGATCGAATGCGTAGACAAAGGCGACGGCTTACGCTGGTGCGTACGCCTGGGCAAGCGCACCCTGATGTTCGATAACGAACTCGCTGCACGTACCTTCGCCGCGCAACTGCACATGCGCGTCAACACGACGAAATTGACTCTGGTGCCGGGGCTCGACGAGCCACCTGGCACCTGAGCCAGCCTCACCTCATGTACTTGCCCAGTTCGTACTTGCCGATTGCCGCGCGATGCACCTCGTCCGGGCCATCGGCGAGGCGCAGAGTGCGCTGCATCGCATACCAGTAAGCCAGCGGGAAATCTGCGCTGACCCCTGCTCCACCGTGCATCTGGATGGCCCGGTCGATCACCTTCAATGCCACGTTGGGCGCCACGACCTTGATCTGCGCGATCTCGCTGGCGGCCACCTTGTTGCCAACCGTATCCATCATGTATGCCGCGTTCAGAGTCAGCAGGCGCGCCATGTTGATCTCCATCCGCGACTCGGCGATCAGGTCGATGTTGCCGCCGAGGCGCGCCAGCGGCTTGCCGAACGCACTTCGCTGCAGGGCTCGCTCGCACATTAGTTTGAGTGCCCGCTCGGCCATGCCGATGGAGCGCATGCAATGGTGGATACGACCGGGGCCGAGGCGCCCCTGAGCGATCTCGAAGCCACGCCCCTCGCCAAGCAGCACGTTGCCGTAAGGAACGCGGACGTTCTCGAACAGCACTTCCGCGTGGCCATGAGGCGCGTCGTCATAGCCGAACACCGGCAGCGGCCGAAGCACCTTCACGCCGGGCGTATCCATGGGTACAAGAATCATCGAGTGCTGCTGGTGACGATGCCCCTCGGGATTTGTGAGCCCCATGAAGATCATGATCTTGCAGCGCGGATCGCAGGCACCCGAAGTCCACCACTTGCGCCCGTTGATGACCCATTGATCACCCTCACGCACGGCGCTGGCCTGCATATTAGTCGCGTCAGACGAGGCGACCTCCGGCTCGGTCATGGCGAATGCGGAGCGAATTTCGCCACTGAGCAGCGGATCGAGCCACTGACGCTTCTGCTCCTCGCTGGCGTAGCGCACCAGTACCTCCATGTTTCCGGTATCCGGTGCCGCACAGTTGAACGGTTCGGGGCCGATCAGCGAGCTGCCCATGATCTCAGCCAATGGCGCGTATTCAGTGTTGTTCAGCCCCGCCCCGTGCTCGGAATCGGGCAGGAACAGGTTCCACAGGCCCTCGCCTTTGGCCTTGTCCTTGAGCTGTTCCATGATCGCCGTCGGCTGCCAGCGATCGCCTGCGGCCACCTGACGCTCGAATACCGCCTCGGCCGGATAGACATGAGTCTCCATGAAAGCGCTGACGCGCTCGCGCAATTGCTGAACCTTGGGGGAATAGGCGAAATCCATGGCACACCTTCGGCTGCTTTTCGTGTGCAAACGATGCTAGTGGACGGCGCATAATTTATCGAAGCTATTTTCGGCGTGTATAAACATTCATCACCGATATAAGATCACCCCACAAGAACAACATTGCGGAGTCGCTCAGGCATGAACCTGAACAAGGTAGATCTCAATCTCTTCGTGGTCTTCGATGCCATCTACACCGAAGCCAATCTGACCCGCGCCGGACAGATCGTCGGCATCACCCAGCCGGCGGTATCCAACGCCCTGGCGCGCCTGCGGGAAACCTTCAATGACCCGTTGTTCGTGCGCACCGCACAGGGCATGGTGCCGACGCCTATGGCGCAAAACATCATTACCCCCGTGCGCACCGCACTGCAGCAGCTGCGTATTTCGGTGCAGGAAAGCCGTACCTTCAACCCGGCCCAGGCGAACAAGACCTTCCGCATCAGCATGACCGACCTGACCGAAGCCGTGGTGTTGCCACCCGTGTTCCAGCGTCTGCGTCGCCAGGCGCCGAACGTGACCATCGAAAGCATGCTGGTACGCCGCCGGGAAACCACCAAGGAGCTGGCTGCCGGGCGCCTGGACTTTGCCGTCGACGCGCCGCTGAACATCGACCCGCAGGTGCGCCACGTCAAACTGATGGAGGATCGCTACGTCTGTGCGATGCGCCACGGCCATCCGCTGACCAAGGAAAAGCTGAGCCTGGAAAAGTACCTGTCACTGACCCACATCCACATTTCCAGCCGCCGTAGCGGCCTGGGCTATGTCGACCTGGCACTGGGCAAGATGGGCATTCAGAGGCGAATAGCCCTGCGCTCACAGCATTACCTGATGGCCTGCCGCGTGATGCGCGATACCGACATGGCGATCACCGTGCCGGAACGCTTCGCCCGGGATAACGATCTGCATTTCAGCGAACTGCCGGTTGCCAGCATTCCGCTATTGGAAACCCATCTCTACTGGCATGAGAGCACTGACCAGGATCCTGCCAATCGCTGGATGCGTGAGCAGATCATCGAGATCTGCCAGCGCATCACCGCCGAGGAGCGCAAGGCATCCGCGGCAACAGCAGACAGCTAAGGCGATAGGCCTTAACTGGAGTAATCCAGCACCGTCCAGACTCGGGTCAAGCCTTCGCCGATCACACAACCCGAGGCGCCCAATTGCTTATTGTCATGCAGGGTCATGCGGGTGGTTACACCGTCCGCAGCATCTTGGCGCTCGACCAGCCACTGAACCTTGCCGCAGTTCGGTGTATCGATCACGTAGCTGGCAGCGATCGGCGCATCGCTACCGGCGAGCTTGATCGCATCGACGACCATACCGCGCTCTTCCACGCGTTTACCGTCAGAAACCAGCACGGCCCAGGCTTGGCTGTCTTCGATAATCAGGTAATTGGCGTTGACCTTGGGTTGCTCGACGTGCGGCTGCACACAGCCAGTCAGCGTCGCCAGCAGCACAACTGTCATGAGTATCTGTTGCATTGTCAGTAGCCCTCGGCATCGGCCACGAGCGCTTTGCAGCGATCGCGGACATGGGAGTCATGAAGCGTCGGAGCTCACTATTACCGAATACTGTTTATTTGTACAGTATTTTTGATTTACCCTAGCAGCCGTCACCACACCGATCGAAAACCGGGATTGCCTCGACTAGATCAGGCGTAAAGCGGGAGCCTAATATGCTGGACGTAATGCAACTCAAATACTCGATCAACCGGATGCCACTGGACAAGGTTCGCCCCATCGTCGAGGAACTGCATCTGGAGGGAATCGTTACCGAAGGTAAGACCCCTTTCAACCGCCTGCACTTCAATACCTGCTTCGCCGAAATCGAGGCCTTATTACAACGTGCGGGCTATCACAGGCAGTTGGATGTGGTCGGCTATCAGGGCCTTGCCTATGCGATGTTCGACCCCAACCGCTGGGAAGCCGTAGATGTACTGCGCTGGCTCAGGGATTATGTGGAAGAAGCTCAGGCTCGCCCCGCCTCATAGCGATCCACCTGCAGGCAACTACGCACAAAAATGGCTCATGATGTGCAGGGGATTGCGCTTGGAAAACCTGGATTTACTCGTGCAAGGCTATGTGGCGCGATGTTTGCTTTATGATCTAGACATTAGATCGGCGCCCATTGAATGAGAAGCCGAGTAACGTACACGGCGTCTGCCAGATCACCTTCCCCCATCGGGTGGCCTGGTAGATGCCGTTTTTATTTACAGCTCTGCGCACTTTTCTGCAGGCAAAGAAAAACCCGGCCGAGGCCGGGTTTTTCCTGAAACCTGAGCCTATTACTGGGCTTGGGCTTCTACTTCAGCTTCTACGCGACGGTTGATCGCGCGGCCTTCTTCGGTAGCGTTGTCAGCAACCGGACGGGACTCACCGTAGCCAGCGGAGTTGACGCGATCAGCGCCTACGCCGTACTGGTTGACCAGAACGTCACGAACAGCGTTTGCACGACGCTCGGACAGCTTCTGGTTGTAGGCATCAGTACCGACGGAGTCAGTGTGGCCTTCAACGGTGGTGTTGGTTTGCGGGTACTGGTTCATGAAGTCAGCCAGGCTCTTGATGTCGCCGTAGCTTTCTTCTTTGACAGCAGCTTTGTCGAAGTCGAACTTAACGTCCAGCTCAACGCGAACCACTTGCGGTGCTTCTTCAACGACCGGAGCCGGAGCTGGAACTGGCTCTGGAGCCGGCTCAGTTACCTGGGCAACCTGACGGGTGCTGCCACCGAAGTTCAGACCGACACCAACGCCGGTTTGCCATTCGGTGTCGCCTTTGTCGATGTTGTACAGGGCTTCAACACCAGCACGTGCGTACAGCATCTCGGTGAAGTAGTACTTGGCACCAGCACCAGCGATAGCCAGAGTGGAGGTGTCGCGACCGCCTTTGTTGGCGTCGCCAATGCTCTGGTGGCCAACGCCGCCAGAAACGTACGGACGCAGGCCTACACCTGGCTGACCGAAGTGGTAGAGAGCTTTAAGATCAGTCAGGTTGCCCTTGATGTTCTTGCTGCCAGCAGCGCCTTCGCCACGCAGGTCGTGGTATTCGCCGTAGGACAGAGCCAGTTCAACGTCGTCGGTCAGGTAGTAACCAACGCTTGCGCCGAACAGGTTGCCTTCGTCATGAGCAAAGTCACGCTGTGTGTCGGTGAAATAGCGATTGGCAAAGCCTTCCACCTCGACAGCGCCTTGGCCTTGAGCCAGCACGCCCATGGAGGTTGCGGCTACCAAGGAGCCAATGACAACGCCTAAGGTGTTTTTCAGTTTCATCCGTTAAATCCCCATCTCATATATAGAGTGATTGCTTCACATGCAGATAGACATGTGAGTCTTCGGTAAGTTTAACAAAACTCACCTTTGCCAGAAAAACCTGCCCGAACTAACTTTCGGTAACGCCTGCAAACTTCTCTCGCAATCGGTCGAGCGCACGCTTGTAGCGCATTTTCGTGGCGCTCAGCCCCATATGCATGATGTCAGCAATTTCCTGAAACTCCAGTTCTGCAACAAAACGCAGCACCAGAATTTCACGGTCAATCGGGTTTACATGCACAAGCCATCGATCCAAACCACCCGGTTCCTCTACCTTTGGCGCTTTTTCATCAGACGCCTCCTCGAGAGGATCCAAACTCAGCGCATCCATCAAACGACGTTTGCGACGCTCCTTGCGGTACTGGGTAATGCACTCGTTATAAGTAATGCTGTAGAGCCAGGTCTTGAACTTCGATTTACCTTCGAAGTTCTTCAGTCCGTATAGAACCTTCAACATCACTTCCTGACAGACATCGTCCGCATCGCGATCGTTCCCTAAATATCGCGCGCACACATTGAACAGGGTGCGCTGGTAACGCCGCATCAGCTCCTCGTAGGCGCGAGTGATGTGGAACAGCTCGTCATGGGCACGCGCCACCAGCTCCTCGTCGGAGAGCTCGCGTGGGTCATAGCGCAGTGACGGTGATTGGGGTGCGTTCAAAGCAGATCGGGCCAACGGTCAGGACGAAAACAGCCAGCACCTGTTCGTACAGGCTGCTGGCTGGGCGCATAGGGTAGCAGAAATGCCCCCTCAGCGGCTGCTTACCCGCTGCTCGAGCAGCACACGATTGGAGAGCGATATCAGCTCGCCAGAGTCCGTCAATACAGTGGTTTTGACCGTACCGATTTCCTCGATCTGCCCTTCGACACCCCCTACTTCGATCTCCTGCCCCACTTGATACAGCTCACGCACATAGATGCCAGCGAGAATCTGGCTGGCCAGTTCCTTGCTGCCGAGACCGAGCGCCAGCGCGACGGCCAGGCCGACAGAGATCAGTACGATGGCGATGACGTTGTTGAGCAGGTCGGTCTTCACTTCCAACTGCCCGATGGCCACGGAGATGCTGATGATGATTACCAGCCCCTGGGCCAGCCGTGCGAGACCATGGGCATAGTCCAGACCGACACCTTCTGCCGCCCCCCGCACCAGGCCACTGAGCAGATGCGCCAGCAGCACGCCAGCCAGCAGGATCAATGCGGCGCCGAACACTTTCGGCAGGTACAGGGCGAGCACGTCAAGCGTCGCGGAAACCCGCTCCAGGCCCAGCGACTCGGCAGCCGACACCAGGAATATCAGCAATACGAACCAATAGACGATCTTGCCGATCAGTGTCGAAACCGGAACCTGAAAACCCGCACGCCCCAATATCTTGGTCAGGCCGGTGCCGGCCATCAGGCGGTCAAGGCCGACTTTGCCGAGCAATTTGGAAAGCAATGTATCGAGCAGCTTGGCGACCACGAAGCCGAGCAGCACCAGCACCAGGGCCACGAACAGGTTGGGAATGAAGCTGGCGACTTTCGTCCACAACGCCGTCATCGCGGCGACCAGGCTATGAGTCCAGGGGTCGAGTTCCATTTCATTCAGCCTTATCAGAAGAGCGAGCAGCAGCACGGCGACGCGACACCGGTGCTACATGGGAAGAGCCATTGTTGAGGGCAATCATCAGGGCGCCGGCCCAGTGCCCCATCAAGCCGAACAGGTCGCCCGCACCGACCTGGCGGTTGGCGGTCTTCAGGACGCGGTTCAGGCAAGCGTCGTCATCGCGCGATGGCGAAGACGAGGCTTTCAACAGATCACGCAGGGATTCTTCGAATGGATCGTGCATGGCAGACCTCATAGAACGTCTTCGCTAGACGAAGCGCCTGAGACGCAAGTCACATCACACCCAACGCAGACGCCGGAATAACAGCCACTGCCCGAAGCCGATGGACAGCATCAACAGGCAGGCGACGAGGAAGCCGTACGGGCTATCAGCTCCTGGGATGCCGCCGACGTTGATGCCCAGCAACCCGGTGACGAAGCTCATTGGCAGGAACACGCAGGTGATGATGCCGAAACGGAACATGATGTGGTTCATGCGCACGTCCATGCGCCGATTTTCCGTTTCCAGCAGTAGGCCGATGCGCTCGCGAGTCAGCTCCAGCTCCTCGAGGTAGCGCAGCAGGCGGTTGTTCAGCTCGTTCCAGTAGATGCCGTCTTCGTGGGTCAGCCAGGGCAGTTGACTGCGCGTCAGCTGTACGTAGATATCACGCTGCGGTGACAGAAAGCGCCGCAGGTTCGCCGCACGCCGACGGATCTGCAGCAGCAGACCGTGATCGGGCAAGGCTCGCTCATCGCCGTCGACCTTCTCCTCCTGGCCGTCGACCAGCTCGGAGAGTTCGGTGACCAGATCCTCGACCTTGTCGGTCAGGTAATCGCTGAGCTGAAGCACCAGTTCGGAGGCAGTCTTCGGCCCCTTGCCGACCTGCAGCCGCTCGATCAGATCCTCGGTAGCCCGCAGCGGGCGCAGGCGCAGGGAAACGATGCGTCGCGCTTCGGCGAAAATACGCACCGAAACCATATCCTCGGGCTCGGCGCCCGGATTGAGGTTGACGCCCCGCAGAAAGACCAGCAGCTCATCATTGGACAGCGGCAATGCCCGTGGCCGGGTATTTTCCTCGAGCAACAGATCACAGGCGAACTCGCTCAAACCACTGTCGCGGCGCAACCAGCTCTGGGTCTGCGGGTGACTGCGATCCCAGTGCAGCCAAAGACTCTGCCCCTCCTCCAACTGCAATTCGTCAAGTTGCTCGCGCGCTACCGCACAGGCGCCGCCTTTACCATCCAGCACGAAACCGTGTACCAGGCCCCACTGCGCGTTGTCTTCCTCGTACATCCATACCCCTGATGATTCATCACGGCAGCCAGGTGGCCACGACAAGCTGATTTATTCGACCTGCAAGGCCTGCGGCGAGACGATGATGCCGTTGTTGTCGGCATACAGGTACTCGCCCGGGCGGAAAGTCACGCCGCCAAAAGTGACCACCACGTTGAGATCACCCAGGCCACGTTTCTCGGTCTTCATCGGGTGGCTGCCCAGGGCTTGAACGCCAAGGTGGGTCTGCGCGAGCACATCGACGTCACGCACGCAGCCATAGATCACCATGCCTTCCCAGCCGTTCTTTGCGGCCTTCTCGGCGATCATGTCGCCAAGCAGCGCGCAACGTAGCGAGGCTCCGCCGTCGACCACCAACACCTTGCCAGCACCGGGCTCATCGGCCTGGGACTTGACCAGGGAATTGTCCTCGAAGCATTTGACGGTGACGATCTGCCCACCGAACGAATCGCGGCCTCCGAAATTGCTGAACATCGGCTCCACGACGCTGACCAGTTCCGGGTTGGCGTCACACAGATCGGGCGTGATGTATTGCATGGCGAAGCTCCTGAATGGGTGATCGTGGCCTGCAGCATAGCTCTCTCAGCCACGCGACGGGCACTGTGTGGCCAGGCGTCGCGGCGATTGACGAGGCAATCTTAGCCGGATCACGGCGTAGCAGGAATGCTCGCATCGCTTTGCTCCTGCGCGGTAGCGACTGGCGACTGCCGGTCTCCCTCGAGCCAGCGGCGAACCAGCGGCCAGACTTCGTCTTGCGCCTGCTTGCTGACCAGCATCTGCACGTGGTCGTAGTCCTGCTGAAAGCCTTGGGCACGGCTCAGGTTGACGAACTGCCTATCAACCGAGGCGAATTGCTCGAACAGCGCCCGGCACGCCGCAGGCGGACACTCGAGGTCACCCTCGCCCGCCACTGCCAGTAATGGCACCTGTACCTCATTCAAACCGGCCCACCAGTCCCGTTCAGCATCGCCGAAACGACCGAACAAGCGGTGCCAGCGCAGGGTTTCCAGAGCGATGCCGATCGGCTCGTCTTCAGGCCCGCGCTTGAGCCGCGAGCCGGACAGCAGCGCAAAACGCTTGAGCAGCAGGCGCGCCAGCCACTCGATTGGCGGCACCTTGAGCGGCCAGTAGCGGCGGCTGATTTCGCTACCGAACAGGCCGACGCTGGCGATAGCGCCCTGCTGCAGATAGCCGCCGCCCAGCGCTGCGGCGAGGGTCAGGCCGCCCAGCGAGTGGCCAAGCCAGTGCGCAGGACGCGGGTTCTTTTCGGCAACGAAGGCCGCGATTGCCGGCAGGTCGTAACGCGCATAGTCAGCCACGCAGTTTTGACGATAGGCGAGGTTACGCGGCGACAGGCCGTGGCCACGCATTTCCGCGATCCACACATCGAACCCGGCGCGAACCAGGTACGGCGCCAAGCCTATGCACCTGGGCGAGTACCAGAAACGCCGATTGGAGAAACTGCCGTGCAGCAGGATCACCGGCTCGCCACGCACGCTCTCCTGCCCCGCGACCGCCAAGCGGGTCAGCGCCAGCTCGACGCTGAAGTCCGGGCTGTTGCCAGGTTTGAGGCGGTAGACATCTTCAGTCAGATCGCCACGCAACTCGGCACTGATCAGCGCTACGGGAAACAACTCACTACTGCTTTGCATCTTCTTCGCTCTGATACAGCATGCTGTCGACGACGGTTGATCACCAGTCGACAGGCCACAAAATGTCGGGAAACAGCTGGCTGTCCTATAAAGCCAGCCAGCGGGAATGCGGGTCACAAAAAAGGGCAGGTAGAACCTGCCCTCGGGTCACGGTTCAGCGCATCTCAGTCAGCTAGGCTGGACTTCGGCGAGGAAGAACCAGGTTTCCAGCACCGAATCCGGGTTCAGGGAGACGCTTTCGATGCCCTGCTCCATCAGCCAACGCGCCAGATCCGGGTGGTCGACGGGCCCTGACCGCATATACCGATGTACTTGCCGGCCTTGTTGCACGCCTGGATGGCGTTCGACAGCAGCTTCTTGACCGCCGGGTTACGCTCGTCGAACAGGTGAGCGACGATACCGGAGTCGCGATCCAGGCCCAGGGTCAGCTGAGTCAGGTCGTTGGAGCCGATGGAGAAGCCGTCGAAGTACTCGAGGAATTCCTCGGCAAGAATGGCGTTGGACGGCAGCTCGCACATCATGATGACCTTGAGACCATCCTGACCGCGCGCCAGGCCGTTCTCGGCCAGCAGATCGACCACCTGCTTGGCTTCGCCCAGGGTACGCACGAAAGGCACCATGATCTCGACGTTGGTCAGGCCCATCTCGTTGCGGACCTTTTTCAGCGCCCGACATTCCAGCTCGAAGCAATCGCGGAACGACTCGCTGATGTAACGCGAGGCACCACGGAAGCCGAGCATCGGGTTCTCTTCTTCCGGCTCGTACAGCTTGCCGCCGATGAGGTTGGCGTATTCGTTGGACTTGAAGTCGGACAGGCGCACGATGACCTTCTTCGGCCAGAACGCCGCGGCCAGGGTGCTGATGCCCTCGACCAGTTTCTCGACGTAGAAATTCACCGGGTCGTCATAGCCGGCGATGCGCTTCTCGACGCTTTCGCGGATTTCCGGCGGCAGGCCGTCCATGTTCAGCAGCGCTTTGGGGTGCACGCCAATCATGCGGTTGATGATGAATTCCAGACGCGCCAGGCCAATACCGGCGTTGGGCAGCTGGGCGAAGTCGAAGGCGCGATCCGGGTTGCCGACGTTCATCATGATCTTGAACGGCAGCTCGGGCATGGCATCGACGGAGTTCTTGCGAATGTCGAAGCCCAGCTCGCCTTCGAAGATGAAACCGGTGTCGCCCTCGGCGCAGGAAACGGTCACGCCCTGGCCGTCACGCAGCACATGGGTGGCGTTGCCGCAGCCGACCACGGCCGGAATGCCCAGCTCACGGGCGATGATCGCCGCGTGGCAGGTACGCCCGCCACGGTTGGTGACGATGGCGCTAGCGCGCTTCATCACCGGCTCCCAGTCCGGATCGGTCATGTCGGAAACCAGTACGTCGCCGGGCTGAACCTTGTCCATTTCCGACACGTCGTTGATGACCCGCACCTTGCCGGCGCCGATTTTCTGGCCGATGGCACGACCTTCGACCAGTACGGTGCCGGTCTCCTTGAGCAGGTAGCGCTCCATCACGGTGACATTGGCGCGGCTCTTCACGGTCTCGGGACGCGCCTGGACGATGTACAGCTTGCCGTCGTCACCGTCCTTGGCCCACTCGATGTCCATCGGGCGGCCGTAGTGCTTCTCGATGATCACCGCCTGCTTGGCCAGTTCGGTGACCTCGGCATCGCTCAGGCAGAAGCGCGCGCGTTCGGCGCGGTCGACGTCGACGACCTTGACCGACTTACCGGCCTTGGCTTCGTCGCCGTAGATCATCTTGATCGCCTTGCTGCCCAGGTTGCGACGCAGAATCGCCGGGCGGCCCGCTTCGAGGGTGTGCTTGTGCACGTAGAACTCGTCAGGGTTGACCGCGCCCTGCACGACGGTCTCACCGAGGCCGTAAGCACCGGTGATGAACACCACGTCGCGAAAGCCCGATTCGGTGTCGAGGGTGAACATCACCCCGGCGGTACCGGTTTCCGAGCGCACCATGCGCTGTACGCCGGCAGACAGGGCGACCAGTTTATGGTCGAAGCCCTGATGCACGCGGTAAGCGATGGCACGGTCATTGAACAGCGAAGCGAAGACTTCCTTGGCAGCGCGAATGACGTTTTCCACGCCGCGGATATTGAGGAAGGTTTCCTGCTGGCCGGCAAAGGACGCATCGGGCAGGTCTTCGGCGGTCGCCGAGGAGCGCACGGCAACGGCCATGTTGTCGTTGCCACCCGCCATGGCGGCGAAGGCGATGCGGATCTGCTCGTTGAGCGCCTCAGGGAACTCGGCGTCCATAACCCACTGACGGATCTGCGCACCGGTCTTGGCCAGGGCGTTGATATCGTCGACATCCAGAGCGTCCAGGGCTTCGTGGATCTGCGCGTTGAGCCCACTCTGCTCGAGAAAGTCGCGATAGGCCTGTGCCGTAGTGGCGAAACCACCGGGAACCGAAACGCCGGCGCCCGCCAGATTGCTGATCATCTCGCCAAGGGAGGCGTTCTTGCCCCCTACATGCTCGACATCGTGATTGCCGAGCTTATCGAGGGAAACTACGTACTCTGCCAAGGTGATCTCTCCACTTCAGTGTTGGAAAAGCTCATGGGGCTGGAAAAGCCGCCGGCTCGCGCCGTGTGGACAATGGCCTGGCCCTGGAAAATAAGTAACAATGCAAGCCCATCGGGGGCCGCAAAACTGGCCCATCATAGCCAAGATTCGCTCTCAGCTTAAGGCCATTGTCGCAATGAATCGAACCGCGTACTTCATCTCCGACGGCACCGGTATCACCGCAGAAGCGCTGGGTCAGAGCCTTCTGGCCCAGTTCGAGACCATCGGTTTCACCAAGCTCACGCGACCGTACGTCGATAGCGTGGAAAAAGCGCGGGCGATGGTACAACAAATCAATAACGCCGCCGACAAGGACGGCGCCAACCCGATCATCTTCGCCACCATCGTCAATCAGCAGATCCACGACATCCTGGCCGAGTCCCGTGGTTTCATGATCGATATCTTCTCGACCTTCCTGTCTCCCTTGGAGCAGGAACTGAACTCGCACTCCTCCTACTCGGTCGGCAAGTCGCATTCGATCATCCACAACGCCAACTACATGGAGCGTATCGAGGCGGTCAACTTCGCCCTCGACAACGATGATGGCGCACGCACGCACTACTATGACAAAGCCGATCTGATTCTGGTCGGCGTATCGCGCTGCGGCAAAACCCCGACATGCCTGTACATGGCCATGCAGTACGGCATCCGTGCCGCCAACTACCCGCTCACCGAAGACGACATGGAACGCCTGCAGTTGCCGGCTTCGCTGAAGAAGTACCGCGAAAAGCTGTTCGGCCTGACCATCGATGCCGATCGCCTGGCTGCCATTCGTAACGAACGCAAACCCAACAGCCGCTACTCCAGCTATGCTCAGTGCGAGTTCGAGGTGCGCGAGGTGGAAGGCCTGTTCCGTCGCGAATCGATCAATTTCATCGACTCCACGCACTTCTCGGTGGAAGAAATCTCCGCCAAGATCCTGGTGGAAAAAGGCGTCGAACGGCGCTTCAAGTAACCCGCACCCTCTCTGGACGTGCCCCATGACTCTGCTCGATGCCGTGCTCTTCGCCCCTGTCGCCATGTTGATCGCACTGACGCCAGGGCCGAACAATTTCTGCGCGATGAACAACGGCATTCGCCATGGCATCGGCGCGGCCGTACTGGCGACCACAGGCCGTGCAGTGGCCTTCGCCATTTTCCTGAGCATTTCCGCCATCGGCCTGGGCGCCATGCTGCTGGCTTCGGAAACGGCCTTCACAGCGATCAAATGGGTGGGCGCGCTGTACCTGCTGTATCTGGGCATCAGCGCCTGGCGCAGCCGGGAATTCAGCGGCCTGGATCTGGACGGAGCGGTGCCTGCCGTACAGCCGCAACGGCGGATAAGCCGCCTGATGCTGCAGGAGTTTCTGATCGGCATCAGCAACCCCAAGGCCATCCTGCTGTTCGCTGCGGTGTTCCCGCAGTTCATCAAGCCGGGCGAGCCCGCCATCGAGCAGTTCGTCTACCTGGGCGCGACCTACCTGCTGGCCGAGTACGCCGCGTCGTTGGTCTACGCCCTGTTCGGCCGGCAGATTCGCCGCTTTATTCGCACCAGTCGCGGCGCACAGCGGCTGAATCGCACCACCGGCGCCTTCTTCATGGGTGCGGGCGGATTGCTGATCGGTACGACACAGCACTGATCCGGTGAGCCGGTCGTTTAGAAAGCATCGCCCGGTACGCGCACCCAACCTTCCATCAACACCCGCGCACTGCGGCTCATGATGGCCTTGGTTACCAGCCATTGCTTGCCGTCATGGGTTGCCTCGGCGCCCACCCGCAGCGTGCCGGAGGGATGACCGAAGCGCACCGCGCTGGGCTCGCCGCCCCCCGCAGCCAGATTCACCAGCGTGCCGGGAATGGCTGCTGCCGTGCCGATCGCCACCGCGCAAGTGCCCATCATCGCGTGGTGCAGTTTGCCCATGGACAGCGCGCGTACCAGCAGATCGACCTCCCCGGTCTCAACCGTTTTCCCACTCGATGACGTGTACGATTTCGGTGGGCTGACGAAGGCGATTTTCGGCGTATGTTGCCGGGTCGCCGCCTGTTCAGCGCTCTTGATCAGGCCCATGCGCAGGGCGCCGGCCACGCGGATCTTCTCGAAGCGCGCGAGCTGCGCCGGGTCGCCATTGATCGCTTCGCGCAGCTCAGTGCCCTGGTAGCCAATGTCCTCGGCGTTGACGAATACCGTGGGAATGCCGGCACTGATCATGGTGGCATTGAAGGTACCGACACCAGGCACTTCCAGGTCATCGACCAGATTGCCGGTCGGAAACATCGAGCCGCCCTCCTCGCCGTCATCTGACGGGTCAAGAAACTCCAGCACGATCTCCGCGGCCGGAAAGGTCACCCCGTCGAGCTCGAAGTCGCCGGTTTCCTGAACCTGGCCGTTGCTGACGGGAACGTGGGCGATGATGGTCTTGTGGATATTGGCTTGCCAGATGCGTACCACGCAGGTGCCGTTTTGCGGAATGCGCGCCGGGTCGATCAGCCCGGCATGCAGGGCGAACGCACCTGCAGCCGTGGACAGGTTGCCGCAATTGCCGCTCCAGTCGACGAAGGCCTTGTCGATGGAAACCTGGCCGTAGAGGTAATCCACGTCGTGATCAGGCTGGCTGCTCTTCGACAGAATCACGCATTTGCTGGTACTGGAGGTCGCGCCGCCCATCCCGTCGATCTGTGCGGCGTAAGGATCGGGGCTGCCGATCACGCGCATGAACAGCTTGTCGCGAGCCTCACCCGGCACCTGGCAACGCTCGGGCAAATCCTCCAGGCGAAAGAACACACCCTTGCTGGTGCCGCCACGCATATAGGTGGCGGGAATTTTCACTTGCGGTACATGGGCCATGAATGTCTGTCCTGTTTAAGTCGCGATGTTCTGTACCGGGCACCAAGCCGCAGCCGGGAGTGCCTTCCACCAAGCCCTGTCAGGCCTTGGCCGACTCCAGGAAATCCTGGGCGAAGCGCTGCAACACGCCCCCGGCCTCGTAGATCGATACTTCCTCGGCAGTGTCCAGGCGGCAGGTCATGGGTACCTCAAGGGTTTCCCCGTCACGTCGGCGGATGACCAGCGTCAGATCGGCGCGCGGCCTGCGGGCGCCGATCACATCGAACGTCTCGCTGCCGTCGATGCCGAGGGTAAGGCGCGTGGTACCTGGCTTGAACTCCAGCGGCAGCACGCCCATGCCGATCAGATTAGTGCGGTGAATCCGCTCGAAACCCTCGGCGGCAATCGCCTCCACCCCGGCCAGGCGCACCCCCTTGGCCGCCCAGTCGCGGGACGAGCCCTGCCCGTAGTCGGCGCCAGCCACGATGATCAGCGGCTGCTTGCGCTGCATGTAGGTTTCGATGCCCTCCCACATCCGCACCACTTTTCCCTCGGGTTCCAGGCGAGTCAACGAGCCCTTCTTCACCTGGCCATCGACCACGGCCATTTCATTGACCAGTTGCGGGTTGGCGAAGGTAGCGCGCTGGGCGGTCAGGTGATCGCCGCGGTGGGTGGCGTAGGAATTGAAGTCTTCTTCCGGCAAGCCCATTTTCGTCAGGTATTCACCGGCAGCGCTGTCGGCCAGGATGGCGTTGGACGGCGACAGGTGATCGGTGGTGATGTTGTCCGGCAACACCGCCAGTGGACGCATGCCGGTGAGGGTACGCTCACCGGCCATAGCTCCTTCGCCCTCCTCATCCCAGTAAGGCGGACGGCGAATGTAGGTGCTCATCGGCCGCCAGTCATACAGCGGGCTGATGCGTTCGCCATTGTCAGGCTGCACGGCGAACATGGGGATGTAGACCTTGTGGAACTGCTCTGGCTTGACGCTGGCCGCGACCACTGCGTCGATTTCTTCATCCGCTGGCCAGAGGTCCTTGAGGCGGATTTCTCGCCCGTCCACCACGCCCAGCACATCCTTTTCGATATCGAAGCGAATGGTGCCGGCAATGGCATAAGCGATCACCAGCGGTGGCGAAGCCAGGAACGCCTGCTTGGCGTAGGGGTGAATGCGCCCGTCGAAGTTGCGGTTACCCGACAGCACGGCGGTGGTATAGAGGTCATGTTCGATGATTTCCTGCTGAATCGCCGGATCCAGCGCGCCGCTCATACCGTTGCAGGTGGTGCAGGCAAAGCCGACGATACCGAAACCGAGTTTTTCCAGTTCCGGCAGCAGGCCTGCGGCCTCCAGATACAGCTGCACCGCCCGCGAGCCAGGCGCCAGGGACGACTTGACCCAGGGCTTGCGCAATAGCCCCAGCGCATTGGCCTTTTTCGCCAACAGCCCGGCCGCGATCACGTTGCGCGGGTTGCTGGTGTTGGTGCAACTGGTGATGGCGGCGATGATCACCGCGCCATCGGGCATCTGCCCGGGCACATCCTCCCAGGCCCCGGCGATGCCGCGCTCGGCGAGCGCCGAGGTCGGCAGACGTTTATGCGGGTTGGAGGGGCCGGCCATGTTGCGTACTACGCTCGACAGATCGAAGCTCAGCAGGCGCTCGTATTCGGCGTCGGCAAGGTCGTCAGCCCACAGGCCGGTGACCTTGGCGTAGGTCTCGACCAGGCGAACCTGCTCATCGTCACGACCGGTCAGCCTGAGGTAGTCGATGGTTTGCCGGTCGATGGCGAACATCGCGGCGGTGGCACCGAACTCAGGGGTCATGTTGGAGATAGTCGCGCGGTCGCCGAGGGTCAGCGCTGCGGCACCCTCCCCGAAGAACTCCAGGTAGGCGCCGACCACCTTGGCCTGGCGCAGGTATTCGGTGATCGCCAGCACCACATCGGTGGCGGTGATCCCAGGCTGCGGCCGGCCAGTCAGCTCAACGCCGATGATATCCGGCAGGCGCATCCACGAGGCCCGCCCGAGCATCACGCTCTCCGCTTCCAAGCCGCCTACACCGATGGCGATCACGCCCAGCGCGTCGACATGCGGCGTGTGGCTGTCGGTGCCCACGCAAGTATCGGGAAAGGCTACCCCGCCCTGCACTTGCACCACCGGCGACATCTTCTCCAGATTGATCTGGTGCATGATGCCGTTGCCCGGCGGGATCACGTCGACGTTCTTGAACGCCTTCTTGGTCCACTCGATGAAGTGGAAGCGATCCTCGTTGCGGCGATCCTCGATGGCGCGGTTCTTGGCGAACGCGTCCGGGTCGAAACCACCGCACTCCACGGCCAGGGAGTGGTCAACGATCAACTGGGTGGGCACCACCGGGTTGACCTGGGCAGGGTCACCGCCCTTCTCGGCAATCGCATCACGCAGCCCGGCGAGATCCACCAGCGCGGTCTGACCAAGGATGTCATGGCACACCACACGCGCCGGGTACCAGGGGAAATCTAGGTCACGGCGGCGCTCGATCAGCTGCCTCAGCGACGCAGTGAGCGTGGCCGGATCACAGCGACGCACCAGGTTCTCCGCCAGCACTCGCGAGGTGTACGGCAGCGTGGCGTAGGCACCGGGCTGGATGACATCGACCGCCGCGCGGGTATCGAAGAATTCCAGCGAGGTGCCGGGTAGCGGCTTGCGGTTGGCGCTGTTCATGGTCAGGGTCATGGCACGAAACTCGATCACGGTGGAATAGCTGGCGCGCCGTTCGAGCCGGCTGCGCTCTTTATAGGGATCGCGGCGCCACCGCAGTGGGCCGCGAGCGTTACTTCAGCGCTGATCCAGCGCCACGAACGGACGCTGCTCGACGCCGGTGTACTCGGCACTGGGGCGAATGATTCGGTTGTTGGCACGCTGCTCGAACACGTGAGCCGTCCAGCCGGAAACCCGAGAGCAGACGAAGATCGGCGTGAACAACTTTGTGGGGATACCCATGAAGTGATACGCCGAGGCATGGTAGAAGTCGGCGTTGGGGAACAACTTCTTCTGCTCCCACATGACCTTGTCGATGGCCTCGGAAACCGGGAACAGCACCTTGTCGCCCACTTCATCGGCGAGTTTTCTGCTCCAGCCCTTGATCACCTCGTTGCGCGGGTCGGACTCCTTATAGATCGCGTGGCCAAAGCCCATGATCTTGTCCTTGCGCTCGAGCATCGCCAGGGTGCCGGCAGTGGCGTCTTCTGCCGAGGCAAAGCGCTCGATCATCTCCATCGCCGCCTCGTTGGCACCGCCATGCAACGGCCCGCGCAGGGAACCGATGGCCGCGGTGACGCAGGAGAAGAGGTCGCTGAGCGTCGAGGCGCAAACCCGCGCGGTAAAGGTCGATGCATTGAATTCATGCTCGGCATACAGAATCAGCGAAACGTTCATCACCTTGACGTGCAGCTCGCTGGGCTTATTGCCATGCAGCAGCGCCAGGAAATGACCACCGATGGTCGGCTCGCTGCTGGTGCAATCGATACGCTGGCCTTCATGGGTGAAGCGATACCAGTAGGTCATGATCGCCGGAAAGGCGCCGAGCAGCCGGTCGGCCTTGTCACGCTGCTGCTCGAAGCTGGCCTCGGGCTCGAGGTTGCCCAGCACCGAGGCGCCGGTACGCATCACGTCCATGGGATGGGCATCCTTGGAAATGCGCTCCAGTACTTCCTTGAGCGCTGCGGGCAGATCACGCAGGCCCTGCAGTTTCTTCAGATAGCCATCCAGTTGCGCCCGATTGGGCAGCTCGCCATACAGCAGCAGGTAGGCAACTTCCTCGAAGATCGCCCCCGCAGCCAGCTCGCGCACGTCATAACCTCGGTAGGTCAGCCCGGCACCGGTCTTGCCCACGGTGCACAGTTCGGTCTGCCCGGCTACCTGGCCACGCAGGCCAGCGCCACTCAACACTTTTGCTTCAGCCATTGCTCGCTCCCGTTTTCTTGAAATTGTCGGATGTGCAATTCGTAACGCGCCGCCTCATCAACGGCGCGCGGTTCAGCTCTTCTTCTGGGCAAACAACGCATCGAGGTGCTGCTCGAAAGCGTGATAGTCGATGCGTTCGTAAAGCTCCATGCGGGTCTGCATGCTGTCGACCACGTTCTTTTGCGTGCCGTCACGGCGAATTGCCGTATATACGTTTTCCGCCGCCTTGTTCATGGCGCGAAACGCCGACAGCGGATAGAGCACCAGGCCCACATCGGCCGAGGCCAGCTCATCGGTGGTGAACAGCGGCGTGGCGCCGAATTCGGTGATGTTGGCAAGGATCGGCGCCCTCACCCGTGCAGCGAAAGTCTTGTACATCTGCAGCTCGGTGATGGCCTCAGGGAAGACCATGTCGGCGCCGGCCTCGACACAGGCTGCGGCGCGATCCAGAGCGGCCTCAAGGCCCTCGACGGCCAACGCGTCGGTGCGCGCCATGATCACGAAACTGTCATCGGTGCGCGCGTCCACCGCAGCCTTGATGCGATCGACCATCTCCTGCTGGGAGACGATCTCCTTGTTCGGGCGGTGGCCGCAGCGCTTGGCGCCAACCTGATCTTCGATGTGAATGGCGGCGGCGCCGAACTTGATCATCGACCTGACGGTGCGCGCCACGTTGAATGCCGAACTGCCGAAGCCGGTATCCACATCCACCAGCAGGGGCAGATCGCAGACATCGGTGATGCGGCGCACATCGGTGAGCACATCATCCAGCCCGGTGATGCCCAGATCCGGAAGCCCCAGAGAGCCCGCGGCAACGCCGCCGCCCGACAGGTAAATAGCCTTGAACCCTGCGCGCTTGGCGAGCAGTGCATGGTTGGCATTGATGGCGCCGACGACTTGCAGCGGCTGCTCGTTAGCAACCGCATCGCGAAAGCGCTGGCCTGGCGTGCTCTGACTCATGACTTGCCTCGGGACTTGACGGTGATGGGATGGGCGCCCTGGTAATGGCGCTCGATATTGCGCTTGGAGGCGCCGATGTGCCGGCGCATCAGCAGCTCGGCCAGCTCACCGTCACGCTCGGCGATGGCATCGAGGATGCGGTGGTGCTCGGCGAACGCCTGGGGCGGTCGGTTGGGCGTGGCGGAGAACTGGATGCGGTACATGCGTACCAACTGATAGAGCTCGCCGCAGAGCATCTTCACCAGAGTGCGATTACCACTGCCCTGGATGATCCGATAGTGGAAGTCGAAATCCCCCTCCTGCTGGTAGTAACCCACTCCAGCCTGGAAGGCCTCATCGCGCTCGTGGGTATCCAGCACCCTGCGCAGATCGTCGATCTCAGCTTCGCTCATGCGCTCGGCAGCCAATCGGCAGGCCATGCCCTCGAGGGACTCGCGGATCTCGTAGAGCTCAATCAGCTCGTCACGGTCGAGTGACACCACCCGTGCCCCGACATGGGGGATGCGTACCAGCAGTCGCTGCCCTTCCAGACGATGAATCGCCTCGCGCAGCGGGCCACGGCTAATGCCGTAGGTGCGCGCCAGCTCGGGCTCGGAGATTTTGCTACCCGGCGCGATCTCGCCCTTCACGATAGCCGCCTGGATACGGCGAAATACCTGTTCGGAGCGGGTTTCCGCGTCCTGCTCGGCAGTCAGGGCGGGTACACTGGACTCCTGCATATTGTCTACACATCGCTAGCCATTGGTTCGATAACGATAGATAAAAAGCCATAAACCCACAAATAAAAAATAGCATTGTCGACAATAGGCTAAGTTTCGCCATAAACATGACCAATAATAGGTAGACATAGAAAGGCGGAAAACCGTCTGTCACCGCGGAAAAGCCCCATGTTAGAATGCGCGCCATTCATGCCTGAACGGGGTGTCCCGGGGCGCCTGCTAGACTCCAAGCCAGCGAACGGCGGCCCTGCCCGAGATTCGCTCTACCGATCGCGATCCACCCGACAGGATTTATGAGACTCAAACCCCTCCCCCTGCTTTTTTGTCTATTGCTCCTGCCCGGCTTCGCCGTGGCAGCGGACAAGACCATCTATGGCCTGAACGAATACGTCAGCCTCGACATCGACGTGGAGGTGGCCGCCAAGCTCGATACCGGCGCCCAGACCGCCTCGCTCAGCGCTCGTGATATCGAACGTTTCAAGCGTGATGGCGAACGTTGGGTGCGCTTTTACCTGGCCATCGACGATGCCCACGCGCACCCGATCGAACGCCCCCTGGCACGCATCAGCAAGATCAAACGACGTGCCGGCGACGTGGACTCGGATGACGAAAAGACCTACACGGCACGTCCGGTGGTCGAGCTCGACGTTTGCATGGGCGGCGTCAGGCGCCAGATCGAAGTGAACCTTACCGATCGCAGTGCCTTCCAATACCCTCTTCTGATCGGCTCCGATGCACTCAAGCGCTTCGATGCCCTGATCGACCCAAGTTTGAAATACGCAGCAGGGAAACCTGCCTGTACCACCGCAAAGTCCGGCGAGTAATCCCATGCGCTCTCTCACCCTGCACCTGAAAGTCCTCATCACCATCCTGGTGAGCCTGGGGATCGCGATTACCGCCTATCAAATATTCGTGCTCGGCATTCCGGTCAGCAGCGACGAAACCGATGACCTGTGGAACATCGACACCCGCGTCGAATTCCAGGCCAATGGCCGCGACCCCATCAAGCTGCAGATGTTCGTGCCGCCGCTGAATCAGGATTACGTAAGCCTCAACGAGAGCTTCATCTCCAACAACTATGGCGTGAGCGTCAACCGTGCCGACGCCAACCGCAAGGTGACCTGGTCGGCGCGCCGCGCCAGCGGCAAGCAAACTCTTTATTACCGTTTGGTGCTGACCAAGCGCTACAGCGGCGAGCAGGCCAAGGCTAAAGGCCCGATCTTCCGTGACAGCATTCCGGTCGAAGGCCCCGAGAAGATCGCTGCGGAAGCGCTGCTGGCGCCGATTCGTCAGCACTCGGCCGACGTCGAAACCTTCATCAGCGAGACCATCAAGCGCGTCAACAACACAAATGACGACAACGCCAAGCTGCTGCTCGGCGGCGATGCCTCGACGACCAAGAAGGCCCAGGCCGTCGAACTGCTGCTGTCCATCGCCCACGTACCGATGGAGCGCGTGCACACCATTCGCCTGGCAGCAGACATCCAACAGAGCCCGGAGCTGTGGCTGCGCAGCTTCAACGGCGACCGCTGGCTGTACTTCAACCCGGAAACCGGTGAGCAAGGCCTACCGAACGATCGCCTGGTCTGGTGGACAGGTGACGAGCCGCTGGTCACCCTCGACGGTGGCCGCCAGGCAACCACCACCTTCACCCTCAACAACAGCGAGATGAACGCCATTCGCCTCGCTCAGCTGACCGACGAAAACACCGACGCCGACTTCCTGGAGTACTCGCTGTACGGCCTGCCGCTGCAGACCCAGCAGACCTTCATGATCATGGTGATGATCCCCATCGGCGTGCTGGTCATCCTGATCCTGCGCAACCTCGGCGGCCTGCAGACTCTGGGTACCTTCACCCCGGTGCTGATCGCCCTTGCCTTCCGTGAGACGCAGCTGGGCTTCGGTATCTTCCTGTTCACGGTGATCACCGCACTCGGCCTGTCACTGCGCTCCTACCTGGAGCACCTGAAGCTACAGATGCTCCCGAGGCTATCGGTGGTACTGACTTTCGTGGTCGTGCTGATCGCCACCATCAGCCTGTTCAGTCACAAGCTGGGCCTGGAGCGCGGCCTGTCCGTAGCGCTGTTCCCGATGGTGATTCTGACCATGACCATCGAGCGTCTGTCGATCACCTGGGAAGAACGTGGCGGCAGCCATGCCTTCAAGGTGGCCATCGGCACCCTGTTCGCCGCCACCATCGCGCACCTGCTGATGAGCGTGCCGGAGCTGGTCTACTTCGTCTTCACCTTCCCGGCGATTCTGCTGATTCTGGTGGGCTTCATGCTGGCGATGGGTCGCTACCGCGGCTACCGCCTGACCGAACTGTTCCGCTTCAAAGCCTTCCTGAAGGATTGAGCCAATGTTAGGTCTCTGGAAAACCTGGAAGGCCCTTGAAGCCAAAGGCATCATGGGCATCAACCGACGCAATGCGGACTACGTGCTGAAGTACAACAAACGGCACCTGTACCCCATCGTCGACGACAAGATCATCACCAAGGAGCGGGCAATTCAAGCCGGCATTCACGTGCCGGAAATGTACGGGGTGATCTCTACCGAGAAGGAAATCGACAACCTCGACAAGATCATTGGCGAGCGCAGCGATTTCGTCGTCAAGCCGGCCCAGGGCGCCGGCGGTGACGGCATTCTGGTGATCGCCGACCGCTTCGAAGATCGCTTCAAGACTGTATCGGGCAAGATCGTCAGCCACTCCGAGATCGAGCAGCAGATTTCCAGCATCCTCTCAGGCCTGTACTCCCTTGGCGGACACCGAGATCGTGCGCTGATCGAATACCGGGTGACCCCGGACAGCATCTTCAAGAGCATCAGCTACGAAGGCGTGCCAGACATTCGCATCATCGTGCTGATGGGTTATCCGGTGATGGCCATGCTGCGCCTGCCAACCCGCCAGTCGGGCGGCAAGGCCAACCTGCACCAGGGTGCCATTGGCGTCGGTGTGGATCTGGCAACCGGCGTGACGCTGCGCGGCACCTGGCTGAACAACAAGATCACCAAGCACCCAGACACCACCAATGCGGTAGACGGCGTGCAGTTGCCGAACTGGGATGGCTTCATGAAGCTCGCCGCTGGCTGTTACGAGCTATGCGGCCTGGGCTACATCGGCGTGGACATGGTGTTGGATCAGGACAAAGGCCCGCTGATTCTCGAGCTCAACGCCCGCCCCGGCCTAAACATCCAGATCGCCAACGACTGCGGCCTGACCCATCGCGCCCATGCGGTGGAGGCTCGCCTGGAAGAATTGGCGGCCAAAGGCATCCAGGAAAACGCCGAAGAACGCACGCGCTTCTCTCAGGAACTGTTCGGCCACATCCCACCTGCAGAAATCTGAGCCCTGCCCTGCTGCCGACGCCCGTCGGCAGCAGGCAACTCTCTTACAGACTCAACTGACGACTGGACGCCTTGAGGAACTCTGCCTTGAGGCCGGCGAACGTGTGCACGGCCGGAAATTGCGGGAATTCGCGAATCACGTTTTCCGGGGCATGGAACAGAATACCGGCGTGGGCCTCGCTGAGCATGGTGGTGTCGTTGTACGAATCACCAGCAGCGATGACACGGTAATAGAGGCTCTTGAAGGCCAGCACCGATTGGCGCTTGGGATCCTTCTGACGCAGCTGATAATCCACTACGCGGTCGGTATCGTCGGTGATCAGGCGATGGCACAGCAGCGTCGGAAAGCCCAGCTGGCGCATCAGCGGCTGGGAGAACTCATAGAAGGTGTCCGACAGTATCACCACCTGGAAGCGCTCGCGCAGCCAGTCGACGAACTCAACGGCGCCGTCCAGCGGCTTCAGCGTGGCGATCACTTCCTGGATATCCGACAGCTTCAGGCCGTGCTCGTCGAGGATGCGCAGGCGCTGCTTCATCAACACGTCGTAATCGGGAATGTCCCGGGTGGTCGCCTTGAGGGATTCGATTCCGGTCTTCTCGGCGAAGGCGATCCAGATCTCGGGAACCAGTACACCTTCCAGATCGAGGCAAGCGATTTCCACGGCACACTCCTACGTTGGGCTTGAAAGTTGGCGGCAACTCTACAGAAGCGGCAGCGCTTTGACGATAAGGTCGGCCCCGGCTATCACGCAGATTTGCTACCATCGCCCTTCTCATCCACATGCTCTGGAGCCCGCAATGGATCTCGATCTGGACAGACTCAACGCCGAATTCGCCAATCAGCCGGAAAAGCTGGTCGAGTGGGCAATCGGCCTGGGTAAACCAGCGATCTGCACCACCAATTTCCGCCCGTTCGAGGCCGTCATCCTGCACATGGTCAGCCAGGCCAAGGCCGACATCCCGATCATATGGATGGACAGCGGCTACAACACCGAAGCCACCTACAAGTTCGCAGATGAAGTCACCCAGCAGCTTGGTCTTAATCTGATCACTTACCTGCCCAAACGCAGCCGGGCCCACCGTGAAGCCATCGACGGCACGACACCGGCGCTGGACGATCCGCGCCACGCCGCGTTCACCGAAGAGGTCAAGCTGGAGCCATTCGCCCGCGCCCTGCGTGAAACCGCACCGAGTGTCTGGTTCACCGCGCTACGCGCTACCGACACAGCCGTGCGCGCACAGATGCAGCCGGTCAGCATCAACCCGGATGGCCTGATCAAGGTCGCGCCGCTGTTGCACTGGTCGTCCAAGGATCTGTATCAGTACCTCACCGCCCACGGCCTGCCGAACAACTTCGACTACTTCGACCCGACCAAGGGCGAAGACAACCGTGAGTGCGGTCTGCACCTGAGCCACTGACCTCAGCACGAACGAAAATGGCGCCTCATGGGCGCCATTTTCGTTTTACTGCAGCAATTAGTGCAGCGGCAGCTCCACGCCCTTGAACAGCTCTTCGAGCTCAACCTTGTTGTGGCACTGCACGGCCTTGGCCAGCACATCACGGGTCAGGTGCGGGGCGAACTTCTCGATGAAGTCGCACATGAAGCCACGCAGGAAGGTGCCACGACGGAAGCCGATCTTGGTCACGCTGGACTCGAACAGCTCACTGGCATCGAGCACGACCAGATCCGGATCCAAAGTCGGGTCGATGGCCATTTTGGCCACGATGCCCACGCCGAGACCAAGGCGCACGTACGTCTTGATCACGTCGGCATCCGCCGCGGTGAACACCACCTTGGGGGTGAGACCGCGGTGGCTGAACGCTTCATCGAGCTTGGAGCGACCGGTGAAACCGAAGGTGTAAGTGACGATCTCGTGCTCGGCGAGGGCTTCCAGGGTCAGCTTGGGCAGCTTGGCCAGCGGATGCCCTTGAGGCACGATCACGCAGCGATTCCACCGGTAGCACGGCATCATCACCAGGTCGTTGAACAGCTCCAGACCTTCAGTGGCGATGGCGAAATCCACGGTGCCGTCGGCGGCCATCTCGGCAATCTGCGTCGGCGTACCCTGATGCATGTGCAGGGCAACATCCGGGTACTGCTTGATGAAGCTGCTGATTACCGGCGGCAGCGCGTAACGTGCCTGGGTGTGAGTGGTCGCGATGGACAGAGTGCCCTTCTTCTCGTTGGAGAATTCCTGGGCAATCTGTTTGATGCTTTCGACCTTGCGCAGAATCTCACCGGCGGTAGTGATAATGCGCTCACCCGCGGGTGTCACTCGCGTCAGGTGCTTGCCGCTGCGCGCGAACACTTCCACACCCAATTCGTCCTCGAGCAAACGGATCTGTTTGCTGATGCCGGGCTGCGAGGTATAGAGGCTCTGCGCCGTGGCTGAGACGTTGAGGTCATGGTGCGCGACCTCCCAGATGTAGCGCAGTTGCTGAAGCTTCATATAAATCCCTCAGAGCGGATAGGCAGCCTGATCGTCGATCCGATATATAACCATATTAATGGTTCAGATAGTGAATATAGATTTTTTACCTAGGTTGCACGTTGATCACTCATGCCGAGAACGGTGCTGCAGCATGGGCACCAGATAGACCGGCACATCGGACAATTGCAGCAATCTAGACGCCGTTCTGCCCATCGGCACCTCCAGCGCTGCGCCATGGCTGTGGCTGCCTACGACCAGCAAATCCACACCGAGTTTCTGTGCCTCCTCGAGAATCGAGATAGGCGGATCACCACGTAGCACCCGCACCGAGCCGATCAGGTCGAGGTCGTCACGGTTGTCACCCAGCTCGTCACGAAAGCCCTCGAGCACGCGCAGTTCGATGCTGTTCATTACCGTTTCCAGCCCCGTGCTGCGCAATTCCTTGAGACGCGCCTCATCGACGTAGGTCTGCAGAACCGACTCGGCGAACAGGCCCATCGGCTCAACCACATGCACGACATAGAGCCGTGCCTTGAAGCTGCGGGCCATCGCCAACGCGTGTTGCAGGACGTAAGGTGCATAAAGGCCGAGATCGGTTGCATAGAGAATTGAACGAATCATACGGCCTCCTCGACTGCCGGCACGGCCAAGCCTCGCTTGAGCTTAGCAGCAGTACCACAAGTGAGCGACGAAGCGGTTTGTCAGGACGCATGGCTATATAAGACTCGCGCCCAGCCAGCAGACTCAAGGCAACTCTTGAGGTTCTCGGCCAAGCACCTCGCCAATGGCCTGCACCAGCTCGGCACCGTCAAGCCGGCTTTGCAATGCACCATAGAAGCGTCCTTCCCGCACCAAAAACACTGTAGGCAGGTGAAAAACCTCATAACGCTGAACCAAGCCGCCATTGGCGCCGGCATCAATCCATACCAGCCGCTCGACGGGCAGCGATATCCTGGGCAATCGCTCGCGGGCGTAACGGCATGCGGCGCAGCCCTGGCTGGTGAAGGCTATCAATGAGATGCCCGGCAGACCCAGTAGTTGCTGATCGGCATCGAAGTCGGTCAGCTCCAGCTCGCTCGTTTTATCCGACGAGGCACTATCCATTTGCGACCAGTTGGTGGGATCTGTCATGCGCCAGTTTCTTCGTCATAGCAGTGATCTATTTGGGGAGCTGCGGTTATCCCGTCCAATACATAGCCTCTGGCAAGGTCTCGATAACGTCGGCTTCATGGTGCGACGGGCAACGCGCTCTCAAGACAGCGCAGTCGAGCGGCATCTTCTGAACCGCATTCTATTCCGGCCTGCTCGGCAGGTGCACGACAGCAGGTTGCGCGCTCATAGGCTCGGGCAAGTCTGTCGCAGGGTGCAGCGAACGCCAAGCCGACGCATCAGCTCTGAATGCCATCGCCCTGTCGCACGCTGACAGGTTTAGCGCCTCCATACCCTAAATATCATTGTCTAGCCGGGCGCTAACGCGCTAAGGTTCCGCTTCCCCGCTGTGCCCATACTGCTGTGCCCGCTGCACGGGGATCGCTGGCGGCCGGCTTCCGTGACCCGATGACGCAATTGATGAAAAGCACGATGGCTGATTTACCGATTAACGACCTTAACGTCGCCTCCAACGAAACACTGATCACCCCAGAGCAGATCAAGCTGGAGATTCCGCTGACCGAAAGCGCTCAACGCACGGTTTCTGCCGGCCGCCAAGTGGTGCGTGACATCCTTGACGGTAAGGATCACCGCTTGTTCGTGGTCGTTGGCCCCTGCTCTATCCACGATATCAAGGCGGCTCACGAATACGCAGAGCGCCTGAAGGTTCTCGCCGAAGAAGTCTCCGACACGCTCTATCTGGTGATGCGCGTTTACTTCGAGAAGCCACGCACCACCGTTGGCTGGAAAGGTCTGATCAACGATCCGTACCTCGATGACTCGTTCAAGATCCAGGACGGCCTGCATATCGGCCGCAAGCTGCTGCTCGATCTCGCGGAAATGGGACTGCCCACCGCCACCGAAGCGCTGGATCCGATCTCGCCGCAGTACCTGCAGGATCTGATCAGCTGGTCCGCCATTGGCGCGCGCACCACCGAATCGCAGACGCACCGCGAAATGGCTTCGGGCCTGTCGTCGGCCGTCGGTTTCAAGAATGGCACCGACGGCGGCCTGACCGTTGCCATCAACGCGTTGCAATCGGTTTCCAGCCCACACCGCTTCCTGGGCATCAACCAGCAAGGCGGCGTATCCATCGTCACCACCACGGGCAATGCCTACGGTCATGTGGTACTGCGCGGCGGCAACGGCAAGCCGAACTACGATTCTGTGAGCGTGGCTATCTGCGAACAGGAATTGAAGAAGGCCAACATCAAACCGAACATCATGGTCGACTGCAGCCACGCCAACTCCAACAAGGATCCAGGCTTGCAGCCATTGGTGATGGACAACGTCGCCAACCAGATACTAGAAGGCAACCAATCGATCGTCGGCCTGATGGTCGAGAGCCACCTTGGCTGGGGTAGCCAGTCGATCCCGAAAGACCTGCAGCAGCTCAAGTATGGCGTGTCGATCACCGATGCCTGTATCGACTGGGAGAGCACCGAGAAAACCCTGCGTAGCATGCACGTCAAACTCAAGGACGTACTGCCCAAGCGCCAGCGCGGTTAAGCCGACAGCAATGAAAACGCCGGGCAGATGCCCGGCGTTTTTGTTTGCACCATGGCCTCAGCTCTGCTCGGCAGAGCCCTCACGACGCTCCATGTAACGCTCCACATAGGAGCAGGAAGGAATCACCGTGTAGCCCATGCGCTCAGCGTAATCGAGTGCGGTCTCGGTAAGGGCTGCGGCGATACCGCGACCACGCAGCGAGTTGGGTACGAAAGTCCGATAGATATCCAAGGTCTGCTTACCCAGATCCATATAGGAAAGGTACGCGCGATCACCATCCACTGTGGTCTCGAACTGGTGACCGGCAAGGTCATGGTGAATGGACAGTGACTCGCTCATTACTACTCCTCTCAAATTAGGCCGGACATCGATACCCCACCATGGTGGCCCGCGTACATCCGGTAACAATAGGATATAAAGCCATTCTAGAAGGTAAAGGGCAAGGCGAAATCCGCGGCGCTCGGAATCGGCACAATCCTTATCCATTTTCTCTGATCGTTCGACTGCATTTCACCTCAGCGCGCTGATCAATAAACAACCAATCGCGTTCAGTTTATTATCAGCAACCCATTGAATATGAAAAAAAACAGCGCCCTTGCTTTCCATGCGTTTACTTACTAAAAGTTACAGGTAGTATGTACGCCGGTCATTTTCCGGGTTCGGGATTTGGCTTCAACAAGCAAAAAACTTACCCCAAGGGGAACACGATGAACAACGTTCTGAAATTCTCTGCTCTGGCTCTGGCCGCAGTTCTGGCTACCGGTTGCAGCAGCGTCACCAAAGAAACCGAAGCTCGCCTGACTGCAACTGAAGACGCAGCAGCTCGCTCTCAAGCCCGCGCTGACGAAGCCTACCGCAAGGCTGACGAAGCGCTGGCCGCTGCTCAAAAGGCTCAGCAAACTGCTGACGAAGCCAACGAGCGTGCTCTGCGTATGCTGGAAAAAGCCAGCCGCAAGTAATAGCCCTTGGGCTAATAGAAACCGGCCTCAGGGCCGGTTTTTTATTACCCAGGGTATTTAAAGCGGATGGGTAAACAATAAAACCACGGTGCGGTAACAGTCGTTTTCATTGGCTGAAATAAAACTCAGAACGTGGGCGATTGCGCCTGAATTACCGCATCCCCAGGCGCGGCGATCTCGATCGGCAGACCGTCTTGCGACGCTACAACCTCGCGCACTACATCCCAGTCCAAGTTCTGCGCATTCAGGTCGCTGCGCTTGATCAGCGCGTTGACCACCGCGGCATGCTGATCACCGCTCGGCGCGCCTTCTTCTTCGCCGAGCGGCGCATGGGCCTCAAGGTAAACCTTGCCATTGCTCACACCGAACTTGTAGGGCTCGTTGATGATGCGCACTGGCGTACCGACCGGCACCATATCGGCCAGTTCGAGCACATTGTTGTTGAGCATACGAAAGCAACCATGGCTCACACGCATGCCGATACCGAATTTTTTATTCGAGCCATGGATCAGGTAACCCGGCACCGAAAGCGCCATTTTGTAGGGCCCCAGCGGATTGTCCGGGCCTGGCGGCACGTAACTCGGCAACGGATCACCATCAGCAGCATGCTCGTCGCGGATCGACTGCGGTGGGTACCAACCGGGATTCGGCGTTTTCGCAGTAATACGCGCATCTGCAACCGGTGAACTCCACCCTTCACGACCGATCCCCAACGGGTAGGTGTAAACGACGTTCTGGCCTTTTGGAAAGTAATACAGGCGGTACTCGGCCAGGTTGATGACGATGCCCTCTCGAGGGCCCGCTGGCAGAATGAACCGTGTCGGAAGCACAATATCAGTGCCCTCGCCCGGTAGCCACGCATCCACCCCTGGATTGGCGGCAACCATTTCTAGGTAGCCCAGATCATTGGCGGTACCCAGATCAGCGAAGGTGTCTTCATAACGCGCTTTGATCACCTGGATTTCGCCCACCACATCTTCACCGGGTGGTGGCAGCGGCAACTCCATCGCGACAGCAGAACCTGCCAGACAGAAAGCACTCAACGACAGACAGCGGGCGAGAGCTGAAACGCGCGGCGACATGCAGGAAACCCTTGAGATGAAGGTGATAGTGAGAGGTGAAGTGTATACCGCTGCCAGACTCAGCGCCCCGGCCAGGCCGGGCGATCTCCGCGCCGCTGAGCCTCGAGCGTAGCCAGGCAGGCCGGACACAGGCGCCGATCGTGCAACATGTGGCGCTCCAGATCACGCCACAGCGGCTGCGCCGGTAGCAAGCCGCCACACAGCGTGCGGTCGGCATAGCCACCCAGTTCCAACTGACGAGCGACCAAGTGCACCCGAGCCTCACGGCAGGCGAACAGGTCGAGCTGTTCGTCGGGCTCGATCAGTTGATAGGCGTACAGAGACCAGACGGGTCGCAGCATTGGTGGCTCCTGGGCGGGGGCGCCACATTAGCCGAAACGCCGTCAGTGGAAAAGCCCGTCAGAGTAACGGCTTCAGGGTTGGCCAGACATTCTCCAACAGCAGCGGCTGTGCCTCTACGGCGGGATGCACGCCATCGTCCTGCATCAGCGTGTCGACACCGCCCACACCCTCGAGAAGGAAGGGTACCAGCGGGATATTTTTCTCCGCCGCCAGGTCGTCATAAACCTTGGCGAACGCGGTGGTATAGCGCTCCCCATAGTTGGGAGGAATGCGCATGCCTAGCAACAACACCTTGGCACCTGCCTCACGAGAGGCATCAACCATCGACGCAAGATTCTGTTGCAATTGGCTAGGTGGTAGGCCGCGCAAGCCATCATTGCCACCCAGCTCCACGATCACCAGATCCGGCTTGTGCTCTGCAAGCAGCGCCGGTAGCCGCGCGGCACCGCCAGCACTGGTGTCGCCACTGATCGAGGCATTCACCAGTTGATGCTCGAAACCGTCACCCTGCAGGCGCTCATCGAGCAGATGAACCCAACCTTGCCGGGTATCCATGCCAAAAGCCGCACTGATACTATCGCCGACGACCAGTACGGCCCCCGCCTGCGCCATCTGTACCGCAATCTGTCCCAACAGCAGCAGGCCGAGAACGGCCCCTTTCCATATCGCACGCATCGGATACCTCATGAGCTCAAGCATTCTGTCTGCGCGGAACCTTAACAAAGTGGTTTCCAGCGCGGAAGGCGAGTTGACCATCCTGCACGACCTTTCACTGGAATTGGAAAAAGGTGGCAGTCTGGCCATCGTCGGTAGCTCGGGATCTGGCAAATCCACCCTTCTCGGCCTGCTGGCTGGGCTCGACCTGCCAAGCAGCGGGCGCATTCTGCTGGCCGGCAACGATCTGGGTAGCTTGGGCGAAGACGAACGTGCCCGGGTACGTGCTGAGCACGTCGGCTTTGTGTTCCAATCCTTCCAGTTGCTCGACAGCCTCAACGCCCTGGAAAACGTCATGCTGCCGCTGGAGCTCGAAGGCCGAAGCGATGCTCGGCAGCGCGCCACTGAGCTGCTCGAGCGCGTAGGGCTTGGCGCACGGCTTACTCACACCCCGCGCCAGCTCTCCGGTGGCGAGCAACAGCGAGTCGCCATCGCCCGTGCCTTTGCCGCCGAGCCGGATGTACTGTTCGCCGATGAGCCCACCGGCAACCTCGACAGCCACACGGGCGAGCGGATCAGCGACCTGCTGTTCGAGCTGAATCAGGAGCGCGGCGCCACCTTGGTGCTGGTTACCCACGATGAACGCCTGGCGGCCCGCTGCCAACGCCTGATCCGTCTGGAGGGTGGCCACCTCGTGGCACCGGTGAACGCCTGATGAAATCCCTGTCTTTCTTCAGCCTGCTCTCCCTTGCAGGCCGCCAACTGCTGCGCGACGCCCGTGCTGGCGAGTTGCGCGTGCTGTTCTTCGCCTTGCTGATCGCCGTCGCGTCCAGTACCGCCATCGGCTACTTCGGTGCTCGCCTGAATGAAGGCATGACCTTGCGTGCGACCGAGTTTCTCGGTGCCGACCTGATTCTGCGCGGCAGTGCGCCGGCATCTGCCGAACAAATCGAGGCAGGCACTTCGCGGGGGCTGGAACACGCCCAGGTCGTCGAATTTTCCAGCGTGATCGCCAGCGACGAAGGCATCCAGCTGGCCAGCGTCAAAGCGGCCGGCAACGGCTACCCTCTGCGCGGCGAACTGAAGAGCGCTGCCGAGCCCTATGCCGAGGAAGCGGTCAGCCAAGGCCCTCAACCTGGCGAAGTCTGGGCCGAGGCGCGATTGCTGGCTGCCCTGAACCTGAAAGCCGGGGACGACATCGAGGTCGGCGCCAAGACCCTGCGCCTGACCCGGGTACTTACCTACCTGCCGGACGAAGCTGGCGACTTCTACAGCCTGACACCCCATGTGCTGATGCACCTGGATGATCTGCCCGCCACTCGCGTGGTGCAGCCAGGCAGCCGGGTACGCTACATCGAACAATGGAATGGCCCGAGCGACGCCCTTGCCAGTTATCGCCAAGCCCTCGAACCAGACCTGGCCGCCCACCAGCGCTTCGATGATGCCCGTGATGGCAGCCGCAGCGTCGGCGGCGCCCTTGAGCGCGCCGAGCGCTACCTGAATCTGGCCAGTCTGGCCGCCGTGCTGCTTGCCGGGGTCGCCGTGGCGCTGTCAGCCGCACGCTTCGCCAGCCGCCGCTTCGATGCCAGCGCACTGCTGCGCTGCCTGGGCCTGTCACGCCGCCAGGCTCTTGGACTGTTCAGTCTGCAGCTGGCAATTCTCGGCCTGGTCGCCAGCCTCAGCGGCGCCCTGCTCGGCTGGCTCGCCCAGCAGTTGCTGTTCCAGTTGCTACAGGGTTTGCTGCCGACCCAGATTCCACCGGGCGGCTTGTGGCCGGCGCTTGCCGGCATCGCAACAGGCTTGGTGGCACTGGCCGGTTTCGCCCTGCCGCCACTGGCGGCACTTGGCCGCGTGCCGCCACTGCGCGTGCTGCGCCGCGACATGCTGCCGGTGCCGGCCAGTTCCTGGCTGGTGTACGGCACCGCCCTGCTCGCCCTTGGGCTGATCATGTGGCGCTTGAGTCTGGATTTACCATTGACCCTGGCACTGCTCGGCGGAGGCCTGGTCACTGCGCTGCTGCTCGGCGGCCTGTTGCTGCTCGGCTTGCAGAGCCTGCGCCGCCTGCTGGCTCGTGCCTCGCTGCCATGGCGCCTGGGCCTCGGCCAACTGCTGCGCCGGCCCCTGGCTGCCGCTGGGCAATCCCTGGCCTTCGGCCTGATCCTGCTGGCCATGGCACTGATCGCTCTGTTGCGCGGCGAACTGCTGGACACCTGGCAGGATCAGTTGCCCGCTGACGCACCCAACCATTTCGCACTCAATGTACTGCCTGCCGAGCGGGACGCTTTCGCCGCACGCCTGGAGCAGCTATCCCCCCACCCGGCGCCACTCTACCCGGTCGTGCCGGGGCGGCTGGTGATGGTCAACGGCGATCCGGTTCGTCAGTACGTCAGCAAGGACTCCCGTGGCGAGCGCGCCGTACGCCGCGACCTCAGCCTGACTTGGGGTGCCGACCTGCCAGAGGGAAATACCCTTACTGCGGGCCAATGGTGGACGGGCGAAAAGAATCAGGAACTGCCCGGTGTGTCGGTGGAAGACGAACTGGCGGAGAGCCTCCAGGTCAAGCTGGGTGACCGACTGACGTTCACTGTGGGTGGCGTCAATCGCGACGCTGTCGTGACCAGCCTGCGCACAGTCGACTGGAACAACTTCCAGCCCAACTTCTTCATGATCTTCGAGCCCGGCACCTTGCAGGATCTGCCGGTCACCTACCTGACCAGCTTCTACCTGCCGCCCCAGCAGGAACGACAACTGGTCGAACTGTCACGGGCGTTCCCGTCGGTCACCCTGCTGCAGGTCGAGGCGCTGCTCAATCAACTGCGCAGCATCCTCGCCCAGGTCACCATCGCCATCGAGTTCGTCCTGCTGTTCGTGTTGGCGGCCGGCCTGGCCGTGCTGTTCGCCGGCCTGCAATCGACGCTTGACGAACGCATTCACCAGGGCGCCCTGCTACGCGCGCTGGGGGCGGAACGCAAGCTGCTGATTCAGGCACGCCGCGCCGAATTCGGCCTGCTCGGTGCAACCAGTGGTCTGCTGGCTGCCCTTGGCTGTGAGCTGGTCAGTTTCCTGCTCTATCGCTATGCCTTCCAAATGGACTGGCAACCGCATCCGTGGCTGCTGGTGTTGCCGCTGATTGGCGCCTTACTGGTCGCCACTGCAGGCGTACTCGGTACGCGGCGCTCGCTGGATGCCAGCCCTCTCACTGTTCTGCGTGAGGGTTGATAGACTGCGCGCCCGTAACAGACCGAGCCCAGCATGAGTCGATACCGTCCACCCCGCGTAGCCGGAACGCCCCTCATCACCCCCGAAGGTGAGGCGCGTTTACGCGCCGAACTGCACGAACTCTGGCACGTACGCCGCCCTGAAGTAACACGCTCGGTCAGCGAGGCGGCAGCTCAGGGCGACCGCTCTGAAAACGCGGAATATACCTACGGCAAAAAAATGCTGCGGGAAATCGACAGCCGTGTGCGCTTTCTCACCAAGCGCCTGGAAAAGCTCAAGGTGGTCGACACCCGCCCAAGCGACCCGGACAAGGTCTACTTTGGCGCCTGGGTGAGCTTGGAAGATGAAGACGGCAACGCCTCGCGCTACCGCATCGTCGGCCCTGACGAACTCGACCTGAAGCTCAACCTGATCAGCATCGACTCACCGCTGGCGCGGGCGCTGATCGGCAAGGGGCTGGACGCCGAAGTGCGCGTAGAAACGCCGACCGGTGACAAGTACTGGTACGTCATGACCATCGACTATCCGTAATCAGCGCAGGGTGATCAGCCCCTGTCGGGCGATACGCGTCAGTTGGCCGAGCGCTTCGCTACTGGGGCGCTGCAGCACCGCGAAGTCGAAGCTGTCATCGGCGAAGCGTTGTAGCGACTCGCCGTGTTCGGCGAACTGCACGAGGAATGCGCGTCGCCCCTGACGGCGACTGGGCCAACCATCGAGGTAACGCAGCAGGGTCGGCTGGTGGGTGCCACCGAGCAGAATGCGCGGGTTGCGCCGGATCAAACCGGAAGTGATGGGAGCGATACGAATCTGTGTGGCCTGGGAGCAGGTCATGGGTGTTTGTCTCCGCCTCGAAAATCCCGCTGGGCAGCGGTGAGAGGCAACACCGAACCAGCGCTTTAGCGGAATTTCGAGACTCGTTGAAGAATCCCTAAGGCGCCCCGCAAGTAGCTGTTTAAATCGGCGCAGACGGCAATCGTAGAGAGTTGCAGATCGCCCTGTCAATAACCGAGAAAGCCCGCATCAGCGGGCTTTTCAGAGATTCGTGTCGCTTAACCGGCGATGCGCTTGTCGACAGACAGACGGCCGGCGCCTTCGATCAGCAGTGCCAGCGTAGCGGCCATCAGCGCCAGGGCGAATTCATAGCCATTGTCGCTCATGAAGAAGCCGTTACCGATGTGCACGGAGAAGATGGCCACCAACAGGGTGAAGGTCAGCACCGCCGCAGCGGGACGCACCAGCAAGCCGATAATCAGCGCCAGACCACCGAAGAACTCGGCACTACCGGCCATCAACGCCATCAGGTATCCGGGCGCCAGGCCGATGCTCTCCATCCACTGCGCCACACCCGCCAGGCCGTAACCACCGAACCAGCCGAACAGTTTCTGCGCGCCATGGGCCACGAAAATGATGCCGACCAGTACCCGTAGGATGGTCAGGCCATAGCCTGCGCGAGTGGCTGCCAGGGATTTGATGAGTGCGTTCATGGGGCGATTCCTTTGCTATGTGAGTGAGATGGCGCCATATTAATTTAATTATCAAATGTGAATACCGGATAAAACCGCTAAAACAAATCGAATAGATCGATTATTTTCGCATGCTCACTGCCTGCTTTGCAGCAGGCTCCAGGGAATAGCGCTCCCGCGCATAGGCCAGGTAGTACTTGTTCACCGCATTGACGTAACTGACCACACCCATGCCCAGCTCTTCCATGGCGACGCGCTCCACTTGGAAAAACCACTGATCCGGATTCAAGCCACGTCGCCGCGCCTCTGCGCGCAGCCTCTGCACTCGCTGTGGGCCGAGATTGTAGCCGGCCAACACAAACGCCATACGCTCTCGCTCGTTCAGCCTAGGACTATTAAAGAAGCTACGGCGGATCTTGGCCAGGTACTTGGCGCTGGCCTGCACGTTGTTCTCCACCCGTGTGATATCGCTGACACCGACGCTGCGCGCCGCCGCTGGCGTGATCTGCATCAACCCGGTAGCGCCACTGCTGCCCCGCGCACCGGGATTCAGGGTTGACTCCTTGAATGCCAGCGCAGCCAGCGCCAGCCAGTCGAAATCATGCTGCTCGGCGTAACGCTGCAAGACCGGACGCACTCGCTCCAGGCGCTGCCGCTCGGTGCGCCCCATGGGCGAATGCACTTTGTAGAGACGCCGATAGACACGCTGAAAGGCGGCGTCCTGATCATCGGGTACTCGGTAACCTTCAAGGAAGCGATCGACACTGACACTGAGCATCGGCGCATCGCGGCGCATATACCAGCGCATATCGCCCTGATCATCGAGCACCAGATGGCGATCGACGCGCAACTTGGGCATCACCTTGGCCCAGCGCTCGGCAATATGCAGCTCCACGGCAGTGAAGTCGAAGATACCGGCCTGAACCATCTCCAGCACGTCCTCGACGGCGAGAGTCGGATCCACCCACTCGACCACAATGGGCGGCAGCTTGCGCTCCTGGAGTTTCAGGTTGATACCGTGCAGGGCGTCTTTGGCGATGCTGCCCACCGGCAGCGACAAGCTGCGCCCAGCCAGTTGCTCGAGACGCTGATAACGGCGATTGCCCTGCCGCGCGACGATCACCACCGGCACATCACGGCGAATCGCTTCACTGGCGATGATGCTCGTACCGCCCTTGCTGCTGAGCAACTCACCGGGCGCCACCAGATCACCTTCGCCGCGCTGCAGAGCGGCGAGCAATTGATCCTTGGCTTTGGGAATCATCTTCAGATGCAGGCTGCGACCATCCCGCGCGTTGCGGTTGAGGTACTGCTCCAGGGCACGCAGGCGCTGATATTCGACGCCGATGCTCTGCCCTTTGACCTCCCCCGAACTGTTGCGGCTCTGGTTGACCAGTACGCGTAGCTCGCCACTCTTGCGAATGCTGGGTAAATCACGAACCGCTGCTGGCTGGGTCACTTCCACCGGGCCGGCAATGCGCGCCACTGCCGAAAGCGGCAGCGAGAGCAACATGCACAGCACAAGAAGGACACGCAATATCGACGCTCCGGAGGCAGAAAACCGGCCGACGGCCAGTGGCGGTCAGCCGAAAGCTGGGCGCGGAGGGTCGCACAGCCGGAGTACTGACGCCAATAATTGTTGGTTTTACATTACAAAGAACTCACAACCCTTTGTAATTGTTGATTTTTTATATGCAATAAAAAGCTCTGTTATGCTGCGGCCCTCAGGTTTCACAGGGTCACACCATGCAACTCATCGACATCGGCGTCAATCTGACCCACGCAAGCTTCAATGATCAGCGCCAGGCCCTGCTCGAAAGAGCCTTCAGCGCCGGCATCTGCCAGTTGGTACTGACCGGCACCAGTCTGGAGGAAAGCGAGCATGCGCTGAATCTTTGCCGACAGCTGGATGAAAGCGGCGACCGCCTGTTCAGCACGGCTGGCCTGCACCCTCACAACGCCAAGGACTGGAGCAGCGACCATGCGCGAAGACTGGGCGCCCTGCTGGCCGAGCCTCAGGTACGCGCCGTGGGGGAATGTGGCCTGGACTTCAATCGCGACTTCTCGCCACGCCCCCAGCAAGAGAAGGCGCTGGAAGAACAGCTCAGCCTGGCGGTGGAGCTGCAGATGCCGGTGTTCCTGCACGAGCGTGATGCTCATCCACGCTTCGTGCAGATTCTGCGTGATTACCGTGATCGCTTGCCGGCGGCGGTCGTGCACTGCTTCACTGGCGAGCGGCGCGCGCTGTTCGATTACCTGGATCTGGATCTGCACATCGGCATCACTGGCTGGATCTGCGACGAGCGTCGTGGTGCCCACCTGCATCCGCTGGTCAGGGAGATTCCCGTTGGCCGCCTGATGCTGGAAAGCGACGCCCCTTACCTGCTCCCCCGCAGCCTCAGACCCAAACCGAAAAACGGACGTAACGAGCCCGCCTACCTGATTGAGGTACTGCGCGAGGTGGCCCTGCATCGCCAGGAATCCGAGACCGAGGTTGCACGACATACCACCGCCTGTGCCCGTGCCTTTTTTGCGCTGCCGTCGATCGTCGAGCGGGCTGACGACGAAGAAATGGATGACTAGCCCCTGCACCTGGGCGACCACCTCCGTTGATCCGGGTGTAATCATGCAACTTCCGAGTCATTGACTCATATCAAGGGATGGACATTTTGCCCGTGGAAGAATGATGGCGCCTTGCTAGCACCCTCATTCATGTCGAGAGCAGAAAAACATGCCCGTCTGGATTCGCGATGTATCCCTGAAACACAAGTTCTGGGCGGTCAACGCCGTCGCCTTCTTCACCACCTTGCTGCTCGTTCTGTTCGCCATGTATCAGGAACAGGACACCTTTGCCCAGGCTGCGCGCGAAGGAGCGCAAAAGCAGGCACGCCTGATTGCCGCCTGGCCCGCCGATGGCGAGCTACCGCGCAGTGCTGATCTGATCCCGTTCACAACAGGTGAGGCGCCACGCCTGCCCGGTAACGCGGACACCAGCGCACTGCGCAATGCCCGCGGCTGGGTCGAGCTCGCCCATGACAGTGTGTTCGGCAGCGATCCGCTGATCGGCGCCCAGATCATCGAGCGCGGCAGCGACAAGCGCGTAGCGCTACCGGCATACGGTCGCAGCCTGGCGCAAATATTTGCCGAGCGTGTCGGCAGTTACGCATTGACGGTAGCCCTGCTGATGCTTGCCCTGCTCGGCGCCTCGCAGGTTCTCATCCGTTTTCTGCTCACCCACCTCAACACCCTCAAGGACGTCATGCTGCACGTGGAGAGGAACGGCGACCTGTCGGCACGCGTTGCCCTGCAAAGCCGCGATGAAGTCGGGCAGATGGCCGGTGCCTTCAATGCCATGCAGGACGGCTACCAGCGTGTCGTCGGCACGGTCATCCAGGCAGCCTCCAGACTGGATGACGGCACAGCACGGCTTGCCCGGAGCATGAAAGACGTACGCCAGGGCATGCTCGGCCAGCAGAGCGAAACCGACCAAGCCGCTACCGCCATCAACGAGATGTCGACCACCGTGCACCACATTGCCGAACATGCGGCGACCACTCGTGACCAGTCACAGACCGCCGACCAACTCGCCGGCGCCGGGCAGGCCGTGGTCAGTCGCGTCGTACACTCCATCACCGGGCTTTCCAGCGGCGTCCAGCAGACCGCAACGTTGATCCAGCAGGTCGCGGGCGACAGCCAGAAGATCAGCAGTGTGGTGAACGTCATCCATGGCATCGCCGAACAGACCAACCTGCTGGCGCTCAACGCCGCCATCGAGGCGGCGCGCGCTGGCGAGATGGGCCGTGGCTTTGCCGTGGTAGCCGACGAGGTGCGCAACCTGGCCAAGCGCGTGCAGGACTCCACCGACGAGATCACCAGCATGATCGGCACCTTGCAGGCCGGCACTCGCGACGCCGTGGAGTTCATGCAGGAAAGCTCGCTCAAGGCCGACGATTGCGTACAGGCCGCCCACGAAGCCGGTGAGGCGCTGGCTGCGATTACCAGTGCAGTGGCACAGATGCGCGAGAGCAATACGCAGATCGCCGTGGCCGCCGAGCAGCAGAGCCAGGTGGCCGAGGAAATGACCCGTTCGGTGATCGGCATTCGCGATGTCACCGAACAAACCGTCGAGCAGACTCAGGAATCGGCCACTACCAGCAGTGAACTGGCAGAACTAGCTGGCGAGTTATCGCGGGCCATCCGCCAGCTCAAGCCTTAGGCTATCGGAGCGCAGGCAGATAGTACAAAAGCTATCTGCCACATAGGAGGGATCAATTCGCTGCCGGGCCTGCAGCGCCATAGACTGGCTCCATCTGATGCAGGAGACTTCTCATGACCACGCAAAGCGCCCCCCTCGCCCACTCGGCCAGCACCGAATCGATCGACATGCCATCGCTGGCCATCGCCATGCCGCTGCTGCTGGTGTCGCTCGCCCTTGCCGGCAGTGGCTCAGGCCCGCTGGCACTGGCTCTGTCCGGGCTTGGAGCCATCGCAGCCTATGCCCTGGCGCGTCAGGCGCTGCTACCTGCCGCTGAGACTCAGGCGAACACCGTTACCGTCTGACGGCTGATCGCCAGCAATTCACCGTTTGAGGTCCAGAGTGCTGCCGCGACGTGCCCGTAGCCATCGCGTGCGTGCTCGATTTCGGCGCGGTACAGGCACCATTGATCAGAGGTCACCGAAACCAGCGGCTGGATGAATTCAATGGTCCAGGTCAGCGAACTGCCTGGGGCAGGCCCCTTGAGCAGCGACAGCACAGCCGGTGGCCAGGCATCGACCAGCCCCAGCAGGTGTGCTTCATCGAGGGTTTCGACACGTTCCTGATCGCGGAAACGTACCCAACCTCCCATCTCCCGCGACTGGCTGCCACTGAATGGCAAGCCACCCAGCCCCCAGCGCATGCCCAGATGGCGGGTGAATTCCGGAGTGACCTTGGGGATGTAAGGCAGCTCCTGGCTGCTCTCCACAGACTTGAGCACTGGTGCCGGCTGCGCTTCGACCATGACCGAAGAAGAGCGCGGCGCGCCAAAGCTGCCCTGCACCAGAGCCACCACTTCGCCGTTCTGTAGCGCACGCCCCAGCACCTGGCTGACCGCCTTGCCCTCGCGCAGCACCTCGGCCTCGAAACGGATTTCGGTGTCAGGCGCGACCGGCGCCACGAAAGAGATTGCCAGCGAGCGTGGGGGACGATCGGCGGGTACCTTGCTGCGCATCACGGCGTACACCAATGCCGCTACCACGCCACCAAAGCTGGCGCGCCCCTGGCCCCAGTCAGCCGGGATCGACAGCGACTCGGGCGTGCGCTGTACATGCTCCAGCAATGCAGAGAAATTCATATTCAACTCCCGTAAACGTCCGCCTGATAGTAAAAGACTCGCCCCCAGGCAGCGAGCCTGGGGCGAACGCCAGTTCGGTCATTTGTGAGGAGATAGCGGCGTGCTCACTCCAGCGCGGCCAGCAGACGCGCCTGAATTACTTCCGACGACTGTTCGGCCTCCTCCATCGAACGGCGCCAGGCCTGTACGAATACCTGCAAATCCTTCTCCGTTTCAGCCCTTGCCAGCCACTGCAGGTGATCGTGCCAGTCGCCGAGCAGCGCCTGCCCCTTCTTGAGCAGGCGAACCTGAGCGGCGGATAGCGGCGACAGTTGCGGGTACGCTTCCGCCGTATAGCGCACGCGCTTGATCAGCAGACGGACGCGGTGGCGGTCATGCTCGGCATCACGCAACGCCTCGACCAGAAGAGCTCGCTGCTTGCGCAGGTAGCGGCGAACCTTTTTGTGCAGGTCATCGAGTTCACCATTGGCCTGCTGCACAGCCAGCTCCTGGGGCCATTCATCCAGTGCCCGAAACAGTGCTGGCAGCGAGCGGCTGGCGAGCAACATCGCATCGCCTCTGGCCCGCTCGGCCACACGTCGGTCGGCGGCGGCATGCTCGCCATGCTGCCTCAGGGTATCGATCAACACTTCAAGATCCCGCAGCGGGCCACTCAGACGTCCGATCTCTGCCGCACGCTGCTGCAACGGGTCACTGCCAGCAGCACCCTTGAGGGGCTTCAACAAGCTGCGCAGCCTGCGCAGGCACACCCGCAGATCATGCAGCGCCTCACCATCGGTCTGGGCCTGAAGGCGCTCGCGGCAGGCATACAGCGCTACCTGCAAACGCAGCACCTCACTGCGCAAATTGCTGACGAAACCACTCATTGCGGGTACTCCTGAAAACCGGTCAATGGGATCGACTCCAACGCCACGGTAGCTGACGGCGAAGCGCAGTCAGCTGTTGGAGTAGTACGCGGGTGGATATGTTCTGTCCTGCATAACGCTGCGCCTCATAGGCCTGCACGAACCCATTGATGGCCTCGGCCTGCCCGGGTAGCGCTTGAGCCGCACGGGCAGCGAAAGCTCGCGGGCCCTCGCCGGTATCTCGGCGTACACCATGCTGTGCCAGCAGACGTTCGAAGCGCAGGAACACACGCTGCAGCGGATCACGCTCAGCACGCCACGGCTTGAACAACCACAGTGACAGCAAACCCAGAAGCAACCCACCGCCGCCGACCAGCGCCAGTATCAGCCGGCTGGCATCCACCTGACCGAACCAGCGCTGCAGCAATTCGAACTGCTGAGCCCCCTGATAGCCCAGAACCCAACGCTGCCAGCCATAGTTGAGGTCATCCCAAGCCAGTCGCAGCTCGTTCAGCCAGGTCAGGTTGCGGTAACGCAATGGCGAAAATGGTGAATCGGCAAGGAAACTCTGCTCGCCCGCCAGTGCCTGCTCCAGGCCTTGTTCGATACGTTCCGGGGCGACCTGGAACGTCGGATCTACGCTCGTCCAACCCTTCTCCGGCTGCCAGTACTCGACCCAGGCGTGGGCATCAAACTGACGCACCTGAACATAGTTGCCGTTACCGCTTAACTCTCCGCCCTGATAACCGGCGACCACCCGACTGGGAATGCCTGCCGCACGCAGCACGAACGTCATGGCGCCCGCATAATGAGCGCAGAAGCCACTGCGCGTGTCGAACAGGAACTCATCGATGGAGTTGGCACCCAGGGGCGTCGGCTTAAGGGTGTACACGTACGGTTGACGATTGAAGTGGGCGAGCAGCGCAGCGACCAGTTGCTCGTCCTGCAGATACTGTTGGCGCAGCTCCTGGGCCCACGCGCGGCTGCGTGCATCGCCCCCCTCGGGCAGGCGCAACCACGTTCGCATACCGTTCTGACGCTCTTGCGGCTCGCGTACAGCCTCGGGCCAGGAACTGACGTTGTAAAGCAGCGCACGCTCCACTGGCCGGTTGCGCTGCAGGCGGAAGTCGCCCATCTGTCGCGTACCCTGCAAATCGGTCTGCGCGACATCGAGGGCGAACAGCCAGGGCCGGGTGGTGGGCTGCATGACGATGCTGTAGCGCAGTTCCTCACCACGCTGCTGCCATTGCGGCGGTGGCGAGAACTGCGCGGCTGGTGATTGCGACCAGCGTCGTCCATCGAACTGATCGAGGGTCAGCGCTCGCCAATAGAGCTCGCTGCGCGGCGGCACCTCGCCCTCGAAACTGGCGCGAAAGGCTAGTTCACCAGAGCGGGTCAACTCGGCGATATCTCCGGGGGCCATGCTGTCGGCCAGCCCCGTGACGGCGCCACGCTCATTGGGCACCGGCAGCGACCAAAGCGGTCCCAGGCGCGGAAAGAACAGAAACAGCAGCAGCATCAGCGGCAGCGCTTGCAGCAGCAGGCTGGCCGACAAGCGAAGCGTGCGCCATGGGCGGGTCGCCGTACCGCTCTGCTGCAGGCCAATCATTGCCGCCAGCAGGGCGCAGATCGGCAGCAGGCTGAATAGCGCGATGAGGATACTGTCGTCGAACAGATACGCGGTCACCACCACGAAGAAGCCGAGGAAGATCAGCACCAGCGCGTCGCGGCGGGTGCGCATCTCCAGCAATTTGAGGATAAAGGCGGCAATCAGCAGCACCACGCCGCCATCGAGCCCAACCAGCGTTCCGCGCGAAAGGAACACCCCGAGCCCCGCCAGTACGATCAGACCGATGCGCAGCAGCCGTGTGGGATAACCGGCACGCATGCGAAAAATCTGCACCCGCCAGAAGGCGCAGCCCAGCCACAGGCCGATCACCCATAACGGCAGATGCCCCAGGTGCGGGACGATCACCAGCGCCTGCGCCACCAGCAGCCAGGTCAGGCTGATGCGCGGAATACCCTGAATGGCGCTCATGCTCGGGCTCCGTGCAGTGCCAGCGCGCGCAGGCACTGCTCACGGTGACGCTCGCCGATATCCGCGGAGAACAGACTGCCAGGCAGATGCAGGGCAAACGGCTGCTGGCGTTCGGAGAGCACCAGCACCCAGTGGCAGAGCAGCGAGAGTCGGCTTTCCAGATCACCGCTCAGTACGTCGAAATCCAGCACCAGATCACGACCGCTGTGGGCGGCAAAATCCTTGACCAGCAGCCCCTGGCCGCGCGAGTAAGCCTTCCAGTGCAGACGCTTGCGCGAGTCGCCCGGCTGATAGGTACGCAGGCCTTGGAAATCGTCGCTGCCCTGCCCCATGCTCAGGTGCCCCTGCTCCTGATCGTCTTCACTGCCGCCGGCGGCAAGCGGCAGCTCACCTTCCAAGGGGCGTGGATACACCAGCACCGATTGATCCAGATCGAGCAGGCTCCAGGCCACCAGCAGGCCCAAAGGAAAACGGCTTTCCACCCGCAGCCTGCCGGGGTGCAGCCAGCCACGGCGCTCGGTGGGCAGGCTCAGTTCGCATTCGGCAACGCCACCGGCGGCAACGTCCTGTTGCAGCGTGTCGGCAGGCGGCCAGCCCAGCGCGACAGCCTCATGCCCCCTCCCGCGGCTTTCCAGACGCACTCGCAGACGCGCCTGTTCACCAGCGAACACGGCACCAGCGCCACCGGCATGCAGCACCAGACCCGCCAGGTTGCGATAGGTGTGCAGGATGGCCACCACGAAGACCGAGCCCAGCAGGAACGTCAGCCCGTAGGCCAGGCTGCTCTGGTAATTGATTGCCGCCAGCAACATCACCAGCAGCGCAAACAGAAACGCCACCCCGACCCGCGTCGGCAGGATAAAGATCCGCCGCTGACTGAGCTGGATACTGGCCGCCGCCGGAATGCGCTTGTCCAACCAACGACCCCAGCGCTGCTTCAGAGCACTCGTCAAAGTGCAGGAACCTCGCGCAATAGCCACTGCACCAGCGCCCCACCGCCATGCCCCGCAGGGTCGGCCTGATCGCGTAACCGGTGGCCAGCAACCGACGGCAGCACCGCCTGCACATCCTCGGGAATCACATAATCACGCTGAGCCAGCAGCGCCCAGGCGCGTGACGCGGCCAGCAGCGCCAGACTGCCCCGGGGTGAAAGGCCCCAAGCGAACTGCGGCTGGGTGCGTGTGGCCTCGACCAGGCGCAGCACATAATCGACCAGCGCATCACTGACCCGAACCTTGGGCACCTCGGCTTGTAATTTCGCGAGCTCGGCGTGGTTGAGTACCGCCTCCAGAGTTGGCAGCACCGAGCGACGGGATTCGCCCAGCAGCAACGCCTTCTCCGCCGCTCGGGCTGGATAGCCAAGCGACAGACGCATCAGGAAGCGATCCAGTTGCGACTCTGGCAAGGCGAAGGTGCCGCTCTGGCTGATCGGGTTCTGCGTGGCGATCACGAAGAACGGATCCGGCAATGGCCGGGTCGCCCCCCTCGATGGTCACCTGCCCCTCTTCCATGGCCTCCAGCAGAGCACTCTGACTCTTTGGCGTAGCCCGGTTGATTTCGTCAGCCAGCACCAGTTCGGCGAAGATGGGCCCGGGATGGAAGAGAAACTGCCCGGTATCCTTGTCGAATACCGACGTACCGAGGATATCGCCGGGTAGCAGATCGGAGGTGAACTGAACGCGTTGAAAACTCAACCCAAGCACTTTGGCGAGGGCATGGCTGAGGGTGGTCTTGCCCATGCCGGGCAGATCCTCTATCAGCAAGTGGCCGCGTGCCAGAAGGCAGGTCAGTGCCAGGCGTACCTGCGCGTCCTTGCCGAGCAGCACCTGGTTGACGGTATCAAGGCAGGCATCCAGTTTCGTGTGCATCGTCCACTCCTCATGCAAGTGGCTCGATGCTACTGGCCCTGCCGCACCGGGCAAAGCATTACGTAACCTTTGCTGACGAAACTGTGTACCAGGCCCGAACTTGAGCGGCGCTACAGCGTTACCAAAGCGAAGTACGGCTGCAGAATGTCAGGGCGAAAGACAGCCTGATCCCGAGCGACGGACGGCTGCAATAGCACCTCGCCACCACAGAGAATCCACTGCTAGAATCGGCTCGCCTACTCAGCCGACAGACCGTCGGCAGGACACCGACCATGCCCAACACCTCACGCAAGAACCTCTACCCTTCGATCCTGCTGCTAGGCGCTCTGCTGACGAGCAGCCAGGCTTTCGCCGAGATGGCCGGCGGTGAAGTGGGTATCCGCCTGGCCGTGCACAGTGCCTGCCAGGTCGACAGCCTCGCAGAGAGTCAGGCACTGCTGCTGACCAACCACGATTGCCGGGACGGCTACCGCATTCGCTACCAGAATGCCGACACGCGCATCGATCGTGAAGCCTTAGCGCAGACCGTCACACGGTTGGACGAACGCTCTCCACGTTCGCGCATCGAACTCTACTGGTAAGGGCTCAGCCCGGCCGCTGCAAATCGAAGGTCTCACGAGTTCTGCTATAGGCCGTACCACCCAGGCGCCCAACCAGATCGAGGCGATGCGGGTCGATACGGCCCTTTTCATTGAGCACGCCATCGTCCACGTGTGCGAGCAGCACCTCGGCGAAGATCAGATGCTGATTGGGTTGCTGCTGCGGATAGCCGATGATTTCCGCCACTCGGCATTCGAACGCCACGGCTGCGCCTGCAACGCGAGGCGGTGCTACACGACTGCTGGGAATAGACGCGATGCCGCAATGTTCGAACTCACTGCTGCTGCGAGGCAGAATCGCGGCGCTGGCATTCATCGCTTCCACCTGGGCGAAGGACACCAGATGAATGACCAGCTCGCCGGTTTCCTGAGCGTTGCGCAGGGTGTCCTTTAGAACGCCGTCATCACGGGTACTGACGTTGACCATCAGCGTGGCCGGATCGTCGCTGATCACCTGAAAGAAACTGAAGGGCGCCAGATTGGCGACGCCCTCTTTAGAAAGGCTCGACACCCAGGCGATGGGCCTGGGTGTGACGGTAGAGGCAAGCCAGCGATAACGTTCCAGCGGGGTCAGATTGGCGAACTCGAGCAGCATCCCATTCTCCAAAAGTCAGGTTGCTGCCAGTTTACGCCAATCAGCCACCAGAACCTGCTCATGATCTCGCGCGCCAGAGCCTGTTTTTAATGCCACAAGACCGACGCGCAGCAGAGCGTGAGCCGGTTTTCAGCGGCCTGCCCGAGATTCACGAATATAGAAACGGGCTTTTTCTGACTTGTTGGTGCAGCCGCGGAACGCTTCGAACTGTTGCTGGGTTTTCGCCGCCGTCATCAGCGATGCAGCCTTGGAGTAACTAACGGTACCGGCAAAGCCTTCGGCCTTGGCCAGGTCGAGTTCCTGCCACGCGGCATCCAGTTGAGAGGCGCAGCTATCACGGTAGGAAGTGGTCGCTGAGCAGCCTGCCAACAGCGCAATCGGTAAGAGGATCCAGGCTTTCATGTCGCATACTCCAAAGGTTGACCGGCAATCATGTTGCCGGTGCTGATTATGACGGCACGCCGAGGAAAAAGTGCCACTATCAGCAGCGCCTTACGATACGTAATGTGCGGTTGCTTACAGAGCGTTTCAGGGAGATTGGGATGAGCAAGAAAGTGGCCCTGGTACTGGGCTCGGGTGGCGCACGCGGTTATGCCCACATTGGCGTCATAGAGGAGTTGGAGTCGCGCGGTTACGAGATCGGCTGCATCGCTGGCTGCTCCATGGGCGCAGTGGTCGGTGGCATCTATGCGGCCGGCAAGCTGAAGGAGTACAGCGACTGGACGCAGAGCCTCGATTACCTGGACGTGCTGCGCCTGCTCGACGTGAGCTTTCGCCTGGGCGCCATACGTGGGGAAAAGGTCTTCGGGCGAATTCGCGATATCGTCGGCGAGATCAATATCGAGGAGCTGAACATCCCGTTCACCGCGGTAGCCACCGACCTCACCAACCAGCAGGAAATCTGGTTCCAGGAAGGTTGTCTGCACCAGGCGATGCGTGCCTCGGCGGCGATTCCCAGCCTGTTCACCCCGGTCATCCAGGGCAAGCGCATGCTGGTCGACGATGGCCTGCTTAATCCCTTGCCGATCGTGCCGGTGGTGTCCAGTCATTGCGACCTGATCATCGCCGTCAACCTCAACTCGGCGCAGCAACAGCACTATCAGCTGCCAATCATCGAGCGTACGCCCGCGTTGAAAGGCCGCTTCGATCAGTTGATGGCTTCATTGGGCTCACGCTTGCCGTCGTTACGCCGCAAGGGTGGTGAGGATGATCAGCTTCTGCTGCTGGGCAACGACGCCCAAGCAGCGATCCCGCAGCAGCCCGACCTGTGGCTGCAGGATCCGGTGGATCCCCATGCCCAACAACCCGCCGCCGCGCCGCAGAGCGGCAGTGCGCCGAAATCAGCGAGTGGTTCGCGGGTCGCCAACATGGTCGGCCCGGCTTCGCTGCTGGAACTGATCAACCAGAGTTTCGAGGTCATGCAGACCTCGCTATCGCAGTACAAGATCGCCGGCTATCCGCCGGACATCCTGATCAACGTGCCCAAGCGGGTGTGTCGTTTCTTCGAGTTCTACAAGGCGCCGGAACTGATCATGCTGGGTCGGCAGATAGCCAAGGATACCCTCGACAAATATGAGCGCGGCGACCACTGAGGTCGCCGTCATTCAGCCTGGCGGCGTGCGCTCTTCGCGCGGCGGCAGACCGGCTGGCGCCTTGTGGGCGACCCAGTCGCTGAGCAGGCTGTAAGCCACTGCCAGCAGGGCTTCGGACCGAGGAACAGCCCCATGAAACCGAAGGCCAGAATGCCGCCGAACACCCCAAGTAGCACCACCACCAACGGCAGGTTACCGCCGCGGCTGATGAGGTACGGTTTGAGGATGTTGTCCACACCACTGATGATGAAGAAGCCCCAGATGCCGAGGAAGATCGCCATGCCGATCTCGCCTTGCCAGATCAGCCAGCCCACCGCTGGGCCCCAGATCAGTGGCGGCACCATGATCAGGCTGCAGGCGAAGGTCAGCAGGCCCAGCAACAGAGCGCCCGGAATTCCGGCGATCATGAAGCCGATATAGGCGAGGATCGCCTGCGCAACGGCAGTACCCAGCACGCCGTTCACCACCCGCTGTACGGTGCCGGCCACCAGTTCGAGGTAATGCTCGGCACGATCGCCGATCAGGCGTTCGAGCAGGCTTTCGACAAAGGCCGCCAAACGCGGGCCGTCACGGTAGAAGAAGAACACCAGGATCAGGCTCAGCGCCAGCTCGAGGATGCCGCCGCCGATCTTGGCACTGCGCACCAGCAGGAAGTTGCCGACTTGGCCCAGATAGGGTTGAACCGTGGCGAACAGCGCCGAACCTTGCTGATCCAGCGTTTCCCAAATACTGACCAGACGAGCGCCCACCAGAGGCACGGATTCCAGCCAGGTCGGCGGTGGCGGCAAGCCTTCGACCTGGAAGCCCTTGATCACTGCGGTGGCATCACGAATGTGGTCGGCCAGGTTGACGCCAAGCATCACCAGGGGCACTGCGACCAGAACGATCCAGACGCCAGTGAGCAACCCTGCAGCGACGGACTGGCGGCCCTTGAGCAGCCGCGTCAGCCAACGCATTACCGGCCAGCTGGCGAACGAGAGAACCGCGGCCCAGAACAGCGCCGACCAAAACGGCGCCAGCACCCAAAGGCTGGCGCCCAGCAATCCCAGTAGCAGGATCTGCACCAGCAAACGGTCGTTATTCGGCATTTTTCAGTGTTTCCAGAAAAGCAGGCTCAGGCCCTGAAGGGCGCGCTCAACGTAGCACGTCGACACGTAACCCGTCGCCACTGCCCTCACCGATTTCCAGGCGAGCCGCCCTCACCCGCTGCTCGATCAACGCCTCGCGCCAGGCTTCTGCGTGAGCGCCGGAAAGACTGACACGCAAGGTGCTGTCCTGATTGAGGCTACGCGCCAGCAGCTCCGTCCACTCCTGATCGGGCTCGCCCTGCCCAGGCAGGCGCAGCTCTCCGGTACTTTTCAGCTGCCGTGACAGCGTGGCAGGCGTTGGCAACACCTTCGCCAGGGGCTCAGTGGCAGCCAGCAACTCGGCATGCAGATAAGCGCGGCGATTGCCGCGAGTGATGCTGTACAGCGCTACAAGGCTGTCTTGATTCGGCTCGGCCAAGCGCAGCAAGGCATAAGCCTGCTGATCATCGGAGCCGTAAAGAGTGGAGTTACCGAATACCGCGTTGGCCCATAGGCTGCTGGAGCCACACTCGCGCCCCTCGCACCAATAAAGGATGTGGGCGTCTTTATCCTGCAGCGACTCGCGCGCGGCAGAGAACACCTCATTGGCATTGTGAGTACGGGGCAGCTCGTAGGTGATGGCGGTGAGTTGACCGGTGGCGAGCACCTCGCGCTCGTAACGCAAGCGCCCGCTGATACGGCGGATGGTGCCTTGCGGATAAAGACGCTCCTGGTCGGCCTGCTCCTTGAACGTGACGATCTCACTACCCGGAAAGCGTGGCAGCACATCGAGGTCGCTGCTGCCGGCTACATCAGCAGTGGCAGCGGCGCTGACCAACATCAGGGGAAACAGGTAACTCAGACGCATGAAACCCCTCGCTGCTCGGCGGTAGCGAGGGTCTGCGAAGCAGCTGGCAGGGTGTGAACATCATCGGACGCGAGCAGCGCTTCCAGCGCGACGGTATACAAGTCGGTCATGCGGGTCTCCATTGCAATGCCGACACCTTTCCCCAGTTGCAGCAGGCCGTCAAGGCGCGTTCAGGAAAGGATTGAAACAGTCTGCTACGAGTTGCGCCCCGCGCTCATCGTCCAGATGCAAATGATGCCCGCCGGGCAACCGCTCGACGTCGATGGCCGTCTGCGCGAGCAAATCATTCAGCCCGTCACGCTGTGCAAGCAGGCCGTGCTCGGCCAGCACCAGCTTTGTGGGGCAACCGAGCGCGACAATGAAGGCATGCACGTGGTCGCGGGTCAGCCGCAAGGGTGTCGGCAATGTCAGGCGATTGTCCGTGCGCCAGGTATAGCCGCCGGGAACCGGCATCAGCCCACGTTGCGCGAGCAGCTCGGCGGCTTCGAAACTCACCAACCCTACCCCGCGCTGGCGTACCTGAGCCGCACGCTCCAGGCTGGGGTAGACCGGTTTACGCTTGGCGGGCAGTGCCAGTTGCGCACGCAGGGAATCAGCCAGGGTGGTGACGGCTGCCTCTGCTTCGCTGGTCGGCGGGACAAGGCCGTCGATCAGCGCCAGGCGTTGCACGCGCTCGGGAAAAGTCGCGGCGAGCAGTAGCGAGACGATCGCGCCCATGGAATGGCCGAGCAGACTGAAGCGCTGCCAGCCGAACTGCTCCGCGACCAACAGCACGTCGTGCACGTAATCCCACAGCGCATACCCTGCACCTGCGGGGCGATGATCCGAATGGCCATGGCCGGCAAAATCCAGGGCGACGATACGCAACCCTGACAGCCTGGGCGCCAACCGCGCGAAGCTCGCTGCATTGTCGAGCCAGCCGTGCAGGGCGATTACCGGAGTGCCGTCCTCCGGGCCATGAATCTGAGCGGCCAGTTCAATATGCGGCAGACGCAGACGCACCTCTTCGAACCCCAGACTCATCGAACGGCCTCGCCAGAACCCTGCCAGCGCGCGAATAGCTTGCGGAGCAACTGTGCCGTGTCGTCCGGGTATTCGAGGGGAAACATATGCCCACCGGGCAGCGTGAGAAACTCGCCCCGCGGCGCCCGGCGTGCCATCCGCCCATGATGGGCGAGTACCACGCGGCTCTGGGCACCTTTCACCAGCGCCAGCGGCACTTGCAACTGCTGCGGCAGGCCAGGGCTGGTATGAGGAACACTGCGGTAGATACTGATCTCGGTCGCCGCCTCGAAACGCAGCCGCACGCCATCCTCGTGTGGGTGCAAACCGTGCTCGACGTAGGCATCCAGACACTCGGGATCGAAACCGCTGAACAGCTTCCTCTCGGCAAAATAACGGCGTGCTTCCAACGGGTCGGCGAACGCTTCGCGTCGGCCAAGGGTTCGCCCGGCGGGTGTAAGGCGGTCGATGAAGCCGAAGCGCTTGGCAGCATGGATCACCATCCGGTCGGTACGGCTCAGCACGGGCGAGTCGAGCATGACCAGGCCGCGGTAGAGATCCGGCCGGCGCAACGCGGCATGGAAATGCAGCACGCCACCCAACGAATGACCCACTCCCCATACCGGGCCGCCGCACTGCTCCAGGTGATGCAGCAGCTCGTCGACCAGGTTGCTCCAGTTATCATTCACGGGAAAGCGCGGGTCGTGCGCGTGCTGTGCCAGGTGCTGCACCCGGTACTCCGGTGCGAGCGCGGCAAATAGCTTGCCGTAGGTTCCCGAGGGGAAGCCATTGGCGTGGGCAAAGAAGATGAGCTGGGACATGGTCGTCGCGCTGGTGGCAGGCAATGCGGGGATTGTCAGCCAGCCCCCAGCCCACGGCAATGACCGTAACGGTCAGGAAGGACGACGCTCCGGCCAAATGTTCCATAACCGGCTCAACGTCTTGCGAGCGAGAGTCATGTGGGGCTACGCCATAGCCAGCTCAGCGCAGGTCGGAGTGGGCCAGCAACTCCAGTGACATAAGCCCGGCAATCAGCTCTTCACCTTCGAGCATCGCCAGGCTGGCGGTGTGCATGGAAAGCGGCTGCTGCCGATGACCATGTACCAGCAGCCCACCGAGTGCGCCGATGAAGGGCTGATGGGAAACCAGCAGGAGCTCCTGGGCCGAGAGGCGCTGCAGCTTGCCCAGGCTGTCGCGGGGATCGCTTTCCGGGGTCAGCCAGGGAACCGTGTGCAGTTCGGCGCTCGACGCCAGGGCATCACGCACCAGCGCAGCCGTCTGCTGGGCCCGAACATATGGGCTGACGAATATCGCATCCAGTGAACGGCCACGCAGGTGTTCGAAGGATTGGCGTACTTCGTCACGCCCGTAGTCCGTCAGCTCCCGCTGAGCATCGGTGCGTGCCTCAGGGTGGGCCTGGCCATGACGCAACAACCAGATTCTCATGGCTGATGGCTCACAGCTTCGGCTCCTCGTCCCTTGCCGGCGGCACGCTGTGCGCAAATTCGCCCTGAGCTGGGCGCGGCGTTGGCCAGTCGGCAAACGGCCAGGGCTTGGATTCACTGTTGAAAGTGCCGAAACGGCCGATCTGGGCCAGATACTGGCTGAGGCTGTCGCCGAAACCCAGCAAACCGGCATTTGGCGCGCCGTATACCAGGCGATAGATCAGTTGCAGCAGAACCACACCGGCCAGCAACAACTCGGCCACTTGCCAGACCAGCAGGAACAGCAGCATCCAGACGATGCGCAGCCCGATAGGCTCGCCTTTTGGGTGTTCACTCATGTTCGGATCCCTCAGAAGCCAGTGGCTGGAATGAAATCGACGTCGGTCTTCGGCTCTGCGCGCATCAGCGCCTCGATCACCTGATCCAGGGTTCGCCCCTCGAACAGGATCGCGTGCAGCCCCGCCACCAACGGCATATATATCTGTAATTCGTCGGACTTGGCCTTAAGCACCTTGATGGTATTGACCCCTTCGGCAACTTCGCCGAGGCGCTCGACGGCATCTTCCAGGCTCAGGCCTTCACCAAGCGCGAAGCCGACCTGGTAATTGCGGCTTTTCGGCGACGAGCAGGTAACGATTAGATCACCAACCCCGGCGAGACCAAGGAAGGTCATGGGATTGGCTCCCAGATGCACAGCGAAACGGGTCATTTCCGCCAGCGCCCGGGTGATCAACATACTCTTGGTGTTCTCACCCATGCCCAGCGCCGCCGCCATGCCGGCGATGATGGCGTAAACATTCTTCAGCGCACCACCCAGCTCGACACCAAAACGGTCGGCACTGGCGTAAACGCGGAAGGTACGACCGTGCAACACCTCCTGAACCTCACGGCACAGGGCTTCGTCTTCACTGGCGACGACCGTGGCGGTCAGCGTATGCGCAGCGATTTCCTTCGCCAGGTTTGGCCCGGAAAGCACGCCGATCCGCGCCTCGGGGGCAACCTCTTCGAGGATCTGGCTCATCAGTTTGAACGTCTGCGCCTCAATGCCCTTGGTGGTACTGACCAGCATCTTGCCAACCAGCAGCGCCGACACAGGTTGCAGCACCTGACGCAGTGCACTGGACGGCAAAGCCACGAACGCCAATGCGCAACTGTTCAGCGCACCAGGCAGATCAGTAGTCGGCTCGACACCGTCGAGCACCTTGACGCCCTTCAGGTAACGGGGGTTTTCGCGATTGACCCGAATGGCCTCGGCCTGCACGGGGTCGCGCATCCAGTGCAGAACACGATGACCATTCTGCGCCAGCAGGTTAGCGATAGCGGTACCGAAACTGCCGCCGCCAAGCACCGCGATAGGTTGCTGTTGAGTCATGACCGATCCGTAGTGAGGTGTGTGGCAATGCAGCATTATACGGCTCACTCGCCCCACGGCCACCCTTGCGGACTGACCAACGCGGCAGACTGGCTCGCTGAACTAAAAACGGGTCTTTTACCGATGTATGACTAGCAACGGTTCGCCGCTCGGTTAACATGCATCACACTGCGCGAACAGGGTCGTTGCGTGACCAAAGCCTCCCCTCCCCTCAAACTTCTGCTGCTGGCGCTCCTGGCCACTGGCGACGCCGTGGCCGATGACCTGTTCAGCGGCGGCCAGGTCGTTCCCGAAGTATTGACCGCCACGCGCCTGAAACAGTCGCCTGCTGCGGTGCCTGGCAGCGTGACGGTGCTCGACAGCGCCCTGATCAGGGCCAGCGGAGCACGCGATATCGCAGAACTGCTGCGCCTGGTGCCGGGCATGATGGTCGGCTACCGCAACGGCAATCAACCAACACTCAACTACCACGGCTCCAGCGCCTCGGAAGCACGACGCCTGCAGGTGATGGTCGATGGCCGTTCGGTGTATCACCCGGGCCTGGCGACCGTCGACTGGTCGGACATTCCAGTGGCCCTGGAAGACATCGAGCGCATCGAGGTATTTCGCGGCCCCAACACCGTGAGCTATGGCGCCAATGCGCTGATGGGCGTCGTCAGCATCTTTACCCGCAATCCGGCAGACAGCCATGGCACCCGACTCAAGGTCACCCGTGGCCAGCGTGGTATCGCCGATTACTACGCCAGCCAAGGCAGCAGTTGGGACAGTGGCGCCATGCGCCTGTCGATCAGCGGCCAGGAGGATGGCGGTTTCGACCACGATGAATTTGCCGCCCCCTACCGTGACAGCCGTCGCCTGGAACGTATCAATCTGTCCGTCAGCCATCAGCTCGATGAACGCCAGAGCCTGGACTGGCAACTCGCCGCGAAGGAAGGCAGCAATCAGCGCCCCTACCTCTATGAGCCGCTGTTTCCGGGTATCGGCCTCGGGGATACCGACTCGGACGTCAAGGCCCGCGACTATGCAGGCTCGCTGCGCTGGAATTTCGACCAGACGGCCAACCACAGCCTGTCACTGCAGAGCTCCGTACAGCACTGGGAACGCCTGGAAAGCTGGCGAGCCTGTGAAGCAGAAATCGCCTTCAGCCCTCAGCTCGCCGAGCTGTGGGCGCTCAACCCTGGGTACGTGACACGCTTCACCCGCAATCCGTTCGGCAGCGTGCCTGCGGGTACCACTCAGGAACGCGCGCTGGCAACGCAGATTCAGCAGCAACTGGCCTCGGGAGCGACCCGCGAGGTCTGCGGCACGGCCAACCAGAACATCCGCGAAACCCGCTACGACCTCGAACTGCAGGACACCCTAAGCCTCACCGACAACCTGCGCCTGCTCAGCGGCCTGGGTTATCGCTATGACCAGGCCGACTCGGAAACCTTTTTCAGCAGCCGGCTCAGCAACCAGGTCTGGCGCCTGTTCAGCCACCTTGAATGGCAGGTGGACGACCATTGGTTGCTGCAAGGCGGTGCCATGCTCGAAGACGACCGGCTCACCGGCTCATCGCTAACACCACGCCTCGCCGTCAACTACCTGATTACTCCGCGCCACGGCCTGCGAGCAGTCTACTCGGAGGCGGTACGTTCCCCCGATATGTACGAAAACAATGCCGATTGGCGCTACCGAATTCGCGGCCTGCAGCCACAGCCATTCGGCCAGCGCGATGCCTACTACTTCATCAACGCCAAGGGGCCCCGCGACCTCGAACAGGAAGTCATCCGTTCCCACGAGCTCGGTTATAACGGCCTGTTCGCCGAAGCCGGCCTCAGCATTGACGTAAAGCTGTTCTACGACGAGATCCACAGCATGATCAGCGAGCCTTTGCGCGCCGATCGCTTCGTTCCAGACAATACCCATCGCATGCGTTTCAGCGGTGCGGAAACCCAACTGGACTGGCATGTCAGCATGGATGACCGCTTGCGTCTGACCTATGCCTACGTCGACTTCAGCGCCACCAGTAAAACCGATCAGCGCCTAACCGCGCGCAACAGTGGCTCCGCCGGCTGGCTTCGTGACTGGGGAATGGGCTGGTCGAGTGGTTTGTTCTATTACGGCGCGGATCGCCTCAACGAGCGGCGCTTCGAGCGTATGGATCTGCGCCTGGCCAAGCGTACGCCAATAGGCCGCAGCCAGCTGGAAGTGGCGGGCGTGGTGCAGTGGCGCCTGGATGATGAAGCCCTGACCTGGCGTGAGAACAACTACGACGAGCGCCGCCTGTTCTATCTCAGCGCCGAGCTCGAATTCTAGATGGTCGCCAATCGTTCGAGAACAAGGTCAGGCCGCTCATGGGCGCGCCGCCTGCTGTTTTTGCTCTGCCTGCTGCAATCCCCGCTGCAGGCGGCAGAGCTGCTGCTGAGCACCGCAGGGGATACCGCTACCCTGCAGGGCTTCAGCACCGCGCTGGCGTCGTCTCGCCCGCAGGATCGTGTACGTATCGTAGCGTTGAACGACCTGCCGCCGCTGAACGAACTACCGGCAGATACCTACCTCATTCTGTTCGGTCAACCGGCATTGGCCTGGCGCCTCAGTTCGCATGAAGGCCCGCCGACGCTGGTATTGCAGGTGAACAAGACCCAGGCGCGCGCAACCCTTGGCGACCGTACACCGACCAAACTCAGCGTGCTCTGGTCAGATCCATCACCGTTGCGCCAGCTTCGTCTGGCCAAACTGCTGCTGCCGCATATCGCTCGGGTTGGTGTACTGCATGATGAGCACAGCGCATTTCTGCTCGACGAGATCCGGCATGCCGCCACGGGCCTGGATATGCAGATAGTCTCAGAAGGCTGGCCAAGCACTCGCGACAACCGAACATTGTTGCGCGTGCTGCGCGACAGCGACGTGCTGCTCGGCGTCGCCGACGACGACCTGTACAACCCACAAACCGCCAAGAACCTGCTGCTGACCAGTTACGGCCAACAACGTGCCGTGATTGGCCCTAGCGCAGGCTTCGTCCGTGCAGGCAGCCTGGCGAGCACCTACAGCGACCAGAACGACTGGCTGGACACACTCGCTCGCTTGCTCGACCAACCGCCGCACAGCTGGCCAAGCGGTACCTACTCGAACACATTCAAAGTGCTCGGCAATTCCCAGGTAGCGCGCGCTCTGGCGGTGGAATTGCCCAGCGACGAGGATCTTGCCCGGCATCTGTCAGAAGGAGAAACGCCATGAAACTGTGGCGCGGCTGGAACATCCATATCCGTACCCAGCTCATCAGTGTCGGGCCGGCCCTGCTGCTAACGCTCCTGCTAACCGGATTCCTGACCTTCAACCGCCTGCAGGATCTGCGCGTCGAGATCAATCAAACCGGGCAACTGATCGCCAGCCAACTGGCACCGGCCACCGAATACGGGGTGATCTCGGGTAACCGCAAAGTGCTGGAGTCACTGCTGCAGGCCACCCTGAAAACTCCTCACGTCCGCTTCATCGAGGTGCGTGATCGCGACGACAGCATCTTGGCCTACCTCGAACAACCCGAACACGTGCAGGCGGGCCACACGCATATCGACATTTTCCAATCGCCGATCCGGCAGCAGCAGGTCGACTTGGGTTCGGATTTCATTCAGGAAGATTCCAGCACGCAGCCCCCCTAAACGGCGACTACCTGGGCCGAGTCGTCGTCGGCGTGTCCGGCGAAGCCTTCAATACACGCCAGCAGGAAATCCTCTTCAAGGTCGCAATCCTGGTGTTGTTTGCCCTGCTGCTGACCTTCCTGCTGGCCCGGCGCCTCGCCAGCCGCCTGTCTCGGCCATTAAGCGCGATGAGCGATGCCGTCACGGCAATTCAGAGCGGTAACTACCAGACGACGCTTCCGGAAGTCGGCGGCGGCGAACTGGTTACCCTGGCCCAGCACATCAACAACCTTGCCAGCGGCCTGAACAACGCCGCCCTGGAGCAACAGCAGGCCATGACATTGCTGATCAAGGCCCGCGAGGAATCGGAACTGGCCAACCGTGCAAAATCGGACTTTCTGGCGATGATGAGCCACGAACTTCGCACCCCCATGAATGGTGTTCTGGGGATGTTGCAGTTGCTGGAAACCACGGACATGAACCAGGAGCAGCATGAATATGCGGCCCTGGCCACGGAGTCGACCGAACACCTGCTCAAGGTGATTAACGACATTCTCGATTTTTCGCGGATCGAACGCGGTGCACTGGAGCTGGAGCTCATCAGTTTCAATCTGTCGGTACTGTTGAAAACTGCACTGCACTCTTTTCAGCACAGCGCCCAGCAGCGTGGACTGGCCCTGCGCCTGGAACTCGGCGAAGCACTGCCATCGCTTCAGGTACAGGGCGACCCCACTCGTCTTCGCCAGGTTCTGGTCAACCTGATCGGCAATGCCCTGAAATTCACCGAGCGCGGCGAAGTCCGCGTGGAGGCTCACTGGCAGGCGCTGGACAATCAGGTGCTGTGGTTCACCTGTAGCGTGCACGACACTGGCATTGGTATCAGCAGCGAACGACTTGAAACCATGTTCGATGCCTTCCAGCAGGCAGACAATTCGATTTCCCGACGTTACGGTGGCACCGGCTTGGGCCTGCCAATCGCCCGCACGCTGGCAGAGCGCATGGGAGGCACCCTGAAAGCGCAAAGCGAACAGGGCCGCGGTTCCTGCTTTACCTTGGAAATTCCTCTGCCGTTTTCGGCGCAACAGCCGCTGCTCCCCCCGAAGCGACAACACCAGAGCCTGAAATACGAGAAACCCACTCGGTACTCCTGGTGGAAGATAACGCCGTCAACCAGACGGTGATCGAGGCCATGCTGCGCAGTCTCGGCTATCAGGTGACCCTGGTGGTCGACGGCGTACAGGCCGTTTCGGCGGTACGTCAGAGTCGATTCGCAGCCGTGCTGATGGACTGCCGCCTGCCGATCATGGACGGCTACGAGGCCACTCGCCGCATCCGCGAACTGGGATCACAAGGACAGCTTCCGATCATCGCGTTGACTGCCAATGCGCTGCAGGGAGATCGGGAAGCCTGCTTGCAGGCTGGAATGAACGATTACCTCGCCAAACCGTTCAAACGCATGGAACTGCAGGAATTGCTCGATCGCTGGCTGTCACCCAACCATTAGATGACTAGTCAGATCGACGGAAATGTTGCACGCTTGCGGGCTGAAGTGGGCGTCAAAGGGTCATCTGTGACACCATTGGCCGCAGCAGAGTACAACTGTACTCACCGCACTGTGACTTTCACCACAACGCAACAGTCTATGACTAGGCTGCTGGCAGTCGCATTACTGATGCGCCGCCAGCCAGGACGATTTACCCAGCCGAGGCGCGTGGGGATTATTGAGGAGCTCGCATGACCAAACAAAACGCCTTCACCCAGGAAGATCTGTTGCGCTGCAGCCGCGGCGAACTGTTCGGCCCGGGTAATGCGCAACTGCCCGCCCCCAACATGTTGATGATCGATCGAATCGTCCACATCAGCGAAACGGGCGGCAAGTACGGCAAGGGCGAAATTGTCGCAGAGCTCGATATCAATCCTGATCTGTGGTTCTTCGGCTGCCATTTCGAAGGCGACCCGGTCATGCCTGGCTGCCTGGGCCTCGATGCCATGTGGCAGCTGGTTGGCTTCTTCCTCGGCTGGCAGGGTAACCCCGGCCGTGGCCGTGCATTGGGTTCGGGCGACGTGAAATTCTTCGGCCAGGTTCTGCCTACCGCCAAGAAAGTCACCTACAACATCCATATCAAACGCACCATCACCCGTTCGCTGATCCTGGCAATCGCCGATGGCAGCGTGAGTGTCGATGGTCGCGAGATCTACAGTGCCGAAAGCCTGCGCGTCGGCCTGTTCACTTCCACCGACAGTTTCTAAAGGATCCTTTCCATGCGTCGCGTCGTTATTACCGGTCTAGGCATCGTTTCCTGCCTGGGCAATGACAAAGAAACCGTCTCCGCCAACCTTCGCGCTGGCCGCCCCGGTATCCGCTTCAATCCGGAATACGCCGAAAAGGGTCTGCGCAGCCATGTATCCGGCTCCGTCGACCTGAACCTGGAAGAATTGATCGACCGCAAGCTGTTCCGCTTCATGGGTGATGCCGCGGCCTACGCCTACCTGGCGATGGATCAGGCGATCAAGGATTCCGGTCTGAGCGAAGATCAGGTCTCGAACCCACGTACCGGCCTGATCGCCGGTTCTGGCGGGGCTTCCACTCTTAACCAGATGGAAGCTATCGACACCCTGCGCGAGAAAGGCGTCAAGCGTGTTGGCCCGTACCGCGTTACCCGCACCATGGGCAGCACCGTTTCCGCCTGTCTGGCGACACCCTTCAAGATCAAGGGCGTCAACTTCTCCATTTCCTCGGCTTGCGCCACCAGCGCGCATTGCATCGGCCAGGCCATGGAGCAGATCCAGCTCGGCAAGCAGGACGTGGTCTTCGCCGGTGGTGGTGAGGAAGAGCATTGGAGCCAAAGCTGCCTGTTCGACGCCATGGGCGCCCTTTCCACTCAATACAACGACACCCCGGAAAAGGCCTCCCGTGCCTACGATGCTAAGCGTGACGGTTTCGTCATCGCTGGCGGCGGCGGCATGGTCGTCGTTGAAGAGCTGGAGCACGCGCTGGCTCGTGGCGCCAAGATCTACGCCGAGATCGTCGGCTACGGTGCGACCTCGGACGGCTACGACATGGTTGCCCCGAGTGGCGAAGGCGCGGTGCGCTGCATGCAGCAGGCACTGTCCACCGTCGACACCCCGATCGACTACCTGAACACCCACGGCACTTCGACTCCGGTCGGCGACGTTGCGGAAATGAAGGGTGTGCGCGAAGTGTTCGGCGAAAAGGCTCCGGCCATCAGCTCCACCAAGAGCCTGTCCGGTCACAGCCTGGGCGCCGCCGGTGTTCACGAAGCGATCTACTGCCTGCTGATGATGGAAGGCAACTTCATCACCGCCTCGGCCAACATCGAGGAACTGGATCCGGCTGTCGCTGATTTGCCGATCCTGCGTGAAACCCGTGAGAACGCCAAGCTGGACACCATCATGTCCAACAGCTTCGGCTTCGGTGGCACCAACGCCACCCTGGTACTGAAGCGCTGGGCCGGCAACTGATAACTGCCTGATACGAAAAACGGCGCCTTAGGGCGCCGTTTTTTATGCTCCGGGTTTATTCACTACAGGCCCGCGTAGCGTTGTATCTCGCCGCCTCAGCGCACCTCGAAGCGCTGCTCAGCCAACTTGCGGTCGCCCTGGAAAAGCAGGAAATGCCACTCGCCGGGTACCACTTCGTTATTCTCGGAAAACTCGAAGGCCATGACGTCCTGCAACGCGTCGGGCACCAGCTTCTGCGTCACCACGAACTTGTCGCGGCGCTGGCCATCGCTACCAGTCACGCCTGGGGTGAGGTACAGCAGAGTCAGCGGCTCGCCATCGGCAGTCTTGCCCGTCAGCGTATAGCGCATACCGAACTTGGTGCCCAACTTGGCCGGTACCACGCTGGTCTGCTGGATTTCCTGACTGGACTGGGTCAGCACCCGCTCGCCCGGTTGAAAATCCTTGTACTGGCTGACGAAAACGCCGTACTCGACCGGCCCCTGCACACGTACCTCAGACTGAACCAGGCCTGCTGCCAGCAGCAGCGCCGTCATCGTTGCGAATCGAAAGTGTTGCATCTCACGCTCCTTCTTTGGAATGGCGCGAGGTTATGACGCGGCGATGACAACCTAATGACAATCGTGGCCGTCAGCGTGGCGCAGGCAGCGCCTCCTTCACCTGCCGTGGCAGGATGGAAAGAAAGTTGTCTCTGGCCACTTTGTGAGCAACGTCTTCGGGCAGCTCATCGAGGAAGCGATCGAAGCCCTGCATGTACTCGCCCATGCTGTCGAAGCGCCCGACTACGTCGGAGCCGATCATGAAACGCTCGGGGTAGCGGCCGACCAGCTCTACCCACTTAGGATCCGGCTTGCCGTTTTCGTCAGTGAGGTAAGGCCTGAGCATCGTCCAGGACAGATCGACATATAGATTGGGGTAGCTTTCCAACATCCGCGCGAGGGTATCGAAGAGAAAATCCAGCTTCTCCTGATGCCGATGGATCTCCATGCTGGTGCCGGCATGCGCCCAGATGAAACGTACATGAGGGTGATTGCGCAGCGGCTCTTCGATCTCCTGCAGATAGAGCGGATTACGCTCGCGCTTGGAGGTGATGTTGGAGTGCACCATCACCGGCAGATCGTATTCTGCCGCCAGGTGATAGACCCGGGTCATGGCCTCGTTGTTGGCCCGCGGGGTGCTGCCCTCGATCAGCGAGGTCAGGTCATCGTGGCGCGTGAACACCTCGCCGATGCCCTGCCAAAGCCCCGGATCGAGCTCCAGCATGCGGCGGATATGGGCATCCGAATTCTTGTCGTTGGGGTTGAAGCCAGACAGGAACGGGTGAAAACGATGGCGCTGCGCCTCTGGCACCTGCTTGTAGGCATGGGCGATCAGCACGTCGGTGGCGCTGTACCAGTAGGCAGCGGCGTCATCGCCGGCGTAGTAGCGCGGGCGCTTGGGCTCGTCTTCGTGCCATTTCTTGGCGACCGGTATGCCTGAAAACATCACGTGATCGACCTTCGCCTCGTCCATGCGCTGCAGCAGTATGTCCATGCCTGCGCTTTCCTGGAAGAAATCGACGTAGTGCAAATGGGCGTCGCTGTAACGATATTCACGCGCCTCGACAAGACCGGCCAGCAGCCCTGCAGACAATAAAAAACCCAGACGAATCAGATGCATGCAGGCGTCCTCCTGACGTTGAGCAGCATAGACTGTGAGCGCTTGCGCCAAGTTCAGCCAATATGGCGGATCTGCGAAGGCACAGGCGAGACTATTTGTTTCATTGCCGAGGCATCCGTAACCCCTTGTCTCGGGTATAACCCTTGTCACATTCAGGACGCAGCCCATGACAGGACGACGGCATGTCTGACCCGATGTTCGACTACGAAAAAACGCTGGAAGCATGCGCCCGCAGTGACGAGCGCGCCTTCCAGGCACTGTACCGCCAGGAAGCCTCGCAAATGCTCGGTCTGGCAATCAGCCTGCTGGGCCAGCGCGACTCGGCCGAGGACTGCCTGCACGATGCCTTCGTGCAGATCTGGCGTAACGCCGGGCGTTTCCAGCGTTCGCTGGGCAGCGGCCGGGCATGGATCTACAGCATCCTGCGCTACCGCGCGCTGAACCAGCTGCGCCAGCGCGGCCGCACCGTGGCCTTGGCGGACGACATCGCCGATCACCTGATCGATGAAAGTCCCTCGGCCGCTCAGCAACACGAACAACAGTCGGACAAACGTCATCTGCGCGCCTGCCTGCAGAAGCTCGAGCGCCCACGGCGTCATCCGGTTCTGCTGGCGTTCTACCGCGGCCTGACTCACGAGCAGATCGCAGAACGCCTGACCACCCCACTGGGCACCATCAAAGGGCGCATTCGTAGCGGTCTGCGCGCACTGCAGGAGTGTTTGCAACGATGATAAGCACCGACCCCGCAGAACGCCGTGCGCTCATCGGCGAGTATGTTCTGGGCCTGCTCGAGCAGGATCAGGCCCGTGAAGTCTCCGAGCTGATAGAGCACGATCCCCAAGCTGCCGCCATGGCGCTGGAATGGGAGCAGCACTTTCTCGAACTAAGCGACAAGCTCGAGCCCAGCACACCCTCGCCCGGCCTGTGGCCGCGCCTGCAGCAAACGCTGAACCTGGGTCAGCGGGCCAGCAGTTGGCAGGCCTGGTGGTCGAGCCTGAATACCTGGCGCCTGACCAGCGCGGCCCTAGCGATGGCGCTGATCATCGCCCTGCTGCCAATGCCGTGGCGCAGCGACGTGCTCCCGGCCTCCTACACCGCCGTGTTGCAGCCGCCTGGCGAAGCGGCAGCACCGGGCTGGGTAGTGCATATCGATGCAGCTGGCACCTTGCTGCTGGAGCCACTGCGTGAGGATCAGGTCGCGGCGGATAGATCCGTGCAGTTCTGGACGCTCGTCGATCCGAAGGACGGGCCGCGCTCACTCGGTCTCGTGGAGCCGGGCGAACGCCTGACCTTGTCCGCCGAGCAGATCGGCGCCGTACGTGCCGGTCAACTGTTCGAGCTGACCCTGGAGCCATCCGGAGGCTCGCCACTGAACAGGCCAACGGGCGAAGTACTGTATATCGGCCGCGCTGTGGTAGCGTCGCTGGACTGATCGGATGCACGCAGAAAATCGGCAGATGTAAATAAGTATGTCTGCCGACATCTGCGACGTCATCTCATGGGTATTGATAACAGGTGCTTCATCACGGTGCCTGGATGCGAGCGCGAAGAGACCTTCGCGCCTTACCCATAGAGAGGACGCTCATGAACATTTCCAAGAAAATGCTCGGTATCGCTATCACCACCGCTGCTCTGGGCTGTGCCACTGCCAACGCCGACAACCTGCTGGCATTGAGTGCGGACGGCAAACTGCTAAACATCGACACCAAGACCCTCACCGTTGCTTCCGACGTGAAACTCAGCGGCGTATCCAGCCTGCGCGGCCTTGATGTACGCCCTTCCAACGGTTGGATCTACGGCCTGGATGACGCTGGCCAGCTCTACACCGTCGACGCCAAAACTGGCGCGGCCAGCAAAGCTGCCAAACTGAGCCAAGCGTTGCCAGGCAAAGGCCAGGCGGTGGTGGACTTCAACCCGGTAGCCGATCGTCTGCGCCTGCTGGCTGCCGACGGCACCAGCCTGCGCGTCAACGTTGAGAGCGGTGAAGTCGTGGTAGACGGCAAGGTCGCCTACGCCAAAGATGGCCCGTACGCAGGCAAGACCGCCAAGGTGGTAGCCGGTGCCTACACCAACGCCTACGCCGGTACCGAGAAAACCGCGCTGTACACGGTGGATCTGGCCAGCGGCAACCTGATGCTGCAGAACCCGCCAAACGACGGCATCCAGCAGGTAGTCGGCAAGATCGCCGATGGCCTGAAAAATGCGGCGCTGGATATCAAGAGTGATGGCAAAGGCGGTAACACGGCTTACCTGCTGACCGGCACCACACTGCACCAGGTAAATCTGGAAACCGGCAAGGCCAGCGCGCTGGGCGAGATCAAGAATCTGCCTGCCGACATCATCGACATCACTGTCCTGCCAGCCAAGTAAAACGCCAGCGGGGGAAGGCCGAGCGGCCTTCCCCTGTATCGGTTCGCGTTACTCGAACACCTCATCGAGTAGATTGTTCATCGCCTTGAAGGCACGCGCCGCGACCAGTGGGTGGTATTCATTGCTACCTGGCGTATTGGCCTTCGGATTGGTGAACGAATGCACCGCACCACCGTAGCTCACCAACTGCCAGTCCACCTTGGTGGCCTTCATCTCCGCAACGAAACCATCGACCTGCGCCTGCGGCACTGCCGGATCATCCGCGCCATGGAGTACCAGTACCGGCGCCTTGATGTTATTGGCGTCAGCCGGGTTGGGCGTATCCAGATTGCCGTGGAAGGACACGAAAGCCTTCAACGGAGCCCCCGAACGGGCCAGTTCCAGAACGGTTCCGCCACCAAAGCAGAAACCGATCGCGCCCAGCTTGGACGTATCCAGAGCGACCTGGGAGGTCTGCGCCTTGAGGACTTCGACCGCAGCCTGGGCGCGCTTGCGCATTAGCGCCCGATCACTGCGCACGGTGGTGGCCGCTGCCTTGGCTTCATCGGCATTGCCGGGGCGAATGGCCTTGCCGTACATGTCGGCCATGAACACCACGTACTTGTCTCCGGCCGCGCGCGCCGCTTTCTGAGCGGACGCATCGTTGACGCCCATCCAGTTGGGCACCATCAGCAAACCGGGACGCGGATCAGTGACGGCGTCGTCATAGATCAGCAGGCCTTCGAACGGCTCACCATCGATTTCATAGGGCACGTTCTTGACCACCACACCCGCTTCGGCCAACCCGGCCAGCCCCAGCAACGCTACCGACAACAGTGATTTCTTCATTGTTTGACTCCCATCGTGGATGTGCCCACTCGATACAGCCGAAGCTGCGCCAGAGCCACAAGGAAGCACATTTGCGGCGCTAGGGAAACCCACGGCGCCGCGGCAGGAGTGGAATCAGGCAGCGGCGAACAACGCGTCGATCTGCTCCTGAGCTCCGCGCAGCGCATTGGCTTTCGGCTCTTCGCCATAAGCCAGACCTTCGGCACGCACCACCTGGATATCGGTAATACCAAGGAAGCGCAGCACGAAGATCAGGTAATCCTCGTGGGCCTGGCCACTGGCTTGGCCGGCATGCAGACCACCAGCGGTCGAGGCGATGATCACCTTCTTACCACCTGCCAGACCTTTGGGGCCGTTTTCGTCGTAGGCGAAGGTCTTGCCGGCCACGGAGATACGGTCGATCCAGGCCTTGAGCTGGCTCGGAATGGAAAAGTTGTACATCGGGGCGCCAATCACGATTGCGTCAGCGGCGAGAAACTCTTCCAGTGTGGCTTCGGCCAGCGCCACTTCATGAGCCTGGGCGGCATCGCGCAGCTCGGCGGGTGTGCCGCCGGCAACCAGACTGGCAGCCGAAAAGTGGCTCAGGGCATCGCTGGCCAGGTCGCGGTAAGTGACCTGCAGATTGGCCTGACCGCTCTTCCAGGCATCGACCACAGCGGCGCTGAGCTGACGAGAAGCGGAAGCATTGCCGAGAATGCTGGAATCGAGATGGAGAAGTTTCATGGTGGCTCCTTGAACAATTAGGTTCATCAGTAGATGTTTGATGGATTAATCCTACCGATGAAGCCAATCCCTGATTAGTCGGCAAAAATGCGATGATGCGTTCCACTGATAGGACAAACTTCATTTCTCTGCTGAGCTGGAGCCCGTGATGCAGGATCTCAACGACCTGATGTACTTCGCCAAAGTAGTCGAGCACGGCGGGTTCAGCGCTGCCGGGCAACAATTGGGCATTCCCAAATCCCGGCTGTCGCGGCGAGTGGCCGAGCTCGAGGCACGTCTGGGCGTGCGTCTGCTGCAACGCACCACACGCAAGCTGGCGCTGACCGAAACAGGTGAACGCTATCTGCGCCACTGTCAGGCCATGCTGCTCGAAGCCGAGCAGGCCCAGGAGGCGGTAGCCTCGCTGAGCAGTGAGCCGCGCGGCAGGATTCGCATGTCCTGCCCCAGCGAACTGGCCCGAGCCGGGCTGCATCAGGTGATCAGCAGCTTCCTGTTGAAATACCCGCTGGTTCAGCTCGACGTGGTACTCACCAATCGCCGGGTGGATCTGCTCCAGGAGGGTGTCGACGTCGCCCTGCGGGTACGTGATCAGAGTGACGAAGATCCCTCGCTGATCGCCCGCCAGCTGGCACCAGCATCGGCCTTTCTGGTGGCCTCCCCGGCCTTGCTACAAGGGCTGAGCATTCAGACTCCGGACGATCTGCAGCAGCTGCCCGCACTCGGCGCCGTGGGAAGTGACCGGCGCATTCACCATATTTTCAAAAGTCAGTCGGGAATGCGCCGTGAGGTGACTTTCGAGGCGCGTCTGAGCATCGAAGACTTCGACATACGCCGGGAAGCAGCGCTGCAGGGGTTGGGCTTCACCATGCTGCCGCACACCAAGTGCCTGGCCGATATCAAGGCTGGCCGCCTGACTCGCCTGCTACCGGACTGGGAACTGCCCGGCGGCCATCTGCAAGCCGTCTATCCTCATCGTCAGGGCATGCTGCCGGCTGTGAGGGCGTGGCTCGACCACATGATCCAGGCCAGTGCCAACGGCTGGCTGATGCCTGGAACGGACTTGGCTCCGGCCCTGTCAGAAACGCCTTAGAACGATCGATAACCCCCTTCTACCAAACAGGATGCCCGATGACCGCTCGCAAGCCCCACGTTCCTGGCCAGACCGCCCGAATTCTTGCAGTGGTTTTCTTCACCTTCATCGGTTTCCTGTGTGTCGGCCTGCCTCTCGCCGTGCTGCCTGGCTTCGTACTCAACGATCTGGGCTATGGCTCGGTGATGGCTGGCCTGGTGATCAGCCTGCAGTACCTCGTCACCCTGGTTTCACGCCCCATTACTGGCGTGCTGATCGACCGTATCGGGCCAAAGCGCGCAGTGGTTTATGGCCTCGCCGGTGCCGCGGGCAGCGGCGTGCTGACGCTCGCGGCGACCAGCCTGCATGGTCTGTCCAGCGACGTCGGCCTGGGCTTGCTGTTGGCGGGACGGGTGGCGCTGGGCATATCCCAGGCGCTGATCGGTACCGGGGCGATCACTTGGGGCATCGGCCGGGTCGGTGCGGAGAACACCGCGCGGGTGATTTCCTGGAACGGCATTGCGTCCTATGGCGCCATCGCCATAGGTGCGCCGCTCGGCGTGGTGATGGCCTCCTCCCTGGGCCTCTGGAGTATCGGCTTGGCGATCACCGTGCTGAGCCTTGGCGCCCTTTGGGTGGCGCGCGACAAACCCGCGATCCCGATCATTCAGGGCAAGCGCCTGCCGTTTCATCACGTATTCCTGACCATTGCCCCCAATGGTGTAGCGCTCGCGCTGGGCTCCATCGGTTTCGGCACCCTGGCGACCTTCGTCACCCTGTATTACGCCAGCCTCGGCTGGGAGCACGCGGCCTACTGCCTGAGCGCCTTTGGCGTGGCCTTCATCGTCGCCCGACTGCTGTTCGCCGGCGCCATCGAGCGGCGCGGCGGCTACCGGGTCGCGACCATCTGCCTGGCGATCGAAACCCTGGGCCTGTTGCTGCTCTGGCTCGCCCCGATCCCGGCACTGGCACTTTGTGGCGCCGCGCTGACGGGCTTCGGCCTTTCGCTGGTCTACCCGGCGCTGGGTGTGGAGGCAATCGGCAATATACCCGCCGCCAGCCGCAGTTCAGCGCTGGGCGCCTACGCGCTGTTCTTCGATCTGGCACTGGGCATTGCCGGGCCGCTGATGGGCCTGATCGCCAGCGCCTATGACTACGGCGCCGTGTTCCTCGCTTCCGGCCTGCTGTCGCTGCTTGGCCTTGGGCTGAGCCTCCTGCTACTGCGCCGAGCGGAACGACCGAAGGAAGTGCAGCCATGACCCGCGAAGAACTCGTTGCCTTCTGCCTGCAACTGCCAGGGGCTCGCGTGGATTACAAATGGGGCAGCAATCAGGTGTTTTCCGTGGCGCACAACAAGATGTTCGCCATCGTCGACTTTCTCGGTGACAACCTGGCCTTCAAGGTGGATGACGCGCTGTTTCTCGGTTTCACCGACCGCCCAGGCGTTCGCCCCGCACCTTACCTGGCCCGTGCTCACTGGATCAGCATGAACGGCAGCCAACAACCCATGGGGGACGTAGAGCTGCGTGAGTTGCTGACCCGCTCTCACCAGCTGGTTGTGCGGCGCCTGCCCAAGAAGCAGCAGGTCGGCTTGCTGCTCGATCTATAGCAGGCCGCCCAGCCTGCCACTGGTATAAGCTCCGGCCAACAACACCTGGTCAGCCCAGAACAGCTGGTGCAGCACCACGATGATCCAGAACAGCAGCTGGTAAGAAAGTTTGCGCGTCTTGTGCCTGAACGCTTGCTGCGCCAGCAGAGCACCGGGCCAGCCGCCTGCCAGCTCGACCAGATGCAGGGTGTTTTCCGCAATACGCTGACGGCCACGCTGGGCGCTGCTCTTGTCGCTCCAGTAGAGAATGAAGCACAGCACGCTGGCCAGCGGATAAAGCAGCAGCGGCCAGATACTCTGCCCCTCTGCCAGCCAGCGCAGAGCGCCAAACGCGGGCAGGCTGCATAGGGCAGCGAAGATCACTAGCTTGGCGGCTGGATTACGCAGTGCACCCGATGTCTGGCGGGTATTGCGTGCATGTGGTTTGGCTGCGCGCCCGGCCGCGGCCGGGGGCTTACGGGACGGTGCGGCAGCCCGCGGCTTGACGCGAATCTGCGGCTGATCGATGGCCAGCTCACCCGAAAGGCGCAGATGCTCGGCACGCAAACGCCCCTTTTCGTCACGCCCGGCGACGAACATCACCTGATCACCGGCGCTAGGTCGGCGATCACCGCGCATCGCCGAGATGTGCGCGAAGACCTCGACACCGCCCGCAGCGGGCTGAATGAAGCCGAAGCCCTTGTCGTCGTTCCAGCTCTTGATTCGGCCGGCCTGTTCCTTGGTCTGCATAGGTCTTCCCTGTCTGGCAAGGCAATCAGCCTTCTGCCGTGCTCCAGTCGATCCAGCCGAATTGCCAAGTCGCCAGGATCACCAGACCAAAAGCGATCCGGTACCAGGCAAACACCGCGTAGCTGTGGTTGGCGATAAATACCAGCAGCGCGCGCACGGTAATCATGGCAACCACAAAAGTCGTCACGAAACCGATGGCGAACATCGGCAGATCGCTCCACTGCAGGATGTCGCGGTATTTGTAGAGCGAGTATACGGTGGCTGCGACCATGGTCGGCATGGCCAGAAAGAACGAGAACTCGGTGGCTGCTTTGCGCGACAGGCCAAACAACAGGCCGCCGATGATGGTCGAACCAGAGCGCGATGTACCCGGAATGAGTGCCAGGCACTGGGCGAAACCGACCTTGAGGGCCAGCTTCCAGTCCATGTCATCGACCGACTCCGCGACGATGCGGTGCTGGCGTTTCTCCGCCCAGAGCATGATCACGCCGCCGATAACCAAGGCCGCACTGACGGTGATCGGGTTGAACAGCCAGTGCTCGATGATATCGGCGAACAGCAGACCGAGGATCACCGCAGGAATGAAGGCAACCAACACGTTTACCGTGAAGCGCCGCGCCATGGGATCACTGCCCAGGCCGGTGACCACCGACGTGATGCGCTGACGAAACTCCCACATCACCGCCAGGATCGCGCCGAGCTGGATGATGATCTTGAATGCCGTGGCGCGCTCACCATTGAACGACAGCAGATCGCCAACGACGATCAGGTGACCCGTGCTGGAAATGGGCAGAAATTCAGTGAGGCCTTCAACGATACCCAGGATCAGCGCCTGAAAAGCGAGCCAACTGTCCATCAGAACTCCTACGGATGTGCCAGACAGGCTGGCTGGAAAGGGGATGATTCTCGGACTGGAGTGGCTGGTGTAGGTTCCAGCATGGCCGAAAAAAGCGGCAGTTATAAAGCAGTTGTTTTCAATTTCAAACCGCTATCACTGCAATCCCTCGAATTGCCGCCATAACGCACCGTACTGTGTCGAGACGCCTCGAGTGGCACGGGATAGAATGCGCCCCCTACACCACCACGCATTCAGGGGTTCCATGTCACCGCTCGAAGCCTGTGCCTCACTGCTCGGCCTGATCGCCGTCTGGCTGACCGTGCGCCAGAATCCCTGGTGCTGGCCTGTTGGCTTGGTCATGGTGGTGCTCTATGCATGGGTATTCTTCGAGGCGCGGCTGTATTCCAACGTGCTGCTGCAATTCGTCTACGCCGCCCTGCAGCTCTACGGATGGTGGCACTGGACACGGGGCGACCGGCCTGACGAGCGCCTTCAGGTATCCAGCCTGGGTCTTCGCCCGATCTCCGCCGGCCTTGCGCTGGGCCTGCTGGGCTCGGTCGTACTGGGTGTATTGATGAGCACCTACACTGATGCCAGCGCGCCTTGGCAGGATGCAACGCTGTGTGCCTTCAGCCTGGTGGCGCAGCTGTGGATGGCCAAGAAACGCCTGCAGTGCTGGCCGCTGTGGATCGTCCTCGATCTGCTCTTCGTCGCGCTGTTCATCGACCAGGCGCTCTACTCCACCGCCGCTCTGTACGGCCTGTTCACCCTGCTCGCCTGTCACGGCTGGCTGACCTGGCGACGCGAACTGGTCGTGCGTGCATCATGAAGGTTCTGGTACTGACGGGCCCGGAGTCCAGCGGCAAGAGCTGGCTGGCCAATGGGTTGCAGCAGCGCTTCGGGGGAATCATCGTTGGTGAGTACGTGCGCCACTTCATCGACAGCGAGCAACGCGATACCTGCTACGCCGACATACCCGCCATCGCCAGGGGCCAGCTGGCCTGGGAAGATGCCGCGCGGGAGAAGCGCCCTCACCTGCTGATTCTCGATACTCACCTGCTGAGCAATATCCTCTGGAGCCATGAGCTGTTCGGTGACTGTCCCGACTGGATGGAACCGGCGCTGCTCGAGCGTGAATACCACCTGCATCTATTGCTCGACCCGCGCGGGGTCGAATGGGTCAGTGACGGCCAGCGCTGCCAGCCGGAGCTCGCACAGCGGGTCGTTTTTCATCAGGCCTGCGCTGCATGGCTCGCGGCACATGAGCAGGCCGTCGTGGAAATTGCAGGGGCCTGGAGTGAGCGCCAGAACGAAGTCATTGGCCTGGTCGAAGCCTGGCTGGCAGTTGGCGAATAAACAGTTTCCGGGAGAACTTTTTAACGTCGCTTGCGGCGGCCGGCAGTGTGGCCGCCTGGGATGCCAGGCCATCGAAAGCCACACAAATATCACGGGATGCATGTCTGGCATCTTGCCATTAGCCGTTGGCATGGGCATAAAGGAACACGACTAGAAAACGCCACAAGGACGTCACCGATGCGCATGATTCGCCGCACCTTGCAGATCATCCTTCTGCTGTTGCTCATCGCGTTAATGATCGCCACTTACTTCATCGCCAAGCCTAATCTTCCCGACTACAAGCCAGCGGACAAGGTGCATTACCTTGGGCAATGGAGCGAGCAGGAACGTCAGTTCTACTACTACACCCCCCAGGGAACGCGGGTGAAGGGTCTGCAGTACGCATGGTTCTCGGCGCTGGAGCTGCCCTTCGGCAACGCCAAGTTCGCCGACCCCGACTACCTGGCACGTTTCGGCTTTCTCACCCAGCCCGGGCAAAAGGCCACGGCACTCAATCCTGGCAACCTGCCGGTGGGCTTCACACGCCATCAGGATGACGAAAGCGGCGTTGAGTACCTGGACATCACCTGCGCCGCCTGTCACACCGGCGAGCTGCGCTTCAAGGGCCAGGCGGTGCGTATCGACGGCGGCGCAGCCTTGCACTCCCTGGCTTCCACCGTGCCGACCCTAAAGGGGGGCAGCTTTGGCCAGTCCCTCGGCATGAGCATGGCGTTCACCTACTACAACCCGCTGAAGTTCCGCCGCTTCGCCCGGGAGGTATTGGGCGAGCGCTACGAGCGCGAGTACGACACCCTGCGGGTAGAATTCAAGCAAGTCCTCGATCGGCTGCTGAGTACCGCTTACAACGACTGGCACAGAGGCCTGTACCCGACCGAAGAAGGCTTCGGCCGTACCGATGCTTTCGGGCGCATCGCCAATACCGTGTTCGGTGACAGCATCGACGCCGCCAATTACCGGATTGCCGATGCACCGGTCAGCTATCCGCACCTCTGGGATATCTGGAAATTCGACTGGGTGCAGTGGAACGGCTCGGCCATGCAGCCCATGGCACGTAACGTCGGCGAATCGCTCGGCGTTGGCGCCACGCTGCATCTGCTCGACGAAAACGGGCAAGCCGTCCCGGAGGCTCAGCGTTATGCCTCCAGCGTCCGCATCAACGACCTCTATGCACTGGAGGAAACGCTCAAGCGCCTGCAACCGCCTGCGTGGCCGGAAAAGATCTTTGGCAAGGTGGATATCGCCTTGGCCAGCCGAGGGCGCGCCCTGTTCCAGGAAAACTGCGCCCACTGCCACGCACCACAGGTCGTTCCGCCGGATAAACGCATGGCCCCGGAGCGCGACCCAGAGTGGCACATGCGCGTCATCCCGACGTCCATCGTCGGCACCGACTCCACCACTGCCGACAATATCGCCGACCATCGTTTCGACATCAGCAAGCTGGGGTGGACGAAAGCGGAGCTGGCCAAGCTCGACGTCAAGCTGTTCAGCAACAGCCTCGACAAGGTCGACTTGCGCGCCATCTCCACCGCCGAAGCGCTGGCTTACGTCACCGCCTATGTCGAAGAGCGGGCCTACCGCGACAACGGCATCGCACCGGAGCAGCGCAAGCGCATGGACGGCTATGGCCTACCTATCGGTGTGCAGGAGATCCGCGGCTACAAGGCGCGCCCCCTCGACAGCATCTGGGCCACCCCGCCCTTCCTGCACAACGGCTCGGTACCCACGCTGTTTCATCTGCTGTCGCCGGTCTCGGAGCGCCCCAGCCGCTTCTGGGTCGGCAACTTCGAATTCGATCCCAAGCATGTCGGCTTCGTAAGCGACAAATTCCCCGGCGGTTTCCTTCTCGATACCCGTATCAAAGGCAACGGCAACAACGGCCACGAGTTCCGCGACGGCTGCCGTAACGACGGCGTCATTGGCCGCGGCCTGCAGCCAGAGGAGCGTTGGGCGCTGGTCGAGTACCTGAAAGTGCTGGGTAATGCGCAGCTGGAAAATCAATTGAGCGAAGTGCCGAGCAAACCCTGGAGCCCCGGACAGTTCTGCCAGGGCAGCGTGACGGCAAACAACAAGGAGTCCAACGATGCTTAAACGATTCTGGCTTTGGCTCGGCCGGCTTCTGGGCAAAACACTCGTCGTGCTATTGGTCGTCGGCCTTGGTGGCTGGGCCATAGGCGCCGCTTACTACAGCTGGAAGTTTTCCGGGCCAGTTTCCAGCGAGGAACAGATACCCGCCAATGAGGCGGCCTATACTGAGGGCATCATCGAAGATGCCATCCGCGTGGTCGAGCAGCACCGCGATAATACCCGCGTCCTGCGCGACGCCCATGCCAAGGCGCACGGTTGTGTGAAGGCCGAAGTCACGGTGAGAGCAGAGCTCGATGAAACCCTGCGCCATGGCGTGCTCAGCGAACCGGGCAAGACCTGGCAGGCCTGGATGCGCCTGTCCAACGGCAACGCCTATCCGCAGTTCGACCGCGCTCGTGATGCCAGGGGTATGGCCATCAAGCTGCTCGACGTTCCAGGCAACAAGCTGATGGTCAATCCGCGCCATGCCGACGAGCAGGATTTCGTGATGTTCAACCATCCGGCATTCTTCGTACGTGACGTTGCCGAGTACCGGAGCAACTTCGCCGCCCAGGCGGACGGCAAGAAAGCGCTGGCCTTCTTCCCCAGCTTAGATCCCCGTAGCTGGGAAATCCGCCACCTGATCATCGCCCTGAAAACGCTTTCGCCTGCGCCGAGCAGCCCGGTCGAAACGACCTACAACTCGATCGCCCCCTTCAAGCTGGGCCCACACAACATCAAGTACCGGGTCATCCCCAGCCCTGAAAGCTGCCCGACCTACGCGATTCCCAAGCCCAATACCGACTTGCCCAACTTCCTGCGCAGCGCGCTTTATCAGCAGCTTTCGCTGGATCGCATGCCGGCCTGCTTCGCGCTGCAGGTACAACGGCAAAATCCGAACCATTACATGCCGATCGAGGATCCCAGCGTGGAATGGGACGAGCGAATTTCTCCGTTCGAAACCGTCGCGGACATCCGCCTCCCAGCCCAGGACTTCGACAGCTCGGAGCAGAACCTGTTTTGCGACAACCTGTCCTTCAATCCTTGGCACGCCTTACCGGAGCATCGTCCAATCGGCGGTATCAATCGCTTGCGCAAGGCAGTCTACGAAGCGGTAAGCGTCTATCGCCACGATCGCAACGCCGCTCTGGCTCAGTGAACGTCCTACAGTACGCAGCAGGCTGCTAGAATCGCAGCCTGTTCGCACTGTAGACAAAGAGACTGGCCTTGGAACTGTTCAAAGAATTCATCTTCGAAGCCGCCCACCGGCTCCCGCACGTGCCGGAAGGCCATAAATGCGCGCGCCTGCACGGCCATTCCTTCCGCATCGCGGTGTATATCGAGGGAGAGGTCGACCCGCATACCGGATGGATTCGCGACTTTTCGGAGATTAAGGCCATCTTCAAGCCGATCTACGAACAACTCGACCACAACTACCTCAACGACATCCCTGGCCTGGAAAACCCGACCAGCGAAGTTCTCGCCAAATGGGTATGGCAGCAACTCAAACCGCTGCTCCCGGAGCTGTCACGCATTCGTATTCACGAGACCTGCAGCAGCGGCTGCGAATACCGCGGTGACTGAAGATTGACGCGGCCCCAGCAGTAGCGCGCCGAGCCATGAGCAAATCACCATGAGCACTCCGCACGTCAGAAATGACAGCGTATATCAGGGAATAGCGCTGATCGTATCTGCCGTTTTCCTGCTCTCGCTCGCGGATGCATCAGTGAAGTATTTCAGTACTCGATTGGCGCTATGGCAGCTATTTCTACTCGTGTCCTGCATTTCGGTTCCACTCCTTGGAACATGGCTGGCCACAAGAATAAGCTCCGGGCAACTGCACGTGACATCGGTGCCTTGGGTTACAGCAAGGAGCATCTTGCTGTTACTGATGTGGGTAGCCTATTACTCGGCGTTGCCACTCATTCCCCTCTCGGTAGCTGCCGTTGCCATATACACCACACCTCTCTTCATCGCGATTCTTTCAACGTGCTATGGCGCAGAGCGCCTCTCGGCCCGTGGCTGGATAGCCGTAGCGGTAGGCTTCGCGGGAGTCGCTATCGTCTTACGCCCCGGATCTGAAGCATTTGATCTTGCTGTGCTTTTACCCGTAATCGGCGCGGTGTTTTATGCCGCCGCGATGGTGGTGACGCGCCGGCACTGTCGAGGCGAGCATCCACTGGTAATGGCTCTGGGCCTGAACATAGCTTTTCTAATCGCCGCCAGCTTTGGCGGTCTCCTGTCCTATCTAGGTGGCCCGGCCTTGATGGCCTCTGCGCCAGGGCTGTTTTTGACCTGGCAACCCATAGGCTGGCAGGAAGCAATTTTTATCGTCAGCTATGCAATTGCCTTGGTTACCATCAATACCGCAACAGCGAAAGCTTACCAAATTGCACCTTCGGCGCTGATCGGGACTTTTGACTACATTTACCTTATTTTTGCATGCTTATGGGGATACTTGATATTTGACGAAGTGCCCGGCGTGCATACATGGGGCGGGATGCTGTTGATCCTGGTTGCCGGTTTACTCGTGATACGCCGCTAACCTCCGATTTCACGCCGTTGCCTCAATAGATGGAGCAATTACGTTGAAATCATTCGCACCCAAGCGCTCAAGCAACAGCAAAACCTGACTCGACATTAAATTGTCGCGACGACCCCAAGACCGGCAAATCATTGCCGGCCTTCTGACAGCTAATTGCCATCAATGGCACTCTGCCCCTCACCTCTCCATCCAACCCATTGAACCTAAAGGCTTTTATAGGGCCAAAAAAGACTGGCACGAAATTCGCTCTACTGCTCATAAGTCGTAATGAAGCGCCAGAGGTTCGCCAAAATGGTTCCACCTAGCCAGAAGAACACGATCGATTTCGATGCTGCCAAGCTGCAGCGTCTCGATTTCTCGAATCGTAAGGATCAGGCACGCCCGATCAGCCTCGCGCAATTGCGCCAGCGACTTGGCCTGCAATTACAAACCAGCCTGGATGCAGAACGCATTCTCGGTATGTTCTTTCGTGAGCTCCAGCACCTGGTGCCGGTCGATGCGCTCGGCTACCAGCACTTGAGCAGCGACCTGCGCCTGGACATGGGTCAACAGGCCAATCATTCGGCCACCTACCGCCTCAGCCATGAGAGCGAATACTTGGGTGAGCTGACCTTTCGCCGCCGCCAACGCTTCTCCGATCAGGAGCTGGCCCAGCTGGAGTCGCTGCTCGCCTGCCTGCTATTCCCGCTACGCAACGCCCTGCTCTACCGCGTTGCCATCCAGAGCGCGCTGCGCGACCCCCTGACCAACACCGGCAACCGCGTCGCCATGGATCAGGTACTAGGACGGGAAATCGAGCTGGCTCGCCGTAACGGGCAACCGATGTCGCTGTTGATGCTGGATATCGACCACTTCAAACGCATCAACGATGAGCACGGTCATAGCGCTGGCGACGAAGTCCTGAAGGCCGTAGCCGCGACCCTCAAGGATCAGCTACGCAATATCGACATGGTGTTCCGCTACGGTGGCGAAGAGTTTCTGGTACTGCTTTCCGGCACACCACGCGAAGGTGCCGCACTGGTGGGGGAGCGCCTGCGCGAGTCGGTGCTGGGGCTGCAATGCGTGGCGCAAGGCAAGCCCATAGAACTCTCTGTCAGCCTCGGTTGCGCCACCCTGGAAGCAGGCGAGCCGCTTGAAAACCTACTCAACCGCGCAGACAAGGCGCTGTATAGCGCCAAACGCAACGGACGCAACTGCATGGCCATGGCTAGCTGATCTAAACGCCAGATAGCTCACATGAAAAAGGGCCCCACTCCTAACCGAGGGGGCCCTTTTTCATGACCGCTGGCAGCTGCTACGAACTGCCTTGTGATCAGTTACTGCGGCTTGCGAGTACCACGGCCGAAACCTGGACGCTGACCTTCGCTTGCCGGGCGACCGCGGCGGTTATCGGCACCAGCAGGCTTACGCGGCGCGCGCTCAGCCGACTCCGGGCGTTCGCCCCGAGGCTTGCCAGGCTTCTTGCCAACATCACGCGGACGCTCGGCAACTGGCGTGCCACGCGATGGTTCGCTACGACCTTCACCACGTGGAGTGCGCGGCGCACGTGTCGGACGCTCGCCCTGCTCCTCACGGGAACCACGACCGCTGCTGGATGGCTGAACGGGGCCGCCAGTAGCCGGACGCGCGGTACGCGCTGGGCGCTCACCACGGCCAACCGGTTTAGCTGCCTTGCGCTGCAAACGCTCGAGCTTCTCGCGGGCCTTTTCCTTCATTTCCGGCAGCGCCACCGACTTGAGGCCGACTTCTTCACTGAGGATGTCGACTTCACGCTGGCTCATTTCGCGCCAACGGCCCATGGGCAGATCGGAGGTCATGAATACCGGGCCGAAGCGCACACGCTTCAAACGGCTGACCACAAGACCTTGAGACTCCCACAGGCGCCGCACTTCACGGTTGCGCCCTTCCATGACCACGCAGTGGTACCAATGGTTGAAGCCTTCACCGCCGGGCGCTTCCTTGATGTCGGTAAACTTGGCCGGGCCGTCTTCAAGCATCACGCCAGCTTTGAGACGCTCGATCATTTCTTCGTCGACTTCGCCACGCACACGCACCGCGTACTCGCGATCCATCTGATAGGACGGGTGCATCAGGCGGTTAGCCAGCTCACCATCCGTAGTGAACATCAACAGGCCGGTGGTATTGATATCCAGACGGCCGATATTGATCCAACGGCCTTCCTTCGGCCGCGGCAAGCGGTCGAACACGGTTGGGCGTTTTTCCGGGTCGTCACGGGTGCAGATCTCGCCGTCTGGCTTGTTGTAGATCAGTACGCGACGCAGTGCTTCCGTCGCTTCTTCGCGGCGCAGCAGGCGGCCGTCGATGGCGATGGCATCATGCAAGTCGACGCGCTGACCCAAGGTGGCGTCTTTGCCGTTGACCTTGACGCGACCTGCGGTGATCCAGGACTCGATCTCACGGCGCGAGGCCAGACCAATACGAGCCAGGACTTTCTGCAGTTTCTCGCCAGCGGGGCTGTATTCTTCGGTTTCACTCATCTGGGCACCTCCCGGTGTTTTCTGGTGATGGGACGATCATCTCGTCGAAGGGGCGCGAATCATACGCGGATAAGGCGCTCAACGCACCTGGCGCAAAAGCATAGCTGACCAGATGAGGGCGTCCAGCGAGCGGCTGTCAACATAGGTGCTCAGCTCAACGCTTGCGGCGCGCCTTGGAACCTAGTGCCAACAAGCGCATATCGGCCTCGGCCAAAACCAGGCGCTGCTCAGCCTTGTCGAGTTTTTTCCAGGCCTTTATCTCGGCCTTGCTGCGCCCGCAGCCCAGGCAAATGCTATCGCTGAACTTGCAGACACTGATGCAGGGATCTTTCATGGGCTCTCTTCACGGCTGTCATCCTCAGCTGTAAAGACAGCGCCCTGTTCTTCGCGGTTCGGCTCTTCGTCAGCACGCGCCAAATCATCGAAATCGGTTTTCAGGCCCTGCTCCATGGCGTCGAGCTCGGCCAGCAGCGAACCGAAGCTGGTCTCGGCAGCGGCTTCGGAACGGCTATCCGCTTCCGGCTCATCGCCCAAGGCAAGGTCAGCGCGAGCCTGCAGGCTCTGCGGTACGTCCGGGTCGTCATCCTGAGCCAGGATCGGCTCGGGCTCCAGCTCGCGCAGTGCGGCCAGAGGCGGCAGTTCGTCGAGATTCTTCAGGTTGAAGTGATCGAGAAAGCCCTTGGTGGTCGCGAACATCGCCGGCCTGCCGGGAACCTCCCGATAGCCCACCACGCGAATCCACTCTCGCTCCAGCAGGGTTTTAACGATCTGGCTGTTCACGGCAACACTACGAATTTCCTCGATCTCGCCGCGAGTGATGGGCTGACGGTAGGCGATCAGTGCCAAGGTTTCGAGCATGGCACGGGAGTAGCGTTGCGGGCGCTCCTCCCACAAACGGCCCACCCAGGTGGAGAGATTCTCACGGATCTGCAGGCGATAACCGGAGGCTACTTCCTTGAGTTCGAACGCCCGCCCCTTGCAACTGCCGCCCAGAATCGCCAGCGCCTTGCGAAACTCGTCGGGCTCCGGCCGTTCGGCCTCCTCAAACAATTCCATGATCCGCTCGAACGACAGCGGCTTGCCAGACGCGAGCAAAAGGCCCTCGAGCAAGGTTGCGAGTTGTTTGGGATCGGATAGATTCATCGTCAGGAAATACCGCGCAGAAGGCCGCAAAAAGCGCGAGTCTAGCAGCTCATTCGAACTCGCTCTCGTCCTCTTCGACGCCCGCTACGCGCAGGCGCACATGCACGGCGGCAAAGGCCTCGTTCTGCACCAGTTGCACCAGCGATTCCTTGACCAGCTCCAGAATCGCCATGAAGGTCACCACCACGCCGAGGCGCCCCTCTTCGGCCGTGAACAGCTCGATGAAAGGCACGAACTCCCCGCCCTTGAGGCGCTCCATCACTTCGCTCATGCGCTCGCGGGTTGAGAGCGCCTCACGGCTAATCTGGTGACTCTCGAACATATCGGCGCGGCGCAGCACCTCGGCCATGGACACCAGCAGCTCCTGCAAACTGACCTCTGGCAGCAGCTTGCGCGCTCGCGCTTCGGGCGCTTCGACTCGCGGCACGGTGAGGTCTCGGCCAACCCTGGGCAAGGTGTCGATGCCTTCGGCCGCCGCCTTGAAGCGCTCGTATTCCAGCAACCGGCGGATCAGCTCGGCACGCGGATCGTCTTCCTCTTCTTGCGCCTCTGAGGAACGCGGCAGGAGCATGCGCGACTTGATCTCGGCGAGCATGGCGGCCATCACCAGGTACTCGGCAGCCAGTTCCAGGCGCACGCTGTGCATCAACTCGACATAGCCCATGTACTGGCGGGTGATTTCCGCCACGGGGATGTCCAGCACGTCGATGTTCTGCTTGCGAATCAGGTAGAGCAGCAGATCCAGCGGGCCTTCGAAAGCTTCGAGAAAAACCTCCAGAGCGTCCGGCGGAATGTACAGATCCACCGGCAGTTCGGTGAGCGCCTGCCCGTAGACCAAGGCGAACGGCAGCTCCTGCTGGGCGCCGGCCTGGCTGTCGACATGTTCAGCAGGGTTGGACATCGGTTCAGCGCTGCTCGGCAAAGGGTGATGGGTCGCCGCAACCCACGCGGATGATCTCAGGCTCGTCGTCCACCAGGCTGATCACCGTGGAGGCTTCTAGCCCCCCGAAACCGCCGTCGATGATCAGATCCACCTGATGTTCGAGTATCTGGCGCATTTCATAGGGATCACTCATCGGCAGATCTTCGCCGGGCAGGATCAGGCTGACGCTCATCATCGTCTCGCCCAACTCTTCCAGCAGCGCTGACGCAATCGGATGATTGGGCACACGCAAGCCGATGGTGCGCCGCTTGGGATGCAGCAGCATGCGCGGCACTTCCCGGGTGGCGTTGAGGATGAAGGTGTAGGGGCCAGGTGTGTGATTCTTCAGCAGGCGAAAAGCGGCGGTGTCGACCTTGGCGAAGGTGCTGAGCTGCGACAGATCGCGGCACACCAGGGTGAAGTTGTGCTTGTCATCGAGTTGGCGCAGGCGACGAATGCGCTCCAGCGCACTCTTGGCGCCCATCACGCAACCGACCGCATAGGACGAGTCGGTGGGATAGACCACCACGCCGCCATTGCGGATGATTTCGACCGCCTGCTTGATCAGGCGGGCCTGAGGACTCTCCGGGTGTATCTGGAAAAACTGGCTCATGGTTAGAGGCTCTCAAACGGCATCGTAAGACGGGGCGCAGGCGAACCGCGTCCAGATGGGTGACAGATCATCAGGCAACGGTCGGTACAGTCCCAGCTCCGACCAGTCGCCAGGCGCGTGAAAGTCGCTGCCGACACTGGCCAGCAGACCGAACTCGCGCGCCAGGATCGCCAGGCCTCCGACCTGCTCCGCAGGCTGCATGCCGTTGACCACTTCCAACGCGTGGCCACCAGCCGCCGCAAAGGCTGTCACCAGCTTGCGCCGCTTGCTGCGGGTGAAATCGTACTGCCACGGATGGGCCAGGCTGATCCATGCGTTGGACTGGCGTAAGGTCTCGAGCGTTTCATCTAACGTAGGCCAGTGCTGCTTGACGTCGCCCAGCTTGCCGGAGCCCAGCCATTTGCGGAATGCATCGGCGCGATCCTTGACGTAACCACCGCGCACCAGGAACTCGGCGAAATGCGGTCGCGCCGGCGCGTTGCCGCTTTCCCCCTGGGCCAGTTGAATGGCGCGCGCGCCCTCAAGTGCGCCCGCCATGCCCTTGAGCGCCAGACGCTGGGAAATTTCCTCGGCGCGTAACCAGCGACCCTGATGTAACGCAGCAATGGCCTGGCGCAATGCCGGAGCCTCACTGTCGAAGGCATAGCCGAGCACATGGATGGTCGCACCGCCCCAAGTACAGGACAGCTCGATGCCATTGACCAGCTGCACACCTAGCGCCTTAGCCGCAGCACTGGCTTCATCGAGCCCTTCGAGGGTGTCGTGATCGGTCAGCGCGAGCATCCGAATGCCACGCCCGTGCGCACGGGCGACCACTTCGGCAGGCGGCAAGGCGCCATCCGAGGCGGTGCTGTGACAGTGAAGATCAACCTGCATATGGGGCGCTTTCCCGACGAATCATGTTTGTTATTATGCCCCGGCTGGCGGATTCTTGCTGGCACTGCACAGCGTTCCCACCCGATGTTTCCGAACACAAGGATCGACATGCTCTACGCCATCATCGCCACCGACGTGGAAAACTCCCTGGAGCGTCGTCTTTCCGTACGCCCTGCCCACCTGGCACGCCTGGAAAAACTGAAAACCGAAGGGCGGCTGATTCTTGCCGGCCCCAACCCCGCTATCGACAGCAACGACCCAGGCCCGGCCGGTTTCAGCGGCAGCCTGATAGTCGCCGAATTCGAATCATTGGACGCCGCCAAGGCCTGGGCCAATGCCGACCCCTTCCGCGACGCCGGCGTTTACGCCGAGGTGGTGGTCAAGCCGTTCAAACACGTGCTGCCTTGACCAGGAATCGTCACCTCTTACCATGAGCAATCTGCTGCTGATCGACGACGACGTCGAACTCTGTGAACTGCTGGCCAGTTGGCTGACCCAGGAAGGTTTTCAGGTCACCGCCTGCCACGACGGGCAGAGTGCCCGCCACGCGCTCACGCAAAACGCCCCTGACGCCGTGGTGCTGGACGTGATGCTGCCAGACGGCAGTGGCCTCGAGGTACTCAAGCAGCTACGCAGCGAACACCCCGAGCTGCCCGTGCTGATGCTCTCGGCGAGGGGCGAGCCGCTGGATCGGATTCTCGGCCTGGAGCTGGGCGCCGACGATTACCTGGCCAAACCCTGCGACCCCCGCGAGCTGACCGCGCGCCTGCGCGCCGTGCTGCGCCGCAGCCTGCCACCAGCCACCTCCAGCCAGCTGGAATTGGGCGATCTGCGCTTCAGCCCGGCGCGTGGCGTGGCGGCACTTGGCGCAGATGGCCAGGAGATCGTCCTGACCCTGTCCGAAAGCCGGGTTCTCGAAGCCCTGCTCAAGCAGCCCGGCGAACCGGTGGATAAGCAGGTGCTCGCGCAACTGGCCCTGGGCCGCAAGCTGACCCTCTACGACCGCAGCCTGGACATGCACGTCAGCAACCTGCGCAAGAAAATCGGCCCGCACCCGGATGGTCGCCAACGCATCATCGCCCTGCGCAGCCGCGGCTATTACTACACGACCTGAGAGCCTGTTCTGCGACGCTGCGGGGCCGGTTCGCCGCGAATAATGAGCAGTTTTCGAGCGATTTACACAGCATGGCGTCTCTTTACCCTGCCTTTACCTTGGCTGACCGCGCCTTACCTTGAAACCCCTAATCTGGGCACATCCGGCAACTGGCCGGTTTCGAGACAAGGAGATACACCATGCGCAAGACCATGACCGCCCTGCTCCTCGCCATGACCCTGCCGACCCTGGCAATGGCAGCCCCTGGTGGTGACCATCGCCCAGGCGGTGATCACGGCCCGCGGTTCTTCCATGAGCTGGATCTGAGCAAGGATCAGCAACGCCAGGTACACAAGCTGATGGGCGAACAGAGAAAGAACGATCGCGAGCTCACCCAGCGTTATCTGGACAAGCTGCCGGCAGCCGACAAGAAGGCCCTGGAAACAGAGCGCAAAGCTTCTCGCGACAAGCAGCAGACCGCCATTCGTGCCCTGCTGAACCCGGAACAACAGAAGACCTTCGACGAACAGGCGGCCAAGATGAAAGAGCGCAAGGCCGACCGCGAAGCCTTCGAAGCGTGGAAAGCCGAACACAAGAAAGCCGGCTGATCGCGTCATCCCGTCGCCTGCACGCCAGGTGACGGCCCAATACCCGCCTGTGCCACCTCTGGTGGCGCAGGCTTCTGGCGTCTGAAGGAGTTCACGTGCGCTCATTGTTCTGGCGGATTCTCGGCAGCTTCTGGCTGGCGATTGCCCTGGTGGCAGGCCTGTCCATGCTGCTCGGTCGCGCCCTGAACCAGGACGCCTGGATTCTCAACCAGCATCCCGGCCTGGAAAATCTCCCCGCACAATGGGTGCAGGCCTACGAGACGGACGGCGCACGCGCTGCGCAAGACGTGCTGGAACAACGCAAACGGCGTTTTCGTATCGACACCCAGGTACTGACGGAAGCCGGCCAGCCGGTAATTCGTGGCACCTTCCCACCGCGCGCTGCGGCCTTCGAAGAACGCAACGAAGGCGAGCGGCGCTTGCCCTGGCGGCGCCTGACCACCGATTACACCAGCCCGTCGAGCGGCGAAACCTACCTGTTCATCTACCGCATCCCACACCCGGAACTGGATGCCTGGCACCGCGGCAGCCTGCTCTGGCCGCTGAGTGCGCTGGGTATCGCACTGGTCGTGCTGACCTTGTTCAGCCTGCTGCTGACCCTGTCCATCACTCGCCCGCTGAATCGCTTGCGCGGTGCAGTGCACGACCTCGGGCAGACCGCCTACCAGCAGAACAGCCTGGCGCGCCTGGCCAGCCGTCGTGACGAGTTTGGCGTGCTGGCCAACGACTTCAACCGCATGGGCGCACGCCTGCAGGATCTCATCTGCAGCCAGCGCCAGCTGTTACGCGACGTCTCCCATGAACTGCGTTCCCCGCTCGCCCGCCTGCGCATCGCCCTGGCGCTGGCGGAGCGCGCCGAGCCTGCAGAACGGGAAAAACTCTGGCCACGGCTGATTCGCGAATGCGACCGCCTGGAAGACCTGATCAGCGAAATCCTCACCCTCGCCCGCCTCGACGCCGAACCGGGCTCGGCGCAGAGCATCGACCTGGCCCAGTTGGCCGGTAAGCTGCGCGAGGACGTGAAGCTCAGCCATCCCGAGCAGCAGCTCGACGTCAGCTTGCAGCCGGGCATGCACCTGCAGGGCTGGCCAGACATGCTCGAGCGCGCGCTGGACAACCTGCTGCGCAACGCCCTGCGCTTCAGCCCCGCTGGGCAACCCATCGAGTTGAATTTCATACGTCGCACCGATGAGGTGTATCTGGAAGTCCGCGACCACGGCCCCGGCGTTGCCGAACAGCATCTGCCGCAGCTCGGCGAACCCTTCTTCCGCGCTCCCGGCCAGAGCGCAGCCGGTCACGGCCTCGGCCTGGCCATCGCACGCCGCGCCGCAGAACGCCACGGTGGTCGACTGCAGTTGGAAAATCACCCGGGCGGCGGCTTCAGCGCCAAGCTGATATTGCCCCTCGATGTGGTGCAGATCGAGTGAGCCATCCCAGATCATTCAGGCTGTAGCCCGAGCCCAAGCAACGCCTTGCCCACCAGGCGACTCCGCGTCAGCCCACCGAATGCAAAAACCGACTATTCCGCCAGGGCGAAGCGTGCGGCGCGCTCGATCAGCTCGGAGTCGGGGCGCACCCCGGTGTACAGGGCGAACTGCTCGACGGCCTGCAGAACGATCACTTCACCACCGGTGATGACCGGCTTGCCGAGCGAGCGGGCCAGGCGAATCAATGGGGTCTCCACCGGCACGGCGACCACATCGAATACCCACTTGGCAGCGGCAACGGCGCGCTCGTCGAAGGCCAATTGCTCGGCCTCCGCGCCACGCATACCCAGCGGCGTGACGTTGACCAGCAGGTCTGCCGGCTTGTCGCCCAGTGTCTCGACCAACTCACCCCGCACTGCTCTGCCAGCGCCCTGCCCGCCGCTTCGTTGCGGGCAACGATGAGGCCATTACCAAAGCCGCTGTCACGCAACGCGCAGGCTACTGCCTTGGCCATTCCGCCACTACCGCGCAGCGCGTATTGGCTGCTCTTGGGTACGCCGTGCAGCGCGAGCAGATGCACCACTGCGCTGTAATCGGTGTTATAGCCCGTCAGGTGGCCGTCATCGGCGACGATGGTGTTGACCGATTGCAGCGTCGCCGCCGACTCGTGCAAGGCGTCGAGGTGCGCGATGCAAGCTTCCTTGAACGGCATCGACACCGCACAGCCGCGAACGCCCAGCGCGCGAATGCCGCCGATGGCAGCCGGCAGGTCGGTGGTGGTGAAGGCTTTGTACAGATAATCCAGCTGCAGTTCCTGATACAGGTAGTTCTGGAAGCGCGTACCGAAATTCCCCGGCCGCCCGGAAAGCGACATGCACAGGCGGGTGTCCTTGCTGATGCTGAGTGTCATGCAAACAACCTCAGAGCCGGCTCAAAGTCTGCTACGCGCTTGCATTGCTCCAGCACGAGAGACGTTGGCCTGGCGCTTAGAAAATGTAATCGGTGGTCAGGAAATTCGATGAACGCTGACGAATCACCTCGCTGACCAGCGCCTTGTTGTCGTCCGTAAAACGGGTCGCCACCAGGGTGCGGATCGAGAAGGTACGCAGGGCGTCATGCACCGACAGCGTGCCCTCAGCGGAATCCTTGCGGCCGTTGAACGGGAAGGTATCCGGGCCGCGCTGGCACTGGGCGTTGATGTTGATGCGCCCGACCTGGTTGGCGAAGGCGTCGACCAGGCGACCGATCTGCTGCGCATCGTTGCCGAACAGGCTTAGCTGCTGACCGAAATCGGACTGCAGTACGTAATCGATCACCTGCTCGACATCCCGATACGGCACCACCGGCACCAGGGGCCCGAACTGCTCTTCGCCATACAGGCGCATCTGTGGCGTTACCGGGCACAGCAGCGCCGGATAGAAGAAGCTCTCGCGGTGCTCACCGCCGCCCGGGTTGATGATCTTCGCGCCTTTGTCGATGGCATCGGCCATGACCGTTTTCAGGTAATCGACCTTGCCCGGCTCGGGCAGTGGCGTCAGCGCGACGCCCGCGTCCCAGGGCATGCCGGGCTTGAGTTTGGCCAGGCCGGCGCTGAACTTGTCGAGGAATGGCTGCAGTACATCTTCATGAACGAAGAGGATTTTCAACGCGGTGCAACGCTGGCCGTTGAACGACAGCGCGCCAGTCAGTGCCTCGCTCACCGCGTTGTCCAGATCGACCTGGGGAAGCACGATGCCAGGATTCTTGGCATCCAGGCCCAGCGCCGCACGCAGGCGATGGGGCTTGGGGTGCAACTTCTTCAGATCACTGGCACCCCTGTGGGTGCCGATGAAGGCGAACACGTCGACCTTGCCACTCTCCATCAGAGCGCTGACCGTTTCGCGCCCGCGGCCGTAGATGATGTTGATCACGCCTGGCGGGAAGCTATCGCGGAACGCTTCCAGCAACGGACGCATCAGCAGTACACCGAACTTGGCCGGTTTGAACACCACCGTGTTGCCCATGATCAGCGCCGGAATCAGCGTGGTGAAGGTTTCGTTCAGCGGATAGTTATACGGCCCCATGCACAGCGCCACACCCAGCGGCACGCGGCGGATCTGCCCCAAGGTGCCCTGTTCCAGCTCGAAACGACTGGAGCGACGATCCAGCTCCTTGAGCGCTCCGATGGTGTCGACGATGTAATCGCAGGTACGGTCAAACTCCTTTTCGGAGTCCTTGAGGTTCTTGCCGATCTCCCACATCAGCAGCTTGACCACTGCCGTGCGCTGTTCACGCATGCGAGCCAGAAAGGCTTCGACATGGGCGATGCGTTCAGCGACGCGCAGGTTGGGCCACTGACCCTGGCCGTGATCGTAGGCTGCCACGGCGGCATCCAGCGCGGCCAGGGCAGCATCGGCGTCGAGCAGCGGCGTACTGCCGAGCACCACCTGGCGCTCGCCATCGTCCTCGGCGAGATAGATCGGGCTGCGCACCTGCGCCAGCGGCCCCTGCCAGTGGCGTAACTCGCCGCCGACCAGGTATTCACGCTGCTCGACTGGTGCATCGGGGCGGTAGGCTTCAGGAATATCGTGCAGACGGGGAAACAGCGCAGCAGGGTCGAAGGGACGGGACATGAGAACTCCTGGACGGAGGGAGCCCGGCCCCACGGCGCGGGCTATGACGAGATGAGTTGGCTCAGTTCAGCAGCGCCAGGGCATCGGCGCTCGCCTGGCGAACCTTGTCCCAACCCGCGGAGCTGTCCAGCATCCAGCTGCCGCCAACGCACATCACATTGGGCAGGGCCATGTAACGCTTCATGTTGTCGGGGCTGACGCCACCAGTCGGGCAGAAACGGATGTCTCCGAACGGGCCACTGAGGGCCTTGAGCGCTGCGGCTCCGCCGCAGACTTCCGCAGGAAACAGCTTGAAGCGGCGATAGCCGAGGGCGTAACCGACCATGATTTCCGAAGCGCTGGCCACACCGGGCAGCAGCGGGATCGGGCTGTCCAGGGCAGCACGCAGCAGTTCATCGGTAGAGCCTGGGCTGACGATGAATTGGGCACCGGCCTCCTCCACCGATTCGAGCATGCGGCGATCCAGCACCGTGCCGGCACCAACGCACAGATGCGGTCGTTCTTCACGCAGGCGGCGGATGGCCGTCAGGCCATGCACCGAGCGCAGGGTGATTTCCAGCACCTGCAAGCCGCCGGCATCCAGGGCATCGGCCAGCGGCAGAATGTCTTCCTCGCGGGCGATGGTAATCACCGGCATGATCCGCGCCCGCTCACAGAGCACATCGATGCTGGCGATCTTCTCAGCCATGGTCGGGGTTGGTCGGCTGATGGCGTGTGTCATGTGTTTTGATCCTTTTGGCCTAAGGGCACCAGTAAATTTCTAAAGGCGCGCCGAGAAACGCGCTGATTGGCATTTTTTTGTGGTCACGGTGTTCTAGCGCCTGCTCCAGCACGCGCAACTTTCCTTCTCCCTCGATTGACAACAGTTGCAGTCGAGCGGCCTTGAGCAGCGGCAGCGTGAGGGTCAGGCGCTGATGTGGCACAGCTGGCGCGAGCATCGGCAAGCAGCGGCGCGAGCCATCTGCCTGCAGCGCTTGATCGAGGTTGGGGCTGTTGGGGAACAGCGAGGCGGTATGCCCGTCGGTGCCCATGCCCAGTACCAGCACGTCGATGGGCGGTAGGTCGTTCAACGCCTGTTCGGTGAGCGTCGCCGCCTCTTCAAGGCTACCCGCGCTGTGGTACAGGCCGAGCAGTCGCGCTTCAGCGGCTGGCCCCTGAAGCAAATGCTGACGCACCAGTGCCTCGTTACTGTCTTCGTGGGCAACCGGCACCCAGCGCTCGTCGGCCAGGCTTACCAGCACCTGGTTCCAGGGCAAGGGTTGCTGCGCCAGTGCCTTGAAGAAAGCGATCGGGCTACGCCCGCCCGACACCACCAGCGTAGCGGTGCCATGACTGTCGATGGCATCGCGCAGGGCGCCGGCCACTCTATCGACCAGAGCCTGGGCCAGGCGCTGGGAATTGTCGTGGCTGCGGGCAACCACGCCCGCGGGAAATTCGAGGTCAGAGATCGCCATACCAGGCCCTCCCGTCGCGAGTGATCAGGGCGATGGAGCTCATCGGCCCCCAGCTTCCGGCGACGTATGGTTTAGGTGGGTCGCCAAGTTTTTTCCAACCGGCGATCAGCTGATCGCACCACTGCCAGGCATGTTCGATTTCGTCCTTGCGCACGAACAGGTTCTGGTTGCCACGCATGACCTCAAGCAGCAACCGTTCATAGGCATCAGGAATGCGTGAGCTGCCATAAGTTGCCGAAAAGTTCAGCTGCAACGGATCGCTGCGTAGCTGCATACCCTTGTCCAGCCCCTGATCCTTGGTCATCACCTGCAGAGAAATACTCTCGTCCGGCTGCAGGCGGATGATCAGTTTGTTGCCGATCAACTGCCGCTGCTCGGGAGCGAAGATGTAGTGCGGCGGCTCTTTGAAGTGGATGACGATCTGCGACAGCTTCTGCGCCATGCGCTTGCCGGTGCGCAGATAGAACGGCACGCCGGCCCAGCGCCAGTTGCGGATGTCCGCGCGCAGGGCAACGAAGGTTTCGGTATCGCTATGGGCATTGGAGTTTTCTTCCTCCAGATAACCCGGTACCGGTTTGCCGTCGCTGGTCCCGCCCACGTACTGACCACGCACCACATGACGGGAAAGCTGCTCGGCGTTCATCGGTTCGAGCGCCTTGAGCACCTTGACCTTCTCATCACGGATGGCATCCGCCGATAGATCGCCGGGTGGATCCATGGCGATCAGGCAGAGCAGCTGCAGCAGGTGGTTCTGGATCATGTCGCGCAGCTGGCCGGCCTTGTCGAAATAGCCCCAGCGACCTTCGATACCGACCTTCTCCGCCACGGTAATTTCCACGTGGGTGATGTGGTTCTGGTTCCACTGGGTCTCGAACAGGCTGTTGGCGAAGCGCAGGGCAATCAGGTTCTGCACCGTCTCCTTGCCCAGGTAATGGTCGATCCGATAAACCTGGGTTTCCGGGAAGTACGCCGCTACTGCATCGTTAACCGCACGGGACGATTCCAGATCGTGGCCAATCGGTTTCTCCAGCACCACGCGGGTGCCTTCGGCCAGACCGACCGCGGCAAGGTTGGCGCAAATGCCGCCATACACGGACGCGGGGGTTGCGAAATAAGCAATCAGTTGGCGGCCGCTACCGACCGCTTCCGCCAGTTGCGGGTAGGCATCAGGTGGCAGGAATTCCATGCTCAGGTAGCGCAGGCGCGCCTGGAAACGCTGCATCACCACGTCGTCCAGCTCCTTGGCCGGCAGGTAGCGGCGCAGGTGACTGTCGATGGCGCTCAGGTGCGTGGCGGGATCACCGCCCTCGCGCGCCAGGGCAAGCAGCTGGGTATCCTCGTGCAGCAGCCCGGCACGATCGAGCTGATAGAGGGCAGGAAACAGCTTGCGCAATGCCAGGTCGCCGAGGGCGCCGAACAGAGCGAAGGTACAAGGTTCAACGGGAATCACGGACATGATCTTTGTTCTTCTATCAAGTTACCCTATTGATAGCGGTTAACCGCTAATTTCGCAACTGCAAATGTAGTAATAAAAACAACATTTTTTATAGACTGCATATCCGGATAGCCAGTTGACAGCATCGGTCGTACGATTGACCGACGCTTTATCAGAGAAGGACAAAAATGGATCGCGTGCGCAATCTTCTCGAGCAGATCAAGGGCCGCCTCGACAGCCTCAACAAGGCCGAACGCAAGGTCGCCGAAGTGATACTGCTCAATCCGCAGCAGGCCACCCGCCTGAGCATTGCCTCCCTCGCCCAGGCCGCCCAGGTCAGCGAACCGACGGTGAACCGCTTTTGTCGCTCGTTCGGCGTCAACGGCTATCCCGAGCTGAAAATGCAGCTGGCGCAGAGCCTGGCCAGCGGCGCGGCCTACGTCAGCCGCGCCGTGGAAGCCGACGACGGCCCCGAGGCCTACACCCGCAAGATATTCGGCAGCGCCATCGCCTCGCTGGACAGCGCCTGCCAGAGCCTCGACCCGAACCTGATCAGCCGCGCCGTCGATCTGTTGATCCAGGCCCGGCAAATCCATTTCTTCGGCCTTGGCGCATCGGCGCCCGTTGCACTGGACGCCCAGCACAAGTTCTTCCGCTTCAACCTCGCGGTGTCCGCCCACGCCGATGTGCTGATGCAGCGGATGCTGGCATCGGTGGCCCATACCGGCGATCTGTTCGTGATCATTTCCTATACCGGCCGCACCCGCGAACTGGTCGAGGTGGCGCGTCTGGCGCGGGAGAATGGCGCTTCGGTGCTCGGCCTCACCGCCGCCGGCTCGCCGCTCGCACAAGCCTGCAGCCTGAGCGTGCATATCCCGCTGCCCGAAGACACCGACATCTACATGCCGATGACCTCGCGGATCATTCAGCTCACCGTACTCGACGTACTGGCAACCGGCATGACCCTGCGCCGCGGTGCGGACTTCCAGCCGCACCTGCGCAAGATCAAGGAAAGCCTCAACGCCAGCCGTTATCCGGCCAGCGAAGAACAAGGCTGAGCGACATGGCGCCATTCGTAGGGTGGGTGGAGCGGCGCTAAACCGCGACCGCCGACCCACATCAAGTCCAGAGCGCCGCGTAACCCACCACGCGGTCGACGCTGATACCCAATGGTGGGCTACGGCGCCCAAGAACCGAGTCGTTCCCAATGATAACGACCAGCGCCTCCACCCACCCTACGAGCCTGCAAGCTAGCGTTGCGCGACTGCGAAATCGTAGTCAGCTTTTACTTGCGGCTTGTCGCTTGCAGCTCGAAGCTTTACTTCCACCAGTACTCCACCTGAACCCCGAAATTGGAGCCATTGCGTGCGCTGCCGAAAGCGCCGGTGTCGGACAATGCCGAGCCTTCCGCCAACAGATTCGCCGCTTCCTGCGCGGCACGGTTCCAGCTGGCGTAGGTGTAGTAGAGACGGACTTCCGGGCGCTCGAAGAAACCAGGGCCGGCCGGCGACCAAGTCGGTGCGACGGTGAACTTGGTTAGCTTGCGGGTGCCGCCGGAGGCGTCCACCTGGTCATGGCCGATCTCGCCGACCAGCTTGAACTGCTGCGTGAAGGCATAGCTGGTACGCCCACCCACCGACCACCAGTCCTGATCTTCACCGTCATCACGCTTGTCCTTCTGGTAAACGGCCTGAACCTGCCCACCCAGACGAGGCGTCACCTGGAAGTCGAAGAACTCGACGACGCGCCAGCTCTTGGCGCCACCATCGAGGGTCGGATCGCCGGTGTAGCCCAGGCCGGTTCCCGGCCCCTCGCCATATTGCAGCGCCAGCTTGTTGTCGCCTCCGAGGCCGAGGAAGTTCTTCTGCACGTGCTGCCCTGTCACCGACCAGCCGCTGTTCGCATCGTCAACGGAGGATGCCTTGTCGATGTAGCTGACCCCCACCTCGATCTCGCCGCCCGGGTTGGTCACGAAGCCGCCGACGTTGAAGTCGTGGCGGTTGATGTATTCCTTCTGGTCGTAGCTGTCCTTGCGCGAGAACACGTAGCTGTACTTGTAATCACCGATCTTCATCTCGTCGATACCGAAACCGGTGGCGCTCTGGTTCCAGTAGTAGAAGTCGGAGATATGGATGTCGTTTCGCTTGTAGAAACGGCGCCCTGCCCACAACGAACCGCCATTGAGCGCCGGCATGTTGCTCCACTCGGCGTACATCTGGTTCATCCTGGCGGTACCACGGTCGCCAGTGAATTTCGGCGTGTGGCCATACTCGTTGAAGAGCTGCGCCATGCCCTCGATGCTCAGCACCGAGCCATCGTCCAGGCTGAACAGATCCTGGCGCAGATCCAGCTCGGCGTAGTGTTCGCACTCGTTGCCCAGGCGATACTTGGAGCGCGCCCCCGGTAGTTGGAAGCATGACTGTCGGCCATTGCCGTCGGCAGTACCGGCACCGCTACGCACGTAGCCGGTAAACTCCAGCGCCATTCCCGTGGCCGGTAGCGTCAGGGAACCCAACGCCATGGCCAGACCGAAACCCGTCGATCGTTTCATACCCTCTCCTGCTGTTTTTATTGTTGTTACCGCTTCATTTGCCGGCATCAGGACAACCGAGGCCAGGACGGCACTCGCGAGACCGACTCCTTTTCAACGATTCTTTAGCTGGGTGACATTGCTCTGTGGAGCGGCGTGGGCTTGCGGGCGTACGCGCTCGCCGCTGTCGGCGTCGAACAGCAGTACCCGCGAGGCGTCGATGTGCAGCTCGACGCTCTGGCCGATCTCCGGCGCCTGATCCGGCGCCAGGCGGCAGCACAACTTGGCGTCATTGACGCTGACAAAGACCAGGGTGTCCGGCCCGGTGGGTTCGGTGACCTCGACCACGGCAGGCAATGAAGCCTCCTGCCCCGACACGCTGGCCGGCTGAATCTGTTCGGGACGAATACCGAGCAGCAATGTGCGTTGTTCGGTGCCCTCGGGCAGATGGCCGAGCGGCAATTCGCAGCTGCCGGACGACGAAGTCAACGTCGCCCACACCTGGCCGGCGCGGCGCTGCAACTGCACGGGTACGAAGTTCATGGGCGGCGAGCCGATGAAGCTGGCCACGAACAGGTTGGCCGGGTCGTTGTAGATCTGTTGCGGCGTGCCGAATTGCTGGATCACGCCCTCCTTCATCACTGCCACCTTGTCGCCGAGGGTCATGGCCTCGATCTGGTCGTGGGTGACGTAGACCGTGGTGGTCTTCAGGCGCTGGTGCATCAGCTTGATTTCGGTGCGCATCTCCACCCGCAGCTTGGCGTCGAGGTTGGACAGCGGCTCGTCGAACAGGTAGATCTTCGGTCGCCGCGCCAGCGCCCGGCCCATGGCCACACGTTGCTGTTGGCCACCGGAAAGCTGCCCCGGCTTGCGTTTGAGCAGATGCTCGATCTGCAGCAGTTTGGCGACCCGCGCCACTTCCTCGTCGATGGCCGCCGGGGCCATCTTGCGCATCTTCAGGCCAAAGGCGATGTTGTCGCGCACGCTCATGGTCGGGTACAACGCGTAGGACTGGAACACCATGGCGATGTCACGATCCTTGGGGCTCATGCCGCTGATGTCGGCGTCGTCGACCAGGATCGCACCGTTGCTGATGCTCTCCAGCCCGGCGATGCAATTCATCAGGGTGGATTTCCCGCAACCTGAAGGGCCGACCAGAATCAGAAATTCCCCGGCATCGATCTTCAGGTCGATGCTCTTGAGCGTGTCCGTCAGGCCACTGCCGTAGGACTTGTTGACGTTGCGCAATTCGAGCGTTGCCATTTACTTCTCTCCATTTTGAAAGCGTCGCGAGCGAAGGTCAGGCAAGGCGGAGTCAGGTGAGGAAGCGGAATTTAGGCCGCTAAATGAGCATTCCGAACCTGAATCCAACGCCGCATGACCGAGCGCAGTAGCTTTCAACCCTTTACCGCGCCGGCCGTGAGGCCACGCAGGAAGTACTTGCCCGCCACGATGTACACCAGCAGGGTCGGTAGCCCGGCGATCATCGCCGCGGCCATGTCCACGTTGTATTCCTTGGCGCCGGTGCTGGTATTGACCAGGTTGTTGAGGGCCACGGTGATCGGCTGGGAGTCGCCACTGGCGAACACCACACCAAAGAGGAAGTCGTTCCAGATCTGGGTGAACTGCCAGATCAGGCAGACCATGATGATCGGCAGCGACATGGGCAGCAGGATGCGTCCGAAGATGGTGAAGAAGCCCGCGCCATCGAGGCGCGCCGCCTTGACCAGCGCATCCGGCACGCTGACGTAAAAGTTGCGGAAGAACAGCGTGGTGAAGGCGATGCCATAAACCACGTGGATGAGCACCAGGCCTGTGGTGGTATTGGCCAGGCCGAACTTGCCGAGGGTGAACGAGGCTGGCAGCAACACCGTCTGGAACGGCAGGAAGCAGCCGAACAGCAGCAGACCGAAGAATAACTGCGAACCACGAAAGCGCCACATCGACAGCACGTAACCATTCAGGGCGCCGACCGCCGTGGAAATCAGCACGGCCGGCACGGCGATCTTCACCGAATTCCAGAAATAGCCGCCGACCACGTCCCAGGCCTTGACCCAGCCGATCAAAGTGAACGCTTCAGGCCAGGACAGCAGATTGCCAGCGCGCACGTCCTCGGGGGTCTTGAAGCTGGTCAGCAGCATTACGATCAGCGGCACCAGGTACAGCGCGGCTGCGAACAGCAAGGTGGCATAGATCGCCACACGGCTTGGGCTGAAGGCTCTAGTCATGGCGTTTGCCCCGCAGTTCCGAGTAGAGATAGGGCACCAGAATCGCCAGGATCGCGCCGAGCATCATCATCGCGCTGGCCGAGCCGATGCCCATCTGGCCGCGGCTGAAGGTGAAGTTGTACATGAACATCGCCGGCAGATCGGAGGAGTAACCGGGGCCGCCCGCGGTCATCGCCGCCACCAGGTCGAAGCTCTTGATGGCGATGTGGGCGAGGATCATCACCGCACTGAAGAACACCGGCCGCAGGCTCGGCAGGACGATGCGCAGGTAGATGGTCGGCAGACTCGCGCCGTCCACCTGAGCGGCACGGATGATCGATTGATCAACACTGCGCAGGCCGGCCAGGAACAGCGCCATGACGAAGCCCGAGGCCTGCCACACGGCGGCGATCACCAGGCAGTAGACGACCCGATCCTGATCCACCAGCCAGTCCAGGCGAAAGCCTTCCCAGCCCCAGTCACGCAGCATCTTGTCCAGCCCCAGGCCGGGATTGAGCAGCCATTTCCAGGCGGTACCGGTGACGATCATCGACAGCGCCATGGGGTACAGGTAGATGGTGCGGATGAAGCCTTCGCGGCGAATGCGCTGATCCAGCAGCACGGCGAGCAACACGCCGATGAGCAGGCTGATGCCGATGAACATGCCGCCGAACACCATCAGGTTCTTGCTTGCCACCCACCAGCGGTCGTTGTCCATCAGCCGCACGTACTGCTGCAGACCGACCCACTTGTAGCTGGGCATGAAGCTGGAATTGGTGAACGACAGCACCAGCGTCCAGAGGATGTAGCCGTAGAAGCCGACCAGCACCACCAACATGCTCGGCGCCAGCACCAGCTTGGGTAGCCAGCGCTGCAGCGCGTCGAAGGGTGAAGCCTTGCCGATTACCGTCGTGACACTCATCGGGCATTACCAGTGTGGAAATGAAATTCGGGTCGAACGCCGCCTGCGACTGGGCCAAGGCCTGGTCGAAGGAGGCTTTGCTGATAAGAACGTGTTCACGATCTAGCGAGCTAGAGCAATGCAAGGCAAAAACAGGCGAGGAAGCGGAATTTACTGATGTAAATGAGCATTCCGAGCCTGTTTTTAACGCCGCAGGGCCGACGCGCAGCAGATCATGAACAGGTTCTAAGGAAATGGGCCGGCTAACCGGCCCAAATCAACCTACTGGGCGGATTTGATCGCCGCGTTGATCTGCGCGCCGGCCTTGCTCGGGTCGGCGTTCTTGTCACTCATGAAGTTGGTGACCACATCGAAAATCGCCCCCTGCACCGCCAGGTTGGTGGCCATGCTGTGGGCCATGCTCGGCTCCAGCTTGCCGCTCTTGTCGGCCGCCTGGAAATCCTTCATGGAAGCCTGGGCGCAGCTGTCGAACCGGCTCATGTCCAGGTCGGAACGTACCGGAATCGAACCCTTGTTCTCGTTGAACACGTACTGGAACTCGGGCTCCAGAGCGATACGCGCCAAGGCGTGCTGGGCGGCGATGTCGCCTTCCTTCTTGAGCTTGAACATGGCCATGGAGTCGATGTTGTAGGTGTAGCTGCCGGCGGTACCGGGCATCGGCACGCACTGGTAGTCCTTGCCCGCGACCTTGCCGGCGGCCGTCCACTCGCTCTTGGCCCAGTCACCCATGATCTGCATCCCGGCCTTACCATCGATGAGTTCGGCAGTTGCCAGGTTCCAGTCACGGCCCGCGCGGTTATCGTCCATGTAGGTGGAGAGTTTTTTCAGCGCGGTGAACACTTCGGTCATCTGCGGGCTGGTGAGGGTCGCTTCGTCGTTCTCGACGAATGCCTTGTGATAGCCCTCGGCGCCCATGATGCCAAGCACCAGACCTTCGAACACGGTGCTGTCCTGCCACGGCTGACCGCCATGGGCCAGGGGCACGAAGCCAGCGGCCTTGAGCTTGTCGCCAGCGGCGTAAAGCTCTTCGAGAGTGGTCGGTGCCTTGTCGATCCCGGCCTTCTTGAATACTTCCGGGTTGATCCACAGCCAGTTGACGCGGTGGATGTTCACCGGCACGGCGACATAGTGGCCGTCGTACTTCATGGTATTGGAGACGGTTTTCGACAGCAGGCCATCCCAGTTGTTGGCCTTGGCGACGTCATCCAGCGGTGCGAGCAGATCCAGCGCGCCCCACTCCTGCAGATCCGGCCCCTTGATCTGCGCGGCACCGGGCGGGTTGCCGGATACCACACGGGTCTTCAGCACGGTCATCGCGGCGGAACCGGCGCCACCGGCCACGGCACTGTCCTTCCAGGTGTAACCGTCTTTCTCGACCAGCTCACGCAGAACCTTCACGGCCGCAGCCTCACCGCCGGACGTCCACCAGTGCACGACTTCAACCGTACCTTTGGAGTCGGCTGCCAGGGCAGTGAGTGGCAATAGCGAGGCGAGAGAAACGGCAGTAGCGAGACGAGTGATCGCGTTCATCGAAGTACCTTTCTTGTTGTTAGAAGCAAGTCGTGGCGCTTGCGTTGGATGCAGTGTAATCAGGCTTTGCTGGCAGCCAGGTAACGAAGGGACGTGCGAATGTCACCACCTCGTTACATCGCCAGCAATGCCGTGGCCAGGCTCGGCGCCAGCGGCAATCGCGGCAGCAAAACGGCCTGGTAAGCGTGATAGAGATCAGGCTTACCAGGCCAGATACTGGCCGCTGGCTGGTTGTCGCTGTCGAGTTCGTGATGCCAGCTGCCATTTTGCAGGTCGATGAAATGGCTGCAGGTAAATTCCCAGAAGCGTCGATACCACTGCTCGTAAAGGGGTTCGCCGGTGCGTCGCAGCAGCGCTGCGGCAGCAGCAATGGCCTCGGCCTGCACCCAATGCAGCCGCGCCCGCACCACCGGCCGCCCCAGCCAGTCGAGGTTGTAGACCAGCCCAGGCGCGCCATCGGCATTCCAGGCATCGCGGCACGCACTGGCGAACAGCCCGCGGGCATCCTCCAGCAGCCAGTCTGGCGCGTCGAGTCCGGCTCGGGTCAACGCTGCCTCGAGGTGCAGCAGCAAACGCGCCCACTCGAAACTGTGGCCTGGCGTGCTGCCATAGGGCCGGAACGGGTCGGCACGGTTATCGGCGTTGTATTCGGGCAGGGCCTGCCACTGCCTGTCGAAATGCTCGATCACCACATAGCCACGGGAAGCGGCATGCTCGTGGATCAGGCGCTCGACGATGCGCAGCGCGCGCTGCAGCCAGAGGGCATCCCCGGTGACATCTGCCAGGGCGAGAAACGCCTCGGTGGCGTGCATGTTGCTGTTGGCGCCGCGATAGGCCTCTTCCTGCGACCAATCGCTGCTGAAGCTTTCACGCAGCGCCCCCTCCCCCTCGCTCCAGAAATGCCGTTCGAGGATGTCGATCGCCTCGCCCAGCAGAGCCTCGGCTCCAGGCCTGCCGGCAGCCTGCGCGGAGCTGGCGGCCAAGGCCACGAAGGCATGCAGGTAGGCGGACTTGTCGCCCCTGCGACTGGCATCGGCAAACCAGCCGCCAGACTGTTCGTCACGCAAGGCGCCCTGGAGCGCGGCGATGCCGTGGTCGACCAGATGGACATAGCCGGGCACGCCCTGGATATGCGCCAGGGCGAAACAGTGGGTCATGCGGGTGGTGTGAATCAGCTCGGCGCTGGCGCCTGCAGGCAGACGACCAGTGGAGTCGAGAGCGGCGAAGCCCTGCGCGACACGAGACGCGGCGGCGAACGGCAACAGGCGCATGCCTTCGGCGTTCAGCCAGGCCCGGTGAGCCGGTTTCACCAGCCAGCTATCGGAGAGCAATGCAGGTGTTTTCATTGTTGTTATTCCATGCAAACGAGGGGGCCACCTGGCCCGTAGCCCGGGCTGAGCGCAGCGATACCCGGGAACTGCAACCCGGGTTACGCCATCGGCTAACCCAGGCTACAAAAGCCAATTGTCGGCATCAGTGGAGCACTTCATCGGCCCACAAATCCTTAGCGGCTCATGCAAGAGTCTACTGGCGGCTGCATACCACCCAGGTAACGAAGGCCGGTCGCTTTGTCACCGCCTGGTGACATTCAATCCGGCGAACGTGGCAGTTGAAGTGTCACCCGCAAGCCGCCCTCACGCAGATTCTGCAGGCTCACCTCACCGCCGTGGCTGTGGGCGATATTGCGAGCGATGCCCAACCCCAGGCCATAGCCCTGCTGCTGCCCGGCCAGGCGGAAGTGCGGCTCGAACACCTGCTCCAAGCGCTGTTCGGGAACGCCGGGCCCTTCATCGTCGACATGCAGCACATAGGCGCCCTCGTCATCCTCGACGTGCAGATGAGCCGTGTGACCGTACTTGAGGGCGTTGTCGATCAGGTTGCCGATGCAGCGCCGCAGCGCCAGGGGCTTGCCCAGATAAACCGCATTGGCCTCGCCATGCAGCGTCACCCGACCGTTGCCCGCCGGAGCCAGACAGGGCTCGACCAGGCAGTGCAGCAGAAGGTTGAGATCCACGGGTTCGATGTTTTCGTGGATGTCGGTGTCCTTGACGCACTGCAGTGCGCCCTTGACCAGCAGCTCCAGCTCGTCGAGATCACGGCCGAACTTGGTCTGCAACGTCTCGTCGTCGAGCAGCTCGACGCGCAGGCGCAGCCGCGTGATCGGTGTGCGCAGATCATGGGAAATGGCGCTGAACAGTTGAGCTCGCTCGGTCAGGTAGCGGCTGATGCGCTCGCGCATGGCATTGAACGCGCGGCCTACTTCGACCACTTCACGGCCGCCGCCTTCCAGCACCGGCTCGACGTCGGCGCCCAGGGACATATGCCGAGCGGCTCGCGCCAGACGCTTGAGCGGTCGACTCTGCCAATGCACCAGAATGCCGATGAACAGGAGCAGGAAACCGCTGCTGAGCAGGATGAACCACAGCTGCTGAGTCGGCAGCACCGGCTCCTCGAGGCTGGTATAGGGCTCCGGCAGCAGCGAGGCGATATACAACCACTCGCCGGGCGCCATCTGGATCTGCGTGACCAGCACCGGGGGATTGACCGGTTCCAGGGTCAGGGCGTAATGCGCCCAGGAACGCGGCAATTCGTCGAGCTTCAGGCCACCGTTGAAGATGCGCAGATCATCCGGGCTGACGAAGGTCACTGAAATGTCCACGCTGTTGCCCAGCGACTCGCGCAGCACCTCGCTCACCGCCTGGGTCACTGCCTGCTTGCGCGGCGTGATCGGCAGGAGATGCATCGACAAGGGCCGGTCATTGAGGCTGACGACAAAACGCGTGCCGCCCATGCTGCGCAGTTGGTCGAGCACCATCGGCCGGTAGGCCACCGGCAGCGAACGGAAGTAACGCACGCTGGCCGACATCGAGTGGGCCAGACTGCGCGCCGTGGTCACCAGCCCTTCGAGCTGCGTCGCGCGCAACTGGGACAGCCAGATGGCGCTGGACAATGCCTGGGCGACCAGCACCGAGAGCAGGGTCAGCAACAACATGCGCCCCAGCAACGAACGTGGAATCGGCAGCAGCCGACGCCAGTCAGTGCGCATTGCCGGCCTGGGCGGTGACGGCGGCGGCCAGTTGGTAACCACTGCCACGCACGGTGCGGATCAGACGCGGGGGTTTGTCGGTGTCCCGCAGGCGCTGGCGCAGACGGCTCACGGCCATGTCGACGATGCGCTCCAGCGGCATCATCTCGCGACCGCGGGTGGCGTTGCCGATGGTGTCGCGGTCGAGGATCTGCTGCGGGTGATCGAGAAACAACTTGAGCAGCGCAAAGTCGGCGCCAGACAACAGCACCTCTTCGCCGTCAAGGTGGAACAGCCGATGACTGACCATATCCAGGCGCCATTCGTCGAAGGCCAGCACGTCCGTTCCACGTTCCTGGGAAAAGTGCACACGGCGCAGCAGCGCCTTGATACGCGCCAGCAGTTCACGGGGGCTGAACGGTTTGCCGAGGTAATCGTCGGCGCCCAGCTCCAGGCCGATCACCCGATCGGTCTCGTCGGAACTGGCAGTCAGCATGATGATCGGCACCTGGGCGAAACGCTGATGCCCACGCGTCCAGCGGCACAGGCTGAAGCCGTCTTCGTCGGGCAGCATGACGTCGAGAATCACCAGATCCGCGCCGCCCTCGCACAGCGCCTGACGGAAGCTGGCGCCATCCGCCACGGCATTTACCTGCAGGCCGGCACGCCCCAGGTAGGTTTGCAGCAGTTCACGAATATCCTGGTCGTCGTCGACCAGCAGGATGGATTTTCCGGTTGGGCTCACATCGATAATCCTTATTGTTGTTATCAGCGATGCTTGGACACGCTATTTGTCCGCTAACTCCGTAGCAGGTGTTGCTGTGCAGCCACCCCTGCACCCACCAGGCCAGGGTACTCGGCAGTCACCAGCCAGACCGGCAAGCCATCGAAATAATCGCTCATGCAGCCTTTGTCTCGAAAGCTGCGGGAGAAACCGCTGGCCATGAAGAAGTCGGCGAAACGCGGCACCATGCCGCCGGCGATGAACACACCGCCGCGAGCCCCCAGAGTGAGCACATTGTTGCCAGCGACGCGACCGAGCAGGCAGCAGAACAGCTCCAGCACGTCGACCGCCAGCGGTTCGCCCTCCAGCGCGGCGCGAGTTACCTGAGCCGCACTCTGCAGCGCAGCGGGCTGGTCGTCCACCGCACAGGCAGCGCGGTACAGCGCCAACAGCCCATTGCCGCTGAGTGCGCCAGCCTCGGCGCTGACGTGACCGAGCTGGCGATGCAACGCCTGCCAGATCAGCGCCTCACGGGCGCTGCCGACCGGCAAGTCGACGTGGCCGCCCTCGCCCGGCAGCGCGTGCCAGCTGCCATCCGGCAAGGCCAGCAGCGTACCGACGCCCAAACCGGTGCCGGCGCCAATCACCACAGCCGGTCGCTGCGGCTGCGCCACGCCAGGGCAGACGGTGATGTATTCATCGTCGCGCAGGCGGGTCATGCCCAGGGCCATGGCGGAGAAATCGTTGATCAGTAGCAGCTTGCTCACTTGCAGTTCGGCGCAGAACGCCGTGCGATCGATGCGCCACGGGTTGTTGGTGAAGCGAAAGGGATCCACTTCGACCGGGCCGGCACAGGCCAGGCAGATGGTTTCCACCTCGCCGAGCGCCAGGCCTTCGGCCGCCATGTAGGCCTGGATGGCCTGCTCGACGGTAGCGTGATCGGCGGTAGCCGACACGCGCACAGACTCCAGGCGCTCGTCGCGCCAAAGAGCGAAGCGCGCGTTGGTGCCACCAATGTCGCCAACCAACGCCAGACTCATCGCAGCGAATCCAGTTCGGCGGTGAAGGCACTGGCGCCCTCTTCCGCCGGGCTGAACGCGGCGCGCATGAAGGCGAACAGCTCGCGACCGCAACCAACACCAGTGCCTTGCGGGCGCGGTGCAGAATCGCGGGCCGCCCATTCGATCTCGTCGACCAGAATCTGCAAACGGCCTTCCACGCCATCGACGCGAATCACGTCACCGTCACGCACCCGAGCCAGCGGCCCGCCATCCCAGGCTTCCGGGCTGACGTGAATGGCTGCCGGCACTTTGCCGGAAGCACCGGACATACGTCCGTCGGTGACCAGCGCCACCTTGAAGCCGCGATCCTGAAGGATGCCCAGATACGGTGTGAGCTTGTGCAGCTCGGGCATGCCATTGGCCTTGGGGCCCTGGAAACGCACCACCGCGATGAAATCGCGCTCCAGCTCGCCGGCCTTGAAAGCTTCGGCCAGGTCGACCTGGGTCTCGAATACCCGCGCAGGGGCTTCGACCACCTGATGCTCCGGTGCCACCGCCGAGACCTTGGCCACGCCGTTGCCGAGGTTGCCCTTGAGCACGCGCAGCCCGCCCTCCGGTGAAAAGGCTTCCGGCACGCTACGCAGAATATTGCGATCCAGGCTCTGCTCCGGGCCCTCGCGCCAGACCAGGCCGTTGTCGCCGAGGAAAGGCTCCTGGGTGTAGCGCGACAGGCCATGGCCGGCAACGGTGTAGACATCCTCGTGCAGCAGGCCAGCCTCTAGCAGCGTTCGCACCATGAACGGCACACCGCCGCAGGCGTGGAAGTGATTCACGTCCGCCTGGCCGTTGGGGTAGACCTTGGCCAGCGTCGGCGTGACGGCGGACAGGTCGGCCATGTCCTGCCAGGTCAACTGAATCCCCGCGGCGCGGGCGAAGGCTGGAATGTGCAGGGTGTGATTGGTCGAGCCGCCCGTGGCGTTGAGCGCCACCACCGAGTTGACGATGGCCTTCTCGTCGATGATCCGACACAGCGGCGTGTACTCGCCGCCCTGGCGGGTCAGGCGCACCACCTGATGCGCGGCCTCGGCGGTCAGCGCGTCACGCAGCGGCGTGTACGGATTGACGAAGGATGAACCCGGCAGGTGCAGGCCCATGATTTCCATCACCACCTGGTTGGTGTTGGCGGTGCCGTAGAAGGTACAGGTGCCGGGGCTGTGGTAGGACTTCATCTCCGATTCCAGCAGCTCTTCACGGGTCGCCTTGCCTTCGGCGTAGAGCTGGCGGACTTCGGCCTTTTCCTTGTTGGGAATACCCGAGGGCATTGGCCCGCCCGGTACGAAGATCATCGGCAAGTGGCCGAAACGCAGGGCGCCGATCATCAGCCCCGGGACGATCTTGTCGCAAATGCCCAGCAGCATCGCCGCATCGAACATGTTGTGCGACAGCGCCACGGCGGTGGACATGGCGATCACCTCGCGGCTCGCCAGGCTCAATTCCATGCCCGGTTCGCCTTGGGTCACACCGTCGCACATCGCCGGCACGCCGCCCGCCACCTGGCCGACCGAGCCCACGGCGCGCAGCGCCTGCTTGATCAGTTCGGGGTAGTGTTCGTAGGGCTGGTGGGCGGACAGCATGTCGTTGTAGGCAGTAACGATGCCGACGTTGGCCTCGTTCATCAGCCGCAACCGCTGCTTGTCTTCGCTGGAACCACAGCCGGCAACGCCGTGGGCGAAGTTGGCGCATTGCAGCGCACCGCGGTGTGGGCCTTCACTATCGGCGGCGGCCATTTGCGCCAGGTAGCGTTCGCGAGTCGCGCGGCTGCGGGCGATCAGGCGGTCGGTTACCTCGAGAATGCGGGGATGCATGGTGTCGACTCCAGGCTAACAGGTAGCAATTCGAATTGTATTTTTATCAAAATACTGACAGCTAAAACGCTTGATTTCTACTTTCATGAGAATAATCTTGTTTTTAAAACAACATATAAGGATCAGCGCTCATGACATTGCGAATTGCCATCAATGGTTTCGGTCGCATCGGCCGTAACGTCCTCCGTGCACTCTATACCCAGAGCTACCGCGAAAACCTGCAAGTCGTCGCGATCAACGATCTGGGTGACAGTGCAATCAATGCGCACCTTCTCAAGTACGACAGCGTACACGGCATTTTCGATGCGTCGGTCGAGGTCGACGGGCAGAACCTGATCATCAATGGCGATCGCATTGCCGTCAGCGCGATCCGCAACCCGGCGGATCTGCCCTGGAAGGATCTCGACGTCGACGTGGTGTTCGAGTGCACCGGCCTGTTCACCGACCGCGACAAGGCCGCCGCACACCTGACTGCCGGCGCGCGCAAGGTGATCATCTCCGCACCCGCCAAGGGCGCTGACGCCACGGTGGTCTTCGGAGTCAACCACGACAGCCTACGCGCCAGTCACCAGATCATCTCCAACGCCTCCTGCACCACTAACTGCCTGGCACCGGTCGCCCAAGTGCTGCAGCGCGAGCTGGGCATCGAGAGCGGGCTGATGACCACCATCCACGCCTACACCAACGACCAGAACCTGTCCGACGTCTACCACAGCGACCCGTTCCGCGCGCGTTCGGCCACGCAGTCGATGATTCCCACCAAGACTGGTGCGGCGGAAGCCGTCGGCCTGGTGCTGCCGGAGCTGGCGGGTCGCCTGACCGGCATGGCGGTGCGGGTACCGGTGATCAATGTCTCGCTGGTCGACCTGACGGTGCAAGTGCAGCGCGACACCAGTGCCGAGGAAATCAATGCCCTGCTGCGCGCGGCCAGCCAGCAGTCGCCGGTACTGGGCTACAACGAACTGCCGCTGGTGTCCTGCGACTTCAACCACAACCCGCTGTCGTCGATCTTCGACGCCAATCACACCAAGGTGAACGGCCGGCTGGTCAAGGTACTGGCCTGGTACGACAACGAGTGGGGCTTCTCCAACCGCATGCTCGACACCTGCCTGGCTGCCCACGGGGCCAAATAAGGCAGCACTCACCAGTGCGGCGAGGCATCGAAGCGGATTACGCTCGGTAAATCGCCGTGAGCGGATTACAATTGCCGCCCGCTTGAACCTCAATGCCGGCCACTGACGCCAGATCGCTCTGGTCGGCGTCGCCAGCCGCGTCGGCAGGCAGCAGGTACATTGTCATCCGAACATCACTGGAAGCCGCATGGACTCTAGCCGTAACACTCTCGAACAGCATTACACCGCGATCCTCGGCCAACTCGGCGAAGACGTCTCCCGCGAAGGCCTGCTCGACACGCCCAAGCGCGCCGCCAAGGCCATGCAATACCTCTGCAACGGCTATGAGAAGACCCTGGAAGAAGTCACCAACGGTGCGCTGTTCAGCTCCGACGCCAGCGAGATGGTGGTGGTGAAGAATATCGAGCTGTATTCGCTGTGCGAGCATCACTTGCTGCCCTTCATCGGCAAGGCCCATGTCGCCTACATCCCCAATGGCAAAGTGCTGGGCCTCTCCAAGGTGGCGCGCATCGTCGACATGTATGCCCGCCGCCTGCAGATCCAGGAAAGCCTGAGCCGGCAGATCGCCGAGGCAGTCCAGCAGGTCACTGGCGCCCTGGGTGTGGCGGTGGTTATCGAGGCGAAGCACATGTGCATGATGATGCGCGGCGTGGAGAAGCAGAACTCCTCCATGGTCACCTCGGTGATGCTCGGCGAGTTCCGCGAAAACGCCGCGACCCGCAGCGAGTTTCTCAGCTTGGTCAATAGCTGAGACCGAGCACTTCAGCGCTTACTCGTAGAAGCATCGCCCTCGGCGTGAAACGATGGTGGCATCACCGCAATATCGGTTGCGCCGTTACCATTCGCCGCGGGGTCGCGGCTCCTACCAATGGGGTGAACGCCCCTTCCCGTAGGAGCGTCGCCCTCGGCGCGAAACGATGGCGGTCATTACGCGCTATTGCGACCTGACCACTAATCGCAGGTAAGCCGGTTCGTGCCATCCCAGATACCTGCCTCAGGTTTTCTCCACGAACTGCAACTCGGCCAGCCGCGCGTACAGCGGGTTGCTGGCGACCAGTTCGGCATGCTTGCCCAAGGCAACCAACTGCCCCTGATCAAACACGGCGATGCGATCCGCACTCTTCACCGTGGCCAGGCGGTGGGCGATCACCAAAGTAGTACGGCCACGCATCAGCTCGGGTAGCGCCTGCTGGATCAGGTGTTCGCTCTCGGCATCGAGGGCGCTGGTGGCTTCGTCCAGCAGCAGGATCGGCGCATCCACCAGTAACGCACGGGCAATCGCCAGGCGCTGACGCTGCCCACCTGACAAACCCAGCCCGGCATCGCCCAGGTGGGTCTGATAACCCTGCGGCAATCGCTCGATGAACTCATGGGCATGGGCCGCCCGCGCGGCAGCTTCGACTTCTGCGCTGCTGGCATCCAGATGCCCGTAGCGGATGTTGTCCTCCACGCTGCCGAAGAACAGCGCCGGGTGCTGGGAGACCAGTGCGAAGTTCTCGCGCAACACATGGGGATCGAGCCGATCGATCGGCAGGCCTTCGATCAGGATTCGCCCCTGCTGTGGGTCGTAGAAGCGCAGCAGCAGATCGAACAGCGTCGACTTGCCCGCCCCGGAAGGCCCGACGATGGCCAGGGTTTCGCCGGGCACGACAGTCAGATCGATGCCCTGCAGGGCGAGGCTTTCCGGACGGGTCGGGTAGGCGAAGGACAAATCCTGTACCTCGATGCGCCCCTGCACGGGCTGCACCGGAATCAGGGCACCTTCGAGCGGCGCATGGATCTCGTTGCGCGCGCGCAGCAATTCGCTGATGCGCTCAGCGGCACCGGCCGCACGCTGCAACTCGCCGATCACTTCGCTGAGGGTGCCGAACGAGGAGCCGACGATCAGACTGTAGAACACGAACGCGGCCAGCTCGCCACCGCTGATGCGCCCGGCGATCACGTCCATGCCACCGACCCAGAGCATCACCCCGACGGCGCCGAGCACCAGCACGATCACCACGGTGATCAGCCAGGCACGCTGAGCCACGCGTTTTCGCGCCGTGTCGAACGCGGCCTCGGCGGAAAGGCTGAAACGGCGGCGATCTTCGGCTTGATGGTTGTAGGCCTGCACCGTCTTGATCTGCCCGAGCACTTCGCTGACGTAGCTGCCAACGTCGGCGATGCGGTCCTGGCTGAGACGCGACAATTCCCGTACGCGACGGCCGAACAGCAGGATCGGCGCCACCACCAACGGCAATGCAGCGAGCACGATGGCGCTCAACTTGGGATTGGTGATCACCAGCAGGATCATGCCGCCAACCATCAGGATCAGGTTGCGCAACGCCATCGACAGCGACGAACCGATCACCGATTGCAGCAGCGTAGTGTCGGCGGTCAGCCGCGATTGGATCTCCGAGCTGCGGTTATGCGCATAGAACCCCGGATGCAAGCCGATCAGGTGATCGAATACCCGTTTGCGGATATCCGCCACTACCCGCTCGCCAAGCCAGGACACCAGGTAGAAGCGCGTGTAGGTGCCGACCGCCAAGGCCAGAACCAGCACAAAGAACAGCAGGATCGAGTGGCGCAGCGCTTCCGGCGATTGCGTGGCCAGTCCCTGATCCACCAGCAGTTTGATGCCCTGCCCCATGGACAAGGTAATGGCTGCGGTAAACAGCAATGCCAGCAGCGCGCCGGCCACGCGCCCACGATAGGGGGCGATAAACGCCCACGACATGCGCAAGGCCTCACGGTGGCGAGAAGACAAAAACAGGTTCATGGCGGGCTCGAAGGCTGATGGCAGAAGGGCTCTAGCCCATCAGATGGGGCCGCGAGCTGCAAACATCAAGCGCAGGGGCTGATCTTGGCGGCAGCCTGCTGTTGAAATTAATATATGGAACTCGATTCCAAAAATAATCATAAGCCGCCAGGAGCCTAAAAATGCCCGCCGCAACCCCCGCCCCGTTCCCTCAAGAATGCGACCTGTTGGTGGTCGGCTCCGGCGCCGCCGGGCTGGCTGCCGCAGTGACCGCCGCCTGGCACGGCCAGAAGGTCGTGCTGGTGGAAAAGGACGCGGTATTCGGTGGCGCCACCGCCTGATCCGGTGGCTGGGCCTGGGTACCGCGCAATCCGCTGGCGCGTCGGGCCGGTATTGAAGAAGACATCGAGCAGCCGCTCACCTACCTGCGCCATGAACTTGGCGAACATTTCGATGGCCAGCGCGTCGAGGCCTTTCTGGAAGCCTGCCCGCATATGGTGGCGTTCTTCGAACGGCATACGGCCCTGCAGTTCGCCGATGGCAACGCGATTCCCGATATGCACGGTGATACGCCGGGTGCCGCCACGGGCGGCCATCAGGTGATTGCTGCCCCCTATGATGCGCGCCAGGTGCTCGACCTGCTGCCGCGCCTGCGCAAGACCATGCCGGAAACCTCGTTCATGGGCATGCCGATTATGGCGGGTGCCGATCTAGCGGCTTTTCTCAGCATGACCCGCTCGCCAAAATCGCTGTGGCACGTGATTCGGCGCTTCAGCGCTCATCTCTACCACCTGGCCCGCTACGGCCGCGCCATGCATCTGGTCAACGGCGTCGCACTGGTCGCACGACTGGCGCGCTCGGCCGCCGACCTTGGCGTGCAGTTGATCGATTCGGCGCCCGTGGTTCGCCTGCATCAGCAGGAGGGCCGAGTCAGTGGCGCCACGATCCTGCGCAAGGATGGCGAACACTTCATCAGTGCCCGCGCGGTGGTTCTCGCCGCTGGTGGCTTTCCCAACGACCCACTGCGTCGCCAACAGCTGTTTCCCCGCGACGCCAGCGGCCAGGACAACCTGGCGCTACCGCCCGCATCCTGCTCGGGCGATGGGCTACGCCTCGGCGAGGCACTGGGCGCCCAGGTCGACAGCCGGCTGAAGTCGCCCGTCGCCTGGGCACCGGTTTCCAAGGTGCCGCGCGGCGACGGTAGCGTCGGCCACTTCCCGCACATCATCGAGCGTGGCAAGCCGGGCATCATCGGCGTATTGGCCAACGGCAAACGTTTCGTCAACGAGGCTCACGGCTACTACGACTATGTTTCGGCCATGGTCGAGCAGGTGCCGGATGGGCAGGAAGTCTGTTCCTGGCTGATCTGCGACCATCGCTTCCAACGCCGCTATGGCCTGGGCTTCGCCCGCCCGGCTCCCGTGCCGCTGTGGTCGGCACTGCGCAGTGGCTACCTGCAGCGCGCTGCCACAGTGGAGCGGCTGGCGCTGCAATGCGGCATCGATCCGGTTGCCCTGGCGACCACAGTGGCGACCTTCAATCAGCACGCACGCGCTGGTGACGATCCCGAGTTCTGCCGCGGCAGCACCGCGTTCAATCGCAAGCAGGGTGACCCGCTGCATCCGGGGCCAAACCCCTGCGTCGCGCCAATCGAACAGGGGCCTTTCTATGCAGTCAAAGTACAACCTGGCTGCTTCGGCACGTTCGCCGGCCTGAAGACCGACGCATCGGCCCGCGTACTCGACGCCGAAGGCCTGCCGATCAGCGGCCTGTACGCCGCTGGCGCGGACATGGCCAGTGTGTTCGGCGGCCACTACCCCTCGGGCGGCATCAACCTGGGGCCCGCCCTCACCTTCGGCTACGTCGCCGCGCGCCATGCCGCTGGCATCAGCGCCTACGAATAGTCACTCGTTGTCATCAGGAGTATTCACATGCAGGCCATCCGCAATCGTTATCAACTGAACATGCCGAAACTGGGGCTGGGCACCTGGCCCATGCGCGACGACGAATGTACCCGCGCGGTGCATCAAGCCCTGCAGATCGGCTACCGACATATCGACACCGCCACGGCCTACGAGAACGAAGCGGCAGTCGGCAAGGCGCTGGCAGAGACAGAGGTCGACCGCGAGAAGATCCACCTGACTACCAAGGTCTGGTGGGACAAGCTGCAGCCCGATGCCATCCGCGCCTCGCTCGCCGATAGCCTGCAGGCGCTGCGCACCGAGTACGTCGACCTGTTCCTGATCCACTGGCCAGGCAACGCCGGTAGCCTCAAAGGTGATGACCTGCACCGCGCTCTGGACACCCTCGCGGCGCTGCGTGACGAAGGCAAGACGCTGAACATCGGCGTCGCCAATTTCCCGCTGCCTCTGCTGCGTCAGAGCATCGAGGAGTTCAAGGCCCCAATCGCCGCCATTCAGGTGGAATACCACGTACTGCTCGATCAGCAACCGATGCTCGACTACGCCCGCGAACACAACCTGGCGTTCACCGCCTACTGCCCGCTGGCACGTGGCGAAGCCGCGCAATTGCCGGAAATCCGCCAGATTGCCGCCAAGCACGGCGTGTTCCCCAGCCAGGTGGTGCTGCAATGGCTGCTCGCCCAGGACAACGTGGCGGCGATCCCCAAGGCCAGCGGCGTAGAAAACCAGCGGGCCAACCTGGCCGCTCTGGATATCCGCCTCGACGACGAAGACCGCGCGCTGATCGCCAGCCTGCCCAAAGACCGTCGCCTGGTCAGCCCGGACTTCGCACCGGCCTGGTAACAGCAGAGATCACGCTCTGAACCTAACGCTCCGCGTGGGAAGACATCGAGGGACGCTCTGCGTCCTGCGCAGGCTAGGCAAAGCGGGCGCGGAGCGCCCGACCAGGCTCCCACGCTGGAGCGTGGGAGCCATCAAACGTTGCTCTGATCGTTCCTCACGCTCCGCGTGGGAATGCATCGAGGGACGCTCTGCGTCCTGTGCAGGCTAGGCAAAGCGGGCGCAGAGCGCCCTGACCAGGCTCCCACGCTGGAGCGTGGGAGCCATCAAAACAAAAGCCCCGCGTCTGCGGGGCTTCTCTCGTAGCCTGGGTGGAGCAAAGCGATACCCGAGAAATACTCGAATCGCCTGGTGGAAGAAAACAGCGTCTTCCACCCTACGGAAACCTGCCTACGCCTTGTTCAGCGACTCCACGCCGACTTCATCCCACAGCTCCTCAGCGAGATGGAAGGTCGCGTTGGCCGCGGGAATGCCGCAGTAGATCGCGCTCTGCATGATCAATTCCTTGAGCTCCTCACGGGTCACGCCATTGTTCTTGGCAGCCTTGAGGTGCAGTTTCAATTCACCTTCGCGGTTCATGCCGATCAGCATGGCGATGGTGATCAGGCTACGCGTGTGGCGTGGCAAACCCGGGCGCGTCCAGATATCGCCCCAGGCATGTCGGGTGATCATTTCCTGGAACTCTTCGTTGAACGGCGTCAGCTTTTCCAGGCTGCGGTCGACATGGGTATCACCCAGCACCGCACGGCGCACCTGCATGCCAGCTTCATAGCGTTGTTTCTCGTCCATCGGTAACTCCGGTCTCTAGAATGAATCGGGGCGCGTCGCTCACGCCCCATCGATCCAGCACTCAGGCTGGATCAGTAACGGGCAGTCATTCAACTTGCAGAAAATCCAGCACGCGCCGGGTGAACAACTCGCCAGCCTGCACGTTGGAGAGGTGCGCGGCGTCGAACTCGACCAGCTCCGCACCGGCGATACGCTCCTGCATGAAGCGGCCGTGCTCCGGCGTGGTCACCGCATCGCCGGTACCGCAGACGATCAAGGTCGGCGCCTTGATCGCAGCGATCTGCTCACGGTAATCGGCATCACGCACCGCCGCGCAGTTGGCCGCGTAGCCCTGGGGCGAGGTCTGCGCCAGCATGGTGACGATGGGATCGACCTTCTCCGGATGCTCGGCAGCGAACGGCGGCGTGAACCAGCGCTCGATGGAGGCATCGCGCAAATCGCGCATGGCCTTCTCGCCACCCTTGAGCACGGTGTCGATGCGGGTGCTCCAGATCTCATCGCTACCAATCTTGGCGGCGGTGTTGCACAGCACCAGACGCTGCAGGCGCTCGCCGGCGTTGATGCCAAACCACTGACCGATCAAACCGCCCATGGACAGGCCGCAGAAATGCACCTTGCCGATGTTCAGCGCGTCGAGCAGCGCCAGGACGTCATGGCCGTTCTGTTCGATGCTGTAGAAGCCGGCGCTGACCAGCGACTGGCCATGACCACGGGTGTCGTAACGCAGCACGCGAAAATGCTCGGTGAACGCCGGGATCTGCGCGTCCCACATGTGCAGGTTGGTGCCCAGGGAATTGGACAGCACCAGCACTGGCGCTTCCGCCGGGCCTTCGAGTTTGTAGTTCAGGTCGCCATCGGCGAGGGATACCACAGGCATGACAATCTCCTAACAGGAAGCGGTTGTTTGACTTTGAGCCACGGCACGTTCGACCCAGCGGCGCGCCTGGCCCAGGTAATGCGCAGGGTCGAGCAGGCGATCCAGTTCTTCTGCGGACAGCTGGGCAGTGACCTCGGCATTGGCGCCAAGCACCTCACGCAGATGAGCACCCTCCTTCACCGCCTTTTTGCAGCACTGCTCGACCAGATGGTGAGCCGCGTCACGACCGATGCGTTGCGCCAGGGCGATGCTCACCGCTTCGGCCAGCACCAGGCCACGGGTCAGGTCGAGGTTGCGCGCCATGCGTTCGGCATCCACCTCGAGCCCCGGCACCACCAGCAGCGCTTGCTGCAGGGCACCGGACACCAGGCAGCAGAGCTCCGGCAGGGTTTCCCACTCGGCATGCCACAGGCCGAGGCTGCGCTCGTGCTCCTGGGGCATGGCCGCGAACATGGTGGCAACCAGGCCGGGCGCGCGGGTGGCGGCGCCGATCAGCACTGCGGCGCTGACTGGGTTGCGCTTGTGCGGCATGGTCGAGGAGCCGCCCTTGCCCGGCGCAGAGGGTTCGAACAACTCGCCGGCTTCGGTCTGCATCAGCAGACTGAGGTCGCGGCCCAACTTGCCCAGGCTGCCGGCGATCATGCCGAGCAGGCTGGCGAACTCGACCAGGCGATCGCGCTGGGTGTGCCAGGGCTGCTCCGGCAGTTGCAGGCCCAGCTCAACCGCCAGCGCTTCGGCCACCGGCCAGGCCTTGTCGCCCAGCGCCGCCAGGCTGCCGGACGCGCCACCGAATTGCAGGCACAGCAGGCGCGGCTTGATCTCGGCGAGGCGCTGGCGATGGCGGTCGACCGCCCCCAGCCACCCGGCGATCTTCATCCCCAAGGTCACTGGCGTGGCGTGCTGCAACCAGGTGCGTCCAGCCATGGGCGTTGCCGCATATCGCTCGGCCTGTTCGGCCAAAAGTCGGCTCAAGGCATCGAGGTCGTTTTCCAGCAGCACGATGGCGGCGCGCAGTTGCAGCACCAAGCCGCTGTCCATGGCGTCCTGGCTGGTGGCGCCGAGATGCACGTAGCGCTCGGCCTCTTCACTCTGCGCAGCGATGCGTTTGCCCAGCGCCTTGACCAGCGGAATCGCCGAATTGCCAGCGCTGCCGATGGCGATGGCCAGGGCGTCGAAATCATAGAGCTCGGCCCGGCAGGCGGCCTCGATGTCGGCGACCACTGCCGCAGGAATCACGCCGGCCGCAGCCTCGGCCCTGGCCAGCGCCGCTTCGAAGTCGAGCATGCCCTGCACGCGGCCATGGTCGCTGAACACCTCACGCATCGGCGCACTGGTGAAGTAGGCATCGAACAACTGGCTGCAGGGCCTTGAACTCATACTGCTGAAACTCCGTGGTCAATGATCATGGTGTAGGTAACTGGCCTGGCGCGGCAGACGCAAGCTGACCAGGAAGGCCAGCACCATCATGCCCGACACGTACCAGTAGAAGGTCTGCTCCAGGCCGATGGACTTCAGGCCCAGGGCCACATATTCGGCAGACCCGCCGAACAGCGCATTGGCTACCGCGTAAGCCAGGCCAACGCCCAAGGCGCGCACTTCCGGCGGGAACATCTCGGCCTTCACCAGGCCGCTTATCGAGGTATACAGGCTGACGATGGCCAGGGCCACAATGATCAGCAGGAAAGCCATCACCGGGCTGTGCACGGTCTGCAGCAGCGCCAGGATCGGCCAGGTGAAGATCGCCCCCAGGGCACCGAACCAGAGCATCGAGGTGCGTCGACCGATGCGGTCGGACAAGGCGCCGAACAACGGCTGCATGATCATGAACAGAAACAGCGCAGCGGTCATGATGCCACTGGCGGTCTTGGCGCTCATGCCTGCCGAGTTGACCAGGTATTTCTGCATGTAGGTGGTGAAGGTGTAGAAGATCAGCGAGCCGCCGGCGGTATAGCCGAGCACTGTGAAGAAGGCTGCTTTGTGGTGCTTGAACAGGTAGGCGATGCTGCCCGATTCCTTGTTGCCGATCTGGTCTTTCTTCGCAGTCTCATCCAGCGAACGGCGCAGATAAAAGGCCACCACCGCAGCCAGGGCACCGATCACGAACGGGATGCGCCAGCCCCAGGCACGCAGCTCATCTTCGCTGAGCAGTTGCTGCAGGATCACCACCACCAGCACGGCCAGCAATTGCCCGCCGATCAGGGTGACGTACTGGAACGACGCGAAGAAGCCGCGCTGGCCCTTGAGCGCCACTTCGCTCATGTAGGTCGCCGTCGTGCCGTATTCGCCGCCCACCGACAGGCCCTGGAACAGGCGTGCCAGCAACAGCAGCAGCGGTGCCATAGCGCCGATGCTGTCATAGGTCGGCATGAAGGCGATGGCCAGCGACCCCAGGCACATCATCAGTACGGAGATCATCATCGAGACCTTGCGGCCGTACTTATCGGCAACCCGGCCGAACACCCAGCCACCGATTGGGCGCATCAAAAAGCCGGCGGCGAATACACCCGCGGTGTTGAGCAACTGGACGGTGGGGTCGTCGGACGGAAAGAAGGCCGGCGCGAAATAGATCGCGCAGAAGGCATAGACGTAAAAGTCGAACCACTCGACCAGGTTGCCGGAGGAAGCACCAACGATGGCGAAGATGCGCTTGCGGCGCTCTTCCGGGCTGTAGTTCGGGGCTTCGTACACCGTGCTGGCTTCAGAACTCATCATGGATACTCACTGGTAAGGAACGGGACAGTTCCCTACTCCGACTCACATGTAACCAAATGATTCGAGCATTATTGCCCGGCTGATTGCTCACCACGGTATCGGACACGGCGGCGTGGAGCCCTGTCCGATACCGAAGCAAACAAACTCTGGGACCTGTAGGCATATCGCCGGATTGTTAGCGGCCGTCGATTTTAGTGGGCTAAAGCCCACCCTACGAAAGACAAGCACCCGACGTAACCGTAGGGTGGGCCGGGCGGCGATCCGCTTCAGCCCACCAATCAGCGCATAAGCAAGGCCATTTTGGCCGACCTACAGGTTTCTAGACGCGCTCGATGGCCAACGCCAAGCCCTGGCCGACACCCACGCACATAGTTGCCAGACCGAGCTTGCCGCCGGTCTTCTCCAAGTGGTGAACGGCAGTCAGCACCAAGCGGTTACCGCTCATGCCCAGTGGATGGCCAAGAGCGATGGCGCCGCCATTCGGGTTGACCTTGGGGCTGTCGTCCGCCAGGCCGAGGTCACGGGTGACCGCCAGCCCTTGAGCGGCGAACGCCTCGTTCAACTCGATCACATCGAAGGCATCGATATCGAGATTCAGGCGGCTCAGCAGCTTGCGCACCGCCGGCACCGGGCCGACGCCCATGACCCGAGGCGCCACACCACCGCTGGCCATGCCGAGCACCTTGGCGCGGGCCTTGAGACCATATTTCTGTACCGCTTCGGCAGACGCCAGAATCATCGCCGACGCCCCGTCGTTGAGGCCCGAGGCGTTGCCGGCGGTCACCGTCTTGTCCGGGCCGTTGACCGGTTTGAGCTTGGCCAATGCCTCGGCGGTGGTGTCGGCGCGAGGGTGCTCGTCGGTGTCGACGATGCTCTCGCCCTTTTTGGTCTTGATCACCACCGGCACGATTTCCTCGGCGTAGTAACCACTTTGCTGCGCCACTGCGGCGCGCTGCTGGCTGCGCAGGCCGAAAGCGTCCTGGTCGGCACGGCTGACGCCGTAATCCTCGGCCACGTTGTCACCGGTCACTGGCATCGGGTCGACGCCGTAGCGCTCCTTCATCGCCGGGTTGACGAAACGCCAGCCCAGGGTGGTGTCTTCGAGCTTCTGGCCACGGCCAAAGGCGCTGTCGGCCTTGCCCATCACGTATGGCGCGCGGGTCATCGACTCGACGCCAGCAGCGATGGCCAGTTCCATCTCGCCGGAGGCGATAGCGCGGAAGGCTGCGCCCACCGCCTCCATACCCGAGGCACAGAGGCGGTTGAGGGTCACGCCCGGCACCGTCTCCGGCAGGCCAGCGAGCAGCAGCGCCATACGGGCGACGTTGCGGTTGTCCTCGCCGGACTGGTTGGCGCAGCCCATGAATACTTCATCGACAGCCGACCATTCGACCTGCGGGTTACGTTCGATCAGCGCCTTAAGCGGAATGGCTGCCAGGTCGTCGGCACGCACGGCGGACAGTCCGCCATTGAGCCGACCGATTGGCGTGCGCACGGCATCGCAGATGAATACGTCGCGAGTCATTCGTCACTCCCCTTCTGCCCATGGGCAGCGGCGGTACGTGCTTCGAGATCGCGCAGCGCGGCCAGTTCTTCGGCTTTTGGCGCTTCGGTGGTGGTCAGGTTGTCGGCGAAACGGATCTGCCAGCCGGTATTCTCGACCACCTGCTCGCGGGTCACGCCCGGATGCAGGGAGGTGACGATGAATTCATTGCTGCCCGCTTCCGGCTCCATGATGCACAGGTCGGTGATGATCGCTACCGGGCCTTCGCCCGGCAGGCCGAGACGCTTGCGGTGATCGCCGCCCTCGCCATGGCCGACCGAGGTGATGAACGCCAGCTTGTCGACGAAGGTGCGATGACCCTGCTTGAGGATGATCAGCACCTTCTTCGCGCTGCCAGCGATCTCCGGCGCGCCACCGGCACCCGGCAGCCGCACTTTCGGCGCATGGTAATCACCGATCACCGTGGTGTTGATATTGCCGAACTTGTCGACCTGAGCCGCGCCGAGGAAGCCGACATCGATACGGCCGCCCTGCAGCCAGTAGCGAAAGATCTCGCCAGTCGGCACCACAGTATCGGCAGTCTCGGCCAACTCGCCGTCACCGATGGACAGTGGCAGCACGGTCGGTTTGGCGCCGATCGGGCCGGATTCGTAGATCAGTACCACTTCCGGCGCATGAGTCAGACGCGCCAGGTTGGCTGCCTTGGAGGGCAGACCGATGCCGACGAAGCAAACACTGCCGTTGCCGAGGCGACGAGCAGCGGCCACGGTCATCATTTCATTGGTGTTGAAGTCGCTCATCACTTGGCCTCCCCGTTAATTTTCGCCTGGTACTGCGCAAAATCCTCGGTGCCACGGATGTATTCATCGATCCAGGCAGTGAAGGTTTCGCGGTCACGGGCGATGGGATCCCAGGCCTGGTAGAAGCGGTTATCACGCTCGTAGTAACCATGGGCGTAAGACGGATGAGCACCCCCAGGCACCACGCAGACTGCGGTCAGCGCCCAGGTCGGCAGCACGCAGGCGTTCATCGGTGCCTGCAGGTCGTCGACGATTTCCTCAACGGTGACGATGCAGCGCTTGGCAGCCAGCGCGGCCTCCTTCTGCACACCGAGAATGCCCTGGATCAGCACGTTGCCCTTGCGGTCGGCCTTCTGCGCGTGGATGACGGTGACGTCAGGACGCACGCTCGGCACGGTAGCCAGGCTCTCGCCGGTGTACGGGCATTCGATGAATTTGATTTCCGGGTTGACCTTGACCAGATCCGACCCCTGATAACCGCGCAGCACAGCGAACGGCAGGTTGGAGGCACCAGCCACATAGGCGTTGGCCATGGCGGCGTGGCTGTGCTCGCTGATTTCCAGCTTGTGCGGCCAATGCTTCTCGACCGCGTCACGCAGACGATGCAGGGAGCCGACACCAGGGTTACCACCCCAGGAAAAAATCAGACGCTTGGCGCAACCCGCACCGATCAGCAGGTCATAGACCAGATCCGGCGTCATGCGCACCAGAGTCAGGTCTTTCTTGCCCTGACGGATCAGTTCGTGGGAAGCCGCGGTGGGAATCAGATGGGTGAAGCCTTCGAGGGCGATGGTGTCACCGTCGTGAACGAAGCGCTCAACCGCCTCGCGCAGGGAGAGAATTTCAGCCATGGTCGTTCTCGTCTTATTGCTCTGGAAACCGTGGGCGGCTATTGCGCCGTGTGGATACAAAGGTACCCAGCCCATAGAAAGCTAACAATCCGATAATCGATTATTTGTTCGATAATCGAACAGTGCTTAATCATGCGATTTCCACGCGGAGTGGCCGCCCAGTGCCTGCCACATCAATGCGTCGCGCTATCTGCCAGCCACTTTCCTGGATGTCTAGTCCTGAAATAGGTTTACACCGTATCAGCTAGATTGTGAGATCAAAACGCCCGATGCACTGCATCGGGCGTTTTGTATTTAAGCGCTAAGTGAGGTCGCTCGGTGTTATAAATCCGCACCGCCTCATCCACTAATTGCCGTGCCTGCTCGAAGCTCTCAAAGCGCGCAGGTAAAAGCTCCGCCTTCAAAATCCCATTGACTCGCTCAGCCAGTGCGTTCTGGTAGCAGTCATAGCCATCCGTCATCGAGCAGCGCACCCCATAGCGCTCGTGTAGCCCTTGGTAAAGTGCTGAGCAGTACTGGATCCCCCGATCTGAGTGATGCACAAGTGGGGCGTTTTTTCGGCGCTTGCGCAGCGCCGCCCTGAAGGCTTTGGCAACGGAGTCTGCGTGCAGCCCCTGATGGACGTGATGGCCCACTATCTTGCGCGAGAAAGCGTCTGTGACCAGGCTCAAGTACAGTGGGTCACTCTGGCCGGGAAGGTAGGTGATGTCAGCAACCCAGACATTCTCGGGCGCGGTTGCAATCACCTGCCCAGGCCCGTCCTTGAGCAGGTTGGGATGCCGACGAAACCGGTGAAAGCTGTTCGTGGTCTTGTAATACGCACGCTTGGGCTGCACCAGTAGACGATGCTCGGCCAAGATACTGAAGAGACGATCACGACCAACCTTCAGCTCAGGGCTCGGTTGTTGGTGCAGGAGGTAATGCAGTTTGCGGGTGCCCACTCGCGGCAGGCGCATTCGGATCTGGCTAACGTACCGTGCAACGCTTCCCGACTCATCCGTCCTGCCGTCAATCGCTCGGTTGCGCTTGTAATAGGCCTGACGACTGATTCCCATGAACTGGCAAGCCCTACCGATACTCAGCCCTTCGACTTGCCTTTGTGTGAGGACTTGCCGGGTCGCTTTTTTACGATCGACACACCGTAGTCGGTCTTCAGAACATCCACTACAGCCTCGAAGAAATGGGCTTTCTGTGTCGCCACTTCGAGCTGCTGCTCGAGCTCTTTGATGCGCTGCTCTGGCGTCGGCGGCTTGGGGGCGGTCATGACGCGACTCCTCTCGGCTCGAATGGAAGCGCCTTGGCTCCAATCTTGGCGACCGTGCTTACGCAACCAAACCAATACGGTTGATCGACCTTGAATCCCATAGCGATCCTGGGCTTCTTTGTAGCTAAGTTCGCCTTTTTCGACCTGATCGACAACCGCCAATTTAAAAGCCAGCGAGTAATCTCGCTGACTGCGCCGTACACCTTCAGCCATAAGGCTCTCCTGAAAAAGAAGTCAGAAGGTGTAAACCTTATTCAGGACGGGACAGGAGGCACAAAAAAGGGCGACCAAAGTCGCCCTTTTTCGCTGGATTACCCGAACTTAGTTCTGGTTTTCCATTTGCGCGCGAATCAGATCACCAATGGTGGTCGGACCGGAAGTTTCAACTTCCTGCTTGCTACGCATTTCTTTGATTGCTTCTTTCTCGTCTTCAACGTCTTTCGACTTGATCGACAAGCTGATCAGGCGGCTCTTGCGATCCACGCTGATGATCTTGGCTTCAACTTCTTCGCCTTCTTTCAGAACGTTACGCGCGTCTTCAACGCGGTCACGGCTGATTTCGGAGGCTTTCAGTGTCGCTTCGATGCCTTCAGCCAGGGTGATGATAGCGCCCTTGGCGTCAACTTCTTTGACGATACCGCGAATGATGGTGCCTTTGTCGTTGACTGCAACGTAGTCGGAGAACGGATCTTCTTCCAGTTGCTTGATGCCCAGGGAGATGCGCTCGCGCTCTGGGTCAACCGACAGGATGACGGTTTCCAGCTCGTCGCCCTTCTTGAAACGACGTACGGCTTCTTCGCCGACTTCGTTCCAGGAGATGTCGGACAGGTGAACCAGGCCGTCGATGCCGCCGTCCAGACCAATGAAGATACCGAAATCGGTGATCGACTTGATGGTGCCGGAGATCTTGTCACCCTTGTTGAACTGACCGGAGAAGTCTTCCCATGGGTTGGTTTTGCACTGCTTGATACCCAGGGAGATACGACGACGCTCTTCGTCGATGTCCAGAACCATGACTTCCACTTCGTCGCCAACCTGAACGACTTTCGACGGGTGGATGTTCTTGTTGGTCCAGTCCATTTCGGAAACGTGTACCAGGCCTTCCACGCCTTCTTCCAGCTCTGCGAAGCAGCCGTAGTCGGTCAGGTTGGTCACACGCGCAACAACGCGGGTGCTTTCCGGGTAACGAGCTTTGATAGCAACCCATGGGTCTTCGCCCAGTTGCTTCAGGCCCAAGGAAACACGGTTACGCTCGCGATCGTACTTCAGAACCTTGACATCGATCTCGTCGCCAACGTTGACGATCTCGGACGGGTGCTTGATACGCTTCCAGGCCATGTCGGTGATGTGCAGCAGGCCATCGACGCCACCCAGATCCACGAATGCGCCGTAGTCGGTGAGGTTCTTGACGATACCTTTGACTTGTTGGCCTTCCTGCAGCGATTCCAGCAGTGCTTCGCGCTCTGCGGAGTTCTCGGCTTCCAGGACACTACGACGGGAAACGACAACGTTGTTGCGCTTCTGGTCGAGCTTGATGACTTTGAATTCGAGCTCTTTGCCTTCCAGGTGAGTGGTATCACGCACCGGACGGACATCGACCAAGGAACCTGGCAGGAACGCACGGATGCCGTTAACGTCGACAGTGAAGCCGCCTTTAACCTTACCGTTGATAACGCCCTTGACCACTTCCTCAGCGGCGAAAGCTGCTTCCAGGACGATCCAGCACTCGGCACGTTTGGCTTTTTCGCGGGACAGCTTGGTTTCACCAAAGCCATCTTCAACCGCGTCCAGCGCAACGTGAACTTCGTCACCGACCTTGATGGTCAGCTCGCCTTGTTCATTGAAGAACTGCTCCAGAGGGATAACGCCCTCGGATTTCAGGCCAGCGTGAACAGTAACCCAGTCGCCGTCGATGTCTACCACGATGCCAGTGATGATGGCACCCGGCTGCATGTCCAGGGTTTTTAGGCTTTCTTCAAAAAGTTCTGCAAAGCTTTCGCTCATGTTGATTCCTGTTGGATCGGGCGGGGATTCGCCCTGCTCCGCATTCCAGACAATGCGGGTTTGTTCATATAAAAGAAGACCTACGGGACTTGGACTGGTCTCCCGCATGCCTTCCTTGTGAGCCGAAAATGGCTCTTTTCAACCGGCGAGGTCGCGATTGGCGACTTCGCTCAGGATTCTTTCAAGCACCTGCTCGATAGATAATTCGGTGGAATCCAGCTGGATTGCATCGGCTGCCGGCTTGAGCGGAGCCACTGCGCGCTGGGTATCGCGCTCATCGCGCGCCCGAATCTCATCAAGAAGACTCGCGAGATTAACATTATCTCCCTTCGCCTTCAACTGCAGGTAACGTCGATTGGCCCGTTCCTCGGCGCTGGCGGTCAGGAAAACCTTCAGCGGCGCCTCTGGAAACACCACGGTGCCCATATCACGACCATCGGCCACCAGGCCCGGCGCCTCGTTGAAGGCGCGCTGGCGCTGCAGCAGCGCATCACGCACTGCTGGCAGTGCCGCGACCTGGGAAGCACCGGCACCGATCTGCTCGTTACGGATGGCGTCGGTCACCTCCTCGCCTTCGAGGATGATGCGCTGCGGCTTGCCATCACCTGCAGCGAGGAACTGCACATCGAGGTGCGCGGCCAACAGCTTCAGCGATTCTTCGTTGCTCAGGTCGACACCGTGATTGCGTGCGGAGAACGCCAGCAGGCGATACAGCGCGCCGGAATCCAGCAGATTCCAGCCCAGTTGCTTGGCCAGCAGGCCAGCAACCGTGCCCTTCCCCGAGCCACTAGGCCCATCAATAGTAATGATCGGTGCATTGAGGCTCATTGCTGCCCCTCCACTGCCACGCGCATGCCAACCTGTTCAGCCAGGGCGAGGAAGTTGGGGAACGAGGTGGCGACGTTGGCGCAGTCGTGGATGTGGATTGGCGCCGTGGCGCGCAGCGACGCAACGCTGAAAGCCATGGCGATACGGTGATCGCCATGGCTGTGCACCACGCCGCCACCGATCTGACCACCATCGATGATGATGCCATCCGGGGTCGGCTCGCACTTCACGCCCAGGCTGATCAGGCCATCGGCCATGACCTGGATGCGGTCGGATTCCTTGACCCGCAGCTCTTCGGCGCCACGCAGAATGGTACGGCCTTCGGCGCAGGCCGCAGCCACGAACAGCACCGGGAATTCGTCGATGGCCAATGGCACCAGCTCTTCGGGAATCTCGATGCCCTTGAGCTTGGCACCACGCACACGCAGGTCTGCAACTGGCTCGCCGCCGACTTCACGCTGGTTTTCCAGGGTGATGTCACCGCCCATCAGACGCAGGATGTCGATGACGCCAGTACGGGTCGGGTTGATGCCGACATGCTCGAGCACCAGTTCAGCATCCGGGGCAATGGAAGCTGCCACCAGGAAGAACGCTGCCGAGGAAATGTCCGCAGGCACTTCGATGCGCGTGGCACTGAGTTTGCCACCGGCCTGCAGGGAGGCCACCGGCCCGTTTGACTCGACGGCATAACCGAAGCCGCGCAGCATGCGCTCGGTGTGATCACGGGTCGGCGCTGGCTCGGTCACGGTGGTCACGCCCTCGGCGTACAGGCCAGCCAGCAGCAGGCAGGACTTAACCTGAGCACTGGCCATCGGCAAGGTGTAGGTCAGCGCCTTGAGCTTCTGGCCACCACGAATGGTCAGCGGTGGACGACCGTCCGGACCGGTTTCGACCACAGCGCCCATTTCACGCAGCGGGTTGGCCACGCGATTCATCGGACGCTTGGACAGCGAAGCGTCGCCGGTCATAGTCACGTCGAACGGCTGGCCAGCCAGCAGGCCAGACAACAGACGCATGGAGGTGCCGGAGTTGCCCACGTAGATCGGGCCGGGTGGCGCCTTCAGGCCGTGCAGACCAACGCCATGGACGGTCACGCGGCCATGGTGCGGCCCTTCGATAACCACGCCCATGTCGCGGAACGCCTGCAGGGTCGCCAGGGCGTCTTCGCCCTCGAGGAAGCCTTCGACTTCGGTAGTGCCTTCGGCCAGCGAGCCGAGCATGATCGAGCGGTGGGAGATGGACTTGTCGCCTGGAACGCGGATACGCCCACGGACATTGCCACCAGGATTAGCCAGGAAAACCAGATCGTTCGAGTGCATAGCGTCCACATAGGCCCGACGGGCCAGTATTTTGCTGAAATGTTCGCGGGCCACGCGGGCGCGAGTGAATACGCCCAGCAGATGATGCCCGTCCCCTGCGTCGACCGCGTCGCGCAAGGCGTCGAGGTCGTCGCGAAATACATCCAGAGTGCGCAGCACCGCCTCGCGGTTGGCGAGAAAGATGTCGTGCCACATAACCGGATCACTGCCGGCGATTCTCGTGAAATCGCGGAAGCCGCCGGCGGCGTAGCGGAAAATTTCCAGATTTTCGTTGCGTTTGGCCAGCGAGTCGACCAGACCAAAGGCCAACAAATGCGGCAAGTGGCTGGTGGCGGCGAGCACCTGATCGTGATGCTCGACCTGCATGTGCTCGACGTCGGCACCCAGCTCGCGCCACAACTGATCGACCCGTTGCAGGGCCACGGCATCGGTCTGCGGCAACGGCGTGAGGATCACCTTGTGACGCTTGAATAGCTCGCCATTGGCCGCTTCAACGCCGCTCTGCTCGGAGCCGGCAATCGGATGGCCGGGTACGAAACGCGCCGGCACACCACCGAAGACCGCGTCCGCAGCGCGCACCACATTGCCTTTGGCGCTACCGGCATCGGTTAGCACGGCGTCGCCCAGATCCAGTTTGGCCAACTCAGCAAGCAAGCGTTCCATGGCCAGGATAGGCACCGCCAGCATGATCACGTCCGCGCCCTGACAGGCGGCAGCCAGTTGCTCCTCGCAGCGGTCGACCACGCCAAGCTCGACAGCCATACGGCGAGCCTGCGGATCCAGGTCGACGCCGACCACTTCGCGGCACACGCCACGGGCACGCAAGCCCTTGGCGAAGGAACCACCGATCAGCCCCAGGCCGACCACGACCAGGCGCTCGACCAATGGTTTGATTACTGGTGTAGTGCGTTCGATCACGCGTTCAGCACCTTGCGCAGCGCCTCCAGGAAACGGGCGTTTTCGGCCGGCAGGCCGATGGACACGCGCAGGTGGTTGGGCATGCCATAGCCGGCGACCGGTCGCACGATCACACCTTCACGCAGCAGCCCCTGGTTGATCGCAGCGGTATCACGGCCAAAGTCGATGGCCAGGAAGTTGGCCTTGGACGGAATCCAGCCCAGGCCCAGCTCGCGGCAACCTTCCTGCAACTGCAGCATGCCGGCGGCGTTGATTTCACGGCTGCGCGCCAGATAATCAGCATCGTCGAACGCTGCGCAGGCCGCGGCCAACGCGAAGCTGTTGACGTTGAACGGCTGACGCACACGGTTCAACACATCGGCGACCTGTGCCGAACTGAGGCCGTAGCCGACACGCAGCGACGCCAGGCCATAGGCCTTGGAGAAGGTGCGCGAGACCAGCAAGTTGGCGTGACCGGCGAGGAAATCCAGGCCATCGGGCAGTTCGTCGCCATCGGCGTATTCGATGTAGGCCTCGTCCAGCACCACCAGCACGTTTTCCGGCACACCGGCGAGGAAGTCGTGCAGCGCCTGGGTGTCGAACCAGGTACCGGTCGGGTTGTTGGGGTTGGCGATAAACACCACGCGGGTGTTGGCATCGATGGCCGCCAGCATGGCCGGCAGGTCATGACCGAAGTTTACTGCCGGCACTACCTTGGCCTGGGCGCCAACGGCCTGCGTGGCGATCGGGTATACGGCGAACGCGTGCTCGCTGAACACAGCATTCAGACCAGGGGCCAGGTACGCGCGGGCGACCAGTTCGAGGATGTCGTTGGAACCATTGCCCAGGGTGACCTGAGCCGTGGAAACGCCACAGCGCTCGGCCAGCAGGGTCTTCAGGGTGAAGCCATTACCGTCCGGGTAGCGGGTGAGATCGTCCAGTTCAGCACGAATTGCCGCCAGCGCTTTGGGGCTCGGACCGAGCGGGTTCTCGTTGCTGGCCAGCTTGACGATGCTGGCCGGATCCATGTTCAGCTCACGGGCCAACTCGTCGACCGGCTTGCCTGGCACGTAGGGGGAAAGTTTCTGCACGCCTGGCTGGGCCAGGGCGATGAAATCACAGCTCATAAACGGGCCTCAGGCTGCAGGCCCCAGGCTACGGGTACAAGCCTGATTCCGCCTGTAGCCCGCAACCTGCGGCCTGGAGCCGCAGTTAAAGTACTGCTTTGGGGTAGGAACCCAGCACTTTGAGCGCCACGGCTTCCTGGTTGATTTTTTCCAGCACGTCCTTGATCAGCGGGTCGCGGTGGTGGCCGACAAAATCGATGAAGAAGGCGTAGGTCCACTTGCCGCTGCGCGACGGGCGGGTTTCGATACGGGTCAGGTCGATACCGTTCTGATGGAACGGCACCAGCAACTCATGCAGTGCGCCTGGCTTGTTGCGCATGGAAACGATAACCGAGGTCTTGTCGTCGCCAGTCGGCGGGACTTCCTGGTTGCCAATGATCAGGAAGCGCGTGGAGTTATCCGGGCGATCTTCGATCTTTTCGGCAAGCCGGGTCAGGTCGTACAGATTGGCAGCCATGTCACCGGCAATGGCCGCCGAGTTCCACTCACTCTTCACCCGCTTGGCCGCCTCAGCGTTGCTGGCGACGGCTACGCGCTCGACATTGGGGTAATGAGCATCCAGCCACTTGCGGCACTGGGCCAGTGACTGAGCATGGGAATAGATGCGAGTGATGCGGTCTGCTTTGGTGGCATCGCCGATGAGCAGATGATGGTGAATGCGCAGTTCCACCTCGCCACAGATCACCAGATCATGCTCGAGGAAGCTGTCGAGGGTGTGGTTGACCGCACCTTCGGTGGAGTTCTCCACGGGCACCACGCCGAAGTTGACCGCGCCAGCCACCACTTCGCGAAACACCTCATCGATGGCAGCCATGGGCTGGCTGATCACCGCATGACCGAAATGCTTCATCGCCGCGGCCTGGGAGAACGTGCCTTCCGGGCCGAGGTAAGCGACCTTCAGCGGATTCTCCAGCGCCAGGCAGGAGGACATGATCTCGCGGAACAGTCGCGCCACTTCCTCGTTGCCAAGCGGGCCACGATTACGCTCCATCACCCGCTTGAGCACCTGCGCTTCACGCTCTGGACGATAGAATACCGGCACCTCGCCTTCCGGCAGCGAGGCCATCTTCACCCGCGCCACTTCTTCGGCGCAGCGTGCACGGTCGCTGATCAGTTCGAGAATCTTCTCGTCCAGGCTATCAATGCGCAGGCGCAGAGCCTGCAGCGCCTGGTCGGTATTCGCATCCGCAGTCATCAGCCGTGCTCCTTCTCGAACTCCGCCATGTAAGCGACCAGCGCCTCTACGGCATCCAGGCCCACGGCGTTATAGATGGAAGCACGCATGCCGCCCACCGAGCGATGGCCCTTGAGGTTAAGCAGACCACGGGCGTCGGCACCGGCCAGGAACGACTTGTCCAGGCGCTCGTCAGCCAGGCGGAACGGCACGTTCATCCACGAACGGGCATTGCGGGCAATCGGGTTGCTGTAGAACTCGCTGGCGTCGATCACGCCGTACAGCAGCTCCTTCTTGGCCTTGTTGCGCTGCTCCATAGCGGCAACACCGCCCTGCTCTTTCAGCCACTCGAAGACCAGGCCGGACAGGTACCAGGAGAAAGTCGCCGGGGTGTTGTACATCGAACCGTTGTCGGCAGCGATCTTGTAATTGAGCATGGTCGGGCAGGCGCTGCGCGCACGACCGAGCAGGTCTTCACGAATGATCGCCACCACCAGTCCGCTGGGGCCGATGTTCTTCTGGGCGCCGGCGTAAATCAGGCCGAACTTGGAGATATCGATTTCACGCGAAAGGATATCGGACGACATGTCGACCACCAGCGGTACGTCGCCGGTCTCGGGAATCCAGTCGAACTGCAGGCCGCCGATGGTTTCGTTGCTGGCGTAATGCAGGTAGGCGGCGTCCTTGGACAGCTGCCACTCGTTCTGCCCGGGAATGGCGAAGTAATCGTAGGCCTTGGCGCTGGCAGCGACATTGACGTTGCCGTAGCGGCGGGCTTCCTCGATGCTCTTCTTCGACCAGATGCCGGTATCGATGTAATCGGCGGTACCGTCTTCAGGCAGCAGATTGAGCGGGATTTCCGCGAACTGCTGGCTGGCCCCGCCCTGCAGGAACAGCACCTTGTAGTCGGAGGGAATGGTCAGCAGGTCGCGCAGATCCTGCTCGGCCTTTTCAGCGATGGCCGTGTATTCGTCGCTGCGGTGGCTCATTTCCATGACGGACAGGCCTTTGCCCTGCCAGTCGAGAAGTTCGGCCTGGGCACGCTGCAGAACGGCTTCGGGAAGCGCGGCCGGGCCGGCGCAGAAGTTAAAGGCTCGCTTGCTCACAATTCACTCTCGCTTGACTGTCTGGTTACAGCACTACATCTATCTGGCGAAATGCTGCCTGCCGCATCGCTGCGGCAGGCAGAGCGGCGCTTTTACGCGTCGCGATCTTCCTCGGCGGGCTCATCGCCTTCTGCTGCCGGCTCTTCGCCAACAACGGCGTCATCGGCTTCATCGGTTTCGGCGACGACGATAGGATTGCCCTCTTCGTCCAGCGCCTCTTCGATGTCCTCTTCGGACGGCTCCTGCACACGCTCCAGGCCGACCAGTTTCTCGTCCTTGGCCAGCTTGATCAGGGTCACGCCCTGGGTGTTACGGCCAGAACTGGAGACTTCGTCGACGCGGGTACGCACCAAGGTGCCCTGGTCGGAAATCAGCATAATTTCTTCGCCATCCTGAACCTGGATTGCGCCAATCAGCGAGCCGTTACGCTCTTTGGTGATCATGCCGATCACACCCTGGCCACCACGACCGCGACGCGGGAACTTGCTCAGCGCGGTGCGCTTGCCAAAACCGCGCTCGGAGGCGGTAAGAATCTGCGCACCGGACTCGGGAATCAGCATGGAAATCAGGCGCTGCTCCTTGCCGATACGCATACCGCGAATACCACGGGCGCCACGGCCCATGACACGCACCACGCTTTCAGCGAAACGAATCACCTTGCCGGCACTGGAGAACAGCATGACTTCCTTGGCACCGTCGGTAATGGCGGCGGCGATCAGAGTGTCGCCTTCCTTCAGTTTCAGGGCGATCAGGCCATTGGAGCGCGGACGACTGAACTGCACCAGCGGGGTCTTCTTCACGGTACCGGAGGCGGTCGCCATAAAGATGTAGGCACCCGTCGGTTCAGCCACCAGTTCGGCGGTCTCGCCTTCGACTTCTTCGACCTCGGCCACGTCGGCAACTTCTTCGGCTTCTACAATCTCGCCTTCGAGCACGGCGTCATCGCTGTCATCCACGTCGTCGGCGCCGGCCTGCTGTTGCAGGGCTTCGAGGTCGATCTGCAGCATGGTGGTGATGTACTCACCTTCTTCCAACGGCAGCAGGTTGACCAGCGGACGGCCGCGAGCGGCACGTGACGCCTCGGGAATTTCGTAAGTCTTGAGCCAGTACACCTTGCCCTTGCTGGAGAACAGCAGCAGCGTGGCGTGACTGTTGGCGACCAGCAGGTGAGCGATGTAGTCCTCATCCTTGATGCCAGTGGCCGACTTGCCCTTGCCGCCGCGGCGCTGGGCCTGGTACGAGGTCAGCGGCTGGGTCTTGGCATAGCCACCATGGGAAATGGTCACCACGCGCTCTTCTTCGGGAATCATGTCGCCGAGGGTCAGATCCAGACGCGAATCGAGGATCTCGGTACGGCGCTTGTCGCCGAACTCGGCCTTGACCGCTTCCAGTTCCTCACGGATCACTTCCATCAGGCGCACGGCGCTGGTGAGGATGCGGATCAGCTCACCGATCTGGGTGAGGATTTCCTGGTACTCGGCCAGCAGTTTTTCATGCTCGAGGCCGGTCAGGCGGTGCAGACGCAGGTCAAGGATCGCCTGAGCCTGTTCTGGCGACAGGAAGTACTTGCCGTCACGCAGACCGAACTGTGGATCGAGGTTTTCCGGGCGGCAGGAATCGGCGCCGGCACGCTCGACCATGGCTTCTACGGCGGTCGATTCCCACGGCGTGGAAATCAGCGCTTCCTTGGCCTCGGAAGGCGTCGGCGAGGCTTTGATCAGGTCGATGACCGGGTCGATGTTGGACAGCGCAACAGCCTGACCTTCAAGGATATGGCCACGCTCACGGGCTTTACGCAGTTCGAACACGGTACGCCGGGTCACCACTTCACGACGGTGCAGGACGAAGGCGTCGAGCATGTCCTTGAGGTTGAGGATCTTCGGCTGGCCGTCGATCAGTGCCACCACGTTGATGCCGAACACGCTCTGCATCTGGGTCTGGGCGTAGAGGTTGTTGAGGATCACCTCGGGCACTTCGCCGCGGCGCAGCTCGATGACCACGCGCATACCGTCCTTGTCGGACTCGTCGCGCAGCTCGGTGATGCCTTCGAGTTTCTTCTCTTTGACCAGCTCGGCGATCTTCTCGATCAGGCGAGCCTTGTTCAGCTGGTACGGCAGCTCGGTAACGACGATCTGCTGGCGACCACCGACCTTGTCGATATCTTCGACTTCGGCACGGGCACGGATGTAAATCCGCCCACGACCGGTGCGATACGCTTCGACGATACCGGCGCGGCCATTGATGATGCCGGCAGTGGGGAAATCCGGGCCGGGGATGTATTGCATCAGGTCATCGACCGTCAGCTCCGGGTTGTCGATCAGCGCCAGACAACCGTCGATGACTTCGCTCAGGTTGTGCGGCGGAATGTTGGTCGCCATGCCCACGGCGATACCGCTGGAACCGTTGACCAGCAGGTTGGGGATCTTGGTCGGCATGACCGCCGGGATCTGCTCGGTACCGTCGTAGTTGGGTACCCAGTCGACGGTTTCCTTGTGCAGGTCGGCCAGCAGCTCGTGAGCCAGCTTGGTCATGCGCACTTCGGTGTATCGCATGGCGGCAGCGTTGTCGCCGTCCACGGAACCGAAGTTACCCTGGCCATCGACCAGCAGGTAACGCAGCGAGAACGGCTGAGCCATACGGACGATGGTGTCGTAAACGGCGGTATCACCGTGCGGGTGATATTTACCGATCACGTCACCGACCACACGGGCGGATTTCTTGTACGCCTTGTTCCAGTCGTTGCCCAGCTCGCTCATGGCGAACAGCACCCGACGGTGCACGGGCTTGAGGCCATCGCGCGCGTCCGGCAAAGCACGCCCGACGATCACGCTCATGGCGTAGTCGAGATAGGACTGTTTCAGTTCGTCTTCGATGTTGACCGGGAGGATTTCTTTGGCCAGTTCGCCCATGAGTAGCCTGATTCCTTTTTTCTGGTGAAACTCCACCGGTTCATTGGGAACCTGGCGAAGCGCGTCGCGATGGCATCAGGCCAGCGACGACTCACGACAAATCAATACGTTATGCCATGCATTCGAGCAGTAATGGCGACCGCTGGCGGTGCCCCTGAAAACTGCCGGAGCTTACCACAAAGCATGCCTCGCACCTATCCCTGAAGGCGCATGAAGCCAGGGGATCAGTGCAGGCGCCTGCGAGACATCAATTGGGCGATCTTGGCGGCGTCCGGACGCTCGATCACGCCCTTCTCGGTCACCAGGAAATCCACCAGATCGGCGGGTGTCACGTCGAAACGCGGCTCCACCTCGTCCACACCGGCCACCTGATCGCTCTGCGGGTAGGCAAGCGGCGCATGGCCGAGCTCGTGAAAAGACTCTTCGCCGCTCTCGGCCTGCAGGTCGATGACGCCACTGGGTGCCACCACCATCAGCCGCACGCCGTGATGCATGGCAGCCACCGCCAGTTGATAGGTGCCGATCAGCGCGAGGACGTCTCCGTTGGCTGCAATCCGCTCGGCGCCGACGATGGCCCAGGTGATGCCGCGCTCTTTCATGAGATGGGCCAGCGCGGCATCCGCACTGAGCACTACGGCTATGCCCTCTTCGCGCAGCTCCCAGGCCGCCCGCCGAGCGCCCTGCAGCAATGGCCGACTTTCACCCATGTAACAGCGCTCCAGCAGACCTTCGAGCTGAGCGCCACGGATCACCGCCAGCGCCGTACCGAAACCACCGCTGCTCATCGCCCCCGCGCAGCCAATGCTGAGCAGGTTTTGAGAGTTGCCCTGAAAGCCGCGAATAAGCTCCACGCCCAACTGCGCCATCACCAGACTGGCCTCGCGATCACGCTGATGGATGCCGTAGGCCTCGTCTTCGAGCACCTGCAGCGGCTCCGCACCAGGCCGCGCGCGCGTCAGCCGATCGTGCATCTGCTGCAGTAGACGCTGGCCGTCGAGAACATTCAGGCCCGCGCCAGACAGGCGCTGAACATCGGCCTGCAGCCCGGCGTGCCAGTCGCCACCTTCATCGGCGCGCTGGCGAGCGCCCAGCACCAGGGCATAGGCACTACAAATGGCCATGGCAGAAGCGCCCTGCACCGCGCCGCCAGCCAACATCTCGACCACCGCAGAGACCGAATGGCAGGCATGCCAGACCTGTTCACCAGGCAGGCGGCGTTGATCGAGCACATGCAGAGCACCCTCGCGCCAGACAAAGCCCACGACCTGCTCGGCAGCCAGCAAACGCTCGCGCATTACCCACTCCATCCTCGAAAGCCGGCCAGTATACTCCGCAGCAGAGGCCAGCCGCACCCGCGCAGAGCGCCGGGCACCTTCAAGACCGGGACATTCCTCTATAGACTCGGCGTTTTCACTGACGGAACCCACCCATGGCCGACGCCCCGCTCGACCTTTTGCTGCTGCCCACCTGGCTCGTGCCGGTCGAGCCTGCGGGCGTGGTACTGCATGATCATGGCCTGGGCATTCGTGACGGCAAGGTCGCGCTGATCGCGCCACGTGCCGAAGCCTTGCGGCGCGGCGCCACGGAAATCCGCGAGCTGCCCGGGCGCCTGCTGACACCGGGCCTGGTCAACGCCCACGGCCATGCAGCGATGACGCTGTTTCGCGGCCTGGCCGACGATCTGCCACTGATGACCTGGCTGGAAAAGCACATCTGGCCGGCAGAAGCCAAGTGGGTCGACGAGCAGTTCGTTCAGGACGGCACCGAACTGGCGATTGCCGAGCAGATAAAGAGCGGTATCAGCTGTTTCGCCGATATGTACTTCTTCCCGGAGATGGCCTGCGAACGGGTGCACGCCAGCGGCATGCGCGCACAGATCAGCATCCCGGTACTGGACTTCGCCATCCCCGGCGCCCGTGACGCCGACGAGGCGATGCGCAAGGGCGTAACGCTGTTCGATGAAATGAAGCACCACTCGCGCCTGAGCGTTGCCTTCGGCCCTCACGCGCCGTACACCGTCAGCGACGCGAACCTCGAGAAGCTGCGCATCCTCGCCGAAGAACTGGATGCCGGAATTCATATGCACGTGCACGAAACCGCCTTCGAAGTGCAGCAGAGCCTCGAGCACCATGGCGAACGCCCGCTGGCCAGGCTTCACCGCCTGGGCCTGCTCGGCCCACGGTTCCAGGCCGTACACATGACCCAGATCGACGATGACGATATTGCTCTACTGGTCGCCACCAACAGCAGCGTGATCCACTGCCCTGAATCCAATCTCAAACTGGCCAGCGGCTTCTGCCCGGTCGAGAAGCTCTGGCAGGCCGGCGTCAATGTCGCCATCGGTACCGACGGTGCAGCCAGCAACAATGACCTCGACCTGCTCGGCGAAACCCGCACTGCCGCACTGCTGGCCAAGGCCGTGGCCGGCTCGGCCAGCGCCCTGGACGCCCACCGCGCACTGCGCATGGCGACCCTCAATGGCGCCCGCGCCCTGGGCCTGGATGCCGAGATCGGCTCACTGGAGCTCGGCAAAGCCGCCGATATCGTCGCCTTCGACTTGCGCGGCCTGGCCCAGCAACCGCTCTACGATGCCGTTTCGCAGCTGATCTACGCCACCTCCCGAGACTGCGTCGAGCATCTATGGGTCGCTGGCAAGCCGCTGCTCGAAGACCGCAGGCTGACGCGCCTGGACGAGGAACGCATCATTGCGACCACGCGACAGTGGGGAGCGAAAATAGCCGGGCGTCCGACCCATTGATCACAAACTACGGCAAACTGTCACACGTCAGAGGCCAGCAGCGCGCCGAGCAAAGCTGGCAACATGCACGCACTGCGCGTCATGTCATACGCATTCGCTTTATTCAGGGAATACCATGAGCAACGTCGACCAAGCTGAAATCGCCAAATTCGAAGCCCTCGCCCATCGCTGGTGGGACAAGGAAAGCGAGTTCAAGCCCTTGCACGAGATCAACCCGCTGCGGGTCAACTGGATTGACGAGCGCGCCGGGCTGGCAGGCAAAAAGGTACTCGACGTTGGCTGCGGTGGCGGCATTCTCAGTGAAGCCATGGCTCAACGTGGCGCCACGGTGACCGGCATCGACATGGGCGAAGCGCCGCTGGCGGTGGCCCGCTTGCATCAGCTGGAATCAGGCGTGGAAGTCGATTACCGGCAGATCACCGCCGAGGCAATGGCAGAAGAGATGCACGGCCAGTTCGACGTGGTCACCTGCCTGGAAATGCTCGAGCACGTACCTGACCCATCGTCAGTGATTCGCGCCTGCCACAAACTGGTCAAGCCCGGCGGTCAGGTGTTCTTCTCCACTATCAACCGCAACCCGAAGGCCTACCTGTTCGCAGTGATCGGCGCCGAATACATTCTGCGCCTGCTGCCGCGCGGCACCCATGACTTCAAGAAATTCATCCGCCCATCGGAACTGGGCGCCTGGAGCCGCGAAGCCGGCCTGCAGGTCAAGGACATCATCGGCCTGACCTACAACCCGCTGACCAAGCACTACAAGCTGGCCAACGATGTAGACGTCAACTACATGGTGCACACCAGCAAGGCAAACTGATTCTGCCGGGCAGCCAGCGCACGCCCACTCGGGCCGTACGCTGGCTGACCTCAACGCCCTGCGCTCATTCGACCGACTTGGCCAGCGGTGGCTCCATCGCCAACGCCTGAACCCAGTCCACGCACGCCTGAATCGCCAGGGCCACGTCGCCCACCTCGACGGCTTCAGCCGGATGATGGCTGACACCTCCCGCACAACGTACGAACAGCATGCCGACCGGCCAATGCTCGGCCATGGCGATCGCGTCATGTCCCGCACCACTGGGCAGCGACAGGCTGCGCCCCTGCACCTGGGTCAATACCCGCGCCAGGGAAGCCTGCACGGCCTCGTCGCAACGGGTCGCCGGTATGCCGTAGTACTGGCTGGCATGGAACTGCAGCCCGCGCTGCCGGGCAATCGCCTCACCCTGGCTCAGCAGGTCGTCGAGCAAATCCGCCAGAGCTTGATCCTGCGGGCCACGCACGTCCAGGGTCAGGGCGACCTCACCGGGAATCACGTTGACCGCACCCGGTTGGCATTGCAGGGTGCCCACCGTGGCCACCAACTGCGGATCGCGCTGCATGGTCTGCGCTTCGATGTAGACCATCCACTGCGCCGCAGCGGCCAAGGCATCCTTGCGGTGACTCATCGGCACGGTACCGGCATGCCCAGCCATACCGACGAAGCGGCAATTCAGGCGGCGCGCACCATTGATGGCCGTCACCACGCCCAGCGCCAGCTGTTCACGTTCCAGGCACGGGCCCTGCTCGATATGCAGTTCTAGATAGGCAGCGAAGTCATCCGCTTTCCGGGCCGCACTGGGGATCCGCGCCGCATCCAGGCCGACAGCGGTCATCGCCTGAGCGACGCTGACGCCATTGGCATCGGTCTGGTCGACCCAGCTTTGCGGCCAGCTGCCGGTCAGGCCGCGGCTACCTAGCAGCGTGATGCCGAAGCGCGTGCCCTCCTCGTCGGCGAAACCGACGATCTCGATAGCCAGCGGCAGACGTATGCCGCGGTCATGAAAGTGCTGCACGGTCTCGATGGCAGCGACCACGCCGAGCATGCCGTCGTAGCGACCGGCGTTGCGCACGGTATCCAGGTGCGAGCCGAGCAACAACGCCTGCGCGCCAGCACTCTGGCCTTCGTAACGCCCGCAGATATTGCCCACGGCGTCCTGCCAGACGCGCATGCCGGCTGCCTGCATCCACTCGCCCACCAGCGCGTTGGCACGCAGGTGTTCTGTCGACAGGTACACACGGGTCAGGCAATCGGCAGACTCGCTGATCGCCGCCAGCTCGTCGCAACGTGCCATGACCCGGGCACCCGCGCTGCTTGCCGCCAGCTTATCCAGGGTGCTCATCAGCAGCGCTCGCTGTAGTGATCCCAGGCCGCCTGCATCGCAGCGCCCTGGGTCGTACGCAGGCCGAGGCGGTTGAGTACCGCCTCCAAGGCGCTGAGGGTCTGCATCACGCAGTCCTTGCGGGCGTTGTAGCCCATGGTGCCGATGCGCCAGACCTTGCCAGCCAGCGGCCCGAACGAAGTACCGATCTCGATACCGAAGTCCTCGAGCATCAGTTTGCGCACCTGGTCGCCATTGACCGCCTCGGGAATCACCACGCCAAGGACGTTGTTCATCTTGTATTCGAGGTTGCCGAAGGTCTCCAGGCCCATACCCTGGATGCCTTTGAGCAGAGCATCGCCATGCAACTTGTGGCGGGCGATCCCCACGTCCAGACCTTCCTCGCCAATCACCCGTGCGCACTCGCGGGCACCGAACAGCGCCGAGGTGGCTTCGGTGTGATGGTTGAGGCGCTCGGGGCCCCAGTAATCGAGGATCATGCCGAGGTCGAAATAGTTGGAGTAGATCATCTCATCGTCGCCGTCCTGATGGGCTGCGGTACGGATGCCGGCCTCCACGCAGGCGCGGCGACGAATCACCTCCACCATGCGCTCGCTGAGCGTGATCGGCGCGGTACCGGATGGCCCACCCAGGCACTTCTGCAGACCGGCGGACACGGCATCCAGGCCCCAGGCATCGGTTTCCAGCAGGTTGCCACCCAGCGACGCCGTGGCATCTGTATAAAACAGCACGCCATGGCGCCGACAGATGTCACCCAGCTCGGCCAGTGGCTGCAGCATGGTGGTCGAGGTGTCGCCCTGCACGGTCAGCAGCAGGCGCGGCTTCACCTGCTTGATCGCATCCTCGATCTGCTGCGGGGTGAACACCTCACCCCAGGGAACTTCGAGGGTGTGAACATCGGCACGGCAGCGCCGGGCGATTTCACAGAGCAGGTGGCCGAAGCGACCGAACACCGGCACCAGCACCTTGTCGCCTGGGCGAATCGCCGAGACCAGAATGGCCTCGATGCCGGCCCGCGAGGTGCCATCAATCAGCAGAGTAGCGGCGTTGGCGGTACGAAAGACGCCGCGATACAGCGCCATCACCTCGTTCATGTAGTGGGTCATGGCCGGGTCGTACTGGCCGACCAACTGGTTGGACATGGCGCGCAGCACACGGGGATCGGCATTGATCGGGCCCGGCCCCATCAACAGACGCTGGGGCGGATTCACTGGCAGGAAAGTCGTGTTCATCTGGGATTTCTCGTTCTAATGACGCTCAGTTCAGTCCACGCACGGACGAAATGAATTGCTTGAGTTCGGCGCTCTGCGGGTTGGCGAACAGCTCACGGCTGGGGCCCTGCTCCCACACGCGCCCCTGGTGCATGAACACCACGCGGTCGCCAACTTCCTGGGCGAAGTTCATTTCGTGGGTGACCAGAATCAGCGTCATGCCCTCCTTCGCCAGTTGCTCGAGTACCTTGAGCACTTCGCCAACCAGCTCGGGATCGAGGGCCGAAGTGATCTCGTCGCACAGCAGCACCTTGGGCGACATGGCCAGCGCACGGGCGATGGCGACGCGCTGCTGCTGGCCGCCGGAAAGGTTGGCCGGGTAATAGTCCATGCGATCGCCCAGGCCGACCTTTTCCAGCATCTGTGCGGCCAGTTCGCGGCACTGGGCGTCACTCTTCTTCAGCACCCGACGTGGTGCCAGCATGACGTTCTCACGGGCGGTCATGTGCGGAAACAGGTTGAAGTTCTGGAACACCATACCGACCGAGCGGCTGATCTCCCGCGCCTGGGAATCACGATCGGTGACGGTCATGCCGCCGAGCTTGATGCTGCCGTCCTGATAGCCTTCGAGGCCATTGATGCAGCGCAGCAAGGTGCTCTTCCCCGAGCCGCTGCGGCCGATGATCGACACCACCTCACCCACCTCGATATCGAGATCGACACCTTTGAGTACGTGGTTGTCGCCGTAGTACTTCTGTACCTGATCAATGGTGATGAGCGGCATTGAATTTCTTCTCCAGATACTGGCTGTAACGCGACAGCGGATAACACATGAGGAAGTAGCCCAGCGCCACCAGACCGAACACCTTGAAAGGCTCGTAGGTGACGTTGTTGAGAATGGTGCCGGCCTTGGTCAGCTCGACGAAACCGATGATCGACGCGAGCGCCGTGCCCTTCACGACTTGCACGGCGAAACCCACGGTCGGCGCGATGCCGATGCGCAGCGCCTGGGGCAGGATGACGCGAAACAGGGCCTGACCGAAATCCAGCCCCAGGCAGCGACAGGCTTCCCATTGGCCCTTGGGCAGCGCGCGGATGCTGCCGTGCCAGATATCCACCAGAAATGCACTGGTATAGAGCGTCAGCGCCACCGAGGCAGCTGTCCAGGGCGATACGTCGATGCCTAGCAGTGCCACGCCGAAGAACGCCAGGAACAGCTGCATCAGCAGCGGCGTACCCTGGAACAGCTCGGTGTAGCCGCGAATCAGCCAGTGCGGCCAAACGCGCTTGGACAAGCGCGCCATGACCAGAGGAATGGCCACCAGGGTGCCGCCGATGAATGCAGTGAGGGACAGCAGAACGGTCCAGCGCGCGGCCAGAAGCAGATTGCGCAGGATGTCCCAGTCGGTAAAGGTGGTCATCATGGCTGATCTCCAAACCATTTGCGGCCGGCAGCCAGCAACAGCTGACGCATGGCGATGGACAGCGCCAGGTACATCAACGTGGTCACCAGATAGACCTCGAAGCTCAGGAAGGTACGTGACTGGATCAGGTTGGCGGCGAAGGTCAGCTCCTCATGGGACACCTGGGAAACCACCGACGAGCCGAGCATGACGATGATGCACTGGCTGACCAGTGCCGGATAAATGCGCTTCAGCGACGGCGGCAAGACCACCTGAACGAAGGTCTGCGTACGACTCAGCCCCAATACGCGCCCAGCCTCCCACTGCCCACGGGGCGTGACCTGGATGCCGGCGCGGATGATCTCGGTGCTGTAGGCCCCCAGGTTGATCAGCATGGCCAGCAGCGCAGCCTCGCCCGCCGTCAATTTCAATCCCAGGTTCGGCAAACCGAAGACGATGAAGAACAGCTGCACCACGAACGGCGTGTTGCGGATCAGCTCGACATAGACGCCCCACACGCGGCTGAGAATGCTCGGACGGCCGCTGCGCAGTGCAGCGCCCAGGATGCCCAGGGCCACGCCGCCCACGGTCGCCATCACCGTGAGCTGGATGGTCACCCAGAGGCCGGAAAGCAACTCCGGCCAGTAGGGCCACAGGGCAGAAAAATTCAGCTGCGCCATCATCGCGAAATCCTTATGCGCCCAGGTTCGCCGGCAGCGGCGCCTTCAGCCACTCTTCGGACAGACCGTTGAGCGTGCCATCGGTCTTGGCCTGCTCGATCAGCGCGTCGACCTTGGCCTTCAGCGCGGCTTCGCCTTTGCGCAGGCCGATATAGCAAGGCGAATCCTTGAGCATGAATTTGGCGACGGGCGCCCGATCGGCGTTCTGACGCTCGATGGCGGCAACCACCAGGTTGCCGGTGGCAACGAACTCGACCTGCCCGGAGAGATACGCGGACAAGGTGGTGTTGTTGTCTTCGTAGCGCTTCACCTGTGCACCACTCGGTGCCACCTCGGTCAGCACCATGTCTTCGACGGCTCCACGGGTGACGCCAATCGATTTGCCAGCGAGCTCCTCGGCGTTCTGCAGGGCCTTGTCCTTGGCGCCGAAGACGCCGAGAAAGAACGGCGCGTAGGCAGCGCTGAAATCAATCACCTGCTCGCGCTCGGCATTCTTGCCAAGGCTTGAGATAACCAGATCGACCTTGTTGGTCTGCAGATACGGAACACGGTTGGCGCTGGTCACGGGCACCAGTTGCAACTTAAGTTTCATTTCCTTGGCCAGATACTTGGCCATGTCGATGTCATAGCCCTGGGGCTGCAGATCGGTGCCCACGGAACCGAAGGGTGGGAAATCCTGCGGCACGGCAATGCGGATCACACCGCGCTTCTCAATCTCCTGCAGCTGATCCGCCAGCGCAGTGGTCGCCTGAGTCAGCAGCAGACCGGCAGCCAGTATCGCGATCAATCCTTTCTTCATTTTCGTCACCCCGTTAACGTCAGCCATGAAACGAAAGATTCGTTATGCATAATTCTGCAACCAACGTGCCACGGCGTTTCATGCTGTCGTTTTTTTCTACGCTCATCCCCACTTCTGCAGATAAAGCCCCGTATGACGTGCTTTGTGAGGAGATAAGTAGTAGTGAGGTAGACGAGGAACGAGCAAACAGAATGCCGCTCTCGCCAGAGATGCGCCACAAAAAAGGGCGCCAAAAAGGCGCCATTATCGATTTAACGCACCAGTAAAGGGCGCTAACGCTGTTCCAGTTCATCAAGTTGCCCATAAAGCGCGGCGATCTGATGAATTCTCTGCCGCCCTTCGGTCAATTGCTCGTGCAGCACGGCATTGACCAGCAAGTTGATCAGGCTGTTGGCACCCGCGTAGCTATCGAAGGCCGACACGCTGTCCAGCGGCGTGCACAGCTGCCACCGGGCCAGCTCGATGATCGCCTGGGCCTGCGGCTCGCAGATGACCAGCGTCGGCACCTGCTGCAATTGCAGGGCCTGCAGCAGCGGACGAATGATTCGCGAGCGTCGACGAAAGGCCAGCACCACCACCATATCCTCGGCGGTCAGATCCACCAGCTCCTCAGACAGCGTCTGCCCAGGCTGGGGCAGCACCTGGACGGCACTGCGAACCTGCAGCAATTGCTGGCGCAGGTGCAGCGCCACGGGAAAGGCGTTACGCATGCCGATGATGAAAACCCGCCTGCTGCTGCCCAGCGCCTGCACCACTTCGGTGAACTGCGCGGCATCGATAGCGCTCACCCATTGGGTGAGGTTGGCCATCTCCTGCTTGTAGTGACGGGCCAGCAAGGTGTTGCCCTGCACCACATCGCGGCTGTCTGCGACCGGCATGCCACTCTGGCGCAGCGTGCGCTGCTCCTCGCGCATGTCCTTGTACTTTTCATAGCCCAGGCGCTTGAACAGCCGGCTCACGGTCGCCTTGGAGACGCCGGCCAGGCGAGCCAGTTCGGCGCTGTTGTAGCTGACCAGATCGTCGTAATGGTCGAGCACGAAGTCAGCGATTCGCTGCTCCTGTGGCGCGAGCTGCGAATAATGGCTGCGCAGACGTTCATCGAGTTGATTCATGGTGGCGCCTTGTAACTTTCGTTTCATTCAGCCGATGATATAGGAAGTCACCTGCCTGCTTGAAGTCGCCGTTTACTATCACCGATGCTGAAGGCAGACCCTCGTCAACCCGCGCCCGGAGGCTGCGCCGCCGCCTCCGAGAGGAGATCACCATGACACAGATCACGCCCGACTGGGCAGCGTACGTCACGCAGATGGAGCAGGTTCTGGCCCTCGAATTGGACGATGCCCGCCGTCACGAATTGCTCACCCAGTTCAGCCGTATCGCGGCAATGGCCAAGCCGCTGATGGACTACCCGCTCGATGACCGTCTGGAAGTGGCAGGAGTCTACAAGGCATGAATCCAGCCCTTCTGTCGATTGCCCAGGTGCGTGCCGCCCTGGCATCCGGCGAGCTCAGTGCACGTGAAATAGCCGAGCACAGCCTGCAAGCCATCGAGCGGCACGACCCGGCGATCAACGCCTGGACGCAGATCACCCAGCAGCGCATGAAAGACGAAGCGGACGCCCTTGACCGTCTGCGTCGCCAGGGCTCGCCCCTGCCCGCCCTGGCGGCTGTGCCCTATGCGGTGAAGAACCTGTTCGACGTGGCAGGCTTCCCGACTCTGGCCGGAGCGCGCCTGTTCCAGAATCGCCCAGCGGCAACCGCCGACGCCTGGGCGGTACGCCAGCTGACAGCCAACGGCGCCTTGCTGTCGGGCATGCTGAACATGGACGCCTACGCCTACGGCTTCACCACCGAAAACACCCACTATGGCGCGACCCGCAACCCCCACGATCTCTCCCGCATCGCGGGCGGCTCCTCCGGGGGCTCGGCAGCCGCCGTCGCGGCCGGGCTGGTTAATTTCTCCCTGGGCAGCGACACCAACGGCTCCATCCGCGTACCGGCATCGCTGTGCGGGATATTCGGGCTGAAGCCCACCTTCGGCCGCTTGTCGCGCAGCGGCTCACACCCGTTCGTGGGCAGCCTCGACCACATCGGCCCGCTGGCACGCAGCACCCGCGATCTGGCCGAGGTTTACGACGTGCTGCAAGGCCATGACCCGCAAGACGGCTTTCAGGCCACGCAGGATCGCCAGCCAGTAGCAGCGCTGCTGAACCGCGAGCTGGATGGCCTGCGCTTCGGCGTGTTGGGTGGTTACTTCCAGCAGTGGTGCGACGACAGTGCTCGCGATGCCGTGGCCCAGGTAGCCAAGGCCCTCAACGCCAGCGAAGAAGTCATCCTGGCGGATGCCGAACTGGCGCGTACCTCGGCGTTCATCATCAGCGCATCGGAAGGCGGCAACAGCTACCTGCCGGCGCTGCGCAGCTCGCCGGAGTCCTTCGAGCCGCTGTCACGGGAGCGCCTGCTGGCCGGCGCGATGATTCCCGCTGCCTGGTATGTGCAGGCGCAACGCTTCCGCCGCCATTTCCGGCAGCAGGTACTGCCGCTGTTCGATGGCGTCGATGTGTTGATCGCACCGGCGACACCGACCAGCGCGACGCCCATCGGTCAGGAAACCATGCGTATCAACGGTACCGATCTGCCGACCCGCGCGAGCATGGGCATGCTGGCTCAACCGATCTCCTTCCTGGGCCTGCCGGTGGTCAGCGTGCCGCTGCGTACTGCGGGTGGCCTGCCGATCGGCGTGCAACTGATCGCCGCACCGTTCAAGGAAGAAGCTTGCCTGCGTGCCGCCAGCGCGCTCGAGCGGATGGGCATCGCCCACGCCGCACCTGCCAACCTGGAGTGACTCGATGAATACTCAACAGATAGACCTGCCGGACGTTCTGGCGGAGGTCACCCATGCCTTCCAGCGCTACGAAAAAGCCCTAATCGGCAACGATATCGACGTGCTGGACGAGTTGTTCTGGCACGACGAACGTACGGTACGCCTGGGCGCCGGAGAGAACCTTTACGGCATCAGCGAAATCCGCGAGTTTCGTGCTGCGCGGCCTGCGGCGGGGCTGTACCGCGAACTGAGGAACACGGTCATCACCACCTATGGCGACAGCTTCGCGGTGTGCAGCACCGAGTTCACCCGTGAAGGCAGCGACAGGATCGGCCGCCAGCAGCAGAGCTGGGTGAAGATGGCCGGCAACTGGCGCATCGTGGCCGCGCAGGTCAGCCTGATGAGCTGAGCGGCTGCACGCTGCGACAAAGTGACATACAGTGGAAGAGGTTGTGCAGCCCAATCAGGCTTCGGAAACTGGCAACATGCGGCTTTAGCCTGTTGCCTCGTGCCATGCGGGCAACACCTCAACGCTAGACTCGAATCCCCAAGGAGGCCTGATGCGCTTGCGCGCGGTTCTTTTCGACATGGATGGCACGCTGCTCGACAGCGCGCCGGATTTCATCGCCATCTGCCAGACCATGCGCGCCGAGCGCGGCCTGCCGCCGGTGAATGAGAAGCTGATTCGCGATCACGTCTCGGGCGGCGCCCGGGCGATGATCCTCAATGCATTCGATATCGACCCGATGAGTGACGGCTTCGAGGCGCTACGCCTGGAGTTTCTCGAGCGCTATCAGGATCACTGCGCTGTGTTTACCCGTCCCTACGACGGCATTGAGACGCTGCTCGAAGATATCGAGCGCGCCAAGCTGATCTGGGGCGTGGTGACCAACAAGCCACTGCGCTTCGCCGAGCCGATCATGCAGCGCCTCGGGCTAGCCGAACGCTCCTCGATACTCATCTGCCCTGATCACGTGACCCGCAGCAAGCCGGACCCCGAGCCGATGATTCTCGCCTGCTCGACCCTCAAACTGGATCCGGCCAGCGTACTGTTCGTCGGCGACGACCTGCGCGACATCGAGTCCGGCCGCGACGCCGGCACCAAGACCGCAGCGGTGACCTACGGCTATATCCACCCTGACGACAACCCGCGGCACTGGGGCGCAGACGTTGTAGTCGACCACCCACTGGAACTGCGCAAGGTGCTCGATCAGGCATTGTGTAGCTGCTGACAGCGCAAGGCGTTTCATTGATCGCGATCAGCAGCCAATCACCCGCCGTTGTTTAGGATGAGCCCGCCGCACCGTCGGCGGGTCTTCTGTCCGCCAACTTACAACCAGAAATCTGAAGGACTCCCGCCATGTTCGATTACAGCGCCCACCCTGACTTGCTCAAGGATCGTGTGATTTTGGTCACCGGAGCAGGACGTGGAATTGGCGCAGCGGCGGCGCGTACCTATGCGGCTCATGGCGCCACCGTACTGCTGCTCGGCAAGAGCGAAGACAACCTGGCGCGCACCTACGACGCCATCGAGCAGGCAGGCCATGCAAAGCCGGTAGTCATACCATTCGATCTGGAAAGCGCCCTGCCGCATCAGTACGACGAGCTGGCGGCCATGGTCGAGAAGGAGTTCGGCAAACTCGACGGCCTGCTGCACAACGCCTCGATCATCGGCCCGCGTACGCCGCTGGAGCAGTTGTCCGGCGAGAATTTCATGCGCGTCATGCAGGTCAACGTCAACGCGATGTTCATGCTGACCAGCATTCTGTTGCCGTTGCTCAAGCTGTCTACCGATGCCTCGGTGGTGTTCACCTCCAGCAGCGTGGGCCGCAAGGGGCGGGCGTACTGGGGCGCCTATGCTGTATCCAAGTTCGCCACTGAAGGACTGATGCAGGTGATGGCTGACGAGGTCGACGGCATCACGGCGATTCGCGCCAACAGCGTCAACCCCGGAGGCACCCGCACCGACATGCGTGCCCAGGCTTACCCTGGCGAAAACCCGGAAAGCAAACCGCTGCCCGAAGCCATCATGCCGGTCTATCTGTACCTGATGGGCCCAGATAGCCAGGGCATCAACGGTCAGGCCTTCGACGCGCAATAGCACGAAGGAGTGGCGATTTAATTTAAGAGCAGCACAAGGTTCGGCCGGCTATTCACTATCGCGCCGAGCGAATATCGCCGTGGCGATCGTTTGCCGATAAACAGAACTTGGCAGGAAATTAAAATAAGCCTTTTTCTAGCAACGACAGTTCGAGCAACAATTGAAAAAGCCCGCAATGGTTACCACGGCGGGCTTTTTCAATTGCAGCGTGGGCCTAGTTTATAAAGTTAGTGCCCAACTCAATTCCATCACTCGGCGTCTACCAAAAAGAGGATGCCAAAGCTTCCCTGCAGAACTTTGTGTTGCTTGCCGGCAGGAACGATGTGGAAGTCTCCGCTCTTCATATGGATAACTTCGCCCTCAAGCTCAAGCTGCATCTCCCCCTCGAGCACCAGTAATGCTTCGTCGAACTCGGAGTGGCTTTCGTAAGGTATTCCAGCGCCGTCCATGCGGATCAGCTTTAGATTCGCTCCCGCGGTACTACCAAGAATACGAGAGCGCCACGCCTGTGGAAGCTTCTTCGCTTCGTCGATCAGGTTCATTGCCACTCCTTAGCCGATATAAGCGGTAAACATGGACGGAAATGGGCCCGGCCCTGCCTAACACCGCAATCTACCCCGATTTTATAAGCTGGCTTAGATCGATTTTTTCATTAGGGTGAGTTCTGGTTATCTGACTAGAGCCGCGTGGTGCCTGTAGGAGCCGGCTTGCCGGCGAGCCGGGATTGAGGAGCATCGCCGGCAAGCCGGCTCCTACGTCCGAGCTGCTGCAGCGGTCTTTTCCTGCGCCGAAAAGGCGAAACCCCAGACCTCTGTCGAGATCTGGGGTTTCTAGTAGAAGCTTGACGATGACCTACTCTCACATGGAGAAACTCCACACTACCATCGGCGATGCATCGTTTCACTACTGAGTTCGGGATGGGATCAGGTGGTTCCAACGCTCTATGGTCGTCAAGCAATCTGGTTGGGGAGTCGATGTTTAAGTCGCTTCCCCGAATTGGGTATGTGATATCAGTTGGTATTGCGTGTTCTTTTACAAATTTTCGGCATTACTGTCGACTTCTACCGTCTAACAGCCAAATTGTTTGGGTGTTATATGGTCAAGCCTCACGGGCAATTAGTACTGGTTAGCTCAACGCCTCACAACGCTTACACACCCAGCCTATCAACGTCGTAGTCTTCGACGGCCCTTTAGGGAACTCAAGGTTCCAGTGAGATCTCATCTTGAGGCAAGTTTCCCGCTTAGATGCTTTCAGCGGTTATCTTTCCCGAACATAGCTACCCGGCAATGCCACTGGCGTGACAACCGGAACACCAGAGGTTCGTCCACTCCGGTCCTCTCGTACTAGGAGCAGCCCCTCTCAAATCTCAAACGTCCACGGCAGATAGGGACCGAACTGTCTCACGACGTTCTAAACCCAGCTCGCGTACCACTTTAAATGGCGAACAGCCATACCCTTGGGACCGGCTTCAGCCCCAGGATGTGATGAGCCGACATCGAGGTGCCAAACACCGCCGTCGATATGAACTCTTGGGCGGTATCAGCCTGTTATCCCCGGAGTACCTTTTATCCGTTGAGCGATGGCCCTTCCATACAGAACCACCGGATCACTAAGACCTACTTTCGTACCTGCTCGACGTGTCTGTCTCGCAGTCAAGCGCGCTTTTGCCTTTATACTCTACGACCGATTTCCGACCGGTCTGAGCGCACCTTCGTACTCCTCCGTTACTCTTTAGGAGGAGACCGCCCCAGTCAAACTACCCACCATACACTGTCCTCGATCCGGATAACGGACCAGAGTTAGAACCTCAAGGTTGCCAGGGTGGTATTTCAAGGTTGGCTCCATGAGAACTAGCGTCCCCACTTCAAAGCCTCCCACCTATCCTACACAAGCAAGCTCAAAGTCCAGTGCAAAGCTATAGTAAAGGTTCACGGGGTCTTTCCGTCTAGCCGCGGATACACTGCATCTTCACAGCGATTTCAATTTCACTGAGTCTCGGGTGGAGACAGCGCCGCCATCGTTACGCCATTCGTGCAGGTCGGAACTTACCCGACAAGGAATTTCGCTACCTTAGGACCGTTATAGTTACGGCCGCCGTTTACCGGGGCTTCGATCAAGAGCTTCGCGTTAGCTAACCCCATCAATTAACCTTCCGGCACCGGGCAGGCGTCACACCCTATACGTCCACTTTCGTGTTTGCAGAGTGCTGTGTTTTTAATAAACAGTCGCAGCGGCCTGGTATCTTCGACCGGCATGTGCTTACGGGGTAAACCCTTCACACTCACCGGCGCACCTTCTCCCGAAGTTACGGTGCCATTTTGCCTAGTTCCTTCACCCGAGTTCTCTCAAGCGCCTTGGTATTCTCTACCTAACCACCTGTGTCGGTTTGGGGTACGGTTCCTAATTACCTGAAGCTTAGAAGCTTTTCCTGGAAGCATGGCATCAACCACTTCATCGTCCTAAAGGACAACTCGTCATCAGCTCTCGGCCTTGATCTCCCGGATTTACCTAAGAAATCAGCCTACCACCTTAAACACGGACAACCAACGCCGTGCTGGCCTAGCCTTCTCCGTCCCTCCATCGCAGTAATTAGAAGTACGGGAATATTAACCCGTTTCCCATCGACTACGCATTTCTGCCTCGCCTTAGGGGCCGACTCACCCTGCGTCGATTAACGTTGCGCAGGAAACCTTGGTCTTTCGGCGTGGGAGTTTTTCACTCCCATTGTCGTTACTCATGTCAGCATTCGCACTTCTGATACCTCCAGCAAGCTTCTCAACTCACCTTCACAGGCTTACAGAACGCTCCTCTACCGCTCATCCTAAGATGAACCCGTAGCTTCGGTGTATGGTTTGAGCCCCGTTACATCTTCCGCGCAGGCCGACTCGACTAGTGAGCTATTACGCTTTCTTTAAAGGGTGGCTGCTTCTAAGCCAACCTCCTAGCTGTCTAAGCCTTCCCACATCGTTTCCCACTTAACCATAACTTTGGGACCTTAGCTGACGGTCTGGGTTGTTTCCCTTTTCACGACGGACGTTAGCACCCGCCGTGTGTCTCCCGTGCTGACACTTGCTGGTATTCGGAGTTTGCATCGGTTTGGTAAGTCGGGATGACCCCCTAGCCGAAACAGTGCTCTACCCCCAGCAGTGATACACGAGGCGCTACCTAAATAGCTTTCGAGGAGAACCAGCTATCTCCGAGCTTGATTAGCCTTTCACTCCGATCCACAGGTCATCCGCTAACTTTTCAACGGTAGTCGGTTCGGTCCTCCAGTTAGTGTTACCCAACCTTCAACCTGCCCATGGATAGATCGCCCGGTTTCGGGTCTATACCCAGCGACTAAACGCCCTATTAAGACTCGCTTTCGCTACGCCTCCCCTATTCGGTTAAGCTCGCCACTGAATATAAGTCGCTGACCCATTATACAAAAGGTACGCAGTCACCCAACAAAGTAGGCTCCCACTGCTTGTACGCATACGGTTTCAGGATCTATTTCACTCCCCTCTCCGGGGTTCTTTTCGCCTTTCCCTCACGGTACTAGTTCACTATCGGTCAGTCAGTAGTATTTAGCCTTGGAGGATGGCCCCCCATATTCAGACAAAGTTTCTCGTGCTCCGTCCTACTCGATTTCATTGAAAAGAGATTTTCGTGTACGGGGCTATCACCCACTACGGCGGAACTTTCCAGAACCTTCCACTAATCTCTAATCAACTTAAGGGCTAGTCCCCGTTCGCTCGCCACTACTAAGGGAATCTCGGTTGATTTCTTTTCCTCAGGGTACTTAGATGTTTCAGTTCCCCTGGTTCGCCTCATGCACCTATGTATTCAGTGCATGATACCCAGCTTATGCTAGGTGGGTTCCCCCATTCAGAGATCTCCGGATCAAAGTCTGTTTGCCGACTCCCCGGAGCTTATCGCAGGCTACAACGTCTTTCATCGCCTCTGACTGCCAAGGCATCCACCGTATGCGCTTCTTCACTTGACCATATAACCCCAAGCAATCTGGTTACTGTCTATAACGTGAAGACGACATTCGCCGAAAATTTGCACTTGAGAACAACGCAAATTTTACCTTGACCAAATTAATTACCAGTGAAAGTAATTAATCAGTCACTTCTATCACATACCCAAATTTTTAAAGAACGATTTTTCTGACTGGTCAAAGACCAGAAATCAACACTCATCTGCCTAAACAGGAATGCTCATTTCTGAACTCTAATTCTCAACAATCTCGAGGCTGTAAGTGGTGGAGCCAAGCGGGATCGAACCGCTGACCTCCTGCGTGCAAGGCAGGCGCTCTCCCAGCTGAGCTATGGCCCCAAATACTTCCAAGGCCTGCACCCTCAACAATTGGTGGGTCTGGGCAGATTCGAACTGCCGACCTCACCCTTATCAGGGGTGCGCTCTAACCAACTGAGCTACAGACCCAATCGTCTTTCGCAATGAATCAAGCAATTCGTGTGGGTGCTTATGAATAAGCTGGGATCTTTCGATTAAGGAGGTGATCCAGCCGCAGGTTCCCCTACGGCTACCTTGTTACGACTTCACCCCAGTCATGAATCACACCGTGGTAACCGTCCCCCCGAAGGTTAGACTAGCTACTTCTGGTGCAACCCACTCCCATGGTGTGACGGGCGGTGTGTACAAGGCCCGGGAACGTATTCACCGTGACATTCTGATTCACGATTACTAGCGATTCCGACTTCACGCAGTCGAGTTGCAGACTGCGATCCGGACTACGATCGGTTTTATGGGATTAGCTCCACCTCGCGGCTTGGCAACCCTTTGTACCGACCATTGTAGCACGTGTGTAGCCCAGGCCGTAAGGGCCATGATGACTTGACGTCATCCCCACCTTCCTCCGGTTTGTCACCGGCAGTCTCCTTAGAGTTCCCACCATTACGTGCTGGTAACTAAGGACAAGGGTTGCGCTCGTTACGGGACTTAACCCAACATCTCACGACACGAGCTGACGACAGCCATGCAGCACCTGTGTCTGAGTTCCCGAAGGCACCAATCCATCTCTGGAAAGTTCTCAGCATGTCAAGGCCTGGTAAGGTTCTTCGCGTTGCTTCGAATTAAACCACATGCTCCACCGCTTGTGCGGGCCCCCGTCAATTCATTTGAGTTTTAACCTTGCGGCCGTACTCCCCAGGCGGTCAACTTAATGCGTTAGCTGCGCCACTAAGTCCTCAAGGAACCCAACGGCTAGTTGACATCGTTTACGGCGTGGACTACCAGGGTATCTAATCCTGTTTGCTCCCCACGCTTTCGCACCTCAGTGTCAGTATCAGTCCAGGTGGTCGCCTTCGCCACTGGTGTTCCTTCCTATATCTACGCATTTCACCGCTACACAGGAAATTCCACCACCCTCTACCGTACTCTAGCCTGCCAGTTTTGGATGCAGTTCCCAGGTTGAGCCCGGGGCTTTCACATCCAACTTAACAAACCACCTACGCGCGCTTTACGCCCAGTAATTCCGATTAACGCTTGCACCCTCTGTATTACCGCGGCTGCTGGCACAGAGTTAGCCGGTGCTTATTCTGTCGGTAACGTCAAAACAGCAAAGTATTAATTTACTGCCCTTCCTCCCAACTTAAAGTGCTTTACAATCCGAAGACCTTCTTCACACACGCGGCATGGCTGGATCAGGCTTTCGCCCATTGTCCAATATTCCCCACTGCTGCCTCCCGTAGGAGTCTGGACCGTGTCTCAGTTCCAGTGTGACTGATCATCCTCTCAGACCAGTTACGGATCGTCGCCTTGGTGAGCCTTTACCTCACCAACTAGCTAATCCGACCTAGGCTCATCTATTAGCGCAAGGCCCGAAGGTCCCCTGCTTTCTCCCGTAGGACGTATGCGGTATTAGCGTTCCTTTCGAAACGTTGTCCCCCACTAATAGGCAGATTCCTAGGCATTACTCACCCGTCCGCCGCTGAATCAGGGAGCAAGCTCCCGTCAACCGCTCGACTTGCATGTGTTAGGCCTGCCGCCAGCGTTCAATCTGAGCCATGATCAAACTCTTCAGTTCAATACTGCATGGGTTTTGAGAAAACCCTAAACTTGGCTCAGCAATCGCAAACTCTTCAATTAAGAAGAAAAAACTCTCTATTACGAGTGTTTACTTGTGATGCTGATAATCTTGCGATCCTCAGTCTTAGCTCACAAGCACCCACACGAATTGCTTGATTCAATTGTTAAAGAACGTTTGGTTAAGTCTTTCGTCTCAACCGAGGCGCGCATCTTACAGCAGCCTCATTTCCTGTCAAGTTGCTTTTGAAGAATTTTTTCTTTCTTCTCAACACCTTGCAGCACCCAACCAGATCATCTTCTCTCCAGCGGGAGGCGCATTCTACAGCGTTACAACCTGCTGTCAACACCCTCTTTACCGCCTTCGATCAAACCTGATCGAACCATCGACAGAGCCACTCAAACCACCCTGTCGATGCCGGCGCATTCTACTCGAATTCGCCGTCCGTGCAACCCTTATTTTCTTCTAACTTCCTGATTAACAAGGAGTTTTCAGATCAGGCTGCGCCGGAAGTGGTGCGCATTATAGGCAGCCAGAATCTCAGGTCAACCGTTTATTTCAGGTTTTTACGTAAAAAGCTAAAGCTCGATAATCGAACGCTTTGTCCTGACCTTTATAGGCAAGCGATTGACCTAATTAACCGGTTAGTACATTTTTAAAGGAGATTTATTAGTGACCCCACAATAACAACAGGAAGCACCATGGCTCCCATCATCCTTATCCTCAATGATCCGAACCTGAACATGCTCGGCACCCGTGAACCTGAGACCTATGGCCACGAGACTCTGGCCGACATCTCCCGCCTTTGCGCCGACACTGCCGAACCGCTGGGTCTGGCTACCGAGTTTCGTCAGACCAACCACGAAGCCGAACTCATCGACTGGATCCACAAGGCCCGCGGCCGCTGTGCAGGCATCGTGATCAATCCTGCCGCCTGGACACACACATCAGTGGCCATCCGCGACGCACTGGTCGCCAGCGAACTGCCGGTAATAGAGGTGCATCTATCCAACGTGCATAAACGTGAAGCCTTCCGCCACCACTCCTTCGTCTCATCGATCGCCCTCGGCGTGATCTGCGGCCTGGGCAGCGGGGGCTATCGCGCAGCACTGCAACACTTCAGCCAACTCATTAAAGGATGATGCACCCATGACCACCCATACACCGAGCATCCTCGCCGGCCTCATCGGTGCAGGCATCCAGGCTTCCCGCACACCCGCCATGCACGAGCATGAAGGCGACGCCCAGGGCATTCGCTACTTATATAGGCTGATCGACCTGGATCAGTTGCAACTCGACAGCAGCGCCCTCCCCGATCTCTTGAGCGCAGCCGAACGCATGAGCTTCACCGGGCTCAACATCACGTTCCCCTGCAAGCAGGCGATCATTCCGCTGCTCGACGAACTGTCCGACGAGGCCCGAGGAATTGGCGCGGTGAATACCGTGGTCTTCAAAGACGGCAAACGGATCGGCCACAACACCGATTGCCTGGGTTTTTCGGAAGGTTTCCGACGCGGTCTCGGTGACGTGAAACGCAGCCAGGTGGTACAGATGGGTGCCGGTGGCGCAGGTGCCGCAGTGGCTCACGCACTATTAAGTGAAGGCGTCGAGCAGTTGACCATTTTCGACGTCGAGCTCGAACGCGCCCAAGCGCTGGCTGCCAATCTCAACGAACACTTCGGCTCACCACGCGCTCAAGCCGGCAGCGACCTGGCTTCTGCAGTGGCAAGCGCAGATGGCCTGGTCAACACCACCCCGATGGGCATGGCCAAGCTTCCGGGCATGCCCATTCCCAAGGCGCTGCTTCGTCCAGCACTGTGGGTAGCAGAAATCGTTTACTTCCCACTGGAAACCGAGCTGCTTCGCGAAGCCAGAGCAATCGGCTGCAGAACCCTGGACGGCGGCAACATGGCGGTATTCCAGGCGGTGAAAGCATTCGAACTGTTCAGCGGCGTTGAAGCGGACGCGCAGCGCATGCTCGACCACTTCCACAGCATGAATAGTTGATCACTACGGGCCGGCTATAAATGATGGCCGGCCCGCGTTCAGCGAGTGATATAGCGCAACACCGCTTCGCAGATCATGTTCTTGTGACGCAGCTTGACCTGCTCATCCGGTAGATCGATCTGGAAGATCTCCCCGAATGTATGCCGGTTGGATACGCGATAGAAGCAGAACGAGCTGATCAGCATATGCACGTCCAGCGTATCCAGCCCTTCGCGGAACAGCCCTTCCTTCTCTCCCCGCTTAAGCGTTTCGCCTAGCGTCAACAGCACCACATTGCTCATCCGGCGGATTTCCGGTGACTGCTTGACGTACTCGCCGTAGTGGATGTTCTCGATACTGACGATGCGCACGAAATCCGAATTGCGATCATGGTGATCGAAGGTGAACTCAACCAGCCGGCGGATGGCATCCGGTGGCGGCAATTCATCGAGATGCAGACGGCGTTCGGTGCTGCGGATATCGCCATACAGCTTGCAGAGCACTTCGACGTAAAGCTGCTCCTTGCTGCCAAAGTAGTAATAGATCATGCGCTTGGATGTGGCCGTGCGCTCGGCGATGGCGTCGACGCGCGCGCCTGACAGGCCTTGCTGGACGAACTCGGTAATGGCGGCCTGCAGAATGTTCTCCCGGGTCTTTTCCGGGTTGTTCTTGCGTGGTTTGCGGGTCGCCGTGGCCTGTTCTTCGGCCGCAGGCTCAAGGGTAACGGTCATAGAGGTACTCATCGTGGCCTTTCTTATTGTTCATCCTGCACATGGACGGCGGGTGAAGGCTACAGCCGATACCCGCGCCTGAACATACAGGTCAGAGCTTCGCCTGACGCACGCTACCACTGCGCGATTTGGCCATTGCCGCGAGGCGGACGGCAACGTTGGCGGCACCATAGCCGACATAGCCATTCTTGCGCTGGATGATTTCGAAGAAGAAACGCTCTTCGAATGCCTCGGTATAGACGTGGAACAGCTCGCCGCCCTGGGCGTCACGGTCATAGAGCACGTTGTAATACGCCAGTTCGCTGAGGAACTCGTCGTCGAAGTCGAAGCGTGCGGCCAGATCGTCGTAGTAGTTGAGCGGAATGTCCAACAGGGGAACGCCCGCTTCCTTGGCCCGCGCCACTTCCTTGAAGATGTCTTCGCAGGAAAACGCGATGTGATGCACGCCTGACCCGCGGTAGCTGGAAAGCGCGTGGGCGATGGCGGTGTTGCGGTTCTCGGAGATGTTCAGCGGCAGGCGCACCGAACTGCAGCGGCTACGCAACGCGCGGCTTTTCACCAGGCCATACGGATCGGGCAGAACGACTTCGTCATCGGCCTCGAAGTCCAGCAGGCTCTTGTAGAACAGCACCCAGCTGTCCAGGTTGTCAGCCGGCAGCGCCAGCGCCATGTGATCGATGCGCTCCAGGCTACCGGTTTGCACGGCACTTGGATCGAGCTTGAAGTCGCTGTCGTAGATGCTCTGCCCGGCTTCGGCCTGGTCGACCAGGTAGATCAGGCTGCCATCGGGGGCACGCATCGCCGGAATTTCCCGCTCGTTCGGCCCGACCAGCCCACGATAAGGATGGCCACGATAATCGCGAGCGCGCTGTAGCGCCGACGCGCCGTCCTTGACCTTCAATGCGGTGGCACACAGAGACGGGCCGTGGGCTTCGAAGAATCCATGAGCGAAGGAGTACGGCTCGGCATTGAGGACGATATTGATGTCGCCCTGGCGCAACAGGCTGACGTCCTTGGAGCGGTGCTCGCCGGCCTTGGCAAAGCCCAGCCGCTCGAGCCAGCCCGACAGCTTGGCGCCGGCCGCTTCGTCGACCGCGAACTCGAGGAATTCGACGCCGTGATAGCGACTGGCTGGCGGCGTGGAGAAGAGCATGTCGAGATTCGGTGCCTGCGCGTCTGCAGCCAGCAACTGACGGGTTTTCTCTTCGAGATAGAGCAGCGAGCGCAGCCCGTCCACAGCGTTGGCGCGCGGTGGCGCGGCGCGGAAACCGTCGTTGAAGATTTCCAGGGACAGCGGGCCGTTGTAGCCGGTGCGAATGATCGGCGCGAGGAAGCCCGGCAGATCGAATTCGCCCTGGCCAGGGAAGCAACGGAAATGGCGGCTCCACTCCAGCACGTCCATCGCCAGGATCGGCGCATCGGCCATCTGCACGAAGAAGATCTTGTCGCCCGGAATATCGGCGATGGCCGCTGGATCGCCTTTCAGCGACAAGGTGTGAAAGCTGTCGAGGATGACACCGACGGCCGAATGATCAGCCTGGCGCACCAGGTTCCATACCTGCTGGTAGGTGTTGACGTGGCGGCCCCAGGCCAATGCTTCGTAGCCGATACGCAGACCACGTGCGCCAGCGCGCTCACCCAGCAAGCGCAGATCTTCGACCAGAATCTCCTCGTCACCGAGCGAATCGGCAGCAACGTTACTGCATACCAGCACCAGGTCGGTGCCGAGTTCCTGCATCAAATCGAACTTGCGCTCGGCGCGGTCGAGGTTGCGCTGCAGGCGATCACGGCGGCAACCTTCGAAATCGCGAAATGGCTGGAACAGCGTGATAGCGATGCCCAGATCGGCGCACATCTTGCGCACGTCGCGAGGGCTACCCGCGTAGTACAGCAGGTCGTTCTCGAAAATCTCCACACCGTCGAAGCCCGCAGCCGCAACGGCCTCGAGTTTTTCCGGCAGGGTTCCGCTCAGGGAAACAGTGGCAATCGAGCGATGCATACTTCAGCTCCTTGTAAATAACGACCTCTGCGGATCGCGTGGTGGCCTCGGCCAAGCTCCAGCAAGCGTAGTCGACGAGACATTCTGCACGTCGTTGGACAAGCTGGTAGCTCGATTTCTCGGGGGCTGCAGCGATTATTCGCGCGCACGCGGGAGGCGGCAATTCAAAGTGTACGAACCAGTTAGTATTCTGTGCGTTTATCGAACAATAGGCCGTTAATCGAATTGACGGCCTTTCGTCATTTGCAACACCATATTTCTCACCGCGGCGCTGTCATATCCAGGCGCAGATTACTCAAGCGGCCGTGCATCACCCATAACAATTTCAATAAGAGTACGACCATGCTCACTTCCCAGTCCCTGCGTACCCGCATACCATTCGCACGCTTTTTGGCCGGCACTCGGCCAGCAGCTGCTCCTCCGCACGTCCGACCCTGACTAGCGACACTCCGCTCGATAATCCTGACAGCGGGCTGACCGAGCCAATCCAAGGCTGGTCGCCTAAGCCGGTGTTCGATCCGCACTCATCCTGACGGTTCGTTCAGCGCTCTAATAACAACGGAGACAATGATGGCTAAGCCCTCGAGTTCACAAGCCAAGAAAGCTACAGCCAGCGGCTGGGTCGGTTCCGCGCTGGAGTACTACGACTTCTTTATCTACGCCCAAGCGGCGGCACTGATCTTCCCGCAGATATTCTTCCCCAACACAGACCCGAAGATGGCCATCGTGGCCTCGCTGGCCACCTACGGTGTCGGTTATCTGGCCCGCCCATTCGGTGCGTTTGTGCTGGGTCACTGGGGCGACACCCGCGGGCGCAAAAACGTATTGCTGCTGTGCATGTTCCTGATGGGCATCTCGACCATGGCCGTTGGCCTGCTGCCGACCTACCATGACATCGGCTTCCTGGCTCCGGCCTTGCTGGTGGTGTTGCGCCTGATTCAGGGCTTTGCCGTGGCCGGGGAAATTTCCGGGGCCAGCTCGATGATTCTCGAGCATGCGCCATTCGGGCGACGAGGTTTCTACGCCAGCTTCACCCTGCAGGGTGTACAGGCTGGCCAGGTACTTGCCGCTGCCGTGTTCCTGCCGCTGGCTTATTTCATGCCGACCGAGGCGTTCAATGACTGGGGCTGGCGTATCCCATTCCTGCTCAGTGCCTTCGTACTGCTGGCAGGCTTCATCATCCGCCGCGAAGTCCATGAGACCCCAGCCTTCGTCAACGAAGAGAACAAGCAGAAGATCGCCAAGTCGCCAATCGCCGAAGCGTTCACCACCAGCTGGAGAACCATGTTCCTGGTCATGGTCATGGCGCTGATGAACGTCATCCCGGTAGTGGCGACCATCTTCGGTGCGGCTTATGCCGTACAACCGGCGTATGGGATCGGCTTCGACAAGAGCGTGTATCTGTGGATTCCGGTGGTGGGCAACATCGTCGCGGTGCTGGTGATCCCCTTCGTCGGTAACCTCTCCGACAAGATCGGCCGTCGCCCGACCATGATCACCGGTGCGCTGGGCTCTGGCCTGCTGGCCTTCGGTTACCTGTACGCCATCAGCATCAGTAACGTGCCATTGGCATTCATCATGTCGCTGCTGATGTGGGGCGTGGTGTACCAGGGCTACAACGCGGTGTTCCCAAGCTTCTACCCGGAGCTGTTCCAGACCCGCTACCGCGTTTCGGCCATGGCCATCGCCCAGAATATCGGTACCATGCTGACCGCCATGCTGCCAGCGGTGTTCGCCCTGCTCGCTCCGCCCGGTTCGGACAACATCCCGTTGCTGATCGGCGGCCTGGCATTCGGCATCACCTGCCTGTGCGCCATCGCTGCATTCATCGCACCGGAAACTTACCGGATTCCGATGGCCGATCTGGGCAAGCCAGGCGCCAAGCCGATGGACAAGGAAGAATACGAAGCTGCACGCAAGAACAGCTTCAACAGCACCGACCACTGAGTCGATTGCTCCGCGCAAAACAAGAAGGCCCGTAAGGGCCTTCTTTCATTTCAGGCAGACCAAATAGCCTGCGTGCCCTGCCCGCTCAACGCTTTCTACGCTGTTGATACGCGGCGGCCAAGCCGCTCAGGCAGATGATGGCGATACCGACCTTGGCACTGGTTTCCGGGTCGTGACCGAAAATAACCAGGCCCAGCAAGCCGGCGAAAACGATCTGGCAGTAGCCAAACGGTGCCAGCAACGCCGGGGCCGCGTGACGAAAGGCCTTGGTCAGCATCAGGTGAGCGAACATGCCACAGGCCCCGAGCGCCAGCATGAGCGGCAGATGCCGCCACTCGGGCAATTGCCAGAAGAACGGCACCAGGCAGCTCATCAGCAGCGTATTGAGCAGGCCAGTGAAGAAGTTGCTGGTCGTCGGCGTGTCGTACTCGCTGAGCATGCGCGTCAGCAACTGATAGGCCGCGAAACAGGTCGCTGAACAGAGCGGCAGCAGGATCGCCGGCGTGAACAGTTCGCCGCCTGGATGGACGATGATCAGCACCCCACCGAACCCGACCAACACTGCAGCCCACTGGCCACGGCTGACCCGTTCGTTGAGCAACGGCACCGACAGCGCGGTGACCATCAGCGGAGCGAGAAAGTTGACCGCCGTCGCCTCGGCCAGCGGGATATACAGCAGCCCCGTGGTGAAGAACAGACTACAGCCCAACAGGCAGATCGCGCGCAGCGCCTGCAGGCCGGGTCGCTTGCTGCGCAGCACGCGCAGGCCGGATTGTGGCAGGAAGATCCCGGCCATCAGCAGCGTGTGCACGACATAGCGCGCCCACACCACCATGATCACCGGATAGATGCCGGACAGGTATTTCGACAGCGCGTCATGGCTGGCGAACAGGAAGGTCGCCAGCACCACCAGGCCGATGCCCTTGAGCGGATGGTTGACACCTGACAGCGAACTCGGGGTACTCATGCGAACTCTCGTGATTCAGCAGACATCATCATAATCGGTAGCTGACTAACTATTTAATCAGCACTGCACCCGCTCATCGAGCCATCTCTGGCGCGGTCGATTTCAGTATGGGCTATTGATGGAGTTGCAACCGTGCCAGCAACGCCCGTGTCTTGTCGATAGCCGCTTGCGCCCGCGACTCAGCGCTGACGCCCTGCTCCAGCAAATGCCGGGTGGGTATTTCCAGACTCAATGGAACAGTCGCCGGTAGACAACGCAACAGCCCTGCCAAGTCACAATCTCCGTCACCGGGAAAGCGTCGCTCGTTACGCGCCTGGCGCAGAATCTCCACCATGTCATCGGGGCGCGGGCCGGCGACGTCGCACAATTGGGCATAACGAAGACGCGATGGTTCCACCTGCCGTAAATCCTCCAGGCGCGAAGCCGATCGGTCGAAATGGAAAGCGTCAACCAGCACGCAACCATTGTCACGCCCGGCGCGCTGCATGATCCGCACAGCCTGCTGCAGGTTGGCGACGTCCGTCCAGGGCATGAACTCCAGATGCGGATGCAGGCCATAGGGTGCCGCGCGGTCGCACAGCTCGGCGAAGTTGTCGGCCAATCGTGCTTCGTCGGGGTCGTTGCCGGCCACCAGCACTTCGCTCGCACCAAACTCACCACCGGCTTCGAGCACCGCCTCGAAATCGCTGCAGCGGGTTTGCGGCTTTAGCCGCAGGATCTCGATATCCAGCACCTGCACACCGGTATCACGCAGGCGCTTGACCGTCTGCCTGCGCAGCTCAAGGTCGGCAATCAACGGAAAATGATGCTCCTCCTCGGTCGCCGGAATCAGCCGCAGTCCGACATGGCTATATCCGGTGCGGGCGGCCACCTCGACCATCTGTGGCGGAGACAGCTCCAGGACAGTAAGGCTGGCCAGGGAAAAAATGCGCTCGTGGTTGTTCATGGACGTTCTCTCGGCGGCTAACCGCATTGATCTGGTGGGCGCTCAGAAGCGCTCGGGCGTACAGGCACTGGCATCGCAAGCGGCCCGGCAGATAGCTTCGTAGAGTGCCAGCGTGCGGCCAGCATCGGCGGCGCTGACCAGAGGCGGCTCCTCGCCGCGAGCAACGGCGATGAAATGCGCGAGTTGTCGGCGCAGCGCCTCATCGACACCGAAGGGCTGCTCCTGCATTTGCAGCGGCTCGTGCCAGCCAGCGCCCGCCGTGCCGTACGACCAATATTTGAGCTGGGGGATGCTCAGCGCGCCGCCGGTACCGGCGAGCAGATAGCACGGCTGGTCGGCCTGCCTAGGGTAAACCGGGTTTTCACCGGCAGTGAGTTCCCAGCTCCAGGGCGCCGCGACCGCATCGGAGCCGGTCAGGCTGCCCAGCGCGCCATTGGCAAAACGCAGGATCACCGCCGCGCTGTCCTCATTGGCGAAGCCGCGAACCGCACTGCTGGTGATGGCCTGCACTTGCTCCACTTCCCCACAGAGGTGACGCAGCAGATCGAGGTCGTGAATCAGGTTGGTCAACAGCATTCCGGCGCCGGCTTCGCGGCGCCAGGCGACATCGTAGTAGCTGTCCGGCTTCTGCAACTGCCACAACGCCGTCACCGTGGTCAGACGCCCCAGCGCACCGTCCTGCAGCAGCTGACGGGCCTTGGCGATCAACGGATTGTGACGGCGATGATGGCCAACCAGCACTGGCACGCCGCGGCGCTCGACGGCCGCCACCAATTCACGCACCTCATCCAGATTGACGCCGACCGGTTTCTCCAGCAGCACAGGCAAGCCGGCTTCGATGCAGCGCAGGGCAGTCGGTACGTGCGCAGCGTTGGGATTGGCGACGATCACCGCCTGAGCCAGACGCCGGTCCAGCAGAGTTTGCAGGTCGCTGAAACAGGGCACATCGAACTCCTGCGCCAACTGCGCCGCCTGTGGCCCCGGGTCGACGATCGCGCAGAGCGTTGCCTCAGGTAGTTGACGCAGATGATGAAGGTGTTGCCGGCCCATGATTCCGGCGCCGATCAGGGCGATGCGCAGTGGCGGTTTCAAGACACGAGTCCTTTTCTGATTATTTTGGGTAAGCCTATCGCTCACCTAAATAATTTAGAACTCGGTTCCACAATTAATCAATAACGGTTTCGCTCGCGGGCCGTTAATCGAACGCTATCGCTGCCTGCTCAGACGAACAGCCCCGAGGCCTGGCTGGCAGCGGAAAGCTCCGCTGCAGACTCGATCAGACTCGGCACCAATTCTTCCATGCGCTCGGCCGGCATGCGCGCGCTCGGCCCGGCGATACTTAGCACGCCGATCACACCGGCATGCTGTGGGTGAGTGATAACCGCCGCCAGTGCGCAGGTTCCGAGCGAGGATGTTTCCACCACCGCGGCATAACCCCGAACACGCGCCTGACGCAGGTAGCCCAGCAATTGCTCGTCGCTATGCGGTGCGTTGGGCCCGAACTCGGCGTCTTCGGCGATTTGCTGTCGCGCTACCAGCGCCAGCGCCTCGGCATCCGTCATGCTGGCCAGCCAGGCGTGGCCGGAGGCGGTATAGCGCAGCGGTGCGTCACGCCCCATGTCCGGGTCATAACGCAGACCGGAGCGAGCGCCCTGGGATTTGGCGATCCAGGTCTGTCGCTCGCCCTCGATCACGCCCAGGCGCACCAGCTCACCACTTTCTCGGGCCAGGCGGTCGAGAAGCGGCTGCACGATATCCGCACCGCTGCTGGCCAGGTAGCGGAAACCCAGGGCGACCAGCTTGGTCGACAAACGATAGCGACTGCTTTGTGGGTCCTGACGCACGTAGCCCAGGCGCACCAGTTCGGTGAGCATGCGGTGCGTGGCGCTCTTGGGAATCTGCAGTTGCTCGGCCAATGTCTGCATCGGCACGTCGCCGGCGCCCGCCAGATTCTCCAGCAGATTCAACGCCCTCTCTATCTGGCTACCGGCCATGGTGCAGTCCCTCGAAGATTTTGCGCGATTCTAAAAGACATTGCCGTGTGGGCGGAACCGCTCGTTGTGTCGCTCAGTGGCTGCAAAAGCCACATACAGGTTCGAGGGTTGGCTGCACCGGGCAACACGGGCCATAATCGAGACGCTGTGTTTGTACTAACTGGTTCGTTCTTGTTCGATAACCGAACGACAACACCTTTTGCGAATTGAAATAGACGGATTCACCGCACAGTATGCGATCCACGTCTTAAGGAGTTTCCGCGCTCAAGCCGGCAAACCCTATAAAAAAGCACAACGCTGAACCTATAAATATAAAAAGGTCGCCCTCCATGCCGCAGCTCTTCACTGTGTTTGTTCGTGCAAAAGAAATGACCCTCCGGGCCATTCGCACGCTTGCCAACTCGCCTGGCGAAGATTGGTCATCGCTCTCTCCCGCCGCTATCACCCTGCTCATGCCCTCCGCATCCTGGCAGCCCGACGTCGTGCCACCAGGACATGCCGACGCACGTACCTGACTAGGTACGTCCCTCAACGTGGGCAGCATGGACTGCTTCTGGAGTGACCTATGACTACATCGAAAAAGGTACCGGTGGGTGAACTCACCTTCTGCGTACTGCTGGTGGGTTTCAGCATCGCCGTGCTCTATCAGGCGTATCTGATTTCCGGTTTTTCCTCGATCAGCTCACCGGGCGCCTTTCCCCTCGGGGCCGGCGCAGTGCTGCTGATCTCCGCACTGCGCGTGCTTTACGAGCTACGCGGCAAACCCACTCACGGAGAAGGCTGGGTGGCGTCGGCAAAACGTTTCAGCCACGAGCATTTCCCCCGTCACATCGTCGTCTTCACCCTGCTTTCAGTGGCTTATCTGGCAGTGATCCAGTGGGCGAGCTTCTATGTCAGCACCTTCGTCTTCCTGATGCTCTCCATCGTCTACCTGCGGCGCGGCAAGGTGCTCTCGGCACTGTTCGCCAGCGGCATCTCGGTGCTGGCCATCTACCTCCTGTTCACCCTGGCGTTCAGCGTCTACCTGCCCTGAGACGAGATTTCCATGAGCGATACCTTTTCTTACCTGCTGATGGCCTGGATGGATCCAAACCTCCTGATGCTCACAGCGCTCGGCACTTTCGCCGGCATCTACATCGGCGCCATTCCCGGCTTGTCGGTGACCATGGCGGTGTCCATCCTGGTGTCCTTCACCTTCTCCTGGGATGTGAACGACGCCCTGGCGCTGATCGTCGGCATCTTCATCGGCGGTGTGTATGGCGGTGCGCGCAGCGCGATTCTGCTGAACATTCCAGGAGGGCCATCTTCGGTGGCCACCTCGTTCGATGGCTACCCGCTGGCCAAGCTCGGCGAGGCCGGCCGGGCGATTGGCCTGAGCACCGTGATGTCGGTGATCGGTGGGCTGGTCGGCACCGTGGTGCTGGCCTGCGCCGCGCCGATTCTCGGTGACCTGGCGCTGAAATTCGCGCCACGCGACTACTTCCTGATCGCTGCCATCGGCCTGATGCTGGTCGGCAGCCTGGCCGACGGCAGCCTGGCCAAGGGCATCTTCGCGGTCGCGTTGGGAGCGGTCATCGGCATGGTCGGCATGGATCCGGTCACCGCCGAAGGGCGCTTCACCATGGGCCAGATGGAGCTGATGGGCGGCATCCACTACGTGGTGGTGATGATCGGCCTGTTCGGCGTTGCCGAAGCGCTGTTCCAGCTGCACAACCTCAGCACCCAGGCGGTCAAGCAGAAGGTCGACAAAATCATTCCGTCCCTGGCGATGGTCATCAAGTTCCTGCCGCTGTCGCTGCGCACCTCGGTGATCGGCGTACTGGTGGGCGTACTGCCAGGCGTTGGTGGCGAGATCGCCGCCCTGCTCGCTTACGACCATGCCAAGCGCACGGTCAAGAACCCGACTCGCCCCTTCGGTGAAGGCGCCTATGAAGGCCTGGTGGCACCAGAAACCGCCAACAGCGCCGCGGTGGGCAGTGCCTACGTACCGATGCTGACCCTCGGCATGCCGGGCGACGCGGTCACTGCAGTGATCATTGGCGCGCTGGTCATCCACGGCCTCAACCCCGGCCCGATGCTGATGGTGGAGAACCCGCACATCTTCTGGTTCACCGTCGGCAACCTGGCGCTGGCCAACATCTTCCTGCTGATCTTCGGTCTGATGGGCATCAAGCTGTTCGCCAAGGTCGTGGAGCTGCCCAAGGCCGTGCTGATCCCGCTGATTCTGGTGCTCTGCACCGTCGGTTCGTACTCGCTGAACAGCAGCATGACCGAGGTGTACTGGATGCTCGGCTTCGGCCTGCTCGGCTACTTCCTCAAGGCCTTTGGCTTCCAGATGGGGCCGATCATCCTCGGCGTCATTCTCGGCCCGTTGATGGACAGCTCCTACCGCCAGGCCATGGCCTCGGTCGGCGACAACCCCGTCGAGCTGCTTGGCGAAATGGTCAGCAGCCCGCTGTCACTGATTCTCACCAGCGCACTGGTGCTGGTGCTCCTGAGCAATACCCCGCTGTTCGGCTGGCTCAAGCGCAAGCGCAAGGCCGCATCGGCTCAATCTTGATACACCGCGTCACGCATGCCCGGAAACGGATATATAAAAACAACCAATGGAGAGTCTCCAACATGCTCAAGCAACTACTTACCGGCGTCGCATTTTCCCTTAGCGCACTGACGCTCGCCCTGCCCGCCTACGCCGATTACCCCGAGCGCAGCATTCAGGCAGTCATTCCCTGGGGCGCCGGTGGCGCCACCGACAACGTGATGCGCAGCCTGGCGCCCTACGTCGAGAAAGAACTGGGTACCAAGCTGATCCTCAACAACCGTCCTGGCGGTACCGCGGTAATCGGCAGCAGCTACGTGCTGCAGCAGAAACCCACCGGTTACACCCTGCTGCTGGGCGCCGAAAACCCGCAGCTGTACCCGGTACTCGGCCTGGCCAAGTTCGACTACAGCGACTTCTACCCGGTCAACATCATTGGCCAGAACGTCGTGGTAATCGCCACCAACGCCGACAGTCCGTTCAACTCCATGGCCGACCTGCTGGCCGCAGCCAAGGACAAGCCGGACACCCTGCGCATGGGCTCCACCGGCGCAGGCGGCCTGCCGAGCACCGTGCATGCCATGGTCAACGCCGTTGGCGAGCTGAAGGTGCGTGAAGTGACCTTCGGCGGCGACGGCCCCGGTATCACCGCACTGATGGGCAAGCACATCGACTTCATGCCGCTGAGCCTGGCAGCCGCCCAGGAACTGGTGCGCTCCGGCAAACTCAAGGCACTGGCCGTACTGGCTGCCGAAGAAGTGCCGGAACTGCCTGGCGTAGAACCGATCACCAAAGCCCTGCCGGACATCGGTGAGTACCTGCCGTGGGGCCCGTTCTGGGGCGCCTTCGTGCACAAGGACACGCCGGACGACATCAAGCAGAAGCTGGTCGAGGCCTACTCCAAAGCCGTTGCCAATGAAGAGTTCCAGGGCTTCCTGAAGAACTACGGGGCGCAGAGCCTGAACCTCAACGGCGCCGAGGCCGAGCAGTTCCTCAAGCGCTGGCAGTCGGTTACCGCTTGGTCGATGTACAAGGCCAAGGCGATCGAAATCTCGCCTGACAGCGTCGGTATCCCGCAACCGTAAGCAACTCGACCGGGCGGCCTGCGTGCCGCCCGATCACCCTAACGCTGTACGCGAAACACCTTGGGCGCAATGCCCGTTTCGCGCTTGAAAAACCTGGAAAAGTACGCCGGCTCGGAAAAGCCCAGGCTGTCAGATACCTGATTGACATTCATATTGGTGTACACCAGGCAGCGCTTGGCCTCCAGCACCAGCCGCTGATTGATCATCTGCAACGCGGACTGCCCCGCCAAACGTCGACACAGCGCATTGAGATGCGCCGCGCTGATGCCCAATGCCTGGGCATATCGCTCGATGGGCCAATGCTGACGCAACTGCGCCTCGAGCAGCGTGGTGAAAGCGTCGACATGCTCTCGCCCCCGGTCGCGCTCCGGGCTCTGGGGTTTGGCCATGGCCAGCCAGCGGCGATGCAGCGCTACCAGCAGCAAGGTGATCAAAGCCTGCAGTCGCAGATCCCGCCCTGCAGCATGAAGTGCGTACTCCTCGGCGATCGCCTCGAACATGCCATGCAGCTCATCCACCCCATCGTTCAGCGCGTAGCACACGGAGCGCTTCATCAGTTGGCTGTCCAGCCCCAGGCTTATCTGCTCAACCAGCGGCTGAGCCAGGCTCAGCACATAGCCCTGGGTATCCTGGGAGAAACGAAAGCCATGGACGCTGAGGGCAGGCACCAACAGCAACGTTGGCGTGGCCACCTGGTGAATGCTGCCCTCCACTTCCAGTTCCGCGCAGCCCGCCTGAATGAACAGCAACTGAACCAGATCGCCATGCCGGTGGGGCTTGATTTCCCAGCCGTGCAAACGACTGCGCTCGGGAATCGACTCGCAGTGAATAAGGTCCGGCGTCGGCCAAGCGGTGGTTTCCCCGTACAGCTTGAAGATCGGCACCGCCACCTCTGAACGCTTCAGCATGTCGCCGCCCTCAACCACGAAAAATCCATGAATTCACTCCGATAGTGCCTTCAAAGCCCGCTGCTATCCACCAAAAATACAAACGTGCCCACGCTTGGTCTCGTATCGGCGAAACCGGGCCTGTAGGCGTCGAGCCACAGGAGAACAATAATGAAAACACAAGTCGCCATTATCGGCGCCGGCCCATCAGGGCTGCTGTTGGGCCAACTGCTCAGCAATGCAGGCATAGACAATGTAATCGTCGAGCGGCAAAGCCCTGAATACGTGCTGGGCCGTATCCGTGCCGGCGTGCTGGAGCAAGGCATGGTCGATCTGCTGCGCGAAGCTGGAGTAGCCGAGCGCCTGGATCGCGAGGGCCTGGTACATGATGGCTTCGAGCTGGCCTTCAACGGTCGATGCGAACACATCGACCTCAAGGGGCTGACTGGCGGCAAGAGCGTCACGGTCTACGGCCAGACCGAAGTAACCCGTGACCTGATGCAGGCCAGGCAAGCCAACGGCGGCATTACCCTGTACGGGGTCGGTGACGTCAAACCCCAAGACATGGACAGCGACCAGCCCTACCTGACCTTCACGCACCAGGGGCAGCCCGTTCGCTTGGACTGTGACTACATCGCGGGTTGCGACGGCTTCCACGGTGTATCCCGGCAATCCATTCCGACGCACAAGCTCAAGGAGTTCGAGCGGGTCTATCCCTTCGGCTGGCTCGGCATTCTGGCCGACACACCGCCGGTCAACGATGAACTGATCTACGCCAACCACCCCCGCGGTTTTGCCCTGTGCAGCATGCGCTCCGCCACCCGCACCCGTTACTACCTCCAGGTTGGCGCCGATGAGCGTGTCGAGGACTGGTCAGATCAACGTTTCTGGGACGAACTGAAAACCCGCCTGCCCGAGGCCGTCGCACAGCGCCTGGTAACCGGCCCGTCGATCGAGAAGAGCATCGCGCCGCTGCGCAGCTTCGTGGTCGAGCCCATGCAGTACGGGCGCCTGTTCCTGCTTGGCGACGCCGCCCACATCGTGCCGCCAACCGGCGCCAAGGGGCTGAACCTGGCCGCCAGTGACGTCAATACGCTGTATCGCATTCTGCTCAAGGTCTATCGCGAGGGTCGCCCGGAGGCCATCGAGCAATACTCGGCAATTTGCCTGCGGCGCATCTGGAAGGCCGAACGCTTCTCCTGGTGGATGACCTCGATGCTGCATCGGTTCCCCGATACCGATGACTTCAGCCGGCGCATGCAGGAAACCGAACTCGACTACTTCGTCTCTTCGGAAGCCGGCCGCCGCACCATTGCCGAGAACTACGTCGGCCTGCCGTATGAAGACGTGAGCTAGACGGCACTGACTGCTTTTCATCGCGCCGTTTGCCCTTGCATGCAATTCGTTCGTTAATCGCCCATTAAGACGATTAGCGAATTGAACCAAAACGTTCGACCTCGCAACATGGCGGCAGCGAGCCATGGAGGACGGGATCGAGCGGGCTGAAAGGCCACCCAAGCGTTATCCAGCTGCCACCCATCAAAAATAAGAAAAGGAATACGCAATGCTCAAGCTTTCAAAAGCTCTCATGACGCTATTGGCCGCCAGCGCGATCAGCTTCCAGGCACATGCAGACGAAGCCGAGGTAACCCTCAAGATTCATCACTTCCTGCCTGCTCATTCGGTGACCCAGGCCGACTTCCTCAAGCCCTGGGCCGAGAAAGTCACCCAGGAATCCAACGGCCGTATCCAGTTCCAGTTCTACCCGTCCATGCAACTGGGCGGTACCCCGCCGCAACTGTTCGACCAGGCCCGTGATGGCGTCGCCGATATCGTCTGGACCCTGCCGGGCTACACCAGCGGCCGCTTCCCCCTGGCATCGGCCTTCGAGCTGCCGTTCATGAGCCGCTCCTCCGAGGCCAGCAGCCAGGCCATGTGGGACTTCCTCGACGCTCACGGGCAGAAAGAATTCGCCGGCGTACACCTGCTGGCCACGCACTTGACCGACGGCGCACTGCTGCACACCGTGAAAAAGCCGATCCGCACCCTGGCCGATTTCCGTGGCCTAAAACTGCGCTCGGCCAACCGCGTGTCGACCAAACTGATCTCCATGCTCGGCGCCACCCCGGTGGCCATGCCAGTGCCGCAGGTGCCCGAGTCGCTGTCCAAGGGTGTAGTCGACGGCGCCGTCCTGCCGTGGGATGTGGTGCCCGCACTGAAGCTGCACGAGTTGGTCAAGTACCACACAGAGATGGCGCCCGGTCAGCCGGCGCTGATGCACACCGCCCTGGTGCTGGCGATGAACCCCGCCAAGTACGCCAGCCTGCCCGATGACCTGCGCCAGATCATCGACAACAACAGCGGTCGCGAACTGTCGCGCCAAGCCGGGCATATCTGGGACACCAACGTGATCGAAACCGGCCACAAACTGGCCGAGTCGCGCGGCAACGAGATCTATGTATTGCCCGCCGAAGAGCAGGCCAAGTGGGTCGCCATCGGTAGCAAGCTGGATCAGGACTGGATCAAGGAAGTGGAAAGCAAGGGCAACGAGAACGGTGCAGCGCTGTTGCAAGAAGTCCGCGAACGGGTGGAAAGCTACAACGCCAAATTGGCCAATTGAGTCCGTTCCCGTTGTTGTCTTGGCCGGTGTAAACGCACCGGCCCTTGCGGAGTTTCCTCATGATCGAAAACCCGGTTTACCCAGGACAGGCGCATCGCGCCCGACCGCTCGGCCAACTGCTCGATACCCTGGCCAGGCTGCTCGCGTTGGCGGGAGGCCTGGTTCTGGTAGCGATTACCCTGCTGTCTGCCTACAGCATCACCATGCGCAGTTTCTTCGACGCTCCGCTGCTCGGCGACGTGGAATTGGTACAGATGGGCTGCGGCATCGCCGTGGTCAGTTTCCTGCCGCTGTGCCAGCTGCGCCGTGGCAACGTCATCGTCGACGCCTTCACCCTCAACGCCTCCGCCGCCGTGCGGCGTGGCCTGGACACCCTGGGCTGCCTGCTGATGGCTGGCTGCGCCATGCTGCTGGCTTGGCGCTCGGTGATCGGCACCCTGGACACCTACAGCAACGGCGAGGAGTCGATCATCATGGGCATCCCCATGTGGTGGTCGATGACCCCATTCGCCCCCGCCTTCACGCTGCTGACCATCGTTTCTCTCTACACCGCCTGGCTGGACTTCCACGGTGAAGGGGATCGCTCATGAGTAGCGTTGCTCTGGGTGGCCTGTTCCTGGTTTTCCTGCTGTTCCTGCTGGCCGTGCGCATTCCTATCGCCATCGCCATGATGCTCACCGGCATCGCTGGCTATGTCTCGATCAGCGGCTGGGATCCGCTGCTCAATTACCTGAAGACGGTCGCCTACGCCCGTTACACGGTCTACGACCTGTCGGTGATTCCGCTGTTCCTGCTGATGGGGCAGTTCGCCTCCCGCGGCGGTCTAGCCACCGGGTTGTTTCGCGCTGCAGCGACCATGGTCGGGCACTGGCGTGGCGGCCTGGCGATTTCCGCCATCGGCTCCTGCGCGGCGTTTGGCGCCGTGTGCGGCTCCTCCATCGCCACCGCAGCGACCATGGGCCAGGTGGCGCTGCCCGAGCTGCGCCGCTACAAGTATTCCAACTCGTTGGCCGTGGGTTGCCTGGCAGCAGGCGGCACCCTGGGCATTCTGATTCCGCCTTCGGTGGTACTGGTGATCTACGCCATCCTGGCCCAGCAGAACATCTCCACACTGTTCATGGCCGCCTTCGTGCCGGGCATCCTGGCCGTCATCGGCTACATGATCGCCATCGCCATCTACGTGCGCCTGTACCCCGAGTCAGCACCGGCTCAGGAGCGCGCAAGCTGGAAGCAAAGGCTGATCGCGCAAAAAGGCGTGTGGCCGGTGCTGGTGATCTTCCTGGTGGTGCTCGGCGGTATCTACGGCGGCTGGTTCACGCCGACCGAGGCTGCCGCCATCGGCACCGTGGGCACCGGCTTCTTCGCCGTCACCCTGGGCAAGATGCGCATCGCAGAATTCAAGGAAGTGCTGCTCGGCACCGCCATCACCACGGCGATGATCTTCATGATCCTGCTGGGCGCCGATGTGATGAACGCCTTCCTGGCCATCTCGCAGTTGCCCAACTTCGTCGCCGATGCCATTACCAGCGCAGGTCTGCCACCGTTCCTGGTGCTGGCCGGGATTCTCATCCTGTACCTGATCCTCGGCTGCGTGATGGACACCATGTCGATGATCCTGCTGACCATTCCGATCTTCTTCCCGATCATCATGGGCCTGGACTTCTACGGCCTGGACGATACCGAAAAGGCCATCTGGTTCGGCATCCTGGCATTGATGGTGGTGGAGATCGGCATGATCACGCCACCGGTCGGCATGAACGTCTACGTGATCGCCAGCATGGCCCGCGACATCCCGATGCGCGACGCCTTCATGGGTATCGTGCCGTTCCTGATCTCGGACATCGTCCGGGTCATCATTCTGGTGCTGTTCCCATCGATAACCCTGTGCCTGGTTCGCTGGCTGACTTGACGAGGCATTTTCTCCATCCCCCACCGTGGGAGCGGTGGGCAACGCTCACAACAAAAAAGGAAAACAACAATGAAAATCATCGCCGCACTACCACCTAGCTTCATCGCACTGGCTATCGCAGCAAGCGCCCTGCCAGTGGCCGCCCAGGCCGAAGGCTTCGTTGAAGATGCCAAGGTCAGCCTTGGCCTGCGCAACTACTACTTCAACCGCAACTACCTCAACGGCACCGACCCGGTGATCCGCGGCGAGCGTCAGGGCCAGGCCGAAGGCTGGACACAGAGCTTCATTCTCGATGCCCGCTCCGGCTACACCGCCGGCACCATCGGTGTTGGTCTCGACGTACTGGGCCTGTACAGCATCAAGCTGGACGGCAACCGCGGCGCCGCCAACACCCAACTGCTGCCGATCCATGGCGATGGCCAGGCCGCTGACAACTTCGGCCGCACTGCCGTAGCTGCCAAAGCTCGCCTGTCGAAGACCGAGCTGAAAGTCGGTGAATGGTTCGCCGTGCTGCCGATCCTGCGTGCAGACGACGGTCGCTCCCTGCCGCAAACCTTCCAGGGTGCGCAGCTCACTTCCAGCGAAATCGATGGCCTGACCCTGTACGGCGGCCAGTTCTGGAAGAACAGCCAGCGTAACGACGCCAGCCGTGAGGACATGTCCTATAACGGTATCGCCGGCGATGACTTCAACTTCGGTGGCGGTGAATTCAAATTCAACGGCAACAACACCATGGTCGGCGTCTGGCACGCACGCCTGGAAGACATCTACCAGCAGAGCTACCTGCAGTTGACACACAGCCAACCGGTGGGTGACTGGGTACTGGGTGCCAACCTTGGTTATGTGGACGGCAAGGACGAAGGCGCTGCCAAAGCAGGCAAGCTGGACAACAAGGTCTACCAGGGGAGCTTCTCCGCCAAGACCGGCAGCAACACCTTCACCGTGGCGTACCAGAAGCTCAACGGTTCCACCAAGTTCATGCGCGTCGACGGCGCCAGCGGCGGCACCCTGGTCAACGACGGCTTCACAAACAGCTACGACGCTCCGAACGAGCGCTCTTGGCAGGTGCGTCATGACTTCAACTTCGCCGGTGTCGGCATCCCGGGCCTGACCCTGATGAACCGCTACGTCAGCGGCGACAGCATCCACGCAGCCGATGGCCGCAAGGATGGCGAAGAGTGGGGCCGCGAATCCGAACTGGCCTACACCGTCCAAGACGGCACTCTGAAGAACCTCAGCGTGCGCTGGCGTAACTCCGACGTCCGTCGTGACGTCGGCCAGGATCTCCACGAGAACCGCCTGATCTTCAACTACCCGTTGTCGATCCTGTAAGAGCCTGCTCAAAGTCTTGCGAGCTAGAGCAATGCAAGGCAAAAACAGGGGAGGCAGCGGAGTGTACTTTTGTACATGAGCATTCCGAGCCTGTTTTTAACGCGGCAGTGCCGACGCGCAGCAGACTTTGAACGGGTTCTAAGGCTCGCATCGCATCGTTTTACTCCAGTGTCATGGCACATTTGGCCCGTCCTCGTGACGGGCTTTTTTATGCGCAGGCGCGCACGGCGTCAGCAGTCACTGCTCGACTGTTTCTGCACAGGAGAACAAAGGCGACGGACACACGAAAACGCCACTGCGGCATGTACCGAGCGTCGAAGAAAATATTCAAAAGAGAGACGACCTGAGCAGGTCTTGAAATGGAGGCAACCCTACCAGCCACACCCCGGCACACAATGTTCCCGCTGTGGCTGCTTCCTTCCGGATCTGACCAGGTTCACGGGTAATCGTTGCGGGGGGACCGGCAGGGCCACCATAACGCAGCTCACCTTGCAGTGAGCCGGCGCCATTGTACCGGCTTGCGCTGAACTTACAACTGCTTCAAGCACTTAGCGCTAATGCCAGCGACTAGACGCGAAAGCGCCCCACCAACCGGGCAAGGTCGCTGGACAGCTCGGACAAGCGCTGGCTGGCCGCGGTGCTCTGTTGCGAGGTATGCGCTGCCTCGTTGGAAAGCTCGCGGATATCGCTGATGTTGCGGGCGATTTCCTCGGTAACGCTGCTCTGCTCCTCGCAGGCGGTGGCGATCTGCGCGGCCATGTCGTTGATGCGCTGCAGCGAATCGCCGGTATCGCTCAATGCCTGATCGACACCGGCAGCCTGTTCGACGCTTTCGCGCGCCTTGACGCTGCCCGCGTGGGTGGCTTTGACCGCATTCTGCACGCCGCCCTGTAAACGCTGAATCATCTCCTGAATGTCTTTGGTGGACTCCTGGGTACGAGCGGCCAGCGCCCGAACTTCATCAGCGACCACCGCAAAACCGCGACCTTGTTCGCCGGCACGGGCCGCTTCGATGGCGGCATTAAGGGCCAGCAGGTTGGTCTGTTCGGCGATGCCACGGATCACCGCCAACACCTCACCGATCTTGCCTGCTTCCTGCTCGAGGGCCTGGATGCTGTCCGAGGCGCTTTCCACCTCGTGCGCCAGTTGCCGAATCGACTGGATGGTCGCCCCGACCACCCGCTCGCCGTCACGGGACTGGGTTTCTGCGTTGCGTACCGCATCCGCCGCGCCTTGAGCACTGCGCGCCACTTCATGCACCGCGGCACTCATCTCGGTAGCCGCTGTACTGACCTGATCCACCGCCGCATGCTCACTGTTGATCAGGCGATCATTCGCACTCGCCATGCCAGCCAGGCTCTGCGCAGAGCTTGCGACTTCCCCAGTCACGCGACCTACTTCGCTGATCAGCGGCTGCAGCTTGTCGAGAAAGCGGTTGAACGCCTGACTCAGGCGCCCCAGCTCATCGCGTGAGGTCACCTCCAGGCGCACCCGCAGATCCCCATCGCCATCGGCCAACTGCTCGATGCGGGTGAGCAATCGGTGCAGCGGCCGGGTGATGAGCGCAGGGAAACCGATGATCAGCAACAAGCAAACCAGCAACCCACAGATAACCACCGCTCCCTGCTGCCAGGCCAGGCGTTCGCCATGGGCAATGGCGGCAACGCCCAGCCCATTGGCGGCCTGATCCTCCAGCTCACCGAGCTTGTCGATCACATCACGCATGGCATCGAACTGCGCCTCGCTGTCACCAAAGCTGAGTCGCGACGCGGCAGCAGGATCGGTAGCAGCCAACTGCACGACCTGCGCAGCCGTGCGCTCCCAACTGGTGAAGGCACGTTCGAAGTCCGCGACCAATCGCAGCGCCTCGTCGCCTGGCTGCATCTGCGCATAAGCCTTGACCCGGTCGGCGGCCTGCTTAACGTTGTCCACCTGTGACTTACGAAGGTCAGCTACATGATTCTCAGCGACCTCGCCCAACAGGCTGCGCTCAGCGACCAATGCCTGGTAAAGGTCACGATCAGCATTGAGGAGCAGACTGACGCCCGGCAGGTAGCGGTGGGTCAGGCGATTGCTGGAGTCGACGACCTGGCCAATGCCCCACATGCCCAGCGCGCCCATCAGCAGCAGTAACAGGGCCAGAAAGATGATCGGCAGAGCGATCTTCGAACGAAACCCGAGATCAGCGAGCAAGCGCAGCATGGCAACCCCCGAACAGCTATGGACTGGTTCTGGTACGTCGTTTCCAGCAGCATAGCTGCAATCCGCCTCACCGCGCAGGCACACAGCCAGCATCGCACCGCTCTCACCCGAAAACGCAGGTAAACCGAAAAACTGTGGCGGATGCCCGTAATTGAGCACTGCCACGGGAATTTACCGTGAGCAGGTAGGTCACAATGAAGCCTGATTGACCGGGAAAACCGCCCAGTCGATCGCCTATGATGCGCGGGCATTAATCAATGCCACACTTTTTCATCCCCAAGGAGCAACCACATGGCCATTACCAAAGACCAATTGATCGGTGACATCGCAGAAGCCATCGACACGCCGAAGACCACCGTCCGTGCGGCGCTCGATCAACTCAGCGAGATCGTCAGCGACGCCTTGGAAAATGGTGGTGAAATCACCCTGCCAGGTATCGGCAAACTGAAGGTCAGCGAGCGCCCTGCCCGCACCGGCCGCAACCCGCAGACTGGCAAAGCCATCGAAATCGCTGCCAAGAAAGTAGTGAAGTTCGTACCGGCCAAGGCCCTGACCGACGCGGTCAACTGATCTATCGGCGGGGCGTCACCAGGCGCCCCGCTGCATCCCCGCAACACGCCCCTCTCGATAAGACTGAACCCACGCCGACCTGTCGCCTCAAACGACGACATCCGTCAGACGCAGGTTCGCCATGCCCGCCGACCGCGAACTCACCTTCCGTGCACTGTTTTCAGGTGTGCTGCTTGGCGCCTTGCTGACGCCTTCGAATATCTATTCCGGCCTGAAGATCGGCTGGTCGTTCAACATGTCGATCATCGCCCTGCTGGTCAGTTACGGTATCTGGCAAAGCCTGGTGCGTTGGCGTCTGGGCACCGCCTGGAGCATGCGCGAGAGCAACATCAACCAGACCACGGCATCGGCTGCCGCGTCTATCATCTCCGGCGGTCTGGTCGCGCCGATACCGGCCTATACCCTGCTGACCGGCCAGCAACTGCCCACACTGCCACTGGTGGCCTGGGTGTTCTCGGTGAGTTTTCTGGGTATCTGGGTGGCCTGGTACCTGCGCCGCAGCATGGTCGAGGACACGAGGCTGCGCTTTCCCGAAGCGGTCGCCACCCTGGAAACCATGCAGCAGGTCTACAACCATGGCCGTGACGCGCTGCAGCGTCTCTACGTGCTGGGCGCGGCAGCCTTGCTCGGCGGCCTGGTCAAGTGGGCCGATACGCTGCTGGCGCTGCCGCGCTGGTCGCCCTCGGCGAGCCTGGAACGGCTTACCTTCAGCCTCGATCCCTCACCACTGCTGATCGGTTTTGGCGGCATCATCGGTACTCGCGTCGGTCTTTCCCTGCTGCTCGGTGCGTTGATCGCCTGGGGTGGCCTGGCGCCCTGGTTGCTCGGCAGCGGCCTGGTGCCCATCGCAGAAGACGCCAGCGGCCCGCAATTCGGCCCCTTGGTGGAATGGCTGTTGTGGCCCGGCGTGACATTGCTGGTATGCGCCACGCTTACCTCCCTGGCAGTGCGCTATCGCGTCAGCCGGCGCCTGGCCAAAGCGGCGCCCGGCAGCAGCAGACAGGCACCGGCAAAGCTGCCGTTGGTCATGCTCGCACTGGCATCACTGCTGGTGGTCACGTTGCAGGTACTGCTGTTCGATATCGACCCGCTGATGGCGCTGCTCAGCGTGCCGCTGGCGGTCGCCCTCGCCTGCATGGCGGCGCGGGTGGTGGGCGCCACCGGCATTCCCCCGATTGGTGCCACGGGCCAGTTGTCCCAGCTGACCTTCGGTCTCATCGCGCCGGGTCAGGTCGGCGTCAACCTGATGGCTGCCAATACCGCTGGAGGCGCTGCCGGGCAATGCACCGATCTGCTCAATGACTTCCGGGTTGGCCATGCCATCGGTGCCAAACCCTACAACCAGCTGATCGCCCAGTGCCTGGGCATCTTCGTCGGCAGCATCGTCGGCGTGCTGGTCTATCAGATTCTGATTCCCGACCCGCAGGCCATGCTGATTACCGAGCAATGGCCCGCTCCGGCAGTGGCCACCTGGAAAGCGGTAGCCGAAGTGCTGGGCTACGGCCTCGACTCGATCAACAGCAGCATCCGCTGGGCCATGCTGGTCGGCGCCCTCTGCGGCGTGCTGTTCGGCATATTGGAAGCCAGCCTGCCCGTGCAATCGACCTTTGCCCGCCTGCTGCCGAGCTCGGCGGCATTCGGCCTGGCGTTCATCATCCCCGCCTCCATCTCGCTGATGATGGCGCTGGGCGCAATGCTCGCCTGGGTGATTCAGTCACGCTGGAGGAGCCTGGGCGAACGCTTCACCATCGCCGCAGCGGCCGGCCTGGTGGCCGGGGAAAGCATCGTCGGTGTTGGTGTGTCGTTCTGGATGATGTTCGCGGGTGGCTGAGGGTTGATGCCGGGATCGCCGGCAAGCCGGCTCCTAAACAAGCCATACACCGTAGGAGCCCGCTTGCGGGCGAGAACGATTGCGGCCATCACGCAGAACCCAGGCATGACCGCCATTCGCCGGCAAGCCGGCTCCTACACGGTCGTTACGCCACGCGCACGTTGGCGATCGTTGGATCGTAGCCTGGCGTTGAGCGCAGCGATACCCAGGGGTCTTCCCGGGTGTCGCTGCGCTCAACGCCAGGCTACGAGAAGCAACGAATAAGGGTGATGGGGATTAGCTGTCGCTACTAAATCACTCGGTGCCGACGCCGTAATCCGCCAGCCTGGCGATAAAGGTCTGCTCATCGAGCACGGCAACGTTCAGCTCGGTAGCCTTGGCCAGTTTCGAGCCGGCACCGGGGCCGGCGACCACGCAGGTGGTCTTCGCCGATACCGAGCCAGCGACCTTGGCGCCCAGGGCTTCCAGCTTGTCCTTGGCGATATCGCGGCTCATCACTTCCAGGCTGCCGGTGAGCACCCAGGTCTGGCCGGCCAGCGGCAGGCCTTCGACCACCTTCTTCTCGCTTTCCCAGTGCATGCCGAAATCACGCAATTGCGCTTCGATGGCGCGTGCGCGCTCGGCATTTTCCGCTTTGGCAAAGAACTCCCGCACCGATTGCTTGGCCTTCTCGTTGAGCCCCTTCATGGCACTCAGGTCGAGCCAGTCAGCAGCGATCACACCGTCGAGGCTCTTGAAGCGCTCCGCCAGGTTCTTCGCGCCGGTCACTGCAACGAAGGGAATATTCAGCTTGTCGAGCAGCCCGCCCAGCGTGGTGCTGGCCGCGAACTCGGCGGACAGCTCGCCCTGATCCTGAAGTTCCAGGCCACGCTCGAGAAGGTGCTTGATGACGGTCTGGTTGTGCTCGTCCTCGAAGAAGCTGTGAATCTCGTGGGCGACCTCCAGGCCAACATCCGGCAGGTAGGTCAGCACCTCGGGCAGCGCCTGGGTGACGCGTTCCAGCGAGCCCAGAGAGCGGGCTAGCACCTTGGCGGTTTCCTCGCCGACATCGGGAATGCCCAGCGCATAGATGAAGCGTGCCAGGCTCGGTCGCTTGCTGTCGGCGATGGCATCGAGCAGCTTGCGGCTGGACACCTCGGCGAAGCCTTCGAGGCCAACGATCTGTTCGAACTGCAGGGTGTAGAGATCGGCTGGTGAGCCTACCAGGCCTTCGTCCACCAGTTGCTCGACGCTTTTCTCGCCCAGGCCTTCGATGTCCATGGCGCGACGCGAGACGAAATGGATGATCGCCTGCTTGAGCTGAGCCGCGCAGGCCAGGCGCCCAACGCAGCGATAGACCGCGCCCTCGCTGACGGTTTCGCGGCCCTTGCTGCGCTTGATCAACTGAGTGCGCTCCACCGCCGAGCCGCACACCGGGCATTGTTCAGGCACGGCGATCGGGCGGGCATTTTCGGGACGGCGCTCGGTGACGACCTGCATCACCTGCGGGATCACATCCCCCGCGCGGCGAATAATCACCGTGTCTCCGATCATCACGCCGAGGCGCGCGACTTCGTCCATGTTGTGCAATGTCGCGTTAGAAACCGTCACCCCCGCCACCTTGACCGGCTTGAGACGCGCGACGGGCGTCACGGCACCGGTGCGGCCGACCTGGAATTCCACGTCGAGCAGTTCGGTCAGCTCTTCCATGGCGGGAAACTTGTGGGCGATGGCCCAGTGCGGCGTGCGTGCGCGGAAGCCCAGCTGTTGCTGATCTTCGATGTTGTTGACCTTGAACACCACGCCGTCGATGTCATAGGCCAGGCCCATGCGCCGCTCACCGATATCTCGGTAATAGGCCAGGCAGTCTTCGACACCCTTGGCCAGCTTCAACTCGGGGCTGATGGGAATGCCCCAGGTCTTCAGGCGCTGCAGCATGCCGACCTGAGTCGTGGCCGGCTCGGCGCTGTGCTGGCCAAGGCCATAGCAGCAGAACTCCAGCGGGCGGCTGGCGGTGATCTTCGAATCCAGCTGGCGCAGGCTGCCGGCCGCGGCATTGCGCGGGTTGGCGAAGGTCTTGCCGCCAATCTCGGCCTGGCTGGCATTCAGTCGCTCGAAGCCCGCGCGGGAGATGAACACCTCACCACGCACCTCCAGCACATCGGGCCAGCCGCTGCCCTGCAACTTGAGCGGCACGTTGCGGATGGTGCGCACGTTGACGCTGATGTCTTCACCGGTGGTGCCATCCCCACGGGTAGCGCCGCGCACCAGCTTGCCGTCGCGATACAGCAGGCTCACCGCCAGGCCGTCGAGCTTGGGCTCGCAGCTATATTCGACGTCCACGCCACCACCGAACAGATCACCGCCCTGCAGACCGAGACCACTCTGCACGCTGCGATCGAAAGCCCGCAGGTCGTCTTCCTCGAAGGCGTTGCCGAGGCTGAGCATAGGGACTTCATGGCGCACCTCACCAAAGGCGCTGAGCGCTTCGCCACCCACACGCTGGGTCGGCGAGTCCGGCGTCACCAGCTCCGGGTGCTCGGTTTCGAGTGTTTGCAGCTCACGGAACAGTCGATCGTACTCGGCATCCGGAACGCTTGGCTCGTCGAGCACGTAATAGCGGTAGTTGTGCACATCCAGTTCGGTGCGCAGTTCGAGGATGCGTTGGGCGGAGTCTTTCATGCGGTAGTTCTCGACAAGGTACGGCGGCAGTGCAGAAATGAAAAACCCCAAGCCAAGCGCGTGGCTTGTAGCTTGGGGCTTGCAGCTAAAAGCTGCCGTTTAGCGTTTTTGCGTCAACAGTCGGCGCTCATATTCGACGATGCGCTGACGGTAATGCTCGATGGTTTGTGCAGTAAGTACGCTGCGCTGATCGTCTTTCAGCTCGCCGTTGAGCTCGTGAGCCAACTTGCGCGCCGCGGCGACCATCACATCGAAAGCCTGCTTGGGGTGGCGCGGGCCTGGCAAGCCGAGGAAGAAGCTCACCGCACGGGTGCTGAAACCTTCGATGTCGTCCAGGTCAAACGTGCCCGGCTTCAGTGCGTTGGCCATCGAGAACAGCACCTCGCCATTGCCAGCCATGCTTTCGTGACGGTGGAAGATATCCATCTCGCCGAAACGCAGGCCACTTTCCAGAATGTTCTGCAGCAGTGCAGGGACCTTGAAGCCTTGCTCATCGCGAGAAATAACGTTGATCACCAGCACTTCGTCAACCGGCGCCTGATCCTTGTTCACCGTTTTGGCGGACAGGCTGTCGCGACCGCTGTCTTCGTCGTCGACTGGCGTCAGCAACATCGGCACTGGCTCGTCAGCGGCCAGATCCAGATCGCCCTGGCGCGGCTCGCCACGGCGACGGCTGTTGACGTCCCGCGCGCTCAGCGACGGCAGATCGTCCTCGTCCAGCGACGGTTCGTTATTGCGCTCAATCACTCGGGGCGGGCTGAGCAGATCGGGATCACCGTCCTCATCAGGCAAATTGGATACGCTGCGATCCAGCCGGAACTTCAGCTTGCCCTTGCCACCGCGCATCCGCCGCCAACCATCGAAAAGGATGCCGGTGATGACGATGATACCGATGATGATCAGCCACTCGCGTAGACCGAATTCCATGAAATGTCCTGACCCCTAGAGCAAAAATTGATAAAAAAAGGCGTCCTGGCCCGTCTTGATGACCTTGAAACGTGGCGCCAACTCCATGTTCTGAATGGCGTTTTCCCACGTGCAACAAAAGTGGGCGTTAAGCTAGCACGACGAAAGACAACTTTACACCGGCAAACACTGTAAAACCGCCGCTCCCGGCAGTTTTTACGCAACAGAATCTGTGTTGCGACGCTTCAGCTATCCACCATCGCCAATGCCTCCTCCACATCCACCGCCACCAGTCGTGAGCAGCCAGGCTCATGCATGGTCACGCCCATCAACTGATCGGCCATTTCCATGGCGATCTTGTTATGGGTGATGTAGATGAACTGCACGGTTGCCGACATCTCCTTGACCAGCCGCGCATACCGCCCGACGTTGGCATCGTCCAGCGGCGCATCCACCTCGTCGAGCATGCAGAACGGGGCCGGATTGAGCTGGAAAATCGAAAATACCAGCGCCAGCGCCGTCAATGCCTTCTCGCCGCCGGACAGCAAATGGATGGTGCTGTTCTTCTTGCCCGGCGGGCGCGCCATGATGGTCACCCCGGTATCGAGTAGATCTTCGCCGGTGAGTTCCAAATATGCGCTGCCGCCACCGAAAACTTTCGGGAAAAGCGCCTGCAGACCGGCGTTGATCTGGTCGAAGGTTTCCTTGAAACGGTTGCGGGTTTCCCGGTCGATCTTGCGGATGACGTTTTCCAGGGTATCCAGTGCTTCGACCAGGTCGGCGTTCTGGGCGTCCAGGTAGCGCTTGCGCTCGGACTGCTGCTGGTACTCCTCGATGGCCGCCAGGTTGATCGCGCCCAAGCGCTGGATACGTGCCGCCATCTGCTCCAGCGTCTGTTCCCAGGCATTTTCGCTGGCGCCCTCAGGCAGCGTGGCGAGCACCCCATGCAGGTCGTAGCTGTCTTCCAGCAACTGATCCTGCAGGGCCTTGCGGCGTACATTTAGCGACTGCCACTCAAGGCGCTGCTGCTCCAGTTGGCCACGCAACAATTGCGATTGCTGCTCGGCCTGGGTACGGCGCTTTTCAGCATCACGCAGTTCGCGGTCGGCATCTTCAAGGGCCAGCCGCGCCAAACGCAGCTCTTCCTCGACACTCATACGCCGCTCGAGCAGTTCCTCGAGTTTCATGCGCAGCTCTTCCAGCGGGGCGGCGCCCTCTTCCAGATTCAGATCAAGCTGTTCGCGCTTTTCATGCAGGCGCTCGGATTGCAGTTCAAGGCGTTCGAGCGCCTGGCGCGTTGAATCGTGCTGAACGCGTAGCGAGCCCAGGCGCACCGCCAGCTGGTGGGCATGATCCTTGTGCTGGCGGGCGTCCTGACGCACCCGGTCGAGCCGTTCGCGCAAGGCGTCGCGGCTGGCCAGCAGGCTCTCGCGCTGCTCGTTGTCGAGGGCCATGCTGTCCAGCGCATCCTGCAGGTGCAGGCGTGATTCGCCGAGTTGCTCATGCTCCAGAGCACGCTGCTCGGCAAGCTCGTGTTGCTCGGCCTCGATGCGCTGGCGACGCAGCAGTAGTTGCTCGGCCTTGGCCTGACCAGCAGAAAGCTGAGCTTTCAGCTCGCCCAGGCGACGCGCCTGATCCTGCAGCTGACGACGCTGCTGTTCACGTAATTCTTCTGCATCGCGCTGACGCTCGCGCAGCACCAGCAAGCGCTCGTCGAGCAGCGCCAATGCGGCCTCGCGCTCTTCGCGCTCCAGGCCCAGGCTTTCCAGCTCCTGGCCACGTGCGAGCACGCCGCTCTGCGCCTCGCTGGCACGGCGAACGCGCAGAAAATGCCGGCCGACCCAGTAACCATCACGGCTGACCAGGCTTTCGCCGGGCGCGAGGCCTGCGCGCTCTACCAAGGCCTGGTCGAGGTTCTCAACCGGGCGCACGCGACCCAGCCAGGGGGTCAGATCGACCGGTGATTCGATCTTGTCCAGCAGGCTGCCGGGTATTCGCTCGCCATCGCTGCCGGTCGACACCAGGCGCAGCTCACCCTTATCCAGGGAGGAGAAGTCCAGGCCATTGAAATCATCCTGCAGAACGGCCTGCAAATCGGCGCCGAGCACGGTTTCCACGGCCAGTTCCCAGCCGGCTTCCACACGCAGACCTTCGGCCAAGCGTGGGCGCTTGTCCAGGCCATGTTCGCGCAACCACTCTGCCGCGCCGGTGCCGGGATCCAGCGCAGCCTGTTGCAGCGCTTCCAGAGAAGCCAGGCGGCCATTCAGGCGCTGCAGCTCACCCTGAGCCTGCTGCTGGGCCTGGCCTGCATGCTGAAGGTCTTCGCGAAGCTGTTGCAAACCGTCTGCCTGCTCGGTTTCCTGCTCCTGCAACTGTTCCAGATCCAGTTCACCGACGGCGATCTGCTCACCCAACTCGATGATCGCCGCATCTTCGGGGTCGGCGGCCAACTGCTGCAGTTCGTCGACCAGGCGCCGTTGGCGCTCGCTGAGGCGTTCCAGGCTGTGTTCCAGCTGCTGGATGCGCGACTGCTGCACTTCCGCCTGGCGACGGGGCTCGGCGCTGCGTTGGTTGAAGCCGTCCCACTGCTCCTGCCAGCCGTGCATGCCCGTTTCGGCTTCTTCCAGAGCGACGGCAGACTCTTCGGCTGCGGCGGCAGTAATTTCCTGCTCCGGCTCGAGCATGGCCAGTTCTTCGCCCAAGGTCGCCAGTAAAGTGCGGTCATGGCCCAGGTGCGATTCGGTTTCCAGGCGCGTGCGCTCGGCTTCGCGCAGGTCGTCCTGTAACTGGCGCAGGCGCTGCTGGCCATGCTGAATGCTCTGCTCGACACGGGCAATATCGCCGCCCACCGAATAGAAGCGCCCCTGCACCAGGTTGAAACCTTCGGATAGCTCGTGATGACCGTCGCGCAGGCGTTCGATGCTGGCGTCAGCATTGCGCTGCTCGGCAACCAGAGCCTCGAAACCAACTTCCTGGTTACCGATCACCGCCTCGCGCTGGCCAACCTGCTCGTTCAACGCCTGCCAACGCAACGCGGTGAGCTGGGCTTTGAGCTGGCGCTCTTCGGCTTTGTATTCCTGATACTTTTCTGCCGCCTGGGCCTGGCGATGCAAGCGCTCGAGCTGCCGTTCCAGCTCATCGCGCAGGTCGCTCAGACGCGCCAAGTTTTCGTGGGTACGGCGGATGCGGTTCTCGGTCTCGCGGCGGCGCTCCTTGTACTTGGAGATACCCGCGGCTTCCTCGATGAAATTTCGCAGCTCTTCCGGCTTGGCCTCGATCAGCTTGCTGATCATGCCCTGCTCGATGATCGAGTAACTGCGCGGCCCCAGGCCGGTACCGAGGAAGATATCGGTGATGTCGCGACGCCGGCACTTCACGCCGTTGAGGAAATAGGTGTTCTGGCTGTCTCGGGTCACCCGCCGGCGAATGGAGATTTCCGCGAAGGCCGCGTACTCGCCGGTCAGGGTGCCGTCGGAGTTGTCGAAGATCAGCTCGATGCTGGCCTGGGTCACCGGTTTGCGGGTGTTGGAGCCGTTGAAGATGACGTCGGTCATCGACTCGCCACGCAGGTTCTTCGCCGAGCTCTCGCCCATCACCCAGCGCACGGCATCGATGATATTAGACTTGCCGCAGCCGTTTGGCCCGACGACCGCCGCCATGTTGCTCGGGAAATTCACCGTAGTGGGGTCGACGAAGGACTTGAAGCCCGCCAGCTTTATGGACTTCAGGCGCATGCTGGCAAGCCCGCCGTCACGGCAACCAAACAGAGGATCAAGTCAGCGGCGCACAGCGTCATGTAAGTCCTTGAGGCGCAATGCTTTCGAGTGCGTAAAACTGGCCAATCGCCAGAAGGGCCGGGGAGTTTAGCACAGCAGCGCAGGTTGGCTGCGTGCTTGCCCATACATATACGGAACGCCCCATCACCGGCAGCGATCCAATCGCCAAACCAGTGACATTGTCCGGGCGCCTTGCCTTGGCTTTCCATCCCCTCCTCGCGAGATTCATCATGCCGACATACGCATGCGCAGCCAAACTGGATCGTTTGAATTTCTTCCTGGCTGATGTACGCGACGGGCTGGGGCCTTACCTGGCGATCTACCTGTTGACGGTGCATGACTGGAAGGCAGGCGACATCGGCCTGGTAATGGCGCTCGGCGGGCTGGCCGGACTGGCCTCGCAGATACCAGCTGGCGCGCTGGTCGACTGGGCCAAAGACAAGCGCGTGCTGATCGTCATGGCGGCGGCATTGGTGACGTTGTCCTGCCTGGTAGCGCTGTGGCAACCGGGTTTTACCTGGATCGTCATCAGCCAGGTGGCAGCCGGCATGGCCTCCTCGGTTTTTGCCCCCGCGCTGGCCGGCATCACCCTGGGTATCGTCGGCCCGAAAGCGTTTACCCGGCGCATAGCCCGCAACGAATCCTTCAACCATGCAGGCAATGCCACTGCGGCCCTGCTCGCCGGTGCCTTCGCCTACCTGTGGGGCCCAGCGGCGGTGTTTTACCTGATGACCGGCATGGCGCTGCTGAGCATGATTTCGGCCCTCGGCATTCCTCCAAACGCCATCGATGCCGACAGGGCACGCGGACGGCAAGCCGGCGCAGCGCTTACCCCCTTGCGCCACTTGCTGAGCCAGCCACCGTTGGTTCTGCTGGCGCTGAGCTGCGCCCTGTTCCATCTGGCGAACGCCGCCATGCTGCCCTTGGTCGGTCAGAAACTGGCCCTGGCCAACCCGGATCTGGCCACCACGCTTATCTCGGCCTGCATCGTCGCCGCCCAGTTGGTGATGATCCCTGCTGCCATGCTGGTCGGTGCCCGCGCTGACAGCTGGGGCCGCAAGCCGCTGCTGATGACCGGTTTTCTGATCCTGCCGATCCGTGGCGTGCTGTACACGCTCAGCGATGACCCGATCTGGCTGGTCTCGGTACAACTGCTCGACGGCATCGGTGCAGGGCTGTTCGGCGCGCTCATCCCGCTGATGGTGCGCGATCTGACACAGGGCAGCGGCCACTTCAACATCAGCCTGGCTGCGGTGAGCCTGGTGTTCGGCATCGGCGCGGCGCTGAGCAACGGCCTGGCCGGCTACGTGGCAGAAGCCGGCGGGTACGACAGCGCCTTTCTGGTGCTTGCGGCGGTTGCCGGCTGTGCAGCCCTGCTGCTGATGTTCCTGCCGGAAACACTGCGTACGGCCGAGTCGGCGACGCAATCGCTGGATCTATCCCCGCGCGCGGCGTCCTGAGCCCGCCTCCGCCGACATTCTTGTCGGCGGAGGCGTTGTCCCGCAAAATCCCCTTTCACCCCGGCGAGCGCCCCCGCTCAGTGCGCTCGGCCCTGCAGGCTTTCGCCTGCGCGCGATGCCAAGCCCTGCTCCACCGAATTGCAATCGAGGCCCCATGTCCAACGTCACCCACGCCTACCGCGGCGCCATTCTGCAAAGCCTGGCCGATCCGGCCGAAGTCGGTATCGAGGCGTCCTACGCCTATTTCGAGGACGGTATTCTGCTGGTGGAAGACGGCAAGATCCGCGAGGTTGGCCACGCTGCCGATTTGCTGCCACGCCTGAGTGGCGTTGCACTGACGCATTATGAAAACGCGCTGATTACTCCCGGCTTTATCGATACCCATATCCACTACCCGCAAACCGGAATGATCGGCGCCTATGGTGAGCAACTGCTCGACTGGCTGAACACCTACACCTTTCCTACGGAAATGCGCTTCGCCGACAAGGCCCACGCCGATGAGGTGGCGGGCGTGTTCCTAAAAGAGCTGCTGCGCAACGGCACCACTACCGCACTGGTATTCGGCAGCGTGCACAAGCAATCGGTGGATGCACTCTTCGAAGCGGCACAAGCGCTGAACCTGCGCATGATTGCCGGCAAGGTGCTGATGGATCGCAATGCCCCCGAGGCGCTGACCGATAGCGTCGAGTCAGGCTATGCCGACAGCCGTGAACTGATCGAACGATGGCACGGCAAAGGCCGCCTGCACTATGCGGTAACGCCGCGCTTCGCGCCGACCAGCACGCCGGAACAACTGGCCATGGCCGGGCGCCTGCTGCGCGAATACCCGGATCTGTATCTGCACACTCACCTCTCGGAGAATCGCCAGGAGATCGAGTGGGTCAAGGAGCTGTTTCCGGAAAACAGCGGCTACCTGGATGTCTACGACAAGCACCAGTTGACCGGCCCGCGCTCGGTATTCGCTCACTCGGTGCATCTGTGCGACGCGGAATGCGAGCGCCTGGCGCAGACCGGCTCGGCTGTCGCCTTCTGCCCGACCTCCAACCTGTTTCTCGGCAGCGGCCTGTTCGACTTGCGCCGCATGGAACAGCACAAGGTACGCGTCGGCCTGGGCACCGACATCGGCGCCGGCACCAGCTTTTCGCAGCTGCGTTCGCTGAGCGAGGCGTACAAGATCATGCAGTTGCAGGGGCAGAAGCTCGACCCGTTCAAGTCTCTGTACTTGGCGACGCTGGGCAGCGCCCGGGCGCTGTATCTGGACGAGCGCATTGGCAACTTCGCGGCGGGCAAGGAAGCGGATTTCGTGGTGCTCGATTACCAGGCCACGCCGCTGATCGACTATCGCCTCAAGCAGAGCAACACCTTGGCCGAACGGTTGTTCGCCCTGATTACCTTGGGTGACGACCGGGTGATCAAGGAAACCTTCGCCGCCGGGCAGAGCGTGCACAGCCGCGATAGCTGATTGCGAGCTCCGGCGTTAAGGCGGAAAGCATCGCCGGCAAGCCGGCTCCTACGCGATCGCATGGACTGTAGGAGCCCGCCTGCGGGCGATGCGACGGTAGGCGTTCATCCAGTCAGCAGCATGGCCACCAATCGCCGGCAAGCCGGCTCCTACGGGGCAGTGACGTAATCCTGGGAAGGACTACGCGCCGATCACCGATACCGGGTAGATGGCGGTGAAGGCGCCGTCGTCCACGCTCAGGGTTCGGCAATCGACGCCATACACGGCCGCCAAATGCGCCGGGGTGAGCATTTCTTCGGTGGTGCCGCAGCCGTGTACACGGCCGTCGCGGATCATCAGTGCATCGTCGGCGTAGCGGCTGGCCAGGTTCATGTCGTGGAAGATCGCCAGGGTGACGATGCCTTCGCGGCGGGTATAGGCGCTCACCGCGTCGAGCATGTGCAACTGGTTGGCCAGATCCAGCGCCGAGGTCGGTTCGTCGAGCAGCAGCAGGCGCGGGCGACGCACCAAGGCCAGGGCCAGGGAGATCATCTGCCGCTCGCCACCCGATAACTGCCCCGGCTGCTGCTCGGCGAAACGTTGCAGGCCCAGCAGCTCGAGCACTTCACTGGCCCGTCGCTGGCTGTCCCGCTGGGTGGCCCAGCCGCGTGCACCGCCGTGCTGAGCCAGAAGCAGCAGCTCGTAGGTGGACAGGCGCACGTCGAGATGGGTCAGATCCTGGGCCACGTAACCGATCAGCCGCGCCCGCAGCGCCGGCTCCAGACCGATCAGTTGCGTGCCATCAATGGTCGCCGAGCCTTCGGCACGCAGCAGACCGCACAGGCCTTTCATGAACGTCGACTTGCCCGCACCGTTGGCCCCGAGCAGGGCCAGGGTACGGCCCGCTTCGGCACGTACGGCGAAGTCGTGGATGATCGGCCGGCCGCCAAGGGAAACACGGTAATCCTGACTGACAAAACTCATCGGGACGTCAGCCTCCGGTCACGCAAGATCAGAATGATGAAAAACGGCAGGCCGATCAGCGAGGTAACCATGCCGATCGGCAGCACGGCGCCAGGCACGATCAGCTTGCTCGCCAAGGACGCCAGGGTGACGAAGATGATGCCGCAGGCCAGCGTCACGCCGATGGTGAAGCGCTGATCCTCGCCGACCAGCAAGCGCGCCACATGGGGAGCGACCAGGCCGACGAAACCGATGATGCCGACCACCGAGGTCACGGCACCAGCCAGTAGCGCCGCCAGCACCAGCATCAGGGTGCGCACGCGTTTAACGCGAATCCCGAACACCACCGCCTGCTCGCCGAAGCTACGCAAGGCAGTCAGTGCCCACGCCTGCATCAGCACCAGCGGTAACGCCACCAGCGCGATGGCAGCGCACAACGCGACCTTGCTCCAGGTCACGTGCAGCAAAGAGCCCATCAGCCAGAACACGATGCTCTGCAACTGATCGACGCTGGATACGTACTGCACCAGACCAAGCAGCGAGCTGAACACGAAATGCACCGCAATACCCAGCAGAGTGATCGCCTGCAGGCCGATCTGCCCGCGGGTCAGTAGCAGGATCACGCCAACGGTGAGCAACGAGAACAGGAAGGCGTTGGCCGTCACCACCATCTCGGCACCGAAACCCGGCAGCCATTGCGCCAGGGACAGGTTGAAGGTCAGCGCCAGCGCCGCACCAAAACCGGCAGCCGAAGAAATGCCCAGGGTGAAGGGCTCGGCCAGCGGGTTGTCGAGCACCGTCTGCATGATCAGCCCAGCCAGCGCCAGGCAGGTGCCGGCCAGCACCGCCATCAGCGTCATCGGCATGCGCAGTTCCCAGAGAATGACCCGCGTGGAGGCGTCCACTCGATCCGGAGTGAACAGGCCTTGCACCGCATCGGCGAAACTCAGCGTGCCCGAACCCACCACCAGATCGGCGATGAAGGCGACCAGCGCCACCAGCAACAGGCCCACGAGCAGCAGGCTGCGCTGCCAGACTGCCTTGGCATAACGCTGCTGATAACCGTCGGCAGCCAGCTCGCCCACGGCAGAATCACTCACCGGCAGGCGCCTGACCGAAGAGGATCGCCGGCACTTCGCCAAGGCCAGTCATGCCCAGCAAGGTGCGGGTGCTCGCCGCCGGGTCGAGCCGTTCGGCAGCCTGCGGATAGAAAGCCTGGGCCAGGTACTCGACGGACAGGATGTTCCAGCTGCTGGCGTAAAACTGGTGGTAGACGCCGTACACGCGGTTTTGCTGGGTGGCCTGCAACTGGGCCATGCCCGGACGCTGCAGCAGACGCTGCAGGGAACTGTCGATGGCGGCCTGATCGACCGTAGGGCCGAAGCCGAACGGTGGCGAGATCGAGGTGTTGCCCGGGAACTGGGTGCCGCTCATCACGTAGACGTCGGGCTTCTTGCTGATCACCGTTTCCAATGTCACGTCACCGGTGGCACCCGGCAGCAATTGGCTACCCAGGTTGTCGCCGCCAGCGGCCTGTACCAGCTTGCCCCAGTACACGTCGCCATGGGTGAAGCAGCAACTGGTGGCGCCGCCCTGCCCGGCCTTGGCTTCGACGAACACCAGCGGGCGCTTGCCCTGCTCGGTGATCAGGCGATCAACCAGCGCCAGCCGCGCTTTGTAGAAATCCAGATACTCGGTGGCACGGGCTTCACGGTCGAGCACCTTGCCGAGCAGCGCCACGCTGCGCTGGCTATTGGTGACCGGATCCAAATCGCTGTCGATGTAGATCACCGGAATTTTCAGCGCCGAGAGTTTGCGTTCGACACCCGCGCCTTCAAGGGATTTGCGTGCGCGCAGCTGGAACACCAGCAGATCGGGCTTGCCGGCGACCACGGCTTCCAGGTTCATGTCACCGTCGTCACCGAACTGCATGTCCACGGCTTGCCCGGAACTCTTCGGCCATTGCTTCTGAAAAACCTGCCAGGTGTTGGGATCGGATCGCTTGATGATGTTGTTCCACACCGCGATGCGCTTGAAGGGATCTTCACGGTCGAGCAATGCCAGGCTGAACAGGTCGCGGCCGTCCTGCAGCACGATGCGCTGGGGCTCGTGCTCGATGGTCACTTGACGGCCGGCGAGATCGGTCACGGTGAGCGGATAGTCGGTGGCATGCGCAGCGGCGCTGAGCAGCAGGCAGAGAGCGGCCGTGAGACGGACGAGAGGCGCGGGGATTTTCATGGGGGGGAGAAACCTTTTACTGCGCGATGGAGCAGGCGATGAACGCCAGCAGCGGGAAAAACGGAAATATAGCGTAACAAAGGCTCAGGCCAGCGTCATTAAGAACTATTCTCGATGAACACATTGGTCGCCACTGTGCTGCTAGCTGTACCTGTCGAGCGCCACCTGGCTGAGGTACTGTTTCCTGCAAGCGCCGGAACATCCGGCCTGACTTGCCGAGACCGACAATGCCTTTGGAAACCTGGCTGCTGTTCAGCGGCGCCGCCCTGCTGGTGATCATCATTCCTGGCCCGCTGTCACTGCTGATGGTCAGCAATAGCCTCAATCACGGCCTGCGCCGTTCAGTGCCGTCCATCACCGGTGGCTTACTGGCATCCATCTGCCTGCTGAGTGCTTCATCGCTCGGGCTGGGTGCCCTGCTGCTGGCATCGGAACAGGTATTCAGCCTGCTGAAGATCGTCGGCGCGCTGTACCTTTTCTATCTCGCCTGGCACAGCTGGCGGGCTTCCAGAGAGGCGGCTCAGCCGGTACGCGATGACAGCGTACCGATAGCGCCATCGACCCGCGGGATGTTCTGGAAAGCTTTCGGCCTGGGCGCCAGCAACCCGAAGGACATCCTGTTCTTTGCTGCCTTTCTGCCGCAGTTCATCAGCGCATCGCAGCCGCTGTTCGATCAGTTGCTGGTGTTGATCGCCACCTGGGCGACCCTGGATCTGGCCTGCAAACTGTTCTACGCCCTGAGTGCACGAGGGGCAGCCCGTTATTTGCGCAGCGGCCAGGGTCAGGTGTGGTTCAACCGAGTCAGTGCCGGGTTGTTCGGGGCAGCAGGAAGCGCGGCGCTGCTGAGTCGCTGAGCACTTTCGATCAGGTCGCCGGAATGGCGGGCATAAAAAAGGATGCCCGGGGGCATCCTTCTTTCAACGATTGCAGATCAGCTGGCGCGTGCGGCATCACGCAACGACTTGACCTGATCGTGGTTGCGCTGCACACCTTGCAGCTGTTTTTCCAGAACGCTGCGCACGTTGGCCGGCAGGTCTTTCTCCAGCGCTTCGCGGTAGTTCTTCAGCGCCACGTCTTCGCCGCGCTCGCACTCGTTGAGGATGGCTTCTTCGCTCTTGCCAGTGACCAGCGACTTCAGGTCGACCCAGCCACGGTGCAGGGCACCCGCCACGCTCGAACTGGTTTCCGGATCACCGCCCAGGCCACGTACCAGTTGTTGCAGTTCGGCAGCGGCAGTTGCGCAGTCGTGCGAACGCTGGGTGAAGAAGCTTTTGAGACGCGGCTCTTTCACGTCCTCGGCACACTCGCTGAAGCCCTTCTCACCATCTTTGCTGGTTTCGATCAGGTCGTTCAGTACCGAAATAACGTCTTTGTTATCCACTTTGAATCTCCTCGTAGCTTCAGAAATTAGCCCTGTATGGGCCGCTCCCTTAAGTGGAGTGAGCGCTCGTTGCGGAGGTTCAGGGCAATTTCCGGCGGGGTGCATCGACTGGCATCGAGCAGCTGCAGGCAAAGGCCCGTGCGGCCTGGGCGCGAACCGCTCGTCTGGAGGGCAGGTTCTCAGCCGCCGGTCATGCTCATGAAACGAATCACTTGCACCTGCTCATCGGTCTCGAAGTGGTGGCGTTCAGGCTTGAGCTGCAGGGCCTCGAGCAGCGCGTCGCGCAGCCGCTCGCTGTTGCCGGGGTGGGCGCGCATCAAGGTGCGCAGATCCAGGGCATTGTCATGCCCGAGGCAGAGCACCAGTTTGCCCTCGGCGGTGACCCGCACGCGGTTGCAATCGCCGCAGAAATTGTTGCTGTGCGGCGAGATGAAGCCGACCCGGGTGTCGCTGCCGCTGACCTGCCAGTAACGCGACGGGCCGCCGGTGACATGGCTACTGCGCACCAGCGAATAACGCTCCTCGATGCGCTCGCGCACCACCTCGCTGGAGCAGAAGGTCTGCTCACGCTGATGGCTGACCACGCTGCCCAGGGGCATCTCTTCGATGAAGCTGATGTCCAGGCCGCGGGCCATGGCGTACTCGACCAGGCCAAGCACTTCGTCATCGTTGCGCCCGGTCTGCACCACGCTGTTCAGCTTGATGCGCTTGAAGCCCGCGGCCACCGCGGCGTCGATGCCGGCCAGCACCTGATCGAGCATGTCGCGGCGAGTGAAGCCGGCGAAGCGCTCACGCTGCAGGGAGTCGAGGCTGACGTTGAGGCGGGTGACGCCGGCCGCACGCAAGTCGCCCGCCATGTGCGAAAGCTGCGAACCATTGGTAGTGATCGATAGATCCTCAAGCTCCGGGCGCTCGCCAAGGCGGCGCAACAGGCTGAGCAGATTTTTGCGCACCAAGGGCTCGCCGCCCGTGATGCGGATGCGTTTGACACCCAGCCCGATGAACGCATCGGCCACGGTGTACAGCTCCTCCAGGGTGAGGATCTGCGCACGCGGGGCGAAGACCATGTCTTCGCTCATGCAGTAGGTGCAGCGAAAATCGCAGCGATCGGTCACCGAGAGTCGCAGGTAGGTAATGCGCCGGCCGAAGGGATCGACCAACTGCGTCGTGTTCATGGAGCCCATCTCCCGGCCCTGGGGCCAGCTATTCATGGCTGCCACGTGAGCGGCAGTGCGCAGCCGTCAGGGGCTGCGAAGAGGTGATCAGTTTACCACGCCTGCCCTGTCGACGCGCCGGTCAGCGAGTCACACGCTGTCGCCTCGGACAGCAATACCCACACATTCAGTGACACAACGGGAGCGCGCCAATCCTCGTCCACAAACCACTTTCGCGCCCAACCGCTGCGCTACAGGCCAGGGGTGCTGGGGGTCACAGCCCAAGGCAAGAAACGCCTGCAACCCTGCGAGGCGCTCGGCGGAAAGGTCGAACCCTGTTTCTCGAAGGGGGGTCACACGGACTGACCCGGGACGACTGGCTATGGAGGGCACCGATGCCACTGCTGAAACTGCTGCATTTCACCGCGCTGATCGTCTGGTGCGGCGCCCTGCTCTACCTGCCTGCGCTGATCGCGGCCAGCTGCCGCAAGGCGCATACGGTCGAGCGCCCAGGTCACCCCGAACTCAACCGCACGATCTTCAATCTGGTCGCCACTCCAGCGGCGCTCATCGCCATCGGCAGCGGCACGGCGCTGTTCCTGCGTGACGGTACTTTCGGCATCTGGCTGGTGGCCAAGCTCTCCACCGTGGCGGTGATGGTCATCTGTCACGCGCTGTGCGGGATGCTCATCCTGCTCTGCGAGCGCCACCCACGACCAGGCCTGACCGTCGCCTGCGCAGCACTCGGTGGCATAACGCTGAGCATGATCGCCACCACCCTGTGGCTGGTACTGGCCAAACCCTTCTGAATGAGGAGTCATCCCCCCATGAATGCAGGCGGGCTAAAGCCGGATTCAATCGACATCGACACCTACGGCCTGCTCGTAGACCAGTCGCCCACCCAGGTACGCGGCGATCGCAATCAGCCCTGCGGTGAACAGCGACAGGTAGAAAGCCCACATTTCGAAGCCCTCGTCACCGTGCCGGTAGCGCACCATCCAGTTCAGCGAGGCCAGGGACAGCATCATCACGGCGATGATGGCGTGGCACCAGGCGCTGATCTTCTGGCGAATGCGTTTCACGGTCAGCAGGTCAATCATCCCGGCGATGCTGGCGATCCAGCCGCCTGCGGCGCCGACGCCGGCCAACCACAAACTGGCTCGCGCCCAGAACTGATCGGTGGTCCAGAAGTAGGCGAAATCGGTGGCCACCAAACCCAGCAAGGCGGCGACCGGGAAGTGGATCATCATCGGGTGCAGCGGGTGCCCGGCGATGGCCGCGCGACTGATGATGGACTCTTGTTGCTCAGCCATGGCGGCCTCCCTGTCGGTCTGAAAGATGGCCGCATTTACCCGGCTCTACTCAAGTTGACCGCGCTGGCCTCAGCAGTTCCGATTATCTCTGCCTGCAGTGGTGACCAATCAATTCTGGCCCCGGCCGGCCCGGTAGCGCGCGACATCGCCCTGCTGTGGTGGGCCATGTGCGGCTTCTTCAGCCTGGTACTGGTGGTGGTCAGCGCGCTGTGGATCTACGCGGTATGGCGCAAGCCGCGCGAATATTCGGCCGAGGATGCCCGGCGCATCCAGCGTCGCTGGCTGATCGGCGGCGGCATCGTGCTGCCGACGGTCACCGTTACCGTGCTACTGGCGTTCGGCATTCCCGTGGGCCAGCGCATGATGCAGTTGCCCATTCTCGGTGAGCAGCCGTTGCAGATTCACGTGATTGGCCACCAGTGGTGGTGGGAGGTGCGCTACCCGGACAGCGGCGTGGTGACCGCCAACCAGCTGCATCTCCCCGCAGGTCGGCCGGTGGACATCACCGTCAGCAGCGCCGACGTGATCCATTCCTTCTGGGTACCGCGCCTGGGCGGCAAGATCGACATGATCCCCGGCCGCGAGAACCGCATCCGCCTGCAAGCAGATGCGCCCGGCACCTTTCGTGGCCAGTGCACGGAGTTCTGCGGCACTCAGCACAGCCACATGATTCTCGATGTACAGGCCCACAGCGACGAAGACTTCGCCGCCTGGATCGACGCCCGCCGCGAGCCACAGGTCGAGGCGCTGCAAGGCCCGGCCGCCGATACATTCCTGGCTCACTGCGGCATGTGCCACACCGTAGCGGGCGTCAGCGCGGGCAACCGCGCACCGGATCTCACCGACCTGGCCAGCCGCCGCAACCTGGGCGGCGGCGTAATGCCCAACGAGCCCGGTGCCATCCTGACCTGGCTGCAGGAGCACGGGCGCCTGAAGCCGGGCACCGGCATGCCGCTGACCGACGATCTCGATGCCGAGCACCTGCAGGCCATCGCCACCTGGCTGGAGGGCCTCGAACCATGAGTGAAACGCGCGAAACACAACGCGGCGAAGACACCGATGCCCTGCACGACCAGTTCAACGAGGTCTGGGGCAACCCGCGGGGCTGGCGTGCGCTGACCATCGTCAACCACACCACCCTGGGCCTGCGCTTCATGGTCACCGGCCTGGGCTTCTTCATCTTCGGCATCCTGCTGGCGATGCTGATCCGCACCCAACTGGCGCTGCCGGGCAACGCCTTCATGGGCGCGGAAATGTACAACCAGGTGTTCACCATGCACGGCACGGTGATGATGTTCCTGTTCGCCGTGCCGATGATGGAAGGCCTGGCGGTGTACCTGATTCCGAAGATGCTCGGCGCAAGGGATCTGGTCTTTCCACGGCTCTCGGCCCTGGGCTACTGGTGCTATCTGTTCGGCGGCCTGATCATCTGTTCCAGCCTGCTGCTCGGCGTGGCGCCCAACGCGGGCTGGTTCATGTACACGCCGCTGTCCAGCGCTGCGCATTCACCGGGGATCAACGCCGACTTCTGGCTGCTGGGTATCACCTTCGTGGAGATCTCCGCAGTGTCGGCCGGTGTCGAGCTGGTGGTGTCGATCCTGCGTACCCGCGCCGAAGGTATGGCGCTGAACCGGATGCCGATCTACGCCTGGTACATCCTGACCATGGCGATGATGATCGTCATCGGCTTCCCGCCGCTGATTCTCGGCAGCATCCTGCTGGAGCTGGAACGTGCCGCCGGACTGCCGTTCTTCGAAGTAGCGCGTGGCGGTGACCCGCTGCTCTGGCAGCACCTGTTCTGGCTGTTCGGCCACCCCGAGGTGTACATCATCTTCCTGCCGGCCGCCGGCATCGTCTCGACGCTGCTGCCGGTGTTCTGCGGTCGCCCGCTGGTGGGCTATCGCGCTGTGGTGCTGGGCGTGCTGACCACCGGCTTCATCAGCTTCGGTCTTTGGGTGCACCACATGTTCACGGTGGGCATCCCGCAGCTGGCCCAGGCGTTCTTTTCCGCGGCGAGCATGCTGGTGGCGATACCCACGGCGATTCAGGTCTTCGCCTGGCTGGCCACGCTGTGGCTCGGCAAACCGCGCTACAACGTGCCGATGCTGTGGCTGATGGGCTTTCTGATCACCTTCGTGTGTGGCGGGCTGACCGGCGTGATGCTGGCCCTGGTGCCATTCGACTGGCAGGTGCATGACACCCACTTCGTGGTCGCGCATTTCCACTACGTGCTGATCGGCGGCATGCTCTTTCCGCTGATCGCCGGGCTGTATTACTGGCTGCCGCACTTCTCCGGGCGCATGGCTTCCGAACGCCTGGGCAAGTGGGGATTCTGGCTGGTGTTCATCGGCTTCAACATGACCTTCCTGATCATGCACTGGACCGGCCTGCTGGGCATGCCGAGGCGCGTCTACACCTATGACACGGGCCTGGGCTGGGACATGCCCAACCTGATCTCGTCGATCGGCAGCTTCATCATGGTGATCGGTATCGCCACCCTGCTGCTGGATCTGATCCTGCACTACCGCTATGGCAAACCCGCGGGCAAGAATCCCTGGCAGGCCGACACCATGGAGTGGGCCACCAGCCTGCCGCCCAACCCGTACAATTTCGTCAGCTTGGCCAAGGTCACCGACCGCCATCCGCTGTGGCGTGACCCGGATCTGGGCGACAGCATGGCCCGTGGTGAACATGACCTGACGGTGATCGACCACGGCCGTCGTGAAACCTGGGGCGTCGATCCGCTGACCGGCGAAGTCAGGGAAATCATCCACCTGCCTGGCAACAGCTGGCTGCCGTTCATTGCCGCCTGCTGCATCGCCGTGGTGTGTTTGAGCCTGCTGACCAAAACCTACATCCTGGCACTGGTAGCCTGTTTCGCCTCGATCGTGGTGCTGCTGCGCTGGAGCTGGGAGAACGGTGCCCACCCCAAGGCGGCGCCGGATGCCAAGACCCAGCCTGGCGAACCGCCGCTGCACTCGCGAACCTGCGACGGGCCGGGCCTTTGGGGCATGGGCGTGACCCTGCTGTCCAACGGTGCGTTGTACCTGTCACTGCTGTTTGGCTGGTTCTACCTGTGGACGGTGGCGCCGAACTGGCTGGTGCCGGATGCGCCAGTTTTCAATCACTGGTTGCTGTTCGCCAGCGCTCTGCTATTGACCGTGGCCACGCCCTGGCACCGACGGGTGCTTGCCCGCCTGCGCCAGAGAGACGACCGTGGCCTGCTAGCCTGCCAGATCGGCCTTGCCGTGATAGGCCTGATACAGGCCGCGCTGCTGCTCTGGGCCCTGCTCAGCGAGGCGCTGCAGCCCACCGTTCGTGCCCATGATGCGGTGATCTTCGTGATGCTCGCCTACAGCTTTGGCCATGCCCTGCTGGCCGGCACGCTCAGCGCCTTGCAGGCACTGCGCGTACGCATCGGCTACGTCAGCGCCGAGTCGCCTTACGAACCGCTGGTGGTGGCGCAGTTCTGGAACTACAGCCTCGGTGTGCTGTGGACGAGCTACTTCGCCATCGCCCTGTTCCCACCCGCATTCGGAGGTGCGTGATGCAAAGCCTGCGCTCGGTCTATAACCCGATTCACATCGTCACCGGCCTGAGCATCTGGAGCCTCTGGTTCGTCGCGCTCTACGGCGGCCAGGGCGTCGGCTGCTCGGTCGCACCACCGCCGCTCGAGGACGGCCCCTGGACCTGGCTGAACCTGGCCCTGGTCGCTCTGTCGCTGCTCACCACCCTCCTGCTGCTGGCCCTGGCGCGTCTGTTCCAGAAGGCAGCGCGGCAGCCCGACCGCAGTGATCGCGAGCGGTTCGTGGCAAGCGTCTCGGCCGGCGGCAATCTGATTGCCGCCATCGCCGTGGTGTTTATCGCCCTGCCGATCATGGCGCTGCCGCCCTGCGCCTGACAATGCACCGGGAAACCTGCTGAAACAGCTGCGCTTGACCTTCCAACGCCTCACGGACTCGAAGCCCAACACCGTGCAGATGGAACGAGAACAAAATAATGAGCGAGAAAAAACAAACCCACGGCGCGATCATAGCCGCACGTATCGGCCTGTTTCTCGGGCCACTATTACTGCTGGCCTGTATCGTCAGCGAGCCGCCCGCCGACCTGAGCCAGGAAGCCTGGCTGACCGCCGGCCTCATCGGCCTGATGGCCACCTGGTGGGCTACCGAGGCAATTCCCATCCCGGCCACCGCCCTACTGCCCATACCGATGATTCCGCTACTCGGCATTGGTACGCCGCAGGAAGCCACTGGCCCCTACGCCAACCCGGTAATCTTCCTGTTTCTCGGCGGTTTTCTGCTCGGCCTGTGCATGCAGCGCTGGGAGCTGCACAAACGCATCGCGCTCAATACCCTGATCGCAGTTGGCAACCAGCCTGCTCGGCAAATTGGCGGGTTCATGCTCGCCACCGCGCTGATCGGCATGGGCGTGAGCAACACCGCCACGGCGATCATGATGCTGCCTATCGGTCTGTCGGTGATCACCATGCTCACCCAGAAAGGCGATGAGGCCGAACACGAGCGCTTCGCCACCGCCCTGCTGCTGGGTATCGCTTACGCCGCCAGCATCGGCGGCATTTCCACGCTGATCGGCACGCCACCCAATGCGCTGCTGGCGGCCTACCTGCGCGAGCACCATGACGTACATGTTGGCTTCGGCCAGTGGATGATGGTCGGCGTCCCGGTCGCCACCTGCATGCTGCTGTTCGTCTGGTGGTGGCTGACCCGTGGCGGCTTCAAACTGGAAGGCGACAGCCAACCGCTGCTCAAGGAGGAACTGGGCAAGCTCGGTGCCTGGACGACCGGCGAAAAGCGTATTGCCCTGGTATTCGGCCTGGCCGCGCTGGCCTGGGTCACTCAGCCGCTGATATCCAATGTCGTCAGTGCGGTCGATGACACCCTGATCGCCATGGTCGCAGCCCTCAGCCTGTTCCTGATTCCCGGCAAACGTGACGGCGACAAGCGTGTATTTCTGATGGACTGGGAAACCGCCAACAAGGTGCCCTGGGGCATCCTGCTGCTGTTCGGTGGTGGCCTGTCGCTGGCCGGCGCAATCACTTCAACCGGGTTGGCGAAATGGATTGGCGAGAGCCTGCAGGTGGTCGGTACCTTGCATCTGTTCCTGATCATCGGCGCTGTGACACTGACCATCAACGTGCTCACCGAGGTCACTTCTAACACCGCCACGGCAGCGGCGTTCATTCCTCTGGTCGGTGCACTGGCGGTGTCTCAGGGCATTCCGGTGGAGCTGTTGACCATCCCGGCAACCATCGCCGCCAGTTGCGCCTTCATGATGCCCGTGGCCACGCCACCCAACGCGCTGGTGTTCGGCACCGGGCTAATGCGTATTCAGTCAATGATCAAGGCCGGCTTTGTGATCAATATCTTCAGCGTGATCCTGATAACCACGCTGTGCTACCTGCTGATCGGGATGATCTGGAGCCACTGATCCGCGCCGGCCGTCAGCCTAGTGGTGGACGGAAAAAGCGCCGGCTACGCGCCCCGGTCCACCCTACCCGCTGACCGATGCCGTTAGACGAGGAAAGCCCCGTCCACCGGCAATCATCAGCCGCGTTCAGCGGGGGCCGACGTCAGTTCGAAGGGACTGTTGCTGCGCCGCTGGTTGCGGTCTTCCCGCGGCGTGGCGCCGAAGAAGTTGCGGTAGGCGCTGGAGAAATGCGGCCCCGAGGAGAAACCGCAAGACAAGCCAATCTGAATGATCGATTTGCTGGTCTGCATCAGCAGTTGCCGCGCCTTGTTCAGGCGCAGCTCCAGGTAATACTGGCTGGGTACGCGATTGAGGTACTGCTTGAAGATGCGCTCGAGCTGCCGACGCGACACGCACACATGCTGGGCAATTTCGTCGGTGGTCAGCGGCTCCTCGATATTGGCCTCCATCAGCAGCACCGCCTGGGTGAGCTTGGGGTGGCTGGAGCCAAGGCGGTTCTGCAACGGAATGCGCTGACGCTCCCCGCCCTCACGGATGCGCTCGACCACCAGCTCTTCAGACACCGCACCGGCCAGCTCGGCACCGTGATCACGGGCCAGCAGGGCCAGCAGCATGTCCATCACAGCCATGCCGCCGCAGGCGGTGAGGCGATCACGATCCCAGTCGAACAGATGGCTGGTGGCAATCACCTTGGGAAAGCGCTCGGAAAAATCATCCTGCCAACGCCAGTGCACCGACGCCCGATAACCGTCGAGCAAGCCGAGTTGCGCAAGCGCATAAACACCCGCGGACACTGCGCCGATACAGCAGCCATTGCGCGCCACTTGTTTGAGGGCTGCAGCTAACGCCGGTGCTACGGCAGCCGGCGGCTCATCGGCAAGCAGGAACAACTTGCGATAACCGTCCAAATTGCCGACCCAAGGACTGCCCGGTAGGCGCCAGGCGCCCTCGACAGGCTCTTCGGCCTGCAGGAACGACACCTCGTAAACCACTTCCGGATGGACGCGCTGAGCGACGCTCAGGGCCTCTTCCGCCAGCGCCAGAGTCAAAGGCTTGGTGGAAGGCCAAAGCAGGAAGCCGATTCGGTGGGCAGTCATGATGGGCAGGTCGGACTCTGAAGGCAGTGAAAGGTTGAGGCGTGCAGGGATGATAACCCCAACTACTTGAGACTACCGCTGAGGAACTGTTGCAGACGTTGAGATTGCGGATTGGCGAGCACCTCACGCGGGTCGCCCTGCTCTTCCACCACGCCCTGATGCAGGAACAGCAACCCGTTGGAGACTTCGCGGGCAAAGCCCATTTCGTGGGTGACAACCACCATGGTACGCCCCTCGCTGGCCAGATCACGCATCACCTTCAACACATCGCCGACCAGCTCCGGGTCAAGCGCCGAGGTGGGCTCGTCGAACAGCATGACTTCCGGCTCCATCGCCAGCGCACGGGCAATCGCCACGCGCTGCTGCTCGCCACCGGACATGTGCGCCGGATAGGCGTCCTTGCGATGCGCCACGCCAACCTTGTGCAGGTAGTGCTCGGCCTTCTCGCGGGCCTCGGCCTTGCTCATGCCCAACACGTGTACCGGCGCCTCCATGACGTTTTCCAGCACGTTCATGTGCGACCACAGGTTGAAGTGCTGAAACACCATGGCCAAACGCGAGCGCAGGCGCTGCAACTGCTTGTCATCGGCGGCGCGCAGGGCGCCGTCCTTGCCGGGCACCAGTTTGAGCGCTTCGCCATTGAGCAGGATCTGCCCGGCGTGAGGCTGCTCGAGCAAGTTGATGCAACGCAGGAAGGTGCTCTTGCCGGAGCCACTGGAGCCGATGATGCTGATCACGTCGCCGGCCTTGGCAGCCAGCGACACGCCCTTGAGCACCTCGTGGCTGCCGTAGCGCTTGTGCAGATCCTTCACTTCGAGCTTGTACATGCTTTCCACTCTCTTGAATCCGATGTCGTGCCGCTGCTTCGTAAAAACGGCCAGTCAGCTGCGCCGCGGCGCCAGGTAGGCCAGCCAGCGGCGCTCGGCCAGCTTGAACAGGCGCACCAGAATGAAGGTCAGGCACAGGTAGAACAGGCCGGCGGTGATGAAAGCCTCGAACGGCAGGTAATACTGGGAACTGACCGTACGCGCCGCACCGGTGATGTCGATCAGGGTGACTATGGACGCCAGACTGGTGGTGTGCAGCATCATGATCACTTCGTTGCTGTACTGCGGCAGCGCGCGGCGCAGCGCCGAGGGCAACAGGATGCGTCGGTACAACTTGACCCGCGACATACCCATCGCCTTGGCCGCCTCGATCTCACCATGGGGCGTGGTCTTGAGGCTGCCAGCGAGAATCTCGGCACTGTACGCGCTGGTATTGATGGCAAAAGCCAGGCAAGCGCAGAAAGTCGCGTTGGACAGGTACGGCCACAACACGCTTTCACGCACCGCTTCGAACTGGGCCAGGCCGTAGTAGACCAGAAACAGTTGCACCAGCATCGGCGTACCGCGGATTACGTAGGTGTAGAGCCAGGCCGGGCCATTGATCCAGAGCGAACGCGAGGTACGCATCAGCGCTAGCGGCACGGCAGCCAGCAAACCGAAGAACAGCGCAATGGCCAGCAGCTTGAGGGTGACCAGCACGCCGCCGAGATACAGCGGCAGGCTGTCCCAGATCACGGTGTAATCGAAGATCATCGTGCGCCCCTCACAGTTCGGCGGCCTTGGTGCCGACCGAGTAGCGTTTTTCCAGATAACGCAGGGCCAGCAACGAGACACTGGTGATCAGCAGATACAGGCCGGCCACCGCCAGGTAGAAGGTGAAGGGCTCGCGTGTGGCGTCAGCCGCGCTCTTGGCCTTGAACATCATGTCCTGCAGGCCAACCACCGAAATCAGCGCCGTAGCCTTGGTCAGCACCAGCCAGTTGTTGGTGAAACCGGGAATCGCGAAACGGATCATCTGCGGCACCAGAATGCGCAGGAACACCTGCAGGCCGCTCATCCCATAAGCCGCGCCCGCCTCCGCCTGTCCCTTGGGAATCGCCATGAAGGCGCCGCGGAAGGTCTCCGACAGGTAGGCGCCGAAGATGAAGCCCATGGTGAACACACCGGCGACGAAGGGGTTGATATCGATGTACTCGTCATAGCCGAGCATCGGCATCAGCCGGTTCACCAGATCCTGGCCGCCGTAGAAGATCAGCAGAATCAGCACCAGATCGGGAATGCCGCGGATCACCGTCGAATAGGTCTCACCGAGCACCGCCAGCCAGCGCACCGGCGACAGGCGAAAGGCCGCGCCGAGCAGGCCGAGCACGATGGCCACCGCCATCGAGGTCAGGGCCAGGATCAGGGTGAGCCAGGCGCCATCGAGAATGGACGAGCCGTAGCCGTTGAGCATCCGCTTACCTCATGGGCGCGCCATCGGGCGCCGGAAATGCAACGCAAAAGTGGCACACGCCAATAACCGTCAGCGTGTGCCACTCGTCAACAAGAAATCACGACCTCGCGAGCTGGAGCCTGCTTAAACACCGCAGGCCCGCGCGCAGCAGAGCGTGGTCTTACTTGCCGTAGACGTCGAAGCTGAAGTACTTGTCCTGAACGGCCTTGTAGGTGCCGTTCTCGCGGATCGCCAGGATCGCCGCGCTGACCTTCTCGGCCAGCGCCTTGTCACCCTTGCGCACGGCGATGCCCTGGCCTTCACCGAAGTATTTTTCTTCGGTGAAATCCGGGCCCACGAAGGCGAAGCCCTTGCCGGCGTCGGTCTTGAGGAAGCCGTCTTCAATGTTCACCGAGTCGGCGATGGTGCCATCCAGGCGGCCGGCGCTGAGATCCAGGAACACTTCGTTCTGTGAGCTGTAACGCACGATCTCGGCACCAGCCGGACCGAAAACGTCGGTGGCGTAACGGTCATACACGGACGAACGCTGTACGCCGATCTTCTTGCCCTTGAGGTCGGTGGCCACGTCGTTCAGTACTGCACCGCTCTTCATCGCCAGCTTGGCGGGCGTGGCGTAGTACTTGCCGGTGAAATCCACGGCGCGCTTACGCTCTTCGGTGATGGACATCGACGACAGCACCGCGTCGAACTTGCGGACCTTCAGTGCCGGGATCAGGCCGTCGAACTCCTGCTCGATCCACTTGCACTCGACCTTCATCTCTTCACACAGGGCAACACCGATGTCGTAGTCGAAACCGGTGATATTGCCGTCGGGAGTCTTGTAGGCGAACGGCGGGTAAGCCGCTTCGATACCGATACGCAGCGCCTTGGCCTCCTGGGCCATGGTCAGCGGCGAGAGCAGGGATAGTGCCAACGCGCCGAGCAGTGCGATCTTTTTCATGGAGAAACTCCTGACAGGGATAGGGTTTCGCTGGCCGTAGGCGGGTTACCCGGGCCATGGAGAAGTGACGTCGCCAGCGTAGCGCAGGGCTGCGGGCGTCGCACGGAAGTGCGGCATTCTAGCGATAGCGCGGCAGGCGATATTTCCCAGATGCGACAACTAATTACAGAAGCCCGAGGGGTACGGCGCAAGCATCTTGACAGAACAAGAAATAGCCAATTCAGCGTTATCGTGCCTAAACGCACGCCACGCTGAAACGCAAACGCCCCACGCAGCCTTTAGCAGCATGGGGCGTTTGCGTTCAGCCTTCGACCCAATCAGGCGCAGGCAGTCTGCATCGTCTTATGGGTGTCGATCAGTTGCTGAACCACACCTGGATCAGACAGGGTGGAGATATCACCGAGAGTGTCGTACTCGGCCGTGGCGATCTTGCGCAGGATACGGCGCATGATCTTGCCCGAGCGAGTCTTCGGCAGCCCCGGCGCCCACTGGATTACATCCGGCGTGGCGATCGGGCCAATTTCCTTGCGTACCCAGGCCTTGAGCTCCTGGCGCAGTTGCTCGGACGGCTCCTGCCCCTGGTTCAGGGTCACGTAGACGTAGATGCCCTGCCCCTTGATGTCGTGCGGTACGCCAACCACTGCCGCTTCGGCGACTTTCGGGTGGGCGACCATGGCGCTTTCCACTTCTGCGGTGCCCATGCGGTGGCCGGAAACGTTCAGCACGTCGTCCACACGACCGGTGATCCACCAGTAGCCGTCCTCGTCACGACGCGCGCCGTCACCGGTGAAGTACATGCCCTTGAAGGTCTTGAAGTAGGTATCAACGAAACGATCATGGTCGCCGTACAGGCTGCGCGACTGGCCCGGCCAGGAATCGAGAATCACCAGGTTGCCTTCGGCAGCGCCCTCGATCAGGTTGCCCAGGTTGTCCACCAGCGCTGGCACCACGCCGAAGAACGGGCGGGTCGCCGAACCCGGTTTGAGTGCCGTGGCGCCCGGCAGCGGGGTGATCATGAAACCACCGGTTTCGGTCTGCCACCAGGTGTCGACGATCGGGCAGCGCGACTGGCCGACTTTTTCGTAATACCAGTTCCAGGCTTCCGGGTTGATCGGCTCGCCCACCGAACCGAGCAGGCGCAGGCTGGAGCCATCGGCACCTTCGACGGCGGCCGTGCCCTGGGCCATCATGGCGCGAATCGCGGTCGGCGCGGTGTAGAGGATGTTGACCTTGTGCTTGTCGATGATTTTCGACACGCGGGTCACGTCCGGGTAATTGGGGATGCCTTCGAACAGCAGCGTGGTCGCGCCGTTGGCCAGCGGGCCATAGACGATGTAGCTGTGGCCAGTGACCCAACCGACGTCGGCGGTGCACCAGTAGATCTCGCCCGGTTTGTAATCGAACACCCGCTCATGGGTCAGCGCGGCGTACAACAGGTAACCACCGGTGGTGTGCAAAACGCCTTTGGGCTTGCCGGTAGAACCGGAGGTATAGAGGATGAACAGCGCTTCCTCGGCGCCCATTTCCTTCGGCGCACAGACACTGCCGGCAACCTTCATCAGGTCCTCGAACCAGATGTCGCGGTACTGGTTCCACTTGATCTCGGAGCCTGTGCGCTTGACCACGATGACCTTCTGGATGCTGCGCGTTTCAGGGTTGGTCAGGGCGTCGTCGACGTTGGCTTTCAGTGGGATTTTCTTGCCGCCGCGCAGGCCCTCATCCGCAGTGATGACCACTTTGGAGGCGCAGTCGATGATGCGACCGGCCAAGGCATCCGGAGAGAAACCACCGAACACCACGGAGTGGATCGCGCCAATACGGGCGCACGCCAGCATGGCCACTACGGCTTCCGGGATCATCGGCATGTAGATGGTCACCACGTCGCCGCGATGCACATCCTGGCCACGCAGGGCGTTGGCGAATTTGCACACTTGTTCGTGCAGTTCGCGGTAAGTGATTTCCTTGTGCTCGGACGGGTCGTCACCTTCCCAGATGATCGCGATCGCATCGCCACGCTCTTCCAGGTGGCGATCCAGGCAATTGTAGGAAACGTTGAGGGTGCCGTCGGCGAACCACTTGATATCGACATGGTGGTCGTCGAACGAGGTCTGCTTGACCTTGGTGAAAGGCTTGATCCAGTCGAGACGCTGAGCCTGCTCACGCCAGAAGCCGTCCGGGTTGATCACGGACTGCTGGTACATGGCTTTGTAGGTGGCTTCGTCGGTCAACGAATTGGCCGCCACCTCGGGGCTCACGGGATACAGGGACGCAGCGCTCATTGATTCACCTCGGTTATTGATGTTGTTCTTCTATAAGCACATTTGTAACCATCCCCCCCCTTCACAACCATTCGACCATGGTCTTACCGCCGCTAGACCTTGGTCGCAACCCGTACGCCAGGCTGGCGCATGATCGCCAAGACATCAGATGACAGACCTGCGCAAACAATTCGAGACGCAGCGGACATTCTTGTCGTACAACTTTCGCTAAGCTTGCGAAAGCACCCCGGATCAAGGATCGCCATGCCCTTCTCCACCCTTCGCTCTCGCGGACGCACTCAGCGTCTGAGCACCTCGCTGGGCGTGGCGGTGCTACCGCTGCTGCTCGGCGTCCCGCTGATGTACTGGCAGGCCGCGACGCTACTGGCGAATAGTGCAGAGAAGAGCGCGATGGATGCCCAGGCGCAGCTGGAGGTCATGCTCGACAGTGCCGCTCAAGCTGCCGATGCGGTAATCGAACTCGCGGATCGCACCTGCGCTGAAGCGGAACCGCAACTCCGTCATCAGGTGACCGCCAGCGCCTTCGCCCGCTCGGTGAATCTGGTGCATGACGGCGTCATATTCTGCACCTCACTGATGGGGCCGTACGACATCGCCGAAGAACCCGCCGCATACAGCGATGGACGCCTGCGCTTGATGGCGGGCAATAGCGTCACGCCAGAGCGCGCGGTATTGGTCTACCGGCAGCACAACGGCAATGATGGCGTACTCATCGGCATCGACGGCCAGCACCTGAACAACCTCCTGCAGATCAACGGTCAGGATGTACCGCTGCAATTATCGGTCGGCGCGAACTGGATGACTGCCGACGGTGCCGTCAGCCAGGCGGCAGTAGCGCAGTACACCGACTATCCCTTCAGCACCACATCATCACGCTATCCATTCAAGGTACTCGCCAGCTACCCCACCGGCGTCTCGCTGCAGTACATGCGTGAACACTATCTGCCGCAGCTCCTGTTGTTCCTGATGCTGGGCGCACTGGCCGGCACCGCAACCTATCGCTTCAGCCTGCGCTCGGCCTCGCCCAGCGGCGAGCTGCAGCGCGCTCTGGAGGCGGGTGAATTCATCCCCTACTACCAGCCACTGGTGGACGCTCGCAACGGCAGCTGGGATGGCGTGGAAGTGCTGATGCGCTGGCAGCATCCCAGAGAAGGCCTGGTGCCACCGGATCAATTCATTCCCCTGGCCGAACGCGTTGGGCTGATCGTGCCCATGACCAGCGCCCTGATAAGCCAGGTGCGCGAAGACTTCGCCAGCCGAGCGGAAGAATTGCCCGTTGGCTTTCATATCGGCATCAACATCACCGCGGCGCACTGCCAGAACCTGCAGTTACTGGAAGAGTGTCGTAACTTTCTGGCGGCCTTCCCGGCCGGGCGCATCAACCTAGTACTGGAGCTCACCGAGCGCCAGATGATCACGCCTACTGCGGTGACTGAACAGCTGTTCGCCGAACTGCGCGAGCTGGGTGTGCGCATCGCCATCGATGACTTCGGCACCGGCCACTCGAGCCTCGCCTACCTGCGCGAATTTCGCGTCGACTACCTGAAGATCGACCGCAGCTTCGTCTCCATGATCGGCTCCGACGCCCTGTCACGGCATATCCTCGACAACATTCTCGACCTAGCGGTACGCCTGGAGCTCGGCCTGGTCGCCGAGGGGGTAGAAACCGCTGAACAGAGCGAGTACCTGAGCCAGCGCGGCGTGCAGTTCCTGCAAGGCTACCTGTTCGCCAGGCCGATGCCTGCACCGGCGTTGTTCAAGGCCCTGGAGACGCCACCGAGTGCTCGTTGACGCATAAAAAACCCGGCACGAAGGCCGGGTCGAGGAAAAGAGCGGGGCCTCCTGCCGAGCAGGAAGCGCCTTGCGCAGTGAACTCTTAGTTCATGCCCAGGAAGTTCGGCAAGCCCAGCGAAATGAACGGTACGTAGGTGACCAGGATCAGGAACGCCAGCATCACCAGCAGCCACGGCGATACCGCGCGCACCACGCGGGTCAGCGGCATGCCGGTGACCGCCGAGGTGACGAACAGGTTCAGGCCCGTGGGCGGCGTGATCAGGCCGATCTCCATGTTCACCACCATGATGATGCCCAGGTGGATCGGGTCGATGCCCAACTGCATGGCGATCGGGAACAGGATCGGCGCCAGGATCAGGATGATCGCCGACGGCTCCATGAAGGTACCGGCGACCAGCAGCACGATGTTCACCACGATCAGGAACTCGATCGGGCTGAAGCCCTGGTCGACGACCCAGGCGGTGATCGACTGCGGGATCTGTTCGGTGGTCAGTACGTGGGCGAACAGCATGGCGTTGGCGATGATGAACATCAGCACCACGCTCAGCTTGCCGGCCTCGACGAACACCTTCGGGCACTCGCGAACGGTCATGTCCTTGTAGATGAAGATCGCCACGAAGGCCGCATACACCGCAGCCACCGCAGCGGCTTCGGTCGGCGTGAACATGCCCGAGTAGATACCGCCGAGGATGATCACGATCAGCGCCAGCCCCCAACCGGCCTTGCGCCCGGCAGTGAGGATCTCGGCCATCGACGCGCGCGGCAGCGACGGCATGTTCTTCACCCGGGCGATGATGTAGATGGTGATCATCAGGAACACGCCCAGCAGCAGGCCCGGCACCACACCGGCCATGAACAGCTTGCCCACCGAAGTCTCGGTCGCCGTGGCGTAGACCACCATGACGATCGACGGCGGAATCAGGATGCCCAGGGTACCGGCGTTACAGACGATACCGGCGGCGAACTCCTTCTTGTAGCCCGAGCGCACCATGCCGGCGATGACGATCGAACCGACCGCCGCCACCGTGGCCGGCGACGAGCCGCTCAGCGCAGCGAACAGCATGCACGCCAGGATCGCGGCGATGGCCAGGCCACCCTTGATGTGGCCGACGCAGGCGTTGGCGAAGTCGATCAGCCGACGGGCCACGCCGCCGCTGGTCATGAACGCGCCAGACAACAGAAAGAATGGAATCGCCAGCAGCGTGTAGTGCTCGCTGGTCTCGAACAGCTTGATCGCCAGCGAACGCACCGAGTCGTTGCTGAAGAACAGGATGGTCATGGCCCCGGACAAGCCCAGGGAAATCGCCACCGGAATGCCGATGAACATCAGCGCGAACAGGGCGACGAACAGAAATGCGATGGTCATCGTTTAGCCTCCGTCTCTTCGGCGAGTTTGATGGCGTCTTCGACTTCGCCGTGACCACCAAAACCAATCTGCTTGTCCTGAATCACCCGCACCAACACCTGGGCGAAACGCAGGAACATGAGAGAGAAGCCAATCGGCACGATCATCACGATGTGCCACTGCTGGACGCCGAAGCGATCCAGATCCTCGGCACCGGTGCCGATGTTGTACAGCACCGCGACCCACTGCTCGCTGGAGTAGGCCATCAGCGCGCAATAGGCCAGGCAGATGACCAGCGCCAGAATCGCCACGGCCTTCTGCAGGGCAGGCTTGAACAGGCGCACCAACAGGTCGACGCCGATGTGCGCACCGATGCGCACGCCCCAGGCCAGGCCGACGAAGATCAGCCAACCGAACATGGCCTTGGTCAGGGCCACGCTCCAGGTCATTTCCTGGGCAACATAAAGAATGCCGTCGCCAATGCTGAACATCGCATCGTTGGCGAACGGCAGGGAATCACCCAGGGCGTAGAACAGCCCGTAGAGATTGTTGAATACCACGTACGAGAAGGTGACCAGGGTCATCGCCGCGAGAAGAAACGCCACGGCGATTTCCTCGAGCTGATCCCACAGGCGCTGCAAAGCTGTCATCAGCGGTCTCCCAGAGAGAGTTGTTGTAATTGTTTTGGCAAGCCGACTCTAACCCCGCCGTCTGGCGGGCAGTTATTCACGATTGGTAAACGCGGCCTTCGGCGTGGGCGAATAGCCTTCAGTGGCAAAGGACTGGAGGCATCCGTGCGGAAAAACCTAACGGCTAGAAAGTGGCGATAGCGGTCGGCCGCGGTTCTCGTGTAGGAGCCAGCTTGCTGGCGATCAGGGCCACCGCCGATACGGTGTTGTATCAACAATCGCATCGCCAGCAAGCTGGCTCCTACAGGTCATGCCACCGGCCGCCTCTACACTTTCCGCTGCCCGACCAAGCCACCCTCACACCAACTCAGCTATCTCGATCAGATTCAGGTCGGGGTCGCGCAGGTACACCGAACGGATCGGCCCCGTGGCGCCGGTGCGCATCACCGGCCCTTCGATGATCGGCCAACCGACTCGCTGCAGGTGCGCGATCACCTCGTCCAGGGGCTGACTGGCGATGAAGCACAGGTCCAGCGCACCCGGCACCGGCAGGTGAGCCTTGGGCTCGAACTCCTTCCCACGCACGTGCAGGTTGATCTTCTGATTGCCGAAGCAGAACGCCTTGCGGCCATTGCCGAAGGTCTCCAGGCGCATGCCCAGCACCTCGACATAGAAGTGCGTGGTTGCGTCGGCGTCGGTAGCGGTCAGTACCAGATGATCCAGGTGGTCGAGCATGGCGGTCTCCGTGTTCGGTGATGACTTACTGGCCGGCTGCGTTGGCTGCCTGGGCCGCTTCGATCAGGTCGCTGCCGATCTTGCCTTCGTACTCCTTCCAAATCGGCCGCATGACGTCGCGCCATTGTGCCCGCTCCTCGTCGCTGAGGGTAATCAGCTCATGCTTGCCGCTGGCCAGGATCTGCTCCTTGTCCTTCTCGTTGAGCGCCAGCGCCTGGCGATTCACTTCGACGGTGACCTCATCGATGATGCTGCTCAGCTCGCCGCGCACATCCTCTGGCAAGCCGTTCCAGAATGCCGCATTGGTGATCAGCATGTAGTTGCCGACGGCATGGTTGGATTCGATCATGTACTGCTGCACTTCATAGTGGCGCTGGCTGAAAATGTTCGACCAGGGATTGTCGGAGGCGTTAATCACCCCGGTCTGCAGGCCCTGATAGATCTCGGCGAAAGCCATCTTGCGCGGCACCGCACGCAGCGCACTGATCTGCGCCGCTTGCAGATCCGAAGGCTGCACGCGGAATTTCATGCCGCGGGCGTCGCTCGGCACGTGCAATGGTTTGTTGGCGGTGAACTGACGCATGCCGTTGAGCCAGTAGGCCAGGCCGAGAATGCCGTTGTTCTCCAGGCTGTGCAGCAGCTCCTGACCCTTGGCCGACTGCTCGAAACGCTGGGACGCAGCGGCGTTGTCGAACAGGAACATCAGGTCGAAGATCTGCACCCGCGGCTGGTACTTTTCCAGTTTCACCGGCGCAGGCGCCAGCAGTTGCACGTCGTCGAGCAACAGCGCCTCCATCTCCTTGCCATCGCCGAACAGCGAGGAGTTGGGATAGACCTCTACGCGCGCCTTGCCGGCCAGGCGCTCCTTGACCAGCTTTTGCAGCATGCGCGCGCCCTGCCCCTTGGGCGTCTGGTCGGAAGCGACGTGGGCGAATTTGATGACGATTTCTTCGGCCTGCACAGCGGCGCCGAACGCCATAGCGGTAGAAAGCAGCACGCAGGACAAGCTGCGGCAGAGTAAGCGCGACATGAGGCGATCTCCTGTTGTTGTTAGTACGGAGGGTCTGTGCCCTACCGGATGCCTTTGTTCGCGACGAACTCTACTGCAGCGCCGAGGGCGACTAAATTCTTGATTGGCCAAGCCTGCCTTCGTGGTTGCCGAAGGCAGGGCCGCTAGCGAGATGATCGACCATCTGCCGGGCAATCAACGACAGGTTGTCGTAGTGCCTGACGCAGATGTTCAATTCGCGGATCGCCCAGGCGTCCTCGATCTCCACGGCACGCACCGCCATGCCCGGCAGATAGGTGCGCACCGCCTGCTCGGGGAGGATGCCGATACCCATGCCGGTGTGGATCATCCGGCAGATCGCTTCGAAGCTGCGCACCTGGATACGCACCCGCAAATGCGCACCGACCTGCTGCGCCGCCTCACTAATCAGTGCGTGCAGCGACGCTTCCTTCTGCAGGCCGATGAAGTCGTAGCCCACGGTCTCCAGCAACGTCACCCGTTCGCGCGTCGCCAGGGGATGCTCGCTGGGTACCACCAGCACCAATCGGTCGCGGCGGTAGGGGAAAACCTGCACGCCGTCGGCCTGTACGTGGCCGGCGAAGATGCCGATATCGGTCAACCCCTCGCGCACGGCGTGGACGATCTCGCTGCTGACCCGCTCTTCCAGATCGATACGAATCTGCGGGTGCTGGGCGGTGAAGGCGCTAAGATCCTCGGGCAGAAAGGCGATCACCGCCGAGGTGTTGGCGTGGATGCGCACATGGCCGTTGATACCTTCGCTGAACTCGCTGAGGTCGGCCTGCATGTGCTGGATGTTGTCCAGCAGATTGCGCGCGTGGTGCAGTAAAGCATCGCCGGCCGGCGTCAACGCCACGCCTTTTGGCTGGCGATACAGCAACGGCGTGCGCAGGTGCGCCTCGAGGTCGCTGATGCGCTTGCTCACCGCCGCCAGCGCCAGGTGCTCGCGCTCGGCGGCACGGGTCAGGCTGCGCTCATCGGCAATGGCCACGAACAGCTTGAGGGTCAGAAAATCCACGCGCATGGCAGGCTCCGCTTCGTGATTGGCGAAAGGCTCACCGCCACGGCTGGCGCCGGGCAGGAGCGGCCACACCATAAGCCTTCGCGAGATACGAAGCCAGACTTGGCGATTGACTGATTGCGGCAAGGCCCGCCGTGGGCGATGCTCGGCGCCATCGACCCAAGTCATCGGGAATTCGCACATGTCTGCCGACTCAACCGTTACACCCATGGCCCTGGCTGGGCTCAAGGTCATCGAAATGGGCCAGCTGATTGCCGGCCCCTTCGCCAGCAAGATGCTCGGCGAATTCGGCGCCGAGGTGATCAAGATCGAACCGCCGGGTATCGGCGATCCGCTGCGCAAATGGCGCAAGATCAAGGACGGCACTTCGCTCTGGTGGCACGTACAGTCACGCAACAAGCAGTCGCTGACCCTCAATCTCAAGGAAGCGGAAGGCCAGGACATCGTCCGTCGCCTGGTCGCCGAAGCCGACATCCTGGTGGAGAACTTCCGCCCCGGCACATTGGAAGAATGGGGTCTGGGTTGGGAAGAGCTGTCACGCATCAACCCGCGCCTGATCATGCTGCGCATCTCCGGCTACGGACAGACCGGCCCTTACCGCGACCTGCCAGGCTTCGGCGTGATCGGCGAAGCCATGGGCGGCCTGCGCCACCTGTCCGGCTACCCCGGCCAGGCACCGGTACGGGTCGGCGTGAGCATCGGCGACTCGCTGTCATCGCTGTATGGGGTGATCGGCGTACTGCTCGCCCTGCAGGAGCGCAACCGCAGCGGCCAGGGCCAGCAGATCGACGTCGCCCTGTACGAATCGGTGTTCGCCATGATGGAAAGCCTGGTGCCCGAATACGATGCCTTCGGCTATGTGCGGGAACCGGCTGGCAGCGCCCTGCCCGGCATCACCCCTTCCAACTCCTACCCGTGCAACGACGGCAGCTACTTGCTGATCGCCGGCAATGGCGACAGCATCTACAAGCGCCTGATGAACCTGATCGGCCGCGTCGATCTGGCCGACGATCCGCGCCTGGCCCAGAACGACGGGCGCAGTCAGCACGCTGAGATGATCGATGCCGCCATTGGCGAATGGACAGCCCAGCGTGGCCGCGACGAAGTGATCGACGCGCTCAAAGGCGCACGGGTGCCGGCGGGTTATCCCTACACCGCCGCCGATATCGTCAGCGACCCCCATTACCTGGCGCGACAGATGATCGAGACGGTACGCACCAGCGCCGGCCCGCTGAAAGTGCCTGGGGTGCTGCCAAAACTCAGCCGTACCCCAGGGCGCATCGGCGAAGGTGGCCCGCAGCTCGGTGAACACACCGATGACGTCTTGGCCGGCTTGGGCCTGAGCGACGAGCAGGTCAAGGGCCTGCGCGAGCGCGGGATTATCTGAGCAGGTGGATACCGATGGCTCCCACGCTCTGCGTGGTAGCCAAGCCCCGGACGCTCCGCGTCCGCCGTAGATAGCAGGACGCAGAGCGTCCCAAGATGCATTCCCACGCAGAGCATGGGAACGATCACTACGGCACCCGACACAACCAGGACTTCCCCATGACCAAACACCTTTATATCCAGGACGTCGCCACCCGTGACGGCTTCCAGATCGAAGCGGCCTTCGTGCCGACCGAAGCCAAGATCGCCCTCATCGACAAGCTGTCGCAGACCGGCCTGGCGAAGATCGAAGTCACTTCGTTCACCTCGCCCAAGGCGATTCCCAACCTGCGCGATGCCGAAGAAGTGATGCGCGGCATTCAGCGTGTCGACGGTGTGGAATACACCGTGCTGGTACCCAATGTACGCGGCTGCGAACGGGCACTGTCGTGCCAGGTGGATGAGATCAACCTGGTGATGTCGGCCAGTGACACCCACGGCCTGGCCAACCTGCGCATGACGCCGGAACAGTCCCTGGCCCAGTTTCGCGAGATCATCGAAGCCACTCGCGGCAGCGGGGTGTTCATCAATGCATCGCTGTCGACCACCTTCGGCTGTCCCTTCGAGGGCGCGGTGCCCGAGGCGCGCGTTCAGGAGTTGACCCAGCGACTGCTCGATCTCGGCGTTCAGGGCGTAACCCTCTGTGACACCACCGGTATGGCCGATCCAGCCCAGGTCGAACGCATCTGTCGCGAGTCGCTGCAGCGCTGGCCCGAGGCGGTGTTCACCGCGCATTTCCACAATACCCGTGGCATGGGCCTGGCCAACGCCCTGGCAGCGCTGAATGCCGGCATCGACCGCTTCGACGCATCGCTCGGCGGGCTCGGCGGCTGCCCCTATGCGCCAGGCGCCAGCGGCAATATCTGCACGGAAGATCTGGTACACATGTTCCAGCGCATGGGCCTGGATACCGGTGTCGACCTTGATGCGCTACTGGCAGCGGCGGCCGCCCTGCCCGAGCTGATCGGCCATGACGTGCCGGGCGCGATCCTCAAGGCCGGCACTTCAGAGCGCCGTTATCCGAAACCGAAATGGATGAGCGAAGAGAACGCCTGATCGCGGATGTGGCTGTTATTCCACCACCATCCCCGGGTATCGCTACGCTCAACGCCGGGCTACATGCTGGATGTAGGAGCCCGCTTGCGGGCGAAGCGATTGCGGCCATTCAGAACAATCCGCATCACGGCAGCCAATCGCAGGCTCATTCATTAGCACGTGAACGCGGCTTTCAATGCCCGCCGCCCGACTCCGCTGCGCCCTTGGCGGAGAACGGTGGTTTGGCCAGGTAGATGATCAGGATCAGGCCAAAGAACAGCCAGCCCATCAACGTGAAGTAATCCACGGTCGAGAGCATGTAGGCCTGACTCTCCACCACCCGATCGATCTGCAGGTAGGCCGATTGCGAGGCGCCGCCGAGCTGTTCCAGATACTGGTGAGTGGCCGGGTCGTAGGGCGTGACGTGCTCGGTCAGTTGCGCGTGGTGATAGATCTCCCGCCGATGCCAGATCCAGGTGGTCAGCGACGAGGCGAAGCTGCCGCCCAGCACGCGCAGGAAGGTGGCCAGGCCGGAGCCGTCGGCGATGTCCTTCGGCGGCAGGCTGGAGAGCAGAATGCTGGTGGTGGGCATGAAGAACAGCGCGATTCCCAGGCCCATGAACACTTGCACCTCGGCGATATGCCGATAGTCCACCTCGGTGTTGAACGAGGCCCGCATGAAGCACGACGCGCCAATCACCAGAAACGATCCGCCGGCCAGCAGGCGCAGGTCGAACTTGTGCGCGTACTTGCCCACCAGCGGCGACAGGAACAGCGGCAGGATGCCGATCGGCGCTGCCGCGAGCCCAGCCCAGATCGGCGTGTAACCCAACTGGGTCTGCAACCACTGCGGCAGCAGCAAGTTGATGCCGAAGAACCCGGAGTAACCGAGCACCAGCGCCAGGGTGCCGAAGGTGAAGTTGCGGTACATGAACAGGCGCAGGTTGATGATCGGATGCTGATCGGTCAGCTCCCAGATCACCAACGCCACCAGCGAGACCACCGACACGGCCGTACCGATCTGGATGAAAGTCGACTCGAACCAGTCCAGGTCGTTGCCCTTGTCGAGCACCACCTGCAGCATGCCGACACCCAGTACCAGCAGCGCCAGGCCGATGTAGTCGATGGGCTGGTGGACGATGGTCTCCGGCCGTTTGCGCAGCTGCGCCCAGACCACGAAGGTGGCCAGAATGCCGATCGGTATGTTGATGAAGAAGATCCACGGCCAGCTGTAACTGTCGGTAATCCAGCCGCCGGCAATCGGCCCGATGATCGGTGCGACCACCGTGACCATTGCCAGCAGCGCCAAGGCCATACCCCGCTTGGCGCTGGGAAAGATCGCCAGCAGCAGCGTCTGCGCCATCGGGTACAGCGGGCCGGCGACCAACCCCTGCAGGGCGCGGAACACCACCAGTTCGGGCATCGAACGGGCGATCCCGCAGAGAAACGAGGTGATCACGAACAGCACCACCGCGGCGAGGAACAGCTTCACCTCGCCAAAGCGCCGCGCCAGCCAGCCGGTCAGCGGCAAGGCGATGGCGTTGCACACGGCGAACGAGGTGATCACCCAGGTGCCCTGCTCCGAGCTGACGCCCAGGTTGCCGGAAATGGTCGGCAGGGCGACGTTGGCGATGGTGGTGTCGAGCACCTGCATGAAGGTCGCCAGGGAGATGCCGATGGTGGCCAGCAGCATGCTGGCCGGGCGAAAGTTGGCGTCGCTCATGTCAGCCCTGCTTCGCCTGAGTGGCGGTCGAGGCCTGGGCCGGGCCATTGGCGTGAATGATGCGTTCGATCAGCGCATCGGCCTCGACCAGCGGCGCGTCGTAGACAGCGGTGCTGAAGCGCGGCTCGCTTGGCATCTGGGTGGACAGCTGGGCACCGCTCTGGTCATGCAGATCCACGGTCACCGCGGTGGACAGGCCGATACGCAGCGGATGGCTCTGCAGTGCTTCTTCATCCAGGCGGATGCGCACGGGCAAGCGCTGCACGATCTTGATCCAGTTGCCGCTGGCGTTCTGCGCCGGCAGCAGGGAGAAGGCACTGCCCGTGCCTACGCCGAGGCTCTCGACGTGGCCCTGATAGGTCACTTCATCGCCATACAGATCGGCCTCGACAGTCACCGGTTGGCCGATGCGCATCTCGCGCAGCTGGGTTTCCTTGAAGTTGGCGTCGATCCAGATTTCATGCAGCGGCACCACGGCCATCAACGCGGTACCGGGCTGAATGCGGCTACCAACCTGTACCGAACGGCGTGCCACGTAACCGCTGACCGGCGCCACCAGGGTGCTACGGGCGTTGTTGAGGAAGGCCTGGCGCAGTTGTGCGGCGGCACTTTTCACGTCCGGGTGGGAGGCGATCACGGTGTCATCGACCAGCGCCTGGTTGGTATCGAGCTGCTGCTGGGCGGAGGTCAGCGCACTCTGCGCACTGCTCAGGGTGTCCTGGGCGTGGGCCAGCTCCTCACGGGAAATCGCCCCCTTACTGGCCAGGGTCACGCGTCGTTGGTAGTCGGCCTTGGCGCGCTGCACGTCGATCTTGCGCGAGGCCACCTGGGCCTTGTAGCTGTCGACATTGCTGAACAGCCCGCGCACTTGACGCACCGTACGCGCCAGGTTGGCCTCGGCGCTCTGCTGGGCCACTTGGGTGTCGGCCGGGTCCAGCCACACCAGCGGCTGACCGGCTTCGACATAGTCACCGTCATCCACGGCGATGCGCGTGACGGTGCCGGTGATCTGCGGAGTGATCTGCACCAGATTGCCGCCAACATAGGCGTCGTCGGTCTCTTCGTAGAAACGGCCGTACAGCTCGTGGTAGGCGAAGATCGCCACGCTGCACAGCACGACGATGACGCCGAGGCCCAGCAGGAGGCGTTTGCGTTTGCCCGAATTAGGAGCAGCGGGAGTGGCTTGAGATTCGGTCATGGCGAGTACTCAGCGTGCGGAAGTGGATGACGGAGCGGCAGCTTCGAAGCCACCACCCAGGGCCTGCATCAGCAGCACCGAAGCGTCGATACGCTCGGCACGCAGATTGGCCAGTTGACGTTCGCTCTGCAGCAGTTGCTGCTCGACGCTCAGCGCATCGAGGTAATTGCCGATGCCATCGGCATAGCGCTGCATGGCGATGTCGTAGGAACTGCGGGCGATGTCACGGGCCCGTTGTTGCTGCTCGATCTGCTGTTCGAGGGAACGGATGCGGCTGATGCCATCACCGATATCGCCCAGGGCGCCGACCAGGGTCTGGTTGTACTGCGCCACGGCCACGTCGTAATCGGCGTTGCGCCCAGCCAGCGCGGCGCGCCGGGCGCCCCCGTCGAAGATCGGCAGGCTGAGGGCCGGGCCGACGCTGAAGAAGCGGCTGGCGCCACCGAACATGGCATCGCCGAGCAGCGATTTGCTGCCTGCGGCAACGCTCAGGTTGAGGTTGGGGTAGAAGTCGGCCTTGCTGGCATCGATGTCGCGGGTGGCTGCCTCGACGCGCCAACGCGCAGCGACCAGGTCAGGGCGACGACCGAGCAGTTCGGCCGGCACGTTGGCCGGCAGGCTGACCGCCGTGGGGGCGATCAGCTGCGGCCGGGGCAGCGTGGCGCCGCGATCCGGGCCCTGGCCGAGCATCACGGCCAGGCGGATGCGCGCGCTGTCCACCTGCTGGGTGGCGGCGGTCAGGCTGGCTTCGGCGGCGGCTTCCAGGCTCTGGGTCTGTTGCAACTGGTATTCGCTGTCGAGGCCGGCATCGACCCGGCTGCGGGCCAGGTCGAGCATGTCGCGGCTGCGCTTGAGGTCCTGCTCGGCAAGATCCTGAGTGGCGTAGGCCAGGCCGAGGTCGTTGTAGGCGCGGGTGACGTCCGCAGCCAGGGTCAGGCGCGCACCCTGGCGATCCACCTCACTGGCACGGGCACGGCCCAGCGCCGCTTCCCAGGCGGCACGCTCGCCACCCCAGAGATCGAAGCGGTAGCCACCCTCCAGCGACAGACTGCGCAAAGTGCCGTAGCGCCCGCCCTGCCCGCTGGGGTCATCGACCCGGGCAGAGCGTGAGCGGGTGACGTTGGCATTGGCATCCAGAGTCGGCTGGCGCTGCGCATCGGCAGCCAGCACGGCAGCGTTGGCTTGGCGGGCACGGGCATCAGCGACCTGCAGATCCGGGTTGCTGCGCAGAGCTTCTTCGATCAGCCCGCTCAACTGCGCATCACCCAGGCGATTCCACCAGTCGCTCGCCGGCCAGGCAGCCGGCGACAGGTTCGCGGTAAAGGTCTGCCCCTGCAGACTGGCGGCATTCAGGGTATGACCTTCGGTATGCAGGCCCTCCTGCGAGGCACAGCCGGCCAGCAGCAAAGCGCTGAAAATCAGGGTCAGTGGGGTACGCAACGGCATGGTGTTCATCATTCTCCTGGCACATGCGGCAACGCATCGGCGGCCATCAGCATTTTTTTCAACAGGCGTTGGAATTCGTCGAGTTCGGCGCGGCTCAGGCAGCCAGTCAGCTCATTGGTGGCATCCGCGGCGATCTGCGGCACCCGCACGCCGAGGGCATTGCCCGCCTCGGTGAGCGTGAGGCGCACCTGGCGGCGATCCTCAACGCTGCGCTCGCGAGTCAGCAGGCCCTTCTGCTCCAGGCGGTCGAGCATGCGGGTCATCGCCCCGCTGTCGAGGCTGAGCAGGCGGACCAGATCGGCGGGGCTACTGGCGCGGCTCTGACTGATCAGCAGCACCACCTTGAACTGCGCGGCAGTGACGCCGTGATCCACCAGATAGCGCTCCAGCATGCGGTCCTTGAGCTGATTGATCAGCGCAATGAGGTGGCCGGGTGAGTGCTGCAGCGAGAACCGCTCGCGGTCGAAATGTGGCATCGGAAATTACCTGCCCAGGCAGTGAATGCCATGCAGATTACTGCCCAGGCAGCGAACAGCCCAATTACATTTCGTAATACTTGTTATCAATTTCAGAAATACTTTGAAATATTCAAGGGTTTTGAAAGGACTGCTTGGGGCTGGGTGGGTTCAGGGGATTTGTTGGGAGGAAGATGATTGCGGGGGAGATTAGAGGGGGCTTGCAACAGGGGCGATGGCCCTGGGTTTCGCGGGCTCAATCCAGGCTACGGTCGGGTAGCCCGGCGTCGAGCGAAGCGACACCCGGGATCAGTGGCAGATGCGATTCAGCTGAGCCGTTGCGCATTTCAATGCGCCGTCCTCATTCCACAAAGGTGCAGAAAGCCTCCAGGGGCAGGCGCTCGCTGACCAGTCGATTGACCGGCGCTTCAGGGTCGGCATAGCCCACGGCGATGGCGCAATGCAGCATGTGCTCGGCAGGTATCGACAGAAAACGCTCGACGCTCAGGTGGTAGCGCGCCCAGCAAGCCTGCGGGCAGCTGTCCAGGCCGTGTTCCTTGAGCAGCAACATCAGGCTCTGCTGATACATGCCCAGATCAGCCCACTGCCCCGGCCCCATGCAGCGGTCGACCGAGAAGAACAGCGCACAGGGCGCCTCGAAGAAGCGAAAATTGCGGGCGAACCAGGCCAGCCGCGCAGCCTTGTCTTCACGGCCAATGCCGAGCAGCGCGTACATCTGCTCGCCTACTTCGAACCGTGAGGTGCGGTAGGGCTCCTGCAGCGGCTGCGGGTAGACCTGATAATCCGCCGGATCGGGTTGGGGATCGTCCTCCAGCCGCAGTGTGATGTGTTGACGGAAACGCTCCAGCGCCTCGCCCTGCAGCACATGGATGCGCCAAGGCTGCAGGTTGCCACTGGAAGGCGCGCGGGCTGCCTGTTCGAGCAATTCGCGTAACAATTCAGTCGCCACCGGGCGATCCAAAAAGGCCCGTGTACTGCGCCGCTCACGTAGCGCCTGGCTGACGTTCATCCGCTCTCCTCGCTTGTAATGAATACGCCATCAAAACAAAGGCCGCCTCCTGATGGAAGCGGCCTTGGGTGCTGCCTCTACGTTCGCCAGCAATCACTGCGCCTGGTTGGATGCCTCGGCGGCCTTGATCAGGTCGGCGCCAATATCGCTTTCGAATTTCTTCCAGACCGGGCGCATGGCTTCGCGCCATTGTTCGCGCTGCTCAGGCGTCAGTTGGATGATCTCACTGGTGCCCGCCTTGACGATCGCGGCACGGGCTTCCTTGTTGAGGTCATCGGCCTGACGGTTCACCTCGGCGGTCACCTCGACCATGACCTTGTCCAGCTCGCTGCGTACATCCTCCGGCAGGCTGTTCCAGAACTTGGTGTTGGTAATCACCATGTAATCGATCAGGCCATGGTTGGATTCGGTGAAGAACGGCTGCACCTCGTGCACTTTCTGGCTGAAGTAGTTCGACCAGGTGTTCTCGGTGCCGTTGACCACGCCGGTCTGCAGGCCCTGGTAGACCTCGGCAAAACTCATCTTGCGCGGCGCGGCACGCAGCACCTTGAACTGTTCGTCGAGCACCGCGGAAGCCTGTACGCGGAATTTCAGGCCACGAGCATCCTTGGGCTCGTGCAACGCCTTGTTCGCTGACAGTTGCTTCAGGCCGTTGTGCCAGTAGGCCAGGCCAGTGATGCCCTTGCCTTCCATGCTGGTCAGCAACGCCTTGCCCTGTGGACTGGCCTGGAAGCGGTCGACCGCCTCCATATTGTCGAACAGAAACGGCAGGTCGAATATCTGCATCGGCTTGGCGTAATGCTCGAACTTGGCCAGCGAAGGCGCCAGCAACTGCACGTCACCGAGCAGCAGCGCTTCCATCTCCTTGCCATCACCGAACAGCGAGGAGTTCGGATAAACCTCCACCTTGACCCGACCTGGCAAACGCTCTTCGGCCAGCTTCTTGAACAGCAGCGCGCCCTGCCCCTTCGGCGTGTGCTCGGCGACCACGTGGGCAAACTTGATGCTGATCGGATCGCCACTGGCAGCGTGTAGTACACCGGCGACGGAAAGGGATACGGCGCAAACCAGCGCCTTCATGGAAAGCTTGAGCATGGGTGACCTCATATTGTTTTTGTAATGGTGCGCAGGGACGCTCGCGGCAGCGTGGCGTCCCTCTCGAAAAAGCGTCAGGAACAGAGTGGCCCGGTGGCCGCGTGAGGAGAATCCGTTTTTAGCGAAGACGGCGTTCGAGTGAGTCGAACGCCGTCGTGAAGCCCCTAAACCACTCGCCCCCCATCCACGGGCAGCTCCACACCGTTGAGAAATGCAGCTTCATCACTGGCCAGGAACACCGCGACCGCAGCGATATCCGAAGGCTTCGACAGACGCCCGAGGGGAATCGTGGCGACGAAGCGGGCACGGTTTTCCGGGGTATCCGGCATGCCCATGAAATCTTCCAGCAGGGCCGTTTCGCCCATCACCGGGCAGATATTGTTGACCCGTATGCCATCAGGCCCGAGCTCCACGGCGAGGGATTTCGACAGCAGATTGACCGCCCCCTTCGAGCCGTTGTACCAGGTCAGCCCCGGCCGTGGCCGAATACCCGCGACCGAGCCGACGTTGATGATCGAGCCGTTCTTGCGCTCGCGCATCAGCGGCACCACGGCCTTGACCATGTGGAAGATCGATTTGACGTTGACCGCGAATACCCGGTCGAACGTCTTCTCGTCGACATTCATGAGCGGCTGGTTGCGGTGCGTGGTGCCGGCGTTGTTAACCACGATATCGGGAATGCCGAAGGTGTCCACGCAAAGCTGTACGGCGGCCTGCACCTGCTCGCCATTGGTGACGTCGCAGGTCGCCGCGCAAGCGTTGGGACCGAGTTCCTCAGCCAGACGCTGGGCTGCCTCGCCATTGATGTCGGCCAGCACGACCTTGGCGCCGGCTTCGATATAGCTGCGCGCGATACCGGCACCAAAACCACTGGCCGCACCGGTGACGATGGCGATCTTGTTAGTCAGCTGGGGCATTTTTGTTTCCCTCTCAGTGCATGAACTGCGCGGCCCACAGCGGCGCCGCACTCGATAATGGGTAGAAACCTGGCCGGAGCCGGTTATTCAAAAAACGATCAGGTCACGCAGCCCACTGCCACTGGCCAATCGGTCGAAGCCGGCATTGATATCGTCGAGCTTGAGCTTTTCGCCGATCAAGCGGTTCACCGGCAGCTTGCCGGCCCGGTAAAGCCCCACGTAGCGCGGGATGTCGCGAGCGGGTATGCAGGAGCCGATGTAACTGCCCTTGATCGTCCGTTCCTCGGCGGTCAGCGACAGCTGCTGCAACGGCCACTGATCGTTTGGGTGGGGCAGCCCGGCGGTCACCGTGGTGCCGCCACGTCGGGTAGCGGCGTAAGCCAGCTGCATCGCCGGCACCGAACCGGCGAACTCAAAGGCGTAGTCGACACCGCCCTTGGTCAGTTCGCGAATGCGTGCCACGGCATCGGCATCCCGCGCATTCACCACATGGGTCGCGCCCAGCGCCAGAGCCAGGTCGAGCTTGCTGTCATGCACGTCCACCGCCACGATCGGGTTGGCGCCCGCCGCCAGCGCACCAAGCAAGGCGCTGAGGCCTACGCCCCCCAAACCGACGATCAGCGCTGACGCGCCGGGACGAACCTGGCCGGTATTGACCACCGCGCCGACGCCGGTAAGCACCGCGCAGCCGAACACAGCCGCCTCGACCGGATCAATATCGTCGCCAATCGGGATGCACGAGCGGGCGGAAACCACCGCGTACTCGGAGAATGCCGAGACGCCGCAATGGTGATTGACCGTCGCCCCGGCCTGGCTCAGGCGATGCCCGCCCTGCAGCAGCTCGCCCTTGCCATTGGCGCCATTGCCGGGTTCGCAGAGTGCTGGGCGGCCCTCCATGCAGGGCGAGCAGTGACCACAGCTGGGCACGAAGACCAACGCGACTTTCTGCCCGGGGCGTACGTTGTCGACGCCGGAACCGACTTCGACCACCTCGCCGCTGGCTTCATGCCCAAGGGCCATGGGCAGCGGGCGCGGACGAACGCCGGTGATGACCGACAGATCGGAATGGCAGAGGCCGGCGGCAATCATCTTCACCAGCACCTCGCCCGGCCCAGGCGGGGCCAGTTCGAGTTCGCTGATAACCAGCGGCTTGCTGTCCGCGAAAGGGCCTTCGGCGACCATTTCACGGAGTACGGCGGAGCGGATTTTCATTGTTGTTTCTCCAGCGCGAAGTTGTCGGATCGGCGATCAACCGTGGTGGCTGACCACCGTCTTGGTGACGCTGAACTCCTCCAGTGCGAGAAAGCCCTTCTCGCGCCCGTGGCCGCTCTTGCGCACACCGCCGAACGGCAGCTCGACGCCGCCCCCGGCGCCGTAGCAGTTGATGAAAACCTGGCCACCGACCAGGCGACGCGCCAGGCGCTGCTGACGCGCGCCGTTCTCCGTCCAGATGGCCGCCACCAGGCCGTATTCGGTGCCATTGGCCAGGGCCACGGCGTCGTCTTCGTCATCGAATGGCAACGCCGCCAATACCGGGCCGAACACTTCCTCGGTGGCCAACCGGTGATCACGCGGCACCGGCCCATAGAGCCGGGGTGCCACGTACCAGCCGTTGCTGGGCAGCCCTTCATCCCTACGGCCCTCCGCCGCCAGCGGCAGCCCACTGGCATCGCAATCGGCGATGAATGACTTGACCCGCTCGAACTGCGCACGGGTGATGATCGGGCCGCAATCGGGCGAAGCATCGGGAGCGCCCACACGCATTTCGCGGAAGCGTGCGGCGACCTTTTCCAGCACGCTGTCGAACACCTCGCGCTGGATCAGCAGGCGGCTGCCGGCCGAACAGGTCTGACCGGCGTTCTGAATGATTGCGCCAACGATGATCGGTACCGCCTTGTCCAGATCGGCATCGGCGAACACCAGTTGTGGTGACTTGCCGCCCAGCTCCAGCACGCATTTGACGTGGTTCTGCGCGGCGGCCTGCTGCACCTGCACGCCCACCTGAGGCGAGCCGGTGAAGGTGATCAGGTTGATGTCCGGATGCTCCGATAACGCAGCACCTGCTTCGCGGCCGAGCCCGGTGACGATATTCAGCGCCCCCGCCGGCAAACCGGCCTCGACCGCCAGTTCGGCGATACGCAGGGAGGTCATGCAGGCATCTTCCGCCGGTTTGACCACCGAGGCGTTGCCCATGGCCAGCGCCGGGCAGATGGTGCGCCCGAGCATCTGCGCCGGGTAATTCCAGGGAATGATGTGCGCCACCACGCCATACGCCTCGCGCACCACGCTCACCGAATAGCCGGGCAGATAAGGAATCACCTGACCGTGCACCTTGTCCGCAGCACCACCGTAGAACTCGAAGTAACGGGCCAGCGCCTCGATGTCCTTGCGTGCCAGGGCCAGCGGCTTGCCGGTATCACGCGCCTCGATCTTTGCCAGCTCGTCGATGTGCTCCAGCACCTTGTTGCCGATTCGCACCAGCACGCGGCCGCGCTCGGTTGCGCTGTAGCGCCCCCATTCACCTTCAAAGGCCTTGCGCGCGGCTTTCACTGCCAGGTCGATATCGCCAGCCTGGCCACGGCCGATTTCGGCATAGACCTGGCCGTCGGCCGGCGAGTAGACCGGCAGGGTTTCCTGGCTCAGGGGTGCGCACCAGGCGCCGTCGATGAACAACTTGCTCATGGGTAAGCCTCGAGGGAAAAGGAGGATGAAGAGGATGGTGCCGGCGTGGGCGCTGTCTGGTCAGGCAGCAGTGCCCCGCGCTCGATATGCAGCACGCGATCGGGCAGATCGCGCAGCAGGCTGCCGTTGGATTCGGTGATCACCACGCAGAGTTCGGGTGCGCGTTGTTGCAGACGCTTCAGCGCTTCGCCGTACTGCCCGGCCAGGGCCGGTGCCAGCCCCTGGAAGGGTTCGTCGAGGAGGATCAGGCGAGTGCCGACCATCAGCGCACGGCCGAATGCCGCCATCTTGCCCTGCCCGCCGGACAGCGCAGCACCGGAGCGCGGCAGCATCTCCCTGAGTTGCGGCGCTACCTCCAGGGTCAGCGCCAAGCGGGCGTCCACCTCGGCGCGCGACATGCCGATGACCTGGCAAGGCAGACGCAGGTTTTCTTCCACCGTCAGGGTCGGGAACATCACCCGCTCCTGCGGTGCGTAACCAATTCCCAGGCGCGCTCGACCGTGAGCCGGCACTTTCGCCAGGTCGCTGTCGTCGAGCAGGATGCGCCCACCACGTAACGGCACGAAGCCCATGATCGCGCGCAGCAAGGTGGTCTTGCCGGCCCCGTTGCGGCCGACCACGGCGCTCAGGCTGCCCTGCGGCAGGCTTGCCTGAATCCCGCGCAGCACCGGCGCCTGCAGGATGTCTGCGCTGATGTTTTCGAAATGCAGCATGACGACCTCCTCTACTCGCCCAGAACTTCACGGCGCACATTGGCGTCCGCGAGTACGGTGTCGGGGGAACCATCGGCAGCGATACCACCGGAAATCCAGGCGGCGACGCGGGTGGCGTAACGGCGCACGATATCGACGTCGTGCTCGACGAAGATCGCGGTGACCTTCTTTTCCTCCAGCGCGCCCATGACGATCTCCATCACCCCATGCTTCTCTTCGCTGGATACGCCGCTGGTGGGCTCATCCATGATCAGCAGGCGCGGTTCGAGCATCAGCGACATGGCCACATCGAGCAGCTTGCGCTGCCCCTCCGGCAGGTTCGAAGCAGGCTCATGCTGACGCGCACGCAGATTGACCAGTTCAAGCACACGGTCGACCTCACGGGCATCGGCACTCGAGGCCAGCGAACGCCACCAGGGCATGCGTGACTGCCGGGCCATGCCGGCCAGCTCCAGGCACTGGCGCACACTGTGGTCGAGGAACAGTTGCGGCAGCTGGAACGAGCGGGCCATGCCGCGGCGCACGATATGCCGCGGCGACTTGCCGGTGATGTCCACGCCGTCGAACTCGACGCGCCCCGCGCTGGGACGCAGCAGGCCGGTGCAGATATTGATGAAGGTGGTCTTGCCGGCACCGTTCTGGCCGATCACCGCCAGACGTTCCCCCTCGTGCAACTCGAAGTCGATGCCATTGGCAACCACCAGGCCGCCAAACGCCAGGGTCAGCCCTTCAGTTTTCAATAAGGCGCTCATGCATCACCTCGCAGCGCCTTGCGGCGTTCCGATAGCAGCCCGACCAGGCCCTTGGGCAGGAAATAAATGATCACGATCAGGGTCACGCCGAGAATCATTTGCCAGGCCCCGCTGACCAGCGCAGCGGCGTACATCTTGAGGAACTCGTACAGCAGCGCGCCGACGAAAGCGCCCACCGCGTGGCCCGAACCGCCAAGAATGGCAATGAACACGAACTCGCCAGAACGCAGCCAGTAGCCCATTTCCGGCGTTACCAACCCCTGAGACAGACCAAACAGCGAACCGGCCAGACCACACAGGCCAGCCGACAGCACATAGCCTTGCCAGAGCAGCAATTTGGCGGACACGCCCAGGTATTCGAGGCGCGTTTCGTTGGTCTTGATCGCCGCCAGCGCCTCACCGGCACTAGAGCGGAAGTAGCGCTGCACGCCCCAGATCACTGCCAGCGAAAGGATCACCGCCAGTACCAGCAGGGCACTCTCGAACTCGGTACGGCCCAGCTCGAAGCCGAACAGCGTCGGGCGCTGCACGCGTAACCCATCGGTACCGCCGGTGTAGGCGTAAAACTTGCCGAGCACGGTGAACAGCACCATGGAAATGGCCAGATTCAGCATGCCGAAGAAAATCTCCCGGTAGCGCACCACGAAGGCACCGACCAACATGCCCACGGCGATGCTGGCCAGGGTGCCGAGGATGATCAGCAGCACGCCGTCGAGGCCGCGGAAATGGCTACTCAGGTAAGCCACCACATAGCCGGAGATGCAGGCATACATGGCGTGCCCAAACGAGATCTGCCCAGCGCGCAGCAGCACGCCGATACCCAAAGCGGCCATGCCGTAGCAGAAGGACAGGATCAGCGGAATCTTCAGCCAGGGCATGCTCAGCCCGGTGATCAGCAGCGCGACCCCGGCCACGGTTGCAACAATCATTGAAAGGCGCATCAGATTCTCCTTGCCTGAGCCACGGTGAAAAGGCCCTGGGGGCGTACCAGCAGTACCAGCACCATGATCACGTAGGGCATGACCACTTCCAGCTCGGGGTACAAGTAGACGCAGAACGAGCGTGACAGGCCGATCAACAGCGCCGTGATCAGCGCACCGGAGATCTGCCCGAGCCCGGCCGTGGCCACCACTGCGAAAGACAGCACGATCATGTCGGCACCGATCCCCGGCACCAGCGACGTGGTCGGCGAGGCAAGCGCGCCACCGAGGGCACCGAGCATCGCGCCGACCACGAAGGTCAGGTAAGCGATGCGTTTGGCATTGATGCCCATGGCCGTGGCCACTTCGCGATCATGGGTAACGGCAACGATCTGCCGGCCCATCAACGTGCGATTGAGGAACCACTGCAGCAGTGCATAGACCCCCAGCGCGGCACCTGGCACGAACAACAGCTGGTAGTTCATGTAGATGACGCCCAGTACTTCGGAGGTGCCCATCTGGTTGACCACGTCGGCGACGAAATAGGGCTGGGTGCCCCAGATCATCCGCTGCAGGTCTTCGAAGATCATGAAGGCGCCGAAGGTAACCAGCAGCTGCAGGATCGGATCACGATCCTGGAAGCGCCGCAGCAACAGCATCAGCAGGGTACCGAGCACGATACCCACGACGATCGAGGAGCCGATCAGCGCGGCCAGCGATACCCCGAGGGAACCGCCGCCCAGCCACAGACCGAGCGTGGCGGCAGCATAGCCACCACAGGCATACAGGCTGCCATGGGCGACATTGAGGATGCGTACTACGCCAAAGATGAAGGTGAGTCCCAGCGCGACCAGAAACAGCAGGCCGGCATAGGACACCCCATCCAGCAACGCCAGAATCAGGATGTCCTTGCTCATGGTTACTGCGCCTGTGCGGGTTTGACTGCGTCGATGATCGTCGGCGTTACGGTCTTCAGCCAGTCAGGCGTGTGCTGACCAGCCGGCGTGGTGACGGGCTCGGCTGGCACGATCATGATGTCCTTCAAGACCTTGAAGGAATGCTCGCTGCTGGTCGTGGTAATACCGAACAGTTGCTCTTCCATGCCCTGCCCGTCTTCCGGGCGAATGGTGACCGCACTGGTCAAGCCACGGAACTCCAGGCCACGGAACGCCTCGGCGAGTTGCTCCTCGCTCGGCCAGCCGGCGTTCTGTTTGATCGCCTTGTCATAGGCCGCGACCATAGCGTCCAGTGCCTGCACCATGTGGTACACGGAGTAGATCGGGTAGCTGCCGGTCTTTTCCTTGAACGTGGCGACGAAGGTCTTGTGCTTCTCGTCGTTCAGGTAGCTGGGGTGGAGAAAGTAGTGGTCGCCACGCGCGCCGATCAGCACGCCGTCAGGCAGGGTCTGGCCTAGGCGCTCCAGGGAGCTCTCGCCCAGCGGCAGATAGAACTTGGAGGTACGCAGCAAGCCCCGTTGGCTGGCCTGACGCACGAAGGTGTCGAGGTCACCACCCCAGGAGGTCGACAGCACCACGTCCGGGCGCAGTACCTGCAAACGGCTGACTTCGGCCGAGAAGTCCGGTGCACCGAATTTCGGGAACAGTTCGGCGACGACCTTCACGTCAGGCTTCAATTGGGTCAGTACGGTGCGGAAGATGTCCCAGGAATCGCGGCCCCAGGCGTAATCCTGGTTGACCACGGCAATGGTCTTGAAGTCCGGGTTGACCTTGAGCAGGTAAGCGACTGCCGCGACCATCTCGGTCACCGCGTTGGCCTGGGTGCGAAATACGTAGCGGTAGCCGTGGCCTTCCAGTGCCTTCTCGGTGCCGCAATCCCACATCAGGTTGACTACCTTGAGGTCTTCGGCCACCGGCGCCAGGGTGTTGCAATTGCCGCTGGAGATCGACGCCAGCATCAGCTCGGCCCTCTCCTCCTGCACCACGCGGCGGTACTCGGAAAGCAGGCGGTCGCCGCCTACGCCTTCATCGATGTAGATCGGCTTGATCTTGACGCCATCGATGCCGCCCTTGGCGTTCAGCTCCTCGATGTACATCTGCGCCGCGTCGCGCGCAGGCACACCGAACACCGATGCCGAGCCAGAAAGGAACGTCGTGATGCCGACCTTGAGTTCGGCGGGCTTTTCAGCGGCCTGCACGGCACTGTGAAGTGCCGCCAGGGAAAAAGCAGCGAGCACACCTACTCGTAGAACTGTTTGCTTGAACATGGCTCTGCCTCTGAGGCTGTTGTTTTTGTTTTGAAGCGTACGTCTACAGCTAAGCGCAGGTTGCACAATGCGCCCTGTTTTCAGAATTCACATTTTTTCAAGGTGGCGTTCGGTTTTACTGAACGCCAGAACACCTGTTTCGACCCCCTCCTATTTCACGCACCAGCCAGCGCCAGCAGGCGCTGAGCCCTGAGTAGCACTGGCGCGTCGACCATCTGCCCGTCCACTTGATAGGCGCCAGCCCCACCGCTATCGGCCGCAACCACGCGGCGCGCCCAATCGAGGGTCTGCTCATCCGGCGCCAGGGCGCGGTGAATGGTGTCGACCTGGGCAGGATGGATGCACAGCGCACCGCCAAAGCCCATATCCCGGGCGTGCTGCATGGTGCGGGCCAGACCATCAGCATCGCTGATGGCCGGGTATACGCTATCCAGCGGTGCGGCCAATCCGGCGCCCTGTGAATGCACCAGGATGTGGTAGCGCGCCTGGTCGAGAACGATCTGCGCCGCCGCACTGCCGGTGTTGAGGTTGAGATCCAGAGCCAGGTCCAGCGCCCCAAAGCTCAGGCGATCGACACCTTTGGCCAAGGCGATCTCGGCAAGCATCAACAAGCCTCGGGCACTTTCGATGATCGGCCACACAGGCTTGCCGGTTGCGGCGGCACGCTCGCTCTGCGCCGCGCTTTCAACCTTGGGTAACAGCACGCCGATGACGCCCGCATGGGCGGCGCAGAAATCCAGATCCGCCTCATGCTCGGCATGCTCGGGCGAGTTGACCCGCACTCTCAGCCGCGCTTCGGGGTTGGTTGTCAGGAAGGCACCGAGGTTTTCACGGGCCTGGCGCTTGAGCGGTTCTTCGACAGCATCCTCGAAATCGATGATGACCGTGTCGGCACCGCTGGCCAGTGCCTTGGCGAAGCGATCAGGCCGGCTACCCGGTACGAACAAGGCGCTACGGATGGTTTGTCTGGTCATGGAATCTGCTTCCTGGCGTAAGACTTATTGTTTGGTGATACGGCCAATTGGTGGGCTGAAGCCCACCCTACCCGTATGCCTTTCGTAGGGTGGGCTTTAGCCCACAAAACCGAGCGTGCACGGCCGCCGACTCATGTCGCCTCGAACTAGGCCTCAAATCGCGCCGCTGACCTTCAGGCCCGCTATCGCGGCATCGCTGTACCCCAGCTCGGCCAACAAGGTTTCGGTGTGCTCGCCCAGCGCTGGCACCGCATCCATTCGCGGCGTGAAGGCGCTGTTGCTACCGGGTGGCAGCAGCGCGGGCAAGCTGCCTGCCGGGCTGTCCACCTGGCGCCAGCGGTCGCGGGCCTTGAGCTGCGGGTGGGCCCAGACACCGGCCATGTCATTGACGTGGGCGTTGGCGATCTGTGCGTGTTCCAGCCGTTCGATCACCTGTTCGGCACTGAGCACCGCGAAAGTGCCGACGATGATCGAGCGCAGCGCCTCACGATTGGCCGAACGCCTGGAGTTCGCCGAGAAACGCTCATCGGTCACCAGTTCAGGCTGCAGCAGCACCCGCTCGCAGAACGCCTGCCATTCGCGCTCGTTCTGCAGGCCAAGCATCACCGTGCCGCCGTCGCCAGCGGGGAATGGGCCGTAGGGATAGATGGTCGAGTGGGCGGCCCCGGCACGCGGCGGCGGCGTGGCACCGTCGTACGCGTAATACAGGGGATAACCCATCCACTCGACCAGGCTCTCGAGCATGCTCACATCGATGCGGCTGCCCAGACCGGTTCTGCCACGCAGCAGCAGAGCGGTAAGAATGTTGCTGTAGGCATACATGCCGGCGGCGATATCGGCGATGGAGCAGCCGGCCTTGGCCAATTGATCGTCGCCTGCCCCGCCGGTGACCGACAGGAAGCCGCCCTCGCTCTGGATCAGCAGATCGTAGGCCTTCTTCTTCTCGTAGCTGCCGCCTTCGCCGTAGCCGGAGATGTCGCAGACGATCAGCTTCGGGAAGCGCGCATGCAGCGCCTCGAACGACAGGCCCATGCGCGCTGCCGCGCCCGGCGCGAGGTTCTGTACCAGCACGTCGGCCTTTTCCAGCAGGCTGTCGAGCACCTCACCGGCATCGTCCTGCTTGAGGTCGAGGGTCAGGCTTTCCTTGGAACGGTTGGTCCACACGAAGTGCGACGCCAGGCCATTGACCCGCTCGTCGTAACCACGCGCGAAATCACCACTGCCGGGGCGCTCGACCTTGATCACCCGAGCGCCCATGTCGGCGAGCTGACGGGTGCAGAACGGCGCCGCGATGGCGTGCTCCAGGCTGACCACGGTGATGCCGTCCAATGGCCGGGGCTGCGTATTGTTGTTATTCATGGCGGTTTTCCCGTTTCAATCGTCCAGATCCGTAGGCTGGATCGCGCTTCATCGATCCAGCGCAATATGTCGACGCAGTCAGGCCAGGCCGCTCAGGTCGTCGGTTTGTCGCAGGCGCCAGACCTTGGCGATCAGCTCACCGGCATCAACGCTGCTGCGCTTGCCGGCGAATGCCAGCAGGCGGCGGAACTTGTCTTCCAGCTCACTGCGGCTGAGGGTGTTGCCCGGATCGCCCTTGGGCTCGTCAATGGCGCCGCGCAAGGTGCGGCCGTCGGTGGTAACCACCTCGACCCGACCCAGCCAGCGCGCCGGATAGGCGCCATCCACCTCGGGGTCGAGGCGCATGCTGACCTTATCCCTGAATTCGCTGACGTCAGCATCACTGAGCGACAGGTTCTCGAACTCGGTGAGCTGCGCCTTGCCATGCACGGCGATCAGGCCCAGCACGGTGCCCATGGAAAACTTGGCCTGGTGCACGGTCTGCGGCACCACCACACGCCCCAGCACATCGATGGCGCCCTGGTGCACATGGGTGATCACCTGGGCGATGTCGCCATGTCGCAGGCCTTCGCGCTGCATCAGATCCAGCAGCGCATCGGCAGCCGGGTGGGTGTGGCGGCAGGAGGCGTGGAACTTGAACGAGGTTTCTGCCAGCGCCCAGCGGCTGCCGAGACGATCCGACAGTTTGCTCGGGTTGGCATCGCTGGACATCCCGGCGGCCATGCCCTGCTCGCCCTCGAGAATGTTCTGTGCGCCGGTCAGGCCCTGATCGGTGAAATACGCGGCCAGCAAGCCATCGGCAGCGGCCTTGGCGGTATGCAGTTGCTTGGAATCAGCGGCATCGCGCAGAAACTCCCAAAGCCCGGCGGCCTGGGTGCCGGCATTGCCAAGCAGGTGGACGAACTGCTGTTTGTCGAAGTTCAGCAGCTTGCCCACCGCCACGGCAGCGGCCAGGGTGCCGACCGTGGCCGTGGTGTGGAAGATGCGGTAATGGGAGCGGCCGAGGAACTCACCGATGCGGATGCCCGCCTCGTAGCCGGCCACCGAGGCCAGCAACAGCTCGCGGCCTGTCTTGCCCAGGCCCTGCGCCGCAGCCAGGGCCGCCGGGAACACCACCGTGGCCGGGTGCAGCACCGAACTGTTGTGCAGGTCATCCTGCTCGACCAGATGGGAAGACGCGCCGTTGACCAGTGCCGCAAAGTACGCCGAGGTGCCGCGGCCGTTGACCAGAATGCGCGCCGGGCCATCGGTCGGGCCCATCTTTTGCGCGTAGGCTTCGAACAGCGGAATCGGCCGCGCGCCTTCACTGGCCAGTGCCGAACCGAGCCAGTCGAGGAAGAGGTCTTCGGTACGATCCAGCACCTGCGCGGGGATCTGCTCGTAACGGAGGTCGGCTAGAAATGCAGCGAGCTGCTGAGTATGGGTGCTCATGGCAAGCTCCTTAAAAACTACGCGGCAGCTCGAGCAAATGCTCGGCCACGTAGGACATGATCAGGTTGGTGGAGATCGGCGCCACCTGATACAGGCGGGTTTCGCGGAACTTGCGCTCGACGTCGTATTCATTGGCGAAGCCGAAACCACCGTGGGTCTGCAGGCAGGCGTTGGCCGCCGCCCAGGAGGCTTCCGCCGCCAGGTACTTGGCCATGTTGGCGCTGGCCCCGGCATTTTCGCCGCGGTCGTACTGTTCGCAAGCGCGCCAGCGCATCAGATCGGCGGCCTCGACCTCGATATGCGCCTTGGCGATAGGGAACTGCACGCCCTGGTTCTGGCCAATCGGACGGCCGAAGACCACGCGATCACGGGCGTAGGCACTGGCTTTTTCGATGAACCAGCGGCCATCGCCGATGCACTCCGCAGCGATCAGCGTGCGCTCGGCATTCAGGCCATCGAGGATGTAGCGAAAGCCCTTGCCCTCTTCGCCGATCAAACTGCTGGCAGGAATTTCCAGGTTGTCGAAGAACAGCTCGTTGGTCTCGTGGTTGACCATGTTGGCGATTGGCTGCACGGTCAGGCCGTTGCCGATGGCGTCGCGTAGGTCGACCAGGAAGATCGACATGCCTTCGGATTTCTTCTTCACCTCGGCGAGCGGCGTGGTGCGCGCCAGCAGGATCATCAGGTCGGAATGCTGGATGCGCGAGATCCACACCTTCTGGCCGTTGATCACATACTTGTCGCCTTGGCGCACGGCGGTGGTCTTGATCTTGGTGGTGTCGGTGCCGGTGGTGGGCTCGGTCACGCCCATGGACTGCAGGCGCAGCTCGCCGCTGGCCAGCTTCGGCAGGTAGTAGTTTTTCTGCTCATCGCTGCCGTGACGCAACAGGGTGAACATGTTGTACATCTGCCCGTGCACTGTGCCGGAGTTGCCGCCGCAACGATTCACTTCCTCGAGAATCACCGAGGCTTCGGCCAGGCCCAGGCCAGAGCCGCCGTATTGTTCCGGGATCATCGCCGACAGCCAGCCGGCTTCGGTCATGGCCGCCACGAAGGCTTCCGGGAAGCCCTTCTCTTCATCGATCTTGCGCCAGTATTCGGCGGGGAATTCGGCACACAGGCCGCGTACGCCTTCGCGGATGAAATTCAGTTCTTCGTTCTGTTCCGGGGTCATCTCGATTCCTCGATTCTTCTTGTTGTACGCCAAGCGCAGGGGGATCAATGGCGCTGGTCAGTCGAATTCCAAGTCGGCCTGCTGGGCCATGCCGGCTTCATTACCGGCCCACAGCTGCGCCTTGCCCGGAGCGCTGACGCGCCCGGCCACCTCGAAGGGCTCTGGCGCAACCAGCGGGCGCAGGCCGCGATAGGCGAAACGACGCAAACGGGCCTGCGGGTTGGCGCGGCAGAACGCGCGCAGGTTCAGGGTGGCGATCAGCGGGCCGTGCACCACCAACCCGGCATAGCCTTCGGTGTCGGTGACATAGGGCCAGTCGTAATGAATGCGGTGGCCGTTGAAGGTCACCGCGCTGTAGCGAAACAGCAGTGTCGGGCTGGGCACCACGCCTTCGCGCCAGTCACCGCTCGGCAGCGCCTCGCCAGCGCCGCTCTTGGGCGGGCTGGGCTCGCGGTAGACGATGTCCTGCTCCTCGCGGATCGCCAGCTCGCCGTCCTGCAGGTAATCGTGCTGCACGGTGACGAACAGCAGCGCGCCAGTGCGGCCGTGCTTTTCTTCGATGTGCTTGATGGTCGACACGCGGGTGGCCTCTGCGCCGACCCGCAGCGTGGCGATGAACTCGACGCGACCGCCCGCCCACATACGGTTGCGGTTGTCGGCCGGCGGCAGAAAGCCACCGCGTGCCGGGTGACCGTCACCCCCCAGGCCGCTTTCGGCGATGGGGCCCTGGAAGAACGCCCAGTGCCAGAGCGGCGGCAAGGCTTCGCCGTGAGCGGGCGTGTCTTCGCCCAGGGTCGCGGCGATGCGCTTGACCAGGTTGCGGCTCAGTTGATCGTGGGATTCTTCGGTGCGGCCGATCCAGGCGGAAAAAGCAGAGTCGCTCATGGTGGGTTCCAGCTGTCTTTTTATGTGCGACCAGCATGCAATCCACTTATCGTTCTGTGAATTTGCATTTGCATAAACCGGCGTTCGGTTATGCTGAACACCGCTTCCGCTGCCTGAACAGGATCACCATGCACTTCGATCTGCCGGATTTGCGCCTTTTCATCCATATCGCCGAATCGCCCAGCCTGACCCAGGGCGCACGGCGCGCCTCGCTGTCACCCGCCGCAGCCAGCGCGCGCATCAAGGCGTTGGAAGGCCAGCTCGATACGCGCCTGCTGTACCGCGACAGCCGTGGCGTGGAGCTGACGCCCTCCGGCCAGCGCCTGCTGCAGCACGCGCGGTTGATCATGCGCCAGGTCGATTACCTGAAAAGCGAGTTCACCGAATACGGCAGTGATTCGGCCGGGCATATCCGCATCTTCGCCAACACCACTGCAGTGACCGAGTTCCTGCCCGAAGTACTGGCTGGCTTCCTTGCCGAGCGCCCCGGCGTGACGGTGGATCTGCAGGAGCGCCTGAGCCGCGATATCGTCCGCGGCGTGCTCGATGGCGGCGCCGACCTGGGCATCATCGCAGGGCCGGTGGAAGCCGCTGGCCTGCAGGTGCTGCATTTCAGCACCGATCGCCTGGTGCTGGTGGTGCCGGACAACCACCCCCTGGCCGGCCGCGATCAGGTCAGCCTGCGCGACACCCTGCAGTACCAGCACATCGGCCTGCACGACGGCAGCACGCTGCTGACCTTCTTGCGTGAACATGTGGAAACCCTGGGCGGCACGCTGTCGCTGCGCATCCAGATGTCCAGCTTCGAGGCCATCTGCCGCATGGTCGAAGCCAACGTCGGCATTGGCATCATCCCCGAGTCCGCCGCCAGCCGACACCGCCGCACCATGAAGCTGCACACCATCGAACTGAACGAGGCCTGGGCCGTGCGCGAACGCAGCATGCTGGTACGCGACCTCGAAGCGCTGCCCGGCAGCGTGCGGGCGCTGATCGCCACGTTGCTGCCGGAATCCTCTACCCCGTAGGCTAAAGCGGGATTGCCGCCACCATCGCACTTCAATAAGATGCGAACACTTCGCATATGTGATTGATTTCGATGTCTACCCTGGACGATTCCTACGCACACCAGGTGGAGGGCTACTACAGTGCCCACCACGGCTGGATTCAGGCCTGGCTGAGCAAGCGCCTGGGCAACGTCAGCGATGCGGCGGACCTGGCTCACGACGTGTTTCTGCGCCTGCTCAGCAAACCTCGCCAATTCGACAGCGACAGCCACGCCCGCGCCTACCTGCACGCCATGTCGCGGCATGTGTGCGTCGACTTCTGGCGCCGTCGCGAGGTCGAGCAGGCCTGGCTCGATGTGCTGGCAAGCCGTCCCGAGGTCTGCGCGCCCTCAGAAGAACATCGAGCCATGGTGCTCGAAGCACTGCAGCAGGTTCACAGCATGCTCGCCCGCCTGCCGGAGCGGGTCGCCGAGGCCTTTCTGCTGGCTCAGTTGCAAGGCCTTACCTACCGCGAAATCGCCGTGCAGTTGGGCGTATCCGAACGCACCGTGACCAAGTACCTGGCCCAGGCCATGTACCAGTGCCTGCTGCTGGAGATGGAGCTGGATGAAGCCCTCGTCTGATGCCCCGGATCACGCCGTGCTCAAGCAGGCTGCATACTGGTACGCGCAACTGCAGGGCGACGCCGATGCAGCGCTGCGCGCCAACTGGCAGAGCTGGCACGCCGAGCACGACAGTCATCGCCTGGCCTGGCAGTACGTCGAGCGTATCGGCACGCGCTTCTCGCCGCTGCAGGATGACCGCGATACCGCCCAGCACACCCTGAGCGCTGCCAGACAACTCAAACACTCCAGGCGCAAGGTGCTGCTGGGCCTGGCCGTGTTTGGCGGTGGCGCCCTGCTCGCCCGTCTCGGTTGGGCGCCGGCGCAGCAGAGTCTGTTGGCCTGGCGTGCCGATCAGCGCACCGCCGTCGGTGAAATCCGCTCGCTTAGCCTGGAAGACGGCACACGCCTCTGGTTGAACAGCAACAGCGCGCTGGATATTGCCTACACGGCGCAACGGCGCACGTTGCGCCTGATCCAGGGCGAAGTGTTGATCGAGACCGCCGGGGATAGTCGACCAATGCTGGTTGAAACCGTCCACGGCAGTCTGCAACCCCTAGGGACTCGCTTCAGTATTGGCCAGCAAGCAGACCAGACGAGGCTCGATGTGTTCGAAGGCCAGGTTGCCATTCGCTTCGGCGATCAGAGCGAGGTAGCCACGGTGGTACCCGCTGGCCGCCAGCGCCGTTTCGATGCCGCGCAGCTGACCACGGAGGAAGCGGCCAGCAGCGGACGGCAGAGCTGGTCGCGAGGGATTCTGCAGGCCGATGAACGACCGCTGGGCGAGGTGATCACCGAGCTGGCCCGCCATCACCATGGCCATATCGGTGTAGCACCGGAAATCGCCGGTCTGCGGGTGATGGGTACCTTCCCGCTGAACGATCTGCAACAGAGCCTGAGCATGCTGCAAAGCGTGCTGCCGATCAGCATCGAACGGCCACTGCCGTGGTGGGTCAGCCTCGAAGCCAGGCGCTAGCGGCTCGATCAAACGCTGTGGCGGACATTCGATCTGGCGGGCTGAAGCCCACCCTTGTATCTCGACTACCGCCTCACAAGAGGCGATAGTCCCCGACTGATCATCGGGGGAGTCATGCAAGTCGAGCCCACCCTAAGGCCTTGAGCCTGTTTCGTAGATTGCGCTGCATGGCTCCACACTCACCCTGATAAGTCCGAACGGTATCCAGAGCCTCGAGCTCGCATCAGCAAGGTTGGACGGATGCAGTGACGATCAGACAGAAAAAGAGGAGAGGACCATGTCTGTAGTCGGAATCGACATCGCTAAACACTCATTCGACATTGCCACGGTGCAGGCAAACGGCAAGCACCGCACCAAGGCCAAGCTCGCCAATGACCCGGCAGGGTTCGAGGCCCTGCAGCAGTGGCTGCTCAAGCACGCCGATCCGCAGGCCTGGATCGTGATGGAAGCGACCGGTATTTATCACGAGGCGCTAGCCGAGTGGCTTTACGAGAGAAACTACCGCGTCTGCGTGCTCAATCCTGCGCAGATTGCCTACTACGCGCGCAGCCAGTTACAGCGGGTGAAGACCGACAAGGTCGATGCGAAGCTGATTGCCAGCTACGGCGATAAGCATCAGGACGAGCTACGTATCTGGAAACCTGATCCACCGTCACTTCGCCGCCTCAAGGCCCTGGTACGTCGCTTGAAGGATCTTCAGGAGCTCGAACAGATGGAGCAGAACCGCCTGGATGTCACGAGCGATGCGCGGGTAGTGGAGTCAATCAGATCGGTGCTTGAGCACACCCGCCAGCAGATCGACGAGACGCTCGAGGCGATCAAGAAACACTTCGACGACAACGATGACCTCAGGGGCAAACGGAACCTGTTGATGAGTATCGACGGCGTGGGGGACAAGACGGCAGCGCTGCTGCTGGCCGAACTGGGCGATTTGGACAGGTTCGACGGCAGCCGTGCTGTGACGGCCTATGCGGGGCTCAATCCCAGGCTTCAAGAGTCTGGGAAATTCAAAGGCCAAACGCGGATATCTCGCACCGGCTCTGCCACCTTGCGGGCGGGACTGTACATGCCCGGCGTGGTGTCCATAACGCATAACGTCGCGATACGGGCAATGGCTGAGCGCATGAGAGACAAAGGCAAAACCGGAAAACAGATCGTGTGTGCGGCGATGCGCAAGTTGCTGTGCATCGCCTACGGCGTACTGAAATCGGGAGTGCCTTTTGATGTTGAATTGGCACTTGCTAGGTAGCGGGCAAGACGGTATCTACAACTCGTGCTCCTCGGTAGATGCCGTCTTGCCCGCTACCTCGCAAGCACCAATTTGCCAACCAACCTACATCGCTGCGCACATCCCGCTGTAGGGTGGGCTTTAGCCCACCAATTGGTGTCTCCGTAACGAATGACCACTATCGCTACCAAGGCGCTTTGCAAAGAAAACAAGAAACCCATGTGAAAATTATTTTCATTTAGGCGTTCCGGTTTTCACGTCTCATCCGAATTAGCTGATGACACTGCCACAACATCAGCCAAGGAACACCTATGTCCCCTCGCCCCTCGGTTTCTCTACGCCCCCTGAGCCTGGCCATCGCCCTGGCCCTGTTCGCACCACTGGCCAGCGCCGCCGAACACTACCAACTCGAATCCGGCCCGCTGGCCACGCAACTCAACCGCTTCGCCGCTCAAGCCGGCATTTTCCTGGCCGGCGATGCCAGCCTGACCAGCGGCCAGCACAGTCGCGCTCTGGACGGCAGCTACAGCATCGAACAGGCGCTGGCGATCCTGCTTGAGGGCAGCGGCCTGGAAGCGGTGAAAACCGGCGAGAATCGTTATGAGCTACAGCCGCTACCAATCAGCGGTGGCATGGAGCTTTCGGCCCTGAGCATTTCCGGCAAGGCGCCTGGCTCGACCACCGAAGGCACTGGCTCTTACACGACCTGGTCGACGAGCAGCTCCACGCGCCTCAACCTGTCGCCCAAGGAAACACCACAGTCGATTGCGGTGATAACCCGACAACGCATGGATGACCAACGCCTGACCAACTTGAGTGACGTGCTGGAGGCCACCCCCGGAGTTACCGTCAAACCGCTGGGCATGGGAGCTGACGCCCCGCAAATCTGGGCGCGCGGCTCTTCCATCAAAAGCTTCCAGATAGATGGCGTGCCGACCTCGTCATCACTGAGCAACTACCTGCAAAGCACGGCAATCTTCGACCGCATCGAGATCGTGCGTGGCGCTACCGGCATGATGAGCGGACTGGGAACGCCGTCCGCGACGATCAACATGATCCGTAAACGTCCAACCTACGAGCCGCAGGTCATTCTCAGCGCAGAGACCGGAAACTGGCAGCGCTACGGCACCGCAGTGGATGCCTCCGGCCCCCTTACCGAAAGCGGCAATATCCGCGCTCGAGCAGTTGTCGATTACAAGCAGCAGGGAGCCTGGACAGACAATTACCAGCAGGACTACTTCACGCTCTATGGCATTACCGAAGTGGATCTGAATGACAGCACCCTGCTCACGCTCGGCTTCAGCCATATCACCCGGGACACCGACTCCCCGGTGAGGCCCAGCCTGCTGTTCTACAGCAACGGGCAGCGCATCCGATTCGATGCAGAAGATAACGACACACCCAAGTGGCAGTACTACGACCACGAACTGAGCAGTGTCTTCACATCGATCGAGCACAGCTTCGAGTCAGGCTGGAATGCCAAGGCAGAGTTCACCCACACCGAGTACAGCTACGACACCATCACTGGAAACCTGACAGGCAATATCGACCAGGCAACCGGAACAGGTGGCATCGTGCGCCCGGTTCATTGGGCAAGCGATGTCGGTCAGGACAGCCTGGACGCCTATGTGACAGGCCCCTTCTCGCTGTTCGGGCAGGAGCATGAATTGATCGGGGGCGTCACGCTGTCGCAACTGCAGTCGAGCAGCCCTGGCTATGCGCTGCGATCCGCCCTCACCGTTGCGGATGCATCAGACTGGGTCGATGCGACACCAAGGCCTGACTTCAACCGCAGCGGGAAATCGACTTCTCACGAGTATCAGTATGGTGCGTACCTGAGCACCCGCCTGCACCTGACTGAGGATACAAGTCTGCTACTGGGTGGCCGGGTAACCGACTGGAAGCAGAACAAGGACTCCACGTCTTACACCACTGGCCTCAAGAGCAAAGAAAACAGCCGTGAAAGCGGTATATTCGTGCCCTACGCGGGCCTCGTTCACGCGCTGAATGACACGTGGTCGGTGTACGCCAGTTACACGCAGATATTCCAGCCGCAAGACTCCTTCGTCCAGGACTACGTCGAGTCGCCAGCGCCGGAAGAAGGCACCAGTTATGAAGCCGGCATCAAGGGCAGCTTCAATGACGGTCGCCTCAACTCCAACTTCTCCGTATTCAGAACCGAGCAGGACAACCTGGCCGTCTGGGACAGCGTCGTACGTACCTATGACCTCTACAACGACACGACCACTGAAGGCGTGGAGCTCGAGCTCAATGGCGAACTTGCAGAGGGCTGGAACTTCAGTAGCGGCTACGTTTACAGCGTCACTCGCAACAAGGACGACGAACGCATCCTGACCCGGGCGCCTCGACACAGCATCAAGACCTTCACCACCTACCGCCTCCCAGGCGCACTGAATAAATTAACGATTGGCGGTGGGGTCAACTGGGAAAGCAAGACCGGTGACAATCTGCATCTCTACACGCAAAGCAGCTATGCCCTCGCCAACCTGATGGCTCGCTATGACATCAGCGAAAACCTGACCGCCTCGCTCAACGTCAACAACCTGTTCGACAAGGAGTATTTCATGGGCTCGGCGGGTAACGGCATATATGGGCCGCCCCGCAACTTCATGACCTCCCTGAAATACACCTACTGACTTTCTCGCCCAAGCCATGCTCTCGCAGCACCTGGGCCGAGGTGATGCGAGATGTCTCCCGAGAAAGTCACACATGCATGTCCGACTGCCGCAGCACACCATTGTCGCGCTGAAGCTGAGGGCCAACGCTTTACCAACTCCATCACACCAATGATAGGCGCTACTGGCAAAAGGCCTTTACGATCACTAGAATCGCCGACGCAGGAAGCCACGCCCCGGCTCTCGGGTTAGCGTCATGGATAGACTCATCAAACCCTTCGCGCACAGGCTGCCCGAAGTACCCATGCGTTATCACCTTGTGAAAGTGTTCGGCAGCTTCCTGTCCGTTACAGGCCTTGCCCTGCCCACTTTTTCACGAGATTCGTATGAACAAGATCATCACCGCCAGCCTTGCAGGCATGCTCGTGCTGCTCGCCGGTTGCGCCACCGAAAGCTCGCGCACCCTGGAAGTCGCCAAGGTCACTACCGCTGCCAGCCATTACAACGGCCCGCGCAGCCCGATCGCCGTCGGCAAGTTCGATAACCGCTCCAGCTATCTGCGCGGCATTTTCAGCGACAGCGTCGACCGCCTTGGCGGGCAGGCCAAAACCATCCTGATCACCCACCTGCAGCAGTCGAACCGTTTCAATGTGCTCGACCGCGACAACCTCGCAGAGCTGCAGCAGGAGTCGGGTTTCTCCAAGCAGGCTCAACAGGTGAAAGGCGCCAACTTCGTGGTCACCGGTGACGTCACCGAATTCGGCCGCAAGGAAGTCGGCGACCACCAGCTGTTCGGTATTCTCGGCCGCGGCAAACAGCAGATCGCCTATGCCAAGGTGAACCTCAATATCGTCGACGTCACCACTTCCGAAGTGGTCTATTCCGCCCAGGGCGCCGGCGAGTACAGCCTGTCGAACCGTGAAGTCATCGGCTTCGGCGGCACCGCCAGTTACGACTCGACGCTCAATGGCAAGGTGCTCGACCTGGCGATTCGTGAAGCCGTGAACAACCTGGTCAGCGGTGTCGACAGCGGCGCCTGGCGCCCGGTCAAGTGAGCGCGGAGAACTCGACCATGAAATTCGCCCGTACTCCCCTTCTGCTGGCAGCCCTGCTCGCCGTTGCAACGCTGGGCGGCTGCGCCCAGCAGCCCAAATCGCTGTACTACTGGGATGGCTATCAGCAGCAGGTTTATCAGCGCTTCGAGAACACCACCGGCCCCGAAGAGCAGATTGCCGCCCTTGAAGCCAGCGTGCAGAAAGCCCGCGCGGCGGATCGCACTCTGCCGCCAGGCTTCCATGCCCATCTAGGCATGCTGTACGCGGAGATTGGCAAGCCCGATCAGGTGCGCCAGCAATTCGAAACCGAGAAGGCCCTGTTCCCCGAGTCCGCTCAGTACATGGACTTCCTGATGCGCAATATCGCCAAGTGATCGACATGCCTCTACTGAACTCAATCAGAACACTCGCGGCGCTGGCCGTGCTCGCGCTGCTGGCCGGTTGCGCCACCAAGCAGCCCTATGACTACAGCGCCTTCAAGGAAAGCAGCCCGGCCTCCATTCTGGTGCTGCCTCCGGTCAACAAATCGCCGGATATCAAAGCGTCCTTCAGCGTTTACTCGCTTATCACCGCGCCTTTGAGCGAGGCGGGCTACTACGTGCTGCCCGTCGCGGTGGTCAACGAGACGTTCAAACAGAACGGCATGCTCAACGCCGAGGAAATCCGCGAAGTATCGCCGCAGAAGCTGTACGAAATTTTCGGCGCCGACACAGTGCTGTACATCGACGTGACCGAGTACGGCAGCAGCTACAAGGTGATCAGCAGCGAAGTGGCAGTTGCCGCCAGCGCTACGCTGGTCGATCTGCGTACCGGCAAGGAACTGTGGAAAGGCATCGCCCGCGCCAGCACTGCGGAGCAACAGCAGAACAGCGGCGGCGGCCTTGCGGGCATCCTCATCACCGCGCTGGTCAATCAGGTGATGAACAGCCTGAATGATCGTGGTCATGAGATTGCGGGCCTCACCAGCTCTCGCCTGCTGAGCAGCAATGCGGTCAACGGCATTCTGCCAGGCCCCCGAGCGCGCCCGGTCAGCGCTCGCTGAAGCCCGCCAGACGAGCCCGGATCACCGGGCTCGTTTTATTTCTGCCTACTCCTTGCCCACCCCATGCTCGCGCAGCTTGTTGGCAATGGTGGTATGGGACACACCCAGGCGTTTGCCCAGCAGGCGGCTACTCGGAAACTCACCGTGCAGCCTTTCCAGCACGGCCTTCTCGAAACGCCCGACAATCGTATCCAGCCCGCCCTCCAGCGAGAAGTCGCCCAAAGGCTGTGCAGCTCCGTACCCCGGCAGGCGTATATGCTCGGGTTTCACCACTGCGCCCTCACAGAGTGATACCGCCTGGAACAGCACGTTCTCCAGTTGCCTGACGTTGCCTGGCCAGTGATAGCGGCCCAGTTTTTCCAGCGCGGCAGGTGCCAGGCCGGGCAGCGGGCAGCCGACCTGCCGGCTGGCGCGGTCGAGAAAATGCTCGGCCAAAGGCTGCAGGCCGTCGAGACATTCGCGTAGCGGCGGGATGTGCAGACTGAGCACGTTGAGCCGGTGATAGAGGTCTTCGCGAAACTCGCCACGGGCGCAGAGTTCGGACAGATCGACCTGGGTGGCGCAGGTCACCCGCACATCCAGGTACACCTCCTCGTCACTGCCGACGCGGCGGAAGCAGCCGTCCTGCAGAAAGCGCAGCAGCTTGGCCTGCAGGCGCGGGCTCATCTCGCCGACACCATCGAGAAACAGGGTGCCACCCGCCGTCAGTTCCAACAGGCCCAGCTTGCCTTCGGCGCGAGCCCCCTCGAAGGCGCCGGGGCCATAGCCGAACAGTTCGGTCTCGGCCATCGACTCTGGCAGGCCGGCACAGTTGAGCGCCATGAACGGCGATTGCCCCCGTGGGCTGGCCAGGTGACAGGCGCGAGCCAGCAGCTCCTTGCCGGTACCGGTTTCGCCCTCGATCAACAGCGGGGCATCCAGCGGCGCCATGCGCCGGGCCTCACGCACCACGGCCGCCATCACCCTGGAACTCTGGAAGATGCTGTCGAAACCGCGCAGTTCCTGCTTGCGCACCTGATAGATGCGCTCGCCGACGCGGTCGGCACGGTGCAAGGTCAGCACCGCGCCGGCCATGGCCTCGCTGTCGTCGTGCTCGCTCTGCAGCGGTGCGATGTCGGCGAGGAATACGTCACCGCATACCTTCACACGCAGGCCATTGATGCGCGAGCGGTTGGCCCGCACCAGCTCCGGCAGGTCGAAATCCTCGGCGTAGCGTGACAGCGGGATACCCGGCACTTCGTCCACCCGCACGCCGAGCAACTGAGCAGCAGCACGGTTGGCCGCAACGATGCTGCCACCCATGTCGACGGACAGCACCGGAAACTCCAGGGCGCCAAGCAAGGCGTTAAGTTCCAGATGGCGACGCTCACTGGGCATCAGGCCCACGCGCTTGACGCCGAACACGCCGGTGATGGCCTCGAACTTGGCGCGCAGGGCCTGGAACTGCAGATTGATCAGGTTGGGGCAATGCAGGTAGATGGCGTTGCCCTGCTCGCCACCGACCTCACCACGTGCGACGTTGATGCCGTAGTCGACCAGCAGTTCGAGGATGTCGCGCAGGATACCAACACGATTCTGGCAATGGATCTTGATACGCATGACAGCCGCTCTTGTTATTTTCGTCAAGGTTTCTTGCCAGTCTAGTGGATCAAGCCAGGCCCAGGACAAGGTTTCGCGCGAGACGTAATCCTTTCTTTACGAAAACCTCGGTCATGGCCCTCAGGCAGGTCGCATACGCCCCTCACACAACCCTCAGCCTGCGCCATGCTTACGACAGGCAACGCACCGCAGGGTGGGTAAGCCATGACCAGATCGGGTTGTGCCAGGGAGATCACTAGATGAAAGCCAGCCAGTACGTCGCCAGGCAGCCTGACGCGAGCGGCTTTATCCACTATGACGAGGTCGAGCACCGCACCTGGCAGACGCTGATCGAGCGCCAGCTCGCGGTGATCGAGTCACGGGCCTGCCAGCCCTATCTCGATGGCCTCGACAGGCTCGCCCTGCCCCATGATCGAATTCCGCAACTGCCTGACATCAACCGTGTACTACGCGCCGCGACCGGCTGGCAGGTGGCGCAGGTACCGGCGCTGATTCCCTTTCAACGCTTCTTCGAACTGCTCGCCAATCAGCAATTTCCAGTGGCTACCTTCATTCGCACCGAAGCGGAGCTGGACTACCTCCAGGAGCCGGACATCTTCCACGAGATATTCGGCCACTGCCCCTTGCTTACCAACCCGTGGTTCGCCGAATTCACTCACACCTACGGCCGCCTGGGCCTGGCCGCCAGCCCCCAGGAGCGGGTGTTTCTCGCCCGCCTGTACTGGATGACCATCGAGTTCGGGCTGGTGGATACCCCGGCGGGCAAGCGCATCTACGGCGGCGGAATTCTCTCCTCACCCAAGGAAGCGCTGTACTGCCTGTCCGCAGAGCCCGAACACCTGCAGTTCGATCCTGTCGAAACCATGCGTACGCCCTACCGCATCGACATCCTGCAGCCGCTGTATTTCGTGTTGCCGGATCTGCAACGGCTGTACGCCCTGGCCCAGGAAAACATCATGGGCCATGTTCAGGAGGCGATGCGCCTGGGCCTGCACGAACCGAAGTTTCCGCCCAAGGCGGCTTGATGGGGCAGATAACAATTTGGATCGTAGGAGCCCGCTTGCGGGCGATGATTGACGGTAGAGCGATCGCCCACAAGCGGGCTCCTACACGATGTTCAATTCGCATAGTCCTGACTACATATCAGCGGAGCCATTTATGACCGATCTATCCAAAGCCACCTGCGAAGCATGCAGCGCCGATGCACCCAAGGTCAGCGAAGCCGAGCTGGCGGAGCTGATGCGGCAGATTCCCGACTGGAACATCGAGGTTCGCGACGGCGTGATGCAGCTCGAAAGAGCCTACGCCTTTCGCACCTTCAAACATGCGCTGGCCTTCACCAACGCAGTGGGCGAAATCGCCGAAACGGAGAACCATCACCCTGCCCTGCTGACCGAATGGGGCAAGGTCACCGTGACCTGGTGGAGCCACTCGATCAAGGGCCTGCATCGCAACGATTTCATCATGGCGGCGCGCACCGACGAGCTGGCCAAGGGCGCCGATGGGCGCAAATGAAATGCCCCGTAAACGGGAAAAAGTCGCTCCTTCGCGCACCGCGCTGGTGCCTTTCACTCCTCAGAAAAACACAAAGACCGTTCGTCGGTAAAAATAATCTTTATATTTCAATAACATAGATAACCATCGCAAAGATCACTGGCGCGCTTCATGCTTGCTATCACTGGCATAGTCCCCTAGGGTTGTTCGCCATGTGGTCCTTGATTTCCCCTATCAGCTCGTTGCTGGGTGGGGTCGCATTACTCCTCCTTGGCAACGGTCTGCTCAACACTCTACTGACTCTGCGTGGCGTCGCCGAAGGCTACTCCACCGGAATGCTCGGACTGATCATGTCCGGGTACTTCGTCGGTTTTCTCCTCGGCACCTGGCTAGCGATTCCGCTGGTTCGCCGCGTTGGGCATATCCGTGCGTTCTCCTTTTGCGCCGCCCTCGCCGCGATCACTGCGCTTCTTCATGTGCTGATCGTCGACCCCTGGGTCTGGCTCGGCTTGCGAGTGCTCTACGGCCTGGCGCTGGTCAGCTTGTACATGGTCATCGAGAGCTGGCTCAACGCTCAGGTACCGAACGACAAGCGTGGGCAGATGTTCGCCGTGTACATGGCGGTGAACCTCGGCGCCCTGGCTGCCGCACAGCAGCTGCTGAACTTGGCCGACCCCGGCGAATTCCTGCTCTTCGCCCTGGCGGCGATGCTGATCAGTGCGGCGCTGATGCCCATCACCCTGACCCGTCAGCCGCAGCCCAGCGTGCCGGAGACCCTGCACACCAACCTGCGCGCCATCGTCGGCATCGCCCCACTGTCGATTGCCGCAGCGGGTCTTTCCGGTCTGGCACTTGGCGCGTTCTGGGGGATGGCGCCGGTGTATGCCAGCCTAAATGGTTTCGATGCGTCAGGAGTCGGCCTGATGATGAGCGCGACCATTCTCGGTGGCGCACTGCTGCAAGTGCCGATTGGCCGCTTCTCCGACAGCCATGATCGACGCTGGGTGCTGTTCTGGGTAGTCAGCGCCGCGGTGGTCGTCGCCTTGCTGATGAGCCTTTTGCCGGCCGGTCGACCATTGCTGGCCCTGATGTTCCTGTTTGGTGGGCTGTCGTTCGCCATCTACCCGATTGCCGTGGCGCAGTTGATCGACCAACTGCACAGCGACGAGATTCTTTCCGGCTCCAGCAGCCTGCTGATGGTCAACGGTGTCGGCTCCGTATGCGGGCCGCTGCTCGCCGGGCTACTGATGCAATACACCGGCGCCGCCGCACTGCCGCTGTACTTCGCTGCCACCCTGGGACTGCTGGCGGCCTACACCTTCTATCGCCTGCGTCATGTCAGCGACCTGGTCGCCGGTGAGCAGGCACACTTCGTACCGATGCTACGCACCAGCCATACCGTTCTGGAGCTGATGCCCGACGCCCCACCTTCGGACGATGAAAACGACCCGGACAACGATAACCAAGGTGACGAGCAGGAGCCCGCCACCGCTTCATCGTAGGCAGACGCCTACCTATCAGAGGCACCTCAAGGTGCCCGCTTTGCTCGTCGGCTGATGTCGGCGCGTCACTGCACCACTCATGGACAGGGAGACAGCGCATGCTACTTGCAACCGATCTTGATGGAACCTTTCTCGCCGGTGATCCCGAGGATCGCCTGAGCCTTTACCAGACCATCGCCGCCCACCCGGAAATTCAGTTGGCCTACGTCACCGGTCGCAGCCTGGAAGCGGTATTGCCGCTATTGGCCGACCCGACCTTGCCACAACCGGACTTCATCATCGCCGACGTCGGCGCCACCTTCGTGCATGGCGACACCCTGCAACCGATCCAACTGCTGCAGAGCCAGGTCGATGCTCGCTGGCCGGGCGAAAGCCAGGTAGCGCAGGCCGTGGAAGGCTTCGGCCTGGAGCGTCAGGACGTCCCTCAGGCACGCCGTTGCTCCTACTTCTGCACGCCCGAACAAGCCGCCGACCCGGCCCTGGCCCAGGTCGCAGAAACGCTAGGTTGCGATCTGCTCTACTCCGCGGATCGCTACCTCGACTTTCTGCCTAAAGGCATCAACAAGGGCACCAGCCTCAAGGCGCTGGTGGATTGGTTGGGGATCGACGACGGCCAAGTATTGGCCTGTGGCGATACCCTCAATGACCTGAACATGCTCGATGGCACCTACAAGGGCGTCTGCGTCGGCGAGTCGGAGCCGAACCTGATCAAGGCGACCGAGCACCAGTCGTGGATCTTGCAGGCCGATCGCCCTGGCTGCGGCGGTATTCTGCAGGCCTTCGTGCATTTCGGTTTTCTCGGTGAACATGGCATTGCCGCGGAGAAACGCACGGCAACCAAGCCGGGCCGCGCCGAGTTGGTAATGGTCTACCACCGCCTGCCCTACGAAGAGCACCGCGTGGACGGCAAGGTACAGCGCCGCCGCCCGACCTCGCCCAACGGCATCATCCCGACCCTGATGAGTTTCTTCGGTGACTCGCGCCCTGGCTCCTGGGTCGCCTGGGCGGTCGACGAGGAAGGCGACGAGCCGTTCGAAACCCACACCACCGTGGATGCCGAGCGCTACCCGAAGCTCACCGCCGCACGGGTGGCACTGAGCAAGGAAGAAGTCGACATCTTCTACAAGCGCTTCTCCAAGGAAGCCTTCTGGCCGACCCTGCATACCTTCTGGGAGCGCGCACGTTTCGACGAGGATGACTGGCAGGTGTTTCTCAAGGTCAACCGTGCCTTCGCCGAGCGCACCGCCAAGGAAGCCGCGGAAGGCGCCATCGTCTGGCTGCACGACTACAACCTGTGGATGGTGCCGGGCTACCTGCGCGAATTGCGCCCAGACCTGCGCATCGCCTTCTTCCACCACACCTACTTCCCATCGGCCGACGTGTTCAACGTGCTACCGTGGCGCCGGCAGATCATCGGCAGCCTGTTGCAGTGCGACTACATCGGCTTCCATATCCCCCGCCAGGTGGAGAACTTCGTCGACGTAGCGCGTGGCGTCACGCCGCTACAGACCGTCAGCCGGCAGAACTGCGCGCCACGCTTCATCACCTACGGCTGCGCTGTGGGGCTGGAGCGCATGACCACCGCTGTGGATACCGGCAGCCGCGTGGTCAAGCTTGGCGCCCACCCGGTCGGCCTGGATATTGATCGCGTGCGTAACGCCCTGGCTCAGGAAAAAACCCGCGAGCAGATGGCCAACCTGCGCAGCGAGCTGAGTGGCATCAAATTGGTGCTGTCAGTCGAACGCCTGGACTACACCAAGGGCATCCTCGAAAAACTCCAGGCCTACGAGCGGCTGCTGGCCGACAACCCCGAGCTGCACAAGAAGATCACCCTGGTCAGCATCTGCGTACCGGCGGCCAGCGAAATGACCATCTACGACGAGCTGCAATCGCAGATCGAACAGGCGGTGGGGCGTATCAACGGCCGCTTCGCGCGGATCGGCTGGACGCCCGTGCAGTTCTTCTTCCGCAGCTTCCCGTTCGACGAAGTGGTGGCCTGGTACGCCATGGCAGATGTCATGTGGATCACCCCACTGCGTGACGGCCTCAACCTGGTGGCCAAGGAATTCGTCGCCACCCAGGGCTTGCTCGAGGGCCAGGGCGTGTTGGCGCTGTCCGAGTTCGCCGGTGCTGCAGCGGAGCTCAAGGGCGCGTTGCTGACCAACCCCCACGACACCGCCGACCTGGCGCAAACCTGCTACCTGGCGCTCAATATGCCCAAAGCAGAGGCCCGTGCGCGGATGCGCGAGTTGTTCGATATCGTCAACTACAACGATATCCGTCGCTGGGGTGACGAGTTCCTCGCCGGCGTCGCCGAGCCATCGGCAGAAGAGGAAAATGTCCTGCGCCTAGCGGCTGGTTAAACACCAGTAGCCTGGCGTTGAGCGAAGCGATACCCAGGGGAGCATTTGGCCTGCCGACAAATCGCTCCTGCGCATCGCTTCGCTCAGCAGCAGGCTACGGTCAGCTGTCGTGACGAACTGCTATGCTGCGCGCCATTGCAAGTACGAGACGCGCAGCATGAAAGACATCCTGATCATCGGCATCGGCGCCGGTGACCCTGACTACCTCACCACGCAAGCGATCAAGGCGCTCAATCGCGCCGACGTGTTCTTCATCCTCGACAAGGGTGAAGCCAAGGACAAGCTGATCGCCCTGCGCCGCCTGATCCTAGATCGCTATATCGAGTCTGGTCGCCCTTATCGAATCCTCGAAGCGACCAACCCGGAACGCGAACGCGATGTGGCCAACTATGACGCGAGCATCGACAGCCTCAACCGCTACAAGCAGGCGGTGTTCGAGCAGTTGCTTGGCCAGTTGAAGGACGGCGAAACCGGCGCCTTCTTGGTCTGGGGCGACCCATCGCTCTACGACAGTACCATCCGTATTCTAGATGGCGTGATCACGGGCGGCATGCGCCTCGATTACGAGGTGATCCCCGGCATCACCAGCGTTCAGGCGCTTACCGCGCGCCACCGCATTCCTCTGAACCAGATCGGCCGAGCCGTACAGATCACCACTGGTCGACGCCTGCGCGAAGGCTGGCCAGAGGGCGTGGACAGCGTGGTGGTGATGCTCGACGCACAGGACAGCTACCGCCATGTGGTTAGCGAAGATCTGCATATCTACTGGGGCGCCTACGTCGGCACGCCAGACGAGATTCTTATCGCCGGCAGGCTCGCCGATGTCGCCGAGCGCATCGCGCATACCCGCGCAGCTGCCCGCGAGGCCAACGGCTGGATCATGGATAGCTACCTGCTGCGCCGTGGCGGGCGCGAGGCCTGATCGCAGACTCGAGGATATCGGCCGTCTGCTGCCTGTCGCCTGGCTGTTCGACCGCTACAAGGCAGAAGCGGACGGTCGCGATCTCGTGGGAGGGGCTTTAGCCGCGAGCTCTTTACGCCTAGCTAGACAAAATCGAGGCTAAAGCCTCTCCCACAAAAGCTCTGCTCACCGTCCGCTTCCGCCACGTAGCGGCCGGTCAGGCGACTTTTGTTTCGAGCTGGCCGATCAAGAACATCGCCTCAGAGACGCTCGCGAAACAGCGCCTGATGTTCGCGGCACTGCTCGGCCGACAGCATGAACACGCCGTGGCCACCACGGGCGAAGTCTAGCCAGGCGAAATCCACTTCGGGATACAGCCCCTCGACGTGCACCTGGCTGTTGCCCACCTCGACGATCAACAGGCCTTTCTCGGTCAGGTGATCGGCCGCTTCCGCCAACATCCGGCGTACCAGATCCAGCCCATCATCGCCGCAGGCCAGGCCCATTTCCGGCTCGTGCTGATACTCGGCCGGCATGTCGGCGAAATCTTCGGCATCCACATAGGGCGGGTTGGAGACGATCAGATCGAAGCGCTGCCCAGGCAGCCCGGCGAAGCCATCGCCCTGCACGGTGTATACCCGCTCATCGAGGCCGTGGCGCTCGATATTGCGGTTGGCCACCTCCAGCGCCTCGTAGGACAGGTCACCAAGCACCACTTCGGCGTCAAGGAACTCATAGGCGCAGGCAATGCCGATGCAGCCCGAGCCGGTGCACAGATCGAGAATCCGCGCCGGCTCACCAGACAACCAGGGGCTGAAACGCTGCTCGATCAGCTCGGCGATCGGCGAACGCGGCACCAGCACGCGCTCATCGACGATAAAGGGCAAGCCACAGAACCAGGCCTGGCCAAGCAGGTAGGCGGTTGGTACACGGTCTTCAATGCGCCGCTGCAGCAAGGCGTGCAGATGTTGCTGCTCGTCCTCTTCGAGGCGGCAATCCAGGTAGCTGTCGGCAATTTCCCAGGGCAGATGCAGGGCGCCAAGCACCAGTTGCCGGGCTTCGTCCCACGCATTGTCGGTGCCATGACCGAAGAACAACTCCTCAGCCTGAAAACGGCTCACGGCCCAGCGGATGTAATCGCGCAGCGTGCGCAGGCGGGTGTTCAGGGCTGGGCGGGCATCGGTCACAACATGGCTCCGGGCAAAAGCCGTTAGTTTAGCAGGCCTACCCCGGCAATCCAGCGCTGCCAGCCGCCTGTTCGATGGGCAGGCCCGCGTTAGAGCCAGGCAGCTGAAACGATTCACTTGGGTTGTAGAGAGCGCTGCGCTGCAATACAACCAACAGAGAGGTTCACAGCAGCGTCATAGAGGCGGACAATATGCACCGTTAACCGCGCCAGCAAGGAGTCGTACATGTCGTCCCACCCGCAAACGTTCTATCAGCTCACTGGTCGTGGCCACGCGCCTGCCAACCTGAGCAATGCGACTCTGCTGGTCATCGATGCCCAGGAAGAATATCGCAGTGGTGTGGTGCAGTTGCCTGGCCTGGATGCAGCCCTGGCGGAAATCGCCAAGCTGCTGGATGCTGTACGCGCCCAGGGTGGCGCCATCGTTCACGTCAAGCACCTGGGCATTCCTGGCGGCCTGCTGGATCCCCGCGGCCCGCGTGGCGAGCACCTCCCGGAAGTTGCCCCCCTGCCCGGCGAGATCGTCGTCGAGAAGCGCATGCCGAACGCCTTCTCCGGTACCGACCTGCATGAAAAGCTGCAGTCGCTCGGCCATCTGGATCTGATCGTCTGCGGGTTCATGACCCACTCCAGCATCAGCACCACCATTCGCGCCACCAAGGATTACGGCTACCGCTGCACCGTGGTCGACGCCGCCTGTGCTACCCGCGATCTGCCAACGCCGGACGGCAAGGTGATCAGCGCCGCCGAGATGCACCGCATCGAAATGATCGCCCTGGCGGACAACTTCGCAGCCTGGGTTCCGGACGCCAGTGCGCTGGTCTGAGCTTGAGCCTGCGGCGCCAGGCGCCGCATTGGTTTGAACCCGCTTCGTTCCTGCCAGTCATAGCGAAATGCTCCTTCGAGGAAATGTCGCCCCATGAAGCAATCAGACGGTTTCAATGCACGCCGCCTACGCCCGAGGGGATCGGGCAGCTGGCGATTGCGCTTTGCCGCTGCTCTGGCGGCACTCTGTGCGACATTCGGTATCCTTCTGGCCATGGCAGGTACCGCAACCCTACTGGGTCGGCCACCGGCACTTGGCAACCTGAATGACTCCACCAGCGACGCCGGTGCTCTTCTGGTTGTCGGCTTGGTGCTGCTTTTCGGCGGTGTGATTGGCTGGCGTAAATGTCGTCGGCGCATGCGTCAACGCGGCGCCGACCTGGCCATGTCTCCGCACCTGATGAAGAAACGCGACTGACCTACCCTTCTCCGCTTGGTAAACTTGTCGCCCCCTGCGGAGGCTCCGATGCAAGACGATGACTTTTCCCTGTTCAAGGCACAGCTGCAAGGCGTGAAGCCGATCAAGCACGATCGCGCCGACACCGGTAAGCCGAAGAGCGACCGTGCCCGCCTGGCCACCCTGCGCCAGGCAGCGACCCTGCGCACCGACACCATCAAGGTCGACGGCCTCTCCGATCAGTTCGTCATCGATGTTGGCCCTGAGGATGCGCTGTACTGGGCCGGCAACGGCGTGCAAGACGGCCAGATGCGCAAGCTCAAGCTCGGCCAGATCCCTTTCGACGGCAGCCTCGACCTGCACGGCATGAACGTGGAGAAAGCTCGCGACACCCTTTGGGAATTCCTCGCCGAGGCCACCAAGCTGGAGGTTCGCTGCGTACGCGTGACCCACGGCAAAGCGGTGCGCACCGACGGGCGCAGGCCGATGATCAAGAGCCACGTGAACACCTGGCTGCGTCAACACCCGCAAGTGCTGGGCTTCACCTCCTGCATCGCCAAGCATGGCGGAACCGGCGCGGTCTACGTGATGCTCAAGCGCATCATGATGGATGGCCGCGACGAGTAAGGTTAGCGTCACAACGGAGCAAATCATCTAGAGTTGCCGCTGCACACTCCGCTAATAAGTAAGGCGCCCGCCATAAAACGGGGGGCACAAAAAACCCGGCGCGAAGGCCGGGTTTTTCATCACACAGCAAACCTGACGATCAGACCGGCGCCTTGGCGCGGGACTTGTACTCGCCGGTGCGGGTGTCGATCTCGATCCAGTCACCGATTTCGCAGAAATCAGCCACTTTCACTTCAGTGCCGTTGCTCAGCTTGGCTGGCTTCATCACCTTGCCGGAGGTGTCGCCACGGGCGGAACCTTCGGTGTAGGTCAGCTGACGCACGATGGTGGTCGGCAGGTCAACGGAGATCACTTTGCCTTCGAAGAACACGGCTTCGCAGACGTCGTTCATGCCTTCTTCAATGAACGGCAGAACGCTTTCCAGGTCTTCGGCGCGCAGCTCGTAGGAGTTGTATTCCGGATCCATGAAAACGTAGTCGTCGCCACTGATGTAGGACAGGTTCACTTCCTTGCGCTCAAGGATGACCGGCTCCATCTTGTCGTCGGCTTTGTAGACGGTTTCAGTCTTCGAGCCGTTCATCAGGTTTTTCAGCTTCATCTTCACGATGGCGCTGTTACGACCGGACTTGGTGAACTCGGCCTTTTGGATCAGCCATGGCTGGCCATCGATCAGGGCCACGCTGTTAGGCTTCATTTCTTGTGCGGTTTTCATACGAATATCCGGATCTGAATGGATTTACAAAATTCGAGGCCGCGTATCATAGCCAATTTCGGTAAAACTGCACCAGCGCCGCGGCAAGATCTGCACGTACCGCCTGGCACTTCGCCCACTCCTGGGCGTGGGCGGCCAGCTCATCGTTGCACTGTAGCCACGCGTTCCAGCCGTCATTCATTGGCTCGCCAGCATTCCAAGCTTGCCACACGGCCCGTAGCGCTGCGCTGGCTTCGGCAGAAAGGCCCTGGCAGTACAACGCTATGAAAGCCTCCAGCTTGTCCCAGTGCGCGCCCTCCTCCTGCGGGTAGATATGCCAGACGAGCGGTCGCCCGGCCCACTGCGCGCGCACGAAGGAATCTTCACCGCGCACCAGATTCAGGTCGCAGCACCAGAGCAACGCGTCGTATTGATCTTGCTGCATGAAGGGCAGCACCTGCACGCTTAACGCCCCCCGCCGCACCACCGCACCCGCGCCTATCTGTTGCCCCAGCCAATGCTGCAGGTCACCGAGTATCCGGCCTTCAGGCACCAATAGATGAGTCGACGCGGCATCACTAGCCAGGGCATCGAGCCAACCAGCCAGCGCTGCATTTTCGTAGGCGAACAATGAAACCAATCGAGTACCAGCATCTGACCGCACGCCAATCGACTCAAGGAAGCGCTCGCGACCACCCGTGTCACTCTGCAATGCATCGCGCCCGCTCAGCAGACTCTGCTCACGCAGTAGCCCGCCGGTGCCTGCAGTAAACCCAGGAAAGAAAAAGAACTTCTGCAGACCATTGCTCTGCATCGAAGGAAGCCCGTGGCAGCCCTCAACCCAGCCCTCGGCGCTCAGGTACTCCAGATTCAGCCAGAGAATCGGCGCGGGCCTTGCCGCCATAGCCGCCACGTAGTCGGCGGGCAAATCACAGGCGAACGCCTCGATCACCACATCCGCCGGCTCGGTCGCCTGCCAGGCCGGTGCCCAGTGACGTACTTCGACGCCGTGCAGGCGCTGAGTTGTCGACTCGGCATCCGCCTGCGGGCAGATACGCGCCAGCGCTGCCAGGTCATCGACCCACAGGCGCACCTCAGCCCCCTGATCGGCCACCAACTGCCGGGCCAGCCGCCAGGTCACGCCGATATCGCCGTAGTTGTCGACGACCTTGCAGAAAACATCCCACTTCACGCCACGTTCCCGCTCAAGATAAGAATTCATAAATCAGCTTTACAGAGACAGGCTCACAACACTAACGAAAGAATCACGAACTACAGCTCAGAGCACAATATGCATGACTCGCCCGTCAAGATCAGGGTCATTCGCCCTGAGCCAGCATGGCAGCAGATTGCTGATATGAAAAAGCCCAGCGCTGAGGCCGGGCTTCTGGTCAACGCGCTACGTTACTTCGACGTCTTTGACGCCTGGGTCGACTTGTTACCACTCGACTTATTACCAGGGGACTCATCTTCACCTTTGGATTTGCTATCAGAGCCTTTCTTTTTCCCAGCCTGATTATCGTCGCTTTGCTGCGCTTTGGATTGCCCGGCAGGCTTGGACTTGTCCTTGTCGTGATGCGCCCCTTTCGAGCCGCTTTTGTCGGCGTCGTTGGCAGAGCTCTTGGATTTATCCTGAGCACCTTCAGTACTTTTCACGTTCATGACAGTTACCTCGAGGGAGGCCAAAGATTTGGCCTCATAGAATCCGAGAGGCCCGATCCGTAGAGGTTCAGGCAATGCAGTGACCGCCTGACGGATAAACCATGGTGCCGGTCGTCACCAACAACCCCAGATTTTCCAGCCAGCGAATGGTAGATCGGTAGGTCTTGCGGGGAATTGGCCTCTGCTTGGGGCGATCTGGTATCGGGTCAACGGTTAACCCCTTAGTTTGGCTGCGAAGTCAGATAGGAGATACGGCGTACGGTGGTGATCTATGGATTCACGACAGGAGGGTATTTCCATTAGAAATATCAAGAAACTCCATTGGAGATTGAAAGCTATCTCCATCGGGAATAGCCTTCGCAAATAAAGACAGAGACACGCGCACTGGAGAGTGGGAAACCGCTGAATGCGCGGCTTTGAAGGCTGAACTTGCCGCTTACAATCAGCGTGCCCCTAGGGACAAGCAGTTCACTCAGGTAGAAACTCCCATCAGCTCGGCATGCGTCATGGGGACGCTTAGCAGCCACCTGAATGGGAAGCGTGCCATCAACCTTTCGATGGCAGTAAAGACGGCCAGTATGGTTGGCATACAGGTCGGAACATTCAGTCCAAGACTGGCTGTGTACATTCCGAAATTACAAATATCAGCCGCATCGACTTGACGCAGACCGGAATAGCGAAGCGGTACAAAGTTTCATCACCCGGCGCTGACGATGTGGACGGCATCGTCCAGATTCTTACTGAACAGGCGATTGAAAGAGCGCGCAACTTGGCGATGCAGGAGCGCTTCATCGGCCCAAACCGAGCAAACGTTCTTATCAATGCCGAGATGCAAGAGTCGATTGCCCAGCTCATTGCCTAGCTGATCATGACTGCCGGGAGCGGCCGTGTAACAGATGAACAAATCAACGCCATTCGAGCGCTGATCGGGAAAAATAAACGGACGCAAACAGGCTGAACCAAATATGTATGTATGGATTTTCTTGAGCGCGTACGCGGCAGCACTTGTACTGACTCTTTCCATAATCTCACTTCGCGCAAAGAGCCAAGCCAACCGGCTCATCAGCCGCGGTATTCCGAAGCAAGAGATTGATCTGTTTTACCGTGAGGTTGGTGCACGGGCACGCCGCGCATTGATCCAGGGAACGCTAATCATCGGCACGTGCATTGGCGTGTTCGGGTCGTTGATCGCCTGGGTGGCGACGAGGTAGCGCTTAGATACCAGCATGCCCTATCAAACGCCTGGTCAGCTCATTGGCCTGACGATCCTGCTGATGTGCACTAAAGAGACCACGGACGATGGCCAGCAAGCAGCAAAGGATGATTCAGAGAAAAAGAACCTGGGCGGACAGAGCCTTGCTCGCGATCCCAGGTGTGAAGTTTGTGACCAGCACAATCACCAGTGCGGCCCACCAGGCCGTGCGCAGTGAGCGGCTGATACGAGCCTCGATCATTTTCAAGTCGCCGACCCTGATCGGCGCAGCTGTAGGCATTGTCATACTCGTTTCGATGGGGAAGTGGAACCACTACATATTGGCAGCAATTGCCGCGGCAAGTGCCCTGGCCGATCTCTACTACAAGTATCGGGAAATTCTCACTCGCCACCAAATGGCCCGACTAACGCGCAAGGTCGGCAAGCTGCAGCGTCTCAGTGAGAGAGTGTCGGATTCCTGATTTTCGGGTAGCCAGAAACGGAAAAGCCCCGCGGTGGCGGGGCTTAGTAACAGGTATTCAATCAACTCTTGAGCCACATCCAGGCCCCACCAGTCGACGAAAAGTTGGTGGGCGGCCTGCCCGGCGCACCAACATCCAACACCGACTCGTCTATCAGGTGCTGCAGCATGAATAGCTGGTCAAGGTGCTGAGGCTCTGGACTCACTACGAATAAGCACTTTCGACACTTCCTCGACCTTGAATGCAAAAAGCCCCGAAACGTTACCGTTTCGGGGCTTTAGGTATTTCGAAAGTGGCGGTGAAGAAGGGATTCGAACCCTTGATACGATTTCTCGTATACACACTTTCCAGGCGTGCTCCTTCAACCGCTCGGACACTTCACCGGATCTCGCCAGACATGCTGTCTGTCGAGGCGCGCTAATGTAATCGAACATCTGCCCAAAGGCAAAACTTTTTTCAGAAGATTCATGCGGTTAAGCCACAGCAAGCGGCAGCCCGCTTCAGCAAGTGCAATGGCGCAACGGTGGCTTGCCAGTCTGTGGTGACAGGCGTGGATGAGATTGCCAGCAATGCTGATCGGCCCAATCCATCATCGGCACCAGGTTGTAAGTGGAATCTTTCATTCACTCGCCCAGGCAGCCTGGCTCTGAACGCTGACTTGTCGGTCATCCTTCGCGCTTTACCTGACCTCGTCCGATGGGTAACGTCAGCCGCATATCCAGAACAAGGAGTCGACCATGAGCGACCTGATCAGCTACCAACTCGATGACGGCATCGCCACCCTGACCTTGAACAACGGCAAGGTGAATGCCATTTCTCCTGCGGTGATCGAGGCCTTCAATGCAGCCTTGGATCGCGCCACCCAGGACAAGGCCATCGTGATCCTCACCGGACAACCGGGCATTCTTTCCGGTGGTTACGACCTGAAGGTAATGACCTCTGGCCCGCAGAATGCCATCGACCTGGTAGCCGCGGGTTCGACCCTGGCGCGGCGCATGCTCGCTCATCCTTATCCGATCATCGTCGCCTGCCCGGGCCACGCGGTAGCCAAAGGTGCGTTCCTGCTGCTTTCCAGTGATTACCGCATCGGTGTCGAGGGCGCCTTCAGCATCGGCCTCAACGAAGTACAGATCGGCATGACCATGCACCATGTCGGTATTGAGCTAGCCCGTGATCGCCTGCGCAAGTCCGCGTTCCATCGCTCGGTAATCAATGGCGAGATGTTCGATCCGCAGAGCGCAGTGGATGCTGGTTTCCTCGACAAGGTGGTGCCCGCCGAGCAGTTGCTCGCCTCCGCCCTGGCCGTGGCGGCGCAGTTCAAGAAGATCAACATGAACGCCCACCGCAAGACCAAGCTCAAGGTACGCGCCGCGCTGCTGGAAACCCTCGACAAGTCTATCGAGCTGGATAAGCAGCACGCCTTGTAAGGTTCATGCATGCAGCCTCATGGGCTGTATGCATGAATGCTGGCAATCACTGGTAATGGCCTGGCAATTGCCCAAAGCCCGGGCCACCTCTACACTGCGCGACCTTTTTCGAGTGGGTCGCACCTATGCTTTTCGTACTGCGCATGCTGATGATGAGCGTGCATTTCATCATCGCAGGCATTCTCGGATTGCTATTGGGCCTATGCAGGCCCTTCCACCCGGATAACAGCCGCCTCTGCGCGCGCTTCTATTCTCTACCGGCACTGCGGCTGTTACGCATTCGGGTAGAGACCGATACACGCAACCTTGCTGAACACAGCAAACCCTGCGTGATCATCGCCAATCACCAGTCCAACTATGACCTGTATGTCATCGGTCGCGTGGTACCCAGGCGCACGGTGAGCATTGGCAAGAAGAGCCTTAAATGGGTGCCGCTGTTCGGCCAGTTGTATTGGCTGGCGGGTAATGTGCTGATCGACCGTGGCAATGCGCACAAAGCCAAGCGCTCGATGCTGGCCACCACCCATACGCTGCAGCACGAAAACACCTCGATCTGGGTATTTCCCGAAGGCACCCGCAATGGCGGCGGTGAACTGTTGCCCTTCAAGCGGGGCGCCTTCCAGATGGCCGTCAACGCGGGCGTACCGATCATCCCCGTATGTGCCAGCAGCTATGTGCGAAGCCTGCGCCTGAATAGCTGGAACAGTGGCAAGGTGATGATCCGTTCACTGCCCGAGATTCCCACTGCAGGCTTGAGCATGGATGACCTGCCTCAATTGATCGAAACCTGCCGTACACGCATGCAGGCGTGTATCGATTCGATGGATGCCGAGCTGGCTCGCACCTGAGAGCCTGTTCAAAGGTGCTGAGCGAGTTGAGATAAGCAGGTAAGCTGCAGCGAACAGGTTACGCATGGGGCCAACCATGGGCGAAGTCGTCGCAGCAGCCGTTTACAGCAAGGGCCGCAAGGTCAGCGATATCCATCTCGACGAAGGCCGCGATTGGGCAAGCAAGCCCGAGCACTTCGTGTGGATCGGCCTGCACGATCCTGGCAGCGAAGAGCTCGGCAACCTGCAGCGGCAGTTCAATCTGCATGAACTGGCCCTGGAAGACGCGCTGCAACGGCATACCCGCCCCAAGCTCGAGACCTTCGGCGATGCGCTGTTTCTGGTGCTCTATTCACCGGTGCAGGTCGGCGACGAACTGACCTTCGTGGAAACTCAGCTATTCGCCGGCAAAGGCTACGTGATCAGCGCCCGCTACGGCGAATCCGCGCCCTATTCCAGGGTGCGCCAGCGCTGCGAGGCACGGCCGCTGCTGCTTGAACACGGCGAAGACTTCGTGCTCTATGCCCTGCTCAGCTTCATCATCGAAAATTACCGACCGTTGATGGATATCTATTACGCCGAGCTGGAGCAGCTCGAACAGACGGTGCTGGAATGCGCCATGACCCATACCGAGGTGGTGCGCATTCAGCAACTGCGCCGCGACCTGTTGCGCCTGCGCCGCAATATTGGCCCGTTAGCGGAGATCTGCCAGGAGCTGCAACACCTGGACTTCCCCTTCATCGACAAGAACATGCGGCCGTACTTCCGTGACGTCGCCATCCACGTCAATCGCCTGCTCGAAGACCTTACCAACCTGCGCGAGATGGCCGATCACGCCATCGAGATTGGCCTGCTGCTGGAGTCGTCCCGGCAAAGCGTGGTGCAGCGCAAGTTCGCCGCCTGGGCAGCCATACTGGCCTTCCCCACAGCCGTCGCCGGCATCTATGGCATGAACTTCCACAACATGCCCGAGCTCACCTGGCAGTACGGCTATTTCGCAGTCTTGGGTGTGATCGGCGCAGGCTGCGTGGGCCTGTACGCCAGCTTCCGGCATTACGGCTGGCTGTAGACGGCAAAGCGCAATATCCCTGCTACCTGAAGCCGCCGCCAACCGTAGGAGCCGGTTTGCCGGCGATCAGCGTTCATCAGGATTTCGCACTTCGTGAGACGATCGATTCGCGCCGAGGGCGACGCACCTACAAGTGGGCTCTCTTGCAAGTTCAGGTAAGGGGCCGGGCATACAGCCCCCTACCTCGCCTCGCTTACTGGCGCATGCCGCGCCCGCTGACCAGCAAACGCACACACAGCACATAGAGCACAGCCGTGGCGACCAACATGAAGCCGATGGCGGTACCGATGCGGATGTCCGATACGCCGAGAATGCCGTAACGGAAGGCGTTGACCATGTGCAGCACCGGGTTAGCCATCGATACGGTCTGCCAGAACGGCGGCAACAAGGTGATCGAATAGAACACGCCGCCCAGGTAGGTCAGCGGCGTCAGCACGAAAGTCGGGATGATCGAGATATCGTCGAAGTTGCGCGCGAACACCGCGTTGACGAAGCCGCCCAGCGAGAAGATCGTCGCCGTTAGCAGCACCACCAGCACCGTCAGCCCCAGGTGGTGCACCTGCAGATGGGTGAAGAACAGCGACAATATCGTCACGATCACGCCCACGGCCAGGCCGCGCAGCACGCCGCCGGTGACATAGCCGATCAGAATCGTATGCGGCGACACCGGCGACACCATCAACTCCTCCACCGAGCGCTGGAACTTGCTGCCGAAGAAGCTCGACACCACGTTGCCATAGGCGTTGGTGATCACCGACATCATGATCAGCCCCGGCACGATGTACTCCATATAGGTGAAACCATCCATGTCGCCGATCTGCCGGCCGATCAGGTTGCCGAAGATCACGAAGTACAGAACCATGGTGATCGCTGGCGGCAGCAAGGTCTGCGGCCAGATGCGCATGAAACGGCGCACTTCGCGGTAGACGATGGTGCGCAACGCCACCATGTTGGCGTTGAACTCGGACTGCTCATGACTCATATGGCCACCTTCGACAGGTTCTTCTCGACCAGGGACACGAACAGCTCCTCTAGGCGGTTGCTCTTGTTACGCAGGCTCAGCACCTCGATGTTGTGTGCCGACAATTGCCGGAACAGCTCGGTGACGCCCTGGCTTTTGTCCACCTGCACTTCGAGGGTGTGGTGGTCGACCAGCTTGGCGGGATAGCCGACAAGCTGCGGGACGGCAGCCAGGTCGTGCTTCAGATCCAGCAAGAAGGTCTCGACGTGCAGTTTGCCCAGCAGCGCTTTCATGCTGGTGTTCTCGACGATCCGCCCGTGGTCGATGATGCCGATGTTGCGGCACAGCTGCTCGGCCTCTTCCAGGTAGTGGGTAGTGAGGATGATGGTGATGCCCTGCTTGTTGAGGTCGGTGAGGAAGCTCCACATCGAGCGCCGCAGTTCGATGTCGACACCCGCAGTCGGCTCGTCGAGGATCAGCAGCCGCGGCTGGTGCACCAGCGCCCGGGCGATCATCAGTCGGCGCTTCATACCGCCGGACAGCTCCCGCGAAGCCACGTCGCGCTTGTCCCACAAACCCAACTGGTTGAGGTACTGCTCGGCACGCTCCTTGGCCAGGCGCGCAGGAATACCGTAGTAACCGGCCTGAGTCACGACGATGTCGAAGACCTTCTCGAACTGGTTGAAGTTGAATTCCTGGGGCACCACGCCGATGCAGCGCTTGAGCGCTGCAGGCTGGGCGTCCAGGTCATGGCCGAACACATTGACCGTGCCACTGGACTTGTTCACCAGCGTCGAGAGGATGCCGATGGTGGTGGATTTACCCGCACCGTTAGGGCCAAGCAAGGCAAAGAAATCACCTTCGGCCACATCGAGGTCGAGGCCATGCAAGGCCTGGAAGCCATTGCCGTAGGTTTTGGTCAGCTGCCGGATCGACAGAGCAGTACTCATAAAGGATACGCACGCATGAAAAATGACAGGATTTAGATGGGGGTATTGTCGAACTATTACAACGAAATATCAGGGGCAATCAGCTCAGCTCGGTCATCACCGCACGCTGATAGGCCGGTCGCTCGCGCAGCCGCGCGTACCAGGCCTGCAGGTTGGGCTGCGGTGGTCGCTCGATGGGCATTTCAAACCAGGCGTAGATGAAGCTACCAAGGGGAATGTCGCCCATACCGAAAGCGTCGCCGGATAGATAGTCATGCTCGCCCAGGGCCTGCTCGGGTATCGCGAGAAGCGTAATGCAACGCTGCCGGGCAGCCTCGATGGCCGCAAGGTCGCGATGCTCGACCGGGGTACGCAAGGTGCCCCAGAACAAATCGCGGAACACGCCGGCAAAGGTGGACGTGGTCCAGTCCATCCACTTGTCGCCATTCGCACGGCTGACAGGGTCTTCGCGATAGAGGTTGTCCGGCGCGTAAGCTGCCGCCAGGTAACGCACGATGCTGTTGGACTCCCAGAGCACCAGGCCACCATCCTCGAGCACGGGCACCTGCCCGTTGGGATTGCGCGCCAGAAACTCGGGCTGATCAACCACCCCGAACGCGCCGCCGGCATCCAGCCGTTGATAGCCGACGCCAGCCTCCTCCGCACACCACAGCGCCTTGCGCACATTGGTGGAATTCTTGCGGCCCCATATCTTCAGCATTGCCAATCGTCCTTATCAGAAGCCCATGAGCCGAAACGCTGACAACCCTACCACTCTGCTCAGAAGAAGAAAGCCAGACATACTGATGTTGGCTATCGACCTCGTTCATGTAGCACGCGTAAGGGCCATTCATGAGCTGACCAACAGGTCATCCGCAGACGCAATTTGTTAGCCGAACTACGCGGCCCCGGCAGGGGTCACTATCGTGAACGCAACAGGTCGTGACCACCCGGAAGTGATCTGTAACGCCCCTGTCGGCAGCCTCTGCGCTTGCCGACTACGATTATGGCGTCGGTAGTCGTTCTGCCATCGCCATCATGGAGGATTTTGCATGCTCGCTGTCTGGTTGCTCGTTCTGGTTATCGGTACGGCCTTCTTGGCCCACCGCCGCACGGCGCCCCTACCCGCCCTGGCAATCGTTGCCGCCTATCTGCTCGTCATGGGCGCCTACAGCCACGCGCCGGGCTGGCTGATGGTGATCTTCTGGCTGCTCTGGCTGGCGGTCGCCTTGCCCCTGGCGCTGCCGGAGCTGCGCCGCAAGCACTTCACCGCACCGCTGTTTGCCTGGTTCCAGAAGGTGCTGCCGCCGATGTCGGCCACCGAGAAGGACGCCATCGAGGCAGGCACCGTATGGTGGGATGGCGAGCTGTTCAGCGGCCGCCCCAACTGGGATAAGCTGCTGGCTTACCCGAAAGCCAAGCTGACCGCCGAGGAGCAGGCGTTCATCGACGGCCCGACCGAAGAGCTGTGCGCGATGGTCAGCGAGTGGGAAATCGGCCAGCGCATGGATCTGCCGCCTGAAGCCTGGGCGCACATCAAGCAGCATGGGTTCTTCGCCCTGATCATTCCCAAGGAATACGGCGGCAAGGGTTTTTCTGCCTACGCCCACTCCCAAGTGGCCATGAAGCTGGCCACCCGCAGCGGTGACCTCGCCTCCACCGTGATGGTGCCCAACTCCCTCGGCCCGGCCGAATTGCTGCTGCATTACGGCACCGAAGAACAGCGCAACCATTACCTGCCGCGCCTGGCCCGTGGCGACGATATCCCCTGCTTCGCCCTGACCGGCCCGCTGGCGGGTTCCGACGCGGGCGCCATGCCCGATAGCGGTGTGATCTGCAAAGGCCAGTGGAACGGCGAGGAAGTCGTCGGCCTGCGGCTGAACTGGGAAAAGCGCTACATCACCCTCGGCCCGGTAGCGACGCTGCTTGGCGTGGCCTTCAAGGCTTATGACCCGGAGCACCTGCTCGGCGACAAGGAAGAGCTGGGCATCAGCCTGGCACTGATTCCCACCGACACCCCCGGAGTCGAAATCGGCCGCCGCCACCTACCATTGGGCGCCGCCTTCATGAACGGCCCCAACTCCGGCAAGGATGTATTCGTACCCCTGGAATACCTGATCGGCGGGCCGGACTACCTCGGCAAGGGCTGGATGATGCTGATGAACTGCCTGTCGGTAGGTCGCTCCATCTCCCTGCCCGCCGTCGGCACCGGCGCCGCCAAGTACACCAGCCTGGTCACCGGCCAGTACAGCCAGGTGCGCGAGCAGTTCAACGTACCGCTGTCGGCCTTCGAAGGCATTCAGGAGGCGCTGGCTCGCATCGGCGGCAACGCCTGGCTGATGGACAGCGCACGCATCCTCACCGCCAATGCGGTGGATCTGGGCGAGAAGCCGTCGGTACTTTCGGCAATCCTCAAGTATCACCTAACCGAGCGTGGCCGCGAATGCATCACCCACGCCATGGACGTGCACGGCGGCAAGGGCATCATCATGGGCCCGAGCAACTACCTGGGCCGCTCCTGGCAAGGCGCGCCGATCTTCATCACCGTCGAGGGCGCCAACATCCTCTCGCGCAACCTGATGATCTTCGGCCAGGGGGCCATTCGCTGCCATCCCTACGTGCTCAAGGAAATGGCCCTGGCCGGTCGTGAAGACCGCGAGCAGGCGCTGCTGGAGTTCGACGACCTGCTGATGCAGCACATCGGCTTCGCCGTCAGCAACGCCGCCAGCACGCTGATCCTGAGCCTCAGCCTGGGCCTGCTCGGCAAGGTGCCGGGCGACCGTATCAGCCGCCCTTACTTCCGCGCGTTGAACCGCCTGAGCGCCGCCTTCGCGATGCTTGCCGACCTCAGCATGATGCTGCTGGGCGGCGAACTGAAGCGTCGCGAGCGCCTGTCGGCACGCCTGGGTGACGTACTCAGCCATTTGTATCTGGCCTCTGCGGCTCTCAAGCGTTATCACGACCAGGACTACCCGGAGCACGTCCGCCCGCTGCTGCATTGGGCGCTCGAGGAGAGCCTGGGCAAGGCCGAGACTGCCATCGATAATTTGCTCAGCAACTTCCCCAACCGCTTCCTGGGAAGTGCCCTGCGCGTGCTGGTCTTCCCCTTCGGCCGTCGTCACCAGGGCCCGGACGATCACCTCGACGCACAGGTCGCGGCGATCATCGGCCGCAACGCTGGCGATCCGGCACTCGAAGAACTGCTCGAGGGCTGCTTCCGCCCGAGCGCCACGGACGACCCGGTTGGCGCCCTGCAACACGCCTTCAATCTGCTGCAGGAAGCCCAACCGCTACAGAAGAAGCTGCACAAGGCCGTCAAGGCCGGGCAGGTTCGGGAAACGCCGGGGCAGAACGAAATCGAAACGGCAGTCGCTGCCGGCGTACTCACCGTCGAGGAAGGCCAGCAGTTGCAACGGGCTGAAGTTGCCCGTCGCGTGGTGATCGATGTCGATGACTTCAGCAAGGAAGAGCTGCTGCCGAGCGAGGGTAAAGTCAGGTAGTCATACTGCAGGCACGACAGCGGGCGCCGTGGACTTTATACTCCGGCGCCCGTTTTACTTTCAGGATCACCGGACATGGCCAACACCCATCTCGATCACCACATCGCCCTGCTCAACCACCTGCGCACCATTCTGGTCGCCCTGGGCGAAGCCGAGCAGATTCTCGATGACAGCCATGCCAACTTCCTAGAGCGCTACGACGAGCTGCTGGCCGAGCTGCCAGTGGATTTCGAACGCAGCCAGTACCTGGGTCAGGATCTGATCAGCCAGATCTTCCAGCGCTACCCGCAGATCGCCCACCTGGTGCCCCGCGACCTGCTGTGGTTCTTCGGCGGCGACTGCCTGCACTTCATGCCGGACGAAGAGATCGAGCTGTACCAACAACTCGACGAGCGCCGCTTCTACGCCGAAGAAAACGACGAGCCGTTCGACTGGAATCAGGAAAAGCAGCTGCTGGCGATGCCGACACCAACCAGCCGCCACTGACGAAAAAACCCGCCAGCACTCACCCCGTGCTGGCGGGCCTCGAAACGCCAAAAGGCAGACACAAAAAAGCCGCTCATTGAGCGGCTTTTTTGTTTATTTGGAGCGGGAAACGAGACTCGAACTCGCGACCCCGACCTTGGCAAGGTCGTGCTCTACCAACTGAGCTATTCCCGCATTTACAACAAATTGGCGTCCCCTAGGGGACTCGAACCCCTGTTACCGCCGTGAAAGGGCGGTGTCCTAGGCCACTAGACGAAGGGGACCTTGAACTTTTTTACAACGATTCAGCTGCCAAGCTGAATCCAAAATCTGGAGCGGGAAACGAGACTCGAACTCGCGACCCCGACCTTGGCAAGGTCGTGCTCTACCAACTGAGCTATTCCCGCATATATTGCTTCCACTTCATTTCCGAAGTGGCGTCCCCTAGGGGACTCGAACCCCTGTTACCGCCGTGAAAGGGCGGTGTCCTAGGCCACTAGACGAAGGGGACGTTGCCCGGAATTTCCGGCTTCCTCGCTGTGCCTTTCGGCATTCCCTTGGAAGTGGCGCGCATTCTATGGAGCCTTTTAACGGTCGTCAACCTCTCAAATAATATTTTTTAAAATCAACGACTTCACACCGGATTCCAGCAGCCCGGCGAAAGACCTGAAAGCACACTATAGATAGCGCTACAGGTCCAGGTCACAAGACCTGAACATGGACACTACACTGCAGGCTGGTAGCCCTACTGGATACAGATGCTCAAGAGCCCTCACACACAACCGATTAATGGCGGCATGAATAGTGCTGGTTCAAATGCAATCGCCGCTAGGAGGCGCCCCAACTAAGCACTACACTCGTGCGAAAACCGCGTTTGAGAGGTTAAAGCGATGTCCTCGCTCGTGATCACCCTGGCGATAATCGGCGGCATCATCCTCTTGGTGCTGATTGCCTATTTGAATCAACTGGCCGAAAACAACAAGCGTAAGAAGGCACGCCTCAAGGCTGATCTGGCCGAGCGCTACCGTCGTATCGCCGATATCAACGAACAGTTCGCCGGGCAATTCATGACGCCGGAGCTCAAGCTGTTGCTCAGCCGTCTGCAGTTGCACTTCGCCGAGCGCCTGCTGGAGGTTGACAAGCAGGACGCTGCCTACGCAGCCATGGCCCAGGAACTGCGCAAATTCATCGGCCACGGCGAGGCCATCCCGGTTCGCAACGCTCCCTTCCCGGTGACCGACGACGAACGGGCGAAACTGGTTCGCGCTCAACTGGAAATGCTGCATGGCCAAGTCAGCAAAGCAGCACAGACCGGCCTGCTGCCTGTCGATGAAGCCAAACACTGGGCGCAGCAAATACGCCACATGCTGGCTCAGCTCTATATAGAGCTGTATGGCAATCAGGCTCAGCACGCGCTGCAACAGCAACAAATTGGCCACGCCCGCCTCGCACTGGAGCGTGGCGTGCAATTTCTGCAAAAACAAAGCGACATGGCGCGCTATCAGGCACCGCTGGCGCAGTTCCAGAAGCAGCTAGCACGGGTCAACGCCATGCTGATCAATCCCGCGCCGCAGCCCGGCGAAGAGTCAAGCGAGCTCACCGAGGGGCTGAAGTCGCTGGAAGGTGATGGGGACTGGAAGAAGAAGGCGATATACGACTAGGGCCTGTTGCCGTTTCAACGCAAGCCACGTTGCTGAAACGGCAATAGACGTTAAATATCAGCAATCACTCGCGCCTAGCAACACGGCCGCGAGGCCTTCGATACCACGCTGATCAACCTCGCTGAATCGCCCAAGCAGCGGACTATCCAGATCCAGCACGCCAATCAGCCGGCCATCCTTGATGAGCGGGATGACCAATTCACTGTTGGACGCACTGTCGCAAGCGATATGCCCGGCGAAAGCATGCACGTCCTCCACCCGCTGGGTTTGCAACGACGCTGCCGCCGCACCACACACACCGCGCCCAAACGGAATGCGTACGCAGGCGACTTTGCCCTGAAACGGCCCGAGCACCAGCTCATCGTCCTTGACCAGATAGAAACCGGCCCAATTGAGCCCTTCCAGCTCGTGAAAGACGAAGGCACTGAACTGCGCGGCGTTGGCAATGAAATCGCGCTCGCCGCTCAACAGCGCATCGAGTTGAGCAGTCAATAACGGGTAGCCGTCGAGGCCTGCTCCTTTTTCACTCAAATCGATCATCGCGACGTCTCCAGTAGTTGCAGGCCCACCCACTGGCGGGCGAATTGATAGGCACAGCGGCCGTTGCGATTGCCGCGCCCGGTAGCCCAACGCACGGCAAGTTTTTCCAGGTCTTCGCTCCACTGCCACTGCAGGTCAGCGCCCGCCGCCTGCACCTCGATCCAGTGACGCACCACATCCAGGTAATGCTGCTGGGTGAAGGGATAGAAGGACAGCCACAGGCCAAAGCGATCCGACAGGGCGATCTTGTCCTCGACGGCCTCGTTCGGGTGCAGTTCGCCATCGACCATCTTGGTATTGGCGTTGTCACTCTCACGCTCCGGCACCAGGTGGCGGCGGTTGGAGGTGGCGTACAGCAGCACGTTTTCCGGCGAACGCTCAAGGGAGCCGTCGAGCACGCTCTTGAGCACCCGGTAATCGCCCTCTCCCGCCTCGAACGACAGGTCATCGCAGAACAGGATGAAACGCTGCGGCAGTTTCATCAGTTGTTCCACTACCCGCGGCAGATCGGCCAGGTGGTCGCGCTCGATTTCGATCAGGCGCAAACCGGCGCCTGCATGCTCGGCCAGCAGCGCACGTACCAGTGACGATTTGCCGGTGCCCCGCGCCCCCCACAGTAGCGCGTGGTTGGCAGGCATGCCCTGCACGAACTGGCGGGTATTGCGCGCCAGCTGTTCACGCTGGGTGTCGACACCAATCAGGTCGCTGAGGCTCATGTCCAGGCTCACTTTCAGCGGCTGCAGATAGCCACTGCGCCCTTCACGCTGCCAGCGCGCGGCCAGACTTTGCTGCCAATCGAGTGGCTCGCGAATCGCAGGCAGCAGCGGCTCCAGGCGTGTCAGAACACTGTCGGCACGCTGGAGAAAATCAAACAAACGGGAATCCACGGTCAGGCCCTCGAATCATCAGTATGTGAGGCGGGTGTGCCGAAAAGCAGGCCATATCGACTATGCTTGGGCAGCGATCGGAACGAGACAGCGCCTTATATGGAAATCCCACTGACACAGCGGCTGTCATTCAAACAAGCTGGCGTTACCGTCCTGGTGGCGTTCATCATCGGAACGCTGCTCAGCCTGGTGCAGATAGGCGTCGATTATGCCAGTGAAGACGCCGCCATCAACCGCGAGATTCGTGCGCTGATGGAGATCAGCCACAATCCTGCCGCACGTATCGCCTACAACATCGACGCCGAGCTGGCCCAGGAATTGGTCGCTGGCTTGCTGCGCTCGCCCGCCGTGACCGGCGCACGCATCGTCGACAGCAATGGCGAGTCCCTGGCCAGCACCACGCAGCCAGCAGCGGAAAGCAACTATCGAATATTCAGCGACTTCCTGTTCGGCAACAGCCGCCATTTCGAAACCCGCCTGTCGGTCGAGCATGCCCCTGACGAGCAACTGGGCATGCTGCAACTGGACATCGACACCTACGCATTCGGCAGCAACTTCCTCAAACGCGCGATGCTGACCCTGGTCAATGGCTTCGCCCGCAGCCTGCTGCTCTCGGTGATTCTGCTGGTGCTGTTCTATTTCATGCTGACCAAGCCACTGAACCAGGTGATCCAGTCAATCGCCAGTCGCGACCTACGCACCCCGGATCGCACCCGCTTGCCCTGTCCGCCCGGACACGAGCGCGACGAAATCGGTGTTTTGGTGGCAGTTGCCAACCGCCAGCTCGCCAGTATCTCCACTGAAATCGAACAACGACGCAACGCCGAGGATCGACTGACCGATTACCTCGGTGAGCTGGAAGCTATCGTTTCCGCCCGCACGGTGGAGCTCAAGGCTGCCAACAGCCGTCTCAGCCGTTCCAATGAAGAGCTGAAACAAGCCCGCCACGACGCCCTGGCCATGGCCCAGGCACGCTCCATATTTCTGGCCAACATGAGCCATGAGATCCGTACTCCGCTGAACGGCTTGCTAGGCATGCTGGCGTTGTCTCTGGAAAGCACACTGAGCAGCGAACAGCGCCAGCAACTGTCGATCGCCCATGATTCGGGCAAGGTACTGGTCGATCTGCTCAACGACATTCTCGATCTGTCGAAATTCGAGGCCGGGCAGTTGGAGCTGGAGCACATCGCCTTCGACCCAGGCGCACTGGTGGAGGGTACCGCCAGCCTGCTGTCACAGAATGCCCTGCCCGGCGTGGAGCTGACCTGCCTGATCGACCCAAACCTGCCCGCCCAGTTGCTCGGCGATCCGACGCGGGTAAGGCAGATCATCAGCAACCTGCTGTCCAACGCCCTGAAGTTCACCCGCGAGGGGCGTGTCGATATCCGCATCAGCGCCGAGGCGGATCGGGTTCGCATCGAGGTCTGTGACACCGGCATCGGCATTGCCGCCGATGCTCAGGCACGCATCTTCCAGCCCTTTACCCAGGCAGGCGCGGACATTACTCGTCAGTTTGGCGGTACCGGCCTGGGCCTGGCACTGACCCGCCGCCTGTGCGAGGCCATGCACGGCAAGTTGGAGTTGGTCTCTACGCCTGGTAGCGGCAGCCGCTTCAGCGCGACATTACCGTTGCCGAGCTTACAAGCGGCCCCTACCCCTCCACAGCTGGCGGGGCGAGTACTGGCCATCTGTAGCGCCAACACCGGCCTGGCCGAATTGCTACCCATGCAGGTCAACCGCTGGGGCCTGGGTTACCAGCGCCTGGACAGCGCCCTGCAGGCCAGCGACATTGATGCCGATGTGCTGATCAGCGATTGCCCGACCTGCATGGAACGTCTACGCCAGCAGACCACCACGCCAATCATTCTGGTCACTGCATACGGCAGCTTCCTCGATGCCGAGCAAGCCCGTGCCTTGGCACCATTGGAGCAGGTAGCCAGACCACTCACCCGACATCACCTGCTGCAGGCGTTGGGCCGCGCCTTACAGCAGCCGTCCGAGAACGCGAGCGGACCACAGGTACGCGCAGCAGCACCCTGTAAACAAGCACGTGTGCTGCTGGTCGAGGACAATCCGGTCAACCAGTTGGTGGCCAAAGGCATGCTCAGCAAACAGGGCCTGGAAGTAACGCTGGCCAACAACGGTGAGCAGGCGCTGGAGCGACTGCAGGAAGAGCCTGTCGACTTGGTGCTGATGGACTGCAACATGCCAGTGATGGACGGTTACGAAGCTAGCCGACGCATACGCGCCAACCCGGCGTGGCAGCACCTACCCATCATCGCCCTTACCGCCAATGCGCTTTCCGAAGAACGCGAGCGTTGTTTGGCTGCGGGCATGAGTGACTACCTGGCGAAACCCTTCCGCCGTGAGGAGCTACTCGCACTGCTCGATCAATGGTTGCCAAACTAGGGTCTGTTTGCCTCTCGGCGCAAGCCGCGCCGTTACGAACACACCCTAATCCCTCAGGCTGCGCATGCGCTGCAGGAGCATATCCAGTTGCATGCGCAGTGGCTCCAGTTCCTGGCTATCGACCCCGTGCTCACAGAGCAACTCTCGCTTCAATGCCGGTACGCGGCCCTGTAGCTGGCGACCGGCGGCGGTAAGGCGCAGATGCACTTCACGCTCATCTTGCGCACAACGCTGACGCTCAACCAGGCCCGCGTGCTGCAAACGTTTGAGCAATGGCGTCAGGGTGCCCGAATCGAGCAGAAGGCGTTCTCCCAGCGCCTTAACGGTCGGCTGCGCAGGCGGCGTTTCATCCCACTCCCAGAGCACCAACATGGCCAGATACTGGGGGTAGGTCAGTTGCAGCCTGTCGAGCATCGGCTTGTAGGCACGCACCACCATGCGGGATGCGGCATACAGTTTGAAGCACAGATGCTGGTCAAGTTTCAGATCAGCCATCGAGCATCGCTTCGATAGCGGCACTCAGTGCCTGGGGCTTGGTGGTGGGTGCATAGCGCGTCACCTTGCGGCCATCGCCACTGATCAGGAACTTGGTGAAATTCCACTTGATACGCTGCGTGCCCAGCAGGCCGGGCGCCTGGTGCTTGAGTTGCACGTACAGCGGATGCGCGCCATCACCATTTACCTCGATCTTGCGGAACAGCGGGAAACTTACCCCGAAATTCAGCTCGCAGAAGCTGGAGATCGCCTTCTCGTCGCCTGGCTCCTGCTTGCCGAACTGATTGCACGGAAAGCCGAGCACCACCAGGCCCTTGTCGGCGTACTGCTTCCAAAGGCTTTCCAGCCCCTGATACTGCGGGGTGAAGCCGCACTGGCTGGCGGTATTGACCACCAAAATCGCCTTGGCAGCGAAGTCCGCCAGGCTCTTCTGCTCGCCAGTGATAGTGGTACAGGGTATCGCCAACAGGTCTTGGCTCATGGGTGCGAACTCATAGATAAATGAAACAAAAGAATAGACAGCAATTAGATTGCGAACAATTTAATTGCCAAAAAATAAGGCCCGCCATCAGCGGGCCGAATGATCACTACAGGTGCGCACCCACACTATGCCTCGCGAGGCACGTGCTTGAGCGACGCAGAATTGATGCAATAGCGCTGTCCGGTCGGCCGCGGGCCGTCGGGAAATACGTGACCAAGGTGAGCATCACACTTCATGCAGCGCACTTCGATACGGTGCATGCCATGGCTGAAGTCTTCCAGCTCGGTGATGACCTCGGCATTCAGCGGCTGGAAGTAACTGGGCCAGCCACAGCCGGAATCGAACTTGGCCTCGGAGTCGAACAATGGCGTGCCACAACACACGCACTCATAAACGCCCGGCACCTTGCTGTCGTGGTACTCCCCGGTGAACGGACGTTCCGTCCCCCCCAGACGACAGACGTTGAACTGAATGTCCGACAACTCCTCACGCCAGGTTTCCAGTGGTTTTTCGAGCTTGCTCACAGGCCGTCCTCCTCGGGATAAAAAAGCCTTATCTGTATCTTTGCCCGACTCAGGCTGACACGTATGATTCGACACCTCAACCCGCCACGGCTCGCCGCCGCCTCGGCCCGCTGAAGGCCGCACCTCTTCGATTCGGGATTCTTCACCATGCAGGTCAGCAAATCCAACAAGCTCGCCAACGTCTGCTACGACATTCGCGGCCCGGTGCTCAAGCACGCCAAGCGCCTGGAAGAAGAAGGCCAGCGCATCCTCAAGCTGAATATCGGCAACCCGGCGCCATTCGGCTTCGAAGCCCCAGAGGAAATCCTCCAGGACGTCATCCGTAACCTGCCCACGGCTCAAGGCTACAGCGACTCCAAAGGCCTGTTCAGCGCCCGCAAGGCGGTAATGCAGTATTACCAGCAGAAACAGGTGGAAGGCGTCGGCATCGAAGACGTTTACCTGGGCAACGGTGTATCCGAGCTGATCGTCATGGCCATGCAGGCCCTGCTCAATAACGGCGACGAAGTGCTGATTCCCGCCCCTGATTACCCGTTGTGGACGGCTGCCGTGGCACTCTCAGGCGGTAATCCGGTGCACTATCTGTGCGATGAACAAGCCGGCTGGTTCCCCGACATCGCCGACATGCGCGCCAAAATCACCCCCAACACCAAGGCCCTGGTGCTGATCAACCCGAACAACCCCACGGGCGCGGTGTACTCTCGCGAAGTGCTCCTGGACATCGTAGAGCTGGCACGCCAGCACAATCTGGTGCTGTTCTCCGATGAAATCTACGACAAGATTCTCTACGACGACGCCGTGCATATCTGTACCGCATCCCTGGCGCCGGACGTACTGTGCCTGACCTTCAACGGCCTGTCGAAATCCTACCGAGTGGCTGGTTTCCGCTCCGGTTGGGTGGCCATTTCTGGGCCCAAGCACCGCGCCACCAGCTATATCGAAGGCCTGGATATCCTCGCCAACATGCGCCTGTGCGCCAACGTGCCGAGCCAGCATGCGATCCAGACCGCCCTTGGTGGCTACCAGAGTATCAACGACCTGGTACTGCCCAACGGCCGTCTGCTGGAACAGCGCAACCGCACCTGGGAACTGCTCAACGATATTCCGGGTGTCAGCTGCGTCAAACCCATGGGCGCGCTGTACGCCTTCCCGAAGATCGACCCGAAGGTCTGCCCGATCCACAACGACGAGAAGTTCGTGCTCGACCTTCTGCTCTCCGAGAAATTGCTGGTGGTACAGGGCACCGCGTTCAACTGGCCGTGGCCGGACTACTTCCGAGTGGTCACCCTGCCCCGCGTCGATGACCTCGAACTTGCCATCGGACGTATCGGTAGTTTTCTCAAGACCTATCGCCAGTAACCACGCTACCGCCTCACGGGCGCCTGCCCAGGCATCCGTGCGGCCACCAACCTTACAAGACTGAGCCCATGGATCTGCAGATCGACGACTTTTACAAGGACGCAGCCAGTAGCTTGCTGATGCTGTATCAGGTATTCCCGCGCAAGGCGGCGCTGTATGTGGAAGATCTGATCGGCCGCGAAGAGCCTGACGAGTTCGGCCTGCCGAGCAAACGCCACCAAGCTTGCCTGGGCACACTGCTATGGCTAGCCGATGAAGGCTATCTGCGCTACGAGTCCACCATTGGCTATGACGCCCTGGATCAGGCCGTACTGAGCGAAAAAGGCTTTCTGCGTTTGTCACGCGGTATCGCGCGCGCCCTACCGGATGGTGAGACGCCGCCACCAGCGGTGAGTCGAGTGCAGGCCACACTGGCCTTTCAACTGCGCGAAGCGTTGGCGCAGCAACATGGTGAACGGATTGCGCGACTAACCCGACACCTGTTCGAGCAACGCTCTGCGGAACATCGCCTGTAACCCCCACACCACTCAGTTATCTGCGATAAACGCGGTTTTTCTCGGTGGGGATTGAAATAAACCAGAAAATCCCAATCTAAGCACTGCCACCGTTGAGCAGCAGAGTGCTCACGCCGTGGCCATGCGACACAGTTTGAAATAGTCACTCGGTTGAATAGCCACAGGGCGAGCCCTTATATAGCCGCCGTATTGAGCCTGTATTTCCCGTGAGGAGTCGTTTCACACCATGATGCGCATTATGTTGTTCCTGGCTACCAACTTGGCGGTACTCGTTATCGCCAGCATCACCCTCAAACTGCTGGGGGTTGATCGCTTTACCGGCCAGAACCACGGCAGCCTGCTGATCTTCTGTGCCGTCTTTGGTTTCGCCGGCTCGCTGATCTCACTCTTCCTGTCCAAATGGATGGCGAAGATGAGCACCGGCACCCAGATCATCACCCAACCACGCACCCGCCATGAACAATGGCTGCTGCAGACCGTCGAAGAGCTGTCCCGCGAAGCCGGCATCAAGATGCCCGAAGTGGGTATCTTCCCCGCTTACGAGTCCAACGCGTTCGCCACCGGCTGGAACAAGAACGACGCATTGGTCGCCGTCAGCCAGGGCCTGCTCGAGCGCTTCTCGCCCGATGAAGTGAAAGCCGTACTGGCCCACGAAATCGGCCACGTGGCCAATGGCGACATGGTTACTCTGGCGCTGATCCAGGGCGTGGTGAACACCTTCGTGATGTTCTTCGCCCGTATCTTCGGCAACTTCGTCGACAAGGCGATCCTCAAGAACGAAGGCGGTCACGGCATCGGTTACTTCGTTGCGACCATCTTCGCCGAACTGGTACTGGGCATCCTGGCCAGCATCATCGTCATGTGGTTCTCGCGCAAACGTGAGTACAAGGCAGACGAAGCCGGCGCTCGACTGGCCGGCACTGGTGCCATGATCGCTGCATTGCAGCGCCTGCGCGCCGAGCAAGGCGTTCCGGTGCAGATGCCTGACAGCCTGACTGCTTTCGGCATCAACGGTGGCCTGAAGAACGGCTTGGCCGGCCTGCTGATGACCCACCCGAAGCTGGAAGATCGCATCGAAGCCCTGCGCCGCCTGGGCTGATAGCGACACGAACGAAAAAGGCGACCGCGAGGTCGCCTTTTTTGTGCCTGTCATTCCTGCCAACCATCTTCGGTCAACCGTTCAGAGCAGCCGCAGCCGATAAGCACGCTCGTCCATGCGAGTGAGGCCACGGGCTCGGAATCGCTCCTCCATCGCGTCCTGGCTTTCCAGCAGCTCGCTGTCCCAGATACTGCCGAACCAGCCTTGCACTTGTGTATCGCTGACGGAAAAGGGCGGCCCGTCCATCAAGGACTGATCGTAGTCCAAGGTCACCAGCAGCCCCTGACTGCCAACTGGCAGTATGCGCTGCAGGTGCCGAACATAACGCTCGCGCATCACAGGCGGCAGAGCGATCAGCGCGGCACGGTCGTAGAACAGTGCGCAATCTTCAAGATGCTCGCTGTCGAGTGCGAAGAAATCACCACAGTAGAGCTCGACCCGTCCGTGCCGGTAAACCCGAAATGCCCCCTCCTGAGTAACCGTCGCTTCCAGCCCCTGCTCGCTGAAGAATGCCTCGACGGCGGTCTGTGCCAGCTCCACGCCGATCACCCGATGCCCACGCTCGGCCAGCCAGACGATATCCAGGCTTTTACCGCACAAAGGCACCAGCACTCGAGCGCCATCCGCTGCCGCCAGGCTTGGCCAATAGCGCCGCAGGAACGGGTTGACCTCCGTCGCGTGAAAACCGATCTGATTATTCTGCCAACGCGTCTGCCAGAACGCCTCCTGCATGATGCCTCCAATGAACAATCGATAAAACAGATCAAAAAAGCCATCAAATAGCCGTTGTTCATCCAGTCTAGCTGATAGATCATCTTTCTACTTTAGGAGATCACCATGTTACCTAGCCTGTTCATTTCCCACGGCTCCCCCATGCTCGCCTTACAACCCGGCGCCAGCGGCGTGGCCCTCACCCGCCTTGCTGCAGAGCTGCCGAAACCACGCGCCATCGTAGTGGTTTCGGCGCACTGGGAGAGCGCCGAGCTACTGGTAATGAGCGCAGCCCAGCCACAGACCTGGCACGACTTCGGCGGCTTTCCCCCGGAGCTCTATCAGGTGCAATACCCGGCGCCCGGCAATCCGCAGCTGGCAGAAGACATCCTGCAGCGCCTGAAAACAGCTGGCCTGGCCGCCCGCACCGATGAGCGCCGGCCGTTCGATCATGGCTGCTGGGTGCCGCTATCGCTGATGTATCCGCAAGCGGACATCCCAGTGGTGCAGGTGTCACTGCCCAGCCACCATGGCGCAGCCCTGCAACTGCAAGTGGGCAAGGCGCTAGCCGGGCTGCGTGAGCAAAACATCCTGCTGCTCGGCTCCGGCAGCATTACCCATAACCTCGGCGAGCTGGACTGGCGTGCCGCCCCGGAAAAGGCGGCGCCCTGGGCCGCGGAGTTTCGCGACTGGATGGTCGACAAGCTGCAGCGTGGCGATCTGCAGGCATTGCTCGACTACCGACAGCAAGCGCCTCACGCCCGCCGCAATCACCCCAGCGAGGAGCACCTGCTGCCGCTGTTCTTCGCACGTGGCGCTGGCGGCGACTGCCAGATCGAACACCAGGGCTTCACCCTGGGAGCGCTGGGTATGGATATCTACAGCTTCGCCTGACAGCAGCGCTCCAGGGTGGCGAGCAACACCTGCACCTTGGTGATCGACTCCTGATACTCGGTCTGCCAGGCCGAGTCGGCAACAATACCGCCGCCGCCCCAGCAACTGATCGTGCCGTCCTTGGCCAGCAGGCTACGGATGGCGATGGAGCTATCCATCTCGCCGCGTACGTCCAGGTACAGCAGCGAACCGCAATACAGGCCACGCCGCGTCGGCTCCAGCTCGTCAATGATCTGCATCGCACGGATCTTCGGTGCACCGGTGATGGAGCCGCCTGGAAAGGCGCCCAGCAACAGATCCAGCGCATCCTTGTCGGCGGCCAGTTCACCGGTCACCGCACTGACCAGGTGATGCACATTCGGGTAACTCTCCAGCGCAAACAGTTCGGGCACGCGCACCGAACCGATGCTGCAACTGCGCCCCAGGTCGTTGCGCAGCAGATCGACGATCATCAGGTTTTCGGCACGATCCTTGGGGCTCTCGAGCAAGGCGCGGGCATTGTCAGCATCTTCCTCCTCGCTGCGTCCACGGGGCTGAGTCCCTTTGATCGGCCGGGTTTCCACCTGCCCCTTGCTGACCCGAATGAACCGCTCTGGCGAGAGGCTCAGCACCGCACCACCATCTGCCAGCGTCAGGTAGCCGGAAAACGGCGTCGGACAGGCCTCACGCAGCGCGCAGTAGGCTTGCCAGGGCTCGCCCTGATAAGCGGCTCGAAAGCGCTGGGCGAAATTGACCTGGTAGCAATCACCGGAGGCGATGTAAGCATGAATGCGGGCGATGGCGCTGGCGTAGGCATCCGCTTCGATATCGCCCTGGAAGGGCCCAAGCAACGCGAATGGCGCATCTTCCGCTGCTACCGAGGGCGTCCCCTGGAACAGGTAGAGCAAACGCGCCTGCTCGCTGCTGGAGAGCGAAGGGTGAAATACCAGCTGGCTGGTCTGTGCCTGGTGATCACTGATCAGTGCCCAGGCGTACAGACCGAATGCGGCATCGCTCAGGCCCAGATCATCGCTGGCCTGCTCGGGCAGCACTTCGATGCGACGACCGAAATCGTAGCCGAGGTAACCCAGCAGGCCACCCGCGAACGGCAGCTCGAACCCGACCGGTAGCTCGGCCTCGCCCAGCGCAGCCACCCCCTCGCGCAGACGCGCGAAAAAGTCGGCGCCCGACTCGCCTTCCTGCGGGCTAAGGGTCGCCTGGGGCCAGGCGCTGAGCAGGTCATAGCGCCCACGCGAGGCCGTCGGCCGCCCGGCATCCAGCAACACTGCACCCGGTGCCTGGCGCACCCGTTCAAAATAAGCTGCAGGATCTGCCCGATAAGGCAGAGGATGGACGAGGCAGGTAGGCATTCAACACATCACACGGACAAGGACGGCCGATTGTAGAGCCGTAGGGCGGTTCGTCCTAGAGCTGTCGCCGCTTCGAGCGCCTGAGTGGACGGTTTTTCAACCTCCGAAAACGACTCGGGGGAGCCAATGGCTCCCCCGAGTGTTACAGCATCGCGAATCAGTCTTCGCGATAACGACGCAGCTTCAACGGCTTACCGGCAACGCGAGTGTCCTTGAGCTTGCCCAGCAGGTTCTCAAGACCTTCTTCTGGCAGTTCCACCAGGCTGAAGCTCTCGCGGATCTGGATGCGGCCGATGGCCTCGCGAGCCAGGCCACCCTCATTGAGGATTGCGCCCAACAGGTTTTTGGCAGCGATGCCATCACGCGCACCCAGCGCGGTACGGCAACGAGCACGGCCTTCGCCCAGCGGCATTGGCGCACGACGTTCGCGGTATTCGCCACGCTCAGCAGTACTACGCTCACTGCTGCCGCGCTCACCATCACGCTCACGACGTTCACGCGGAGCACCACCGGCACCCGGCACGAGCGGCTGCTCGCGCTCGACGCTGGCCAGATCCAGAGGCTGACCATTGGTAGCTTTTTTCAGCAGCGCAGCGGCCAGGGCACGCAGACTGCAACCGATATCAGTGGTCAGGCGATCAAGCAGCTCACCGTGGCTGGCTTCGGCATCAGCAACCAGCGGCGACAGGCTGTTGGTCAGTTTCTTGATGCGTGCGTCCAGAACTTGCTGGGCGTTCGGCAGCTTGGCCTCGCCAACCTTCTGGCCGGTTACGCGTTCAATCACTTGCAGCATGCGGCGCTCACGCGGCGTCACCAGCAGCAGCGCACGGCCATCGCGACCGGCACGGCCGGTACGACCGATACGGTGCACGTACGACTCAGGGTCGTACGGCATGTCGACGTTGAATACGTGAGTGATGCGCGGCACGTCGATACCACGGGCAGCGACGTCGGTGGCAACAACGATGTCCAGACGGCCATCCTTGAGCGACTCGATCACGCGCTCGCGCTGATTCTGGGCGATGTCACCGTTCAGCGCAGCAGCCTTGTAGCCCTTGGCTTCCAGCGCAGCGGCCAGATCCAGGGTCGCTTGCTTGGTGCGCACGAAGGCGATCAGTGCGTCGAATTCTTCGACTTCCAGCAAACGCAGTACGGCGTTGGTCTTCTGATCAGCATGGATCATCAGATGCGTCTGCTCGATACGCGAGACGGTCTGAGTCTTGGTGGCGATCTTGATGTGCTGCGGGTCGCGCAGGTGCTTCTCGGCAATGGCGCGAATCGAATGCGGCAAAGTCGCAGAGAACAATACGCTCTGGCGGCTTTTCGGCATGGCTTCGAAGATCACTTCGAGGTCATCCATAAAGCCCAGTTTGAGCATTTCGTCTGCTTCGTCGAGCACCAGGTACTGAATGGTCGACAGTACTTTTTCATCGCGACGCAGGTGATCGACCAAGCGACCCGGCGTAGCTACGATGACCTGAGCGCCCTGGCGAATGGCCTTGAGCTGCGGGCCCATTGGCGCGCCGCCATAGACAGCGACCACGTTCAGGCCAGGCATCTGCTTGGAGTAGGTCTCAAACGCGGTGGCTACCTGCAGGGCCAACTCACGGGTTGGCGCGAGGATCAGCGCTTGTGGCTCACGCTTGCTCGGGTCGATCTTCGACAGCAACGGCAGAGCAAAGGCTGCAGTTTTACCAGTACCGGTCTGTGCCTGGCCGATCATGTCCTGACCGGAAAGAATGACCGGAATGGCCTGAGACTGAATGGGCGACGGCTCTTCGTAACCGACAGCGAGCACAGCAGCGAGAATATTAGGGTGAAGTCCGAGTGCGGCGAAGCCGCCGATTTCCTGGGTCATGGGTCTGCCTCTAGTGCATCCGCAAAGACCCATGTTCCAAAGCTGCACATGCCATGTAGGGACCTTGTGGGTCACCCTGGCAGCCTGGTCGGCGGGGATTTGCGAAAACGTGGTGGAAAGTGAATCGTCAAGATAGCCCGCTTGGCGGACTGGCTGCCGGAAATAGCTTCCCGGCGAATTGCACAACTTGAACGTGGCCATGAATTGGCCGGCGCGCACTATACCGGAATTTCCAGACGAATGTGTTGTTTTTGCAAAGATAAAACTGCCCTTAGGCTAGACGCCACCCCGCCCGCGACGTTGTGCCGCAGCCCTGCTGACTGACTGATCTATCGGTCAGACTCTGCTCGCCAACTGAGCTTCGATCGCCGCCTTGTCGACGACCGACCAGACCTCGGCGATCTTGCCGGCGTGAAACGCGTAAAAGACGTTTTCGCTGAAGGAAACCTTGCGGCCATTTATTGGCAGATCGAGAAACCGACCTTTCGGCGAGCAATGAAAGTCCAGGCGGCTGGCGATGGTCGACTCCTCACAGGTCAGCAGGCGGATATTGAAGCGCAGGTCAGGAATTTCGCGAAAATCCCGCTCAAGCATTTCGCGGTAACCGGACAGACCCAAACGCCGGCCATTGTGAATCGCATCGTCATGAACGAAATTCCCCAGATTCGGCCAGTCCTGAAGATTGAGGCAATCGATGTAAGCGCGATATATCACGCGAAGATCTTGCTCGCTCATGGCATTGCTCCAGCAATATGGCTTTAGGGATTGCTCAGGCTTCAGCGCACATCGCGTTGCGGCCAAGCCTGAGCAGCCTATAAAAGGACATTGCAGGTGCTGGTTAATTCCGCTCTCAACTGGCCATGCGCACGGCATTGATCAACGGCTGTAGCGAATAACCGAGCTGCACCGCCAAGGCCTCAGCACGGCGGCTTACGGCCTCACGATCGAAGCGCTGATCGAGCTCTGCCGGCACCAGCACCACCACGTTGCCCTCCACCACCGGGCACTCCCAGTAATGACGGTGGTAAAGCCCGCGCAGCAGCGCAGCGCCCAAGGGCTTGCCATCCTCCCCCGCCCATTGGTTGATGATCAGCCAGCCGCCCGGATTGAGTTTGGCGCGGCATTCATCGAGAAAGCGCCAAGCCAGGTGCCCGACACCAGGGCCGGTATCGGTATAGAGGTCGACGAAGATCAGATCCGCGGTTTCCGCACTCGGCAACAGCTCCACGGCGTCGCCGATGCGTATGGTCAGCCGCGGATCGTCTTCCAGGCCCAGGTATTCCATGGCCAGGCGCGGCACGTCAGGGCGTAGCTCGATGGTCTCAACATCCTCGAGCGGCAGGAACTTCAGACACGCCTGGGTCAGGTTGCCGGCGCCCAGACCAAGGAACAGCGCGGTCTCCGGGGCTTCGTGGCACAGCGCGCCAGCAAACATGGCACGGGTGTAGTCATACTCCAGCCAGCTCGGGTCGGCAGTGAATACACAGCTCTGCTCGATCGACTCGCCGAACTCGAGAAAGCGGTATTCGCCGATTTCCACCACACGGATTACGCCAAAGGCATCGTGTACCTCGGCCAGTACCACTTCGTCCTTCATTTCCTCCACTGGAGGCAAGCCAGGCATACGCAGATTCTCCACCATCGCGTTTCCCGGCTCAGGCCGGGTTGGCACCGATTGTCGATGATGCCGCGCATTCAGGTCACGCGTTAAATGCCCGGCGATAGGCGAACCGGCATGCTTGGAAGCCTACAGTGATCGGTTACCATTGCTGATCGCCAATAATTAGAGATGCCACCATGAGTCAGCCCTGGAGCCCCGACAGCTGGAGAAGCAAACCGGTTCAGCAGCAACCCCTCTATCCAGACGCCGCACGGCTGAATCAGGTCGAGCAGACCTTGGCCAGCTTTCCGCCACTGGTGTTCGCCGGCGAGGCACGGGAGCTGCGCAAGCAGTTTGCCGAGGTGACCCAGGGCCGGGCATTTCTGCTGCAGGGCGGCGACTGCGCGGAAAGCTTCGCCGAATTCAGTGCAGCGAAGATCCGCGACACCTTCAAGGTGCTGCTGCAAATGGCCATCGTCATGACCTTCGCCGCGGGCTGCCCGGTGGTCAAGGTCGGGCGTATGGCCGGCCAGTTCGCCAAGCCGCGTTCAGCCAATGACGAAACCATCGACGGCGTCACCCTGCCCGCCTACCGCGGCGATATCGTCAACGGCATCGGCTTCGATCCGCTCAGCCGCGCGCCCGACCCGCAGCGCCTGCTGCAGGCCTATCACCAGTCCACCGCCTCCCTGAACCTGCTACGCGCCTTCGCCCAGGGCGGCTTTGCCGACCTGCATCAAGTCCATCAATGGAACCTCGACTTCATTGCCAACTCGGCACTGGCGCAGAAGTATCACCAATTGGCCGACCGCATCGACGAAACGCTGGCGTTCATGCGCGCCTGCGGAATGGACGGCGCGGCCCAGGTTCGCGAAACCAGCTTTTTCACTGCCCACGAAGCGCTGCTGCTCAATTACGAAGAAGCCTTCGTACGGCGTGACAGCCTCACCGGCGGTTTCTATGACTGCTCGGCACACATGCTGTGGATCGGCGACCGCACTCGCCAGGTGGACGGCGCCCACGTCGAGTTCCTCCGCGGCGTAGGTAACCCCATCGGCGTGAAAGTTGGCCCGAGCATGACCGACGAGGACTTGATCCGCCTGATCGACATCCTCAATCCGGACAACGATCCGGGCCGCCTCAACCTGATCGTGCGCATGGGCGCCGACAAGGTCGAAGCCGGCCTGCCACGACTGATCCGCACCGTGCAGCGCGAGGGCCGTCAGGTGCTATGGAGCAGCGACCCGATGCACGGCAATACTATCAAGGCCTCCAGTGGCTACAAGACCCGTGATTTCGCGCAGATCCTCGCCGAAGTTCGGCAATTCTTCGCCGTGCACCATGCCGAAGGCAGCTACGCGGGCGGCATCCATATCGAAATGACCGGCCAGGACGTTACCGAGTGCATCGGCGGCGCCAAACCGATTACCGAAGCCGGCCTGTCAGACCGCTACCACACCCACTGCGACCCGCGGATGAACGCCGATCAGTCTCTGGAGCTGGCGTTCATGATTGCCGAAACGCTGAAGCAGGTACGCCGCTAGAGAGGCGCAGGCGACGGTGAATCGGACTGCAATGATTCACCGGCATCAGCCTGCCGATTTACCACTGCGCACTCTTCTTTAACCTGAACGAAGCCAACCGACAAACGGTCTTCTGTACAGAGCCGATCGACATCGATCACCCCAAGGCTCACCTATCCATAGAAGGAGTCGCACATGCCCTGGTATGCCTGGTTGATTCTGATTGTGGCGATCGGCTCCATCGTCGGTGGCCTGTTCATGCTGCGTGACACGGCGAAGAAACTGCCGCTGAGCGACGAGCAGCTGAAGCGCATCCACGAGCGCAATATCGAGCAGGATGCCAAGGACGCTCAGGATCGCTGATCGTTTTCGAGCGCGCTAAACTGCGCCTCCGCTCAGGAGGCGCAATGCCCTTATCTCTCCGACTGCTATTGCCGCTTTTCCCCCTCGCGACAGGCGTGATCCTGGGCTTTATCGAGCCCGTGGGACTGCTCGTCGCCTGCCTGTTCATCGCCCTGGTGTTTGTTCCTGACCGCCTGCCCGCGCGGATCTGGCATGCCTTGGTGATGATCGCCAGCCTACTACTTGCAGCACACCTGCTGCCCGGCTTCGAACCCTGGATCATTAGGGAGCCCGAGCGGGTCAGCAGCGACGCGCCGCCCTATCTGCTGCGGCTGTCGTGGGACAAACTGCTGGTGGGTTGCACACTGCTCGCCTGGTGGATTGGCTTGCCCTCACAACATGGCGACAAGCCGATGCTGGCCATACCGGCGTCTGCGGCGACGCTGCTCGCAGTGCCCACCCTGGCACTGCTGCTGGGCGTCGTGGCCTGGCAGCCGAAGTGGCCCGACATGCTCTGGCCCTGGCTGATCGTCAATGTGGGAGTGGCTGTGCTGGCGGAGGAACTGCTGTTTCGTGGTCTGCTGCAGCGGCGCCTGGTCGAGTGGCTGGGCGCCTGGCCGGGGATTCTCTGCGCTTCCCTGCTGTTCGGCGCCGCACACATTCCTTTCAGCCCCGGATTCGCCGTGGTAGCAACCGTCGCCGGGGTCGGCTACGGCCTGGCATTCCACCTGACAGGCCGGCTGAGCGTCGCCATCGCCCTGCATGGCTTGGTCAACCTGTTGCACTTCACGCTGCTGAGCTACCCAATACGTCTCGGCTGATTGCGATAGCCTGAAACCGATACGTGGGCAACTCAGTGCGTGCAACTCTGGCTAGCGGCGGAATTCGAAATGCAGCTCGGCACCTTCGACCGAATTGGAAAACTCGGTACCGCTCTCTCCAGTCAGCAGCTTGCCGCTCAGCTGGAAGGGGTTCAGCGAAGGTTTCTTCTCTTCGAAGAACGCCGGCAGGATTGGCGGTAGCCCGTCATCGGCAGCCCGATTTTCGGCGTCGAGCTGGGCGGCCAGTTCTTTTGGCAGGCTCAGATCCAGCTTAGTCTTGGGTGGAGCCTGCACGACTTTCTGTGGTTTCTTCTCGGTTTTGACCCGCTCTGCGGCCTTTTTGGCAGGCACAGCAGGCTCGGCTTTATCTACCGTCTCTGCGGCAGGCTGTGGCGGTGCAACCTCTTCGACGGCAGCCTTAGCAGGCTGCTTGGCGGGCTCGGCTGGCTTGCTCGCGGGCTGGCTAGCCGCTACCGCTGGCTCACTGTTCTTGCGCGGCATCTCCCCGCCCTTCTCATCGGAGCCACAGGCGCTTAGCAGCACGGCAAAGAGTATCGGCAATAGGTAACGCATCGAGTTCATCGGGCAGTTCACGCAGTTGCGTTAAAAACTCATTCTAAAACGCCTGAAAAATAACGCCAGCCGGGCTGCCCGAATGGCAGCACCGCCTGTCGATCCATAGTGGTGCGTCAGGGCTGCGGCAAGCGCAATAACTCGGCCTCGACGTCCAGATCGGGATATTGCTCCTTCAAGCGCTCGACCCGCTGCTCGGCCTCCTGCCCGTCCCCGCGAGCCCGCAGATCGTCGATCTCACGCAGGGCAGTCAGTACATCACCCGGCAATGGCGCGGTCTTGGCCGCCATGCGTGCAACGATCTTCGGCGCCTCGGCCGCTTCAGCCATCACCGAGTTCGAGGCAGGGCTTGGCGGCGCCTGCAATGCTATGGGCGCGGGAGCCTTACGCTGCATCGCCGCAGGTGGCGCGTCATAGGTTGGCGGTACCTGCTCGTGGGTTTTCAGGCTCAGGCCAAGCCCCAACCCAAGCACGGCAAGACACCCGAAGGCGGCCGACCAGCGCCCACGCCCGGATGCGCCAGCCAGCCAGCTCAGCAAACGCTGCCAGGCACCCTGCGCTTCAGGCTTGCGTGGTTTGGCAGCCTCGGCGGCGGCAGCCAGAATGCGGGCATCCAGCGCCGACGATGGCTGCTCACGATCGTACCGGCGCACGTGCCGCAGCAGAGCCTCGTCGCGCTCGAGATCGCGCGGATGATCGTTCATGGTGATACCTCTTCGGCCACGCTGAGCAGGCGACGCAATTTCTGCATCGCATAGCGCAGGCGACTTTTTACCGTTTCTGCCGGCGTGTGGGTCAGCTCGGCAATCTCGTGCAGCTCCAGATCGGCATGGGCGCGCAACAGAAAAACTTCGCGTTGCTCCGCAGGCAGGTCATCGAGAGCCGCCTGGATGCGCGCCTGATCCTGGCTAAGGCTGAGTTGTCGCTCAGGATCGGGCTCGCTGCTGGGCTGGTCATGCAACTGCTCGTCGAACACGTCTTCGCGCTGCTGACGCTTGCCATGCTTGCGCCAGTGATCGATCAGACGATTGCGGGCGATCTGGTACAGCCAGGTCTTGAACAGCACCGCCGCCTCGCGCTGCAGGGATTCGCTGCGGATCAGGCTCATCCAGGTGTCCTGGAATACTTCTTCGGCGATCGCATGGTCGCCGCACAAGCCGAACAGGAAGCGAAACAAGCCGAGGCGATGCCGCTCGTAGAGTTGCGTGAAGGAAGCAGCATCGCCGGCCCGGTAGCGACGCAACAACTCGGCATCGCCGGGCTCGACGGCAGTTGGGGGATTGGCAGTCACACTCAGTCGACTCCGGTGGCACGGGAATCCCCAGTTTGCAGGCTTTGCGCCAGTTCCACCAGTTGCACGAATTCATTGCGCAGGCCAAATGGATCGTCGCCACGGCTGCCCCGCGCCAGCGCCGCCGTAGCGGCCCAGTCGAAGCTTGCAGTGTAGCGGCCCCCGCTCAATTGCTGGGCGAAGGCTGCCACTGAGGCCGCGAAGCGCAGGTCTTCACTGGCTTTGCTGATTGGCGTGTAAGACGCTTGCGCCTGGATGGCGGTTTCCAGCAGGCGGCTGTGGTTCTGCTCGGGCGTCTTGTAACGGATGCGCAACCAGGCCAGTTCGCTATCACCCGCGGCCGCTTGCGCCGCCTGACGATAGCGCAGCGGCTCCAGCCGACCCTGGTTGCCGACCGGCACGATCTCGTAAAGCGCGGTCACGCTGTGCCCGGCTCCGATGTCGCCAGCATCGACCTTGTCGTTACTGAAGTCTTCACGCTTCAGCGCGCGGTTCTCGTAACCGAGCAGACGGTACTCGCTGACTTGAGCCGGGTTGAATTCGACCTGAATCTTCACATCCCGGGCGACCGTGGCCAGGGTCGAGCTGAGCTGTTCGACCAGCACCTTGCGCGCCTCGCGCAGGTTGTCGATGTAGGCGTAGTTGCCATCACCGGCGTCGGCCAGCTGCTCCATGAGTCGCTCATTGTAATTGCCCGTACCGAAACCCAGAGTGGTCAGCGAGATACCGCTCTTGCGCTTGTCGGCAGCGAGCGCCTTGAGGCTCTCGAAATCGCTGATGCCGACATTGAAGTCACCATCGGTGGCCAGCAGGATGCGATTGATACCGCCTTTGATGAAGCCCTTCTGCGCCTGCTGGTAGGCGAGCTGAATGCCCGACTCCCCTGCCGTCGACCCGCCAGCCTGCAACTGCTCGATAGCCGCGCGGATGTCAGCTTTACGCGAGCCCGACGTGGGCTCAAGTACCACGCTGGAGTCACCGGCATAGACCACCAGCGAAACGCGATCCTGCGCCCGTAACTGGTCGACCAGCAGTTTCAGGGTGCTCTGCACCAGCGGCAGCCCTTCGGGACGATCCATCGAGCCAGATACGTCGACCAGAAACACCAGGTTGGCGGCCGGCAACTCGGCGACCTGCAGGTCGGACGCTTTGATGGCGATGCGCAGCAGGCGGCTCTGCGGATTCCATGGCGTCACCGCCAGCTCGGTGCCGACCCCGAACGGCGCCGAGCCGCTGGGCATGGGGTAGGCATAGGGAAAGTAATTGACCAGCTCCTCCAGGCGCACTGCCTCGGCCGGTGGGAGCCGCCCCTTGTTCAGGAAGCGCCGCACATTGGCGTAGCTGCCAGTGTCCACGTCGATGCTGAAGGTCGATACCGGCGCCTCGGCAACGGACTGCACGGGGTTGGCAGCCAGGCGCTGGTACTGCTCGCGACTGGCGTCGGCGACTGGCGCATAGGCATGCTCGGCGGCCATTGGCGCGGCCATGCGCGTCATCATCGGTGCGGGACGAACCTGTTTCTGGATCGATGCAACTTCACTGGCAGCTAGGGGCTCGCTGCGCGGCGCCTCGCTGGCCTCTTCATGGCTGGCAGTACAGGCCGCCAGTGACAGCACGACGCCGCTGGCAAGGCCGCATAAAAGAGGTTGGGAAATCATGTTCATGGTGCATCTCCTGGATCGAAAGAGTCGCTCTGATCCAGTAGACGCACGCGTGTCGTGATTCGGGTTAAAACTAGAAGCTGCTGGCAGCCGCCTCCTGGCAAAGCTGGCTGGCCAGCATGCCGAGGGTCATCAGTGCGCGTTCAGCCTCGCGGTTCCACGGTACCCCACAGTTGAGGCGCACGCAGTGGTTGAACTGCTCGGTGTTACTGAAGATCAGCCCTGGGGCGATGCTGATGCCCTGCTGCAAGGCGCTGACGTGCAAGTCCTTGGTGTTGACTCGTGCCGGCAGGCTGACCCAGAGAATGAAGCCGCCGTTGGGCCGGGTTATCTGCGTACCCTCGGGAAAGTACTGCTGCACGGCCAGCTGGAAAGCGCTCAGGTTCTTGCGGTATTCCTGGCGGATGTGCCGCAGATGGCGGTCGTAGCCACCATTCTCCAGGTAGGCCGCCACCGCCATCTGGGTGACACTGCAGGCCGAATGGGTGGTGAACATCTGCAGGCGCTGGATTTCGTCGTGGTACTTGCCCGCGATGATCCAACCGATCCGTACTCCGGGCGAGAGGGTCTTGGAAAAGCTCGAGCAATACACCACGCGCCCTTCCAGATCCCCGGCTTTGAGCGCCTTGATGCGGCCCTGCTCGAACATCAGCTCGCCATAGATATCGTCTTCGACGATCTGAATATCGAAGTCGCTGGCCAGGCGCAGTAGCTGTTTCTGCCGAGCCTCGGGAATGGTGCCGCCCAACGGGTTACTCAGGCGCGCGGTGAGCACCAGCGCCTTGATCGGCCACTGGCTGGCAGCCAGTTGCAGGGCCTCGACGCTGATCCCGGTGGTGGGGTCGCTGGGAATCTCGATGACCTTGAGCCCGAGCAAATCGGCCAGTTGCAGCAGGCCGTAGTAGGTCGGTGACTCGGTGGCGATCAGGTCGCCGGGCCGCGTCAGTACCCGCAGGGACATCTGCAGGGCGTCTACGCAGCCATGGGTGATGATCACCTCGGAGGGGTCGACCAAAACACCCGCATCGCGCATACGGATAGCCACCTGCCGGCGCAGTGGCTCGAAACCAGGGCTGAACATGTAGCTGAAGGCGCGCGGGCTCTGGAAGCGGGTGACCTTGGCCAACTGCTGGTGCAGGGCGCGAACCGGCAGGTAGTCGACGTGAGGCACCGCCGCACCGAGCGGAAACACACCCTCGCGGCGCGCTTCACCGAGTACCTGATTGATAATGCTGCTGCGCGTCACCAGGCCGGGGCGTTCGACCCGGGCGATATCCGGGGTATCGGCGGTCAGCGCGGGGGTCTGGTGCACGTAAAAGCCGGACTGCGGGCGCGCGCGGATAAGGCCCAGATCTTCCAGATTGGCGTAGGCCTGCAGAACGGTGGCGTGGCTGACGCTGAGCTGGGCACTGAGCTTGCGCACGGAAGGCACCCGCTCACCGGGCTGATAGACGCCACGACGGATATCATCCGCCAGCTGCTGAGCGATACGCTGATAGAGCAACAGATTGGTCATGGCCGCTTCATCCCGGGACTGAACCATAACAGTACTCCAACCGAATGTTTCTGTACCGGTACAGCCCTGAAATATCTCGACGATACAGCCATTCGCCTGGCGATAAAAAACCCCGTCCTGTATTACCGTGACGGGGTTCTTGATCGACAGGCTTAGCGAGTGCTGCCTAAACGCCCCTGTTCATCGGAGAACACGATCTCGACCCGGCGATTCTGCGCACGCCCTTTGGAAGAGGCGTTTTCCGCGACGGGGAAGCTTTCGCCAAAGCCTTGAACCTCGATACGCTTGGCATCGACCCCAAGGTCGATCAGCGCATCGGCGACGGTCTGAGCGCGGGCTTTGGACAGGAGCAGATTTTCCTCACGTTTGCCGCTGCTGTCGCTGTAGCCCTCGATACGCACGATGCGCCGCGGGTTCAACTGCAGAAACTGCACCAGCTTCAATACGGTGCGGTTGGCGTTGGTCTTGAGCCCTACTTGACCGGCATCAAACAGCACGTCACCGAGGGTCATCACCAACCCGCGATCAGTCTGTGCGGTTGCCAGGCTGACGATCTGCTCCTCGAGCCAGGCGTTCTGCTCCTGCACGCTTATCAGCTTGGCTTCGCGCAATGCCAATTGCAGGCGCTGACGCTCAAGCTCCAGGCGGGCAGCACGCTCCTGATCCATAGCGAGCTGCGCATGCTCACGAGCGATCTCGCTATAACGCTGGCTCAGGTAGGCGTAATGAGCCACATCGTCGCCGCTGCCCCAATAGCCGGACAGCCGCTCGGCACGCCCCAAAGACTCGCCAGCACGGATAACGTCCTTAGGTGCGCTACGCAGCACTTGAGGATCCTCCTTGACCGACTGGAAGCTGGCTCGGGCAGCCTCCAGCGTAGCGTTATGTTCGTCATTGAGCCCGGCACAACCCGCTAGGGAAATGCCCATCAGCGCCACGGCGCATACGCGCAGCGGACTCATGGCATCGCTCCGAGCTGATTGCGCAGCCGCTCGTTATAGCGATTCAACTCCACCAGTTGCGCCTGACTGCGTAGCGTCAGCACGCGGGCCTCTGCCAGACGGGCATCGAGCTCGGCCTGTTCAGCCTGAATACGCGCGGCGCGATACGCTTTATCGTCCATGGCCGTGTGCGCCTGGACGAGCTTGCTTTCGGCTTGGGTCAGCTCGGCGACGGTCTCGCCGGCTGCAACGGTGCGCGCCTGCTCGATCACCTGCTCGGTCAGACGCATCTGCTCACTGGGAGCGGGGTCGCTGGCACAGCCCTGAAGTAACAGCAGCGCCAGAGCGGCGCCGGTATATCGATAGATCACAGATTAGTCCTACTGATTCGGAACACTGGCGGCCGCTTGCGGTTGTTGCTCTTTCCAGCGCTGCAAGTTGCGCTGCAGAAGGGTTTGCGGCATGCCAGCGGCGGTAAATTCTGTCATTTTCTTGGCCAGTTGTCCGCGCAACCAGGCATCGTTGCAGGCGGAGTTGTGCGACAGCGCCAAGTGCAACCCTTCACTGGATACTGGCGGCTCGAGCACCTGCAAGTCATCCTGCAAGCCCAAAGACGAGGCTAGCGCCTGCCCCGGATAGCGCTCGTAGAGCACATAATCGGTACGGCCCAGCAGCAGCTTCTGGAAGGCCTGAGTCAGGCTGGAGACGCCTTCGAGGGTGAGGTTGTTCTTGGCATAGGCATCGAACGTCTGCCCAAAGCTGTTATTGACCAAGGTATCGCCAGTACGACCATGCAGGTCAGCCCAACTGGCGTAAGGAAAGCCGCTGCCCTTGCGTACCCACACCACGCTCGGTGTAGCCAAAAACGCCGGGTGAATGAAGTCCATACTTTCCAGGCGCGGCACGGTCAGGAAGGCACCGGCCAGCATATCGATACGCCCGCTACGCACGTCTTCCTGCGCCCGCGACCACGGCCCGGCGTAGACGACCTCGATACCAACACCAAGCTCCTCGGAAACCGCCTTGAGCAGGTCGACGGTAGCGCCGATCAGCTGCCCGGGGTTCTGGGGATCACGCCATAGGTAAGGCGGGTACTCAGGATTACCGGTAGCGACCAGCCGCTCGCACTTGCCGGCGGCCTGCACACCACTCGACAACATCAATCCGACGAGCAACCACAACCCTGACCTGACTAAACCTCGCTCAAGCATTGGCACTCTCTCGATTCAAATACCGGCCATCCACCGGTGGAGGATTCATGACATGCTAGCTCATTCCGCCCCCGATAATCAGTGATAGACGCAGCATGAAGAAAATCATTCTGGTGGTATTCGCCCTGCTAACCAGCGCTGCAGCGGTGTTCCTTTATCTTTCACCAGCCGCGCAACTCGCGAGTTACCAGCACCTCGAGCAATGGCGCGCCGGCTTGCATGAACGTCGCGTCACCGTAAACGGCCTGGAAATCAGCTACTACGAAGGCGGCCCGAAGAGCGCCGAAACCGTTCTACTGGTGCACGGCTTCGGTGCCGATAAAAGTACCTGGCTATGGTTCGCTCAAGAGCTTACCGAGCGCTATCACGTCATCATCGTCGATCTGCCGGGTTTCGGCGCCAGTAGCAGGCCAAATGGCAGCTACGATGTCGGCACCCAAACCGAACGCCTGGCTACGTTCATCGATGCCCTGGCGATAAGGCGCCTGCACCTGGTCGGCCACTCGATGGGCGGGCACATTGCAGCGCTCTACGCGGCTCGCTACCCGCAGCAGGTCAGCAGTCTCGCACTGATGGCCAATGCCGGAATCAGCGCGCCAAAACGCAGCGCCTTCTTTGAGCGCCTGGAAGTGCAAGGCGACAATCCTCTGCTGGTAGAAAGTACGCCGCAATTCGACCAGCTCCTTGACTGGCTATTCGTCGCGCCGCCCCAACTGCCAGAGCGCATCCACCAGTACCTGGCGCAACGCGCCATCGGCGATAGCGCTCATCAGCGGCAGGTTTTCGACCATTTGCAACAACGCTACCTGCCCCTCGAACCCGAACTACCGAGAATCAGTGCACCGACGCTGCTGCTCTGGGGCGATCAGGATCGCATCCTGGACGTCTCCAGCATCGAGGTCATGAAGCCTCTACTGGCCAAATCAAGCGTGGTCATAATGAAAGGCTGCGGCCATGCGCCGATGATCGAACGACCGGAGGAAACCGCAACGCACTTCCTGACATTCATCGATGAGGTAACGTTGGGTACGAACCAGGAAGCTATCGAGCGCAAAGCAACGTCTGTTAACTGACAGCAGCAAATCACGGGGCAACGCCCTCGATAGTTGATTCGCGCCCATTAAAAAACCCGCTCACTGAGCGGGTTTTTCGTTACTGCAAAAGCGGGATCAAACCAGCTTTTCCAGCTCCGGTACGGCTTCGAACAGGTCGGCTACCAGGCCATAGTCGGCAACCTGGAAGATTGGTGCTTCCTCGTCCTTGTTGATCGCGACGATCACCTTGGAGTCCTTCATACCAGCCAGATGCTGGATGGCACCACTGATGCCGACCGCGATGTACAGCTGCGGGGCGACGATCTTGCCGGTCTGGCCGACCTGCATGTCGTTCGGTACGAAACCGGCATCGACCGCGGCACGGGAAGCGCCGACCGCTGCGCCGAGCTTGTCGGCCAGGGTGTACAGGTGCTTGAAGTTGTCGCCGTTCTGCATGCCGCGACCACCAGAGACCACGATCTTGGCAGCGGTCAGTTCCGGACGATCGGACTTGGCCAGCTCTTCACCGACGAACGCCGACTTGCCGGCATCGCCGCCCGCCGAAATGTTTTCGATGGCAGCGGAACCGCCCTCGGCCGCCACGGCGTCGAAACCGGTGGCACGCACGGTGATCACTTTCACGGCAGCGGAAGACTGCACGGTAGCGATGGCGTTACCGGCATAGATCGGGCGCTTGAAGGTGTCCGGGCTTTCCACGGAGACGATCTCGGAGATCTGATCGACGTCCAGTTGCGCAGCGACGCGCGGCAGAATGTTCTTACCGTTGCTGGTAGCGGCAGCCAGAATGTGGCTGTAGGCCTTGCCCAGCTCGACGACCAGCGGCGCGACGTTTTCCGGCAGCTGATGAGCGAATGCAGCGTTGTCGGCAACCAGTACCTTGGCGACGCCAGCGATCTTGGCAGCCGCTTCGGCGGCAGCGCCAACGCCTTGGCCGGCGACCAGTACGTGGATGTCGCCACCGATTGCTTGAGCAGCAGCGACGGTGTTCAGAGTCGCTGGTGCCAGCGCGGAATTGGTGTGTTCAGCGATAACCAGGATAGTCATTTAGATCACCTTCGCTTCGGTTTTCAGTTTCTCGACCAGTTCGGCGACCGACTTGACCTTGATACCCGCACCGCGTGCAGCTGGCGCTTCGACCTTGATGGTCTTGACGGTGGAGGCAGTGGAAACGCCCAGCGCGTCAGGGGTCAGGGTTTCCAGCGGCTTCTTCTTGGCCTTCATGATGTTCGGCAGCGAAGCGTAGCGCGGCTCGTTCAGGCGCAGGTCGGTGGTGACGATGGCCGGCAGATTCAGAGCAACGGTTTGCAGACCGCCGTCGATCTCACGGGTGACGTTGACCTTGTCGCCGCTGACTTCCACCTTGGAGGCGAAGGTGCCCTGGGCATAGCCGGTCAACGCAGCCAGCATCTGGCCGGTCTGATTGTTGTCGCTGTCGATTGCCTGCTTGCCGAGGATGACAAGCTGCGGCTGCTCCTTGTCGACCACTGCCTTGAGCAGTTTGGCGACCGCCAGGGAGTTCAGCTCTTCGGCCGACTCGACCAGAATGGCGCGATCGGCGCCCAGTGCCAGAGCGGTACGCAGTTGTTCCTGCGCTTGGGTCGGGCCGATGGAGACGACCACGATTTCGCTGGCGACGCCCTTCTCTTTCAGGCGCACGGCCTCTTCAACGGCGATTTCGCAGAAAGGGTTCATCGACATCTTGACGTTGGCAAGATCGACGCCGCTATTGTCCGGTTTGACGCGAACCTTGACGTTGTAATCGACCACTCGTTTGACAGCTACAAGAACCTTCATGGATTCCTCGTTACTCTCCGGTGAATAGGAATGTCGCCAGAAGCGAGCATGCGGGTGATGCAGGCAAGCAAACACCATAGCTCAGGCGGCGAGCGCAAAACCGCCCGTATCTTGACCGTCCGACCTGGCTCGGTCAATACGCCCTGGCTGCGAGCCATTCGTGTTGTAGCCCGATTCTAGCAGGCCTACAGAAAATTCAAACAAACGTTTGTATTGGCCCTAATCGAGGCTGGCTATATACTGCGCGAGCGTGCCTTGGGAAGGTTGCTGGCTCGCCATGAAAAATTAGAGAGCCCTGATGAGGAGATAGCCCGTGGAACGCGAATTTATGGAGTTCGACGTCGTCATCGTCGGCGCCGGCCCTGCCGGCCTGTCCGCCGCTTGCCGCCTGAAGCAGAAGGCCGCCGAGGCTGGCCAGGAAATCAGCGTTTGCGTGGTCGAGAAAGGCTCCGAAGTGGGTGCCCACATCCTTTCCGGCGCTGTCTTCGAACCGCGAGCCCTGGACGAACTGTTCCCCGACTGGAAGGAACTGGGCGCGCCGCTGAATACGCCGGTCAAAGGCGACGACATCTACGTGCTGAAAGATGCCAACAGCTCCGTCAAGGTTCCGGGCTTCTTCGTGCCCAAGACCATGCACAACGAAGGCAACTATATCATCTCCCTCGGCAATCTGTGCCGCTGGCTGGCCCAGCAGGCCGAGAATCTCGGCGTGGAAATCTACCCGGGCTTCGCCGCTCAGGAAGCGCTGATCGATGAAAGCGGCGTGGTGCGCGGCATCGTTACCGGCGACTTGGGTGTCGACCGTGAAGGCAACCCGAAGGAAGGCTATTACACCCCGGGCATGGAACTGCGCGCCAAGTACACGCTGTTCGCCGAAGGCTGCCGTGGCCACCTCGGCAAGCAACTGATCAAGAAGTACAACCTCGACAGCGAAGCCGACGCTCAGCATTACGGCATCGGCATCAAGGAAATTTGGGACATCGACCCGAGCAAGCACCAGCAGGGCCTGGTGGTGCACACCGCTGGTTGGCCGATGGACATCATGGGCACCGAGAACACCGGCGGCTCCTTCCTCTATCACCTGGAAAACAACCAGGTGGTGGTCGGTCTGATCATCGACCTGTCCTACGCGAACCCGCACCTGTCGCCGTTCGACGAATTCCAGCGCCTCAAGCATCACCCGGTATTCAAGCAGTACCTCGACGGCGGCAAGCGTGTCGCCTACGGCGCCCGGGCCATTGCCAAGGGCGGCCTGAACTCGCTGCCGAAGATGGTATTCCCCGGCGGCGCTCTGATCGGCTGCGATCTCGGCACCCTCAACTTCGCCAAGATCAAGGGCAGCCACACCGCCATGAAGTCCGGCATGCTGGCTGCCGAGGCCATCGCCGAGGCCCTGGCTGCAGGTCGTCAGGGTGGCGACGAGCTGGGCAACTATGTCAATGCCTTCAAGGCCAGCTGGCTGTACGACGAACTGTTCCGCAGCCGTAACTTCGGCGCGGCGATCCACAAGTACGGCGCCGTGGTCGGTGGCGGCATCAACTGGGTCGACCAGAACCTGTTCGGCGGCAAGCTGCCCTTCACCCTGCACGACAACAAGCCGGATTACGCCTGCCTCAAGCCTGCCGCAGAGAGCAAGAAGATCGATTACCCGAAACCGGACGGCAAGCTCAGCTTCGATAAGCTGAGCTCGGTGTTTCTTTCCAACACCAACCACGAAGAGGAGCAGCCCTGCCACCTCAAACTGGCCGACCCGAGTATTCCGATCAACAAGAACCTGCCGCTGTACGACGAACCGGCGCAGCGCTACTGCCCGGCCGGCGTGTACGAAGTGGTCGCCAATGACGATGGCAGCAAACGCTTCCAGATCAACGCGCAGAACTGCGTGCACTGCAAGACCTGCGACATCAAGGACCCGGCCCAGAACATCACCTGGGTGGCGCCGGAAGGGACTGGCGGGCCTAACTACCCCAACATGTAAGTGCTGAACTGAAAAAGGCTCCCTTGGGAGCCTTTTTCATGGGCGCTATTCCAGCGGCCCGATAGGAAAGAACACGCCACCACTCCACACGCCCAGCCAGGGCTGGCCGTCGATTTCACGAGTTTGCGCCAGCTCGACCAACTGGTAGAAAACGTTGCGATGGATCAGCGCTTCCAAGTTGGCCCGTACGTGCACATAGGGCGATGGCTCCTGTGTCTGCGCATCCAGTTCGACCCGCAATGGATGCTCGGCACCCGCCTCGACCTCGTCGCCAACATTGCTGACGAAGCGCAGCACCTGCCCTTCACCCTGCCCCGACACCTGCACGGAGACCGCCACGAACGGCGCGTCATCGACCTTGATGCCGACCTTTTCTACCGGCGTGACCAGAAAGTAATCGTCGCCATCACGGCGAATGATCGTCGAGAACAGCCGTACCATGGCTGGCCGACCGATGGGCGTGCCCATGTAGAACCATGAGCCGTCGCGGGCGACACGCATATCGATATCGCCGCAGAAATCGGGATTCCACAGATGCACCGGCGGCATGCCCTTGCTACCCGCTGGCGGAATCTGCGCCAGTAGATCACCGGCCTTGTCGCTGTCACTCATTAACCGTTCCTCACGCTCCGTGGAGCACCAGGCGGCAGTGCCCTCAACGACTGAATCCGAGCAGTGTACGCGCATAATCCTCGAGCGGCGCGCGGATCAGATCCTCTGGACTGGCGTCGTAGAACGTCAGGAATCCGCCACGACTGCGAATCCGCGCAGTGTCTACCAGATAACGGGTATTGGTCTCGATCAGCATCAGCTGCAGCACGCTGCGGTCGGTACCGAGCCGATCGAAAGCCTCCTGATCTTCCCACTCCTCCATGGTGCCGATACGGTCATCGGCATAGGCGAATCGGGTGTAGAGCAGATAGTGGGCACCGGCGGCGCGGGCCTCACCCAGCGCCTCGTCCAGGCCGACAGGGGCTCTGGCGCGGCGCACCATGGGGAAGTATTCAACGAAACCGCGGAATGCTTCCTCGGCCACTACGTTGGGCCGTGGGTAGGCGTGCTTGCCACTTGGCGCGAAGTGGCCCTGGGCAATGTAGATGAACGAATCACCCTGCAACCGCCAAGACGCCGAGCGCCGCACCTTGCTGTGATCCAGCACGCCTGCATCACGCAGGTGGTAGGTGGCGCCATCGGCCATATCGCTGACATTCATGCAGCCAGCCAGGCTCAGCAATATGGCCAGGGCGAACAGATTACGCATGTGAACTCTCCCGACACCGGCGACGGAAAACCGGCGAATGACTGCTCCAAGCAGGTTTCGCGCCAGTCGGCTCACGCGTGGCCCGAATCGGGCCCAAAGGTTCAGGCGGGAGGCGTCTCGCTATCGCGCTTGCGCTTGTTGCCCATGCGCACGCCGATATCCATCAGGAACTGGAAGAAGCCTTCCTGATCTTCCAGCACATTGCTCCAGAACGGCGAGTGATAGAGCGCCACGGCCCCATGCACCAGTGCCCAGGCAGCGCAGTAGTGGAAGTACGGTGGCACGTCTTCGAGCTTGCCCTCGCTGATGCGACCCTTGATCAACTGGGTGAGACGCTCGAAGTTGGAGGCGCGAATGCTGTGCAACTGCTCGACCAGCTCAGGCACCTGATTGCCCTTGACCACCTTCTCTTCGAGGCGGTCGAACAGCCGGTAGCGCTGCGGGTCACGCATGCGGAATTCAAAGTAGGCCCGCGACAGCGCTTCCTTGTCACGGTCGATATCGGACGAATGCAGCAACTCGTTCAGATCGCGCTCGTAGTCGAGCATCAGCCGCAGGTAAATCTCCGCCTTCGACTTGAAATGCTTGTAGATGGTGCCTTTGCCGATACCCACGGCGTCAGCAATCATCTCCACAGTCACGCTGTCCTCGCCCTGCTCGAGGAAGAGTTTCAGGGCAATGTCGAGAATCTCCTGCTCGCGGCGGCGAAACTCACGGATCTTGCGGGGTTCTTTCTGCATAAGGAAATGACAAGGTCGGAATTCAAGTCCGGTATTATGCCTAACTAACGCCAAATTGCACGGATCACGCGCTCATGAATGCCATCATCGACGAGTTTCCCCAACCGGCCGATCTCTACTACCTGAATCACGCTGCAGTCGCCCCCTGGCCGGCACGCACCGCACGGGCCGTAGAGCGCTTTGCCCGCGAGAACATCACCACGGGCGCGCGTGATTATCCGCAATGGCTGGAAACAGAACGCCGTCTGCGCGAGCGCCTGGCACGCTTGCTCAACGCGCCCTCACGAGCCGACATCGCACTGGTCAAGAACACTTCGGAAGCCCTGTCGTTCGTGGCTTTCGGCCTGGACTGGCGTGATGGTGACCAGGTCATCATCAGCACCGAGGAATTCCCGTCCAACCGTATCGTCTGGGAAGCACTGCGCCCACAGGGCGTGGAAGTCGTCCAGGTCAACCTTCAGGACGGCGATGCCGAAAGCGTCTTGCTCGCCGCCTGTACGCCCCGTACCCGTCTGATGGCCATCAGTGCCGTGCAATACGCCAGCGGTTTGCGCCTGGATCTGCAGCGCCTCGGTACCGGCTGCGAACAGCGCGGCGTTCTGCTCTGCGTCGATGCCATCCAGCAGCTGGGCGCCATGAGCGTGGACGTGCAAAGCAGTCGTTGCGCCTTCGCCATGGCCGATGGTCACAAGTGGCTGCTCGGCCCTGAGGGCCTGGGCGTGTTCTATTGCCGTCAGGATCTGCGCGAGCAGCTGACCCTGCACGAATACGGCTGGCACATGCTCGAGCACGCTGGCGACTATGACCGTGACGACTGGCAGCCGGCCCGCAGCGCCAGGCGCTTCGAATGCGGCAGCCCCAACATGCTCGGCGCCATGGCGCTGGAAGCGAGCCTGTCGCTGCTCGAAGAGGTAGGCATGCCGCAGGTCGAACAGGCCGTGCACCAGCGCGTACAGTGGCTGCTCGACGGCCTGCAGGACATCGCCGGCGTACAACTGCGCAGTGTCATCGAGCGCGAGAAACGCGCAGGCATCCTGACCTTTTCCCTGAACGGCTGGGACAATCGCGCCCTGCACGAACGCCTCAAAAGCGAACAGATCATCTGCGCTCAACGCGGAGGCGGCATTCGCCTGTCGCCGCACTTCTACACCGAGCCACGGATTATCGAACACACGCTGAAGCTGATACGGCGACTGGCCAGCGAATAAGCACTCAGCAGCGGGAAAAATATTCCAAATCCGTTTAAAGCCGGAGATGGACGTCTGCCGCACATGGCCAATACTTCAAGTACCGGTGCGGCATGCCCCCCAAGTGTCGCAGCGGCCGGAGTGCCGAGGATCGCGCACTCCGCTTGACTCCTAAAGGTCTTGACCCGGCTTCCGTGCGAAACCGGGTTTTTTTTGGCTAGCCACTCCTGTCAGCAACCCTTCGAGCCGGCGCCGCGTCGTTAAAAATGGCGCCCGAGCATAGTTAGGATCTGCAATGGCGACCTAACGGGTGCGGCTCAGGCTACCCGTGCCAACGGGAACAGGCGCTTGAAGTTCTCGCCGGTCTGCCACGCTAGCTCTTCGTAGCTAACGCCACGCAGCACTGCCAGGTACTCGGCAACATCACGCACGTACTCTGGCAGGTTCGGCTTGCCACGATGGGGGATGGGCGCCAGATAGGGCGAATCGGTCTCCACCAGCAGGCGATCGGCGGGCACCTGGCGGGCGACTTCACGCAACGCATCGGCGTTGCGGAAGGTGACGATACCGGACAGCGAAATGTAGAAGCCGATATCCAGCGCCGCTTTGGCCATCTCCCAGTCCTCGGTGAAGCAATGCAGCACGCCGCCCTGGGGCAACGCCGCCTCGCGCAGCAGCGCGAGGGTGTCGGCACGCGCTTCGCGGGTATGCACGATCACCGGTTTGCCAGTGATCTGCGCGGCTTGCAGGTGCAGGCGGAAAGCCTCCTGCTGCAGCTGCGCCGCTTCCGGTTCGTAGTGGTAGTCCAGGCCAGTTTCACCAATGGCAACAACACCTGGGTGATCCAGCTCGGCAAGCAGCCAGTCCAGCGCCGGTGCACTGCCAGGTTCGAGATCGAGCGGGTGGATGCCGACGGAGCAGTCGACGTCGGTGTAGCGCTGCGCCAGCTCGCGTACGTTGGCAGCGTTCTCGGCGCTAACACCAATGCACAGGAAGTGGCCGACACCACGAGCGCGGGCGGCTGCCAGGGCGTCGTCCAGCGAACCGCCACGGGCGGCTAGGTCGAGACGGTCGAGATGGCAGTGGGAATCTATGAGCATAAATCAGAGCCTTGAGCGGCAAGCGTGGCGGCGCACGGGATCAGGCAGACAGCGAGGCCTGCCCATCATCCGCGACGCCTGCTTGCCGTCGTTACATCGTATGGGTGGGACGATCAGACTTGAGGGCACCGGCCAGGTAAGTCTCGATCTTGTTGCGGGCAGTGTTGTCGCCCTCGTTGAACTGCACGCCCACACCTGCAGCGCGATTGCCTTGGGCGCCCTTCGGGGTGATCCACACGACCTTGCCGGCGACCGGGATCTTTTCCGGTTCATCCATCAGATTGAGGAGCATGAACACTTCATCACCGAGCCTGTAGCTTTTGTTCGTGGGGATGAACAGGCCGCCGTTCTTGATGAAGGGCATGTAGGCGGCATAAAGCACAGATTTGTCCTTGATGGTCAGGGACAGAATGCCGTTACGGGGCCCCAGATTCGGTGGCAAGCTCATGCGTGATTCCTGATGTCGTGGCGTGAGGTCGATTCTAGCCCGGTCCAGGCAGGCTTGCCCACTGAACCAGCAAGGCTTCGAGAAGCAGCACACGGTTAAGGTTGGCCTTGCCCAACACTTTCTGACGCTGTTGCAGCAACCACTCCTGAATCTGCAGCACTTTAGCCTGCGGCGTCTTCTGCGCCAGGTATTGCACGACCTTGCCCATATCTGTCGGGCCAAGGCCTTGTTCATCCTGCGTCAGCTGGTAACGCAGAATCAGATGAGCCCAGTCGCAGAACCAGTCGAACAACAACGGCAAGGGCACCGTGCTCCAGCTCTCGGCCAGCTGACTGGCGGAAATCTGCTGTTTGTGCAGCTTCTTCACTCCCTCGGCAACCAGTGCACGCTGCTCGCGCACCCCTTGCGCCTGCAGCCTGACCGCCGCCAGCGGCGAACCGGCGGCCAGGTACAGCAGCTCACGAATGTCCTGCTCGCCACTGTCCGGCAGCGCCTCGCTCAGCCACTGCAGGCTCATCGCCTCGCTTGGCAAGGGGCACGCCTGCTGCACGCAGCGACTCTTGATGGTCGGCAGCAGGCGGCTTGGCTGATGGCTGATCAACAACAGTACCGTGTTGCCAGATGGCTCTTCCAAACTCTTGAGCAGCGCGTTGGCAGCATTCAGGTTCATCGCTTCGGTGGGTTCGATCAGGATCACCTTGCGCCCACCCAACTGAGCGGTCTGTACAACAAAGTTGACCAGCGCACGCACTTGATCGACCTTGATCGGCTTATCGACCTCTTCCGGCTCGAGCACGTAGTTATCTGGGTGACTGCCCGCCGCGAGCAAATGGCAGGATTTGCAGTGGCCGCAGGCTTGCTGCGCCTCCGGCGACTTGCACAGCAACAGCGCCATCAAACGCTCGGCGAGCGCGCGCTTGCCAATGCCTGCGGGGCCGTGCAGCAGGTAGGCATGAGCGTGCTGGGTACGCCCGGCCAGTTGCTGCCAGAGCTCGGTCTGCCAGGGATAGACATCAGCCACGCTGCAGCTCCAGCAATTGCGGCAGCAGTGCATCGAGATCGCGCTGTACGGCCTCGAGTGACTGGGCGGCATCGATAATCCGATAGCGCGCCGGCTCGGCCTTGGCCCGTTGCAGATAGGTGCTGCGCACCGCCTCGAAGAACTCGCGGCCTTCCTGCTCGAAGCGATCCAGACGACCACGGGCAGCCGCCCGTGCCAGGCCGACCTCGACCGGCAGATCGAACACCAGGGTCAGATCCGGGCGCAGCGCCCCCTGGACGAAACGTTCCAGTTGCGCGATACGCTCGACATCCAGGCCACGGCCACCGCCCTGATAGGCGTAAGTTGCGTCAGTAAACCGATCACAAAGAACCACTTCACCACGCTGCAGCGCCGGCACGATCACCTGGGCGAGATGCTGAGCGCGCGCGGCGAATACCAGCAACAGCTCGGTATCGCTGGCCATGGGCTCATCGCTGGGCGCCAGGAGCAGCTCGCGTACTCGCTCGGCCAGTGGCGTACCGCCGGGTTCACGGGTCAGCAGCACATCGATCCCCTGCTCGCGCAGCAGCGCCGCCAGGTACTCTCGATTGGTGCTCTTGCCGGCGCCCTCGGGGCCTTCCAGGGTGATAAACAAGCCGCTCACTGGTTGTCCTTATCGCTATCGCTGTTGCGGGGAATCGGCGCCGGGCTGGAACGGTAGTCCGCACGGCGCTTCAACTGATACTCACGCACAGCACGGTTGTGTGCGTCGAGGGTTTCCGAAAAGACGTGACTGCCATCACCACGGGCAACGAAGTACAAGCTCTTGCCTGGCTGAGGATGCAACGCCGCATGGATCGCCTCACGGCCGACCAGAGCGATCGGCGTCGGCGGCATGCCGTCGATGGTATAGGTGTTGTAGGGCGTCGGCTCGCGTAGGTGGGCCCGGGTGATTCGCCCGTTATAACGCTCGCCAAGCCCGAAGATCACGGTCGGATCGGTTTGCAAGCGCATGCCGATAGCCAGGCGCCGCACGAACACGCCGGCAATCTCACCGCGCTCCTCGGGAACACCGGTTTCCTTCTCGATCATCGAAGCCATGATCAGCGCCTCGTATGCATCCTTGTACGGCAGCGATTTGGAGCGGCCTTCCCACTCCTCGTCGAGTACCAACTGCAACCGCTTATGGGCCTGTTTGAGCAGATCCAGGTCGCTCATGCCGCGCACATAGCGGTAGGTATCAGGGAAGAAGCGCCCTTCGGGGTTGAGCCCAGGCTGGCCGAGCTTGGCCATCAGTTCAGCATCGCTCAGCTCGCTCAGGGTCAGTTCCAACTTGTCCTGACGCGCCAAGGCTGCACGCACCTGACGAAAGCTCCAGCCTTCGACCAGCGTCAGGCTGTATTGCACCACTTCGCCGCGGCGCCACAGATCGAGCAGGTCGCGTGCCCGCAGGTCAGGCGTCAGACGGTACTCACCGCTGTGCAGCGGCTGGCCCTGCAGGTTGAAGCGCCAGTACAGGCGCAGCCAAAAAGCACCGTCGATCACACCATCGGCTTCCAAACGGTTGAGCACCCCGCCAGGGGTAGCGCCCGCCGGCACCTCGATCAGGCGTTCCTCGCTGAGCACCAGGGGCTGCTCGAGGGCGCGGTGCTGTTGCCAGGCAGCAAAGCCCAGAGTCAGGGCAGCCAGTACCACAGCAATTTCCAGCACCAACAGTAATTTGCGAATCACGAATCAGCAGTCCAGTAGATGACGGGCAATGGCCTGCAGTTTACGGGTGAGCGGCCCGACCGACCAGTGACGGTCTTGCAACTCACGAACCGGCCATACGCCGTACAGGCTGTTGCAGAGAAAGACTTCGTCTGCGGCCAGCAGTTCGTTCAATTCGATATCGCGTGTCTGACAGGCAATCCCCAGGTCTTGCGCCTGCTCCAGTAGCTCGGCACGCATCACCCCCGCCACACCGCAGCGCGACAATTCAGGCGTCGACAACACACCATCACGCACCAGAAACAGGTTGCTGAACACGCCCTCGACTACGCGCCCCGACACATCGCGCATCAATCCTTCGGCAAACTCGCCACCCTGCCACTCGGCACGGGCCAGCACTTGCTCCAGACGATTGAGGTGCTTGAGACCGGCCAGCAACGGCTGCTCGGCCAGGCGTGTTTCACAGGGGAATAGGCGGATGCCGCTCTCGCCATGCTGCGGCAAGTAAGCCGGCATGGCGCCAGCCTGAAGAATGCGCCGCGGCGCTCCGGCAGAAGGGGCGTAACCCCGCTGGCCGTCACCACGGGTAACGATCAGCTTGGCAACACCCTGCCCCAGCTCGGCGCAGAAGGCAGACAGCTCGCGACGTAACTGAGCTGCATCCAGGTCGATACGCAATCGCACACAACCCGCAGTAACCCGCGTCAGGTGGCGCTCAAGCAGCACGGGCTGGCCGCCCCCTACCGCTATGGTTTCGAACAGGCCATCACCGTAAGCCAGACCACGATCCACCAGAGGTAGCGTCGTGGCCGGCTGACCGTCGACCCAACTGAACATCAATCGGCGTACCGACGGAATACCAGTGAGCCGTTGGTTCCACCAAATCCGAAGGAATTGGACAGCGCCACTTCAATCGGCATCTTGCGCGCTTCATGAGGCACGAAGTCTAGGTCACAACCCTCGTCCGGCTCATCCAGATTGATGGTCGGCGGCGCTACCTGATCACGCAGTGCCAACACACAGAAGATGGCCTCCACCGCACCGGCTGCGCCAAGCAAGTGGCCGGTCATCGACTTGGTCGAGCTTACTGCAACGGAGTGAGCGTGCTCACCGAATACCGACTTGATCGCCGACACTTCGGCCTTGTCGCCAGCCGAGGTGGAGGTGCCGTGGGCGTTGATGTACTGCACATCAGAAGGCTGTATGCCTGCATCGCGCAATGCGTTAGTCATGCAGCGCGCCGCGCCGGCACCGTCTTCGGGGGAGAGGTCATGTGGAAGGCGTCGCCGCTCATGCCAAAGCCAATCAGCTCGGCGTAGATGCTGGCACCACGCGCCTTGGCGTGCTCCAACTCTTCCAGCACCAGCGCGCCAGCGCCATCTGACAGCACGAAGCCGTCACGGCCCTTGTCCCATGGCCGGCTGGCCTTGGTCGGCTCGTCGTTACGGGTGGACAGAGCCCGCGCCGCGCCAAAGCCGCCCATACCCAGACCGCAGGCCGCCATTTCGGCACCACCGGCAATCATCACGTCGGCCTCGCCATAAGCGATATTGCGTGCAGCCATGCCGATACAGTGGGTACCGGTAGTGCAAGCGGTTGCGATAGCGTAGTTAGGCCCCTGCAGACCGAGGTGGATCGACAGGAAGCCGGAAATCATGTTGATGATCGAGCCCGGCACGAAGAACGGCGAAATGCGCCGTGGCCCCTGCTCGTGCAGCGACTTGCAGTTGTTCTCGATGTTGGTCAGGCCGCCGATGCCGGAGCCCATCGCCACACCGATGCGATCACGGTTGGCATCGGTAATTTCCAGGCCGCAATCACGCGCTGCCTGAAAGCTTGCCGCCAAACCGTATTGAATGAATAGATCGAGCTTGCGCGCCTCTTTGGCGGACAGATACGGCTCGACATCGAAATTCTTTACCGAACCACCAAAGCGAGTGGAATAGGCAGAAAGATCCATGTGGTCGATCAGGCCGATGCCACTACGGCCGGCCAGAATGCCCTGCCAGCTGCTCGGCACATCGTTACCCAGCGGCGACAACATGCCCATACCGGTAACCACGACGCGTCTACGCGACACAGCAATCTCCTCTTAATCAGGTTTTTCGACGCCTTGATGCACCTGGCAAGCCATTGCTCAGGCAGATTGATCATCCGGCGATTGGTTCGAGTGGCAATTTCACCCGAACAGACAAACGCCATTGGCGCGTCTCTTACAGCTACAGGAACCGTCAAAGAAAAGCCGCACGCCTTTGCAGACGTGCGGCTTTTCCAATTCGGGAAGCGACGAACTGCTTACTGCGCGTGCGTAGTAACGTAGTCGATTGCTTCCTGAACGGTGGTGATCTTCTCGGCTTGTTCGTCCGGGATCTCGGTCTCGAATTCTTCTTCGAGAGCCATCACCAGCTCAACGGTGTCAAGAGAGTCGGCACCCAGGTCTTCAACGAAGGAAGCGCTGTTGGTTACTTCTTCTTCCTTCACGCCCAGTTGCTCGGCAACGATTTTCTTGACGCGTTCTTCGATGGTGCTCACGTGTTATCACTCCTATGGGACAAATCCAGCCAGCTGGTTGTGCGGGCAAGTGTATAGAAAGGGTTTTCAGCTTTTCAAGCTGAATGCCAATGGCGCGCACAGAAAACCGTCAACGATCTCACTCCAAATCTGCAGCTTTACAACCAAGTTTGGATCGAATCGAAGACGTTCGCCGACGGCACCGCCTGCATTCAGCTCATGTACATCCCGCCGTTAACAGGAATAGTAGCCCCTGTAACGTAAGCTGCACCATCGGAAGCAAGGAAAGAAACCACGTTGGCGATCTCTTGTGCCTGCCCCAAACGGCCCAGCGGAATCTGTGTCAGCAGCGCTTCACGCTGCGCTTCCGGCAATTCACGGGTCATATCGGTGTCGATGAAACCCGGTGCCACCGCATTCACGGTAATCGAACGCGAACCAACCTCACGGGCCAGTGCACGACCGAAACCTTCAAGGCCAGCCTTGGCCGCTGCGTAATTCACTTGGCCGGCGTTGCCCATGGCACCCACCACCGAACCGATGTTGATGATACGCCCGAAACGCGCCTTGGTCATACCGCGCAGTACAGCCTTCGACAAACGATAGAGGCTGTTGAGGTTGGTATCGATGACGTCATACCACTCATCGTTCTTCATGCGCAGCATCAAGTTATCGCGGGTGATGCCGGCATTATTGACCAGAATCAGCACCTGACCGAAGTCTTTCTGGATTTTTTCCAGAGTGGTCGTCACGGATTCGTCATTGCTCACATTCAGCATCAGGCCAGTGCCTTCGATGCCGTTTTCCTTGAGGGTCGCAGCGATGCGCTCGGCGCCCGCCTCGGACGTAGCGGTGCCGATGACCACAGCGCCCTGACGACCCAGCTCCAGGGCAATCGCCTGACCAATACCGCGGCTTGCGCCAGTGACCAGTGCAACCTTACCTTGCAGACTCATAGCATTCTCCTTTGTTCAGGGCTGTACGGCGGCCAGTGCGGCGCGCGCAGCGGCAAAAGCTTCGGGGGTGTCGAGGTTGTGCGTGTTGACGCCCTTGACACAACGCTTGTTCAAACCCGAAAGCACCTTACCCGGGCCACACTCGACCAGATCGGTAACGCCCTGCTCGCTAAGGCGAACCATCGACTCGACCCAGCGTACCGGGCTGTACAACTGAGCCAGCAGGTCGCGCTTGAGGGTATCCAGGTCAGCCACCACAGCTGCACTGACGTTTTGCACCAGCGGAATCTGCGGGGCTTGCCAGGCGATGGCTGCGACGGACTCGGCGAAGCGCTCGGCAGCCGGGCGCATCAGCTCGCAGTGCGACGGCACGCTGACCGGCAGCGGCAGCGCGCGCTTGGCGCCACGCGCCTTGCAGGCTTCGACGGCGCGAGCCACGGCAGCCGCGGAACCGGCGATGACCACCTGGCCCGGCGCGTTATAGTTCACTGCACTAACCACATCACCCTGAGCCGCTTCGGCGCAGGCAGCTTGCACGTCGGCATCTTCCAGACCGATGATCGCCGCCATACCGCCCTGCCCGGCCGGTACGGCCTGCTGCATAAGTTGGCCACGCAGCTCGACCAGCTTCACAGCCTCGGCGAAACCGATGGAGCCGGCAGCGACCAGCGCACTGTACTCACCCAGGCTGTGCCCGGCGACGAACGCAGGGCGCGCGCCACCTTCGGCCAGCCACAGACGCCACAAGGCGATGGAGGCAGCCAGAATGGCGGGCTGGGTCTTGTCGGTCTGATTGAGCTGCTCTTCCGGGCCTTGCTGGGTCAGTGCCCACAGGTCATAGCCCAGGGCGCTCGAAGCTTCGCCGAAGGTATCGAGGATCAGCGCGTGCTCTGCGCCGTGTCCGGCCAACATGGTCAGTGCTTGCGAGCCCTGACCGGGAAAGACGAATGCGAGGGATGCAGACATGGAACGGTTCCCTTAGTGATCTTCTCGTCGAAAAATTAACGCCTACCCTCGGCAAGCGCTGTAAAACTGAAATTTTGGATGGCTGCCCATCCTAAGCGGTCACATATTACGGATTAAGTGCTCGATACGACCACTCAGTCGCTGTGGCAAATTTTCCTGCACATCGGTCATTGCCCGGCGAATGGCGCTCTTTATACCATCCGGCCCGGCACTGCCGTGACTCTTCACCACAACGCCCTGCAGGCCGAGAAAACTCGCGCCGTTGTGCCGCGCAGGCGCCAACTCGCTGCGCAAACGCCGCAACAGCGGCAACGCCAACAGGCCGGCGACACGCCCCAGTAGCGTGCCGCGAAACAGCGCCTCGAGCCGCGACACAATCATGGTCACCAGCCCTTCGCTGGACTTCAACAGAACGTTGCCGACAAAACCATCGCACACCAGCACATCGGCATCGCCGTTATACAGCCCGTCGCCTTCGACGAAGCCGATATAGTTAAGCCCCTCAATACCCTCGAGCAACGCAGCAGCCTGCTTGACCTGCTGATTACCTTTGGTTTCCTCGCTGCCGACGTTGAGCAGACCGACACGCGGTGAAGCCATGCCCTGTACCTCGGCAGCCACCGACCCCATGATCGCGAACTGACAAAGATGCTCGGCTGTGCAGTCGACGTTGGCGCCGAGATCCAGCAGATAACAGACACCGTTGCGATTGGGGATAGCCGCGATCATCGCCGGACGATCGATGCCCGGCAGAGTCTTCAGCACATGCCGCGACAGGGCCATCAGGGCACCGGTATTGCCGGCACTCACGCAGGCATGAGCCTGCCCGTCACGCACCATTTCGAGCGCCACACGCATGGAGGAGTCCGGCTTGCCACGCAAGGCCTGAGACGGACGCTCACCCATATCGATGGACTCGGCAGCGTGCTCGATTTGCAGGCGAGAGCGATCGACACCGGGGATACCAGCGATCAGATTTTCTATAAGAGAGGCTTGGCCGACGAGAACCAGGTGCAACGAGGGGAATTCAGCCAGACAGGCGATGCTGGCCGGAACAATGCAGTGGGGACCGAAGTCCCCACCCATTGCATCAATCGCGATGATCGGAGCGGACAAGATTTACTCGTCAGCGCCCTTGTCGATCACTTTGCGACCACGGTAAACGCCTTCAGGCGATACGTGGTGACGCAGGTGAACTTCACCGGTGCTCTTCTCTACGGACAGAGCGTTACCCTCGAGCGCGTCATGCGAACGACGCATGTCACGGGCGGAACGGGATTTTTTGTTCTGCTGAACAGCCATACTAGTAAACTCCTAAACGTTTGGGTCACGCTTTAACTGTGCCAATACACTGAACGGGTTGGACCGCGTCACCCCGTCCTCGCTCGATTCGGGCTCATCAAGGCCCGCCGGCTGCTGGCAATCTTTCGGGTCATGTGCCGGCACGATGGGCAAAGCGAGCAACAGCTCATCTTCGACCAAGGCCAACAGATCCAGAGGATCCTCACCCATTTCCAGTACGTCATAGCCTTGCGGCACGGACTGGGTATTCGCGCCTTCTTTCACCACAGCGTAATGACACTCACTGAGGATCGGTAAGGTGACCTGATCCAGACAACGCTGGCAAACCATCTTGACTTCGACCTCAAGCTGGCTGTGTATGACCACAGCATGGCGCTCGTCACGCTCGAAAGAAAACTTCGCGCGCACGTTACCGCCATTATCGGCAAGAGGGTCGCAGAGCCTCAACAAATCGGCTAGCGGTAACTCACCCTGGAGGGTGGCACCACGATCGGCGAGTTTGCGTGGATCAACGTGAGGTGGAATCGGGCCATTTGACATAGGCGCCGCATTCTATGGATGCAACCATGCGCTGTCAAAGGAAATTCTGCCTGTCCAGCACCTTTGCCGACAGCTAGAATTCTGCGACCGTTCCGCACAAGGTCAACGCCGATGTCATCTCTGGTTCTCGCCTCCAGCTCACCCTACCGCCGCGAGCTGCTGAGCCGTCTGCGCCAGCCCTTCGAGTGGGCTGCGCCAAGTATCGATGAATCGCGCCGGCCTGACGAGTCCGCCGAGGCGCTGGTACGCCGCCTGGCCAGGGAGAAAGCCCAGGCACTGGCAGGGCGTTTTGCTTCGCACTTGATCATCGGTTCCGACCAGGTCGCCGTGCTCGATGGGCAGATACTTGGCAAGCCGCACGATTATAAGCGCGCCCACGCACAACTCAGTGCAGCCAGCGGCAAGAGCGTCAGCTTTCTTACCGGCCTCGTGCTGCTCGACAGCCGCGACGGTTCCTGCCAGGTCGATTGCGTTCCTTATACTGTGCATTTTCGCACCCTGAGCGCCGAGCAGATAGAGCGCTATCTGAAAGCCGAAGAACCCTTCGACTGCGCCGGCAGCTTCAAGGCCGAAGGCTTGGGTATCAGCCTGTTCCGCAGCACCGAGGGCACTGACGTCAACAGCCTGATCGGATTGCCACTGATCCGCTTGATCGAGATGCTGGATGTTGCCGGCGTACAGGTGCCCTGAAATGCTTTCTTACAACTACTGAAACGCCTCGCCACGCCCTCTTTCGCTCCTCCACAAATACCGGCATTGCGCCAGCTCAAGGCTTTCAGAGCGGCGCGAATGCTGGAGCGTCGGCCTGCCTGCAATTGCATCTAAGCTAATTCCTTTAAATTATTGGCTTCGTATTTTTTAGATCGCCTAGTTTGCCTCTACCGGATCACCGGACACCCTGCTGAACCCAGACCGTCCCGTGACCCGCCTCAATCAGTGGCTGGCCACGCCATTGATGAGGCTTACCATGTCATTGCTCCGTCCCGCGCTGCTCGCCGCCAGCCTGCTGCTCGCCCTGCCCCAGGCTCACGCTGAAAACCTGCGCATCGGCTACCAGAAATCTTCGACCCTGATCAGCATCCTGAAAAGTCAGGGCACGCTGGAGAAGGCGCTGGCCGACCAGGACGTGACCATCAGTTGGCACGAATTCCCCAGTGGCCAGCCGCTGCTGGAGTCGCTGAACGTCGGCAATATCGACCTGTCCGCGGACGTCGCCGATACCGTGCCGGTGTTCGCCCAGGCAGCCGGCGCCGAGCTCACCTACTTTGCCCAGGAAGCACCCTCGCCGGGTGCTCAGGCGGTGATCGTTCGTGAAGACTCGCCAATCCAGACCCTGGCCGACCTCAAGGGCAAGCGAGTCGCCGTCACCAAGGCCGCCGGTAGCCATTACCTGCTGATCGCCGCACTCGCCAAAGCTGGCCTCAAGTTCAGCGACATCCAGCCCGCCTACCTGACACCCGCCGACGGCCGCGCCGCCTTCGAGAACAAGCGTGTGGATGCCTGGGTGACCTGGGAACCCTTCCTCAGCGGCGCCCAGCAACAACTGCCGACCCGCACCCTGGCCGATGGCGAAGGCCTGGCCGACTACCAACGCTATTACCTGACTAGCACCCGCTTCGCCAAGGCCAACCCCAAGGTGCTGGAAACCGTATTCGCCGAACTGGAAAAGACCGGCGACTGGGTACGCAGCAACCCTCGTGAGGCCGCCGAACTGCTTGGCCCGCTGTGGGGCAACCTGGATCCGGCCATCGTCGAGAAAGCCAACGCACGCCGCAGCTACCAGGTTCGTGCGGTACAGCCTGGCAGCCTGAAAGAGCAGCAGAAGATCGCCGACGCCTTCTACAAGGAAGGCCTGCTACCCGCGCCGGTCGACGCCGTGGACGTCGCCACCTGGGCGCCAGAGAAGCGCTGACCTCAAGAGCGGATTACAGGGAGGGCCAGGACGATCAATAAGAACTGCCGAAGACACCGACCCAACAACGCCTATTGCATCAGATGAAAAGGAGCCTCACATGCACATTCGTTCCCTGTTCGGCGCTGGCGTGATCGCCGTCGCCAGCCTGCTGTCCGCGCCCACCTGGGCTGCCAGCGAATTTCTGGTCACCACTGACTGGCTGGAGAAGAACCTCGACAATCCGAAAGTACGCATCATCGAAGTCAGCGTGGTGCCTGGCGTCTATGAGCGCGGCCATATCCCAGGCGCGGTCAACCTGGCCTGGCACAGCGACCTGGTCGATCCGGTCAAGCGTGACATCGCTAGCCAGGAGGCTCTGCAGAGCCTGCTGCGCAAATCCGGTGTATCAGACGACACCACCACCATTCTCTATGGCGACAACAACAACTGGTTCGCTGCCTGGGGCGCCTGGGTGTTCGATGTCTACGGCGTGGAGAACGTCAAACTGCTCGATGGCGGGCGGATCAAATGGGAAGCGGAAAAACGCACCCTGAGCAACCGCGCCGGCAGCGCGGGCAACGGCAACGTCACCCTCAAAGCTGCGAACAAGGAACTGCGCGCCTTCCTGCCGGACGTCCTGGCCGCCGCGGAAAAACGCAGCGACGAGCAACTGGTGGATATCCGTTCCGCCGATGAATACAACGGCAAGGTCTTCGCCCCCCAAGGCGTACAGGAACTGGCCGTGCGCGCTGGCCACGTACCGGGTGCCGTGAACGTTCCGTGGGGCCAGGCAGTTGCCGCTGACGGTACCTTCAAGTCCGCCGAAGAGCTGAAGAAAGTCTACGCAGCCGTGGGCATCGACGGCAGCAAACCGATCATCACCTACTGCCGTATCGGCGAGCGTTCCAGCCACACCTGGTTCGCCCTGAAGAAGATCCTCGGCTACGACGTGCGCAACTACGACGGCTCCTGGACCGAATACGGCAATGCCGTCGGCGTACCGGTAGTCAACGTCGCCGGCACGGTCTGGGGCGGCAAGTAACCCTCGAGAAACACCGTTTGACGGGGCGGACGCGCCAGGCATGGCGTCCGCCCCTTTTTTATGGCCTGCCATCCCTGGCGGCCACCCTGCGGGCCGTCGCAAGCAACGTTAAAAATCGCTCCCGGCGATTTTTTATGGGCGCCCTCGACGGATCCCGTAGCCCGGCGTTGAGCGAAGCGATACCCCGGATCTGCCGCGATCATTACCTGCCCGATTCCACCCAACGGACAACCGTCAATGGAGCGACCTTCCATGCCCATCTTGCGCACTAGCAGCGCCACCCTGATTCTGTTCGCCCTGGCCATAGCCGCCTGGTTACTGGCCACGCCAAGCAACGAAGGGCGGGCCTTGAGCTTTTCCCTGTTGGCAGGCGGCCTGTTCGGCGTGCTGCTGCAACGTTCGCGCTTCTGCTTCTTCTGCGTCAGCCGCGACTTCATCGAACGCCGTGACCCGCGCGGGCTGCTCGGCATTCTCGCCGCCCTGGCGGTCGGCACCTTGGGTTATCACGCGGCCTTCGGCGCCTTCCTGCCGGATCCTGCCAGCGGCCGACTGCCGCCGGATGCCCATATCGGCCCACTGAGCTGGGTATTGGCACTGGGCGCCACCCTGTTCGGCCTGGGCATGGCGATTTCCGGGTCGTGCATCAGCGCCCACCTATACCGTTTGGGCGAAGGCGCCCTGGCCTCGGTGCTCGCACTGCTGGGCGCGCTGATCGGCTTCTTTCTCGGTTTCCTGTGCTGGAACACCCTGTACCTGGCGAGCATCCAGGAGGCACCGGTGATCTGGCTGCCGGCCCAGCTCGGTTACGGCGGCTCATTGCTGCTGCAACTGGGGGTGCTTGGCGGCCTGGCGCATTTGCTGCTGCGTTACCGCAAGGGTGAAGAGCCCGGACAACCGAGCAGCAGCCTGCGCCAGTTGTTATTCGGCGCACGCTGGCCGACCTGGGTCGGTGGCATCCTGATCGGCACGCTGGCCCTGGCGGCTTACCTGCGCGTTGGCCCGCTGGGCGTCACCGCCGAGCTCGGCAGCCTGTCGCGTACCGCCGCCAATGGCCTGGGCTGGCTGCCCGAACGCCTGGAAGGCCTGGACGGTTTTTCCGGCTGCGCCACTGTGGTGAAGGAAGCCCTGCTGTCGAACAATGGCCTGTTCATTCTTGGCCTGGTCTTCGCCGCCTGGGCCAGCGCCCTGCTCGCTGGCGACTGGGCACCGCGCTGGCCAGGCGTGCGGGAAGCGCTGCGCAATTTCCTCGGCGGCATATTGCTCGGCTTGGGCGGCATGCTTGCCCTCGGCTGCACGGTCGGCACCCTGCTGTCCGGCATCATGGCCGGCGCCGCCTCAGGCTGGCTGTTCGCCGTGTTCTGCTTCATCGGCCTGATCGCCGGGCTACGCCTGCGCAGGGTGATTGGCTAGAGATGACTCTTGAGCATGAGTCGGTGGTGGGCTGAAGCCCACCCTACTCCCCAGGGGCATGAAACGTAGGGTGGCGCTTTAGCCCACCAAAATCTTTCAACACCGACGGTGGCTGGCGGTTCAACGCATGCGGTTCGGAGCGTCGGGCTGTGGGCGTTGTGGGTGGTGGGCTGAAGCCCACCCTACTCCCCAGGGGCATGAAACGTAGGGTGGCGCTTTAGCCCACCAAAGCCATTCAACACCGATGGTGGCTGGATGCTCAAAGCATACGGGCCGGAGCGTCGGGCTGTGGGTGTTGCCGGTGATGGGCAGAAGCCCGCCCTACTCGCTGTTGGTGAGTTATGTGCTCAACCGCTCCCATAGCCCGCTGCGGCGTTCGACGCGGCGCCCGATGGCGGCTTCGAATACGCCGGCGCGGCTTTCGATGAGGCTGAAGCAATCCCGGGCGCGGGTGATACCGGTGTAGACCAGCTCCTTGGTCAACACCGGATTGAGGTTATCCGGCAACACTAAGGCGCAATGGGCGAACTCCGAGCCCTGGGATTTGTGCACGGTCATGGCGAACACGGTTTCCACGGCGCCGAGGCGGCTGGGTAGGATCGAGCGCAAGCTGCCCGACCCGTCATTGCGCGGAAACACCACGCGCAGCGCCGAACGCAACGGGCCGCCCGCCTCCAGCGCTGGCTCGGGCAAGCGCAGGGCGATGCCGATATCGCCATTCATCAAGCCCAGCCCGTAGTCGTTGCGGGTGACCAGCACAGGCCGGCCTTCGTACCAGCCATGCTCCTGTTCGATCAGCCCACGCTGCAGCAGCGCATGGGCGATGCGCCCGTTGAGCGCCTCGACGCCCCAAGGCCCCTTGCGTACCGCACACAGCAGTTGAAAACGATCGAACGCCGCCAGCACTCTGGCGGCCCAGGCATCCCAGCGTTCCTCTCCATCGGACAGCTCAGGGCGCTGCTCACGGAGAATGCTCAGGTAATCGGCATAGCCCACCGGGCGTTGCTCGCTGCCTGACAAACCATCGAGCAGCAAGCGCTCGAAGGCGCGATCCTGCTCACCTGCCAGGCGTAGCTGGTGCAGATCCCCTCCACCGGTTGCCAGCACCTCGCGAGCCTCCATGGCCGCACCGCGATTCACCGCCATGGCCAGACGGCCAATGCCAGAGCCACCGGCGAAGCGCCGGGAATGGCGGAGCATGACGATGTGCTGCGACAGCGCCCGCTCTCCCGCCAGCAGTTGCGCATCGTCAATCCGCTCGCCAGTCTGCCGCGCCAGCCACTCGCCGGTCGCCTGGCTGTAACCGCCTGCCTCGGCATCACGGCACAAATCACCGAGCACCGCGCCCGCCTCAACCGACGCCAGCTGATCCTTGTCGCCGAGCAGGATCAGTCGCGCATGGGTCGGCAAGGCGTCGAGCAGATTGGCCATCATCTCCAGATCGATCATCGAAGCTTCGTCGACCACCAGCACATCCAGCGGCAGCGGGTTGGCGGCGTGGTGGCGGAAGTGCCGACTGTCCGGCCGACTGCCCAGCAAACGGTGCAGGGTGGTGACCGTCTTGGGGATCTGCTCGCGCACCGTTTCGCTGACGGGCAGCGTCGCCACCTGCGCACCGATGGACTCGGTCAACCGAGCCGCCGCCTTGCCGGTAGGCGCCGCCAGGCTCAGGCGCAACGGCGCGCCCTGATCCAGCGCGGCTGCCTGCAGCAGCGCCAGCAGGCGTACCACGGTGGTGGTCTTGCCCGTGCCGGGGCCTCCGGTGATCAGCGTGAAGCGCCCCCGCGCCGCCAGGGCGCAGGCAAGTTTCTGCCAGTCGGTGAGGCGCTGACCGCCCAGCTCCAGGGGCTCGGGAAACAGCACCGCCAGGCGCTGAGCGAGATCGGCCGGCGCATCCGCCGGGGCCTGCAAGCGCTCGCCGATATCAGCGGCGACGTTGCGCTCGTAATCCCAGTAGCGGCGCAGGTACAGGCAGGTGCCGCGTAGCACCAGCGGCGCGACCTCATCCTCGGCATCGTGCAGCAGCGCGCTATTCGCGCAGGCCGCCAGCCAGGCATCCGTGCTCAGACCCGCCAGCACCTCGGAGGGCAGCAGGCTGACGCCCTCGGCATCCTCGCCTTCCGGCGGCAGCGACAGCGCCGAATCCGGGTCGGCCAGGGTGGTCTGCAGGTCGAGGCACACATGCCCCTGGCCCAGTTGATGGCTGGCCAGCGCCGCTGCCAGCAGCAGCAAGGGCGATGCCTCGGGGTCTAGCTCGGCGAAGAAATGCGCCAGGGTACGATCCAGCTCGCGCAGCCAGCCGCGCTCGCTCCAGGCGGCCAACAGGGCGAACAGACCTTCGCGGTTGTCGAGCATCGGCGTCATGCCAGTACCTCCACGGGCTCGCCGAGAAACAGCGCGTCCAGTTTTTCGATCAGCGCCCGCTCCGGCCGCGCCAGGTACTGCCCTGCCGCCGGTGCACGCAGGAACAGATACAGCGCGCCGCCCATGTGCCGGCCGTAGTCGTAATCGGCCAGGCGCAACCGCAAGTGGCGATGCAGGGCCAGCACGTAAAGCACGTACTGCAGATCGTAACGGTGGCTGGCCACCGCGGCGCTCATGGCGTCAGCGGTATAGGCCTGCTCGTCGGCGCCCAGCCAGTTGGACTTGTAGTCGACCACGTAGTAACGGCCCTCATGCTCGAACACCAGGTCGATAAAGCCCTTGAACATGCCGTTCAAGGTATCCGGGCTCAGTTGCGGGCGCGCCACGCCGGGCATTTCAGAGCGTTGCACCAGCGCATCCAGACGCAGCACGTCGACCCGGCGGGCCTCGAACCAGAACTCCAGCTCCGCCTGGTACTCGCCCAGGGTCGCCAGGCTCACCGACTGCCCATTACCCAGCGCCATGGGCTGCACCAGCAGGCCCTGCAGCCACAGCCACAGCGGCTCGATCCAGGTTTCCAGGCCGCGTCGCTGACAACGCCGCGCCAGGTGTTCGCGCAGCACATCCGGCGCCGCCGCCATCTCCGCGAAGCCTTCCGCCGCAGCGATTTCCAGCAAGCCATGGAGGAAGGTACCGGGGTTCGGCCCGCGCGGAAAACGGTGCAGCCCCTGGGCGGAGACCGGAATCTGCTCCAGCGCCAGTGCCGGGCGCTCGTCGTCACTGGCGATCTGCACGGCCGAGCTGTCCGGTGAAACGTCGTCATGGCGATCAATCGTACTGGCCTCGCCCTCCTCCATGCGCAAGGCACTGTAGGAGGCGATCCACCAATGCTCGGCAGCACGACGTGATGGCGTGCGCCACTGCGGCTCGAAGGCGTCGGCATCCTGCGCGCGGTATTGCTGATCACTGGCCTCGGGGGCCGGCAACGCCACGCAGCGAGGAGGATTGGCCAGCGGGCTCAGCCAGTCGATCAGTTGCGCACTCTGCGCCAGGGGCTGCCCGCCACCGAGCAGATAACCAAGGGCGCACTGGTGCAGGCGCGAGGTCTTGGCGGTGCCGATTTTCAGGTCCGCGATACCCAGCCAGCAGGCGTGCTGGGCGCGGGTCAGCGCCACGTAGAGCAGACGCAGGTCTTCACCCAGGCGCTCCTGCTCGGCCTGAGCCAGGCTGACCTCGTCGGGTTTGAGCAGCAGCCGGCGGCGCTCGCCGTCGTGTACCTGCACCGGTTTCTTGTCGTCCAGCGGGCGGAAGGAACAGATGAAGGGCAGGAACACCAGCGGGTATTCCAGGCCCTTGGATTTGTGGATGGTCACCACGCGCACCAGCGCATCGTCGCTTTCCAGGCGCAGTACCTGTTCCTCGGCAGCCTGACCGCGTCCGGCCAGGGACTCGCCAAGATGACGGATCAGTGCCAGCTCGCCGTCCAGTTCGGCGGCGGCCAGCTGCAGCAGCTCGGCCAGGTGCAGCAGATTGGTCAACACCCGCTCGCCGTCGGGACGGCTCATCAGCCGCTGTGGCAGGCCGAAATCCTGCAGCAACTGGCGCAACATCGGCAGCACGCCCTGGCGCTGCCAGCGCTGGCGGTAACCACGAAATTGCATGACCCGCGCCTCCCAGAAGCGCTCGTCGAGGTTCAGCTGTTCCAGCTCGGTGAGGCTCAAGCCCAGGGTCGAACTGGCCAGCGCGGCGCGCAGCGGACGATCCTGATCGGGCTCGGCGCAGGCGCGCAGCCACAGCAACAGGTCATGGGCTTCCACGGTGTCGAACACCGAATCCTTGTCCGACAGGTACACGCTGCGTACGCCTCGCATGGCCAGCTCGCCACGAATCGCCTGGGCTTCCTTGAAATCGCGCACCAGCACGGCGATATCGCTGGGCCGCAAGGCCGTCAGCTCGTCGCCTTTGAGAAAACCGGCGCGCTGCTGCTGGCCAAGCACCAGCAGGCGGACGATCTCTGCCGCGGCACTGCCGGCCAGGGCGTCCAGATAACGCCCCTTGGCGACCGCTTCGTCGCTGGGCAGGTGCCAGAGGTTGAGCGCCGACTGCGCCTCGCCCTCGACCGTCCAGACCTCCTTGCGCCCTTGAGCGCCGACCGCAATGAACGGCAGGTCGTCACGCAGCAGAAAGGCGCCCTGCCCGTCCTCGCGTGACTCGGCCAGCTGGAACAGCCCGTTGACCGCCTCGACCATGTGCTCGCTGGAGCGGAAGTTGGTGTCCAGGTTGTAATGCCGCCCAGCGGTGGCACGCCGTGCACGCAAGTAGGTGTGGATGTCCGCGCCGCGGAAGGAATAGATGGCCTGCTTGGGGTCGCCGATCATGAACAGGCCGCAGTCGTCGCGATTCGCCTCCACCTGATACAGGGTGTCGAAGATGCGGTACTGCAGCGGATCGGTGTCTTGGAATTCGTCGATCAGCGCCACCGGGAACTGCTGGCGAATCACCTCGGCCAGACGCGGGCCGCTGTCGCTCTGCAGGGCATCGTCCAGGCGGGTGAGCATGTCGTCGAAACCCATCTCGGCGCGCTGGCGTTTCTCGCGGTCGAAGCGCTGGCGGATCCAGGCGGCGGCGTGGCGCAGCGCGGCATCGCCCGGTGCGGGCAGCCCGTCGAGCTGCGCCTTGAGCGTGGCCATGGCATCCAGTGCCGGATGCGCAGGCGGCACCCCAACCTTCCAGGCCTCGGCCAGGCCGTCCGGGGTCAACCGCGTGAAGCCGGTGCCGATATCCAGCACTTCATCATCGCCCAGGGCCCAGGCGCGCAGCTTGTCGAACCAGGGCTTGTAGAAACGTGCCTGCAGCTTTCTGGCATCGACCTGCTTGTCGGCTGCCGCCTGCTCGAGCAGGCCCTGCAACTCGTCGGCCCAGGCTGCCCAAGGTTGTTTGAGAGCGATCAGCGCGCGCTGACGCTCCAGCAGAGTGCCGTCCAGCAGATCGCCGAGCGCCAGGGCGGCGCCATTATCGCCTTCGCCAAGCAACGGGCGGATGCGCAGACCCAGCTCATCCGGCGCGCCCCAGTTCTCCGCCACCCATTCGAGGGCCAGGCCCTGCAGCGGGTAGCAGTGCTGGCGCCAGTAGTCGCGCACCACCTCGGCGAGCAACTCACTGTGGTCGGTTTCCAGGGTCTGGCTGAACAGGCTGCCGCTGTCGAAGGCGTGCTCGCGCAGCATGCGCTGGCACCAGCCGTGAATCGTCGACACCGCCGCCTCGTCCATCCACTGCGCGGCCAGCTCCAGGCGCCGGGCGCACTCGGGCCATTGGGCGGAGGCGAAGTCGGCCTTCAGGGTGGTGAGCAAGGCGTCGCCTTCGGCATCACCGCGAAACACCGTGGCCGCCTGCACCAGGCGCGCACGGATGCGGTCACGCAATTCACGGGTGGCGGCGTCGGTGAAGGTCACCACGAGAATCTGCGGCGGCAGCAGCGGCTCGCGGAAGGCGGCTTCACCACCATGCTGGAGGATCAGGCGCAGGTACAGCGCCGAGATGGTGTAGGTCTTGCCGGTACCGGCGCTGGCCTCGATCAGGCGGCTGCCGTGCAGCGGGAAACGCAGCGCCAGAGGGCGTGTAGGCTGGCTCATGGCTGGTCGTCCTTGAGTTCGGCAATGTCTGCATCGAGCAATGATTTGTAGAGCACGGCGCCCCAGTGGGCGAACTGACCGTTTTGCAGCAGGGCATCGAAGCCCGGGTACTGGCGAGCCAGGCTGGCGCTCTGTTGCACTTCACCCGTGACCAGGTGGCCGCCTTCGTAGACCTTGCGGGCAGCATCTATGGCCTTGTCCTCATCCTCGTCCTTATCGAGCTGGGCGAACCAGGCCGCGACCGTTCTGATCGCCACCGGCAGCGGTGCCTGCATGCCCTCGGCATAGGCTTCCAGCCACTGGAGCAGGATGCGCTCGCCCTCGGTCTGAGCCAGCGGCTCGAAGGCCAGGCGAACGTCTTCGGCGACCAGCAGCGTAGTGAGCGGATGCCCGCAGGCCGCGGCCACCACATGGCTGACCCAGGGCCTGAGCAGGCGGTGCCACTTCAGCGAGCGATCCTTGCGCTTCAGCCCCCCCGCTTGCAGCTCCAGGCGGGCCAGGGCGTCGCCGGCACTGCGCAGTTCGCCGAGCCAGTCTTCGAGTTCCAGGCCGCCATGGGCGAAGCTCAGGCGAATCGGCGACGGCAGACGATCGGGCCAGCGCGCCAGCAGGGCCTCGTAGCCGCGCAGTTGCTCCGGCATCGGCTCGAGCAATTGCGCGCGCAGACGATCACCAAAGCCCGCCACCGGCAGCAGACCGCTGCGCTGGATGCGCCGCGCGGCCCGCGTCAGCGCCGCGTCGACACCTTGGTTCTCTTGCAGCGCCAGGGCTGCAGCCTGCAGCAGCTCCTGCTGGATCTGGTGACGCTGCAAGCCATCCAGGGCGAAGGGTTCGCTATCCAGCTCGGCCTGCTCGGTTTCGTCCAGATGCACCTTGAGGCGCACGGTGAAGAAGTGCTTCACCGGGTCGCGCAGAAAGCGCTGCAGTTTTTCCAGATTGAGCGCGGCATCCGCCAGATACGCACCCAGTGGATGCTCGAGCGGCTGGGCCACCGGTGCACGGTGCGACGCAGCCCACTCGTGCACATAGCTGAACAGCGGCCCGCTGCCGGAAAAATAACGACGGCTGAAGGGTTGCAGCGGATGTTCAGTGGTCAGGGCGTGGAGCAGATCACCGTCGTCCGCCAGGCGCCAGGCGCTGGCCAAATGGTCGCGCAACTGGCCGACCAGTACCGAAGGCGGTCGCTCGGTGTTGTCGCGAATGCTGCGCCCTACCCAACTGATGTACAGGCGCTCGCGCACCGCCAGCAGCGCTTCGAGCAGCAGGTAGCGATCGTCTTCACGGCGCGAGCGGTCGCCGGGGCGGTAATCGCCGCCCATCAGGTCGAAGTCCAGCGGCGCTTGGCTGCGCGGGTAGTCGCCATCGTTCATGCCCAACAGGCACAGGTGACGAAACGGGATGGCGCGCATCGGCATCAGCGTGCAGACGTTCACCGCGCCCGCCAGGAAGCGCTGACTGAGGCCACCCTGGTCGAGCCCGCCCAGCCAGGCCTCACGGACGACGGCCAGCGGCAGGGCTTCTTCCAGCGTGGCCGCGTCGCAGAGCTCCAGCCAGCTTTCCAGCGCATCCTGGGCCTGGTTGCGCAGCACTTCGTCGCGCTCGTCCTGGGGCAGGAAGAAGTCGTCCAGCAGCGCTCGCAGACGCTCGCCCCAGGTCACTGGCAGCAGCGTCTCGGCAAGGCTATCGCAATGTGTTTCCAGCACGTCCAGCAGGCGCGTCAGCGGGCCGATCAGCGCGGCATCCAGGCCGCCGATCTCGTCATAGGGCTCGATGCCCGCGCGCGCGCCAGCACCGCCCACGGCGTAGCCGAGCAGCATGCGGCGCAGGCCGAAGCGCCAGCTGTTCTGCTCCAACCCGGCCCCCAGGCCAAGGCCTTCGCGCTGCTCGGCATCCAGCCCCCAGCGCACGCCAGCGCCCTCCAACCAGCGGCGCAACACCGACAGCTGGTCTTCGGGAATAGCGAAACGGGCGCGCACCGCGGCCACGTCCAGCAAGTCGAGAATCTCGCTGACGCTGAAGCGGCTGTCCGGCAGACGCAGCAGATGCTCCAGGGCGATCACCAGGGGCTCCTTGCCGCGCAGCCCCTGGTCCGCCAGGGTGAAGGGAATGAAGCGCGGATCGTCGCTGGCGAACTGGCCGAACACCGCGCGGATCTGCGCCGCGTAGCTGTTCACATCGGGCACCATGACGATGATGTCCCGCGGGCGCAGCGTCGGGTTCGCGCTGAACGCTGCGAGCAGATGATCGTGCAGCACCTCCACCTCACGCTGGGCGCTGTGGGCGACCTGAAAACGCAGAGAATGATCCTGTACGGGGTCGACAGCAGGCCAATGCGTGCGGCTCTCTTCTACCGGGCGCAGGTCGAGAATGTCGCTTTGCAATTGGCCGAGCAGCGTGCTCTCGTCCGTTGTGCTGAACAGATCGATGCGCTCGAAATGCTCGCGGTAGCGCTGCGGCTCGTCGTACTGATCGAGCAGGTTGATGTAGTCGCGACCCTGCTTGCCCCAGGATGCCAACAGCGGCTGGCCATGCTGATGCAGCTCCACCGCGTCGAACAGCCCCAATTGGCCGACTTGCCCAGCCTGCCCGCCCGACTTGCGCTTGTGCCGGCGATACTCGTGGCGCAGCAGGTCCTTGTCTTCGACGATATCGCCCCAGTGGTGCTGCGACGGGTTCTGCACATAGAGCATCACCTGGCTGAAGCGCGCCATGGCCGCCAGCGCCTCGAGCATCTGCGCCGGCAGCGAAGAGATACCGAACACCGTGACTCGGCGTGGCAGGCCACGGGGTGGCGCATCCAGCTCGGCTAGTTTGGCGACGAAACGCGGATGCACACCCGCGCGGCTCTGGGACAGGTGCTCATCGCCGACATCCGCCAGCAACGTGCGCCACAACAGCGGTTGCCACAACGCACTTTCGTCAAGTTCATGCACACCGCCACGGGCCGTGCGCAACTGATCGCGCCCTTCGGCCCAGTCCGCCAGCCAGTCGGCGCGGTACACCTGGTACTGATCGAACAGATCGGCCAGGCGCTCGGCCAGTTGGTGGCGCTTGCGCAGGTCGGCATCGTCCGCCAGGAAGCGCCGCAACGGCGCGAAACAGGGCTCGCCCAACAAACTCGGCAGCAGGCGCATCAGCCGCCAGGTCAGCGGCGCCTTGTCCAGCGGCGACTGCTGGGGAATCGCCTCGCTGCCCAGCACGCTGCGGTAGGCCTGCCAGAGAAAGCGCGCGGGCAGGCTCACATCCGTGGCCGCCGCGATGCCGCAGCCCTCCTGTTCGGCCAGGGCCAGCTTGAGCCACTGGGCGATGCCGTTGCTCTGCACCAGCAGCACTTCGTTCTCCAGCGGCCGCAACGGATACATACGCATCCACTCCACCGCCAACGCCCTCAGTTCCTCGAGGCGATTGCCATGGATCACGATCAGACCGGGGTTCAGCGCCGACATGGATGGGGTTCCTGAGTGTGCAGAATCAGATCGCGAATGATGACAGAGCGAAGCGTCGACGTGTGACGCGCAGGCCGCGTGATCGGCTAAAAATCGGCGGCGACTTTCAGCGAGACGCCACCCCGCACCGAGCAACAGGCCCAACGACTGTGCGCTCCTGCTCAAAAAACACGGCTGGCCTGCGAAATGTGGCCGATTGCCAAAGGATTTTGTGTCCGCCGCTTACTGACGGCTGTCTAGCGTTCAGACATCAACATGGCCTGGCAGGTAGCCGGGCCGCGAGTAAGGGGAAGGACGTTGGAAAAGAATATGGGCGCCACGTACATGAAGCAGGGCGTTATCGCCGGATTGGTATTGATAGTACTGATCGCGGTTGTCAGCAGCTTCTACACCGTCGACGAAAAAGAACGTGCAGTGGTACTGCGCAACGGTGCTTTCATCGAAGTCGCTGACCCCGGTCTGCACTGGAAAATCCCCTTCATCGACAGCGCGAAAGCCATCTCCGTGCAGAACAACGCCACCAAGTGGGACAAGCTGCAGGCCTACAGCCGTGACCAGCAGGCCGCGACGCTGTCGGTCTCGGTCAGCTGGCACGTGCCGGCTGGCGAAGTGGCTGCGGTCTACAAGGGTTACGCCGATCTGGACGGCCTGCTGGCCAGGGCCATCAGCCGCCACGTGCCGACTCAGGTCGAAAACGTCTTCGGTCAATACACAGCCGTCAACGCTGTACAGCAGCGCGGCAAGCTGGTCACCGATATCGCGGCCGCCATCAAGGGCGCGATCAGCGGCCCGGTGGTGATCGACAGCGTACAGGTCGAGAACATCGACTTTAGCGATGCCTATGAAAAGTCCATCGAAGAACGCATGCGCGCCGAAGTCGCGGTAAAAACCCGCGAACAGCAACTGGCTACCGAACAGATCCAGGCGCAGATCGTCGTCACCCAGGCCCAGGCGAAAGCCGACTCGGCTCTTGCCGCCGCTCGCGCCGAGGCGGAAAGCATCCAGCTGCGTGGCGAGGCAGAAGCCAAAGCGATTGATGCACGCGCTCGCGCCCTGGGCAGCAACCCGGGTCTGGTCGAATTGACCAAGGCCGAACGTTGGGACGGCGTATTGCCGACTACCGTACTGCCAAGCGGCACCTTGCCGTTTATCGAAGCCAGGAAGTAATACGCGCCGGCGCGATTCACAGTTACCTCCAGAAGGGCCTTTCGAGGCCCTTCTGTTTATCCGTACATCGCATGCAATGAATTCTTCCGGGAGCTGCGTAAGCCCGTACCGAGTACTTCCGCCATCCGCCTAGCCTAGCCAACATCCTTGCGCGTGGTGCGCTCGTTGCTGACCCGCGCGCGGCGGAAGTTCCAGCCAAGAAAAACGCGCGAGGCAAGGTTTTCGCGGCTGTGCGGTTCACCGTAATGCAGCAGCACGGTGGAGCGCAGTGCATTCGGATCGCAGGGCTCGTTCGCGTGCAGCGAGCGATAACCCCAGAAGAAATAGGCGTTGCCGGGCACGATCTTGATCTTCGCCGGTTTCAGCCAGTTGCGCTTGACGGCGAAGGTCACCAGCTTCTGGGTCAAGGTGTTCTGCATCACCGCCTTTTCCAGAATGTTGATGTACAGGTTCGAGCGGATGTTGCGCAAGTTGGGGAAGAAGATGAAATCCCCGCAGTAGCGGCCTTCGCTGGGCGTTACCAGAGGGATGAGTGCAGTAAGCGCTGCGGCATCGTAGTGGAAGTAATACGACTCGCGCTTGCCGGTCTTGCCTTGCAGGCAGCGCAGCGCCGGGAAGATGTCCGGCGAGCGCGGCGGCTGGCCGACGCCGGTCTGGTAGATGTCCCTGAACAGATCCAGCACCTGAGGCGATACGCTCATTTCCTCGAAGATGCTGCCCTTGACAGCGTCCTGGCCCTGCATCGCGAAGTACTCGTGATGGTGCCGCTCCACCTCGTAATTTACGTGGGTGCGGGCCGCCTGCAGTTGCTCGTCGGAGAGAAAGCCCTCGATGACGGAATACCCCTGTCGCTCCATGTCGTCGACGATGCGCGGCACGACCTGAGGGTCGGCTTTCTGGAAATCGGGCATTGGGATTGCGTCCTTGTCTGCTGTTTCGGCGGTCAGGCTGATTCAGAGCGGTTGTCTTTATCAAGGTAATCGCTGCGCAGACAGGTTGGCATTTTTTTAAAGGCTCAAGTACCGCCTAAACCCGCACTACAGAGCGGTTTCTGACGGGCGGGATACTGGCCATAAGATGGCAAACGAAGCGCTGCAGCACGCAGAATTCATACTGGCTGCATCCGCTAATCGTAGAAGTGTCGCCCCGGCGCGAAACGATAGCGGCCATCCTGCGAAATCGCGGCATGGCCACCAATTGCACCGGGACTCTCCAGCATTCGCTGCGGCATTGCCGGCCCTGCATGAACTACCGCCATGCGGGGCCTTTCTCCGCCAGGGCGCTACACGCGGAAGTGGCTAACCATCATCTGCAACTGATTGCCCAGACGCGCCAGCTCGATGCTCGATGCTGCTGTCTCCTCACTGGCCTCGGCGGTTTGCTCGGAGATGTCGCGCACGTTGACCACACTGCGGCTGATCTCCTCGGCCACCGCGCCTTGCTGCTCGGCGGCCGCGGCGATCTGCTGATTCATCGCCTGGATGTTGGACACCTTGCGGGTGATCATCCCCAGCGCGTCACCGGCCTTGCGGGTCAGCGCCACGCTGCTGTCGGTCAGCTCGCGACTGCCATGCATGATGTTTGCAACTTGCTGAGTGCCCTGCTGCAAGCCGGCGATCAGGCCTTCGATCTCTTCGGTGGACTTCTGCGTGCGCTGGGCCAGCCCGCGCACCTCGTCAGCCACCACAGCGAACCCGCGCCCTGCTTCACCGGCACGTGCCGCCTCGATGGCCGCATTCAGCGCCAGCAGGTTGGTCTGCTCGGCTACCGCCTTGATCACATCCATCACGCCGCCGATCTTCTTGCTCTCGCTTTGCAGCTCGCTCATGGCATCGGTGGAACGGGTCACCTCAGCGGCCAAACGGTCGATCTGCGCGATGGCCTGCGCCACCACACGATCACCCTGGCTGGCCTCATGATCCGCATCGGACGCCGCCTGGGAAGCCTCGGCAGCACTGCGCGCCACCTCCTGCACAGTGGCCGACATCTCCTGCATGGCCGTGGCCACCTGATCGGTTTCCACCTTCTGGCTGTTGACCCCGGCGCTGGTCTGCTCGGTCACGGCCGAGAGTTCCTCGGCGGCGCTGGCAATCTGCGTAACGCCATCACGAATCCCGCCAATCAGCTCACGCAAGGTACTGCCCATGCGCTGGATGCCTTGCTGCACCACACCGAGTTCATCACGACGGCTGACCTGCAGGGTGTGGGTGAGATCACCACTGGTGATGCGCTCCACCGCTTCGAGGGTTTCCTGCAGTGGCCGGGTGATCTGCCGAGTGATCAGCCAGGCGGCAAGAATGCCCACCAACAAGGCTAGCAGCGTGGCGCCGAGCATCATGCGGTTGGCAAAGGCGGAATCACTGTCACGCAGCTTGACCTGCATCGCCAGCAACGCATCGCTGCCCGTTACGATCTCCTGTACCTGAGCGGTCATGGCATCGCGTAACTGCAGGCGCTCGGCGGTTGCCGTACGATAGGTGCCCAACAGACTGCGGTAGGCAGTGACCGTGGCCTCGAGTTGCTGGATCTGCTCACGGTAGTCGCTGGCGAATACCGAATTCAGAGCGTCGAGTCCCTGATCGAGCCGGTCGATCTGCTGGTTCAGCGCCTGTTCGGTGCGCTCACTTGCATCAGCGGTGTAGCTGAGCACGCGATAACGCAGGGTCTGTACATCATCCTTGGCTCGGGCGATGGCCTGGTAACGCGCAAAACCCGCTTCGTCACCGGCGGCAGTGCGTGACACTTCGTCGATGACGCGATCAATCAACTCGCCAGCCCGATCCGCCAGGTCGACCATTTCGGTGCGGGTCTTGTTAGCGGTGTCATAAGCACCACGCGTTTTATCGAAGGCTTGCTGGTACTGCCCCATCAACTCCACCTGCTGCTTGATCAGGCGAACGTTCTCCGGGTTCTGAAAGTGCGGCAACATTTCCTGCTGCCGCTGAACGAGCGTGCGGATACGCTGCTGCACCTTCTCGGCGTCAGCGGGAACACCGTTGCTAAGCAGGTACTGCAGGCGCGCGATGCGCAGATCGGTCAGGGTGTGGGCCAGGTCGTTGACGTCCGTCATCCGCTCGCTGCGCTGCACCACGCTGCCCAGGCTGGTCCAACCGACGAAGGCCAGGGCCATGGTCAGCAAGAGCACAAGGCCAAACCCCAAGGCCAGTTTCATGGTGACACTGATATTGCCAAACCACGTATTCATGGATCGCTCCAACTACAAAATTCAAGTGATCAGGAAACTGGAGACTTATTCTTATTCAGCCAGCCCGCACTCCAAGCGCGGTTCTGAGACGGCATCCCAGCCGGTGTCGCGATGATTCACCCATCGAACTGACGATGCTGTGATGCTCGCCAAGCGAGCGATATCACTTTGATATTGCACAGACGTAGCGCAGCGCGGCTTGGTTCAACCTAATTCGCAATTGACAGTAAATTGGATGTGACGCTCTAGGACGGGAACGCCAGCAGATGCAGATCCCGTTGCGCCAACAGGCAGCAGTACCGCCTACCTCACTGGAAGCAATCACCCTTACCTACTCTGCATCTCGCTTCACGCCACGCACAGCGCCCGGTGGCACGCCGACCGAACGCTTGAAAGCGCGACTGAAAGCCGCCAGTGACCCGTACCCGAGTTGCTCGGCAACGGTCTCGACGGACTGGTGATCATGGCTCAGGCTCTGCTGCGCAAGGCGCATTCGCAAATCGGTCAGGTAACGCAGCGGCGATACACCGGTCGCGCGCAGAAAGCGTTGCGCGAATACCGAGCGCGACTGCCCCGCTTCGCTGGCCAGCGAGGCCACCGTCCAGGGACGCCCTGGGTGCTTATGCATCATCACCAAGGCCTTGCTCAGCCGCGGATCCTGCAGCGCGCCGATCCAGCCTGTGGCCACTCCACAGCCTTTGGCCACCCAGCCGCGCACGATCAACGCTGCGATCACTTCCGCCAGGCGCGCAAGAATGCCCGCATGCCCAGCCAGCAGCACCAGGGATTCGCGCTCCATGGCAGCGAGCAAGGGGCGAATCTCCGGCGAGGTTTGCAGGATGGTATCGACCCGCATCACCTCGGGCATGGCCGCGACCAAGGGCTGCATGCCGCCCAACTCCAGCGTCATGCAGCAACTGAAGATGACCGCCGCTTCGTCAGCGTCCACCGACTCGCTGGAATGCTCGTCGACAGGCCTCGCCGGGTCGAAGCGCTGTATATCGCGGTTCAGCGTGCTTAACTCGGACAACACCGCATGCGGGCCTCCACGGGGAATCAGCACAGCATCGCCGCTATCGAGGCGGTGCAGCTCACCTGCCGGGCTGCGCAGCCACACCGGGCCACGGCCGACGAAGTGGAACTGTGCCCGCCCCACTTCGTTGCTGAAGCCGACACCCAATGGGCTTGGCACTTCCATCCTACGAAATTGCACGCCGAACAGGCGCATGCCCAGCAGCAGCTCGCTGATCAGGTCACTGGCACTCATCGAGCCCCCATGAAATTCAGGACGATAGATCAATAGATCCGCACTCTATGCCATAGCTCGTCCCAGGTCACCGACCTAGACTCCAATCCATCCACTTCGCTGCCAAGGAGTCACCCATGCATCACTCCCCTTTCACCCGCACGGTGCGCGGCATCTGGCTTGCACTGCTGCTCGCCGCACTGCCCCTCGCCGCCAAGGCGGGCGACAAGCACTACAGCGTCACCGCCGCCGACGGACTGAAAATCGCCGTGCAGGAAACCGGCAACCCGGACGGCCCGGCCATCGTATTCATCCACGGCCTGCTGGGCAGCCGCCTGAACTGGGAACAACAGACCGGTAGCCCCGATCTGCAGGGCTACCGGCTGATCACCTATGACATGCGCGGCCACGGCCTCTCGGGCAAACCGGACAATGTCACAGCCTATGTCGACGGGCGCCGCTACGCCGATGACCTGGCCGCGGTACTCGAGGAGACCGGCGCCAAGCGCCCGGTGCTGGTGGGCTGGTCTCTGGGCGGGCTGGTGATGTCCGACTACCTGGCCGCCTACGGAGACGCGAAGATCGGCGGCGCCGTATACGTCAACGCGGTGATCGAGCTCAACGAGAAACTGATCACGCCGCACCCCGAGGTCTACGCCGGCCTGGCCTCCGATGACCTCAGAACTCACCTCGATGCACTGCGCACCTTCCTGCACCTATGCTTCCACACCCAGCCTGACAGCGCGACCATGGAACTGCTGCTGACCAACGCCGCCATGGCATCCTGGCCAATGACCCGCAGCATTCCCAAGATGACCTCCGCCGCCAGCGAGGGCCTGCCCAAGGCGCAGGTACCGCTGTTGCTGCTCTACGGCGCCAAGGATCAGCTCGTCGAAGTACAACCGAGCATCGCCCGCGCCAAAGCACTCAACCCAAGGGCGCAATCGAAGCTTTACGAAGAATCAGGCCACGCTCCCTTCCTGGAAGAGGCAGAGCGCTTCAATCAGGACTTGGTGAACTTCGTGAAGGCAGCGGTCGAGGCAAGTAGCAAGGGAAGCGGTAGCTGAAGGCGACCAGTGCCCCATAGCCGAGTTGCTCGGCTATGGCTTCAACGACTTGGTTTGATCGTGACTCAGGCTCTGCAGCGCCACGCGAGCCGGAAAGGAACGATAACGACCGGACTGGTTAACGGTGAAGATCCGCTTCGTGCTGGCGTGTGGCGCTAGCTGAGAATCACCGGTCGCAATTCTTCTTCGCACCACTGCCTGAAGCTGGTGGGAGTGCTGCTCGCCCCAGTGCGCTGCACGGCGCTGTCGAGCCCCTCGTTCTTGGCCCTGGCCATGTCGGTCATGCCTTGGGCCATGGCGTCCGACATGCCGCGCTGGATGAAGCCGGCCTTGTAGGCCTCGAAGCTGATTTTCTGATAGCGCACGGGCTTGCCCAGCACCTCAGTCATGATGCGCGCCATGTCGTTGAAGGACAGGTCTTCCGGGCCGAGCACCGGCACTTCGTCGCGTCCCGTCCAGGAGGTGTCGAGCAGCAGGCTTGCGGCAACCGACGCGATATCGCGGGTGGCAACCGCCGGCAGCTTGCGATCGCCATCGATTGGCAAGAAGAATGCGCCCTGATCGCGGATCGGCGTGGCCTGGCGGGCAATGTTATCCATGAACGACGGCATGGTCAGCGCACGAAAATTCGCTCCGGTACCTGCGATAAGGTCGTCCATCGCCAGCGACGCGGTGACGTAGCCAGCGCTGGCGGCCATCGGAGTGCCGCGCCCCAGCGCGGAGATGCTGACCACCCGCCGAACGGCATAAGCCCTGATGGCTTCACAGGCCGGACGGCTGAAGTCCACATAAGCCGCCATGACGCTTTCGGCAGCAGGATTGGCCGGGCACAACCAGAACACGGTGTCCGCATCCTTGAATGCTTTGTCGAGCACGGCGTGATCCCCGTGCGAACCCTGCACGACTTCGACGCGGGCCCGTGTCGCGGCGGGTAGATCCGAGGGATCGCGCACGATCACCCGGATCAGCGCGCCGCTTTTCACCAAGTGCTGGAGAACGCGATGGCCGATGTTGCCCGTCGGAGCGGTGACGACAATCCTATTACGCGTGAGCGTCGGTGCGGCCTGTGCAAAGCGCGGGGCGCCAAGGCCTGTCAGCATGCCGGCACCGACGCCAAGCGCCAGCCCGCCCAGGAAGCGGCGTCTGTCGACGCCTTGGGTGGACGGTAGCTGTGCGTCGCCTGAAAAATCGGGCTCATCTCTCTTGTCCATACGTCACCTCTTTAGCCAGACGGCATCAGTGTGACGCTGCCTATGACTGCAGAGACTAGAGACCGACACCCGTACGATCCATGCGCATAAGTCCTCTTTATCTTCGTGATCGTCCAGCATCTACAGGTCAACCATTGAAGGTTTTCAGCAGCTCTTCAATTTCGCCGCGGGTGGCGAGGCGAAAGCCGTCCGAGGGGCCATACCCGATTTCCAGCTCGCCCTCCGCCATGCGATTCATCACTGCGTTGACGAAGGTATCGACTGGCACACCGTCTGTGTGAAGTCCCGTGCCGCCAAGATCGGTATCGACTGCTGGCGGGACTATCTCGATCACGCTGACTCTGCTGCTAGCGAGGTCTGCTCGCAACGCCACGCTGAAAGCATGGAGCCCAGCCTTGGTCGCCACGTAGATGGCGGCGAACTTGAGCGGCAAAAAGGCCAGCCCTGAGGAAACGTTGATGATCGTTGCATTCGGCCTGGCAACCAGGTGAGGCAGTAGCAAAGCCGCGAGATGGATCGGAGCCTCCAGGTTGATGGCGATCTCGCTGGCACGTTCATCCCATGTGCCCGTGTCGGCCAGGAATGACCCACGTCTTTGGATACCCGAGTTGTTGACGAGCACGTTCAGCTTGGGCGCTATCTCAAGCACGGATGCAACGAGCGCCTCACGCTGGCTCGCATCCGCCAGGTCGGCCCGAAGCGTCGTGATAGCGGGAATCTGCGCTTTCGCCGCATCAAGGCGGTCGATATCGCGGCCACAGATGATGACCTCGTTACCGAGCTCGACAAAGCGCCGCGCCAACGCCAGCCCTATTCCGCTACCGCCGCCCGTTATGAGCACACTATTTCCTGACATCTTCATGTGTCGTCTCCTGGTCAGCGGTTCAATTCATGTGCTGTGCGAACCAATCGAGCATCGGCCCTGGCCGACGCTGGAATTCGAGATAGCCATCAAAGCGTGCGGTTGTGCCATCGATCCATTGCAGCTTCTTCTCGGCGATCGGAATGTTGTCGAACATCGACTGCACATCGCTCGGGTCGGTAACGACATCGCCACGCACCTGATAGAGGAAGGTCGGAACGCGGACGTGCTTTGCCCATTCAGCCGGCATCCGTCGTGCGAACGCGATGCCGGTGCGCAGTACGATTCGCTGCTCCAGATCGTCGATGCGTTCGGCGGGCACGCCCGCGAGAGCAAGCCGCCGCTGCACGATGCCTTTCATCGTGACCGGCTGCGCACCGACCAGGCAACGCACACCTTCGAACGCTGCCGGCGCATCGGCCATGGCGCGGAAAGTCGAGCTGCAACCCAGGCAGCGGCTGAACAGGCCAATGGTCATGCCGCGCAGATCGGCGCGACCACGCACGTAGTTCAGTGAACCCAGTACGTCACGCGCCTCGAATATTCCACTCGACGCAATGCCACCGTTGGCCTCGCCGCTATGGCCAAAGTTGCGCAGGTCGTAGGTAAGAACGTTGTACCCAGCGTCATGCAGAATCTTGTAGTCGGGGATGAAGTCGACTTCGAAATCGTTGCCGCTCGCGCGCCATATGCTGCGCCATGGTTCCAGGTGAGCGGGAATACCCGAGCGGCTGAAGCCCATTGGGTGATTGGCGATAATGATCTTGTTCGAGTTTTGCGCAGGGATGAACCATCCTTCTAGCGGTACGCCGTCAAGCGATGGAAAAGTCACGTCCTCATAGTCCAGCCCATACTCGGATGGCAGGTGCATGACCGGCGAACGTAGCTGGTGCTGAAAGGAGTTAGCCATCTGATCGAGAATTTGCCCGATCTGATCTTCGCCCAATGGGCTGGTCTTGGCATTCGCGCTGGTCGCTGAAGCGGCTCGCGCATGGCTTTGCGTACCAACCGCCGCCAGCATGCCCGCAGCCAAGGCCATGCCACCGAGAACTCTGCGGCGCTCAGCATTATGAAAAGGTAGGTTGCCTTCGCTATCTGACGCGTTGCTCATGATCCGCTCCTTCTCTGTGCCAGCGGTGCCACGCCGGAAATTGTGCGCAGGCTGGCAAGCGCCGGCCTGCGGTCTGAGCGCAAAGGTAGAAGCCACGGCTTGAGGGAGCTATGCGCGAACGTCTGTTTAATCTTCGCGATCGTCCACCAAGTGTGTCGGCGTATCCGAGGGAGGAATTCGAGCATACAGCCGTAGATTGATGGGTTGCGGATCGCTGATGGCCTAATGCGAGACGATCCACACCCTCCTCCCGCGCAACACCCAAGATCCTTATGGCAGCCCCATCTGCGTGATAAAGTCCACCGTCTATTTGGAATCCACCAGGGCAACCAATGGATCCGCTTTCAGATGTCCTCTCGCTGCTAAAACCCCGTAGCTATGTGTCTTCAGGCGTGGACGCCGGGGGAGCATGGTCGATCCAGTTCCCGGATCAGAACAAGCTCATCAAGTGCTACGCCGTGGTAACCGGAGAATGCTGGCTCGCCGTAGATGGCGTTCCTGACGCTGCGCATCTGAAGCAAGGTGACTGCTTCGTCCTACCGAGCGGGCGGCCGTTCCGCCTGACGAGCGACATGTCGCTGTCGCCGGAGCCATCGAGCAATTACTTTCCGCCACCGCACCCCGGCGCCGTGGTGAAGATCAATGACGGTGGTGATTTCTTCCTCGTCGGCAGCCGTTTTGGCGTCAGCGGTGGGCACGCCGATATGCTGATGGGCATGCTCCCGCCCATCGTGCATATTCGCAACGAGTCAGAGCAGGCTGCGCTGCGCTGGTCCGTGGAGCGGATGATGCAGGAAATGCACGCCGCGCAGCCTGGCAGCTCCCTGGTTGCACAGCACCTCGCCCACATGATGTTGATTCAGGCTTTGCGGCTGCATGTGGCGCAAGGCGAAGCGAGCGGCGCGGGATGGCTGTTCGGCGTGGCGGACAAGCAACTGGGGCCTGCCCTCAGTGCCATTCATGCCGACCCAGCGCACCGCTGGACGTTGCAGGCGCTGGCAGGGCACGCCTGCATGTCGCGCTCGGCCTTTGCACAGCGTTTCAGGGAGACAGTGGGAGCGTCGCCTATGGAATACGTGACGCGCTGGCGCATGCTGCTGGCGGGAGACAAACTGGAAAATTCCAGCGAACCTGTTTCGGTCATTTCCTTCTCGCTCGGCTACGAATCGGAAAGCGCGTTCAGCACGGCATTCAAACGGGTAATGGGCGCTTCGCCTCGACAGTATGGCCGGCGTACAACACGCGCTTAGCGTGGCCCTGCACCTTGGTGACGAGAAGTTGGCTTGGCTTCAATTACCCTCCGCCAAGCAGAACAGACCTGCCTCACGCCTACGCCTGGCGCCCTACTTCATAGCGTGAAACTGGGGCTTGGTGCACATACCAGGATGCTTTGCCAGTTGGTTTGCCAGCGTGCGAGCGCTGCTCCGTCACGCTTGAAGATCAAGTCGAGGAACGCCAGGGTGAGATCTGCAGTGGCAACCTTCACCTTGGGATTGAGCGATGGGCCGCCGGTGAGTGACCGGTCGGTGAACATGCTGTGGGAGCCACCCTGAAATACGGCAAGCAACTTATGCGGATGGGCGATCGCATCGAAGATGGCCAGTCGATCTTCCACCCCAGAGTGATAACCCGGAATCTCGATCGTGTCGTCGGTCGAGGTGACGTGGATGGTCGGAACCGACACCTTGCTCAGCACCGCTTTCAGATCGGACTCACCGTAGAACGGCGGTGCCGAGATAACGACGGCCGCAGAGAAGCGCGAGTCCAGGCAGTTAATGGTCTGGCCGTTTCTGATGACCTCCGCACCAACCGTGAGCAGCATGGTATTGGCGCCGTACGAATGGCCCGCCGCGACGAGGCGCTGGCGGTCTACCGCAGCACCACGGCTGCCAGTTTCGTCGGAGAGCATCCGATCAAGCGCGAAACGCACATCGCCGGCACGTGCGATGGCCTCCTCCTCCCGAGCCGCAGCCTGCAAACGACCAACCACACCGAACGGGTTACCCTTCCAAAGTTGCACGTCACTGCCGACATGCTGGACATGCAGACTGGCGACACCACGGGTCGACCAGTGCTTACCGAGGTAGCTGTAGCCTTGCCGAGAACCGCCGATGCCATGGGAGAACACCACCAATGGCACCGACGCGTCAGGCGCGATACCGGTTGGCCAGTAAAGACGCGCTGGCACCGACCGCGATCGAGCATGATCGACCCAGTCGAAATCAGTCACCAGATAAGGTGGTTCGGAGCCTTGAGCCCTTACCGCCGGATGCAAGGCCAAGAGCCCCATCAGCAGCATGGCATTCACTTGCCGCCGTCCCATGTTCACGCGCATTTCTGGCGGCAACGTGTTCAGCGCAATGCCGCACACCTCAGTCGTGCGGTCATCGTCGACGGGCCTGCATTCTGGGATATCGCTCATAAGACTCCTGGGTTCAAACCCGCGCAGCTTTGACTGAAAGAACTTGGCCTAGGCGAAGATTCGCGGATGCTCTGCGCCAGATGCGTACGAGCTGCGTGGGCGGTATCGAACATCAATGAACACAACCCAGTCGGGTTGATTGCTCACCAAGCGAAGTCAGATGCTTTTGCGCCTCGTTGGAGGAAAAGGCAGCTCGACCGTAGCGGGCTGCCACGACGAAGGGCACAACAGCGTTCCAGGAATCACTCTTGGCTTGGTCGGCAGCGGCCTTCCACACACGCCCGTCCTCTGCCTGCACGGCCAACTCCGCACAAGACAGCGCCGCGAACTGCGCCTCGGCTACCGTGCTTTTGGGCGCCTGAGCGCACGCACTCAAGAGCACAGGAAATACCAACCAGGTTGATAAGCGAGCGGGTAATTTCATCTTCGCGCCGGCAGGACGAGCGAGCCTGGCAAGTGGTCGTACTGACAGGTTCATTCTGTGCTTCCAATAGCCATGGGTTAGTTTTCGTGCCTTGGTAGGGTCTGGTCTCATCTGTCGTGAGCGGGTGTCCAACCAACCGAACAGCGGGCTCACCGCCAGCGTGACAACGGCGGTGCCGATGAACAGCCAGCGAATGTTTTCGATTCCACCCTCCATGCCCAGGGCGTCACGCGCAGGGCGCAGCACCATCAGCGCGGTCAGCACGAAGAAGAAAAACAGGGCCGCGATCAGCACCGGCCCGAACTCCTCACGACGAAGGTTAAGCAGCGATTGCAGCAAGCGGGGACGGCGCGATACGGATGTCGTGGTTCGGCTCATGAAGAGAAGATCCTGTACCGGAGCGCGTCGGCGCCGGAGACGAGAGTTGTGATCGGGTCAGTCCTGATCGCAGCAGCGGCCGTACTGCTGCCGAACGCGACGGATCAGCGAAGCCGCTACGGAAACTGCGTGCCGCTGAGCTCTTCGCTGAGAGCCCAAAGGCGCCCGGTTGTATCGGCATCCGTGGCAGCGGGGGGCACTTTGGCAAAGCCAAGTGGGCCACGGGTTTCCATCATGCCGGTGGGGCCGTAGTAGGCTCCGCCTTGCGCATCCACAGCGGTGGCGGCATAGAGCGTCGGCAACGCGCCCTGGTCGGCCGGCTGGAACAGAAACGTCAAGTTGCGTCGCACGAACCCTGACACGCCGCCGCGGTTCATCAACAGGTTGGTGCGCGAAACTCCGGGGTGAGACGCGATGCTCTGTATCCCCCACCCACCTACATCGCTGCGACGTTGCAGTTCACGCGCGAACATCAGACAGGCCAGCTTCGATTGGCTATAAGCAGCCATTGAATCGTAGGCTCGCTCGAACTGCATATCCTCGAAGTGGATGGCGCCGCCGCGGGCAGCAGCAATGCTGGACAAGGTGACGACGCGGGGGGAATCAGCCTTCTGCAACAACGGCAGCAGCTCTGCGGTCAGGGCAAAGTGCCCCAGATAGTTGACGGCAAACTGCATCTCGAATCCGTCCGCCGATGTAATGCGCTCCGGCGGCTCCATAATGCCCGCATTGTTGATCAAGCCATCGAGGCGGGGCAGTGTCGCGTTGAGGTACTCGCTAAACGCGCGGATCGACGCCAAGTCGGCCAGATCGAGCGCCTCGAAGCGCACCTGCGCGTCGGGCGTTTGCAGGCGGATGTTCCTGATCGCCTCCTCGCCCTGCCTCGCATCACGCGCTGCAATAACGACCTGCGCGCCCGCGCCCGCCAGAGCCTTGGCGCTCTCATACCCGATACCACTCGTGCCGCCGGTGACGAGGAAGATGCGCCCCTTCTGAGAAGGTATGTCGGTAAAACTCCAATCAGGCTTGGGCGAGCTCTGAGCAATCGAATCGCCTGCGGCACTGGCAGAGATCACGAGCAAACCAAGAGCGGCGAGACCGTTTCGCCAGCGAGAATACAGAGGGCGTGCCTTGAAACTTAAGGTCGCAACTCGAGTGGCGGCTACAGTGCGGGAGCGCCAAGTGGGGGTTTTGAAGACTGTCCAGTTAGCCATGATCTTTGCCTTGCTGGGGGAAGGAAGGTAAGCTGGGTGCACATATTAGCGCACTGAGTGCAAAATTTAATGCACTCAGTGCATCAATGCAATAGGCCATTCAAAATGTCGGAAATCCGTCCCCCCTCAGCAATGGAACCCGCTGAGGGCTTGCGCGAACGCAAGCGCCGCGAAACACGTCAGCGTATCGCCGAAGTCGCGTTGCACTTGTTCCTTGCCGATGGCTACGACGACACGACGCTGGACGCTATCGCGGCAGGAGCTGGCATTTCGCGCCGCACCTTCTTTTCGTATTTCAAGTCGAAAGACGACGTCATCCTCTTCGGACTGGACGCCGATTCGGCCATGCTGATTGCCGATCTGCTCACTACCTCACCCGACGTAGCGCCGTTGGATGCCGTTCGAGATGTGATGGTGAAGCGCATTGCGCGCTACACAAGCGAGGAAATGATCGCTATCGACAACCTCATGATGTCGAGCGAATCCCTGCTTGCACGCAAGCAGGCGCACTACGCGCAACAGGAACGGTCGCTCTTCAACGCACTGTGCGAGGTCTGGCGGCAGCCCGAGCGCCGTCCAGCGCTGCGGATAGTGGCCATGGTTTCCGTCGGTGCGATGAGAGTCGCACTCGCGTCCTGGAGAGAGCAGACCGGCCAGCGAAAGCCGGCGGCTGAATTCCTGCGAGATGCTTTCGAGAGTTTGCGGACAGAGCTCTGACTAGGTACTCGGTGTAGCGAGGCCGACAACGCCAAGAGTGTTCTCTGCGCCCCGCTCCACCTGGATTCGCTTCGATCCGGGTCACGGCCTCAAGCACGCCTTTGGAGGTGAACTTCGTGTAGCTGCCACTACGGAAGAAGGCGGGAAGGCGCTGACAGCAAAACCCAAAACCACTTGCCTTACTCAGCCGCCGAGCAGGCAAGCTGATCGGTGAAACCAATCGACTACCCACTCGTACGAGTCGGCCCTAGCAACTTTAGGGAAAATGACAGGCTGGAAAAGTCACGCAAAAGTCCCGAAAACAAAAAAGCCCGATCATTTCTGATCGAGCTTCGATGTTGGGATTATTTGGTCGGGACGGAGTGATTCGAACACTCGACCCCTTGCACCCCATGCAAGTGCGCTACCGGGCTGCGCTACGCCCCGACTGGTGTTGCGGGTGCCTTTGGCGTTAGCCGAAAGCGGGAGAAACTATAAACTAAGCATATGAATTACGGAAGGTTTTTCTTCGCGAAAATCATTTGCGCAGGACGATGAGAACATCTTCCAGCTCGGCGATCATCTGCTTGATGAGTTGCTTGTACTGGGTGTTGTCGTCCTTGGCTTCGTCGCCGGTCAGGCGCAGTCGTGCACCGCCGATGGTGAAACCCTGGTCGTACAACAAGGCGCGGATCTGGCGGATCATCAGCACATCCTGGCGCTGATAATACCGACGGTTGCCGCGACGCTTTACCGGGTTGAGCTGCGGAAACTCCTGCTCCCAATAACGAAGCACGTGCGGTTTCACCGCACAGAGTTCACTGACCTCGCCGATGGTGAAGTACCGCTTGCCGGGTATGACAGGCAGTTCGTCGTTATGACTTGGTTCCAGCATAAGCTTCAACTCTGGCTTTAAGCTTCTGGCCGGGGCGGAAAGTCACTACACGGCGGGCCGTGATCGGGATTTCCTCCCCTGTTTTTGGATTACGACCGGGGCGCTGACGCTTATCGCGCAGATCGAAGTTACCGAAGCCTGAGAGCTTCACCTGCTCATTGAGTTCCAAAGCCTGGCGGATTTCTTCGAAGAAGAGTTCCACCAGCTCCTTGGCTTCTCGCTTGTTCAGGCCCAGCTCATCGTACAGACGTTCGGCCATCTCAGCTTTCGTCAGTGCCCCCATACGCTAGTTCCTTAACGTGGCGTTGAACCTTTGTTCCAGGGAGGTGAGGATATTCTGGGTTGCGCTGCTCACCTCATCGTCATTCAGAGTGCGCGATGGATGCTGCCAGGTCAAGCCAACGGCGAGGCTTTTTCTAAGCGGATCAATGCCTTTACCGTGATAAACATCAAACAACCTGAGGTCGGTCAGCCATTCACCAGCCTGCTCACGAATATCGGCCAGCAGATGCTGGGCCGGTACTTCGCGATCTACCAGCAAAGCCAGGTCGCGGCGCACTTCGGGGAAGCGCGACAGCTCTTTGAATGCCGGCATGCGGCCCTGGGTGATTTCACTCAACACCAGCTCGAACAGGAACAGCGGCTGATCGAGGCCGAGGGTCTTGGCCAGCTCCGGGTGGATGGCACCTACGTAACCGACCAGCCGCCCTTCCCGCTCGATGCGTGCGGTCTGGCCCGGATGCAGGGCACTGTGCTCGCCCGGCACGAAGCTGAAACTGCCGATATCGCCGGCTGCAGCCAGCAGGGCTTCGACGTCTGCCTTGGCATCGAAGAAGTCAACGCCATCACGGCCATGGGCCCAGCTCTCCGGCAGACGGCTGCCGGTGATCACGCCAGCGAGCATCGGCTCTTGCTTGAGTTCGTCCAGCTGGCCAACGAAACGCAGGCCGCTTTCGAACAGGCGCACGCGCGGCTGCTGACGATTGAGGTTGTGCTCCACGGCCTTGACCAGGCCCGGCCACAACGAGGCGCGCATGGCGGCCATGTCGGCGGAGATCGGGTTGGCCAGGGTCAGCGGCTGCACGCCCGGGCTGAACAGCTCGAACAGCTTGGGATCGATGAAGCTGTAGGTGATCGCTTCCTGGTAACCGCGGGCCACCAGCAGGCGACGCAGCACCGGCAAGTCAGCCACGGCCTCGGCCTTGGTCTGCGGCGCCAGGCGCGCTTGCGGGTAGCGAACCGGCAGGCGGTTGTAGCCATACAGGCGTGCCAGCTCTTCGATCAGGTCGACTTCCAGGCTGATGTCGAAGCGGTGGCTCGGTACCTTGACCTGCCACTGCCCTGCCCCTTGGGCTTCGATACCCAGGCCCAGGGCCCCGAGCAGTTTGACGATCAGTTCGTCGTCGAGCTTGAGGCCGAGCATCTGCTCAACGCGCTCGGCACGCAGGCTGATCGGTGCGATGTCTGGCAATTGCGCTTCGGCTACTGCTTCGATGATCGGGCCGGCTTCGCCGCCGACGATTTCCAGCAGCAGCGACGTGGCGCGCTCCATGGCTTCGCGGGCCAGTTGCCAGTCCACGCCACGCTCGAAGCGGTGTGAGGAGTCAGTGTGCAGGCCGTATGAACGGGCCTTGCCAGCGACGGCAATGGTGTCGAAGAAGGCGCTTTCGAGGAACAGGTCACGGGTGCTGTCGCTGACGCCGCTGTGCTCGCCGCCCATCACGCCGGCGATGGCCAGGGCGCGTTCATGGTCGGCGATGACCAGCGTGTCGGCACGCAGGGTGACTTCCTGGCCGTCGAGCAGTACCAGCTTCTCGCCCTCTTCGGCCATGCGCACACGAATGCCACCCTGGATCACGTCGAGGTCGAAGGCGTGCATCGGCTGGCCGAGCTCGAGCATCACGTAGTTGGTGATGTCGACGGCGGCGTCGATGCTGCGTACGTCGGCGCGGCGCAGGCGCTCGACCATCCAGCGCGGGGTCGGCTTGGACAAGTCGACGTTGCGTACCACACGGCCCAGGTAACGCGGGCAAGCCTGAGTGGCCAGCACTTCGACTGGGCGCACTTCGTCGTGAGCCGGGGCAACTGCAGCAACCTGCGGGCGGGTTACCGGCACGTCGTACAGGGCGCCGACTTCACGGGCCAGACCGGCCAGCGACAGGCAGTCACCGCGGTTGGGGGTGAGGTCGACTTCGATGCTGACGTCGTTGAGTTCGAAGTACTCGCGGATGTCCTGGCCAACCGGCGCATCGGCTGGCAGCTCGAGCAGGCCGTCGTTGTCTTCGCTGATTTGCAGCTCGGAAGCCGAGCAGAGCATGCCGTTAGACTCGACGCCGCGCAGCTTGGCCTTCTTGATCTTGAAGTCGCCGGGCAGTTCGGCGCCGATCATGGCGAACGGAATCTTCAGGCCGGGGCGCACGTTGGGCGCGCCGCACACGACCTGAAAGGTTTCGCTGCCGTTGCTGACCTGGCACACGCGCAGTTTGTCGGCGTCTGGGTGCTGCTCGGTGCTCAGCACCTCGCCCACGATCACGCCGCTGAAGGCGCCGGCCACCGGGCTGACGCTGTCGACTTCGAGGCCGGCCATGGAGAGGCGCGCGACCAGTTCGTCACGGGAAACCTGCGGGCTTACCCAGCCACGCAGCCACTGTTCACTGAATTTCATACTGTCTGTTCTCCTGATCCGATTCGATTACAAAATGCGAGAGTTGCTAGCGAAATTGCGCCAGGAACCGCAGATCGTTATCGAAGAACAGCCGTAAGTCGTTCACCCCGTAGCGCAGCATGGCCAGGCGCTCGACGCCCATGCCGAAGGCGAAACCGGAGTATTTTTCCGGGTCGATGCCGGACATGCGCAGCACGTTCGGGTGCACCATGCCGCAGCCCATCACTTCCAGCCAGCCGGTCTGCTTGCACACACGGCAGCCTTTGCCGCTGCACATCACGCACTGCATGTCGACTTCGGCCGACGGCTCGGTGAACGGGAAGAAGGAAGGACGGAAACGCACGCCCAGGGGCTTCTCGAAGAACACGCGGAGGAATTCCTCGATGGTGCCCTTGAGGTCGGCGAAGCTCACACCCTCGTCGACCAGCAGGCCTTCGACCTGGTGGAACATCGGCGAGTGGGTGATATCGGAATCGCAACGGTACACGCGGCCCGGGCAGACGATACGAATCGGCGGCTGCTGGGATTCCATGGTGCGAACCTGTACCGGCGAGGTGTGGGTGCGCAGCAGCATGTTGGCGTTGAAATAGAAAGTGTCGTGCATGGCACGCGCCGGGTGGTGGCCCGGAATGTTGAGCGCCTCGAAGTTGTGGTAGTCGTTCTCCACTTCGGGGCCTTCGGCGATACCGTAACCAATGCGCGTAAAGAATTGCTCGACGCGCTCCAGGGTACGGGTAACCGGGTGCAGACCACCCGATGCCTGGCCACGGCCCGGCAGGGTGACATCGATACGTTCAGCGGCGAGCTTGGCGCTCAGCGCGGCCGATTCGAGAATGTCCTTGCGGCTGTTGAGGGCGTCCTGGACGCGCTCCTTGGCCGAGTTGATCAGAGCGCCCGCTTTGGGACGTTCTTCGGCAGACAGGTTGCCCAGAGTCTTCATCACCTGGGTCAGTTCGCCCTTCTTGCCCAGATAGTGAACCCGCAGTTGCTCCAGGGCGTTCACATCGTCGGTGTGGCTGACGGCCTCAAGCGCTTGCGAGACCAGCACATCCAGATTTTCCATTTACAGACTCCAGATACGAAACAGGGGAAGAGCTTGAAGGCTCTTCCCCTATTGGTGACGTTTAGCACCGGGCCGAAACCCGGTGATTGTCGGGGACTTAAGCCAGTACGGCTTTCGCTTTCTCGACAATCGCAGCAAACGCCGCTTTTTCGTTCACTGCCAGATCAGCCAGAACCTTACGGTCGATTTCGATCGACGCTTTTTTCAGGCCAGCGATGAAACGGCTGTAGGACAGACCGTTGACGCGAGCACCAGCGTTGATACGAGCGATCCACAGAGCGCGGAACTGACGTTTTTTCTGACGACGGTCACGGTAGGCATATTGACCAGCCTTGATGACAGCCTGCTTGGCAACACGGAATACGCGCGAACGTGCACCGTAGTAGCCTTTAGCGAGTTTCAGAATTTTTTTGTGACGAGCACGAGCGATAACGCCACGTTTAACACGAGCCATGAGTTATTTCCTCTATCTTGACCGAGATTAACGAACGCGCAGCATGCGCGCGACCTTTGCAACGTCAGACGGATGCACCATGGTGCTACCGCGCAGGTGACGCTTACGTTTGGTCGACATCTTGGTCAGGATGTGGCTCTTGAAAGCGTGTTTGTGCTTGAAGCCGGTGGCGGTTTTCAGGAAACGCTTAGCCGCACCGCTTTTGGTTTTCATCTTTGGCATGTTCGGATACTCCGCATTCAGTTGATATAGATAACCATAAGGCCTGCCGTGCCCTGGAGGTTACTTCTTGCGTTTGGGAGCGATGACCATCATCAGTTGGCGTCCTTCCATCTTAGGATGCTGTTCGACGGTACCGTGTTCGGCGAGGTCAGCTTCGACCCGCTTCAACAGTTCCATACCCAGCTCCTGGTGGGCCATCTCACGACCACGGAATCTCAAAGAGATCTTGGCCTTGTCCCCTTCCATCAGGAAACGTACCAGGTTGCGAAGTTTTACCTGGTAATCCCCATCTTCCGTCCCTGGACGAAACTTGATTTCTTTAATCTGCTGCTGGTGCTGGTTCTTCTTGGCAATCGCTGCCTGCTTCTTCTTTTCGAAGAGGTGCTTGCCGTAATCCATGATCCGGCAAACCGGCGGCAATGCATCAGCAGAAATTTCCACCAGATCCAGCTTGGCGTCTTCGGCTATTTTAAGCGCTTCTTCAATAGAGACGATGCCAATCTGCTCGCCTTCAGCGCCAATTAACCGAACCTCGCGTGCCGAGATATTCTCGTTGATCGGGGCCTTCGGTGCAGCTCGTTTATCTTGTCTCATTTCACGCTTAATAATAATTACTCCAAATCTTGGCGACCGCGCCGGGAAACCGCTTGTGCGAGCAACTCATTGAATTGGGCGACGGGCATGGAGCCCAGGTCAGCACCTTCACGGGTACGCACAGCGACAGTTTGCGTCTCGACTTCGCGATCCCCGATGACTAGCAGATAGGGGACCTTGAGCAAAGTATGCTCGCGGATTTTAAAGCCTATCTTCTCGTTCCTCAAGTCGGACTTGGCACGATAGCCGCTTTGAGTGAGTGATTTTTCCACTTCGAGGGCAAAATCGGCCTGTTTATCGGTGATATTCATGATCACTGCCTGGGTTGGCGCCAGCCATGCCGGAAAGGCACCCTCGTAGTGTTCGATGAGAATTCCGATGAAACGCTCGAAGGAACCGAGAATCGCGCGATGCAGCATGACCGGGATCTTGCGGCTGTTGTCTTCGGAAACGTAGCTCGCTTCCAGACGCTGCGGCATGTTCGGGTCGTACTGCAGGGTGCCGCACTGCCAGGCACGGCCGAGGCAGTCGAGCAGGGTGAATTCGATCTTCGGACCGTAGAACGCGCCTTCGCCCGGCAGGTATTCCCACGGCAGGCCAGCGTCATTCAGGGCGTCGGCGAGGGCTTTCTCGGCGCGATCCCAGAAGGCGTCGTCGCCAACACGCTTGGGCGGACGAGTGGAAAGCTTCATCTTGATGTCGCTGAAGCCGAAGTCCGAATAGACCTGCAGAGTCAGCTTGATGAAGTCGGCCGCTTCCTTCTTCACCTGTTCTTCGGTGCAGAAGATGTGCGCGTCGTCCTGAGTGAAGCCGCGCACACGCATGATGCCGTGCAGGGCACCGGATGCTTCGTTGCGGTGGCAAGAACCGAACTCGGCCAGACGCAACGGCAGCTCGCGGTAGCTCTTCAGGCCCTGGTTGAAGATCTGCACGTGGCACGGGCAGTTCATCGGCTTGATCGCGTAGTCGCGGCTTTCCGACTCGGTGGTGAACATGTTGTCGGCGTAGTTGCCCCAGTGCCCGGACTTCTCCCACAGCACACGGTCGACGACCTGCGGGGTACGGACTTCCTGGTAACCGTTTTCACGCTGCACACCGCGCATGTACTGCTCGAGCACCTGATAGATGGTCCAGCCATTGGGGTGCCAGAACACCATGCCCGGCGCTTCTTCCTGGGTGTGGAAGAGATCGAGGCGCTTGCCGATCTTGCGGTGATCGCGCTTCTCGGCTTCTTCGATGCGCTGGATGTAGGCCGCCAGCTGCTTCTTGTCAGCCCAGGCAGTGCCGTAGATGCGCTGCAGCTGCTCGTTCTTGGCATCGCCACGCCAGTAGGCGCCGGACAGCTTGGTCAGCTTGAATGCCTTGAGGAAGCGAGTGTTAGGCACGTGCGGGCCGCGGCACATGTCCACGTACTCTTCGTGGTAGTACAGGCCCATGGCCTGCTCGTTCGGCATGTCTTCAACGAGGCGCAGCTTGTAGTCTTCGCTGCGCGAGGTGAACACGTCGATAACTTCAGCGCGCGGCGTCACTTTCTTGATGACGTCGTAGTCCTTGTCGATCAGCTCTTTCATGCGCGCTTCGATGGCGGTGACGTCATCGGGCGTGAAGGGACGCTCGTAGGCGATGTCGTAATAGAAGCCATCGTCGATCACCGGGCCGATAACCATGCGTGCAGTCGGGTACAACTGCTTGACTGCATGGCCGATCAAGTGAGCACAGGAGTGGCGGATGATTTCTACGCCCTCCGCATCCTTGGGCGTGATGATTTGCAGGGTCGCATCGGCTTCGATCAGGTCACAGGCGTCAACCAGACGGCCATCGACCTTGCCAGCGACGGTGGCTTTGGCCAGACCGGCACCAATGGATTGAGCCACCTCGAGTACGGATACCGGATGATCGAACGAACGCTGACTGCCGTCGGGAAGAGTAATGATAGGCATGGCGCTTCCTCTCCTAGTGGTGACCTCTACCAAAGGCCACATGGGTTGGGATGAGCCAGTAAGCGATCCATTGGCGTACCTGCCATACAGAGGCAGGAGCTGTTAGGCCAGCCAAGGAACCACAATCACTGGAAGGTGTAAAACGGTGGATGCTTGCAGAATCACGGACACCTGACAAGGCGCCCTAGAAAGCCTGGGAGAATCTCCCCAAATCGCGAACAGCACCCCGAAAGGCAAGAACCAGGAATCGCGATCAAAAAAAATGGCCGCCGAAGCGACCATTTAAAATTTGGTAGGCACAATTGGATTCGAACCAACGACCCCCACCATGTCAAGGTGGTGCTCTAACCAACTGAGCTATGTGCCTGCTGTGGGTGCGCATTTTACGTAGGCACGCTGAAGAGTCAATACCCTTTTTCGCTAACTGACTAAAAAAATTGAGTTTTTTGGATTTGAGGTGTGTAGCTGCCCTGCCCTCGCCGCCGTAACGCAAGCTCTTATTCCTGAGTATCGCTTCGCTCAACCCAGGCTAAGATGATGCGCATCGCCCTCGTAGGGTGGAAAACGCTTTTCTATTCCAGCACTGGGACAGCAATTGATCGTTCCTCACGCTCAGCGTGGGAATGCATCCTGGGACGCTCTGCGTCCCTGCGTCCCTGCGTCCCTGCGAGCCGGGAAGCGGGCGCGGAGCGCCCAAGCAGATGCTCCCACGCTGGAGCGTGGGAGCAATCAATCAACCTGACGGTGGGTGCAAGCTACGCGCGCCCATACGCCCTACAAGAGACAGTTCACGTGCGGTATGCACCAACCCCATACAAAACGGCGCTCTCGAGCGCCGTTTTGTTTTGCCAGATGAGATGGACTACTGGGCCGGGCACGCGGTGGGGGCGGTGCACTGGCCTGATGCGGTGCCTTGCTTGCCGATTACGGTGAAGCGCTTGTCGTCCGGGGCGATACGCTGGGCGCATTGGCGGGCGCTGGTGGCTTCGGCTTTGCAGCCGCGCTCATCGAGCACCTGAGACAGGTTGAACCAGCCTGCGGCGAAGTCCGACTGGCGGCTGACGCTTTCGCGTAACGCCGCTTCGGCACCGCGCAGATCACCACCGGCATAACGGCTATTGGCCAGGGCGAACCAGCCTACGGCCTGTTCCGGCCAACGCTGGGTGGCGGTTCGATAGGCGTGCTGGGCGACATCCTTGCGGCCAACCTCTTCCAAGTCAGCAGCGGCCTTGAGCCATACGGTCGGTTCGGCGGTCGCTGGCAGAGTATCTGGCGGCATGGTCACTACGGCCCAGCGGCTGCCTCGCGCCCAGGTCTTGTCGAACGCGGCGAAATCGGTCACCCAGCGGCGAGTGGTGCCAGAGCGCAGAATCAGCGTCTGCTCACGACGGTCGTAACCCACCACTACCGCGAAGTGCCACTGCGGGTACCAGTCGAAGGCCAGGTTCTGCAGCACCAGCACCGGGTTGCCGGCAGCCACTTCGGCCAGCAGCGCATCGAGCCTGGGCTTGAGCGGGTAAACGAGTAGATCGTGAGAACGCGCTGCTGCGACCATTTCCACCTGCAAGCTGCCTTCACGGCCAGGGATATAGACCTGATCCTGCAGGAAACCTGGGGTGGTCAGCACACCGCGCTGATTGAGCATGGTCGCCAAAGCGGCGGGGCCACACTGATAAGCGGTCTGCGGATAGAAGGGAACGCTGCTGAGCTCGACCCGCTCAGGCAGGCGCTCGGTCTCCGGTAAAAGTACCGGAGAGCTGGCGCACGCGCTGAGCAGGACGATCAGAAGTGAAGCGAGGAGCGGTCTTAGCGATTTATGCATTTCACGAAACTGAAGAGGTCTGTGGCGCAGAGCATATCGGTGATGATGAAGATCACCAAGAACAACACAATGATGCCGACCACACCGGCACCAGCCGGGGCTTCAGAGAGCTGTGCATTGAATTGCGACAGTTCGGCGCTGGTCAGGTTGTTGATGCGGTTTTCCACCTGATCACGCTCGACGCCCATGGCGAGCAGCTTTTCCTTGACCTGCTGATCGTCGAGCATCGACAGCAGCTGCTGACGGTCGACCTGCTGTTGCTGCTCGGTGAGCACTTCACCCGTACCGATCATCGCGGCATTGGCGAGTGGAACCTGGGCGATCATCAGGACATGGAACACTGCCAACATGGCAGCCAGACGACGAAAGAACGGGGACTTGGTCATTTTGGTATCTCCTTATCAACCATCATCCTAGACCCGTGTGGCACTCGGCCAGTTCCACCTATATATACGACCACTTGGACATGTGCTGCAGCCCAGGTAATCCGGGCACTCGGCCCGCGCCCGGCTTCAGCGAAAACCAGCCCGAATCACTCTGTATTTCACGCCTTTGCGAGCACGTGAAACTCAAAGCGTCTGGCCCAGCTCGCTGCTCAGATAATCAAGAAAACAGGTGATGCGTGACGTGAGTGCGGTGTTGCGGTAGTACACGGCATGGATCGGCTGGCGAATCTCCACGGTGTGCTCCGCGAGGATCTGCACCAGCTCGCCGCACGCACGGTCGCGGTGGGTCATGAAGTCCGCCAGGCAAACGATCCCTGCGCCGCTCAAGGCCAGTTGGCGTAGCGTCTCGCCACTGGAGGCCTGCAGGCTGGGCTCGATGGCGTAGCGGTCGCCGTGTTCATGGCGCAGCGGCCACAGGTTGAGGCTCTCCGGCTGGGTGAAGCCGAGCAGGCTGTGCTCACTCAGCGCCTCGACACTGGCGGGCACGCCCTGCTCCTGCAGATAAACCGGGCTGGCCAGCACGCGGATGCGATTGCTGCCCAGCGGCCGGGCATGCAGGGTGGAGTCGCGCAGCGGGCCGATGCGGATGGCCACGTCGGTGCGCTGTTCAATCAGGTCGATGATTTCATCGCTGCTGTGCAGCTCCAGCTGGATATTCGGGTAGCGCTCGCGAAAGCCTTTGACCAGCGGCACCACCGCATGCAGCACGAACGGCGCGGCAGCGTTGACGCGCAAGCGCCCGGCCGGCGTCTGCCTACGCACGCGCATCTGCTCCTCGGCCTCCTCGACACTGGCCACAATGCGCCGCGCCTGGGCGAGAAAGGCGTGGCCCTCCTCGGTCAGTTCCAGGCGCCGGGTGGTGCGCTGCAGCAACGTTACATCGAGCTTTTCTTCCAGTCGGCTGAGGGCACGGCTGATGCCCGAAGCGGTCTGCCCCAACTGCTGCGCGGCGGCGCTGATGGAGCCGCTGGCCACCACGGTGCTGAAGGCAAGGAGTTCGTCGAGAGTGGTTTTCATGGCGACCATTCGTGATTGCGGCGCAAATATGTTCTGCATGAAACGCGGTTTTTCCGCATAAGTCCACGGCACATACTGGCTCACGAATCCAGCGCAACAACCCTTGGGCATCGCTGTCAGCTACAGACAGCTGTCCATTCAACAGGAGACTTACATGCCACAGATTCCCGCCCTCGGCCTCGGCACCTTCCGCCTCAAGGATCAGCAGGTGATCGATTCGGTACGCACCGGCCTTGAGCTTGGCTACCGGCATATCGATACCGCACAGATCTACGGCAACGAAGCCGAAGTGGGCCAGGCCATCGCCGAAAGCGGCGTGCCGCGCAGCGAACTGTTCGTCACCACCAAGATCTGGACCGACAACCTGGGCGCCGACAAGCTGATCCCCAGCCTGGAAGAAAGCCTGCGCAAGTTGCGCCTCGATCAGGTCGACCTGACCCTGATCCATTGGCCATCGCCCAATGACGAACTGCAGGTGGCCGAATACATGGCAGCCCTGCTGGAGGCCAAGGCTGCTGGCCTGACCGCGCTGATCGGTGTGTCCAACTTCACCAACGCGCATCTTCAACAGGCAATGGAGGTGGTCGGCGCTGACCAGATCGCCACCCACCAGGTGGAAATCCACCCGTTCCTGCAGAACCGCAAGGTGGTGGAGTTCGCCCAGGAACACGGCGTGCACCTGACCGCCTACATGCCACTGGCCTACGGCAAGGTGATGACCGATCCGGTGATTCAGGACATCGCCGCCAAACACGCCGCCAATCCAGCACAGGTCGCACTGGCCTGGGCGCTACAGCAGGGTTTCGCGGTGATTCCGTCATCCACCAAACGGGCCAACCTGGAAAGCAACCTGGGCGCATTGAAGCTGACACTCAGCGAGCAGGACATGGCTGCCATCGCCAAGCTGGAGCGCGGTGAGCGACTGGCCAACCCGGGGTTCGCGCCGCACTGGGATTAGAAGTCGACCTTGCCCCTGCCCGCTTTGATCGCCCCGCGCTTGGTCTTGCCTTCCAGCCGACGCTTCTTGGAACCGAGGGTCGGCTTGGTCGGGCGGCGAGCCTTTTCGGTTTTGCCCGCAGAACGGATTAGCTCGGACAGGCGCTCCAGGGCGTCAGCGCGGTTCTGTTCCTGGGTGCGATATTGCTGCGCCTTGATGATCACCACGCCATCGGCAGTGATGCGGCTGTCACGCAGGGCCAGCAGCCGTTCCTTGTAGAACGGCGGCAGTGACGATGCCTGGCTGTCGAAGCGCAGGTGCATGGCGCTGGACACCTTGTTGACGTTCTGCCCGCCCGCGCCCTGGGCGCGGATGGCGGTGAGTTCGACTTCGTCGTCAGGCAGATGGATGCTGTTGGAAATGACCAGCATGGGGGTTCCGGCAATGAGCTGAGCCGCGCAGCATAACGCCTGAGCGTCGCCAGGCACCAGTGATCGCGGCCAACGATACAGCTCAGGCTCGCTGCCGGAACGGCGCCAGAAACTGCTGGGCGCGGGCCGTTTGCGGGGCACTGAAGAAGGCTTCCGGCAAGCCGCTTTCAACGATGTGGCCGCCATCCATGAAGATGATCCGGCTGGCGACCTGCCGGGCGAACTCCATTTCATGGGTGACGATCACCATGGTCGCACCCTCGGCGGCCAGATCGCGCATCACCTCCAACACCTCGCCGACCAGCATCGGGTCGAGGGCGCTGGTGGGTTCGTCGAACAACAGCACGTCCGGCTTCATGGCCAGCGCACGGGCAATGCCGACCCGCTGTTTCTGCCCGCCCGAGAGCCGCGACGGGAACATGTTGGCCTTGTCGGCAAGCCCGACTTTGGCGAGCAGCGCCATGGCCTCGTCATGCACCTCCTTGCGGTTGCGCTTCTGCACGTGCACCGGGGCTTCCATGATGTTGCCCAGTACGGTCAGGTGCGGCCACAGGGCGAAGTGCTGGAACACCATACCGATGCGCGAGCGCATCTGCGCCAGTTCGGCATCGCCGATCCGCGCGCCGCCCTTGTGTGCACCGAAGCGCTTGGAGTTGAGACGGATGCTGCCGGCGTCCGGCGTCTCCAGCCAGTTGATACAGCGCAGCAGGGTCGACTTGCCGCAGCCCGACGGCCCGAGCAGGCACAGCACTTCGCCACGCTCCAAATCCAGGGAGACATCTGCCAGTACGCGGTTGGCGCCAAAGGACTTGGACACGCCCTGCACCTGTAGCACCTTGGTCGTTGCGGGTGTATCCACGTTGTTCATAAGACTGCTCATGCGCGGCGCACCTCGGCGTAACGGGTAAATAGGTTGGTGAGCAATTCGATGGCCAGACAGATCACCCAGTACATCAGCACCGCCGACAGGAAGCTGGCGAAGGGAATGAAGTAGGTCGACTGAATGGCGTTGATCGCCGCCGTCAGCTCGGTCACGGCGATGATTCCCAGAAAGGCGCTGTCCTTGACGATCTGGATCATCTGGTTGCCGATCATCGGTGTCGCGCGCAGCAGCACCGGCGGCATGATGATGCGCCGCAGCAGGCCGAAGCCGTGGAAGCCGAACGCCCTGCCCGCCTCGATGGTGTCGTGGGGCAGATCCTTCCAGGCGCCCTTGAGGATGATCGCCATGTAGGCGGTGTTGTAGATGATCAGCGCGACGATGCCCGACACCCAGTTGCTCAGCTGGATACCCCCGGATGGCAGCCCGAAATAGATCAGGTACACCAGCAGCAGGAACGGCGTGCAGCGCATGCACTCGCAGTAGAACGAAGCGCTGCGACCAATGAACACGCGATTCGACATCAGCAGCGGAGTGAGCAGAATCCCCAGCAGCAGCGACACGCTACCGGCGATCAGGATGAACACCAGGGTGTTCATGAAGCCTTCCAGAATGGACGGATAGTGCTGCCAGACGGTGATGAAATCGCTGAGGTTCATACGGCGGCCTCCTGACCCTGGACGTTGCGCTCCAGGCGACGTTGCAGCCTGACCAGCAGAAAGATGATCGCCACGTACAGGCACAGCCCCACCAGCAACGGCGGCAATGGGTCATAGGTTCTGGCGCCCACGCGCTGGGCTGCACGGGTGATCTCGACCATGCCGATCACCGCGATGGCCGGGCTGGACTTCACCAGCATGGTCATCTCGTTGACCAGCCCGGGCAGGCTCGACTGCCAAACCTGGGGCAGCACGATGCGCATCACCCGCATGCGCCGCGGCATGCCGAAGGCAAGCGCCGCGTCGTACTGCTGTCGATCGAAGGCCAGCAAGGCCGCGCGCCATATCTCGCAGTTGAATGCAGCGGCGGTGACCGAAAGGGAAATCAGTGCGGCGAGCAGCGGGCTCAGCGAAATGCCGAACTGCGGCAGGCCGAAGTACACCAGCAGAATCAGGGTCACCGCAGGGCAGGATCTGATGATGCTGACGTAGACGAAGGCCAGTTGCCGGGCTACCGGGATCCGGGCCCAGCGCACCAGCGCCAGGCCCAGCCCCAGAGGAATGCCAATAACGATTCCTACCAGCGACACACCCACCGTGGCAAAGGCACCCTGCAGGATGCTCCAGTAGTCGTATGCATTCATGATGGCTTTATCAGTTCACGTTAAGCGGCATGTTCTCGAAGCGCACGCCCAACCATTTTTCCTGCAGGCGATACATCTCACCGCTTTCACGGATTTTCAGCAGTGCGTTGTTGATCACCTCAAGTACGCCATCGTTGCCTTTCTTGACGGCCCAGGCTTTGTGGCCAGGCTCACCGATCGGCTGCCCCAGCTCGAACACATCGCCACGCTCCTTGACCAGCGCACGCAAGGTCAGATCGGTATTGACCACTGCATCGATACGGCCTTGGGCCAGATCCTGATAAGCCTCGGGATAGCCGTGGTACTCCATGATTTTCTTCACGCCCTCGCCTTTGCTGGCCTTGAGTTTGGCGTCGAATGCCTTGAGTTCGGCCAGGAAGGCACTACCGGTTTCAGCGCCGACCACCTTGCCGATCAGGTCTTCAGCGGTCTTGATCGAGCTGCCCTTCTTAACCCCGTAGTAGGTCGCCGATTCAGCCGTTGGCGTGGTGTAGTCGAAGCTCTGCTTGCGTTCGGCGGTGACCATGACTGCAGACAGTGCCATGTCGAACTTGCCGCTGGTGACGCCGGAAAGGATGCCAGCCCAGGGCATGATCTGCTGACGCAGTTCCAGGCCGGTTTCCTTTTCCACCAAGTCCTTGAGTTCGTTGTCGTAGCCGGTCGACTTGCCGTTCTCCATGAATTCGAAGGGACGGTAGTCATCTTCAGTGGCGACCACGACGTAGCCCCGAGCCTTCACCTCTTCAGCGGTCATGGCCTGGCTGATGGATACGGCGCCGATGGTGGTCGCCAGTGCCAGCGCGATAGCCGAAAGAGATTTACCAACGTGCCCCTTGGCAACAGCCGTGGAGCAAATAAGGTCGCGAATTGCTGACATGCTGACTTCCTTCTAGTTATTGACGTTGACATCAATGCGGGCACGCAAAACCACGGCCGGCGCAGCACAAGGGTCAAAGCAAGTGGCATGCCATTTATTTTTTACGCTTAATAATCAAATATTTAATTAATTTTCAGGTTTTTTGATAGCTGAATCATGTGCATTGTTCGCCCCAACAGCGCTCGCGATATGGGTGGTATGCCACTTAAATGGGCGAGACTTCATTCACTCGAGCCCCTTGCCTGCAGTCACGTTCTGCTCGAGGCGAAGGCAGGCTTGCGCTCTAGCTGCGCATGAGCCCATTCAAGGGCGTATCACGCCTGCATCAAAACAAGGCACAAATAGGTGGCATACCCCACTTTAGTTCGTAAAGTGGCAATTTAGATTCGCCGCCAGCAACCATAAAGAGTGGTATACCCCGCTATAAATAAACTAATAAATCTATATTTATCAATATCTTGAGATTTAAATAGAAACTGGAATGGGATAAATGGCACAGCCGTTGCACCCTCTTGGGCATACCTCAACGCAGTGTTGGGTTCGCAACTAGTAGAAGGTGAAGAACAATGGCTGATGTGATCCTCAAAGGTGGTTACCTGATCGACCCCGCCCAGGGCTACGACGGGAATTTCGACATCGCCATCAGCAATGGTCGTATCGAGGCGATCACCGCGCCTGGCGCTGCCGGTGCGGCAACCACGGTGATCGATGTCAGCGGCAAGCTGGTTACGCCCGGCCTGATCGACACCCACGGCCACGTCTTCGAATACGTGACCGGCCGCTTCGGCCTGGATGCCGACCTCGCTGGCGTGCATTCGGGGGTGACCACCCTGATCGACCAGGGCGGGCCATCGTGCATGACGCTGCCGGCGTTCCGCGAGCATGTGGTCAAGGCCAAGAAAACCCGCGTATTCGCCTACCTGTCGGCCTATCTGGTCGGCGGCCTGGAGGGCCATTTCTACCCCAGCCTGTATACCCCGGAGTGCGTGGACGTCGACGCGACCGTGCGCGCGGCGCTGGCCAATACCGACATCATCAAGGGCTTCAAGGCCCACGCCGAACTGGGCGGTTTTGAACGCTGGGGCAGCGATGTGATGGCGATGAGCGCGGAGATCTCCCGGCGCGCCGGCATGCCGCTGTACATTCACTTCGGCCAGCTGTGGCCAAGCCCGGGAGACCCGAGCCCGGTGCATCCCGACTCGATCCTCGCCGATGTGGTGCCGATGCTCAAAGCTGGCGATATCCTCGCCCACCCGTTCTCCCGTCATCCGGGCGGCGTGGTCAGCGCCGACGGCAAGCTGCACCCCTTCATGACCCTGGCCAGGGACATGGGGCTGAAGGTGGATGTCGGTCACGGCTCGCACTTCAGCTTCCAGTGCGCGCGCATCGTTCTCGATGGCGGCGTGATTCCCGACACCCTCGGCGCCGACATGCACGGCTACAACACCCTGGTACCCGCGCCGCCGGGCACACCGAAAGAGCACTCGGATACCGAGCACATGTTCTTCGGCAAGCAGCGCTTCTCCATGGCCTCGGCGATGACCAGCATGCTGGCCCTGGGCTTGCACATCAACCATGTGGTGGCCATGGCCACCTGCAACCCGGTGGAGGTGTTCGGGCTGCCGAAAGACCTCGGCACCCTGGCCATCGGCAACCCGGCCGACATCAGCGTGCTCAACGATGAACGTGGGCGCTTCCAGTTGAAGGACAACGAAGGCACCGCCGCCTACAGCGACCGCCTGCTGACACCGGCGTTCTGCTTGAAAGATGGCGAGCGCTTCGACGCCGTCGCCTCGATCCTGCCGCCCTACTCCAGCTTTGCGGCGTGATTGAACACTGGGATCGCCCGCATGCGGGCTCCTACGGGGTATGCAGAAAATCGCATCTGTAGGAGCCGGCTTGCCGGCGATATTTGCCCGGCAGGCGCATGAATGGCGGCCTGGCTATCCGCGCCATGCGTGTCGGGCTCGCTCACCTGTTATCTTTCATCGCTCACTGTCAGGAACATGCCCATGAAGCTTGCCAACGGAATGATCACCGATGATCCGATCCATCTTGCCGCCACCGGTTCGGGCCCCCTCGACGGCCTGAGCTTCGCGGTCAAGGACGTGATGGCAATCGCTGGCCACCGCACCGGCTGCGGTCACCCGCTGTGGCGTGATAGCCACTCGCCTGCGCAAACCACCTCGCCGCTGATCGAACAACTGCTGGCCGCGGGCGCCACGCTGACGGGCAAGACTCACACCGACGAGCTGACCTACAGCCTGGCCGGCAGCAACGTCCACTACGGCACGCCACCCAACCCCGCCGTGCCGGGTGCAACCGCGGGTGGCTCGTCGAGCGGCTCGGCATCGGTGGTGGCCGCAGGCCTGGTGGATTTCGCCATGGGCAGCGATACCGGTGGCTCGATTCGTATTCCAGCCAGCTACTGCGGGATTTACGGGCTGCGCCCCAGCCACGGAGCACTCGACTACGCACATTGCGCGCAACTGGCACGCAGCTTCGACTGCCTGGGCTGGTTCGCCCGCGATGGCGAAACCCTGGAACGGGTCGGCAAGGTGCTGTTGCCAGCGGGTGAGCATCGCCTGCAACGTGTGCTGCTGGTCAGCAACGTGCGTGAGGAGGCTGGCGAAGCGGTGCTGGCGCAATTCAACAGCTGGCTGACACTGTCGCGCCTGCCGCTGCCCTGTGATGGCTGGCAGGCACTGCCGTCGCTGGCCGACTTCGCCAACGATTTCCGCACCTTGCAGGCCTTCGAAGCCTGGCAGGAATACGGCAACTGGATCAGCCAGCACCAGCCGCAGTTCGGCCCAGGGGTGAAAGAGCGCTTCGCCAATGCCAGCCGCGTCAGTGAGACGGATGCTACCGCTGCGCAGAAACGCCTCGGCATATTGCGTGCAGAGCTGGATGCCCTGCTCGGCGATGACGGCGTGCTGTGCCTGCCCACTGCACCCAGCCCGGCGATCGCCCTGACGGCCAGCGACGAGCAGGTCGAGCAGATTCGCCTGGCGACCCAGCGGATGACCGCCATCGCCGGCGTCGGCGGGTTACCCCAGGTATCCGTGCCGCTGCTGCAGACCGCTGACGGCCCGGTGGGCGTTTCGCTGATTGGCCCGCGCGGCAGTGACCGTGCGCTGCTTGCCCTGGCACGTCAGCTGAGCTGAGGCCGCGTTGGCCTGCTTGCTCGACGCCTGATACAGAGATCAGTTGCCGGTCTCTGTAGGCTGCAGGCGCAAGGGAGCACTTCTGACCTCGTTGTTGGCCTCCACCAGGCGGATCAGCTGGAGCATGAACAGGTCGCGCTCTTCGGCTGGCAGCGCCTCCAGTGTGCGGTCATGGGCACGCTGAACGGCATCGTTCATCTTCGTGACCAGGGTTTTGCCCTTGCGCGCCAGTTTCACCAGTTTGACGCGCTTGTCCTTCTCGCTCTGCCGGCGCAATAACAACCCCCGCGCTTCGAGGCGGGGAATCACTTCGGCGACACTGGTGCGCTCCAGACCAATGGCCTGAGCGATGGTGTTCTGATCCATCTCGCCCAATATGCCCAGTGAACTGAGCAGGCTGTACTGCACGGGCGTGATGTCATGGCCTCGGGTTTCCTCCTGGAACAGGCTGCAATGCACCTGATGCAGGCGACGTATCAAAAAGCCAGGTCGACCCAACAGGCTCGAGCGACTGACGGCCTCATCGACCATGGCTTTTACTTCTTGGTTGTCCATATTGCGCTCCGTAGCTCCCGGCTACTCGCTGATGATTAACAGTTGCGTCGTTACGTTTCGACAGATCCACCAGCGCCAGCAATCGTCAGCGCTATCCCTACCCCGCTCAGGCTCGTCGGCGCTAACCACAAAACGCCAAACGACAATTCCCCTCAGCACGAATCATGCCGTCAAAGCTGGAGGCTTCTTGTTCGCATTTACGCCGTCAAACTACCACACCTGCCCATATAAGTGGCATACCACTCAAATAGCGCACGCTTATATAGCAGTGCGCTGCCTTTAGCGCTCCCTCCCGGTATTGAAGGAAATCGGCTGATTGCGCCCCGCCTGGGTTGCAGGCGCAGACAAAAAACGTGGCATACCTCTTGCTTTTCATTGGCCATTGGAAACATTCGCGCACTGCGACTTTTCATCCCAGCGCTTAGCCGGCCTGGAATCCTTATGTGCAGGAACGGAGTTCGACCCATGAATTGCAAAGAGCATCTCAACAACCTGGACGCCCCGCTGGCACCCGCCCTGCTCAATGACTGGCATGTGGTCGCCAGCAGCGAGGAAGTGGTAGAGGGCACGCTGTATCCGTCCACCCTGTTCGACCGTGATCTGGTGATCTGGCGGGACTCCAAGGGCCAGGCCTATGTCTGGGAAGACCTGTGCATTCATCGTGGCGCGCGCCTGTCCAAAGGCTTCATCGCGTCCGACAAGGTGATCTGCCCGTACCACGGCTGGAACTACGACGGCAGCGCGCAGTGCACGCTGATTCCGGCATCGCCCAACGAAACGCCGATGAAAAAGGCCAAGGCCATCGCTCACCATGTGAAGGAGGCCTACGGTTTCATCTGGACCTGCCTGGGTGAGCCGGCACAGGATATCGCCGCCTTCCCCGAATGGCTCGACGACAGCTACAAGAAAGTGGTCTGCGGGCCTTACGAGTTCAAATCCGGCTACCGCGCGCTGGAGAACTTCATCGACCCGACCCACTTTCCCTTCGTACACGCTGGCGTCAACGGCCTGATGGACGCACCGGATCCCATCGGTCAGTACCGGGTGTGGGAAGAGGATGGCGTGCTGGCCACCTCGGAAGTACAGGTCACCCAGCCCTATGGCGACCCGCGCCAGGTGCCCGTCATCGCCTACTACGCCTACAAGTGCCTGCGCCCGGGCGTGGCCTATTTCAAGAAGCGCCTGATCATTTCCGACCCGCTGCGCGCTCATGAAGGTAACGAGAACGACCGCTTCTGCACCTTCTTCACCATGCAGCAGGTCAGCGAGACGCGCAGCATCGTGCGCATCTGCTGCGCCATGAACTTCGACCCGATGCCCAGCGATGAAGACGTGCGCCGCCGCCAGGATCTGGTCTACGCCCAGGACAGCGCGATTGTCGACACCCAACGCCCCGAGCGCATCCCCACCGACCTGCGCCAGGAGCTGCACCACAGCACCGACCTGCTCGGCATGAAGTACCGATCCTGGCTACGCGGCATGGGTATCAACTATGGCACCGTCTGAAACGCTCGCGCCGACGTTCCGCCTCACGGCCATGCGCTACGGGGCACAGGACATCGTGCTCTACGAGTTCCAGCCGCTGAATGGCCAGCCCCTGGCTGCGGTTCAGGCCGGCGCCCACCTGGACATCGTGCTGCCCAACGAGCAGATCCGCTCGTACTCGCTGCTCACCCCGCTGTGCGACGCCGAACGCTATGTGGTCGCGGTCAAGCGCGACGCCGACGGCCTCGGCGGCTCGCGCTGGCTGCACGATCAGGCACGGGTCGGCCAGACCTTCGTCCTGCAGCCGCCACGCAACCATTTCGCGCTCGCCGATGGCGATGCCCCGGTGCTGCTGCTTGCCGGTGGCATCGGTATCACGCCGCTGTTCTCGATGCTCGCGGAGCTGCGTGGTGCCGGGCGCAGGGTGCATCTGCACTACTGGAGCCGGGCTGCCGAGCAGACGCTGTTCCTCGATGCATTGGAACGCAGCGACGACGTGACCCTGCACTTCTCCGGCACTGCGGGCCGCAAGTCCCTCGCCGACGTCCTCACCGCTGTCGACCCGCGCACCGAGATCTATTGCTGCGGCCCGCTGCGTATGCTCGCCGACCTCGAGACGCTGAGCGCCGCCCATGGCCTGGAGCACGTGCGCGTCGAGCGCTTCCAGGGCGCCAGCCCACCGGCCACAGCTAGCGAAACCTTCACCGTGGTGCTCGCGCGTTCGGGCACCGAAGTGCAGGTCTGCAAGGGCGAAACCATCCTCGGTGCTCTACTCGAGGCAGGTGCCGATGTCATGTACTCCTGCGAGCAAGGCATCTGCGGCGCCTGCGAAGTGAAGGTCGTGGAAGGCGATCCGCTGCACGCGGACTCGGTGTACTCGGCCGAGGAACATGCTCAACGCGGCAGCATGATGATCTGCTGCTCCAGCAGTAACAGCGGCCGGCTGGTGCTGGATATCTAGAAACTCTAACAAGCGAGCGTACCCCATGACCGATCTGGCAGCCTCCGATCTCCAGCCTGCGCTGGAAAAGCTGTATGCCGTACGCCCCGTCTGGCAACGGGTGGTCAGCGCCGCCGAGGCCATAGGCCTGGCCGACAGAACCCTGCTGCACGCCGGGCCGCCCTTTCGTCTCGGTGAGCAACCGAGCGCGCCGATCCTGTCATCCGCGGTGCTCTGCTGCCTGCACGAGGGCTGGGCCGACAGCGAGGCTGCAGCGCAATACCTGATCACCAGCGGTGAAGTGCGCCTCGAATCGGCACAGGATTTCAATGTGGTGACGCCGCTGGCTGCGGTGATTTCACCGACTACCACGCTGGTCGAGGTGGTCGATGCCGCCGGGATCAACCCGCGCCCCTGCTGGTCGATCCTGGGCAGTGGCCGGGGGCCACAGATCCGTTTCGGCACGCGCCAGCAGGCGGTAATAGAACGTCTGGCATGGCGCGATGGCGAGCTTGCCCGGGCATTGCAGAGCGCCCTGGCCGCCGGCCCCATCGATCTGCTTCCGCTAGCCGTCATCGGGCTGCAGCGCGGTGACGACCTGCACAGCGTCACCAGCGGTGCCAGCCGGGCACTGCAGGAACGCTTGCTGCCGCTACTGGAAGGTGCAGACGAGGTCGAGCGGATGCTCGATGAAACACCGCTGTTCTTCCTGACGCTGTGGATGGCCGCCTGCCATTTGCTGCTCGATACGCTGTGCGATGAGCCCGCGGCACGATCGCTGCTGGTGGGGCTGGCCGGCAACGGTATCGAGGTCGGCATCCGGCTGGCTGGCGACCCCACTCACTGGCGCACGGCCACAGCCCACACGCCACAAGGGCCGCGCCTGAAAATGGGTGACGAGCCAATCAGCCCGATGCTTGGCGACAGCGGCGTGATCGATGCCGCCGGCTTCGGTGCCCAGGCCTGGCACCACGCCACCGGTGTCGCCGCCGATATGGCCGGCTGGCTGCCGGGGCGCCCGGCTGGCGCACCGCACTGGCAGGTAGGCCAGCACCCGCTGTTCGCCCCCTTCGGCCTGGGAGCCGCTATCGACATCGAGCGGATCGACCCTCGCGCACGCTTGCCGAACGTGGCTATCGCCATGCTCGATGCCCGGGGCGAGGCCGGCCTGCTCGGGCGCGGCGTATGCCAGACACCGGCACGCCTGTACGGGTCGCCTGCAGCCGATGAGCCGGAGTTGAACGATCCTCTGGTACTCGCCCAGGTCAGCGCGGCCTTCGAGCGTTACGAACAGGCATTGATCAGCAACGACATCGCCACGCTGGACGAGCTGTTCTGGCAGAGCCCGCATACAGTTCGCTACGGCGCCACGGAAAACCTCTACGGCAGCGCAGCGATCCGCGCGTTTCGTGATGGCCGCCCGGCAACCGGACTGTCACGCAAGATCATCGAGCGCTCGATAACCAGCTTCGGCAGCGACAGTGCCGTCACTCATATCGCCTTCAGCCGTGCGGGCAATCCCCGCACCGGCCGCCAGACTCAGACCTGGATTCGCATCGCAGGCGCCTGGCGGATCGTGTCCGCCCATGTCAGCAACATGGATTAGCAGCTCTATCGGCTGAAACCTTTGCTTGAAATTTGCCGATACAAGGTGCGAGACGCTCAAGTAACGTAGTCGACCGCGCAGGCATTTCAGAGAAGACCATGGACTCGATTACCCAAGCCGTACTCGGCGCCAGCATTCAGGGCGCTCTGCTGGGGCGTTGGCAAGGGCGCAAGGCGCTGCTGTACGGCGCCATGCTGGGCACCTTGCCGGATCTGGATGTGGTCATCGACTATGGCGACTCGGTGGCGGCGATGACCTACCACCGGGGCTTCAGCCATTCGCTGTTCGTGCTCACTGGTTTTGCCCTGCTGCTGACCTGGCTGCTACGACAGTGGCGACCACACCCTGGTTATTCGGCGCAGCGGCTGTTCCTGGCAATCTGGCTGGTACTGATCACCCATCCGCTGCTCGATGCCTTCACCAGTTACGGCACGCAACTGCTCTGGCCGCTGACACCAACGCCCGCGGCCTGGTCGAGCATCTTCATCATCGATCCGATCTACAGCCTGCCGCTGCTTGGCGCGGTGATCTATGGGCTGATCAGCGGCTTGAAAGATCGGGCCAACCCGGTGGTCAATTGGGCGCTGGCGTTTTCTACCGTTTACCTGGCCTCGACCCTGGGCGGCAAATACATGGCCGAACACCGGGTGGAGCAAGAGCTGGCCCGTCAGGGCATCGAAGCCGAAGCCATCTTCAGCTCGCCGACGCCGTTCAATACGCTACTGTGGCGAGTCATCGTGATCGAGGGTGAGGACTACCACGAAGCGCTGGTGGGCTGGTTCGACAGCGCACCACCGGCATTGGAACGAATGCCTCGCGGTGCCGCGCTAGGGAAGGTGCTGGATGATTCGCCGACTCACCAACGGCTGCAATGGTTTACGGATGACGTACTGCGCTACGACCGGCTCGGCGATCATCTGGTGGTGACCGATATTCGCCTGGGCATGACCGGCTTCCACCCGTTCCGCTTCGATTTCGCCCATTGGCAGGACAACGCCTGGCAGGTGCAGCCTTATATCGATCGTTGGCCGGCAGAACGTGGTGACATGCAGCGCCTTGCCCTGCTCTGGCAGCGCATCTGGCAGCCCTCGACGCCCGTCCCACTGGCGCTCTGGGCCAGCGAGCTGAGTCAGTATCCGCACGGCGAGCGCTCACCAGCCGATGCCGATCTGGCCCCGGGCCGCAAAGCCGCCAGCTCCGCAAACGACAAGAAAGACCCGGCGCTATAAACCGTAGCCTGGGTTGAGCGCAGCGATACCCGGGAAACCCTCTCCCGGGTATTACGCCTCAGGTTCGGAACTGCCTGACTAGGCCTTGCAGCTCGACGCCGAGGCGCGCCAGTTCTGCACTCGAAGCGGCGGTCTGTTGGCTGGCGCTGGCGCTCTGCTCGCCGATGTCGCGTACTCGGGTAACGCTCTCGCTGATGGTTTCCGCTACCGCGCTCTGCTCTTCCGCCGCGGCAGCGATCTGCTGATTCATCTGTTCGATGGAGCTCACCGCCTGGGTGATGCGCCCAAGCGCCTCGCCTGCTTCGCCGGCCAGGCTCACGGTGCGTTGAGTCAATGCACGGCTGCCTTCCATCTGCGCCGAGGCACCACCGGCCAGGCGCTGCAGGTTGGCGATCAGGTTTTCGATTTCCTGGGTCGAGTCATGGGTGCGTCGCGCCAGGGCTCGCACTTCATCGGCCACCACGGCGAAACCGCGGCCCTGGTCGCCGGCGCGGGCGGCTTCGATAGCGGCGTTGAGCGCCAGCAGGTTGGTCTGTTCGGCGACCGCGCGGATTACCTCGAGCACGCTGCCGATGCGCCCGCTTTCCTGATTCAGTTCCTGCATGGCTTCAGCCGACTGCTCGACCTCCTGGGCCAGCTTGCCGATCTGGCTGATCGCCTGCTGCACCACCTGATTGCCCTGCTGAGCTTCGCGATCAGCATCGGCGGCAGCCAGGGAGGCCTGCTCGGCGTTCTGCGCCACTTCCTGCACGGTGGCAGCCATCTGGTGGATCGCGGTAGCGGTCTGCTCGGTTTCCAGCTTCTGATTCTGCACACCGGCACTGGTCTGCGCTGTGATTGCCGAGAGCTGCTCAGCCGCCGCCGCAATCTGCCCCACCCCAGCGCCAATTCGCCCGACCAGATCGCGCAGGCTGCGAGTCATGCCCTGCATGGCCTCGAGCAACTGGCCGAGTTCGTCGTGACGATTAAGCGGTAAATCCTGACTCAGGTCACCGCCAGCGATGCGCTGGGCGAAGGCCACGGTCTGACGCAGCGGCGCGACAATGGAACGGCTGATGCTCAGCGCCGCGAACAGGCCAATCAACACGGCCGCCCCACCCATGCTGCCGAGTAGCAGCATGGCGCTGTGGCTGTCGTCGGTCATGCTCTGCTCTTCGACGTTCTTGGCCTGCTCGGCCAGCGCCAGCACCTGGTCGGCCTGCTGGAGCATGGCCGCATCAGTGGCTTTGCTCTGTTCGTAGAGCGCCTGGAAATTGGTGAACGCCTGTTGGTAGGTACCAAGCGCCACCAGGGCTGCTTCGATGGCGCGCTTCTGATCGTCGTTGAGCCACACCATCAGGCCGCTGGCCGACGATTGCAGGTCGTAGCTGACGAAATTCCAGTCCTCCAGCGCAGCCTGCGAGCCATCGATGATGAACTGGCTCTCATGGCTGCGCAGCTCGAGCATGCGCTTGCTGAGGTTGGAGGCGGTTTCCGCCAGGGTCAGCGGGTCGCTGCCGCGAAGCTGGTCGCCAGCCAGGCGTAATTCACGAACGGCGTCGTACATGCCCAGCTCGATCATCTCGAACTGGCTGCGCGCTTCCTGGGCCGCTTCGCTCATCTGGGTACGGGCTTCGCTGGCGCGGGCCTGCTGCTGCACGCTGGCGTCGAACTGCTGCAGGTAGTCCGCGGTGGCGGTGTCCATGGCCTGCAGACGTTCACGTTCGGTGGGGGTGGCACTGGCGATCTGCTCGGCCAGGCCGGTTCGCACCTTGGCGAGCTGCTCACGCATGCGCTGCGCATCGGCTTCGCTGTGGCTGATGGCGTAATCGCGCTCCATGCGCCGCGCACCGAGTATCTGCGCGTCGATGGTCGACAACCCGAGGGACTGGGCGTGCCCCTTCATCACCGCCTGCACGGCGACGAAACCACTGCCGGTCACGGCAACGGTCAGCAACAGCACCAGGCCAAAGCCCATCAGAAGTTTCTTGCCTACGGAAAGGTCGACGAATAGTCGAGTGGCAGAATGCAACATCTAAGCGGCTCCATTTATTTTTATAGATTGCAGTGCTCGAGCGCCGCTACATCGACGCTACTCGTGGCTCCAGTCAATTCATCGGCCACGCCGCGCAAAGCCTTAGCAAAAAGACAGCGCCATTAAGTTGCCACTATACCTTCAGGTTCACTGAGAGGTTTGCTGTAGCGCAACAAAAGGTTGCAGCACGGCAGCAGATGGCACAAATGACACCCGCAGCCTTGCACTGCGAGTGTTGCAGACGACAGCCCAGCCCCTAGCGAGCGAGCCGACGCTGGCGCAGCTGGAAGCAGCCCCAGATGAACAGCAGCCAGAACGGGATGGCGAACACCGACATGCGAATGCCCGGAATGAACAGCATCAAACCGAGGATGAACACCACAAACCCCAGGCACAGGTAGTTGGCGAAGGGGAACCAGAAGGCCTTGAACGACGGCTCGACGCCCTTGGCCTGCATGGCCTTGCGGAACCTGAGGTGAGCCAGGCTAATCATCGCCCAGTTGATCACCAGCGCGGCGACCACCAGAGACATCAGCAACTCCAGGGCGCTCTTCGGCACTAGGTAGTTGACTACCACACAGATCAGCGTGAAGGCCGCCGAGAAGAAGATCGCCAGCACCGGCACACCGCGCTTGTCGACCTTGAGTAGCGACTTGGGTGCATTGCCCTTCTCAGCCAGGCCATAGAGCATGCGGCTGTTGCAGTACACGCCGCTGTTGTAGACCGACAGCGCCGCGGTGAGCACCACGAAGTTGAGGATGTGCGCAGCGGTGTCACTACCGATCAGCGAAAAAATCTGCACGAAGGGGCTGCTGCCGTAGGAGTCGCCGCCAGCGGTAAGGGTCGCCACCAGGTCGTCCCAAGGGTGCAACGACAGCAGCACGGTCAGCGCGCCGATGTAGAAAATCAGGATGCGATAGACCACTTGGTTGATGGCCTTGGGGATCACCTTTCTCGGCTGATCGGCCTCGGCCGCGGTAATACCCACCAATTCCAGGCCGCCGAAGGAGAACATGATAATGGCCATCACCATCACCAGCCCCGAGATACCGTTGGGGAAGAAGCCACCATGGCTCCACAGGTTGCTCACCGATGCCTGCTCGCCACCTGCGCCGCTGAACAGCAGGTAGCAGCCGAGCAGGATCATGCCCATGATCGCCACCACCTTGATGATCGAGAACCAGAACTCGGCCTCGCCGAACACCCGCACATTGGTCAGGTTGATGGCGTTGATGGCGACGAAGAACACCGCCGCAGTGGCCCAGGTCGGTACTTCCGGCCACCAGTACTGCACGTACTTGCCCACCGCAGTGAGTTCGGCCATGCCGACCAGCACGTAGAGCACCCAATAGTTCCAACCCGACAGGAAGCCCGCGAACGGGCCCCAGTAGGCGTGGGCGAAGTGGCTGAAGGAGCCGGCCACGGGCTCTTCGACGATCATCTCGCCGAGCTGGCGCATGATCAGGAAGGCGATGAAACCGCCGATGGCGTAGCCGAGAATCATCGACGGCCCGGCGGACGCCATGACCCCGGCCGAGCCGAGGAACAGGCCGGTACCGATGGCGCCACCCAGGGCGATCAATTGAATATGACGGTTCTTCAGGCCCCGCTTGAGCTGGCCTGTCTGGAGCATTTCGCTTGGCATCTGTCACCTGTGGGTGATCGACCGTGACGGGATCGAACCCGCTCGGCTCGTGGCCTGGCGGAATGGCTTGGTTTTCTCGTCGATCACTGCGCGTCGGGCTGAGCATCCGGTGCGGCTTGCTGGAACGCCTCGAGGGCCTCACAACGTGCGGTCAGAGCGAGGATGCGAGGATACGCATCGAGGTCACAGTCGAAACGGCGCGCATTGTACACCTGTGGAACCAAACAGGCTTCCAGATAGCCGGGCCGCTTGCCCAGGGAAAATGTTTCACCGTACGCCACCAAGCCCTGCTCCACGGCAGCCAGGCCCTGAGCCACCCAGTGCCGGTACCAGGCGTTTCTTCCCTCTTCGGAAACGCCCAACTCACGCCCGAGATACTGCAGCACCCGCAGGTTATCGAGCGGATGCACCTCGCAGGCGATGTGCAGCGCCAGAGCCCTGACCGCCGCGCGCTGCGCCGGGTCGCCAGGCAGTATCGCCGGCACCGGGAAGATCTCGTCGAGGTATTCGAGAATCGCCAGGGACTGGGCGATCCGCACCCCACCATTTTCCTCGTCCACCAGCAGCGGCACCAGGCCCTGGGGGTTCAGCGCCCGGTAGGCATCGCCGTGCTGCTCGCCGCCCTCACGAACCAGATGCACCGGCACGTGACGATAAGCGAGCCCCTTCAGGTTCAGTGCAATACGCACCCGGTAAGCGGCGCTGGAGCGCCAGTAGCCGTATAGCGTCAGCATGCCGGACTCCTTAACATGACTTGAGGGAGCGGCCTTAGCCGCGATCAATCTTGAACGTGCCATCGCCATCGCCATCGCGGCTAAAGCCGCTCCCACGCATCAGGAGCGTCGTAGCACTTCACTAGATCGATGCGCACCCGGTGCGTCGACCCTAAGTCAGGGTGCGGGCTACCTTCGAAACACCACCTCGTGGGAGCGGCTTCAGCCGCGATCAGCCTTGAAGGCGCCGATAGCATCGCGGCTCAGTGAGCTTCGTAGCGTTCTACCACTTGGTCGATGGCGCCGAAGATGCTCGCGCCAGCGGCGTCGAACATCTCGATGCGCACCCGGTCACCGAACTTGAGAAACGGGGTTTTCGCCTCGCCGTGCTCGATCACCTCCAGCATGCGCTTCTCGGCCAGGCAGCTGGAACCGGCACTGCGGTCGTAGTTGGAAACGGTGCCCGAACCGATGAGGGTACCGCTGCCCAGGGGCCGGGTACGGGCGGCGTGGGCGATCAGCGTGGGGAAATCGAAGGTCATGTCGGTGCCGGCGTCTGGTTGGCCGAACAGTTGGTCGTTGATGTGCGCCACCAGCGGCCGATGCACCCGCCCCTCGCGCCAGCTTTCGCCCAGCTCGTCCGGGGTGACCGCCACCGGAGAGAAGCTCGACGACGGCTTGCTCTGATAGAAACCGAAGCCCTTGGCCAGCTCGCCGGGAATCAGGTTGCGCAGCGACACGTCGTTGACCAGCAGCAGCAACTGCACATGGCCGAGCGCCTGAGCCGGCGTGGCGCCCATGGGCACGTCGTCGGTGATCACCGCCAGTTCGGCCTCCAGATCGATGCCCCAGGCTTCGTCACCCAGGCGGATCGGCGCGTGGGGCGGGATGAATGCATCCGCGCCGCCCTGGTACATCAGCGGCTCGTGCCAGAACGACTCGGGCATCTCGGCACCGCGAGCCTTGCGCACCAGCTCGACATGATTGACGTAGGCACTGCCATCGGCCCAGTGATAGGCGCGCGGCAGCGGGCTGTGACAATCGCGCTGGTCGAAGTCGAATGCGCTGGCCTCCAGACCGTCATTGAGGCGCTGGTAGACCGCCTCCAGTTGCGGCCGCCTGCTCGCCCATTCGTCCAGCGCGGCCTGCAACGTGTGGGCGATCTGCGGCACGCGAACGGCACGGGACAGATCGCGGGAGACGACCACCAGCACGCCGTCGCGCCCCTGGTTCAGCGATGCAAGTTTCATCAGGACTCCTTGCCCGGCGCACGCCAGGAACGTTCACGTACTCGGCAACGTCCACCGCAGCGGCGGCGTCAGCCACTTCCAGGGCGCGGCGGGTATCGATCATCACCGCCACTTCGTCAGTGAATGAAGCTGGATCGGTCTGCGCCTTCTTCAGGGCCTTGGGGTGCGGGCCATGGGGGAAACCGCAGGGATGCAGAGTGACCATCCCCGCTTCGATGTTGTCGCGGCTGAAGAAATTGCCACGGTGGTAGAACAGCACTTCGTCGTAGTCATCGTTGTTGTGGAAGAACGGCACCTTGAGTGCGCCGGGGTCGGACTCCACCGGCCGTGGTGTGAAGGTGCAGACCACGAAGCCGTTGGCCACGAAGGTGGTGTGTACCGACGGTGGCAGGTGGTAGCGATGGCTCGCCAGCGGCCGGATATCCCGCCAGTTGAGGCGCACCACGGTGTTGTCGCCGTGCCAGCCCACCACATCCAGCGGGTTGTAGGGATAGGTCACGGTGCTGATCTGGTTACGCCGCTTGATGCGGATCTGCCAGCTGCGTTCGTCCTGCTGGGCTTTGAAGGCATCATCGATATGCGGGTGATCGAGCACCGCCGGATCGAAGATCGCCTGGGGCCCGAGCAGCCCCTTGTCGGGGAGCTGGTAAGCGCCATCGGTGTTCTCGATCAGCAAAAAATGACTGGGCGCCGTCGGCTCGATGCGCCAGGCGGTGCCACGGGGAATCACCAGATAATCGCCATCGCGATACTCCAGGTGCCCGAAATCACAGTAGAAGTGCCCTGCGCCGTCATGCACGAACAGCAGTTCGTCGCCATCGCTGTTGCGCACCAGGTGGTTCATGGCGCCGGCGGTCTTCCACACGCGCAAGCGAATGTCGGCGTTATGCAGGGTCAGCGGCGCCTGTAGCGGGCAGTCGTGCTCGCTGGCAATCCGGTTGAAGTCGAAGGCATGGGGCCGCAGCGGGCCCTGCCAGTCGACCCAGCCGGTGGGCGGATGCTTGTGATGCAGATGGGTCACAGGGCCGAAGAAGCCTTCGCGGCCCATTTCTCGCTCGTAGGTCTCGCTCGGCAAGTCACAGTGGGCTTGCCGCGAGTGCTCGCCTTCACGCAGGGGAAAGCTGATCCATTGGCGGCTCATGGCTTCACTCCTCGCTGATCACACCGCGGCGCAGCTGATCCTCTTCGATGGATTCGAACAGGGCCTTGAAATTGCCCTCGCCGAAGCCCTGATTGCCCTTGCGCTGAATGATCTCGAAGAAGATCGGGCCGATCACCGTGTTGGTGAAAATCTGCAGCAGAATGCCGTCGTCACCTGGCGCACCGTCGATCAGCAGGTTCAGGTCATGCAGCACGTCCAGCGGCTCGCCATGCCCAGCCACGCGCTGGTCAACCTTCTCGTAATAGGTGTCCGGCGTGCTCATGAACGCCACGCCGTTGGCCTGCAGCTTGCGCACGGTGGAGTAGATGTCGTCGGTGGACAGCGCGATATGCTGGATACCCTCACCGTGGTACTCGCGGATGAATTCCTCGATCTGCGACTTGTCGTCCGCCGACTCGTTGATGGGAATACGGATCTTGCCGCAGGGCGCAGTCATGGCCCGGGAAACCAGGCCCGTGAGCTTGCCTTCGATATCGAAATAACGGATCTCGCGAAACCCGGCGATGCGCTCGTAGAAGCCGGACCAGACGTCCATCTGCCCGCGCTTCACGTTATGGGTGAGGTGGTCGATCATCTGCAGGCCGACGGCGTTGTCGTCCGGGCCGCGACCTTCGATAAACTCGAAGTCCACGTCGTAGATGCTTTGTTCGCCGTAACGATCAACCAGATACAGCAGCGAGCCGCCGATGCCCTCGACGCAGGGAATATTCAACTCACCGAAGTTGGCGTGGCTGCCGACCAGGGTGGCGCCCTGCTCCTGCACGTAGGCGGCAGCCTGGGCGGCATTACGAACCCGGAAGGCCATGGCGCAGGCGCTTGGCCCGTGCTTCTCGGCGAAGGCATGCACATGGCCGGTCGGGCTGCCATTAAGGACGAAGTTGACGCCGTGCTGCTGGAACAGCCAGACCTGCTTGCTACGGTGCTTGGCCGTTTCGGTGAAGCCCATGGCGGTGAACAATTCACGCAATTGTTCAATGCCTTCGGGCGTAGGGGCGGTGAATTCGACGAACTCGAAACCGTCGGTTCCGATGGGATTGTGCTGTTCGATTCTGGACACGGCGTTCATGGGTTGTCCTCGTTGTCGTTATGGCTTCATGACAGTCGAGGCGAGAGCCTGGGACAAGGCCCCCCGATGGGATGCAGTGCGACTACAGGACTAGGCTGTGGCAACGGATCGATACATCACATGGGCGCGGGCCAATATTCGTTGCTTTCAGAGCGACAGACCTCCCCTACACGTAAACCTTTCTTTACAGCATGGTCGATTTGGCTGCCGTCGGGATGATGGCCGAATGACAGGCAGATAACCGCAAACGCTGCCAGAATGACAACCATCCAAAAAGAGCCAACAACGAGGCCGCCATGAGCAGTGAAACGCCTTCCGAAGCCGAAAGCCCCGCCGCGTTCGATCTCGCCCCCGATAGCGACGAGGCGCGCCTGGCCAAGCTGGAAAAGGCCAACCGCTTCAATCGCCTGCTGATCTTCGGCTTGGCGCTGCTGCTGTTCATTGTGCTGTCCAGCCTGGCCACCTCGGCCGTGGTGAAGATGCTCGCTGACGAGCCACCGCCCTTCGACCCGGAGGCATTCGCCGCCGTCCAACAGCGTGCCGAAGCGCTGGAAAAGGAATTGGCCAGCCTTAAAGAAGATCAAAAACGCCAGGATGCCCTGCTGAAACTGGCTGCCACCCCGCCGCCCGCTGCACCAACAGCTGCGGCACCGGCAGCACCGCCGTCCCAGGACATCGCCGCGCTGAAACTTATGGGCCGCACCCTGCTGGGCCAGGAGCAGAGCTTTCAGCAGAGCCTGCAGGCTCTGAAAAACGGCATGCGCGACCTGGCCGATATGATCCCTGGCTCACGCAGCTGGCTGGATGATTACAACGAAGAACTCGACAAGGCCGTCAACGCTAGCGTGCAGCGCACCAAGGCGATTCAGCAATGGGGCAGCAAACTGCCGCACGAGTAGGGATTTTTGGGTAGCTCGACGGATCAACGCAGCTATATCCGGGGACGATCCTGGGTATCGCTGCGCTCAACCGCAGGCTACGGGATGGTGGATGACCGCAGATGATGCGGTACGGCCGCGATCCTTTCGCGCCGTGGGCGACGCTCCCACAAGAGTGGCGGCAACCGCACAGCCTGCAGACACCTCAGTAATCTAGGAGCCCGCTTGCGGGCGAATCGTGTGGCCAAAGCCGATCTTGCGCTAAGGCCGCCATTGCATCGCCCGCGAGCGGGCTCCTACAGGGCTGGCGGCGACCGCACAGCCTGCAGACACCTCAGTAATGTAGGAGCCTGCTTGCGGGCGAATCGTCTTGCCAACGCCGATCTTGCGGTATGGCCGCTATTGCATCGCCCGTAAGCGGGCTCCTACGCGGTACTGGGTTAGCGCACCTAGTGCTGCAAATTACCGTAAAGCTTGGCGTACAGGCCACCTTCGGCGATCAGTTGGCGGTGATCGCCGTCTTCGGCGACGCTGCCGCCGTCGAATACCAGAACGCGATCGGCCTGCTTCACCGCGCTCAGGCGGTGGGCGATGATCAATGTGGTGCGGCCGCGGAGGAACTGGGCCAGGGCTTCGTGCAAAGCGTATTCGGTCGCGGCGTCCAGGGCCGATGTAGCTTCGTCGAGTATCACCACTTTAGGCTCGGCGAGTACCATCCGGGCGATGGCCAGGCGCTGGCGCTGGCCACCGGAGAGGCGCACGCCGGAGCGGCCGACCACGGTATCCAGGCCTTGCGGCAACTGGCGGATGGTCTGAGCCAATTGGGCGATGCTCAGTGCCTGCCAGCAGGCTTCGTCGCTGCGTTCGCGGCCCATGCACAGGTTGGCGCGTACCGTGTCGTTGAACAGTGCCGGATGCTGCAGCACCACCGCCACGTGCTCGCGAATGGCTGGCAGGCCGATCTCTTCCTGGCTGCTGCCGCCGAAACGAATAACCCCAGCCTGAGGCGTATACAGGCCCAGCAGCAGTTGCACCAGCGTGCTCTTGCCGCCGCCGCTGGCACCGACGATGGCGACTTTCTCGCCAGGCGCGATGGACATATTGAGCCCCGTCAGCACCGGCTCCTCGCCGTAGGAAAAGGTCAGGTCGCGGATATCGATACCGACGGTTTCACGGCCCTTGAACGGGTCGGCGCCGCCGACATAATCCGGCTCGTCACGACGCCCGAGCAGTTCGTTGATGCGGGTCAGCGCCCCGCCGGCGGCATAGAAGGCGTACTGCAGACTGAGCAGCTGTTCCACCGGGCCGATCATGAACCACAGGTAGCTGAACACCGCGAGCATCTGGCCGATGGACAGGTCGGAGAACAGCACGGTAAGCATCGCCGCGGCCCGAAACACGTCGATGCCGAACTGGAACAACAGGCCGCTGGCGCGGTTCGAAGCATCGGTCTTCCACTGCGAGGCCACGGCATAGTCGCGCACTTCACGGGCACGCCCACCGAGGCGGCCGAGAAAGTAGCCCTGGCGATTACCGGCGCGCACTTCCTGGATCGAGTCGAGGGTTTCCGTCAGCGCCTGGGTGAAGCGCGAGGTGCTGTCGTTCTCGAGCTTCTTCAGGTGCTTGACGCGCTTGCCGAGCTGCACCGTGGCGTAGATCACCAGCGGGTTGAACAGCAGAATCAGCAGCGCCAGCTTCCAGTGCATCCACAGCAGAATCCCCGAGGTACCGGCCAGGGTCAGCACGCCGACCAGGAAGCGGCTCAGGGTTTCGCCGATGAATTTGTCCAAGGTGTCGAGATCGGTGACCAGGTGGGTAGTCACCGTACCGCCGCCAAGGCTTTCGTACTCGGCCAGGGAGATCCGCTTGAGACGCTCGATCAGGCGGATGCGGATGCGGTAGACGATGTCCTTGGAGAGCCGCGCGAACAGCCGCGCCTGCACCACGTTGAAGATCAACGCGCCGCCGCGCAACACGAAGGTCAGCGCCAGCATCAGCAGGATGTAGCCGACCGCGCTCTGCCACTGCGCAGGCAGGAAGTTGTCCATCACCTGGAGCGCGGCATTGCCGTCCCCCAGCAGCACTTCGTCGACCAGCAACGGCAGTAACAAGGGTATCGGCACGCTGCACAGAGTCGCCAGCACAGCAACCAGATTGGCAACGATCAGCGCACGCTTGTGGCGCAAGGCCAGGCGACGGATTTCCGCCCAGCTCAGGCGATCAACCATCGATGCCGTGCTCCAGCCAACGCGCGAGCAGTGGCGACAGGGTTTCGAGTGGCTGGTAGCCGTTGGTGAGCAACGCCAGGCGCCCGCCCTTCTCGGCCAGCAGGGTCGGGAAGCCGGCGATGCCAAGATCCTGCACCCAGCTGAAATCAGCAGCGGTGGCCCTGTGCTGTGCTTCGCTGTCGAAGGCCTCGGCGAATTCGATTCGCGGAATACCGACCTCTTCGGCCAGCCGCACCAGAGTGGTTGCCTGAGTCACGTCCGCGCCTTCCTGATAGAAAGCCTGCTGGATGCGCCGCGCCATCGGCCAGGCACTCTGCGGGTCGAGGCCACGCACGGTGACCACTGCCCGGCATGCTGCTTCGGTGTCGTAGCGCATGCCTTCGGGCAGCCCGGCGTCGAAGTTGAACAGCTGACCGGTGCTGGCGTTGACCGCCTGCCAGTAGCCCAGGTAACGCACCCGTGCGGCGGCATCGATAGCCACCTGATCACGGCGCAGACCGCCGAGCACCATCTGCATCGGCACACCCCGCTCGGCGGCCTGGGCTGCCAGCGCTTCGACCACCGGCGCGAAGCCCCAGCACCAGGAGCACATCGGGTCCATCACATAGAGCAGGCGCGCATGCATCCTCAGGCCTCGTGTTTTTGGCGGGGGTTGTTGCCCAGAGGATGGGGCTGATTGCGCACTTTCGCCAGTTCGATCTGACGCTGGCGCTCACGGGCGCCCTCGCGGGTCTTCTCCGGCAGAGTGTCCCAGCAGTGCGGGCAACTCACGCCTGGGCTGAAGTATTCAGAGGCGCGATCCTCGACCGAGATCGGCGTACGGCAAGCGTGGCACTGGTCGTAGTCACCCTCGCTGAGGTCGTGACGCACGGTGACGCGGTTGTCGAAGACGAAGCAGTCGCCCTGCCAGCGAGTTTCTTCCTGAGGCACTTCTTCCAGGTATTTGAGGATGCCGCCCTTGAGGTGGTAAACCTCCTCGAAGCCTTCGTTGAGCATGTAGCTGGAGGCCTTCTCGCAGCGGATGCCACCGGTGCAGAACATCGCCACCTTCTTGTGCTTGCTGGGGTCGAAGTGCTCGCGGATGTAGGCCGGAAACTCGCGGAAGGATTTGGTCTGCGGGTCGATGGCGCCTTCGAAGGTGCCGATAGACACCTCGTAATCGTTGCGGGTGTCGATCAGCAGCACTTCGGGGTCGGCGATCAGCGCGTTCCAGTCTTGCGGCTCGACATAAGTGCCGACGCGCTGGTTGGGATCGACGCCCGGTACGCCCAGGGTGACGATTTCCTTCTTCAGCTTGACCTTGGTGCGATAGAACGGCTGCTCGGCGCAGTAGGATTCCTTGTGATCGACATCGGCCAAACGTGGGTCGAGGGCGAACCAGGCGAACAGGCCATCGATGCCTTCACGGCTGCCGGAGACGGTACCGTTGATGCCCTCTTCGGCGAGCAGCAAAGTGCCCTTGATGCCGTTGGCGACCAGGGTGTCGAGCAAGGGTTGGCGCAGCGCCTCGTAGTCCGGCAGGGAGACGAATTTGTAGAGCGCCGCCACGACGATGTTGTCGGTCATGTCACTGTCCTTCAGTAGTCGCCCTCGCAAAGGGCGGACTGGGTACGAAATGGGAGCCGCTTCAGCAAAGCACCGCACTGCCCGATGGCATCGCCGGGGCATTGAATGAGGTGCATTGGAGAATTGGGCCGTGCAGTTTACTGGTCTTGGCGGCTCAGGTGTAGTGCAAGGAGCCGGAACGCTCGCTAGCGAAGACGGTCGAGAGAGAAGCGCGGCAATTCGCTGCCGCAACAGATCAATATCGTCGGGACGCTGGCCTGAACCCGCCCCGGCGCCACAGAGGAGCAAGCCATGAAAGCCGTCGTCGTTCGCACACCCGGAGGCCTGGACAAGATCGAGGTGACCGATATCGCCGATACCGGTCAACCCGGGCCGGGCCAGATTCGCGTGGCCCTGCACGCAAGCTCGCTGAATTTTCACGACCTGCTGGTAGCCAATGGCAGCATTCCCACGGCTGATGGTCGGGTGCTGATGGCCGATGGTGCCGGCGTAGTCGAGGCCGTTGGCCAAGGAGTCAGTGAGTTTCAGGTCGGCGACCACGTGGTTTCCGGCTTCTTCCCGCAGTGGCCGGACGGCGATGTGCTCGCCCCGGTCAGCAACTTCGCCGGCACACCGGGCGATGGCATCGACGGTTTCGCGACCCAGTACGCGGTACGCGCCGCCACCGCCTTCACCCATGCACCGCGTGGCTGGAGCCATGCCGAAGCAGCGACCATCACCACTGCGGGGCTGACCGCATGGCGAGCCCTGGTCGTAGACGGCGGGCTGAAAGCCGGTGACAGCGTACTGATTCTGGGCAGCGGCGGCGTGTCCATCGCGGCCCTGCAGATCGCCAGGATGATGGGCGCCTCGGTGATCGCCACCTCCTCATCCGACGAGAAGCTCGAGCGCCTGCGCCAGCTCGGCGCCGATCACACCATCAACTATCGACAGACGCCGGACTGGGGCAAGCGGGTGCTGGAGCTGACCGGTGGACGTGGCGTCGATCAGGTCGTCGAAGTCGGCGGGCCAGGCACCCTGGCGCAATCGATCACCGCCGTGCGCGTGGGCGGTCATATCGCCCTGATCGGCGTATTGACCGGGCGCCAGGGCGAGGTGCCGACCTCGGTACTGATGTCCAAACAGGTGCGCCTGCAGGGATTGATCGTCGGCAGTCGCCGCCATCAACAGGATTACATCCGGGCGCTGGAACAGTCCGGCGTGCGACCGATCCTCGACCGCAGCTTCGCCCTGGAAAACCTCGCAGATGCCTTTCGTCTGCAGGAAAGCGGCAGCCATTTCGGCAAGATCGTGGTCGAGTGGTAACAACAGGGAACGTCGCCATAGCCCACGTTTGAGCGCAGCGATACCCGAGGGTGCTCGGGTTCGCCAGGGCTATCGGCGTTGAATGGCCTGATGGCGCGGGCGGGCTACGCAGGTGAAGCGCGCCCACACCCTACAGGCGACGTCCCGCGAAGGATCAATGGTCGTGCTTGCTGCCACCGCGGCAGGTCGGCGAGTCCGGGGCGATACCCTGAGCGGCCCATTCCTGAGGGGTGTAGGTATGCAGCGCCAGGGCATGCACCTGGCTCATCAGATCGCCTAGCACGCCATACACTTTTTGATGGCGCTTGACGGCGTTGAGACCATCGAACTGCGGGCTGACGATTACAGCCTTGTAATGGGTTTCCAGACCGCGGCTGTGCATATGGCTCTCGTCCAGCACGTCGAGGTGCTCAGGTTGCAAAGCCGCGAAAGCGGTCTGGAGGTGTTCAATTTTGGACATCGATTGCTCCGCGAGGGAAAACCGTGGCCGGCCAGTGCCGACCACGGCGGATATCAGGGCTTCTTGGCGCCCAGTTCAGTGCCCATGTCCGACAGCAGCTTGTTCACCGACGGTACCGCGCTTTCCAGCTTGGCCTGGGTGATCTGAGCCGACTGTGCGGTCAGTGCCGGCATTTTCTGCAGTACCTTCTGACCCAGTGGCGACTGGTAGAAAGCGATCAGATCCTTGAGCTCCTGCTCGTTGAAGTTGCTGGTGTAGAGCTTGACCATATCGGGCTTGAGCTTGTCCCAGCCGACAGCCTTGTCCAGCTCGGCGTTGGCCTTGGCCTGGTAGGTTTCCAGCACCGCCTGCTTGCTTTCCGGGGCCTTGGCCTCGGCGAAACGCTGGGCGAACATCTGCTGAACCTGGGCGTACACCGGAACGGCGAGCTTGTCGGCGTGAGCGAGCTGCAGGAAGCGCTCGGCATCGGCGGCATGGCTGCGGGCATCGGCCAGCACCTGGGTGCTGCCGGCAGCCAGCAGAGCGGCAATGCAGAGTGCGGGGATACGGGACATCGGGGTACTCCTGATCACGAGGGTGAGGTGCTTTGACCGACTGTCGCGCATTTTGTGCCCCGTTCCCTTGCCCCTCAAGCCTTTTCGCACAGGTGAACGACCTTAGCCTGTCTATCAAGAGCCCATGATTATCGCTAAATGCCTATTGGCGCACCCTTCCAGCAAGGTTCAAAATGCCAGCACTTGCCTGCCCACGAGCAACGCCTGCATGCTCGGCGACTGACGACTGCACACATGGACGTGCCTGATGAATAGCCCTTTCGTTCTACCACCGCCGATTCCGCTGTGTGACCCGCAAGGTCGCTTCAACCCGGATGCAGCCGGCTGGTCGTCACAACCTCGGGTCGACTGCTCCCTGCCGGGCAACCTGGGTCGCCGCAAGCGCTGGAACCACTGGAGCATTAATACACCTGACTGGACGCTGTCGCTGATTCAGGCCGATCTCGATTACGTCGGCTACGGCGCTGTCTATTTTCTCGACCTGAACAGCGGCCACAATGTGGCCCACAGCCAACTGAGCCTATTCGGCCGCGGTTGCAGCCTGCCGGATACGCCACAGGGCAGCCATGCTTTCGACCACCCCCGCGTGCAGATTCATTTCAACGAATACCCTGGCCGCGTGCGCCTGACCGCCACCTCAACGAATATTGGCGGCCTGCCCCTGCATCTGGCGCTGGATATCCAGCGCCCCGCCCACCTGGAATCGGTGAACTTGGTCGTACCGCTCGGCAAGAAAGGTTTTCATGCCACTTGCCGACAAGTCGGCCTGCCGGCCAGCGGCAGCATTCACTTAGGTGATCGTGAATATCACTGCGCCACCGGTCAGAGCTTCGCGTCGATGGATTTCGGCCGTGGCGTCTGGCCACTCAACAGCTACTGGACGCGCGCGGCCTTTGCCGCACCGGGCGGCATCGGCGGCAATTTTGGCGCGGGCTGGACGGATCACAGCGGCCTGTCGGAAAACGCCCTGTGGTTTGGTGGACTCTTGCTGCACCTTGATCAAGCGGTACAGATACGCCAGACCCAGACAAATCCGCTGGCACCCTGGCATCTAACGACCGACGATGGTCAGGTCGATCTCACCTTCACTCCACGCCAGTTGCACATTGCCAAACCACGGCTAGCACTGGGCCTGCTGTATGCAGACACCCAGGAATGGTTCGGCCATTACGACGGGCTATTGCGCAACGCCCAAGGCGAGCGCGTGCCGGTCAAGGCTGCCCAGGGTTGGATAGGTGCCACGCAAACACGCTGGTAGTCGATTCAAAGTGGAACGTGTCGCCGTTGTCGCAGCCTAAACTGCCTGAACAGCAACGGAGAGCCCCCTCATGAGCCGCACCGAAACCGACAGCATTGGCCCCATCGACGTCCCCGAAGAAGCCTACTGGGGTGCACAGACTCAGCGCTCGCGGGTCAATTTCGCCATCGGCGAGGAGCGCATGCCCATTGCCGTGGTGCATTCGCTCGCCCTGATCAAGAAAGCTGCCGCTCGCATCAACGACCGTATCGGCGACCTGCCACCGGACATCGCCCGGCTGATCGAACAGGCTGCCGACGAGGTGATCGCTGGGCAGCACGACGAACAGTTTCCACTGGTGGTCTGGCAAACCGGCAGCGGCACCCAGAGCAACATGAACGTCAATGAAGTGATCGCCGGGCGCGCCAACGAGCTGGCCGGCAACCCGCGCGGCGGCAAAAGCCCGGTGCACCCCAACGATCACGTCAACCGCGCCCAGAGCTCCAACGACTGCTTCCCGACCGCCATGCACATCGCCGCAGTCGGCGCGGTGCAACGCGACCTGCTACCCGCCATCGGCGAATTGTCCGAAGCCCTGGCGGATCAGGCCGCGCGCCACAGCCGCCTGGTGAAGACCGGCCGTACACACATGATGGACGCCACACCCATCACCTTCGGCCAGGAGCTGTCGGCCTTCGTCGCCCAGCTGGAATACTCGGAACAGGCGATCCGCGCGGCTTTGCCAGCGGTCTGTGAGCTGGCCCAGGGTGGTACCGCAGTGGGCACCGGGCTGAACTCGCCATCCGGCTTCGGCGAGGCCATTGCCGCCGAACTGGCCGCATTGAGCGGCCTGCCATTGCGCAGCGCACCGAACAAGTTTGCTGCCCTCGCCGGCCACGAGCCGCTGGCAGCCCTTTCCGGCGCCCTGAAAACCCTGGCCACCACGCTGATGAAGATCGCCAATGACCTGCGCCTGCTCGGCTCCGGCCCCCGCGGCGGTTTTGCCGAAGTGCGCCTGCCGGCCAACGAGCCGGGCAGCTCGATCATGCCCGGCAAGGTCAACCCGACCCAGTGCGAAGCGCTGTCCATGCTCGCCTGCCAGGTGATGGGCAACGACGTGACCATCGGCTTCGCGGCCAGCCAGGGCCACCTGCAGCTCAACGTCTACAAGCCGGTGATCATCCATAACGTATTGCAGTCGATTCGCCTGCTGGCCGACGGCTGTCGCAACTTCCGTGAACACTGTATCGTCGGGATGCAACCTGATGAGCAGCGCATGGCGGAGCACCTGGAACGTGGCCTGATGCTGGTCACTGCCCTGAACCCGCATATCGGTTACGACAAGGCTGCCGAGATCGCCAAAAAGGCTTATCAGGACGGCACCACCCTGCGTGAAGCGGCGTTGGCGCTGGGTCATCTGACCGCGGAACAGTTCGACGCCTGGGTTCGCCCGGAAACCATGCTGGAGGCAGGGCAACATGACTGAAACCGCCAAGAGCGGCGCCACCCCACTCGAGGGTGATGGCAAACGCATCCTGATGATCATCGGCACGCCGAAAAACGACAGCCTCTGCCATTCCCTGGCCGAGGCCTACGCCCTTGGCGCGCGTACCGAAGGCCACGTGGTGCGGCAGATTCATCTGGGAGCGATCAGCTTCGATCCGGTGTTGCACGAAGGCTATACGCAGAGCCAGACCCTGGAGCCGGATCTGCTCGAAGCCCAGCGACAGATTCATTGGGCCCAGCACCTGGTGTTCGTTTACCCGGTCTGGTGGGGCGGTTTGCCAGCGCTGCTCAAGGGTTTTTTCGATCGCGTGCTGCTACCCGGCTTCGCCTTCAAGTACCGCAGCGACTCGCAGCTGTGGGACAAACTGCTCAGCGGCCGCACCGCCGACCTGCTGGTGACCCAGGACACGCCAAGCTGGTACTTCCGCTGGATCTACGGCGCCCCGGCTCATCGTCAGATGAAGCGCACCATTCTTGGTTTCTGCGGCATCAAGACCCGCCGCCTGGCGGAGTTCTCACCCGTGCGCCCCTCTTCGGAAACCCAGCGCCAGAACTGGCTGCGCCGCGCCGAACAGCTCGGTAGCCGGGTATAGAGCCGGAAACGGACACTCGACTTGGTGGGCTGAAGCCCACCCTACCGCCCTACGATTGAGCCATGTAGGGTGGGCTTCAGCGGATCGCCGCCCGGCCTACCACCTGGTCGCATCACCGCCATGAGGGGCAAGCGCTCAGGCTGGCGTGACGTGGATGAACATCAGCGCCACGCTGATGGTGACGAACGACAGCACGGTGGCAACCAATAGAGTCGCACTGCAGCGATCCTCCAGGCCGAAGCGCTGACCGAGGATCGGGAAGATGCTCATCATCGGTGAGCAGGCGAACAACACCCCGACGGCCTTCATGACCGGATCTACGCCGGGCACCAGCATGAACGCGCAAAGCACCGCCAGTGGATGAAAAATCAGCTTGCCGGTGGATATCCACGCGGCGTCGATCCACACACCGCGAGCCTTCATGCCGAACAGTCCGGCACCGATCACGAACAGCGCCAGCGGCGCCGAAACCCCGGCCAGCATGTCGATGGGCTTGAGCAGCAGTGGCGGAATCTCGATCCCCAGCAGCGACACACACAGCCCGATGACGATACCGATGATCACCGGGTTTCTCAGCAGTCGCCCGAAGGTCATGCGCAGTACGGTCAGCCAGCCACCGCCCTGCTGCTTGCCCGCCTCGGCCAGCACCAGCGCCAGCGGAATCAGCAGCAGGTTCTCGACCAGCATGCCCATGGCCATGCCCAATACCGCAGGTGAACCGATGGCCGCCGCCACCAGCGGATAGCCGATGAAGCCGCTGTTGGATACCGACATGCCCATGGCATTGATCGCCGAGCCAGACAGATCATCGCGGCGCACCCAACGCGACACGCAGAACGCTGCGGCGAAGGCCACGCAGGAACCGACGGTATAGGCCAGCAGATAGCCGGGAATCATGGTCTGTTGAATCGGCGAGGTGCCCAGGGTCTTGATCAGCAGCGCCGGCATGGCGAAGGTGATCACGAACGCACCGATGCCGCGAACCTGTTCGCGGCTGAGCACAGCGCTCATGGCGGCGGCATAGCCAAGCCCGATCAGCAGAAAGATCGGCGCGGTTATCTGGAAGATTTGCAGCACGGTTTCAGAATTCCTTATCGCTAACACTGCCGACATCGTGGCCGGCGCGCTCAATCACGCAGAGCTCACGCGCCTGCAGCTGGCTCAGCCGGCTTCGGGTACGCCCGAAGTCCTGATGAGCCGAGCCGCGACACAGCCGCTCCAGGCTGGACTCGCTGCACAGCAACAGAGTCGCGCCGGCATCGTACGCGATATCGATCAGGTTGATGAACCGCTGACAGGCATCGGTGGGTTGCGAATCCAGGGTCGGTACCCCCGTCAGCGCAATACGCGGGTAGCGTTGCAGCAGCCAAAGGAAGTCCGCAGTGGAATGGGCGTTGCCGCACAGCTCGGAGAACTCCAGCCAGGCGCGGCCGGGAGCCAGTGCCCTTACCTGCAGTGGATGATGGTTGACGGTCAGCGACTGGTCGCGCTGCGTCTCGTCATCCAGCGCCAGCCACTTTTCCAGGTAAGCCAGGCCGCCCGCCGATTGTGGCCAGAGGTATTCGCCCCAGCGCTGCCCGCCGCCGGGCAGTTCGCGGTAATCGATACCGGCGTCCAGCGCCAGCACGGTGAAACGCTTTTCAATCATGTCGATCGCCGGCGTGAAACGCTGGCGGTACAGCGGATTGGGGCACAGCCCCGCAGGTGCGTAGTTGGAGGTCATGACCAGGCCGACGCCCTCCTCGACCAGCACGTCGAGCAGGCGCCGCAGGAGCATGGCATCGCCGATGTCATGCACGTGGAATTCGTCGAAGCACAGCAGGCGAATATCCTGCGCCAGCGCGCGGATCGCCAGCACCAGAGGATCGGGGTGGCCGGCGAATGCCTTCATGCGCTCCTGCAATTCCTGCAGGAACGCATGGAAATGCACACGCCGCTTGGCGGCGAAGGGGACGGCGGCGAAGAAGGCATCCATGACGAAGCTCTTGCCGCGGCCTACGCCGCCCCACAGGTAAACCCCGGCGGCGGGTTTGCGCAGCCAGCCACGACGCCCGGCGCACCAGCCTTGCAGCCACTGCGCCAGGGTATCGATTGCTCGCTGCTGCTCGGTATCGGCACGAAAGCCGCGGGCTTCGAGTGCCGCCGTGAACCCCTGATGGATACGCTCGTCGATCTGCTCGACGGGCGTATCCAGCCCTCTGTCAGAAATCAAAAAACACCGTTTCGCCGTCCCCCTGAATGCGGATATCAAATCGGTAGGCCGGCTTGCCGTCAACCTCGCAGCGTTTGGCGACCAGGGTTTCACGGCGCGATGGCTGCTCGATCAGGTTGAGCACCGGATCCTTGCCGTTGGCCTCGGCTTCATCGTCGAAGTAGATGCGCGTGTGCAGGTGGATGTTGATGCCCCGGGCGAACAGCGAGACGTTGACATGCGGCGCCATCGGCACCCCGGCGGCGTTGTTGACCACGCCGGGCTTGATGGTCTGCACCGTCCATTCGCTGCCGGCATCGAAGGTGGTCGCGGTACGGCCGAAGCCGTTGAAGGGTTTGTCCAGATCGTACTCGGTGTCGTAGCGACCCTGATGATCGGCTTGCCAGAGTTCCAGAAAGGCATCGCGCACCAGGTGGCCGTTGCCATCGTAGACGTGGCCGATCAGGGTGATGTGTTCACCTGGCGCACCGGGCTGGGCCATCTGGTTCCAGATTTCCTGATCGCGGGTCGGGATGCCGGCGGCAGCCAGCGCCAGGCCGATATGAACGTAAGGGCCGGCTGTTTGCGAAGCGGTTTCGCGCAAGAGTTCGACAGGCATGACAGGCTCCTCAGCAGTTCTCGAAGTGGGTCTTGCGCTGGCCGCGCAGCACGATGTCGAAGCGGTAGGCCAGACAGTCCATGGGGTTGGCCATGCTCATGTCGAGCTTGGCGATCAGCGTCTGTACCGCGTCCGGGTTGGCGATGGCCTTGACGATCGGGCACAGCGGGATCAGCGGATCCCCTTCGAAATACAGCTGGGTGATCAATTTGGTCGAAATCGACGGACCACTAATGGAAAAGTGAATGTGCGCAGGGCGCCAGTCATTGGGACCGTTGCGCCATGGGTACGGGCCCGGCTTGACGGTGCGAAAGCTGTAATTGCCTTCACTGTCGGTCAGGGCGCGGCCCACGCCGCCGAAGTTCGGATCCAGCGGCGCCAGATAGCGGTCGTTCTTGTGGCGGTAACGGCCACCGGCATTGGCCTGCCACATCTCCACGAAGGTATGCGGAATTGGCTTACCGTACTGATCCATAACACGCCCGCAGACCAGGATGCGCTCACCAACCGGCAGGCCGCCGTTGTTGAAGTTGAGCAGCAGGTCGTTGTCGTACTTGCCCATCTTCAGATGGGTGAAGTCTGGGCCGGTGGTTTCCGAAATGGATTGCGGAATACTCACCAGTGCCTGACGCGGCGAACGCGGGATGGAGGTCTTGTAATCGGGGGTGAAGGCTTTGGGGTGCCAGTTACGATCACGAATGATGAAACGGCTATTGTCCTCAACAGGCATGACAGGCTCCGGTTATTGAAATTATGGAGTCGACCCGTCCACCGTGCTCAGGCTTGGCCGACGGTACAGGTTCTAGAGGCAATGATCACGCAGGCAGAGCGTCGCGCCCAATGAATATAACCCGCCCATCAATAACCTATAGGTTATGAATTAAGTTTGAATTAAATCCAGCCGTCTCCCCGGGCTGCAGCAACGAAGCACCGGATAATGGCTGCATCCACAGACCGGCCCCTGCCCGAGGATCGCGCCATGCCTACGCCACTGCACCCACCGCTGGAGGGCGCTCGCCAGCTCGATGTGACCCAGCCTGCCGACGCGCTGATCGCCATGCGCAAGATCCACGGCTCGACCCTCGACGGCAAACCGATCATCTATCACTGGTCGGGCCGTGTCTGGTCGCGGGTCGAAGGAGAAGCGGATCGGTTGTTGTTCCGGGTTGAAGGCATGAACATCCGCCAATGCGGCACCCTGCAGGATCCCGAGAGCGGTACCGGCTTTCGCCAGGTATCCCGGGAGTTGATGCTCTACCTCGACCCGCTGACTGGCGAGCCGCTGCATACCTGGCACAACCCCTGGACGGGAGCCGATGTGGCGGTCATGCACGTGGCCAACGACCCGGTGAACCTGCCACCCTACTTCGAACGCGATGCTCAAGGCCGCCCCTTCGTCGCACCTCTGCGCATGCAGGGTGAGCGGGTGTTCCTGAGCATTGAGATTCCACTGTTCTATGACAATCCACTGGCTGGGGATCATCAGAACCTGGTGGGCAACCATTACCACGCCATGGAAATCTTCGATTTCACGGCTGACCGCCAGCAGTTGCTGCGCACTGATACCGATAGCGCCGGCGCCAGTGTCGCCTGGGTGCGCATCGCGCCATGGTTGCCCTTCATGTGCATGGGCAGCCGACCAGGCCTGATGGTGTTCAACGCGACGGGCCAGCAGGTGCCTGGCATCAGTGAACTGCCGCCAGTGCTGCAGGCGGCTATCGCGAACGAATATCCGCACTACGCAGCGCCACCACCTCTGGATGACTGCCGCCCCAACGTCACCAGTTGGACGGCTGCCCGCGACCGGCTCGACAGGCCCTAAGAACGGTGCCCGCGATACTCCGATGCCAGCTCACGCAAGGTCTCGCAACACCATTGGGCAGCCAGTGACAGCGGCAGTGTCGCGTTGCTGCAGATGCCAACCGAGCCACCGGGCTCGCGAATCCCTAAGGACAGCTCCGCCAGTTCGCCGCTTTGCAGATCCAGGCGCACGGCGTCCAGCGGCGCGACCCAGACCGCATCGCTGCATTGCACGTAACGCCGACTGAGAGCCGGCGACAGGGTTTCCAGGCGTTGCCGAGGCTGCGGCACCCCGCATTGCACGAACAGGCTGTCGGCATAGCGGCGGATGGTGGTACCGGCCAACGGCAGCACCAGCGGATACCCCCCCAGTTGCACCAGGCCCTCGTCGCCCAGAGCCAGCAAAGGGTGCCCCGGACGCACCACCAGGCTCATCGACTCGCTGTACAGGTGCTCGAAGGTCAGGCCCTGGATCTCCGGGCTGTCGGTCATACGCCCGACCACCAGATCGAGCTCGCCGACTCGCAGTTGTGACAGCAGATAAGCACTCGGCCCGGTGGCGACACTGACCACCAGCGCGGCATGGCGCTCGTGCAGGCGGCGCACTACCTCCGGGATCAGCAGGCTCTCGACGGTCGACAGCACGCCAACGCGCACATGGCCGGCGTCGTGCTCACCGCCACGCAGACTCGCCACACCATCGCGCAGCGCCTGTACGCAAGGCCCGGCATAGCGCATGAACGCCAGACCGGCAGCCGTCAGGCTGACGCCGCCCTTGCCGCGTTCGAACAGCACGGCAGCGAGAATCTCCTCCAGCTCCTTGAGCGTCTTGGATACAGCTGGCTGGCTGATCGACAGAGCATCGGCGGCCTTGGCGAAACTACGCTGGCGGGCTATTTCAAGGAAGCAGGTCAGGTGGCGGAATTTGATACGGGTATCGAGGTTCATGGCCGTGGGACGCTGGTGAGTGCTGCGCAACAGTAGCAGAACAGCCCAGTTTCATGCGCTGGCGCGACTGCCTACCGTTCGCGATTTTCAACAGCCCGGCGGCCGCTCGGGGAAAAGCGCTCACGATCTCCTGCAGCCAAGACCGTAAAAAACAAGAGAAATCACTCTGTAGCTCGGGTGTTTACAGGACGCGCAAGCAACTTAAAGCAGCGTGTTTTTAAAAGCCGCCTAAATTCGACAGGAAATATTGAACACTTTAAAAAGCTCTACGCGCTTCAACTACGGTAACTATTCAATCGATCAAGTTAAAGTGCCATCAAACGGACAACTGACATTACATCTAACTTTACCGAGTTTCTGTCCAACCCTTGTCCAGGGTCGGTACAGGGTTGTGCCAATAAGCACGACCTGCCCAGAAATGACCATCTGTCGCCCTACAGGGTGCGAAATCCCGAAAGACGCCTCCCAGAGCCGCTTACAAACAGCTAAAAGCGCTAACCAAGAGCGCCTATAACAGTCGAAAAGCCACGACTTTCAGTAGAAGAGCAGCGAAAACCTGTTGTATTTCATGAGTTCCACGTTCGTTAAAGCAGCGACGAAAAAAGTCGAAACTTCTTCTTTAATGACTAGGTCATCAACTAGGTGGGAATTAATAACCAGAAAGCAGCTTTTCCTCCGGCCCTGACACGGGATTCAACTGGAACGACATGCGGCATATTCCCGTTAGTGTGCAAGCAGAACAAGCAGATATGAATCAAGGACAGAATCGATCGGAGGTGGTTATGGGAAACGCTGTCGTGGCAACACGGTTTGATCAGGCATTATCGGTAGAAACGCCACTCAAGCCGCAGAGCAAAATCACCAATTTGCATGCAGCAAAGAAGAAAGTCCTCTTTGTAAGTTCCGAGCTCGCCGACCTGATCAAGGTCGGGGGTCTGGGTGACGTGTCAGCCTCGCTGCCACGCGCCATGAGCACCAATCATGACGTTCGCGTATTGATCCCCGGCTACCGCCAGGTGATGGAAAGTGGTCATGCCATTCGAGACGTCGGCAGCGTTCCCGGCCATGCCGCCCTGCCCCCGGCCCGCGTAGGCTGCATGACCCTGCCCGACGGCCTGATCGTCTATGTGCTGATATGCCCCGAACTCTACGACCGTGACGGCACCCCCTACGCCGACGCTCAAGGCCGTGACTGGCAGGACAACCACATCCGTTTCGCTCGCTTGGGCCTGGCTGCTGCGGAAATCGCAGCGGGTACTGCCTGCCTGAGCTGGTGCCCGGAGGTGGTTCACGCCAACGACTGGCCCGCTGCACTGACGCCGGCCTACATGACCTGGCGCGGGCAGAACACACCCACCGTGTTCACCATTCACAACCTTGCCTATCAGGGCCTGTGCAGCCTGGAGTGCAGCCCGGAACTGGGCCTGCCCTCCTCGGCATGCGGCCATCAGGGCATGGAGTTCTACGGCAGGCTGTCGTTCCTCAAGGCAGGCCTGGTGTACTCCGATCACGTGACCACCGTGAGCGAAAACTACGCTCGCGAGATCACCACCCAGGAATTCGGCTGCGGCCTGGAAGGCATGCTGCAGTTCAAGGTGCAGCTCAACCAGTTGAGCGGTATCCCCAACGGCATCGACGAAAGCTGGGATTCGTTGAACGACCCGCATCTGGTGCAGGGCTTCGAAGCCCACGACTGGGAAAGCAAACGGGTCAACACCCGCCACGTCGAGAAGATGTTCGGCCTGGAGCAGAGCGATGGCCCGCTGTTCGCCGTGGTGTCGCGCCTGGTGCAGCAGAAAGGTATCGACCTGACCCTGGAAATCGCCGACACCATCGTTGCCGAAGGTGGCCGTATCGCCATCATCGGTCGTGGTGAAGAGCATCTGGAAGAAGCGGTGCGCGAACTCGCTCGCCGTCATCCGGGCCGGGTCGGCGCCAACGTTGGCTTCAATGAAGCGGACGCGCGCTGCATGTTCGCAGGCAGCGATTTCCTGCTCATGCCGTCGCGCTTCGAGCCGTGCGGCCTCAGCCAGATGTATGCCCAGCGCTTCGCCTCGCTGCCGATTGCTCGTGCCACCGGCGGCCTGGCCGACACCATCGAAGATGGCGTTAGCGGCTTCCTGTTCAACGAAACCAGCAGCGCAAGCTATCTGGAAGCGGTACGCCGGGCCATGGCCGTGCACCGCAACTCGGAACTGCTCAACGCCATGCGCGCCCGCGCCATGGCATCACCGCTGTACTGGACGCAGTCGGTGGAGCCCTATGCGGCGCTGTACCGCAAGCTGCTGGCCGCGAAGATGTCGGGTGGGAAATTGGCGTGATGGTTGAGAAATTCCGACGACATGGCGCCTGGCTGGACGAACATGGTCACACCCATTTCGCACTCTGGGCGCCAGACGCCAAGCGTGTGGCAGTAGAACTGCAAGACCATCAGCGACACGCAATGACGGCCGACCAAGACGGCTGGTTCACGGCAACGCTACCGGTAGGTGCCGGTAGCGATTACCGCTACCTGATCGACGAAGACCTGCTGGTACCTGACCCCGCGTCGCGCTGGCAGGCCAATGACGTGCACGGCCCGAGCCGAGTGGACGCGCCAGGCCAATACGATTGGCTCACAGCCAACTGGCAGGGCCGCCCCTGGCAGGAGACGGTGCTCTACGAACTGCACGTCGGCACCCTCGGTGGCTATAAAGGCGTGCAAGAAAGGCTGCAGGCACTCAGCGAGCTGGGCATCACCGCCATCGAACTGATGCCGCTGGGCGAGTTCCCAGGTGGTCGCAACTGGGGCTACGACGGGGTTCTGCCCTTCGCCCCGGACTCCTCCTACGGCACTCCCGACGAACTGCGCGCACTGATCGACCATGCGCACCAGCTGGGCCTGATGGTGTTTGTCGATGTGGTCTACAACCACTTCGGCCCGGACGGCAATTACCTCGGGCAGTACGCCAGTGGTTTCTTCCGTGAGGACGTCCACACGCCCTGGGGCCCGGCCATCGACTTCCGCCGCCGCGAAGTGCGCGACTACTTCATCGAAAACGCCCTGATGTGGGTACAGGACTATCGCATTGACGGCCTGCGCCTGGATGCCGTGCATGCCATCGGCGAGCGCGACTTCCTGCTCGAACTGGCCGAGCGTCTGCACGGCTCGATAGCCAGCGGGCGCCATCTGCACCTAGTGCTGGAAAACGAGAACAACGACGCAGAACTGCTGCAGCGTGGCTTCGTCGCCCAATGGAATGACGACGGCCACAACGTATTGCATCACTTGCTCACCGGCGAGCATGAAGGCTATTACGCCGACTTCGCCGAGGACGCCACTCACAAGCTTGCACGCTGTCTGCGCGAGGGCTTCATCTATCAGGGTGATACCACCCGCCACGGCACTGCCCGCGGTAGCAGCAGCGGCCACCTGCCACCCAGCGCCTTCGTGCTGTTTCTGCAGAATCACGATCAGGTCGGCAACCGCGCCCTTGGCGAGCGTCTGCTCAGCCTGACCGATGGTGATGCACTGAAGAGCGCTACTGCCCTGCTGCTGCTCAGCCCGATGATTCCCCTGCTGTTTATGGGTGAGGAATGGGGCAGCGAACAGCCGTTCCAGTTCTTCACCTCGCACAACGACGAGCTGGGCGAAGCGGTACGTAAAGGTCGGCAGAATGAGTTTCGCGAATTCTCCAGGTTCTCCGGCCAGGAAATTCCCGCCCCCAACGAAGCCAGCACCTTCCAGGCTTCCACTCCCGATCAGCAAACCCGCGAGACGTCCTCTGGCAAGGCATGGCTGGGCTTCTACCGTGAACTGCTGAGCCTGCGCCACCAACACATCGTGCCGCGCCTGCCGGGTAGTCAGGCCCTTGAGAGCCGGGTACTGGGCGACGCCGCAGTGGCTGCCAGCTGGCAGTTGGGTGATGGGCAGACTCTGCGCATCGACCTGAACCTGAGCGATGCCGAAGTGGCCGCAGGTTCCCACGCGGGCGCCAGTACGCTGTTCGCCTATCGCGCGGACAAGGATAGCGGCCACCTGCAGCCACGCAGCATTCGGGTTCTACTGGAGGGCGCAGCATGAGCGATGCACGCCTTGCCGAACTGAGCCATGCCGCGGGCCTGAGCGTCGACTGGATCGATGCCGATGGTCGCCAGCAATCGGTTACCCCGGAAAACCAGCGACGCCTGCTCGAAGCACTGGGTTATGCGGTGCAGGACAGCGAGCAGATCGAGGCCAGCCTTGCCGAACTGCAACAGCGTCAGGACAGCCTGGCGCTTGGGCCGCTGGTGACGCTGGATCAGCAGGAAACGCTAGATCTGACCCGCTACTTTCCGCCTGGCACTCCCTACGAAATTGAGCTGGAACAGGGCGAGCGTCTGGAAGGCCGTCTGGATGACAGCTGCCGGCTACCAGTCATCGGCATCACCGGTTATCACCAACTGCGCATCGCCGACGGTGCCGTGACCCTGGCGGTCGCACCTCCAGCCTGCCCAAGCGTGGCTCAGTTGGCCGGCCGCGAGAACGCCAAGATATGGGGGCTGAGTGCCCAGTTGTACTCGCTGCGGCGCCCCAACGATGGTGGCCTGGGCGACACCCAGGCACTCGAGTCCCTGGTTCGCGGTGCAGCCAAGCGTGGCGCCGATGCGGTGGCGATCAGCCCGATGCATGCCATGTTCAGCGCCAATCTACACACCTACAGCCCCTACTCGCCCTCCAGCCGCCTGTTCTTCAACGTGCTGCATGCGGCGCCGGGCAGCATTCTTGGCGAAGACGCGCTGCAGCAGGCGATTCGTGATTGTGATCTTGGCGAAGAACTGGCGCGCCTGGAAAGCCTCCAGCTGATCGACTGGCCGGGCGTGGCTGGCAGCCGGATGCGCATCCTGCGTCAGTTGCACGCCAACTTCAGCGCCAGCGCTCACCCACTGCGCGACGACTTCGAGGACTTTCGTCGCGAAGCCGGCGACGCCCTGCGTCAGCACTGCCGCTTCGAAGCATTGCGCGGTTTCATGGATCTCAACGGGCTACCGGTGGACTGGCGCGTATGGCCCGAGCAGTACCGTGACCCTGCCAACGAAGCCGTCGAGCAGTTCTGCGAGGGCCATCAGGAAGAAATCGAATTCCACGCCTTCGCCCAATGGCTGATCGCCCGTTGCCTCGACCGTGCCCAAGACAGCGCCCGTGAGGCTGGCATGGCGGTCGGCCTGATCGCCGACCTGGCAGTGGGTGCAGATGCCGCTGGCAGCCAGGCCTGGGCTCGCCAGGCCGAACTGCTGCAGGCAGTGAGCGTCGGCGCGCCGCCGGACATCCTCAACCGCTCGGGGCAGAACTGGGGCGTTTCCGCGTTCTCACCCAGCGGCCTGCAACGCAACGGCTTCCGCGCTTACATCGAAATGCTGCGTGCCAATCTGGCCCATGCCGGCGGCATGCGCATCGACCACGTGATGAGCATGCGCCGCCTGTGGGTGATCCCCGAAGGGGCGGATTCCGGTGCCGGTGCCTACCTCAATTATCCGTCCAAGGATCTGCTGCGCCTGCTGTGCCTCGAAGCCGAGCGCCACGGTGCGCTGATCATCGGCGAAGACCTCGGCACCGTGCCCGATGGCCTGCGTGAAGAACTGGCGCAGCGCAACATCCTTGGCATGCGCGTGCTGCTGTTCGAGCAAAGCAATGGTCGCTTCAACGCGCCGGCACACTGGCCGCGGGATGCCCTGGCCACCACCACTACCCACGATTTGCCGAGTATCCGCGGCTGGCTTGCCTCCCGCGACATCCATTGGCGCCAGGCCGCGGGTCACCGCAGCGACGACTACACCAGACAGGATCACGACTTGCGCGCTCACGAAACCCAGGCACTGCATCAGGCCTTGCACGAGCACGGACACGCTACCGCAGACCACATGGACGACACCCAGCAACTGGACGCCAGCATCGCCTTCATCGGCAGCACACCGGCGCCGCTGGTGCTGCTGCCACTTGAAGATGCCATGGCCGCCACCGAGCAGCCCAACCTGCCCGGCCCCGGTGAAGAACACCCGAACTGGCGTCGGCGCTGGTCGGAAGATGCCGACGGCATGCTCGACGATGCGGCGGTCAGTCACCGCCTGCAGCGCCTGCAATGGGCCCGCAATCTGGTCGAGGGCACACGCCATGACTGATTTGCGCGCCAGCGTTCGCCTGCAGTTCCACAAGGGCTTCACCCTCGAAGACGCAGTGCCCCTGGTCGATTATTTCGCGCGCCTGGGCATCAGCCACATCTATGCCTCGCCTCTGCTAACTGCGCGGCCAGGTTCGATGCACGGCTATGACGTGGTCGACCCGACCCGCATCAACCCGGAGCTCGGTGGCGAAGCAGCCCTGCAACGCTTGGTGACTGCTCTGCGCGCCAAGGGCATGGGCCTGATCCTCGACATCGTGTCCAACCACATGGCCGTGGGCGGCGACGCCAACCCCTGGTGGCTGGACGTTCTGGAATGGGGCATCAGCAGCCCCCACGCCAAGTTCTTCGACATCCACTGGCAGTCCCACGACCCGCTGCTGCGCGGTCAACTGCTGGTGCCCTTCCTGCGCAGCGACTATGGCGAAGTCCTGGCTGCCGGCGAGATCGAGCTGCACTTCGATGCCGAACGCGGCCTGATCTACGCCAAGCACTACGATCACCGCTTTCCGCTCAACCCGCCGACCTATGGCGACGTGCTGCAACACAGCGGGCATGCCGAACTGCAGGCACTGGGCAAGCGCTTCGCAGCGCTGGATGACAGCCAGGACGGCCAACGCCAGGCGCGCACCCTGTTCCGCGAGTTGGTTGCCCTGGCCAGCAAAGCAGATGGCGCAATCGATCGCGCCATCGCCAGCCTGCGCCCAAGCGAAGAACAGGGTTTCGAGCCGCTGCACCAACTGCTCGAGCGCCAGCACTATCGCCTGGCCAGCTGGCGCACCGCGGCGGACGACATCAACTGGCGGCGCTTCTTCGACATCAACGAGCTGGGCGGCCTCAAGGTCGAACGCCACGAAGTATTCGAAGCGACCCACGCGAAGATCTTCGAGATGATCGAGAAGGGTCTGGTAGACGGCCTGCGTATCGACCACGTCGATGGCCTGGCCAACCCGCGCGCTTACTGCCGCAAGCTGCGCCGTCGCGTCGAGCGGCTGCTGCCGCAGCGCCCCGCCGAACTGCGTGGCAGTCGCTTCCCGATCTACGTCGAGAAGATTCTCGGCGAGGGCGAACAACTGCCTCGCGACTGGGGTGTCGATGGCACCACCGGCTACGAATTCATGAACCAGGTTTCCCTGCTGCAGCACGATCCTCAGGGCGAGGACGTGCTGGCCCAGCTGTGGAGCGAGACCAGCGGCCGTGGCGCCGACTTCATGGAGGAAGTGCGTCAGGCCCGCCAACTGGTGCTGACCACCTCCCTGGCCGGCGATCTCGAGGCGCTGGCACAAGGTCTGCTGCTGATCGCCAGGGACGATATCGCTACCCGCGACCTGACCCTGGGCGCCATCCGCCGGGCCCTGCTGGAACTGATCGTGCACTTCCCGGTGTACCGCACCTACGTTTCCGCTGCAGGGCGCAGTGCCAGCGACCAGCCGGTGTTCGACCAGGCCCTGGAAGGCGCGCGCAGCACCCTGGCCGAAGCCGACTGGCCGCTGCTCGGCCACCTCGACAACTGGCTGGGCGGTCAGGTGCTTTCCGAGCTGCCACCGAGCCCGCAGCGCAAGCTCTGGACGAAGATGATCGAGCGCTTCCAGCAGCTCACCTCCCCGGCCGCCGCCAAGGCGGTGGAAGACACGGCTTGCTACCGCAGCGCCGTGCTGCTGTCGCGCAATGATGTGGGTTTCGACCCGCAGCAGTTCAGCGCGCCGCTGGAAGCTTTCCATGACGGTTGCCAGGAACGCGCCCGGCACTTTCCGGCCAACCTGCTGACCACCGCGACCCATGACCACAAGCGCGGCGAAGACACCCGCGCCCGGCTGGCGGTGCTCAGCGAACGCGCCGAATGGTTCGCCGAACGCTGCGGACACTGGCGCGAGCTGGCTACACCGCTGCGCAAGGAGCTCGATGACGGCACCGCGCCGTCGCCAGGTGATGAGCTGATGCTCCTGCAGATTCTCCTGGCCTGCTGGCCGCTGGATCTGCAGGCGGATGACTCCCAAGGCCTGCAGGCCCTCGCCGAGCGGGTCACCGCCTGGCAGGAAAAGGCCGTTCGTGAGGCCAAGCTACGCAGTACCTGGAGCAACCCGAACGGCGACTACGAAAGTGCCTGCCGGGACTATCTGCAGAAGCTACTGGGCAGCGGGCAAGGCAGCCAGCTGCGTGAAGAGATTCGCGCCGCCGCCGTGCGTATCGCGCCGGCTGGTGCGCTCAACAGCCTGGCCCAGAGCCTGCTGCGCATGAGTGTGCCGGGCGTGCCCGATCTGTATCAGGGCTGCGAGTTCTGGGACTTCTCTCTGGTCGATCCGGACAACCGCCGCCCGGTGGATTTCGCCGCTCGCCAGCAGGCACTGGACAGTAACGCGTCGCTTGCCGAGGCGCTGCCGCACTGGCACGACGGCCAGGTCAAGCAGGCGCTGATCGCCGCGACCCTGAGCGCCCGCAAACAACATCAGCGACTGTTCGCCGAAGGCGATTATCAGCCGCTCACGATAACGGGTCGCCATGCCAGCAAGGTGCTCGCCTTCCTGCGCAGCCATGGCGACACCCACGCATTGGTGATCGTGCCGCGCCTGGCCACATCGCTACTGGGCGACAGCCAGACCCCGCTGATTGCCCATGACCAATGGGGCGACACTCGTATCGCCCTGCCACCGGCCCTGTCCGACAAGGCTTTGCACAGCGCCTTCTCCTCTGCCGATCTGTTACCGAGTGACGGCCATATCGCGGTACGCGACGTACTGCGCGATGTCCCCGTCAATCTGCTGATTGTCCCGACCCATTCTCAGGAGTCACACCCATGAGCGCAAAAGAAGAACGCATCCGTGAATTCGCCTACCAGATCTGGGAATCCGAAGGGAAACCCAGCGGCCAGGCCAAACGCCATTGGGAAATGGCCACCAAGCTCGCCGACGCCGAGCAGACGCCTGCCAAGGCCACCACCAAGCGCGTGAGCAAGCCCAAGGCTGCCACTACCGAGCCCAAGCCTGCCGCGCCGATCAAGCCGCGCGCCAGCAAGACCGCGCCGGCCGCAGCTGAGAAACCAGCCGTACTGAAACCGGCCAAGGCGCCGGCCAAAGCCAAGCCGACCACGGCAAAGCCCACCCCCAAGAAACCCAAGGCCTGACACCAGGAGCCACCCAGAATGAGTCAACCACGCTCGCGTATTACCGAAGGTCACCCCTTTCCATTGGGGTCGACCTGGGATGGTTTGGGCGTCAACTTCGCGCTCTTCTCGGCTCACGCCACCAAGGTCGAGCTGTGCATCTTCGATCCTGACGGCCTGGAAGAGATCGAGCGCATCGAATTGCCGGAGTACAGTGACGAAATCTGGCACGGCTACCTGCCCGATGCACACCCGGGGCTGATTTACGGCTACCGGGTTTACGGCCCTTACGAGCCGGAAGCCGGGCACCGTTTCAACCCCAACAAGCTGCTGATCGACCCCTACGCCAAGCAGTTGGTTGGCGAATTGAAGTGGTCGGAAGCGCTGTTCGGCTACGAGATCGGCCATCCCGATGGCGACCTCAGCTTCGACGAGCGTGACAGTGCGCCCTTCGTGCCCAAGTGCAAGGTCGTCGACCCGGCTTACACCTGGGGCAAACACCGCAACCATCGCGTCGACTGGGACAAGACGGTGCTTTACGAAGCCCATCTGCGCGGCCTGACCATGCGTCACCCGTCGGTGGCCGAAGAAAAGCGCGGCACCTTCGCCGGGCTGATGAACGCCGACGTGATCAAGCACATCCGCAAACTGGGTGTTTCCTCGGTGGAACTGCTGCCCGTGCATGCCTTCGTCAATGACCAGCACCTGCTGGAAAAGGGCATGAACAACTACTGGGGCTACAACAGCATCGGCTTCTTCGCGCCTCACCCGCGCTACCTGGCCAGTGGGCACATCAACGAGTTCAAGGAGATGGCCGCGCACCTGCACGACGCCGGCCTCGAGCTGATTCTCGACGTGGTCTACAACCACACCGCCGAAGGCAACGAGCTGGGCCCTACCCTGTCCATGCGCGGTATCGACAACGCCAGCTATTACCGGCTGATGCCCGACGACAAGCGTTACTACATCAACGATTCCGGCACCGGCAACACCCTGGATTTGAGCCACCCTTGCGTGCTGCAGATGGTTACCGACTCGCTGCGCTACTGGGCCAAGGAAATGGGCGTAGACGGTTTCCGCTTCGACCTGGCGACTATTCTCGCCCGTGCCCACGACGGTTACGACGAGCGCCACAGCTTCCTGGTCGCCTGTCGCCAGGATCCGGTACTGAGCAAGGTCAAGCTGATCGCCGAGCCGTGGGACTGCGGCCCGGGTGGTTATCAGGTCGGTGGTTTCCCACCGGGCTGGGCAGAGTGGAACGACAAGTTCCGTGACAACGTACGGGGCTTCTGGAAAGGCGACGAAGGTCAGTTGGCCGAGCTCGCCAGCCGCCTGACCGCGTCCGGCGACCTGTACAACCAGCGTGGTCGACGTCCGTTCACGTCGGTGAATTTCATCACCGCTCACGACGGTTTCACCCTCAATGACCTAGTGTCGTACAACGACAAGCACAACGAGGACAACGACGAGAACAACCAGGACGGCAGCAACAACAACCTGTCCTGGAACCACGGCGTCGAGGGGCCGACCGACGACGAGGAAATCAGCGACCTGCGCCAACGCCAGATGCGCAATTTCATGGCCACCCTGCTGCTCGCCCAGGGCACACCGATGCTGGTGGCCGGTGACGAATTCGCCCGTACCCAGCACGGCAACAACAATGCCTACTGCCAGGACAGCGAAATCGGCTGGATCGACTGGAACCTCGGCGAACAGGGCAAGCAACTGCAAGCCTTCGTCAGCCGCCTGATCAAGCTACGCATGAGCTACCCAATCCTGCGTCGTGGCCGCTTCTTCGTCGGTGCCTACAACGAAGAGCTGGGGGTCAAGGATGTCACCTGGCTGGCGCCCCATGGCGAAGAGATGAGCGAAGAGAACTGGCATGACCCGAACGCCCGCTGCCTGGGCATGTTGCTCGATGGCCGCGCGCAGCCGACCGGCATTCGCCGCAGCGGTGCAGACGCGACGCTGCTGCTGGTGGTCAACGCGCACCACGACGTGGTCAATTTCCGTCTGCCGGAAGTCGCCCAGGGTAGTCACTGGACGTGCATGCTCGACACCAACCGCACCGATGAACCGGAAGACGAAAGCTTCCAGTTCGGCGACGAGTTCACCGTGACTCATCGCTCCCTGGTGCTCTTCGAGCTGCACAAGGAAAAGCAGGCATGAAGCCCGGCGGCGGCTCTCCCGTGGATCGCCTCGGCGTTCTGCTGGACGAGCTGCCGCTCGCTGCACCGATCCAACCCGAGGCCCTCGCCCATGCGTTGCAAACGTTATGTGGCGCCGGCCTCGACCAATTACCGCAGCCCGGCGGTGGCCATACCCTGCAACGTTGGCAGGCGTTGGCCGCGGTCGCTGCACACGATTTGAGCCTGTGCAAACTCTACGAAGGACACACTGACGCCCTGGCGATCATGCAGCACTTCGCGGCAGCGACGCCGCCCAGCGACAGTACCTGGGGCATGTGGGCCGCCGAGCCGCCCCAGGCTCGCGTCGAGCTGCATGCCGAGCACAGCGATGGCAGTGTCCGTCTGCATGGGCGCAAGGCCTGGTGTTCCGGCGCCAAGGTACTCAGCCATGGGCTGCTCACGGCCTGGAATGCCAACGGCGAGCAGCAGCTGGTGGCCGTCGCGCTGGCCCAGCCAGGCGTGAGCGTCAGCAATGAAGGCTGGCAGGCAATCGGCATGCAGGCCACGCAAAGCGTGGAGGTGTCGTTCGAGGGGGCTCGCGGGTACCGCGTGGGGCCACCCGGTGGCTACCTCGAGCGCCCAGGCTTCTGGCAGGGCGGTGCCGGTATCGCCGCCTGCTGGTATGGCTCGGCGCAGTTCATCGGCGAGGCACTGCGCAAGCACTGCGCGCGCCACGATGAACCCCATGCCCTCGCCCACCTCGGCGAGGTGGACAACACACTGTTCGCGGCCGCCAGTGCCTTGCGCGATTGCGCCCGCTGGATCGACGCCAACCCACAGGCAAGCGCCGAATTAGCGGTGCGCCGGGTACGTGCTTCGTGCGAAAGCGCTGTCGACAGCGTGATTCGTCACGTCGGCCGCGCGCTGGGCGCCGCCCCGTATTGCCGTGACGGCACGCTCGCCAGGCATCTGGCCGACCTGCCGGTGTACCTGCGGCAGAGCCATGCAGAACGCGACCTAGCCGACCTCGGCAGCCTCGCAGCGCGACAACAACCAGGGAGCTGGATGCTATGAAAGCCAATCCGATTCAAGGACAAGGCACCTCGCCGCAAGCGTGGAAAGCTTCACGGCATTTGGCCCAGGTAGCCGATATCGACTGCGCAGAGCTGGTACCGGCAGGCTCACGGGCGGTGATCATCTCGCCCCATCCGGATGATGAAATCCTTGGTTGCGGTGGTTTGCTGCAACTGCTCGCGCACGAGCAACGCCACGTTCTACTGATATCGGTTACCGATGGCGGAGCCAGTCACCAGGGCTCGCGTTACTGGACGCCGCAACGGCTCAGCATCGTCCGCCCGCAAGAAAGTGCCGACGCATTGAAGCGCCTGGGCCTGCCGCTCAACCAGATGCAATGGGTTCATGGTGGTTTTCCCGATACCGGCGTAGCCGCGAGGGAAAATGAGCTGCGCGACTTTCTCAAAACCTACCTGCAACCTAGCGACGTGGTGTTCACCACCTGGAGCGAGGATGGCCACAGCGACCACGAGGCCGTAGGTCGTGCCTCCCTGGCGGCAGCTCAGGAATGTGGCGCGCGTATGCACGAGATACCGGTGTGGGCCTGGCACTGGGCCAACCCGGAAGACCTGCGCATTCCGTGGGACAGAGCGCGCAAACTACAGCTGGATAAAAGGGTTCAGGCGCGCAAGCGTCATGCGGTACAGGCCTTTGCCAGCCAGCTGTACAGCGACCCGGACACGGGCCACGAGCCGGTACTGTCGGCGATCACCGTGGAGCGTCTGCAGCAACCATTCGAGGTGGTGTTCTTATGAGCGTCGCAGACAACTATTTCGAAAAGCTCTACAAGGGCAGCCAGGATCCCTGGTCATTCCGCGAGCGCTGGTACGAGCAACGCAAGCGCAACTTGACGCTCGCTGCCCTGCCACGCAACCACTACGGCAGCATCTTCGAGCCGGGGTGTGCCAATGGTGAACTCAGCGTCCGTTTGTCGGAGCGCTGCACTCAATTGCTATGCAGCGACACCTCGGCAATCGCCCTGGAACTGGCCCGCAATCGCCTCGCCCATCGCAGCAACGTGCGCCTGCTACAGACCCGCCTGCCCGAGCAGTGGCCCGAAGGCGGATTCGACCTGATAGTGCTCAGTGAGCTGTGCTACTACCTCGACCAGAAAGATCTCGATCAGTTGATCGAGCGGGCTCGAACATCCCTCAATCAGGGCGGCAACTTGCTCGCCTGCCACTGGCGCTGGCCGATCGACGAATGCCCGCAGAACGGTGACCAGGTACACGAGCGTATCCACCAGGCACTGGGTCTGCCACGCCTGCTGCGCCATGAAGACGCCGATATGGTTCTCGAGGTATGGGGCACCCAGAGCACATCAGTGGCGCAGCGTGAGGGGCTGGCGCCCAGCACGGGTGACGAGTCGCCAGCATGATCGGCATCGTGATTCCTGCTCATAACGAAGAGCTGTCGCTCGACCAGTGCCTCGATGCGGTGCTGACGGCCGCTGCTCATCCCGAGCTGGAGATGGCTGTTCGCGTTCTGGTCGTGCTCGACAGCTGCACCGATGGTTCAGCCAGCGTGATCGCCAACTACCCGGTCGAGACCCTCACCATCCAGGCACAGAACGTAGGCCTGGCGCGTGCTGCTGGTATCGAGTGGCTGTTGTCCCACGGCGCCACCTGGATCGCCTGCTCGGATGCCGACAGCCGCGTCGCACCGGACTGGCTGGTACGCCAGCTGAGCCTGAACGCCGACATGGTATGCGGCACCGTACAGGTCGCCGAATGGGGCGATCTCGGCCTGGACGTGCAGGCGCGCTACCAGAGCGCCTACCAGGCCCGCGACGGACACCGGCATATCCACGGCGCCAATCTGTCCTTCAGCGCCGCCTGCTACCGCCGCGCGGGTGGCTTCAAGGCCATCCCTGTCGATGAAGACGTACAACTGGTGGCAGCCTTCGAACGTATCGGCGCGCATATCGCCTGGAGCTGCCTGCCGCAGGTGTACACCAGCGCACGACTGGATTGCCGTGCCCGCGGTGGTTTCGGCGACTATCTCAAGTCCCTGCTCTGACACCTGCTCCGCGCCGACTCCCGCTGCCCAGCTGGCAAAAACCTTGAACCGCGCCCCCGCCGCTCCAGTCGGAATTTAACGACGCCTGGAACGCGCACGGCTGCCCAGTAGCCTCGCTGAACCACCTCGACCACCGACAGGAGGACAGAATGAAAGTCAGCGATCTCATGGCTCGCGGCGTACAGACCATCACACCGCTCCAGGCCGCTCACGAAGCGGCGGCGCCAACGCAGGTCTGTCCACGGTGCACTGAGCCATGCCGATAGAGCCAACGCGAAGGCAACCGGTTGCGTGTGTGCCAAGCCACGCGCGCAGCCTGCCAGCCAGCACCCTTTGCCGCGGTGAATACCCTTGAGCCGGGTTATCGGCCTAAGTGCCTCGTTCTGCGCCCTGCAAACGTCCGGGCGCATTGCCGAGTTGCGCGACGTTTACAGTTACCTAGGGTCTGTTCCCGTTTCACGCACGGCCGCGCCGGAGCCAGTTTTTGCGCGAGACCAGGCACGAGATGCGAAGTTTGGCGGGCCAAATGAGCCATCGAGTAACGCCGCATCGCGCAAAAACTGGCCCGGCCCTGCGGGTTGCGCGGGAAATGGTCTCCGCTGTCGTTGCAGGACTTGGCAAGGGAACAACCATTCCCGGCGTCCTGCGCCTAACCGGAGGCCATTTCTCGCAGCAACGCGGCTCGCGCTGAAACGGGAACAGACCCTAGACAACGCTCTCAAAGTACGCGCGCCCTACGACGCCTACTCGCTTTTACAGAAGTTCGACCTGGCCGAGGGGTTGCCCAATGCCCCTGGTCGGTCGCCAGGAGTTTCCCCATGAGCACCCACCAACCGGCACCGACCGAACTGGCTACGGCGGTACACACGCTGAAGATTCTCACGGTCAACACCCACAAGGGGTTCACCGCCCTGAATCGGCGCTTCATCCTGCCGGAGCTGCGCGATGCGGTACGTACGCTGTCGGCGGACATGGTGTTCCTGCAGGAAGTACATGGCACCCACGAGCACCACGCCAAGCGCTACGAAGACTGGCCACCGACGCCGCAATACGAGTTTCTCGCCGACAGCATGTGGCCGCAGTTCGCTTATGGCCGCAACGCCGTCTACCCCCATGGCGATCATGGCAACGCACTGCTGTCGAAGTTTCCCATCCTGCGTCACGAGAACCTGGATATCTCCATCGGCACCCAGGAACAGCGCGGGCTGCTGCACTCGGTGCTCGACGTGCCGGGCCACGCCGAAGTACACGCCATCTGCGTGCACCTGGGGCTGCGGGAAATCCATCGCAAGCAGCAGCTGGGTCTGCTCTGCAAGGTGCTCGACCGCCTGCCTGCCGATGCGCCGGTGATCGTCGCGGGTGACTTCAACGACTGGCGCAAACGCGCCGATGGGCTGCTGGCCGCCAGCGGTCTGAAGGAAGCCTTCGTCAGCGAACATGGCGCGCCGGCCAAGAGCTTCCCCGCGCGCTGGCCGCTGCTGTGCCTGGATCGCATCTATGTGCGTAACGCAACCACTCACAACCCGCAGGTGCTGTCGACCCGCCCCTGGTCGCACCTGTCGGATCATGCACCGTTGGCTGTGGAGATACGGCTATGAAGTACGACTGGCGTGATGGCAACCAGGTCGATTTGCTGATCAACGGCGAGGATTTCTTTCCTGCTGTGTTCGAGAGCATCCGCAACGCCCAGCGTGAGGTGCTGCTGGAAACCTTCATCATCTTCGAAGACAAGGTCGGCATGGAGTTGCAGGAAGCGTTGATCGCTGCCGCACACAACGGCGCCCGCGTAGAGATCACCGTGGATGGCTACGGTACCGCCGACCTGTCGAAAGAATACGTGGCGGCCCTGGTCGCTGCCGGCGTGCGCGTGCACATGTTCGATCCGGGCAAGCGCCTGATGGGCATGCGTACCAACCTGTTCCGCCGCCTGCACCGCAAGATCGTGGTGATCGACAGCGAGCTGGCCTACATCGGTGGCATCAACTTCGGCGTCGATCACCTCATCGCCAATGGGCCGATGGCCAAGCAGGACTACGCGGTTCGTGTACGCGGCCCTATCGTTGCCGATCTGCACGCTGCCAGCGAGCGCCTGCTGGAGGCGCGCGATGACCGTGAAGTGGCCCTGCGCCGCAGCAATCAGCCGACTCAGCACCGGCATGCCGGCAACAGCCGGATGCTCATGGCGATCCGCGACAACGGCGACGACACCAACACCATCGAACAGCATTACCTGGACGCCATCCGCAATGCCCAGCATCGCCTGGTGGTGGCCAACGCCTATTTCTTCCCGGGCTACCGCCTGCTGCGCGAATTGCGCAACGCGGCGCGGCGTGGGGTCAAGGTCACCCTGATTCTCCAGGGCCAACCGGACATGCCGCTGGTGCGGTTGTGTTCGCGGCTGACCTACAACTACCTGCTGCGCGACGGCGTGACCATCTACGAATACTGCCAGCGCCCGCTGCACGGCAAGGTGGCGCTGGCCGATCACGAATGGTCGACCGTGGGCTCCAGCAACCTGGATCCTCTGAGCCTGTCGCTGAACCTGGAAGCCAACGTGATCGTCCGTGACCCGGCCCTCAATCGCCGCCTGTACGAGCACCTGATGGAACTGGCCACCTCGAGCTGCAAATCGGTGCCGCTCAAGCGGGTGATGCGCGGCTACTGGTGGCGCGCGCCGCTGATCTTCATGTGCTTCCACTTCCTGCGCCATTTCCCGGCCATCGCCGGCTGGTTCCCGGCCCACTCGCCACGGCTCAAGCTGTTGCAACCGACAGTCGAGGCGCCACAGTGCAGCACCCTGCAGATCGACCAGGAGAAAGTCTCGTGAGCGAGCCCGACGACAAGCAAGGCAAACCAGTGTGGCGCTGGGCCAAGCGGTTGCTGACCCTGTGCTTCTTCATCCTGGTGCCGGTGCTGCTGTTCATGCTGGTCAAGAACCTCGACTGGCAGGAAGTCAGCAAGGCCCTACGCAGTTACAGCAGCGGCATCTTGCTCGCCGCGATCGGCGTGTCGGCGCTGAGTTATGCCGTTTACTCGAGCTTCGACCTGATCGGCCGCGCCTACACCGGCCACAAGCTGCCCGCCCGGCAGATCCTGCCGCTGACTTTTGTGTGCTACGCCTTCACCCTCAACCTGAGCTCCTGGGTGGGCGGCGTGGCCCTGCGCTACCGCCTGTATTCGCGCCTCGGGCTCAAGGTCTCGACCATCACCCGCGTGCTGAGCATGAGCCTGATCACCAACTGGCTGGGCTACATCCTGCTGGCAGGCGTGATCTTCACCTTCGGATTGCTCAAGCTGCCGGAAGGCTGGGCCATCGGCGCCACGGGCCTGCGCATTATCGGCCTGGCGCTGCTGGCGGTGGGCATCGGCTACCTGCTTGCCTGCCAGTTCTCCAAGCGCCGCACCTGGAAAGTGCGTGGCCATGAGCTGACGCTCCCTGCGCTGCCAATGGCGCTGCTGCAGGCGGGCCTGGGTGCGCTGAACTGGTCGCTGATGGCGCTGATCATCTACCTGTTGCTGCCGGAAGAAGCCTTCTACCCGATGATTCTCGGCATCTTGATGATCAGCAGCATCGCCGGAGTGATCACCCACATCCCGGCCGGGCTGGGGGTGATCGAGGCCGTGTTCATCGCCCTGTTGCAGCATGAAATGTCCAAGGGCAGCATCGTCGCCGCGCTGATCGGCTACCGGGCGATCTACTTCCTGTTGCCACTGGCCGTCGCCTGCGTGGTGTATCTGGTGCTGGAAAAACGGGCCAAGAAGCTTCGCCAGAACAGCAATCAGGAAGCTTCCAGCGAAGCGACTGACCCGGCCTGAGGGTCAGCATCGACAGCGGCCCTGCTGACCTAGGTCAAGGGCCGCGACGCCGGACGCGCTAGCCTGAGCCTGTAGCTGAGGAGTGCGCGACATGGCCAAGAAATTCCCCCTGCATCCGAAGAACCCCGAGCGCATCTGCTGGGGGTGCGACCGCTATTGTGGTGCCGACGATCTGCAGTGTGGTAACGGTGCAGGCCGCACCCAGCATCCCATCGAGATGCTCGGTGACGACTGGTACCTGCATGGCGACTGGGGCATCGAGCCTCCGCCCGCCGAACAGCGACGCAAACAGCGTGAGCTCTAGCGTTGCGTCAACGGCAATAGCGCTTCGACCAGCGCCGGTGAGGCGCGATACAGCGGCACATGCCCGCGCAGTAATACCTGCGCCGTGCGCCGATAGGCGGCACTGCTGACCTGCAGCTTGCCCTCGTACTCACGGGCCACCACCGTGGTGGCGAGGATACCCGCCGGGTTTTCAATGGCCACTTCGATATCGGCAAACTCGCCCGACGGTGCGGCTAACCCGGTAGCTACCTGCCAGGCTACCGAACCGGGGATCAGCGCCGCGGCCGCCAGGCAGCAACCACCAGAAACCGCCATCGAGGCATGCAGTGCCTGGGGGGTGAAATAGCGCACCGAGATATTACCGTCCCCCTGAGGTGGGCCGACGATGCAGACCTTGGGCTGGGTTTCACTGCGCGCCAGCTCGTCCGCCGTCATCAGCTCACCGTCGCGGCGGCGCAGCTGCATCCGCAGACCGGCCTCGATCCACACGCGGCGCAGATCGGCCATGAAGGCCTGATCGTTCTGCAGTTCGGCGAGGGGCTCATGGGCGGTCTTGCCGAAATCGCTGGCCAGGGCGATGACCATCGGCACCGCCACATCGACACAGGACACCGCACGCCCGTCGATCTGTTCGACCACCTGCCCGGTCGGCAGCAACTGCCCGGTCTTGGCGCCCACGGGGTCATGCAGAAACAGATCGACAGACGGAAACTCGCCGCTGACACCCGGAATCGACGCGCTGACCAGAGCGCCTTCGGCAGTACGCCCGATGCGCCCGGTGCTGATCACCCCGGTATTGCTGTTGCGAATACTGATATCGCGGCTTTCGCCCGCCGCTGCCGTCACCAGGCCGACGTCTAGCGCCCACAGTGGCAGCGCGCTGGACAGGTTGCCGCAATTCACGCTCCAGTCGATGGCGGCGTGATCACTGGCCAGTTGCGCCAGGGTGCTGACCAATCGCTCGCCGTCACGGGTCGCTTCCCAGTCGACGATGAACACCTTGTTGCTGGTCGGAGCGCCACGGCCCAGGCCGGTGATCTGTCGATTGCCGGGCTGTGAACCACTCAGGGGCACGCCCATCAGGTGGCGCAACAGCTCCTCACGCAACGCCGGATCGGCAGGCGCGAACGGCTCCCAGATCACCAGGCCGGTGGACGTCCCGCCGCGCACATGGTGCACCGGAAACTCGAGCAGGCCCTCACGCAGACGGGGCTTGAATTCGGCAGACTGCAACATCCGCATCGGCATTTCCTCGTGCTTGGGTGGGCGCCCATCTTAACCTGTTCAGGGGCTTTGCCTGGTCGGGCGGTGGTGCGATCGTTCGGTGGGCTGAAGCCCACCCTACTCCCCAGGGACATCAACCGTAGGGTGGCGCTTTAGCCCACCAAAGGCATTCAACGCCGATGGTGGCTGGCTATTCAGAGCATGCGGCTCGGAGCTTCGGGCTGTGGGCGTTGTCGGTGGTGGGCTGAAGCCCACCCTACTCCAAAGCGGCATCAACCGTAGGGTGGCGCTTTAGCCCACCAATACCATTCAACACCGATGGTGGCTGGCTATTCAGAGCATGCGGCTCGGAGCTTCGGGCTGTGGGCGTTGTCGGTGGTGGGCTGAAGCCCACCCTACTCCACAGGGGCATCAACCGTAGGGTGGCGCTTTAGCCCACCAATACCATTCAACACCGATGGTGGCTGGCTATTCAGAGCATGCGGCTCGGAGCTTCGGGCTGTGGGCATTGTCGGTGGTGGGCTGAAGCCCACCCTACTCCCCAGGGGCATCAACCGTAGGGTGGAGCTTTAGCCCACCAAAGCCATTCAACGCCGATGGTGGCTGGCTATTCAGAGCATGCGGCTCGGAGCTTCGGGCTGTGGGCATTGTCGGTGGTGGGCTGAAGCCCACCCCACTCCCCAGGGGCATCGACCGTAGGGTGGCGCTTTAGCCCACCAAAGCCATTCAACGCCGATGAGCTGAACGAGAAGTCCCGCGCGGCGATCCTCGCGATTGGAGCTGTGCAGGAGGGCATCGTGCGCCACGAACGAATCATGCCCGACGGTCGCAAGCGCAACTCGGTGCGTTTCAGCATCATCGACAGTGAGTGGCCCGCCGTGAAGGCTCGTCTACAGGCGAAGATGGCGCCGGTCTAATCAGACAGTTTCCAAGCACCCCGCAAGGCCTGCAATGCCTCGCCGATCGTCTTTTCCGGCACCGCCGCGAAGCCGAGCACCAGGCCAGCGCGTTCGTCCATCGACGTATCACCGCCGGGTAGCCAGTAGTTGCTGAGTGGGTTGATCTCCACACTCACCGCGGCCGCAGCGGCAACCAGTTCCCGCTCTCGCGCCAGGCTTTCGCAGCGCACGCTCAGGTGCAGACCGGCGTGTACATCGGGCAGTGGCGCGCAGCCCGGCAAGGACTGCGGCCAGCCCGCCAGCAGCGCATCCCGACGGGCGCGGGCGGCATTGCGCATGCGACGGATATGCCGCTGGAAATGCCCGGCGGCGATGAACTCGGCCATTACCGCCTGGGTGCCGACTTCCGAGTGGCGCATATCCACCGCACGACGCCGGGCGAAGGCAGCAGCCAGACGGGGTGGCAATACCAGATAGCCAAGCCGAAGCGCCGGAAAGGCGATTTTGCAGAAGGTGCCGACGTAGAGCAAACGCTGCCCACGATCCAGTGCGGCCAACGGCGCCAGCGGCGTGCCGCTGTAACGGTACTCGCCGTCGTAATCGTCCTCGATGATCCAGGCGTCATTACGCTCGGCCCAGTCGAGCAGCGCCAGGCGTCTGGGCAGCGACAGCGTCACCCCGGTCGGATACTGGTGCGAAGGCGTGACATAGGCCAGCCTACACGGCCCTGCCCGCTCCAGCGCCGCGACATCCAGGCCGTCGGCATCGACGGCAATGCCGCGCAGCTGTGCACCGGCAATGCTAAAGGCATGGCCCGCGGCACGGTAACCCGGATCTTCGACGGCCACCGGATCGCCCGGCCCAACCAGTAATTGCGCGCACAGGCTGATTGCCTGCTGTGCGCCGCAGGTGACGATGATCTGCGCTGGATCGCACTGCAGGCCCCGGCTGCTGCGCAGGTACGCGGCGATCAATTCGCGCAGTTGCGGGTCACCAGCGGGGTCACCATAGCCCAGCCGTGCCGGCGAAGGCCTGCGCCAGAAACGCGCCGACAGCCGCGCCCAGGTCTCGAACGGAAACAGATCGAAAGCCGGCACGCCAACCCGAAACGCCCGCGGCGCACCGGATAACGGCGCCGGCAGATGGTGCTCGTCGAGCAGTTGCAGCGCGGCGCTGCTGGCCGCCCCCGGCGCTTCGCTGACTGGCGGCTCCGCTACTGCGGCAATGGCGGCCACATAGGTGCCATCGCCAACCCGGCCCTGCACGTAGCCTTCGGCATAGAGCTGATCCAGCGCACGGTTCACCGTATTGCGGGATACGCCCAGGCGCTCGGCCAATTGCCGGCTGGCGGGCAAGCGCGTGCCGCCAGGCAGACGGCCATCGAGCACGCGTTCGCGCAGGGCCTGGTAGAGCTGGCGGGACAATCCCTTGCCGGGATGCAGACGCAGACCGGAAAGGTCGACCGGCAGAGGAGCTGAAGATGCCATAGATTGGCCCCATGAAAGTCATTGAAAATGGATCTTACAACAGACCAATACCAGTTTTAGCATAAGCGCATCTACTGATTGGAATGCCCCATGTATGTACCTTCCGCTTTCCGCCAGAACGACCTCGCCGCCCTGCACCGGGAGATTGCCGGCTGCCGCTTGGCTACTCTGATCAGCCATGGCGAGACCGGCCTGCAAGCCAGCCACCTGCCCTTGCTGCTACGCCCCGAAGAAGGCCAGCACGGCACGCTGTACGGCCACTTGGCGCGGGCCAATCCGCACTGGCGGGTACTGGCCGAAGGCGGTGAAGCGCTGGTGATTTTCAACAGCGCCGATGCCTATATCAGCCCGTCCTGGTACCCGGCCAAGGCCGAGCACGGCAAGGTAGTACCCACCTGGAATTACATCGCAGTGCATGCCTACGGCCAGGCTGCGGTTTTCGATGACGGCGAGCGCCTGTTGAGCCTGCTCGACGAACTCACCGACCGTCACGAGAACCCGCGCCCACAGCCCTGGGCGCTGAGCGATGCCCCCGAGGACTACATCGCCGGCATGCTGCGTGCCATCGTCGGCTTCGCGCTGCCCATCGAGCGCCTGGAAGGCAAATGGAAGCTCGGCCAGAACCGTAGCGAAGCGGATCGCCAGGGCGTGCATGACGGCCTCAGCGCCAGTGCTGATCCCCGCGACCGCGCCCTGGCGCAGCGCATGAATGACTAATCACCGAGGAGACCTGGATCTTGGAAATACGCGCAATCACTGCTGACGACCAGGCTGCCTGGTCGCCGCTCTGGCAAGGCTATCTGCGCTTCTACGGGCAGAAGATGCCCGAGGCCACCACAGCCCTGACCTGGCAACGCTTTCTCGCTGACGACGAGCCGATGCATGCGGCCCTCGCCTGGCACGAAGGGCGAGCCATCGGCCTGGTGCACTGGATCTTCCACCGCTCCTGCTGGACGACCGGCGACTACTGTTACCTGCAGGATCTGTTCGTAGACGAAAGTGTTCGCGGTACTGGCGCCGGGCGTGGGCTGATCGAACATGTCTACGCCCAGGCCAAGCTGGCCGGCGCTTCACGGGTGCACTGGCTGACCAATGAAAGCAACACCACCGCCATGCAGCTATACGATCACATCGCCGACCGCCCCGGCTTCGTGCAATACCGCAAGCAGCTGTAATCAGGAACCCAGACCATGACCGACGACACCCTGCTCGACTGGAAACCCGTTTCGCCGCCACCTCGCAGCGCCATTGATGGCCGCTACGTGCGCCTGGAACCGCTGGACGCAGCAGCGCATGGCGATAATCTCTGGCAGGCGTTGCAAGGCCCCAATAGCGATCCTGCCTTGTGGAATTACCTGCCCTACGGCCCGTTCGCCGAGCGTGCCGGGTTCGATGCCTGGCTGCAGGAAAAGCAAAGCACCAGCGACCCGCTGTTCTTCAGTGTGATCGACAAGACCAGCGGACGCGCTGTAGGGCTGTTGTCCTTTCTGCGTATCACGCCAGTCGACGGCTGTATCGAAATCGGCCATATCGCCTTTGGCCAAGCCATGCAGCGTTCTCCGGCGTCCACGGAAGCGATCTGGCTACTCATGAGTCTGGCGATGGACGACCTAGGCAACCGGCGCCTGGAGTGGAAGTGCAATGCACGCAACGCGCGCTCGCTGCGCGCAGCCGAACGTCTGGGTTTCGTTCACGAGGGGTTATTCCGTCAGCACGCCGTGATCAAGGGACAGAACCGCGATACCGCCTGGTTCTCGATCATCGACAGCGAATGGCCGCAATGCCGCGCCGCCTTTGTGCGCTGGTTGTCACCCGACAATTTCGATGAGCAAGGCAAGCAGCGTCAGCGCCTGGAAGCATTGCGTATCCGGTAGGTGTTGTTCGGGCGATGTGATTGCAGCCATTCCGCAATCACCCATCACGACCACCAATCGCCGGCAAGCCGGCTCCTACGGAATCGCGTTCCCTTCCACCGTGTAGGAGCCCGCTTGCGGGCGAAGCGATTGCGGGCATACCGCAAAAACGCATCACGGCCACCATTCGCCGGCAAGCCGGCTCCTACAGAATCGCGTTCCCTACCACCGTGTAGGAGCCCGCTTGCGGGCGAGGCGATTGCGGACATACCGCAATCACGCATCACGGCCACCAATCGCCGGCAAGCCGGCTCCTACGGAATCGCGTTCCCTACCACCGTGTAGGAGCCCGCTTGCGGGCGAGGCGAGTGCAGCCATCCCGCAATCACGCATCACGACCACCATTCGCCGGCAAGCCGGCTCCTACGCAATCGCGTTCCCCACCACCGTGTAGGAGCCCACTTGCGGGCGAGGCGATTGCGGACATACCGCAATCACGCATCACGGCCACCAATCGCCGGCAAGCCGGCTCCTACGGAATCGCGTTCCCTACCACCGTCTAGGAGCCCGCTTGCGGGCGAAGCGATGGCGGGCATACCGCAAAAACGCATCACGGCCACCATTCGCTGGCAAGCCGGCTCCTACGGAATCGCGTTCCCTACCACCGTGTAGGAGCCCACTTGCGGGCGAGGCGATTGCGGGCATACCGCAATCACGCATCACGGCCACCATTCGCCGGCAAGCCGGCTCCTACAAAGAGATCGCATCATTTAGGAGGTTTAGAGCGGCGCGCCGAGCCAGGCGGAAATCAATAGCAACAGCGCCATGACCTGGTTGAAGCGGGTCATGGCCTGGGCCGAGGTGAACAGTTTGGCAGCACCGCGGCCGAGCAATGCCCAGCAGCCCAGGCATGGCAAGGCGATAGCCAGGAAGATCGCCGCCAGCAAGGTCACCCGCATGGCCTGCCCGGGGCCAGGTGTGGCGAACACGCTGACCACCGCCAAAGCCATCATCCAGGTCTTGGGGTTGACCAGTTGCAGTGCCGCACCGGCAAACAGGCCAAGCCGCTGCTCGCCTGGCCGCGCATCGTCTGCGTTCAACGCGGTAGCCGGGCTGCTGAAGATGCGCCACGCCAGGTAGCTCAGCCACAACACGCCGAACCAGGCCATTGCCCATTGCAGGCGTGGGTGCTGTTGCAGCAATTCGCCGAGGCCAAGCCCGACTGCCACCACGATTGCCGCAGACCCCACACAGGCGCCGAGCACCAGCGGCAGGGTCGCCGCTACGCCGTAACGGGCGCTGCTGCCAAGCACCAGCACATTGGTCGGCCCCGGGGTGATCGACGCGACGAAAGCGAACAGCATGAAGGGCAACAACTGAGTCATGAACAGGCTCCAGACAAACCGAGCGCTGATCATGAGTCGGGCAGCGTCAGGCGTCTGGAAGGTTTGAGCAACGCCGCTGGTAATGGGCCGGGGTCATGCCATAAGCCCGCCGGAACCAGCGCCCGAGATGACTCTGATCGGCGAAGCCAAGCACTGCAGCGACCTGAACCGGCGGTTCGCCACGGGCCAGCATATGCCTCGCCCGGGCCAGGCGCAGTTGCACCAGATAGGCATGTGGCGCCAGGCCAAAAGCTGCCTTGAAGGCGCGGCTGAGGCGAAAGCGATCGACCCCACAGGCGGCGGCCAGGTCATCGAGACCAATGTCGCGAGTATGCTGATCATGCAGGAAATCCCGCGCACGCTGCGCAACCAACGGCAGGCGCGGATCCGGATCGAGGCGCCGACGCCAGTGCAGCTGTTCGGTCAGACGCGTCAGCAGGCCGTCCAGTGCGCTCTGCCTGACCATGCGCATCTCCTGGCGATGCAGCGCGGCAAAGGCCTCGCCGACCGCCGCGAGCAGGCGAGGCTCATTGGCCAGGGTGGCGCTGAAGCCGGGCAGGCAGTCGGCGGGCGCCTGTTCGAACAGGCTGCGCAGCTCGCGCTCCAGCCACTGAGCATCCAGGTACAGCATCGAGTAGGTAAAGCCTTCCGGCTCCGGTGCATGGCCGTCATGGAGTTCACCAGGCTCGAGTAGAAACACCTGGCCGGCCAGGCTGCTGTTCAGTTGCTTGCGGCAATGGAACTGCTGCACGCCCTGCTCGGTGAACCCGACCAGATAGGCATCGTGCCAATGGGGATCGTAGGCATGCCCGCGAAAATGCGCGCGGATGGTCTCGATACCGGTGTCTTCATCCTGGGCCAGGTCGACCCAACTCTGCGCGCTCATGCTTGCTCCAGCGCCACGCTCTGCGGAGCGTTCATGCTACCCGACCCACCACGTATATTCTGGAAGGTTTGTGCAGCTTCAGCGCGCCCGCGCCATGCAGCGTTGATGGCGGGTGTCGACACGCTCGGCGAACCAGGCAGTGGTCAGCCTCCGGGTAATCTTCGGGCTTTTCAGAACGATGCCGGGCAGTACCGCCCGCGGCAGCGACATGCCTTCAGCCTCATCAGCCAGGGCGAATACCCGCTCGTACAAGCGGCTTTCTTCGAACTCCAGGGTATCGCCCTCCTCCAGCGCCCGGCGGATCGCCCGGTCGCTCATGCCCAGGCGTTTACCCAGCGACCGCACGGCCAGTTCGGTGGAGCCAGCCTTGCTGGTGCCGTGAATGATCAGGTCGCCGTCCAGCGCCAGCGGAATGCCCGAGGCGATGGTGACCGCATGCTGGAAGGCCGCATTGCGGCTGGCGTACCAGCCGGCATTGAAGTCGGCGAAGCGATAAAGGGGTTTCGGGTAGCTGGCCGGATAGCCCAGCAGATGAGCGATACCGAAGTACATGCCGCCACGGCGGCTGAACACCTCGCGGCGAATCGAGCCGTCGGGTGGATACGGATAGCCCTCGGCATTGGCCTGGGCAAAGGCGATGCTGACCTGCATCGGCCCACCGGTGCGCACCGGATTGAGGGTGCCGAACAGTTGCCGACCGAGCGGCACCATGCCGGTGAAGTCATCGAAAATGGCACTCAGCTGCTTTTCCGTGCGCACGCTATCCAGGCGCTGCTGATAGGTTTTGCCGGTAGGCGACTCGATGCGCAGCGCTGCATTTACCAGCAACTGCGGGATATGCAGGCTGGTAGCACGGCGGTCTATTTCCGCCCGGGCGATCTTCGCCAGGCCAGGTACCTGCGGGTCGGCAGTGAACGTCGATTCCTGCTCCGTCACTGCCAGCACGGCGCAGATATTCTCGGTGCTTGGCGCGATCTCCTGGGCCGCAAACGCGGCGTATATATCGGCCGCCCAGCCCTCGCGGTCAGGCGTATTCACCGGCATCAGGCGGACGATCTGCGCGCGCACCTCGGCCGGCCTCGGCGCAGGCACCTGCTGCTGGCTGGAACAGCCGGCCAGCAGCAAGATCAGCAACGCACAGGGTGTACGCAGGAACGATGACTTCACCCGGACAATCCTCGGATAGCAATGACCCTGCTGAGACAACGCCAGCCCCCAGCCTATCCACGATAATTTCAGCCGATTCAATGCCCGCCCCGCTCGGCCAGACGCGCCTGCATCTCGGTCGCCCGATCCGACCAACCGGCAACTCGATACAGTTCGAGCAGATCCTGGAGCGTCTCGGTGATAGCCGGGTCACGCTGATCCAGCGCGGCCTGGCGAATATCCAATGCCCGCAACAGCAGCGGCTCGGCCTTGGCGTATTCGCCCTGCACGCCATATAGCCCGGCTAAATTGCTCAGCGCCACGGCGACCTGCGGATGCTGCAGCCCATACAAGCGCTCATCCATGGCCAGGGCGCGGCGCATCAATACATCGGCTTCTGGGTAACGCCCCTGACGGGCGTACAGACCCGCGAGATTATTAAGACTGAGAGACAGCTGCGGATGGTCAGCGCCAAGACGCTGCTCGCGAATGGCCAGCGCGCGTCGGTAATGGGGTTCAGCTTCAGCGTAGCGGCCCTGCGCCTCCATGAGCAGGCCGACGTTGTTGAGCACACCCGCCACCGCGAGATCGGATGCCCCCAGCGCTTTCTCGAAGTTGCTCAGGGCGCGCCCATAGGCCTTCTCAGCCTCGGCGTAGCGGCCCTGGCTGGTATACAGCAAAGCCAGGTTGTTGAGGCTCTCGGCCACGTAGGGGCTGTCCGCGCCCAGCCTGCTCTCGCGAATGTTCAGCGCCCGGGTGTAATAAGCCTCGGCTTCAGCATACTGGCCACGGGCATCGTGAACCTTACCCAGATTGATCAGCGCCGCAGCCACGCCGAGATCATACGCCCCCAGGGCCCTCTCACGAATGTTCAGGGCACGTCGGTAGAGCGGCAGCGCTTCGTCGAAACGCCCGAGGCTCGCGTATACGCTCGCCAACGTATCCAGGCTGTTGCCGATGGCCTGCTGATCACCGCCAGCCGTACGCTCCGCCAGGGCCAGAGCCTGACGCGCCGGCTCGATGGCCCGCTGGTACTGCCCGGCCTGAAACAGCTCACGAACCTGGGAATCCAACTGCACCCGGCGTTCGTCGTCATCCTCAGCGGCGGACGCACAGACCGAGACAGCCAACAGCAGCACCAGAAAGCTCGCTCGCATCCTCTTCGTCCCTGAATAAGCAGCCATCGTTGAACCGTCTCATAGGAAAGGCAGCGGAAAAAGCAGTTCGAACCGAGGCACAAGCGCAGCGGTCTACAAATAACCTACGGCCCGAATCAACGGACCTGCGGACACGGAGCAAGTTCCGCTCCAGGATCGGCATGAGCAAGGAGATCCACCCATGGTTACCCATTACAAGACCGATGGTCACTTGGCCTGCGGCACCCACGGCGAGAACGTCACCTCCAGCAAAGAGCTGAACCGGGTGAAATGCCGCAACTGCCGCAACACCGAAGCCTACAAGCAGGCCCGTCGTGACACTCGCAATGCAAGCCGACGCGCTGCCCGTAAGGCCAAGAGCAATCAGCCTCGTACCGACTGGCGCTCGTCCTGGCAGCAACGCCTCACCGAGCTGCCGGGCACCCACCGCCTGCCGCGCGGCTTCGCTGGGCAGCCCTACGTATAGGGTTTAGCGTAAGTCAGGCTGATAGCAGAAGGGGTGGATCGGTAATCGATCCACCCCTTCTGCGTTAGTGCGGCTTGATCACCAGCGTGGCGAGCGGCGGCAGATCCAGCAGCAACGACTGCGGCTGACCATGGCTGGCGAGTGTCTCAGTCAGCAACGCGCCCTGGCTGCCAGAATTCGAGCCGGCATAACGCTCGGCATCGCTGTTGAGCAGCACATGCCAGCTACCCTCTTTCGGCACACCGATGCGGTAACCATTGCGCGGCTCGGGCGTGAAGTTGTGCACCACCAGCAGCGGCGCGCCGGTCTCGTCCTGACGCAACCAGGCGAACACGCTGTTGACGGCATCGTCACCGATCAGCCAGGCGAAGCCCTCGGCCTGACCATCCAGACGGTGCAGCGCCGGCTCGTGGCGGTACAGGCCGTTGAGGTCGCTGACCAATTGCTGCACGCCCTTGTGCTCGCCATAACGCAGCAGGTACCAGTCCAGCTCGTGGTCATGGTTCCACTCGCGCCACTGGCCGAACTCGCAGCCCATGAACAGCAGCTTCTTGCCCGGATGGCTCCACATGAAGCTCAGGTACAGGCGCAGGTTGGCGAACTTCTGCCAGCGGTCACCGGGCATCTTGTCGAGCAGCGAACGCTTGCCGTGCACCACTTCGTCGTGGGAGATCGGCAACACGAAATGCTCGGAAAACGCATATAGCAGGCCGAACGTCAGTTGGTGATGATGGTGCTGGCGGTGCAGCGGGTCTTCAGCAACGTACTTGAGGCTGTCGTGCATCCAGCCCATGTTCCACTTGTAGGCGAAACCCAGGCCGCCTTCCTGCGTCGGTCGGCTGACGCCAGGCCAGGCGGTCGACTCTTCGGCGATCACCAGGGCGCCGGGCACTTCCTGGGCGACTACGTCGTTGAGGTGGCGCAGGAAGTCGATGCTCTCCAGATTCTCGCGGCCGCCGTGGCGGTTGGGAATCCACTCGCCTTCCTTGCGCGAATAGTCGCGATACAACATCGAAGCCACCGCATCCACCCGCAGGGCATCGATGTGATAAGCGCGCAGCCAGTGCAGCGCCGAGGCCAGCATGAAGCCATGCACTTCGGTGCGGCCGAGATTGTAAATGTAGGTATCCCAGTCCTGGTGGAAGCCTTCGAACGGGTGCGCATACTCGTACAGGGCCGTGCCGTCGAACTGGCCGAGGCCATGGGCGTCGGTGGGAAAATGCGCCGGCACCCAGTCGAGAATCACGCCGATACCGGCCTGGTGACAGGCGTCGACGAAGGCGGCGAAATCCGCCGGGCTGCCATAGCGCGAGGTGGGCGCGAACTGGGAAAGCAACTGATAGCCCCAGGAACCACCGAAGGGGTGCTCCATGATCGGCATCAGTTCGATATGGGTGAAACCCAGTTGCTGCACGTAGGGAATCAGCTGCTCGCCGAGCTCTTTCCAGCTCAGCACGCGGCCGTCTTCGCCGCCCTCGCGGCGCCACGAACCGACATGCACTTCATAGATCGACATCGGCGCCTGATAGCCCTGCTGCGCCTGGCGTTGCTGCATCCAGTCGCCATCACGCCAGTCGAACTCCAGCGGCGCCGAGACCACCGAACCAGTGGCTGGCGGCAACTCGGTTGCCAGTGCCATGGGATCGGCCTTGAGCGGCAGCAGGCCTTCGCGGCCGAGGATCTCGAACTTATAGACTTCGCCCGGGCCGAGGCGCGGCACGAACAGCTCCCAGACCCCGCTCGGCTGGCGCAGGCGCATCGGGTGGCGACGGCCATCCCAGCCATTGAAACCGCCGACCACCGATACCCGGCGGGCATTCGGCGCCCACACCGAGAAGCGCACGCCCTGCACGCCTTCATGGGTCGTCAGCTGGGCACCAAGGCTCTTGCCGAGTTCGCGGTGGTTACCCTCGGCGAACAGGTACAGATCCATTTCACCGAGCAGTTGCCCAAAGGCATACGGGTCTTCGGTTTCCTGGACGCCGGAGCTCCAGTTGATGCGGTAGCGATAGGGCACGCGCTGCTCGACACGAATGCTGAACAGCCCCGGTACGCTCGATTGCTCCAGCGAGCCGAGGGTTTCACCACTGACGGCGTGGATCAGCTCGACACCCAGGGCGCCGGGCAGATAGGTACGAATCGTCAGACCGTGAGCGAACTCATGTGGGCCCAAAATTGAAAACGGGTCGCCGTGCTCACCCCTGATCAGGGACTCAATGGCGGCGCGGTCGATACCTGCCACCTGGCGATCAGTTTCTCCATTACTCATCGTTTACCGCTCCCCAGAAGATATTTGGTCAGCTCTATCAGCCCTTGTACCGGAACCTCCAGCCAATCAGGGCGATAGCGCGCTTCATACAGAATTTCGTAGGCCGCTTTCTCGATGCAGAACAACGCCAGCGCCGCCACTTCACCTTCGCGTTCATGCCAGGCGTGGGGCAAATCTGCCGCCGCCAGGCGATAGGCTTCGTTGAACGCCGTTCTCGACTGGCTGCGATAGAGCCCGGCGATATGCTGGCGTGCGTGCTCTGCTTCCGGCGTCACATCGGCGCTCTGGGCGCTGCGCATGGCCATAGCGGCAGCGTAGTCGAAGGAGCGCAGCATGCCGGCAACATCCTTGAGCGGGCTGTAGAACGCGCGACGTTCATCCAGCGTGCGGGTCGGCTCGCCCTCGAAGTCGATCAGATAAGCGTCGCCCTGCACCACCAGCACCTGGCCAAGATGCAGATCGCCGTGCACGCGCATGCGGATACCGCCCGCCGAACGCCGCGCCAAGTCGTCCACCAGGGTGATGATCTGCTCGTGCCGTACGGCCAACCAATCGGCCTGGTTGGCTGCTTCACCGGTGAGTTCCCCTCGCCCTTCGGCCACCAACATCAGCGCCTCGCGCACTTGGCCTGCGATGCTTTGCGACCAGTCGGCCACATCGACCTCGCTGGTTTCGCGGTAACCAAAATCAGGGTTATCGCTGGCTTGGCCGAGAGCCATGTGCATTTCGCCCAGGCGCCGCCCCAGGAGCCCGGCGAAGGCATCTAATTCGGCCAGCGCGGTGTATTGGTTTTCCTGCTCCGAGTGACCGCCGGCCAGCTCATCACGGATCGCCCGCTCCAGATTGTTCTGCGTCCATTGCCAGGCATCGCCCTGATTGTTCAGGTAGCCCTGCAGGATCATCAACGTATGCGGCACGCCCTGCTCATCGACCCTGCGAACTTCACCCAGCAATGGGGCGATGTGCTCGAAGCCGGCGGCTGTCAGGTAGCCGCCTATTTCCGCTTCCGGGTGGATGCCGGGCAGCACACGGCGAATCAGCTTGAGTACCGCCTGCTCGGCGATGATCGCCGAACTATTGGACTGCTCGGCGGAAATCAGCTGCACCTCGGCTTCGGCCAGATCGCCCAGGGCTTCCAGGCGTGGCGTGGGCACGAACTGGATCTCGCTGCCCTGCCAACCCAACACGCTGCTTTCACGCAGGTGACGCATCACATGGCGGACGAAACCATTGAGGGTAAAACCGTCTGTCAGCAGGCCAACCTGGCGTCCGCGACGCAGACGCGCCAAGGCCAGTTGCTGAGGCACGCTAGTGCCCGCCTCATGCTCACCGACGAACCCCAGCGGCAGTTGATACTGTTCGCTGGTGCCCGATTCACGGCTGACTTGCACTTCGCTGAGCACATACAACTCATCCGGCTCACCAAAGGGAATGGCGTAGAGCAGCTTGACCTGACGCAGATCCTCGCCCTGCCCTGAGAACCAGCGACGTTTGGGCAGGTAGGCCGGTAGCGACTCCTGCTCGAGGGTCGTGCGGGCCGGTGGCTGCAGCAGTTCACCAAGCGCTTGCTTGATCACCAGAGTGGTCAGCTCCGGCAAGCGATCGACCGGTGGAACGTGCCAACTGGGCATTTGCGCCTCCTCGGCGAGCAGAAACCAGTAAAAACCATAAGGCGGTAGTGTCAGCAGATAGTTGAGCTGCCCGATGGGCGGGAACGACGAACCGCCGACCATCTCCACCGGTACCTTGCCTTCGTGAGCCGACAGCTCTAGCTCGACTGCCTGAGCCGCTCGGGACAAGTTGGCCACGCAGAGAATCAGCTCCGGGTTGCCATCGGCATTGGTAGCCTCACGCAGATAGGCCAGTACCCGGCGATTGTTCGGCGTAAGCATTTTCAGCGTGCCGCGGCCAAAGGCCTTGTGCTGCTTGCGAATGTTGAGCATGCGCCGCGTCCAGTTGAGCAGCGAATGGGGGTCGCGGGACTGGGTTTCGACGTTGATGCTCTGGAAGCCATACAGCGGATCCATCACCGGCGGCAGTACCAGGCTGGCTGGGTCGGCGCGGGAGAACCCGCCGTTACGATCCGGTGACCACTGCATCGGTGTGCGCACGCCATCGCGGTCGCCAAGAAAGATGTTGTCGCCCATGCCGATCTCATCGCCGTAATACAGGGTCGGCGTGCCCGGCATCGACAGCAGCAAACTGTTGAGCAGCTCGATACGCCGGCGATCCCGCTCGACAAGCGGCGCCAAGCGGCGGCGAATCCCCAAGTTGATGCGCGCCCGGCGGTCGGCAGCGTAGTAGTTCCACAGGTAGTCGCGTTCCTGATCGGTGACCATTTCCAGGGTCAGCTCATCATGGTTGCGCAGGAAGATCGCCCACTGGCAGTTTTCCGGAATGTCCGGCGTTTGGCGCAGGATGTCGGTGATCGGAAAACGATCCTCCTGGGCGATGGCCATGTACATGCGCGGCATCAACGGAAAGTGGAAGGCCATATGGCATTCGTCACCGGGGCCGCCATCCTGGCCGCCGAAATACAGCTGAGTGTCTTCGGGCCACTGATTGGCTTCGGCCAGCAGCATGCGATCGGGGTAATTGGCATCGAGCTCGGCGCGAATCTTCTTCAGCACCACGTGGGTTTCTGGCAGGTTCTCGTTATTGGTGCCGTCGCGCTCGATCAGGTACGGGATGGCATCCAGGCGCAAGCCGTCGACGCCCAGATCCAGCCAGAAGCGCATGACCGCCAGCACTTCCTTGAGCACCTGAGGGTTGTCGAAATTCAGATCCGGCTGATGTGAATAGAAGCGATGCCAGTAGTACTGCCCGGCTTCGGCATCCCACGTCCAGTTGGATTTTTCGGTATCGAGGAAGATGATCCGCGTGCCGTCGTACTTCTGGTCACTGTCAGACCACACGTAGAAGTCACGCGCCTTGCTGCCGGGCTTGGCGGCACGGGCACGCTGAAACCAGGGGTGCTGATCCGAGGTGTGGTTGATCACCAGCTCGGTGATTACCCGCAAGCCGCGCTTATGGGCTTCGCTGATCAAGCGGCGCGCGTCGGCCATGGTGCCGTAGTCCGGATGCACATCGCGGTATTCGGAAATGTCGTAGCCATCATCGCGACGCGGCGACGGGTAGAACGGCAGTAACCACAGCGTATTGACACCCAGATCGGCGATGTAATCGAGCTTGGCGATCAAACCGGCGAAATCACCGATGCCATCATTATTGGCATCGAAGAACGACTTGATGTGCACCTGATAGATGATCGCGTCCTTGTACCACTGCGGGTCATTGAGGAACGTACCGCGCGGTTTTTTGCGTGCCATCGGGTATGTCCTCTCAGCTCGCAACGCGGATGCGCCAGATACCAAACGGCTGGTGCCAGGGCTCGATGCGCATCTGCTGCACCTTGCCGTGCCACAGCCAGGTATGGCCGCTCATCAAATCCTCTCCGAGGGTGGTGGCATCGTCGTCCAAGCCCAGCTCCCAGAGCGGCAGCTCGAAGTGCGCCTCCTGAGCGTTGTGCGGGTCGAGGCTGATGGCCACGAGAATAAAGTTCTCGCGATCAGCGGTGCGCTTGCCGAAGTACAGGATGTTGTCGTTCCAGCAGGTGAAGGCCTTGAAACCCAGGTGGGTCTGCAGTGCCGGGTTCTGACGGCGGATGCGGTTGAGCTGGGCGATCTCGGCGACGATATTGCCGGGCGCCTGATAGTCACGCGGGCGAATCTCGTACTTCTCCGAATCCAGATACTCCTCTTTGCCTGGCACCGGCAGGGCTTCGCAGATCTCGAAGCCTGAATACATACCCCACAGCCCGGAGCCCATGGTCGCCAGCGCAGCACGAATCAGAAAGCCTGCGCGACCGTTGTGGTGCAGAAAGAAGGGATTGATGTCCGGCGTATTGACGAAGAAGTTCGGGCGGTAGCAATCGCGCCACGGCGCCTCGTTGAGCTCGGTCAGGTAGGTTTCCAGTTCGGCCTTGGTGTTGCGCCAGGTGAAATAGGTATAGCTCTGGGTGAAGCCCAGCTTGCCGAGGCGCGCCATCATCGCGGGGCGGGTGAACGCTTCGGCGAGGAACATCACCTGCGGGTGGCTCTTGCGAATATCGGCGATCAGCCATTCCCAGAATGGCAGCGGCTTGGTGTGCGGGTTGTCGACGCGGAACTGGTACACGCCCAGTTCGACCCAGGTGCGCACCACGTCACGCAGCGCCAGCCATAGCTGGGGCACGGCGTCCTTGGCATAGAAGTCGACGTTGACGATATCTTCGTACTTCTTCGGTGGGTTTTCCGCATGGCGGATGCTGCCGTCCGGGCGCCAACTGAACCAGCCGGGATGCTCCTGCAGCCACGGGTGATCCGGCGAGCACTGGATGGCGAAATCCAGGGCGATCTCCAGATCATGCTCACGGGCCGCCTCGACCAGAGCGACGAAATCTTCACGGGTGCCGAGCTGTGGGTGAATGGCGTCATGCCCACCTTCGGGGCTGCCGATGGCGTAAGGACTGCCCGGATCATCGGGCCCGGCCGTGAGCGAATTGTTGCGGCCCTTGCGGTGCGCGGTACCAATGGGATGAATGGGCGGGAAGTACAGCACATCGAAGCCCATGGCCTGAATCGCAGGCAGGCGCTTGATCACGTCCCGGAGGGTGCCATGGCGCTCGGGATCGTCGGTTTCCGAACGGGGGAACAGCTCGTACCAGCTGGCAAAGCGTGCCATCGGGCGCTCCACATCCAGCAGGTAGACGGCGCTGCGGGTGCGGTGCGGATGGCCTTCGGCACGGCGTACCAGCGCCTGGGTATCCAGCGCCAGCAACAGCGCCACGCGCTCGTCGAGGCTCTGCAATTCGAGCAACTCATCGACCAGTGCCTGCAAGGCCACGCCCAGGTCGCCATCCGCGCGCTCGGCCGCCTGACGCAGCAACTGCTCGCCTTCCTGCAACTCCAGATTGATGATCACTCCGGCGCCGAACTTCTTCGACAGCTCGTAGCAGTAGCTGGCGTAAATATCCCACCAGGCCTCGATGAGGAACTCAACCTCGCCGACCCGCTGCGGGGTGATCTCGGCTTGCCAACGGTCATTGCCGATGAACGCCAGCGGTTCGCGGTGCCAGTCCTGCGCACCGAAATCGCGCCACAACACCTCGCCCGCCAGTTTGTCGTGGCCATCGGCGAAGATCAGCGCACTGACCGTCAACTGATCTCCGGCTATCGCCTTGACGGCGAAGCGGCCCTGCTCGATCTGCGGTTCCACCGCCTCGATGGCCAGGCGTGGCAACTCTAGCGCCTGTTCCAGTGACAACTGGCCATGCCCCAAACGGACGGGCTCTTGCAGATAAGGGGTTTGCAGATGAGCAGACGGCATCGAAACGGGCTCCTCACGCCTGGCAGGCGTATAAGCTGTTAGCCGTATGGCTCATGCCATAGGCCGTACACGAAAGTGCGTACCTAATGCGGGTTTGCCGCGACATCTGGAGGGCGTTTCAGGATCTGCTGCGTCAGCCTGCTACATCGAAAAAAGGCTCTAGCGTGCGAGGTCATGAAAAGTTCCAGGATGCCGTGACCTGTCTATCTCCGAACCTGACGGCTTTGGCAAAGTTCAGAGTTTCCGAGGGGCTGCAATCGGCCGGGAAAAGCGGCTATCACAACGCCATCAAGGCGCATCGGCACCAAGCTTCTTCCACATGGCGCGAGTGATGCGCTGCCGGTTGGCATAGCCTTCCCAGGGGTTGCTCTGCAAACGCGACAAGCGCTGCTGCAGATTACCCATATGCCAGTGGGCCGACCCCTGCAGCTCCGTCAGTTCTTCCCGGCGAATCGGCACGGATACGGGCAGCCCAGGCCGCGCACGAACCGAATACGCTGCCACCGTACTGGCGCCGCGGCCATTGCGCAGGTAGTCCAGATACACCTTGCCGATGCGGTTCTTCGGGCCCATTCGAGCGCTGAAACGATCCGGTAACTCATCGGCCATGAACTGCGAGATTGCCTTGCCGAAGGCCTTCAAGGTCTCCCAGTCAACATGCCGCGCCAGCGGCACAACCAGGTGCATCCCGCTGCCGCCGCTGGTCTTGAGAAACGCCTCCAGCCCCAACTCATCAAGCACCGCCAGGCTCAGGCGCGTGGCTTCGACGATGGCACGCCAAGGCAATGCCGGATCAGGGTCAAGGTCGAGGATCAGCCGGTCTGGGCGCTCGATGCTGGCGTAGGCGGCGTTCCAGGTATGCAGCTCGATGGCGCCCATCTGCACAGCACCGACCAGTGCCGGCACGCTGTCGATGGCCATCAGGCGGTCATGACCGGGATCCAGCGCAGGGTCGAGATGGCGGATATTGGGGATCGCCAAGCGCTCGGCGTGCTTCTGGAAGAACTGCTCACCGTTCACGCCATCTGGCGCACGCAGCAGCGATACCGGGCGGCTGCGCAGATCCGGCAGCAGCCAGTCGGCGATCCCGGCGTAAAACTGCGCGAGCTCGACCTTGGTCGCCCCGCTCTGCGCATCGATGACCCGATCCGGGTTACTGATCGACACTTCGCCAACGTCTTCGCGACCACCGCGGCGCTGCGTTTTGGTGCTGGGCACGGGCTCATCGTCGAGCAACTCGGGGGGCACCGGCCGTTCCTCAACGATCTGTTCGGCGGGTTTGTCGCTGCGTTCGGCGATGAAGGCGCCCTGCCGAACCAGGCCTTCGTGCGTCCATCCCGCGAACGCCACCTCCACCACCAGTTGCGGTTCGACCCACTGCACGCCACGGCGCTGGGCGGCGCTCGGCTGTTTGCTCAGAGGCGAATCATCGCGGCCGAGTGCCTTCATGCGTTTGTGCAGGCTGCTCAACAACGCATCGTTGAACCCGCTGCCGACGCGCCCGGAGTAGCGCAGCCCATCGCCATCGTTGACCGCCAGCAGCAATGCGCCGAAACCTGCGCGGCTACCTTGCGGCTTGGTGAAGCCAACCACGATGAATTCCTGACGCTGCCGGCACTTGAGCTTGATCCAGTCAGCGCTACGCGAGGATCGATACGGGCTGCCGACACGCTTGCCGATCACCCCCTCCAGGCCCAGGGCGCAGGCGCTGCCCAATACGCTCTGATGGTCGACCTCGAAAGCGTCCGAGAAACGCAGCAGGCCACGTCGTGCCGGTAGCCTCTCGAGCAACGCCGCACGCCGCTCTTGAACCGGTAGGCTGCGCTGATCCTGGCCATCGAGCCATGGCGCATCGAAGAGGAAATACAGAATGTCGCCACTGCGCTGCTCGTCGAAGGCGTTTTGCAGGGCCTGAAAATCCGGCATGCCGTGGTCGTCTAGCACCACGGCTTCGCCATCCAGCCAGCTGTCACCCAGCTTGAGCTTACCCAGCGCCTCGGCCTGTGGCGCCATGCGCTGTGTCCAGTCATGGCCGTTGCGGCTGAACAGCTTCACGACACCCTCGCTGATACGCGCCATGATGCGGTAGCCGTCGTACTTGATCTCGTAGATCCAATCGCCACCTGGAGGCGCGCTGACCAGCGTGGCCAACTGCGGCGACAGCAGCTCGGGCATTGTCTTGGCTTTGCCGGCCGCCGGCGTTGCCTTGGCCACGCTCTTGGCTTTGGCCGACGATGGCCGCGATTGATTGGCTGCGGGCTTGTGCATGCCGCCGACCAGATTGCCACTGATCACGCTGGCCGGCAGCGCGCTGACGATGTCGTAATCGCCTGCCGGCCTCGCGACGTCATCCCGCTCCTTGATCAGCAGCCACTGCTGCTTGTCGCCGCTGCCCTTCAGGCGTGTGCGCACCAACGTCCAGGCTCCTGTCAGCTTTTCACCGATCAGGGTGAACTTGAGCTTGCCCGCCTCGTAAGCAGCGACGGGGTCGCCCTCGGGCTGCCAGATGCCCTGATCCCAAACGATCACGTCGCCCGCGCCATAATTGCCCTCGGCAATGCTGCCTTCGAAGGTGGCGTATTCCAGCGGATGATCCTCGACATGCACGGCCAGGCGCTTCTGAGTCGGATCCAGGCTGGGGCCCTTGGGCACCGCCCAGCTCTTCAGAGTGCCCTGCAGCTCCAGGCGAAAATCATAGTGCAGGTTACGGGCATCGTGCTTCTGCACCACGAAACGCAGAGCACCGGCCTTGGCGCGACGGCGCGTCGTCGATTCACGGGGCTCGCTGGTGGACTCGAAGTTGCGCTTGCGGTTGTAGACGCTGGTCGCCCTGGCCATGGCCGCTCACCTCACTTCGACGTGCGTTTGCGCGTCGGCTTGGCCGAGTTGCCTTCCAGGCTGCGCTTGAGCAGATCGGTAAGGTCGATGACATCGGCGCTCTTGCTTGGCGGTTTGCGCTCGCCGCTTTCGACATCTTCGATCTTGCCGGCCTTGGCCTTCTTCTCGACCAGCGCCATGATCTTGTCGCGGAAGGTGTCGTGATACTCCTCGGGCTGCCAGTCCACCGCCATGTCGCGCACCAGGCGCTTGGCCATGTCGCGTTCACCCTTGCTCAGTTTGGCGTCGGTCACTGCGTCGCTGAGTTCTAGGGTGTCGAGGCCACGCACCTCGTCAGGCCAGCGCAGCATCACCAGTAGCAATGCCGAGTCGTCAACCATCAGCGCGGCGAGGTGCTGTTTGACGTGCAGCACAACGTGGGCCAGGGCGACCTTGCCGGTATCCTTGAGGGTCTGCTGCAGCAGGGCGTAGACCTTCTCGCCGCGTTTGTCCGGCGCCAGGTAATAGGGGCGCTCGATATGCTGCAGCGGAATGGCCTCGGCATCGAGAAAGCCGAAGATATCGATGGTCTGGGTGGATTCGGGGTGAGCCGCACGGATCTCGTCCTCGCCAATGATTACGTAGCGGCCTTTCTCCACCTGCACGCCCTTGGCGATATGTTCCTTGTCGACTTCCTTGCCGGTGGCCTTGTTGACGCGTTTGTAGCCGACCGGCTCCATACTGCGCGAATCGAGCCAGTCGAAATCGATGCCTTGTGTCTCGGTCGCCGATACCAGCGAAACAGGGATATGCACCAGCCCGAAGCTGATCGCCCCTTTCCAGATTGCCCGCGCCATGAGTTCACTCCCCCGCCATTGAACGTTAACGGGTGACTTGAGCGTGAAAACAAAAGTTTCAGTCATCCGCCGGAGGGCAGCGGCAAGCGACTGATGCAGGGAGAAAGTGGGAGAAATGCGTATAGCGAACTACTGCGCGGCGGCGCAGTTCTGTAGCGGTCTGGCAAGCGGCGTCGTTACAGAGTGACGCCGTCGCGATAGATCACGCTACCGTCGATGGTGATGTCGCGGATCTCGCGCAGCATGTTGTCAGCCGCGGTTTCCGCCTCGCTCTCGCAGATACTGCCGGGAGCAGCGACCCAGAGCATCTGCACGGCGGCGCCAGCGCACTTGGGTTGGTACTCGATAAGGCCCACGTACTGCTGGCCATCCTTCATGGCATCCGTCCAGGCAATGCATCCTTTGAAGTTTCTGAACATCTCAGACTCCACTTCTGTATTGCGGCCACCTGATGCGGGCCTATTTGCTTAGGAGCGCATAACGGCCCAAGCGTTCCAGCGGTTTCAGCGAGGGCGCTTTTCCAGCCAGGTGATGAAGTGCGGCACAGTGTTGAAAATGAACAGCGCCAGCAGCGTACCCAATACAGCCGTCGCCTCACGGCCCATGCCGACGGTGATGCCAATGGCAGCGGTCAGCCAGATACCGGCAGCCGTGGTCAGGCCCTTTACCTCGGCCATGGAGTCACCCTTGATGATGGTGCCGGCACACAGAAACCCAATGCCCGCCACCAACCCCTGGATCACCCGGCTCATGGCATCGCTCTCGGCGCCCATCTGCGCAGGCACCAACACGAACAGCGCCGAGCCCATGGCTACCAGCATATGCGTGCGAATGCCTGCGGCCTTGCCGCTGGTTTCCCGCTCCAATCCCAGCAAGCCGCCCAACAGCGCGGCCAACAGCAGACGCAGGGTGACTTGGGTAAATTGCTCGGGCGTACTCAAATCAGAAAATTCGTTGGCCAGCGTGGCCAGTACTTCGTCCCAGAAACTCAAGATGATCGCTCCCAGCCTGCACTGATCCATATGAACGCACTGCCACAGCCGAGGCGCTGTTGGCGCTTCGCTATCGACCTTGCCGGGGGCGATAGGTTTGGCTTTTTTGCGAGCTGACCGTCTGGCGAAAAACCTGAACGGGCGTGAACCCGGCCCAGTCTGTTTGGTTAACACCTGCGACGTGACTTCAACCCATCACGTCGCTCGACGAATGGAGGTTCGAATGTCCAGAAATCATTACTTTCTCGTCAGCTACAAGCTGGGAAACCAGAAAAAATCGACTGAGGTTCAGGCTGAAGCGCCAGCGCTTACGCCCGAGCAGGCGCGCCACCATATCGAATCGCTGCACAGCAGCGAACTACCCAGTGAAATCACCGACATCGACGTGAAGCCACTGGGCGATACCGGCGACCAGGAACCTGGTCAGATTCGCCAGAGCTGAGCACGCACCATGAGCGACCCGAACGTGATTGAGAAAATAGCCCTGTACGGCGCACCGGATCGGATGACCGATGCCCTGCTGGAGGCCATGTCGAGCAAGGGCCTGCAGGCTATCGTGATCGTCAACGACCCCACTGATATCGCCGCCCGCCCAAAGCTGAGCGCCAAGAGCGGCAACCCGTTCGATGCTGCCAGCGTGGCGCGTAGCGTTGCTGGAGTGGACGCGGTGATTGCCGTGTTGAGCAGCCGCCAGCTCCGCGCCGGCTGCGACGTCGACGGTTTCGTGCGCACCTACGATGCCATCATCGCGCTGCTCGAGGGGCTGCCCAGCGCACGGGTCGAGCGTCTGCTGCTGATCGGAGACCACGGCTGGCTGGACGCCGCCGCCCATCTGCCGGGCGAGAAGGTCGAACACCTGCAGCACAGCCTGCACAAATCACCACTGGCCTGGACGCTAGTGGATGCGCCCGGCCATCGTCCGAGCGACAGCCAGACGACCGCTCGGGATGGCGACCATACCGCAATCATCACACTGCAACATTATGCCTGCAGCGTGATAGACCAATGCCTGCTGGGGACGAGCGTCAATCAACGCATACACGTCGACTCTCGCCCACAGGCCGAGGAGGCACCATGAGTACTGAAAGCTATATTCTGTTGATGATCTCGGGCTGGCTGCTGGTGTCGGCCGCCATGCTCTGGGGCATGCTGCGCCTGGTCAACCGCTACCAGCTCGAAGCCCAGCTGGCCGAGGAATTCCCTCCTCTGCCCACCTCGCCTACCAACCAATCCTGGCGGCTCCAGCACGCACCGCGCCGAGCGCGACTGCGCGAGCGTGCCTATCGGACTTATCAGCAGCATCAGCACGCGCTGACTAGCTAGGTGCAGACATTGCAGGAGCCGCGACCCCGGGGCGAATGGTGGCCATAATTCGTTTTTCGGTATGGCCTCCATCGCATTGCGCCGAGGTCGACGCTCCAACATTGATGGCGTGGCCATAAACAGGTGCACCACCAGTTGGCGCGATGCATTCCTTCTCCAAACAACTGCGCTTCTCCAGGCAAAAGAAAACGCCCGTCTCGTGACCGATGACGGGCGTTTTTTCATTGCACCGACGGCGCTCAGTCGCCGATGCCCGCTACTTTCCAGATGTCCTTAGCGTATTCACGGATGGTGCGATCCGACGAGAACCAGCCGGTGCGTGCAGTATTGAGCACTGCCGCCTGCCACCAGCGATCCGGGGTGCGCCAGAGCATGTCGACCTTGCGTTGCGCGTCCCAGTACGCCTGGAAGTCTGCACACACCAAGAACCGGTCATGGGCCAGCAGACCATCAATCAGGCCGGTATAACGACCAGGATCATCCGGCGAGAATACCCCGGAACGAATCGCTTCCAGTGCGCCAGCCAGGCGCTCGGACGCCGCCACCTCCGCGCTCATGCTCAAGTCTCGACGCGAACGCGCGGCGACCTGCTGAGCGGTCATACCGAAGATGAACATGTTCTCGCGGCCGATCTGCTCGGACATTTCCACGTTGGCGCCATCCAGGGTGCCAATGGTCAGCGCACCGTTAAGGGCGAACTTCATGTTGCTGGTACCGGAGGCTTCCAGCCCCGCAGTGGATATCTGCTCGGAGAGGTCGGCCGCGGGAATAATCACCTCGGCCAGGCTGACATTGTAATTGGGGATGAACACCACCTTGAGCATGCCGCGCAGGGTCGGGTCGACGTTGATGGTGCGACTGATGTCGTTGGCCAGCTTGATGATCAGCTTGGCCTGGTGATAGCTGGCCGCCGCCTTGCCGGCAAAGATTTTCACTCGCGGCGCCCAATCGGTGGCAGGGTCGTTACGCATCGCCTGGTACAACGCCACGGTGTGCAGCAGGTTGAGCAACTGGCGCTTGTATTCGTGGATGCGTTTGACCTGTACATCGAAGATCGCCTGGGTATTGAGGCTGATACCCATACGTTCACGAACCAGCTCGGCCAGCTCGAGCTTGGCGTGCTGTCGCTGTGCGGCGAACTGCTTGCGGAACGAGGCTTTGCTCGCGAACGGCTCGAGCTTCTTCAAGGTGCTTTCTGGCGTATCGAGCAATTCTTCACCCACGGCGCTGACCAGCAACTCGGTCAGTCTTGGGTTTGATTGATACAGCCAACGGCGGAAGGTCACGCCATTGGTCTTGTTGTTGATGCGCTCTGGATACAGGCGATGAAAATCGCTGAATACGCTCTTGCGCATCAGGTTGGTGTGCAACGCCGATACCCCGTTGATGCTGTGCGAGCCGAGAAATGCCAAGTTGCCCATACGCACACGGCGGCCATGCTCTTCATCGATCAGCGAGACGGAGCGCAGCAGGTCGAAATCGTGGATCTCCTTGGCCCGCAGTGAATCGATGTGATACGCGTTGATCAGGTAGATGATCTGCATATGCCGCGGCAGCAGCCGCTCCATCAGCGACACCGGCCAGGACTCCAACGCCTCGGGCAGCAACGTGTGGTTGGTGTAAGACAGCGTGGCGACGGTCAGCGCCCAGGCCTCGAACCATTCCAGGCGATACACGTCGACGAGCAGGCGCATCAGTTCGGCGACGGCAATCGCCGGGTGGGTGTCATTGAGCTGAATGGCGACACGATCAGGCAGCGAGTGGATATCGAGGTTCGTCTCCAGATGCCGCGCGATCAGATCCTGCAACGAAGCGGAAACGAAGAAGAATTCCTGACGCAGGCGTAGCTCCTGACCCGCTTCGGTGCTGTCGGCCGGATAGAGCACACGAGAAATACTTTCGGCCTTGACCACGTCGGCGACTGCGCCAAAGTGATCGCCAGCGTTGAAGCGCTCCAGCTTCAGGTTTTCCTCAGCGCGGGCGCGCCACAGGCGCAGCGTATTGACGCTGGAATGGCGCCAGCCGACCACCGGCGTATCGTAGGCGATAGCCCGAATCTGCTCGCTCGGCAACCACTCATGACGCGGCACTTCGCTGGACGCAGCCAGATCGGCCACGCTGCCACCAAAACCGATGCGGTAGCTGACCTCTGGACGTTCGAACTCCCAAGGGTTGCCGAAATCCAGCCAGGTTTCGGTGTGTTCCTGCTGCCAGCCGTCGACCACCACTTGGCGGAATAGGCCGTGCTCATAGCGAATGCCGTAACCATGGGCGGCGATATTCAGCGACGCCATGCTTTCCATGAAGCAGGCGGCCAGGCGGCCCAGGCCACCGTTACCCAACGCTGCATCAGGCTCCATGTCGCGAATCTGCTCGAAATCCACACCCAGCTGCGAAAGCGCCTCGCGAGCAGTATCTAGCAGGCCGAGGTTGCTCAGGTTATCGACCAACAGGCGACCGATCAGGAACTCCAGCGAGAGGTAATAAACCCGCTTCTGCTCTTGCCGGTCGACCTGTAGCGAGGCGTCTTCCCAGTGATCGACCAGATGATCGCGGGCGGCCAGGGCGACGGCTTCGAACCAGTCGTGATCAAAGGCATTACCCGGATCCTTGCCGACCGCGTACCTGAGCTTGGCCAGGATCAGTTGTTTGAAAGTTTCGACGTTGTCTGTTGCTTTCGCTGCTTCCTCGGCCATCACAGGTTCACTCCCTGAATCAGTTATAGACGTGACCGTTGTGGCCCTCGTCGGCACCGCTATTGGCGGCGAACAGCATGGATTCGGCGGTGGGTGCGTTCTTCAGGCCTTCGTAGGTGATGCCACCAGCGCGTGCCTGCAGGAAGGCTTTCTTGGCTTCCCACAGCGCTTCTTCGCGAATGCCGTCGAGCAGGTCGTGGCCGGTCAGGGTCAGGCCATTGGCGATAGCGACGGGCGCACCGTTCCACGGGTGATGCTGGGAACACTCGATGAGATTGGCCTGGCACATCAAATGAATATGGTAGCTGACGGCTTCAGCGGAGTGCTGGCCGACATCCTGCGGGTAGAAATGATGCCCGGTTTCCAGTGCCTCGATCTGCAGCAGCAGCTCACGGATCAGTTCCCAATCTCGTTTCATCGTCGCTCTCCTCATGAAATTGTCAGTGGCTGTCAGGCGCATTCCAGAGCCTGGGGGCGCCCTGCCCCAAAAGTACTTAGCAATGAGTACGCCACGCGCGACAGAGTTCAATCCGTAGAGCCATTTGCCGACGACCATTCATCTATCGTCATGAACTCGCCCCGCTCACTGCCATTCACAACGCTACTGGCCGCGTGCCGGTCTCTGATCCATGAAGCTCGAGGAGACTCCCATGCCAAGCGGAAGCAAAGACAAGTACACCGTAGCTCAGAAACGCAAGGCTGCAGCGATCGAAGCCAGTTATCAGGAACGCGGCGTGCCCACGGACGAAGCTCGCGCGCGCGCCTGGGCGACCGTGAACAAGCAGTCCGGTGGTGGTGAACGGGTCGGCGGCTCCGGGCGCAGCACCAGCCCCCGAGCGAAAGCCGAGGCCCGCCAGGACTCAGCCCGCCAGGCAGCCTCGACACGCCGCGGCGAAGTACGCCCCGACCGGCCGCTGGAGAGCCGGAGCAAGCAGGAGCTGCTGCACCTGGCCCGCGCCCGGCAGATAACCGGCCGCTCGAGCATGCGCAAGGCCGAACTGGTCAGCGCCCTGAAGAAAGCATCTTGATAAGCAGCCCCATGAACGGAGTAGCGGCATGACTGAGCAGACCAAGCACGACAGCGCGATCAACCTGGCGCCCATGGAGCGGGTGATTTCCATTGCCGGCGGGGTGATGCTGATTCGCAAGGGGTTGGCCGTGCGCGGCGTATTCGGCCTGGTGGACATCGCGGCAGGCGCGCTGGGCCTGTTTCGCGGAGTGACCGGCATCTGCCCGGCGAAGCGGCGCATGGCCGCCGCAAGAAAACCTGCAGGCACCGTGAAACGGCTACCCGCGCCACAACGCCTGCTCGGCTAACGTTGAGCCTGCCGGATGTGCCGAGGGGCACATCCGCTTCATTCAACGCAGGTCGTTCAGCGGTAGGAACAGATCATCGCCAGAAACTGGTTTTCCGTGCTGGTGCCGTGGGGCGCGGCTTCGTCCCAGAGCAGCAGTTCGCCATTGTAATAAGCGAAATACAGCGCGCCCTGCTGCTCGTCGCGGCTGGCGAATCCGCATACGGCGAGATCATCGCCAGCCGCGCTTGCAGCGGTGCCGAACAACGATTCGAAGCTGATGCCGCGCGGGTCGATGGCGGTGAACAGGCTGGCCTTGGCCGCCTCAACGTCGGCATCGGAGGGAGTCACCATTACGCGCGTCGGGTTGATCTTGCCTGCGACAGGTACTTGAGGCACGGGCGGCCTGGTGTGGCTGCAACCCGCCAGTATCAGTGCAGCGGCAAGGCCGGCCAGCAAGATTTTCATACGTTCACTCCGGTAAAATCCGATCAGGACTGCCGAGCACTCTTGCACCATGTTTGCACAAAGGTGGCCAGCGACTCGGCATTGTATGCCGGATACAAGCCAGCTCGTCTGCGCCGGGTCACGCAAACAACTAGTATCGGTGCGGTTGGCGCGATAAATTGCGCCATCCGCCCTGCCCCCCGACTCCGGAGCCTCCATGACCACCGACGACACCTGCGCCGATCTGCTGCTCGACAATCAGGTGTGCTTCGCCCTGCATTCGACCTCACTGGCGATGACCAAGGTCTACAAGCCGCTGCTCAAGAAGCTCGGGCTGACCTACCCGCAGTACCTGGCCATGCTGGTGCTGTGGGAGCGTGACGGCATCACCGTGGGCGAGATCAGTGCTCGCCTGCTGACCGACCCGGGGTCGCTCACGCCATTGCTCAAGCGCCTGGAAGCCGAGGGGCTGATCACCCGGACGCGCAGCAGCAGTGACGAGCGTGTGGTGCATCTGCAGCTCACCGACAAGGGCCGGGCCCTGCATGCCGAGGCTCGGCAGATTCCCGGCTGCATCATCAACGCCAGCGCACAGACCGCCAAACGCCTGGCCAGCCTGACCGCCGAACTCACCGCACTGCGCAAGCAGTTGCAGGAAAGTCTCTGACCCCAGCGCCTCGGTTGCCTGGCTGCGTGGCAGGTCTACACTCAGCTTCGTCTACTGGCCACGGATTCGGGCTCTAGAGCCCGATACGGTGAGCCACAAAAAATATCTTGCGCACCAACTAAATCAGGAATAGAGTCCATCTCAAGCAAATAACTTGCGCACAAATGTTTACCACGCAAATCAAAACTACGAACTGAGGACTTCCATCATGTCTATCGAAACCGTTGCCTACCGCGCCTACGCTGAAGCCACTGGCGGTCGTGAAGGCCGTGCCATTTCCTCCGACGGCGTGCTCGATGTCGCACTCACCACACCGAAGGAGCTGGGCGGCGCTGGCGGCCAGGGCACCAACCCGGAGCAGCTGTTCGCGGCTGGCTACTCGGCCTGCTTCCTGGGTGCGATCAAATTCGTGGGTGCCCGTGACAAGCACAAGGTCTCGCCGGACAGCTGGATCGAAGGCATCGTCGGTATCGGCGCAGTGCCTACCGGTTTCGCCATCGAGGTGGAACTGAAGATCACCCTGCCGGGCCTGGATCGTGAAGAGGCCAAGGCGCTGATCGACAAGGCGCACATCGTTTGCCCTTATTCGAATGCCACTCAGGGCAACATCGACGTGACCCTGACCCTGGTCGAGTGATCGCCGCGCTGAACGCATGCTACTGAACGACAACGCCCCGGATAATTCCGGGGCGTTGTCGTTTCAGGGCTCAGGCAGCGCGGCTCTCCAGATGCTGGATAGCCCCGCTACGCCAGGCACTGTCCAGCACCTCCTGCAGCAGTGGTGCACCGAAGTAACGATCCAGATCGGTAGATGACTGCCAACTGCCATGCAATTGCCAGCGCTGCCCGTCCTTCTCTAGCTCGAATGCCACGCAGCCTTCAAGGCCACGCACCGGTTCCAGCAGGTCACGCAGGTAGCCGCCCAGTTCTTCGCAGCGGCCAGGTGGAGCTTCAAGTACGGTGATGTGGGTCTGCATGAGCATGTCTCTCCTCACGAATGAGTGGCGGCGCCCAGCAGTGGCGCCGCCACTTTAGGGCACCTCAGTGGATGCTTGCAGTGGGACGCACCACCAGTTCGCTGACGTCGACATCCGCTGGCTGCTCGATGGCGTAGGCAACGGCACCGGCGATGGCATCGGGTGTGATGGCGATCTTGCGGAACTCGCGCATGGCCTCACGGGCGCCCTCGTCGGAAATGCTCTCGGCCAGCTCGGACTCGACCACGCCGGGAGAGACCAGAGTGACGCGAATGTCACCGCCCACTTCCTGGCGCAGGCCATCGCTGATCGCCCTCACCGCGTACTTGGTGGCGCAGTACACCGCTGCCGTCGGCGACACGCGGTAGGCACCGATGGATGCCACGCTGATGATCTGCCCACTGCGCTGGCCTTGCATAACCGGCAAGACGGCAGCGATACCGTGCAGCACACCGCGGATATTGACGTCGATCATTCGGTTCCACTCGTCGATCTTCAGCGCCTCGATCATCGACAGGGGCATCACGCCAGCGTTGTTGATCAGCACGTCGACGCGGCCATATTCAGCCAGTGCGGCGTCCACGAAGGCTTGAACATCGGCGGCATCGGTGACGTCCAGACGGCGGGCGATAGCCTGGCCACCGGCAGCGCCGATCTCTTCGACCAGTTGCTGCAAGCGCTCGACACGGCGCGCGCCGAGTACTACCCGAGCGCCCTTCTCTGCCAGTAAGCGAGCGCAGCCTTCGCCGATTCCGCTGCTGGCGCCAGTGATCAGTACGACTTTTTCTTGGATATTGGACATGACGAGATCCTCTGGTAGTGCGGCTCACTGCGCCGCGATAGGTACAGAGGTTAGGGCTCAGGGTGATTTGGCGTTAGTCGATTACTGGAACATTCTTGCCCGATCCTGCAGAAAGGGAGATCAGAGCAATTGCCCCGCTCCCGTGAGAGCTGGCGTGCAGATATTAAATTGCCTATTTCTCTCATATGCTTGCCCATTCCTGTGGACTACGCCTGCCGCACAGGACGTCTGGGCAATTCCCGGATAATCTGCGCCCAGAATCAGGAGTGACCCCATGATGCAACCCGATCAGCTCGATGAACTGGCCGCCCGGCAACTCGAACTTGCCAATCTGATCAAGCGCAAAGCGCTCGGCGAAGGCATGCACGACACCCTTATCGAAGGCTTGAGCCTCGCCTACACGGCAGCGCCCAGCCTGCCGATGCCGACGCTCTACCGCCCATGCCTGTGCATCATTGCCCAGGGCCGCAAGGAGATCCGTCTCGGTGCGGAGCAGTACTTCTACGACCCGCTGAACTACCTGGTGGCCTCGGTGACCCTGCCGGTTACCGGCCAGGTTATCGAAGCGACACCCGAGTTGCCGTACCTGAGCCTGAAACTGGACATCGACCCGGCGATGATCAGCAGCCTGCTCGCCGAGGCGGGCCCGATTGGTCTGCCAACCCCTGGCCCCAACCGCGCGCTGTTCGTCGACCGCCTTGATCCATCGATGCTCGATGCGGTGATCCGCCTGCTGCGCCTGCTCGACACTCCGCGCGATGCCGCCATGCTGGCGCCGCTGGCGCTGCGCGAAATTTTCTATCGCCTACTGCGCAGCCCCCAGGGTCAGCGCCTGCGCGAGCTGGTCATGGCCGATAGCCAGAGCCATCGCATTGCCCGGGCGATCGAATGGATCAACCAGCATTACGACAAACCGCTGCGCATCGAGGAGCTGGCCCGCGAGGTCAACCTCAGCGCCTCGACCCTGCATCACCGTTTCAAGGCGGTCACCGCCCTGAGCCCGCTGCAGTACCAGAAGCAACTGCGCCTGCAGGAAGCTCGCCGGCTGATGTTCAGCGAAGGCCTGGAAGCAGCTTCGGCCAGTTTCCGCGTCGGCTACGAAAGCCCCTCGCAGTTCAGCCGCGAATACAGCCGCCTGTTCGGCGCGCCACCGCTGCGCGACATGCACAGGCTGCGCAACGCGGGCTGATCGCAGAAACGAAAAAACGCGTCACCGATCTGGGTCGGTGACGCGCTTTTTTACATCAGCCCCCTAGAACCTTTGCGTGAGGGTTGCCGTCACACTGCGCTCCTCGCCCAGATAGCAGGCGGCAGCCGAGTAGCAGGACGCCACGTAGTACTCGTCGGTGAGGTTGTTGGCGGTGAGGCGCAGCGAGGTTCCGCGCAGCCCGACTTGCTTCAGGTCATAGCCAACGGACGCATCGAACAGGGTGTAGGACGGCACCTCGAAGTCGTTCAGCTCGCTACCCTTGCTCTTGCCCACGTAACGCGCACCGGCGCCAACCGTCACGCCGACGAGCGCCCCATCGGTGAAGCTGTAGTCCGCCCACAGCGTGGCCATCTGCTCCGGTGTCTGCGGTGGGTTATTGCCCTTGGCATCCACCACGCCCGTGCCGCTGTTGACGAAATAGGACTTGCTGTAGGAAACGTCCGCGTAGGTGTAGCTGGCCATCAGCTGCAGATTGTCGATGGGCCGGAAACGCGCCTCGAGCTCGACGCCTTTGGACTCGATCCCGCCCACGCCTTTGTAGAAGCTGTCGGTGACCAGGCTGTTTTCCTTGGCGTAGAGGTTTTCCATTTCCAGATTGAAGAACGACAGGGTGTAGAGGTCGTCGGTGCCGGGCGGCTGGAACTTGATACCGGCCTCCCACTGCTCGCCCGTGGTCGGGTCGAGAATCTGCGCCCCGCTGGAGTAGTTGGACGTCGGGTTGAACGAGGTCGAATAGCTGACGTAGGGCGACACGCCATTGTCGAAGGCGTAGAGCACGCCGGCATGGCCGCTGAGCTTCTCGCCCTGGCTGTCATTCTGGCCGTTGATCTCATCGTCGATGGACACGTCGTACCAGTCCTGACGCAGGCCCAGGGACAGGTTCCAGTTGTCGATCTCGATCAAGTCCTGCACGTAGAGACCTGTCTGTTTCTGCCGGCGCAGGGCGTCGGTCACCGGGGTGATGGCAGTCAGGCCATTGTTGTCGTAGACCGGATCGAACACGTCGATGGGCGTGACCGAACCTGGCGGCTGCAGTATCGAACCGTCACGCTGGTCGGCGATCTTGTTCTTCGAGTACTGATAATCCAGGCCCAGCACCACGGTGTGCAGGGCGGCGCCAGTGGCGAATTCGGCCTGCAGCATGTTGTCGACGATCCACGCATGCAGACGCTCCTGGCCGCCACTGTAGCCACGGTACAACTCGTTGCTGGTGTCACTCAGGTAACCCGAACCCCAGATCTGGCTGTTCGACACCCGCGCATCCACATAACGGAAATTCTGTCGGGCACTCCAGGTGTCATCGAAACGATGCTCGAACTCATAACCGACCATCTGCTGGGTTCGGGTGAACTCCTCGACGGCCGGGTCGCCCTCGAAGAAGCTGCTCGAAATGCGCTGGCCATTGCGTTTGTGCAGGGTACCGGAGGCCGGCAGGCTGCCGTGGTAGCCGCCGTTGGGGTCGTCCTGCAGGTAGGCGTAGAGCGTCATGAAGGTGTCTTCACTGAGATTCAGCGCCAGGCTGGGCATCAGCGCATAGCGAGTCTCGGTAACGTGATCGGCCTGGGAGTCGGCATCCTTGGCCAGCCCGACGACGCGGTAGGCGATGTTCTCGTTCAACGGCCCGGTGACATCGAAACCCAGTGACTTGCGGTTGTTGTTGCCGTAGGAGATATCGACCCGCCCGGCCTGGGTGAACTCGGGACGCTTGGTGGTGATGGCTGCCAGGCCACCGGGATTGCTGCGGCCATAGAGCACCGAGGACGGCCCCTTGAGCACGTCGATACGCTCGATGAAGTACGGATCGATCTGCAGGCTGCTGTAGGAGCCGGGATCGCCCATGGACTTCAGGCCATCGATGATGATGTTGTCCACCGAACCGTCGTTGATCCCGCGGATCGCCAGGTAGTCGTAGCGGTGCGTGTTGCCATAAGGATTGGTAAGTACGCCCGGGGTGTAGCGCATCGCATCGGCAGCGCTGGCAGCGCCCTGTTTCTCGATCTGCTCGCGGGTAACCACCGAAACGCTCTGCGAAGTCTTCAGCAGTTCCTTGCTGGTCTTGGTCGATACGCTGCTGTGGGTAGCGTTGTAGCCGTCCATGCTGCCCAGCGCATTGCCGAGGGCGAAAGCACGCACAGCAGTGCTCTCCAACTCGAGGGAGCCTGCGCCGGCCTGACTCGCGGCCTGCAGCGAGTAACCGCCATTGCCGTCCGTGGTGGCCTGCAGACCACTGCCCTGCAGCAAGCGGGAGAACCCCTCGTCGATGCCAAACTCGCCCTGCAGGCCGGGGCTCTGCTTGCCTTCGGTAAGCCGTCCATCCACCGACAACAGCACCCCCGTCTCGGCCGCGAAGCGGCTCAGTGCCGCCGACAGCGGGCCGGCGGGAATCTGGTAGCTGCGAGCGCTCTGCTGGTAGCCGTCAGCCTCGACGACCTGGGCATGGCCAAGCAGCGGCGACAATGCCGCCAGCGTCAGTGTGGCAAGGCGAATGGAGCGCCGCAGATAGCTCGGCGAGAAGCGGGGACTGGAGTACATGGGACTTCCTCATTGCAGGGGCCGCGCATGACACGCAAGGGCCGGATGCACTGAAGCCAAGCGAAACCCAAAAAGGGGAACCACTGATTGCGATTTTTTTGCGAAGGCCGCGAAAACGCCGCACTGCACACGTTCTTCAGGCCTCTAGCGGTTCGAGCGTCACCCACCACGGCAGGCGGCGATTGACGCGTATCGGCAGGCTGCCCTGCAGCGCGTCGAGAATGCGCCCGGTGTCGCCCAGCGGATAGGCGCCGACCAATCGCAGATCAGCCACCCGCGGATCGCAGGCGAGATAGCCGGGTACGTGCTCGGCCAGTTCCTCGATGAAATCGCCCAGCCGCCGGTTATCGGCCAGCAGCACGCCGCGGCTCCAGGCCTCGCGGGCGCGATCCACCGGCTCGCCCGCAGCGATGCCATCAGGGCCGATACGCGCTTGGTTGCCTGCCTGCAGAACAACCGGCGCAGCGCCATTGGCGGGCTCGATACGCACCGCGCCGGCGAACACGCTGAGCTGGGTGAAGCCATGGCCCTCGCGCACGCCGAAACGGGTGCCCAGTGCATGCAGTCGCCCGTGCGCGGCCTGCACCAGTAGTGGGCGCGGATCCTCAGCTGTCTCGATCAACACCTCGCCCTGGAAAAGGCGCAGCAGGCGAGCAGACGCGCTGTAGTCGATATCCACTGCGGTACGGCTGCTGAGCCACAGGTGGGTGCCATCGGCCAGACGCGTATCGCGGATCTCGCCGGTTCCGGTTCGTTCGCTGGCGACCCCGGCGCGCCATGGACGCCCCTGCCCCGCCACCGTCAGCACGCCGGCTGCGCCCAGCAGTGCGAACAGGCCAAGCACCTGGCGGCGGCTACGGCCTGTGCTGCGCAGCGCTTGGCCGGCAGCCTGGCGGCGGGTATCGGTGGGCAGTCGGGTGAACTGGCCACTGATCGCCTCGACTCGCTGCCAGGCCACCGCATGCTCGGGACGCGCCGCCAGCCACTGCCGCCAGGCCTGCTGCTGATGGTCACTGACAGGGGGATCGGCCAGTACCGCAAACCACTCGGCGGCTTCCTGCAGGGTTCGGTGATCGGCGTTCATCGCTCAGCCCTCGGCCAGCAGCAGACACTGCAGCATCGCCTGGGCCATGTATTTCTTCACCATGCGCTCGGAAACCTGCAGGCGCAGGGCGATGGCTGCGTAGGTCAGCCCGTCCAGTTGCGACAGCAGAAACGCCTCGCGCACCTTGCTCGGCAGGCGCAGCAGCATGGCGTCGATGGCCAGCAGGATTTCGATGATCAGCTCGGCCGCTTCCGGCGAGGGAGCATGCTGCTCTGGCTGCAAGGCCAGGGCTTCGAGGTAGGCACGCTCGACCGCCTGGCGCCGCCAGTGATTGACCAGCAGCGAATGAGCGATGGTCGACAGATAGGCCCGCGGCTCACGCAGCGCTGGCAGTTCGCGCTCCTTGCTGAGCACACGCAGGAAGGTGTCTTGCGCCAAGTCCGCCGCATTCTCGGCACAGCCCAACCGCCTGCGCAGCCAGCCGTTCAACCAGCTGCTATGCTCGCGATACAACTGCTGCAGGGACTGCTGAGAGGAAACAAGCGACATCGAGCACACCATCACCGCACCTGAACAAGGCATTAATGGTAATGCTTCTCAGAAGCGAATTACAGGAATTCGTAGCCTGCTGATCCGTAGCCTGGGTTGAGCGTAGCGATACCCAGGGAGCGATTTTCCGGGTATCGCAGCGGCTACAACAGTGACTCGGCTCAGATACTGATCGGACGGCGGCCTGCCAGTGCATGGGCCAGAGTGCCGCCGTCCACCAGCTCCAGCTCGCCACCGAGCGGCATGCCGTGGGCGATGCGCGAAGCCACCAGGCCTTTGCCGGCCAGTAACTGGGCGATGTAGTGGGCAGTCGCTTCGCCTTCCACGGTCGGGTTGGTCGCCAGGATCACTTCACTGAACTGGCCGGCCTCGATGCGCTTCAGCAACTCGGGAATACCGATGGCCTCCGGGCCCAGCCCGTCGAGCGGCGAGAGATGGCCCTTGAGCACGAAATAACGCCCGCGGAAACCGGTGTGCTCCACGGCGTACACATCCATCGGCCCTTCAACCACGCAGAGCAGGCTGTCGTCACGGCGCGGGTCGAGGCAGATCTGGCAGAGCTCGTCTTCACTGAGGCTGCGACAGGATTTGCAGTAACCGACACCGTCCATGGCCTGGTTCAGCGCCTGTGCCAGCCGTACGGCGCCGTTGCGGTCGCGTTCGAGCAACTGCAGGGCCATGCGCTGGGCAGTCTTCTGGCCGACGCCGGGCAGGATGCGCAGGGAATCGATCAGTTGGCGGATCAGGGGGCTGAAGCTCATGGTGCGAGGCTCGACGATGAAAGCGGAGATATAGGGGAAAGCGTTGTTACGCAGGCTTCACGGCGGTAGCAGTCGTGCGATTCGGTGGGCTAAAGCCCACCCTACCTATGCGCGCGGGCCGTAGGGTGGGCTTTAGCCCAGCAAAATCGACTGCTTTAGAACGGCATCTTGAAGCCTGGCGGCAATTGCATGCCGGAGGTCATACCGGACATCTTGTCCTGGCTGTTGGCTTCGATCTTGCGCACCGCGTCGTTGACGGCAGCGGCGATCAGGTCTTCGAGGATTTCCTTGTCTTCCTGCATCAGGCTGTCGTCGAGGCTGACGCGCTTGACGTCATGGCGACCGGTCATCACCACGCTGACCAGACCAGCACCGGATTGACCGGTTACCTCGGCATTGGCCAACTCCTCCTGCATCTTCTGCATTTTTTCCTGCATCTGCTGTGCCTGCTTCATCAGGCCGGCCATGCCACCTTTCATCATGATGTTGTCCTCGGTAGTCAGGGATTAACGACGGTATCGACGGGTTCAATGCTGCCCGCGCGCACGGAGGCGGCGAACTGGGAAATCATCTGTTGGATCAGCGGGTCGTTTTGGATCGAGGCCTCGGCATCACGCTGGCGGTTAGCGCGCTTGAGCGCTGCTGCCTGGGCGGGTGTCTCCTGCTCAGGCTTGATCAATTCGATACTCAGTTGCAGCTCACGGCCATGGTAGGCATTGAGCGAATCGTTCAGGCGACGCTGCTGGGTCGCGTTGAACAGTGCACTGTGGGCAGGATCCAGGTGCAGCAACCATTTGTCACCCTCGACGGCGATCAGGCTGCAGTTGGCGGCGATGCTGCCCGTCATGCCGCTCAGGCCCAGCTTCGGGAATAACTCGAGCCAGTCTGCAGCCAGGCCGGTGGCCGGCAGTGACGCTAGCTCGGGCTCGGCTTCCGGCTGCTCATCGGCGAGTACATCGGCGAAATCGTAATCCAGATTCTCGGCATCCATCGCCACGTAGTCGTAGTCACCGGGTGGTGGCTCATCATCGCTGTCGGGTGGATTCAGATCGTTGCTGTCGATCACCGGCACGTCGGCCAGCTCCGGAACGGGCAGTGCCGCCTCCGGCTCGGGTTGCGCAATCTTGGCCGGCTCTTCTGCCTTCGGCTCTGGCTGGGCCTGCACGGCGGTAGACGGCTGAGGCGCTTCGCTGACCGGTGCTACGGGCTCGACGACCTTGGCCTCGACCGGCGCCTCCTCCCACGGCGGCGTTACCACGGGCGCCGGGGCAGCAACGGCCACGGGCGCAGTTACCGCTGGCGGGATGGGCGCTGGTTCGACAACAGGCTCTGCTGCTAGCTGCACCACTGTGGCCGGCGCAGGCTGGCTCGCGGCGACCGGAATCTGCGGCGCAGCACTGACAACAGGGGTCGACGCAGCAGACGCTACGTCGGCCACCGGAGTTGTCTGGGGATCAGCCTTGGCCTGGCTGATCCCCAGTGGCTTTAGCGCCACCCTCGGGGCAGCGCCCTCGCCCGCTGGCCTGAACGCCAGCATGCGTAGCAGCACCATCTCGAAGCCGCCACGCGGATCCGGCGCCAGCGGCAGGTCGCGTCGGCCGATCAGGCCCATCTGGTAATAGAACTGCACGTCTTCGGCCGGCAGTGCCTGGGCCAGGCCGAGAACCCGGTCGCGGTCGCCCTGGCCGTTATCCACGGCATCCGGCAGCGCCTGGGCGATGGCCACGCGGTGCAGCACATTGAGCATTTCCGCCAGCACGCCACTCCAGTCCGGGCCTTGTTCGGCGAGCTGGCGCACCGCTTCGATCACACCACGGGCGTCACCTTCGATCAGCGCATGCAGCACGCCGTACACCTGCCCATGGTCGAGGGTACCGAGCATGGCGCGCACATCGGCAGCGAGCACCTTGCCTTCACCAAAGGCGATGGCCTGGTCGGTCAGGCTCATGGCGTCGCGCATGGAACCGTCGGCCGCACGGCCGAGCAGCCACAGGGCGTCGTCTTCGAAAGGAATGTTCTCGGCACCCAGAACATGGGTGAGGTGTTCGACCACGCGCTCTGGCGGCATGTTCTTCAGGGAGAACTGCAGGCAGCGCGACAGCACAGTAACCGGCAACTTCTGCGGATCGGTGGTGGCGAGCAGGAATTTGACGTGGGGTGGCGGTTCCTCGAGCGTCTTGAGCAAGGCGTTGAAGGAACTGGTGGAGAGCATGTGCACTTCGTCGATCAGGTAGACCTTGAAGCGCCCGCGGCTCGGCGAGTACTGCACGTTGTCGAGCAGCTCGCGGGTGTCTTCCACCTTAGTGCGGCTGGCGGCATCCACTTCGATAAGGTCGACGAAACGCCCTTCATCGATCTCCCGGCACACCGAACAGGTGCCACAAGGGGTGGAACTGATGCCGGTTTCGCAGTTCAGGCACTTGGCGATAATCCGCGCGATGGTGGTCTTGCCCACGCCCCGTGTACCCGTAAATAGGTAGGCATGATGCAGGCGCTGGCTATCGAGTGCGTTGATCAGTGCCTTCAGCACATGGGTCTGCCCGACCATTTCGCGAAACGACCGCGGGCGCCATTTGCGTGCAAGAACCTGATAACTCATTGAAAACCGTCGCCAGAGGAAAGCAAAAGAGGACTAATGCTAGCTCAAATAGGCCTATCAGTGCGACGCCGATCGGCGGACATGAAAAAGACTGCAATCAGGGCTGGCTAAATTTTATACAGCCACGTATAGTCCGTCCCGTTCGTACCACGCTGCAAGTCATTCGGCCTTATGGCCTTCTCGATGGTTTCCTGGCAATCGGCATCCAAAGGATGCACGCACAACTGCCAAGACCCCCTCCGCTGACTGATCTGGCCGTCCCGCTCACGCGCAGACCGTCGCCAGCCTTCCGAAGTACAGACCCGCTCTAGCTTTCACCTCACTATATAGGTGGAACTTAAAAGCGCGCAGTCCGCTCCGATAATCAATCCCATTGGCCCAAGCCAGTGCCCGGAGCCCTCTCTTATGGCGCGATTATGTGCCCGTAGTATCAGGAAACACCCGAATATGAATACCAACCAACAAATCCAGACCGCTATCCATACCCTGTCCAACGCTTTCGCCCCGCTTGCCTGCCATATCCTGGCAACCCGCAAGGGCAGCTTCAGCTTCACAGTCGTGGATCACACCGGTGTCGCGCAGCACAGCCAACGCCTTTACCCCGGCCAATATTGCGACGATTCCCTGAAAGGCGTGATCGAACGCACCCGCAAAGCGCTGCGTCGCTGATCCAAGCAGTGAATTTGCAAACAACGTCACTATTAAGGGAGCGAAATAGTAGCCATCGTCGAACTAAATGAATCCTAGTTACTCATAGGTATTCATACTTCAACTGGAGTTCGTCAATGGAAAATAGTAATCGACAGCTTGTCGACCAGCTATTCGCCCCCCTACGCGCCACCTTCAGTCGGCCTCGCCCGGACGGCAGCATCGTTCTCTCCCTGATCGATGAAGCCGATACCACCGCCTACAGCCGGGTGCTGCAGAAGCTGCAGCTGAACGACTCGAACGCTTTCGCCCAAAGCCTCGAAGACATCCGCCTCGAGCTCGCCGTCAGAGCCGGCAACATTCCGGCCGAAATGCGCAAGATGCTCAAGGAACAGGACAGCGTGATCAGCTACCACCACGCCTGATACGTGTCCGCAACGAAGCCCCGCAGCCCTGACAGGCGCGGGGCTTTGTCGTTTTTGGGCTTAGCCCGGTGCGAAGCGGTAATGACCAATGACGGGAAAGCGAAACAGAATGGCCTCCTCGCGGGTACCAGCGCCGATGTTGTGCAGGATCAACGGCTCGCCCGCAGCGGACAGATGATCGGAAACGATACCGATATGGGTCAGACCGCGCCCCAGATCCCAGGTGACGATATCGCCCGAGCGATAATCACGGGCATCCCGACTGACCTGCTGCCCCATGCCCTGGCGTTGGAACCAGGTCATCAGATTGGGCACGCGACGATGGTCGATATTGCGGTCGGGGCGGCTCAGCCCCCAGTGCTTGGGATAGGCGGAGAAATTCGCGGCCATGTCCACATGCACCGCTTGCTGCAGATCCAGGCCTTGCAGACGCAACGCGCGGATCACCACGTCAGTGCAGACACCGGTTTCCATCGGCACATCACCGCCAGGATAGTCGATGCGCCGGTAAGCGGGATCGTAGGACAGGGTTACGCCGACCTGCTCGCGAGCCCCACTCACCAACGTCGCCGGTTCCACGGCAAGTACGTGCAGGCTCAGCAGCCAACCCAACAGCAACAATGATGATCTCAGCACTCCATGCTCTCCCTTCAAAGCCAAAACCGTTCGACGGACTCTCTTCTTTATCCGGTAATTTTTTGCGACAGTATGGCTGGGCAAAGTTGAAGCCATATTGGGATGCCCCCCATCGCCAGATAACGTCGCCAAGCATAGATGCCGGTAGACAGCGCGAACACCTGATGAGGAAACCACAATGAGCAGCCCTGACGAGCAACACGCCAATCAAGCAAGTGCACAATCGGAAACCAGCCATGGTGCCGTGATCGACCCTCGCGGCCGGGAAATACCGATCACCGAAAGCATGATCCAGCAAGCCTGCAACGAGCTGGACGAACAGTGGTTCAAGCCCAAGGATGAAAACCCTTCCTGACCACCCAGGCTGTTAACCAGCGCTGATCACGCGCGCGCCCAGCGCCGTGATCAGCGCTTGCAGTCGCTCGTCACTGCCGAGCAGCTCGACGTCCAGCCCTTCGATTTCTCGCCGCATCGGATACTGCTTGCGCAGCAGATCGAAGCCGGCCTTGCGCGCCTGCACGTCAGCGACCAGGCTGCGACGCAGGCCTGCATCATCACGGCGCGGGTCATAGACCGCCCGGCAAAGCGTCGCCAGTGCCCAGGCAGGATCACTGCCAGCGCCGATGCTGAGGCGCGGTAGCCAGCGCTCGGGCGTCAGCGCATCCAGCGTCAGCTGCGGCGAGATGCCTTGGTGCCGGCAGAACGCGTCGTAAATCTGCGCCGTGCCACGTAGCTTGCCATCAAGGCTGTAGCCAGCGATGTGCGGCGTGGCGATATGGCACAGCGCAGCCAGGGCCGGCTCCACCAGTGGCTCGCCTTCCCAGACATCCAGCACCACGTGCAGATCGATCCCTTGCTGCAGATGCTCGCACAACGCGGCGGTATCCACCACCGCACCACGACTGGCGTTGATCAGCCAGGTGCCGGGAAGCAGCGCCTGCAAGCGCTGCGCATCGATCAGATGCCGAGTGGCGAACTCACCTTCGCGCGTCAACGGCGTGTGCAGGCTGATCACGTCGCACTGCTCGATGATCTGCTGCAGGTCGACGAAATCCCCACCTTCGGCGCGCTCACGCGGTGGATCGCAGACCAGCACGCGCCAGCCCAGACCGCGCAACACGCGCACCAGCCGCTCGCCGACCTGGCCGGCGCCGACTACCCCATAGGTACGCTGCGTCAGGTCACTGCCCAGACGCTCGGCAAGCACCAGAAGACTGCCGAGCACGTAGTCCACCACACCGCGTGCGTTGCAGCCCGGTGCGCTGCTCCAGGCGATACCGGCCTCGGCGAAATACCCAAGATCCAGGTGATCGGTGCCGATGGTGCAGGTGCCCACGAAGCGCACTTGGCTGCCTTCCAGCAGTGCCCGGTCGACGCTGGTTACCGAGCGCACCAGCAGCAGCTCGGCATCGCCGAGGGCGGCACGGTCGATGGCACGGCCGGGGAAGCGGCGAATCTCGCCGAAACCGGCGAAGAACTCATCGAGCAGGGGAATGTTTTCGTCGGCAACTATGCGCATGGATATCTCCGCAATCAGGCCGGCATTCTAACCGGATGCACAGCCCGGGCTCTGCACGAAAAACATCTGCGCTTCGGCTGTGCGGCGTTGAAACAGTTTCCCGGCGCCTTTCCTGACCGATCCGTCAACGCGTAGACTGTGCGGTTTTCCACGGATCACGGAACCCCGATGCCTGCCCTTTCCCGCCTGCAGCGCGTGCGCACCGAGTTGCGCACGCTGCTGGCCCTGGCCACCCCGATCATCATCGCGCAACTGGCGTACACCTCCATCGGCTTCGTCGATACGGTGATGTCCGGGCGTTTCAGCGCCCGCGATCTGGCGGCGGTGGCGCTGGGCAATTCGATCTGGGTGCCGGTGTTCCTGCTGATGACCGGTATTCTGCTGGCCACCACGCCCAAGGTGGCGCAACGCTTTGGTGCCGGGCAGCACGGGGAAATCGGCCCATTGGTGCGCCAGGCACTGTGGCTGGCCCTAGTGGTGGGCTGCCTGGCCGGCACAGTGCTGTGGAACGCCGAGTTCGTGCTACGGCTGATGAAGGTCGATCCGGATCTGATCGAGCCGGCCATGGGCTACCTGCACGGCGTGGCGTTCGGCTTCCCCTGCGTGGCGCTGTTCCATGTGCTGCGCTGCTACAGCGACGGCCTGGGCCGTACCCGCCCAGCCATGGTGGTGGGCCTGTTCGGGCTACTGCTGAACATCCCCCTGAACTACGTGCTCATCTACGGCAAGCTTGGTTTGCAGCCACTGGGCAGCGTCGGCTGCGGCTGGGCCACAGCGATGGTGATGCTGTTCATGCTGCTGGGCATGATCTGGTGGATTCGCCGTGCACCGGCCTATAACGACACCACACCGCTGCAGCGCTTCGAGCGGCCGAGTTGGCCGCTGATCAAGCGCCTGCTGGGTATCGGATTGCCGATCGGCATCTCGGTGTTCGCCGAATCGAGCATCTTCGCGGTGATTGCGCTCTTGATCGGCGGGCTGGGCGCCACGGTGGTCGCCGGGCATCAGATTGCCCTGAACTTCGCCTCGCTGGTGTTCATGATCCCCTACTCCATTGGCATGGCCGCCACGGTGCGCGTGGGCCAGGCCCTGGGCCGCGGCGAGCCGCGTGAGGCACGCTTCGCTGCCGGGGTGAGCATGGTGACCGCACTGGCCTACGCCTGCGTGTCGGCCAGTTGCATGCTGCTGATGCGCGAGCAAATCGCGCAGATCTATACCCCAGCGCCGGAGGTGATCGCTCTGGCCGCCAGCCTGATCGTCTACGCCGCTCTGTTTCAGTTCTCCGATGCCCTGCAGGTCACTGCCGCAGGCGCACTGCGCGGCTATCAGGACACCCGCGCGACCATGATCATGACCCTGTTCGCCTACTGGGGCATCGGTTTGCCTGTGGGCTACATCCTCGGCCTGACCGACCTGTTCGGCCCGGCCAGCGGCCCAGCGGGGTTATGGGAAGGGTTGATTGTTGGCCTGACCTGCGCCGCCCTGATGCTGACCCTACGCCTGAAAAGCAGCGCCAAGCGACGGATTTGGCTGGTCGAAGCGCCGGGGCGTGAAGGCAGCCAAGCGTGAATTGGCAGCAAGAAGGCGGAAGCGGACGTTCGCGATCTCGTGGGAGGGGCTTTAGCCGCGAGCTCTTTACGCCTAGCTAGGCAAAATCGAGGCTAAAGCCTCTCCCACAAAAGCTCTGCTCACCGTCCGCTTTCGCCTTGAACCGCTCAATCAACCTTCTTGCGAATCCAGTACAGATAGGTATCGGCGTCCTGCGCCTGCTCGACCAGTTCGTGGCCGAGAAACACGCAGAACTTGGGAATATCACGGCGCGTCGAGGGATCGGTGGCAATGACCTTGAGCAAACCGCCAGCCGGCAAATCGCGCACCTTGTTGTGCAGCATCATCACCGGCTCCGGACAAAACAGCCCGGTGGCGTCGAGGGTGTCATCGGGGGTGGTATCAAGCATCACGGGCTCCGCAGCAATTCGAATCGTTGCTCAGTAAGGGGCAGCTTATTTATCCAGCCGGCGCAGGTGACAGGTCACTTCCTCGCGGTCGTGATACAGCTGCTTGCAGGCGATGGAGACCTTGACCTTGCGCGCGGCCAGGCCGTCGGCAATGCGCTCGAGTAAACGGCGTACCTCGGCGTAACGCTGCTTCATCGGCAGTTTGAGGTTGACCACCGCTTCACGGCAATGCCCCTCGCCGATCCAGGTTTCCAGCAGCGCGGCACTGCGCGCGGGCTTCTCGACGATGTCGCAGACCATCCAGTCCACCGGCTGTTTGGGCTTCCAGGTGAAGCCATCGACCATCAGATGCTGCACCAGGCCTGTATCCATCAGACTCTCGGCCATCGGGCCATTATCGATGGCCGTTACCAGCATGCCACGGCGCACCAGTTGATAGGTCCAGCCACCGGGCGCGGCACCGAGATCGACGCCGGTCATCTCGTCTGACAGGCGCTCGTCCCACTGCTCGCGGGGAATAAAGGTGTGCCAAGCTTCTTCGAGCTTCAAGGTCGAGCGGCTTGGTGCTTCCCGAGGAAACTTGAGGCGCGGAATTCCCATAGGCCAGATCGCCGAGTTGTTCGCCTCGGCCATACCAAGGAACACTTCACGGCCACTTTTGAAGGTCAGCAGCAGGCGTGGCGCCCGGGCGTTCTCCACCAGCTTGCCGGCGGCCGTCAGGGCCTTGCGCAGCGGGCCTTCGAATTTCTTGCAGAAGCCGGACAGCTCCTTGCCATCGTTGGTGTCGAGCACCTCCAGCCACAGGCTGCCGAAGGCCGGCAACGGCGCCAGCTGCTCGAGCAGCACGCTGATGCGATCCTTCTCGGGTAGCTCCATGAAGCGCCCCCGTGCCCACTGCCGAATGAAGATCAACTGGCTGAAACGCAGCCCCTTCATCAGCCGCTCGGCGCCCTCCTCGTCACTGCAGATGAACTCCGCACAGGCGGTATTCGGCTTGGCCTTGGCATAACCAGGAACATCGAGAAGCGCCGCATGTTCGGAGATTTCCGAACACACCTCGTTCTCGAAACCAGGGCGGCAGTGCAGTAACAAAGTATTCATCAGGGCTCTCCTTGGGCCGCGCATGATAGCGAAAACTGGAACCCGCGGCGCCTGCCCCCTGTCCAGTGAACAGAATCCCGGCATTTACCGGCCCGCCGCACAGGCGTTTTCACGCCAGGCGCAAGACCGGACGACGGCTCATCGCAAGCCGTAAGGGAACCAGTGCGCAGAGTCGGAGAGAACCTCTGCCAAAACCAGAACGGCTTGTACCGTGCAAGCCACAAGGAGATGCACGATGCCTTCCATCGATAGCCTGAACTGCCGCCGCACACTGGACGTGGACGGCAAATCCTACGACTACTTCAGCCTGCCAGAGGCTGCCAAGCAGCTCGGCAACATCGACGATTTGCCGGTTTCGCTCAAGGTGCTGCTGGAAAACCTGCTGCGCTGGGAAGACGACAAAACCGTCACCCGCGACGACCTGCAGGCCATGAGTGACTGGCTGCAGAAACGCAGCTCCGACCGCGAGATCCAGTACCGCCCAGCCCGCGTATTGATGCAGGACTTTACCGGCGTACCGGCTGTGGTCGATCTGGCCGCCATGCGCGACGCGATGGCCAAAGCCGGCGGCGATCCGCAGAAGATTAACCCGCTGTCGCCGGTTGACCTGGTCATCGACCATTCGGTGATGGTCGACAAGTTCGCCACGCCAGCGGCGTTCGGCGAAAACGTCGAGATCGAGATGCAACGCAACGGCGAGCGCTACGCGTTCCTGCGCTGGGGCCAGAGTGCCTTCGACAACTTCAGCGTGGTACCGCCAGGAACCGGCATCTGTCACCAGGTCAACCTGGAATACCTCGGCCGCACCGTGTGGACGAAGGAAGAAGATGGCACCACCTTCGCCTACCCCGACACCCTGGTCGGCACCGACTCGCACACCACCATGATCAACGGCCTTGGCGTACTCGGCTGGGGCGTGGGCGGCATCGAAGCGGAAGCGGCGATGCTCGGCCAGCCGGTATCCATGCTGATTCCCGAAGTGATCGGCTTCAAGCTAACCGGCAAGCTCAAGGAAGGCATCACCGCCACCGACCTAGTGCTGACCGTCACCCAGATGCTGCGCAAGAAAGGCGTGGTCGGCAAATTCGTCGAATTCTATGGCGACGGCCTGGCCGAACTGCCTCTGGCGGATCGCGCCACCATCGCCAACATGGCACCGGAATACGGCGCCACCTGCGGTTTCTTCCCGGTCGACGAGATCACCCTCGGCTACCTGCGTCTGTCCGGTCGCCCCGAGGAAACCGTGAAACTGGTCGAGGCCTATTCCAAGGCCCAAGGCATGTGGCGCAACGCCGGTACCGAGCCGGTGTTCACCGACAGCCTTGCGCTGGACATGGGCGAGGTAGAAGCCAGCCTGGCCGGCCCGAAACGGCCTCAGGATCGCGTCGCCCTGCCAAATGTCAGCCAGGCGTTCGATGACTTTCTCGGCCTGCAGCTCAAACCCAGCGGCAAGGAAGAAGGCCGCCTGGAGAGCGAGGGCGGCGGTGGCGTGGCAGTCGGCAATGCCGCGCAGAACGAAATCCACTACGAGATGGACGGCAAGCGTCATCCGCTCAGCGACGGCGCCGTGGTGATCGCGGCGATCACTTCCTGCACCAACACCTCCAACCCGAGCGTCATGATGGCCGCCGGCCTGCTGGCCAAGAAGGCGGTGGAGAAAGGCCTGCAGCGTAAACCCTGGGTCAAGAGCTCGCTGGCTCCGGGCTCCAAGGTGGTGACCGAGTACTTCGCCGCAGCCGGGCTGACCGAGTACCTCGACAAGCTCGGTTTCGATCTGGTCGGCTACGGCTGCACCACTTGCATCGGCAACTCCGGCCCGCTGCCCGACCCGATCGAGAAGGCCATTCAGGATCATGACCTGACCGTCGCCTCGGTGCTGTCTGGCAACCGCAACTTCGAAGGCCGCGTGCACCCGCTGGTGAAAACCAATTGGCTGGCTTCGCCACCCCTCGTGGTCGCCTACGCCCTGGCCGGTAGCGTGCGAATCAACATCGCCGAAGAGTCGCTGGGCGAAGACCGCGACGGCAAGCCGGTGTACCTGCGCGATATCTGGCCGAGCCAGAAGGAAATCGCCGAAGCGGTACAGAAGGTCAGCACCGCCATGTTCCGCAAGGAATACGCCGAAGTGTTCGCCGGTGACGAGCAGTGGCAGGCCATCGCCGTGCCCGAGGCCGATACCTACACCTGGCAGAACGACTCCACCTACATCCAGCATCCGCCGTTCTTCGAGGCCATCGATCAGGCGCCACCGGCCATCACCGACATCGCCAACGCACGCATCCTCGCGCTGCTCGGCGACTCGGTGACCACCGACCACATCTCGCCTGCCGGTAACATCAAGACCGACAGCCCTGCTGGCCGCTACCTGCGCGAGCAAGGCGTGGAGCCACGTGACTTCAACTCCTACGGCTCGCGCCGCGGCAACCACGAAGTGATGATGCGCGGCACCTTCGCCAATATCCGCATCCGCAACGAGATGCTCGATGGCGAAGAAGGTGGCAACACCGTACACGTGCCAAGCGGCGAGAAGCTGGCCATCTATGACGCGTCCATGCGCTATCAGGAGGAAGGCACGCCGCTGGTAGTGATTGCCGGCAAGGAATATGGCACCGGCTCGAGCCGCGACTGGGCCGCCAAGGGCACCAACCTGCTGGGTGTGAAAGCGGTGATCGCCGAAAGCTTCGAGCGCATCCACCGCTCCAACCTGGTAGGCATGGGCGTACTGCCGCTGCAGTTCACCGACGGTGCCGACCGCAAGAGCCTGGGCCTGACCGGCAAGGAAACCCTGGCCATCAAGGGCCTGGACGGCGTCGACGTACGCCCGCACATGCCGCTGACCCTGGAAATTACCGGTGAAGACGGCAAGCAGCGCAGCGTCGAACTGCTCTGCCGCATCGATACCCTCAACGAAGTGGAGTACTTCAAGGCGGGCGGCATTCTGCACTACGTGCTGCGCCAATTGATCGCTGGCTGATAGCAATAAAACGGGCGCCGCAGAGATGCGGCGCCCGTTGCTATCCGTAGCCTGGGTCGAGCGAAGCGACACCCGGGGATGCGCTCTCACAGACCCCTATCGATCTCACATTCCCCGTCTTCCGCCCTCCTCGTACGCCGATGTTCCCGCCCGCCTGACACCACCATTACACCAATGGACTGCCGTTATACCGGCGTCAAAATGTGATCCACCTCAAAATCCGGTTACACTCCTAGCCCTGCCGCGCGTACGCGATAAATCAAAAATCATCAGGGTAGATGCCATGCGTAACAATCAGCCGATCACCGGGAACGAGCGGACGTTTCCGGCGCAACAGCGTCTGATCTCGACGACCGACCTCAAGGGCCAGATCACCTATTGCAACGATGCCTTCGTCGAAATCAGCGGTTTCTCGCGAGACGAGCTGATCCGCGCGCCCCACAACCTGGTGCGCCACCCTGATGTACCGCCTGCCGTGTTCGAGCACATGTGGAACACCCTGAAGGCCGGCCGACCGTGGATGGGCATCGTCAAAAACCGCTGCAAGAACGGCGACCACTACTGGGTCAACGCCTACGTGGTGCCAGTGCTCGATGGCGGCAAAGTCACCGGCTACGAGTCGGTGCGCACCAAACCCACTGCGGAGCAGGTTCAACGCGCCCAGTTGCTTTATGCGCGCATCAACGCTGGCAAGGCTGCCATACCGAGCCGCGACCGTTGGCTACCGGTGCTGCAGAACTGGCTGCCGTTCATTCTGGTCAGCCAGGTCGGTTTCCTAGTCGGCGCGTGGCTGGACAGCACCTGGGGCTTCATCGCCGCCGCCGCGCTTTCGATCCCGCTCGGCCTGCTGGGCTTGGCCTGGCAAACCCGTGGTATCAAACGCCTTCTCAAGCTGGCCGAACAAAGCACCTCCGACCCGCTGATCGCGCAGATGTACACCGACAGCCGTGGCGTCGAAGGCCGCCTGGAGCTCTCCATACTCAGCCAGGAGGCACGCCTGAAAACCTGCCTCACCCGCCTGCAGGACAGCGCCGAGAACCTCGCCAAACAAGCCACTCAGGCCGACGTGCTGGCCCACAACAGCTCCGCGGGGCTGCAGCGCCAGCGTGAGGAAACCGATCAGGTCGCCACCGCCGTCAACGAAATGGCCGCCACCACCCTGGAAGTGGCCAACAACGTGGCACGTACCGCCATCGCCACCCAGGAAGCCAACCGCCTCACCCAGCAAGGCCGCACCATCGCCAGCGAAACCCGCGAAGCGATCCAGCGTCTGTCGCTCTCGGTAGGCGAAACCGGCGAAACCGTCACCCGCCTGGCCCGCGACAGCAACGAAATCGGCGGCGTGGTCGACGTGATCAAAGGCATCGCCGACCAGACCAACCTGCTGGCCCTCAACGCCGCCATCGAAGCCGCTCGCGCCGGCGAAATGGGCCGCGGCTTCGCCGTGGTCGCCGATGAAGTGCGTTCCCTGGCTCAGCGCACCGCCCAGTCCACCGGGCAGATCCACGAACTGATCGCCAAACTGCAACGCACCGCCGACGAAGCGGTACTGACCATGGACATCGGCCGCAAACAGGCCGACGAAGGCGTCGAACGCGTACAACAGGCCGACCATGCTCTGGCCGGTATCAGCGACGCCGTCGCCAACATCGCCGAAATGGCCGACCAGATCGCCGCCGCCGCCGAAGAACAAAGCGCTGTGGCCGACGAAATCAGCCGCAATATCACCACCATCGCCCAACTGTCAGACCAGACCGCTGGCGAGGCGCAGAGTACGGCGCTGTTAAGTGAAGAGTTGACCAGTACGGCGCAGGGGCAGTATTCGTTGGTGGCAAGGTTTAATCGGTAAGCAGCGTTGACGTGATGTTGCTGTGGCACTGGGCGCGCTAAAGCCACCTCTTAACAAAACGTTAGGCTATCAAATGCCATCAAAACCGCTGAATATCCCGTTATATAAAAAATGCCATACCAGCGTATGGCATATGCTCGCGTGCATTCCGCTAGCCATAGTTACTGTCAGGCCGAATACCGTCGAGAATTGGATAACTTCAATATTCTTCGTGGCTCCAGTGCTTTGGTTTGTATTCGTGGGCCCTAAATTTCTAGACGGCAGGCTCAGGCATAGCCGATATGGTTTACTTTCTTGGGTCATTTTGGCTTTGAAACTAGCATTGTTTCTCTGGACAATTAAAATTTTCGAGCCGTACATCGCTTCACTGCTGAGCGAGTGGTTAAAATCCTAAAAATTGACTCAAAGCGTTCGCTACGCTCACTGAATGGGCTAAAACCCGCCCTTAATCAAGTACTAAACTAACATGCAAAAGCACAGAGCAATAACCGAAGCCCTTGAATTAATATTTGAGGGTATTCAAAAGCTAAAAGATACCTTTCCTAATCGTGTATTCACGATAGATGGCCGTTTGGTAGGCGATATTGGAGAGGTTATTGCAGAGCTTGAGTACGACATGGCAGTCCATGAGGTCTCACAGCCACGACATGATGGCGTTGCCTCAGACGGAAAACTTGTTCAAGTCAAAGCAACCTTTAAGAACTTTCTCACCTTTAGAACCGTCCCCGACTATTACTTAGGCTTCAGGCTTCACCCCAACGGGGAGTATGAGGAAATTTTCAACGGGCCAGGTCAAATCATCTATGACCGCTACATTCATCGAAAAGGAATTGGTCTCTCACTGCTCTCATTTCCAATTAGTGAGCTGCGTAAGCTTTCAAAATCAGTACCCACTCATCAGCGCATCGCGAGGAGAAAAGGCTAACAAACGGCTCACTCCAGAAACAGTGACGGCGCCTGGTGATCCTCTTAGGTAAACCTTGCAAAGTATGTGAACAGTGTGTGATCTGCCCACTTCCCTCCTACCATTGAGGTAGTGCATTCTAAGACACAAATAAGCATTACTCTGGTAAAAGGCTTCTTTGAAAGCTCTTTTGAATCATTGATCAAAATTGTCGAGTTGATGGCTGTTTTTTTGAATTCTCGCCATATTGGAAAGGCTGGTGGGGTTCAATTTTTTGTTATGGAGTTGGCGCCGGAGCAACGAAAAACCCCTCACGTTAGATACGGCTTCGGACTACCAATAGGAGATAAGCTTGTTCCGCTATCATAACTTCACTTTTATAGCCACTGAATCAACAGCACATAACAACCAACTCAAACCGTTCGCTTCGCTCACTGGGACTAGCTAAAGCCCGCCCTTTAATCAAGCATTAGACTACAAGGAACACGCATGAAAGAGCAGTTACTCCTAGCCAAGAGGCTGTTCTTGATCGGTTCAGGCTACGCTGAAAAAGACGATCCAGTTTCAGCAGGAATTTCAATTTCACTATTTCAAGACTCAATAGAGATATTTATTTGGTCGCTTCTAAAGAGCCTTGACGCCGAAGCAAAAGAGCAAACTGCCTTCACTAGTTTTTTTGACCTTGTAAAAAACGCTAAAGGAAACACAAAAGGATTATCGCTTCCTTTCAAGGCAAAAATTCTAGAGCTAAATAAATCTAGAATTAACTTCAAGCACTACGGTAACTTACCAGACATCTCAGAAGCAAAAAAATTTAAAGCATACACTGAAGAATTCCTTACAATCAGTTTCTATGAATTCTACTCAATAGAACTCACGTCACTGTCATTAGCCGATTTAATTCCATACTCAAATATTCGCGCCAAAATTAAAAATGCAGAAAGCTTGCTAGAAAGCAACGAACTTGAACAAGCCACAGCTGAAATTTCTATGGCAAAAGCTATGCTCTTTGAAAAAATATCTAATTATCTGCCCAAGCCAGATAGAAGAATTTCAGACGGCGATAAGCTTTTAAGGAAAATATCAGGTGAGAAATTCATAAGCTTATTCAAGCCACTAACAGAATACCTAGATAAATCCAACGAGATAAGCATTATTTCATTATTAGGAATTCAAATAAGCGACTACTTCACGCTTCAAAGGTATCTACCTGCTGCTCTAAAAATGTCTGACGGCCAATACTCATTGCAATACCACGACAGGCTTCCCCCAACCAAGGAAATAACAAAATCTGCGATTAATATAATAACCTCAGCAGCAATAAGAGCTAGAGAAGTCATAGGCGAATAAGCAAGTAGGGTGGATGACGCCTTTTTCATCTACCTACGCCTAACGATGTTTATGGACTCTCCCCTTCAAACAGCGCCTAAGGTCAACTCGATGCTCATACACAACACTCTCCAATACAAAGCCTGGGCAGATCGTCGAACACTGGATGCCGTCGCTCAGCTCGACCCGCTGACGCAGCCTGAAGCGCTGGCCTTCGCGCGGCAGCAGCTCAACCATATGGTTCGCGTTGAAGAGCTGTTCCGCGCGCGGCTGCTTGAGGAGCCGGCGCCGCATGACAGTACCAACACCGATACCCTGCCCCAGCTCGATGAGCTCGACCGCAGGCTGACGGCTGCCAATCAGTGGCTGGCCGCGTACCTCGGTGGCCTTGCGCCCGCGCAGCTTCAGGAGCCTATTCGCTTTGTTTTCGTGGATGGCAAACAGGGCATGTTGAGCCGTGAAGAAGCGATCTTTCACCTGATCAACCACGGCACCTATCATCGCGGCGCCATCGGCCATGCACTCGACCGGGCTGACGGCAACCGGCCAGCCGATACCTACACGGTATTTATCCATGGCGCGGAGCCTGAGCGTAGAAACGCTTGAGGCATACTCACCGTTCGATGCAGATCAACCACCCGGCGCGCCATGACCAATCCGCAAACCCAGCTGAATGAACTGATCGCTCACCTTGCGGCGCTCACCGACATTCTCTCCTTCGACGCCCATAGCCATTGGGGCGCTCATTTCCGCAATTGCCTGTCGACTGCCCAAGCGCTGGCGGGCAGCAGTTGCGATGCGGATGAACTGACAGGCCTGGCGTGCTCTGTGATGTCGGTTTACGGCGGCATGGGCAGCTTCAACGATTACGCGCCGTGGGAAAATGGTCGCTTCATTGCCGGTATGGAGTCCCTGGATGAGGTCTCAAATCGCGTCTACATGTCGGCCCGGGCGATAAGACTGCGCAACGCCACAGACGCTGACTGACTGCATACGTCCCCCCCCTGCTGAGACAAATGAATCGATGTCCATCTACACCCTATCCGCCTTGTTCCAGCCCGCGCCCATCCAGTGGGGCCTGCGAGGCGATCCCTATCTGTGGCAGGAAATGAGCGAGACGCTTGCCACCCTACCGCTTCCGCCAAGCGAGACGCAGCTGGCCGCCATCCTCGACGACACCTTCGAGCGCCTGGTTGGCCTATCGCCAGACTCGACGCAGTCGTCCGTGTTCGTTGAGCGTCACAGCCATGGCGGCATGTCGTCGGGTGGGATCAGTCTGGTTTTCTGGCGCGAGAAGGGCTTACCGTTGCTGCTGGCTCGTTACCACGCCGCCCTTACCGACAGCGATGCCAGACCGTGACAGCAAGTAGGGTGGATCGGGGCGCGTAGCTGACGCCTTTTTCATCCACCATTGCGATCTCAAACGGTGGCCGGATAAAGCGTCAGCTACCCGCTCCGACCCGCCGACGAATTTGTTTTTTAACTGGCAATCACCGGGCTGCTGGTAACAGCACGCGATCCATTATGGCCAACAAAGGAATAATTGAATGACAGAAAACACCCCTGCCTACTCGGCCGTGCACGCCATCCCATCGGTAGAAACCTATCGCCACCTGCGCACCGCGGCGGGGCTGAGCGCCAAGACCGTCGAAGCGGCAACCCGTGGCCTGCCCAACAGCCTGTTCGCCGTGCAGATTCTCTGTGCTGGCGAACCGGTCGGTATGGGCCGCGTGATCGGTGATGGCGGCTCGTTCTATCAGGTGGTGGATATCGCGGTGCTGCCGGCCCATCAGGGGCGTGGTCTGGGCAAGCAGATCATGGCCGAGATCAGCGACTTCATCGCCCGCGAAGTGCCAGAATCCGCGTACGTCAGTCTGATCGCCGACGGCGAGGCGTATCGCCTCTATCAGCAGTTCGGCTTTGCACTGACTGCACCGGCAAGCCAGGGCATGGCGCTTCGCAACGTAGTTTGTCGTAGGTGATAACGATGCTGACGCTCGTGCTGCTACCAGGAATGGATGGTACAGGCACCTTATTCGAGCCATTCATAACGGCTCTCGGACAAGACGTCGCTGTTCAGGTCGTTAGCTATCCAGCCGTCGACGCACTTGGCTATAGCGAACTGGAGGCCCATGCGCGTCACTCGCTTCCAAGCAGTGGCCGCTTCATCCTGTTGGGCGAATCCTTTTCTGGCCCTGTTGCTGTAGCGATTGCGGCATCGCGACCGCCGGGGCTGGTAGGCCTCGTTCTGTGCAGCACCTTCGTTCGCAACCCACGGCCGGCATTTGGCCCGCTGCGACATATCGCTAGCCTGTTGCCCGTCAAGCTCGCGCCGTTGCCCGCTCTCAGTACGCTGTTGCTTGGTCGTTTCTCGACGCCAGCGTTGCGGGCTGCGTTCGCAGCAGCAATGTCGCAGGTATCGGCGCAAGCATTACGCGCGCGATTGCGTGCAGTCCTTGATGTAGACGTCTCCATGCAGCTTGGAACTATCGACGTACCAATGCTCTATCTTCTCGCACAGCACGATCGCGTCGTTCCTACCAAAGCGCTCAAGCATATCCAGCGTATCTCTCCCGCTGTGCAAGTTGCCCCCATCAACGCGCCCCACTTCTTGCTGCAAGCAGCGCCTGCCGAGGCGGCTCAAGCAGTGGCGTCATTCACTCAGGCATTGCAAACAACCCAGCGCGAGCACACTGAATAACTGGGCGTTCAATATTGGTTGGCAAGCAGGCAAACGAGGGTGTCGAACATGTGCAGCAGGCCTACCATATCCTTCGGCATCAGCCCCGCTCTCGCCGCTAGCAGACGGCCGGTGCGGCAGCATACATAGGCACTCGGGATACATTAGACTGCCCGGCAAAATCGCTCGCGCGCTCGCCACAGCCCTCTGCATCCCTTCCTCCTGGTTCAATTCAATGCCCAAGGTTCACTCGTACCTGATTCGTTATCCCTCTGCCAGTTTGCTGTTCGTGCAGTTGCTGGGCATCGTGCTCTACCCCTTCATGGAGCGGCTGTCCGAAGGCCGCGCCATCGTGGGAGCCTTCGGCATCATCGTGCTGGCGATGTCGCTGCGCATGGTGCGCAGCAGCCCGACCATCCAGTGGATTGCCTTCACTCAGGCCGCCTGCATCCTGGCGCTGACCGTGGCGGTCGAGTTCGAATACAGCTCTGTGCTGGCGATTCTGCTGGCAGCAATGGAGTCGAGCTTCTACTTCTATGCCGCTGGCGGCCTGATCGCCTACATGATGGAAGACCAGCGAGCGAGCACCGATGAGCTGTTCGCGGTCGGCGCCACCTTCACCCTACTGGCCTGGGCGTTCGCCCACGCCTTTTCCGTGTGCCAGTTGCTGAGCCCTGGTAGTTTCACCGCAGCCATCAACCCGGAAGCGGAACGTACCTGGGTGGAACTGCTGTTCCTGAGTTTCACCACCCTGTCGGGCGTCGGCCTGGGCGATATCCTGCCGCTAAAGCCATTCGCCCGGGCGCTGGTGATGCTCGAGCAGTTCGCCGGGGTCATGTACATCGGCCTGGTCGTTACCCGCCTGGTCAGCCTGACGGTCAGGCCAAAACCACACTGACCGGCCCGGCCCTGGCCCGCCAGTGGAAAACGCCTTGCCGTCTGCCAGACTGAATAAAGCGCGGCGCGGGCGAGCAGCACTACGGACTCGCTGGAGTGGCAGGTGAAAAAAGCCTGCCATCCATCCGTTTCGTTGCCTGGCCCCGTCTGAAATTGGCAACCGAACGCTTACAATCGCGGCCGAAAAATCGCAGCCGTTTGCACGATGTGCAACGGCTGCAAGCCCCCGCGATCACCGCAGCACGCCCAACACATAAACAAGCAGGCACTCTCAGAACATGGCGCTCGATCCCTTAACCATGTTGACGATCACCATCGCCCTCGCCTTGGCGGCGGCGCTTTATCTGGCAATCGAATGGCAGACCGTGCGAGAGCCATCGCTGCTCTTCTGGAGCGCTGCTTTCGCACTGATCAGCGTGGGCTCGACGCTCGCCTTGTTGCGCGGCAGCGGCCTGTTACTGATAGGTATCTGGTTTGCCAACGGCTTGCTGATCACCGCGCACTGGCTGTTTCTGGTCGGCGTGGCACGCTTCACCGAGACTCGCCTGTCTCGGGCCTGGTGCCTGATGGTAGTCGCCTGGTTCGCCATGCTGCTCCTGCCGGAAGGGCCGCAGTGGTCGAAGGTGATGTTGCTGGTCAATTCACTGTCAGTTGCGCTGACGGCGCTCTGGGCCAGCTGGCTGCTGCGCCCCCAAGGTAAATCCCTGGGTGCCGGTGCCGCGCAGCTACGCTTCGTGCTGCTCGGCCACGGTCTGTTCTATATCGCCAAGACCATCCCGGTGCTGATCCCAGGCACGCTGATCGACTTGGCGGCCTTTCGTGGCGAGATCATCCAGATCTCGCTGGTTGAGGGCGTGATGGCGCTCATGCTGATCGCCCTGTCGATGACTGGCACCGTGCGTTATCGCCGAGAGAAACGCATCGAGCGGCTGGCTGCCCGCGACCCGCTCACCGCCATGTACAACCGACGCGCCCTGGAAGCACGGGCGCCACGCCTGCTCAACGAGGTTTCTCCGTCCCGCCCTAGCGCGCTGCTGTTGATCGATATCGACAACTTCAAGCTGGTCAACGACCTGCACGGGCATAGTGCAGGCGACCGCTTGCTGGTGGTACTGGGCGAGATGATTCGCCTGGTGCTGCCCGACGGTTCACTGGCTGCCCGACTTGGCGGTGACGAATTCGTGATTCTGCTGCGCGATGCGTCCCAGGAACGCATCGTGAGCCTGGGCGATACGTTGCGCGAGCGGTTCCATGGCGTGGCCGCGCAAACCTTCGCCACCCCAGAAGCGGTAACCCTGAGCATCGGCGCCAGCCTGTTCGATCAGCCACCCGCCAGCCTGGCGGCGTTGATCGAACAAGGTGACGCAGCGCTTTATCAATCCAAGCGCGGCGGACGCAACAGCATTCGCCTGGTCGATCGTACCTTGACCGGCAGCTCTACCTCGGCCATCTGATCAACAGGCAGCAGTGGCTCAGTTCTGTACGGCCTGAACCGAACCGCCATCCACCCGCAGGTTGCTACCGTTGATGAACGAGGCCCGCTCGGAGACTAGCAAGGCAATAGCTGCCGCCACCTCCTCAGCCCGGCCGCGGCGCTGCTGGACGATGCCGGGGCGCTCTTCCTCGAGAAAACTCGCCACCGCTTCGTCGAAGGAAACGCCCTCTTTCTCGGCCCGCTTACGCATCATGCCGTCGGTCATGTTGGTTTCGATAAAAGCCGGGGCCACGGTATTGCACAACACGCCGTAGGCCGCTTCCTTGTAGGACAGGTTCTTCACGAAGGCGCCGAGTGCGGCCTTGGATACGTTGTAGACGGCCTCCTCCCAGTAGGGCTGAACGGCGTTCTCCGAGGTGATGCACACCAATCGGCCCCATCCCCTCTGGCGCATGGCAGGAATGGTGGCCCGAGCGACGCGCACGGCGGAAAAGAAATCGGTGGCCCAGGCTTCCTGGTAGTCACTGTCGGGTAACTCCAGCGGATCGCCCTTGGCACCGGTAACACCAGCGGCATGCACCACGATATCGATTTTCCCAAAGCGGGTTTCGCCCGCCTTGACCAGCGCATCGACCTCATCCTGGCGAGTCATGTCCGCGGCGACCCTCAGCGCGTCGCCAGGCAGATCGGCACCGGCCTTGTCCAGGGCGGCCTGATCCTTGTCGGTCAGCAGCAGGTGAACCCCTTCTTCGGCAAGCAGCTTTGCCGTGGCCAGGCCGATGCCCCCGGCAGCACCGCTAATGAGCGCAACGCGCCCCTTGATTTGCAGATCCATAGAAACCTCATTGACGTGCGAAAGATGCTGGGCAGAGCCGGCGTGACAACATCGAGCATTCGCCCGATGCCGCTGCGCTACCGGCCAAACACGCCTGCCCACAGGTGATCGATGGACTCGCCCCGCACGTGCAAGATTCACAGTGAATGACGACCTGCGCCCGGCGCCTATTGCGCCTGGGATGTCTGATTGCCTAGCTGAAGGTATCGCCGTCGTCGAAGAAATCCGAGCTATCGAAGGCATCGGTGTCGATATCGTCGGTGCCCGCGTATGGCGCATCGTCCAGGCCGCTGGCGAAGCTGTCCTGGGCGGGCAGGTCTTCACGGATGACTTCGACGATCTCCTGAGGCTGGTCGTGGTGGAACATGCTGGTCAGCAGATCCGCCACCATCACCCCGCCCGCCACGCCAGCCGCCGTCTGCAAGGCGCCGCGCATGAAGCCGCCTTGGGCAGCCGCTGCACCAGCCGGCGCACTGGCAACCGGCGCAGCGGCAGCGTTTTGCGAGAAGCGGGTCTCCCCCCAGCCAGCCGGGCGCTGCGCAGGTTGTGCGGCGTTATTGGACTGGCCGCCACCGAACAGGCCGGCGAGAAAGCCGCCGCTGCCTGAGCGCTGTCGTTGCTGCTCGGCGGCCTGGGCTTCCAATTCGCGTACACGCTGATCCAGGCGTTTGATCGCAGCTTCCTGAATCAGAATCGCCTGGGCCATGTAGTAGGCGGCAGCAGGCTGGCGGGCCAGATGTCCCTTGATCTGCGCTTCGGCCTCGGTATCGCGTAGTCCCCCCTGATGCTCGGCCTCCTGCAAGCGGGAGAACAGGCCATCGATCAGGGTTTGCTCTTCGGAATTCATGGGCGCCTCGATTGAGCGATGAAAGGTGAGACATCCTTGTACGACGTGCTGATGCGACGCCTGGCGCCGCTGAATGAGAGATAGGACTGGAAGGGAAAATTACAAGTTCCGGGCTGGCGGCAGTAAAGATGCACCGCCGATAGCGCGGATGGGCACAGGCATGTCGAGCTCAGACAGTTGGTCGGTCATGCGCAGCTCTATAGGGAGCGATCTTTAGCCACCAGCAGGAGTCAACCCGATGGCCAATGAGCCGCTTACCATAGTGTCGTAGACACCTGTGAATGGAACGCATCAAGGGCGCATCCCTCACGGGAAAGGGAATGGGCAATCCTTTGCCGAGGAATGGCCCGAGCAGAACGGCATCCACCCACACCGGGCAAGCGGTGCTGAAAAATGGGCAGAAGAAGTCCCGGTGTGTGGCTGGGCATCAAGGCCCACGAGGTAAATGGTGTTGGAAAACGCATGGGATGCGTGGTGATGGAATACTGCACTGCGAACTTGAGCGTGGAGCGGCTACGGAAAACCAGGATAGCTGCCAACGGGATCAATAGAAAAAGATGTCAACGAGCTATCAGCTCACTCGTCGTCGGCCATGAAACAGTGAAAATCAACGCCCAAAGCGCATTCGCAAATATCCTTGATGAGGTTATTCAACTCAAGTGAACCCATACTCTTATTCAAAGAATGGCTATCCGCCCAATAGGCACTGAGTATCCACTCAGGGCATCCCGAAGTTCTACGGGTATACGAGCAATTCAAGCAACCTGAGAAGCTCGACAGATGCTCCACGCTCATAGCCAATAGCGTGTCGATTCTTGCCGCACAGGCTTCAACTGCTTTGATCTTCATAGTCGTTACAGCTTCAATGGCCATAATGTCCCCCTTAGCATAAACACTGTAAAGAAAATTAAACTATCAACTCAACCATGCCACCCCTGCTCAAAAAAGCTTGAAGGCGGGGAAAATCAGAAAAATTCAAGGGTTTACAATGTACATCCGAAACTGCTGTCTTTACGAAAAGGCAACAGCAACTGGAGTGGGACTCAGCTCTTCACACACGGACGCCATCGACTTCGACATCACTTTTCGATTCGAAAGCATCTGAATGCCCAGAGGCAATGCTGCCAATTGCCAACGTCAGGCCAAATGTATTCACTCCATTTCGGCTGTTAGCGAACACGTCGCCTTTATGCATAGTCGCCACAGCCTTGACTATCGAAAGACCAAGCCCATGATGCGTGTCGCTTCCGGCTCGCGAACCATCGACCCTGTAAAAGCGCTCGAACAAGCGCTTTAAATGCTCTTCTGCAATGGGCTCACCATAATTGGCAACGGACACCACAGCCATGTTGCCTCGCGTGGTGATAGAAACCGTTACCGTAGTGCCCGCGATGGCATGTCTGGAACTGTTATCCAGCAGGTTTGCCAATGAGCGATGGAAGAGCTGTCGGTCGATGCATGCCACCCCATCACCATCCACTGTAACGACATTATTTTTCTGCTGGAAAAGAGGCTCAACATACTCGACCGTTTTAAAAGCCTCTTCACGCAAAGATACTTCTTTTAGTTGGGTCGCACGCACCCCGGACTGGGCGTGAGATAGAAAAAGCATATCATTGACGATGGACGTCATTCTTTCCAACTCTTCCAGGTTTGACTCCAGCAGCTCCACCAACTCATGGGTATCTCGCTTACGAGAAAGTGCCAATTGGGTTTCCCCTATCAGGTTGGTCAGTGGCGTTTTTAACTCGTGAGCGACATCTGCGTTAAAGCTCTCCAGTTGCATCCACGCCACTTCCTGCCGTTCAAGCACCCCATTAAACGAAACGGCCAACTCCTTCAATTCTTCCGGCAGGACTGCCGCATCCAGCCGCTGCCCATATTTGCCGGGAGCCAGACGCTGCGCCTGATCGCTCAAACTATTGATCGGACGCATTCCAACCTTGGAAATAAAATAACCTAGCAAGGCGACAAGAAGCACACTGAACAGGCTAATGAACAACAGGGCGCGAGTAAACTCATTCAACGTGCCCATGTACGGCGTAGAATCTATTGCAACGACGAACCTGAGCGCGGGTCGATCACCATTGACCGGAATATCCGAGATCAACAGGTAAAGAGCGCATGCATCTTCACTCAAACCTGGCACTTGATTAAAGCCACTGGCCAGAGATGACAAGTCCACACCCACAGGCGGCTGCCCACCTACTCGATACAGAGGGTCTTCACTCAACACCCAGTAACGAACTCGCCCGCCCTCGGCCGCGGACAAGTCAGTCACTTTGGCCACAACGGCTTGCCAGTCATCAAAATTGGTACGAGCACTTATCCAGGGCTCCATGAGCGACTCCCGGAATAACAGCTCGTTATGCATTTGGCTCTCCAGCGACTGATGCAACGCCACTCGTAAAGAAAAACCAAATACCGATGCAATTAACACGGACGCAACTGCAAACATCAAAGCCAGGCGGCCGGATACTGATTTCTTTATCATTGGTTTACTCTATGCCGACTGGCGCTCGGGACGTACTTCAAGAACATAACCCATACCCCGAACGGTATGGAGCAACTTCATTTCATACGGAGCATCAATTTTGCTTCTGAGTCGTTTTATTGCGACTTCGACAACATTGGCGTCGCTATCGAAATTCATATCCCAGATCTGTTCTGCAATCATCATTTTCGACAGAATCTGCCCTTGGTGTCGGGCCAAAAGACTCAACAAGGAAAACTCCTTGGCTGTCAGTTCCAGACGTTCCCCTGCACGCGAAACTTTCCTCGATAATAAATCCAGATGAAGATCGTGGATCTGAAGCTGCGCTATATCGGCGCCATCGCTCGGGCGTCGGCGCAACAGTGCCTGGATACGTGCGACTAACTCGATAAGAGAAAATGGCTTTGGAAGGTAGTCATCCGCGCCATGCCTCAGGCCTTTTACACGCTCGTCTACAGACCCTCGTGCAGACAGCATCAAGACAGGCGTCTGTTTAGTCATACGCAGGTTTTCGAGAACGCTATAACCATCCATACCCGGAAGCATTACATCCAAAACGACTGCATCGTAGTCATATTCCAATGCAAGGTGGAGCCCCACGGTGCCCGTGGAGGCAACGTCAACGGTGAACCCCAGTTCACTAAACGCTCGGTTTATGTAGGAAGAAGTTTTTTCTTCATCCTCCACAAGCAATAACCTCATACATTCCACCTGCTAGCTTAAGCCAACTTCATAGTCACTCATCATACCGAACATTTCCAACAGACAGCTGACATTCAACTGACATTTCTGTCAGAAAACACTCTAGGTCATCCTGACGAAAATGTTATCTACCGGTCATCTAAATGACAGTCGCGCACTCATAACCTAGCCAGAACACAAACCAACCTTATGGGTAAGACTAATGAAGCTCGCCCGGGCGATCTTGATAAAGCGACACCACCCCATACCGAAAACAAATAATAGAGACAAGGAGACAAACATCGATCAACGCCACCCAATCGAAAAATTCGGCATTAACTGATCACCTATGCAACAGGCCTTCGCATTAGCAACTCCCCAAAATCACAGCCAAACAGGTGTAATATGAAAGTCATCGCAACCCTTGCTACCGCTCTACTTGCATCCTCATTCGTAATGGCAGCAGACGCCTCAAGCTCCCTTGGCAATGCAGCTGCGGCTCAATATCGCTACGGCATGAATTTAGATGTAGCGAGAGTGATCTCGATTTCTGAACCTAAAGAGTCTTGCGGCCTGGTGCCCGTGACCATGCACTATGAAGACAGCCGAGGTGACCGACACCTCTTGCGCTTCACTCAGCTCAATTCGGGCCCGCGCTGCCCGGACAACTGAGGAAAAGCCACGACTATTCGATAGTTTGCAAGCGCCGAAGAATCATCACGACTCACGAACACTTAACCCTGCCGAATAAGCAGTTATCACAACAAACCACACCAGGATAGAGTCAATGAAACGAGCCTTTCTATTCGCTGGCAGCCTCACGTTCATTCTGGCGGGCCACACCGTTGCGCAAGAGCGAATATTGATATCGTCAGAATGGGGTAATGCAACGGCACGCCTGGTCGATAATGATGCGACACAGGCATTGGTAGCGATGTTGCCGGTAACGATAGAGATGCGCGATCACCTTCGTCAGGAAAAGACCGGCGACTTGCCTTCACCCCTACCGGAAGTAAATCGCCAGAGAGACTTCTCGACAGGCACGATCGGGCTATGGGGGCCTGATCACTTTGTCATCTACTACAGTGAGGGTCGCGTCCCCTCACCTGGCATCGTGATTCTCGGGGATATAGAGGGGGACATCTCCTTTCTGGATCGTCCGGGCCCCATTACCGTCAGGGTCGAACAGGCTGAATAGGTTTTCTTGAAACAGTAAACAACCCTGCCTGTACCGCGCCTTGTCAACCAATACAAAGCGCGGTTCGCAGCTCGATGAGTGGCTCAACAATCATCCCCCATCCCGGCTCAACACGCATCACTGCGCGCGAGCCGCACTCGAGTAACCATCAGCGCATCTGCAGAATGATCGGGTTGCTGCTTGCCGGGCTGGTTCGCTCTCGCAGTTCGCCGACCTCGGCCGCAGTCACTGCGCCGCCCTGGTTGCCCCAGGCGGTACGAACGAAAGTCAGCACTTCTGCCATCTCGGCATCGCTCAACTGATTGCGAAACGGCGGCATGCGGTACGCATCAGGCACGCCTTGTGCGACAACCCGATCCGAACCATTCAGAGTCACATTGATAGAGGTGGCGTTATGTTCGGACATGGAAGAGGAAGCCCCCGCTAGAGGCGGCATCCACTGCCCCTGGCCTCGCCCATCGATACCGTGGCAGGAGCTGCACTTGGCCACATAGGTGCTCGAGCCGGGTCTTGCCATATCCGCAGCCTGGAGCGGCTGCGCCAACAAAGGATCCCAGGCGGGGACCGTCTCTCTCGGGGTCACCGGGTAGCGAGCCGAGATAGCGAGCGATGGCGGCCAGGTCCTTATCCGTCATGTATTGAGTCGAGTTATTGAATGCCTCCGTCATGGTGCCGGTGACGACGCTGTGCACGTTTCGCCCGACCTGCAGGTACTGGACGATCTCTTCTTCGCTCCAACGCCCCAGGCCCGTATTAGGGCCCTGCCGCAAGCTCGGCGCGTACCAGCCATCCAGCAACGCGCCGCTCAGATACAGTGGATTGGTTTCGTCCAACCCCTTCTCGTTCATCGCTAGCCCGCGAGGCGTATGGCAGCTACCGCAATGGCCTGGCCCTTGAACGATGTAGGCGCCGCGATTCCACAACGCATCCTGCCCGGGCTTGTCCTCATAGGCTCCTTCTGGCGCAAAAACAGCGTTCCACATCGCGATGGGCCATCGCATGTTGAGCGGCCAGGGAATCTTACTTTCCCGGTTCTCCATGCGCACAGGCTCGACCCCTTGGCTGAAGAATGCATAGAGGGCGCGAATGTCATCGTCACTGAACTTGGCGTATGACGGGTAAGGCATCGCCGGGTAGAGGCGGTGCCCATCTGCCGCGACACCGGCGCGTATCGCGCGGTCGAACTCGGCCAGACTGTAATTGCCGATTCCAGTCTCTGGATCAGGGGTGATGTTGGTGGTGAAGATGGAGCCCAGCGGGGTTGCCATTTCATAGCCCCCTGAAAACGGAGCACCATCTGGAGTGCTGTGGCAGGCAACGCAATCGCCCAGCCTGGCAACATACTCACCGCGTTGAATCAGCTCGGGAGTCACTGCCGCCGCGCTTTGATTCGCCAACGGTGAGTAAGGCGTGCGAGTTACGAACCAGGCCAAACCCGCTGCCGCCACGATGCCGCCCACCAGGAGGGATGTAATTGTCTTTTTCAACGGTGCATTCCTTTCTCAGGCGTCAAAGCTGTAATGCGAAAAAGGCATGCTGCGAATCCGCTGCCCGGTGAGTCTGGAAACAGCATTCGCCACGGCGGGTGCGACAGCGGGCAAAGGCGGCTCACCGATGCCCCCCATCTTGGCGCCGCTTTCGACTATCCGGACGTGCACATTCGCCATCATCGCCATCGGCAAAACGCGGTAGAGGTCGTAGTTGCGAGCTACAGGCTGGCCATTCTTGTACTCCGCCTCTTCGATCAATGCCTGAGATAAACCAAGTGCGACCGCCGAATTGACCTGGGCATCGATGATTGCCGGATTGACGATGCTGCCAGGGTCAATCGCCTGCCAGATATCGTGCACTTTGACCTGACCATTGAGAATCGAGACCTCGGCGATGACCGCCACCTCCGAGCCAAACGGCGATGCCATTGCGACTCCACGCGCACGGCGAGACCCATCTTCGGCAGTGAACGGGCCACGCTTCCAACCACCAGAATGATCAGCGACGGCAATCAGCAAGTTGGTCAACCGCTCGTTGCCCTGCAGCAGTTTCATCCGCAGGTCGTAAGGATCTTGGTTCCCAGCATCGGCTAGCTCATCCAGAAAGGCCTCGTAAACGAAGTCGTTGATGGAGTTACCTACCGACCGCCAGTAAGCGAGCGACGCCGGCGTTTTCACGTAGCGCTGGGCGATCCGGCGATTGGGTATCCGATAACTTTTTTCCGTCAGCCCCTCGACTGCCGTAGGGTCGATCTTTTCACCACGTTTGTTGGCGATACCTTCAGTCGGCCCCTCGGTGACAGTGACCGCCTCGAGCGCAACCGGCATACCCTGTTCATCAACCCCACCCCGCATGTGCACGACTGCCATAGGTCGCAATGGATCGCGCAAGAACTCTTCCTCACGGCTCCAGATGACTTTGACCGGGCGACCAACCGCTTTAGCCAGGTTTATTGCCTGCGGATAGGGCGATGCGTTGGGGTATATGAAATGCCGGCCAAAAAAGCCGCCCAACAACGGTGAGTGGACTTTGACGCGCGAAGCATCGAGACCGGTCTGCTTGAGAATCTCGGCCAGAAAAAGATCGGGAGCCTGGTTGGGCAGCCAGACTTCCAGACTTCCGTCGCTATCGAAACACGCGAGCGCTGAAGGAGGCTCCATCTGAGCATGGTGGAGGTATTGGGTGTGGTAGCTTGCCTCGACGGTCTTGCGTGCACCGTCGAACGCTTTCGTCAGTTCCCCTTCCTCCTCCGCCACATCGCCCTTGTCACGATCGCTGGTGAGCTGCTCTCGGTAAGCCTGCGTAGAAAAGTCTGCTGGCATGTAACGCATCGCCGACTTGTCTTGCGGCTCCCTCCATTCGACCTGAAGCGATTCTGCGGCACGTTTGGCATTCCACCAGCGCGGCGCTACCACCGCCACTGCACCGGGCAGTACATGCACGGAGTGCACGCCCGGCATGCCCTTGACCTGTGCTTCGTTGCGTAAACCGCCCACCTCCAGACCGAGCCGAGGCGCGTGCTGGACGGCAGCATGAAGCATGTCGTCGACACGGCAATCAATCGTGTAGATAGCCTTGCCGGTGGACTTCTCGTACACGTCCAGTCGCTTGACGGGTTTGCCGATCCAGCGAAAGTTTCCTGGGTCCTTGAGCTGAATCTGCTCGGGATCAGGGATGGGGCGATCCAGCGCTGTTTGCGCGAGTTCGCCATAGCTCGCCAACTTCCCTGACGCGAGGTGAATGACTCGACCTGGCTCGGTGGTGAGTTGCGTGATCGGTACGCCCCACAACTCCGATGCCGCTTGAAGCAACATTAAGCGGGCCGAAGCGCCGAGCTTTCGCATGGTCGTGTAACTCGAACGAACCGACATGCTGCCGCCGGTGAACCGCCCACCATTGTCCATCACCATGTAGTCGCCGCCAGGCGGTGCCATCTCTACAAAGAAACTCTCGGGGCTCGCATCCAGCTCTTCACCGACAATTTGCGCCAGGCCGGTGAAGATGCCCTGGCCACCTTCAGCGAACGGGCTTTTCAAATGAATGGTGTTGTCCGCCCGAATTTCCAGGAACGCCGGCACGCGCGTGCCAGGAGCGACGGCTTTGATGCTCTGTGCTGCCCGCGCTTCTTCAATTGGAATGCCGAAGCTGATCACCAATGCGCCCGCGGTAATACCAGCAGAGGCCAGGAGAAACCTGCGCCGAGAAATATTGACCGGCTCTACAGACGCAAAAGTGCCGTCTTGACCGTTGGAGTTATCCAGCATAACCATGGCCTGTCCTTCCGTCGTATCAGTGGAAGCGCGATTGCTGCGGCTTCATAGGGAGCTCGGGGCGAGATTCAGTAGTTGGTACTGCTTAACCCCAAAAGTCGTATGCGTAAGGGAACCTAAACTTGCCCTGAGGACAGCTCACTGATCGCCGACTTGATCGCGTTATAGGTTCCGCAACGACAGAGGTTGGTCATCGCCGATATGATTTCGGCTTCCGTCGGATTGGGCGTGCGTTTGAGCAAAGCAGTCGCAGCCATGACCTGACCGGACTGGCAGTATCCGCACTGAGCCACCTGATGTTTGACCCAGGCGGCAACGACTCGCTTGCCGAGCTCGTCATCTTCTACGGCTTCGATGGTGCGGATTTCCCTGCCGGCCACACCCTCAACAGGCGTTACACAGGAACGCACCAAGAACCCGTCGACCATGACGGCGCAAGCTCCACACTGGGCCAGACCACAGCCGTACTTCGTTCCTGTAAGGCCAATATCATCGCGGATAAGCCACAGCAGCGGAGTTCCAGGCTCCGCCTCGACCTCATACTTGTTGCCGTTGACGTTAAGTTCCATGGTTCTAATCTCGGTCGGCTATATATATTTATTCTATGTATCCGTGGAGCTCGGCGACGGGCTCAATTCGGACGCACTTTCATTACTGAAACGACTAATAGCTGTATTTCCTTTACAGAATCGCCAGGTGCCGCGACAGGAAAGCGCTAAAAATACGTTTTTATATCAACAGGCATGTGATGCCAGATAGCTCATTTCACTGAGTTTCTTGCCTGATCCTATCTAGCGCTTCTTTACTCAGGAAAAGTATGGCTTTCATCAACATCTTAGTAGCGGCTGGCTACTTGGCCATCTTGCAAAGACGCTCATTAACGATGATAAAAATTGCTATCTGCAACAAATTCGTTTATGTCGCTGCCACATAGACAGTTAGACATATTGAAAGCCTCCGCTCTCTCGTCGCTCTACATCTTTTGGGATATGCGGCGGCGCCGTGAAGGCTTGAATTGATTGTTCTAGTCGATATCCATGCAACGTTGTGGTGGAACCCGGTATGAAAGCCACCTGTGCGGTACGCAAGTATTTGTTCTTGCCATAGATCGAAGATCGCGCTTCGCTCTGCATTGGCTGCTCGATTGGTAACGTTGTCGGGTGGGCACCGAATCCTTACCTAGAACCGCTGTCGTACGCCTTAACTTCAAGTTTTCACATCATCGAGTTCACATGCTTAACACTTCATTCGCTTGTCTTCTCACACTAGGTATCTGCCTGTTCAGCCTCAACGCAGTGGCGGCAAACAACAGAGCAGACACCTTTTACGGACAGGGGATGGAGGCACTGAACCAGCTACAACGGTTGACCAACGAACAGAGCGGTAACGCTGACGAACTCAACCGCCACCTCGATGACTTCGACACCCATATCAATAGTGCTGCACAGCTCGGGCACCCAGCTGCCAAGCTGCTTCAGGCACTGGTGCGCCTGAAGAGGCGGGCCCAGGATCCAGCTGTAGCACTGGAAGACCGACGCCAGGGCTGCGCCTCACTGAATGCCTTGGCCAAAGAGGGTTTCGTGGCCGCAGCCGTGCTGAATTTTCGGGAGTGCGACACCGCCTACAATCGCTTCGAATTCAACAGCCCTGAGCACCTTGCTGTCATGGAAGCGGTCGAGCAATCGCTCGGCCAGCAAGACCCAGCCCTAGCCTATTACCCGCTGCCCATGCTGGCCAGCCAGTGCTTCGCTGTCGAGCCGGCCCAGGTAAACGAGCTCACCCATGAACAATTTCGTGCTGAAGCCGAGTACATCCTCGGCAGCAGTCGGCTACCGGAAAGCCGCGAGGCCATCGAACGCAACTTGAAATGGCTGGAGGCGGCCTTCCGGCATGGCTGTACGGCCTCACTGGATATGCGCCCCGTGCTGCGCAAACAATTGACGAAATACCCGTAGCGGCATACTGACATCATCCTGCAAAATTACTGCAGTTTCATCACGCCAGCCGATCAAGGCTGCAAGCATCGCGGCGTGCCGCTACGCTTACTCGTCATGAATGCCTGCAGGCCGTATTGATGCCCCAACCGCTCGACCACAGTGATCAAACCCGACGCATGATGCTCAGAACATTGCTGTGGGTAACGATGTGCTTCGGGGTACTTTTCTCGATATTTAACGCAACCCGCGGGCTCTGGCTGCTGGTGAGCCTTGAAGTGGTCTATACGCTGCTGTCGCTGTACATGCTGATGGTCGTCGAGCGTACCCGGCACTTGCGGGCATTGACCATCATCTACCTGATTCCCTTCCTGAGCGTGATGATGCTCACCCTGGCCAACCCACATACATCGGTGGGTATATTTGCCTGGATCCAGACCATCCCCATCATCCTCTACCTGCTGCTCGGCCTGCGCCTGGGGCTGATCGGCTCACTATTTTTCGTCAGCCTGGGGCTGTACCTGTATACCCAGCATTACGCCGAAAAAGACCCGATGGACAACCTGGGTTTTATGCTCGACATTGGCCTGGCGAGCCTGGCAATCACCATCTTCTCCCATACCTATGAACGAAGCAGGGTTATCACCGAAAGGCGGCTGATCGAGCTGATCAGCACCGATAACCTCACAGGCCTGGCCAACCGTTCGAAACTTGCCGAAGTGTTCCATCGCGAGCGCAACCATGCCCGCCGCAACGATACCCCGCTGGCCCTGGTGTATCTGGATATCGATCACTTCAAGCAGATCAACGACCGCTTCGGCCATGAAGCGGGCGATCAGGCACTGTGCCATTTCGCCACCGTGCTATCGCAGCGCCTACGCGCTACCGACCTGCTCTGTCGGCTGGGTGGCGAGGAGTTTGCGGTGTTACTACCCAATGCCAACGCCGCGCAGGCCGCCGCGATTGCCGAGAACCTGCGTGAGCGCCTCGCGGGTATGCCCGTGGAGCTCAAGGGCACGCCGTTGCAAATGACGCTCAGCGCCGGGGTCGCTAACCTCGGACAGGATGGCGAACGCCTGGACGAGCTGATGAGCGCAGCAGATCGGCGCACCTATGCAGCGAAACGCGCGGGACGTAATCAGGTCGTCAGCGATGAGGCGACAGCCGCCACCTGATAACCGCCTTGGCATTGAAAACACATGCGTTTTTCGTTCTGCCAAACACCACGCCACCTCGAAAAAGCCCGCGCCAAGCCTGGCAGGTAGCCGCAGCGCGGCTATGCTGAAACTCCATATCGTCCCCCGGAATCTGCCCAGGAGCATCATATGGATATCGCCAGCCTCTTCGCCGAACTGCACACCCTGCCCAGCGTTCCCAAGGTCGCCCAGGATCTAATCCAGCAATTCGACAACCCCGCCACCAGCCTGGAAAGCGTGGCGCGCAATATCGAGCGTGACCCGGTGATCGCCGCCAAGGTGCTACGCCTGGCTAACTCGGCACGCTTTCGTGGCTCGCGCGAGGCCAGCAGCGTGGAGGATGCGGCCATGCGCCTGGGCTTCAACACCTTGCGCACCCTGGTGCTTGCTTCGGCCATGACCGGCGCCTTCAAGGTCGACACCGGCTTCGACCTGAAGAGTTTCTGGATTCGCAGCTTTCGCGTTGCCAGCATCGCGCGCGCCCTGGCCAAGCAGCTCAAGCTGGACGCTGACGCAGCCTTCACCTGCGGCATGATGCACAACATCGGCGAGCTGCTGATCCAGAGCGGCGCCCCGGACTTCGCCCGCCGCCTGAACCGTCATCCGCACCGCGAGGCCGCGGCCCAGGCTGCCGAGGAAACCCTGCAACTGGGGTTCGGCTACCCGGAAGTCGGCGCCGAGCTGGCACGCCGCTGGCAGTTGCCGGCACTGATCCAGAACGCCATCGCCTATCAGGGCAAACCCGGCCAAGCGCCGGACGGCGGCCAATATGCGCGCCTGGTGGCGCAATCCATTCATGTTGAGGAAAGCCTCGAGGCACACGGTCTGACCGACGAAGCCCGCCAGGATCTGGAAGGCCCGCTGTTCGAGGAAGTGGATCTGGGCAAACTGTTCGAGGCGCTGCCAGCGGTACTGGAAGCCGACAAGGCGTTTGGCGAATTGCTCGCGTAGGCGCGCGCTTCTGAATGATGCGACGGTGGCGCATCCAGCATGATCGGCGGAGAAGCCACCAATCGCCGGCAAGCCGGCTCCTACGGAGTCCGGCTCACTGCATGCAGCACTGCTTGTACTTTTTGCCGCTGCCGCAGGTACACGGGTCGTTACGGCCAACTTTGGTCTCGTCACGACGCACCGGCAGCAACGGCTCAAGGTGCTCCTGCCAGTACGCGTAAATAGCCACCGCAGCCGGTTCGAGCGTGGCGACGGAGGCATCGTACTCGTCGTCGGACATGGCATTGAGCGCTTCCGAGCCGCTCTCGGCACCGTGCAGAATGATCACCGCCAACGAGGCTTCCAGCGCCTCTGGCAACCCATCATCGAGCCAGCCGGCAGTATTCGCGCCACGCAGGTAACCGGCGCACCACTCGGAAACGATCAGCTTTTCGCCCTTGCCATTAGCGTCGGCCAGGAAGATCGCCTCGTAATCGTCCGGCTCTTCACCAAGCATGTAAGCCGCTTCGCTCATCAGCTCGATGGCCAGCTTTCTGAAGGTTTCCGCCTCCTTGTCGCTCGGCCAGCGCGGCAACTTGTCAGCCCAGATAGCCGGGTACCAGGTGCCGGGGTCGATCTGCCGTGGCCCCGACACGATGCCGGCAAAGAAACCATCCAGCTCGCTGGCGGACAGAATGGAATCATCGTTGCCGTACTTGAGCAGCAACTGGTCGAGCTTTTCGAGCCCCTTGTTATCCATCGAAAACGCTCCCCGGCAAAAAAGGCCGCTAATGTCCCACAGTTAGCCATCGCCCAAAAGCCTTGCCGGCAATTGTGCCGATCAATGCCCTGCCGTGATTGCTTCGATGAAGCGCTCACGCAGCCAGATCGACCCCGGGTCATGGTGCGCCCTCGGGTGCCAGGCCATCGAAAACTGGAACTGCGGAATATCGAATGGCAGGTCGACCACTTCGAGCAGGGAATCGTAGCGAGCCAGCAAGCGGCTTGGCATGGTTGCCACCTGATCGCTGTGCGCCAATACCAAGGCGACCTGGTTGTAGCTGGGCACGGCCATGGCGACGTGGCGTACACGCCCCAGATCCGCTAGAACATCGTCGATGGCGGTATGAAAATGCGCCCGTTGCGACACGATCACATGCTGCAGCTGGCAGTACTCATCCAGGGTCGGCACCACCTTGCCACGCGGGTGGCCAATGCGCTGGGCCATCAGGAAGTGATCACTCTTGAGGAAGCGAATCTTCAATACATCCGGAATCCTGGCCGCATCACCGAGAAACAGATCGACTTCACCGCGCGCCATGCGCTCGACCAAACCTTCTTCGCTTGCCGGAATCGAGGCAATGCGCAGTCCTGGGTTTTGCAACGCTGCGGCCTGAGCCATCACCGAGAGCCCGGCGATGGTGAATACGTTGTCGTTGGCAGCGATGACGAAGGTTCGCCGCGAGGTTGTGGGGACGAACTCGCTGTCGCTCACCACCGCCTTACGCAGGCCTGCCAGCGCCTGGCCAAGCGGCCCGCGCAGCTCCAGCGCTCGCGGGGTCGGCACCATACCGCGCCCGTTGCTGGATGGCATCAGCAGTGCATCGCCGAACAACACGCGCAGCCGCGAAAGCTGCCCGGACAGGGTCGACTGGCTGATGTTCAGACGCCGGGCGGCGCGGGTGACATTCTGCTCTTCCAGCAGCACGTCAAGCGAGATCAACAGGGGAAGCTCGGAGCGCCTGATATCCAAATTACCAATACCTCGTATGGAATCTGCCCACTCACACCCTTGAGCTTGGCGGCGTTAGCTTAGCAGCACCCGAGCAAACAACCTGTATTGGCTTACAGGCATCCTTAATACCGATACCTGATCGAGCCCGAGCGAACCAATCGACAACGGAGCATTCATGTCTCGCACGCCCCTCACCCTCCTCCTCAGCGCCCTGACCCTTGCCACTGCCGGCGCGCTCCCCGCCCATGCTGCACAACCGGCGCTGGCAGCGAGCGCAACAACCGAGCAGGCCACCCAGGCCGGTTACTACCGCTTCAATATAGGTGAGCTGCAGGTCACGGCACTGAGCGACGGTTCGGTTCCGGTGGACAGCCATGCGCTGCTCAAGGGGCTGTCCACCGAGCAGATCGACAAACTGCTCGCGCGCGGCTTCCAGACCAATCCGGTGGAAACCTCGATCAACGCCTTTCTGATCGACACCGGCAAGCGTCTGGTACTCGTCGATACCGGCGCAGGCACTCTGTTCGGCGCCCACACCGGCGGCAAGCTGCTGGGCAGCCTGGCGCAGATCGGCGTGAAGCCGGAGCAGATCGATGACATTCTCATCACCCACCTGCACAGCGACCACAGCGGCGGCCTGGTTCAGGGCGGGCAGATCGTGTTTCCCAATGCCGTGGTGCACGTGGCCAAGAGCGATATCGACTATTTCCTGGCAGCCGACCGCCAGAACGGCGTACCCGGTTACGACAAGTCCTACTTCAAGATCGCCGGCGACAGCATCTCGCCCTACCTGGCATCGGGTCAGGTGAAAACCTTCGAGGGCAGCAGTGAAGTGCTGCCAGGAATCACCACGATCCCAGCGCCCGGCCATACGCCCGGGCACAGCAACTTCCGCCTGAAGAATGGGGAAGACAGCATCACCTTTATCGGCGATCTGGTGCATGTCTATGCCGTGCAGATGCCCAACCCGAAGGTCACCATCGATTTCGACCTCGACCAACCGAGTGCCTCCGCCCAGCGCAAGAACCGTTTCGACGCCTTCGTCAGCCAGCGCGAGCGCATTGCCGCTGCTCACCTGCCCTATCCCGGCATCGGCCATCTACGCCGGGACGGCCAGGGCTATGCCTTCGTACCAGTGGACTACCGTTTCCGGCCATAGGGCGCCTGCTGGCAGGGCTGGCCGCCGGCTTCAGGCAACCAACCGGCGGCTCGGGGTGTCCTCCGCCCCGCAGGCCGTTACAATGCGCACCTCGACCGTGCTCAGCCCTATAAAGAAAAAACATGTCCTTGCCCAAGAACCACCTGGAACTGCTCAGCCCTGCCCGTGATGTCAGCATCGCCCGCGAGGCCATCCTGCATGGCGCCGACGCCATCTATATCGGCGGCCCGAGCTTCGGCGCGCGGCACAACGCGTGCAACGACGTCAGCGATATCGCCGGGCTCGTGGAGTTCGCGCGCCGTTATCACGCCCGGGTGTTCACCACCATCAACACCATCCTGCATGACGATGAGCTGGAGCCAGCGCGCAAGCTGATCCACCAACTCTACGACGCGGGCGTGGATGCGCTGATCGTGCAGGACCTGGGCGTGCTGGATCTGGATATTCCGCCGATCGAGCTGCATGCCAGCACGCAGACGGACATCCGCACCCTGGATCGGGCCAAGTTCCTCGACCAGGCCGGCTTCTCGCAGCTGGTTCTGGCCCGCGAGCTGAACCTGCAGGAAATACGCGCCATCGCCGATGAAACCGATGCCGCCATCGAATTCTTCATCCATGGCGCGCTGTGCGTGGCCTTCTCCGGCCAGTGCAACATCTCCCACGCCCAGAATGGCCGTAGCGCCAATCGCGGCGACTGCTCCCAGGCCTGCCGCCTGCCCTACACCCTAAAGGACGATCAGGGCCGCGTGGTCGCCTTCGAGAAGCACCTGCTGTCGATGAAGGACAACAACCAGAGCGCCAACCTGCGCGCCCTGGTCGAGGCCGGCGTACGCTCGTTCAAGATCGAAGGCCGCTACAAAGACATGGGCTACGTGAAGAACATCACCGCCTACTACCGCCAGCGTCTCGACGACATCCTCGAAGAGCGCCCGGATCTCGCCCGTGCCTCCAGCGGCCGCACCGCGCATTTCTTCCTGCCTGATCCGGACAAGACCTTCCACCGCGGCAGCACCGACTACTTCGTCACCGACCGCAAGGTCGATATCGGCGCCTTCGATTCGCCGACCTTTACCGGCCTCTCCGTTGGCCACGTCGAGAAAGTGAACAAGCGCGACCTGATCGCCGTCACCCATGAGCCACTGTCCAATGGTGACGGCCTCAACGTGCTGGTCAAACGCGAAGTGGTGGGTTTTCGCACCAACATCGCCGAGCTGAAAGAAGAGTTCGAAGAAGACGGCGAGAAGCGCTGGCGCTATCGCGTCGAGCCCAACGAGATGCCGGCCGGCATGTTCCGCCTGCGCCCCAACCATCCGCTGAGCCGCAACCTCGACCACAACTGGCAGCAAGCGCTGCAGAAGACCTCGGCAGAGCGCCGCATCGGCATCCAGTGGCAAGCAGCGCTGCGCGAAGAACGCCTGACCCTGACCGCAACCAGCGAAGAAGGCCTGAGCGCCACCGCCAGCCTGGACGGCCCATTCAGTGCCGCCAACAAGCCGGAGCAGGCCCTCGACGGGCTGCGTGATCTGCTCACCCAACTGGGCACTACCATCTACCACGCCCAAGGCGTAGAACTGGATGCACCCCAGGCGTTCTTCGTGCCGAACTCGCAGCTCAAGAACCTGCGCCGCGAGGCCATCGAAGCACTCACCGAAGCCCGCATCGCCGCCCACCCACGTGGCGGGCGCAAAGCAGAAAGCACGCCGCCCCCGGTGTATCCGGAGTCGCACCTGTCATTTCTGGCCAACGTCTACAACCACAAGGCACGCGAGTTCTACCATCGCCACGGCGTGCAGTTGATCGACGCGGCCTACGAGGCCCACGAAGAACTGGGCGAAGTGCCGGTAATGATCACCAAACATTGCCTGCGCTTCTCCTTCAACCTGTGCCCGAAACAGGCCAAGGGCGTCACCGGCGTGAAGACCAAGGTCGCGCCGATGCAACTGGTACACGGCGATGAAGTGCTGACCCTGAAGTTCGACTGCAAGCCCTGTGAAATGCACGTGATCGGCAAGATGAAGGGCCACATCCTCGGCCTGCCACTCGCCGGCAGTGCCGCGGCTCAGGTGGTCGGCCATATCACCCCCGAGGATCTGATGAAAACCGCACGACAGCGCGCGCCGCACTGATACAGTAACAAGGGCTCAGGAAGAGCCCATTTCATAAAGCACCTGACGGTGGCTAGAATGATTTAAAGCTGGTGACGAGCGCGCGGGAGAACGTAATGGTACAAGTGAAGAAGAAAGGCCTTAGTGAGGCTGAGACTCAGAACCTTGAGAGCATGATCCCAGAGCTGGCGACAGGCGCCACACACACAGCCTACGTGAAAGCTTTGGCTGCCGGACATACCGTAATTCGCACACAAGGCTCGCAGCTCGTAGCGACGAATGCGGACGGAGAAGTGCAAGTCATCGGTGCAGCACCTCCCTTGCACAAGGTGAAAAAAGGACAACCTTTCAAGATTCGGTCGGCGTAGAGACATGTCGGTACCGAGGCTTCGCGTCTTTGCCGGCCCTAACGGATCGGGTAAGAGCACCATCAAGGATGTTTTGCCAGCACACCTGATCTATATCTACGTCAATGCCGATGAAATCGAGAAGGAGGTCAAAGCCACCGGCCGGGTGGATCTGACACCTTTCGAAGTGGCGACCAGCCAAGATATATTTCAAGCGTTCTTCGCCAATCATGGATTGGTTCTGCATGCGGGGCTGAAAAATCAGGTGGGGCAGATAGCTGTCGACGGCCAATTCATCGTGTTCAATGGCATTGTGATGAACTCCTATCATGCCTCAGTGATTGCAGACTTCATCCGCCACGAATTGATCGCCAGGAAGGCCAGTTTCACCTTTGAGACGGTTATGTCATCACCTGACAAGGTGGAGTTCATCAAGATGGCACGAACCAAAGGCTATCGCACCTATCTCTATTTCGTCGCCACGGAAGATCCCGCAATCAACATAAACCGGGTCGCCAACCGCGTGAGCGATGGAGGCCATGGCGTTCCTGAAGACAAAATCGTCGAGCGTTACTGGCGTACTCTTGGGTTGCTACCCGAAGCCATACAAGCATCCAGCCGCGCATACCTGTTCGACAATTCGGGAGATCGCGCGGTGCTCGAGGTCGAGATTACAGATAGCGAAGAAGCCGAGTTCAAGATCGACAATCTTCATAGCTGGTGCATGACGGCGCTCGAAGCCCTGGCGAATCAACCAGCGAGTTGACCCCGAAATAAAACAGGGCCACGAGAGCGCGGCCCTATTTGCTCGCCAACAACTACTTCAACTGACTGGCAAATCGCTCAACAGCGGCCAGCACCTGCTTGGCGCCCTGGCGGATTTCGACGATCACCTCGCCGGCCTCGTTGGCAAGCTCCAGACCGGCTTCGGCCTGGGTACGGCTGCTGGCCATATCGCGTACCGCAGCGTCCACCAGCTTCTGGTTTTCCTGAACCACGCCGACGATTTCCTCGGTGGCGCTACTCGTGCGGCTGGCCAGTTGTCGAACTTCATCGGCGACTACGGCAAAACCACGGCCCTGCTCACCGGCACGTGCTGCTTCGATGGCGGCGTTGAGCGCCAGCAGGTTGGTCTGCTGGGCGATGCTGCCGATGGTCTGCACCATGGTGCTGATCAGCACTGACTGCTTGCCCAGCGCTTCGATGCCCTGGGATGCGGAGGTCATTTCCTCGGAAATGCGCTGCATGGTCTGCACGGTATCGGTCACCACCTGGGCGCCACGCTGAGCCGTGGTGTCGGTCTGCTGGGAAATCCCGTAGGCGATGCCGGCAGCGTCGTTGACCTCTTCCTCACGGTTGACCTGGTCAGTGATAACGGTGGCGAACTTGACCACCTTGTAGAGTTTGTCCTGAGTGTCGTGTACCGGGTTGTAGGTCGCTTCCAGCCAGACCACCCGGCCATGGCTGTCGATGCGCTTGAAGCGGCCAGCGACGAACTCGCCCCGATTGAGGCGCTCCCAGAACTGCTTGTACTGGGGAGTATGGGTTTCCTGAGGATCGCAAAACAGGCTGTGGTGCTTGCCCTTGATGCGCTCCAGACCATAACCCATGGCCTGCAGAAACTGATCGTTGGCGGTCAGTACATTGCCACTGAGGTCGAACTCGATCACGGCCGTAGAACGCAGCAGCGCGTTGATGAAGTCCTCGTTCTCCCGTGCCCGGTTCATGGTCTCGGTAATTTCTGTCCCGAAGCACTGGATACGCCGCACCACGCCGCTCTCGTCCACCACAGGTTGCCAGCAGGCCTGAATCCATACCAGCGCGCCATCTGCGCGCAGGAACCGATAGCGGTCACGCACCGAACCACCGGTTCGAACCGACTCGCGCAGGTTCTTGAAGCACGGCAAGGTCTTCACGTATGGCGGCACGATATCGCTCATCGGCCGGTTGCTCAGCTGCTCGACGCTATAACCGACGAAGCGGGTGAAGTTGGCATTGCAATCGATGATTCGATACTCGGGATCGACCGTCAGCATGATCATCTCGGTCTGGATACCCTGGTACAGCTGCCGCAGCAATGACAGTTCGGCATCCTTGGTCTGCAACTCTTTTTTCAAGCGACTACCGAACATGCTCATTCTCCCTAAGCAATCTTGTAAGAGGTCATCGGCCACTCAGGCGTTTTATTGAGCGACCTCAAGAACAGCGCGACTGCATTGCCGATCTGCCATAAAGCATAGAGGGCAGGTGCACAGCCATGAGAGTTTCAGATTAAAAAAGGCGCGACGCTGATGAGCCGACAACGTGGAAGCAAATTGACATTAGCCCTCTATGAAAGTGCGACAACAAATACCGACTCGCGGCACTCTCACCGCACACATCAGCGACCACTCAATACTTCGAAAACCTCATTCGGTAAAACGCCGGATCGGGCTTGCCTCACAAACGTGACCACAGTACTGGCTTCATCACTGCATGAGTTCTAAGATGGCGCCCCCTCGCAGGCCAGAGCATCAGATGCCTGCGTAGCGTTCCCTCCCCGCTCCTGTTTTTTTCAAGGAAGAAGCATGAAAAAGCTGCTTTATCTCTGCACCATTTCTTTATTGCTGACGCTGACCGGCTGTGTGTCCTTCGTACCCGCTGGCCCTATCGGCGACCCCGCTCAGAAAGCCACGATCACCCAGCCTCGCGCAGCGATGATCGACGACGTTGTGATTACCGACAGCAAAGTCAAAGACGCGCTGCGCAAGACCCTCAGCGCGCAATTCACCGAGCAGTTGGCCCGCCGCGTAGAGCGCGGTGAGTACTTCGAGGAAGTGATCAGCTTTCCTGCCACCCTTGGTGAGCAGGACGTCGGTCTGAAGTTCACTTTTACCTCGCTGAAAGCCAAACGCACGCCACACCCGGCCTACTTTCCCGGCGCCCTGCTGACCCTGACCGTGTGGATCTGGGTGAACGGCCCCATCTACGTCGACAAATACGACCTCGCCGGCAACCTGCAGATCGTCGATGCCCACGGCAAGCTACTGAGCAGCAGCGAGCAGGCGGTGAAACTGAACCAGAACACCGGCCTGTGGGACAACGATTACTTCAACACCTCGCTCGGCGCCGATCAGTTGAACCAGTTGGTCGAGCAACTGCTGCAAGACGCCACTCGCAAACTCGCCAAGCCCTGACAAGGACGTACACCATGAACAAGCTGTTTTCCGCCATTCTGGCCACTGCCCTGCTCACCCTGACCGGCTGCGCCTCCTATTCGAATCACGATCTGGTACCAGTCGAACAATGGCCGCTGGCAGCACCTGCCGAGGCCAAACCGACCGCTCAGTTGAAAGTCGAAAGCCGCTACCTGTTCAACGAACAGAATCGCGCCGGCGGCTTCGATCAGACCAATCTCGAAAACCTGCTGATCCAGCAACTCAAAGACAGCGGACGCTTCAGCGCCGTGACCACGGCCAAGGAGCGCTCGGATGTTTACATCAATGCACGTGTAACCAACCATGAGCGCGGCAGCATGTTCAGCGCAGTGGTCACCGGCGCTACCTTCTTCATCATTCCTGGCCGGTTCAAGAATGAACTGACCATGGAAATGCAGTTCAAGGACGCTGACGGCAAACTGCTCGGCAAGGTGGAGAAGAGCGAAACCATCACCACTTGGATGCAGTTGCTGCTGATCTTCGCCCTACCGTTCAACGAGTCGGCGGATAACATCCTTGTTCAGCTGACCCGCAGCAGTCTGGAAGAAGCAGCACGTCAGAAGCTGATCTGACGTTCGAATGGGGCGAGCGCAAAAGCTCGCCCCACTTATGGCCACGTGTGCCTTCAAAGGAATGACAATGGTGTACTACCCGCGAGAAGAACAGCGCGACTTCCTGTTCACACTGTCCTCACTTGCCATCTGGATGATTCCCGCCTTCGCCTTCATCGCCTTTCTGGCACAGAGCGGTGCCACTATCGCGATCATAAAGGTGTGGCCGACGACTGCCGAAGGTGTTGTTACTTCCGTAAAGACCATGCAGGGAAACAGTAGCGTGGAGCTTTACGAGTACAGCTTCAGCACGTCTGACGCATTGCAGCTCAACGGTGTGGCCGAGCAGTACCGGCTGCCCACCACGGCAGCTCACGCCGTGGGCCAGAGCATCGAGATCATGCACTCACCTCTACTGCCCAGTTTTCACATACCTCGTGAAATCTACGAACATAGCCGCATGAACTTCCTGGTGTTCACGTCGTGCATCGCTGCCATCTTCGTATTGCTTGCCGTGTCCATCTACGCACTGGTTCGTCAGTGCTCACATGCACGTGAAGATATCCATTACTAGGCCTGCCGCTGCGTTACTCTGAGTGCATCGTCAGTGCGAGGGATATCAATGGCTTACCCACCTTACTTGCAGCCCGGTGATCGGGTCGTGCTGTTCGATGGTGTCTGCAAACTGTGCAATGGCTGGAGCCGATTTCTGATCCGCCATGACCGCGCTGGCAAACTCAAGCTGTGCAGCGTGCAATCCACCCAAGGCCAGGCGATCCTGGCCTGGTTCGGCATGCCGCTGGATCATTTCGACACGCTGCTCTATGTCGAGGGTGATCGGGCGTTGAAGCGCAGCGATGCGATTCTGGCGATCCTTCGGCAGTTGCCGGCTCCGTGGCGCTGGGCGACGCTGCTACGTGTCATACCGCGACGCGTGCGCGACTGGGCTTACGATCCTATCGCCCGCAACCGTTATCGCCTGTTCGGCCGCCACGCGCACTGCCCGTTGCCGCGCCCCGAAGACCGTGAGCGCTTCCTGCATGACTGATGCCTTGCTGGCGCGCCTGACCCTGGGGGTGATCTTCATCTACCACGGCCTGGTGCCGAAGTTGCTGTTTCTCAGCCCCACCGAACTGCGCATGCTCGACGCCCATGGCCTGCCTCATGCAGTGGCTGCGCTGGCGGGCGTTGCCGAGATTCTGCTGGGGCTCGCCATCGTGCTGCTGCGTCGCCAGCGCTGGCCGCTGTGGCTGGCCCTGGCCGCGCTGATTCTGTTGCTGGTGGATGTGGCGATCTTCGTTCCGGAGTTGCTGGCGGAGGCCTTCAACCCGGTGACCGTCAACCTGGCGGCCAGCGTGTTGTGCGTGATCGCACTGCGAGCCAAGCGCGCGGAGTAGGCGCGACTAGTTGCGCCCCTGCTCGCGCAATAGGCGCGCGATCTCTGCCTGTCGACGATAGGCCGGCGCTTCTACGGCGTTGAAGTCGCGGCTGTAACGCGCGGCGAAGCCGGCACTGCCCCACTCCCGGTATTGCTGCACGTGCAGCAGCTCGTGGGCCCACAGGGCCGCATCTTGCTCGGCCATTTGAGCGTTGCGAAACACGATGATATCGACCAGGGTGACGGCCTTGATGTCGGGGTTCTGCATCACGTTTCGGGCGGCGCTCAGTTCATCGGTATCACCGACCTTGTAGCGCACGGCATCGAGCAATTCGGCCGGATAGAACGGCAGTAGCTGACGACGGATTTCGAAAGGAATCGGCAATGTCCCCCCGCGCGCGGCCGACGCACGCGATCGCAGAATCCAAGCTTCCAGCGCCTTGGCCGAGATCGTTCCGGCACGCTCCTGCATCGGCCCGAGCACGCCGTTCGGGTCGGGTACGCAAATGCAGCCGCCCAGGCAGACCTGGGTTTCGCCGGGCGCACAGGCCAGCGCGGGGGATACCTGGAAAACAGCCAGAAGGACGAACGCCAGACTGCGTTTGAACATGGATCGCTCTCGACTTACGCAAAGAGGCGACCTTGGCGTCAGCGGCGCAGAATGTCCAGCCTCTTAGAGCCTGTTCACGATCTCCATGCCGGGCTTTATCTATTTTGATTGCGACGTGGCGAAAGCGGTCATCAGGCGCTGCTGCTTTTCTTTATGTGGGAGGGGCTTTAGCCGCGATTGTGCCTATCTAGGCGTAAAGAGCTCGCGGCTAAAGCCCCTCCCACGAGCTACGCGAACGACCGCTCTTGCCTTGTAGTTGCCCGTACGCATGCCCAGAAAGATAGTGAACAGGTTCTTAGGTGTCAGCTCAGTGAGTCGAGACCCAAAGCCTTGGCGCAAGCCTGTAGCGAGCGACGCTGGGTGTCGGCGTATAAGCCAAGCTCGTCCTGCACCTCGGCGCCCAAAGCAGCCTGGAAGTCCGCCTGATTGGAGTCGATGGCGTAATCGGCCTGGGCGCCCTCGCCCAGGTTGGACTGGAAGATGCCCGCAGCACTGACCGGCAGAAAGTCCTCGTAAACCAGTGGTTCAACGCGCACATGCCCGGCCTCGATCAGTACATCCAACCCCTCTGGAAACGCCTGTTGCTGCGCTGCGGCGATGCCCTGCGGCGTGGAGAAGTAACGGAAATACGCCAGGCCCTCGCGGCGCATCGACTCGTGGTCATCCGGGAACGCCTGAAAGTGTTCGGCCATCAGCGCGTCGTAACGCTCGGCATTGGCTTCGCTGGGCGTTTCACCCAGGGCCTCGCGGGCGCTGTCGAGCAGGCGGTCGTAGAGTTCGCGACCTTTCGGCGTCAGCGCCGCACCGCGCTGTTCGATCTCGCCGAAACGGGCGGTGTGACTCCCCTGCGGCCCGTCCTGGCCGACGAAGGCCACAGGCTCCTGCAGCGCCTTGAAACTGGTCTGGCGCAGCAGGATCGGGCAGTTGCGCCGCGGCGGCCCTTCGATCACCGCCTTGGGAGTGATGCCGTGGCGCGGCATACCGGCCTGAATCGCATCGATATCCAGGGTGCGCGGTGTCAGGTGATTGATGTGTGGCCCCTTGAAGGCCACCACATCGGCGATCAGGCGATGCTGATCGTGCAGTTGCCGATACTGCTCTGCGCTGACCGTCGCCTGGGTGTGCCAGCGGAACGTCTCCAGCGCCTCGCCGACGAACTCGTCCGCCTCGCTGGCCAGCAGGCCGCCAGCGGCCTCGCACTGCTCGATCAGTTCGATGGCACGCGGGGTGAAGATGCGCCGCCTGGCCAGCAATTCGGCGGCCATGCCGCGCAATCCGGCATCCTCGATCAGCTCCAGACGCAGCAGCGAAGTGAACACCCGGAACGGGCTGGCCTGCAGCGACGCTTCATGGGTGGCGCGAAACGCCGTGGAATGCACCGGCACCCCTGCCGGGGCCAGGTCGTAATAGCCCACCGGCTGCATGCCCATCACCGCGAACAGCCGGCGAATGGTCGACAGTTCTTCGGGCGTACCCAGGCGAATGGCGCCGTGGCGCTCCACGTCCAACCGCTCGATCTCGCCGGTAAGGCGCAGATGCTCGGCAACCTTGGGTTGGCCCTGCATGACCTGCGCATTGGTCTGCGCCACCAGCTCCAGCAGCGCGCCGTAGAGCGGCACTTCGCTCCGGTAGAGATCGGACATGGCACGGGAAAACTGCGCGCGGATACTGTCCGGGCTGACGAACGCGGAGGTGTTCATGGCGTATGGTTTCTCCCTCGAATCAGAGCCAGCGGCCGGCTGCCACCTGATCAGGATTCTGCGCAGCCCGCCGGTGCCTGGCAACCGACATCTCGTCAGCTTTTCATTCCGCCAGGGAATGCTGCACGACGATCATCGTCGCACGGCGCTTTCCACTCCGGCCTTGTCCAGCACCCACTCGACCAGCGCCCGCACCTTCGGCAACTCCAGCGACTGTTCGGCGCAGGCGATGTAGTGCGCGCCTTCGCTGACCTTCAGGTGCTGCCAGGGGATCACCAGTTTGCCTTCGGCCAGCTCGTCCTCGACCAAAAAACGCGGTACCAGCGCCACCCCGCAACCATCCTGAGCAGCGCGAATGCACATATAGAAGGTGTCGAAGCGTGGGCCGTGGTAGCTGTACTCGGTATCGATGCCCTGCTCGTCGAACCACTGGTGCCAGGCTTCGGGCCGTGAGGCGCACTGCAACAGCACCAGCGAGGTCAAGTCGCCGGCGCTGGTGAACGCCGCAGCTGGCAGGATAGACGGCGCACAGACCGCGATCACGTCCTCGCCGAACAGCTCGGTGCATACCGCGCCGGGCCAGGTGCCATTGCCATAGAAGAACGCCACGTCGGCCTTGGCCTGGACGAGGTCGAAGGGCTCCAGCTCGTTGCGGATATCGAGATGAATGTTCGGGTGCGCCTTGGAGAACCCCTTGAGATTGGGGATCAGCCAGCGCACCCCGAAAGTGGGCTGGGTGGATACTCGCAGCACCTCGGTCTCGCCACCGTAGGAGAGGATGTAGCGGCTGGAGATATCGACCTGAGTGAGGATCTTGTCGACCTCGGCCAGATACAGCTCGCCCGCGGGGGTCAGCTGCAGGCGCCGACGAATGCGATGAAACAGCAGGTGCTGGAGCATCTCCTCGAGTTGCGCGACCTGCTTGCTGACCGCGCTCTGGGTCAGGTGCAGCTCCTCGGCGGCGCGGGTAAAGCTCATGTGTCGGGCTGCCGACTCGAAGCACTGCAGGGCGGCCATGGTGGGAAGCAGGCGTTTGGACATGAAAACTCCGAGAGCTCGGGCAGCGATGGTTCATTCTCTGGGGGAATGATGTGGTGCGTAAAGGTCGTTTGTTCGAAAAAAACATTCGGGTCGATACTGCGTGAAGTCGCTGTAAACGACGCCCCTATTCAGAGCCTGCCGACGATCGGGCACCCAGCACGCCAGATCGTCGCCAGGCTGCAACGCAGGAGAGAACGATGCTCGGTCAACTGCTCGAAAGCCTCGGTGTAGAGCCACACGCCTTCCAGAGCGGCGAACATGCCGTCTACACGCCAATCGACGGTAGCCGGATCGCCGGGGTAAGCCTGGAAAACGCCGAAGCGGTGCGCGCCAAGATCGCCACCGGCCACCAGGCGTTTCTGGCCTGGCGTGACGTGCCTGCCCCCCGCCGCGGCGAGCTGGTGCGTATCTTCGGTGAGGTGCTGCGCGAGCATAAGGCTGCACTGGGCGAACTGGTGTCCATCGAGGCCGGCAAGATCACCCAGGAAGGCCTGGGTGAAGTGCAGGAGATGATCGACATCTGTGACTTCGCCGTCGGCCTGTCGCGCCAGCTGTACGGCCTGACCATCGCCTCCGAACGCCCTGGCCACCATATGCGTGAAACCTGGCACCCGCTGGGTGTGGTCGGGGTGATAAGCGCCTTCAATTTCCCCGTCGCGGTCTGGGCCTGGAACACCACCCTGGCGCTGGTAGCCGGTAATGCGGTGATCTGGAAGCCCTCGGAAAAAACCCCGCTGACCGCCCTCGCCTCCCAAGCCCTGTTCGACAAGGCGCTGAAGCGGTTCGGCGATGCGCCGCAAGGCCTGGCACAGCTGATCATCGGCGACCGTGAAGCGGGTGAGGCATTGGTCGACGATGCTCGCGTGCCGCTGATCAGCGCCACCGGCAGCACCCGCATGGGCCGCGAAGTCGGGCCGCGGGTGGCCGCGCGCTTCGGTCGCAGCATCCTCGAACTGGGCGGCAACAACGCGATGATCCTGGCGCCCAGCGCCGATCTCGACCTCGCCGTGCGCGGCATCCTGTTCAGCGCCGTCGGCACCGCCGGGCAACGCTGTACCACGCTGCGCCGCCTGATCGCCCACCGCTCGATCAAGGACGAGGTGGTCACCCGCCTCAAGGCGGCCTACGGCAAGGTGCGCATCGGTGATCCGCGCCAGGACAACCTGGTCGATCCGCTGATGGACAAGCAGGCCTTCGACGCCATGCAGAGCGCCCTGGCCCGCGCCAGGGAAGAAGGCGGCACGGTATTCGGCGGCGAGCGCCAGCTGCAGGAGCGTTACCCGGATGCCTATTACGTCAGCCCGGCCATCGTCGAAATGCCCGGCCAGACCGATGTCGTACGCCATGAAACCTTTGCGCCTATTCTCTACGTGCTGAGCTACGACGAGTTCGAGGATGCCCTGAAGCTGAACAATGACGTGCCCCAGGGCCTGTCGTCGTGCATCTTCACCCTCGACGTACGCGAGGCCGAACGCTTCCAGAGCGCCTCGGGCAGCGACTGCGGCATCGCCAACGTGAATATCGGCACCAGCGGTGCGGAAATCGGCGGTGCCTTCGGTGGCGAAAAGGAAACCGGCGGCGGTCGCGAATCCGGCTCCGACGCCTGGAAGGCCTACATGCGCCGGCAAACCAACACCGTCAATTACTCGCGCCAGCTACCCCTGGCCCAGGGCATCGTTTTCGACTGAGCGAGGTCGCGCCATGCGTCAATTGCAGCATGCCTGTCTGTGGGAAACGCTTACGCCGCGCGAATCACTTTCCGGGCCGCTGAATGGCGATGTGCAGGCAGATGTCTGCATCATCGGCGCAGGCATCACCGGGCTGTCGGCCGCCTTGCACCTGCTCGAACAGGGGCGCACGGTCTGCGTGCTCGACGCCCATGAAGTGGGCCACGGCGGCTCGGGGCGCAACGTCGGCCTGGTCAACGCGGGTACCTGGATCAAGCCGGATGATGTCGAGGCCACCCTGGGCCAGCACCACGGCAGCCGCCTCAATGAGGTGCTCGGTCAGGCACCCGCCGCGGTATTCGCACAAATCCAGCGCCTCGGCATCGACTGCCAGGCACGCAACGATGGCACCCTGCACATGGCGCACAACGCCGCCGGCCTGGCCGACCTCAAGGATCGCGAAGCGCAGTGGCGGCGACGCGGTGCTGATGTCGAACTGCTTACGGGGGCAGCCTGTGCCGACTACTGCGGCACCGACAAAATCACCGGCGCGCTGCTTGACCGCCGCGCCGGCACCATCAACCCAATGGCCTACACCATGGGCCTGGCCCGCGCCGTCGTGCGTCTCGGTGGGCGGATCCACCCACACTCGCCGGTAAAGGCACTGACCCGCAGTGGTGATGCCTGGCAGGTACGCAGCGGCCAGGGCGCGGTGAACGCACAGAAGGTGATCATCTCCACAGGCGCTTACACCGAGGGCGAATGGACGGAGCTGCAGCGTCACTATTTCCGCGGCTATTACTACCAGGTCGCCTCGGTGCCACTGCAGGGCGCTGCGGCCGATCAGGTACTGCGCCACGGCCAGGGTTCCTGGGACACGCGTACAGTGCTCAGCAGCATCCGCCGCGACGCCGATGGCCGCCTGTTGCTGGGCAGCATGGGGCGCGCCAACAACAAGCCGGACTGGTTCATCCGCGGCTGGGCCGACCGCATCCAGCAGCACTACTTCCCGGCGCTGGGCAAGGTCGAATGGCAGCTGCACTGGACGGGCTGCATCGACTTCACCCCCGATCACCTGATGCGTCTTTTCGAGCCTGCCCCCGGGCTGGTCGCGGTCACCGGCTACAACGGCCGCGGCAACACCACCGGTACGGTGGTCGGCAAGGCCCTGGCACAGTTCCTGTTGAGCGACGACAGTGCAGCGCTGCCAATCCCCTTCTCACCCATGCAGGCACTGCGCGGCGCAGAGCTGCGCAGCAGCATGTACGAGACCGGCTTCTCGCTGTATCACGCCGGCCAGTGCCTGCGGGTCATTCTGTGAGCCACCTCGAAGCAGCGCTCCAATAGGGTCGCGTTGCTCCCATCATGGCCAGTCACCCTACACGAGCTGGGCACACGCTGCAGGCCTGAGGCCCAATCGCCGGCAAGCCAGCTCCTACGCACTGGCGGTAACCCAGATCCTGTAGGAGCCGGCTTGCCGGCGATGGGTGGCTGGGCGTCAATCCGCCAGCCTGGCTGACGCCGGACTGAGCATCTCGATCTCGCGAATCTCGAAATCCCGGCGCAGGTACTCCATGCGCCGCTCATGGAAGTCGCGCATGTGCGGCAAGGCGCTATGCACCGCCAGGTGCTCGCGGGACTGCCAGACCTCGAAGAAGATGAACAGCGTGGGATCCTCGGCATCGCGCAGCATGTGGTACTCGATGCAACCGGGCTCGGCGCGACTTGGCTCGACATAGCCGCGGAACAACTGCTCGAAAGCCTCTGCCCGTTCCGGGCGGGTATGAGCGTGAAGAATGAAGCCGTGCATGGGAATCTCCGTGGTGAATGCTATTTGCACCCTACAACAGCAAATAGCGGGAGATTCATGCTTTTCAGTCAATGGTGATTTGCCCATGCAGGCATTTTTCTCCTACATGGGAGCCCGTAACCTGACGCCATTCAATCAGTTACGGGTAACCCAGCATGAAGAAGATTCTGCTTCTCAATGGCGGCAAGCAGTTCGCCCACTCCGATGGTCGACTCAACCGCACCCTGCACGAAACCGCCGCAGCGTTTCTCGACGGGGCCGGCGTCGAGTTCAAGACCACCGAGATCGACGGGGGTTATGACGTCGCCGAAGAGGTGCAGAAATTTCTCTGGGCTGACGTAGTGATCTACCAGATGCCGGGTTGGTGGATGGGCGCGCCGTGGATCGTCAAGAAATACATCGACGAAGTGTTCACCGAAGGCCACGGCAACCTGTACGCCAGCGATGGTCGCACCCGCTCCGATGCCTCACAGCAGTACGGCAGCGGCGGCCTGATCCACAGCAAACAGTACATGCTCTCGCTGACCTGGAACGCCCCGCAGCAGGCCTTCGACGACCCCAGCGACTTCTTCGAAGGCAAGGGCGTGGATGCCGTCTACTTCCCGTTCCACAAGTCTCAGCAGTTCCTCGGCATGAGCGCCCTGCCGACCTTCCTCTGCGTGGACGTGATGAAGCGCCCTGACGTCGAGCGCGACGTGACGCGTTACCGTGAGCATCTGGCGCGGATCGTTCAGGCAGACGCCTGAGAGCGATGCAGAATTAAATCTGCTGCTGCACCGATCTAGAGAGGCTGTGGCTTGAACGGCCTGGAAAAGTGATACGTGGTCACGCAGCACAGCAGCAAACCACCGATGCCGAGCATACCGCCGACGATGCCGACATTGGCCACGCCCAGCTGGCTGCTCACCAAGCTGCCGAGCAAGGCACCGCCGCCGATGCCGATATTGAAGATGCCGGAAAACAGCGCCATGGCCACATCGGTGGCGTCCGAGGCCAGGTTCAGCACCTTGGCCTGCAGCGCCAGACCGAAGCACATCATGGCGATGCCCCAGACCACGCTCAGCGTCGCCAGGTAAGCATGTTCGCGAGCCACTGGCAGCAGGAACAGCATGCACAGGCTCAGCACGCTGATCGCCGCGATCACGAAACCGCGCGGGTAGCGTGCGCTGTAACGGCTGAACAGGATGGAACCGATGATGCCCGCACAGCCGAACAGCAGTAGCAGTACGGTGATCATGTCTCCAGCGATGCCCGCGACTTCCAGCGCGAACGGCTCGATGTAGGTATACGCGGTGAAGTGGGCGGTAATCACCAGCGCAGTGAGCACGTACACGGTGACCAGCGCCGGGCGCTTGAACAGCACCGGCAGGCTGCGCAGCGAGCCGGAGTTCTGGCTGGGCAGCAGCGGCAGGTTCTTCATCAGGCACAGCACCACCATGCCCGCCACCACAGCGATCACGGTAAAGGTCGTGCGCCAGCCAAGCACCTCGCCGATCACGCGGCCCAGAGGAATGCCCAGCACCATGGCCAGGGCGCTGCCGGTAGCCAGCAGACCGAGGGCTTGCGCCTGCTTGCCTTCGGGTGCCACGCGGATCGCCAGGGACGCGGTAATCGCCCAGAACAGCGCGTGAGCCAGGGCGATGCCGATACGGCTGACCATCAGCACGCTGAAGCTCCAGGCGATCCCCGACAGCACGTGGCTGGCGATGAACAGCATGAACACGAAAGCCAGCAGCTTGCGCCGCTCGATATTGCGGGTCAGCAGCATCAGCGGCAGCGACGCCAGGGCCACCACCCAGGCATAGATGGTCAGCATCAGGCCGACGCTCGCGGTGGTCATGTCGAAGCTGTGGCCGATCTGGCTCAGCAAGCCCACCGGCACGAATTCGGTGGTGTTGAAAATGAAGGCGCCCAGCGCCAGTGCAATCACGCTCAGCCAGCTACCGCTGTGCGCCTGCTCGGGTGTGTTCATTCGGGTGATATCCGCCCTTGGGGAACGCTGGCTACAACGGCCTTTCGCCCGCGGCCTGAATGACAGCGAGCGGCTGTAGAAAGCGAACGAAAAATAGAGCCCCATACACGACGAACACGCACACGGCAGCTCGCGCTCCCGGGGCGATGAACGCGGGGAGTGGCGGATGCGAGAGCGGAAAATTATAGGTATAGGGATGGCCTGCGGCGGCGATTCTACGCTCGGCCAGGCACGTCGACAATATGGTCGCGAAGGCGTTGTAACGCCGGGCGATAGCCGGTCTGCAGAAGAGATATTTTTTGCTTATTAAAGCCGCTTAAAAATAGTTTCAAGGCGCAAGCGGTATTTTGGAGCGTGGCTCCTCATCAATCGGATGAAGCAATTACAAGCCTACGGCCCTGCACACTGGCTCACTCCGTGGGCAACGTTGCAATGCTTAGGAACGCGGTCCAGCACAAGGACTTGCATCCCATTCGGCACTGAACAGACTTAACGATACTCCCTTGCCGGGAATGGCGACGAAACCGAGAGGTGCGGTGCGTTTACCGTCACGGTCGATATAGGTGAAGGTGCCACAGGTTCCGTGATGGTCGCTGAGAATAAGCGACTCGGGGTCGGCGCCAGCGCCACGCACGAAGTCTTTCATCATATCGATGGAAGCAGGGTTGGCGGGGGCGCCTGTCAGGTACCACTTATTCTTGCTGAATAGCAGAATGCAGCACAACAGCGCGCCGGCCCAAAGCGCCATACGTTTGAAACGCCGAGCACTCCTGTGCATTGCGAGTACATCCTGATAGTGCATTCCTTTGCCTTTCCCTACTTTCCCGCCCCACGAGGATCCTAGCAACTCGGCATCAAAGCGACTGCCAAGCAGGCCACAGCTCAGCGACCTCAATCGCCCTGCGTAAGAAATGTCGCCACGGCATCGGCGGCCGACTCCAAATGCTGCTCATGGCTGTAACCGGAGACCTTGAGCGGCTTGAGGTCGTGATCGCCGGCGGTCAGCCAGACCAGTTCGATGGCTCGTGACAACTGATAGCTCGCCACGGTATGGCGGTCGCCCATGGCGTCGCGTTCGCCCTGGACGATCAGGGTCGGGGTCTTCAGGTCGGCCAGGTGGGCGGTGCGGGGTTTGTCGGCCTTGCCGATGGCGTGGAAGGGATAGCCCAGACAGATCAGCCGATCCGCGCCCAGCTCGTCGGCCAGCAGGCTGGCCATGCGACCGCCCATGGACTTGCCGCCGATGGCCAGCGGCCCGGTGACCTGTTGTCGCACGGCAGCATGTACCTCACGCCAGCGCTCGAGCAGTTTGGCCTGGGGATTGGGTGGGCGTTTCTTGCCGTCCTGCCGGCGCGCGGCCATGTAGTCGAACTCGAAGCGCACCACCGTCAGCCCACGGGCCGCCAGCTTCTCTGCCATCAGGTTCATGAAATCGCTGTCCATCGGCGCGCCGGCGCCGTGGGCAAGGATCAGCGTGCCCAGGCTGTCGCCCGTTGGCCGATCCCACAGCAGCTCTGTCGCTGGACTTCCCTGTGCCTGTTGACCGGCGTCAATACCGCTCTGCTGCCCTTCTCGCATGCTTGCCTCGCTCATAAAAAGCCCTCTATTACCGTGCGGTCATTCCGATCCGCGTGGGGGCTGCAGATGATCTGCCCATAACCGTGGATGGAAACCCAGACATGAACACAACAACCAGTTCCGCCTATAACTACAAGGTGGTTCGCCAATTCGCCATCATGACGGTGGTGTGGGGGATAGTCGGGATGGGGCTCGGCGTGCTTATCGCAGCGCAACTCGCCTGGCCGTGGCTCAACTTCGACCTGCCCTGGACGAGCTTCGGCCGTTTGCGCCCGCTGCACACCAACGCGGTGATCTTCGCCTTCGGCGGCTGTGCTCTGTTCGCTACCAGTTACTATGCCGTACAGCGCACCTCCCAGGCCACGCTGTTCGCGCCCAAGCTGGCGGCCTTCACGTTCTGGGGCTGGCAACTGGTGATCCTGCTGGCGGCCATCAGCCTGCCGCTGGGTTACACCAGCTCCAAGGAATACGCCGAGCTGGAATGGCCGATCGACATCCTGATCACCATCGTCTGGGTCAGCTACGCGATCGTGTTCTTCGGCACCATCATCAAACGCAACGTCAGCCACATCTATGTCGGCAACTGGTTCTTCGGCGGGTTCATTCTCACCGTGGCGCTGCTGCATGTGGTCAATAACCTGGAAGTGCCGGTCACGCTGACCAAGTCCTACTCGCTGTATGCCGGTGCCACCGACGCGATGATCCAGTGGTGGTACGGCCACAATGCGGTGGGCTTCTTCCTGACTGCCGGTTTCCTGGGGATGATGTACTACTTCGTGCCCAAGCAGGCCGGGCGCCCGGTGTACTCCTATCGCCTGTCAATCGTGCACTTCTGGGCGCTGATCACCCTGTACATCTGGGCCGGCCCGCACCACCTGCACTACACCGCGCTGCCGGACTGGGCCCAGAGCCTGGGCATGGTGATGTCGCTGGTGCTGCTGGCGCCGAGCTGGGGCGGCATGATCAACGGCATGATGACCCTGTCGGGCGCCTGGCATAAGTTGCGCACGGATCCAATCCTGCGCTTTCTGGTGGTGTCCCTGGCGTTCTACGGCATGTCGACCTTCGAGGGGCCGATGATGGCCATCAAGACCGTCAACGCCCTGTCCCACTACACCGACTGGACCATCGGCCACGTGCATGCCGGCGCCCTCGGCTGGGTCGCCATGGTCTCCATCGGCTCGCTGTACCACATGATTCCCAAGGTGTTCGGCCGTGAGCAGATGCACAGCATCGGCCTGATCAACGCGCACTTCTGGCTCGCCACCATCGGCACCGTGCTGTACATCGCCTCGATGTGGGTCAACGGCATCGCCCAGGGCCTGATGTGGCGTGCAGTGAACAGCGACGGCACGCTCACCTACTCCTTCGTCGAGGCACTGGAGGCCAGCCACCCCGGCTTCGTGGTGCGGGTGATCGGCGGCGCGATCTTCTTCGCCGGCATGCTGCTGATGGCCTGGAACACCTGGCAGACCGTGCGCGCCAGCAAGCCGGAAGAGCTGGAAGCGGCCGCGCAGTTCTCGGTACAGGGAGCCCACTGATGAAACACGAAATCATCGAAAAGAACGTCGGCCTGATGGCCCTGCTGATGGTGTTCGCCGTGAGCATCGGCGGGCTGACGCAGATCGTCCCGCTGTTCTTCCAGGATGTGGTCAACGAGCCGGTCGCCGGCATGAAGCCCTACACCGCGCTGCAGCTGGAAGGCCGCGACGTGTACATCAAGGAAGGTTGCGTAGGTTGTCACTCGCAGATGATCCGCCCGTTCCGCGCCGAAACCGAGCGCTACGGCCACTACTCGGTAGCCGGTGAAAGCGTGTGGGATCACCCCTTCCTGTGGGGCTCCAAGCGCACCGGGCCGGATCTGGCGCGCGTCGGCGGCCGCTACTCGGACGAGTGGCACCGCGCGCACCTGTACAACCCGCGCAACGTGGTGCCGGAGTCGAAGATGCCCTCCTACCCGTGGCTGGTCGAGAACGTGCTGGACGGCAAGGACACGCCCACCAAGATCAAAGCCATGCGTTTTCTCGGCGTGCCCTACACGGATGAGGACGTCGCCGGCGCAACGGCTGCAGTGAAGGGCAAGACCGAGATGGACGCCCTCGTCGCCTACCTGCAAGTGCTCGGCACTGCCTTGAAAAACAAGAGGTGACCCCATGCTTTTCGACTTTATCGACATCGGTTTGCTGCGCGGCATCGGCACTGCACTGGTTTTCATCGCGTTCACCTGCGTGACGCTCTGGGCGTATAGCGGCAAACGCGCCAAGGCCTTCGACGATGCAGCCAACCTGCCCTTCGCCGATGAACCTAATAAAAAAGCTTCGAGGAATGACACCCCATGAGCACTTTCTGGAGCTGGTACATCACGCTGTTGACAGTGGGCAGCCTGGTCGCATTGTTCTGGCTGCTGTTCGCCACTCGCAAAGGGGAACGCAAGAGCACCACCGATCAGACCATGGGGCATTCCTTCGACGGCATCGAGGAATACGACAACCCCCTGCCGCGCTGGTGGTTCATGCTGTTTCTCGGCACACTGATCTTCGCAGCCGGCTACCTGGCGCTCTACCCGGGCCTGGGCAATTTCAAGGGCCTGCTGCCAGGCTACGAAGACGGCTGGACGCAAGTGGCCCAGTGGGAACGCGAAGTCGCCAAGGCCGATGCCCAGTACGGGCCGATCTTTGCCAAGTACTCGGCCATGCCGCTGGAGCAGGTGGCGCAGGACGAACAGGCGCTGAAGATGGGTGGCCGGCTGTTCGCCACCTACTGCTCGATCTGCCACGGCTCGGATGCCAAGGGCGCGGTGGGCTTTCCCAACCTGACGGATCAGGACTGGCGCTGGGGCGGCGATGCCGAAACCATCAAGACCACCATCCTCAACGGGCGCATCGGCACCATGCCGGCCTGGGGCGAAGTGCTCGGTGATGACGGCGTGCGCAACGTGGCGGCTTATGTGCGCAATGGCCTGGCCAAGCTGCCATTGCCGGAAGGCAGCAATGCCGATCTGGACAAGGGCAAGCAACTGTACGACAGCACCTGCGTGGCCTGCCATGGCCCGACTGGCAGCGGCATGGCCCTGCTTGGCGCACCAGACCTGACCCACCCGGGCGGCTGGATCTACGGATCGAGCCTGGCACAGTTGCAGCAGACCATCCGCTACGGCCGCAATGGTCAGATGCCGGCCCAAGAGCAGTATCTGGGTAACGACAAGGTGCATCTGCTGGCGGCCTACGTGCTGAGCCTGAGCCGCAAACCGCAAACCGCAAACCGCAAACCGCAACCAGGCGAATAATGCCCATGTGTAGGAGTGGCTTTAGCCGCGAGCTATTTGGTGTCTGGTCGGGCGATAAAGCTCGCGGCTAAAGCCGCTCCTACGCAGGTTGCTATCTGTCAGCTACCGTTGCTTTACCTACTCGGGAGGCAACGGAATGCCCCACTCAGTCAGTGTGCGCAAAGGCCGAATCTCTCTAACCAACCAGATCTACCTGCTCACGGCCACTGTCGAAAATCGCCAGGCGATCTTTGCCGACCTGGCGCCCGCTCGTCTCCTCATTCGCGAGTTGCATCATGCCCAGGCATCAGGACTGGCTGAGTCGCTCGCCTGGGTAGTCATGCCAGATCACCTGCACTGGCTGGTATCCCAGCAACAAGGCTCGCTCAGCGAATTGATGCATCGCGTCAAAGGACGCAGCGCCTTGCAGGTGAATCGTCGGCTCGGCCGCCAAGGCAAACTCTGGCAAGAGGGCTTCCATGACAGAGCGCTACGCCGTGAGGAGGACATACTGCCAACTGCACGATACATAGTTGCCAATCCTCTACGTGCAGGCCTGGTAAAACGTATCGGCGATTACCCTTTTTGGGATGCAGTGTGGCTCTGAAAATCTGCTCAATATTTTCGGCCCGACTCCAGCAACTTTAACTATCGCAACCGTGGGAGGGGCTTTAGCCCCGAGCTCTTTGTACTAAATAAAGCTCGGGGCTAAAGCCCCTCCCACAAGATACAGGCCCCCACGGTAACCCCCTTCCGCCCGACAGGCCCGCCTGCACTGGCCGCGCCTCCTCTCGAAACACAGCAAAGCTCACTACAGAGCGCTTTCCGCATATTTCCGACGCATTGCACCGCCCCTGCCGGTCGGGGATACTCGCGCCGCCCAAAATATCTATCGCCCCATCCGCAGCACCCAGCCCAGCGTGGAACCCAGCATGAGCCCAGCAAGCAGTCCGGCTGCCTACAACTACAAGGTCGTCCGCCAGTTCGCGGTGATGACGGTGGTCTGGGGCGTGGTCGGCATGGCGCTGGGCGTGTTCATCGCAGCGCAGCTGGTGTGGCCGCAGTTGAACCTGGGCATGGAGTGGACGAGCTTCGGCCGCCTGCGCCCGCTGCACACCAATTCGGTGATCTTCGCCTTTGGCGGCAGCGCGCTGTTCGCCACCAGCTATTACGTGGTGCAGCGCACCTGCCAGGTCCGGCTAATGTCCGACCGCCTGGCGGCCTTCACTTTCTGGGGCTGGCAGGCGGTGATCGTCGCGGCGGTGATCAGCCTGCCGATGGGCTACACCAGCAGCAAGGAATACGCCGAGCTGGAATGGCCGATCGATATCCTTCTGGGCATCGTCTGGCTGGCCTACGTGGTGGTGTTCTTCGGCACCATCGCCAGGCGCAGGACGCGCCACATCTATGTCGCCAACTGGTTTTACGGGGCCTTCATCCTGGTCACCCTGATGCTGCACGTGGTCAACAGCGCAGCGGTGCCGGTCAGCCTGTTCAAGTCGTACTCGGCGTATGCCGGCGCCACCGATGCGATGATCCAGTGGTGGTATGGGCACAACGCCGTGGGCTTCTTCCTCACCACCGGTTTTCTGGGGATGATGTATTACTTCGTGCCGAAGCAGGCGGCGCGACCGATCTACTCCTATCGCCTGTCCATCGTGCACTTCTGGGCACTGATCACCCTGTACATCTGGGCCGGCCCGCACCATCTGCACTACACCGCCTTGCCGGACTGGGCCCAGAGCCTGGGCATGGTGATGTCGATCATCCTGCTGGCGCCGAGCTGGGGCGGCATGATCAACGGCATGATGACCCTCTCCGGCGCCTGGCATAAGTTGCGCACGGATCCGATCCTGCGCTTCCTGGTGGTGTCCCTGGCGTTCTACGGCATGTCGACCTTCGAGGGGCCGATGATGGCCATCAAGACGGTCAACGCTCTGTCCCACTACACCGACTGGACCATCGGCCACGTTCATGCCGGGGCGCTCGGCTGGGTAGCGATGATCACCATCGGCTCGCTCTATCACCTGATTCCCAGAGTGTTCGGCCGCGAGCAGATGCACAGCCTGGCGGCGATCCACGTGCACTTCTGGCTGGCCACCGTCGGCACCGTGCTGTACATCGTCGCGATGTGGGTCAACGGCATCACCCAGGGCCTGATGTGGCGGGCGGTGAACGAAGACGGCACGCTCACCTACTCCTTCATAGAGTCCCTGGAGGCCAGCCACAACGGCTACGTGGTGCGCATGATCGGCGGCGCGATCTTCTTCAGCGGCATGCTGTTGATGGCTTGGAACACCTGGCGCACCATCGGCGCCGCCCAGCCGGCGCAGTACGATGTCGCCGCACGGATTCCCGTTGCCCAGTCAGGGAGTGCCAACGGATGAAACACGACCTGATCGAAAAGAATATCGGCCTGATGACCCTGCTGATGGTCATCGCGGTGAGCATCGGCGGCCTGACCCAGATCGTCCCGCTGTTCTTCCAGGATGTGGTCAACGAACCCGTCTCCGGCATGAGACCCTATACCGCGCTGCAACTCGAAGGCCGCGACGTGTACATAAAGGAAGGTTGCGTCGGCTGCCATTCGCAGATGATCCGCCCGTTCCGCGCCGAGACCGAACGCTACGGCCACTATTCGGTAGCCGGTGAAAGCGTGTGGGATCACCCCTTCCTGTGGGGCTCCAAGCGCACCGGGCCGGATCTGGCGCGCATCGGCGGCCGCTACTCGGATGATTGGCACCGCGTGCACCTGATCAACCCGCGCGACCTGGTACCGCAATCAAAGATGCCGGCCTATCCCTGGCTCGCCGAGAAGAAACTGGACAGTGCGCTGACCGCCGAGAAAATGAAGATCATGCGCGACTTCGGCATTCCCTACAGCGATCAGGACATCGCCAAGGCCAGGGAAGCGGTCGAGGGGCGTAGCGAGCTGGACGCGCTGGTCGCTTACCTGCAGGTGCTCGGCACCGCCATCCAGAACAAGCGGTGAGCCGATGCCAGCCTTCCTGACCGACATCGGCACCATCCGCGGCATCGGCACCGCCGTGGTGTTCATCGCCTTCGTCGCCGTGGTGCTATGGGCCTACAGCAACAAGCGCAAATCCAGCTTCGACGAGGCAGCCAACCTGCCCTTCGCCGATGAGCCGGAGGCTCGCAAAGACGCCAACGACAATGCCGGGAGCGACCGGCCATGAGCACCTTCTGGGGTTTCTATGTGGCCCTGCTCACCCTCGGCACGCTGCTGGCGGTAACCTGGCTGATCTTCGCCACGCGCAAGGGCCAGCGCCCAGACAACACCGACCAGACCGTCGGCCACAGCTTCGATGGCATCGAGGAATACGACAACCCGCTACCACGCTGGTGGTTCCTGTTGTTCGTCGGCACCTTGATCTTCGCCTTTGGCTACCTGTTGCTCTACCCCGGCCTCGGCAACTTCAGGGGGCTGCTGCCCGGCTACGGCGACGGCTGGACGCAAGTCGCCCAATGGGAGCGCGAGATGGCCGTCGCCGATGCCCGTTACGGCCCGCTGTTCGCCACGTACGCCGCCATGCCCATCGCCGACGTGGCCAAGGACGAGCGGGCGCTGAAAATAGGCGGCCGCCTTTTCGCCAACCATTGCTCGGTGTGCCACGGCTCCGATGCCAAGGGCGCCTTCGGTTTTCCTAACCTGACCGACGATGACTGGTTGTACGGCGGCGACCCTGAGACCATCAAGACCTCCATCATGCAGGGCCGCCAGGGCGTGATGCCGGGCTGGCAGGAGGTGCTGGGCGATGACGGCGTGCGTGACGTCACCGCTTACACGCGCAGCCTCTCCGGCCTGGAAAACCCGGCGGATATCGTCGTGGATGTGGACAAGGGCAAGCAGCTGTACGACAGCAGCTGCGCCATGTGCCACGGCCCCGACGGCAAGGGCATGCAGGTGCTTGGCGCGCCCAACCTGACTGACAAGGTCTGGCTGTACGGCTCCAGCTTCGCTCAGGTGCAGCAGACCATCCGCTACGGTCGCAGCGGCCAAATGCCGGCGCAAGAGGACTTTCTCGGCAACGACAAGGTGCACCTGCTGGCCGCCTACGTGTACAGCCTGTCGCAGCGTGAAAAAGAGCCCGTGGCGGAGCGAAATCAGGAGAAAGATTGAGCGCACTGATCTGGGTCAGGGCGGGGTTTCGATGCTGCGCCTAGGATGGTCACGCCTGATCCCTGCGACGGGTAGCCGCAAGCCCTGTGGGGGCTGGAGGCGTACCATCGGCGCAGCGAACGATCGCGACCGGCAAGTATCGGTCGCGACATGCCCGACCAACCGTTGTGGTAGCCCTCGATGAGCCAACAGATCCCCGTCAAGAACGTCACGCCCGCTGCTGCAGGCGAGACCATCGACCTCTATGCCAGTCGCGAGAAAATCCACACCCGCGCCTTCAGTGGTTTCTACCGCAACCTGCGACGGGCCGGCGGCGCGCTGTTGTTCATCCTCTACTTCGGCACCGTGTGGCTGAACTGGAACGGCCACCAGGCAGTGTGGTGGAACCTGCCGGAACGCAAGTTCCACATCTTCGGCGCCACCTACTGGCCACAGGATTTCGTGCTGCTCTCGGCGCTGCTGATCATCGCCGCCTTCGGGCTGTTCTTCATCACCGTCTTCGCCGGCCGTGTGTGGTGCGGCTACACCTGCCCGCAGAGCGTCTTCACGTGGATTTTCATGTGGGCGGAAAAGGTCACAGAGGGCGACCGCAACCAGCGCATGAAGCTGGAAAAAGCCCCCATGAGCACCACCAAATTTGTCCGCCGCTTCGCCAAACACGGCATCTGGCTGGGCGTTTCGCTGATCACCGCAGTGACCTTCGTCGGCTACTTCTCGCCGATCCGCGAACTGCTCGGCGAACTGCTCACCTTCGAGGCCGGAGGCTGGGCGCTGTTCTGGATCGGCTTCTTCACCCTCGCCACCTACGGCAACGCCGGCTGGCTGCGCGAGCAGGTGTGCATCCACATGTGCCCTTACGCGCGCTTCCAGAGCGTGATGTTCGACCAGGACACCCTGATCGTTTCCTACGACCCGCGCCGTGGCGAAGCCCGCGGGGCGCGCAAGAAGAGCGCCGATTACAAAGCCCAGGGCCTGGGTGACTGCATCGACTGCACCCTGTGCGTGCAGGTCTGCCCGACCGGTATCGACATCCGTGATGGCCTGCAGATCGAATGCATCGGCTGCGCCGCGTGCATCGATGCCTGCGACAGCATCATGGACAAGATGAACTACCCGCGCGGGCTGATCAGCTACACCACCGAGCACAACCTTTCCGGGCAGCAGACCCAGCTGCTGCGCCCACGCCTGATCGGCTATGCAGTGGCGTTGCTGGCCATGTTCGCGGTGTTCGGGTGGGCGCTGAACGACCGCCCGTTGGTGGAGCTGGACGTGCTCAAGGATCGGGTACTTTATCGGGAGAACGAGCAGGGCCGAGTCGAGAACGTCTATACCCTGAAGATCATGAACAAGGCACAACAGGACGTCGTCTACCGCATTGAGGCCGATGGCCTGGATGGCCTGATTTACGAAGGCCGCCGCGAAGTCCGCGCGCTGGCCGGCGAAGTGCTGGCGATCCCGGTGGAGCTGTCCATCGATGCCGAAAAATTGCCATCCAGCACCAACGAGATCACCTTCCGCATCCGTGCCACGGATGACCAGAGCATCCACAACGACGCCAGCAGCCGGTTTATCGGCCCTAGCGTGAGATAGCTGAACGGCTGGTGGGCTCGCCCGGCCCACCCTACAGCTGTAACTCCGTAGGGTGGGCCGGGCGGCGATCCGCTTCAGCCCACCAAAGCGAATGACCCAAGCCAAGCACCAACACCGAGAAGAGAAGCAGGCCAGCCATGAACGAAGAGACTCAACCCGCCCCCTGGTACAAGCAGTTCTGGCCGTGGTTTCTGATCGCCCTGCTCGGCTACTCGGTGATCCAGGGGCTGACCCTGCTGACCGTGGCCACACGCAACCCGCCGGGGCTGATCTCCGACGATTACTACGACGTCGGCAAGGGCATCAACCAGTCGCTGGAGCGCGAGAACCTGGCCGTGCGCCTGCAATTGCGCGCCACCCTAGACCTCGACGATCAGCGCGGCATTGCCGAGCTGCACCTGCAGGGCAGCAGCGCGCCGGCGCAACTGGTGCTCAACCTGGTATCGCCCACCCAGCCCGAGCGCGACCGCCGGGTGGTGCTGCAGCATCAAGGTGAAGGCCTGTATCGCGGCAACTTGCAGGACAGCGTCCAGGGCCGGCGCTTCGTCGAGCTGATCGGACAGGAAGGCGGCCAGGACTGGCGCCTGTTCGAGGAAGAAACCCTGCAACCCGGCCAGAGCATCCAGCTCGGGGATGAAGCCTGATCGACGCCCCAGCCCTCGGGACTGCACAGGCCGTCCCCACGCCCTGCTACCACTGCGCTCTGCCTGTGCCCGCGGGCACGCACTTCCAGGCCGTGGTATTGGGGCAACCCCGCGAAATGTGCTGCCCCGGTTGCCAGGCGGTGGCCGAAACCATCGTGCAGAACGGCCTCGAGCATTACTACAGCCACCGCAGCGAGGCTGCCAGCAATCCCCGGCAATTGCCCCAGGTACTGCCGGATGAGCTGGCACTGTACGACCGCAGCGACGTGCAGCAGCCCTTCGTCGAGCATCAGGGCGAGCTGAGCGAAACCAGCCTGCTCATCGAAGGCATCAGCTGCGCGGCCTGTGGCTGGCTGATCGAGAAGCACCTGCACGGCCTGACGGGCGTAGCCGAAGCCCACCTCAACCTGTCCAGCCATCGCCTGCTGGTGCGCTGGGACGCGAGCACCCTGCCGCTCAGCGAACTGCTCGGCGCAATCCGCCATATCGGCTATGCGGCCCATCCCTGGCAGGCCGATGCCGCTGCCGAGCAATTGACCCGGGAAAACCGCCGGGCCATGCGCGAACTGGGTGTGGCCGGGCTGCTGTGGATGCAGGTGATGATGGCGAGCATGGCCACCTGGCCGGAATTCAATGTCGACCTGAGCCCGGAGCTGGACAGCATCCTGCGCTGGGTCAGCCTGTTTCTCACCACGCCCATCGTCTTCTACTGTTGCGGCCAGTTCTTCCGTGGCGCTCTGCGTGACCTGCGCACCCGCCACCTGAGCATGGACGTCTCGGTGTCGCTGGCCATCGGCGGCGCCTATGCGGCGGGCATCTGGTCCACCGTCACGGGCCATGGCGAGTTGTATTTCGACGCGGTGGGCATGTTCGCCCTGTTCCTGCTCAGCGGCCGCTACCTGGAACGTCGCGCTCGGGAACGCACTGCAGCGGCGACCGCGCAACTGGTCAAGTTGCTGCCGGCCTCCTGCCTGCGCCTGGATGAACGCGGCCAGAGCCAGCGCATCCTGCTCAGTGAGCTGCGCGTCGGTGACCGGGTACAGGTACCACCCGGCGCCTTGCTGCCTGCGGACGGCCGGGTACTGGAAGGCCACTCCAGCGTCGACGAATCCCTGCTCACCGGCGAATACCTGCCGCAACCCCGCACGATCGGTGATGGCGTAACGGCCGGCACGCTCAACGTCGAAGGCCCGCTGACCGTCGAAGTGCAGGCACTGGGCGACGCCACCCGGCTGTCGGCCATCGTGCGCCTGCTGGAACGCGCCCAGAGCGAAAAACCGCGCCTGGCGGAAATCGCCGACCGGGTCGCCCAGTGGTTTCTGTTGATCGTTCTGGTGGTGGCCGCTGTCGTCGGCCTGGTCTGGTGGCAGCTCGATCCGTCGCGCGCTTTCTGGGTCGTCCTCGCCCTGCTGGTCGCCACCTGCCCCTGCGCCCTCGCCCTGGCTACGCCAACCGCCCTGACCACCGCCACCGGCACCCTGCACAAACAGGGCATGTTGCTGACTCGCGGTCACGTGCTGGAAGGCCTGGAGCAGATCGACACGCTGATCGTCGACAAAACCGGCACCCTCACCGAAGGCCGCCTCACCCTGCGCGCCGTGCATGCGTTGGCCAGCTTGGATGGTGATGCCTGCCTGGCTCTCGCCGCCGCCCTGGAAAGTCAATCCGAACACCCCATCGCCCGCGCCTTTGGCCATGCCGCAGCGCCTGTCGACGCGCTGCAGAGTTTTCCCGGCCTGGGCTTGCAGGGCACTGTGGGTGGCCGCCGGCTGCGTATTGGCCAGCCCGCGTTCGTCAGCGCACTCAGCGCCAGCCCAGCACCCGATATTCCGGGGGATCAGGGCCAATGGCTGCTGCTCGGTGATGAACAGGGCCCACTGGCCTGGTTCGTCCTCGATGATCGCCTGCGTGACGACGCCCCTGCGCTGATCGAGGCAGCCCGTGCTCGTAACTGGCAGATTCTCCTGCTCAGCGGCGACAGTTCACCCATGGTCGGCGAAGTGGCCACTCAACTGGGTATCGAGCAAGCACAGGGTGGTCTGACACCGGATGCCAAGCTGGCCATTCTCCGCGACCTGCAAGCACAAGGGCGGCGCGTGCTGATGCTTGGCGATGGCGTCAACGACGTGCCGGTACTCGCCGGAGCCGATATCAGCGTGGCCATGGGCTCGGCCTCCGACCTGGCAAAGACCAGCGCCGACGCGGTGCTGCTATCCAATCGCCTGAGCAGCCTGGTCGACGCCCTGCGCCTGGCCCGTCGCACCCGCACCATCATCATCGAAAACCTGGCCTGGGCCGGGCTGTACAATGGCCTGGTACTGCCCTTCGCGGCCCTCGGCTGGATCACCCCGATCTGGGCCGCGCTGGGCATGTCGTTCAGTTCGTTGCTGGTGGTGCTCAATGCGCTGCGCCTGGGGAAATCATCATGACCGCCTTGTACATCCTGATTCCCGTTGCCCTGCTGCTGGTCGCCTTTGCCGTGTGGCTGTTCTTCTGGGCGGTCGACAGCGGCCAGTACGACGACCTCGACAGCCCGGCCCATCGCATCCTTTTCGACGACGATGACCCGCGCCATAAAGCGGCGGTGAAGCAGGCCAGCGAGCCAGACCAGAAACCCCATGACTGACCTGCTGCCGCAATTGCTGTCCGCGCTGATTCTGGGGCTGCTCGGCGGCGGTCATTGCCTGGGCATGTGCGGCGGGCTGATGGGCGCCCTGACCCTGGCCATTCCTCCTGAGCAGCGTGATCAGCGCTTGCGCCTGCTACTGGCCTATAACGCCGGTCGCATTCTCAGCTATGCCGCCGCAGGACTATTGCTCGGCCTGGCGGGTTGGGCACTGGCCAGCGGCCCGCTGGCGGTCGTACTGCGAAGCATCGCCGGCGTGCTGTTGATCGTCATGGGTCTCTATCTGGCGGGCTGGTGGAGCGGCCTGACGCGCATCGAAGCACTGGGCCGCGGCCTGTGGCGACATCTGCAGCCGCTTGCCCGCCGGCTCATGCCGATCACCAGCCCATCTCGTGCACTGCTCCTCGGCGGCCTGTGGGGCTGGCTGCCCTGCGGGCTGGTCTACAGCACCCTGCTGTGGGCGGCCAGCCAGGGCAACGCCCTGCACAGCGCTGCCTTGATGCTGGCATTCGGCGTCGGCACCCTGCCGGTGCTGCTGGCCACCGGCCTGGCGGCCGAGCGCATGGGCCGCCTGCTGCGCCAGCGTGGCGTGCGCGTGGCGGGTGGCCTGCTGGTGATCCTGTTCGGCCTGTGGACACTACCCGGCCCGCACCAGCATTGGCTGATGGGGCACTAAGGCAACAGCCAGTAGCCTGGGTTGAGCGCAGCGATACCCAGGGCACCGTTCTCCCGGGCTCAGCTGAGCTCAACCCAGGCTACTTGAAGCCATCTCGTTGCCTGGCCAAGAGACAGGCGCAACGGTAGCGCTCTGCCGCGCCCCCATGACTCAGATCAAAAAGCCCCGCCCAGGCGCGCCCTAGACTGCCGAGCACTCAACGCTGAAGCGGAACTCGCCATGCTCGACGCCATCCAGTGGGATTCCGACCTGATCCGCCGATACGATCAAGCCGGCCCGCGCTACACCTCGTACCCGACCGCCGTGCAATTTCATGACGGCATGGGCTCATTCGATCTGCTCCACGCCCTGCGCGAAAGCCGTCGAGCCCTGCGCCCGCTGTCGCTGTATCTGCACCTGCCGTTCTGCGCCAACATCTGCTACTACTGCGCCTGCAACAAGGTCATCACCAAGGATCGCGGCCGCACCCAGCCTTATCTGCAGGCGCTGGAACTGGAGATGACACTGATCGGCCGCCATCTCGACAAGCGCCAGCACATCGAACAACTGCACCTCGGCGGCGGCACCCCGACCTTCCTCAGCCATGCCGAACTGCGCCGGCTGATGACGCAATTGCGCGAGCACTTCACCCTGCTTGACGACGACTCCGGCGATTACAGCATCGAGATCGATCCTCGCGAAGCGGACTGGTCGACCATGGGCCTGTTGCGCGAACTGGGCTTCAATCGCGTCAGCCTCGGCGTGCAGGATCTCGACCCCAACGTGCAGCGCGCGATCAATCGTCTGCAGAGTCTGGAAGAAACCCGCGCCATCATCGAGGCCGCGCGCACCCTGCAGTTTCGCTCGGTGAACATCGACCTCATCTATGGCCTGCCGCAACAAACCCCGGAGAATTTCGCCCATACCGTGCAACAGGTGATCGCCCTGCAACCCGATCGCCTGTCGCTGTTCAACTACGCCCACCTGCCGGAACGCTTCATGCCGCAGCGGCGCATCGACAGCAACCAGTTGCCCAGTGCGGCGAACAAGCTGGCCATGCTGCAAGGCAGCATCGAACAACTGGCGAGTGCCGGTTATCGCTACATCGGCATGGATCACTTCGCCCTGCCCGACGACGAACTGGCCAGCGCTCAGGAAGACGGCAGCCTGCAACGTAATTTCCAGGGCTACACCACGCATGGTCATTGCGACCTGATCGGCCTCGGCGTCTCCTCGATAAGCCAGATCGGCGATTTGTACTGCCAGAACAGCGCCGACCTGGCGGTTTATCAACGCAGTTTGAATAACCAGCAACTGGCGACCCAACGCGGCCTGCTATGCAATGACGACGACCGCTTGCGACGCGCCGTGATCCAGCAGTTGATCTGCCACTTCCAGCTGGACTTCACGGAAATAGAACGGCGCTTCGCGGTGAACTTCCACAGCTACTTCGCCGACGCCTGGCCGGCCTTGCAGCAGATGGGTCGCGACGGTTTGATCGAACTGAGAGCCGGCAGCATCGAAGTGCTGCCGGCAGGGCGGCTGATGGTGCGCTCGCTGTGCATGCTGTTCGACCGCTATCTAGGCGAGCAGAACCTGCAACGCTTCTCGCGGGTGATCTGAACCGCGCCGCGCAGATGCCTGGCTCACCCGTTCAACAGCGAACCGACAGTGGCGCTCTGTTCGGTGGTGAGTTTCTGATCCCTCATCACCCTGGCCAGCTCGGCAGTGGCGGTGGTTAGCGCACCACTGATCGAACCGACTTCGGTCTGCAGGGCCTGGGCACTCGCCTGCCTGGTTTCGTCGTCCATATCGCTCTGGGCCATGATCGCCTGCAACTCGGCCATCTTCTGGGCAAGCTGCGCCTTCAGCTCACGGATCATCTTGAGCAACTGCTTGACGTTGTCGGGCAGGCCGCTCTCGTCGATATCGCTGTTCTTGTCGCTGGACTTCGATTTCATCAAGCCTTCGGCCGACAGAGTGACCTTTACGCCCGGCTCAGCACTGGCTCCGGCAGTTGGCGCCGCAGTCGAAGCGTCCTCGGTCGTTTCGGCAGGCGCCGCTGTGGCAGTTGCAGCCGAACTGGTCGGCACGAAACTGCGCTCGACCGAAACGGGATTATCCACACGCATTGCAACGCTCCTGGCCGCCAACTCACTGATTCAGGGTTATCGGCATGGGGGAGCGACACTTGAGCGCGCCTCATTGTGTGGCCGCGCACCCCTGTGGTGCGGTACCCTTACGACTTCTGTGTCTATACCTCAGGGATAAGGGCGATGTCCGAAAGCATCAAGCTGCGTACAACTCATCAGGCACACTGCAAGGATTGCAGCCTATCCAGCCTCTGCCTGCCCCTCTCGCTGGATCTCGAGGACATGGATGCGCTCGACGACATCGTCAAGCGCGGCCGCCCCATGAAAAAAGGTGAATTCCTGTTCCGCCAGGGCGACACTTTCAATTCGGTTTTTGCGGTACGTTCTGGCGCACTGAAAACCTTCAGCATCAGCGATGCAGGCGAAGAGCAGATCACCGGCTTCCACCTGCCCAGCGAACTGGTCGGCCTGTCCGGCATGGATACCGAGGCATACCCGGTATCTGCCCAGGCACTGGAAACCACCTCGGTCTGCGAGATTCCTTTCGAGCGCCTCGATGAACTGTCGGTGAGCCTGCCGCAGTTGCGCCGCCAACTGATGCGCATCATGAGCCGCGAGATTCGCGACGATCAGCAGATGATGCTGCTGCTCTCGAAGAAAACCGCCGACGAGCGCATCGCCACCTTCCTGGTCAACCTGTCCGCGCGCTTCCGGGCCCGCGGCTTCTCTGCCAACCAGTTCCGCCTGGCAATGTCGCGCAACGAAATCGGCAATCACCTGGGCCTGGCGGTGGAAACCGTGTCACGGGTGTTCACCCGTTTCCAGCAGAGCAAACTGCTCGAGGCTGAAGGCAAGGAAGTGCATATTCTCGACCCAATCGAGCTGTGCGCCCTGGCGGGTGGTAACCTTAATGGCTGATAGGGCCGAAGGCCCAATTGACCGTTACAAGGATTACCGATGATTTTCGACGAATTCAGTATCAAGACCCTCATCCGCCCGGTTAACGACTTTCCGAAACAGGGCGTGGTGTTTCGCGACATCACGCCGCTGTTCCAATCGCCGCGTGCCCTGCGCATGGTGATCGACAGCCTGATCCAGCGTTATGTCGAGGCTGACTTCAGCCACGTTGGCGCCATGGATGCCCGCGGTTTTCTGATCGGTTCGATCATCGCCTATGAGCTGAACAAGCCGCTGGTGCTGTTCCGCAAGCAGGGCAAACTGCCGGCCGACGTTCTCAGCCAGGGCTACCAGACCGAGTACGGCGAGGCCTTTCTGGAAGTGCACGCCGACAGCCTGTGTGAAGGCGACAATATATTGATCGTCGACGACCTGATCGCCACTGGCGGCACCCTGCTCGCCGCCGTGCAACTGGTAAAACGCATGGGTGCCAGCCTGCATGAAGCCGCTGCGATCATCGACCTGCCGGAACTCGGCGGCTCGCGCAAACTGCAGGACATGGGCATCCCCACATTTACGCTGACAGCCTTCGCACTCGACGAGCGTTGATACCTGCGAGGTGATCGCCCAATAAAAAGCCCCGGCACTTGGCCGGGGCTTTTTATTGCGTCTCAGGCAATCAGCGCAGTGACGGGCCCTGGAAGCCCATCCACATCGCCAACTGTTCCGCCACGCTAGCACCCAGTTTCTTGGTGAAGCGATCCAGCGGGCTTTCCTGCACGGTGAAATCCACCAGTTCTTCCTGGCCAATCACGTCACGCGCCACATAGCTGGTATTGCCCAGGGCGTCGATCAGACCCAGACCCAACGCTTGCTCGCCAGACCAGATAAGACCGGAAAACAGCTCGGGATGCTCGGCATCCTTGAGGCGGTCGCCGCGGCCCTTCTTCACGCTGTCGATGAACTGCTTGTGCGTGGTTTCCAGCACGGTCTTCCAGAAGGCAGCCTCTTCAGGCTTCTGTGGCTGGAACGGATCGAGAAACGCCTTGTGCTCACCCGAGGTATAAACACGGCGGTCAACGCCCAGCTTGTCCATCAGGCCGGTGAAGCCGAAGCTGGCGGCAGTGACACCGATGGAACCTACCAAGCTGGCCTTGTCTGCGTAGATCTGATCAGCGGCACTGGCGATGTAATACGCACCCGAAGCACCCAGATCGGAAATCACCGCGTACACCTTGGTGTCCGGGTTCTCGCCACGCAGGCGGCGGATTTCGTCATAGATGTAACCCGATTGCACCGGGCTGCCGCCGGGGCTGTTGATACGCAGGATCACACCTTTGGTGTTGGGATCTTTGAACGCCGCGCGCAGGCTGCCGACGATATTGTCGGCGCTGGCCGCTTCCTTGTCGGCGATCATGCCGCGCACTTCGATCACGGCGGTATGCGGCGTGCTGCTGGCCCCCTTCTGCAGGTTGAGCAGCGGCGAGAACAGCGCCAGTGCGCCGAACAGGTAAATGAAGGTCAGCAGTTTGAAGAAAATCCCCCAGCGGCGTGACCGACGCTGCTCATGCACGCTGGCCAGCAGCGTCTTCTCGAGGAGCTTCCAGCTCTTTGGGTCGCTCTCGGAGACCACCGGCGTCTTTCTGTCACCCCACATGCTCAATCTCCTCGGTTAGGGGCTCGGCTACCGTCTGGTTCAGCCAGGCACTCAATTCCATGAAATGGTTGATCGACAACTTCGGCCCATAGGCGCTCAACGCCGTCAGCGTCTGCGCTCCGTAACCGACCGCCACTGAATCCATTGCCGCGCGTTGCGCCATCAACAGATCGAACGAGGCATCACCGACCATCAGCGCCTGGCTGGCAGGAACCCCACAATGCTCGAGGATCTCGTGGAGCATTTTGGGATCGGGCTTGCTTGCCGTTTCATCGGCGCACCGCGTGATATCGAAATAGTCCTGCCAACCCAACGCATCGAGAATCCGTTGCAGGCCGCGGCGGCTCTTGCCGGTGGCAACAGCCAACTGATAGCCCTGCTCAAGAAAGCTCGCCAGGCTCTGCTCGACGCCAGGGAAAAACGCCGATGGTATCCGATCTATGGCTAGGTAACAGTCGCTGTACGAAGCATGGAAGCGTTCGACGTGCTCGGCTGTGGTGAGTTCCGGATAAAGCGTCCTGATCGCCTCCGGCATCGCCAGACCAATAATGCCCTTGACCGCCTCGTCGCTGCGCCGCGGCATGCCGCGCTGGTCGGCAGCCTGGTGCATGGCCATGACAATGCGGCCAATGGAGTCGACCAGCGTGCCGTCCCAGTCGAAAATCAGCAGTTTGTAGTCACGCACTGAGTCGCTCCACGGTACGCGCCCAGATCTCGTCAACCGGCGCTTCGAGCTTCAGCACGCCCCCCTCGGGCAACGGAATGTTCAGCTCATAGGCATGCAGGAACAGGCGCTTGCCGCCCAACTCGCGGATCTCGCGGCTGAAGTCGTCATCACCGTATTTGCTGTCGCCGGCGATGCAGTGCCCGCCGTACTGAGCATGCACGCGAATCTGATGAGTACGTCCCGTCACCGGCTTGGCTTCAACCAGGGTGGCGAACTCGCCGAAACGGCGCAGCACACGGAAGATCGTCAGCGCTTCTTTGCCTTCCGGGTTGACCTCGACCATGCGCTCACCGGAACGCAGATTGCTCTTGAGCAGCGGCGCGTTGATCTGCTTTTTGGCAGTCGCCCAGTGGCCACGCACTAACGCCATGTAGCGTTTATCGACGCCGTCACCACGCAGTTGCTCGTGCAGGTGACGAAGCATGCTGCGCTTCTTGGCGATCATCAGCAGCCCGGAGGTATCGCGGTCGAGGCGGTGTACCAGCTCCAGATCCTTGGTATCCGGACGCAACTGGCGAAACGCCTCAATCACCCCGTAATTGAGGCCACTGCCACCGTGCACGGCGATGCCGGCCGGCTTGTTCAGCACGATCAGCGCCTTGTCTTCATAGACGATGGCCGCTTCCAGGCGCTGCAGCAGCCCCTGGGCCAGCGGCTCGGGCTCGTCGCGCTCGGCAAGGCGCAGCGGCGGAACACGCACGATGTCGCCAGGCTGCAGCTTGTATTCGGGTTTGATCCGCCCTTTGTTAACCCGCACCTCACCCTTGCGCAGGATGCGGTAGATCAAGGTCTTGGGCACGCCCTTGAGCTGAGTACGTAGGAAGTTGTCGATGCGCTGACCCGCGAGTTCAGGCGCGACCTCAATCAGCTGAACGCCGGAGGTTGGAGTAGTGGGTGTCGTCATGGTCGCGATCATACAATTTTTATGCATTTGAAGCACTTAATCATTGCTGCTATAGTCGCGAATGCCGCCAAAAGCGGCCTGATTCGCGGAAGTTGCCAAATCGCCATCGTGAATCAAGCAACCCTTTCAGGACGTAAGGCCGTCCGACGGGATTCTCAGAGAGCAATAGGCCACCAAGGCTGCTCGAGAAACTCGGAAATAAGGCCTGACACACAGATGCGCAACCTGCCCATATGGACGGTTGCGATAATGCCAACCCGCTGCGGTTATTTCGCTAGCGGCACCCGATTTTCAGCGATACGTGTAGGGTGGAGATGCACAACGGTCGGCCTGCGTAGCAAACAGCTTTATCCAAGACGCTTTATCTCGTCCGCTACCGACCCTTGATTCCTCCTCCTGACTGAGAACGTGTTTACGGTCTCGCGAGCTAGAGCCATGCATGGCAAAAAAGGCTAGAAAGCGACGTTTACTGGTGTAAATGAACCTTCCAAGCCTGTTTTAACGCAGCATGGCCGATGCGCAGCAGATCGTTAGCAGGTTCTGAGTGCTTTCTGTCAAAACAGCAAGCAGGAGACGTCCGTCGCGGCCCAGTACAACTGGCTGCTGCCGCTCGACAATGAAACGATTTACGCCCGTTTCTGACGCGCCTGACACCGACCCTGAGCGTCGTGTGTGCCTAATGCGGCTTCCAGCAGCACCGGAAACCATTGGTACCACATGAAAAGAATGCTGATTAACGCAACTCAACCCGAAGAGTTGCGTGTAGCGCTGGTAGATGGCCAGCGTCTGTACGACCTGGACATCGAGTCCGGCGCACGCGTACAGAAGAAATCCAACATCTATAAAGGCCGTATTACCCGCGTAGAGCCCAGCCTCGAAGCCGCCTTCGTAGACTTCGGCTCTGACCGCCACGGTTTTCTCCCGCTTAAAGAAATCTCCCGCGAATACTTCAGCAAGGCCCCCGAAGGCCGCGTCAACATCAAGGACGTGCTCAAGGAAGGCCAGGAAGTCATCGTTCAGGTCGAGAAAGAAGAGCGTGGCAACAAGGGCGCAGCCCTGACCACCTTCATCAGCCTCGCCGGCCGCTACCTGGTACTGATGCCGAACAACCCACGTGCTGGCGGTATCAGCCGCCGCATCGAAGGTGAAGAGCGCAACGAACTGCGTGAAGCCCTCAACGGCCTCGACATCCCCAACGACATGGGCCTGATCGTACGCACCGCCGGCCTGGGTCGCTCCAGCGAAGAAATGCAGTGGGATCTCGATTACCTGCTGCAACTGTGGAGCGCCATCAAGGAAGCGTCCCTGGATCGCCCTGCCCCGTTCCTGATCTATCAGGAAAGCAACGTCATCATCCGCGCCATCCGCGACTACCTGCGCCAGGACATCGGCGAAGTACTGGTCGACAGCGTCGAAGCGCAGGAAGAAGCCCTGACCTTCATCCGCCAGGTGATGCCGCAGTACGCCAGCAAGATCAAGCTGTACGAAGACAGCGTGCCGCTGTTCAACCGCTTCCAGATCGAAAGCCAGATCGAAACCGCTTTCCAGCGTGAAGTGAAGCTGCCGTCCGGTGGTTCGATCTACATCGATCCGACCGAAGCGCTGGTGTCCATCGACATCAACTCGGCGCGCGCCACCAAAGGCAGCGACATCGAAGAAACCGCACTGCAGACCAACCTGGAAGCCGCTGAAGAGATCGCCCGTCAGTTGCGCCTGCGCGACATCGGCGGCCTGATCGTCATCGACTTCATCGACATGACGCCGGCCAAGAACCAGCGCGCCGTCGAAGAAAAAGTTCGTGAAGCTTTGGAAGCTGACCGCGCCCGTATTCAAGTCGGCCGCATCTCGCGCTTCGGCCTGCTGGAAATGTCCCGTCAGCGTCTGCGCCCATCGCTGGGCGAAAGCAGCGGCATCGTCTGCCCACGCTGCAACGGTCAAGGCATCATCCGTGACGTCGAATCCTTGTCTCTGGCGATCCTGCGCCTGATCGAAGAAGAAGCCCTGAAAGACCGTACCGCCGAGGTTCGCGCTCAGGTGCCAATCCCGGTTGCGGCCTTCCTGCTCAACGAGAAGCGCAACTCGATCACCAAGATCGAACTGCGTACCCGTGCGCGCATCGTCATCCTGCCGAACGATCACCTGGAAACCCCGCACTTCGAAGTGCAGCGTATCCGTGACGACAGCCCGGAAGCCCAAAGCACCCAGACCAGCTACGAAATGGCCACGGTCGAAGTCGAGGAAGAAAAGCCGGCAGCCGCCACCCGCACTCTGGTTCGCCAGGAAGCTGCACTCAAAGCCGCTCCTCCGCGCAGCGCACCTGCTCCAGAGGTTGCAGCAGCCGCGCCTGCCGCTCCCGCTGCAGCCGCCCCGCAAACGGGCCTGTTCAAAGGTCTGGTGAAATCCCTGGTGGGCCTGTTCGCCGGCGCTGAAGAGCAGAAGCCGACAGTGATTGAGAAGAAGCCAGGCGAGCGTCAGCCGCGTGGCGACGAGCGTCGTAACGGTCGCCAGCAGAACCGCAACCGTGGCAACCGCCGCGACGAAGAGCGCAAGCCGCGTGAAGAACGGGCCCCACGTGAAGATCGCGCAGCGCGCGAGGAACGTGCGCCTCGTGAAGAGCGTGCACCGCGTGAAGAGCGTCAGCCTCGCGCCCCGCGTGAAGATCGCCAGCCGCGTGAGAACGTGGAAGTTCGCGAGCCTCAGGAAGTGCGTCAATCCCGTCCGCCGCGCGAACCGCGTGAAGGTCAGGAAAACCGTCGCGAGCGTCGTCCGCGCGAAGAGCGTCAGCCGCGTGAACTGCGTGCCCCACTGGATGCCGAGCCGCAGAACGAAACCGCAGCCGTAGCCGGTGAAGAAACTCGCGCCGAACGCCCGCAACGCGAGCCGCGTCAGCCACGTCAACCTCGCGAGGAGCGTCAACCACGCGCCGAGCAGGCTCAGGCAGACGCTGCTGAAGACGAAGTGCTGAACAACGACGAGCAGCAAGACGACGATCAGGACGGTAACGAAGGCGGTGACCGCCCACGTCGCCGCTCCCGTGGCCAGCGTCGCCGCAGCAATCGTCGTGAGCGTCAGCGTGATGCCGATGGCAACCCGATCGAAGGCAGTGACGACAACTCGGAAGAGCCGGTAGATGGTGCCAGCATCGCTGCCGCCGCCACCGTGGCCGCGGTTATCGCTGAAACCGAGCAGCCAGCTGCACAACAGCCGGTCGCTCAGGAAGCAGCTACCCCTGCCCCTGCCGAAACCGCAGCACCTGTAACCGCACAGGATGTACAGCCAGCGGTCGAGACCGAGCAGCCCGTACAAGCTGCTGCCGTTGTGGCCGAAGACGCTCCAGCTCCAGTCGAAGTACCGGCAGAAACAGTTGCCGAGCGCGCCGATGCGGTGATCGAGCCCCTGCCTGAAATCGAACGCCCACGTGCTTCGGCACCGAAGTTCGAAGCAGTACAGCAGGAAGCTCCGATCGCGGCCGAACCGGCCAGCGAAGCGGTCATCGTCGAAGCACCTGTTGCCGAGACGCCAGTGTTCGAAGCACCGGCCATCGAAGCGCCAGTCGCCGAGACCACTTTCACTGCCACACCTGAGGCCGCTCCGGCAGTCGAGGAAGCTGCAGTTGAAGCGCCTGTGGTCGAAGAGCAGGCCGCACCGGTTGCAAGCAATGGCCGCGCGCCGAACGACCCGCGTGAAGTGCGTCGCCGCAAGCGTGAAGAAGAGCGCCTGGCTCGCGAAGCTGAAGAGGCCGCCAAGGCCGCTCCAGCCGTAGTGGTCGTTGAAACCGAAGCCGCTGCTCCGGCAGCAGAGAGCGAAGCCGTCGTCGACACTCAACTGGCCAACGAGCCGGTCGAGCCAGTCGAGCAAACCGACGTCATCGTCACTCCGGTCGACGAGAGCGCTCAGCACGATCAGGACGCGCCCAAGCCGCAAGCCTGATAGGTAACGCGTAACAAAAAAAGGGATGCTACGGCATCCCTTTTTATTGCCTGCGATTCTTGGAGACCACGCAAGCGATTGCACTCGGCAATTCTTGTATGCACTACCAATTGCCCTGGGTATCGCTGCGCTCAACCCAGGCTACGAAAGCATGCACCAGGTAGCCCGCGGTTGAGCACAGCGATACCTGGGAACGGCAAGAGATAGGGAGAGATGGGCCTGTGAGCCCCGCCAACCCGGCGAGGCTACGCAGAGGATCAGAGCACGTTCGGCTCGATTTCCAGGCTCACGCCAAAACGCTCGGCGATATCCGCCTGAATGCGCTGCGCCAGCGCGAGCAGTTGCTGCCCACTGGCTTGACCGTAGTTGACCAGCACCAGCGCCTGCAGACGATGCACGCCGGCATCGCCATCGCGAAAGCCCTTCCAGCCAGCCTTCTCGATCAGCCAGCCAGCTGCCAACTTCACCTGGCCGTCGGCCTGGGGATAGGCCACCAGATCCACGTGGCTTTGCTGCAGACGCTGCGCCAGCTCCGCCGGTACCAGTGGATTCTTGAAGAAACTACCGGCGTTGCCGAGCACCGCTGGATCCGGCAGCTTTTCGCTGCGAATGGCGCAGATGGCCTGGCTGACATCGTTGGCGCTCGGCACCTCGATGCCCTGCTCTGCCAGGCGCTGGCGCACCGGGCCGTAATCGAGATGCAGGGCAGCATTGCGGCTCAGGGCGAAACGCACACGCAGGATGATCCAGCGTCCGCTTTCACGCTTGAACAGGCTGTCACGATAAGCGAAAGCGCAATCCTGCAGATCAAACTCGAAGATCGCGCCGTTTTGCCGATCCAGCGCCGTCAGGCCGAGAAAACAATCCTTCAACTCGACGCCATAAGCACCGATGTTCTGCACCGGCGAGGCGCCGACCGTACCCGGAATCAGGCTGAGATTTTCCAGCCCGACGAAGCCCTGCTGCAGCGTCCATTGCACGAACGGGTGCCAGGGCTCGCCCGCTTCGGCCTCGATCTCCACGCGCTCGCCATCATCGGCCAATACATGGATACCGCGGCTGGCCATGCGCAGCACCAGTGCCTCGACGTCGGCGGTCAGCAGCAGGTTGCTACCGCCGCCCAGCACCAGCAGCGGCATCTGCCGCTCACGGGCAGCGTCGAGCGCCTGGCGCACCTGCTGATCATCGTCCGCCTCGGCAAAGTAGCGTGCGGCCACATCCACACCAAAGGTGTTGTAGGCCTTGAGCGACGCACCAGACCGTACCTGTAGGCTCATAAGCGCCCCTTGAGTTCGATCAACAACGCATCGCTGGCCTGCTCAAGCAGATCCAGCACCTGCTCGAAGCCTTGGGTACCGCCGTAATAAGGGTCGGGCACCTCATCCACGGCTAGCTCATAGCGACGTAGATACAGATCCAGCTCGCCCTTTGCCTGAGCCGGGCGCATCCGTTGCAGATCGCGCAGATTAGCGGTGTCCATGGCTAGCACCAGATCGAAGCGCGAGAAGTCGTCAGCAGAGACCTGGCGACCACGCAGACTGGACAAGTCATAGCCTCGCCGGCTGGCAGCCTCCTGGGTGCGCGGATCCGGGGCCTTGCCCACGTGCCAGTCGCCGGTTCCGGCGGAATCCACCTCGATACGCTCAGCCAGCCCCGCCTGCTGCAGACGCTGACGCAGCACCGCCTCGGCAGTAGGAGAACGACAGATATTGCCCAGGCAAACGAACAGAACGCGCATCAGGCGCCCAGTAACCGGCGCACGCGGTCGAGGTCTTCCTGGGTGTCGACGCCGGCCGGTGGTGCCTCCAGCGCATCGGCGACATGGATACGCACGCCGTGCCACAGCGCCCGCAGCTGCTCCAGACACTCAGTGTTTTCCAGCCAGCACGGGCCCCAGGCGACGAAGTCCTGCAGGAAACCGGCGCGGTAGGCGTAGATGCCGATATGCCGACGATAGGGAACATTGGCCGGCAAGCTATCGCGATCGGCAGCAAAGGCATCACGCGCCCACGGCAGCGGCGCGCGGCTGAAGGTCAGCGCCAGGCCATTGAGATCGCTGGCGACCTTGACCACATTGGGGTTGAACAGCGCGGCGACATCGTCGATGGGCTCGGCCAGAGTGGCGATGGCGGCCTGGGGGTTGGTGGCCAGATTAGCGGCTACCTGGTCGATGATCGCAGGCGGCACCAATGGCTCGTCACCCTGCACGTTGACCACGATGGCATCGGCAGCCAGCCCCAGCGCTGTCGCCACTTCGGCCAGACGGTCGGTGCCGGAGTTGTGATCGACACGGGTCAGTAGCACCTGGGCACCGAAACCCTGGCAGGCCTCGACGATGCGCGCATCATCGGTGGCTACCACGACCTGGGTTGCGCTGCTTTTGCAGGCCTGCTCCCAGACATGCTGGATCATCGGTTTGCCGGCGATATCCTGCAGCGGCTTGCCTGGCAGGCGTGTGGACGCGTAACGCGCCGGGATCACCACGGTAAAAGCGTTGCTCATCTTACTTGTCCAGGCGTTCGTCATCGGTGAGGGTGCGGGCTTCGCTTTCCAGCATCACCGGAATGCCATCGCGCACCGGATAGGCCAGGCCGGCACCTTTACTGATCAGTTCGGTCTTGTCCTGGCTGAGCTTGAGCGGGCCCTTGGTAATCGGGCAGGCCAGGATATCGAGCAGTTTCGGGTCCATGGGAAATCCTTGAGAACAAGAGGAGTGAGCGCGTGATGCAGTTACTGCCGCTCGCCGAGCAGACGATCCAGGCGAGCCTCGAACCAGCCACGAAACGCGGCGGAAGGCTGGGCATCGACGGCCAGATACCACCAGTCGTCAGCCGCGAAGGCCCGGCATTTCACCGCATCCTTTTCCGTCATCAACAGCGGCAGCGCCGGCGAGAAATTCAGCAGTTCGGCGCTGTAGGCAGCGTGGTCGGCGAAGGCATGCGCGACAGGCCGCCAGTGTAGCGCCTCGAGGGTCGTGAAGAAACGCTGCGGATTACCGATACCGGCCACCGCATGCACGGCCTGACCGGGAGGGAAGTGATCGAGCGGGCGGCGCTCGCCGCTGCGCAGGTTGATCAGGGCGCTGGGTACCAGGGTAAAGGCATAACCACCCAGTGGATCACTCGGCGCACCGTTGTAGAGACAGGCATCCACGCTCTGCATTCGCTCAGCGGGCTCGCGCAGCGGCCCGGCGGGCAGGCAGCGGCCATTGCCCAGACCGCGTGCGGCGTCGATCAGAACCAGTTCCAGATCACGGGCCAGACGGTAGTGCTGCAGGCCATCATCGCTGAGCAGCAGATCCAACGGTACCTCGGCCAGCAAGGCGCGAGCGGCGCGACTGCGATCAGGGTCGATCATCAGTGGCACGCCACTGCGCTGCACGATCAGCAGAGGCTCGTCGCCAGCCTGTTCGGCACTGTGCTCTGCCCTGACTCGCCAGGGCAGGCTCGGCGGTTTGGCACCATACCCGCGACTGATCACGCCAACGCGCAGGCCGCGGGCCTGGCACTGCTCGACCAACCAGAGAATCAGCGGCGTCTTGCCGGTACCGCCGACGGTGACGTTGCCCACCACGATCAACGGCACGGGGGCGCGATAAATCTCGCCCTCGCCAGCGAGAAAGCGTGCGCGCTTGCGCTGCACAACGCCACGGTACAGGATCTCCAGCGGCCGCAGCAGCGCCAACGCCGGATGCCCTTCGTACCAGGCCCGCACCAGACGCTCGGAAAAGCTCGCCATCAGGGCGCTGCCTGGGTCTCGACCGTGGTGATGCGCAGGTGCGCGAAGCCCAGCTTGCCGGCTGCATCCATGGCGGTGATCACCGACTGGTGGCTGGTCTTGGCGTCGGCACTGATAGTCAACGGCAGGCTGTTATCGCCGCCGGACTCCTTCTGCAGGGCAGCCATCAGGTTATCCAGATCATTCTTGATCAGGGCCTGGCCGTTGAGCGAGAAGCCGCCATCGGCAGCGATCACCACTTCCAGCTGTTTCAGCTCGCTCTGCTCGGGCGGCGTGCCACTGGCAGCCTCGGGCAGATCGACCTGCATACGGGTTTCACGCGTGAAGGTAGTGCTCACCACGAAGAACAGAAGGAGGATGAACACCACGTCGATCAGCGAGGCGAGATTGATCTCGACCTGCTCACGCCGTCTACGTCTGAACTTCACGCCTTCTTGCTCCCCTTGGCCGGCTTGGGCTCCTCGGCCAGGTCGACATCGCGCTCGCCCTGCACCATTTCCACCAGTTTGATCGCTTCCTGCTCCATCCCAACGACCAGTTCATCGACGCGGCGCTGCAGGAAACGGTGGAAGAACAGTGCCGGAATCGCCACGGTCAGACCCGACGCAGTGGTGATCAGCGCCTTGGCGATACCGCCAGCGAGCATCGCCGGGTTGGCCGCACTGCCGCCCATGAACGAACCGAAGATATCGATCATGGCGATCACCGTACCGAGCAGACCGAGCAGCGGCGTGATCCCGGCGATGGTGCCCAGCGCATTGAGGTAGCGTTCCATCTCGTGCACCACGCGGGCCGCAGCCTCCTCGATGCACTCTTTCATCACCTCACGGCCGTGCTTGGAATTAGCCAGGCCAGCGGCAAGGATCTCTCCCAATGGCGAATGCGCGCGCAACTCCTTGAGCTTCGCGTTGTTCAACTCCTTGTCCTTGATCCAGCGCCACACCTGCCCCAGCAAGTTGGGCGGCGTGACCCGACTGACACGCAACGTCCACAGCCGCTCAGCGATAATGCCCAGGGCAGCGATTGAACACAGAACGATCGGCAGCATCACCCAGCCGCCAGCTATAACCAGTTCCCACACGGTGGCAAATCCCCTTCGCAAAAGTGGCGCCACTCTAGCATAGGGTCGTGATGTCGCCGACGGCTGCGGTTCTCATTTTTCCCGCCAGAAACGCGCTATTTCACGTAAGGCATGTGGCTCGCCAAAGGTGCCGAGATCGATACGCAGCGCACCGGTCTCGACACTGTCGTACGCCCTGGCGTTAAACGCCGCATAACGTGAGACGACTGCAGGGTGAGGATGGCCATAGGCATTGTGCCGACCGCGGGAATACAACACCGCCTCAGGCGTGACCGCCTTGAGCAGGGCCCAGGAGGATGAACTGCGACTGCCGTGATGAGGTGCCAGCAGCCACTGGGCCTGCAGATCTCGCCCCGTATCGATCAGCGCTCGCTCGGCGCGCCCGTCGATATCGCCGGTCAGCAAGATGCGCTCCCCCGCGGCTTCAATCATCAGCACGCAGGATGACTGATTGCTGTCAGTAGCATCCGCCCAACGCCAGGTACTGAAATGCACGCCATTCCACGTCCAGCTTTCTTCTCTACAGGGCTCAGCCTGCAGTACAGCCGGTAGCGCCGGTGCTTCGCCACTAACGACTCGGCTCACAGGTATTCCGCGAGCCACGGCTTCAGCCCCGCCAGAGTGGTCGTTATCGGAGTGGCTGAGCAGCAGCATGTCGAGTGCGCGCACATCCAACGCCCTTAGCGATGGCAGCACTACCCGTTCACCCATATCGAAATCACCAAAACTGGGGCCAGCGTCGTAGAGCAAGGCATGCTCGCCAGTCAGCACCAGCATCGACAAGCCCTGACCGACATCCAGCATCCACACTTCAGCACGCTGTTCGGCCGGCCGTTGCACCGGCGCGAACAACAGAGGCAAGAGCAGGATCAGGCCCAGCCCCCGCAGTGGAACGCCGCTGGGCAGTAGAATCAACAGGGCGCCCAGCGCCACCAGCAACCAGGCCCATAACGGCAGTGCGCTCGGCAACCAGGCCGGCAACCAAGCAGCCATCAACGCCAAAAGACGAAACAGCCACTCCAGGGCGAAACCGGCCCACCACAGCAAGGCCTCCCCCAACCAGGGAACAGGTAGCAACAGGGTACCGAGCAATGCGGGCGGCACCACGGCGAAACCGACCCAAGGCACGGCGATCAGATTGGCCAGCGGACTGCTGGCACTGATAGGCAGCCCCAGGGCCAGGAGCATCGGCAACAACCCCACGGTCATCGCCCACTGCGCGCGCCCCAGCGTGCGCCACCAAGCCCAGGCACCGAGGCGTGCAGCGAAGATCAGAATAAGCAGCCCCACGGCGCCGAACGACAACCAGAAGCCCGGCTGCAATACCGCCAGCGGCTCCAGCAGCAGTACCGTGACCAACGCCACCAGCAGCGGCAAGGTGATGCCCAGGTGGCGAAAGCGCCAACGCCATAGCAGTACCAGGCCGATCATCGCGCAGGCGCGCTGCACCGGCACCTCGAAGCCAGCCAGCAGGCTGTACCCCAATGCCGAAGAGAAGGCCAGAATGCAGGCCGTCGGCAACCAGGGCACGACCCGTGGCCACCAGCCCAACCTCGCCAGCCAGAACACCAAGCCGTAAAACATGCCAGCCACCAATGTCACATGCTGGCCAGAGATCACCAGCAGGTGCACCGTGCCGGTATCCTGCAGCACGCGCCAGTCGGCCACCGAGAGGCCTGAGCCATCACCAAGCACCAGCGCGGCCAATCCGCCCGCACGGCCATGGGGATCCTCTGCGAGCATCCGCTGGCGCAAACCATCTCGCCAAGCGCCACTACCACCCGCCTCACTCAAACGCTGTCCGGACTTGATGGTGCCGACACCGCCGATGCGCTGGGCCAACAACCAGGCCTCGTAATCGAAGGACTGCGGATTGACCAGACCATGGGGGCGCTTGAGGTTGACCGCCAGCCGCCAGGTTTCGCCAGCGCGAATATCCGGCCCGCCATACCAGGACAGACGCAACAGCTGCGGTAACTGGGCACGGCGCGATTGCGGCTGCTGCAGATGAAAGCGCACCACACCCTCGCGCACATCCGGCAAGTCCACCACCCTGCCTTCCAGCCACAGGGTGCGACCATCGAGGGCCGGGTCTAGGCGATCATCCAGCGCCCATTGCGCAGAAGTGCATGCCCAGCTGAAACCGAGCAGAAACAGGCCGATGGGATACGTGCGAAAAGGCAACAGCGCCAGACCTACCAGGCCCGACACCAGCAACATGGAGGCTGGCGGCAGTTGCGGTATAAAGCGCAGCAGCAAAAGCCCCGCTGCCAATGCGAGCAACCCATTGCGCAGGTTGCCCGGCTTACTCCCATCCATGGGCGTCCTTATGATCCAGAAACGAGAAGGCCGCTATAAATAGCGGCCTTCATCAGGTTAGCAGCTCATTCGTAACGCAGCGCCTCGGCCGGCTGTGTACGCGACGCACGCCAGGAGGGATAGAGCGTGGCGAGGAAGCTGAGGATCAGCGCCGCGCTGCAGATCAGCACCACGTCCCCGACCTGCAACTCGGACGGCAAGTTGCTGATGAAGTACACGTCGGAGCTGAACACATGCTGACCACTGACCCGCTCGAGCCAACCGACCAGTTCACTGACATTGAGGGCAGCCAGCACACCGAGTACACCGCCGATCAAGGTGCCAACCACGCCGATTACCGTCCCCTGCACCATGAATACGCCCATTATCTGCAGCGGCGTGGCGCCCAGCGTGCGCAGGATGGCGATATCGGCGCCCTTGTCGGCAACCACCATGATCAACGTGGCGATGATGTTGAAGGCGGCCACCGCGACGATCAGCAGCAGCAGCAGACCGATCATGGTCTTCTCCATCTTCATGGCGCTGAACAGGCTGCCCTGAGTCTGCGTCCAGTCGCTGGCGTGGTAGCCCTCGCCCAGCTGCGTGGCAATGGCGCTGGCAACTTGCGGCGACTGATAGAGATCTTTCAACTTGAGACGGATGCTCTGCACCGAACCCGGTTCCAGACGCTGGATCTGCGCGGCATCGGCGACATTGATCAGGGCCAGGGAGCTGTCCAGATCGGCGCCCACCTTAAACACCCCGACCACGTTCAAGCGCTGCATGCGTGGCGTGATACCACCGGGCACCGAGCTGATTTCCGGCACGATCAACGCCAGTCGATCACCGACCTGCAGCTGGAAGCGGCGTGCGGTGATCTCCCCGATAATCACCCCGTACTCGCCTTCGCGCAGATCGCTCAGGCGACCCTGCACCATGTGATCGCCAATGATCGAGACCTTCGGCTCCAGCTCGGGGTCGATACCGTGCAGTTGAATCGGCTGCATCACGCCGCGGTAGGACAGCATGCCTTCCAACTCGGCGAACGGCACCGCCGCCTCCACCTGCGGATTTTCCAGGGCGACCTTGGCCGGCGCCTGCCAGTCGGCCAGCGCAGGCGCACCGGCGATGGTCGCGTGGGGCACCATGCCGAGAATGCGTGAGCTCATTTCACGGTGAAAGCCATTCATCACCGACAGCACCACAATCATCGCCAGCACGCCCAGGGACAGGCCGATCATCGAAGTCAGGGAAATGAACGAGATGAAATGGTTGCGGCGCTTGGCACGGGTGTAACGCAGGCCGATGAAGACACTCAGCGGGCGAAACATCAGGCGTGCACCAGCTTGCCGTCTTCCAGGCTCAGCACCCGATCCATCTGCCGCGCCAGTTGCAGGTCGTGAGTCACCACCAGGAAAGCGGTCTGCGACTGACTGCTAAGCTCGCGCATCAGATCCTGAATGCCTTGGGCAGTATGGTTATCGAGGTTGCCGGTGGGCTCGTCGAGCAGCACCAGGCCGGGACGATTGACCAGCGCCCGGGCAATCGCCACGCGCTGACGCTCACCACCGGAAAGCTCGGCAGGCTTGTGGCTCAGGCGATGGCCCAGGCCGACGCGCTCGAGCAACTCGGTGGCCCGCTGACGCGACTCGCTGATCGAGGTCTTGCCGATCAACAGCGGCATGCACACGTTCTCCAGCGCGGTGAACTCGGCAAGCAGGTGATGGAACTGGTAGACGAAACCCAGGGCGCGGTTGCGCAGCAAGCCACGCTGTTTCTCGTTGAGCGCCGAAAGCTCTTCACCGGCCAGCCAGACACTGCCGCTGCTCGGCGTATCCAGGCCGCCGAGCATGTTCAGCAGGGTGCTCTTGCCGGAGCCCGAACTACCAACGATGGCCACCCGCTCCCCGGGCAGCAGCTCCAGTTGCAAGTCGTCGAGTACCACCACCGACTGCGGGCCTTCTTCGTAGCGCTTGCCGAGGTTGCGGCAGCTGAGCACGGCACTTGCCTGCGCCTGCACGACCGGATCACTCATAACGTAATGCCTCCGCGGGCTGGGTGCGCGCCGCGCGCCAGGCCGGATAAAGAGTAGCGAGGAAACTCAACACCAATGCCGCACCACAGACCTGCACCACGTCGGCGAGCATCAGCTGCGACGGCAGGTAGTCGATGAAGTACACATCGGCATTGAGAAACTTGAAGCCGAGCAGGCGCTCGACGCCGGCGATGATCGAACTGATGTTGAGCGCGGCGAGGATGCCCAGCACTGCGCCGATCAAGGTACCGATCACGCCGATCACCGTGCCCTGCACCATGAACGTTGCCATGATCTGCATGGGCGTGGCGCCAAGGGTACGCAGGATGGCGATATCGCCTTTCTTGTCGGTCACCACCATCACCAGGGTGGAGATGATGTTGAAGGCCGCCACCGCGACGATCAGCAGCAACAACAGACCGATCATGGCTTTTTCCATGCGAATGGCCTGATACAGATTGCCGTGGGTGCGCGTCCAGTCGCGGGCCAGGTAATCCTGTTCGCCGAAGCTCTGCGCCAGTTGCCAGGCAGTACGCGGCGCCTGGAACAGGTCATCGAACTTAAGGCGGATGCCCTGCACCTGATCGGCCTGATGACGCTTCAGACGGGCCAGATCCTGGATATGGGTCATGGCCACGAAACCGTCGATTTCACCCGCACCGACATGGAAGATGCCGACCACGGTAAAGCGCTTGAGGCGCGGGAACATGCCGCCAGGGGTGACCGTGACTTCCGGCGCCACGAAGGTCACCTTGTCGCCCAGCCCGACACCGAGTTTCTCGGCAGCCTTGTCGCCGATGACGATGCCGAAGGTGCCAGGCTGCAGGTCTTCCAGCCGACCCTCGCGGAAGAAGTCGCCGATAATCGACACCTTGGGCTCCTCGACGGGATCCACGGCGTTGATCAGCACCTTCTGTACCTTGCCATCGTTGGTCAGCAGGCCTTGCATCTGGCTGAACGGCGCCACGGCAAGAACCTGAGGGTTCTGCAACGCCCGGTCGGCGAGGCGGCGCCAGTCACTGATCGGCTGGGAGCTCTCGACCGTGGCGTGGGGCACCATGCCCAAGACGCGGGTGCGCATTTCATGGTCGAAGCCGTTCATTACCGACAGCACCAGAATCATCACCAGCACACCGAGTGCCAGCCCGATCATCGAGGTCAGGGAAATGAACGAAACAAAGTGGTTGCGACGCTTGGCCCGCGTGTAGCGCGTACCGAGAAAAACGGACAGGGGTCTGAACATGTGGGGCGCTTGTTCGAGGGAAAGAGAAACGTCCTTGTGGCGGGGCCTGGCGAGCGGCCTTACACTCTGACCACCACCGCTGCCATGGGTTCGCCATGTCGACTCAAGACGAAAATGATCGCCGCGAATACTACCGTATCGAGGACACGATCGCACTGGATTTCACCTCACTGGCTGGTGCCGAAGCCCTGGCCAGTGACGAGCTTCATGACGCATCTCCGCTGTTCAACCTGCTCAGCGAACTGCATCTGATGGACTTCGAGTCCCAGCACCTGCTGCGCAATATCAGCGAGCGCGACCGCACCCTGGCCAATTACCTCAAGGTGGTCAACAAACGCATCGACCTGCTCGGCCAGGCCATGGCTCAGAGCCTGCTGCGCGACATCGGCCCACCGAAACGCGTCACCCTGTCGGAGGGTGGCATCAGTTTCTTCAATGCCCAGCCCCTGCCGGTCGACACTCACCTGGCGCTGAAGATGGTGCTGATGCCCCAGGCACTGGGCCTGCTGCTGCGCGCCAAGATACTGCATTGCCAGGAACACGAAGGGCAGTTCGAGATCGGCGCCGAATTCGAAGCGCTGACTGACGCACAGCGCCAGTTGCTCGCCCGGCATATCCTGCAACGCCAGGCGCAGGAGCGCCGTCAGGCTCGCGAGGATTCCGTATGACTGCACGTCGATTTATTTTGTCACTGGCTTTGTTGCTGCCGCTGACAACCCATGCCGACACCCTGACAATCCCCATCGGCCAACAAGGCGCTGACCTCACCGATCTGCCACAGCTCGGCCAGTCCAAGCGCTCGGTGCTGGAACGTTTCGGCCTGGCTGACGAAGAACACCCCGCCGTCGGCAAGCCGCCGATCACCCGCTGGGACTACCGCGAATTCAGCGTTTACTTCGAATACGACCACGTGATCAACAGCGTGCGCCATCAACAACCGCGCACCACACGAACCGAGTAAGGAGCAACCGTGACCCTGATCTACGGCCACCGCGGCGCCAAGGGCGAAGCCCCGGAAAATACCCTGACCAGTTTCCAGCAGTGCCTCGAGCACGGCGTACGCCACTGCGAGCTGGATCTGCACCTGTCCCGTGACGGCGAGCTGATGGTCATCCACGACCCGACGCTCAAGCGCACCACCGGCCAGCGCGGTAAGGTGGTCGAGCATGACGCCGCCGACCTGGTTCACTACGACGCCCGTCGCGGCGGCCCGGGCTGGCGCCACCCCTGCCCCATTCCGCGCCTGAGCGAACTGTTCGAGCAGTGCGATTTCGAGCACTGGCAACTGGAGGTCAAGAGCGCCTCCAAGGTACGCGCTGCGCGCACGGTGGAGGCCATCGCCCTGCTCAGCCGGCGTTTTGGCCTGGACGACAAGATCACCATCACGTCCAGCTCCCGCGAGGTACTGAGCGCCGCCCAGCGCCTGACACCCCACCTGGCCCGCGGCCTGGTCGCCGAATACGCCTGGCTGGATCCGCTCAAGGTCGCACGCAACTACGGCTGCGACCTGCTGGCCTTGAACTGGACACTGTGCACCCCGGAACGCCTGCTCAAAGCCCAGAAGGCCGGCTTGCACGTGTCGGTATGGACAGTCAACGAACCCGCCCTGATGCGCCGCCTCGCCGACTTCGGCGTGGACAGCATCATCACCGACTTCCCCGGTATCGCAGTGAGCACACTGCGCGGCTGAGTCTTCCACAGCTGCCGCCATGTAGGAGCCCGCTTGCCGGCGATTGGCGGCCGCACCACTGTTTTTTGCCTCGCGAGCCAGGCGCGGCCTGACGCTGTGGGAGCGGGTCGAGGGCAGCGATAATCGTGAATCAGGCAATCCCGGGTATCGCCGCGCTCAGACCAGGCTGTCCTGTATGTTTTCGACAGGTGCCACCCATAAAAAAACCGATCCACAAGGGATCGGCTTTCTGGCCTGCTTAGAAACTCTCGCGGTTTGGCCAGTGCCAGTCGCGGGAGTCGGCGAATGGATCCCCGACCGGCTCAGGCCACCGGCCGGAGCCGCTCAAAAAAGCCGGTTGAGGCCATCGAACGCTGCTACCCGATAGGCTTCGGCCATCGTCGGGTAGTTGAAGGTGGTATTGACGAAATACTTCAGCGTATTCGCCTCGCCCTTCTGGTTCATGATCGCCTGGCCGATGTGCACAATTTCAGAAGCCTGGTAGCCGAAGCAGTGCACGCCGAGCACTTCCAGGGTTTCGCGGTTGAAGAGGATCTTCAGCATGCCCACCGGCTCATGGGAAATCTGCGCGCGTGCCATGCTCTTGAAAAACGCCTTGCCGACTTCGTACGGAACCTTGGCCTTGGTCAGCTCATGCTCGTTCTTGCCGATCGAGCTGATCTCGGGAATGGTATAGATACCGGTAGGAATGTCATCGACGATCCGCCAGCTACCGTTGTCGACGATGCTGCCAGCCGCAGAACGACCCTGGTCAGCTGCGGCACTGGCCAGGCTCGGCCAGCCAATTACGTCACCGGCCGCATAGATGCTGTCGACTTCGGTGCGGTAGTGCTCGTCGACCTGCACCTGACCACGGCTGTTGACGCTGATGCCGATGTTTTCCAGGCCCAGCTTGTCGGTGTTACCGGTACGCCCGTTACACCACAGCAGTGCATCGGCCTTGATCTTCTTGCCGGATTTGAGGTGCAGGATCACCCCGTTATCCAGCCCTTCGATGCGCTCGTACTCTTCGTTGTGACGAATCAGCACGTTGTTGGTACGCAGGTGATAGCTCAGCGCATCGGAGATTTCCGAGTCGAGGAAGCTGAGCAACTGGTCGCGATTGTCGATCAGGTCGACCAGTACGCCCAGGCCGCTAAAGATCGACGCGTACTCACAGCCGATCACCCCGGCTCCGTAGATGATCAGACGACGCGGCGTATGGCTGAGCGTGAGGATGGTATCGCTGTCGTAGACGCGCGGATGATTGAAGTCGATATCCGCCGGGCGATAGGGGCGTGAACCGGTGGCGATGATCACCTGTTTGGCCGACAGGGTTTCCACCACGCCGTTGGGGCACACCACTTCAATGGTCTGATCATCGGCAAAGCTGCCAGTACCGAAAAACACATCGATTCGGTTACGGGCGTAATAGCTGGTACGCGAAGTAACCTGCTTGGCGATCACACCCTCGGCGCTCTTCAATACATCAGGAAAGGAGAACCAGCGTGGCTCGCCGATCTGACGGAACATGGGGTTGGTATTGAACTGCATGATCTGCCGCACCGAGTGGCGCAGCGCTTTGGACGGGATGGTACCCAGGTGCGTGCAGTTGCCGCCGACCTCGCGGCGGTCATCGACCACCGCCACCTTGCGTCCGGCCTTGGCCGCGTTCATCGCAGCCCCTTCTCCTGCGGGGCCGGAACCCAATACCACTACATCGTAGTTGTAGACCGCCATGTTCTCTCCTCAGATCACGCCGGAACGCTTATCGGGCGTCCTCGGCAGAACCAGACCGACCGTGCGGCCTGGTACGCAACATTTCGCAACAGCGCATAGCCTACCGGGCCAGACCGCAAATGGCGATCAGCGCTTGCTCGCGTCGAAGGTCTCAACGCCCGAGGCGCCTTTACCTTCGTTATTCCGCGTCACTTCTTCACAAAGCTCACGGTCGTCGCCGCAGATCGAGCACTTCTTCTCGATCCCCAGGTTGGCGATGCCGCCGCAGGAGCCGGCGATGGGTTTGCGGCCCATCATTACGCCCACAGCCATCAGGCCGACGACCGTCAGCATGACCAGAAAAACGATTACGAATGTCATTGTTTACCTCCCGCAGCGAAAAGCTGCTCGAAAGTGGCGGTACTGCGTGTGACGAAACCGTCACCCTCACGGGTCACGAAGAACGCCGCTATACCTTCACGCTCTGCGTACTCGTAGCCCTTCTCGGGGCCGAGCACCAGTAGCACGGTGGACAGGCCGTCAGCCATCAGCGTCGATGGCGCAGCCACGGTGACCGCCGCCAGGGTGTGCTGAATCGGCGCGGCGGTCTGCGGATCAAGGGTGTGGGAGTAACGTACGCCCTGCTCCTCGAAATAATTGCGGTAATCACCTGAAGTGGAAATGCCATAGCCGTCCAGTTCGATGACGCGCTGGATGGCCCGTTGATCATCGCGGGGCGCCTCCAGAGCGATGCGCCAAGGCTGACCATCGGGCTTGCGCCCTACCGCTTTGAGCTCGCCGGTGGCTTCCACCAGGTAACTGCGCACGCCTAATTCGACAAGACGCTCGATGATTCGATCAACCGTATATCCGGCAGCGATGCTGTTGAAGTCGATCTGCAGTTCGAGATCCTTGCACAGGCGATCACCCTCGATATGCAGGTGCTCCTGGCCGATACGTCCGCGCACCTCTTTCAAGGCCTCGGCATCCGGAACCTGGCGTTCGCCGTTACCGCGCGGGCCGAAGCCCCACAGATCGAGCAACGGCTCCAGGGTCAGATCGAAGGCTCCGCCACTGTCGCGGTGCAACGCGTCACCGGTCTGTACCAGCTTCAACACGCCTTCCGGCATGGGCATACAGGTACCTGCCGGCGCGCGGTTGAACTGCTCGATCAGCGAATCGTCACGGTAAGTGGACATCTGCTCGTCGACCTCGGCGAAGATCGCCTCGGCCTCGGCTTTGAGCGTAGCCTTGTCAGGAGCGGACGCAGTGCTTACGTACTTGACCGAATAAGTGCTGCCCTGAGCAGGGCCGCCGAACTCTTCGACACTCTCGGAAAAACCGCAGCCCGCCAATGCCACAGCCAGGGCTGTAACAAGGGCGGGCTGCAGTATTGCAACCCGTGGAATCATCCGCCGAAATCGTCGAGCAGGATGTTGTCCTGTTCGACACCCAAGTCGGTAAGCATCTTGATCACGGCGGCGTTCATCATGGGCGGACCGCACATGTAGAACTCGCAGTCCTCAGGTGCTGGGTGATCATTCAGGTAGTTCTCATACAGCACGTTGTGGATGAAGCCCTTGAGGCCTGTCCAGTTGTCTTCCGGCTGTGGATCGGACAACGCCAGGTGCCATTCGAAGTTCGGATTCTCCGCCTGCAGTTGATCATACTCCTCGGTATAGAAGGCCTCGCGCATGGAGCGCGCGCCATACCAGAAGCTGATTTTGCGGGTGGAATTCAAACGCTTGAGCTGATCGAAGATATGCGAGCGCATCGGCGCCATACCGGCACCACCGCCGATAAAGACCATCTCGGCATCGGTTTCCTTGGCGAAGAACTCGCCGAACGGGCCGTACACCGTGACCTTGTCACCAGGCTTGAGGCTGAACACCCAGGAAGACATCTGACCGGGCGGCAGGTGATCCTTGCCAGGTGGCGGCGAAGCGATACGGATATTGAACTTCACCAGGCCGACTTCTTCGGGGTAGTTGGCCATGGAGTAGGCACGGATCACGGTCTCGTCGACCTTGGACACGTACTTCCACTGGTTGAATTTGTCCCAGTCGCCGCGGTACTCCTCCTGAATGTCGAAGTCCTTGTACTGCACGGTGTGCGGTGGGCACTCCAACTGCACGTAACCACCGGCGCGGAAGTCGACGCTCTCGCCTTCCGGCAGCTTGAGGGTCAGTTCCTTGATGAAGGTGGCGACGTTGGGGTTGGACTCCACCGTGCACTCCCACTTCTTCACGCCGAAGACTTCTTCCGGCACTTCGATCTTCATGTCCTGCTTGACCGGGGTCTGGCAGGACAGGCGCCAGCCGTCACGGGCCTCACGCTTGTTGAAGTGCGACTCCTCGGTGGACAGCATCTCGCCACCACCGCTTTCCACGATGCATTTGCACTGCGCACAGGTACCGCCGCCGCCACAGGCGGACGACAGGAAAATCTCGTTCTCGGCCAGGGTTTGCAGCAACTTGCCGCCAGCCGGAACGGTGATGGTGCGTTCACCATTGATCTCGATGCTCACGTCGCCGGCCGAAACCAGACGAGCACGCGCCATGAGAATCACCGCCACGAGGAGGATGATCACCACGGTGAACATGGAGACTGCTACTAGAATCTCGAAAGCCATTGGCAACCCCTTACAGCTGTACGCCGGAGAACGACATGAAGCCCAGCGACATCAGGCCAACGGTGATGAACGTCAGACCCAGCCCACGCAGACCGGCGGGTGGATCGCTGTATTTGAGCTTCTCGCGGATCGCCGCCAGCAGCACGATAGCCAGTGCCCAGGAGACACCGGCACCGGCGCCGTAGACCACACTTTCGGTGAAGTCGTAGTCACGCTCGACCATGAACAGCGTGCCGCCGAAGATGGCGCAGTGCACGGTGATCAGCGGCAGGAAGATGCCCAGCGCGTTGTAGAGCGCAGGCAGATACTTGTCGAGCACCATTTCCATGATCTGCACCACGGCAGCGATCAAGCCGATGTAGCAGATCAGACCGAGGAAGCTCAGATCGACTTCCGGCAGACCGGCCCAGCTCAGCGCGCCTTCTTTAAGCAGGTACACATAGAGCAGGTTGTTCAGCGGCACAGTGATGATCATCACCACAATGACCGTCAGGCCCAGCATCAACGAGGTTTCGACCTTCTTGGAAATCGCCAGGAAGGTACACATGCCCAGGAAGAACGCCAGGGCCATGTTCTCGATGAACACCGCCCGGACGAACAGGCTGATGTAATGTTCCATTTAGTAAGCCTCCTCGTTCTTCACCTGGGGTGCCATGCGGAACTCGACCTTCTCGACCTGCTCTTTCTTGTAGCTACGCAGTGCCCAGATGAACAGGCCGATCAGGAAGAACGCCGACGGTGGCAACAGCAGCAAGCCATTGGGCTGATACCAGCCGCCGTTGTTGACGGTATGCAGAATCTGCACGCCCATCAGCGAACCGGCGCCGAACAGCTCGCGCACGATACCCAGCGCAACCAGCATGGCGCTGTAGCCCAGCCCGTTACCCAGGCCGTCGACGAACGAGGCCACGGGCGGGTTGGACATGGCGAACGCTTCGGCGCGGCCCATGACGATGCAGTTGGTGATGATCAGGCCGACGAACACCGACAGCCGCTGACTCAGGCTATAGGCATAGGCTTTGAGGAACTGATCGATGACGATTACCAGCGAGGCGATGATCACCACCTGGGCGATCATGCGGATGGAGCCCGGAATCTGGTGGCGCACCATCGAGATGAAGAAGCTGGAAAAGGCCGTGGTCACGGTCAGCGCGATGGACAGCACCAGCGCGGTGCTCAGGCTGGAAGTGACCGCCAGTGCCGAGCAGATACCGAGAATCTGCAGACCGATCGGGTTCTTGTTGAGAATCGGATCGAGCAACAGCTCTTTCATGGTGGATTTGGACATGGATCAAGCCTCCCCTGCGCCGAGCTTCTTGATGAACGGGCCGAAGCCGTTCTCACCAAGCCAGAAGTGAATCATGTGAGTCACGCCGTTGGCAGTCAGCGTCGCGCCAGCGATAGCGTCGACCTGATAATCGGCCTGCGGGCTGTCGGGATTGACGCTGCCCTTGATCACGCGAAGGGTCGGTTCGCCATTCTGGTAAACCTTCTTGCCGATCCACTTGGCCTGCCAATTGGGGTTGTCGATCTCGCCACCCAGCCCTGGGGTTTCGCCATGCTGGTAGAAGCCCAGGCCAGCGACGGTCTCCAGGTCACTCTGCAGTGCCACGAAACCGTACATGGTCGACCACAGGCCGTAGCCACGCACCGGCAGCACCAGGCGATCCATCTGCCCGTTCTGCTCGATCTGATAGACCACTGCGTAGTGTTCCCGACGACGGATCGAGGCGATGTCCTGCCCTTCCGGAATCTGGCTGGACAACGATGTGTCGGCGATGGATTTGTTCTGATCGAAGGTGTGCGGGTCGTGAGCGTCGCTGTACTCACCCGTGCGCAGATCGACCAGACGTGGCGTCACGCGCGAGGAAAACATCTCGCGTACTTCATCGCTGGACATGCCCGGCTGCCACAATTCGGCGATCACCAGCACCGCGCGCTGGCGGTCGACCAGGGCATTTTCCTGCTGGGTGGGACGCAGGATCAGCGCCGCGGCCGATACCGCGATCGAGCACACCAGGCACATCACCAGAGTGACGACCAGGGTGCGTGTCGGCGTTTCTTTAATCTTAGACATTACGCGCCAGCCTCCGCTTGATGTTGGCCCGTACCACGTAGTGGTCGATCAGGGGCGCACACAGATTGCCAAACAGAATCGCCAGCATCATGCCTTCCGGGAACGCCGGGTTGACCACACGAATGATGGTCACCAGCAAACCGATGAGGATGCCGAAGATCCACTTGCCGGTATTGGTCATGGATGCCGACACCGGGTCGGTAGCCATGAAGATCATGCCGAAGGCGAAGCCTCCGGTGACCAGGTGCCAGTACCAGGGCATGGCGAACAGCGGATTGCTTTCCGAGGCGATAGCGTTGAACAGCGTGGCGGTGGCGATCATGCCGAGCATGACCCCAGTGACGATCCGCCAGGAGGCGATCTTGGTGATCAGCAGCACAGCACCGCCGAGCAGAATCGCCAGGGTGCCGGTTTCGCCGATGGAGCCTGGCATCAAACCGATGAACGCATGGGTCCAGGTCAGGCCGTCGTTTACCAGACCATTCACACCGCCATCAGCGATAGCGGTCAGAGCGGTAGCACCCGCGTAGCCGTCCACGGCCGTCCATACGCCGTCACCGGAAATCTGTGCCGGATAGGCGAAGAACAGGAAGGCACGGCCGACCAAGGCCGGATTGAGGAAGTTCTTGCCGGTACCACCGAACACTTCCTTGCCGATCACCACACCGAAGCTGATGCCCAGCGCAACCTGCCAGAGCGGAATGCTCGGCGGCAGGATCAGCGCGAACAGCACCGAAGTCACGAAGAAGCCTTCGTTCACTTCATGGCGACGGATCGAGGCGAACAGCACTTCCCAGAAACCACCGACGATGAACGCCGTGAGGTACACGGGCAGGAAGTACGCCGCCCCCTGGATGAAGTTGTCCCACAGGCTGCTCGGGTCGAAACCGCCCAGCGCACCGATCAGCGCGAAGCGCCAGCCGTCTTGCGCAGCCAGCAGTTCCGGGCTTTGCGCGTAGACCAGGTTGGCCTGGTAGCCGGTGTTCCACATGCCGAAGAACATCGCCGGGAAGGTACAGGCCCAGACGGTGATCATCATGCGCTTGAGGTCGATGCCGTCGCGCACGTGGGCAGTGGTTTTGGTAACGCTGGCAGGACGATAGAAGAAGGTGTCCACGGCCTCATAGAGGGCGTACCACTTCTCGTACTTGCCGCCTTTTTCGAAGTTGTGTTCGATCTTGTCGAGGAATTCACGCACGCTCACGGGTCAACCCTCCTTCTCGATGAGGGCCAGACTATCCCGCAGGATCGGACCGTATTCGTATTTGCCGGCACACACGTAAGTGCACAGCGCCAGGTCTTCCTCGTCGAGTTCCAGGCAGCCAAGTTGCTGGGCCATCTCGGTGTCGCCGACGATCAGCGAACGCAGCAATTGCGTTGGCAGAATGTCCAGCGGCATCACTTCTTCGTAGTTGCCGACCGGCACCATGGCGCGTGGGCTGCCATTGGTAGTGGTCGAGAACGCGAAACGCTTTGCGGCGTTCAGCTTGGATACGAAGATATTCAGAACCGAGTGCTTGTTCACCCCAGCACGCAGGTAGTGCATCAACTCGCGGTTACTGCCCTCGGCGAGGCACGACACCTGCAGGTGGTAGCGGCCCAGGTAGGAACAGGCACCACGGGACGTACGCCCACCCAGCACGGAGCCGGAAATGATCCGGTTCTCACCGGAGGCGAGTTCACCTGCAGTCAGCTCATCGAGGTTGGCACCCAGGCGGGTACGCAGCAGACGTGGACGTTCGACGACCGGGCCACCCAGCGCGACGACGCGCTCGACCCACAGCTGACCGGTGGTGAACAGCTTGCCGACGGCAATCACGTCCTGATAGTTGATCGTCCAGGCGCTTTTACTGGCGCTGACCGGGTCGAGAAAATGGATATGGGTGCCCGGCAGACCCGCCGGGTGCGGGCCGGCGAAAGCCTGGCTGCGTACACCTTCGGCCTGCTCGCCCGGAAGGCTCACATCCGGAGCCTTGCACAGGAACACCTGGCCCAGGCGAGCTAGCACCTTAAGACCGTTTTCGAAATCAGCCGCGTACTCGGCGATGATCGGCGCAGGATCGGCCGCCAACGGGTGAGTATCGATGGCACTGACGAAGATCGAGCTCGGTACGGCATCAATGGCCGGCACCTTGCTGAACGGCCGCGTGCGCAGCGCCGTCCACAAACCCGACTGCTGCAAGTTCTCACGAACCAGCGCCGCGTCGAGGCCGCTCAACTGAGCGTCTGGGTAGTGAGCGAAGGTTTCCTGCTCGTCGCCATCGAGATCGATGACCACCGATTGCAGCACCCGCTTCTCGCCACGGTGAATCGCACTGACGATGCCAGCGCCTGGAGCCGTGTACTGGATCCCCTCGGATCGTTTGTCGGAGAAAAGAATCTGACCCAGCTTGACCCGGTCACCCACCTGAACTGCCATGGTGGGTTTCATACCGTGATAATCGAAGCCGATAACAGCCACGCTGCGCACCGGCCTCGATGCCTCGATCTGCTGAGCCGGCGCGCCTGTTATGGGCAAATCGAGCCCACGTTTTATTTTGATCATAGGTCTGCCTAACCACGAGCTTAAAAATTTTTGATACGCACTCAACGAAACGTCAGCCAAAAGGCAGGACGCACGCCAATATCACTATTGCCGCGGGTAGATGTTGAGCGCAGGTAAGAAATCTCCGGGATTATAAAGTTGTGCGACAACCGGACGCCACCCAAGCGGTTGGCTTTTTTCGGATTTCCGTTACAGAACGCAACAAGAAATTAACGGCGGCGAGCTAAGTGACCGGCGACATAACGCCGCACCGCCCTCCTCCCGGCATCAAAGACGGCAGTGAAGCGGACAAAACAGCAGGCAAAAAAATAGGAGCCCGAAGGCTCCCATTTTCATTTCCAGTCGCGCGACTGGCGATCAGCGCGGAAATGCTGGCGGGTTAACGCCGGCCATATCTTCCATTACGCGGACAACCTGGCAGCTGTAGCCGAACTCGTTGTCGTACCAGACGTAGAGCACGACGCGGTTGTCGTTGGCGATGGTGGCTTCGGCATCGACCACACCGGCATGGCGCGAGCCGACGAAGTCGGTGGACACCACTTCCTGGGAGCTGACGAAATCGATCTGCTTCTGCAGGTCAGAGTGCATGGCCATCTGGCGCAGGTACTCGTTGATTTCTTCGCGGCTGGTGGCCTTCTCGAGGTTCAGGTTGAGAATCGCCATGGACACGTTCGGCGTCGGAACGCGGATCGCATTGCCCGTCAGCTTGCCCTTGAGAACCGGCAGCGCCTTGGCAGCCGCGGTAGCCGCACCGGTTTCGGTGATGACCATGTTCAGCGCGGCACTACGACCACGACGGCTGCCTTTATGGAAGTTGTCGATCAGGTTCTGGTCGTTGGTGTACGAGTGAACGGTTTCGACGTGGCCATTGACGATGCCGTACTTGTCGTTGACTGCCTTGAGCACCGGCACGATGGCGTTGGTGGTGCAGGAGGCGGCCGAGACGATCTTGTCCTCAGCGGTGATCTCGCTGTGGTTGATGCCATGCACGATGTTCTTCAGGGCACCCTTGCCCGGAGCGGTCAGCACGACGCGGTCGACACCGGGGCACTTGAGGTGCTGGCCGAGGCCTTCGGCATCACGCCATACGCCGGTGTTGTCGACCAGCAGCGCATCCTTGATGCCGTACTGGGTGTAATCGATGGCCGACGGATCCTTGGCGTAGATCACCTGAATCAGGTTGCCGTTGGCGGTCAGGGTGCTGTTTTCTTCGTCGATGGTGATGGTGCCATCGAACTTGCCATGCACCGAGTCGCGACGCAGCAGGCTGGCGCGCTTGACCAGGTCATTCTCGGCGCCCTTGCGCACGACGATGGCGCGCAGACGCAGGCCGTCGCCACCACCGGTGTGCTCGATCAGAATACGCGCCAGCAGACGGCCGATACGACCGAAGCCATAAAGGACAACATCGGTGCCCTTGCGCGGCGAGGCGTTCTGCTGGCCGGCCACGTCGGCCAATTCGTCACGGACGAACTGCTCGATGCTGCGGCCCTGGCCTTCGGCCTTGAACTTGCCGACCATCTTGCCAAGATCGACGGAGGCGGCGCCCAACTTGAGCTCGCTCATCACTTTGAGCACGGCGTAGGAATCGTGAACGGCCAGGCCGTTTTCGTCAGCCTGACGGTGACGGGCAAAACGGTGCGCCTTGAGGATCTCGATGACCGAACGGTTGATCAGGCTGCGGCCGTGGATCGACAGCACCACATTGTTGTTGCGGTACAGCTGACCAATCAGCGGAATCATCGCCTCGGCGAGAGCTTCACGGTCAATCCATTCACCAAGACACTGGTCGGGCTTCTGAGTCACGGCAATACCTTCCACATGTAGGGGCTGAAAAAAGGGGCTACATTATGACGACACACACATTGGTCGGCAATCTGCAGCGGTCGAAACACTGACAGCCATCCTCGCGGATAGTTACAATCGGGGGCCAAATCGTTACCAATCGCGAGCCACCTGTGCCTGTACTGCGTCTGCCGTCCTTGCCGGCCACCGCCGGTAAACAACACTGGGGCAACCTGCCCGGTGCCGCGCTGAGCCTGGCCATTGCCGAAGCGGCCAGCGCTGCGAAGCGCTTCACCCTGCTGCTCACTGCCGATAGCCAGAGCGCCGAGCGCCTGGAGCAGGAACTGAGCTTCTTCGCGCCAGAATTGCCGGTGCTGCATTTCCCCGACTGGGAAACCCTGCCCTACGACCTGTTCTCGCCGCATCAGGACATCATTTCCCAGCGCATTTCGGCGCTGTATCGCCTGCCCGAGCTCAAGCATGGTGTACTGGTCGTGCCGATCACCACGGCACTCCATCGCCTGGCACCAACGCGCTTTCTGCTGGGTAGCAGCCTGGTGCTAGACGTCGGCCAGCGCATCGACGTCAACGACATGCGCTCGCGCCTGGAAGCCTCCGGCTATCGCTGCGTGGATACCGTCTATGAGCACGGTGAATTCGCCGTACGCGGCGCGCTGATCGATCTGTTTCCGATGGGCAGCAAGCTGCCATTTCGTATCGACCTGTTCGATGACGAAATCGAAACCCTGCGTACCTTCGAACCGGAGACCCAGCGTTCCATCGACAAGGTCGAGTCGATCAAGCTGCTGCCGGCACGCGAATTCCCCCTCGAGAAGAAGGCCGTCACCGATTTTCGCGGACGCTTCCGCGAGCGCTTCGACGTCGACTTCCGTCGCTGCCCGATCTATCAGGATCTCTCCACCGGCATCACCCCCGCCGGTATCGAGTACTACCTGCCGCTGTTCTTCGAAGAAACCGCCACCCTCTTCGACTACCTGCCCCAAGACACCCAGGTGTTCTCGCTGCCCGGCATCGAAAAGGCCGCCGAACAGTTCTGGACGGACGCGCGCAACCGCTACGACGAACGCCGCGTCGACCCCGAGCGTCCGCTGCTGCCGCCGGCCGATATATTCCTACCGGTCGAAGACTGCTTCGCGCGCCTGAAGGACTGGCCGCGCGTCGTCGTCAGCGCCGATGACATCGAGCCTGGCGTCGGCCGCACGCGCTTCGACGCCAGCGCCCTGCCCGACCTGGCGATCCAGGCCAAGAGCAGCGAGCCACTGGCAGCGCTGCGCCGCTTCATCGAGGAGTACCCAGGTCGCGTGCTGTTCTGCGCCGAATCCGCCGGGCGCCGCGAAGTGCTGTTGGAGCTGCTCGCGCGCCTCAAGCTCAAGCCCAAAGAAGTCGATGGCTGGCCGCAGTTCTGTGCGAGCAAGGAACGCCTCGGCATCACCATTGCGCCACTGGATGAAGGCCTGCAGCTCGAAAACCTGGCACTGATAGCGGAAAGCCCGCTGTTTGGCCAACGCGTCATGCAGCGTCGGCGTCGGGAAAAGACCCGCGATGGCGGCGACAACGTCATCAAGAACCTCACCGAGCTGCGCGAAGGCGCGCCGGTGGTGCATATCGATCACGGTGTCGGTCGTTACCTGGGCCTGGTGACCATGGAATTCGACGGCCAAGCCGCCGAGTTCCTCACCCTGATGTATGCCGAGGAAGCCAAGCTCTACGTACCGGTCGCCAGCCTGCACCTGATTGCCCGCTACACCGGCAGCGACGATGCGCTCGCCCCGCTGCATCGCCTCGGCTCGGAAGTCTGGCAGAAGGCCAAGCGCAAGGCGGCCGAACAGGTACGCGACGTCGCTGCCGAGCTGCTCGACATCTACGCCCGCCGCGCCGCCCGTGAAGGCTACGCGTTCAATGATCCCAAAGCCGACTACGACACCTTCAGCGCCGGGTTCCCGTTCGAGGAAACCCCGGATCAGCAGAGCGCCATCGAGGCGGTGCGCGAAGACATGCTCGCACCCAAGCCGATGGATCGCCTGGTCTGCGGCGACGTCGGCTTTGGTAAGACCGAGGTGGCCATGCGCGCCGCCTTTATCGCCGTACATGGCGGTCGCCAGGTAGCCATTCTGGTGCCCACTACCCTGCTTGCCCAGCAGCACTACAACAGCTTCCGTGACCGATTCGCCGATTGGCCGGTAACGGTCGAGGTGATGAGCCGCTTCAAGAGTGCCAAAGAAATCAGCGCCGCCGTACAGCAACTGGCCGAAGGCAAGATCGACATCGTTATCGGCACCCACAAGCTGCTGCAGGATGACGTCAAGATCAAGAACCTGGGCCTGGTGATCATCGACGAAGAACACCGTTTCGGCGTGCGCCAGAAGGAAGTGCTCAAGGCGCTACGCAGCGAGGTAGACATCCTCACCCTCACCGCCACACCCATTCCGCGCACCCTGAATATGGCCGTGTCGGGCATGCGCGACTTGTCGATCATCGCGACACCGCCAGCTCGCCGCCTCTCGGTGCGTACCTTCGTCATGGAACAGAACAACCCGACGATCAAGGAGGCGCTGCTGCGTGAGCTACTGCGCGGCGGCCAGGTGTACTACCTGCACAACGACGTGAAGAGCATCGAAAAGTGCGCGGCCGAGCTGGCCGCACTGGTGCCCGAGGCACGCATCGGCATCGGCCACGGACAGATGCACGAGCGCGAGCTGGAACAGGTGATGGGCGACTTCTACCACAAGCGCTTCAACGTACTGATCGCCTCGACCATCATCGAGACCGGCATCGACGTGCCCAGCGCCAACACCATCATCATCGAGCGTGCCGACAAGTTCGGCCTGGCTCAGCTGCACCAGTTACGCGGTCGCGTCGGGCGCAGCCACCACCAGGCCTATGCCTACCTGCTGACGCCGCCGCGCAAGCAGATGACCGACGACGCGCAGAAACGCCTGGAAGCCATCGCCAATGCCCAGGATCTCGGTGCTGGCTTCGTCCTCGCCACCCACGACCTGGAAATCCGTGGTGCGGGCGAACTTCTCGGCGACGGCCAGAGCGGGCAGATCCAGGCAGTTGGCTTCACCCTGTACATGGAAATGCTCGAACGAGCAGTGAAATCGATCCGCAAGGGCGAGCAGCCGAACCTCGATCAACCGCTGGGCGGCGGGCCGGAAATCAACCTGCGTGTACCGGCGCTGATTCCCGAGGATTACCTGCCGGACGTCCATGCCCGCCTGATCCTCTATAAGCGCATCGCCAACGCAATCGACGAAGACGGCCTGAAAGAGCTGCAGGTGGAAATGATCGACCGCTTCGGGCTGCTGCCGGAGCCAGCCAAACATCTGGTACGCCTGACCCTGCTCAAGCTGCAGGCCGAGCGGCTGGGTATCAAGAAGATCGACGCAGGGCCGCAGGGTGGGCGCATCGAGTTCGCGGCGGAAACACCAGTCGATCCACTGACGCTGATCAAGTTGATCCAGAGCGCGCCAAATCGCTACAAGTTCGAAGGCGCCACACTGTTCCGCTTCTCCATACCGATGGAGCGTGCGGAAGAACGCTTCAACACGCTAGAGGCGTTACTGGAACGCCTGCTGGCCACGGTGAAAAGCTGAAAAAATCAGGGCCGCTTATGCGGCCCTGATTATTTATGGCGACAAAAAAGCAACTGATGGCTAACCACTTTTGTGGGAGCGGGCCATGCCCGCGAAAAGTCACGGGCATGGCCCGTTCCCACAGTTACTGCACCGATACTGGCTACACCAACTTAGAGTCAACCCAACCAAAACGGGCAAACCGCTTTTACCTCACGCCACCAACTGCGCCGCCCGCAATGCCGAAAGCGCCTGCGCCCAGCGCGGATTCTGACGATAGTCGACACCGGGGAACGCCCGACGGCGCATGGCAGCCAGACCTTTAGGCGCGACCACACCCAGGCGCTGTGCGGCCGACAGCGCGAGTTCTGCAGCCGCCCGGTCATTACATACCAGGCCCATGTCGCAACCTGCCGTCAGGGCCGCCTCGATGCGGCTGGCCGCGTCGCCGACCACGTGGGCGCCGGCCATCGACAGGTCATCGCTGAAAATCACCCCTTCGAAACCCAACTCGCCGCGCAGGATGTCTTGCAACCAGCGGCGCGAGAAACCGGCTGGCTGGCTGTCGACCTGCGGGTAGATGACGTGAGCCGGCATCACTGCCGCCAGGTCACGACTCAGCGCCGCGAAGGGCCGCAAATCGTTCTGACGGATTTCTTCCAGGCTGCGCTCATCGGTTGGAATGGCCACATGGGAATCGGCCTCGGCCCAGCCATGCCCGGGGAAATGCTTGCCGGTCGCCGCCATGCCCGCCTCCGCCATGCCGCGAATGAACGCGCCAGCCAATTGGGTGGCACGCTCGGAGTCACCCTCGAAGGCACGGTGGCCGACCACCGCACTGCGCTGGTGATCGAGATCCAGCACCGGCGCGAAACTCAGATCCAGGCCCACCGCCAGGACTTCGGTCGCCATCAACCAGCCGCACTGCCGCGCCAGGCTCTCGGCATCAGCGCAACCTGCAATGGCTCGCATCGCCGGCAGACGCACAAAGCCTTCACGCAGCCGCTGTACGCGGCCACCCTCCTGATCCACAGCGAGCAGCAGATCCGGGCGCACGGCACGAATGGCCTGTGACAGCTCACGCACCTGACGTGGACTCTCGATATTGCGGGCGAAGATGATCAGGCCACCGACTTCGGGCTGGCGCAGCAACTGCCGGTCTTCGGCAGTCAGCCAGGTGCCGGCGATATCCACCATCAGGGAGCCATACAAGGGGGTACTCACAACAGGTAATCCTTAATTGAGTGGCCGCATCGCTCAGCTGGAGCGAGGCGCTTCATCGATCAGCGCCACACATCGAGCGAGCACCGGGGAAAAGATTTTGCAGCAGATATGAAACTCGGCCTGCACACAGCCATGGGACAGTGCCCCACGAACAGGTTCCGCATTCGGCACGCAGACAAGCGCAGCAAAGCGAATGCTCGCGCCCAAGCGCAACGAATATCTGGCGATTCGGTGAGGAGATCGCCCAAACTCTGGCTATGCCGGAACCGGCTGCTGATATAGGCGGTAGCTTAGGGGCAGCGACGAGCAGCCCGCAAGCCGGACAAGGCGGTCAAGCCTTGATGATGGCTGGGCCTTTGCTGCGAGGAATAAGCTGAGCAGTCGCCAACCGTTGGTCGGTCACTCCGCTTTCAGAGCGCATACCGGCGGCCAGGAACGGCACCATCAGGCGCATGACCTGCTCGATCGAGGTATCCACACCGAAGTCGCTCTCGGCCATGGCCCGCAAGGCCTTGATGCCAGACATGCTGAACGCCGCGGCGCCGAGCATGAAATGCACGCGCCAGAACAGCTCCAGCGGAGGAATGCCGGGCGCCGCTTCATGCACCAGATGCATGTAGCGCCGGAATACCTTGCCGTAGACCTCTTCGAGGTATTTGCGCAGGTGCCCCTGACTCTGGCTGAAAGCCAGGCCGAGCAAGCGCATGAAGATGGACAGGTCATTACCACTGCGCGGTTTCACCGCCAGGGTCTGCTCGACCAGTAATTCGAGCAACTCCTCAAGGCTGAAGGTCACTCCTGGCTTGCTCTGGCGCTTGTCGAGCTCACGCTCGAGGCTCGCGCAGAACGGCCCGAGAAAACGCGAGAAGACCGCCTGAATCAGGGCTTTCTTGGAACCGAAGTGGTAGTTGACGGCGGCCAGGTTGACCCCAGCCTTGCTGGTGATCAGGCGCAACGACGTTTCGGCGAACCCCTTCTCCGCGAACAACTGCTCCGCAGCATCCAGAATGCGTTCAACGGTTTCCGATTGCGCCATGACATCCATCCGACAAACAAGTGTTTGAAACATACGTTTCAGCGCGCACGCCTGTCAAGTCGCGCAGACCGTATTCTGGATGCTCAGTCATCATTTGGCGATAGCGTCGCGGGCAATCCCGGCCGGGTTTCGAAAATGGCCTGCTGAGCATAGCCCGTTACGCCGCCTGGCGGATAACACAGGCGCAACGCACATCAATGGATTGCCAAGCAGCGCTTACTGTATATAATCCCAGTCACTGTATAAAAAGACAGAGCCGCCCACATGATCAAGCTGACGCCCCGCCAAGCCGAAATCCTCGCCTTCATCAAGCAATGCCTGGAAGACAACGGCTACCCGCCGACTCGTGCAGAGATCGCCCAGGCGCTCGGCTTCAAGTCACCAAATGCCGCCGAGGAACACCTCAAGGCCCTGGCCCGCAAAGGTGCGATCGAGATGACCCCAGGCGCTTCCCGCGGCATCCGCATCCCGGGCTTCGAGCCCAATCAGGCCGAGGAAGAAGGTCTGCCGGTGATCGGCCGAGTGGCTGCCGGCGCACCCATTCTGGCTCAACAACATATAGAGGAAGCCTGCCGGATTAACCCGGACTTCTTCCGCCCGAGGGCCGATTACCTGCTGCGGGTACGCGGCATGAGCATGAAGGACATCGGCATCGTCGACGGCGACCTGCTTGCCGTCCACACCACCAGCGAAGCACGCAACGGCCAGGTAGTGGTCGCGCGTATCGATGATGAAGTGACGGTCAAGCGCTTCAAACGTGAAGGCAATACCGTCTGGTTGCTGGCTGAAAACCCAGAATTCGCCCCGATCGAAGTGAACCTGGAAGAACAGGAGCTGATCATCGAAGGCTTGAGTGTCGGCGTCATACGCCGCTAATTGGAGGCTTTATGCAGTTCCCTCAGTCGCTGAGCCGTACCCAACTTCCGCTGTTCGATGCCTTTCTGGCCTCGACCATTGCCGTGGCCGAATCCGAACCAGTAGCACTGGAAACCACGTTCAGCGAAGTATCGCTGAGAGGTGCTGCGGGTAACTGCCTGACGCTGTTGGCGCCCATGCTGCGGGAACTGAGCGAGAAGGATGACGAACGCTGGCTGACACTGATTGCTCCACCGGCAAGCCTGACCCAGAGCTGGCTGCGTGATGCCGGTCTAAACCGCGAACGGATTCTGCTGCTGCACCCTCGCAACAACCAGAGCGCCCTGCAGCTGGCTCAGGAAGCCTTGAAACTTGGCCGTAGCCATACGGTGGTCAGCTGGCTGCATCCCCTGCCCCAGCAGGCACGTCAGCAACTGGAAGCGGCAGCGCACCTCGGCCAGGCGCAAAGCCTGAACATCAGCCTCGGCTGAGCCGCGGGTTACTGAGAAATAATCGAAGCGAGGGTGTCGCTTTTCTGCCTGACCGCCAGTGTAGGGCGCGGGTAGAAAGCCGAATCAGTGCAGGACGCGCGGCTGCTCGTCTTCCTGTTCGAAATCGCCTTCCGCCATTCTGCCGGCCATTTGCACGCCGACATTGAGCATCGCTTTGGCGACTTCCACATGCTGGCCCTGGAGAAAGGCCTTGGCATCTTCGGAGAAGTCCAACACCACCAGTGCTTCCTCATCATCGGCTCGACGCAGGGCAATACGCCCATCGGGCAGTTCGACGATTTCAAGGAAGGAAGTAGGCATAACTCGGATTCTCCACGAAAGGCCGCGCATTGTAGCAGCCGCTCCATTCAATCGCTTGGCGAAAAACCGCTAAGCGCTGAACGGACTTTTCAATAATCGGTGACCAGCACGGTCACCATTCGCTGAGGCCGACGCGAAAACGCTGTGCCAGTGCTTTCAGCTCCTGACGCCAGCCCTCCAATGTTTCCCGGTCAAGTGGAGGCTGTACCTCATCGACGCTCACCGCCTTGATCAGCGAGGTAGCGCCAGGATCGGCCTTAGCCTCGCGCGGGGCGCGCGGAGGCCGGAATAGCTCGGCATGAGCAGCCAATAATTGCCCAAGCCAGGTATGCCCGCTTTCGGCCAACTCAACCAGTTCGGCCAACTCAGGGCTGGGTGAAGAAGCCAGGCTCTGTCGATCCAGCAATACCTCGGCACGCGCGGCACTGCTGTTCGGCAAACGATAGAAACCTGCGATTTCATGGCACAGCCCAAGTAACGCACCGTACAAATGAAACAGGGTCGCTTCACGTTCGGCCTGCACCAACGCCTGGGCATTCATCGCCCGGCCTTCTTCGGCCTTGCGCCAGGAGTCCAGAGAAAGCCCGGCATAGAAAATCTTTTGGTTCGTGCGGGTATACAGTTCGCCAGCCATATCCACTCTCCCGATCGCCATGGGCACACCCCAGCGAAGCATGCCCAAGGCAGATCAACGCTTGTCTTCAACCTTCCATTTGCCACCGTCGTAGAACGCTTTCCAACCGGTGGGTTTACCGTCCACTTCGGTCTGCACGTACTGCTCCTTGGTCTTGCGGCTGTAACGGATGACTGCCGCGCGACCTTCTGGATCTTTCGCTGGAGCGCTCATCAGGAAGTGATACTTCGGATCGATCTCGTCTTTATGCGGGACAATCTCAAGTACCAGTGGCGCACGGGTTTCGCGGTTTTTCGGAAACTGGCTGGCAGCCAGGAACAGCCCTGAGGCGCCATCACGCAGCACGTAGGTGTCATCGACCTTTTCGCACTTGAGCTCCGGCATCTTCACCGCATCCATCTTGGGTGGCGCGGGCTCGCCGCTGCGCAGCAGCTTGCGGGTGTTCTTGCACTCACTGTTGGTGCAACCGAAGAACTTGCCGAAACGGCCGGTCTTGAGCTGCATCTGGCTACCGCACTTGTCGCATTCCAGGCTCGGCCCTTCGTAGCCCTTAATGCGGAACTGGCCCTGCTCGATCTCGTAACCCGTGCAATCCGGGTTATTGCCGCAGATATGCAGCTTGCGCGTCTCGTCCAGCAGGTAGGCGTCCATCGCCGTCGCGCAGATCGGGCAACGATGCTTTCCGAGCAGCACCAGCGACTCTGACTCACCCTCGTCATCCGCGGCAATTTCATCACCGGGCACCAGGTTGACGGTGGCCTTGCAACGCTCTTTTGGTGGCAAGGCGTAGCCCGAACAGCCGAGGAAAACGCCCGTCGAGGCGGTACGAATCATCATCGGTCGACCGCAATCGCGGCAGGCAATATCGGTGAGAGTCGGCGTGTTGGCACGCATGCCATTGTCACCGTCCGCGGCGAGATCCAGCTTCTTTTTGAAGTCGCCGTAAAACTCATCGAGCAGATGCTTCCATTCGCGCTCGCCCTGGGCTACGTCATCGAGATTCTCTTCCATACCGGCGGTAAAGCCGTAGTCCATCAGGTCGGAGAAGCTCTCGGAAAGACGCTCGGTGACGATATCGCCCATTTTTTCCGAATAGAAACGGCGATTGTGCAGCGCTACGTAACCACGATCCTGAATGGTGGAAATGATCGCGGCGTAGGTGGACGGGCGGCCGATACCGCGCTTTTCCATTTCCTTGACCAGGCTGGCTTCCGAATAGCGCGCCGACGGTTTGGTGAAGTGCTGACTAGGGTCAAGCTTGATCAGCTTGAGCGTCTCACCCTGCTTCATTTCCGGCAGCACGGCGTCATCGCCCGGCTTGCTCAGTTGTGGCAACGCACGGGTGTAGCCATCGAACTTGAGGATACGGCCCTTGGCACGCAGTTCAAACTGGGCAGCAGTGACGGTCACGGTGGTCGACAGGTATTCGGCCGGCGGCATCTGGCAGGCGACGAATTGGCGCCAGATCAACTCGTAGAGCCGTTCGGCGTCACGTTCCATCCCGGACAATTGGGTCGGACGCACGTTGACATCAGAAGGACGAATCGCTTCGTGCGCCTCCTGAGCACCTTCTTTGCTGGAATAGATATTGGCCTTTTCTGGCAGGTATTTCTTGCCGTACTCAGTGTCAATGAAACCGCGCACCATCTCGATGGCATCGGCCGAAAGATTGGTGGAGTCAGTACGCATGTAAGTGATGTAGCCAGCCTCGTAGAGACGCTGGGCCATCATCATGGTCTTCTTCACCCCGAACCCCAGGCGCGTGCTGCCCGCCTGTTGCAGTGTGGAGGTGATGAACGGCGCCGAGGGTTTGCTACTGGTCGGTTTGTCCTCGCGCTTGGCGATGCTGTAGCTCGACGCTTTGAGCGTCGCCAGCGCGGCCATGGCTTGCGCTTCGTTCAACGGTTTGAAGGCGGCACCGTTCTCGCGGGCTACCTCAAAGCGCACGTTGGCATCTTGAGCGGTGCCCAGATCAGCGTGCACTTCCCAGTATTCTTCTGGCACGAACGCGCGAATTTCCTTCTCACGCTCGACTACCAACTTGACCGCAACGGACTGCACACGACCGGCAGACAAGCCGCGAGCGATCTTCGACCACAGCAACGGCGAGACCATGTAGCCCACCACGCGATCGAGAAAGCGCCGCGCCTGCTGGGCATTGACCCGATTGATATCCAGCTCGCCCGGGGCAGAAAACGCCTCCTGGATGGCCTTCTTGGTAATTTCGTTGAACACCACGCGCTTGTAGCGGCTGTCGTCACCACCGATAGACTCGCGCAGGTGCCAGGCGATGGCCTCCCCCTCTCTATCCAAGTCGGTCGCGAGATAGATGGTGTCGGCATCCTTGGCGAGGCGGCGCAACTCCTCAACCACCTTTTCCTTGCCCGGCAGGATTTCGTACTTGGCTTTCCAACCGTGCTCGGGATCGACGCCCATGCGGTTGAATAGCTGACGCTTGGCCTTTTCCTTGGGAGACAGGGCCGGCGCCTCACCAGCAGCAGCCTTGCCGCGTTTGGCAGGCTCCTTGGCTGCCGCCCCGCCACTGGTGGGGAGGTCGCGGATATGGCCGATGCTCGACTTCACCACGTACTGGCTGCCCAGATACTTGTTGATGGTCTTGGCCTTGGCCGGGGATTCCACGATGACCAGCGATTTACCCATGGATTGGAAAATTCCTGAAATTCGGTAATTGAAAGGCGGGCTAGCGCCTGAAAAAACTGTTGGGTGTCTCGGTTCGACGCATATTGCATCGACGATGAAAGCGCCCGCTCGACAGAGCGAACGCCGAAAAAACGTGGCGCTGCCGCTTGTACCACATCGATCTCGTCGTTATCCAACGGATCGCAAGTGCCCTGCGACCTGCTTTGGCCCCGCTATATATAGTGGCGGTCAAGTCGAGGTCAAGGGCGAGTGTCTTTTGTAGCCGCCTCAGGGACGACGCAAAACGCTCGGCTCGCCCTCGACGAAAGCAAAGCGCGGAACCCGCTTGCCGTCCAGTTCGACCTCGCCCTGGAACATCTCCAGCGGTCGCACCCACAGACCATATTCACCATACAGGGCCTGGTAAACGACGACTTCCTCTTCCGTCTCGGAATGCCGGGCCACACCCAGCACGCGGTACTCGGGGCCCTTGTAGTGACGGTAGAGACCGGGCTGCGGCGACATCATTCAATTTCCTGGAAATATTTTTCGTTCGATAAAAATGCTCGGGCGGCATTTCGTGCCGCGCGCCGAACCAGAACGGCCTGCATTAACGATGCAGTGCCAAAAAACAAAAACCGGGGCAGAAGCCCCGGTTGTGCAATCACTACAGCGAATCCGTTCAAGGGCGCGCGAGCTAGAGCTATGCAAGGCAAAAGCAGGCGAGAAAGCGCAGTTTACTGATGTAAATGAGCATTTACTCTCTGCGCTCGCCCTACGGGCCGCACTAAAGTGCGTTAGCCGCAGGCGGCTTTCGAGCCTGCTTTTAACGCAGCAGAGCCGACGCGCAGCAGCCTTTGGCGGATTCTCAGATGCGCTCGAACACCGTGGTGATGCCCTGGCCCAGACCAACACACATGGTCGCCACCCCGAAGGTACCGTTGTTCTGCTTCATCACGTTCAGCAGGGTACCGGAGATACGCGCTCCGGAACAACCGAACGGGTGACCCAGAGCGATAGCGCCGCCGTGCAGATTGACCTTCTGCTCCATCTTATCGAGCAGTTTGAGATCCTTCAGCACAGGCAGGGCCTGGGCAGCGAAAGCTTCGTTGAGCTCGACGAAATCGATGTCGTCGATGGTCAGGCCAGCGCGCTTGAGCGCTTTCTGAGTCGACGGCACCGGGCCGTAACCCATGATCGCCGGATCGACACCGGCCACGGCCATGGCGCGAACCACCGCCATTGGCTGGATACCCAGATCCTGAGCACGCTGGGCGGACATCACGATCATGCAGGAAGCGCCATCGGTGATCTGCGAGGAGGTACCCGCCGTGACGGTACCGCCCTTGGGATTGAACGCCGGCTTGAGGCTGGCCAGGCTTTCCAGGGTAGTCTCGGGACGAATAGTTTCATCGTAGTCGAAGACCTTGAGGAAGCCGTTCTCGTCGTAACCCTGCAGCGGGATGATCTCGTCCTTGAACTTGCCTTCGACGGTGGCCTTGTGGGCCAGCTGGTGCGAACGCACACCGAACTTGTCCTGGGCTTCACGGGTGATGCCGTGCATCTTGCCGAGCATTTCGGCGGTCAGGCCCATCATGCCGGAGGCCTTGGCCGCGTACAGCGACAGGTGTGGGTTGGGATCGACGCCATGCATCATGCCGACGTGGCCCATGTGCTCAACGCCGCCGACCACGAATACATCGCCGTTGCCGGTCTGGATCGCCTGCACGGCAGTGTGCAGCGCGCTCATCGACGAACCGCACAGGCGGCTGACGGTCTGCCCGGCACTGGTGTGCGGGATCTGGGTCATCAGCGACGCCATGCGCGCGATGTTCCAGCCCTGCTCCAGGGTCTGGTTGACGCAACCCCAGATGACGTCTTCGACTTCCTTGGGATCGACCTTGTCGTTACGCTCCAGCAGTTTGCTGATCAGCTGCGCCGACAGGGTCTCGGCACGGGTATTACGGTGCATGCCGCCCTTGGAACGCCCCATTGGGGTACGGCCGAAGTCGACGATGACTGCATCTCTTGGATTCAGGCTCATAAATTCACTCTCGCTCCAATCGTTGCGCGATTAACCAAAGAAGGTCTGGCCGTTTTTGGCCATTTCACGCAGTTTCTCGGTCGGCTGATACAGCGCGCCCAGATCGGCGTACTTGTCGGCCAGGGCCACGAATTCAGCTACCCCGACACTGTCGATGTAGCGCAGCGCGCCACCGCGGAACGGTGGGAAACCGATGCCGTAGATCAGGCCCATATCGGCCTCGGCAGCCGTTTCGACGATACCGTCTTCCAGGCAGCGCACGGTTTCCAAGCACAGCGGGATCATCATGGTGTTGATGATGTCCTCGTCGCTCAGCTCACGCTGTTCGACCACGATCGACTTGAGCAGCTCGTAAGCCTCAGGGTCGGTGACCTTCTTCGGCTTGCCGCGCTTGTCGGTCTCGTAGGCGTAGAAGCCCTTGCCATTCTTCTGGCCTAGGCGGTTGGCCTCGTACATCACGTCGACCGCGGTGCGGCCTTCTACCGCCATGCGATCCGGGAAGCCTTCGGCCATCACGTCACGGCCATGGTGGCCGGTGTCGATGCCGACCACGTCGGACAGGTAGGCCGGGCCCATGGGCCAGCCGAACTTCTCCATGACCTTGTCGATGCGCGCGAAGTCGATGCCGAAGCTGAGCAGCTTGGAGAAGCCGCCGAAGTACGGGAACAGTACGCGGTTGACCAGGAAGCCCGGGCAGTCGTTGACCACGATCGGGTTCTTGCCCATCTTCTTGGCGTACGCCACGGTAGTGGCAACCGCCTTCTCGCTGGACTTCTCACCGCGGATGACTTCGACCAGAGGCATCATGTGCACCGGGTTGAAGAAGTGCATGCCGACGAAGTTTTCCGGGCGTTTGAGGGCCTTGGCCAGCAGGCTGATGGAAATGGTCGAGGTGTTGGACGCCAGAATGGTGTCCTCCTTGACCGCAGCCTCGACCTCGGCCAGCACGGCCTGCTTGACCTTGGGATTCTCGACCACGGCTTCGACGACGATATCGACATGGCCGAAGTCGCCATAGGACATGGTCGGGCGAATGGCGCTCAGCGATTCAGCCATCTGCGCGGTGGTCATGCGACCTTTCTCGACGCGCTTGCCGAGCAGCTTGGAGGCCTCGCCCAGGCCCATCTTGATACCCTCTTCGCGAATATCCTTCATCAGGATCGGCGTGCCTTTGGACGCCGACTGGTAGGCGATACCGCCACCCATGATGCCGGCACCCAGCACAGCGGCCAGTTTCACGTCCTGAGCGATGGCATCGAAGCCCTTGGCTTTCTTCTTCAGCTCCTGATCGTTGAGGAACAGACCGATCAGGCTTTCCGCGACCGAGGTCTTGGCCAGCTTGGCGAAACCGGCGGCTTCGACTTCCAGCGCCTTGTCACGACCAAAGTTGGCGGCTTTCTGAATGGTCTTGATCGCTTCGACCGGCGCCGGGTAGTTCGGGCCGGCTTGGCCTGCGACGAAACCCTTGGCGGTTTCGAAGGCCATCATCTGCTCGATGGCGTTGAGCTTGAGCTTTTCCAGCTTGGACTGACGCTTGGCCTTGTAATCCAGTTCGCCGGAAATGGCGCGCTTGATCAGATCCAGGGCACCGGCCTGCAGCTTGTCAGCGCTGACCACGGCGTCCACCGCACCGACCTTGAGGGCTTCATCGGCACGATTTTCCTTGCCGGAGGCGATCCACTCGACGGCGTTGTCGGTACCGATCAGGCGCGGCAAGCGAACGGTGCCACCGAAGCCCGGGTAGATACCCAGCTTGACCTCGGGCAGACCGATTTTGGCGCCTTCGGCCATGATCCGGTAATCGGCGGCCAAACACATTTCCAGGCCGCCACCCAGGGCGATGCCGTTGATGGCGACGACGGTGGGCACTTCCAGGTCTTCGAAATCACTGAAGATCCTGTTGGCTTCCAGGTTACCGGAGATCAGTTGCTCTTCCGGCAGCTTGAAGTTGTCGACGAACTCGGTGATGTCGGCACCGACGATGAACACGTCCTTGCCGCTGCTGACGATCACGCCTTTGATCGAGGCATCAGCCTTGATCGCGTCGACGGACTGACGGAGCTCGCTCAGGGTCAGACGATTGAACTTGTTGACGGACTCACCCTTGAGATCGAACTTGAGTTCGACGATGCCGCTTTCAAGAGCCTTAACCGTGATGGCTTTACCTTCGTAAATCATCAACTGATCTCCACGCTTAGGGAATCTGAACAGTACACACCGGAGTCAATCCACAGACTCACGCCACAAAACACCGTAGACGAAATTCCGCTACCCACCGATGCGATATTCGGACTGGATTGGGCACTGCCGAAGCGGCAAACGCTCAATTCATACGCCCGTTTGATTTGGGTGAGCACACATTCACGGAAAAGCCGGGAATTGTCAATTGGCGTTCTGTAGCCACTTGCAGCGCGCACTACCAGCCCACAGTGATTGATAAAGCCTGCAGCGAAAAGCAGATCAATGGCGTCGATAACGCGCCATTCGGCAGGCATGCCTCCACCTGGACTTAGCGCTAGCCAAAACTCGACACCAGGGGTAGAGTCGCGCGATTCGGCTGCCACCGAATGACTAAAACAACAATAACGATGTGTCTTCACCGAGGTTCCAGCATGTCTGCACGCCTGCGCGCCATCCTTCTACACGCCCTGTTCCTCACCCTGCTGCTGCCTGGTTTCAGCGCTGCCGCGGAAACCTCGCCCTACCTGCAACATCTTCTGCGCCTGCACCTGGCTGCGCAGAAAAGTCTGGGCGACTTCTACATGTACAACAGTATGGAAGGCGATCAGCGCTACGCACGGATGATCGATGAGTCTCGCCAGGAAGCCAGCAGACAGATTTTGAAACTGTCAGGCATGCCTGACATCGGCGCGGCTCGCCTACAAACTCGCCTGCAGGAGGAGTGGCAAGCCTATGATCGAGATCTGACGACACTGATGAGCGCGCTGGGGAAGCAGGGCTACACAGATCTGCAGCCGGTCGCCGACATGGCCGCACGCAACCGCCAGGTATTGGCGACCAGTGAGGCCCTGTACGACGCATTGCAGCGCGCGGACGCACGCGCGATATCCGAGCAGACCGCCAGCACCCGGCAGCTCAGCCTGCTGATGCAAAGCATCGCCGTGAGCTACGCCGCACGCAGTGCATCGGTAGGTGCCAGCTTTTCCGGGGATAGCAGCGAGCGCCCCATTGAAGATCAGGTAGCAGACTTTTCCAACCGTTTGGATGCGCTGCGCAGCCTGCCGGGCAACAGCGCGCAGATCAATACGGCACTGGACGCAGTAGCGACCAAATGGCGCTACATCGAGAAATCGCTGCTCAATTACAACGAGAAAAGCGTACCGTTCCTGGTCAACAAGTACTCGGACAGCATCATTCGCGGACTGATGGAAGTCACTGATCTTTACGTGCAGCCAGCTCAGACGAGCAGCCAGTCATGACAGCTGATAACGCCCCGCCCATGGCGCGAGATTGCTCAGGCACGTGACTTGAGAAAAGCCGCAATAGCCTGCAACGATTCCGGCCGGGCCCGCTCCCCCCAAAACAGGGCGATCATCTGGAGAGTGGCTTCAGCCTTGTAGACGTCTGCGGGCAAACTGCAGAGCTGCTCGACGAGGGGCAGATCAGCACAAGGCTCCTGCCATTTGTTCAGCCATATGCCTGGCTCTCGCTGCCAGTAGCACCAACTGTCCTGCCGCCCGCGGGGTCGCGGATGGTGGTATTGCGGGCAGGGGCTCGGCGCCGTATTAGCCATCCAATACGGCCACTCCTCGCGGGCCAGCTGCATGGCCAAACCCATACGCCGCGCCTCCATGCGAACGTCCATCTGGCCACGCTGACGCCGCGATGGCACCAGCCAGACCAGGGGACTAAGTGCGACGACCAGTAGTGCGACAACGATCCATCCCGTCATAATTTCTATCTCCACTGCGCAACCTGTGGTAAATGCTCAAACCAGCCATACTTGAAATCATTGGTCACCCTGAAAGGAGACAATCTCATGCCCTACCAGCACATTCTGGTCGCCGTCGATCTGACCGAGGAGTGCGACCCGGTAATGAAGCGCGCCCAGGCCCTAGCCAGCAGCACCCAGGCAAAACTGTCCGTGGTGCATATCGTCGAACCCATGGCCATGGCCTTTGGCGGCGACGTACCGATGGATCTGTCGATGCTGCAACAACAGCAGTTCGAGCAGGCCAAGGAGCGCCTCGACGCCTTCTCCCTCAAGCACCCTCAGCTCACTGCGGAAAACCGCCACCTGGCTTACGGCCAGCCACGCCAGGAAATTCATCGCCTCGCTTCTGAGCAGCACTGCGATCTGATCATCGTCGGCAGCCACGGCCGTCACGGCCTGGCTCTGCTGCTCGGCTCGACTGCCAATGACGTGCTGCACGGCGCGCCCTGCGACGTGCTGGCCGTCAGCCTGAAGAAGCCATCGGCCTGATCGCCCCGCAATGAACAGCGCCGGGCAAAGCCCGGCGCTGTAGCATCAGCCAGCAGATAGTGGCCGAAGGCTGATCAGCCTTCCAGTTCAGCCCAGCGCTCGACCAGGCGCTCCAACTCTTCCTGCTGCGCCTGCAACTGCGCCAGCACCGCCGCAGTATGTTCACCAGACTGCTGGTAGAACGCAGGAGCGGCGATCTGCGCTTCCAGCTCGGCGATCTTCTGCTCTGCGGCATCGATCTGCTCGGGCATGGCGTCCAGCTCACGCTGATGCTTGTAGCTGAGTTTCTTCTTCGCCGCCGGTGCGCTTTCTACCGGCTCGGCAACAGGCGCAGCGACGGGGGCTTCGACGACCGCGGAGCCAAGCTCGGCCTTACCCGACTTTGTCTCACCAACGCCCAGCAGGCGTGGCGAACCACCCTGACGCAGCCAGTCCTGATAACCACCGACGTACTCGCGCACCTTGCCCTCGCCTTCGAAGACCAAGGTACTGGTGACCACGTTGTCGAGGAATGCCCGGTCGTGGCTGACCATCAGTACTGTGCCCTTGAACGTCAGCAGCACTTCCTCGAGCAACTCGAGGGTTTCCACATCGAGGTCGTTGGTTGGCTCATCGAGCACCAGCAGGTTGGCCGGTTTGCTGAACAGCTTGGCCAGCAGCAGACGCGCACGCTCGCCTCCCGACAGCGCCTTGACCGGGGTACGGGCACGCTGCGGACTGAACAGGAAATCGCCGAGGTAGCTGAGCACGTGTCGGTTCTGCCCGTCGATTTCGATGAAGTCACGACCTTCGGCGACGTTGTCGATGACGGTCTTTTCCAGATCCAGCTGATGGCGCAATTGATCGAAGTAGGCGACATCGATCTTGGTGCCCTCTTCCACCTTGCCGCTGGTCGGTTGCAGACCGCTGAGCATCAGCTTCAACAGCGTGGTCTTACCAGTACCATTGGCGCCCAGCAGGCCGATACGGTCGCCGCGCTGCAGCACCATGGAGAAATCGCGAATCAGGAACGGGCCGCCTGGGTGGGCGAAGCTGACGCTCTCGAGCACCATCACCTGCTTGCCGGATTTCTCCGCAGTGTCGAGCTGGATGTTGGCCTTGCCGGTGCGCTCGCGGCGCTCGCTGCGCTCCACGCGCAACGCCTTGAGGGCACGCACACGGCCTTCGTTACGGGTACGACGGGCCTTGATGCCCTGGCGGATCCACACTTCTTCCTGGGCCAGGCGCTTGTCGAACAGCGCGTTGGCGGTTTCCTCGGCGGCCAGCGCGGCCTCCTTGTGCACCAGGAAGCTGGCGTAATCGCCATTCCAGTCGATCAGGCCGCCGCGATCCAGCTCGAGAATGCGCGTGGCCAGGTTCTGCAGGAAGGAACGGTCGTGGGTGATGAACAGCACGGCGCCCTGGAAATCCTTGAGGGCTTCTTCCAGCCAAGCGATCGCGCCGATGTCCAGGTGGTTGGTCGGTTCGTCGAGCAGCAGCAGATCCGGTTCGCTGACCAACGCCTGGGCCAGCAGCACACGGCGGCGCCAGCCACCGGACAACTGGGCCAGGGTCTTGTCGGCCGGCAGTTGCAGACGGCTCAGGGTGCTGTCGACCAGTTGCTGCAGGCGCCAGCCATCACGGGCCTCAAGATCCTGCTGAACGTGCATCAATTTGTTCAGATCTTCTTCGGTGACACAGTTCTGTGCCAAGTGATGGTACTGGGCGAGTAACTCGCCAACGCCATCCAGGCCCTGGGCAACCACATCGAACACGGTGCGCTCATCGGCGACCGGCAGCTCTTGTGGCAGCTCGCCGATTTTCAGCCCCGGCGCGCGCCAGACGGCACCGTCATCGGGCTTCTGATCGCCCTTGACCAGCTTGAGCATGCTGGACTTGCCGGTACCATTGCGGCCAATGATGCACACCCGCTCACCGCGGGCGATCTGCCAAGACACCTTGTCCAACAGCGGCATGGCGCCATAGGCCAGGGAAACATCGGTGAACTTGAGCAGGGTCATGGGTTGCCTCGACAATACGCTGGGGTGGTGGCGAAAAGAGTGTGCGAACGCAGCCAATGGGTTCACCACGTGGCCGACCACCACGAAACTGATCTGACCGGCGCATGCGCCAGCCAAAAACCGGGCGCGTATTCTAACCGAGAAGGCCCTCGGCGTCTGTCAGGCCTTACGCACCGGCTGTCGATGTGACATAAACAGACATGCGCCAGACTGCTGCGGCCCTTTCGCGCCAAGCGGGCAAAAGGCTAAGCTAACGCCCATTGCCTTTAACTGCGCCCGCAACTGCCAATACGGCCTGCTGCCGCCCAAAGGGCGCATCGAGCGACCGGCATCAGCCAGATCGCATCCGCTCACGAGATGATCCCCCCGGAAGTACCATGCGCTGTCGTTTGCCCAGTCTGTTGAGCTGCCTGATTCTTTGCGCCACCACGGCAACCCTGAGCCAGGCAGCGAGCCTGACCCAGCAACGCCAGTATTACGATGAGGCCAAGGCCGCTCTTGCCAAGGGCGACAAGGGGCCTTATCAGCGCTACGCCAGCGCCCTGAGCGACTATCCGCTGACGCCTTATCTGGCGTATGACGAACTCACCGCACGCCTGAAATCAGCTAGCAATAACGAAATCGAAGCCTTCCTCGCAGCCCATGGTGACCTGCCTCAGGCCAGCTGGATGAAACTGCGCTGGCTGCGCTGGCTGGCCGAGCGTGGCGAATGGCAAACCTTCGCCAAGTACTATGATCCGGGCCTCAACTTTACCGAGCTCGACTGCCTCAATGGCCAGCGCCAGCTCAACCAAGGCCAGACCGCCGAAGGCTATGCCAGCGCCGAGAAGCTGTGGCTGGTTGGCAAGTCGCAGCCCGAAGCCTGTGATCGTCTATTCGACCGCTGGGCAGCCGAAGGCCAGTTGACCGAACAACGCCGCTGGCAACGTACCAAGCTGGCTGCCGAAGCGCGCAACTACAGCCTGGCCACCTTCCTGAGCAAAGATCTGCCGACACTCAGCAACCATGGCAAGCTGCTCGTGGAAGTTGGCCAGAAACCGCAGATTCTCACCCAGACCGCGCGATTCACGCCGGCCGACGACGCCATGGGCGACGTGGTCAGCCTCGGCCTGCGCCGTCTCGCCCGCCAGGATCCGGAACAGGCCTTGAGCCTGCTCGAAGGCTATTCCCAGCGCATGCACTTCTCCGATCAGGAGAAGGTTGCCATCGCCAACGAGATCGGCCTGACCCTGGCACGGCGCTTTGACCCGCGCGCCCTTGACGTGATGGCCAAGTACGATCCCAACCTGCGTGACGACACCGTCAGCGAATGGCGCGCTCGCCTGCTGCTGCGCCTGGGCCGCTGGGACGAAGCCTACAAGCTGATCAGCCGCATGCCCGACTCCCTTGCCAGCACCAACCGCTGGCGCTACTGGCAGGCTCGCACGCTGCAACTGGCACAACCCAACAGCAAGGCCGCTCAGCCGCTGTTCCACAGCCTGGCCAAGGAGCGCGACTTCTACGGTTTCATGGCTGCCGATCAGGTCAAGGAACCTTATCACCTGAAAAACGCGCCACTGCCGCTCAGCGCCGCGGTGATCAAAAAGGTACGCAACGCCCCTGGCATCCGTCGCGCCATGGAGTTCCATGACCGTGGCCAGATCGTCGATGGCCGCCGCGAGTGGTACCACGCCAGCCGGCACTTCGACCGCGACGAACTGGTGGCACAGGCACGCCTGGCCTACGACATGGAATGGTATTTCCCGGCCATCCGTACCATCAGCCAGGCCAAGTACTGGGACGACCTCGACGTTCGCTTCCCGATGGCCTATCGCGAATCGCTGACAACTGAAGCGAAAAAGCGCGGCCTGCACTCCAGCTGGGTGTTCGCCATCACCCGCCAGGAAAGCGGCTTCATGGCCGACGCCAAGTCTCACGCCGGCGCCATGGGCCTGATGCAGGTCATGCCCGCCACCGCCAAGGAGACCGCACGCAAGTTCGGTATTCCACTGAGCAATCCAAACAACACATTGCTGCCCAGCATCAACATTCAGCTGGGCGCCGCTTACATGAGCCAGATCTATGGCCAGTTCAATGGTAACCGGGTGCTCGCCTCGGCCGCTTACAACGCTGGCCCCGGCCGCGTTCGCCAGTGGCTGCGCGGTGCCAACCACCTGTCGTATGACGTGTGGGTCGAGAACATTCCGTTCAATGAGACCCGCCAATACGTGCAGAACGTTCTGTCTTACGCAGTGATCTACGGCGACAAGCTCAACGCCCCGCAACCGCTGGTGGGCTGGCACGAGCGCTATTTCGACCAATAGGGCAGCGGCAAGAAAGAGCGCGCATCGCTCCCGCACCCGTAGCCTGGGTTGAGCAGAGCGATACCCAGGGCAACTTTCCCGGGTGCCGCTGCGCTCGACCCGAGCTACATCAGGATGATTGGCTAACCATCAACCTACTCCAGCACCTCGACCGGCATGCCAACCTGCAATTCACCACTACCGTGGTTGATCAGGTTCTGCCCGAAGAGGATCTCGCCTTCGCGTTGGCGGTAGCTGCGCAAGGTGGTCAGCGGTTCGCGATCGGCGCTGCGCTCGCCGGTCTGCGGATCGATGGTGGTGATGATGCAACGTGAGCAAGCCTTGGCAACCGTGAACTCGACATCGCCGATGCGAATACGCTTCCAGCTATCCTCGGCATAGGGCTCACTGCCCTGTACCACCAGATTTGGACGAAAGCGCAGCATGTCCAGTGGACGACCAACCCGAGCCACCAGGTCGTCGAGTGAAGCCTGGCCGATCAACAGCAGCGGAAAGCCATCGGCGAACCCGACCTTCTCATCCCCTGTCACGCTGCCCTCGATATAGCGCGCACGCTCTGCGGGTACATGTACCAACCGACAGGGCTTGCCGATGAATTCGCTGACCCAGGCCGCCGCCTCGTCGCCAGCGTCCGGCACGCGCATGCTGTCGCGCCAGATGATCACTCCACGCAATGCCTCATCGGGGTTCGGTAGCGCCACGTCGATAGAAGGTCTGTCCGGCGCCTCGAGGGTCAGGCCGCCGGCCTGATTCCAGCGCGCCGTCAGGCGGCTCATCTGCGGAAAGGTACGCTGGGTCAGGAAGCGACCATTCTCCTCGCTCGCCAGCATCCAGCGGCGATCACCGGCCACGCCCAGACCGTCGAGCTGCAGACTGGGCAACGACTCGCCGATGGCGGACTTGAGAGGAAAACGGTAAAGCGAGGAAAGGTGCATGGCCCGGCGTCCTGACTAGAGCTAAACGGCGGTTATACGCAAACCGCCGCCGCGGCTCAAGCCAGGCGTGTAGCGCTGAGCGCTTACTGCTCGTCGAGCGCCAGACGCTCGCGAATCACGTCGACCAGCTTGTCGGGCTGGAATTTGGAAAGGAAGTTGTCGCAACCCACCTTCTTCACCATGGCATCGTTGAAGCTGCCGGACAGCGAAGTGTGCAGCACCACGTACAGATCACGCAGACGCGCGTCCTGTCGAATTTCGGTGGTCAGGCGATAGCCGTCCATTTCCGGCATTTCGGCATCGGTGAAGATCATCAGCAGCTTGTCGGTCATCACCTGGCCGGTGTCCGCCCAGGCCTTGAGCATGTTCAGCGCCTTCAGGCCATCGGTGGCCACATGCATCTTGATCCCCAGCTGCGACAGGGTATCGCGCAGCTGCGACAAGGCCACGCTGGAATCGTCGACCAGCAGCACTTCGCGGCCGCGGGCCTTTTCCAGCATTGGATCGGCCAGGCGGTCGCTGGAAATACGGGTGTCGTACGGCACGATCTCGGCCAGCACTTTCTCCACGTCGATGATCTCCACCAACTGGTCGTCGACCTTGGTGATCGCCGTCAGGTAGTGGTGGCGCCCTGCTCCGCCAGGCGGTGGCAGGATGGATTCCCAGTTGAGGTTGAGAATGCGGTCGACGCCGCCGACCAGGAACGCCTGAATCGAGCGATTGTATTCGGTGACGATGATGGTGCTGCGCTCATCGGGCACGATAGGCCGCATGCCGATGGCCTGGGACAGGTCGATCACCGGCAGGGTCTGGCCACGCAGGTGAATCACCCCGCAGACGAAGCGATGGCGCTGCGGCATCAGCGTCAGCTTGGGCATCTGCAGGACTTCCTGCACCTTGAATACGTTGATCGCGAACAACTGCCGGCCAGCCAGGCGGAACATCAGGATTTCCAGGCGGTTCTCACCTACCAGCTGTGTCCGTTGATCAACGGTGTCGAGAATACCGGCCATTATTCGCTCCTGTGAGGCGTGATGTTCTTGTCAAGCTATCGGCCAGGCGTCGCATTACTGAAGGCGGCATGGCGCAACGCCATCTTGCACCAGCGGCTGATGGGAAACCAGCATCGCTATATCTAGTCGTGCAGTAAAGGAGACTGCTGTGGAAGATGCACACGCAGCGCCTGTGGCCGCGCGGAAAAACGCATGCTGTGCCCCTCACGTGGCTCACCATCGAGGTTCAGATCGAGCCCCTCCGGCGCTTCGATTTCCAACCAGGGCAAGCGAGCGCTGACGGACACACCCTCGATTCCTTTCAGCCCACCAGAGAACAGCGTCCCCAGCGTGCCAACTACATCGGACGCCGCCGGAACGATACACACATCCAGCAAGCCGTCGTTGACTCGCGCGTGGGGGCACAGCACATGCCCGCCACCCGCCTGCCGACCGTTACCGATACCCAGGGCGAGAAACTCACCTTCCCACTCGAAGTCCGGCCCCTTGAAGCGACCAAAGGCCGAGCGCACTTCGGCAAAACGGGTCAGGCCGGTAAGCATGTAGGCGGCACCGCCCAGCACGCGCTTGAGATCTTCGGAGGTATTGGCAGTGACGTTGGAGCCAAAACCACCCGTCGCCATATTGAGGAACAGTTGGCCGTCGACCTCACCCAGGTCGATCGGCTGCGCCGGCGTATCGAGCAGCGCCAAAGCATCGGTAGGCACGACCGGAATACCGGCAGCGACAGCGAAGTCATTGGCGGTACCCAGGGGCAGCAGCGCCAAACTTGCATTCGTATTGGCCTTGGCCATCGCTTCGGCAATATCTCGCAGAGTGCCGTCACCGCCGCCGGCGATCAGCGTCTGATAACCCGCCTGCAAGGCTTCTGTGACCAGACGCTGGGCGTCACCCGCTTCCCACGTCAAGCGCACGGCCAGATCCCAGCCGCGCTCGCGTTGGGTCTTGACCGCCGTGCGCACCTCTTCGTTGAGGGACTGCTTACCATGAAGGATCAACAGCGCTTTACGCTCTTGCATAACGGCTCCGAAAACGGGATTGAAAACGACTGCCTATGCAGACAACGCGCAGGAGAAATAATCACACCGTCCATCTCCTGCTCGCCGACTATCGACTCTACACCTCAGCCGAGTAATTCACTCATTGGAATGAAGTGCAGGCTGTCGCCTTCTTTCAGGGTGGTACCTTCCAGCACTTGCGCCAGCCCTTCGGCCCAGGCGGCACTGCGCAGCACGCCGGAGCTCTGATTGGCGTACGGCACCACGCGGCCGTTTTCCAGGCGCGCACGCAGGAACTCGCGGCGCTTGCCGGGTTTTGCCCAGACGAAGCCCGCCGGCACCGCGAAGCCCAGCGGCTCGACCTTCTGTACGCCCAGGCGGCGCAGTAGATAAGGCCGCGCCAGCAGGCCGAAGGTTACCAAGGTGGACGCCGGATTACCGGGCAAGCCAATCACCGGCCGCCCCCGGAACTCGCCGACGGTAAGCGGCTTGCCGGGCTTGATCGCCAGCTTCCACAGGGCCAGCTCGCCGGCCTCGCGCAAGGCGATGCCGAGAAAGTCCGCCTCGCCCACCGACACGCCGCCGGTGGAAAGAATCAGGTCGACATCCTGCAGGGCGCCGAGGGCCTCGCGGGTACGTTCGAGATCATCGACCAGAATGCCGGCATCGATGACCTCGCAACCCAAGCGCTGCAGCCAGGCGACCAGCAGGTAGCGGTTGCTGTTGTAGATCTGCCCGGCGCCCAGCGGCTGACCAGGCTCGACCAGCTCATCGCCAGTAGACAACACCGCCACACGAGGTTTGCGACGCACCGGCAACTGCGCCAGGCCAATCGAAGCCGCCAGCCCCAGCTCTACCGGCCCAAGCCGCGTACCGGCGGTGAGCAGGGTTTCGCCTTTGCGGTTCTCCTGCCCCTGGGGGCGTATGTTCTGGGCGACTTTCATGGCCTGATCGAAATGCACGCGACCGTCATCGCCGAGGCTGACGTTTTCCTGCATCTCCACCGTATCGGCGCCAAGCGGAACCGGTGCGCCGGTGAAGATCCGTGCACAGGTGCCAGGCTCCAGCGCCTCGGGCGCGGTGCCGGCAAAGATGCGCTGGCTGACCGGCAGCGGCTCGCCCTGCCAGTCGGCCAGGCGCAGCGCGTAGCCGTCCATGGCACTGTTCGGCCATGGCGGCAGATCCAGGCCGGCGATCAGCGGCTCGGCCAGCACGCGGCCATCGGCCTGAGCCAAGTCGACCAACTCATGGCCTTCGATAGGGGTAGCGTCAGCCAGCGCCAGCAAGCGCTCCAACGCCTGCTCCACCGGCATCAGCGGCGAATGCTGCTCGCTCATCCGCGGCTCTCGCAGGGAGCGGCGAGCTTGAGGTGCGGCACGAAATTGCAGGGGCGATGACGGGCATCGAGCTGCTCGGCCAGAATGCCGTCCCAGCCGGTACGACAGGCATTGGTCGAGCCAGGCAGGCAGCAAACCAGCGTGCCATTGGCGAGGCCGGCCAGCGCCCGGGACTGAATGGTCGAAGTGCCGATATCGGTGGTCGATATCTGTCGGAACAGCTCGCCGAAACCATCGACCTGCTTGTCCAGCAGGCAGGCCACCGCTTCCGGTGTACTGTCACGTCCGGTGAAGCCGGTGCCGCCGGTGATCAGCACGACCTGCACCACGTCTTCGGCGATCCAGGTGGCGACCTGAGCGCGGATCTTGTAGAGGTCGTCTTTCAGCAACACACGCTCGGCGAGGCTATGGCCGGCCGCTTTCAAGCGGTCAACGAACAGTTGTCCGGAGGTGTCGGTTTCCAGCGTGCGGGTATCGCTGACGGTCAGAACGGCGATATTCAGGGGCACGAATGGCGCATCGGCCTTGTGGCTCATGGCAGGCTTCCAGTTGTCGTGAACAATGGCCGGTGTTATACCACAGCGCCACCGCCGGAGACCCTGCCATGCCTACCTCAGCCCCGCCCCAAAGCCTCTCGGTGGTCCTGCTCGCAGGCGGGCGCGGCCAGCGTATGGGCGGCCGCGACAAGGGCCTGGTGCACTGGCAGGAGCGGCCAATGATCGCATGGCTGCACGACCAGGTTCGGCCACTGACCGACGACCTGATCATCTCCTGCAACCGTAATCACGAAGCCTACGCGCCCTACGCCGACCACCTCGTCGGCGATGACAGCGCGGACTATCCGGGCCCGCTGGCCGGTATTCGTGCAGCCCTGCAGATCGCCCGCCACCCTCTCCTGCTGGTGCTGCCCTGTGACGCCCCCAGAGTCGACCGCACGCTGCTCGACGAACTCCTCGCGCTGGCCGGCGAGCGCCCAGTGATGGCCAGCCGCGACGGCCATTGGGAACCGCTGTTCGCGGTCATTCCCCGCAGCCTTCTACCCTCCCTGGAGCAGGCCTGGCAGGCCGGTCAGCGCAGCACCCAGCGCTGGCTGAAGGATCATCAACCTGTGGCGCTAACCTGCGCGCCAGACGATCCGCGCCTGAGCAACGTCAATTCACCGCAGCTCATTGAGTAGAACGGACTTGCAGTGCAGGCCAGCCAAGCAGTAAATACAGTGGAACTTGGGCTCGAAGCGCCCGTCTTAGCCCAAGTAATCATTCAGCTTCGATTTTAAGGAGACATGTCATGAAGCAACGGACTACCGCTGCATTTCTACTCGCGTTCGGCCTGGTTACCCTGGTCGGTTGTTCCACGCCTTCGGTCATCACCCTGAACGATGGCCGGGAAATCCAGACCGTAGATCGCCCTGATTTCGACGACGACACTGGCTTCTACGAGTTCGAACAACTGGATGGCAAGCGCACCAAGGTCAACAAAGACCAGGTTCGTACCGTCAAAGAGCTGTAAGCACCTTTGACCCATCGTGGGCGTAAGCACCAAGCGCTGCGCCCCGATTTAAAATTTTTTGCTAAGCCCTTGTGCTGTAAAACTTTTTCAGTACAATTCGGCGCATTCGGAGTGTAGCGCAGCTTGGTAGCGCGTCTCGTTCGGGACGAGAAGGTCGCAGGTTCGAATCCTGCCTCTCCGACCAGATCCCGGTTTCTAGCAGCCCAACCTGCTAAGAAACACCTCAACAAAGCCCGCCTCGTGCGGGCTTTGTTGTATCTGGCTGCTGGCGCCAGCATCTTTGACTAGACCTGCTCTGCTAACCCCCTCGCGCGTCTACCACTCGTGAAATCCGCGTTGGTCGAAGCTAGCCGCTACTAGCGCACCCATGGCAGCAACCAGCCAGAAGCGCTGATAGATCGACATCTAAGGCCGTACCCAGGCTCATGCTGGATGATGGCGCTCTACTTTCTCCGATGTGAAGCACTCGCCCCATGCGGCGCCTTTTTCGGTATCTTCGCAACACCAAGTTGTTCTCTATCCTGCCCAGAGCCTTTGAGCGTGCCTAGATTCCGTCTGTTTTCAGTGGGAGGCGGCTTCTGCCTTGCCGTCTTGCTGGGCCTCCTAGTGGTATTTCTGCTCGATCCGCTGCCGGTACAGAAAGTCCGCAATGCGGTTTTCGACCAGTATCAGCGTTGGCAGCCACGTGATTACCAAACTGCGCCAGTGCGTATCGTCGATCTGGACGAGGAAAGCCTCAAGCGCATCGGCCAGTGGCCCTGGGCTCGCACGCAGGTCGCTACGCTGGTGGACAAGCTCGAGCAGGCTGGCGCGGCTGCCGTGGTGTTCGACGTACTGTTCGCCGAGCCGGATCGCACCTCACCTACCCAGCTTCTGCGCAACAACCAGTTGCCACCCGACTTGGCCGCCGGGCTGGCAGCCTTGCCGGATCATGATGCACAGTTCGCTGATGTACTGAAGCGCGGTAACACGGTGCTCGGTTTTGCCGCTGAACGAAGCGGTCGAGAGGTCGGGCCACCGCTGAGTCGCTTTGGCATGGTGCTACAAGGCCCCTCCCCGCTTGCGTTCGTGCCGGCCTTCCAGGGCGCTACGCGCCCGTTGCCACAGCTGGAGCAGGCGGCTCGTGGCATCGGTGCCATGACGTTCAGGCCCGATGCCGATGGTGTGGTTCGACGCGTACCGCTATTCGTATCGCTGGCTGGTGAGTTGCGCCCATCGCTGGTGTCGGAGGCCCTGCGTGTTTCACAGCGCACCGGTCGCTACCGGATCACCAGCAGTGAGTCCGGGGTACAGCGGGTCGATATTGGCCAGCTGCAGATTCCGACTGCTGCCAGCGGCGAACTCTGGGTGTATTTCACCCCTCCACAACCCGAGCGCAGCATCCCTGCCTGGCAAGTGCTGGACGGGTCGGCGCCGCCCATTGCAAACAGCATCATCATGATCGGCACCTCCGCCCAGGGCTTGCAGGATCTGCGCTTCAGCCCGTTGGGCGGGATCATTCCTGGGGTAGAGGTTCACGCCCAGGCGCTGGAACAGGTGCTGACGGACACCTTGCTACTTAGGCCGAGTTGGGCGCTGGCGGCGGAGAGCCTGACCCTGCTGCTGGGCAGCCTGATACTGGGGCTGCTGGCGCTGAACGCTCCCGCCCTGGCATCAGCCGTGCTCATGGTGATAGTGGTAGCGCTGCTCAATGCTGCTGCCTGGTATGGCTTCGTCGCTCACAGGCTGCTGCTCGATCTGTTTACCCCATCGATCGGGCTGATGCTGGTGTACGGCGCCGCCAGCATCGTGCGGCACATGGCTGCCGAGCGCGAACAGCGCTGGATACAGGCCGCCTTCTCACGCTACGTGTCCCCCAATCTGGTCAGCCATCTGGTGGCACACCCGGAGCGGCTGACACTCGGTGGTCAGCGGCAACTGTGCAGCTTCGTGTTTACCGACATCACCGGGTTTACTTCGATGATGGAACGCCAGACGCCCGAGGCGGCGGTAAGCCTGCTCAATGATTACCTGGAGCAGGTCATTGGCATTGCGTTCCGCCATGAGGGCACGCTGGATCGAATCGTCGGGGATGCGGTGGCGATCATGTTTTCCGCCCCAATCCCGCAGGCCGATCATCAACAGCGAGCGCTTTCCTGCGCGCTGGAGATCAATCGTTTTGCCCAGTCCTATGTCGCATCGTTGCGCGAGCAAGGCATCGAGTTCGGCCAGACGCGCATCGGTGTGCACTGCGGCGAAGTGGTAGTGGGCAATTTCGGCGGCTCGACGATCTTCGATTACCGCGCGCTGGGCGATCCGGTTAACACCACGTCGCGCCTGGAGAGTTTGAACAGGCAGATAGGCACCCTGCTGTGCGTGTCCGAGGCAATTCGTCAGAACTGCCCTGAAGTGCCGATGCGGCCGGTTGGCGAAATAGTGCTCCAGGGAAAGGTCGAAGCCGTGCAGGTATTCGAGCCGCTTGAGGCGATGGTCGTGCCCGTTGTTACCTGCGACGAGGCTTACGAGGCCGCCTACCGTCTGCTGAAGAGCGCTGATCCTGATGCGTTGGCGGTATTCGAGAACCTGAGCGAACAGCGCTCGTGGGACGGGCTGGTCGCCTTTCACCTTCAACGCCTGCGCAGTGGCGAACAAGGCACCCGCCTGGTGATGGCCCGCAAGTAAAGGCCTGCCGATGCAGGCTTCAGCGGACGGTGACTTCGACCCGGCGGTTGGCGGGCTCCGGCTTGTTGTCCGGGGTTTTCACCAATAGGTTGCCTTCACCATGGGAGGTAACCACGAGCTCCAGGGCCTGAAGACCATTGTCTTGCAATTGACGGGCAATGGCACGGGCGCGCAACAGCCCCAGCTCTTCGTTGTATGTCTTGCTGCCAACGGTGTCGGTATGGCCGATCACCGAAACAGCCGATGGCCCGCGTTCCCTGACGGTCTGCAGCACTTCCGGAATTTCCGCCTGAGACTTCCTGGTCAGGCTGGTGCCGCCCGTATTGAAGTACAGCAGATAGCTTTTCGGCAACGCAGGCTGCGCTGCCCGTGCGGCGGAGAAATCCTTGTCGAGTCTGGGTTCACCCACCTGGAACGGCTTGGCGCTGCTGCCGTCGAGGTTCACGGCATAGCCCTTCTGGTCGACGCGGGTGAGACCTTTATCGGTTTTAACCTCAATGGCGCCTGTACTTCCGTCGGGGCTTTCCACCAGCACCACATAAGATTTGGAGGCGCATCCACTGCCCAGCAATGCGAAGAGAAGAACGGCGATTGCGTACGTATAGGTTGGAGGCATGCCGTATTCGAACTCAATCGACCTTGACGAGGAAGTGGGTGCCACGCACGCCGATGGTGCCGGTCGGGGTGTTGATCTCGACGGCCTTGGGCTTGAGCTTAGCGATAGTGCCAGAAATGTAATCAAGCGTGCCGTGAGTGATCTTGGCACTGAGTTTCAATTCGTCCTGTGCCGGATCGAAGAGGAACTCGTCGATGGTCAGCTCGCTATTGGGGCCGAAAGACATCACGGTGTTGTCCTTCAGGGTCACCCCCATCGAGCCCGCCGAACCGGTTTTCACCACGCTACCGACGTACAAAGGTGTGCCAATCGTCGCCGATTGCGTTGTGCCATCTATGCTGACGGTGGCCTCTCCCTGTACCTTCATCACGTAACCTATTGATGTAGCTGGCTCAACTGCGAGCGCTGCCGATGCCAGCAATGCGCTGGCAAGTGGCAATATCCTGAAGCGAGCAAACACAGTAATCTCCTTCTTCATTCTATTTCCCTGAGTTGAACTGAGCGTTGCACATCCAGCCGCAGCACCACTGCGTGGCCGGATGTACGAAGTAGTACGCGATGGGACTCTAGCGCAGGTTGCAGCATGTCATCAGGGCAAATCAAGCCGAGATTCAGACTACGGTTCAAGAGCAGTAAGCTGGTGGTCGCCACCTTCCTGCTTTTGCAGCTGGCGCCTATATTGGCGCTTACCCTGGGTGTTCCGCCAGCGGTCTCGCTTTGCCTGTCCATTGTGATAGTGCTGTGCACGATGCCGCTGGTGCTGGGCGGCATGGAAAGTATTGATCGCACCATCAAGTTGCTGATGCAGGACACCCAGAAAATCCGCCAAATGGATTTTTCCGGCGAACTGCCGCCGGCTTCGATGTTCGCCGAAATCGAGACCCTCAATCGCAACCACATCGAGATGAAAGCCGCCCTGCAAAGCCAGACCCAGGCGTTGCAGGCTTCACAGATGAAGCTTTCCAGCCTGGTCGAGAACGGCTTGCTGTTGTCATCCGAGCGCGACCGGGATGCGCTGCTGCGCCATATCCTGATGCAAGGAAAGCGCATCTGTAATGCTCAGGCCGCCACCATGTACCTCAAGACCGAGCACAACACGCTGCGCTTCGCGTTGCGCTCCATGGACGATGAGCTGCCGACGATCGAACTGCCCCTGCATGATCCGCAGACCGGCCTGCCCAACGAACGGCACGTGTCGACCTACGCTGCACTGCACAACGAAACCGTCGTCATAGACGACGTATACGCCGAGAGCCGCTTCGACCTCAGCGGAACACGCGGTTTCGATAGCGAGTCCGGCTTTCATACCGTCTCCATGCTGACCGTACCGCTGGCGCCACGAGGCGGCGAAGTGATCGGTGTCCTGCAGTTCATGAACGCCCTGGACGTCGAAACGGGCGACGTGATCGCCTTCTCACCGCAAGTGATGTCATTCATTGGCGCGCTGGCCTCCCAGGCTGCCGTCGCGCTGGAAAACCATAACCTCATCGATTCGCAGCGTGCCCTGATCGACGGCATGATTGAAGTGCTGGCCGGCGCGATAGACGCCAAGAGCCCCTACACCGGCGCGCACTGCGAGCGTGTACCGGAGCTGGCGATGATGCTTGCCGAGGCGGCCAGCGATGTCAGCGAAGGGCCGCTGGAGCACTTCCGCTTCACCACCGCAGACGAATGGCGCGAGTTCCGTATCGGCGCCTGGCTGCATGACTGCGGCAAGATCACCACGCCTGAACATGTTGTCGACAAGGCCACCAAGCTGGAGACGATCTACAACCGCATCCACGAGGTGCGCATGCGCTTCGAGGTGTTGTTGCGCGATGCGCAGATCGAGCGCCTGCAGCGAGTACTGGATGGTCAGGATCGGTTGCAGGCCGATGCGCAATATCAACAGCTCGCCCAGGCGCTACAGGATGAATTCGCCTTCATTGCCGGGTGCAATATCGGCGGCGAACTCATGAACCCCGAGCATGTGGGCACCCTTCACAAAGCGGCAGAGCGAACCTGGCTGCGGCATTTCGATGACCGCCTGGGGCTCTCCCCCGCCGAGTTGGCGCGCGTCGCCGAACTGTCCGTGGCGTCCCTGCCCGCGGTTGAACGGCTACTGGCAGACAAGCAACAACATATTTTCCCGCGCCCGGAGACCAAGGCGCTCGACCCCAAGTACGGCTTTCAGGTCAGCGTTCCCGAGCACCTCTACAACCATGGCGAGCTCTACAACCTGAGTATCAGCCGCGGCACGCTGACCGCCGAAGAGCGCTTCAAGATCAACGAGCACATCATTCAGACCATCGTCATGCTCGAAAATCTACCGCTGCCTTCGAACCTCAAGCGGGTGCCGGAGTATGCCGGAACCCACCACGAAACCCTTCTCGGAACCGGATACCCGCGAAAGCTGGACAAGAGCCAGCTGTCCATTCCGGCACGCATCATGGCCATCGCCGATATCTTCGAAGCGCTGACCGCCTCCGACCGCCCCTACAAGCAGGCGAAGACCCTGTCAGAGTCGATTGAAATCCTGGCCAGGCTTCGCGACAAAGGCCATATCGATGCCGACCTGTTCGCACTGTTTTTGCAGGCAGGACTGCCGATGCGTTACGCCGAGCGCCATTTGCACGCCGACCAGATCGACGCCATCGACGTTGATCGTTTCTTGCTGGAGTAACCAGCCCGTAACGCTGCCGAAGGGTCGCACCCTCTTTGAGGGTTCTGTTTGGGACAACCGATATCAACCTAGGGCTGGCGTCTTTGGCTAAATGTTGGTGGAAGTGGGCGGCAGTTACCGGCCAAAAGCGGACGATTAAGAAAGTAGGCTTGGAATCAAGCGGGGGGTCGTTAACGATTTCACTCTTGGGGACTAGATAGATTAGAGACAGTCTACTCACCCAAAGCTGGTTAAGTTGGTGCCGATAAAATCCGTCTCCTTTTCGCTGGTAGGTGAGCTCGCAGCTTACGGGACTGCAACGTGCGCTCGTTGAGAAATACCGCCATTGGCCGCTACCCACTGCATAAACGTTTGGGTGTCTGCACTTTTTTCAGTTTGCTGTTCCAGGTGGTAGAGCAAGCTGCCTGAACCGGCATTGGAAAACCCCTGCACGTACTCGGATTCCAGCTGAACACTAAGCATCGGCGCCCCAAGCAGGCCTGTCTCCCGCGCGCCCGGTGCATTGATGTCGGCACCATGCGCCACCAGCAACTTCGCCAGGTCCGTGCGTAGCTCAGACCATTTGTTGCCATCTGCGCAGCAGAAGTTAATCAGCAGTAGAAACAGCGAACCGGCGTAACCAAAGCAAGTGCTGCTCTGGTAGTAAACGTGAGCCTGGCAAGCAAGGTTGGGGTTTAGGCCGCGCTCTAGTAAAACCCGGAAAATACCGAGCGTGGCGGCGGCTTCGTTGTCGTCCAGTGGGTGGTTGCTGTCGTTCAAGGCAAGGTGATAAAGCACCTTGCCTTGAAAGTAACTGGGCTCCAACCATTGGCTAACATCTGCACCAGCCGAGATCAGGCCAAGGGCAATACTGGGCTTGATGGTTAGTGCCGTAACTGCCGCGGGCTCAGCCCCTACAGAGCTGTTCAGGTCGATACCAGCGACTACCAACTGCTCCAGAGTCTCCGCCCCTCGCAAGCTGTAAATGAGGCGTTCTAGACGGTCAGAGTCATATTGGATTTCTGGCGCGATGGCCAGCGCGCCGTTACGCTCCAGCAGAGCCAGCAGCACTGGGTCATCGTCGAACAGCTCGGCACTGTGAAACAACAGCGAGCCTTGCTCTTCTGAGAACGGCTGGTTGATGTCTGCGCCCGCCTCTATGAGCATTTCGGTCATGGCCGGGTCTTTGTAAAATCCCTCGGCCGTTAACCAGACCTCATTAACGTCGGCGCCGCCGGCCAGCAGACCTGCGAGGACGGCGTGGCGATCTTTCTGTTGCTCTAAAGCAGAAATTGCATAGATGACTTCCCGCGTGTATGGCTTGCAGGCACTCAAGTTGACGCCTGCCTTGAGCAACGCTGCCATCGACTTTTCCAAATAGTGTTCACAGGCGTGAACAAATAGGGGGCGGCCGGTAAAAATACAGTCGGGGTCTAGGCCCGCCTTGATCAGCGCAGCCAGCGAGCTGTCCTGCTCATCCTGGATAAACATGTATGCCTTACCGGCATCATCCAGAATAGGTTTAGGGAATGCTTTGGCGGAAATCTTTTTGCCAGCTTGGAAGCAGATGGTTTCAGATTCGCCTACTTGGGTGTATTCGGCAGAAATACGAATGTAGTCGGCGCCTAAGGTATGTAACGCATCCACCTGCGCTTTGCCCATCATGTCGTGGCTGGATGCTTCGAGAGTGAAGAGCAGCAAATTTCCGTACAGCGCGGGCGGCGTCAATACCGGATTGTCCCAGTCACTTAGCAGTGAGCCTTGATAGGCACCACTACGCTCCAGCTTTTGCAGTTCAGCTAGCAGCGGAGCGAGTTTTTCCTTGGGCTCGGCAATGCATTCAACCTTGAAATAATTTTCTGACATGTTTTCTTCCTTGAAGGTAGTTCGAGTTAAAAGCAGCCCAACTGGTTGCCGGACAGGCTGAAAATCTAACAGATTGAAGACTAGAAATGGGCGTGCGAACTGCACCTCAGCAATAAACGATTGCCTGTGGATGATGATTTGTTGCCCCCACCAGCTTTGCTCACGATCCCACTCAGGGTCGGAGGTGCAGATGTAATTCACTATTCTAAAAGTACGCTTTTGGCCGGTTAGCGACCATTGCTCTGGCTAGAGCATCCTTGTCCTCTCACACGCGGAGGACTTGCCATGAACATCATCGCTACCTGCAGCCGTCAGCCCTGGAACAAAGGGAAATTGGTAGGGCAGAAAACCCCGCTCCGACTTAGAGATATCTGGGCGATCCGAGTAAGGCTTCAGATTGCAGAAAGAACCCGGGATCTGGCTCTCTTCGATCTGGCCATCGACAGCAAGCTTCGAGCCTGCGACTTAACTAAGCTCCGTGTGCGCGACGTCGCCCATGGCGAGAATGTGTCATCAAGAGCCATGGTGATGCAGCAGAAAACGCACCGGCCAGTCCAGTTTGAGATCACTGAGCAAACACGTTCTGCTCTCGCAGCCTGGATACATCAAGCTCAGCTTCGTAGCGAGGACTGCCTTTTTCCGAGCCGGCTGCAAACCTCAGAACATCTATCTACTCGGCAATACGCTCGTATCGCCAAAGGCTGGGTGCAAGCCATTGGCATTGATCCGGCTATATATGGCACTCACACAATGAGACGTACGAAGGCATCACTGATCTATCGCAGGACGAAGAACCTGCGGGCGGTTCAACTGCTGCTAGGCCATACGAAGCTGGAGAGCACCGTTCGATACCTCGGGATCGAGGTCGATGACGCCTTGGAGATGGCGGAACAGACCGAGGTTTAACCATGCAGAGCGACGGTCGAAGTTAGACCGTCGCTAACCGGCCAATAGCGGACATTTACTGGGCAAGCGTTCGCTCGCCCAGAGCAACCTCAACTACCTCAGAGCTCGCCAGTTAGAAACTGCGCTCGACCCATACCGAAGCTCCAGTCGTCATCACGGTTGGTAACCACTGAAACCATGACATCCGTTGCAGCAATACCGCATTTCTCTTCAAGTGCAGCTACCAGCAGTGCATAAAAGCGCTGCTTCATTTCAACGCTGCGCGGCCTGCTGATAGCCGTAATCACGACGACGCGGTCAGTTCGCTCGAAACCAAGCCCGGTGTCCTGAATGATCATATGGCTCGGCTCGTGCTCATTGAAAATCTGATATCGATCACGCTCAGGCACCTCAAATGCTTCCACCATTGCCTGATGAGTTGCGTCTAGTAGCTGTTGGATTTGCGCACTGGTGCGGCCTTTGATTGCATCAATTTTTAGCAATGGCATGTGAACTACTCACTTGAAGGTTAAATGCGCGATAGACCCCGCAGGTGAGCGAGGCAAGATTGCTTGATTGGCCGCTTGGCATTCGATGAGGTCTTAACGCCGCCATTCCTCGATCAGCTTATTCATCAGATCTTCGGCGGGTAGCTCACGCGCCATGGGGGCTCCTTGCCCGGCCCAATGTGCGGCGAATTTATGATTGCCTTTGTTGGCGGCCGCTGCAGACAGCCTCTTTGCTGCGTCGTATGCAAGCGGATAGGCTGCCACCTGGGTTTCCGATCCCCTATCCAGATGCTGAATAAACTGATTTACGATCCCGCGTGCCGGGCGGCCAGAGAAGACCGAAGTCAACCGGGTATTGGAAGCATGCTCACTTCGTAGTGCGGCTCGATAACCCTCATTCGCCGCGGACTCCGGGCACAGGATAAATGCAGTACCAAGCTGAGCCGCTGCAGCTCCTAGCTCCAGCGCTGCATGAATCCCTTGCCCGTCCATAATTCCGCCTGCAGCGATGATCGGAAGGTCTGTGTTCTTCACCAAGAGTCGAACGAGCACCGGCATCGTCAATTGCTCGTCGACAGCGTCCAGGTCAAACACGCCCCGGTGCCCACCTGCCTCGATGCCTTGAGCCACAATCGCATCAAGGCCCAGCTTTTGGATCTGTCTTGCTTCATCAAGGTTAGTCGCGGTAGCCAACGTGCAGATGCCTTCATCTTTCAGCAGGCTGACCTGCTGCGCCGTGGGCAGGCCGAAATGGAAGCTCACTACAGCGGGGCGCTCTTCGAGAAGCATCTGAAAAACTTCTTCGTCGGCGATAAAGCTCTTATAAATTTCGTTCAGCGAGGTCGGCACATCCATCTCGCACTCCTGAAACAAAGGCTCCATGCGTTGCAGCCACGCTCTCTCCAAGGGCTCATTGCGCAGGGCGGGTGCATGACAAAAGACATTCACATTGAATGGTTTTGAGGTGAGCGCTTTAGTTCGCGAAATCATCTCTTTCGCCTGTGAAACACTGCTAGCTCCGATCCCAATGGAACCCAGCCCCCCTGAATTCGATACCGCGGCAGCCAACTCTGGCGTCGCTACACCGGCCATCGGAGCCTGGATGATGGGGTAGATGCGCAAACGAGCAGCAAAAGAACTAAAAACACTCATTACCCTGAACTCCCGCTAGACGACTACGAAATCGATGGAGGTTGATTGTTCTCAAAATAAGAATATATTAACAATATCATTACCAAAAGGGGAATTCAGTGGATCTTGAGTCGTTACGAATTTTTAGCAGCGTCGCCAGTGAGCTGAGCGTTACACGCGCCGCCAGCAGGCTGGGACGCGCGCCCTCGAACGTGACCACTCGCATTCAACAGCTTGAAGCGGAATTGGGGGTGGAGCTCTTCGTTCGTGCCGGCAAACGCATGGCGCTATCGACCTCGGGAGAGCAATTTGTAGGCTATGCGCAGCGGATCCTCTCGCTGGAAGACGAGGCTCGCCATGTCATCACCGGTGGAGCTACGGGGGGCACGCTACGTATCGGTAGCATGGAGAGCACTGCAGCTAGCCGGCTACCTGTGCCCTTGGCGGCATTTAATCGTGAGAGCCCTTCGACACAGCTCGAAGTCAGTACCGGGCCTTCAGGAATGTTGATTGAGCAGGTTCGTAGCGGCCAACTCGACTGCGCATTTGTGGCACTGCCCACAGCACACAGCGATGAAGCGCATCTCAACGAAATGGGGCTGGAAGGCAGCGCAATCTGGCAAGAGGAGCTCTTGCTGCTGCTGCCTCCAACAGATGCCACTGCCACAAGCCCTGCACAGGTAAAAACGCGTGCACTCGCAGCCTTTCGAATTGGCTGTACGTATCGGTTCATCGCGGAGGAGCAATTCGGCATCCACGCAGGTTCCGGCTGGAAAATTCAGGAATTAGGCTCTTATCACGCAATGGTCGCGACTGTAGCAGCGGGCTCCTGCGTCGCGATCCTGCCGGAAAGTGTGCTTCAACTGACCAGCGCTCGCGACCATCTTTCTACGATCAGGGTTTGCTCGATCAGCACATACCTGGTTTGGCGCAGGGACTATAAGACTCCTGCATTCGAAAAGTTCGCCCTGCTGTTCAAGGGAGCTGCATGACACTCAAGTCGATGTCTCCCGTGATGCAACTGCGTTCAGCGCTGGAGGCTGCGATTGTCATCGCGATTGGAATGGGCTTCGGCCGCTTTGCTTACACAGCTCTATACCCACGCATGGTTCAGGAAAATATCCTCAGCCTGAGCCAGGGCAGCATGGCTGCGTCTGTCAACTACGCGGGCTATCTGGTTGGCGCCCTGTTGGCAATTCAGACAAAACCGAAAAATGCCCATCGCTTCTGTCTGTGGGCCACGGGCGGTACTGCCGCCTGCCTGATTAGCCTCGCCTTTCTTGAGTCAGCTTGGCTAATCGTTATAGTTCGCGGTGTCGCTGGAGCCCTAAGCGCCGTTGCAATGGTTGCCGCTTCCCTTTGGCTGCTTCAGCGCCGCCGACATATCCATGGGGCCCCTCTGCTTTATGCAGGTGTAGGACTGGGCATCGCGGTATCTGCTGAGCTTGTCGTTCTCGGCTTCTGGTTGGATCTGACAAGCCAACAAGTGTGGCTTTTGCTGGGATTGGTGAGCTTCGCCCTGATGCTCCTTGCACTACCTGGCCTGAGCGACAACAAGTACGACGCACAGGCTGACAACAAAGGTGCGCCGGAGAGCCCGGTAAAACAATGGCCGCTAGTGCTCATCTATGGCCTCGCTGGTTTCGGGTACATCATCACCGCAACCTATCTTCCACTGCTGGTCAGGACGGCTCTTCCAGAGCTTGATCCTGGACATGTGTGGGCTGTATTTGGCCTCGGCGCTGCTCCCTCGTGCTTTTTATGGCATCGGCTACACCGGAACTTCGGAACTCAAAATGCCCTGGCCTTGAATCTGGCAATACAGGCACTAGGTGTCATCTTGCCTATATTGCTGCCAAACGGCACCGGCTATCTAGGTAGCGCGCTACTTGTCGGCGGGACTTTCATGGGCGCAGTGACCATTGCCATGTCGGCCGCTCAGCGTATCACCGCCAAAGCGAGCATCAATCTCTTAGCGGTCATGACAATCATCTACAGCGTAGGCCAAGTTGCTGGCCCCTTTGTAGCGGACGCTTTCTACACGATGAATCAGAATTTCAATGGATCACTGTGGGCCGCCGGCATAGCTCTCACAGCAGCCGCTTGTATCAGTTTGAAAATGCTCTAGCACATACAGCTAGTGGTATCAGGAGAAGCTATGAAAGCAGTCAGCCCAAACGATTTTTTAGCGATTAACGACGTCCTTTGTCGATTCTTCCTGTCCTTCGACCGTCGAGATTGGGGATCGATGAGCAATTGCCTGTCCTCGCTCGTGTCCATTGATTACTCATCGTCGGGTAGAGAAAAACCATCGACTATGAGCGGCATGGACTTTGTTAGGCGCCGAGAGAATGCTGTCGACAAATTGGCTAAACACCACAGCTTTTCGAATCTTCTTGTTGCGTATGAACAGCATGAGGATGCAGTGAGCGCTCGTTGCAACTATCTGATCCTGCGATTCGCAGACTGCCAATCCGCAGATATTGCCGGTGACAATTTCTTTCACTCCTGCGGTAATTACGAGTTTTTGCTCAACCGGGCAGACGATCACTGGAAAATCACAGGCATCACGCAGCATGCACTACAAAGCTGGGGCAACAGGAGCCTACATGGTGGCTCGCAACCAGGGGCATGACTTTTAGATCATTTATAGGCTGTTCTTTGAAGGCCAGAAGCGGACGTTTAGAACAGAGAAATAAATCTGTTCTCTTTTCCCAATGGACATCATTGCGGCGTACGCAAGGCTATCGCGTGGTGCGCGCAGCGCTCTCTACAAAAGCACCTTAGCACTTGGCGCCGCACAATTAGGCGAAGCATGGACTTCGCGTACACTAACGTTATGCCTGAGCCAATGCACTAACGAACAGATCGTAGAGTGCTTGTGGTGGTGTTGGAGGGGATACGCAACTAGCACGGTTGAAGTTACAAGCGCCAGCTGAGTGCAGCGTGAGTGCCCCACCAGTTAAAAGAAAACTGATGCTCTGGCGACTCCTGAAGTGGCTGGCATTTCTTTCTTCATCTGTTCCGGCACATGGTTGAAGGTCTAGCCTGTAGCGTGCAGGATCGGGTTGGATGGTACAGCGGTTCTTACACCCATCAACTTGATCTAGAAATTGCCTCTTTGCTAATCAGTGTCTGCGCTCGCACATATTGTCCTGGCGTAACACCCATTATCCGACGGAACATGGCAATGAAAGCACTAATATTTTCGTAGCCAAGCTCAATCGCCGTTGTCGTCACTGACATCCCCTCGACCAATAGTTGAATAGCGCGCAACGTGCGTGCACGTTGTCGCCATTCAGAAAAACTAAAACCGGTTTCAGCGACCAGACGCCGGGCAAGTGTTCTAGGTGCCATACCTGACCAAGCAGCCCAATCCTCAAGTGATCTATTGTCATCAAGCTGAGCAAGTATCGCATTGGTGATACGCCTCAAGCGCGGGTCATTGGGGTGCGTCAGACCGATGGGTTCAGCGGGTGAGGTAGCAATTTCATCCAAGATGACTGCTGCAACCCGCGACTCCATTTCGTTGCGGGGTGGTTGTCCCCACGACGCAGCGCGGCTTACAGCTTCGCGCAGCAAACTGCTGACCCTAAATGTGCATGGCATTTGATGCAGGATCCCGCACTCTTGCTCCGCGATATAGACCATCGCTCCTGCAAAAGCGCCATGTGACATCATCGCGTGTGCGACACGGGGAGGTATCCAAATGGCATGGGTAGCCGGCACTACCCATGAGCCGCCGTCAGTGCTGACGGAAAGCAGGCCGGCAAGGCTTGCGATTAGTTGGCCTGTCGTATGAGTGTGGGGCGCCGTTTCGCGGATCGCCCGGTCGCGTTGCTCTATCGCCAGCAGTGGCATAAGCGCGCGGTTCATGGCTGGTTTACGTTATCCAATGTCATATCCGAGGTAGCCATATCCTGAATGCCTAATGGAGAATAAGACCGGTCAGAGGAATACTCAATGTCTAAAAATCGCAAATGTTGCTTCTCTTGGATTGGCCTGATTATGCGTACCTCTCACACATTTATTTTCTGTGTTTTGGCCGTAACAGCTGGATGCGCAAGCTCACCTCCCTAATTGGCCCGTGAACCTTTAAAGGATCATTTGATGAATTCTAACCACATGGTGCATGCCGTCGATCATATTGGCTTCGCAGTCAGTTCATTGGAAGAAGCCATTCGCTTCTGGACAATTGGACTTGGGTTCACTCTTGAGCGTCAGTCGGAAATGGGCGGATCATTCATTTTGCAAGTAACCGGCACCGCCGACCCGAGCGTGCGAACGGCTATAGTCAAAGGCCCGGATGGCAGCCGAGTAGAGTTGCTGGAATATTCGCAGGGTGACCGCCACGGTATCACTCCACCTACGGCATCAGCGATTGGTTCAGCGCATTTGGCATTGAGAGTGCAGGACATATACGCCGTACTCGAACGCATTGAGCAAGCAGGCTGGAAAGCAAGAGGCAAGCCTCAAGCGATTCCCGCAGGCCCGCGCAAGGGAACTCTAGTTGTATATGTGATCGGACCAGATCATATCACTCTGGAACTGATGCAGGCTAATGAGTAGCTTCCTGCCGAAGGCTGTTAATCTTATTTCCCTAAAGCAATTACTTAAAGCGCTCTCCGTCGCGCATGATGTCTAATGGCAAACATAAAGTTCATCACCTTCAAGTATAAAGCTGGCGTAATCATACACTTCGCCGGCCAAATAAAATTTGGATTTCCTTTCTGGCACTCTACTGCGCAGATCGAAAAGCTAAAGCCCTAGTGCGCTAGAGCGCAGATCACTAACGCGCAAAGGCGAAAATTTTAAATTACCGCCATATAAGATCTATCAATGACTGCTTTTGGCGGAGGACATTCCTGAATTAGCAGCTTCTGGCCTTTCGTCCCTGTTGCGAACATCCGCGCTCCCAGGCGTTTGCTCTCCATCTTATGCTGCAAACCTGAGCGAGTTCAAAGATCCCGCAGCATCAATCGCTGCTCCTTACCCCACGCCCGAAAAAACTCCTGCACCTGCCATCCACGCTTGGCGTAGTAGTCGCTGCGATCATAGGTGTGCAAATACAACCGCGTGGTGCCGTTGGCCTTTGCGGCGTCGCAGATGCCTTCTATCAATTGTTCCGCCAACCCTCGCTCCCTTGCCTGCGGGGCGATAAAGACGCAGGCTAGCCAGGGCCCCAGCTCCGGGCGTTCGGGCAAGTCGTTGGCGGCAAGTGCAGCGCCGCCAAGTAGCTGGTCATACCCTAGGGCGATCAGACATTGCCAATCACCGTTGCCCTGGCCTTCCGCGAATTCGCGTTGCCAATCGGCCAATGGCTGCTCAACAAACTCGTATGCGAACTGCTGATGCAGCCACTGCGCCAGGGTGTCGCTGTGTTGCATATGGTCACGCAGCCAAACCAGGGGGCATGTGAGAGTCTTCCTTGTTTTTGATCAGTACGCGTATGTGGCCGCAAGGAGGGAATAGGGTCAAGCGCAACGGTGAAAAGGTGACTGAAACGGTGACAGATTTATTTTTCTTCCGGAATGACCGCTTCTGGCCGGCAGCTGCCGGTCAAGCTTGAGTTGGGTGGACGAAACTCAAGCTGCTCGCGCGATTGAGCCAAGCAATACTCCCCATGATCAGTAGCAACACGACTGCAGGTAGGGGGAGTACGTACGCTAGCCAAAAGTGAATCCGCCCCCTTTGCCGCAGTTGCTTAAACCTCGGCAACTGCCTCACGCACGAAGTTTTCGTAGGTGCGCAGTGGGTGCCCAATGATGGTCTGAAGTTGCTCGATGGTTCCTGCTGCTGCCTGCATGCCGAATGTTTGAATCCCCGCCATCATCAGACGCATGTCATAAGCCAGCCAGCTAGCACCATACGACGCCAGCTGTCCTTCGAAAGCGGCTACATCATCACCACCGTAAGCGATCTCGCGGCCTAGCGCAGCGCTCCAGATCTTCGCCACGGACGCCCCCGTAAGCGGTTGCGGGCCAGTCAACTCCAGCGTTACAGGATCCAACGCAGACGATGCCTTGTCTCGGCGCAGTAACTCTGCAACGGCAACGTCAGCGATATCGCGTGCATCAATCATCGAGACGCCTGCCGACCCGATCGGCATCGGATAAACCGAGTAGTTCTGAATCGTCTGCTGAACCATGCGATCGTTTTGCATGAAGTAAGCCGGGCGCAAAATGGTCGCGGGCATTTCGAGGCTCTCGATCATGCGCTCAACCGTATGCTTGCCGGTGAAGTGCGGGACATTGGTGAATTTGTCAGCATGAATCACCGACAGGTAAACAATCCGCTCAATGCCAGCCTCGCGAGCAAGGTTCAGCGTGATGAGGGCTTGGGTAACCTCATCGGGCGTCACGGCATTGAGCAGGAACAGCGTACGCACCGACGAAAGTGCCGTGCGCATCGACGCAACATCGGTGAGGTCTGCGAGCACTTCCGTAACGCCCGCCGGGAACTCCCGCTTACCCGTTTGACGCACGAGGGCTTTGACCTCGGCGCCTGCCTCAGCAAGGCCTTGGGTGATCAATGAACCAATAGTGCCCGTGGCACCGATGACCAGAATGCTCATGTTGAAACTCCTGCGTTGAATAGAGGGGTGGATCAGAGAGTGAAATCGGCAACGACCTTGCCAGTGCGTGACACGGTGCGATTGCGTTCGATTGCCTTGGGGATGTCAGTGAAGCTGACTACTTCGCCGAGCCTGGACTGAAGCGTGCCGCTGGCGACTTCTTTGGCCAGTTTCTCCAGCAGTACAGGGTCAGGTTTATTCATGAACCAGAGGCCCCGGCGATTGGCGGGCGTTCGGGCCAGAATGTCGGGCGATGAGGTGCCGACAATGACGCCGTCGTGCGCCAGCACCTGCCAGGAGCGTTCCAGTACCTCACCGCCGACGTAGTCGAGCACCAGGTCAATATTGCCGACGACGTTTTCGAAACGTTGAGATTGGTAGTCAATGACAAGATCGGCGCCGAGGCTGCGCACGTAATCGAGATCCGCAGTGCCCGCCGTTGCGCAGACCTCGGCGCCCGCACGCTTGGCGTACTGCACGGCATAAGCGCCAAGCCCACCTGCCGCGCCATGAATCAGAACCCGCTGCCCCGCAAAGATCGGCCCAGCGTGATGAAGACTGTTCCAGGCCGCGACGGCCGCTACAGGCATGGCAGCCGCATGCACGTCGTCTAAAGCGTCAGGTGTCGGGGAAAGGCTCGCTTCGCTGACTGCCAAGAATTCAGCGTAAGCGCCCAGCCCGCCCATCGCTCCCATGACACGGTCGCCAACACCGAAACGAGAGGCGCCGGAACCAACCGCCTCAACAACCCCAGCCATCTCGGCGCCGAGCACGATGGGCAATGGGAGCGGAAACGCATTGCGCACATGACCTTGGCGCACCTTCCAATCGATGCCGTTCACGCCAGCCGCTCGGACTCGAACCAAAACCTCGCCTTGCCCTGGTGCTGGCCTCTCGATCTCGGCAATTTGTACGGCTTCAGCACCGCCGTATGAGTGGATCAGTAAAGCGCGTTGGGTGGTGCTCATTGCAATTCCTCATCTCGTGTTCCGATGACGAGAAAGTAATCCGTTGCACTTACAAAACGAAGACCACAAAATCCAGACACCTTGTTTCAGATATGGAACACCATGAACCTGAACGCGCTGATCGATTTCATCCTTGTCGCCACCAATGAGGGGCTGGGAAAGGCAAGCCGTGCGAGCGGTATTTCCAAAGCCACCTTGTCGCGCCGAATTTCCGACCTTGAGGAACAATTGGGCGTAAGGCTGATCGAGCGCAGCGCCCGTGGCTTGAAGCTCACCGAAGCCGGTGAGGCGCTGATGTCTCGAACTGAAGGCCCGCTGAGCGAAGTGACCGAAGCCATGACGGCAGCCCGTGAAGGCGTTTCAACACCTCGGGGACGCTTGCGAGTCGCTGCTCCGGTTCTGTTCTCGCAGCTCGCGATGGGGCACATTAGTGCCGAGTTCTGTAAGGCCTACCCGGAAGTCTTCATTGAGGTCGTGGCGGAAGATCGCATGGTGGATTTGGTGGAGGAGCAATTTGACGTCGCTATCCGAATCAACCCCAGCCCAGACAGCAGCCTGGTTGGGCGGTGCTTCGCCAAGGATCGGCTGATTGTTGTGGCGGCACCTGAAATACCAAGGCCGAGGCCCGGCGCAATCAGATCTGTTCCTGGCATCGTGACTTCAACTTTCCAGCCCACGCACTGGAGTCTTGATGGTGGACAGTTGGTCTTGGAGCCGATCCCGAAAATGCAGTTTTCTTCATTGCTGATGGTTCGCGATGCAGCTATCGCCGGTGGCGGTGTAGCCCTCATTCCACAGTCCATCGCCTGGAACCAGCTTGCCAGCGGTGAGCTGGTTCAGTGGGGAACGGTGTCAGGTGTAGAGCCGGCGCTTTGGGTCTTGCACACATCCAGGCGGCTTGCGGCTCCAAAGGTTCGCGCATTCGTCGACTTCATATGCGCTCAATACCCCGATATGTCACTGGTTTTGAGAGGATAGAAGAACCTTCAACCTGGCACGTGCATGCGATGTTGGGCGTAAGTAACCACTTGCAATAGTCCGCTTGGCCGAAAGCGGGTTTGTTTTCGCCGATCGAAGGGAGTTCGGCAGATGGATATAGTCGCTCGTGATCAGGTTATCGATCTGCCAGCCTGATCACGCGACGCTAGGCGTTGGTGGGATCATGAATGATCGTGAAGCCCACAAAACCTGTGGTGCCGGCGACGAAGCTACGCATGGCCGCTCCCGTTACTTGATGACCGTATTTGCGACGTCTCTGCAACGATGGCGATCGCGCAATCGTAAGCAAACATGCTTAGGACTCCGAGATACTTTCGCTATCGTCCAGCATCGACCACCCAAGATGGCCGGCCACGTCACGACGGTGGTAGAACGTATGCAACAGTCAGCGGCGAAACCTGAGAAAAGGGGCCCGCAGTTCTCGGAGCCAGTCCAGCCATGATCGTATCCATCGCCTTACCATCGAGCCGCGCACATGCAGTGTTGGCGCGCTGTGCCCTCGCCCTCGCCGCGATAATGGCGTGGAGCGCTCCGACACATGCTGCCGACGCACCGCAAACGGCCACGCTGGACGGCATCCTCGATCAAGCTGCCGCGCTGGTGCCGCTGGAGACGGTGATAGTCGCTCGCGATGGACAGATCATCGCTGAGCGCGGCTATCGGGGGCATCGCACCACCGCCGCCACCAATATCAAGTCGGCTTCCAAGCTGGTGATCTCCGCGCTGGTCGGCATCGCTATCGAAAAGGGCGTTCTCGAAGGCACCGACCAGCGAGTGGCATCGCTGCTGGCACCGGAGCTGCCTGCCAATCCTGATCCACGCCTGCAGCGGCTGACGGTCGGCAACCTCCTTTCGATGCAGGCCGGGCTGGGCTCGACATCCGGCCAGAACTACGGCGCCTGGGTCGGAAGCCGCAACTGGGTGCGAGCGGCATTGGCGCGGCCCTTCGACGACGAACCCGGCGGCCGGATGATCTACTCCACAGGCTCCACGCACCTGCTTTCGGCCATACTGACCCGGCAAAGCGGGCGCTCGACGCTGCAACTGGCGCGTGATTGGCTGGGGCCTCAGGACGGCTTCCAGATCGCCAGTTGACCCGCGATCCGCAGGGCATCTACATGGGCGGCAACGAGATGGCCATGAGCCCGCGCTCCCTGCTGGCCTTTGGCGAACTCTACCGTCGTGGCGGCGTTACAGCCTCGGGCCAGCGCCTGCTCTCGCAGGCGTGGATCGACGCGTCCTGGCAGCAACGCACGCAGTCCCCCTGGACTGGTGACGGGCATGGCTATGCCTGGTTCCTTACCCGTATCGCCGATGAGGACATCCACTACGGCTGGGGCTACGGCGGCCAGATGCTCTACCTGGTGCCGCGGCTAGGGCTGACCGTCGTCATGACCTCGGACGAGCATGCCTCAGCAGCCCACAGTGGGCACCGAAGAGACCTTCATCGTCTGCTGGCCAGCATCATCACGTCCGCCACGCAGGCTCCGCGAACGTCGGGGTAGATAGGTCGCCGGATCGACGGTACGTCCTGCCAGGGTGGAGTAGGTCGATACGATATGTCCGAAGGAGCTTCAGCGATTACTGATTACAACAATCGCTTCAGGCGATCAGTACACCCCGGTCTGATCCCAAAACTCACAGTGGTGCGTGTCTGCGAAGCGGCCGGATACCACCTTGGCAGTAGGCAGTGCAAAGGTCATGACGTTGTCCTGCCTGGGATCGAAGCGCGGCCAGTCGCTCTGCTTGCCAGCAACCGCAGCGACGTTCGAGAAGTGAGCGACCATCTGGTCGGAGAGTTTCTCCTGCAAGAGATTGAGCTTCACCTGCATGTCACCGCCACCGCGGAATCCGGGGAATAGGTAAGGCAGCTCGTAGGTATGGGCAGCAAGCATCGGGAACGAGGTAGGCCCGACATATGACGGCGCGGTTCGATCACCAAATTCATAGGCGTATACGGGGATCTTGTCTGCTAGAACCCGACTCATCTGAAGGCCAGTGCACGCGAACATGCTGTCAGTGGCAGCTGCAGCGAACGCCTCACTTGGGCTGTCATAGTTTTCAAAGGGATACTCGCGCAAGACCTTTGGAGCCAGCGCCTTCCCATACATGCGCTCGATCTCTACGGGATAGTCGACCTCCTTCATCACCTTGCCGGTCATCAGCTCTGGCAGTGCGACGAAGAATCTCCCCTCATCGCGGGTGCTTCCGTTGACCAACGTGGCATGGTTGATTTTCCCCGTACGGTAGGCATCGGATGGATGCATCGGCAGCGACTTACCGTCAACGATGAATTCGTTGAGCGCGAATGGAGCCTGAATATCCAGGATCCGTTTGGTCGGTAAGGCACGCAGGCAATTGGCTTCACCAGTATCGCACCCCGCCTCTTTCGCAAAGGCTGCGCCGACCTCTTGCGCAACCGCCAACGGACGCGGGGCACCGAACGCCGGATGCCGGGTCATTACCCCGCCGCCGCTCATGGCAATCGCGTGTTGAAACAGCCCGGCCGACTGCGGGGAGGCCATATGCACCATTACGCTATTGCCGCCAGATGACTCACCAGCGATCGTTACGTTGGAAGGATCTCCGCCAAAGGCTGCAATATTGCGTTGCACCCACTGCAGGGCCGCTTGCTGATCCATCAGGCCGTAATTGCCGAAGTCATGCCCTTCACTATCGAGAGCAGGGTGTGCGAGGAAGCCGAATACACCCAAGCGATAGTTGAGCGTGACCACAACAGCCTTGCCCTGCCTGGCCAGTTTGCTCGGGTCGTAATCGCCACCTTGGCCGACCTGAAGAGCGCCGCCATGTAGCCAGACGAAAACCGGCAGTTTCTGGCGGTCGTTGCTGGCATTCGTATCTCTGTACACGTTGAGATAAAGACAATCCTCACTTCCGCCCGCCTTGGCGAAAACGCCCAAGTCCGCATTCTGTGCGCAGCGGCTAGCCAATGCATTGGCCTTGATGGGAGCCGTCCAGTGTTTAACAGGCTGCGGCGGCTGCCAGCGCAGATCCGCCACTGGTGGCTCGGCATAGGGAATCCCCTGCCAGGACTCGAGGCCGTCGACGGCCGCTCCAATGATGGGGCCAGACGTTAAGTCGATAGCGAGACGCTCATCAGCATGACTTGAAAGAGCGGCGCAAAGCCCTCCGAAGAGCGCGAGGGTGGCCAAAAGGCAACGCCGCGAAATCAGGTTTTGCATGTGAGTCCTTGAATAGTTGAGGTGTCGCTAGATGCGCTGGATTCACCGCCACAGCCGATAGAGGCCCAACCCCGGCTCGTACCAAGGTTGGGCTTTAGCCGCTCGCTCCGACGCGGGCGGCCATCACAGATCAACCAGCGGCGTTTTCCAGCGTGGCAGCGATGGCATCGCGGGTACGCTGCCCGTTGTCGGCGCCTACGCGCTCGGTCAATACCTGCGCTGCCTGACGCAGCTGCCCGGTGGTAAGGCCTACATTTCGGCTGATGCGGATGTGGGATTGCAGCTGGGACTCCACGCCAGGAAGCGCAGATAAAAAGCTGACGGTTGCCAACTCCCGACTCTGCCAGTCGAGGTTGTCCCGCTCGAAGATGTCCCCAAACAGGTGGGTCTTCAGGTAAGTATCAGCGGCAGGCGCAAACTCGAACAACGCCCCTTCCACGCGCTGGCCTACCAATTTGGTCTGGTTTGCAGTGCCGGCCTCCAATAGCGCGTCACCGGTGGGGATCTCCCGACTTGGCTCACGGCCCGGATCGTCCTGAATGCCACGCTCTTTGCGTGATGCCACAACGTCCATCAGCTTGCCCAGCGCATTGAGGCTGCGGGGAAATCCGGCGTAGGCGTATGACTGCACCAGTACTTCTTTGATATCGCTAACCGAGAGCCCATCGTCCAGCCCCTGGTTTAACGCTTCTTCCAACTTCGGGATGTTGCCTGCTGCCGCGAAGGCCGCGATGGGAATGATCGCCTGCTGTTGGGCGGAAAGTGTCTCGGAAGTGGATTGCGTGCTGCTTCGAGCGCGATCCGAGTTTGTCGCCGGGGCGGCTTGGCTGACGGCCGTGGCCAGGCTTAGCAAGCCGCCAACAGCCAGCATGCAGATGCTGCTGCACTTAGTGAGCGTGGTATTGGTCATCGCTGACTTTCTCCATCCATTCGACATTTTTTCCATCCGCCTGCACACCGGTAACCGCCAAATGCGTCATCGCCGTTTTCGGTGATGCTCCATGCCAGTGCTTCACGCCTGGCGGGCAGTACACGACATCACCCGGGCGAATCTCCTGGATCGGCTTACCCCACTCCTGAGTGAGCCCGACACCCGAGACCACTGACAAACGCTGGCCAACGGGATGGGTATGCCAGGCAGAGCGAGATCCAGGCTCGAACGTCACCAGCGCTCCCGACACATTGATGCCGCCCTCGGCCGGCCAGATCATGTCGATACGAACCGGGCCGGTGAAATATTCCGCAGGCCCAACGATCGATGCTTCGCTGCCGGCTCTGACTATCTGCTGGCTCGAATCGCTTGCAGGTTCTTCACCTGCGGCGTTCGACGCGCCGACATGAAGCGCTGCAGCGCATAAGGCAAATCTTACTAAGGGGGTGGACATGACAACTCTCCTGTAAACATCGCCTAACCTGCCTTGAATACGGCACCGTGATGCGTTCTGGTGCTTCGGCAAATGGCAGTCTGGGGGCGGCGGCAACCACTCCTGAAAAACCCTGGATACAACCTCTACCGCCAAGCGTAATGCTGCCTAATCACACTAGGGCTTAATGCACTTGCTGATAAGATGGTAAAAACGGAACGCACTAGTGCACTGAGTTCACCAATGGCAAAGCCCAATCTCAATGATTTGTTAGCGTTCGCGACTACGGCGCGGGAGCGGAGCTTCACAAGGGCAGCGGCGCAGCTGGGTATATCGCGCTCCGCCTTGAGCCACAAAATGCGCGCGCTGGAAGAACTGCTCGGCATGCAATTGCTGACACGCACCACGCGCAGCGTTTCGACCACTGAAGCGGGCGCGCGCTTGTTGAGTGCTGTAGCGCCGAGAATAAGTGAGATTGAAGAGGAGCTCGCGAGCCTGACCGCTTTGCGCGAGAAGCCCGCCGGGATGGTGCGCATCACGGCAAATGACCATTCAATCCAAACCGTGCTGTGGCCCCGGCTGCTGCCGTTGCTGGAGGAGTACCCGGAGATCCAGATCGAGTTCAGCGCGGACTACGGTTTTACCGATATCGCGGCCCAACGTTTCAACGCCGGCGTCAGGCTTGGCGACAGCGTAGATAAAGACATGATCGCTACGCGCATCGCGCCGGACATGCGGATGGCAATAGGCGCGGCGCCAAAATACTTGGAGGGGAAACGTCCACCGGCCTCCCCCCATGAGCTGACCGAGTTCGACTGCATTAACCTGCGGCTGCCTACCTATGGCGGCCTCTATGCCTGGGAATTTGAAAAAGATGGCAACGAGCTCAGTGTTCGCGTGCAAGGGCAGGTCATCTTCAATAACGCGTTTCTCATGATCAGAGCAGCTATTGATGGCCGGGGGCTGGTCTATGCGCCATTCGATATTCTGGAGCAGCACTTCAAATCCGGGGAGCTAGAGCCGCTACTCGAAGACTGGTGCGCCACATTCCCCGGCTACCATATTTACTACGCTAGCAGGCGTCAGGTCTCGCCGGCACTCACTCTGGTAATCAACGCGCTGCGTTATCACCAAGCGCCGTGACTCGCGGATTAATCGCTCAAGCGCTGCATGTTGCTGCAACGATCACCTCTCAATCACAGCCTCGTGTTAGCACCAATGTCCTTCTGCAGCCGCTAATTTTCGTGGTATCGCAGGGCTGCGACAAGAAGCTGGAAAGCAGCTGTATTCTGCCTCCGGCTCGGGTAGTAGAGATGATACCCAGCAAATGATGGGCACCACTGCTGCAGAATCGGCAGCAGACTCCCCGCCCTGATCTGCGCCTCAACTTGCGATCTCAACAAGCAGGCCAAACCGAGCCCCGACATGGCGGCTTGAATTATCAACTCAGGCCTGTTCAACGACAGCTGGCCGGATACTCTGACCTTCAGCGGCTGGCCGTCCCGCGCGAACTCCCACGTTGATGCGCCGCCCAAGGTGGGCAGGCGACGATTGATGCATCGGTGGGACGAAAGCTCGAAAGGGGTTTCGGGCTTGGGGTATGTGGCGAAATAAGAAGGCGCACCCACCACCACCAACTGCTCCGGTGGGCCAATCGGAACGGCAACCATGTCCTTGTCCAGGTTGGCGCCAAGGCGAATACCGGCGTCGTAGCGCTCCGCGACTATGTCGACAAAACCATTGTCCACATCGAGCTCGATGTTGAGATCGGGATAATCAGAAAGCAGCGTGTGTACAGCAGGCCAGACGATGGTTTCTGCAGCATGATCCGCGGAGGTGATCCTCACCGTACCTGCCGGCTGGTCAGCAGCCCCCGTCAACGCGCCCAGTTGCCGATGTATATCCTCCAGCGCCGGCCCGAGCGTTTCCAGCAGACGAGCGCCAGCTTCAGTGGGCGCAACACTGCGAGTGGTTCGGCTTAGCAGGCGGATGCCGAGCCTGCCTTCGAGGCGACGGATTTTATGACTCAACGCGGACTGAGACGTCCCGAGGCGCCCAGCGGCCCGAGTAAAACTGTTCAATTGCGCCACCGCCACGAAGGCCGCCAGGCTGCCAAGTTCGTCCTGCATGATTAATGACTCCCCGTCATACCCACCACTCAAACCGCGAGTCATCCACGGCCTGAATCTAAGAACTGATGATAGCTCCCAGCAAAAACTTATGACTTACCGTCATAAGTCCAAGTGTGTTCAAGCGGCTAATCACAGCGGCTCATGCGGGTTAGAGTCTTTGCTCACTATGTGCCAATGCCATGGCTTGCGGAGGATCGATCACGATGATGAGACGCTTTCTAAAATCACCCATTACGCTCCTCGCATCAGTCACCGTAATGGCGGGAGCTGCGGGAGCTCAGGACGGAACAAGAAACCCCGCTTACGACGCGTTCATACTGATTCCCGAGAGCCCCTCCTCCGCTTATGTCGACGCCACGGCAACTCATGTTCCCATCGCCCCCAGTCTTCACGCTACCGACTCGGTATTTATCGACGTCGACGATGACGGGCATTTGGACGTGGTGGTTTCAGTCGAGTACGGGGTTAACAGGCTCTATTTGAACGATGGCACCGGGCGACTGACCTACGTGCCCGATGCCTTTGGGACAGAGCCTCATGACAACGAGCATGTGAAAGCTGCCGACTTCGACGGCGACGGCAATATGGATGTGGTTTTCGTCGCTGAATCCGATGAGGTACACCAGCTGTTTCTGGGTGATGGCAAAGGTGGTTTTATCGATGCCAGCGAGCGTCTCCCGGCACATAGCCAAGGTAATGGATTGGCAGTCGGCGACGTAAACGGCGACGGATTGCCTGATATCGTGGTGGGCAGTACAGGCGAAACGGGGCACACGCCAGACGCGGAGATCGTTCCGGCTAGCAACCTGCTCTTCCTCAACGATCCGAAGCGCCCAGGGCACTTCATCGACGCCACGAAAACACACCTCCCCGATAGCAATGATCAGACGGAAAGCATTGCGCTTGCCGATATGACCGGCGACGGCCATCTGGACATGGTGATCGCGAGCCCGGCCCATCCAAATCGATTGCTGATCAACGATGGGCAAGGCCGGTTCACCGACGCATCTGATCGGCTTGATCTACAAGTGCCGATGGAAACCCGCGAAGTGCAGGTTTTCGATGCGAACGGAGATGGCCTCAATGACATTCTGTTCTTCAACATTACGAGCAATAACTTCGGCTGGGACAAAGATCCGCAGACCCGGCTTCTGATCAACAACGGCAAAGGCCGCTTCATTGACGAAACCACCCAACGCCTGCCAGCGCACCGCTTCTCGAGCTGGGCGGGCAAGATAGTCGACTTCAACAACGACGGTGCCCCGGATATTCTCGCCGGCGCGATTCAGGTACCTGGGTTCGTACCGCTGCAGTTGAGAGCTTGGCAGAATGATGGCAAGGGCTTCTTCAAGGATGTCACGCTTGAGGCGGTACCTGGCATTACCGTTGGTCGAAGCTGGAGCATGGGCTCTGGCGACCTCGATGGCGACGGCAAGACCGACATCTTCATTGGCGGCTGGGGCACACAAGCCAGGCTGCTGCTTACCGATAAACAAGGCTATCAAGATGCCCTGCCCGCGCAGCAAAGATTGACGCCAGCTCGTAGCAAAGAGCACAACTAGAGCGTGTACTTACCTGCGTAGCGCCTTGCGCCTGAGTGGCAGGACAGCAGTCCGTCTCAGGAGTCGTCAAGCCGCTCCTACAGGTGGAAGGCTGTTCAAGGCGCGGGCAACAGAGTACCTGGGTGAGCGCATCAAGAAGGCGACGTCTCGATGTCGCTCGGAGGCATTAAAGCGTCGAGCATGGGCGGTTGTGGCTGGGCGCATCGGGGCATCCTCAGCCACTCGAATTCTTATAATCCGAAACTGCAGTGCTCTCAGTACGCCGCCGCTTCCTCCCCCGACAAAGCGACTACACGGGGGTTGGTAGACATCGCCAAAGCGATCGCAATTTTTGCACTGCCTGGGTCGAACCGAAGCTGTAGCAGCGCCCAGGAAACTGCCGTGCGGCAATTTTCACAGTGGAGGAGCCAGCATGCCCTACCGAACAAGAGCAGACGCTTTTTGGGCAGGTGTCCGTGCGCTCATTCCATTGACCCCAGGCGTGGTTCCATTCGGGCTTCTGGCAGGTGTCATGGCCATCGGAGTCGGCATGACACCGGGCATGGCGATGGGCATGACGTTGCTGTTCTATTCCGGCTCGGCGCAGATGGTCGCGCTGCAGTTGCTGCAAGACGATGTCTTGCCAGTGGCGATCATATTCACTGCATTGATCATCAATCTGCGTTTCCTGATGTACAGCGCGTCGCTTGCCCCTTACCTGCATCACCTGCCTCGGCGCTGGACATGGCCTCTGTCTTACATGCTGTCCGACCAGTCGTACGCCACCTGTATTCTCAAATTGTCATCAGGCGAACTGGGACGCTTTGCTCACTTCTTTTATGCCGGTACGGCGCTGACCATGTGGTTGTCCTGGCAGCTCTCGGTCATGGCCGGCATCTTTCTGGGCACCAGCATTCCCGATACCTGGTCGCTGAGCTTCGCGATCCCCCTTTCGTTTCTGGCTCTGCTGGTTCCGGCGATCCGCAATTCGGCAAGCCTTGGCGCTGCTGTGGTCGCAGGCGTGGTCGCGGTATGGGCAGTCAACATGCCGTATAACCTGGGCCTGCTGACTGCATCGATAGCCGGTATCGGTGCGGGGCTGCTGATCAGCAAGACGCGCCAGCAAACGGCGGATGACACGAGCGTCAGCAATGCCGAGCGAGAAGCCCCATGAGCGATTTGTTTCTCTGGGGGCTGTTCCTGGCTGTCGGCCTCGGAACCTTTGCCATACGACTTTCCTTTCTCGAGCTCTATGGCCAGATCAGGATTCCGGCAATTCTCAGCCAAGCCTTGCAGTTCGTTCCTGCCAGCGTGCTGGCCGCGCTGGTTTTACCGGCGGTGGTATACCCCGGCGGACAAAGCGAAGTGGTATGGAACAGCCCGCAGATTCCGGCCGCCATCGTGGCCACCTTGATAGCCTGGAAGGTACGCAATACCACGCTGACGCTCGTGGCGGGCATGGGGACGCTGTGGGCTCTCGAGCTGTTGGGTTGGTGATGGAGTTGCAGTATTTGCACGGCTTAATACTGCTCTACTCTCCATGAGCAAGGCATCCAGCACTACTCAAATGCTGGATGCCCTGATCGCTCCGCGCTGGGCCGAATGAGCGTGCTACGACGCATCGATCCAGATGGTTTTCAGCTCGGTGTACTGGTCATGCGCCCAGATCGATTTGTCGCGCCCACCGAAGCCGGATTCCTTGTAGCCACCGAACGGCGTTGATGCGTCACCCTCACCGAAACAGTTGACCGTGACGATGCCGGCACGGATTTCCCGTGACAGGCGCAGCGCGTTGCGCAGGCTGCCGGTATAGGCCGATGCGGCCAGACCGTAGACGGTGTCGTTGGCCAGGTCGATGGCTTCGTCGATATCCGTGAAGGTGGTCACCGACAGCACAGGGCCGAAGATTTCCTCGCGGAACAGGCGACTTTGACGATCCACGTCGTTGACCACGGTCGGCTGAACAAAGATGTTCTTCTCCGTCTGCCCGCCATAAACGATGTCCAGTTTGTCGCTATGCGCCTGATCGAGATAGGAGCGAACCTTCTCGAAGTGCGCCTTGCTGACCATCGCACCGAGGCGATTTTCCGGATCCAGCGGGTCTCCCATCTTCCAGCTCTGGATGTGTACACCAATGCGTTCCAGCAACGCATCCCTGACCTCGGCGTGGACGATCAGGCGGGATGAGGCCGAGCAGTTCTCGCCCATGTTCCAGAATGCGCCATTGACGATGAACTGGGCGACCTGGTCGATATCCTCGACGTCGTTCATGACGACTGCCGGGTTCTTGCCACCACACTCAAGCACGACCTGTTTGAGGTTGGATTCGGCGGCGTACTTGAGGAACAGGCGGCCAGTTTCAGTGGAGCCGGTGAAGCTGACCATGGCGACATCGTTGTGGCGACCAATGGGCTCACCGACTTCACGGCCGCCACCGGTGACCACGTTGAACACACCTGCAGGAATCCCCGCTTTGAAGGCCAGCTCGGCGACGCGCAAGGCAGTGAGTGTGGTTTCTTCAGCCGGTTTGACGACGATGGAACAGCCAGCGGCCAGCGACGGGCTGATCTTCCAGGCCAACATCAGCAGCGGGAAGTTCCAGGGCAGCACCAGGCCAACCACACCGACCGGCTCACGCACGACCATGGCCATGGCTGCCGAGCCAACCGGCGCGGTGCTGTCGTAGATCTTGTCGATCAACTCGGCGTGCCAGCGCAGGGTATTGACGGTTTCCGGCAGGTCGACGTTCTGGCATTCCTGAATAGGCTTGCCACTGTCCAGGCTTTCCAACACGGCCAGCTCGTGAGCGTTATCTTCGAGCAGTTGAGCGAAACGCAGAAGGATGCTTTTACGTGCACCGGGCGAAAGCAGTCGCCAGCGACCATCGTCGAACGCCTCGCGAGCGGCTGCAACAGCGACGTCTACATCCTCGGCGTTACAGGCTGCGACGTTGGCCAACAGTTCGTCGGTTGCCGGGTTGGTGGTGACGAAGGTTTCGCCCGACAGCGCATCACGGAACTCACCGCCGATGAAGGCCTGGGTACGGACGTTCAGCTTGGCAGCGATGTCTGCATAAGCTTGTTTGGTGAGCAACTCGGTCATGTCAGGCCTCCTGAGTGATCAGCGATACGTTTTTCTTCAGCGCGGCCACGACGCGCTCCAGTTCGGTTTTTTCGTCGCTGCTCATATCCTTGAGCGGAGCCCGTACACCACCGGCGCGAAGGCCGCTGATTTCGCAACCATGCTTGATCGACTGAACGAACTTGCCGCCCTCCAGGAAGTCCATCAGCGGCAGCATCGCTGCCATGATGCGGCGGCCCTTGTCGAAGTCCTTTTCGATCACGCACGCCTCATAGAGCGCGACGTGCTCGCGTGGCACGAAGTTGGAGCCGGCGCACACCCAGCTGCGGGCGCCCCAGGCGAAGAACTCCAACGCCTGGTCGTCCCAACCGCAGGAAATCTGCAGGTTGGGTCGATGAACCGCGAGGTGATGCAGGCTCGCCATATCACCCGAACTTTCCTTGATCGCCTGAATGTTCTTGCATGCAGCCACGGCGTCGAAGAATTGCGGCTGCATGGCCACGTTCATGCGGCCGGGATAGTTGTAGAGCATGATCGGCAGGCCAGCGGCTTTGTCCACGGTGAGCACGTGTTCGCCGATTTCCTGCTGGGTTGGCAGTGCATAGGGTGGCGTGCCGACGAGGATGGCGTCAGCCTTTTGGGACTTGGCCACCTCGGCGAAGAGCACGGAATCCTCGGTGCGAATGGCGCCTGTGCCAATTACCAGCGGCAGGCGGTTGCCTATCACCTCGCGAGCACGGGTGATCAACGCGATACGCTCTTCGCTGGTATGGGCGTAGTACTCACCCGTAGAGCCACCGATGACGATGCCGTGTACCCTGGCCTCGATCAGGTATTCGAGGACCTCCGCAAACGCACCATGGTCGATCTCGCCATTGCTCTGCAGCGGAGTAATGGCCGGAGTGAAGATGCCGTCGAAGTTCATGGGTAGAGCCTCCATCTGGTTGATTCATTGATAGTGCGGAACCGGAGCACCGCGTTTCGGCAGTACGTTGGCCTCAGCTCTCCCGCCCTGCCCGGCGCTGCCCCCACAGCAGGTTCAGATTGACCCCTGCTGACAGGAACGGCTGCGGTGGGTTTGCGTTGGGGCCTGGAGCGGCCAGCAGGAAATCGATCAAGTCATTGCGTTCGCCAGCGAGCCAGTCGGCCAGCAACTTACCGGTGATGGTGCCGCGTGTTACGCCCAGCCCGTTGCAGCCCAGAGCGCCATAGACGTTAGGTGCCAACTGGCCGAAGAAGCCGTTGTGGTTGCGGGTCATCGCCAGTGCGCCGCCCCAGGTGTATTCGAAATCGACGTTGGGCAGCATGGGGAAACGTTGTGCATAAGAGGCCCTGTGACGCTGCAGAAAACGCTGCAGGTATTTGGGGTTACTGCGGCCATCAGGGTTGAAACTGAAGCTGTTGCGAATCAGCAGACGGTTGTCCGGCGTGCGGCGAACCGTGGTGCCGAACGGATCGGCCGGAATGACTCCCCAGTAGGGTTTGCCTTGCAGGCGCGCCTGTTCGTCACTGGTGAGTTGGCGGGTGATGCTGCCGTAGGTGAAGATCGGCAGCATGCGCCCGTGCAGAAAACCGAAATGCTGACCAAAGGAATTGTTGGCCAGCACCAGCCGGCTGGCAGAGATGCTGCCAGCGGCATGCCGTAAGCGTGTTTTATTGGTGCCGTATTCAACTTCCAGAATCGGCGTGCGCTCGTAAAGCGTCACGTTCGCGGGCAGGTTGTCGGCCAGGCCTTTGACCAGCGCCGAAGGCTGAATCAACACCGCTCCCGGGGTGTACAAAGCCTGGCGATAGAAGTGCGTGCCAATGTGATGCGGCAACTCTTGCTCGCTGAGCATTTCATAAGGCTGGCCGAGCTTGTCCAGGCCACGGCGGTATGCATCGAGCACGGCCAGGCCTCGCCGCTCGACTGCGGCCTGATACTTCCCGCAGGCCTTCATCTGGCAGTCGATACCAAAGGTCTCGACCCACTGGCTGAGCAGACGCTGGCCAGCCAGGTTCAGTTTGAGAACGGTTCTGGCGATATCGAGATCGCCGATGTAATCCTCGGCGCCGATGTCATGGGGCAAATCGATTGCAAAGCCGGCGTTGCGCCCGGAGGGGCCGAGGCCAACCTCCTGCGCCTCTATCAGCACCACTTCGTCATCCGGGAAGTTCAGCGCCAGTTGCCGAGCTGCCGAGAGGCCGGTAAACCCCGCGCCGATGACCACCCAGGGTGCCTCACTGTGGCCATGATGGCTGGCACAGGGTTTACGCGGCGGGCTGAGGTGGAACCAGCCACAGCTGTTGTCATCGGCAGGCAAGGCGTGAACTTTCATGAGTGCTGAACCATTGCAATTGAGGAAGCGGCCTGAATGCAGGGCGTACTGAGCTACACCCGCTGGCTGGCGAGCGGGTTCGTTGGTTATCGTGATCAGGTGCTCGGCTGTGCCTGGAAAGCCGAGTGGTGGCTCAAATGCGAGTCGTAGGTGGTTCTGAATTCCATCGGCGGCAGCCCGAACAGATCCTTGAAACGACGGTGAAAGTGCGGGTAGCTGACGAACCCGGTAGCCAGTGCTACATCGGTCAGTGAGCGGTTGCTGTGGACGATCAACTGGCGCGCGCGAGTCAGGCGCAGCTCCAGGTAATAGCGCAGCGGTGGCGCGTTCAGGTGACGCGAGAAACGACGCTCTAGCTGTCGCCGTGAGACGCCGACCTGATCAGCGATCAGCTCGATGTCCAGCGGCTCTTCTATGTTCTCCTCCATCATCGACAACGCCACACTCAACGGTTTGGGGAGGCACCTGCCACTCGGCCTCGAGATGGCGGGCAAATCCTGTTGATGACGCTCCGGCTGGTGCAGGCGCTTGATCTCGTCCTCGAACACCGGTGTATGCCCCAGTGCGCAGCGCTTCATCACCGCCAGCATCAAGTCCAGCACCGCACCAGGTTCGGCACTGGTGCCAACGCGGCCGCTGAGTGCGTGACCACTGCCACCGAGATCCAAAGACGGGTGATACTCCTTGATCGGCGCAAGACTATCGGGGTGGCATACACCGGCCCGGTTTTCGAGAAGCCCAGCCTGCGCCAGATGAAATGCAGCGTTCCACAGGCCGCACATCATCGTGCGCTCGAGGGCGGCGCGGCGCAGCACCTTACTCAGTACGGCGTTTGGCGCCAGCCTGACGCGGTGCCCTCCGACGAGCACAAGCATATGGTGCTGCACACGAACCAGCGGCAGGCGCTGGGTATCAACCGTCACACCCACATCACTACAGATGGCACCACCAGTCAGCGACCATGTACTGATCTGGTAGTCGACACCCTGCTCGAGTGCAGTGCCCGTATTGAGCGCGTCCAGTGCAGTGGAAAAGGACGTCAGAGAAAACTGGTCAAGCAGGATGAAGGCGACACGAACACAGCGGCTTGCCGGAGTGCCACCCACGCCAAACACCTGGTTTCGTGATTTCAGTACGCTTTGAAAGGAGTCTTTCATGATTCACCTGCCTGCCCAGAAAACTCTGCCCTTACTGCTGTCCAGCTGCCCGTGCATCTTTCAGCCAGCTGTGCCATTCGGTCTGGTGAGCACTGATCCACTCCTGGGCCTGGCGCTTTATAGCCTCGAGTGACTTCTCGCCATTTTGCATACGCAGGTTCTGTGCGCTTTCGTCTTCAGTGGATATCCGGACTTTGGAAAGGAAGGTGCGCGCTGCCGGATTTTCCTCGGCGAACTCCTTGTTAAGAACCGCCTTCACGTTGTCGATCGGAGCGCCGAGATTCTTGCCATCAAACGTGGTGTTCACGTCATTCTTGCCGTCGGGCAATGAAGTGAATGGAACCGGCAGCCATACGACGTCACGCCCCTCCACCAACACGCCAGAGATCCATTGCGGCACCCAGGTGTAGTAGAGAATCGGTTGCCCCTGCTGATAGCGAGAAATGGTGTCGGCCATCAGGGCGAAGTAAGAGCCACGGTTATTGGTGACGGTATCGTTGAGGCCGTAAGCCTTGAGCTGGTGCTCGATGATCACCTCGCAACCCCAACCAGGGTTGCAGCCGGTCAGATCTGCCTTGCCGTCACCGTTGCTGTCGAAGAGTTTGGCGATTTCTGGCTTCTTGAGGTCAGACACGTCCTTGATGTGGTGGGCATCGGCGGTTTTCTTGTCGATCATGAAGCCTTGCAATACCCCGGGCATCACGTCACCGACCGCAGTCATCACGTCATCGCCGCCAGCCTTGGCGTAGAACGCAGCATGCAGGTGCTCCCACATGTGCACGGTGAAGTCTGCATCGCCGTAAGACAGCGCCAGAAACAATGCTGGGTAGTCAGTCTCTTTCGGTTGTTTGACCTCGTAGCCAAGCGCCTCGAGCCCCGCTATAGCTATTTCGCCGCGAAAACGCTCTTCGGCGATGGTCGGGAAGATAGGCGTGACCGATACCCCCTCGCCGGGTTTGTCCGGGTTGGCTGCCTGAGCGGCGGATACCAGAATCATGCCGATAACCGGAGCGGTCATGGCGGCAACGATAGCTCTCTTGCACATGGAGAAATTCATGAGTCACCTGCTGATGTTTTTAATTAGAGGAAAGGCAAGTTCAATGAGTTAAAGGCTGTGCAACGTCTTTCTTTTTCTTCTTCAACCGCACCACCAGCCCGACCGGCCCACTGTGGTACCAGCGCTGACCGGTAGTCAGGTGTTGACTGCGCTCACCCAGCGCTTGGGTGAAACGATCCAGACAAATCGCCAGCAGTACCAATCCGATACCGCCAACGCTCGCCAGCGCCATGTCGAGCCGGCCAATACCACTCAGTACCATCAGCCCCAGACCACCGACGGAAATCATCGACGCCACGACTACCATCGACAGCGCCAGCATCAGGGTCTGGTTGACACCAGCCATGATGGTGGGAGCGGCAAGCGGCAGCTGCACCCTTAGCAGCATCTGTCGAGGCGTACAGCCAAAGGCCCGTGCGGCCTCGATTTTGTCTTCAGGAACCTGACGAATACCCAGGTTGGTGAGACGTACCAGTGGCGACACCGAAAAAATGATGGTGACGATTACGCCAGGCACGTTGCCGATGCCGAACAGCATCACCACCGGAACCAGATAGACGAATGCGGGCAAGGTCTGCATGGCGTCGAGCACTGGGCGAATCAACACCTCGAGACGGTCGCTGCGTGCACAGGCAATGCCCAGTGGGATACCGATCACGGCACAGAAAAACAGCGAGGTCAGAACCAGCGCGAGAGTGACCATGGCGTCGCCCCATACGCCGATCAATCCCAGGGCAGTGAGCATGACGACCATCAGCGCACCGATTCGGCGTCCGCCCACCTGCCAGCCGATCAGGCCCGCCAGGATGATGAATACGCTAGGCGGTACCGACATCAGCGCTGCCTGGACACCATCGAGCACCTGATCGACAGGCCAGCGAATGGAGCGAAATACATCGCGAAAGTTATGCACCAAATAACGAAGTGCATCTTCCACCCATGTCCCTACTGGAACATTGATCGTTTTGAACGGGTCGAGAAAACTAAAATCGGACATGAGCTGTACCTCAGCCTCAACAACGGCTTACTTTACGTAGTGCAGGTTTAGTTTCCGCCAAGACAACTCAGCAAGCGGCCTTGAGAAATACTTCCCCGATAGACGCCAGCCTCATCAACTACCGGAACGGGCAAAGCGGCCTGCGCCACAATATGGAAGATCTCGTTGAGCGGAGTTTCGGCCTTCAGCGAGGGCTGTCGGCCCGGCTCATAGGCAATACCGCCTTCTTGGGCGATATCTCCAGCCTTGAGAATTCGACTGGAATCGAATCCGTTGAAAAATGCGCGAACATAATCGTTAACCGGATTGCTCAACAACTCACGTGGCGTACCGATCTGTACAACTTTGCCACCTTCCATTATTGCAATGCGATGGCCAATACGAACGGCCTCTTCAATATCATGGGAAATAAAGATAACGGTGCGATTTTGTTCTTTCTGAAGCTTTATCAGTTCACCCTGCATCTCACAGCGGATCATAGGATCAAGGGCTGAAAATGCTTCATCCATCAGCAAGATAGCCGGATCGTTTGCCAACGCCCTTGCCAGCCCCACACGCTGCTGCATGCCGCCCGAGAGCTGGTGCGGAAAGCAATGTTCCTGCCCGGCAAGGCCAACCTGGCTTAACGCCTCGAGAGAACGCGCATTGCGCTCCTTTTCCGAAACACCACTTATCTCCAGGCCGAAGCCGACATTATCGAGTACCGACATGTGAGGCATCAAAGCAAAGGACTGAAACACCATGCCCATGTCCCTGCGACGAACTTGCAGCAGGTCTTTATCAGCAAGGCCGGTGATTTCCTTACCATTGAGAAAGATGGAGCCGAAGCTGGGTTCGATGAGCCTGTTGAATAAACGCACCATGGTCGACTTGCCCGACCCAGACAAACCCATGATGACGAAAATCTCACCACGCCTGACAGAAAAATTGGCATCAAATACGCCAATCACTTGCCCGGTCTTTTCAAATATATCTGCCTTGGTTGCGCCATCGCGCACCATATCCAGCGCTATTTTCGGCTGAGAGCCGAACACCTTGTAAACATTACGAACAGACATGATTTCATCGGTTTCACTCATGACTCGCCTCCTTCAACCCCGACGTGCTCGCCATAAACCAGCGCACAGTGATAGGGAATAATTCTTGATGGGCAGGAGCAATGAGTGTCTGTATTCACGACGATATCCTGTTTTTATTGTTTGCCCGCGGAGTAGGGCTTTCGTCAAAACTATAATCATCCCCCTAGCAAATCCAACTACATTTCCAGAGGCAATTTGATAACCTCGCGTTATGCATTCGCTCAACGCCACCGGAGTGTCGTGTAGAGAACAGACCTACGCGCTTGCGCGTCTTACCCTTCGGCACGCGTGCACCGTGCCCCCTGAGCATGGCACTGCAGTTATTAACGAGGCTCGAATGTCCAAGCACACCGACCCAGATGCCCTACTCCTCAGAATGCCCTCATTGCGCGCGGTAAAGGCATTCGTTGCTGCTGCAAAATATGAAAGCTTCACGCGTGCCGCAGAAGCGTTGTGCGTATCGCAAGCCGCAATCAGCCGGCAGATTCGAGAGCTTGAAGGTTATCTAGGCGCCCAACTGTTTGACCGTGTTGGTCGGGCGGTGCAGCTCACCAGCGCCGGCGAGCTTTTCTTCGATGCCGCACAGTTATCGTTCGTCAACATCGCCCAGGCCGCCGAGCGCATCCGCAGTAATCAAGCCAGTAAACGCATGCTGACGGTTTGCTGTTCACCCGCGTTCTCGGCGCTGTGGCTGTCGCAGCACCTCCCGGATTTTTTCGCCCAGCACAACGACATCGAACTGAACCTGATCACGACTCAGAACTTCCTGGTCATGGAACCCGGTGTACAGCCGGATATTTTCATTACCAAACTGCCCAAGGTCGGCGAGGGATACCGCAGGACTGCCCTGTTCCACGACGTCATCTACCCCGTGTGCTCACCACAGTATCTGGAGCGCAACCCACAGCTCTGCACGCTAGAGGGCGTACGTGATTCGTTGCTGCTCAACCTGAGTCCCTACGGACGCTCGCAGGTAGCGGAGCACGTCGACTGGGGCGTATGGCTGGCGTTTCAGGGCATCAATCTCGATGAGCGCCCAGCGACAAGCCCACAGATTTTCAGCGCCAACGACTACAACCTGATCATCAGCATGGTGCTCACTCATCAGGGCGTTGCGCTGGGCTGGAATCATCTGGTCAAGGCACTGCTCGAACAGGGCCTGCTGGTACGCCCCATCGAGTCGCAAGTAGAGCTGCGCAACAGCCGTCACTATCTTTCTATTCGCGAAGAAGCCGAAGACGTCGATGCCGTGCGGCGTTTTCAGCAATGGATATTGGGCCACTTCGCACGCCGCTAGCCTGACCTGCGGTTATCCTTTGCACGAAGAAAATGTCGCTAGAGTACGACTACGCGCTGGGCCACTGTCTGCGGGGTGAATATTGCCCGAGCAGAGCTCAAAAGGAGCCATCGCATGTCGCTGTACATCTTCTGCCGTGACTTTGAGTTTTCCCAGTTGCCTGCTCATACCCAGGCAATACTGAAAAAAAGCCTGCTCGATATCGTTGGGGTAATGGCCGGGGCGGTAACCAACGAGACCAGCCAGACGCTCTATCGCTTCGCTCGCCAACACTATCCCGGCGGAGCGTTCATCAGTCGGTTGCCGTTCGATGGCACCCAGGTCAGTGTTCTGGGTGCCGGCTGGGCTGGCGGCTTCACGGCCGATAGCCTGGATGCCCACGAAGGCCATTTCACGTCCAAGGGCCACGCGGGCGCAACGGTAGTTCCAGCTATCCTGGCCTTGGCTGACGCGCTGCATGCGCAGGGCCAGCCGATCACTGGCAGGCAACTGCTCGAAGCACTCTGCGTCGGTTATGAAACAGGCTTGCGTGCTGGTGTATCACTGATATCCACCTCTCCGACCTACCATGCCTCAGGTGGTTTTTCGGCCATTGGCGTGGTGTGCGCGGGCGCACGCCTGATGGGGCTCGATGAAACCACCTTCCGCCATGCACTGGGAATCGCCGAGTATTTCAGCGCGCGCTGCCCGATGATGCGTGTGGTTCAGCACCCGACCATGCTGCGTGATGCCCATGGTTCCGGGGCTTTCGTTGGGTTGAACGCATTGCTGATGGCCCGCGAGGGCGTAACCGGCGCTCCGGCCGAGACAGTCGAAGATGCCAGTGCAGCACCCTACTGGGATGATCTGGGCAGCCGCTGGGAAATAGACGCGCAGTACTTCAAACCCTGGCCCGTATGCCGCTGGGCTCAGCCCGCCCTCACCGCCATGAGCGAGCTGATGCGCGAGCACCCGCAAATCTGTGCTGACAACGTCGAATCGATTCGTGTGGAAACTTTTTGGGAGTCGATGTGCCTGCAGGGCCACCGTCCCAGCAACGCCGACGAAGCCCAGTACGCCCTCGCCTTTCCACTGGCGGCGCTCATTGCACGCGGCAAGGTCGGCCCAGTTGAAGTCACCGGCGCAGCCATCGCCGCGCCAGACATTCTCGCCGTCAGTGAACGCATCGAAATCGTAGAGTCAGCAGATATTTCGGCACGCTTCCCGAAGGAAATTCTTTCCCGCGTACTCGTTGCACTGAAGAGCGGAGAACAGCTGGAGTCACCCATTACAGCCGCATTGGGTGACCCCGAGCGCCCCATGACCTCAGAAGACATCGACATGAAATTCGATCTGTTTGCCGGTGTGAATCTCAGTCACCAAACGTGCCTGGAGTTGAAGTCGGCGATAAAGGAACTGGAGCAGTCGGCATCGGCCATCGATGCTCTGGCGCCACTGTTCCGGCCGCACGATCAATAACCTGCAATCATGCTTTCCCCGTCTGAAATGTCGTTTGTAGCGCCACGGGTGGCGTAATACGCTCCGAGCATGCATCACTGCGCCGCAGGGTGTCTCCGGCCTGCCCGCCGCCGAAAGCTTTCATAGCGATGGCGGCGTTTGCCATGAGTTTTCAAACATCACAAGACCAACAAGACCGTTAACGAAATTCGGCTCAAGGTATGTTTCCTGGAGGAACCACTATGAGTAACAAGCAAACCGTCATCGACCTGATCTCTCAACGCAAAGCCCGACACTCGCTACCCCGTGAGCTTTACAGTGATCCCCAGGTCTATCGCCAGGATCTGGAGCAGATCTGGCACAAGGATTGGATCTTCGCCGGCCATACATTCGAAGTCGCCAAACCTGGCCAGTACTTCACCTTGCAGATCGGGGATTACCCGGTCGTTGTGGTAGGTGGCAAGAACGGCCAGGTGCATGCCTTTCATAATGCTTGCCGCCACCGTGGCGCCAAGGTCTGCGAGCACGAACAGGGTAAAGTAGCCAAGCTCGTATGCCCTTATCACAAGTGGACTTACGAGCTGGACGGCAACCTGTTGTTCGCTGGCAACATGGGCACTGACTTCGATAAAACCCAGTACAACCTGAAGCCCGTGCACTGCGAAATCGTCGAAAGCTTCATCTATGTCTGTGTCGCCACCAAGGCACCCGACTTCGACTCTTTCCGCAGCGCGGTAAAGCCCTTCATCGCGCCGCACTTTCTGGATAACTGCAAAGTCGCCTTCAAATCCGACCTGATCGAACGAGGCAACTGGAAGCTGGTTTTCGAGAATAACCGCGAGTGCTACCACTGCGACGGCACACACCCAGAGCTGCTCAATTCCTTCGTGGAGAACCTCTCAGTCGCAGGCGTGGGTGGCGAAGACGACCCGGAACTGAGCGCCCACTGGGCTCGCTGCGAACGAGCCGGTATGCCCAGCAAGCTGGTCATGGACATCAACGGTCGCTTCCGCATGACCCGCATCCCGCTCTCCGCTGGTGCAGTGAGCTACACGATGGATGGCAAGCCCGCCGTCAATGGCCGGCTCGACAAGAGCGGCGAAGCTGACATCGGTGCCCTGCTCTATTTCAATTACCCGTCCACTTGGAACCACTTTCTGGGCGACCACGCACTGAGCTTCCGAGTGCTGCCCATTGGCCCGAACGAAACCCTGGTTACTACGAAGTGGCTGGTGCCGGAGTCGGCGGTCGAGGGAGTGGATTACGACATCGAGCGCCTGACCAAGGTGTGGATCGCAACCAACGACCAGGATCGTCAGTTGGTCGAGGGCACTCAGGCCGGCGTCAATTCGCCTTCCTACGAGCCAGGCCCATACTCGGAAATTGCCGAAAACGGCGTGTGCCAATTCGATGATTGGTACTGCGCGACCATGCTAGAACGCCTCCGCGGGCCGATTGCGTTGAAGTCGGTTGGCTGAAACCTGATCCCAACCACACAAAGCGGCGTCTATAGGGCGCCGTTTTCTCGCACGTAACAGGCTCCCCACGGGAATAGCAGATAGAGCACTAAGCTCTGAATTCCGTTATCGACCTCTCGGCTCTCGCAAGACACTCCACAGGCAGCATTGGCGCCGACTCGACAAGGATGAGATCGTTGATATATGTCGAACAGACGAAGCTTTAGTGAGCAGCTACAGGGACAAAACCTGCGGTTCGTAGGTAAGGAGGGCCTTGCCCTGCGAAAGACCAATGTCGGCTTTCTGCTTCTGGAACACTTCTCCCTGCCTGCCTTCACTCAGGCGCTGGATATCCTGGTAACGGCCAACCTGATCAACGCTGACGTATTCGCGACTCGAACCTTCAGCCTGAACGGCGAAGCGGTGGTCAGTGATCTAGGTATCACCATCTGCCCCAGTGCCGAGCTGAACGTAAGCCATCTAACGGGGCTCGATTTGCTGGTGGTCTGCGGAGGGCTGCGTACCAACCTGCGCCCGATTCCTGCTCTGAAGCAACTTCTACACGCTGCGAATGAAAAGGATATCGCCCTGGCAGGCCTATGGAGCGGCGCATGGTTTCTGGGACAGGCGGGCCTGCTTGACGGATACAAGTGCGCGATCCACCCGGAGCATAGAGCCGCGCTGGCGGAGATCGCCAGGAATAGCCAAGTCACTTCGGAAAGCTTCATGGTCGATCATGACCGTTTGACGGCAGCCAGTCCTACCGGCGCGTTCAACATGGTGCTGGAGTGGATCAACAAACTCCATGGCCGTGATCTGGTTGAAGGAATCGTAGATATCTTGGCCTTCGAGGAATCCCGCTTCAGACGAGTCCGCCCTGCTCTGCACGCCAAGATGAGCGAGCCGTTGCGGAACGTGATCAGCCTGATGGGCGCAAATATCGAAGAGCCCCTGAGTGCCGAGCAATTGGCTCAATATTCGGGCCGTTCTCGGCGCCAGATCGAGCGGCTATTCCAGCAGCAACTTGGCACCACACCGGTGCGCTATTACCTGGAGCTTCGTATCACCGAAGGACGGCGCTTGCTCCAGTACTCTGACTTGCCAATTCTGGATGTCAGCGTCGCCTGCGGTTTCGCCTCGCCAAGCCATTTCAGCAAATGCTACGCGTCCTACTTCGGTAACTCCCCTTCGAAAGAAAGGCGTCAGGGCAATGTGAAATCTAGTAAATGAGCAGTTTCTTCAGCTGCCTCTTTGGATGTCTCTTTGGCGGATAGCAGACGTCATGACAGGCCGTTTTCGGCCAGAGGCGGACGGTTAGAGCGCGGAGAATATATCCACTCAACTGTTAATTGGCTGCGTTTGATGCTGGAGATCGGCAGCAGGCCCTAAGCAGCTAGCGCTTTTTGTTTCAGTGCCACCAGCAGCGAGCGCAGTTCGGCGGGCTGCACGGGCTTGGACAAGATCGGAATCTCCTCATCGCCCAATTGCTCTTGAACACGGCGCACATCGTGCCCGGTCATGATGATGGCGGGCACGTTGCGGCCGCTGAGTGCGCGTACATGGGCGATGCAGTCGGCCCCGGAGGCCTCGCGGCCAAGGTCGAAGTCGGTAACTACCAGATCGAAGTTGGGCGAAACGTCGGGGATCGAGGTGAAGGTGGCGACTTCGCAGCCCCATTTCTTCAGCAGGGTGGCGGTAGCCAGCAGAACGTTCTGATCGTCCTCGATCAGGCATATCCGCAGCCCATCGAGCATGCGCGGCGCCTGGCTGGCGCCGCTTGCCGGTGAGGCGCGCTCGACCGGTGCCGCTACCCGTTGCAGGCCGTCGATTGCGGCGAGCGTGCCGCGGCCTTCTACGGAGCGGATACGAATGCGCAGCCCCAGCAGCTTCCCCAGTCGCCTGACGATGGTCAGCCCAAGGCCCATGCCCTCGACATCGCTGTCGCGCGCCTGACGTACCCGGTAGAACTCTTCGAAGATATTGTCGAGATGCGCTGCGGCGATGCCTCGACCCTTGTCGTAAAACTCGATGGACAGGCCCGTGCCTTTGCGCCGGCAACCGACCAGCAAGGGTTGCCCGGGGGCGTACTTCAGGGCGTTGGAGAGCAGGTTCTGCAACATGGTGTTCAGTAGCCCATGATCGGCACGCACATATACCGGCGGGCAGTGCAGACGAATGTCCACCCCGGCCCAGCGAGCGGCCTCGGTGTTCTGCTGGATCAGGTGTTGCAGGAGCTTGTGCAGTGGCAGGACCTCTATCTGCGGAACGACCTTGCCGCTGTCCAGCGAGTAGATGTCGAGAATCGAACGAAACAGGCGGGTGACGCTGTGCAGCGATTTGTCGATGTTTTCCACTAGGCGCTTCTGCTCGGTATCCAGGCTGCTGTCGCGCAGGCAGGCGGTGAACAGGCTGATGGAGTGAATGGGTTGGCGAAGGTCATGGCTGGCTTGCGCCAGGAACTGCGATTTGGCCAGGTTGGCTGCCTGCTCGGCCTCGGTCGCCCGACGTGAGCGCTTGAGTAGGGCGTGTATGTAGGCTGGCACCATCAGAGTGGTGAGCACCAAGGTGAAGATCAGGTAAGGCTGCGATCGCCAGTAGGCCGATGTGCTGACGATTATCAGCAGCGAGATCATGGCCATGATGGTTGCCAGCAACAGGTAACCTGATCTGTAACGCAGCCCATAACCGACAGTCACCCAGAGCAGGATCGCATAGATCGGCAGCATGGGCGCATCGCCTACGGCGATCATTGCGGTGAGGCAGCCATAGTCAATGAGCATGGTGAGCACCCGCCGTACTGGTCGATTACCTGGCCGGCGGCGGATATCGACCCATAGCACCAGAGAAACGACGAAGCACATCGTCATGAGCCAGAGGACCTGCAGGGCTAGCAATGATTCTATGAACGATTGCTGATAGAGCAGCAGTGCGTAGCTGGTGATGATTGGTGCGATGATCAGGCGCACGATCGCCTGAGAGCGCTCGACGTCGTATGCGGTAGGGGCGGTCGTGAACATGGAAACTTCCCGGAAGGCTTTTGATTCGAATATCCGGCCACCATAGCCCCCAGACTTTTTCAGGCGCAATACAACACTGACGTTATGAAGTGGGTTTAGTACGCCTGCACTACTCGGCCGCCATATACCCCCGACCCGCGCGAAATCCAGCATGATGTCGAATTTGCTGAACTGGTAAGCGGGTTGATTCACCCACAATCAATACTTTTATTGGTTATAAAAATCTGAGCTTCCCGACGAGGAAGGCCCGTGTCCAACGTCACTTTTTGGCCGGTTGGTGCCTGTCGTGAAGGGCGCCAGTCGACCCATAGCACCCGCTTACATCAGGGGGGATTACCAGATCGATACAAGTGTCTATGCACACTCCACATTTTCATACTTCAGGATGCGATAGAACGAGCCATTCGCCGGCTAGCGCCGGGTGGCTGGCCGGTGATGCGCTTGAAGGCGCGACTGAAGGCCGCCTGAGAGGTATAGCCCAGGCGCTGCGCTACGGCATCAATAGATAGTCGCTCAAGACTTAGCCATTGACTGGCAAGGCGCATCCGCAGCTCCGTTGCATAGCGCAGCGGGGGGATGCCGACAGTGACCTGGAAGCGTTCCGCAAAGACAGAGCGAGAGATATTACATTGCGCCGCCAGTTCCGCTACGGTCCAGTCACGCGCCGGCTCCCTGTGCAAGGCCAGGAGCGCACTGGCCAGCCTGGGGTCGCGCAAAGCGGCCACCAGGCCTGAGGCGTTGCCGCAGGCGCATTCAACCCAGCCACGGACGATCATCGCCGCCACTACGTCGGCGAGACGAGCGAGGATGCCTGCGAAGCCGATGCGTGCGGAGCGAACTTCACGCTCCATGGAGGCGAGAATCGGCATAAGTCCAGGGTAACGCTGCCCCCTGGCATCAATCAGCATCAGATCTGGCATCAACCCGCCAAGGCCATGCAAGCTTGTGAGTTCGAACTCCATACAACCGCTGAAGATAATGGTGCTGGGGCTGACATCGGCACCGGGGGAAGCATCTACGGCGCAGATCGCGTCGCCGAGAGGACCGCGTCGAAGCTGCCGATGTCTTGGGCGGGTACGTCCAAGCTTGAGAGAAGTTGATGGGCTTCACCCTGGGCGATGAACACGGCGTTGCCGGCCGACAACTCGTACAAAGTGCCATCCTCCGCACGCAGGACGGCGGTGCCGACGGCGAGGAAATGGAAGTAGGCGTGTCCTGGTTTGGCAGCAAAACCCAGCCCGAAAAAGGGGCCCGCCTGGATGCGGCGGTACTCGACGCCCCGCAGGCGCATGCCGCGTAACAGTTCGTTGATGAGGTCGGACGATAAGGCGAACTGATCCATAGATGTTATTACGGGGTTTCGGTCAAAAACTGAAGACTTTGCATCATAGAACATCCTGCTCTGCTTCCATAGACTTCTGGTTGAGATAATTCCAGAGGTATTTAGTGATGAGTAATGGGGTGTGTGACGTTGTAACTGATGCGCACTTTGGCAACGAGGCTGATGCAGAGCCAGCGACACCGGCCTGGATGGCGGTGTTCTCGCTTGCGATGGGCGTGTTTGGATTGTTGACGGCGGAGTACCTCCCGGCCAGCTTGCTGACGCCGATGGCTGTTGAACTGGGTGTGTCGGAAGCCTTGGCGGGGCAGGCGGTGACAGTAACTGCAGTAGTGGCGCTGTTCTCTGGGTTACTGGTGCCAGGCTTGACGCGAGGGATCGACCGGCGCGTGGTATTGCTGTGCTTTTCCATGCTGATGATTGCCTCCAACTTGCTGGTGGCTTTCTCTTCCAGCCTGATGGTTCTGCTGATCATGCGGATTTTGCTAGGCATCGCACTCGGCGGCTTCTGGAGCATGGCGGCGGCAGTGGCGATGCGTTTGGTGCCAGCGACGTTGCTGCCGCGGGCCCTGTCGATTATTTTCAGCGGTATTGCGGTGGGCACTGTGGTGGCGGTGCCGCTCGGCAGCTATTTGGGCGGGTTATATGGCTGGCGCAGTGCTTTTGTGGCGGCCGCCGCCGTCGGGGTAGTGACGCTGGTTTTCCAGCTTTTCACGCTGCCCCCTCTGGCACCGCGCAGGCCGGCACGCTTGAGAACGGTGCTGGAAGTGCTGCTGCGTCCGGGTATTGCCGTGGGCATGCTGGGTTGCGTGCTGGTGCATACAGGACACTTCGCGTTGTTCACCTACATCCGGCCGTTTCTGGAAAGCACAACCGGCGTGGGGGCCGAAGGATTGGCGCTGATGCTGCTGGGTTTCGGCGCAGCTAACTTCGTCGGCACCCTGCTGGCAGGTTGGCTACTTGAGCGTAGCCCCTGGGGGACGATGGTGATGATGCCTGCGCTGGTCGGCGTTGCAGCATTAGCCCTGGTTTTGCTGCCTGCTTCTGTGCCGTTTCAGGTGTTGTTATTGGCTCTCTGGGGCATAGCTTTCGGCGGTGTTCCAGTGGCGTGGTCAAACTGGGTAGCCCGGGCGGTGCCAGATCAGGCGGAAAGTGCGGGAGGAATGGTTGTGGCCTCGGTGCAGTCGGCGATCGCTGCGGGTGCCGCTGCCGGGGGCGCTATGTTCAGTTTCAGTGGCATCGCCGGCGTATTTGTCGCCGCTGGCATTCTGATGCTGCTCGCAGCGCTGTTGATCGGGATGCGGGTTAAGGTCGAAGCGCCAGGGCACGGCGCAGGGGACGGTCAGGTTCTGCATCTTTAAAATGTGTGATCACTTGTTCGGAGTCGGCGAATAGTTGCTTTTGGCCGACTGCTACCGGTCGCGAAGGGCGGCTAGCGGCCGAGGCTTCTCCTGCACTAATTCAGTATCCTTGATAGTTACGAACCCCAACGTAAGCCCAGCTTCCGAAAACATAAAAAACCAACGCTGCCACGCAAAGCATGAAAACAAAAAGAACTCTCCAAACAACTTTCACTGGCATCACTTGCCTCCTTGCCACGTTAAAAATGCGACGCGAGCACACATCCATACAGGGCAAACAGGACGGATTTACTATTTATGCACCGATGTTGCCCCATAAATAAATCTACCCCCCTCCCCATCAACAGCACCTAGATCAGCGTAGATTGCGCCTGGCCTGCGTAATCTTCCTGCCCATACTCAACACGATTGCGCCCTGACTTCTTGCCTCGGTAGAGCGCGGCATCGGCTTGCTGCATGGTTTGCTCCAGCGCTTGCGTGCTGGTGAAGTCATCCGAAACGCCGATGGTTGCCGTGCAGCGGATCGCTTGGTTCAGGCCGATACCAGGCACTTCGATTTGCTCGATTGCCGTACGCATGCGTTCTGCCAGTTGCATGGCACCAGCCCTGTCCGTGCCCTGGCAGACGACCGCGAATTCCTCGCCGCCCAGCCTGCAGGTCAGATCGCCTTCGCGGGCAGTGGCTTTGAGAACATCGGCAACATGGCACAGCACGAGATCGCCCATTTTGTGGCCGTAGGTATCGTTGATGCGTTTGAAGTGATCGATATCCACGATCAGCAGATACGCAGGCCCTGCCGATCGTGAATGGAAATGCGCATCCAGCCCATCCATCAGCCCGCGCCGATTGAGCAATCGGGTCAGCGGGTCGTGTGCCGCCATGCTGCGCAGCTCATCGGTGAGACGGCGCAGAACCAGCCAGACCGCGCAGGGGGGAAGCACTGTCCCCAGGAACGACATGTAGATATAGAAGGCTTTCTGGAACCTGGTGTTCATATCGAGCACCTCCAAGCCCACATTGAGAATCATCACCAGCTTTGCCGCGTTCAGCGCACAGATGCCAGCAATCAAAACGGCGAACACGGCCATTTCTACGCGCAAATCCTTGGCCACATTTCCCCTCACATAAAGCGCCGTCACTGTCATGGCCAGAAACAGCAACATGCAAGATCCCGCCAACAAGGCGTGGCGTGCATCAGGCCCGAGCGTTGACTCCATCAGCAGTTGCACGGCCGTGTAGGTACCTGCCAGTGCGAGCAGTGGGCGCCATATCGGGGTTGGGCGATCAAAAAAGCGCATGGCGCCCAGGACATAAGCGACGGGGGCGCAGAGCGTCAGCGTGTGGTTGATAACACTGAGCACCCCGCTATTTGCAGGGTCACCTAGCAACTGCAAGATGTAGGCGAGCCCAAGCAGAAAGTTGCCTAGCGCGAAGACATCCATGCCCAGCTTCTTGCCGCTCAGCCGGGTGCTGATCAGCAGGAACATCACGCAGAAACACAGCAAGTGCACGCAGAGCATGCCGAGGATGACGGTGGTGGTGACCATGGGTTCGCGCAAGTAGAGGGGTGGCAGGAGCCGGATACTGCAGGAATGGCGAAAATGCCCCCATCCCGCCTCTAACGCATTCGGCTATCTAAGACTGCAAATAGTAATCGCATATAGCCATACCAGGATAATCCGGCAAACACGCGCGGTGCTGGAAATCCGACGACCAGATCGCAGGGCCGGCGGCCTGGGCATCAATGGCGGGGCGCTCGCAAGCCCACTGCCCTGCCCGCTCTGTACGGGCTTCCTCTAGCAGCAGCTGATCCGCAGGAACGCCAGGGTTGCCCTGGCCCTGCGGGAGCTGCGATTTATGTGAGAGCTAGGTGATGGCTACCGCCGTTGGCCTCCCACTCACTGGCTCAGACTGCGCTCGATTCTTCCGGCCAGATCGGCTCGCCCAGATTGAGCATCAGGCGGTTGGCCCAGGCAAAGATCGCCACGGCGTGGATCAGGTCGAGCAGCTCGCCCTCGCCGAGCCCGGCCTGGCGGGCGGCGAGCAGGTGCTCGGCACTGAAACTGCCGGGCTGCAGGGTCAGGTCGATGGCCAGGTGCACGATGGCCCGTTCACGTGGCGTCTGCCCGGCGCTGTGGGGGTCGTTGAAGACTTCGCGAATGATCTCGTCGCGCTTGGCCAGTTGTGCATAACGCTGGGCATGCACCGAGGCGCAGTACACGCACCGGTTGGTACGCGAAACGACGGCGCTGGCCAATTCCCGCTCGGCACGTGGCAAGCCGCCTGGGGCGTACATGATGGCGTTGAAGGCCAGGGAACGCTGCCGCAGTATTTCTGGCTGATGGATCAGCGTCAGGTAGTACTCCGACACCTTGGCCTTGGGGTGGCTCTCTTCCAGCACAGCCAGTTGTTCGGGATTGGCGCGCTCCAGTTCGAGGATGTCCAGCCAGGAGCGCCAGCCCAGGGTGCGATTGGTGAAGCCCTGGATGTCGATCAACGCCCCGCTCTGCGCGCCCGGCTCGCGTTCGCCAGGCGGCGCCGGTTCGGCAGTGGCCGGATCATGGGGCTGGGCCATGGCGGCCAGACCGGCGATCAGCCGTACCTGATAGGCGATGAACGCCAGAAGCTGGGCCAGCACCACCGCAGAGGGCGTGTCCAGATCGGCAGACTGCAGGCTCTGCAAGGCCTCACGGTCGCCCTCCACGGGTTTCACGGTCAATCGCCGAGTGAACGCCAGTAGCACCTGCAGGCGCTGCGAGGCGAACGCTTCGGGCCGGATCGGATCGAGCAGCGGTTGCCACTCACTTGGCAGCGCATCGGCACGCAAGCGTTGCCGGTAGTGGCTGACCAGCGCCGGCTGGGCGCTCAGTTGGCTGGCATACAAGGCCAGCAACAGCCGCTCTGGCAGGGTCAGGCCGGTCTCGAGGTTGCTGGCGAACAGTGCGTCGTAGCTGCCCTGAGTAGCCGCGACCACCTTATGACGGGCGTGGCGTATGCCATGCAGCTCGCTGCCTTCTGCCACGCCAGCGGCAGCGTCGACGACATCCACTGGGGTGCCGGTTGCTTGGTTGCTCATGGTTGTACCTTCTGTAGATGCTGCGACACGGCGGTATCGAGAAAGGCCCTTACCGCCTGCCAGGAGTGACGGTTGGCTTCGGCGTTGGCCAGTGGGTGGCCGTCGTGGGCATAGGTCGCGGGAATGAACGGCAGCAGAATGCTGTGCCCGGCCTCGGGGTAGTCCAGCCGCTGCACCGGCCAGGGGTGTTCGGCGGCCTCGAGGCTGGCCTCGACCATGCGCCCGTAGCGGCTCGACGGCCAAGCAGCGTCATCACCGGCGGTGAGCATGATCACCGGGCCGCGAATGTTCTCCACGGGGATGCGCGCCTTGCGCACCGCGTCTTCATCCTGCAGCGCGGTGGCGATGGACAGCGCGTTGCGGCGCCCGGCGTCGCGGTCGCTCCAGTTGCCATGGCGGTTGTCGTTCCACAGATGCACCAGCGGCTTGCCCTGATACAGCCACGCCGGGCCGTCGCGGCCCACTGCCGGGTCGGCGGCGGCCTGGCCACCGTGCACCAGTGCGCCGGGCACGTAGCCGATCACCGCATTGACCTTGTCGGGGAACAGGCTGCCCAGCAACAGCACCAGCTCTCCCCCACGGGATTGCCCGCTGAGCGCGACGAAGCCCCCCGCAGGACGCACCTCCTGCCGCAGCCAGTCGAGGCCTTCGAGGAAGTACTCCAGTGGCGTGTTGGAGATGTAGTCGGACAGCCCCGGTGCCTTGAAATAGGCCAGGGCGAAGGCCGCATAGCCGCGTGATGCATAGAGTGCCGCACGGGGTTCGTTGATGCCGCCACCGGAACCATTGAGCACCATCACGGCCGGGTGCGGCCCCTCCCCTGCGGGCAGGAACAGGGTGCCGACCAGGCGCCCTGTGCGCACTTCCCGGCGCGTCACACCGGCGGCCATCAGCCGCTGGGTGAATTGCGCATGCGCCTGGCCCGCGGAGGATGTCAGGGTCAGCTGGGTGACCAGCGGCTGGGCCACCGAGTCATTGAACGGCTGCGCCGAGGCGGCTCCCACGGGCCGTTGCGACCAGAGCAGACCAAGGCCGCTGACGTCTCGATAATCGCCATCCACGGGTGCATCACGCAGCAGGTCGACCTCGCCCTCGGCATTGGCGACGAAGCTCGCCCTGGCCTGCCAGGACACCGCGCCGCGCAGCGTCTCGCTGCTCAGCTCGACCCGCTCGAATGGCTGCAGCCCTTGCAGGCGGATATGCCGTGGCTCGTCGAGCAGGCCATCCTGCGGGCTGACCTGGATACGTGACACACCCGTCATCACTTTACCTCGCTGACCATCTGCGCTGCGGTGCGGTCGCTGACCAGCGGCTCGACCTTGAGGCCTTTGCGGGCGGCCCAGATGTTCTGGTAATGGAACAGTGGGATGATGCCCACGTCGTCGCTGACCACCTGGGCGGCATCGCTGAGGATCGCGGCGCGACGGGTGTCATCAAACTCTTCGGTGGCTTCGGCCAGTGCCTGGTCGACCTTGGCGTTGCTGTAGTGGCCCCAGTTGGAACCGCCCAGGCCCTTGGAAGCATCCGGGGTGGCGAGCACGTTGATCAGGCCGTAACTGGCCTCGCCGGTGCCGTTGCCCCAGGCGATGACGCTGACGGCGTATTCGTTCTTGTTGGCGCGGCTGGCGTAGACCGCCCATGGCACCACTTCCAGCTGCACCTTGACGCCGATGCGCGACCAGAACTGCGCCACGGCCTGCATCGACTCGGGCGCCAGCGGGTAGCGGTCACCGGGTACGTGCACGGTCAGCTGGAAGCCTTCGGGGTAGCCGGCTTCGGCGAGCAGCGCCTCGGCCTGGGCAGCATCGTAGGGGATGTCCTGAATCTGCGTGTTGTAGCCGAAGGTGCCGGCCGGCATCCACTGGTTGGCCACGCTGGCAGTGCCCTGGAGGATGCGTTCGGTGATGCCCGTGCGGTTGATCGCGACCGACAGCGCACGCCGCACGCGCGGATCACGCAGCGGGTTTTCAGCCAGTGGCTTGCCATCGTTGCCACGGATGAATTCGTTGCTGCCGGCACGCAGGCTCGGCTGCACCAACAGGGCACGCAGCCCCGGATAAGCGTACAGGCTGACCTTGTCGCTCTTGCTCAGGCGCGCCACGTCGGCTGGCGACACCTTGTCGATGACGTCCACGTCTCCGGCCAGCAGGGCGGCGGTGCGCGCGGCCGGGTTGGCGATGTAGCGGTAGTCGACCTTGTCCCAACGAGCGGGCGTGCCCCAGTAGCTCGGGTTGCGCTCGAACAGGGTGCGATCCCCCGGAACGTGGGAGACGAAGCGGTACGGGCCAGTGCCGACCATGGCCTTGCCGCTGTTGTAATCGTCGCTGCTCGACAGCGAACCGGTCTTGCGGCTGACCAGGTAGATGGAGTCGATATTGGGCAGCAGATTGGGGTTGGGCACCGAGGTGGTCACCCGCAGGGTGTGGGCGTCGATAGCCTTGGCCGAAGCGACGGTGCGCAGGCCGGCGGAATAGGACGACAGGCTGCCGGGTACCTTGGGTGCGCGCTCCAGCGAGAACACCACGTCGTCGGCGGTGAACGGGGTGCCGTCCTGCCATTTGACGTCCTGGCGCAGCTTGAACTCCCAGGTCAGCGGGTCGATGACCTTCCAGCTTTCCGCCAGGCCGGGAAGGATTTCGCTGTCGCGCCGCTCCAGCAACGAGCCGAATACGTGCAGGGCAATCGAACGATCGCCCGCGTAGTTGTTGAGTTGCGGGTCGAGGCTCGATACAGGGTCGGCATAGCCGATGCGCAGCGTCTCGGCCTGCACGCCAGCGGCGCCAAGCAAGGCAGCGGTTAACAGCGGCAGAAGGTTGAGTTTCATGGCAGCTTCCTGAGGTTCAAGGGTTGAGGTGGCAAGCGCTGAGGTGACCCGGCGCGATCTCGCGCAAGGCCGGCGCCTGCTCGCGGCAACGTGCCGTGGCGTGCGGGCAACGCGGATGGAAATGGCAGCCGCCAGGTGGGTTCAGCGGGCTGGGCATTTCTCCGTGGATGGGCTGGTACTGGCTGCGGCGCAGGTCGAAACGCGGGATCTGCGCCAGCAGAGCCTGGGTGTAGGGGTGATTGGCATGCTCGAACAGTTCGTCGACCGTGGCGCTTTCTACCACCCGGCCGAGGTACATCACCAGCACGCGGTCGCAGAGGTGCTCGACCACGCCGAGATCGTGGCTGATGAACAGGTAGGTCAGGCCCAGTTGCTCGCGCAGGTCCATGAACAGATTGAGGATCTGTGCCTGGATCGACACGTCCAGCGCCGCCACCGACTCGTCGCAGACCAGCAGCTCCGGCTGTACCGCCAGGGCCCGCGCGATGCCGATGCGCTGACGCTGGCCACCGCTGAACTGATGGGGGTAGCGGCGGCGCATCTGTGGGTCGAGGCCGGCACGCTGCAGCTGGGCGCTGACGTAGTCATCGAAACCCGCCGAGTCGGTCAAGCCATGCAGGCGCGCGCCCTCGCCGACGATGCGGTCGACCCGCAGGCGCGGATTGAGGCTGGAGTACGGATCCTGAAAGATCATCTGGGTACGTAACCGCGCCGCACGCCGCGCCCGCTCGTCCAGCAGATGCAATTGCTGGCCCTGCACCTCGACCTGGCCGGCAGTCGGCTCCAGCAGACCGGCGACCAGACGGCCCAGGGTGGACTTGCCGCACCCCGACTCGCCGACCAGACCGACCACCTCGCCACGGTTGATGCGCAGGTCGACACCGCTCACCGCCCGGGTGCGCTGCGCCGGCTTGCTCAGCCCCAAGCGCTCGCTCAGGCGCCCCAGCGCTCCCGCTGGCGGCGGGCCGAATACCTTGCTGACCTGGGTCAGCTGCACCAGGGCTTCACTCATGCTCACCTCCAGGGTGGAAACAGCGCACCCAATGCGCCTTGGCCATCAGTTGGCTGGCGGGCTCGGCAACGCACAGCGCGCTGACTCGTGGGCAGCGCGCTGCGAAAGCGCAGCCGGCTGGCAAGGCCGCCAGGCTTGGCGCCATGCCAGGAATCTGCCGCAGCCGCTGGCCGCGCCGGTTACGGCTCGGCAGGCTGGCGATCAAGCCCTGGGTGTAGGGGTGCTGGGGGTTGTCCAGTACCTGGTCGACCGGCCCCTGCTCGACGATGCGCCCGGCGTACATCACCGCCACGTCGTCGGCCAACCCGGCGACCACCGAAAGGTCGTGGGTGATCCAGATCAGCGAACTGCCCTGCCGGCGCACCAGTTTCTGCACTTCGGAGAGAATCTGCGCCTGGATGGTCACGTCCAGCGCGGTGGTAGGCTCGTCGGCGATCAGCAGATCCGGCCCGTGCAACAGGGCGATGGCGATCGCGATGCGCTGCCGCATGCCGCCGGACAACTGATGGGGGTAGACCCGCAGACGCTCATCGGGGCTGGCGATGCCCATCAGCGCCAGGGTTTCGGCACAGTGGCGGCGGGCTGCCTCGTGGCTGACCCGACGATGGGCCTGGACCGCCTCGATCATCTGCGTGTCGACGCGCAGCACCGGATTGAGGGTCATCATCGGATCCTGGAAGATCATCGCCAGGCGGTTGCCTTGCAAAGCGCGCAACTGCCCGGGTTTCAGGCGACGCAGATCCTGGCCCTGAAAGAGGATCTCACCGCTGGCGATACGCCCCGGCGCATCCACCAGACCGAGGATGGAAAAGCCGGTGACCGACTTGCCCGAACCGGACTCGCCCACCAGGCCGAGAATGCGCCCCGGTGCCAGTTGCAGAGACAGATCGCGCACCGCCGGCAACGGCCCGCCACGGCTGTCGAAGACGGTGGTCAGGTGGCGGATTTCGAGTGTTGGCGTCATCGCTGCGACCTCGGGTTGAGCTGGTCGCGCAACTGATCGCCGACCAGATTGATCGAGACGATGGTCACCAGCAGTGCCAGACCGGGAAACAGGCTGATCCAGTACTCCTCGCCCATCATGTACTGGAAGCCATTGGCGATCAGCAGGCCGAGCGACGGCTCGGTGACCGGCACGCCCAGGCCGAGGAACGACAGGGTCGCCTCCAGGGTAATGGCGCGGGCAATCTGCAAGGTGGCGATGACGATCAGCGGCGGCAGGCAGTTGGGCAGGATGTGGCCGAGCATGATGCGCAACGAACCCAGCCCCTGCCCCCGCGCCGACTCGACGTACTCGCGGCGCCGCTCGACCAGCGCCTGGCCACGGGCGGCACGGGCGTAATAGGCCCACTCGAGCAGCACCAGGGTGAGCACCACGTTACCCACGCCCTTGCCCAGCCAGGCGAGGATCATCAGGGCCATGAGGATGCCGGGAAAAGACAGCAGCAGATCGACCAGACGCATCAGCGCGGCATCCACCCAGCCCCCACGGTAGGCGGCCAGCAGGCCGATCAGGGTGCCGATGCAGGCAGCGATCAGCGCCGAACCGATGCCCACCAGCAGGCTGATGCGCAGGCCGTAGACGATGGCCGAATAGAGATCGCGGCCCTGGCCATCAGTGCCTAGCCAGTAGGTGTAGCCGGCCGCCATGCTCTCGCTGCCCGGGGCCAGGCGCGCGTCGAGAACGTCCAGTTGCATCAGGTCATAGGGGTTCTGCGGGGTGATCCAGGGCGCCAGCAAGGCGCTCAGGCCGACCAGCAGCAAACCGAGGACGCCGAGCACCGCCAAGGGCGACCTGACGAAGTCGACTAGCAACTGACGCCAGGGTGAATGGGCAGTGATCATTGCTCACCTCCGGCCAGGCGTACCCGGGGGTCGAGTACTCGATAGAGCACGTCGACGAGCAAATTGAGGCTGACGAAGATCACCACCACGACCATCAGGTAGGCCAGCACCACGGGGCGATCCAGGGAGTTGATGCTGTCGAGGATCAGCTTGCCGGCACCGGGCCATGCGAAGATGCTTTCGGTGACCACCGCATAGGCGATGGTCGAACCGAGCTCCAGGCCGAGCACGGTGACCAGCGGGATCAGGGTGTTGCGCAGCACGTGCATGCGAATCACCCGGTGCGGCGCCAGGCCCTTGGCTCGGGCGAACTTGACGAAGTCCTGCTGCACCACTTCGCGTACGCCGGCACGGGTCAGGCGCAACACCAGCGCGACCTTGAACAGCGCCAGGTTGCAGGCCGGCAACAGCAGGTGGCGCCAGCCATCGAGGGTCAGCCAGGACCATTGCACGCCCAGCCACTCGGCGGTTTCACCACGGCCGCTGGCCGGCAGCCAGCCCAGGTGCACGGCGAACAGCATGATCAGCAGCAACGCCACCCAGAAGGACGGCAGGGAAAAACCGATGATGCTGCCGGCCATGATCAGGCGCGCCACCGGGTTGTCCGGGTGCAGGCCGGCGAACAGGCCAAGAGGCACGCCGATCAGCACTGCCATGGTCAGCGCCACCACCGCCAGCTCGAGGGTCGCCGGCAGGCGCTGAAAGATCAGTTGTAGGGCATCCTGGTGGTAGACGTAGCTGACGCCCAGCGAACCCTGCAGAGCACCGCGCAGGAACCCCAGATACTGCATGGCCAGCGGCTGATCGAGGCCAAGCCGGGCAATGGCCTCCAGACGCTCCTGCTGATTGAGATCTTCACTGACCAGAATATCCACCGGGTTGCCGACCGCCTGCAGGCCGATGAACACCAGCAGGCTCATCAACAGCAGCACCAGCAGCGACTGCAGCAGTCGACGGATAAGCCAGCCGGTCATCGCTCGCGCTCCTCGCTGGTCAGTTCGCCGGGCTGCCACTCGTCACCCTGCAGCTCGGGCTCGGCGTAGTCCTGCATGGCGGCGAAGTGCTGGTCGATATCCTCGACGAACAGCGTGCCGGCCAGGGCCTGGGCTAGCCGCTTGGCACCGTCGCTGATCGCCGGAATGTCCCCGGATACACCGCCGTAGCTGAGCGCTGCCGGGTAGCAGAAGCAGTGCACCTGCTCCAGGCCGGGGCAACTGCCGGGCTGCGCCTGCTGAAACTCGAACGCCAGGCCAAGATCGGGCAACTCGCTCAGCTCCGCCTGTGCGCCTGGCTCCTGGACGACTCGCTGCTCGGCGAAACGCTGTGCCCAGCTACGCACATGGGGCGCCAGGCTGGCGAATTCGGCACGCTGACGCATGTCATTGCTGAAGCCGGTGGCGAACACCAGGAAGTCGTAATCCACCTGGCCATCGGGCAGGAGCGCGCGCAGGCTGCCGTCGGCGTTGCGGCTGATCGACTCGATGCTGCGGCCGAGCAGGAAGCGTGCATTGGCGTGACGTGCCACGCGCAGGGTGCTGCCCTGGGGCGGCGGAACCTGCTGACTGTTGAGGTAGTGGCGAATGCGCCATTTCCACTGGTCGCTCAGGCGCCAGTAGCCATGAGTCATGCCCGGGCTACCGGCGCCCTTGCCGCGGTTGATGCGTGGCAGCTGTTCACGGCGAATCAGCAGATCGACCCGCTGCGCGCCAGCCTCCAGCGCGGTCGCTGCCGCGTCCATGGCCGAGGCGCCACCACCGACCACCGCCACACGCTTGCCGACGAACCACTCGGCCTGCAAGCCATCGGCAGAATGCGCCCAGCGCTCGCGGGGCAACTGCTCGGCCAGCGGCGGCACCCAGGGGCCACCCAGGCCATCGCGACCGGTGGCCAGCACCACATGCCTGGCGGACACCGCGTGCTCGCCCTGCGGGCCGTCGATGCGCAGGCGTACCCAGCCTTCGGCCTGGGGCTGCACGGCCATTACCCGCTGCCCGTTGCGCACGTCGAGGCCGACCACGCGGCGGTACCAGCGCAGGTAATCGGCCCACTGCAAGCGCGCAATCTTGTCGAGTTGCTCCCAGGCGGAGATGCCGAACTGCGCCTCGAACCAGGCACGAAAGGTCAGTGCCGGCAAACCCAGTGCCGGGCCGGTGAGCTGCTTGGGGGAACGCAGGGTTTCCATCCGTGCGGTGGTCGCCCAGGGGCCTTCGAAGCCCTCCGCGGCTTTGTCCAGCACCACTACCGCAATGCCCAGGTGACGCAATTCGGTCGCCAGCGCCAGGCCCGCCATACCACCGCCCACGATAGCGACGTCAAGCAACTGCTCGCCATTCTGAAAACGTGGTTTGGCCCAGGCCTTGGCGGGTAGATCGAGCCATTGCAGGTCTTGGCGCAAGCGCGCTTCGAGGGCGGACAAACCGATGGGGGCACTGGCGTTGCGGGTCATGAAGATACTCACGGTTGAAGTGCAAAGCCGCAGCCGACGTTCACCGGCTGCGGCACGAGGCCGGCTCATCGACGGGTCAGAAGTCGATGCTCAGGCGGGTGTAGTAGTAGGCGCCGTAGGAGCCGAACGGCGAGATGGTCGAGTAGTAGGAGCCACCCGAAACGTCATTGACGGTGTGCTTGTCCGGGTACACGTCGAACAGGTTCTCCGCACCGAGGGTCACGCGCACGTTGTCGGTCAGGCTGTAGGTGGCGTCCACATCGGTGATCCACTTGGCGCTGAATTCCTGATCCACCGTGGTGCCGGTGCCGAGCAGCTTGACCTTGCCGTAGCGGGTGTTGCGCAGGCCGATATCGAAATCGCCGACCTGCCAGTTCACCCCGAGGATGTATTTGCTCCTCGGCTTGGAGTCGGTGACGCTACCGATCTCGGTACGCTGGAAGCGCGACAGACCGAGGCCTTGCAACTGCGCAGGATTGGGCGCCATGTCGGTGATGCTGGTGTCGTTCCAGTTGGCCGCAACAGTCCAGCGCAGACGGCCGTACTGGGCCAGACGCTGGGTGTAGTCGGCGACCAGATCGAGGCCCTTGGTGCGGGTGTCGAAGGCGTTGGCGTAGTACTGCACCTGCTGCACGTGACCGAAGCCATTGGCATCGAGAATCGCGTCCACCGCCGCGCCTTGAAGCGGGCTGATCAGGGCGATGCGGTCTTCGAGGTCGATCACATAGGCATCCGCCGCCAGATTGAGATCGGTGATCGGCGTCCAGGTCAGGCCCAGGGAGTAGCTGGTGGACTTCACTGGGGTCAGTTCTTCGGCGCCCAGGGCGCGGCCGATGGCGGAGTCCGCCTGGACGCGCTTGATCATGATGTCCACCGTGTCGTTACCGACGGTGCGGCGGCCCAGGCCGGTCTTGGCATAGCCCTGCTGGGTGAGCGAGGGCGCCACGAAGCCGGTATTGATTGCACCGCGCACCGCGAACGCCGGGGTAAAGGCATAACGCGTGGCGAGCTTGCCGTTCCAGGTACTGCCGGCGCTGTCGGTGTAGCGCTCGTAGCGGCCAGCGGCGCCGACGTACCATTTATCGGTGACGTCCAGGCCCAGATCCACATAGGCAGCCGAGGTGCTGCGGCGCAGGTTGGCTTCATCCTCGGGCAGCAACAGATAGTTGCCCAGTGCACCGATGGCCGCTTCCTGCCCGGCACGCGGGTGGCCAGCCGGGAACACGTAACGGCCATTGACGTAGGAGGCCTCGTCACCGGACTCGGTGACATAGTGATCCTCGCGGTACTCCAGCCCGGTGGCGAAGTTAAGCGGGTTGGCCAGGCCGATATCGACGTGGCGGTTGAAATCCAGGTTGGTGACCCACTGGCTCAGTTCGTTGTTCTGCAGGTAGAACTCGGTGGGGCTATCCGGCCCCAGCGAGGGGTTGAGGTTGTTGCTAGAGTCCATGCGCTGGGTGTTTTCACCGTAGGTGGTACTCAGATCCCAGTTCCAACCGGCCAGCTCCTCGCCCTTGATCCCCCAGGTGGTGTGGAAGTCGCGGGTGTCGAACTCGAAGTCCGGGGCGATGCCGTCCGGATACAGTTCGGTGAGCACGGTGTTCGAGTTGGGCCGGCGGAAACCGATGGAGACCAGGGCGTCCTGCTTGGTGTAGGTACTGAAGGAGTACAGACGCAGATCGTCGCTCAGCGGCAGCTCGGCGTTGTAGGACAGGTTCAGCTGCTCGATCTCCGGCAGGCCGCCGCCGTAGGAACGACGTTCCACGGTGTTCTCCCGTGGGTCGGGCTGGCCATTCACGGGGTAGTAGAAGCTACCGGTGGCCTCCGCCGAGCGCTTGGTGCTGTCCTGGTTCTTCCAGTCCAGGGTCAGGCTCAGGAAGCCTTCATTGGGAAGGCCCAGGCCGTAGTTGAGGCTCTGCTGATAGGTTTCACCGTTGGAGCCGACGCCGCTGGCGTAATGGGAGCGACGCCCCGCCGTGGTGGTGGCGCTGCCGCCACTGCTGTCGGACTTGAGGATGATGTTGATCACCCCGGCCACGGCGTCGGAACCGTACTGAGCCGCCGCGCCATCGCGTAGCACCTCGACCCGGTCGACGGCGGCCATGGGAATCGAATCCAGATCCGCGGCGTTCCAGCCTTCCTGCAGCCCCGAGCCTTCCGAAGACACCGCGTTGGCATGGCGGCGTTTGCCGTTGACCAACACCAGCACGTAACCGCCCCCCAACCCGCGCAGGCCGGCAGAGCGCGCCACGTTGCTGTAGGCGCCACCGGTGACCTTGGCCACGTGGAAGGACGGCAGCAGGTTCGAGAGCACGTCACGCAGGGCACTGGCGCCCTGCTTCTCCAGGGCTCTGGCATCCAGCACATCGACCGGCACCGGGCTGTCCGCCACGGTGCGCTGAGTACCGCGGTTACCCACCGAAATGACGGTTTGCAGTACCGGCTCATCGGCTGCGACAGCGACTTCCTGCGCCATCGACTGGCCAGCCAGCGGCGCCAGGCACAGGCCGATGGCCAAGCTCAGCGGGCTGCGCGCCAGACGACGTCGATGATTCGCGTTGATGGATGGTTTGGATGACATTGCGGTACTCCCCGGTAAATCGCCATTGGTAGGAAAGGTGTTGCGGCGATGTGCCGAGGTCGGCTGGATTTCCGCGTAAAAGGGCTGACCATTGACTGGCCGTGATAACGGGCTCATTGATGCGTTTTATTAATTCAATAAGCCTTTGAATCCATAAAACGAATGATAAACCTTGAATTTTATTCCTTAAAATAAATTATTTAACTATTTATATATCCGAAAAGAATATAAAGCTCAGCACGACAGCCGTCCTTCCGGGCGAGCGATCCAGAAAGGCCAGGGACATATCAGGCAGATGATGCAGGACAGCTACGGAGCAGCCGCGCCTTGGCGGCGCGGGAGATCAAGCGGAGGGTGGGTTACACCGCATAGACACGCTGCAGCAGCGCATCGTGCTCGGTGGGGGCATGCATGCGCATTCCCGGAAGCATGTGCCGCGCTTCGTCCGCCAGGCTCGCCACCAGAGCTTGAGCCACTTCGGAGAGTGGGCTGGCGTAAGGGGAAATCAGACCGAAGAAGAACGGAATATCCAGCGCGATGGGGCGCACCACCACGCCTTGCAGCGGAACGCCATAGGCCGTCACCGGATCGGCCAGCGCCACACCGAGCCCCACGCGGGCCATCTGCATGGCGTTCAACGAGGTATTGGTTTCGAGGATCTGCCGCGGCTCGAGCTGCTGCTCGGCGAAAGCATGGTTGATGCGACGGCGGAATCGATAAGGGTTGGCGATGCTGATCAGCACCTGCTCGGCCAGTTGCGTCAGGCTCAGGGTTTCCTCGGCAGCCAGCGGCGAATCACTGGCCAGAACCGCGACACAGGGTGCCTCACCGATCCAGTGCACGGTCAGGCCGCGGTGCTCCAGCGGCAGGCTGACCAGGCCCAGATCCACGGTATTGGCCAGCACGGCCTCGATCGCCTTCTCCGGCGCCAGGCTCTGCAATTGCAACTGCTGCGGCCGCAGCCCTTCCGGCAGACGCGCCAACGCGGCCGGCAGCAGCCCGGTGGCCAGTGCCGCGGTCGCCACCAGACGCAAGTGGTGATTGTCTTCCTGACTGATTGCCACCGCGCGCTGTTTGATGTTGCGCACCCCGCTCAGGGCACTCTCGACTTCGGCGTACATGCTGAAGGCACGGTGAGTCGGCGTGACCTTGGGCCCGCTGCGCTCGAACAGCGGGAAGCCCAGCTCCTGCTCCAGCTCCTGAATCGAGCGGGTGACCGCCGGCTGCGAGCGCCCCAGCATCTGCCCTGCCCCGGTCACGCTACCGGCGGACATCACCGCAGCGAAGGCCTCGAGTTGTCGTAAATCCATTCATCCGTTCCTGATCGATACACGGCGCCAGGCGCCAGCAACGCCCGAATGATTCCGACCGCCAGCCTGCCAGTCAATGCCCGCGCAAGCATAGCGGGCTCGCCAAACCCGAAAGGATACGCCTTGGAGCCGCGCAATGGGCAGCAGCGCAGGCCAACCACCTGAGCGATAGCTGATCGAAAACGTTATGAGCGCCCATAAAAAAGCCCGCCACAAGGGCGGGCCAGGTGACCTCCCCCTAGCCGGGGAGGTCGACGACATCAGCTATCAGGAAACCTTGCCAGCGGTGTCGCCAGGCAGGGTAACGATGTCCGGACGACCACCGGAAGCCAGCTCGCGCTGCAGGGTGTCTTCGTCCAGCTCTTTGCACCACTTGGCGACCACGATGGTGGCGACGCCGTTACCGATCAGGTTGGTCAGGGCGCGGGCTTCGGACATGAAGCGGTCGATACCCAGGATCAGCGCCAGGCCGGCAACCGGCAGATGGCCAACAGCCGACAGCGTGGCGGCCAGGACGATGAAGCCACTACCGGTAACGCCTGCCGCACCTTTGGAGGCAACCAACAGCACCAGCAACAGGGTGATCTGGTGACCGATATCCATCGGCGTGTCGGTGGCCTGGGCGATGAACACCGCAGCCATGGTCAGGTAGATCGAGGTACCGTCGAGGTTGAAGGAGTAACCGGTAGGAATCACCAGGCCGACGACCGACTTGTTGGCACCGAGTTTTTCCATCTTGGTCAGCATGCGTGGCAGTGCCGACTCGGACGAAGAGGTACCCAGCACGATCATCAGTTCTTCACGGATGTAGCGGATCAGGCGCAGGACGCTGAAACCGTGAGCGCGAGCGATACCGCCGAGAACCACGAGAATGAAGAACAGGCAGGTGATGTAGAAGCAGATCATCAGCTGACCGAGCTGCACCAGCGAGCCGACACCGTACTGACCGATGGTGAAGGCCATGGCACCGAAGGCACCGATAGGCGCGAGCTTCATGATCATGTTGATGATGCCGAACATCACGTGAGCGATGCGATCGATGAACTCGAGCACCGGACGACCGAACTCACCCATGCGCTGCAGGGCGAACGCGAAGATCACCGAGAAGAACAGCACCTGAAGGATGTCGCCGTTGGCGAACGCACCGACCACAGTGGACGGAATCACGTTGAGCAGGAAGGCAATGGTACTTTGCGCTTCACCCGCCTGGGCATAGGCTGCGATCTTGCTCGTATCCAGGGTGCTCGGATCGATGTGCATGCCGACGCCCGGCTGCACCACGTTGACCACGACCAGACCGATGATCAGGGCGATAGTGGAAACGATCTCGAAGTAGAGCAGCGCGTAGCCGCCGGTCTTGCCGACTGCCTTCATGTCCTGCATGCCGGCGATGCCGCTGACTACGGTACAGAAGATGATGGGCGCGATGACCATCTTGATCAGCTTGACGAAACCATCGCCGAGCGGTTTGAGGGCAACGCCAGTTTCAGGGTAGAAGTGACCGAGAAGGATGCCCACGGTGATGGCGACCAGCACCTGGACATAAAGCATTTTGTAGAACGGTTGACGGACAACATCGTTCGTTGTGGCAGTCATGGTGAATCCTCATGGGCGCGGCAATGACATCCAGAGACGTCCGCACCACCTTTCTTGTTTAGGCGCCAACCCTCCTGACCTGGAGGGATTTGTTATAGGCACGCTTAGCACGGCCTTATCGCTGGAATAGCAAAGCCCATGCCACACAAGAAAAAAACAGGAAAACCCTTTAAAAATCAGGATTCTGGGGAAAGTAAAAGCATGCCAGGCAGCAGTTCTTGGCGGTTTTCCGCACGGCACCTCAGGCACCGTTGGCGGTTTCCCCCCAGGCCACTAACAAATGCTTAAATGCGCACCCGAAATGCCGCCCCACCCAACTCGGAATCGTCGAGAAACAGCTCACCTTCATAGCTCTCGATGATGTCCTTGACCACCGCGGTGCCAATGCCCTGCCCCGGATGTTGAGCATCCAGGCGCTCGCCGCGGCGCAGAATGCGCTCGCGCTGATCGACCGGCACGCCCGGCCCGTCGTCTTCGACACACAGCTGACAGACGCCATTTTCGATACTGGCGGAAATCCGCACCTGGCCCAAACACAGGCGGTAGGCGTTCTCCAGCAGGTTGCCGAGCAATTCGAGCAGCGCCGCGCGCTCCATGGGAATTTCCAGCCAGGGCTCGAATTGGCGCAGTACCGTCACCTGCTTGTCGCGGTAGACCTTGTCGAGCGCAGCGCAGAGGTTGTCTACCACCTGAGCCAATAGCACGCGGTGGCGCACCAGGCCACTCTTGCGCAAGCTGGCGCGCTGCAGTTGATAGCCAATCTGCTGACTCATGCGTTCGATCTGCCCCTGCAGGATCTGCGACTGCTCACGGTTCTCCGGCTTGGCGGCGATCACCTCGGCCGCGCCCTGTAACACCGACAGCGGGGTCTTCAAGCTATGCGCCAGGTCGTCCAGGGAATGACGGTAGCGCTCGCGCTGCTGGCGCTCGCTGTCGAGCAGGCGGTTCAACGAGCCGGTGAGGCGCAGCAGTTCGCGGGGATGCTCGTCGCTGAGGCGCTCGCGGGTGCCGCCCTCCACTTCGTCCAGCTCTTCACGCAACCCGCGTAGGCTGCGAAAGCCCCAGGTCAGACCGAACCACAACAGGCCGAGAAGCAACAACAGGGCACCACCGAGCCACAGGTAGAGCTGCGTCATGAAATCGCTGTAGAGCGCCTGCGTATCACTGGCCGGCTGCATGGTGACGATACTGAAAGCCGCGCTCTCACCACGCAGCAGTTTGATTTCCACGTCATAGATATAGAACTCCCGGCCTTGACGATCTACGACGCGCAGCAGCTCATCACCACGGCCGTCGTAGCGCGGCATATAGGAAACGGAAATGTCCCGTGTCGAGGGCGACTGCCAGACCAGACGCCCGTCACGGTCATAGATGAATCCCAGCAACTGGGCGTCGGGAATGTCGAATTCCTCGTCGGGCAGCTTGTTCGGCATCCGTAGCTGGCCGTCGTCAGTACGAGCAGCGGAGATCAGCGCGCCGGCATCGGCAGCAAGGCGTTTCTCGACGGATTTTTCCAGGGCGATCAGGAAGGCGCCCCGCAGGGCTGGCAGCAGTGCCAGCATGAACAGCACCGCCAATACGGTGCTGCCAAACATCAGGCGCAAACGCAGGGAAGAAACCCAGCGGCCTCGCAATCGCCTGAAGCTTGGTGTCATCGGCAGCGCTCGGTGAACAGGTAGCCCTGACCACGCACCGTTTCGATGGGTTTGAAACCGTTGCTGCTTTCCAGCTTGCGGCGCAGACGACCCACCAGCACTTCGATCACGTTGGGGTCACGCTCTTCGTCATCAGGGTACAACTGCTCGATCAGGCGTTCCTTGGGCACCACCTGCTGATGGTGGCGCATCAGGTATTCGAGGATGCGGTATTCGTAAGCGGTCAGGCCCATGCCGGCACCATCGATCAGTGCTTGCTTGCGATTCATGTCCAGCAACAGGGGGCCGGCTTCGATGGTCGACTGAATAAAGCCAGAGGAACGGCGCAACAGAGCATTCAGACGGGCTTCCAGCTCTTCGAACTGGAATGGCTTGACCACATAGTCGTCAGCACCCGAGGCCAGGCCCTCGACCTTGTCCTGCCAGTTGCCACGGGCAGTGAGGATCAGAATGGGAAAGGTCTTGTCACGGCTGCGCAGTTGGCGAATCAGATCCAGCCCACTGATGCCCGGCAGGCCGAGATCGACCACGGCCAGATCATGGTGGTACTCATCGACGCGATACAGCGCCTCTTCGGCGTTGGCGACCGCGTCCACCACGTGGCCCTGTTCGCCGAGTCGGGTATACAGATGGTGACGCAGCAGCGCCTCATCCTCCACGACCAGCAATTTCATCGTTGCATGCCCTCTTCGTTATGAAACGGCAAGAAACTCAAACCATTGATTTAATAATCTTGCGAGCTAGAGCCCTGCAAGGCCTAGGCGGCCCCGCAAAAACAGGCGAGAAACGGTCGGAGTCGCGGGCGACTGTACTTTTGTACATGAGCATTACTCGCTTCACTCGCTCCTCCGGAGCCGCACTGAAGTGCGTTAGCCGCAAGCGGCTTTCCGAGCCTGTTTTTAACGCCGCAGGGCCGACGCGCAGCTGATTATGGTGATTTAGAACTTGTAGTTGGCACCCAAGTACCACTGACCGCTGCTATGCAGGTCGAGGGAGCCGACCTTGCCCTGCTCGTGCGGAGCGAACTCGGTGCTGGCGTTGGTGCGCAGGTAACGGTAACCACCTTCGACGGAGGCATTCTCGTTGACTTCCTGCAACAGGCCAGCCTGCAGACCGGCAGCATACCCGACATTGGTGTCACGCGAGACACCCGGGCTGTTCTGCTCCAGTTTGACCAGACCCAGCGTGCCACCACCGAACAGCTTGGTGCCGTTCTCGTTCAGCGGCAGGAAGGCGTCGTAGCTGCCGAGCAGGTTCTGCTGGCGCAGCTTGAGGCCGTTGTTGCTGCCGGAGATGTACTCATAGGTCGCGTAGTAACGACCGACGTCGTTCTGTTGACCGGCACGAACACCCCAGGTGCTGGTGTTGTTGATGACGCTGTCGAAGTTCGGGTTACCCATGTTGGCGTTCAGCGCCGAAGACTTCTGGATGTTGTTGCTGGTTTGGCCCCAGGTCAGACCAGCGAAGTTGTTGTCGGCGTGGGCGGCGGTAGCAGCGCCGAACACCATGGAAGTCGCCAGAGCCAGCTTGGTAAGAGTCGATTTCATGAGATGCCTCTCGAATGGCAGTGGGTTAATGAAAAACTCGAGAATCATCTTGCCCGGCGTCGACTGAACCTCCCCTGAACCCTTCCTGAACCACACCTGAACAACCCTGCCACAGCCCTTTTTCTGCGACCTGCCAGGGAAGAAGCGCCCGGACATTGATCCGGATCAATACCCCGCCTACCAGTGAGACTAAGGTCGAGGCATAACGACCAGAGACCGTCGGGGTTCCAGCACTAGGTGCGCGACTCCACTCGATGACGGCATATCCGACCAGCCTGACCGATGAAGAACTGCCCATGCCCAGCCCATCCGAAGACACCGGGGGCAAACGCCGCGAACGCCGGCTGTTTCTATTCCTGGTGATATTCCTCTTTCCGCTGCTCTCCGTGGCCCTCGTCGGTGCTTACGGTTTCGCCGTGTGGTTCCTGCAAATGCTCTTCGGGCCACCCGGCCCGCCGAACTGACCCTACCCGGCTACAGGAGCCCGCCATGGATGCCCCCCTGCATATCGCCAGTTTCATCGTGCACGCACGCCCCGAGCAGTTCGCGGCGGTGCTCGCCAACCTGCGCCTGCTCGCCGACCTGGAAGTGCACCAGCACAGCCCCGAAGGCAAGTTGGTGGTGGTGATCGAAGCCGTCGACGAGCAACTGATCATGCAGCGCATCGAGCAGATCAACGCCCTGCCCGGCGTACTCAATGCCGCACTGATTTACCACGAATGCCTCAGCTCGCAAGGAGCCGCGCAATGAGCATGACCCGCCGCGAATTCACCAAGGCCCAGGCCGCTGCGATCGCTGCTGCCGCCGCCGGCCTGCCGTTCGCCTCGACCGCCAGCAACCTGGTCGCCGACGCGGAATCCACCCGTCTGGACTGGAACAAGGCGCCCTGCCGCTTCTGCGGCACAGGCTGCAGCGTCATGGTGGCGACCCGCGACAACCGCGTGGTGGCCACCCACGGCGACATCAAGGCCGAGGTCAACCGAGGCCTGAACTGCGTCAAGGGCTACTTCCTGTCGAAAATCATGTATGGCGTCGATCGCCTGACTACGCCTTTGCTGCGCATGAAGAACGGCGTCTACGACAAGCAGGGCGAGTTCCAGCCGATCAGCTGGGAGCAGGCCTTCGACATCATGGAGGACAAGTTCAAACAGGCACTGCGCGAGGATGGACCGCGGGCCGTGGGCATGTTCGGCTCCGGGCAGTGGACGATCTGGGAAGGCTACGCGGCCAACAAACTGATGAAGGCCGGCTTTCGCAGCAACAACATCGACCCCAACGCGCGCCACTGCATGGCCTCGGCGGTGATGGGTTTCATGCGTACCTTCGGCATGGACGAGCCCATGGGCTGCTATGACGATATCGAGGCGACCGACACCTTCGTGCTGTGGGGCTCGAACATGGCGGAGATGCACCCGGTGCTGTGGAGCCGGGTCACCGACCGACGCCTGAGCAAGCCCGACGTCAAGGTCGCCGTGCTGTCGACCTTCGAGCACCGCAGCTTCGATCTGGCCGACATCCCCATGGTGTTCAAGCCACAGACAGATCTGCTGATCCTCAACTACATCGCTAACCACATCATCCAGAGCGGCGCGGTGAATCAGGAGTTCGTCAAACGCTACACGCGCTTCGCTCTCGGCGCAGACGACATCGGCTACGGCCTGCGCCCGGACAATCCGCTGGAGAAACAGGCCAAGAACGCCGACAAGGCCAATACCTGGAGCGACATCTCGTTCGAGCAATTCGCCGCCTTCGTCAAACCCTACACCCTGGAGCGGGCCGCCAAGGAAACTGGCGTACCCGCCGAGCGCCTCAAGGCGCTGGCCGAGCTGTATGCAGACCCGCAACGCAAGGTCGTGTCGTTCTGGACCATGGGTTTCAACCAGCACACTCGCGGCGTATGGGCCAACAACCTGATCTACAACATCCACCTGCTGACCGGCAAGATCAGCGAGCCGGGCAACAGCCCCTTCTCGCTGACCGGCCAGCCCTCGGCCTGCGGCACTGCCCGCGAGGTGGGCACCTTCTCCCATCGCCTGCCGGCCGACCTGGTGGTGACCAACCCGAAACACCGCGCCACCGCCGAAAAGATCTGGAAACTGCCCGCCGGCACCATCCAGGAGAAACCCGGTTTCCACGCCGTGGAACAGAGCCGCATGCTCAAGGACGGTGTGCTCAAGGTCTACTGGACGCAGGTCAGCAACAATATGCAGGCCGGCCCCAACATCATGCAGGAAGTGTTGCCCGGCTGGCGCAAGCCGGACAACTTCGTGATCGTTTCCGACGTTTACCCCACCGTATCCGCCCAGGCAGCCGACCTGATCCTGCCCAGCGCCATGTGGGTCGAGAAGGAAGGCGCCTACGGCAACGCCGAGCGGCGTACGCAGTTCTGGCACCAACTGGTCGGCGCGCCGGGCGAGGCGAAATCCGACCTCTGGCAACTGGTGGAATTCTCCAAGCGCTTTACCACCGATGAAGTGTGGCCGGCCGAGTTACTGGCCATAGCACCTGAGCTAAAGGGCAAAACGCTCTTCGAGGTGCTGTACCAAAACGGCCAGGTCGACGCTTTCCCCACCGAGGAGCTGGAGGCAGGTTTCCGCAATGATGAAGCGGAGGCATTCGGCTTCTACCTGCAGAAAGGCCTGTTCGAAGAATACTCCCAGTTTGGTCGTGGCCACGGTCACGACCTGGCACCCTTCGAGCGCTATCACAGCGAGCGCGGCCTGCGCTGGCCGGTAGTGGAAGGTTCGGAAACCCGCTGGCGCTATCGCGAAGGCCACGATCCCTACGTGGCCAAGGGCAGTGGCGTGCAGTTCTACGGCTACCCGGACAACCGCGCGATCATCTTCGCCCTGCCCTATGAACCGCCAGCCGAAGCACCGGATGACGATTACCCGTTCTGGCTGAGCACCGGTCGCGTGCTGGAGCACTGGCACACCGGCAGCATGACCCAACGGGTCGACGAACTGCACCGCGCGGTGCCCGATGCCTTGGTGTACATGCACCCGGACGATGCCCGGGCGCTCAATGCACGCCGTGGCAGCGAAGTGAAAGTCATCAGCCGACGTGGCGAGATACGCGCCCGCATCGAAACCCGCGGGCGCAACAAACCGCCACGGGGCCTGGTCTTCGTGCCCTTCTTCGATGCCAACAAACTGGTCAACAAAGTCACCCTGGACGCCACCGATCCGATCTCCAAGCAGACCGATTACAAGAAGTGTGCGGTGAAGATTCAGTTGATCAGCGCGGCCTGAGGAGAACGGTCATGAAACTGCGTTACCTGCCCCTGCTACTGCTCGCCGCCTTTGGCGTGACCCTGGCTGCCGACCTCAACTACCCGCTGGACGCTCCCGCGCCAGATGGGCGCCGCCCCGGCGGCACCCTGACCCAGGAATTCCAGGCGCCGCACATCGCTGCGGAGGAAAACAAGGACATGCGCCGCGAGCGCAACTACCCCGAACAGCCGCCGACCATTCCCCACACCATCGTCGGCTATCAGGTGGACAGGTTCGGCAACCGTTGCCTGACCTGCCACAGCCGCGCCAACAGCGCGAGCAGCCAGGCGCCGATGATCAGCATCACTCACTACATGGATCGCGACGGCCAGCCCCTGGCGGCCATGTCGCCACGCCGCTACTTCTGCACCCAGTGCCACGTGACCCAGGCCGAAGTGAAACCACTGGTGGAAAACAGCTTCAAGAACATAGACCGACTTCTCCAAGAAGAAGCCAACCCTGCCGGGCGTCATTGAGGAGGCACCATGAAATTCCTGCTCTCCCTGCTGGGCACTTACTGGAACGTGCTGCGCCGCCCGAGCGTTCATTACAGCCTGGGCTTTCTGACCCTGGGCAGCTTTATCGCCGGGATCATCTTCTGGGGTGGTTTCAACACCGCGCTGGAGGCCACCAACACCGAGCAGTTCTGCATTTCCTGCCATGAGATGCGCGACAACGTGTATGTCGAGCTGCAGGACACCATCCACTACAACAACCGCTCCGGGGTTCGCGCCACCTGCCCCGACTGCCACGTGCCGCATCAGTGGACGGACAAGATCGCCCGCAAGATGCAGGCCTCCAAGGAGGTGTGGGGCAAAATCTTCGGCACCATCAGCACCCGCGAGAAGTTTCTCGAGAAACGCCGCGAGCTGGCCGAGCACGAGTGGGCGCGCCTCAAGGCCAACGACTCGCTGGAATGCCGCAACTGCCACGACTTCGACTTCATGGACTTCACCCGCCAGAGCAAGCGCGCCGCACAGATGCACTCCACGGCCCTGGCCAATGGCGAAGCCACCTGCATCGATTGCCACAAAGGCATCGCTCACAAGCTGCCGGACATGAGCGGCGTACACGGCTGGTAAGGATCTGAGCGGCGCGGCAGAATGCCGGCCATGAACACAGCCCACCTGCCCCGCTGCTGCAGCCCTCTCGACGATCACTGGCCGTTTGCCCGGCCATTGATCGGTGCGCAACTGATCAGCACGCACTTCGACCCCGCGCTACTCGATGATGCCGACTACTCGGCCGCTGGCGTGCACCCGGTTCGCGGCGTCGCCAAGCGCCAGGCCGAGCATTTGGCCGGGCGGGTATGCGCTCGCGAGGCGTTGTATCGGGTAACAGGTGTGGCAAGCGTGCCAGCCGTTGGTGAGGATCGCGCGCCGCAGTGGCCAGAGCAGGTCAGTGGTTCGATCACTCACGGCCAGGGCTGGGCAGCCGCCATCGTTGCGCCAACGCAGCAATGGCGCGGCCTGGGTTTGGATGTCGAGCGGCGTCTGTCGAGCGAGCGTGCCGAGCGGCTGGCGGGTGAAATTCTCACCGCAGACGAGCTAAGCCGCATCACGCATCTAACGTCCGAGCAGCGGGCTTGGCAGATCAGTCTGACTTTTTCCCTCAAGGAAAGCCTGTTCAAGGCGCTCTATCCGCTGGTACTCAAGCGCTTCTACTTTCAGGACGCTGAGCTGCTCAGTCTCGACCGCACACAGAGCACCGCGCGTTTGCGCCTGCTGATCGACTTGAGCGAAGAATGGTCAGCCGGCAGCGAGCTGACCGGCCTGTATGCCGAGTTGGACAATCAGTTGCTCAGTCTAGTGGCCGTCGCAGCGGATTGATCAACGGCTCCTGTACAGGCTGTGTAGCCTGCGGTTGAGCGCAGCGATACCCAGGACGGGATTCACATAACAAGCCGACTTCAATACGGCTACCGGGTATCGCTTCGCTCAACACCGGGCTACCTGAACTGATCCCAGCATACGCAAGGAAACGTCAACAGCGCCGGGGGCAAATCCGATAAACTCGGCAGATTGCCGTCCGGAGTGCCCCATGCGCGAAGAACTGAACCAAGGCCTGATCGATTTCCTCAACGCCTCACCTACCCCCTTTCACGCGACCAGCAGCCTGGCCATGCGCCTGGAAGCGGCCGGTTATCGTCACCTCGATGAACGCGCGCCCTGGCAAACAGAAGCCGGTGGCCGCTACTATGTGACCCGCAACGACTCCTCGATCATCGCCTTCAAGCTGGGCCATCGTTCGCCTATCGAGGGTGGTATCCGCCTGGTTGGCGCCCACACCGACAGCCCTTGCCTGCGCGTGAAGCCGAACCCCGAACTACAACGCCAGGGCTTCTTCCAGCTCGGCGTGGAAGTCTACGGCGGCGCTCTGCTCGCGCCCTGGTTCGACCGTGATCTGTCCCTGGCCGGCCGCGTGACCTACCGCCGCGACGGCAAGGTGGAAAGCGATCTGATCGACTTCTACCAGCCCATCGCCGTGATCCCCAGCCTGGCCATCCACCTCAACCGCGAGGCCAACCAGGGCTGGGCAATCAATGCACAGAACGAACTGCCGCCAATCCTCGCCCAACTGGCAAGCAGTGAAAGCGCCGATTTCCGCGCCCTGCTCAGTGAGCAGTTGGCCATGGAACACGACTTCAATGCCGATGCGGTGCTCGATTACGAGCTGAGCTTCTACGACACCCAGAGCGCCGCGGTAGTTGGCCTCAATCAGGACTTCATCGCTGGCGCGCGCCTGGACAATCTGCTGTCCTGCTACGCTGGCCTGCAGGCCCTGCTTGACGCCAGCGACGATGAAACCTGCGTGCTGGTCTGTACCGATCACGAAGAAGTCGGCTCCAGTTCGGCCTGTGGCGCCGATGGCCCGATGCTCGAACAAGTGCTGCGCCGCGTGCTGCCGGAAGGCGACGGATTCGTGCGCACCATTCAGCGTTCGCTGCTGGTTTCCGCCGACAACGCCCACGGCGTGCACCCGAACTACGAGAGCAAGCACGACGGCAACCACGGCCCCAAACTAAACGCCGGGCCGGTGATCAAGATCAACAGCAACCAGCGCTACGCCACCAACAGCGAAACCGCCGGCTTCTTCCGTCACCTGTGCCTGGAAAACGAAGTGCCCGTACAGAGCTTCGTGACCCGTAGCGACATGGGCTGCGGCTCGACCATCGGCCCGATCACTGCAAGCCAGCTCGGCGTGCGTACCGTGGATATCGGCCTGCCGACCTTCGCGATGCATTCGATCCGCGAACTGGCCGGCAGCCAGGATCTGGCGCACCTGGTGAAAGTACTCGGCGCCTTCTACAACAGCCATGACCTGCCCTGAGGCCAGCATGATCGAACATATCCGAAACAGCCTGATCGAAGCCCAGCGTGCGCTCGATGCATTTATCGGCAACGAGCAGACGCTGGCCAATATCGAACACGCCGCCAACTTGCTGGTGACCAGCTTCGAGGCCAAGGGCAAGGTGTTCTCCTGCGGTAATGGCGGCTCCATGTGCGACGCCATGCACTTTGCCGAGGAGCTTACCGGGCGCTATCGCAAGAACCGCCCGGGCATCGCTGCGGTATCGATCAGCGACGCCAGCCATATCAGTTGCGTGGCCAACGATTTCGGTTACGACCACATCTTCTCGCGCTACGTGGAATCCCACGGCCGTGAAGGTGATGTGCTGCTGGCCATCAGCACCAGTGGCAAGAGCCCCAACGTGGTCAAGGCCGCCGAAGCGGCCAAGGCACTGGGCATCAAGGTCATCGCTTTGACCGGCAAACCCGGCTCGCTGCTGGAAAGCCTGGCCGACGTCAGCATCTGCGCGCCGGGCGGCGATTTCGCCGACCGCACCCAGGAGCTGCACATCAAGGTTATCCATATCCTCATCGAGCTTGTAGAACGCCAGCTCAGCCCTGAAAACTACGCGTGAGTGAGGTGCGCCGTCGGTTGAGGGCGCTCCTTGAAATCCCGCCCGCGTGATGGAGAACTCGCGCGTGATCCGCCTCAACAATCTGCTGCCCCATCTACTGGTTCTGCTCCTTCTGGCCCTGCCCTACTCTGCCGTTCAGGCGGCTGGCATACCGGGTCTGTTCGGCACGGGCAGCAGCGGCAGTAGCCAGACTCAGGCGGATCAGCCGCTGGATCGTTCGCTCGATGAGGTGATCCAGTCGCTGGAGAACGACAAGCAACGCGCGCAACTGCTCAATGATCTCAAGACCCTGCGCGACAGCACACAAAAAACCCAGCCGGATACCCCCGATGGCGTGCTCGGGCTGATCGGCAGCACCCTGACGGGCATCGAAAAGCAGTTTTCCGGCGACCATAGCCCGCTGGCGCGCTGGCAGCTGGAGATCGGCCGTAGCCAGGACGAGCTGGCGGCGCTGATGCCGGAAGCTGGCGAGCGCCTGGCGCTAGTCAGCAACTTCGCCCTGATTCTCGGTATCTGGAGCTTACTGGCCTTCGGCCTACGAGCCCTAAGCCATCAGGTGCGCCTGCGTTTCGGCCTCGCCGAAGAACTGCCGCAGAATCCACGGCCGACCGACCTGCTGCGCTTCGCCTTGCGCAAGCTCGGCCCCTGGTTCGCTGCACTGCTGATCACCGGTTACCTGAGTTATGTACTGCCCGCCTCGCTGGGGCGCGACCTGGCCATGGTGCTGGCCTATGCGTTGGTGATCGGTACCTGTTTCTCGGCGATCTGCGTGATCGCCTTTTCCCTGCTCGACGGCCCGCACCGGCGCACGGCCCTGAACATTCTGCGCCGTCGCGCGTTCCGCCCACTGTGGCTGATCGGCAGCTTCGCGGCCTTTGGCGAAGCGCTCAGCGATCCGCGCCTGGTCGCCAGCCTTGGCGCCAACCTGGCACATACCACCGCAACCCTGACCAACGTGCTGGCGGCGCTGTGCACCGGTCTGTTTATCCTGCGTTTCCGTCGGCCGATCGCTCACCTTATGCGCAATCAGCCTCTGGCCCGTCGCCTCAAGCAGCGCGGCATCAGCGAAACCGTAGAGCTGCTGGGCAGCTTCTGGTACTTGCCGGCCCTAGCGTTGGTGGCGATTTCACTAGCGGCTACCTTCGTGTCTGCCGGCGATACCAGCACCGCCTTTCGGCAATCGCTGGTCTGCACCGTGCTGCTGGTTACCTGCATGGTCATCAACGGGCTGATTCGCCGGCGTATGCACAAGGCCCGCTTGCGTCACCGTCGCAATGCCGCTTATTTCGAACGCTTCCAGAGTTTCTTCCACGCCCTGCTGAGCCTGACCATCTGGCTGTTCTTCATCGAGTTGGGGCTGCGCGTGTGGGGGCTTTCGCTGATTCGTTTCGCCGAGGGCGAGGGCCACGAAATCAGCATCAAACTGTTCGGCCTCGGCGCCACCCTGGCGTGCGGCTGGCTGGTGTGGATTCTCAGCGACACGGCGGTGCATCACGCTCTGACACGCTCACGCAAGGGCCAGACCAACGCCCGTGCGCAAACCATGATGCCGCTGATCCGCAATGTGCTGTTCATCAGCATCTTCATCATCGCGTTGATCGTCGCCCTGGCCAACATGGGCATGAACGTCACCCCGCTGCTCGCCGGTGCCGGCGTCATCGGCCTGGCCATCGGTTTCGGCGCGCAGTCGCTGGTAGCGGATCTGATCACCGGGCTGTTCATCATCATCGAGGACTCCCTGGCCATCGACGATTACGTCGACGTCGGCGGCCACCTAGGGACTGTCGAGGGCCTGACCATTCGAACCGTGCGCCTGCGCGACATCGACGGCATCGTGCACACCATCCCGTTCAGCGAGATCAAGAGCATCAAGAACTACTCGCGGGAATTCGGCTACGCCATCTTCCGCGTCGCGGTGCCCCACGACATGAACATCGACGATGCCATCAAGCTGCTGCGCGACGTGGCCAGCGAGTTGCGCAACGATGTGCTGATGCGCCGCAACATCTGGTCGCCGCTGGAGATCCAGGGCGTGGAAAGCTTCGAGTCGGGCAACGCGGTACTGCGTGCACGCTTCAAGACCGCACCGATCAAGCAGTGGGAGGTGTCCCGCGCCTTCAACCTGGCGCTCAAGCGGCACCTGGACGAATCCGGCCTGAGCCTGGCGACGCCGCGCCTGAACATCCAGATGACCGCTGTCAGCCCAAACAGCCACGGGCCCCAGCCAGACGCCGACTGACAACGCGACGCTGCTCACATCCGGAGCAGGATCATTCGGCATCCCGCGCACGGGCTGGAGCAGTTTCCGCTACCATGACGGCACATTTTTCCAACCGATAGGGACATCTCATGGATATCTCCACCCTCATCATCATTGCCGTACTGGTCGCGGTGGTGTTCTACGTGATCAGCATCTACAACCGCCTGGTCAACCTGCGCAACCGTTACCAGAACGGCTTCGCGCAGATCGAAGTGCAGCTCAAGCGCCGCTACGACCTGATTCCCAATCTGGTAGAAACCGCCAAGGCGTACCTGTCCCACGAGCGCGAAACCCTGGAAGCCGTGGTTGCTGCCCGGAACGGTGCGGTCGAAGGCCTCAAGCAGGCTTCGCAGAACCCAGGCGATGCCCAGAGCATGAACCTGCTGGCCAACGCTGAAGGCGTGCTGAAGAACGCCATGGGTCGCCTCAACGTGACGGTCGAGGCGTATCCGGATCTCAAGGCCTCGCAGAACATGCAGCAACTCAGCGAGGAGCTGAGCAGCACCGAGAACAAGGTGGCTTTCGCTCGCCAGGCCTACAACGATGCGGTTACCGCCTACAACGCCTATCGTCAGAGCTTCCCGCCGGTGGTATTGGCCGGCGCCTTCGGCCATGGCAGCGATGCCGCCCTGCTGGAGTTCGCCGACAGCGCGGCGATTCAGGAAGCCCCGAAAGTGTCTTTCTAAGCGCGGCGGATTAGATGGACTTTTTCGAACAACAGGATCGAGCCCGACGCAACACGGGTCGCCTGGTCATGCTGCTGGTGCTGGCGGTGATCACCCTGATCGGCACCACCACGCTGGTGATCGCCATTGCCTGGCAGGTTTACCAATACGGCAACTACAGCCTGCAGGGGCTCAACCACCAACTGCTGGCCAGCGTGGCCCTGGTGGTGGTTGCCGTGGTGCTGCTCGGCTGGGCCTTCAAGGCCACGCAGCTGCGGTCAGGTGGCAAGGTGGTCGCCGAACGGCTCGGTGGGCGCCTGCTCAACCTGCAGCCCCAGGGCATCCATGAGCAACGCGTGCTCAACGTGGTGGAAGAGATGGCGCTGGCGGCAGGTACGCCAGTGCCACCGGTGTATCTGCTCGAGGAATCTTCGATCAACGCGTTCGCCGCCGGATTGCGGCCGGAAAACGCGGTGATCGGCGTCACCCGCGGCGCCATCGAGAAGCTCAGCCGCGATGAGCTGCAGGGCGTGATCGCCCATGAGTTCAGCCATATCTTGCATGGCGACATGCGCCTTAATACGCGCCTGGTGGCGGTGCTGCACGGCATTCTGCTGCTCGGCCTTATCGGTGAGCTGGTACTGCGCGGCGGCAGCCACACCCGTCACGCGCCGCGCAGCAGCTCCAACGACAAGGGCAAAGGCAATGCCGTCGCGCTGGTCATGGTGGTCGGCCTGGCGCTGTTGATCATTGGCTACGCCGGTACCTTCTTCGGCAACCTGATCAAGGCTGCGGTGAGTCGCCAGCGCGAGTTCCTTGCCGATGCCTCGGCCGTGCAGTACACCCGCAACCCCGACGGCATCGCGGGAGCACTGAAAAAGCTGGGCGGCGGCTCGCAGATCGAAGCCGGGCATGCCGCCGAGTACAGCCATATGTATTTCGGCCAGGGCCTGGCGCTGAGCAAGATGATGGCCACTCATCCGCCGCTGGAAGAGCGCATCCGCCGTATCGACCCAAAGTGGGACGGCGTGGTGCTTGGCAACGAGGTGTTCGAACGCCCCGCTCGCCCATCAGCGAACGTCCAGGAGGAAACCTCAGGCTTCAGCGCTGCTGCTGCGGGCGTGGCCATCGCCAGTATCGGTGAGCCGCAGTCGCTGCATATCGTAGAGGCACGCGAGAGCCTGGCGCAGATCGACGACCGCCTGCGCAATGCCGCTCACGATCCCCACGGCGCCCTGGCGATTCTTTACGGTCTGCTGCTCGGCCGTGATGCCGACACGCGCCAGCAGCGCATGGCCTGGATGCAGGCCAATCTGCCGCAGCTACTGTCTGATTGGCTGCTTGAACTGGGCCCGATGCTGGAGCAGTTACCGGACGGCCGACGCTTGCCCTTGCTGGAGCTGGCGATTCCGGCACTCAAACAACTCGAGGCCCAGGATTTCGTCAGCCTCAAACGCGACATCGGTACCCTGCTGATCAGCACGAAACAGCTGGATCTGATCGAATGGGCTCTGTTGCGCATCGTCGAGCGTAACCTGGGTATGCAGCGCGCTGTTGAAGGCCGCTTGCCGCTGGCGGCCCTAGGCAGCGAAAGCTGCGTGCTGCTGGTGGCGCTGTCGCGGGCTGGCAATACCAGCGAAGAAGCCGCCAGCGAGGCGTTCCAGGCGGCCTGGAGTACCCTCCCGTTCACTGCGCGAGTATTCACCGAACAACCGCAAGCGAGCATCACTCAGTTGAACGATGCTCTCAGCCGCCTGAATCAGATGCGCCCGTTGCAGAAACCACAATTGCTCAAGGCGATGGCCCGTTGCATCGAACACGACGGCCGCATCAGCGCCAGCGAGGCAGAACTGATGCGCGCAGTCGCCGACACACTGGACTGCCCGATGCCGCCGCTGTTGAGTGATGCTCAGGCTTGAGCGCCAGGGTGATAAGCCACTAGCCATTCATTCACACTCGGTGGAATGGCTGCTATTGGTGAGCTGAAGCGGATCGCCGCCCGGCCCACCCTACTTTGGGAAGACGGCGCCGTCGTAGGGTGGGCTTTAGCCCACCAAATCTATGCTAATCCTGCTTAGAGGCCTGACCGCCCCGCCGCGCCAAACACCTGCGTCCAGTAGATGGTCGCCTGGCTCTGCGGGTTGCTGGCGTAGGCGGCGCCCATGTCGCGGAAATCCGGGTTCATCAGGTTGTAGCAGTGCGAGGGGCTGGCCAGCCAGCCTTCGACCACCTGCTGCGCGCGGCCCTGGCCGGCGGCGATGTTCTCGCCGATCACCGTCCAGGCATAGCCAGTAGCGGTAGCGCGGGCGCCGACCAGACTGCGGTCGCTACCCTGGTGGCTGAACAGGCTATTCATCGCCATGTCGCGGCTGTGGGTCAGCGCGGCCTGGCCAAGATCGTCGCTCCAGCTCAAAGGTTCGGCAGCATCGAAAGGCTGGTCACCGCAACTGCGCGCAGTGCCCCGCGCTTCGTTGACCGCCTTCAAAATCGCCTTGCCCTCTTCCTGCCAATCGCCAAGGCGCGCGGGCAAAAGTGCCCGGCCAAGCACGACCTGCCAGCTGTTGCCTTCATGCAGTACGCCGACATCAGCAAACTGGGCATCGAGCAATTGCGCACAGTACGATTGACGCAGCATGGCCATGGCAGCCTCGGCGCTGTCCGGCCCCGTCACTCTGATCAGTTGCACGGCAGCGGGCTGATAACCGGCCTGCTGCAGAGCCTGTTGCAGTTGCTCGGATGAGTTGACCTTCTGACCCGCCAGACGTCTGTCCGGCGCCAGCGGTCCAGCCGCAGGGCTCGGCTGCCCATCACACCCCTGCCCTGCTTCACGGTAGCTGTTGATCAGCTTGGTCAGTTGCGCCGCATCATCGGCCCATGCGCTACCAGCGACGCTCGCGCAAAGCAGCATCACCACAGCGGCCACCTGCCGAACGTGCTTGGGTGAATCACTCATCCATGCTTCCTCTTAATCCGCACTGCCTATCTGTTTATGGACAATGGGTTGGGCCAAACGCTTCAGTCAATCGCCTGATCAAAGCGAAACCGCGTTAAACTCGGGGCCATGATTGTGACCGAAACTGCAATATCCCTCGACCCCAAGCCACTGCTGGACAGCCTTTACGGCGCCGATAACCTGCTGATCATCCAGGATCTGGATGGCGTGTGCATGAACCTGGTGCGTGATCCGCTCATCCGCACCCTGGAGCACCGCTACATCCTCGCGGCCCGCGATCTGGATGGCCATTTCCAGGTGCTCACCAATGGCGAACATATCGGTAATCGTGGCGTGAACGGCCTGGTAGAACGGGCCGTTGGCACGCCCCAACAGTGCCATGAACAGGGCCTTTACCTCCCCGGGCTGGCCGCTGGCGGGGTACAACTGCAGGATCGCTACGGACAGGTCTCGCACCCGGGCGTCAGTGCTGCAGAGCTAGCCTTTCTGGCCGCCGCGCCGCAGCGCCTGAGTGAATCGCTGGAGCAGTTGCTGCGCGAGCCACCCTACAGCCTGGATAAGCCGCTTATCGATCGACTGCTGGCAAGCAGCGTGCTCGACAATCCGGTGTCACCTACCCTCAACCTGAACGCCTTCCATCACCACTGGCCCGACCGCCCGGCGCTCTACGCTCGCCTGCAGGCGGATGGTGCTGCCCTCGTGCAGGCCTTGCTCGACGATGCTGCCAGGCAAGGGCTGCAACAGTCGTTTTTTATCCATTACGCCCCCAATCTCGGCCGGGATGCACAAGGCCGTGAGCGCATGCGCCCGGCAAACGATGGCAATGCTGGCACCACGGATCTGCAGTTCATGCTGCGTGGCGCCGTCAAGGAAGCCGGCGTTCTGGTGATCCTCAACCGCTTTTACCGACAGCGCACCGGCGACTATCCACTGGGCGAGGACTTCAACGTACGCCAGGCGCCCACCGACCTCGAAGCGCTATTGCAACTGGCCCGCGAGCGCTTCGACCCGCAGCATATGCCGCGCCTGGTCGGAGTCGGCGACACCCTGACCAGCTCTCCACTCGAGGCCGAAAACGGCGCAACGGCCTGGCTACGTGGCGGCAGCGACCGTGGCTTTCTCACCCTGGTGCAGAACTTGGGCACAGCGTTCGGGCAGGACAATCGCGTGCTGTACATCGACAGCAGCCGTGGCGAAGTGCAACGCCCAGGCGTGGACGCAGACTACCTGCGTGAGCACCCGACGGCCCCCTGGGAAGCACTGCAAGGCATCACCGATGCCCAAGACCCGCTGCGCCTGAATAGTATTTTTAGCGGTGGGCCCGAGCAGTACATCGACTTTTTCTGCGCGCTGGCGAAGGCACGTCGTGCACGCTGACTCCTGAATTTCAGAACCTTTGTCACCGCTTCACGTCCGAAGCTCTGCGCTTTCGCTTTCATTGCCCGCAGAGAATCCCACGTGACGCACTCCATCACCCGCGGTTACCGCTACCTTATCAAGACGTTTGGTTATGTTGGCTGGTCGCTGTTCTGGCTGCTGATCTGGGATCTCGTCGTCACCGTGGACTACATGCTGTTTCTGGAACGCAAGATCAGCCTGCCGTCCATGCCGCTGACGCTGCTCGGTTCAGCGCTGGTTGTGCTGATCAGTTTCCGCAACAGCAGTGCCTACAACCGCTGGTGGGAAGCACGTACCATCTGGGGTGCGCTGATCAACAGCTCACGCAGCTTCGCCCGTCAGGTACTCACGCTGATCGACGACAACGACGACCGCAACCCGGTCAAAGCGGTGCTGCTGCGCCGCCATGTGGCCTACATCAGAAGCCTGTCCGCAACCCTGCGCAATGAACCCTGCGCCGACGAAGTTCGCGCTTTCGTAGCGGCAGACGAATTCGAACGCCGCCATACCACCAACAATTTTCCTAACGACATTCTCAATGGTTCCGCCGCCATTCTGGCCAGCGAATACAAGGCCGGTCGCCTGGACAGCATCCGCCTGACCCGCCTGGAATCGACGCTGGTCGACGTTTCCAACTGCCAGGGCGGCCTCGAGCGTATCGCCAACACGCCGCTGCCTTACCCTTACGTGTACTTCCCACGCCTGTTCATCACGCTGTTCTGCGTGATCGTGCCCATCGGCCTGGTGGAAACGCTTGAGTGGTTCACGCCGCTGGCATCGACCGTAGTCGGCTTCATGCTGTTGGCCATCGAGCGAGTGGGCGGTGACCTGCAGAGCCCATTCCAGGCCAGCGAGCATCAGATCCAGATGGATGCACTCTGCGAAACCATCGAGAAGAACCTCGAATCGATGCAACGCGATGCTCAACGCGAGCGCGACGAACGCCTCTGACTACAGGGTCATTTTTCGGCGCAGTAGACACCTCAAGCGAGGTCTCAAGGCTTTTTGTAGTGCGATCAAAAAAACACTACAAAATCTATTGACGACCTCTTCGCGCTTTTGCATGATGGATCTGCCTCCCCTGACGGGAGCCCTGACAAGGGCACTTGGGCAAACTCGGTAACACCAGCCGAGCGTTCCACGATATGTACTGCCCACAAGGCAGATTGATGAAGTCGAGCGTCCTGCGAGGACGAGAGCGTTAGCGAGACATTGTCATGATGCCTGTGGCTGATCCTGCGGATCACCTGCATCCGGCCCCGTCTCAGCTGACTTTCTCTCCCCCGCACCGCCAGACCTCCGTTAGCCGCCGCTGCGTAGTGACACCTACACGTCGCTACACGGTCTTCGGCAGCACTCAAACGCCACGGGCAATGACGGCACCGCACCGCAAGCGGGCGCCTTAGACAGATCAGAGAATGAAGGGGTACACGCCATGAACCTGAACAAGAAACCGACCATCGAAGACCTCGCTCAACTGTTCGCCACACGCAAGGACAGCCTGGACAACCACATCCTCTGGGTATGCGAGTCGGGCGAAGTTCGCATCGACTGCCTGCCAGCGGATCAGGAAGAACACGAGTTCGTCAGTCAGCGGCCCAGCATGCGCACTCGCCTGCGCACCTACCGCCGCGGCCAAGGGTACGTAGGCCGCCGCGCCGCCGCTGACCGTGATTTCCTGGGCAACGTACTGCGTACGCTAGAGCATGAGTGGACAGGCCAACAGGCCAAGCACGATCAATTGCTCGATCGCTACTGCTGAAAACCTGATGCGGTGGGCCGCCTTGGCCCACCGCTTTCAAGATCCCCGCCCTGCTGCGCCCAGCCATTGCACTGTAAACTGCCATGCACTCCTGGAGGAGTCGTTCGTCACCGCGCAATGTGTGATGAGCGCTAAACCATCACACTGCCTGACAGGGCAGCGTCTGCGAGAGCAAGGTCAATGGATAACCTGTATCAAACGCCCAGCGCCCCACTACTGGTCGACGAACGCCCCCGCGACAGCTTCTTCGTCACCTCCACCAGCAAACTCTACGTGCTGTTCTTCATGACGCTCGGGTTCTACGCGGTCTATTGGGCCTACAAGCAATGGGATAGCCAACGAGCAACCATGCGCCCGAAGAAGATCAGCCCGGCAGCGCGCTCGATCTTCCATATCTTTTTCATCCATTCGCTGTGCCGGCTGATCCTCACGCAACTGCAGGCCAAGGGTCTGGGCGACTGGAAATATGCGAGCGCGGCGTGGATGTACATTGTCCTGGTCTTTGCCAGCAACGGCCTTTCGCGTCTGGACGGCCATATCGGCGTGACCCTGGAAATCATGCTGCTGCTCGCGGGTACCATCCTACCGGCGTGGCCGCTGTCGATCATCCAGGAGAAAGCCAACCTGGCCAGCGACGATCCGACGGGCCAGAGCAACAGCCACTTCAGCATCGCGAATTATCTGTGCATGCTGCCGGGCGGCCTGCTGTGGCTGCTGATCATCATCGGCTCCTACATCTGATTTACCTGATCGCCGCTGCGGCAGTCAGGGACGAAGCGTATTTGTATCGGCCAACAAAAAGCCCCGGCATTGGCCGGGGCTTTTCTGTCAGCGCGGTAGTGCTATCAGCGCTTGTCATCCTCGCGCGGATTGTTCAGATCCATCACGCTAGAAACGCGCTCCGGGGCGGCCTCGGCTTTGGCTTCAGGCTGCACTTGTGGCTCGGGTGCCAGCGGCTGAGGTTGTTCCTTCTTCTTGCCAGTAACACGCCGCCATACCCAGCCAATCAACAGAATGGGCAGGAACCACAGCTTCTTGAACAATACCAGTGCGGCAGCGAACAGGCCGACCTTGGCAGCAGCCTTGCCAGCGATCAACGCGCCGAGGCCATAGGCCGCGACTTGGTCGAGATCCGGGTTGAAGTCGGCATAGCGGTTGCCGTCGTTGAAGTCGGTCATGGCCAGCACTGCCGGCAGGTTCTCTTCGATCTGCGGCAGCTGATGCATGCCGGCGATGAAGTTCAGCACCAGTACACCTTTGCGGCCCAGCACGCGGATGTTGTAGTTGAGGATGTGTTCCTCGCTGTCGCCGAATTTCACTTCCTTGGCCCAGTGCAGCTTCTTGCCTGCGGCATCGTAGTGCGGTGCAGAGGCCCAGCCGACGATGGCGATCGGCTCGTAACCGTTTTCGGTGCGCCACTCGTTCTCGGCCTTGGCGCCGTCCTGCAGATCCTTGAGCATGTCGGCGTAGTCGATGTCCGCAGCGTCCTCGTCGGACACGTAGCCGTTTTCTTCGTACTCCACGGTGACGGCCCAAGACTCGTCCGCCAGGGGCGATACGCCCTTGGGCAGGATCATGCCCAGCGGCAGCTTGTCGTCTGGCGGATTGCCCCAGGCCTCGACCAGCACGCGCTCGGCGTCGGCACCGTCGAGGAATACCAGATTTTCCGGGAGATCGAGGGTTGCCAGGTTGCTGCCGACCACTACTTTGCCGGAGCGAAAATCGAGGCTATCGAGAAACTGCTCCTCGCTGATGTGATCACTGTCAGCGGCTTCGGCGGCGGGGGCTTCTTGCGCATCCTGCGCGGTGGGTGCCTGGTCGGCCCAGGTCAGGGGAACTACCGTGGCCAACAGGCTGGCCAGCATCAACTCCTTGAACAACATGTAACGCTCCATGAGATCGGCTTGAATTTCGGGCGCTAGCCTATCATCGACGACAGAATCATTTGGTAACTTCCTGTCATTTTTGGATACATCTCACAAAGCGCCGTCCGAATACCCGGTTTTATGAAGCGCGCACGGTAAGCCGAACCAGATGCAGCACCACAGGCCGAACGCCCATTACGCAAACGAACGCCACCGGCATCGCCAGTTGGTAAGCCTCCACCACCGCCCACAGATAGCCATCGCTGAAACCGCGGTTGGTGGCGGTGATCACCAGGCACATCAGAAACGCCATGATGCCGGACATGAAAAAGGCGAAGGCCACCGGCGACAACTTGGCCGGCAACTTCCAGTTTCGGCGAGTACGGCTAAGGGTCGCTTCAGGCATGGGCTACATCCTTCGAATAGTGAGATGCCGTCAAGGTACGGCAGAGGCGGCCATTATCGCGGCCGCCCGTTGCCGCGAGTAGCGGGCCGCAGGTAAGGTCAGTACAAAGCTAACCTTATCAATCGATCAACCAATAGAAAGCTTGTACATGGATACCTTGCGCGGCATCGAGAGTTTCGTGAAGGCGGTGGAAACCGGCAGCATCGCTGCAGGCGCTCGCCTGCTGGGCATCAGCGCCGCTGCAGCCAGCCAGAATATCGCTCGCCTGGAATCATCTCTCGGCGTACGTCTGCTGACGCGCACCACCCGCAGCCTGGCACTAACCGAAAGCGGTACGCTGTATTTCGAGCAGGTGCGCGACGTGCTGCGCGATCTGGAACTGGCACGCAGCACGGCCACGCAAGCACACGACACCCCTCAAGGTCGGTTGCGGATCGCGTCCAGCGCCGCATTCGGCCGCTATGTGCTGGCGCCGCTGCTGCCCGCCTTCACCACGCGCTACCCACGTATCGCCTGCGAGCTGATCACCACCGACCGCAGCGTCAATCATATTCAGGAGTCGGTGGATATCAGCATCCGTATCCCGCAGCAACTCGAAGATGGCCTGGTGGCACGGCATATTGCCAGCGTGCCATCGATCTACTGCGCGTCGCCGGCCTATCTGCACAAAGCCGGCACGCCAGTCACCCCAGAAGAATTGCGCGAGCACGATTGCCTGGCTTTCAAGGTTGCCGTGGACGGACGCCTGATGCCTTGGCGGTTCGTGCGCGATGGGATTCGCTTCGATGCACAGATTCGCGTGGCACTGATCAGCGATGATATCGACGTGCTCGCCAGAGTCGCTGCCAACGGTGGCGGCATCACGCGCCTGGCGGCTTTCGTCGCCGAGCCCTATCTGGCGAGTGGTCACCTGCAGCAGTTGTTCGCCAACCCGCAGCATTCGAGTAGCCAGGCGCTTACCGAACCCCTCGATTACTACCTGTGCGTGCGTGATCGCTACGAACTGACACCCAAGGTGCGCGCCTTCGTGGAGCATCTGCAAGACAGCCTGCGCGACGACTGGCGCCCCTAACGAATTTGACTCACCGAATGAATCCGGTACGCTCGGCAGCTCATTTGAATGGAGTGTTTCCCCCATGGCCAAAGCCACTGCCCGCCACATCCTGGTTGCTACCGAAGACAAGTGCAACGAATTGAAAGCTGCCATCGAAGGCGGTGCCGACTTCGCCCAGGTCGCCAAAGACAACTCCAGCTGCCCATCCAGCCGTGACGGCGGCAACCTTGGTTCGTTCGGCCCGGGCCAGATGGTCAAGGAATTCGACACCGTCGTGTTCAGCGCGCCGGTCAACGTGGTTCAGGGCCCGGTGAAAACCCAATTCGGTTATCACCTGCTCGAAGTGACCAGCCGCCAGGACTGATCACCCAGCGCCTGGTGTCCCACGGCACCAGGCCGCTCGCCCGCTTTCCCCGGCACGCCGCCCAGGCCACAGAAAATGCCGGAACCGCCCCACCACCGCACCACTCTATCGCTCCGGTAGTCCCACCTTCCGCGAGGCCATGATATGAACCGGTTCTTCCAGGCCCTCGGCCTGCGCATTGGCGATTCGGCAAAACAGGCTCGCACGCCCAGCCAGAAGGCTCTGGGACAATGCACCTGCGGCCAGCCGATCTTCTTTCGCAACAGCCAGTGCCTGGCCTGCCAGTCGCCGCTAGGCTACGAGCCCGAGCGCGGTCAGGTGGTAACCCTGGTGGCCAGCGAGCAAACCGACGTATGGCGGGTGGAAGGTGATCCGCAGGGCTGGCGCTACCGGCGCTGCGACAATCTGCATACCGCCGCGGGCTGCAACTGGCTGCTACCGGCCATGTATGGCGCCGGCCTGTGTACGGCCTGCCAGCTCAACCGCACCATCCCCGACCTGTCGGTGCCGGACAACGATAGACGCTGGGCGCGCTTCGAAACCGCCAAACGCCGTCTGGTCGCGCAGTTGCTGACCATGGGCCTGCCACTGATCAGCAAGACTCAGGACGAAATCAACGGCCTGGCCTTCGACTTCCTCGGCCCGGATGCCGATGGTCAGCAGCCCACCACTGGCCACGCCAATGGCTTGATCACCCTGAACATCGCCGAAGCCGACGACGACGTACGCGAACAGACGCGTATCCAGTTGCGCGAGCCCTACCGCACCCTGCTCGGCCACTTCCGACATGAGGTCGGCCACTACTACTGGGATCGGCTGATCGCCAACAGCCAGTGGCTGAACGACTACCGCATGCTGTTCGGTGACGAACGTGCCGACTACGGCGCCGCCCTGCAGCGTCATTATGAACAGGGCGCACCGGCAGACTGGCAGGCTTCCTTCGTCAGTGCCTACGCCACCATGCACCCCTGGGAAGACTGGGCGGAAACCTGGGCCCACTACCTGCACATGATGGACACCCTGGACACCGCCCTGAGCTTCGGTATGCGTGCCGGTGACGTGGAGCTGGAATTCCGGCCTTTCACCCGAGCAGCGTTGTATGACCCGAACGATCCCCTGGCGGAAGAATTCCTGCAGTTCGTCAACGCCTGGATCGAACTGGCTGCCATGCTCAACGAACTGGCGCGCAGCATGGGCCAGAAGGATCTCTACCCCTTCGTGCTGCCCGCGGCGGTGATCGGCAAGCTACAGTTCATTCATCGTGTGGTTCAGAGTGCGTCACCCACGTAACAGGCGCGCAATGGCGGCACCGAACCACCGACTCATTTTTTCGGAGCGCACAGCATGGCTGATCTTGAGAAACACGGCAGTTGCCTGTGTGGGGCGGTCAGCCTTACGTTGCAGGTCAGCACTGCAAACGTGAGCGCCTGCCACTGTGCAACGTGCCGCAAATGGGGCGGTGGCCCGCTGCTGGTGGTCGAAGGGGAAACCGCGCAGTTCACCGGGCAACAGCATATGCGCACCTACGCGTCTTCAGAGTGGGCCGAACGCGCATTCTGCGCGGAATGCGGCACGCACCTGTTCTATCGCCTCACCAGTGGTGGGTTCTATGCAGTGCCGGTAGGCCTGCTCGACGGCGACGAGAACTGGCAGTTTGAAAGCCAGGTATTCATCGATGCCAAACCCGCTTACTACTGCTTCGCCAACCAGACGCGGGAGCTGACCGGCGAACAACTGTTCGCGCAATACAGTTCCACGTGACAATGCCTCACTCGGCGTCCAGCGACGGGCCGACCATAGCCGCCAGTTGTTCGTAGACGCCCGGCGCGGCGACCAGATAGGGATTACCGCCAAGCAGCCCATCGCCACGCAGAAAATCGTTATGGCGACCACCCGCCTCGCGTACCAGCACCAGGCCGGCCAGGCAGTCCCAGCTTTTCAGGTGGGTTTCGTAATAACCGATCAGGCGACCAGCCGCCACATAGGCAGTCATCAGGGCGCCGGAACCGTTGCGCAGGAACATGCCACCCTCATCCAGCAGCGCACCGACGAAGGGCAAGAAGTTCTCCTTGCCCGCCCGGTGAGTAGTGCCCACGCCGACCAGCCCCTCACGCACATGGCCGGCGCCATGAGCCGCCAGCGGCGTGTCATTGACGAACGCACCGTGGCCGATGAACCCATGGAACAGCTCATCGTGATTGGGATCGGCGATCGCCCCGAGCAGCGGCTGCCCATCCACCAGCAGGCCGATGGACACGCACCAGTTGTGCAAGCCATTGAGAAAGCACGCGGTGCCGTCGATGGGATCGATCACCCAGATGCAGCGAGCCTCCAGGCCACCGCTGCCGCCCTCCTCGCCAACGATGCCGTCCTCGGGAAAATGCGCGGCCAGTTCGGCGCGAATGAAGGCCTCCACGTCCTGATCGGCGATGCTCACCACATCCTGCAGGTCATCGCCCTTGTGCTGCACGGCCAGGCTGTGGCGCCGTGCGTAGTAGCTCATGCCGCGCTCGGCGGCTTCCACGGCTACGCGTTTGGCAAACGCGTAACGAACGGTCAGATCCTGGTTGGTTACGTTGCTGGCGTTCGACATGCTCGGGGCACTCCTGAGTGACAGCGGGAATCAGCCGACTTGCGATGCAGCGGCAACAGCCTCTACCCTGCGCGCTTCCTGATCGGGCTGCAGTGCAATGACCCTCGTCGACCTCTTGTTGTTCGCCATTCCGGCAGTTTTTCTCACCGGCCTTTCCAAAGGCGGCTTCGGCGGTGCGCTGGGCGGCATCGCGGTGCCGTTGCTGGCCCTGGCCACCTCACCGATGCAGGCGGTGGCGGTGATGCTGCCGATACTCTGCCTGGCCGACGTGGTCGGGCTCAAGGCCTACTGGGGCAAGTGGGACGTGGCCAACCTTAAGGTCATGCTGCCCGGCGCGCTGATCGGTATCGCCATCGGCTCGCTGACCTTCGAGCTGCTAAACGAGAACCTGATCGGCCTGCTGATCGGCCTCATCGCCATTTCCTTCGTGTTGATGGGGTTGCTCAAGACCGACCCAGCACCTCGCCCACTGCAGCCCAAGCGCGGCGTGATGCTCTCGTCACTGGCCGGTTTTACCAGCTTCGTTGCCCATGCCGGCGGGCCACCGGTGATGATGCACCTGCTTCCGCAGCAGTTGGAAAAAGTGCGCTACGTGGCCACCATCAATATGTTCTTTCTGCTGACCAACGCCATGAAGCTGATTCCCTACACCTGGCTCGGGCAGTTCAACCGGGAGAATCTGCTGCTCAGTCTGATGCTCGCGCCCATCGTACCGCTCGGCGTATGGACGGGTCTGTGGCTGCAGTCGCGCATCAACCACACCTGGTTCTACCGCATTGCCCGCCTGGGCATGCTGGTGGCGGGGGTGCAGCTGATCTGGAAGAACCTTTAAAGCGCCGAGAGCGCTCGGTACTCGTCCTGAGCATGTTGGTCGGTCATGCCGCTGATGAAATCCTGAAGCAAACGGCAGCGGTAGTAGAACTCCCAGGCGGCCTGGTCGCTCCCGACTGACTCGCGCACAGCCTGACGGTAGGCCTTGAGCAGTTGCCCCGGCAGGCGCCGCACAAGCATCTGCAGATAGGCCTCACGACGGCACTGACCCTCGGTCAATTCCAGAAAGGTCTGCGCATCGACGCGCAGCAGCGCGCCATAGCTGTCCAGCAAGCCCTGGATGATTCGGTAGCCCTGCAACTGCAGAGTTTCCACCTCGCGGTGGCAGAACACCCGCGCCATGGCGACATCCTTGAAAGTCTGCACGATGGCGTGAGGCAGGCTGTCGTCCTCGATCAGCGCACGGTCGAGTGTGCCGGCGTATACCGCTTCGATGTTATCGATGAACTGACGTGCAGCGTGCTGCACCAGCGGGTGGATCATGCTGACCCGTAGCTTGACGAAGAACTCGCCAGCCTTGTTGATTTCTTCCTGGTGATAGCTCTCCAGCGCCTGCTCCACCAGGCTGCGGAACGAGTGACGCGAGCCGGGAATCTGCACATCGGGCGACTGCATGCCTGCGAAGGTGTCGATCAGCAGCGGCGCCAGCTCGGCCACGCCAAGAATGCCCTTCTCCACCGAATCCTCGATATCGGCGAGGCAATAGGAAATGTCGTCGGCCGCCTCCATGATGTAGGCCACCGGATGGCGCGTCCCCGGCTGCTGACCCAGCTTCTGCTGCAGGCCCGTGACGAAGTCCTCCTCGGAAAGATAGAAGCCCGGTTTCTTGTTCAGGTAGGCGTTGGCAGCCCCTTTGGCCGGCTTCGGCTGATAGGCGGGGCGCAGGTATTTGAGCAGACCCGCGGTCTGGGTGTAGGTCAGGCGCAGGCGCTGCAGGTTGACCACCAGCCGCACGGCCTGGGCATTGCCTTCGAAATTGCGCAGGTCGGCACGCATTCGGGTGTGCAGTTCGTCGTTGTCCGGCGGTTGCGGTAGGGCTACGGCAAACAAGCCGTCCAGCCCACGATCGAACCACTCACCGATGGCGAACTCACCAAAGTGGCCAAACGGCGGATTGCCGATGTCATGCATCAGGCAGGTCATTTCCACCAGGCTTTCCAGCGCGCCCTGCAAGCCATCCAGGCCGTAATCCACGGCGCGCTCACCTAGTTGCACATACAGCGTGCGGACGATGAAGCGCCCGGTCTGCTGCACTTCCATCGAATGGGTCAGGCGGCTGCGCACCGCGGCGTTGCGCTCCAGGGGAAATACCTGGGTGCGCTGTTGCAGACGGCGGATGGCCGCAGAATTGATGATGCGCCCACGGTCGCTTTCGAAGGCATAAAGCAGATCGACATCGGCTGCTACGCCAACCTGATCGCCAGGGCGCAATGCAACAATCCTGTCTTTGAAATTCACCACTGAAGGCATCGCTTGAGTCTCGACCAGGCGCAGAAACCGCGAGCCTAACGCGCAAGGAGCGGTTTACCAAGCACCTGCGCGTGGCGAGAATGGGCACCACGCCCATTGAACCGCAAGAGATCTCGCTATGAGCCGCGCCGACTTTCACCAGCAACAAGCCGAGCAGGCCAGCGCCGAAGCCATGCGCCTGCTGGAGCAGCAGGCGGCACTCGGGCCTCGCTGGCTGGGCTGGGTAGCCAGCGAGCTATACAGCCTGTCGCCTCCCGAGTACGCGGCCATGGTGAGGCGCGAGTTGCAGCGCCTGACGGAGGTTTAGCTAAACCGGCTTGCTCTCGTGCAGGCGTACGTTGAGCTCATCGACCACTGGCGCCCATTCAGCGTCCTCCAGCAGTTGCTCTTTCAAGAAAGCCGCCTGAGATTCAGTCCAGAATGACGCTTCGGACACCTTGACCTCATCGGCCAGCGGGTAGTGTTCGGCGATGAAGGCGTCAATGCTGGCCGGGTCGGAGTCCAGGCCCAGCTGCTGGAACAAGGTGCCGAGGTCTTTGTTGGGAAGTTCCATGTGGGTCTCCATCAGGTGGGTTGGTTTTCATGTACGTGCGCAGTAGAGCGACGCTCACGAACGACAGTTCAACCTCTCCGGCCCACGGTTGGGCGGCTACTCGCTGCCGTTATCGGCTATGGTTGAAGCCAACCACCATGATCGGGAAAGCACCATGAGCACCAGAGCCGCATGCCGCAACGCCCTCGTTCTGCCCGCAATCGCCCTGCTGCTCGGTGCCTGCGCCAGCTCGCAGACGCCTCCTGCCGAAAAAACCGAGCGGATCGGCCGCGCTCAGGATCTTTACGAGCTACGCCCGGCCTATCAGCCCGGTACCTACCGGCACATGGACGAGCTGTTCTTCACCCGTACCGTGCCCCGCGGCCCCAAGGTCTACCCACTGCCAGCCCGTACCGAAGTACCGGTGCATTACAGCGTCGACGGCCAGTCATTGGGCGTCGAGGAGTTCATGCGCCGCAATCAGGTCGGCGGCGTGCTGATCATCAAGGACGGCAAGGTCGCCCTGGAAAAGTACGCCATGGGTAACGACGCCAGCACCCGCTGGACCTCGTTCAGCGTGGTCAAGTCGATCTCATCCACGCTGGTAGGTGCCGCCGTGCAGCAAGGCAGTATCGCCAGCGTGAAAGATCCGTTGACCCGCTACCTGCCGCAATTCAAGGGCGGCGCCTATGACGGCGTGAGCGTCGAGCAGATGCTGCAGATGAGCTCCGGCGCGGCCTGGGACGAAACCTACCGCGATCCGAAATCCGACCGGCGTCGTATGTTCGAACTGCAACTGGCCAACAACCCAGGCGCCCTGCTCAAGCAGATGTCCGGCCTCAAGAAAGCCCACGCGCCAGGCACGACATTCGCCTACAGCACCGGCGAGTCCCACCTGCAGAGTGAACTCGTTCGCGCAGCAACCGGCATGACCACCAGCGATTACCTTTCCGAACGAATCTGGGCACGCCTGGGCATGGAGCGCGATGCCTACTGGCAACTGGACAGCCGTGCGGGTCAGGAAATCGGCAGCAGCGGCCTGTCCGCAACCCTGCGCGATTACGGACGCTTCGGCCAATTCATACTCAATGACGGGGTGATCGACGGCGAGCGCATCCTGCCTGCCGGCTGGTTGGCGAGTGCCACCCGCGCGGCACCGGGCTCGCACCTGGAGCCCGGCAAGCTGTATGACGGCGAATACGCGCTCGGCTACGGCTACCAGTGGTGGCTGTTCCCGACCGGCGCCGCAGCACTGCCTGAGCATGACGGCGGCGCCTTCGAGGCGCAGGGCATCTTTGGCCAGTTCCTCTACATCAACCCCAAGGAAAAGGTCGTGGCAGTGGTGTGGAGCACCTGGCCGAAGCCGGAGATGGATGAGCGGGAAATGGAAACCTATGCCTTCATCGGTGCAGCGGTAAAGGCATTGCGCTGATCGAAGCGACTGGTGGAAACCACAAAGATCGCCGGTTGGGCGAACCCGGCGACGCCGTGCTGGTCGATAGATCAGATTTACCTGAGGGATACCTATGATTGATTGCCGACACGGCGTTGGCTGCCTGCTGCTGAGCCTGATGCTCGGTGGCTGCGCCTCCTCGACTTCCTGCGACGAACCCTTGAGCGGCGACAGCTGCCGCGACAGCCAACTGCTCCATCAGAACGACATGTTGCAGGCCAAGATGCTGGTGGTGTCCGGCGACATGGAGAGCCATGAGCTGGCCAGCGCCCTGCTACGCCGCGCCGAGAGCGAAGACTCTCTGGGCGAGGTGGCCTTCTACCAGGCGATTCTGATGATTCGCGAAGGCCCACAGACAGAAGAGGTGCTCAAGAAGCTGGAGGATGCTGCCGCGCAGCAGCAACCCTACGCCGTGGCCCTGCTCTACAAGATCTGGTCGGAACCCTACCTGGTCGACGAGGCCGACCCCATCCGCGCCGAGGAGTATCGCGCCGACTACTCCGAGCTGGACGTGGCCAAGAGCGGCTACCCCTCCTTCGAGAAGGCGCTGGATCTGGTCAATCAGCTGGTGCAAACGCCCTAGGGCCGCACAAGCAGCGTTGCCGAACGCTTAAACAGGCGCCAACGCAATTTGCAGGGTGCCAGCGCGGCGGCGACGGATTAAAATCCGCCACCAGATTCGCCGCGCAGCTCCTTCCAGCCAACCGAAGGCTGCGCCTATCCATCATCCGCATAGTCGAGAGAACAAGACATGGGCGCCCAGTGGAAAGCCAAACCTAAAGAAGCCGCCGCCAACGCCAGGGGCAAGATTTTCGGTCGCCTGGTCAAGGAGATCATGGTCTGCGCGCGCAATGGCGCCGATCCGGACATGAACCCCAAGCTGCGCCTGGCCATCCATCAGGCCAAGAAAGCCTCGATGCCCAAGGACACCCTGGATCGCGCGATCAAGAAAGGCGCAGGCCTGAGCGGCGAGACGGTCAACTTCGAACGCACTACCTACGAAGGCTTCGCACCGCACCAAGTGCCGCTGATCGTCGAGTGCCTGACCGACAACGTGAACCGCACCGTAGCGGAGATTCGCGTGCTGTTCCGCAAGGGCCAGCTCGGCAGCAGCGGCTCGGTAGCCTGGGATTTCGACCATGTCGGGCTGATCGAGGCGTCAAGCGAGAGCGGCGCAGACCCGGAGCTGGCAGCTATCGAAGCCGGCGCTCAGGATTTCGACGAAGCCGATGAAGGCAACACCCTGTTCATCACCGAGCCGACGGATCTCGATCTGGTCAGCCGTGCGCTGCCGGAACAAGGCTTCACGGTAAACTCGGCGAACCTCGGCTACCGCCCGAAAAATCCGGTCGCGAACCTGACGCCCGAGCAGCGCGAAGAGGTCGAAGCCTTCCTAGAAGCCATCGACAACCATGACGATGTGCAAAACGTCTACGTGGGTCTGGCCGGCTAACCAAGGCGAATTGCGGCAATCCATCACGGTATTGCCGCAATAACCCGGTATACTGTCCGGCTTCCTTCTTTGCTGATCAATCGCAGAGCGGAACATCGCCGCACAGGAGCTTCATCTTGCACAAGTCACTCGTTCTCGCCGCCTGCTTAATGCTTGGAGCTTGCAGTAGCGCGCCTCATTCATCGTCGCCCACCACCGTGGCCGATCAAGACAGTATCGTTCGCAACAACCTGGAAGCGATCCACAACGCCCAGGTCGTTCCGCTGCCGCTGAACCCGCATTCCAGCCTGACGCGTGGCAAGGCCGGCAAAGCGAACATGCAGTTCGGCAGTTCGCTGTCCAACTACCGCGTGTATTCCTTGCAGTTGAAGCAGGGCGAACGCTATCGCCTCAACGTCAATTCGCTGTGCGATCACACCTGTATGGGCATCAACAAATTCGCCCTGAAGCCGCGTGCTGTTCTGATGGACGCCTACGGCACCGTTATTCCAAACAAACCCACCCGCTCCTCTAGCGTAATTGGCATGACCACGCTGGGTTGGGATGGCGAAGCGCTGGAAGATGGCACCTACTACCTGCTCGTCGCCGCCGACAAGGAAGACATCGGCCGCACCATCGTCATCGACGATGTGTGGATCAACAACTCGCCGCTGATGGCAGTCAAAGTCGGCCTGCTCGATGGCCTGATGAAGCCGCAGAACCTGCACTGATCCATGCCGCCACGTACATTGCACATCGCAGCAGCCTGCCTGTTCGACGAAACGGGCCGCTTGCTGCTGGTGCGCAAGCGCGGCACTCGCATGTTCATGCTACCCGGCGGTAAACGTGACGAGGGCGAGACACCGCTGCAGACACTCCTGCGCGAACTCCACGAAGAGCTGGAGCTGCACATGCCCGAGTCGGCGTTCATGCAGCTGGGGCATTTCAGCGAAGTCGCCGCCAACGAAGCGGATACCCGGGTCGAAGCCGATATCTTCCGAGCCCTGCTCCCACACCCCGTATTGCCCGCAGCCGAGCTGGAAGAACTGCGCTGGCTGAGCGCCTGCGACCCACGCACCGACGACCTGGCGCCGTTGCTGTGCCGTCACGTGCTGCCAGTGATCTGGCCAAGCGCCTGAGCGCACGAATTTCCCATTTGAGCTGAAGCACCGATAGCCACTATCGAAGCGAATGATTTCTGCCGGAAGCGGCCAGTGAATAGCCTATGAGCAATCCAAACGGCCTCGCTCACAGGTGCTCTCATGCAACGCTCCCTGATCCTTCTGCTCACAGTCTTTACCTTGCTGCTCACTGGCTGCGCCGCCCCGCAATCGGCCGCTGAACGACCTTACACAAACGCTGAGGTCAAGCAGTTCGCCCTGGAGATGATCAGCCGCAGCGGCCTTTCCTACGAGGATTACGAAAAGATCCGTAGCGCCTTGCAAGCACCTAACTACCGGGCCTCCAACTCGATTCGCGATGCCGGCCCACAGCGCGGTATCGATCCAGAAGGCTGAGTGGATCAGGGCTATCGACAGTCTCGATCATAGGGTCAGGGTTTCCAGTGCAATCCGAGCGCCTGCGACAAGGCGCCCACTGAGCCAGCCACTATCCATTGATCTGTAGCAAGGCTGCTGTTTTTCAAGCCCGTAGCCTGTGGTGATCCGCTCCGTATCCGCGAGGGTTCACCATGGCTATCACTTCTGCCGACATCTGCGCCGCTGCCGACCAGTTGAAAGGGTTCGTCGGCTTCAACCTCAAGACCGGTCAACACATCGTGCGTTTCAGTGAGGACTCCTTTGGCCTCGATATCGCCGAAGACAGCATCACGCCAACCAGCGAGTTCGTCTGGGCAGTTGGCGACACACCCGAACTGATGACCCTGAAACGCGACCGCCTGGGTTTACTGGCCGATATGCGTATCGACGAACGCCTGAACATCGGCGAGCCGCTGCGCATTTATCTGCGCCGTGAGGATCTACCGGAAATCAGCGCGCAACGGCAGCTGCAACCGAGCGGCTGATCAAGCGCGAACCGCTGGTTTCACTCCCGCCCGCAACTTAGACTGGCCGGCCATTCAACGCTGCTGACTGCCATGCCTGTGTTCTGCCTGTTGCCCGATCATCTGCGCCCATTGGCGGACAAGTTCTATCGCAGCCACCGCTCCGCCATGCGTACCCGCAGCGACCATCAGGTCTGGATCGCCAGGGACGGCGAGATTGTCGCCGCACTCTGCCTGCAGAAGGCGGCTCACGGCCACTGGCTGACCAGCCTGCTGGTCGCCCCAGCGCGGCGCCAACAAGGCCTGGCCGGCGCCCTGATCGCCGCGGCGCTAGAGGAGACAGACAAGCCTACCTGGCTGTTCTGCCACCCGGACCTGCAGCCGTTCTACCAGCGCCTGGGTTTTCAGCCCTGCAACGAGTTGCCCACCCCGCTGGCCGAGCGCCTGGCCCGCTACCGGCGTACCAAAACACTGGACGCAATGCTGCGCTGAAGTGCGCCGTTCGTGCTTCCTGGCGTATATGCTGGCACTTTGACCACTTCCCTCACTTGCCGCCCGCCAGCGCTACCGCCAATGTGAACGGCTGCCTGAGGTCGAGACTCTTATCTACACGCGACCTACCGTAGCAATCGAGCACACGCGCCCACAACCAGAATGAAAGCACCATGGCTATTCAAGTGAAGCGTCTGCTTGCGCGGCTGCGCAAGGATTTCCAGCTGTCGATCATCACCCTCATGGGTCTGTTCGGCGTGCTCGGCATTTCACCCTATGCCGTCTATCGGGCCCTGCACGGCAACTACCTGGTCAGCATCGCCGATACGGTGATCGTGCTGTCGACCATCCTGGCCGTCATCCATGCCTGGCGCACCGGCGACACGGTCAAACCGGGGGTCTGGCTGGCCGGTATCTTCTCGCTGTGCGCCACCCTGATCACCATCAATCTGGGCGTCAACGGGCTGTTCTGGATCTACCCGTTGATCCTCTTCAACTTCTTCATGGTATCGCCGCCCAGGGCGCTGCTCGCCACGGTCATGGTTGTCGCGGCACTGGCGATTTACGCCATGCTGATGCCCGGCACGGTATTCGAAAGCCGCTACCAGATGCTGTCCTTTCTGGTCACCGCGCTGATGGCCAGCGTGCTGACCTTCATTTTCGCCTATCGCACCCAGCATCAGCGCGAGCAGCTACACGCCTGGGCCACCCGCGACCCGCTGACCGGCGCTCGTAACCGCCGGGTGATGAACGACGAACTGAAGATCGCCGTGGCCAGCCGGCGCCGGCACGACATCAGCGCCGCGGTGCTGCTGATCGATCTCGACCACTTCAAGCAGATCAACGACCGCTTCGGCCATCAGGCCGGCGATCAGGTGCTGGTGGATTTCGTCGAACTGGCCCAGCGCAGCGTCCGCCAGGAAGATCGGCTGTTTCGCTTTGGTGGTGAAGAGTTTTTGCTGTTGCTGGGCAATACCGATGAGCAAGGATTGTTCTCGGCTGCAGAGCACCTGCAGGCGCAGATTGCCGAGCACCTGAGCAGCCCTGGCGGCGCGGTGACGGTTTCCATGGGTGGAGCGGTGCTACGAGCAGGCGAACGATGGGAAGGCTGGCTGGAGCGTGCGGATCAGCAGCTCTACCAGGCCAAAGGCGCAGGCCGTAATCGCATCCATATCGATAGCGACGCAACCCTCGAACCAAGCTAGGAACGACCTCAGGACACAGGTGCGTTTCACACAGGATGCGGACGTTGCCAGACGGCGAAACCTTCACACCTCTGCCACTGCATGCGCCTCCGTTGTATCCATCCTCTGGTTGCACATCCCAAAGAAAAAGGGCGGCCCGAAGGCCGCCCTGTTCCCTGTAGCTGGATCAGTTAGTGAGACGAAGCGCCACTGGCACCCAGGCCGGTGTGCGAACGTACGAACTGCGGCAGGAACAGCGCACGTTCCTCTGCAGCCGATTCGGACTTGTCGGTGATCGAGAAGAACCAGATACCGACGAACGCCACGATGATGGAGAACAGCGCCGGGTACTCGTACGGGAAGATCGCCTTCTCGTGGCCAAGTACGGTGACCCAGATGGTTGGGCCGAGCACCATCAGCACCACGGCAGTGATCAGGCCGAGCCAGCCGCCGATCATTGCGCCACGGGTGGTCAGGTTCTTCCAGTACATGCTCAGGAACAGCACAGGGAAGTTACAGCTCGCCGCGATGGAGAACGCCAGGCCCACCATGAAGGCGATGTTCTGCTTCTCGAAGAGGATACCCAGGCCGATGGCCAGGACACCCAGGCATACGGTGGTGATCTTCGATACGCGCAGCTCATCCTTCTCGTTGACGTTGCCCTTCTTGATCACACTGGCATACAGGTCGTGGGATACCGCCGAGGCGCCAGCCAGGGTCAGACCGGCAACCACCGCAAGGATGGTGGCGAAGGCCACGGCCGAGATGAAGCCCAGGAAGATGCTGCCACCCACGGCGTTGGCCAGGTGCACCGCCGCCATGTTGTTGCCGCCCAGCAGAGCGCCAGCAGCGTCCTTGAAGGCCGGGTTGGTGCTGACCAGCAGGATCGCGCCGAAGCCGATGATGAAGGTCAGGATGTAGAAGTAACCGATGAAACCAGTGGCGTAGAACACCGATTTACGGGCTTCCTTGGCATCACCAACAGTGAAGAAGCGCATCAGGATGTGCGGCAGACCAGCCGTACCGAACATCAGCGCCAGGCCGAGGGAAATCGCCGAGATCGGATCCTTCACCAAGCCGCCGGGGCTCATGATCCTCTCGCCGTTGGCGTGAACCTTGATCGCTTCGGTGAACAGGGTGTTGAAGTTGAAGTCGACGTGCTTCATCACCATGAACGCCATGAACGACGCACCGGAGAGCAGCAGCACCGCCTTGATGATCTGTACCCAGGTGGTGGCCAGCATGCCGCCGAACAGCACGTACATCACCATCAGGATACCGACCAGCACGACCGCCACATGGTATTGCAGGCCGAACAGCAGCTCGATCAGCTTGCCGGCACCCACCATCTGCGCGATCAGGTAAAAGGCCACCACCACCAGCGAACCGCTGGCGGACAGGGTGCGGATTTCCTTCTGCTTGAGGCGATAGGAGGCCACGTCGGCAAAGGTGTACTTGCCCAGGTTACGCAGGCGCTCGGCGATCAGGAAGAGGATCACCGGCCAGCCGACCAGGAAGCCGATGGAGTAGATCAGGCCGTCATAGCCGGAAGTGAACACCAGGGCGGAAATACCCAGGAAGGACGCCGCCGACATGTAGTCACCAGCGATTGCCAAGCCATTCTGGAAGCCTGTGATACCGCCCCCCGCGGTATAGAAATCAGACGTCGACTTGCTGCGCTTGGAAGCCCAGTAGGTGATGCACAGCGTGCCACCGACGAAAGCCAGGAACATCAGGATAGCGGGCGTATTGACCGCCTGACGCTGTACGTCACCGGTCAGCGCGTCGGCCCACAAAGTGGGGGCCAGGGCCATCAAGGCCAAAGTGGAAAGGATGCGACCGATCATTTGCCCACCTCATCCAGGATTACCTGGTTCAAATGGTCGAATTCGCTGTTGGCACGGCGCACGTAGATACCGGTCAGCACGAAGGCCGAGAGGATTACGCCGAGGCCTACGGGAATGCCCCAGGTGATCGGAGAGCCTTCGGTGATCCGTGTTCCCAGCCAACCGGGCACGAAAGCAATGAGCAGGATGAAGCCTACATAGATGCCAAGCATGATGGCGGAAAGTATCCAGGCGAACTTTTCACGCTTGGCTACTAGCTCCTTGAAGTGCGGACTTTGCTCGATCCGCCGGTAGATGCTGTCGTTCATTTTATTGTTATCCTCCACAGCTGGATGCTGGTATGGATAACTGTAAGTCAGCATTCAACTTCCGACAGACGACCTTAGTCGAAACCCCCTCCCTTTTAGACCAATGTCTAATGCCCGGCGCACTCAGCGCCGCTGCTGATACTGCTGGGTACCCTGCCCCGGATAGCGCTGAATCTGATAGCCGTTCGGATACTCGGTACTCTGCCGGATGCCGCCACGGGTCTCGAAAGTCGAACTGCGCTGGCCACTTTCATAACGACTTGAATCGATACCTTGCGGTATGCGCTGGCCGCCATAAAGGTTGTAACGCTCCTGACGCTCATAGGTGTCGACGCTGCCACTGGCACCCGGGCTGACGTAAGCCTTGGGAATCACGCGGATGGTCTGCGGCGCGCGCTCGTCGGCGGATGCAGCCGTAGCCGTCAGCACAGCCAGCATCAGGGTAAAACCGATCAGTGATTTCATCTCGAACTCCGATAGCCGTTGAGGCGCCAGGCAATGGCGCCTTCGCCTCATGCTCTAGCTGAGACAGCACGCAGCGCGGATCATTTGCGGCTCAACGCCTCGCCGATCCCATAAAAGTGACCGCCGGCTACGTGGTGGATGCTGCGCCAGGCAGGATCGGCGTCCTCGAAGTGCCAGCGCCCATCACTAAATACCCGCGAATCGGCCCAGGCGGCGGTCACCTCGGCGATGAACAGGTCGTAAGTCTGCTGGTTATGCGGCTCGACGATCAGGCGACAGGCCAGCCACGCCGAGCAACCCGCGACGAAAGGCAGCTCCTGGTCGCCAAGGGCGAAGAGCTCGACGCCGGTAGAGGCGAGCTTGTCGGGCTCATCGTTCAAGCTGCGCGAGCCGACCTGGTGAGTCAGTTCCAGCTGCGCGGCAGTGGGCACCTGAATGACGAATTGGCCGCTGCGCTCGACCAGCACACGGGTCGCGGTGATCTTGTCCAGCACCACAGTCAGCTTGGGCGGATCGAAGTCCAGGGCACAGGCCCAGGCGGCGGCCATCACCCCATCTACGCCGTCATGACGTGCGGACACCAGCACCGTGGGGCCGTGGTTAAGCAGCCGATAGGCTTTGTCCAGGCTCACCGGCTTGATCGGGTTGTCCATCGCTGCGCCTCATAGAAAGTCGAAAACGGCAATGTACAACATCGCACCTCGCGAGCCAGCACCTGCAACGACGTGATCGCCCGGACAGCCACTGGCGCGCTAGAATCGGCGCCCGTGCCGGCTTTGCTCGAGCCCTCCATCCCATTCAGGTGCAGCATGACGCCAGACGTCGCCCGCCTGTCAGCAACCAGTGGTGAGACCATGATCGAGGTAACCGAAGTTTCCATCGCCCAACTGCGCGCGGCGCTCGAGGCAGGTCACACCACGGCGGTCGAACTGGTCAAAGCCTACCTCGCCAGGATCGATGCCTACGACGGCCCGCAGACGCCCACCGCGCTGAATGCCGTGGTAGTGCGTAACCCTGACGCGCTGTGCGAAGCCGAGGCATCAGACGCCCGCCGCGCCCGTGGCGAAACCCTCGGCCCGCTCGATGGCATCCCCTACACGGCCAAGGACAGCTACCTGGTCAAAGGGCTGACCGCCGCCTCGGGCAGCCCGGCCTTCAAGGATCTGCTCGCCCACCGCGACGCCTTCACCGTCGAACGCCTGCGCGCTGCCGGCGCCATCTGCCTGGGCAAGACCAACATGCCGCCGATGGCCAACGGCGGCATGCAGCGCGGCGTCTATGGCCGCGCCGAAAGCCCCTACAACGCCAACTTCCTGACCGCACCGTTCGCCTCGGGCTCATCCAATGGCGCCGGTACCGCCACCGCCGCCAGCTTCGCCGCCTTCGGCCTGGCCGAGGAAACCTGGTCGAGCGGCCGCGGGCCGGCTTCCAACAACGGCCTGTGTGCCTATACGCCGTCACGCGGAGTGATCTCGGTACGCGGTAACTGGCCGCTGACGCCGACCATGGACGTGGTGGTGCCCTACGCGCGAAGCATGGCCGATCTGCTCGAAGTGCTGGACGTAGTCGTCGCCGATGACCCCGACACCCGTGGCGACCTGTGGCGCCTGCAGCCCTGGGTGCCGATTCCCAGCGCCTCCTCGGTGCGCCCCGACGCCTATCAGACACTGGCTGCGGATGCTGGCGCACTGGCCGGCAAACGCTTCGGCGTACCGCGCATGTTCATCAATGCCGACCCCGAAGCGGGCACCAGCGAGTCGCCAGGCATTGGCGGGCCAACCGGGCAGCGCATCAATACCCGCGCCTCGGTGATCGCACTGTGGGAGAGCGCCCGTAAGGCGCTGGAAAGTGCCGGTGCCGAAGTGATCGACGTCGACTTCCCGCTGGTTTCCAACTGCGAGGGCGATCGCCCTGGCGCCTCGACGGTGTTCAACCGCGGCCTGGTTTCCAAAGCGTTTCTGCATGACGAACTGTGGGAGCTGTCGGCCTGGGCCTTCGATGATTTCCTGCGTGCCAATGGCGATCCGAAACTGAACCGTTTGGCGGACGTCGATGGGCCGCAGATTTTCCCCCACGACCCAGGCACCCTGCCCAACCGCGAGGACGATCTGGCCGCCGGGATGGACGAATACGTGCGCATGGCCGAACGCGGCATCACCCCGTGGAACGAGATCGCCACGCTGCCAGACGGCCTGCGCGGGCTGGAGAAGACCCGGCAGATCGATCTCGAACAATGGATGGACGAGTTGAAGCTCGACGCCGTGCTCTTCCCCACCGTCGCTGACGTGGGGCCGGCGGATGCCGACGTCAACCCGGCCTCCGCAGACATTGCCTGGAGCAACGGCATCTGGGTCGCCAACGGCAACCTCGCCATTCGCCACCTCGGCGTACCCACGGTCACTGTGCCGATGGGTGTGATGGCGGATATCGGCATGCCAGTCGGGCTGACCTTCGCCGGCCGCGCCTACGATGACTCGGCGCTGCTGCGCCTGGCCTGCGCTTACGAGTCGACCGGTTCGAAACGCCAGATTCCACCGCGCACCCCGCCGCTGCCGAAGGCTGAGTGATGAGCCGGCGTGATTGTCGAGCTGCAAGCGACAATCATGCTCACGCTGCAGCGCCTAACCGAGCAGCACCTGGCCTGCCTGCGTGACGAGTGGGATAAGCGATTTGCGCAAATCGAACTGGAGCCCATCCGCTTCACCACAGCATTCGTAATTCGAATGACAGACAGCCGAATTATGCGATTTACGGAAGAATGCACCCAACACATACTTTCGCCATGGGCTCACTACACCCCGTGTGGAGAAACTCGCATTAACAGCGTTTTCGGACAGCTCGCGAATGCACTGGCGATAAGCGCAACGGATGCATGAACAGGAACGATATGTTGTCGAACAGCGATAAAAATCTGCAAGCAATCAACCTTTCTATCGCCTGGGATGGGTTCAAGGCATTCCTGCCTATTTCGGCTTTCGTGGTGCTGTTCGGCCTGGCTTTCGGGCTGGCCGCCACGCAGACCGGGTTGAGTACCGAGACCAGCCTCGTCATGAGCGCACTGGTCTTCGCCGGGGCATCACAGTTCGCAGCGCTGGATCTGTGGGGCACCCACATACCGCTGGTGCCTCTGGCGCTGACGGTATTCGCCATCAACGCCCGCCACCTGTTGATGGGCGCAACGCTTCACCCCTGGCTGAGCAACCTGCCGCCAGCCAAGCGCTACGGCGTCATGCTAGTCGCCTCCGATGCCAACTGGGCCATGTCCATGCAGGCCTTCGGCTCTGGCAAGCCAGGACTGGGGCTGCTGCTCGGTGGCGGTATAGCGTTGTGGTTGGCCTGGCTGCTGGGAACCTGGCTGGGCATCTACTTCGGCAGCGCCATTGACGACCCGGTGAGCTTTGGCCTGGACATGGTCATGGGCTGCTTTCTGCTGGCCATGGTCGTCGGCGGCCAGAAGAACCTGCGGATATTGATCATCTGGGCAATTGCTGCGTGCGCCTCGCTGCTGGCCTACTGGTATTTACCCAGCAATAGCCATGTAGTCGTCGGCGCACTGGCGGGCGGCATGCTCGGTGCCCTGTGGATGGAGAAGAAAGCATGATGCTCGAATCGACTGGTTCCGGCGCCATGATCGTCGTCATCGTGATGGCAGTGGTGACGCTCGCCACCCGCTGGGGCGGTATTTTCGTCATGTCCTTCGTGCCGATAAACCTCAGAACCCAGCAGTTCATCAGCGCCATGTCCGGCTCGGTGCTGGTGGCACTGCTGGCTCCGCTGGCGCTGGAGGGTGACAACGGTGCACGGCTGGCATTATTGAGCACGGCAATCGTCATGCTGCTGGTCAAGAAGCCACTTCCAGCGATTGCCGCAGGGATACTGGTTGCTGCTCTCGTCAGGCAAACGGGGCTGTAAAGCAGCAGCCTGGCGGATCGATCAGGCTGACACCACTCCCAACGAACATTGCACCAACGCATAGAAGACTTGCCCGTTCGCCAATTTTTTATGCACAGACGCTAACTTATACTGGCCAGCGCATATCAGCCGAGCTGGCCAGTCTCGCCCCCAGGCTCCCGCAAACTGCGTTGCCAGAATCTGTCGTTAGCCAACCCGACTACTCCTCCTGTCGCCAAGCCACAGCGGTTCGGCCAGCCGAAAGATAGCGTTTTCGAGTTTTCGAAGTGACAGGTCACGCCTGGCATTTCGTCCCAGTACCCGGTAATCGATCATGAAAACAGAACAAGGCATCCTGCGCCTATCCATCGCCGTCACCCTGCTGCTAGCGGGTGGAGGTATCGTCTTCGGCCTCTTGTCGGGCTCCTTCTCCATCGTCTTCGACGGCGTCTATTCGCTCGCCGATGCCAGCATGAGCGGCCTGGCGCTGATCGTGGCTACCCTGATCCGCAAGCACACGTCCAACAGCGACGCCAACCGCCGCCTCATCGAACGTTTCAATATGGGGTTCTGGCACCTGGAACCCATGGTGCTGGCGCTCAACGGCACGCTGTTGTGCGGCGTGACGCTGTACGCGCTGATCAACGCGGTAGGCAGCCTGCTGGCAGGCGGCAAACCCCTCGATTTCGGCTTCGCGATCATCTACGCGCTCGTCGCAACCATCGCCTGCTTCAGCCTTGCCGTCCTGGAGTTCCGCGCCAACAAGCTTATCCGCTCGGACTTCGTGGCCCTGGATGCCAAGGCCTGGGTGATGTCCGGGAGCATCTCGCTGGCATTGTTGATCGCCTTCTTGCTAGGCGAACTGACCGCCTCGACCGCCTACGGCTGGCTTGGCCCGTACATCGACCCGGCGGTACTGGCGATCATCTGCCTGGTGATTCTGCCCATGCCGCTGCTGACCATCCGCCAGGCGCTGGCCGATATCCTGCTGGTCACGCCGCCAGCGCTGAAAATGCACGTCGACGAGGTGGCTTCCGGGGTAGTGGCCCAGCAGGGTTTCGTCGGCTACGAGGCCTACGTGGCCAAGGTGGGCCGCGCCCTGCAGGTCGAGCTGTACTTCATCGTGCCTGCAGACTGGCCAGCCCAGACCCTGGACGACTGGGATCGGCTGCGCGACGCCATCGGTGAAGCGATTGGCGACGAAGGCCCCAACCGCTGGCTGACCATCGCCTTCACCACCGATCCGCAATGGGCTCGCTAGTGATGCGTCTGCCCTTGGCTCTGCGAGAGCGACTATTCAATCGTCAGTTCGGAATCAGCGCAGCTCATGAAAACCATGAAGGCCCGCCGAGCGCAGAACCCGCCTCACACCGCCAGGTGCGTGGACAGAAAGTCGATCAGCGCGCGTAGCGCTGTCGGCATCCGCTGCCTGGACAGGTACACGGCGTAGATGCCCAGCGGCTTTATCTCCGCTGCCGGGAACAGGCGTACCAGGCGCCCGTCCCTGATCGCTTGTTCGGCAGCGAAATGCGGCAGCATGGCGATTCCGGTTCCACTCATGGCCGCACGTACGACGATGGACGCCTCGTTGGTGCTGAAGCACCCCGTGACCGGCACCATGGTGTTTTCGCCGCCGCTATTGAAGTGCCAGATGCTGCGCCCGTAGTAGGCATAGGTGAGGCAATTGTGTGCCGCCAGATCGCGGATATCGCTCGGCCAGCCGTGGCGCTCGAGGTACGCCGGGCTCGCGCAGATGAACGAGCACACCTCACCGAGCTTTTTCGCGATCACGCTGGGATCGAGCTCGTTGGTGACCCTGATCGCCAGATCGATTCCATCTTCCGCCAGATTGGTCATGCGATCGACGATCTGCAGATCGATGGAAACGGCCGGGTGCCGCTGCAGGAATGCCATCAGCGTATCGGTCAGGCAGTACTCAGCAAAGATCGAGGACGCGGTGATGCGCAGCAACCCCTTGGGTTCACGCTCGGCCTCCACGCCCAACGCCCGCACATCATCGGACAAGGCCACCAGCGATCGGCAGATCGGCAACACCTGCTCCCCCGCCGCCGTCAGGCTGAGCTTGCGGGTGGTGCGATGCAGCAGCCGGGCTTCGGCCCACTCCTCCATGGAGGCGATGTAACGGGTCGCCATCGCTCGCGACATGTCGAGGTGAGCCGCGGCCGCCGAGATGCTGCCACGCGCGACCGTCTCCAGAAGCACCTTGGCGGCCGTGATGCGATCCATATGCTCGTCTCAAGCAACAAAGCGTCAACCATAGGCCCGTATATCGCCGCCCAACAAACAAATACAGTGCCGCCATCAGCATTCCACGAGGGCTTTTGGCCATGGCGTCCGTTCGTTTTCAGTACATCTTCGATCCCCTGTGTGGCTGGTGCTACGCCAGCTCTCCAGCACTGACCACGCTGGCACAGGCCTGGCCTGAGCGGCTCGAGATGTGCCCCAGCGGCTTGTTCTCGGGCTTGGGGGCGCGGGAGATGTCCGCCGATTGGGCGGGCTATGCGTGGAGCAACGATCAACGCATTGCCGCAGCGACCGGCGAAGTGTTCAGCGAGGCATACCGTGACAAGGTGCTGATGGATAGCGCCACGCCATTCGACTCCACCGCCATCAACCGGGCCCTGACGTTGGTTCAGCAGATAGGCAACGGGCTGGAGCCTGGGCTGCTCAGGCAGTTGCAGGTCGCCAGGTATGTGGCGGGCCGGAACACCGCCATCGCTCAGGTCGTCGCCGAGGTAACGGCTGGGTTTCTCAGCGACGCAGGCCACGCCATCGACGCCACGGAGCTGGGCCAGCGCCTGGAAACGGACGACGCCCTGGCCCAACAGACGCAAACACGCATCGACACGACTCAACAGCTGATGAGCAGGCTTGGCATCCGTGGCGTGCCGCAACTGCTGGTACAGGTCGATGAAAAGCTCCACGCCATTCCCTCGGCAGCGCTGTATCAAGGGCGCGACGTACTGTTGGGCGAGCTGCGCAAAGTGGCTGGCAGCGCACTGGGCTGATCGCACTCTGCGCGTTTTCGAGCCCCCGAACCTCAGGAGATCCCATGTCCGAATCCACCGGCAAGACGCTGCGCCTGCTGTTTCCCCAATGGCAGGGCGGCAACAATCCGCCCTATCACTTCGGCTCGCAACTCCTGGCCTGGCTGGCCCCCAAAGCCGATGGCCCGGTCGAGGAAGTGCCTGTGGCAGCGCCGGATGACGCGCCGCTCGCCCTCGAGAACGGCATCGTCGGCCGTAGTGCTCTACTCGCCCAGGCGGCAGCGGCGCGGGCGCTGATCGACAAGCATCGCCCCGATCGCCTGGTGGTACTGGGCGGTGATTGCCTCGTCGACCTCGCCCCTTTCGCCTACCTGAACGAACGCTACGATGGCGAGCTGGCAGTCCTCTGGATCGATGCCCACCCGGATCTCATGACCCCGGCGCAGTTCCAGCATGCCCATGCCATGGTGCTCGGCAACCTGCTGGGCAACGGCGACGCCGACTTCGTCAACGCCGTGCCGCGCCCCCTCAAGGCGCAGAACGTTCTGTATCTGGGCCTGCATGATCCGAGCGAGTGGGAAGCAGCAGAGATTCAACGCCTGGGGCTCGGCAATGTCAGCCCCTCCTTGCTCGCCGAGCGAGGCAGCCAGCCGGTGATCGAATGGTTCAAGGCCACGGGCGCCAGACACCTGGCCATTCACTTCGACCTGGATGCGCTGGATCCGGCGTTCTTCCGAGGGCTGCTGTTTGCCAACCCCACAACGCCCGAAGGCGCCTTCGATGGCGTCGCGCAAGGCCAACTGAGCATGGGGCAAGTTGTCGAGGTGTTAAGTGACCTCTCCGCCAGCGCCGATGTAGTCGGCATCGGCATCGCCGAACATCTGCCCTGGGACGCCCTGGCGCTCAAGACGATGCTCACCAGGCTTCCGCTAATTGGAAACTGCCGTTAACGCAATCTGGAGGCGGTCGCGATCAGATAGCCTGACGCCAACTGGGCCATGCCGTTCATGCAGGCACTCAACCGCGGCGAACAGGGCTATAGGCAGCCTGGCGCTACGTCATTCATTTCGACGGCTTCAATGTGGCAACTTGCACATGGGTTTCGATGCAAAGTGGTGGCTGGGCAAAGCCGGCAGTCACGGCCGGCTGAGCGCGCGCGTCACGCAGATATAAAAACTGAATCATCGGGGCTCTTCGACCAGGCTCTCACGCCGTGGGTCTTAGTACGCTGTCCAGATTGCGGCGTGACCACATCATTTTCGCTGCGGTCGGGTTCACCGGCGCCCCGGTGAAGGTCGGCAGTTTGCGCGATACCCAATGCGCCCCGGTACCCTTCCAATTCACCTCGCCGCTGACCAGCTTGCGGTCGCGTACTATCTCACGCTGCAGTGAGTGCACGCCTTCCTCACTCATGACCGACTGTTTGTCGACCGCCTTGACGAAGACGTTCTCGCCGTCCTTGCTGATGGTCAGCAGGTACATGCCATCCGGGCGCGGTTTGATGGAGATCTGATGGTCAGGCAGGGCAGTGATCAACTGGTTGATGGCAGAGAAGGTCATCGAGAATTCCTTATTAGCAGAAGTGGCACACTTATTTGTTCTTTGCGAACAGAGGAGTGCATCACGCATGCCAACTTTCTCGAATCATCAACGCCCCGGATTCCGCGGTTCTTAATTCAGTTTGAATAAGCTGTCAGTGCAAAATGCATGAACGGCAAATTTTCCGGCAGGCATCATGCACGCATGAGCAAAGCCTGCTGATATCAAGATGCAATTATACCTTTATATATAATCACCATTCATATCACCGGCTATCCCTTCGCACGAACTTAATATCCCGCGCCACTTCGTACCTTTATATAGTGCTGAATAACCCCCGCTATATCCATGAAGATGACAATGCGATCTCGCATGCTGGTGGACGATTCCCCCATCACTGCGCATCCAGGCCAGCCGCCCCGCCAAGCAGCCCACGACCAGGGCCTTTCCAGAGGCCTCCACCCACCAAGCAGGAGCTCTACCATGAACGATCCCTCGCTATATTTCTGGCTGGGCGCAATTGTCGTGATCGCCTTCATCGATCTAGTGGCCATCATGAACTTGTGGCGCAGCGATAAAAGTTTCAATACTCGGCTGATGTGGGCAGTGGCAATAATAGCGCTCCCAGTATTTGGGATAATCGCCTGGGCGTATGCTGGATCGCGCGGCATGCCAAAACCGCCCTCCTCGCCAGAACATAGCAAATAGCCAGTTACGTAACATCAATTGACATGGCTGTTTTCTTCGACATTATAACGCCACCCTTCAGGCGTAATGTCGAGAGTAATTATTGTGGCAACAATGCGGTTTCTGGACGCAATGGCACTGCTGTACAACTATTTCTCGCCAATTATTGTACAAGCATCTCTGGACTCTCCCACGAGTATGAGCGTCGTCCTCAAAGAGCCTGACTCATCCATCTCCATTCATGTCAGTGAAATCCCTTGTAAAACGTCACTGACACCAATGGAAGTGTTCGAGATCATTCAACTGATCGAAGATCGGATTAGCGCCGAAACGCCGGAAATCTTCGAACGCCACCGCATGAACAATATGCTGCGTTAGTAACAACCAGCGTCAGACCTGCAGGCGGGTATCGGGCTGGGCCTGCTGGATGGCCTTGAGCAATACCACCAGCTCCGCCGCAGACGGGATCGTCCGGCCGCCCAGGTCATCATGCACCGTAGCTTGCGCACTGCTGGTCTTCAGGCCGAAGCGGTTCAGTGCATCGGTCAGCGCCTGGTCATCGAGCCCTTGCTGCGCAAGCATCTGCAACAGGCTGTCCCATACGTCGCGCAGATCCGCCTGATGATCGCGGCCGTCCGGCCAGGGGTGACCAACCCGCGGTTGCGGATGCATTTCCGCGACGGTCACCTCGCCCTCGTAAGCACGTACCGAACCGCCCGCCTCCGCCACGCGGGCATCACGCGACGCGCGGTGCCAGGCGGCCTGCGCGAGAACCGGTGAGGTGGTTGCGCATAGCAGTTCGTCGTCGAGATAAATCCTGAATTCGCCCATGTTGTTCTCCAGCAGCGTGGTTATGGAACGTCACTTCATTCGATGCGGGTCGGCGCGAGAGATTCCGAGTTTCTGCGCCCGGCAGGCCATGAAATCGCCGTTTTGAAGCATCCCGACACAGTCGGGAATTGTCCGAACTCAACCGGCTGATCGGCCTCCTAACTTTAGAACCTATCAACGAAACAGGAGAACGACATGAGCAGGACACCGATCGATCAGACCCCACCGAACGCCCCGGCCAAGGATGTGGAAGGCGATGACGTCAATGTGGTGAAGAAGGAGATTCAGCGGCCAGGAGAAAAGACCGAGGCCATCGACCGCGTGATCACGCCGACCTCGATCAAGACCAAGGAGCAGGAAGCGGAGAAGATCAGAGAGAAGTCCCGAGAGGCCGAACGCAAGATCCGCCAGCAGGACTGAGATCGCACTGCGCGAACCGACCGCTGCGGCGGTCGGTCGCCCATCACCGGCTGGGCTGCACCAGCGGCGCCGCCCGCTCCGGCAATAGCACTAGCGCTGCGAGGCAATCACCGCCGCACCCTGCGGCAGGGTGTCACCCGGCGCAACTGCGTCGCTGATACGCAGCGTTACCGGAATCGACTTGGCCGCCGGCACCTTGCTGCGCTCGGCGTGATGCCAGAGCGGCACCAGCGGATTGCACTCCGGGTAGTAGGCCGCGCAGCAGCCCTGAGGAATGTCGTAGGCGAGTACCTGCAGGGGTCCGACCCGCCGCTCGACCTCCGTTTGCACGGCGGTGGTCACGTCCACCCATTCGCCGGCCGCCAGCCCGAGGCGGACGATGTCGTCGGTGTTCATGAAGATTACCGAGCGGGTGCCATACACACCGCGAAAGCGGTCGTCGTAACCGTAGATGGTGGTGTTGAACTGGTCGTTGCTGCGGATCGTCATCAGTTGCAGCACGTCACGCCGTACATAGGGTGCCTGCACGTCATCGTCGACGTGCAACTGTTGCGGGGTGACGAATTGCGCCTTGCCGCTCTCGGTAGCCCACTCGCGCTTCGCCGCCCCCAGAGGACGATGAAAACCGCCTGGCTGCCACATGCGCCGGTTGAAGTCGTGGAAGATATCCGGGTAGATCGTGGCGATTGCCTGGCGGATCAACGAATAGTCGCGGCGCCAGGCATCCCAGTCGATGCCGACCTGTGGTGACAACGTACTGCGCGCCAGCCCGGCAATGATCGCCGGCTCGGAACGCAAATGTTCGCTGGCCGGCTCACTGCTACCGCGCCAGCCGTGAATGCATCCGGTGCTGTCCTCAGTGCTGTGGCTCTGCTCCACGCCGTCCTGGCGATCGGCTTCGATACGCCCCAGGCACGGCAGCAACCAGGCGTGCTCACCAGGCAGCAGATGGGAGTGGTTGAGTTTGGTCGCTACCTGCACGTTGAGCTTCAATCGTTGCCAGGCTGGCTCCATCTGCGTGGTATCGGGCACTGCACGAATGAAGTTACCGCCCAGGCTGATGAAACCGCGCACGCGCCCGTCGAGCATGGCGCTGCAGGCGTCGACCGTGCACAACCCCATCTGCTTCGGCACGCTGAACTTGAAGTGTTGCTCGATAAGCTCGACCGGCACCTTGGCCGGGTCTTCGGCGATACCGACGGTGCGCTGGCCCTGTACGTTGGAGTGCCCACGCACCGGGCAGATGCCGGCGCCCGGCTTGCCGATATTGCCGCGCAGCAATAGCAGGTTCACCAGCATCTGTACGTTCTGCACGCCCTGACGATGCTGAGTCAGGCCCATGCCGTAGACGATCATCACCCGCTGCGCCTGGGCATAGGTCAGCGCTGTCGCCTCCATGGCGCCACGGCTGAGCCCGGTGATGGACTCCAGCTCGGCCCAGCTCTGCTCGCGCACGTAGCGGATGAAATCCTCGGCGCCTCTGGTATGGGTGGCGATAAAATCCTCGTCCAGCAGGCCGGGCTCACCGCGCTGCAAGGCAGCGTCGTGCAGATCCAGCAGCGCCTTGGCGACGCCGGTAATCGCCGCGGTGTCTCCGCCGATGGCTACCTGATGGTACTGGGTGCTGATCTGCGTCGAGTTCGGCCCGAGCATCTCGCTCGGCGACTGCGGATTGACGAAGCGCTGCAGGCCGCGCTCCTTGAGCGGATTGAAGGTGATGATCGGCACGTCGCGCTGCCGCGCCTCCTGCAACTGATGAAGCATGCGCGGGCTGTTGCTGCCGACGTTCTGGCCGAAGAACAGCAGGCAGTCGGTGTGCTCGAAATCATTCAGCGTCACGGTGCCAACCGGTACACCAATGCTTTCCTGCAGGCCCACCGACGTGCTCTCGTGGCACATGTTGGAACTGTCCGGCAGGTTGTTGGTGCCATAGGCCCGGGCGAACAGCTGGTACATGAACGACGCTTCCAGCGAGGCGCGCCCGGAGGCATAGAACACCACCTCGTCCGGCTGCATCGTGCGCAGCGTGGCGCCGATTTCCTGGTAGGCGGTTTCCCAGCTGGTTTCCTCGTAGCGGTCGGTGCTGGCGTTGTAGCGCAGCGGATGGGTCAGCCGACCGTGCTGTTCGAGGGCGTAGGCCGACCAGTTTCTCAGTTCCGACACACTGTATTTGGCGAAGAACTCCGGGCCCGTACGTTTCGCGGTCAGCTCCCAGGCGGTGGCCTTTGCGCCGTTCTCGCAGAACTCCATGGGGTGGGTATCGCCGGGCTTGGCCCAGGCACAACTCACACAGGCGAACCCCGAAGGTTTGTTCTGCTTGAGCAATGCCGCGCCGATCTTCAGCACCGCCTGTTCACGCAACACGATACGCGCCACGGACTTAGCCGACCCCCAGCCACCGGCTGCGTGGGTATAGGGTCGATAGCGGGTTTTCGGATCAGTCAGCATGTCCCTCTCCAGCACGTTGGTGGTACTGGTACGACGAAGGCGCTTCCTGAAAGGTTCGGGTTAACAGTCCTACGGTCTAGCGAGGTTTTTGTAGCCGGATGTAGCACCATGCTTGCTCATCCGGCTCACGGGCAGAACCATCGCCCTGCCTACAGCGTGTCATCGAGCATCAACCCGAAGCTACGTGGAGCCCCACGTCGATGGCACGGTAAAACCGAGGTATTGGCTGTCTGCCGGTGGGTAATCCAGCCCGAGCTTGGGCAGTAATGCGTTGAAGGTCTTGGATACGTTGTCGGGAGTGGAACGTCGTCCTGCTCGACATCGGTACGGTTGCGTTCGCGGTCGTAACGCAGGCCGGTGATCAGCATCACCTCTCAATCGCTCATTCTCGAGTACCGCCAGTGCGCAACAATGCTGCCAACCGGCCTAACCAGCGAGCGGCCCCTGCTCACCGGCCGGGCTAACCGCCTGCCCACGCAACACGGCGATATCCCGCTTGGGCGGCACGCCGAACAGGCGGCTGTATTCACGGCTGAATTGCGAGGGGCTTTCGTAGCCAACCTTGAAGGCGGCGCTGGATACGTCCAGGTGCTCGTTGAGCATCAGCCGTTTGGCTTCGTTTAGGCGTAGCCACTTCTGGTACTGCAGCGGACTCATGGCGGTGAGCTGGCGAAAGTGATGATGAAAGGTCGGCGCGCTCATCTGTACACGAGCAGCCAGTTCCTCGACACGCAGCGACGTGGCGAAGTTGAGCTTCAGCCAGTCGATGGCCTTGGCGATGCGATAGCCCTGACCATCGACGGAGGTGATCTGGCGCAGCTTGCCCGCCTGGTCGCCCATCAGCAGGCGATAGTGAATCTCGCGCTGGATCAACGGCGCGAGCACCGGTATGGCTTCCGGTTCATCCAGCAGCGCCAGCAGCCGCTCGAACGACGCCAGCAGCGGCGCGGTGGTGCAACCAATCCCCACCCCAGTTCCCGCCGACCGATCACGGCTGGTCGGCAAACTACCCTCGGCGATCAGCTCGGCCAGCACGCGCAAATCCAGCTTCAGGGTCAACCCCACGCAGGGCCGCTGTGGGCTCGCCACCAGTACTTCGGAGTTGGCCGGCAGATTCAGCGAGGTGACCAGAAAACGCGAGGGATCATATGGGTAGCCTTCGCCGCCGACCCACAGCCGCTTCTCGCCCTGGGCGACGAGGATGATGCTCGGCTCGACCATGCACACCACCGGTGGCGACGGCTCTTCACGCCTGAAGAAACCAAGCCCGGCAATAGCGGTTTTGTCATCCCCCGGCCGGGCAATGCGCGCACCGATACTCTGCGCGAGCGACTCTTGGAGTGATGCGATTTGCGCGTTGTGTCTGTTCATCATCAAGCCTGTATCTGCGTCGTTATTGCACTCTAACGCGCTCGTCACGACCTTCCCATCGAAAGCCGGCAAGCTCATCGGATCGGGCAAGTAATCCAGTGAAATGCGCTACAGACCGCGTGGGCAGCTACGCAGAATGGCACGGCCTGCGACAGATCATCGATCGCATCACCACCGGAGTGCATTCAATGGACAACTCGTTTTCACGCCTGGGGCTGATCCAGAGCGCCCTCTTTGCCGGCATCGCAGCCTTCGCCAGCGTGCCGGCCGCACTGGCCCAGGAAGCGCAACACGCGACAGGAGAAAAGACCATGACGCTTACCCAGCAGTGGGACAAGACGTTCCCCCAAAGCAGCAAGGTCGACCATCAGAAAGTGACCTTCAAGAACCGCTACGGCACCACCCTGGCAGCCGACCTGTACCTGCCTAAAGAGCGCGGCAGCCAGCCGCTTCCGGCCCTGGCCGTCAGCGGCCCATTCGGCGCGGTGAAGGAACAGTCATCTGGTCTGTACGCCCAGACCATGGCCGAGCGTGGCTACATCACACTGGCATTCGACCCGTCCTACACCGGTGAAAGCACCGGCGAACCCCGCGACCTGGCCTCGCCGGACATCAATACCGAAGACTTCAGCGCCGCGGTCGACTTCCTCGGGCTACAGAAATCGGTCGATCGCCAGCGCATCGGCATCATCGGCATCTGCGGTTTCGGTGGCATGGGCCTGAGTGCTGCAGCGGTGGATACGCGCATCAAGGCCGTGGTCACCACCGCCATGTACGACATGTCGCGCGTCATGGCCAAGGGCATGAACGACAGCTTGACGCCGCAACAACGCGCACAGGCCCTGGAGCAACTGAGCCAGCAGCGCTGGGTCGATGCCCAGAACGGCACGCCCATGCCGGGGCCGCGCATCCTGCCGGAGAAGCTCAGCGGCAACGACGGCGCGATCATCGAGGAATTCTTCGACTACTACCGCACGCCGCGCGGCTTCCACAAGAACTCGCCGAACTCCAATGGTGCCTGGACCACCACCACACCACTGCCGTTCATGAACCTGCCGTTGCTGACCAACATCGCGGAAATTTCGCCACGGCCGATTCTAATCATCGCCGGTGAGCATGCGCACTCGCGCTACTTCAGCGAAGACGCCTTCAAGGCCGCCGCACAGCCCAAGGAGCTGCTGATCGTCAAGGATGCCAACCATGTGGATCTCTATGACCGCCTGGACAAAATCCCCTTCGAGACGATCACCAACTTCTTCGACAAGAACCTGAAGTAATCACAAGCAAGACTGACCGAACGCGACATGCCTGCGTCCGGTCAGTCTTCGCGCTACAACTGCAAGCGCCATTCCCTGGCCTTCGCGGCCACCCCGAATAGGCCGTTCGCCGGCCCGTTGCGGCTGGCCATTGCCACACCGGACAGCATCCGGGAAACACAGGATTCATTCATGCCCCCCACACCTCTTTCGTCAGCGCCCCAGGCACCCCACGCCTGGGGCGCCGTACTTGCCATGTCGCTCGCCGCGTTTGCCCTGGTCGCCTCCGAGTTCATGCCGGTCAGCTTGCTCACGCCGATTGCAGCAGACCTGCAAATCACCGAGGGCCAGGCCGGCCAGGGCATCGCCGTGTCCGGCCTGTTCGCCCTGCTCACCAGCCTGGTCATCGCAGCGCTGGCGGCACGCGTCGATCGCAAGCGGCTGCTCCTCTCGCTGACGCTGCTGATGATCGTCTCAGGAACGGTGGTGGCGTTCGCGCCGAACTACCTGATCTTCATGCTGGGCCGCGCCCTGATCGGTGTCGCCATCGGTGGCTTCTGGTCATTATCAGCGGCGACGGCGATGCGCCTGGTACCCACGGATCAAGTGCCTCGGGCACTGGCTATCGTCAACGGCGGCAACGCGCTGGCAACAGTGATTGCAGCACCTCTGGGCAGTTTTCTCGGCTCGCTGATCGGGTGGCGCGGCGCGTTTTTCTGCATCGTGCCGGTCGCCGCGCTGGCTGCTATCTGGCTGCTGCTTAGCCTGCCCTCGATCAAAACCGAGCGCAGCGGCAAAAGCAGCAATGTCTTCCGGCTGATGAAGAGCCTGCCCGTGGCGCTGGGCATGATCGCCGTGAGTGTCTTTTTCATGGGCCAGTTCATGCTGTTCACCTACCTGCGCCCGTTTCTGGAAACCGTCACCCACGTTGGCATAAACACGCTGTCATTGATGCTGCTGGTACTGGGCGTGGCCGGTCTGGTCGGTACCTTCGCAATCGAGGTATTCCTGAAAAGAAGCCTGTATCGCACGTTGATCGCCATCCCGCTGCTGATGGCAGCAATCGCCATGGCGCTGATTTCCTTCGGTGCCTCAACCGCAGCCACTACCGTGTTGCTCGGCCTCTGGGGGCTGGTGGCGACGGCGGCGCCAGTCGGCTGGTGGACATGGCTGGCGAAAACCCTGCCAGACGATGCCGAGGCAGGCGGTGGGCTGATGGTGGCGATCATCCAGCTGGCGATAGCACTGGGCGCCACTGTGGGTGGGCTGGTGTTCGACCTGAGCGGCTACCGTGCAACATTCGAGTTGAGTGCCGCGCTGCTGGTAGTCGCGGGTGTGCTCGCCTGCCTGGCAGGGCGTGCCGCGCTACAGGCGCCCTCGATGGTATCGCGTGCGGCAGCATAAGGTGAGCGAGGCAAGGCACGCTTGCCGCTGCCATCAACGCCACTTGGCTCTCACCGTTCGCGCGGCGGCGGTTTCGCTTACCGCCAACGAGAAAAGGCACCTGCGTGGAGGTGCCTTCATGCTCGCCAATTGGCCTTTACTTGTTGCCGGTCAGGGCCGCGTAGCTGGTCATCAGGTTGCGGTAGTCCGGGATGTGATCGGAGCAGATCTTCGCCAGCCCTTCCACATCGTTGCGCCAGTCGCGGTGCAACTCGCAGGCCACGCCGAACCAGTTCATCAGCTGAGCGCCAGCGTTGGACATACGGTTCCAGGCCGCGTCACGGGTGATCTGGTTGAAGGTGCCAGAAGCGTCGGTGACCACGAATACCTCGAAGCCCTCCTCCAGCGCCGACAGCGCCGGGAACGCCACGCACACCTCGGTCACCACACCGGCGATGATCAGCTGTTTCTTGCCAGTGGCATTGATCGCCTTGACGAAATCTTCGTTGTCCCAGGCGTTGATCTGGCCAGGGCGAGCGATGTACGGCGCATCCGGGAACAGCTCTTTCAGCTCGGGTACCAGCGGGCCATTGGGGCCCGTTTCGAAGCTGGTGGTGAGGATGGTCGGCAGATTGAAGAACTTGGCCAGATCAGCCAGGGCCCAAGGGACTACTCCCGTTTCAGCACGGCCGCGCCGGAGCCAGTTTTTGCGCGAGGCAAGGCACGAGGTGCGAAGTTTGGCAGGCCAAATGAGCCACCGAGAAACGCAGCATCGCGCGAAAACTGGCCCGGCCTCTGAGGGTTGCGCGTAAGACCTCGCCATGCGTCGTTGGAGGACTTGAAAAGGGAATGCCATTCCCTGCGTCCTCCGCCTAGCCTGGCGAGGTCTTACGCGGCAACGCGGCTCGCGCTGAAACGGGAGTAGTCCCTATCGTTGTTCTTGAACTTGTCCGGCTCGATGTCGCGCACCAGCGAGAGCAGACCAGCCTGGTGGTCGACCAGCAGAACGACGGCGTTGTCTTTGTTGAGGCGGTTGTAGGTGAAGGAAGTAGTCATGGCGCGATCCTCTATTTTCAGTTGGCTGCCGAGTCGTTCGGCTGGATTTGGTTGGTGTCGTGCAGTTGTCGCTGCATGTGGTAAAGATTAAATTCGACACCTTCAACGCACCAGACGGCAAAAATTGCCTACAGCGTTCCATTTTCAGAACGGTATATCGATGGAAGACCTCAATACGCTCTACTACTTCACCCAGGTGGTAGAGCATGGCGGCTTCGCGCCCGCCGGCCGTGCTCTGGATATTCCCAAGTCCAAACTCAGCCGACGCATCGCCCTGCTCGAAGAGCGCCTGGGCGTGCGCTTGCTGCACCGCACCAGCCGCCATTGCTCGCTGACGGAGATCGGCCAGGAGTACTACCAGCGTTGCGTGGCCATGCGCGTGGAGGCCGAAGGCGCAGCCGAAGTGATCGAACGCAACCTAAGCGAGCCTCGCGGCCTGGTGCGCCTGGCGTGCCCAACCACCCTGCTCAACTCCTGGGTCGGGCCGATGTTGACGCGCTTCATGCTGCGCTACCCGTCCGTGGAGCTGTTCATCGAGAGCACCAACCGCCGCGTCGACCTGCTCCACGAAGGCTTCGATATCGCCCTGCGGGTACGCTTCCCACCACTGGAAAACACCGACATGGTGATGAAGGTGCTGGGCAACAGCCGCCAGTGCCTGGTTGGCCGCCCGGACTTTCTCAAACAGCTGCCGGAGCAGTTTCAGCCTGCCGACCTGGGCCAGTTACCGAGCCTGCATTGGGGTGGCTCGCAGCGCGAATACCAGTGGGAGCTGTTCGGCCCGAATGAGGGAAAGCTGCTGATCCCCCATCACCCGCGCATGGTCACTGACGACCTGATCGCCCTGCGCCACGGCGCCCTGGCCGGCGTCGGCATTGCCCACGTCCCACGGGTCGCGGTGCGCGAGGATCTGGACGCCGGCACCTTGGTAGAGATGCTGCCGGGCTGGGAACCCAAATGCGGCATCGTCCACGCCATCTTTCCGTCCCGCCGCGGGCTGCTGCCCTCGGTGCGTACCCTGATCGACTTTCTGGCGGAAGAGTTTAGGCAGAGCGATATGGCCTGATTCGCATGCGCCAGGCCTTACCGTTGCATCTGATCGTTCCCCACGCTCCGCGTGGGAATGCATTCCGGGACGCTCTGCGTCCCTGCTGGCCAGGGAACGCGGGCGCAGCGTGACCAGGTCGGGGCTCCCACGCTGGAGCGTGGGGGCCATCAAAAGTTAGGCGCCAGGCCGGAGAGTGCGGCGCAGCAGCCATCGATTCGCGCCGGGGGCGACGCTCCTCCTACGCATGGGCCTCTGACTGGCCCCGGCCTACGCCATCAACGCAGCGACTTGCGCCAGCCCTCTCCCCTAAACGACGGGATGGAGCTGAGAGGCTGCGAGACCGAACGCGGCAGCCAGGATGATCAGCAGCACCAGGTTGAGCAGGATCCGCCGCCCTTTGGGGAGGCCGGCGAATTCCTTGGCAACACTCGCAGCGAAGACGACAGCCACCACCGCCATCGCTGGCATGGAAACCAGCCAGTCAGCGAGCCGGCTGTTCATCAGCAGCTCGCTGTCGGGATAGAGCCCCTGACTAATGGCCATATAGTCGGGCCTGGCATCGACCAGCCCCCAGTATGCCGCCACGGTAATCAGCTGAAGCACCAGCAGAATCAGGTTGCACAGTGTCTTCAGACGAGGGAATCGACCCGGGTCACGGCTGTGCACAGAGCGCGCTCCCGTTCTGGGTCTTGCCCATCATGTCCTTGATCACGCCACGAATCTTGGTATCCGCCAGTTGCCCGCCTTTGGACTCGACCTTGATCCGGCTGAGCGAGAACGTGGATTCGTTGTTCGCATCGAAAATGGTGAAATTCACGTCTACGGTGCCGCTGAAAGCCAGCGTGCCCTTCAGCTCCACCTCACCCAGCTTGCCGACCAGCGAAGAGCGGCTGCACAGCCAGGCGTGCTTTGTCGTGTCGATCTTCATCCACGCCGTTTCGATATGCCCGGCGATCAGCGTGCCACTGTTGCCACCGATCTCGAAACCCGAGGCGATGCCGAACGTCTGCGGCTGGTCGCTGCTGGAACGCCTTAGCTGGATATAAACGCCACTGAACAGGCTGAAACCAATGCTGGTCTTGGGCAGCGCTGCGCCAATGCCGCTGGCCAATATCTTCATTTCCATCACATGCTCCTTATGTGTACGCAGGTCGGTGGTCATGTTGCTGAACAAGCATGACTGAGCAACACGCAGTCCACCGTGAATGACCACGCACAAAGGAAATAAATCCCGAATGCCTGCACAACGATATGCACGGGCATATGGCCTAGCGAAGCAAGCGACTGACGGGTTCGGTTCGTAGTCGCCTACACCGAGGCTTCATAAGTTGGCGATTGCCCTGACGCTATCAACTGGACTCGTTAAAGAACCGAGCCGCGCTGCCGCTATGTAACCTGATGGAAGCGCAGTCGCCAGCAACACAGGCTGACTACGGCACTGACCAGGCAAGGATGAACAGGAGATAGAAAGGACATGAGTGAGTTACCCACATTCACTTTTTCCGCCACGGCCAATTCACCCACAACTTCGCTGTGGCGCGTTACGCCCGGCCACGCGGCAAACGTCAGCGCTGAAAACGATCCTACTGCTGGCAGCGACATGCTGGCCGAACGCACCAAGGTACAGATCAGCCAAGAGGCCCTGGACACGTTTCAGGCCTACACAGAAGCAGCAAAGACCGGCAGCACGGCCAGCAGCTCGTTGAGCCTTTCTGAAGGGGTGAAACTTCACGCTCCCGATGCATTGAGCGAGCAAGACCAACAGGCGCTGATCGCCAGCCTGCACAGAGATCCTGTAGCAGTCGCCAAAGAGGCCCTGGAAACTCAAGGGCAAGCCATGAAGGCGGCGAATCTGCAGTTAAGCGCTATCTCTACGACGATCGAACAGACCTACACCCGTCTCCTGGAAACGATTGCCAGCGCTCACCCCGATCTGAAAGGTGCCGCTTTCGGTTTTAGTGTCGATGCAGCCGGAGCGCTCGTGCTGACCAACGCGAGTTCGCTGAGCGCCGATCAACGCGATCGCCTGCTGCGAACACTCAACGCATCGGACGACTTGGTAAAGCAGGCCAATGACCTGGCCGATGCGCAGATCGCCCTGTTCGAGGTCGAGCGCTTCAGCCTGGGGAGAGACTTCAACCGCGCCAACTACCCGCAAACCATCGATATCGGCGCAGAACTGCTCGCAAGGGTCGCCGCCCGCAATGCTCCGCGCGATGGCCCGGCGGCTGGGTTGCACCCGCTCAACCTGGCGAACAACTGGCGGCAGCAATTGTGGGCCAAGGGCGAGCACAAGCCGATGTCGGAGCGGGTCTGACCGACTCGAAGCACCAAACCCATGACTGACCTCGCCGGTAGGTGCTCCAGTACCGTAGGGTTGGGCGCAGCGATAACCGGGAAATTTCCCTGGGTGTCGCTGCGCTCGACCCAGGCTACGAAGAGCGACATTGAGTGCAGGGGATGTGACCAGGCAAACGTTAGCGACGAAGCGCAGCGACCAGTTCAGCTTCCACGTCGCCTTCTCTGGCGTCTTTCTGAAACACCGCACAGGTCGCCGTTCCGGCATCCGTGGTGCAGCGGTACACCGCAATCACGCTGCCCGGCCCAACCCCGGTGTGGCCAGTGAGGACGATGCCGCCCTCGATATCGCCCTGCATCAAACCCAAGGCGTAGCCAGCAACGATCCATGGACGCCCTGGAAGAGGCCCACCCAGAACGCGCCGTTCCTGCATCTGTACCAACAGCTCATTGGGCAGCAGGCTGCCACCCAGCAGCCGATCCAGCAGCAAGGCGGCATCGGACACACTGCCGACCAGCAAGCCGTGATAAACCCAGCCAGGCTGGTAGGCGGCAGCGCTGCCCATATCGACGTCGCGCAAGTCGGCAGGCGTCTTCACCAGACGAACAGAAGACACGCCGAGCGGCTGCAACACCCGTTGCTCGATGGCGCTTTCGAGTGAGCTGCCACTGAGTTCCTCGATCAACCGGGTGACGTACAGATAGCCGACATTGGAGTACCCCCAACCGACCCCAGGCTGGTAGCGCAGGCGCGCGGCATCGAGGCGCTCGAGCATTTCGCTGGCTGGCCAGGGCTCATCGCCACGGGAGACGGCAGCGTGGTAGTCGGCGAGCTCGGAGTAATCCGCCAGGCCGCTCTCGTGTTTCAGCAACTGGCGCAGTGTGAAGGGGCCGCCCAGCACCACCTCGTCGAGCGATACCAGCCCATCACGCACCAGGGTCAGGGTAGTCGCCGCCAGCACGGTCTTGGTGAAGCTCCACCAGGGTACGAGCAATCCCGAAGACCCCGAGGCAGAGAGCCGGTCGTTTACAACCAGCGCGCTTGAAAAACCAGTCAATGCGCTCTCCGCCGCCGTGAAAGAAAGTCCATTGTCTTGTGGTTCGAACTCATCGATTTAACCCATAGGGTGGATCGCGCTTGATGGATCCACCACAGCGTCCCGATCACTTCCAGCAGGTACTGACCTTGGAACACACATCGTATTTGCTATCAAGCTCCCTCATCTGCTCGACATACCGCGACCGGGCTGTATACGAATTCATTGCGAGGTTTAAAACAAACATGTCTCTATCAAAGTTCTTAAAAAACTGCTTGAACTCAATAGTATCCTTCATATTTTCTGAGTGGATCAGAATATCCAATTGCTCATCGGAAGCGCGAGCGAGCTTCGCTTTGAATTTCCGTTTGTAATCGCTGATTGCATACTGCTGAAATGATTGTTCCCCCCGAGAATACTGGTAGGTAAGCTCTTCCACTTGCGACCAGTATGCATCCGGCAGAGAAACTCCGATATCGTTCCTGCGCTTCTGGATGGCAGTCTGAATGTATTGCCGCATTTCAAATTCCGACTTTGGCTCCGGCTCTGAAATATTGGCATCACTCAGCAACCTATGCACCACAGCATCGGTTAGCTTTGCTCGCTCGGGGGTTTCTGGCAAACCTCTAGAGGAGCATCCGGAAAGTCCAACAAGCAGCGCCATAAGCGGTATTACGAGATAATTAGACACACGCAGATTCATTAAGCTTCCCTGTTAATTTAGCGAGTTCATACTAAAATTCATTTCCAGCAGCGTTCTCTCGCGACGCAAACGCCATAGCGCTTATCAAGTGCATCGAGCCGCTTCAGATAGTCATCCAGCGCCTGCGCACTAAGGTGGTTGTCTTGCTGAAAATAGAGCAGCGTAAGTCGTGTATCACCACCATTGAACAGCTTCTTGAACGTTGGCGTACCCTCCATGCTTTCGCTGCGTGCCAATTGCTCCAGCTCTTCATTGGAAGCCGTAGCCAGCCCCTGTCGGTATCTAGCTTTGTAAGCCCCCAATGCGCGCTGCTCAATACTGTTAACGTCCAAAGAAAATTGGTAAGAGCCTTCTTCATAAGTGCTCCAATAATCCTCAGGCAGATCAGTACGGGCTTTTGCCTTTAACCTATCCGTAACACTGCGGGCTTCCTCACGCATCTGAGCATCGGTCTTACGCCCTCGATCGCTGTCAGCTACGGTTGTGACCATTGATGACCTCTCGAGGATGCTGCCAATCAAGACAGCTCGCTTCGGCGTTTCGGGCAGAGGCTGACGCGATGAGCATCCCACTACCAAGAAAGCCAGGGACAAAAGGAGAACGTGCTGAAGAAATCTCATGAGTACATTCCTTGTAAATAGCGCAATAGCTTGCCAAAAAAAGGGAGCTGCTGGTGTGCTGCCCCACTACTTTTGAAGATGCAGAAGCCAGAGCCGAGCAGGGCGACTTCCCGGGTGTCGCTACGCTCGACCCAGGCTACAAAAGCCCCGTATCAACCCTCGACCTGGCTCCACTGCTTGCTCAGGCGCTTGTCCGACACGGCCATCTTGGTGCCCAGTTGCTGGGCGAACAGCGACACGCGGTACTCCTCGAGCATCCAGCGGTAGAGCACCAGATTGGCGTCACGTTTGCCTTCCTGCAGATGCTTGCCGAGGCGCGCCTGGTACTGTTCCCAGTAGCCGGCCAGCTCGCCACTCCACACCCGGTCGCGTTGCAGCTGCGCGGCGATCTTGTCGAAGCGTTGCTCGATGGCCTTGAGATAGCGCGGCAGTTCCTTGAGCCATTCGCCAGGCGTTTCGCGGACGAAGCCGGGATAGACCAGATTGCCCAGCTGCGCCTTGATGTCGTTGAGCGCCACTGCCTGGGCCAGGTCGATCTTGCCCTTGAAACGCTTCTGCAGGCCGTGCCACAGCTTGAGAATTTCCAGGGTCAGGCGGGCCAGGCGCTCGGCATGGTCGGCCCAGGCGCCGCGTTTTTTCTCGGCCAAGGCGGCCAGCGCTGCGCCGTCACGGGGCAGCGGTTGTTCGCCTTCGAGGATGCAGCTGTCGAGGCTGGCCAGCAGAATGTCTTCGACCAGCGCATCGACCCGGCCCAGATCGCGGTGCAACAGGCCCAGCTCGGTCAGCCCAGGCAATTTGCCGCGCAGGAACTTGGCAGGCTCCGCCAGTTGTTGCAGCAACAGGCGCTGCAGCGCGCGGCGGTGTTGGAACTCGGCTTCGGCCTGGGTCGGGAAGCGCCCTTCCTTGACCACACCGGCATCTTCCACCAGCGCCGGGAACACGGTCATGGAGAGCCCGGCAACCTTTTGCTGAGTCTTCTCGGCGACCTGGGCGAAGCCCTTGGCCTCCACCGCCTTCGGCACCTTGTCGGTCTGAGGAATGGCCAACGCGGCCTGGCTGGCCTCGGCGAAGCGCGCGGTCAACTCGGTCAGATCCCGGCCTTCGCCGAGGAATTTGCCGTGGGTGTCGACCACCTCGATGTTCATCTTCAGGTGATGTTCGAGCTGGCGGGTCGCTTCGACCCACGCATCACTGTCGATGCGCGCACCGGTCATGCGTTGCAGCTCGTGAGCCAGGCTTTCCGGCAGGCTGCCCTGGCCGAAGGTGAGCTTGCTCAGGGCTGCGCCGACGAAATCCGGCACCGGCACGAAATTCTTGCGCAGCGCCTTGGGCAGGCCGCGCACCAGATCGATGGCCTTGGCCTCGATCAGCCCCGGCACCAGCCACTCCAGGCGCTCGCCCGGTAGCTGCGGCAATAGCGGCGCCGGTACGCGCAGGGTCACGCCGTCGCGCGGATGATTGGGTTCGAAGTGATAGGTCAGCGGCAACTGCAGCTCACCGATATGCAGGGTATCGGGATACTGGGCGGCGGTGACTTCCAGCGCCTCGCGGGCCAGCACGTCTTCCTCGCGCATCATCAGCAGCTGTGGGTCTTTGGCGCTCTCGCGCTTGTACCAACTCTCAAAGGTCGCCGTCTGGTAGATGTCCTGGGGAATGCGCGCCTCGTAGTAGGCGAACAGGGTTTCCTCGTCGGCGAGAATGTCGCGGCGGCGCGCCTTGGCTTCCAGCTCGTCGAGCTTCTCCAGCAGCAGTCGGTTGGCGCTCAGGCACTTGGTACGGCTATTGATTTCGCCACGCACCAAACCTTCACGGATAAACAACTCACGCGCCACCAGCGGATCGATGGGCCCGTAATGCACGGGCCGACGGCCGATCACGATCATCCCGTACAGGGTCACCTGTTCGTACGCCACCACCTGGCCGCGCTTCTTCTCCCAGTGCGGCTCGAAGTGGTTCTTCTTGATCAGGTGACCAGCCAGCGGCTCGATCCAGTCCGGTTCGATCTTGGCGACCTGGCGGGCGAACAGCTTGGTGGTCTCGACCAGTTCGGCGGCCATGATCCAGTTGGGTTTCTTGCGGCCGATCACCGACGACGGATGCACCCAGAAGCGCCGCTGGCGGGCACCGAGAAAGTCGCCCTCCTCGGTCTTCTGGCCGATCTGGCTGAGCAGGCCGCTGAGAATCGCCTTGTGCACAGCCGCGTAACCCTTGGCGCGCTGCGCGGCTTCATTGGCCTCGGCCTGCTCGCGGAGGATCACATTAACCTTGGTGTCGGTGGTCGGCGCTACTTGCACGGCTTTTTCGGCTGAACCTGCTTGCGCTGAATCGCCCGCAAGCGGGCTCCTACGGGAGGCGTTATCGCCCAGCTGCAGATCCTTCGCCAGCAACACCAACTGGCGATGGGAATCTCGCCACTCACGTAACCGCATGTAGTTGAGGAAGTTCTTCTTGCACCAGCTACGCAGCGGGCTGGAGCCGAGCTCCTGGCGTTTTTCCTCGAAGCCGCGCCACAGGTTGATCAGCGCGGCGAAGTCGGAATCCACATCCTTCCACTGCGCATGGGCCTGATCAGCCGCCTGCTGGCGATCCATCGGCCGCTCGCGCGGATCCTGCACCGACAGCGCACTGGTGACGATCAGCAGTTCCTGCAGGCTACCAAGCTTGGCGGCCTCCAGCACCATGCGGCCGAGGCGCGGATCGATGGGCAAGCGTGCCAGCTGACGCCCCAGCGGGGTCAGTTGCCCTTCGCGATTGACTGCCGATAGTTCCTGCAGCAGGTTGAAACCATCGCTGATGGCCTTGCCATCCGGCGGCTCGATAAAGGGGAAATCCTCGATGCTGCCCAGGCGCAGGTGCAGCATCTGCAAGATCACCGCCGCCAGGTTGGTGCGCAGAATTTCCGGATCGGTGAACTCGGGCCGACCGAGAAAATCCTCCTCGGCATACAAGCGCACGCAGATACCCGGCTCGACCCGGCCGCAACGGCCCTTGCGCTGGTTGGCGCTGGCCTGAGAAACCGCCTCGATGGGCAGGCGCTGCACCTTGGCGCGGTAGCTGTAACGGCTGATGCGCGCCGTGCCGCTATCGATGACGTAACGAATGCCCGGCACCGTCAACGAGGTTTCCGCGACGTTGGTGGCCAGCACGATCTTGCGCCCAGCCATGGGCGCGAAGATCTTCTGCTGCTCGGCAGGCGTCAGCCGCGCATACAAGGGCAGCACTTCGGTGAAGCGCAGGTTGGCCTTGCGCAGCACTTCCGCAGCATCGCGAATCTCGCGCTCGCCCGGCAGGAAAATCAGCACGTCGCCCGGGCGCTGGCCGACACTCGTCTCATGGGCAGCGATCTCGTCCAGCGCGGCAAGAATGCCCTGATCGACGGTGAGATCGTCGAGCAGGCGCTCGCCCTCCTCGTCCACCTCGGCAGCCAGCGGCCGGTACCAGGTTTCCACCGGATAGGTGCGGCCGGAGACCTCGACGATCGGAGCGTCGTTGAAGTGTTTCGAGAAGCGCTCCAGATCGATGGTCGCCGAGGTGATGATCACCTTGAGGTCGGGCCGCCGCGGCAGCAGGGTCTTCAGATAGCCGAGCAGGAAGTCGATATTGAGGCTGCGTTCGTGGGCCTCATCGACGATCAGCGTGTCGTACTTTTCCAGGTAGCGATCATGCTGGGTTTCGGCAAGCAGAATGCCGTCGGTCATCAGCTTGATCAGCGAACTGTCCTTGCTCTGATCCTCGAAGCGCACCTGATAACCGACCAGCTCGCCCAACGGTGTACCGATCTCCTCGGCCACCCGCGTCGCCACACTGCGCGCCGCCAGTCGCCGCGGCTGGGTATGGCCGATCAGCCCGTGTTGGCCACGACCGATCTCCAGGCAGATCTTCGGCAACTGGGTGGTCTTCCCCGACCCGGTCTCACCGGCGATCACCAACACCTGGTGCTTGGCCAGCGCCGCCTTGATCTCGTCGCGCTTGGCCGCGATCGGCAGCGCGTCGTCATAACGCATCACCGGCACACTCAAGCGCCGCGCCTCGACCTTGGCGCAAGACGCCCGGAAACGATCCAGCCACTGCGCCTGCTTGGCCTCGTCGGGCTTCTTCTGCAGCTCATGCAACTGCCGACGCAAGCGATGGCGGTCGGCAATCATGGCGTGGTCTAGGTTGTTCTGCAGGGCAGCGATATCGAAGGGGACGTCGGTCATCAGGCTCGGGCGGGTCGCGGAAAAGTTGGCGATTGTCGCAGATTCCGGGGTGAGGCGTGCAGGGTGGGCTGTAGATGGAAGGCGGGGAGCGAGGACTTTTGATTAGAAGCGGTCAGACTGCCCAATAAATAAATCTATCCCATCTTCTAGCCGTTAGCGACCTAGCCCCAGCCGACTACCTCATCATCCCCGAGCAGCGAGCGCTCCCTCCTCGCCGTGCCAAATCTTGCTTCTCCCAAACTAGACTTCAGCCGACAGCAACACTGTCCCGCTAAAAGCGCGCCGGCCATGGGTTAGTACCCATCTCGCCCTTCTGGCCGCCCTGCTCATCGGCAAAGACAAAAAAAGTGCGCAAGAGGACATCCAGATTCCACGCTGCACTTGTGTGCGCAGCCTGCGCAGGCAAGCCGAAAGTACGCGCGTAATAATCCGCCAACGCCTGCTCCGCCTCAGAATAGACTTGCTTGATCTGGTCGTAGTGTTGCCGATTGGATTCTGCCGATTCCGCCCAAGCAGCCAGCCCGGCCTCAACCTGTGTACGGCTGTTGTAGACCTGGGCTTCGGAAATCGCCCACGGACGTAATGATACGTTGGCCAGTGCATGCTTACCCTCCAACCTGATGCTTGCCGTTGGCTGCAGCGTGCCTTCGTCCGTACCCTCGCCCAGCGCCTTATCCAGCTTGCTGACTAGGTTCAACACCGGTTCTGGCAAGCCCGCTTCAGGCGCCTGATCTGCAGGCGTGAATGCGATAGTGCAGGTGGCCTCGCGCGCGCCGGTCGTATACACCTGCCAATTGGCAAACACTGTAAAAGGTTGGCCGAAATCAATCACCCATTTGCCCTGCTCGGGCGTAGTTTGTAGCACTAGAGGAGGCCGCCAGCTATCGGCAACCACAGCCATTCTCGCCGCTGATGCGTAATCGCTGATCTGCCGAAGGAAATCCTCAGGCGTAACATCCGCATCGACCCAGTAGAGCGAATATCGATCACCGCGCCAGCCTGCCCCGACTTCATGCAGCACTAGCCTTTGCGGATAACTCGTCTGCGCTTCCCAATATAGGTGGCGATTGCCTGACGGGTAGAGCTGGAAATCCTCGGTGCTGCTAAGGGCGTCACCTGCTGAGAGATCCAGTTCGGCAGCCCCCAACAGCATGCGACTTTTCATTCCCTCTGGCAGCACAAGCGGCGCGTAAAGCCTGGGCGCCGATGAATAGAACATGGCGCTCGCCAACTTCATCGCCTCCACGCACTCCGTGCGCGTCACATCCCCACTGGCGTAAGGCAATGCGCCCATGGCAACGGTGGCGTGCAACGACAGCAGGTAGGCAGCTCCCATACGCAACAACATTTCGGTTTTCTCCCTGAAAACGGACAATTGACGTGCGCGCCCTCACACCTCAATACGAGCCTTCTTGATGACTTTGGCCGGGGCGGAAGCTGAGTATCACAAGTTATGAGATATAACAGATTCCCGCGACCGCCGTAGAATACAAGCCAGAGACCTGTGGCACCGTGCATGCCTGGTGCACTATTACCCGGGTCACCGGCCACTTTAGGAATCGAGTTGCCGGCGCTTACCACTACAACATGGCCGCAACGCATCGCCCGCAAATGGGCGTAGCCAGGAAATGGCTTTGCGGCTCGAAGACGCCCGTTGTTTGAGGCGTCAGAAGGCATCAGAACCAACCTCCAAGGAGCGGCGACGTGACAAAGAACGTTGTGACGTGCGAGTGCGCACAGGTTGCCATCGAGCTCGATGGTAAGCCGTTCATTTCCACCGAATGCCATTGCAACAGTTGCCGGGAAGCGGCGATACGCCTTGAGCAGCTGCCGCTTGCGCGGCCGATGCTGGAGCGCAATGCAGGCACGCAGTTTGTGCTCTATCGCAAAGACAGAATCCAATTCCTGCGCGGTCAGGATCTCCTGGAGGCTTTCCGGCTCGGGCCAAAAGCCCCAACGCGTCGCGTAATAAGCCGGTGCTGCAACAGCCCGATCTTTCTCGAATTCCAGAGCGGCCACTGGCTCAGCCTCTATTCGAGCCTCTGGCCCGAAGAGACACGGCCAAAGCCACAGCTGCGCACGATGACGGGCGACAGAACAGACAAAGTCGCGTTCGATGATGGTCTGCCAGCAGGCACGCTGCAGACCTGGCGATTCTATGCAAACCTGTTGGGCGCGTGGATTGCCATGGGATTCAAATCACCCAAGATCCGTATTGGCGAGGAAGCTGAGCGCGACAAAACAACCAGATAATAAATCTGCGCCTTTTCTATAACTGTTTACTCCTTGCCAACGCCCAACGTGCGCTTCCTAAGCAAAAGGGACGGATTTATTTAATCCGCCCCTTTTTAATTAACGCCCTTCTTAGCTCACTGTTGCCGCTATCCCCCTCGAACGCCAAGCAAATCCCAGCACCATCAGCAGCCCAAGTGCCGCCATCGCGGCACCGGCCAGGGAGATCGCCGGGTAGCCGAGGCCTGCACTGATCACCGCGCCGCCCAGCGCTGCGCCAACGGCGTTGCCAAGGTTAAAGGCACCGATATTTACCGCCGAAGCTAGGTTGGGTGCGCCCTTGGCGGCCTCCATCACACGCATCTGCAGCGGCGGCACGATGGCGAAGCTGGCGATGCCCCAGATCAGGATGGCCACGGCGGCCGGTAGCGGCCAGCGCATCAGTACGGTGAACGCCAGCAGTACAACAATCAGTACACTCAGCGAAACGATCAGGGTGCGGTCGATGGAGCGGTCAGCGGCTTTGCCGCCCCACATGTTGCCCAGCGTTAGGCCCACGCCGTACAGCACCAGCATGGCGGTGATAAAAGCGGTGGACGCGTGGGTCTCGCTGCTGAGAATCGGCGCGATATAGGTGAACACGGTGAACATCGCACTCGAACCGACCACGGTCAGCGCTAATGCCCCCAGCACCGGGCCACGGCCCAGCGCGCGAACTTCAGCCATTACACCAACGCTTTTCGGCGCCGGCAGGTTGGGCAAGGCGAACCACAACGCGGCCATGGCCACCACGCCGAGGCCGGTGATCCCCCAGAATGCGGTTCGCCAACCGAGCACTTCGCCAAACCAGGCAGCCAGCGGCACACCGCCGATGGTCGCCAGAGTCAGGCCCATGAACATGGCCGCAACCGCGCCGGCACGTTTTTCCGGGGCGACCACGCTGGCGGCGACGATGGAGCCGACGCCAAAGAACGCACCGTGGTTCAGTGAGGTCACCACCCGGGCGACCATCAGGCTGTAGTAATCGGTCGCCAGGGCGGACATCAGGTTGCCCAGGGTGAAGATCGCCATGAGCCCGATCAGCAGATAACGCCGGGGAATCTTGCCGGTGGTCAGGGTCATCAGCGGCGCGCCGAGCAATACGCCCAACGCGTATGCACTGACCAGCAGGCCTGCAGCGGGAATAGAAACGCCGAGATCCGTAGCGATGCTCGGCAACATGCCCATGGGGGCGAACTCGGTAACGCCGATGCCGAAGGCACCAATGGCGAGTGCTACTAGGGGTGGATTGATGTTCATGAGAGGCTCCTTATCTATGCTGCGAATGCTACGATTAAGCCTTTTCAGGCGGTAGATAGCATTTCTGGAAAGCACTTTTGCTTTAGGAGCACAAATGGACTTCAACGGCCGCTCAGGTGAAATGAGCGTGTTCGCCACGGTAGCGCAGGAAGGTAGCTTGTCGGCCGCCGCGCGTGCATTGGGGCTGACACCCTCGGCGGTCAGTCGGATCATCGCGCGCACCGAACAGCGTCTTGGCACTCGCCTGCTGTTGCGCACTACCCGGGCGATCACCTTCACCGCAGAGGGCGAGGCTTACCTGCGTGGCGCCCGGCGTATCCTGGCCGACATGGCCGAGGTCGAAGAAGCCATCGCCGACCAGGGCGTACCCAGGGGCCGTTTGCGGGTCAGCGCCGCCCTTGGCCACGGGCGGCTGGCCATCGTTCCCTTGGTGGCAGCCTTCAGCGCGCGCTACCCGAACATCACCGTCGACCTCACCCTCGGCGACGAAGTGGTCGACATTCTCGGCGGCCAGGCCGACGTGGCGGTGCGCTTTGGCAATCTGCCCGACAGCCCGCTGACCGCGCGCAAGATCGGCGACACCGGCCAGGTGGTGGTGGCTTCGCCGGATTATCTGCAGCGCCATGGCACGCCCCAGGAACCAGAAGACCTGCTGGGGCACAACTGCCTGCGCTTCAACTTCCGCCGTGCCGAACCCAACTGGCCGTTCGTGCGCGACGGAAACGAGTTCTTCATGAAGGTCAGCGGCAATATCGAATGCAGCAGTGGTGAAGCGCTGGCACAACTCGCACGGGTAGGTGCCGGCATCGCCCGCATCGGCGAGTTCAGCGTGAGCGAAGATCTACAGCGCGGCGACCTGATACAGCTGCTGGAGGCCTGGAACCCCGGCGACCGGGAACCGATTCACGCGGTGTTCGTAGGCGGCTCGGCAATGCCGGTACGGGTGCGGGTGTTCGTGGATTTTCTGGTCGAGCATCACCGGATGTAATCGCAGAACTGATCGTTCCTCACGCTCCGCGTGGGAATGCCTTCCAGGACGCTCCGCGTCTACTGTCGGGTGCACCTCGTCAATCCCATACGGGCGCGGAGCGCCCTGGGCTGTGCTACCACGCTGGAGCGTGGGAGCCATCCTATGCAAGCGCAGAACCGATCGTTCCCACGCTCCGCGTGGGAATGCAGCCTTCGACGCTCCAGCGTCTACCTGCTGTGGATTACACCTGGCGTCGCAGGCTTGCACCCAAACTGGCACGCGGCCAGCGATCACGTCGGGACGATTAGGCCGATGATCAAGGCCGTGAGAGACATGGACTCGCTGTCTTTCATTCACCCGGTTGCAGGTTGGCCAACAGCTTGCCGGTGAGTGCATGCAGCTGCTGTTTTTCCTCGTCACTGAGGGCAGCGAGAACGCGCTGCAGGTTATCAACATGGGCACTGAGCATGCTGTCGATCAGTTCAAAGCCTGCCGTCGTCAGCGCCACCAGAATGCCGCGACGGTCGCTCGGGTGACGGCGGCGTTCGATCAGGCCGGCCTTTTCCAGGCGGTCGATACGACTGGTCATGCCGCCCGAGGAGATCATCGCGCTTTCGTACAGTGCGGTGGGCATCAGGGCATAGGGCTCGCCGGATCGGCGCAGGGTCGCGAGCAGGTCGAACTCGCCGGCCTGCAAGCCATGCTCGGCGAAGAACGGCAACAAGTGATCGCGGCTGACCACCTGGCTCAACTCACCCAGGCGACCGATCACCGCCATGGAGAACCCATCCAGATCCGGGCGTTGCTGTTGCCACTGCTCGGCGGCCAATTGTGCACGATCCTGCATGTCGCCCTCGATTTATCTTGCCATCAAGATACTTTTCAAAAAGAATGTTGCCATCTTAGCGTATTCACCGGATGAGGCCAGCCATGCCACCTGCCAATTCACGCCCGCTACTGGCACTCATACTGTTGCTCGCCATCGGCGCGCTGATGGGGCTGACCAGCAATCTGGTCAAGCTGGCCAGCGCAGCAGGCTGGGCGCCGGTGGCCTATCTGTTATGGAGCCTGCTGGGTGGTGGCCTACTGTTGCTGGTGTTCACCCGCCTGCGTGGCGAGGCGCCGTGTATGAGCCCACGCCTGCAACGCTACTACCTGGGCTCGGGCCTACTCAGTATCGCCCTGCCCAATGGCTTGCTGTTCAGCTCGATTCCCCACGTCGGTGCCGGCTTCGCCTCCATGTGCCTGGCGTTTCCGCCGCTGATCACCTACCTGCTGGCCCTGGCGCTGCGCATGGAACCGTTGAGCCGCGTGCGCCTGCTGGGAATCTGCATTGGCCTGGGCGGCAGCCTGCTGCTGGCGCTGGACAAGCTGCACAGTGGCGACAGCCCGCTGCTGTGGATCATCGCCGCGCTGGCCGTGCCGGTGTTTCTGGGCCTGGGCAATATCTACCGTTCGCGCTATTGGCCGGCAGGTGCCAGCCCACTGTCGCTGGCGCCCGGCATGTTGCTCGGTGGCGCCCTGCTCCTGCTGCCTCTGGCACTGTTCGACGTCAGGCTCGCCCCCACCCTGGACAGCGGCCTGGCGATCACCCTGCTGCTGGTGCAGATGGCATTGTTCGCCATCGTCTACGCCCTGTATTTCGTGCTGCAGAAGCTCGCTGGCGCGGTGTACCTCAGCCAGATCGGCTCGGTGGCGGCGATGCTGGGCGCGGCCATGGCGGTGACGCTGCTGGACGAGCGCGGCAGCCTGAACATGCTGCTGGCGGCGCTGTGCATCGTCGGTGGTGTGCTGCTGGTGGCCTGGCGTGGTGCCCAGGAGAACAAACGATGAAACGCCAGTCGCTGCTGCTGATCGCCATCGTCCTCCTCGGCCTCAACCTGCGCCCGGTGCTGGCGGCGCTCGGCCCGTTGCTCGACCGCATCCAGCTCGACACCGGCCTGGGCCATGTCGGCGCCAGCCTGCTGACCAGCCTGCCCATCGTCATCATGGGCCTGGGTGCCCTGGCTGCCGGTTTACTGCGCCGGCGCCTTGGTGAGAAGAACGGCATTCTCGTCGGCGTTGTGCTGATCGCCCTGGCCTGTGCGATCCGAGGAGTGCAGCCGCACGCGACTCCGCTGATCGTCAGCGCACTGTTGGCCGGCGCTGGTATCGCTTTCGTACAGGCGCTCTTGCCTGGCCTGATCAAGGCACGCTTCAGCAACGACAGCGGCCGCCTGATCGGCTTTTACAGCTGCGCAATCATGGGTGGTGCCGCGTTTGGCGCGGCCCTCACGCCGTGGTTCGCGCAGTGGGTCGGCTGGGGCTGGGCTCTGGCGCTGTGGGCTTTTCCGGCGGTCGGTGCGACTCTGCTCTGGAACAAAGCCGCACCCACTGACAGTGCGCCGCCGAGCGGCGAGGTGGAACATCTGGATGCCTGGCGTTCGCCCAGAGCCTGGTTGCTGATGGCGTTCTTCGGCGTCGGCACAGCCGGCTACACCCTGGTGCTGGCCTGGCTGCCGCCCTACTACACCGCATTGGGTTGGAGCGCCCAGTCCAGTGGCCTGTTATTGGCAGCACTGACGCTTTGTGAGGTGACCGCCGGGCTGCTGGCATCGAGCCTGCTGGCGCGCTTTGCGGATCGCCGCATTCTGCTTGCCGTCGTGCTGCTGTCGTTGCTAGCCGGTCTGTTGTGCTTGCTGTTGGCACCGCTGCAGTTGGTGGTGCCGATCTGCATCCTGGTGGGTATCGGCATCGGTGCGCTGTTCCCGCTCTCGCTGGTGGTGGCTCAGGATCATCTCCACGACCCACGCCAGACCGGCGATCTGCTGGCCTTCGTGCAGGGCGGTGGCTACCTGATCGCCGCCTGCGCCCCGCTGCTGGCTGGCCTGCTGCGCCAGTACACCGACGACTTGCGCCTGAGCTGGCTGGCCATGGCCGTCGCCACGTTGGCGCTGATGGTCATGGCAGCGCGCTTCAAGCCGGGTAGCGGGCATTTTCAGACGCGAACCGGCTAAGGCATTCAGGCGCGGCGGTTACGCAAATATTCGATCACCGATGCTTCGTCGCCGGCGAACTCGATGCGCTCGGCCTTGCTGTCGCGCTGATAGGCGTACATGGGGTCGTAGTATTCGCGCAGCAGGCCTTCGATCCAGCCGCGGTGCAGGTCGACCTTGCCGCTGCGCTGTTGCTCGTCCAGCGCTGCCTGCATGATCACCAGCAGGCGCTGGTGACGCTCGCCTCCCAGGCGTTTGTGGATGTTGTTGAGGCTCTGCAACAGGCGCTCGGCGAACAGCCCGAAGCCCTGCTCCTCGCCGTGCACGCGGATGAACTCGGCGCACAGATCGACCACGTAATCGCGCTGGATGCGCTCGACACGGTTGTCGAAACTGTCCTCCAGCCAGACCAGCGGGTAACCCTGCATACCCTGGTACAGCGCCAGCGGCACATTGCAACTACCAACGATACGGCCTTCGTCCTCGACCACGAACTGCTCGATAGCCGCCGCGCGCTTTCTGAGGATGTCGACGGCCAAGGCGTTCTCGAAGTCGATCTGCGCAGGCTGGCCGGTGGCACGCTTGCCGAAGCTGGAGCCGCGGTGATTGGCATGGCCTTCGAGATCAAGCGCGTTAGGCAGTTGCGCCAGCACGTCGGTCTTGCCGGTGCCGGTCATGCCGCCAAGCACGACGAACTGGCACTGCTCCACCGCCTGCTCGAGGGTTTCCAGCAGAAAGGTGCGCATGGCCTTGTAGCCACCGACCACACGCGGATAGTCGATGCCGGCTTCCTTGAGCCATTGCTGGACGATCTGCGAGCGCAAGCCGCCGCGGAAGCAGTACAAGTAACCCTGCGGATTGGCCCGCGCGAACGCAGCCCAGGCCTCGACACGCTCGGCCTTGGTCTGGCCGCCGACCAGTTGGTGGCCCAGCTTGATGGCGGCATCCTGGCCGTGCTGCTTGTAGCAGGTACCGACCTTCTGCCGCTCCAGATCGGTCATCAGCGGCAGGTTGAGTACACCGGGAAAGGCCCCTTTGACGAACTCCACCGGTGCACGGGTATCCATCATCGGTACATCGGAAAGAAACAGCTCGCGGTAGTTGCGGGCGTCGTCGCGCATCAGAACACCTCTACCGCGTGACGCTGTCGCTCGACCAGCACACCGATGGGCGCCAGCTCCAACCCCAGCTCGGCGGCGAGCGCAAGGAACTCGGCCTCGCCCTGCTCGCTGACGGCGATCAACAGACCGCCGCTGGTCTGCGGATCACAGAGCAGGTCGCGCTGCTCGTCACTGAGCGCCTCGATGCGCTCGCCATAGCTGTCGAAGTTACGCAGCGTGCCGCCTGGTACACAGCCCTCGGCAAGGTAGTGCTCGACGCCTGGCAGACGCGGCACGGCAGCATAGTCCAGGCGCGCGCTGAGCCCCGATCCGTCGGCCATTTCCACCAGGTGGCCGAGCAGGCCGAAGCCCGTCACGTCGGTCATCGCGTTGACGCCCTCGAGCTTGCCGAAGCGGCTACCAGGCTTGTTCAGGGTACACATCCAGTCACGGGCCAGGCCGACGTCTTCGGCGCGCAGCTTGGCCTTTTTCTCGGCCGTGGTGAGGATGCCGATGCCCAATGGTTTGGTCAGATAAAGAGTGTCGCCGACCTGGGCAGTGTCGTTGCGCTTAATGTGTCGCTTGTTCACCACGCCGGTCACCGCCAGGCCGAAGATCGGCTCCGGGGCATCGATGGAATGCCCACCGGCCAGCGGGATGCCGGCGGCATCGCAGACGGCGCGGCCGCCGCGGATCACTTCGCGGGCGACTTCAGGCGGCAGCAGGTTGACCGGCCAGCCGAGAATGGCGATGGCCATCAACGGGTCGCCGCCCATGGCGTAGATATCGCTGATCGCATTGGTGGCGGCGATGCGGCCGAAGTCGAAGGGGTCATCGACGATGGGCATGAAGAAATCGGTGGTCGACACCACACCGCGCTCTTCGTCGAGGGCATACACCGCGGCGTCATCACGGGAGGCATTGCCCACCCAGAGATTTGGGTCGAGATTCTGCGCGCCGCTGCCTGCGAGGATCACCTCCAGCACCTTGGGGGAAATCTTGCAGCCGCAACCGGCACCATGGCTGTACTGGGTCAGGCGGATCGGCTCACTCATGAAGATACCTCGCACGTGAAGAGGGGCGAATTCTACCAGCCTGGGGGTGCCGTCGCAGAGCAAAGGAGCGAGTCGAGCCGTGCCTGGCCTCTTTCAGGCCTGCCGCCTGGAGCGCTTTGCGCCCCACTGCAGTGAGCAACGCTTCACCAACTGTCTATGCTGCAGGTACATGCCGAAGCGCCTGCATAGAGGAGGATGACATGACCGACAACAATGAGACGCGCACACCTTCGATGGAAGAACCAACGGATGCGACCCCGCCGAGCAGTACGGCGGCCCGCTGGAAGCTAATCGGCCCCGGCATCGTGGTCGCGGTCACCGGCGTCGGCGCCGGCGACCTCGTGGCGACCCTGATCGCCGGCTCCCGCTTCGGCTATGCACTGCTGTGGGCCGCGGTCGTGGGCTGCATCGTGAAGATTGCCCTCGCAGAAGGCTCGGCGCGCTACCACCTGGCGACCGGATCGACGATTCTCGAAGGCTGGCGCTCACTGGGTAAGTGGACGTACTGGTACTTCGGTATCTACATCGTGGTCTGGGGCTTCGTTTACGGCGGCACGGCGATGAGCGCCACGGCGCTACCTCTGGCCGCATTGTTCCCGGACGTGATGCCATTCTGGATGTGGGGGGCATTGTCGGGGATCGCGGGCGCGGTGTTCGTCCTGTTCAACCGCTACAGCGCCTTCGAAACCGTCATGAAGCTGTTCATCGGCATCATGTTCACGGTGGTGGTCGGCCTCGCCATCCTGGTCATGCCGAACCTCGGCAACGCGCTAACCGGCCTGGTGCCAACCTTTCCCGAAGGCTCGGCGATTTACACGCTCGGCCTCATCGGCGGCGTCGGCGGCACCATCACCATGGCGTCCTATGGCTATTGGGTGCAGGCCAAGGGTTGGCGTACGCCGGCCTGGATGGGCATGATGCGGCTGGACAACCGCGTCGCCTACATAGCGACCGGTATCTTCGTGATTTCGATGCTGATCGTGGGCGCCGAGCTGCTCTACACCGCACAAATCACCCTGGCCGGTGGCGACCGCGGCCTGCTCGACCTGGATGAAATCCTGCGTGAGCGCTTTGGCAGCGTGGTGTCCACCCTGTTCCTCGTCGGCTTCGCCGCGACCACCTTCTCCTCGATCCTGGGTGTCTGGCACGGCGTGTCGCTGCTGTTCGCAGATTTTGTACGCCAGGTGCAGGGCGGCGAGCAGGCCAAAGGTGCGCGGCAGGATCTGGAAAGGACTCCGGCCTTCCGCTTCTACGTGCTATGGCTGACCTTCCCGCCGATGCTGCTGCTCACCCTGGGCCGGCCATTCGGCCTGGTGATCGCCTACGGCGCCTTCGGTGCGTTCTTCATGCCGTTCCTGGCGCTCACGCTGATCTGGCTGCTCAACTCGAAAAGGGTTCCGGCGGAGTGGCGATCGGGCTGGCTGTCCAACGGCCTGCTGGGCGTCGCTGCCGCGTTGTTCGTAGTGCTTTGTCTAAACGAACTCTTCCGGCTGATTGGTTAGGGCCTGCCATGTCGCCCCTGCGGCGCTCGCCGCGGGCGGCGACTGCCCCTATACTTGCCACAGGCCGCCCCTACGAACACCCAGCCCCAGCGGAGCGGTTCCAGCGCATCACCGCACCGGCAAGCACGCCGTACACACCCTCCCGCTTTTCCCGCTATTGAACCGGAGAACTCCCATGCTCAAGCGCACCCTGGCGCTCGCCGCCGGCCTCGCCCTGTCCGTTTCCGCCCTGACCAGCTTTGCAGCCGAAACCCTGCGCGTGTCAGCCATTCCTGACGAGGCGCCGACCGAGCTGCTGCGCAAGTTCAAACCGCTGGGTGCCTACCTGGAACAGCAGTTGGGCATGAAGGTGGAGTTCGTGCCGGTGGCGGACTACCCCGCGGTGGTCGAAGCGCTGGCCACCGATCGCCTCGACCTGGCCTGGCTGGGCGGTTTCACCTTCGTTCAAGTGCACCTGAAGACCGGTAACGCCATCCCGCTGGTACAGCGCGAACAGGATGCGCAGTTCACCAGCAAATTCATCACCGCCGACCCGAACGTGAAATCTCTGGCTGATCTGAAGGGCAAGACCTTCGCCTTCGGCTCGGTATCGTCCACCTCGGGCAGCCTGATGCCGCGTTACTTCATGCTGCAGGACGGCATCAAGCCGGAAGCCTTCTTCAGCCGTGTCGCCTATTCGGGTGCCCATGACGCCACGGCCGCCTGGGTGCAGGCTGGCAAGGTCGATGCTGGTGTACTCAATGCCAGCGTGTGGGACAAGCTGGTCAACAGCGGCAAGGTCGACGCCAACAAGGTCAAGGTGTTCGCCACCACACCGACTTACTTCGACTACAACTGGACGGTACGCGGCACCCTCGACCCGGCACTGGCCGAGAAGATCAAGCAGGCCTTCCTGGCACTCGATCCGGCCAACCCGGAGCACAAGGCAATCCTCGACCTGCAGGCGGCGAGCCGCTTCATCGACACCAAACCCGAGAACTACAAAGGCATCGAAGAAGCTGCCCGCGCGGCCGACCTGCTGGAAATGACCCTGCGGCTGTCCGGCATCGGCCTCAGGCACGGCAACGGTGTTCAGGCACTGCAGAATCTGCACCTGAACATCGAGCGCGGCGAGCGGGTGGCGATCATCGGCCCGTCAGGCGCCGGCAAGTCGAGCCTGCTCAACCTGCTGGCCACGGCGCTGGCACCAAGCACCGGCGAATTGCAGGTGCTCGGTGAGCATCCCTGGCAGCTCTCCAGTCGCCAGCGCCAACGTCTGCGTGCGCGTATCGGCCTGATTCATCAGGCGCCACCGCTGCCCTCGCGGCAACGCGTGGTCACCGCGGTGCTGGCCGGCAAGCTCGGCCAGTGGGGCCTGGGCAAGAGCCTGCTCAATCTGCTGCACCCGCTGGACATTCCAGGCGCCCGTGCCGAGCTGGCCAAGCTGGATCTGGCCGACAAGCTGTTCGCCCGCTGCGGCGAACTGTCTGGCGGCCAGTTGCAACGGGTCGGCATTGCCAGAGCGCTGTATCAGGCGCCAGCGCTGCTGCTTGCCGACGAACCGGTCTCGGCGATGGATCCACGCCTGGCCGATCACACGTTGTCGCTGCTTTGCCGCCATGCGCAGGCCAGCCAGGTCACGCTGGTCGCCAGCCTGCACACGGTGGAACTGGCCCTGACGCATTTCCCGCGGATCATTGGCCTGCGCGACGGACAGATCGTCTTCGACCTCGCCGCTAGCGACGTCGACCGGCAGCGCCTCGACACCTTATATGCCAATGAGCAACTGAACCCCGAGACCCAAGGGGTGGCAACCGCAAGCCCCTGGACAGCACGATGCTGAAACGCGACGGGCGCGATCCCGCGGCCGCGCCACGCTTGCTCTTGAGCTTGCTGGCTATTGCCCTGCTGTGGCCGGGTATCCAGCTGGCCGAACTGGATCTGGCGGTGTTGCTGCAGCCGGAAAGCACCCGCTCGATGGGCAGCTTTCTCGAGGGCTTCTGGCCACCGGCGCACGATGCCGATTTCCTTGCCCTGCTGCTGGAAGCCACCCTGCAGACCCTCGCCATCGCCACCGCCGGCATGGCCCTGGCGCTGCTGCTGGCTGTGCCGGCCTGCCTGCTGGCAAGCCGCGCGCTGTCGCTGTCGGCAGCCGCTCGCGGCGGGCGACCCAGCCTGCTCGGCCAGTGCTTGCGCTGGCCGGTGCGCGGCTTGCTGATCATTCTGCGCAGCGTGCCGGAAATCGTCTGGGCGCTGCTGTTCGTGCGTGCCGTCGGCCTGGGCCCTACCGCAGGCGTGCTGGCCATCGCCATCACCTATGCGGGGATGCTCGGCAAGGTCTATGCGGAAATCTTCGAGTCGGTTGATCAACGCCCGATGCATGCCCTGCTGCACTCAGGGAGCGGGCGCCTGGCGGCCTTCGCCTACGGGGTGTTACCCAATGCGGCCGGCGAACTGACCTCTTATACCGTGTACCGCTGGGAGTGCGCAGTGCGTGCCTCGGTGGTAATGGGTTTCGTCGGTGCGGGAGGCCTGGGCCAGCAGATCGATCTGTCCATGCGCATGTTCGCCGGTGCAGAAGTGGCGAGCATGCTGCTGACCTTCCTGGTGCTGGTGTTGTTGGCCGACCAGCTCAGCCGCCTGCTACGCGGCAGGTTCGCATGAGGCGCCTGGGCAATGGCTTGCTGGTGCTGGCCATCCTCGCAGCGGTCGGCTGCTCCTTTGTGTACCTGGGTCTGGATCTGCTCGGCCTGTTCAGCGGCGACAGCCTGGGACAGATGGGCAGCTACGCGCTGCGTTTCATGAGCCCGGATCTGAGTATCGAGCACCTGCAGGCCACGGTGCAGGGTGCCAAGGAAACCCTGGCCATGTCGGCACTGGGCACCCTGCTCGCCGCCGTACTGGGATTGCTCCTCGCCCTGCCCGCAGCAGGTCGTCTGGGCTGGCCGCTGCAGAGCGTTACGCGCCTGCTGCTCAATGCGTTGCGCGCCATTCCCGAGCTCGTCTGGGCGTTGCTGATGGTGCTGGCCGCCGGCCTGGGCCCCAACGCCGGCACGCTGGCATTGGCGCTACACACCGCTGGTGTACTCGGTCGGCTGTTCGCCGAGGCGCTGGAAAACACCCCGCCGGAGCCAGCCGCCGCCATTCGCCTGCAGGGCGGCGGTGCCTGGGTGGCCTTTTGTTACGGCACCCTGCCCAACCTATGGCCACAACTGCTGGCGTACACCCTGTACCGCTGGGAGAACAACATCCGTATGGCCGCAGTCATGGGTTTCGTCGGCGCAGGCGGGCTAGGCCAGATGCTGTACGTCAGCCTAAGCCTTTTTCAAGAGGCCCAGGCCAGCACCGTGATCCTTGCCATGTTGTTGCTGGTACTCGCCGTAGATGCCTTCAGTGGCTGGACGCGACAACGCTGGGTGCGCAACTAATCCCTGAGCGAAATGCCGTCATCAGCGTCCGATGCCACACAGCGACTTTCACTTCCGAGGCTTTCCATGTCGTTACCCCGCATTGGCTTCGCCTGCCAATACCGTCACCCTGATCGCAGCCTGCCGGCTGGCGAGCTGAAAATCATCGAAGCGGCGTTCAACCCGCGCACCACGACCTTGCGCTGGATGGACAGCGTTGCCCAGCCGGTCGCACACGCCAAGCTGGTCGAGATCGTCGAGCACAACCTGCAGGCTCAACTGCGTCTGCTCGCCTATGTCGTCAGCCTGCCGAAGCCGCTGCAGATGCTGCGCCTGAGCAGCGATCTGCTGCCGTTCTACAGCCACCCGAAGGTCAGTGCCTTCTATCAGCAGCCCGTCATCCAGCAGCGGCTGATCGACGGCTTCGCGGCGATTGGCGCGGCTGCGCGTGCGGCGGATATCCGTCTGTCCATGCACCCCGGCCAGTACTGCGTGCTCGGCTCCGACCGCCCGGATGTGGTCGAGAACAGCATCGCCGAGTTCGAGTACCACGCCGACATGATCCGCATGATGGGCTACGGCCGGCAGTTTCAGGATTTCAAATGCAACCTGCACATCGCCGGCAAGCTGGGTGGTGAAGGTACTCGCGCAGTCTGGGCGCGCCTGTCCCAGGAAGCGCGCCACTGCATCACCTTCGAGAACGACGAGAAGACCTATGGCGTCGACGCTTGCCTGGCTCTCGCCGACCTGGCGCCGGTGGTGCTGGACGTGCACCACTGCTGGATCCATGAGGACGACTACATCGCCCCTCACGCTGACCGCGTGGCGCGCATCATCGACAGCTGGCGCGGCGTACGGCCGACCATGCACCTTTCCCAGCCGCAGGAGCGTTTACAGGAGTTGGGGCTGAGCGCCGAGCAGAAACTGGAAATGCCCGAGGTGCTGAAAGTCGTGCCCAAACGTGAGCTGTACGGCCATAGCGCGCGCATGTGGAATGGGTGGACGAACGAGTACGTTCTGCAATTCCTCGATCGCTTCGACATTATGTTCGAGTCCAAGGACAAGAACGTGGCGACTCTGGAGTTTTACGAGCGGTATCTGAAAGCCGACTAGCCGAAGCCGTTTTACGTAGCCTGGTCGAGCGTAGCGACACCCGGGAAATCGACTTGGGTATCGCTTCGCTCAACGCCAGGTTACGGGAGTTGAAACGCCACAATCTCCACAACGCAAAAGGCCCTGCAGTGCAGGGCCTTTTGCTACGGCGCGAAGGGTTACTTCTTGCCGAGTTTCTTCAGTTCTTCATCGCGCAGCTCGCGGCGCAGGATCTTGCCGACGTTGGTGGTCGGCAGGCTCTCGCGGAACTCGACCTGTTTGGGTCGCTTGTAGCCGGTGAGGTTGTCGTGCATGTGCTGCAGGACTTGCTCCTTGGTCAGCGTCATGCCCGGTTTGACCACCACGAATACCTTGATCGACTCACCGGAACGCTCGTCCGGCACGCCAATGGCGGCGCACTGCAGCACGCCCGGCAGGGCCACCAGCACTTCTTCCAGCTCGTTCGGGTAGACGTTGAAGCCGGACACCAGAATCATGTCCTTCTTGCGGTCGACGATACGGATGTAGCCATCCGGCTGAATGATGCCGATGTCGCCGGTCTTGAACCAGCCGTTGGCATCGATCACTTCGTCGGTAGCTTCCTGGCGCTGCCAGTAGCCCTTCATCACCTGCGGGCCCTTGATGCACAGCTCGCCGGTTTCACCCAGGGCAAGGTCGTTGCCCTGGTCGTCGATCACCTTGAACAGGGTGGACGGTGCCGGAATGCCAATGGTGCCCAACTGGATGTTGGTAATCGGGTTGACCGAAGCCACCGGGCTGGTTTCGGTCAGGCCGTAGCCTTCGCAGATGGCGCAGCCGGTTACCTGCTTCCAGCGCTCGGCTGCCGCTTGCTGCAGCGCCATACCACCGGACAAAGTGACCTTGAGCTTGGAGAAATCGAGCTTCTGGAAGCCCTCGTTGTTGCTCAGCGCGACGAACAAGGTATTGAGGCCGACGAAGCCGCTGAACTTGAACTTGGACAGATCCTTGATCATGGTCGGCAGATCACGCGGGTTGGTGATCAGCAGGTTGTGGTTGCCGCAGTGCATCATCGCCATGCAGTGAAAGGTGAAGGCGTAGATGTGGTACAGCGGCAACGGCGCGACCAAGATCTCGCTGCCTTCGTTGAGGTTCGAGCCCATCAACTCGCGGCACTGCAACATGTTGGCGATCAGGTTGCGGTGGGTCAGCATCGCGCCTTTGGCCACGCCGGTGGTGCCGCCGGTGTATTGCAGCACGGCGATCTCTTCGGCGCCGGGGCTGGCTTCACTGACGGCCTTGCCACGGCCCTGGCTCAGGGCATCGGTGAGTTTGATGGCGGCAGGCAGGTTGTAGGCCGGCACCATCTTCTTCACGTACTTGACCACGGCGTTGACCAGCAAGCGCTTGAGCGGCGATAGCATGTCGCCGACCTCGGTGACGATCACCGTCTTCACGCCGGTCTTGGGTACCACCTGCTCGGCCAGATGGGCCATGTTGGCCAGGCAGACCAGCGCCTTGGCGCCGGAATCCTTGAACTGGTGTTCCATTTCACGGGCGGTGTACAGCGGGTTGGTGTTGACCACCACCAGCCCGGCACGCAGCGCGCCGAACACCACGATCGGGTATTGCAGAACGTTGGGCAGTTGCACGGCAATACGGTCGCCGGGCTGCAGATCCGTGTGCTGCTGCAGGTAGGCTGCGAAGTGACCGGAGAGCTCGAACATCTCACCGTAGGTGAGGGTCTTGCCCAGGTTGGTGAATGCGGGCTTGTCGGCAAAACGCTGGCAGGACTGCTTCAGCACCGCCTGAACGTTGGGGTACTGGTCGGGATCGATCTCGGCCGCGATCCCCTCGGGATACTTGTCCGTCCAGAAGTTTTCGGTCATGGACACCCACTCCTAAGCAACTGCTTGTCTTCACCGCGTATGCGGTTGTTTGTTGTATGTATGCCTGCCTGTTCGCCCCTGTGAGGCGCAAAGCGGGCCGAGAGTAGCAGAGTTGCCAGATACCGACCAGAGCCCGAAAAGGCCGACAAGTACTGAAAGTGACCAAATAAACACATATGGTCACAAAGAATTTTTCCACTCGGGATTGATTGGCAGAAATCACCGAACGGCAGGCAACGCCCATGATAGACGCCTGCAGCTTTTCCTGCCGGACGAGATTGGCAATAGCAGAGGTAGGTGAAACGCCGAAAGAGACCGCTGCGGCTATGCCATCCCTCGCTCACATCGCCTGGGTCGAGCGAAGCGACACCCGGGAAGGACGCCCGGCTATCGCTTTGCCATGGGGTTAGGTCATAACGCCGTCATGGATTGTCGCGCAGCTCGCGTCGCAAGATCTTGCCCACCGGGGTCATGGGCAGCGAATCCCGGAAGACGATGTGCCGCGGCACCTTGTAGCCCGTGAAGTTGTCCTTGCAGTACGCCTTCAGCTCCTCGGCAGTGAGGCTGGCGTCACGCTTGACCACGAACAGCTTGACCGCCTCACCGGATTTTTCGTCGGGCACGCCAATGGCCGCGCAGCTGGCCACCTTGCTGTGGGCCATCACCACGTCCTCGATCTCGTTGGGGTACACGTTGAAGCCGGAGACGATGATCATGTCCTTCTTGCGGTCGACGATGCGTACAAAACCGTCCTCGTCGATCACCGCGATATCACCGGACTTGAACCAGCCCTCGTCGTCCAGCACCTCGGCGGTGGCGTCTGGTCGGTTCCAGTAGCCCTTCATCACCTGCGGGCCCTTGATGCACAGCTCGCCCCGCTCGCCCAGCGGCAACTCGTTGCCGTCGTCGTCGATGACCTTGAAGGCAGTGCCCGGCACCGGAATGCCCACCGTGCCCAGCCGCGCATGCTCGCCATAGGGGTTGGCGCTGGCGATCGGCGAGGTTTCGGTGAGGCCGTAGCCTTCGACCACCGTGCAGCCGGTCAGGCTCTGCCAACGCTCGGCGGTCGCCTTGACCAGCGCGGTACCGCCCGAATTGGTGACCTTGAGGTGGCTGAAGTCGAGCTTTTTGAAGTCTGGGTGATCCATCAGCGCGACGAACAGGGTATTGAGCCCCAGCAGCGCGGAGAAGTCCCATTTGCCCAGCTCCTTGATGAAGCCTGGGATGTCCCGTGGATTGGTAATCAGCACGTTGTGATTGCCGTTGACCATCATGCACATGCAATTAACCGTGAAGGCATAGATGTGATAGAGCGGCAGCGGCGCGATCATCACCTCCTGGCCGCGCTTCATCAGCTCGGCGCCATCGGCACCGTGCTGGGACATGCAGGCATCGGCCTGCAGCATGTTGGCGATCAGGTTGGAGTGGGTGAGCATGGTGCCCTTGGCCACCCCGGTGGTGCCGCCGGTGTATTGCAGCACGGCGATATCGTCGTGGGTGGCGCTGACCGGGCTAGCCGATAGGCTCGCGCCATCGCGAAGCACCTGTTTGAACGACAGTGCCTGTGGCAGATGGTAGTCGGGCACCATCTTCTTGACCTTCTTGACCACCGTATTGATGAGCCAGCCCTTGAGCGTGGGCAGCATGTCACCCATGCGCGCTTCGATCAGGTACTCGATCTCGCTATCGGGCAGCACCTCCTGCACCAGCTTGCCGAACATGTTCAGGTACACCAGCGCACGCACGCCGGCATCCTTGAACTGATGGCGCATCTCGCGGGCGGTATACAGCGGGTTGGTGTTGACCACGATCAGCCCGGCGCGCAGCGCACCGAACACCGCGATGGGGTACTGCAGCACGTTGGGCATCTGCACAGCGATGCGGTCGCCAGGCTTGAGATCGGTGTGCTGCTGCAGGTAGGCGGCGAATGCACTGGACAGTTCGTCCAGCTCGCCATAGGTCAGGGTTCTACCCAGGTTGCTGAAGGCGGGGCGATCCGCGAAGGTCTTGCAGGAGCGCTCGAACACCTCGACCACCGACTGGTAGGCCGACATGTCGATATCGTTGGCCACGCCAGCGGCGCGTTTATCGTTCCAGAAATCGGGTTGCATTGTTGTTATCCCTTTTTTTCCGAATTTGCGTGAAGTCCCCCTGAACTTAGCAGCCGGCCACCGCGTCGCAAAGCCACAATCAATACCGTGAATTTCAGCACCTGCACGGTCTACAATGCACGCCATTCGCAGGCTCAAGGGAATTGCCATGCAGCACCGCAGCTTTTGGCTCGACAGCAGTGATGGCGTACCCCTGTACGTCAATCACTGGCGTGCCGAGCGCGAGCCCAAAGCAGTGCTGATGATTGCGCACGGCATGGCCGAGCACAGCGGCCGTTACGCCCGCTTTGCCGAAGCGCTGGTGGCTGTCGGTTTCGAGGTCTATGCCGCTGATCAACGCGGCCATGGGCAAACGGCGCAGCATGGCCAGCTCGGCTATTTCGCCGATCGCAATGGCTGGAGCCATGTGGTGGGCGACCTCTCCACGCTCAATCACCACATCCGTCAGCAGTGCCCGCAGACGCCTATCTTCCTGTTCGGCCACAGCATGGGCAGTTACATCGCCACGGCGTATCTGATGCACCACAGCAGCAGCGTGCAGGGCGCGATTCTCAGTGGCTCGAACTATCAGCGGGTGGCAATTTACCGAGCAGCCACGCTGATCGCCCGCGTGGAGCGCTGGCGCCAAGGTGCTACGGGGCGCAGTGCGCTGATCGACTGGCTGTCATTCGGTGCCTTCAACAAGGCTTTCAAGCCTGCCCGCACACCGTTCGACTGGCTCAGCCGTGACAGCGCAGAAGTCGACCGCTACATTGCCGACCCATTGTGCGGCTTTCGTTGCACCAACCAGTTATGGCTCGACCTGCTCGAAGGCCTGCAACAGATCACCCCGACCGCCTGCCTGAAACAGATCGCACCACAGCTGCCAATACTGATCATCGGTGGCGACCACGACCCGGTCAGCCAGGGCCAGCGCCTGCAACACCTGGCCGACGCCCTGAACCGCTCGGGGCATAACCGCACCACACTCAAACGCTACCCCCAGGCCCGCCACGAGCTGCTCAACGAGCTCAACCGTGACGAGGTCACCCGCGACCTGATCGACTGGCTGGAACAGGCGCTCGCGCAGCCCCAGCAGCGACCATTACATCCTCAGGAACCCACTCCATGACACAGAGCAGCAACACCCCTTACGAAGAACTCGAAGTCGGCCAGACCGCTACCTACAGCAAGACCGTTGAAGAGCGCGACATCCTGCTGTTCGCCGCCGTTTCCGGTGACCACAACCCCGTGCACCTGGACGCTGAATACGCGGCCACCACCATGTTCAAGGAGCGCATCGCCCATGGCATGTTCAGTGGCGCGCTGATCAGCGCTGCCGTGGCTTGCACCCTGCCCGGCCCTGGCACCATCTACGTCAGCCAGCAGATGACCTTCCAGAAGGCTGTGAAGCTGGGTGACACCCTCACCGTGCGCCTGGAAATTCTCGAAAAACGCCCCAAATTCCGTGTACTGATCGCCACCCGCGTGTTCAATCAGAACGACGAGCTGGTGGTCGATGGCGAGGCGGAAATCATTGCGCCACGCAAAGCGTTTACTGTCGAACTAGCGAGCCTGCCACCGATCACCATCGGCTGATTTCACGATTCTATTGGTGGGTCGGGCAGCGTAGATGAGACCTACCAAGATCCGTAGGATGGGTGCAACCCATCACCACATCAATGGGTTGCACCCATCCTACGGATTACGGCCCGCCCCCTTCATACGACGTACATTTTCTGGAGCTTCCCATGCCACTGTCCATGCATTCCATTTCCATTCCAGTTTTCACCCGCCAACTGAACAATCTGTCGACCATTCTCGGTATCGCTGCGGCCAACGCCGAAGCCCGCAAGATCGAGCAGAGCGTGTTTCTCAACGCACGCCTGGCGCCGGATATGTTCGCCCTGAGCCGCCAGGTGCAGATCGCTTGCGATACCGCGAAAACCGGTGCCGCCCTGCTGGCTGGCGTCGAAGCCCCGAGCCACGCCGATGACGAAACCAGCATCGCCGAACTGCAGGCGCGCATCGCCAAGGTTCTGGAGTTCGTGGGCAGCATCAGCGCCGCGCAGCTCGATGGCAGCGAAGACCGCACCATCACCCTCAAGCGCCGTGACAAGGAGACCCACTTCCAGGGTCAGGCCTTCCTGCTCGATCACGTGCTGCCGAACTTCTATTTCCACCTGACGACCACCTACGCGATCCTGCGTCACAACGGCGTCGAGATCGGCAAACGCGACTTCCTCGGCACCCGCTGAGTTCGTCGCCAGCAATAGAGACCGTCTTGGTGCGTCGCCTATGCGCGTTGCACCAAGCCGAGTCAAAACTGTTCACCCATCACAAATAAAATCGGTAGTTAAGCCGTAAAATCGATTTTCATTGTGCAACCTGCACAACCCGCGCTGTATGAGCTGCCAAATCAATCACTTGGCACGTCACCTGCTATAGCCATGCCTTCTCTCACCCCGTGGAGCTAGGCCATGACGCACCCGACCACCGACAGCGACTACCCTCTGAGCGAGGTTCCCGCAGGCGCCCGCAAGGGGCTGTTCTCCACCTCGATCATGCTGTTCTCCTTCACCTTCTTCACCGCCACCATGTTCGCCGGCGGCAAGATCGGCATGGCCTTCGATTTCAAGACGCTGCTCTGGGCAGCCATCATCGGCAACCTGCTGCTCGGCGCCTATGCCGCAGTGCTGGGCCTGATCGCCTGCCGTAGCGGCCTGAACTCGGTATTGATGGGCCGCTTCTGCTTTGGCGAGGCCGGCAGCAAGCTGTCCGACGTGCTGCTGGGCTTCACCCAGATCGGCTGGTACGCCTGGGGCACCGCGACGGTCGCCATCGTGCTGGTGAAGATTCTCGGCCTATCGGAAAGCCTGATCATCCCGCTGATGGTGCTGTTCGGCTTCGCCTTCTGCATCACCGCGTTCATCGGCTACAAGGGCCTGGATATCCTCTCGCGGATTTCCGTGCCGGCCATGCTTGCCCTGCTGATCTGCTCGCTGTGGATCGCCACCGACGACATCGGCGGCCTCGGCGCACTGATGGCCATCGAGCCGACCCAGAGCATGACCCTCAGCGTCGCCATCACCATGGTCTTCGGCACCTTCGTCAGCGGTGCCACCCAGGCCACCAACTGGACACGCTTCGCCCGCACCGGCCGTATCGCAGTGATTGCCAGCATGGTCGGATTCTTTCTCGGCAACGGCTTGATGATCGTTGCCGGGGCCTATGGCGCCATCGTCTACCAGCAACCGGACGTCGTCGAAGTGCTGGTGCTGCAGGGGCTTTCCATGGCGGCGGTGGTGATGCTGTTCCTCAATCTGTGGACCACCCAGGACAACACCATCTACAACTTCGCCGCAGCCGGCTGCAACCTGCTGCGCACCGGGCGCCGCAAGACGGTGACCGTGGTTGGCGCCGGTATCGGCACGCTGCTGGCCATCGGCGGCATGTCCGACATGCTGATCCCCTTCCTGATCCTGCTCGGCTCGATCATCCCGCCGATTGGTGGCGTGATCATGGCCGACTATTTCTACGGCCATAAAGGCAAGTACCCATTGCTCGCCGAGACCCGCCTGCCGGCGTTCAACTGGGTCGGCCTGGGCGCCTATGCCGTCGGTTCGCTGTGCGCCTACTTCTCGCCCTGGGTCGCGCCGCTGGTTGGTATCGCCGTCGCTGCGCTGGTGTACGTCAGCCTGTTCGAAGCGAAGAAACTGTTCGCCGCCCGCGGTCTGGTCGCCGGCGCATGAGCCTGAGCGTCGCCGATGTACTGACGTTGCCCGGCCTGCACGACCTGCGCCTGCGCGCAGGCCAGGCGGCGCTGGGCAACCCGGTGCGCTGGCCGTACGTGGCCGAGAACGAGGATATCGCCGACTGGGTGATGGGCGGCGAGCTGGTCTTCGTCACCGGGATCAACCACCCTCGTGACGAAGCCAACCTGCTGCTTCTGGTACGCCAGGCAGTCGAGCGCGCCACGGCCGGTCTGGTGATTCTCACCGGCGCCGAGTTCATCCAGAGCATTCCGGCAACGGTAGTGGCCGAAGCCGACCGCCTCGGCCTGCCGCTGCTCGAACAGCCTTACCAGCTGAAGATGGTGGTGGTGACCCAGGCCATCGGTACCGCGCTGGTGCAACAGCAGATGCTCGGCAGCTCGCGCCAGCACGTGCTGGAGCAGCTGCTGGAAGGCGACTATCAGTCCCTGGAGATTCTGCTACAGCGCGCCGCCAGTCTCGATCTGCCCTTGGGCGTGCCGCGCCAGATCGCCCTGCTGCGCCTGCAAAACGGCGAGCAGCTGTTCGATGGTGAAGCTGCCGACAGCGGCGAACGCCTGCTGCGCGATAACCGCCAGTGCCTGCAGCAACGCCTCGAACAATGCCTGCAGCGCCTCGGCGACGCGCTGCCGCTGATCAGTCAGGGCGAGCATTGGATTGCCCTGCTGCCCTGCGCCAGCAGCCACGACGAACAACGCAACCGCACGTTGCTGATGGAGTTGCTTGGTGAGCTGGACGAGCGCCTGCAGCCACAACGCGCGGTTCTCGGCCTCAGCAGTGGCAGCCATCACCCCGAGCGCTTCGCCCGTGCTCTTGGTCAGGCCCGTCAGGCGCTGGTTGCCGCCCAGGCCTTTCCCGAGCGGCTGGGGCTGTGCAGTTTCAACGAGCTGGGCGTGATCGAACTGCTCGCTGCAATTCGCGACCGCAGCCTGCTGGAGCGCTTCGTCGAGCGTACGCTGGGGCCACTGATCGGCGATGATTCACGCCATGAACCGGTGCTCATGCCGACGCTCGAAGCCTGGTTCTTCGAGAACGCCAACCTGGCCCTGGCCGCGCAACGCCTGGGCGTACACCGCAACACCCTGAGCTACCGTGTACAGCGTATCGAAGCGCTGACCGGCTGCTCGTTCGATGATCCTCACGACCGGCTCAACATCAGCATCGCCCTGCTGATTCGCCGCCTGTCGTCTCATAGCCTGCCAAGGAGTACCCCATGAACATCGTCAACGCCCGTCTGCGTGGCCGCGAAGGTCTTTTCAGCATCGCACTGGACGGCTCGAAGATTGCCGCCATCACCGCGCAGCCGACCACAGTCAACGTGACCGAAGGCGACCTCGACGCCGCCAGCAACCTGGTGATCGCCCCCTTCGTTGAACCGCACATCCACCTCGACGCCACCCTGACCGCCGGCGAGCCGGCCTGGAACATGAGCGGCACGCTGTTCGAAGGCATCGAACGCTGGGCCGAACGCAAAGCGCTGGTCACCCACGAAGACACCAAGACGCGGGCAAAGAAGACCATCGACATGCTGGTCGACCACGGCATCCAGCACGTGCGCACCCACGTCGACGTCACCGACCCGACCCTGGGCGCTCTGAGGGCGATGGTCGAGGTGCGCGAGGAAACCCGCCACCTCATCGATCTGCAGATCGTCGCCTTTCCCCAGGAGGGCATCGAGTCCTACGCCAATGGTCGCGCGTTGATGGAGCAGGCGGTGGAACTGGGCGCCGACGTGGTTGGCGGCATCCCGCATTTCGAGAACACCCGTGATCAGGGCGTCAGCTCGATCAAGTTCCTGATGGATCTGGCCGAACGCACCGGCTGCCTGGTGGACGTGCACTGCGACGAGACCGACGACCCGCAGTCGCGCTTTCTCGAAGTACTGGCCGAAGAAGCCCGGGTGCGCGGCATGGGCGCGCGCGTCACCGCCAGCCACACCACCGCCATGGGCTCCTACGACAACGCTTACTGCTCCAAGCTGTTCCGCCTGCTGAAGATGTCGAAGATCAACTTCATCTCCTGCCCCACCGAGAGCATCCACCTGCAGGGCCGCTTCGACACCTATCCGAAACGCCGTGGCCTGACCCGCGTGGCTGAGATCGACCGCGCCGGCATGAATATCTGCTTCGGCCAGGATTCCATCGTCGACCCCTGGTACCCGCTGGGCAACGGCAACATCCTGCGCATCCTCGAAGCCGGCCTGCATATCTGCCACATGCTTGGCTACGAAGACCTGCAACGTGGGCTCGACCTGATTACCGACAACAGCGCCCGCACCCTGCACCTGGGCGAACGCTATGGTTTGGAAGTGGACCGCCCGGCCAACCTGCTGATTCTCTCGGCACCCGACGATTACGAGATGATCCGCACCCAGGGCTACGCCCTGGTATCGGTACGCCACGGCGAAGTGCTGATGCGCAGAACCCCGGCGAGCGTACAGCGCGGCTAATGCTGAAACGTGGGAGGGGCTTTAGCCACGAAAACCTGTAAAAGGCTCGCGGCTAAAGCCACTCCTACACGCCCGACTCCACCCGCACGCAGGGGTCATGTCGTCGCTCAAGCCAGCCCCTGGGCACATCGCCAAGTTCGACCTCCCCATAAACGGCAGAAGAATCCTGAGACGAACAGTGACCGTAGGAGGGGCTTTAGCCCCGAGCTCTTCACTGAGTATCGGGGCTAAAGCCCTTCCCACAATGACCAAAGCACCCTACTCCACCCGCACGCTGGCGGTCATACCGGCACTCAACTGAACGTTCTCCGGCATGGCGTCAAGCTTGATGCGTACCGGAATACGCTGGGCCAGGCGCACCCAGTTGAAGGTCGGTTCGACATTGGCCAGCAACTGGCCGTCCGGGCTGGCGTTGCGGTCGGTGATGCCACGGCTGATGCTTTCCACCTCGCCACGGATCTCTTGCTCGCCGCCCATCAACCACACCTCGACCGGCGCACCGACCTGAATGCGTGGCAACTTGGTTTCCTCGAAATACGCCTGCACGTAGAACGAGCCGGTATCGACCAGCGCCATTACCGATTGGCCAGCCGTCACATAATTACCCTGAGCCAACACCAGGTTGGTGACCTGCCCGTCACGCGGCGCGCGCACTTCGCTGCGCGCCAGGTTGAGCTGGGCGACACGCAGATCGGCCTGGGCCTCGCGAAATTCACTACGGGCCATCTCGGCGTTGATCTGCGCATTCTCGCGCAGCTCGGCACTGATCGCCTGAGCGCCAAGGCTCGCGCGCCTGGAGGCTTCGTGCTCGCGCAGGCTGAGCTGCTGCTTGCGGATATCCACCACCGCCTGGGCCTTTTCAAGCGCGGCCTGGTAGCGGTCGCGGTCGATGGTCATCAGCAGGTCACCCGCCTTGACCTGTTGGTTGTCGCGCACCTTGAGCTCAACCACCCAACCCGAGACGTCCGGCGCGATGGTCACCACGTCGGCACGCACCCGAGCGTCGCGGGTCCAGGGCGAATACATGTAGTGCTGCCAGATCCAGGAGCCGGCGAAAATCGCCGCCACCACCATGGCCAGGGTAATGCCGACGCGAATCGTCGAACGCATGCTTTCTCTCCTCAACGTGCCAGCACGGCAATTATGACCGCCAGAACACAGACATACAGGGCGCAATCGAACAGGGCTTCGTGCCAGATCCACTGCGCCAATCCAACGCGCTGCAGCCCCAGGCGCAACACGCCGGTGAGCAACAGCGCCAATACCGCATAGGCCGCCATGGGGCTCAGCAATACGCCGCCCAGCGACCACTCATGCAAGCCCATGGGCCTCTCCTCTCAGGTGGCACCAGTGGCGCCAGCCGGTTTGTAATTGCAGCAGTGCCGCCTCGGCCAAGCGCTTATCGACACTGGGCGCACAGGCGCGCAGTGCGTCTTGCAGATCCGCCACGGGGCCATCCAGATCATCCTCACGGCCCGGCGCCGGGCCGCGCTCGAGCACATCGTCCAGACGCCGCATAAATCGCCGCTGCGACCGCGCCAATTCGGGATCGGCATTGGCCAGGCAAGCGCGCAGGTGCAACAACTCATCGCCCAGATCGAGACCAGCCACGCCGTCGTCCCAGCGGCTACGCGCCTGATCCGGACGCGCCGGATAATGCCGGGCGAGCTGCAGCAAACGGTCGGCCATGCGCCCACCGAACCAGTTTTCCGCACGGCCCAGCTCGCGGCGAGTCAGGCGGCCAAGATCCACCAGAATCGCGTGCATCAACCGGCGGCCGTGCCACACCGGGTTGCGCAGCACCACGAGGCGGAACGCCAACACCGCGATGCCAACGCCCATGAGCATGCCCGGCGCCTCATTGAGAAAGAACTCGACGTTATAGCCAACGCCCGGTGCCGGCAGACAGAGCACGATGAAGTGCAGGCAGAAGGAGGTCGAGGTGGCGGCCATCGGTGGCCTGGCCATGCCCAGTACGCCAAAGAACAGGGGTACGCCGAGCACCAGGCAGAGCATGACAAAGCCGTCGATCTGCGGCATCAGGATCTGCCCGACGAAGAACGCCACCGGCAGCGCATAGAAAATCCCACGCAGGAACATCATGCCGATCTGCGGCGCCGCCTCGAGCCGAGCGAACAGGCTGCAAACCACGCAGGCCAACAGCATGGCCCCAGTGGCGTGAGTCCAGGCGGTGGCCAGCCAGAAGGTCGCCAGAGTGAGGAACGCCAGGGCGCTGCGCGAGCCGTACACCAGGGCGCTCTGCCAATCGTAATGCCAGGACAGCGCTCGCGGCGCATCGGCCGGCGCCCTGCCCTGTTCGACGGCGAGCAAGGCCCGGCTGGCATCTTCGATGCGCAACAGCAACACCGCCATGCGCTCCAGGCACAGCTGCTGGCCGCTGTTCAGTTCATCGTCCTGAGCGGCCTGACGCAGACGCTCGATCAGCGCCGGCAGATCGCCCTGAGCTTCCTGCAAGCGCTCGTCCACCTCCTGCAACCAGGGGGCAACGGCTTCAGCCTCGCTACTGCTTAACTGCCGCCATTGCCGCGCCACACCACGGGCCAAGCGCAGTACGCCGAGCAGATCGCGGCTGAGCACGCGCAGCGCAATCGCGCGCTGGCGGCCACGCTCACCTTCGAACCAGGCGTGCTCACGCTGGGCATCCACGGCGACGATACGGGCCAGCGCCTCCAGCAGTCCCTGACGCGCTTCGGCCTCACCAGTCAGCGCCTGGCGCGCGGCCTTGACGCCGGTCTGCCAGGCATCCCGCGCCTGCTGCGCCAGCTGGCGTTCGACACGCTGCGGCCAGAGCAAAGCGCTGCTGAGCGTGGCGCAGACGATCCCCAGGCAGATTTCCGTGGAGCGGGCGATGGCCTCGTCAAAAATCACATGCGGCTTGCCGATGGCCGGCAGGCCGATGATCGCCACCGTATAGCCGGCGAGCACGAACGCATATGACCAAGCGCTGCGCAGCATGGTAGAGGCTGCCGTGCACATCCCCAGCCACAGCGCGAAGGCGAGCAGGAACAGCAGCGGCGTCTGGGCAAACAGCGCCATCATCACCACCGCCATGAAGGTGCCGACCAAGGTGCCGAGCAGCCGCGCCAGGCCTTTCTGCACCACCATGCCGGACAACGGCTGGGCGACGATGAACGCCGTCATCAATGCCCACTGCGGCTGTTCCAGCCCCAAACGCAACGCGAGCCAGAGCGCCAGACCACCACCGAGCAGGGTCTTGATTGCGAACTGAATGGCTTGCGGGCTTGGCGCGATGAACGCCAGCAGGGAATCACGCACGATGGTTACCTAAAAAGCGGCACTTGTCTGAACATAGCCGTAGCGAAACGGTTCCGCCTCCGTGCAGAGAGGCAAATTATTAGCTAGCTAACTATATGCTGTCCAGAGGGCTGTCTCGCTTTCGCACTCGCAGGCTTGAAAAACGCGCACGAAAAAAAGGGCGACCGAAGTCGCCCCAATGCCTTGCGTGCTCGTGAATCCGGTTTCAGTGCGGCTTTTTCTTGCGCGCATCTCTCCAGATGAAATACGTGAACCCGGCGCAGAACAGAACCATCAGTCCCACGGTGCCGATACCGGCGAGAACCACCACATCGACGAACATGCTGCCTCCTGCATCCGTTGCTCGGGTATGCGGCTACGTTAACAGCGCAGGGCTAGGCGCCATTGATCCAGATCAAGGGCAGCGCTACGCCTGCTGCAAACGGCTGGCAGCAGGTGATCTGGATCAACGGAAAGGGTGCGAGCATCCACAAGCGGGATGTGCGGCGGGGAATCAGAATGGCAAGGCAGGCGACAGCAGCGTGCAGCGAGACGAACCGTCAGCGCTTCTTCGGCTTGCCCTTGGACTTCTTCTTGCCCTTGGGCATCGGCAAGGCCTGCTCGAAGGCATTGCGCATGTCCTCGAGCTTCTTGTCGCGCAGGTCATGGATGCGCTTGTCGCGCTCGGCGGTGAAGTCGATCAGTTTCACATCGTTGCTCATAGCGGCGCCCGGATCAGACGAAACGTAAGATTCAGGCGCGGCGCGCACGGCTTGCGCGTTTTCGCCACCTGATGCTGCCAATAATGCTGGGTCTTTCCGCCCATGACCAGTAGCGAACCGTGTGCCAGCGTAAGCGAATGTTCGATACGGTTATGGCCCTTGCGGCGCAGATCGAAGCGCCGCGCGCCTCCCAGGCTCAGGGAAACCACCAGAGGGTCATCGCCCAGCTCGCGCTCGTCATCACTGTGCCAGCCCATGGAATCCTGGCCGTCGCGGTAATAATTGAGCAGCGCACCGTTGAGCGGGCAGCCCAGCGCGTCCACCAGACGCTGGCGAATCTCGGTGAGCAGCGGCGTCCAGGGCAGCGGCTGATGGATCATCCCGGAGTAGCGATAACTGGCGTCGGCATCGCCATACCAGGCGGTCAGCCTCGGCACCGGATGACGACGGCCATAGAGCACGACCTCGGGCTGCTGCCAGGGCGTCTCACTAACCAGTCGCTCGAGCCAATGATCCGCCGTAGGGCCGTCAAGCCAGGCAGGCAGATAACTAAGGTCGGCATCGGGCAGGTTCAGATCGGGTCTGTCGAACAGGCCGGCCTGAGCGGTCGGGGTGGGATCAGCGCTAGTCAAACCTCGACGTCCACCCACAGCCCCTGGCGGGGCAATTGTTCGATGGCAGGCTCGTCGGCTTCATCGACATCACCCTCGGCGAGTTCTGCGGCGCTGTAACCCCGCCGTTGCCGACGACGCTGTTCTTCGCGCAAGCGCTCTTCCACTTCCTGAGGGTGACGCTTGTCCAGACCGACCGCATCCTCCTGGGCTGCCTCGGCAGTCGCCGTTACCGGAGCGATTTCCGGGCGCGGCTTGACCACGTCCTGCTGGGCAGTGACCGGAATCAGGCTACTAGGGATGGGTGGCAGCATGGATAAATCCCCTTTTGGGGTATGTCGGCCGTTGAGCAGGCAGCTTTAGTGGGTTCTTACTACACTTTCTGACCGGGTATCCGTCAGTAAGTGCCAAATCCGCAGCATGCACCTTTGGCCGAGGCCCGGCGTTTCCGTTACCATAGCCGGCTTTTTCACAGGTGGAGACAGGCAGCATGGCGGAGTATCAACCGGGGCAACGCTGGATCAGCGACAGCGAAGCGGAACTGGGCTTGGGAACCATCCTCATGCAGGACGGCCGCATGCTCACCGTGCTCTACCCGGCCACGGGAGAAACCCGCCAGTACGCAACCCGCAATGCGCCACTGACCCGCGTGCGTTTCTCTCCGGGCGACGAGATCACCCACTTCGAAGGCTGGAAGCTGACCGTGCGCGAAGTCGACGATGTCGATGGCCTGCTGGTCTACCATGGCCTCGACGCGCAGAACCAGAACGTCACCCTGCCGGAAACCCAGCTGTCCAACTTCATTCAGTTCCGTCTCGCCAGCGACCGCCTGTTCGCCGGGCAGATCGACCCGCTGCCCTGGTTCTCGCTGCGCTACCGCACGCTGGAGTTCACCAGCAAGCAGGTGCAATCCTCGCTGTGGGGCCTGGGCGGCGTGCGTGCACAACCTATCGCCCACCAATTGCACATCGCCCGTGAAGTCGCCGACCGGATCGCCCCGCGCGTTCTGCTGGCCGACGAAGTGGGCCTGGGCAAGACCATCGAAGCCGGCCTGGTGATCCATCGCCAACTGCTCTCGGGGCGCGCCAACCGCGTGCTGATCCTGGTACCGGAAAACCTGCAGCACCAGTGGCTGGTGGAAATGCGCCGGCGCTTCAACCTGGAAGTGGCGCTGTTTGACGCCGAACGCTTCATCGAAAGCGATGCCAGCAATCCGTTCGAAGACGCGCAACTGGCACTGGTCGCGCTGGAATGGCTGTGCGAAGACGAAAAGGCCCAGGACGCGCTGTTCGCCGCCGGCTGGGATCTGATGGTGGTCGATGAAGCCCACCACCTGGTCTGGCACCCGGAAAAGGCCAGCCGCGAATACAGCCTGGTCGAACAGCTGTCCGAAGTCATCCCAGGCGTGCTGCTGCTCACCGCCACCCCCGAACAGCTCGGCCAGGACAGTCACTTCGCGCGTCTGCGCCTGCTCGACCCGAACCGTTTCCATGACCTGGCAGCTTTCCGCGCCGAAAGCGCCAACTACCAGCCGGTCGCCGAAGCCGTGCAGGAGCTGCTCGACAAGGGTCGCCTGTCCGCCGCCGCCCACAAAACCATCCAGGGTTTCCTGGGTGCCGAGGGTGAAGCTCTGCTGGCCGCCGTCGCCGACGGCGACATCGAAGCCAGCGCCCGCCTCACCCGCGAACTGCTCGACCGTCACGGCACCGGCCGCCTGCTGTTCCGCAACACCCGCGCTGCGGTGCAGGGCTTCCCCGAGCGCGAATTGCATGCCTACGCGCTGCCGAGCCCCGACGAGTACATGGAGCTGCCGCTGGGCGAGCATGCCGAGCTGTACCCGGAAGTCAGCTACCAGGGCCAGGCGGACATCGAGGAAGATCAACGATGGTGGCGCTTCGATCCGCGTGTCGAGTGGCTGATCGATACCCTGAAGATGCTCAAGAAATTCAAGGTACTGGTCATCTGCGCCCACGCCGAGACCGCCATGGATCTGGAAGACGCCCTGCGCGTGCGCTCCGGCATCCCGGCCACGGTGTTCCACGAGGGCATGAGCATCCTCGAGCGTGACCGCGCTGCCGCCTACTTCGCCGACGAAGAATTCGGTGCCCAAGTGCTGATTTGTTCGGAAATCGGCAGTGAAGGCCGCAACTTCCAGTTCGCCCATCACCTGGTGCTGTTCGACCTGCCTGCGCACCCGGATCTGCTCGAGCAGCGCATCGGCCGTCTTGACCGTATCGGCCAGAAGCACAAGATTCAGGTGCACGTGCCGTACATGGAAAACAGCCCGCAGGAGCGTCTGTTCCAGTGGTATCACCAGGCGCTGAACGCCTTCCTGGCCACCTGCCCGACCGGCAACGCCTTGCAGCACCAGTTCGGTAGCCGCCTGCTGCCGATGCTGGAAAACGCCGACGATGGTCAGTGGCAAAGCCTGATCGACGAAGCCACTACCGAGCGCCAGCGCCTGGAAAGCGAGCTGCACGCCGGTCGCGACCGTCTGCTGGAGCTCAACTCGGGTGGTGCCGGTGAAGGCGAAGCGCTGGTCGAAGCGATTCTCGAGCAGGACGACCAGTTCGCCCTGCCGATGTACATGGAGCAACTGTTCGACGCGTTCGGCATCGACAGCGAAGATCACTCGGATAACGCCCTGATCCTGCGCCCCAGCGAGAAGATGCTCGATGCCAGCTTCCCGCTCGGCGACGACGAAGGCGTGACCATCACCTACGACCGTGACCTGGCGCTGTCGCGCGAAGACATGCAGTTCCTCACCTGGGAACACCCGATGGTGCAGGGCGGCATGGATCTGGTGCGTTCCGGCTCGATGGGCAACACATCGGTGGCGCTGATCAAGAACAAGGCGCTCAAGCCCGGCACCGTGCTGCTGGAGCTGCTCTACGTCAGCGAAGTGGTCGCCCCACGCAGCCTGCAACTGGGCCGCTACCTGCCGCCGGCCGCGCTGCGCTGCCTGCTCGATGGCAATGGCAACGATCTGGCCAGCAAGGTCTCCTTCGAAACCCTCAACGATCAGCTGGAAAGCGTGCCCCGGGCCAGCGCCAACAAGTTCGTGCAGGCTCAGCGTGATGCGCTCAACCCGCAGATCGCGGCTGGTGAAGCGAAGATCCAGCCACGCCATGTTGAGCGTGTCAGCGAAGCCAAGCGTCGCCTAGCCGCCGAGCTGGACGAGGAACTCGCCCGCCTGACCGCCCTGCAAGCGGTCAACCCGAGCGTGCGTGACAGCGAACTGGTAGCCCTGCGTGAACAACGCGAACAGGGCCTGGCCATGCTCGACAAAGCCGCCCTGCGCCTGGAAGCCATTCGGGTTCTGGTCGCGGGTTGAGCCAATAGTCTCGCCCTCTTTATGGAGGGCGAGACTGGCTTCAGCGCTGTGCAAAGAGCGCGGCCTGTAGCGGAAATCGACTGCAGCCTTGCCGCACGCTTGGCGCAGCCTGCGCCATTCGCCGCAGGGGCGCGGCTCCTACACGATCGCGAGTGTCACCAACCCTGTAGGAGCCCCGACCTCGGGGCGAATCGATTGCGGTCTTGCCGGGCAATCGGGACTCTACGCCGAACCCTTGATGGGTATCGCTTCGCTCAATACCCGCCTTGCGGCACAACCGCCGCTACACCATCTGCAACCGCTGCTTGCGCCCTGGCGCGGGGTAGGCGCTGTCGATTACCTGCAAATCGGCTTCGCTGAGCTGCAGGTCGGCTGCGGCGGCATTTTCGGCCAGATGCTCAGGATCGCCAGCTTTGGGAATCACCAGCACATCCGGCTGACGAAGCGCCCAGGCCAGTGCGACTTGTGCGGTAGTCACGCCATGCTCCTCAGCCACCTGGCGCAACGCCGGATTGGCCAACAACGCACCGCCCTGCCCCAGCGGACAGTAAGCCATCAAAGGCATGCCCTGGCGTTGCTGCCACGGCAACAGATCGAACTCCACGCCGCGCTCTTGCGGGTTGTAGAGCACCTGGTTGGTGGCACAGGCTGGGTCACCGAGTTCTTCCAGGTCATCCAGATCGAAGTTGGACACGCCCCAGCGGCCGATCTTGCCCTGCTCGCGCAGCCGTTCGAAGGCCTCGACCGTTTCCGCCAGCGGATATTGCCCGCGCCAGTGCAGCAGATACAGGTCGAGATGATCGGTGCCCAAGCGCTTCAGACTGCGCTCACAGGCCGCCGCCACGCCAGCACGGCTGGCGTTGTGCGGGTAGACCTTGCTGACCAGAAACACCTGATCACGCCTGCCAACGAGCGCCTCGCCGACCACCTCCTCCGCACCACCCTCGCCATACATCTCGGCCGTATCGATAAGACGCAGACCGCGCTCGATACCTTCACGCAACGCCGCCACCTCGGCCCGCCGCTGGCCCGGATTCTCACCCATCCGCCAAGTGCCCTGGCCTATCACCGGTACCTGAGTGCCGGCCAATTCAAGTGTTCGCATCATGGTTCCTCCTGCTGATTGCATCCTGACCCGCCTGACACTCGCGGGTTCAGGTCATACGCCAGCGGGTCACGCCCAGCGTAGAGCAGCTGCCCAAAGTCACCATTCATGTTCCGACACGAGTTTTCTGTTCAGCGGACAGAGCACGACACCGCTCAACGACTACGCTAAAGATAAAGGACAAGCCAGGGCCAATTCACTATGGGCGCACTATGGCGATCCGACTCAGCACCGCCTGTAAGCGAGCGCAAAGCCGCTACCGCGGTGCAGCTCGAACCCCGGCGGCAGTCCCACCCTGTGCGCTGGGCCGTCGGCGTTATCCTGATGCTCCTGCTGATGATCGGCGCAGCACTGCTGATCTATGAGCTGCGCACCGCCTACTTCCAGTCCAGTGAATTGAGCCGCTACGCCGCGCAACTGACCTATCAGGTCGAAAGCGGTCCCAGCGACGCCATCATCTACCCTGGCGCCGGCCCCTTCGATGAACGCATGGGGTACAGCCACCTGCCCACCTTCATCGAACGCCTGCAGAGCCGAGGCTTCGAGGTGTTGCAACAGAGTCATTTTTCTCCGGCGCTGATGGCTTATACCGAACGGGGCCTGTTCCCGCCCTTCGCGGAAAAAGCGCAGACCGGGGTCAATATCGAAGACTGCCGCGGTTCACCCTTCTACACCGTACGCAATCCCCGGCAACGCTACCCGAGCTTCGCCGCAATCCCATCACTGGTGGTTGGCAGCCTGCTGTTCATCGAGGATCGCAAGCTGTTGGCCAGCGAGCCCGCCGAAGCCAACCCGGCGGTGGACTGGCCGCGCTTCAGCAAGGCGGCGCTCTCGCAGATCGGCAAGTATGTCGGCATGCAGGATCAGTCCGCGGGCGGCAGCACCCTGGCCACGCAACTGGAGAAGTACCGGCACTCGCCAGATGGCATCACCCATGCACCCGCGGAGAAATTGCGGCAGATGATATCGGCCAGCGTGCGCGCCTATCAGGGCGGCCCGCAAACCCTCGAAGCGCGGCAGAACATCGTGCGCGACTACCTCAACAGCGTTCCGCTATCAGCGGCACCGGGGCACGGCGAGGTGCACGGCCTGGCCGACGGCCTGCGCATCTGGTACGGCGCTGATTTCGCCACCACCAACCGTCTGCTCGACCCGCAGCGTTCGAGCGATGCCAGCCTGGCCGATCGGGGACTGGCGTTGCGCCAAGTGCTGTCACTGATGATCGCCCAGCGCCGGCCTTCGTACTACCTGTCGAAAGGTCGTGACGAGCTCGCCGAGCTGACCGACAGCCACCTACGCCTGCTGGCCAGCGGCGGCGTACTCGATAACGAGCTGCGCGATGCTGCCCTCGCGCAGCAGGTGACCTACCGCGACTGGCAGACCGACCCCAACCTGCAGCTGGTCGACAGCGACAAGGGCATCAGCATGGCCCGGGCACGACTGGCCGGCCTGCTCAATCTGTCCTACTACAGGCTCGACCGCCTCGACCTGGATGCACGCTCCAGCCTCAATTCGGATCTGCAGCAGCAGGTCAGCCTCTACCTCGAACAGCTCGCCGACCCCGCATTCGCCGAAAGCGTCGGCCTGTTCGGCGACCGCCTGCTGTCGCCCAGCAAGACCGCTGACGTGCGCTACAGCTTCACCCTGTTCGAGCGCAGCCCCGGCGGCAGCCAGGTGCGGGTGCAGACGGACAATACCAACCAGCCGTTCGACATCAACGAGGGCAGCAAGCTGGAATTGGGCTCCACGGCGAAACTTCGGGTGATGGCGACCTATCTGGAAGTGATCGCCGAACTGTACCAACGCCATGCCGGGCAGACGCCCGCCCAGTTGCGCGCCGTGGAGGTCGCCGATCAGGATCTGCTTAGCCGCTGGGCCATCGACTATCTCAGCCGTAACCCGGCCAGCGATCTCTCCAGCATGCTGGAGGCCGCCCTGGAGCGCCGCTACTCGGCCAGCCCCAACGAGCGCTTCTTCACCGGCGGCGGCCTGCACACCTTTGGCAACTTCCGCCGCGAGGACAACGGCCGGCTGCCGACCTTGCGCGAGTCGCTGCGCGAATCGATCAACTTGCCGTTCATCCGCCTGATGCGCGATCTGGTGCGCTACAGCACCTACCAAGCGCCGGAGAACAGCGCCGAGTTGCTCAAGGACGACAAGGATCCACGGCGCCAGGAGTACCTGAGCCGCTTTGCCGATCGCGAGGGCACCACCTTTCTGCTGCGCTTCTGGCGCAAGTATCAGAGCCAGTCGGCACAGGAGCGGCTGGACACCTTTATCGGCGGCCTGCGCCTCACCGATACGCGCCTGGCAGCGGTACACCGTTATCTGATGCCACAGGTCGATCAGGCCACGTTCGGGGCTTTCATCAAGGCTCATCTGCCGGGCGTGAAACTCAGCGACAAACGTATCGGCGATCTGTACACGCGCTATGGGCCAGGCGCTTTCAGCCTGCCGGATCAGGGCTATATCGCCCGGGTGCATCCGCTGGAATTGTGGCTGCTCGGCTTTCAGCTCGAACACCCGGACGCCAGCTTCAACGATGCCGTCGCGGCCAGTCAGGATGAACGCCAGGAGGTCTACGGCTGGCTGTTCAAGAGCCGCCACAAGAGCGCTCGGGACAGCCGTATCCGCATCATGCTGGAGGTCGAAGCGTTCCTCGACATCCATCGCCGCTGGCAGAACCTGGGCTATCCGTTCGAATACCTGGTGCCATCGCTGGCAACCGCCATAGGCAGCTCGGGTGACAGGCCTGCGGCTCTTGCGGAGCTGATCGGCATCATCCAGAACGACGGTATCCGCCAGCCCACGGTACGTATAGACAGCCTGCACTTCGCAGCCAATACCCCGTACGACACCCTGGTCGGCCATGTGCCGGTGCCCGGGCAGCGAGTCATGGCCCCAGAGGTGGCTGCAGCCCTGCGCGATGCCCTGTCGCAAGTCGTGGAAGGCGGTACCGCGCGACGCCTGCAAGGCAGCTTCAGCCTGGCCGACGGCACGGCACTGACCCTCGGCGGTAAAACCGGCACCGGTGACAACCGCCTGACCAGTGTGGGCCGTGGTGGCCAGGTGATCAGCTCACGGGTACAGAACCGTACCGCCACCTTCGTGTTCTTTCTCGGCCCGGATCACTTCGGCACCCTCACCGCTTTCGTGCCGGGCCGTGCGGCGGAGAATTTCCGCTTCACCTCGGCGCTGCCGGTACAGGTGCTCAAAGGCATGGCGCCGATCCTCACGCCCTACCTGCAACCGGGAGCACACACCCTGTGCGCCCCGGCGCCACAACAGCAGACGGCCCAGTTGGTGCGCTAGATGGCTCGTCTCATCTGCGGTTGAACTGGGTATAAGCCAGGGTGTGGAGGCGGCCATTTCTCGACTCAGTGGGAACGGGCCATGCCCGTGATCTCGCGCGCATGGCGCGCTCCCACAGAAGCAAGTCACCGTCTGCCCCTATCCCAAGGTCATCCCCAGATTCGATGGGTATCGCTTCGCTCAACACCATCCTACGGTGATATCAATCAGCGTTTGAGCTTCAGGTACAGCGCCTCGACCCTTTCCCGTGCCCAAGGCGTTTTGCGCAGAAAGGTCAGGCTCGACTTGATGCTCGGGTCGCTCTTGAAGCAGCGGATATCGATACGCTGGGCCAGGCCGTCCCAGCCATAGTGCTCGACCAGATCGGTGAGAATGGCCTGCAGCGTCAGACCGTGTAGCGGGTCGTTGGATGTACTCATGAATGTCTCCCTATCGCGGCGCGGCAGCTTAACAGACGGCGCCAACGAAAAGGCCCGGACAATGTCCGGGCCTCTGGTCAATCGAGTGACAGAAACGCGATCAGATGTGCGCGTCCTGATACTCCTTCTCGGCCTCGTCGAAGCGCTTGACCATCGCCGGCGTTGCCGGGCGACCGATCTTGCTGAACACCACGATGGCCAGGGTGGCGAGGATGAAGCCCGGAATGATCTCGTACAGACCCAGGCCGACGAACTCCTTCCACAGCACCACGGTCAGTGCACCGACCACCATGCCGGCCAGCGCGCCGTTACGGGTCATGCCTTTCCAGACCAGGGAGAGGATCACCACCGGGCCGAAGGCAGCACCGAAACCAGCCCAGGCGTAGGACACCAGGCCCAGCACCTTGCTGTCCGGATTGGAGGCGATGATGATGGCAACGATGGCGATCAGCAGCACCATGCCGCGACCTACCCAGACCAGTTCCTTCTCGCTGGCACCCTTGCGCAGGAAGGCCTTGTAAAAGTCTTCGGTCAGGGCGCTGGAGCACACCAGCAACTGGCAGCTCAGGGTACTCATCACCGCCGCCAGGATGGCAGACAACACCAGGCCGGCAATCCATGGGTTGAAGAGGATTTTGGTCAACTCGATGAACACGCGCTCGCTGTTATCGGTGACCGGGCCGGCCAAAGACGGGTTGTTGGCGAAGTAAGCGATGCCGAAGAAGCCGACTGCCACAGCGCCACCCAGGCACAGGATCATCCAGATCATGCCGATACGGCGCGCAGCCGGGATCGACTTGACCGAATCGGCCGCCATGAAGCGCACCAGGATGTGCGGCTGGCCGAAATAGCCCAGGCCCCAGCCCAGCAGCGACACGATGGCGACGAAGGACAGGCCGCGGAACATGTCGAAGTTGGCCGGGTTGGCCTGCTCGATGGTGGCCATGGCCGCATCGAAGTCGCCCAGGGCGAGAATCACGAACACCGGGGTGATCAACAGCGCGAAGATCATCATGGTGGCCTGCACGGTGTCCGTCCAGCTCACCGCCAGGAAGCCGCCAACGAATACGTAGACGATGGTAGCCGCCGCACCGACCCACAGGGCGGTGTCGTAGCTCATGCCAAAGGTCGATTCGAACAGGCGAGCACCAGCCACCACGCCCGAGGCGCAGTAAATGGTGAAGAACACCAGAATGACCAGCGCCGAGAAGATACGCAGCATCTTGCTGTTGTCTTCAAAACGGTGGGTGAAGTAGTCCGGCAGGGTCAGTGCGTTGTTGTTGTGTTCGGTGTGCACACGCAGGCGACCGGCGACGAACAACCAGTTCAGCCAGGCACCGAGGATCAGGCCAATGGCGATCCAGCTTTCCGAGATACCGGCGATGAAGATCGCACCTGGCAGGCCCATCAGCAGCCAGCCGCTCATGTCCGAGGCACCAGCCGACAGTGCGGTGACGAAACTACCGAGGCTACGGCCACCGAGGATATAGTCGGAGAAGTTCTTGGTCGCGCGGTAGGCAATGAATCCGATCAACACCATGGCCAGGATATAGACCACGAAGGTGACCAGCATGGGAGTACTTGCAGTCATTTGGGGAATGCCCCTCTCGTTTGTTTTTATTCGAACCGGGGGTTACCCGGCCCAGTTGGCACATCACGACCATCGGTCACGGTCGCGCTCCAGGCATGCCACTCTGCTGGTGGCATTACCGATTCGGGGCATACGCCCCCAATAGGGTGTCTTTAAAAACGTCAGCGAGGCAGTCAGCACAAGGAAAAGACAGGCGAAAAAGCGGAGTTTACGAGTTGTAAATGAGCATTTTGAGCCTGTCTTTGACGCAGTGATGGCAACGCAGGTAGTTTTTAAAGACGCCCGATAGCAAAACGGGCGGAAACCTGAAGATTCCCGCCCGTTTTCTGTTACTCGTCGCCCAGCGACAGCAGTGAGGCGTTGCCGCCCACCGCCGTGGTATTCACCGAGGTGGTGCGCTCGTTGACGAAGCGCAACAGGTAGCTCGGGCCACCGGCTTTCGGGCCGGTACCGGACAGGCCGCAGCCGCCGAACGGCTGTACGCCAACCACCGCACCGATCTGGTTACGGTTCACGTACAGGTTGCCGACCCGCGCCAGGGCTTCGATGCGGGCGGCAGTTTCCTCGTTTCGGCTGTGGATGCCAAGGGTCAATCCATAGCCGGTGGCGTTGATCGCCGCGACCACCTTCTCCAAATCGCTGGCATCGAAGCGCACCACGTGCAGAACCGGGCCGAACTGTTCCTTCTTCAACTCGTGAATGCCACCAATCTCGAACGCCACCGGTGCGATGAAGTGACCATTCAGGTCAGCGCGCAGCGAGGCTTCGGCAATCAGCTTGCCTTCACCCTTGAGCAGGTTGATGTGCGCCAGCAAGCCTTCACGGGCCTCGGCATCGATCACCGGGCCGATATCGTTCTCACGCAGATGGGTCGGGCCAATTTTCAGCTCGGCCATGGCGCCCTTGAGCAGATCGATCACCCGGTCGGCGATATCGCGCTGCACGTACAGCACGCGCAGTGCCGAGCAGCGCTGACCGGCGCTGGTGAAAGCAGAGCCGACGGCATCCTTGACCACCTGCTCGGGCAGCGCGGTGGAGTCGACGATCATGGCGTTCTGGCCGCCGGTCTCGGCGATCAGGGTGGCGATCATGCCGTCCTTCTCGGCCAACTGACGGTTGATGATGCGCGCCGTGTCGGTGGAACCGGTGAAGCACACGCCAGCCACGCGAGGGTCGCGGCAGAACACGCCGCCCAGGGTCGCACCGTCGCCCGGCAGGAAGGCGATCACATCCTTTGGCAGGCCGGCTTCGAACATCAGTTCCAGGGCGCGTGCGGCGATCAGGCTGGTCTGCTCGGCTGGCTTGGCCAGCACCACGTTGCCTGCCACCAGGGCGGCACTGATCTGGCCGAGGTAAATGGCCAGCGGGAAGTTCCACGGGCTGACGCAGACGAAAATTCCGCGGCCTTCATGAAACAGCTCGTTGCGCTCGCCGGTCGGGCCCTTGAGCTCTTCGCGGCCCAGCTTGAGGCGCGCCTGCTGCGCGTAGTAGCGGCAGAAATCCACTGCTTCGCGGACTTCGTCGATGCCGTCCTGCATGGACTTGCCGGCTTCCACGGTGCACAGCGCCATCAACTCGGCACGGTTGTTTTCCAGCAGGTCAGCGAGGCGCTCGAGAATGCGTGCGCGCTCGTCGATAGCGACGGCATTCCAGCGCGGCCAGGCGGCGCTCAGGCCATCCAGCGCCTGGGCGGCCTGGGCGGCGGTGGCGAACTGGGCAGTACCGACCACCTTGTTCAGGTCGAAGGGGCAACGAACTTCCTCGGCGGTGCCGCTCAAGGTCTGGCCGTTTATCACCGGGGCAGCCTGCCATTGACGGTCGAGTTGCGGCTTGTAGGCGTTTTCGAGCTCGGTCAGCGATTTCTGGATGTTCATGTTGATGCCCTGAGAGTTTTTCCGTGTGCCCCCGTACAGCTCTGGCGGGAGTGGGATTTTGTTATTGCCGAGGCTGGCGAATTTGCTCAGCTGAGTGACCGGATGATCGATCAGCGATTCGACCGGCACGCTCGGGTCGACCAGTTGGTGGACGAACGACGAGTTGGCACCGTTCTCCAGCAGGCGGCGCACCAGGTACGGCAGCAGATCCTTGTGGGCACCCACCGGCGCGTAGATGCGTACGGTCTTGCGGTGCTTCTCCAGCACCGTGTCGTACAGCGCATCGCCCATGCCGTGCAGGCGCTGGAACTCGAACTCGCGCGGCGACGACTGCTCGGCAGCCATGGCCAGGATGCAACTGACGGTGTGCGCGTTGTGGCTGGCGAACTGCGGGTAGATCACGCCGCGAGTGAATTCGCTGAGCAGGTAACGGGCGCAAGCCAGATAGGAGGTATCGGTGCCTTCCTTGCGGGTGAACACCGGGTAGCCGTCGAGGCCCCACACCTGGCACTGCTTGATTTCGCTGTCCCAGTAGGCGCCCTTGACCAGGCGCAGCGGCATCTTCTCGCCGAGTTCCTTGCCCAACAGGGTCAGCCAGACCAGCACCGGCAGGCAGCGCTTGGAGTAGGCCTGGATCACCAGACCGAACTCGCCCCAACCGGCAACGGCCGGATCACGCAGCAGTTTCTCGTAGAGTTCCAGGGACAGCTCGAGGCGATCCGCCTCCTCCGCGTCCACGGAAATCCCGACGTTCAGCTTGCGCGCCCGGATCACCAGCTCGCGCACGTTGGCGAACAGCTCGGTCAGCACGCGCTCGCGCTGGGCCACTTCATAACGCGGGTGCAGTGCAGAGAGTTTGATCGAGATCGACGGCTTCGGGCCTGGGCCGACCTGCGGCTCGGCACCCACGGTGTCGATGGCCTTGCGGTAGTCGGCCATGTACTTCTCGGCGTCTTCGGCGGTCAATGCCGCTTCACCGAGCATATCGAAGGAATAGGTGTAGCCCTTCTCGCGCTCCGGGCGACCGTTCTTCAGCGCTTCGCTGATGGTACGGCCGAGCACGAACTGCTTGCCCATGAGTTTCATGGCCTGGTTCATGGCCGCACGGATCACCGGCTCGCCGGAACGCTGGATCAGACGACCGAGCACCTTCTTCGGTCGGCCATCGCTGGTCTGCGGATCGACCACCTTGCCGGTCATCACCAGGCCCCAGGCGGCGAAATTGACCAGCACGCTGTCGCTCTTGCCCAAATGGCGTTCCCACTCGGCGGCGTTGAGCTTGTCGCGGATCAGCGCATCGGCGGTGGCGGCATCCGGCACCCGCAGCAGGGCTTCGGCCAGGCACATCAGCATCAGGCCTTCCTGAGTATCCAGGCTGTACTGACGCAGCAGCGCATCGAGGGTATCGACCGCGTTGTCGCGGCCACGCACATCCTGAATCAGGCTGCGCGCCTGCTGACGAACGGCCTCGATACCGGCAGCACCGGGATCGGCCAGCTGCAGCAATTCGCCGAGATAGGCTGCCTCGTCAACACTGTAGTTGGCGCTGATGGCAGGGAAAAAATCGGCGGCCTTGGCAGCGGAGATCCGGTCAAGGAACTCCTGATGCAAGACGTGACTGGCTTTGAACATCACGCCCATCCTCTTGTTATGGAGATTATCTGTGGGATACCCCTGCTTTGGGTCTAGCTCAGATACGAGGATCTGGCGATCACATGACGCAGAAGTGGATGGCGGAATGTAGTGGCAGAACGATGACGGCTTCTTGCGGAAACCTCTGGAGTTTTTGCTGAAAACTCCGAATAGCTGAATGCTTTACGAGGTTGGCAGTCGGTAAACGCTGACAGATCGGGCTGGCAAGCACCCTTGCAGACTATTCCCTGAGCGCCTCACCGAGACAGCAACAGCCTTCGGAAGCACCAATTGATGGCGGTTTCATGGATCGTTCATGCGCCCTATAGTGACTATTTGTCAGTCAAAGGAATGATCATGTGCGCAAGAATGATCCTTGCGGCAATTAGTGCCACGTTATCGTTGGCGGCAACTTGGGTAGTGGCATCGCCAGAGCACTCGAAGCCTTTGCCTCAGGAGTCCCTGAACCAAGAGCGCATCTCGGTGCTGATCGAAGGATCCGGTACAGATGTGATACTGATTCCGGGGCTGGCATCGTCCCGCGAGGTATGGGCGGGCCTGGCCTCCAAACTACGTCAGAACCACCGTCTCCATCTGGTGCAGATAGCAGGCTTTGCCGGTTCGCCTGCGGTGCCTGACATAGATGGGAAGGTAGCGGCGCCGACAGCCGATGCGATCGCCGAGTACATCCGCCGCCACCGCATCGAAGCGCCCACCATCATTGGTCATTCGCTGGGTGGTGAGGTTGCGCTGATGCTCGGTGCCCGTTATCCCGACCGAGTCGGGCGCCTGATGATTGTTGATGCGCTGCCGTTTTATACATTGTTAGTTGCCCCATCCGCGACCAGCGAAACGGCTACTCCGCACGCTATAGAAATACGCGATGCGATGTTGACGGCATCACCCGAGCAGAACGCAGCCATGCAAAACGCATCCATCGCCCGCCTCGCCAAAACCGAGGCCATCAGGCCAAGCCTTGTCGTCGCGGCTACCCAGTCGGATCGCGAAACCGTAGCTCATGCAGTGTATGAATTGATGACTACAGACCTTCGCCCTGAGCTAAATCGCATCAAGGCGCCGGTCGAAGTCGTCTATGCCTACGACAACCTCTTTGGCGTACCCGCCTCCAACGTAGATGCGCTGTATCGCAATGCCTACGCCTCGACGCCTGAAGTCAGCTTCACGCGCATAGACGGCAGCTTTCACTTCGTCATGTTTGATCAGGCAGAACTCTTCTCTGACGCTGTAATGAAGTTCCTGGACAAGTAGGGAACGTCAAAAGGCATTTCGGAGCTCGGCAGGCTAGTCCCTTCGCAGCGTCTCATAAGGGCTAGGCGGCCGCCTTGATGAAGACGAAACTCAAACGGCATGCCCCACACCAGCCGCTATGTTTCCACCCGCCGCAACGCCCTGTAGAGCGTGGAGCGGTGAACCTTGAGCACCTTGGCGGCTTGATCGACGGACTGGCCATCCTCGTTGATCAAGCGTCGCGCCTGGTCGATCTGCTCGCTGGTCAGCGTGGGCTTGGCGCCGAACTTCACGCCTCGGGCTTTTGCGGCGTCACGCCCATCCTTGGTTCTCTCGAGGATGAGAGAGCGCTCGAACTCGACGATACCGGCGAAAACCGCCAGGACCGCCAGGCCATTCTCCGTGGTGGTGTCTGCCCAGGGCTCGGACAGGCTACGAAGACCCGCGCCACTGACGTGGATGCGCTCCGCGATCTCCAATAGCTCACGAGTGCTGCGAGCCAGGCGATCGAGCTTGGTTACCGTGAGTACGTCGCCGGGGCCCAGCTCAGCGAGCAAGCGGGTCAGTTCGGGGCGATTGCGCCAGTTGTTCTTGGTCTGCTCCGAAACGAGCCGGGTGCAACCCGCCAGTTCAAGCCCGAACAGCTGACTGAGCAGGTTCGGCGTTTCACTGGCTCGGGCATAGCCCAGGTAGCGGGGGCCAGTCTCCTGAAGCTGCTCTGATTCCTGCGGCATGCTCATCGGCGGGTAACTCCGGGCAAGGCCCCATTGCACCGTATAGCGACAGCGACTGCCGAGGTGATGCTGAAAGGTTTGTATGGATGCGATGACAGAACGTGCAAAGGGAAGGATTGGTAAGAAAAGGCTGGAATCATGCTGCACTTACTCTGCGCTGGCGGCCCGACCTGCGCAAAACTAAACCTGCCTTGCCGCGATTGCGGTGGCACCCGGGCCATAACCTACACCAAGCTCCGCAGTGTGGAAACCCTGCAACGTAGCGCTCGAAAGTAAACGGATTGCGCTCGGCATAAGCAGCCGGAGGGCACCTCGAGTCGAAACTGGTGATTCCCTGAACACTACCGATCAAAAGCTGAGGCCCTGAACGAGAACGCCGCCGTTCCCTTACGGTAACGGCGGCGCTGGGTCTGGCATGGCGCAATCAGGCAGTAAGACGAGTCAGCGCCTCGCGGTATTTGTCGGCAGTCTTCTGCGCGACGTCTGCCGGTACGGCTGGGGCTGGTGGCTCTTTGTTCCAGCCAGTGGATTCCAGCCAGTTGCGCACGAACTGCTTGTCGAAGCTCGGCGGGTTGGTGCCTTCGGCGTAGCTGTCGGCGGGCCAGAAGCGGCTGGAGTCGGGGGTCAGCACTTCGTCCATCAGGGTCAGGGTGCCGTCTTCATCGAGGCCGAATTCGAACTTGGTGTCGGCGATGATGATGCCGCGGGTCGCTGCGTATTCCACTGCCGCGACGTACAGGGCGATGGCGGTGTCGCGCACCTTGGCAGCCAGCTCGGCACCGATGATCGCTTCGCACTGCTCGAAGCTGATGTTCTCGTCATGGTCACCAACGGCAGCTTTGGTCGACGGGGTGAAGATCGGCTGTGGCAGCTTGGCGGCTTCCTTCAGGCCGGCCGGCAGCTGGATACCGCACACGGTGCCGCTCTTCTGGTACTCCTTCCAGCCGGAACCGACGATGTAGCCGCGCACGATGGCTTCCACGGCAACTGGCTTGAGGCGCTTGGCGACCACGGCACGGCCCTCGACCAACGGCAGCTCGGCAGCCGGCACTACATCTTCGACGCGATCACCGGTGAAGTGGTTGGGCACCACGTGAGCGAGCTTGTCGAACCAGAAGTTGGAGATGGCGGTGAGGATCTTGCCCTTATCCGGAATCGGCTGTTCAAGGATCACGTCGAAGGCCGACAGGCGATCGGTCGCGACCATCAGCATGCGCTTGTCGTCGATCTCGTAGAGATCGCGAACTTTGCCCGAATAGATCTTTTTCAGGCTCAGGGAAGGTGTGGTCATATCGAGATTCCGCCTTGTCGCGTGAAAGTCGCGCCGCTCTTCGTCAACGATGACGACCGACGGCCTGGTAAGTCCCAGCAGCACTGAAAAGCACTGCCGGTGAAAACAAAAGGCGAAACCCTGGGGTTTCGCCTGTTGATCCAACGCTCGGAACTGCAGCCTTAGCCGAGGTTTTCCTGAATCATGCCCAGCACACGACGCGCTACATCAGCCGGTGCAACAGTATTGAGGTCTTTCTCGACCGTTACCTGCACGGTGTCACCCACGGCTGTCAGGCGTACCTGATAGCGCTCGGCGCGGGCTTCAATTTCGTCCTTGCTGTCCGAACCACCAAACAGACGGCTGAAGAAACCAGGTTTCTCGTTGGCACGCTGCGGGCCTTCGGCCAGGTTGACGTAGTAAACGCCCAGAGTACGGTTGATGTCATCGACACGCAGTTCAGCCATGCGCAACGAGCGACCAACGCCGGACCATGCACGGTCAAAGTCGGTGTTCAGGTTCAGCACGGGATTGCCGTTGCCATCAGCGGACAAGCTCACACGGTTCGGTGCATCGTAGTCACGGCCGGCCAGCAACGATACCGAGCCGCCCTGTTCGACACTGCGCGTCAGGTTGACCTGCAGCTCGTCGAGCAGTGCCGCGTCCAGTGCCTTGTTGACGCTGCGCTCGGTGAACGGCACGTCGGTCGTGCTGCCCGCGGGGCGCTGCGCAGTCACCACGAAGATCTCGCTGGTATTGCGCTGCACCCCCGGCTCGAGGCGCACGTGCACACGGGTTTCTGTGTTGTTGTCGAGACCGGCGACACGGCCGCCTAGGCGGCTCTGCATGCTGCTGGACAGCGCATCGAAACGCTTCCAATCGGTGCTGAATTCACCCGTTTGCGGGCGTTCGTCAACGATACGGAAGCCGCCATCCTCGAAGAATTGACGGGCACCCGGCCAGACTTCAGCCGGTACACGCTGGGCGACCAGCCAGCTGGAGTCGCCGCTGTTCTGCAGGCTGAACTCGCTGACGTCTTCGCTAACAGCTAGTGCTTGCGGGCGCGGCACGTCGTACTCACCCTTCACGTCGCTGTCGCGGATCTGATGGGGCACCGGCAGCAGCGGATCAAGGCGCTTGGCCTCGACATCGGCAGGCAGTTGCATCGGTGCGGTCTGCCGTGCGGTCAGGTAATCGCTACCGCGATCACGGAAGTAGCCATTTTCGCCCCAGATCCAGCCACAGCCACTGGTGCTGGTGATGATCAGAGCAAGTGCGGAAAGTCCGGCCAGTCGCTTCATGCGTCGTAGTTCCTCGATTAGACCAATACACCGGACTGGCGCAGGGCCTGACGCAGCGGTTCGTGACAACGGGGGCTCAGCCAGGTCAGCGGCAAGCGAATGCCGTCGGCCATCATGCCCATTTCATTCAGTGCCCACTTCACCGGAATCGGATTGGCTTCGATGAACAGATTTTTGTGCAGGGGCATCAACCGATCATTGATCGCCCTGGCAATCGCGGCTTCACCACGCATGGCCGCCGAGCACATGTCGCTCATCGCCCGCGGGGCCACGTTGGCAGTCACCGAGATGTTGCCTTTGCCACCCAGCAGCATCAGCTCGACCGCAGTGGCGTCATCGCCGGAGTAGAGCAGGAAATTCGAGCTGACACGATCAAGAATGTCACGGGCACGCTGCAGGTCGCCGGTGGCTTCCTTGATACCGATGATGTTGTCGACCTTCGACAACCGCTCAACGGTTTCCGGCAGCATGTCGCAGGCAGTACGCCCCGGCACGTTGTAGAGAATCTGCGGGATGGCCACGGCTTCGGCGATATGGCGGAAGTGCAGATAGAGGCCTTCCTGAGTCGGCTTGTTGTAGTACGGCGTGACCAGCAGGCAGGCATCGGCACCAGCGTTCTTGGCGTTCTGGGTCAGCTCGACCGCTTCACGGGTGGAGTTGGCACCCGTACCCGCGATTACCGGGATGCGCCCGCCGACCTGACCGACTACGCGGCGGATGACTTCGATGTGCTCATTGACGTCGAGTGTCGCCGACTCACCTGTGGTGCCGACCGCGACGATGGCATTGGTGCCCTCTTGCAGGTGGAAATCCACCAGTTTGCTCAAGGCGTCCCAATCGAGATTACCCTGCGCATCCATGGGCGTGACCAGTGCCACCATACTGCCCGCAATCATGCAACCGCTCCTGCCGAAAAAGAGAGCCGTAATGGTACTGGCGCCACCAGCCTTGCACAAGCGAAGTAGCAGGCGGTGTGAGCGACCGTGATTTCCGGCATTGAGTACATTAAATGAGGTTGGCGATAGCGGTATCTGGTCATTCCCCTGGCGAGCGCTTTTCGCTACCCTGCTTGTTTGTTTGGCACTGTCTATAGAGCCGAGCGCTCAACGTTTAGGAAGGCTGCATGTCCACCCCTCCAGTTCGCGAACAATTCCTCGTCATCAGTGCTCTCGGCACCAACGCCATGGAGCTGACCAACGTCCTGTGCCGAGCCAGCCATGAAAACCGCTGTGCGGTCGTCAGCACGCGCCTGAGCCGCCATGGAGACTTCAGCGCACTGGTGCTGCAAGTATCTGGCAACTGGGATGCGCTGGCACGCCTGGAGACGGGCCTGCCGGCACTGTCCAAGAAACATGAGTTCACCGCCAACGTAATCCGCAGCGGTGCCTCGGAAGTCCGTCCTCAGGCGCTGCCTTACGTAGCCTACGTCAGCTCGGTGTATCGCCCGGACATCCTCAACGAACTGTGCCAGTTCTTCATCGACCACAACGTCGAGCTCGAGGCCCTGACCTGCGACACCTACCAGGCTCCGCAGACCGGCGGCACCATGCTCAACGCCCAGTTGACCGTCACCCTCCCCGCCGGCACCCAGATCAGCTGGCTGCGCGATCAGTTCCTCGACTTCGCCGATGCACTGAACCTCGACGCACTGATCGAACCCTGGCGCCCCCAGAATCCATAAGGAGCGTTTCATGACTGTCGCTATCGACTCCCCGGTTGCAGATTTCAGCGCCCCCGCCACCGGCGGCGACTTCAACCTGGCTGCCTACAAGGGCAAGCAGTTGGTGATCTACTTCTACCCGAAGGACAACACTCCAGGTTGCACCACTCAGGGCCAGGGCTTTCGCGACGCTTATGAAGCCTTCGCGGCGGCCAACACGGTGGTCATCGGCGTATCACGCGACAGCCTGAAGACTCACGAGAACTTCAAGGCCAAGCAGAGCTTCCCCTTCGAGCTGATTTCGGACAAGGACGAAAGCGTCTGTGGACTGTTCGACGTGATCAAGCTGAAGAAGCTCTACGGCAAGGAGTACCTGGGCATCGACCGCAGCACCTTCCTGATCGACAAGAACGGCGTGCTGCGCCAGGAATGGCGAGGGGTCAAGGTACCTGGCCATGTCGATGAGGTACTGGCCGCGGCCGAGGCCCTCAACAAAGCCTGATACATATGAAAATGCCGCTCTCGAGCGGCATTTTTCATGGTGGCCTATTCAGCCTGGCATCACGCCTTGCGCAGCCAGTAACGGAACACCTCGCCTTCGGCCTCCTCACGAAGCAGCTCATGGCCAGCCAGCCGAGCGAACGCCCGAAAATCGCGCTGCGACCCGGCATCCGTGGCCAGCACCTTGAGTACGTCGCCACTACCCAGGCCGTTGAGGGCCATCTTGGCCTTGAGCAAGGGCAGCGGACAATTCAAGCCACACGCATCCAGCTCAGCCTGATGCTCGCCCTGCCACACCGCTACATCACCCATAACGCCCTCCGTTTTTCCAGGCCGACAGCATAACCCAAGGCCCGCCGACGCTGGTCAGGCAAGTGCCTCCCCGCTACAGTACGGCACTGATCCAACAAGAGCTCCATGCATGAATGTTCTGCGCCCTACCCTGCTGACGCTCGCCTTGCTAATGGCACAACCGACGATGGCCAACGACCTGCCATCACTCGGCGATGCCAGCTCGTCGATGGTTTCTCCGCAACAGGAATATCAACTGGGCCGCGCCTGGCTGAGCATCGTCCGCGGTCAGGTCAGCCAGCTCTCGGATCCTCAGCTCAAGGACTTCGTCGAAAGCAGCGTTTACCGTCTGGCCGAAACCAGCCAGGTACAGGATCGGCGCCTCGAATTCGTGCTGCTCAACAGCCCGCAGATCAACGCCTTCGCCGCACCGGGCGGGATCATCGGCGTCAATGGCGGGCTGTTCCTGTATGCGCAGACCGAAGGCGAATACGCCTCGGTGCTGGCCCACGAACTGGCTCACTTGTCGCAGCGCCACTTCGCCCGCGGCCTGGAAGCCCAGCAACGCATGCAGTTGCCGGTCATGGCAGCCATGCTCGCCGGTATCGTCGCTGCCGCAGCGGGTGCTGGCGATGCCGGTATCGCCGCCATCGCGTCGACCCAGGCAGCGGCGATTCAGGAGCAGCGGCGCTTCTCCCGGCAGAACGAGCAGGAGGCCGACCGTATCGGTCTGGTCAACCTGGAAAAGGCTGGCTACGACCCTCGTTCGATGCCGAGCATGTTCGAGCGCCTGATGCGTCAGTACCGCTACGACCGCATGCCACCCGAATTCCTGCTGACTCACCCGGTTTCCGAATCGCGTATCGCCGATACCCGCAACCGCGCCGAGCAGTACCAGGCTGGCGGCACCGAAGACAGCTTGCGCTACCAGCTGATGCGTGCCCGCGTACAACTGACCTATGAAGAAACACCCGGCATCGCTGCCAAGCGCTTCCGTGCCCAGCTCGATGAAAACCCGAACATGGACGCTGCCCGCTACGGCCTGACCATCGCCCTGATCAAGGGCAGCCAGTTCGACGAAGCACGCGACACACTGGCGCCGCTGCTGCAAAAAGCGCCGGACGACGTCACCTACAACCTGGCGCAGATCAGCCTGGACAGCGCTGCCAACCGCCTCTCCGCGGCCGATCAGCGCATCAAGCGCCTGCTCGATCTGTACCCAGGCAATTACCCGCTGAACCAGGCACGCATCGACCTGCTGCTCAAACAACGCAGCATTCCCGAAGCAGAGCGGGCCTTGAACGATCTGCTCAAGCGCCGCGTAAAGGATCCGGACGTCTGGTATCAGGTCGCGGAAGTGCGCGGCCTCAGCGGCAACACCATCGGCCTGCATCAGGCCCGTGCCGAGTTCTTCGCATTGGTGGGGGATTTCAATCAGGCCATCGAACAGCTCGACTTCGCCAAGCGCCGGGCCAGCAACAACTTCCAGCTGGCCTCACGCATCGACGCCCGCCAGAAAGAGCTGATCGAAGAGAAGCGCATGACGGAAGAAATGCTGCGCTGATACACAAGCGCCAAGCCAGAGCCTTTTTGCAGACAGCTCTTACTTGGCGCTTGCAGCTTGCCGCTGCTATCAGGCGTTGCCTGCCAGCTTCAGGCGTGCCGCCTGGGTGAAGTCCAGCATGCGCTTGAGCGGTTTGATCGCCCGAGGGATCAGCGCCGGATCGACGAACACTTCGTTACTGCCCTCGCGCAGGCACTGCAAGGTGCGCTGCAAGGTGTTCATCGCCATCCAGGGGCAACTGGCGCAACTGCGGCAGGCGGCACCATTACCGGCTGTCGGCGCTGCGACGAATTCCTTGTCGGGACACAGCTGCTGCATCTTGTAGAAGATGCCGCGGTCGGTAGCGACGATGAAGGTCTTGTTCGGCATGCGCTGGGCGGCAGCGATCAGTTGGCTGGTCGAGCCCACCGCATCGGCCAGGTCGATCACCGCGGTTGGTGACTCCGGGTGCACCAGCACGGCCGCTTCCGGATACAGCGCCTTCATTTCCTCAAGCTGACGGGCCTTGAACTCTTCGTGAACGATGCAGGCACCGTCCCAGAGGAGCATGTCGGCACCGGTCTTGTTCTGGATGAAGCGGCCCAGGTGCTGATCCGGCGCCCAGATGATGCTCTCGCCGTTATCCATCAGGTGCTCGACGATCTCGACGGCGCAGCTGGAGGTTACCACCCAGTCGGCACGCGCCTTCACCGCAGCCGAGGTATTGGCGTAAACCACCACGGTGCGCTGCGGATGCTGATCGCAGAACGCGGCGAACTCGTCGACCGGGCATCCCAGATCCAGCGAACAGGTAGCCTCCAGCGTCGGCATCAGCACGCGCTTTTCAGGATTGAGGATTTTCGCCGTCTCGCCCATGAATTTTACGCCGGCGACCAGCACGGTCTGCGCCGAATGCTGATTACCGAAGCGGGCCATCTCCAGCGAGTCGGACACACAGCCGCCGGTTTCTTCGGCAAGCGCCTGCAGTACCGGGTCACAGTAGTAGTGAGCCACCAGAACGGCATTCTGGCGCTTCAGTTCTTTGCCAATTTCATCACGGTAGAACGCTTCCTGCTCCGCCGTCAGCGTCTCTGGCTGCTTGGCATCAAGATGAGCTTGGACAAGAAGTCGTTCGGCAATCTGCGTCATGTCGTCAGGCCCTATCGAGGTCTATGAGCACGGAACGTTGAGTATACCGCCAGACGCATCGAACTGGTCGGCACACGCAGAGCGGCATCGCAGGTTAGACAGCAGCGGGCTGCGAACCTTGCGCGGGCGCGCATGTTAAGGGCATTGCCGGACGATTTTCAATCGCCCGAACGACCTCGCATCGATCCACCGGTTGATCGCCACGATAATCCGCCGCATCATCAGCATCAGGATAACTGCCTGGGCGAGCGACAGCCGCCAAGTGCCATGGCCGCACATGGCCGACCGCAGAGATGCCCCAGAGGCCGGATGCGACCTCTGTACGAATTATCACCACTTTGGAAAACATCGACCACGCGCGCGCCCCGCAGTGGTCGTTCAGCGATTGAGGATGTCATGGCTTACGAAAGCATCGAATGGGACAAGCTGGGTTTCGACTACATCAAGACCGACCAGCGCTACCTGTCGCACTGGCGCGACGGTGAGTGGGATCAGGGCAACCTGACCGAAGACAATGTGTTGCACATCAGCGAGGGCTCCACTGCCCTGCACTATGGTCAGCAGTGCTTCGAAGGCCTCAAGGCCTACCGCTGCAAGGACGGCTCGATCAACCTGTTCCGCCCGGACCAGAACGCCCTGCGAATGCAGCGCAGCTGCGCGCGCCTGCTGATGCCGGCACCATCCAGCGAGCAATTCATCGAGGCCTGCAAGCAAGTAGTCCGAGCCAACGAGCGCTTCATCCCGCCCTACGGCTCCGGCGGCGCGCTGTATCTGCGCCCCTTCGTGATCGGCGTTGGCGACAACATCGGCGTGCGCACCGCTCCGGAGTTCATCTTCTCGGTGTTCTGCATCCCGGTCGGCCCTTACTTCAAGGGCGGCATGAAGCCGAACAACTTCGTGATCTCTGGCTATGACCGCGCGGCGCCCCAAGGCACTGGCGCCGCCAAGGTCGGCGGCAACTATGCTGCGAGCCTGATGCCCGGCTCGCAGGCCAAGAAGAACAATTTCGCCGACTGCATCTACCTCGATCCGCAAACCCACACCAAGATCGAGGAAGTGGGCTCGGCGAACTTCTTCGCCATCACTCACAACGACGAGTTCGTCACCCCGAAATCGCCGTCGGTGCTGCCAGGCATCACCCGCCTGTCGCTGATCGAACTGGCACAAAGCCGCCTGGGCCTGAAAGTCATCGAAGGCGACGTGTTCATCGATCGCCTGAGCGATTTCAAGGAGGCCGGCGCTTGCGGTACCGCAGCCGTCATCACGCCAATTGGCGGCATCGAGTACGAGGGCAAGCTCCACGTCTTCTACAGTGAGAAAGAAGTTGGCCCGACCATCAGCCGCCTGTACAGCGAGCTGACCGGCGTGCAGTCCGGTGATATCGAAGCGCCGCAAGGCTGGATCGTCAAAGTGTGATGCAACCCGCTGGCGGCTCTCAGGAGTCGTCAGCGGACTTTAGCAGCAAATATTGCACGCAATAAAAAGCCCGGATCTTTTTCAAGATCCGGGCTTTTTATTGCGTCTTCGCGAGGAAGACTTTAAATGGTGGGTCGTGTGGGATTCGAACCTACGACCAATTGGTTAAAAGCCAACTGCTCTACCAACTGAGCTAACGACCCGTGCTGCGGGCGCTATAATACTGATTTAAATCAGAAATTCAACACCTACTAGAAAATAATCTATTGATAACGAGTTGGATCGGGCACACCGGCAGTGGCAAAGCCGGCTGAACGTAAACGACAGCTATCGCATTTCCCACATGCACGCCCGTCACCATCGGCAAGGTAGCAAGAGACGGTCAGAGCGTAATCAACCCCCAAACGCGACCCCGTCTGGACGATTTCAGCCTTGCTCATCATCTGCAAGGGCGCCTGAATAGAGATGCGCCGCCCCTCAACTCCCATCTTGGTGGCGAGATTGGCCACGTGCTCGAACGCCTCGACGAATTGCGGCCGGCAATCCGGATACCCGGAATAATCCACCGCGTTAACACCGATAAAGATGTCCTGGGCCTCCAGCACCTCGGCCCAGCCCAAAGCCAAGGCTAGAAAGACAGTGTTGCGCGCCGGCACATAGGTCACCGGAATTCCTGTCGTGGGGGCCTGCGGCACATCGATACTGGCATCGGTCAGCGCCGAGCCGCCGATACCGCCGAGATCCATACCGATCACCCTGTGCTCAACCACCCCCAACTGCCGGGCAACCCGTTCGGCAGCCTGCAACTCGGAGCGATGCCGCTGCCCATAGTCGAAGCTCATGCTATAGCAGCTATAACCCTGCTCCTTGGCCATCGCCACCACAGTGGCGGAGTCGAGGCCACCGGACAGCAGGATGACCGCTTTCTTTTCACTCATGTCAGTGCCCCGGCTCATCGTTCCAAAGAATCTTGTGCAGCTGCAGTTGCATGCGCACCGGCAGATTGTCAGCGATCACCCATTCGGCCAGCTCACGCCCACTCACCTGCTGGTGGCTAGGCGAGAACAGCAGCTCGCCGGCGCGCTCGGCCAGGCCGTACTGGATGATCTTGCTCACCGACCAGTCATAGTCCTCACGCGAACAAATCACGAACTTGACCTGATCCCGCGGCTGCAGGTACTCGATGTTTTCGTAGCGGTTGCGGGCCACCTCGGCCGAACCTGGAGTTTTCAGGTCGATGACCTTGCTGACCCGAGTATCGACAGCCGAAACGTCCAGCGCGCCACTGGTTTCCAGGGACACGTCGTAACCGGCGTCACACAGACGCTGGAGCAAGGGAATGCAGTTGGGCTGTGCGAGCGGCTCGCCACCGGTAACGCACACATAACGAGGACGGTAGCTCGCCACCTGCTCGAGGATGGCGTCCAGCGAGAGGATCTCTCCACCACTGAAGGCGTAGGCGGTGTCGCAGTATTGACAGCGCAGGGGGCAGCCGGTCAGGCGCACGAATACCGTCGGCAAGCCGGCAGTACGCGTTTCCCCCTGCAGCGAGAAAAAAATCTCGGTAATGCGCAGGGTATCTTTCATAGGGGCCACGGGCGTGACGGCGAAACAGGCCATCCGCCTCCGTTGCGAAAAAGGACAGCGATTCTAAACGAAAAAAACGGCCTGCAGCCATTTTTGACGCCCCTGTCGACGGCCTGTAGCTCGAGCGCTCAGCTGACGGCCAATAAAAAACCCGCGACAGGCGCGGGTTTCGTTCACAAGCTGAGGCTTACTGGATGCGCTGTAGGTCACGCTGAGCCAGCTGAGCAGCCGAAGTGCCCGGATACTGGGCGATGACCTGCTGCAGAATGCCCTTGGCCTTGTCATTGTTGCCTAGGCGAATTTCCACATCGGCCAACTTGAACAGCGAATCAGGTACTTTGGAGTGCTGCGGATAGGCCTGACTGACTTTGGCGAAGGCCTGGCCGGCACCCTGCAGATCACCCTTGGCGAGGTTCACTTCCCCCAGCCAATACTGGGCATTGCCCGCATACTGGCTGTTCGGATAACGACGCAGGAACGCTGCGAAGGCTTGGCTGGCCTTGTCGAAATCCTTGGCCTTGATCAGGTCGAAAGCTGCATCGTAAAACAGCTTTTCCTTCGCCGGGTCTGCCGGCTCGCCGGAGGCCTGCGCCTGCCCTGCGTCACCAGCGGAGGAACCACCGGTGCCATTGCTGGCACCCGCGGCTGGAGAATTCTGTGTGGCTGCAGCACCAGCTGCGGCACCACTGCTCAGACGTTTATCAAGATCCTGGTATCGCTCCAGGCCTTCTTGCTTCAAACGCTGAATATCGTTCTGCTGCTCTTCAAGCATGCCACGCAGTTGCGCGATTTCCTGCTGCATCTGCTGGAGCTGATTGAACAGCATGCCCTGCGCCGAAGATGGGGTTTCCACCCCACCTCCAGCGTAGGCGCCAGACGTGCCGTAACCGGCATTCGGACTGGCACCACCGTTACCGGTACTGCCATCCTGTACGGGAATCTGAGCCCAAGCCGCAAGCGGCAGACTCAGCGCCATAACGGTTACTACACGTCGGCACATTCGCATATCGAATTACTTACGCAGTTCGACGCGACGGTTCTGAGCCCAGGATTGCTCGTCGTTGCCAGTGGCAACAGGACGCTCTTCACCGTAGGAAACCAGTTCCAGCTGAGCAGGGGAAACGCCCTGCAGTACCAGGTAACGCTGAACGGCCTTGGCGCGACGCTCGCCCAGAGCCATGTTGTATTCGCGGGTACCGCGCTCGTCAGCGTGGCCTTCCAGGACGACGCGAGCGCCATTACCTTTCAGATCCTTGGCATGAACGTCCAGAGCGCGCATGGCTTCCGGCTTCAGGTCAGAGCTGTCGTATTCGAAGTAGAAAGTGGTGATAGCGCGCAGAGCGGCTTCTTCACTCAGGCTGCCGTCGACAGCGCCGGTGTTTGCACCGTAGCCAGCGTTCGGGTCTACAGCGCCTTCGCCAGCGGTATCACCGCCTTTGGAGGAACAACCAACAGCCACTGCCAGAGCCAGGCTCAGTGCAGCAAATTTGCCAAATTTCAGCATTTCCATGTGTAACTCCTAATGAACCCCAGTGTGTTAAGCATACAAACAGGTGAAGCACCGCGCATCAGTTCAGGAAGGGGAACCAGGATGGCTCTCGAACTTCGCCTTGAGCGGTAGGTAGAGGGAGCCTAACGCGACCGTTAACGGACGCTAACATCAGGACTCCCCGCCCCTGCTGGCGGGTAGCGTAGATTATCATCGTTCCATTGGGCGCGACAGTAGGCGACTCATCCAAACTTGTATCTGAAAGAATGCGCAAATTGCCACGCTCAAGATCCTGTGCAGCTACCTTGAACACGGTGTAACCATCCTGGCGATGAATCATTACCAGGGTCTTTTCGTCGGCAGACAATTTTGGGTTGGCATTGTAGTTGCCGACGAAGGTCACTCGTTCGACCGCACCAGAATTGATGTTGGTCTTATAAATCTGTGGCTTGCCCGAGCGGTCAGAGGTGAAATAGATCGTCTGACCGTCCTTGCCCCAGAAAGGCTCGGTATCGATGGCGTAGTGGTTGGTAACGCGGCGCAGATTTTTGGAGGCTATGTCCATGACATAGACTTCCGGGTTGCCGTCTTTCGACAGCGTGAACGCCAGCTTGCTGCCATCCGGCGACCAGGCAGGCGCGCCGTTGAGGCCTTCGAAGTTGGTGACCTGCTCGCGACGACCGGTATCGATGTGCTGCACGAAGATGCGCGGACGTTTCTGTTCGAAGGAAACGTAGGCGATACGCTTGCCATCGGACGCGAACGACGGCGACAGGATCGGCTCACGGGACTGCAGCAGGGTTACTGCACGGGCACCGTCATAGTCCGAACGCTGCAGAGTGTAACGGGTGTTGTTCACCCCGAAGCGCTCTGCAGTGACGTAAAGCATGCGAGTGGAGAACGCGCCCTTGACGCCGGTAAGCTTCTCGAACGACTGATCGGCGATATGGTGAGCCATGTCGCGAAGTTGATCGGTGCTGCCGCCAACGTTGCCGGTCAGTACTTGTTGCTCGGTGGCTACGTTGAACAGAGCGAACTGAATCTGCAGACGTGCACCGTTGGGCACGATGTTGCCAACCAGCACGTACTGGGCGCCCAACGCCTTCCAGTCACGGTAGATGACTTCGCTGCCTTGAGTCGGCAGGCTGATCATGTTCTGCCGTGGAATCGGCTCGAACACGCCGGAGTTGCGCAGATCATTGCCAACGATAGTGGCGATGTCTTCGGGCAGCACATTGCCGCCCTGCCAGCCGAACGGCACCACGGCAATCGGCGTGGCTCGATCGGTGCCGGTGCTGATCACCAGGGGATCAGCCGCCTGCACGCTACCGACCAGCATGGCCAGCCCCAGTACAACGATTCGCATCAGGGTATTCACAGACCTAAATCCTCCGGTTTGAAGACGGCACGACGCTGCCGGTAAAGCCGATCGAACGTGGCACGATCAAGTTGCTGCATTTCTGCAATACGCCCCACGTTGCGCACTGCCTGTACTGCTGAACTGTCGAACGGCGAGTCACCGCTAGAGCGACTGACACTGGCATTGGTGATGGTGCCGTCGGGCAACATCTCGATCAGCACCTCAACACTCATGCCATTGCGCGCCGACGGCGGCCGCCGCCACTGCTCACTTACCAATTTGACGATCAGATCATCGAGGCTACCCGCAACCTGATCACCCTGAGTCTCGGCCAGCGCCTGCTGACGCTCGGTGTCATCGGACAGCAGCTCGGCCAAAGCCGCTGCTTTCTTGTCCTCTACCGCTTTGCGCTCAGCTGCCTGTGCATTAGCTTTTTTCTTGGCATCCTCGGCAGCTTTCTTTTTCGCTGCATCGGCTGCCGCTTTCTTCTTGGCCTCTTCAGCTGCCTTTTTCTTGGCATCCTCGGCGGCTTTTTTCTTCGCTTCCGCTTCAGCAGCCTTTTTCTTGTCGGCCTCAAGCGCAGCTTTTACCTTGGCGACATCAGCCAGCTTCTTCTGCTCGGCTGCTTTCGTCGCGGCATCGGCCTCTGCCTTCTTCGCCGCATCGGCCTTTTGAGCTTCTTCGACTTTCTTTTGTTCCGCTGCTTTAGCGGCCTGCTGTTTCTGCGCTTCAGCCTGGGCCTGCTTTTCCTGCTCGGCCTTTTTCTGTTCGAGCTGTTCAGTCTCGAATTGCGGTGCTGCGGTTTTCTTCGCCTCGCCCGCAATCTTCTGGTTGGTCTGGGTAGTTGCCTGGCTCTGCGACTTCAATTGGTACAGGGTAGCCTGCACGATCGGTCTTGCTGGTGGCAGATCCGGGGCAAAGGCAAAACTGACGAACAGCATGCCAAACATCAGCACATGCAGACCTACGGCCCAGACCACCGGCCAGAACAGATTTTCCGAAGGTGAGCGCTCACGCTGCCGCATTAGGGCGCCTCGGTAATCAGACCGACGTTACCTACGCCAGCCTGCTGCAAGCCACCCATAGCGGACATCACAGTGCCGTAATCGACGGCCTTGTCGCCACGTACAAACACCTGCACCTGCTTACCCTGACTGCGAGTCTGGTTGATGATGGCGGTGACGGCACGGGTCATCTCATCCAGAGTCAGGGCGCGATCCTGCACCGTATCGGTATCCACTTCAGTGCCCATGTTCCAGTAGTAGGACTTGTCGGACTTGATGGAGATGGTCAGTACCTGGGAATCATTGTCCTGCGGCAGCACTTCGCTGCTGACCTGAGGAAGGTCGACCTTGACCCCCTGGTTGAGCATCGGCGCCGTGACCATGAAGATGACCAGCAGCACCAACATCACATCGATGTAAGGCACTACGTTCATCTCGGCGACGGGCTTGCGTCTATTGCGAATTCTGGCCATGGCTCTGAAAACCTATCTATGAATGCCTAAGGCTTATTCTTCACTGCTATGCACTTTGCGGTGCAGGATCGCTTGGAACTCGTCGGCGAAGGTGTAATAACGAGAGATCAGCATCTCACCGCGGGCAGCGAAACGGTTGTAGGCGATAACGGCAGGGATCGCAGCGAACAGACCGATAGCCGTGGCGATCAGTGCCTCAGCAATGCCGGGCGCTACGGTTGCCAGAGTAGCCTGCTGCACCTGAGCCAGACCTCGGAAGGAATTCATGATCCCCCACACGGTACCGAACAGACCGATGTAAGGACTGGTGGAGCCGACGGTAGCGAGAAACGGCAAGCTCTGCTCGAGCTTCTCTTCTTCGCGGGAAATGGCTACGCGCATGGAACGAGCAACACCATCCATTACCGCGTCTGGATCCATCCCAGGCTGCTGACGCAGGCGAGAGAACTCCTTGAAGCCAGCACGGAAAATTTGCTCCAGGCCCGAATCCGGATCTGGATTGCTGCCCGCCTGACGATACAGTTTGGACAGATCGATACCGGACCAGAAGCGCTCCTCGAAGTTATCAAGTGCACGCTTGGCGCCACGCAGCAAACTGCTGCGCTGGAAAATCATGACCCAAGAAGTGACCGATGCGGCCACCAGGATCAGCATCACCAACTGCACCACCAGACTGGCGTTGCTGATCAGACTCCACATAGACATGTGGTCAACGGCGTTGGCTTCCACGCTTACTCTCCTGCAGTAGATGTACCGGTACCATCCTGCTTGGCGAACGCGGTTCGCACAGACAGAGGCATGGCCCGGGGTTTGAAATTATCGGCGCACACACAGGCCACCAGAAACTGCCCTTCGCAGAGCAGCGCATTATCCGTTACCCGCCTCACCTGCTGACGAAAGCGCAGGCTGGCACGGTTCAATTCAGTTACTTCAGCACTTACCAGCAATTCGTCGTCCAGCCGCGCCGGCGCGTGATAGCGCGCCTCGCTGGAGTGCACGACGAACAATAGACCCTCTGCAGCCAGCGTCGACTGGGCAAAACCCAGCTCGCGCAGCCGCTCGGTTCGAGCCCGCTCCATGAATTTGAGGTAGTTGACGTAATAGACGACACCACCGGCATCGGTATCTTCGTAGTAAACACGACAGCGATGGGCGAACGGCTGACCAGCGTATTGCGCGCGCATACTCTAGTGCCCGCACCGAGTCTTGCCAATCAGCGCGACAAGTATTTTTTTCATTGCCCCTCACCCTCTGTGAACAAGTCGAGCACTGGCCGCTCATCCATGCGTTTCGGCGTATTCAGACCAAAATGCAAGTAAGCATGTCGGGTCACTACTCGCCCTCTCGGCGTGCGCATGATGTAACCCTGCTGGATCAGGTAAGGCTCCAGCACATCTTCTATCGTGTGCCGCTCCTCGCTGATCGCCGCAGCCAGGCTATCGACGCCGACCGGGCCGCCGTCGAACTTCTCGATCATGGTCAGCAACAAGCGGCGATCCTGGTGATCGAACCCACGCTCGTCCACATCCAGCAGGTTCAAGGCCAGGTCGGCGATCTGCCGGGTGATCTCGCCCTGCCCACGTACCTCTGCGAAATCCCGAACGCGACGCAGCAGGCGGTTGGCGATACGCGGCGTACCACGAGCCCGCCGGGCGATCTCGAACGCCCCCTCGGGCTCAATCGGCAAACCGAGAATGCCGGCCGCACGCATGATGATGGTCGCCAGGTCTTCGATGTTATAGAACTCAAGACGCTGCACGATGCCGAAGCGGTCACGCAGCGGATTGGTCAGCATCCCAGCCCGAGTGGTTGCGCCGACCAGGGTGAAGGGCGGCAAATCGAGCTTGATCGAACGAGCGGCAGGCCCCTCACCAATCATGATATCGAGCTGAAAATCTTCCATCGCCGGGTACAGCACTTCTTCGACGATGGGCGATAGACGATGAATTTCGTCAATAAACAGTACATCACCGGGCTCAAGATTAGTCAGCAGCGCAGCCAGATCACCAGGACGTTCGAGCACGGGGCCCGAAGTGCTCTTGATGGAAACGTTCATTTCCTGGGCAATAATGTTCGCCAGGGTAGTCTTACCCAAGCCCGGCGGGCCGAAGATCAGCGTGTGATCGAGTGGCTCCTTGCGACCGCGGGCCGCCTGGATGAACAGCTCCATCTGCTCACGCACCACGGGCTGGCCAATGTACTCGGCCAGCGACAACGGTCGGATGGCGCGGTCGACCTGCTCGTCGCGGTCGCGGCTACCTGCCGTAACCAGCCTGTCTGCTTCGAGCATTTACAGCATTCCTTTCAGCGCGCGACGAATCATGTCTTCACTACTCAACCCATCTTCTTTGACCGCCGAAACGGCGCGACTGGCTTCCTGCGGCTTGTAGCCCAGAGAGATAAGCGCACTGACCGCATCATTCTCCGCGCTTGTGACTGCGCTACCCGCACGAGGTTCAACCACCAGGTTGGCCATGCCGGGTACCGTCTCCCAGGCCTTGAAGCGATCCTTGAGTTCGACCAGCAGGCGCTCTGCGGTTTTCTTACCGACGCCAGGAATTTTCACCAGCACGGCTGTGTCCTGAGCCTGCACGCAACGCACCAATTCATCGACCTCCAGCCCCGACATCAACGCCAGCGCCAGCTTGGGGCCCACGCCATTGAGGCGAATGAGCTCGCGAAATAGCTCGCGCTCACGCTTCTCGAAAAAGCCATAAAGCAGATGCGCATCCTCGCGCACCACCAAATGAGTGTGCAGCGTCAGCGGCTCACCCAACGAGGGCAAACGGTACAACGTGGTCATGGGGACTTCCAGCTCATAGCCCAGACCATTCACATCCAGAATCAAATGTGGCGGCTGCTTTTCCGCCAGGGTGCCGCGTAAACGTCCGATCACCGGCGCATTCCTTCAACTCGATTACAAACGAAGACGACCACCGCGCCGCTTGGCGCTGGCCAGACCATGGGGAATAAGACTCTGCCGGTGATGAGCATGACACAGGGCGATGCCCAGAGCGTCCGAGGCATCGATCTGCGGTTTCTGCACCAGCTTAAGTAGGTGCATGACCATCATCTGCACCTGCTGCTTGTCCGCCGCGCCGGTTCCGACCACCGCCTGCTTGACCTGGGTCGCCGTGTATTCGCTGATTTCCAGGCCTGCTTCCATAGCGGCGACGATAGCGGCACCACGCGCCTGCCCAAGCTTAAGTGCCGAATCGGCATTGCGCGCCATGAACACCTGTTCGATGCCCATGGTCACCGGCCCGAAGGTACGAATTACCTCACTGACGCCGCGAAAGACAATCTGCAAGCGCTCCGGTAGAGGCCCACCACCCGTTCGAATACAGCCTGACGCTACGTACTCACATGTGCGCCCCGTATCACGTATCACACCGTAACCGGTAATGCGGGAACCGGGGTCAATCCCCAGAATCAGCGTCATGCCTGTCATCCACCAGTGGCATTGGCTGCCACACTGTCTATTTATCCAGGCGCGAGTATAGGGTCGTCGATAGGTCGCCGTCATCCAAAGGATCCACAGCCCGTCGGACATAAGATGCATTTTTCATCATAAGAGCCCTGGCTCGCGCAAAACGGTCGGCCATAAAAAAGCCGGAAGCCCCCATGGCAACTTCCGGCTCTACAACCCACTCAGACTATCAGCCGAGCTGTTCCATGATCTCGTCGGAGACTTCGGCGTTGTGATAGACGTTTTGCACATCATCCAGGTCTTCGAGCATATCGATCAGCTTGAATACCTTCTGCGCGGTTTCCAGATCGGTGATCGGCGCACTGATCGACGGGATCATGGCGATATCCGCCTCCTCACCCTTGAAGCCGGCAGTGCTCAGCGCTTCGTTCACTGCGTGGAACTCGGTGAAGCTGGTCGAGACCAGCGCAGCGCCGTCCTCGCCCATCTCCACGTCATCAGCACCGGCTTCCAGCGCAGCTTCCATCAGCGCATCTTCGTCGACACCCGAAGCGAAGCCAATCTGCCCTCTGCGCTCGAACATGTAAGCCACCGAGCCATCAGTGCCCAGGTTGCCGCCACACTTGGTGAACGCGTGGCGCACTTCGGCGGCGGTGCGGTTGCGGTTGTCGGTCATCACTTCGACGATGATCGCCACACCGCTCGGCGCATAACCTTCGTAGCTGAACTCGACGACGTTGTCGGCTTCGTTGTTGCCGGCACCGCGGGCGATGGCACGGTCAATCACGTCGCGGGACATGTTGTTGGTCAACGCTTTGTCGACGGCCAGGCGCAGACGCGGGTTGTCTGCGGGTATCGGGCCACCGTGCTTGGCAGCAACGGTCAGCTCACGGATGAGCTTGGTGAAGATCTTGCCGCGCTTGGCGTCCTGGCGCCCCTTGCGGTGCTTGATGTTGGCCCATTTGGAATGACCGGCCATATTCCACTCCAGATTTTTCAGATTTCACAATGAACGAGCCCAGGTTTCCCTGGGCTCGGCATACCGTTTGGCGCTTACTCCGCCTTGGGTTGCTCACGAAGGCGAATGTGCAGCTCGCGCAGCGATTTGCCGTCTACCACACCTGGCGCCTGAGTCATGACGCAGGCAGCACTCTGGGTTTTCGGGAAGGCGATGACTTCGCGAATCGAGCTGGCACCGGTCATCAGCATCACCAGACGGTCGAGGCCGAAGGCCAGACCACCATGGGGCGGTGCACCGTACTTGAGGGCGTCGAGCAGAAAGCCGAACTTCTCCTGCTGCTCGTCTTCGCTGATACCCAGCACGCGGAACACGGTCTGCTGCATGCCCTTGTCGTGGATACGGATCGAACCGCCACCCAGTTCGGTGCCGTTGAGCACCAGGTCATAGGCGCGGGACAGCGCTGCGGCCGGGTTGGCCTCCAGCTCTTCGGCCGAGCACTTCGGCGAGGTGAACGGGTGGTGCATGGCGGTCAGGCTGCCGTCGTCGTTCTCTTCGAACATCGGGAAGTCGACGACCCACAGCGGTGCCCACTCGGCAGTCAGCAGATTCAGGTCATGGCCAAGCTTGATGCGCAGCGCGCCCAGAGCATCGTTGACCACCTTGGCGCGGTCGGCGCCGAAGAACACGATGTCACCATCGACCGCGCCAACGCGATCGAGGATGGTGTTGAGGTTTGGCTCGGCGATGTTCTTGACGATCGGCGACTGCAAGCCTTCAACGCCCTTGGCGCGCTCGTTGACCTTGATGTAGGCCAGACCACGGGCGCCGTAGTTGCCGACGAACTTGGTGTAGTCGTCGATCTGCTTACGCGGCATGCTCGCACCGCCGGGTACGCGCAGCGCGGCAACGCGGCCTTTCGGATCGTTGGCCGGGCCCGAGAAAACCTTGAAGTCGACATCCTTGAGCTGATCGGCAACGTCGACCAGTTCCATCGGGATGCGCAGATCCGGCTTGTCGGAGCCGAAACGACGCATGGCTTCGGCCAGGGTCATGTGCGGTAGCTCGGCGAATTCGACGTCCAGCACTTCCTTGAACAGGTTGCGGATCATGGTCTCGGTGAGATGCATGATGTCGGCTTCGTCGAGGAAGCTGGTCTCGATGTCGATCTGGGTGAATTCCGGCTGGCGGTCGGCACGCAGGTCTTCGTCGCGGAAGCACTTGGCGATCTGGTAGTAGCGGTCGAAGCCGGCGACCATCAGCAATTGCTTGAACAGCTGCGGCGACTGCGGCAATGCGAAGAAGCTGCCAGCGTGGGTACGGCTCGGCACCAAATAGTCGCGGGCGCCTTCCGGCGTGGCGCGGGTGAGGATCGGCGTTTCCACGTCGAGGAAGCCGTTCTCGTCCAGGTAGCGACGGATGCTGCTGGTGATACGCGAGCGCAGCTTGAGCTTCTCGGCCATTTCCGGGCGACGCAGGTCGATGAAACGATAGCGCAGGCGGGTTTCTTCACCGACATCGGAGTATTCGTTGAGCGGGAACGGCGGAGTTTCCGCTTCGTTCAGTACTTCCAGCTCATAGCCGAGCACTTCGATAGCACCCGAGGCCATGTTGGCGTTGACCGCACCGGCCGGACGCAGGCGTACCTTGCCGGTAATCTTGACCACGTATTCGCTGCGCACACGGTCAGCCTTGGCGAAGGTGTCGGCGCGATCCGGGTCGAACACCACCTGAGCCAGGCCTTCACGGTCACGGATGTCGAGGAAGATCACACCGCCGTGGTCACGGCGACGGTGAACCCATCCGCAAAGGGTGATTTCCTGGCCTTCCAGGCTTTCGTTCAACTGGCCGCAATAGTGGCTGCGCATCATGGGGATAATCGCTTCTCTTGAGTCTGAAATTCATTGAACCGCGAGCCGGCGTCTTTCGTCCGATCCGGCAACATGCATTGCGCGGATTGGCACGGACAAGCCAGACGGTCTGTCGCTGCAGCAAAGCAGCCGATTATATATGGTTAAGCAGCACCGCGCAGCCGAGCAAGTACCCACTGACGTCCGCGCATAGTTTTCGCTGATCGCTGCCATTGATACAAAGCACATGGCCGCTCAAGTTCACCATGATAGGCTCTGCCCATCTGCAAGGCTAAGCGCCCTACTACTACCAACAGGAGAAAAATCCATGGAAATCAACATCGGAATCGCTGAACAGGATCGCGCCTCCATCGCCGAAGGCCTGTCGCGCCTGCTGGCCGACACCTACACCCTGTATCTGAAAACCCACAACTTCCACTGGAACGTTACCGGGCCGATGTTCAACACCCTGCACCTGATGTTCGAAGGGCAGTACACCGAGCTGGCACTGGCCGTCGATCAGATCGCAGAACGCATCCGTGCGCTGGGCTTCCCGGCTCCAGGCACCTATGCGGCCTATGCACGCCTGTCGTCGATCAAGGAAGAAGAAGGCGTACCTAGCGCCGAAGAAATGATCAAGCTGCTGGTGCAGGGCCAGGAAGCGGTCGTGCGTACAGCCCGCGGTATCTTCCCGCTGCTGGATAAGGTCAGTGACGAGCCGACCGCCGACCTGCTGACTCAGCGTATGCAGGTTCATGAAAAAACCGCATGGATGCTGCGCAGCCTGCTGGCTTCCTGATCCCGCTTGTCGCGATGGCCGCCTCTGTGGCGTCCATCGTTCACTTATCCGCATCACTGATCGCAGTGCTGCAACCGCACGCTGTAACGCTACTGATTTGAGAACCCCCCTCCTTTGCTGTTAAATACGCCCCGTGCTGTCATCCCGAGCCCTCGGGCAGGCGCATAGGCTGGCCCTCTCGTATATCTATCGCCCTTACGTCACGGCAAATCGCGTGGAGCCAGCTCTTCCTGGTGTTCCTTTATTAAGTGAGTGCGTTGAACATGTTGAAAATCGTCCACCTTCTGGTCGGGCTATCCGCCCTGCTGCTATCCACTACACCTAGCCTGAGCGATCAAGCCCAGCCGTTCCTGCAGAACCCAGACGCGCTGTGCCTGGCTCTTTTTGGTTTCCTCAATCTACTGCTGGCCACTCAATTCCCCATTTGGCACAACAGCCTGCGCCAGCAACTGCAAAACCTGGTGTGCGCCCTGCTGATTCTAGGCACGCTACTGCAAGCACTGATTCTGCTCGCTCCACTGCCCTTGATTGCCGAGCAACCCGCTCTTCTGTTCAGCCTGCTGATCATCGCCATTGCAGTCGCCCTGCACCTGGCAACCAATCTGCGTTTCGAGCGGCAGAAGACCTCAGTGCCACAGGATCTGGGAGATCGTGAGACAGGCACGGTCAAGTGGTTCAATACTTCCAAGGGCTTTGGCTTTATCTCCCGCGATGTCGGCGAAGATATCTTCGTGCACTTTCGTGCCATCCGCGGCGAAGGTCACCGCGTTTTGGTAGAAGGTCAACGTGTGGAGTTTTCCGTCATGCAGCGCGACAAAGGCTTGCAGGCTGAAGACGTGATCGCGGCGCTGCCAACCCGGCGCTAAGTCACCGCACAAAGAAAAGCCCGCAGCGATGCGGGCTTTTTCGTTTCTGGCGCAGGCCTCAATAATGAGGCGGCGGCGCTTCATCCTGGGAACTGCCGAAAGGGCTGACCTCGTCCTGCCGCTTGGCAATCGCCTGCATATGCAGTTGCAGACGCTCGATGAGCTTTTGCTGCTCCACCAGCGCATCGTTGAGCGCCTGGATAGTGTCGTCCTGGAAGGCCTGACGGCTCTCCAGCTCGACGATGCGATCTTCGAGCACCTTCACTTATACGTCTCCGAATTGAAACTGTGCAGGCATGACCGACTGCAACCTGTCGCGCAGGGCAGACAACTGCTCTTGCTCATAAGGCTTTGCCGGGTGGCGCCCCCACACAGGAGCGGGCCAGGCATCATCGTCGCGGTAACGTACGATCACATGCATATGCAGTTGGCTCACCACATTACCCAGCGTGGCGATATTGATCTTGTCCGCCTTGAACGCATCCTTCAGCACTTCGGCCAGCAGCGCGGTTTCCCCCCACAGCGCACGCTGATCGTCTGCATCGAGCTGGAAGACCTCACTGACCTCCTCTCGACGTGGAACCAGGATGAACCACGGATAGCGTGCATCGTTGCTCAGCAGCAGACGACTCAGGGGAAATTCCCCCAGCACGAAGGTGTCCTGCTGCAGGCGGGAATCCAGAACGAACATCAACTCACCACTCAACGTAAAAGGTGCCCACCGAAGGTATGGTGGCGACCGGAACAAGGGCAGTCAGCATACCGGGCATGCCTTGGAAATTTAACCCTGACAGCGACGCACCAAAAATGCGCAAAAACGCCACAAGCAATTTCCAGGGCGCACCATATTGTTTCCCGAAGTAAACATTTGAGAAACATCCGACTCCTTAATTAAAAATCATTATCAAGAAAACCGGCAAAAATATTCCTCCTATTAATAAGCTCCCTAAGTACAACAGCAGAAATGAAAAGTTTAGGTCGGGAATTTGTATCTTTGCTCAGCGGAGCGGCCCATTCAGAGCCCGGAGGCCTATTTATTTGGCCGCTTTAGCAATTTGAGCACGAGTCTTGCTTTAAAGCCTGTAACGCTCATCTTCAGGGCAACGTGGTAACGTCACCGCGCCTGATCAAGAGCTGAAAAATAGTCGGTAGGTGCTGCACGGGTGGGGATTCTTGAGATTGCGATGTGCCTTCTTGAGCCTTTCGACAGAGCTGCGGAGTGCGACCAGTGGATAGATTGAAACTATCGCCATACAAAGCACCGTGCTATAAGTTCCATCCGACACAAAAAGAAATAGAGCTGCTCTCCATAACAACCAATTGAGCAGTGGAACTACTCTTCTAAACCAAAGGAGCAAATCACGATGCGAGTGATGAAGTGGAGCGTAATGGCCCTGGCAGTAGCCGCGGGTACCTCTCAAATGGCAGTGGCTTCGGATCAATCCGAATCCAAGGGTTTCGTCGAAGACAGCAGCCTGTCGCTCCTTGCGCGCAGCATGTACTACAACCGCGATGCTCGTAATGGTGCTGCTCGCAACGTCGATAGCAGTGGCAATCGTGTCGGCTACTCCGAAGAGTGGGGCGCCAGCGCTCGTGCTCTGTTCGAATCCGGCTTTACTCAGGGTACCGTTGGATTCGGCGTGAACGCTTATGCCGGCACCCTGTTCCAACTGGACACTGGTAGCGGCCGTCGTGGCGTTGGCATGTTTCCGGAGAACGAAGGCAAAGACCTGACCATCGCCAATGCTGCGGTCAAGGCTCGCTTCTCCAACACCGTAGTGACCTACGGTTCGCAACTGCCTGCTCTGCCGGTTCTGGCTTACGATGACGGCCGTCTGCTGCCGGAAACCTTCGAAGGCACCATGATCACCAGCACCGAGATCGAAGGTCTCGAACTGAACGCTGGCCGCTTCACCGCTCAGAACTCCATGCGTCAATCCGGTCGCGACAGCGCTGGTCTGAAGTCGATCAACGTATTCGGCGGCTCTTACTCCTTCACTGACGACCTGAGCGCTGCCCTGTACCACAGCGACCTGGAAGATCAGTACAAGCGTAACTACGCCAACCTGAACTACAATCTGCCGCTGACCGAAGAACAAGCCCTGAGCTTCGACTTCAACATCTACGACAGCGATTACGATCGCGAAGTTGGCGGTGGCGACAACACCATCTGGAGTCTGGCGGCCAAATACAGCGTCGGTGCTCACGCCTTCACTATCGCTCACCAGCGCAACACTGGCAGCCAGGGCTTCATTTATGGCGGCGGCGACGGTGGCGGTGCGATCTTCGTAGCCAACAGCTTCCTGTCTGACTTCAACCTGGAAGACGAGCGCTCCTGGCAAGCCAGCTACGACATCAATTTCGCATCGTACGGTGTTCCAGGCCTGACCTTCAAAACCGCTTACATCTGGGCTGACAACATCACTTCCCGCGAAGACGGCGTGATCACCAATACCAACGGTAAAGAGCACGAGTTCTTCAACCAGGTGGCGTACACCGTTCAGAGCGGTGCAGCCAAGGATCTCTCCTTCCGTCTGCGTGCCTCGCTGCTGCGTGCCAACTCCGAAGTTAGTGACGTCAACATTGATGACACCAACGAAGTCCGCTTCTACGTGAACTACCCGCTCAGCGTTCTGTAATCTCGCGAAAGCCTGATAACAGTTCAGAAAACCCGGCTTAGGCCGGGTTTTTTATTGACTGAAAGAAACCTCAAAGCAAATCAGTCACGAACAAGTGCATTGAAACGGCCAGCGATCGATTCCGGACGCCCATAGGCGCACCAATACCGACTACCAGCGCCAAGGTGGCGCCTCAATTTGGCGCACACACCCTTCCACCATACCCCTCTGACATTCTGCGTCCTGTACGCAACAGAGCTGTCGCCGTACAATGCCGAGCCATAAAAATCCCCTTTGCAACCGACAGAACGGCCCATCATGCGTACCAGTCAGTTCCTGCTTTCTACCCTCAAAGAAACGCCTTCCGATGCTGTCGTCATCAGCCACCAGCTGATGCTGCGCGCCGGGATGATCCGCAAGCTCGCTTCCGGCCTGTACACCTGGCTGCCGATGGGCCTGCGCACCCTGCGCAAGGTGGAGAGGATCGTGCGCGAAGAGATGGATGCCGCTGGTGCTCTGGAAGTGTTGATGCCCGCCATTCAGCCTGCCGAACTGTGGCAGGAGTCCGGCCGTTGGGTGCAGTACGGCCCGGAACTGCTGCGCGTCAAGGATCGCCATGACCGCGAGTTCTGCGTTGGCCCGACCCACGAAGAGGTCATCACCGACCTGGCGCGCAACGAGCTGAACAGCTACAAGCAGCTGCCGTTGAACATGTACCAGATCCAGACCAAATTCCGCGATGAAATCCGCCCACGCTTCGGTTTGATGCGTGGCCGTGAATTCATCATGAAGGATGCCTACTCCTTCCACGCCGATCAGGCTTCGCTGCAGCAGACCTATGACCGCATGCATCAGGCCTACTGCAATATCTTCACCCGCCTGGGCCTGAACTTCCGCCCGGTGGTGGCCGACAACGGTTCGATCGGTGGCGCTGGCTCGCACGAATTCCATGTGCTGGCCGACTCCGGCGAAGATGACATCGTGTTTAGCAATGTCTCCGACTACGCCGCCAACATCGAGAAGGCCGAAGCGATTCCTCGCGAGACCACTCGCCCGGCAGCCAGTGAAGAACTGCGCCTGATCGACACACCAAACGCGAAAACCATCCAGCAACTGGTGGATGGCTTCGATCTGCCTATCGAGCGCACCATCAAGACGCTGATCGTGCATGCCGAAGAAGAAGGCAAGCTGATCGCGCTGATCATCCGTGGCGATCACGAGCTGAACGAGATCAAGGCCGGCAACCAGCCGGGCGTTGCCAGCCCGCTGTTAATGGCTTCGGATGCCGAGCTGCGCGCAGCCATCGGTGCAGGCGCAGGCTCTCTGGGCCCGTTGAATCTGTCGCTGCCAATCATCATCGACCGCTCGGTCGAGCTGATGAGCGATTTCGCCATCGGTGCCAACATCGACGACAAGCACTATTTCGGCGTCAACTGGGAACGCGACCTACCTGTGCCGACCGTTGCCGACCTGCGCAACGTGGTGGCCGGCGATCCGAGCCCGGACGGCCAGGGCACCCTGGAAATCAAGCGCGGCATCGAAGTCGGGCACATCTTCCAGCTGGGTACCAAGTACAGCGAATCGATGAACTGCCAGGTTCTGGGCGAGAACGGCAAGCCCGTCACCCTGAGCATGGGCTGCTACGGCATCGGCGTTTCCCGCGTGGTGGCAGCAGCTATCGAGCAGAACTCCGACGAGCGCGGCATCATCTGGAACGACACCCTGGCGCCCTTCCAGATCGCGCTGGTACCACTGCGCTACGAAACCGACGCGGTACGCGAGGCGACCGACAAGCTGTATGCGGAACTGACCGCTGCCGGCTTCGATGTATTGCTCGACGACCGTGACAAAAAGACCAGTCCGGGCATCAAATTCGCGGACATGGAATTGATCGGCATCCCGCATCGCATCGTGGTCAGCGACCGCGGCCTCGCCGAAGGCAATCTGGAATACAAGAGCCGCGTGGAAACCGCGGCTCAACCAGTTGCCGTTGCCGATGTCCTGTCGTTCATCCAGAACCGTATCCGCCGCTGACCCGCCAAAGAGCCGTCATGTTCAAGCGAAGCACCTTACGCCTCGTCGGCGCCACTACCTGTGGCGCCATCCTCCTCACTGGCTGTGCCAATCATTTGCCACAGCGCAGCGAGCACGAGGAGCGCATCGAGCGCAAACTGTTGAGCCACAGCCTGCAGATCGACGTCGGCCAGCCTCAGGTTCTGGAGCTGCCGCAGCGTCGTGTACGGGTGCACGAGCAGAAGGTCTTCGAAGTGACGCCCTTCGAGGTCACACGCCACTACGATCGCTACACGCCGTATCAGCCCTGGCGCGAAATCTATGAAGTGCCGCTGGGCGCGGTGGCCATCGTCGGCGGCGTCGGTGCCAATGTGCTCAACGTGGTGGCCCTCGGTCGCTTGCCGGACACGGCGACCAAGGACTGGATCAGCTATGGCGTGGCGGGTATCAATCCGTTCATGAACGTCGAGTCCAACGGCCGTTCGCAACAGAACCTGGCCGGTATCGACGAAAAGCGTCAGGAAACCCGTACCGAATATTCCAGCCTGCCTTGGGGCGAGCGTCCGGTGCTGATCAAGGCCGGCGACCAGACCCACGAATTGCTGACCGATCACAACGGCGTGCTACGCCTGAACCTGCTCGACGGCCCCTTCGCCGATCAGGATATCGCCCGTATCGGCACGCTGCTGCTGACGGTCACCGACGATCAGGACTCGACCAGTGCCGAGGCCACTCTGCTGGTCAGCCGTACCCTGCGCGGCAAGCTGCGCGAGGCCCATGATCTGATCTATGACGATCTGGAAGGCGCGGAAGTCGAGCAATGGGTACATCGCGTCAAGCGCTTGTCCGAACTGGGGCTTGAAGAAGAAGCCAGCGAGCTCGAGCAGAGCCTGATCGAACTAACCCGCAACGACCCAGAACTGCAGGCGGCGTTTCTCAAATCGCTAACCGATGACGCTGGACGGCTGGTCGCCGACCCGGGCGAGGATTAACGGACGACGAATTGCGTGTGGCCTTGCAAAGGCTGCTCCTGCAGCGCTAGCTCAGTCACGTTCGCCGGGAGCGGCCCGTTCTCCAGCCAACCGGCCAACGCACGCACAGCGGTCATGTCACCTTCGAAAGACACTTCCACTCGGCCATCGCTCAGGTTGCGCACCCAGCCGGACAGCCCAAGCCGCAGAGCCTCGGCGGCAGTACTTTGGCGAAAGCCGACGCCCTGAACGCGCCCACTGATATGCCCTTGCAGACTCAAACTGGCCACCGCGTTATCCCTCCTGGCGCAATGCGCTCAAGCGCGCCTTGAGACTTTCGGCATTCTGCTCGCCGAGCAGCCGTTCCCGTACCTTGCCCTTGTCATCAACGATGTAGGTCACCGGCAGTGCATCGCTGGGCGGCAAGCCATAGTGCTCGGCAGGATCCTTGGCCAGCACGGTGAATTCGATGCCAAGCGCTTCGGTTGCACGGGAAAGCTCATCACCCTGCAAGCCATCGAAGTTCACACCGAATACGCTTATCGACTGTTTCTCCAGTTCCGGGGCCAACGCATTCAGCTCGGGGATCTCGGAACGGCATGGGCCGCACCATTCAGCCCAATAATTGATAACCAGCCACTGGCCTTCCAGACGCTCAACCGCTACCTTTCGCCCATGCTGGTCGACACCGAAGTCATCCCCGCATCCCGCCAGTGCCAACCCGGCGGCGAGCACCATCATGATCCGAATGACTGACTGGAGTCGCTTTACCATGGAAACGGCCCTCATACCGGTAGTGTTGCTATGACACTGGATGCCTCGCAGCTCGACGTGCCCGACGCGCCCCAGACCAATTCGATCACCCAAACCGAACTCGCCGAGCGTCTCTGCGCGGCCCGCCAGCAGGCTGTAGAAGCAGGATTGCAAGAGGCACTCGCACTGCTTGCGCGCCTCAACCGCAGCACAATGACCTTACTCGAAAGACAACGCACGCTGCAAAACTTCAGCGATGAATATCGCCATTATCACGCAGCCAGCCACGCTACACCGTCGGTTCCGCTGCTCATGCTGTGTAGCGAACTGGCCATCGGCTTCAAGCGCCTGCTGCTGCAGATATTCCAGGGGCACAAGCCATCGCCCCCGCATCTGGCCTGGTGCCTGTATATGGCTCAGCACTTCATCGCACAGACGCTGCTGCGCCATTATCAACAGTATCGCGAGCCCGCCCCCGAGCTGTGGCGCGATAGCCACTTGCTGTACTGGCTAGGCGAACAGCAGGACTGCCTCGACGAGCCTGTGGCAGCAGCGTTTCTGCCAACGCCCGCCGACACGCTACGCGGCCTTTACCAGCAGACACTATTGCTGGCTCTCAGCAATCCGCCGCACCTGCATCCAGAAGAAAGCGAGCGGCTGTTCACCGCCCTGGCACCGCTGGCAGCGACCGCCAGACTACTGCCATGGGATACCGAGGACAAATCCGAAGGCGCACTGATCGACCTGGCTCGGGCTCAGCCCTGCCTGACCTATCTGCAACGACCGCAAGCAAGCTCCGACACATTGCGTCGCTTGGAGCTGGGCGCGTTACTGGTAGCGCTGAGCGAACCGGCGCCACTGCAGAGCGCCGCAGAACGCGAGCTGCTCGAGCGGGTGCAGCAGCACTGGCAAGGCAACAATCAACGCCGTCACCTACGCACGCCGCAGCAAAGCGATTGCCGACTGGCGGTTGGCGTACCGGCCATTCATGCCCAGTTGCTCGAGCAACGCCCGCACTGCACACCGGGGCAGATTCTCGATATTGGCCCAGGCGGCGCACGCCTGCTGTGCTCGGCCCAGGCGGCGAGCACGCTGCCCATCGGCCAACTGGTGCTGCTGATCGCCGATAGCGATGTCCTTGCGCTGGTTTGCTGGCGGCACCTGAATGCCGAAGGCCTGCATCTCGGTCTGCGCTACCTGAAGGGCCTGGCGCAACCGACCTGGCTCAGGCGCACGCCCAGCAGCCAACCCCATCTCGGCATCCTGCAGAGCACACCGAAACCCCGCAACGGCTGGCACCACGGCCTGTGGGTGCCACGCAACCAGTTCGCCGACGGAGAGAATCTCTGGCTGCAGCTACCTAACGCGGTCAGCCAGAACCAACTGCAACTGCCGCCCTGCAACCTGGCCAGCGCCACGGTGAGCCGCCACCCTCTCGAACTGCCATAAATGAGAGGCCGGTCACACCGAACGCCGGCCTGGCGCACAGTCTTGCAACAGGTCGGCTCTTTATACTTTCCCGCTGACTTCCTTTTGCAGCCAGGGAAAGCCCCATGCCCAACGCTCACGACACGCTGATCGGCCACGTACCCGCGCACCTCATCGAGAGCGCGCACCTGCAACTTACCGCTTACGAAGGTCGCGTGGCCGAATTCAACATCGCCGCCTGGCTGCATCTACCGGGCCAGGCCAACAGCCTGGTGTCGCTGCAGGTCAGCTACCGCGACGCTGGCCAACTGCGCTCGGTGAACCTGGATCACGCCAAGGTGGGCGCCCAGGACAGAATCCTCCTGTCGGGCATTGCGCGCCTAGCCGTTTCGCAACGCATCGAAGACATGCAGATTCGCCTACGTACGGCGCTGCCGCGAATCGAGGTGAAAGTGGAAGAGCTGTTCGTGCAGGCCGTCGAGCCAGCACTCGCGCAAACGCAAGGAAGTCAGGCGAACGCCTGACTGGCGGGCGCATCCACGCCGGGTTCAACGGGGCTCGAAAGAGTGCCTGACGGCACGCCCTTTTCCATTACGCAAACGAGAGATTCCGGCCAATGGCTGAATCTGAGTCCGGTAATGCGATTCAGGCTTTCCAGCGCAGCCCTGCTATCACGCGGATGAAGCATGACGACCTTCCCTGTGGCGTTACTCATGGCATGCATTCCCCGACCCGGATACTGAAAACCTATTGAGTATGGCACTTAGCCAGAATCATGCCATTGTACTGGCGCCAGTTAAACGACGAAACAGCCATGCCTCCATCGAGCTTCACAGCAACATCCTTGCCCAACCGAACACTCAACTGGCGCGCAATCTGTCATTTTTTGTCACCCCCGTCTCCTTCCAGCCAGTGCGCCAGACTGTCACCGAACAGCAGTGTCTGCTCTTCGTGCAGGCGCTGCAGGGCCTGACGCAAGTCGGGATACCAGGGCTCGTCCAGCTCTGCCGGTAGCTGATTAAGATACGGTAGCGGCCAGGGGCTACGCTCCAGCAACTGCTGCAACGAATAGTGGCCAAGATCGCGACTGAGCATCCAGCTGTCTCCCCCCGTACAGGCCACCAGACGCTGGCTCTCGAGAAAGCTCAACACCTCTTCCCATTCATGCCCTGGCAACAGCCAACCCTGCCGCTGAACGTCCCGATGACGCACCTTCAGCCCAGAGCGCTGCCGCGACTGGAAAACCCGCAGAATACCCAGCAGCACCAGCACACGGGGCATCGCCTGCTTGCGCCAGTGGTGGGATACACCCAGATTGCACACCAGCTCGGCACCGACGAGCACGATCAGCCAGGACATGTAGATCCACAACAGAAACAGCGGCACTGTGGCGAACGCGCCGTAGATCAATTGGTAGCCTGGAAAAAGGCGCACGTAGATGCCGAAAAGCGCCTTGGCAAGCTCCAGCAGTATCGCCGTGAAAAGGCCACCCCAGAACGCATGCCGCAGCGGCACGCGGGCATTCGGTACCGCGGCGTAGAGCAGCGTGAACGCCGCGACACTGAACAGCAGAGGCGTGAAACGCAGCAGCGTCTTGGCACCGACGACGGCATCTGGCCCACTGAGCAGCGAAAGCGAGGCGATATAGGTGCTGACGGCAAAACCGGCGCCGAGCAGCATCGGTCGAGGCTGAGAATCGCCCAGTACAGCAGGAAGGTCGAAATGCCGCGACGCGGCTGCCGAACCCGCCAGATGGTGTTGAAGGTGCGCTCGATGGTCACCAGCATCCAGAACGCCGTCACCGCCAGTACCGCGACGCCGATCCAGGTCAGTTGACGAGCCTGCGTGGTGAAATCGCTCAGGTACTCCTGCAGCGCCTCACCCGCCGAGGGCACGAAGTTATGGAATATGAACGCCTGGATCTGCTCGCCACTGCCCTGAAAAGCGGGGACTGCAGATAGCATGGCAAAGGTGACCGTCATCATCGGCACCACGGCGAACAGCGTGGTGTAAGTCAGGGCAGCCGCATTGTCGGCACCGCGGTTTTCGAAAAACCGATGCCAGAGAAATCGCACGAACTCCCACCAATCGCGCAAAAATTGCTGCATACCTACCTCTCAGAACCGATCCATATCTCGCGAACTACAGCCATACAGGCACCACGCTTCGCACGGCGTCAGAGCACTACGCCAGTGAATCGAAAAGGCCAGGTACTGGTGAAGCCAAAGCCCCTGGAAACGGGCCGGGTTCACGAAAAGGCAATATAGGCGACGCATAACAGACGCTGAGTGTGCACTTAGGTTCGTATCCATTGCCGCACCTGGTTCAGTGCAGGGCGCCTACGTGGTTAGAATAGCGCTCACCTGCCGCCAGAAGCGACTACCTCATGACCGACCTGACGCTCTACCACAATCCGCGCTGTTCCAAATCTCGAGGTGCACTGCAACTGCTCGAAGAGCGCGGTGTACAGCCAACGGTGCTGCTGTATCTGGAAACGCCCCCCAGCGCCGAGGAATTGCGTGACCTGCTGGCCAAGCTGGGCATCACCGCACGGCAACTGCTGCGCAGCGGCGAAGACGAATACCGCGAGTTGAAGCTGGCGAACGAGGCGCTCAGCGAAGCGCAACTGATCGAGGCCATGGCCGCTCACCCACGCCTGATCGAACGCCCGATCCTGATCGCCGGCGACCGCGCGGTGATCGGCCGCCCCCCCGAGAACGTTCTGGATCTGCTGCCATGAGCAATGACTACATCCTCGTGCTGTATTACAGCCGACATGGCGCCACCGCCGAGATGGCCCGCCACATCGCCCGCGGCGTGGAGATGCAAGGCCTGGAAGCGCGCCTGCGTACCGTACCGGCAGTGTCTGCCGAGTGCGAAGCGGTAAGCGCTGCGATTCCGGCCGAGGGTGCCCCGTATGCCAGCCTCGATGACCTGAAGAACTGCGCCGGCCTGGCCATGGGTAGCCCGACTCGCTTCGGTAACATGGCAGCACCACTGAAGTACTTCCTCGACGGCACCAGCAATCTGTGGCTGACCGGCAGTCTGGTCGGCAAGCCGGCCGGCGTATTCACCTCCACCGCCAGCCTGCATGGCGGCCAGGAAAGCACGCTGCTGTCGATGCTGCTGCCGCTGTTGCACCACGGCATGCTGATCACCGGCCTGCCCTACAGCGAATCGGCACTGGTCGAGACACGCGGCGGCGGCACGCCTTATGGCGCCAGCCATCACGCAGGGGCTGATGGTAAACGCGCGCTGGACGAGCACGAAACCACACTGTGCCGTGCCCTCGGCCAACGCCTGGCGACTATCGCTCTCAAACTGGGAAATGGAAATGACCGTGGGCAGAACCGCTAAGCCGCTTCCCAGCATCGACTGGCTACTGCCACGCCTGCGCCTGTGCCGCTACCTGAGCCTGGCCAGTTTTCTGGGCCTGGCGGCCTTGCTGTTGATCTGGAACCTGGGCTACGCAGCGGTACCCAGCTCATTGCTGTGGGCGGTGCTGGCCTTCCAGATGCTGCCCCTGCTGCTGCTCGCCCCAGGCATCATCGGCGGCCACCCGCGGACGCATTCCTGGGCCTGCTTCGTGGTCAACCTGTACTTCATCCAGGGCGTGCTCGCCGCCTTCGACCCGTCGAAGCAGTTGTTCGGCTGGCTGGAAATTCTCCTCAGCCTGAGTCTGTTCACCAGCGCGCTATTCTACACCCGCTGGTGCGCGCAATATCAGCGCATTGGCGCAAGCAGCGGCGCTGCGGAGGAATAGGATCGCCCGCAAGCGGGCTCCTACATGACTGGCGCCGATTAAGCCGTGTAGGAGCCGGCTTGCCGGCGATTGGTCATCATGCAGTGGATCGGCTGGATGCCTGCCATCGCATCGCCCGCAAGCGGGCTCCTACAATTAGCACTAGCCCTGTAAGAGCCGGTAGCGTCAGCTCAGCAAGCGAACCAGAGCCTGGGCGCCGACTACCAGCCCAACGTTTCTTTCAGGAAGGGAATGGTCAGCTTGCGCTGGGCCTGCAGTGAGGCCTGATCGAGGCGTTCGAGCAACTCGAACAAGGCGCTCATGCTGCGCTCGCCACGGGTGAGAATGAAGCGTCCGACGTCATCGCTCATATGCAGCCCGCGACGCGACGCACGCAATTGCAGCGCGCGCAGCTTGTCTTCGTCGGACAGCGACTGTAGCTGGAATACCAGTGCCAGGGTCAGGCGTGATTTCAGGTCGGGGAGTTTGATCGGCAACTCGCGAGGCGAGGCGTTGGCCGCCAGCAGCAGGCGGCGGCCGCTGTCACGCAGGCGGTTGAACAGATGGAACAGGGCTTCTTCCCAGATACGCTGCCCAGCTGCCGCTTCGAGGTCGTCCAGACAAACCAGCTCGAACTGCTCGAGATTATCGAGAATCTCCGGGCCGTACTGCACCACCTCGGCCAGCGGCAGGTAAACGGCGCGTTCACCGAGCTGCTCGAAACGCAGGCAGGCGGCCTGCAACAGATGGCTGCGACCGACGCCCTCACCGCCCCACAGATAAATCAGGCTCTCCGTCCAGCCAGCATCTGCTTCGCACAGGCGCTCGACATACCCCAGAGCTGCGGCATTGGCGCCCGGGTAGTAATTGGCAAAGGTGGCGTCGTCACGCAGACGCACACCCAAGGGCAACTGAATCGGCTTCATGCTGGGGGCAGGGCTCGTCGGAGCCAGATCGAGGCTCTGGATAAAGGTGGCAAAGTTTATACCCTTGGAGGCGCCCTGTCATTGCCGTACTTTCCAAGGCAATACAAGGGTTTACGCAACCAGAGCGGTGCCGCACCAAGTTGCCCGCAAAGCGCTAGCAACCTGGCAACGGCCATGCCGAGGATTTCAGACGCTGGGCTTCTCTCCGCTGTAAGCCTCGGACTGTTTGTACAGGTCATGCGCATGACGCAGCAGCACCATGATCACCGCCGCCACCGGCAACGCCAGCAGAATGCCGGTGAAACCGAACAACTGCCCGCCCGCCATGATGGCGAAAATCACTGCCACCGGATGCAGACCAATACGATCACCGACCAGCAGCGGCGTCAGCAGCATGCCCTCGAGCATCTGCCCCACGACGAATACACCGGCAATGGCCAGCAACGGATAGGGATCACCGCCGAACTGGAATAGACCCGCCACCAGCGCCGCACCGATACCGACCACCACACCGAGATAAGGCACGATGCTGGCGAGACCCGCCAGCAGGCCGATCAACAGGCCCAACTCCAGGCCGATGGCCATCAGGCCGACCGAATACATCACCCCCAGCGCGAGCATCACCAACAACTGCCCACGCAGGAAGGCGCCCAGCACCTCATGGCACTCAGCGAACAGCTTCACCACAACGCCCTCGTTGTCGCGCGGCACCAGGCCGCGCAGCTTGGCTACCAGCAGATCCCAGTCACGCATCAGGTAAAAGCTGACCACTGGAATCAACAGCAGGTTGGCAACCCAGGCCATCAGCGCCAGGCTCGACGCCGTCACCTGGGAAAGAATCAGCCCGGCGATATCGGTGGTCTGCCCCAGATGGCCAGAGATCGCCGCCTTGAGCTGATCGAAACGCCAGAACCCCTCATTGAGCCCCAGCTTGACCTGAACCCACGGCAACGCCTGGTTCTGCGCCCAGTCGAGCATTTGCGGGAGCAGTTCGTAGAGGCGCGCCAGCTGCTTGCCGAGCATCGGGATGAGCACCAGCATCGCCAGGGCGATCAGCAGCGTGAACAGCGCGAACACCACGATCACGCCCCAGGTGCGCGACAGTTTCAGACGCTCCAGACGATCCACCAGCGGATCGCCGAGATAGGCGATCAGTATGCCGATCAGAAAAGGCGAAAGGATCGGATGCAGCACGTACAGGAAGCCACCCAGCACCAGCAATGCAGCTATCCATAGCCAGCGAGACGAAAGGGGCATGCTCAATCCTCAGGGGGGAAGTAACGGGTCACGGCGCACTGACCGCTATCCGGGCAGGCGGCAGCCAGTCCGGAGCAGTCGACAGCGAAACGGTTCGGTTCAGATTAGCGGAAGTCTACCAGCGAAAACGCAGGACATCGTCACGCGGCACGATAGTGGGCTCAGTAGGCAACGCCGGTGGCTCGACAGGCACCTGGCCGGCATCCACGGGCACTGGCGCTTCGGCCTCGGCGGGCGCCTCGGCAGCCAGTTCGGCGGCGGAGACTTCACGCAACTGTAGCAACGCCAGCTGGGTACGCAGTTGCTCGACGCTGGCGCTGACCTTGTAGGTCAGGCGATCAGCCTGTACGGACTGCAACTGCGCACCGAAGGGCTCGAGCACGCGCTGCAGCTCGGCGTAGCGCGACAGGTCGGCACCGATTATTTCCACGGTCTGGGTGCTGGTCGCTCCCGGCGCGACCACGAATTTCGTCGCTAGGCGCTCGCTGACGGCCAGCAGCACAGCATCGGCCAGAGCAGCCTGATCGGCGCCTTCGGCCTTGCCCTGCTCGCGCTCTTCGCCCAACCATAGTTGCCAGCTGGCCTGCCACTTGCCGTCGGCCTCGCTGGCACGAACCGCCAGCAACGCATCGGCGCCGTAGCGCTCGGAGGCCGAGCGCAAGGAATCCGGATCCTTCGCGCCAAGATTCTCGCTGGTCGCCAGTAACTGCTCGCTAAGATCAGCCAGCGGCAAGCGCAGCGGCAGGCCACGATGTTGCGCGGCCTGGCGCAGGGGTTCGGCACTGGCTTGACCATCACCGACCATGTTCGATCCATTGGCCGTATCGTTCAGCCACCAAGCCAGAATGGCAGGACGATTGACGCCCCACAGCGGTAGCCCTGCCTGGCGTAGCGAGCGATCCGTGGACACGGCATCGAAATCGACCACCAGATGATCACCCTCGTAACCATACTGACTGACGATCTGCTGAGGATCCTTGCGCAGCTCCGCGAGCGCATTGCCCTTGACCGCCTCAGGCTTGCCGGTCAGGCGCAGCACCAGCGTCTCCACGGCGCGCTGCAAGGCAGCATCACGCTCTTCGGGCTGCTGGCTGGCGACCGGCTCCTTCACCTGATAGAGGTCACTGACCGTAGCCGCCAAGGTCGGCAGGCTGAGGAGCGACAGGCAAAGAAGCAGCGGGCGGAAGGTCGGGCGCATGAATTGGGACTCTCGACGAAAAGAAGGCGGCGCACGGCAGAAGCCGAGGCGTTATACCTTAGGGGCTGTTGCCATCGCATCGCAAGCCGCGTTGCCACGTGAGACGCTGGCGCCGTGTCCGTTTGTGACCTGCGCCCAGAGCATGGGTTTCATTTTCAAGCCTCGCAGACACATCGATCAGCCTCCGCACGGCGCTGTGGCTGGCCGCTGCCGGGCAAGCCTGATAAAATCGCGCGCCTTCGCAGAACGGCCCCGAGGGGCCGGTGCTATTCCGACTTTCCCCCTTCCAAAGGCCTGGATCTATGAGCAAGCAACCCTCCATCAGCTACAAGGACGCAGGTGTAGATATCGACGCAGGCGAAGCCCTGGTCGAGCGCATCAAGGGCGTAGCCAAGCGCACCGCCCGTCCTGAAGTCATGGGTGGCCTGGGTGGCTTCGGCGCCCTGTGCGAGATCCCGGCCGGCTACAAGCAACCCGTACTGGTCTCCGGCACCGACGGCGTTGGCACCAAGCTGCGCCTGGCCCTGAACCTGAACAAGCACGACAGCATCGGCCAGGATCTGGTCGCCATGTGCGTGAACGATCTGGTGGTCTGCGGTGCCGAGCCGCTGTTCTTCCTCGATTACTACGCCACCGGCAAGCTCAACGTCGACGTAGCGGCTACCGTGGTTACCGGTATCGGCGCTGGCTGCGAACTGGCCGGCTGCTCGCTGGTTGGTGGTGAAACCGCCGAGATGCCTGGTATGTACGAAGGCGAAGACTACGACCTGGCCGGTTTCTGCGTTGGCGTCGTGGAAAAAGCCGAAATCATCGACGGTTCCAAAGTCGCCACTGGCGACGCACTGATCGCGCTGCCCTCCTCCGGCCCGCACTCCAACGGCTATTCGCTGATCCGCAAGATCCTCGAAGTATCCGGCACCGATATCGAGAAGACCGAGCTCGACGGCAAGCCGTTGGCCGATCTGCTGATGGCACCGACGCGCATCTACGTCAAACCGCTGCTCAAGCTGATCAAGGACACCGGCGCGGTCAAGGCCATGGCCCACATCACGGGTGGTGGCCTGCTCGACAACATCCCACGCGTACTGCCGGACAACGCTCAGGCGGTGATCGACGTGGCCAGCTGGCAACGTCCGGTGGTGTTCGACTTTCTGCAGGAAAAAGGCAACGTCGACGAGCACGAAATGCACCGCGTGCTGAACTGCGGCGTGGGCATGGTCATCTGCGTAGCCCAGGAGCACGTCGAAGTTGCCCTGCAGGCCCTGCGTGCCGCGGGTGAGCAGCCGTGGGTCATCGGCCAGATCGCCGCTGCCGCCGAAGGTGCCGAGCGCGTCGTGCTGAACAACCTGAAAAGCCACTGATGCCGCGACCCTGCAACGTGGTGGTGCTGCTGTCCGGCACCGGTAGCAATCTTCAGGCGCTGATCGACAGCATCGACCAGGGCGAAAACCCGGCGCGCGTCGTCGCGGTGATCGCCAATCGCAGTGATGCCTTCGGTCTGCAGCGAGCGCGGGACGCGGGCATCGCGACCCGCGTTCTCGAACATGCCGAGTACGACGGGCGCGATGCCTTCGATCAGGCGCTGATGCAGTCCATCGACGCCTTCGCGCCACAACTGGTGGTGCTGGCGGGCTTCATGCGTATCCTCACGCCTGCGTTCGTGCGTCACTACCACGGACGCCTGCTGAACATTCACCCCTCGCTGCTCCCTCGCCACAAAGGCTTGCACACCCATCGACGCGCTCTGGAGGCCGGAGATGCCGAACATGGCTGTAGCGTGCACTTCGTCACGGAGGAACTCGATGGTGGCCCTCTGGTCGTACAGGCAGTAATCCCGGTACAGTCGCAAGACACTGCCGCCAGCCTAGCGCAGCGGGTTCACGTGCAAGAGCACCAGATCTATCCGCTCGCCGTGCGCTGGTTCGCCGAAGGCCGTTTACGGCTCGGTGATTCGGGCCCGCTGCTCGACGGTAATGCGTTGCCGGCCACCGGCTACCTCATCAACAGCAAGGAGACTCCATGCGCCGCGCCCTAATGTTAGCCCTGGCGTTGTTCAGCCTGCCTGCCCTCGCCGAAGAGCCCAAGCCCTTCTCCGCCAACTACACCGCCGACTGGAAACAGGTTCCGGTCAGCGGTTCGGCCGAACGCAGCCTACAGAAGCTCGATGATGGTCGCTGGCAACTGGTCTTCAAGGCCTCCATGCTGGTCGCCGGCCTAACCGAGCAGAGCACCTTCACGGTCGAGGACGATGCCTTCCTGCCGCAGAGCTACAAGTTCGAACGCAGCGGCCTGGGCAAGAGCAAGGATGTCGAATTCGATTTCGACTGGTCGCAAAAACAGGTGATCGGCAGCGATCGTGGCGACCCTGTGCGCTTCCCGCTGAACCGCGGCATGCAAGACAAATCGACCTACCAGCTCGTCCTGCAGCATGACGTTGCCGCCGGCGAGAAGAGCATGAGCTACCAGGTGGTCGATGGTGACGAAATCGAAACCTACGACTTCCGTGTGCTCGGCGAAGAAGTGGTGCGTACCAGCGCCGGCCTGATCGATGCGATCAAGGTCGAACGCGTGCGTGACCCGACGCAGAGCAGCCGCAAGACCATCCTCTGGTTCGCCAAGGACTGGGACTACCTGCTGGTGCGCCTGCATCAGGTAGAAAAGGACGGTAAGGAATACCAGATCATGCTCAAGTCGGGCACGGTCGACGGCAAGACGGTCGAAGGTCGTCGCGACTGAGGTCGAGCCGCAACAGAGAAAAAACCGGGCATGTCCCGGTTTTTTTACGCCTGCAAAACGTAGCCAGGCCGACCTATTACAGAGCCGCTGCAAATCCTCGAACGAAGCGCTTGCGGAACTTGTAACTAATTACTACAGTCGTAATTGTGTCGTTGCTTAGCAGCCTAAGCACGACCGTAAAGGCTTTGCGCCGCATCTATCCGGCAAAACTGGAGAAACAAGAATGAGCGTAGTAGTAGTGACCGAGCGTGACGAACACCACATGTCTCATGAAGCCCAGGCCGAAGGCAAACGCATCTGGGACGTCCACCAGAACGACCAGCTGGTCGGCATATTCCCCTCTGAAGAAGAGGCAGTCGCCTACCAGGCGGAACTGGAATCCTCCGAAGTCGCCCACTAGCACTTACCGGAATCGCAATAAAAAGCCCGCAGATCGCGGGCTTTTCAATGTCAGGCACTCACCACATCAGGTCGTCAGGTACCTGATACGCGGCGTACGGATCATCCTCGTCCGGCGCTTCGGTTGGCGTGTTGAGCAACAGGATGCGCTGCGGGTCGCGCTCCTGAATCTTCAGCGCCGCCTCGCGAGGAATCACTTCGTAACCGCCACCATGGCGGACGATGGCCAGCGAACCGCGGCTGAGCTTGTCGCGCATCAGCGCATTGACTGACAGGCGCTTGACCTTCTTGTCATCGGCGAAGTTGTAGTAATCCTCGGTGGTCAGCTTGGGCAACCGGGAAACCTCGATCAATTGCTTGATCTGCGCCGCGCGAGCTTTCTGCTCGGTCTTTTCCTGCTGCTGACGATTGAGTTCCTGATCTCGCGCTGCTTTCTCGGCCTTGGCCTGCTGGGCGGCCAACTGGCCAGAATTGTCTTCTTCGGCCTGCCCTTTCTTCACCAGCCGCTGCTGCTTGTGCTGTTGCTTACTGGCCTGCTTGACCTGCTTCTCGTTGACCAACCCGGCCTTGAGCAACTGGTCACGTAATGAAATCGCCATAACCTTCCTATCCGCAGACAATTTAATGAGATGGGACACGCCCATCGGATTTCCATCAAGGTGGCTGTGCCGCCCTGAGTCAGCAGCCTCGCAGCTTCTCGTTTTTCTTGGCCTCGCCCCACAGGGCATCGAGCTCATCCAGTGTGCAATTCTCGATGGGCCGCCCCGCTTCGCGCAATGCCTGCTCGATAAAACGGAAGCGCCGCTCGAATTTTTCATTGGCTGCCCGCAGCGCCGCTTCCGGGTCGACCTTCAGGTGCCGCGCCAGATTGGTGGCACTGAACAACAGGTCACCGATTTCCTCGGCAATAGCTTGCGGATCGTTTTCGCTGATCGCTTCGAGCACTTCATCCAGCTCTTCGCGCACCTTATCGAGCACCGGCAGTGCATCGGGCCAGTCGAAACCGACCAGCGCAGCACGGCCCTGCAGCTTCTTGGCTCGGCTCAGGGCTGGCAATCCATTGGGCACGTCATCGAGCAATGACAGTTGCTGGGGGGCCGCTGAGCGTTCCGCCCGCTCTTCGGCCTTGATGGTCTCCCAGCGCTGTTTGACCTCGGCCTCGCTCAACCGCGGCTGATCCACAGGTCCATACAGATCACCATCAGGAAATACATGGGGATGGCGGCGCACCAGCTTGCGGGTGATGCCATCGACCACATCGGCGAACTCGAAACGCCCTTCTTCCCTGGCCAACTGGCTGTAGTAAACCACCTGAAACAGCAGGTCGCCGAGTTCACCGGGTAGTTCGGAAAACGCCTCACGCTCAATGGCATCCGCCACTTCATAGGCTTCTTCGAGGGTGTGCGGCACGATGCTGGCGTAGGACTGGCGCAGATCCCAGGGGCAACCGTACTGCGGGTCGCGCAGGCGGGCCATCAGGTTGAGCAGGTCGGTAAGTTGGTACATGGAGTTTTCCAGTCGATGCAGGCGTGAGGCGCGGGAACGCCTCACGCCTGTCTGGCGGCTCAAGGCGCTCGGTGGCGACGCGCCTCGATGATGTTGGGCAGTTGCGACAGGCGGCCCAGCAAACGACCTAGCGCATCCAGCCCAGGAATTTCAACGGTCAGCGACATCGACGCCGTGTTGTCTTCCTTGTTGGAGCGGGTGTTGACCGCAAGCACGTTGAGTCTCTCGTTGAGCAGCAGCTGGGTCACGTCACGCAACAGACCGGAGCGGTCGTAGGCGCGAATGATGATGTCCACCGGGTAGGTTTGTACCGGCACCGGCCCCCAGCTGACCTGGATGATCCTTTCCGGCTCGCGCCCGCCCAGTTGCAGCACCGCCGCGCAATCCTGCCGGTGGATGCTGACACCGCGCCCCAGCGTGATGTAGCCGACGATGGGATCGCCCGGCAGTGGCTGGCAGCAGCCGGCCATCTGCGTCATCAGGTTGCCTACGCCCTGAATCTGGATATCGCCGCGCTTGCCCGGTTTGAAGCCTTGGGCCTTGCGCGGAATCAGTTCGAGCTGCTCATGCCCGCGCTCGGGCTCGACCAACTGCTGCGCCAGGTTGACCAGCTGAGCCAGGCGCAAGTCGCCGGCACCGAGGGAGGCGAACAGATCCTCGGCGGTACGCAGATTGGCTTTCTCGGCGAGTTTTTCGAAGTCCACCGGCGACAACGCCACCCGCGCCAGCTCGCGCTCGAGCATCGCCTTGCCGGCCGCAACGTTCTGGTCGCGATCCTGCAACTTGAACCAGTGAACGATTTTCGCCCGCGCCCTGGAGGTAGTGATGTAACCGAGGTTGGAGTTCAGCCAGTCACGACTCGGCGTGCCCTGCTTGCTGGTGATGATCTCCACCTGCTCGCCGGTCTGCAGGCTGTAGGTCAGCGGCACGATGCGGCCATTGATCTTGGCGCCGCGGCAGTTGTGGCCGATCTCGGTGTGCACACGGTAGGCGAAATCCAAAGGCGTAGAGCCCTTGGGCAGGTCGATGGCATGGCCGTCGGGGGTGAATACGTACACCCGATCCGGCTCGATATCGACACGCAACTGCTCGGCCAGGCCACCGATATCGCCCAGCTCTTCGTGCCACTCGAGCACCTGACGCAACCAGGAGATCTTTTCTTCGTAATGGCTGCTGGCGCCCGATTTGACGTCGGTGCCCTTGTAGCGCCAGTGGGCGCAGACGCCAAGTTCGGCCTCTTCATGCATGTTGGAGGTGCGGATCTGCACCTCCAACACCTTGCCCTCGGGGCCCAGCACTGCAGTGTGCAGCGAGCGGTAGCCATTCTCCTTGGGGTTGGCGATATAGTCGTCGAACTCCTTGGGGATGTGCCGCCACAAGGTATGCACGATACCCAGCGCGGTGTAGCAATCACGTACGGCCGGCACCAGCACGCGTACTGCACGCACGTCGTAGATCTGACTGAACTGCAGGCCTTTGCGCTGCATTTTGCGCCAGATCGAATAGATGTGTTTCGCCCGACCGCTGATATCGGCCTGAATGCCGGTGGCTTCCAGCTCCTCGCGCAGCTGTTCCATCACTTCGTTGATGTAGTGCTCGCGATCCAGCCGACGCTCGTGCAGCAGGTTGGCGATCTGCTTGTACTGCTCGGGCTCGAGGTAGCGGAAGGACAGATCCTCCAGCTCCCACTTGATATGGCCGATACCCAGGCGGTGGGCCAACGGTGCGTAGATATCGAATACTTCACGGGCGACGCGCTGGCGACGCTCTTCGTCGGTGTCCTTCACCGCGCGGATCGCGCAGGTTCGCTCGGCCAGCTTGATCAGTGCGACACGCACGTCGTCGACCATCGCCACCAGCATCTTGCGCAGGTTGTCGACCTGGGCCTGGGAACCCAGTACCAGAGACTCGCCGCGTGGATTGAGGCTGGCGCTGATGGCGGCCATACGCAGCACACCTTCGATCAGCTTGCCGACGACCAGACCAAAACGCTGACGAACATCAGCCAGGGGAATCTTGCCTTCGCGCACACCGCGATAAATGACGCCTGCGACCAGGGAATCCTGATCGAGTTTGAGATCGGCGAGGATCTCCGCGATCTCCAGCCCGGCACTGAAACTGGACGCACCTTCAGTCCACAGGTTCTGCGCCGCATTGGCCTGCTGCTCGGCCGCTCGAGCGAACTCGCAGGCGTCACGCAGGGCATCGCGATCGAGTGCCGGATCGACACTCGTGACGTGCTCCAGCCAAGCCTCGAGATTGATACTGCCATCATCGTTGGTGGGCTGGTGCGCTCTAACCTGAACCATCTCTACCTTCCCTACAGCGGGGCGTGCCCCGCTAAATGTCGCCAAGCTTCTGCGAGCCGGTCGGTTTGACCACATCGGCGCAATCCCTGTGCGCCATTGCACTTAGTATCTCTCTACATTCTGAAACCTGCTCACAAGCTGGCAAGCCAGCCGATGAGCGATGTTCAGTAAACGCTGCAGACTCTCAACGCTCGAACAGCGCCATTGCCTCAACATGTGCCGTTTGCGGAAACATGTCCAGAATACCGGCTTTTTTCAGACGATAACCCTGCCGCAACAATTCGCCACTGTCCCGCGCCAGGGTCGTCGGGTTACAGGATACGTAAACCAGTCGTTTGGCCCCGAGACCGGCGATCTGCTGAACCACCTGCAACGCGCCATCACGCGGCGGGTCGAGCAGAATGGCGTCGAAACCACCCGCTGCCCACGCGGCCTCGGTCAGCCGATTTGACAGATCCGCCTGATAAAAGTGCGCATTGCTCAGGCCGTTGGCGCGGGCATTGTCTGCCGCGCGCTCGACCATGGCCTGCACACCTTCCACGGCAATCACTTCACGTGCCTGCTGGGCCAGCGGCAAAGCGAAGTTGCCCAGCCCGCAGAACAGATCCAGCACCCGCTCATCGCTACGCGGCGCCAACCACTGCAAGGCCTGGGCCACCATCGCCTCGTTAACGGCGGCATTAACCTGCACGAAGTCGCCAGGGCGATAGGCCAGTTGCAGGTTCCAGGTGTCAAGGCGATAGCCCAGTTGCTGTGTGGCATCTACTGGCTGCGGCTCACCCTCACCCTGCAGCCACAGTTGGGCACGATGCACCGAGCAGAATGCCTGCAAACGGGCCAGATCCACTTCACTCAATGCTTCGGTATGGCGCACCAGAACAGCGCTAGCGGTGCCCTGGAACAGCTCGATATGGCCAATGGCCCGAGGCGCCTGCAGCCCGCTCAGCAGCGCTGGCAACGCGAGCAAGATGGGCTGCAGCGGCTCGACCAGCACGGGGCATTCACCAACGGCGACGATGTCCTGGCTGGATGCTGCACGAAAGCCGACTTCCAGTCGCTTGCTGCGCATATCCCAACGCACGGCGATACGCGCGCGACGGCGGTAGGCGAATTCGGGGCTGGTCAGCGGCTCAGCCCAGGTTTCGGGTTGCAGCCCGCCAAGACGCTCGAGCTGTTCGGCAAGCATCCGTTGTTTGAGAGCAAGCTGTTCGCCGTGGGGAATGTGCTGCACGCTGCAGCCGCCACACACGCGGGCGTGTACGCACGGCTCATCGCGCCTGTCGGGGCTGGCCTGGAAGACCCGCTCGGTGCGCGCCTCCACCACCTTACTGCGAGCGCCGAGCACGCGGGCTTCGACCTCTTCACCGGGCAACGCACCGCTGACGAACCAGGTTCGGCCTTCGATGAACGCGATACCGCGGCCGTCGTTGGCCAGGCGCTCGATCTTCAGGCGCTGTTTCTTGCCGACCGGCACCTGAGCGGCACGCGTGCCGCCGCTCGGCTGGAAGCGCAGGCCGCCATTCTTGCCGGCCATCAGTTCTCCGTAGCGTCGTACACGCCAGTGGAGAGATAGCGGTCACCGCGATCACAGATGATAGCAACCAGCACCGCGTTCTCCAGTTGCTTGGACAGGCGCAGCATGGCCGCGACCGCGCCACCGGAGGAAACGCCGCAAAAGATGCCTTCCTCGCGCGCCATACGGCGCATCACGTCCTCGGCCTCGGTCTGCGCCATGTCGACGATGTGGTCGACACGCTCGGATTCGAAGATCTTCGGCAGGTACTCTTCAGGCCAGCGACGGATGCCCGGAATCGCCGAGCCTTCCATCGGCTGCAGACCGACGATCTGCACGCCTGGGTTTTGCTCTTTGAGGTAGCGCGACACGCCCATGATGGTGCCGGTGGTGCCCATGGAGCTGATGAAATGGGTGATCTGCCCGCCCGTCTGGCGCCAGATTTCCGGGCCGGTACCGGTGTAGTGGGCGACCGGGTTGTCGCCGTTGGCGAACTGATCGAGCACCTTGCCGCGGCCGTCGGCCTGCATGGCGAGAGCCAGGTCACGGGCACCTTCCATGCCCTCCTCCTTGCTCACCAGAATCAACTCGGCGCCGTAGGCGGTCATCGCCGCCTTGCGCTCGGCGCTGGAGTTATCCGGCATGATCAAGATCATCTTGTAACCCTTGATCGCCGCAGCCATGGCCAGCGCGATGCCGGTATTGCCCGAGGTCGCTTCGATCAACGTATCGCCGGGTTGGATATCACCGCGCAGTTCGGCACGGGTGATCATCGACAACGCCGGGCGATCTTTCACCGAGCCGGCCGGGTTGTTGCCTTCGAGTTTCACCAGCAGGGTGTTGCTGGTAGTGCCAGCCAGTCGTTGCAGGCGAACCAGAGGCGTATTGCCGACGCATTCGGCGATCGTGGGGTATTGCGGGGTCATAGCGTCGATCGAGTCCAGACGGCTGCAGGGGGCCGTAATGATACCGGCAAAAGGGCTCGAGCCCTACTATCAGCTGCATCGACATCGACCGGCCCGCGGCGATTGCCTAATAGTGCTGGAGCCCTTGTTCCCTGCCTCGCAGGCACACGGGAAAAGGCTTGCAAACAAGCGGGTCTAAGCTAATAACGGATTGATCTAGCGCCTGGTGACACCCGCGATCACTGGTGTGCCGCTGACCGGATCGCGCATCAGCGTGCAACGTACGTCGTAGAGCTCCTCGACGAGTGCCGGCGTGACGATCTCGGTGGGCGCACCCTCGGCGATGATCCGCCCAGCCTTCATCGCCACCAGATGGTCGGCGTAGCGGCAGGCACTGGACAGGTCATGCACCACCATGACCACGGTCTTGCCTACCGAAGCCAGATCACGAATCAGCTCGAAGACTTCGATCTGGTGGCCAAGATCAAGGGCCGAGGTAGGTTCGTCGAGCAACAGCAATGGCGTCTGTTGCGCCACTGCCATGGCAATCCAGGCGCGCTGGCGCTGGCCACCGGACATCGACTCCAGCGGGCGCTCGGCCAGCGCTTGCAGGTCGGCCACACGCAACGCTTCTTCGACGATGGCCTGATCGTCCGCCGACCACTGGCGCAGCAGGCTCTGGTGCGGCTGGCGACCAAAGCGGATCAGCTCGGAGACGGTCAGGCCGTCGGGCGCATTGGCGTCCTGGGGCAATAGCGCCAGTTGCCGCGCCACCTGCTTCGACGGCAGGCTGCCGATGGCCCGGCCATTGAGCAGCACCGCACCCGCACTGGGTTTGTGCAGGCGCGACAGACCGGCCAGCAATGTCGACTTGCCGCAGCCATTGGGATCGACGATGGCGGTCACCTGCGCTGACGGAATGCGCAGCGACAGCCCCTCGATGATCGACGCATGGGGATACCCCAGGCTCAGGTTCTCGGCCTGAAGGGTGACCTCGGCCTCGGGCCGGGTGGCGAACAGGTTGGACGTAGTCATCGGCTCAACTCCGCAGCGGCCTTCGAATAGAAGCAGCCTTTCATGTCAGTCTGCGCGACGGCTGGCGCAACAGGATCCACAACAAATAGGGCCCGCCAACCACGGCGGTGATCACCCCGACGGGAATTTCAATGGGCGCCAGCCAGGTGCGCCCGATCCAGTCCGCAGACGTCATCAACAACGCGCCGGCCAACGCCGAACAGAGTACGGGCACGCCGCGATGGCCACTCAGGTAGCGGGCCATCTCTGGCGCGGCGAGGGCGACCAGCCCAACCGGGCCGGCCACTGCCACGGCCAGCGCGGTGAGCAGCACGGTGGTGATCAACGTCAGCAGGCGCATGGTTCTAAGACGCACGCCAAGGCCCACCGCCACGCTGTCGGAAAAACGCATCAGTTCCAGACGCTGAGCCAGGTATTTGACCAGCGGCAGACAGAGGATCAGGCCGATGCCGAGCAGCCAGATGGCCTGCGCTGGCCGCGCGTTGAGGCTGCCGACCGTCCAGGGATAGGCCACGTTGGCGGCATCGATATCGGCGCGCGCCAGCATCAAATTGGTCAGCGCACCGAACACCGCCCCCACCGCGATTCCCACCACGATGAAGCGATAGCCACGGGCGCCCGCACCAGCACTCAGGCCGAAAGCCAGCACCGCCGCCGTAGTGGCGCCGGTGAGCGCCAGCGCGGAAGGTGCCAGGGTCGTGGGTACTGCAACGATCGAGGCCACGGCGAAGGCCGTGGCGCCGTCGTCGATACCGATCACTCCCGGAGTAGCCAGACGGTTACGCGCCAGGGTCTGCAGCAGGCAGCCACCGATCCCGAATGCCGCGCCGGTAAGCAGGCCGGCGACCAGGCGCTGCAAGCGCAGCTCCTGAACCAGAAACACGTGCATCGGCTCGCCCTGGCCGAACGCAGCCGCCAGAGCCGTCCACGGCGACAGGCCAGCGGCGCCGGATGCCAGGCTGACGCCGGTGATGAGCACGATCGCAGCGGAGAGCCCCAGCGCGGCGAACACACCGCGCCGGTTCAACAGCACCCGCAGCGAGCCAAGTGCCAGCAGCCAGTATCCGCTCGGTGCCTTGGGCATTGACGACAGAGGGCTGTTCATAAGGTCGGCAACCTGTGGCTGCGCACCACGGCGATCAGCACCGGTGCACCGATCAATGCGGTCACCACGCCAATCGGCAGCTCGTAGGGGCTGACCAGCAGGCGCGAAAGGATATCGGCGAACAACACGATGATCGGCCCGAGCAACAGCGACAAACCGATGGTGCGGCGAATGTCCGGCCCTACCAGGCGGCGCGCCACGAATGGCACCACCAGGCCGACGAACGCCATGGGCCCTGCCGCCGCCGTGGCGGTACCGACCAATACGGCGACGCCCAGCAAGGCGCCTAGGCGGGTCAGGCCGGGGTGATGGCCGAGGCCGGTGGCCATCTTCTCGCCGAGGGCCAGGGCAGCCAGCGGGCGGATCAACGGCACGAGCAGCAGCAAGCCCAGCAGCAGGCCGGGCGCACTCCAGGTCAATACGTCCTGAGGACGACCGGCCAGGGCACCGATGATCCAGAAACGAATCTCGTCGGCGCTACGCTGGTCATGAAGCAGAATCAAGGTGCTGATGGCGGTGAGAATTCCCGAGAAGGCTGCGCCGGCCAGCACCAGACGCACCGGATCGTCACCAACACCGCGCACCTGAGTGACCAGCAACACCAGCAGACAACCGGCCATGGCGCCGCCGATGGCTACGCCGAGATTCAGGGTGGCCGCACTGGCGCCCAGGCTGATCGCCACCACCACGGCGAAGGACGCCCCGGCACTGACACCCAGCAGACCGGGTTCAGCCAGCGGGTTGCGGGTGGCCGACTGCAGCACCACGCCGGCGGCACCCAGCGCGACCCCGACCAGCACGCCTAGCAGCGTACGTGGCAGGCGCAGCTCGAACAGCACGAAGCGCGCTTCGTCATCCGCAGCGCCAAACAGCGCCCACAGGCTCTGTGCGATGCCTACCTCACCCGCTCCGATCAGCAGGCTGGCAACGCACAACGATCCCAACGACGCAGCCACCCACACCAACGCATTGGCCAGCGACAGGCGACCGCCCTTCACATCGGCGGTCATTGCGAGGCGACGGCCTTCTCCACGTCATCGAGAATCACGTTGGCAGCCAGCGGCCCGCTGCCGCTGCTCCAGATCTGCCCGTCGACGCTCTGCACATGGCCGCTGCTGACCGCCTTCAGACGGGCGAATGCCGGCTGCTGACGCGCCTGCTCCAGCGCCTTGTCGCCATCGGCGTTGAGGGTGGCGAGGAACAGCCAGTCACCGTCGATACGCGACAGATTCTCCAGGCTCAGGGCATCGCTATGGGGCTTCTTCGTCAGCTCCGCGGCCATCGCCGTGCCCTTGAAGCCAAGCTGGCTCAGCAACTGGCCCACGAACAGGTGCTGGGACATCACGCCCGGCCCCTGCGGGCTCCAGCGCACCACGGAAGCGACCTGCCCCGGTTTGATCTTGCTCTTGATGCTCTCGATACGCGTATCGACCGCGGCGATGGCGGCTTTGGCTTCAGCAGCCTTGCCCAGCGCCTTGCCGTAGAACTCGACATTGTTGCGCCAGGCCTGGAACGAGTTGCCCTTGGGTACCACGGTCGGCGCGATCAGGCTGAGTTTCTGGTACTGATCCTTGGTGAGTTCCGGCGAAGCCAGAATCAGATCCGGTTGCAGGGCGAACACCGACTCCAGATTGGTTTCTCGGGCAGTGCCGACGATCTTGACGTCGCCCGCCCTGCCCTTCAGGTATTGCGATACGTCACTGCCGCCACGCGTGGCGACGCTGCCCAGCGGCTTGACGCCAACCGAGAGCGCCACATCCAGCGCATTCTCGCCCAAGGTAACCACTCGCTGCGGCGTGCCCTCCAGTTTGATCTCACCATAGGCGGTATCAAGGCTGCGCGACTCGGCCAGCGCAGTGCCCAGTGGCAGCAGCGCAACCAAGCCGGAAAACGCCAGCAGGCGTGAGCGTCGGGATAGGCTAGCAATCATCGGAATATCCTTTCTTTACGGTGAAACGAACGGCTGCAACCTGGCAGCCGGCCGCAGTGCAATGACGATGGTTGTGGTTTGGCGGCAGCGGCAATACTGCGGCAAAAATGCTCGGTATTTTCATTTACACATGTAAAGCCGGGCATCTTCATGAGCCCACCGCGCCGGGTTGTTGCCAGATGGGTAGCGAGAAAGGCACTCACCTTTTATGCATCACAGCCGTTCCGCAGGTCGCCACCAGGCTCAGGCCTATCGACTCGGACGCCAGCCACTCATCGAACCTGGCAGACGCCGTGGCAGTGGTTTTATCCGCACGTAACGGGTGCACATAACTGCCCCACATCAACATCTGTAACGCCTGCAACAAGACACCGGGTTCTGCGGAAAACGCCGGCAAGTGACGCAAGTCGAAAAATGATTTTGGCCCCGAGCCAAGCGCCCGCAGCAGCGGATCGAAAATCGCTTCCGGCCCCGGAATCGACCCGATCGGCGTGGCAAAAACCAACCCGCCTGCTGGCGGCATCGATGGCAATGCCATGAACTGGAGGCGATCCAGTTCGGCGAGATGTTGCTCGGCGCCGATGGCCTGAGCTTGTCGTTGAAACACATCCAAACGCTGATGCTGATTGCGGGCGGTGTCCTTGACCGTTTCGCGCAGAGCGGTCGACGGCAGGCCGGCAAGAATCGGCTGAATATTGCCTGGAATGGATAGGCTATCCATATTCTCGAAGCAGTCTGCGCTACCGATATAGGTCAGCTCGGCCTGCGCCACGATCCGATGCACGTCGGCAGAATGTTGTGGTCGCCAGAAATCGGTCAGGAAGTCATGGGCCAGATAGGTCAGGTGCTCTTTTTCCAGGGCAGCCAACTCATCCTTGAGGCCCGGGTTGTCTTCGAACGCCCCTGCGCCGTTATCCGCCAGGCTGCGAAGAAGCTCCACGCCGTGACGAACAGCCTCTGCCGAATCCCCGGGCATGGCCAAGGAGACCTCATGCAGCACCTTCTGAATGGCGGTCAGCCGTGTCGCACCGGGGTAACACATATAGTGCAGATAAAAGAGGCCGCCCGGTTTCAGGTAGCGGTGCAGTGCCTTCAAGATGCTGGCCTGAGCCTGAGGCGGCAACCACGACCAGGTGCCATGGCAGGCGATGAAGTCGAACGGCTGCTGATCCTGCTTGGTGAAGTCAGCAAAGCTGGCTTCGATGAACTCTACGTTCGTCAGCCCAATGCTCTGCGCAGCCTGCCGGGCCAGTGCAATATGCCCAGCATTGAAGTCGACACCCACGAACTCCCCTAGAGGGTTGCTCGCAGCCGCCACCAACAGGTTGATGCCTGCGCCACAGCCAAGCTCGCAGTATCGATACGGGCGACCGATATCCGGAGCTCTACACGCCAGGCTGGTCGCTATGTAGCTCATCCACACCGGCTGCATTTCCTTGTGAAAATGCAGCGGATAGGGAACGTCGATCACATAGCCCTCTCGGCGGCTCATTGGCAATCTCCAGTCTTGGGTAAAGCAAACGCATCAAAACGCCAAAATCCAGCCTCCTCATACGCTCGGCGTACGAGGAGGCTGGATGTACGGTTCATACAGCCCGATCAGAAACGGCTGGTAAACCCGACGTAGAACGTACGCGGATCGCCGTCACCGTAGTCGTCGTCGGTTTCCACGGCATCATTGAAGACGTTCTGTACGCCAGCGCGCAGCGTCAGGTTCTTGTTGACGGCATAGTTGCCACCCAGATCCACCGTGGTATTAGCTTCAGCGAAGCTGTCGGCCCCAGTCGCGGAAGGCCGGTATAACTGCTTGCCAAGATATTGAGTCGATACGTAGGTGGAGAGCTGGTTGTTGACCTGCCACTCGAGCAGCGCATTGGCAGTCCACTCGGGAGTCATCAACAACGCTTCGCCTGTCGTGGTGTTCTCCGACTCGATCATGTAGGTCGCGTTACCGCTGAACGACACTGTGGTGCTGATCGGCACGCCGAACGACATCTCAACGCCACTGGTCTTGGCTTCCTCGATGTTGTACTGCTGGGTGTACCAGATTCCATTGACCTGGCCCAGGAAGCCGTTCTGCATCATGTCCTTGATTTTGCTGGTGAAATAGGTCGCTTCGAAACGGTATTCGTTTTCGTCGAAGGCCACACCCAGCTCATAGTTGGTGCTGATTTCGGGCTCCAGATCCGGGTTACCAACCATGAAGCACTGACCGCCCATGTAACCGAGCGGTGCCAGCGACGTACACCCCATCCCCATCGATGAAGTGCCCGAGCTCAAGGAACGCTCTTTGAGATTCGGTGCGCGAAAGCCTTTGGAAACCCCGCCCTTGATCGTCCAGGCCTCGGCAGGGTGATAAACCAGATAAGCACGAGGACTGGTGTGGGCACTGAAACCATCGGTGCGATCAGTGCGCAGACCCAGCGTCAGCGTCAGGTCATCACGCAGGAAAATCTGATCCTCGGCGAACACTGCCCAGGCCCATCCTTCCGGGTTCTTGTCGGCAGTCAATGCCTCGGCCTGGCCTGGAGGGATGAACGCAGCGATGTTGCCGATGTTGCCAGGGTTCTCGACCTCCTCCTCCTTGTATTGCAGGCCTGCGGTCAGCCATTGGCTGAAGCCCAGCTCGAAAGGCACGTCGAACTTGAAGTCGGCGACGGCTTCCTTCGACTTGGCGCCGCCATTGGCACTTTCGAGCTCATCAGCTTTGTTCTCGAAGGTGTTGACGTAGAGATCGAGCTTGGTACCCACCTCGCCAAAACGGCCTTCGTGGCCGATGCCGAAACCGCGGCTGATCATTTTCGAAGACCCGAACGTCTCATTGGTATCGCCTGCGGCTGCGCGCGCCTCCACGTCATCGAACGAGCGGGCACGCTCCTCACCAGCAGATGCATCGACACTGAAACTGTGGTTCTCCGAGGCCTGCCAATTGAGCTTGGCATTGACGTTCTTCGACAATGCGCCGGTCGATCCCGTGGAGTTCGAATCTGACTCACGATCACTGAAGCTGCCACCAAGGCGCAGCCCGAGACTATCGGTCAGCGGGCCACTGACGTTGACGCCGATCTGCGATGTATCGCCCGAGTCGCTGGGCTGCGGCCGGCTGTAGTTGGAGGTGATCGAACCACCCCACTCAGGCGAGACCTTACGTGTGATGATGTTGATCACCCCACCCATCGCCTCCGAACCGTACAACGACGACATGGCGCCACGTACCACCTCGATACGCTCGATGGACTCGGGCGACAGCCAGTCCAGATCCTGAGGAATGGTATCAGGGCGGTGGCCCAACAGTTGCGAGCTGCCGATGCGCTTGCCGTCGATCAGAATGAGGGTGTATCGATCCGGCATGCCACGAAAGGAAATCTTCGAACCCGCGCCGGTTGCCGAGTAACCGCCAGTGACACCAGGCAGCGTGCCGAGCACTTCGGCAATGCTGGCCATCGGCTTACGCTCGATGTCTTCGCGCGTGACCACGCTGATACTGGCCGGGGCATCACGCAGATCCACTTCCGTACCTGCGGCGGTCACCACCGTGGAACCGAGCTCCATCGCAGAATCATGGTTCTCGGCAACATGCAAAATGGATGCGTCGTCAACGAGATCATTTCCGGTAGTTTGCGCAGTCGCAGCTGGCGCACTGAACGCCAGCATGATGGCCGTGGCCAGCAGGTTCGGTTTGTATTTCGGATTCATAGACGTCCCTTCAACCCCATACGCGTCACGCCCAAGTGGGCAGAAATCGGCGGACGGGGATGTCGGAACTGATTACTCAGGCAGCCATTCTAGAGGCGTCCCCGCCGTCACAACGGCGCAAATGATAGTAAATATCATATGAGAGTAAACGTCATTTACACTCTATACACTTTGCTCGCGAAGCTCGGCGGCCGGCAGCAGCAGGTGCATTTGCAGGCCGCTCCCAGGCGGGCTTTCGGCCCACAGGCGGCCGCCCTGCAAGGCAATGGCGCTGCGAGCGATGCTCAGGCCAAGGCCAAAACCACCATCACCAGGACGCGCGCTGTCCAGGCGCGCGAAGGGTTCAAAAATGGTTTCCAGGTAACGGACATCGATGCCTGGCCCGCTGTCGACCAGGCGCAGGTGCCAGTTATCCCCTTTCTGTTCTCCCAGCAGACGTACGCTGCCATCGGCTGGTGAGTGTCGGATGGCATTACGCAGCAGGTTCTCCAGGGCCTGGGCGAGACTGGTCAGATTGGCGGCGACCAGGCAGCTTTCATCCACCTGGAACAGTAACTGGTCGCTCGACCAGCCCGTTTCGAAACAGGCATCCTCGACCAGCATGTCCCAGAGCTGCACCAAGCGAATCGGTTCACGGGCGAACTGCGGGCGCTCGGAATCCAGCCAGGCCAGCTCCAAAGAGTTTTCCACCAGGCGCTGCATGATGGTGATTTCACGGTCCAGCCGCTGGCGCAACACCTGCGGATCGCTCTCGCCATCAGCGGCCACCCGCAGTCGGCTCAGTGGCGTTCGCAGTTCGTGGGACAGGTCGCGCAGCAGGCGTCGCTGGTAGGCGACGGTACCCTGCAGGCGCTCGGCCATATGATCGAACGCGCGTCCCAACTCGCCCAGCTCGTCCTTGCGGGCAGCTACCGGTGGCCCGACGCGGGCGCTCAGGTCACCGGCGCTCAGGGTGGTGGCCTGTCGGCGGAGAATCACCAGTGGCGCGATGAACAGGCGGTACAGCAACGTGCCAAGCAGTATCGCGAGCGATGCCGGCAGCACCTTGCGCAGGAGAAACTCCCACAGCGGCTGGTAATAACGTGGATCCAGTCGCGGAGGCAGTTCCATCACCAAACGAGTGTGACCGTCGCTGAAGGGCACATAAAAGGTCGGTCTGCCGCCTGGCCGGCCGACCTTCTGGCCGAGAGCACGCACGAAGTCCAGGCGCAACACTTCCTCTTTAGTAAGCGCCTGTGAGGACAGCGACAGGTGATCGTCATTCACCACCATGGCCCAGACCTCCTCACGCTCGCGCAGCTCATGAAGAAAGTCGTCCAGCCCAGGGGTTCCTCGTTCTTTCCAGGCGCTTTCGGCCTCTTGCGCAAAGTCCCTCAACGCTCGCTGGCTGGACTCGGACAAAACGGACATCGAATCGTAGACGCGCTTGTCCAGATCCACATGCAGGCTGATGATCAGCAGGCAGAACAGCGCCAGCCCGACGACCAGTTTCCAGAACAGCGAGTGCCGGCCTGGCATCTCAGGATTCCCGGCCGGTCAGCACGTAGCCTTTGCCCCAGACCGACTCCAGGCGCATGCCGGTATAGCCGATGTGTTTGAGTTTGCGGCGCACGTTGCTGACGTGCATGTCCAGGCTACGGTCATGCTGGGCATAACCGCGGTGCAACACGTGCTGATAGAGGAAGGCCTTGCTGAGCACCTCTTCGGCATGTCGGGAAAAGGTTTCCAACAGACGGTACTCGGTAGGCGTCAGCAACGCCCAGTGACCGTCGTGGCAGACATCGGAGCGGTCTTCGTCATATTTCAGCGCGCCCTCCTGCAAGGGAGGCGGCTGCTCACGACGCTCGTAGGCCACCCGGCGCAGGATCGCCTCGATACGCACGCTGAGCTCGCCCAGGCTGAATGGTTTGGGCAGGTAATCGTCAGCGCCCTTGCTGAACCCTGCGATGCGATCCTGTTCGGCGCCCAGCGCAGACATCAGGATCACCGGCACATGGCGCCGCTCACGCAGGCGCTGCAATACATCCAGGCCATTGCTGCCGGGCAGCAGAATGTCCATCAGGATCAAGTCGAAGTCCTGCTCCTGAGCCAGGCGCAGCCCTTCGCTACCATCGTGGCTGACGGTAACGGCAAAACCGCACCCCTGCAGATGAGCCTGCAGATGAGACGCGAGAGCCGGGTCATCTTCGACCGCGAGAATACGAATGGCGCTGGTGGTTGGGGACGTCATGGCGAAAGCGCTCTGAAAGCAAATGTGAACGATTCTACCTATTAGCGGCATACCCGGTAAGCAGTCGAACGCCAGGCAAGCGCCTGCGCGGCGGAGTCGCTACACTGCCTGGCATCGTGGAAAGGGGACGTCGCGTGTTCAAGGATATCGGCATCAAGGGCCGGGTACTGATGCTTACCCTGCTACCTACCAGCCTGCTGGCGCTGGTGCTGGGTGGCTATTTCATCTGGATGCAACTCTCCGGGCTGCAGGCGCAACTGCTGCAGCGCGGGCACATGATCGCCGAGCAACTGGCGCCTCTGGCCGCGCCAGCACTGCTGCACAGCAACAAATCGCTGCTGCAGCGCATCGCCACCGAAGCCCTGGAACAGCCAGACGTACGCGCGGTGAGCTTCCTCACCACGCAGAGTGAGCGCTTGGCCCACTCCGGCCCCAGCATGCTCAACGAGCGGCCCACCATCGACAGCGACACCGTGGATGTCGCCCAGCAAAGCAGCCAGGACGCGACCCGCTTTCTGCTACCGGTAATGGCCCAGCACCTGACCCTCAGCGGTGAAGAGTCCAGCCCGGGCAGCGACCCGATCGGCTGGGTGGAGCTGGAGCTGTCGCACCACAACACGCTACTCAGCGGCTATCGCAGCCTGCTGACCAGCTTGCTGTTGGTGGTCACCGGGCTGATCATCACCGGTTTGCTGGCGCTGCGCATGAGCCGCAGCATCAACGACCCGCTGCTGCGCATCAAGAGTGGCGTCGCCCTGCTCAAGGACGGCCACCTGGAAACCCGTCTGCCGCCACTGGGCAGCCACGAGCTGGACGAACTCGCCTCGGGCATCAACCGAATGGCCGAGTCCCTGCAAAATGCCCAGGAAGAAATGCAGCACAGCATCGATCAGGTCACCGAAGACCTGCGCCAGAACCTGGAAACCATCGAGATCCAAAACATCGAGCTGGACTTCGCCCGCAAGGAAGCCCTGGAAGCGAGCCGCATCAAGTCGGAGTTCCTGGCCAACATGAGCCACGAGATTCGCACACCGCTCAACGGCATTCTCGGGTTCACCAACCTGCTGCAGAAAAGCGAGCTGAGCCCGCGCCAGCAGGACTACCTGAGCACCATCGAAAAATCCGCCGACAGCCTGCTGGGCATCATCAACGAGGTGCTCGATTTCTCCAAGATCGAGGCCGGCAAACTGGTGCTGGAGAACATTCCGTTCAACCTGCGCGACGTGTTGCAGGACACTCTCACCATCCTTGCTCCCGCCGCCCATGAAAAGCAGCTGGAACTACTCTCACTGGTCTATCGCGATACGCCGGTGTCACTATCGGGTGACCCGCTGCGCCTCAAGCAGGTGCTCACCAACCTGGTGAGCAATGCGATCAAGTTCACCCGCGAAGGCAGCATCGTCATCCGCGCCATGCTCGAAGAAGAGACGGCGGATCGCGCGCAACTACGCATCAGCGTGCGCGACACCGGTATTGGCCTCGCCGAAGAAGACCTGCGCGCGCTGTTCCAGGCCTTTAGCCAGGCGGACAACTCCATCTCGCGCCAGGCAGGCGGCACCGGGCTGGGCCTGGTGATTTCCAAGCGACTGATTGAGCAGATGGGCGGCGAAATCGGGGTGGACAGTACGCCAGGCGAAGGCTCCGAGTTCTGGGTCAGCCTCAGCCTGCCCAAGGCCCGCAGCGATGCTGAAGATCAGCCCCGCGCCCTCTCGGGGCGTCGGGTTGCCGTCCTCGAAGCCCACGAACTGGCATGCCAGGCGCTGCAGCACCAGCTGGAAGATTGCGGGCTGCAGGTCAGCGTATTCAACGACCTGAACGCCTTGTGCGAGGCGGTCAGCGCAGCCAGTCGTTCGGCGCAGCCATTCAATTGCGCGGTGCTCGGCGTAACGGCCAAACATCTGCCTGCGGAACAACTCGGCAAACGCATCTGGGATATCGAGAACCTGGGTTGCAAAACCGTGGTGCTCTGCCCTACCACCGAACACGCGCAGTATCAGGACAGCGTGCCTGACTGGCACAGCCAGTTGCAGGCCAAACCTGCCTGCACGCGCAAGCTGCAACGCACGCTGACCGAGCTGATCGTTCCCAAGCAAATACGCCAGCCGGTGCGCCACAGCACCACGCGCTCGCCAGCCATTCTGTGTGTCGATGACAACGCCGCCAACCTGCTACTGGTGCAAACCCTGCTCGACGGCATGGGGGCCAAGGTCACGGTTTCCAGCAGCGGTTTTGACGCCCTGGCAATCACTCGGGAACAGGATTTCGATCTGGTATTCATGGACGTGCAGATGCCCGGCATGGATGGCCGACAGACCACCGAGGCCATCCGCCAGTGGGAGCACGACAGCGCCCGCACGCCGATGCCCATCGTCGCGCTGACCGCCCACGCGCTGGCCAACGAGAAACGTACGTTGCTGCAGAGCGGCATGGACGATTACCTCACCAAGCCGATCAGCGAGCGACAACTGGCCCAGGTGGTACTCAAATGGACAGGCCTGCCGCTGCAGGGCAGCAATCAGGATCACGCCCCAGCCAGCGAAGCACCACCGACAGCCGTACTGGATAACGAAGAAGGTCTGCGCCTGGCAGCCGGCAAGGCCGACCTGGCCGCCGAGATGCTGAGCATGTTGCTGGCCGGGCTGCCAGGCGACCTGCAAGCCATTCGTCAGGCCCGCGCCGAAGGCGACCGCAACGCCTTGATCGAACGCATCCACCGCCTGCATGGCGCCACTCGCTATTGTGGCGTACCGCAACTGCGCGCCGCCTGCCAGCACAGCGAAACCCAGCTCAAGCAGGATCAGCCCATCCGCAATAGCGGGCTGGATGAGCTCGAACAAGCCATCAATCGCCTTGAACAGCAGGCACGTACCCAAGCGACCTCCACTCGCGAATAGCCCGAGCGCCTGTACGAGCGGGTGCCGCCCAGGCATCCGCTCAGGTGCATCTGCAAAGCCCTTCCCCCTGTCCTGAATGTCCGGCTCGCGCCTGCGAGCGGCCTCCCCCTGCCAGCAAACCTGCCGCCCGCCATGAGCGCATCGCCAGTACGCGACCTGGCGCGACAAAACCCTACCCATTTAGTTCAGGCCTGATACATAATGAGAATCATTAACACTAAAATTAAGAATTCTTAACTCCCCCTCTCCCTGGCTCGCTTGTTAGAAAGGCGCCTCGCGAGAAGGAGTCGGGACGAGGAACTGTTCATGCGTGTGCTCGTAGTCGAAGACGATGTGGCCGTCAGCCACTGGATCAGCAGCAAACTTCACGCATCCGGCCATAACTGCAAAATGGTCGACAATGGCGAAGGTGCATTACAGATCATCCAGACCGAGGCCTTCGATGTGGTGGTACTCGACCGCATCCTGCCGAAGATGGATGGGATCGAAGTACTGACCCGCCTGAACGGCCGCAGCCATCCGCCGATCCTGATTCTCTCGGCCAACGACCAGACCGCGGATCGCATCGAAGGCTTGCGCGCCGGTGCCGACGATTACCTGGGTAAACCCTTCGACTTCACCGAACTGCTGCTGCGCCTCGAGCTGCTGATCCGCCGCCGGCCACAGGCGCAAGCGGGCGAAAGCGTGCACATCGAGGATCTGAGCATTGATCTGGGCCGCCGCGAAGTCTCGCGCTCGGGGCAACGCATCGACCTCACCGACAAGGAATTCAAGCTGCTTCAGGTACTGGCCGAGAACCGTGGCCAGACGGTGACGCGCAGCATGCTGCTGGAAAAGGTCTGGGGCTACCACTTCGATCCGCAGACCAACCTGATCGACGTGCACCTGTCGAAATTGCGCAACAAGATCGACAAGGATTTCACTCCGGCATTACTGCGCACCATTCGAGCCATCGGCTATGTCCTTGGCTAGAAAACATGCCATCGCCCAACTGCTCAATACCAGCAGCTTTCGGCAGGCCGCGACGGTGGCGTTCATTTGCCTGCTGATCGCCCTCGCCTCGATCATTCTCAGCAACCACCTGCTCGAGATCATCATGCGCAACCATGTGCGCGACATGATCCTCATCGACATCCGCACCCAGCAGATGCATGGCCGCCTGAACGATGCCCAGCAAGTGGCCACAGCGCTGCGTTACCGTCATCCGCTGGAAATCCGCAAGGATCGCCACTCCATCGTCATCGACAGCACAGGCCAGGTGCTCTACGGCGACGGCAAGCTGTTTCCCGATGACTGCCCCGCCCCGTGCAACACCAACTGGCGCCATGCAGAACGACTCGACGCTCAAGGCAACCCGAGCGAAATGCTTGGGCTGGTGGTTCAGTTGCCGGATGGCGGTCAGTATTTCAGCGCCTACGACCTGCGGCCGATGCTCGAGCGCACACGCATCATCCCGCTGATGGCGGGCGCTGGGCTGCTGATCATTCTGCTGTCGATCCTGATCATCAGCCTCCCGTTCAGCCTCCGTAACCTGTACCGAATCAACCGCATCCGCGATGTGCTGGCCCGCTATGCCAGCGGCGATCATGGCGTGATGGTGCCGTACGACGACCGCGGTGATGAGTTCGACCACCTCGGTGAGGCCGTCAACCAGAGCCTGCAGCGCATCAACCGGCTGATGGACGAAGTGCAGAACATCACCAGCCATATCGCCCACGAACTGCGCACACCACTGACTCGCCTGCAGAACCGCCTGCTCAACGCCGCCGACATGCTCGAAGGCGAACCGCGCGAAGAACTGCTGCGCGCGGTTCAGGACAGCGAGCGCATCCAGAACCTGTTCCGCGCCGTGATGCGGGTGGCCGAGGTGGAAACCGGACGCTGCGCCCACCAGTTCAGCACGCTGTCCGCCCGCCAGTTACTCGAAGACATCAGCGACTATTACCTGCCCCTGGCCGAGGAGCGCGCCAGCACCCTGCTCATCGAGGATCGCGGGTTACAGCTTTACGGCGACCAAGCCCTGTTGTTCCAGGCGCTGGCCAACCTGATCGACAACGCCCTCAAGTACGCCCCCGCCGGGCAACCGATTCTGCTGAGCGCCCAGGTTCAAGGCACCTGGCTGTGCCTGAGCGTTGCCGATAGCGGCCCCGGCATCCCCAGCGCACTGAACCACAAGGCCACAGAGCGCTTCCAGCGCCTGGACACCAGCGGCGCCATTCCCGGCAACGGTCTAGGGCTGACGCTGACCAAAGCCATCGCCGAACTGCATGGTGGGGAGCTGCTGCTTGAAGACAACAACCCTGGCTTGCGTGCGGTACTGCGCCTGAAGGCCAAACCACTGGCCGTGCCTGACACCGCTGCCCAGGCAGGTGTGGCGCTGTCGGTGGCGACTTGAGCAGAGCACAGGCAAACCGGGTTCCTTAAGCATTCTTAATGAACCGCTGCTTGCCGGCCAATTGATAATGAATCCTAATATCGTCAAGTTTTCGATCCCTCTATCCCTGCTTCAAGGAGCTGACCATGGCGAACAATCTGAAGAAATTCCTGGCCGATGAAAGCGGTGTCACCGCCATCGAATACGGCATTCTCGCGGCCGCCATGGCTGCTGCCATCGGCGTGATCTTCGGCTCCGACGGCGTATTCGTGACCGCCCTCAAGGAGCGTTTCTCGTCGATCGCCGACCAGATCACCAATACCAACAATCCTGGCAGCAGCAAGTAAGCGGGCGCAGCCTGGAGCACGGTGTGGACAACACATTCATCGTCATCGTCCTAATGCCCGCTCTGCTGTTCGTGATCGGCACCGACCTGCTCTACCGGCGCATCCACAATTTGCTGATTCTGGTGCTGCTATCGCTCTGGCTGGTTTTGCCAGTCACTGCCGCTTTCGGCGTTGGCCCTTGGGGCGAAATGTCCAGCGGCGAGCTGTTCGACCAGGTGGTTTACGGCTTGCTCGGCGCGGCGCTGGTACTGGTCATCGGCTACGGGCTGTTCTGCCTGGGCCGTGTGGGTGCGGGCGACGTCAAACTGGTAGCGGCTGTCAGCCTGTGGATGTGTCAGACCGATCAGATGGCGTTTCTGATCGTCACCGCGCTCGCAGGCGGCCTGCTGGCACTCGCACTGCCCTTGCTAAACCAGATCGAGTATCACCTGGCGCTGCGCTGGCAGCGGCTGGGCATGGCCTTCCCGCGGCTCAACATTCCCGTCCCGGTAGTGCTCACCGACCAGCGACCGCAAGGCCTTCCTTATGGAGTGGCCATTGCCATCGGTGCGTTCTACACCTTGTTTGTCCCCATCCATTCTTAAAGCGGTTCACGCCATGAAAACCCCATCTGTCCTGCTTCTGGCAGGCACCCTGTTGGTTGCCGGCAGCGCCGCGCTACTGGCTCGAGTGCTGCTGGCACCGCCGCCTCCAGTGGTCGCAGCTGCACCCATCGTCGAAGAGCCCAAGCCAACGCATCCGGCCATTCTGGTCGCCGCCCGTGACCTGCGCCCTGGCGACTTTATCGATGCCAGCGCGGTGGAGTGGCAAGCGAGCGACAGCGCCCATGACGAACGCCTGTACTACACGCGCAATCAAGCAGACCTCACCCACCTGACCGGCGCCAGCGTTCGCCGGTCGGTCGCCGCCGGTGTGCCGCTGACCAGTGCCCTGGTGGTCAAGTCCAACGAGCCTGGGTTCATCGCCACGGTGATCACCCCTGGCATGCGCGCCATCACCGTGCCCACCGACCAGACGGCCAGTCAGTACAGCATGCTGACCTCGGGCGATCGGGTGGACGTGGTGGTCAACCTGCAGCGTGAAACCGAGCAGGACACCGGCAGCGTGCAAAGCAGTGACCTGGCAACGATGTTCGGCGCGGATCTTCCCAACCGCACGGATGAGCAGCGCCAACGCATGGTGAATCAGGTGCTCAGCATCCAGGCGCAGAATCAGGTGCCACGCCTGGCCTCCCAGACCCTGCTGCAGAACGTGCGCGTACTGTCGATCAACAACCTGGTGCGCAGCCCTCTGCAACCACGCCCGGAAGATGAACCGAACGCCAAGAAGAATCCGGATGCCTATCCGCGCTCCGCGCCACAGACCGTCACCCTGGAAGTGCCACCCGCGTATGCCGAGCGCCTGGCGCTGGCCAGCCAGATCGGCACGCTGCAGTTAGCCCTGCGCAGCAGCCAGGAAGTCGGTGATGGGCAGGTCAGACCGGGTAACGGCCGCGTCACCACCCTGGCGCAGACCACCGGCGTCTACAGCGCTTCGGCGCCCTTCGCCAACCAGCGGCCGCTGGTGAAAACCTTCCATGGCGATACCAGCAACGTCGTGCAATTCGACTACCAGTGACGCGCCCGAGCGGTCAGCCCTCTTCTGCCAACAGAGAAACCGATACATGAAGTTCGCGCTCAAACACCTTGCCCTGCCGCTGGCCTGCCTGCTCGCCACCCCGGGGCTGGCGCATGCCGAATCCCAAGATGAGGCAGAGCTGCCTGTCGCCGAATCCGACAGCTACAACCCCGACCTCGACATGGCCTTCGCCCGCGACTACTACGAGCAGATGGGCCAGAGCGCGGAGGTGAAGGCACCTGTCGTGCGCCAACTGCGCAAATCGCTCAAGGCCGTCGAAGAAACCGACACCGTGCAGTTGGTGGTCAATCAGGGCCGCCTGCTGCAACTGCCACGGGAAGCCACCAACGTCATGGTGGCCAACCCGAGCGTCGCCAGCTTCCAGGTCGCCTCGCCCGGCAGCGTGTTCGTCTTTGCCAAGATTCCCGGCACCACCACCCTCTATGCGCTGGACGGCAACGACGAAGTGGTCGCCGCTGTCCAGCTTGTCGCCAAGCCGAACATCGTCGCGCTGACGCGTCTGGGCGAACAGATCGCCAATGAGATCCCCGGCGCCAAGGTCGAATTCGTGCCGTCCGGCAGCAGCCTGATCGTGCGCGGCAGTGTGCGCACACCGCAGCAGGCCAAGCAGGTCATGGACAGTGTCGAGGCCAACCTCGGTGCCCGCTCCAGCCAGGCTGGCGGTGGCGGCGGTCAAGCTCCCGCCCAGGCCGGCGCCAATGGCCAGGCGCCCGCGCCGCGCGTGATCAACCAGCTCAAGGTCGAGCTGTCGGCGCAGATCAACATCAGCGTGCGTATCGTCGAGGTCTCGCGCAGCCTGACCACGTCGCTGGGGCTGAACTGGGAATCGACCTTCACCAGCGCCCGCGGTGATTCCCTGTTCCGTACCGGCGGCAATATCTTCGATGCTGCCACCAACCGGCTGGCCGACACCGTCACCGATGCGACAGGTGCCGGTACCGGTGCGGTGCTTGGCGGTGGTCGTACCCGTGGCCGCTCCAGCGTTTCGGCGATTCTGACCGCGCTGTCCGAAGACGGTCTGGCGACCATCCTGGCCGAGCCCAACCTGACCGCCATGTCCGGTGAAACCGCCGGTTTCGCAGCCGGTGGTGAAGTGCCCATCGTCACCTTCGTCAACAACAGCGTGAACATCGACTTCAAGCAGTACGGCGTGATCATGCGCATGACCCCGACCCTGCTGTCGCCCAACCGCATCAGCCTGCACGTGGCCCCGGAAGTCAGCGACCTGTCCGACGACGGCGCCGTGGAGCTCGACGGCTTCACCATCCCGGCCTTCAAGGTACGCCGTGCCGACACCACGGTTGAGCTGGCCAGTGGTCAGAGCTTCGCCCTGGCCGGCATGCTGCGCAGCAGCATCACCCAGCAGGTCACCAGCGTGCCGGGCCTGAAGAGCATTCCGGTGCTCGGTCGCTTCTTCGAAACCGAGACCAGCGAACAAAGCGACAACGAACTGGTGATCATCGCCACCGCCTACGTGGTCGAGCCAACCACGCCCGGCGCCTTGCAGACGCCCGGCCGCGGCATTCGCGCCCTGGACAACATGCTGCCGACCCAGGCCGCCGCCGGCTACCTGTTCTAAGGAGAATCGTCATGCCCGTTCGCCCCCTGCTTTCCCTGTTGGCGCTCTCCGCCCTGCTCGTCGGCTGCGACCACCAACTCAACCAGATGCGCGAAAACCGCTTTACCCCGTTCAAGACCGCACAAGCGCCAACGGTCGCACCGTCGGCGCTGGTCGCCTCGCTAAAGGCCAGCGGCAATGGCAGCCTCACCGCCGACTCGCTGGAAAACCTCAACACCCTGCTGCGCGTGCAGGGCCGTCTGCGCCAGCAAACACTGACGCTGCAGCCCTACACGCCAAGCGGCGAACGCCTGGCCCAGCGCCTGGCCAGCGTACTGCGCGAACAGGGCGCCGTCGCCGAGCAGGTCACCGTCATGCCTTCACGCCTGGAGGCTCCCGAGGCCAAGGAATGGGATCTGCAGGTGGTCTCTGAGGCCCTGGTGGTCAAGGTACCGGACTGCTCTATCGCTGATGCCAAGGCCTGGACGGTAAAGCCCTATCAGGCGGTCGGCCCACTCGGTTGCAGCAACCGCGCCAACATCGCCGCAATGGTCTCCGAGCCGCGTGACCTGATACGCCCACAAGCACTGGACGGCGGCGATGGCAGGGCCGCGGTGAATGCCGTTGGCCGCTACCACGACGACGAAGTCCGCGAACTGCTCGACATCGACTTCCAGGACTGAGCCACCAGGCCCGCCGCCAAGAGATCCGCGACATGAACGACACCACGCTTTCCTCGCACACCGATTCATCCACGCTGATGCTGTTCGCCGCCAGCGCCGAAGATGCCGGCCGTTTCGGCGAGCAGTTGCTGCGCCTTGGCCTGGATGCCGGGCTGGCCCGTGCGGGCGGCATCGCCGCCGCCATCACCTGGAGCCGCGACAACGCACCACCGCAAGTGCTGATCGTGGATATCGACGGCGACCCGCTACCGCTGCAGTCACTGGCTGAACTGGGTGAGCTCTGCGATCCGGCCTGCCATATCGTGGTCATCGGCAGCAAACAGGATGTCGACCTGTACCGCACCCTGCTACACAGCGGCGTGTTCGATTACCTGATCAAGCCGGTGCCCCTCGATCTGCTGGCTGCGACCCTGGGCCGCGCCCGCGCCGGGCATGCCACTGGCCACGGCGCCCGTAGCGGTCGCACCATCGCCATCAGCGGTGCCTCCGGCGGTTGCGGTGTCAGTACGGTCGCCGCCAGCCTAGCCCAACTGCTGTCGCAGGAACGCCATATGGCCACCGCCGTGGTGGATTTCGACCGCAGCAATGGCGATCAGAATCTGCTCCTCGGTTATGACGGCGAGGCCGGCCTGGCCGGTGCCCTGAGCAGCGGCGAGATCGACAGCCGCCTGCTGCAACGCGCCATGGGCCAGATCAACGAGCGCCTGCACCTGCTGGCGCAGACGCCGAACCTGCGCCCCGAGCAGAACTTCAGCAGCGAGCACCTGCTACACCTGGGCGCCAACCTCTGCCACATGTTCAACCAGGTGATCTGGGATCTGCCCGCCGGCCGCCCGCATGGCAGCCTCGATGTGCTAGCGCATGCGCAGACGCGCATTCTGCTCACCGACCTGACCGTGCAGGACGCGCGCAACCTGCACCGCCTGCTGCGCGAGATCGGCGACGAGAGCGACGGCCAGCACCTGCTGCTGGTGGCCAACGCCACGCGTGGCAACCACGCCGGCATCGTCGAGCGCAGCCAGTTCGAGGAGTTCGTCGAGCGGCGCATCGACCTGCAACTGCCCTATGCCGGCCCGGCCCTGGCCAGCAGCCTGCTCACCGGCTCGCTACGCCTGGACGCAGCACCCGCGCTGCAACTGGCCCTGCAAGACCTCGCTGACCTGGCCACCGGGCATACGCCAAAGCGCGCCACGGTCGCACCGGACAACCTGCTGACGCGCCTCAAACGCGTGCTGAACCGCCAGCCTTCAGCGGCTTGAGAGGACTACGCGCATGCTCATTCGTCACCCACAAAACAACCGCAAGCCGGTGGCCGTGCAACAGCCCACCACGGCCGAGCCCCAGGACGTACGCGCCACCAGCGTACAACGCAGCGCCCAGGGCAAGCCCGCCGATAGCCACAGCACGCACAATCGCAAGCTGATCCGCGGCTACCTGTACGACCAGATCGACCCGCTCAAGGCCGCTGCCATGGGCCGCGACAAGTTGCGCGTGCAGATCGAGTCGATGATCCGCCGCATCTGCGACGACAACCGCCTGCAGCTGTCGCGCCAGGAAGAGGAAGCCATCGCCGAGGAGATGCTCAACGAGATGGTCGGCATCGGGCCGATCCAGCCGTTGCTGGCCGACGACTCAGTGAACGATATTCTGGTCAACGGTGCCGGCCAGGTATTCGTCGAACGCTTCGGCAAGCTGGAGCTGTCATCGATCACCTTCGTCGATGAAGAGCACGTGCTCAACACCGCCCAGCGCATCGCCGCAGCGGTCGGCCGACGCATCGACGAAAGCCACCCGATGGTCGATGCGCGCCTGGCCGATGGCAGCCGGGTCAACGTCATCACCTATCCGTTGGCGATCGACGGCACCACCATCTCCATCCGTAAGTTCATGCGTCGCAACATGTCCCTGGAAATCCTCGCCGAGCGCGGCGCGATGTCCATGGAGATGGCCCTGGTGCTGCAACGCGCGATGCAGGCCAAGCTCAACATCATCGTCTCCGGCGGTACCGGCGCGGGCAAGACCACGATGCTCAACGCGCTGTCACAGAAGATCAGTGAAGACGACCGCATCATCACCATCGAAGACGCCGCCGAACTGCAACTGCAGCAGATCCACGTGGTACGCCTGGAAACCCGTCCGGTGAGCGCCGAAGGCACCGGCAAGGTCGACCAGCGCGATCTGGTGCGCAACGCCCTGCGCATGCGCCCCGACCGCATCATCCTCGGCGAGGTGCGCGGCGGCGAGTGTTTCGACATGCTCCAGGCGATGAATACCGGGCACGACGGTTCGCTGTGTACCGTGCACTCCAACACCCCGCGCGACGCCATCATGCGCCTGGAAAACATGGTGATGATGGCCAGCATGCAGTTGCCGCTGGAAGCCATTCGCCGGCAGATCGCCAGTGCCGTCAACCTCATCGTGCAGATCGAGCGGATGCGCGATGGCGCCCGCCGTGTGGTATCCATCACCGAAATCTGCGGGATGGAAAACGACGTGATCCAGACCCAGGAACTGTTCAGTTTCAAGACCAGCAGCGTCGACGCCAAGGGCCGCCTCACCGGCCAGTACGCCTCGAGTGGTCAACGCCCGCACTTCTACAGCGCCCATGCGCACCTGTTCGAAGGTCAGGTCTGATGGACGCCGTACTCGATCTGCTAACGCTGCTGGTGTTCGCCGGGGTGATCCTCGCCGTACTGGCAGCCCGCAGCCTGTCCTCCCGTAACCTGCGCGACAAGGCGACGGTTCAGCATCTGGAAAAGCTCAAGGGCGAGCTGGATGGGCAGGCGCGCGAGGCCAAGCCCCAGGTTTCACTCGACGGCATCCTGCGCGAAATGCAGCAAGCACCGTTCGCCGACCTGCCCGTGATCGGCCCGCGTCTCGCCCGCCTGTGGCTCGGCCTCAGCGTGCTCGGCTGGCGCGAGAGCCTGCCGATGCGCGTGGCCCTGACTGCGTTGCTCAGCCTCATCGGTGGCGTGCTGCTGGGCCGCGAAACGCCGTTCCCGGTGCTCGCCAGCCTGCTGCTGACGCTGCTGTTCTTCAGCGTGCTGGCCACCCTGGGCTACCGCAGCGGCCTGGCTAAACACCTGAACGAACTCAAGCAGAGCCTGCCGGAAGCCATCGATGCGATTACCCGCACCGCCCGCGCTGGCGTGCCGGTGAGCAATGCCTTCGCCCTGGTCGCCCCCAACCTGGCCGGCCCGCTGGCCCTGGAGTTCGCCCTGATCGACAACTGGCTGCGTATCGGCGTGCCGCTGCGCCAGGCCATGCAGGACTCGGCCCAGCGCATCCCGCTCAACGAATACCGTTTCTTCGCGGTGATCCTGATCATCAACCAAGAAGCCGGTGGCCGCCTCGGGGAAACCCTCGACCGCCTCTCGGCGACTCTGCGTGACCGCCATGAGCTGCACCTGAAGATCCAGGCAAAAACCTCGGAGGCACGCGCCTCGGCGAAAATCGTCGCCTCGCTGGTGCCGCTGGCACTCGGTTACATGTACCTGAACTCGCCGCGCGACTTTCACTTCCTGCTCGGCGACCCAACCGGTAACAGCGTGCTGTTCTACGCCTTCGGCAGTGTTGCCCTGGGCCTGACTCTCACCCACTTCATGGTTCGGAGGGTGTCATGAACGCGCTGTTCAACGACCCGCTGGCCACCGCAGCGATGGCCATTCTGCTGGCCGGTATCGGCTTGCTGCTGATCGGTCTGCACCATCGTCGGCAACTTACGCCGCTGCGTGATCGCCTGCTCGGCACCGCACAGGCCGAACAGGCACCGCGCCAGGCCGATGACATTCTGCGCGGCCAGGGGCTGCAACTGCCGCCACGCCTGCTGGCCTTGCTGTTGCCAGTGGCACGTTTCGGCGAAAGCCTGGCCGGCACCGCCAACGACCGGCAGAAGCTGCGGCGTCTGCTGATCATGGCCGGGTTCCGCAGCCAGGAAGCACTCGGCCTGCTGATGGCGGGCAAGTATGCATTGGGTCTGCTGCTGGCGCTGGTGGTGCTGTTCGGCATCCTCGAGCCCGGCTCGCGGATGGGCCTCAACGGCCTGGCCGGCGGCTTGCTCGCCCTGTTCGCCGGCACCACCCTGCCGGAAGTCGGCCTGAAGATGCGCAGCGCACAACGCGGCGAACGCCTGGAGCGCAACCTGCCCGACGGCCTCGACCTGATGGTGATCTGCGCCGAAGCCGGTCTGCCGCTGGGCCGCGTGCTGCAAGTGGTGGCCAAGGAACTGGTGCTGTCGGCGCCGGAGCTGGCCGACGAGCTGCGCTACACCTATGCCGAACTGCAGATTCTCAGCGACCGCCCACGGGCGCTGCTGAACCTCGCCGAACGCACCGGGGTCAGCGGTATCGAGAGCATGGTGGCGACCCTGATCCAGGCCGAGCGCTACGGCACGCCGCTGTCCCAGGCACTGCGCACGATTTCCGAGGAAAGCCGCAAAACGCTGATCCTCACCCTGGAAGAACGCGCCGGCAAACTGCCGGCCCAGCTCAGCGTGCCGTTGATGACGCTGATCCTGCCCCCCATCGTGGCGATGATGGGCGCACCCGCCATGGTGCGCGTCATCCGCCTGCTCAGCCAATGATGCGAGAACCCGTCATGCCTTCGTACCACACCGCCCTGCTGCCACTGCTGCTCACCCTGACCCTGAGCGGCTGCGCCAGCCTCACGTCGCTCTCGCAACCGGCGCTAGACAAAGAGGCCGGCGAGGCCCTGCGCCTGGCTCACACCCTGCGCGACAACCAGCGTTTCCAGGCCGCCGACGAGGTGTATGCACGCATGGATGAACGCGGTCAGCTCAAGGGCAGCTATGTGCTCGAGTACGCCAGCGTTGCCGCCAACGTGCGCCCCGCCAAAGAAGCCCTGCCGCTGTACCTGCGCGCCCGTGACGAACTCGGCGGCGATGCCAGTGCCCTGCCGGCATCGCAAAGCGTAGCGCTCTGCTCTGGCCTGGGCCGCGCCCGCCTAGCCTTGGGCCAGGCTGCGCTGGCCGAAGGCGACTTCCGCTGCGCCACCGACGCGCAGCCGAATAACCTGCAGGCGCTCAACGGCCTCGGCGTCGCCTACAACCTGCAAAAGCGCGACGAGGACGCCCGTCAGCAATTCGAAAAGGCGCTGGCCATCGACCCCGGCTACAGCCCCGCACTGAACAACCTGGCACTGTCCTGGCTGGCCAGCGGCGACAGCAGCCGCGCCATCGGCCTGCTCAATCAGGCCCGCGGCCAGGGCGACATTTCCCTGCAACTCAACCTGGCGCTGGCCTATGTCTTCTCCGGACATGAAGACACCGCCAAGGCCGTGCTGCTGGAAAGCCTGGAAGCGGACTATGCCGGCACCATTCTCGAGCAGTTCCGTACCGCCCGTGCCCGGGTGAATGCGGGTGCGCCCCTGGCCAGTGAACTGCTGGCTGCCAGCCAGCAACCCCTGGCCCTGAGCGAGCAGAACTAAGCATGCGCCGGGCTACCCTGCGCGCCCTGCTGCGCGACCAGCAAGGCGTCACCGCGATAGAGACCGCACTGATCCTGCCGGTGCTGCTGTTTGGTGTGATGATGCTCTTCGAACTGTCGCGCATCAGCCTGATGATCGGCGTCGGCAGCCTGTCACTGGAGCGTGCCCTGCAGGACTTTCGCCAGGAACGCGCCTTTTACACGCAAACACCAGAAGTGCTGCAGGAAGCCATCGAGCAGCGCTTGATCGATTCGTCCTACGGCTTCCTTACCGAAGACAACTTCGAGGTCGATGTACTGGCCTTCGACAACCTGCGCCGCTTCGGCGGTGGCGAAGCGGATGAAGAACAGGACGCCACTGACCGCTCGCCTCCCGTACTCAGCGTCACCGTCGACCTGACTCAGGCGTTCATGACCCCGCTGCCGGCCCTGTTCGGCCTCGGTGATGCCTTCCAGTACCAGTACCGGCAACTGCTCGGCAGCCTGACCAGCGACCGGGAAAAGGAGGAGGACGCGCAATGATCGCCTCACGCCGTAAGCAACGCGGCAATGCCCTGGTGGAAACCGCGTTGATCCTGCCGCTGCTGATCGGTAGCGCGGTCATCATCGCCGACCTCTACAACATCAATCAGGCCCGCGCTTACATGGAGCAGTCGGCCCATACCGTCGCCAGCACCTTGGCCATGCAGAACCGCCTGGACAAGGACAGCCTGCAGGCGCTCACCGAGCAGAGCGCAGCCCCTGGCGCGCTGGGCGAGTACGAACTGGTCATCAGCCGGGTCATGCTCGACCGCAGCATGCCCTGGAAGCCGCTGTATCGCGGCAATGTCGAAGGCATCTGCCCGGAGCTCTACACCGATGGTCACTACAACGGCGAGCTACCCGAAGAGGCTCCCGCCACAGAGGACGACGAAGCACCGCCGAACACCTCCCTGGTGGTCGTGCAACTGTGCCGCAACAGCGACAACCTGGCCCTCACCAGCGCCCTGATCGCCGAGAAGGATATCCAGACCATCTCCTTCGCGCGCATGAGCTACAACGACATCGAACTGGACGAACCTCTCAGCGAAGAAGTCGGGATCAAGGACGAGGACAGCTGATCCTTAACCCGCCACATATGCGCACCCGCAGATGACGCTTCGCCCGGCCTTTCGATGGCGCATAAGCGCACTCGGATCGCTCACGGCGGCTGGAAAACGCTGCGCGGGTGTTCCAGCCTGTGCACTGCTTTCACCTGCCTGGCCTTCGCGCGCGGCGCTGAACACAGGTGCTCAAGCGCAGCGACAAAGATGAAGGCCTCTTAACTTGTCTCGCGCCGGCCAGCACCTTTTACTTGTCAGCTTGTTGCTGTGCGGATTCGACTCGAAATGCCTACACCGTCCCTTTACGTACCCGCCACCAGCCGGGCCAAACGGCTCTGCTACCTGGTACTGGCCTACCTGAGCCTGGGGTGCGCCATACTCGGCGCTCTCCTGCCGGGGTTGCCCACCACCGAGTTCGTCCTGCTGGCCGCCTGGGCCTCGAGCAAAAGCTCACCGCGCCTGAACCGCTGGCTGCATGAACACCGCGTATTCGGGCCCATCCTCAACAACTGGGCCAATGGTGGCGTGATCGCCCGTCGCCACAAGCTGTATGCCAGCGTCAGCATGCTGCTGTGCTTCGCCTTGCTGCTGTGGCACACCCCACCGCTGTGGCTGCAGCTCACCGCCGGTGGCGGCATGTTCTGCGGCGCTTGCTGGATCTGGTCGCGGCCCGAATCGTTGCCAGTGGAAAGCGCGACCGTCTGAATTCCATTGCCTGGATTATCCCCCCCGTGGGAGGGGCTTTAGCCGCGACAGCTCTACTCAACCCTCGCCGCTAAAGCGCCTCCCACAAGCGGCGTTCGAACAGCCGTGATCGGACAGTTGCAGCACCGAGCAACGCCTGCCAAACCGCCCGCTGCTCCACGTCCCCAGCCACTCCCTTAAGCATTCTTAATGAAACGATGATTGCTTGCGGTTGGGAATTATTCTTATCTTTCACACTCCGCGCCTGATCTCTTCCGGGCGTCCACTGAAAGGCAAGATTTCCGATGCATGCACTCCCCTTCGCCCCCCAGCTTCGCCATCCGGGAGTGTCATCGACTCATGCCGTGCAGCCAGGCAGCCACGACGGGCAACGGTCATGATCAGCGCTCGCCGTCAGCGCGGCAGTATCGCGCCCTTCATGGTGCTGGCCCTCGGCGGCGCCCTGCTCGCCACCGCTTACGCGATCGATACCAGCCGCATGGTCAACAGCGCTTCGCAGGTCAAGCGCGCCACTGACCTGGCGGCCCTCGCGGTCGGCCAGGAGCGCCTGGCGAAGGGCGAAAAACCGCTGGAAGACTTCAAGAAGCTGGCCTACGGCTACGTCATCAACAACCTCGGCCTGGACAGCACCCTCGCCGCCCAGATCGACGAAGAAACCCTTACCCTCAGCGAGCAAAAGGACGACCAAGGCCGCACCCGCTACAAGGTCGCGGTGACCTTGCAGGCCGATGCCGAAATGCTGGGCACCGAAACTCGAGACATCCACATTCACTCCACCGTCGAAGTACAGCCCAGCGCCCTCGAAGTGGCGCTGGCCCTGCCCAACACCCTTTCTGAGAATGCCGCCAATCTGGCCGTGCTGCGCCGCCTGGGTAAACACTTCGCCGAGAACCTGGTGAAGGGTCGCGATGACGCCTGGCTGGCATTGGTGCCCTACAGCCAATCGGTGAACGTCTCGCCCGACTACACCAACCCAGAGTCCCGTGCCCCCGCAGGCCCCAGCGCCAATCATGCGCAACGTTTGAACAGCTGGGCGATGGCCAGCGCTCTACGCCCGATCGAACTGACCTCGCTGTTCCGCACTGGCTACGCCGGCCTACATGACCGCCGTATTCCGGATCGGCGCGCCAACCTGCTGTGCATGTACCGTGGCCTGAACCGGGGTGATAACTACTTCTGGGATGACGCCCCGAGCGGGCAATTCCACATCTACTACCGCCACGACCTGCCTGAGAACGGCAGTCCCGGCGCCACGCCGATCCGCTGGATCGGCCCCAACCCGATGTTCGGTCAAGCCACCGGCATCAACGACACCCGCTGGATGGTTGCCGACAGTGGCTGCCCATCTGCCCCTCTGCTGCCACTGAGCAACGACATGGACAAGATCGAGGAACGCCTCGATCAGATGTCCACGCGCTTCAACGTCAACTACGCCATCGCCATGGGCTGGAGCGCCATGGCCCTGGCCCCGGCCTTTCGTGGCAGCAGTGGCTGGAACCTGCAGGACGAACTGCCCAAGGACTTCAAGGAAGATGGCGGCGACAGCTACAAGGCCATCGTCATGCTGGTCAACACCACCGGCCAACGCTGGTTCGACAGCGACAGCTACAACGCGGACACCGCTCAGGCCATCGATGGCGAGACCGGCACGGATGGCGAAAATCAGAGTTTACGAACACGACGCTTCGCCCGGCTGTGCGACAGCTTTCGCGAACGCAAGCTGCGCTTCTACCTGATAGCCATCGGCCAGGACGAGATAGAGAACAACGACCTGGGTGCCGAAGACAGCACGATCGACGGCGCTTCGGATTTCCGACGCCTTGCCGGGCCGGGCCTGGCCCGCTGCGCCGAACAGGCTGGCGACATCACCTACCTCAAGGGTTTCGACTTCGCCGCCGCCGAAGGCCAATTGCAAAGCCGGCTCGACGCAATTCTCGACGACATCCGCCGGCAGGGCTCCTACGTACGCCTGGTCGAGTAGCCCCTGCCTCCGCGCCGTCCCTTTTATTTTCGCTGTTCATTGTCCTGGAAGACTGCCATGACCACACGCAAGCCCTCGCAACGCTATTTCCATGCCCTGGCCCTGGAGCCGCGCATCCTCCTCGATGCCGCAGCCGTCACCACTGCCGCGGAAGTAGCCGCTCAGGTCGATGCGCCGGCCACTGCCGATGCGCCGGGCGTGGAAGCAACGCCAATCCAGAGCACCATCACCATCACCGACAGCACCACCAGCTTCCCGCCGGTGGATCTGTTCAAGGACGTCAGTGTTTCCCTGGAGACAGGTGGCGGCTTCAATGAACTGGCCGACCTGGTCATTACCATCGATCGTACCGGCAGCAACCAGGCGCTGGTGATCGATGGCAAGAGCATCGAACTGGTTGCCGGCAGTGGCACAACGCGGGCCAACGACACGGGCTACGTCTACAACGTGAGCGTTTCCGGCACGACCACAACCATTACCCTATCGCTTAACTCATTCGACCCCGAGCCACAGAACGTAAGCACCCTGATCGACACTATGTCCTACCAGGCGCTCGACAAATCCGTCGCCAGCGGCACCGTTGCTGTCACCCTGAAAAGCCTGAGCGATGACGGCGGCCAGACCACCGACCTGAGCGCGATCAAGACCACGGTCGAGATCGACAGCCGGGTCAATGTGCCGCCGGTGATTTCAGGCGACATTCTGAAAGAGGCAGAAGCCCTCAACGCCGGCGTGCTGGCTGGTTCCACCGAGGTGGCCTACTCGGCCGACGGCAAGTACGTCTACGCCGCTGGCTCGAACAGCAGCATCAGCGTGTTCGAGGTCAGCGGCACCGGCAGCCTGGTACTGAAGCAGACCCTGACAGGCATTCAGGATCTAGGTACGGTCAAGCACATGGTCGTGAGCGCTGACGACAAGTCGGTCTACACCGCATCCAACAGCGGCACACTCGTACTGTTCAACGTCAATGCCGATGGTACGTTGAGCCGTAACGCAAGCATTGCGGTTGGCGATACCGTGACCGGTAGCATCGCCATCTCCGACGATGGCAAGCAGCTGTTCGTTGGTAGCCAGTGGAACGGCCTGTATGTATTTAACCGCGATGTCGATACCGGTGCCCTGACACTGCTTAACCGCCCTGAAGGCCGTAACGGGGTGGTGACCACCTCCGGCGACTACGTCTACGTGACCTACGCAGGGGCTGGCATCGTGACGCCTCCCAGCCTGTCGGTTTACCAGCGCAGCGCCTCGGGCACCGGCGCGCTGACATTGGTCGACAGCATCAACATCAGTGCCGCTGGTACCGATTTGGTGGCCTCCGAAGACGGCCGTTACCTATACGTCGGTAACGGCAATGGCATCACTACCTACCACCTGGGTGCCGACAACAGGCTGACCCAGGCCAATGTCATCAGCAATATCCCGGTTGGTAGCCTGTCGCTCAACACAGAGGGCAGCCGTCTCTACGCCGCAGCCACCAACGGTACCGTGCACATCTACAGCGTGGCGGACAATGGCAGCCTGACCAAACTGAGCACGGTAACCAGCACCTCCAATGGCCAGGAAATCACCGTCTCCGCCGATGGCCAATCGGTGCTGATTTCCGGCAACGGCCTGAGCCGTTTTTCCTCGATTCAGACGCTGATCCGGGGTGAGGAAATCGCCCTGGCCAACGGCCTGACACTGGGCGACGCCAACTTCGACAGACTGGCCAGCGGTTCCGGCGACTACAGCGGCGGCAAACTGCTGATCAGCCGTGAAGGCGGTGCCTCCAGCAACGACGTATTCGGCTTCGCCAACAGCAGCAGCCTGCGTCTGGAGAATGGCGACGTGCTCAAGGATGGCCAGGCCATCGCCACGTTCAGCCAGAGCGGCGGCAGCCTGACCATCACCTTCCTCGCGGGCACCAGCCGCGATGACGCCAACGCCGTCCTGCGTCAGGTGACCTACAGCAACGATAGCTCGGCAGATGCCAACGGCAGCGTGGTGACACTGGCACTGCGCGCCAACGATGGCCAGGTGGACAGCCCGACCGTCAGCCTGGATGTACTGTTGACCAACAACACCGCACCGGAGCTCACGACCACCCCAGTCAGCAACGCCGGCTATGACACCACCGGCACGGTCACCGCCCTGTTCAAGGACACCACCATCAGCACGGGGGAAGTCGGCCAGTCGATCATCCAGCTCACTCTGAACATCGACGGGCTGAACAACGTCGCCAACGAATTCATCATCGTCGCTGGAACGCGTATCGACCTGTCGCAGTCCGGCAGTGGCAACGCTGGCGCTTACAGCTACACCTATACACGCACTGGCGACAGCGCCACGCTGGTAATCACCAGCAGTGGCATCAACGCGGCAACCGCGCAGACACTGGTTAACGGCATCGCCTACGTCAACGACACCACCCAGGCCATCACCGGTATCCGCACGTTCACCCTGGCGAGCATTCAAGACAACGGCGGCAGCGGCGGTGGTGGCGACGACACTGGCGAGCCGGCCATCAGCGCCAGCATCGCCCTGGCGATCAACAATGCGCCGCAATGGCAGAGCGACGTCAGCGACCCTGACCGCACCCTGTATTACGCCGACGGGACATTGAACGGCTACGCCGATCGCGTCACCGACATCGTGTTGTCTGCAGACGGCAAGACATTGGTCATCAGCGGCAGTACAGGTGAGAACGCTGCCGGCACCAGCTACCTGCGAATCTATTCGCGCGATACCGCAACCGGTGAGCTGACCCTGCTACAAACCTTCACCCAAGGCGCCAGCGACAACCCAGCCATCGAGGCCATCGAGGTCAACGGCCTCAACGCGATCACCAGCATGGCCATGCACGGCAACAACCTTTACCTCGCCGGCAATACGGGCGATGCCGCTGTCTACTCCCTGGTGCGTTTCACCTACGACGCCAGCACGGGCCAATACAGCTATGCCGGCATTGCCGCCACCCAGGGTGTCAGCGCCGTAACCGGCCTGGATGCACAGATAGCCGAGATCGTGATCTCGGCGGATGGCAAATCGCTCTACACCATCAACGGTATTTCGACCATCGATGGCGCGACCGGCAAATCCTTACTGGCACAGTTTTCCATCGACTCGCAATCCGGCGCACTCACCTACCTTGGCGCCTATCAGGGCGGCTCAGCCGACCTGGGGATGAATGCGCCAAGCGGCATCGTCGTGTCCTCCGATGGCAAGTCGGTTTACGTGGCAAACCGCAGCAACAGCATGATCACGGTATTCATCCGCGACACTCAGACGGGCGTGCTGACCTACAGCGGTTTCATCAACAGAACCACGATTGCCGCCGATAGCGACAGTGGTGTCCAACCGAGCAACAACTACCTGGAAGAACTGCAAGACATCGTCATCTCCCCGGACGGCAAGTACGTCTATGTCGGCTCGGGACAGCAAGCGACCCTTACGGTTTTCAGCCGTGATGCCGCAGACGGCAGCCTGACCTATGTCAGCACCCTGTCGCTCTATGCGCACGTGACCTCTCTGTCGATCCGCGAGATAGCCATGTCGAGCGACGGCTCCGCCCTCTACGTCGGCTTCAACGGTGGGCCGCTGGCAGTGCTTAGCCGTGACAGCGTTACCGGGGCCGTGGCCTTCGTCAGTAGCCTCAATACAGGAGCACGCTCCAACCAGATTGCAGTCAGTGCTGATGGCCTGAACATCTATACCGGTCGTAGCCAGTTCACCAGCGGCGTGGTCATTCTCTCCGCCCTGCCCAACAGCACCTATGTGGCCAGCCGGCCCAGCACACCATTTAGCGATGGAATCAGTTTTTCCGACCCGGACTTCGAGGCGGCGAACAACTACCAAGGCGCCGAACTGACCATCAGCCGCAGCGGTACCGCATCGGCGAACGATCTGTTCGGTTTCCAGAAAGGCGCAGTCCTGGAGCTGGTCGACAACCAGATCATGCAAGGCTCCACGGCAATTGCCGAATTCGTCTCGGTAAACGGCACACTGACCATCCGTTTTATCGCCGATGTCGACAAGGCCACCGCCAACCAGGTGCTACAACAGGTCACCTACCACAACGACAGTGCCGAGCCACCTGCGCGAGTCGAGCTAAAACTGACCGTGGGCGACGGTGGCAAATCCGCCGATATGACACTGGCATTGCTGCGTGCTACAGCCACTCCAGACCCCACGCTCGCAGCCAACGGCCAACAGGCTTCGCTTACCATTGGCACAGGCCCTCTTCCAGGCCCGGTCGATCTGTTCCAACAGGTAACGGTTTCCCTCGATGACGGTGGCGAGCCACTGACCGACCTGGTGATCACCGTCGATCGCAGCGGCGCCGACCAGGCCCTGGTCATCGATGGCGAGGAAATCACCCTGCAAGGTGGCAGCGGCCAGACCAGCGCCAACGGCTACCAGTACGTGGTCGAGGTCAACAATGGCGTGACCAGTATCCGCGTCAGCATCGATTCCTCGAGCAACGCCGCCACCCCGGAAGCCACCGCCACCCTGATCGATGGCATCGCCTACAAGGTGCTGGCCGATACTGCCGCTACCGGCACAGTCACCATCACCCTGGCCAGCCTGAGTGATTCGAGCGACCAGATCGAACCGGGCATCAGCGCCAGCGTTATCGTGCGTGACCAGCGTCAGTTGCCCACCCTGGGCGCGGAAACCGGATCGCTCGACTACGCAGATCTGCTCACTCAGCTCGATGCGAATGGCAACAACCAGTTGCAGGGTATTCAGGGCATCACGGTTATCGGCGACAAGGTCTACGTCGTGCGTTCGGCAACCAACTATGTGTATGACGAAGAAACCGCGACCGGCTCGGACGTCTTCTACAACACGATTTCCGTCTACCAGCTTGGCGCGGATGGCTCGCTGCAACTGCTCGAGAGCAAGGAAGCCAATGGGCTGACCGGTGCCGCGACGCTGCATGCCTCGAAAGACGGAAGCACTCTTTACCTGATCGGTGCCGATGGCGTGGCATTGTTCAACGCGGCCGATCTGCAGCAACTCGGCACGTTCGGGAATGACCTCGGCCTGGTGAGCGCTGTCGTGGCCCAAGGCGACACTGTCTATGTGACGGCCAATGACAAGCTGCTGGTGTTCAGCCGCAGCGGCGCCACCCTGACGCTGGAGCAGACGCTCGAAGATGCCGGCGCTACAGGCATACAACTCGATGGTGCCAACGCCATCAGCCTGTCGCCCGATGGCAAGACTTTGTACGTCGCCACCTCTGGTGGCGACACGCTGGTCAGCGCTTTCAGCATCGCAGCCGATGGCTCGCTAACGTTCAAGCAAGCGGTCGCCGGTTCCAACGCTGCCGAGTTCGGTTACTACGCCTCTGAACTCAATCTGTCAGCCGATGGCAAGACACTGTATGTCATCGACGGTAACTCGCTGCTGCACGTGCTCAACGTCGCAGCAGACGGCAACCTGAGCGCTGTAGCCACTTTTGAACTGGGAGAAAGCGGCAGTATCACCGCCAAGGGTGTCATTGTTTCTCCAGACGGCAAGAGCGTGGCGGTGATCGGTGCCCTGGGTACGAGTGGTCGCTACAACACCTACGGCATTTTCCTATACAGCCGCGCAGAAGATGGCTCTCTCACTCTCGCTCAGAAAGTTGAAGGCTTCGGCGACTATGCCAACTTCGCGGGCACCACCTTTAACGAAGTGCGCCATGCAGCGTTCAGCGCCGATGGCAAGCAGCTCTACCTCACCGGTGTATTTCAAGGCTCAGGCTGGAATGAAGGCTTACTGGTCATCGACCTGAAACCAGCCGCCGTGACCTTTACCGAGCATGGCGAACCTGTCGCCCTGCTCCCCGGTGGCACGCTGGCCGACCCACAACTGGATGCAGCGGACGACTATCAAGGCTCCAGCCTGGTGATCGAACGCAGCGGCGGCGCCGGGGACGGCGATGCCTTCAGCTTCCTGAACGATAACGGCCTGGAGCTGAAGGACGACGGCAAGATCTGGAAAGGCGCAACCGCAATTGCCGAGTTCGTGATCGGCGCCAATGGCAAGCTGACCATCGCCTTCCTCGCCGGTGTCAGCCAGGCGGATGCGCAGCACGTGCTACGCCAGGTGGCCTATACGTCCAGCAGCAACCACCCGACCCGCAACGGCGGCACTGCCAGTTTCAACCTGGTGTTCAACGACGGCGACGGCAACAGCGCCAGCCTGGACGCCAACGTTGGCTTGGTAGACATCAACGATGCAGCCGTCGTGGACACCACACCGCTGAACCCAACCTTCACCACAGGTGGCGATCCGGTCGGGCTGTTCAAGGACACCCAGATCGATACCATCGAATCCGGCCAGAAGATCCATCGTGTAGAAATCACCGTCAGCGGCGTTACCGCAGGTGATGTGATAAATGTGGCGGGCAGCCAGATCGTTCTCAACTCGACTGTCGACTGGCAGGCATATGCCGGCGAAGGCGAGGATCGCATCGAGTACCGCGTCAGAGTCAGCAATGGTGTGGCCACGGTAACCCTCTATATGGGCCGCGAGGCAGGCCCTGCACGTGATGGCGCTGAGACGGCACAGATCATCAACAGTCTGACCTACAGCCACACCGGTAGCGAAAGCAGTGGCACCCGTACCGTGAGCCTGGGACTTGTCGAGGATGACTACAGCACCCGTAGCACCTTTACCGAGCAGACCACCGTCACCCTGGAAGGCGCACGCCCAGTCTCCAACACGCCACTTCCTGAACTCAGCGCAACAGGCACGCAGACCCAGCTGGAAATCCGCAACAGCGGTCTGCCCGAGGCCGTCGACCTGTTCAGCGACGTCATCATACGGTCTGGCAATGACAACCAGCCGCTGACCGCGCTCTATATCACGGTCAATCGCAGCAGCGCCGATCAGGCACTGGTCATAGACGGCCATGAGATCAAGCTGCAAGCCACCGACATGGCCCAGACCGGTGCCAATGGCTACGCCTATTCCGTGACGATCAACGCCGACGGCAGCGCCACCATCAAGATCAACCTCGACTCCAGCAACGCCAATGCACCTGCCGACGTCGAGCGCCTGGTCGACGGCATGAGCTACAAGGTACTGGCCAATACGGTCGCCGATGGCAACGTGGTCGTCACCCTGACCGGTATCAGCGACTACGACGATGCCAGCCTGAACATCAGCGCAAGCGTTAGCGTCAGCCATTCAGCCGAAAATAATCAGCCTCCAATCGATAGCGGAATCTCCCTGAACCTTGGCAACCCGACGTTCGGTACAGCCTACAGCTACGCCCTTCCGGCCAATCTGTTCATCGATGCTGACGGCGATAACCTGACCTGGAGCGTCATCGGTCTGCCCGCAGGCCTGCAGTTCGACGCAGTGACACGAACTATCCAGGGCATGCCGACCGAAGCCGGTACCTTTGCGCTCACCCTGAAAGCCAGTGATGGCAATCTCGAAGCCAGCCGTCAGGTCACCATGTCGGTGACCGAGGCCAGTACCACGCCGGAAAATCCCGGTAACCCGGGCACGCCGGAACTCCCCGCTAACGGCGACCCTGTACTGCCAACACTATTCACCATTAGCCCTCGTGAGAGCGTGCTCACCAGTACGCAGGATCTTTCCGCCAGCAACGAAAACTTCCAGATCGACAACACCGATTTCGCCCCGCAGCAAGAGGCAGCACCTGCAACATCGCGTCCGGTTGTTCTCACTCTGCTGCATGACGGTAGAACGGGTTTCAGCAATCCAGGCAGCCTTGCCGAGCAACTGGCCAACGCCGACACGGTGCTCACCGATACGGGCCGCCAGCACAGCGCAGGCAGTTTCAGCGTCGAGGGTTCGCGCCTGAGCGCAAGCGTCGATCTGAGCACAGGCGATGCCCGCAGCATCACCCTCGAACTGCCAAGCCAATTGCCCGATGGCAGCGCACCGCAGCGGGTCACCCTGGCCAACGGCCTGCCGTTGCCGAGCTGGGCATCGTTCGATGCGCGCAGCGGTGAGCTGCGCATCGATCGTGAGCGCCTACAGCGCGATGGGGTGCTGCGCCTGACCCTGATCAGCCGCGATGGCGAGGGCCGCGAACAGCGTACGCCAATGGAAATTCGTGCCGAGGGCGCATCACCGCTAAAGGCCGTTGAAGCGCTGCAGCAATCCGCTCCCGTAGCAGAGTCGCTGCCGGAGCGCATGCGCCAGGACACCTCCAGCGCCTTGCTCAGCGACGCGCTCGAGCTGCTCGACCAATTGAGCGACCTGGCTGGGGAGCCGGTCGCTGTCACCACACGCCACATCGCCTGAACACTGCCAAGGATCATCGATCAATGAACCGCAAAACCTTCGACCGTTCCACCCTGCGTCTGGCCATTGTCTGTGCCGCGCTGGGCCTGAGTGCCTGCGCCGTCACCCCGCAAGTGCTGACACCCGAGCAGCAACTGGCCGACGCCCAGAAAGACCGCAGCGCCATGTTTGACAATCAGGAGCCGGTGACGCGCGCCATCAGCCTGGACGAAGCCATGGCCCGCGCCGTGAAGTACAACCTGCAACAGCGCCTGGGCCTGATGCAGCGCGCCCTGGAAGACAACAGCCTGAGCGTCGCCAACCTCGGCCTGCTGCCCCAACTGGCAGCCAGCGCAGGCTGGAAGGGGCGCGATAATATCGCCGGGTCATCCAGCGAATCGGTCACCACCGGGCGGCAATCCCTGGAACCATCGACCAGCAGCGACCGCTCCAGCCGCGACGCCAACCTGCGCCTGTCGTGGAACATGCTCGACTTCGGCGTCAGCTACTTCAGCGCCAAGGCCCAGGCCAACAAGGTGCTGGCCGCTGAAGAGGCGCGCCGCAAGGTGGTCGCCGATATCGTTCAGCAGGTACGTGACGCCTATTGGCAGGCCGCCAGCGCCGAGCGCCTGCAGCCGGAAGTGCAACGCGCGCTGAGTGACGCCCGCGGCGCCCTGGAGCAGGCCCGGCAGACCGAACGCCAGCGCCTGGTCGCGCCACTGGAATCGCTGCGCTACCAGAAAAGCCTGCTGGAAATGATCCGCCAACTGGAAGTGGTGGAAGGTGAACTGGCGGTGTCCAAGGCGCGCCTGGCCAGCCTGATGAACCTGCCGCCGGCGACGGCTTTCAGCCTGGTACTGCCAGACGACTCCAGCTACGCCCAACCGGCCCTGGCCTACAACCTGGCGGATCTTGAAGTGACCGCCATGACCGAGCGCCCGGAGATCCGCAGCGAGAGCTATCAGGCACGCAATGCCGTGCTGGAAACCCGTGCTGCGATGCTCAAGTTGCTGCCGGGAGCCAACCTGTTCGTCGGCGCCAACTACGACAGCAACAGTTATCTGGTCAACGACAACTGGGCCGACGCCGGCATGCAGGTGAGCTGGAACCTATTCAATGTATTGGCTTACCCGGCCATCAAGAAAACCGGCGAAACCCGCCTGCAGGTTGCCGAGCTGCGCCGCCAGGCCATGCGCATGGCGGTGCTCACCCAGGTCAACGTGGCCTGGCGCGAATATGAGCGTTCGAGCCAGGTGTTCGCCCGCTCCAGCGAACTGCAACAGGTGCAACGCGGCATCCTGCGCCAGAGCGAGAACTCCTTCTCCAGCCAGGCGCAGAGCCGTCTGGAGCGCGTGCGCACGGCCACCGAAACGGTACTGGCGACCCGTACCCGTGACCGTGCCTTCGCCGAACTGCAGGTCGCTCACGGCGCTGTTTACCAGGCCGCCGGCCTCGATCCGCTGCCCGAACGCATCGCTGGCAGCAGCGTCGATGAGCTGACCCGCGCCATCGCAGGCAACTCCATGCGCCTCAACCAGGGCCAGGGCGCCGTGCCGGCCGGCATCGCCGCCGCGCAGCAGGTTCCTTACGGCACCTCCACGCCGTTGGTGACGGCTGCGGCACCGAGCGCGCCACTGGTCGCCCAGCGTGCACAGCCACCCGCCAAGACCCTGCGCCTGGATATGTGGGAAAGCCTCGGCTCGTTGCGGGGCGCCGAGCTGGTTCCGGTGGAGCAGGCCAATGCCCGCTGACCAGCCGCTTGCAACGGAGCGTTTCTGGCCCGGCGTGCTGGCGATCCTGATCGCCACGGCAGCCAACCTCGCCCATGCCGATGAGGCGAGCAACGAGCTGCGTGTGCAGCTCAGCCCGATCCGCCAGACGGTGCTGTCCAGCGAGCTCAGCGGCAAGCTCACCGAGTTGGCCGTCAAGGAAGGCGATCGCTTCAAGGAAGGTCAGCGCCTGGCCGCCTTCGATTGTTCGGTGCAGCGCGCCCAGCTCAACCGCAGTGAAGCGGTGCAGCGCGGAGCGCAGAAGAAGCTCGACGTTGCCAAGCGCCTCGATGCCCTGGAATCCATCAGCCAGGCCGAGGTCGCCCAGGCCCAGGCCGACATGGCCGTGGCCCAGGCGGAAAGCGGCGTGGGCCGCGCCATGCTGAAACGCTGCAACCTGGATGCGCCCTTTGCCGGGCGCGTCTCGCAGCGCATGGCGCAGCGCTTCCAGCACGTCGCCGAAGGCACCGAGTTACTGGCGATCTATGACGACAGTGCCTACCAACTGGAGCTGATCGCCCCCTCGGCCTGGATGTCCTGGCTCAAGCCCGGCGTCGAGTTCGAAGTGCAGCTGGACGAAACCGGCCAGCGCTATCCCGCTCAGATCGAACGCCTCGGCGCGGCCATCGACCCACTCAGCCAATCGCTCAAGGTGTTCGCGCGCATCACCGGCGACAGCGCTGGGCTGCTTCCGGGAATGAGCGGTGTCGCGCTGCTGCAACCGCCGGCAGACGGTTCATGAACGCCAGTGTCACCACCCTGCCCGACAAACGCGCCGAGCGTATGGCGCTGTTGCTGCAAATCGAGCGTCGCGCCCGCGCCCAGAGCGACGTAGCCGGCCTAGGCTTCCTGATGGTCAACGATACGCGCCAGTTACTCGACTACCAGGAGGCCTTTCTGTGGGATGCCGACAAAGCGCGTATCAGTGCCTGCTCCGGGCTCGCCCAGGTAGAGGCCAATGCCCCCCTGATGCTGTTTCTCGGCCGCCTTTGTGCGGGCTGGGATAGCCAGCCCTGGGCAGCCGAGTTGCGTGACCTAAGCGCCACCGATGCCCCCGCCGCTCTGCAGGCCGAATGGTCGGAGTACCTGGCGCCCAGCCTGTTGCGCCTGCCCCTGAAAGACCGCGACGGCCAGTTGCTCGGCAGCCTGCTGCTGAGCCGCGAACCCGCGCTGGCACGTCCGGAACGGGCGCTGCTGGAACTGCTGCAGGACGCCTGCGGGCATGCCTGGGCCAGCCTCATGCGCGGCAAGAAACGCACGCTGCTCAGCCAACTGCGCAAGCGACCACGGCGGATCGCGCTGGTCGCTTGCGCGCTGGCGCTGGTGATCGCCCTGCTACCAGTGCATCAGACGGTACTGGCACCCGCCGAAATCATGCCGCGCAACCCGGCGGTGCTGCGTGCGCCGCTGCAAGCGGTGGTCGAGCGCATTCTGGTGCAACCCAATCAGGTGGTGAAAAGCGGAGAAGCGCTGGTGCAGCTGGACAAGCGCGAGCTGGAAAGCCGCCTGGAATCGTCCCGGCAAACCTTCGCGGCTGCCGACGCCCAGTTGCGCCAGACTCGCCAGCAGGCACTGTTCGACGAACGTGCCAAGGCCGCCCTGGCCGAACTGATCACCCGTCGCGACCAGGCCCGCGCCGAACTGGCCTTCATTGAAGAGAACCTGCAGCGCAGCCTGATCCTCGCTCCCCGTGACGGCGTGGCGATCTTCGACGATCCCAGCGACTGGATCGGCCGGCCAGTCACCCTTGGCGAGCGCATCATGCAGGTCGCCGATCCCCACGACGCGCGCCTGGAAATCCAGCTACCGGTGGCAGATGCCATCGCCCTGGAGCCGGGTGCCGAGGTGCTGCTGTTTCTCAACAGCCAACCGGGCAGCCCCCTCCCCGCTAGCCTCGAGCGCTATGGCTATCGTGCCTCACCGAGTGCGGACGGCGGCATGGCTTACCGCCTGCAAGCGGGTTTCAGCGAGGCCGACCCGCGCCTGCGCGTCGGCCTCAAGGGCACGGCCAAACTGTATGGCGAACGTACCCTGCTGATTCACTACCTGCTGCGCCGTCCCCTTGCCGCGCTGCGCGTCCACCTGGGCTGGTAGATGAACGCACCACTCGCTCTGCCCACCCCGAATCGGGCACCACGCCTGCCCGATCTGCGCCGTACCCTGCGCCTACATCCGGGCCCTCGCTCGCGAGACGGCGCGCCAAGCTGGACACTCGAAGACGCTGCCCGCGGGCGTTTCTACCGGATCGGCTGGGCCGAAGCAGAAATCCTCGCCCGCTGGCAGATGGGCAGTGCCCAGGCAATCGCCGAAGCGGTCAGCAGGGAAACTACCCTGGCCCTGAGCAGTGAGGACGTTGACGCTTTCAGCCAGTTTCTGCGCAGCATGCAACTGGTCGAAGTCAGCGGGGACGCCGCCCTGGACGATCTGCGCAAACGCGGCGAAGCGGGCAAGAGCAGTAGCTGGAGCGCCTGGTTGCTAAGCAACTACCTGTCGATCCGCATTCCGCTGCTTCGTCCGGATCGGTTCCTGTCGCGTAGCTATCGCTATGTTGCCCCGTTGTTCAGCCGCAGCTTCGCACTCGCCACGCTCACGGCAGCGCTGCTTGGTCTGTATCTGGCGGCGCGCCAGTGGGACAGTTTCATACACACCTTCCTGCATTTCTTCAGCATTGAAGGCGCGCTGCTAGCAGCCGTAACACTGAGCCTGACCAAGGTGCTCCACGAGTTCGGGCATGCCTACACTTGCAAGCGTTATGGCTGCCGAGTGCCGACCATGGGCGTGGCCTTCCTGGTCATGTGGCCGGTGCTCTACACCGACGCCAGCGGCGCCTGGCGGCTCACCTCACGACGCCAACGGATGGCCATCGGCGCTGCCGGCATGGGCGTGGAGCTATGCCTGGCCGCTTGGGCGACACTGGCCTGGAGCTTTCTACCGGATGGCATGCTGCGCAGCGCGGCATTCATGCTGGCCAGCACCACCTGGATACTCACCCTCGCGGTGAATCTCAATCCGCTGATGCGCTTCGACGGCTACTTCCTGTTCTCCGACCTGCTCGACGTACCCAACCTGCAGGAGCGCGCCTTCGCCCTCGCCCGCTGGCGCATGCGCGAAACCCTGTTCGGCTTCGGCGATGCGCCTCCCGAACACTTCGCACCGGCGCTGCGGCGCGTGCTGCTGGGCTACGCATTCGCCACCTGGGTGTACCGCTTCTTCCTGTTTCTCGGCATCGCCCTGCTGGTCTATCACTTCGCCTTCAAGCTGCTCGGCGTGCTGCTGTTCATCGTCGAGATCGTGCATTTCATTCTCCGCCCGATCATCGGCGAGCTGCGCCACTGGCACCAACGCCGCAAGGACTACCGCATGAACCGCAACACCCTGATCTGCGCCAGCGTGTTGCTGGTCGCACTGTTTCTGCTGGCCTGGCCGTGGCGCAACCGGATCGAGGCGCCAGCCCTGTTACGCGCGCAGCAACAGGCGATTCTGCTCACACCGGCGGGCGCCAGGCTGGAACGTATAGAGGTGCAGCCGGGCGAACCCGTACGTGCCGGGCAAACGCTGTTCCGCCTGCACTCGGCGCAGCTACAGCACGACCTGCAAGGCCTCGAGCGAGAAATCGAGCAACTGCGCCAGCAAAGCAGCCTGCAGGTTCGCGCCAGTGAAGGATCCGCCCGCCAGTCGATTGCCCGGGAAGAATTACAGGTGGCGCTCGAGCGGCGCCTTGCCCTGCAGGAGCGAATGGCGCAGCTGCAGGTCAAGGCACCATTCGATGGTGTGCTGGTCGATAGCGCCGCTCCGCTGGCCGAAGGCGAATGGCTGCCGGCCGGCGAATGGCTGGGCACGGTCGCCAATACAGGCAGCGAACGGGTCGAAGCCTTCGTCGGCGAGGCGGATCGCGAGCGCCTGCAGGTCGGCGCTCAGGCCTGGTTCCTGCCGGAAGACCCGGGTCGCCCGCGCCGCCTGCTGCAGGTCGAGGACATTGGCCAGACCGCAGTACGCCAGCTTACCTCTGCCCCCGAACTGGCATCGGTCTATAAGGGAACACTGGCGGCGCAACTCGATGAGCAGCGTGTACCGATTCCCGAACAGGCGCTGTATCGTGTGCAACTGCGCCCCCTGGACAGCCACAGCGAAGCGATGCCGATCACCCTGCGTGGCAATGCCTCAATCAGTGGTGATGCCCGCAGCCCGCTGATGCAAGCGTGGCGTCGCGTGCTGACTATTCTGATACGCGAATCGGCGTTTTGAACGGTTAAGTGTTCTTAATGATCCGCAGATTGCCCTGCACCCGGGTTCTCGCCATCATCGACCGCATTGAGAATCTTGCACCGGAAGCCCAACGATGACAGCCATCGCCCACCCCACCGCGCAACTGCCGCTGACCAAACGCCTGAAAGCCGGCACCAGCCGCGACCATGACAGCGTCGACACACTGGTCATGCAGGCACGTCCATTCGAAAGCCTGCTGCGCTATGGCTACTTCCTGCGCCTACAGCACCGTTTCCATGGCTCCATTGATGCGCTGTACGACGATATCGAACTCAATCGCCTGCTGCCGGGCCTGAGTGAGCTGCCGCGTTTCGAAGCGGTGTGCGCGGATCTGGCCGATCTGGATCTGCTGGTGCCACCTGCCCCGCCAGCGGTGGTGCCCACCAGCACACATGCGGCTCTGGGCTGGCTGTACTGCAGTGAAGGCTCCAACCTGGGCGCCGCCTTTCTGTTCAAGGAAACCCAGCAGATCGGCCTCGATGCCGACAACGGTGCCCGCCACCTGGCAGCCCACCCGGATGGTCGCGGCCTGCACTGGCGCCAGTTCGTCGCTCTGCTCGATGGCTTGGAACTGACCGAGGATCAGCGCGAAGAAGCAGTCAGCGGTGCCGTTGCGGCGTTCGACTTCTATCGCGCCGCGCTACGCGAAATCTTCCCTGCAGCCTGAAGATCCAGCGGCGAAACGTGATCAAACAACGTTTCGCCGCCCCGCCTTCCCCAATCGTGGCCTGCTAGAATACCCTCCTCACCCGGAGGAACCATGGCCGAACACGATTTCCGCTACAACCTGCTCAACCCCGAACACACCCTGATCGAGTGCCGCGCGCTGGCTCCCGGCCGTTATCAGGTCACCGGTAACGGCGGCTCGATCAAGAGCAACGATGCCCTGGTGGTCAGCCTCAAGGGCAGCCGTGACCTGAGCATGCGTTTGCAAGTCGACAAGGTTCGCCACCTGATCAATCCTCCCGGCCAGTGGGTCGCGGTCGCCCACGGGCCTGCCTTTACCGAACTGTCGATCTTCAACTGGCAAGTCACCTGCGACGGTTGCGGCAAGCAACTGGACTTCGAATTCGCGGTCGATAGTGCACTGGGCAAGAAAGCCCAGACGCCCGCTGCCGATGCTCGCCTTGTGGAGCTTGGCTGGCGTAAACAGCAGGACAAACACCTGTGCCCTGCGTGTCTGAAAAAGGAGGCCTGATGAAACCGCTTCTCGCCCTGGGCTTGGCTGCCGCTGCCCTGGCTGGCTGCGCCGGCAAACCGATGCAACTGGAAACCGAGCGCGTCTACCGCGTCGAATGGATTGGCGAACGTCCGCTGATCGACAACAGCCACCTGACCATCACCCTGGGTGACGACGGTCGCGCCTACGGCAACGCCGGCTGCAACCACTGGTTCGCCAGTTACCAGCGTGACGGCAACAAGCTGACCTTCAGCGAAGCCGGCAGCACTCGTAAGATGTGCGCACCGGCACTGATGGAACAGGAAAGCCGCTTCCTGCAGAGCCTGAGCACCATCGAACGCTGGGATATCTCGCCGATCGAGCAACTGCGCCTGTGGCCGGCCAGCGGCAAACCGATCCGGCTTTGGCCTGACGAGTAAGAGCCGTGGTCAAAGTGGCGATCGGCGGGAAACCCTGATCGCCCGCAAGCGGGCTCCTACGCGGTGCGGTGTCTGGTAACTGTTGTGCACGCATACTGAACCGTAGGAGCCGTGGGGGCGCTTAGCCCTTGCCGGTTCGGCACAGACCACAAGCCGCGACCCCGCGGCGAATGCTGGCCACTCCGCAGATATTCAGAATGGCCACCACCGCATTCGCGCCGGGTCGACGCTCCTACCGGATTGGCGTTGCCCCCCCATCTCGCAAGCACATCGCTGCTGTAGGAGCTGGCTTGCCGGCGATGCGCTTTGGGGACTACTGACGCAGCTCCGCCTATTTACGGCTCACGCGGCGTGAACAGATCCAACTGCTCATGCTTGCCACGCAAATCCTGCAAACGCACACCCACGCCCAGCAAGCGTACCGGGCGATTGCCCCGCGCATGGGCGTTGCTGAGCAGGACTCGATAGCTGTCCAGATCACGGGCAGCGCCGGCCTGCTCGAGGGTGGTCTGGGTAAAGTCGTGGAACTTGACCTTGACGAAGGGCTTGCCCACCCGATAGCTGCCATCAAGGCGGGTCATGCGCCGCTCCAGCTCCTCCAGCAGCGTCGGTAGTTGCGCCAGGCAGGCATCCAAGTCTGGCAAATCCTGATCGTAGGTGTTTTCCACGCTCATCGACTGACGGCGGCTGTCCGTCTGCACCACACGCTCGTCGATACCATGGGCCAGGCTCCACAGGCGTTCGCCGAAACTGCCGAACTCGCGCACCAGCCGCAGCTTGTTCCACTGGCGCAAGTCACTGCAGGTGCGTATGCCCAGGCGGGTCAGCTTGTCGGCGGTCACCTTGCCTACGCCATGCAGTTTGGTGACCGGCAACTCGGCGACGAAGTCCTCGACCTGATCGGGGGTAATCACGAAGATGCCGTTGGGTTTGCGCCAGTCGCTGGCGATCTTGGCCAGGAACTTGTTCGGCGCCACCCCCGCCGACACGGTGATGTGCAGGTCGCTGGATACCCGGCGACGGATGTCCTGGGCGATACGTGTGGCGCTGCCACCAAAGTGCTCGCAGTTGGACACGTCGAGAAAGGCCTCATCCAGGGACAGCGGCTCAATCTGATCGGTGTAGTCGCGAAAGATCGCGTGAATGTCACGGGACACAGCGCGGTAGACGTCGAAGCGTGGTTTGACGATCAGCAGATCCGGGCACAGCTTCAGCGCATGCCCCGAGGCCATGGCCGAGCGCACCCCGTAGGCACGCGCCTCATAGTTGCAGGTGGCGATCACCCCACGCCGATCCGCCGAGCCGCCCACCGCCATAGGCTTGTCGGCCAGAGACGGGTTGTCGCGCATTTCGACAGAGGCGTAGAAGGCGTCACAGTCGATATGGATGATCTTTCGCTGCGCCATAGACCTGAAAACAAGAGAGCTGGCCGACCACGAACAGGGTCGAGCAAAGGTGGATGGGAACCTTACTGTATATAAGAACAGGCTTCCAGTTCGACGTTACGCATTTATGAACTACCCGCGCCCGACGCGCTGGCGCCATAAAACCGCCTGAAAGGCCCGCATGGCAGGGCCTGGGCGACTCCTGGCAGTTGCGCAGCGCCGCTAACTGATTGAACGGAAAACAGTTTTTTCCGAGATAAGCGTTGACAGCATGCCTCAGATGAATAGAATGGCGACCGCGGGATGGAGCAGTCTGGTAGCTCGTCGGGCTCATAACCCGAAGGTCGTCGGTTCAAATCCGGCTCCCGCAACCAGATACTCAAAAAGGCCACTCAATCGAGTGGCCTTTTTGTTTTTCCGCTCTGTCGATTTAACTTATTGATTGAAAAGCATAAATCGATTGACAGAAGTCCGCTTTTGTATAGAATTGCCGGCGCGGGATGGAGCAGTCTGGTAGCTCGTCGGGCTCATAACCCGAAGGTCGTCGGTTCAAATCCGGCTCCCGCAACCAGATACTCAAAAAGGCCACTCAATCGAGTGGCCTTTTTGTTTTTCTGCTCTGCCGATTTAACTTATTGATTGAAAAGCACAAATCGATTGACAGAAGTCCGCTTTTGTATAGAATTGCCGGCGCGGGATGGAGCAGTCTGGTAGCTCGTCGGGCTCATAACCCGAAGGTCGTCGGTTCAAATCCGGCTCCCGCAACCACCTTCGAAACGAAAGCCCTGACAGCCTAGCTGTCGGGGCTTTTGTTTTATGGGCGCCTGAAAAGCCCCGCCCTCCTCCTGCACAACCCTATCTGAAGCACTATCCTCTTCTGCAGATAAATCTTTCACGGCGTCAGGCATGGACACCTTGAAGCGGCACGCCTGTACCCATACATTATTTGTCACACAAAGAAACTTGGCTTCCGCCTTTCAATCTGAGCCGCACTACCCAAGAGGTATCCGATGCGCGCCAGCTCCGACGCTACTGCCCCGCCTTCTCTGCCCAAATCTCAACTCCTGCTCTGGCGCCAACGCCTGGATCGATACCGCCAGCCGCTGGGGCTGAGTGCCGCGCTGCTGCTGTTCGTGGTCGCGCTACTCGCCTGCCGGCATCTGCTCAATGAGCTCGACCCCAGCGCTCTGCACCAATCCATCCTGGCTGTGCCGGCCGTAAACCTGTTCGGCGCCATTGGCTTGACCGTTCTGGGTTTCATCGCCCTGCTCGGTTATGAATGGTCAGCCAGCCGCTATGCAGCCGTCAGCCTGCCTGCTCGCACACTGGCTACCGGTGGCTTCTGCGCGTTCGCCATCGGCAATGCGGTCGGCCTGTCGATGCTTTCCGGTGGCTCGATTCGCTATCGTCTGTATGCCCGCCACGGCATCGGCGCTGGCGATGTGGCGCGCATGACGGTATTCGCCAGCCTGTCACTCGGCTGCGCGCTACCCCTGCTGGCAGCCCTTGCGGCCCTGGCTGATCCTGGCGCAGCGGCCGCCGCCCTGCACCTACCAACCCCGGTATTGATCGGCCTCTGCCTGGTACTTCTGGCCCTCGGCGCATCGCTGCTTCTGGCTCTGCATCGCGCTCGCCTGGCGGAAAGACCAGCCCCGGACTGCGTGACCGTGCGCCTGCACAGGCACCTGCTGCGCCTGCCCGACACACGCCTGACCCTGCTTCAGGTACTGATCACCCTTATAGATGTCAGCGCCGCTGCGGGTGTGCTGTATCTGCTGCTGCCCGAAGCGCCGCCCTTCACTACCTTTCTGCTCGTCTACCTGCTGGCTCTGGCCGCTGGCGTCCTCAGCCACGTACCCGGCGGTGTGGGCGTGTTCGAGGCGGTGCTGCTGGCGGCTTTCGCCAACGAGCTCGGCGCCGCTCCATTGGCTGCGGCGCTGCTGCTGTATCGCCTCATCTATATCGTGCTGCCGTTGCTGGTGGCGTGCCTGCTGCTGCTGGCCATGGAGCTGCGCCGCCTGGTCGATGCGCGCCAGGCGATTCGTGCCGCCAGCGGTCTTGCCGCTCCAGTCCTGGCGCTGCTGGTATTCATCTCGGGGATGGTGCTGCTGTTCTCTGGCGCGACGCCGAGCCTGGATGAACGCCTGGAGATTCTCGACTTCCTCATCCCCCACCGGCTGATCGATGCCTCGCACTTCGGCGCCAGCTTGATCGGCCTGCTCTGCCTGCTGCTGGCCCAGGGGCTGCGGCGGCGTCTATCTGCGGCCTGGGCGATGACCCTCGGGCTGTTGATCACCGGCGCGGTGCTGTCGCTGCTCAAGGGCTTCGACTGGGAGGAAGCGTTGCTGCTGAGCATCACCGCTGGCCTGCTGGCCTTGTTCCGCCCCTACTTCTATCGCCCCAGCCGCATCATGGAACTGCCCTTCTCGCCCTGGCACCTGGCGGCCAGTGCCTGCGTGCTCGGCGCCTCCATCTGGCTGCTGTTCTTCGCCTATCAGGACGTGCCCTACGAACACCAGCTGTGGTGGCAGTTCGCGGTCAACGCTGACGCACCACGTGGCCTGCGTGCAGCGCTCGGCTGTGTGTTGCTGCTCGGCGTGGTGTTCCTCGCCTGGCTGCTGCGCGCCGCACCACCGGCCATCACTCTGCCGAGCAGCGAAGAGCTGGATCGCGCAGCGCAGATCGTCAAGGCCTCTGGCCAAGCCGATGGCGGCTTGGCGCTGACCGGCGACAAGGCCCTGCTGGTACATACGCAAGGCGACGCCTTTCTGATGTACTCGCGCCGCGCCCGCAGCATGGTCGCCCTATTCGATCCGATCGGTACGGCGCAGCGACGTGCCGAGCTGGTCTGGCAGTTCCGCGACCTGTGCGACCGCCATCACACCCGCCCGGTGTTTTACCAGGTGCGCGCCGAGAACCTGCCGCTGTACATGGACATCGGTCTGACCGCCATCAAGCTGGGTGAAGAAGCCCGAGTCGACCTGAATCGCTTCGACCTGGAAAGCACCGGCAAGACCATGAAAGATCTGCGCTACACCTGGAACCGCGGGCAGCGCGATGGTCTGGTGCTGGAATTCTTCGAGCCGGGCCAAGCACCTCTCGACGAACTGCGCGGCATCTCGGATGCCTGGTTGAACGGCAAGCAAATGCGCGAGAAAGGCTTTTCCCTCGGCCGTTTCGACCCAGCCTACCTGCGCCACTTCCGCATCGTCGTCGCGCGAGTCGAAGGCCGCGCCGTGGCCTTCGCCAATCTGCTGGAGACCGACAGCCGCGACCTCGCCACTCTCGATCTCATGCGCGTGCTGCCGGATGCGCCAAAGCTGACCATGGAATTTCTTATGCTCGGTCTGATCCTGCATTTCAAAGCGGCCGGCTTCGCCCGCTTCAGCCTCGGTATGGTGCCGCTTTCCGGGCTGCAGCCACGTCGCGGTGCGCCGCTGGCACAGCGTCTTGGCGCTCTGGTGTTCCAGCGCGGTGAGGCGTTCTACAACTTCCAGGGCCTGCGCCGCTTCAAGGACAAGTTCCAGCCGGACTGGGAACCCCGCTACATGGCCGTACCTGCCGGGCTCGACCCGCTGGTGGCGCTGACCGATACCGCCGCGCTGATCGCCGGTGGTTTTACCGGACTGGTGAAACGTTGATGACCCGTACTGCCAAACGCCTGATACCGATACTGATCCTCCTGCTCTTGCTGGTCGCTGGCGGCCTCTACTACTGGCTGCGGCCGCCCGCCGAAGCCAGCCTGGCACGCCAACCACTGGCCTCCGGCGGCGATCTGGTGCTCGCCACGCCGGGTGATAGGGTGCAACGTCGCGTGCTCCTGGCCCTGCCCACCGACCAGCAACTCAGCGATGCCGAGCTGTTGGAGCTCGCGCAATCCAATCACGCCATGATCGGTCAGTACCAGGCCACCCAGCAGAGCTGTGAGGCACAGGCCAAACGTCTGCAAGAAGCCACTGCACAGATGGACGGCCCAGTGAACCTGTTCGCTGGCAGCGACAACGCCGCCATGCTCGCCTGGCGCTGGCTTGCCGCCCAGACCGACGACAAGGCTCAGGCCCTGTCAGTCGGCTTCTCGCTCTCCAAGCCCGATTGCGACACACCTCCCCCGGCCAGCAGTGCCCACGGCCACTGGCTGGCCGTGTGGAACGACAACCCGGATGACGCCAGCGCCCGCTTCGTACGCCAGCAGAGCAATGCCGAAACCCTGATCGGCGACTACCAGACCGCGCCCAAGGCGTTGCTCACGGCGCAACTGCGTCGCCTGCTGCAAGGCGCCAGCGATGCCCTGCCGGTGGTCGAAGTGCCGGCAACCCTGCCCGGCGATACCGTAAGCCTGTTCTACTCCGGTGATGGCGGCTGGCGTGACCTGGACAAAGCAGTCGCCGAACAGATGGCTGAGCGTGGCTACCCGGTGGTCGGCGTCGACACCCTGCGCTATTTCTGGCAGCGCAAGAGCCCCGAACAAGCCGCCAGCGACCTCTCTGAATTGATGCGCGAGTACCGGGAAAAATGGCACGCCAAACGCTTCGTGCTGATCGGCTACTCCTTCGGCGCTGACGTGATGCCAGCGCTCTACAACCGTCTGCCGGACAGCGACAAGAGCCAGGTCGACGCCGTTCTGCTGCTAGCCCTGGCGCGCAGCGGTGCTTTCGAAATTCGCGTTCAGGGCTGGCTCGGCAAAGACGCCAGCGAAGCGGCCACCGGGCCGGAGCTGGCCAAGCTACCGGCGGAAAAGGTGCTTTGCGTCTACGGCACAGAAGAAGCGCCCGAGAGCGGCTGCACTCAACCCGACGCCGTCGGCGAGAACCTGCAGCTGCCCGGTGGCCACCACTATGACAAGGATTACCCGGCGCTGGCCCAGCGGCTTATCACGGCAATCCAAAAACGCCAGGGCGGCACTCACTGACTGCGGCCAAACGAATAGCGGCACGCGCACGCAATCGACGTACGACGCTGGTGTTAGCGCAGCCATGCCGCTAGAATTGCGCACTTTTTGATCAGAGGCGCCCCAGCGCCCGCATCACCCCAGCCTGAGGTTCGCCCGCATGACCACCACCGCCACGCCGAAAGTCGGCTTCGTTTCGCTCGGCTGCCCGAAAGCACTCGTCGATTCCGAGCGCATTCTCACCCAGCTGCGCATGGAAGGTTATGAAGTCGTGCCGACCTACCAGGACGCCGACGTGGTGGTGGTCAACACCTGCGGCTTCATCGACAGCGCCAAGGCCGAGTCGCTGGAAGTGATCGGTGAAGCGATCAAGGAAAATGGCAAGGTCATCGTCACCGGCTGCATGGGCGTAGAAGAAGGCGCGATCCGTAAAGTGCACCCCAGCGTGCTGTCGGTCACCGGCCCGCAGCAATACGAGCAGGTGGTCAACGCCGTTCATGACGTGGTGCCGCCACGCCAGGATCACAACCCATTGATCGACCTGATCCCACCGCAAGGCGTAAAACTCACCCCGCGCCATTACGCCTACCTGAAGATTTCCGAAGGGTGTAACCACAGTTGCAGCTTCTGCATCATCCCGTCGATGCGCGGCAAGCTGGTCAGCCGCCCGGTAGGCGACGTGCTGGGCGAGGCCGAGCGCCTGGTCAAGGCCGGCGTCAAGGAGTTGCTGGTGATCAGCCAGGACACCAGCGCCTACGGCGTCGACCTCAAGTACAAGACCGATTTCTGGAACGGCCAGCCGGTGAAGACGCGCATGAAAGAGCTCTGCGAAGCGCTCTCCAGCATGGGCGTGTGGGTGCGCCTGCACTACGTGTACCCGTACCCCAATGTCGACGACATCATCCCGCTGATGGCCGCCGGCAAGATCCTGCCGTACCTGGACATCCCCTTCCAGCACGCCAGCCCGCGCGTACTCAAACTGATGAAGCGCCCGGCCTTCGAAGACCGCACCCTGGCGCGCATCAAGTCGTGGCGCGAGCAGTGCCCGGATCTGACCATCCGTTCGACCTTCATCGTCGGCTTCCCCGGCGAAACCGAAGAAGACTTCCAGTACCTGCTCGACTGGCTGACCGAAGCCCAGCTCGACCGCGTCGGCTGCTTCCAGTACTCGCCGGTAGAAGGCGCGCCGGCCAACGATCTGGATGTGGATATCGTCCCGGATGACGTCAAACAGGATCGCTGGGATCGCTTCATGGCCCACCAACAGGCCATCAGCACTGCACGCCTGCAGATGAAGACCGGCCGCGAAATGGACGTGCTGATCGACGAAGTCGACGACCAAGGCGCCGTAGCCCGCTCCTGCGCCGATGCCCCGGAAATCGACGGCAGCGTCTTCATCGAAGGCACCGACTTCCAGCCGGGCGACAAGGTGCGCGTGCGTATCGTCGACGCCGATGAATACGATATGTGGGCTGAGCGGGTTTAACCCCTACCCTCACGACAAACGCCCATTGGGTCGGGAATGACGCACAGCGTCAGCCTGGTTCAATGGGCGTTTTTGTATCAGGCCCTCTGGCCTTAAAGCAGGTAGACCATGAATCGCCGCAAGAAGATAAAGCAGCTGTTAGAGGCCCACGCCAAAAAGGCCAATGCCAAACTGGCGCCTAAGAACAAGCCTAAATACATCTGCAAAGCCGACAGGCTGAAGCTGGCCAATGAGGCGACTGAGGCACCTGCCGTTTTGCCTGAGAGCTGAGTACTCACTGGCGCCTGTGGCTAATACGCCATACTGCTTTTTGGCGCGGGCTAAAGTGCCTCAACCAAACGTCGGCCGCAGAGGTAGTCATGTGCAAACCATGGAAGATCAGCACTGTTTATGCGCTTTGTTTTTTGCTCAGTGCCTGCATCGGTTCAACACCGCCTCAACCCTGGTTCGAGGGCGAGGCCGCATGGCCGAGTATTCACAGGTTTGAAGTGACTACTGACGGAAAACCACAGCCCTTCGAAATCGCCACGAAAATCCACTATGTAGACACGTCCAGCACCTGGATCTACCTGTATGTGAATGACTTCAAAAGAGGCTCAGCCCCAATAAGTTATTCGGCCAAAGGTGCCTACATAGCAAAGGAAAACGGCGAACGCATCACGCCAACGCTTTATATCACCAGCCCAAATGCAGAAAACATATCGCCGGGCCTGCCGTGGGCAGGGAAAATCCCTGATATCGCCGTACGCGAAGCAGCAGTCAATCCCAACGATAGCGGCGGAGTGCATGGCGGCGTTGATGTGCGTTTCGAGACATCGCCACCAGAGGCTGGATCACGCTGGACCTTGCACTTGGGCAAAGTGACCATCGGCGATACAGACGTCGAAATCCCGGAGCGAACGATAATAGTTAGAGCCAGGCAGTGGTACACGGTGCCCGTGCAGTGACTAAATAGCCCGAACACGTAGGGTGGATCGGGGCGCGTAGCCAACGCGAAGCTTGTCCACCTCTCTTGTACGCGCCTCTAACTGCTTTATCAGCACAATTACCCCACCCAAGTTCCCACCCCAGGCCAGCTCGCTGTCACACTTTGTCCAACCTTTACGCCCATGGATGCATACGATTCGCGCCTGCAAACGATTCGTAAGGAATATTCCATGCACGCGCCCTTCCCTCGCCGCCGTATCGGCACCCTGATTCGCCTGGCGACTTTCTGCCTGGCCACTGGCAGCACCTTCGCCTATGCCGACACCGTCGAGCTGGACGACATGGTGGTGACCGCCTCCGGTTTTGCCCAGAATCTTGAAGACGCCCCGGCGTCGGTCACCGTGATCAGCGGTGATGATCTGCGCAAGCGCTCGGTGCAGAACCTGGGTGATGCGGTGCGTGATGTGGAAGGTGTAGTGGTCAACGGCGGCGCCAACGAGACCGATATCCAGATCCGCGGCATGCCTGGCGACTACACGCTGATTCTGGTAGACGGCAAACGCCAGAGCGGGCGCGATTCGCGGGTCAATGGCAACCGTGGTTATGAGCAAAGCTTCGTGCCGCCGACGGCAGCCATCGAGCGTATCGAGGTGGTGCGCGGGCCGATGTCATCGCTGTACGGTTCGGATGCCATCGGTGGGGTGATCAACATCATCACCCGCAAGGTATCGCCCGAGTGGGGCGGCAACATTTCCTACGATTACTCGGCGCGCCCGAATAGCGATCAGGGCAATGCCCGCAACACCCAGTTCTATCTCAATGGCCCGCTGATCAACGAAGTGCTCGGCCTGCAGGTATGGGGCAGCTACCTCGACCGCCAGGCCGATGACGACGTCGAAGCCAACGAAGGCTTCGCCAAGTCCGACAACAAGAGCCTGACCGCTCGACTGGCCCTTACGCCGACCGAGAATCATGACTTCCTGCTCGAAGCGGGCGCCTCGCGCCTGAAGAACGGCGATGGTCTCAGCGCCAACTGGTCGACCCGCGAACAGAAGAACAACCGTGATCACTGGTCGCTGACCCACGACGGCCGCTGGGGCTGGGCGGATTCGACGCTGTCTTTCGCCGAAGAAACCACCAGCCGCGAGGGCAAGGCGACACCGGCGCAGACCGATGTGTTCGGGCGCAAGCCGGAGATCCGCAACCGCGTGCTGGACGGCAAACTGGTGATCCCCACCGACTACCACGTCACCACCACCGGCGTGCAGTGGAACGAAGCCACGCTGACCGACTGGAACCAGGCCAACCGCGGCACCTCCCGCGAGCGTGAGAACGAGGAATACTCGGTGGTGCAGAAGGCCCTGTTCGCCGAAGACGAGTGGTCGATCACCGACGACTTCGCCCTTACCACCGGCGTACGTCTGGATCATCACGAGCAGTACGGCAGCCACGTCAACCCGCGCGTCTACGGCGTCTGGCACCTGAATAACGAATGGACGCTGAAAGGCGGTGTGGCCCGCGGCTTCAAGGCGCCCGAACTGCGCGCGGTGATCGATGACTACGCCGTGGTGCGCCGCAACCGCTTCGTGCAGTTCGGTAACTCCAACCTCAAGCCCGAGAGCAGCACCAACTACGAGCTGAGCGCGATGTGGTCGAACCGTGACGACCTGTCGGCCGGTGCCACGCTGTTCTACAACGACTTCAAGGACAAGCTGTCCACCGTCACCACCGCCGAACAGTGGCAGGGCCTGACGGTGATGGAGCGAGTCAACGTGGACAAAGCGGTGATCCGCGGTCTGGAGTTGAGCGGCAGCTGGCAGGCACTGGCCAACGTGGCGATCAAAGGTAACTTCACCTATCTGGATTCCGAGCAGAAAAGCGGCGTCGACAAGGGCCGGCCGCTGTCGCTGACTCCCAAGCGCAAGGCGAGCCTGCGTGCCGACTGGGACATCAACGAACGAACCCTGGCCTGGGCTGCCACCAACTACAGCGGCGAGGAATATGGCGCCACGCTGACCGGCCAATCGTCCCGCGCCTACACCACTGCCGACATCGGTGGCTCGTACAAGCTGACGCAGAACCTGACGCTCAACTCGGCCATCTACAACCTGGGTAACAAACGCCTCAACGACGAGGACGACGGCACGGTCAATTATGGCCGTACCTACTGGCTGGGCGCGTCGCTGGACTTCTGATGCCCTGAGCGCTCCGCACCCGCTACTGCACCCGAGTCGGACGCGTAGAGTCCTGCAAGGGCATTCCCACGCGGAGCGTGAGGAACGATCAATGTGGTGGGCTAAAGCCCACCCTACTCCCCAGAAGCATGAACCGTAGGGTGGGGCTTTAGCCCACCAAAGCCATTCAACGCCGATGGTGGCTGGCTATTTGATCGTTCCCACGCTCCGCGTGGGAACGCAACGCAACCCCGGGCGCTCCGCGCCCGTTACCGCACCTGAGTCGGACGCAGCGCGTCCTGCAAAGTCATTCCCACGCAGAGCGTGAGGAACGATCACTAGTGACTGGCAAGCACCTCCCTCGTCCCCTCTTTCGCCTCCGGCGTGGCGCGCTTGCTCATCTCGTCGGCCTGCCTGCCCAGGTACCAGCCGAGTGCTCCCCAGACCAATGCGCAGAGCGCACCCACGATTGCCACCAGCACCGCACCCTGGCTGAGCATATCCAGGCCACTCTTCAACCAGCCACTGATCGCATCGCCGGCCCGGTAGACGACGGTGTCGATAAAGCCCTTCGCCTTGTATTTGCTCTCGGCATCCAGCGGCGCGAAGAGCATTTCCCGTCCAGGCCTGACGAAGGCGTACTCACCAATGCGTCTGACGATCATCAGCCCCGCCAGCATGGCGAACGTCGGCGCCAGGGCAAGCCCGATAAAGCCCACGCAGACCAATATCGGCACGATCGCCAACAACATGCGCACGCCCAGTTTCTGAGCGATGCGCCCGGTAATGAACAACTGCGACAGCAAGGCGCCGGCCTGCACGATCACATCGATGATGCCGAATACCCGGATCTGCGACTCGCGGTCAGGGAAGCGCTCAGCCACCAGGCGCGCCTGCTCGAAATACAAAAAGGTCGTCACGGTCGCGAGCAGCACCACGAATCCGGCAATCGCCAGCAGATAAGGCGATTGCAGCACCCGCGTCAGGCCGCTGAATGGATTGCCCGTCAGCGGCTTGCGGGTGCTCTCCGTAGGTGCCGCGCCCGGTCTGCCGGCGCCACCCACTTCCCGCCAGCGCATCAGCGGTGCCTTGAGCGCCAGCGCGGCGCCTAGCAGCATGGCCGCCAGTAGCATCAACCCGGACTCGCCGATAACGCCGACCAGCAGCGCACTCATGGCCGGCCCGACCAGGCCGCCAACACTGGCGCCAGCCGCGATGAACGCGAACAGTCGTTTGGCCTGCCGCCCGTCGAACACATCGGCCATCAGGCTCCAGGCTACCGAGACCACGAACAGGTTGTAGACCGAGATCCACACGTAGAACACCCTTGCCAGCCAGACGTTTTCATCACTGAGCTGAAACAGCCCGGCAAAGGCCAGCAGGTTCAGACAGAAGAACCCGTAGACCCAGTCGACGAAGTGGATACGCGGCACCCGGGAGCTGAGCCAGGCGAACGACGGCACCGCCACCAGCATGACCACGAAGGTGGCGGTGAACAGCCATTGCAGGTTCTCGATACCGGCCATGATGCCCATCGACTCGCGAATGGGCCGCAGCATGAAATAGCCGGAGAACAGGCAGAAAAACAGGGCGAACCCCGCAAGTGCGGGACTCAGTTCGTGGCGTTCGGCGTTGATGGCGACGCCGAAGCGCCGCACCAGATTTGCTGAAAACATGATCGGCGCTCCTGGCGTTGGTTCAGCGGTAGCTGACGCCGGTCAGTTGTTCAGCAACCTGCCACAGGCGAGCCGCTGCTTCGGCGTCCTTCGCCGCAGCTGGCACGGTAGCCAGCCCCAGCGGCCCGCGTTTCTCCTCCTCACCGATCGGCCCGTAGTAAGCGCCGGGCTGTGCGTCCGGCGCAGTGGCCGCATACAGGGTCGGTAATGCGCCTTGAGCAGCGGAGTGATAGCGCTCGCGATCCTTGGCCCATTCGCGCCCAAAATCGCTATCCAGGCCAGGCCCACGCTTGATCAGCTCGGTCACGGCAACACCCGGGTGCGCGGCGATGCTCTGGATGCCCCAACCTTGCGCCTCGCTGCGGCGTTGCAACTCGAAGGCCCACATCAGAACGGCCAGTTTGGACTGGGCATAGGATGAGTAAGGGTTGTAGGCCTGTTCGGACTGCAGGTCCGCGAAGTTGATGCTGCCGCGCCCGACCGCAATGCTGGACAGCGTAACGACACGAGGGGCGTCGCTCTTGCGCAACAGCGGTAGCACATGGCCAGTCAGGGCAAAATGCCCCAGATAGTTGGTGGCCAATTGCAGCTCGAAGCCATCTGCTGAAGTGGCTCGCTCTGGGGGCGCCATCACGGCCGCGTTGTTGATCAGCCCATCGAGGCGCGGCAAGGTTGCGTTGAGGCGTTCCCCGAGCGCCTTGACCGATGCCAGGTCGGCCAGATCGACCGCCTCAAACTGCACCTGGGCACCCCGAACTTCCTGCTTGATGCGGGCAATGGCTTCCTTGCCGCGCTCTGGGTTGCGTGCGGCAATCACCACCTCGGCGCCAGCCGCTGCCAGAGCCTTGGCATCTTCATAGCCCATGCCGCTGGTACCGCCGGTGACGAGGAAAATACGCCCGCTCTGCGAGGGCATGTCGGCCAGGCTCCACTCTGGTTTTGGCTGACTCTGGGCACTGGCAATGCCGGCTTCAAGCATGCAACTCAAGGCTAGGCCAATGGTCGCCAGGCCTTTGCGCCAGAGGGCGATTGGGGCGCTTATGGGATCCATCTGTAGGGTTGTGTTTGTCATTGTTCGATCCTCACGTTGGTAATGATCTGACGAGCCGCGACAAGGCGGTGCGTCGACGTGAGGCATTGTTCACCCTTGGATTACCGGCGATAAGCCGTATAAAAATGGACGCTATGTACGCCCAATCGTACAATCCTTTTTTATCCCCGGAGCAGCACAGCCATGCGCCAGCCCAACCTCACAGATGTCGCACTGTTTGCAGCCGTCGTGGAGGCCGGCGGCTTTCGGGTAGCGGCGCAAAAGCGTGGTATGTCGGCGTCATCGATCAGCGATTGCGTCCGCCGACTGGAAAGCGACCTGGGTGTGCGCTTGCTCAACCGCACCACGCGCAGCGTAGTTCCGACGGATGTGGGGGCTCGGCTGCTGGAGCGGCTGCGCCCTGCCCTCGACGAAATCGGCGCAGCCTTCAGCGACCTCGATGACGATGCGCTGCACCCGGTCGGTACGCTGCGCCTCAACGTCCCGGTGCCGATTGCCCGCTTCGTGCTGCCGCAGCTGATCCCCACCTTTCTTGAACGCTATCCCGGTGTGAGCGTGGAAGTGACGATGGACAACACCTTCATCGACGTCATCGCTGCCGGCTACGACGCGGGGGTGCGCTATGAGGAACGTGTCGCCAAGGACATGATCGCCGTGCCCATCGGACCAAGGCGGCAACGCTTCGTGGCGGCCGCATCGCCCGCTTACCTGCAAAAATACGGCACACCGCTGCACCCCAGAGACCTGCTCAACCACCGTTTGATCGGTCATCGTTTCGAGAGCGGCAAGCTGGGCGTGTGGGAGTTCGAAAAAGACGGTGCCGTCGTGCGTGTTCCGCCGCAAGGGCCGCTGCTCTCATCGTCCCAGGATCTTGAAGTGGGCGCCGCTATCGGTGGCGTGGGCATCATGTACACCTTCGAGGAATACCTCGGGCCACTGTTCGAGCAGGGAACGCTATTGCCGGTACTGGAAGACTGGTGGCAGGCATTCGATGGCCCCTACCTGTATTACAACGACCGCCGCCACGTGCCCTCGCCGCTCAGGGCATTTGTAGATTTTCTCAAGGCCGAAACAGTTTGATCGTTCCCACGCTCCGCGTGGGAATTCGGCCCTGGGCGCTCCGCGCCCGCCACTGCACCTGGGTCGGACACTGAGCGTCCTGCGCAGGCGTTCCCACGCGGAGCGTGAGGAACGACCCGAGGGTTGAGCACTTGGATTTGGTGGGCTGAAGCCCACCCTACGGGCGCACGTTTTGGATTGATCGTTCCCACGCTCCGCGTGGGCGTTCAGCCCTGGGCGCTCCGCGCCTGCTATTGCATCTGGGTCGGACACTGAGCGTCCTGCGGAGGCATCCCCACGCGGAGCGTGAGGAACGATCGGAGCACTGCCGGGCGGCGCAACTCAATGACCCTCCGCCGGTAGACGCACCACCGCGCACAGACCGGCGGGCGGGCGGTTTTCCAGGGTCAGTTCGCCACCGTGGGCCTGCACGCACGCGCGGGCGATGGCCAGACCGAGGCCCAGCCCCCTCGCGCTTTTCTCGGCATTGAGCTGCACGAACGGCTCGAACACCTGTTCCAGTCGCGCGGGATCGATACCCGGCCCGTGGTCGAGAATCTCCAGGCCTATCTCGCCCGCAGCCGTGCGCTCCAGGCTGATCACCGCATCGCCGCCGTGTTGCAGGGCGTTGTCGATCAGGTTGGTGAGCGCGCGCTTGAGCGCCAGCGGTCGGCAACGACAGAAAACCTCGGGCCCCGCCTGCCAACTGACCGGCTGACCCAGGGTGCGATAACGCCGCGCCAAGTCATCGAGCAACACGGTCAATGACAGGCGCACCGTAGGCTCCTGCACGGCATCGTCGCGGATGAAGTCCAAGGTCTCGGCGACCATCGCACGCAGCTCGTCGAGGCTGTCGAGCAAGTCCTCGCGCAAGGGGCCGTCATCGAGCAACTCGAGCTGCAGGCGCAGCTCGGTCAAGGGCGTGTTGAGGTCATGGCTGAGCGCCGCGAGCATCCGCGTACGCCCTTCCACGTGCCGCGCCAGCCGCTCCTGCATCAGGTTGAAGGCCTGGCTCAGCTCCTGAGCCTCGCGCGGGCCGAACAGCGACAGCGGTGCGATGCGCTCACCCCGGCTGATGCGCTCGGTGGCCGCGGCCAGCGTCCTGAACGGGCGCACCACTCGGGCCATGAAGAACAGCAGGATCAACAGAATCGGCACGATGCTCACCGGCAAGGCGTACGCCAGCAGGCGGCTCCATTCATAGGCGCCGGATGGATGCTGCAACGCATTGAGGTACTGCCCCGACGGCAGCCTGATACTGCTGCGCAGGCGCAACGGCTCCCAGCCGGCGGGGCTCAGCACATCTTCGCGAGCGGGCCCGCCGCCGATGCGTTCGAGCTGCATGTGGATCAGGTCTGCAGGAGCCTGCAGCTCATTGGCCAACTCGGCGGTCAGGCGTAACTCTTCCGGGTGCATCTCGAAGCCCGGAACATCCGCCTCGGCGGCGATCCAGAAACGCGCCTCGACGCCGCCCATCGATATCAACAGGCGCTCGCCATCGCCGTGATTCAATTCCACGGCCGCGTGGTAAGCGGTACCCAGACGCTCCAGTACTTGGGCACGGGACAGCGGATGCACCAGCGCGCCGGTGCGCTGCAGCAGCAGGACGGCAATAGCATGGGATGCCAGCAACGCGACGATCAGCAACACCGCCAACTGATGAACCAGCCGCTGCGGCCACAGGCGCGCCAGCAACCTCATGAGCGCGTCACCTCCGCGACCAACATGTAACCGCCGCCCCACACGGTGCGCAGCAGGTCGTCACAGCCGGCGCTGTCGGTCAGCTTGCGGCGCAGGCGGCTGACCTGGCGGTCGATGGTGCGATCGAACACATCGCTGTCCGGGCGAGCCGTCAGGTCGATCAGCCGGGCGCGATCCAGTACCTGGTTGGGGTGGTCGAGAAAAACCTGCAGCAAGCGCCCTTCCGCCGTGCTCAGACGGGTCGCCTGCCCATTGCTGTCACTCAGGCTGCCACTGCCGCTGGAGAAGGCCAGGCCGGCGAACTGGTAATGGCGCACCAGCGGCTGCGGCGCCGATTCGACCGGCGCAGGCTCGGCGCTGACCGCGCCGCGCCGGCGCAGCACGCTGTTGATGCGTGCCACCAGCTCCCGTGGTTCGAAGGGCTTGGTCAGGTAATCATCGGCGCCCAGATCCAGCCCACGGATGCGGTCGCTGATGGTATCGCGAGCGGTCAGCAGAATCACCGGCACGCCATTGCGCCGGTGCAAACGGCTGCATAGCTCGAAGCCATCGCCGTCAGGGAGCATCACATCCAACACCACCACGTCGAACGGCTGACCGTCGAGCAACTGCCACATGCCCTCGGCGCTTTCCGCGGTACGCACATCGAACGCGTGCTTGCGCAGATAAACGGCCAGCGGCTCGCGAATCTTGCGATGGTCGTCGACCACCAGAACGCGCGGTGCAGAGAGCGGAGCAGTCGGATTCATGGTGGCTCGGGGCAGTCGCAGCCTGGGTGATCTGGGCTGCCTATGCAGAGGATTATCATTTGCATGCCGATGATACGCCAGAGCCCGCTGCAACTGCAGCGGCGTCGCGTCGCAGGCAACGTATCTGCTTCATTTGATGACGCACGGTTTCGGCCACACGCGCCTCGGCTTATGATGCCGCCCATGATCAAAGACCCGTTCCAACGCCTGAACCTCGACCGCGAGGTACTCAGCGTCAGCCAGCTAAACAACCGCGCACGCCTGCTGCTCGAAGATGTCTTCGGTGGCATCTGGGTCGAGGGAGAAATTTCCAACCTCGCACGGCCGGCCTCCGGGCATATCTATTTCACCCTCAAGGACAGCCAGGCCCAGGTGCGCTGTGCGCTGTTCCGACAGAACGCTGCGCGGGTACGCCAGGCACTGCGTGACGGCCTGGCGGTCAAGGTGTGCGGCAAGGTTTCGCTGTTCGAGGGCCGTGGCGACTATCAGCTGATTCTCGACTCCGTGGAGCCGGCCGGTGACGGTGCCCTGCGCCTGGCCTTCGAGGCCTTGAAGGAGAAGCTAGGCGCCGAAGGGCTGTTCGCCGCCGAGCGCAAAAGCCCCCTGCCCGCTCACCCCCGGCGCATCGGCATCATCAGCTCGCCCACCGGCGCAGTGATCCGCGACATCATCAGCGTGTTTCGCCGCCGTGCACCGCAGGTCGAACTGAGTCTGATCCCTACCGCTGTGCAGGGCCGCGAGGCCACGGCGCAGATCGTCCGCGCCTTGAAGCTGGCGGATGCCCAGGGCTTCGATGCGCTGATCCTCGCTCGTGGCGGTGGCTCGCTGGAGGATCTCTGGTGCTTCAACGAAGAGGCCGTGGCACGTGCCGTGGATGCCTGCGTCACGCCCATCGTCAGCGCGGTCGGTCATGAAACCGATGTATCGATCAGCGATTTCGTCGCGGACGTACGCGCCCCTACGCCGTCAGCCGCGGCCGAGCTGCTGGCGCCCCATAGCGATGATCTGGTGCAGCGGGTCACGGTGCTGCAACGCCGTCTCACCCTGGCCATCAATGGCCGCCTGGCCCGTGAACGCATGCGCCTCGAGGGCCTTACCCGGCGTATGCGACACCCCGGCGAGCGGCTGCGGCAACAGGCCCAGCGCCTCGACGATCTCGACATGCGCCTGCGCCGCGCCTATGTGCAGCAGGTCAATGGGCGCGCACACAAGCTCGCGCAGCTGCAGGCTCGCCTGGCCGGGCAGCATCCGGGGCGTCACCTCAAGCTGCTGCGCCAGCGCCTCGACAGCCTCGCCGAGCGTCTGCCAAGGGCCATGAAAGAAGGGCTCAAGGCGCGCCGCCTGCTGCTGCAGAGCCAGATGCAGACGCTGCACGTGGTCAGCCCCCTGGCAACCCTTGGGCGCGGTTACAGCATCCTGCTCGACGACCGTGGCCGGGCTATCCGCAGCGCCGCCGCCACCCAACCAGGGCAACGCCTCAAGGCGCGCCTGGGCGAAGGCGAGCTGGATGTACGCGTCGAAGACAACCACGTTGCACCGGTAACACTTTCGCTGTTGGATTGAGAATCATGGCCACGCTCGCATCGCCCGCAAGCGGGCTCCTACAGAACTCACGCCCCCATATAGGAGCCGCGCTCTTCCCGACGATTAGTGGCCCGCAGAATGTCCACCGTCTCCCTGAGAGAGCCGCTCTAAAGCCTCGATAAAAGGAAAATCAATGCGCTCCCTGCTGTTGCTGCTCACCCTCTGCCTCGCCCTGCCCGCTCACGCCGAAGGCTTCATCAGCCGCCTGTTGAACAAGCCGGTGCCCGGTGGCGTTGCCGTGGTCGACCTCGGCGCCTCGGCCAGTGCGCCCAGCGCTACCTACCAGGGCAAACCGGTGCTGGTGGTACACGAAGATCAGCAGCGCTGGATCGCCATCGTCGGGATACCACTGAGCGTCAAACCCGGCACCCAGCAGATCGAATCGGGCGGCCAGCGCATGAGTTTTCAGGTAGGCAGCAAGACCTACGTCGAGCAGCGCATCACCATCAAGAACCAGCAGCAGGTCAATCCCAACGCCAAGAACCTCGCGCGCATCGAGCGGGAACTGGCCGAACAGACCCGCGCCTACCAGCAGTTCAGCCCCCGGCAACCGAGCAACCTGATGTTCGACAAGCCGGTCAACGGCCCGCTGTCGAGCCCCTTCGGGCTGCGCCGCTTCTTCAATGGCGAGGAACGCAACCCGCACTCCGGGCTGGATTTCGCCGCCAATCGCGGTACGCCGATCAAGGCACCGGCGGCCGGCAAGGTAATCCTGGTGGGCGACTACTTCTTCAACGGCAAGACCGTTTTCGTCGACCACGGCCAGGGCCTGATCAGCATGTTCTGTCACCTGTCGGAGATCGGCGTGAAGGTCGGCGACGAGCTGCCGCGCGGCGGCGTGCTTGGCAAGGTCGGTGCTACGGGCCGCGCGACCGGGCCGCACCTGCACTGGAACGTCAGCCTCAACGACGCACGGGTCGACCCGGCGATCTTCATTGGCGCTTTCAAGCCTTAACCCGCGCGGGGCGTTGGCGTGTAGAGTGACGACTACTCGCTGATCGCCTGCATGCAGCGCTGCAGATGGCTATCGGCGTCCTCACCGACCGGGAGCCATGATGATCACCGTCCATCACCTGAACAACTCGCGCTCGCAGCGCATCCTCTGGCTGCTCGAAGAACTGGGCGTGGAGTACCAGATCCAGCGTTACGAGCGCGACCCGAAGACCATGCTCGCCCCGCCGGAATTGCGCGCCGTGCATCCGCTGGGCAAGTCGCCGGTGATTACCGACGGTGACCTAACGGTGGCCGAGTCCGGCGCCATCATCGACTACCTTGCCAACCGCTATGGCCCGGCCCTGCTGCCGCCCGCAGACAGCCCCGAGCGCCTGCGCTGCAACTACTGGCTGCATTACGCGGAAGGCTCGGCGATGCCACCGCTGCTGCTCAAGCTGGTGTTCGACAAGGTGGAAAGCAGCCCGATGCCCTTCTTCGTCAAACCCATCGCCCGCGGCATTGCACAGAAGGTCAAGAAGGCATTTGTGACCCCACAACTGCAGCTGCATCTGGACTATCTGGAAGGCGAGCTGGGCAAGAGCACCTGGTTCGCCGGTGAGCAATTCAGCGTTGCCGATATTCAGATGAGCTTCCCACTGGAGGCAGCCACTTCGCGAGGCGGTCTGGATGCCAGCCGCCCTCGGCTGAAGGCCTTCCTGGAACGTATCCATGCCCGCCCCGCCTACCAGCGCGCCCTGGAAAGAGGTGGGGAATACGCCTACGCCAATTGAGGCGCTGACCAGGGCGGTGATTGGGCGCGCCGCCACTTCTCGCGTGTCAGCCAGTGAAATCCGTGGCTGCCACTTATCATCCGCCAGTCTACGGCATTGCAAAGAATAAGCGCGGGAATGACAATGCGAGGAATTATCAGACTCACTCCTAGTTATTCATGTCCGCCCTCGACTCACCCCAACGCACTGTCATCCACACGCTCTACAGCGACCATCACGGCTGGCTGAAGGCGTGGCTGCGCGGCCGCCTGGGCAATGCCAGCGATGCAGCGGATTTCGCCCATGACACTTTCCTGCGGGTGATCCAGCGCTGCGACCTGAGTGCCATCGACACGCCCCGCGCGTTTCTGCGTACCGTCGCCCGCGGCCTGGTGATCGACCACTGGCGCCGCGAGGAGCTGCAGCGCGCCTGGCTGGAGAGCATCGCTCACCTCTCGGACGCAGAAGCCCCCTCGCCGGAATCCCGGGAGCTGGTGCTGGAATTGCTCGAACGCATCGCACTGATGCTCGACGGTCTGAAACCTCGGGTTCGCACCGCCTTTCTGCTTGCCCAGTGCGAAGGCCTGTCGTACCGGGAAATCGCCGAACGTCTGGGCGTATCGGTTCGTTCCGTAGAGCGCTATATCGCCGACGCGCTGTATCACTGCTACCTGCTGCGCTACGGCGACGAAGACGCATGAGCAACCTCGCCAACAAGGATGCCGAAGCCCGTCGGGTCAAACAGGCGATCGGCTGGCTGATGCGCCTGCAGCAGAACGACGCCCCGGCGCTGCGTCGCCAGTGTGAGCAGTGGCGCCGCGAGGACGCCGGCCACGAACGGGCCTGGCAACGGGTCAGCGGTATGCATGCGGAAATGAGCCAGGATCTGCGCACCCTGCCCGCAGGTACCGTCGATACGCTGGAGAACTCGGCTTTGCGCCTGCGCCGCCGACAGGCGCTCAAGCTGCTGTCGCTGACGGCCGTTGCTGGCGGCAGTGCCTGGCTGGCCAAGGATCTGTCCATCGTCCAGCCACTACTGGCAGACCAGGCAACCGCCGTGGGCGAGCATCGCCACCTGGCGCTCGGCAACGGCGACGAACTCGACCTCAATACCGATACCGCCGTGGATGTGCGCTTCGACGCCAGGCAGCGCCTGATCGTGCTGCGCCAGGGCGAGCTGTTCGTAAGCTGCACCGCCGACAGCCAGCGCCCATTGCGAGTCAGTACGCCGCAGGGATTGTTCGAGGCTAAGGCAGGGGCAGAACCAGCCACCCGCTTCGGCCTGCGCATACGTGATGGCGGCATCAGCCTGAACGTCGAGCAAGGTCAGGTCGCAGTGGCCGGCATACCCGCTTTTCAAGCCACCGGTGGCAATCATTATCAGGTCGCCGATGGCAGCGCTTCACTGTACGAACGTGACGATATGGATCCCTCCGCTTGGCGCGAAAGGCTGATTGTCACCCGCGACATGCGCCTGGAGGATTTTCTCGACGAAGTCGGCCGTTACCGCAAGGGTCATCTCGGCTACGCCAAGGGCGTTGCCGATCTGCGCCTGTCCGGCGTGTTCCGTCTCAACGATACGGATGAGCTGTTGCGGGTCATGGCGCAGACCCTGCCCATTCGCGTGCAGTACATGACGCGCTGGTGGGTTCGAGTGGAAGCAGCCTGACGCCAACCGCCCCCATCTGCATGCAAAGCTGAAAGCACGCCTTTATCACGCTGAAAAAAGTTTGAAAAAAACTGTCGGCTTTTCCGACAAGGTTCGGCAAGGAATCAGAACCATTCCTATTCATCGCCGTTCTGTCGACAGTGAGCCCCATGCAACCACGCTTAGACGCCGCCCGCCTCACCCCACTCAATCGCGCCCTGCGCTACGCCCTGTTCGGTGCAGCCTTGGGTTTCGCTACCGCCCCTGCAAGCCTGCTGGCGGACGAGCCTGGTAGCACTTCCAGCGTTAAACGTTACTCGATTACTGCCGGCCCGCTGGCCGATGCCCTCAACCAGTTCGCCCGCACCGCCGGGATCACCCTCGCCGCTACCCCTCAGCAAACAGCCGGCAAGAACTCCCTCGGCCTGCAAGGTGAGTACGAGGTTCACGAGGGGCTGAACCAGTTGCTGCAAGGCAGCGATATGGAAGCCCTGAACCAGGGTAACGGCAGCTTTATCCTCAGCGAACGCCTGGACGTGGGCAGCGCCATGGAGTTGGGTGCAACGGCAATCAGCAGCACCGGGCTGGGCGGCACCACCGAAGGCAGTGGTTCGTACACCACCGGCGCGGTCAGCATCGGCAAGACGCCACAATCGCTGCGCCGCACGCCGCAGTCGGTGACGGTGCTGACCGAACAGCGCATGAAGGATCAGAACCTCACCAACCTCAAGGAGATGCTCGAGCAGACGCCTGGCGTGGTGGTCGACTACACCGACAGTGAGCGGGTCAATTACTACTCGCGCGGCTTCTCCATCGACGCCATCCAGTTCGATGGCGCGACCGTTGCCCAAGGGGCCGGCGGCGGCAACTTCATCCAACCGGACGCAGCCACTCTGGATCACGTAGAGGTGCTGCGTGGTGCCAGCGGCATGCTGCGCGGCTCGGGCAATCCCTCAGGAACAGCGAACCTGGTGCGCAAGCGGCCAACCCGAGAATTCCAAGGCTCCGCCAGCTACACAGCAGGCTCCTGGGATGCCAATCGCTACGTCGCAGATATCTCCGGCCCACTGGTAGAAGGCGGTGCGATTCGCGGCCGTGTGATTGCCGTGCACGACGACAAGGATTTTTTCCAGGACACGCGCATGGAGCGCAAAAATGTCGTGTACACCGTGTTGTCCGCTGATCTCAGCGACCGCACCGTGCTCACTGGCGGGCTGGAATATACCGAACTGGACGCTACCGGTGCCTGGGGCAACCTCCCAGCGGATCTGGACGGCTCACCCTTGCCGTTCGACCGCGATACGTTCTTCGGCGCCAACTGGGCACGCTGGGATCGTACCAACGTGAACTTCTTCGGCGAGCTGGAACATGCCTTCGCCAATGACTGGAATCTCAAACTGACCGGCAGCCGTAGTCGCTTCGCTTACAAGGATCATGGCTTCCAGCAAACCAATCTGGCTCGCCCAAGCGGCTCCACTAACCCTTATCTTTGGAACGTGTCCTATAACAGTAGCGATGGTGGTGGCCGCACCAATTACACCAATCTAGGCGCGGTACTGGATGGTAATTTCGACCTGCTAGGCCGCGAGCACCACCTGACTCTGGGTGCCGAACGTAACGTGACCGACTCCATCGGAATCGACTCGGTATGGGGTAACTATGTCGACGCCAACGGTCAAAACCTGGTGGTCGACATTCGTAACTGGAATCCCTCCAACATCAACTGGATAGCAGGGCCAACCACCGCCATTCCGCAGACTCACAGCATTACCACCCAGGAAGCGGTCTATGCCAACTGGAGCATCCCGCTGGCCGACCCGCTGACCGCCATCATCGGCGCACGCCTTAACTGGTACGACTACGACCTGCAAGACTCGAAGAGCGCCGACTACAGCATCAACCGCGAAGTTGTGCCCTATGGCGCCCTGATCTATGACCTGACCGACGCGATCAGCGCTTACGCCAGCTACACCGAGATATTCTCTCCACAGAGCAGATACGACACCTCGGGCGGCCTGCTCGACCCAATGACCGGTGAAGTCTATGAGCTGGGCCTCAAGGGCGAATTCTACGAAGGGCGGTTGAACAGTTCCATGGCGGTATTCCGCACCAATCTGGTTGGCAAAGCGCTGCAGGATGCAGCGGCTACCGACAACAACATCCGCTGTTTGCCCAACAATGCCTTGGGCGCCTGTTATCTCGCGTCAGGCAAGAGCCGCAGTGAAGGCGTCGAGCTCGAGGTTTCCGGCGAACTACTGAGTGGCTGGCAGATCGGCGCTGGTTACACCTACACCACCACCAAGTACCTCAAGGACACCGCGGCCAACCAGGGTAACGCGCTGCGCACTACTGACCCCAAGCACATGCTGCGACTCTTCACGACCTATCGTCTGCCCGACACGCTTTCGGCCTGGACGGTCGGCGGTGGCGTTCAGGCGCAGAGTGACATCTATGCCGAAGGAACATCCAATGGTCGTGCAGTACGCGCTCAGCAAGGTGGTTATGCGGTGTACAACGCAGTCGTCGGTTATCGCTTCAACGATCATTATTCAATGCAGCTGAATGCCAATAACCTTTTCGATAAGCACTACTACGAGAAGATTGGCGCCACCGGCGTGAATTACTACTACGGCGAACCCCGCAACCTCGCCCTCACCCTGCGCGGCGAGTTCTGATCGCCCTGCCACTCCCGTGCTCATGCGCGGGAGCGGCCCTTCGTGTCGTACTCACGGTGTCACTTGCCCGGTTTGGGCACCTTCTCCAGGCGATACAGTTCGCCGATCAGGCAATGCTCGGGAAAGCCGCTGCTGTCGCTCGATATGATGCGATCCAGACGTGTCAGCGTCCCCACCGTGGTGCTGAAGCCCAGTGTGTTGCTGAAATTCAGGTTGCGACAGGGTCGTGAAAAGGTCACCAGATGAGCGCGCCCCGGGCCGTCATCGAGAATGATGTGGGTCTTGTCCACATACTGCCAGCCGTCGATCCGATAGCCCTGGATACTATTTACTGGCTCGCCCTGTTGATAGCCCAGGTGCGCCAGGCGCTCAGGTAACGGCAGGCTCTCGTCACGTAACGGTGACTGCGAGCAGGCCGCCAGTGCCAGACCGACGACCACCAAAGCTGTGTATCCACACTTCATCGCTCTGCTCCTCGAAGCACCTTAAATCCTAGACCTGAATGGTAACCAAAGGTGCGCACTTACCCGCCTGCAGCCCGCGTTTGTTATGGTACGCGCCCGCCGCGATCCAAGCCTCGCCGCGGGCAGTCATGAAACAAGCGAGAGACGCGATGAAAGAGCACTACCAGTCCACCCTCGAGTGGCTGCAGCAATACCCCGAACTGCACACATTGATCAGCCTCTGTCTGCTGCTCATTGGCGCCTGGCTGGCCAACTGGATCGTCAAACGCATTCTGGTGCGCGGCCTTTACCGTGCCCTGCGGTCGACCACCATGGGCCAGGACAAAGCCCTGGCCGATTCCCACGTGGTACGCCGCCTGGCCAACATCGTGCCGGCGCTGATCCTCACCAGCGGTATCAAGATCGTCCCGCACCTGCCCCCTGCCGTGATCACGGTGGTGGACAATGTCTGCAGCGCGTTCATCATCCTGACCATTGCTCTGGCCATCGGCGGCGTGCTGAACCTGGTCAACACCTTCTACCAGCGCCGCCCCAATGCGTACCTGAAGCCGATCAAGGGCTACATCCAGGTGGTGACCATCGTCATCTACGCCATCGCCACCATCCTGATGATCGCCACCCTGATCGACCGCTCGCCGCTGATACTGCTGTCGGGCCTGGGCGCCATGGCGGCGGTGCTGATGCTGATTTTCCAGGACACCCTGCTGTCGCTGGTCGCCAGCGTGCAGATTTCCTCCAGCGACATCCTGCGCGTCGGCGACTGGATCGAGATGCCGCAACTCAGCGCAGACGGCGCCGTGATCGATATCGCCCTGCACACAGTCAAGGTGCAGAACTGGGACAAGACCATCACCACCATTCCGACCAAACGCCTAATCAGCGACCCGTTCAAGAACTGGCGCGGCATGCAGGAGTCTGGCGGCCGGCGGATCAAACGCGCCCTGTATCTGGATCAGACCAGCGTGCGCTTTCTCAGCCCGGAAGAGATCGCTCACCTGCAACGCTTTCTGCTGCTCGGCCAGTACCTGAGCAACAAGCAGAGCGAGCTGCTGAGCTGGAACACCGAACTGGCCGAGGCCGCCCAAGAGCCGGCCAACACCCGTCGGGTCACCAACCTTGGCACCTTCCGCGCCTATGTGGAGCATTACCTGCGCCAGCATCCGGGCATCAATCAGGAAATGACGCAGATGGTTCGCCAACTGCAGCCGACCGCCGATGGCCTGCCGCTGGAGCTGTACTGCTTCACCAACACCGTGGCGTGGGTGCCCTATGAGGGCTACCAGTCGGACATCTTCGACCACCTGTTCGCGATACTCCCGGAATTCGGTCTGCGCGTGTTCCAGCACCCGAGCGGTGCGGATATGCGCGAGCTGCGCCCGATGCTCAATGCCGGAGTTGAGCAGCCATAAGCACCGGTTCTCGGCGCGCAATGCAGCAGCTTAAACGGCGGATATAGCGCAATAAAAAACCACCAAGAAACACACCTTGGTGGTTTTCACCAATTTTCAAGACAGGCTTGCCAGCTTTCCCCTCACTGGGTAGGGTTGGCCACATGAACGTCTCGCAAACCCTCATTCTCCTCCGGCAACACGCCAATCTATGCCTGGTCGCTCAGCGACTGCGCTAGGGTCTGTTGGCGCCCAGGCACGTCGGCAAACCCGCTCCCCGCTTATCCCTTCTTCATCTTTTTGTTTTCAGTTCGGCCGTTGCCGGCCTTCGTCTTCAGGAATTTTCCATGAGCATGCTCAAAGACCCATCGAACAAGTACCGCGCCTTCACCCCGATCAACATCCCGGATCGCACCTGGCCGGACAAGATCATCGACCAGGCGCCGATCTGGCTGTCCACTGACCTGCGTGATGGCAATCAGTCGCTGATCGAGCCGATGGATGCCGAGAAGAAGATGCGCTTCTTCAAGTGCCTGCTCGCCGTGGGCCTGAAAGAAATCGAAGTGGGCTTTCCGTCCGCCTCGCAGACCGATTTCGACTTCGTGCGCGAACTGATCGAAGGCGGCCACATCCCGGATGACGTCACCATCCAGGTACTGACCCAGGCTCGCGACGACCTTATCGAGCGCACCTTCGAATCGCTCAAGGGCGCCAAGAAGGCCATCGTTCATTACTACAACGCCTGCGCGCCGAGCTTCCGCAAGATCGTCTTCAACCAGGACAAGGCTGGCGTCAAAGCCATTGCCGTTTCCGCAGGCACCACCATCAAGCGCCTGGCCGAAGCCGCACCGGAAACCGCATGGGGCTTCGAGTACTCGCCTGAAGTGTTCAGCTCCACCGAAATCGATTTCGCCGTCGAGGTGTGCAACGCGGTGATCGGGGTGTTCCAGCCGACCCCGGCGAACAAGCTGATCCTCAACCTGCCGGCCACCATCGAGAACGCCACGCCGAACAACTACGCCGACCAGATCGAGTGGTTCGGCCGGCACGTCGACAAGCGCGACAGCGTGCTGATCAGCCTGCACACCCACAACGACCGTGGCACCGGCGTGGCGGCTACCGAGCTGGGCCTGATGGCGGGCGCCGACCGTGTCGAAGGCTGCCTGTTCGGCAACGGCGAGCGCACCGGCAACGTGTGCCTGGTGACCGTGGCGCTGAACCTCTACACCCAAGGCATCGACCCGCAGTTGGACTTCTCCGACATCGACGCCGTGCGCAAGGTGGTCGAAGACTGCAACCAGATTCCGGTGCACCCGCGTCACCCCTATGTCGGTGACCTGGTACACACCGCCTTCTCCGGCTCGCACCAGGACGCCATCCGCAAGGGCTTCGCCCAGCAGAAGGAAGGCCAGGTCTGGGAAGTGCCCTACCTGCCAATCGACCCGGCCGACATCGGCCGCGATTACGAGGCAGTGATTCGTGTCAACAGCCAGTCCGGCAAGGGTGGCATCACCTTCCTGCTCGAGCAGGAGTACGGCATCAACCTGCCGCGTCGCATGCAGATCGAGTTCAGCCAGGTGGTTCAGGGCGAAACCGATCGCCTTGGCCTGGAAATGACTGCCGGGCAGATTCACGGTTTGCTCGAGCGTGAATACCTGCAAGCCAAGGCACCTTACGAGTTGAAAGGTCACCGCCTGCAGGAAGAGAACGGCGACAGCAACGTCGAGGTGCAAGTGCAGGTAGACGGCGCCGTGCAACGCTGGAGCGGTGCTGGCAAGGGTGCACTGGAAGCGTTGGTATCGAGCGTACCGCTGTCGGTGGAGATCATGGATTACCACGAGCACGCTATCGGCGCTGGCGCCAACGCCAAGGCGGCCTGCTACATCGAGATCCGCCTCGACGGCCAACGCCCGCTGCACGGCATCGGCATCGACGAGAACATCACCACCGCAAGCTTCCGCGCCCTGTTCAGCGCACTCAACCGCGCCATTCGCCAAGCCGACGGGAAAACCCAGGCAGCCTGACCATTAGCCGGTAACGCACAAAGGGACGCCTCGGCGTCCCTTTGTCGTTTCTGAAGCGATGGCTGGAGCGATGGTTCTGTAGCCTGGGTCGAGCGCAGCGACACCCGGGGAAATCTCCTGGGTATCGCTGCGCTCAACGCCAGGCTACGGTCTGTTAGTGCTCAACCCAGGCTACCAGCAGGCTCTTTCACGGGCTTCACCTGCCGCTGCAGGGTGTTGCCGAGGAAGAATGCCGGGGACTGCCAGCGGGCGATGAACATCAGCACCAGGCCCAGCAGCAGAATCACCACGGCGATGACGAACACCAGGCCGAGCCCGCCGATGTGCGAGCCGCTACCAAAGTCTGGTGACATGCTGTCGAAGGTGGTCTGCCAGAAGATGATCGACAGCATCACCGCCCCTACCAACGGGCACAGGCCACGCATGAAGAAGTGCCGCACGCTGTCGAACAGGCTGTGGCGGAAATACCACACGCAGGCGAATGCAGTCAGCGCGTAGTAGAAGCAGATCATCATGCCCAAGGCGGTGATGGTGTCGGCCAGCACGTTCTCGCTCAGGGTGCGCATGGTCACGTAGAACACCGCCGTGGCGATGCCCGCAGCGATGGTGGCATAACGTGGCGTCTGCGAAAGCGGATGCACGCTGGCGAAGCGCTTCGGCACAGCGCGGTAATACCCCATCGCCAACAGCGTACGCGCCGGCGAAATGAAGGTGGATTGCAGGGATGCCGCCGTGCTCGCCAATACCGCGATGGACATCAGGATCGCCAGCGGCCCCATGACCGGGCCAGCCAGGTGGGCGAAGACGTTTTCCTGGATCTGCGCATTGCCCAAGCCCAGGCCGGTATCGCCGGTGCCGGCGAACTGCAGGGTAGCCGCCGCAGTGAACAGGTAGAGAGCGAGAATCAGCAGCACGGTGATGGTAGCCGCTCGCCCAGGCACTTTCTCGCTACCCACCGACTCTTCGCTGACCGTCAGGCAGACATCCCAGCCCCAGAAGATGAAGATCGACAGCGACAGACCCGCCGCGAACGCAGAGAACGAGTCGATGTTGAACGGGTTGAACCACTCGGGATGGAAGACCACCGGCGAGCTGTCCGGCGCAGCGGCGAAGGCGGCCAGCGCGAAACCGATCAGCACCACCAGTTGCAGGGCCACCAGCGTGTACTGCACGCCCATGGTCATGCCGATGCCTCGGCAACAGACCCACACCGCCATGGCGATGAAGATGCAGCAGGTGACGATGTTCACCAGCAGGTTCTGGGCAAGACCCGCCAGCCAATCCAGCCCGGTCAACTGGGCAAGAAACAGGTAGAAGAAATCCACCGCGATGCCCGCCAGGTTGGAGAGCACGATGGTCGTGGCGGTGACCAGCCCCCAACCACCGATCCAGCCGATCATCGGCCCGAATGCCCGTGCCGACCAGGTGAACGAGGTGCCGCTGTCCGGTTCGGCCGCGTTGAGCTCCCGGTAACCAAGCGCCACCAGCAGCATCGGCAGGAAACCGACGATGAATACCGCAGGCAAGTAGACACCGACTTCGCGGACGGTCGGGCCAAGGGCGCCGGTCAGTGTATAGACCGGCGCAATGGTGGAAATGCCCAACACCACGCAGGCCAGCAGCCCAACCTTGCCCTGCGCCAGCCCCTTGGCGGAAGCCCCGGCTACAGGTGTTCCCTGGACGGTCGATGATTCACTCATAAGCCTCTGCCAGCATTTTGGAATTATTCGTCAGAGCGCCCTGAACCCAGCAGGGTTCAGCGTGTTTGTGCATACGCCTGGCACGCATCGCGGAAGGCCTGGAACAGCTTCAGCGACTCGGGGTTTTCGCTGAACCGCCATTCCGGGTGCCACTGCACGCCGATCAGGAAACCTGGCGAATCTGCTATCGAGACTGCTTCCACCAGGCCATCCGGTGCCTGCGCTTCGATGCGCAGGCGGTCGGCCAGGCGGTCGATACCCTGGCTGTGCAGGGAGTTGACCTGAAACTGCGGCGGCAGGCCGATGCGCTCGAACGCTCCGCCCGGCTGCACGGTGACCGCATGCTGCGGCGCGTACTGCTCGGCGACCGACTCGCTCTGCGGCTCGCGATGGTCCAGATAACCCGGCAGTTCCTGAACCCGCTGATACAGGGTGCCGCCAAGGGTCACGTTGAGTTCCTGGAAGCCGCGGCAGATGCAGAACACCGGTACGCCCTTCTCGATCGCCAGACGCAGCAGCGGCAAGGTATTGGCGTCGCGACGCGGATCGTGTTGAGTGCCTTCGAGGCTAGGCGTGCCCTGGTAATGGCGGGGCTCGACGTTGGAGGGCGAACCGGTGAACAGGATGCCATCCAACTGATCGAGCAACTGATGCGGATCACTCGGCGTGCTACGCGCCGGCAGTACCAGTGGCAGGCCAGCGTAAGCCGCGGCCTCGACGTATTTGTCGCCGACGGTGTGCGAATCGTACTTGCCAAGTTGCTGCCGGCAGGCAGTAACGCCGATCAGGGGCATGCGGGTCATGTTGTTCTCTCCGGAAAAGCCTGCCGACGGATCACGCCGGCAGGCGCAGCATCAGATACCGAGGCGATCACGCAACTGGTAATAAACGGCGCCCAGGGCCGTGAACGGCACCCGCAGCAACTGCCCGCCAGGGAACGGGTAATGCGGCAAGCCGGCGAACGCATCGAAGCGCTCGGCCTGGCCGCGCAGTGCTTCGGCCAGCACCTTGCCGGCCAGGTGCGTGTAGGTCACGCCATGGCCACTGCAACCCTGGGAGTAGTAGATGTTGTCGCCGATGCGACCGACCTGTGGCAGGCGCGACAGGGTCAGCAGGAAGTTGCCGGTCCAGGTGTAATCGATCTTCACGTCCTTGAGCTGCGGGAAGGTCTTGAGCAGCTTGGGTCGGATGATCGCTTCGATGTCCGCCGGGTCGCGGGCGCCGTAGACCACGCCGCCGCCGTAGATCAGGCGCTTGTCGGCACTGAGGCGGTAGTAGTCGAGCAGGTAGTTGCAGTCTTCCACGCAGTAATCCTGCGGCAACAGGCTGTGGGCCAGATCGTCCGACAGCGGCTCGGTGGTCAGTACCTGAGTGCCGCAGGGCATCGATTTGGCTGCCAGTTCCGGCATCAGACCGCCGAGGTAGGCGTTACCCGCCACCACCACGAACTTGGCCTTCACCTGCCCGTTCGGCGTGTGCACCACTGGCTGTGGGCCACGGTCGATGCGGGTCGCCGGGCTCTGCTCATAGATCGCGCCACCCAGGGAGGCCACCGCAGCGGCTTCCCCTAGAGCCAGGTTGAGCGGATGGATATGACCGCCGCTCATGTCCAGCATGCCGCCGACATAACGGTCGGTGCCGACCACTTCGCGGATGCGCCGCTCGTCCATCAGCTCCAGTTGGGTATGGCCGTAGCGCTCCCACAGCTTCTTCTGAGACTCGAGGTGGCCCAGCTGCTTCGGAGTGATGGCAGCGAATACGCCACCGTCCTTCAGATCGCACTGGATGTTGTACTTGGCGACCCGCTCACGAATGATGCGCCCGCCTTCGAAAGCCATCTCGCCGAGCAGTTGTGCCTGACGCGCGCCGACCTGACGTTCGATGACGTCGATGTCGCGACTGTAGCTGTTGACGATCTGCCCGCCGTTGCGCCCCGAGGCGCCGAAGCCGACCTTGGCAGCTTCCAGCACGGTAACGCGAAAGCCATGCTCGAGCAGGAACAGCGCCGTGGACAGCCCGGTATAACCGGCGCCGATGACGCAGACATCGGTCTCGACGGATTCGCCAAGCGTGGGGTAATCGACTCGCGGATTGCGCGAGGCGGCGTAGTAACTATCGACGTGTTGAGTCATGCGAAACTCCCTAAAACCATCAAAGCGCGCAATCGTGATGAAGCCGGCTGCCGGCCTGCCGCGCTAGCATCGGCAAGAGACAAGCGGTTTCTAGTTCGGTGTACTTGGCTAAGGCCGCGCAGCCGTCAGCATCGTGCAAGCCCCGCCGACAAAGGCCGGGGCTGGGCATACAGGCGGCGCGACGTTAGCAGGGCTATGCCGGTGAGGCTGCGCCGCTCCGTCAGACCGTATGCAGGTACCAGTTGTATTCGAGATCGGAAATGGTCGTCTCGAACTCGTGCATTTCCGCTTCCTTACAGGCGACGAAAATGTCGATGTACTCCGGGCGGATGTACTTGTTCATCACTTCGCTGTCGTCGAGCTGGCGCAAGGCGTCACGCAGGTTATTCGGCAGGCTCTGTTCCAACTGCTCATAGGAGTTGCCCTCGATCGGCTCACCCGGCTCCAACTGGTTGGTCAGGCCGTGGTGAATACCGGCGAGGATCGACGCCATCATCAGGTACGGGTTGGCATCAGCGCCGGCTACGCGGTGCTCGATACGGATGGCATCACTGCTGCCGGTCGGCACGCGTACCGCCACGGTACGGTTGTCCAGGCCCCAGCTCGGCGCGTTTGGCACATAGAACTGCGCGCCAAAACGGCGGTACGAGTTGACGTTCGGGCACAGGAAGGCCATCGAAGCAGGCATGGTTTCCAGGATACCGGCGATGGCATGGCGCAGCGGGGCGTGCTGCTCCGGGTCTTCGGTGGCGAAGATGTTCTGGCCGGTCTTCTTGTCCAGCAGCGAGATGTGCACGTGCAGACCATTGCCCGCCTGGCCCGGATAGGGCTTGGCCATGAAGGTCGAGTCCATCTCGTGGTCGTAGGCGATGTTCTTGATCAGGCGCTTGAGCAGCACAGCGTAGTCACAGGCCTTGATGGCATCTTCGACGTGGTGCAGGTTGACCTCGAACTGCGCTGGGGCACTTTCCTTGACGATGGCGTCGGCCGGCAGGTCTTGCTCCTTGGCGGCTTCGAGCATGTCCTGCAGGCAGTCGACGTACTCGTCGAGATCGTCGATCAGGTAGACCTGCGTGGAGATCGGGCGCTTGCCGGAGATTGGCGAACGCGGCGGCTGCGGACGGCCGTTCACGTTCTCCTGGTCGATCAGGTAGAACTCCAGTTCGAAGGCGGCGCAGATGGTCAGGCCCAGCTCGTCGAACTTCTCCACCACCTGGCGCAGCACTTCGCGAGGGTCAGCGAAGAACGGCTTGCCATCCAGCTCGTGCATGGTCATCAGCAATTGCGCGGTTGGGCGCTTCTGCCAAGGCTCTTTGCATAGGGTGTCGGGGATTGGGTAGCAGATGCGGTCGGAGTCGCCGATATCCAGACCAAGGCCGGTGCTTTCTACGGTCGAGCCGTTGATGTCCAGCGCGAACAGCGACGCGGGCAGATTGATGCCCTTTTCATAGACCTTGTGCAGGCTGGCGCGCTCAACACGCTTGCCGCGCACGATGCCATTCATGTCGGTGATCAGCAGGTCGACGTACTGGATCTCCGGGTGATCCTTGAGAAAGGTGTTCGCCTCGTTGAGCTGGACGACACGGGGGGTAACCGAAGTCATGGGACGCATTCCTTTTGGCTCGGCGCGCCCGCGGAAGATATCTCACGAGCCTGGCGCCTCTTTATTCTGAGTATCCGCAGCGCGGATTTGATTCAAGGCAACGGTCTGAGTATAAGTGGGCGATTACGCAACCGATACTGGCATTTAGACAATTCATGATTGCATCAACGCAATATGAGATCAGCCATGCCGATCTTGCCCTGGTACTCGCTCTGATACGCGGGCGCTCTCTAGCGCGGGCCGCAGAACAATTGCATGTGGACGTTTCCACGGTGTTTCGCGCCATCCGTAAATTGGAGGCCAGCCTCGGGGTTGCACTGTTCGAAAAAAGCCGCCGTGGTTATATGCCGACACAAAGCGCTCAGGCGCTGGCCGAGCAGGCCGAGCGCGCTGAACAAGCTCTGGATGCGGCGCGCATCGCCTTGCAACACGGTGAGAAAGTCATCAGTGGCACCGTGCGCCTGACCTGCACCGACGCTGTGCTGCAAAATCTACTACTGCACAGCCTGGCCGAACTGATGCCGCGCTACCCGGCGTTGTCTGTGGAGCTGACGACCACCAACACCTTCGCCAACCTCAGCCGCCGCGACGCCGACATTGCCCTGCGCCTGTCCAACACTCCACCCGAGCACCTGGTCGGCCGACATCTAGGGCACACCGCCTACTACATCTGCGGTCGCCCCGAATACCGCGAACTCTTCCTGCAAGCGCCCACTGCGCTGCCGTGGATCACCCCGGACGACTCCATGTCCGACCACATCACCGTGGCTTGGCGGCATCAGGCTCACCCCAGCCTGATGCCGCGCTACCGCTGTAGCAGCATGTCGGCGCTGGCCACATTGGTGCAAGCCGGCCTCGGCGTTGCCGCCCTGCCCGACTTCATGGCCCGCAGCCTGGATGGCGTGGAGCGTCTGAGCGACGCGTTGGTCGATTGCAATACTGACCTGTGGCTACTGACTCGCCCCGATTGCCTGGCCCTGCGCTCGGTACAAACGCTGTTCGATGAACTCACGCCGTTGCTGCGCGCCCGCCTCAATAGCCGATAAGCCCGCATCCGTAGCCCGGGTTAAGCGCAGCGATATCCGGGAAAACCTGGGTGCCGATACGCTCGACCCAGGCGACTAAACTACATGCCTGCTTGCTCGCTCCCACGCTCCGTGTGGTAACCAGACACGGACGCTACGCGCCCTGGACGCCTGCCGGAGAACCGCACGCAGAGCGTCCTGCCAAGGTATTCTCACGCAGAGTGCAAGGAAGTATCGGTGGAGGATCAGGACAGAGCGCAGCAGGATTGTGCAATCGACATTCGAGCGTCCAGCGCTACGCTTGTCACCCCCCGCGGCATACGCAGCCGCATTGCAAACGATAGGAATTGCCCATGACCACCATTCTCGGCTACGCCGCCCAGGGACCCCAGCAAACCTCTCGCGCCTCATCGCTTTCAGCGTCGCGCCGTCGGTACCCACGACGTGCAGATCGACATCCTCTACTGCGGCGTCTGCCATTCCGACCTGCACACCGCGCGCAACGAGTGGAAGAACACCCTCTACCCGTCGGTACCGGGCCACGAGATCGTCGGCAAGGTCACCGCAGTGGGCAGCGCGGTAACGACCTTCAAGGTCGGTGATCTGGCTGGCGTCGGCTGCATGGTCGACAGCTGCCAGAGCTGCCCGTCCTGCTCGGAAGGGCTGGAGCAGTATTGCGAGAGCGGCTTCACCGGCACCTACAACGGCCCGGTATTCGGTGGCGAAAACACCTTTGGTGGCTACTCCGACAACATCGTCGTCGACCAGAAATTCGTCCTGCGCATCAGCCACACCGACAACCTGGCCGCCGTCGCACCGCTGCTGTGCGCGGGCATCACCACCTACTCGCCGCTGCGCCAGTGGAACGTCCAGCCCGGCGACAAGGTCGGCGTGGTCGGCCTCGGAGGCCTTGGCCACATGGGCGTGAAGATCGCCGCCGCCATGGGCGCTCATGTGGTGCTGTTCACCACCTCGCCGAACAAACGTGAAGACGCCCTACGCCTCGGCGCGGCCGAAGTGGTGGTGTCGAAGAACGCCGACGAGATGGCCGCCCACGCCAACAGCTTCGACTTCATCCTCAACACCGTTGCCGCGCCGCACAACCTGGATGCCTTCCTCGGGCTGCTCAAGCGCGATGCCACCATGACCCTGGTCGGCGCACCGGACTCACCGCACCCGTCGCCAGAGGTGTTCGGGCTGATCTTCAAGCGCCGCCGCCTGGCCGGCTCGCTGATCGGCGGCATCGCCGAGACGCAGGAGATGCTGGATTTCTGCGCCGAGCACGGCATCGTTTCGGAAATCGAGATGATCGATATCCAGAACATCAACGAAGCCTACGAGCGCATGCTCAAGAGTGACGTAAAGTACCGCTTCGTGATCGACATGGCCTCCCTGGCCAAGGACGAGCACGCCGCGTAAGCCTGGCCAATCGTCCCCCCGCCACCGGCCCGGTTTCGCCCTCGCGAACCGGGCCGGTGTCGTTTCTGCGGCATGCCTGCGCGCGGCCAAGGCGTTTACCAGGCGAACCTCGCAAGCCGTTGGGCGCTCACACGCTGACGCCCCATCAACTCGAGGAGCATTCGATGTCCAAACGCACTCTCGGTCAGTCCGGCCTGCAGGTTTCGCCCATCGCCTTCGGTGGCAACGTATTCGGCTGGACGCTGGACGAAGCGCAGTCCTTCGCCATGCTCGACGCCATCGTCGACAACGGCCTGGACTTCATCGACACCGCCGACATGTACTCGGCCTGGGCCCCAGGCCATCAGGGCGGCGAGTCGGAAAGCATCATCGGCAAATGGTTGAAACGCAGCGGCAAGCGCGAACGTATCGTGCTGGCGACCAAGGTCGGAATGGAAATGGGCCACGGCGGCAAAGGCCTCAAGGCGGACTACATCCAGAAAGCCGTGGAGGACTCGCTCAAACGCCTGCAGACCGACTACATCGACCTGTATCAGGCCCATCAGGACGATGCCGACACCCCTCTGGAAGAAACCCTGGGCGCCTTCTCCCGCCTGATCGCCACTCAGGGTTAATCGCGAATTCAAAGAAACACCTAATGGGCGTGTCTTTTTTGATTCCCATACAACCGTTATCACTGACCTGACTAACGTCCGCTTGCTCCGCTGTGGCGTGGATACCGTGCGCCAGTTGTACCGGGGCATGATCCGGCCTGACGTAATGAGCCTGTTCGAGAAACCCGGCACCATGGTCGAATTCGCTGGCCAGATTTGGCACTCAGGCCGTGTTAGCAAAGACTCTGGTTATCAGTACAAGCTGCAGAATTCCGACCTCGGCATCATCCTCCTGGTGAAGAACTTCAACGCCAAGATCGACGCCATCGGCGCCCACCTGAAAATCGAAGTCTCGCCCCATGCCATCGACGCCCTGTCGCCTGAGCGCCTGCAGGAACACATGGACTACTACGCTGCAGCAGTCCTGAGCCATCGCGAAATCAACCAGTGCGCCGTCCACCTTGCTCTAGACCTGCAGGGCTGGAAACCGCCTGTGGATCTGGTCGCCCGTATGCACTGTCGTGCACGTACTCAACGCGACATTTCCGGCATCAACGAAATCAACTGGACGACTAAATCCAGCACCTACGGTCGCGGTGAAACCTTCATGTTCGGTTCGGCCAGTGGCGTACAGCTGGCGATCTACAACAAGACCGAACAGGCCCGCGCTACCGATAAGCTCGACTACTGGGAAAGCGTCTGGAAGCGCCGCGACAGCTTCGATCCGCAAGACCCGGACAACTACGATCCTGACGCCGATGTATGGCGCGTAGAGCTGCGCTATCACCATTCGGTCATCCAGCAATTCGCTAGTGGCTCGTTCGATCTGAAAACCCATGCTGTGATCGATACCAGCTCGTTTGCTGCCTTCGCTGTTCATCTGGACGGCCTGTGGCGCTATGGTCTGCTCCAATTCAAGCTGCTCTGCCGCCCTGGCTATTTTGAGCCCATCTGGACGCTGATCCGTGAAGACGTTCGCGTAGATCTGCCGGTGGATTCGCTGCTCGATGACACTGAGTACAAGCGCTATTACAAGACCTCTCGCGGATTCTCTGGCAAGAACGTCGAGCTGTTCCTGGGCAACTTCGTCAGCCTGCTGGCAAGGGAAAAGGTGGGTGCAAAAAAGGCGTTTAAGACCCTCCAGCAATGGGACTGCTGGCCGGTCATTCGCGATCACTACGCCGCTAAGGATATGACCCAGGATGATCTCTATCGTCATATCAGGGATCTGCTAACGGAAAGGCATGTGCGATGGGGGCGTGCCGTCTGATGGCAATCGAAAAGCTCCCTGACGGTCGCTGGAAGGCCGATATCGAACCGGCCAAAGGCAAGCGCTTCCGCAAGACCTTCAAGACCAAAGCTGAGGCCATGCGGTTTGAGGCTACGTGCCGTTCCAAGATCGTGGAAACGCCAGGCTGGTCACCCAGGATCAAGGACACACGCCGGCTTTCAGCGCTGATCGACCGCTGGGCAACTTTGCACGCGCACACTCTGACTGATGGTGATGCACGCCGCCGACTGCTGGACGCTATGGCCAAGGATCTTGGCGACCCTGTAGCGATCAAACTGTCGGGCAAGCAATACGCTGAATATCGTGCACAGCAACTGGTTCAGGGTGCCAATCCAAAGACCTTGAACAACCCTGCGTTCAGTCTTCAACGTGCTGCACCAGCTCGACGAAATCGACTACACCAACCCACTGGCCAAGGTGAAGCCGCTACGCCTGCAGGAAAAGGAACTGGCTTACCTGACCGACGCCCAGGTCGATCACCTATTTGAAGTGATTCAAGAACGCTGCAGGACGCCCCATGTCGCCATGGTCGCCGCGATCTGCCTCGCTACGGGTGCTCGATGGGGTGAGGCACAGGCACTGACACCGGAACGGGTACGCGGCGGACTGGTGACCTTCGTTAATACCAAGGGGAAGCGTGTCCGCTCGATCCCAATCGATCCGCTCCTGGAACAACAGATCCACCGGCACTTCAAACAGCACGGCACCTTCTCGAACTGCCTCAACAGCTTCGACAAAACCCTGGACGCTACCAAGCTGGTCTTGCCTGCAGGTCAGGCTTCCCACGTTCTGCGTCACACGTTCGCTAGTCGCTTCGTGATGAACGGTGGAAACATCCTGACCCTGCAGAAAATCCTAGGCCATCAATCGTTGGCTATGACCATGCGCTATGCGCACCTCGCACCTCGCACCTCACACCGGATCACCTGCAGGATGCTGTGCGGTTCGGGCCGATCACTGATTTTGAGATCTTCTTCAGCAAATGGGCGTGACTATCGCTTCTGAGCCCTACTTGCACCCTTTTTCATCGCGTCCTCAGCTGCCCCAGTACAAGCCGACACACCAAGCCCCACTGAGAGACATTGATAGTGTTTTTCATTCACTCCAGAACTCGCAAGGCAGTTCTGCATGTTGAGTTCTGCACTGCCTTTCTCAAGCTTTCTAAGCACCTGAGCGTTCTCGGCTTCGGATATCTGTTTGGATTTCAATAAAGCTACAGACAGCTCCTTAAGATCCTTAACTTCCTCGGTAGCCCAGCGGATGGCGCTGGTACACATTTGCCTTTTCGAGGGCTTGTCTACTTTTGATGAGGAGCTGGGCGTTGCGTAGGGAGTTTGTGGTGCCACAGCCGTACCTTCTCCGATGTATCCATGATGGATTTCCACGGGTTTTACTGGTTGGGCAACGGGTGGCTGGCTACTGAAATGCTTCTGCCCTTTTTCGTCGACCCAGGTATAAACCTGTGCATTGGCGACGGCGACTAAGAGCAGTAGTGATAGCGGAAGCATCCTGCGACCGAGCATTTTTTCAGTTCCTTTGATATGCGATTTTTCACCGTGCAAATCTAATACTCGGCAGCTTGCCTGCCAACCGATTTGCGCACAGCGGCTGCCTATTCGGTCACAGATCGATATCAACAGTTCGGCGGTTTCGACACTTCTTCGACACTTTGCATGTCGCAGATAGCAAAAGCCCCCGAAACTCTAGGAATTTCAGGGGCTTAGGCTTGAGATATGGCGGGAAGATAGGGATTTGAACCCTAGGTACCATCGCTGATACAACGGATTTCGAATCCGTCCCGTTCGGCCACTCCGGCATCTTCCCAGGCGGCGCGCATGATATCAGCAGAAATCGGTTTGGCGAAGCCCACTGAGTGATTTTTTTCGCTTGGTTTCAATTGCTTGAGATGCTTTGGCATGACGACCAACCGCAGTAGGGGGGTGGCCGGCTGCAATCAGGTGGGTGTTCAGCCTTCCCGACGCATACCGATATGCGGAATGTCATCTTCCAGATATTCGTCGGTCACTGCGACGAAACCGTAGCGGCCGTAGTAACTCTGCAGGTGCGCCTGGGCGGACATCTGCACCGGCACGCCGGGCCAGCGCTGGGAGCAGGCCTGTAGCGCCTGCTCCATCATGCCGTGACCAAGGCCAGTGCCGCGTGCGCTGGCGGCGGTTACCACCCTGCCGATCACCACCTCGCCATCATTGAGTGCCGGGTCGAGCAGGCGCAGGTACGCCACCAGCTCATCGCCCTGCCAGCCCAGCAGGTGGCAGGTATCGCCCTCCAGATCGCGACCATCGACTTCCAGATAGGGGCAGTTCTGCTCGACCACGAATACCTGGGTACGCAGCGCCAGAGCCGCGTACAGCTCGGTTTTGCTTAGCTCGGAGTGAGGCTTGAGGTGCCAGGTGACGGACATGATCGGCTCGCGAAAATAGGCTGAAAGACGGGGCCGAACTTTAAGCCTATTTCGTCATGGATAAAACAGTGGCTACTGCTCGATGATCTGCCCACGCAGAGCAGCCAGCCGCGCCAGCAGTCGGTTCTGCGCCGGCGTTGGCACGCCTTCGCTTTCCATCGCCACCTGCAGGTTCTCGACCAGGGCGTTGAAGTGGCTGGGCGTCAGCTTCTGGCCTTTGTGGCTTTCTTCGAGGGTGTCGCCGGTGTAGACGCACGGCCCGCCAGCGATCACACAGAATTTGTCGACCAGCTTGTCGCGCAGGCCGGCGATATCGACCTTGGCGAAGAAGTGCACAATGCGCTCATCACGTGCCACGTTGAGCAGCATGCCCTCGACGATGCGAGTAATACCGGGCTTCTCGCCCAGCTCGCGGTACAGGCTGTCGTCCTTGGCCGGCTGCTGCGCGCAGCCGATCAGCAACAGCAGCGACAGTGCCGCAACGCAGAATGAACGCAGCATGCTCAGAAACTCCCCTGCACGGACAGATAGGCACCGTTCTGATTATCCAGCGTGGCGATCTCGCCCAGACGCGCGTAAGCCAGCACCACGGCCAGGTGCTTGTTGGGGAAGTAGCCGATGAACAGGTCGGCCCAGTCGCTTTCCCCAGCGAAGTTGAGGTTGTCGGGCTTCTCCCGATATTCCACACCCACTGCCCACTGGCGGTTGAGCAGCACCGCCACGGAGCCTTCCTTCAGCACCGAATGGCGGTCGCGACGGTCGCCGCCGAAACCGAGCAGGCCCAGCTCGTTGGCACGGCTGTAGCGCACGCCGCCATTGAGCAGCAGGTTGTAGCCGAAGGCACCACCGAGAATCAGCCGGCTGGCGGTCAAGTAACCTTCGGTGTCTTCGTCACGCTGGGCGCCAATCAGACTGGGGATGAGGAAGTCCTTCTGGCGCTTGTGCTGAATGCCCAAAGACACCTGGGGGAGCTGGTCATAGATCAGGTCGCCGAACAGCCGCACCTTGAGACCGAAGATGTCCTGGCTGAGGCTGTTTTCCGGCAGGCTCAGGTTGCGTGCCAGGTTACCCAGGTCGAAGCGCTGGCGAGCATAGGAAAGCTCGATGCGATTGCCGTATGCGGCCGCCACACCGGCCACGTCGAGGCGGTAGTCACCGGTTTCCACCCGTGTGGCGAACACGTCCGCGCCCCACTCGCCCTGCTCGCCATAGCCGGCCAGCACCGCCCAGGGCGTGATACCGCCACCCGCAGCGCCTTCGAGGCTGCTGGCACCGCCCGTGGCGAGCAGCCGACCTTCGCTGGCGACAGCGGCCGTGGTAAACATTCCAAGCAGGAGAGCGCCGGTCAGTTGGGAGAAGGACATGATCAATACACCAGGGAAACGGGAGAACTTAACGGCCGCTGCATCCAGGCCTCGAAGGCCTGTGCGGCCAATGGCCGGCTGATCAGGTAGCCCTGCACGCTGTCGCAGTGCCAACGGTCGAGCAGATCCAGGCTGCGCTGCAGCTCGACGCCTTCGGCCACCACCTTGAGGCCCAGGCTGTGGCTCATCTCGATGGTCGAACGCACGATTACCGCATCCTCGCTGGTGTCGTGCAGATCGCGAATGAAGGTCTGGTCGATCTTCAGTTCCTGCACCGGCATGCGCTTGAGCTGCGCCAGGGAAGAATAGCCGGTGCCGAAATCATCCACCGACAGGCCGATGCCCTTCTCGCGCAGGCCATGCAATACCTGTAGCGCTACGGCAGGATTGAGCATCACCCCGCTTTCAGTAATTTCGAAGATCAACTGCGCGGCCGGTACCTTGTAGTGCGTCAGGAGACGGCCGACTCGCGCGGGCAATTCGGCATCGATCAGATCCTCGGTGGAGATGTTCAGCGAGAGTTGCACCACCTGCCCGCGCTGACGCCACTCCTGCAACTGCCGCACCCCCTCTTCGATCACCCAGGCGGTCAGCGTCTGAATGCTGCCGGTGCGCTCCGCCAACGGAATGAATTCACCCGGCGAGACCATGCCGAACTGCGGATGTTGCCAGCGAAGCAGGCCCTCGGCCTGAATCTTCTTCGGGTCGCGCAGATCCAGTTTGGGCTGGTAATGAAGCAGTAATTCGTCCTGCTGAGCGGCGCGACGCAGATCACGGATCAGTTGCATCTGACGCTGCTGGGCAACATCGCGGCCACGTTCGTAAACCTGAATCCGCCCGGCCAGATGCCCTGCATCCTGCATGGCGATGGCAGCACGGCGCAGCAGTTCTTCGGGCGTAGAGCCATCGGCAGGATAGGCGGCGATGCCGATGCGGCAATCCAGGGCGATGTCCACGTTGTCGACCCGAAACGGCTTCATGGACAGCTGCTGAACCCGGTCGGCGGTGGCGACTGCCCCCTCAATGTCACTGCCTTCAAGGAGCAGCACGAATTCGTCGCCAACCAACCGCGCCAGGCTGTCGGCCGGGCGCAGCGCCACCTTCAGGCGATTGGCGAGTTGCTGCATGACCCGATCGGCGCCGCCGGCCTCGCAGCTCTCGCTGACCGTGCGAAAGTTGCCGATACCCAGATATAGCAGCGCGATGTGCCGCTGCGCAGAGATCGCACTGCCCAGTCGCTCAAGCGCCAGATTGCGGTTGGGCAGGCCCGTCAAAGGATCGTGCAGGGCGTTATGAGCCAGTTGTCGCTCACGTTCGGCAACCCCCTGCTGCATGCTCTGAAAGGCCTTGGCCAGGCTACCCAACTCATCCGCCCGGTCGAGCGCCAGCGGCACCTCGTAATCACCCTGCCCGACGCGCTCTGCGGCACTCGCGAGACGACGGATCGGCCTCGAAAGGCTGCGCGCCAACAACAGCGCACCGACCAGCGAAGCCAGCAATGCAGCAACAGCGATCATGAGAATTTTTTGATTGAGCGCCGCGACCGAACCACGGGCTTGCTCGAGTGAACGCTGCAGCAATGCCTGCACGCGGAAGCCCTCACCACTGGCGAGCACCAGACGCTGCACCAGAAATGGCTCACCGCCGTGTCGCACCTCGCCGCTGTCGCCCTCGAAAGCAATCATCGGCATGTCGTCGAGCGTACTCAAGCGAACGTCCGGTTGCCCCTCCATGCTGCCGGTCAGGGTCAGCTCAAGGTGGGTCAACTGGTTCAACTCGCGGGCGAAGCTTTCATCGATGGCGAAGCCCATCACCAGGCGGGCGATGGGCAATGGGGCGCTGACGGTAGCCTGTACCAGCAGGTAGATGTTGCCATCGAAAGGCATCAGAAAGCTCTGTCCCTGGCTGCCCAACTGAGTGTTGATCTGCTCTGCACGTGCAGTAGACAAGGGCGCCAGGGTACTGGCGGTCAACTTGCCGTCCATGTCGAACATCATCACCACGCCCGCATTGATGCGTGCGCCATGATTGAACAGCGCCGAGCGAATGGTCGCCTCGTCGCCACTGGCCACCGCTTCGCGGAAACCAAAATCGGTGGTCAGCACCTGCACTGCGTCTCTGAGCTGTCGAGAGTGCACATCGAGCAACTGCCCGAACACGCCGGTACCGACATCCAGTTGCTCACGTGCCTGAGTGCGAATCGATGCGTTGGTCGCCGCCTGCACGGCGAAATACAGCGCGCCGATCACCACAAGCAGTAGCAGGATCAGAACGCTGGCGATGCGTGCCTGGAAACTAGTGCGAACCATGTTCCACGGCTTTCTTGAAGGCGTCCCCGAAAGCGCTTGGCGGCGCGCCAGGCGGCTCGGTTTCGCTCGGTGCTTCAACCGGCAACTGGAAGCGCTGTTGCACTGCGCCAGCCTCGACCTTCAGGGCACCGGCCTGTTGCGGCATCATGTCCGGCAAGGCGGAGTGCCACAGAGTTACGCGGTAGTCTCCCGCGGGCAGATTGTCGATGACCACCTTGCCCTGGGCGTCGCTGACGGCGAACCAGGGGTCGTCGGTGATGTACACGTAACCAACCATCCAGTCGTGGATATTGCAGCCCAACACCACTAGCCCTGGCTTATCGAACACGATTGGCGCACTGGGTGTGCCCTGGTACAGGCGTAGCTCGAAACGCTTGGGCGCCGAGAACGAATAGACATGGTGGCGGATGTCGTCGCGGTTCGGGAAGGTCACCGCTGTACCGGTACGTACAGCCAGTACGGAGGGCACGAAGCGCATGTCCTGCTGATCAATCACCGCTTTGCCTGGTGCCGCGGCACCATTCGCGGGGCCCTGCAGGGTAACCACCGCGTTGGCCAGCGGCGCACCCTTGGCGTCGACCAGTTCACCCTGCAAGCTGGCAGCCTGGGCAACGGCCAGCGAAGCGAGTAACCACAGAGGTAATGCGAGGAGAAAACGTTTGGTCATGATGAACTCGTCCAGAACACGCCAACCTCGTACCAAGGTCGCCACACAGGCCTCTCCGGCAATCTGAAGGGGCTGCTGGAAAGATTAGCCGGATGCGTGAAGAAGTTCACGTTTTATCGGATTGACCAAAGGCAAAAGGCCAGCATCCGAAAAGTAACCGACGGCAGGTCGTGAACCGTTTGCCTGAAGAGCTTTATTCGCAGCCGCGTAGCCGCTTGGGTGTAAGGCCGAGGTAGCGGCGCATGGCAGTGGTCAAGGCGCTCTGGCTGGAAAAACCGCACTCCTCGGCGATGCGGATCAGCGGCAAACCGCTCTCGCGCAGCAGCCGTGTGGCACGGTCGAGGCGCGCCTTGAGCAGGTACTGGTGCGGGGTGAGGCCAACACTATCCTTGAACTGGGCATGAAAGTGGCTAGGGCTCAGGCAAGCAACATGGGCCAATTCAGCAACACTGATCCGCCGGGCCAGGTTGTTGGCGATATAGACATCCAGGCGCTGTACATCCATCGAGCCATGGCTGCGCCCCGCCGACTCGCCAAACAGGCGTAGATGCAGAGCACGCAACAGCACACCGCCAAGGGAACGAGCCAGCAAGTGATCACTGCCGTAGCGTTCCAGTTCGGCACCGGCATAACAGAGCAGGTGCTGGAAGTCGGCATCCAACTGCGGATAACGCGGCGTATCGAACAGGTGGCCGAGCAGTTGCAGATCCTCGGCGGACATATCCTGCTCGTTGAGATCGACGATCAGCATGCGATTGTCGCCGATGCCTGCGAACTGGTGGTCGGCATCGCCCGGCACCAGGCAGGCGCGCATTCGGCACACCTCGCCACCACGCCCGACCACCTCGAACTCGGCACGCCCCGACACCGACATCACCAACTGATGATGGTCGTGAGTGTGTTCGTGGGCCTGGTCGTCCAGGCGCATGAGGCGGGCGTTGAGCATGATTCGCAACTCGATGGGCGAAGCGCGCACTCTACCGCGTTGCATGGAAAAACTGTATGGGCCACGACCGGTGGAATGACGGTCGTTGCACGAAACACCCTGCAAGCATTCCAGGAGCCCAATGGCGCTCAGAGTTGTGGGCAGATAAGCGAATAAATATTGAAAAAAGCCGACGGCCCCCCATCTAACACTCAACGTGAAAAGACAGGTGCCGCATGAACGAGACGCAAGATATCGAGATCGCTTCGGAGCAGATCAGCCATAGCCTGATGCTGCCCGGCCAGAACCTGCCGGACAAACTCTATGTGATTCCGATCCACAATCGGCCGTTCTTCCCGGCGCAAGTGCTGCCGGTGATCGTCAACGAGGAGCACTGGGCAGAAACCCTGGAGCTGGTCAGCAAGACCGAGCACCGCACTCTGGCCCTGTTCTACGTCGATCAGCCGGTCACCGACCCGCGCCACTTCGACACCTCCACCCTGCCCGAGCATGGCACCGTGGTGCGTGTGCACCACATCAGCGGCGACGACGGCAAAATGCAATTCGTCGCCCAGGGCCTGACCCGTGTGCGTATCCGCGGCTGGCTCAAACACCATCGCCCGCCTTATCTGGCCGAGGTCGAGTACCCACGCAACGACAATGATTCGCGCGATGAGGTGAAAGCCTACGGCATGGCGCTGATCAACGTGATCAAGGAGCTGCTGCCGCTCAACCCGCTGTACAACGAGGAACTGAAGAATTACCTCAATCGCTTCAGCCCCAACGATCCATCGCCACTGACCGACTTCGCTGCCGCGCTGACCACCGCACAAGCGAAGGTGCTGCAGGAAGTGCTCGATACCGTGCCGATCCTCAAACGCATGGAAAAAGTGCTGCCCCTGCTGCGCAAGGAAGTGGAAGTGGCGCGTCTGCAGAACGAGCTGTCTGCCGAGGTGAACCGCTCGGTAGGCGAGCATCAGCGTGAGTTTTTCCTCAAGGAACAGCTGAAGATCATCCAGCAGGAACTGGGCATCACCAAGGACGACCGCAGCGCCGATACCGAGCAGTTCAGCCAGCGCCTGGAAGGCAAGACCTTGCCCGATCAGGCCCGCAAACGCATCGACGAGGAGATGAACAAACTGTCGGTACTGGAAACCGGCTCTCCCGAATATGCGGTTACGCGTAATTATCTGGACTGGGCCACCAACGTGCCATGGGGCGTGTTTGGCAAGGACAAACTCGACCTCAAGCATGCGCGCAAGGTGCTCGACGACCACCATGCGGGCATGGACGACATCAAAGAACGCATCACCGAGTTCCTGGCTGTAGGCGCCTTCAAGGGCGAGATCGCCGGCTCTATCGTCTTGCTGGTCGGCCCGCCCGGCGTCGGCAAAACCAGTATCGGCAAATCCATCGCCGAATCCCTGGGTCGCCCTTTCTATCGTTTCTCGGTCGGTGGCATGCGCGATGAAGCGGAGATCAAGGGCCACCGTCGCACTTATATAGGCGCCCTGCCCGGCAAGCTGGTACAGGCGCTCAAGGATGTCGAGGTGATGAACCCGGTGATCATGCTCGACGAGATCGACAAGATGGGCAACAGCTTCCAGGGCGACCCAGCCTCGGCACTGCTGGAAACCCTCGACCCCGAACAGAATGTCGAGTTTCTCGACCACTACCTGGATCTGCGCCTGGATCTGTCCAAGGTGCTGTTCGTGTGCACAGCCAACACGCTGGATTCGATTCCCGGCCCGCTGCTCGACCGCATGGAAGTGATTCGCCTTTCCGGCTATATCACCGAAGAAAAACTGGCCATCGCCAAACGCCACCTGTGGCCTAAGCAGTTGGACAAGGCCGGCGTATCGAGCAAGCAACTGACGATCAGCGACAGCGCCCTGCGCGCGCTGATCGAAGGTTATGCCCGTGAGGCCGGTGTGCGGCAACTGGAGAAGCAGCTCGGCAAACTGGTGCGCAAAGCCGTAGTGAAGCTGCTCGATGACCCACAGAGCAAGGTCAAGATCGCCGCCAAGGATCTCGAGCAGTACCTGGGCATGCCGGTGTTCCGCAGCGAGCAGGTGTTGTCGGGCATCGGTGTGATCACCGGCCTGGCCTGGACCAGCATGGGTGGCGCCACGCTGCCGATCGAAGCAACACGGATTCACACCCTCAACCGTGGTTTCAAACTGACCGGCCAGTTGGGCGAGGTAATGAAGGAGTCGGCGGAGATCGCCTACAGCTACGTCAGCTCCAACCTGAAGACCTACAAGGGCGACCCGACCTTCTTCGATGAGGCCTTCGTGCACATGCACGTCCCCGAAGGCGCCACGCCCAAGGACGGCCCGAGCGCCGGCGTCACTATCGCCAGCGCCCTGCTCTCTCTGGCTCGCAACAAGGCACCGAAAAAAGGCGTGGCCATGACCGGCGAACTGACCCTCACCGGCCAGGTGCTGGCCATCGGCGGTGTACGCGAGAAAGTCATTGCGGCACGCCGGCAGAAAATCTACGAGCTGATATTGCCGGAGGCCAACCGCGGCTCCTACCAGGAACTGCCGGACTATCTCAAGGAAGGCATCACCGTGCATTTCGCTAAACGCTACAGTGATGTCGCCAAGGTGCTGTTCGACTGATCACGCTACGCCACTCAAGGTAGGAGCCGGCTTGCCGGCGATGCGATTCCCCACGCAACACCGGTGTGAATTTCACCATCGCCGTCGCGAGCAAGCTTGCTCCTACAGCCCGGATTTACCGCACACCCCCAGCCTTCCGGCCCACCCCACTTCCGTAGGAGCCGGCTTGCCGGCGATGCGATTCCCCACGCAACACCGGTGTGAATTTCACCATCGCCATCGCGAGCAAGCTTGCTCCTACAGCCCGGATTTGCCTTACAACCTCAGCCTTCCGGCCCACCCCACCTCCGTAGGAGCCGGCTTGCCGGCGATGCGATTCCCCACGCAACACCGGTGTGAATTTCGCCATCGCCGTCGCGAGCAAGCTTGCTCCTACAGCCCGGATTTTCCGTACAACCTCAGCCTTCCGGCCTACCCCACCTCCGTAGGAGCCGGCTTGCCGGCGATGCGATTCCCCACGCAACACCGGTGTGAATTTCGCCATCGCCATCGCGAGCAAGCTTGCTCCTACAGCCCGGATTTGCCGTACAACCTCAGCCTTCCGGCCCACCCCATCTCCGTAGGAGCCGGCTTGCCGGCGAAGCGATTCCCCACGCAACACCGGTGTGAATTTCACCATCGCGGTCGCGATCAAGCTTGCTCCTGCGGGGCGCTCACGCTCTCCGCCCTGGCCGCCACCGGCAAATCAGATAGATCGAAACGCGATTGCCGCTGTCAGAAACTGACCCCGCTGCCGCAAGGCTGCGCAGCGAATACCTCTGCGCAGGTCGATTGGTGCTCGGGAGATGGTCGATATAAGGAGAACGGGGATGACCCGAACCGACAAGGAACACTTCATCGGGCTCGAATGGCTGCGCTTCATACTCGGCCTGTACATCGTGGTCTTCCATACCCTGCACAACTACGCGGAACAGAAGCTGCCGATCATCAAGCAGCTCAGCGGTGTCGGCTTCTTCGCCACCAGTACGTTCTTCGTGCTGTCCGGCTTTCTGCTCGCCCACGTCTACTGCAAGCGCGGTGAGTTGCGCGAGCCGGCGGTGAGTTTTTGGAGCAGGCGTTTCGCCAACCTCTACCCGCTGCACATCTTTTCCCTGCTGCTGACCATCACGGTCATCTTCATCATCAGCAATCTGGGCATCCCGCCGGACGAGACCAAGGCCACCATCCGTTTCGTGGTGTACGACACCAACGAAGACATGACCGGAATTTCGCGCACCACCCTCGAACATTTCATGGGCAACGGCGAACTGGCACTCAATACCGTGCTGCAGCTGTTCATGCTGCAGGCCTGGAACCCGTTCTACCTGACCTTCAACCCGCCACTGTGGTCGATTTCCACCCTGTTCTTCTTCTACCTCACCTTTCCCTTCGTGGCCCCACGCCTGGCGCGCCTGAAGCACAAGGTGCTGTGGCTGGGCGTACTCACCCTGATCTACATGATTCCGCCAGCCCTGGTGATTCTCAATGGTGACTACGGCATGCCGTTCACCGGCATCCTGCACCGCAACCCGCTGGTACGCCTGCCGGAGTTCCTTGCTGGCATTCTCGCCTACGGCCTGTTCCGTGACATGCGCGACGCTGGTCGCTCGCCGGGCGGCGCAGGCATCGGTCTGATGATCGTCACGGTGCTGACCTGCTTCTTCGGCGCGGCCTGGCTGGTCGAGGGCGAGCAGTACTGGTACTACCTGCTGCACAACGGCCTGCTCCTGCCGTCGCAAATGATGCTGATCTACCTGTGCGCCCTGGCGCCTTCGCCAACCAGTGAACCGGTGCGGCGCTGGTCGCAGCGTCTGGGGGCAGCCTCGCTACCGCTGTTCGTATTGCACGTGCCGGCCTTCACGCTGTTCTCACGCTCGGAGAAGGTGCTCAGCGTGGCGTCGACCGAGTGCTTCTCCAACTGGGCGCAATGCGCCGTCCAGGCTGGTGAGCAAACCCTGTCGATCGCCTTCTACCCGCTGTTCCTGCTGCTCACCGTGATCCTCTGCGTCTGGGCCCAGGAGAACGCCGTGGTGCCGACCCGCAAGCAGCTCTTGAAGTTTCTGCCTGTGAAGCGCAGCACACGCTGAGAACCTGTTCACAACCTGCTGCGCGTCTGCCCTACTGCGTTAAAAACAGGCTCGGCCTGCTCATTTACAGCTCGTAAACTCCGCGTCCTCGCCTGTTCTTGCGGGGGCGCCTAGCCCTGTATGGCTCTAGCTCGCGAGGTCGTGAACAGGCTCAGAGCGAAGCGGCGGGAAATTCACAGGAATCATCTGCAACGATAACGGTCGGAAGGAGATGTTCGGCCGACCGTGCCGCTGTTTCTTACTGTTTTCTGGAGGGATCCGTGATCCTCAAAACCGTCAAGGCATCTGTCCGTCACAGCATGCTTCCAGCCGCGCTGTGCCTGGCCTGCACCACTTCATTGCTCAGTACCCATGTACTGGCCTTTTCACTCGATGACGTGGCGTCTGAAGCCAAGGAATTGTTGGACAAGCCTTACGCTGCTCCAGCCGCCAACCTGCCTAGCGAACTGCGCACCCTGCAGTTCGCCGATTACCAGAAGATCAAATCGCTCGAAGACAAGTACGAATGGGCCGACAGCAAAACGCCGTTCAAACTGAGTTTCTATCATCAGGGTATGCACTTCGACAGCCCGGTGAGAATCAACGAAGTGACCTCCACCAGCGTCAATGAAATCAAGTACGACCCTGCGCGTTTTGACTTCGGTGACCTGAAGATCGACAAGGATGGCGATGCCATCAAGAGTCTCGGCTACGCCGGCTTTCGGGTGATGTACCCGATCAACGCCAAGGGCAAGTCCGACGAGATCATGAGCCTGCTTGGCGCCAGCTATTTCCGGGTGATCGGCAAGGACCAGGTGTACGGCGCCTCGGCCCGTGGTCTGGCCATCGACACCGCACTGCCGAGCGGCGAAGAGTTTCCTTACTTCCGCGAGTTCTGGATCGAGCGCCCGAAGCCGGAAGACAAGCACTTGGTGATCTTTGCACTGCTCGACTCGCCACGCGCCACCGGTGCCTATCGTTTCATCCTGCGCCCAGGCAAGGACTCGGTGGTCGACGTACAGTCGCGGGTATTCCTGCGTGACAACGTCAACAAGCTGGGCATCGCCCCGCTCACCAGCATGTTCCTGTACGGCTCCAGCCAGCGTTCCAGCAAACCCAACTACCGCCCAGCCCTGCACGATTCCAATGGCCTGGCGATTCATACCGGTAACGATGAGCACATCTGGCGCCCACTGAACAATCCGCAGAACCTTGCGGTAAGTACTTTCGAAGTGGAGAACCCGAAAGGTTTCGGCCTGCTCCAACGTGGTCGCGACTTCGCTCAATATGAAGACCTGGAAGACCGCTACGAGCAGCGCCCAAGCGCCTGGATCGAGCCCAAGGGCGAATGGGGCAAGGGCAAGGTCGAGCTGGTGGAAATCCCCACCCCGGACGAAACCAACGACAACATCGTGGCGTTCTGGACACCTGACGAGCAGCCCAAGCCGGGCGAGCCGATGGAGTTCGATTACCGCATGCACTGGACCAAGGACGAACGCGCCCAGCTCGGCGCGGACACCGCCTGGGTCAAGCAGACCATGCGTAGTGCTGGCGAAGTCAAACAGCCCAATCTGACCCGCAAGCTCGATGGCAGTACCGCCCTGCTGGTGGACTTCGAAGGCCCGGCGCTGGCCAAACTCAAGTCCGATGCAGCGGTAACGTCCAACTTCAGCGTCAATGACAACGCCGAGTTGCTGGAAAACAACCTGCAGTACAACCCAGCGACCAAGGGCTGGCGCCTGACGCTGCGCTTCAAGGTCAAGGATCCCAAGCAAGCGGTGGAAATGCGCGCGGCTCTGGTCGAGGGTGACAAGACCCTCAGCGAAACCTGGAGCTATCAACTGCCACCCAATACGGTTACCGCCCCATGAAAACCACCGAGCAGTCCGCCCTGGACGAGTACCTGGACAGCCTGCCGCTGAGTGCAACCGAGCGTGAAGCCTTGGCTGACTGCCGCGACTTCACCGAACTGCACAGCCGCCTCGGCAGCACGCAGGCGGCAAGCGCCGAAGAGGCTGTGCATAAATCGGCTGCCCGACGTATCGAACTGGGCGCCGGAGAGCCGCTGGAAGCCACCGGTCTGCTGTCGCTGGATGCGGCCGGGCGGCCAATTCTGCGCGCTGCACCGCCCCTCAACCGCACCAAGATGACCCCCGAGCCGTGGCGCACCAACCTGCTGACCCGCGGCTGGCGCGCTCTGCTCGGCAAGTCCAACCCGCCTCGCCCGCCCAAACGCGAACTCGAGCCGGCACGCTGGCGCCGGGTCGGTTCGCTGCGCCGCTATGTGTTGTTGATACTGATGCTGGGCCAGACCGCCGTCGCTACCTGGTACATGAACAGCATCCTGCCCTATCAGGGCTGGTCGCTGATCAACCTGCAGGAAGTCATGGAGCAAGGCTGGCAGGAAAGCCTGCTGCAGGTACTGCCCTACGTGGTGCAGGGCAGTATTCTGGCCCTGTTTTCACTGTTGTTCTGTTGGGTGTCGGCAGGTTTCTGGACGGCCCTGATGGGCTTCTGGGAGTTGCTGCGCGGGTATGACCGCTACGGTATTTCCGGCAGCAGTGCCGGTAACGAACCGATCGACGCCAAAGCCCGCACCGCGATCATCATGCCGATCTGCAACGAGGACGTGCCACGGGTCTTTGCCGGCCTGCGTGCCACCTACGAATCGGTGGCGGCCTCCGGCGAACTCGATCAGTTCGACTTCTACGTGCTCAGCGATACTGGCGATGCCGACATCGCCGTGGCCGAACAGCGCGCCTGGTTGGAGCTGTGCCAGGAGACCAAGGGTTTCGGCAATATTTTCTACCGCCGTCGCCGTCGTCGCGTGAAGCGCAAGAGCGGCAACATCGACGATTTCTGCCGTCGCTGGGGCGGCGATTACCGCTACATGATCGTGCTCGATGCCGACAGCGTGATGAGCGGCGAATGCCTGACCAAGCTGGTACGGCTGATGGAGGCCAATCCTCAGGCCGGCATCATCCAGAGCTCGCCCAAGGCGGCGGGCATGAACACCTTGTACGCGCGCCTGCAGCAGTTCGCCACCCGCGCCTACGGCCCGCTTTTCACCGCCGGCCTGCATTACTGGCAGCTCGGTGAATCCCATTACTGGGGCCATAACGCGATCATCCGCATGCAGCCGTTCATCGAGCACTGCGCCCTGGCTCCGCTGCCAGGCACCGGCTCGTTTGCCGGCGCCATCATGTCCCACGACTTCGTCGAGGCGTCGCTGATGCGCCGTGCCGGCTGGGGCGTATGGATCGCCTACGACCTGGAAGGCAGCTACGAAGAGTTACCGCCCAACCTGATCGACGAGTTGCAGCGCGACCGTCGCTGGTGCCACGGCAACCTGATGAACTTCCGCCTGTTTTTGGTCAAGGGCATGCACCCGGTACACCGTGCGGTGTTCCTGACCGGGGTGATGTCTTACCTGTCGGCACCGCTGTGGTTCATGTTCCTGCTGCTTTCCACTGCCCTGCTGGCCATTCATACGCTGATGGAGCCGCAGTACTTCCTGGTGCCCGGCCAGTTGTTCCCGGTGTGGCCAAGGTGGAACCCGGAAAAAGCCATCGCGCTGTTCTCCACCACCCTGACCCTGCTGTTCCTGCCCAAGCTGCTCGCCGTGATCCTCATCTGGATCAAGGGCGCCAAAGCTTACGGCGGGGCGTTCAAGGCGACCCTGAGCATGCTGCTGGAGATGCTCTTCTCGGTGCTGCTGGCACCGGTGCGCATGCTGTTCCACACCATGTTCGTCAGCGCCGCCTTCCTGGGCTGGTCGCCACTTGGAATTCTCCGCAGCGCGACAACGGCATCACCACCTGGGGTGACGCAACGCGCCGCCACGGCTGGCAGGCTTTGCTGGGTGTCGGCTGGACAGCGGGTGTGGCCTGGCTCGACCCGAACTTCCTGTGGTGGCTATCGCCGATCGTGGTGTCGCTGATGCTGTCGATTCCGGTATCGGTGTTCTCCAGCCGCCTGAGCCTCGGTTTGCGCAGCAAGAAGGGCAACCTGTTCCTGATTCCAGAGGAATCGAACCCGCCTCAGGCGCTGCTCTCCACCTATGCCTACACCCGTCATAACCGTGAGCACGCCATGGAAAACGGCTTTATCGAAGCCGTGCTGCGACCCTTCCCCAACGCACTGGCATGCGCCATGGCCACCGCTCGTCACGGTGATGCAGCGTTGATCGAACAGGCGCGGCAACGTTCGCTGGGCGAAGCGCTAGAGCTGGGCCCCAAGAAGCTCGATGGCAAGAGCAAGCTGGCACTGCTCAGTGACCCGGTACTGCTCGCTCGCCTGCACACGCAGTTGTGGCAACAGGCCGAACAGCACCCGCTGTGGCGCCACGCTTACAACCAGAGCACACCAACCCAGGCAGATCGCGGCAACCTGGCGCTCAAGCTGCCCGCGGTTGGCGTAACCACTCCTCTGGTCAATTGATCGCAGGCGCCCGCCACGCGTTCAACCAGCCCAGTCTGGCACGGGTATCGCCCTCTTCGGGGCGGTACTCGGCACCCAGCCAGCCCCGGTAACCACTGTTCTCCAGCGCCAGCCGCAAGGCAGCGAAATCAATATTCCCACTCCCCGGAGCACCGCGCCCCGGACAGTCGGCGAATTGCACATGGCCGACCTTCCCGGCCAGCGCCTCGACAGCCTCGACGGGATCTATCCCCTGCCGCGCCATGTGATAAATATCCAGCTGAGCCTGGAAATTGTCATGATCGACCTGGGCCAGCAACGCCTGCAGGTGCTCCGGCGTATTGATCAGAAACCCCGGCATGTCGATGGGGTTGATCGCCTCGCTGACCACACCGATACCCAAGGCCTGGAACGCCTCAGCCGCCTTGCGGATGTTGTCGCTCAAGGTGCCAAGCGCCTGCTCCCGCTCAAGACCTTCGGCCAGCCGTCCCGGCAGCACGTTGATAAATTGCGGGCGCACCATGGCCGCGTAGGTCAGCGCCTCCTGTAAAGCCTGGTCGAATGCTGCCTGGCGTGCGGGCACCGCAGCCAGCCCAGGCCCGCCAGCGATGAAGTCACCGCCTGGAAAGTTCATCAGCGCCAGCGGCATGCCCGCCCGCGCCAGTTCGTCCCTCAGACGAAGCGCCGGTACTTCATAGGGAAACTGGATTTCCACGCCATCGAAGCCCGCCGCAGCGGCTGCGACGATACGCTCTAGCAACGGCCGCTCGGTGAACAACATGGTCAGGTTGGCAGATATTTTCATGCATGACTCCAGGCTGTCGCGGGCCGAAGCGCCGACCGAGCCTTTGAAGTGAATTGAACCTGCTCGCCTCTCGACAACACTTACAGGCCATCTTTCTCAAGATGATCGAGATCAACCGGCTCGCCGCTATGAGCGCCCAGACGCTGACGAATATCCTCGAACATCTGGTCGAACTCTTCGTGCTCGTGACTGATCAGCACAACACTGGTTGGCAAGCCATGCTTGTGAGCCAGGCGGCTGACCACGCTGGCGAAGTTGAAGGCGGTATCACGGTGCAATTCGAACGACTCTTCGAACGCCGCCCCTGCGATTTCCCCCTTGAGGGACACGTGCAGCATCGGCCCTTCGGCCGCATCCTGGCGCACGTCGTAATGCAGGTCGATGGCATAGGTGGGTATCTCACCCGCCGCCAGGCTGTTGCCGCGAAATAGATGGCCGGGCTCGAACATAAGCAGTCTCCTGTGCTGAGGGATTCCCCGAAACGCAAATTCGCCTCCGGGTTCCTGAGCATAGACACCTGACGTCGACGATGATCCCAATCCCTGAGCGCACCAAAACAGATCGTTATTCGCATCAAAACAAAGCACTAAAATCACGCGACATACCTGCGAGAGCCGCGCGCTAGAGCATTTGAAACAGGCGTTCGAAGTAGACGCTACTTTTCAGCGCGCTCCTGCACCAGAACCCAGGGCGCGACGACCACTGCCCAGAGCGAAGGATTTCGATCCAACAGATCCTCGGCACGCACATCGTTCAATACCGCGACCTGCCCCGAATCCAGCCATGCTGCGACCGTATCGCGATGATTTTCGGCAACTGCCTCGGCGACGGCGATAAGGTCTTCATGGCTATCGACCCACAGCAGCGCGCCCCGGGCGAAGAACGGCTGCAGTTCCTGCCAACTGATAGGTGCAGTTTCGCCGAGCAATTTGGCATAGAGGGTGCTTGGTTGTTCGTTCATGGCAGGTTCCATCTTGAAGAGCCGGTTTTTCGACGGCCGCCATGATAACGATGGGTGGCGGGCAGGCAAGCCATGTCAACCACCCGTCAGTCAGGAATCCGCCGTTTTTCTATACATTTCTTGCAATTAGGCGACATTCCTACCCTTCTTCCTCGACTGCCGACTTTCCAAGGCGCAAATCAGCGCTCTACACTGTATCGGTACAGTTGCCGGGGGTATGGCCGGGAAAGTCGACTCCGGTTCTGCTGCTTTGGCTGCCAGAACTACAACAATGAACACAACGAGTGGAGCACTAATGAACAACGCTACTAAGCAGATTTCCAAGCTGTTCGCCGCTATGGCCCTGGCTGGCGCTGCCAGCTACTCGGTCGCCGCCGACACCATCAAGATCGCCATGGCTGGCCCGGTGACCGGTGCTGTTGCCCAGTACGGCGAAATGCAGTTCATCGGTGCCCAGATGGCCATCGAGCAGATCAACAAGGCCGGTGGCGTGAACGGTGCTCAGCTCGAAGGCGTGACCTATGACGACGCCTGCGATCCCAAGCAAGCCGTAGCCGTTGCCAACAAGATCGTCAACGATGGCATCAAGTTCGTCGTTGGCCACCTGTGCTCCAGCTCCACTCAGCCAGCTTCGGACATCTACGAAGACGAAGGCATCCTGATGATCACCGCGGCCGCTACCAGCCCGGAAATCACCGCACGTGGCTACGAGCTGATCTTCCGCACCATCGGCCTGGACAGCCTGCAAGGCCCGACCGCCGGCAACTTCATTGCCGACCACGTCAAGCCGAAAAACGTCGCTGTCATCCATGACAAGCAACAGTACGGTGAAGGCATCGCCACAGCGGTCAAGCAGACCCTGGAATCCAAAGGCGTCAAAGTCGGCCTGTTCGAAGGCATCAACGCCGGTGACAAGGACTTCTCCTCGCTGATCGCCAAACTCAAGCAACAAGGCGTGGACTTCGTCTACTACGGCGGCTACCACCCAGAACTAGGCCTGCTGCTGCGTCAATCCAAGGAAAAAGGCCTGGACGTTCGCTTCATGGGTCCGGAAGGCGTCGGCAACAAGGAAATCTCCGCCATCGCTGGCCCGGCTTCCGAAGGCATGCTGGTGACCCTGCCGCAATCCTTCGACCAGGATCCGAAGAACAAGGCGCTGGTTGATGCGTTCAAGGCCAAGAACCAAGACTCCAGCGGGCCGTTCGTGTTCCCGGCCTACGCTGCCGTTCAAGTAATTGCCGGCGGCATCGAGAAAGCCGGTAGCACCGATACTGCAGAAGTAGCGGCCGCCCTGCGCGCCAACACCTTCGACACCCCGACCGGCGCCCTCAGCTTCGACGAGAAAGGCGACCTGAAGGACTTCAACTTCGTGGTTTACGAATGGCACCAGGACGGCACCAAGTCCGAAGCCAAGTAAGTCACCCCGCCGAAGAAGCTGATTCATGAGCTAGCGAGCTAGCGCCATGCAAGGCAAGAACAGGCGAGGAAGCGGAGTGTACTTTTGTACATGAGCATTCCGAGCCTGCTCTTGACGCAGCAGGGCCGACGCGCAGCGAATCATGAGCAGACTCTGAACCAAGAGCCCACTGCTGCAGTGGGCTTTGTTTATTGAAAGAATTCCGGTTTCGCGCTGCGCCACAAGCGCTGCCGTGCGCGACAACCCAGGAGTTAGGCAATGCCTGATCTTTACCACTACCTGCAACAGCTGCTCAACGGTCTGACCGTCGGCAGTACCTATGCCCTGATCGCCATCGGCTACACGATGGTCTACGGCATTATTGGCATGATCAACTTCGCCCACGGCGAGGTGTACATGATCGGCTCTTACGTCGCCTTCATCGCCATCACCCTGCTGGCCATGATGGGGCTCGATAGCCTGCCACTCATCATGATCTGCGCCTTTGCGGCGAGCATCATCGTCACCAGTGCCCTCGGCTACAGCATCGAACGGGTCGCCTACCGGCCGCTACGCGGTGGTAACCGGCTGATCCCACTGATTTCCGCGATTGGCATGTCGATTTTCCTGCAGAACGCCGTGATGCTTTCTCAGGATTCCAAGGACAAAGCCATCACCAACCCGCTGCCCGGCAACTTCGTGTTTGGCGAAAGCGCCATGAATGGTGTGGTGATTTCCTACATGCAGGTGCTGATCTTCGTGGTCACCTTCCTGACCATGATCGGCCTCACCCTGTTCATCTCGCGCTCACGCCTGGGTCGCGCCTGCCGCGCCTGCGCCGAAGACCTGAAGATGGCCAACCTGCTCGGCATCAACACCAACAACATCATCGCCCTGACCTTCGTCATCGGCGCCGCGCTGGCAGCCGTCGCCGCCGTGCTGCTGGGCATGCAATACGGCGTGATCAACCCGCATCTGGGCTTCCTAGCCGGCATCAAGGCATTCACCGCCGCGGTGCTCGGCGGCATCGGCAGCATTCCGGGTGCCGTGCTTGGTGGCCTGGTACTGGGTGTAGCGGAAGCCTTCGGCGCCGATATTTTCGGTGACCAATACAAGGACGTGGTGGCTTTCAGCCTGCTGGTGCTGGTGCTGCTGTTCCGCCCGACCGGCATCCTCGGCCGTCCGGAGGTTGAAAAGGTATGAGCAAGAACCTCAAGACCGCCCTGTTCAGCAGCATCCTTCTGCTGCTGATCTCCTACCCGATCCTCGGCCTCAAGCTCAGCGTCGTCGGCATCAGCCTGCAGGTACAAGGCGCCAGCGCCAAGACCCTGTGGACCATCGGCATCGCCGCCGCGCTGCTGTTCGTCTGGCACCTGGTGCTGCGTGATCTCCTGCTCGGCGGTGACAAACTCAAAGGCGTTTTGCCGGGCGTGCCGCAGAACCTGAAGAACTCGCTGACCCTGCCCAGCGTGCAGCGCTGGATCATGCTGGCATTGTTCGTCGTGGCGCTGGCCTGGCCGTTCTTCGGCTCCCGCGCGGCGGTGGACATCGCCACGCTGATCCTCATCTACGTGATGCTGGGTATCGGCCTGAACATCGTGGTCGGCCTCGCCGGGCTGCTCGACCTGGGTTACGTCGGCTTCTACGCGGTGGGTGCCTACACCTACGCGCTGCTTGCCGAGTACGCAGGCTTCGGCTTCTGGACGGCATTGCCGATAGCCGGCCTGATGGCGGCCACCTTCGGCTGTCTGCTGGGCTTCCCGGTACTCAGGCTACGCGGCGACTATCTGGCCATCGTGACCCTGGGTTTCGGCGAAATCATCCGCATCATGCTGCGTAACCTCACCGACATCACCGGCGGCCCGAACGGCATCAGCTCGATCCCCAAACCGGAACTGTTCGGCCTGTCGCTGGATCGTCGCGCGCCGGATGGCGGCCAGACCCTGCATGACTTCCTCGGCATCGCCTACAACTCCACCTACAAGGTGATCTTCCTCTATCTGATCGCCCTGCTCTTGGTGCTGCTGGCCATCTTCGTGATCAACCGCCTGATGCGCATGCCGATCGGCCGCGCTTGGGAAGCCTTGCGCGAAGATGAAATCGCCTGCCGTGCCCTGGGCCTCAACCCGACCACGGTCAAGCTCTCGGCCTTCACCATCGGCGCCAGCTTCGCCGGTTTCGCCGGTAGCTTCTTCGCTGCTCGCCAGGGGCTGGTGACGCCGGAGTCGTTCACCTTCATCGAGTCGGCGATGATCCTCGCCATCGTCGTGTTGGGTGGCATGGGCTCGCAGCTCGGCATCATATTCGCGGCCATCGTGATGACCCTGTTGCAGGAGATGCGCGACTTCAACGAGTACCGCATGCTGATATTCGGTCTGACCATGATCGTGATGATGATCTGGCGTCCGCAGGGCCTCATGCCCATGCAGCGCCCACACCTGGAGTTGAAACAACGATGAGCCGCCCGATTCTAGAAGTGAGCGGCCTGTCCATGCGTTTTGGCGGCCTGCTGGCCGTCAACGGGGTCAGCCTCTCGGTCAATGAAAAACAGGTTGTGTCGATGATCGGCCCGAACGGTGCCGGCAAGACCACCGTATTCAACTGCCTGACCGGTTTCTACAAACCGACCTCGGGCAGCATCCGCCTCAACGGCGAACAGATCGAAGGCCTGCCGGGCCACAAGATCGCTCGCAAGGGTGTGGTGCGTACCTTCCAGAACGTTCGCCTGTTCAAGGAAATGACCGCAGTGGAAAACCTGCTGGTCGCCCAGCACCGCCACATCAACACCAACTTCCTGTCCGGTCTGTTCAAGACCCCGGCGTTTCGCCGCAGTGAGCGCGAGGCCATGGATTACGCGGCGCATTGGCTGGAACAGGTCAACCTGACTGAATTCGCCAACCGCACCGCCGGCACTCTGGCCTACGGTCAGCAGCGCCGCCTGGAAATCGCCCGCTGCATGATGACCCGGCCGAGCATCCTCATGCTCGACGAGCCGGCCGCGGGCCTCAACCCACGGGAAACCGACGACCTGAAAGCGCTGATCGGCGTGCTGCGTGACGAGCACAACGTGACCGTGCTGCTGATCGAGCACGACATGAAGCTGGTCATGAGCATTTCCGACCACATCTTCGTGATCAACCAGGGCACGCCCCTGGCCGACGGCACGCCGGAGCAGATCCGCGACAATCCGGACGTGATCAAAGCCTACCTGGGGGAAGCGTAATGCTGTATTTCGACAACGTTTCCACCTTCTACGGCAAGATTCAGGCGCTGCACGGGGTCAGTGTGGAAGTGCGCCAGGGTGAGATCGTCACCCTGATCGGTGCCAACGGCGCCGGCAAGTCCACGTTGCTGATGACTCTGTGCGGCACTCCGCAGGCCACCAGCGGCAGCATCCGCTACCAGGGTGAAGAGCTGGTCGGCATGGAAACCCCGCTGATCATGCGCAAGAGCATCGCCGTGGTGCCGGAAGGCCGCCGCGTGTTCGCTCGCCTGACCGTCGAGGAAAACCTCGCCATGGGCGGCTTCTTCGGCAGCAAGGCGGACAATCAGGAGCAACTGGACAAGGTGCTGCACCTGTTCCCGCGCCTGAAAGAGCGCCTGGTACAACGTGCCGGCACCATGTCCGGCGGTGAACAGCAGATGCTCGCCATCGGCCGTGCGCTGATGAGCAAGCCCAAGCTGCTGCTGCTCGACGAGCCGTCTCTGGGTCTGGCACCGATCATCATCCAGCAAATCTTCGACATCATCGAACAGCTGCGCAAGGACGGTGTGACCGTGTTCCTGGTCGAGCAGAACGCCAACCAGGCGCTCAAGCTGGCCGACCGCGGCTATGTACTGGAGAACGGCCGGATCGTCATGCAAGGCAGTGGCCATGATCTGCTGAATGATCCCAAGGTGCGTGACGCCTACCTCGGCGGCTAGCCCGCTCTCCCCTGCGGCCGCAATGGCCGCAGGGCAGATTTACCCTGAACGATGCCAGCGCCACTCCAGTCCCAATACTGAACGGACGAAAACAGGAGTAGCCCCCATGCTGAAGTTCCTCGGCAGCACCATCGGTATCATCTTCCTTATCGGCCTGCTGGTCGTGATCGGCATCTTCTCGCTGATTTTCTGATTGGCAGAAGCTGTGAGCCGGGCGCCCTGCCCGGCTTTACTTCATGCCACGCGCATGACGCGTCTCACGGCGGTACAATGGGCATCTATTCGCTGACGATGTCTTGCCATGACCGAACCCTTACGCCTCTCCAAACGCCTGATCGAACTGACCGGCTGCTCACGCCGCGAGGCCGAACTGTATATCGAGGGCGGCTGGGTCACGGTCAATGGCGAAGTGATCGACGAACCTCAGCGCAAGGTGACTGACGAAACTGTCGCCCTGCTTCCGGATGCCGTCGCCGAACCTCTGGTACCGATTACCCTGCTGCTGCACATTCCCAGCGGGCGCTTTCCAGAACGCGCAGCAGAAGAAATCGGCCCGGACAATCGCTGGCCGGAAGACCGCTCCGAGCAGCGCACGCTGAAGGGCCACTTCAGCAACCTGACACCCTGCATTCCCCTGCAGGCAGGCGCCGACGGTCTGCATGTGCTGACGCAGGACTGGCGTATCGAGCGCAAGCTCAAGGACGACCAGAGCAAGCTGGAGCAGGAATACGTGGTCGAGGTCAGCGGTGAGCTGTCGGATCGTGACCTCAAACGCCTCAACCATGGCTTGGTGTTCAACGGCACCGCATTGGCGCCCTGCAAGGTCAGTTGGCAGAACGAAACCCGCCTGCGCTTCGCCCTGAAAAATCCACTGCCCGGCCAATTGGTGTTCATGTGTAACGCCGTGGGCCTCAAGGTGCTGGGCATGAAACGCATCCGAGTCGGCGGCGTACCGATGTCCAAGGTGCAGCCCGGACAGTGGCGCTATCTGGGCGTCAAAGAACGTTTCTAACCTCTATTCTTCCGGCCTCCCCTTTAACGTGGGCCTCTCCAATCAGGAATTTTCATGCTCAATAATGATGTGCTGCGCAGCCTGCGCTATATGCTCGATGTCAGCGACGCCCAACTGACCGAAATCGTTCAGCTGGGTGGTAAGCCGGTGACCGTTGAAGAGATCACTGCGGTACTGAAGAAGGATGACGAACCCGGTTACCAGGATTGTGACGACGAACTGCTGGCCCACGCACTCGATGGCCTGGTGTATTTCAAGCGCGGCAAGGATGACAGTCGCGCCGCACCGGCCTTGGAACTGCCGGTGACCAACAATCAGGTGCTGAAAAAACTCCGTGTGGCCTTCGAGCTGAAAGAAGACGATGTGCACGCCATCATGCGCAGCGTCGACTGCCCCGTCTCGAAGCCGGAAATGAGCGCACTGTTTCGCAAGCAAGGCACCAGCAACTACCGTATTTGCGGCGATCAATTCCTGCGTAACTTCCTCAAGGGCCTGACCCAGCGTCTGCGCGCCTGATACGCCATGAGCTACCAGGTTTCGCCCATCGGTTATGTGCGCTCCTGCTTCAAGGAGAAGTTCGCCATCCCCCGCCAGCCACAACTGGCGCCCGCCGCGCGTGGCGTACTCGAGCTATGCGCGCCGTTCGATCAGGGCGATGCAGTGCAGGGCCTGGAGCAGGTCAGCCATGTCTGGCTGCTGTTTCTCTTCCACCAGGCGCTGGAAGACAAGCCCAGGCTCAAGGTGCGCCCGCCGCGCTTGGGCGGTAACCGCGCCATCGGCGTTTTCGCGACCCGAGCGACTCATCGTCCCAACGGGATCGGCCAATCAGTGGTACGCCTGGATCGCGTCGAAAGCGGGCGCTTGTGGTTGTCAGGTATCGACCTGCTCGACGGCACGCCAGTACTCGACGTCAAACCCTACGTGCCCTACGCCGACAGCGTGCCTGACGCCCACAACCATATCGCTGCGGATGCTCCCGTGCGGATCGAGGTGCAGTGGCAGGACAGCGCATTGGCTCAGGCCCGCGAACACGGCCTGCGCTTGAACGAGCCGCTGGTCGAGCTGATAGAGCAGTGCCTGGCGCAGGATCCACGCCCCGCCTACCAGCAACCCCAGCCGGAACGCCGCTACGGCGTACGCCTGTGGGATGTCGAGGTACATTGGCACTATCCACAATCCGGCTGCATTCGCGTGCTGGACGTAACGGTGGCGTAGACGGGCAGCTGATCCAATTGGTGGGCTCAAGCCCACCCTACCCTAGTCCTGCAGCGCGGCGACATCGTCATCGGACGCAAAGCGTGGGCGCGCGCGAGCTGTAGGGTGGGCTTTAGCCCACCAGATCGAACGCGGGTTTTCGCCACGGCCTGCCGCCTGACCTTCGTGCAGGCAAAAAAAATCCGCAGCCATCGCTGGCTGCGGATTTCGGGAAGGTCAGACGATCAGGCGCCGGCTTTCTCGACGGCGTCCTTGATCAGGGTCTGCAGCTCACCCTTTTCGTACATCTCGCTGATGATGTCGCTGCCGCCGACCAGTTCACCACCGACCCACAGTTGCGGGAAGGTCGGCCAGTTAGCGTACTTGGGCAGGTTGGTGCGAATTTCCGGGTTTTGCAGGATGTCGACGTAGGCGAATTTTTCGCCGCAGCCCATCAGAGCCTGCGCAGCGCGAGCGGAAAAACCGCACTGTGGCGCGTTCGGAGCGCCTTTCATGTACAGCAGAACGGTGTTGCTGGCGATCTGCTCTTTGATCGTTTCGATGATTTCCATGGGGGCACCTCAGAACTGGACTATCCGACTCACGGGTCGATACGGTGCACGCATTGTAACCAAAAGCCGAGCGCAATGCTCGGCCATGCTGCATACGCGAACAAGGCACCGCTCAAGCCGCGACCACCTGCACCGGCACCCCATTGAGTACCGCATTGCCCGACAGCCGATCCAGCTGGCGTTCATCGGTCAGGTCGTTGGCGCTGGCCCCCGGCGTGGCACTGGCGATGCTCATCTGCACACCTGGCCGCCCATGACCCCAACCATGGGGCAGGCTGACCACGCCCGGCATCATCTCATCGCTGGCGAGCACTTCGACCTCAACCACGCCAACCCGTGAACTGACGCTGACACGCTGGCCATCGCTGAGCCCGCGCTGCTGCATGTCCTGGACGCTCATCAACAACTGATGACGCGGTTTACCCTTCACCAGCCGGTGATAGTTGTGCATCCATGAGTTGTTGCTGCGCACATGCCGGCGGCCGATCAGCAGCAACTGCCCGGGATCGACTGCAGCTTGCGTGGCGAAACGCTGTACATCGCCGAGCAACAGCGCCGGTACCGCCTGCACCCGGCCATCGGCGGTTTTCAGGCGTGCCGCCAGGTTCGGGCCAAGCGGGCCGATATCCAGGCCATGGGGGTGTTGCCGCAGGGTCTGCAGCGAAAGCTTGAGTGGCGACTGATCACCATAGGGGCCGAAACGCAGCCCCAGGTCGATCATCTGCTGCGGTGTCTGCGTGGGCTTCAGCACGGCGCCGGTCTGTGCGGCGAAGGCCTTGGCCAGGCCGATGAAAATCTCCCAGTCGTCCAGCGCGCCTTCGGGCTTCGGCAGCACCGCCTCGTTGAAGCGGGTGACGTTGCGCACCGCGAACAGATTGAATGTGGTGTCGTAATGGTCGTGTTCCAGCGGCGCCGTGGATGGCAGGATCAGGTCGGCATGGCGGGTGGTTTCATTGATGTACAGATCCACGCTGAGCATGAAATCCAGGCCTTCAAGCCCCTGCTCCAGTTGCCGCCCGTTAGGCGTCGACAGCACCGGATTGCCTGCGACGGTAATCAGAGCGCGCACCTGGCCGTCTCCGGCGGTAAGCATTTCCTCGGCCAAAGCACTGACCGGCAACTCGCCGCCATATTCGGGCAAACCGGAAACCCTGCTCTGCCAGCGATCGAAATGCCCGCCGGACGTCGCGCCGACCAGATCCACCGCCGGCTCGGTGCACAACACCCCACCCACCCGGTCGAGATTGCCGGTCACCAGGTTGATCACCTGCACCAGCCACTGACAAAGCGTGCCGAATGCCTGGGTAGATACGCCCATGCGGCCATAGCACACCGCCCTATCCGCTGCCGCGAAATCCCGTGCCAACTGGCGTATCACCGACGCTGGCACACCGCAGCGCGGCGCCATCAGCTCGGCGGTAAAGGGCAGCACAGCCTGCTCTACCTCATCGAGGCCGGAGACCGGCAGATGGCTGGTTCGGCACAGCCCCTCCTCGAACAGGGTGCTGAGCAGCGCCAGCAGTAAGGCCGCGTCCTGCCCGGGACGAATGAACAGATGCTGATCGGCGATGGCAGCGGTCTCGCTGCGTCGTGGGTCGACCACCACCAGACGGCCGCCACGTGCCTGGATCGCCTTGAGGCGTTTCTCTACGTCGGGCACGGTCATGATGCTGCCATTGGAGGCCAGCGGATTGCCGCCGAGGATCAGCATGAAATCGGTGTGATCGATATCGGGCACAGGGATCAGAAAGCCATGGCCGTACATCAGGTGGCTGGTCAAGTGGTGCGGCAACTGATCAACCGAGGTGGCGGAATATCGATTGCGGGTCTTGAGCAGGCCGAGAAAGTAGTTGCTGTGGGTCATCAACCCGTAATTGTGCACGCTGGGGTTGCCCTGATAGACCGCTACCGCGTTCTGCCCATATTCGGTCTGCACCGCAGCCAGACGCTCGGCCGCCAGAGTGAAGGCTTCGCCCCAGCCGATCGCCTGCCAGCGATCGCCGATACGCCGCATCGGCTGGCGCAGGCGATCGGGATCGCTCTGGATGTCCTGCAGCGCCACCGCCTTTGGGCAGATATGGCCGCGACTGAACGGATCATCACGATCACCCTTGATGGAACGTATCTGCGGCTTACCGCCGGCGGCGTGCTCGACCTCAAGGGTCAGCCCACAGATGGCCTCACACAGATGGCACGCACGGTGATGGAGGGTCGTGGTCATGGCCAGCCTCGTCTTCTTGTTCGAGAAGCCATCATGGGCGCCTCAGGGTCGCCACACCAGCAGCCTATTCGTCGTGAATCCCCGACCATCAGGGCGGTGCATCAGGCGGCTCTGGCCAGCCGTTCAGGGCGTTACACTTGGCAATCTGGGCGGATTTGCGCGTAGGCGTCATTTACTTATAAGATCGGCGGCTTCCCCGTTTCGTCGCACTGTGCGGCCCCCAGCCGTAGGTTCTTCCGTTTTTCCGTGAAAAACGAACCTACGCCCTGTTGTCAAAAGGTAGTTAACGATGAGCGCAAGACACTTTCTCTCGCTGAAGGACTGCACACCGGATGAACTGGTGGGCCTGATCCGACGCGGAATGGAGCTGAAAGGCTTGCGCAACAGCGGCGTGCTGTTCGAACCGCTGAAGAATCGCGTGCTGGGCATGATCTTCGAGAAAGCCTCGACCCGTACCCGCCTGTCTTTTGAAGCGGGCATGATCCAACTCGGTGGCCAGGCCATCTTCCTGTCGCCCCGTGATACCCAACTGGGCCGCGGCGAACCGATCAGCGACTCGGCCATCGTCATGTCGCGCATGCTCGATGCGGTGATGATCCGTACCTTCGCCCACAGTACCCTGACCGAATTCGCCGCCAACTCCCGGGTGCCGGTGATCAACGGCCTGTCGGACGATCTGCACCCGTGCCAGTTACTGGCCGATATGCAGACCTTCCATGAGCAGCGCGGCAGCATCGTCGGCAAGACGGCTGCCTGGATCGGCGACGGCAACAACATGTGCAACTCCTATATAGAAGCGGCCATCCAGTTCGACTTCAACCTGCACGTCGCCTGCCCTGAAGGGTACGAGCCTGACGCCGCGTTACTGGCCGAAGCCGGCGATCGCGTGAAGATTTTCCGTGACCCGCGCGAGGCCGTTGCCGGCGTTCACCTGGTGAGTACCGATGTGTGGGCTTCCATGGGCCAGGAAGAGGAAATCGCCGAGCGCCACAAGCTGTTCGCGCCCTATCAGGTGAACCGCGCCCTGCTCGATGCAGCTGACGAAAACGTGCTGTTCCTGCACTGCCTGCCCGCCCACCGTGGCGAGGAGATCAGCGAGGATCTCCTCGACGACCCACGCTCGGCCGCCTGGGATCAGGCAGAAAACCGCCTGCATGCGCAGAAGGCGCTGCTCGAATTCCTGGTCGATCCGGCGTATCACCACGCATGAGCCAGCCCATGCTGTTGAGCCTGCGTAACCTGGGTTGCGGCTACGGTGAGCAGCGCATCGTGCAAAACCTCAACCTGCACCTGAATCCGGGTGATATCGGTTGTTTGCTCGGCCCGTCCGGCTGCGGCAAGACCACCACCCTGCGGGCCATCGCCGGCTTCGAGCCGGTGCTGGAGGGTGAAATCAGCTTGGCTGGCGAGGTGATCTCCCGACCAGGCTTTACCCTGGCACCCGAGAAGCGTCGCATCGGCATGGTGTTTCAGGATTACGCCTTGTTCCCGCACCTGAGCGTGGCGCAGAACGTGTCCTTCGGCATCCGCAAGCAGCCCGACTGCGAGCAGGTCACCCGTGAGTTGCTGGAGCTGGTGAAGCTCGACCACCTGAGCAAGCGCCATCCCAATGAGCTGTCTGGTGGTCAGCAACAGCGCGTGGCGCTGGCTCGGGCACTGGCTACCAATCCGCAACTGTTGCTGCTCGACGAACCGTTTTCCAACCTCGATGGAGAGCTGCGCCGACGCCTCAGCCATGAGGTACGCGACATCCTCAAGAGCCGCGGCACCAGCGCCATTCTGGTGACGCACGATCAGGAAGAAGCCTTCGCCGTCAGCGATCAGGTCGGTGTATTCAAGGCCGGGCATCTGGAGCAGTGGGACACGCCGTTCAACCTCTACCACGAACCGCAGACGCCCTTCGTTGCCAGCTTTATCGGCCAGGGTTACTTCATTCGTGGCCAGTTACTGGCGCCGGATGAGGTGCAGACCGAACTGGGCAGCATTCGCGGCAATCGTGCCTATGCATGGCCAATCGGCAGTGCCGTGGACGTGCTGCTGCGCCCGGACGATATCGTCCACGACCCACAGAGCTCGCAGAAGGCCGTGATAGTCGGCAAGAGCTTCCTCGGCGCCGCGACCCTGTATCGCCTGCAGCTGCCTACCGGCAGTCAGCTGGAGGCCTTGTTCCCCAGCCATGCCGATCACCAGCCAGGTGAACAGGTCGGAATTCGAATCGCTGCGGATCACCTGGTGGCATTCGCCGCAGCTGGCAGCGTCGCGGCGCCTTCGACACTGGAACGAACAGACTAGGTCTCGAGATGAAGCCGGCCACTGCTCACCAAACGAGCATGGCCGGCGATCTTCACCCGCTCCCCATCCAGACGGCACCAGAGAAACCCACCGCGCGCGCCGCCCTGGTAGGCAGTCAGTTCGTTCTTGCCCAACTTTTGCGCCCAGTACGGCGTGAGGATGCAATGGGCAGAGCCGGTGACCGGATCCTCGTCGATTCCCACTGCCGGCGCGAAGTTGCGTGACACGAAATCCACCGCCTCACCCGCCGCAGTGATGATGACGGCATCCCAGGGCAACCTGGCCAATGCCCGCAGATCAGGAGTGCAAGCGCGCACTGCGGCTTGCGACTCAAGCAGCACCAGCAACTGCGGGGCATCCAGCACGGCGAGCGGCGTTTGCCCAAGCATCTCGGCCAGCCCTTCGGGCCCGGCGATGGGGGCAGGCCGATGGCAGGGGAAGTCAAGTTCCAGACGATCTTTGTCGCGGCTCACTGCCAGGCTGCCGTCTGCGTAGATAAAGTCGATACGCTCACCCGGTTCTTGATAGCACTCGAATAACACATGGGCGCTAGCCAATGTCGCATGGCCGCACAGTGCTGCCTCGGTCGTCGGCGTGAACCAGCGAATGCGCCAAGCAGCCCCTCCTTCACCACGAACGCGGTTTCGGCCAGGTTGTGCTCGGCGGCGATCTGCTGCATCAGTGCATCGTCGAGCCACTGTTCCAGGCGATAGACCATCGCAGGATTGCCCGCAAAAGGCTTGTCGCTAAACGCATCGACCTGATGAAACTCGAGGGGCATGGGGTGATTCCTGTGAGCGAGTGAAAAAGGTCAGCATGCCTACATCCGCATCGCCCGCTGCGATACAGCACGACGTCAACATGGCATAACAGTCAGGAGATCAACGCTCGCGGCCAATTCCGTAGCGCTGCAGCAGGGCATCCAGGCGACCGTCCTGGCGATAGCGACGTACGCCGTCGTCGAAGATGTCGCGGTAGCGGGGGCTGGAAGACAGTACCGGCGAAAAGGCGATGTAGATGGGCACGTCCGGCATACGGCAACCGACCTCGATCAACTCATCGGCATTCCTGTGCTGATCGAGGTACATGGACATCACCCAGGTGTTCTCCAGTGTGGCATCGACCCGGCCCAGTTCGACCTTGCGTATGTTCAGCGCCAACGCCTGCTCGCCAGCGGCTTGCTGCAGGCGATCCAGATTCTTCTGGTTGCGACGGATATAGTCGTCGAGCGCTTCACCATAGCTATAGCCATTGATCACGCCCAGGCGGATCTGCTCAAGGGATGCCAGGCCGGTATAGCGCCAAGTGCTGTCGGCACGGGCATAGAAACAGTTACGGGAAATGCCGGGAGCTGCATCACCAAACACGAAGTCCGGCGCATCACGACGACCAGCCCCTACCAGCGCATTGACACGGCCGTTGCGCACATCCTGCATCGCACGCGCCCAGTTGGTAACGCGGTACTCCACGTCGATACCCGCCTCGGCGAAGATTTCCCTGGCCAGCTCGACGAAAATGCCAGGCTGCTCGGCACCTTCAGCACAGTTGACCGGACACCATACGTCCGCCTCCATGACCAGGGTTTCGGCCCTGACGCAAGCACTGCCCAACATCGCAGCCGTCAACAGGCTACCTGCCACCCACCGAAACCCTTTAATCACCCGCCAAGCCTCCTGCTCTTGTTGCCGCGCGACCTACCTCCGCTGCGACTCCTTCCAATGCATCCAGCCTCTTAATCAGCGGCTTTATGCAGACAGGCTCCGATCATACAGGGGCGCGCAATTCTCGCCCATGCATGCGGGGGGATCGTGCATTCACAAAAGGCGCTCAGGCGGGCTATCGACCGATTGCCGCAAACTTCGCCTGCGTATGCTGCGCCAGAACTTCGGCACTCAGCTCGACTTCGAGGCCACGGCGCCCGGCACTGACATGGATGCTGGGGTAGTTCAGCGCACTGCTGTCGATGAAGGTACGCAGACGCTTCTTCTGCCCCAGCGGGCTGATACCGCCGACCAGATAACCGGTTGCCCGCTGCGCGGCATCGATTGCCGCCATGTCGACCTTTTTCACGCCCGCGGCCTGGGCCAGCGCTTTCAGATCCAGGGTTCCGACGACCGGTACCACGGCTACCAGCAACTCGCCCTTTTCACTGCTGGCCAGCAGCGTTTTGAACACCTGCGCGGGATCGAGGCCGAGCTTCTCCGCTGCCTCCAGGCCGTAGGACGCCGCCTTCGGATCATGTTCATAACTGTGGATTCGATGTTCGGCGCGAACCTTTTTCAGCAGATCCAGTGCGGGGGTCATGACAGCTCCAGGCAAAAGGTAAGAGCAAAGCAGGTTGCAGCGATTCTAGCGCCGCCGATCAGTAAAAGGCTCTGCTTCAGCCTCGAAAAGCAGACATCGAATATTGCTTGACGAGGGAACCTATCGCGCACTTCGCTGACCTATTGAACTATGCACACGATTGATATCGAAAAAATGAGCCTCTTCTAACGTTCACTTTTTGACAACACGTGTTCTCCGTATATGTTTTTTTCGATTACGAACATTTGCAGTAGTGACAACGTCATCCACATCAGCCATGGCGACTTTGCAAACGGCGACTCCCTGGAGGCCTCGCCAACCCGCTTTGCAGCGGCGCCATACAACAACAAAAATCGAGGTTCATCATGACCGCTGCTCTACGACAACCTTCACTCTCGGGCCAATGCATGGCCGAGTTCCTGGGTACTGCGCTGCTCATCTTCTTCGGTACCGGCTGCGTTGCCGCGCTCAAGGTCGCTGGAGCGAGCTTCGGGCTCTGGGAGATCAGCATCATCTGGGGCGTCGGCGTCAGCATGGCGATCTACCTGACCGCCGGTGTTTCCGGTGCGCACCTGAACCCTGCAGTGAGTATCGCCTTGTGGCTGTTCGCCGGCTTCGAGAAAGGCAAGCTGCCGTTCTACATCCTTGCCCAGATCGCTGGCGCCTTCTGCGGCGCCCTGCTGGTCTACACCCTATACAGCAGCCTGTTCCTCGAATTCGAACAGGCCAACCAGATGGTTCGTGGCTCCCAGGCCAGCCTGGAACTGGCCTCGGTGTTCTCCACCTTCCCCAATCCAGTGCTGTCCACCGGCCAGGCGTTCATGGTCGAAGTGGTGATCACCGCCATCCTGATGGGCGTGATCATGTCCCTGACCGATGACAACAACGGCCTGCCTCGCGGCCCGATGGCGCCCCTGCTGATCGGCCTGCTGATCGCCGTGATCGGCAGTGCCATGGGCCCGCTGACCGGGTTCGCGATGAACCCCGCTCGCGACTTCGGCCCCAAGCTGATGACCTTCTTCACCGGCTGGGGGGAGATCGCACTTACCGGGGGCCGCGACATTCCTTATTTCCTGGTGCCGATCTTCGCCCCAATCCTTGGCGCCTGCATCGGCGCAGCGGTTTATCGCGGCATGATCGCTCGGCATCTGCCCAGTGCGATCGAGCCGGAAATAGAACAGTCGGCAAACCGCGACGTCAAAGCTTCCTGAATTAAACGCTGCGTGATTGCGCTCGAACCGATCATGCGGCATTTCACTATCCGTTCATCCGTCCAAGGCAATCGACATGACTGACACCAACAAGAACTACATCATTGCCCTCGATCAGGGTACGACCAGCTCCCGCGCGATCATCTTCGACCGCGACGCCAACGTGGTGTGCATCGCCCAGCGCGAGTTCACCCAGCACTACCCGCAGAGCGGCTGGGTCGAGCATGACCCCATGGAAATTTTCGCCACGCAGAGCGCGGTGATGGTCGAAGCGCTGGCGCAGGCTGGCCTCCATCACGATCAGGTAGCGGCAATCGGTATCACCAACCAGCGTGAAACAACCGTTGTATGGGATAAGAATACCGGCCGGCCGATCCACAACGCCGTGGTCTGGCAGTGCCGCCGCAGTACCGAGATCTGCCAGCAGCTCAAGCGTGATGGCCTGGAAGAATACATTCAGCAAACCACCGGCCTGGTCACTGACCCCTACTTCTCCGGCACCAAGCTGAAGTGGATTCTCGACCATGTAGAAGGCAGCCGCGAACGCGCCCGTAACGGCGAACTGCTGTTCGGCACCATCGATAGCTGGCTGATCTGGAAATTCACTGGCGGCAAGGTGCACATCACCGACTACACCAACGCCGCCCGTACCATGCTCTTCAACATCCACACCCTGGAGTGGGATGCGAAGATGCTCGAGGTGCTGGATATCCCACGGGAAATGCTCCCGGAAGTGAAGTCCTCCTCGGAAATTTACGGCCACACCAAGAGCGGCATCGCCATCGCCGGTATCGCCGGCGATCAACAGGCCGCACTGTTCGGCCAGATGTGCGTCGAACCTGGCCAAGCCAAGAACACCTACGGCACGGGCTGCTTCCTGCTGATGAACACTGGCGACAAGGCGGTTAAATCCCAGCACGGCATGCTCACCACCATTGCCTGCGGCCCGCGCGGCGAAGTGACGTATGCCCTCGAAGGCGCGATCTTCAATGGCGGCTCTACCATCCAGTGGCTGCGCGACGAGCTGAAGGTCGTCAATGACGCCTACGACACCGAATACTTCGCCAACAAGGTCAAGGACAGCAATGGCGTGTACCTGGTGCCGGCGTTCACCGGCCTGGGCGCACCCTACTGGGACCCCTATGCACGCGGCGCGCTGTTCGGCCTGACCCGTGGCGTGCGAGTCGACCACATCATCCGCGCGGCGCTGGAGTCCATCGCCTATCAGACACGCGATGTACTCGACGCCATGCAGCAGGACTCCGGCGAGCGCCTGAAATCCCTGCGGGTAGACGGCGGCGCAGTGGCCAACAACTTCCTCATGCAGTTCCAGGCCGATATTCTCGGCACTCACGTGGAGCGCCCGGAAATGCGCGAAACCACAGCCCTCGGCGCAGCCTACCTGGCGGGCCTGGCATGTGGCTTCTGGAGCAGCCTGGACGAACTGCGCGGCAAGGCAGTGATCGAGCGTGAGTTCGAGCCACAGCTGGCAGAACCGGAAAAAGAAAAACTCTATGCGGGCTGGAAGAAAGCGGTCAGCCGCACCCGCGACTGGGAGCCCCACGAAGAGGCCCAGTAAGGCAGCAGCCGGGTTTACACCCGGCTGTAACTGGCAGTGAGCAGATTCGTGCGGCATCATGAGCAAATTCCGTGCGGCAGCCCCAAGGATCCCCCATGAATCTGCCTCCCCGTCAGCAGCAAATCCTCGATCTGATCCGCGAACGCGGCTATGTCAGCATCGAGGAGCTGGCCACTGTGTTCGTCGTCACCCCGCAAACCATCCGCCGCGACATCAACCAACTGGCGGACGCCAATCTGCTGCGCCGCTACCATGGCGGCGCCGCCTATGACTCCAGTGTCGAGAACACCGCTTACGCCATGCGCGCCGACCAGATGCGCCATGAGAAGCAACGCATCGGTGAAGCTGTCGCTGCGCAGATCCCCGATCACGCCTCGCTGTTCATCAACATCGGCACCACCACCGAATCCATCGCCCGCGCCCTGCTCAATCACAACCACCTGAAGATCATCACCAACAACCTCAACGTGGCTTCGATGCTCAGTGCCAAGGATGATTTCGACGTGCTGCTCACCGGCGGCAACGTGCGCCGCGACGGTGGCCTGGTGGGTCAGGCCAGCGTCGACTTCATCAACCAGTTCAAGGTCGACTTCGCCCTGGTGGGCATCAGTGGCATCGACGAAGACGGCAGCCTGCTGGACTTCGACTATCAGGAAGTACGGGTTTCCCAGGCGATCATCGCCAATGCCCGCAAGGTGATCCTAGCTGCCGACTCGAGCAAATTCGGCCGCAACGCCATGATCCGCCTCGGCCCCATCAGCCTGATCGACTGCCTGGTGACCGACCAGCAGCCGGTGCCAGCACTCGCTCAGTTGCTCGACCAACACAAGATCCGCCTCGAAGTGGTCTGACCCCACACGCCTCTCCCAACGTTGCCCGAACGACAGACAGCTGATGACTGTCGGCCGGGCAACACACCTCGCCTTTCAAGACGTTCATTCGAACGCAGCCCGAACCTTCGGCCGCTACAGTTATCTGTAGAAATGTTCACGTATTTTCATTCCAACCCATGGCTATGAGTTTTTTCAATCGAATCCTGCTGGATACGTGACTCTTCATGGGTTAGTATTTTCGAAAATGAACATAAATGTTCGAATTCAAATATCAAAGCAACATGAGGCCTGACGATGCCCACATCCAGCTTGTCCACCAGCCCGCTGTCCGAGATCTACGATATCGCCGTTGTCGGCGGTGGCATCAACGGTACTGGCATCGCCTGTGATGCAGCCGGTCGTGGCCTGTCCGTGTTCCTTTGCGAGAAAGACGACCTCGCCCGGCATACCTCGTCGGCGAGCAGCAAGCTGATTCACGGCGGGCTGCGTTACCTCGAGCACCACGAATTCCGCCTGGTGCGCGAGGCGCTGGCAGAACGCGAAGTGCTGTTGGCCAAGGCACCACACATTGTCAGCCCAATGCGCTTCATCCTGCCCCACCGCCCGCACCTGCGCCCTGCCTGGCTGATCCGTGCCGGGCTGTTTCTCTACGACAACCTCGGCAAGCGCAAAGCCCTGCCGCGCTCCCGTGGCTTGCGTTTTGGCGCAGGCAGCCCGCTCAAGGCGGAAATCACCAAGGGCTTCGAATATTCGGATTGCTGGGTGGATGACGCGCGGCTGGTGGTGCTCAACGCCATGGCCGCACGCGAACACGGTGCCCATGTGCACACCCACACGCGCTGTGTCAGCGCACGACGCAGCAAGGGGCTGTGGCACATCCACCTGGAGCGCGCCGATGGCAGCCTGTTCTCGATTCGCGCCAAGGCGCTGGTCAACGCGGCAGGCCCCTGGGTGGCGCGCTTCATCCGTGACGACCTGAAGCAGCAATCGCCCTACGGCATTCGCCTGATCCAGGGCAGCCACATCATCGTGCCAAAGCTGTTCGATGGTGAGCAGGCCTACATTCTGCAAAACGAAGATCGTCGTATCGTCTTCGCCATTCCCTACCTCGACCGCTTCACCCTGATCGGCACCACCGACCGCGAATACAACGGTGATCCGGCCACGGTCAGCATCAGCGACGAGGAAACCGATTACCTGCTGCAAGTGGTCAACGCTCACTTCCGCAAGTCGGTCAGCCGTGAAGACATCCTGCACAGCTACGCTGGCGTACGCCCGCTCTGCGATGACGAGTCAGACGAACCTTCGGCCATTACCCGCGACTACACCCTGTCGTTGTCAGCCCAGGAAAACGAGCCTCCGCTGCTCTCGGTATTCGGCGGTAAGCTGACTACCTACCGCAAGCTGGCGGAGTCGGCACTGGCGCAATTGGCCCCCTTCTTTCCCAAGCTGGGCGCACGCTGGACAGCCGAGGCGCCGCTGCCCGGTGGTGAGCAGATGCAGAGCCGGCAGAGCCTGGTCGACGCACTCTGTGCGCGCCATGGCTGGCTGGATACGGCGTTGGCGCGCCGCTGGGCCGCCAGCTATGGCAGCCGCACCTGGCAGTTGCTCGACAACGTCGAGAGCCTGGAGCAGTTGGGCGAAGACTTCGGCCACGGCCTGTATGCCCGCGAGGTGGATTACCTGCGCCAGCACGAATGGGCCACGGAAGTGGATGACATCCTCTGGCGCCGCAGCAAGCTTGGCCTGTTCCTATCCGCGACACAGCGCAGCAAGCTAGAGCGCTACATCACCCCTGCAGTGCACACGCCGGTGGCTACATCTGCACCAGTTGTACATCCTGCCGGTGAGCTCGCAGATGCGGCAGTACGGCCGCCAGCAACGGCGCCTTGAAACGCTCCTGAAAGCGGTGAGCGAGCCCGGGGATCAGCCGCAGCTCGCTACCGCGCACATGCGCCGCCACGTGCACACCGTGCATGACCGGCAGCAGTGGATCGGCGGTGCCATGCACCACCAGAGTCGGCACCTGCAGACGGTTGAGCAGATCGACTCGGCTGCTTTCTGCGAGAATCGCCAGCAACTGCCGCTCTACCCCAGCGGGATTGAAGGCGCGGTCGTAGGCGACCTCGGCCTGGTGCAGCAACATCGCGCGATCATCCACGACCGCCGGGCTGCCTAGCGCGGCCAGCAGATCCGCCTGCTGTTCAAGCGCCGCTTCGCGGCTGGGCGCGTCACGTCGCGACAACAGCCTTAGCAGTGCCGGGCTTGGCGCCGGCAGGCCCTGAGCGCCAGAGCTGGTCATCACCAGCGTCAGGCTGCGCACCCGCTGCGGCGCCATATCGGCCACGTGCTGAGCGATCATCCCACCCATGCTGGCACCGAGCAGATGAAACTCGCGGATGCCCAGCGCATCCATCAGGCCCAGCGCATCGCCGGCCATATCACGCAGCCCATAAGGCGCGCCGATGGATAACCCGAGGCGATAACGCAGCACTTCGTAGGCAAGGTTGGCGGTAGGTGCCTCGCCGTTCCAGCGGCTCAGGCCGACATCACGGTTGTCGAAGCGGATGACCCGAAAGCCCTGCTCGCACAGCTGCTCGACCACGTCGTCCGGCCAGTGGATCAGTTGCCCACCCAAGCCCATGACCAACAGCAGCGCCGGGTCGCTGCTGCGCCCGATGCTCTGATAAGCCAGGCTCACCTCGCCCAGCGATACGCGTTCGATGCCCGAATCGACCTTGCATATTTCAGTCGCCAGGGACGACAGGCTGCACAACAAGGCAGCCAGAAAAACCACGACGCGCATCATTCATTCCATAGGCGAAAAACCGGATAGCCGAGAAGTGTCGCAGTGATTGGCAAAAGCGCGCTGCCACACAATGGTGACAGTTTGATGAAATCCGCCAGGCGGGATAATCGATAGATGCCTCGACAGTGAGCCGGCGCTGAGAGAAACTCCCTCCATGAAAAACGCTCATCTTCCAGAGCGTTAAGTTGAATATCTCGCAGGCCTGCCATGCTCGAAATCCGTCACCTGAAAACCCTTCACGCGCTGCGCGAGACCGATAGCCTGGTCGAAGCCGCAGAACGTCTGCACCTGACCCAGTCGGCGCTGTCGCACCAGTTCAAGGAGCTGGAGGAGCGCCTGGGCATGCAGCTTTTCGTGCGCAAGACCAAGCCGGTGCGGTTCACCAGCGCCGGGCTACGCCTGCTGCAGCTGTGCGACAACGTGCTGCCCTTGCTGCGCAGCGCCGAACGGGATCTGTCACGGCTTGCCGGCGGCACCGCGGGTCGTCTGCACATGGCAATCGAATGCCACAGCTGCTTTCAATGGCTGATGCCGACCATCGACCAGTTTCGCGATGCCTGGCCGGAAGTGGAGCTGGATCTGGCGTCGGGATTCTCCTTCGCGCCACTGCCCGCCCTGGCCCGCGGCGACCTCGACCTGGTGGTGACCTCCGATCCGCTGGAGCTGTCCGGCATCACCTACGTGCCGCTGTTCACCTATGAAGCGATGCTGGCTGTGGCCAACCAGCACGCGCTGGCCAATCGCCCCTTCATCCGCCCCGAAGACCTGATCAAGGAAACCCTGATCACCTACCCGGTGGAACGGGATCGACTGGATATCTTCACCCGCTTTCTAGAGCCCGCCGACATCGAGCCGGCCCAGGTGCGCACCTCGGAACTGACGGTGATGATGATGCAACTGGTGGCCAGCGGCCGCGGCGTTTGCGGCCTGCCCAACTGGGCGCTGCACGAGTACAGCTCGCGTGGCTATGTGACCGCCAAGCGCCTGGGCGACAAGGGGCTGTTCGCCACGCTTTACGCGGGCATCCGCACGGACATGCTCGATGCGCCCTTCATGCGTGATTTCCTGCTTACCGCCAAGGACACCTCCTTCGCCAACCTCGAAGGGGTGAGCGTCGCCCGGCAGTGACGGCTCAGGCTGCGTCGAACTGTATCTCCGGCGGCTGGCGACGGAAGCCCGCCGTCAGCCACGCAAGGTAGACGACGCCCAGCGCCAGCCAGCACAGGCCGAGGGTGATCGCCAGGTGATCCAGGCTGACCATCAGCCACAGCGTCGCGAACATTCCGAGCAGCGGGAACAGCAGGTGCTGCAGCAGCTCCCTGGCACCGCGACGGGCGCCGCCGATCCAGTAGTGGAAGATGACCGACAGGTTGACCAGCGAGAACGCCAGGAAAGCCCCGAAGTTGATGAACGAGGTCGAGGTGGTCACGTCCAGTTTCAGCGCCAGCAGGGCCACCACCGCACACAACAGGATGCTTCCCAACGGCGTTCCGAAACGTTTGCTCAAGGTACCGAACAGGCGCTTGGGCAGCACGCCGTCACGGCCCATGGCGAACAGCAGACGCGAGGCACTGGCCTGGGCCGACAGGCCTGAAGTGAACTGGCCGACGATCAGACCGATCAGGAATATCGACACGAACAGATCGCCGCCGATATTGCGGGCGATTTCATAGGCGGCGGAATCGGTACTGGTGAACACGGCGCCGGGGTGAGCGAGCTGCACGAAGTAGGAGGTGACGATGAAGATCAGCCCGCCGAACAGGGTGATCAGCAGAATCGCTCTGGGAATGGTCTTCTGCGGATCGCGGGTTTCCTCGGTCAGCGTGCTGACCGCATCGAAGCCGAGAAACGAATAGCAGGCGATGGCAGCGCCGCCCATCACCAGCGGCAGGCTGAAACTACCGTCGAAGAACGGCTTCAGGCTCCACAGCGGTTTGCTGCCATCCCCTGCCACGTAATGCACGCACAGGGCAACGAAGGCCGCCAGCACCAGAAGCTGCACCACCATCAACAGGCCGTTGACCGTCTTGGCCAGTTGCAGGCCTACCACGTTGATCAGCGAGGTCACCACGATGAACCCAAGTACCCAGACTGCCTGCGGCACATCCGGAAACGCCGAACCCAGGTAGGCTGCGCCGATAAGCCAGATGGCCATGGGCAGGAACAGATAATCGAGCAGCACCGCCCAACCGGCGAGAAACCCCAGCTTGGCGTTGATCGACTTGCGCACATAGGTATAGGCGGAACCGGCCACCGGAAAGGCCGCGGCCATTTTTGCGTAGCTCAGCGCGGTGAACAGCATGGCCAGTGTGGCGGCCAGGTAGGCGGCGGGCACCTGCCCGTTGGTCACGTCGGCAAGAATGCCGAAGGTACCGAGCACGATGATCGGGGTCATGTAGGCGATGCCGAACAGCACCACCGAACCCAGTGACAGGGTACGTTTGAGATTGGCCATTACTGCTACTCCGAGATTATGATTTTTATGGCAGAGCCGAAGTCGGCGAACACAGCAGCGCCCACCGGGCACTGGCCCGGCGGCAATGCGGAGGTGGGCCTCCGTCTTAACGTGGAATCAGTAGTTCTCGACGCCCGTCCGGGTAGTCGATGCGCTCGCCAGGCAGCGTCAGGCGCCGCTCGTCGAGGTAGCGGTAATCGCTGCAGGCAGCCTGCAGTTGATCGAGGTCGAGTTCGACGATCTGCCGACACTCTTCGCGACCGGCCTCGCACAGCAACTGGCCGAACGGATCGACGGCACTGCTGCCGCCAGCGAACACCAGATCGCCATCGCCACTGCCCACACGATTGACCATCACCGCGAATGCCTGATTCTCCATGGCGCGCGCCATGATCGCCGTGCGGTGGGTAGGGCCGTAGGGATCCATGTTGCCGTTGGTGACGATGATCAGGTCGGCACCGAGCTGCGCCAGCGCCCGGGCGCTTTCCGGAAACTCGATATCGAAGCAGATCAGAATGCCGACCCGAATACCCTGCCAGGGCACCGTCACGTAGCGGTCACCCGGCGTGAAGATGCCGCGGTCGGACGACCACAGATGGGTCTTGCGGTAGCGCATGGCGATCCCCGCCGGGGTGATCAGCAGCGTCGTGTTGTAGAACACCCCGGCGTCGTTTTCGGCCATGCCAATGGCCACCGAGACGTTGCGCTCGCGAACCGCTTGCTGCACGGCCTGAATCGTCGGGCCGTCGATCGGCTCGGCCAGCTCGGCGATGTTGAGCGCGGTCGGGAAACCCATCAGGTGGGTTTCCGCAAACACCAGTAGATCGGTACCCTCGGCGCTGTCGTCGATCGCCTGCAATGCGCGGCTCAGGTTGTATGCGGTGTCGCCATCACGGCCACGCATTTGTACGAGTTCGATCTTCATCTCGATTTCCTGTTGTTTTGTCCCAGGCCGATAAAAAGCGTCAGAATCGGCCTGGTATTTCTTTGCCTGACAGGTCGTTCGAATTGCCTCGCTGACCTGCCGATGCCGTACCCCGAGTATGGCGGCAAGCATCGACGCCGGTAATCACGCGGGCGGGTTAACCCATTGGGGGTAGGAAGTGGGACTTTCGTTGCAGCACATCGCCTGGCACCAGTCGGTTGGCAAACTCATCGAGGGGCTGGATCGTCCCGCTTTCTGGACCGCGCTGGTGCGCGTTCTGGAGCAGTACGTAGCGTTCGACAGCTGGGTGGTGCTGATCTTCAGCGACGCACGCCCCCAGGTTCTCGCCGAGTGCCCCGGGCTGGACGGTGGCCCCGACACTCTGTTCCTGGACTACCTCAAGGGTCTCTACCAGCTCGACCCGTTCTACATCGACAGTCGAGAACGCAGCATGGGTGGCCTGCTGCATCTGGCAGACGTGGCACCGGAACGCTTCGAGCAAACCGACTACTACCAGCGCTATTTCCGCCTCAACGTGGTGGTCGACGAAGTGCAGTTCAACGTCCCGCTGCAGAATGGCCGAACCTTGTGCCTGTCGCTGGGTGCACGCCACCGCTTCAGCCCCGAGAACCTCGCGTTGCTTGGCCTGGTGCAGCCTTGGGTAAGCGGCCTGATGCGCCAGCGCCTGGCCTTCGATCAGCACCTGCTCGGCACCACCACGCCCGCCCCGGCTCGCCCGCACCCCCAAGGCAGCGCCGGGCACTGGATGGAAAACACCCTTACGGCGCGGGAGCTGGACGTCGCCCGGCTGATGCTCAGCGGCTGCTCGGGCAAGGAGATCGCCCGCAAATTGTGCATCTCGACGGAGACGGTCAAGGTGCACCGCAAGCACATCTACGGCAAGCTGGGGATAAAGTCGCAATCCGAGCTGTTCGCGCTGTTTCTCCAGGCGCAGCAGGACTGACAGCCCCTTGATCGGCATCACCGCCGCGCCATGATTCACCCCCCATCAGGAAACGCTCATGAACATCGCCGATATCCCTTTTGGCATTACCGACTGGAGCCAGGTGGAAGCCACCGAGCATCCCGGCGAAACCGGCATGGCCCACTGGCGAACTCGCCAGTTCGGCGCAGTGCGGGTGCGTATGGTTGACTATTCGCCCGGTTACCTGGCCGACCACTGGTGCAGCAAGGGCCATATCCTGCTGTGCCTCGAGGGCGAACTGCATACCGAACTGGAAGATGGCCGCCGCTTCGTGATGACTGCGGGCATGAGCTATCAGGTCGCCGATCAGGCCGAGGCGCACCGCAGTTCGACGAGCATCGGCGCGCGGCTGTTTATCGTCGACTGAGCCAAACCGCATGTGCAGCGGATGCAGGGCGGGTTACACCACGCCGTTCTGCCGCTATGCTGGCAATCGATTTCTGCGTCTGGAGCACACCATGATCAACGTCTACCGTCTGCCTCTCATCGCCAGTCTCGTCCTGCTGGGCGCCTGCGCCAGCCCGTCCAAGAGCGTGCAGGTTCAGAAACAGACGCAATGCCCGATCAGCCTGCAGGCAGGCCAACAGTTGATCCTCAGCCTGCCAAGCAACCCGACGACCGGCTATCGCTGGGCAGTTCGTGAAGATGCCGCCAAGGTACTCAAGAGCCTCGGCCCGGAAGTCTATAGCAGCGCTGAAAACTCCGATCTGGTCGGCGGCGATGGCCATTCTACTTGGCGCTTCCAGGCCACCGAAAGCGGTGAGGCACGGCTGCTGCTGACCTACGCGCAACCCTGGGATGCCAGCGCGGAGCCTGCCGAGACCTTCGATTGCCAGATTCGCGTGCGCTGAACGTTGTCGCCGCCAATTACCGCAGACGCTCCAATCAAGTCTTCGAAGCCCGCCTTCCAGCGGGCCTCAGCACTCGCGTTGCACTAATACCTGCGACAAGGTTTGGCTAATCGCCGGACTTGGCTAAAATGCGCGCCTTTCCAGCTCCGCGCAGACCGACCGTGACCAGACAGCCCGACCAACTTTTCGCCCAGCCACTGGACCAGGTGCCGGACTTCGTGTTCAACGAAGACGTGGCGCGTGTGTTCCCGGACATGATCAAGCGCTCGGTGCCCGGTTACCCGACCATCGTCGAGAACATCGGCGTGCTGGCCGGCCAGTTCGCTCAGCCGCACAGCGTGCTCTACGACCTGGGCAGCTCGCTGGGCGCCGTGACCCAGGCGCTGCGCCGTCACGTTCAGTTGGAAGACTGCCGAGTGGTCGCCGTGGACAACTCCAGCGCCATGGTCGAACGCTGCCGCGAATACCTGCACGCCCAGGACTCGATGTTCCAGGAGCTGCTGCCGGTCGAGGTTATCGAGGCGGATATTCTCGCCATGCAGTTCCAGCCGACCTCATTGGTAGCGCTGAACTTCACCCTGCAATTCATCGAGCCGGCTCAGCGCCAGCCGTTACTGGCGCGTATCCGCCAGGCGTTGCTGCCGGGCGGCGCACTGATCCTGTCGGAAAAGCTGCGCTTCGAAGACGACCAGCAGCACGCCCTGCTCACCGACCTGCATGTGGCGTTCAAGCGTGCCAACGGTTACAGCGAACTGGAAATCGCCCAGAAGCGCAGCGCCATCGAAAACGTCATGCTGCCCGACAGCCTCGAGCAGCACCGCGAGCGGCTACTGGCAGCCGGTTTCAGCAAAGTGGTGCCCTGGTTCCAGTGCCTGAACTTCGCTTCCCTGGTGGCCCTGCCATGATGCGCCGCATGGATCTCGACGCTCTGCAGGCGCAACTCGCCGGCACTCCCCTGCAGGAGTGGAGCGCCGACCTGCCGGGGCAGATCGACGCCAAACTGGCCATCGGTCACGGTGATCTGCAACGCTGGTACGCGGCTGTCGAAGCATTGCCGGCACTGAATATTGAGCAGATCGACCTGACCCGGGATTTCAAACTCGATGGTTCTCGTGACGAAACCACTCAGGCTGCCCTGGATAGCGCCCTGCGTGGCCTGATCCCGTGGCGCAAGGCCCTTTTCATCTGTTCGGCGTTCACGTGGATACCGAATGGCGTTCCGACTGGAAATGGCAGCGCGTCTCTCCACACCTGGATCTGTCCGGCAAGCGGGTGCTCGACGTCGGCTGCGGCAATGGCTACTACATGTGGCGAATGCTCGGCGACGGGGCCAAGAGCGTAGTCGGCATCGATCCGAACTGGCTGTTCCTCTGCCAGTTCCTGGCCATGAAAAATTACTTGCCAGAGATGCCAGCCTGGCATCTGCCTCTGGGCATCGAGGAACTGCCAGCAAAGCTGCAGGGTTTCGATACCGTGTTCTCCATGGGCGTGCTGTACCACCGGCGCTCGCCCATCGACCACCTGCTGGAACTGAAAGACTGCCTGCTCAAGGGCGGCGAACTGGTACTGGAAACGCTGGTGGTAGAAGGCGATGCCAACCAAGTGCTGGTGCCCGAAGACCGTTACGCGCAAATGCGCAACGTGTGGTTCCTGCCCTCGGTACCGGCGCTGGAACTGTGGCTACGCCGCGCCGGCTTCGTCGACGTGCGCTGCGTGGATGTCAGCGTCACCTCGATCGAGGAACAGCGCAGCACCGAGTGGATGCGCTACCAGTCGCTGCCCGAATTCCTCGACCCACTGGATCATCGCCGCACCCTCGAAGGCCTGCCGGCCCCGCGCCGCGCGGTGCTGGTTGCGCGTAAACCCTGACAGCAGGGTCAACCAGCCACATCACCTTTACGGCGCCATTCGGCCTGCCGCGCGGCGATCAGTGCGAGGGGCATCTGCGCCCCTGCGCTGACTCGCTCCTGGGCACTTCCCAGACGCACCTGCCCGACGCTTTCGAGCCTTAGCAGGCGGCGCATCTTGCGCCTCCAACACCAGGCGAAGTACCAGTCGCCCAGCCACTGGGCCAGCTCATTCGCAATAAGGCCCGACGACCTTGCCTGGGGGGTGCGCTCGTGATTGGCGGCATGCTGTTCGTTCGACGTCATGACAACTCTCCTCGACAGCCTGTGGTCACCGGTTATCGGTGACCGCTTGCCGACAGATTGAGTTGCGCCTACCGTTAAGACAAACGAGTAATACCTAACCATCTATTAAGAAAATATTAACCAAGCCATGAACAGCACACTGCTCACTAACCTGCCCGCTGCGCTGCCACTACTGGAAAGCGATGTGCTGAAGACGTTCGTCGGCATCGCCGAGAGTGGCAGCTTCACCCGCACCGCCGCGCAGGTATTCCGTACCACGGCTGCCGTCAGCCAACAGATCAAACGCCTGGAGGAAACCCTCGGGCGCACGCTGTTTCTACGCGAGAGCCGCCGCGTGCGACTCACTTCGGATGGCGAGATTCTGCTCGGCTATGCCCGGCGCCTGCTCAAGCTCAACGAGGAAGCGGTCTCGCATTTTCTGGTTCCGAACCTGGCGGGCACCGTTCGTTTCGGCACGCCATTCGACATCGGCGTAGGCGCCCTCCCCGACCTGCTGTCGCAGTTCGCCCTTAGCCACCCCGCGGTTCAGGTCGACGTATCGGTAGGCCGCAGTTGCGAGCTGATCGAGCGTCTGGATGCCGGAGAGCTTGACCTTACCTTGCTGAACACCGGCAATGGCGATGCCGACGACTCGCGGGGGGAGATCATCTGCAGCGAATCGCTGGTATGGGCAGGCCGTGATGGCGGGCTGGCGGTCAAGCGCAATCCCCTGCCGCTGGCCGTGGCCAGCCGCGGCTGCGCCTGGCGACGTGCCGCCATGGATGGCCTGGACAGGCTGGGGCGTAGCTACCGCATCGCCTATTCCAGCGAGCAGTGCGCTGGCCAGGAAGCGGCGCTGCTTGCCGATCTGGCCATCGCGGCCTTCCCTGCCAGCCTGGTCAAACCGCCGCTACGCCGCCTTCCTCAACAGGAGCACGGGCTGCCACCCTTGGGCGACTATCACATCAAACTGCTGCGCGGCAGCAACCGTGGCGCGGCTGCGGAAGCGCTGGCGGCGCAGGTGGCAGTGGCCTACGGAGCGCGCCGTTAGCGCGCAGCAGCGCTCTCGATCAGCTGCTTCATTTCCCGCACCGCATCCTTGAAGCCAACGAACAGCGCATGGCTGACCAAGGCGTGGCCGATGTTCAGCTCGTTGATACCAGGGATCGCCGCCACCGGCTCAACGTTGTGGTAATGCAGGCCATGACCGGCATTGACGATCAGCCCCAGCGAAACGCCCAGCGCGACACCCTCACGAATACGCTGCAGCTCGACAGCGGCCTGCTGCGGATCATGGGCATCGGCATAGCGCCCGGTGTGCAGCTCGATGGCCGGAGCGCCGACCCGCTTGCTCGCCTCGATCTGCCGCGGATCGGCATCGATGAACAGCGAGACTTCGCTACCGGCGGCAGCCAGACGCTGCACCGCAGCGGCGATTCGCGCCTCCTGCCCAGCTACGTCCAGGCCGCCTTCGGTCGTCAGTTCCTGCCGGGTTTCAGGCACCAGGCAGACGTGCTCGGGGCGGATCTCTTCGGCGAAATCGAGCATGAAGTCGGTCACCCCCATCTCGAAGTTCATGCGCGTCTGCAACACGTCCTTGAGCAGGCGCACATCGCGCTCCTGAATGTGCCGACGATCCTCGCGCAGGTGCACGGTGATGCCATCGGCACCGGCCTCCTCGGCGTCCAGCGCCGCCTTGACGGGGTCGGGATAGCGCGTGCCGCGCGCCTGGCGCAGCGTAGCGACGTGGTCGATATTCACGCCCAGCAAAACACGGTTGGCTTCAGTCACGGGTCGGCTCCTTGAGCGTCATGAACAATTCGCGGCTGACCAGAGGTCGACCGCCCAGATGAGGGCCAGCGCCTGGCGCATCAGGCGCTTGGCAGCAGCGAGGGCGCCCGGCGCAGTCCAGTCCGCCTCGGCCATGGCCAGCAGCTCGCTACCCAAGAATGCGCCAGGCTGCCAATGGCCGATGGGCAAAAAACCACTGTCTGCCTGTAACCGGTACAGACCGTTTGCGACGACAGCCTCGCCCTGTACATCGCGATCGAGGGCAAAACCATAGCCCAGCTCGTCGAGCAGCCGCCATTCGAAGGCACGCAACAGCGGCTCCAGCGCACGCCCCTGGGCCAGCGCTAACACGGTCATGGCGTACTGCTCGAAAATGATCGGATGGGGATCCTCGGCCGGCAGCACGCGGATCAGCAGCTCGTTCAGGTACAGGCCGCTGAACAGCGCATCGCCCGAGAGCAGATTGGGAATACCGGCCGCCTCAAGACGGCCGACGTTCTTCAGCTCACCGCGGCCGCGGGTTTCCAGTTCGAGAGGGATGAACGGCCTGGCCAGGCTGCCAGCCTTGCCCCGCGCGCCGCGCAACACGGCACGTAAACGCCCCTGGGGCGTGAGGAAGTCGACCAGCGCACTGCTTTCACGGTACGCACGGCTGTGCAGGACATAGGCGGGCTGGCTGAGCGCAAGCATGCTGAATCACTCGCTGTCGGTGCCAGCCGCGAGGCGGCGGGGTGCCGGGTCAGATATTGTCGTAGCCCAGGGAACGCAGCGCGCGCTCGTCGTCGGACCAACCGCTTTTGACCTTGACCCAGAGGTTGAGCATGACCTTGGTGTCGAACATCAACTCCATGTCCTTGCGCGCGTCCTGCCCAATGCGCTTGATGCGCTCGCCCTTATCGCCAATGATGATCTTCTTCTGCCCGTCACGCTCGACCAAGATCAGCGCGTGGATATGCATGATCCGTCCTTCGCGCTTGAACTCTTCGATTTCCACGGTGATCTGGTACGGCAGCTCGGCGCCCAGCTGACGCATGATCTTCTCGCGTACCAGCTCGGCAGCGAAGAAGCGCCCGGAGCGATCGGTGATCTGGTCTTCCGGGAAGAAGTGCACGCCTTCGGGCAGACGATCGCCCACCAGCTTTTCCAGGGAGTCCAGGTTGTGACCCTGCTGCGCGGATACCGGCACGATCTCGGCATTCGGCAACTGCTCTGCCAGCCACTTCAGGTGCGGCATCAGGTCGGCCTTGTCGTCCAGGCGGTCGGTCTTGTTGACCGCCAGGATCACCGGCCCCTCCACATACTGAACACGCTCGAGAACCATCTGGTCTTCATCGGTCCAGCGGGTACGGTCGACCACGAAGATCACTACGTCGACATCCTTGAGGGCCGACGAAGCGTTCTTGTTCATGTAGCGGTTGAGCGCTTTCTCGTTGTTCTTGTGCAGGCCGGGTGTATCGACGTAGATAGCCTGTACGTCACCTTCAGTCTTGATGCCAAGCATGTTATGGCGGGTGGTCTGCGGCTTGCGCGACGTGATCGCCAGCTTTTGCCCGAGGATGTGATTGAGCAGCGTCGACTTGCCCACGTTGGGCCGGCCAACGATGGCGACGTAGCCACAGCGCGTTACAGGCGTATCAGTCATTGCCGTTCTCCACACCCAGAGCGATCAGCGCTGCCGTCGCCGCTACCTGTTCGGCAATACGGCGACTGGCGCCTTGGCCCAGGGTTTTATCATTGAGTAGATTGATCTCACACTCGACCACGAACGTCCGGCAATGAGGCTCGCCCTGAATGTCGACCACCTCATAACGCGGCAGCTCGCAGGCACGTGACTGCAGAAATTCCTGCAGGCGAGTCTTGGGATCCTTGTTGGTATCGACCAGAGTCAGGCTGTCCAATTCATTGGTCAGCCAGGCCAATACTCGCTCACGGGCGATATCCATGCCGACATCCAGATAGATGGCACCGATCAGGGCTTCCAGCGCATCGGCGAGGATCGAATCACGACGAAATCCGCCACTCTTCAGCTCGCCAGAGCCCAATCGCAGGTACTCACCCAGATCGAAACCACGCGCCAGTACGGCCAGGGTTTCCCCCTTGACCAAGCGCGCGCGCAGCCTCGAAAGCTGGCCTTCACGGGCAAGTGGAAAGCGCTCATAGAGCGCTTCACCGGCAACGAAATTGAGGATGGCATCACCGAGGAACTCCAGGCGCTCGTTATTGCGCCCGGCAAAACTGCGGTGGGTCAGCGCCAGAATCATCAGATCCTGATCTTTGAAAGTGTGCCCGAGCTGTCGCTCAAGGCGGGTCAACGAAACACTCACGGCATACGCACACGGAATTCTTTATCGAAATTAACCACCAGATCGAGGTTCTCGATCAGCGATTCACGTTTTTCATACTTCAGGTGGGCGAGAAACTCGTTGTTCTCGATGGTCACCTTCAAGACGTCCTGCATGTTCAGGTCACGGATGCTGTTGACCGTCATGCCACGGCTGACGTGGGAGTAGAAATCGCCCACGGTTCTGACTTCCTGCAACTTGTCGGTTTCTACCGAGGTGATGATCTTTTCCATCGACATGTAGTCGAGGTAATGCGGGATCACCTTGAACGCGGTGCTGACGAGAAACGCCACCACAGCAAGTACCACCAGCCAACTCACAATCGACAGGCCTTGCTGCGAGCGTGCGAATTTCATGTTTTTCCCCAATATCCAAGTAGTTCAAGTCATGCGCATCGGGCGCATGAGAAGACTATAGATAGCTGACGGCGCCGTATTGAACAGCGCCGCAAATATTCATCAGATCAGTGAATAAGTCCGAAACGCGAGACGTTCGGCAGGTTGCTGAACTTCGGATCCGGCCAACTCATCCAGATGGCGAACGCCTTGCCGACAATATTGCGATCAGGAACCATGCCCAGCACATCTTTGGGAATGTTCGGGTCATTCCAGTAGCGGCTGTCGTTAGAGTTGTCGCGATTGTCGCCCATCATGAAGTAGTGTCCCTCAGGAATCGTCCACTCCTTGCCAGGTTCGGCGCGGTAGCGGCTCATTTCCTTGCGGATGCGGTGTTCCACTTCACCCAGATGCTCACTGTACAGCGTGGCGCTGCCCAGGCTGCCCGGCTCTTCGCCAATCAGTTGCTCGGCGACCGGCTTGCCATTGACGAACAGGTGCTTGTCGCTGCTGTAACGGACATGATCACCCGGCAGACCAATCACCCGCTTGATGTAGTTGACGTTAGGGTCGCTCGGATAGCGGAACACCATAACGTCGCCGCGCTGCGGGTCACCCACTTCGATCACCTTGGTGTCCAGCACCGGCAGGCGAATGCCGTAGGCGAACTTGTTGACCAGGATGAAATCGCCAACCTCGAGGGTCGGGATCATCGAGCCGGATGGAATCTGGAACGGCTCGACCAGAAAGGAGCGCAGCACCAGCACGATGGCCAGTACCGGAAAGAACGACTTGCCGTATTCGACCAGCAAGGGCTCTTTGTTGAGCTTCTCGACCACTGCCTCATCGGCTTGCTCGACCTTGCCCTGGTAACTGGCAATCGCCGCACGACGCCGCGGCGCCAGAAATACCAGGTCGAACAGCGCCAGCGCGCCGCACACGGCGACGGCGATGACCAGCAACAGCGGAAAATTAAATGACATAGGCCCTAACTATCCAACTTGAGTACAGCAAGGAAGGCTTCTTGTGGAATTTCCACGTTGCCGACTTGCTTCATGCGCTTCTTACCGGCCTTCTGTTTTTCCAACAGCTTGCGCTTACGGCTTACGTCACCGCCGTAGCACTTGGCCAGAACGTTCTTTCTCAGTGCCTTGACAGTGGTACGCGCGACGATCTGCCCGCCAATGGCAGCCTGGATAGCAACGTCGAACATCTGCCGAGGGATCAGCTCTTTCATCTTCTCGGTCAACTGACGCCCTTTGTAGTGGGCGTTATCTTTGTGCACGATCAGCGCCAAGGCATCGACCTTGTCACCGTTGATCAGCACGTCCAGCTTGACCAGATTGGCCGACTGGTAGCGGTCGAAATGGTAATCCAGCGAAGCATAGCCACGGCTGGTGGACTTCAGACGGTCGAAGAAATCGAGTACCACTTCGTTCATCGGCAGGTCGTAGCGAACCTGAACCTGGGTGCCGAGGAACTGCATGTCACGCTGAACGCCACGCTTCTCGATACACAGGGTGATGACGTTACCCAGGTGCTCCTGCGGTACCAGGATGGTGGCCGTGACGATCGGCTCGCGGAAATCCTCGACCGACGACACATCCGGCAACTTGGACGGGTTATCGACGTAAATCGTTTCACCGGTCTTGAGCACGACTTCAAAAATTACGCTCGGCGCCGTGGTGATCAGATCCAGATCGTACTCACGCTCCAGGCGCTCTTGAATGATCTCCATGTGCAGCATGCCAAGGAAGCCGCAACGGAAGCCGAAGCCCAGGGCGTCGGAGCTTTCTGGCAGGTACTGCAGCGACGAGTCGTTGAGGGTCAGCTTCTGCAGCGCATCGCGGAAGTCTTCGAAATCCTCGGAGCTCACCGGGAACAACCCCGCGTAGACCTGCGGCTGGATACGCTTGAAGCCCGGCAGCACATCAACGTCGGGCGTCGAGCTGAGGGTCAGCGTGTCGCCGACCGGTGCGCCGTGAATGTCCTTGATGCTGGCGATGATGAAACCCACTTCACCCGCCTTGAGATCGGCGGTTGCGGTGTGCTTGGGATTGAACACCCCAACGCTGTCGACCAAATGCACCTTGCCGGTGGACTTGACCAGAATCTTGTCGCCCTTCTTCACCCGGCCATGACGTACACGCACCAGGGAGACGACACCCAGGTAGTTGTCGAACCAGGAGTCGATGATCAGCGCCTGCAGCGGCGCCTCGATATCGCCAGTCGGCGCGGGGATAGTCTTAACCAGACGTTCGAGCACTTCGTCGACGCCCATACCGCTCTTGGCACTACAGGCGACGGCATCGGTGGCGTCGATGCCGATGATCTTCTCGATCTCGTCCTTGACGCGATCCGGGTCGGCCTGCGGCAGATCCATCTTATTCAGCACAGGCATGACTTCCAGCCCTTGCTCGATGGCGGTGTAGCAGTTGGCGACCGACTGCGCTTCCACGCCCTGACCGGCATCGACCACCAGCAACGCGCCTTCACAGGCGGCCAGCGAACGGCTCACCTCATAGGTGAAGTCGACGTGGCCAGGCGTGTCGATGAAATTCAACTGGTAGGTGATGCCGTCCTGCGCCTTGTAATACAGGGTGACGCTGTGGGCCTTGATAGTAATGCCGCGCTCACGCTCCAGGTCCATGGAATCGAGAACCTGGGCCTCCATCTCACGCGCGGTCAGACCGCCGCACATCTGGATGAACCGGTCAGCCAGCGTCGACTTGCCGTGGTCAATGTGGGCAATGATGGAAAAATTGCGGATATGACTCAGGTCACTCACAGGACAACACTCAAAAGGCCGCAGGCGAATGCCCGCCGAAAATAGCGGCGAAGTTTAACCGAGTGGCTGCCCCTACGTCACGTCGGGACAAGCCGTTGACCGAGCTATTTGCCCCCATGAGCACGCCCGGAAACAAAAATAGGCAAAGGAGATTTTCTCGGCACGCCAATGACAGCCCAGCAGGTGGCCTCACAAATAGTCGGCCACAAAAAAGGGCGACTCTCATCGCCCCCTTTGTTACGCCTAACGAAAACCGCGATCAAGCACGGCTAATTAGCCAGACTTACTCAGCCAGTTTGAACGTAATGAAACTGGCACGCCCCTGACGCAGCACGCGCATGGAGACTGAACGGTTCTTTGGCAGCGACTGAGCGACTTCGGTGAAGTTCTTCGCAGAACCGATTGCTTGATTGTTCAGATGCGTAATCACATCGCCAGGGCGCAGGCCTATCAGGGCCGCAGGACCGTCCTGCACTTCACGAATAACAACGCCGCCCTTCAGATCCAGGGCTTTCTTCTGCTCATCGGTAAGCTCAGCGACACTGACGCCAAGACGATTACTGCTGCGCTCGGCACCCGGAGTGGCGCTTTCAGTGGCTTCGTCGCCATCATCGGCCGGCATGGCCCCAACGGCCAACTTCAGGTTTTTGCGGGCGCCCTCGCGGACGATTTCCAGAGTGGCTTTGGTACCCGGCTTCAACGCACCGACAAGATGTGGCAGATCGGCGGACATGATGATCGGCTTACCATCCAAGCTGAGGATCACATCACCCACCTGCAAACCACCCTTGGCAGCTGGGCCGTCTTCAAGCACCTGAGCGACCAACGCACCAGCCGGTTTTTCCAGACCGAAGGACTCTGCGAGATCCTTGTTCACTTCCTGAATGACCACGCCCAACCAGCCACGGCTGACCTTGCCGCTGGCCTTCAGTTGATCGGCCACATCCATCGCCACGCTCATCGGAATGGCGAAGGACAGCCCCATGAAACCACCGGAGCGAGTGAAGATCTGCGAGTTGATACCGACCACTTCGCCATCCAGATTGAACAGTGGGCCGCCCGAGTTACCGGGGTTGATCGCCACGTCAGTCTGGATGAACGGCACATAGCTCTCGTTCGGCAGGCTACGCCCCTTGGCACTGACGATACCGGCAGTCACCGAATGGTCGAAGCCAAAGGGAGAACCAATAGCCAGCACCCACTCGCCTACCTTGAGATTGTCTGAGTTACCCAGCTTCACAATGGGCAGATCATCAGCATCAACCTTCAATAAGGCTACGTCGCTGCGCGGATCGGTACCGACCAGCTTGGCTTCCAACTCACTGCGGTCGGACAAACGCACGATGATCTCATCAGCATCGGCAACCACATGATTGTTGGTCAGGATGTAGCCATCCTTGGAAATGATGAAACCAGAGCCCAGCGACTGAGCCTCACGCTGACGACCACCGCCACCTGGCGAGCGAGGCGTCTGGGGAATGTTACGCTCGAAAAACTCGCGGAACATTGGGGGCAGCCCTTCGAGATCAGGAATGGCGAGCCCACCATTGCTGGCGACGGCATTAGGCACTTTCTGTCGGGTACTGATATTGACCACGGCAGGCGAAGCGGCTTCGACCAGAGGTGTGAAGTCCGGCAATTGCGCCTGCGCGACAACCGACTGGCCCATCATAAACACCGCAAAGAGTGCGGCAGCGTAGGTTTTCAGGCTAGGCATCGACATTACAGTTTCTTCCCCATCCAGAACAAACAAGCCCCTGAGGGGGCCATCGGTAAAACAGAACATGACAATACAGCGGCAACAGCGTCCGAGATCGTTATTGTCGATCCTTATGGCGTTGCATGCACATCGTCGGTGCGCATCGACATAGCGACGCGCTCAGCGGTTCCCAGCGGAATCTCTCCCACCACGGTAACCATGACATCGCCGTCATCGGTCGTCAGGCGCCGTGAAACAGCTACGGTAGGGCCCAGCTGGCTACGCGCATCAGCCACTGCAGCGCCATGTAAGTGTTCGAAAAATACGGAAAACCGCGCCAGCCCGTCATCGTAGATGAGACAGTCGACATCGTCCGTGGAAACAGGGCTTCTGCGCTGAGTCACGGCACTAAGACTGAAACCAGGAGGCAACCAATCAGAGCGCCAGAGCTCGGGCGGCTTCTTTTCGGCTTTGATGATACGCACGGGCGCGCAATCGGCGGAAGGTTGCAATACCGCAACAGACTGCATTTGCTCGGTATCGAATTGAGTGAACTGAAAACGCTCAAGCAGCATACCTCTGTCATTGACTAGCAACGACTTAAGCGGCAAGCCGGTTTGTCGATCCAGATGAAGCTCGATACCGTAACGATGCTGGTCGCGTGGCAGCAGCCCGAGCACGACGGCAGACCGCCCCGCAACACGGGACTCGCCAGTTACTCGAATGTCATACCACTCACTAAGCTGCTCAACACTCAACCCATGGCCTGGCCACGACTGCTGGTCGACCAAATCGGCGCTCGAAGAGCCGCTGGCGCACTGAGCCTGTCCATTGACCCTGAGCACCTCACGCGGCGCTCCATCAAGCTGCAGCAGACGCTCACGCACACCACCACCCGGCTCGACCTGACGCCAGATATTGTGAGTGGAGAGGTTACCGTTACGCTCGTAAACGAAGGTGCCTTGGAAGCTTTGGCTGGTTTCGGCCTGATTCAGCCGTTGCAGCCAGTCCTGGGTGTCGGCAGCCATGGCGGGAATCGCCAAAAAGCTGCCGAGCACCAGGGAAGTAGCGGGAATGAGGCGCATGCGCTTCCTTCTTAACGCTCTTCAACACTCGCAGAACGGGCAAACGGCAGTGCGTTTTCGCTAGCACCAGGAGCAGACTGCTGAGCATGCTGACGCAGGTACTCGGGCAGACGCTGTTCGTGCCAACCTTCGCCTTCCGCAGATACAGTCTCAACGCTCGGCTGCTCATCGGAGGTATTAAAACCCGCCAGAATAGCCGGCCCTTGAGCCTGCGGCAGAGTGATAGAAGGCTGAGTCTGCTGCTGAGCCAGTTGGGCTCCGGCAACGTCATCTTGGTTGTAGAAGCGCACACCGGCCAGAACTGCGACGGTTACAGTAGCAGCTACAGCTACGCGTCCAAGGCTACGCCAAGGGCCACGCACGACTTTCTCCTGCTCCTGCGCAACTGGCGCCACATCATCTTCCAGGGCAGCGGAAACGGCTGCGGCAATGTCTAGCCGTGGCACAAGCAGATCCTTGTGCATAACGGCGCGAGCTACTTGGTAACGCGACCAGGTAGCACGCAACTCGGCATCATCGCTCGCACCGAGCACACGCCGAAGTTCAAGTTCATCCGCTTCGTTATCCATCACCGCGGACAGCGATTCCTGCAGGGCTTCACGACTCATAGCGGTTCCTCTCTTGGCTGTCGCCGCTGTCTCAGGTTTCCTGCAACAGCGGCTGCAGGGACTTGTCGATGGCCTCACGCGCCCGAAAGATTCGCGAACGCACGGTGCCAACAGGACACTGCATGACGCTCGCAATGTCTTCATAACTCAGACCATCAAATTCACGTAACGTTAGCGCCGTTCGTAAATCTTCTGGCAGTTGCTGGATGCTCCGATGCACGGTGGCTTCGATTTCATCCCGCAACAGCGCACGCTCGGGAGACTCGATGTCCTTGAGGGCATGATCGCCGTCGTAGAACTCTGCATCCTCTGCGCTTACATCGTTATCCGGTGGTCGCCGACCGCGAGACACCAGATGATTCTTCGCCGTGTTGATGGCGATGCGGTAAAGCCATGTATAGAACGCGCTATCACCGCGAAAGTTTCCCAGCGCCCGATAAGCTTTTACAAAAGCTTCCTGCGCCACATCCTGAGCTTCATGGGTGTCGTGCACGAACCGCACGATCAACCCGAGAATCTTGTGCTGGTACTTCAGCACCAACAGATCAAACGCACGCTTGTCACCACGCTGAACGCGCTCGACCAGCTGCTGATCCTCTTCCTGGGTTAGCATGAATACTCCTCGTTGAGTCCGCAGGAGGTCAGCGTCTGCCAAAGAATCGGTCTGCAAAAATAGACTCGAGCCATGTACAAAAGTTCTCCCCCTCCAAACAAGCTTCCCGCAAAACATTTTGGTTTTGCACGAAACAACGCACCAGGGCATGTCCCTGCTGCGCGAATAGTCTTAGATCGCCTGACTTACCGAAACGAATCCCGCTGACGCGGCCTTCATTCTCTCGGCATACCAGACATAATCCCTCTCCGGGGCGACTCGCTATAGAACCTTGACCACTAAGAAAGTTCATCCTGGCTATAGCAGAGCATATGAAGCTCCAGCACCACGTGCGGCGAACAACCTTGAGCAGGCACATCGCCAGCCATCTACGATACACCTTCTGCTCAAGACAACCCACCGGACTGGCTATTGTGCCGTTGCCCCCCTCTATATACTAGTGGGCGGCATCCAGCGGATATTCGAATAATGAGCCAACACTTCCAGCACGACGTCCTGGTCATCGGCAGCGGCGCCGCCGGTCTGACCCTGGCCCTGACGCTCCCAGAGCACCTGAGCATTGCCGTGCTAAGCAAAGGCGAATTGGCCAATGGCTCGACTTACTGGGCTCAAGGTGGCGTGGCAGCAGTGCTGGACGATAGCGACACCATCGATTCTCACGTAGATGACACCCTGAATGCCGGCGCAGGCCTGTGCCGTGAAGATGCAGTGCGCTTCACGGTGGAGCACAGCCGCGAAGCCATTCAATGGCTGATAGATCAAGGCGTGCCCTTCACTCGCGATGATGAACATGATCGCGAGGACGGCGGCTTCGAGTTTCATCTAACCCGCGAAGGCGGCCATAGCCATCGGCGCATCATCCACGCCGCCGATGCGACTGGCGCTGCGATCTTCAATACCCTGCTTGAGCGCACACGCCAACGCAGTAATGTCGAACTGCTCGAGCAGCGCGTAGCCGTGGACCTGATCACTGAGCGCAAGCTAGGGCGAGAGGGACAGCGCTGCCTCGGGGCCTATGTACTGGATCGGCGCAGTGGCGAGGTAGACACTCACCATGCACGCTTCGTCATCCTCGCCACGGGTGGCGCGGCCAAGGTCTATCTCTATACCAGCAACCCGGACGGCGCTTGTGGTGACGGTATTGCCATGGCCTGGCGTGCCGGCTGCAGGGTCGGAAATCTGGAATTCAACCAGTTCCACCCAACCTGCCTGTATCACCCTCAGGCCAAGAGCTTCCTGGTCACCGAAGCCTTGCGTGGGGAAGGCGCTTTACTGCGCCTGCCCAATGGTGAGCGTTTCATGCCGCGCTTCGATACGCGCGAGGAACTGGCACCGCGCGACATCGTCGCCCGTGCCATAGACCATGAGATGAAGCGCCTGGGTGTCGACTGCGTCTATCTGGATATCAGCCACAAGCCGGCAGATTTCGTTAAAAACCACTTCCCTACTGTTTATCAGCGCTGCCTGGAATTCGGCATCGACATCACCCGACAACCAATCCCCGTAGTGCCTGCGGCGCACTACACCTGCGGCGGCGTGCTCGTCGACCAGGCCGGGCGCAGCGACCTGCCGGGCCTGTACGCCATCGGCGAAACCAGTTTCACCGGGCTGCATGGCGCCAACCGCATGGCTAGCAACTCCCTGCTCGAATGCTTCGTTTATGCGCGCTCAGCCGCCGCCGATATCGTCGCCAATCTAGATAAGGTGGCCATGCCTGCCGAGCTACCCTCCTGGGATGCCAGCCAGGTCACCGACTCGGATGAAGACGTGATCATCGCCCACAACTGGGACGAGCTGCGGCGTTTCATGTGGGATTACGTCGGCATCGTCCGCACTACCAAACGCCTGCAGCGCGCGCAACATCGCGTGCGCCTGCTGCTCGACGAAATCGACGAGTTCTATAGTAACTACAAGGTCAGCCGGGATCTGATCGAGCTACGCAACCTGGCGCAGGTGGCCGAGCTGATGATTCTTTCGGCGATGGAACGCAAAGAATCACGGGGCCTGCATTACACCCTGGACTACCCGGAGCTGCTGGCCGTTGCTCAAGACACTATTCTGCGACCCGCCAGCGCTGACGACTGAATTTCAGGCGCACACGCAATCGCCGATGCGTGTCACGGAGCATGACATCTGCCGGGAGACACAGGCTGCGTACGCGATGCTGGCCAGGCAGACGGAAGCGTACGATCACCAGCCACGGTAGCGCGACGCTATCAGGCAACAGTGTGATCGGCAGCCAGTCCCCCTCCTCACACCGGGCCTGCCAGCCTTCATCATCATGACGCAGACTTCGGGACACACCAGGGCTACTCAGCAGTACATGCCGAGGCAGCACCCAGGCGGCATGGGCTGCGCACATGATTATGCCACCGACCCGCGCCCAGAGCGGGATGTCGACCAGTAGCAGCGTAAGCAGAGCCAGCGCCTGAGCGCACAGATAGACCTCCAGCAGCCGCCGCGACGGCTGCCAGTGACACTCGAAGCGCTTACTTGGGCTGGACACGATCCAGAATCATGCGAACGATGTAGCGCAAATCCGCGTCGTCGGGTTCGCCGCGCTGCATAAACCAGCCGAACATGTCCTGATCCTCGCACTCGAGCAGCTTGCAGTAGCGGGCGCGATCCTGTTCATTCAGGTTGGGGTACACCTCCCGTACAAAGGGCACCAGCAGCACATCCAGCTCCAGCATGCCACGCCGGCTGTGCCAGAAGAGACGATTGAGTTCAGTGGCATCAACCATGGGACTGCTCCTAGAAAAGGGCCCGCAGTATAACAACAGCGACACGTCACAGCAGCGTCAACACCTGGCATTAGCGATGCGTTGAGCCTGCTACGCGTTTGCCTGTAGCTTGCGGCTCGTCGCTGCTCTTATCATGGCAGCCTCATTCTCTGCCTGCGATTCCCTCGACCATGGCCGATAGCGCTTTCTTCTGCCCACTCACCCATGAAGGCATCCTCGCCGTGCGCGGCCCCGATGCCGGGAAATTCCTGCAGGGTCAGATCACCTGCAACATCAACTATCTGGGCGCCAGCGGCTCGAGCCTGGGCGCTCGCTGCACGCCAAAGGGGCGCATGCTCTCCAGTTTCCGCATCGTCAGCGTAGCCGAAGGTTTTTTGCTGGCCATGGATCGTGACTTGCTGGAAGCACAGCTCGCTGACCTGCAGAAATACGTGGTGTTCTCCAAAGCCAAGCTCGGCGATGAAAGCGAGGCCTGGGTTCGTTTCGGCCTGAGCGGTGGCGAAGGCGCGCTGCAGGTTCTGGGCCTGGAACTCGGCGCCGAAACTGACAGCGTCGCCACGACCGAGAGTCTGTTGGCCATCCGCCTGAGCGATGGCCGCGCAGAACTCTGGACGCCGGCCGGCCAGGCCGAAAGCATTCGCCTGCAACTGAGCGAGCAACTGCCCCAAGGAACGCTCAACGACTGGCTGTTGGCGCAGATCCGCGCCGGTATCGGCCAGGTGACCGGTGCAACCCGCGAGCTGTTCATCCCGCAGATGATCAACCTGCAGGCAGTCGGTGGCGTCAGCTTCAAGAAAGGCTGCTACACCGGCCAGGAAATCGTGGCCCGCATGCAATACCTGGGTAAGCTCAAGCGACGCCTCTATCGCCTGACCTCAGCCGCTGATCACGTTCCTCAACCCGGCACAGAACTGTTCTCGCCCGTACACCGCAGCGCGGTTGGCGAGGTTGTATTGGCCGCGCCCAGTGCCGGCGGCATGGAACTGCTGGCTGTGCTGCAGGAGGATGCTGCGAATGCTGGGCATGTTTTCCTCGGCACACCGGAGGGCCTGCCGCTCGACCTGCTCGACCTGCCGTACACGCTGGATAGCAACCGCGAAATCCAGCGCTGACGTACACTGCATTCTGTCTGCGACCACAACGCCATCAACGAGAATTTCATGAGCAAACTCGCCGAGAAAGTCCAGCTGGATCTGATCAGGGCCATCGACAATGATGAGCTGGTTCTGCCAACCCTTCCCGAGGTCGCCCTGAGAGTTCGCGAGGCCGCGGAAGACCCGAACATTGGCATCCCGGAACTGAGCAAGGTCATCGGCAATGACGCAGCGCTAACCGCGCGCATCATCAAGGTAGTGAATAGCCCGCTGCTGCGCACCAACCGGGAAATCACCGACCTGCAGATGGCGATCGGCCGCCTCGGCATCAACTACACCTGCAACCTGGCCACCGGCCTGGCAATGGAACAGATGTTCCAGGCCACCACCGACGTGGTCGACCGCAAGATGCGCGAAGTGTGGAACAAGAGCACCGAGATCGCCGGCATCTGCCACGTACTGAGCCGCCACTACACCCGCCTGATGCCGGATCAGGCAACCCTGGCCGGGCTGGTGCATCAGATTGGCGTGCTGCCGATCCTCACCTACGCCGAAGAGCACAGCGAGCTGCTGGCCGACTCGATCAGCCTCAACCATGTGATCGAGCAGATTCACCCGATCATCGGTGACAAGATCCTGCGCACCTGGGAGTTCCCGGAAATGATTGCCTGCGTGCCGAGCCAGCACCTGAACTTCAGCCGCGACAGCGCGAAGGTCGATTACGTCGATATTGTCCAGGTAGCCACCTTGCAAAGCCACATCGGCACACCGCACCCCTACACGCAACTCGACTGGAATCAGGTACCGGCGTTCGCCAAACTTGGCCTCAAGCCGGACACTGACCTACATGCGGACGAAGATCTTTCCGCCGCCATGGATGCCGCGATGACCATGCTGCAGTAACGGCCAAGGGGCGAGCCTCTGCTCGCCCCTGCTGGCTGGTCAATCCGCTTCGCTATGAAACGTCACTCGAACCAGTAAGCCCTGCGGGCTGGCCTGATGCAGGCTAATGTCGGCGCGGTGCGCACGACAGATCTCACCGACGATGGCCAAGCCGAGCCCTGCGCCCAGGCCCTGCACCTGACGCCGATAGAATCGCTCGAAGACCCGCTCCCGATCCTCTTCGGGAATGCCTGGACCGTCATCCTCAACCTCCAGTACGCCCGACTCCAACACGCGCAGAATCACATTGCCGCCAGCCTCGGTGTAGGCCATTGCATTGTCGACCAGGTTGCAGAGCAACTCGTTGAGCAGCGTCGGTTCGCCGCGAATCCACACCGGCTGCTCGGCTTCCAACGCCAGCGCAACACCGCGCGAATGCGCCAACGGCGCCAGTGCCATACCCAGCTCACGGGCCAGCTGGCTAAGATCCAGACGCAGCGCCCCACCCTCGGCGATTGCCCGAGCGCCACTTTCGATGCGCGCCAATGACAGCAACTGGTTAGCCAGATGCGTCAGGCGATCGGCGTTCAGCGCAGCGTCTTCCAGCGTCGCATGCCAGACCTCAGGCTTCCTGTCACGCAGGCCGAGCTCGACGCGGGCCTTGAGGGCCGCCAATGGCGTACGCAATTCGTGGGAAGCATCAGCAATGAACTGTGACTGGCGCTCGAACAACCCGCGCAGGCGGTCATTGAACTGGTTCAGCGCATTGACCAGAGGGCGCAGTTCCCGGGGCATGTCGCCGTCGGGCAACGGACGCAGATCGTCGCTGCTGCGCGCCGCCACCGTACGACGCAGGCTTTCCAGCGGACGCAGACCAGCGCTCACCGCGAGCCAAACCAACAGCAGCGCACTCATGGAGAGCAGTCCCATGCGCCATAGCGTGCCGAACAGCAGGTCGCGGGTCATGCGCTCACGGGCGCCTTGTGTCTCCGCTACGCGAATCTCGGCCACGCCGCTGTAACCTGGCTCGCTGACCGGCTGCAGAAAGCTCACCACACGCACGCCCTGGCCGCGATAGTCGCCGTCATAGAATTTGGCCAGGGCTGGATAATCATTGGTTCGCGGGGTATCTGGCGGTGCGGCAGGCAGGTCTTCGTAGCCCGACACCAGCTCCCCCTTAGGGCCCAGCACCTGATAATAGATACGCCCAGCGCTGTCGTAGGCGAAGGTATCAAGGGCGATGTAGGGCACGTTGGCGCTCAACATGCCTTCCACGGCATACAGGCCGTCGGAAATCGCCCGGGCGGAGGCCAGCAGGGTACGGTCATAAGCCGTATCTGCGGCGTGCCGAGCACTCCAGTAGGCGGTCAGGCTACTAACCAGCAGAATCACCGTAAACAGCAGGGCAAGCCGTCGGATCAATCGGCCACGCAGGCTGCCCGGCCTATCCACCCGAGGCTTCCAGCAGATAACCGAGACCACGGAAGGTGACGATGCGTACCGAACCGCCCTCGAGTTTCTTGCGCAGGCGGTGAACATAGATCTCGATGGAGTCAGCACTGGCGTCTTCATCCAGGCCAAATACCTGCGATGCCAACTGCTCCTTGCTCATGACCCGCCCAGGCCGGGAGATCATCGCCTCGAGCACGGCCTGCTCACGGGACGTCAGATTGAGGCTCTCTTCAAGCAACGTGAAACGCCGAGTATCCAGGTCGTAGACCAGATCACCGCAGCGCAGTTGCTGTTCACCGCCGAGCATACTGCGCCGCAGCAGGGCCTTGACCCGCGCCTCCAGTTCGCTCAACTCGAACGGCTTGGCCAGGTAATCGTCGGCCCCTAGATTGAGCCCGTGCACACGATCCTTGACCTCGCCGCGAGCGGTGAGCATCAGCACTGGCACGGTTTTACCTCGCGCCCGCAGGCGCGCTAGCACTTCGAAGCCGTCCATACGCGGCAGCCCCACGTCGAGGATCGCCAAGGCATATTCCTCGCTGCTCAACGCCAGATCCGCAGCCACGCCATCATGCAGAACATCCACTGTCCAACCGGCACTCTTGAGCGCCTGGGTAACGCTCGCCGCCAATTGCGGATGATCCTCGACCAGCAGAATTCGCACTGCAACCTCCACACCGAAACATGACTGACCGCCATGTGTGGCAAGAGTTTACCGCTCGCGCGCGAACTTGGCAGTTACGGCGTGCGATAGCGGCGGGTATGCAACAACTTTCAACATTGAAAGGTTGCTGAAAGGTTGCACTTCTAGGATCACCGCAGGGCCGGCTAGATCCGCCCATAGAACGACCTGCACAGTGGTGTGCGGTCGTGACAAAAATAACAATGGAGTTACCACGCATGCCGACTGCCCCGCGTCAGGCTATCTCGCCTCTGAGTCTGCTCAGCCTCGCTCTGCCAACCGCTCTGCTCGCCCCCATGGCTCATGCCGCCTTCATCGAAGACAGCTCTGCCAGCCTGACTACGACCAATATCTACCTGAACCGTGATTTCCGCGAAGGCACTGGCCAGAACAAGCGCGAAGAATGGGGTCAGGGTTTCCTGCTCGACCTGCGCTCAGGATTCACCGAAGGCACTGTCGGTTTTGGTGTCGACGCAATGGGCATGCTGGGCGTCAAACTGGACTCCGGCGGTGGCCGCACGGGCACCGACCTGCTTCCGGTTCAGGACGACGGCGGTACCCCGGATGAATTCTCCCGCCTGGGCCTGACAGCCAAGGCCAAGGTTTCCGAAACCGAGCTGCGCTATGGCTCGCACATTCCCGAGTTGCCCGTGGTCAAGGCCAGCGACAGCCGCCTGCTGCCGCAAGTGTTCGAAGGTGGCCTGCTCACCTCGTCCGAACTCGACGGCCTGACCTTCACCGGCGGGCGCCTGGACAAGGTCATCGACCGCGCCTCCACCAACTCTGAAGACATCGTGCTCAACGCCAAGAACGGGCGTTATGCCGGCAACATCACGGCTGATCACCTGGATCTGGCCGGTCTTGATTACACCTTTACCAAAGGTGTGACCGGGCGCTACTACTTCGCTGACCTGGACGATATCTATCGCCAGCATTTCTTCGGCCTGCAGACCAGCCACGCGCTGGGCGGCGGCACCCTGTCCTCCGATCTGCGTCTGACGCTGAGCGATGACAGCGGCGCAGCCAAGGCCGGCAAGATCGATAACCGTGCCCTTAACGGCCTGGTCAGTTACGCCATCAGCGGTCACAAGTTCGGCCTCGGCTATCAGGATATGAGCGGCGATACCGGTTTCGCCTACATTGATGGCAGCGATCCGTTCCTGGTCAACTTCGTACAGATCAACGACTTCGCCAACGCCAACGAGCGCTCCTGGCAGGCTCGTTACGACTTCGATTTCGCCAAGGTCGGCATTCCGGGCCTGAGCTTCATGACCCGCTACATCAGCGGTGACGATGCCAAGATCACTGGCAGTGACCAGACCGGCGGCGAATGGGAGCGCAACACCGAAATCAAGTACGTGGTGCAGAGCGGCGCCCTGAAAGACGTCTACGTACGCCTGCGCAATGCCAGCTTCCGCTCCGACTTCGCCCGTGATGCGGACGAAAATCGAATCATCGTCGGCTACACACTGCCGATTTGGTAACTCACAATAAAAATCCAGAGGGATCTTTCATGAAAACCGCGTTTACCCGTATAGCCCTTACGGCCGCCTGCATGGCCTTCGCCGGCCCCCTGCTTGCCGACGAACCTCGTCGCCCCGAGTGCATCGCCCCGGCAGCGCCCGGCGGTGGCTTCGACCTGACCTGCAAACTGGCGCAAAGCGCCCTGGTAGAAAGCAAGCTGCTGAAATCACCGATGCGCGTGACCTACATGCCTGGCGGCGTGGGTGCAGTGGCCTACAACGCAGTGGTCGCTCAGCGCCCTGCCGATGCCGGCACCATCACGGCCTTCTCCAGCGGTTCGCTGCTCAACCTGGCTCAAGGCAAGTTCGGCCGTTTCGACGAAAACGCCGTGAAGTGGCTGGCCGGTGTTGGCACCAGCTACGGCGCCCTGGCGGTACGCAAGGACTCGCCGTACAAAACCCTGGACGATCTGGTCAAGGCGCTCAAGGACAACCCGGGCAAGGTAGTGATTGGTTCCGGCGGCACCGTTGGCAGCCAGGACTGGATGCAGACCGCGCTGATCGCCCGCGCTGCCGGCATCGACCCACGAGAGCTGCGCTACGTGGCGATGGAAGGTGGTGGCGAGCTGGCCACTGCATTGCTCGGCGGCCATATCCAGGTTGCCAGTACCGACATCTCCGACTCCGTTCCGCACATCGAAAGCGGTGACATGCGCATTCTCGCGGTGTTCTCCGAAGAGCGTCTGCCAGGCAGCGTAGTGTCCAGCATCCCGACTGCCAAAGAGCAGGGCTTTGATGTGGTCTGGCCGGTAATCCGCGGCTTCTACCTCGGCCCAAAGGTCAGCGACGAAGCCTACACCTGGTGGAAGAACTCCTTCGACCAACTGCTGGCGTCCGAAGACTTCGCCAAGCTGCGTGAAGATCGCGAGCTCTATCCGTTCGCCATGACCGGTGAAGAACTGGACGGCTACGTGAAGAAGCAAGTCGCCCAGTACAAGGAACTGGCCCAGGAATTCGGCCTGATCCAGCAGTAACACTGCGACGCTAACCACACACGACTCTTGTCATCCTCTGGGCATTGCCCAGGGGGTGCTTTTGCCATTGTCAAAAAACGAGGACTTCCTCATGTCACAACGCATTTTCGGCGTGGTGCTGCTGCTCGCCTGCGTCGCGCTGGGCATCGTCGCCTGGGGCTATCACGCGCCGTTCTCTTACGAGCCGGTCGGCCCACGCGCCTACCCGCTGCTGCTGCTGATCCTCATGGGCCTGGGCGCCATCTATCTGCTGGTCAAGAAACCGTCCAGCAGCACCTCGCACAGCGATGAGCCTCCACTGGATAAGCACGTGATCCGCAAGGTGGTTGGCTGCGTGGTGATTCTCACCATCTACGCCGCGCTGTTCGAGCCGCTGGGCTTCGTGCCGGCCAGCCTGATCTTCGGCATCGCCATGGCCCGCCTGTATGAAGGTACCTGGTTCGCCAGTGTGGTTTCCGGTGTGGTGCTGGCGGTCGGCCTGTACCTGCTGTTCGACAAGATTCTTGATGTTCCCCTGCCACTGGGCATTCTGTCCTCTCTGGAGATCTGATCCGTGGATACTTTTAGCTACCTGGGTCAGGGCTTCGGCGTCGCCCTCAGCCCTTACAACCTGTTCACTGCCCTGTGCGGCACTCTGATCGGCACCGTCGTCGGTCTGCTGCCGGGCCTGGGCCCGATCAACGGCGTAGCGCTGCTGATCCCAATCGCCTTCGCCCTTGGCCTGCCACCGGAAACCGCGCTGATCCTGCTCGCGGCCGTGTACCTGGGCTGCGAATACGGCGGCCGTATTTCCTCGATCCTGCTGAACATCCCGGGCGAAGCCTCGGCTGTGATGACCACCCTCGACGGCTACCCGCTGGCACGTCAGGGCAAAGCGGGCGTGGCCCTGTCGATCTCCGCCTGGAGCTCGTTCGTTGGTGGCCTGATGGCAACCTGCGGCGTGGTGATCTTCGCCCCGCTGCTGGCCAAATGGGCGGTCGCTTTCGGCCCCGCCGAATATTTCGTGCTGATGGTGTTCGCCATCGTCTGCCTGGCTGGCATGGCCGGCAACAAACCGATGAAGACCGCGATTGCCGCCTGCATCGGCTTGTTCCTGTCCTGTGTCGGTATCGACTCCAACAGTGGCGTGTACCGCTTCACCTTCGGCAGCCTCGGCCTGGCCGACGGCATCCAGTTCGTGGTGCTGGTACTCGGCCTGTTCTCGGTCAGCGAGATTCTCGTGCTGCTCGAGCGCACGCACCATGGCCAGAAAGCCATCGAAGCCAAGGGCCGCATGTTGTTCAACATGAAAGAAGGCCTGTCGGTGCTGGCCACCAACCTGCGCAGCGGCGCCATTGGCTTCGGTCTGGGCATCCTGCCGGGCGCCGGTGCGACCCTGGCCAGTGCCGTGGCGTACATGAGCGAAAAACGCCTGGCCACCAAGGACAACAAGTTCGGTGAAGGTGACCTGCGTGGCCTGGCCGCGCCAGAAACCGCCAATAGCGCCTCGGCGTGCGGCTCCATGGTGCCGATGCTGACCCTCGGCGTGCCCGGTTCCGGCACCACCGCGGTAATGCTCGGCGCCCTGACGCTGTACAACATTACCCCTGGCCCACTGCTGTTCCGCGACCAACCAGACATTGTCTGGGGCCTGATCGCCTCGCTGTTCGTCGCCAACATCATGCTGATCGTGATGAACGTGCCGATGATCAAGATCTTCACCAAGATCCTCGCCGTGCCTTACTGGGCACTGGTGCCGGCCATCGCCATCATTACCTCGATCGGCGTTTACGCGGTACACGCCACCGCGTTCGACCTTTACCTGATGATCGGTATCGGTGTGGCCGGTTACATCCTGCGCAAGATGGACTTTCCGCTGTCGGCGATCCTGCTCGGCTTCATCCTCGGCGGTTTGATGGAGCAGAACCTGCGTCGTGCGCTGTCGATCTCCAACGGCGAGCTGGGCATTCTGTTCGCCAGCCCGATCACCTGGGGCGTATGGACACTGATCGTGGCGATGATCGCCCTGCCCTTCTACCGCAGCTGGCGTAAACGCAGTCAGCGCAAGGCCGGTGCGGCCAATGCCTGATAGCGTCGCCCCTCGCGACCCCCCGAAGCACCTGCGCAACTGGTGGCCCACGCCACTGGTTGGCGCACTCGGTGGTTACCTGGCCAGCCTTATCGGCTGGCCTTTGCCTTGGGTCATCGGTTCGTTGCTGGCCGTCATCGCCTTGCGCTGTAGCGGTGTGCTCAGTCGGGAAATGCCCGGCGGGCGGCAAGTGGGTCAATGGTTGATCGCGGCAGGCATCGGCCTGCACTTCACCAGCGAGGTGCTGGAACAGGTGCTGGGCAATCTGGCGATCATCATCGTCGGCGTGCTCGCCACCTTGGTTCTAAGCGTCATCGGCATCGTCGGGCTACGCCGCTCGGGTAGTGACCGTGCCACGGCGTTCTTTGCCAGCATGCCGGGTGGAGCCAGTGAAATGGTCAACTTGTCGCTGCGCTATGGTGCGCAACCGGCACGCATCGCCGCGGCCCATAGCCTGCGGCTGCTGATGGTGATCCTACTGATTCCGGCCCTGTTCACCTGGGGCCTGCCCAGCGTGGAGCCACCACCGGCAGTAACGGTGGACTGGTTCTGGCTGGCTATTTTGCTCCCGGCCGGCGCCCTGCTTGCCGTGATCTGGGGGCGACTGGGGCAACCCAACCCGTGGATGCTCGGCCCGCTGACGCTGTGCGCTGCTGCCAGCGTGGCATTCGACCTGCATATCGGCATACCAGAGTGGCTTGGCCAAGTCGGCCAATGGTTGATCGGCTGCGCTCTGGGCTGCCACTTCGACCGGGCCTTCTTTCGCAGTGCGCCGGGCTTTCTGGCTCGCGTAGTGGTGTTTACCTTGCTGGCCATGGCCGGCGCCGCATTGCTCGGCACCGGTTTTGGATGGCTGGCCGGTATCGAGCCCGTGTCGCTGATGCTCGGCATGATGCCCGGCGGCATTACCGAACTGTGCCTGACCGCCGAAGCGCTGCATCTCTCGGTGGCGCTGGTCACGGCGCTGCAGGCATTGCGTCTATTCATGGTGATGTTTCTGGCGGAACCCTTGTTTCGCTTGTGGATGCGGCGATTCCCCCTTCCCTGAAACAGCAGAGCCCGGTGAATACCGGGCTTTTTTTAGCGAAATATGTCAGACCACCCACTGTCCACATCGCTGAAGTACTCTCATCTCCCGGAGTACGCATGTGGAGGCGTTCATACATGTCTGGTTATCTAAAAGGCCTGTCCCTGCTGCTATCGCTCGGCTTGCTGGTAAGCGCCTGCAGCCAGACGAGCCTGGCCTATCGCAATCTCGACTGGGTGATTCCATGGCGGGTAAATCAGTACCTGGATCTCGACTCACAGCAAAAAGCCTGGTTCAAGCCGCGCTTGCAAGCGCACCTCGACTGGCATTGCAGCACCGAGCTGCCACGTTACGTGGACTGGCTGCAACGCACCCAGGAGCTGGTACAGGAACCGGCACCCGATGCCGGGCGACTGGAAGCGCAGATGCTCGACGCCGAGCAGGCATTCCACGCCATCGTGCAAGAGACCAATACCACTGCGGTTTCGTTGCTCCGTGACCTACGCCCAGAGCAGGTCGAGCGCCTCTATGCACGCATGGACAAGGACAACCTCGAAGACCGCGAGGAGTTTCTCGAACCGCCTCTGGAAACCCAGATCAGCGAACGTGCCGAGCGCCTGGAGAAACGCCTGACGCCCTGGTTCGGAAAACTGAATGACGTACAGCGCGCGCGAATTGGCGCCTGGGCCAGCGAGCGCCGCGACCAGAATCGCCAGTGGCTGGAGAATCGCGCCCGTTGGCAGACCGAGTTTCGTGCGGTGCTGGACGCACGCGATGAAGCGGACTTCCCGGAACGCATGACCCAGGTACTGGAGAACCGCCGCGGCGCCCACGACGAGCAGGCAAAGCGGGCCTACGAAGAATCACGCCAGGCCATGGCGGCACTGCTCAGTGATCTGCTGGCCGCCGCCGATGACAAACAACGCACTCAGGCGGCCAAGCGCTTCGCGTCCATACAGAGCGATCTGGCAGGCCAGATCTGTACTGGCTGATCAGCCCTGGGCAGCTGGCAGCCGCCAGTCGATAGGTGCCTGGCCGTGCTGCTCGAGGAACTTGTTGGTGCGGCTGAAGTGACCGTTACCGATAAAGCCGCGGTGCGCGGACAGCGGTGACGGATGCGGCGAACGCAGTACCAGATGCTTGCTGGTATCGATCAGCCGCTCCTTGCTCTGCGCATGCGCCCCCCACAACAGGAACACCAGACGCGGACGCTGCTCACTGACCACCGAAATGATCCGGTCGGTGAATGGCTGCCAGCCCTTGGCGGCGTGAGAGCCCGCATTGGCGCGCTCCACGGTCAGCGATGTGTTGAGCAGCAGCACGCCCTGCTCGGCCCAGGATTGCAGATAACCATGGCTGGGAATGTCGATGTTCAGGTCGCGCTTGAGTTCTTTGTAGATGTTCACCAGCGACGGCGGCGTGGCCACGCCCGGCTGCACCGAGAAGCACAGGCCATGCGCCTGGCCTGGGCCGTGATAGGGATCCTGACCGATGATCACCACCTTGACCTGATCCAGGGGGGTGGAGTCGAGCGCATTGAAAATCAGCGGGCCCGGCGGATAGATCTCTTTGCCAGCAGCCTTTTCCTGACGCAAAAAATCGCCCAACGCACTCATGTAGGGCTTGTCGAACTCATCATAAAGCGCCTGTTTCCAGCCGGCTTCCAGTTTGACCTTATCTGCGGCGGACATGCCTGCTCCCGGGTAAATCAATGGAATCGGCACGCTAGAGAAGCGCACAGATCAAGTCAAGGCTGGCAATCCGCAGGGCCTGGGTAAAACAATCGATAGAAGCCGATTCTTATACCAAAAGCGAATCACACATCCGACGGAGAAAAGCGTAAAACGGAGCGGCCAACTCAACAATAAAAACAAGGAACGCATCATGAGACGATTGCTCGCCTTTCTCGCCCTGTGCGTCGGATTCAATGCCTGCGTGCAGGCCGCCGACCCCATCACACTCGGCCTCAACTACCCACGTACCGGGAGCTACAAAGAGGAAGGCCTTGCGCAGATGCGTGGCGCCTTGCTGGCCATCGACGAGCTCAACGCTGGAGGTGGCGTATTGGGTCGAAGCCTGCGCCTGTCCAGCCTGGACGACGCGTCCCGACCGGAGAAGGCCGAGCGCAATGTCGACAAACTGGCCAAGGAAGGTGCGTCGATGCTCTTCGGCGGAGCCTCCAGTGCAGTGGCCATTGCCGCAGGCAAGCGAGCGGCGCAGCACGGGCTGCTGTACTTCGGCACCCTCACCTACTCCAACGACACCACCGGCAAAGACGGGCACCGCTACATGTTCCGCGAGTGCAACAACGCCTGGATGAGCGCCCAGGTACTGGGGCAGTACTTGAACAAACAGCTACCCGACAAACGCTACTTTTATGTCACCGCCGATTACACCTGGGGTAATACCACCGAGAGTTCTCTGCGGCAGACCACCAAGACCGAGGACTCAGCCAAGCACCCTGGTCTCAAGGTGCCCTTTCCCGGCGCCAACCTGGGCGATTACCAGAACGCACTGACCCAGGCAGCTGCCAGCAATGCCGAGGTACTGGCGCTAGTATTGTTTGGAGAGGATCTAGTACGAGCGATGCGCATCGCCAAGGATCTCGGCCTCACCTCACGCATGCAGATCGTCGCTCCCAACCTCACGCAGAGCATCGTCGAACAGGCCGGGCCCGGTTTGATGGAAGGCGTGGTCGGCACCGAGCCATGGACATGGCGCGTCCCGGAGCTGGAAAATTCGGCCCCCGGCAAAGCCTTCGTCAAAGCCTACAGCGAACGCTACGCCATGTATCCGTCCAGCTCTGCTGCCTCGGCCTACAGCATCGTCCAGCAATGGGCAGATGCCGCCAAGCGCGCAGGTAGCCTGGACAGCGAAGCCCTGATCAAGGCATTGGAAGGCCATAGCTATGTGCTGCTCAAGGATCGCCAGCAATGGCGCAGCTTCGACCACCAGAACGTGCAGACAGTGTATGCCGTGAAAGTGAAACACCGCTCCGAGGTGCTCAAGGATCCGCTCAAGCAGGACTATTTCGACATCGTCGAACGCCTGGACGGCGGTAGCGGCTTGCCCGATCTGGCCACCTGGCAGACCGAGCGCCGCAACGCAGGCCAGCCATTGACGCTAAAGTAAGTAGCAGGCACTGAAGAGGACGCCCCATGAGTACGGCAATCGAACCTTACAAGCCCGGTATCTTCGATCTGACCCACACGCTCACCGTGGAGAAGCATGGCCACACGGCCCTGCTGACCCTCAACAACCCGCCAGCCAACACCTGGGATCGCGAATCGCTGATCGGCCTCAAACAGCTGATCGAACACCTGGATCGTGATGACGATATCTATGCCCTGGTGATCACCGGCCAGGGCAGCAAGTTCTTTTCCGCCGGTGCGGATCTGAAACTGTTCGCCGACGGTGACAAGGCCCGCGCTCGCGAAATGGCCAGTCGTTTCGGCGAAGCCTTCGAGCGACTTCGCGATTTTCGCGGCGTGTCGATTGCCGCAATCAATGGTTACGCCATGGGCGGCGGCCTGGAGTGCGCGCTGGCCTGCGACATTCGCATCGCCGAGCGACAGGCACTGATGGCACTGCCTGAGGCCAGCGTCGGGCTACTGCCCTGCGCGGGCGGTACCCAGAATCTGCCTTGGCTGGTGGGCGAAGGCTGGGCCAAGCGGATGATTCTGTGTGGCGAACGGGTAGATGCGCAGACCGCACTGCGCATCGGTCTGGTCGAACAGGTGGTGGACGAAGGCGAGGCTCGCGGCCACGCCCTACTGCTGGCGTCCAAGGTAGCCAGCCAGAGCCCGGTGGCAGTGCGTGCCATCAAACCACTGATCCAGGGTGCTCGCGAACGCGCGCCCAACACCTGGCTACCTGCCGAGCGCGAGCGCTTCGTCGACCTGTTCGATGCCGCTGACACCCGCGAAGGGGTCAACGCCTTCCTGGAGAAGCGCCCGGCGCAGTGGCGCAACACCTGATGTTTATTGGCAACAGCCTCTGGAAATCGACATGAATGTCACCTTTGAAGAACGCTCCAGCCTGCATGGTTATCTGATAGGGATCGCCAGCCTGGACGCTCCCAACAGCCTCAACGCCTTGTCGCTGCCGATGATCGACGCCCTGCAGGATCGCCTGCAGGCCTGGGCCGATGACCCACGCATCGCCTGCGTACTGCTGCGCGGCAATGGCAGCAAAGCCTTCTGTGCCGGGGGAGATGTAGTGCAACTGGCCAAGCGCTGCCTGGCCAGCCCTGGCGAAGTACCGGAACTGGCACAACGTTTCTTCGCCCATGAATACCGCCTCGACCATTACCTGCACACCTACTGCAAACCTCTGATCTGCTGGGCGCACGGTCACGTACTGGGCGGCGGCATGGGGCTGTTGCAGGGCGCAAGCATTCGCATCGTCACGCCGAGTAGCCGCCTGGCCATGCCCGAGGTCAGCATCGGCCTGTTCCCGGATGTCGGTGCCAGCCATTTCCTGTCCCGGCTACCCGGCAAGCTCGGCCTGTTCTTCGGTCTGACGGCCAGCCCGATGAACGCCCACGATGCTCTCGACCTGAATCTGGCCGATCGCTTCATGCTCGATACCCAGCAGGACGCGTTGATCGACGGGTTGATTCAACTGAACTGGCGTGAGCAGCCGGATCTGCAGCTGCATAGCCTGCTCAAGGCACTGGAACAACAGGCACGTAGCGAGCTGCCAGCGGCCCAGTGGCTACCACGCAGGGAGCGTATCGACAGGCTACTCGACCAGTCCAATCTGCCCCTCAGCTGGAAGGCGATAGCGGCTCTGGAGAATGACGACGATGCCCTGCTGGCAAAAGCCGCCAGAACCCTGCTAGGAGGATGCCCGCTGACGGGCCATCTGGTGTGGGAGCAAATCCGGCGAACACGGCACCTGTCTCTGGCTCAGGTCTTTCAAATGGAATACGGCATGAGCCTGAACTGCTGCCGACTTCCGGAATTCGCTGAAGGCGTGCGGGCCAGGCTGATCGACAAGGATCACGCACCCAGCTGGCACTGGCCCGATGTAAGTAGCGTGCCAGCGCAGGTGGTCGAGTCGCATTTCACCACGCTCGACGGTGAACACCCACTGACTCACCTCGGCTAGGATCTGTTGCCGTTTCAGCGCTCGCGTAAAGCTTCCGCGCGGGCGCGGATGATCGGCTTGAGCAGATAGCTGAGCACGCTCTTCTTGCCAGTGATGATATCCACCGATGTGACCATGCCGGGAATGATCAGCAAAGGGCGCTCTTCGGTGCCGAGGTGGCTTTTCTCGGTACGCAGCTTGATCAGGTAGAAGCTGTTGCCTTCCTCGTCGGTCACGGTATCCGCGCCAATCTGCTCCAGCTTGGCCTTCAGGCCACCGTAGATGGTGTAGTCATAAGCGGTGAACTTGACCACCGCTTCCTGACCCGGATGCAGGAAAGCGATGTCCTGCGGACGGATGCGTGCCTCCACCAGCAGGGTGTCATCGATCGGCACGATCTCGACCATATCGCTGCCTGGCTGGATTACACCGCCAATGGTGTTGACCAGGAGTTGCTTGACGATACCGCGTACGGGCGACGTCACCAGAGTGCGGTTAACCCGGTCTTCGAGCGCCTTGCCGGTAGACTGGATCTTGCTCAGGTCGGTGCGCGCCTCATTTAATTGAGTCAACGCCTCGCTGCGGAAGCGACCACGGGTTTCATCGATCTTACGCTCCACTTCCTTGATTGCCGCTTCCGCACGGGGGATAGCCAGGCCAGTGGCATCCAACTGACCACGGCTCTCGACTTCCGCACGCTTTAGCCTCAGGACTTCCACCGGCGATACCGCACCTTCTGCCACCAGCGGCTCGGACATGCGAATTTCCTGACGCAGCAGCTCCAGACTGTTGCGGAACTGGCCTTGCTTGGAGGCGAACTCACGGACTTCCTGGCGACGCTGGGTCAACTGCTCCTGCAAGCCGGCCACTTCATCCAACAACTGTTGCTGGCGACTGATGAACAACTGCCTTTCGCTCTGTGCCAGGCCTGGCGCCTTTTCGGCGATGTCGTCCGGGATCGCCAATTCGCGCCCTTCGACTTCTGCACTCAGGCGCTCGACACGCATGGCCAGCGACAGACGGTCAGCCTCGGTTTCCCCGACGTTCGAGGCAAATCGCGTGTCGTCGAGACGCAACAGCGGCGTGCCCGCTTCGACCACCTGGCCTTCATGAACGAACAGTTCGGAAACGATACCGCCCTCGAGGTTCTGGATCTTCTGTATCCGTGAGGATGGAATGGCCTTGCCATCACCACGGGTAACCTCGTCGACCTCAGCGAAGTTTGCCCACAACAGACAGAACACTACGAAGGCGATGATGCCCCAGAGAGTGAGGCGCATGACCCGAGGCGCATCCTCGATGAGCGCCTTGCGAACTTCCGGCAGCGGCTCGTCACCCAATTCGTCGCGAGGGCCAAAGTAAGAAGAAACGCCGCGGAAAAAACGCTTTAAAGAGTCCCTAACTGACACTGATCTGCCCCTTCTTCAACGCCTCCATGACGCTCTCTTTCGGGCCATCGGCGATGATGCGGCCACGGTCGACGATGACCAGACGCTCGACCAGGGTAAGCATCGAGGCGCGGTGGGTTACCAGCAGCAAGGTCTTGTTCTTGCTGATCGCAGAAAGGCGCTGCTTGAGGCGCTCCTCACCGGTGTTGTCCATGGCACTAGTGGGTTCATCGAGAAGCAGAATTGGCGGATCGAGCAACAATGCCCGAGCCAGCGCGACGTTTTGGCGCTGGCCACCGGAGAGGTTCTGACCGCGTTCGCCCACCTGCAATTCGTAACCATTGGGGTGCAGCCGTGCGAATTCGTGGACACCAGCAAGCTCGGCCGCCTGCAGCACCAGCTCATCCTCGGCGTAACGTGCACCGGATACCAGATTGTCCCGCAGCGTACCGGCGAACAGCTGAATATCCTGAGGTACGTAGCCGATGTTGTAGCGAACGTCGCTGACATCCAGCTGGCGTACATCGATACCGTCGACCAGCAAGCTGCCGGCATCGGCCTGGTAGAGGCCGACGATCAGCTTGGCCAGCGAGCTCTTGCCCGAGCCGCTACGACCGATGATGCCGACCTTTTCACCAGGACGAATCATCAGATTGATGCCCTGCAGCGCGGCCTGCTGTTGATCGGGGTAATGGAAATCCAGCTGACGGAATTCGATCCCACCCTGCAGCGTCTGGCGCTTGAGCGGGCGCTCATCGGCCTGGCGTTCCTGGGGCAGCTCCATCATGTGATTGACGGATTCAAGGGTCACGCGGGCCTGCTGATAACGGATCAGCAAACCGGACACCTGCGCCAAGGGGCCTAAAGCGCGCGAGCTAAGCATGTAACAGGCAATCAGCCCGCCCATGCTCAGGTTACCGGCGATGATTTGGTACACGCCGAGCACGATGACTACCACACCCGCCAGTTGCTGCAGCAACAACGTCGAGTTCATCGCCAGGCTAGACAGCATGCGTGCCTTCAGCTCGAAACGGCCGAGGGTGCCGATGGTCTGCTCCCACATGTACTGACGTTCGCTTTCGGCATTGTTGACCTTTACCGCATCGAGGCCGGCCAGGCTTTCAATAAGCCCGGACTGGCGCTCGGCAGCCAACGCCATGCTGCGTTCCATGGTTTGTGCCAGAGGCCTTTGCAGGGCCCAGCCAATCAGGGCGACCAGCGGGAACGCCAAGATCGGAATCCACACCAGATGCCCGCCGAGATAGGCGATTACGGCAAGAATCAGGACGGTGAACGGCAGGTCGATAACGCTGGCCAGCGTCAGCGAGGCGAGGAAATCACGCAGGCTCTGAAATTCGTGGATGTTCTGGGCGAAGCTGCCGACCCGCGCCGGTCGATGCTTCATTGCCATGCCGATGATCCGCTCGAACAGAGTGGCCGAGACGATCATGTCGGTCTTCTTGCCCGCCAGATCCAGACACAGGCCTCGCAGTGTCTTGAGCAGCAGATCGAAGATGAATACCCCGCAGATACCAACGGCCAGCACCCACAGGGTCGCTTCCGCCTGGTTCGGCACCACGCGATCGTAGACGTTCATCACGAACAAGGGAGTGACCAGACCGATCAGGTTGATCAACAGACTGGCAGCGACCGCATCGATATACAGCCAGCGCGATCGCATAAGCGTGTCACGGAACCAGGAACCCGCCCGGGGAATCAGCTCGCCACGGGCGAAGTCGAATTTGTGCTGGGGCTGGGCGAAAAACACACGCCCGCTGTAGTCCTCAGCCAGGGTCTCAACGCTGACCCGAACCTCGCCCCCTTCGGTCTCGCTGGGCATGATTCGCGCTTGGCCATCGGCCTCCCAGCCCAGCAACAAGGCACTGCGACCATCGCGCAACAGCAACAGCGCGGGCATCGCCAGCTCAGGGATCTTTTGCAGGCTGCGACGCAACCAACGCCCCTGCAGCCCGGCGCGAGCCGCTGCACGCGGCAACAATTCGGCACTCAGGCGCTGCTTGGGAAGGGGCAGTCCAGCGGTGAGCATGGCCCTGCTGACGGACTTCTGATGAAGACTGCACAGGGACAGCAGACTATCCAGCAAGGGATCGTCGTAACGATCCCGAGGATCGTTACGCGGCTGGGACGGATCAGGTTCTACTGCCACTGCACAATTACCCTTTACCTGAAAAACCTGACTCTAGTTCAACTTGGGCAGTTGCACATCGGCCTTGATGATATCCAGCGGTACCGATGCGACTGGCGCCGCGATGCCCTGGCTCTTGAGCAAAGTGCCCGTGGTTGCCTTGATTCGGTAGTGGGTGAACAGCTCGGTGAAGCGCACTTCTTCCAGGCGACGAGCGGCAGTGAAGTACTCGTTCTCACTGTCCAGCAGATCGAGCAAAGTACGCTCGCCCAGGCCGAACTGCTTCTGGTAGGAATCACGCACGCGGGAGCTATGATCGACGTACTGCTGGGCGATAGGCAACTGCGCGCGGGCATTTTGCAAAGCGTTCCAGGCAAGGCCAACTTCTTCATTGAGCACCCGCAGTGCGTTATTGCGGATATCCATTGCCTGGTTGCTCAGGTAAGCCTTGGAGCGCACGTTGGCGCTGTCACTACCACCGGCATACAGGTTGTAGCGCATGCGTACCATCGCTTGCCATTCATTGCTCTGCCCCTCAACGCCATCGACGTTGTGGTTCGCACCGGTCGACAGCTCCGCATCAAAACGTGGGTAGTACGACGACTTGGCAGTCTGGTACTGCGCCTCGGTTGCCTTAACATCAGCCTCGGCAGAACTGATATTGGGGTTATTGGCCATCAATTCGTCACGGGCAGCAGTCAGGCTTTCAGGCAGATAGACGCCCATGCTGTCAGGCATACTCAAGTCGGCAGCTTCGCGCCCCACAACACTGAAGTAGGTGACCTGAGCATCGGCCAGGTTGGTCTGTTCGGTAAGCAGGTTGTTGCGCGCTTGCGCAAGACGAGCTTCTGCCTGATCCAGGTCAGCCATGCGCCCTACACCGCGCTCACTGCGCAACGAAATCTGGTCGTAAATTCGCTCGTGGCTGCGCAGATTCTCTTCTGCGAGGCGCATCAGATCCTGACGCTGGAGTACCTCGAGATAGACCTGGGCCACTTCCAACGCGGTACGCTCGGAATTCGCCAGCAGCGCATAGGCACGAGCATTAACCGTCGCACGCTGACGAGCCACTTCACCTCGGGTAGCGAACCCGTCGAACAGCATCTGCTGCACAGTGAGGCTGGACTCCGAGCGGTTAAGCGTGCGGTAGCCGCGATCATCGACACCGCGCGTACTATTGTTGTCAGTACCTTCGCGACCATAGCCAGCTTGCACATCAATCCTTGGCAGGTAACCAGCCTTGGCAACCTTCATTTCCTCTTCGACCGCCATCCGGGCGTTGATACCCGACTGGATTTCAGGATGCACGTTAAGTGCATTCTGCATGGCCTCGGTGAGCGTCTGCGCCTGAGCAGAAACGGAAATCGCGAGGGCAAGAGGAAGAATGGCAATGAAACGCATGATCTGTAAATTCCCTATAAAAGCCGACAGCTTGTCGGTAAATATCAAGTCGCTGCATGACCAGCCGACAGCCTATCATTGCCGCTTGGTTTACAGTGATTCACGGCGCGTCAAAAATCTGAAAATATCAAAGTGACATCACCGTGTGCGATTGTTTATGATCAGACCCGAAGGGTCAATAGTCTGGCGAAATTGATTCAACTATAAATACCCGCCAATTATATGACGATCCGTTTTTTGCAATATCCGCTATAACCGGTATAGACGTATTTCACAGGATTACCTCGCGCATGCGCGCATGGAGCTGTTTATGAGTAATTTCGCCGCTGTCATCAAATCGTTGATCGGTCAGGTATTCGTCATGTCGGTTGACGGGTTCAGACGCCAGGTCTTCGAAGGCGACCGCGTATTCGCGGGTGAGCAAATCACCACTGCAGACGGCGGCTCCGTTACTCTGGAACTGGCAGACGGCGAAGTCGTCACGCTGGGCGCGAATAGCTCCTGGCAAGCGGGTAATCCTGAAGCGCAGGACGTTGCCGATGGTGCAAACCAGACAGCGAGCAGCGAGCTCGAACAGGCATTGGCTGCTGGCTTCGACCCGACGACAGATTTGGAACCGACCGCAGCGGGCCCTGGCGCAGGCGGCGGCGGTGGCAGCGCTGGTGGTGGCCATAGCGCAGTTATGTTGAATGAAACTGCTCAGCGTGTTGATCCGACGATCGGTTTTGAAACGGCTGGCCCAGGTACACCGGGCTTCAACCTGATCGAGGATAACGACCCGGCAATCTTTGCCAACACGGCAGCGACTGCCACTGACGATCCGGACACCACCGCCCCTGTCATCACCGTCAATGCCCCGGCAATCACCAATGACACGACGCCGACCATCACCGGTACGACTGATGCGCCGGTAGGCAGCATCGTGACCCTGACCATTACCCAAGGCGGCACGAGCTTCACCGTGACCACGCCGGTACTGGCAGGCGGTATTTACAGCGTTGAGTTGACTCAGCCATTGGCTGAAGGCCCTTATACCGTTGGCGCTCAGGTTACTGATCCGGCTGGCAACACCGGCTCGGCCACTGATAGCGGTGCCATCGACACCACTGCTCCGGCAATTACCGTCGATGCTCCGGCCATCAGCAATGACACGACGCCGACCATTACCGGTACTACCGATGCGCCAGTTGGCAGCACGGTCACGCTGACGATCACTCAGGGCAACACCGTCATTACCGTCACCACACCGGTTTTGGCTGGTGGCACTTACACCGTGGACGTTCCACAGGCTTTGGCTGAAGGCCCTTATACCGTCGGTGCCCAAGTTACCGATCCGGCTGGCAATACTGGCAACGCTACCGACAGTGGCGCTATCGACACTACGCCTCCGGCAATCACTGTCGATGCTCCGGCCGTCAGCAACGACACCACCCCGACCATCACCGGTACTACCGATGCACCAGTCGGCAGCATCGTGACCCTGACCATTACCCAAGGCGGCACGAGCTTCACCGTGACCACGCCGGTATTGGCAGGCGGTACCTATACCGTCGATATCCCGCAGGCGCTGGCCGAAGGCCCATACACCGTTGATGCCGCGGTCACCGATCCGGCTGGCAACACTGGCAACGCTAACGACAGCGGTGCGATCGATACCACTGCCCCGACCATTACCGTCGAAGCCCCAGCCGTCAGTAACGACACCACGCCGACCATCACTGGCACCACCGATGCGCCAGTCGGCAGCATCGTGACCCTGACCATCACCCAAGGCGGCACGAGCTTCACCGTGACCACGCCGGTATTGGCAGCCGGTACTTACAGCGTTGAGTTGACCCAGCCATTGGCTGAAGGCCCGTACACCGTTGACGCCGCAGTCACTGATCCGGCTGGCAATACCGGCAACGCTAATGACAGCGGTGCTATCGACACCACAGCTCCAGCCATTACCGTCGAAGCCCCAGCCGTCAGTAACGACACCACGCCGACCATCACTGGCACCACCGATGCGCCAGTCGGCAGCATCGTGACGCTGACCATCACCCAAGGCGGCACGAGCTTCACCGTGACCACGCCGGTATTGGCAGGCGGTACTTACAGCGTTGAGTTGACCCAGCCATTGGCTGAAGGCCCGTACACCGTTGACGCCGCAGTCACTGATCCGGCTGGCAATACCGGCAACGCTAATGACAGCGGTGCTATCGACACCACAGCTCCAGCCATTACCGTCGAAGCCCCAGCCGTCAGCAACGACACTACCCCGACTATCACCGGTACCACCGATGCGCCAGTCGGCAGCATCGTGACCCTGACCATTACCCAGGGCGGTACTAGCTTCACTGTGACCACACCGGTATTGGCAGGCGGCACCTACACCGTCGATATCCCGCAGGCGCTGGCCGAAGGCCCTTACACCGTCGGTGCTCAGGTTACTGACCCGGCTGGCAACACCGGCAACGCTAACGACAGCGGTGCGATCGATACCACTGCCCCGACCATTACCGTCGAAGCCCCGGCCGTCAGCAACGACACAACGCCGACCATCACCGGTACCACCGATGCACCGGTAGGCAGCATCGTGACGCTGACCATTACTCAGGGCGGCACAAGCTTCACCGTCACCACGCCGGTATTGGCTGGCGGTACTTACAGCGTTGAGCTGACTCAGCCATTGGCTGAAGGCCCGTACACCGTTGACGCCGCAGTCACTGATCCGGCTGGCAATACCGGCAACGCTAATGACAGCGGTGCTATCGATACCACTGCCCCGGCCATCACCGTCGAAGCCCCGGCCGTCAGCAACGACACGACGCCAACCATCACCGGTACTACCGATGCACCGGTCGGCAGCATTGTCACGCTGACCATTACTCAGGGCGGCACAAGCTTCACTGTCACCACGCCGGTATTGGCCAACAATACCTACAGCGTTGAGTTGACCCAGCCATTGGCTGAAGGCCCGTACACCGTTGATGCCGCGGTCACCGATCCGGCTGGCAACACTGGCAACGCTAACGACAGCGGTGCTATCGACACCACTGCACCAACCATTACCGTCGAAGCCCCAGCCGTCAGTAACGACACGACGCCGACCATTACCGGTACTACCGATGCGCCAGTTGGCAGCACGGTCACGCTGACGATCACTCAGGGCAACACCGTCATTACCGTCACCACACCGGTTTTGGCTGGTGGCACTTACACCGTGGACGTTCCACAGGCTTTGGCTGAAGGCCCTTATACCGTCGGTGCCCAAGTTACCGATCCGGCTGGCAATACTGGCAACGCTACCGACAGTGGCGCTATCGACACTACGCCTCCGGCAATCACTGTCGATGCTCCGGCCGTCAGCAACGACACCACCCCGACCATCACCGGTACTACCGATGCACCAGTCGGCAGCATCGTGACCCTGACCATTACCCAAGGCGGCACGAGCTTCACCGTGACCACGCCGGTATTGGCAGGCGGTACCTATACCGTCGATATCCCGCAGGCGCTGGCCGAAGGCCCATACACCGTTGATGCCGCGGTCACCGATCCGGCTGGCAACACTGGCAACGCTAACGACAGCGGTGCTATCGACACCACTGCACCCGTCATCACAGTTGATGCCCCGGCAGTTAGCAATGACACGACGCCGACCATCACCGGTACTACCGATGTGCCGGTTGGCAGCATCGTCACGCTGACCATTACCCAGGGCGGCACGAGCTTCACCGTTACCACGCCGGTATTGGCAGGCGGTACTTACAGCGTCGAGTTGACCCAGCCATTGGCTGAAGGCCCATACACCGTTGATGCCGCAGTCACTGATCCGGCTGGCAACACTGGCAACGCTAATGACAGCGGAGCCATCAACACCACAGCACCAACCATTACCGTCGAAGCCCCAGCCGTCAGCAACGACACAACGCCGACCATCACTGGCACCACCGATGCACCGGTTGGCAGCATCGTGACGCTGACCATCACCCAAGGCGGCACGAGCTTCACCGTGACCACGCCGGTATTGGCAGACGGCACTTACAGCGTCGAGCTGACCCAGCCATTGGCTGAAGGCCCGTACACCGTTGATGCTGCTGTCACCGACCCGGCCGGCAACACCGGCAGCGCTAACGACAGCGGTGCTATCGACACCACTGCCCCGACCATTACCGTCGAAGCCCCGGCCGTCAGCAACGACACAACGCCAACCATCACCGGTACCACCGATGCACCCGTCGGCAGCATCGTGACGCTGACCATTACCCAGGGCGCGATCACTTTCACTGTCACCACGCCGGTACTGGCAGACGGCACCTATACCGTCGATATTCCGCAGGCGCTGGCCGAAGGCCCATACACCGTTGATGCCGCGGTCACCGATCCGGCTGGCAACACTGGCAACGCTAACGACAGCGGTGCTATCGACACCACTGCACCCGTCATCACAGTTGATGCCCCGGCAGTTAGCAATGACACGACGCCGACCATCACTGGTACTACCGATGCACCAGTCGGCAGCATCGTGACGCTGACCATTACCCAAGGCGGCACGAGCTTCACCGTGACCACGCCGGTACTGGCAGGCGGTACTTACAGCGTTGAGCTGACTCAGCCATTGGCTGAAGGCCCGTACACCGTTGACGCCGCAGTCACTGATCCGGCTGGCAATACCGGCAACGCTAATGACAGCGGTGCTATCGATACCACTGCCCCGGCCATCACCGTCGAAGCCCCGGCCGTCAGCAACGACACCACCCCGACCATCACCGGCACCACCGATGCACCGGTTGGCAGCATCGTGACCCTGACCATTACCCAAGGCGGCACAAGCTTCACCGTGACCACGCCGGTACTGGCAGACGGTACCTATACCGTCGACATCCCGCAGGCACTGGTAGAAGGCCCTTACACCGTTGATGCCGCAGTCACCGATCCGGCTGGCAACACCGGCAACGCTAACGACAGCGGTGCTATCGATACCACTGCCCCGACCATTACCGTCGAAGCCCCGGCCGTCAGCAACGACACAACGCCGACCATTACTGGCACCACCGATGCACCGGTTGGCAGCATCGTGACGCTGACCATCACCCAAGGCGGCACGAGCTTCACCGTGACCACGCCGGTATTGGCAGACGGCACTTACAGCGTCGAGCTGACCCAGCCATTGGCTGAAGGCCCGTACACCGTTGATGCTGCTGTCACCGACCCGGCCGGCAACACCGGCAGCGCTAACGACAGCGGTGCTATCGACACCACGGCACCGCTACCAACCATTACCCTCGACGCCAATATCACCGCCGATGACGTGATCAACCTCGTTGAGTCCGGTCAGCAAATCCCGGTTACCGGCACCGTTGGCGGCGACGCCAAGGTCGGCGATACCGTCACCCTGACCGTCAATGGCAAGAACTTCACCGGTCTGGTGACCAACACCAACGGCACCCTGGGCTTCAGCATCAACGTCCCAGGCGCTGACTTGGCCGCTGATAGCGACCGCACCATCGATGCCAGCATCAGCACCAGCGATGCCGCCGGCAATATCGGCATTGGCAGAGACACCGAAACCTACAGCGTCGACACCACCGCTCCACTGCCGACCATCAGCCTCGATGCCAATATCACCGCTGATGACGTGATCAACCTCGTTGAGTCCGGTCAGCAAATTCCGGTTACCGGCACCGTTGGCGGCGACGCCAAAGTTGGCGACACCGTCACCCTGACCGTCAATGGCAAGACCTTCACCGGTCTGGTGACCAACACCAACGGCACGCTGGGCTTCAGCATCAATGTGCCAGGCGCTGACTTGGCCGCTGATAGCGACCGCACCATCGATGCCAGCATCAGTACCACCGATGCCGCCGGCAATATCGGCATTGGCAGAGACACCGAAACCTACAGCGTCGACACCACCGCTCCACTGCCGACCATCAGCCTCGATGCCAATATCACCGCTGATGACGTGATCAACCTCGTTGAGTCCGGTCAGCAAATTCCGGTTACCGGCACCGTTGGCGGCGACGCCAAAGTTGGCGATACCGTCACCCTGACCGTCAATGGCAAGAACTTCACCGGTCTGGTGACCGACACCAACGGTACGCTGGGCTTCAGCATCAACGTGCCAGGTTCGGATCTGGTGGCCGACGCTGGCAAAACCATCACCGCCAGCATCAGCACTACCGATGCAGCCGGTAACATTGGCACCGCCAACGACACCGAAACCTACAGCGTCGACACCACTGCACCAGTGCCGACCATCAGCCTCGACGCCAATATCACCGCCGATGACGTGATCAACCTCGGTGAGTCCGGTCAGCAAATCCCGGTTACCGGCACCGTTGGCGGCGACGCCAAAGTTGGCGATACCGTCACCCTAACCGTCAATGGCAAGACCTTCACCGGTCTGGTGAGCAACACCAACGGCACGCTGGGCTTCAGCATCAATGTGCCCGGTTCGGATCTGGTGGCCGAAGCTGGCAAAACCATCACCGCCAGCATCAGCACTACCGATGCAGCCGGTAACATTGGCACCGCCAACGACACCGAAGGCTATAGCGTCGACACCACTGCACCAGTGCCGACCATCAGCCTCGACGCCAATATCACCGCCGATGACGTGATCAACCTCGTTGAGTCCGGTCAGCAGATTCCGGTTACAGGTACTGTAGGCGGCGACGCCAAGGTCGGCGATACCGTCACCCTGACCGTCAATGGCAAGACCTTCACCGGTCTGGTGACCGACACCAACGGCACGCTGGGCTTCAGCATCAATGTGCCAGGCGCTGACTTGGCCGCTGATAGCGACCGCACCATCGATGCCAGCATCAGTACCACCGATGCCGCCGGCAATATCGGCATTGGCAGAGACACCGAAACCTACAGCGTCGACACCACTGCACCAGTGCCGACCATCAGCCTCGACGCCAATATCACCGCCGATGACGTGATCAACCTCGGTGAGTCCGGTCAGCAAATCCCGGTTACCGGCACCGTTGGCGGCGACGCCAAAGTTGGCGATACCGTCACCCTGACCGTCAACGGCAAGAACTTCACCGGCTTGGTGACCAACACCAACGGTACGCTGGGCTTCAGCATCAACGTGCCAGGTTCGGATCTGGTGGCCGACACTGGCAAAACCATCACTGCCAGCATCAGCACTACCGATGCAGCCGGTAACATTGGCACCGCCAACGACACCGAAACCTACAGCGTCGACACCACTGCACCAGTGCCGACCATCAGCCTCGACGCCAATATCACCGCCGATGACGTGATCAACCTCGTTGAGTCCGGTCAGCAAATCCCGGTTACCGGCACTGTCGGCGGCGACGCCAAAGTTGGCGATACCGTCACCCTGACCGTCAACGGCAAGACCTTCACCGGTCTGGTGACCAACACCAACGGCACCCTGGGCTTCAGCATCAACGTCCCAGGCGCTGACTTGGCCGCTGATAGCGACCGCACCATCGATGCCAGCATCAGTACCACCGATGCCGCCGGCAATATCGGCATTGGCAGAGACACCGAAACCTACAGCGTCGACACCACTGCACCAGTGCCGACCATCAGCCTCGACGCCAATATCACCGCTGATGACGTGATCAACCTCGTTGAGTCCGGCCAGCAGATCCCGGTTACCGGCACTGTCGGTGGCGACGCCAAGGTCGGCGACACCGTCACTTTGACCGTCAACGGCAAGACCTTCACCGGTCTGGTGACCAACACCAACGGCACCCTGGGCTTCAGCATCAACGTCCCAGGCGCTGACTTGGCCGCTGATAGCGACCGCACCATCGATGCCAGCATCAGCACCAGCGATGCCGCCGGCAATATCGGCATTGGCAGAGATACCGAAACTTACAGCGTCGACACCACCGCTCCACTGCCGACCATCAGCCTCGACGCCAATATCACCGCTGATGACGTGATCAACCTCGTTGAGTCCGGTCAGCAGATTCCGGTTACCGGCACCGTCGGCGGCGACGCCAAGGTCGGCGATACCGTCACATTGACCATCAATGGCAAGGCCTTCACTGGTCAGGTTCTGGCTGACAAAACCTTCAGCATCAACGTCCCAGGCGCCGACTTGGCGGCTGATGGCGACCGCACCATCGACGCCAGCATCAGTACCAGCGATGCCGCCGGCAATATCGGCATTGGCAGGGACACCGAAACCTACAGCGTCGATATCACGCCGCCTGCAGCGGCAATCGATATCGTCAAAATATCTGACGACACCGGAACACCTGGTGACTTCATCACACGTGACAGCACACTGACCGTGAGCGGTACCGTCGGTGCTCTGGCCTCTGGCGAAAAAGCCCAGATCAGCGTGGATGGCGGCACTACCTGGACTGACCTGAACGTCAGCAACGGCAGCTGGGATTACGCAGATGGCCGCACCCTCTCGCTGGGTGATCATAACTATCAGGTTCGTGTAGTCGATACCGCGGGTAACGTAGGTGCCACTGATACCCAGAAAGTCACCATTATCGCCAACCAGGATCCAATCGCGGTTAATGACCCAGGTACCGCGTCGGGGCTCACAGGTCAGTATTACGCCTATCACGAAGGTGCAAACCTTGACGGCGGCAACCTGAGTTCCTTGACTCAGGTAAGTGCATTTATCGCCGCTAACTCACCCGATGCTGCGTTCGTAGCGAAGAACATCAACTACAGCCTGAGTGGTGGTGACCTTGGGGGTAACAACAACCTGCAGTCTTTCCTCGGCTCTGACGCCGCATCGTTGAATGTTGATCCGGAGAACAGCAGCGACGCCATCATAAAACTCAGCGGTACGCTGCAACTGCAGGCTGGAAGCTATCAATTCCAAGTTAAAGCAGATGATGGGTACAGCATCTCGATTGATGGTGTGATCGTTGCCAGGTTCGACGGCAACCAGTCGCCGAGTACCAGCAATGGTGCGTTCACCATTAATGAGTCGGGCTCGCACACCATTGAAATCATCTATTGGGATCAAGGTGGTCAGGCCGTATTGCAACCAACATTGAGTTTCGGTGGCGGCCCGTATCAACAGCTGGGCAGTTTCTCTCCGGCGCAGGCCAACCCTGCCCTGGTCACTGCGGAAGACAATGCGCTGACGATTTCGCAGGCCACTCTGCTCGCCAACGATACCGATGCAGACGGAGATAGCCTGCGTATCATCGGCGTGGACAATCCTAAGCACGGCACCGTTACGCTTAACGACAACGGCACGATTACCTTCACGCCTGCGAGCAATTACTACGGCCCAGCTTCGTTCAGCTACACGATCAGTGATGGCAACGGAGGAACCAGCAAAGCAACTGTGACCGTGAACGTCACCGGCGACGCTGCTCCCGGCATCGGCGCAGTCAGCTCAGCCGTCGACAGTACCGGTGGTCAGGTGGATGAGGGAGACAATGCTGTTTTCACCGTCAACCTGACAAATGCCAGCATTACCACTACGACATTCAGCCTGGCGCTGAATGCCGGTACTGCAACCGCGGGTAGCGATTACAACGGCACGCTGACCAATCAGAGCTTCAGCAATGGCGTGACCTATAACGCCTCTACTGGCCAGGTCACTGTGCCGGCTGGCGTATCCAGCTTCACCGTCACCGTGCCGACCATCAATGACACCGTTCATGAACAGAACGAGAACTTCACTCTCACCGTGGGCGGCAAGACGGGTACTGCGACCATCATCGACAACGATGCCGCTCCTACCGTCAGCACCGTCAGTGCTGCAGTGGACAGCACCGGCGGTCAAGTGGACGAAGGCGACAACGCCGTGTTCACCGTCAACCTGACCAATGCCAGCAGCACGCCAACCACCTTCAGCCTGGCACTGAATGCCGGTACCGCGACTGCGGGCAGCGACTACAACGCAGCCCTGGCCAATCAGAGCTTCAGTAATGGTGTGACTTACAACGCAACGACCGGAACTATCACCGTTCCGGCAGGCGTTACCAGCTTCACGGTCACCGTGCCGACCATCAATGACACCGTCAGTGAACCGAACGAGACCTTCACACTGACCGTTGGTGGGAAGACCGGTACCGCAACTATCATCGACAACGATGCCGCGCCGACCGTCAGCACTGTCAGTGCAGCCGTCGACAGCGCTGGTGGCCCGGTCGATGAAGGCGATAACGCCGTCTTCACCGTCAACCTGACAAATGCCAGCAGCACGCCAACCACCTTCAGCCTGGCGCTGAATCCTGGAACAGCAACTGCAGGCAACGACTACAACGCGGCGCTGAACAACCAGAGCTTTAGCAATGGCGTGACCTACAACGCGGCAACCGGAACCGTCACCGTGCCAGCTGGCGTCACCAGCTTCACCGTGACCGTGCCGACCGTTAACGACACCGTCTATGAGCAGACCGAGAACTTCACGCTGACTGTTGGTGGGAAGACGGGTACTGCGGCCATCATCGACAACGATGCAGTACCGACGGTCAGCACCGTCAGCTCTGCTGTTGATAACACCGGTGGCCCAGTGGATGAAGGCGACAACGCCATATTCACCGTCAATCTGACCAACGCCAGTAGCACGGCGACTACCTTTAGCCTCGCCCTGAACTCTGGCACTGCCTTAGCTGGCTTCGATTACAACGCTGCACTGAACAATCAAAGCTTCAGCAGCGGGGTGACCTACAACGCTCTAACCGGAGTCGTTACCGTTCCGGCAGGGGTGACTAGCTTCACTGTCACCGTACCAACCATCAACGACACCATCGCGGAGCCAACCGAAACCTTCTCACTAACTGTTGGCGGGAAAACTGGCACCGCAACTATCATCGACAATGATGCAGCTCCGACTGTCAGTACCGTCAGTGCAGCCGTCGATAGCGCTGGCGGCCAGGTCGACGAAGGTGACAGTGCAGTATTCACCGTCACCCTCAGTAATCCCGGTAGCTCGACAAGCACCTTTAGCCTGACGCTGACCCCAGGTACTGCGACTGCCGGTAGCGATTACAACGCGGCTCTAAGCAATCAGAGTTTCAGCAACGGCGTGATCTACAACGTCATCACCGGCCAGGTCACCGTACCAGCTGGGGTGACCAGCTTCACGGTTACCGTACCGACCATCAACGACACCGTCAGTGAGCCGAACGAAACCTTCAGCCTGACCGTGGGTGGCCAGACCGGCACCGCCACCATCATCGACAACGATGCAGCCCCTACCATCAGCACGGTAAGTGCGGCGGTGGACAGCACCGGTGGCCAAGTGGACGAAGGCGACAACGCCGTCTTCACCGTCAACCTGACCAATGCCAGCAGCACGCCAACCACCTTCAGCCTGGCATTGAATGCCGGTACCGCGACTGCGGGCAGCGATTACAACGGTACGCTGACCAACCAGAGCTTCAGCAACGGGGTGACTTACAACGCCACCACTGGCCAGGTCACTGTGCCGGCAGGCGTGACCAGCTTCACCGTCACCGTACCGACCATCAATGACACCGTCAGTGAGCCGAACGAAACCTTCAGCCTGACCGTGGGTGGCCAGACCGGTACCGCCACCATCATCGACAACGATGCGGCGCCGACCGTCAGCACTGTAAGTGCGGCGGTGGACAGCATCGGTGGCCAAGTGGACGAAGGCGATAACGCCGTGTTCACCGTCAACCTGACTAACGCCAGCAGCACGCCGACTACCTTCAGCCTGGCGCTGAATGCCGGTACTGCGACTGCAGGTAGCGATTACAACGGTACGCTGACCAACCAGAGCTTCAGTAATGGTGTGACCTATAACGCGGCGACCGGAACCGTCACCGTACCGGCAGGCGTTACCAGCTTCACCGTCACCGTGCCGACCATCAACGACACCGTCAGTGAACCGACCGAAACCTTCAGTCTGACTGTGGGCGGCCAGACCGGCACCGCTACGATCATTGACAACGACGCCGCTCCTACCGTCAGCACCGTAAGTGCTGCCGTAGATAGCACCGGTGGCCAGGTGGACGAAGGCGATAACGCCGTCTTCACCGTCAACCTGACCAATGCCAGCAGCACTGCCACGACCTACAGCCTTGCGCTGAATGCCGGTACTGCGACTGCAGGCAGCGATTACAACGGCACGCTGACTAATCAGAGCTTCAGCAACGGGGTGACCTACAACGCCACTACAGGCCAGGTCACCGTGCCTGCGGGTGTCACCAGCTTCACCGTCACCGTGCCGACCATCAACGATACGGTCAGCGAGCCGACCGAGAACTTCAGCCTGACTGTTGGCGGGAAAACCGGTACTGCGACCATCATCGACAACGATGCCGTGCCGACCGTCAGCACCGTCAGCGCGGCGGTGGACAGCACCGGTGGCCAAGTGGATGAAGGCGACAACGCCGTCTTCACCGTCAACCTCACCAACGCCAGCAGCACTGCCACGACCTTCAGCCTGGCGCTGAATGCCGGTACTGCGACTGCAGGTAGCGATTACAACGGTACGCTGACTAATCAGAGCTTCAGCAACGGAGTGACCTATAACGCAAGCACCGGCGTAGTGACGGTGCCAGCTGGCGTCAGCAGCTTCACGGTTACCGTACCGACCATCAATGACACGGTCAGCGAGCCAACCGAAACCTTTAGCCTGACCGTGGGCGGCCAGACCGGCACCGCCACCATCATCGACAACGATGCGGCTCCTACCGTTAGCACTGTCAGCGCTGCTGTAGACAGCACGGGTGGCCAGGTCGATGAAGGCGACAACGCCGTGTTTACCGTCAACCTGACCAATGCCAGCAGTACGCCGACCACGTTCAGCCTCGCTCTGAATGCTGGTACTGCGACCGCGGGCAGCGATTACAACGGCACCCTGACCAATCAAAGTTTCAGCAACGGCGTGACCTACAACGCCACCACTGGCGAGGTCACCGTACCGGCTGGCGTGACCAGCTTCACCATCACAGTGCCGACCATCAATGACACCGTCAGCGAGCCAACCGAAACCTTCACGCTCAACGTGGGTGGCAAAACCGGTACTGCGACCATCATCGACAACGATGCCGTGCCGACGGTCAGCACCGTAAGTGCTGCCGTAGATAGCACCGGTGGCCAGGTCGACGAAGGCGACAACGCCGTGTTCACCGTGAACCTGAGCAACGCCAGCAGCACTGCCACGACCTTCAGCCTGGCGCTGAATGCCGGTACCGCGATTGCGGGCAGCGATTACAACGGTACGCTGACTAATCAGAGCTTCAGCAATGGTGTGACCTACAACACCACTACTGGCCAGGTCACCGTGCCTGCGGGTGTCACCAGCTTCACCGTCACCGTGCCGACCATCAACGATACGGTCAGCGAGCCGACCGAGAACTTCAGCCTGACTGTTGGCGGGAAAACCGGTACTGCGACCATCATCGACAACGATGCCGTGCCGACCGTTAGCACCGTCAGCGCGGCGGTGGACAGCACCGGTGGCCAAGTGGACGAAGGCGACAACGCCGTGTTCACCGTCAACCTCACCAACGCCAGCAGCACTGCCACGACCTTCAGCCTGGCGCTGAATGCCGGTACCGCGACGGCGGGTAGCGATTACAACGGTACGCTGACCAACCAGAGTTTCAGCAACGGCGTGACCTATAACGCAAGCACCGGCGTCGTGACGGTACCGGCTGGCGTCAGCAGCTTCACGGTCACGGTTCCAACCATCAATGACACGGTCAGCGAGCCAACTGAAACCTTCAGCCTGACCGTAGGCGGCCAGACCGGCACCGCCACCATCATCGACAACGATGCGGCTCCTACCGTCAGCACCGTCAGCGCTGCCGTCGATAGCACTGGTGGCCAGGTCGATGAAGGCGACAACGCCGTATTTACCGTCAACCTCACCAATGCCAGCAGCACGCCGACCACGTTCAGCCTGGCGTTGAACCCTGGCACGGCCGTGGCGGGTAGCGACTACAACGCGGCGCTGACCAATCAGAGCTTCAGCAATGGCGTGACCTACAACGCCACCACTGGCGAGGTGACCGTACCGGCTGGGGTGACCAGCTTCACCGTCACCGTACCGACCATCAACGACACCGTCAGCGAGCCAACCGAAACCTTCACGCTCAACGTGGGTGGCAAAACCGGCACTGCAACCATCATCGACAACGATGCCGTGCCGACTGTCAGCACCGTCAGCGCGGCGGTGGACAGCACCGGTGGCCAAGTGGACGAAGGCGATAACGCCGTCTTCACCGTCAACCTGACCAATGCCAGCAGCACTGCCATGACCTTCAGCCTGGCGCTAAACCCTGGCACGGCCGTGGCCGGTCTCGATTACAACGCCGCGCTAAACAACCAGAGTTTCAGCAATGGGGTCACTTACAACGCGGCCACCGGCGTCGTCACCGTGCCGGCTGGGGTAACCAGCTTCACCGTCACCGTGCCGACCATCAACGACACCGTTGCCGAGCCGACCGAAACCTTCAGCCTGACCGTAGGTGGCAAAACCGGTACCGCGACCATCATCGATAACGACGCCACGCCTACCGTCAGCACCGTGAATTCGGCTGTCGACAGTGCGGGCGGCCAAGTGGATGAAGGTGACAACGCTGTCTTCACCGTCAACCTGACCAATGCCAGCAGCACGCCGACCACCTTCAACATCGCGCTGAATCCGGGCAGCGCGACCGCTGGTAGCGACTACAACGCGGCGCTGACCAATCAGAGCTTCAGCAACGGCGTGGTGTACAACGCCATCACCGGTCAGGTCACCGTTCCGGCTGGGGTGTCCAGCTTCACCGTCACGGTTCCCACCATCAACGACACCGTCTACGAGCCGACAGAAACCTTCACCCTCACCGTGGGTGGCAAAATCGGTACCGCGACCATCATCGACAACGATGCTGTGCCGACCGTCAGCAACGTGAGCTCGGCTGTCGATAGCGCGGGTGGCCAGGTCGATGAAGGCGACAACGCCGTGTTCACCGTCAACCTGACCAATGCCAGCAGCACCGCTACCACCCTCAGCCTCGCGCTGACCCCTGGTACGGCTGTGGCGGGCAGTGACTACAACGCGGCGCTGACCAACCAGAGCTTCAGCAACGGGGTTACCTACAACGCGGCGAACGGAACCGTCACTGTGCCTGCAGGCGTGACCAGCTTCACCGTCACGGTGCCGACCATCAACGACACCGTCTACGAGCAGACCGAGACCTTCACCCTGACCGTCGGCGGCAAGAGCGGCACGGCGACCATCATCGACAACGATGCGGTACCAACGGTCAGAACCATCGAGGTCGGCCAGGCCGGCACCGCTGATGACAACGTGATCGAAGGCAACAACCTGGTCTTCAACGTCACGCTGAGCAATGCCAGCTCGACGCCGACTTCGCTGTCCTTCAACGCCACGGGTACGGCGACCGCAAATGTCGATTACAAACTGACCGCGCAGAGCTTCAGCAATGGCGTGACCTACGACGCCAGCACCGGGAAGATTACCGTGCCGGCCGGGGTCACCAGCTTCTCGGTGACCGTGCAGACGCTCGCCGACAACGTGGTCGCCGAACCGCTGGAAACGGTGCGCCTGGAGATCGGCGGGCAAACCGCAACCGGCGGCATCATCGACGGCACGCCAGATGCGAAGGACGACAGCTACACCAAGGTCACGGGCCTGAAAGCCGAGTACTACGGCTATAACGACTCGAGCACCGGTGCGAATAATGACGGCGCTAACCTGACCAACCTCAGCCAGGTTCGTCAGTTCATCGACGGCCACAATCCGTCGGCGACCTTCAACGCCACCACGCTGGATTACGGTAACCTGAGCAATGCGTCCGGTCTGGGCAATGGCACCAACCTGCAGAATTTCCTGGGCGTGAACACCGCCACGGGCAATGGCACCAAGGCCAACTCACTATCGACGGATCCAGGCAACACCTCCGATGCCATCATCAAGATGAGCGGCTACCTCAACCTGGCGGCCGGTACCTATCAGTTCAGGGTGACGGCGGACGACGGATACAGTATCCGCATCAATGGCCAGGTGGTCGCCGAGTTCAACAACATCCAGTCGACCGGTACCGCTACCGGTAACTCGTTCACCATCACTGCGGCCCAGGCCGGCGCCCAGCAAATCGAGATCATCTACTGGGATCAGGGCGGCGACGCCCGTCTCAAGGTCGAAATCGGCCAGGGCGGCACCTACAAGGTCGTCGATTCGGACATGCTCTACCATGTGCCGGCGACGTCGAGCCTGGTGGTCGAGTCTGGCGATAGCCTGGACGATCGCCGGCAGCACCCTGCTCGGCAACGACACCGATCCGAATGGCGACACGCTGTCCATTATCAGCGTGCAGAACTCTGCCAATGGCACCGTCAGCCTGAGCAACGGCAACGTCATCTTCACGCCGAAGGAAGGCTTCTACGGGGACGCTACCTTCCAGTACACCATCAGCGATGGCAAAGGCGGCTCGGACACCGCCACCGCCACCCTGAAGGTGACCAAACCGGCTGACGTGATCCACCTGGCCGGCGACGGCGCCAACGACAATGGTGACAACACCATTCGCGGCGGCAACGGCAATGACGTGCTGCTTGGCGACACTGGCGGTACGCTGACCACCATCCAACCGGCGACCAACTACAACATCGCCTTGCTGGTCGATACCTCAGGCAGCATGCAGGGCGACCGCATGACGCTGACCAAGGACGCGCTGTCCAAGTTCGTGACAACCCTTGCCGGCCACGATGGTGTGATCAATATCGCGCTAGTCGGCTTTGCCGGGGAAGTGACCCTGAGCGTCAAGGTTTCCGAACTTCAGTCCGGTGCCAAGCTCGATGGCCTGCTGGCGGACATTCAGAAACTCACCGCCAACGGCGGCACCAACTATGAAAGCTCGTTCAAGGAGGCTTCCGCCTGGTTCGACGCCCAGAGTGCAGCGGGCAAGACTACCGCAGCGGGCTATGAAAACCTGACGTTCTTCCTCTCCGATGGCGACCCGACCTTCTACTACAACGGTAATACCACCACCGTCAGTGGCAATGGCTCGACGACCAACGATGAAGTGCTGCTCGGCTCCCTCGACACCTACAACGTGCTGGCTGGCAAGACCGCCGTTCACGCCATCGGCATCGGCAGTGGTGTCAGCGAGAAGAACCTCGCCCTGTTCGACAACACCACGGCAAGCATGGGCACCACCCGCCTCGCTTCGTCGGAAACGGTACTGGCGAACTTCAATGGCGGCTCCACTGGCTGGAACAACCTGAACACCTGGACGACCGAAGGGACAGGCAGCGGCAGCTCGGTCAGTACTCAGACGAGCAACGGCGGCGCCCTGAGAATTGTCGATACTACCGGCGGCAGCGCCACCAAGGCCTATACGCCGAGCATCACTATCGCCGAGGGTGGCTACAACAGCCTGAAATTCAACTACGCCACTGCCAGCACCGGCAACACCGACACCATGAGCTGGAAGCTGCAGCAGCAGGTCAACGGCGCTTGGGTCGACGTGCAGTCAGGCGGTGGTTTTACCAACAACACATGGACGACCGTGGAGACCTCTGGCGTCGGTGCTGGCACCTATCGCCTGGCGTTCAGTGTCGACGACAAGAGCAACAACTCCAACAGCGCGACCATGTGGATCGACAATATCGCACAGGTCAACTACACCACGGTGCCAGCCGGCAAAGCGGATATCGTCAACACCGCTGACGAGCTCACCGTGGCACTGCACGGCGGCTCCAATGCCTATATTCCGATCTCGGTCGGTAGCGACACCATCTACGGAGGCGATGGCAACGACATCATCTTCGGTGACGTCATCAATACCGATGCGCTGCCGTGGGGAGTCAATGGCAACCCGGTCAAGCCGGCCGAGTTGCAGAACGGAGCAGGCACCCATGCTCTGGAAGTTTTCCTGGAGCTGAAGAACGGCATCGCACCGACCAACTCCGATATGTACGACTACATCCGTGCCAACCACAAGACCTTCAACGTGGCGGGCGATACGCGTGGCGGATCAGATCACCTGTACGGCGGTGCCGGTAACGACATCCTCTACGGCCAGGGCGGTAACGACTTCCTGATCGGCGGAGCGGGCGACGATATCCTGTTCGGCGGCGCGGGTGCCGATACCTTCGTCTGGCAGAAAGGCGACTTCGGCAAGGATGTGATCAAGGACTTCAGCGTGGCCGAGGGCGACACCATCGACCTCAGTTCCCTGCTGCAGGATCACAGCAACAACCTGGACAGCTACCTGAAACTGGTAACGGACAACGGTAGCTCCACCCTGCTGATCAGCACCAAAGGCGAGTTCAGCAACGGCGATACCACCACACAACAGGTTGCCGCCAAAGCCGATGTGCAGATCGATCTGGGCCACGCCAGCCTGCCGAGCTACGACATCAACACCCTGATCGCCAACCACACGATCAAAGTCGATCCATGATAGGCCCAATGCCCCGCCACACTTCTGTGGCGGGGCGCTAAGCTGTAGACACAGGTTTATCGGGAGAAGGTGCGTGTTCTATATAAAACGTAACGCCGAAGGCGATCTGCAGCGTGTGCAGCCAGAGCCGTTCGAGGGAATGAACGGCGAGCTGCCGGCTGACAGCGAGGAGGCGCGTTCCTGGTTTTCCAATCAGAACGTGGAAAGCAGCCTGCTGCAGCTCAAGCAGAGCGACCTGGACATGATCCGCGTACTCGAGGATTTGATCGATCTGCTGATCAAGAAAGGCGTGGTGCGTATCACCGACCTGCCGGAAGCGGCCCAGAGTAAACTGCTGGGCCGTAGTCGTGCGCGCGATGCATTGGGCGGCGCGAACCGCCTGATCAACGAAGAGGAACGGGGCCTGATCTGATCACGCCCAGGCCGCAGGTTCGCTGAACAGACGACCCTGCACGCCACTGACGCCCATCGCCCGCAACACGTCCCACTCCCCGCGGGTTTCTACCCGTTCGGCGATCAATGGCAGATCGATGCTGTTGGCCGCTCGCTGCATGGCTTCGATGAACAAGCGCTTGTCGCTTTCCTGATCGATGCCGCGAATGAAGCTGCCATCCACCTTGAGGTAGGCCAGGCCCAACTTCGCCAGGTTGCCGATCATGCTGAAACGCCCGCCGAAATGCTGCAAACCAAGCTCGACTCCCAGGCTGCGTAGTTTGCGGGTGATCGCTTCGAGCTCTACCGGGCCCGGCAACTGCCCCTCGTCCAGCTCCAGAATCAGCCGGCCACTCACCGCCGGGTTGAGCCGCAAGCGCTCGTATACCTGCTGCAACGCCTGAGGATCGCGCACGGTAATGCCCGATAAGCTCAGCGCCACCTTGCCTTCGTGGTCGGGCAATTGCGCCAGCAGGGCGTCGAGCATCACCAGATCCAGGCGCGCGGTCCAACCGAAGCGCTCCAGCCAGGGCAGGAAGCGCCCTGCAGCGATGGTTTCACCCCGCTCGTCCTGCAGACGGGCAAGCACCTTGTTGTGCAACACCTGAGTCGGATCGGCAGCGCTGACCACCGGCTGCACGTACGGCAGGAAGCGCCCCTGCTCGAGAGCGTTATCCAGCAGGCTGTGCCAATCGTTGTGCTCGTCGCTGACAGTGGCTTGATGACGATGCTCGACGAACGCCCAGTGCTCGCGGTTCTGGCTGATCGCTTCGGCCAGAGCCGTATCCAGCGCGCTGTATAGCTCGCTGCTCGAAGCGCCTGCCGCGAAAGTGGTGATACCGATATGGGCCACCGGGAAACAGTCGCTGGCGCCGGTCTGCTGCAACGAGAGCAGGCCATTGCTCAGTTGTTCGGCCAGTTGCTCGGCCTCCTGGCGATCGATGCCGGCGGCCAGCAATGCGAACTCGCCACCGCGGTTACGCGCCAGCAGGAAACGACCTTGGCTTACGTGCTGCAACTGCTCGGCCACGGCCTTGAGTAGCTGGTATCCGTGCGCTGGCCACCGATGCGCTGATTGAGGCCGATCAGATCATTGACCCGCAGCAGGAATAGCACGCCGCTGCTGGCCCGCTCTTCGCCCGTCAGGCGGGCGTGCAGGTCGAGGTCGAAATAACGACGGTTGGCCAGCCCGGTCAGGCTGTCCTGATAGGCCTCGGCATGCAGCTTCTCGCTGCGCGAAGCCTCTTCGTCGAACAGTGCCTTGAGCTTTTCCACCATCTGGTTCATGGCGTTGACTACCCGGCGAAACTCCGGCGTGCGCGGCAGGTTGGGTGCACTGAGAAATTCCCGGCGAGCGATGGCGTTGGACTGCTCGACCATGTACTCCAGCGGGCGCAACTGACGCTTGAGCAGCAACACGCCGAGGCCGATGCACAGCAGGCTGATCAGCGCCAGCCACAGGAAGGTGGCATAGGCGGTCTGCCACAGCTTGGCGATGGCGAAGTAAGGATGGCTGATCACCTCGACCCGAGCCGCCTGGTTCCAGCCATCACTGACGATCGCGTCACCCTGGGCTGGAGCCAGATCCACCAGATTGGCGAACCACTGTGGCGCACCCACGCCGAGGTTCGCACCCGAGCGCTCGGTCAGCACCTTTTCGTCGGCACCGATCACGCGGATGCTCTCGAAATAGCCACTGTCGAAGATCGAGCTGACCATCAGCTCCAGCATCGCCGGATCGTCCAGATGCGAGCCAAGCGACAGGCCAAGTGCCGTCGCGGCGTCCTGGGCATGGGCGCGCAACTGATTGACCTGCTGCTCGCGCGAGCTCTCTACGTTGACCACGACGCTTCCGGCGAAACTCACCAGCATCAGTACGCAGATGGCTACACACAACTGCTTGAACAGTGACATGAACGACTCCTCGCTACGCCTCAGGGAAACCCTTCGGCACGCATCTTCTTCAACAAATCCTGCCAGCGCGAAAGGCGCTTGCTGTCTCCCACCTGCTTGCCGCCGGCTGGCCCTGGCACCCAGAGTCCTTCGGCATTGAAGGCATACACGGGCACCAGGTCACGGCGCTCGGTCGCCGGGTCGATGGCATCGATCAGGTTATCCAGCACCAGTGGCACGGAGGTGGGGGTCGGGTAATAGGTCAGTACCATGTGCGCCTGGTTCAAGCGCACCGCCTTGACGTAGGTGATGCGCAGCTTCTCGCTCGGCACACCCAGTTCACGCAGGCTGAAATACTTGGCGATGGCGTAATCTTCGCAATCGCCAGCACCGCGCATCAGGGCCTCGACTGGCGTCGCCCAATAATCCGCAACGCCCCAGATTTCCTGGTCATCGCGAAAGCGCAGTTGCAGATTGAAAAACCGGTTGATGGCCTTGAGTTGCTCGGCCTCGCTGGCGTTACGCTGCTCGTCGAGCAAACGTTGCCAGGCGTCAATGCGGGGTTTGCCGGCGCCCAGGGGGCCATAGAGTTGCTCGGCACGTGCGGCGATACGCTGGAAATCCCACTGCGCTTGCAACCCGCCAGGCGCCAGAAACAAGGCGAGCAAAAACGCCACCAGCACGGGCCAGCGGTAACGGATTGAGAGAGAGCCAGAACCGCCGATGGCCACGACAATGCTTCCAGACAAGCAACAGCGTCATGGTGCGGTGCAGGAGGGCAAAAAACAATCGCCAGATGCCACTACAGGAAACGAACAACTGATGCGCTGCAGAGCGCATCAGTTGAGGTCAGGTGGAGGGAGAATCAGCGTTCGCGGTTCCAGCCGCCGCCCTGAATGCGCTGGATACGTTGAGGCGCTTCGCGCTGTTGCCACTGCAGCGGCGCGGAGCGATGCCGCTGTTGCTGCTGATAGTGATGGCGCTGCCCTTCCCAACCCGGGCGTGGTGACGGGCGGTAGTCACCGCGATTGCGGTCGTGGCGGTTCTGGTAGCGCGGATCATAGCGCTCGGGTTGGTTGAAATAGCGCGGCGGTGGAGGCGGCGCATAATGCCGTGGCGGCGAATAGCGACGGTCATAACGGCTGTCGTAGCGACGATCCTCGTAGACATACACACGCGGCGCCCCATAAACCTGGGAACGCTGTACGTGAGCACCGGGGTAGTACTGACGATCATAATCTCGATAACCACCGCCATAGCCGCTGTCGCCGTAGACGGCACAACCGGTTAGCGAGAAACCCAACAACGCAACGAGCATGGATTTACGGATCATGGGGCGGCCTCCTTCGACCGCGAAACGCACATCGGCGGCTGCCGATGCCGGGAGTGTTCCCAATCCATCAGACAACCCGGCGCCAGCCGAATCCGCTCCGCTCGTCGGTGAGTCGCTACAAATGATTTCAGCAGCACTCGGTGAACGCACTGAAAGTGCGCGCCGAAACCGCGCAGCCAGCACCGAACGCGCACCATCAACGCGCAACGTATTTTCCTGAAAATGCACACAGCCCCACGCTAGACGGCTCGCCACAGCCTGGCACGATCCTCGCTTAATGACCTTCGTGCAGGAAAGTCCCAGGCAGCGGCCCGGGATAGCGGCATCACAATTTGCAATAGCCGACTAGGGTTCCGGTTCGCCAATCAGCAGGCGAATGACTGGTCCGAGAGTTGGCGACCTCCTCGAGGGGTTACACGGCGGGACAAAAGCCCGGGAGAACGCGCCCCCAGCGATGGGAGATGCCGCGCACTCCTGCTCCGCCCTTTCTCGAACTGGAGGTCTCCATGCGCAAGCCCCGTCTTTTCTCCGTTCTCGCCGCTGGTCTCGCGGCTGCCATTTCCCTCAACAGCCAGGCTGCCCAGAAGGACAGCTTCAGCGTGTGCTGGACCATCTATGCCGGCTGGATGCCCTGGGAGTACGGTGCCACCCAAGGCATCGTCGACAAGTGGGCGAAGAAATACGGCATCGACATCGATGTCGTGCAGATCAACGACTACGTCGAATCGATCAACCAATACAGCGCCGGCCAATTCGACGGCTGCACCATGACCAACATGGACGCCCTGACCATCCCCGCCGCAGGCGGCGTGGACAGCACGGCGTTGATCGTCGGCGACTTCTCCAACGGCAACGACGGCGTGGTGCTCAAGGGCGAAAAGAAAACCCTGGGCGACCTCAAGGGCCAGAACGTCAATCTGGTCGAGCTTTCGGTATCGCACTACCTGCTCGCCCGTGGCCTGGAAAAAGCCGGCCTCAGCGAACGCGACCTGAAAGTGGTGAACACCTCGGACGCCGACATCGTCGCCGCCTTCACCACCCCGGACGTCACTGCCGTCACCACCTGGAATCCGCTGCTCGCCGAGATCGAAGCCACGCCCGGCGTGACCAAGGTGTTCGACTCCAGCCAGATCCCCGGCGAAATCATCGACCTGATGGTGGTCAACAGCGACACCCTCAAGGACAACCCTGCCCTCGGCAAGGCGCTGACCGGCGCCTGGTACGAAATCATGGCAACCATGAGCGATAGTGGCGCGGCTGGGCAGGCTGCCCGTGAGCATATGGCCAAGGCGTCCGGCACCGATCTCAAAGGGTACGAAGCACAGCTCGCCGCCACCAAGATGTTCTACAGCGCCAAGGATGCCGTGGCGTTCGCCAAGAGCCCACGCCTGCCAGAAACCATGAGCAAGGTCGCCGCGTTCTCCTTCGACCACGGCTTGCTCGGCGAGGGCGCGCAGAGCGCCGATGCGATCGGTATGGCCTTCGCCAACGACGTGAGCACCGGCGACCAGGGCAACCTCAAGCTGCGCTTCGATACGACCTACATGCAGATGGCCGCCGACGGCCAGCTCTGAAGCAGGACTGAGCGTGCCCTCGCTAGGCGTGGGCACGAACCTCGAGACGCGACCGCAGACCCCGAGACTTCTATGCGCCTGATCAACCGACATCCCGACAGGGCCGGCCGATTGCTGCTGGTGTTGCTGCCCTTCGCACTGCTGCTGTTCGCCTATTTCATGGGCTCGGCGCAGCGCCTGGCGGAGAACCCCAACGACAAGCTGCTACCCAGCGCCAGCCAGATGATCGCCGCCGTCGACCGCCTGGCCTTCACCGAAGACAAGCGCACCGGTGGCTATGCCTTCTGGCAAGACACCGCGTCGAGCCTGACGCGTCTCGGCATGGGCATCGGCATCGCGGCGCTGGTCGGTCTTTGTCTGGGCATCGCCGCCGGCATCCTGCCACTGCTGCGGGCGCCGCTATCACCGCTGCTCACCGTGCTGTCGATGGTGCCGCCGCTGGCGATATTGCCGATCCTGTTCATCGTCTTCGGCCTGGGCGAACTGTCCAAGGTGATGCTGATCGTCATCGGCATCACCCCGATCCTGGCCCGCGACCTGGAACAGCGCGCCCGGGAAATTCCTCAGGAACTGCTGATCAAGGCCCAGACCCTCGGCGCCAGCACCTGGACGCTGATCCTGCGGGTCGTGCTGCCACAGCTGCTGCCGCGCCTGCTGATCGCGCTGCGCCTGGTGCTGGGCTCCGCCTGGCTGTTCCTGATCGCTGCCGAAGCCATCGCCAGTACCGATGGCCTGGGTTACCGCATCTTCCTCGTGCGCCGCTACATGGCGATGGACGTGATCCTGCCCTACGTGGTGTGGATCACCTTACTCGCCTGGCTGATGGATCTCGGCCTGCGTCAGCTGACGCGGCTGTGCTTTCCCTGGTACGAGGGGGCCAAAGCATGAGCTTCATTGAAGTGAAAAATGTCTGGCAGACCTATGGCGACCAGATCGTTCTGGAGCGCTTGAACCTGTCCATCGCCGAGGGCGAGTTCTGCACCCTGGTCGGCGCGTCCGGCTGCGGCAAGTCGACCTTCCTGCGTCTGCTGCTGGGCCAGGAGCGGCCGAGCAAGGGCGAGATCCTGCTGGGTGGCGAGCCACTCGTGGGCGAGCCGGATGCCAGCCGTGGAGTGGTGTTCCAGCGCTATTCGGTGTTCCCGCACCTGAGCGTGCTAGACAACGTCGCCATCGGCCTGGAACTGCCGCGCGCGCCATTCCTCGGTCGCCTGTTCGGCGCGGCCAAGCGCGACGCTCGCGAGCAGGCGGCGGCGATCCTCGGCAAGGTCGGCCTCAGCCATGCCCTGGGCAAGTACCCCAGCCAGCTCTCCGGCGGCATGCAGCAACGCCTGGCGATTGCCCAGGCGCTGATCATGAAGCCGCGCGTGCTGCTGCTCGACGAACCCTTCGGCGCCCTCGACCCGGGCATCCGCAAGGACATGCACGCCCTGCTGCTGGAGCTGTGGCGCGAAACCGGGCTGACGGTGTTCATGGTCACCCACGATCTCGCCGAAGGCTTCAGCCTCGGCACCCGCCTGATGGTGTTCGACAAGACCCGTATCGACCCGCACGCACCGAATGCCTTTGGCGCGCGCATCACCTACGACATCCCCCTGAATAGCGATCGCAAAAGCGCCATCGCGTCACTGCCGGCGCATCTTGCCCCGGCCCTGTAAGGAGACTGCCATGACTGCTGCCCTCACCCTTCGCCCTACCCTCTACGAGGAAACCGTCCCTGGCGGCGGGCACACCTCGTTCGTGCTCAAGCGCGGCCAGTTGCTGCGCATCACCGACCTCGAAGGCGGCGCCAACGTCAGCCTGCTGCTGTTCAACGCCATGGAGAAAAGCGAGCGACTCAACCTGCCCGACACCCTCAAGGGCCAGCACACCGCCAAACTCACCGCGGGTCACTGCCTGTACTCGGACATGGGCCGCGTGCTCGCGGCGATCACCGCCGACACCTGTGGCTGGCATGACAGTTTCGGTGGCGTGCTCTCGGCTGATGAGGTGAGCGAGAAGTACGGCCAGGGGCGCTATCAGGAACTGCGCAACGGGTTCTTCCGCAACGGCGTGGACAACCTGCTGGTGGAAATGGGCAAGTGGAACCTCAACCTGCAAGACCTGTTGATGACCCTCAACCTGTTCAGCAAGGTCAGCGCCGATGCCGACGGCGCCTTCCGCTTTCACGGCGACAACAGCCAGGCCGGTGACTACATCGAGCTGTATGCACCCATGGACACCCTGGTGGTGCTCACCGCCCTGCAACACCCGATGGATCCCAACCCGCAGTACGCGCCCAAGCCGGTGCAGCTGAGCTGGAGCAAGGTGGAGAGCGACGGCATCAGCGTGCTCTGCCGTACCTCGCGCCCGGAAAACGGCCGCGCCTTCCACAACACCGAACGCCAATACCTCTGAGGGTGCCGACATGAGCCTGATCGAAAGCAACCTGCATCCCGAGACCGCCGTATTCCGCCATACCATCGCGGCGGGCGAACCCTACCTGTTCGAGGTCAAGGCCGGGCAGACCCTGCGCCTGCACGACCTGGAAGGCAACCAGGCCATCGACACGCTGTTCTACAGCGCCCGCAACCCGCGTGAGCGCTTCGACCCGCAGCGCACCCTGCGCAAGCAGAACAACGTCTACCTGACTGCCGGCACGGTGCTCTATTCCAACCTCGGCAACCCGCTGCTGACCATCGTCGCCGACACCTGTGGCCGCCACGACACCCTCGGCGGCGCCTGTGCCCAGGAGAGCAATACCGTGCGCTACGCCCTGGACAAGCGCTTCATGCACAGCTGCCGCGACAATTTCCTGCGCGCCAGCCTGCACGACGGCCGCCTGGAGAAGCGCGACATCGGCGCCAACATCAACTTCTTCATGAACGTGCCGGTCACCCCGGACGGCGGCCTGACCTTCGAAGACGGCATCTCCGCACCCGGCAAATACGTCGAGCTGCGCGCCGAGACCGATGTGATCGTACTGATCTCCAACTGCCCGCAGCTCAACAACCCCTGCAACGGCTGGAACCCGACGCCTGCGGAGGTGCTGGTATGGGAATGATCAGACGCTGGTTGTTCGCCCTGTGCCAGAGCAGGAGTGGGCAGGTGCTGCAACCTACGCCCCGAGACAAAACACCGGCCTCCTAACAAACGAAATCCTTTGTGGGAGGGGCTTCAGCCGCGACGCTCTTGACCTTGAAAACATCGCGGCTAAAGCCCCTTCCACGGGAACCGAGTGAGGCCAAAAAGAATTCCCCACCCCGGACGACCGTGGTGCAGACCCAATACCGGCGGGACGGCCCGCCACGTTCAACGAGGCCGGAGCGAAGCGTCGCGAGCGAACATCAGGCAAGGCGGCAGCCAGTGAGAAAGCGGAGTTTGCTGTAGCAAATGAGCATTTCGAACTGGCTGCCAACGCCGCGTGATGGAGCGCAGCAGCTTCGAACGGCCTCGGGAGCCGATATGTTCGAAAAACTTCTGATCGCCAACCGCGGCGCCATTGCCTGCCGCATCCTGCGTACCCTGCGCGCGCTCGACGTCAAAGGCGTCGCCGTCTACTCCGAAGCGGACGTGGCCAGCCTGCACATCCAGCAGGCCGACGAAACCTTCTCCCTCGGCGACGGCCCTGCCGCACACACCTATCTGGTGGTCGACAAGATCCTCGCGGCCGCCAAGGCCAGTGGCGCCAGGGCGATCCACCCCGGCTACGGCTTCCTCTCCGAAAACGCCGCCTTCGCCGAGGCCTGCGAAGCGGCCGGCATCGCCTTCGTCGGCCCCACGCCCGAGCAACTGCGCGTTTTCGGCCTCAAGCACACCGCCCGCGCACTGGCCAAACAACACGGCGTGCCCATGCTCGAAGGTACCGAGCTGCTGGAAAACCTCGCCGCTGCACTGGTAGCCGGCGAGCAGGTCGGCTATCCGGTGATGCTCAAGAGCACCGCTGGCGGCGGCGGCATCGGCATGCGTGTGTGCCGTTCGGCGGAGGAGCTGAGCGAGGCCTTCGAAACGGTGAGGCGCCTCGGGCAGAACAACTTCAGCGACAGCGGCGTGTTCATCGAGAAGTACATCCAGCGTGCCCGCCACCTGGAAGTGCAGGTATTCGGCGATGGCCAGGGCAATGTGCTCGCCCTCGGCGTGCGCGACTGCTCGGTGCAGCGGCGCAACCAGAAAGTGCTGGAAGAAACCCCGGCACCCAACCTGCCAGCCGGCATGGCCGATGAGCTCTGCGCGGCGGCGATCAAACTGGCCAAGGCGGTCAGCTACCGTAGCGCCGGCACCGTCGAGTTCGTCTACGACAGCGAGGCCGAGCACTTCTACTTCCTTGAAGTGAACACCCGCCTGCAGGTCGAGCACGGTGTCACCGAACAGGTATGGGGCGTTGACCTGGTGCGCTGGATGATCGAGCTGGCAGCCGGCGATCTGCCGCCTCTGCATGAGCTGGCAGAGGGCCTGAGCCCCCGCGGCCATGCCATCCAGGCGCGGCTGTATGCCGAAGATCCCGGTCGTGACTTCCAGCCCAGCCCTGGCCTGCTTACCGCCGTGCAGTTTCCGCCTGCCGACGGCCAGTCGCTGCGCATCGACACTTGGGTCGAAGCGGGCTGCGAGATTCCACCCTACTTCGACCCGATGATCGCCAAGCTGATCGCCTGGGCGCCAACCCGAGACCAAGCCAGCAGTGCACTTGACGCCGCCCTGGGCGAATCGCTGCTGTACGGCGTGGAGTCGAACCGCGACTACCTGCGCCAGATCCTCGCCGACACACCCTTCGCCAGCGGCTCGCCCTGGACACGTTGCCTGGAAAATCTGATCTATCAGGCCAGCACCTTCGAGGTGCTTTCCGCCGGAACTCAGACCACCGTCCAGGACTTTCCCGGTCGCCTCGGCTACTGGGCAGTCGGCGTGCCGCCGTCCGGGCCGATGGACAGCCGCGCCCTGCGCCTGGGCAATTGCCTGCTCGGCAACCCGGAAGGCGCCGCCGGCCTGGAAATCACCATGAGCGGCCCGACCCTGCGCTTCAACATCGACGCGCTGGTGGCGGTCACCGGCGCGCAGATTCCGCTCAGCGTCGATGGCGTGGCCCAGCCCTTGAACACCACCCTGCTGATCAGCGCCGGCAGCACCCTCGCCCTGGGCACCATCGCCGGTGCCGGTGCGCGCAGCTACCTGAGCGTACGTGGCGGTATTCAGGTGCCGGACTACCTGGGCAGCAAGAGCACCTTTACCCTCGGCCAGTTCGGTGGCCACGCGGGCCGTGCCCTGCGTGCCGGAGACGTGCTGCACCTGCCGCTGCTCGACACCACGCAAGCCGGCGCGAAACTACCAGGCGAGCTCTGCACTGTCCTGCCCGTCGTGCGCGAAATCCGTGTGATCTACGGCCCTCACGGCGCACCGGAATACTTCACCCCAGCCTACATCGACACCTTCCTCGGCACCGACTGGGAAGTGCACTTCAACTCCAGCCGAACCGGCGTGCGGCTGATCGGCCCCAAGCCGGAATGGGTACGCGAGAGTGGCGGCGAAGCGGGCCTGCATCCATCCAACATCCACGATAATCCCTACGCCATCGGCGCAGTGGATTTCACCGGCGACATGCCCGTGATCCTCGGCCCCGACGGCCCCAGCCTTGGTGGTTTCGTCTGCCCGGTGACGATCATCGAAGCCGACCTCTGGCAGCTCGGCCAACTCAAGGCCGGCGACAAGGTGCGCTTCGTGCCGGTGGATATCGCCACGGCGCGGGAGCTGGCGAAAGCAGCCAATCTGGAGTGCGCTGACCTCGGTAGGAGCCGGCTTGCCGGCGATCAACTGTCTCCCCTGATCGCTGGCAAGCCAGCTCCTACGGAAAAGCTCGCGTCTCCCATCATTCTGGATATCGGCCGGGACGACACGCGGCTGGTCGCACGCCTCTCTGGCGACACGCACCTGCTGCTGGAAATCGGCCAGCCCGAGCTGGATCTGGTGCTGCGTTTCCGTGGCCATGCGCTGATGCAGGCACTGCAGGCCAAGGACATCGCCGGGGTGATCGACCTGACGCCCGGCATCCGTTCCCTGCAGGTGCACTACCAGCCGGAAACTCTGCCGTTGCAGCACCTGCTCGATACCGTCGCTGGCGAGTGGGACGCTGTGTGCGCCACCGGCGACCTCAAGGTGCCGTCGCGCATCGTTCATCTGCCACTGTCCTGGGATGACCCGGCCTGCCAGTTGGCCATCGACAAGTACATGACCACCGTACGCAAGGACGCGCCCTGGTGCCCGAGTAACCTGGAATTCATCCGCCGCATCAACGACCTGCCCAACCTCGACGAAGTGCATCGCACGGTGTTCGATGCCAGCTACCTGGTGATGGGCCTGGGCGACGTCTACCTCGGTGCACCGGTGGCCACGCCGCTCGACCCGCGCCACCGCCTGGTCACCACCAAGTACAACCCCGCGCGTACCTGGACGGCCGAAAACTCGGTGGGTATCGGCGGCGCCTACATGTGCGTGTACGGCATGGAGGGCCCCGGCGGTTACCAGTTCGTCGGCCGTACCCTGCAGATGTGGAACCGCTACCGTGAAGTCGCCGCCTTCGACGGCAAACCCTGGCTGCTGCGTTTCTTCGACCAGATCCGCTTCTACCCGGTCAGCCCGGACGAGCTGCTGCGCATTCGCCGCGACTTCCCCCTGGGCCGCTTCGACCTGCGCATCGAACACAGCGAGCTGGCCCTGGCCGACTATCAACGCTTCCTCACGGACGAAGCAGACGGCATCGCCGCCTTCCGCGACCAGCAACGCAGCGCCTTTGCCGCCGAGCGCCAGCGCTGGATCGACTCCGGCCAGGCGCACTTCGAAAGTGACGAAGGCGTGGCCGAGCCCAGCGAAAACGCGCCATTGGGCGCCGGCCAGCACAGCGTCGACAGCCACATCGCCGGCAATCTCTGGCAAGTTCAGGTCGAGGAAGGCGCCCACGTCCAGGCGGGCGATGTGCTGGTCATCCTCGAATCCATGAAAATGGAAATCCCCCTGCTCGCGCCCTTCGCCGGCGTGGTCAGAGACATCCACGTACAACCCGGCTCGCCCGTGCGGGCCGGCCAGCGTGTGGCGGTCATCGAGGCTGCAGCCCATACGGGTTGAGTAAAGGCGCAAGCCAGGAGGAGCGAAAGCGCCGTCTTCGCTCCTCCTGGCTTGCGCCTGAGCGGCACCACGCCTAGCATTGCGGCACTCACCAAGAAGCCAGCACGATGCCATCACCGTCACCCAAAACTGCCAGCCCACGCTCGCTGGTGTTTCTGCTCCTCGTTCTGCTCGGCTGCGGTTTCATCGCCACCTCGCTGGCCAGCTATTACGCGGCCCTCGATTCGATACGCGACAACATCGTCAACACCGAGCTGCCGCTGACCTCGGACAACGTCTATTCGGAAATCCAGAAGGATCTGGTGCGCCCCATCCTCATCTCCTCGATGATGTCCCGCGATACTTTCCTGCGTGACTGGGTGCTCGGCGGCGAGCAGAACCTTGAGCCCATGACCCGCTACCTGCAGGAAGTGCAAAGCCATTACGGCACCGTCACCAGCTTCTTCGTCTCCGAACACAGCAAGACCTACTACCAGGCCAAAGGCGTGCTGAAGCAGATCGACGAACAGGCCAGCCGTGATGCTTGGTACTACCGCCTGCGCGACATGAAGGAGCCCTACGAGATCAATGTCGATATCGACATGGCCAACGAGGACCGCATGACGGTGTTCATCAACTACAAGGTCTTCGACTACCAGCACCGTTTCATCGGTGCCACCGGCGTCGGCCTGACCGTGGACGCAGTGGTGCAACTGATCGACCAGTACCAACAGCGCTACGACCGCAGCGTGTACTTCGTCGACACCAACGGGCGCATCGTGCTGACCGGCGCCAGCGGCGGCCCCATGGGCGCGCGCATCGGTGACCAGCTGAGCGAGGTGGAGGGCCTCGAAGACCTGCACGGCAAGCTGCCGCACCCGCAGAGCGGCGACTTCTTCTACCAGGAACATGGCCGCGGTCACTTCCTCAACGTGCGCTTCATTCCCGAGCTGGACTGGTACCTGTTCGTCGACAAACACGAGACCGGCGCCGTGGCCGGCATTCGTCAGTCGCTGTACCTCAACCTGCTGATCTGCGGCGTGGTCACCCTGATCGTGCTGGTGTTGGTGACGCTGGTACTGCGCCGCTACCAGGCGCGCATCACCGCACTGGCGACCACCGACTCGCTGACCGAACTGCCCAACCGCCGCGGCTTCGAACTGTTGGCCAACCAGGCCATTCAGGAAGCGCGGCGCAGCCAGAGCACGCTGTGCGCCCTGCTCTTCGACCTCGATGGCTTCAAGCAGCTCAACGACAGCCACGGCCACCTGGCTGGCGATGCCGTGCTGCGCGGCTTCGCTCGCCACCTGCAGCAGAACCTGCGCCAATCCGACATCATCTGCCGCTGGGGCGGCGAGGAATTCATCCTGCTGCTCAAGGACACCGCCCTCGACGCTGCGCGCCAGCTGGGCGAGAAGATCCGCCAGCAGACCGCCAGCAGCAACTTCGAATTCGCCGGCCAGCACCTGCATACCTCCACCAGCATCGGCCTGGCGACCCTGCAGGAAGGCGACGACTTGCAGGCACTGATCGCCCGCGCCGACCGCGCGCTGTATCGGGCCAAACAGGCCGGGCGCAACCGCATGTGCGAAGAAACCCAGTGAACACCAGCCTCTGCCCCGCCTGTGGCCAGCTCAACCGCTGCGCCCAGGCCGACAGCGACTCTGAAGTCAGCCACTGCTGGTGCTTCGAGGTGAAGGTCGAACCGCAGGCGCTGCGCGACTTGCCGCCCGAAGCACTGGATCGCGCCTGCCTGTGCCCGCGTTGTGCCCAGGCCCTGCCTGCGGAAAACAGCTGAGCGGCCCATGCGCATCGACCGCCTGCTCAGCAACCTGCCACGCTTCAACCGCCAGCACGCCCGCCTGCTGCTCGCCGAAGGGCGGGTTCGGATCGACGGCCAGGTCTGCCGCGACAGCCGCGCCGAGGTACGTGACTTCCAGCGCGTGGAGCTCGATGACGAGGTTCTCCAGGCCGGCAAGGCGGCGCGCTATTTCATGCTGCACAAACCGGTCGGCGTGGTCAGCGCCACCAGCCACCCGGAACACCGCACCGTGCTCGACCTGCTGGACGAGCCCGACAAGCACGAGCTGCACCTCGCCGGGCGCCTCGACCTCAACACCAGCGGCCTGCTGCTGATCACCAACGACGGCCTCTGGTCGCGTCGCGCCACCGCCCCCGACGGCAGCCACGCCAAGGTCTATAAGGTGGAAACCGAGCAGGTCATCGACCCGGCAGCCATCGAGGTGTTCGCCAACGGCCTGTACTTCGCCTTTGAGGACCTGACCACCCGCCCTGCCTTGCTGGAGATCGAAGCGCCGCACCGCGCCAGGCTGACCCTGCACGAAGGTCGCTACCACCAGATCAAGCGCATGTTCGGGCACTTCCAGAACAAAGTCATCGGCCTGCACCGCGAGAGCCTTGGCGCCATCGAACTCGACCCTGCCCTGCCGCCGGGCGCCTACCGGCCACTCACTCAGGCGGAAATCGACAGCGTCTGATCAACGACGGGACGGCTAATCCAAGTCCTGACCGTCTGGCTTATAAACAACAAGATTCTCCTGGCTGACATCGGCCTGTCATGCCGTGGCGCTTTCCTATGCATTCGACGTGTACGGCTAACGGCATCGCCGTCAGCCCCATTCATCCTTGCGCCAGGAGGAATCCCCATGAAGCCAGCAACCGCTGTCGTCAATGTCCACGGGACGTACAAGGTACACACCGAATTCCACACCAACCCCGCAGCCAGCAAGACCATCATCCTGGTCAACGGCTCGCTGTCGACGACGGCCTCCTTCGCGCAAACGGTCAAATACCTCGGCACCCAGTTCAACGTGGTGCTCTTCGATCAGCCCTACGCGGGCCGCTCCAAAGCACACAACCGCAACGACCACTGCATCAGCAAGGAAGACGAAGCGGCCATCCTGATGGACCTCATCGACCACTACCAGGCGCAGTACCTGATGGCCTTTTCCTGGGGCGGCATAGCCAGCATGCTCGCCCTCTGCGAACGCCCGAGCAGCCTGGAAAAAGCCGTGTTCGCCTCGTTCTCGCCAGTGCTCAATGCGCCCATGCTCGGTTACCTGGGCCGTGCCCTGGCGTGCCTGAACCAGCAAGACAGCGACAAGGTCGGCCACCTGGTCAACGACACCATCGGCAAATACCTGCCCTCGCTGTTCAAGCGCTACAACCACAAACACATCAGCAGCCTGAGCCACCACGAATACCGGCAGATGACCGCGCACATCCGGCAGGTACTACGCATGCAGGCCCACTGCCACACGGATCGCCTCGGCCGCATCGACATCCCGCTGCTGTTCATCAACGGCGAACACGACGAATACACCAGCACCACCGACGCCCGCCTGTTCGCCCGGCACATCCACGACTGCCAGTTCGCCACCGTCGACAACGCCGGCCACTTCATCGACATGGAACACAAAGGCGCCTGGCTGCATACCCAAAACGCCCTGCTCGGCTTTCTGCAAGGCAGCACCGCCGGCAGCCGGCGCTACGCCCGCTACCCAGATCTGCAGCACGCCATGGCCGTATGAGCAGCACAAAACAAAGCCCGCATACCGCTTCAGGGAGATTTCTGGCCGACGCGGGCTTCATTTCGCAGGCGACTTCCGGTATAAAGGCGCACGCAAAAGCGGGCTTCGTATAATGGCATTACCTGAGCTTCCCAAGCTCATGACGAGGGTTCGATTCCCTTAGCCCGCTCCAGATCGCACACATCGAAGCCCTGCTCTTGCGGGGCTTTTTTGTATCTGGTGTTTGGGATTCTCATGCGCTAGATTCGCTGGGCCAGTGGCCTGAAAAACTGAAGGCGTCACTCGCCATGAATTAAATAAATCTGTCCCCTTTTCCTAGCCCGCTCCAGATCAGAAACACTAAAGCCCTGTTTTTACAGGGCTTTTTTGTGTCTGGAATTTAGCAGTTAGATAGGTAGCCGCAGTTCAAGCAGGAATTTTTACCAAGTGCTCTTAGGCTCAGGAAAGCGCCGGACGTAGCTGAAAGGGCTACGGAGCCCAAGCAAAAGGTACTGTACCTGTCGCTTAATTGAAGCAAGCAGTTGACTGATAGCCAGTTGATACCAGAATATATCAAAAGGAAAAGGTGACAGATTTATTTTAAATCCCACACCGAGGCAGGCGGGCGAAATAAAAATAAATCAATTCGTCCCACTGTGCTCTTAACACTTCAACTAGTAGCAGTGCTTTAGGATTCTCAAGGATGATAAAAAGCAAGGACACCGATCCGAAAGCCTTTGAACGATACTTCAAAGATATCGTTAAACTTCATTATTCGCCTGCCAATTATAGAGACGTGCCTGATAATCAAGGTGGAGATTTCGGCATTGAATGCTACACGATATCCGGCCATGCATTTCAATGTTATCTGCCAGAGCAAACAACAGACATAGCTAAACTGGTTGCTGCTCAGAAAGCAAAAATAAATAAAGACACCAAAAAGCTATCAGACAAAAAAGATAAGCTAGAGCGCCTTTTTGGCTCAACAAAGATATGTAGATGGATACTCGCGACATCTGCACACAAATCAGCTGAGATAACGGCATTTTGCGCACAAAAATCACTAGAAATAAGAAACCTAGGCCTGAATTATATTGATAGCGACTTTCAAGTATTAATCCACACCGAAGAAGACTACAAACTTGAAGCAGAAGCTTTAAGCAAGCAAGCATATCAGCTTAATATTGACTTTGAAAAACACAGCGCAGAAAAGGTAGAGAGCTGGATAGATACGAATCTCACTTTCCTGAGCAAGCTGGACAAAAAACTGCCAAAAATAATCGGCGATGAAGAAAAGGTTAAAAGAATAAAAAACGACCTAGTCAATAAATATCTAGACTATCAGAACCTTTTAAATAGACTCTTGCAGGACTGGGCAGACATATACGAAATTATCGTAACCTCAGTTCAACACAGGCAAAACTATTTAGAAACTCGCTTCTTGGTCTCGCCAGACTTGCTCCCCAACGAAGTTATAAAGCAGGAACTACAGAAGCTCGACGACGACTTATCCAGAGAAATACGCACACTAAAAAGAACTGATATAGAGCTTATCAAATGGGGAGTTGTTTCTGACTGGCTAATCCGCTGCCCGTTGGATTTCTAATGAAACTAGAAGAACTCCTAAACAGTCCGTTCTCTTTCCAGCAAAGGAAAGCTTTCACTCCATGTGAAACACGACCTTTATGGAAATGTTCTCTGGTAGTGTTAATCGTTGGCCTAGTTGGCCGGGACAAACGATGCTCGCTAAAGAAAATCCATACAGCAAACTGGCTGACTAAATCTCCATATCACCTTAAAGAAATCATAGACTGGTCACAATCGGAACTATTGTTTGCTCCGAATATTAGGCTTGACCCGTTCGTCGACCGAGCTATCGAGCTAATAGCTGCTTCTGGTTATGCATGTAAATCGGATGGGAAAATTGAGTTGACTCCCAAAGGAAAAGATTTTTTCGAGCAGTTGGTGGCAGATAAAGAAGTAATGGAGCAAGAAAAAACTGCCCTCAAAGCTTCAAAAAAACACCTCTCTGAAGCAGCGGTCGAACGGATTTTTAAGGCGTACTAAGCCATGCTAGAAATAACAAGATTAAAAATTATCGCAAAGACTTCGGCTGGTGACTTCGGAGTCGACATTCCATTCAAGAATGGTCTCTTTATCCTTAGAGTCGAAAACACTCACGGAAAGTCAACTTGCATGAACGCCATAGCCTATGCATTGGGCATGGAAAGAGCATTGGGATTAGCAGATGCAAAAGTACCATTCCCTCCATCTCTCACTAAAGAGATAGAAGATGAGAATGGAATTGAGCTGCCAGTTATATCATCTATGGTATTTCTGGAGATATCGAACAGCAAAGGTTCAATAGCTACCATTAAGCGGCAGGTTCTGGGGGTTACTGAGGACAATGTAGCATTTGTATATCCCACCGAAATGGATAGAATCAATGAAACCTTAAGCCAGAAACTATTCCTACACAGAGAAGGCGATACCACTAGGGCGCTGGGATTTTACTATTGGCTTAGTAAATTCGTAGGCTGGGAATTACCCATAGTCCCTAGACTTGATGGTAGAGAGGCAAACCTATACCCAGCCGTATTTTTTCCAACATGGTTCGTTGAGCAAAAAAAAGGGTGGACATCTATACAAGCCACAACGCCTTTTTTCCTAAAAATAAAGGAGGCAAAGAAACGCTCCATTGAATTCATGTTAAGTCTAGAAACGAATGAAATCGTAAATAAAAAATTTAAAATAAAGACTGCATTGGACGATATTAACTACGCCTGGAAATTTTGTAAAAAAAGTTTATCAACGGCTGCGGCAAAAATTGGAGGCGAGATCAGCGGCGTGCCTGATGCGCCGGAGGTGAACTTCGACCCTTTTAAGATTGACATAGGGGTTAAACATAAAGAAAAGTGGAGATCAATACAGTTTTTAAAAAGTGAAACTGAGGCCGAGCTCGACATCTTTATAAAAAAGCTTAAGGAAACTGTTTCCGCAGCAACAGAAGACCATGCAATAAACGATAGAATTGACACCTGCAAAGCTGAACTAAAAGAACTTTCCTACAGTTCAAATCGCATCGAAGAAGATATCAGCTATTGTAATCAGCAAATAAATTCAACCGACATCAGAATAAACACATTAAAAGAAGACCAGCGAAAATACGAAGACCTTACAAAAATAGGTCAACTTGAAATAATTGCTGGAAGTGAATTAGAAATTAACACATGTCCAACTTGCACCCAAAACATTTCTGAGAACCTCGCAAATCTAAGTAATACGTCGCCACTCATGTCTCTTGATGAAAGCCTTGAATACATAAAAGAGCAGGGAAAAGTATTCAAGAGCGTTAAGAGTGGCTTGATACAACAAAAAAGTTTAAAAGAGGCAGAGTGCAACAAAATAAATATACAAATCACAAAACTCATTGAGGAAATCAATAGATTACAGAAGAACATTCTTCCTTTTGATAGCTTAGTAATGGAAGAAAACTTACGCAAAAAGATAGACTTTGAAAACCTCATAAAGACATATGCCGATGGCATCTCAGCTATCATGCAGGCAAGGTTAGAGTTGGACTCTCACTTAAAGAACTACAAGTCCCTGATCGAGCAAAGAAGAAAACTACCTCAGAATATACTTTCGACAACAGACAGCCACAAGCTAAACACGCTGCGATCAAATGTAGTTTCATTACTATCAAGCTTTGGCTTTTCAAGCTTCAAGCCCGATTTAATTCGTATATCTGAAGAAACCTACCTACCCACTCGGGATGGCTTCGACCTCGGCTTTGATACGTCAGCAAGTGACGGAATCAGAATCATCTGGAGCTATCTGATAGGACTATTTCAGGTAGGATGCGAATTCAATACGAACCATCCGCGTATATTGATTTTTGATGAACCACGCCAGCAGGAAGCGAAGAAAGTAAGTTTTACTGCTTTATTAAAAGCAGCCTCTATTGCCAGTAATGGGAAAGGGCAAATTATCTTGGCTACGTCCGAGGATGAAGATGCATTAGTTATGGCGCTTGAAGGCAGTCCACATACCCTGTATTCATTCCCGCCAGAAGATGGAAAAATACTGCGTAAGTTATAAATGGAGCGCATATATCTGGAAATTTCCGTGTCGAAAGCACTTCAAGGAAAAGCGGATTAAAGCGTGTAGAGGTCGCGTCCAGGCAAGCAACGCAGGGGCTTTGCGGGAGCTGGAAAATGGTTCGATTCCCTAAGCCCGTTCTAGATCAGAAACATGAAAGCCCTGTTTTTACAGGGCTTTTTTGTGGGCGATGTTCAAGGGTGGCGATAGCCCACCGAAGTCTCGCTAACTCGCAAAGAACATCCCCCACACTCTCTCCAGAAGTTCCTAGTTTGACGCTCTGACAGCTCTACTACTCAGCGTGAACAACACCACAGCAACAAAGCAAACCGACACTTGGGTTGCGCCCAGCGTCGTTACCGGCGCGAACTCCAGTACCGATACCAGCCAGGTGGTGATCGCGGCAGCGCCCATGGTCAGGAAGCCGAGTAGCGCGGAGGCCAGGCCCGCTTCCTTGCCGAAGGGGCCCATGGTGATTGCGGTGCCCAGTGGGTTGGCGAGGCCCATGCCCCAGAGAAAGATCACCATCGATAGTGAGTACCAGCCCAAACCGGGGTTGTTTGGCCCGATAAGCAGCAGGCTGCCGGCCACCAATGCGGTGGCAAGGCCGAGGGTGGTGATCGTGCGGCCGCCAAAGCGGTGGGCCAGGCGTGGGGCAGCCATGCCGGCAGCGAACACCACGAACACGGTGGCGGCGAAGTACAGCCCGGCCTGCAGTGAGGACAGGCCCATCCCGCTCATCAGGATCGCCGGTGCGGCAGCGAAGGAGGCGAACAAGCCGCTCATCAACAGGCTCACCGAGGCAGCCGGCAGGATGAATTTGCCGTCGCGGAGCAATCTGCCGTAAGCGGCGACCACGCGTGGTGCCGAGAGCGCGACTCGGCGTTCACGGGGCAGCGTTTCGCCAAGGCCGCGGGCGTAGAAAAATCCGATGACAACGGCGGCAACTCCCACCATCAAGAAGATCGCCCGCCATCCCAGAGCAGTGGTCAACACGCTGCCGAGCAATGGCGAAAATCCGGGTGCTGCCGCGGTGGCGATCATTGTCAGCGACAACGCGCGCCCCAGGGTTTCGCCCTCGAACAGGTCACGGGCAATGGCCCGCGCCAGCACGGCGGCAGCACACACCCCGAGCGCTTGTACGACACGCCCGGCAATCAGCACGTCGAGGCTGCTGGCAAAGCCTGCGACCAATGTGCCGATCACGAATAGCGCAAGCCCACCCAGAACAAGCCGCTTGCGCCCGTACCGATCTGCCAGCGGCCCCACCACTAATTGAGCGAATGCGAAGGTGATGAAGAAACTGGAGAGGGTCAGCCCCAATTCGCGAGAGGAAACACCAAGCTGCTGGCCGATTTCCGGGAACGCGGGAAGGATAATGTTGGTGGAGAGGATGCTGATCGCAGAGAGGCTCGCCAGCAAGGCGACGATTTTGCCCGTCAATGCCGGGCTGCCTTCGCGGGTCGTTGCGGCATCGATTGCTACCGGTTGGCTGTCGACGCTCATGGCGTTGCCTCCCAGCGGCGGAAAAGCACGCTGGCATTGACGCCGCCAAACCCGAAGCCATTCGAGAGCGCGTGGGTGATCGACATCTTACGGGCGCTGAGCGCGACAAGATCGAGCCCTCTAGCGCTCTCATCTGGCTCGCCCAGGTTCAAGGTCGGCGGCACGATCTGATCACGCAATGCCAGCACCGTGAAGATCGCTTCGATACCACCTGCCGCGCCCAGTAGATGGCCGGTGGCGGACTTGGTCGAACTGATCGCGACGGACGAATCATGGCCAAACAGCGAGCGGATGGCCGCCAGTTCACCCTTGTCGCCAACCTGGGTCGATGTCGCGTGGGCATTGATGTGCTGCACATCGACGGCGCTCAGGCCTGCCTGGGCGAGCGCTTGCTGCATGGCGCGGCGGGCGCCGCTGCCATCTTCCGGGCCAGCCGTCAGGTGGTAGGCGTCGGCGCTGGTGCCGTAGCCCACCAGTTCGGCCAGCGGCGTGGCGCCGCGTGCCAGGGCATGCTCGAGCGACTCGATCACCAACAACCCGGCGCCTTCGGCCATCACGAAACCATCGCGGTTACGGTCGAAGGGCCGCGACGCCTCTTGCGGCCGCTCGGCAAAGCCGGTCGAAAGCGCACGGGCCGCCGCGAAGCAGCCAAGGGTCACGCGATCGATGGCCGCTTCCGTACCGCCGCAGATGGCGATATCCGCTTCGCCGCTTCTGATCAGCCGAGCAGCATCGCCAATGGCCTGCACGCCAGCAGCACAAGCGGTCACCGGCGCGCCGAGCGGCCCTTTGAAGCCGTGACGGATCGAGACGTGCCCCGCCGCCATGTTGGCGAGAAACGACGGCGCGGTGAACGGCGAGAGCCGGCGCGGCCCGCGCGAATCGGTAATCCGCACGGCTTCAGCCATGGCACCGAAGCCACCCACACCCGAGGCGATGATCGTCGCCGTTCGCTGCTGTTCTGCTTCGCTGGTCGGGTGCCAGCCCGCCTGTTGCAGCGCTTCATGCGCGGCGACGAGGGCGAACTCGATGAAGCGATCCATCTTCTTGCGTTCTTTGCCGGGGATGATCAGCTCGGGTTGATACCCGGCGATGGCATCGTCCTCCAGCGTCGGCACTTGCCCGCCCACGGTTACACCGGTGCCTTCGGTTATCTCTGTCGGCAGCGTGGCAATGCCCGAGCGCCCGGCCAGCAGCCGGCGCCAGACCTCGTCTACACCACAACCCAGCGGCCCGACGATACCGGTGCCGGTTACCACGATGCGTGTATGTCTTTGGAAATCGATCATTACAGCCTCCTCGTGCTCGGTATGCGCCCGCCTCGTTTGGCATCAGGCTGGCGCTTGGGCATTGGCGGTGTGGGGGCGAATCTTGAACCAGATGGAATACATCGCCGGCAGGAACACCAGGGTCATGATGGTGCCGACGAACGTCCCGCCGATCAGCGTGTACGCCAGCGTGCCCCAGAACACCGAATGGGTCAGCGGAATGAAGGCGAGGATGGCCGCCAGCGCGGTCAGCAATACCGGCCGGGCTCGTTGTACCGTGGCCTCGACGACGGCATTGAACGGGTCGAGCCCCTCGCTTTCGTTGTGATGGATCTGCCCGATCAGGATCAGCGTGTTGCGCATCAGAATGCCCGATAGCGCGATCAGGCCAACCAGGGCATTGATACCGAACGGCTGCTGGAACAGCAGCAGCACCGGCACCACGCCGATCAACCCCAACGGCGAGGTGAGGAACACCATGACCATGGCCGAGATCGAGCGCACTTGCAGGATGATGATCAGCAGCGTCAGGGCGATCATGATCGGCAGCAGCGGCAGAATCGCCTGGCTGGCCTTGCCCGATTCCTCGATGGAGCCCGCCATCTCGATCCGATAACCGCCGGGAAGTCCGTCGATGATCGGCTGCAGGTCTTTCCTGAGCGCTGCGGAAACGTCTGGCGGCTGCAGCTCCTCGGAGATGTCGCCACGCACGGTGATGGTGGGCGTACGGTCGCGGCGGCGCAGGATGGGGTCTTCCATGCGCACATCGACCTCGCCGATTTGCGAGAGCGGGATGCGCTGACCGGCAGCCCCGACCAGCGTGAACCCTTCTATCTTGGCCGGATCGAGGCGGATATCACCCGCTGCGCGCCCCACCACCTGCACGGAGCGAATGTCTTCGCGCACTGCCGTGATCGGCACGCCCGACAGCAGGAACTGCAACTGCTGCGCAACCGCGTTGGAGGTCAGCCCCACCGCCTGCAAGCGATTCTGATCCAGCGAGAAGTGCAGCGTCGGCACCAGTGGGCCCCAGTCGGTATTGACCGTTCTCATCATCGGGCTGGCCTGCAGCACGCCCTGAACCTCGGCGGCGATTTCGCGCAGCCGAACGGGGTCAGGCCCCATTACCCGATAAGCGACCGGGAATGGCGAGTACGGGCCAAACACCAGTTGCGTGACGCGCACCCGTGCTTCCGGGGCCAGGCCCTCGGATGCCGCTTCACGTATGCGCTGCTTGAGCGTTTCGCGCGCCTCCTGGCTGTCCGTCAGCACGACGATTTTGGCAAAGGACGGATCAGGCAGCTCGGGCGCCATCGCCAGGTAAAAGCGTGGTGGGCCCTGGCCGATGTAAGAGGTGACGATCTTGGCTTCTTCCTGTCCTCGCAGCCAGCTCTCGACCTTGATCGCGGTGGCGTTGGTCTGCTCGATGGACGTGCCGTAAGGCATTTGCACTTCGACCAGCACCTCGGGGCGGTCGGAGGTCGGGAAGAACTGCTTCTTCACCAGGCCCATGCCAACCACGGCGACGACGAAGCACATCACCACTGCGCCCGCCACCAGCCACTTGCGAGCGATGACGACGGCCAGCACCTTGCGAAAGCGGTTGTAGTGGCGGGTGTCATAGATGGCCGCGTGGCCGCCTTCGACCTGCTTGATCTGCGGCAGCAGCTTCACGCCCAGGTAGGGGGTGAACGCCACCGCGACCACCCAGGAGGCGATCAGGGCGATGCCGACGATCCAGAACATGTTGCTGGTGTACTCGCCGGCTGTGGACTGTGCGAAACCGTTAGGCATGAAGCCGATAGCGGTGACCAACGTACCGGAGAGCATCGGCGCGGCCGTGTGGCTCCAGGCATAGGCCGACGCCTTGAAGCGGTCGTAGCCCTCCTCCATTTTCACCACCATCATTTCGATGGCGATGATGGCGTCGTCCACCAGCAGCCCGAGGGCAAGAATCAGCGAGCCCAGGGTAATGCGATCGAAGTTCTTGCCCGTGGCTGCCATCACCACGAAGACGATGGCCAGTGTCAAAGGCACCGCTGCTGCGACCACAACCCCGACGCGCCAGCCCATGCTGACGAAGCAGACCACCATGACCACCAGCAGCGCGACAAAGAACTTGACCATAAACTCATCGACGGACGAGCTGATATTGACCGCTTGATCGGTGACTTTGGTAAGCGTCATGCCCAATGGCATGCTTTCGTTGATGGATGCCGTTTCAGCGTCGAGCGCCTGCCCCAGATCGAGACCGTTCCAGCCCTCGCGCATCACGATGCCCAGCAACAGCGCAGGCTCACCGGCGTTACGAACCAGAAAGGTTGCCGGGTCTTCGTAACCACGTTCCACCGTGGCGACATCGGACAGCTTCAGCGTCCGCCCCTGCACGCTAATCGGCGTGTCGCGAATCTTCTCCAGCTTGTCGAAAGCGCCATCGAGGCGCATCACCACCTGTGGCCCGCTGGTTTCGATGGAGCCGGCAGGCGTCAATGCGTTCTGGCTGTTCAGTGCAGCGAAGATGTCCTGCGGCGCGACGCCCAGCGTGGCCAGCCGGTCGTGAGAAAAGGACACGAAGATGCGCTCGGCTTGCTCACCGATGATGTTGACCTTCTTCACGCCCGGAACATGCAGCAGGCGTTGACGCATCGATTCGGCGTCACGTACCAGTTGCCGCTGGGGTTCGCCCTTGGCCTTCAGCGCGAAGAGCGCAAAGGTCACGTCCGAAAACTCGTCGTTGACCATGGGCCCGATGACACCGGCGGGCAGCGTCTTGGCTTCATCACTGAGTTTCTTGCGGGCCTGGTAGAACTCCTCCTGGACTTGCGAAGGCGGCGTGCTGTCGAGCAGCGACACCATGGTGAATGCCAGCCCCGGGCGCGTGTAGGTTTCGGTGCGGTCGTACCACTTCAGCTCCTGCATGCGCTTTTCCAGCGGCTCGGCGACCTGATCCTGCATTTCCTGCGCGGTGGCGCCCGGCCAGGCGGAGATGATCGTCATCTGCTTGACCGTGAACGGCGGGTCTTCCGCGCGCCCCAGCTGGAAGAACGCCAGCGTCCCGGCCGAGGCGATCAGCAAGATGAGAAACAGCGTGATGGAGCGCTCGCGTACCGCAAGTGCAGAAAGGTTGAAGCGCCCTTCGCTCATGGCTGACTCCCGGCTACACGGGCGTTCTGAGTCGGGGCAACCCTGACTTCCTCACCGTCGCGCAACAGGTGCGCGCCCAATGCCACGACCTGCTCACCGGATACCAGCTTGCCGGCGACACGCGCAGCATCGTCACCAATGGCCAGCACCTCAACGGGACGCCAGGACACTTTCGCCGGTTCGCCGGAAATCACCCATACACCCGAGCCGTTGCCTGGATCATGAAGGGCGGCAATCGGCACCTGCAGAACCTGCTCAGGTGTTTTCCCTCGGCGATGCCCAAGGTTATGGTCGAGCCGAGCGGCGCATTCGCCAGCGCGCCCTCAAGCACGTACCTGGCTTCGAACGTACGGGTGGTCGAATCTGCCGCCTCGGAAAGCAGACGCAGCCTGGCAGGAACTGCACTGCCGCTGTTGCCATACAAGGTGGCCTGCGCCTTTGACCCTGGAGCCGGGCGCAGCGTCTCGGGAAGGTGCACGATGGCTTCGCGCTGCCCTGCCCGCGCCAGGCGCACCACCGGCTGCCCGGCACTCACCACCTGCCCGGGCTCGGCCAGTGTTTCCATCACCACGCCATCGGCGTCGGCCAGCAGTGCCGCGTAGCCCGTGGCATTGCGCGCGACGTCGGCCTGGGCTTGAGCCGCACTGAGCTGCGCCTTCGCGGAATCAGCGGCTGCCTTGATCTGATCGTAAGCCGATGCCGAAACCGCACCTGCGGCGACGAGACCGCGATAGCGCGCCTCGTCATCAGCCGTCTGCTTGGCTCGTGCCTTGGCGGAGGCAACCGCTTCCTGCTGCGCGCGCGCCTGCAATTTCAGGTCGACCGGGTCGAGGCGCATCAGCGGTTGGCCGCGCTTGACCGTCTGCCCGGTATCGACCAGACGCTCGAGTATCTTCCCGGAAACGCGAAAGCCGAGATCGCTCTGGGTACGAGCAACGACGACCCCGGTGAACGTGCGAGCGACATCGGCCGAACGCTCGACCGATGCCGTCCTGACCAGGGGCGGCTTGTTACGTGGGTCTTTGCTGACGGAAGAATCGCCGCACGCCACCAGGACGACAGGCAATAAACAAACGACGAAGGTGGCGGGCTTGAGGCGCATGGGTTCCATTACTCAAGAGCAATACGGGAACCACATTCTTTGACTTGTGACCAATATTGTCAATGGTCACAAAGATTATCTACGGCGCCAGGCTACGCAATATCAAAGCAGGCAGATGCACGACAGCCTCGGGAGCCCCGTCGAGGTTGTACTGCAACTGTGCCGGATTGATGTAGGGCCGCATGATCAGATAGATCGCGTTGACGGCCTCGTCGAGCGGCGTCTTGCGCTCGAATTCGCCGGCCTCGCGACCGTCGAGAAGGATCTGCTGAATGATCCCGCGAATGCGCGTTTCGTGGCCTTTGACCGAAGGCCATTGGTCACGCGAGGCCACGGCGGCGATGTCGTAAAGCTTGCGATCATGGAAGAAAAGATCGCTGCCTGCCTCTGAAATGGAGCGAAACAGACGCCTGAAGCGCTCGGATGCCGTGGGCGCATCGACGATGGCGGCATCGACGACCTCCATGATCATGGCCAGTCGATTCGAGCAGATCACCTCACCGATGGCCTGCTTGGAATCGAAGAACTTGTAGATGTAGGCCTTGGAAAAACCGATGGCCTTGGCCAGGTCGGACACGGTGGTCTTCTCGTAACCGTAGTGGCCGAAATGCTTGGTCGCCGCGTTGATGACCTGATCGCGGACGTCGTGATCCAAAGGCCCACGGGGGGCTGGCGTATTCATATTTTCATTCATGCCTGCAGCTTAACTCCATGGTGAGCTGATTGACAGCAAGTGACCAATCTATAATATGGTCACACCCTATATCTCGCCTGAGAGAAACGCCATGCCTCCCTTCCGTATTCTTGCTCTCGTGGTGAGCACCAGCCTGGTCGCAGGTTGCGCGGTCGGCCCGGACTATCAGCGAGCGGATGCTCCGCTGGCTGATCGTTATCTCGGCCAAGCCGCCGTCGAGCAACGGCCAGACGCCAAGCCCGCCAACTTTGCACAGTGGTGGGAAGGCTTCGGTGACCCGCTGCTGAGCAGTCTGGTCGCCAAGGCACTGGAGCAGAACCTGGATATGGCACAGGCACAGGCTCGTGTTTCCCAGGCACGCGCCGGGCTCGGTGCAGCCAATGCGGCGCTGCTCCCTTCCGGCAGCATCAACGGACAAGCGGCGCGCGCCTACCAGTCAGTGGAAACGCCACTGGGCCAGGTGCTCGACTCCACGCCTGGCTATGACCGCTATGGTAATAGCTATGAGGCCAACCTCGAAGCGAGCTGGGAGCTGGATGTATTCGGAGGCTTGCGTCGTGGCCGCGAGGCCGCAGTCGCCGAGTACCAGGCATCCGAGGCTGGCGCGGTCGCCACCCGGCTGGCCATCGCCGCACAGACTGCGGATGTTTATACGGCCATTCGTGGCTTGCAGGCCCGCCTGGAGATTGCCGAGCGTCAGGTTAAAACCCAGGAGGACTTGCTGGACAAAGTTCGCCTGCTGCACAGCAGAGGCCTTGCCGCTGAGTTCCAGATGCATCAGACCGAGGGCGAACTGTCGCAGGTTCGGGCAAGCGTGCCGGTGCTGCAGGCAGGGCTGGATGCAGCCATGAACGCGCTGGATGTGGTGCTCGGCGCACCGCCAGGCACGCACCGTGACGAGTTGTCTGCAGCCAGCGCAATTCCACGGGCACCGCAGATTTCGGAAACCGGCTCGCCGGCCGACCTGTTGCGTCGCCGCCCGGACCTCATCGCCGCCGAGCGCCAACTCAAGGCTGCCAATGCGCGCATCGGCGTGGCGATCAGCGAGTATTACCCAAAGTTTTCACTCGGTGCGCTGATCGGCAGCGCGACCACCTCGGGCGGCAACCTGTTCAGCAGCGGAGCCAGTCAATCGGCGGGCGTTCTGGGGTTGCGCTGGAGGCTCTTCGACTTCGGCCGCATCAATGCCCAGATCGATCAGGCCAAGGGCCAGGAAGCCGAGGCGCTCGCCAGCTATCGCCTCTCCGTGCTGCGCGCGACAGAAGACGTCGAGAACGCGTTCTCTGCCTTGGTGAACCGAGAGGCGCAAGCCTCGACCCTCATGGCGGGAGAAACATCGCTGACGCGGGCCCGGCAGTCTTCGTTCATCGCTTACCAAAACGGCACGGCCAGCTTGATCGATGTGCTCAACGCCGACGAGACGCTGCTTCAGGCCTCCGATGCCCGAGCCCAGGCGCAAACGGAGTCGGCCCGCGCCGCGATAGCGGCATTCCGCGCGCTGGGCGGCGGCTGGCAGCCGCACGCTCACTCGGAAGTAGCCGCCAGCGGCGTTGGCGGCTGATGGCTCAGCCCTGCTGCCCCTCTAGTGCCACTGCTCGCTGCCAGCTTGGCAGTGCGGTCAGGCGCTGCAAGTAGGCGGCGAGGTCGGGATACCGCTCGCCCAGGGCCAACTGCTCCACCACGGTGATCGCCACGAAGGCCAGCATGAAGTCCGCGCCGGAAAGCGTATCGCCGAGCACGAAATGCTTGTCGGCCAGAAACTCATCCAGGTAACCCAGCACCTTGTCGAACTCGGTCTGGGTATAGCCGCCGAGAAACGACAAGGTGGTGCCGGCATCCTGCTCGAAGCGGGTGAAGATCTTCAGCAGTACCGGCACCATCGCCGAGCTTTCGGAGAAGTGCAGCCATTGCAGATAGTGAAGATAAGCCGGCGAGTTGAAATCCGGCTCCAGCCGTGGCGCAAAGCGACGGATCAGGTATTCGACGATAGCCCCTGACTCGCTCAGCAACTGCCCGTCGATTTCGATAACCGGCGATTTTCCCAGCGGGTGAATCTGCTTGAGAGAGTCCGGGGCCAGATGGGTGGCGGGGTTTCGCTGATAGCGAACCAGCCTGTAAGGCTCGCCTATTTCCTCCAGCAGCCAGAGGATGCGCAACGAGCGCGAGGCGTTGAGGTGGTGAAGCGTGATCATCGGAGGTCCTTCGGTAGTCGGGCACTGACCGGAAAAGGCTGAGTCCCCGTGCAGCATCTGCACAGGCGATTCAGCCTCAATCAGCGGTTACTTGAGTTGCGCGAGCAGCGCCTTGGCGACATCTTCCGAACTGGCAGGGTTCTGGCCGGTGATCAGCTTGCCGTCTTCGATCACGAAGGGCGCCCAGTCCGGACCTTTTTCGTACAGGCCACCGAGCTTCTGGAACTCGTCCTCGATCAGGAACGGCACCACGTCGGTCAGCTCCACTGCAGCCTCTTCACCGTTGGTGAAGCCGGTGACGCGGCGACCCTTGATCAGCGGCGAGCCGTCGGCGGCTTTGACGTGACGCAGCACGCCAGGGGCGTGGCAGACGAAACCGATGGGCTTGCCGGCGCGCTCGAATGCCTCGATAAGGCTGATGGACAGCTTCGACTCGGCCAGATCCCACAGTGGACCGTGGCCGCCTGGGTAGAACACGGTGTCGAAGTCCGCATCACGGATGGTGTCCAGCTTGACGGTATTGGCCAGGGCCTGCTGTGCGGCAGGGTCGGCCTTGAAGCGGTGAGTGTGCTCGGTCTGGAAATCCGGCAGGTCGCTTTTCGGGTCCAGCGGCGGCTGGCCGCCAGCCGGCGAAGCCAGCACCACCTCGGCGCCAGCGTCCTTGAACACGTAGTACGGGGCCGCGAACTCTTCGAGCCAGAAGCCGGTTTTCTCGCCGGTGTTGCCAAGCTGATCGTGAGAGGTCAGCACCATCAATACTTTCATTTTGAATACCTTCTGATAGCGGTAGGACGTTGAATTAGTCGTTCAGGAAAGCTTCGAGTGCCTGAGTTTTGCCCGCATACGGCGCACGCAGTCGCAGGTTGGAGGCGCCGTCCTGGCTTTGCACCACCACGGGCTTGGCGTGGGTGAAGCGGCGGAAGCCGTGTATGCCGTGGTAAGCGCCCATACCCGAGGCACCTACGCCACCGAATGGCAAGCTGTCCACGGAGACGTGAGTCATGACATCGTTGATCACTAGGCCTCCCGATGTGGTTTGAGCGCTGAAGCGCTGCTGCTGCAACGGATCATCACCAAAATAGTAAGCCGCCAGCGGACGCGGATTGGCGTTGATGTAGGCAATGGACTCATCGACATGCGCATAAGTTTTGACGGGCAGCAGCGGGCCGAAAATTTCTTCCTGCATGATGGCCATTTCATCGGTGACATCGAGAACCAGATGCGGCGCGATCTTGCGCGACCTGACATCGAGCGAAGGCTCACCGTCTGGAGCCAGGCTGATCACCCTGGCGCCCTGGCGCTCGGCATCTTCGAGCAAGCCAGCCAGACGCTCGAAATGGCGCTGATTGATGATCGAGGTGTATTCGGGGTTGCCGATCAGGCTGGGGAAGCTCTCGGCCACGAAGGCCTTGCTGGCCTGCACCAAGGGTTCCAGAGCGTTCTGCGCAACCATCATGTAGTCGGGCGACAGGCAGATTTGCCCGGCATTGAACGACTTGATGGTTAGCGTGCGCTGCACGGCAGTGCGAATGTCGAAATCCTCGGCGACCACCACGGGTGACTTGCCGCCCAGTTCCAGCGTGACCGGCACGAGGTTTTCCGCCGCTGCACGCATCACGTGTTTGCCCACCGCGGTGCTGCCGGTGAAGATCAGGTGATCGAAGGGCAGCGCGCTGAATGCCTGGCCGACGCCAGCATCGCCCAGCACCACGGTCAGCTCGTTCGGGTCGAAATAACGGGCCACCAGTTCGGCGAGTAACTCAGAGGTGCGGGGCGTCAATTCGGACGGTTTGAGCATCGCGGTATTACCCGCCGCGAACACGCCGGCCAGCGGGCCGAAGGCCAGGTTGATCGGGAAATTCCAGGGGCTGATGATGCCCACCACCCCCAGCGGCTGCTGCTCGATCCAGGCCTGCATGCCGGGGCCGGGGCTCTCTACCTGCTCGGGCTGCATCCACTGCTCTACCTGTGCGGCCGAGTGCTCAAGCATTTTGATGGTGGTAACCAGATCGGCAACCATCGACTGGTAGATGCTGCGGTTGCCGAAATCCGCACTCATCGCATCGCTGATCGCCTGATGGTTGTCGCGAATCAGCTTGGCGCTGCGCTGCAGTCGATCCTGACGGAGCTGCGCATCGACAGGCCCAGCGTTCAGGTGCGCGCGCTTCATGCTGCGCAGAATGGCCTGCAGGTCTTGTGTATTGAGCTGGTCGTTCATCGCCCTTCTCCTCGATGTCGTCTGTAAACAATGACGCCATGTTAGGGGGCTGGCCCAGGCAGGAGTAGACAGGGTATTTTACCCAACACATAAATATTTTTATGGATGAGCCATGTCTCTGCTTCGCCTGAGGACCTTCATCGAGGTTTACCGCCAGCGCTCTATCAGTGGCGCGGCGCGCACGCTGAATCTCACCCAGCCAGCGGTTTCACAGCATATCTCGGGCCTCGAAACGGCCATTGGCAGAAGCCTGTTCGAGCGCCAGGCGCGCGGCGTGGAGCCGACGTCTGCAGCACGGGAACTGGCGGCCGACATCGGCGACAAGCTGGACTCCGCGGAGGCCGCACTGGCCTCGGCACGCGCCCGCTCGATAGAACTGGCTGGCGCGCTGCAGATCATTGGCCATGCCGACTTCCTCGCCGAGGTGGTTTCCCGACAGCTCAAACCGCTACTGGAAGAAGGCATCCGTATCCGCATGCAGCACGGCGATCACGAACTGATCTGCCGCATGCTGCTGGAGGGCAACTGCGACCTGGGCGTGGCGGCGTCTGCGCCGAATGACAGCCGCCTGCGCAATGAACTGCTGTACACCGATGACGTTATCGCCGTGGCAGCCCCCGCCGTGGTGCAGCGTTTGACGACAGCGAAGGATTTTCGCCGTGCGCTGCAAGCCGAGCCCGTGCTGGCCTACAGCCTGGAATTACCCCTGATCGATTCGTGGCTGGCCATCAACAAGATCGAGATGGAGTCGGCCGTCCCGGCAATGGTCGGCCAGGATCTGCGCACCCTGCGCACCCTGTTGATCGACGGGTTTGGCTGGAGCACATTGCCGGCCTACCTGTGCAAGGCCGCTATCGAGCGCGGCGAACTGCAGGAAATACCGGCGCCAGTCGGCCATGCGACCCGCGAATACCATCTGTTATGGACGCCCAGCGCCCTGCGCCAGCCGCGCGTCGCACATGCCCGCCAGGCACTGTTGTGGCGCCTGCGCGGCAGCCGGCGTGCCGAGTGAGCGCCCCACTCCCTGCCCATGAAATCGACCCGCGCCTCAGTCGCCTTTGGGCAGGAATACAGTAACCAACAGCCCGCCGCCCTGGCGATTCTCCAACGTCAGCGAGCCGCCATGCCCCTGCGCGATGCGCCTGGCGATACTCAGGCCCAGGCCGTAACCACCGGATTGTGCATTACGTGACGCCTCGGCACGCACGAAGGGTTCGGTGATGCAGGTGAGCAGCGAGGGATCGATACCTGGGCCGCGATCTTCGACACGGATGCTCACGCCCTGCTCCGTATCGCCCAGCACAACCTTTACATCGCGGGCATAACGCAGCGCGTTTTCCAGCAGATTCTGCAGGCAGCGCTGCAGCAACACCGGGCTGCCGAGGATCGGTGCTGCGCTGCCGCTAACGGGCAGCGGCTCGCCTACCGTAGCCAGTTCGCTGCACAAGCAGGCGATCATCTGCTCGACATCCACCGGCTCGGCGACACCGGGTTCGGCGGCATGCTGGAAGTCGAGCACCTGGGCGATCATGGCGTCCATCTGGGCGATGTTGTGCTTCAGGCGCTCACGCTGGGTTTCATCATCAAGGCGCTCGATGCGCAGACGCATGCGGGTCAGCGGGGTGCGCAGGTCGTGAGAAACAGCGGCGAGGAAATACGCCTGATCGCGCATCATGGCGATCAGGCGCTGCTGCATCACGTTGAACGTATGCGCCGCCTCGCGCACCTCCAGCGGGCCGTTCAGGGGCAACGCCGGCTGGTCGAGGTTGTTGCCCAAACCGCGGGCTGCCTCGCTGAGGCGCTGCAATGGGCGCAGGCACAGACGCACCGCCAACCAGCAGATACCGAGCACCGCGAGGATGCGCAATACGTAGATGCGCAGCACGTAGTCGGCGATCAGCGCCCAGGCGGATTCGCCGCTCCAGCCCTGTTGCTCGTGGCCGTCGACCTCCAGCCAGCGACCATCGGCCAATGGAATGGCGAAATGAATATGGGCCAGCGCAGTGCTGAGGCCGAACAGGCTGCGCCAGACAATCGGCTGGCCCTGATCATCGGTCAGCCGTGCTTCCAGCAACCTGACCGCCTGCTCATGGCCGAGCTCATGGGCCAGGGCCTGGCGCAGCAGCAGCTCGACCCGCCGGCGGCCGCGCTTGTCTCCTGCCTCGGCTACCGGCTCTTCCTGCACGCAGCGCACCTGGTAACCCGCAGGCGCCTGCAGGGGCCTGTCAGTGCTGCAGCCCTGCTCGACCCATGCTGCCGTGCGGCTGGCAGCCAGGCGTGCCGGCGCCTCGAGTACCTGGGCGAAGCGCACGTCGAACCAGATGCTGCTCGACAGCAACTGGATGGCCAGCACGCCGCACACCATGATCATCAGCAACTGAGCGAACAGGGTTTGCGGCCACAGGCGTTTCAGCTGGGCCACGCCAGGCAGCGCAGGCATATCAGCTCACCGCGTCGTTGGCGGTGACGCTGAACAGGTAGCCTTCGTTGCGGATGGTGAGGATCTGCAGCCGCTCGCCAGCCTGTTTGAGGTGCTGACGCAGGCGACTGATGCACATGTCCACCGAGCGGTCGTCGGGCAGGTGCGGGCGGGCAAATGCACTGCGCGTCAGGTGGTCGCGACTGAGCACGCGGTTCTGTGCGTTGAGCAGTTCGCACAGCACGCGGTAGTCGGAGCGCGGCAGCAGCAGGAATGTGCCATCCGGCTGGATCAGCGTCCGCTTGACGTGATCGAGCCGGTAGTTGGCGAAGCAGATCGGCGCGTCGCTCTGACTGGCCGCTTCAGCCCTGGCACGGGCGACACCGGCACGGCGCAGCACCGCCTTGACCCGCGCCAGCAGTTCGCGGGGTTCGAAGGGCTTGCTGAGGTAGTCATCGGCACCGACTTCCAGGCCGACGATGCGATCCAGCGCCGAGCCCTTGGCCGACAGCATGATCACGCCGGGGCCATCGAGAGCCTGCACCTGCCGGCACAGGGAGAGGCCATCTTCACCGGGCAGCATCAGGTCGAGGATCAGCAACTGCACCGTCTGCTGCTCGAGCAGTTGCCACATTTGCCGGCCATCGGCCGCCGCAAGTACCCGATAGCCGGATTCGCTCAGGTACTCACAGAGCAGTTCGCGAATCTCGTCGTCATCGTCCACCACCAGCAGGGTTTCCAATGTGGCTGTGATGCTTTGCGGCCTCAGCTCCCGCCCCTCGTTACGTTCCATTACACGCCCGTACAAACCAAGAAATTGCGCAGCCTGCGCAGTACTTAGAATCGTAACAAAAATCTCATGCATATGAGAATTAATGCCAACGACATACGAGACATCATGAACGCACTTACGCCTCACACCTCCTCCGCCCATCGTGACCTGCCGCGTTTTGCGTCACAACGCAGTCTGCTGGTAGCGGCCATGGGCCTGAGCGGGTTGCTGCTCAGCCCGCTCGGCCACGCAGATGCGGGCGCCCAACTTGGCGCTCTCGAACTCGGTGCGATCAGCATCGAAGACAGCGCCATCGATGCCGACGACGCCACCCAACAATTGGGCTACACGGTACGTGGCAGCACCAGCTCCACAGGCCTGGCGCTGACGCCGCGGCAAACCCCGCAAAGCGTCACCACCATCACCAGACAGCAGATGAACGATCGCGGTATCACCAACATCGAGCAGGCCCTGGAAGTGACGCCAGGCGTGAGTGCGAGCAAGTACGAAGTGGGCGGCCGCACCGATTTCCGCGCCCGCGGCTACAAGATCACCAACTGGAAGGTCGACGGCCTGCAGTACTCCGGGGACTCAGGCTTCAGCGGCGCCGGCAACTCCATGAACATGGACATGTACGAGCGCGTCGATATCGTCCGCGGCGCCAATGGCCTGCTTGGCGGTACGGGCGATCCATCGGCCACGGTCGACCTGATCCGCAAACGCCCCGGCAAAGACTTCGGCGGCAGCGCCTACCTGACCTACGGCAGCTGGGACAAGACCCGCCTGGGCGCCGACCTCAACGTGCCGCTTAGCGAGGACGGCCGCCTGCGTTCACGGTTCGTCATCACCCAGGAGGACGCCAACTCCTTTCGCGATCATCAGTCCGAGCGCGCCCGTGCCGCGCTGGCCAACGTCGAGTTCGACCTGAGCGACGACACCACGCTGGGCGCCGGCTATCAGTACGAATACAGCAAGACGGTGGGTGGAGGCTGGGGGGCCAACATCCCGATCTGGTACGCCGATGGCAGCAAGACCGATCTGTCGCGCAGCACCAACCTGGTACCCAGCTGGAGCCATGGTGAAAACCAGACGCGCACGGCATTCGCCTCGCTCAGCCATCGCTTCAACGAGGACTGGAAGCTCGATGTGCAGGCCGCGCAGAGCACTACAGAAGCGCTCAATCATTACGGCCTGGCCAAGGTCAATCAGTTCAGCCGTGGGGTCTACACCGGCTATCCCGAACAGGACGGCAGCGGTATGGTTCTCAACGGCCTGCACAGCTCCAGTGACACCACTCAGCAATCCGCCCAGTTCGACCTCAGCGGCGCATTCCAGCTACTCGGCCGCAGCCACCAGGCGATGTTCGGTTACAGCGACAGCCGCACCGTAGGCTGGACGCCGGAATACAGCTGCACGATGTCCAGCGCCACGCGCACCACGGCGCCGGCGTTGGGCTGCCAGTTCCGCAGCAACAATGGTCTGCCGCTCACCGACTGGCACAACGGTGTCGACGACGACCTGTACATGACGGCCAGCGAAACCGGCCGACATGGCAAGAGCGTGACCCGCCTGCAAGGCATGTACGCCGCCACGCGCCTGAGCATCACCGACCCGCTGTCGGTAATCCTCGGCGTGCGCGCCAGCGACTATCACACCAAGAATGCTACCGCCGCCGGTGTCAGAAGCAGCCAGACCGAGTCAGGCGTGGTCACGCCCTACGTGGGCGCGGTCTACGACCTCAACGACAACTACTCGCTGTACGCCAGCTACACCGACCTGTTCACGCCGCAAAGCGAGCAAACCACCAGCGGCAATCGGGTAGAACCCATCGTCGGGCAAAGCTACGAAACCGGTATCAAGGGTGAGTGGTTCGATGGTCGCCTGAACGCACAGGTCGCCTACTTCCGCACCAAGCAGGACAACAAGGCGGTCACCGACGGCGCCAACCAGACGCCTTCCGAAACCCAGGCCTATGTGGCGGGCAGCGGCACGGAAACCGACGGTATCGATGTCGAACTGGCCGGCGCCATCACCCCGAACTGGAACGTCTACGGCGGCTACACCTACCTGCATTTCCGCCGCTTGGACTCGGATGGGCGCAGTGATCCGTCGCACCTGTTCAAGGCCTCGACCACCTATCGTCTGTCCGGCCCACTGGATCGCCTGACCCTGGGAACCGGTGTCAGCGCCCAGAGCAACATCCGTGCGCTGTCCAGCCCGGCTGGCGTCCCCACCGCAGGCGTAAGCCGCAGCTCGACCGAGGTGAACTGGTCCGGCTACGCGATCTGGAATGCCATGGCCAGGTACGACATCAACGACGACACCGACGTCTCGCTGAACGTCAACAACCTGTTCGACAAGACCTACTACACCCGCTACGGCTTCTACGCTGGCGCCATCTACGGCGACCCACGCAGCATGTCGGTCACCCTGCGCACGCAGTTCTGATCACCTGCATCTGAAACGAAAAAGGGGTAGCTACGGTTGTAGCTACCCCTTTCTCTTGATACGCCATGCCACCCTGAAGCGGCTAAGCGCCTAGGCCTTTCGCAACATCGATCAGCGCTTGTCCTTGCGCTTCTTCTCGGCCTTCTTGTGGTGGCTCATCAAACGACGCTTCTTGTTCACCTGGCGATCCGTAAGGGTATTTTTATTGCCCTCATACGGGTTCTCGCCACCTTTGAACTCGATACGGATCGGCGTACCGACCAGTTTGAGCACACGACGGTAGGTGTTCTCGAGGTAGCGAATATACGACTTGGGCACCGCATCGACCTGGTTGCCGTGGATCACGATCAACGGTGGGTTGGCGCCGCCCAAGTGAGCGTAACGCAGCTTGATGCGGCGGTTGTTGACCATCGGCGGCGCATGGTCGCCGACTGCGTCTTCAAGGATCTGGGTCAGGCGATTGGTCGGCCAGCGCGTGATCGCCGACTGGAACGAGGCCTGCACCGACTTGTAAATATGACCCACACCGGTGCCATGCAGCGCCGAGATGAAGTGGATGTCAGCGAAGTCGACGAAGAACAACCGGCGTTGCAGCTCGGTTTTCACGTATTCACGCTCGCTGGGCTCCATGCCGTCCCACTTGTTCAGCGCGATGACCAAAGCACGACCACTCTCGAGCACGAAGCCGAGCAGGTTGAGGTCATGGTCGACCACACCTTCGCGGGCATCCATGACGAACACCACCACGTTGGAATCCTGAATCGCCTGCAGGGTTTTCACCACCGAGAACTTTTCCACCGCTTCGAAGATCTTGCCGCGGCGGCGCACGCCGGCAGTGTCGATCAGGGTGTACTTCTCGTCATCGCGCTCGAACGGGATGTAGATGCTGTCGCGGGTGGTGCCGGCCTGATCGTAGACGATGACCCGATCTTCGCCGAGCATGCGGTTGACTAGGGTCGACTTGCCGACGTTGGGACGACCGATGATGGCCAGCTTGATGCCGTCCTTCTCGCTCGGGCCGGGAATACGCTTGGGTTCCTCGCCCTCGGCGACGATCTCAGGCTCTTCACCGTCAGCCAACTCGCCAGCATCCTTGGGAAAGCTGCCCAGTGCCGCTTCGAGCATCTGGGTGATGCCACGGCCATGGGCACCGGCGATGGCCAGGGCTTCGCCCATGCCCAGCGGGGCGAATTCCGCGCGGGCCAGATCCGGGTCGATGTTATCGACCTTGTTGACCACCAGGAAGCTGCGCTTGTTGCGCTTGCGCAGGTGCTCGCCAATCATCTGATCGGAGGCGGACAGCCCGGCACGAGCGTCGACCAGGAACAGCACCGCATCGGCTTCTTCGATGGCGTGCAGGGACTGCTCGGCCATTTTCGCGTCGATGCCTTCTTCGTCACCGGAAATACCACCGGTGTCGATCACGATATAGGTACGCCCCTGCCATTTGGCCTCGCCGTACTGGCGGTCGCGGGTCAGACCCGAAAGGTCACCGACGATCGCGTCGCGGGTGCGGGTCAGGCGGTTGAACAGGGTGGATTTGCCGACGTTCGGCCGGCCCACCAGGGCAATTACGGGAACCATTCGGCTCTCCACTTCGTTATTTCAGAAAATACAAAAGCCGCTGCACAGGCAGCGGCCACAAATCTTGCGCTATCTGCCCCACTTGCCCGGCGATACCGGACAGGTGGAGCCGGGCTTTACTTGATGGTCAATGCCACCAGTTTGCCGCCGTTGCCGAAGGCATACAGCCAGTCGCCGACGACCAGCGGACGAGTACGCAGGCCGTCGCTGTCAATGCGGATACGGCCGACGAAACGGCCATCGACCTGACTGATCAGGTGCAGGTAGCCTTCCAGATCACCAAACGCGACATAGCTGGAGAACACCTGAGGCGCCGACAGCTGGCGACGGGCCAGGGCATCGTTGCTCCACAGGGCCGAAGCCGAACGCTCGTCGATACTTTCCACGGTGCCGCTGGCAAGGGTCACATAGACGTTACCAAAGCCCTGCGCCACACCCATGGAGCTGGAAGCCTCGCGCTGCCACAGCACACGGCCACTTTCCAGATCGAGGGAGGCGACACGCCCCTGGTAGGTCACTACGTACAGTTGGCCGCCGGACAGCAGCAGGCCACCGTCGATATCAACAATACGATCAAGCTCGGAACGGCCTTGCGGGATGGCAACACGTTGCTCCCACACTGGAATGCCACGCTGGGCATCCAGGGCAACGACCTTACCGCTCGACAAACCAGCGATGGCCAACTGGTTGGTCAGTACCGGGCTGCCAGTGCCGCGCAGAGTCAGTACCGCCGGGGTATTTTCGAAGATCCAGCGCTGCTGGCCGCTGTAGGCATCCAGGGCAACCAGAGTGTCATCCTGGGTCTGTACCAGCACGGTGTCGCTGCTGATGGCCGGAGCCGAGAGAACTTCGCTCGGCACCTTGGCGCGCCACTTCTCTTCACCGGTGGACGAATCCAGCGCGATCACTTCACCTTTGAGGGTGCCAACCACAACCATGCCGTAGCCAGCAGCTACGCCGCCGGAAACCGGTACGTCGAGCTCTTTCTTCCAGGACACCTTGCCGGTGGTGCGCTCCATGGACATGATCAGGCCTTCGACATCAGCGGCGAAGATCTGCTCGCCGTCGACCACAGGCTCGAGCATGTTGTAGATGTCGCCCTGACCGTTACCGATCGAACGGCTCCACTCTTTCTGCAGCTTCACTTCCTCTTTGAATTTGGGAAGCTCGGCAGGTGGCAGTTCTTTCTTGCTGTTGCTGCTGCAACCAACGACCAGAACGGCCAGGGCCAGCAGTGCGACATTCTTCCAACGCATCACGTCATGCATCCCCTTTGGCCAGGTCGTCGATCTTCATCTGTAGACCACCCACGGCAGCCTCTTCAGACAGCGCGCCCTTAGCCTTCACATAGGCAGCATGGGCATCATCGGCGCGGCCCAGCTTCACCAGCAAGTCACCCTTGAGTTCTTCGCGGCTGGCCAGGTAAGCATTGTCGGCGTCGCCATCAAGCAGCTTCAAGGCTTCGTCGGCTTTGTCCTGGGCAGCCAGAACGCGAGCCAGACGTTGGCGAGCGAGCTCACCAAGGGTGTCATTGGCTGGCTTGTCGACAACGCTGCGCAATTCAATGGCAGCGTCGTCCAGCTTGCCAGACTCGACCGCGACCTTGGCCACGAACAGGCTGCCGTACTGAGCGTACTGAGTACCGCCGAAATCACTCTTCAGTTGACCCGCCAGCGCCGCCACCTTGGCTGCATCAGGCTCACCGCTCGGCGTCAGGGCTGACTCCAGCAATTGCTGGTAGAGCACAGAGGCACCCTGAGCCTGATTGCTCTGGTACTTCTGCCAGGCCTGCCAGCCGAATACCACGATCAGCGCCAGAGCACCGCCCGCTATCAGCGGTTTACCGTTGCGCTGCCACCAGTCTTTGAAGCCGGCCAGTTCATCATCATCGCTATTCAACGCCACCCCAAATACTCCTTAATCGCTAAATCGCTCAAGCCTGCTGGGTGCAGGACGCCAGATGGCCGGCAAGATCCGACCAGGCAATGCTTTGTTGTTCGCTGTCATCGCGCAAAGGTTTGCAACCTACCACGCGAGCAGCCAGTTCGTCCTCACCCAGAATCAATGCATAGGTGGCGCCGCTCTTGTCGGCCTTCTTGAACTGACTCTTGAAACTACCGCTACCAGCGTTAACCAGCAGGCGTAGCCCCGGAACTTCGTTACGCAGTTTCTCCGCCAGGGCCAGGGCTGCCAGTTCGGCAGGCTCGCCAAAGGCGCAGATGAAGGCATCAGCCGGACGGCTCAGCTCGGCGGGCACGCGCTGCAGGGTTTCCAGCAACAGCACCAGACGCTCGACGCCCATGGCGAAGCCAACACCCGGGGTCGGTTTACCGCCGAACTGGGTGATCAGGCCATCGTAACGGCCACCGGCACACACGGTGCCTTGGGAACCGAGTTTATCGGTGACCCACTCGAACACGGTACGGCCGTAGTAATCCAGGCCACGCACCAGCTTGGGGTTGATCTGGTAGGCAATACCGACGGCATCGAGACGCGCCTTGAGGCCCTCGAAATGTACGCGGGACTCTTCGTCGAGATAGTCGTGCAGCGTCGGTGCGTCGACGAGCAGCGCCTGAGTCGTGGCCACCTTGCTGTCGAGAATGCGCAGCGGGTTGGTGGTCAAGCGGCGCTGGCTGTCTTCATCGAGCTGATCGAAGCGCTCCTGCAGGTAGGCCACCAGCGCATCGCGATACACCGCACGGGCTTCGCTGGAACCCAGACTGTTGAGCTGCAGGGTCACGGCATCGCCGAGGCCCAGTTGCTTCCACAGGCGCCAGGTCAGGGTGATCAGTTCAGCATCGATGTCCGGCCCAGGCAGGTTGAAGACTTCAACGCCGATCTGGTGGAACTGGCGATAGCGGCCCTTCTGCGGCTTCTCGTAGCGGAACATGGGGCCCGCGTACCAGAGCTTCTGCACCTGGCCGCCACCGGTCATGCCATGCTCGAGCACGGCGCGCACGCAGCCAGCGGTGCCTTCGGGGCGCAGGGTCAGGGATTCGTTGTTGCGGTCGAGAAAGGTGTACATCTCCTTGTCGACCACGTCGGTGCCCTCGCCGATGCCGCGGGCGAACAGTTCGGTGAACTCGAGGATCGGCAGACGCATTTCCTGATAGCCGTAGCTGTCCAGCAGCTCTGCCAGGGTAGTTTCCAGGTAACGCCAGGCTGGGGTCTGCTGCGGCAGGATATCGTTCATGCCACGAATGGCTTGCAGGGACTTGCTCAATTGTTTTCCTTAAGCACGGATCAGCCGCGCACGATCACGGCCGCGTCGGCTGCGACCTTCTCGGCCGCCTTTGTGCGGATCAGCCGTTCCAGCTCATCCACTAGGTTGGTGTTGGTCAATTTCGAGACGGGCTTGCCGTCGATGTAGACCAGGTTGTTCGGGCTGCCGCCAGTGAGGCCGATATGTGCTTCCTTGGCTTCGCCCGGGCCGTTGACCACGCAGCCGATCACGGCGACATCCAGCGGTACCAGCAGATCCTCGACGCGGGTTTCCAGCTCGTTCATGGTCTTGACCACGTCGAAGTTCTGGCGCGAGCAGCTTGGGCAGGCGATGAAGTTGATGCCCCGCGAACGCAGGCGCAGCGACTTGAGAATATCGAAGCCGACCTTGATCTCTTCCACCGGGTCGGCGGCCAGGGAGATACGAATGGTGTCGCCAATACCGTCGGCGAGCAGCATGCCCAGGCCAACGGAAGACTTCACAGTACCGGAGCGCAAACCACCCGCTTCGGTGATACCCAAGTGCAGCGGTTGCTCGATCTGCTTGGCCAGCAGGCGATAAGCCTCAACGGCCATGAACACATCGGACGCTTTTACACTGACTTTGAAATCCGGGAAGTTCAGGCGATCCAGATGCTCTACATGACGCAGAGCGGACTCTACCAACGCTGCTGGAGTCGGCTCGCCGTATTTCTTCTGCAAGTCCTTTTCCAGCGAACCGGCGTTGACGCCGATGCGGATCGGAATGCCCTTGTCACGGGCCGCCTCAACCACAGCTCTAACGCGGTCTTCACGACCGATGTTGCCGGGGTTGATACGCAGGCAATCGACGCCCAACTCGGCCACACGCAGGGCAATCAGGTAATCGAAGTGAATATCCGCCACCAACGGCAGATTGACCTGCTGCTTGATGCGGCCAAAGGCTTCGGCAGCATCCATGTCTGGCACGGAAACCCGCACGATGTCAGCACCAGCTGCTTCGAGGCGACGAATCTGCTCGACGGTCGCTGCAACATCGTTGGTATCGGTATTGGTCATGCTCTGCACGGCAATGGGTGCATCACCCCCTACCGGAACCGAGCCCACCCAGATCTTGCGCGACAGGCGGCGTTTGATCGGCGATTCACCATGCATATTACTGCCCACCCAACTTCAAGCGTGCGGTTTCACCGGAGATGTGCGGCGTCACGTCGACGGCTGCGCCGTTGTAGCTCACTTGGGCACCGCGAGCGAAGCCCAGACGCAATTCGAGTGGTGCCTGGCCGCGGGCGTCGAGGCTGTCGCCAGCACGCTTCAGGCCGCTGGCCACGACCTTGCCGTTGGCGTCAGTCACCTGAATCCAGCAGTCAGCGGTGAATTTCAGACTCACCAGCCCTTCACCTGCGGCGACTGGCGCCTGCGGCTGAGCGGCGGCTGGCGCAGGAGCGCTAGCAGCTGGCGCTACGGGTGTGGCTGGCGTTGCAGGAGCAGCAGGCGTGCCGGACTGGGCAGGCGCTTGTGCTGCATTGGCCGGCTCGGTTTGAGTAGCAGGAGGATTCTGCTCCAGCAGCTCACTGGCTGTGGCTTCCGGCGTGGTGTCGACTGAGTCGCCTGACTGCTCGGCGGGAATGCTCGGCAGCGGCAGTTCGGTAGCACCTTGAGTCTGTGCTGCGGCCACGGCCTGATCTTCCGGCTCATCAAGGGTATGAATCTGCGTATTGCCGTCGGCGCCATCGACTTCCACGTGGCCCATGCCAACATTTTTCAGATCATCAAGCTGCCAGCCCTGATCCTGCCACCAATAGAAACAGGCGCTTCCCACCCCCACCAGTAACAGGAAACTGACCAGGCGCAGGATGCTCTGCGAGTACCGCGTCGGCTCTTCGATATGGCCGAGTGCATGCACGCTGCTGCCAATGGCATTGCTGCCCGTGAATTGGTCGAAATCGGCAACCAGCGGCGCTTGCTCCAGACCCAGCAGCTTTGCATAGGCACGGATGTAGCCACGGGCGAATGTATTACCCGGCAGCTTATCGAATTCGCCAGCTTCCAATTGGGTCAGGCGCATTGGCGTGAGATTGAGCTGAGTCGCGACTTCCGCAACCGACCAGCCCCTGCTCTCACGTGCCGCACGCAGTGCTTCACCAGGATTGACGTGATGAGCTGCTGCAACTTCAGGTTGGGCCGCTTTCATCTTTGCTCCGACAGATATTGCTGATATTCCGGCGTACCGGGATAAAGACGCTTCAACTGCAAACCGATGCTGGCGGCACGGTCACGATCCTCGAAGATCGTGGCCAGGCGCGCGCCCAACAACAGGCTGCGGGCGTTCTGCTCGGCGATGGCGCTGTAGCCGTCGTAGTAGCTACGCGCCGGAACATATTGTTTGTCCTCAAAGGAGAGGGTAGCCATCTCGAGCAGCGCCCGTGGCTGACGGCTGTCCAGGCGCAGCGAACGCTCGAAATAGCCTTTGGCCTCATCACGCTGCTTGAGCATCATGGCGGTCATGCCCATGTTCTCGAACACACGGGCGCGCTCCGGATAGAGACTGTCTTCGGCGGCAAGGCTGTAACGCTCGAACGCTTCCTTGTAGCGCTTCTGTTCGAACAGAAAACCGGCGTAATTGTTCAACAGGCGGGCGTCTTTCGAGTTTTTCGACAACGATTTACGAAAGTGCTCGTCGGCCAGCTTAGGCTCCATTTCGCGCTGGAACACCAGGGCCAGCACCGCATGTGCATCGGGAGCGGACGAGTCGATATTCAGCGCGTTCTTCAACGGCACCTTGGCCGGCCCCGTTTGCCCCTGCTGCAAATAACCAATGCCGAGCTGGACGAATGAATCGTAAGCCTTCTTACGGCCCTCGGATGTTTTCATCGGGTCGACATCACCGGTGGAAACACAGGCGGTGAGCAGACTTGCACTCAGCAGAAACAGCAGGGAACGCAGCACGGTCATGGAGATCCTCTCAGGTACGACTGACGGCAGGACGCGGAGTATCCGCATCGCCGTTCAGTTGGCGCACGGCAATATAACGTTCGCTGCGACGGGTGCGGTCCATTACCTGGCCAACCAGTTGCCCGCACGCCGCGTCGATATCTTCACCACGGGTGGTGCGCACCGTGACGTTGTGACCGGCTTTTTGCAAGAGTTCCTGGAAACGGCGAATGGCGTTATTGCTCGGGCGCTCATAACCCGAATGGGGGAACGGGTTGAACGGAATCAGGTTGATCTTGCAGGGCATGTCCGCCAGCAGCGCGACCATCTGCTCGGCGTGCTCGAGTTTATCGTTCACGTCCTTGAGCAGGGTGTACTCGATTGTCAGCACACGTTTCTCGCCAAGACGGGAGACGTAACGCTTGCAGGCGGCCAGCAGCATTTCCAGCGGATACTTCTTGTTGATCGGTACCAATTGGCTGCGCAGCTCGTCGTTCGGTGCGTGCAGCGACAGCGCCAGAGACACGTCGATCACTTCACCCAGCTTGTCGATCATCGGCACCACGCCGGAGGTCGACAGGGTCACCTTGCGCTTGGAGATGCCGTAGCCGAGGTCGTCCATCATGATTTTCATGGCGGCGACGACGTTGTCGAAGTTCAGCAGCGGCTCGCCCATGCCCATCATCACCACATTGGTGACGGCACGATCGATCTTCGCCGGCACGCTGCCGAACGATTTGCAGGCGATCCACACCTGGCCAATGATCTCGGCCGCGGTGAGGTCGCTGTTGAAACCTTGCTTGCCCGTGGAGCAGAAACTGCAGTCCAGGGCACAGCCGGCTTGCGAGGAAACGCAAAGAGTGCCACGCCCACCTTGGGGGATGTACACGGTTTCCACACAGCTACCCGACGCCACACGCACGACCCACTTGCGGGTGCCATCGGTAGAAATATCTTCGCTGACCACTTCGGGCCCGCGAATGTAGGCAGCGGCCTCGAGCTTCTCGCGCAAGGCCTTGCCGACGTTGGTCATGGCGGCGAAATCATCGACGCCAAAGTGGTGAATCCACTTCATGACCTGACCGGCACGAAAGCGCTTCTCTCCGAGACTGTCGAAGAACTGCTCCATTTCCGGCTGGGTCAGGCCCAGCAGGTTGATTTTGCCATTCGTGTCGATCATGACGTCACCTTCGCACGCTTCGCCTTAGCGAATGCGAGCGTTTACCTCAGTAGCGGAGAAGAAGTAAGCGATTTCGCGAGCAGCGGAAGCTTCCGAGTCGGAACCGTGAACAGCGTTCTCGTCGATGGAAACAGCGAAGTCAGCACGGATGGTGCCGGCAGCAGCTTCTTTCGGGTTGGTAGCGCCCATCAGCTCACGGTTCTTGGCGATGGCGTTTTCGCCTTCCAGAACCTGCACGATGACCGGACCGGAAGTCATGAATGCAACCAGATCCTTGAAGAAACCGCGCTCGCTGTGCTCGGCGTAGAAGCCAGCAGCTTCGCGCTCGGACAGTTGCAGTTGCTTGGAAGCAACGATACGCAGACCAGCTTCTTCGAAGCGAGTGGTGATCTGGCCGATAACGTTTTTAGCGACGGCATCAGGCTTGATGATGGAGAAAGTGCGTTGAACAGCCATGTGAAACTCCAGAAACGGTGGATTAAAGCCAAAAATTAAACCCGCGAATTATACGCGGGTTCCAGTCAAAAGCATAAGAGCGGTGCCCGTACTGGCACTCACTCCTCACATCCGGGCCGGCAAAAAGCCGCCCTGACGCGTTATTGCGATTCTTCGATCCACGCAGCCTGAATGGCTTCGAGTACCTTTTCGCCGCCACGTTGCGGGTCGTCGGAAAACTCCGGCAGCTCGACCACCCAGCGATGCAACTGGACAAAATTCACGTAACGGGGATCGACCTCCGGCTTGCCGTCGGCGAGCTGGATAGCGATCTCGAGAACATCAACCCATTTCAGGCTCATACGTGGGCTTCCTGATCAGTGCGGCGCTTCGGCGGCGTGGTTGAGCGAGTACTTGGGGATTTCGACGGTGATGTCTTCTTCACCCACGATAGCCTGACAGGCGAGACGCGACTGAGCTTCCAAGCCCCAGGCCTTATCGAGGTAATCCTCTTCGAGCTCGTCGGCTTCGTTCAGCGAGTCGAAACCTTCACGCACAACGCAGTGGCAGGTGGTACAGGCACACACGCCACCACAGGCGCTTTCCATCTCGATATGGTGCTCGTGGGCAAGCTCCAGAATGGAAGTACCAGGCTGAGCCTCCACCACCAGCCCTTCCGGACAGAATTTCTCGTGGGGCAGAAAAATTACCTGAGGCATCAGTTATTCCTCGATCTCATTCAGGTTGCGCCCGGCCAGCGCGGCTTTCACCGTCAGATCCATGCGGCGGGCTGCAAAAGCATCGGTCACTTGCGACAGACGCTTGGTCTGCTGCTCGATGGCCACGCCATCGGTACCGGTCAACAAATCACGTAGTTCCTGCATTTGCAGGTCGATCACCATGCGCTCTTCGGCATCCAGCAGCCGCTCGCCATCGACCTGCAGGGCAGCCTCGACCGCCTCGACCAGACGCTGGGCGTCGACCTGCTGCTCGCGCAGCGCGCGGGCGGCCTTGTCGCCACCCGCATGCTGGAAGGAGTCCTTGAGCATGCGCGCCACCTCACCATCGGTAAGGCCGTAGGACGGCTTGACCTGGATACTGGCTTCGACGCCCGACGCGAGCTCGCGGGCACTTACGCTGAGCAGACCATCGGCATCCACCTGGAAGGTCACGCGGATCTTCGCCGCGCCAGCCACCATTGGCGGAATACCGCGCAACTCGAAACGCGCCAGGGAGCGGCAATCGCTGATCAGCTCGCGCTCACCCTGCAGCACATGGATCATCATGGCGCTCTGGCCATCTTTGTAAGTAGTGAATTCCTGCGCACGAGCCACCGGAATCGTGGTGTTGCGCGGAATCACCTTCTCCATCAGCCCACCCATGGTTTCCAGCCCCAGGGACAATGGGATGACGTCCAGCAGTAGCAATTCTTCGCCGTCTGCACGGCGATTGCCGGCAAGGGCATCGGCCTGGATTGCCGCACCAATGGCGACCACCTGATCCGGGTCGATATCGGTCAGCGGCTGACGGCCAAACAGCTCGCCGACCGCTTCACGCACACGCGGTACACGAGTAGAACCACCGACCATGACCACGGCACCGACATCTTCGACTTCGACACCGGAATCACGTACGGCACGGCGGCAGGCTTTCAGACTGCGCGCCACCATCGGTTCGACCAGCGCCTGAAAATCCGCGCGGGACAACACGCCACGCCACTGACCATGCACGACCTCGACGCTCTCGGCATCAGTCAGTGCTTCCTTGGCGGCACAGGCGGTCTGCAGCAGGCTGCGCTGGGCACCCGGCGCGATATCGGCGGACAAACCAGCCTGCTCGACGATCCAGCCAGCGATTGCATGGTCGAAATCGTCACCACCCAAAGCACTGTCGCCACCGGTAGCCAGCACCTCGAACACGCCACCGGTCAAACGCAGAATGGAGATATCGAAGGTGCCGCCGCCCAGGTCGTAGATCGCCACCACGCCTTCGGCGTTCTGGTCGAGACCATAGGCGACCGCGGCAGCGGTGGGCTCGTTGAGCAGACGCAGCACGCTCAGGCCAGCCAAACGCGCAGCATCCTTGGTGGCTTGGCGCTGGGAGTCGTCGAAATAGGCCGGCACGGTGATCACCGCCCCGACCAGTTCGCCACCCAGGGTCGCCTCTGCGCGCTGACGCAAAACACGGAGGATGTCGGCGGACACTTCCACAGGGCTTTTCAGCCCCTGCACGGTGTCGATGAAGGGCATGTGCGACTCGCCGGCGACGAAGCGGTAAGGCAGTTGCTCACCCAATTGTTTCACATCGGCAAGGCCACGGCCCATCAGGCGTTTGACCGACAGGATGCTGTTGAAGGGGTCGCTGGCGGCATCACGACGGGCCGTTTCACCGACCTCGACGCGATCGGCGTGATAACGCACGGCCGAGGGCAGAATCAAGCGCCCTTCACTGTCCGGCAGCGGCTCGCTGACGCCGCTGCGCACGGCAGCGACCAGGGAATTGGTGGTGCCCAGATCGATCCCTACAGCCAGACGACGCTGGTGTGGTTGTGGGCTCTGTCCGGGCTCAGCAATCTGCAATAAAGCCATAGGTAGTCGGTGCTTATCTGGGTATCAGGCACGGCCACGGCAGCCGTACGTACATTAATCGTCGAGGCGCTCTTCCAGCTGGCGCACCTCGTGGGAAAGCTTGTCGAGGAACTGCATGCGGCGCATCAGGCGTTCAGCCTCTTCTCGGCGCGCATTGTCCTCCCAAGCCTCGGCGAAGCTATCGTTGAGGTTTTGCTTGGCGATCTTCAAACGTCCCTTGAACGCAGCAACCCCCGCCAGATCAGCGTCGTCTTGCAACTCTTCGAGTTCTTCGCGCCACTGCATCTGCTGCATGAGGAAGTCAGCATCCTGCACAGTCACTTCCAACGGCAGCTCGGGACCACGCATCGCAAGCAGATAACGGGCCCGCCGCGAATCACTCTTGAGCGTGCTATAGGCCTCGTTAAGGCTTGCCGAACGCTCAAGCGCCAGACGCTGCTCACGCTCAGAAGCGTCAGCAAAGCGATCGGGATGCACGCTACGAGCAAGCTCGCGGTAGCGGGCCGCCAACTGATCAAGATCCAGACGAAAACTCGGCTGCAACTCGAACAGGGCGAAGTGACAGGGGCCAGAACTGCTCATCAGATGTTAAAGCTTTCGCCGCAACCGCACTCGCCACGGACATTCGGGTTGCTGAACTTGAAGCCTTCGTTCAACCCTTCCTTGACGAAATCCAGCTCGGTACCGTCGAGGTAGACCAGGCTTTTGGGATCGATGATCACCTTGACGCCATGGCTCTCGAACACCTGATCTTCGCTGGCGGTCTCATCGACGAACTCCAGTACGTAAGCCAAGCCGGAGCAGCCCGTGGTGCGAACACCCAGACGGATACCCTCACCCTTACCACGCCCGTCGAGCGAACGACGAATATGCTGGGCAGCGGCTGGAGTCATGCTGATGGTCATCGACGAACCTCCTTAGAGCAAACCTTTCTTCTGTTTGTAATCGCGTACGGCTGCCTTGATGGCGTCCTCAGCGAGTACCGAACAGTGAATCTTCACGGGTGGCAGTGCCAATTCTTCGGCAAGCTGGGTGTTCTTGATGGTCTCTGCCTCGTCCAGCGTCTTGCCCTTCATCCACTCAGTGGCCAGGGAACTGGAAGCGATGGCGGAGCCACAGCCGTAGGTCTTGAACTTGGCGTCCTCAATAACACCCTGCTCGTTGACCTTGATCTGCAGACGCATCACGTCGCCGCAGGCCGGCGCGCCGACCATGCCGGTGCCGACATCAGGATCTTCCGCGTTCATCTTGCCGACGTTGCGCGGGTTCTCGTAGTGGTCGATGACCTTTTCGCTGTAAGCCATGTTATGAATCCTCTTTCATCAGGCGCCGCTCACCGGCAGCTTTTAGTGTGCTGCCCATTCCACTTTGGAAATGTCGACACCTTCTTTGAACATATCCCAGAGCGGCGACAGTTCGCGCAGCTTGGTGACCGCCTCGCGTACTTTCTCCGCGGCGTAATCGACTTCTTCTTCGGTGGTGAAGCGACCGAAGGTGAAGCGAATCGAGCTGTGCGCCAGTTCGTCGTTGCGGCCAAGAGCGCGCAGCACGTAGGAAGGCTCCAGAGAGGCCGAGGTACAGGCCGAACCGGACGATACCGCCAGATCCTTGAGGGCCATGATCAACGACTCGCCTTCGACGTAGTTGAAGCTGAGGTTCAGGTTGTGCGGTACACGGGCAGTCATGCTGCCGTTGATGTACAGCTCTTCCAGACCATCAACGTGCTTGAAGAAACGATCACGCAGGGCCAGTACCTTGGCGTTCTCTGCGGCCATTTCTTCCTTGGCGATGCGGAAGGCTTCGCCCATGCCGACACACTGATGGGTCGCCAGGGTGCCGGAACGCATACCGCGCTCGTGGCCGCCACCGTGAGTCTGAGCCTCCAGACGGATACGCGGCTTGCGGCGTACGTACAGAGCGCCGACACCTTTCGGGCCATAGGTCTTGTGCGCCGAGAAAGACATCAGGTCGACTTTGAGATTCTGCAGATCGATCTCGACCTTGCCGGTCGACTGGGCGGCGTCGACGTGGAAGAACACGCCACGTGCACGCAGCATCTCGCCGATCGCAGCAATGTCATTGACGGTGCCGATTTCGTTGTTGACGTGCATGATCGACACCAGAATGGTGTCTTCACGCAGTGCTGCTGCGACCATATCAGGGGTGATCAGGCCATCTTCACGCGGCTCGATATAGGTAACTTCGAAGCCTTCACGCTCAAGCTGACGCATGGTGTCGAGCACCGCTTTGTGCTCGATCTTCGAGGTAATCAGGTGCTTGCCTTTGCTGGCGTAGAAGCTGGCAACGCCCTTGATGGCGAGGTTGTCGGATTCGGTGGCACCGGACGTCCAGACGATTTCGCGGGGGTCGGCATTGACCAGCTCGGCGACTTGGCGGCGGGCATTTTCCACTGCTTCTTCGGCTTTCCAGCCGAATACGTGGGAACGCGAAGCCGGGTTGCCGAAGTTGCCTTCGTTGGTCAGGCATTCGATCATCTTTTGCGCAACGCGTGGGTCGACTGGCGTTGTCGCGGAATAGTCCATGTAGATCGGCAATTTCATTCAGGTATCTCCTAATCAGGTATCAGGCCGGCGCCTTGCGTGCTCAATCGACGGTGGACGCTTCAATCTTATCCAGAAGGTGTGCCCGGCCATTGCTATTGCAGCGACGCTGATCCTGGCGCTGGGCGACTTCCTGCACCTCGCGGCGAGTGACCAGATCGGCCAAGCTGATGCCGCTGAGGAACTCGTGGATCTGCTGGCTCAGATCGCACCACAGGTGATGGGTCAGGCAGATGTCGCCAGAGTGACAACCACCCTGCCCTTGGCAACGGGTGGCGTCGACGGATTCGTTGACCGCGTCGATCACTTCAGCGACCTGGATACCCTGCATGTTGCGCGACAGTTGATAACCACCACCCGGGCCACGCACGCTGGAAACCAGACTCCCACGACGGAGCTTGGCGAACAGCTGCTCGAGGTAGGAGAGAGAAATACCCTGGCGCTCAGAGATATCGGCCAGGGATACCGGCCCATTTTGCGCATGCAGCGCCAAATCGAGCATGGCAGTCACGGCGTATCGGCCTTTGGTAGTCAGTCGCATGAAGGGTTACCAAGGAATCACAATGTGCCGCAATTATCCTATTCCCGAGTATTTAAGTCAACTATAAGACCAACCAAAACACTCAGGTTTAAACGCCTTGCAAGCCGCAAGCGGCGGCGGATCATAGCAAAGCTAGGCCTGCCACGCATTAGGCGGCGGGCTTGTCACCCTGCCCCTTGCACACTCCATCGAAGTCCTCGGCGCGCAACTCAGGCAAGTCTTTGGCCCGGTAATCACTACCCAGCGCACCAAGCGCCTCACACATGCCTTCCAGACGATTGTCGACCGCATGCAGGTGGTCGAGCAGCTGCGCGATTGCCCGCGCCACCGGATCCGGCATGTCCTGACTGACGCCGTAGGCATCGAAACCCAGCTTGTCCGCAATGGCCTGGCGCTGCGCCTCGAGCCCCGCATCATCCTTGACGATGATCTTGGCCGGAATACCGACCGCCGTTGCCCCAGCCGGCACCGCCTTGGTGACTACCGCGTTGGAACCGATTTTGGCACCAGCACCGACCGTGAACGGCCCCAGCACCTTGGCACCAGCCCCAACCACCACGCCATCCTCGAGAGTCGGGTGACGCTTGCCCTTGTTCCAGCTGGTGCCGCCCAGGGTGACACCTTGATAGAGCGTCACGTCATCGCCGATCTCGGCGGTTTCACCGATGACGATACCCATACCATGATCGATGAAAAAACGCCGACCAATCACAGCACCCGGGTGAATCTCGATGCCGGTCAACCAGCGACTGAAGTTCGACACGCTGCGCGCTAGCCACTTCCAGCCTGACACCCAAAGCCCATGGGCCGCTCGATGCAGCCAAACCGCATGCAATCCGGGGTAGCAGGTGACCACTTCGAACGCATTGCGCGCCGCAGGATCACGATGAAAAACACCCTGGATATCTTCCCGCATGCGCTCAAACATCAGTCTTCCCCCGCTTATGGTGCTCGCCGCGCGCCGCCTTGAGCGTTTCGGTCAACACGCCACGCAAGATGTTCATTTCCAACTTGGTGACACCACTGCGACCGTAAAGACGACGCAGACGACTCATCAAATGACGCGGATTGACCGGATCGAGAAAACCGATCTCCACCAGCGATTTTTCGAGGTGCCCGTAGAAGGACTCCATCTCGTCAGCGGTCACCGGCTGCTCACCCTCGTCAGCATCGACCTCCTGGCGAGGCGCCACAAGGGACGCATTCTCCAGCGCCAGAGCTGCCATGCGCGCTTCATACGTCAGCACCTGCACGGCAGCCGCCAAGTTCAGCGAGCTGAATGTCGGATCGGATGGAATGTGCACGTGAAAGTGACAGCGCTGCAGCTCCTCATTGGTGAGACCGGCGTGCTCGCGACCAAACACCAGCGCCACCTCACCACCGGCAACAGCCTTATCCACAGCCGCCACCCCGCAATCGCGCGGATCAATAAGCGGCCAAGGAATACGCCGCTCACGGGCACTGGTGCCAAACACCAGACTGCATCCGACCAACGCATCTTCGAGGCAACTGACCACTTGAGCAGAATCGAGGACGTCGTTAGCACCCGAAGCACGCGCCACCGCCTCCTCGCTCGGGAACTGGCGCGGCTCGACCAGCACCAGCCGCGAGAATCCCATGTTTTTCATGGCACGAGCCGCCCCACCGATATTGCCGGGATGACTGGTATTGACCAGTACCACTCGAATGTTCTGCAGCAAGGGAGACGCCCGCATCGGATAAATAAGGCGACAAATCTTACAGAAGCCCCCAGCTTTATGCCACGCAAGCACGGACGGCACTTCAAGCGAGACGCTTTTCTGCTAGAATGGCCGGCTTTATTACGACCCCAGGTGAACTTCCATGCAGCCCATGCTGAATATCGCGCTGCGCGCAGCCCGTAGCGCCGGTGAAATGATCTTCCGCTCCATCGAACGCCTGGACGTCATCTCCGTAGATGAAAAGGACGCCAAGGACTACGTCACCGAGATCGACAGGTCAGCCGAGCTGATGATTATCCAGGCTTTGCGCAAGGCCTACCCGACTCACAGCTTCCTTGGCGAAGAAGGCGGCCTCTTGGAAGGCAGCGGTGAAGGCACCGATTACCAGTGGATCATCGACCCACTGGATGGCACCACCAACTTCATTCGCGGCGTACCGCACTTCGCTGTAAGCCTGGCCTGCAAATACCGCGGCCGCCTGGAGCATGCGGTGATCATCGACCCGGTACGCCAGGAAGAATTCACCGCCAGCCGCGGCCGTGGCGCAGCCCTGAACGGCCGTCGCCTGCGCGTCAGCAACCGCAAGAGCCTGGACGGCGCCCTGCTGGGCACCGGCTTCCCGTTCCGCGACAGCCAGCTGGACAACCTGGAAAACTACCTAGGCATGTTCCGCAGCCTGGTCGGCCAGACCGCAGGCGTACGCCGTGCCGGTGCCGCCAGCCTGGATCTGGCTTACGTGGCGGCTGGCCGTTATGACGCGTTCTGGGAATTCGGCCTGTCCGAGTGGGACATGGCAGCTGGCGCCCTGCTGATTCAGGAAGCAGGCGGCCTGGTCAGCGACTTCAGCGGCGGTCATGAATTCCTCGAGAAGGGCCAGATCGTTGCCGGCAACACCAAGTGCTTCAAGGCCGTACTGACCGCGATCCAGCCGCACCTCTCGGCGGCGCTCAAGCGCTAATCGCTGCTCCTTTAAAAACCGGCCTAGCGCCGGTTTTTTATTGCCCATGAAAAAGGCGCTCCTGAGAGCGCCTTTTCTACAACCAACCGAACCGATTACTCGTCCGATTCAGAGTCGGCCAACACCAGCTTGCCGTCGCGCACCGGGATCTTGCTGCCCGGCTCTTCATCCATGCGCACCTTGCCGATCTTGCCATCCAGATCGTATTTCACGTCATAGCCGACGATCTTATCGCTGGAGTCAGTGACGGTCTTGCAGCGCGTCTCGGTGGTGGTATAGGTATCGCGGCCCTGCATACCTTCCTGCACCTTGTTGCCTGCGTAGCCACCACCAACGGCACCTGCCACGGTAGCGATCTTCTTGCCATTACCACCGCCAACCTGATTGCCGAGCAGACCGCCGACCACGGCACCGATAGCGGTACCTGCGATCTGGTGCTGATCCTGAACCGGACGCTGACGGGTAACGGCCACGTCCTTGCATTCCTCACGCGGCGTCTTGATGGTTTCAGTCACCGGTTTGACTGCCAGAACCTCAGCGTACTTAGGCCCGCCGCCGACCAAGCTGTAGGTCGCAACAGCGCCACCTGCCGTGACACCGACAGCACCCAACACAGCACCAATCAACAATGACTTATTCATGCGAACCTCCTGATCACAACTGCAGCGCACTTGCGCTCTACTCCCTGCCTTGGAAACGCAAAACGGGCGACAAGTTCCCTTGTCGCCCGCCTTTATCCACTGCGTTCGGAGCAGTGCGTCACATATCAGGGACGCTCGTCGGCGCCCTCGGCAGTGGCCACCGGAGGAATCAGATCCTCGGAGGACAGCTTCAGCCAGATCAGCACCGGAGCACTGATATAGATCGACGAATAGGTACCGACGAATACACCGATCAGCAGCGTCAGGGCGAAACCTGCGAGGCTGTCACCGCCGAACACCAGCAGCGCGACCAGCGCCATGGCCGTCGATGTCGACGTGGCGATGGTACGCAGCAGCGTCTGGGTCACCGACACATCGATGTTCTCGACAATCTCAGCCTTGCGCAGCACCCGGAAGTTCTCGCGGATACGGTCGTAGATGATGATGGTGTCGTTCAGCGAGTAACCCAACATCGCCAGCACGGCCGCCATCACCGTCAGGTCGAACGGCACCTGGAAGAACGCCAGAATACCCAAGGTAACGATCACGTCATGGGCCAACGAGGCCACGGCACCCAAACCGAACTTCCACTGAAAGCGGAAGGCCAAGTACAGCAGGATACCGCCGAGCGCCAGAAGCATGGCCAGGCCGCCCTGATCACGCAGCTCCTCACCCACCTGCGGGCCGACGAACTCAACGCGCTTGACCTCGAACGAGGTGTCGACGTCGATCTTGCGCAGCGCAGCAGCGACCTGGTTACCCAGATCGGCCGAATCGCCAGCCATGCGCACCAGCACATCAGTGGTGGAACCGAAGCTCTGCACCACGGCATCCGGGTAACCCGCCTGACCCAGCTCGCGCTTGATCAGCTCCAGGTCGGCCGGCTGCTCGTAGGTCAGCTCGATTAGCGTACCGCCGGTGAAATCGAGGCCAAAGTTGAGGCCATGCTTGAACAGGCTACCAAGACCAATAAGGCTGATGACCACGGTGATGGCGAACGCGATGTTGCGTATCGCCATGAACGGAATGCGGGATGGAAGTCTCATAGCCTCACCTCAGATCCACAGTTTCTTGAAGTTACGGCCACCGAAGATCAGGTTGACCATCCCTCGGGTGAACATGATCGCAGTGAACATCGAGGTAATGATCCCGATCGACAGCGTCACAGCGAAGCCCTTGATCGGCCCAGTACCCAGCGCGAACAAGATGGCACCGACCAGCAGCGTGGTCAGGTTACTGTCGAGAATCGCCGAGTAGGCACGGTCGAAGCCTTCGTGGATCGCCCGCTGCACCGACAGGCCATTGTTCAGCTCCTCACGTATCCGCGAGTAGATCAACACGTTGGCGTCCACCGCCATACCCAGGGTCAGCACGATACCGGCAATACCCGGCAAGGTCAGAGTCGCGCCGATCACCGACATCAACCCGACCAACAGAACCAGGTTGAAGGCCAGCGCCACGGTCGCCAGAACACCAAAGAAGCGGTAGATGGCGATCATGAACAACGACACGAAGATCATCGCCCACTCAGTGGATTCGATACCCTTGGTGATGTTCTCGGCACCCAAACTCGGGCCGATGGTACGCTCTTCAGCGAAGTACATCGGCGCAGCAAGGCCACCGGCACGTAGCAGCAACGCCAGCTCGGACGACTCGCCCTGACCGTTAAGGCCGGTGATACGGAACTGGCTGCCCAGCGGCGACTGGATGGTCGCCAGGCTGATGATCAGTTTCTCCTCCTTGAAGGAGTCGACCTGCACCTCCTGCTCGACGCCATCGACCATCTGCTTCACGTAGCGGGTCAGCGGACGCTGCTCGATGAAGATCACCGCCATGCTGCGCCCGACGTTGCTGCGGGTAGAACGGTTCATCAGGTCACCGCCATGACCATCCAGACGGATGTTCACTTGCGGACGGCCATTCTCGTCGAAGCTGGCCTGCGCATCGGTCACCTGGTCACCAGTGATGATCAGCTCACGCTCGAGCTGCACCGGCGGACGGCCTTCCTCACGAAAGCCGAACTGCTCGGTGGTGCCACGCGGCGCATTCGGGTCGGCCGCCAGACGGAATTCAAGGTTGGCGGTCTTGCCGAGAATACGCTTGGCTTCGGCGGTGTCCTGCACGCCTGGCAGCTCGACCACGATGCGGTTAGCACCCTGACGCTGAACCAGCGGCTCGGCGACGCCCAGTTCGTTGACCCGGTTACGCACGGTAGTCAGGTTCTGGCGGATCGAGTATTCGCGAATCTCGGCGATCTTAGCTGCAGTCATGATCACGCGCAGCACTTGCTGGCCGCCACGTTCCTGAGCATTCAATTCGAAATCGTTGAAATCCTTGCGGATCAGCTGCTGAGCCTTTTGCAGGGTTTCACTGTCAGCGAAGCCCAGCTGGATGGCACCGCCCTGCTGCGGCATGCTGCGATAGCGCACACGCTCCTTGCGCAACAGGCTCTTGAGCTCACCTTCATAAACCTGACGACGGACGTCCAGCGCCTTGTCCATATCGACTTCGAGCAGGAAGTGCACACCGCCAGACAGGTCGAGGCCGAGCTTCATCGGGCTAGCGCCCAGGTTACGCAGCCAGTCGGGAGTGGTCTGGGCCAGGTTGAGGGCGACTACATAGTTGTCGCCAAGCGCCTTGCGCACGACATCCTTGGCCGGCAGCTGGTCGCCCTGCTTGGTCAGGCGCAGCAGGCCGCTACGGCCTTGCTCGCCAACGCTCGATGCCTTGACCTCGATGCCGGCATCGGTCAGCGCCTTGCTGACGCGATCAAGATCGGCTTGCTCGATGGTCTGTGCCGAGCTAGCCCCGCTGACCTGGATGGCCGGATCATCAGGGTAGAGATTGGGTGCGGAATAAACCAGGCTAATGCCGAGTACGGCTGCAATCAGCAGGTATTTCCACAGAGGGTATTTGTTGAGCATGAATGACGCCGCCCGCTTATGACGCGGGGCGCAATCTGCGCCCCGCGGGATGGATAAAACTGGAACAGATAGTCAACAAACTGCTGAAAAACGTAGGCGAGGCAGCCAGCGCAAGGCAAAAACAGGCGAGGAAGCGGAGTGTACTTTGGTACATGAGCATTCCGAGCTTGTTTTTAACGCAGCGATGGCAACGCAGGTAGTTTTTCAACCGTCATCAGATGGCTTTCAGCGTGCCCTTAGGCAGAGTTGCTGCGATGGCGCCTTTCTGGATCTTCAGTTCGACGGTGTCGGACACTTCGATTACCACGAAATCGTCGCTGACCTTGGAAACCTTGCCGGCAATGCCACCGGAGGTAACCACTTCGTCGCCCTTCTGCAGATTGCCGAGCAGGCTCTTGTGCTCTTTGGCACGTTTGGCCTGAGGGCGCCAGATCATCAGATAGAAGATGACCAGGAAGCCGACCAGGAAGATCCACTCGAAACCGGAACCAGCCGGGCCGGCAGCACCAGCATCAGCGTAGGCAGCGGGAATAAAAAAGCTCATTTGACACTCCTGTTTAAAGATCTTTTAGCCATCGAATCATCAATCCAGCGGAGGCGTTGGCAGACCGCGCCGGGTGTAGAAGGCATCGACAAAGGCGGCCAATGTACCCTGTTGAATTGCCTCGCGCAAACCAGCCATAAGGCGCTGGTAATGACGCAAGTTGTGGATTGTATTCAACATGCTGCCGAGCATTTCACCGCACTTATCCAAATGATGCAGATAGGCACGCGAGAAGTGTTTGCAGGTGTAACAGTCACAGGTCGGATCCAGCGGCGAGTCATCATGACGGTGAAACGCATTGCGGATTTTCAGCACACCAGTGTCGATGAACAGGTGGCCGTTGCGCGCGTTGCGCGTCGGCATCACGCAGTCGAACATATCCACACCACGGCGCACGCCTTCGACCAGGTCTTCCGGCTTGCCGACGCCCATCAGGTAACGCGGCTTGTCGGCCGGCATCTGGCCCGGCAGGTAGTCCAGCACCTTGATCATCTCTTCCTTCGGCTCGCCGACCGACAGGCCGCCAATGGCCAGGCCGTCGAAATCCAGATCGCTCAGCCCTTCCAGAGAGCGCATGCGCAGGGATTCGTGCATGCCACCCTGAACGATACCGAACAGCGCCGCGCTGCTGTCGCCATGAGCGACCTTGGAGCGCTTGGCCCAGCGCAGCGACAGCTCCATAGAGGTCTTGGCCACGTCGAACTCAGCGGGATACGGCGTGCACTCGTCGAAGATCATCACAACGTCGGAGCCCAGATCGCGCTGCACCTGCATCGACTCTTCGGGCCCCATGAACACCTTGGAACCGTCGACCGGCGAGGCAAAGGTCACGCCCTCTTCCTTGATCTTGCGCATCGCGCCCAGGCTGAACACCTGGAAGCCACCCGAGTCGGTGAGAATCGGCCCCTGCCACTGCATGAAATCATGCAGGTCGCCATGGCGCTTGATAACTTCGGTGCCCGGACGCAGCCACAGGTGAAAGGTATTGCCGAGGATCATCTGCGCACCGATGGCTTCGATATCGCGCGGCAGCATGCCTTTAACCGTGCCGTAGGTGCCAACCGGCATGAAGGCCGGGGTCTCGACCACGCCACGGGGGAAAGTCAGGCGGCCACGGCGGGCCTTGCCGTCGGTGGCCAGCAGTTCGAAAGACATGCGGCAGCTGCGCGTCATAGGTGATCCTCGGGCCCGCGTGGCGCGGGATTGCGGGTGATGAACATGGCATCACCGTAACTGAAGAAGCGATATCCCTCGGCCACCGCCTGAGCGTAGGCCGCCATGGTTTCCGCATAGCCGGCGAATGCCGACACCAGCATCAGCAGGGTCGATTCGGGCAGATGAAAGTTGGTTACCAGGGCATCGACCACATGGAACGGCCGACCGGGGTAGATGAAGATGTCGGTATCACCACTGAACGGCTTCAGCTCACCATCGCGAGCTGCGCTTTCCAGCGAGCGGACGCTGGTAGTGCCCACGGCAACCACTCGGCCGCCCCGTGCGCGACAGGCCTGCACGGCGTCGACCACGTCTTGACCGACCTCCAGCCACTCGCTGTGCATGTGATGATCTTCGATACGCTCCACACGCACCGGCTGGAAGGTACCAGCGCCGACGTGCAGCGTGACAAAGGCGCTCTCGACGCCCCGCTCGCGCAAGGCCGCTAGCAACTCGTCATCGAAATGCAGGCCTGCGGTAGGCGCCGCTACGGCACCGGCCTTCTGCGCATAAACGGTCTGATAGCGCTCGCGATCCGCGTCTTCATCCGGCCTGTCTATATAAGGAGGCAACGGCATGTGCCCGACACGCTCGAGCAGCGGCAGCACCGCCTCGTCGAAACGCAGCTCGAACAGTGCATCGTGACGCGCCACCATCTGCGCCTGAGCACCGCCCTCGATAAGAATCGTCGAGCCCGGCTTGGGCGACTTACTGGCACGCACATGGGCCAGCACACGATGCTCGTCGAGCACACGCTCGATCAGTATTTCGAGCTTGCCACCGGAAGCTTTCTGGCCGAACAGCCGCGCCGGAATCACACGGGTATTGTTGAACACCATCAGGTCGCCCGGGCGCAGATATTCAAGCACGTCGGCGAAATGCCGATGAGCGAGCGCGCCACTGGCCCCGTCGAGAATCAGCAGACGGCTGGCGCGGCGTTCGGCAAGAGGGTGACGGGCAATCTGCTCATCAGGCAGATCAAAATGAAAGTCGGCAACGCGCATGGTGGAAAAGGTGTCGTCTTGCAGGGCGGAGCAGCTTACCGGAATTCCTACACGGTGACCACGCAAGTGCATTGACCAACGGCAACTTGCTCCCTATACTGCGCCGCGATTGTGCCCCGGTGGCGGAACCGGTAGACGCGGCGGATTCAAAATCCGTTTTCGAAAGAAGTGGGAGTTCGAGTCTCCCCCGGGGCACCATATATCCTTCAACTGTTACCCACTTGTGACAGTTCGCACCAAAGTTGTGCTGCGCGACTCCTCTTTGCGCAATCAATTAGCCATTATAAAAAACCAACTTGGAACTCGCTTAAAAGCCTCACGAATTTTACGTGGGTTTATGCGTGCCCGAGGGGTTGGCATTTGCTTCATAGTTAGCGTAGAGTTCAGCCACTGTGTTTGCATGGGTCGCCGAGAATCGTGACCTGATGCAGTAGATCGCTCAAGATCCGCTACATCCCGTTCGACTTCCACACTCCTTGCAACCAGTCTTCAGTCCTCTATATATGGAGGCTGTCATCAACTCTAGTTCCAAGGAAAAGAGACATGTCGAATCGTCAGAACGGTACCGTCAAGTGGTTTAACGACGAGAAAGGTTTTGGTTTTATCACTCCAGAAAGCGGTCCGGATCTGTTCGTACACTTCCGCGCCATCGAAGGTAACGGCTTCAAGAGTCTGAAAGAAGGCCAGAAAGTTAGCTTCGTTGCTGTACAAGGTCAAAAAGGCATGCAGGCTGACCAGGTTCAAGTCCAGGAATAAGCCGCTGTTTGAAAAACCCCTGATGCATATCAGGGGTTTTTTTATGCCTGCAAATTAGTATCGCCGCCATTGCCTCCACGAAGAGCCCGCCATGTCGAAACACGCACTGCGCCCGCAAGGCGACTTTCCCGCAGCCGGGCTGGGCCGCCGCCTGGCTGCCGTGCTGTACGACAGCTTTCTGTGCATCGCCCTGCTGATCGTCACCACCTTCACCTACAAGCTGATTCAGATGGCCATCTATGGTGAAGCGCAGCTACGGCAGTGGTCGGAAGCCGGGACTTTGGACGGCGACCCACTGCTTTCCACCTTACTGCTGTTCAGCCTGTTCAGCTTCTTCGCCACATTCTGGACACGCAACGGCCAGACACTGGGCATGCAGGTCTGGGGCATACGCGTACAGAATGCGGACGGAACAGCGATCAACCTGTGGCAAGCCTTGTTGCGCTTTCTGGTCGCGCTTGTTTCAGGGCTGGCCCTGGGCCTGGGCTACCTGTGGGTGCTCTTCGACAAACGCAAATGCAGCTGGCACGACCGCTACTCAGATAGCGTTACCGTGCAACTGCCGAAGAACGCGCATCGCAAGTAGCGAGAAGAGTAACGAATGGCACCCAGCGGCAGGGTGAATGCCTGCATAAAGAAAAGGCGCAAAGAATGCGCCACGCCCTCCCCCGCCAGACGGGAGAAGGCGCGATAGATCAGCCGGCTCGGCGCAATAGCCACAAGCCCGCCACCGCACAGATACCAGCCGGGATCAGCACCGCGAACAGTGGCGAGAAGCCGAATACCAGGCTTGAGGGGCCGAGCAGATCCTGGGCGATACGGAACACGAAGCCGACCAGCACCCCCGTGAATACACGCTGACCGAGGGTGACCGAGCGCAGTGGCCCGAAGATGAAGGAAATGGCCATCAGCACCAGCGCAGCGGTGACCAGCGGCTGCAGCACCTTGGTCCAGAACGCTAGCCAGTACTGACCATTACTCAAGCCCTGCTCCTTCAGGTAGTGGATGTAGCGCCACAAACCACTGACCGATAGCGCTTCGGGCTCCAGCACCACGGTGCCGAGCAGCTGCGGATTAAGCTCGATCTCCCAACGCTCGCTCGGCACGTTGACCACTTCGGTGTTGCGCTCGTGGAACCGGGTGGTCGCCACATCCTCCAGCTGCCAATAGCTGCCTTCATAGGTAGCACGACGAGCGAAGCTGGACGATTCCAGACGACGCTGATCGTCGAACTGGTAACGCGTCACGCCGAACAACACGCCGTCAGGTTGCACGGCGTTGATGTGCACGAACTCCTGCCCCTGACGGTGCCACATACCACGTTTCGAGGTCTGCGCTTCACCACCGCCCTGCGCCATCGCCCTGCCCGCCTGGGCCTGATTCTCGCTCCAGGGCGCGACATACTCACCGATCAGGATGCCCACCAGCATCAGCGCCAGCATCGGCTTCATCACACCCCAAACAATGCGCCCGATGGACACACCAGCTGCGCGCATGATGGTCAATTCGCTGTTGCTGGCCAGAGTACCCAGGCCGATCAGGCAACCCACCAAGGCCGCCATGGGCAGCATGTCGTAGATGCGCCGCGGCGCAGTGAGAAAGACGTACCACAGGGCATCGCCCAGGCCGTAGCTACCCTCTATATCGCCCAGCTCGTCGATGAACGCGAACAGCAGGGCGAGACCGACGATGATGCCGAGCACAGCCAGGATGGCGAACAGCACTTGAGTGCCAATGTAACGATCCAGCTTAACCACGAGCACTCTCCCGACGACTTACCAGCTTCAGACGCATCGGCTCCCAGTACAGCAGAGCCAGACCGATCAGCAGGAACAACAGGTGCACGCCCCACAGGCCGATTGCGGGCGGAATTCGCCCCTTGTCCAACGCACTGCGCGCGGCCACCAGCAAACCGAGGTAGGTCATATACAACAGAATCGCCGGCAGCAGCTTGAGGAAGCGGCCCTGACGCGGATTGACCCGAGACAGAGGAACCGCCATCAGGGTGACGATAAACACCAGCAACGGAATGGATAGACGCCACTGCAGTTCGGATTGCAGGCGCGGCTCGTCACTGCCGAATAGTTGCGACGTGGGGATGGCCTCACGCTCACTGATGTCTGCGGTTACTGAAGGCTTGGGCAGCAGCACGCCGTAGGTGTCGTACTGCACGACGCGATAATCGGCTTGACCAGGATTGCCGTCATAGCGATAGCCGTTTTCCAGAATCAGATAACGGCTGCCGTCGGCTTGCACTTCCTGACGACCACTCTCGGCCACCAGCACAGTGATGCCGCGCTCCTTGTCGCCTTCACGGGACAGGCGCTTGTCGGAGATGAAGATGCCGCCCAACTCGGTGCGATCTTCTGACAGCTCCTGGGTATAGGTCACCCGGGAGCCATTGCGCATGGACTGAAAGCGGCCAGGCATCAAGGTATCGAATTCGGTCAAAGAATCCTGCTGATTGAATATCTTCGCGACCTGAGAAACGCCCTGAGGCGCCAAGCCCATGCTCAGCCAGGCAACCAGCAGCGCCACTACAGTGGCCGGAGCCAGGCTGTAGATAAACAGCTTCTGCTGGCTCATGCCGGTCGCCGACAGCACGGTCATCTCGCTGTCGAGGTACAGACGCCCGTAGGCCAACAGGAACCCCAGGAACAGTCCCAGCGGCAAAATCAGCTGCAGGAAGCCAGGCAGACGAAAGCCCATGATCAAAAACAGCACACTCGGATCGAGTATCCCTTGGGCCGCCTGGGCCAGGTACTTGATGAAGCGACCACTCATGATGATCACCAGCAGCACGGCACTGACCGCACTCAAGGTAACCAGAACCTCTCGGGACAAATATCGGAAGACGATCAAACAGACACTCCAGGGTTGTCAGGCTCAGGCGGCTGTGCTCAATCGAACCGCACTGCATGCTGGTACGCGTGTTTAAGCGAACCGGCCGAAAAATTGCCGTTATTATCCTGCGATTAAGCTGGCGTGTCACTGCACATAAAAGCCGTGCGCGCCGCAAAGACCCCACTACGCGAAGTCAGCCCTACGACCTGCCTGGTGCGCAGCAACTGGATCAGTGCGAGTATCAGAGCCAGCCTATATATCCATCTCACGCAGATAGGGCGGTAGTGTTTCCTGCGCTACTCGCCTGCCGTCATGACCTTGATAGACCACCTCGCCAACTTTTCCTGCCTCAGCCCCCAGGGTGACACCCCAGTCATCTGCGTCGAGAAAGCCCAGCACATCCAGGGAGTCAGGCTCAGATGCTTTGGTAAAGAACAGGGAAGTCCCGTATTCAGGTGTGTCACTGTCGTAGCCCAGCGCCTGCTCGAACGCGGAGATACAACTGCTGTGGGTAACCAGAATCAGGTTTTTACCCGGAGCTTTATGCTGTAGCGCGTCCTTGAGCATCGTTTCTCTGCATTGATACAGCCAGTCTTCATCTATCCCGACATCGTCAAACACGATTGACTCGGTCTGAGCCGTTCGAGTCAGTGGGCTGTTGTAAATGTCGGTTTTGCCGAGACCTAATTGGCTGAAACCCTCCGCGAGAAAATTGCCAACGACCACTGACCTGGAGGTCACACCTTCCGTGCCCTGCAGGCATGGGTAGTCTTCCTTGTCACACCGCTCGAGATGGCGGAGCAGAACAATCACATCGCCACTTTCCCATTGAACCAACAGGTTGGGCAGCTCATGCCTGCTTTCCTCTGACAGATCTGCCATGTGTGGTGGCTGAAGAATGAGCGCACTCACTGCGACCGTCAGAGAAGCCGCTGTCGCCCAGAAAAATGCACGTTTGCGCTGGCCGGCGCTGAGCGCATGCAACCATTGCCAGGAACGGCTAAGCAATGGAACCTTGAACATGAAGCCTCCTAATTCAGGGCCTCACATGGCCATTGCCACGCAGGGTGAGCCTTAATTGAACTCAAGCACTGTGAATAGTTGCGAAACCGCAATGGATAACCGCCATATTACTGAGATGAGCACTGCGCTCTTAAGCACACGGCCTAGCCGGTTTGAGGCCTATTTAGCCGAGCACACCGAATATCTGGCCCTAGATACCCCCTATTGAGAGGTTCTAGCGACATTTGGCCATCGAACTCAGCAAGCTGCGCGAGCTCAGGTCGTAAATGCGAATACGCCGGGCGAGGCGTGAGAGAAATCAATCTACAGGATGGGTAGACAGCGAAGTGGCTGATACGCACCAAGAACCGCAACCCGTGCAGCGCTCTGCTACCACGGGGCGGCGTCACCAGACAGCCCTGAAGGCACTGGGCATCCGCCAACACCGGCTGTACGATACCCGACACATTTACGCGACCTGTGCCTGATGGCTGGAATGAACGCGGCTTTTATTGCCAATCCGCCCGGACACACGATAGAAGTGCTGCTCAGCACCTACGCCGAACGGATCAATTGCCAGGGCGACTGGTCAGAGTTGGCTAAGCTGTCGACCGATACAGATGGTAAACATCGGTACAGCAAAATCAGGAATCCAGATTAAAGCCCTTTAATGCAGGGATCTTAGCGAAAACCCTGTAAATCATTCTGCATTCGCGACTCGTTGTCTTGGGGACACCACGCATGGAATTTATTGTCAAAAGCGCTCGCCCGGAAACATTGAAAACCGCCACCCTGGTCATTCCAGTCGGCGAAGGTGGAACTCTCGGCGCCACCGCCAAAGCGGTGGACGCCGCCAGCGGCGGTGCGATCAGCGCCCTGCTCAAGCGTGGCGACCTGGCCGGCAAACCTGGCCAGACCCTATTGGCCCACGGCCTGCCGAATCTGAAGGCCGAGCGCGTGCTGCTGGTCGGCACCGGCAAAGACGCCGAGCTCTCTGACCGCCAACTGCGCAAATTGGTCGCCGCTGTGTATGCAGTGTTGAAGAACCTCAACGGCAGCGATGCCCTGCTCGCCCTGCAGGATGTACAGGTAAAGAACCGCGACGCCTACGGTAAGGCGCGTCTGCTGGTGGAAAGCCTGGCCGATGCCGGCTACCAGTTCGACCGTTTCAAGAGCCAGAAGGCCACGCCTGGCGCGCTGAAGAAAATCACCCTGATCACCGACAAGGCCAGCGTCGCAGGTGTCGAGCGCGCGACCACCGAAGCACGCGCCATCAGCATCGGCATGGCACTGACCAAGGATCTGGGCAACCTGCCACCGAACATCTGCCACCCCAGCTACCTTGCCGAGCAGGCAAAAGAGTTGGCCAAGGCACACAAGAACCTCAAGGTCGACATCCTCGACGAGAAGAAACTGCAGGCGCTCGGCGCTGGTGCCTTCCTCGCCGTCGCCCAGGGCAGCGATCAGCCGCCGCGGATGATCGTGCTCAACTATCAGGGCGCGAAGAAGACCGACAAACCCTACGTACTGGTCGGTAAAGGCATCACCTTCGACACTGGCGGCATCAGCATCAAGCCGGCCGCTGGCATGGATGAGATGAAATACGACATGTGCGGCGCCGCCAGCGTGTTCGGCACCCTGCGCGCCGTACTGGAGCTGCAACTGCCGATCAATCTCGTGTGCCTGTTCGCCTGCGCCGAGAACATGCCCAGCGGCGGCGCTACCCGCCCAGGTGACATCGTCACCACCATGAGCGGGCAGACCGTGGAAATCCTCAACACCGACGCCGAAGGCCGTCTGGTGCTGTGCGATACCCTGACTTACGCCGAGCGCTTCAAGCCGCAGGCGGTGATCGATATCGCCACCCTCACCGGCGCCTGCATCGTCGCCCTGGGCAGCAATGTGTCTGGCCTGATGGGCAACGATGACGACCTGGTTGGCGAGATTCTCGCCGCTGGCCGCCACGCCGATGACCGCGCCTGGCAACTGCCGCTGTATGACGAATATCAGGAGCAGCTGGACAGCCCGTTTGCCGACATCGCCAATATCGGTGGCCCCAAGGCCGGCACCATCACCGCGGGCTGCTTCCTGTCGCGCTTCGCCAAGAGCTACCGCTGGGCCCACCTGGACATCGCCGGTACGGCCTGGATCAGCGGCGGCAAGGACAAGGGTGCCACTGGCCGCCCAGTGCCCCTGCTGACCCAGTACCTGCTCGATCGCGTACCGCAGGAGCAGCGCTGATATAAGCCTGAGCAGTGCGCCGCCGGCTGGCGGCGCACTGCCTGATGGCTGTCTGCGGATACCTTCATGCCCCGAATAGAATTCTACGTACTGTCGTCGAGCACCACGGCCGAACGCCTGCGCGCGGCCTGTCAGCTCGCCGGCAAGGCCTGGCGTCATGGTTTGCCGGTGTTCCTGCGCGGCAGCGACGCGGCTCAATGCAGCGAGCTCGACGAGCTGCTGTGGCGCGCGCGCCAGGAAAGCTTCATCCCCCACGACCTGCATCAAGACGACCCGAAATCACCCATTGTGATCGGCACCGACGAAGTGCCCGAGGTAGCCCAGGGCGTGCTGATCAACCTGGGCAGCACGCTAAGCCCACATATCGAGCACTTCAGTCGGGTGATCGAGATCGTCAACCAGGAACCCGACCTGCTGACCGCCTGCCGGGAGAATTTCCGCAGCTACCGTCAACAGGGCTATGATCCCAAACGTGTCGAACTGTAAAGCCCCCATGGACAACCCAAACCCACCGCAAAAACCCGGCGCCCTGCTGAACGATCTCGAGTCGATTCGTGAACTGCTGGGTGACGATCTCGATCCGCCGCTGCTGACCGAGAAATTCGACCCTGACGATATCCCGCTGCTTTCGGAGGTAGTCCCTGCACCCGTGCACGCACCTAGCCCGCAACCATCGGCCACGAGCGGCACTGCGACCGGCATGGCCTCCGAAAATGAGTTGCGTCAGACAGTGCAACGCGCCATTGGCCGGGACAACGAGATCAACCGTCTCGACAGCGAGCTACGCGCCGCCGCTCAGTTACTCCTGCAGGATGTGATCGACGATTTCGTGCCGCAAATCGAAGCCGAGCTCAAACGCCGCCTACAAGCGCGCCTGCACCGCCTGCTGCCACAGCGTCGCTAACAAATCCCACCCTTCATGCGCTCCAATACTGCGCATTAGCGAAGCGCCTTTCTCCGCTCGACCGATAGCCTCGAGAGCGGAGGAAAACTATACGGTGGTTCGTTATACTGCTCGGCTTTTCCGATCAGACGCCAGAAGGTCCCGCCACGCATGGACAAGACCTACCAGCCCCACGCCATCGAAACCGCCCTGTACGAAAACTGGGAGGCGAAGGGCTACTTCGCTCCGCAGGGTTCCGGTGACCCTTACACCATCATGATCCCGCCGCCGAACGTGACCGGCAGCCTGCACATGGGCCACGGGTTCAACAACGCGATCATGGATGCCCTGATCCGCTTCCGCCGCATGCAGGGTCGCAACACCCTGTGGCAGCCGGGCACCGATCACGCCGGCATTGCCACGCAGATGGTGGTGGAACGTCAACTGGCCGCTCAGGGTATCGATCGCCATGATCTGGGCCGCGAGAAATTCCTCGACAAGGTCTGGGATTGGAAAGCCGAGTCCGGTGGCAACATCACCCGGCAGATCCGTCGCCTGGGCTCGTCCGTGGATTGGTCGCGCGAGCGCTTCACCATGGACGACGGCCTGTCCGAAGCGGTCAAGGAAGCTTTCGTGCGCCTGCACGAGGACGGCCTGATCTACCGTGGCAAGCGTCTGGTCAACTGGGACACCAAGTTCCACACCGCCATTTCCGATCTGGAAGTGGAAAGCCACGACGAGAAGGGCCACCTGTGGAACCTGCGTTATCCGCTGGCTGACGGCAACAAGACCGCCGAAGGTGCTGATTACCTGATCGTCGCCACCACGCGCCCGGAAACCATGCTGGGCGACGCTGCCGTCGCTGTGAACCCGGAAGACGAACGCTACAAGGCTCTGATCGGCCAGTACGTCGAACTGCCGCTGCTTGGCCGTCGCATCCCGATCATCGCGGACGATTACTGCGACCCGGAATTCGGCACCGGCTGCGTGAAGATCACCCCGGCCCACGACTTCAACGACTATGAAGTCGGCAAGCGCCACAACCTGCCGTTGATCAACATCTTCGACCAGGACGCAGCCGTGCTGCCGGGTGCGCAGATATTCAACATCGACGGCAGTGTCAACGCCCTGCTCGATGCCAGCCTGCCTGCCGAATACGCCGGCCTGGATCGTTTCGAAGCGCGCAAGCAGATCGTTGCCGCCTTCGACGCCCTCGGCCTGCTGGAAAAGATCGACGACCACGCCCTGAAAGTGCCGAAAGGCGATCGCTCCGGCACCATCATCGAGCCGTGGCTGACCGATCAGTGGTACGTGTCCACCAAGCCGCTGGCCGAGAAAGCCATCGAAGTGGTCGAGAACGGTGAAATCCAGTTCGTACCCAAGCAGTACGAAAACATGTACTTCAGCTGGATGCGCGACATCCAAGACTGGTGCATCAGCCGTCAGCTCTGGTGGGGCCACCGCATTCCGGCCTGGTACGACCAGGCGGGCAACGTCTATGTCGGCCGTGACGAAGCGGAAGTACGCGCCAAGCACAACCTGGGCGACATCCCGCTGCGCCAGGACGACGACGTACTGGATACCTGGTTCAGCTCGGGCCTGTGGGCACCTTCTCCACCCTCGGCTGGCCGGAAGAGACCGACTTCCTGAAGACCCATCACCCGACCGACGTGCTGGTCACCGGTTTCGACATCATTTTCTTCTGGGTTGCCCGGATGATCATGCTGTCCACCCACCTGACCAAGCAAATCCCGTTCAAGACCGTGTACGTTCACGGCCTGGTACGCGACGGCCTGGGTCAAAAGATGTCCAAGTCCAAGGGCAACGTCCTCGACCCGCTGGATATCGTCGATGGCATCGACCTGGAAACCCTGCTGGCCAAACGCACCAGCGGCATGATGCAGCCCAAGCTCGCCGAGAAGATCGCCAAGCAGACCAAGGCCGAGTTCCCGGAAGGGATCGCCAGCTACGGTACCGACGCCCTGCGCTTCACCTTCTGCTCGCTGGCCACCACCGGCCGCGACGTGAAGTTCGACATGGGCCGCGTCGAGGGCTATCGCAACTTCTGCAACAAGCTGTGGAACGCCGCCAACTTCGTCATCGAGAACACCGATGGCCAGGACACCGGCATCAATGGTGAGCAGGTCGATCTGTCGCCGGTCGATCGCTGGATCATCTCCGCGCTGCAGCGTTGCGAGCAGGACGTGACCCGCCACCTCGACGCCTTCCGCTTCGACCTGGCGACCCAGGCCCTGTACGAGTTCGTCTGGGACGAGTACTGCGCCTGGTACCTGGAACTGGTCAAGCCGGTGCTGTGGGACGAGAACGCCCCCATCGAGCGCCAGCGCGGCACCCGCCGCACGCTGGTGCGTGTGCTGGAAGTGATCCTGCGCCTGGCTCACCCGTTCATGCCGTTCATCACCGAAGAAATCTGGCAGCGCATCAAGGGCCAGGCCGGCGTCAGCGGCGAAACGCTGATGCTGCAACCCTGGCCGGTGGCCGTTGAGGCCCGCATCGACGCGGCGGCCGAAGGCGATATCGAGTGGGTCAAGCAGCTGATGCTCGGCGTACGGCAGATCCGTGGCGAGATGAAGATCTCCATGGCCAAGCGCATCGACGTCATCCTCGCCAACGCCAATGCCGAAGACTTGCGCCGCCTGAACGACAACGCCCCGCTGCTCAACAAGCTGGCCAAGTTCGAGTCGGTGAAGGTACTGGCAGCTGGCGAAGAAGCGCCGATGTCCGCCACCGCCCTGGTCGGCGACATGCAGGTACTGGTGCCGATGGCCGGGCTGATCGACAAGGAAGCCGAACTGGCGCGCCTGGACAAGGAAATCCAGCGCCTGGAAGGTGAAGCCAAGCGGGTCGGCGGCAAGCTGGCCAACGAGGGCTTCGTCGCCAAGGCTCCGGCTGAAGTACTGGAGAAGGAGCGCGCCAAGCTGGCAGAGGCCGAGCAGGCGCTGGCCAATCTGGTGGAGCAGCGCGGCAAGATCGCCAGCCTCTAAACCAGTGCGCAATTGAAAACGGCCTGCCGCGGTGAAAGCCCGGCAGGCCGTTTTCGTTTGTGGCCAGGCCGTTTGTTATCCCGGCCCGGCACGCAGTATCCTCGAAGCTCCTCACATCATCGGGCCCCTGCAAATGGAAGTGAGCAAGACCAAGACCAGTTTCTACCGCCGTCTCTACGTCGCCTGGCTGATCGACAGTGGCGCCGCCGATAGCGTGCCAGCCCTGATGGCCGCCACCGGCATGCCACGGCGCACAGCCCAGGACACCCTGAGCGCGCTGGAGGAGCTGGATATCGACTGCCAGTTCCAGCAGCAGGACGGCGAGCGCAACAACGCCGGTCACTACGTGATCCGCGACTGGGGCGCCATCGACAAACGCTGGATCGCCGCCAACCTGCAGCAGATCAAGGCTGTCCTCGGCTATCCCTGAAACACTGCAGGAAACTCATACGATCTCGCGCTAAGGCCTGAGTAACAGCCAAGGCAGCAGATCGGGGCAAGGAGCCAGAATGACCCTCGACCTATTCATGGTGCTCGGCCTGCTGTTCAGCGCAGTGGTGCTGTTCGTCATCAACAAACCGCGCATGGACGTGGTCGCACTGATGATCATCGTCGCCCTGCCGATCACGGGCGTGCTCAGCATTCAGGAAACCCTGGCCGGCTTTAGCGACCCCAGCGTGATCCTGATTGCCGCGCTGTTCGTGATCGGTGAGGGCCTGGTGCGTACCGGAATCGCCTACCGCCTCGGCGACTGGCTGGTGGCCAGGGCCGGCAGCAGCGAAACCCGTCTGCTGGTATTACTGATGGTGGCAGTAGCCGGGCTCGGTTCGGTGATGAGTTCGACCGGTGTGGTGGCGATCTTCATCCCGGTGGTGCTCGGTGTGGCGGCGCGGCTGAAGATCGCCCCGGGCCGGCTGATGATGCCGCTGGCGTTCGCCGGTTTGATCAGCGGCATGCTGACCCTGGTGGCCACGCCGCCGAACATGGTGGTGCATAGCGAACTGCTGCGCGCGGGTCTGCCGGGCTTCGACTTCTTCAGCTTCACGCCCATCGGGCTGACCGTGCTGGTGCTTGGCGTGCTCTACATGCTCGCCACACGTCGCTGGCTGCAACGTGACGTCGATGGCGACGCATCGGCAGCGCCGCGCCTGACCCTTGGCGATCTGGCCAACAGCTACCGCCTCCACGAGCGCGAACGGCGCCTGCGTGTACGCGCCGACTCACCACTTGCCAACCAGGCGCTGGACGAGCTGCATCTGCGCTCGCAGTACGGCATCAACGTGATCGCCGTGGAGCGTCAGCGGCAGTTCCGCAACCTGCTGCTGATGGCCACCGGTAATACTCAACTGCAGCCCAACGACGTGCTGCTGGTCGACCTGGCCAGCCCGGCCATCGCCTTGCTTGGCGCCTATCAGGAGTTGGGCCTGGAAGCGTTGCCGCTGCGCAATTCCTACTACAGCGTGCACTCCCACGAGTTGGGGCTGGCCGAAGTGGCGTTGCCGCCGGAATCGCAGCTGCCGGGCAAGAGCATTCAGGAGCTCGGTCTGCGCAGCCGCTACAAGCTCAACGTGGTTGGCCTGCGCCGTCAGGGCCAGGCGCTCGAAGGCCTGTTGGTGGACGAGAAGCTGACCCACGCCGACACCCTGCTGGTGGCCGGCAGCTGGAAGCGGATCCATCACCTGCAAAGCCTCAATCGCGACTTTCTGGTACTCAGCCTGCCCGCCGAGGTCGATGAAGTGGCCCCCGCCGCGCGCCAGGCGCCCTATGCCCTGCTGAGCCTGGCGGTGATGGTCGGCCTGATGATCAGCGGCCTGGTGCCCAACGTCATGGCCGCACTGATCGGCTGCCTGCTGATGGGCGCCTTCCGCTGCGTCGACATGCCCAGCGCCTACCGGTCGATCCACTGGCCGAGCCTGATCCTTATCGTCGGCATGCTGCCCTTCGCCCTGGCCCTGCAGAAAACCGGAGGAATCGACCTGGCGGTCAACGGCCTGGTCGGGGCGCTTGGCGAAGCCGGGCCGCGCGTAATTCTCGCCAGCCTGTTCGCCGTCACCGCCCTGATCGGCCTGTTCATCTCCAATACCGCGACGGCAGTACTGATGGCCCCGGTGGCGATCGCCACGGCCCAGGCGCTGGGTGCCTCACCCGTACCCTTCGCCATGACCGTCGCCCTGGCAGCCTCGGCCGCCTTCATGACGCCGATCTCGTCGCCAGTGAATACCCTGGTGCTAGGGCCTGGTCAGTACCGTTTCGGAGATTTCGTGCGCCTCGGCGTGCCGTTCACCATCCTGGTGATGATCGTCAGCGTGGTAATGGTGCCGTGGATATTCCCGCTCTAGCTCACGGAAAAGACAGCAGCGGGATTAAAGGCGGGAGCGGCCGTTCGGTGTGGACAGGTGATCAGATCGTTCCTCACGCTCCGCGTGGGAATGCATTCAGGGACGCTCTGCGTCCCCGCAGGCTAGGGAAGCGGGCGCAGAGCGCCCTGGCCCAGGCTCCCACGCTGGAGCGTGGGAGCCATCAGCAGATGCACGCTTGCGCCTTGAAACAGCCCGCTACGCCGCGCGGAAGAAGCGGCGTTTGGCGCGGCTCAACCAGCCCTCTTCGCTCCTGTCGGCGGCCAAGCGGCGCAGGTTTTCGGTGACCGCTGCTACATAGCTCTGGTCGTCGTTGCGGATATGCCCGAACAGCCAGCGACCGAGCAGGCTGCGCAATTCATCGGAGACATCTTCGCCCTGCTTGAATCGCGTGCGGTAGTCGTCGACCCGCTTGATGAAAATGTCGTGCACCCGCTTATGGGCCTTGGTGAAGACGTAGCCGGCCTCCTCGAGCATCGCTTCCTCGAAGGCGAAGTGCGAGGTGGTGTAATCCACCAGCTCCTCGATCACCTGCGCTACGCCCTCGCGGGCGCCCTTCTGCTGCGCGATGTACAGCTCATTGATCATGTCGACGATACGCCGGTGCTGGCCGTCGATCACTGCGATTCCGGTGTTCAGATCATCGCTCCAATTCAGATAGGCCATGCTCGGCCTCCGTGTCATTCCCAAGATGCAGCCAGTCTAGGGCTGAGCACTCAGCAGCCCTTTGACCTGGGTCAGTGCGCATCCCGACACTTGAGGGCGGCTGGCAGCGGTTTTCCGATGGTTCTGTAAAAAGCCGGCAAGCACGCCGCTACCGCCTGTGGGAAAATGCGCGCCTCGCCCTTCTCGTGATCCATCAGCATGTCTGCCAAACGCCCACCGAAACCATCCGCCCCGTCAGCCGATAAAGGTCAGTTGCATCCTCGCAACCGCCATCAGGGGCGTTATGACTTTCCGGCGCTGATCAAGACCAGCCCGGAACTGGCGGCGTTCGTGATCATCAATCCGTACGGCAAGGAGAGCATCGATTTCGCCAACCCGGCGGCGGTCAAGGTGTTCAACCGTGCCCTGCTCCGGCAGTTCTACGGCATCGCGCACTGGGACATCCCGGCGGACTACCTGTGCCCGCCCATTCCCGGGCGCGCGGATTATTTGCATTACCTGGCCGATTTGCTGGCCAGCGACAATGCCGGCGAGATCCCCAGAGGCGCGGCGGTGCGGGCGCTGGATATCGGCGTGGGCGCCAACTGCATCTACCCGCTGCTCGGCAACCGCGAGTACGGCTGGCATTTTCTGGGGGGCGACATCGCGCCTCAGGCAATCGCCTCGGCGAAAGCCATCGTGCAGTCGAATCCCGGCCTGAGCGAACAGATCGAATTGCGCCTGCAGCCCGATGCCGATCGTGTGTTGAGTGGTTTGCTGGCCCCTGAAGAGCGCTTCGAACTGACCCTGTGCAACCCGCCCTTCCATGCCTCGGCAGACGAAGCCACCAGTGGCAGCAAGCGCAAATGGCGCAACCTCGGCAAGCTCGACCCCAAGCGCAAGCTGCCGGTGCTGAACTTCGGTGGCCAGGCTGCCGAACTGTGGTGCCCCGGCGGCGAGGCAGCGTTCGTCGCCCGGCTGATTCGCGAAAGCACGGATCACCGCGAGCAGGTATTGTGGTTCAGCACACTGATTTCCAAATCCGCCAACCTGCCCGGTGTGTACGCCACGCTGAAGAAAGTCGGCGCCCTGGAAACGCGCACCGTGGAAATGAGCCAGGGCCAGAAGCAGAGCCGCTTCGTGGCCTGGACGTTCCACGATGCCGAGCAGCGTCGGCGCTGGCTGCAACAGCGCTAGCTACTCGCCGGCCCGAGGCTCGCGCACAATCAGGGTGTCACACGGCACCCACTGCAACAGCTCGCTGGCCGCACTGCCCAACAACACGTTCATCAGCCCGCTGCGGCCGTGGGTGCCCATCACCACCAGATCCACGGCATGCTCACGCACGTAGTGGCTCAGTGATGCTCCCAGCGAGCCCTGTTCGATGACGATGCGGGTACGCTTGCGCACCTCCTCCGGCAGATCGCTGGCGGCAAGAAAGGCGGCGTAATCGCCCTCCTCGATATGCTGGCGCGTCTGCCCGTCGATCACCCGCTCCAGACGATCGGACATCGGCGCTTCGGTGGCGTGATAGAGCACCAGCTCGCGATCCGGGAAATAGCGGGCCGCGACATGCAGTGCATGGCGCGACGATTCGGAAAAGTCGGTGGCAACCAGAATGCGCTCATAGCGCCCGCGCGGTCGCTGGCGAACCACCAACAAGGGCTGTGGCAGTTGCCGGGTCAGCGACTCGAGCGTAGAGCCGAGCAGCAGCCGGCCCCACAGTTCGTTGCTGGCAACGCCGGTCACCACCAGAGCACTACCGGTTTCCCGCGCGGCCTTGGCAATGGCCTGCACGGGTTCGCCGCGCTCGACACGCAGCCGTACAGGCACGTCGAGGCCGGAGAGATCATCTTGCAGTTGCTGCTCGGCGAAGCGCGCCAGACTGGCATCATCCCGTGCGCCGGCCCAACCGAGCACCAGATCCGGCGCGTGAGCTGCCTCCAGCACGTTGACACCGACCAACATGGCCTGCCACTCACTGGCCAACTGCGCAGCGCGATCCAGCGCGCGGTCGCAGCGCACACTCAGATCAGTGGCCAGCAGAACGCTGACAGGTGCTCCGTCGCCCCAGGGTTGCTCGCTCATCTTGCCCCCTTGATATCCCTATGAAAGGTGAGCCTAAGACCCTAACAACTCCCCTCGTGTGGCGACACCGGCAAATCGTAAGCAAACGCGAGCTATCCCCGCGCACGGCGCATCAACATCAACATCAACGCCAGCGCGGCCAGCCACAGCAGCGACACTCCGTAATTGATGCGTTGATAGAAACCAAAACCCTGTCCGCTTTGCACAGCCTCCGCCATCAACGGCAAGGTGCCGAGCGCCAGTAACGTGCACAGCAGAGAGAACCAGGAAAACCGCCGGGAGCCGAGCAGACGGCGGCCCAGATACACCCAAAGCGCACTGGCGAGCAGCAGGCTGAGCGCCATCACCAGCCCCGCCAGGTTATGCAGGTTCTGGCTGGTCGATGGGCTTTGCGGTGCACAACCTGCGTCACAGGCGAAGTAGCCAGTGCCGAAGCTACCCAGACCATGGAGGATGATCAGCAGGCCGCTGAACCGCGCCCAATGGTTGTCAAAGCTCAGCAGCACGGCGACACCGAACAGCATGAACAGCGCACCCAACGGGAAGTTGTTGATCAACGGCGATATGAATTGAGTCGGTGCACCCTCGGCGCCGAGCAGGCTCATGGCCTGATCGAAGTGGCTGTAACCGGGGTAAAGCGCTCCAGCCAGAGCTACGCCGAGCGCCAGCCAGAGAGGCGTGATGAGACCAGCCAAATAACCGAGGGTGAGCGTTCTGTGCGTCCTGTGCGACTGCATGCGAATGTCCTTTTGCGCCAGTGGAATACCTGCATTGACGCGCCCGATCCTCAGAGGGACACACCCGAACACCGAGCCAGCTGCCGCTGCCCGTCGACTGCGACGCGCGAACTGCAGCCTGATTGGCTTTTTTCGTCCATAATCGCCGCCCTCGAAAAGCTGCCGGGTGACCTCCGGCCCTGATAGGTAGACTTCCCATGCTGCGCATCACCGAACTGAAACTGCCCCTCGACCATGCGGACGACGCATTGCGCCCTGCCCTGGTCGAGCGCCTGGCTATCGAAGACAGCGAATTGCTCGAGTTCAGCGTGTTCAAGCGCAGCTACGATGCCCGCAAGAAGTCCGGCGACATGCCGTTCATCTACACCATCGACTTCAGCGTGCGCGACGAAGCGGCGCTGCTGGCGCGCCTGAGCAACGACCGCAATCTCGGCATCGCCCCGGATGTGCGTTACAAGCCCCTGAGCATTCCTGCAGAACAGCAGCCGCAACAGCGCCCGCTGGTGATCGGCTTCGGCCCTTGCGGCATCTTCGCGGCCCTGCTGCTGGCACAGATGGGCCTCAAGCCGATCGTCCTCGAACGTGGCAAGGAAGTGCGTCAGCGCACCAAGGACACCTGGGGCCTGTGGCGCAAGAAGATCCTCGACCCGGAGTCCAACGTCCAATTCGGCGAAGGCGGCGCGGGGACGTTTTCCGATGGCAAGCTGTACAGCCAGATCAAGGACCCGAACCACTACGGCCGCAAGGTGCTCGAGGAATTCGTCAAGGCCGGTGCACCGGAGGAGATCCTCTATGTCAGCAAGCCGCATATCGGTACCTTCCGCCTGACTGGCGTGGTCGCCAGCATGCGTGAAGAGATCAAGGCCCTGGGCGGCGAAGTACGCTTCCAGCAACGTGTCAGTGATGTGCTGATCGAAGACGGCCAACTGGTCGGCGTGGAACTGGAGAACGGCGAGCAAGTGCATAGTCGCCACGTCATCCTGGCACTCGGCCACAGCTCACGGGACACCTTTCGCGCGCTGCACAAGCGCGGCGTGTTCATGGAAGCCAAGCCCTTCTCGGTGGGCTTTCGCATCGAACACCCGCAGTCGCTGATCGACCGCGCTCGCCTCGGCAAATACGCCGGCCACCCGAAGCTGGGCGCCGCCGACTACAAGCTGGTGCACCACGCCAAGAATGGCCGCTCGGTGTACAGCTTCTGCATGTGCCCGGGCGGCACCGTGGTCGCCGCCACCAGCGAGGCGCATCGCGTGGTAACCAATGGCATGAGCCAGTATTCGCGCAACGAGCGTAATGCCAACGCCGGCATCGTAGTCGGCATCACCCCGGAGCAGGATTACCCAGGTGGCCCGCTGGCAGGTATCGAGCTGCAGGAGCGTCTGGAATCCCATGCCTACGTGCTGGGCGGCAGCAATTACGAAGCACCGGGTCAGCTGGTGGGCGACTTTATCGCTGGCAAGCCGAGCGAAGCCCTGGGCAGCGTCGAGCCGTCCTACAAGCCGGGGATCAAGCTGGGTGATTTGGCAGCGGCCCTGCCGGATTTCGCTATCGAGGCGATCCGCGAGGCACTGCCGGCCTTCGGCAAGCAGATCAGGGGCTTCGACCTGCACGATGCGGTGCTTACCGGCATCGAAACCCGCACCTCGTCACCGCTGCGCATCACTCGCGGTGAAGACCTGCAGAGCCTCAACGTGCGTGGCCTGTTCCCGGCAGGCGAAGGGGCCGGTTACGCGGGCGGCATCCTCTCCGCCGGTGTCGATGGCATCCGCGTTGCCGAAGGCGTGGCACGAGCGCTACTGGCCGACTAGGCGGACTGCCAACGGCACAAAGTCGTACGCCGCGAGCCGTTGGGCCGGCGTTCGGGATCATCGTAACGGGTGATCTCGACGAACCCGGCCTTGCGCATCATGCCCGCCGAAGCGGCGTTCTCTTCATGGCGGTCGATATAGATATCGCTGATGCCCTCGCTGCGGATATCCGTCACCACCTGGCGCAGTAACGCCGAACCCAGGCCGCGCCCTGCCATGTCACGGTGGGTCACCGCCTCGCAGATATAAGCGTGCTCGTCATCGCCTCGGCCCAGGGGCTGATACTCGTGGAACCAGGTGGTAAGCACGTAGCTGACGAACCCTAGCAGTCCACCCTCGCCTTCCGCCAGCAAGGCACGCGTGCTGCCAGCGGCGATGCCATGCAAATGGGCAGTCACCTCGGCGTGCGGTAGATGATTCCAGGGATTGGGGCCGTGCTCGAAGATCAGCGCACAGAGCGCTTCGATGTCAGCGGCGATCGCCGCACGTGTTTGCCACTGCATCTGCCAGGCCTCGCTCGGGATAAGGACTGACGCAGTGTAGAAGTGATGCAGAGCCGCCGACAGGCACAGTCAGGCGGCAAACAGGCAGCCCAGTTCAGGACTCCCAGGGCCGCCCGCGGGTGCGACGCACCAGCTTGACCTTCTGCTGCATCGCCGCCTTGGCGAGCATGTGCGCGCTGACCGGAGCGGTGATGAACAGAAACATGACGATCAGCAGTTCATGGAAACTCAGGCCTTCCTCGTGATTACCGAAGAAGATCATCGACGCCACCACCATGCTGCCGACTCCCAGCGTGGTGGCTTTGGTGGGGCCGTGCAGGCGGGTGAAGAAGTCCGGCAGGCGGTACAGGCCAATGGCGCCGATCAGCGCAAACGAGCAGCCGACCAGCAGAAAAAACGCCACCAATGCTTCGATCCAGAATGGCATGGCAATACTCTCCTCAGTCGATGATCTCGCCGTGAAGCAGGTGCTTGCCCACCGCAACGGTACCGACGAAACCCATGACGGCGATCAGCAGCGCCGCCTCGAAAAACAGATCCGACTTCAGCCAGATACCAAACACCACGATCAACGCCAGGGCATTGATGTACAGCGTATCCAGGGCCAGCACCCGATCCGGCATATCCGGGCCGCGCACCAGGCGGATCACGTTGAGCGTCACGGCGACGCCCATCAGCGTCATGCAAAAGGGAATTACGTACGCGAGCATTCGAAAATCTCCATCAGCGGGGCTTCGTAGCGCGACTTGAGCTCGGCAACCAGCTCCTGCTCATCGGGTACATCCAGACCATGCAGCAGCAGGGTCTTGTGATCGTTGCTCAGGCCCGAGGAAACGGTTCCCGGCGTCAGCGACAGGATGCAGGCAAGCACCGACAGCATGAATTCGTTTTCGATGGCCATCGGCACCTCGACGAATGCCGGACGCAACTTGCGCGTTGGGCCCAGCACCAGCCGCGCGACGTGCAGGTTGGCGATCACGATGTCCCAGAGCACCATCAGCAGGTAGCGGCACAGCAGCAGCGGGCGGCGCAAGCGCGGCACGTCGAGCATGAAGCCTTGGCACAGAAAAGCGATGCCCCAGCCAAGAAAGGCGCCCAGCAGCAAGTGGCCAAAGCTGGGTGCATTGACCATCAACAACCAGATGATCGTCAGCAGCACGCTCAGCATGGGATGGGGTAACCATCGGGATCGGCTCATGCATCACCTCCGCGGACGATCTGCAGGTAGCTATCGACATCCAGCAACTGCTGGGCGACGGCCAGGACGTACTCATGGATCGGCTGTGCGGCGATTACCAACAACGGCCCGCCGGCCAGAAGGCCGATAGCCGCCAGGGCGCGAATTCGGTCGAACTCGGCGGCCGGTGCAGTCTCGCCGGTGCAGCGCCAGAAAAGCGTGCTGCCTGCGCGTACCAGAGCGATCACCATGCCCAAGCCACCGACTAGCACGACCGGCCAGAGCACCAGGGTCTGCATACCGGTTTCTACCGAGCGCAACAGCATCAGCTTACCGAGGAACCCGGAGAAAGGCGGCAGACCGGCGACGGAAATGGCACCGATGAAGAACAGCCCGCCGAGCAGTTTCGGCTGCAGCAACTGCGGCCCTTTGCGTAGCCGCAAGCCGATCTCGCCGCGCTGGCGGGCCAGCAGGTCGGCGAGCAGGAACAAGCCGCCACACACCCAGGTGCTGTGTATCAGGTAGTACAGCGCAGCACCGATGCTCTGCACCGTGCCCATGGCGACGCCCGCCAGCAAAGTGCCGACCGACACGATCACCAGGTAGCCGATCAATCGGCCCAGGCTGCGTGCGGCCAGGGCGCCGACAACGCCTGCCAACAAGGTCAGGGTTGCCAGCGGCCACAACAGGTAGTCGATAAGGTGGGCAAGCCCGCCCGCCTCGCTGCCAAACACCAGAGTGAAGACGCGGATTACCGCATACAGCCCGACCTTGGTCATGATCGCAAACAGCGCGGCAACAGGCGCGGTGGCGGCTGCGTAGGCGTTGGGCAACCAGAAATACAGCGGCAGGATGGCGCCTTTGAGTCCGAACACGATCAACAGCAGGTAGCCAGCGGCAGCGAGCAGCGGCTGTCGGTCGGCATCGGCCTCGGACACCTTCAGTGCCAGGTCGGCGATGTTCAGCGTACCGAGCAGGCCATAGAGCATGCCCACGCCGATCAGGAAGAACGACGAGGCCACCAGGTTGAGCACCACGTAGTGCATGCCCGCCTTGATGCGCTTCGGGCCACCGCCATAAACCAGCAGCGAGTAAGACGCGATCAGCAGGATCTCGAAGAACACGAACAGGTTGAACAGATCGCCGGTGAGAAACGCGCCATTGATACCGAGCAGCTGGAACTGCATCAGGGCATGGAAGTTCGGCCCGCGCTCGTCGTCGCCGCGCACGGCATAGAGCATGGCGAAGCTGGCCAACACGGCGGTGACCAGCAGCATCATTGCCGCCAGCCGATCGAGCAGCAGCACGATGCCGAATGGCGGCTGCCAGTTACCCAAGGCATAGATCTGCAATGCACCGGAGTCAGCCTGCAGTACCAAGTAGGCGCTCAGTGGCACCAATGCCCAGGTGGCCAGCAGGGAAATCCAGCGCTTGGCCGTCAGCGATAGCTGCGAGCGAATCAGCAGCAGGCTACCGGTGAACAGCGGGATGAGGATGGGCAGGATCAACGCATGATTCATCAGCGCGGCTCCTCACCATCGACATGGTCGGTACGCAGCTCGCCCAGCGCACGCAGCGATAGCACCACGACGAATGCCGTCATGGCGAAGCCGATGACGATGGCGGTGAGCACCAGCGCCTGGGGAATCGGGTCGCCGTGCTCGGTACTCTTGCCGATCACCGCCGGCACGCCGGTACCGAGACGGCCCATGGCGAACAGGAACAGGTTGACCGCGTAAGAGATCAGGGTGAGCCCCATGACCACCGGGTAAATGCGTGCGCGCATCAGCAGGTACACACCGCTGGCGGCCAGCACGCCCAGAGTCATGGCGAATAGCGCTTCCATCAGAGTACCTCCTTGCTCGATTCGTCCTGACTGACGTGACCGATGTTGGACAGGATCAGCAGCGTGGAACCGACCACGGCCAGGTATACGCCAAGGTCGAACAGCAGCGCGGTGGCCAATTCGAATTCACCAATCACTGGCAGGTGGAAATGGTCGAAGGCCGACGTCAGGAATGGCGCGCCGAAAGCCAGGCTGCCGAGGCCGGTGAGCGCGGCGATCATCACGCCAAGACCGGCGATGCTGTGGTAACTCCAGGGCATGCGCCGCTGCGTCCACTCCACGCCATGGGCGACGTACTGCAGGATCAGCGCGATGGCAGTGATCAACCCGGCAATGAAACCGCCGCCCGGCAGGTTGTGACCACGCACGAAGATGAAGGCAGACACCAGCAGCGCCATGGGCAGCAGTACCCGGGCGATGTTGTCGAGAATCATCGGGTGGCTGTCGCGCGACCAGGGTTTGCCATTCGGGTCGGTCAGCGGATGCGGCAGGTGCAGCCCGGCAAGCAGGCCGTAGATGCCTATCGCGGCGATGGCCAGCACGCTGATCTCGCCAAGGGTATCGAAGCCGCGGAAGTCGACCAGGATCACGTTGACCACGTTGGTACCGCCACCACCACTGACGCTGTTCTCGAGGAAGAACGAGGAGATGCTGTCGTAAGGACGGGTCATGACTGCGTAAGCCAGCAGCGCGACGGCAATACCGGTACCGCCGGCCAGCAGCACGTCACGCAGACCGCGCAGGCTGCTCGACTCCATCGGCGTGCGGTCGGGCATGAAGAACAGCGCCAGCACCAGCAGGATGATGGTTACCACTTCCACGGACAGCTGGGTCAATGCCAGATCCGGCGCGGAATAACGGGCGAATGCCAGGGCCACCATCAGTCCGGCGCAGCTCAGAGTCATCAGCGCCTTGAGGCGGTTGCGGTGGAACACCACCGTGAGCACGGCCATCACGCACAGCACCAGCATGCCGAGCACGGTGATGCCGTCGAGCGGTGACAGCGGTATCTCGCCGCCGAGCGAACTCATCGACGACATCGCAACGGTGATCAGCACCAGGGCACTGATCAGCAGCAGCGCCACGTAACGCTGCTGGGAACCGCTTTCGAGAAGCCTGGTGATCCAGCGAGCGCTCTTGACCAGACGGCTGTTGAGCAGCTCGAACATCTCCTTGGCGTCCACCTCCGGCATGCCGTTGTACCAGCGGAACAACGGCTCGCGGCAGGCATAGACGATGATCCCGCCCACCAGGGCGATCACGCTCATGCCCAGCGGCAGGTTGAAGCCGTGCCAGATCGACAGGCTGTAATAAGGTACTTCGCCACCCAGGGTCGCCGAGGCCGCCGAGGCCAGCAGCGGCGCCACGGTATAGGCCGGCAGCATGCCCACCAGCAGACACAGGAAGACCAGCACTTCCACCGGGATCTTCATGTAGCGCGGCGGCTCATGGGGCGGATACTTGGGCAGATCCTTCGGCTCGCCGTTGAAGAACACGTCGTGGATGAAACGCAGCGAATAGGCGACCGAGAACACCCCGGCCAGGGTCGCGGCTGCGGGAATCATCCAGCTGAAGATACCGAGCAGATCCTGATTGAGCGTCTCGGTGAAGAACATTTCCTTGCTCAGGAAGCCGTTCAGCAGCGGTACCCCGGCCATTGCCGATGCCGCGACCATGGCCAGCACGGCGGTATGTGGCATGTACTTCCATAGCCCGGCGATACGCCGCATATCGCGGCTTCCGGTTTCATGGTCGATGATGCCGGCGGCCATGAACAACGAGGCCTTGAAGGTCGCGTGGTTGATGATGTGAAACACCGCCGCGACGGAGGAAAGGTCGGTATTGAAACCGAACAGCAGGGTGATCAGACCGAGGTGGCTGATGGTCGAGTAGGCCAGCAGCCCTTTGAGGTCGTGCTGGAACAATGCCATGCCGGCACCGAACAGCAGGGTCGCCATGCCGGTCACGCTGACCAGATAGAACCACCACTCCGTACCTGCCAGAACCGGGTAAAAACGCGCCAGCAGGAACACACCGGCTTTGACCATGGTCGCCGAGTGCAGATAGGCCGACACCGGCGTGGGCGCGGACATGGCCTGCGGCAGCCAGAAATGGAAGGGAAACTGCGCGGACTTGGTAAATACGCCCAGCAGGATCAGGATCAGGGTAATCGGGTACAGGGCGTGGTTGCGGATCACATCGCCAGCTGCCAGCACCTGGGTCAGCTCGAAGCTGCCAACAATGTTGCCAAGCAGCAGAATCCCCGCCAGCAACGCCAGGCCACCACCGCCCGTGACGGTCAGGGCCATGCGCGAGCCGCGACGCGCGTCCGAGCTACCACTCCAGAAGCCGATCAACAGGAACGACGACAGACTGGTCAGTTCCCAGAACACCATCATCAGCAGCATGTTTTCTGAGAGCACCACGCCCAGCATGGCGCCCATGAACAGCAGCAGGTAAGCGAAGAAGCGCCCCATCGGCTCCTGTTTGCCCAGGTAATAGCGGGCGTAGAGGATCACCAGCAAGCCGATGCCGAGAATCATCAACGCGAACAGAAAGCCTAGCCCGTCGAGGCGCAGGCTCAGATCCAGACCGAGATCCGAGAGCCACGGATAGCGGACGATCTGCACCTCGCCAGCGAACACCGCCGGCTGCTGCAGCCACAGCAGAATCAGCGCGGCCGCTGGCCCCAGCGCGGCCGCCAGCGCACAGAGCGAGCGCCCCATGCGGTCAGCCAGCAGCGGTAGAAACATACCTAAAAATGGTAAGGCGATGATCAGCGCAAGCGCCATACACTAAACCCCTTGTACAAGCCCGTCATGCAGCCAGACGGCCAGTTAGTGTGTGCCAGAATACCGGGCGCCTGGCGTCCGGCCGATCCCTGCGATGGTGTGCGTGATGCCAACCCGGCAGGCGGAGAAACCGCCTGTAGCAGTCCAACTCGGAGCATGCCAAGTCAGTTTCGATCAATCTCCGCATAAACTGCGGTCGCTCTAACTGACTGGCTAAACACCTGCGGCGTTCGACTTGTTTTTACAGTCGCGGGCCGCGAGCGCGCTGACCGGGAAAGCGTGCGCGATTATGCTTAACTATCGACTTCACGTCATGGATAGAATTATTACTAAAACTATCTTCAGACGATTACAGGCCAGTATTTCCCAAAAACCTCTCGAATGCTCTAGATAGCCAGTTACCAGCGATATTGCCCACAAAAAAGGCCGGATCGGCAAACCGATCCGGCCTTCGTGCAGCGGCACTAACGACGCTCTGGGCGCCGTTAACCAAACATCAGTTGGTTACGCGGCTGGTACCGTTCACGGTCATGATGCGAACGCGCTCACCGACACGGAAGATCTGGTTCTCTTCAACGGCCTGCACGTAGGCACGCATGCTGCCGTCGTCTTCACGTACGGTGATTTCAACACCCTGGGTGCGGGTGATGCCTTCTTCGGCTGCAGCACCCAGCAGACCACCGGCTACCGCGCCGATCACTGCGGCCACGGCCGAACCACGACCGCCGCCAACGCCGCTGCCTGCCACACCACCGAGCACGGCACCCGCGCCGCCACCGATTGGCGTCTTGGTGCCTTCGATCTTCACCGGACGCAGGGATTCGATGGTGCCCATGCGTACGGTCTGCACGGCACGCGCTTCATCACGGGAATAACTGTCGCCGGTCAGGCTCGATGCGCAGCCGCCGAGGGTGAGAGTCGCTGCGGCAAACAGGACAACGAAAATACCAGGTTTATGCATGACGATTCTCCAGACTGGACTGATAACGCTATGACAGCACGGCCGCCAGGACGGTCACGGTGAATGCCGATAAATTGCATCACCCGTTCAGCAGCGGTACAGGACGGGCGATGCAACGAGGCCTCTCCCCTGACAGGAGTATAGACAGCAGTCGGCCGCGTTCGTCACAGTCCGTATGCGTGATGATCAGCGACGAGCAGCCTGAGCCAGGCGCCAGAACCTGGCGAGGTCGGCAGCCCGTGCTTCCAGCTCCTGTGCGGCGTGGGCACAGGCATGCTCAAGGGTTATCGGCCCGGGCGCCAGGCTGAACGAAGCCTCGATACCGGCTTCGCGTACCCGTTGATAACCCTCACCCAGGCTGCCGGCCAGGGCGATCACCGGGACGCCCTGGGCCTGTGCCACCCGCGCGACGCCGACCGGCGTCTTGCCGTGCAGGCTCTGGGCGTCCAGGCGCCCTTCTCCGGTGATCACCAGGTCGGCACCCTTTACCGCTTCAGCGAGCCCGGACAGTTCAGCGACCAGCTCGATACCCGGACGAAAACGAGCGCCGAAAAAGGCCTTGGCAGCGAAACCCAGACCACCGGCAGCGCCAACTCCGGGGAAGGTACTGAAGTCTTCGCCAAGCGCCTCACCGACCACTTCGGCCATACGCGCCAGGGCGGCGTCCAGTTCCTTGACCTGTTCCGGGCTCGCGCCCTTCTGCGGGCCGAAGACAGCAGAGGCGCCTTGAGGGCCGCATAACGGGTTATCGACATCTGCGGCCACGTCGACCTGAATATCCTGCAGCCGTGCATCGAGTGCGCTGAGGTCGACACGCTGCAGGGTCGCCAGTGCCGCCCCGCCTGGCCGCAGCTCGCTACCACCGGCGTCGAGAAAGCGCGCGCCCAATGCACGCAGCAGACCACTGCCACCATCGTTGGTGGCACTGCCGCCAAGACCGAGAATGATCCGTGTGGCGCCGGCATCCAGCGCTGCGCGAATCAACTCTCCGGTGCCGTAACTGCTGGTCACCCGAGCGTCGCGTTGCGCACTCGGCACCCAATGCAGGCCGCTGGCAGCGGCCATCTCGATCACTGCAGTACCGTCGCCCAGCCAACCCCAGTGCGCCTGCACCGGCTTACCCAGCGGCCCCTGCACACTCAGTTCGCGGCGCTCGCCGCCAGTGGCTGCCAACACCGCATCTACAGTGCCCTCACCACCGTCGGCCATCGGGCACAAGGCGATCTCGGCATCCGGGTAAACAGCGAGCCAGCCCCGGGCGATGGCTTCGGCCACGTCGGGCGCACTCAGGCTCTCCTTGAAGGAATCAGGAGCGATGACGATTTTCATGGGAAGACCTCGATAACAGCAGGACGCCACGGGGGCGTCCCGTAATACGATGGATTACAGCAATACCAGGCTCAGCAGCCATACGGTGGTAATACCGACGACACCCTGAATCAGCGTAGCCATGGTTTGCGCGCGGTAGGCGACGGCTACCGGCATGCGGCTGAACTGGGTAACGACCCAGAAGTAGCTGTCGTTGGCGTGGGAAACGGTCATACCGCCGGCGCCGATGGCCAGTACGGTGAGCACACGCCCCATCTCGCTATCCAGACCGATCTGGCCGAGCAGCGGGGCGACCATCGCCGAGGTGGTGACCATTGCCACGGTGGTGGAGCCCTGAGCAGTTTTCAGCGCCGCGGCAACCAGGAACGGCATGAACAGCCCGATACCGAGTGCCGACAGCGTGCTACCCAGGTAGGCGCCCAGCGGCGAAGCGCTGAGCACCGCACCGAAGGCACCACCGGCACCGGTGATGAGGATGATCGGCGCCGCGGCAAGAATGCCGTCAGTCACGCGGTCGTGCAGCTGCTGGCGCTTGCCGTTGCCTCTGAGCAGCGTGCAGGCCAGCACCAGACCGACCAGCAATGCCACCACTGGCTGACCGAGGAAACTCAGCACCGCCTGCAGCGTGCCATCGCCGAGCGGGCGACTGGGGAATACCGATACCGAACCCAGGCAGATCAGCACGATGGGCACCAGGATCGGCGCGAAGGCCTGGGTAGCGGTCGGCAGTATTCCGTACTGTGCCTTCAGCGCCTCGAAATCCTCGGCACCCGGCATTGGCGTGCCGTCGTCTTCGAGGGCGATGTCCTTGCCGATGAAGCGGTTGGCCCACAGCAGGCCGGCCAGCGCGGAAACCATGGCGACGAACAGGCCAACGGCGATCACCAGGCCCAGGCTCGATTCAAGACCGAGGTTGCCGGCAGCGGCGATCGGCCCCGGGGTCGGCGGCACGAAGGTATGCGTGGCATACAAGCCGGTCGCCAAGGCGACGCTCATGGCGATCATCGACACTTTCATGCGCGCGGCCAGAGCGTTCTTCAGCGAGTTGAGGATGATGTAGCCAGAATCGCAGAACACCGGAATCGACACGATGTAACCGATGATCGACATGGTCAGCGTGGGGAAACGTTCGCCGAGCAGCTTGATCACGGTTTCCGCCAGGGTGATGGCGGCGCCGCTGCGCTCGAGAATCACACCGATGATGGTGCCTAACACGATCACCACACCAATGTTGCCCAGGATGCCGCCGAAACCGGTAGCGACCGTCTTGAGAATGTCCTGATGGGGCAGTTGGTAAGCGAAGCCGGCGACTATCGCGGCGATCAGCAGAGCGAGAAAGGGATGCAATTTGAGACGGGTAGTCGACACCACGATAAACGCGATGAGCGCGACCAGGATCAGAACCAGAGCCATGCCGGTTTCCTCATTGTTGTTATGTGATTTGCCAGGTGCCGTGCATTGTCACCCAGCAATAGTGGGCGACACCCTGTTCACTCGCACAACGAGAAAGGTAAAGCGCAGGCCAGTTACTGTGCAGACGCATCATTTATGGGGATGGTGCTCAGTCTGACTCGATCAGCCCCAGGCCCAATGACAGCTGCAGACGCCGATCCAGACGCGTTAGCTCGACGCCGCTGAGTTCGGCGATGCGTTCCAGGCGATAACGCAGGGTATTGCGGTGAATCCCCAGCGCTGCGGCACAACTCTGAACCTGACCGTCATGGGCGCACCACGCCTCCAGCGTTTCGCGAAGCGCACCGCTGCCATCCTGGGCCAGCACCTGCTTCAACGGCGCCAGCCAACCTTGCAACAGCCAACTGTTGCGCTGGGAATAAAGCAGCGTCGGCAGGCGATGCTCTTCAAGGCACATCAGGCGCCGAGATGGATAACGCGCCCGTGCGAAGGCCTGCAGATCACGCAGGGCCAGGCAGGCCTGACGCAATTGCCCAAGGGATTGCACCGGATCGCTGACCAGCAGACGTGCCACACCCCAGCCCCGTTCATCGGCGCTTTCCAGCCAGTGGCTATCATCACGGCCTGCCGCCAACGGCCGGCACCAGAGCAGCTCGCGCATACCCAGTGGTGCGCACAAATGCTCGCTCTTGCCAGTCAACGCACCGAGCAAACGAGCCTGCTGCGCCAAGGGCTCACCCTGTTCCTGCAGCTCAAGCAGGCATACCTGGCGCGGCCAGCCGAGTGCCAGGCCCTGACGCTCGGCATCCGCCGCCAACGCGCTCAGGGCGACCGACGGATCGAACAGCTGGCGCAGCCACGCATCCAGCTGATGCCGCTGCCAATGGCGCTCGGCCTGCACCTGACGCTGCTCGACCAGCATCTCTGCAGCCATGCGCACCAGCTCGGCATAAGGCCGCACCACCTCGGGCGCGCCGGTGATACCCAGTACACCGATGAGGTCGTCGGCATGCAGCAAAGGCAGGTTGACGCCGGGGCGAACGCCACGCAGGCAGGTCGCGGCCTGCTCGTCGATCTCCACCACACGACGGTTGGCCAGCACCAGTTGCGCGCCCTCATGCCGGGTATGCAGGCGCGCTGGATCACCGCTGCCGATGATCATGCCTTGAGCATCCATCACGTTGATGTTGTACGGCAGGATCGCCATGGCCCGATCAACGATGTGCTGGGCCAGGGTGGAGTCGAGTTCGAGCATTGCGCGGCCTCCGGGAGGAAGCCGCCATTGTAGGCAGAATGAATGGCCTCAGGGAGCCAGGCGCTGACGCAACCAGGCTTCGCCCTCGCGGCGATAATCGAGACGGTCGTGCAGACGGCTGGCGCGGCCCTGCCAGAACTCGATGCGCTCGGGCAGCAGGCGATATCCGCCCCAGTGCGGCGGGCACTCGGGAGCGTGATCGGTAAAACGTCGCTCGATCTGCGCCAACAGCCCCTCCAGTTCGGCACGATCATGGATCACCCGGCTCTGTGGCGAAGCCCAGGCACCCAGGCGGCTGCCCAGGGGACGCACCTGAAAGTAGGCATCGGACTCGGCAGGGGAAACCCGCTCTACCCGACCTTCGATACGCACCTGACGCTCGAGAGTCGGCCAGAAGAAGGTCAGCGCCGCGAAGGGGTTGGCCTGCAACTGCTCGCCCTTGGCGCTCTGGTAATTGCTGAAGAAGGTGAAACCCTGATCATCGAGGCCCTTGAGCAGCAGCACACGGCAGTGTGGGCGGCCCTCGGCATCGACGGTCGCCAGGGACATGGCGTTCGGTTCTACAGGCAGTTGCTCGGTTTTCACCGCGTCGGCGAACCAGCTTCTGAACAGCGCGAGAGGTTCCAGTGGGGCCTGATCTTCGCTCAAGCCGTCACGGGTGTAGTCACGGCGCATGTCGGCCAGGGTCTGAGTCATGAGAGTGCTCTCGGAAGCGACAAAGACCCTAGTCTAAAGGCGTAACGCTTATTTGGCTTGATCTGCAGCAACCACTTTCTTGGCATCGGCCAGCTTGGTGGTGTTCTTGTCCGCAGGCTTGGCGGTGGCTTTGGCTACTGCGGGTTTGGCCGCTGGTTTTGCTGCCGGTTTGGCCGGTGCCTTTGCCACGGCCTTGGCTGCTGGTTTGCTCGCGGCCTTGGCGGCAGGTTTTGCGTCAGCCTTGGCAGCCGGCTTGTCGGCAACAGCAACGGCGGTAGCGGCGGCTGCCACTGGAGCCGGATCTGGACGGCTGTACTGGGCGATCAGCGCGCGCAGGGTATCCTGACGGGTCAGGAGGATTTCCACACGGCGGTTCAGCTCACGACCATTGGCACTGTCGTTGGCCGCACGCGGCATGTCCGGGCCCATGCCCTGAACCATCAGGCGGCCCTGCTTGAGGCCGCTGAGGCGGAAGATGGCGGTGAAGGCACGCGCGCGCTCGTGGCTGAGCTCACGGTTGGTTTCCAGCGAGCCGCTACTATCGGCATGACCCAGGACCAGAACGCCGACCTTGTTGTCCTTCTCCAGTACCTTGGCTACGCGAGTGATCGGGCCAAGGGTGACCGGCAGCAGCATGCCAGGGCGATCCGGGTTGAACGAACCCTTGACCGGCGCGGTGACCACCAACAGGTTTTCACGACGCTCGATTTCGAAGTTGCTGCCCTTGATAGCATCGCGCACCAGTGGCTCGTACTCATCCAGCCAGGCCTGAGTGACCTCGGGCGGCGGCATCGGTGCCGGCTTGGGATCTTCCTTCTTCTCGAACAGGGAGCAACCTGTCAACAGTACGCAAAGCGCCAGCGCGCAAGTCTTATAGGAAAGCATCGGTCATCCACATCTAATCGGTCGAAGTCACCCGGGCAAACCGGAGTCAGCAGCTAAAAGCCATATTGCGCAAGAGTTTAGCTGCGATTGTTAAAAACACTCGCATAAGATACCTGCAAGTTTCTGTGCCCGCGGATCCATTAAGACGAACGGCCCCAGGTTATTCGTAACGAAACCCACAGCCACATCGCGCTGCGGATCCGCGAAACCGGTCGAACCACCCGCGCCGGGGTGGCCAAAAGCGCCCGATCCCATGCCGTAGGTGGCGTTGGCCACAGCGGGCTGATCGAGCATGCAGCCAAGGCCGAAGCGCGTCGAAGTCAGCAACGTCTTGTCTTCGCCGATGCTGTGCTCGCGAGTGAGTTCACCCAGCAGTTCGCTGTTGAGCAGGCTGCCATCGAGCAAACCGCTATAGAAACCAGCGAGGCTACGGGCATTGCCGTGGCCATTGGCGGCGGGCTGCTGCATACGCCGCCACTCCGGCTTGTTGGTGCTGGTCATGATCGATGGGGGGTTAGCGAACGCCCGGGTGGTCAGGGCTTGGGCATCACTCATCATGGTCTTGAGCAGGCGCTGGGCCGCAGCGTCACCGACATTGCCCTTGCCACGAGTGATGGTCGCCACCCGGTGGAATTCCTCGTCAGCCAGGCCGACATGAAAATCCAGCCCCAATGGCTTGGCCGTGCGAGCAACGATCGATTCACCAGGGCCGCGCCCTTCAATACGCCGTAACAATTCTCCGACCAACCAGCCGTAGGTGATCGGAGCATAACCATGCCCTTCACCAAGTGCCCACCAGGGGGCTTCGGCTGCCAGTGCCTGGGTCATGGTCTGCCAGTCGTAAAGGGCTTCGGCCGGCAGGCTCTCGCGTATCGCCGGCAGCCCGGCCTGGTGGCTGAGCAGATGGCGCAAGGTGATGCGTTCCTTGCCCGCTGCCGCGAACTCCGGCCAGTAGCGAGCCACCGGGGCATCCAGCTCCAGCTTGCCTTCGCCGACCAACTGCAGCGCGGTAACGGCCGTGAAGGGCTTGGTACAGGAAAACAGGTTGAGGATGGTATCGCTGTGCCAGGCCTGCTGGCCGTCCTTGTCCGCGACCCCGGCCCAGATATCCACTACGGTCTCACCGCCGACCTGTACGCAGAGCGCTGCACCACGCTCCTGAGGGTCGTCGAAGAATTCGGCGAAGGCGTCTTTAACTGCTTCGAACTTGAGGTCGAAGTAACCCTGAATCTGCACTGCTTGCTCCTGCGAGGGAGGCGCCAGGCTCGCCCGGCGCCCGGTAATTAAGGCTTGGGCGCTTCAGCCGGCTTGGCTTCTGGCTCGGCCGCCGCATCCTTGACGGGGACTTCCTCAGGCTTAGGCTCTTTGGCGGCTTCCTCGAGTACCTTGGCCGGTACGCTCAGGTTGGCCTTGCGTACTGCCTTGACGAAGCCGTCCCACGGCCTGTCGGTGATCGCCACCAGCCCCAGGTGACCGTTCTCGCCATCGAGCAGGCGCCCGGTTACGGGCTGGTCAAGGTACTGGAACCAGTGCACGCCAACGACCTGCGGCTCTTCGAGAGCCTTCTCCAGGAAGTGGGCATAGGCTGGGCCGCGCTCTTCTTCCTTGTACACCTCGGACACGCCACCCCAGAACGGGCCGCGGTCGCGGGAGCCGAAATGGAACTCAGTGACCAGCATCGGTTTGTCCAGCTTGCGCAGCGTTTCAAAGTCGTAACCGTGCTGCGGCTCGCGGGTATAGAAGTTGAAGCTCAACACGTCACAGTACTGGGCGCAGGCTTCCACCGCTTCAGGGATGCTGGCGGAGAAACGGCCACCGAGCAGCAGATGGTTCGGCGTGTGCCAGTCGAGCGAATCGGCGATGGTCTTGAAGTAGGTGTCCGCGAACAGACGCAGGAACCGCTTCATGTCGTTTTCGATCGCCGGGTAGGCCGGGTTGATCGGCGGCGCCTGGAAGCCAGGGTCTTCCATCAATTCCCAGGCTGTCAGTTCGATCCCCCAGGCTTTGGACAGACCTTCCTGGTTGCGGTACTTGTCGCGCAGCTGTTTCAGGAAGGCGCGCTTGGCCGGTACGTCGGTGGTCAGACGCAACGTCGCGTATGCCAGGGCGTAACGAGACAGCGGGTCTTCCGCCGGGCCGGCCCAGGCCAGTTCGTTGTCGGCGTAATAGCCCATCACCCATGGGTCGTCACGATGGTCACGGGTGGCGATGGCGATGGCACGCTCCGCGGCCATGGCGAATCGTGGATCGAACGGGTCGGGCATGCCGCCCCACCAATCGATCCCGGTGCTGATGGTGGCGTAATCGCCGTGAATGGACAGCGGGATGCTGTACGGCATGCGCTTGTCGACGGCGAAATCGCTCTCGCTCCAGTTACCCAGGGTGTTGAACCCCCAGGCCTGCAGACGATTCTGCGCCCGCTCGCGCCAGACTTTGGGCTCCTGGGCACCATAGGTACGCTGCAGGTTGGCGCCGTAGAAATCGTACCAGCGGCCACTGTCGAAGGCGCGACCACGGTTGGCACCGGTATCGGACTGGTTGTCGCTGCTGCCGTAGAACGCCGCCAGCGGCTCGCCTTCGGCCGGCAGCGCGCTGAACATCTTTTCACGGCCTTCGATATAGGTCTGGCTTTCGCTGCCAATGACCGTGTTGACGCCCAGCGAATAGAACGGATTGCCCTCAGGCGTGATCAGGAACCAACGCCCTGCGCGCTTTTCGGTGCGGAAAAAGCCGGTGGCCTCGAAAGACGGCCCACCAATCCAGCCGCCGTAGTTGTCCTGCTTCGGCCGATCGGCCTGCCAGGCTTGCAGCTGCTTGTCTTCCTGAGCGACACCCTGGCGCAGCTGATCGTCGTTCTTGACCTTGCCCGGCCAGTCGCGGCGGGTGAACTGGCCATAGCTGTCGACGATACCGCGATAGGCTTCTTCCAGATCGGCGCTGTCACGCACACCGAAACGCCCCAGCAGCAGGTGCTGGGCAGCTTGTGGATTGGGGATAGAGAGCGTCACCGCGGTGACCTTGGCCGGGTCGATCTCACCGTTGACGGTTTCCGCCAACAGCAGCAGGCGCCCGTCATGACGCCACGGCATCACCGCCCCGGCACGCATGCCCTGGGCACGGGGCGAAGTGGCGCCCAGCGGCACCAGCAAAGTCTGCGCGGGTCCGGCTGGCAGTGCGATCTGGGTGGTCAGGCGCTTACCGTCGGCGCTTTCGATGCTGACATCGACGGTCAGCGCCCAATCCATGGCGTTCTGCACACGCAGACTCATGGCGCTGGACTCGACCAGTCCCAGTTGCCGCTCTGCGGCGTCAGGCGCAAGGTCGGCCGCTCACCCGGATTGAACGTGGCGCGGCGCAGGATTTCGCCCTCTGCAGCGCTTTCCGCAGTGACGCTGGGCAGGTAGGCGTTGTCGCCGCCGACCTGCACCGCATCCATCGGGCGCACGAAATTGAAGAGTTCCTGACGGTCAGCGGCGCTGCCCACCGCCGGGAAGCCCAGCAACGCGATCAGCGCCAGGCGCCCCATCGCCAAGGGTTGTCGAGGACGGGCTGCAGCGATGCACAGTGACAGTACTTTGGAAACCAGACCGTCGGTGGACGCGCGCGCTTCGCACTGCCCCGAACGTTCGGCCGACAGCAGCCAGGTGTTGACCTTCAAGACCCCTTCTCCCCGCAACTCGACAGATAAGAATGGCCCGCGACAGTCCCGCCACGGGCCCTTTGCCGCGCTTCACGCGCGAAGCGGCAATAGTGCGCCAGATGGGGGCCTGACCGCAAAGCCCGCATGTCGATTAAGGGCCATTTTGGTGCCTGTTTTTTCACGCCGCTGCTGAAACGGCGTCAGGAGATTTCCCGGCGAAACGGCGGCAAGGCGTTGAGAATCGCCTTGCCGTAACGCTGGGTGACTACCCGGCGATCCAGCAGGGTGATGGTGCCGCGATCGGCTTCGGTACGCAGCAGGCGCCCGCAGGCCTGAACCAGGCGCAAGGAGGCGTCGGGCACGGAAATTTCCATGAACGGATTACCGCCCCGGGCTTCAATCCACTCCGCCAGCGCTGCCTCGACAGGATCATCCGGCACGGCGAAGGGAATCTTGGCGATCACCACGTGCTCGCAATAGGCGCCAGGCAAGTCGACACCCTCGGCGAAACTGGCAAGACCGAACAATACGCTCTCCTCGCCGCTGTCGACCCGCGCCTTGTGCTTGTTGAGGGTTTCCTGCTTGGACAGGTTGCCCTGGATGAACACCCGCTTACGCCAGTCGCGCTCCAGACCATCGAACACGTCCTGCATCTGCCGGCGCGAGGAAAACAGCACCAGGGTTCCCCGCGAACCCTGCACCAATCCCGGCAACTCGCGGATGATCGCGGCAGTGTGCTCAGCGGCATTGCGCGGGTCGGCCTTCAGGTCCGGCACCCGCAACACGCCTGCGTCGGCGTGATGGAACGGGCTCGGCACGACCGCCGTGACGGCCACTTTCGGCAGTCCGGCACGCATGCGATAACGGTCGAAGGTGCCCAGGGCGGTGAGTGTCGCCGAGGTCACCAAAGCACCATACGCCACGTTCCAGAGGTTGCGCCGCAGGGTCTCGGCAGCGAGGATCGGGCTGGCATTGACCTCGATGTCGAACAACGCGCCACTGTCAGCGAGGGTCAGCCAGCGCGCCATCGGCGGGCTGTTTTCCGGATCTTCACTGGTGAACGCCAGCCACAGTTCCCAAGTGCCCTTGGCGCGCGCCAGCAAGCTGCCGAACAGCGGGTACCACTCTTCGGCCTGATGGCTGGCGATACCGATGCTGCCCTCGCCGTCCATGGCCTCCTTGAGCTTTTCGGTCACGCCGGTGAACAGGTCGGTGAGTTTGGAAAAGCCTTTCTTCAACTCCAGGCCCAGTTCGATCAGGTGCTCGGGCACGACCCCACCGATAAAGCGATGGCGTGGCCGCTCGCGCCCCTCCATGTCCTCGCCCGGTTTGAAATCCGCGACCTGCTCACAGGCACTGAACATGAACTGCTGATGGGTCTTGAGCTCGCGCGCCAGCTCCGGCACCTGCTCGATCAGCCGGCCGAGATCGCCAGGCAAGGGATGCTGAGCCAGCAGTTTGGTGAGGTTCTTGGCGGTCTGCTCCAGCCAGTCGGCGGTTGAGCGCAGCCGGGTGAAATGAGCGAAATGACCGATGGCCTTGTCCGGCAGGTGATGGCCCTCGTCGAACACATAAAGGGTGTCGCGTGGATCGGGCAGCACCGCACCGCCGCCCAGGGCGAGATCCGCCAGCACCATGTCGTGGTTGGTGACGATAACGTCGACCTTGCCCATCCCTTCGCGGGCCTTGTAGAAGGCGCACTGGCCGAAGTTGGGGCAGTGCCGGCTGGTGCACTGACTGTGATCGGTGGTCAGTTGCGCCCAACGGCTGTCTTCCAGCTCCTGGGGCCAGCTGTCACGGTCACCATCCCATTTATTGCCGGCGAGCTTCTCGATCATGGTAGTGAAGAGCTTCTGCCCTTCTTCGTCCACGTCGATGCGAAAACCTTCTTCCTCGAACAACTGAGCAGTGGAACTCTGCGCCTGACCTTCCTGCAGCAATACGTCGAGTTTCGACAGGCACAGATAACGGCCGCGGCCTTTGGCCAGCGCGAAGCTGAAACTAAGCCCGCTGTTGCGCATCAGATCCGGCAGATCCTTGTGCACGATTTGCTCTTGCAAGGCCACGGTGGCCGTGGCGATCACCAGCCGCTTACCCGCTGCCTTGGCGATAGGGATGGCCGCCATGCTGTAGGCGACCGTCTTGCCGGTACCGGTGCCGGCCTCCACCGCGACCACGGCTGGATCGCCAAGGCGGCGCTCCTCGTCGTCGGTCTTGATCGTACCGAGCACCTTGGCTATTTCAGCGATCATCAAACGCTGCCCATAGCGCGGCTTGAGCCCCTTGGACTCGAGAAAACGGGAATAGGCGCCCTGGATCTGGGACTTGAGTTCGGTACTGAGCATGAAGAACTTAGGCTAAAAAGGCTGGATATATTTTCAGTGTTTGCAAACGGCCGCTATCATAACGCGCCAATCGACTGCGCGCTGACTCGCTTGCCGAAACCGGATGAAGAGCAGCGTGTGGCAAGACTTTCTGAAACCCGATCAGCGTATTGCCGCTGGCAATCGAGCCGCCCTGAGGGACGGCGAAGAAATGGACTTCACGAACATCAGCCAGGCACGGCTCGGATTGCACCAGCCAACGCAACATGATCAGGCCTGTAACCGGAGTACATGAATGCAACCTTATTCCTTGATCTACACCCTGCACCTGCTCGCTGCGCTGGTCTGGGTCGGCGGCATGTTCTTCGCCTGGATGGTGCTGCGCCCCGCGACCGTGGCCACGCTGCAGCCTGCGGAGCGCCTGACGCTATGGCTGGACGTATTTCGCCGCTTCTTCGTCTGGGTGTGGGTCGCGGTCGTGCTGCTGCCGATCAGCGGGATCGGCATGCTGCACATGGGTTTCAGCGGCTTCGATGGCGCACCACGCTATGTCAACGTGATGATGGGGTTGTACTTGGCGATGCTGGCGCTGTTCCTGCGCATACAGGCCCTGCAACTGCCGGCGTTGCGCCGCGCAGTGGAAGCCCAGGACTGGCCGGAGGGTGGTGCCGTGTTGGGCCGTATCCGCCGGCTGGTCGCGATCAACCTGCTGCTAGGGTTGGTTGTCGTGGCGATCGCGGCAGCCCGCCCTAGCTTCTAAGAGACAGGTAAAAGTCTGCTACGCACTAGCACTGTTGCGTGATCAGAAACGCACCACGTCCAGGCGCCCGTCATGCCCGGCTGTACCCGGTTGGCCTGCCATGCCCGGACGCCCATCACGAGCGCCGCTGGTGCTGTAGATCCAGCAACCTTTACTCGCGCCACCAGCACCAGCGTTACCGGCGACACCAGCAGGGCCGCCCGCACCGCCTTCCAGCCGAGCCTGCAAACGTTCGATGGGGAAATCCGCCGGCACTTCCAGCCTTACCTGCCCACCTGGGGCACCCGGATGCCCATCAGTACCGTCCTGGCCATCATGGCCTGCGCTGGCCTGCCCCCAGGCGCAGCCTCCCGTCTTCCCGTTAGCGCCGTCCAGCCCTGCATAACCAGAAGCGCCGCGGCCACCACGGGCGTCGAGCAACCACTGATCGGTGCTGACCGCTTGCAGACGAACGACCAACGTACGCCCAGGTACCGCCGCACGCTGGGCAGTGCCCGGCGCGCCTGGTGCACTGATCTGCGCCCCCGAGGCGATCTCGCCGGAGCCGATATCCAGGTGTAGGCTTTCGTTGGACGGTGCGATGGCGATCTGCGCGTTGTGCCCGAGGTACAACTCATCGATGCGCAACTCACTCACGCCGACCGGAATCAGCAAGGTACCGTTATCGGCGACTACCAGGCGTTTCAACTGCAGCACACTGCCCTGAGCGGGCAAACGCATAAAGTGATGGGAGTCGACCTCGATGACCGCTTCAGCCACCGCCAGCAAGGGGCAGCACAGCGCTGCCAACAGCATCAGCTTACGCATGGACAGCCTCCTCGCTGCTCACATGTTGGGTCGCCACGATGACGTGGGGCAATGTCCAGATATGGAAGATGCCAAAAGCCAGAACCTGAATACGTGCGACAGCGGCGCGAGGTTGCGCGCGAAGCACGCCATTGAACAACGCCAGCTCAAGCAGATGCAGCACCAGCACAGAAACACCGGCAAGTGCCAGCAACTGTGCGAAAGGTTGAGCGTAAGGATTGATCAGATTGACCAAGATGACGCACCAGAACAGTGTCGCCAATAGTTTGCCCAGCCCCGCGATAGTCTTCATGCCCGCCCCGACCGCTTATGATTGTGCGGCACATTACTGTGTTTGCGGGTAAGGAGACTAGGGGTTCTAACGAAAACGATGCCCATTGCGTGGCGTCGTGCTCCTGACCGGCATAAAGCCGGTCAGGACTCTCACGAATGTCGAGGCTGGCTTATGGCCGTGCTTCGACTTCCGCTTCCACGCGACGGTTGATCGCACGGCCTTCTTCGGTGGCGTTGTCTGCAACCGGACGGCTTTCACCATAGCCGACTGCGTTCACGCGGGTACCACCAACACCGTACTGATTGACCAGCACTTCACGCACGGCATTCGCACGGCGCTCGGACAGGGCTTGGTTGTAGGCGTCAGTACCAACGGAGTCGGTATGACCTTCAACCACAGTAGTGGTTTGTGGGTATTGCTTGAGGAAGTCAGCCAGGCTCTGGATATCGCCGAGGCTTTCTTGCTTGACTTGCGACTTGTCGAAATCGAACTTAACGTCCAGTTCGACACGTACCGCTTCAGCGACCGGCTCAGCAACCACCGGCTCTTCGACGATGGTTTCTTCGACCATCACCAGCTCTTCCTGGCCATCAGCGCCATGTACCCAGCAATAGGCGGCAGCGAAGCCAGCACCGATTACCGCACCACCACCAGCCCATGCCGAGCTTTCGATGGCACCCAACGCAGCACCACTGACGCCACCTACCGCAGCACAAGTCGGCCAGTCGGATTTCTGAACGCCAGCGCAACCCGTCAGAAAGGTGGTAGCAATGATCAGGGGTACCGCTTTCCTTGTAATACTCATATGCAAGTCTCCTAATGGGAATCGGTGCAAAAACCGACACTCTGGATTAAAGACGCCCGTTTTAAAATCTGCCAGACAGCGTTACGACAGCCAAGCAGAACGAACAGTTCTAGTTGATTGCATCCGCGCGGGGTAGTCTTTTGTGATTCCTTCGAGGTTTTCGATGAGCCACATCACTTCTACCCGTACGCCACAACAATCGTTGGCAGCTCTACTGCAGCGTTATGAGCCCAAACGCCTGCTGCTGATCGGCGCCAGCGAACAACCTGCCGTCAATGCCTTCAGGCAAGCGCACCCACAGAGCTTGATCGCCCATGCCGCCACCGGCAACCTGCCCGCAGAACTCGCCGGGCAGCGTTTCGATCTCGCCATCGTGGTCGACTGCCTGGAGCACATGCCTAAACGCGATGGCCTGCAACTGCTCGGTGGTATACGCAATTTGAATGCCAGCCGCATGGCCGTCCTGGTCGACCTGCAGGCCAGTGGCTGGAAAGACACCGATTTCTTCGGCCTCGCCCTGCATGTCAGCGAGCGCTTCGCACGGGATGAGCAGGTACTCAGCCTATTCACCTATGACCTGCTGGATTACAAACAGGCCCCCGACTGGCTGAACGCCAAGTTCTGGGCCAACCCGGAAAATTTCGGCAAGTACTGGTGGTAAGGATGGAAACCAGAACCTCGCAAACCAGCTGCCCCTGCGGCAGCGGCGATTCCCTACCGGACTGCTGCGGCCGTTATCACAGTGGCTTGCCTGCCCCTTGTGCGCAGAGTTTGATGCGCTCGCGCTATAGCGCTTACGTGCTTGGCAACATCGACTATCTGGTGGCGACCTCGCTGCCGGCACAGCAGGCAAAACTGGATGTAGAAGGTATCCGCACCTGGAGCCTGCAGAGCACCTGGCTGGGCCTTGAGGTCGAACGCTCGGAATTGCTAGGCGGTCAGCCTGAACATGCGCGGGTTACCTTCGTTGCCCGCTGGCATGACGAGGCCGGCGAGCATAGCCATCGTGAATGCTCCGCTTTTGTGCAGAATCAGGGCCGCTGGTATTTCCTCGACCCGACCGTAGGGCTGCAGGCCGGACGCAACGATCCCTGTCCTTGCGCGAGTGGCCAGAAGTTCAAGAAGTGCTGCGCGGGCTACTTATAGCAGCAGCCTCACACCAGTTTCAGGTGCGAGGTGTCCGGAGCCGGTGCAGCGGGCTGGGCCTTTATCTGGCCCATATCACTGCCCGCCGGGGCAAGGCTGAACTGCGATAGATCCAATGCTGGCTCAGCCACTTGCGGCGCTGCATCCTGCAGATCGTCGCCCAGCGCCGCCACACCGAAATCCGGCGCATCGACATCGGCGAAGGCTGCCATGTACTCGTCACGCGGCGCCACCTGCAGGCGCCCTTGAGGCTGACTGGCGACCTGAGCAACAGGGTTGGCCGGTGGTGGCGGCGCCAGTTCGATCTCTTCGACCTCCATATCCGTATCGACCACCTCGACACGTGCCCCGGCGCGCTCCAGGGTGCTGCGGTACTTCTCGGCAGCAGCTTCGTCCAGGTTGTTCTTGATCACCACCCGCCGTCCGGAAAACAGCTGAGCGATACGCTGGGCATCGGCCTGGAACAGCCTGGCCAGGTTGGCCTGCACGGTTTCCAGCTGGGCACCAGGCACCAGCTCACCGGAAAATGCGATTTCATATCGCGCCATCACCACGCTCCTTTCTGTCATTTCGTGTGCCGCTTTGGCCACAGCAATAAAACCTAAATGCACGCAGGCCAGTATGACGCAGCTTTTTGCGAGCACACGAGAGTCTGTCGGCATTTCCTCGTAGTAAAGCGCTCGCAATGAAATGACGACAGCCCCTAGGGCAGCAAAGCCGTCTCTTGTTACACTGAGGCCTCGAACGGAGTATGAAATGTTTTCTCAGGCGCAAATGATAAGAATTCTTAGCCTAATGGTGTTTCTTGGTCTGTGCTCGGCATTGAGCGGTTGCTCGACCTGGCTTTCGGACGATTTCGAAGATCCCGATGTTCGTCTCGTGAATGTCGACGTAGTAAGAGCCAAGCTGCTTGAGCAGCGCTTCGTTCTGCGTTTCCGGATCGACAACCCCAACGACGTCAGCCTGCCCGTGCGTGGTCTCAACTACGTGGTGCACCTCAACGACGTGAAGCTCGCCGAGGGTGAGTCGGAAGTCTGGTTCACCGTGCCTGCCAATGGTCATATCGAGTTCGACGTTCCCGTGCGTACCAACCTGTGGCGTCACGTTCGTCAGGTGGTCAAGTTGCTGGAACAGCCGGATGAACCCATCAGCTACCGCCTGCAGGGCGAAGTGAAAACCGGACTATTCTTCGGCCGACGCGTGCACATGAAGCGCAATGGCGAGATAATTCCCGGCGAATATCTTCCGGAGTAACCTCGCATGACCCAGCAACCTCATGTTCACGGCCCTGACTGCAACCACGATCACGACCATGATCATGGCCATGACGATCACGGCCATGTGCACGGCCCGCATTGCAACCACGCGCCTCAGGAGCCGGTACGCAACGCCCTGAAGGATGTTGGCCGCAATGATCCTTGCCCATGCGGCAGCGAGAAGAAATTCAAGAAGTGCCATGGGGCCTGATCACCTGCTGATCCTGCTCGCGGTACTGATTGTCGTAGCACTGACCCTGTACGCCGCTTATCTGTGGCGCCAGGTCTGGGCCAGGCAGCGCCAGCAGAGCGATGCTCGCCACGCCCAGCGCCAGCGTCTTCACGATGATTTACGGGTACTGGCCAGTTGCCTGCTCGACGGCCAGGTACCCCTGATCGAAGGCGCGATCCGCATCAAGGTACTGCTCGATAATTACGACAGCACGCTTAGCCTGACACCCCAGGTTCAGGTCTTTCAGCACCTGTACGAAGCGACCGAACACGTGCCTACCCACGCTGACTGGAAAGCCCTGAGCAGGGCCGAGCGCCGCCAACACGATAGTCGATTTGCCGAATTGACCCTGGCGCACGACCAGCAAGCCCGGGAGGCTGCACGCTGGCTGCTCGACGAGGGACTGAACACCCGCCCATAGTCCCTGGAGCGACGACCGTCGCTCCAATCACCGCGCCACTTGCCAGGCGCCATGCCGCTCTCTACCTTTAGCGCCATTCCGGCCCGCCCACCGCCGCCCTTTTCCTCTAGGAGTCCGCCGCATGCTGCCGCGCGCTTTCCGTCCTTTTGCCACTTTGAGCCTCGCTGGCATCGTCACCGGTATGGTTGCGCTGAGCGGTTGCCAATCCCTGCTCGACAGCCGCTACCGCAATAGCGTGCACCCGGATCAAGGTTCCTTCCGCGTGCAGGGGCTGGCGCAGACCGCTTCGGTACGCCGCAACCCGCTGGGCATGCCGCTGATCGAAACCCATACCTTTCACGACGCCCTGTTCACCCTGGGCTACGTGCACGCTAGCGACCGCCTCAGCCAGATGGTCAGCCTGCGCCTGATGGCCGAAGGTCGCCTGGCGGAAATGGCCGGCCCTGGCGTGCTGGAAATGGACCGGTTCATGCGCGCGGTGAACCTCAAGAAAAGCGCCGAGGTGCTCTACAAGAATGCCTCGCCACGGATGAAGGCGTTCTTCGAAGTCTATGCCCGGGGCGTCAACGCCTACCTGTTCCGCTACCGCGACAAGCTGCCGATGGATCTGGCCGAGGCCGGCTATCGTCCACCCTACTGGAAACCCGAAGACTCAGTGATGATCTTCTGCCTGCTCAATTTCGGTCTGTCGGTGAACCTGCAGGAAGAGATCGCGGCACTGACCCTCACCCAGAAAGTCGGCGCCGACAAACTGGCCTGGCTGCTGCCCACCTATCCGGACGAGCCGTTGCCGTTCGAGGAAGCCGAGAAGCTCAAGGGCCTGGCGCTTGGCGGCAACATTCCTGGCCTGCAGGCGGTGAAGACAGCCGCCGCCCAGGTGTCCGAGCGGCACATGCTCGGCGTCGCTGCCTCGAACAATTGGGCCATCGCCCCCTCGCGCAGCCGTAGCGGCAAGAGCCTGTTGGCCAACGACACCCATCTGCCGATCGAACTGCCTTCGGTATGGAGCTTCGTGCAGATTCGCGCGCCGAAATTTCAGGCCTCCGGGGTAACGGTCGCCGGTATGCCGGCGGTGGTTGCCGGCTTCAACGGTAAGCTGGCCTGGGGCATGACCATGGTCATGGGCGACAACCAGGATCTGTTCCTCGAGAAGGTCAAACGCGAAGGCAATCGCCTGCTATATCTCGCCGACGGTAAATGGCTACACGCTCAGGAGCGCCAGGAAACCTTCTTCATAAAGGGTCAGAAGTCGATCCGCGAAACCGTTTATGAAACCCGCCACGGCCCGCTGCTCAACAGTGTGCTGGGCGAACGCAAACATCCGCTGCAGCCCCTGCAGTTGCAAAGCGGCTACGGCCTGGCGCTGCAAACCACCCAGTTCGAGGAGGACGCCAGCCTCGACGCCTTCTTCAATCTGTCTCGCGCGCAATCCGTGGAGCAGGCCTTCGAGGCAACCCGGGAAATCCGCGCCATGCCGCTGAACCTGGTGTTCGCGGACGCCAGCAACATCGGTTGGCAGGTTACCGGGCGTTTCCCGAATCGCCGTGAAGGCCAGGGTCTGGTGCCATCACCGGGCTGGGACAGCCGCTACGAGTGGGATGGTTTCGCCGACCCGATGCTCCATCCTTACGATCAGGACCCGCAGCAGGGCTGGCTGGGTAGCGCCAACCAGCGCAGCGTGCCGCGCGGTTACGGCATGCAGCTGTCCAACTCCTGGTACGCCCCGGAGCGCTACGAGCGCATCGCGCAGTTGGCCGGCAGTGGCCGTCATGACACGCAAAGCATGATTGCCATGCAGTACGACCAGACCACGCCGTTCGCCGCCAAGCTGCAGAACATGTTCGAGGCGCAGAACATGGCCGAACCACTGCGTAAGGCTATCGACCGCCTGCCCGATGCCCAGCGTGGCAAGGCCCATGAAGCACTGAGCCGATTGATGGCCTTCGACGGCAAACTCTCCGCGACCTCCGCGGACGCAGCCGTGTACAGCGCCTTCCTGCACGAAAGTGCCCGACAGATCTTCCTCGACGAGCTCGGCCCGGAAACCTCATCAGCCTGGAAAGCCCTGGTGAATAACGCCAACCTGTCCTATTCGGCCCAGGCCGATCACCTCCTTGGCCGCGACGACAGCCCGTTCTGGGACGACGTGCGCACACCGCAAAAAGAAGACAAGCCGGCGATTCTCGCCCGCAGCCTGGCGGCCAGCATCGAGTTGCTCGAGCAGCGCCTGGGCACTGAACGCACCGCCTGGCAGTGGGGCAAGCTGCACACTTACGAGTGGCTGAGCGGCAGCACGCAGATGGCGCCCTACCTGAGCGCCGGCCAGCGCACCAGCATCGGCTCGCTGAAGGGCTATCTTGACCGCGGCCCGTACCCGGCCGGCGGAGACCACAGCACGTTGAACGTGTCGGCCTACAACTGGGGCCAGGACTTCGATACCTGGCTGATCCCCAGCATGCGGATGATCGTCGACTTCGGCCGCGAGGAACCCATGATCGGCCTCAACAGCTCCGGGCAATCCGGCAACCCGGCCAGCCCGCACTACGCCGACGGCATCGACGCCTGGCGCCGGGCCAAGTACCTGAGTTTCCCCGTGCAACAGCAGAACCTGGAAAAGACCTACGGCAGCAAACGCCTGCTGTTGACGCCCTGACGCACAACCCAGGTGCGCAACGCACCAACAACGCGCAGGAACGGGAATGAATCAGGCGCAGCCGGTATCGACTGATACGACGCCGGCTACGTCACAACCCACCCCTTCGGTGGACAGGAACTAGGCCACACTGGGTTACGGCAACGCTTCCCCTTATTCCAAGGCCATTTCCTCACCCTGCCCGGCCGTTCTCGAGCAATTGGCACACTCCCTGCTCATGTTCTTGCAGACATAGAGCACGCCGGTAGATGGCAGGGCTCCCCGAAACGAATCGGGACTGGACAAAGGCGTCCTTGCACTCAGCGTGCAGGACGCCTTTTTTGTGCCCCGCCATCCCTGGCGGACACCCTACGGGCCGTCGGCGGAGCCGACGTCACAAATGGCTCCCGGCCATTTTGTTGTTTGCCGCGATTCACTCAGGGCCACGGAGGTAGCGGATGAAACGATTGAAACTGGTGATGATCGGCAACGGCATGGCCGGCGTACGCACGCTGGAAGAGCTGCTCAAGATCGCCCCCGACCTCTACGACATCACCGTGTTCGGCGCCGAGCCACATCCCAACTACAACCGCATCCTGCTGTCGCCGGTGCTGGCGGGCGAACAGACCTTCGATGACATCGTGCTCAACGAACTGAGCTGGTACACCGAGCACGGCATCCAACTGCTGCTGGGTCGCAAGGTGGTGGAGATCGACCGCGTGCACCGTCGGGTGATCGCCGATGATGGCAGCAGTGCCGACTATGACCGCCTGCTGATCGCCACCGGCTCCCGGCCATTCATCCTGCCAATACCGGGCAACGAGCTGGACGGCGTGATCGGCTACCGCGACATCGCCGACACCCGCTGCATGCTCGACAGCGCCAACCTGCACCGCCGCGCAGTGGTCATCGGCGGCGGCCTGCTTGGCCTGGAAGCAGCCCACGGCCTCAAGCTACGTGGCATGGACGTGAGCGTGGTGCACAACGGCGCCACCCTGCTGGAACGCCAGCTCGACGAGCGTGCCGGCAGATTGCTGCAGAACGCTCTGGAACGACGAGGCCTGCACTTCGCGCTGGGCAAACAGACCGCCGAGCTGATCGGCACCGACAGCGGCCGGGTCAGCGCCGTGCGTTTCAGCGATGGCGAGCAACTACCCGCCGATCTGGTAGTGATGGCCGCCGGCATTCGCCCCAACATCGAACTGGCCCAGCGCGCCGGCCTTCCCTGCGCCCGCGGCATCCTGGTCAACGACACACTGCAGAGCTTCGACCCCCGGGTCTACGCGGTTGGCGAATGCGTCAGCCACCGTGGCGTCGCCTACGGCCTGGTGGCCCCCCTGTTCGAACAGGCGCGGGTATGTGCCAGCCACCTGGCCATGCAGGGCTTTCGCCGCTATCTCGGTTCGCTGACCGCCACCAAGCTAAAGGTCACCGGTATCGACCTGTTCTCCGCCGGGGACTTCGCTGGCGGCCCGGGCACGCAGAGCATCATTCTCGACGACCCGGTCACCGGCAGTTACCGCAAGCTGGTGCTGAAGAACGACGTGCTGGTCGGCGCCTGCCTGTATGGCGATACCGCCGATGGCGCCTGGTACCTGCAACTGATCCGCGAAGGCCGCAAGGTGGCGGATGTCCGCGACATGCTGATGTTTGGCGAGGACGCGGTGAACAGCCTGTCACCCGCCTGCAACGCCGAGCCGATTCTCCTGCTGGGAGCGGCCTGATGGGCGCTCAGGAACTCGGCGCCGCGACGCGCACCACCGCATCGACCTGCTGTTATTGCGGCGTCGGCTGCGGCGTGCTGATCGAGCACGACGGTGAGCGCATTCTCGGCGTCAGTGGCGATCCTGCACACCCGGCGAACTTCGGCAAACTGTGCAGCAAGGGCGCCTCGCTGCACCTGACCGGAGACATCGCAGCCCGCGCCCTGTACCCCGAACTGCGCCTCGGCAAAGGATTGGGTCGTGTTCGTACCGACTGGGACAGCGCCCTGGATCACGCTGCCGATGTGTTCGCCGAAACGATTCGCCAGCACGGCCCGGACAGCGTCGCCTTCTATATCTCCGGGCAACTGCTGACCGAGGATTACTACGCCTTCAACAAGCTGGCCCGCGCCCTGGTCGGCACCAACAATATCGACAGCAACTCGCGCTTGTGCATGTCCTCGGCCGTGGTCGGCTACAAGCGCAGCCTGGGCGCCGATGCGCCGCCCTGCTCATACGAAGACATCGAGCAGGCCGACACGTTGCTGATCATCGGCAGCAACATGGCCTATGCCCACCCGATCCTGTTTCGCCGCCTGGAAGCGGCCAAGGCAGGCAACCCGCAGATGAAGGTCATCGTCGTCGACCCACGGCGCACCGACACCTGCGACCTCGCCGACCTGCACCTGGCCATCGCGCCCGGCAGCGATGTGGCACTTCTGCACGGCGTGCTGCACCTGCTGCTGGAACAGGGGCGTATCGACCACGCCTTCATCGAGGCGCACACCGAAGGCTTCGAGGCGCTACAAGAATTGGTCGCCGACTACGAGCCCGCGCGCGTCGCCCAGCTCTGCGCAATCAGCGAAGCGGATTTGCGCCGCTGTGCGGACTGGATCGGCAGCTCGCCGCGTTTTCTGTCGCTGTGGTGCATGGGCGTCAATCAGTCCACCGCCGGCACCGCAAAGAACGCCGCGATCATCAACCTGCACCTGGCCACCGGGCAGATCGGCAAGGTCGGCAGCGGGCCGTTTTCCCTCACCGGCCAGCCGAATGCCATGGGCGGTCGGGAAACCGGCAGCCTGTCCAATTTGCTGCCCGGTCACCGTGAGGTCGCCAACCCGCAGCACCGTGCCGAAGTGGCCGCTTACTGGGGCGTCGACACACTGCCGCAAAACCCGGGGCTCAGCGCCATCGAACTGTTCGAGGCGGTGGGCAGTGGCAAGATCAAGGCGCTGTGGATCGCCTGCACCAACCCGGCCCAGTCCATGCCGGATCAACACAGCATCCACAAAGCCTTGAGCGACTGTCCATTCGTGGTGGTGCAGGAGGCCTTCTTCACCACCGAAACCTGCCGCTACGCCGACCTGCTGTTGCCCGCTGCCAGTTGGGGCGAGAAGGAAGGCACGGTGACCAACTCCGAGCGCCGCGTGAGCCGCGTGCGCCGTGCCGTGCCTGCCCCTGGTGAGGCACGAGCCGACTGGTCGATCACCTGCAATTTCGCCAGGCGCCTGGAAGCTCGCCTGCCGGGCGTGCCTTCCGGGCATTTCGCCTTCGACAATAGCGAGCAGCTGTTCGAGGAATACAAGGTGCTGACCCGAGGCCGGGATCTGGATCTTTGTGGCCTCGGCTACGCGCTACTGGAAACACGCGGCCCGCAGCAATGGCCCTTTCCCGAAGGTGCGCAAAACGGCACGCCGCGCCTCTATGGCGACGGCCGCTTTCCAAGCGTCAACGACCGCGCGCGCTTTATCGCCGAGACCTATCAAGCGGCTAAAGAGCAACGCGACAGCCAGTATCCATTGACGCTCAATACCGGTCGCCTGCGCGATCAGTGGCACGGCATGAGCCGCACAGGCACCGCGGCACGGCTGTTCGCCCATGTCGAAGAGCCGCTGCTCGACCTGCACCCGCAAGACATGGCGCAGCGGCACCTGCAGAGCGGCCAACTGGTCGAGGTGCGCAGCCGCCGCGGCGCGCTGGTGGTGCGCGTCCAGGCCGACGCCAGCCTGCAGCAAGGCCAGGCTTTTCTGCCCATGCACTGGGGCGATCGCTTTCTCAAAGGCCTCGGCATCAACGCCCTGACCTTGCCAGCGTTCGATCCGCTGTCGAAGCAGCCGGAGCTGAAACACGCCGGTATCGACGTGCAGCCCATCGACCTGCCCTGGACATTCCACGCGCTGGTCGAAGGTGACGTTCAGCAACGCCTGGAAGCCTTGCGCCCGCTGTGCGAAACCTTCGCCTACGCGAGCTTCGGCCTGGCCGGTCGCGAGACCTCGGCGCTGGTGATGCGCGTCGCACACCATCACGCGCCGGATGCTGAATTACTCGAACAGCTTCAGGAACAACTGGGCCTGGCCGAAGGATCGGTGATCCGTTACGACGACCCAGGCGCCCTGTCCATTCACAAGCGCGTGCGTATCGACGGCGGTCGCCTGACGGGCTTCGCCCTGAGCGGCGAGACGCGCGCGCGCGGCTGGCTGCGTGACCTCTGGCAAAACCAGACCTCACTCGATGACGACAACGGCCGCGGCCTGCGCCGCTGGCTGCTGGCGCCGGTGGAAAGCCCGCCCGGCCAGAGCCGCCGGCAGACCGGCAAGACCCTGTGCACCTGCATGAACGTCAGCGAGACGGCAGTACGCGAGGGTATCGAGCGCGGCTGCGACCTCATCGCGCTCAAACAGAATCTCGGCTGCGGCACCCAGTGCGGCTCCTGCGTACCTGAAATCAAGCGCCTGCTGGCGCTACAGACCATCGAAGCCTAGCGAAAACTGGGCTGAGCCTAGACAAAAGGAATACCGTGATGAACCCAAGCGTATGGCTAATCGGCGCCGGCCCAGGCGACCCGGAACTGCTCACTCTCAAGGCGGTGCGTGCCCTCGGCCTGGCCGACGTGGTGCTGATCGATGACCTGGTCAACCCGCAGGTGTTGCAGCACTGCCCCGACGCCCGGGTGATCCGCGTGGGCAAGCGCGGCGGCTGCCGCTCGACGCCCCAGGCCTTCATCCATCGCCTGATGCTGCGCTATGCCCGCCAGGGCAAGGTGGTCGCGCGCCTCAAGGGCGGCGACCCGTGCATCTTCGGCCGTGGTGGCGAAGAAGCCGACTGGCTGGCCGCCCGCGGCGTGCATTGCGAGATCGTCAACGGCATCACCGCCGGCCTGGCTGCGGCGACCCGCTGCGGCATCTCCCTGACCCTGCGCGGCATCGCACGCGGCGTCACTCTGGTTACCGCCCACACCCAGGATGGCAGCTCGCCCAACTGGCAGGCGCTGGCCGACAGCGGCACGACGCTGGTGGTGTACATGGGCATCGCTACTCTGGCCGATACCCGCCAGCATCTGCTCGATGCCGGTATGGCGGCGCACACCGCCGTGGCGATGATCGAGAACGCCTCGCTACCGGATCAACGCGAGTGCCGTAGCACGCTGCTGGACATGGCCGACGCTGCACTGGCATTCAAGCTGAAAAGCCCGGCCATTCTGGTCATCGGCGATGTGGTTGGCGCTGCTATGGATGCTGCGCGAGAACTTGAGGTACGCAGCGCCTGACCCCTTACGACAGTCCGGTCTATGCAACTGGACTGCTATTTGCACTGTTTTAGTTCAACCGTACTGCCTGAAAGACTGCCCTCATGCCTGACACCACCATGCCTGCCGCCCTGCGATTCATGCTCGCCGCCCGCCGCTGCGAGCTGCAGGGCCTGGAAAGCCTGTCCTTCACCTGCCAACTGGTGACCAATGTCAGTCAGTTGGTGCACCAGCTGCAGAAGGAACGGGGCTACTCCAACATCTATCTGGGCAACCAGTCGAGCCATTATCTGCACCAACTTGATGCACACAGTGCCGAGTCAGCCGCCGTAGAGCGTCAGGTACACGAATGCTTCATGGCCATGGATACCGCCCAGGCCAATGCCGCGGATCGTGCCCGCCTGTTCAACCGCATCGCCTATGTACTGCATGGTCTGGACGAACTGCCCGGCCTGCGCAGCCGCATCCGCGAGCTGGAGCCGACGCCACGGCTGGCCACCCAGGCCTTCACGCGACTGATCGGCGGGTTGATGGCCGTGGTCTTCGAAGCCGCCGATACCGCAGTCGACCCAGGCATCACCCGGCTGCTGGTGGCCATGTTCAACTTCATGCAGGGCAAGGAGCTGGCCGGTCAGGAGCGCGCTGCGGGTGTCGAGGGCTTCTCGCGCGGGCATTTCGATGCCGAGTTGCAGGAGCGCCTGCAGCATCTCGAAGACGGCCAGGAGCGTTGCTTCGATGTGTTCAGCGAGTTCGCCGATGCCGAGGCGGTGGCCCTGTGGCAGCAGATTCACAGCGGCGACACCGTCGCCCAGGTAATCAGTCTGCGCGGCATCGCCAAGCGCACGTCTGCCAATGCCACGGTCGATCCGAGCCTGTGTGAACTGTGGTTCGAACTCAATACCCGACGCATCGACGCCATGAAGGAAGTGGAAAACCACCTCGCCAATCGCCTGCTGGAACACTGCCGCCGCAGCATCGCCGAGGCCCATGCAGACCTGGACAACCATCGCACGCTGCTCAAGCGTCTGGGGCAGATGGATGTCGGTAGCGATCAGGCGCTGCTGTTCAGCGTGCACAGCAGCACCCTGGACAGTGCACCTCAGGATTCGGTGGGCAACCACCTGGCGCGTTCGGTGCTCGACCTTCTCCACGAGCAGAATCAGCGCCTGCAGCGGGTCAGTGACGAGCTCAAGGAAACCCGCGAGACCCTCAACGAACGCAAAGTGATCGAGCGGGCCAAGAAGCTGCTGATGAACGATTACCGGCTCAGTGAAGAAGATGCCTACGCACGCCTGCGCCAATCCGCCATGGAGCGCAGCATGCGCCTGGTCGACGTCGCCCAGAGCCTGCTCGCCTTCGCCGCCCGCAAGGCCCAGGAAAATCCGCGCAGCGACAAGCACAAGCGCGCTTGATCTGTACCTTTGCTTAGCTGCGCTCAATCGTGGCAATGACCAACGCGCCGTGATCTGGTGGCCCAGCGCTGAGCGCAGCGATGCCGAAAAGGGATAGTCAGTGCAAAACTGGCGCACGCCCGAAATCCGCCCTGGGTATCGCTTCGCTCAACCACAGGCTACGTCCAAGTTACTGCGCCCTTATAGCAAAGCGACTCCGCGAAGGTGCCTGTGGCAATCGCCCAGATAACCATGCACCTGAGCCGCGCACGCTTGGCGGTCGACGCCCCGCCACTGTGCGGCACCGACCTTTGCCGTTAGCCATCACCGCCTCGATGAAATACCCCTGCACAGCCAGAAACGTTTTCCCATTCAGATAGTTAACTCAGCATACCGCGCGGTTCAGGGTCGCCTGACTTGAGACTCTGCCCGGTGCGCTCACTACTGGCACGCAACCTGCTAAGTCCCTGACAGGGAGGCAGGCTCTGCCCCTCCACAATCCGAATCCTGGACAACGGCGTCCACCCTTGTTGCAGCCCAAGCGCTGCCATGAGAGTGACGCCGTTTTTTTATGCGTGCCTTTTGGGGAAAACGATATGGACGACAAGCCACGTACATTGCCGAGCATCGACGACAGCGCCAGCCAGCCACGCCGCACCTTTCTCAAGCAGTCCATGGGCCTGCTTGGTGGCGGTGCGCTGATGAGCCTGCTGCCGGCGGGGCTGAGCAGCGCGGTGTGGGCTGCTGGCACCGATGGTCTGGAGACCACCAAGGCCAAGCTCGGCTTTATCGCCCTGACCGACGCCGCACCGCTGTTCGTGGCGGATGAACTGGGCCTGTTCGCCAAGCACGGCATGACCGGCGTGGAAGTGCTCAAGCAGTCGTCGTGGGGCACTACCCGCGACAACCTGGTGCTCGGCTCCGGCAGTGGCGGCATCGACGGCGCCCATATCCTCACGCCAATGCCCTACCTGATGGCCGCCGGCAAGGTCACCACCAACAATACTCCGCTGCCGATGTACCTGCTGGCGCGCCTGAACCTCAACGGTCAGGGCATCTCCATCAGCAAGGAATACCAGGATCTCAAACTCGGCACCGACGCCAGCGCCTTCAAGCAGGCCGTTGCCGCCAAGCTGGCCAAGGGTCAAAAGATCGCCGCGGCGATGACCTTCCCGGGCGGCACCCACGACCTGTGGCTGCGCTACTGGATGGCAGCTGGCGGCATCGAACCCAACAAGGATCTGCCGACGGTGGTGATCCCACCGCCGCAGATGGTCGCCAACATGAAGGTCGGCAGCATGGACGCATTCTGCGTCGGTGAGCCATGGAACGCTCAGTTGATCAACCAGGGCATTGGCTACAGCGCGGTAACCACCGGCGAGCTGTGGGCCAACCACCCGGAGAAAGCCCTGTCGCTGCGCGCCGATTATGTCGATGCCAACCCCAACGCCACCCGTGCCCTGCTCAAGGCGGTGATGGAAGCGCAGATGTTCTGCGAAGCGGCGGAGAACAAAGAGCAGGTCGCGGAAATCTGCGCCAAGCGCCGCTGGATCGGCGCTCCCGCCAGGACCTGCTGGCTCGCCTGCAGGGCAACATCGATTACGGCAACGGCCGCGTGGTGGAAAACAGCCCGCACCTGATGCGCTTCTGGAGCGAGTTCGCCTCCTACCCCTTCCAGAGCCACGACCTGTGGTTCTTGACCGAAAACAAACGCTGGGGCTACCTGCCGAAGGACTTCGACAGCCAGGCACTGATCGACACCGTCAACCGCGAGGACATCTGGCGCCAGGCCGCCGCCGAGCTCGCGGTACCTGCCGAGCAGATTCCGCAATCCAAATCGCGAGGCGTCGAGACCTTCTTCGACGGCAAGACCTTCGACCCGCAGAACCCGCAAGCCTATCTCGACAGCCTGTCCCTGAAGGCCTAACCGGAGGAACGCTCCATGAATGCGCCCGTAAAATCGCTGGCCCTGCCGGCCGGTGTCATCGCTCCAAGCTGGCTGAAGCGGCTGTCGACCACGCTCATGCAGTCGGTGCTGCCGCCCTTGGTGATCACCACAGCACTGCTGCTGATCTGGCAACTGCTGTGCAGTGGCCCCAACGCGTCGCTGCCGCCGCCCAGCCAGGTCATCGAAGACACCTGGGAGTTGATCATCAACCCCTTCTATGACAACGGCGGCACCGACGTCGGCATGGCCTGGCAACTGCTCGCCAGCCTCGAGCGGGTGGCCTACGGCTATGCCCTGGCAGTCGTAGTCGGTGTAGCGTTGGGGGTGCTGGTCGGCCAGTCGACCTGGGCGATGCGCGGTCTCGACCCGCTGTTCCAGATCCTGCGTACCGTGCCGCCGCTGGCCTGGTTGCCGCTGTCGCTGGCCGGTTTCAAGGACAGTCACCCGTCGGCGCTGTTCGTGATTTTCATCACTGCAATCTGGCCGATCATCATCAATACCTCGGTGGGCATCCGCAACATCCCCGAGGACTACCGCAACGTCGCCAAAGTGCTGCGCCTCAATGGCCTGGAGTACTTCCAGAAGATCATGCTGCCCGCCGCCGCCCCCTACATCTTCTCAGGGCTGCGCATTGGCGTGGGGCTGTCCTGGCTGGCGATCATCGCGGCAGAGATGCTGATTGGTGGCGTGGGTATCGGCTTCTTCATCTGGGACGCGTGGAACGCCTCGCGCATCAGCGACATCATTCTCGCCCTGGTCTACGTCGGCGTGGTCGGCTTCCTGCTCGACCGCCTGGTGCTGTTCGTCGGCAACCGCATCACCCGTGGCACATCGGCCTGAGGAGACAGACATGAGCAAGCACTATCTGAGCATCGAACATGTGGAAAAGTACTTCGAGCGTGACGGCGTCAGCTCCCATGTACTGAACCAGATCAACCTCAACGTCGAGCGTGGCGAATACATCTCCATCATCGGCCACTCCGGTTGCGGCAAATCGACGGTGCTGAACATCGTCGCCGGCCTGACCGACTCAAGCAGCGGCGCAGTGATTCTCGACGGCAAGGAAGTTCGCGGCCCCGGCCCGGATCGCAGCCTGGTGTTTCAGAACCACTCGCTGCTGCCCTGGCTGACGGTGCAGGAAAACGTCGCCCTGGCCGTCGACAAGGTCTTCAAGCGTACCAAGAGCAAGGCCGAGCGCCGCGACTGGACGCTGCATCATCTGGAGCTGGTGAGCATGGGCCACGCATTGCACAAACGGCCCAGCGAAATTTCCGGCGGCATGAAGCAGCGTGTAGGCATTGCCCGCGCGCTGGCCATGGAACCCAAGGTGCTGCTGCTAGACGAGCCCTTTGGCGCACTCGACGCCCTGACCCGCGCCCACTTGCAGGACGAGGTCATGCGTATCCAGAGCGAGCTGCACAACACGGTGATGATGATCACCCACGATGTCGACGAAGCCGTGCTGCTTTCCGATCGCATCGTGATGATGACCAACGGCCCTTCGGCGACCATTGGTGAAATCCTCACCATCGATCTGCCGCGGCCCCGTGACCGCATCGCTTTGGCTGACGACCCGCGCTACAACGCCTATCGGCATGCCGTGCTGAGTTTCCTGCACGAAAAACAGCGCAAGGTCGAACCCATGAGCGCACACCGCGCTGCCGCAGCTAAAGAGCCGGCCGGCAAGGAGCGCGCTCGCGCCTAGATGCTGCGATCAGTCGCGGGCAATGCCCGTTACGGTGATGCCGAAGCGCTCCTCCAAGCGAACTGCGGGAGTCTGCTCCTCACGGGGCTGCTCCTTCGGTTCGAGGCGCTCCAGGTTCTCTTCGGCCCACTCCAGCAGCCAGATCACGGCCTGCTCGAGGCTGGGTTTGTCTTTCGATTTGACCTTGAGGACTTCGGCCGCCTCATCTCGGCTGTAGGCAATATTCCATTGGCTCATAGTGAGTCTCCAGCGGGGGGCTTTGTGGCTGGCACGCAATCATGCGCGTACCGCACCATTAACCATGTAGACCTGTCGTCCGTGAACAGTTCGACCTATAAATCCCCGGAACTTCGCAGCACACCTCCACTCAGAAACTAGGCATCGATTGATTTCTCCGGGCGCCCATGGCGCCCATTTTTTTGCCTGCGATTTGACCTCACGCCGCCAGGAACTTGAGCATCGGGTAAACGCGGCGCACAAAAAAACCGGGAAAATCCCGGTTTCTTCGAAACGAGCAGTAGAGGCCGTATCAGGCCCTAGGCAGCGTGACCCCTCGTTGCCCTTGATACTTACCGCCACGATCCTTGTACGACACCTCACAGGCTTCGTCGGACTCGAGGAACAGCATCTGCGCCACGCCCTCATTAGCGTAAATCTTCGCAGGCAAAGTGGTGGTGTTGGAAAATTCCAGGGTCACATGCCCTTCCCATTCCGGTTCCAGCGGCGTGACGTTGACGATGATGCCGCAGCGCGCATAAGTGCTCTTGCCCAGGCATATGGTCAAAACGTTGCGCGGAATGCGGAAGAATTCCACGGTACGGGCCAGCGCGAACGAGTTCGGCGGGATGATGCACACATCGCTTTTTACATCGACGAAGCTTTTTTCATCGAAATTCTTCGGGTCGACGGTGGCCGAGTTGATATTGGTGAAGACCTTGAATTCATCGGCGCAGCGCACGTCGTAACCGTAGCTGGACACCCCGTAAGAAATCAGCGGCAAACCGCCTTCATTACGCACCTGGCGCTCGACGAACGGCTCGATCATGCCGTGTTCCTGGGCCATGCGGCGAATCCACTTGTCTGATTTGATGCTCATGGCGGGGCCGTCCTGAAGGTCTGATCGGTGAAAAAGTGAGCGCATCTTACCGGGCTGGAGGGCTGGGTTCAAAGCCTCTTGACAGAGCGTTTCGGCTATAAGCCGACGAGAAGAATGCAAGTAAATCGCAGAAAGACTTACAGACCATTCGCACTTCCCGAAAAAAGCGGGTATGGTGACCCCACTGTGCTGCATGTGTCACCGCGAATCGCTACATGATGCCTAGATTTCGATCCAAACATCGTCCGACTCCTAGTACTCGTTGCACTCAGTCCCGGCCTGGTTTTATCCAGGGCTGTTATTTCTTTAGATATTAGGAGACATCACATGTCCAATCGTCAGAATGGCACCGTTAAGTGGTTCAACGATGAGAAAGGCTACGGCTTCATCACTCCGCAATCCGGTGACGACCTGTTCGTACACTTCAAAGCTATCCAGAGCGATGGCTTCAAGAGCCTGAAAGAAGGCCAGCAAGTTTCCTTCGTGGCCACTCGTGGTCAGAAAGGCATGCAAGCTGAGGAAGTTCAGGTTATCTAACCTGCTCTTTCTATAAAAACCCCGCTTCGGCGGGGTTTTTTTATGCCTGAGTTTTATGCAGCGCGCCCGCCCGGCGGCCGCGCTATGGCGATCAATCGTCGGCGATGACGATGGTCGGCATGGCCTGGGCCGTCGCCGCGCTAGAGGCGATGCGCGCCCCGACCTGACGAGCCACCTGCTGATAGAGCATGGCGATCTGGCTTTCCGGATCGGCGATGGTCGTCGGCTTGCCACCGTCAGCCTGCATACGGATGGCCATGGACAGCGGCATGGAAGCCAGCAGATCGACGCCGAACTGGGCAGCCAGCTTCTCGCCACCACCCTCACCGAACAGATGCTCGGCATGGCCACAGCTGGAGCAGATGTGCACGGCCATGTTCTCCACCACGCCGAGCACCGGAATGTTCACCTTGCGGAACATCTCCACGCCTTTTCGGGCGTCGAGCAGGGCCAGATCCTGCGGCGTGGTGACGATGACCGCCCCCGCTACCGGAACCTTCTGCGCCAGGGTCAGGTGGATATCGCCCGTGCCGGGCGGCATGTCGATGATCAGATAGTCGAGGTCATCCCAGGCGGTCTGGGTGACCAGCTGCAGCAACGCGCCGGAGACCATCGGGCCACGCCATACCACCGGCGTGTTGTCATCGGTGAGAAAGGCCATGGACATCACCTGTACGCCATGGGCTTCGAGCGGCACGAACCACTTCTGATCACGCACTTGAGGGCGCGTGCCTTCCGGGATACCGAACATGATGCCCTGGCTCGGGCCGTAGATATCCGCATCGAGAATGCCCACCCGCGCACCTTCACGGGCCAGTGCCAACGCCAGGTTGGCAGCAGTGGTCGACTTGCCCACCCCGCCCTTGCCGGACGCCACGGCAACCACGTTCTTGACGTTGGCCAGGGCCGGCACCTGAGCCTGCGCCTTGTGGGCGGCGATCACGCAGTTCACCTCTACGCTGGCGCTGCGTACACCCTCGATATTCTCGATGGCCAGTTGCAGCAGCTGTGACCAGCCCTGCTTGAACAGGCCGGCAGCGTAACCCAGCTCCAACTTGACGCTGACCTGGTCGCCCAGCACGTCGATAGCGCGCACACAACCTGCGCTGAGCGGATCCTGATCGAGATGGGGATCGGTGTACTGGCGCAACACGGCTTCGACCGCGGCGCGGATATCAGCGCTCATGCTTAGCTCCGGAGATGGCAGGAAAAGACGCCTATCCTACCCGAGCTACCAGTCGGATGCAGACCGGTGACCCGAAGGGCCGCCGGCCATCAACACTCACTGCACGGGCTGACCGGGCAGTGGCTTGAGATTTACCTCGACGCGGCGGTTCTGCGCACGGCCATCGGCGCTGGCGTTGTCGGCGATCGGCTGATCCGGGCCGGCACCGCGGCTGGACAGGCGAGTGCCGTCGATACCCTGGGCGGTCAAATAGCTGGTCACGCTCTGCGCGCGGCGCTGCGACAGCGCCATGTTGTGCTGACGCGAACCGGTGCTGTCGGTGTAACCGACGATCTCGATGCTGTTGTTCTGGAACTGCTGGAACGAAGTCGCCAGGTTATTCAGCGGCGCATAGAAGCTGGGAGCGATATCCGCAGAATCGGTAGCGAAGGTGATATTGCCGGGCATGATCAGCTTGATGTCATCGCCCTGACGCTGCACCTCCACACCGGTGCCCTCCATACTGCGACGCAGCTCGGCTTCCTGGCGATCGGCGTAGTAGCCATAGCCAGCACCTGCAGCACCGGCGAGCACAGCACCGATGGCGGCGCCCTTGCCGCGGTCATCATGGCTGACCGCCGCACCGACTGCAGCACCGGCCAGCGCTGCCAGGCCACCATAGGTGGCAGTACGGTGGCCGCCGCCACTGGCTGCTCCACCACCAGCGTTGTCGTAAGGGTTGTTCGAAGCACAGCCAACCATCAGGGCCAGAGCGGTGGCACAGGCGAGCGGACGTAAAACTGCAGGCATGGTTCATCTCCTTGCTGGGAGCGGAAGGTTCTCGTTGGAACCCGCTTACGCCTCTAAATTCAAGTCGATGTCCGCGCTATTTGCCCGCTGGCCGGAACGCGCTCGGTTACTTTATAGTGACCGACCTCCCTCCACCCGATGACAGCCTGACAATGTCCCAAGCTCGCCAGATTCTCGTTACCAGCGCCCTGCCCTACGCCAACGGTTCGATCCACCTTGGCCACATGCTCGAGTACATCCAGACCGACATGTGGGTGCGCTATCAGAAACTGCGCGGCAACCAGTGCATCTACGTTTGCGCGGACGATGCCCACGGTTCGGCCATCATGCTGCGTGCGGAAAAGGAAGGCATCACCGCCGAACAGCTGATCGACGGCGTCAAGGCCGAGCACAGCGGTGACTTCGCCGACTTCCTGGTGGAGTTCGACAACTTCCACTCGACCCACTCGCCGGAAAACCGCGAGTTGTCAGAGTCGATCTACAAGGCGCTGCGTGACAATGGCCACATTGCCACGCGCTCGGTGACCCAGTATTTCGACCCGGAAAAAGGCATGTTCCTGGCCGATCGCTTCATCAAGGGCACCTGCCCGAAATGCGCGACGCCCGACCAGTACGGCGACAACTGCGAAAAATGCGGTGCCACCTACGAGCCCACCGAACTGAAAGACCCGCGCTCGGCAATTTCCGGTGCGGTGCCGGTGCTCAAGGACTCCAAGCACTTCTTCTTCAAGCTGCCGCAGTTCCAGGAAATGCTGCAGAAATGGACGCGTAGCGGCACGCTGCAGGAGTCGGTCGCCAACAAGCTCGCCGAATGGCTCGATGGCGGCCTGCACGAGTGGGACATCAGCCGTGATGCACCCTACTTCGGCTTCGAGATCCCCGACGAGCCGGGCAAGTATTTCTACGTTTGGCTGGATGCGCCGATCGGCTACATGGCCAGCTTCAAGAACCTCTGCGCACGCCGTCCGGAGCTGGATTTCGATGCGTTCTGGAACAAGGATTCCAGCGCCGAGGTGTACCACTTCATCGGCAAGGACATCGTCAACTTCCACGCCCTGTTCTGGCCTGCCATGCTTGAAGGTGCCGGCTACCGCAAACCGACCGCCATCAACGTGCACGGCTACCTGACCGTGAACGGGCAGAAGATGTCCAAGTCGCGCGGCACCTTCATCAAGGCGCGCACCTATCTGGATCACCTCAATCCGGAATACCTGCGCTACTACTACGCGGCCAAGCTCGGGCGCGGCGTCGATGACCTCGACCTGAACCTCGAGGACTTCATCCAGAAGGTCAATTCGGATCTGGTCGGCAAAGTGGTCAACATCGCCAGCCGTTGTGCCGGCTTCATCCACAAGGGCAATGCCGGTGTGCTGGTGGCGGCCAACCCCGAGTCGGAACTGTGGAATGCTTTCCAAAGCGCCGCCCCGAGCATCGCCGACGCCTACGAGAGTCGCGACTTCGCCCGTGCCATGCGTGAAATCATGGCCCTGGCCGACCGCGCCAACGCCTGGATCGCCGACAAGGCGCCGTGGTCGCTGGCCAAGCAGGAAGGCAAGGCCGACGAGGTGCAGGCGATCTGCGCCCTGGGCGTCAACCTGTTCCGTCAACTGGTGATCTTCCTCAAGCCGGTGCTGCCGCATCTGGCCCGCGATGCCGAGGCCTTCCTCAACGTCGCACCGCTGACCTGGGATGACCTGACCACGCCGCTGGCCGATCATCAGTTGAATCCGTTCACCCCACTGCTCAGCCGCATCGAACCGGCCAAGGTCGAAGCCATGGTCGAAGCCTCCAAGGAAGACCTGGCCGCCGCCAACGCCGGCCAGCAGAACGCTCCACAGGAGGACGCTCCCCGAGGCAATGGCGAACTGACGAAGGATCCGCTGGCCGCCGAAATCGCCTTTGATGCCTTCGCAGCGGTCGATCTGCGTATCGCGCTGATCGAGAAGTGCGAGTTCGTGGAAGGTGCCGACAAGCTGCTGCGCCTGACCCTGGATATCGGTGACGAGAAGCGCAACGTGTTTTCCGGCATCAAGAGCGCTTATCCAGACCCAAGCAAGCTCGAAGGCCGGCTGACGCTGTACGTGGCCAACCTGGCCGCACGCAAGATGAAGTTCGGCGTGTCGGAAGGCATGGTGCTGGCTGCGGGCCCTGGCGGCGAAGAAATCTACCTGCTCAGCCCGGACAGCGGTGCCAAGCCGGGTCAGCGCGTCAAGTAAACAACCGGCCGCGCCATGCAAGACTGATGACTCCCACGCTCCAGCGTGGGAGTCCAGGCCAGGGTGCTCTGCCCCCTCATGGGCCAGCCACCAGCTTCGACATCGGACGCAAAGCGTCCGAGAGGCATTCACACGCAGAGCGTAAGAAACGATCTGACAGGGTCGTTGCCGTAGGATGGCGTTGAGCGAAACGATACCCATCATGGGGCACGCGCAAAAACTGATAGGTATTATCGCTCTTCGGCCTGCGCGGCCCGACCCATCTTATGAATTGCCTCATGTAAAAACGCCAGCAGACGCTGGGCAACGATCGTCAACAATTCTCGAGGTACAAGGATGTTTCTCCGCCGCCATCCACTGCTCGCCCTGTTTGCCTTCCTGCTGATGCTCGGCGGCTGCTCGCCATCCGGCGAAAACCGTTCGCCCGCTGGTGCGGCGCTGCTGGGTGAAAGCGCGCAGCAGGGCGCGTTCCTCGCCTACGAGCACAGCGTGGGCATTCGCCTGCCCGTCGAGCAGGTCGAATCACGCCTGGCGGCGGTGCGTGAAGCGTGCAACAGCCAGCGTTTCGGCCAGTGCGACCTGCTGGCCATCGAGCAGAGCCAGGGCCACTACCAGGCCGCCAGCATTACCGTGCGCATCGCTCCGAGCGGTGTCGAGCCGCTGGTCGGCTTTGCCGGCGAAGGCGGCGAGCTGCAGAGCCGTCACACCCGCGCCGAGGATCTCGCCCAGGCCGTCAGCGATACCGAGCAACAACGCCAGCGCCTGGAACGCCAGCAGAAAACCCTGTTGCAATACCAGACACGCAGTGACCTCAGCGTCAGCGACATGCTCGCCCTTGCCCGCGAACTGGCCGAGGTGGAGGTACAGCTGGCGGGCGCAGCCCAGCAGTCGGCCCAGCAGCAACGTCGCCTTACCACCAACTTGCTGACCCTGAGCTTCAGCACCGAGGGCGAGCCTGTCGGTCGCCTGGCGCGTATCGGCGAAGCCGCTGGCGGCATGCTCGACAATGCCACCGAAGGCGCTACGGAAGCCCTCAAGCTGCTCGGCTACGGCATCCCCTTCGTGATCATCCTGTTCCCGCTTGCCCTGCTGATCCGTTGGCTGTGGCGCAAGGCCAGTCGCGCCCGCAACAAGGTCTGAGTGAGTCCAGGCGGCGCCGTGCTGCTGTACCGGGCGCGGCGCATGCCGGATAATGCACAGCCAACGCTTCAGCCAGATCTGCAACACCGATGATCGAATCTCGCGACCTCTCCTGCATGCGCTCCCACGGGCCGACCCCGTGCGAGCGACGCTGCGTGCCTCGAGCATGAGCAACGCCCTGCGTATAGCCGCCATAGACGCCCTGCTACCGCAGACGCAATGCGGCAAATGCGGCCACCCAGGCTGTCAGCCCTACGCCGAAGGCATCGCTGCGGGCGAAGCGATCAACAAGTGTCCGCCAGGCGGCACCGCCACCATCCACGCGCTGGCCAACCTGCTGCAAGTTCCGGAACTGCCACTGGCATTACCGACAACTCCCGCGCAGCTCGCGGTGATCCGCGAGGCCGAGTGCATCGGCTGCACCAAATGCATCCAGGCCTGTCCGGTGGACGCCATCGTCGGCGCCGCCAAACTGATGCACACGGTGATCAGCGATGAATGTACCGGTTGTGAACTGTGCATTGCGCCCTGCCCGGTGGACTGCATCGACCTGATCACCCTGGCTGCGCCGCAGGCGACCATTCAGCGTGAGCGTGCCGACCAGTTTCGCGCTCGTCATCAGGCACGCCTCGCCCGCCTCGCTCGCGACGATGCGCGCCGCCGCGCAGCACGCAGCACCCCGGTCGTGCGCCCAGAACCGGAAGCAGCCGTTACCCGTACAGCCAACGATGGCGATCAAACCGCTCGGCTCAAGCGCCTGAAAATCGACGCATCGATGGCCAAGGTCGCCTACGAAAAGATCCGCAAACAGGTGGCTCTGCACCCCGACTCACCGTTCGCAGCGCAGCTTGATGCCCTGCAAAGCGCCAGCGAGCAGGCCGCGGCGGCACTGCAGGCTGCTCAGCACGACTCGCCATCGACGGTCGCTGTCGCTGTCGCTGCAGCCAGCGACGACGGCGCGTTGAAACAGGCAAAGATCGATGCGGCAATGAGCCGTGCTCAGTTGCAGAAGGCCCTCAAGGCCTTTGGCGAAACGCCGGACGAACCCCAGCGGCTGCAACTCGATACGCTGCGCCAGGCAGCCGAACAGGCGCAACGGCAGTTGGATCGATTGCTGCCCGACACCTCCGGCAAGACGCCCAGCGCCGGAGAGCAGGCACTGAAGCAGGCCAAGATCGAAGTCACCAACCGCCGCGCAGCGCTGCAGTCCGGCGAGCGCCGGGGCGTCGATGACGTCCAGCTGAGTACCTTGCAAGCAGACTACGCGGCAGCGCAGCAGGCGCTACACGATGCCGAGCAGCACTGCGGCAAACCCGCTCCACAGCGGGTACTGGTCGACAAGGCCGGCGTGAGCGCCGAACTGCGTCAGCTGAAAACCGACCTGGCCTACGCCCGTGCTGCCGTGAGCAAGCTGCAACGCAGCGCAAACACTGAAAGCGACACCCTGAATGCAGCAATCGAACGCCTTGCCGTCGCCGAACGCCGGCTGCAAGCGCATATCAGCGCCACCTAGAGCGCACCGACTACCGTGAACCGCCCTGACGATGAACGCCGCCAAACGCCTTGAAATCTTCCGCCGCCTGCACGAAGACAACCCGGAGCCGAAGACCGAGCTGGCCTACAGCACGCCCTTCGAACTGCTGATCGCGGTGATTCTCTCCGCCCAGGCCACCGATGTCGGGGTCAACAAGGCCACCGCGAAACTCTATCCGGTGGCCAATACCCCGGAAGCGATTCTGGCCCTTGGTGTCGAAGGGCTCAGCGAATACATCAAGACCATTGGCCTGTACAACAGCAAGGCCAAAAACGTCATCGAGACCTGCCGCATGCTTGTCGAGCTGCACGGCAGCCAGGTTCCGGAATCCCGTGAAGCGCTGGAGGCGCTGCCAGGCGTCGGTCGCAAGACTGCCAACGTGGTGCTCAACACCGCTTTTCGTCAACTGACCATGGCGGTGGACACGCACATTTTCCGGGTCAGCAATCGCACCGGCATCGCTCCAGGCAAGAATGTGGTGGAGGTCGAAAAGAAACTACTGAAGTTCGTACCCAAGGGTTTTCTCCTCGATGCCCACCACTGGTTGATCCTGCATGGCCGCTATGTTTGCCAGGCGCGCAAGCCGCGCTGCGGCAGTTGCCGGATCGAAGACCTGTGCGAATACAAACTAAAGACCTCTGACGATTGAGGCTTCATATACTCCTTGTATGAGTCGATTGAAAAAATCTTTTTTACTCGCCTCACGTTTGCCCTTATAAGGTCGGCAAATGGCCCCTGTAGCCAGGAGTGAAGCGCATGAGCAACGGCAAAGAAGAGCTGGAGCTGGAAGACGACTTCGTCAGTGACGAAACGGACAACAGCGAAGCACCCGTGGAAGTGGCGAAAACCAACCTGACCAAGCGACGCATCATCGACAACTTTCTCGAAGAGCGACGCCTGCACAAACAGTTGGCCGAATACGACTTCGATCTGTAAGCCGGTATCAGAGCCGGATAAAAAGATGCCCGTATCAATGGATACGGGCATTTTCGTTCAGGGCATAGCTCAAGCCGGGCTTAGTCTCGACGATCAGAGACCATCCAGATAGCGCTCCACATCCAGCGCAGCCATGCAGCCAGCGCCCGCCGAGGTAATCGCCTGGCGATAGACGCTGTCCGCTACGTCGCCAGCAGCGAACACGCCTGGAATATTGGTCGCTGTGACATTCCCATCCCGCCCGCCATTGACCTGCAGATAACCATCCCTGAGCGCCAGTTGACCTTCGAAAAGCGCCGTATTCGGCGTATGCCCGATAGCTACGAACAGTCCGTCCACCGCCAGGTCCCGCGTGCCACCGTCGCGCTCACGCAGGCGTACGCCGGTAACGCCCGAGGCGTCGCCGAGTACTTCATCGACCTCGGCATTCAGCGCCAGCACGATGCGCCCTTCGGCAACCCGAGCCTGCAGCTTGTTCTGCAGGATCTTTTCCGCCCGGAAGCCGTTGCGCCGGTGAATCAGCGTCACCCGACTGGCGATATTGGCCAGGTACAGCGCTTCCTCCACAGCAGTATTGCCGCCGCCGACCACCGCGACCTCGCGATTGCGGTAGAAGAAACCGTCGCACGTGGCACAGGCCGACACGCCCTTGCCCATGAACGCCTCTTCGCTAGGCAACCCCAGATAGCGGGCGCTGGCACCCGTGGCAATGATCAAGGCGTCGCAGGTATAGGAAACGCTGTCGCCCACCAGGGTGAACGGCCGAGCCGCGAGATCAACCGCCTGGATATGGTCGTAGATGATTTCGGTTTCGAACCGCTCGGCGTGGGCTTGCATGCGCTGCATCAGATCCGGGCCGGTCAGGCCGTGGGCATCGCCGGGCCAGTTGTCCACTTCCGTGGTCGTGGTCAGTTGCCCGCCGGCCTGCAATCCGGTGATCAGCAGTGGTTTGAGGTTGGCGCGCGCGGCATACACCGCCGCGCTGTAGCCGGCAGGGCCGGAGCCAAGAATGATCACACGAGCATGTCGCACACTGGACATCGCAAACTCCTCACGGCATGGCTGCCGGAAAAATGGAGCCATCGGCAACGGGCAAGGATCTGTCAGAAGCGGCTCCAGAAAGGGATGCGCGAAGACTACGGGTCACCGCAACGGGGATGGAAATGCCCTTTGCCAATCCCCTGTATAGCCGCAGCCTATGACGCCAGCGGTAACGCTGCCGCGCTTTCCCAGGGGCGGCAAAATGGGTAAGGTCGCGCGACGTTCACTTTCTGGAGACACCTTCATGCGCGCCCCCGTGCTGTCCGGCCCGCAATACCTCAGCGAGGGCCTGAAGCTGGTATTGAGCCCTGGCCTGCGACTGTTCGTGCTGCTGCCCCTGACGATCAACCTGATCCTGTTCAGCCTGATGATCGGCTTCGCCATTCAGCAATTCAGCGGTTGGGTGGATACCTTCATGCCGAGCCTGCCCAGCTGGTTGAGCTTCCTGCAGTACATTCTCTGGCCACTGTTCGTGGTACTGGTGGTGCTGATGGTGTTCTTCACCTTCACCATGCTGGCCAATATCGTCGCCGCGCCGTTCAACGGATTTCTCGCCGAGAAGGTCGAGGTGGTGGTACGTGGCGAGGACAATTTCCCGCCATTCAGCTGGGGCGAGCTGATTGCCATGGTGCCGCGCACCCTGGGCCGCGAAGGCCGCAAACTGGCGTACTTCCTACCTCGGGCACTGGGCCTGCTGATCCTGTCGTTCATCCCGGTGGTCAACCTGATCGCCGCGCCTCTGTGGCTGCTGTTCGGCGTGTGGATGATGGCCATTCAGTACATCGACTACCCCGCCGACAACAACAAGGTCAGCTGGCAGGACATGCTCGCCTGGCTGCGCGAAAAGCGCTGGCAGTCGCTGGGCTTCGGCGGCATCACCTACGCGGCGCTGCTGATTCCTTTCGTCAATATCCTGATGATGCCGGCAGCCGTGGCCGGGGCGACGCTGTTCTGGGTACGCGAGGGCGGCGTCAACGATGGCGCGCGAGCTGTCACACAAACGCCACGCTGACGTCACAAACGCTACATGACAGCGGCCCAGACTGCTGTCATGAGCACTCCCCCGCTATTCATCGCCCTGGTCAGCGAGACCTTCAGCCCGGAAATCAACGGAGTGGCCAATACCCTTGGCCATCTGGTCACCGGGCTGCGCGCGCGCGGTCATCGCCTGCAGTTGATACGCCCCCGACAGGTAGCTGATACGCCAGCGGCCAATGATGATGACCTGCTGCTCACCCGCGGCTGGCCGCTACCCGGTTATCGCGGCCTGCAGTGGGGCCAGTCGGCACGCCACAAGCTGCTACGCCTGTGGCGCAGGCAACGTCCGGACGTGCTGTACATCGCCACCGAAGGGCCGCTGGGCCTGTCCGCTCTGAGAGCCGCCCGACGCCTGCGCATTCCAGTAATCAGCGGCTTTCACACCAACTTCCAGCAGTACACCGGGCATTACGGCATCACCTTGCTGACGCGGCTGCTGACCAACTACTTGCGCTGGTTTCACAACGCCTCACGGCTGACCCTGGTGCCTAGCCTCAGCCAGCGCTGTGAGCTGCAACGCCGCGGTTTCGAGCGCCTGGAACTGCTCGCGCGCGGTGTCGATGCTCAATTGTTCAACCCGGCCCGACGCAGCGACGAATTGCGCCGCAGCTGGGGCTTGGGTGAACAGGACATTGCCGTGTTGCACGTTGGCCGGCTGGCCGCGGAGAAGAACCTGGATCTGCTGGTCAGCACCTTCCAGGCCCTGCAGCGACAACACACAGGGCAACGGCTCAGGCTGATCATGGTCGGTGACGGCCCGCAACGCGACAGCCTGCAGCAGAGGCTACCGGATGCGCTGTTCTGCGGCATACAGCGTGGCGAAACGCTGGCCGAGCACTACGCCAGCGGCGACCTGTTTCTGTTTCCCAGCCTCTCGGAAACCTTTGGCAATGTGCTGCTCGAAGCCATGGCGGCAGGGCTCGGAGTGGTTGCCTTTGATCAGGCGGCCGCGGCTCAGCACGTCGAACACGGGCACAACGGCATGTTGGCCAGCGCCGACGATCAACGGACGTTCATCGAGGCCGCCCACTGGCTGATCGAGGACAGGGAAAATCTGCGCCGCGTGCGCCTGAATGCACGCCGGCACGCCGCCAGACAGAGTTGGTCACTGATTATCGAACAGTTCGAAAACCATCTGCACGGCGCGATCCACGGCAACGACCAGCAAACCGCTGCGCGTGCCGCCGCATTGGCGATCGAGACAAAACGGGCGCATTAGAGCCGGTGCTGAGGCCAGCAGGAACAGTACATAGGAAAAGGCCGCCAAGCAGGCGGCCCCTTTCATTCAGGCCAGCGCTTTCTCGATGGCCTGGATCAGGGCCGGATCATCCGGCGCGGTGCGCGGCGAGAAACGCGCCAGCACACGACCATCCTGACCCACAAGGAACTTCTCGAAGTTCCAGGTGATGTCACCGGGAAACTCGGCCCCCTCACCTGCCAGCAGCCGATACAGCGGGTGACGACCACTGCCGTTGACCTCCAGCTTGCTGCTCAACGGAAAGGTCACCCCATAGTTGAGGCTGCAGAACTGGGCGATAGCCGATTCGCTATCCGGCTCCTGGCCGGCGAACTGGTTGCACGGCACACCCAGCACACTGAAACCCTGGGCGGCATAGGCCTGCTGCAAGTGCTCCAGCCCCGCATACTGAGGTGTGAGCCCGCATTTCGAGGCGACGTTGACCACCAGCAAGACCTTGCCCTTGAACGGTGCCAGAGGGAGCTCCTGGCCGTCCAATGCGTGCAGTGTCAGGTCGTGAAAGGCACTCATGGTTGTGCTCCGGGTAACGCGAAAACGGATGAAAAAAGACAAAAAAGGCGCCTGAGAGGGCGCCCTTTCTAGTGACTGCAGCTTAGCAGCCACTGATGACCAGCGGCCAGCAGCGAAGGATCGACTGCCGACATACGGATCAGTGGTGGTGACCACCTTCGCCATGCACATGACCGTGGGCGACTTCTTCAGCACTGGCGTCACGCACATCGACGATCTTGACTGCGAAAGTCAGGCGCTGGCCGGCCAGCGGGTGGTTACCGTCGACGATCACGTCGTCGCCGTCCAGTTCGCGTACAGTGACGATCTGCATGCCGCCGTCCGGGCCGGAGGCATGGAACTGCATGCCGACTTCCAATTCGTCGACGCCTTCGAACATCGAACGATTCAGGGTGGCGACCAGCTCAGCGCTGTATTCGCCGTAGGCTTCTTCCGGCTCGACGGAGACATTGACTTCGTCACCAGCCTGCTTGCCGACCAGTGCCTTCTCGAGACCGACGATGATGTTGCCGGCACCGTGCAGGTAAACCAGCGGCGCGCCGCCAGCGGAACTATCGATTACCTCACCGGCATCGTTGGTCAGGGTATAGTCGATGGAAACGGCCTTGTTGGCGGCGATCTGCATGGGGCGAACCTTTTGCTCGAGGAAAATGAACGTGAGATTGTAACCAAGGGACGATGCGAAAGCGACCCAACCCCAGACGGGCGGGCCGCATCGGGCATTACCCTGCTCGGTTTTGAACAGGATCATGACGGTCACTGGGTGGCTGTCTTATCTTGTGGCCATACTCAACACCTGCGCCATCAGCCGCCCTGGCAAAATCGCGCATGGGTGCTCGATGCCGCGCAACGGCGCGCACGTATCGGCACGAACTTCACCTGTGGCTGGTGTGTCGCAGCGCCAGCCGAAACGCCTAAGGACTTCTGAATGCCCGCACGCAATATTCTGGTGATCAATTGCGGTAGCTCCTCCATCAAGTTCGCGCTGGTCGATCCCGACCAGGCCCAGTTCGCCATCAGCGGCCTGGCCGAACGCCTCGGCAGCGCGGACGCCGTGCTGCACTGGCAGCGCGATGGCATCAAGCACAGCCAGGTGATTGCCGGTGACGATCATCGCGCTGCGCTCGCTCATCTGCTGCAGCGTGTTCAGGAAACCACCGGCGGTCATCTGCATGGCATAGGCCACCGTGTGGTGCACGGTGGCGAACACTTCACCAGCGCCCAGCGTCTGGACGATGAAGTAATCGCGGCGATCCGCGCCGTGGCGCCTCTGGCACCGCTGCACAACCCAGCCGGCTTGCTGGGCATCGAAGCGGCATTGGCGCTGTACCCACAACTGCCTCAGGTCGCCGTGTTCGACACCGCCTTTCACCAGAGCCTGCCTGAGCATGCCTTCCGCTACGCTGTGCCGGAGAACCTGTATCGCGACCACGGCGTGCGCCGTTATGGCTTTCATGGCACCAGCCACCGCTTCGTCAGCGTCCGCGCTGCCGAGCTCACCGGCCTGCCTGTCGAGGACAGCGCCTGGCTGGTCGCTCACCTGGGCAACGGTTGCTCGACCTGCGCCGTGGTCAACGGCCAGAGCCGCGACACCAGCATGGGCCTGACGCCTCTGGAAGGGCTGGTAATGGGCACTCGCAGCGGCGATGTCGACCCCAACCTGCACAGCCACCTGTCGCGCACGCTGGGCTGGAGCCTTGCGCAGATCGATCGCATGCTCAACCACGACAGCGGCCTGCTCGGCCTGTCCGGCCTCTCCAACGACATGCGCAGCCTCGAACAGGCCCGCGATGAGGGCCATGCCGGTGCGACCCTGGCCATCGAGGTGTTCTGCTATCGCCTGGCCAAATCCCTGGCGGCCATGAGCTGCGCCCTGCCGCGCCTCGACGGGCTGATATTCACCGGCGGCATCGGCGAGAACTCGCCGCTGATCCGCAGCAAGACGGTCGCCCATCTGAGCCTACTCGGCCTGAAACTGGACGAAACGGCCAACGAGCGCTGCCTGCGCGGCGTCAGCGGGCCGATCCATGCGCAAGAGCATATTCGGGTGCTGGTGGTGCCCACCAACGAAGAGCGACAGATCGCCCTCGACACTTTGGCGCTGCTCGACTGACACGGAGAACCCCATGCACACCTTTTTCATCTCCCCGACCGGCTTCGGTGTCGGCCTCACCTCCATCAGCCTGGGCCTGGTAGGCGCATTGGAGCGTGCCGGCCTCAAGGTCGGTTTCTTCAAGCCCATCGCCCAACCGCACCTGGGCGATGCAGGCCCCGAACGCTCCAGTGAGCTGGTCGCCCGCACCCACGGCCTGCACTCCCCCAAACCGCTGGCCCTGGCCCATGTCGAGCGCATGCTCGGCGATGGCGATCTGGACGAATTGCTCGAGGAAATCATCAGCCTCTATCAGGAGGCCGCCAAGGACAAGGACGTGGTGATCGTCGAAGGCATGGTGCCGACGCGTCAGGCCAGTTATGCAGCACGGGTCAACTTCCACCTGGCCAAGAGCCTGGATGCCGACGTGATCCTGGTTTCCGCGCCAGAGCAGGAAAGCCTCAGCGAGCTGTGCGACCGCGTGGAAATCCAGGCCCAGCAGTTCGGCGGCCCGAAGGATCCCAAGGTGCTCGGGGTGATCCTCAACAAAGTTCGCAGTGACGACGGCCTGGACGCGTTCGCTGCACGCTTGCGTGAACACTCCTCGCTGTTGCGCCACCCGGAATTCCGCCTGCTCGGCTGCATTCCCTGGCTCGACGAGCTGAATGCACCGCGCACCCGCGACATCGCCGAGCTGCTTGGCGCCCGCGTACTCAACGCCGGCGACTACGAACAGCGACGCATGCTGAAGATCGTGCTCTGCGCCCGCGCCGTGGCCAACACCGTACAGTTGCTAAAGCCCGGCACGCTGGTGGTGACACCGGGCGACCGCGACGACATCATTCTCGCCGCCAGCCTGGCAGCGATGAACGGCATGCCGCTGGCCGGCCTGCTGCTGTGCAGCGACTTCGCACCTGACCCACGCATCATGGAACTGTGCCGAGGTGCGCTGCAAAGCGGCCTGCCAGTAATGACCGTGAGCACCGGTTCCTATGACACCGCCACCAACCTGAACCGGCTGAATAAGGAGATTCCAGTCGACGACAAGGAACGCGCCGAGAAGGTCGCCGACTTCGTCGCCAGCCACCTCGACCACGACTGGCTAGCCGCCCGCTGCGGTACACCTCGAGAGCTGCGTCTGTCGCCTCCGGCATTCCGCTATCAGTTGGTACAACAGGCCAAGGCAGCGAACAAACGCATCGTGCTGCCCGAAGGCGCGGAACCCCGCACCGTACAAGCTGCCGCCATCTGTCAGACCCGCGGCATCGCCCGTTGCGTGCTGCTGGCCAAGCCGGAAGAAGTCCACACCGTGGCTCAGGCGCTCGGCATCGAACTGCCACCGGGCCTGGAAATCCTCGATCCGGATCTGATCCGCGAGCGTTACGTCGAGCCGATGGTCGAGCTACGCAAAGGCAAGGGCCTCAATGCCCCAATGGCCAGCGCCCAACTGGAAGACACCGTGGTGCTGGGCACCATGATGCTGGCTCTGGATGAGGTCGATGGCCTAGTGTCCGGTGCTGTGCACACCACTGCCAACACCATCCGTCCGGCGCTGCAGCTGATCAAGACGGCGCCTGGCTACAACCTGGTTTCCTCGGTGTTCTTCATGCTGCTGCCGGATCAGGTTCTGGTGTACGGCGATTGCGCGGTGAACCCGGATCCCAATGCAGAGCAACTGGCCGAGATTGCCCTACAGAGCGCCCGCTCGGCCCAAGCCTTTGGCATTCCGCCACGCGTGGCCATGCTCAGCTATTCCACCGGCGACTCCGGCAGCGGCGAGGAAGTGGAGAAAGTCCGCGAGGCGACCCGCCTGGCGCGTAAGGCCAATCCGGATCTGCTTCTCGATGGTCCCTTGCAGTACGACGCCGCGGCCATCGAAAGCGTCGGCCGGCAGAAGGCTCCCAACAGCCCGGTGGCAGGGCGGGCCACAGTGTTCATTTTCCCGGATCTGAATACTGGCAATACTACCTACAAGGCGGTGCAGCGCAGCGCCGACTGCATCAGTGTCGGCCCTATGCTGCAGGGCCTGCGCAAGCCGGTGAACGACCTGTCCCGCGGGGCGCTGGTCGACGATATCGTCTTCACCATCGCGCTCACCGCCATTCAGGCCGCCAACATGCGCCAGTGAGGTGCAGCCACTTCGAACGCGGCCAATGCGGCTCGCGTTCGGATCGGCTTGCAGTTCCATCACCAATCGTTAACCTGTGCGGCAATTGCCCCGCGACCATGGCCGGGGCCCAACCTGCAAGAGGTTCGAGCGTCCATGCTGCACTTTCTGCCTGCCCCATTACTCGGCCTGCTGGGCAGCGCCCTGCTGGCCCTCAATACCCTGTTCTGGTGCTGGCCGCTGTTTGCCGTCACGCTGCTGCGCATCATTGTGCCGGCACCTGTGCTGCAGCGTGGGTGTGACCGGATGATGACCTTCATCCACGAAGGCTGGATCAGCTGCAACAAGGTCTGGATGCAGCTTCTGGGCAACACCCGCTGGCACATCGAAGGGGCGCAGGGTTTCGACTATCAGCACTCCTACCTGGTAACCAGCAACCACCAAAGCTGGGTGGATATCCTGGTGCTGCAATACCTGTTCAACCGGCGTATTCGCCCGCTGAAATTCTTCCTCAAGCAGGAGTTGATCTGGGTACCGGTAATCGGGCTGTGCTGGTGGGCGCTCGGTTTCCCGTTCATGAAGCGCTATTCCAAGGAATACCTGGCCAAACACCCGGAAAAAAAGGGCAAGGATCTGCAGACCACGCGGCGTACCTGCGCCAAGTTCCGACACAACCCGGTGGGCATCTTCAACTTCGTCGAGGGCACGCGGCTGACTCCGGCCAAGCACCGAGAGCAACAATCACCCTACCGTTACCTACTCAAGCCCAAAGCGGGTGGCCTCGCCTTCGTACTCGACGCCATGGGCGAGCAACTGCACGGCATCATCAACGTCACGCTGCATTATCCCCAGGGCAGCCCGGGATTCTGGGCGCTGCTCAGCGGCCAACTGGAGGACGTGGTGGTGCTCATCGAACAGCTACCGATCCCCGCGCACTTCATCGGCCGCGCTTATGATCAGGACGAAGCCTATCGCAAGGAATTCCAGCAATGGATCAACGCGCTCTGGCAGGACAAGGACAGTCAGTTGGCACGGTTGCATCAGCAGCATCCATGAGCACTCAGCTAACCGGAAGCACATCGGAGCGGTAAAAGCAGAATTGTCGCCGCCCTCCTCGCTTGGCCGCGTACATTGCGGTATCTGCTGCGCGCATCACCTCTTCGATGGTTTTGCCATCGGCGGGCAATAACGCAATACCGATACTGACACCAAGACGGAACAATTCGCCTTGGAAACTCTGCTCGCTGGACACCTGCTCAATCAACTTCTCTGCCACGGATGCAGCATCAGTCGGGCCGCCCAGGCTGTCGATGATCACCGTGAACTCGTCGCCACCAATCCGCGCCAGATGGTCGTAAGGCCTGAGGCAGGTCTTGAGCTGAACACTGACCCAACGCAACACCTGATCCCCCCTCTCATGGCCCAGGGTGTCGTTGATGTGCTTGAAGCCATCCAGGTCGAGATAAAGTAACGCGGCGCTCTGGCCCGTGCGCTCGTTACGCGAAATAGCGGCCTGTAGCTCTTGGAGAAATCCGCGCCGGTTGAGTAAACCCGTCAAGGCATCAGTGATGGCCAGTGACTCGAGCTGGTGATGCAGGTCGCGCACCACCGACATGTCCAGCGCAAGCAGAATCATCGCGTTCTGGTCATCCGGCAAAGGTGAGCAGGACAGCGCCACCGGCACGCTACGCCCATCCCGAGTACGTAGATTGGCGTCATGCAGGCGTAAATTTTCCCGGCGCTGCCAATGCCCATAGAAGCTCGACGCCTGCCAACGCTCTTCGCGCGGAGTATCGATCCAGGTCAGCAACTCGCTGGCAGTGAGTTCATCACTCGTGCAGCCAAGCATCCTGGTGATCGCCGGATTGGCGAAACGGATGCGGCCGTCATCCCCCACCACCATGATGCCTTCAGCGGTATTCTCCAGAATCGATGCATTGAAGGCTCGCTCGCGCTCCAATTGCTGGCTGAGGCGCAAAAGGCCGCTGCGATACTGTTCATGCTCGAGCAGCGCGCGCACCTTGTGCAGCAGGATCACCGGTTGCACGGGTTTGGAAATAAAGTCTACTGCGCCAGCACCGTAGCCTTGGCTCAACACGTCATCGGTTTGAATCATCCCGGAGATGAAGATGATCGGTGTGAAGCGCGTACGCGGGTCATCACGCATGCGCCGCGCCACCTCGAAACCATCCATGCGCGGCATCTGCACATCCAGCAACACGAGCCCCACATGCCCTTGCGCCATGTACGCGAGCGCCTTGGCACCGGAGTCGACGCAATGCACCGGCCGGCCGATCTCATCCAGTAGCTCCTGCATGTCCTCCAGATTGTCCCAGCGGTCATCGACGACAAGGATTACCAACGTCTCATCCTGATCCTGCACACCTACCTCCATGGCCACGACTGCGTACCAAGGCGGGTGCCCGACATCGACAACCGCGCATGACATTCGACTATTGCTCCACACAGTCTAGCTACGCCCGGCAACATAGCCACGTACCCGAGAGCAGAATCGCAGGCATGAAAAACCCCGCCGAGGCGGGGTTTTCAGATGAACCTGCAGCCGTTACAGCGGACGCAGATTGATCTCTACACGACGGTTCTGCGCGCGACCCGCTTCGTTGGCGTTGCTGGCAATCGGCTGGTTAGGGCCAGCACCGTAGGCAGAGATGCGCGACGCTGGAACCCCATTGGCCGACAGGTACGACGCCACGCTCTGAGCACGACGAGTGGACAGGTTCTGGTTCAGCTCGGCGGAACCGGTGCTATCGGTATGACCGACGATGTTCACGCCGTTCTTGTTGAATTCCTTGAAGGTCAGCACCAGGGAGTTCAGCGTCGGGTAGAAGCTACCGGAGATGTCCGCCGAGTTACTGGCAAAGGTGATATTGCCCGGCATGATCAACGTCAGATCATTGCCATTGCGCTGCACCTGAACACCCGTGCCTTGCAGTTGCTGACGCAGCTTGGCTTCCTGGGTATCGACGTAGTAGCCATAGCCGCCACCCGCCGCGCCACCTACGGCAGCACCGATCAATGCGCCTTTGGTACGATCCTTCTTGCTCGAGGTCGCAGCACCAACCGCAGCGCCTGCCAGGGCGCCAACACCACCATAAATCCCGGCCTTGCCAGCCTGGCTTTCACCGGTATAGGGGTTGGCCGTACAGCCGGACAGAACGGCGAGTACAGCGGCCGCGGCGATCAGAAAGCGGTACTTCTTCATGAACGAATCCTTTGTATTGTTGCGTGTAATAACAGACCTTTGCCCGCGGGTTCGAGCCACCAAACAGGGCCAAGTTCCCGACCAAGCCTAACAATCAAACTGGTAAAAATCTGTAAACGCTTGTTTTTCAAGCGCGCACGAATGGGTTTTCACGCATCTCGTCACCTAACCGAGTGTCAGCCCCATGGCCGGTTACTACGGTGGCGTCTTCATCCAGGCTATACAAACGGCGCTTGATGGAGCGCTCGATGGTGGCATAGTCGCCACCCCACAAATCGGTGCGACCAATGCCTCGACGGAACAGCGTATCGCCAGCAATCAGCAGCTTGGCCGCGGGAAACCAGAAGCTCATTGAACCCGGCGTATGTCCCGGCGTATGCAGTGCGACTCCACAACCACAGGCCAACTCTTCGTCATCCGCCAGCCAATGATCCGGCGCAGGCACAGGCGTGTAAGGCACACCGAACATTTGGCACTGCATCTCCAGGTTGTCCCAAAGGAATTGGTCGTCCTTGTTCAGGTGCAGCGTCGCCCCGGTTTTCTCTTTCATCTGCCCCGAGGCGAGAAAGTGATCGAGATGAGCGTGGGTGTGAATGATGCTCACAACCTTCAGGCCCAACACCTCCAAGCGCGCCATGATCAACTCAGGATTGCCGCCCGGATCGACCACGATGGCTTTTCCAGTCAGTGGGTCGCCAATGATGGTGCAGTTGCACTGCAAAGGCCCGACGGGGAAGGTTTCGCGGATGAGAGATGGCGGAGTGGTTTGCATGGGTGTTCCTGTAAAGCTGCTGGCGGGCCAAGCGCAGATTCTAGCCGCAAAGGATTCCGGCAGTGGAGCAGCCTTATTCGCTTCAGCAGAACAAGGCTGTAGTGAAGTAAATCAGTGAGCCGTTAATTCAACTTTTTAGCGGCCGTAATGACTCAAATGCAGTCAAGTTTCTGCAACCCATGCCCAGCTAGCACCGCATGCTTGAGCCGGTATGCAGACACGCTGTTCACTACAGAACCTATACCACTGACAAGAAAAAGCCGGCTCAAGGCCGGCTTCTCCGTCACTCAACTCGATCAGCGAACGCCAGACTGACGCAAAGCTGCCGGGGTGTAATCGCTTTCTTTGGCCGGATAGTCGAACTCGTAAGCACGCTTCTCCTCGTTCTTCAGACCCAGGGCAAGGTAACGGCCAGACAGCAGGTCGTGGATAACTTCTACAGCGTACCAAGGTACCTGCTTGTCGTAGTAGTACTGAGCATGAGCTTCAGCTACACGCCACAAAGTACCGCGACCGTCGTAATGGTCGATGGCTGAGGCCTGCCAGGTGTCTTCGTCAAGGTAGAAATCACGCTTGGCATAGATGTGGCGCTCGCCCTGTTTGAGCGTGGCGGTCACGTGCCAGACGCGGTGCAGCTCATAGCGGGTAAGATCGGGATTCAGGTGCCCAGCCTTGACGATATCGGCGTACTTCAGCTTCGGCGAATCAAGACGGTAGCTGTTGTAAGGAATGTAGATTTCCTTCTTGCCCAGCAACTGCCAGTCATAGCGATCCGGCGAGCCGTTGTACATGTCCAGGTTGTCCGAGGTACGCAGGCCATCGGCTGCGGTACCCGGGCCGTCATAGGACACCTGTGGCGCACGGCGCACGCGGCGCTGACCGGCGTTGTACAGCCACGCCATGCGCGGCTCCTTCACCTGGTCGATGGTTTCGTGCACCAGCAGCACGTTACCGGCCAGGCGCGAAGGCGCCGTTACTCGTTGCTTGAAGTAGAACAGGATATTGCTCGGCTTGCTGGTATCGACCCCCGGCATCATCCCACGGAAGGCGAACTCCTCTTCCAGGCTGACCGGACTGAACGAACCATTGGCCTGCGGCGTCACCTGTACGACGTGGCGTCGCACGCTGGCACCACGGTAACGGGTGATATGGTTCCAGATTGCCTCCAGGCCGTCTTTCGGAATCGGGAAAGGATTGGCCAGTTGGAAGTTTTCCAGACCTTCGCCGCCCTGAATCAACTTGGTGTTGGTAGCGTTGAGCTTGGCCGCCGCAATGATGTTATCCGGCAGGTTTGCCGTGCGGTGGGTCGGAAATACTGGCATCCGGTAGGTTTCCGGATAACGCTTGAACATCGCGTACTGCCCAGGAGTCAGCTTGTCCTTGTACTGCTCCACGTTCTGCGCGGTGATGGTGAACAGCGGCTTCTCGTTGGGGAATGGATCGGCCAGGAAACCACCACCATCGACTGCACCCGCATTAACAGGAAGCCCACCAGTCCAGGCCGGGATACTGCCATCGGCATTGCCGGCCTTTTCCGCGCCAACTGGCGTCAACGTATTGCCCAGCTTGGCCGCCTCGTCCGAAGACACTGCCGCCATCACGCCACAGGCCAGCAGCGACAAGGTCAAAGCGCCGGTCTGCAACAGTCTTTTTGTTGTGTTCATAAATGCATTTTCCTATGAATACGGGCGCTTAGAAGTTCATGCCGAAGCTGAGGGCCAGGAAGTCGCGGTCAACCAGCGTGTTATACGTTCCGCCGAAGAAATCGGTGTAAGCCAGGCTGGTGGTATAGGTGTTTTGGTACTCGGCTTCGACCCCCATACTGACTGCCTTGGCGCCTTCGTTGAACAGACCGTTAGAGACCATATCCACTTACGTCATGAGACCAGGAGACGTTGGGGCGCAGGTTTACACCAGCAAATACGTCATTATATTCCCAGATAGCACGAGCGCGATAACCCCAGGATGTGCTGGTAACGAAGCCGTCGTCTTCACAGTACTTGCTCTGATTTTTACCAGCGCCATTGATGACAGGGCAAGCGCCATTCGGCAGCGGGCCTGGGCCGTAAACCGGATCGCGGCCGTAACGCAGCTCACTGCTTTTTTCCAGCCCACCAACGTGGGTGATACCAACTTCACCAATCACCGTCAGGCGACTCGCGCCCATGACTTGATCGAAGAAATGCGTAAGGGTAGTTTGGAACTGAGTGATTTCTTTGCGGTTATAACCATGGACTGTGGATCCAGGAACGCCTGCAGCTGGGCCACCTAGTAGCGACAAGTTGTTTGCAGCAGCCAAGCCGCCTAACCCTGGAATCCCAGAGTATCCAGCCAACCCCCTAACGCCCGCATACAGAATATCCGTCGTATTTATCTGAACTGGAGCGTTAGGACGGTAGCTAAGTTCGCCGGACCAGGCCGTGCCGGTTGGCAGCGTTGTAGCGAAACTCAAACCGTACAGCTGGATGTCCTCAGGGTACTCAATGAAATAGTTGCTTCCACCAGCGATGTTGGAAAACAAAACACCTTGAGTACAAGCTGCAACCGAAGCTGCAGTTGCGCCAGGGACGCCTGCACAAGCACCTTGCACAGTTGCAGCAGCCCCCGCAGTGGCGTTATACAGCGACCGAGGCCCGGCAGCCGCACTGAATACAGGGTTACGGCTGTGATAATTCATGAAATACGCGCCGAACTCAGTATCCAGCGGCTCGAACTGGTAGCGCAGCGCAGCGCCCCACTGGCCACTGTCACGTGCATCGCGATCCCCACTACGAGGCACGATAATCCCTTCGGACGTGGCGTTATAACGAATGCCGGGAATTGCGCCTCGGCCAAATGCCGCCACCGCCGGATTCAACACTGCAAGATTGTTGTTGCACCCATCAGCAACAATATCCGCCTGCGAGAAAAACGTACCGCAGTTATCTACAACGGTCTGATCCCATTCCAGCTGATAAAAGGCTTCGGCCGAGAGGTTGTTGGTCAAGCTCTGCGAAACATAAAACATATTGACTGGAATCAAGCCCTCTTTGACTTCGGCGCCAGGGCGGCGGAAGGCAGCGACGTCGATAGGGTTGATTGAGTTGATACTATTCAAGATAAAAGTGCTTTCGCCCCAGCTCACCACCTGTTTGCCTAAGCGAACAGAACCCGGCTGATCGGCAATGGAGTAATTGTGATACACGAACGCGTCGAGTAATTCAGCGCCCGAGGATTTCGCGCCTTCCTTGCGATTGGAATCACTGATTTCCTTGAACTCGCGGCCCTCGTCCTTCAGCTCAAAGTCGTACCAATACTTGCCACGTACGAAAACACCAGTATCCCCATACCTGAGTTCGAGGTCGTGGATACCCTTGAAGATCTTCGAGAAGGTCTCGCCTTTCTTGAAGTTTAGGTGACCATCGTCGGAGGTCTGTGACAGACCGTCGCCGCCATTGTTCTTGCCGATGAGGTTTTTGTCCGGCGAAGCCGTCGACCAACTAGCCCCTACCGACAGCGACGAATCGAATTGCCCTTCGATCTCCCCGATATTGAAATTGACGGCGAATGCCGGACTGGCGAGAGCTGATGCGAGGCTGACGGCCAGCGGCAGTTTTGCCAGACGCCAGAACGGCCTTGTTGTGTTGGTCATCGACGCTACTCCATTTGTTTTTGTTATGGCTGATTGACTATAGCCAGCGAGCTTTGCCAAGTGATCACCCTAAAGAGTGCTTTACAGTGCTCGAGACACTCTGGCTCGCAGGTTTCGACGGATCAGTCCCATCCGTGACAAGCCAAGAATGGCTTGAAACCAGCAATTAGCAAGCCAAACGCTTGTTTGACTGATCAGTCACATTTTTGGCGTTGAAATTCGTGCCTTACAGGGTCGACAGAAACTCACTTCCTGCCGCCTGCCATTGCCCGATGTCGACGCGAATACGCTTTTTGTCCAGCTTGCCCACACTGGTCTTGGGAACTTCGGTAACAAGCGCGACCTGAGTGGGAATGGCCCACTTGTTTATGTGGCCTTGTTCGACGAAAGGCGTGAGGTGCTCCATGAGAATTCTAGCGTCCAGCGCCTGCCCCTCCTTCGCCACCACCAGCGCGAACGGCCGCTCGCCCCACTGCGGATCGGCCACGCCAACCACCGCGACTTCACGCACTGCAGGATGGCGACTGATCAGGTCTTCCAGCTCCAGCGAGGAGATCCACTCACCACCGGTCTTGATCACATCTTTGATGCGGTCGCGAATGTCGATGAAGCCCATGGCGTCCAGGGTCGCCACATCGCCGGTGTGCATCCAGCCATGCGCCCACAGCTCTTCGCTCTTTTCCGGCTCGCGGTGGTAGCCCTGGGTCAGCCAGGGGGAGCGCAATACCAGTTCACCCTGGGTTTCGCCATCGTTTGGTAGTCGCTGGCCGTCGGCGTCCATGATCGCCGCCTCCACCAGGGGCACCGGAATTCCGGCCTTGATGCGATAGGTGATGCGCTCGTCTTCACTGCCAGCAAGCAACTCCTCGTTGAGGTAACCACAGGAAATCAGCGGGCAGGTTTCCGACATGCCATAGGCTGCTGTGAGCTGGATGCCGCTCGCCTTGGCTGCGTCATACAGCGCGCGATTCAGGGCGCTGCCACCGATGATGACCTTCAGCCCCTTGAAATCGTAACCCTGGGCACCTGGGGCGCCGAGCAGCATCTGCAGGATGGTCGGCACGCAGTGGGAGAAGGTCACCTGCTCGCCCTTGATCAGTTTGCAAAGCATTTCCGGCTCGTAACGGCCCGGGTAAACCTGCTTCACCCCCAACAAGGTGGCGACATAGGGCACGCCCCAGGCATGCACGTGGAACATCGGCGTGATCGGCATGTACACATCATCGCTACCCATCAGGCGGATGCTGTCCAGGCTGCCGACGGTGCAGGCCATGGACAGAGTGTGCAGCACCAACTGGCGATGGGTGAAGTACACGCCCTTGGGGTTGCCGGTTGTCCCCGTGGTGTAGAAGGTAGTGGCCACCGAGTTCTCATCGAAATCGGCGAATTCGTATGCCGGGCTGGCAGCAGCCAGCAGCGCCTCGTACTCACCGACCAGGTTTGGCAGCTCTGCACGGGAGTCGTCACCATCGGTCAGCAGCAGCGTGCCGGTGACACCGGTGAGCTGATCGGCAATGCCTTGGTAAAGCGCAACGAAATCACTGTTGACCAGCACGAAACGGTCGTCGGCGTGGTTCATGGTGTAGAGAATCTGCTCGGGTGATAGGCGAATGTTGATGGTATGCAGCACCGCACCAATCATCGGCACCGCGAACATGCACTCCAGATAGCGGTGGCTGTCCCAGTCCATCACCGCCACCGTATCCCCAGCCTTGACCCCTGCCTGACCAAGCACATTGGCCAGACGCGCCACCCGCTCGGCGAAGGTCGCGTAGCTGTAGCGCAAGGTGTCGCGATAGACGATCTCGCGGGTTTTCTCGTAGCGACAGCCAGAGAGCAGCAGGTGCTTGATCAGCAGCGGGTATTGATGGGCATTGGCAGCGGGAGGAATGATGCGGGTCTGCAGCATGGGCTCACCTGTTATGGACTATTGTGGGTAGCGACGATATGAAGCGAAACCTGGGTGTGTCTTGGCATCTCGGCCGACAGTACCGCGAGCACGAACCCGCTCAAATGAGCCGATAGGATGACTTTTCAACCCTAGCCCAAGACCACAGCGCCTGTTTCGCCCCATTCCTGAAGATCGAGGTAAAAACATGTCAGATATTGTCATCGTCAGCGGCGCACGCACGCCTATGGGGGGCTTCCAGGGCAGCCTGTCGACCGTCAGCGCCGTGGAGCTAGGCGCTACCGCGATCCGCGCAGCGGTAGCCAAAGCCGGTATCGCGCCAGCCGATGTGCAGGAAGTGATCATGGGCTGCGTGCTGCCCGCGGGCCTCAAACAGGGGCCGGCACGGCAGGCTTCATTGGCCGCCGGCCTGCCCAGCGCCACAGGCTGCACCACCCTCAACAAACTCTGTGGTTCCGGCATGAAAGCGGTGATGCTGGCCCACGACTTGATCAAGGCTGGCAGCAACGAGGTGATGATCGCCGGCGGCATGGAGAGCATGTCCAATGCCCCGTACCTTCTGCCGAAGGCACGTGGAGGCCTGCGCATGGGCCATGGTGAGGTCAAGGATCACATGTTCTTCGACGGCCTGGAGGACGCCCGCACGGGCCGCCTGATGGGTTCCTTCGCCCAGGAAACCGCGGATCGCTATGGCATCACACGCGAAGCCATGGATGCCTATGCCATCGAGTCATTGCGCCGCGCACAGCACGCCATGACCGCCGGGCTGCTGGCCGATGAGATCGTGCCCGTCACCCTCAGCACCCGACAGGGCGATACGCAGATAAGCGAGGACGAGCAACCGCTGAGCGCCAGGATCGACCGTATTCCGAGCCTGAAGCCGGCCTTTAGCAAGGACGGTAGCATCACTGCAGCCAACGCCAGCTCGATTTCCGATGGTGCCAGCGCGCTGCTGCTGATGAGTGCCGAGCAGGCCGAGGCGCGCGGCCTCAAGCCGTTGGCTCGAATCGTCGCCCACGCAACGCAGAGCCAGGATCCCAGCGAGTTCACCCTCGCCCCGATCGGCGCCATCAGCAACCTGCTGCGCAAGACCGGCTGGCAGAAAGACGAGGTCGACCTGTTCGAGATCAACGAAGCTTTCGCCATGGTCAGCATGCTGGCCATCCGTGAACACGGCCTCGATCATGCCAAGGTGAACATCTACGGCGGCGCCTGCGCCCAGGGTCATCCGGTGGGCTCGACCGGCTCGCGGATCATCATCACGCTGATCAACGCACTGCGCCAAACCGGTGGTAAACGCGGCATCGCCTCGCTGTGCATCGGGGGCGGCGAGGCGACGGCAATCGCCGTGGAAATCATCTAGCGCTCAGTGAAGGAGGAGCGCTCCTGCGCTCTTCACTTCAACTCGGTGAAGGCCAGTTTGATGCCCAGGCCGACCAGCACGGCGCCCATCAGGCGATCGAACCAGTGGCCCATGCGGGCAAAGCCATCACGCACCCGCTGATGGCTGAACAGCATTGCCACCAGGCAGAACCACAGTGCGGTGGCCACGGCCAGGTAGACACCGTAACCACCCTGAACCAGCAGCGGTGTGTGTGGGTTGATCACCACGGTGAACAGCGACAGGAAGAACAGCGTCGCCTTGGGGTTCAGGCCATTAGTGACGAAACCCGTGACGAAGGCCCCGCGAGGCGTTCGCGCAACCACTGGAGCCTGATTCTGCGCGGCATCCGCAGTCGCAGGCTTGGCGCGTAGCGCCTTGAAACCGATGTACAACAAATAGGCGGCGGCCAACCACTTCAAGGCATTGAACAACACGATGGACTGGGAAACGATCAGGCCGATCCCCAGCAGCGAATACGCCACGTGAACGAAAATCCCCACGCCTACGCCTAGCGCGCAGAACACACCCGTGCGGCGACCGTGCGCCACGCTTTCGCGCACCACGATGGCGAAGTCTGGCCCGGGGCTGGCCACGGCCAGCAGGTGAATCAGGGCGACGGTGAAGAATTCCATCCAGTACATAGCGGCTCCGCATTGGGCTTCAACCTGTCGCTGGCCTTCAATGGTCGAGCTTCACCCTTGAGGGTCAAGCTGCCGCAGACGGCGAACAGGTTCTGATAGGCTGCACTTTACTTCCCAACAAGATTGCCAGAAAGGTACAGCTGATGAGCAAAACCGGCCGCGCAGTATTTCTCGACTACCGTTCCCTCGACCTCGGCGATCTGGACATGAGCCCGCTGCGCGAGCAGTTCGCCGAACTGATATTGCACGAGCGGAGTACGTCGGAGCAGGTCATCGAACGGCTGCAGGCCGCCCGCGTGGCCATCGTCAACAAGGCAGTGATCGATGCATCGGTGCTCGCCGCTTGCCCGGATCTTGAGCTGGTACTGGTAACCGCCACCGGTACCAACAATGTCGATCTGGATGCCGCCCGAACCCATGGCGTGACCGTCTGCAACTGCCAGGGTTACGGCACGCCCTCGGTTGCGCAGCACACCCTCACGCTGCTGCTCGCCCTGGCTACCAGCCTGGCGGATTACCAACGCGACATCCGCGCCGGTCGCTGGCAGCAATCACCGATGTTCTGCCTGCTCGACCATCCGATCGTCGAACTCGAAGGCAAGACCCTGGGCATGCTCGGTCATGGTGAACTGGGCGGTGCCGTCGCCCGGCTGGCCGAAGCCTTCGGTATGCGCGTGCTCTACGGGCAGTTGCCGGGCCGCCCGCCGCGAGCGGATCGCCTGCCGCTGGACGAACTGCTCCCTCAGGTCGATGCACTGACCCTGCATTGCCCGCTGACCGAGCAGACCCGCAACCTGATCACCGCCCGCGAACTGGATCTGCTCAAACCCGGCGCTTTCGTGATCAATACCGCCCGTGGCGGCCTTATCGACGAGCAGGCCCTGGCCGACGCCCTGCGTGCCGGCAAACTCGGCGGCGCAGCCACCGATGTGCTGACTCAGGAGCCGCCCCGTGATGGCAACCCGTTGCTGGCTGTCGACATTCCTCGTCTGATCATCACGCCCCACAGCGCCTGGGGTAGCCGCGAGGCGCGTCAGCGGATCGTCGGGCAACTGGCGGAAAATGCGGCAGGCTTTCTGTCAGGCCAGGCAAAGCGGCAAGTGAACTGAAGGCTCTGCCCTTCGCCTCCAGCTTTGGGCTTGCAGCTTGAAGCTGGCCCCCCTACCCTTCGCGCTTTTGCCGGGGGAGATCTCATGGATCCGCGAAGTGAAGTGCTGCTGCGTCAGGCCGAGCTGTTCAACGGCCCGATACTGCTCGCGGGGCTCCCCGCCGATGACCTGCTCGGGCAACTGCCACACGCCTTTGGCTGGAGCTGGCACGCAGGCGACCACGGCCGACTCGAAACTCGCTTCGCCGAGCGCAGCAGCTTTGGGGTGACCCCGCCGCAGGCCAGCTTCGACGCTGCTGTGCTGTTTCTGCCCAAGTCCCGCGAGCTGACCGGTTACCTGCTCGACGCTCTGGCTGCCCGTCTGCCAGGTGGCGTGCTTTATCTGGTCGGCGAAAAGCGCGCTGGCGTCGAGCGTGCGGCCAAACAGATGGGCGCCTATGGCACGCCGCGCAAGCTCGACAGCGCGCGCCACTGCCAGCTGTGGCAAGTGCGCGTGGAACAGGCACCCGCCAACCCGGATCTCTCCACGCTGGCGCAGCACTACAGTCTGCAACTCGATGACGGCCCGCTCGAGGTGATCACCCTCCCCGGGGTATTCAGCCATGGCCGGCTGGACATCGGCAGCGCCCTGCTGCTCGAACACCTGAGCGAGCTGCCGAGCGGCCACTTACTGGACTTCGGCTGTGGCGCCGGCGTGCTTGGTGCGGTACTCAAACGTCGCTATCCAGACAGCCACGTCACGCTGCTCGACGTCGATGCGTTTGCCGTCGCCAGCAGCCGCCTGACCCTGGCTGCGAATGGCCTGGAAGCTGACGTGATCAGCGGTGATGGCATCGCCGCGGCGCCTAGCGAGCTGAGCGCAATCCTCAGCAACCCACCGTTCCACCAAGGCGTGCATACCCATTATCAGGCCAGCGAAGACTTGCTGCGTCAGGCAGCCAAACACCTGCGCAAGGGTGGGCAGATTCGCTTGGTGGCCAACCGCTTCCTCAAATACCCGCCGCTGATCGAGCAGCATATCGGCACCTGCCACACCCTGGCCGATGCCGAGGGTTTCCGCATCTACCAAGCGCTCAGCCGCTGAAACGTCGGGCCTGCGGCACAGCGGCGCAGGCCTTGCCCAAAACGCCCTACTTGGGCAGAATGCGCGCGTCCTAGGGGAGTAGTCTCCCGCGAGCGCCAGCTCGCCCGGCATGCATCAACATACTTGGTCAGCTGACCATGGTGCGTGCGACCCAAGACCCGCCAAGACGGGTCTGCGCCACTCGGCCACAGCAAGCACGAGTGCCGCGCAGGGTTTGACAAGACCTATGACACGAACACCTTACCCGGGGCGGGAAGGCTGTACGTGTCATAGCCGTGTCTACCCGCCCCTTTAGGAAACCTGATGCTGGAATCTCTTTTCGTTCCCACCCTGATCGTTGCCCTGGCGGAAATCGGCGACAAGACGCAGCTGCTCGCGTTGCTGCTGGCGGCGCGCTTCCGCAGGCCGTGGCCGATCATCTGGGGCATGGCGGTCGCCACCCTGGCCAATCACCTGGTGGCTGGCGCGGTCGGTAACTGGGTAGCGGGGCTGCTATCTCCCGCGCTGCTCAGCTGGATACTCGCCGCCTCGTTCATCATTGTGGCGCTGTGGACGCTGATTCCAGACAAGCTCGACGATGACGAAAGCTCCAACCTGAAACGCTATAGCCCGTTCCTGACCACCCTGATCGCCTTCTTCCTGGCCGAGATGGGCGACAAGACCCAGGTGGCGACCGTGATGCTCGCCGCCCAGTATCCGCACTTCATCATGGTGGTCATCGGCACCACTCTGGGCATGCTGATCGCCAACGTACCGGTGGTACTGGCCGGCAACTTCGCTGCAGATCGCCTGCCCCTCACCCTGATCCGCCGGCTGGCCGCCACCGCCTTCGCGGCGCTGGCGCTCTACGCGGCCTATCAGGCAATGCTGTTGAGTGGTGTGATAGGCCGTTAATCGCCCCCGCGTTAGCGTGCGCTAAGCATCTAACGCAGGCAGCGGCGCAGATCGCCGAATGAGTACTGCGCTGCCGCCTGTCATCCAATGACGGCAACAGACACTAGATCACTTCTTCGCTTGCTGATAAAGCGGCATTACCTTCGGAATAGCTGCCTGCAGCGACGCGATGCGGCTCGAGGAAGCCGGGTGAGTGCTCATGAACTCAGGCGGCGAGCCCTCGCTGGCCTTGGCCATTTTTTCCCACAGCGAGACCGCCGCATTGGGGTTGAATCCACCCCGCGCGGACAACTCCAGGCCTATCAGGTCGGCTTCGTTCTCATTGCTGCGGCTGTTGGGCAGCGTCATCCCGTAGTTCACCGCTGCGTCAGCCAGTGCCATCTTATCCGGCGTTACGCCCAGCAACGCAGCAGCGCCCTGCTTGGCCAGGTTCACACCATAGGCCTTGGACATCGCCTCTCGACCGTGCTCACGCAAAGCGTGGGCAATCTCGTGGCCCATCACCGCGGCGATCTCGTCATCGGTGAGTTTCAGTTTGTCGATGATGCCCGTGTAAAAAATGATCTTGCCGCCCGGGCCACAGTTGGCATTCAGCTCTGGGCTATCGATCAGGTTGACTTCCCACTGCCACTGGGCGGCATCGGGACGGAACAGCGGCGCCTGTTTGATAAGACGGTCGGCAATGCGCTGCAGACGCTTGGCATCTGCGCTGTTTTTCTCCAGCACGCCCTGCTTAGACGCTTCGCTAAGCGTCTGCTGATAGGACTGGGCATACATCTGGTTGACTTCATCGGTCGACAACGCGCTGAACATATACTGCTTGCGCTCGACACCCACTGCGCCACCGCTGGTGGTGTTGACGGACTGGCATCCCGCCAGCAGCAAGGCCGCAGCCAGAGTAGTGAAAGACAACGACGATTTCATGCTGGATCTCCCTGAGGTCTGAGCGGCGTATGCTAGGGACTGTAAGAGGTGCTCGCAAGTTGAGTGATCAAGCGGGCGTCAGACACTCGGGCCCATCAAGTGTCGGATCATTGACCAAGTTGCTCAAGACCCGTTCCCGCAGCACCGGTGACGTACCAACGAGCAGTGCCTGCAGCTCTTCCACTGGCGTATCCGCCGCCAGCCAACGCTGCTGATCGTGCTCATTCAAGAGCAGCGGGCGGCGCAATGTGGCAGCGGCCTGGGTGACCAATGCAGCACTCAGGTAAACATGCCCTTCGACCGGATAAGCCTCCCACAGGGCTGCGAAATAGAGCAGCGAATCCTGGCCACTCAACCAATAAGGGCGCTTACGTGCGGTTCCACGCCACTCATAGAAACCGTTGGCCGGGATCAAGCCACGGCGCAGGCGAAAAGCGTCGCGAAACATTGGCTGCTCAGCCAGGGTTTCAGCGCGGGCATGGGCAGGCGTTTTCGACAAATCCTTGAGCCAGGATGGCGTCAGCCCCCAGCGAACACGCACCAGCGAGCGTTGCTCGCCATCGGCACGCTGCAGCAGCACCTGGGCGCCTGGCGCAAGATTCCAGTGCGGCTGTTGATCAGCGGGGAAACCGGGTAGCGCTGCAAAGGCAGGCGTCCAGCGAAACAGGGCGAAGCGTCCACTCATGGGGTACCCGGTCAGGAGGAGTAGGCGCGAGACTGCCTTAGCACAGCAACACACCCTGAAAATTATCCGGTTCGTCACCGGGCAGCGGTTGCGCGCCATTGTACTCGGCGATCAACCGCTGGGCGCGCTCGGCGTCGTCATCCTCGACCAGCATCCCGAGCAAGCCGCAGGCCGGCAGCTCGCCGACCGCACCGACTAGGTGGCCGCCAATCAGATGCGCCTGAATACCTTCACTGGCGAGCATGCTCCTCAACAGCTCGCCCTCCATAAGATCCTGTGGCTCGTAGATCCGCTTCATCAGTCGTTCTCTCCTCGCACATCCAGCTGCCAGTCAACACCATCGGTACTGAGCGAGAAAACGATCGGCCGGCAGCACACCGGGCAGTCTTCGATGTACTGCTGATCCCCCGCCGATAGATCCAGTACAGCCTCGACCGGCTCACCACAATAAGGGCATTGGTAATCCTGTGTTTCCAGCATAGGGCGCCTCCGTGTGACTTGCAGGGTATAATCGGCGGTCTATTGCTGCCCCTCTGCTCGGCTGTCGTTGCGCCCCAAAGGCTCGAACGGCAACGGCTCTCCCCCGAAGGGGCTCAACCTCTCAATCGCAGCGACAATCACAAGAGATCATTGATGGGCGAATTCGATAGCATCCGACCCTACGCCGACGCGGAAATTCCAGCAGTTCTGGCGCGCCTGTTGGCCGACGATGCGTTCCTCGACATCCTTACCCAGTTCCGTTTCCCGCGCTTGGCGGGACCGTTCGGCTGGCTGCTCAAACCTCTTATAGCTCATCGACTGCGGTCGCAGTTCCGCTCCATCAATTCGGTGAGCGCGCTGCAGGATACCGTCGAGCCCTACGTCGACCGTACCGTCGAGAAAGCCACTGATGGCGTGACCTACTCCGGCGTAGAAACCCTCAAGTCCGGCAGCGCCTATCTGTTCCTGGCCAATCACCGCGACATCGTCATGGATCCAGCCTTCGTCAACTACGCGGTTTACCACGCGGGACTGAAGACGCCACGCATCGCGATCGGTGACAACCTGCTGCAAAGGCCCTTCGTCAGCGACCTGATGCGTCTGAACAAGAGCTTTATCGTGCACCGCTCGATCACTGGCCGCCGCGAAAAGCTGGCGGCTTACCAATTGTTGTCGGCCTACATCAGCCACTCGATTCGCAACGATGGCGAATCGATCTGGATCGCTCAAGCCGAAGGCCGTGCCAAAGACGGTGACGACCGTACCGATTCGGCGATTCTCAAGATGTTCCACATGAGCCGCAAGGACGAGCCATTCGCCGAAGTTATCAGCAGCCTCAAGCTGACTCCCGTGTCGATCAGCTACGAGTATGATCCTTGCGACCAGGCCAAAGCCCTCGAGCTCTATACCCGTGCGACCACCGGTAGCTATACCAAGCAACCAGGCGAAGATGACAAAAGCATCGCCCTAGGCATCACCGGCTACAAAGGCCGTGTACACGTACACTTTGGCGATCCACTGACCAGTGGTTTCGAGGATGCCAAGCAACTTGCGACCATCACCGATGCGCACATTCTCACCGGCTATCGCCTATTTCCCGTGCATTACCTGGCGTATGCCATGTGGAGCGAGCGTGATCCACAGCTTGAGGTACCGACGGCCGAAGCGCTATTCGATGCAAGCGAATTGGCAGCAGCAAAGGAGCAATGGCAGCGACGCCTAAGCAACTGCCCCAGCGAGCAGCAGCCCTATCTGGTCTTGCAGTACGCCACACCAGTGCGCAACCAGTACCGCATCAAGGCTGGCCTTCCTCTCTGAGGGCAGGCACTGACCGCAAAAACGAAAAAGCCCCGACATCTCGGGGCTTTTTCTTGTCACGCTACTCGCTTATTGACCGCTGAGTATCTGCGACAGAGTCGGATCCTTGAAGGTTCGGGTCAGCGCATCGCTCAACACGTCACTGACCAGCTTGGTGTTGGTTTCCTGGTTGGGTGCCATGCCGAAACGCTGGTTCAGGGAAGCACCGTAGCGGCCACTGTAACGACGATTGCTGTTCTGCACATCGGCGCGGAAGGTGGCGGTCATGTCAGCTTCGGTGACATAGAGGCCTTCCTTGGGCGACTGATACTTCAGCTCTGCCAGAGTGAGGGTCAGTTGCGGTGCATTGTAGGCGTTGGCCGAGGGGGTGAAACCTAGCAGGCGTACAGCCGCTTCGGCCTGAGCCTGCAGCTTGGGCAGCACATCCTTGCCAGCAACGCTGATGGCGCTGGTTTCCGGGTACAGACCACCGCGAGTTCCCAGAACCGGGGATGGGCGACCATCAACAACACGCACGACGACAGGCTGGCCCTGACCAACTGGGGTCAAGGATCCGATGAGCCTGGGCTGCGGGGTGATTTGCTGCGGGCTGTGGGCACAACCGGCAAGAGCCAGACTGAGAGCGGCAACCAGACCAAACAACAGGCGATTCATACTCGGTTCTCCATGGAGGGGCGCATAAGGCGTCGCAAAGTATAACGAATCGACCTGCAATGGGTGAACGCGGTTCCGGTCATGTGCCCGTCACATGCTAGCGGTATAAGACTTTGGTCGCTTTGCATGATGGAAGTTTGTTTGATGCGTGCACTACTGGAAAAGACTGCCAACCCACCACGCCCACGTATTTTCGCCTGCGTCGATGAGCAGGGCATCTGCCGGGCATTTCGCCAGAGCGCCCACGCTCCGGGGCCTGCAAGCTGGCATGAGGTCAACGAGCAACGTCTCGTCTGGCTCGGCGCTCCGCTCCCGGAAAGCGCTTTCACTTCCCGCTGAGCGCCTGCCCGGGCTTTTGTGCGCAGAACCGCGTGTGCAATAAAAGTCACATGCAGCTGATCAATTCTCTCGCTTTCGCCTTATAATCGCGCCCCGATTATAAGGACGCCTCCTGATCGGCCTCGCCGTACCGCTGATGCACTTCACGCCATCGGCAACGCCACAGAGAGTCGCCCACTTCGTGCTGCTCGATATCGACAGCCATCCTCGTTCCATGCAGCGATTACCGCGTTTTCGCGGAACATCTGCCGCCGAGGAAGGCCCAACAGGCACATGAACTTTTGAGGTTCGCGTTCCAAAAGAACGTGAAAAAACGGTTTCAATAACTTCACAAGAGTGTGGCGAACATATGAATCATCTTGCGGCAGGACAAGGCGACCCCTTCCCGTCACCCGGATCCCCAGGACAGCTCTGCAACCGCTGACAGGCGCACTCGACGCCCAGGCCGAAGGCCATCGATTGGACGCTGATTTTTTGGAGATGTGGCAATGGCGCAGAACGATTACGAAGCTGTAGATGTAGTGCTGGTTGGAGCCGGCATCATGAGCGCAACGCTGGCCGTGCTGCTCAAGGAACTCGATCCGGGCATCAAGCTGGAAGTCGTGGAAGCGATGGACTCCGGCGCGGTGGAAAGCTCCAACCCGTGGAATAACGCAGGTACTGGCCACGCCGGCCTGTGCGAGCTCAACTACACCCCTGAGTCCGCTGACGGCTCCATCGACATCAAGAAAGCGGTGAGCATCAACGCCCAGTTCGAAGAGTCCAAACAGTTCTGGGCCTACCTGGTCAAGAAAGGTACGTTCGGCTCGCCGAAGACCTTTATCAACTCGGTTCCACACCTCAGTTTCGTGCGTGGCCAGAAAGGCGTCGACTACCTGAAGAAGCGCTTCGAGTCCCTGCGTGTACACCACGCCTTCGAAGACATGGTGTACAGCGAAGACCGCGAGACCATGGCCCAGTGGATGCCTCTGATGATGCCAGGCCGTGATTCCAGTGAGCCGATTGCAGCGACCCGCGTGGCTAACGGCACCGACATCAATTTCGGCGCGCTGACCAAGAGCCTGCTGGACTACCTGGTGCAGCAGAGCAACGCTCGCGTGACCTGCAACCAGCGAGTCACCGATCTGACCCGCAACGAGCACGGTTGGCGTGTGAGCACCAAAGACCCGAAAAGCGGCAATCATCGCGAAATTCAGGCCCGCTTCGTGTTCCTCGGTGCCGGTGGCGGTGCCCTGCCCCTGCTGCAGATGTCGGGCATTCCGGAAGGAAAGGGCTTCGGCGGCTTCCCGGTCAGCGGCCAGTGGCTGCGCTGCGATAATCCGGAAGTGGTCAACCAGCACCAGGCCAAGGTGTACAGCCAGGCCGAAGTGGGCTCGCCCCCCATGTCGGTGCCGCACCTGGACACCCGCGTGGTCGATGGCAAGAAATCTTTGCTGTTCGGGCCCTACGCGGGTTTCACCACCAAATTCCTGAAAAAGGGCTCGTTCCTCGACCTGCCCATGTCGGTGCGCCTCAACAACATCGGCCCGATGCTGGCGGTGGCTCGCGACAACTTCGACCTGACCCGTTACCTGGTCAAGGAAGTCATGCAGTCCCACGATCAGCGTCTCAATACGCTGCGCGGCTTCTACCCTGAAGCCAAGGCCAGTGACTGGCGTCTGGAGATTGCCGGACAGCGCGTGCAGATCATCAAGAAAGACGCCAAAAAAGGCGGCATCCTGCAATTCGGTACCGAGCTGGTAGCGGCCAAAGACGGCTCCATCGCCGCTCTGCTGGGCGCTTCGCCGGGCGCTTCGGTGACGGTCTCGATCATGCTCGATCTGATCCGCCGCTGCTTCCCCGACAAGGCGGCCTCGGCCGAGTGGAGCAGCAAGTTGCACGAGATCTTCCCGGCACCCTATGCGGTATTGAGCAGCGATGCCGAGCAATATCGTGCGGTGCAGTCGCAGTCGGACGCACTACTGCAATTGCAAGAACTGCAGCAGGTGTGATCGCTCAAGCGTGAACACAGAAACGGCGCCTATTTAGGCGCCGTTTTTTGTGCACAGCTAACTGACAGCGCAAACAACGCCCAATAAAAAGCCAGTCAGCAGAGCTGACTGGCACAAGGCCTGGCAGGCCGGGGTTTACTGGAACAGAGAGTCGGCGGAAAGGCCGTTCTTCTCAAGGATCTCGCGCAAACGCTTGAGTGCTTCCACCTGGATCTGTCGTACCCGCTCGCGGGTCAGACCGATTTCCTGACCAACCTCCTCGAGCGTACAGTTCTCGTGGCCACGCAAGCCGAAACGGCGAACCACCACTTCCCGCTGCTTATCCGTTAACTCCGAAAGCCACTGATCGATGCTTTGTGAAAGGTCGTCATCCTGCAGCAACTCGCAAGGGTCGGTGGGGCGATCATCGGTCAGGGTGTCGAGTAGCGTTTTGTCGGAGTCAGGGCCAAGCGATACGTCTACGGACGATACACGCTCATTCAATCCGAGCATCCGCTTGACCTCACCCACCGGCTTCTCCAACAGGTTGGCGATTTCTTCGGGGGACGGCTCGTGATCGAGCTTCTGCGTCAGTTCCCGCGCGGCGCGCAGGTAGACATTGAGCTCCTTGACCACATGGATGGGCAGGCGAATGGTGCGGGTCTGATTCATGATCGCCCGTTCGATGGTCTGCCGGATCCACCAGGTGGCGTAGGTAGAAAACCGGAAACCACGCTCGGGATCGAATTTTTCAACAGCCCGAATCAGACCGAGATTGCCCTCCTCTATTAAGTCTAGAAGGGAGAGCCCACGGTTGATGTAACGCCTAGCGATCTTGACCACCAGGCGTAGGTTGCTCTCGATCATGCGCTTGCGGCCGGCAGGGTCGCCCTTCTGCGCCAGACGCGCGAAGAACACTTCCTCTTCCGGGGTAAGCAATGGGGAAAAACCGATTTCGTTGAGGTAAAGCTGAGTGGCGTCTAGCGCCCGGGTGTAGTCGATATACTTGTGTTGCTTGCTGCCGGTGGATTGCTTGGCCTTACTGCGCGCAGCGGTCTTTTTACCTGCCTGCTCGCCAGCCCCATCGTCAAGATCAATGTCGGGCTCCATAAGGAGCACTTCATCGTCGATGTCAAACTCCGGCGCTTCTTTAGAAATGAGTGCCATTTTATTTTCCGTCCCTTGCTGAGTTCGACCAGCAAGCCCGGATGTGCCTTTCTCCTTGGCAACATCAGAGCCCGTCCATCCCACATGAGGGGCGAACGAGCGACAGATCAACGACGTGGCAGGTATTGCATTGGATCTACAGGCTTACCCTGGCGGCGAATCTCGAAGTGAAGCTTCACCCGGTCAGTTCCCGTGGAACCCATCTCGGCAATCTGTTGCCCGACTTTGACCTGCTGCCCCTCACGTACTAACAGTCTTCGGTTGTGACCGTAGGCACTCACGTAGGTATCGCTGTGTTTGATGATCACCAATTCACCGTAGCCCCGTAACCCACTCCCGGCGTAGACAACGGATCCACCAGACGCAGCAAGGACAGGCTGTCCCAATTCCCCGGCTATATCAATGCCTTTATTCAAACTACCGTTTGAGGAAAACCGTCCGATAATCGCACCACTGGCCGGCCATGCCCAACCCGATGCAGAGCGCTGTACAGGCTCCACCGGCGTGGTCGCTGGCGTCACCGCAACGGGTACAGAAGGCCGTGTAGTGGTCTGTGCAGGAGGCGCCTGAACCGGCGCGGTTGGCCGGCTTGGCGTAGTCACGACGGGAGTACTGGTAGACGGTGATGACGTCGCAACAGGCCTGCTTGCAGTGCCTGAGCCGAAGCGAATGACCTGGCCGACGCGGATCATGTAAGGGGCCGGGATCGCGTTGTGGGCAGCCAGTGCTTTCCAGTCCCAGCCGTAGCGAAAGGCGATGGAGTAAAGTGTGTCTCCTCGTTGCACGCGGTATTGGCCAGACGTGACCGGCTGACGCTGCGCCGCAGCGTTGTTGCGATCCACCACCTGTACATTGCCGGAATTCGAGCTGGCGCAACCGGCCAGCAGCGTACTCAGCAGCGCCAGAAGCAGCACATTGCGTAGCATGCCCGAGGAATAACGCCCTTGATTGGCTGTGAAACTCACCCGTATCTCCCTTGCAGACGGCCTCGAGCGACCAGTAAAGAACGCCGAAACGTCAGACTTCTTCCAATTGGCGGCGGCGCGCCAGCCATTCCACACCCAGCACCAATGCAATGGCACAGCAGCTCAGCGTGATGGCCAGTAGTAGCTGCGCATCGTCACCGCTGACTTCGGTGAACTGCCAAGGCAATAGATTGACCTGCTCCAGTGGAAACGATTCCCCATGACGGTTGGTCTGCCAGGTAAGCGTCTGTTTCCAGGGCCATACCTTTACCAGCGAGCCGAGCATCAAGCCGGCCAGAAAAGCCATGGTCAGATCGCGCATATGCGCCAGCAACCAACTCAGCACCTTGGAGAACATCAGCAAGCCCAGCACGCAGCCTGCACAGAATATCGCCAGTACCGTCAGATCGAAATTCTTGACCGCGCCCAGCACCACCGGATAAAGCCCTAGCAGCACGAGAATGAAGCTGCCAGAGATGCCCGGCAGAATCATCGCACTGATGGCGATGGCACCGGCGATAAACAGCATTAGCGGGTCTGCGGAAAGCTGCATGGGCACAGCGAGCGTGATCCACAGCGCAAACACCAGCCCTATCGCGAAGCCGACCAACCTGTTGGTTCGCCAGGCGCTGACTTCACGTCCGACCAGATAGACAGAGACCAGTACCAGGCCGAAGAAAAACGCCCACAACGGTACCGGGTGTTCGTTCATCAGGTAGCTGATGGCCCGCGCCAGGGTGAAAATACTGCTGAGGATGCCAAGCATGACGACCAGCAGGAAGCTGGCGTTACAGGCCTGCCAGGCATCCTTGATGCGTCCGCGAAAGAACAGCATGATCGCTTCGGGCATGGCGGCGAACGAGGCGAGAAGCTTGTCGTATATACCGGTGATCAGGGCAACGGTGCCGCCGGAGAATCCGGGCACCACGTCGACAGCGCCCATCGCTATCCCTTTGGCATACAGCAACAAGGTTTTCTTCATGCATCCTTCCGTTCGATTGAATCAGGCCAGAGGGCCATTAAGCAGAGGCACGAACCGAACTGCGTCGAGTACGTGCCGAGAGAAACCCTGTTCCTCGCGAATGATCAGTAACAGTTGTTGAACGTCGCCTGTACCGACGGGGATGACCAAACGCCCCCCCGGAGCCAATTGATCCAGTAGAGCCTGAGGCACTTCGGACGCAGCCGCCGTCACGATAATGCCGTTGTAGGGCGCCAGCGCAGGCCAGCCCTCCCAACCATCACCCCAGCGGAACACCACGTTGCGCAGGCTCAGTTTGACCAGACGTTCCTTGGCACGTTCCTGCAATCCCTGAATGCGCTCGACCGTGAACACCCGCTCGACCAGTTGAGCCAGAATCGCCGTCTGGTACCCCGACCCCGTACCAATCTCCAACACTTTGTCCAGCGGGCCAGCGGCGAGCAGCAGTTCGCTCATGCGCGCGACCATATAGGGCTGCGAGATGGTCTGGTTATGGCCGATCGGCAGAGCCGTGTCTTCGTAGGCTCGGTGCGCCAGGGCTTCATCGACGAACAGGTGGCGCGGCGTGCGGCGAATCACCTCGAGCACCTGAGCGTTCGACAGGCCTTCATCGTAAAGGCGCTGGATCAGGCGCTCGCGAGTGCGCTGAGAGGTCATGCCAATCCCGTGGCGGTCGTGCTCCCGATTCATGTCATCAGCCCCTCCAGCCATGGTTTGAGGCGGTTCAGGCCATCCTGATAAGTACGATCGAGCTGCAATGGCGTAACCGACACGTAACCCTGCATCACGGCATGGAAGTCGGTTCCTTCAGCGCCGTCCTCGACATCGCCGGCCGCGGCAATCCAGTAGCCTTCCTTGCCACGCGGATTGACCACCTTCACTGGCGCTGCCGCGCGGGCGCGGTGCCCGAGCCGGGTCAGTTGCACGCCACGGATACGTTCTAGCGGCAGGTTTGGCACATTGACGTTCAAGACCGTGCGCGGTGGCAGGTCGAGGTGCTCATGGGCTTCGACCAATTTTCGGGCGAAATAGGCGGCGGTCGGCATGTTCTCGGGCGAACGCGAGAGCAGCGAAAAGGCAAATGCCGGCCGAGCCAGAAAACGGCCTTCGAGGGCGGCCGCCACAGTACCGGAATACAGCACGTCATCACCCAGGTTGGCGCCCATGTTGATACCGGCCACGACCAGATCGGCGACCTCGGGCAGCAAGCCATTGAGGCCCAGGTGCACACAATCGGTCGGCGTACCATTGAGGCTGATGTAACCATTGGCCAAGGTACACGGATGCAACGGGCGGTCGAGCGTCAGCGAACTGCTCGCGCCGCTGCGATCCCCATCGGGAGCGATCACCGTGCAGTCGGCGTAATCGGCTAGCGCAGCGTGCAACGCGGCGAGGCCCGGTGCGGCCACGCCGTCATCGTTTGAAATCAGAATACGCATGGGTTGTCCGTCTGCCCTGCAGGCAAAAGGTCGACGATTTCGCGCACTAGAGCAGTGGCGAAACATCCAGCCGGCAGGACGAATTCCAGTTGCAGAATGTCAGGCTCGGGATAATGCCACGTCAAACCGCTAATGGGGAGGCGCAGGATACGACGTTCGTGCGCCATGCCCGCTTCTGCGAGCCATATGGCCAGTTGCAGCTCGGCATCGCCAATGCTCTGTTCGAGACGTTGGGTAGCTCCGCCTGCTGGCGATGCGCCCTCGCCCCACAACGGCCCTGTCGGATGCAAGTCCAGCTGGGCCAGACGGGGATCCTGGCATTCGGCCTCACCAGCGGCGAAGAAACTGCGACTGTCGGTGAACGCCAGCAGGTCGCCGGGTTGCGCATGGTTCCAGGTTCCGGCGGCGACTCGCTCGGCCAATACCCGGTTAAATAGAAAGCTGCGCGCGGCCGAAAGCACCCGCGAACGCACATTGCGTTTTTCCGGCAGTTCCTTGCGCTCGGCAAAATGCCGGGCATGGGCGACGTTGCCGCCTTCGAAGCCGAAACGCTGAGCGCCGTAGTAATTGGGGATGCCCTGGGCCGCGATGGTTTTCAGACGCTCGTCCAGCGCTGCCTGATCGGCCTGCAATGCAGTCAGGCGCAGGATGAAACCATTGGCAGCATGGGCGCCGCGCTGCAACTTTCGCGAGTGGCGCACCTGCTTGAGGATCACCAGGGTTTCGTCGTGAGCCTTGCCAAGATCGGGATCACTCTTGCCGGGCAAATGCAGACTGAACCACTGCCGAGTCAGCGCCTGGCGATCCTTCAGCCCGGCATAGCTGATCATCCGCACCGGTACTCCGGCGGCACGCGCCAGGCGGATAGCCGCCTCCTCGGTATTCAGGCCACGCTTCTCGACCCACAGCCACAGATGCTCACCTGCGCCGGACAATTCGATATCCAGCACTTCGTCGACCTGAAAATCCTCGGCGACCGCCTTAAGTACGGCCTGTCCACAGGGCTCGCCATAGGCCCGCGGGCCAAGCAGTTCCAGTTCGGTCATGCGCTGACCAGCAAGGCCACGGCATGCACCGCGATACCTTCTTCACGGCCCACGAAACCCAGCTTCTCGGTGGTGGTGGCCTTGACGTTGACCTGATCCTGCTCGACCTGCAAATCCTCGGCGATCAGCCGGCGCATCGCTTCGATATGCGGCGCCATCTTTGGCGCCTGAGCTTCAATGGTGGCGTCGACGTTGCCAACCTTCCAGCCCTTGGCGTGAATCAGCCCCAGCACATGGCGCAACAGCACACGGCTGTCAGCGCCCTTGAAGTTAGGGTCGGTGTCCGGGAAATGCTTGCCGATGTCACCAAGCGCTACGGCGCCGAGCAAGGCATCGGAAAGGGCATGCAGCACCACATCGCCATCGGAGTGGGCAACCAGGCCGAACTTGTGGGGGATACGCACACCGCCCAGGGTAATGAAATCCCCATCGCCGAAGCGGTGCACATCGTAACCATGGCCAATCCGCATGAACCGACGCCCTCGCAAAAAAGGCCGATTCTACCCGAAAGAACACCTTGAGGCGGACTTGCCCGGCTGCTGGAGCGGTCAATGGAATAAAACGCATTCCCGCCTAGCCATTTTCAATGATCTCCACGTTGAGCAAAACACCGCGCTCCGACACGGGTTGCTCATGGCGTCAGCGCGCGACCGTACAAGCGACGTGAAGAGGAAAACCGCAAGGCAGCGACCACCTCCACTGCCCTCGCAAACTCTCTATCGAGAAAATGTTGGAATGTTCTCCCCCTACCGATAGTCGACAAGAAGTAGCAAAACATTTCTAACAACCATGGAGACCATCATGGCCGTAGCACGCAAACCGGCAGCAGCAAAACCCAAGGCGAAAGCCAGCGCGCAGAAACTCAAGGGCGATGGCCTGGCCATCAATACCAGCGTCGATGGCGCTGCCCGCGAGAAGGTCGCTGAAGCACTGACCAAGGCGGTAGCGGATAGCTACACCCTGTACGTCAAGACCCTGGGCGTGCACTGGAACGTGCAAGGCTCGAACTTCTATGGCCTGCACAAACTGACCGACGAGCAGTACAACGAAATTCACCAGGCTGCCGACGCGCTTGCCGAACGTATTCGCGCATTGGGCAAGCTGGCGCCGACTGGTGGGGAAACCTTCCGTGCACTTACCGTCATCGACAACGAAGCCCCGCACAAACCAACGCCACAGATGATCGGCGAGCTGGTGAAGGACAACGAGGCGGTGGCACGACGCATGAGTGAGTTCGCCGAACTGGCGGAAGAAGCCGGTGATCTGTTCAGCCACGACATGCTGGTAGCGCGCATCGGCGTGCACGAGCAGAACGCCTGGATGCTGAGATCCAGCCTGGGTGAGTGATCTGTAACAGTAGAAAGAGGGGCGCTGCCGGTTGAACCGGCAGCGCCCTTTCTCATTCAGCGAGCCAGCGCCTCGGCATGGTGGCGCAGGTGGTCTTCGATGAAACTGGCGATGAAGTAGTAGCTGTGGTCATAACCCGGCTGCAGGCGCAGGGTCAGCGGATGGTTCGCCGCTTTGGCCGCCGCTTCCAGCGCATGGGGTTTGAGCTGGCCATCGAGGAAGTCGTCGCGGTCACCCTGATCCACCAGAATCGGCAACTTCTCCGTCGCATCAGCGATCAGCACGCTGGCATCCCACTCGCGCCAGCGCGAACGGTCTTCACCCAGGTAGTTGGAAAACGCCTTCTCACCCCACGGGCAGTTCAGCGGATTGGTGATCGGCGAGAAGGCCGAGACCGAAGCATAACGCCCCGGGTTCTTGAGCGCGCAGATCAACGCGCCGTGGCCGCCCATGGAGTGTCCGGCGATACCGCGCTTGTCGGATACCGGGAAGTTGGCCTCGATCAACGCTGGCAGCTCCTGCACCACGTAGTCGTACATACGGTAATGGCGTGCCCAAGGCTCTTGTGTCGCGTTGACGTAGAAGCCGGCACCCAGGCCGAAATCGTAGGCGCCGTTGGCGTCGTCCGGCACCCCCTCACCGCGCGGGCTGGTGTCCGGCGCGACGATGATCAGGCCAAGCTCGGCAGCCATGCGCTGGGCGCCGGCCTTTTGCATGAAGTTCTCGTCGGTACAGGTCAGCCCGCTGAGCCAATACAACACAGGCAGCCTGGCGCCCTTCTCGGCCTGCGGTGGCAGATAGACGGCGAACACCATGTCGCAGTTGAGCGACGTGGAGCGGTGGCGATAGCGCTTGTGCCAGCCGCCAAAGCTCTTGTTGCTGGAAACGATTTCCATAAGGCCTCCGAGCAGCGCCAAGCCGCAAGCGCCAGGCAGCCTAGGCCGCTAGTAGCTTGAAGCTTGTCGCTTGCAGCTATCAGTAGTGGATGACGGTGCGGATGCTCTTGCCTTCGTGCATCAGATCGAATGCTTCGTTGATCTGCTCCAGCCCCATGGTGTGGGTGATGAAGGTATCCAGCGGGATTTCGCCGCTCTGCGACTTTTCCACATAGCTCGGCAGCTCGGTGCGGCCTTTGACGCCGCCGAAAGCCGAACCGCGCCAGACGCGACCGGTTACCAGCTGGAACGGACGGGTGCTGATTTCCTGACCGGCACCGGCCACGCCGATGATCACGCTCTCACCCCAGCCCTTGTGTGCGCACTCCAGTGCGGCACGCATCAGTTGCACATTACCGACGCACTCGAAGCTGTAGTCCACACCGCCATCGGTCAACTCGATGATCACGTCCTGGATCGGCTTGTCGTAATCCTTTGGATTGACGAAGTCGGTCGCGCCCAGCTCGCGGGCCACGTCGAACTTGGCCGGATTGATATCGACGGCAATGATGCGCGAAGCCTTGGCCATTTTCGCACCGATGATCGCCGCCAGGCCGATGCCACCCAGACCGAAGATGGCCACGGTGGCGCCCTCTTCCACCTTGGCGGTGTTGAGCACGGCGCCGATACCGGTGGTCACGCCACAACCGAGCAGGCAGACCTTCTCCAGCGGCGCTTCCTTCGGAATAACAGCCAGGGAAACTTCCGGCAGCACGGTGTATTCGGAGAACGTCGAGCAGCCCATGTAGTGGTAGATCGGCTCGCCGTTGTAGCTGAAGCGCGAGGTGCCGTCGGGCATAAGGCCCTTGCCCTGAGTGGCGCGCACCGAGCTGCACAGGTTGGTCTTGCCGGACAGACAAAATTTGCACTTGCGGCATTCGGCGGTGTAAAGCGGGATCACGTGGTCACCCACAGCCACCGACGTTACGCCCTCGCCGATGGCTTCGACGATGCCGCCACCTTCGTGGCCGAGGATCGAGGGGAATACGCCCTCGGAATCGGCACCGGACAGCGTATAGGCGTCGGTATGGCAAACGCCGGTAGCGACGATGCGCACCAGCACTTCGCCGGCCTTGGGTGGCTCGACATCCACTTCAACGATTTTCAGCGGCTCGTTGGGCGCAAAGGCTACGGCGGCGCGCGACTTGATCATGTCCAGAATCTCCTGATGGGAAAGCGATGGGGAGAGAGTGTAGTAGACACGTGAACAGAGATAATCAGGCAGAATGCAAAACATTATTGCTATTCAGGGATAATCAGCCATTCACCAGGTGAACAGGGGGAAGACATGAATCGCTGGGAGGGGCTGGACGAATTCGTCGCCGTCGCAGAATGCGGGCAGTTCACTGCAGCAGCCGAACGCCTGGGCCTGTCCTCGTCGCAAGTGAGCCGGCAGATCGCCCGCCTGGAAGAACGCCTGCATACCCGGCTGTTCTATCGCACCACCCGCAAGGTGGCACTGACCGAGGCGGGCCAGACTTTTCTGCAGCATTGCCAGCGTCTGCAGGATGCGCGGGAGGAAGCGCTCAACGCGATTGGCGATCTCGGTGGCGAGCCCAAGGGTTTGCTGCGCATGACTTGCGCGGTGGCCTACGGCGAGCGCTTCATCGTGCCGCTGGTTACCGCATTCGCAGCCCGCCATCCACGACTCTCCGTAGATATCGAACTGAGCAACCGCACCCTGGATCTGCTCCAGGACGGCTTCGACATTGCCATTCGCCTGGGTCGCCTGCAGGACTCGCGAATGCTTGCCACGCGCCTGGCGCCGCGACGCATGTACCTGTGCGCGTCGCCTGATTACTTGCAGCGATACGGTCGCCCGCACAGCCTCTCGGAGCTGGCTCGGCACAATTGCCTGGTGGGCAGCAGCGATGTCTGGACATTCCAGCTCGACGGCCGCGAAGCCTCGCAGCGGGTTCAGGGCAACTGGCGCTGCAACAGCGGCCAGGCCGTACTGGATGCGGCGCTAGGCGGACTGGGCCTGTGTCAGTTGCCCGATTATTACGTGCTCGAACACCTACGCAGCGGCGCCTTGGTTTCCCTGCTCGACAATCATCAACCACCGAACACCGCGGTGTGGGCGCTCTACCCGCAACAACGGCATCTGTCGCCCAAGGTCAGGCAATTGATCGATGCATTGCGCGACGGTTTGAGCCAACGAGCCGAATACACCTAGCCGCTCATATGCTGTCACAACCGCCAGCGAACCTCTGCCGTCATCACCCCGTCGTAAATCATGAGGCCCTTGTTCGGGCCGTTGCGAACCCACCAGCATGAGGAAATGGTTATGCAGGTCATGGTCAACAGCGGAAAACACGTCGACACCTCGATGGCATTCAAGACAGACATTCGAGGTCGAGTACGAGACAAGTTACAGCGCTATGAGGAACACCTCACACGCGTGGAAATTCATCTCTCCGACGAAAACGCCCTGAAAAGCGGCCCCCAGGACAAACGCTGCAAAGTAGAAGCACGCATGAAGGGGCGCGACCCCATGTCGGTTTCCTTCGATGCCTGTGAAATGCAGCAGGCCATCGACGGTGCCATGAACAGGCTCACCAGTGTGCTCGATCGCAACCTTGGCAAGAACGCCAACAAGTGGATTCACTGAAAGAAGTTCACTTGCCGTAGGGGCGCCGCCCCGGTGCGAATTGATGGTGGCCTTGCCGCATTGCCGGCGCCGCCTGAACCATTCGCCCGTAAGCAGGCCCCTACATTATCGCGTTATTACGGAGTTAGCTCCGGCCACGCCATAGGCGCTCCAGATAGTGCAAGTCTTCCGGGCGGGTGACCTTGAGGTTATCCGCCCGGCCTTCGACGAGACGTGGCGACTGACCGGCCCACTCGATGGCCGAGGCTTCATCGGTCACCGCAACATCCGAAACCAGTGCTTCGGCAAGCGCACGGTGCAAAGTGCCGAGACGGAACATCTGCGGCGTGTAGGCCTGCCAGATCACCGAGCGATCGATGGTTTCGCGCACGCGTCCATCGCTGCCGACACGCTTGAGTGTGTCCCGAGCGGGAACGGCGAGCAGCCCGCCTACCGCATCGTCAGCCAGCTCGGCCAATAGCAGATCGAGATCGGACTGCGCCAGATTGGGCCGTGCGGCGTCGTGCACCAGCACCCAATCCTGCTCACTGGCACCCAGCTCACCCAGACGCAGCAACGCATTGAGCACCGAGTCGGCGCGCTCGGCACCACCACTGGCAATATGAATACGCGAGTCGCGAGCACAACTCAGGTTCGGCCAGAACGGATCGTCCTCGGCCAGGCTGACCACTACGCCATGCAGGCACGGATGATCGAGGAAACAGTTGAGGGTATGTTCGAGAATGCTTTTGCCGGCCAGTTGCAGATACTGCTTGGGCTTGTCGGCGCGCATGCGACTGCCGATGCCGGCGGCCGGAATCACCGCCCAGAAGGACGGCAGATCAGGTGTGTTCATTCAGCCAACTGATAGAGGGTTTCGCCGTCTTTGACCATGCCCAGCTCGTGGCGGGCGCGCTCTTCGACGGTTTCCATACCTTTCTTCAGCTCCATCACTTCCGCTTCGAGGATGCGATTACGCTCGAGCAGACGCTCGTTCTCGCCTTCCTGATCGGCGATCTGATGCTGCAGATCGGTAACCTGCGCCAGACTGCCCTCGCCTACCCACAGGCGATATTGCAGCCCTGCAAGTACCAGAACCAGAACGAGAAACAGCCAGTAGGAACTACGCATGGCAGGTGAGGCACTCGGATAAGAAAGGGTCGCTGCTGCGGACATCTGTCGATTCTCCCTGCGTCATCGGCATCCGACAAGACCGTGAAGTCGACTCGGCAGATCTCAACAGAGTCCACGTGGCGAGGTGTTGGCCACCTCGCCGTGCGAACCTACCTTAGCCGCGGAACTCGCCGCGACCACGGTACGGCGCCTTGGCGCCCAATTGCTCTTCGATACGCAGCAGCTGGTTGTACTTGGATACGCGATCGGAGCGGCACAGCGAGCCGGTCTTGATCTGACCAGCGGCAGTACCGACTGCCAGATCGGCAATGGTGCTGTCTTCGGTCTCGCCACTGCGGTGCGAGATGACTGCAGTGTAGCCAGCAGCCTTGGCCATCTGGATGGCTTCCAGGGTTTCGGTCAAGGTGCCGATCTGGTTGAACTTGATCAGGATCGAGTTACCGATGCCCTTGTCGATGCCTTCCTTGAGGATCTTGGTGTTGGTCACGAACAGATCGTCGCCGACCAGTTGAACCTTGCTGCCGATCTTGTCGGTAAGGATCTTCCAGCCCGCCCAGTCGGACTCGTCCAGGCCGTCTTCGATGGAGATGATCGGGAAGCGCTCGGTCAGCCCTTTCAGGTACTCGGCGAAACCTTCGGCGTCGAAGGATTTACCTTCGCCAGTCAAGTTGTACTTGCCGTCTTCGTAGAACTCGCTGGCCGCGCAGTCCAGTGCCAGTGTGACGTCAGTGCCCAGCTTGTAACCGGCGTTGGCCACGGCTTCGGCAATGGCCGACAGCGCGTCTTCGTTGGAGGCCAGGTTCGGAGCGAAACCACCTTCGTCACCTACGGCAGTGCTCAGGCCACGAGCCTTCAGCACGGCTTTGAGGTGATGGAAGATTTCCGCACCGATGCGCAGGCCGTCGGCGAAGTTCTTCGCGCCAACCGGCTGCACCATGAATTCCTGGATATCGACGTTGTTGTCGGCATGCTCACCGCCGTTGATGATGTTCATCATCGGCACAGGCATGGAGTACTGGCCCGGGGTGCCATTGAGGTTGGCGATGTGCGCGTACAGCGGCAGATCCTGATCCTGGGCGGCGGCCTTGGCGGCTGCCAGGGAGACGGCGAGGATGGCGTTGGCGCCCAGAGTGGCTTTGTTTTCGGTGCCGTCCAGATCGATCATGATCTTGTCCAGAGCCTTCTGGTCAACCGGATCCTTGCCCAGCAGCGCGTCGCGGATCGGGCCATTGATGTTGCCAACGGCCTTGAGAACGCCCTTGCCGAGGTAACGGCTCTTGTCGCCATCACGCAGTTCCAGGGCTTCGCGCGAACCGGTGGAGGCACCGGACGGCGCACAGGCGCTACCGACGATGCCATTGTCGAGGATTACGTCCGCTTCCACGGTGGGGTTGCCACGGGAGTCGAGAACCTCACGACCCTTGATGTCGACGATCTTTGCCATTCTTGTAAGCTCTCCAGAAATTGTCGAAAACGCACTGCTGCATTCGGCTGCCAGCACCGGGCACGATCAACGGCAGACCGGGCTGACATGACAAACCCGGCCAAAAGGCCGGGCGGTGAAACAGATAAGCGAACCGTGGAAACGCCGATCAGGCGGTTTCGATCGGATCCTGACTCTTGATCAGATCATCCAGCTGCTTGAGCTGCGCCAGGAACGGCTCGAGCTTGTCGAGGCGCAAGGCACACGGACCATCGCACTTGGCGTTTTCCGGATCCGGATGCGCCTCGAGGAACAGCCCCGCGAGCCCCTGACTCATGCCGGCCTTAGCCAGCTCGGTCACTTGAGCACGACGCCCGCCAGCGGAATCCGAACGGCCGCCCGGCATCTGCAGAGCGTGGGTGACGTCGAAGAATACCGGATACTCAAAGGACTTCATGATGCCGAAGCCCAGCATGTCCACCACCAGGTTGTTGTACCCGAAGGAGGAACCACGCTCACAGAGGATGAGCTGATCGTTCCCGGCTTCGACACACTTGGCGAGAATATGTTTCATTTCCTGGGGCGCGAGGAACTGCGCCTTCTTGATGTTGATCACAGCGCCGGTCTTGGCCATGGCCACGACCAGGTCAGTTTGCCGAGACAGGAAAGCCGGCAACTGGATGATGTCGCAAACGTCCGCCACCGGCTGCGCCTGGTGAGGTTCGTGCACATCGGTGATCACTGGCACGCCGAAGGTCTTCTTCACTTCCTCGAAGATCTTCATGCCCTCCTCCAGGCCCGGGCCACGGAAGGAGCTCACCGACGAACGGTTGGCCTTGTCGAAGCTTGCCTTGAACACGTAAGGAATACCGAGCTTGTCGGTAACCCGCACGTATTCCTCGCAGGTACGCAGGGCGAGGTCGCGGGACTCCAGCACGTTGATGCCGCCAAACAGCACGAACGGCTTGTCGTTGGCGACATCGATCGCGCCAACGCGGATGGTCTTCTGAGCCATGGGTCAGGCCTTCTTCGCTTGGTGCGCCAGTGCGGCGTTGACGAAGCCACTGAACAGCGGGTGGCCGTCACGCGGCGTGGAGGTGAATTCCGGGTGGAACTGACAGGCGACGAACCACGGGTGATCCGCGCTCTCGACCACTTCCACCAACGCGCCATCACCCGAACGACCAGTGACCTTCAGGCCAGCGTCGATCAGTTGCGGCAGCAGGTTGTTGTTCACTTCGTAACGATGGCGGTGGCGCTCGACGATCACGTCCTTGCCATAGCAGTCGTGAACCTTGGAGCCGCTCAGCAGCTGGCAATCCTGGGCACCAAGACGCATGGTGCCGCCAAGGTCGGAGGCTTCGGTACGCTGCTCGGTCGCGCCGGTCGCGTCCTGCCACTCGGTGATCAGACCGACCACTGGGTGCTTGCTGGCGATATCGAACTCGGTGGAGTTGGCATCGCTCCAGCCCAGCACATTACGGGCGAACTCGATGACGGCTACCTGCATACCGAGGCAGATACCCAGGTAAGGAATCTTGTTCTCACGGGCGTACTGCACAGTGGTGATTTTGCCTTCCACACCACGCAAGCCGAAGCCGCCCGGAACCAGGATGGCATCGACGCCCTCGAGCAGCGCAGTACCCTGATTCTCGATGTCTTCGGAATCGATGTAACGCAGGTTGACCTTGGTACGGTTGCTGATACCGGCATGGCTCATCGCTTCGATCAGCGACTTGTAGGCATCCAGAAGCTCCATGTACTTGCCGACCATGGCGATGTTGACTTCTTTTTCCGGGTTCAGCTTGGCATCGACCACGCGATCCCATTCGGACAGGTCAGCACCGCGGCATTCCAGCGCGAAACGCTCGACGACGAAATCATCCAGCCCCTGCGAGTGCAGGATGCCCGGGATTTTGTAGATGGTGTCGGCGTCTTCGAGGGCGATTACTGCGCGCTCTTCGACGTTGGTGAACTGGGCGATCTTGCGGCGCGACGACAAGTCGATCGGGTGATCGGAGCGGCACACCAGCACGTCCGGCTGCAGGCCGATGGAGCGCAGTTCCTTGACCGAGTGCTGGGTCGGCTTGGTCTTGGTTTCGCCTGCGGTGGCGATGTACGGAACCAGCGTCAGGTGCATCAGCATGGCGCGTTTGGCGCCCACTTCGAAACGCAGCTGGCGGATCGCCTCGAGGAACGGCTGCGACTCGATGTCGCCCACGGTACCGCCGATTTCGACCATGGCGACGTCAGCGTCGCCTGCACCCTTGATGATGCGGCGCTTGATCTCGTCGGTGATGTGCGGGATGACCTGGATGGTCGCGCCCAGATAATCACCACGCCGCTCTTTGCGCAGCACGTCTTCGTAGACGCGGCCGGTGGTGAAGTTGTTGCTCTTGGTCATCGTGGTGCGGATGAACCGCTCATAGTGACCCAGGTCGAGATCGGTCTCAGCACCGTCGTGAGTGACGAACACTTCACCGTGCTGGAACGGGCTCATGGTGCCCGGATCGACGTTGATGTAGGGATCCAGTTTGAGCATCGTGACCTTCAGGCCCCGCGCCTCCAGGATTGCCGCCAAGGATGCCGAGGCGATGCCTTTCCCCAATGAAGAAACAACACCACCCGTGACGAAAATGAAGCGCGTCATGAAAAACCCTAAGAAGTCAGCAGTGGCGGTCGAGCCGCCGGGGAGCAGAGAAGGCCTTGGTTCACCTTAGCAAACATGGCGAACCATGCCGGCAAATAGCAAACATCCACCGCTTCTGAAGAAGCAGCGAATACCTGAATAGAGACGGGAGCGTAGTCTACCGGAAACGTCCTGAGTGGGGAAGAACGCGAAACCCAAAGCAGGGCAAAAGCTGCTGAAACGAGATCTACATCGAACCCCGAAAAGCCTCTAGCCTGGGGCTTCGCACCTGCGACACTCTTACAGCAGCCGACCCTTACGCGCGAGAATCGACAGCCCCATCAAGAGGCGGATCAATTTGCTCGGGCTGCCAGTGAAACGTGCCGCAGCCGGGGCCGGCGAGCAGATTGGCGAGAGCCACGGGCCGTCCGTCGCACAGCAGCAGCGGGATGCGCCCACGAATGAACTCGGGCACGCCAGCCTCCTGCAGAAGACGCTTGAGGTCACGCCGACCACGCCCCGGCACCTCGAGAACCTCGCCGCCCTGGCGATAGCCGACGCTCAACTGCCCCACGGGTATGGCGCCTTCGAGCCAGACGCGACCATTACCCGGCAACGCCAGTGGCTGCTCAGCCAGAGGCCAGGGCTGCGCCTGAGCCACCCACGCCACAGCCCAGTCGGCATTGAGCCAGAACAGATAACGACCATGGCGCCGCAGCTCACCGCTCTCCAGTCGCCAGACCGGTTTGGCGTCGGGCCCGGCATCACGCAGATCGAACCATCCCTGCCAATGGCGGCTATCGGGCAAGCGGGTGAAACCCGCCAACCAGTAGCGCAGTAGATTGCGCTGCCGGGCATCGGATAGCCCGCGCAACGCCTGCAGATCGAGACAGGGAACGTCCAGCCAATCGAAACCGGGCGACGCCTGGGCTCGCTGCAAATCAAGTTCGGCGAGCTCCTGCAGCAACTCCAACGCCTCGGCCTGATGCTCCGCCGTACGAGCCAGCACCTGGGACGCTTTAGGCCAATGCCTGTGCAAGCGCGGCAGGATTTCCCGGCGTAGAAAGTTTCGAGCAAGGCCGCTGTCTGCATTCGAAGGGTCTTCCACCCAACGCAGGCCATATGCCTCGGCATAAGCCTCCAACGCACTGCGTGGTACATCCAGCAGAGGACGAACGGCATGCCCGGCGGCCAGCGGGCGACTTGCCGCCATCGCAGCAAGCCCGCGCACACCAGCACCGCGCAACAGACGATAGAGAACGGTCTCCGCCTGATCATCCTGATGCTGAGCGAGCAGCAGCACCTCGCCCCGATTCAGCTGCGCGGAAAACGCTGCATAGCGCGCGTTACGAGCGGCTTGCTCCAGGCTGGCACCAGACGCTACCTGAACATGCTCGACATGCAGCGGCACGCCCAGCTCATCGCACAAGCGCTGGCAATGCATCGGCCAGTCGTCAGCCGCAGCCTGCAAGCCGTGATGCACATGGATAGCGGAAATGGGTGGCAGCGCATGGCTTCGAGCAGCAATTGCCAGTGCATGCAGAAGCACGGTGGAATCGAGCCCGCCAGAGAAAGCGACTCGCCAGGCCGATGCCTCACGCCACGGAGCGAGGCGCGCGAGCAGAGCCGATTCGAGAGACATGGTGGAGTTTAGCGGAGCGACCCTGCAGACATGCGCATCGCCAGAGCGGCGACTCGCATGCCTGCAGGGCAAGCCGGCATCAGGCGATACCGTAGCTCATCAGACGCTCGTAGCGACGCGCCAGCAGGGCATCGGTGTCGAGCGTGCTGAGATCCTCAAGCTGAGCGCTGAGGGTCTGGCGGATGGATTCGGCGGCAGCGACCGGATCGCGATGTGCACCACCCAGAGGCTCGGCGATCACTTTGTCGACGATGCCTAGGCCTTTCAGGCGCTCGGCAGTGATGCCCATGGCTTCGGCAGCATCCGGCGCCTTCTCGGCGGTTTTCCACAAGATCGAGGCACAGCCTTCCGGCGAGATCACCGCATAGGTCGAGTACTGCAACATGTTCAGGCTGTCGCACACGCCAATGGCCAATGCACCGCCGGAACCGCCCTCACCGATAACGGTGGCGATGATCGGGGTTTTCAGGCGCGCCATCACTCGCAGGTTCCAGGCAATGGCTTCGCTTTGGTTACGCTCTTCTGCATCGATGCCCGGATAAGCACCTGGCGTGTCGATGAAGGTCAGGATCGGCATCTTGAAGCGCTCGGCCATTTCCATCAGGCGACAGGCCTTGCGGTAACCTTCCGGACGCGGCATGCCGAAGTTACGGCGCACTTTCTCGCGAACCTCACGGCCCTTCTGGTGACCGATGACCATGGCCGGCTGGCCATTGAGGCGCGCAACACCACCCACGATGGCAGCGTCGTCGGAGAAGTGACGATCGCCGTGCAGCTCGTCGAACTCGGTGAAGATGTGCTGCAGATAGTCCAGGGTATAAGGACGCTGCGGGTGACGAGCAAGGCGAGCGATCTGCCAACTGGTCAGATTGCCGAAAATGCTCTCGGTCAGCGTACTGCTCTTGTCCTGCAGGCGGGCGATTTCGTCGCCGATGTTCAGGGAGTTGTCATTACCAACCAGACGAAGCTCTTCGATCTTGGCTTGCAGGTCGGCAATCGGCTGTTCGAAATCGAGATAATTCGGGTTCATAGGCATCCGTCATGCGTCGACGGCCACAGGGCCGGGGAGCGTGTATCCATTTGGCGCCTACCTTATAGGAACAGGCGCATTCAGGTCGACACTTGCAAGGCACTTCCGGCAGCGAATATGCCAGCAAATGCACCTAGGCATTCACTCGGCAGCCAAACCCGGGGGATTGGCTCGCGTCGGCGGCGATCATGCAGTGTCACGGGCGTCGTACGGAGCCTTGGCCCCGCATTTCAGCGCCGCAATTCTAGCGGTATTGCAGGAAGACGTTTTCTCGTCCGAACTGGTCACGCAAAGCTTGAATCAAGCTGTCGGCCGGGTCGATTCGCCAGTCCTCGCCAAACTGCAGCAAGGCTTTCGCGTCGGCTCCGGTGTAGTCCACGGTAATTGGGCAGGCGCCACGATGACGGCGGCACAGATCACCCAGCCAGCGTAGACGATCACCTTTCAATTCGCTGGCCTGGACGCGCACACGCAGGCTCTCGGCCAGGCCGGTACGCGCTTCCTCCAGGCTCATCACCCGCTTGGCGCGCAGACGCATGCCGCCGGAGAAATCATCATTACTGACCTCCCCTTCCACCACCACCAGGGCATCGCTCTGCAGCAGTGCCTGGTTGCTGGAAAAGGCTTCGGCGAACAGCGAGGCTTCGATGCGCCCGGAGCGGTCGTCCAGGGTGATGAAGCCCATCTTGTCGCCTTTCTTGTTCTTCATCACGCGCAGGTTGACGATCAGGCCGGCGACGGTCTGGGTATCGCGTGCTGGCTTGAGGTCGACGATGCGCTGGCGGGCGAAACGCCGCACCTCACTTTCGTACTCGTCGATTGGATGACCCGTCAGGTACAGGCCCAGGGTGTCCTTTTCGCCTTTGAGGCGCTCCTTGAGCGATAGCTCCTTGGCGCGGTGATGGTTGGCATACACATCGGCCTCTGGGCTGGCGAACACGCCGCCAAACAGATCCATGTGGCCGCTATCATGGCTGCGCGCGGTCTGCTCGGCGGCCTGCACGGCCTCTTCCATCGCAGAGAGCAGCACTGCACGGTTGCGGTCGATGTTGGCCTGGTAGGCTTTGATTTCGTCGAAAAAATGCGGGCCCAGGCGATCCAGCGCACCACTGCGGATCAATGCGTCCATGGTGCGTTTGTTGATGCGTTTGAGGTCGACCCGCGAGCAGAAGTCGAACAGATCCTTGAACGGACCGTCCTGGCGTGCCTCGACAATGGCCTCAACCGGGCCTTCGCCGACGCCCTTGACCGCGCCCAGACCATAAAGAATCCGCGGCACATTGTTCGCGTCATGGCTGACGGTGAACTTGTACTCGGAGGCGTTCACATCCGGCGGATCGATGCGCAACTTCATGTTGCGGCATTCCTCGATGAGGATCACCACCTTGTCGGTGTTGTGCATGTCCGCCGACAGCACGGCAGCCATGAACGGCGCGGGGTAATGCGCCTTCAGCCAGGCTGTCTGGTAGGAAACCAGACCATAGGCAGCCGAGTGAGACTTGTTGAAGCCGTAACCGGCGAATTTCTCCACCAGGTCGAAGATGTTGCCCGCCAGGTCTGCGCTGATATTGTTGCTCGCACAGCCTTCGATGAAACCGCCGCGCTGCTTGGCCATTTCCTCGGGCTTTTTCTTACCCATGGCACGGCGCAGCATGTCCGCCTGGCCGAGGGTATAACCGCCCATGACCTGGGCGATCTGCATCACCTGTTCCTGATAAAGGATGATCCCGTAGGTCGGTTTGAGTACTGGCTCCAGGCCTGCGTACTGATAATCCGGGTGCGGGTACGACAGCTCGGCACGGCCGTGCTTACGGTTGATGAAGTCGTCCACCATGCCCGATTGCAACGGGCCGGGGCGGAACAGCGCCACCAGTGCGATCATGTCCTCCAGGCAGTCGGGCTTGAGCTTCTTGATCAGCTCCTTCATGCCGCGCGACTCGAGCTGGAAGACCGCGGTGGTCTCCGCCTTCTGCAGCATCTGATAGGTCGGCTTGTCATCGAGCGGGATGAAATCGATGTTGACCAGTTTCTCTTCCGGCTCGCCCGCGGCGCGCTGGTCGCGATGGATGGTCTCCAGCGCCCACTTGATGATGGTCAGGGTACGCAAGCCGAGGAAGTCGAACTTCACCAGGCCGGCCGACTCGACATCGTCCTTGTCGAACTGGGTCACCAGGCCGGCGCCCTCTTCGTCACAGGCGATCGGCGAGAAGTCGGTGAGCTTGGTCGGCGCGATCACCACGCCCCCGGCGTGCTTGCCGGTGCCGCGGACGATGCCTTCGAGCTTGAGGGACATGTCCCAGATCTCGGCGGCCTCTTCGTCGTTCTTGAGGAAGTCGCGCAGCGGTTCCTCCATTTCGAAGGCTTTTTCCAGGGTCATGCCGACTTCGAACGGAATCATCTTCGACAGACGATCCGCCAGGCCGTAGGACTTGCCCTGCACCCGCGCCACGTCGCGCACCACTGCCTTGGCCGCCATCGAGCCGAAGGTGATGATCTGGCTTACCGCATTACGGCCGTACTTCTCGGCCACGTAATCGATCACCCGGTCACGGCCATCCATGCAGAAGTCGACGTCGAAGTCGGGCATGGATACACGTTCGGGATTGAGGAAACGTTCGAACAGCAGATCGTAGGCCAAGGGATCGAGGTCGGTGATCTTCTGCACGTAGGCCACCAGCGAGCCGGCACCTGAACCACGACCTGGGCCGACAGGCACGCCGTTGCTCTTGGCCCACTGGATGAAGTCCATGACGATCAGGAAGTAACCGGGGAAGCCCATCTGGATGATGATATCCAGCTCGAAATTCAGACGGTCGATGTAGACCTGCTTCTTCGCGTCGTAGTCCGGGGTGTCCTTGGGCAGCAGAACCTCAAGGCGCTCATCAAGGCCATCGAACGATACCTTGCGGAAATATTCATCGATGGTCATGCCTTCCGGCACCGGGAAGTCCGGCAGGAAGTACTTGCCCAGCGTTACCTCGATATTGCAACGCTTGGCGATCTCGACAGTGTTTTCCAGCGCATCGGGCAGATCGCTGAACAGCTCGGCCATCTCTTCCGGCGACTTCAGGTACTGCTGGTCGGAGTAGATACGTGGCCGCCGCGCGTCGTCGAGAATGCGGCTTTCACCGATGCAGACGCGGGTTTCATGGGCCTCGAAATCACCCTGCTTGAGGAAACGCACATCGTTGGTGGCGACCAGAGGCGCCCCCAGCTTATCGGCCAAGGCCACGGCAGCATGCACGTGCTCTTCGTCGTTGACGCGGCTGGTGCGCTGAACCTCCAGATAGAAACGCTCCGGGAACACCGCCTGCCATTCCTGCAGCAGCGCTTCGGCCTTGGCCAGCTCGCCATCGAGCAGCGCGTGACCGATCTCACCCTCCTTGGCACCGGACAGGGCGATCAGGCCTTCGCTGGCAGCCTTCACCCAGTCGCGCTGAATGATCACCAGATCATTGCTCTGCCCTTCACTCCAGCCGCGGGAAACCAGCTCGGTGAGGTTGCGATAGCCCTTGGGGTTCATCGCCAGCAGGGTCATGCGGGTCAGCGGGCCGTCTTCGTAAGCGCTGGCGAGCCAGATATCGGCGCCGCAGATCGGCTTGATACCGGCGCCCATGGCGGCTTTGTAGAACTTCACCAGCGAGCACATGTTGCTCATGTCGGTGACCGCCACGGCAGGCATTGCCAAGCCGGCAACCGCCTTGACCAGCGGCTTGACGCGAACCAGTCCGTCGACCAGGGAGTATTCGGTGTGCAGGCGAAGATGAACGAAAGAAACAGCCATGAAGAAGCCCTGCAGGAAAAGCGACAAAACGCGGATTGTACCGCAACTGGAAGGATGGACAGCGGGCCGAGTACGCTCAGCTACCGCTTGTGGCTTCCAGCAAGCGGCGTACCGGCGCAAAGGAACGCCGATGGATGGGAGTCGGGCCCAGACGAATCAAGGCCTCGAGGTGCACGGGCGTCGGATAGCCCTTGTGCAGGGCGATGCCATAACCCGGATACAGCGCGTCGAGCTCACGCATCTCACGATCACGGCTGACCTTGGCGAGGATCGAGGCAGCAGCAATCGCCGGCACCAACGCATCACCACCGACCACAGGCGCGCTGGGCACGGAAAGCTTGGGGCAGCGGTTGCCGTCGATCAGCGCCAGTTTCGGCGTGACACTCAGGCCTTCGACGGCACGCTGCATGGCCAACATGGTGGCATGCAGGATATTCAGGCGGTCGATCTCCTCCACGTCAGCCCGGGCGATGCACCAGGCCAGGGCCTTTTCGCGAATTTCGTCGAACAGCTTCTCGCGCCGCGCTTCGCTGAGCTTCTTGGAGTCATTGAGACCAAGGATCGGCCGCGCCGGGTCGAGGATCACTGCAGCGGTAACCACTGCGCCACACAGCGGGCCGCGGCCGACTTCGTCGACACCAGCGACCAGTTCTTCGACGGTCGAAAAATCCAGGCCCATTTGCATCAGCGACGCCCCAGCAGATCGAGCACCGCAGTAGCGGCGCGTTCGGAGGCACCACGTCGCAGCGTGCGGTGAATGGCATCGAAGCCCTCGGTCTGCACGTCGCCATCGACCAGCAGCGGTGACACCGTCTGGGCCAGCGACTCAGCAGTGGCCGCATCCTGAATCAGTTCGGGCACTAGCAGCCGCTGAGCAAGCAGATTGGGCAGCGAGATGTAAGGACTCGTCACCAGGCGCTTGAGAATGCTGAAGGTCATCGGCGCCACACGATAGGCCACCACCATCGGCCGCTTGTACAGCAGCGCCTCGAGGGTGGCGGTGCCGGACGCGATCAGCACCGCATCGCAGGCAGCCAGAGCATCGTGGGAGCGACCGTCGAGCAACTGTAGCGGAAGATCACGCCCACCGAGCATCTGCTCGAGCTGCTGGCGACGCTCGGGGCTGGCGCAAGGCAATACGAAGCGAACACCCGGACGCAACGCACGCAGGCGCTCCGCAGCATCAAGAAACAGACTGCCGAGGCGCGACACTTCACCGCCGCGGCTACCTGGCAGCAATGCCACCACGGGCGCGTCCAAGGGCAACCCGAGCAGTTCGCGAGCCGCAGCGCGGTCGGCCTGCAACGGGATGGCGTCTGCCAGTGGATGACCGACGAAGCACACGGGCACCTGATGCGCCTCGTAGAACTGCGCCTCGAAAGGAAACAGGGTAAGCATCAGGTCGCAGGCTTCGCGAATCTTCAGTACGCGCTTCTGCCGCCAGGCCCATACCGATGGGCTGACGTAATGCACGGTACGAATTCCAGCGCGGCGCAGCTTGAGTTCGACACCCAGGGTGAAATCCGGTGCGTCGATGCCGATGAACACATCAGGCTTGCGCTCGATCAGACTGGCGATCAGCCGGCGGCGGCGCGACAGCAGCTCGGGCAAACGGCCAAGCACCTCGACCAGCCCCATGACCGCCAGGCGCTCCATGGGAAAGTCGCTGACCAGCCCCTCGGCCTGCATACGCGGCCCGCCGACACCGATGAACTGCACATTGGGGTGCTGTGCCTTCAGAGCCTGCATCAGGCCTGAACCCAGAATATCGCCGGATGCCTCGCCGGCGACCAGCGCGACACGCAATACCTCAGCCATGGGTCAGCGGGTGATGCCGCGGCTAGAGGTCAGGATCGAGTCACGGAACACCGCTACTTCGGAAAACTGCTTGGCTACATCTTCCAGCTCCACCAATGCTTCTTCGATGGTGAAACCCTGGCGGTAGACGATCTTGTAGGCACGGCGCAGTGCCTGCATCGCCTCGGAGCTGAAACCACGACGGCGCAGGCCCTCGAAGTTCATGCTGCGCGCCTCGGCAGGATTGCCAGACACGGTAACGTAAGCTGGAACATCCTTACCGATCGCCGCACCCATGCCAGCGAAGGCATGCGCACCGATATGGCAGAATTGGTGAACCAGGGTGTAACCGGACAGAATCGCCCAATCGCCGATGTGCACATGACCGGCCAGGGCAACGTTGTTGACCAAGATGCAGTGGTTACCGACGACGCTGTCATGCCCAATATGGGCATAGGCCATGAGCAGGTTGTGATCACCGATGGTGGTTTCGTCACGATCCTGAATGGTGCCACGGTGCATGGTCACGCCTTCACGGATGATGTTGTGATCACCGATGACCAGACGCGTAGGCTCACCCTTGTACTTGCGATCAGGGGTGTCTTCGCCGAGCGAGGCGAACTGATAGATCTTGTTGTGCTTCCCGATACGGGTTGGCCCTTTGATGATCACATTGGGACCCAGCACAGTGCCCTCGCCTATTTCTACGTCGGGCCCAATGATCGACCAAGGGCCGACGACGACGTCGTCAGCCAGCTTGGCGCTGGGATCGATGATGGCGCGAGGGTCAATCAAACTCATAACTTGCGTTCCGCACAGATGATTTCGGCCGAGCATACTTCCTTGCCATCGACCGTGGCCTTGCATTCGAACTTCCAAATGCTGCGCTTGCTACTGAGGAACTTGGCCTCGAGAATCAGCTGGTCGCCAGGCACTACCGGCTGACGAAAGCGTAGCTTATCGGAGCCAACGAAATAGTAGAGCGTACCGTCGGCAGGCTTCACGTCCATCATTTTGAAACCGAGAATACCTGCAGCTTGAGCCATGGCCTCGATAATGAGGACACCAGGCATGATCGGATGCTCGGGAAAATGGCCGTTGAAGAATGGCTCGTTGACGCTGACATTCTTATAGGCACGAACGCTCTTGCCTTCAAGATCCAGATCCGTAACCCGATCCACCAGCAGGAACGGATAACGGTGCGGCAAGTACTCGCGAATTTCGTTGATGTCCATCATTTCCAGAGAAGCCCGTAATAAAAAGAAGAGAGCACGGCAGCAGCCGGCTCAGGCATCAGATGAGGCATTCCCGCTCGAGGTCACGGCTTTCAGCTGTTTTTCCAACTGCTTCACACGCCGTGCCATGTCATCCAGCTGGCGGATACGCGCCACGCTTTTCTTCCACTCGCCTGCAGGTTGCATGGCGGTACCTGATGAGTAGGCCCCAGGCTCGGTGATCGAGCGAGTGACCATGGTCATTCCGGTAACAAATACACCGTCGCATACATCGATGTGCCCGACCATGCCAACACCGCCGGCGATCATGCAGTTTTTGCCGATCGAGGTGCTGCCGGAAATACCGACACAGGCAGCCATTGCCGTGTTGTCACCGACCTGCACGTTGTGCGCGATCATGATCTGGTTATCCAGCTTCACGCCATTACCAATGCGGGTATCGGACAGCGCGCCGCGATCAAGTGTGGTATTGGCACCGATCTCGACGTCATCGCCGATACTCACACCGCCAATCTGGGCGATCTTCTGCCAGACGCCCTTCTCGTTGGCAAAGCCGAAGCCCTCACCACCGATCACCGCGCCCGACTGAATGACTACCCGCTTACCGATACGCACATCGTGGTACAGCGTAACCCGCGGTGCCAACCAGCCGCCTTCACCGATCTCGGAGCGCGCGCCGACTACGCAATGCGCGCCCAACGACACACCTGCTGCGATCCTTGCGCCACTCTCGATCACCACATAGGGCCCGATAGCGGCACTGGGGTCGACCTGAGCATCATCGGCTACCAGCGCAGTGGGGTGAATACCCGCCGTCGCCTTTGGCTTGCGATCAAACAAGTGAGACAGCGAGGCGTAAGCCAGATAGGGATTGGCCACAATCAACGCATTGCCGCTGAAGCCTTCTGCGTCAGCGGCAGTCAGCAGCACAGCAGCAGCCTGGCAGCTAGTCAGATGCTTGCGGTACTGAGCGTTCGACAGGAACGTCAGCTGAGACGGGCCGGCATCCTGTAAGGTTGCCAGCCCGTCGACCGCATGATCAGCAGTGCCACGCAAGGTGGCACCCAACCGCTCGGCCAACTGACCGAGGGTGAATACAGGCATAGACATCATCAACGCATCTGGTTCATGCGCTCGATGACTTGGCGAGTGATGTCGAACTGTGGTTTGACATCGATCACCGCACCACGCTCCAGCACCAGGTCAAAGTTGCCGGCCTTGATGACCTCTTCAACAGCTTTGTCCAGGTTGGGTTTGAGCTTCTTGAGCATCTCGCGGTCAGCAACAGCCTTGGCTTCGTTCAGCTCCTTGGACTGGAACTGAAAGTCACGGGCCTTCTGCTTGAAGTCCAACTCGAGACGTTCGCGCTCAGCAGTCTGCATCTTCTCACCGTCTTTGACGACGCGATCCTGAATACGCTGGGCATCACTTTCCAGGGTCTTGAGCTTGTTCAGTTGCGGGCCGAATTTTTTCTCGGCATCGACCGCGTAGCGCTTGGCTGCGTCCGATTCGAGCAGAGCCATCTGATAATTCAGTACCGCAACCTTCATTTCCGCAAATGCCGGGGTTGCCAGCAGAGCAGCGCTTAACAGAACCAGTTGAGTCAACTTACGCACGGTGCAACTCCTGCAGAAAAACTGTCTTCGTGATTCATGAGCAGACGCTTAGAACGTCTGGCCGAGGGAGAACTGAAATACTTGGGTGTCGGCGTCGTCCGGTTTTTTCACCGGCATCGCCAGGCTGAAGCTCAGCGGGCCAAGTGCGGTGATCCAGGTGACGCCCACGCCAACGGAGCTAGCCAGGTTGCCAAAATCGATGTCGCAGCTATCGCCACGGCGTTTCTGTCCGGAACTGCAATCGGTATCGAACACGTTACCCACATCCCAGAACAACGCGGTACGCAACGAACGTTGATCCTTGACGAACGGCAGTGGGAACAGCAACTCCGCACCACCCTGGATCAGCACGTTACCACCGAACGGCAGCGGATCCTGATCCGGGTCTCGCAGAGTGCCTTCGTTGTTCCCGGTGCTCGGCGTACTGCGCGGGCCCAGGCTGCTGTCTTCGAAACCACGCACCGAGTTGAAACCACCGGCGTAGTAGTTCTCATAGAACGGCAGTTTGCTGGTAGAGCCAAACGCGCCGCCGTAACCCAGCTGCGTGTGGAAACGCATCGTGTAGGTGTCGGTCAGTGGCTTGAAGACCTGGCCACGGTAATCGAGTTTGTAGAACGACAGGTCGCTACCCGGCACGGTAGTTTCGAACACCAGGCTCTGCGAGTGACCACGGTTGGCCAGCACGCCACGGTTTAGCGTGGACTCGACCAGCCGACGGAGGCTTTCAAGTTGAGGTACTTCTCGCCTTCCTGACGGGTGAAATCGAAGATCTCGTCGACAGTGTAACGACCGGTATTGATCTCGTCCTGCTGCACGGTCAGGCCGTAGGTCAAACGAGCGGTCTCGCTGATCGGGTAACCGATGTTGATGCCGGCGCCCAGGCTGTCGACCGAGTAGCTGGATACGTCGACATCGAGCTCGTCGTAGTCAGTGGTGCGGTAAAAGGCGTTGTAGCCCAGGCTCACACCATCTTCGATCCAGTAGGGATCGACGAAGCTGAAGTTATAGCGGCTCTGGTATTCGCTACGGGTCAGGCCAAGGCTGACACGGTTACCGCTACCCAGGAAGTTGTTCTGGGTAATCGAGCCACCAAGGATCAAACCGGCATTCTGTGCGAAGCCGACGCTAGCGGTGATAGAACCGGAAGCCTGCTCCTCGACGCTGTAATTGACGTCAACCTGGTCATCGGTACCCGGTACTTGCGGGGTTTCGACGTTAACTTCCTTGAAGAAGCCAAGGCGCTCCAGTCGCACCTTGGACTGGTCGATCAGGTAGGTCGAAGCCCAGCCACCTTCCATCTGACGCATCTCACGGCGCAGCACTTCGTCTTCGGTCTTGGTGTTGCCACGGAAGTTGATGCGATTGACGTAAGCACGCTTGCCCGGATCGACGACGAAAGTAATCGATACCGAGTTGTCGTCATCATGCGGTTCAGGTACGCCGTTGACGTTAGCGAAGGTGTAACCCTCGTTACCCAGGCGACGGGTGATCAGCTCGCTAGTGGTGGTCATCACCTTACGGGAGAACACCTGGCCTTCCTTGACCAGCAGCAAGGCGCGGACTTCTTCTTCCGGCACCTTGAGATCACCGGAAAGTTTCACGTCACGGACGGTGTACTTCTCGCCTTCATCGATGTTGACGGTGATGTAGACGTGTTTCTTGTCCGGGGTGATGGACACCTGGGTGGAGGTGATATCCATGTTGATGTAGCCGCGATCCAGGTAATAGGAACGCAGACGCTCCAAGTCACCGGAGAGTTTCTCACGGGCGTACTTGTCATCATTGCGGAAGAACGACAGCCAGTTGGTGGTCTTCAGCTCGAACAGATCATTGAGGTCTTCGTCGGAAAAGACGTTGTTACCCACCACGTTGATGTGCTGGATGGCCGCAACGGTGCCTTCGTTGATGTTGATCTTCAGCGCGACACGGTTGCGCGGCTGCGGAATTACTTCAGCGTCGATCTCGGCGGAGTAGCGGCCCTGGGCCACGTACTGGCGCTGCAGTTCGTTACGCACACCTTCGAGGGTGGCGCGCTGGAAGATCTCGCCTTCGGCCAAGCCGGACTGGGTCAGCCCCTTGAGCAGGTCATCACTGCTGATGGCCTTGTTACCTTCGATCTCGATACTGGAAATCGACGGGCGCTCGACCACGGTAATAACCAGCACGTTGCCATCGCGGCCGAGCTGGATATCTTGGAAGAAACCGGTCTTGAACAGTTCACGGGTCGCCTCGACCAGCGTGCGGTCGTCGGCTGACTCGCCCACGTTCAAGGGCAGCGCGCCGAACAAACTGCCCGCAGAGACGCGTTGCAGACCGTTAACGCGAATATCGGAGATGGTGAAGGACTCGGCGTGAACTTCGGCGATCATCAATGCGGCAAGCACCGCAGGTAGCAGCAGACGTTTCATGAAGTCCTTTCTTATTCCAACTAACGATAAGAAATCAGTCGTTCGAGACGAAAGATATGTAATTCAGCAGAGGTCACAGGCGCCCCAGATCATTGACCAGAGCCAGAAGCATCACCCCGATAACCAGGCTGATACCAATCTGCATCCCCCAACCCTGCACCCGTTCGGAGAGCGGACGACCCCGCACCCACTCGACCAGGTAATAAAGCAGATGCCCCCCATCCAGAACCGGAATAGGCAGCAAATTGAGAACGCCCAAGCTGATACTCAGGTAGGCGAGGAAATTCAAGAAGTCCCCGAGGCCTGACTCGGCCGAAGCGCCCGCCACTTTAGCAATGGTTATCGGCCCGCTCAAGTTTTTTACCGAGAGCTCGCCGAAGAGCATTTTCTTCAGTGAATCGAGGGTCAGAACACTCATTGTCCAAGTACGAGAAGCAGCCTCGGCAATGGCTTCCAGTGGCCCGTAGCTAACCTCGCGAAGCATTTGCTCCGGCCATTGAGCAGAGGCTACACCAGCGCCCAGATAACCGCTGGCCGCCTCACCTTCACCACGGCTCGCCAAGGTGACGGGCACATCCAGACGCTGTCCATCACGCTCCAGCGACAGTGATACCGACTGCCCCGGCAATCCACGCACACGATCAACAAGATCTTGCCAATCGACCAGTGGCTGTTCATTCAGCGCCAGCAGGCGATCTCCAGAGCGCAGCCCGGCAGCTTGCGCAGGGCCCTCCGGATCGAACTCGGCTAACACGGGTTCCAGGCTCGGACGCCATGGGCGCAGCCCCAGCGAAGCGATCGGATCAGGCTCATTGGCGCCGCGCAGCCAATTATCCAGCTCGACTCGGCGCAGCGTATCAGCACCCCCATCAACAGGACGGGTGGTGATTTCCAGCTCGCCGCTTTCGCCAAGGCGCCTCACCAGTTGCAGATTGACTGCCGACCAACCCGACGTCGCCTTGCCATTGACCGATACGATCTCTTCACCAGCCTGCAAGCCGGCGACTTGGGCCAGGCTCCCCGCCTCGACCGCACCGATGACCGGACGTACCTGCTGGCTACCCAGCATGGCTACCAGCCAGAAGAACACCAGCGCCAATGCGAAGTTGGCGGCCGGGCCTGCGGCCACGATGGCGATACGCTGCCCAACGGTCTTGCGGTTGAACGATTGCTCAGCCAGCGCCGGGGGCACATCACCCTCACGCTCGTCGAGCATTTTCACGTAGCCACCGAGCGGGATGGCGGCGATCACGAATTCCGTGCCCTGGCGATCATGCCAGCGCACCAGCGGCGTGCCGAAGCCTACCGAAAAACGCAGCACCTTGACGCCGCAGCGTCGGGCCACCCAGAAATGACCGTACTCATGAAAGGTCACCAGCACCCCGAGCGCAATCAGGGTGCCGACGATCATATACAGTGCGCTCATGCCACCTCTCCACGATTCAACCACTGCCCAGCCAATTCCCGCGCACGGCGGTCGGCCTCGAGCACGGCGTCGAGGCACTCGACCGCGACAGCCGGCTCAGCCTCGAGAACGCCGTCAATGATACGCGCGATATCGGTAAAGCGAATACGCCGATCGAGAAACGCCGCAACCGCTACTTCGTTCGCGGCATTGAGCATCGCTGGCGCACTGCCGCCCGCCTCTGCCGCCTGACGCGCCAGGCGCAGACAGGGGAAACGCACATCGTCGGGGGCCTGAAAATCAAGCCGCGCAATCTTCAGCAGATCCAGCGGCGCGACACCGGAATCGATGCGCTGCGGCCACGCCAGTGCGTGAGCGATGGGGGTACGCATGTCGGGATTACCCAACTGGGCGAGCACCGAACCGTCGACGTAATCGACCAGCGAGTGGATGACGCTCTGCGGGTGGATTACCACTTCGACCTGATCAGGGCGCGCATCGAACAGCCAGCAGGCCTCGATCAGCTCCAGCCCCTTGTTCATCATGCTCGCCGAGTCGACGGAAATCTTGCGCCCCATCGACCAATTGGGATGAGCGCAGGCCTGCTCGGGAGTCACTGCATGCAGTGCCTCGGGCGTGGTTTCCCGGAACGGGCCGCCGGACGCGGTCAGCAGAATGCGACGCACGCCAACCGGCTGCAGGCCACGGGCATAATCCTGCGGCAGGCACTGAAAAATCGCGTTGTGCTCACTGTCGATAGGCAGCAGCACGGCACCACTCTGACGCACGGCGCGCATGAACAGCGCGCCCGACATCACCAGCGCTTCCTTGTTGGCCAGCAGCACCTTCTTGCCCGCCTCCACCGCTGCCAGCGTGGGCTTGAGACCTGCCGCACCGACGATGGCCGCCATCACGGCGTCCACCTCGGCATGCGCCGATACCTCGCACAACCCTGCCTCACCAAACAGCACGTGGGTAGCGAGGCCGGCGAGACGCAGGCGAGCCTGCAGATCATTCGCCGCCTGCACATCCGCAACGACGGCGAAGCTCGGCCGATGGATCACGCACAGCGCTTCCAGCTCCGCCACGCGGCTGAACGCGGTCAGCGCGAAAACCTGATAACGGGCGGGGTGACGGGCGATGACGTCGAGCGTGCTGAGGCCGATCGAGCCCGTGGCGCCAAGCACGGTAATGCGCTGCACCTGACTCACAGCGCGCCCCAGCCAGCGAGCCACAGCAGTACGGCGAACACCGGCACCGCCGCCGTAAGGCTGTCGATGCGATCGAGTACACCACCATGACCAGGCAGCAGATTACTGCTGTCCTTGATGCCGGACTGACGCTTGAACATGCTTTCGGTCAGATCGCCAACCACGGAAATCAGCACCACCAGAGCCGCAGCCGGTAGCGCCAGAAGGAACTCGCCGAACGACCAGTCACGGTACAGACCAACGATCACGGTCAGCAGCAGACTGAGCAGCAGGCCACCAATCAGACCTTCCCAGCTCTTGCCAGGACTGACCTGCGGGGCCAGCTTGCGCTTGCCGAATCGTTTACCCGAGAAATAGGCACCGATATCCGCCACCCAGACCAGCGCCATCACAGCCAGGATCAGCCAGTTGGCAAGCTGCCACTGCTTCACCACCACCAGGCCTTGCCAGGCCGGCAGCAGAATCAGCAGGCCGATCAGCAAGCGGCCCGGCAAACCGCCCCAGTAGCGGCTGCTGTGCGGATAGTTGAGCACCAGAAAGGTCGCGAACGCCCACCACAGCACACCAATACCCAAAACCCAGGGCGCCAGCGCGGGCAGACCCTGCAACAGGTAAAGCAGCACCGCCACCAGCGCCGCGTAGCCGATACGCAGCGACTGAGTGGCGAAACCGGCCAGGCGAGCCCATTCCCAGGCGCCAAGCACCACCACGGCAGCGATGAACAGCGCGAACGCGCTGCCCTCGAGCAGGAAAAAACCTGCAAGAGCGATCGGCAACAGGATCAGCGCCGTAATGATTCGTTGCTTGAGCATCAGGCGCGGGCCTCGGCTTCTACTTGTTCACTGGTTTTGCCGAAGCGCCGCTGACGCTTGGCAAAATCTGCCAGCGCTGCGCGCATGGCGTCGTGTTTGAAGTCCGGCCACAACAGGTCGGAAAAATACAGCTCGCTGTAAGCCATCTGCCAGAGCAGGAAATTGCTGATCCGATGCTCACCACCCGTGCGGATGCACAAGTCGGGCAGCGGCAGCTCACCCGTAACCAGGCAGCTCTGCAGCAGACCCGGAGTAATGTCCTCAGGCTGCAAATGCCCGCCCTGAACTTCTCGCGCAAGGCGCTGGGCAGCCTGGGCGATATCCCACTGGCCACCGTAATTTGCAGCAATCTGCAAGATGAAGCGCTTTTCGCCTGGCAAGCCCGACGTTTTGGCCTCTGCCTCACGCATTGCGGCTTGCAGCTCTGGATGAAAGCGCGAGCGGTCGCCAATGATACGCAGGCTGATGCCGTTCTCATCGAGCTTGCGCGTTTCCCGACGCAAGGCACTTAGGAACAACTCCATCAGCGCCCCGACTTCTTCGGCAGGCCGCTGCCAGTTCTCACTGGAGAACGCGAACAGGGTCAACACCTCGACACCGGACTCGGCACATACCTCAATCACCGCACGCACGGCATCGACGCCCGCCTTGTGCCCGGCGACACCGGGCAGCAGGCGCTTGCGCGCCCAGCGGTTATTACCATCCATAATGACCGACACGTGCCGCGGAACGACCATCGCGGCACCGACTTTGGAATTATCCATGGCGACTTCCTGGCCGTCAGACGGCCATCAGATCCGCTTCTTTCTGCTTAACGGCAGCTTCGATGTCGGCCACGAACTTGTCGGTGAGCTTCTGGATATCGTCAGCAGCACGACGCTCTTCGTCTTCGCTGATTTCCTTTTCCTTGACCAGATCCTTGAGCTGGCTCAGGGCATCACGACGGATATTGCGCACGGCCACACGGCCGTCTTCCGCAGCGTCACGCGCCTGCTTGGTGAAGCCCTTGCGGGTTTCTTCGGTCAGCGCCGGCATGGAGATCAGCAGCAGCTCGCCAAGGTTGGTCGGGTTGAAACCCAGACCGGAGCTCTGAATCGCCTTATCCACGGCAGCCAGCATGCTGCGCTCGAACGCAACGACCTGCAGGGTGCGCGAGTCTTTAACGGTCACGTTGGCAACCTGGCTCAGCGGGGTGTCAGCGCCGTAGTAAGGCACCATCACGCCACCGAGGATGCTCGGATGAGCCTGACCCGTGCGGATGCGGCTGAATGCGTTAGCCAGCGATTCCACGCTCTTCTGCATGCGCGCCTGGGCGTCCTTCTTGATTTCGTTGATCATTCTTTACTTCCCTCGACCAAAGTACCTTCAGCGCCACCCACTACGATATTCAGCAGGGCGCCCGGCTTATTCATATTAAAAACACGCAGTGGCATATTATGGTCACGGCACAAACAGATGGCCGTCAGATCCATCACGCCCAACTTGCGATCCAACACCTCGTCATAGGTGAGGCGATCAAATTTTTCCGCATGCGGATCCTTGAAGGGATCGGCAGTGTACACACCATCCACCTTGGTTGCCTTCAGCACCACATCGGCATCAATCTCGATCGCCCGCAGGCAAGCGGCTGAGTCGGTGGTGAAGAATGGGTTGCCAGTGCCAGCAGCGAAAATCACCACCTCACCGGTTTTCAAGTGGCGCATGGCCTTGCGGCGGTCATAGTGATCGGTGACCCCGACCATCGAAATGGCCGACATGACCAGCGCTGGAATATTCGAGCGCTCCAAAGCATCGCGCATCGCCAGGGCGTTCATCACCGTGGCCAGCATACCCATGTGATCACCGGTCACCCGATCCATGCCAGCAGCGCTCAATGCGGCACCACGAAACAGGTTGCCGCCACCGATCACCAGGCCGACCTGCACGCCGATACCGACCAATTGACCGACCTCCAGCGCCATGCGATCCAGTACCTTGGGGTCGATACCGAAATCTTCTGACCCCATCAGGGCCTCGCCGCTGAGTTTGAGCAGAATGCGCTTATAGCGCGGTTGACGACCACTCACCTGCTGAGCCATTACCAGTCTCTCCTGCGGCGTAAGAAAACGTGCGAGCCACGTGGCTCGCCCATGCTGAGCGCTTCGACAGCGCTCACGACCGTTCGTGCCCCAGGCACCAACCGACGTTTTGAAAAAAAGCCCATTTGAAAAAGAGGCCGCGCGCGTGAGCGGGCAGCCTCTTCTGGGGCACTAGCTGAGCGGCCTATTACTGCTTGCTGGCAGCAACCTGGGCAGCGACTTCGGCAGCGAAGTCAGTCTCGCCCTTGTCGATACCTTCGCCCACTTCGTAACGCACGAAGGAAACGATTTCAGCACCGGCTTTCTTGACCAGGTCACCGACCTTGACTTCTGGATCCATGATGAAGGCTTGCTCAACCAGGCTGGCTTCGGCCAGGAACTTGTTGATACGGCCCTTGATCATGTTCTCGACGATGTTTTCCGGCTTGCCAGCGATCTTGTCGGCGTTCAGTTGCAGGAAGATTTCTTTTTCCTTGGCAACCAGCTCTTCCGAGACCTGATCCGGGGTAACAACGGCTGGGTTGGAGGCAGCGACGTGCATGGCAACGTGCTTGGCCAGCTCGTCGTTACCGCCTTTCAGAACGACCAGAACACCGATACGGTGACCGTGCAGGTAGGCACCAACGGTTTCACCGGAAACAGCAGTCAAACGACGGATGTTGACGTTCTCACCGCACTTGGCAACCAGCGCTTCACGAGCGGACTCGCGCGAAGCGATCAGCGGAGCGACTTCGGTCAGGTTCTGAGCGAAGGCTTCGTTCAGGCTGTCTTTTACGAAGCCTTTGAAGTCGTCCTGCAGAGCCAGGAAGTCGGTCTGCGAGTTGACTTCGATGATCACGCCACGGCCACCTTCGACGCGAGCGGCGATAGCACCCTCAGCGGCGATGTTGCCAGCTTTCTTGGCGGCCTTGATGGCACCCGAAGCGCGCATGTCGTCAATGGCCTTCTCGATATCGCCACCAGCGGCAACCAGGGCCTTCTTGCATTCCATCATGCCTTGGGCGGTGCGCTCGCGCAGTTCTTTAACCAGGGCTGCAGTAATCTCTGCCATTTTGAAAATCCTCTTTGGTAGGTCTTCAACCATCGCCCGTCATAACAGGCGATCAAATCTGTGAGTGGCAAAAAGGGGGCCTAGCCCCCTTTTTGCGCAGCGCATAACACTAGATGCTCTGCGTTACCGCTTAGCCTTCGGCAGCTTCAGCAGCCGGTGCTTCTTCGACGAACGCTTCGGTAGCGCCACCAGCGTTGCTGCGAGCACGAATCACGGCGTCAGCCATGGCACCCATGTACAGCTGGATGGCGCGGATGGCGTCGTCGTTACCCGGGATGATGTAGTCAACACCTTCTGGGCTGCTGTTGGTATCGACAACGCCGATTACCGGGATGCCCAGCTTGTTGGCTTCGGTGATCGCGATGCGCTCGTGATCAACGTCGATGACGAACAGAGCGTCCGGCAGACCGCCCATGTCCTTGATACCACCCAGGCTGCGATCCAGTTTTTCCAGATCGCGCGAGCGCATCAGCGCTTCTTTCTTGGTCAGCTTGGTGAAAGTGCCGTCCTGGGACTGCACTTCCAGATCACGCAGACGCTTGATCGAAGCACGGATGGTTTTGTAGTTGGTGAGCATGCCACCCAACCAGCGGTGATCGACGAACGGCGAGTTGCAACGAGCAGCTTCTTCGCGAACGATCTTGCCAGCGGAACGCTTGGTGCCGACGAACAGGATCTTGTTCTTGCCAGCAGCCAGCTTTTCAACGAACGCCAGGGCGTCGTTGAACATCGGCAGGGTCTTCTCAAGGTTGATGATGTGAATCTTGTTACGCGCGCCGAAAATGTATTTGCCCATTTTCGGGTTCCAGTAACGGGTCTGGTGACCGAAGTGCACACCGGCCTTCAGCATATCGCGCATATTGACTTGGGACATGGTAGTTCCTTGATAAGTCGGGTTAGGCCTCCACGCGTCCCAATTTCCAACCCTTGCGGGCACCCAGGAAATCGTGTCGACACGTGTGTGGGGTTAAGCTTTCGGGGTCTGCCCCGTAAAGCGGCGCGTTTTATACCATAAAAAGTAGCCCCAAGCTAGCCACTCAAACAGCCTGGCGACCAGGCCAGTGTAGCCCCACGGCTTCAAGGTTCCAGGTGCAAACTGTTACCATGCTGCCCTTATATATAAAGATACAGAGATCACCATGACCGTCACCCTCAAGACGCCCGATGAAATCGAGAAAATGCGCATCGCCGGCCGCCTGGCCGCCGAAGTGCTGGAGATGATCGCCGAGCATGTCAAACCAGGCGTCACCACGGACGAACTGAACACCCTCTGCCATGACCATATCGTCAACGTGCAGAAGGCCATCCCCGCGCCGCTTAATTACGGCGCCGCACCAGGCCGCCCTGGTTTTCCCAAGTCCATCTGCACCTCGCTCAACCATGTGGTATGCCACGGCATCCCCAATGACAAGCCGCTCAAGGACGGTGATGTGATGAACATCGACGTCACCGTGATCAAGGACGGCTACTACGGCGACACCAGCCGCATGTTTCATGTCGGCAGCGTTCCGGAGTGGGCTGAGCGCCTGTCACGCATCACCCAGGAATGCCTGTACAAAGGCATCGAAGTGGTGCGCCCCGGCGCCCGTCTGGGCGACATCGGCGAAGTGATCCAGAAGCATGCCGAGAAGCATGGTTTCTCGGTGGTGCGCGAGTTCTGCGGCCATGGTATCGGCTCGGTCTTCCACGAAGACCCGCAGGTACTGCACTACGGCCGTGCCGGCACCGGCATGGAGCTCAAGGAAGGCATGACCTTCACCATCGAACCGATGATCAACCAGGGCCGCGCAGAAACCCGCGTACTGGGTGACGGCTGGACTGCGATCACCAAGGATCGCAAGTTGTCCGCACAGTGGGAGCACACCCTGCTGGTCACTGCCGATGGTTACGAGATCTTCACCCTGCGCGCAGATGACACCATCGCACGCGTTTCTCCCTGATCTCGAACCACGCCTATAGATAGAAGGAAGGCCGCCGTATGCCGCAGGTAGACTCCGAGTTGTTTGATCGCGGCCAGTTCCAGGCGGAACTGGCGCTCAAGTCCAGCCCCATCGGCGCCTTCAAGAAAGCCATTCGCCGCGCCCACGATGTGCTTGACGCGCGCTTTCGGGGCGGCCGCGATGTGCGTCGCCTGGTCGAAGATCGTGCCTGGTTTACCGACCAGATACTGCTAGAAGCCTGGAATCGTTTTTCCTGGAGCACAGATGCCGAAATCGCCCTGCTGGCAGTGGGTGGCTATGGCCGTGGCGAGCTGCACCCGTATTCGGATATCGACCTGCTGATCCTGCTCGGTAGCGACGATCAGGAAACCTTCCGCGACGCGATCGAAGGCTTTCTCACCCTGCTCTGGGACATCGGCCTGGAAGTTGGCCAAAGCGTACGCTCGGTCGCCGAGTGTGCCGAAGAATCCCGCGCCGACCTGACCGTCATCACCAACCTGATGGAAAGCCGCACCATTGCCGGTCACGAGCACCTGCGTGGGCGCATGCAGGAAGTCACCTCCAGCGCACACATGTGGCCAAGCCAGGAGTTCTTCCTGGCCAAGCGTAATGAGCAGAAAAGCCGACACGCCAAGTACAACGACACCGAGTACAACCTGGAGCCCAACGTCAAAGGCTCACCTGGCGGGCTGCGCGACATCCAGACCATCCTGTGGATTGCACGCCGCCACTTCGGCACGCTCAATCTGCACGCGATGGTTGGCCAGGGTTTCCTGCTGGAAAGCGAATACACCCTGCTGGCCTCCTCCCAGGAATTTCTCTGGAAGGTGCGTTATGCCCTGCACATGCTGGCGGGTCGCGCCGAAGACCGTTTGCTGTTCGACCATCAGAGCAAGGTGGCCGAACTACTGGGCTACAACGAAGGCGACACCAAGCGCACTATCGAACGCTTCATGCAGAAGTACTACCGGGTGGTGATGGCCATCGCCGAGCTGAGCGACCTGATCAACCAGCACTTTGAAGAAGAAATTCTGCGTGCCGGTGAGAGTGGCCCGGCCACACCACTGAACAGCCGCTTCCAGGTTCGTGACGGTTACATCGAAGTCACCCACCCGAACGTATTCAAGCGCACGCCGTTCGCCATCATCGAAATCTTCGTGCTGATGGCCCAGCACCCGCATCTCAGTGGTGTGTGCGCGGACACCATCCGCCTGCTGCGCGACCACCGGCACCTGATCGACGACGATTTCCGCAAGGACATCCGCAATACCAGCCTGTTTATCGAGCTGTTCAAGTGCGAACAGGGCATCCACCGCAACCTGCGGCGCATGAACCGCTACGGCATTCTCGGCCGCTACCTGCCGGAGTTCGGCCATATCGTCGGGCAGATGCAGCACGACCTGTTCCACATCTATACGGTCGATGCCCACACACTCAACCTGATCAAACACCTGCGCAAGTTCAAATGGCCGGAGCTGGCGGAGAAATTCCCCCTGGCCAGCAAACTGATCGACAAGCTGCCCAAACCCGAACTGATCTACCTCGCCGGGCTCTATCACGATATCGGCAAGGGCCGAGGCGGCGACCACTCGGAACTGGGCGCCATCGATGCCGAAGCGTTTGGCCAGCGTCACCATCTGCCAACCTGGGACACCGGGCTGATCGTCTGGCTGGTGCAGAACCACCTGGCGATGTCGACCACCGCTCAGCGCAAGGATCTGTCCGACCCGCAGGTGATCCACGATTTCGCGGCCTTCGTGGGCGACCAGACCCACCTGGATTATCTCTACGTGCTCACCGTGGCAGACATCAACGCCACCAACCCGAGCCTGTGGAACTCCTGGCGTGCCAGCCTGATGCGCCAGCTCTACACGGAAACCAAGCGAGCCCTGCGCCGCGGCCTGGAAAATCCGGTGGAGCGCGAAGAGCAGATCCGTCTGACTCAAAGCGCGGCGCTGGATACTCTGGTACGCGGCGGCACCGACTCCGATGAAGTCGAACAACTCTGGTCGCAACTGGGCGATGACTACTTCCTGCGCCACACGGCCAGCGATGTGGCCTGGCATACCGATGCGATTCTCCAGCACCCGAGCGACGGCGGCCCGCTGGTGCTGGTCAAGGAAACGACGCAGCGCGAGTTCGAAGGCGGCACGCAGATTTTCATCTACGCACCGGATCAGCATGATTTCTTCGCGGTGACGGTGGCCGCCATGGCGCAGCTGAACCTGAACATTCACGACGCACGAATTCTCACCTCGACCAGCCAGTTCACGCTCGATACCTACATCGTGCTGGAGGTGGAAGGTGGCTCCATCGGCGATAATCCACAGCGCATCAAGCAGATTCGCCAGAGCCTGATCGATACCCTGAAGCACCCGGACGAGTACCCCAACATCATTCAGCGTCGGGTGCCGCGCCAGCTCAAGCACTTCGCTTTCGCGCCGCAGGTGACCATCCACAACGACGCCCAGCGGCCCGTCACCGTGCTGGAGCTGACCGCGCCGGATCGCCCCGGCCTACTGGCCAAGATCGGCCGGATATTCCTGGACTTCGACCTGTCACTGCAGAACGCCAAGATCGCCACGCTGGGCGAACGCGTAGAGGACGTCTTCTTCGTCACCGACGCCAACAACCAGCCGCTGTCCGACCCGGAGCTGTGCGCACGCCTGCAGCAGACCATCATCACCAAGCTGTCGGCGACCAGCAGCCCAAGCCCACTGCAGATCAGTATCTAACAGGCAAACCGCTAGGGCCTCGCAACGAGGCCCTAGCGGTATTCAGCGCTCTCAAATCCTGAAACTGTCCACCAGTTGCTTGAGGCGCCCGACCTGCTGATCCAGCTCGGTACAGGCGTTGAGGCTGGACTGCAGGTTGCGCACGCCGTCCTGGTTGAGGGTGTTTATCTCGGTAATGTCCATGTTCAGGCTTTCGATCACCGAGGTCTGCTCCTCGGTGGCGGTGGCCACGGACTGGTTCATGCCGTCGATCTCGCCGATGCGACGGGTCACGCCACGCAGATTCTCACCGGCCTGCCCGCCGATGCGTACGCTGTCATCGCTGAAGCGACGGCTCTCGCCCATGGTCGTCACGGCGTCACGAGCACCGGCCTGCAACTGCTCGATCATCTGCTGGATTTCCTGAGCCGAGCTCTGGGTGCGTTGCGCCAGGTTGCGTACTTCATCCGCGACCACGGCGAAACCACGTCCGGCCTCACCGGCACGAGCCGCTTCGATGGCGGCGTTGAGCGCCAGCAGGTTGGTCTGCTCGGAAATCCCCTTGATCACATCGAGAATCTGACCGATATCGCTGCTCTTCTGGCTCAGCACTTCGATATGGCTGCCGGACGCCTGGATCTTGTCCGACAAGTCGCCCATGGAGCCTAGGGTACGCTCGACCATCTTCTGCCCTTCTTCGGCATCACGGCGGGCATCGCTGGCCTGCACCGACGCATCGGCGGCGTTGCGGGCGATTTCCTGGGCGGCAGCGCCCAATTCGTTGATGGCTGCGGCAACACTATCAGTACGCGCGGCCTGTTCACTGGAGTTGCCCATTGAGGCGTTTGACGCCTCGACCACCATGCTCACCCGCGCATGCACTTCACGGGTCGCCGAAGCCACTTCACGGATCGACTCGTGGATACGCTCGACAAAGCGGTTGAAGGCACCCGCCAGTTCGCCGAACTCGTCACCGGAATCGATTTTCAGGCGCTGGGTCAGATCGCCCTCGCCTTCGGCGATGCCGCCCATGGCGTGGCTCATCACGTGCAGCGGGCGCAGCAGAATGCGGATCAGCGCGCCAAGCAACAGCAGGATCGCGATTACCCCGATGACCGTGGACATCAGCGCCGAGATACGGAACTCTTGCAGGGCGGCGAACGCTTTGCCCTGGTCGACGGACAGGCCGACGTACCAACGCACCCCGGCCAGCCCCTGAACCGGCAGGAAGGTGACGATGCGCGCGCTGCCATCGACAGCGGAGACATCCTGCAGACCGGACTCCAGGCGCGGAGCACCACCAGGGAACAGATCCGGCAGCTTCTTGAGCACCAGGCTCTTATCCGGATGTACCAGCACCGTGCCCTTGTCGTCGACCAGGAAGGCATACCCCATGCCGCCCAGATCGAAGGAGTTGAGGATATCGTCGATGGTCTGCAGCTTCAGGTCACCGCCCACCACACCCTGCAGGTTACCGCCAGCGTTGACGGGACGGGTGATGGTGATCAGCAGGCCATCGCGTGGGTCGGCGGCCAGGTAAGGCTCGGTAAGACCCGGGCCGCTGCTGCCGACCGCACTTTTGTACCAGGGGCGCTGACGCGGGTCGTAACCGGCGGGCAGCTCGCTAGGAGGAAACTGGGTGTAAGTACCGTCATTCTGGCCGTAATAGGCATACAGGAAGGCCGCAGCGATGCTGCGGTGCTGCAGGTTCCTGGCCAATGGCTCGGCGGCGCTGTCGTCCTGAACCGACTCGGCGAGGTTATCCAGCAACTGCATGCGGCCATTGAGCCAGTGTTGAATGTTACCGGTGGACACCTGGCCGACGTCATTGAGGTAGTTCGCCAGGTTGTCGCGGATCGAGCTGCGTTGCAGGTAGTCGTTGTAGAGGGCGAACGACGCAAAGGCTGCAATGACCACCAGTGACGCAGCCAGCATGATCTTGTGGCTGAACTTGAGGGTGCGCATAGAGGGTCTCGCTGAATGAAGGACTGAATACGGGTTGCAATCAGGCTATCGGCTTGGAAGCGACTGTCTTTAGAACCCCAAGCATCAGCTTAGCGACCAAAATTGATGGCAATCGGACAGACGAAGGGAATTTTGCTGGGACCGCCTCGCGTGCTAGTGTCGGCAACTTTGTCGCCGCCCTACAAAGGACACGTCGGATCATCATGAACCACGCCCTCGCCCAGCTGCAGCCCTACCCGTTCGAGAAACTCCGCGCCCTGCTCGCCGGCGTACAGCCCGCGGCCGATCGCTCGCCCATCGCGCTGTCCATCGGCGAGCCGAAACATCGCTCTCCGGCGTTCGTCGCCCAGGCGCTGACCGACAATCTCGAACAACTGGCGGTATACCCCACCACGCTGGGCATTGCAGCACTGCGCGAAGCCATCGCCACCTGGTGCGAACGCCGCTTCAAGGTGCCGGCTGGCTGGCTCGATCCCGCGCGCCACGTGCTACCGGTGAACGGCACCCGTGAGGCGCTGTTCGCCTTCACCCAGACCGTCGCCCAGCGTGACGTCGATGGCCTGGTGATCAGCCCCAATCCGTTCTATCAGATCTACGAAGGCGCAGCCCTGCTCGCCGGCACCCAGCCGCATTACCTGCCGTGCCTGGCCGAGCTGGGCTTCAATCCGGATTTCGATGCGGTGGCGCCGGAAGTCTGGCAACGCTGCCAAATTCTCTTCCTCTGCTCGCCCGGCAACCCGACGGGTGCGCTGATTCCCGTGGCAACGCTTAAGAAGCTGATCGCCCTCGCCGACCAGTACGATTTCGTCATCGCAGCGGACGAGTGCTACAGCGAGCTGTACTTCGACGAGAGCAACCCGCCGGCCGGCCTGCTGACCGCCTGTGCCGAGCTGGGCCGTAGCGACTTCAAACGCTGCGTGGTGTTTCACAGCCTCTCCAAACGCTCCAACCTGCCTGGCCTGCGCTCGGGATTCGTGGCGGGCGACGCGGAGATTCTCAAGGCCTTCCTGCTGTACCGCACCTACCACGGCTGTGCCATGCCGGTACAAACCCAGTTGGCCAGCATCGCCGCCTGGCAGGACGAAGATCACGTACGCGCCAACCGCGACCTGTACCGCGAGAAGTTCGCTGCCGTGCTGGAAATCCTCGATGGCGTGCTCGACGTGCAACGTCCGGATGGCGGCTTCTACCTGTGGGCCAAGACGCCGGGCGACGATGCCGAATTCACCCGTGCATTGTTCGCCCGGGAGCACGTGACCGTGGTACCAGGCTCCTATCTGTCACGGGAAGTCGATGGTCTCAATCCTGGCAGCGGTCGCGTGCGCTTGGCGCTGGTCGCACCGCTCGAGGAATGCGTGGAAGCCGCACGGCGTATCCGTCGCTTCATCGAAAAGGCCTAATCTGCGTGGCGCCGCTTCCAGGGGCGGCGCTGCTGCCGTCAACTCGCCGTGCGGGTGACGGTGAGCACCACTGCAGCGATGCGCTCGACGTCCTCGTAACCCGGCTTCGAGAGCTCTTCACCAAACACGTCCGGGTCGACTTCCTCATAGCGCCAGGCCAGCGAGTAGTGCCCCAGCGTACGCTGGATGTAGGCGAGAAACGGGTCACCGCCAGCGGTCATCGCCACACCGGTATAGAGCAGCAGACTGCCTCCTGACGCCAGTCGGGTCACTGCGGCCTCGACGATAGCCTGCGACAATCCCGCCCCCAGTTCACCACCCCCATCACGATAGGCGCGGCTTTCGCTGTCGAGCATGTAAGGCGGGTTGGCGACGATCAGATCGAACTCGCCCTGCACGCCCCTGAGCAGGTCACTGTGCTGAGCCCTGAGATTGTCGGCACCCGCGAGGGCGGCGTTGATGCGGGTGTAAGCAAGCGCCTGGGGATTGATATCAACGGCCAACACCTCGGCCGCCGGACGCGCCAGCGCGATGCTTTGCGCACCCGGCCCGGCGCCACAACCGATATCCACCGCACGACTGATCGTTGCAGTGGACGGCGATCCGAGAAAGGCATCGATCGCTCGCACGAAGCGGTAAGTATCCGGGCCGAAGAACACCGCATCGGCCTGACTCGTCGGATAGCGCGAATGTACGAACAGCTGGTCACCCAGGCTGGAGTAACGCACGGCGCTGCGCAGTTGCTCACCCTCCTCGATTAGTACCCCTGCGGCGCGCATCAATTCGAGCAAATCGGCGCCAACCAGGCCGGGCACGAACGGACGACTCCAGCCGAAAACGCCCGGCAGATCCTGAGCCAGTGCATTATCTGTGCGGCCATTGACGCGTTCGTGAGTCAGCGGTGTGCCGGTTATGAATCTATAGCCTCGCGCGGTGAGCGCCTGGCCGAGTTTCAGTAGTGCCTGCTGTGGTTCGTTAAGCATCGGTGCTCCGACAACGGTTACTGGAGATAGTCATTGAACAGGCGTGTGGCCAGCAACCCTGCGGGGGTGAAGTGGCTGGCGGGCGACATCAACTCGATCAACTTTTCCGGCTGCTGGCCAGCCGGCAGTGCACGCAGGGTTGCATGCAGTGCCTGGGTTTCGTCATCCAGACCACCCATTTGCGGGCCACCGGGTTGTGCCGCGCTTCGACGGTTACGGCCGCGGCTGCGCGGCGGCGTCCAGTCGCCGGCAATCCAGTCATGCAGCAGTTGTTGTTCGTAAGCATTGAACACGCCGAACATGGCTGCCCGATCGCCTTGCACCAATTGCCAGAAACGGCTGTTTTGCGGGTCTTCGTTACGACGAATCCAGCCACGTCTCTCCAGCGCCTCGAGCAGGCCGTGCACCTGCCCTGGCTGGCTCAGCCATTCGTTGACGGTGCGCCCCTCGATTCGGCAATAGTCGGAATGCACCTGCGTGGCGACTTCGCGCTTGCGCTCGAACATGCCCAACAACTGCTCTTCGAGATCGAACGCGGCGATCACTGCGGTGGAACCGACGCCCAGGTCGTTGAGCTGGTAACCACGCATCACCCGGCGATAGAAGGCTTCGCGGTCACCGACCACCGGCAGATTCTCCAGAACCGCCTGCACTGCCTTTTGCGCATGGCCGGTACCGGCGTTGTCGATAGTCACATGCAACTGGAAGTAATAGGGATCTATCCCCAACTCGGTCAGTTCGTAGCTGGTGATCAGCAGGTGCAAGGGCAGTTGCTCGTAGCCGAGGTTGTAGCCGATCACCTCAGGCAAGTACTCCTCAGCCAGATGGCCCAGTGCAAGTTGCTGGGCGCCCTGAAGAAAATGCTCGTCTGCCAATTCGGCCAGCTCGTCGCAACCGTTCTGGCTGAGGAGCTGCTTGTACAACACCACATGATTCATGGCAGGGACGCCGTCGCCCAGCTCCTCGAGGTAGGTACGCAGCAGCGGCCGCAGCCTCGGCTCCTGCCAGTGTTTGAGCAACCCATAGAGCCAGGCGCCATCGACCAGTTTGGTGGGCGCCACATGGCGCAGGAAATAAACGGCGTGGGCACGATTGCTGAAATAACGCCTTGGCGCGCCCTGACGACGCTCCTGCAGGTACTGCGCATACGCGTCGGTAGTACGCAATGCGGCATCGCGCATCCAGCCCAGCAGCGCCTCCGGATGAGCCGGCATGTCGCAAGCCAGCCGCTCACTCGCCTCCAGTTGCGCCTCGAGAAAACCGCGCGCCTGATGCAAAGCGCCATCAGCCAATTGGGGCTGCAACAGTCGTTCGTAGAGGGTGCGAGCAGGATACGGATGGCAGAAAGCTGTAGCTTTCTCGAGGCGTGGTGAAAATCGGCATCAATGTGGTCATGGTCGGAGCCTTGCGTGGGCAGTTCAAAGGCGCTTTCGAAGCGGAGGGTTCGAGAGCAGCGCTCAGGTGATTCCATGGGTGGCCGTTTTACCGATTTGCAGGTCTGCTCGACCCGCGAATCAGTCTTGGCCTTATGGAATAAGGAGGAGGCTGCGCGAAAAAAGATTCAACTTGAGGGATAGGCGGTAGCGGCACAGGGCGTCATGGCTACAGCGCAAAACAGTCAGTCGCGATGACAGCCAGGTGACCGATCAGCGGACTGGAAACGCAGAGACGAAAAAGCCAGGCGGCGTGCAGCCGGCCTGGCTAATGGGTGGTAATACGCCATACGGCACCAGGCTCAGGCAGAGCGGCACAGCACCCAGTCATGCAGCAACACACGCAACTCGTCGAACTTAACTGGCTTGGCCAGATAATCGCTCATGCCGGCCGCCAAACAGCGCTCGCGGTCACCGGACTGGCTATGAGCAGTGATCGCTAGCACCGGCAGCTCGGCACAACCGGGCAATAGGCGCAGCGCCCGACAGGTAGCGAAACCATCCATCACCGGCATCTGACAATCGAGCAACAGCGCGTCGACCGACTCGCGCTGCAGGCACTCCAGAGCTTCGCCGCCGTTATCCGCAGTGCGCACGCGGTAACCAAGCTTGAGCAGCATGCCGCGAATCACCAGTTGGTTGATGGCATTGTCCTCGACCACCAGCACGGTGCATTGCTCCGGCGCGCGCACCGGGCTGCCACTGGCGCGGCGCACCACTGGCTTACTCGCGCCCTTGTGTACCGGCAAGACCAGCGTCAGGTTCAAGCGAAAGATACTACCGCCTGCACCGGCACGATTGGGCTCATACGCCAGGCTGCCGCCAAGCAAATCGACCAGTTGCCGACAGATACTCAGGCCGATACCAAGGCCGCCGTATTGGCGAGTCATCGAGGTGTCGAGCTGATGGAAGCGGCGGTACAGATCCGTTTCGCGGACATCCTCCAGACCGATGCCGGCATCGATCACCTCGAAGCTCAGCGGCAAGCTCTCGAGTGTCGCCTCGCCATTACCACGTACGCGCAGGCGCACCTTGCCTGCCGCCGTGAACTTGATGGCGTTATCCAGCAGATAACCCAATGCTTGCGCCAGCTTTACCGCATCGCCTTCCACGGTGTCAGGCAGATGCTCGTCCAGGTCGAGAGCGAAAGCCAGGCCCTTGTCACGGGCGCGCCCTTCGTAGTTGGCGCACACCCCATCGAGCAGGCCACGCAGGCTGAACGTCTCACTCCGCGGGTAGAGCCTGCCGGATTGCAGCTCGGTGAGCGCAAGGATGTCGTTGACCATCTGCATCATGTCCCGCGCCGAACGCGTCGCGGTCTTCTGGTACTGCTCGGCCTCCGGCTCCAGACGCAGGGTCTGCATCAACTCCAGGGAACCGATAACGCCGTTCATCGGCGTGCGCAACTCATGGGTTACGGTGGCCAGGAAGTCGTCCTTGAGGCGATTGCTGTCGGCCAATTCGTGGTTCAGCGCCTCCAGCTTGGCAGTAGCGCTTTGCAGAATGCGCGCACGTTCCTCCTTCATCGCGTTGATACGGTCGGCCAACGCCAACGATAACAAGGCAACTTCGATCGCACTGCCGATCTGGCTGGCGTACATGGTCAGGAACATATTAGGCAGGTAGCCAAGCACCATCAGCGTATTGACCACACCACCGAGCAGGAAAGCCGCCCAAGCAATGATGAAATAACGCGCGACCCGCATGCCTCGCAGCCAGGCCAGCACACCGGCGATGGATACCACCAGGGTAAACACCAACGCCAGCAAGGTCGCCAGGCGCAGCGACACGGCATAACTGGCAGTCAGTGCCAGCACCATCACCGTCGTGCCCCACAGCATCAGCAGCAACAGGCAACGGTCAACCCAAGGGCTGTGCTCGGAAGTCTGCAGAAAACTGCGGGCGAACTGGCAGCCGAACAGTGCCGTGGCACCGATCAGGAACGGCGTGGCAACGTTCGCCCACCACGGGTTGCTGGGCCAGAAGAACTCGATGCCAGCACCGTTGACCGACACCTGATACAGCCCGAACGAGGCGATATAGAGGATGTAATAGAGGTAACTGGTATCGCGGACGCTGATAAAGATGAACAGGTTGTAGATCAGCATCACCAGCAGCACGCCGTAGATGATACCCAGCATGTAGATACGCGCCGGCTGCTCTTCTAGATAGGCGGTGGGCGACCAGAGGGTCAGCGGCGCCTGGATCGAGCCCTGGCTTTCAATACGCAGGTAGACGCGTCGAACCTGATCCGGCTTGAAGTCGAGGGGGAACAGGTAGTTGTTCTGGCGAATTTCCCGACTGGAGAACGGCAGCGAATCGCCAGTGCGTTGCGTCAGGTGAAAGCGACCATCGGCACCTACCTCGTAAAGCTCCAGGCGATCCAGCGGTGGATAAGCCAGCTCCAGCAACCAGTGCTGATGATGGCGAGCGGATACGGAGGCGTCCTGGGGCAAGTAATGCAGATCGATCCGCAACCAGAATGCGGATCGGGAATAACCCGCGTTCAGCACCGATTTATCGTGGTCACGAAAACTACCTTGCAAGGCGCTGGAGGTAACGTCGTCGATGCTCTTGTCGCCACGCACGTCCTCGAACACCGACATCATCTGGCCAAGCGGCAAGGCACGTGTGCTCTCGTCGAACACGGCCAGCCGCGCAGCACTCGCCAATACCGGGCAAACTGCCAAAAGAATGATCAGAAAAAAACGCATGCAGCCCCGCTAATGGCTGTGTCGAGCAGTACCGTAAGGCCCCACGCCCTCTTGATGATACTGGCTTGCACGGCTCGAAATAGGAATGCCGGCAACTCTAGAGTCTGCCAGCGCTTTATCGCAAGCGCTACGGCGACGAAAAACCAGACCGCTCATTGTGCCAATAGGCGCAGTAGAGCCTCGGTGACAACCTCAGAAACGGCGATAGCACTGCCCGCCTACCTGTGCGGCCCATCCATCCGGCGAGACTATCCAGCCTCATCGCAACTTATTAAATGTTAAGCTCACGCCCCACAAAAACGCCGCCAGCTAACCGCTGCAGTGAACCCCGACCAACCAGGTACTGCAGTTGCCGCCGTACCCGCCAACCGGAACCCGCGACACAGATGATCGACTTCGGCCTCCCTGATTACGCGCGCAGCACCGCCCGCCTCGCCCCCTCGCGCCCAGTGGTGCTGTGCCTCTCCGGTCACGATCCGAGCGGCGGCGCTGGCCTGCAGGCCGATATCGAAGCGCTGCTGGCCCAGGGTTGCCACGCGGCTCCTGCGGTGACCGCACTGACCGTGCAGGACACCGTCGACGTCAGCGACTTTCGCGTACTCGACCGCGACTGGGTGCTCGCTCAGGCCCATGCGGTGATCGCCGACATGCCGGTAGCGGCGGTCAAACTGGGCATGCTCGGCTCGGTTGAAATGGTCGAAACCGTACTGATGATCATGGACAAACTGCCAGGCGTGCCGTTGGTCTGCGACCCGGTACTGCGTGCCGGCGGTGGCGGCGCTCTGGGCAAGGACGAAGTCGGTTTCGCCATGCGCGAGCGCCTGTTCGCGGTATCCACCATCGCCACGCCCAACCTGCCGGAAGCACGCATCCTCGCCGAACTGCCAGACGGCACGGCTGACGAATGTGCGGACAAGCTGCTGCCGCACATCCGCCACCTGCTGATCACCGGCGGCCATGGCGACGAAAGCGATGCGGTGCACAACCGTCTGTACCTGCGCGATGGCAGCCAGCACACCTTCACCTGCCCACGCCTGCCTGGCAGCTATCATGGCTCCGGCTGCACCCTGGCCAGCACCCTCGCCGGGCGTATAGCGTTGGGGCAGGATCTGATCAGCGCGGTCGAAACAGCCCTGGATTACACCTGGCGCACCCTGCGCGACGCTGAACAGCCGGGCCGCGGCCAGTTCATCCCTCGCCGCCTGCCGCTGGATCTCTCCTGATGCCCGCCCGCCGCGCCAAGCTAAGAGGTCTGTACGCGATCACCGATAGCCAACTGCTCGCTGGCGGCAAGCTGCTGCCCTATGTCGAGGCGGCCCTGGCTGGCGGTGCACGCGTGCTGCAATACCGCGACAAGTCCGGTGATGAAGCCCGCCGCTTGCGCGAGGCCGAGGCCCTGCGTGGTCTCTGCGAACGCTACGGCGCGGCGCTGATCATCAATGACGACGCCGAGCTGGCCGCCCGTTTGGGTGTCGGCCTGCACCTAGGCCAGGAAGATGGTTCGCTGGCCGTGGCCCGCGCCCTGCTCGGACGCAAGGCGGTCATCGGCGGCACCTGCCACGCCCGCCTGGAGCTGGCCGAACAGGCCGCCCGCGAAGGCGCCAGCTACGTGGCCTTCGGGCGCTTCTTCAATTCCCACACAAAACCCGGCGCACCAGCGGCCACGCTCGACCTGCTGGCCAGCGCCAAAGCACGCGTGCAGTTGCCGATCGTCGCCATTGGTGGCATTGACCTGCACAACGCCGCCCCCTTGATCGAAAGGGGCGCCAGCATGATCGCGGTGATCCACGCCCTGTTCGCCGCGGATTCAGCTGCCGAAGTGGAGCGCCGCGCGCATGCCTTCAGCGCCCTGTTCCAATCGGCCTAATTCATTTCCAAGAGGCTCTACCATGTCACGCTCCGAAATCCTCTTCGCCAACGCCCAGAAACACATCCCCGGTGGCGTCAACTCGCCGGTTCGCGCCTTCAAGAGCGTGGGCGGCACGCCGCTGTTCTTCAAGCACGCAGAAGGCGCCTACGTGACGGATGAGGACGACAAGCGCTATGTGGATTACGTCGGTTCCTGGGGGCCGATGATCCTCGGCCACAGCCACCCGGAAGTGATCGACGCGGTACGCCGTCAGCTCGACCATGGCCTCTCCTACGGCGCCCCGACCGCCATGGAAACCGAGATGGCCGATCTGGTCTGTGCACTGGTGCCATCCATGGAAATGGTGCGCATGGTCAGCTCCGGCACCGAAGCGACCATGAGCGCCATCCGCCTGGCTCGCGGCTACACCGGCCGCGACAGCATCATCAAGTTCGAAGGCTGCTACCACGGCCACTCCGACAGTCTGCTGGTCAAGGCCGGCTCCGGGGCGCTGACCCAGGGCGTACCCAACTCTGCGGGCGTGCCAGCAGCTTTTGCCAAGCACACCCTGACCCTGCCGTTCAACGATATCGACGCCGTCGCCGAGATGCTCGGCAAGGTCGGTAGCGAGGTCGCCTGCATCATCGTCGAGCCGGTCGCCGGCAACATGAACTGCGTACCACCAGCGCCAGGCTTCCTGGAAGGTTTGCGTGAGCAGTGCGACAAGCACGGCGTAGTGCTGATCTTCGACGAGGTGATGACCGGCTTCCGCGTCGCCCTCGGCGGCGCCCAGGCGCATTACGGTGTCACGCCGGACCTGTCGACCTTCGGCAAGATCATCGGTGGCGGCATGCCGGTGGGCTGCTTCGGCGGCAAGCGCGCGATCATGGAGCGTATCGCCCCGCTCGGCCCGGTCTACCAGGCCGGTACACTGTCCGGCAACCCGCTGGCCATGGCCGCCGGCCTGACCACCCTGAAGCTGATCAGCCGCCCGGGCTTCCATGCCGAACTGAGCGACTACACCAGCAAGCTGCTGCAGGGTCTGCAAGAGCGCGCCGATGCGGCCGGCATTCCCTTCGTCACCACTCAGGCGGGCGGCATGTTCGGCCTGTATTTCAGCGGCGCTGACGACATCGTCACCTTCGACGACGTAATGGCCAGCGATGCAGAACGCTTCAAGCGCTTCTTCCACCTGATGCTGGAAGGCGGTGTGTACCTGGCACCGAGTGCGTTCGAGGCAGGTTTCACTTCCATCGCCCACGGCGAAGCCGAGCTGAAACTGACTCTGGACGCCGCCGAACGCGCGTTCGCCAGCCTCAAGCAGGCGTGATCTCGATCGTTCATGCGCGGCTTTTCTTGATTCGCGCGCATAATGGTCGAGCCTGTGGCTCTGCGGCTGATCCTCTATAAGGCATCAGCCGCCGATTTTAGCCGCATCGGCGCGCAATTCGCAGCTAACAGGCGGTCGATGCGCGCCACGATGGGGCAGAAAAGGCGCCAAACACTTTGTAAGAACGGTGCGGCTTATTTCATAATGTGATGGCGGACGCATTTGCTTCGCCGTCATCCACCCTGTCAGCACCTCGAGGTATCTGGATCTTCATGAAGCGCACCGGCCGCACCCTGTCTCTGGGCTGCCTGTTGCTCCTGCTGCCATTGCTAGCACTGGCGGACGGAAACTCATTGCTGATCCCGGCGACCGGCAGCTGCTCGCTGAACGTCGCCCCCGAAGACCTGCCCGACGCCTTGCAGGCCTGCCAGCAGACTGCCGAAGGCGGTGATGCTCAGGCGCAGTACGAGCTTGGCGAGTTTTATTACGACGGCAGGGCTACCGAGCGCGACCTTCCCCAGGCACTCAGCTGGTTCGAGCGCGCATCGCTGCAAGGCCATGCGCAGGCGCAATATCACCTGGGCATGATGTTCTTCCGTGGCGAGGGTGTGGCCGCCAATAACGTGCAGGCTTATATCGTGCTGAAGATGGCCGCGGTCAATGGCTCAGACGAAGCCATGGACAGCGCCGACGAAGTATCGCTGCAAATGCCAAGAGCCGAGCTCGAAGTCGCCACCCAGGTGCTGGGGCAGATTTTCCGCAATTATCTGCAGGAACTGCAGGCCGCCGACGGCCTGTCGCCTTTCGCCCCACTGAAATAAGTCACGCCAGGCAGGCTCCCGTCAAAACCAACGGGTTGCCAGCAGCCTGCAGCCTGTTGCTTATTTATCAGGCATCGGCATGGGGAACGGCATGATATTGCCGCCGCCCTTGGCCTCGCTGATCTTCGGCGTACCCAGGCGTTCGACTTCATCGATGCGCACAATCGAATGCATCGGCACGAAGCTGCGCACCACGCCATCGAACTGGGCCTTGAGCTTTTCCTCGCTGGGGTCGACGACCACTTGGGTGCGCTCGCCAAAGACGAATTCCTCGATTTCCAGAAAGCCCCACAGATCACTTTGGAAGATCTGCTTGGCGTACATCTCATACACCTGGCCCTGGTTAAGGAAAATCACCTTGTAGATCGGTTCACGCTTTGTCATGGGTAGCTATTGGCTGGCAGTCAATAAGAGGGCGCGAATCTTAGCACGCCTGCTGGGCACGAGGTCGCCTCGTCTTATCCATAGCTTGTGGCCTCGGTCGGCCAAGGCCCTTATACTGCGCGGTCATATTTATGGCCCGCTGCTGGCGGCCATCCTGTGGATCGTCGCTGACGCGACGTTAAAAATTCTTCGCACTATTTTTCAATCACTCCAGGCAGTGCCATGACCAAGAAGCTCTATATCGAAACCCACGGTTGCCAGATGAACGAGTACGACAGCTCGCGCATGGTCGACCTGCTGGGCGAGCATCAGGCCCTGGAAGTGACCGAGCGTGCGGAAGACGCCGACATCATCCTGCTCAATACCTGCTCGATCCGCGAAAGAGCCCAGGACAAGGTGTTCTCTCAACTAGGCCGCTGGCGTGAATTGAAACTGGAGAACCCAGATCTGGTGATCGGCGTTGGCGGCTGCGTGGCCAGCCAGGAAGGTGCGGCGATTCGTGATCGCGCACCCTATGTCGATGTGGTCTTTGGCCCGCAGACCTTGCATCGCCTACCAGAGATGATCGATGCGGCACGCAGCACCAAGATCGCTCAAGTGGATGTTTCCTTCCCCGAGATCGAGAAGTTCGATCGCCTGCCCGAGCCCCGCGTCGACGGCCCCAGCGCGCTCGTGTCCGTGATGGAAGGCTGCAGCAAGTACTGCACCTTTTGCGTGGTGCCTTACACCCGCGGTGAGGAAGTCAGCCGCCCACTGGACGATGTGCTGACCGAAATCATCCATCTAGCCGAAAACGGCGTGCGTGAACTGACCCTCCTTGGCCAGAACGTCAACGGCTACCGGGGTACCAATCGCGAAGGCGGTATCACCGACTTCGCCGAATTGCTGTATCTGGTCGCGGCTATCGATGGCATCGACCGCATCCGCTACATCACTAGCCATCCGCTGGAGTTCTCCGACGCGCTGATCAAGGCCCATGCCGAGATCCCAGAATTGGTGAAATTCCTGCACCTGCCGGTGCAATCGGGCTCTGACCGTATTCTTGCGGCGATGAAGCGCAACCACACCGCACTGGAATACAAATCACGCATCCGCAAGCTCAGGGCTGCAGTGCCGGATATCGTCATCAGTTCGGACTTCATCATCGGCTTCCCCGGCGAAACCGAGAAAGATTTCGAGCAAACCATGAAGCTGGTGGAAGAGGTTGGTTTCGACTTCTCCTACTCCTTCGTCTACAGCTCGCGCCCCGGTACCCCGGCGGCCGATCTGGTCGACAACACCTCGGAAGAAGTGAAAAAGCAGCGCCTGAAAATTTTGCAAAATCGCCTCAACCAGCAGGGTTTCGAAAACAGTCGGCGTATGGTCGGCAGTGTGCAGCGCATTCTGGTCAACGACTTTTCGAAAAAAGATCCCGGCAAGCTGCAGGGCCGCACCGAGAACAACCGCTACGTCAACTTTCCGTGCAGCAACCCACAGCTGATCGGCCAATTCGTCGATGTACATATCGACGAGGCGATGCCACATTCATTGCGTGGCACGCTGATCGAGCGCCACTGAGCGCAGGACGCTCTAAAACATGCCACCGCGCAGCACGGTCATCGACCGTGCTTTTCCCCGGCGACGGCTAGCGCTATTCTCTGCCTTCAACTCAGCCGACTGGCGGCCAAAATACAACTTTGAATACATCCATAGAACCTCATCGTTTCACCCTCGAACCCTTTGAAGCCAAGCGCTTCGCCAACCTCAGCGGGCAATTCGACGAGCATCTGCGCCTGATCGAATCACGTCTGGGCATCGAGATCCGTAACCGTGGCAATCAGTTCGAGCTGCTCGGCGAGCCAGGGCAAACCACCTCTGCCGAGAACCTGATACGTCGCCTGTATCGCGAAACCGACAGCGCCGAGCTGTCGCCGGATACGGTGCACCTGTTCCTGCAAGAATCGGGTATCGAGGAGCTGAACAACCCCAGCGCCCACACCCACATCGCCTTGCGCACCCGCAAGGGCATGATTCGTCCGCGTGGCGCCAACCAGCAGCTTTACGTGAAAGCGATCCTCGACCACGACATCAACTTCGGCATCGGCCCGGCAGGTACAGGCAAGACTTACCTGGCCGTGGCCTGCGCAGTCGATGCACTGGAACGCGAGCAGATCCGCCACATCCTGCTGGTACGCCCGGCGGTCGAGGCCGGTGAGAAGCTGGGCTTCCTGCCTGGCGACCTGTCGCAGAAAATCGACCCTTACCTGCGCCCGCTGTACGACGCGCTCTACGAGATGCTGGGTGTCGAGCAGGTTGCCAAACTGATCGAAAAACAGGTGATAGAGGTCGCGCCGCTGGCCTACATGCGCGGCCGCACGCTGAGCAACAGCTTCATCATTCTCGATGAGAGCCAGAACACCACGATGGAACAGATGAAGATGTTCCTGACCCGTATCGGGTTCGGCTCCACGGCAGTGATCACCGGCGACATCACCCAGGTCGACCTGCCGCGCGGCACCAAGAGTGGCCTGACTCACGTGCTCGAGGTACTCAATGGCGTGCCGGGCATCAGCTTCACTCACTTCAAACCCAAGGACGTAGTGCGCCACCCACTGGTGCAGCGCATCGTCGAGGCTTACGAGCGCTTCGAAACCGAACACAAGCCCTTCGACCGCCGCCCGGCGGACAACGACCCGGGTGCCAGGTCAGACACATGATCGAGCTGGATCTGCAGGTCGCCAGTGACGGCGACCACTTACCCGCCGAGGGTGCCTTTCAAGCCTGGTGTGAGTTGGCCCTGCGCCAGCGCACTGCCGACTCGGAACTGACCATTCGCCTGGTCGACGAGGCGGAAGGCCGCGAGCTCAATCACACCTGGCGACACAAGGACTACGCCACCAACGTATTGTCCTTTCCCGCCGATGTACCTGATGATTTGCTGGATATCCCGCTGCTCGGCGACCTGGTGATCTGTGTACCAGTGGTCGAGCGCGAAGCCATCGAACAAGGCAAGACACTGGAAGCGCACTGGGCGCATTTGGTGATACACGGCTGCCTGCACCTGCTCGGCTACGACCACATCGATGATGAGGAAGCCGAGGAGATGGAAGCGCTGGAACGATTATTGCTCGCCGAGCTGGGTCATCCCGACCCGTATGCCGGCGACGAATAGAAGCAAGGATCCCGAGTAAACCCCCATGAGCGAAGACCGATCGAGCAACGAGCAGAAGTCCTGGTTGAATAAACTGACCCAGGCTTTTGCTCATGAGCCGAAGAACCGCCAGGAACTGCTGGAAGTTCTGCGCGATGCGCACCAAAACAAACTGCTCGACAGCGAGGCGCTGGCCATCGTCGAAGGCGCTATCCAGGTCGCGGACCTGCAGGTCCGCGACATCATGGTGCCGCGCTCCCAGGTGGTCACCATCAAGGCCAGCCAGTCTCCCAAAGAATTCCTCCCGGTGATCATCGAAGCGGCGCACTCACGTTATCCGGTGATTGGCGAAACCCTCGATGATGTGCTCGGCATCCTCCTCGCCAAGGATCTGCTGCCATTGCTGCTAGCCGACCAGCCCGACTTCAATATCCGCGACATGCTGCGCCCGGCGACTTTCGTACCAGAGTCCAAGCGCCTCAACGTGCTGCTGCGCGAGTTCCGCGCCAACCACAACCACATGGCCGTGGTGATCGACGAGTACGGCGGTGTCGCCGGCCTGGTGACCATCGAAGATGTGCTTGAGCAGATCGTCGGCGACATCGAGGACGAGCATGACGTCGAGGAAGACAGCTACGTCAAACCACTGCCCAGCGGCGACTTCCTGGTCAAGGCGCTGACGCCTATCGACCACTTCAACGAAGCCTTTACCACTGACTTCTCCGACGACGAGTTCGACACCGTCGGCGGCCTGGTAATGAGCGCCTTCGGCCACCTGCCCAAGCGTAACGAAGTGACAGTGATCGGCGAGTTCCGTTTCCGCGTACTGAATGCCGACAGCCGCCGCGTACACCTGCTGCGCCTGACGCCGCTGGCCCGCTGACGCGTTGTAGCGCCCTGCAAGCGGGGCGCTTCTCACTCCCCTCACGAGCATCCTGATGAATCGACTGTTCCGCCCCGGCTGGCCCGGCAATCTGATCGCCCTCCTCGCCGGTGCGCTTATCACCCTGGCACTGGCGCCTTACGGCATCTGGCCGTTGGCACTGCTGTCGATTGCCCTGCTCTACCGCGGGCTACGCGACCTGACGCCGCGCCAGGCCGCCTGGCGCGGCTGGTGGTACGGTTTCGGCCTGTTCGCTTCAGGCACCAGTTGGGTGTATGTGAGCATTCACGACTACGGCGCCGCGTCACCGCCCCTGGCTGCGTTTCTGACCCTGGGTTTCGTCGCCGGTCTCGGCCTGTTCTTCGCTCTATTGGCCTGGTTGTGGGCTTTATTGCTGCGCCGCAATGCATCACTGGTAACGGACGCCCTGGTTTTCGCCGCTTTGTGGGTCGTTCAGGAAGCCTTTCGTGGCTGGTTCCTCACCGGGTTCCCGTGGCTCTATGCCGGCTATAGCCAGCTCGACGGCCCGCTGGCCGGCCTCGCGCCAGTGGGTGGTGTCTGGCTATTGTCCTTTGCGCTGGTGCTGAGCGCCGCACTGCTGGTCAATCTGCCACGCGCCTATAGACATAAGCCGCAACTGGCTGCAGCACTCGGCCTATTGATCGCAACCTGGCTTAGCGGCGCGCTACTCAAGGATCACGCCTGGACAGCGCCGGCTGGCGAGCCACTAAGCGTTGCGGCCATCCAAGGCAACGTGGAGCAGAACCTCAAGTGGGATCCGGCACAGCTCAATGCGCAACTCGCGCTGTACCGCGACATGAGCTTCAGCAGCAAGCCGACCGACTTGCTGATCTGGCCGGAAACCGCCGTCCCGGTACTCAAAGAACAAGCCACCGGCTATCTCAGCGTGATGGATCGTTTCGCCAGCGACCGCCAGAGCGCACTGATCACCGGCGTACCGATTCGCCAGCTTAACGAGCACGGTGAGTTGCGTTACTACAATGGCGTTAGCGTGGTCGGCCAGGGTAGTGGCGACTACCTCAAGCAGCGGCTGGTACCTTTCGGTGAATACGTACCGCTACAGGAAGTGCTGCGCGGCCTGATCGCCTTCTTCGACCTGCCGATGTCGGATTTCGCCCGCGGCGACGCCGATCAGCCGCTACTGGAGGCCAAAGGGCATCGCATCGCGACATTCATCTGCTACGAAGTGGTCTACCCAGAGTTCGCCGCAAACCTCGCCGCGCAGAGTGATCTGTTGCTAACGGTGAGCAACGACACCTGGTTCGGCACCTCGATCGGCCCGCTGCAACACCTGCAAATGGCCCAGATGCGCGCCCTAGAGGCCGGCCGCTGGATGATTCGTGCCACCAACAATGGCGTGACCGTACTGATCGATCCCTTCGGCCGCATTACCGAACGCTTGCCGCAGTTCGAGCAAGGCACCCTTTACGGTGAAGTGCAGCCCATGCAGCACCTGACGCCGTACCTGCAATGGCGCTCCTGGCCGCTGATCATCCTGTGCGGCCTGCTGTTGGTTTGGGCATTGTTCAGGCGCCGGCAGACCGCTGGGCAATAGATGGCAGAAGTGCCAATCGAGTGGATGGAGCGCACACCAGACGTGTGCTCCATCCACAACCCAACGATCGCAATGCCCTCCCATGCGTCGCCATCACGTGCGATGACAAAACGCTAACGCCCATAGACCAGCGGGTATGCCAAGCTGCCCACCACTTCGTTAAGCAGCAAGGTGCTTTGCCATACGGCCTTGCCCTCTGGCAGCCAGCCGCCTAGCGGACGATCGTTGGGCCCGCCGATAAACCCCACGGGCGCGGCCACCACCTCAAAGCCAGCTTGTTCGAAACTCCAGCGCGAGCGCGGCATGTGCCAGGCCTGGGTCACCAGCACCACACGGCGAATACCTCCGGGCTGCAGCATGGCGGCGCTTTCTAGCGCGTTTTCCCAGGTCGTACGGCTGCGCTCTTCCCGCCAGCGCACCTCGACACCGAAATCCTCACTCATCACGTCAGCCATTAGCCTCGCTTCACTCGGCGGCCGACCGAAATGCAGCCCACCGGTGGTCAGCACCGGTAACCCGGAAGCCTTGGCCAGGCGCGCAGCATAGCGGGTACGCTCCAACGCTATGGCACTGGGCTGATCTGCGCCCCAGGCCGGGTCTGCAGAATCCCGTCCGCCACCCAATACGACGATAACGTCCGCATGTTGCGCCAATCCAGCCCAACTTTCCTGAACCAGCGCAGGCTCACGCTCGATCAGCCGCGCCGCCCACTCCACCGTCACCGGCAGGCTCATCAACCACAACCCGCCCAGCCCAATGGCGAAACAGCCTGCCGCCAGCCGCGGAAAGCGCCGCCGCAGAAACCAGGCGAGCACAAGCAACAGCAGGAGAATGCCGGGCGGCATGAAGAATTGCTTGAGCATGTAGCGAAGCGGCATCGAGCACCTCCGGAAAGGGTCGAAGCCTAGAGGCAGTTGCGACTGCAGTACAACCCGCGCCGCCTTTTGAGATGAGAAAAACCGTACTGCACGAGCGGAGCCGCACTCAATCGCCAACACGAACCTGAACGCTAGATGTCGGGAAGAACCGCAGCGGATGGGTGCCACTGCCCACAATAGAAGACTGAATGACGTTCGAAAGGAGGTTGCACGGGCTCCAAAGATGCCACACCGGACAGGTAGTGCTGCGCAGTAGTGGCGTGCCAGCCCTTCAGCCATTGGTGATCATTGCTCATGTACGCGGTGATCAGTGCCAGTTCTGCAGCGGACAAACCGCGTACCTCCATGTCAGCGCAAGGCGCGTCGGACAAACGCGCGAGGCTGTCGGCTTCATCGAGGGCCGAAGTCAGCCGTTGCAGCAGGCGTCCATAGGGGTCACCGCCACCATCGTTATTCGCTGAATGTTCCATCGTACACCTCCGGGCAACGCGCCCTTCAGATCAGCTTAGCGCTCCCTCTGGGGCGAGCCGTGTACCGCGACAAACGGTGAGCCACACGCCCGCCAGAGCAATCAGCGTTTCCCTCCGTCAAGGGGGGTCATGTATGCTACGGCGTTTCCCGAAAGCCCATTTCCCTAGCGCAAAGTAGCCATGCACGAACAGTATCAGCCACGCGAAATCGAAGCCGCCGCGCAATCCCACTGGGATTCGCAGAACTCCTTTGTAGTCAGCGAACAACCCGGCAAGGAGACGTTCTACTGCCTGTCGATGTTCCCCTACCCGAGCGGCAAGCTACACATGGGGCACGTGCGCAACTACACCATCGGTGACGTGATCGCGCGCTACCAGCGCATGCAGGGCAAGAACGTGCTGCAGCCCATGGGCTGGGACGCTTTCGGCATGCCGGCGGAAAACGCCGCCATGAAAAACAACGTGGCACCCGCCAAGTGGACGTACGAAAACATCGCCTACATGAAGACCCAGCTGCGTAGCCTGGGCCTGGCGGTGGACTGGTCTCGCGAAATCACCACCTGCAAGCCGGACTACTACCGCTGGGAACAATGGCTGTTCACCCGCCTTTTCGAAAAAGGTGTGATCTATCGCAAGAACGGCACCGTGAACTGGGATCCGGTCGACCAGACCGTACTGGCCAACGAGCAGGTCATCGACGGCCGTGGCTGGCGCTCCGGCGCAGTGATCGAGAAACGCGAAATCCCCATGTACTACTTCAAGATCACCGCCTACGCGGATGAGCTCTTGAGCAGTCTGGATGAACTGGATGGCTGGCCAGAACAGGTCAAGACCATGCAGCGCAACTGGATCGGCAAATCCCGCGGCATGGAAGTGCAGTTCCCTTACGACGTCGACTCGATCGGCGAAGCGGGTGTACTGAAAGTCTTCACCACCCGTCCCGACACCCTGATGGGCGCGACCTATGTCGCGGTGGCCGCCGAACACCCGCTGGCGACGCTGGCCGCACAGAACAACCCTGAGCTGCAGGCGTTCATCGCTGAATGCAAAGCCGGCAGCGTGGCGGAAGCCGACGTCGCCACTCAGGAAAAGCGTGGCATGCCCACGCCACTGTTCGTCGAGCACCCACTGACCGGCGAGAAACTGCCAGTGTGGGTCGCCAACTATGTGCTGATGCACTACGGCGACGGCGCGGTCATGGCCGTGCCCGCTCATGACGAGCGCGATTTCGAATTCGCCATCAAGTACCAGTTGCCGATCAAGGCCGTGGTTCGCACCAGTGCCGGTGACGAAACACCTGCACCGTGGCAAGCCGCGTACAACGAGCACGGCCAACTGATCAATTCCGGCGAGTTCGACGGCCTGGACTTCGAAGGTGCCTTCGACGCCATCGAAGTCGCCCTGCTGAAGAAGCAACTCGGCGCCTCGCGCACTCAGTTCCGTTTGCGCGATTGGGGCATCAGCCGCCAGCGCTACTGGGGCTGCCCGATCCCGATCATCCACTGCGGCGCCTGTGGCGACGTACCGGTACCGGAAGATCAACTGCCAGTCGTACTGCCTGAAGACGTAGTGCCCGATGGCGCAGGCTCGCCTCTGGCGCGCATGCCCGAGTTCTACGAATGCAACTGCCCGAAATGCGGTGCCCCGGCCAAGCGTGAAACCGACACCATGGACACCTTCGTCGAGTCCTCGTGGTACTACGCTCGCTACGCTTCGCCGCATTATGAAGGCGGCCTGGTAGACAAATCCGCGGCCGACCACTGGTTGCCGGTCGATCAGTACATCGGCGGGATCGAACATGCCATCCTGCACCTGCTCTACGCGCGCTTCTTCCACAAGCTGATGCGTGACGAAGGCCTGGTGTCGTCGAATGAACCCTTCAAGAACTTGCTGACTCAGGGCATGGTGGTCGCCGACACCTACTACCGTCGCGAAGCCAATGGTGGTTTTACCTGGTTCAACCCGGCCGATGTCGAGCTTGAGCGTGACAGCAAGGCCAAGGTCATCAGCGCCAAGCTGAAATCCGATGGTCTGCCGGTGGAAATCGGTGGCACCGAGAAAATGGCCAAATCGAAGAACAACGGCGTCGACCCACAGTCGATGATCGACCAGTTCGGCGCGGACACGTGCCGCCTGTTCATGATGTTCGCATCCCCACCCGACATGAGCTGCGAATGGTCAGACGCCGGCGTTGAAGGCGCGAACCGTTTCCTGCGCCGCGTCTGGCGCCTGGCTCAGGGCCACGTCAGCAAAGGGCTGCCGGGCGTACTGGATGTCGCCGAACTTGACGACAGCAGCAAGGAAGTCCGCCGTTCCATTCACCTGGCAATCAAACAGGCGAGCCTGGATATCGGCCAGCACAACAAATTCAACACGGCCATCGCCCAGGTGATGACCCTGATGAACGTGCTGGAGAAAGCCCCACAGGACAACGATCAACAGCGCGCTCTGCTGCAAGAAGGTCTGGAAACCGTCGCCCTGCTGCTCGCCCCGATCACCCCGCATATCAGCCACGAACTGTGGCAGGAACTGGGTCACGAGGAAGCGATCATCGACGCCACATGGCCAGCCGTGGACGAATCGGCTCTGGTGCAAGACAGCCTGCAGTTGGTGATTCAGGTCAACGGCAAACTGCGCGGCCAGATCGACGTGCCGGCCGACGCCAGCCGCGAGGCGGTCGAAGCGGCTGCCCGCAGCAACGAAAACGTACAACGCTTCACCGAAGGGCTGACGATCCGCAAGGTCATCGTGGTGCCTGGCAAGCTGGTCAACATCGTCGCCAACTGAGGCGACAACTGAGGTGTCGGCATGCTGCCGGCACCGGGTCAACGTATCGGCAACGCAGGCACCCGTGCCTGCCCATGCTGGCCAGCGGAGCCAGCAGGACAAGGGGATAACGAGATGATCAAGCGCAATCTGTTGGTAATCGGCCTGGCAAGCCTGCTCGGCGCATGTGGCTTCCAGCTGCGCGGTACCGGCGACGTACAGTTCGCTCTCAAAGAACTAGAGGTCGGCGCACGCGACAGCTACGGCGAAACCGTACGTGATGTGCGTGACGTGCTGGAAAGCAATGGTGTTCGCGTCTTCCCTGGCGCCGCCTACAAGCTCTACCTGGCCGGTGAACAGGAAACACAGCGCTCCGCCAGCTACACCAGCTCAGCTCGCAGCGCCGAGTACGAGCGCACCCTGACTCTGAACTACGAGATTCGCGGCGCCAAGAATCTGCTGCTGCTGAGCAACCAGCTGGAAGTGCAGACCTATTACGTACAGGACTCCAACAACCTGATCAGCAACGATCAGGAGTCGGCTCAACTGCGCACCGAAATGCGCCGTGACCTAGTACAGCAGCTGGCCCAACGCCTGCAGCAGATCACTCCGGATCAGCTCGACGCTCTGCAGCAGACAGCTGAAGCCAAAGCCAAGGCGGAAGCCGACGCACTGGAAGCCGCACGCCAGCGCGAAGCCGCACAGCCGCAGCAATCGCCCATCGAACTGCCGGTGCAATAAGCCGGCTGGGGCCACTATGGTGGCCCCTCGGTTTCTCGACCCATGAAACTCGCTCCCGCCCAACTCGGCAAACACCTTCAAGGTTCCCTGGCTCCCGTCTACGTGGTCTGCGGCGACGAAGCACTGTTGTGCCAGGAAGCCAGTGACGCCATTCGTAACGCCAGCCGTGCGCAAGGTTTCAGCGAGCGCGAGGTGTTTCACGCCGAAGCCAATTTTGACTGGGGCGTGCTCTATCAAGCCGGCGCCAGCATGTCGCTATTCGCCGAGAAGCGCGTCATCGAACTGCGCATCCCCAACGGCAAGCCTGGCGACAAGGGCGCTGCAGCGATCATCGAGTACCTGGGTCGCCCGCCGGAAGACACTCTGCTGCTAATCAGCCTGCCCAAACTCGACGGCAGCGCGCAGAAGACCAAGTGGGCCAAGGCCCTGATCGACGGCCCACACTGCCAGTTCGTGCAGATATGGCCAGTGGACGCCAGCCAGTTGCCACAGTGGATTCGCCAGCGCCTGGCCCAGGCCGGCATGAACGCCACTGCGGAAGCGGTGGATCTGATTGCCGCACGAGTGGAAGGCAATTTGCTTGCCGCGGCCCAGGAAATCGAGAAGCTCAAGCTGCTCGCAGACGGCCAGCAGATCGATGCTAGCACCGTGCAGGCAGCCGTTGCCGATAGCGCTCGTTACGACGTTTTCGGCCTGATCGATGCCATCCTCAATGGCGAAGCCGCCCACGCCCTGCGCATGCTTGACGGTTTGCGTGGCGAAGGCCAGGAGTCGCTGTTCATCGTGGTGATGCTGGCCCGCGAGCTGCGCCAACTGGCCAATATTTCCTATCAGTTCAGCCAGGGCGTACCGCTGGACAAGGCCTTCGCTTCGGCACGCCCCCCGGTCTGGGACAAACGCCGCCCGCTGGTGAGCAAAGCCCTGCAGCGTCACTCGCCGGCACGCTGGAATGCGCTGCTGATGGACGCCCAGCAGATCGATGCCCAGGTCAAGGGCCAGGCAGCAGGTGATCCTTGGGCCAGCCTGTCACGCCTGGTGTTGATGATGGCCGGGCAGCGCCTGAAGCTCGGTGCTTAACGCCTACATTGGGTGTGGACATCACCCTAGTAGCAGCGCATCATTTGCTTCGTTCGCATCGACGCGAGCATTGATCAAGGACACGCCATGAGCAAAAAAGCACGCCCGAACAAGGCCAAATCCATCGTTGCCCAGCCGCTGTTCCGCTCACGCCAGGAACGCCCCGGTAAAGGAAAAGGCAGCTACAACCGCCAAGCCTCCCAGCAAAACTGGGAGGCTTTTTCGTTTCTTAGGGTGTTGAAAAGCCCAAGTGAGACAGCCAGCTCAATAAAAAAGCAGGCAATACAGGCCGTGTGAAAACGTAGCGAGCGAAGGTCAGGCAAGGGCTGGGCGCCCCCGCAAACCGGCGAAACGTAGCGCAGCGGAGTAACAGCCGAAGGCTGGCCCGTAGGGCGAACGTAGTGAGTCAAAAGCGCAGTTTACGAGTTGTAAATGAGCATTTTGAGCTGGTTTTTAACGCCGCATGCCCGAGCGCAGTAGTTTTCACACAGCCTGAATAACGCGCAACTTACTGACTGGAAACGAGCGTTCTAAGCCTGTATTCAGTGCAGTAATGACAGCGCAGATACTTTTTAAAGCGCCCGCCAAGGCCGCGTGAGCGCTCCCACAGCCCGCATTCTCGCTCATCCGTGCTAAGGTGCTCGCCTGCAAAACGTGTTGAGATAATCATGCCCAACCTGTTCACTCGCGGCCTGCCCGTCACCGCTGCGGCCAGTTTTCTGCTTTTGCTCACGGCCTGTGCCGACGCCCCTGCTCAGCCATTGGCGGCTCCGAGCATCCCGCAGAGCAAGGCCCCGACCCACATCGCTTTCACCCAGCCGGTTCAGGAGCAACTGAGCTTCGAACAGTGGCGTGACTTGCTGCGTAGCGACGCGATGGCCGCCGGTATTAGCCCGACCCTGTTCGACCGCGCCTTTGCAGGCGTCGTCCCAAATCCGGACGTGGTCAAGGCCGACAGCAGCCAGCCAGAATTCAGCCGCCCAGTATGGGAATACCTGAAAGGGGCCGTTTCCCCCAGCCGAGTCGCCCGTGGCCGTATCCTGCTCACGCAGAACCGCGCGCTGCTCAATCAGATCGAGCAGCGCTATGGGGTCGACGCGGAAACCCTGGTCGCCATCTGGGGCCTGGAAAGCAACTTCGGCAGCAACATCGGCAGCCACAACGTGGTGCGCTCCCTGGCGACGCTTGCCTACGAGGGCCGCCGCCAGGCCTTCTGGCGCAGCCAGTTGCTGGCTGTCCTGCAGATTCTCCAGCATGGCGATATTGCCCCGGAAAGCCTGGTCGGCTCCTGGGCCGGCGCCATGGGCCAGACCCAGTTCATGCCCACCACCTATAACGAACACGCGGTGGACTTCGACGGCGACGGCAAGCGCGATGTGTGGACGTCCCAGGCCGACGCCCTGGCCTCGGCGGCTCACTACCTGCAAGGCTCCAACTGGCAACTGCGCCAGCCCTGGGGCTTCGAAGTGCAACTACCGCAGGGCTTCGACTACGCCCTGGCCGACCCGGAAGTGCGCCGCAGCCTGAGAGAATGGCGTGCCCTTGGCATTCACCCAGTGGGGCAGCCGCTAGGTTCCCCACGTGATGATGCCAGTGCCACCCTACTGCTGCCCGCTGGGCACCGTGGACCGGCGTTCCTGCTGCTGAGCAACTTCCGCAGCATCCTGCGCTACAACAACTCCACGTCCTATGCGCTGGCGATCGGTCTGCTGTCGGACAGCATGCGTGGTGGCAATGGCGTGCAGGGCACTTGGCCGGAAGGCGATCGGCAACTGGGCCGTAGCGAACGTGTCGAACTGCAGGAACGCTTGAACGCCCGTGGTTTCGACTCTGGCCATGCGGACGGCATCATTGGCGCCAACACGCGCAAAGCGATTCGTGCCTTCCAGCTGCAACTTGGCTGGCCAGCCGATGGCTATCCGGACAGCAACCTGATCGAGCAGCTGCGCCAGCAGAACTGATCTCTCCCGCGCGGTGACGACCGTCACCGCGCGCACTTCACCGTTTGCGATTAGCCCGTTCCTGGGCGACCCTGTAATCAGGCCAACCACGTGATCCGTGATGGCCGTGCCTGCCCGCTTGCCGCGATCCGGCATGGGCCAATGACAACAGAGAGGTCGCTATGCACGACATCGAACTGGACGACGAACAACGCATGATCCGCGACTGCACCCGACAGTTCGCCCGGCGCGCCATCGCCCCCCACGCAGCAGAGTGGGAAAAAGCCGGCTGGATCGATGACGCGGTGGTAGCCCAGATGGGCGAAATGGGCCTGCTGGGAATGATCGTCCCGGATACCTGGGGCGGCAGTTATCTCGACTATGTGGCCTATGCGCTGGCCATCGAGGAAGTCTCCGCCGCCGATGCCGCGACCGGCACCCTGATGAGCGTGCACAACTCGGTAGGCTGCGGCCCGCTGCTCAATTACGGCAGCGATAGCCAGAAGGACGAATGGCTACCGCGCCTGGCCAGTGGAGAAGTGATCGGCTGCTTCTGCCTGACCGAACCCCAAGCAGGTTCCGAGGCTCATAACCTGCGTACCCGTGCCGAACTGCGCGGCGATCACTGGGTACTCAATGGCGCCAAGCAATTCGTCACCAACGGCCGCCGCGCCGGCCTGGCGATCGTCTTCGCGGTTACCGATGCCACGCTCGGCAAAAAAGGCATCTCGGCCTTTCTGGTGCCGACCAACACTTCTGGCTTTCGCATCGAACGCAGTGAACACAAGATGGGCATTCGCGCTTCGGACACCTGCGCCATCGCCCTGGAAAACTGCAGCATCCCCGCAGGGAATCTACTCGGCGAGCGTGGCAAGGGGCTGAGCATCGCCCTGTCCAATCTGGAGGGCGGACGCATCGGTATCGCCGCCCAGGCCGTCGGCATCGCCCGCGCGGCCTTCGAGGCAGCGCTGCTCTACTCCCGCGAACGGGTGCAGTTCGACAAACCCATAGGCGAGCATCAGAGCATCGCCAACATGCTCGCCGACATGCACACCCAGATCAACGCTGCGCGCCTGCTTACCCTGCACGCCGCCCGCCTGCGCAGTGCCGGCCAGCCATGCCTGTCGCAAGCCTCCCAGGCCAAGCTGTTCGCTTCGGAAATGGCCGAGCGGGTGTGCTCAAAGGCGCTCCAGGTGCATGGCGGCTACGGTTATCTGGAGGACTTTCCGGTGCAGCGCTACTACCGGGATGCGCGCATCACCCAGATCTACGAGGGCTCCAGCGAGATCCAGCGCTTGCTGATCGCCCGCCAGCTGAAGCACTACGAGCCCTGACTAGGGTCTGCTGATGTTTCAGCACGACCGCGCCGGAGCCCTACGGTTTGCGCGGGAAATCTCGCCATGCGTCGTTGGAGGACTTGAAAAGGGGATGCCATTCCCTGCGTCCTCCGCCTCGCTTGGCGAGATTTCTCGCAGCAACGCGGCTTGCGCTGAAACGTCAACAGCCCTTAACCCTTGAGCAGGCGCGCCTCGGCGTTGTCCAGGTCGCGGAGGATTTCCGCCAGCATGTCGTCGTCTAGCTGGTGCTCCTTGCGCATCCGGTACAACTCCAGGCGCTGGGTACGCAGCGCATGCAGACGCATGCGGTACTCCAGTTGGTCGGCCTGGCGCTGGTTGTCACGCGACTCTTCGGCACTGCGCGTACGGGTGCGCTCGAGCAGATCGCGGTACTCGCTCATCAGCTTGGCGCGGATCTCGGCCGCAGCGATGGCCCCATCGGTATCCGCAGCCTTTTCATCGTCGGCCTCCAGGCAGCGAATGGCCGCCTGCAGCACCTGAGCGCGGTGACGGTTGAGCTCGCCCTCCTGGCGGGCCACATTGTCCTGAGGCAGCAGCGGCAGCAGGCTTGGCAGCGCCACGCTGGCGACCAGCAGCGACAGCAGGATCACCCCAGCAGCGATGAGGATCAGCAGATCACGCTCGGGAAACGCCTGGCCATTGTTGAGCAGGAGTGGCAACGACATTACGCCGGCCAGCGTCACGGCACCCCGTACGCCACCCAGGGTCAGCACTGCAGTCAGAGCGAGGCGCGATTGTCCGGCGAAACGGGTCGACTTGCCGCGCCAGCGGCGCAGTATCCCGGAGGTGCGCCAGTAGCTGTAGACCCATACGAAACGTAGCGCCATCAGCACGGCATACACCGCCAGCACGTAACCCAACGCCGGCAGCAGCAGTTGCCAGGAGTCAGCGTGATCACCGATCACGGCCTTGATGATGTCCGGCAACTGCAGGCCCAGGAGCAGAAATATCAGGCCATTGAAGGTGAATTCGAGCATCGCCCACACCCCGCGATTGAGCAGGCGCGTGGTGGTCTGCCGTGGCAGCAGATCGAGGCGGCTTTGCATCATGCCGGCGGCAACCGCCGAGAGAATGCCAGACAGCCCCAGGTGCTCAGCGGCCACGTAGGCGGCGAAAGGCAGCAACAGCATCAGCAACACATGGGGCGCCGGCTCCTCCCAGCCGCGGGCGATCATCCAGGCCCGCAGGCGACCCAACAGATAGCTCAGCGCCAGGCCGATCAGCAGCCCGCCAACGGCTACCAGCACGAACTGCAGGCTGGCATCGGAAAACGAGAACACCCCGGTCAGCGTCGCCGCCACGGCGAACTTGAAGGCCACCAGGCCCGAGGCGTCGTTCATCAGCGCCTCGCCCTGCAGCAGGTTGTTCAAGGTGCTGGGCAGGCGCCCGTGGGCAATCGCCGAAACCGCTACCGCATCGGTTGGCGACAGCACCGCCGCCAGTGCGAAGCAGGCCGCCAGCGGCACCTGAGGCAGCAACCAATGAATGAAATAACCGGCACCGAGAATGGTGAAGAACACCAGGGCAAAAGCCAGAAACAGGATCGGTGTACGCAGCTTGCGAAACTGCCCCTTGGGCATGCGCCAACCATCGACGAACAACAGCGGCGGAATGAACAGCAGGAGGAACAACTCGGGGTCTAGCCGCACATGCAGCCCCAGTACCGGAATCGCCAACAATGCGCCGATCAGAATCTGCAGGATCGGCAGAGGCAGGGGAATGAACTGGGCGCTGATACGGGTACCACTGACCACCAGCAACATGGTCAGGATGGTGTAGAGAAGCTGCATGACGGGAGAGATCCTTTACGAACAAGGCCACATGGCGCGCATGGGCTCTGCATTCTAACGCGTCGGATAGAGGCTGCGCAGGGCACGAAGATTGAGTTATGCCCTGACAGCGCCGCAAGCCGGGCCGACGTGGCATAATCCACCGCTCGCAATTAACAAGGTATTGAGGAGGATTCGACGAGTGGAATCCTTCCGAGGGAAATCAATGAGTAACGTCCTTTATGGGATCAAGGCCTGCGACACCATGAAGAAGGCCCGTACCTGGCTCGAAGAGCAAGGTATCGCTTACCAGTTTCACGACTACAAGACCGCCGGCATCGACCGCGGCAATCTGCAGAAGTGGTGTGACGAGCACGGCTGGGAAACCATCCTCAACCGCGCCGGTACCACGTTTCGCAAGCTCGACGACGCCCAGAAGAGCGATCTCGACCAGGCCAAAGCTATCGAACTGATGCTGGCCCAACCGTCGATGATCAAGCGCCCCGTGCTGGATCTGGGCGCGCGTACGCTGGTCGGCTTCAAACCCGAGCGTTATGCCGCCGAACTGGCCTGATACCGTCACCTAAATCGAATTCGTTGCAAGGAAAAGATCATGTCCAACACTCTGTTCAGCCTGGCCTTCGGGGTCGGCACCCAAAACCGTCAAAGCACCTGGCTGGAAGTGTTCTATGCACAGCCCCTGCTCAACCCGAGCGCCGAACTGGTTGCCAAGGTCACCGAGAAGCTCGGCTACAGCGGCGGCAACCAGGCCATCGCGCTGACCAACCAGCAGGCCGGTGAACTGGCCAGTGCCCTGAAAAATATCGACTCGGTACAGAGCGCCCTGCTCACCCGCCTGGCGGAAAGCGCCAAGCCGCTGGTCGCCACTCTGCTGGCCGAAGATGCCGCCCTGACCAGCACCCCCGAGGCTTACCTCAAGCTGCATCTGCTGTCGCATCGCCTGGTCAAGCCACACGGCCTGAACCTGACCGGCATCTTCCCGCTGCTGCCCAACGTCGCCTGGACCAGCCAGGGTGCGGTGGATCTGGTCGAACTGACCGAGCGTCAACTGGAAGCGCGCCTGAAGGGCGACCTGCTGGAAGTCTTCTCGGTGGACAAGTTCCCGAAAATGACCGACTACGTGGTACCTAGCGGCGTGCGTATCGCTGACAGCGCGCGTATCCGTCTGGGCGCCTACATCGGTGAAGGCACCACCGTGATGCACGAAGGCTTCGTCAACTTCAACGCGGGCACCGCCGGCCCCGGCATGATCGAAGGCCGCGTATCCGCTGGCGTATTCGTCGGCAAGGGTTCGGATCTGGGCGGCGGCTGCTCGACCATGGGCACCCTGTCTGGCGGCGGCAACATCGTCATTTCCGTGGGCGAAGGCTGCTTGATCGGCGCCAACGCCGGTATCGGTATCCCGCTAGGCGATCGCAACATCGTCGAAGCCGGCCTGTACGTGACCGCTGGCACCAAGATCGCCCTGCTCGACGACCAGAACAACCTGGTCAAGGTGGTCAAGGGTCGTGATCTGGCTGGCCAGGCCGACCTGCTGTTCCGTCGCAACTCGCAAAGTGGCGCGGTGGAGTGCAAGACCAACAAGTCGGCGATTGAGCTAAACGAAGCCCTGCACGCTCACAACTGAGCCAGGCTTTGCCCGAGCGGGCTGTGCACGCGATAGACTTGATGATCATCGCGGGCGCAGCCCGCTTTTACATTTAGCGTTATGAGATCCGGATGACCCTGATTTCCCCCTGGCGCGCCGATTTCCCCGGCATGCTGGCCCTCGACCGCGAAGGCCAGACCTACCTCGACAGCGCCGCCACGGCGCAGAAACCGCAAGCGGTACTGGATGCCCTGCTGGCCTACTACGCCGGTGGTGCCGCCAATGTGCACCGCGCCCAACATCTGCCCGGCGAGCGCGCCACCCGCGCCTTCGAAGACACCCGCAACAAGGCAGCGCGCTGGCTGAATGCCGCTGACAGCGAAGAAATCGTCTTCACTCGCGGCGCCACCGAATCCCTCAACTTGCTCGCCTACGGGCTGGAACACCTGTTCGAGGCTGGTGACGAGATCGTCGTCAGCGCCGCCGAGCACCACGCCAACCTGCTCCCCTGGCAGCAGTTGGCAGCGCGCAAGGCCCTGAAGCTGGTGGTGCTGCCACTGACGCCCCAGGGCGATATCGACCTGCATCACGCCGCCATGTTGATCGGCCCGCGTACGCGGCTGCTCGCGGTCACTCAGCTGTCCAACGTGCTGGGCCGCAGGCAAGCGTTGCAAACACTGATTAAGCTAGCCCGCGAGCAGGCCGCGCTAACGGTCGTGGATGGCGCCCAGGCCATCGTGCACGGCCGCCAGGACATGCAGGCCCTGGATTGCGACTTCTACGTCTGCTCCAGCCACAAGCTGTATGGCCCGGATGGCGTCGGCCTGCTCTATGGCCGGCGTAGTGCACTACAGCGCCTGCAGCACTGGCAGTTCGGCGGTGAAATGGTGCAGCAGGCGGACTACCTCGCCTCGACCTTTCGCGACGCGCCGCTCGGCCTGGAAGCCGGTACGCCGCCGGTATCCGGAGTCATCGCCCTTGGCGCGGCCCTGGACTACCTCGACAGCCTCGACGCCAGAGCCATCGGCGACCATGAAGCCGCACTGCATCGACTGCTGCTGACCGGCCTGCAAGGCTACGCGGGCCTGCGCCTGCTCGGCGAGCCGGAAACCGCGCTGGCCTGCTTTACCGTGGAGGGCATACACAGCGGCGACCTCGCTCACCTGCTCACCGAGCAAGGCATCGCCGTGAGGGTCGGCCATCATTGCGCGATGCCGTTGCTGCAACGGCTGGGGGTGAGCGGCGCGATCCGTGTGTCCCTCGCCCTGTACAACGACGAAAGCGATCTACAGCGCTTTTTCGCCGCACTGGATAAGGCCCTGGAGCTGCTGCAATGAGCCTGCCCGACCGCGCCCGCGAGGCCCTCGACGCATTTACTGCCTGCCCCGGCTGGGAACAGCGTGCACGCCTGCTGATGCAGTGGGGCGAGCGCCTGCAGCCTCTCAATGAGGCCGAGCGCAGCGAAGCTAACCGCGTGAACGGCTGCGAAAGCCAGGTCTGGCTGGTCGGCGAACGGTTGGACGGACGCTGGGTATTTCGTGCCTCCACCGATGCCCGTCTGCTTCGCGGCCTGCTCGCGCTGCTGCTGGCACGCATCGACGGTCTGGATGCGAAGACACTGACCAGCGTGGATGTCGCTGACTGGTTCGCCCAGCTGGGCCTGTCACGTCAGCTGTCGCCGTCTCGCAGCAACGGTCTCAACGCAGTCGTGCAACAGATGCGTCGCCTGACCGAGCAGACCTGACGGACGACGCGCCGCTTATAGATTGGCGACACCACCATCGACCAGCAACTCGGTTCCGACCACGAATCGCGACTCGTCCGACGCCAGAAACACCGCTGCCTTCGCCAGCTCCCAGGGCGTCCCCATGCGACCGATAGGTACCAGCTCGCGGATTTGCGCCTGCATGGCATGCAGTTGATCCGCAGCCAGCCCTAGCTTGCCCAACGCTGGGGTCTCGGTTGGGCCAGGGCTCAGTACGTTGACCCGAACACCCGCAACCAGCAGTTCCGCCGACAGCGTGCGCGCCAGCGACAGCAGCGCCGCTTTGCTCGCAGCGTAGGCGCTGCTTTGCGGCAGCCCGATATGCGCGCTGGTCGAACCGCACAAAATCACCGAGGCTGGATGGCTCAACAGCGGCAACAACGCCTGGATCAGGAAGAACGGCCCCTTGAGATTGACCGCCATTAGCTGATCCCAGGTGGCTTCATCCCAATCCGCTAGCAACCGGTGAGTGACATCACCGGCGTTCGCATACAACACATCGAGGCGCGGCCAGTGCTGGACGAGGGTGTGCGCCAACTGGCGCTGCTCTTCAACCTGCCCTGCATCGCTGCGAATGGTCAGCAGCGCGCTGCCCAGTTCCTGTCGCGCAGCCTGTAGCGCCGCTTCATCTCGACCGGTTATCGCCACGGTCGCGCCTTCGGCGACGAACTGCCGCGCGGTTTCCAGACCGATGCCGCTGGTGCCACCGGTAACCAGGGCAAACTTGTCTTGCAGTCGTTTCATCTCTACAGCTCCTGATTGCTTATGCAGAAGCTGCAGTGTTTGCCCAATGGTATCCTTTGCATAGTAGGCACCCATTGGATACTAAAGAGGCTGGAGGAGCGTCATGGCGAATTACGTGGAGCCGGCACCGCCAAATTATTCGGCCGCCACCAGCGGCACAGAACCCTGCCCGATGGTGAACTTCGTCAATCTGATTGCCGGCAAATGGGCCATTCCCATTCTGTACCGGCTGATCGTCACCGACAGCCCGATCCGCTTCGGCGAACTGCAACGCGCCATCGCCCCTATCACGCAAAAGGAACTGACCCGGCAGTTGCGCCTTTTCGAACGTCGCGGGCTGGTACACCGCACGATCTACGCCGAGGTACCACCACGTGTGGAATACCAGATCACCGGGCTGGGCAGGTCATTGCGACCGACCCTGGACTCCCTGGCCGAGTGGATGCGGCTCAACGCAGCAAAGCTGATCGATGCCTGAACGGTAGATCAGGGCAAGCGGCTCTTGGCTTCAAGACGCGCGTCATGTGACAGCCACTTCGCCGCGCCACCGAGCTGGGCATGGAACCTGTGCTTCAGGAGCATTTGATAGCTATCGGCAGCCTGAAGGTTTTCCCAAAACAAAAGAATCACGAGTTCGAGGCGCTGCGCTCGCTAGGCCGGCGGGCACCTGCCACCAGCTTGTCGACGATGCGGGCGGCAGCGACCATACCGAAGGTGGCAGTCACCATCATCACCGCGCCGAAGCCACCGGCACAGTCGAGCTTCACGCCATCGCCGACGAATGCCTTGCTCAGGCAAATCTCACCATCGGCGCCGGGGTAACGCAGCTGCTCGGTGGAAAACACGCAGGGCACGCTGTAGTTGCGCCCCGGCGTGCGGGAAAAACCGTAATCGCGGCGCAGCGTGGAGCGCACCTTGGCTGCCAGCGGGTCGTTGAAGGTCTTGTTCAGATCCCCCACCTGTACCTGACTCGGATCGATCTGCCCGCCCGCACCGCCGGTGGTGATGATGGCGATCTTGCGGCGCTTGCACCAGGAGATCAGCGCCGCCTTGGCTGCCACGCTATCGATGCAGTCGACCACCGCGTCGAGCTCGACGGTGATGTAATCGGCCATGGTGTCGCGGGTCACGAAATCGGCGACTTCATGCACCACGCAGGCCGGGTTGATGGCCCGAAGGCGCTCGGCCATCACCTCGACCTTGGCGCGGCCGACCTGACCCTGCAGGGCGTGAGCCTGCCGGTTGGTATTGCTGACGCAGACATCATCCAGGTCGAACAGGGAAATCTCGCCCACCCCGGAACGCGCCAGCGCCTCGGCCACCCAGGAGCCAACGCCGCCGATCCCGACCACCGCCACGTGGGCAGCCGTCAGCCGCTCTGCGCCTTCACGGCCATACAACCGGGCAATTCCGGCGAAACGTTGCTCATCGAACGACATGCGGGCTCCTCTTGGTGGGCGCGCATTATAGGAAGCCTGGGCGCTCACCCCAAGCACCATCTGGCGGGCTTCGTAGCTGAACGCCCGGTGCCACTGAAAACGCTGCGGCTCATACTCAAACAAGCGCTCCGAGCTGTGCTATACAGTCATTCAACGACGGAGTAGCATGCGCGCCAACCGGCGCTCGCCGGCCCTCTCCCCGTTCCACCTTTCGGAACCTGACACAGCATGCTTTCGCGCAAGTTCGGCCTCAATCTGATTGTTTTCCTGGCTATTGCCGCCCTGTTCACCGGTATCTGGGCGCTCTACAACCGTCCTGTGACCGCGCCGGACTGGCCCGAGCAGGTATCCGGCTATTCCTACTCGCCATTCCGTCAGGGGCAGAACCCGCAAACGGGTGTCTATCCCAGCGACGAAGAAATGCGTGCGGATCTCGAACTGCTCTCCAAGCAGACCGATAGCATCCGAACCTATTCGGTGGATGATGCCCTGGACAAGATTCCACTGCTCGCCGAAGAGTTCGGCCTGCGCGTGACGCTGGGTGTGTGGATCAGCCCTGACGAGGAGCGCAACGAGCGCGAAATCACCAAGGCCATCGAGATCGCCAACAACTCGCGCAGCGTAGTGCGCGTGGTGGTCGGTAACGAGGCGTTGTTCCGCCGCGAGGTTACCGTCAAGCAGCTGACCGCCTACATGGATCGGGTACGCTCGGCGGTCAAGGTGCCGGTCACTACCTCTGAGCAGTGGCACATCTGGGAGGAATACCCGGAGCTGGCCGACCACGCGGACTTGATCGCGGCCCACGTACTGCCGTATTGGGAATTCATGCGCATGCAGGATTCCACGCAGTTCACCCTCGATCGCGCCCGCGATCTGAAGAAGCTGTTCCCGAAAAAACCGCTGCTGCTCTCCGAGGTCGGCTGGCCGAGCAATGGCCGCGTGCGCGGGGGCGCCGAGGCGACCCAGGCGGATCAGGCGATCTACCTGCGAACCCTGGTCACCACCCTGAACGCCCAGGGCTACAACTACTTCGTGATCGAGGCGTTCGACCAGCCGTGGAAAGCCGGTGACGAAGGTTCGGTGGGCGCCTACTGGGGCGTCTACAACCTCGACCGCAATCCGAAATTCAACTTCGAAGGGCCGGTAGTCGCCATTCCGCAATGGCGCTTGCTGGCGGTTGCCTCGGTGGTCATGGCGCTGCTGTCCCTGGCCTTGATGCTCATCGACGGCAGTGCCCTGCACCAGCGTGGGCGTACCTTCCTGACCTTCGTCGCCTTCGCTGGCGGCTCGGCCCTGGTGTGGATCGGCTACGACTACAGCCAGCAGTACAGCACCTGGTTCAGCATGCTGGTCGGGCTGCTGCTCGGCGTCGGCGCCATCGGCGTGTTCATCGTCCTGCTCACCGAGGCCCACGAACTGGCCGAGACGGTGTGGACGCAACGACGGCGCCCCTTCACGCCGGTGCTGGGCGATAGCGATTACCGCCCCAAAGTGTCGATCCACGTGCCGTGCTACAACGAGCCGCCGGAGATGGTCAAACAGACCCTGGATGCCCTGGCCAACCTCGACTATCCGGACTTCGAAGTCCTGATCATCGACAACAACACCAAGGACCCTGCGGTGTGGGAACCGGTGCGTGACTATTGCGAAGAGCTCGGCCCGCGCTTCCGCTTCTTCCACGTCGCTCCGCTGCATGGCTTCAAGGGCGGCGCGCTGAACTACATCCTGCCGCACACCGCACCGGATGCCGAAGTGGTGGCGGTGATCGACTCCGACTACTGCGTCGACCGCAACTGGCTCAAGCACATGGTGCCGCACTTCGCCGATCCGTCGATCGCCGTGGTGCAGTCACCGCAGGACTATCGCGACGGTGAAGAAAGCACCTTCAAGAAGCTCTGCTACGCCGAATACAAGGGCTTCTTCCATATCGGCATGGTGACCCGTAACGACCGCAACGCGATCATCCAGCACGGCACCATGACCATGATCCGCCGTACCGTGATGGACGAGCTGAAGTGGGCCGACTGGACCATCTGCGAAGACGCCGAGCTCGGCCTGCGCGTGTTCGAGAAAGGCTATTCGGCCGCCTATGCCCATGACAGCTTCGGCAAGGGGCTGATGCCAGACACCTTCATCGACTACAAGAAGCAGCGCTTCCGCTGGGCCTACGGCGCCATTCAGATCATGAAGGGGCACGCCCGCGAACTGCTCGCCGGCAAGGGCAGCGAACTCAAGCGCGGCCAACGCTATCACTTCGTGGCTGGCTGGCTGCCCTGGGTTGCCGATGGTCTGAACATCTTCTTCACTGCCGGCGCCCTGCTCTGGTCGGCGGCAATGATCATCGTGCCGCAACGGGTCGATCCACCGCTGCTGATCTTCGCGATCCCGCCTCTGACGCTGTTCCTGTTCAAGGTCGGCAAGATCATCTTCCTGTACCAGCGGGCAGTTGGGGTCAACCTCAAGGATGCGTTCTGCGCGGCGGTAGCGGGGCTGGCCTTGTCGCACACCATCGCCAAGGCGGTGCTGTACGGCATGTTCACCAAGTCCATCCCGTTCTTCCGCACGCCGAAGATGCGCTCCAGCCACGGCCTGATGGTGGCCCTCGCCGAAGCGCGCGAAGAAGTCTTCATCATGCTCCTGCTGTGGGGCGGAGCCCTGGGCATCGCCATCGTTCAGGGTCTGCCCAGCTACGACGTGAAGTTCTGGGTGGTCATGCTGCTGGTGCAATCGCTGCCGTACCTCGCCGCACTGATCATGGCGCTGCTGTCGTCCAGCCCGAAACCGCTGGAAATTCCGGTGGTACAGACCGAGGCGGAGAACGCCTGATCCCGGTGAGCGACACGACAACGGCGGCCAATTGGCCGCCGTTTTCTTTTTCGGATTGGTGAGAGGTAACCGCGCAAACAATCTCTGGGTATCGCTTCGCTCAACGCCAGGCTACGGGTGCGCAGTGCATCGGCTCTTGTAGCAGGGTCGCGCGAAGCGCCTTTGTATCTTGCGCCAAAAGGCTGAACGCCTACGAGGCAGGCGCGTTTTGCTTTAAGCTATGCGCCCTTCCCGCCCTGCACTGCTTTACGCGCATTACTTTACCGGAGTTCCCATGACGGCCCTGTCCCCCACCCTCGAGCTCGCCTGCGATCTGATCCGTCGGCCATCCGTGACACCACTGGATGAAGGCTGCCAAGAGCTGATGATTCGCCGCCTCGCGGCTGTGGGTTTTGCCATCGAAGCCATGCGCATCGAGGACGTGGACAACTTCTGGGCGAGCCATGGCAGCCAGGATGGCCCGGTACTGTGCTTCGCCGGCCACACCGACGTGGTGCCCACCGGCCCGGTACAGGCCTGGCAGCACGGTCCGTTCGAAGCGCTGATCGACGAGCAGGGCATGCTCTGTGGCCGTGGCGCCGCCGACATGAAGGGCAGCCTGGCGTCGATGATCATCGCCGTCGAGCGCTTCGTCGCCGAGTACCCGAATCACAAGGGCCGTATCACCTTTCTGATCACCAGTGACGAAGAAGGCCCGGCTCACCATGGCACCAAAGCCGTGGTCGAGCGCCTGGCTGCACGCAACGAGCGCCTGGACTGGTGCATCGTTGGCGAGCCATCGAGCACCTCGCTGGTCGGCGACGTGGTGAAGAATGGTCGCCGTGGCTCCCTGGGTGCGACCCTCACCGTGCGCGGCATTCAGGGCCACGTGGCCTACCCACACCTGGCGAAGAATCCGATTCACCTGGCCGCCCCGGCCCTGGCCGAACTGGCCGCCGAGCACTGGGACGACGGCAATGCGTTCTTCCCGCCAACCAGTTTCCAGGTCTCCAACCTCAATTCCGGTACTGGCGCGACCAACGTGATTCCTGGCGAGCTGACCGCGGTGTTCAACTTCCGCTTCTCCACCGAGTCGACGGTCGAAGGCCTGCAGCAACGGGTCAACGCCATCTTCGACAAGCATGGCCTGGACTATCACATCGATTGGGCGCTCTCGGGTCTGCCGTTCCTCACCGAGCCAGGCGCCCTGCTCGATGCGGTCAGCGCCAGCATCCGCAGCGTGACTGGTCGTGAAACCACGCCAAGCACCAGCGGCGGGACTTCCGATGGCCGCTTCATCGCCACCCTCGGCACCCAGGTGGTCGAGCTCGGCCCGGTCAACGCGACCATCCACCAGGTCAATGAACGCGTGCTGGCCAGCGATCTCGATGTACTCACCGAGATCTACTACCAGACCCTGGTCAAGCTGCTCGCCTGATGCTCAGTTGCCCGATCTGCCAGGCGCCGCTGCAGGCGGTCGACAACGGCGTGGCCTGCCCGGCCAACCACCGCTTCGACCGTGCGCGCCAGGGTTACCTGAACCTGCTGCCGGTACAGCACAAGAACAGCCGTGACCCAGGCGACAACGCCGCCATGGTCGAGGCGCGTCGGCGCTTTCTCGATGGCGGCCACTATGCGCCGCTGGCTGCCCGACTGGCACAACTGGCGGCCGGCTACGGCCCGCAGCAGTGGCTGGATATCGGTTGTGGCGAAGGTTATTACACCGCGCAGATCGCCGAGGCGCTGCCAGAGGCCGACGGCTATGCCCTGGATATCTCCCGAGAAGCGGTGAAGCGCGCCTGCAAGCGTGCTCCTCAGCTCAACTGGTTGATCGCCAGCATGGCCCGCGTGCCCCTGGCCGACGCCAGCTGCCAGTTACTGGCCAGTGTGTTCAGCCCGCTGGACTGGCAGGAAGCCAAACGCCTGCTCGCTCCCGGCGGTGGCCTATTGCGCATGGGGCCTACTCGCGAGCACCTGATGGAGCTGCGCCAGAAGCTCTACGACGAGGTGCGCGATTACGATGACCAGAAACACCTAGAGCTGATCCCGCCGGGCATGCGCCTGGCGCACAGCGAAACCCTGAGTTTTCCCCTGCTGCTCGACACGCCAGAAGCACGAGCCGACCTGCTGGCGATGACGCCCCATGGCTGGCGCGCTAGTGCCGAGCGCCGTGCGGCGGTGATCGCCGAAAGCTTCAAAGTGACCGTCGCCATCCGCTACGATTGGATCGAGCGTGACGCGCCTTGAGCGCACCGACCAGATGAGGATGAAAATGCGCCAACCGGATATCGAGATATACCTCAAGGACGCCGATCACCAGGCCATCGCCGCCTGGCTGACTCAAGCCCTGGGCCCCTGCTCCGACTGGCAACAGAAAGGTCAGACCTTCCAGTGCCGCGCCGGCGAAGTACCCGTGACCTGGCTGCCCAAGGCCGTTGGTAAATGGCACAGCCTGTACCTGGAGAGCGACGCCACGCCATGGCAAGACGACTTGGCCTGCGCGCAGGCTGCCTACGCCGCTCTGGATGTGGAAGTCCGCTGCGCGCCTGGCAGCTGGGAAGAAGAGGAAAGCAATGAGCAGGCCGATCAGTGGCTGCGCATCAGCGCCGACGGCGTGCAGGAAATCACCTGGCGCACGGGCTGATCGCACCGGGATGCAGCCCTGGGTATCCTCGCTCAACCCAGGCTACGGCTTAACGATCACACCGCAGGCGTGCCATTCGGCTGCACGCCTCATGAACAGCTTTCGGTCTGTTCGACTCACATAGTCTTACCGACAGCGGCGCTTGCGAGCCAAGCACCGCAGCCCCCTGTGTAGCTTGGCGTCGAGCGAGGCGATACCCAGGTTCCGATGCCCAGCGATACAGCCTCCACACCTTGTAGCACAAACCTAATATCGCTACATAACGATCAAAAACCCTGTTCAACCACCTGTAAATGATCTTGAACGATGTGACACCGCGTCGCACCCGCTAAAAAGACAATCAACCAAATTTTCAGACATTTATTCCTGATAGCATCAATTTTCTTGAATTTAACGACTTAAATCGGTTATTTATCATAATAATTCAACATGAAAAATAACAATATCTCCGATAACTTGTAGTCATGCGAAATAAACGCTCCATGAATATTGCTTACTGATCCGCTTCCTTTGCAGAATGCGAGCTATCGACTTTAGTCGATACCGTACCTCCGTCGCCCCCGGGTGAATCTGCAACGATCGCAGGAGATGCAAGCGTGCACATTGGTGTTCCCCTCGAAACCCATGCAGGCGAAACGCGGGTTGCCGCGACGCCGGAAACCATCAAGAAGCTGATAGGCCAGGGCCATCAGGTCACCGTTCAAAGCGGTGCCGGCATCGCAGCCAGCATTACCGACAGCGCCTATGAAGCGGCGGGTGCGAGCATTGGCGATGCCACGGCAGCATTCAGCGCAGCCCTGATCCTCAAGGTGGTAGCGCCAGACGACACCGAGCTGGCGCTCATGCAGCCCGGCACCGTGCTGGTCGGTATGCTCAACCCGTTCAGCGTCGAGACCATCGAGCGTATGAACGCACGCGGCATCACCGCCTTCGCTCTGGAAGCGGCGCCGCGTACCTCCCGTGCCCAGAGCCTGGACGTGCTGTCGTCCCAGGCCAATATCGCCGGCTACAAGGCGGTGATGCTGGCGGCCAACCATTACCCACGCTTCATGCCGATGCTGATGACTGCTGCCGGCACGGTGAAAGCCGCTCGGGTGCTGATCCTCGGTGCCGGTGTCGCCGGCCTGCAGGCAATCGCCACGGCCAAACGACTGGGCGCGGTGATCGAGGCTTCCGATGTGCGTCCTGCGGTGAAGGAGCAGATCGAATCCCTGGGTGCCAAGTTCGTCGACGTGCCGTTCGAGACCGATGAGGAGCGCGAATGCGCCGAAGGCGTTGGCGGTTACGCCCGCCCGATGCCCGCCTCGTGGATGGAGCGCCAGGCCAGGGCGGTGCACGAACGCGCCAAGCAGGCCGACATCGTCATCACCACCGCACTGATCCCTGGCCGCAAGGCTCCCACGCTGCTGCACGAAGCCACCGTCGCCGACATGAAACCCGGCTCGGTGGTCATCGACCTGGCCGCCATTCAGGGCGGCAACTGCCCGCTGACCGAACTGGACAAGGTAGTGATCAAGCACGGCGTGACCCTGGTCGGCCACGGCAATCTGGCGGCCCTGGTCGCCGCCGATGCCTCGGCGCTGTATGCCCGCAACCTGCTCGACTTTCTCAAGCTGGTGATCGACGAGAACGGTGCCTTCCACCTCAATCTGGAAGACGACATCGTCGCTGCCTGCCTGATGTGCAAAGACGGCGAGATCGTGCGCATCAACAAATGATGGCCTCCCTCTCTTTATGGAGAGGGCCAATCACTACAAAAAGGATCACTCCGATGGATCTGATTTCCGACGGCATCTACAACCTGATCATCTTCGTGCTGGCCATCTATATCGGTTACCACGTGGTCTGGAACGTCACACCGGCCCTGCACACCCCACTGATGGCGGTGACCAACGCAATTTCTGCCATCGTCATCGTCGGCGCCATGTTGGCCGCCGCGCTGACCGTCACCCCACTGGGCAAGACCATGGGCACCCTGGCCGTGGCCCTGGCGGCAGTCAACGTCTTCGGTGGCTTCCTGGTTACCCGGCGCATGCTGGAAATGTTCAAGAAGAAGGCCCCGAAAGCCCCGGTGGAGAAGTAATCGATGAGCATGAACCTGATCACCCTCCTCTACCTCGTGGCCTCGGTGTGCTTCATCCAGGCACTCAAAGGCCTCTCGCACCCGACCACCTCACGGCGCGGTAATGCCTTCGGCATGATCGGCATGAGCATCGCCGTACTCACCACCCTCGGCCTGATCTACAAACTCGGCAGCGAACTGGCCGTGCAAGGCATCGGCTACGTGATTGTCGGCCTACTGGTCGGCGGCACTGCGGGCTCGATCATGGCCAAGCGCGTGGAGATGACCAAGATGCCGGAGCTGGTCGCCTTCATGCACAGCATGATCGGCCTGGCCGCCGTTTTCATCGCCATCGCCGCAGTAGTCGAACCGCAGTCGCTGGGTATCGTTGGCGGCATTACCGACCCGATTCCTGCCGGTAACCGCCTGGAGCTGTTCCTGGGCGCGGCCATCGGCGCCATCACCTTCTCGGGCTCAGTGATCGCTTTCGGCAAACTGTCTGGAAAGTACAAATTCCGCCTGTTTCAGGGCGCACCGGTACAGTTCGCCGGACAGCACTTGATCAACCTGGCTGTTGGCCTGACGATCCTCGCGCTCGGTCTTTACTTCACCTTCACCGGCAATCTGACCGCGTTCGCCGTGCTGCTGGCCTTAGCCTTCATCATCGGCGTGCTGATCATCATCCCTATCGGCGGCGCCGACATGCCGGTAGTGGTGTCGATGCTCAACAGTTACTCCGGCTGGGCAGCGGCTGGCATCGGTTTCTCGCTGAACAACTCGATGCTGATCATCGCCGGCAGCCTGGTCGGTTCGAGCGGCGCGATCCTCTCCTACATCATGTGCAAGGCCATGAACCGCTCGTTCTTCAACGTCATTCTCGGCGGCTTCGGCGGCGCCACAGATGCCAGCCCGGCAGCGGGTAGCGGTGAGCAGCGACCGGTCAAGTCCGGCTCTGCCGACGATGCCGCCTTCCTGCTGGGCAATGCCGACAGCGTGATCATCGTCCCCGGCTACGGCCTGGCTGTGGCCCGCGCACAGCATGCCCTGAAAGAGTTGACCGAGAAGCTGGCGCACAAGGGAGTGACGGTCAAATACGCCATCCACCCGGTAGCTGGACGCATGCCGGGGCACATGAACGTGCTGCTGGCAGAAGCCGAAGTGCCGTACGACCAGGTGTTCGAGATGGAAGACATCAATGCCGAGTTCGGACAGGCCGACGTGGTGCTGGTGCTTGGCGCCAACGACGTGGTCAACCCGGCAGCGAAGAACGATCCAAAATCGCCCATCGCCGGCATGCCGATCCTCGAAGCCTTCAAAGCCAAGACCATCATCGTCAACAAGCGCTCGATGGCCAGCGGCTATGCCGGCCTGGATAACGAACTGTTCTATCTGGACAAGACCATGATGGTCTTTGGCGACGCCAAGAAGGTCATCGAGGACATGCTCAAGGCGGTCGAGTGATTGCTTGACGGTTAAGAGGCGACGGCATTTTCCCTCGCCTCTGCTCTACGCCGAACCGCAATCTCTTGCACAGGCTTTGCCAACAAATACAGCATGGAGCGATTCGGGCTTGATGACGAAAAAATAAAAATAATTAGCAAAGCAACGACAGCGCACAATTGAAACTGTATCGGTTGCTTATCCCTGAAAACTAATATTTTTACAGGTCAAAGCACTGCCAAACGACACGAGTCACGGCAAATCCACAAACACCGGTACAGTTACCCTCTAAATCAGCGAAACAGTTACAAAGCAACCTATCTAGTACGCAGCTTATTTACTTCAGCTGTGGCTACTGCTAACCCCGCGCAAGGACGAAAATAGGCACCAGAACTTACCAACCCCGCCAAAAGCGGAAGGATGCACACCATGGAACGTACCCTCAGTTCCGATCTGCTTGTCGACAACTCGTCCAAATCTGCCACCAGCCTGCCGCTGAATCTTCTCGCTACTCTGCTCCTGTGGCAGCGTCGCATCGTCAGCCGCCGCCAACTGGCGCGTCTCGACACTCGCCTGCTGGCCGATGCCGGCATCAGCGAAAGCCAGCGTTACGCCGAACTGAGCAAACCGTTCTGGCGCTAATCGCGACCGTTGAGCTTCTCCCGCAAAACCCCGCAGGCATGCAGCGCCTGCGGGGTTTTGTCGTTTAAGGCCTAAGCGACAGGTCGCATTCGCTTTTACACAAACTGTGCAGGTCTTTTTCAACGGCTCAACGCAGAGCGGTTAGAATGCTCGCTTTCAGTGAACCGTAGAGTCCAGACCATGCCCATCGCCCGCACCCTCGCGTTCCTCAGCCTGTTCAGCCTGGCCGCCGGCGCCTCTGCCAGCAGCTTTCTGGTGACCACCGACACCCTGGTCGATGCACTCGCAGGCACCATCGATACCACCTCCAACGCGACCTCCTCGGTAGTCGACAACAAGGTCGTGCTGGCCGCCAAAGATGACGCTGCCAGCTTCGTCGCCAGCCAGGGCACGCTGCGTGGTGCACACCTGGAAGCCGCACTGCAACACATCCGCGGCCGCCTGCCGACGCTGCAGGCCAATGACGGGCAACTGGCCCAGGCCATCCTGGCGCTGTAAACAGCTCCAGATTGCCGGAACTGCGGCAGGTGTTATTCGTCCAACCAGCCAATCCAATTTATTCTCACCCCGTTCGGAGACCGTTCATGAAGCGTCCGTTGTTCGCCGCCGCTGTATCCCTTGCCCTGTTCGCCGGCGCCGTTCAGGCCCAGACCCTGGTGGCCACCAGCAACATCATCGTCCGCGCCCTCGACCGCACCATCGACTTCACCTCGGACACCACCACGTCGGTTCGCGATATGAAAGTCGTCATCGAGGCCCGTGACGACGCCGCCAGCTTCGTCGCCAGCCAGGGCGACATCCGCGGCGCCCAACTGGAAGCAGCCTTTGGTGCCCTGCGCAGCCAGCTTCCCGAAGCGCAGAATGCTTCCGATCAGGTACTGGCCGAAGCCATTCTCGCTCTGTGATGGCCCCCCGCGGCTGGCTTCTGTTGCTGACCTTGCTGGTCAGCACGGCCAGTCACGCCCAGCTCAAGCTAACCCTGGATGACGGCCAACTGAACGACGCCGAGCGCCAGGCCAGCCTGGCGCTGCTCGACGAAGCCGTAGAAGCGCTGCCTCCACTGCTGCGTGAAGCGGTGGATCGCGACGTCAGAGTGCGCTGGGTCGCACTGCCCGAGCAGATCTATGGTCGCGCAGGCCGCTTCAGTGGTGTCGAGCTCAATGCCAGCCTGTTGCCAGGCCTCGCCGACGGCAGTGCAGCAAAGGCTGCCACCGGGCGCCCCCATGGCACCGTGCGCAACGAACTGCTGGCCACTGTGCTCCATGAAGTGACGCACCTCTATGATCGCGGCGCTTTTTGGGGCACTGAACAGCGCACGCTGCTGCAGCGCTGCCAACGCCAGAACGGCAGCATGGGCGCAGTCGGTTTGCCGGCCGAATGCCGTGGCCAGACCGAACGCCGCTTCACCCTCAGCGATGATCCACGCCTGCTCGATCTGGCCGGCTGGCCGCAGCGCGTCGGCACCCGGGGTGAACGCGACCAGCACAATGGCCAGGTGGCGCGCAGCCCGGACATCTACGAATTGAGCAACGCCCGCGAGTTCGTCGCGGTGAACATGGAGTACTTTCTCCTCGACCCCGGATACGCCTGCCGTCGCCCTTCCCTGGCGCGCTTCTTCAGTGAACATTTCGGCTGGTCACCGGCGAACGCCACGCCTTGCGGCACGGGCTATGCCTACCTCAATGCAGGCCGCGATTTCGACAAACAGGCGCTGGCCAATCTCGACCCCGAGCGGGTCTACGAAGTGGATTATCTGCTCGCCGAAGCCAATCAGAACATGGCCAGTCGCTGGGGCCACAGCATGCTGCGGCTGGTGATCTGCGCACCGGGCCGGCCACGTGGGCCGGACTGCCGGCTGGATCTCGATCAGCATCTGGTGCTGTCTTACCGCGCCTTCGTCGGTGACGTCCAGCTGTCGAGCTGGGACGGCCTCACCGGCGCCTACCCCTCGCGCCTGTTCGTGCTGCCCCTGGCCCAGGTGATCGAGGAATACACCAAGGTCGAACTGCGCAGCCTGGCTTCGGTGCCACTGACGCTGCCCCGCGATCGCCTCGAACAACTGGTCGCCCGTGCCGTCGAGCAGCACTGGAGTTATGACGGCGACTACTTCTTCGTCTCCAACAACTGTGCGGTGGAAACCCTCAAGCTGCTGCGTAGCGGCACCGATATGGCGCGCCTGCAGGATCTCGACAGCATCACGCCCATCGGCCTGCTGGAAGTGCTCGAAGCACGCGGCCTGGCCGATAGCAGCATGCTCGAGAACTCCCGCGAGGCGCTGCGCCTAGGCTACCGCTTCGACTCGTTCCGTGACCGCTACCAGGCCATGTTCAAGGTGCTGCAGCAGCGTCTGCCGATCCGCCAACAACGCGTCGAGGACTGGCTGGAGCAGCCGTCCAGCGAACGCCGACAGTGGTTCGAGCAGGCCGACCTGCGCGCCAGTGCCGCCATGCTGCTGCTCGAACAGGCGGCGATGCGCCGTCAGCTACTGCTCTCCCAGGACGAACTCAAGCAGCGCTACCTGACCGGCCGCGCCGCCAAGGATCCGAACCTGGACAAGGCCGGTGACGCCCTGGAGCAGATCCTCGCCGGCACCGGCTTCCTTAGTCGCCCGGCGGAACTGCTCGAAGGCGGCTATGGCCTGCCGCAGCAGGGTGAATGGCAGCGCCTGGAAAGCGAAACGCGCAATCGCCAGCAGCAACTGAGCCTGCTCAGCGCCGACCTCGACGAGGAAGTGCGTCGCCTGCTGGAGCCTCAGCGCCTCGCTGAGCTGGAGGCCAACGAGGCCAATCTGAAGCTGCTTGGCGATCACCTACGCACGCTGCACAAAGCCAGCGGCGGGCTGCAGCTGTAACGATCATCGGCAATAGCGCGCTCATCTTCTGATTATCAGCAATGTGCGCTGTTTCAAAACACTTCGCACAAAGTTGTACAAGAAAGATTTGATGTAGAACTTTTCGAAGTAAGCCCCAGTCGGACGTTTGCCCCCTGACTGGAATAGCCGATGACCGAATTGACCATTCGCATCGCTGAAGTTGCCCCAGGCCACGATGCGCGTCTTTCTGTCGCCAGTCGTTTCAGCGATCTGCCCTCCCTGCTGCAAGCCCCGGCTTTCGACGTCGTCGTGCTGAGCGCTACCGATGCCGAAAACCTGACCATGCTGCAGGCGCTGCGTCGGCATCCAGCCTACCGCCTGGCGCTGATCTACTGCACCAGCCAGGGGCCACTTGCCAAAGCCCTGAGCGACGGGCCGCCGCCGCTGCAGGCCAGCGTGATCCAGCAGGCCTGGCGACAGTGGCGTGAGCGCCTCAACGTCTTCAACAACGGCCGTGCCCCCGAAGGCCTGGAAGCACAGCTGCTCGCCTACCTGTGGCTACGCGCTCCCGGTACGCTCAACGCCGTGCGCGCGCCGCAGTCGGCTCGCCATTACGTCTACCCGCTGGTCGAGGCCCTGGGCGATGACCAGGTCAACGGCCTGGCGTTGGTGCAGAACCTGGCGCAACGCAACCTGCTCGACAGCAGCGCACTGGTAGACCGTATTCGCCTGTGCCGCAGTTGCGGCAGCGGCCACCTGAACTACGTCGACGTGTGCGTGGAATGCAATTCCCTGGATATCGCCCGGCAGCCGTCGCTGCACTGCTTCACCTGCGGACACATCGGCGCCCAGACCGAGTACCTCAAAGATGGCGCGCTGGTCTGCCCCAACTGCCTGACCCGCCTGCGTCATATCGGCACCGACTACGACCGGCCACTGGAAAACTACAACTGCAACAGCTGCGATGCCTTCTTCGTCGACGCCGACGTACAGGCCCGCTGCCTGGACTGCGGCGAACACCACGCGCCGGACGAACTGCAGGTTCGTGAGATCCGCGACTACCAGCTTTCCGAAGGCGGTCTGCTCACCGCTCGCCAAGGTCTGGAGCGCAACACCGACCACTACTTCAATGGCCTGTCGGTGGTCGGCGCCAATACCTTCAAGACCCTGCTCGACTGGCAGCTGGAGCTGATCGAGCGCCACAAGGCACCGACCTTCGCGCTGCTCGGCATGCGCTTTCGCAACCTCGGCAAGGTTCTAGAACGCCTGGGCCCGCAACGCGGCCATGCCCTGCTCGACACGCTGATCGAACGCATTCAGGTGGCCATTCGCGACACCGACCGCTGCACCCGCACCAGCGAGGAACAACTCTGGCTGCTGCTGATGTACACCGACTCCGCAGGCCTGCGCCGGGTGACCGAACGCATCAATGAAATCAGCGAGCTGTTCGTCGGCGAGGATCTGCAAGACATCCGCCTGACCACCAGTGGCTGTGTCGCCCCCTCTGGCCTGATCGACAAGGAAGACGCCGAGCTGCTGATGGCGCGCCTCGCCGGAGAACTGTAATGAACGCGCTGGTCGAGCACCTGCACGCCTGGCTGGGCGAGATCTACGGCGCCAATGGCCATTGGCGGCTGTTTCTCATGGTGTTCCCGTATTTCCTGCTGCTCGAAGTGCCGCTCAACCTGATGGTGCTGCTCGGAACCCTGCGTTGGTTCGTGCGCAAACGCAGCGCAGTGCCGATGCACAACACCTGGCACCCGCGGGTGTCGTGCATCATCACCTGCTACAGCGAAGGTCGCGATGTCGAGCTGACCCTGCGCAGCCTGGCCGAGCAGACTTACCCTGGCATGATCGAGATCGTTCCGATCATCGATGGCGCCGCCGCGAACGGCGCGACCACCGAGGTGGTGCGCCGCTTCAAGGCCGAGCAACGGCTGCCGCGCAATCGAGTGATCCGCCCCATCGCCAAATGGCAGCGCGGCGGCCGAGTGTCGTCACTCAATACCGGACTGGCCTACAGCACCGGCGAAATCCTCATCAACGTCGATGGCGACACCTCGTTCGATAACGACATGGTGGTGCGCATGGTCAGCCACTTCCGTGACCCCAAGGTGCCCGCCGTCGCCGGCAGCCTGCGCGTACGCAACGCCAAGCAGTCCTGGGTAGCACGCATTCAGGCGCTGGAATATCTGCTGTCGATCCACATGTGCAAGATCGGCCTGGCCGAGTGGAACCTGGTCAACAACGTGTCCGGGGCCTTTGGCGCCTTCCGCCGCAGCTTCCTTCAGCAGATCGGCGGCTGGGACACCCACACCGCCGAAGACCTGGACCTGACCCTGCGCATCAAGGCGTACTTTCGCCGCTACGGCCTGCGCATTCCGTTCGAACCCCAGGCCATCGGCCACACCGATGCACCCGCGACGCTGCGCAGCTTTCTCGACCAGCGCCTGCGCTGGGACGGCGACCTGTTCTTCGTCTACGTGCGCAAGCATCGGCATGTGTTCACGCCGCGCCTGCTCGGCTGGCCAAACTTCCTGATGCTGATGGTCAGCGGGCTGTTCTTCCAGCTGGTGCTGCCGTTCATCATCGTCGGCTACAGCCTGGTGGCGGTGATCATCCTGCCGTTCACCGCGCTGGTTTTCTATTCGCTGCTGATCTACGCGCTGTACCTGATGATGAGTTCGCTGCTGTACCTGGGCCTGATGCTGATGGTCAGCGAGCGGCCGCGTCAGGATCTGACGCTGATCTGGGTTCTGCCTTTCTATCCCCTGGCGATGTACGCCCTGCGCTGCTGGAGCGTGGTCGCCATTCTCAATGAAACCCTGCGGCGCGGGCACGAGGAATCGAGCATGGCGCCCTGGTGGGTTCTCAAACGGGCCAACCGATTTTAGGGCGTTATTACCTGATGACTGCACCAAGACCTTCACGTCTGCTGCTGCCGCTGCTGTGCTGCGCGCCGCTGCTGGCCAGCGCCGCGCCACTGACTCTGGAGCAGGCCTTGCAACAGGCCGGTGACGGCAGCCAGGCGGTCAATGCCGAACTGGAAGCGCGCTATGCCGCCCGCGAGCAGCGCGAAAGCGAATCCGGCTGGGAGATGTTTGGCAACGCCAACGTTGGCCGCTACCGCGAGCTGGTAACAGACGACGTACGCGATGATTACTACGGCCGCAGCTTCGCGGTCGGCGTGCGCTACCCGCTGCTCGGCAGCCTGCGCCGCCGCATGGACGCGGTGCGCGACAGCGAACGCGACATTCGTCTCGGCGAGATCGAACAGGGTTATCGGCGTGCCCAGCAACGCCTGGCCATACGCAGCACCTATGCGGACTGGTGGCGCGCCACTGAAGAACAGCGCCTCTGCGAAGGTGTGCAGCAAGCCGCCCGTGACGCCGACGAACAGGTGCAGACGCGCCTGAACGGCAACTGGATTCTGCCTTCCGACGCGCAATTGATGCGCAGCGAATGGACAGCGGTGACCCAGCGCTGCGCCATGCAGAACGGCCTGCTGGAAGATATCCGCGCCAGCCTGCAGAGCCTCGGCGTGCAGGTCGATGGCAACGACACTCCAGTCGCCACCGCCCTGGCTAGCGAACCGCAGCCTCTGCAAGCCTGGCAGACGCAGCTGGAAGACAACCCGCGCGTGGCCGGGCGCAACGCCGAGTTGGCCAACGCCGAACTGGGTCGCAAGCAGCCGTGGTACAGCTCCATCGAGTCCTACGTGAATGTTGCTCAGACCCTGGAACAGCGCAGTGGCGCCAGCGATGACGGCAGCGGCCTGAGCGCCGGCATCACCTTCTCCGCACCATTCGACCTGCTCGACTACGGCTCCGCCCGTGGCCGTGAGGGCGAGGCACGCTACCAGGCCGCCGCGCAGGCGCTTGAGCGCGAGCGCGGCAGCGTGCTGCGCGAGCTAGGTAAGGTGCTGGAACAGCAGCGCCGCGAACTCAACGAATACCAGTGGCGCAGCGAGCGCCGTGACGCGCTGGACACGATCATCGCCGAACGGCGCCAGCGCGGCAGCCTGGATGCAGGTGAAGCCAGCCTGCGCCTGCTGCAGGCCCAGGTCGATCATTACAACGCCGGTTTCGCGCAGATTTCCGCCTGGCACGGGGCCTGGCTGCAGGACTCGGCGCTGCGCCTGTTCGGTGACGACAGCGCAGGCTTCGAGCGTTTGCTCGGCAACCGTGTGGTGCATTGGCAGGGCGAAAATACCGTGATGCCGTCACAGGTGGTCGCGCAAAACCAATGGAATCAGGGCGTCTACATCTGGGATAGCACGGCCCTGCTCGACCCACGCCAGCGCCCTGGCCAATTGAGCGCCCTTCAGCAAGCGGGTATCAGCCAGCTGCATGTCGGCCTGACCAGCCTGCAGGTCGCCGACATGCAGCTCACCCGCCTGGCATTGCGTGACCTGCTGCAGGCCGCTCATGCGCAGGGTATGCAGGTCACCTTGCTGCTCGGTGACCCGGACTGGATGAAACCACGCCAGCGCCAGGGGCTGATCAGCCTGATCGGTCAACTCAAGGGACCTGCCTTTCGATTCCCTGCACCTGGACCAGGAAGTCGAGCAGCTCGGCTGGCCTGTCCCAGACCAGCGCCTACGCGACTGGCTCGACACCTTGCGTGAAGCCAAGGCTGCCGCGCCCTGGCCGCTCAACCTGTCCAGCCACCCACGCTGGTTCGCCGAAGAAGCGGCCCGCAATCCCTGCGTGCCTTGCGAACTGCAGCGCATCGGGGTCGGCGAGATCAGCCTGATGATCTACACCCGCAGCCCGCAGAGCAGCACCAATCGAGTCCTGGCTATCGCCAAACAATGGCCGGCCCTGAGGCTGCGCCTGGCACAGAGCGTGGAGGTGGATCAACCCGCCGACCTGAGCTGGGCCGACGCCTCCCATGAGCAATTGCAACAACAGGTACTGAACTGGCAGAACGCTCTGCGCCCGGCTGGAGTGGGCGGTATCGACTGGCAATCCTGGACTGATTACCCGAGAAGCCGATGAAGATACGTTTCAATAGTCCCAAGGAAAAACATCCCACTCAGGACAACGGCCTGGACGTGCTCTATGCCCCAGGCAAGCGCATGGCGTTTCGCCTGCGCTGGTACCTGATCCTGTTTCTGATCCTGCTGCCCGCCTTGTGGCTGGCCGGCCGCTACGGGCTCGAGCTGGTGCGCATCGAAGCGCCGGCACTGGTTCGCTTGCCGACCATGGAAGTGCGCTCCATGCAGCCTGGCCAGGTGCGCAACATCCCCGTGCAGGCGGGCGATCACGTGGAAATCGGTACGCCACTGGTGGAGCTCGACAACCCCGAATGGCGTCTGCGCCTGAACCTGCTGCAAGGCAGTGCGGCGCCTGCTGCCGCGCCGCTCGGTGACCTTGGCACGCGCAATCGTGCGGTACTGCAGAGCCTGGTCAATCGCGCTTCACAGCGGGTCAACGACACTCGTCGCCTGGTGCAGCAGGGTGCTGCCACCCGCGGCGAACTGGTCGACGCACAGAACGCACTGGACAGCCGCCAGGCCGAATTGCTGGCCTTCGAACGTAGTTTGAGCGGTGCCGGCAGCAGCGAAAGTGATCGCTATGATCGTCAGCAACAACTCGAGCGCCAGTGGCTGACCGGGCAGTTGCAGCAGATGAACGTCAGCGCCAGCGAAGGTGGCCGGGTTGCCGAAGTGGTCACCGCACCGGGTGAGAACGTCGGCCCTGGCACCCTGCTGATGCGCCTGGAGCGCAGCGGCCCGGCGCAATTGTGGGTGTACCTGGACCCCAAGGACGTCGAACACGCCACCCCCGGTTCGCAGCTCGACGTGCGCCTGCCCGATGGCGGTTGGATCAAGGCCGAAGTGATCAACCCCGCGGAAAGCGCCAACCCGCTGCCCAGCGACCTGCGCCAGCCATTTCGCAGCCCGACCCGTGGCCTGATGGTGCCGGCACGCTTCACCGAACCGTTGGCCAACGAGTGGCGCGTGGATTCGCTGCCGGTGCGGGTACGCTTCCCCAACGAGCACTTCACCCTGTTCGGCATGCGTTTCTGAGCATTGCTCCTCTGCCTGCCGCAAGGCAGGCCGTCATCAGCTCGCCGAATCGGGAAACCTGACCAGCACACTGAAGCCCTTCGGGCTGGCGTTGCTGAAGCTGATGGAGCCACCCAGGTGGCGAGCGATGGTGCCGACGATGGCCAATCCCAATCCTGCGCCCTGCGGGTTGCCCGCACTGTGGAATCGCTCACCCAGACGCGGCAACCGGGCGTCTTCGACACCCGGGCCCTGATCGACGACCTGCAGCTGCACGCCCCTGCCTTCGCGGCGAACCCGCACGCTCACTTCGCTGCCGGGTGACGAGAAGGTCAGCGCGTTGCTGACCAGGTTCTGCAGCAGGATGACGATCAGCCCGCGCTCGCCCTGGATCACCACGGCTTCGTCAGCCTCCAGTTCCAGCTCGATCTGCCGGTTCAGTGCCAGCGGAGCCAGATCTGCTAGTTCCTCGCGCACCACCGCCGTCAGGTCGAGAGGCTGCAGGTTCTGCGAGGGGGCCTCCAGGCGCGCCATGGTCAGCAGCTGACTGGCGATGCGGGTGGCGCGATGCACGCCCTGCTGCAGGAATGCCAGGGCTTCTTCGCGCTCCTGCACGCTGTCAGCCTGCAACGCGTTGCGCACATGGATATCGAGAATCGCCAGGGGCGTACGCAGCTCATGGGCGGCATCGGCGATGAAGCGTCGCTCCCGTTCGAGCAACGCACGCAGTTGGCTCAACACGTCATCCAGGGCCAGGCGCATCGGTTCCAGCTCCGGCGGCAGCGGGCCGGCCGGCAAGGGCTCGAGGCTGTGCTCGGGGCGATCGCGCAATTGCTGCGCCAGGCGCTGCAACGGGCGCAGTCCCCAGCCCAGCAGCAGCCAGATGAAGGCGGCCAGCAGTGGCAAACAGACCAGGGTCGGCATCAGCGTGTGCTGGAGAATCTGATGGATCAGATCCTGGCGCAGATCCTCACGCTCGCCGACCCAGATCAACAGGCCTTGGCCGGCATCCTCCAGCAACACGCCACACCACTCCTGATCGTTGAGAAAGAAGTCGTGAATCCCTGGCGCGGGCGGCGACGCCAGCGGCGGCGCGTGTTCGGAACGCACCAGCAGCGTGCCGTCTGCGGCCCACACCTGAAACGCCAGGTTGATTTCATAAGGGTGCGAAAAGATGCCGTCGGCCGATAGATCCAGGGCGTTGTCCAGCGCACGCCTGACGAACTGCCAGTCGATTGGCTGGCCATCCGGCTGCTGCAGCATGCCTTGCAGCACACGAGCGGCCTGTACCAGTTGGGCGTCGTAGACCGCCTCGGTCTGCCGATGACTGTCGCGCAGGGCGAGCAGCACCAGGGCCAGGCTACCGGCGAGGACTAGGGCGATGGTCGGCGCAAGAATGCGCGTCCGGATGGAAATCATGGCGCGCGCTCCACCAGGTAACCGACCCCGCGTACGGTGCGGATCAGATCGCTGCACAACTTGCGGCGCAGGTTGTGAATCAGCACTTCGAGGGTGTTGCCAGGCCCGCTTTCCTGCCAACCGTAGAGGGCGTTGCCGAGGCGTTCACGGGTGACCACCACGCCGGGACGGATCAATAGTTGATGCAACAGCTGATATTCCATGGGTGTCATCGGCACGCTGCGGCCCTGATAGCGCACTTCCTGGGTAGCCGGGTCGAGGCTCACGCCAGCGTACTCCAGCACCGGCTGCGCCCTGCCCTGGCTGCGGCGCAGCAAGGCGCGGATGCGTGCTTTCAGTTCCTCGGGATCGAAGGGTTTGACCAGATAGTCGTCGGCCCCCGCATCCAGCCCGAGGATGCGATCCTCCATGGCGTCGCGGGCGGTGAGCACCAGAACCGGCACGGCATTCTCGCTACGCGCGCGTAACTGGCGCAGCAGCGTCATGCCATCCAGGCGCGGCAGACCAAGGTCGAGCAGCACCAGATCGAACTGCTCGCTGCGCAGGGCGTGGGCGGCTTCGATGCCGTCTTCCAGCCAGTCCAGCGTATACCCTTCGCCGCGCAGGGCGACCCGGATTCCGCGCGCCAGGGCGCGATCATCTTCAACCAGCAGGACACGCACGCGACGCACCTCGTCAGATATGGCGGCCGCCATGATGCGCCGTCTGCAGCCCGATTTGCACGGACTGTTGTTACCGAGATTTGCCCATTAAGACTTTCCTAAGCTTCGCGTCGCAAGGTGATGCTCACCACCACAGGAGAGTCCCACCATGCGTTACTTCGCCCTTCTCGCACTGCTGCTTGGCAGCCCGCTGGCCATGGCCAGCACCGAATGCACCACCGCCGACCGCTCGACCTGGCAAGACCCGGAGAAATTCCAGGCACAACTGAAGGAACAGGGTTACCAGATCAACAAGTTCAAGATCACCAAAGGCAACTGCTACGAGATCTACGGCTTCGACAAGGACAAGCGCAAGGTCGAGATCTATCACGATCCGGTATCCGGCAAGGCGATCAAGACCGAGATCGAAGACTGATGCACGGGGCGACGATACGACTCTGGGATCCGCTGATCCGCTTGTTCCATGCTTCAGTGGCCGGGGTCTTCGTCGCCAACTATTTCTTCACCGAGGAAGGTGACGACTGGCACACCTGGCTCGGCTACTACGCCTGCGCCTGGCTGGCGGTTCGCCTGGTGTGGGGCTTCGTCGGTTCGCGCAGCGCCCGCTGGGCAGACTTCTGGCCGACTCGCGCGCGCCTCGCCGAACACCTGAGTCACCTGCTCGGCGGCCGTGCCTATCGTCGCCTCGGCCATTCGCCGCTGGGCGCCGTGGTGATGCTGCTGATGATGCTGGCCATCGCCACGCTGGGCATCAGCGGCTTCCTGATGCAGGAAGTGGACGCGCTGTGGGGCGTCGACTGGCCACTCACGCTGCATGGCTGGGTCGCTGATGGCCTGGCGGCGCTGGTGGTCGTCCACATGGCCGCCGCGCTCATCGAAAGTGTTCACCTGCGCGAAAACCTGCCGCTGTCGATGATCACCGGCAAGCGCCGCGCCCATTCCGAAGACCGCTGATCCCTCAGGAAAACCCCATGCTGCCCATACGTGCGCGTTTTAGCTCTGGAGCGCTGCGCTCCTGGTTGTCGCTCGTGGCCCTGGCCACCCTCAGCTGTCTGTTGCTGCTCGCCGATGACTTCCTGCAGCAGTTGTTCACCGCCAACAACCACGCCGAACTGGAAGCCGGCTACGTCGTCGTACTGTGGCTGTTCAGCCTGGGGCTGTGGCTGTGCAACCTGCGCTGGCTGAGCGCGACCATCCTGGTGCTGTTCGCGGCGATGCAACTGATGCAGCTGGCCAATATCAGCTTCTTCGGCGAGCCGCTGACTGCCATCGATATCCAGTCACTGCTCAACGACCCCGGCGAGGTGCGCGAAACCGCGGCTCACAGCTTCGCCCTGCACTGGCCGGTGTTGCTCTGCGTGGCCATTCCCTACGCCCTGCTGCTCGCCCTGCACCTGCGCCTGCCGGGCAGAATCAGCTTGCCGGAGAGCCGCTGGGCACTGGTACTGATCGCCGTGGTGCTGCTCTCGAAACCCTACCGCGCCACCTATCGCAACCTCGACTCGTTCGCCGCCAGCCCTAGCCGCAGCGCGCTGCACAACAACCTCAACGTGTTCTCCGCCTGGGCCGTGCATCTGGCGTTCAAACCGGAAGTCGAGCTGCCGCCCGCCCCCTTCACGCCGTACGCGCTCAGCCCCAGCCTGAGCGAGGCGAAACATGTCTGGCTGGTGGTCGCCGATTCGCTGCGCAGTGATCGCCTCGGGGTGTTCGGCTACGGCCGCGATACCACGCCACAGCTGGCCAGTTACCTGCGTGACCACCCCAGCGCCTTCGTACGCCCCGGCATTGCCGCCGGGGTGGCCACCGATGTCAGCCTGCCCTACCTGATCAATCCGATTCGTGAACCGGGGCAGGATTCGCTGCTGCGCACCGGCGACATCAACCTGTTCCGCTTCGCCAAGCAGGCGGGCTTTCGCACCCACTGGATCTCCTCCCAGGAATCCAAGCTACTGGCCAACCTGGGTAGCCGCTATCTGGATGTATCGATCACCCGCGAGGATCACCCGGTACGTTTCCTCAAACAGCAGGATCGCGCCCTGCTCGACGTGCTCGACAAGCAGCGCTGGGGCGAGCGTAACTTCATGGTGCTCAACCTGCGCACCGCCCACCTGCCCTATGCGCAGAACTACCGCCATGAGGCGAAGCCGGCGCCCTGGGCGGATCAGGGCGCGAACGGTCAGAGCAATGCCTATGACAACTCGGTGCATTACCTCGACAGCCTGCTGGCCAAAGTCATCGCCGACTTCGACCGCCTGGAGGGCGAGCGTTACCTGATCATCACCGGCGATCATGGTCAGCGCCTGGGCGAGGGAGGCCATTGGGGCCACAACGATCTGGTGCCGGAAGTCAGCGACGTGCCGGTGATCGTCATTGGCCGCGAGGCGCAGCCGCAGGTCATGGCAAGCCTGTCAGCGGAGCGCTGGATCAGCCATTACGAGGCCGGCAAATGGCTGGCCGCGCGCCTCGGCACGCGCATCGACAACCCCAACCTGCGCCCCAACGAGCATTTCGTGCATGGCAAGCTGCTGTTCACCGACAACTTCATCCAGCGCGTCTGCGAAACACCAAACGGTCTGATCCATCACCCGCCACAGCAATTGAGCATGCTGCTCAAACATCCCGAGGCCCGTTGCGAGGGCTGATCTGCCGTCGCAGGTGGCGTGCCCCCTGCGACGGCAACCCTCAGCCAACCGGCTTGCCCGCGGCACGCTCGCGGAAGGTCAGCAGGAAGGCCAGCAGCACGCCAGCCGAGAACACCGCCGGGAACAACCAGATGCTGAACCAGTCGTGAGCGCCCTGGATGGAGTAGTGGTCGGACACCATGCCGGCCACCCAGAAACCGATCAGCATGCCGACGCCATAAGTGGCCAGGGTGATCAGGCCCTGGGCCGAACTCTTGATGCTCTCGCCGGCCTTGCCATCGGTGTAGATCTGCCCGGAGACGAAGAAGAAGTCGTAGCACACGCCATGTAGCACGATACCGGCGACCAAAAATGCCACCAGCTCGCCGCTATTGCCGTAGGCGAACAGCACATAGCGCAGCGCCCAGGCGGCCATACCCACCAGCAAGGTCGCCTTGATCCCGAAGCGCTTGATGAACAGCGGCAACAGCAGCATGAACAGCACTTCCGAAACCTGACCCAGGGTCATCATGCCGGTCGGGTTGGCGACGCCGATTTCGGTCAGGAACAGGTTGGCGTTCTGGTAGTAGAAGGCCAGCGGAATGCAGATCAGGATGGAGGCCAGAAAGAAGGTCGCGAAGCCGCGATCCTTGAGCATCTGCAAGGCATCCAGGCCGAGCAGGCGCTTGAGGCCGGTCTGCTGGCCGGGCACCGGAGGCGTCGCTGGCAGGCTGAAGCTGTACAGCCCGAGCAACAGCGAAGCACCGGCACAGAGCAGAAAGGTGTTGCGCAGGGCGCCATCGGCGATGGCCTGCTGGGCATCCCAGGCGAACACGAAACTGATCACCAGGCCGGCTACGATCCAACCCAGCGTGCCCCACACCCGCACCTTGGAAAACTGCGCCGCTGGGTCGCTCAACTGCCGGAACGCCACCGCATTCACCAGCCCGAGCGTCGGCATGTAGACCACCATGTAGCACAGCACCAGCGGATAGAAGGTGGCGAAATCCTCGGCCCGGTAGAGCTGGTACAGCAGTACCGCGCCGCCCAGGTGGAGGATCGCCAGCAAGCGCTCGGCATTGACGAAGCGGTCGGCGATCAGGCCGACCACGAAGGGCGCCAGAATCGCCCCCCAGGACTGGGTCGCGTAGGCCATGCCGATCTGTCCGCCACTGGCTTCCAGGGTGCGCCCCAGGAAGGTACCCAGCGTGACGAACCAGCCTCCCCAGATGAAGAACTGGAGAAACATCATCACGCCCAACCTGACAGTCAAAGTGCTCATGTTCTTATCCTTGTTGTTGTTCACGAGACAGCGTTAAAAATATTCAGTCCAAGCCCAGCAGCCCCCGATTGCGCGAGGCGCTGCTGGTGACCCCGGCGAAATCGTCGAAGGCGCGCTCCGCGCGGGTAATCAAGTGGCGCGAGATGAACTCCGCCCCTTCGCCAGCGCCCTGGGCAGCGTCCTTGAGGCAGCACTCCCACTCCAGCACCGCCCAGCCCTGATAGCCGTACTGGGTGAGCTTGCTGAAGATCGCCTTGAAGTCGATCTGCCCATCGCCCAGCGAACGGAAGCGGCCCGGCCGATCAACCCACGCCTGATAACCGCCATACACCCCGGAACGGGCATCGGGCCTGAACTCCGCGTCCTTGACGTGAAACATGCGGATGCGCGGGTGATAACGGTCGATGAAGCCCAGGTAGTCCATCTGCTGCAGCAGCATGTGGCTGGGGTCATAGAGGATGTTCGCGCGAGAATGACCGCCGACCGCGTCCAGGAAGCGTTCGAAGGTGGCGCCGTCGTGCAGATCTTCGCTGGGGTGCAGCTCGTAGCTGAGGTCGACACCCGCCTCATCGAAGGCATTGAGGATCGGCAGCCAGCGCCGCGCCAACTCGGCGAAGCCCTCTTCCACCAAGCCCGCCGGGCGCTGCGGCCAGGGATAGAGATAGGGCCAGAGCAGCGCCCCGGAGAAGGTCGCGTGAGCCGACAGGCCCAGCCGCTGACTGGCCCTCGCCGCCAGCTTCAACTGGCTGATCGCCCACTCGGTGCGCTCCTGCGGGCGGCCTCTCAGATGCACCGGGGCGAAGTCGTCGAACAGGCTGTCGAACGCCGGGTGTACGGCAACCAACTGGCCTTGCAGGTGAGTGGACAGTTCGCTGATCGCAACGCCGGCTTCGGTACACATACCGTTGAGCTCATCGCAATAAGTCTGGCTCTCGGCGGCGCGTTGCAGGTCGATGCACTGCGGCCCCAGCGTCGGCAACTGGATGCCCTTGTAGCCGAGCGACGCCGCCCAGCCGGCCTGGTTCTTCAGGTTGTCGAACGGCGCCTCGGTGGAGAGGAACTGGGCGAGAAAAATGCCCGGGCCGCGAATACCTTTTGTACTGGACGTCATGGCTGTACTCCTGCGGTTGGTGCCAGCACCGTCCATTTCGCCTCACTGGCGTGGCTGGCCAGCGCCGCTTCGATGAAGGCCATGCCACGCGCGCCGGTCTCGATGCCTGGCAGTGCGGCAGCGGCGCTGCGGGAACCGGCAATCGCCTGAGCGAAGTCGCCATACAGATTGGCCATGGCTTCCAGATAGCCCTCGGGATGGCCCGCCGGCAGACGAATGCGGCGCAGCGCCTCGTCACACAGCCAGCTGTGGTTGGCCCCGGCACGCAGCACGCGCATCGGTTGATCGAGTGAGCGATGAACCAGGCTGTTGGGCTCTTCCTGACGCCACTCCAGGCCACCCTTGTCACCATAGATGCGGATCTTCAGGGCGTTCTCTTCCCCGGCGCAGATCTGGCTGGCGAGCAGCACGCCGCTGGCCCCCTGCTCGGTGAGGAACAGCATCGCGCAATCATCGTCCAGCGCCCGGCCGGGCACGTGAGTCGCGAGGTGCGCACAGATGCGTTCGATACGCTGACCACTGACGAATTCGACCAGGCTGAAAGCATGAGTGCCGATATCACCGATGCAGCCGCCCTGCCCTGCCAACTGCGGGTCACCACGCCACGCAGCCTGGCGGTTGCCCTGGCCGGCCAAGTCGTCACTGAGCCAGCCCTGGGGATATTCGACATACAGCTTGCGCACCCGGCCGATCTCGCCGGCCTGCACCATGTGCCGGGCCTGCCAGATCATCGGGTAGCCCTGGTAGGTGTGGGCCAGCCCGTATAAAACATCGGCGCTATCGAGCAGTTGCGCCAGGTTGCGGGTGTCGGCACTGGTCAGCGCGGCGGGTTTCTCGCAGAACACATGAATGCCGGCTTGCAGCGCAGCGGCAGCGATGGGCGCATGCAGGTGATTGGGCGTAACGATCGCCAACAGGTTGATGCGTTCACTGGGGTCGAGGCCCGCTTCGCCCTCCAGCAGCGCCTGCCAACTGGCGTACACACGCTGCGCAGGCAGGCCACACTCGCGACCGGTTTCGGTATTGCTGGCCGGATCACGGCTGAAGGCGCCGGCTACCAGCTCGATACCTCCAGCCAGGGCGGCAGCCTGGCGATGCACCTTGCCGATGAAGGCGCCAGCGCCACCGCCGATCATTCCCAGCCTTACGTTTGCAGCAGGCATTGAATAACTCCGTCTTGCGCTATTTTTATGGGTATTCTCATCAATGTAACCGGTTACATTGAAAGATATATAGACCTCGGCCTTAGCCAGGTCAAGCGCGCCACGACGGTCGGGTTGCGGTAATCTAACGGCGAACCGGCGCTCGCCGCTGGCCAGAAAACAGAGGGTGCATGACAAATATCCGCAAGGTAGCCGCACTGGCTGGCGTCTCGGTCGCCACGGTATCCCGTACCCTGAAAAGCCCTGCCCAGGTGTCGCCGGAAACCCGCGAAAAGGTGCTCGATGCCGTCGAGCACGCCGGCTACAAACCCAACCTGATGGCCATCCAGTTTCGCTCCCAGCGCACCCGCAATCTGGTGGTGCTGGTGCCGGATATCGCCAATACCTTCTTCGCCCAGGTCATCCGCGGCATTCAGGAAGCGGCCAGCGCGTTCGACTATCGGGTGCTGCTGTGCAATACCCTGGGCAACCCGGAAACCGAGCGGCAGTTTGCCGAGCTGGTGGATGCCAGGCAGGCCGACGGGGTCATCCAGCTGCGCGCCTTCGATCCGTTCGCGCGCCAGGATCATCCGCCGCTGGTGAACATCTGCGAGATCGTCGACGACGCCCCCTGGCCCACGGTCAGCCTGAACAACCGCGGCGCAGCCCGTACCATGACCGAGCACCTGCTGGATCTTGGTCATCGCCGTATCGGGCTGATCCAGGGGCCGCCGGACAGCCCGCTGACCCGCGAGCGCTTCGCCGGTTATTGTGAAGCCCTCGACGCCGCGGGTATCGAGCTCGATCCCGCCCTGCTGCAGGACGGTAACTACGACTGCCAGTCCGGGCATGCCGCGACGGCGCACCTGCTGCGTGCCGAGCCGCGCCCGACGGCGATCTTCTGCGAGAACGACGAAATGGCCATGGGCGCCATCCGCTGTATTCGCCATGCCGGCTTGCGGGTTCCCGAGGACATCTCGGTCGCCGGCTTCGACGACATCTCCTTCGCCGCCTTTTGCGACCCGCCGCTGACCACCATCGCGCAACCAGCTGAGGCCTTCGGCCAGCACGCGGTGGCCATGCTGCTCGCCCTGCTGGAAGGAAAGAGCATCGCCGAGCATCGCCTGATCCTGCCTTTCGAACTGGTCGTTCGGGCGAGCACCGCAGCCCGCTCACAGCCGCCTGCTCAGGCCTAACGGCAGCTGCGAGCCCAGGGGCGACAATGCTGCTTGCCTGATACTGCGGCTGACATCAAAAGAGAAAATTAGCGCTGAACGAGACGCCCATGACCTGCTTATGATGCTGCGCTGAACATCCTCCCCCCGAGCCCGAATCGTAGATGCCCAGAGAAAATTTCAACGACCTGCAGGCCTTCGTGGTCATTGCCCGGGAGGGCAGTTTTACCCGCGGCGCAGCGCACCTCGGTGTTTCCCAATCGGCCCTCAGCCACACCATTCGCAGCCTGGAAACACGCCTCGGCGTACGCCTGCTGACCCGCACCACGCGCAGCCTGGCACTCACTGAGGCCGGCGAGCGGCTCTACGCCACGGTGGCGCCGCGCCTCGAAGAGATCGAAGCAGAGATCATCGCCGTCAGCGAGTTTCGCGACAAGCCGGTTGGCACCCTGCGCATCACCACGTCAGAGCATGCGGCCAACAACATTCTCTGGCCCAAGCTGCACAAGGTGCTTGGCGCCTACCCGGATATCAAAGTCGAGATCACCGTCGACTATGCCCTCACCGATATCGTGGCGCAGCGTTACGACGCCGGTGTGCGCCTCGGTGATCAGGTAGCCAAGGACATGATCGCCGTACCGATCGGCCCGACCCTGCGCATGGCGGTGGTCGCCTCGCCGGAGTACTTCACCCGCTACGAGATCCCACTCAGCCCGGCGGATCTGGCTCGGCATTGCTGCATCAACCTGCGCCTGCCCACTTACGGCGGCCTGCTGCAATGGGATTTCGAGAAGGGCGGCCACGAAGTGAAGGCCCGCGTCGATGGTCAGTGGACCTTCAACAGCAGCGCGCCGGTACTGCGCGCTGCCCTGGCTGGCTGCGGGCTGGCCTTTCTGCCCGACGACATGGTGCAGGAACAGTTGGCCGACGGCAGCCTGGTGCGCGTGCTGGAAGACTGGTGCGAGCCGTTTGCCGGCTACCACCTGTACTACCCGAACCGCCGCCAGTACTCCCGCGCCCTCGGCGTGATCATCGATGCGTTGCGTCACCCGGGCTGAGTAGTGCCTGCATAGGCCTACTGACGCACCTCGAAAACCGACTGCAATACCGGCAAGGCCGACATCGCCCGCGGCCAACCCGCGTAGAACGCCAGGTGGGTGACGACCTCGGCGGCCTGCTCGCGGGTCAGGCCGTTATCCATGGCGCGGTTGAGGTGGAACGGCATCTGCTCGGCCTGACCACGGGCGATCAGCGCCGCCACGGTAACCAGACTGCGATCCCGGGCGGCCAACTGCGGGCGCAGCCAGAGGTCGGCGAACAGTACGTCGTCGGTATAACGCGCCAGGCGCGGCGCAACCGGCGCGACGTTATCGCGCACGCTGGCTGCACGCCGGGCTTCGGCCGCCTCGTCGACCGGCAGAGGCGGCTGATCAGCCGCGCGATATTGCTCGGGGTCGATGCCACGGGTCTCGAACACGTCACCAGCCACGCCAACCGCCGACATCGCATTCGGCCAGCCGGTATAGAACGCCAGGTGCGTGATCAGCTCGACGAGCTCCCCCGGTTCGACACCGTTGTCCAGCGCCAGATTGATGTGCGAGGTCATCTGCGCTGATTGCCCATTGGCGACCAGCGTCGACAGCGTGACCAGGCTGCGATCCCGGGGCGCGAGCGCCTCGCGCTTCCACAGATCACCGAACAGCACCGTTTCGGTATAGGCGAACAGCTGGGGGGCGGTCTGTCGCGCCTGCCGGGCGGCGGGCGTATCCGGTACGCCCTGAGCGGCAGCCTCCAGGGAGATGGCGCAGAGCAGTGTGGAAGCCAGGGATGCACGGGATTTCATGGGAACACCTGTCCGTTCACTTGAGGTCTTGAAAGCCTAGGGCCCAGACCTCGCGTGAGTAAGACCAGAATCACGCATACGGTGGTGAGCAAAACTCATGAAAACCACTGATCAACTCATGAATTAACCTCATGACGCTATGCCGACTTTACTACCTAGTGCTGCCCTCCCCCGCTGATTAAGGTGAGTCAGGCTTATTCGATACCACTGCACTCGCTACCAGAGAGCAGCGGCCGAACCAGACGGGAGAAGTACAGATGCAAACACGCCAACTCGGCAACAGCGGTCTTGAAGTCTCGGCCATTGGCCTCGGCTGTATGGGGCTGAGCCACGGTTACGGACCGGCTACCGATCGCAGCCAGGCTATAGCGCTGATCCGCGCCGCAGCGGATCGCGGCGTGACCTTCTTCGATACCGCCGAAGTGTACGGGCCGTTCATCAACGAGGATGTGCTTGGCGAAGCCCTGGCCCCCATGCGTGATCAGGTGGTGATCGCCAGCAAATTCGGCTTCACCTTCGGCGACGACGGCAAACAGCAGATACTCGACAGCCAGCCACGGCAGATTCGCCTGGCCGTGGAGGGCTCGCTCAAGCGTCTGCGCACCGAGCGTATCGACCTGCTTTACCAGCATCGCGTCGACCCACAGGTGCCCATCGAGGATGTCGCCGGCACCGTCGCTGAGCTGATTGCCGAGGGCAAGGTGCTGCACTTCGGCCTGTCCGAAGCCGGCGCGAGCACCATCCGCCGTGCTCATGCCGTGCAGCCGCTCGCGGCCCTGCAGAGCGAATATTCGTTGTGGTGGCGCGAGCCGGAGGAGGAAATCCTGCCGCTGCTCGAAGAGCTGGGCATCGGTTTCGTGCCCTTCAGCCCACTAGGCAAGGGCTTTCTCACCGGCGCGATCAAGTCGGGCCAGCAGTTCGGCAGTGACGATTTCCGCAGCCAGGTGCCGCGCTTCGCAGCCAGCGCACTGGATGCCAATCAGGTACTGGTCGAGCTGCTGCAGGAAATCGCCATGGACAAGGGTGCGACACCGGCACAGGTGGCGATTGCCTGGCTGCTGGCGCGCAAACCCTGGATCGTGCCGATCCCCGGCACCACCAAACTGGCCCGGCTCGAAGAGAACCTGGCCGCCGCAACGCTCATCTTCGATGCCGCCGAGATGAGCCGGATCAGCAATGCGGTCGAACAGATTCCGGTGACCGGCAATCGCTATCCCGCGGCGTTGCAGGCGAGGGTCGGTCGATGAAAACCGGAAACTGCTCATGAGCGATGCCCACGACCCACTGCGCCGCACGCTGCTCGCCGCGCTCGCCAGCGTCCCCTTTCTGGCTGGCGCCAGCGCCGCCACCCAGGGCGCCGAGGTGCAACGACAGGGTTCGCGCCTGCTGGTGGCGTACTTCTCGCGAAGCGGCAACACCCGCATCATCGCTGGCATGCTGCAGCGCGCGCTGAGTACCGACCTGCTGGAGATCCAGCCGGCCACGCCCTATCCCGAGGACTACCTGCAAACCGTCGAGCAGGCGCGCCAGGAACGTAACAGTGGCTACCGACCACCGCTTGCATCCACAGAGGTGGATCTCACCTCGTACGACACACTGCTGCTGGGCTTTCCAATCTGGGGCGGCAGCACGCCGCCGGTGATCCGTTCCTTTCTGGCCGCTCACGACCTGTCCGGCAAAACCCTGATCCCGTTCGTCACCCACGGCGGCCATGGCCTGGGCGACAGCGGATCGATCCTCACCAGTCATGCGAAGGGCGCGCGGGTGCTCGAAGGCTTCACCCTGGAAGCCGATCAGGAGCGCCGCACCATGGAGCGCGTCAACCGCTGGCTCGAAGACGCCGGAATCAGCGGCTGAGACGCCCTATCAATTTATCGATTGAGGAGATCCGATATGAGTGCACGTCGAACCAAAGCGTTCGTGACAGCTGCCGCGCTATCGCTGGGCAGCCTCAGCGAGGCGCAAGAACCCACCGATATCCGCATCGCACGAGCCGGCGAACAGCCGTCCGTGCAGGTGCCCGCCGAATACTTCACCGGCAACGTCCGCCTGGATGCGCCGTTCAAGGGCAGCGATGCTGCACGGGTCAGTGGCGGCACGGTCACCTTCGAGCCGGGTGCGCGCACTGCCTGGCACAGCCATCCGCTTGGGCAGACGCTGATCGTGGTCAGCGGCGTGGGCTACGTGCAGAACTGGAATGGCCCGCGCCGGGAAATCCGCCCGGGCGATACCGTGTGGATCGCGCCGGGGGTCAAACACTGGCATGGCGCGACCGCGACCACGGCGATGAGCCATATCGCCATTGCCGAGCAGCTGGACGGCAAGGCTGCCGACTGGATGGAAAAGGTCTCGGACGAGCAGTACGCAGCGCCGCCACAGGCCGCTTCGGCGCAGTGAGGCAGCCGAGCGAACCGTCGTTACCGACGGTTCGCTCCTCAGCCGAAGCTAGCCTTTGGCTGCACGCAAAGTGATGCGGGTGATCTCCGAAGGTTTGCCCAGGCGCAGCGGGAAGCCATTCCACAGCCCCGCGCCATTGCTGACGTACAAACGCATGTCACCCACTGCGTATTCCCCGGACACATAGCCCTCGTTGAACGCCTGGGTGACCCAGTGCATGCCCAGTACCTGACCGCCGTGGGTGTGACCGGACAACTGCAGATCGGCACCGGCGAGGGCATTGCCCGCAGCCGCCAGTGGCCGATGGCTAAGCAGGATCACCGCCGCCTCCGGGGGAACCCCGGCGAGCGCGGCTTCGATGTCAGGCAGCGGCTGACCAAAACGGCTGGCGGCCGGATCGGTGATGCCGGCCAGCACCAGGCTGGCACCCGCGTCCTCGATGGTCACGTGCTCGTTGAGCAACATGGGCAGCCCCAGGGATTCGAAGTGGCCAAGCCAGTTCTGATACTCCGCGTAGTACTCGTGGTTGCCGGGAATCGCGTACACACCGAGCCGTGCGCGCAGATCACGCAGCGGCTCGACATCCTGCTCACGGGCAGCGACGGTGCCATCGACCAGATCGCCGGTGATCACCATCAGATCCGGCTGCAGCGCGTTGGCCTTGGCGACCACCGCTTCCATCCACGGGCGCTGCAGCAGGCGACTGGCGTGCAGATCGGTGAGCTGCACCAACTGCAGGCCATCCAGCTCGGCCGGCAACCGCGCCAGCTCGATCTCGACGTCGCGTACATCCGGCACTCGCACCGCCTGCCAGACGCCCAGCGCCGTCAGCAACATGGCAGCCAAGCCGACGCCTGCCCGTAACCCGGGCGCCTTGACGGCACTGCCGACGGAGCCAGCCCGTGCGAAAACCAGCGCAGTGAAATCCAGCACCAGAAGCACCAACGCGCTGACAATCAGCGCACCGAATGCCCAGCCCAGCAACATCAGTATCTCGCCCGGAATTTCCGGGGAGGCCATGCTGCCGAAAAAGGTACGGGTGATCAGATGGTGCTCGGCGACCAGCAGGATCAGAACGCCCGCCACGCCTTTGACGGGGCGCGACCAGCGCTGGATGCAGATCATTCGCCAGAATACATACAGGGCTATGAGGCCCGTGATCAGGTGAAACACGGTTTATCTCGCTTGTTCAGGAGGTGAATCGGCTGCGGCCTCATGTGACCTCGACAGCGCAACGGGGTGCCGCGTTTTCCTGTAAGCCTTTGCGACAGGAAAAAGCGACGACGCGCTGACTTGTGCCCGCCGGCAAACAGACAATCTATAAAGATAAATTCGGCGTAAATAAAGTATCAATAAACGAATACCCTTATGAGCAGAAGTCATCAATAACAATATCCAACTATCAATATCGCGCCTTACCACGAATGAGCCCAAAGCATATTGCCCATTCCAATGAAAAACAGCACAAAACAAACTTACCGCTTCAATTCAAAGTACTTTTCTACGGGCAAAAAAAACCGCCTCATAGTGAGGCGGAAACCAAAGGATGATGAACTGGAGAGACCACCGGCTACTCTCGGAGCCAATGGTTATGAGTTCATCGCCTCGAATGCTATAGGTAAACCCCTGCCGCTACGCATCATTTCCATCGATAGTAATAATCGACTCCTGTGGTTGGCTCATGCGCCAACGCCGATGATAACTATCGCACTGCGCTGGTATATCCAGCGCACATAATAATTATGTTGTGACATTGGTGAATCAATACTTCAACACCTGCCAATCGACTAGGAGCATCCATGTTCAAACACAAGAAACTCGCACTCGCCTGTGCGTGTCTGGCAGCAGGCATTCCACTGGCACAGGCCAGTGAGCAATCCGAATCCAACGGATTCATCGCCGACAGCAGCCTGAAATTGCTGCTGCGCAATGCGTACTTCAACCGCGATTTCAAGAACAACGCCGCCGACGCCAAGGTGTGGGGCCAGGGCTTCATCACCACCTTCGAGTCCGGCTTTACCCAGGGTACCGTCGGCGTGGGTGTCGATGCCTTCGGTCTACTCGGGGTCAAGCTCGACAGCGGCCGAGGCCGCAATTACAGCGCGTTCTTCGATACCGACGGCGATGGCCGCCCGGTCGACGACCTTTCCCAGGCTGGGGCGGCGGTCAAGCTGCGCTTCTCCAATACGGTAGTCCGTTACGGCAACCAGTTCCCGTCGCTGCCTGTGCTGGCCCATGACGACAGCCGCCTGCTCCCGCAATCGTTCACCGGCACATTGGTCACCAGCAACGAAGTGCAGGGCCTCGAACTGAATGCCGGTCGTTTCACTGCCGACAGCCCCATGGGCGATCCGGCACGGGATGCCAACCGCCTGAAGAACATCGATGTACTGGGTGGCAGCTACGCCTTCACCGACAACCTGAGCGCCGCGCTGTATCACTCGGACGTGGAGGACGTTTACGAGAAGTACTACGCCAACCTCAACTACACCACCGAGCTGAGCGACACCCAGGCGCTCAATTTCGATTTCAACCTGTACCGCACCGACTACGATGACAACTCGGACGCAGCGCTGGACTTCGGCGGCGACGGCCGTAACGACCGCAACAACATCTGGAGCCTGGCGGCCAAGTACAGCGTCGGTTACCACGCCTTCATCATCGCCCACCAGCGAAGCAGCGGCGACGCCGGCTATGCCTATGATTACGGCGATGGCGGCAGCAGCGTCTATCTGGCCAACTCCTACTACTCGGACTTCAACCTGAAGGACGAACGCTCCTGGCAGGCCAGCTACGAGCTGGACTTCGCCGGCTATGGCGTACCGGGCCTGCGCTACAAGTTCGCCTATGTGCGTGGCGACAACATCGACACCGGTGGCGACAAGGAAGGCAAGGAGCGCGAGCTGTTCAACCAGGTCAGCTACACCGTGCAGAACGGTGCGGTCAAAGACCTCTCCCTGCGCCTGCGCAACTCCATCTACCGCTCCAGCAATGATGTTGGCCCGGATCTCAACGAGATTCGCGCCTTCGTCGAATACCCGCTGAGCATTCTGTAAGGCAGCCAAAAGCAAACGACGACCCTCGGGTCGTCGTTTGCTGATCACGCTTGCTGGCCAGAAGCACTATTCGAGCAGACGGCGTACTCGCTGCAGATCTTCGAGCGTATCGATGTCCGTGAGGATGCCCGGATCATCGAGCGGCAGTTGCATAGCACGCCCCGCAGCACGGTAGCGCTGCACGACGGATGCCCCGCCCGCCTCGCCGCTGAGCAAAGCCAGCTCGTCGAAGCACTCGCGAGAGAACCCCACCGGATGGCCTTTGGCGCCATCGAAGACCGGCACCACCACGGGACTGTCCGCCAGGGCAGCAGCCACGCTGCTGATGCTCTGCGCAGTCACCAGCGGCAGATCGCCCGGCAGCACTAGCCAGCCCGAAGCACCTGCGGTAGCCCGCACGCCTTCGGCAATCGAATCGGCCATGCCATCACCACGGGCGCTGTGTACCACGTGAACGGCGAGCCCTGAGCGTTCGACCGCTGCCAGCACATGGTCGAGAACCGGCTTGCCGTGTAGATCGGCCTGCAGCTTGCTCACTGCGCCACCAGAAGCACGGAAGCGCGAGCCGCGACCCGCCGCCAGCACGATCACCACGGGGGCGTTCGACTGCATGCCTACAGCGCCCCCCGGTCGATACCGTTGGCGACCCGTAGCACATCGGCCATGGTCGCCAGGGCGATTTCAGCCGGTGACTTGCTGCCCAGTTGCAGGCCGATCGGAGCGTGAATTCGCTGCATCTGCTCAGGCGTCAGCCCGCCAAGGCGTGCCAAACGCTCCATACGTTTACCGCTGGTGCGCTGCGAGCCCATGGCGCCGATATAGAAGGCGTCGGTACGCACGGCTTCGATAAGCGTCAGATCGTCCATACGCGGATCATGGGTCAGGGCCAGCACTGCGGTGGCGCGATGGGCGCCCTGCTCGGCGATAAAACGTGCCGGCAGCAGTTCGAGTACCTGCATGCCTGGCAGGGTCACTTCAGCGATCACCTCGGGCCGCGGATCGCAGAGGATCACCTCGTAACCGAGGGACAGCGCGAAGCTGGCGCAGAACTCGGCGACCGGTGACCAACCCGCGAGGATCACCCGCAGCACGGCACCCATGCGGATCGACACATGTTCCTCGCCGCGCTGGATCTTCGCATCGCTCATGCTGCCCGGCCGGCACTCGCCGACCCCATTGCCCAACGGCACGTCGCGGATCAGCAGTTCACCGCCGCCGAGAGCATGCTCGACCTGCGCCAGCATCGCCTCGGCGATAGCACCAGGCTCGATGTACTCGACCAGTACATCGAGCACGCCGCCACAGGGCAACGCACGGGTTGGCGTCAATCCGCCCTCGCCGTAGCGCACCACCTGATTGCGGGTGGCGAACGAACCGCTCGCCACCCGCTCGAGAAAATCTTCCTCCACGCAGCCGCCAGACAGTGACCCGCAGAATGAACCGTTAGGCAACGCCACCAGCATCGCACCCGGCGCGCGGGGAGCAGAACCAAAGGTCGACAGCACGGTGCACAACCAGATCGGTTGCCCCTCTGCCAACCAGGCACGAGCCTGCTGAATTACCTGCAGGTCAAGTTGCTTCATCAACACCACCTCGCCACCTCAACCCAGGCAACGCAGGCCACTCGTTTGACGGCCTGCGCTCGTTCACGCCCCCGATTACCGGGTGGCCATCAATTTTTCCTTGGTGATCGGCAGGCTGCGAATACGCTGCCCGGTGGCGTGGTAGACCGCGTTGGCGACGGCGGCTGCGAGCCCCGTCACGCCGATCTCGCCAATGCCCCGTGCGCCGAATTCGCCAAGCTGGTAATCCGGATAGTCGAGCAGCAGCACGTCGATATCCGGCTGGTCGCCATGCACGGGCACCATGTACTCGGCGAAGTTGTTGTTCACCGGCAAGCCATTGCGCGGGTCGTACTCGGCCGCCTCGAACAGCGCCATGCCGATGCCCATGATGATCGCGCCCTCGACCTGATTGCGCGCCGCCAGCGGGTTGACCACCTTGCCGACGTCGATGGCGCTGACCACCCGTGCAACGCGCAGACGCGAGATGCCTGGATCCCAGCGCACTTCGACGAAGTGCACGCCAAAGGAGCGGAAGGAGTACTTGTCGTTCTCCGAGGCACCGCTGTGGTAGGTCGCCTCGGCCCGTGACAGGCGCTGGCGGGTCAGTACATCGGCAAAGCTGGCGTTCACGCCGCCCTTGCTCAGTTGCCCGCTTGCACCCAGTTCCAGGCTCTGTGGATCCTGGCCGGCGAAGGGGCCATTGTTCATCACCGCATACTCGCGCAACTTGTCCAGCGCCTGGCGAGTCGCACCGGCGACGGCAGGCATCAGGCTGGCCGTCACCCAAGAGCCACCGGACAGGGCGCCAGGCGGGAACGACGAGTTGCCCAATTGCACCTCGACACGATCCATCGGCAAGCCAGTCAATTCGGCGACGGTCTGCGCGATGATGGTGTAGGTGCCGGTGCCGATGTCTTGCAAGCCGCACTGCACCAGCGCGCGACCATCGGCGCGGAGGATCACCCGCGCATCGGTCGCCACCTGAAAAGCCTCCCAGTTGCAGGCGCCCACGCCGTAGCCGATCAGCTCGTCGCCTTCGCGCATGGCGCCGACGGCAGCATTACGCTGATGCCAGCCAAAGCGCTCGGCAGCCTTCTCGATGGCTTCGGGCAGGTGATTGCTGGACCACGGCAAGTCAGTGCTTTCATCTTTGCTGGCCAGGTTGTTCTGGCGGAACACCAACGGGTCGACGCCGCTTGCCAGGGCGATCTCATCGATGGCCGATTCCAGGGCGAACAACCCGGGGGCCGCACCGGGCGCACGCATGGAGGTCGGCGTACCGCGATTCACCTGGCCCATGCTGTGGCTGACCAGCACGTTCGGGCAGGAATACAGACTCTTGGTCACCCCGCCGCACGTCTCGGTGTAGTTATCCAGGGTCGAGGTGCTGTTGTAGGACTCGTGACGGATGGACAGCAACTTGCCTTCGCCATCGGTAGCCAGGCGCATCCGCTGGCGGGTTTCCGGGCGATGGCCAACGGTGGTGAACATCTGCTCGCGCGGCAACATCAGTTGCACCGGCCGCTTGGTGACCCTGGCAGCCGCGCAGGCGGCGATGGAGTGCGGCCAGGGCCACAGCTTGGCGCCGAAACCGGAGCCGATGTAGGGCGCCAGCACCTCGACCTGATCGGTGGACAAGTCGAAGACATTGGCCAGCACGTTGCGGTGGTTGACCACCCCCTGGCTGCTTTCGTAGACGAAGAGGCGACCATCACGCCAGTGGGCGGTGGTGGCGTGCATCTCCATGGGATTGTGGGTTTCCACCGGCGTGGTGTAGGTCACGTCGATGCGGTGCGCGGCCTGCTGAAACCCCGCTTCGGGATCGCCACGCTCGTGGCCACCACCACCGGCACGGGCACCACGGGTACGCAGCGCATCCTGCAGGCTGTTGATCGACTCGTCCGCCTGGTAATCGACGTTCACCTGATAGGCGGCCGCCCTCGCCTGCTCGAAACTCTCGGCCACCACCAGGGCTACGAACTGCCCTGGATAGTAGACCCGGTCGTCCTCGAAGGGCAGCCGGTGCTCATCCACCTTGCTGGCAGTGAGGATGTTCTTGATCAGGTTCTTGGCGCCACTGGGCGTGCGATGCAGGCGAGGGAAATTGCCGTGGTGCAGCACCTCGACGACACCGGGCATACGCCGCGCCTGCTCGTCGTGAACCGCCACTATCCGCCCACTGGAAATGCTGCTGTAAACGCCATAGGCGTAAAGCTGACCGTCCAGATGATGATCCGCGGCATACAACGCCGCGCCACTGACCTTGTGACGACCTTCTACGCGTCGCTGGGCGACGCCGATGATTTTATCGCTCATGAATAAGCTCCTGAAGAGCCTTTCACGACCTAGCGAGCTAGAGCCATACAAAGCGAAAATAAGCGAGGAAGCGGAGTTTACGGCTGTAAATGAGCATTCCGAGCTTGTTTTTAACGCAGTAGGGCCGACGCGCAGCAGATCGTGAATAGGGTCTAAGTCGTAAGGTCGCGCAGGTTGCGCATAACCACCTGCTGCCCCAGTGGAATCTTGAAAGCGTTGTGCTCGTAAGCACGCGCCCCTTTGACCGCCAATTCGGCCGCCCGGGCGAACGCCTCCGGGGTGGCCCGCTGGCCGATAAGCGCCCGCTCGGCCTCCGTGGCTCGCCACGGCTTGCTGCCCAGGCCACCGAGGGCGACGCGTGCGTCGGCGATGCGCTGCCCGTCGATTACCAGGATGATCGCGCTGGAAGCCAGGGCGAACTGATAGGAGGCACGGTCGCGCAGCTTGAGATAGGCGGATCGACTGCCGGCAAGCGGCGCGTCCAGCGTCACGTGGGTGATCAGCTCGCCGCGTTCCAGCGCATGCTCGCGCCACGGCGTCGAACCGGGCAGCAGGTGGAAGTCGCCAAACGGGATTTGCCGCTCGCCAGCAGCGCCGCGCACGGTGACCTGTGCGCCGATGGCGGCGATAGCCACGCACATGTCCGACGGGTGCGTGGCGATGCAGTGCTCGCTGGTTCCCAGCACTGCGTGCACGCTGCGATTCAAGCCGCCGATGGCCGCACAACCCGAACCCGGCTCACGCTTGTTGCAGGCTGAGGTACCGTCACGGAAGTAATTGCAGCGCACCCGCTGCATGACGTTGCCGGCGGTGGTCGCCTTGTTGCGCAACTGCGTTGAGGCACCGGCCAGAAGGGCCTGGGAAAGCACCGGATAGTGCTCGCGCACCAGCGGGTGATTGGCCAGATCGGTGTTGCTGACCAGCGCGCCGACGCGCAGCCGGCCATCGGCCAGGCGCTCGACCTGCTTCAGTTGCAGGTGGTTGATGTCGACGATCTGCTCGGGCTTCATCACGTCCAGCTTGACCAGGTCGAGCAGCGTGGTGCCGCCTGCCAGGTAAGAGCGTGGTTCGTCGCCGGTCATCGAACCGACGGCGTGTGCGGGAGACTCGGCACGCACGAAATTGAAAGTCCGCATCAGACCGCCCCTCCCATCTTCGACCGTGCGGACTGCACCGCGCTGAGGATGTTCTTGTAGGCGCCGCAGCGGCAGATGTTGCCGCTCATGGCTTCGCGAACGCTAGCGTCGTCACTGGGGATGTTCGGATCCTTGAGAATCGCCACGGCGCTCATGATCTGCCCGGACGTGCAGTAGCCGCACTGATAGGCGTCGTGCTCCCAGAAGGCTTCCTGTACCGGGTGCAGGGTATCGCCCTGGGCCAGGCCTTCGATGGTGGTGATGCTGTCGCCGTCATGCTGCACAGCGAGGGACAGGCAGGAATTGATCGCCACGTCATTGACCAACAGGGTGCAGGCGCCGCATTGACCGTAATCACAGCCCTTCTTGGTGCCGGTCAGTTGCAGGCGGTCACGCAATACATCGAGTAACACAGCGTTGGCCGGCACGTTCAGCGCGTGCACCTGACCATTCACGACCAGCCGAATACGCTGTTCGCCGACGCCGGGCGCCGACTTGTCCTCGATACCGGGCACGGCATTCTGGACGGTCGCCAGAGCGCTGTCGGGAATCAGGCCGGACAGTGTCGCCGCCGCGATGCCGGAGGCACCGAATTTGAGAAAACTGCGGCGCGTGGGCGATACCGCCAATGCGGCCGGATCCACTTCAACCACCGGGTTCTGCAAGGTCTTCTGGTCTTTCATCACGGTAACCTCAAGGTCGCTCAAGTTGGCGAGCTGCTGAACATCAGCGGCTGCCACGACTCATTTCGTTTTATTGCCAATGCACCAGGCATTGAACTTGGTAGCTGCGGCTCTCACTTCGGTTCAGTGTTTTTAGCGCCCGCTTCATCCAACAAATAATAGGTATTCGCGAATACGAACTTATTCGCCTGCGAAGAGGCGGCATGCGAACAACGGGTAAAGCTAGCAGCTATTGGCGAAGGTGATTAGTAGCGAAATACTGCAAGACCTAATGAGTGAGGCTCATGAATAGTCGGCAGCCAACTGGCCGGCGGTTATTCAGAAAACAACGAGAGAAAGAAGCTATTTTCGACACATGAAGACGCAAGTGCATTTTAAATGCGCCAGCGACTGATGGTTTTATTTAAGAGGTAAACTTGCCTATTCCAATCCGAACAAAGTTTCCTTGGCAGAAACTTAATATTTCCGTAAGCGCATTGACGCGTTTATCAACGACAGGAAGTTGTCTGAAGTTGCCTAAAGCTGAGAGGCGTAAATGGTGGAGTGGGTCGACCAGGAGGGAATTGAAACGAGATCAATTTAGGTACGACAGTACCGAAGGGCTGAGACAACCAGAACCGCAATGCAATCGCCTCACGGTTCTGGCAACGCGGCAGATTACACGTACGCCTGACGAGCGGCACCGCGTGGAAGCCGGTTGCGGCCAGGAATCTGCTCCAGCTTCTGCCGCCATGCCTCCCGCACGCTCAGGGTAGATTCTGGCTCAGCTTGCTTGACCGGCGCTTTGGCGGCGCGGGCAGCTGCACGCAACTCGGCCAGGGTTGGCGTGCGGTTAACGGCCTCGGCTGGGGCAGCATCCTTCTCGAGCGAGCGAAGGCAGAGTTTGCAGGAAACCTGCGCCTGATCCTGGGTAGCGCTGAGGCTCGAGCCGGTGCGGCCACAAGCGACAGCATCAGGGGAAGGCGAGTAGTGAATGGCCAACGTGACATCTCCAGCAGTAAAACGGGGCGGCGATTTTACATATCCGCCGACGTTTCTGTGCAGTCACATGAGAGAAGTCGTGGATAACGAGACGGCCAGCGAGGCAGCGCAGCCTTCGCTAAAAACCATCAAACCGGCTGAATGCCAGCCTGGGGGGCTTTTTCGGGGATCATCGCTGCGCACATGGCGAGGAGCTGGTTGACCGTCCACGGCTTGGGGATCACCGCCACGTTCAGGCCTTCGAAATCGGTCGTTCCTTCCAGGAAACCGGAAGAGATGATGATCGGCAGATCCGGGAAACGGTCGCGGATCAGGTGAGCGAGAAAGATACCGTCGATGTCGCCGGGCATGCTGAAGTCGGTCAGCACCATCTGCACCTGACCATCGCTGCTGGAAAGGAACTCCCAGGCGTCATCGGCACAGGGGAAGGCTTTCACCTGGTGACCTTCTTCTTCGAAGATCTCCACGAGGAGCTCTCTGATGGAGCGTTCGTCTTCGGCTATGACTATCAGTGGCATCGCATGGATCCGGGCAGTAGGAGTCAGGCTCTGACCAGCGGCCATGAGCAAGATTTCATAAATATCCGCACCCTGCCGACTGGCGGCAGCAGCGCCAACCATGACGCTGCCTGCAGGGCAGGCAACGTCAGCGCTCCCGTCACTCCAGGCGGAAACGGCTCACCAGGTTCTGCTGGTGCTCGGCCAGCCGCGCCAGCTCCAGGCTGGTGACTGCGGTTTGTTCGGCACCGGAACTGACTTGAATGGCGACATCGTTGATCTCGACCACGTTACGGTTGATGTCTTCGGCGACCGCACTCTGCTCTTCAGCAGCCGTGGCGATCTGCATGTTGCGGTCGTTGATACCGGCGACGCCGGCGGCGATATCGGCCAGCAGGTCACCGGCGCGCTCGATGTTGGCCGCCCCAGCCCGCGCTTTGCCGAGAGTCTCCTCCATGGAGTGCGTGGCGAGATCCGAGCCTTTCTGCAGATTGGCGATCATCTGCTGAATGTTGCCGGTGGACTCTTGGGTCTTCTGCGCTAGCGTACGCACTTCGGAGGCAACCACCGCGAAGCCGCGACCGTGATCGCCGGCCCGCGCCGCTTCGATGGCTGCGTTGAGGGCCAGCAGGTTGGTTTGATCGGCAATACCACGGATCACGTCGAGCACGCTGGAGATCAAATCACTCTCGTGCTTCAGATCGCCAATGATCCGCGCCGTCTCATCGGCCTGGGTCGAGAGCTCGCGGATAACCGCCACAGTGCGTTCGATTTCCTGGCGGCCCTGGGTGGTGTTGAGGTTCACCTGGCGGGACATTTCCGCAGCATCACTGGTGCTCTGCGCCACGTCGCGAACCGTCGCGCTCATTTCGTTGATGGCGGTCACCACCAGTTCGGTGCCCTGGCGCTGACGTTCCAGGCTGTTGCTGGTCTGCAGGGTGACCGCCGAGCACTCTTCGGCAGCCGTCGCGACCTGGGCGGTAGCCGAGCCGATTTCCCGGACGATCTGCGTCAGCTCCTCGGCCATGATATTGAGGTTGCGGGTGATTTCACCGAACTCATCCTTGCCCACATAGGCCGAGCGTGCGGTCAGATCACGCTGCGAAAGGGCCAGCAGCGCGGTGTTCGCCTCGCGCACGGCGTAGTTGATGTTGCTGATGATCAGGTAAGACAGCACGGCCACCACCGCCAGCGCCGCCAGCACGCCGATCACCGTCATCCACAGTACGCCGGCAGCCTTGTCGCGGGCCTGGGCGGCCAGGATGCCGACATTCTGGCCCAGTTCGGTCTCCACTTCGCCCATCAGGTCGATGCGGTTGGTGGAGGTCTGAAACCAGTCGGTGGCCTTGACGCCCAGCGGCTGGCCAAGCGGCGTTTCGAAGGCCAGTTTCTGCAGCCGGGCAACTTCCAGTGCGCTGGGCTGCTGCATCTTCTCGTCGAGTTTGCGCACGAAATCGGCGGACGCATTGCGGCGGAAGCCTTCCGAGTACGCGGAGAACTCACCGAGGTTACGGCTGAAGGTGGATAGCAGTTCCGCGTCGAAGCGGCCCTGATTGAACACCACGCCGAGCATGGCGCGTTCACGCCCGGCCCGCTCTTTCATCTCGATGAACTGGGTGAGCGATGACAGTGCGCGGGCCAGCGAAGGATCGTCGACACTGCGCTCAAGGCCGTGGGTGTAGCCGATCAGGGTACGGATGATGGCGGTATAACGCGCCCCCGACTCACGGTTGTCGATCGCCAGCTTGTCGATCTGCCCGCGGGTCGCATCGAGGCCGCTCAACGCAGCCAGCGCTTCATCGAGCTGTGCGCCCGAGCTGCCGGATAACGCACGTGCTTCAACCAGCGCCGTGTCGGTCTGCCCACGCATGCGTAGCAGAACGTCCTGCATGCTCTTGCCCTTGCTACCGAGGAACACGCCACTGGCACCCCGCTCACGCTGCACCACGGTAATCAACTGGCTGATCTTCTGAGCAGCAGCGCTGGCCTCCTGGGTTCGATCCATTTCCTCCAGGGTTTGATAGCTCCCCACCACCTGCAATGCAGCCAACCAGAGAAAACCGAGTACCGGACAGGCGAGGATCAGCAACAGCTTGAGGCTCAATGGGATATTTCTGAGCACGGTGTAGTACCTATTTCATCTGCTTCGCTGGTATTCCCTGACGAAGCGAAAACAATTGCCTGCCGTCGCGCTTTTTATTGGCGGCGCGTTGAGCAGGAGTAGGCGCATGTATATGCGGCACACAAAAGCATTTGGATAAGGCAGATGGAGTGTTCATCGGCTCGGCACGAACATTCTTTAGGTGCTTTCAGTCAGCCGATCCACTCCTGTGTTTCTGCCGGCAAGTGCGTGTCCACTTGCAGCCAGGACAACTTGCTCTGCGTCCAGATATGCCGATCCGCAGGCGCCTGTTCCGGGTGATCCAGCGTCGCGATGGTCACATCCATCGACTGCGGACTCAGGGTGGTGAACAAAGCAAGGTGCCCACCGCACCGAGCGCAGAAATACCGTGTGCAGGTTGGCGACGAGTCGAAACGCGCCGCTTCACCCTGCAGCCAGGTGAAGCGATCCAGGGGCACGGTGATCCAGGTGACCAGAATGCCGCCGGTGCTACGCCGGCAGATCGAGCAGTGGCAATGGGCGATATCGCTCAATGGCGCCTGGAACTGATAACGCAATGCGCCGCACTGGCAGCCACCGCTATGTAGATCGCTCATGGTTCTCTCCTGAAGCCTGTTGGTATCGGGCACGCATCCGGCTTGCCTGATGCTACGGCACTGGCGAAGATGCACGTTCACCACCACCGGGGGCTCCCGTGATCGAACTGCTTCTGGCCCTCTGGCCACTCTTCGCCCTGATCGTTGCCGGTTATGAACTGCGCCGTCGCGGTTTTCCCAGTGAAGCCTTCTGGCCTGGCGCCGAACGCCTCAACTACTTCATTCTATTCCCCGCCCTGCTGTTCAACAGCCTGGCCACCGCGCCGCTGGACAACCCGCAGCTACCACGGCTGGCGCTGGCCGTGCTGCTCGGCCTGGGTATCGCCTGGCTGGCGCTGTTGATCGTACGCCGTGTACGCGGCTGGCCGGCGTCACGCTTCGGCGCGTTCAGCCAGGGCATTCTGCGCTTCAACACCTATCTGGGCCTGGCGGCGGTGGGCAGCCTGTTCGGCCAGCCGGGCCTGACCCTGGCGGCGTTGATGCTGGCGCTGATGGTGCCGACCGCCAACGTGCTGTCGGTGTGGTCGCTAACCGCCGAGCGTGGCGTCGGCGTACGCAGCCTGCTGTTGCCGATCATCCGCAACCCGCTGATCCTCGCCTGCCTGGCCGGCGCTCTGCTCAACCTCAGTGGGCTCGGATTGCCGGGCGGCAGCGACCGTCTGCTCAGCCTGCTCGCTGCCGCCAGCCTGCCCTTGGGCTTGCTGTGTGTCGGTGCGGCACTGAAACCCGAACAACTGGGCGGCGAGGTTCCGGCTTTGGCCTGGAACAGCCTGCTGCGCTTGTTGCTGATGCCGCTGCTGGCTTTCGCGGTGGCTTACGGTCTGCAGTTACCGGCGATGGAAAGCACCGTGCTGGTACTGTTCTTCGCGCTGCCCACCGCCCCCACCTCTTATGTGCTCACTCGCCAGTTGGGCGGCGATGGAAATCTGATGGCCGGCATCATCACCCTGCAGCATCTGCTGGCTGCCGCCTCACTTGTCGGCATGCTGTATTTGCTGGAGCACCTGCTCTAGCGGGCGGGTAGTGCGGGCTTACCAGCCCGCATCGCCACCTCAACAAACACCCTGCGCAGCAAGAATTACCTGTATTTGGCGAAAGCTGGCTGAAAGCTTCGTGCTCTAGCATCCGCCCACTGACCGACAAAGATCGGTCGATGAGCTGCCGCCAGAGAGGCCCGCAGCTGCCGTCAACAAGAACAAAACAGGTGATTAACCATGCTCCGCCCTAGCTCCCCACGCCTGCTGCACCCCCTCCGTTCGCCCCGTCGCTAACGCTGACCGCCTTTTCGCACCGTAGCCGAATCACGTCCGGAGAATCTCCATGCTGACTTTCCTTGGCTTTGCCATGGTTTCGACTTTCATGTACCTGATCATGAGCAAACGCCTATCGGCGCTCATCGCTCTGATCATCATCCCGATCATCTTCGCCCTGATCGGTGGTTTCGCCACCCAGATCGGCCCGATGATGCTCGAAGGCATCAGCAAGCTCGCGCCTACCGGCGTGATGCTGATGTTCGCCATCCTCTACTTCGCCATCATGATCGACTCGGGTCTGTTCGATCCGCCTGTGCGCCTGATCCTCAAGCTGGTCAAGGGTGACCCGCTGAAGGTCGCTGTCGGTACCGTGGCCCTGGCCCTGATCGTTTCCCTGGACGGCGACGGCTCGACCACCTACATGATCTGCGTTGGCGCCATGCTGCCGCTGTACAGCCGTTTGAAGATGAGCCCGACCATCATGGCCGGCCTGATCATCATGGCCGGCGGCATCATGAACATGACCCCGTGGGGCGGCCCGACCGCTCGCGCAGCCAGCGCCCTGCACGTCGATCCATCGGACGTCTTCGTGCCGATGATTCCGGGCATGATCGTTGGCGCCATCGTGCTGTTCGGCGTGGCTTACTACTATGGTCTGCGTGAACGCAAGCGCCTGGGCGTGCTGCAACTGCCGGAAGGCAAGATCACCCAGGACGAGATCAGCGTTTCGCAGTTCCCGGAAGCTCGTCGTCCGAAGCTGATTCTGATCAACGCCCTCCTCACCGTGATCCTGATGACCACGCTGATCGCCGGCCTGCTGCCGATGCCCGTGCTGTTCATGATCGCCTTCAGTATCGCGATGATCATCAACTACCCGTGCCTGCAGCAGCAGAAGGATCGTATCTCTGCCCACGCCGGCAACGTCCTGGCGGTAGTCGGCCTGATCTTTGCCGCGGGCATCTTCACCGGCATCCTCACCGGTACCGGCATGGTCGACGCCATGTCGAAAAGCCTGCTGGCCGTGATCCCCGATGCAATGGGCCCACACCTGGCGGTGATCACCGCACTGGTGAGCCTGCCATTCACCTTCTTCATGTCCAACGACGCCTTCTACTACGGCATCCTGCCGGTGCTCAACCAGGCGGCGTCGGGCTACGGCATCAGCGCCGTGGAGATGGCGCGGGCGTCGATCGTTGGCCAGCCGGTGCACTTGCTCAGCCCGCTGGTTCCCTCGACCTACCTGCTGATCGGCCTGGCGAAGATCGAGTTCGGTGACCTGCAGCGCTTCACCCTGAAATGGGCGGTACTGATCTGCATGGCCATCCTGGCGGCAGCCTTGGTGCTAGGCGTATTTCCGCTATTCGGTAGCTGATCCGCACACATTTTGACGAAATTTTCACACGACTGGCGCTAGAATTCGGCACCCTGGCCGCGTTTTCGCGCCAGTCGTCCAATCACTTGCAAGGAACATCTAATGGAATGGCTGACCAACCCGGAAATCTGGGTTGCCTTCTTGACTCTGACTGCCCTGGAAATCGTTCTGGGCATCGACAACATCATCATGATCGCAATTCTGGTCAGCCGCATGCCGCAGCACCTGCAAGCGCGCACCCGCTTCTTCGGCCTGGCCCTGGCGATGGTCACGCGCATCCTGCTGCTGCTCTCCATCACCTGGATCATGCGCCTCACCGCGGATCTGTTCTTCATCTTCGGCCAAGGCATTTCCGGCCGTGACCTGATCCTGTTCTTCGGTGGCCTGTTCCTGCTCTGGAAGAGCAGCAGCGAGATCTATCACAGCCTGGAAGGCGAAGAAGAGAACGTGGAAGCGCCAAAGGGTGCGGCCAAGCACTTCATCGGCACCATCATTCAGATCGCCATCATCGACATCGTGTTCTCGCTGGACTCGGTGATCACCGCCGTCGGCATGGTTTCCCATGTACCGGTCATGGTCGCGGCCATCGTCGTTGCCGTCATCGTGATGATGATCTGCGCCGGCACCATCAGTGACTTCATCGAGAAGCACCCGAGCCTGAAGATTCTCGCCCTGTCGTTCCTCATCGTGGTCGGTACCGTGCTGATCGCCGAGAGCTTCGAAGTCCACGTACCGAAAGGCTACGTCTACTTCGCCATGGCCTTCTCGCTGGGTGTCGAAGCGTTGAACATCCGCCTGCGTGGCGCCCGCCGCCGCGCAGAAGGCAAGGACGACGTAGACCCGGTGAAACTGCGCAAGGATGTTCCTGGGCAGTGATCGGCTCACGCTGATGCAATACGAAAACGGGGCCTGAAAAGGCCCCGTTTTTTTATGCCTATCAAAAAACAGCGTATGGAGCAGCGCTAAAGCAACGCCCCTCGCCACACCACACGCCCGACAATCTCCAGCGCTTCGCGCGGCACTTCGAACTCGCGGTGGGTCGGGTTATCGCACAGCGTGCGCACCTTGCCGCCCGGCTGCAGTTGCAGGCGGCGAATCAATAGGCTGTCGGCATCCTGGATCACATAGATCTTGTCGTCCTGGATGTCCTTGGCATTGACGTCGATCAGCACCAGATCCTCGTCACGCACGGTAGGCGACATGCTGTCACCGCGAATCTGCATGGCCGCCAGCGTCTTGCTGTCCAGCCCATGGCTGCCCAGCCAGAAACGACAGAACGCTTGCGAGGTTAGGTTTTTCTTGCGCCCGGGAATCACCTCGTCACCGGGCGATTCCGCTGTACCGAGAAACGGCAGCAGAGTCAGCGAGCCTGGGCGTGCCGCTTCGGCACTTTTTTCCATCGCCCCCTCGCCGGTCGCCAGCCAATTCAGATTGACACCTGCCGCCTGAGCGAGGCTGATCAGCACCTTGCGCGAGGGCTCTCCTCCATTGAGGTAACGACTGAATCCGCTGTTGGATATTCCGGCTTTTTTCGCCAATGCGCTGGCATTTCCGGCGATCGAGCAGATTTTCTTCAATCGCTCGACAAAGTCATCGACGGCAGGTACTGCAGCAACCTGCTCTTCCTTGGCAGCCCCCGAATCACTCTTTAGCGAAAACATTGCTCTATAAATCTCCTATCGCGAATATTGATAGATCAAAAAGTTATTTCTAATAAAAATTAAATCCAATAGAGTTATTTTAACCTTGGCAAAAAGCCTAAGCAGATTTAATCCTAGAGGATACCTGCATAAGAGCCAAGAAAAGACCCAGATAATTTTCGCTATCGCGTACCTGTCGGCAGATCGCGTATGAATCAAGTCATGCATTCACGATCGAGCCAACGCCATGAGAAAAAGATCTTACGCCTCTGCCTTGCGTGCACTCCCCCTGTTCGGCCTGAGCGGGCTGGCATTTGCCGTCCAGGCCCAGACGCCAACCGGCGCCACCGCCAACGCGCTGGATACCGTGGTCGTCACCGGTACCCGAGCGACCGGCAAGCTGGCCAGTGAAGCGCTGCAACCCATCGATGTCATCACCGCCGAACAGCTGAGCAGTCAGGGCACTGCGGATCTGGCCGGCGCCTTGAACAAGCTGCTGCCGTCAATCAGCGTACCGCGGCCACACAACACGGTCGGCAGCGAAGCTGTACGCCCGCTGGTAATGCGTGGCCTGGCACCTGATCAGGTACTGGTGCTGGTCAACGGCAAGCGCCGCAACGGTGGCGCGTTCCTCAACACCGGCGGCGCACTGGGGCGCGGTACCAACCCTACGGATTTGGGCGCCATCCCGGTATCCGCCATCGAGCGCGTCGAAGTGCTGCGTGATGGTGCCTCGGCCCGCTATGGCTCGGATGCCATTGCCGGGGTGATCAACATCATCCTCAAGAACCAAAGCGAAGGCGGCGCGGTGAATGCCACTCTGGGTCGTTACGACGATGGCGACGGCACGCGCCGTGAGCTGCAGGGCTACACTGGCTTCGCCCTCGGTGATCGTGGTTCGCTGACGCTGTCGGCCGAAGGCCAGCACAACGAGGCCACCAACCGCGCAGGTGGCGATACCTCGCCGGCTGCGCAAACCGACGGCCTGACCGGCCAGACCACCCACAAGATCGGCGCCCCAGCGTTGGAGAGCAGCAAGCTGGCCTTCAACGGCGACTTCCAGGTCAACGACGCGCTCAACCTCTACAGCTTCGGCACCTACAGCCACCGTGAAGCGCAAAGCCATTACGGCCGACAGCGGCCAACCGCCGTGGTCGCCAATATCTACCCGGAAGGTTTCCTGCCGCGTTACGACCCGGAGATCGACGACCTCGGCCTGGTGATCGGTGGCCGCGGCAACCTCACCGACGACTGGAAATATGACGCCTCGGTGGACTGGGGCCGCAACACCTACAAGCCCTACATCAAGAGCATGAACATCTCGCTCTACACCGCCACAGGCAGCTCGCCCACGCACTTCTACAACGGCACCTACGAAACCACCCAGAGCGTCGGTAATCTCAACCTGTCGCGCACCTTCGATGTGGGTCTGGCCTCGCCGTTGTCGCTGGCCCTCGGCGTGGAATACCAGTCGCAGGAACTGCAGATCGAGGCCGGCGACGCGGCGTCCTGGTTCGGCGCGGGCGCACTGGCCATGCCGGGTATTTCCCCACAGAGTGCGGGGGACTGGAGCCGCCACAGCCTGGCCAATTACATCGACCTGGAAGTCAAACCGACCGACAAACTCACCCTGTCGCTGGCAGCCCGTCACGAGGATTACAGCGACTTCGGCAACTCGGTATCCGGCTCGTTTTCAGGGCGCTACGACTTCACGCCACGGGTTGCCCTGCGTGGTTCCATCTCCAATGGTTTCCGTGCCCCCAGCCTGACCCAGCAACACTATTCCAGCATCCAGACTCAAGGACAGGATCTGGGTGCCGGCGTGGTCACCGTGCAGTCCGGCACCTTTGCCGTGGATTCGAACATTGCCCGCCTGCTCGGCGCCGAGGATCTGGAAGCGGAGAAATCCCTGAGCCAGACCCTTGGCCTGGTATTGCGCCCGACCGACAACCTGAGCCTGACACTGGACGCCTACCGGATCAGCGTGGCGGATCGCATCAACCTGTCATCCAGCCTCCCCGTCAGTTCGGCAGCAGTGCGTCAGTTCCTCGCGAACAACGGCGTGACCGACGACAACTACCAGAGCGTGCGGTACATGACCAATGCGGCGGACACTCGCACCATTGGCGTCGATCTGGCTGGCGAGCATCGCTACCGGCTGGACAATGGTGACCTGTTCAAGAGCACCGTGGCCTACTCCTACAACCGCACCAAGATCACCGACCAGGCCGCCAGTCCGGCAATCCTGCAACAGCTAAATATTCCCGTGAGCCTGGTGGAGCGCCGCGAAATCGGCCAGCTCACCGACACCAACCCTCGGCACAAGCTGATTCTGGCTGGCGACTACTCGTTCACCCAGCAAGGCATCGACCTGCACGCCGCGCTGAATCGCTATGGCTCGTTCTGGATCTACAGCAACACCAACCCGTCGCTCGACCAGAAGTTCGCCTCCAAGTGGACGGTGGATCTATCCGCCTCCTACTCCTGGGCCGACAACTGGAAGCTGAGCGTTGGTGCCGACAACCTGTTCGACGTGCGCCCGGATCGCACCCGCCCGGAAAACAACACCGGCGGCTCGTTCCAGTACACCAGCTACTCACCGTTGTCGCCGGACGGCGCCTTCTACTACGCCAACCTGAATTACTCCTGGTAAGGCGACCGTCATGGATGCGTTGCAACAGGCCCTCACAGGGCTGGGAATAAACCTGACGATCCTCTGGGATCCGATCGACCGCCAGCGTTTCCTGCTGGGCCTCGGGCTAACCCTCGCGCTGAGTGTGATCAGCGCGTTGATCGCCCTGGCGATCGGCGTGGTCGGCGCCTGGATGAAAGGCTCGCGCTGGCTCTTCGCACGTCAGCTAGTGGGGCTGTACATCGAAGTGCTGCGCAACACCCCGCTGCTGATCCAACTGTTCTTCTTCTACTTCGGTCTTGGCGCGCTGCTGTCGTTCGAGCTGAACGAAGGCGGCGTGCAGAACCAGTTGCTCACCAACTTCCTCTGGGCGGTGTTCGTGCTGGGGCTGCATGGCGGCGCGTATCAGGTCGAGGCGATTCGCGGCAGCCTGGATGCGGTGCCCACCTCCACCCGCGAGGCGGCTCAGTCCCTTGGGCTGGCGCCAGGGCAGATCTTTCGCAAGGTGGTGCTGCCACTGGCCCTGCGCAACAGCCTGCCGGCGCTGGGTAACGGCCTGGTGCAATCGGTGAAGTCCACCTCGGTGGCTTACGCCATCGCGGTGCCGGAGCTGACTTACGCGGCCAATCGGATCTGGAGCGACAACTACAACGTGCCGGAAATGATGGCCGTGCTGTTCCTCACCTATTTCCTTCTGCTCGGCGGCGTGTCCATGGGCATGCGCGCTCTGGAGCGGCGCTTGAAACTACCGGGGTACCACGGCGTATGAACAGGCAGACAGTGAGCGGCCAGCCAGTGGCTCGCCAACCTTGGAGCGCCTGGTACAAGGCGCTGCTAACGCCCATGGGTCTGCTGGCGCTGGCCGTACTGGCGGGTGCCGGTCATTGGCTGCTGGCCAACGGCGACGCTGTGAAGCTGCTGATCAGTTGGCTGCCTGCCCTGCTCGGCGGCTTCAGCGTGAACATCGGCATCGGCCTGGTCTCGGTGGTCTGCGCCACGCTACTCGGTGCCTTGCTCGGCGCCCTGCAGGTTTCGCCGCGAGCGGCACTGGCACGGCCAGCGCGCGGCTTCACCCTGTTCTTTCGCAATGCGCCCTGGCTGGTGGTGATCTTTTTCATGATGTACCTGATCCCCTTCGAGGTACGTGTGTTCGGCGAATACCGGCAGATTCCAGACTGGATCAAGGTTGCCATGGGCCTGTCGCTTACCGCCTCGGGTTATGCCGCCGAAGTGGTACGCGGCGGAATTCAGTCGATCCCCCTGGCGCAATGGGATGCCGCGGCTTCGCTGGGCCTGGATCGTCGCCAGATCCTGCGCAAGGTGATCATCCCCCAGGCGCTGCGCAGCATGCTGCCGGCCTGGATGAACCTCTATTGCACCGTGACCATGGCCACCGCCCTGGCCAGCCTTCTGGGCATCGAAGACATGATGACCACCATGCAGTTGCGCCTGGCCGGCGAGTCGCGCCCGGAACTGCTGCTGCCCGGTTATCTGTTCGTGTTCCTGGTGTTCTTTTTCTACATCTACCCGATCTCCCGTTACTCGAAAGTTCTGGAGCGCAAATGGAGCCCGCATGACTGAGCCAACCGTCCCATCGCGTCCGCAGATCGTCGTGCGCAATATCCGCAAATCCTTCCAGGACACCTTGGTTCTGGACGGTTTTTCTCTGGAAGTGGCGGCAGGCGAAATCGTCTGCCTGATCGGCCCGTCAGGCTCCGGCAAATCCACCCTGCTGCGCACCCTCAACGGCCTGGCGCCCATCGATGGCGGGGAGATCGAGGTCTGCGGCATTCGCGTCGACGACCCGCAGGTGGATCTGCTGGCGCTGCGCCGGCGCATCGGCCTGATCTTCCAGAGCTACAACCTGTTCCCGCACCTGAACGTGCTCGACAACATCACCCTTGCACCGACCAGCGTACTCAAGGAGCCCCTGGAAGAAGCCCGTGCCCATGCCCGCGAACTGCTGCGCAAGGTGCGCCTGGAAGACAAGGCGCTGGCGTTTCCCGGCCAGCTGTCCGGCGGCCAGCAGCAACGGGTGGCCATCGCCCGCAGCCTGGCGATGCGCCCCGACGTGATGATGTTCGACGAGGTAACCGCCGCACTGGATCCGGAGACCGTGAAAGAAGTGCTGACCACCATCAAGGACGTGGCCGCCAGTGGTGTGACCTGCCTGATCGTCACCCACGAAATGCAGTTCGCCCGCGGTATCGCCGACCGCATCTATTTCACCGACCAGGGCCGCATCGTCGAGCAGGGCCCACCCGCACAACTGTTCGCAGCGCCGCAAGATCCGCGCACCCAGCGCTTCCTCGAAAACTGCCTGTGAGAACCCCCATGACCGCCCCTCGGCACATCAAGCTGTTTCTGTTCCCCGCCGCCGCCGGCGCTCACGTGGCTGGCTGGCGCCACCCCGCGGCACGCAGCAATCTGCTGGATTTCGAAGCAGACCGCCGCACCGCAGCGATCGCCGAAGCCGCCGGGTTCGACGCGCTGTTCTTCGCCGACCGGCTGTCCTTTCCGGTACGTGACAACGCCACTGCCGAGCGTTCGGCTGGCAGCGCCGTACTGGAACCGCTGACATTGCTCGCCGCGCTGTCGGCCGTGACCCGGCAGATCGGCCTGGTGGCCACGGCCAGTACCTCCTACCACGAGCCTTACCACGTGGCGCGCAGCTTCGCCTCGCTCGACCACCTGAGCCACGGCCGCGCGGGCTGGAACATGGTCACCTCGCTGACCGACGCCGAGGCGGCCAACTTCGGCCGCGAGCAGCACTTCGAACACTCGGCCCGTTACGGACGTGCCGAGGAATTCGTCGATGTAGTGCGCGCGCTATGGGACAGCGTCGATGACAACGCCTTCATCCGCGACAAGAGCAGCGGCCGTTACGTCGACCTCAACCAGGTGCATGCCCTCAATCATCGCGGCGAACACTTCTCCGTGCGCGGCCCACTGAACGTGCCACGTCCGCCCCAAGGCCACCCGCTGCTGGTACAGGCCGGCTCTTCCGAGGAAGGCCTGCGTCTGGCCGCGCGCGTGGCTGACGTGGTGTTCACCACCCAACAGGAACTGCAACCGGCACAGGCTTTCTACCAGGCGCTCAAGGAGCGCGTGGTCGCCAATGGCCGCGCCGCTGATCAGCAACTGCTGATGCCCGGGTTGTCCGCCGTGGTCGGCCGCACCCGCCAGGAAGCACAGGACAAACTGCAGGCGCTCAACGAGCTGATCGATATTGATGTCGCCGTGGCGTTTCTTTCCGCGTTGTCCGGTGGAACCGACCTGTCGAGCTATCCGCTGGACGGCCCACTGCCCGACCTGACGCTCACCAACGGCAACCGCAGCAAGCAGGCGCTGTTCCTGCGCCAGGCGCGCGAGCACAACCTGAGCATCCGCCAATTGGCGATACAGGTCGCCGGTTCCGGCGGGCATCGGGTGGTCACCGGTACGGCCGAAGATATCGCCGACGATCTGCAGCGCTGGTTCGAAGGTGGCGCCGCGGATGGCTTCAATTTCAAACCGCTGTACCTGGACGACAACCTCAGCGAATTCGCTGATCAGGTGCTGCCGATCCTGCGTGACCGAGGGCTGTTCAAGCACGAATACGCCGACGGTACATTGCGCGAGAAACTGGGTCTGGCGCGCCCTGCCAATCGCTTTGCTGAAGGCGGTGCAGCATGAGCCGGACATGGATTCGCCACCCTGCCGCAGTCGCCAGCACCCTGCTGACGGCTCTGCTGACACTGCCCTGGAGTGCCGCCAGCCAGGCCGAGGAACTGGCCGATGGCCTGGCCTACATCAAGGAACGTGGGCGCGTGGCGGTGTGCACCACCATGGCGTTCCCACTGTTCGCCTATTACGACGAACAGGATAAGCCGGCCGGGCTGGTGCACGACCTGATCGTCGATGTGCACAAGCGCCTGGAGGCGCGTCTGGAAAAACCGCTGACGCTCAATGTGGTACGGGTCACGCCCACCAACCGTATCGAGTTCGTCCGCCAGGGACGTTGCGACTTCATGGTTTCGACCCTCTCCAACTCGCCGGAACGCAAAGCGCTGCTGGACTTCGCCGAGCCCGGTTTCTACCGCTCGGGCACCACCATCCTGGCGCTCAAATCGAGCCGTATCGACAGCTGGGAATCGCTGCGTGGCAAACCGGTGTGTTCGTCACCGACCAACTCCTGGCTGAAGACCGGCGAGCGGCGCTTCGGCATCGACTTCGTCACCTACTTCGGCGGCGAAGTCGATTCGCAGAAAGCCGTAGTCGATGGTCGCTGCGTGGGCCTGGTGGCCTACGACACCTACTTCGAGGTGCTGCTGCAGCGCGATAGCCACCAGGTGTGGAACAACTTCGAGATCAAGCTACCCAGCCAGGACTTCGCCTACTGGTCGATCACCCTGCGCAACGAACGCCCGCAACTGCGCGCCTTTCTCGACACGGTGGTCGCCGACTGGCACCGCAGCGGTTTGATCATCGATCTGGAAAAACGCTACGGCATCCCGGCCAACGCCTGGGTCGCCGAACAACACGCGCAGTACAGCGCCCAACAATCTGAAGTGGAGAACTGAGACATGTCCCTGATCCATAAACGCAGCCAGGCCATTCAGGCGCTACTGAGCGAAGTGCGCGCCACCAAACGTGAAGAGCAGAAAGAAAGCCCGGCTTTCGCCACGCGCATCAAGAACGCGCTGAATACCCTGAGCCAGCAGAGCGAGCTGTTTCCCATCGGCAGCTTCCCGATCAAGCTAGACACCCATGCCGGTCTCTATCGCCTGGGCGAAGAAAGCGACAAGCAGAACGCGCTGTACATCACCGGCGGCATTTACGGCAAGGTACAGACCCAACCCCATACCCATCCGGCCTGGGTGGCCATGGGCGCGGTGAAAGGGCTGGAACGCAATCGCATCTATCAGCGCACCGACGACGGTTCGGTAGACGGCCAGGGGCGCCTCGAAGCCCTGCGTATCGATGACGTGATTCCGGGCGAACCGGCCTTTATCGGTAGCGGCCTGTTCCACACCCTGGAAGTCGAAGATGACATCCAGACCCTGCACCTGCACCTCTACGACGCCGGCCTGGACGACGACGCCAACTCCAACCTGCCGGTATTCGCCGCCCCCGACAGCCCGCACTACAAGAACACCCCACCCGCCGGACAGCGCAAGGCGGTATCCGGCGTGCATCCCTCTACATTCAGCGAGTTCAGCGAAGCACTGGCGTCCGGTCTGCCGCTGCAAGTCATCAGTGTCGACCACCATGATCCGCTGCTGGAGAAAGTGGTAACGCCACACCCCGTGAGCCTCGAAAACTGGCAAGCCAGCGTCGAAGGTCTGCAGGGTCAAGCGGACGTGCCCGTGGTGCTGCTGGGCGAAGTGAGCGCAGTGGAACAGGCGGCGCAGCGTCTCGCCCGCCTGGGCTACAGCTACTTCACCCACCTGCGTTGAGGACGCCATGAGCGATTTGGCATCCGCGACGCAAGGCGCCTGCGGCGTGGTTTGCGCGCTGGAAGACCTGTTCCACCGGCCAGCGGACTGGGAGCGGGCGCGGCTCGACCTGCAGACGCGCCTGCAACTCAGCCTGGAAAGCCTGGCGCTACCGAGCGAAGGGGCGTCGCTGCTGGCCTGGCTGCAACGCCTCGACGGCTTGCAGCGCGAACTCGGTCGGTTGTCCACTTACGTGGGTGTGCAGGGCTTCGTCGATACCCGCGATACGCGGGTACAGGCCGACAGCACACGCCTGCGCGAACTCAGTGCGGGCGTTGCGCGCCTGAGTGTCGCGCTGACCAGCCATCTCGCCGCCGCGCACAGCGCCACCTGGGAAACCTGGGAGCGCGCTGCGCCGGGCTTGGCCGCCTACCGGGGCAAGGCCGAGCTGTATCGCCAGGGGCGCCAGCATTACCTGACGGCTGATACTGAACAGGCGCTGGCAGCGCTGGACTCGAGCCTGCAATTACCGGTGCAGGTATACCGACGAATCAAGGCAGGCGACCTGCGTTTCGCCGAGGTCGTCGACCAGCGCGGCAGGCAACAGCGCTTTACCCTGCCACTGTTCGAGAAACGCTTCGAAACCAGCCATGACGCCATGCTACGCAGCAGCGCGCAGGCCGTTTTCGCCGAGGCCGTGAAGCCGCATCAGCATGCGTTCGCCGCGGCCTATGCCGGAGAAGTTGGTCGTCAGGTCAGCCTGGCTCGTCTGCGCGGTTTCTCCAGCACCGTGGATTTTCTGTTCTGGCAGCAAGGCGTGCCTTCGAGCTACTTCGCCAGCCAGCGCAGCGTATTCAACACTGGGCTCGCCCCGCTGATGCGCCGCTTCGTCGATGTGAAGCGCCGTCTGCTGGGCCTCGATCGCCTCAGCTTTCATGACCTCAAGGCCTACCCGCCGCAACTGGCCGGCACGCTGACGCTCGACGAAGCACGCACAGCAATCGTCGCTGCGGGTCATCGCCTGGGCAGCGAGTATGCAGGGGTGCTGCAACGGGCCTTCGACGAACGCTGGATCGAGCACGGGCAACAACCGAACAAGGCCGACAGCTCCGGCTGCGCCAGCCCCTTCGGCCCACACCCTTATGTGCTGATGACCTGGACGGGCACGCCCCGCGACCTGTTTCTGCTTGCTCATGAACTGGGTCATGCCGTGCATTTTTACTGGTCGCATACCCATCAGTCGGCGCTCAACTCGGCACCGCTGCGCTACTTCATCGAGGCGCCGTCGACCCTCAATGAGCTGCTGCTGGCCCAGCACCTGCTGGAAACCGGTGACGAACAACAGCGCCTGCTGGCGGTTTTCGAACTGCTCAATAGCTACTACCACAACTTCGTCACCCACTACCTCGAATCGGAATTCCAGTACCAGGTCTACCAGACTGCCGACAACGGCGTACTGCCGGGTGCCGAGGCGCTGCAGCGGATCAAGCTGGACGTGTTGCGAGGCTTCTGGGGCGATGCCGTGGACATCGACGCGGATGCCGGCCTGACCTGGTTGCGCCAGCAGCACTACTACATGGGCCTCTACCCCTACACCTACGCGGCCGGACAGAGCATCGCCAGCCTGTTCCTGCCACGCCTGGCCAACGATCCTCGCGCAGCCGGGCAATGGTGTGAACTGCTGCGCCAGGGCAGTTCACAGTCGGCGCAGACACTGCTCGACAGCCTCGGCCTGAACATGGCCGACCCGCGTAGCTTCCATCAGGTACTCACCATCATCGATCACTGGGTTGAGCTGTTCGAACAGCTCACTCAGCCCCTGCTCAACGATAAGGAGCGCACATGAGCCAGCCCAATACCACACCAGTCACCCATATCGCCGCCGGTTGCTCATCCCTGTGGTACAGCCGTTGCCCGGTACCTACCACGTCGGGTATCGCCCAGCATTACCGCTGGTTGCACCGCGCATTCGCCGAACAGGGCGTAACGCTGGAGTCGGTACGCGCATCTGCCGATGCCGGCGTGCGTGAAGCGCATTACAACCATGGCCACGACAACATGTTCCGCGAGGGCGGTAACGTGCCACCGATCTGGGCACGTGCCAGCGGCCAGGACACCGTGGTGGTGGGCATTACCTGGGTCGATGAACGTCAGGTACTGCTGGTGCGTGAAGACAGCCCGCTGCGCGTGCCCGCGGATCTGCGCGGCCAGCGCCTGGGGCTGCCCAACCACCAGACCCGCAACGTCGATATCGCCCGCACCGCGCACCTGCGCGGCCTGCTAACCGCGCTGCAATTGGCGGGCGTCGCGCGCGATGAGGTGACCTTCGTGGATATCGGCGGCGGCGAGTTCGACCTGCGCGAAACAGGCCAGGCATCTCCCGGCGATGACCGTGCGGCGTTGCTCAAGGCGCTGCTGGACGGCGACGTCGCGGCGATCTACGCCAAGGGTGCCAACAGCGTGCGTCTGGCCGAACAACACGGCCTTCGCGCCCTGCTCGACATCAACCAGCACCCGGATCCGCTGGTGCGCGTCAACGCCGGTACGCCACGCCCGATCACCGTAAACCGCAGCCTGGTGGAGCAGGCGCCGGAGTTGGTCGCCCGCTACCTGGCTGTGCTGATCGCCACCGCCGACTGGGCCAGTGAGCATCCCGACGAGGCAGCTGCCGCACTGGCCGCGGAAACCAACTCCAGCGCGGCCGCTATCTGGCAGGGCTATGGCGACAACTTCCACCACCGCCTGCGCCCGGACCTCAGCGAGCAGTACATCAAGGGCCTGGCCGCCCAGAAAGCCTTTCTGCTCAGCGAAGGCTTCCTGCCGGCCGATTTCGACTTCGACGCCTGGATCGACCCTGCCCCTCTGCGCGCGGCCGAAGCCTTGGCAGGTGAGCTGGAAGATCTGTTTCAGGATGCGCGATGAGTGCACCGGCACGTGGCTTTCTCTCGCACTTCCTGCTGCTTGCCGTGATCAGCGGCTCGACCCTGGGCATGGCAAAGATCGTCACCACGCTGTACGCCTTGGAGATTGGTGCGAACAGCGTGCAGATCGGCCTGATCAGCGCGATGGAGTCGCTGGGCATGGTATTCCTGACCTTGCCCGCTGGCTTTCTCATCGCCCGTTTCGGCTCGCGGCGTATCTACCTGCTCGCCAGCCTCGGCCCGGCCCTGTTCAACCTGGCGATCCTGCTGTCGCCAGGCTGGTTGTGGCTGGCCGCCATGCGCCTGTTGATCGGCACCTGCGTGCCGTTCCGCGTGGTGGCCATGAACACCCTGTTTCTCCAGCAATTGCCGCATATCGGCCTGAACAAGGCGGGCTGGTTTCGCGGCTCGGTGATGATCGGCCTGGGCCTTCTCGGCCCCTGGCTGGGCAGCGTGCTTTATGGGCAGGCCGGGTTCGCCGGCGCATTCGTGGTGATCGCGCTGTGCTTCACCGGCATGGCGTTCTACGGTGCGGGGTTCTGGCAGGAAGCGCCGGCAGCACCCAGCCGCAGCAGCCTGGGCCAGCAATTGCGCGACATGTTCAGCCAGCGCAGCCTGACCGAAAGTTGCCTGATCGAATGCGCCAGCAGCGCCACCATGAGCGTGTTCGCGACCTTCGCCCTGGTGCTGTGCATCGAGGTGCTCGGCTGGCCTGATTACCAGGCGGTGGCGCTGGTATCGGCACAAGGGCTGGTCTCGGTGCTGGCGCTGTTCGGACTGGGCTCGGTGATCAGCCACCTTGGGCATCAGCGGGTGTATCCCGGCGCCCTGCTATTGGTACTGGTAGCGCTCGGGCTGCTGGGCTGGGCCGACAGTTTTCCTGGCCTGCTGCTGGCGGCTTTGCTGCTGAGTCTGGCAGGTTCGGCCATCCACCTCGCCAATGTCACACGCCTCAGCCATCTGCTACCGGACAAGAGCCGTATCTCCGGCCTCTTCAACCTGGCGCAAACCCTCGGCATGCTGCTGGGCGCCCTGCTCGGCGGCAGCATCAGTTACCTGGTCGGCCTGCACTGGCTGTTTCCCGTATGGGGGCTGCTTCTGCTGACGGGTGTTGGTCTACTGCGTCTGAAAGCGGCTTGCCGCGTCGTCGCCACCGCAGAAGAAGCCTGATCGCACCACCGATCTGCCTGCCAGCAGATCGTAGCGCTCACCCCACCAGCAGGAATCCTCTGCAAACTTGGCTGCGAGTCGCTCTCCCAGTGCTTGTCGCCATTTTGTCGCTGACAGCCAGCCACAGAGTCGGCGCCCCTCGCAGCGACTCGTTTGAGATACTGCACAGGCTGCAGCTACAGTTGAATTGAAAGCTTGTTCGACAAGCAGACGCCCTCGTATGTGACTGGCGCCCCTGGTAGCCCGTCACCGGCAGTATCCCAAGTATCGGGATCGAATCTGCGTATCAGGGAGATGCGTGATGTTGACTCTGCTCAATCTGCTTTCCGCCATTGCCCTGCTGATCTGGGGCACCCATATCGTGCGTACCGGCATCCTGCGGGTGTACGGCTCACAGTTGCGTCGCGTGCTCAGCCACAACGTCGGCAAACGGCCCATGGCGTTCGTCGCCGGCATTGCCGTGACCGCGCTGGTGCAAAGCAGCAACGCCACGGCACTGCTGGTCACCTCCTTCGTCGGCCAGGGCCTGATGGCGCTGACCCCGGCGCTGGCGATCATGCTCGGTGCCGACGTCGGTACCGCCTTGATGGCGCGGGTGCTGACCTTCGACCTCAGTTGGCTGTCGCCGCTGCTGATCTTCCTTGGCGTGGTGTTCTTCCTATCCCGCAAGCAGACCCGCGCCAGCCAGCTCGGTCGTGTGGCCATCGGCCTGGGTCTGATGATCCTGGCGCTACAGCTGATCGTCGCCGCCGCCACGCCGATCACCGAAGCCAAGGGCATTCACGTACTGTTCGCCTCGCTCACCGGCGACCTGCTGCTCGACGCCGTGGTCGGTGCACTGTTCGCGCTGATTTCCTACTCGAGCCTGGCTGCGGTGCTGCTCACCGCGACGCTGACCGGTGCCGGGGTGATCGGCCTGCCAGTGGCTATCGGCCTGGTGATCGGTGCGAATATCGGCAGCGGCGTGCTGGCCTTTCTCAATGCCAGCATGCAGAGCCAGGCCGGGCGCCGCGTGGCCCTGGGCAGCCTGCTCTACAAGCTGATCGGCCTGGTGCTGGTGATTCCGGTACTCGACCCGCTGGTGCACTGGCTGGACAGCCTCAAATGGCATCCGGCGGAACTGGTCATCGGTTTTCACGTGCTCTACAACAGCCTGCGTTGCGTGCTGATGCTGCCGACCCTCGGCCTCATGGCGCGCTTCTGCAACTGGCTGCTGCCGGATCGCCCGGACATGAACGCCGTCGCCAAGGCTCGCCACCTCGATCCCACTGCGCTGTCCACGCCGAGCCTGGCGCTGTCCAATGCGGTACGTGAAACCCTGCGCATCGGTGACCTGGTCGACAGCATGCTCGGCCACCTGCTCGACGCCCTGCGTGGCAGCCAGCCGATTCTCGGCAAGGACCTGCGTCGTATCGACGACGATATCGACGCCCTCTACACCGCGGTGAAGCTGTATCTCGCCCAGGTACAGAGAGAGGAATTGAGCGAGCACGATAGCCGGCGCTGGGCAGAGATCATCGAGTTCTCATCGAACCTGGAACGGGCCGGCGACGTCATCGAACGCATGCTCGGCAAGATTCAGGACGAGAAGACCTCACAGCGCCACGCCTTCTCAGAAAGCGGCCTGGTAGAACTCACCGAACTGCAGGAGCGCCTGCTCGGTAACCTGCGTCTGGGGCTGTCGGTATTCTTCTCCGCTGACGCCGATGCCGCTCGCCAACTGCTGCGCGAGAAGCGTCGCTTCCGCATCCAGGAGCGCCGGCTGACCCATTTACATGTCGAACGTCTGCACAAGCAGGTGGTCAAGAGTCTGGAAACCAGCTCTCTCCACCTGGAACTGATCGACGATATGAAACGCCTCAACTCGCTGTTCTGCGCAAGTGCCTACGCCGTACTCGGCAGCCATGAAACCGGCGCCCTGCTCGCCGAAGAAGGTGGCGAGTAGTGCTCTCCACCGGCCGCACGCTGACGTTGTTGCTGAGCCTGTTGCTGTGCAGCCACCTGCTGGCGGCGACCGCCTCAAGGTGGAAGGCTACCCGCTGGACAACGGCCTGCAACTGATCCTCAAGCCCACCAGCGAACGCGGCCATGTGTCCATTCGCCTGGTGGTCGGCGTCGGCTTCGATCAGTTCGACTGTCGCCACAAGGAGCTGCCGCACCTGCTCGAACACCTATTGTTCAGCGGCATCGACGACAGCGGCGAGGCCGGACTGGAAGAACGCATGCAGGCCCTCGGTGGTGACTGGAACGCCTACACCCGCGACAGCGACACCACCTTCGTACTTGAAGTGCCGGCAGCCAATCAGCGCGCCGCCCTCGATCTGCTGCTCTCGGCGCTGTTCAACACCGAGCTGAACGAAGCGCGCATCGACGCCGCCAAGGGCGTCATCGCCCACGAGAATGGCGAACACCCTGCTGCCTGGCAGCGCCTGCTCGGCAGCTCCGGCAGCGCGGATGACGCCACCGCGCAGCTGGCTGCAGAACTGGGCCTGGCCTGTGCCGAGCCGGACAACCTGGAGCATCTGACGGCCGATGCCCTGGAGCGCCTGCGCAGCGAGTGGTACGTCGCCAACAACATGACCCTGATCATGGTCGGCGATCTGGATCGCCGCCTGCCCGCCTACCTCGAACGGCGCTTCGGTGAACTGCCGCCCGGCCCCATGCCCGAGCTACGCGAACTGCCGGATAGCACCGGCGAAGCCAAGCCCGAACGTACGCTGAACAACGGCCTGGTCGGTGAAACCGCCAAGGTGCATCTGATCTTCGCCGAACCCTTCGTCGGCGAACTCGACCACGGCACCTGGCAGTTGCTGCGCGACTACCTGCAATGGGCGGTGTATCGCGATCTGCGCCTCGAGCACGGTCTGGCCTATGGGCCGAGTGTCGAACGCAGTGCCTATGCCAGCAGCAGTTTCTTCAGCATCAACGCCGAGGTGGCGCGCGGCGATGTCGAGCAAACCCTGCAACGCCTGCACGACCTGCTGCACAAGCTCGCCGATGACGGCCTGGGCGCGGATACCGTCGAGCGCCTGCGCAACGTCGCCCTCGCCCGCCAAAACTGGACAGCCCAGGGCAACAGCGCCCTCGCCGACACGTACTGGAATTCGTTGGCCGACTACGAGGAAGGCCGCTTCACTGATCACGCCGCTGAGCTGCGCCAGATCCATACCGCACAGCTCGACGCAGCGCTGAATCTGCTCCTCAAACAGCCCACCTATCAGCGGGTGGAGAAACCGCTGCTCGGCACCACGGGCCTGTACGTGAGCACCGCTGCTGTGGCGTTGCTGCTGTTGCTGGCCGTTGTCGGGGTGTTCGGGCTGTTGCGCGGACGCCGCTAGGGGCTTTTGCACGCTGCCGTCGGCACGCTATTGCGCGACGACACGGCCCTGCGGTTGCACAGCAGGATGCCGAGGATTACCAGAGCGCCCCCCAACGCCATCGCCATGCTCAGCCGTTCATCGAGCAACAGCACCCCGGCCAATACCGCCGTCAACGGATTGAGGGCGATGAAGGTGCCTGCCCGGGTCGCGCCGATTCGCTGGATGGCGTCGTAATACATCACGTAGGCAGCGGCCGAGCCCAGCACCCCGAGGTACGCCAGGCAGAGCGCATCGGTGACGGACAGGCTGCGCAAGGCGGCACTGTTCATCTCGCCCATGAACAACGCCGTGGCGCTCAGCATCACCGCGCCGGCTATCACCGAATAGCACACGGTGTGCAAGGCACCGATGGCCTGCACAACGCTCCTGCAGAACACGCTGTACACCACCCAGCTCAGCACACAACCGAAGATCAGCGCATCGCCCAGCCAGTGTCCCTGCACGGACGCCAGCCCCTGGGGTGCCCGAGCGAAGATGACCACACCTGCACCGAGCAGGCACAAGGCGATACCGGCCATCTGCACTGTGGAGATTCGCTCCCTGAAGAACAGGTAGCCACAGATCGCCATTAGCGCAGGATTGCTGGCGACGATCAGCGATGCCCTGGACGCGTCGATGTAGCTCAGCCCGGAGAAGAAGAACAGGTTGTAGGCATAGATGCCGACCAGGCCAAGGAGCGTGACCTGCACGGCCTGGCCCAGGCTCATGGGCACGAAACCACGCTTCGACAGCGCCAAAAAAGCCACCAGTACCAGCGCGGCCAGGATGAACCGCAGGCTGGCCAGCAGCACCGGGCTCAGGTCGCTGGACATGTAGCGGCCAGCGACGAAGGTGCCGCCCCATATGATCGCGACCAAGGCCAGCTTGAGGTAGGTCGGCAGGTCCGGTGAAAGGCGAATCGTCGAATTTTCGTGCATGGTTGTTCTACGGCAGGTGAGAGGGAACCACGCCCACGCGCAGACCCCGGGTGTCGGAGCAGCGGACGGATAGGCGCAGCTCGGGCATACTTCTGCAGATACGCAGTCATAGGGAAATGAGTGATCACTCATGAGCAGCTACCGGCGATGACCCTCACTCAACTGGAAATCTTCGCCATCGTCGCGGCGCGCGGCGGCTTTACCTCGGCGGCGGCACAGCTCGGCATCTCGCAGTCGGGGGTTTCCCATGCCATTCGCGCGCTGGAGCAGGAGCTCGGGGTCGAGCTGCTGCATCGGCACCAGGGCCATATCGAGCTGACCGACATCGGCGCGCGACTCCTGCAAAGAGCACAGGTGATGCTCGGCATGGCGGAAACCATGCGCCAGGAAGCGCTGGATGCGCGGGGCATGAAACAGGGCACGCTGCGTATCGGCTCGTTCGGCCCCACGGCATCGATACGCCTGCTGCCGGCGATTCTGCAGGCCTATCGGCTGGCCTACCCGGGCATCGAAGTGCACGTCGACGAAGGTCCGGATCGGCAGGTACTGCAGTGGCTGGAAGACAGACGCATCGACGTCGGCTTCGTGGTACTCCCCGAAGAACGCTTCGATACCTATCCGCTGCTCGAAGATCAGATGGTCGCCCTGCTGCCCCGGGAGCATGCACTGGCACTCGAAACGGCCGTGCCCCTCAAGGCACTGTGCAGCGATCCCTTCGTGCTGACCGAAGCCGGCTCCAGCGAGATCGTCTCGCGGCTGTTCCTCGCGGCCAGGCTGCAACCCAACATCCGTTACCGGACCTCGCAATTGCTCAGCACCCTGGAACTGGTCGGGCGTGGCGATGCGATCAGCGTCGTTGCGGCCTCATCGCTGCCCATCAGCGAGGAGGCGCCCTACGTGACCCGCGCCCTCGACCCGGCGAGCCCACGCCGGGTCGGCCTGGCCGTGGTGGACGCACGGCAATCGTCCCCGGCGGCCAGAGCCTTCATCGAACTGGCGCAGACCCGCCCATGGTTGGGCCCACGCAAAAAGCCCCGGACGAACCGGGGCTGATGGCAACGCGCCGAGCGACCATCACTCGATGATGTTGAACTCGCTCAGGTACTCGGTGGAGATTTCCAGGCCCAGACCGGGCTTGTTGTCGTCCAGCTGGATGTAGCCATTGACCGGTGCCGGCTCGCCCTTGAATACGTAGTAGAAGAGTTCGTTGCCGACCTCGACGTCGAACACCGGGAAGAACTCGGCCATCGGCGAAGCGGTGGTCGACATGGTCAGGTGGTAGTTGTGCATCTGCCCGGCGTGGGGGATCACCGGCACCGACCAGGCTTCGGCCATGGCGTTGATCTTGCGCGCTGCGGTGATGCCGCCCACGCGGTTGGTGTCGTACTGGATCACGTCCACGGCGCGGCGCTCGAGCATGTCCTTGAAGCCGTAGGAGGTGAACTCGTGCTCGCCACCGGAGATCGGCATGATGCCCATCTTCTTCAGCTCGATGTAGCCTTCCAGGTCATCGGCGATCACCGGCTCTTCCAGCCAGCGCGGCTCGAACTCGGCGAGTTTCGGTAGCATGCGGCGGGCGTATTCCAGGGTCCAGCCCATGTAGCACTCGAGCATGATGTCGATATCCGGACCGGCCAGTTCACGCAGCGCACGTACCTGCTCGATATTGCGGCGCATGCCTGCAGGGCCGTCCTTGGGACCGTAGCCGAAGCGCATCTTCAGCGCGGTGAAACCCTGATTGAGATAGCCCTGAGCCTCCTCGAGAAACAGGTCGAGATTGTCGTTGGCGTAGAGCTTGGAGGCGTAGGTCCAGATCTTCTCCTTGGTGCGCCCACCGAGCAGCTTGAACACCGGCTTGTTCACCGCCTTGCCCATGATGTCCCAGATGGCGATGTCGATCGCCGAGATCGCTGCCATGCCGATGCCCTTGCGGCCCCAGGCGTGGCTCTGGCGGTACATCTTCTGCCAGATGTATTCGTTGTCGAAGGGGTCTTCGCCAATAGCGATGGGCGCCAGGTAGGTGTCGATGATTTCCTTGGCCACACGGGGCGCCAAGGCGCAGTTGCCAATACCGACGATGCCGGTGTCGGTCTCCACTTCCACCACCAGCCAGCCATGGAAACGGAACGAGCCCATGGCATCGCCGCGCTCGAAGAGAATATCGCTGGCATTGGTGCAGAAATGTGCCTGCGGCGGTACGACCTTGCCTTTCCATTCAAAGACACGGGTGCGGATGGATTTTATTTTCATGTTCACAGCTCCTTTCACGACGTATTGGCGATCAGCCGACACGCGCTGCCTTCAGCGGCACGGCTAGGGTGGTTGAGGGACGATTGAGTCGGTGGGTCAGAAAGGACAGGAGACGCATGCAACTTTTGGCGATTGCCCAGGCCAGTGCCTCGACCGATATTTTTGTTGTCATGGTCAGCTCCTTCTTTGCCCGTCATCACCTTGCGAGGGACTCAAGGCGGGCTTCTTATTGGTTTATCGCGACAGCCATCGCTGCCTGCTGCCGCCGACTCTAGCCACAGCGTTTGGCGGCGGATAATCACTTATGCGCATTCAGTGATAACCACAGGAAATGCCTTGAGCGGCAAAAGCCATCTGCGCGTTATCGGGCAGCCGCACCCGGCAAAGCGTCACCGGGGCGGCTGATGAAACGTCGGGCAAACGCCTCCCCCTCGAGCCAATGGCCCGATGCTGGAGTGCACGGAAAAGATCAGGTGAGAGGCGTTCGCCAGCGACTACGGGGTGCCGCTGGTAGGGCTAGCCCTCCAGTTCGATCCGGTAGAAATCCTTGGCGTTACGCCAGAAAAAGGCATCGCGCTGCGCGCTGTCGTACCCCTCCAGCACCGTGCTCATCGCGGTGACCAGTTCGCCATAACCGATGCGCAAACCGGCCACCGGATAGTTACTGGCGAACAGGCAGCGCTCGATGCCGAACATCGACAAGGTTTCCTCGATCACGCCGCGATTGCTCTGCAGCGTCCATGGTTCATCACGCAGGCCGAGCTCGGAAATCTTGACGCGGACATTCGGCTGCGCCGCCAGTGCTTGCATGCCGATGCGCCAACCTTCGAGCCCGGCCGCGCTGCGATCCCAGGGGAAGCCCATGTGGTTGAGCACGATGGGCACCTCGGGAAAGGCGGCGGCGACCTGCGCCGCTTCCTGCAGGTGCCAGTACGGCACGCGCAGATCCCAGGACAAACCGTGTTTGGCCAACAAGGCAAAGCCGCGCAGCCAGGCATCGTCCTGCATGCTGCCGGCCTGACCACGCACGCTGGCGGCCAGTTCGGGACGCGAGGCGGTCACCGGTTTGCTGCGAATACCGCGTAGCAGCGGGTACTGCAGATGCCGGCCAAGGATCTCCTCGCAATCCGGGCGGTGGAACCAGACATGGGCCACCACCGCATTGGGAAAGCCGTAGCGCGCATGCTGCTCGTGCACCCAGCGGGTTTCCGCCACCTGATCGGCACGCTCGTGCTCGGCTTCGCAATGCACCGTGGCGAGCACCCGCTGGCCGGCGCTGTCGGCCAGATAATCCTCCGGCAGATAGTTACGGCGCAGGGGTGCGTAGTCGCCGAGAAAGAAGCCCTGATCGACTTCATCCTGCAGCCAGGGGTAGCGATGGGTGTCGAGGTTCCACAGGTGATGGTGGGCATCGATCAATCGCTGCCCGTCGGCGGCATGGGGCAGGCCGAGGCGCTGATGCAGGCAATCGGGCATCTCAGTTGGCCTCGCGAATGCGCTGCAGTTCGGCCTGCCAGGCATTCACGAAGTCGGCGTCGAGACTGCCACGCACCTGCTCGGTGACGACCTTCGCCTGATCGACGAAACGCTGGCGCTGCTCGTCGCTGAGGGCGTTGACCTGCATACCCGACGCCTTCAACTCGGCCAGCTTCTCGCTGTTGGCCTGGCGTGCCAGCTGGCGCTGTTCGCTGCGTGCCTGCTCGGCGGCCTTGCGCACCTGAGCACGCTGGGTATCGTCCAGCGCATCCCAGGTCTTCTTGCTCATCAGCAGTACGTAGGCGGTGTAAATGTGCTCACTGAGGGTCAGGTACTTCTGCACCTCGTTGTAGCGCTGGGTAGCGATCAGCGAGATGGGGTTTTCCTGGCCATCGATGGCGTGCATTTCCAGGGCGCTGAACACTTCATTGATCGGCATCGGCTGGGCGTTGGCCCCCAGGTGATCGAAGAAGGTACGGAACACCGGGCTCTGCACGGTACGAATTTTCAACCCCTTGAGGTCTTCCCATTTCTCGATGGGCCGTTTGCTGTTGGTCAGGTTACGGAAGCCGATCTCCCAGAAACCCAGGCCGACCATGCCCTTCTCTTCCAGTTTTGCGAGCAATTGCTGGCCCATCGGCCCGTCGAGCATGGCATCCACCTCGGCGGTGGAATTGAACTGGTAGGGCAGATCCAGCACACCGAAATCCTTGACCAGCCCTACCAGGGTCGGCGCCCCCACCAGCGCGAACTGGATGGTGCCTGCTGGCAGTGCACCGAGCATCTGCACATCGTTGCCAAGCATCGCCGACGGGAACACCTTGACGCTCAGCGCACCGTCGCTCTCGGTCTTCAGGTGCTCGCCGAACAGCTTGGCGCCCTGGGGCCCTGGAGCATCGATGGGGTCACCGGCACTGAGCTTGAAACTGCGCTCTTGCGCCTGTGCGGCCACGCCTGGCAACAACAGGGCCAGGCTGAGGGTGGCGATACCGCGAATGAAAGCGTTGCTCATGGGTACTCTCCGATAATGACGGGACTTCAGCGCACGATGACCTGGGATACATCGGGCTCGAGCAGGGTGTGGAAGTAACGCTGGAAGGTGAAGGTTTGCAGATCCAGCATGCCCACGCGCTGATCCTTGAGGGTGACGAAAGCCAGGTCACGGGTTGGGTGCAGGCTCATGGCGATGGCATGGGTGTCCATCTCGATACGGTGAATTTCCTCCAGCGCGGTGTTGAACACCGAGATCGAGTGCTCCGCATAGTTGGTCACGTACAGGCGATCCTGGCGATCCAGATAGATGCGCGTCGGGTCGGCGCCGGTGCGGCCGCGATGAGTCACTTCGAGGGTCTCGACATCCACGGCGACGATGCTGTTGTCACCCCGGGTGGCGACGTACAACGTGCGCTCGTCACGGCTGAAGCAGTTGCCCTCGGGCATGCTGCCCGGCTGTAGAGGCACGGGGGCAACGGTCGGGTCTTGCGGTTTGAGGCGGGTGATGGTGTTGCTCAGCAGGTTGAGGGCAAAGGCGGTCTCGCCACTGCGGTTGAGGGCTACCAGGTGGCTCTTGTAACCACCGGACGGAATCGCCCGATCCGGCGTGTTCTTGATGTGCGGCTGATCGAAGATCAGCAGGGTCGAGTCGCCCTCGCTGAGCACATAGAGGCGATCCTGGTCGTCCATCGCCAAACCGTGGGGGCGCCGGAACGGCCAGATGCTCAGGGTGCGCACGTGCTCGCCCTTTTCCAGGTCGATGACGAACACCGAACAGCCGCCCTCGCCTTCATGGCTGGACGTTTCGATACCGTAGTGGCCGACATAGGCGAAGCGATTCTTCGAATCCACCACGAACTCGTGGGGGAAGTCCGGCAGACGGATGTGTTTGATCGCATCGCCGCTTTCGACGTCGTAGAAGCTGAAGGTGTGGGCGCATTTCTGCACCAGAAGAAGAATTTCCTGACTCATGGTTTGGCTTCCTGGAGGCGGTGCCAGAGCACCGCAAAAAATGTGAATGGCACTTAACGCTGAGCGTCGATGGCCTCGAGCAAATCACTGCCGTACTGCTTGATGAAGGTTTCACGCAGGGGCGCGGAAACGGCCTTGCGGAAGGCTTCGCGATCGACGTTCTTTTCGATCTGCATGCCCTTGGCTTCAAGCTCTACCAGAAACTTGCTGTCGTTCTCGGTATTCATCTGCCGTTGCGAGCGGCCGGCGGCGCGGGCCGAATCGACCAGCAGCTTCTGCTGAGCCTCCGGCATGGCATCGAACTTCTCTTTGTTCATCACCACGATCAGTGCGGTGTAGGCGTGATGGGTTTGCGACAGGTACTTCTGCACTTCGTAGAAGCCCGACGACCAGGTGATGCTCAGCGGATGCTCCTGAGCATCGACGGCACGCATTTCCAGCGCGTTATAGAGCTCGGCCAGCGGCAGCGGCTGCGGGTTGGCGCCCAGCAGGCGGAACGCCTCGATCTGCGACGGGTTGCTGGAGGTACGGATCTTCAGGCCCTTGACGTCGTCCGGCACACGCACCGGTTTACGCGAGTTGGTGATGTCGCGGAAACCTACTTCCCAATAGGCCAGGCCCTTGAGATTGTGCGCGCCCAGCTCGTCGAGCAGCTTCTGGCCGATCTCGCCATCCAGCACCCGATAGGCATGCGCGCTGTCGGCGAACACGAAGGGCAGATCGAGCACCGACATGCGCGGCGTCAGCCCGCTGAAGTTGGGCGTGCCGGACATTTCCAGCTCGATGGTGCCACCGCGCACACCGGCGATCATCGCCTGATCGTTGCCCAGCATGCTGTTGCCGTAGGGGCGTACCAGCAGTTCACCGTTGGAGCCGTCCTTGATCAGTTGGGCGAACTCCTTCGCCGCCAGGCTTTGGGTGTCACTGTCGGAGCCGGCAAAACCGAAACGCAGGGTGGTCGCCGCATCGGCCCGCCAGACCGAACACGCCAGCAACAGCAAGCAGCCACACACACGCAGTTTGTTCTTGTTATTTTTCATCGTTTCTTCCTTGCAGTGAGGTAACGGAGCGTTATGGGAGGAACCAGCGCATGGGGGTCATCACCAGTTCGGGGAAAATGATCAGCGACGAGAGCACGACCAGGTGCGCGAACAGAAACGGCATGACACCGCGCATCACGCCATCGAGCGGTACCTTGCCGACGCCACTCATCACGCTGAGCACGTTGCCAATGGGCGGGGTAATCAGGCCGATGGACGTGTTGAGAATGAACAGGATGCCGAAGTACACCGGGTCGATACCGGCCATCTTGATCACCGGCATGAACACCGGCGTGAGGATCAACACGATCGGCATCAGGTCCATGGTGGTGCCGACCAGCAGCACGATCAGCATGATCACCACGAGCAGCAGTTGCGGCCGATCGATCAGCGGCTCGAGCAGGCCACTGACCATCATCGGTAGTTCGGCGATGGTCATCAGCCAGGACGACACCAGCGCTGCGGCCACCAGGAACATGACCACCGCGGTGGTACGCCCGGCGTCGAGGAACACCTTGAACAGGTCGCGCACCTTCAACTCGCGATAGACGAACAGCGAAATGAACAAGGCATATATGGCTGCCACCGCTGCCGCCTCGGTCGGCGTGAAGATACCCATCTTCAAGCCGCCGATGATCAGTACGGGCAGCATCAGCGCCCAGATGCCGTCGAGGAAGGCCTTCCAGACTTCACTGAACGGCGCCTTCTCACCACAGGGCAGATCGCTTTTACGCGACAGCCACCACCAGGTCGCCCACAGGGCAAGGCCCATCATCAGGCCCGGCACGATGCCGGCCATGAACAGCTTGGTGATCGACACACCACCGGCGACGCCGAATACCACCAGGGGAATCGACGGCGGGATGACCGGCGCGATGATGCCGCCTGCGGCGATCAGCCCGGCCGAACGGTTCGGGTCATAACCAGCCTTGCGCATCATCGGCATCAGCATCGCGGCCACGGCTGCGGTGTCTGCCACGGCCGAACCGGACAGCGACGCCATGACCATCGCGGCGATGATCGCCACGAAACCCAGGCCGCCACGTTTGTGACCGACCAGCGCCATCGGCAGCGCAACGATGCGCCGCGACAACCCGCCGGCGTTCATCAGCTCGCCTGCCAGCATGAAGAACGGGATGGCCAGCAGCGGGAAGCTGTCGGCGCCGCTGATCAGGTTCTGGGCGAGAATCTGCGCGTCGAAGGTGTCCAGCTGAATCATCAACGCAACGCCGGCGACCAGCAGGGCGAAGGCCACGGGAATACGCATGGCCATGGCACCCAGCAGGGAGCCCAGGAATACCATGATCGTCATTTCGACACCTCGGAAATCAATGCATCTTCAGGGCTCAGCGGCATGACCTTGTCCGGGTCGACGTGGCGGAACAGCAACAGGTACAGGCGCTGGATCATGATCGCCGCCATGCCCAGGCTGCACACCACACCGGCGGCGTACATCAGCCCCAGCGGCAGATTGGCAACCGGCGACAGGTTGTCCATGTTGATCACGGTCTGTTTGTAGCTGCCGATCAGGAACAGGCCGACGCAGAACAGCATCATCAACTCGGCCACTACCGCACAGATGCGCTGGCCGAAAGCGGGCAGGCGGCGATACAGCAGGTCGACCCCCAGGTGGGCGTTATCGCGCAGGGCGACCACCGCACCGACGAAGGTCAGCCACACGAACAGATAGCGGGCGCCTTCGTCCGACAAGGCGATGCCGGAGTTGAAGCCGTAGCGCAGCACCACGTTGAAGAACACCAGAATCACCATGGTGCCCAGGCAGAACACCACGATGCTTTCGAACAGGCGCGACATCAGCAGCGTCAGCAGGCGCATGGCAGATCCCCCATCCCAGTCTTTGCAACGCGCACAGAGCGGCTTGCCGACGGCCGCAGGGGCCGCCGATCATTGCGGAATGCACTAGCCATGAATGGCTCCTTGTTATTGTTGTTCTCGGAAAAAGGTTGGATCAGCCCCGCTGGCGACTTCCCATGCGGCAGGCGATCTCGAAGGCCTGACGGGTCGCGCCGACATTCGCCTTGCCCTGCCCGGCGATATCGAAGGCAGTACCGTGGGCCGGCGTGGTGATCGGAATCGGCAAGCCGCCCTGCACCGTCACGCCACGGGAAAAGCCCATCAATTTGATCGCGATCTGGCCTTGGTCGTGGTACATGGTCACCACCGCGTCGAAGGCCTGGCTGTCGCCCTGCACCTTGAGAAAGATGGTGTCGCCCGGGTACGGCCCGATGGCCTCGATGCCCTGCTGGCGAGCGCGCTCCACCGCCGGGCCGATGATGTCCAGCTCTTCACGCCCGAAGCTGCCGTTGTCACCGTTGTGCGGGTTCAGCCCACAAACGCCGATGCGTGGCTTCTCCATACCGCTGCGCTTGAGTGCGGTATCAATCAGCCGGATCGCTTCGATCACCCGATCCTGACTGAGCATGCCAGGCACTTCGGCGAGCGCCACATGGGACGTGACCCGCGAAGTCCACAGGTTGTCGAGCACGTTGAACTCGCAGAACGGGCCGTCGAAGCCCAAGTACTCGGCGAACCAGTGCAGTTCATCGCTGTGGCCCATGCCGGCCATGTGCAGCGAGGTCTTGTTCAGCGGGCCGAACAGGATGGCATCGGTCTCGCCCGCGGCGGTCAGGCGTAATGCCTGCTCCAGCGTGTCGAGGCTATAGCGGCCGCCGATCACGCTGGCTTCGCTGCGCGGGAACTCACCTTCAGCAGCGCCACGAAACGGCAGCAACAGCGGCGTGTCGTCAGTGAACTGCAGTGCTTCGGTCGATTCGATGAGGCGATAAGGGAACGACACGCCGGCGATATCCATGCCGCGACGCACCTCGGCCTCGTCGGCGATCAGCAGCACCTGGGCCTTGCTGCGAACTTCCGGCTCGGCGAGCAACCGGGCGATCAGCTCAGGGCCGATACCGGCCGGATCGCCCAATACCATGGCCAGTCGTGGAAGGGTTGGCTTGCTCATACAGAAGTCCTCAGGTCGACCGACATCCCCAACGGGCGGATGACATCGGGCACGGTGCGGTTGAGGCGCCGTGCGTTACGGTAAAAAAGCGATTCCTGCTGCGCATAAGGCAGCGCGGCGGCCAGGCTCAGGCTGAACTCGCCAATGCTGGCTGGCTTGCCGATAGACAGAAGAGTCCTGTCGATCAGAGCGATAACGGGGAGTGCGAAAAGGATGACGAAGAGACGCCAGTATGCGCGGGACAGCCTGCCTGTCAGCGGCTGATCCAAGGGTACGCGCACCTGCAGGGCGACAGGTTGAGCCTGGGCCATGTGAAGTACCTCTACGTTGTTGTTTTTGTAGTGCCAGGCGGCAGATGGCCGCTGGGCTGAGCAAACTATCGGCCCGCCCAACGATAACCGTCTAATCAAAGCTGCTCATACGGACATAGCCTGAGGTTATCGCTCGGCAAAACCCACGAGATAACCTCAGGCTATCGGACTATCAGTTATTTTGAGTAGACGCTTATCGCGTCGCTTCGCACACTCCGGACGACCCATAACAACGATAACGAGATAAGCCATGCACATTGGCCGTATGCCTTCCGAGCCCAGCCTGCTGCCCATGCAGGTTCTCGCGGCGACCGTAGTGATCAAGCTCGACGAGCTGATGCCCATCTGCGGTACCGAGGTTTATACGCTCACGACACTCGGTCATTCCATACCCCCAACCCACTGCACTGCCGTGCCCGGTGACAAAACCGTGGCAGTTCTGCAGCAACCCAGGCAGACAAACAATGCCTCGTGATCGCCAGCAAGCCGGGCTATTTCTAGCCACCGCAACAGGCCGCTCGCTGATGACTGGCGAGCGCCGTGATTTCTTGTCACCCTTGGCCGACTCTCCTGCCACGAGCCGAGCCATGTCCCGCATTCCAGACGCCAGCATCATCCATAGCCGCCTGCGCCTGCGGCAGTTGCGCCTGATGCTGGCCCTGAAGGAGTTCGGTTCGTTGCGCCGGGCCGCCGAAGAAATCGGCATGACCCAGCCAGCGGCAACCAAAATGCTCCACGAAGCGGAAAGCCTGCTGGGCGTCGAGCTGTTCGAACGCCTGCCCCGCGGCATGCGCGCCACGGCTTTTGGCGAAACGGCGATCTATTACGCGAAAATGATTTTCGCTGAACTGTCAGGCATGCGCGAGGAGTTCGCCGCACTCGAGTCCGGCAACCTCGGGCGGGTCACCATCGGGGCGATTCCGGCGCTGGCATCGGGGCTGCTGACACGCACCATCGCCACCCTGAAGCAGAGCCACCCTCGGCTATCCATGAGCATTCAGGTCGACACCAGCGACGTATTGGTGCAGGCCCTGCAACAGGATCAACTGGACGTGGTGCTCGGCCGCATTCCCGATGGCGCACGCACCGATGATTTGTTGTTCGACAGCCTCGGCGAGGAAACCCTGTGCGTGATTGCCGGCGCCCAACACCCGATGGCAAGCGCCACACAACTGACCTGGGAGGAACTGCAGGATCTGACCTGGGTGCTGCAACAGCACCCGAGCCCGATGCGCACCATCATCAACCAGGCGTTCCACAATGCACGGGTCGACATTCCCAGCAGCATCGTCGAAACCACCTCGATCATGACCCTGCTGTCGCTACTGCAGCAGACCGACATGATCGGTGTAACCCCGGTATCGGTGGTCAACGATTACCCCGGCAAACACCTGCTCGCAGTGCTACCCATCACCTTCGAACCACGGCTGCCGCCTTACGGCCTGATCACCCGCCGCCACCGCATCCAGTCGTCCGCCATGCAGGCGTTCATCGATGCGGTAAAGCAAGAGCACGCCGCGGACTAGAACGCAAAGTCAGTTCGAGAAAATACGATCGTAGGCTGGGTTACGCCCGCTTGTTCAGCCCCCGCGCCAGCCGGTCACCCGCCAACTGGATCAAGCTGACCAACACCACCAGGGCAACGATCACGGTCAGCATCACCTGGCTGTCGAAGCGCTGATAACCGTAGCGGTAAGCCAGGTCGCCGAGGCCACCGGCACCGATGGCGCCCGCCATGGCCGAGGAGTTGATCATGGTCACCAGGGTGATGGTGAAGCCGCCGACAATGCCCGGCAGCGCCTCGGGCAACAGTACATGCCAGACGATATGCCAACGGCGACAGCCCATGGCCTGGGCCGCTTCGATCAGGCCATGGTCGACCTCACGCAGGCTGACTTCGGCGATGCGCGCGAAGAACGGCGTGGCCGCGATGGTCAGCGGCACCACGGCGGCCCACACACCGTAACTGGTGCCGACCACCCAGCGGGTGAACGGGATCAGCGCGACCATCAGGATCAGGAAGGGAATCGAGCGGAACACATTGACGAAGCTGCCCAGCAGTTGATTCAGCCGTGGCGCCTCGTAGATTCCGCCCTTGCTGCTGGTGACCAGAACTACCGCCAGCGGAATGCCTGCGAGCAAAGCCAGCAGTGACGACACGCCGACCATCAGCAGGGTGTCGAGAAACGCCTGCCAGAGCCGATCAAGCAGCAGCGACATAACCCAGTACCTCCACGTGATCCGCCAACTGACGGGCGTTGTTCAAGAGCGCTTCATGGCTGTGCGGCGAGGCACTCACCGCCAGCAGCAGGTAGCCCAGGGCGTGGCCCTGGATGCGTTCGATCCCGCCATCGAGCAAGGCCAGGCGGCCACCGAGTGCAGCGGCCACTGCGCCCAGATCCGGCTCGGGGTTGCTGCCGGAAAACTGCAGGCGTAGCACCAGGGCATCCTCTGGGGTTTGCCGGTGCTCGCTGAGGCGTGCCTGCACATCCGCCGGCAGGCCGTGGCGCAACGGCGCCAGCAAGGTGCGGGTGACCGCATGGCGTGGCGAGCCAAACACCCGCCAGACCTCGCCCTGCTCGACCACTTCGCCCTGTTCGAGCACCACAACGCGGTCGCAGATATCGCGGATCACCGCCATCTCGTGGGTGATCAGCACGATGGTCAGCCCCAGGCGCTTGTTGATCTCGCGCAGCAGGCCGAGGATCGCCTGGGTGGTTTCCGGATCGAGGGCCGACGTCGCCTCGTCACAGAGCAGGATCTGCGGGTCGTGCACCAGCGCGCGCGCGATCCCCACACGCTGTTTCTGGCCGCCGGACAACTGCGCCGGATAGACGCCATGTTTGTCCTGCAAACCGACCAGCTCCAGCAACTCGCGCACCTTGCGCTGACGCTGTTCGCGCGGCACGCCGGCAACGCGCAGCGGCAACTCGACGTTCTGCCACACGGTCTTGGCCGACATCAGGTTGAAATGCTGGAAGATCATGCCGATGCGTCGGCGCAGCTGCACAAGGTGATCTTCATCGAGTAGGCCGATGTCTTCGCCATCGATCAGCACCTGACCGCTGCTCGGTGTTTCCAGGCGGTTGATGGTGCGGATCAGCGAAGACTTGCCCGCACCGCTGCGGCCGATGATGCCGAACACCTCGGCGCGGGTGATGGCCAGGTCGATATCGCGCAGCGCCTGCACCGAGCCCTCGGCGCTCTCGTAAACCTTGTTGAGGCCGACGAAGCGCAGCTGCGCTTCGTTATCCTGGCGGGCCTGGGCGACCTGCTGCAGGTGGGGATCGAAACCACTCATGCTCAGCTTTTCCAGCCTGGCTGATAGAGCTTGCCGTGGGCCTTGTCGAGAGCAGCACGCACCGCTGGCGAGTGCTGGTAGATATCGACGAATTTGCGCAGACGCTCATCGTCCTTGCTGGCTGGCTGGATCACGAACTGGATGATGTACTCGGGGTTATCGACACCATCGAACAGCAGCGCCGACTCGGGATCGTGAGTGCCGGCCAGGCGGATGTAGTGCGGGTAGCCCTGGGCCAGATCGACCTCATCGAGCGCACGAACGAGTTGCACGGCTTCCAGCTCGATGATGCGAATGTCCTTCGGGTTGCTGGTCACGTCGTCGAGGGTGGCACGGTAACCGACGCCCGGCTTGAGGGTGATCAGACCGGCCTTCTGCAGCAGTTGCAGGCCGCGCCCGCCATTGATCGGGTCATTGGCGATGGCCACCCTGGCGCCTTCGGGCAAGCTGGCGATGTCGGTGTATTTCTTCGAGTACAGACCCACGTTGTTGATCACCCCCGGCGCGTAAGGCACCAGGTCGTACCCGCCATCCTTGTTGGCGTTCTCGAGGAACGGCACGTGCTGGAAGTAGTTCACGTCGATGTCGCCTGCGGCCAGGCTGACGTTGGGCGCGATCCAGTCGCTGAACTCGATCAGCTCCACCTCCAGGCCCTGCTTCTTGGCTTCGGCAACCGCCACTTCCAGTGGTGGGGCGAAAGCCGCGGTGGTGCCCAGCTTGAGCGGTTGCGCCGCGGCGGCCAGGCCGGAAACGCCCAACAGGGTACCCAGCGCGAGGGTTTTCAATAAGGTAGACATGGCTTTCATCCTTGGTCGATCAGTGGGAGTGGTTGGCAATCGGCGATGTAGCGTCAGCCCGGCGCCAGGCAGCGCCGCTGTGGTTGTCCGGCAGGCGTGGGCCCTGGCCGAACAGTTTGTGGCGCAGGCTGCCGGCGGCGTAGGCGGTCTTGTACAGGCCGCGGTTCTGCAGCTCGGGGACCACCAGTTCGATGAAGTCGGCGTAGCTTTCCGGTGAAACGATGCGGGTCAGGTTGAAGCCGTCCAGGCCGGTTTCCTCGAACCAGGCCTGCAGTTGATCGGCTACCTGAGAAGGCGAGCCGATCACTACCGGGTAGCGGCCGCCGAGGGCGTGCTGTTCCAGCAGTCGGCGTTTGGTCCAGCCGCTGTCCGGTGCGGTGAAGGCCTTGACCACCGATTCGATGGCGTTGGTCTTCTGGTAGCGAATCGGTTCGTCCAGGCCGTACTCGGCGAAGTCGATCCCGGTGGAGCTGGAGAAATGCGCCAGCCCTGCTTCCGGGCTGGCGTAGCGCAGGTACTCGGCGTGCTTGTCACGGGCTTCGGCCTCGGTGGCGGCGACGATCACGCTGATGCCCATGAACACCTTGATCGCCTCGGCCGGGCGCCCGGCGCTCAACGCACTGGCGCGCACCTTGTCGACCTGCTCACGCACCGCGGTCTTGTTGTGCCCACCGATGAACACGCACTCGGCGTGCTGGCCGGCGAAGCGCAGCCCACGCGCCGATGAACCGGCCTGGAACAGCACCGGAGTGCGTTGGGGCGACGGCTGGCTGAGGTGGTAACCCTCGACCTGATAGAACTCGCCCTGGTGCACCACCTTGTGCACCTTGCCGGGCTGGGCATAGACACGCCGGGCGCGGTTGGCGACCAGCGCATCGTCCTGCCAACTGCCCTCGAGCAGTTTGTAGAGCACCTCGAGGTACTCGTCGGCCTGGTCATAGCGGCGGTCATGCTCGACCTGCTGGCCCAGGCCCATGGCCTTGGCAGCACTTTCCAGGTAGCCGGTAACGATGTTCCAGCCCACCCTGCCGCCGCTCAGGTGATCGAGGGTAGAGAGGCGCCGGGCGAACAGGTACGGCGCTTCGTAGGTCAGGTTGGCGGTCACGCCGAAGCCCAGGTGCCGGGTTACCCCGGCCATGGCCGAGACCAGCAGCAGCGGATCGTTGACCGGCAGCTGGATGGCCTCTTGCAAGGTCAGATCGACGCCCTGCCCGTAAACGTCGTAGACGCCGAGAATGTCGGCGATAAACAGACCATCGAACAGCCCGCGTTCGAGCAGCTTGGCCAGATCCGTCCAGTACGCCAGCGTATTGAAGGCCGTGGAATTGTCCCGCGGGTGCGTCCACAAGCCGTGATGGATATGCCCTACGCTGTTCATGTTGAAGGCGTTAAGGAGAATCTGCCGGGCCATCAGATGGTTCCCCTACGCGGCGGCAGCACGTCATTGAGGTAGTAGTTGCCCACCGCGTGGTACTTCCAGCGCACCGGATCGTGCAGGGTGTGGGTTCGCGCGTTGCGCCAGTGACGATCCAGATTGTGTTCGGCCAGGGTGCCGCGGCTGCCGGCCAGTTCGAGCAGCTTGTTGGACAGCGCCAGCGAGGCTTCAGTGCCGATGGCCCGTGCCTCGGCCACGGCGATGGAGGCCGCCGCCACGCTGGCCGCATCGGGTGCAGCCTGGGCGAGGTCGAGGAGCTCACCGGCGCGTTCGAGCAGCGCTTCGGCGGCGTGCAGGTGAATGGCCAGCCGGCCTATCGCCTTGAGGGTCAGCGGATCATCGCTGGCCTTGTCCACGCCCGCGTCGATCCACGGCCGCGAGCTGTTGCGCACAAAGCTCAGGGTGTCTGCGTAGGCGCCGCGGGCGATGCCGATATCGATGGCGGCATGCAGCAACTGGGCGAACGGTCCGACCGTGGTCGGGCGTTCGAACGAAGCCTGGAACGGCACCACATCCGCCGCGGCCACCGGCACCTGCTGCAACAGCACCGAGCCACTGCCCGTGGTGCGCTGACCGAAGCCGCTCCAATCGTCGATGATGTCCAGCCCCGGCGCATGGCGAGGCACGAACGCCAGATGGCCGATGCCCTGCTCATCCACCGCCAGAGTAGGAATACGCTGGGCGTACAAGGCACCGGTGGCGTAGAACTTACGCCCGTCGATGTGGAAGTTTTCACCATCGGCGATCAACCGCGTGGTGCGATCCTGCGAGGTTTTGGTGCCCAGCTCCGCCAGCGCGTTGCCAAAGCGCACGCCCTGCAGCACTTCGCCATACAGGCGGCGCTGCTGCTCGAGGGTGCCGTTGATGCGCAGCACTTCCAGGGCATAGAAATGGTTCTGGGGAATCTGCCCGAGCGAGCCATCGGCCTGGGCTATTCGCGCGATCACCTTGGCCAGGGTGACACTGGAAACGCCAGCCCCACCAAATGCCTTCGGCACGCTGATCGCCCACAGCCCGGAGCGGCTGAACAGCTCAAGCTCGGCGTGCGGCAGCAGGCGTTCACGGTCTCGCTGGGCAGCGCCGGCGCGAAAGACCTCGGCCAGGGCATTGGCGATCTCCAGCGCTTCGGCGTCACTGCCGATCAGTGCCGGCGCGGGATTCAAAGGTGCGTTCATGGCTCAGATCCAGGAGTGACGGGCGGGATGACGCCCGTTGAGGTGGTAGGCGCCAACGGCGTGGTACTTCCAGCGCACCGGATCGTGCAGCGTGTGGGTACGGGCGTTGCGCCAGTGCCGGTCGAGGCCAAACTCGGCCAAGGTGGCGCGGCTGCCGGCCAGCTCCAGCAATTTTTCGCTGGCCAGCAGACTGATCTCGGTGGTCAGCACCTTGGCTTCGGCGACGGCGATCGAAGCGCGCGCGGCCGCATCGGCATCGATTTCGCCGGCACTGACTTCGTCGAGCACCCCGGCCGCCTTGCGCAGCAGCGCTTCGGCGGCATGCAGGTCGACATGCAAGCGGCCGATATCGGCGATTACGTAGGGGTCATCGCTGGCCCGCTCGACATTGGCATCGACCCAGGGCCGGGATTTCTCACGGATGAAGGTAATCGCATCGCCCAGTGCACCGGCAGCGATACCGGCATCGATGGCGGCCTGGATCAACTGCGAGGCGGCGCCCTGGATGCTGGGGCGTTCACCGAACTGCCAGAGCGGAATCAGGTTGTCGGCATCTACCTCGACCCGGTTCAGCAGCACCGTGCCACTGGCCGTGGTGCGCTGGCCAAAGCCGGACCAGTCGTCGACGATCCGCAAGCCCTGACGACCACGCTGGATCAGCGCCAGCACCGGGCGCTGCTGCTCATCCAGCGCCTTGGCCACGATCCAGTGGGCGAAGATGGAGCCGGTGGAGTAGAACTTCTCGCCACTGATGAAATAGTGCTCACCGTCGCGTTCGACGCGAGCGCTCAGTGCCAGGGTGTTTTTGCTATTGCGCTCGGGCCCGGCATTACCGATGCGCCAGCCCTGCAACACGCTGCCGAACACCCGCTGGCGCTGCTCCGGGGTGGCCAGCAATTGCAACAGCGCGATGATGCCGAACTGGTTCTGAGGGATCTGCCCGAGCGCCGGGTCCACTGCGGAGATAATCCGAAAGACCTCGGCGATGGTGCGATAGGACAGCTGCGGGCCGCCGAACTCGCGGGGTACGGCGATGCTGCCCAGGCCACTGGCGGTGAATTGCTCGACCAGTGCCCAGGGCAACTGGCGTTCGCGGTCACGCTCGATGGCCTGAGCACGGGCCGCCTCGGCGAGCTCACGAGCCGCCTGCAACGCCTCTTCATCGCTGCGCAGAATGCGCGCAGCGGCAAGCCGGGGCGCCACGTCCAGTTCGCTATCTGGGGAGTTCTGCTGCGCGGGCGAGCCGCTCTCGGCTGCCGTCGGATGAACCATACACACCTCGATTTGCAAGACGTCGCGCCTGACAAACGAGGGTCACGACGCGGAGTCGATATACCCTAATTGAACGGATACTAAATAATTAAATAGCTTATTCGAATAAGCTTAGGCGGACACGTCCTACTCGCCGCCCTCCTCTGCCCAGGGAGTCCGGGTTCGCTGGCAGTGGATCTCGCCACCTGCTGCGTGCTATCGCTCGGCCGAATTGCGGCCTGAGCAGATAGCTGTCAAATGAACTTTTCGCGACGAAACGCCAACTTTTACAAGATTTTGCCGACAGAGCGGCGTTCCGGCACACTAACGCCCCCGAGCCTAGGCTCGTCGCCACAGCCAGATCTCGTATGACCCGCTCCCCGCTTCGCCGTCTCGCATTCGGTACCCTGCGCCGCCTGTTGTACCTGTGGGTGCGCTCGGAAACCATCAACCAGTCGGCGTTCACCCTCAAGCTCGACCGCAGCAAGCCGGTGTTCTACGTGCTGCAGCAGCCTTCGGTGAGCGATCTGGCGGTACTCGACCGCGAATGCACCAAGGCCGGTTTGCCACGGCCGGTGCTGCCAGTGGCCGTGGGTGATCTGATGGAGCCGGCGGCGTTCTTCTACCTGACCCCGGAGCCCGACTGGCTCGGCCGCCAGGACAAGCGTGGTATTTCGCCAACCTTGCAACGGATGGTCAGCGCCCTCGGCGAGAACCGCGCCGAGGAGGCACAGATCATTCCGGTCAGCGTGTTCTGGGGCCAGTCGCCGGATCATGAAACCAGCGCCTGGAAGCTGCTGTTCGCCGACAGCTGGGCCGTCACCGGGCGCTTGCGCCGCCTGATCAGCATTCTGATTCTGGGCCGCACTACCCGCGTGCAATTTTCCACGCCCATCCAGCTACGTGAGCTGATCGCGCAGAACAAGGGCGAGGAACGCACCCTGCGCATGGTGCACCGCATCCTGCGGGTGCACTTTCGCAACCAGAAGGCCGCGGTCATCGGCCCGGACGTGTCGCACCGGCGCAACCTGGTCAAGGGCCTAGTACATGGCCCGCAAGTTCGCCAGGCCATCGCCGAAGAGGCCGAACGCGAGAACATCTCGGTGCAGAAAGCCGAGGCCCTAGCCTTGCGTTACGGCAACGAAATCGCCTCGGATTACACCTACACGGCGATCCGCTTTATCGAGCTGATCCTGTCCTGGTTCTGGAACAAGATCTACGACGGCATCAAGGTCAATCACATCGAAGGCGTGCAGGACATCGCCCAGGGGCACGAGGTGATCTACGTGCCCTGCCACCGCAGCCATATCGATTACCTGCTGCTGTCCTACCTGCTGTTCCGCAACGGCCTGACACCGCCGCACATTGCCGCCGGTATCAACCTCAACATGCCGATCATCGGTGGTCTGCTGCGCCGCGGCGGCGCCTTCTTCATGCGCCGCACCTTCAAGGGCAACCCGCTCTACACCGCGGTGTTCAACGAGTACCTGCACACCCTGATCAGCAAGGGTTATCCGGTGGAATACTTCGTCGAAGGGGGCCGCTCGCGTACCGGTCGCATGCTGCGGCCGAAGACCGGCATGCTCGCCATCACTCTGCGCAGTTACCTGCAGAGCCATCGCCTGCCAGTGGTGTTCGTGCCGGTGTACATCGGCTACGAGCGCGTGCTGGAGGGTCGCACCTACCTAGGCGAACTGCGCGGTGCGAGCAAGAAGAAGGAATCGATCTTCGATATCTTCAAAGTCATCGGTGCACTCAAGCAGCGCTTCGGCCATGTCTGGGTCAACTTCGGCGAACCAATCAAGCTCGACAGCTTTCTCGATGGGCAGCAGCCGGACTGGCGCGACCAGAACCTGGGGCCGGACTATCGCCCGGCCTGGCTCAACGAGACCACCAATCGCCTTGCCGAACGCGTGGTTCAGCGCCTCAACGAGGCGGCGGCGATCAACCCCGTCAACCTGGTGGCTCTGGCACTGCTCTCCACCAGCAAGCTGGCCCTGGATGAGCGCGCACTGACGCGCATCCTCGACCTGTATCAAAGCCTGCTGCGGCGCGTGCCCTACTCGCCGCATACCACCCTGCCGGAAGGCGATGGCCTGGCACTGATCGAATACGTGCGCGGCATGGAACTGCTGTCCGAGCAGAAGGATGCCTTGGGGCGCATCCTCTATCTGGATGAGCAGAACGCCATCCTGATGACCTATTACCGTAACAACGTGTTGCACATCTTCGCCCTACCCGGCCTGCTGGCGAGCTTCTTCCAGAGCAGCGGGCGGATGAGCCGCGAGCAGATTCTGCGCTTCGTTCACGCGCTGTATCCGTACCTGCAGGCCGAGCTGTACATCCGCTGGTCTGCGGACGAGCTCGAAGGTGTGGTCGATCAGTGGCTGGAGGCCTTCGTCGAACAGGGCCTGCTCAAGGTCGAGAACGACCTGTACGTGCGCCCGGCGCCGAGCTCGCGGCACTTTGTGCTGCTGACCCTGCTGTCACGCGCCATCGCTCAGACCCTGCAGCGCTTCTATATGGCCAGCGCGCTACTGCTCAATGCCGGGCAGAACAGCATCAGCGCCGAGGAGCTGGAAGACTTGTGTACGGTCATGGCCCAGCGCCTGTCGATCCTGCATGGCCTGAACGCCCCGGAATTCTTCGACAAAAGCCTGTTCCGCCACTTCATCCAGACGCTGCTCGACCAGGGCGTGCTGCGCAAGGACGAAGCCGGCAAACTCAGCCACCACCCGGAGTTCGCCGAGCTGGCCGAAGGCGCCGCCAAGCGTGTACTGCCAGCGGAGATTCGTCTGTCGATCCGTCAGGTGACTATGGATCGTAGCGAGGAGTTGCTCGATGGACTCTAGGCCCAGCGACTCGGCTGGGCCGTCATGTCGATCTGACACGACGATAGGCTTCGTCCGTTATTGAGCTTTACGACAACAGTCCCTAAGATGCGTCGTTGGGGCCATTTAGGGCAGGGATTTTCGTGCGTTATTACACAATTCTGGGATCACTGGCGATCATGGTTTCGGGTTGCGCCATGCAGCCTTCGGCCACATCGACCAATAACGAAGAAAAGCCGGCACAACCGGTACCAGTCGCTCAGCAAGCCGCTGCCGCGCCCGCCACAGCGCAACCGGCAGTAGCGCCAAGCCCTCAGCCCGCAGTGGCCAGCCCGTCGGTGCCTGCAGCGAGTTCCCAGGAACCTCAGGAATACGAAATCCAGCCGGGTCAGTGCTGGGTTCATGCCCAGGTCAGACCACGTCCGGTGCAGAGCACCCAGGAAGTCGTGGTCAAGGACTCGGTCAACAAAATCACCGTCACCCCTGCCGAGCTCGACAAGGGCTTCAAGCAAGTGGTCACCCGTGAAGGCACCAAGACCTACCGCATCGAGCCGCCGACCTACCGCGTGGTGTCCGAGCAGGTGAAGATCCGTCCTGAGGTCAAGCGCTACATCGTCGTACCGGCGGTTTACGAAAACACCCAGGAAACCGTCACCCTCGAAGAAGCCAAGACCGTGCTCGACCAGTGTCGCGCAGCTGGCACCCGCTACTCGAGCGGCACCGGCGCGATGTCGTTCTGTGCACGCCAGGTACCGGCCAAGCAGGAAGTGGTCAAGGTCAAGAAGCTGGTCTCTCCGGAAACCGTGCGGATCGAAACCGACCCGGCCCAGTACAAGAGCGTGACGCGCTGGATCGTCGACAAGCCTGCCCAGGCCATCGAAGTGACGCTGGATCCGGAATACACCAAGGTCGCCTCCACCGAAGTGGTTCGCCCGGTCGAAGCCAACCAGATCATCGTGCCGGAAGAGAAGCGCCAGCTGCAGGTCACCCGCTTCGAAGGCAACGCCCGCATCGTGTCGCGCCAGACCGTCTGCGATGGCGATATCAATGACAATCTGGTGACCCGCCTGCAGCAGAGCCTGGTCAAGCGCGGCTTCAACCCGGGCACAGTGGATGGCAAGCTCGGCAAGCGCACCCTCGACGCGCTGACCGAATACCAGACCGCCAATGGCCAGGCCGTCGGCGCGCTGACCCTGGAAAGCCTGACCGCTCTCGAAGTCCAGTAACGATGTACCCGGCACGCCCTCAGGGCGTGCCGTTTCCCCTCTAGCGCTTCGCCCCTTCCCTGCTCAACCTTCGCCGAGAACATCGACAGCCTGCTAAGCTCGCTGCATATCTCACCGCTCGAAGGTTACTGCCATGCTCCGCATCCCTGTTCTCGTCGCCGGTCTGCTGCTGTCCGCCAACGTGTTCGCCCTGTCGCTTTCCGATCTCAGCCAGCAGGACGCCAGCGGCGGCCTGAAAGATGCCCTCACCCAGGGCGCCAAGGTGGCCGTGCAGCAGCTCGGCAAGCCGGGTGGTTTCAGCGGCAACCCCGAGGTGCGCATCGAGCTGCCGGGCAACCTCGGCAAAGCGGCCAAGACCATGAAGATGATGGGCATGGGCGCTCAGGTCGAGCAGCTGGAAACCAGCATGAACAAGGCCGCCGAAGCCGCCGTGCCGCAAGCCCAGGCCCTGCTGGTCGACGCCGTTAAGAAGATGACCGTGCAGGACGCCAAGAGCATTCTCTCCGGCCCGCAGGACTCGGCAACTCAATACCTGAACAAGAGCAGCCGCGAGCAGATCCGCGCCAAGTTCCTGCCCATCGTCAAGCAGGCCACCGATCAGGTCGGCCTGGCGAAGCAGTACAACAGCTTCGCCGGCCAGGCAGCCACCTTCGGCGTGCTCGACGCCAAGAGCGCGAATATCGAAAGCTACGTGACCGAACAGGCACTCGATGGCCTGTTCGACATGATCGCCAAGCAGGAAGCCGGCATCCGCGAGAACCCTGCGGCCGCCGCCACCAGCCTGGCGAAGAAGGTCTTCGGCGCGCTCTGAAGCAGCGGCAATACGCCTGACCGCGCACACGGCGCAGTCAGGCACTTGCCGTCAGGTGTCGCTTACGGCTTGCAGCTTGTCGCCGGGTTTGACCCTGAACCATCCCGCGTACAGCGCGGGCAGGAACAATAGGGTCAGCGCCGTGGCCACTATCAACCCGCCCATGATCGCCACCGCCATCGGCCCGAAGAAGACGCTGCGCGACAAGGGAATCATTGCCAGCACCGCGGCCAGGGAGGTCAGCACAATGGGCCGGAAGCGCCGTACCGTGGCTTCGACGATGGCATCCCAGGTGTCCAGCCCCGCGGCTCTGTCCTGCTCGATCTGGTCGACCAGAATCACTGAGTTGCGCATGATCATGCCTGACAGCGCGATGGTGCCCAGCATGGCCACGAAACCGAACGGCTGACCGAACAGCAGCAGGAACAGGGTCACACCGATCAACCCCAGCGGTGCGGTGAGAAACACCATCGCCGAACGCGAGAAGCTCTTCAGCTGCAGCATCAGCAACGTCAGCACCACCACGATGAACAGCGGCACACCGGCATTCACCGAGGCCTGGCCCTTGGAGGAATCCTCCACCGCACCGCCCACTTCCAGCAAGTAGCCATCCGGCAGGCTCGCGCGCACTTCGGCCAGCGTCGGCAGAATCTGCTGGGTCAGCGTCGCCGGCTGCTGCGGGCCATAGATGTCGGCACGCACGGTCACCGTCGGCAAGCGGTTGCGGTGCCAGATTACCCCTTCCTCGAAGCCGTACTCGAGGGTGGCGATCTGTGACAGCGCCACACTCTTGCCGCTCTCGGTCGGCACCGCCAGGCTCGGCAACAACTGCAGGGCCTGACGCTCCACTGGCGTACCGCGCAGGAGGATTTCGATCAGTTCGTTGTCCTCACGATAATCGCTGACCGACGAGCCATTCAAAGAGCTGCGCAGGAACTTCGACACGTCAGAGGTACTGACGCCCAGCGCCCGGGCGCGATCCTGATCGATGTTCAGGTACACCACCTTGCTCGGCTCTTCCCAGTCCAGGTGCACGTTGACCACGTAGGGGTTGTCACGCACCTTGTCGGCGACCTGCCGGGCCAGCCCGCGAACCTCATCGATATGCTCGCCGGAAACGCGGAACTGCACCGGGTAGCCCACCGGCGGACCGTTCTCCAGACGCGAGATGCGCGTACGCAAGCTTGGGAACTCATCATTCAACACGCCGATCAGCCAGCTGCGCACCAGCTCACGATCCTCGATGGTTTTCGCCAGTACCACGATCTGCGCGAAGCTGGTCGCCGGCAGTTGCTGATCCAGCGGCAGGTAGAAACGCGGCGAGCCGGTTCCGACGTAAGCCACGTAATTATTCACACCGGGATGCCCGGCCAGGCGCTCTTCGAAGCGTCGTACCTCGGCCTCGGTGGCGATCAGCGAAGCGCCTTCGGCCAGCTTGAAATCGACCATCAGCTCCAGCCGCCCCGATGCCGGAAAGAACTGCTGCGGCACGAAGCGGAACAGCAGGATCGAGCCGACGAACAGGGCCAGGGTCAACACGATGACCGTCTTGCGGCGTCGCACGCACCAGTTGATCACCCGCCGCACACGTTTGTAGAACGCCGTGTCATAGGGGTCGTGCCCGGCAGCGCCGCCACCGTGTTTCTGGGCAGCCTGCTTGGCCAGATCCGGCAGCAAACGTGCGCCCAGGTAAGGGACGAACATCACTGCAGCGACCCAGGACATCAGCAGCGCGATGGTCACCACCTGGAAGATCGACCGGGTGTACTCGCCGGTACCCGATTGCGCCGTGGCGATCGGCAGAAAGCCTGCGGCGGTGATCAGGGTACCGGTGAGCATCGGAAACGCCGTACTCGTCCAGGCGAAGCTCGCCGCCTTGAGACGGTCGTAGCCCTGCTCCATCTTTATCGCCATGATCTCCACGGCAATGATCGCATCATCCACCAGCAGGCCCAGAGCCAGCACCAGGGCGCCCAGGGAAATCTTGTGCAGGCCGATGTTCAGGTAGTACATGGCGGCGAAGGTCATCGCCAGCACCAGGGGAATCGACAGTGCCACCACCAACCCGGTGCGCAGGCCCAGGGAGAAGAAGCTCACCAGCAACACGATGATCAGCGCTTCGGTGAGCACCTTGACGAACTCGCCGACGCTGGTTTTCACCGCTGCCGGTTGATCCGACACCTTGCGCAGCTGCATGCCTGCCGGCAGGTTGTTCTGCAAACGTGTGAACTCACCCTCCAGCGCCTTGCCGAGCACCAGAATGTCGCCGCCGGGCTTCATCGACACGGCCAGGCCGATGGCATCCTCACCCATGAAACGCATGCGCGGCGCGGGGGGATCGTTGAAGCCACGGCTGATCTCGGCCACGTCACCAATACGGAAGGTACGATCGGCTACGCGGATGGGGAAATCGCGGATCTGCTCGACTGTCTCGAAACTGCCGCTGACCCGCAACTGCACGCGGTCGGAGCCGGTCTCGAAGAAGCCCGCCACGGCCATCGCGTTCTGCTGCTCGAGGGCCTGTTGCACGGCAGCGAGCGGCAGGCCGAGGGTGGCCAGCTTGGTGTTGGACAGCTCGATCCAGATCTTTTCGTCCTGCAGGCCGACCAGCTCGACCTTGCCGACGTCCTTGACCCGCTGCAGCTGCAGCTGCACGCGATCTGCATAATCCTTGAGCACCGCGTAATCGAAGCCGCTGCCGGTCAGAGCGTAGATATTGCCGAAGGTGGTGCCGAACTCATCGTTGAAAAACGGCCCCTGAATGCCGCCTGGCAGGGTATGGCGAATGTCACCGATCTTCTTGCGCAGCTGGTACCAGAGTTCGGGAATCTCGTTGGAGTGCATGGAGTCGCGGGCCAGGAAGGTGACCTGGGATTCACCGGGCCGCGAGAAGGACACGATGCGCTCGTACTCGCCGGTCTCCATCAGCTTCTTCTCGATGCGCTCGGTGATCTGCCGGGCCACCTGCTCGGCCGTGGCACCGGGCCAGTTGGTTTTCACCACCATGGCTTTGAAGGTGAACGGCGGATCCTCGCTCTGCCCGAGCTTGGAGTACGACAGGGCGCCGACGATGCCCAGCAACAACATGAGGTACAGGACGATCTGACGATGATGCAGCGCCCAGGCGGAAAGGTTGAAGGACATCGACGCTTACTCCTTCGCCGCCAGGTCTACCGCTCGGTTCTGCCGATCCACGGGTCGTATCTGCTGCCCGTCCAGCAATACCTGTACGCCGGCCACCACCACCCAGTCGCTGGCCTTCAGGCCTTCCAGCACCGGCACCTGCTTTTCACCATAGGGGCCGACCCGCACCGCAGTGCGCTTGAGCTTCGAGGTTTGCGGATCGACCACCCAGACGTAGGGCTGATCCTTCTCGGCGGTCAGTGCCGACAGCGGCACTGCCAGCGGTACATCGCCGTTACGGGCGATGAACACCCGTGCGCTCTGGCCGAGTTCCACCTGCGCGTCGCGCTGCTGCAGGGCGATGCGTGCGGCGTAGGTACGCGAGCGCGGATCGGCCGCTGGCGACAGCTCACGGATACGTCCAGCCAGTCGCTCGCCTGGCTGCGACCACAGCTCCACGGCGACGTCCTGACCGACGTTCAGACTACCGATCACCTGCTCGGGCAGGTCGATCAGCACCTCGCGCTCGCCATCGGCCGCCAACACGAACACCGTCTGGCCGGCTGACACCACCTGACCGACCTCGGCGCTGCGCTGCACGATAACCCCACTCTGCGGCGCCTTGAGCACCGCGTAACCGGCCTGGTTATCGGCAACATTGAGCTCGGCACGCACCTGACGCAGGCGAGCCTCGGCGGCGCGGAAGGTATTTTCGGCACTGTCGGACTGCGACTTGCTGATCATCCCGCGCTGCTGCAGGGTGCGGTAGCGGTCACGCTCGGCACGCGCCAGTTGCAGATTGGACTCGGCCGATTGCAGCTGGGCACGGGATGCATCCAGTTGCAGGCGCACATCCTGCGGATCAAGTTCGGCCAATGGTGCCTCTTTGTCGACCGGCTGCCCTACCTCGACCAGCCGCTTGGTCACCTTGCCGCCAATGCGGAACGCCAGCTCCGGCTCCAGCCGCGCCCTTATCTCACCAGGGTAAACATCTGCCAACTCCGCAGCCAATTGCGGCTGCGCCACCATGGCGGGGCGGATGCCCGGCTGCGGAGCCTCCGCATTGCTGCAGGCGACCAAGGACAGGACAAGACAGACAGGCACAACGCGAGACAGAGCATGGCGGAACATGATGAGCGTCCTTTCAGGGAACTTTTAATACTTGTACTGCTCGGTATAGTAAAAATAGCGTACTCGCCAGTCCAGTATTAAGATAGCCCGATGTCGAATACTTCATTGCCCCCCAGCGGCCCCGGCCGCCCCAAAGATCCCGCCAAGCGCGAGGCCATCCTCGAAGCCGCGAAATGCCTGTTCCTGCGCTACGGCTATGCCGGCAGCAGCATGGACGCCATCGCCGCCCACGCGGGTGTTTCCAAGCTCACCGTGTACAGCCACTTTACCGACAAGGAGACGCTGTTCTGCGCGGCGGTGAAGGCCAAGTGTGAGGAGCAGCTACCTGAACTGTTGTTCGAGCTGCCTGAGCATGCCGATGTGGAAACGGTGCTGCTTAACATCGCCAGCGGTTTCAATCGCCTGATCAACAGCCCCGAATCCGTCGAACTGCATCGCCTGATGACCAGCCTCGGCAGCAAGGATCCGCTGCTCGCTAAAGTCTTCTATGAAGCCGGCCCACAGCCCCTGCTGGCGGAAATGGAGCGCTTGCTGAGCAAGGCCAATCAGAATGGTCAGCTCTCCATCGACTCGCCCAAGGTAGCCGCGGATCAGTTCTTTTCTCTGTTCAAGGGCTGCGCCAACTTCCGCCTGCTGATCGGTTGTGGCGCGCCCCAGAGTACGGCCGAGCAGGAGCAACATGCTCAGGAAGCAGTACGGATGTTCCTGCGCGCCTACCGGGCCTAACCGCACCGCGTTCTGCGTCTGGCTGCTACCGTCTACATCACGCTTGCAGTTTGCGAGTGGCAGCCAGTGTGTAGCCTGGCTGGTCGGTATCAGAGGAGGCGCGTATGGATCGATTCACCGGTGGCTGCCTGTGCGGCAAGGTACGCATCGAAGCCCGGGGCCTTCCCTACCGGGTCGGTATTTGCCACTGCCTCGACTGCCGCAAGCATCACGGCGCGCTGTTCTACGCGGCAGCGGTATTTCCTGAAGGTGCGGTGGCCATCAGCGGCGAAACGGCGGATTACGCCGGGCGCTTCTTCTGCCCCCGCTGCGGCTCATCGGTTTTCGCCCGTAGCGCCGATGAAATCGAAGTGCATCTGGGCGCACTCGATGCGCCAGACCAGTTGCTGCCAACCTACGAAAACTGGACGAGCCGGCGCGAATCCTGGCTACCGCCCTTCCCCTGCAAAACCCACTACAGACACGACCGTGAGGCGACGGATCGCGTCGAGGATTGAGGGCAATCTATTCAGGCGCCAAGCCCCATGATTGCCCCGAAAGAGACCAGACGAGCCAACGCCGAGAGACGATCATGCTTCGTTATCACGAGGCTCGTCAGCTTCGCTATTTTCAGACTCTTTGTCTTCCGGCGCTTTGCCATCGATCCAGGAGTTGGTCGCTTCCTGGGCGTCATCGAGCTGCTTGCTGAACTGCTTTACCGATTCGCTGAAGGTGTCCTTGGCAATTTGACTGGCGCTTTCCTTGGCATCTTCAACGGCTTTATTGGCAGCGTTTTCCGCAGCATCACACCCGCTAAGAACAATGATGCTCAGGGCACCGATTGCCAGGTAATTGAGTCGAGATTTCATGTAGGCCTCATTAAATGCGTAGTCGAACTGGAGCTGTCGAACGGGCGCAATTATTGCGGCGGGAAATGTAGAAATTTCGTCAAAAAAGCCGGCCTGGAGCGGGTGCATTTGTATCGCCATGTTCTGAACCGCTGAAGGATTCACACGAGCAAGCAGCCCTAGAGGTATCGCGCGGTGATCCCCGGAAACCCACTACACCCGGATGGACAGGCACCTATGTCGATGACTGCAAAGCGCGCACTCCGTCGAACCGTGTTGCCTGATTTGGCAAGAGCAACCTCAGGGCTTTCCAATCGATAGCGGTGAATGCCCCATTGCCTGCTTTGCCCAGAACAGGTGAAGAGAAAACGTAGACAGATGCCCTGCCCGTGCAATCACCGCTCGATAAGCAGGCCTCTGAGCAAGAGTTCCAGAGCAGCCATGCTCTGTGCCAGGCGGGCGTCGCCATCTTCACCGCTGGCGATCCAGAAAGCTGCCTCCGCAAGGCTGCCATTGATCAGCAATGCCAATGCCTGCGGATGAGCGTCATCGACGATCCCCTGCTGGATCAGCCCTTCGATCAGTTGCTGCAGGGAGCGGATGCACTGCTGTTGAGAATCGGGCGTGGCCCCTCCGAGCACGGCACGCGCGTCACGCAGCACGATGCGCTGGATTTCAGGCTCCAGGGCCATTTGCAGGTAAGCCCGGCAGCGGTCACGGAATCCCGCCCAGGTATCGGTGCCGTTGTCGGAGATAGCCTGCAGGCGCGCATCCATCTCAGCGTCGATCTCCGCCACTACCGCGGCCAGCAATCCCTGCTTGTCGCCAAAGTGATGATAGAGCGCGCCGCGAGTGAGGCCCGCTTGCGCGGTTAGATCATCCATCGAAGTCTCGGCATAACCGCGTTCGCAGAACACCTTGCGTGCGGTGGACAGCAAGGCTGAACGGGTTTTCTCCATTTCGGCGCGGGTGCGGCGAGCCATCGTTTTCTCCTTAGAGCCAGGCAAACCATTATTTACATACGAAGCGTATGAATCTATGATTTTATACATACCTGCCGTATGTAAGTGATCTTAGGCCCTATGGTGGCCATGAAAAAGGAGAATGAAATGGCCAATCCCTACCTGGGACTGTTCACTGCGCCAGGCTCGAAGGGCTTCGTGCTAGCCGGGCTGATTGCGCGAATCCCGTTGCCGATGACCGGGATCGGCATCATCACCCTGCTGGCGCAATTACGCGGTAGCTACGCGCTGGCCGGAGCGGTAGCGGCCTCTTTCGTGCTGGCCTATGCGCTGCTGTCGCCACAGATTTCGCGTCTGGTAGACCGCCACGGTCAGTATCGGGTATTGCCTGTTGCTGCTGCAGTCTGCATCGCTGGCTTGGCGTTGCTACTCGCTGCGACCTGGCTGCAGATGCACGATGCAGTGCTGTTCATCGGCGCACTGATGGCGGGCGCCATGCCCAGCATCTCGGCGATGATACGTGCCCGTTGGACGGCCATTTACAGTGGCCAGCCGCAATTGCAGACGGCCTTTTCTCTGGAGACCGTACTCGACGAGGTGACATTCGTGGTCGGGCCTCCACTGTCAGTCGGGTTGAGCGTGGCGGTGTTTCCTCAAGCCGGCTTACTGGTCGGGATGCTGTTGCTGGCGCTTGGCGTGTTTACGCTGGTCGTGCAGCGCGCCAGCGAGCCGCCAAGCGAGACGGGGGGCACTGCCGCTACTCGCCCGAGGTCGGTGATTCATCTACCTGACGTGCGTCTGCTGACGCTGCTGATGGTGGGCCTGGGCATCATCGTCGGCACCGTGGATATCGTCAGCGTGGCGTTTGCCGATGAGGCGGGCAACCCGGCGGCGGCGAGCCTGGTGCTATCGGCCTACGCAGTGGGTTCCTGCCTTGCAGGCCTGGTTTTCGGAGCCCTCACGCTACGCACACCGATGCACCGCCTGCTTTTCCTCGGCGGCTCTGCAACGGCGCTCACCACCCTGCCCCTGCTGCTGGTCGACAGCACCCCGACACTGGCTGCCAGCGTGTTCGTCGCGGGCCTGTTCTTCGCGCCCACGATGATCGTAGCCATGTCCCTGATCGAGCGCGCCGTACCAGAAAGCCAGCTCACCGAAGGAATGACCTGGCTGCTGGCCGGATTGAACGTCGGCGTGGCGGCAGGCGCCTTCGCCTCGGGTCAGGTAGTCGACCTTGCGCAAGCTTCCGCGGGTTTCAGCGTGGCACTGTGCGGGGCCGCCGTGGTGTTGCTGAGCGCACTCGTGGCCTACCGACGCTTCGCGAATCGAGTGAGCCGGTGTGACGGCAATCCTGCCCAGCCATCAATCTGACTGACAGCCCACGAGCGTCTAAAAGTCGTGGCCTTGAGTTATCAGCGAACCCCGAAAAACACTTCGACGATGGATAGAGAAGCAACGGCCAGTATTTTCGCCCTGCCGTCTCGCTGATAATTTTTTTAACCCCTGCTAGTTAGCGCAGCAGGAGTCTGTGTACGCTGTGCTGGCGCAGACAGCAGTTACCTGAACGCGCACAAGCCCGCAGGCAACCTGCAGGATCATTCGCCGCCTCTTTTCGCGATCGGACCGTGAGCAAGCGCCCTGAACCGGACAATCCTGACTTATGCCCGTTGACCTGCAAGCGCTCTACCCCAAACTGATCCACCTGATGCTGGACACGGTGTTTGTGGTCGATAGCGACAACCAGATCGTATTCGTCAGCGCTGCCTGCGAGGCGCTGCTGGGTTACCGTGCCGACGAGCTGATCGGCACCACGATCACCCATTACATGCACCCTGACGATCTGGTTGCCACCAAGGCCTCCATTGTACGGGTCATGAATGGCCAGCCCCACTTCGATTTCCGCAACCGTTACATCCGCAAGGATGGCGGCATCGTCTACATCCTCTGGGCGGCCTTCTGGTCTGAAGAGGTGGGCGCACGGATCGGTGTCGCCCGCGATGTGACGGCCCTCGCCAAGGCCGAAGAGGAGTTACGCTTCCTCGCCCATCGTGACCCGCTCACCAAGCTGACCAACCGCTCGCTGTTCAATGATCGGCTGGTATCGGCGCTGCGAGCGGCACACCGTCACAACAGCAATCTGGCGCTGCTGTTTCTGGACATCAACGACTTCAAGGGTATCAACGATCTCCACGGGCATGCCGCGGGCGATCAAGTACTCTGCGTGATCGCCCGCCGGCTGGAAAGCTGCGTGCGCGAGACGGATACGGTGGCCCGTTTGGGCGGCGACGAATTCACCGTGCTGTTGACGGATATCCAGTCGGAGAGCGCCGTCAGCGAAAAGGTGGCGCAGATTCTTGCAGCAATGGCCGAGCCATTGGGCGATGAATTCGACGGACTGAAAATGCCCTCCTGCAGCATCGGTGTGGCCCGCTACCCTGCGCATGGGGAAGACGCCGACACGCTGCTCAGTCATGCGGATGGCGAGATGTATCGGGTTAAAAGACAGCGCTCTACTGCTCGATAGCGAACCTGCGCAAGTGCCACAACCCCTTAATGCTCCCCGCCCTGACCTACTCACTTGGAACATGGATTTACTGAGTCTCCCCGCACTTGCTGCTCGCTGGCATGAGCAGGTTAACCATGGTAATCAGTACCCGTGATGCACGCCTGCTCACGCAAGACGGTTACTGAAACACTTGATAGGCGCCCGAACATTTGGCGAGGTAGTAAAAAATGTACGGCCCTGAAGAAAGCTTTGAGCAGAAGTCGTTCGTGCAACTGCGCCCCCTGGTACTCAGAAGCGACATTCTAGCGGCAGTAGCGGGCTTTCTGGTGCTCGTGGTGGTCGACGCGACACAAGGCATATCTCCGCTTCTCTACAGCTACTGCCTAGTCACCACACTCGCCTGCTACCTCACTTACCGGGCGACCACGACGCATCAGTTGTGGCTCACCGACTTGCTGCTGGTATGCACTACCACTGCGTGCCTGGGCTCGATAGCGAACGCGGTGGGTAACCCCATCACCTGGTTCTTGCCCATCGGTTTGGTCATGAGCTTGCCGGTTTCGGCGATGCATGTTCGCCCATGGCACGCGTTGAGTACCGGGGCCGCGGTTTGGGCCACGTTGTTCTACGTGGTGCAACCAAGCTTCGAGCGCCAGCTGGATCTGACCCTGACGCTGATGCTCATCCTCGCGAGCATGATGGTCGCCATGCTGGTGTGCCAAACGTTTTGCCGCATTCGCAAAAACGTTTTCGACTTACAGCAACAGCTTCATGACATGGCCTACAAGGACACCCTCACCGGCCTGCCCAACCGGCGTGCGTTCATGGAGGCGCTTGCCGCAACCGCCACAGATAACGCGGTGACAAGCCGGCTTTTTTTCCTGATGCTCGACATCGACGACTTCAAAAAGATAAACGACAGCTTCGGCCATGAGGTTGGCGATCGGGTATTGGTAGAAGTGGCCAAGGTGCTCAAAGAGCAAAGCAGCGGGCACAGCTTCGCGCGTCTGGGTGGCGAAGAATTCGCAGTCGCCGCCCACGTGGCAGATTTAGCAGCGGCACAGGGTCTGGCTCAGGGCATCGTCGACGCAGTTAACTCGAACCAGCTGTATGGCCTCAGCTTGTCGATCAGCGCAGGCCTGGCAGAACGCGAACAGGGCGAGCCTCTTACCAGCCTGATGCGCCGCGCTGATCTGGCGCTGTATGAAGCCAAACGCGAGGGTAAGAATCGCTACGCCACGGCTGCCCGCGTGGCCCCTGTCGCCTGATCGCGCAGAAGCTGTGGTCGGCCAGCCATCATGGCGTAGGCACTATCTGCCATCGGGCATGACGCCATAACAGTTAGCCAGCCCTCACGCCGGATGCGCGTCCGGCCACGCCCCTTCGCCAAGCAGTGCCGCAACGGTTCGCTCGCCCAGGCCGAGGCCCACGCTCATGCCCAAGCCGGTGTGCATCAGCACCGCAGTCACGCCCTCGGCAGCACGCGACACGCTGAATGGCCCTGATCCGCGCGTACCGTATACGCCCTGCCAGCGCTCGAGCACCTGCAGGCGCCCGCCCAGGGTGTGCTCAGCCAGCTCGATGAGCAGATCATCCACGCCCTCCTCGTTGAACGGTACAGCATCGCTGCCGTAGTCGTGGGAGTCGCCGATGATCAGCTCACAGTAAGGCGTCGGGCTGATCAGCAAATGAATGCCGCGCTCTTCCAATATCGGGTAATCGCGGCGTATCTCGGTGCGGATCGCCTCTGCCTCGGGCAGATCGCTGAAGGCGCCGTAATGCACGCAGCTCAGTCCCGTGAGCACCGCGTGCTGCAGATCCAGCGGCTGCGCCAGCCGGGCCCGCAGCATCTGCAGGCGGCAGACCGACGGCTGCAACCTGGCCATCTGCTCGGCCAGCAAGGTCTGATAGTCGTGGCCGGAGCAGACGACGATGTGCCGTGCCGAAAAGCGCCCCGCCGTGGTCAGGGCACTGCCGGGCTCGACGTCCCGTACCAGCGTCGAAAAGTGGAAGTCGACGCCCTGGCCAGCCAGGTAATCGATAATCTGTGGCAGCGCTTCCCGGGAGAACAGCTGCTGGTCGTCCAGGCCATGCAGGGCCGCACGGTGATGGGCGAAGCGGCCGTCATAAAGACTGTCGAGGGCTGCCCCGCGCAGTAGTTCGGTGCGGTAGCCAAGCTCTTGGGCACGACCGGCGCAGAATGCCGACAGCATGGCCTCTTCGGCTTCGGTGCGGGCCAGCACCAGGGAACCCTGTTTCTTCATCGACAGCCCGGCGGCCGCGCCCAGCTGCGCCCAAAGGCCGTGGGACTGGCGCGCCAGGTCGAGCATCGGGCCGGGAGCCTGGCCGGTCACCAGGGCCTGACCAAAATTGCGAATGGATGCACCCAGAGGCGTGTAGCTGCGTTCGAATACGCGAACCTTGAGGCCGCGACGAACACCCGCCCAGGCATGAGCAAGGCCCAGTATCCCGGCACCTACGATCAGCAAGTCACAGTCGTGCTGACTCATGGAAAACTCCTCGAGAGGGACGTGGCCGCCGGAGCGGCCAGCAGATTGAAATGAAGAGCGCGCGGGTTACTGGCTGACCGGTTCGGACTTGCCGTCATAGCGCTTGCGCCATTCGGCGAGAATGCGGTCGCGGTTCTCCGAGGCCCAGTCGAAGTCGTTGTTGATCAGGCGTTGTTCGTAGTCGGCCGGCAGCTCCTGAAAGCGCTCGGCGATGCCCGGTTGAGCCAGGACGGCGAAGTTGGCCTTGTACAGTTCCATGGCCTCCCGGCTGGCAGCGAAGTCGGCAAGCTTCCTGGCTGCATCCAGGTGCTGAGTGCCCTTGATGATGGCGCTCGCCTCGATCTCCCAACCCAGGCCCTCCTTGGGCAGCACGATGGCCAGCGGCGCACCCTTGCGCTTGAGCTGAATGGCCGGGTACTCGAACGAGATGCCGATGGGAAACTCGCCGGCGGCTGCCTGCTTGCAGGGTTTGGAACCGGAATGGGTGTACTGGCCGATGTTCTGGTGCAGCTTGTCCATGTAGGTCCAACCGCCGTCTTCGCCGAAGATCTGCAGCCAGGCGCTGACGTCCAGGTAGCCGGTACCGGAAGACGCCGGGTTGGGCATGACGATCTTGCCCTTGTAGACCGGGTCGGTCAGGTCTTCCCACTTGGTCGGCTTCGGCAAGCCCTGCTTTTCGGCCTCGATGGTGTTGAAGCAGATGCTCGCGGCCCATACGTCCATGCCCACCCAGGACGGCGGATTGTCGCTGTCGCGGTAGTTAGCGCCGATCTTGTCCAGGCTGGCCGGCGCGTAGGCTTCGAGCATGCCCTGCTGTTTGAGGATGGCCAGGCTGGAACCCGCCAGGCCCCAGACGGCATCGGCCTGCGGGCGATCCTTCTCGGCCAGCAGCTTGGCGGTGACGATACCGGTAGAGTCGCGTACCCACTTGATGCGGATATCCGGATGCTGCTTCTCGAATGCCTGCTGGTAAGGCTTGAGCTGTTCGACTTCCAGGGCGCTGTAGACGGTCAGTTCGGTGGCGGCCTGGGCATGCAGGGCGCCGGCGGCGAGTAGGCCAGCGGCAAGGGCGATGCGCTTGAACATGGTGTGGTTCCTGTGTGCGAAGGATGGGCGTACGAATAGGGAAAACGGACTCAGCAGCCTTGCGGGCTTTCGCCGCGAGCCAGACGAGCGTTGATGGCCTCGATGACCTGCGGCAGATCGGCCAGGGTGTCGATCAGGTAATGGGGCTGGCTGTCGGCGAACAACGCATCGATGCGCTGACGCTCGGCCTCCAGGCGCTCGGTAGGCAGCGCCTGGTACTGCTCCCAAGTGAGGCCGAGAAAGTTGCCCGAGAAGCGCAGCGCTACCGTCCACATGCCAGCACCACGGCCCTCGAGAATGCCGGGCTCGGTGTCATCGACCTTGACGCAGGCGGCCACGTCGTCGAGCCCCAGAGCGATCACGTTGGCCAGCGCCTGAGCGGGGCTCGGGCGGCCCTTGGGCACTTCATCGGTGGCGACGACATGGTCCGGGCAATAACCGGCCGCAGCAGCCAGCTCGACCACCTGTTGCATGACGACCTTCGGGTAGCCTGAACAGCTGCCGATTCTCAGGCCGCGTTCACGCAGGCTGGCCACCGCCTCCAGCGCTCCGGGAATCGGCGCTGAATGCTCGCCGACCTTAGCGATCTGCAGAGGCATGAAGCGCTCGTAGATGGCGGTCACGTCGGCATCGCTCGGCAGGCGCCCGAAACGTTTCTGGAAGCGCTCGGCGACCGCGGGCTGGTCGCACAGGGTACGGATGTGATCCCACTTGCCCATGCCCATGGGGCCGCGAGCTTCAGCGAGGCTGATCTGTACGTCGAACTCGGCGAACGCCTCGACGAAGATGCGGGTCGGGGCGAAGGAGCCGAAATCGACCACGGTGCCCGCCCAGTCGAGGATAACGGCCTGCAGATGATCGGGGTGCTGGTAGCGCATGTAGATGCTCCGGGAGATCAAAGGCCAGGCGCCGCACGCCAAGCCTGGGAGCGTCGCAGCAAGCCGCGCGAAGCCCAGGCCAGCAGGAGCGATACGCTGGCGGAGGTGAGAAGAATGAGAGTCGACATGGCGGCGGCACCGCCGACGTTGCCGGCATCGTCCATGTTCAGCACGGCAACCGACGCCACCACGCTGTCCGGGCTGTAGAGGAAGATCACCGCCGAGACGGTAGTCATCGCCGAAACGAACAGATAGCGGACGATATCCAGCAGCGCCGGCAGGCAGATCGGTACCGTCACCCGCAGGAAGTGGCGCAGCAGCGGCACCTTCAACGACAGCGCGGCGGACTCGAACTCGCCATCGAGCTGACGCAGCGCGGCGGCTGCGGTCATCTGCGCAGTGGTCAGAAAGTGCGCCACGGTGCACACCACCAGCAGAGCCAGGCTGCCATAAAGCCCATGCAGCGGATTGGCCGGCAGGTTGAAGAAAAAGACGTAGCCCAACCCGAGCACCAGGCCGGGCACGGCCATGGGGATGAAGCACAGCAGGCGCAGCACTTGGGTCAGCGGGTTTTGCCGGGTCTTTTCCAGCAAGTAGCTGCCAGTGAAGATCAGCACGCTGCCGAACAATGCCGTGGCAGTCGCCAGCAACAGGCTGTTGCGGTAGGCCAGCCAGCCACCGGGCAGATCCGAGAATGCGTAGTTGTGCAGCGACAGCGACAGGTCGTAGGGCCAGAATTTGACCAGCGACGAGTAAACCGCCATGCCGAACACGCCGAGCAGAACCGTACACACCAGTACCACCAGCAGCAGAAAGGCGCTGTCTCGACCCGACCGGGGCTGGGGGTGATAAACCTGGGCACGACCGCCCATGGCATCGCGCTGACGGCGGCGCAACCAGAAGTCGACGCTGAAACTGAACAGCGCCGGCAGCAGCAGGAACAGCCCGATCAGAGCACCACGGCCAAACTGCTGTTGGCCGAGCACCGCCTTGTAGGCTTCCAGCGCCAGCACCTGATAGTCACCACCGACCACCACAGGCACGCCGAAGTCGGTGATGCACAGGGTGAACACCAGGCAGCCAGCTGCGAAGACGCCTTGTCGGCTACCTGGCCAGGTGATGCTGCGAAAGGCGCGCCAGGGCGAGGCGCCCATGCTCGAAGCGGCGTCGAACAGGCGCGCGTCAGCCAGCGCCAGAGCGCTGAGCAAGACCATCAGTGCATGGGGAAAGGTGTAGATCGCCTGGCCCAGCACGATGCCCCAGAAACCGTAGATGCTGTCGGGCATCCAGTCGCGCAACATCCCTTGATTGCCGAACAGGTAGATCAGCGCGATCCCCGGCAGCATCGAGGGCGCCAGCAGAGGCAGCAGCGATATGCCGCGCCATAGCCCCTTGCCCGGCAGACAGGTACGCAGCAGGCCGTAAGCGAAGCCATAGGCCAGGGGCAACACGATCATCACCACGGCCAGGGCACTGGTCAGGCTGTTGCCGAGCAGCCAGCGAAAATTGGCACTGCCGAACAGCTCTGCAGCCGCCGCCAGACCACCGCCCTGCGCCGGGTCACCCGCCAGCCCGCGCCAGAGCATGGCCAGCAAGGGCAGGAGCACGGCCAGCACCAGAAGCACCAGTAACAGCCACTGCCCGCCCAGTACGAACAGCCGGTCGGCGGTATCCGTCGAGCGCTGCGAAGGTTTCGCTACACGCTGCGCCGTCACGACCTGCTCCATCAGGCGAACACCTGCAGGCTGCGCGGCGGCAAGGCCACGCGAATCTGCTCGCCGTGCAGATGCGGCAGCGCTTCGGGGGCCATTTCGGCCAACAGCGCGTGACCCGGCAGATCGTCGAGTTCGAAGCTCAGGCGGCAGCGATTGCCGAGGAAGGTGAACTCGCGCATACGCGCCGGGAACAGGTTGTCCTGCTCCAGCTCGGGGTTGACCAGGATCGCTTCGGGGCGGCAGAACAGACGCCCGCCCGCACCTTGCCCGGTGTCTGCCAGGCGCATGCTCAGCCGACCGACGCGGGCGTGGGCGCCATCGCGCTCGAACGGCAACCAGTTGCCCTGGCCGACGAACTCGGCAACGAAAGGCGTCGCCGGTGCGTTGTAGATGGTCTGTGGCGTGGCGTACTGCTCGATCCGCCCCTGGTTCATCACCGCGATGCGGTCGGCCATCAGCATGGCCTCTTCCTGATTGTGCGTGACCATCAGGGTGGTGATGCCAAGCTGGCGCTGCAGGCTGCGCAGCTCGCCGCACAGGTGCTCACGTACCTGGGCATCGAGGGCCGACATCGGCTCGTCGAGCAACAACAGCGAAGGGCTCGGCGCCAGGGCGCGAGCCAATGCCACACGCTGTTGCTGGCCGCCGGAGAGCTGTGCCGGGTATTTGTGCCCGCTGCTGCTCAGGCTGACCAACTCGAGCATCTCTTCGACGCGCCGACGAATCTCATCTCGCCCACGGCCGGACAGGCCATAGGCGATGTTCTGGGTGACCGTCAGGTTGGGGAATAGCGCGTAAGACTGGAACAGGATGCCGTAGTCACGCGCCTGGGGCGGCAGCGCGGAAACGTCTCGTCCGGCGAAGTGCAGGCTGCCCTGCTCCTGATGCTCCAGGCCGGCGATGCAGCGCAGCAGCGTGGTCTTGCCGCAGCCGGATGGCCCGAGCAGGCAGACCAGCTCGCCGGCTTTGACATCCAGTGATACGCCATCCAGCGCTTTGAAGGTGCCGAAGCCTTTATGAATGTCGCGCAGTTGCAGATCGACGGTAGCCATGCCAGGAACCTCGTTTGGAATCGAACGAGTGTCATCTTGGGGCCGGCATGCGAAGGCTTTGTGGCAGTAGGGCAAAAGCCGCCGATAGTGGTATCAGCGTTTTTATGAAGACAACGCCCTGATCAGGCCTCGGTGTACTCGCGGGCGATAGCCAGGAAGGCCGCTGGCAGGCGCGCCTGGCGGCGTTCGCGCAGGCAGTAGAGGTATTCGGGAATCAACGGTGCGCCGTCCAGGGCGATGACGCGCAGCTCCTGATTGTCCGGCACCTCGTGACGGGCGATGACACTGATGCCGATATTGCGCAGCACCGCCTCGCGAATCGACTCGCGGCTGCCGATTTCCAGCAACGGCCCCAAGGCGACACCGGCCTCACGCAGCATCTGCTCGGTGAGCTGGCGCGTGGTCGAGCCCACTTCGCGCATCAACAGACAGTGCCCGGCCAGCGCTGAGGGCGGCAAACGCTTGTGATTAGCCAGCGGATGGCTGCGGTGTACGGCCAGCACCAGGGGATCCTCGCCGAGCAGCAAACGGGTGAAGCGCGAATCCTCTTCCAGTTGTGAGGATGCGGCCAGATCGACTCGATACTCCTCCAGCGCCTCGATCACCTGCAGTGAATTGCCGATTTCCAGCGTCACCTGGATCTGCGGCAGGCGCTCGCGAAAGCGTTGAACCAGGTCGAGCACGTAGTACGGAGCGGTAGCGGCGATGCGCAGGCTGCCCTGTAACTGGCCGCAATTGCGCAGGTAGAACTCGATATCGGCTTCCTGCTGCAGCAGCGCCTGCACCATCGGCAGCAGGCGCGCGCCATCCTCGCTCAGGGTGAAGCGCCGCCCGCCTCGGTAGAACAGCTCGACACCATACTGCGCCTCCAGATTGCGAATCTGGGTGGTGACCGTAGGCTGGCTGAGGCCGAGCTTCTTCGCCGCATGAGTGATGCTGCCCAGGCGGGCGACCATGTGAAAGGACTTGAGCTCGGCAGAAAGCATTTCCGATGCGGCGCCTCGGGTCGGCAAACCCATCAAGGCTGCCTGGTTAAAGGAGTGGGGATGGTACGCCGCTGAAGTTATCAACGGCTACTGCTCCAAAGCCGGCGAGCCATGCCTCGGCCTTGGCTTCTTCCTGAACCCCGTAGCGTCGGCGACGCAAACTCAGGTTTCGACGCCCTCCTTGAAAGACGGCGAAGGCCTCTCGGCTTCGCGCTGGGGGTTGTCCTCCGCGGCTTCGCCCTCAGGCTGGCCTAGCAATTCGCTGGCCGATTTCTGTACCTGATCGATCTGCTCGTTAAAAGCATTGAGGGTGTCGCTGACCGCTTCGCGAGCGATCTCCTGCACGGCCTGCTCGGCCTTTTCGGTGAGTTTCTGTGCCGACTCTTCGGCGACACCGCAGCCGGCCGAGGTCAAACCGATCACGGCTACCAGAACCAGCGCAGCAATGGGTGATGGATTCATGGATCATCTCCAGAGGTGATGAAGGCCCCGGCACGCCGGGGCACAAGCGTATTACTGGCGGGGCGTTTCGGCTTCGACGGCGGGCGGGTCGTTGCGGGTTTTCCACAGCGACAGCAGCACGCCACCGATCAACAGGCCGAGCGTGACGCTCAGCGAGATCACCGGCGGGGTCTTGCCGATGATGCCGACCAGGAAGATCTTGCCGCCGATGAACACCAGCACCAGAGCAAGGGCGTACTTCAGGTAGGCGAAGCGGTGGATCATCGCCGCCAGGGCGAAGTACAGCGCGCGCAGGCCAAGGATCGCGAAGATGTTCGAGGTATAGACGATGAACGGATCCTGGGTGATGGCGAAGATCGCCGGCACGCTGTCGATCGCGAACACCAGGTCGGCACACTCGATCAGCACCAGCGCCAGGAACAGCGGCGTAGCCCAGCGCACCATGTTGCCGTTCGCATCCGGCTGACGCACGAAGAAGCGGCCCTCGTGCAAGCGGTCGGTGACGCGCATGCGCTTGCGCACGAACTTGATCAGCTTGTTCTCGGACAGATCCGGGTGGTCGTCGACCTTGCTGAACAGCATCTTCACGCCAGTCAGCAGCAGGAAGGCACCGAACACGTAGAGAATCCAGCTGAACTCGGCGATCAATGCGGCGCCCAGGCCGATCATGATCGCACGCAGCACGATCACCCCGAGGATGCCCCAGAACAGCACCTCGTGCTGGTACTTACGCGGGATGGCCAGGAAGCTGAAGATCATCGCCATGAGAAACACGTTGTCCATGGACAGCGATTTCTCGATCAGAAAGCCGGTATAGAAATCCATACCGGAGGTGGCGCCCTTCATGTGCCAGACCCACAGGCCAAACAGCAGGCCGGCGGTGATGTAGCCGCCGGACAGCAGCAGGCTTTCCTTGACGCCGATTTCGCGGTGCTCACGGTGAAGCACCCCGAGGTCGAAGACCAGCAGGCTGATGACGATGGTGATGAAGATGAGCCACAACCAGGTGGCAGTGCCGAGGAACTCGGCCATTAAGAACGGTTCTAGGGTGCTCATAAGCCCCTCCTAAGTCAGAGTTGTACAAACTGCAACTCCGACATGGCAGCTGGGAAGCTGTCAGAGGGGCCCGGTGTCGCCGCGACAATTTATCAGGCGCCACGCCGCACTCAAGCACTCACTTATTGCAAATTATCTCAACCTGACCGGCACGCAGGCCTGTTGTCTTTTCACGCAGGTCATGGAGAGAAACGCAGACCACTACCAGCGTACATCGGTAACTTCATAGAACCTATGCAGCCACTAACTCCATCGCCTAGTGCTGTTTCAACAGCCGCTATCAGCGGCGACGAAAGATCATCCCGCCATGGTGCAAGGTAGCGTGATCGACGAACTCACCGTCGGCGGTAAAGCCAGTGTCGTCCCAATAATCGATGTGATTACCTTCAACCTCATAGCGACCCTGGTAGGCACTTTCCTGCTTGCCACGGGCTTCGTCGTAGCGGCCATTCGGCAAGAGTTCGTGGCGAATGTGGCCGTCATCGGTTACCCACATGCCGACATAGGGGTGCTGGGCCATGCTGTTCTCCAGTGATCGCTGTTCGCAGTTATCGGTGATGACAGCCTGGTTCGAGGCCATTGCTGCGGGCACGCTTGGCAGATGGAGCATGCCCAACATCAGGCCACTCATGACTGCTGATCGATAGTTCATGTCAGCCTCCGTTTAGTCGCAGCCAAAGCTGGACTGTCGTGCAATGCCGAGCAGATGCGACAACCCAAGTCGGTCGATCACTCGGGCGCGGGAATACGCTGCAATACATCGTCGTAAGGCACCAGGTCGAGGTAGGCAGTGACCTCGAAGGCCTTGCCGTTTCGCATGTTGAAAATCCAGGCATAGCTGTTGTTGTAGGCTTGCCCATCACGCGCAACACCGCTGCCTTCCCATTGAATGATGACGTGCTCGCCATCCGCCCAGACCTGTTTGCTGACCGGCCTTATGGGGCTGGACAAGCGAGATACGAACGGCCGGACAGCCTGCTCGACGAACGCATCGACGCCTCGATAAACACCCGCACTGGGCCCCGAGCCCTTGATCGTCCAGACCACATCCGGCGTCAGCACATCGCTGAAAAACGTGCTTCCACCGGCGGCCCAGCGATCGAATGCTTCGGTGACAATTTGCTTGTTACGTGCCTCCACATCGTTTTTTGCCGCAGCGTTGGCCACACCTGACAACAACCCGATGCCGATCAGCATCGCGCACGCCAAAACGGCTAAGCGGGTGTGTTTAACGATTGATGTGCCCATGCGTAAAGATCCTCTTGGTGTGATGGTTTCCACGGGTTTGGCCAGAAATGATCATGGCGTGGTGCCTTTGCATCAGGGCTCAACGGCAGTTACCAAGCCCAGCCTTCACGCCCCCATTGGAGGCGGGTAGCGTTTCCGAACCATCGAGTTCCACTGGGTACTACTGCCTGATCGTCCGAACAAGCCGTAGTGGTAGATCACTGAAAGAGCGTTCATGATGAACGCCTTGCAGAAAACAGAGCCTTAATGTCTAGGGAATGAGTCTGCCCTTTCAGGAGCGCCGGCTTGTAGCAGGATTGTCCTGTGTCCTTACACGATCGTCCGGATGGGCAGATGCCTAATTCACGGGCCTTGCAGGAGCGAGCATGGGTTCTCTGGAAAAGCTGATCGACCTCATCAGCCGTCATGCCACAACCGATGGCATACATCGGACACCGATTGCGGGTGTCAGCCTGGTGCGCTCGGGCACACCCACAATGCCGATGCCTGTCGTCTATGCACCGACGCTCTGCCTTATCGCCCAAGGCCGCAAGCACGTGACGGCCGGAACCACGTCGTATGTCTATGACGCAGCCAAATACCTGGTCGCGTCCGTGGACATACCGGTGATGGGTTCGGTCATCGAGGCCAGTGAGGCTGCGCCCTATCTGTGCCTGGTGCTCGATCTGGATAGGACGGTGTTGAGTGATCTCGTGCTGCGCCACCCCGCTGCGGACGAGAATAATGGCCCGCCAGTTGCCGGCATCGAACTCAACGACACCACACCCGAACTGCTGGATGCAGCAGCCAGGCTTGCCATGCTGCTGGATACGCCGGGCGATGCCGAAGAGCTGGCGCCATTGACGGTGCGCGAGATCCTTTACCGGCTGCTGGCCAATAGCGGCAACGGCGTGGTTCGGCAAATGGCCAAAGCGGACAGCCGACTGAGCCAGATATCCAAAGCGATTGCCTGGTTACGCGACCATTACAGCGAAACCTGCCGGATCGATGACATCGCCGATATGGCCGGCATGAGCCGCTCCACGTTTCACGCCCATTTCAAGGCGGTCACCTCGATGAGCCCGCTGGAGTTTCGCAGCCAGTTGCGGTTACAGGAGGCGCGCCGACTGATGGTGGCGCAAGCGCTTGATGCGGCAGGCGCCGGATACCGAGTGGGCTACGAAAGCCCTTCGCAGTTCAGCCGAGACTATGCACGCATGTTCGGCCTGCCACCCGCCAAGGATGCCAACCGACTGCGCAGAACGACGGGTGAGCTGGCAGGATGACCAGCCCCATCAGAGCCGGAAATGCTGGTGAATCGCCTGCGCGAGCAGCTCGAGGGCCTCGTTGCTCTGCGCCGTAGATGAGCGCAGAAACACCACCTCATGCTCGGCTACCTGCGGCAAACCGTCGAGAATGCGCATGCTTTCAGAGACTCGGGCACGGTCTATCAGGGTGACCGCCAGGCCTGCTTCCACACAGGCCTTGATGGCCTGACTCGAGGGGCTGTCGAGCACCACGCGCCACTTGCGACCACTCTGCTTTAACGACTCCAGCATCGCACTGCGGTAAGGGCAATCCGCGGCGTGGACGGCCAGCGGCAGCGCATCACGTTGCTCGAACAGGCTGATCGTTGCACCGACCCAGACCGGCGTGGTGGCGACCAGAACGTTTGCCGGCTCGCCCTCCTGCCCCTTGGGCTGGGTCAGCACCGCAGCGTGCAGCTTGCCGCGCTGCACCTGATCGCGCAGCGAGTGGCTGGGCGCCGTTTTCACTTCCAGCACGACGTTGGGCCAGGCTGCCGCGAAAATCGGCAGGATGTCGCGGATCACATGTGCGGCGTACTCATCGGGCACCCCCAGCCTGATGCGTCCGACCAGGCGCGGCCCATGTAACTCCGCCAACACCCGGTCGTGGGTGGAGAGCAGATCGGTAGTCGAAATCAGCAGCCGCCGGCCCAGTGCCGTGAGGCCAACCGACTGATTGTCGCGATCCAGCAAACGCCCGCCAGCGACGGCTTCGAGCCGCTGGATATGCACGCTGATCGCCGCCGGGCTCTTGTGCAGCTGCTCGGCTGCGGCCTTGAACTTGCCGCTGCGTGCGACCGCATGGAAGGTACGCACCAGCTCGATATCGAGAACGCCATTCATAATTCACCAAAACCGAATAACTGATTCAATACATTTTGATTTATTAGATTAGCCGCATTCCTTAGCCTGTGCATACACCCTTCATCCCCTGGATTGTCATGCCTGGCCAACACGCGATGCGCATCTGGCACAAAACCATTCCCCTGCTGCTGCTCGAAGCGGGGCTGGTGGTGGCCTGGAGCTCCGGTTTCATCGGCGCGCGGTTTTCCATCGATCACGCACCGGCCATGCTGGTGGTGTTCTGGCGCTGCGTACTGGTCTGCGTGGTACTGCTGCCGTTCGTACTCAGGCAGTTGCGCCAGGCGTCAGCGGCCATGCTGCTGCGCAATGCCGGTATCGGTTTTCTGGCCATGGCTGGCTACCTTGCCGGTGTCGTTCAGGGCATTGCACTCGGCGTACCGGCAGGCCTGGCGGCATTGCTCGCCGACCTGCTGCCAATCGGCATGGCGATACTCGCAGCACTAGCGTTTCGGCAACGCCTGGCATGGCGTACCTGGGTAGGGCTGACCATCGGCCTGCTCGGCGTGGTACTGGTGACATCCGACGCCCTCGCCTGGGGCGATGCGCCGCTCTGGGCCTATGGCCTGCCGTTGCTGGGCATGCTGTCGCTGGCGGTTGCCACCCTCTGGCAGAAACACTCGACCGGCGCCGCCTCGCTGGGCCTGCTTGCCAACCTGTGGCTGCAATGCTGCGTTTCCAGTATCGGCTTCGCGCTGCTCGCGTTGCTGGAGGGCAGCTTGAAACCTGTGCCGTCGACAGGTTTCGTGCTGAGTGTGTTTTGGACGGCGGGGATATCCACCCTCGCCGGCTACGGGCTTTATTGGATATGCCTGAAACGCTCCACACCGACTCGCGTGGCCAGCGTGCTCTATCTCAGCCCAGCAGTGACGCTGTTGTGGGCCTGGGCCATGTTCGATGAGCCACTGTCCTGGCTGATGGCACTCGGTACGGCGATATCGGCTGTCGGCATCTGGATGGTGCTGCGCAGCGAGCCTGCAGAGAGTCGTCAGTGAAGCGGTCGGTAACGACAGCTTCACTGACGTCGGCAACTGACGATCAGAGCAGTTTGTCGAGGGTGATCGGCAACTGGCGGATGCGCTTGCCGGTAGCGTGATAGACCGCATTCGCGACCGCCGCAGCGACGCCGACGATACCGATTTCACCAACACCCTTGGAGCCCAGCGGGTTGACGATCTGGTCATCCTCGTCGACAAAGATAACTTCAATGTCGCCAATATCGGCATGTACCGGCAGGTGATAATCGGCCAGGTTGTGGTTCATGCAGCGACCCAGCTCGTGATCGATCATCGCCTCCTCGTGCAGTGCCATGCCGATACCCCAAACCACGCCGCCTAGAATCTGGCTGCGCGCGGTCTTGGCGTTGATCACCCGGCCAGCGGCAATCGCGCTGACCACCCGAGTAACCCGCACCGAGCCCAGAGCCTCATCCACCTGCACCTCGACGAACACCGCCGAGTGCGTGGCGCTGGCGTAACGCTCGCGCAGCTTGCCCGGCTGCGCCTGCACCTCGGCCTCGAGGCTGCCATGGCGAGCCAGCAGCGTACCGAGATCAACCGAGCGGCCAGCGTCCTCGCCTTGTTGCACGCGCCCGCCGACGAAACGCAATGCGCTGGCATCGGTGAACGGCGCAGTCGGCAGTTGCCGGGCGGCATCACAGAGCTGCTCGGCCAGCGCTAGGCAAGCTTCGCGCACCGCACTGCCGACCGATGACACGGTGAAGGAGCCGCCCTGCAGCGGCGCCTTGGGCAGGCTCGAATCACCGAGCCGGAACTCGACGCGGGCGGGGTCCATGCCGAGCGCATCGGCCGCGATCTGGGTCATCACCGTGGCAGTGCCGGGGCCGATATCACAGGTCGCGCTGGCGACGATCAGACGACCATCGGCGGTCAGTGTGGCGCGGGCACTGGCAGGCATCTGCATGGCCTCCCAGACGCCGGTAGCCATGCCGTAGCCGACCAACTGGTTACCGATACGCATGCTGCGCGGCTGCGGATTGCGGTCGCTCCAGCCGAAGGCGTCGGCGCCCTGCTGATAACACGCGCGCAGCTCTTTGCTGGAGTAGGGCTTGCCCTCGTTCTGGTTGGTCTCGGCGTAGTTGGTCAGGCGCAGTTGCACGGGATCGACGCCAGCCGCCCAGGCCAGTTCGTCCATCGCCGACTCCAGGGCGAACAGCCCTGTCGCGGCGCCAGGCGCGCGCATGTCCAGCGGGGTGTAGACGTCCAGTGGCGCCAGCCGATAAGCCAGGCGCATATGGTCACAGTGGTAGAGCATGCCCGACCACTCGGCGACGTGTTCGGTGAAATCTTCGAAACGCGAGGTCTGGCCGATCACTTCGTGCACCAGCCCCTGCAGCCTGCCGTCGGCGGTAGCCCCCAATTGCAGCCGCTGTACGGTGCGTGGGCGATAGCCGAAGGTGAACATCTGCTGACGGGTGAGCGTGACGCGCACCGACTGCTGCAACTTCAGCGCCGCCATGGCGGCCAGTGGCAACTGATACTGCGGACGCAGCCCCGAGCCGAATGCGCCACCCACGAAGGACGACAGAATACGCACGCGCGCGGGGTCGAGCTTGAGCACGCTGGCCAAGTACTGCTGGCTGTTCTGCGGCCCCTGGGTCTTGTCATGCACCAGCAGACTGCCGTCGGCCTGATAGATCACCGTCGAGGCATGGGGCTCCATCGGGTGGTGATATTCGTTGGGCAGCTCGTATTCAAGCTCCAGGCGCACCGGCGCGCTGGCAATGACCGCGTCAGCATCACCGCGCCGCTCCGGCAGTTCGGCTGGCGCTGCATGGGCGCTGTCCAGCGCCTGCAGCAGATCCGTGGCATGAGGCTGCTGCTGATACTCGATGCGCACCAGCGAAGCGGCATGGCGAGCGAGCTCCAGGCTGTTGGCGACCACCAGCGCCACCGGCTGGCCGCTGTAGCGCACGCGTGCATTGAACAACGGGCGAAACGGCGAGCCGTCGGCCGCATCGTCGTCTTCATAGCTCTCGTCGTCTTGCGCCATTGGCGGACGATTTTCGTGGCTGAGCACCAGCTTCACGCCGGGCAGAGCCTGGGCTGCCGAGGCATCAATGTGGGTGATGCGGCCGCGTGCGATCACACTGCAGATCACGCTGCCGTGCAGCAAACCTTCAGCGGGGTATTCAGCCGCATAGCGGGCTTGGCCGCTGACCTTGAGTGGGCCGTCGACACGGTCGAGCGGCTTGCCGAGGGTAGGCGCGTTCATGAGCGGACTCCTTCTGCGGCGGTGGTCAGGGCGCGAACGATGGCGCGGCGCGCCAGCTCCACCTTGAAGGCGTTGTGGGTCAGCGGCTGAGCATCCTTGAGAAGCAGCTCGGCGGCCGCCTCGAAGTGTTCATCACTGGCCGTCAGGCCAACCAGGCTGTCTTCCACCTCGGTACACCGCCAGGGTTTGTGCGCAACCCCGCCGAGGGCCAGGCGAGCCTGGCGGATCTGCCCCTCGGCATCGAACTTCAGCGCCGCCGCCACCGATACCAGGGCGAAGGCGAACGAGGCCAGATCACGCAACTTGAGGTAGGCGCTGTGGGAGGCGAAACCCTCGGCCGGCAACTCAATGGCCAGGATCAGCTCACCGGCTTCCAGCACGGTGTCGTGCTGCGGCGTATCCCCCGGCAAGCGATGGAACTCGGCGAAGGGCACGTGACGTTCTCCGCCGGGCCCCGTAATCACTACCTGAGCGTCGAGCGCAGCAAGTGCCACGCAGAAGTCCGACGGATGCACCGCCACGCAGTGCTCGCTGGCACCGAACAACGCATGGTAGCGATTGAGACCCTCACGTGCCGGGCAACCGCTGCCGGGCTCGCGCTTGTTGCACGGCACCTGGCTGTCGTAGAAGTAATGGCAGCGGGTGCGCTGCAGCAGATTGCCGCCGGCACTGGCCATGTTGCGCAACTGCGGCGAAGCGCCGGACAACAGCGCCTGGCTGAGCAGCGGATAGCGCTGCTCCACCTCCGGGTGCCAGGCCAGATCGGCATTGCTGACCAGCGCGCCGATGCGCAGACCGCCATCGGCAGTGGGCTCCACGTCGCGCAGGGGCAAGGCGTTGATATCGATCAACCGCTTGGGCCGCACCAGGTTTTCCTTCATCAGGTCGACGATGTTGGTGCCACCGGCTATGAACTGGCTATCCGGCCCGGCCATGCGCACGGCCTCGTCGATGCCCTGAGGTTTGCTGTAGCCGAACGGGGTCATGGGCGCACCGCCTTTTCACAGGCCGGCAAGGCTTCTTCGATGGCGGCGACGATGTTGCTGTAGGCACCGCAACGGCAGAGGTTGCCGCTCATTCGCTCGCGAATGTCAGCGGCATCGTCGATGCGTCCTTCAGCAGCCAGCCCGACCGCTGAACATATCTGTCCGGGCGTGCAGTAGCCGCACTGGAAGGCATCGTGTTTGACGAAAGCGCGCTGCATCGGATGCAGCTCGCCGTTCTGCGCCAGCCCTTCGATGGTCGTCAGCTCGTGGCCGTCGAGCATCACCGCCAGGGTCAGGCAAGCGTTGATCCTGCGGCCGTCGAGCAGCACCGTGCAGGCACCGCACTGACCATGATCACAGCCCTTCTTGGTGCCGATCAGGTCGAGCTGTTCACGCAACAGATCGAGGGCGGTGATCCACGGATACACCTCGACGTTAAGGGGGCTGCCGTTCAACGACAGGGAAATCGCACGGCGTTCTGAGCCGTCAGTGATGGTCTCGCTCATGGGGCTACCTCGGTTCGCTCGGATGTCTGGTGCATCCGTTCAGAATCTGAGGTAGGTGCCAGTAAAAACGTTCAGGTTGGATCGCGACCGCAGAGCTGTTCGTTCAAGAACCTGTTCACGATCTTTCTAGGCGACGTTAAAGAGGCTGCTACAAGGCAGAAGCTGACTTTCAGCGACCTCGTGGGAGCGGCTTTAGCCGCGAGCTCTTTATGCCTAGACAGACCAAATCGGGGCTAAAGCCCCTCCCACAAAAGCAGCAGCACCCCATGTCCGCTCCCGCCACTTTGCAGCTAAAACGCTGAAGTCGAGCCGAAAGATCGTGAACAGGCTCTAAGGCGTGAGTTTCTTCAGCGGGTAGATGTCGTAACGGCTGGATTTACCCTCGAGCGCATAACCCGGCTTCGCTCCCTCGATGACCGGCGCCTTGCGTGGCCGCTTGACCACCACACGATGGCTGGCGAGTTTGAGGGCCGCTTCGAGCAACGCCGGAGCATCCGTGTCGTCCCCTACGAAAGGCCGGAACAGGCGCATCTCCTTCTTCACCAGCGCACTCTTGTCGCGATGGGGAAACATCGGGTCGAGGTAGATCACCTGAGGCACTTCCTCCTGCCAGTCGGCCATGATGGAAATGGCGTTGCCCTGCAGCAGACGCATGCGCGCGACGATGGCCGCCACCTCGGCATCAGCGGCAGCCCGCTGCAGGCCATCCTCGAGCAGCGCGCCAATCAGCGGCTGGCGTTCGATCAGGCTGATCGTACATCCGAGGCTGGCCAGCACGAAGGCATCACGGCCGAGGCCAGCGGTGGCATCCAGCACCTGCGGGCGAATGCCCGGCTGAACGCCGACCGCCTTGGCGATCATCTGCCCGGTGCCGCCGCCGAACTGACGCCGGTGCGCGACCGCGCCCTCGACGAAATCCACCCGCACCGGCCCCGGCGCCTGGGGGCCAAGTTCGACCAGTTGCAAGCCAGCTTCGCCCAGTTGCAGCGCGAACTCGGCCTCCCCCTCCACCGGCAACCCGAGGCGCTGCGCCCACTGTTGTGCGGCCTCGTGCAGATGCGGGGCCAGGGCCTCCATGCGGATGCGCGCGGCGGGCTGTTTTTCACTCATTGCGGATCGTCCATCGATAACGGTAAAGGGCTCAATATGGGCCTTGATCGGCCGATAGCCTGTCTATGCGATAGTTTGCCAGAGCCAGCCGTCTGATGTTCGATGTCATCTCCCGTATTCCCGGTGATACCCGGGTCGCGTCTCAGAAAGCCGGCACACCCTCGAGTGCCAGCTCGGCGCTGTACGACCAGATTCTGCGCAGCGTGCTGCTGTCGATGGAGAGCCCTGCCAATAGCATGCTCCCGCTCCCCGCGCCGGCAGCAGCGGATGAGGCCCCGGTACAAGGCATTCGCACCCTCGAAGATGTGATGATGCAGCGCCAGTTCGTCTGCTCGGTGCACGACACCGACAGTGCCCTCACCCTTGATCAGCTGGCCCTGCAACCGCAGTCCCTGACAACGCTTGATGAAAGCGAACAGGGCAAGACCAACGAGTTGCTCACGGAATCACTGAATCCCTGGGAGCTGTTGCTTGGCCGTCTGACGCTGCAACAACGCCTGGCCGTCTGATCGCTCAGCGGCACATCCGAAATAGGCCCATATCCAGATGGAAATGGTCGCGATGAGCAGCGTTGTAGTCGGGCCCCAAGGTGGTGTTGAAGGTGGTGCAGGCAGCCTGCTGTACCTGACGCAGGAACAGCGATTTGTCATCGCTGCCGGGCCAGTCGCGCAGCACGCTGATACGGCTGCCATCGGCCAGGCGAAAACCGACGATATCCAGAGCATTGGCCGAAGCGTGCTGGCTACGCCGCTGACTGCCGGCGATGGTGCGGCAGGCGAAGCTGCCGACATGGTCGATCTGGGTGACGCGCTGGCCGAACACCTCCTGCGCCGCCGGCTGCAAACCATGCCGCTCGAACAGGGCGAATGCCGCCGCCACCGGGCAGGTGGCGATGAAACTGCTGCTCAAGCGCACATCGCTGCCCTGCACGCGTACCGTGTTGGTCAGCGGGCAATCAGCGCTGGGCGTGCTGTCGGCCAACGCCACATAGCGCAGCGACGAGGTATCCAACACCGTGCGGCACAGCGCCGGATCGTCCTGCAGACGACCGAGCTTGTAGCCGGTCAGCCAGTTTGGCGCATCACGCAGATCCAGCGGTGCCCATGGGTTCCAGCGTGGCGGTACGTCGATCCACTGCCGGTACAGCGCCAGCGGCCCACCCACGACAATCAGCAATAGCAACGCGAGCAGAAAATTACGCACGCTCAGCCACGAAACAGATCGTTGATACGGTCGAACGGCAGCGCCTGCTGCGCACCACGCAGGTCACCTGCGTCGGCAAGCTCTGTGGCGGCTTGCAGGAAGGCGCCATAAGCCACCCGCGCCAGATTGGAGCCGAGGCTCACGCGCTTGACGCCAAGCTCGGCCAATTCGTCCAGCGACAGGTTCAGACTTGGCGAGCCGACCAGCACGTTGACCGGCCTCGGCGCCACCGCCTGCACCACCGCGCTGATCTCCTCGCGCCGTGTCAGGCCCGGCGCATAAAGCACGTCGGCACCCGCCTCGGCGTAGGCCACCAGGCGGCGGATGGTGTCGTCCAGATCCGCGCGGCCGTGCAGATAGTTCTCTGCCCGCGCGGTCAGCGTGAAGGGAAAGCCCAGGCTACGAGCAGCGGCGACCGCGGCATGGATGCGCTCCACCGCCAGCTCGAACGCATAGATGGGCGCATCGGCGCGCCCCGTGGCGTCCTCGATGGAGCCACCAACCAGGCCGATTGCAGCCGCCAAACGCAAGGTCTCCGCGCAGTCCTGCGGGCTGTCGCCATAGCCGTTTTCCAGATCCGCGGCCACCGGCAGGGCCGTAGCGGCGACGATATCCCGCGCATTGGCCAGGGCTTCGTCACGGGATACCGCACCTTCGGCATCCCGTCGCCCCAGGGAAAACGCCAACCCGGCGCTGGTGGTGGCCAGCGCCTGGAAGCCAACGCTCGCCAGCATCTTCGCCGAGCCGGCATCCCAAGGGTTGGGCAGCACCAACAGGCCATCCTGCCGATGCAACTGGCTGAAGCGTTCGCCAAGGCGCTGTTGGGTGGACATGCTGAGACTCCCTGAAAACTGGCCGATGTGATCGGGTCAGTACGCAGGGTATCGGAGTTTTCCAGCGGGGGAGAAATTCACTGTTTTGTCAGTGTTGGGGAATGGCGGGCGCCTCAACCTTGCGGTCGCATGCCCTGAGACAAGCCCAATACCAACCAGAGCAGATTCTGACTGGCCTGCGCCTGAGCAGCCGAGGTGCGCTTGAGATCAGGGTTGGCGCAATAGCTACGCCCATGGCTGCTGACCACACCATGGCCAGGCTCATACCAGGAAGCAGCCGCTGCCACCGATACACTGAGCGCCGCTACGAGGAACAAACCTCGCGCTATTTCTAATCTCATGATTGCAACCTCTTGATGGCGCTGCAAACGCCGTCTGCTAACACTAGATCACGATAAGCAGTTGCAACTTTTCTCAAGACGAACGGTATACCGCCGTGGCGGTCGCCAGAAACTACAGATAAAAAAACCCCGCGGCAAGCGCGGGGTTTCTTGTTACTGCAGGTGCCGGGTGGCTTACATCATGCCGCCCATACCACCCATGCCGCCCATGTCTGGCATACCGCCGCCAGCTGGAGCGTCGTCCTTGATCTCGGCGATCATGGCTTCAGTGGTGATCATCAGGCTGGCGATCGAGGAAGCAGCTTGCAGTGCCGAACGGGTCACTTTGGCTGGATCCAGGATACCCATTTCGATCATGTCGCCGTATTCGCCGGTAGCAGCGTTGTAACCGAAGTTACCCGAACCCTGCTTGACCTTGTCGACTACAACGCTCGGCTCGTCGCCTGAGTTGGCAACGATCTGGCGCAGGGGCGCTTCAACAGCGCGACGCAGCAGAGCGATACCTACGTTCTGATCAGCGTTGTCGCCGCGCAGCTCGGAGATAGCCTGCAGGGAGCGAACCAGCGCCACGCCGCCGCCAGGTACCACGCCTTCTTCAACGGCCGCACGGGTTGCGTGCAGGGCGTCTTCAACGCGGGCTTTCTTCTCTTTCATTTCAACTTCGGAACCGGCACCGACCTTGATCACTGCAACGCCGCCCGACAGTTTGGCCAGACGCTCTTGCAGTTTTTCTTTGTCGTAATCCGAGCTGGTGTCGCCAATCTGCTGACGAATCTGCGAGATACGACCGTCGATGTCGCTCTTAACACCAGCACCATCGATGATGGTGGTGTTTTCTTTGTTCAGAATGACGCGTTTGGCATTACCCAGGTGTTCCAGGGTAGTAGTTTCCAGGCTCAGGCCGATCTCTTCCGAGATAACGGTACCGCCAGTCAGAACAGCGATGTCCTGCAGCATGGACTTGCGACGATCACCAAAACCTGGAGCCTTAACGGCTGCAACTTTGACGATGCCACGCATGTTGTTCACAACCAGAGTCGCCAGGGCTTCGCCTTCAACGTCTTCAGCCACGATCAACAGCGGACGGCCAGCTTTGGCCACCGCTTCCAGAACTGGCAGCAGTTCGCGGATGTTGGAGATCTTCTTGTCAACCAGCAGCAGCAGCGGGCTGTCCAGCTCGGCAACCATGGTGTCCGGCTTGTTGATGAAGTACGGAGACAGGTAGCCACGGTCGAACTGCATGCCTTCAACAACCGACAGTTCGTTTTCCAGGCCAGTGCCTTCTTCAACGGTGATGACACCGTCTTTGGTCACTTTTTCCATGGCTTCGGCAATGATCTCGCCGATGGAATGGTCGGAGTTCGCGGAGATAGTACCTACCTGAGCGATAGCCTTGGTGTCGGTGCACGGCTTGGACAGCTTCTTCAGCTCAGCAACGATGGCAATGGTCGCCTTGTCGATGCCGCGCTTGAGATCCATCGGGTTCATGCCAGCAGCGACGGCTTTCAGGCCTTCGTTGACGATAGCCTGAGCCAGAACGGTTGCGGTGGTAGTACCGTCACCGGCGTCATCGTTGGCACGGGAAGCAACGTCTTTGACCAGCTGCGCGCCCATGTTTTCAAAACGGTCTTTCAGTTCGATTTCTTTAGCAACCGAAACACCGTCTTTGGTGATCAGAGGAGCGCCGAAGCTCTTCTCGATAATCACGTTACGGCCTTTTGGCCCCAGCGTTGCTTTTACTGCGTCAGCCAGGACGTTGACACCGGCGAGCATTTTTTTACGGCCAGAGTCGCCGAATTTAACTTCTTTAGCAGCCATGGAAATTGATCCTCAATTCTTGACGGTTAAACGGAGATTCGCGGGAAATCAGGCTTCGACAACAGCGAGGATTTCGTTCTCGCTCATCACCAGCAGGTCTTCGCCGTCGACTTTGACAGTGTTGCTACCCGAGTACGGGCCGAAAACCACTTTGTCACCGACCTTGACGGCCAGTGCACGGACTTCACCGCTATCCAGAACGCGGCCAGTGCCAACAGCAACGATTTCGCCCTGATTCGGCTTTTCAGCGGCCGAGCCCGGCAGCACGATACCGCCAGCAGTTTTGGTTTCTTCTTCGCTGCGACGGATCACGACGCGGTCATGCAAAGGACGAAGCTTCATTGTCGATCTCTCCCAATAGTTGTTGATTACAACCGGTGTTCTCACCGGCAGGATCATGGCGTTGCGTACTGCACGTAACGCCGAAATATGTTCCAGCGCAGAAACGCTGAAAAACCTTGCGGTGACCGCTACATAAGGTCGAACAAGAGCAATTCAAGGGTGCGGGGTGAAATTTTTTCCCATCGGGGTAGCGAAAACCGCCCCCGCGAAAACAGCGAACCCCGAACTGGCGTGGCCAGATCGGGGTTCTATTACGGCTAAAACGAGACCGGTCAATCGCGGCGCTCGTACTCGCCCTCGAGTACGTTCGGACGATTTGCGCCAGAACCAGGCTGACCATTGCGCGCGGCCAGATCGTCAGCGAAGGCACGCTGACGCTCGGCCTGCTCGGCGGCACGACGGCGCACGCGTTCGACCAGCTTGCGACGGGTGAAAGGCAGCAGACACAGCAGGCCGATAACGTCGCTGATGAACCCCGGCAGCAGCAACAGACCACCACCTACGGCCATCATCAGCCCCTGCAGGACTTCCTGATCCGGCATTTCGCCACGGGCTAGTCTTTCGCGGGCACGCCAGGCAGTGGTGATGCCGGCGATACGCAGCATCAGGCCACCGAAGATCGACGTAGCGATCACCAGGGCAATGGTCGGCAGTACGCCAATCGCACTACCCACCGAAATAAGTACTGCCAGTTCCAGGATTGGGAACAGCAGGAACAAGAACATGAAAATGCGCATCGCGGTTTCCTTGGCGGAAGAACGACTTCCAGTAGGAGGTAAGTATGGGGTGTTGCGCTTAATTCAAGCTGAAGCCTGAAATTGCTTTGGCCATGCATCGGCCCGCGCCAGGCGCACCAAGGCTTCGCGCACCTCCCCAGCAGTGTTACAGGATATTGGAAAGGCCAACCAGTACAGGCTCTGACCGATACGCAGGTGAAACCCTTCACTGTCGATACCGACCATTTGCGCCGGCTCAGTAGCGGGTAACTCACTCAGCGCAACGTAGTGCGCGATGGCCTCGGCATGGTCGCTGTTCATGTGTTCGAGCATACGCCGCTCGCTGTCACCGGCGAAATGGTTACCCAGCGTCACCTGATCGAGCCAGTGGATCGCGCCGAAGCCGCCGATGTAGCGCCAGCGCACAGGCTGCAATCGCCAGAAATCGAAGTCGTGAGCACTGTGATAACCCCGTGACTCGGGGAAGTAGCGGTAATACCGCTCGCTGGCCACTTCGATGTCGGGCGCATCAGTGAGCATCTTCGCTTCAGCCAGCAGGGTCAGACGACCAACCGCCTGAACGTCCCCAGCGCCGCGTTCGCCAACCAACAGCGAACATTTGCCATCCGCCTTGAGGTTATGAGTGTGCTGGGCGATGCGGCTGATCAGGATCAGCGGCCAGCCTTGGGCATCCAGGCAGTAAGGAACAACTGAGCCGAAGGGAAAGCCGGGCATCGCCTTGGAGTGAGTGGATAGCGCGCCACGGTACTCCTTGAGCAACAGCTCCCGGGCTTGGCGATTGGCTTGCACACTCATATCAAGACTCCTGGCAGACGCAGACAAGCGCTTAGGATAATCGCTACAGTGCGGTAACGGCATCCCGCCAAACTGACTCGAAGGGGATCGGCATGCAACTCGCAGACAAGGTCATCATTATTACTGGCGGCGGCCAAGGGCTCGGCCGGGCAATGGCTGAATACCTCGCGGAGAAACGCGTGCGCCTGGCTCTGGTCGACCTCAATCAGGAAAAACTCGACGAAACCGCTGCCGCCTGCCGAGCGCTGGGTGTTCAGGCCCGCACTTACCTGTGCAACGTGGCCAACGAGGAGCACGTCATCCAAACCATCGCCCAGATCGCCGAAGACTTTGGCTCGATCAATGGCCTGGTGAACAACGCCGGCATTCTGCGCGACGGCCTGACCATCAAGGTCAAGGACGGCGAAATGAGCAAGATGAGCCTGGCGCAGTGGCAATCGGTGATCGACGTGAACCTGACCGGCGTGTTTCTGTGCACCCGGGAAGTGGCGGCGAAGATGATCGAGCTGCAGAACGAGGGCGCGATCATCAACATTTCTTCGGTTTCGCGGGCCGGTAATGTCGGCCAGGCCAACTACTCGGCCGCCAAGGCGGGTGTCGCCGCCGACACCGTGGTCTGGGCCCGCGAGCTGGCCCGTTATGGCATCCGCGTAGCGGGGGTCGCGCCGGGCTTCATCGAGACCGACATGGTCGCCAGCATGAAACCCGAAGCCCTGGAGCGCATGACCGCGGTAATTCCGCTCAAGCGCCTGGGCAAACCGCGGGAAATTGCCCACTCGGTGGCCTACCTGCTGGAAAACGACTACTTCACCGGGCGCATTCTCGAACTCGATGGCGGCGTGCGCCTGTAGCCCGATAGCTCTCGAGCGCAGCCAGTGGCCTGCCGCTAATAAAAAGCCCCGCATCATGTGCGGGGCTTTTTCGTAGAGGGTCTCGCGGCAGCGCGTTACCAGCCCACACCAAAGCCGACGGTGTAACGGGTCTCATCCTTGTCGCCTTCCGAACCGCTGACCTGATCCTTCGAGGCCTTCATGTTCAGGGATGCCCAGTCGGTGACCTTGTAACGCAGGCCCACTTCGGCATCCAGCGAGTAGTCGGCGGCACTGGCCAACGGCTTACCCACTTCACCGGTGCTGAACAGCTCGAACGTTTTGCCGATCAGGTAACGGTTGTAATCCCAGCGCATGCTGATGGCGTAGAAGTTGTCTTTCTCGCCATTGGAATACTCGTAGTCGGTGCGGTTGAATAGACCGGCAACCGAGAGCGCGCCCAGCTCGTTGTCCCAGAACTGGTAACCCGGACCGGTACCGATGGTGCGCTGACGCTCCAGGTCTTCGATCTTGTCGCGCTTGTATTCCAACCGTCCCTGCCAGAACCACTGTTCGTCGAGGAAGCGATCCAGAGCGTACTCGGTGCCCCAGTTGTCGGTGCTGACCACGTCATTGCGCAGTTCGCGGTTGTAATCCACCGTGGCGTTGTGACGCCATTTGCCATGCCGCGCTTGGGTCTTCACATCGACGTCGTAGTCGTCGGTGTCGCTCTCGGCACGCTTGTAGTCCATGGCCACGTCGACGTTGCCTTTCCACATGAAGTCTTCGACGAAGGGCTTGGGCTTCATGATCTGCTTGATGCTAGCCAGCTCTACGGTCTTCGGCGCATCGCCGTTGGCCAAGGTGACCTTGCCAGAATCGGAAGCCTGCAGAGACTTAGCGCGCTCGCCGGTGATGTCGTTTTCCTTGACCAGCAACTCCTGTTCGCTGTCGAGGGTCGCGATCTTTTTCCAGTCCAGAGGAATGGAACCACCGTAATCCGTTTCCAGCAGCAGCTTGCCACCATCGAGAACCTTGATGGTTCCGGTCAGTCGGTCGCCGTTCTTCATCCAGACGGTATCGGCCATAAGCGGCATCGCAGCCGCACTGAGGCTCAGGCACAACAGGGTTCGAGTAAACATAAGCGGACGCTACTGCTCCGGTTCGCGGTAAATCGGGCATTATCCGCATACCCGTCATATGAGCAAGAAATGACCGACGGAATTCACGTGAGTTCACGGTTGGCCGTTGAAAATACCGTGCCAGCCGACTGGTCATGCCTTCAGGAGCCTGTCATGGCCACAAGACAAGCGGATTACACCGCACCGATGACCGAGGCTGATCAACAAGCTCGACGTGATGCCTTGTACCTGGCGCTCGCTCAAGTACCGGCCGGCAGGGTGGTCACTTACGGCGAACTGGCCGCCATGGCAGGCCTCGGCCGCGCCGCACGCTGGGTGGGGCGCACGTTGAGCCAGTTGCCTGAAGGCACCGCCCTGCCATGGCACCGGGTGGTTGCCGCAGGTGGTCGTTTGAGCCTGTCGGCCGACGCGCCAAGCGGCGTTGAACAACGCGCCCGATTGCGCGTCGAAGGGGTGCTATCCCACAATGGCCGGGTGGATATCCGGCGCCATGGCTGGCGACCCTTGGAGCATGAGGCCTGACACCTTGATGTGACGACGGCGTAGTTGGCTTGCACTGACCCGACCCTAGCCCCTAGAGTGCGCCATTTGTTCATGTCTTCTCCCTCCAGGCCGACCCCGTTCAATGCATCGTAAAAGCTGGCGCGACGCAATCGCCGCCTATTCCAGTCCTTCGACACTGGTTCTCCTGCTGCTCGGGTTCGCCGCTGGCCTGCCTTATATGCTGGTGTTTTCCACCCTTTCCGTGTGGCTGCGCGAAGCGGGCGTGGCACGCGAAACCATCGGTTTCGCCAGCCTTATCGGCCTGGCTTATGCGTTCAAATGGGTATGGTCACCGCTGCTCGACCAGTGGCGCCTGCCGCTACTCGGCAAGCTCGGCAGACGGCGATCCTGGTTGGTTCTGTCGCAGATTCTGATCGCCATCGGCCTGGGCGGCATGGCGCTGTGCGACCCCCATACGCATCTGACCTGGCTGATCGCTCTAGCCGTACTGGTCGCATTCGCCTCGGCGACCCAGGACATCGCCGTCGATGCCTATCGACTGGAGATCGTCGACGACTCTCGCCAGGCCGCCCTGGCTGCCAGCTACATGGCCGGCTACCGGGTCGCCGCGCTACTGGCCACTGCCGGCGCATTGTATGTGGCCGAAGGGCTGGGCTCCACGACCCTGCTCTATCAACACGCGGCCTGGGCCGGCACCTACCTGCTGTTCGCCCTGCTGATGTTGCCCGGTTTGCTGACCAGCCTATGGATGAAGGAACCCGAGGTTTCGCTGAAGACCCAACTGGCTGCCGCCAAATATGGTTTCAGCCACCAGATCGCCTCGGTTCTAGTGCTGATTGTGTTGCTGGTATCGGTACCGGCCATGTTCACCCAGTTGTACAACACCGACTTCCCCAGCTTGGTCACCGGCGAAGCCACCCTGCTGGATCTGCTGCTCGAAGACCGCGCCTTCCTGCGCGCGATTCTCTACACCATCCTCACGGCCCTGTGCCTGTCCACATTCGGCCGCCGCGGCCTGGCTCCCGTGCTGACCCCGGTCAACGACTTCATCCTGCGCTATCGCTGGCAGGCCTTTCTGCTGCTCGGGCTGATCGCGACCTATCGCATGTCTGACACGGTGATGGGCGTAATGGCCAACGTGTTTTACATCGATCAGGGCTTCACCAAGGATCAGATCGCCAGCGTCAGCAAGCTCTTCGGGCTAGTCCTGACCCTAGTCGGCGCCGGTGCTGGCGGGCTGCTGATCGTGCGCTTCGGCATCATGCCGATCCTGTTCATCGGCGGCGTGGCGTCGGCGGCGACCAATCTACTGTTCCTGATGCTCGCTGGTATGGGCGCGGATCTGCAGATGCTGATCTTCACCATCTCCGCCGACAACTTCAGTTCAGGGATGGCTACTGCAGCCTTCGTCGCCTACCTGTCGAGCCTTACCAACCTGAAGTTCTCGGCCACCCAGTACGCCCTGCTCAGCTCGATCATGCTGCTGCTGCCACGGCTGATTGGCGGCTACTCGGGCGTGCTGGTGGAAAAGTACGGTTACGCCGACTTCTTCCTGATTACCGCACTGATGGGTATTCCAACTCTGATCCTGATCGCTGTGCAGTGGCGCCGCCAGGGCGACGGCCCCATGGCGTTGAGCAACGAGCCGGACAAGCCCGAAGCCTGATTTCGGCGCACAAAAAAGCCGACAACTGTCGGCTTTTTTGTTTCTGGTGTCCCGTCCTGAATAAGGTTTACACCTTCTGACTTCTTTTTCAGGAGAGCCTTATGGCTGAAGGTGTACGGCGCAGTCAGCGAGATTACTCGCTGGCTTTTAAATTGGCGGTTGTCGATCAGGTCGAAAAAGGCGAACTTAGCTACAAAGAAGCCCAGGATCGCTATGGGATTCAAGGTCGATCAACCGTATTGGTTTGGTTGCGTAAGCACGGTCGCCAAGATTGGAGCCAAGGCGCTTCCATTCGAGCCGAGAGGAGTCGCGTCATGACCGCCCCCAAGCCGCCGACGCCAGAGCAGCGCATCAAAGAGCTCGAGCAGCAGCTCGAAGTGGCGACACAGAAAGCCCATTTCTTCGAGGCTGTAGTGGATGTTCTGAAGACCGACTACGGTGTGTCGATCGTAAAAAAGCGACCCGGCAAGTCCTCACACAAAGGCAAGTCGAAGGGCTGAGTATCGGTAGGGCTTGCCAGTTCATGGGAATCAGTCGTCAGGCCTATTACAAGCGCAACCGAGCGATTGACGGCAGGACGGATGAGTCGGGAAGCGTTGCACGGTACGTTAGCCAGATCCGAATGCGCCTGCCGCGAGTGGGCACCCGCAAACTGCATTACCTCCTGCACCAACAACCGAGCCCTGAGCTGAAGGTTGGTCGTGATCGTCTCTTCAGTATCTTGGCCGAGCATCGTCTACTGGTGCAGCCCAAGCGTGCGTATTACAAGACCACGAACAGCTTTCACCGGTTTCGTCGGCATCCCAACCTGCTCAAGGACGGGCCTGGGCAGGTGATTGCAACCGCGCCCGAGAATGTCTGGGTTGCTGACATCACCTACCTTCCCGGCCAGAGTGACCCACTGTACTTGAGCCTGGTCACAGACGCTTTCTCGCGCAAGATAGTGGGCCATCACGTCCATCAGGGGCTGCACGCAGACTCCGTTGCCAAAGCCTTCAGGGCGGCGCTGCGCAAGCGCCGAAAAAACGCCCCACTTGTGCATCACTCAGATCGGGGGATCCAGTACTGCTCAGCACTTTACCAAGGGCTACACGAGCGCTATGGGGTGCGCTGCTCGATGACGGATGGCTATGACTGCTACCAGAACGCACTGGCTGAGCGAGTCAATGGGATTTTGAAGGCGGAGCTTTTACCTGCGCGCTTTGAGAGCTTCGAGCAGGCACGGCAATTAGTGGATGAGGCGGTGCGGATTTATAACACCGAGCGACCTCACTTAGCGCTTAAATACAAAACGCCCGATGCAGTGCATCGGGCGTTTTGATCTCACAATCTAGCTGATACGGTGTAAACCTATTTCAGGACTAGACATGGCAGAGGCGCTGGTATCAGCCAGCCTTGCCCTGTTGCACCATCTGAATCATCCGCGGTGCCTGCGCCAACTCGACGCCCTCGGCACGTAGCCGATCACGGACGCTTTCGTTGAGCATAAAGATCACCGGCCAGTAATCACCGGCCGAGGCCCACATGCGCAGCGACAGGTTGATCGAGGTCTCGCCCAGGTTGGACACCACCACGACCGGCGCCGGATCCTGATGCACGCGCGCGTCCTTGGACAACTCCAGCAGCACTTCCCGGGCCTTCGACAGGTCAGCGTCATAATCGAGTTTCACGTCGTACAGCACCTGACGGGTCGTCTGCCGCGAGTGATTGGTGATGATGCCGTTGGACAGGGTGCCGTTGGGCACGATCACCACCTTGTTGTCGCCAGTCCGTAGCACGGTGTGAAAGATCTGGATGTAGTCGACCGAGCCTGAAACACCCTGGGCTTCGATGAAGTCACCGGCCTTGAACGGGCGGAACAGCATGATCAGTACTCCGCCAGCGAAGTTCGCCAGGCTACCCTGCAGCGCCAGGCCGATGGCCAGACCAGCAGCACCGATCACGGCGATGAACGAGGTGGTTTCCACGCCGATCATCGAGGCCACGCTGATGATCAACAGCACTTTCAGCACGATGCTCGCCAGGCTGCCGATGAAGCTGCTCAGGGCACGGTCGACCTTGCGGCCATCCATCAACGCGCTGACCTTGGTAGTCACCTTGCTAATCAGCCACCAGCCGATCAACAAGGTGAAAAGGGCCAGGGTCAGCTTGCCGCTGTACTGCAGCAAAACCGGGATCCAGGCCTGCGACATGACGACCAACTGGTCGACGCTCATATCCATCTGGCACTCCTTCTAGGGCTTGAAACGAAAACGCCATGGCCGCACTGGCCATGGCGTTTGCGAGCGCGTTACAGAATGTGCGACGTCGTTGCCACAACCAGGTTCAATAATCCTAGCCGCGGAAAACACGCGTATCCCATCAATCGCGGAAGTTGTTGTACTGCAGGGGCATCTCGAAATTCTTGCTGCGCAGAGAGGTGATGCACTCTTGCAGATCATCACGCTTCTTGCCGGTAACCCGAACCTGCTCGCCCTGAATGGCGGCTTGCACCTTGAGCTTGGCGTCCTTGATGTGCGCGACGATCTTCTTCGCCAGCTCCTTGTCGATACCTTCGCGGAACTCGACGTCCTGCTTGACCACCTTGCCGGAGGCATAGGCATCCTTGGTCTCCATGCACTGGCCATCGATTTTGCGCTTGATCAGGCAGGAACGAATGATTTCGAGCATCTGCTCGAGCATGAAATCGGCCTCGGCGGTCAGCGTGACGGCCTTGTCCTTGATCTCGAAACTGCATTTACCGCGCAGATCGAAGCGCCGCTCCAGCTCCTTGGCCGCGTTGTCCAGGGCGTTGGTGAGTTCGTGTTTGTCCAGCTCCGACACCACGTCGAACGAGGGCATGAAATTGCTCCTGATAAAAGGCGCGATCCTGATAGGGCTGTCATTCTCGATCTACTGCATATAGGCCCGACTACGCTAACCTTACAGCTGTTGTTTAAGCTGATGATCGCGTCTTGCTGGGCGCCAGTTCGCGAGATCGTGAATTAAGTTCTCCGGAAACCGCGCGGATGGCTTGACGATATAATTGGCACGATCATTATATCCGCTCTGATACAGAGCGTTCGGCGTTGTATTGGTTACTCACCCCTCCTCGACCCGTTTTCTTGCCAGCGAGTACCATCATGCCCAACCCCCATCTCAGCATTCTGGTGGTGGACGATGCCAAGTTCTCCAGCGCCATTATCGGCCGTGCGCTGAGTCAGGCTGGTTATCAGGACGTACGCTTCGCGAGCAGCGCAGCGGAAGCCATCAGCAACCTTGAGCAACGCCCCGCCAGCGTGCTGTTGGCCGACTGGCTGATGCCCGAAATGGACGGCCTGGAACTGACCGGACGGGTTCGCCAGCTCGACGAAGCGGCCGAACACTACACTTACATCATCCTGCTGACCGGTAAGGAAGGCGAGAACGTGCTGAACGAAGCCTTCGACCGCGGCGTCGATGATTTCATCAGCAAGTCGGCGATGAACGAACAACTGCTGCCACGGGTGTTCGCTGCTGAACGCCTGTGCAACACCCTGCAGCGCCTGCTGCAGGAAAACGCCCTGCTGGTGCAGAACATCACCAGCCTGGAAGAACGCAACCTGGTCGACCCGCTTACCGGGCTGGGCAACACCCGTTATCTGAAGCAGAAGATGGCCGACAGCCTGCGCCAGGTGGAATCCCGTGGTGGCGCTCTGTGTTACCTACTGATTGGCCTGCAGGGCGTCGATGAACTGATTGCCCGACACGGCGTGACCTTCTACAACGAGCTGCTACGCAGCGTGGCCCGCCGCCTGCAACAGCTGGTGCGCCCGCTGGATGTGCTGGTTAGCCTGGACGACCGTCACTTCGCCCTGATCACCCTGCTCGAAGACCTTCAGGAATGCTCACCGAGCAGCTTCAAACGCCTGCATGAGGGCCTCAACCTCAAGGCCTTCAAGACCAGCGAAGGCTTTATCTCGCTGAAAGCCGGTATTGCCGTGGTTGGTCTGGATAGCAAGGCCATGCCCATGGAGCAGCAGCAACTGCTCGACCTCGCCACGCGCCTGCTACCCGAGGCCCACGCCAGCGGCCGCGTCACCGCCGTACGCCTGCCGCGCACATGAGTTGGCACGTGCTCGGCGCAGGCAGCCTGGGCAGCCTGTGGGCCGTGCGCCTGTCTCGTGCCGGCGTGCCGGTGCAACTGATCCTGCGCGATGAACAACGCCTGGCGTCCTACCGCCAGACGGGCGCGCTGACCCTGGTCGAGCAAGGCCACGCCAGCCAGCACGTCATACCAGCACACAGCATCGACGATGATGCACCTATTGAGCGCCTGCTACTGGCGTGCAAGGCCTATGACGCGGCGAACGCGATCGAGCGGGTCGCCCATCGCCTTGCCCCTGGGGCCGAAGTGATCCTGCTGCAGAACGGCCTTGGCAGCCAGGACGAGGTGCTCGAACGACTCCCTGGCCGGCGCTGCCTGTTCGCCTCCAGCACCGAAGGCGCCTTTCGCGACGGGGACTGGCGCGTGGTATTCGCCGGTCAGGGACATACCTGGATCGGTGACCCGGCCGATGTCAGCCCGCCGAGCTGGTTGAGCAACCTACAACGCAGTCGCATTCCCCATACCTGGAGCCCCGACATTCTCGCCCGGCTGTGGCGCAAGCTGGCGCTCAACTGCGCGATCAACCCGCTGACCGTGCTGCATGGCTGCCGCAACGGCGAGCTCACCGGCTACCGCCAGGAAGTCGCCGGGCTATGCGCTGAGCTGACGGTACTACTGCAGGGTTGCGGCCAGGCCGACGCGGCTGAAAACCTCCAGGACGATGTCTGGCGGGTAATCGAGGCCACCGCCGCCAATTACTCGTCCATGTACCAGGACGTTGCCGGGGGCCGGCGCACTGAAGTCAGTTATCTGCTCGGCTACGCCTGCACAGCGGGCGAACGTAATGAGCTGTCATTGCCGCGATTGCACGCCCTGCAGCAACGCCTGTTCGCGCACCTAGGCGCCCGCGGATTGCCGCGCCACTGAGTCACGCGCTAACCTGCCCCCTCACCTGCCGACACGACAAACCCCAATGCGCCTGCGCCACCGCCTGAAGAATCTACCCGTTGGCCGTAAACTGCTCGCCGCCCTGCTGGTGCTACTGGCGGCAGTGCTGGTGGTGGCCAACATGACCTTCATCAGCGCCGCCTACTGGATCTCCCAGGAGAGCGTCGCCCCCCAGGCCCTGCAGACCCTCAGCCGGCTGATCGCCAGCCCCGCCCTGAGCCACGAAGCGCTGAGCTCACGGCAGGCCGCGGGCGATCTGCTGAAACGCCTGGACGGCTATGCGCCACTGCGCGCCGCAGTGATCTATGACGCCAACGGCGACAGCCTGGCGCAGCTGCAACGCGGCGAAAAACTGCAGTTGCCGTCGCGGGTCGACGACCTCGACAACTGGCGCCTGGGCGAATTTCGCGCCAATCAGTTGGTTCAGTTGCCACAGGCCGATGCGCCACCAGGCTACCTGCTGCTGGTTGCCTCCAGCGAGCTCCCCGGCGCCTTCTACACGGGCACCGTCACCGCCAGCCTGGTGATCCTTGGCTTCAGCTTGGTGTTGTGGCTGCTGGTGGCGCGGCAGATTCGCCGGCTGGTTACCAGCCCGATCAAGCGTCTGGAAGAGCTGACCCGTCAGGTCACCCGCGAAGAGAACTATTCGCTGCGGGCGCGGCGCGGCAACCAGGATGAAATCGGCAGCCTGGCCGAAGCCTTCAACACCATGCTGACGCGCATCGAGGCCCGCGAGCAGCAGCTCAAGCGCGCCCGTGACGATTCCGAAGAGGCCTACACCCAGGCCCAGGGTCTGGCCGAAGAAACCCGCCTGTCGAACCGCAAGCTGGAACTCGAGGTGCAGGTACGCAGCAAGATCGAGAAGAAACTCACCGGCTTCCAGAACTACCTCAACAGCATCATCGACTCCATGCCCTCGGCGCTGATCGCCCTCGACGAACAGCTCTACGTGGCGCAATGGAACCAGGAGGCCAGCGCCCTCTCCGGCACCTCGCTGGACGAGGCGGTGAACCAGCCGGTGTTTCTCGCCTTCCCGCTGCTCAAACCCTACCTGTCCAAACTCAAACGCACCGCCGAACAGCATCGGGTGGAGAAGATCGAACGGGTCACCTGGATTCGCGACGACGAGCCCCATCACTACGCCCTGACCTTCTATCCACTGATCGGCAGCATTGGCCGTGGCGTGGTGATCCGCATCGACGACATCACCCAGCGCCTCAACCTCGAGGAGGTCATGGTGCAGTCGGAAAAAATGCTCTCCGTTGGCGGCTTGGCCGCTGGCATGGCCCACGAGATCAACAACCCGCTGGGCGCCATCCTGCACAACGTGCAGAACATCCGTCGACGCCTGTCGCCCGAGCTGCCGCGCAATCAGGAGCAGGCCGAAGTGGCCGGGGTCAGCCTGCCGGCCATCGATCAGTACCTGACGGCGCGGGAGATTCCCATGCTGCTCGACGGCATCCAGCAGGCCGGCACGAGGGCCTCGAAGATCGTCACCCACATGCTCAGCTTCAGCCGCCTCAGCAACCGCCAGCTGGCGCCCTGCCAGTTGCCGGCGCTGATCGACCAGGCCGTGGAGATCGCCAGCAACGACTTCGACCTGACCGAAAGCTTCGACTTCAAGAGCCTGCTGATCCAGCGCGAATTCGACCCGGCACTGGGGCCTATTCCCGGCATCGGCAACGAGTTGGAACAGGTGCTGCTCAACCTGCTGAAGAACGCCGCGCAAGCCATCCACCTGCGCGATGACGAAAGCGTCCCGGGCAAGATCATCCTGCGTACACACCTGGCGCCACCATGGGCGGAAGTGCAGGTGGAAGACAACGGGGTGGGCATCCCCGAGGCCGTGCGCAAGCGCATATTCGAGCCGTTCTTCACCACCAAGGAAGTCGGCCAGGGCACGGGGCTTGGGCTTTCAGTCTCGTACTTCATCGTCACCAACAATCACAAGGGCCAGATGGAAGTGCACTCACGCACCGGCCAGGGCACTTGCTTCACCCTGCGCCTGCCCATCGGCATGAGTAGCTGAACCCTCGCCACGGAGACCCCATGGGCTATCGACTGTCGAAAATCTACACACGCACCGGCGATGCCGGAGAAACCGGGTTGGCCGACGGCCGACGGGTCGCCAAGGATCACCCACGCATCGAAGCCATCGGCGAAGTGGACACTCTGAACAGCCAGCTGGGCCTGTTGCTGGCCGAACTGATCGAGCAGCAGCCCCGCTACCCGGGGCTTGCCGAGCTGATCGAGGTACTGGCGCCCTGTCAGCACCGCCTGTTCGACCTGGGTGGCGAGCTGGCCATGCCGGACTACCAGGCGCTGCAGGCGGTCGAGATCGAACGCCTGGAGGCGGCCATCGACCGCTGGAACGAAGAAGTGGGCCCGCTGACCAACTTCATCCTGCCCGGTGGCTCACGACTGATCGCCCAGGCTCACCTGTGCCGCAGTAGTGCACGGGGCGCCGAGCGCCGTTGCGGGCAGCTCAACACCATCGAACCGCTGCGCGGCGAGCTGCTGGCCTACATCAACCGATTGTCCGACCTGCTGTTCGTGGCGGCACGGCTGATCGCCCTGCGCCAGGGTGTGGACGAAGTGCTCTGGCAGGCAGCCGTTAAAGCGTGAGATCGCTTTCGAAGCGTCGAGGCTGACCCGTCAATGGGTCAGCGAACGACAGCCCGCGTGCCAACAGCTTCAGCGGCCGACTGTAGTCGTCGGGATCACCTTCGCTGCTGCTCACCTCGGGATAGAAGGGATCATTGAGGATCGGCGCACCCAGCGCCGCCATATGCACCCGCAGTTGGTGCTTCTTGCCGGTGACCGGCTCGAGGCCATACAGCCAGCAATCAGCGCGCCGCTCGATCACATCGATGCGCGTGCGGGTATTAGCCTCGCCCGGCGCTTCGCGCATGCGGAAGAATGGCTCGCCCGCCTCGAAGCGGGTCTCGCGCAGTAACGGAAACTCCACCTGCGGCAATGGCGCCGCCAGCGCCTCGTAACGCTTGTCGATGTTGCGCTCGCGAAACAGCGCCTGGTAGCGCCCGCGGGTCTGCGCGTTGGTGGAAAACAGCACCAGCCCGGCGGTGTGCCGATCGATGCGGTGCAGCGGCACCAGATCGGCATTGCCAGTGCGTTTGACCAGCCGCGCCAGCAGGGTCTGCTCGACATAGGCGCCTGCCGGCATCACCGACAGGAAATGTGGCTTGTCGGCGACCAACAGGTGCTCGTCGATATGCACGATCGCCTCTTCGAACGGAATCTGCGGCTCGGCCGGCACCTCGCGAAAGTAATGCACACGCAAGCCGACCCGGTAAGGATGATCGGCAGCAATAGGCGCGCCTTCGGCATCCAACACCCGGCCCCGCGCCACACGTTCCAGCCAGACCTCCCGTGAAATCGCCGGGAAATGCGCGCACAGGCAATCAAGCACGGTCGCCCAGGGCCCTGCCGGCAGATGCAGGGTGCTGGGCCGCAGGGTGCCTGGTGGATGATCGGATGCGGACATGCAAAGGCTCCGGCGCGGTTATCAGGGGGCGATCAGGTACAGACAGATCGACAGCGTCACCAGCGACCCCAGGGTCGACAACAGAATGGTGCTCGACACCTGAGTGCCTTCGCGCCGGTAGAACTCGGCAAGCATGAATGGCCCGGTGCCGGTGGGCAGCGCGCTGAGCAGTAAGGCCGCATGGGCCCACATCGGTGGCAGGCGAAAGACGTAGACGGCGAGCACCCAGGTAATCAGCGGATGAGCGAGCAACTTGATCAGCACCAGCCCGGTACCGCGCTCCTTCACTCCGTCATGCCGCTGCGCCAGAAACAGCCCCAAAGCGATCAATGCACAGGGGCCGGTAGCGGCGGCAAGCAACTTGAGAAACTGGTGCAGCGGCCCCGGCAGCGGCTGCGCCGTCGCCGCCCAGAGCGCACCGAGCAACGGTGCCATGACGATAGGGTTCTTCAGCAACGCAATGAAGACCTTGCGCACCGCCAGCAGCACGCTCTTCTCGTTCTGCAGGCCGACTTCGATGCATACCACCGCCAGGGCGAACAGCACACAGATGACGATCAGGCAGGCAATCAGCGCCGGCTCCATGCCCGCGTCGCCGAACACCAGCAGACACAGCGGGATGCCCATGTATCCGGTATTCGCGTAGGAAGCGCTCAGCCCCTGCACGCTGGCATCGGCCAGGCTACCAGTACGACGCAGGCGCCACAGCAGCACCACGACAAAGATGCCCAGAGTAGCGATGCCATAAGCGAGGATGAACCCCGGCTGCCAGATTTCCTCCCAGACAACCGTCGCCATCGCCTCGAAGAGCAACGCCGGCAGGCACAGCCAGACCACCATGCGGTTGATTTCGGATGCAGCTGTGGCGCCAAGCAGGCCCAGCCGCCGACAGGCGAAGCCGGCAAGGATCAGCGCGAAGACCGGCAGGATGACATTGAAGACCGAGGCCATGGGCCGGAGAACTCTCAGCGAAAACGGAAAAACGTACTGCCGCCCGAAACAGGCAGCAGATCGTGGTTATTGCTCAGGCCAGAAAGCGCGAATTCCAGCAACGCCCTGCGCGCCAGCTTGCCAGGCCTGCTCGCTGTGTTGCGGGCCGACACCACCGAGCAGGTAGCAGGGCTGGTTGGAGCCCTGCAGCAGCTCGGTAGCCTGCTCCCAGCCCAGGGGCTGCGCATCGGGATGGCTCTGGGTCGCCTGCAGTGGCGACAGGGTGACGAAATCGGCGCCGATCTGTGCCGCCAGCTGCAGCTCCTCGGCACTGTGGCAGGACGCCGCCAGCCAGCGCTCAGCCGCCAGTGGACGCCCTTTGGCGGCGTACTTGCGCAACTGCTCAGCCGTCAGGTGCCAGCCGGCAGCGGGAAAATCGCCAAGCCACTCCAGCGGCCCCTTGAGCATCAACTGCGCCTTGCCCGCACACAGGCCCTGAATATCCACGGCGAGATCGCGGTACTGGGCGTCGAACATCGCCGGGGCACGCAACTGGATCAGCCGCGCGCCACGGCCAATGGCCGCGCGAATGCCCGCCAGCAGCTCGGGCCCATCCAGACCGTCCGGGGTAATCAGGTAATGTTCGGGCAAACGGGCGGCCGCAACGATCGGCCGATTGGCGGCCGGAAAATCGTAGTCGCCCAACTGCCGGGCACTCACCCAGGCCAGCGGCTGACCTTCGGCGCCGTGTGGCTCGCCACTGAAACGGCTTACCTCCCAGACGTCGAGCAGCACGTGCTTGTCGGCATAGTCGTGGCGCACCTGGATCAGTGGTCGCGCGCTTTCTGGGCGAATCCCCAGCTCTTCCTGCAACTCGCGGGACAACGCAGCCAGCACAGCCTCGCCCTCCTCGACCTTGCCACCCGGGAACTCCCAGAGTCCGCCCTGATGCTTGTCGTCGGGACGCCTGGCGATGAGGATGCGACCATCCTCACCACGAATCACCGCTGCCGCTACATGCACGCGCTTCACGTTCACTCCTTCAAGGCTGCCTGCAACCAGCGCTGGAACGCCGGCCACTGAAAAATGGTTTCCACATAGGCCGCGGCATCTTCCGGCAGTTGCACGGCATAGCTGCGCAGGCGGCTGGCCACCGGCGCGAAATAGGCGTCAGCAATGCTCAGCTCACCGAACAGATACGGGCCACTCTGGCCAAAACGCTGACGACAGGCTGCCCACAAGGCGATGATGCGCTGGATATCGTTCTGCACGTCATCGGCAATGCTGGCCAGCGGCGTATTGCGCTGCATGTCCATGGGCATATGGCTGCGCAACGCGCCGAAACCACTGTGCATTTCTGCACAGGCGGAACGCGCCATGGCGCGAGCCGCTACATCACGCGGCCACATCTCAGCCTCGGGAAAGCGCTCGGCCAGGTACTCGGCGATGGCCAGGGAATCCCAGATCACCCCAGCGTCGTCGGTCTTGAGCACCGGCACCTTGGCGGTCGGCGAGTGGGCTAGCAAACGCGCGTGGGTATCGGCACGGAACAGCGGCACCAGGGTTTCCTGATAGTCCGCGCCACTGAGTTCGGCCAGCAACCAGCCGCGTAGCGACCAGGACGAGTAGTTCTTGTTGCCTATCAGCAATTGCAGCGGCATGCGCGCACTCCGGCGGTCAGAAGAAACAGAGCGACAGCTTCGCCGCTACCTGCCGTTAAGGCAAATTCCGCTCGCGCATGGCCCCATGAGCGAGCGGAATGAGCGCCAGCTACTGACTGCAAGCCTCGAACGGCAAGCAGGTGCGGATCACCGATCCGCGCGAAGCCTGTGAATGCCGTATCTCAGGTACGGTATTCGGCGTTGATCTTCACGTACTCATGCGACAGATCGGTAGTCCAGATCGTCTCGCTGCAGGTGCCGCGGCCTAGCTCGATGCGGATGGTGATTTCCTCTTCGGCCATCACCGCCGAGCCCTGCTCTTCGGTGTAGCTGCTGGCCCGGCAACCCTTGCTGGCGATGCACACATCACCGAGGAACACGTCGATCTTGCTGACATCGAGCTGCGCCACACCGGCACGGCCGACAGCAGCGAGGATGCGCCCCCAGTTGGGGTCGGAAGCGAACAGCGCGGTCTTGATCAGCGGCGAATGGGCCACCGCATAGCCAACATCCAGACACTCCTGATGCGTCGCCCCACCGTTAACCTGCACGGTGACGAACTTGGTCGCGCCTTCACCATCACGCACGATGGCCTGGGCCACGTCCATGCACACCTCGAACACCGCCTGCTTGAGCGCCGCAAACAGCGCACCGCTGGCCTGGGTGATTTCCGGCAGCGCCGCCTGGCCGGTGGCGATCAGCATGCAGCAGTCGTTGGTGGAGGTGTCGCCGTCGATGGTGATGCGGTTGAACGACTTGTTCGCCGCATCACGCAGCAGATCCTGCAGCACACCCTGGGCGACCTTGGCGTCGGTGGCGATGTAGCCGAGCATGGTGGCCATGTTCGGTTTGATCATGCCGGCGCCCTTACTGATGCCGGTGACGGTGACCGTCACGCCTTCATGGCTGAACTGGCGGCTGGCCCCCTTGGGCAGGGTATCGGTGGTCATGATGCCGGTAGCGGCTTCTGCCCAGTTGTTCACCGAGAGGTCGTCCAGAGCGGCCTGCAGCGCGCCCTCGATCTTTTCCACCGGCAGCGGCTCACCGATCACCCCGGTGGAGAACGGCAACACTTCGCTTTCGTCCACACCGGCCAGGCTGGCCAGACTGGCGCAGGCGCGCATGGCGTTCTGCAGGCCCGGCTCGCCGGTGCCGGCATTGGCGTTGCCGGTATTGGTGAGCAGGTAGCGGACACTGCCAGAGGCGCGCTTCTTGGCCAGGATCACCGGCGCCGCGCAGAACGCGTTGAGGGTGAACACACCTGCCACGCTGCTGCCTTCGGCACAGCGCATCACCACCACATCCTTGCGCCCTGGGCGCTTGATGCCGGCGGAGGCAATGCCCAGTTCGAAACCTGGAACCGGGTGCAGGGTAGACAGCGGGCCAAGACCAACAGCCATGGGGAAGCTCCTCGAATTAGGTGAAATTGCACAGTATGTTCGATGCGAAAACGCCGCGAAGGGGTAGACCCTTCGCGGCGTTTGGACGTTACAGCCAGCTCAGGATCAGAACCAGTTCACGACCTTGCGAGCTAGAGCCATGCAAGGCGAAAACAGGCGAGGACGCGGAGTGTACTTTTGTACATGAGCAGTCCGAGCCTGTTTTCAACGCTGCAGGGCCGACGCGTAGCTAGTCGTGGGCAGGTTCTCAGTTGACCTGACCGTGGCAGTGCTTGTACTTCTTGCCGGAACCGCACGGGCAGAGCTCGTTGCGACCGATCTTCTGCTCGGCACGCACCGGGGCAGTGGCAACGGCTACATCGCCGCCGTCCTGCACTTCGGCTTCAGGCTCCTGAAGTGCAGACACTTCATCGTGCTGGAACTGCATGCGCTGGGCCAGAGCTTCGGCATCACGACGCAGGCGGGCTTCTTCTTCGACCGGATCTTCGCGGCGAACCTGAACGTGCGAAAGCACGCGGATGGCATCGCGCTTGATGGAATCCAGCAGTTCCTGGAACAGGGTGAAGGACTCGCGCTTGTATTCCTGCTTCGGGTTCTTCTGGGCGTAGCCGCGCAGGTGAATACCGTGACGCAGGTGATCCATGGTCGACAGGTGATCTTTCCACAGGTCGTCGAGTACACGCAGCAGAATCTGTTTCTCGAAAGTACGCAGGGCTTCGGCGCTGGCCTGTGTTTCCTTCTCGTTGTAGGCCTCGATCAGCTCCTTGAGGATGCGCTCGCGCAGCGTGTCTTCGTACAGCTTGTCGTCTTCGTCGAGCCATTGCTGGATCGGCAGACGCAGGTTGAAGCCTGCGTAAAGCGCCTCTTCCAGACCGGCGATGTCCCACTGCTCAGGCAGCGACTGCGGTGGCATGTGCGCGTTGACAGTGTTGTCCAACACTTCCCTGCGGAAATCCTCGATGGTTTCGCCGACGTTGTCAGCGGTCAACAAGGTGTTGCGCATGTGGTAGATCACCTTGCGCTGCTCGTTCGCCACGTCGTCGAATTCGAGCAACTGCTTACGCATATCGAAGTTGCGGCCCTCGACCTTACGCTGCGCCTTCTCGATGGCATTGGAGACCATGCGATGCTCGATGGCCTCACCAGCCTGCATGCCCAGCGCCTTCATGAAGTTCTTCACCCGATCAGAAGCGAAGATACGCATCAGGCTGTCTTCCAGCGACAGGTAGAAACGACTGGAGCCGGCATCACCCTGGCGACCGGATCGGCCACGCAGCTGGTTGTCGATACGACGCGATTCGTGACGCTCGGACGCGATCACGTGCAGGCCGCCGGACTCCAGCACTTGCTGGTGACGCTTCTGCCAGTCGGCCTTGATCTGCGCAATCTGCTCGGCAGTAGGGTTCTCCAGTGCCGCGACTTCAACTTCCCAGTTGCCGCCCAACAGGATGTCGGTACCACGACCGGCCATGTTGGTAGCGATGGTCAGCGCGCCTGGGCGACCGGCCTGGGCAATGATCTCGGCTTCCTTCTCGTGGAATTTGGCGTTGAGCACCTTGTGCTCGATGCCTTCCTGCTCCAGCAACCGCGAAACGTACTCGGACGTTTCGATGGTCGCGGTACCGACCAGGATTGGCCGGCCCTGGGCCTGGCATTCCTTGATGTCGTTGATGATCGCCGCGTACTTCTCTTCCTGAGTCAGATAGACCAGGTCGTTGAAGTCCTTACGGGAAACGGGCTTGTTGGTCGGAATTACCATCACGTCCAGACCATAGATCTGGTGGAATTCGAAGGCTTCGGTATCAGCGGTACCGGTCATCCCCGCCAGCTTGTTGTACAGGCGGAAGTAGTTCTGGAAGGTGGTCGAAGCCAGGGTCTGGCTTTCAGCCTGGATGTTCACGCCTTCCTTCGCTTCGATGGCCTGGTGCAAGCCTTCGGACAGACGACGGCCTTGCATGGTACGGCCAGTGTGCTCGTCGATCAGAATGATCTGACCGTTCTGTACGATGTACTCGACGTTGCGCTGGAACAGGGTGTGAGCGCGCAGGCCGGCATACACGTGAGTCAGCAGACCGAGGTTGTGCGCCGAATAGAGGCTCTCGCCCTCGGCCAGCAGACCGGCCTGGGTCAGCATGTCTTCGATGACCTGATGACCTTCCTCGTTGAGTTCGACCTGGCGGCTCTTCTCGTCGACCTTGTAATGGCCTTCCTGAGTGACCACGCCCTCTTCTTCCTCGATGTGCAGCTTGAGGCGAGGAATCAGCTTGTTGATCTCGGTGTACATCTTGGAGCTGTCTTCGGCCTGGCCGGAGATGATCAGCGGGGTACGCGCTTCGTCAATGAGGATCGAGTCGACTTCGTCGATCACGGCGAAATTCAGCTCGCGCTGGAATTTCTCTTCCACGCTGAACGCCATGTTGTCGCGCAGGTAGTCGAAACCGAATTCGTTGTTGGTACCGTAGGTGATGTCGGCGGCGTAGGCAGCGCGCTTCTCGTCCGGGGGCATGAACGGGGTGACGATACCGACCGACAGACCAAGGAATTCGTACAGCGGACGCATCCAGTTGGCGTCACGGCGAGCCAGGTAGTCGTTGACCGTGACCACGTGCACGCCTTTGCCTTCCAGAGCATTGAGGTAGACGGCCAGGGTGCCGACCAGGGTCTTGCCCTCACCGGTACGCATCTCGGCGATCTTGCCTTCGTGCAGGGTCATGCCGCCGATCAACTGAACGTCGAAGTGGCGCATACCCATCACACGCTTGCCGGCCTCGCGAGCAACGGCGAAAGCTTCGGACAACAGTTGATCCAGGGTTTCGCCTTTGGCCAGGCGGGCCTTGAATTCTTCGGTTTTGGCGCGCAGTTGCTCGTCGGAGAGAGCGAGCATCTGCTCCTCGAATGCATTGACGGCCTGAACCGCCTTGAGCAGGCGCTTGACCTCACGCTCGTTCTTGCTTCCAAAGAGTTTTTTCAACAAAGGCGCAAACATATCGACAGGATCTTCCACGCTATGGATGGAGGGCGGCCCCGTGAGTCGCCCATGCAGCCCTTATGGCTGCGTGAGAAGGGGGCATTCTACCCGGAAACGGAATTGAGGAAAGCGGCGTTATTGGCACAGGGCCATCGGCGATGTACGAGACGGCCAGCGGCCGTGCGCTTCATTCGCCGTCGCTGACTCGCGCAATGTAATTGTGCGGATTGACCACTTGCCCGTTACGACTGACTTCGAAGTGAACGTGATTACCGGTCGAGCGCCCGGTACTGCCCACCGTTGCGATGGCCTGACCACGCTGAACCAGATCACCGACCTGCACACGATTGCTGCGATTGTGTGCATACAGGGTGACGTAGCCATCGGCATGGCTGATTTCCACGGTGTTGCCATAGCCGTTACGGCGCCCGGCAAAAGTCACCACACCAGCTCCGACCGCAACCACATCACTGCCAGCTTTGGCAGCAAAATCCACGCCTTTGTGTACGCTGGCACGGCCAGTCAGAGGGTCGACACGGCGACCGAAAGGCGACGACACATAACCCTGCAATACCGGATGCCCCGACAGCATCACGGCTTCGTCAATACGCCGATCTGCCAGCAGTTGCTCCAGCACTTCGAGCTGCTGCTCGCGGCTGTCCATGCGCAGCGCCAGTTCATCGAGAGTACTCATGAAAGGCGGCGGGGCATAGGCCGCGCCATCGACCAGTTCCTCGAGACCGCCCTGACCGACACCCAGGGAGAAGTCGAACTCACTGGCGTCCAGCTCCGCCAGCTCGGTAAGGCGTTCACCGAGAGCATCGAGACGAGTCAGTCGGGCCTGCAACTCGGCGACGTGGGCGGCGAACGCATCCAGTTGACGCTGCGCATCGATACGCACCGCGCCCACTTCGTCACGCTGGGCATCGAGTGCCTGAGTGATTTCGACGCTTTCCGGCAGCCCTGTCGTCTTCGGTGCCAGCCAGGCGCCGACAGCGGCACCTCCGCCAACCGCCAACGCGACCAACAGCGCCAGGCCGATCGCCAGCCAGCGCAGATCGAGACTGAGCGAACGCGCCGCACCGTGGCGTCGACTGAGAAAAATGATGTGCATGACATCCCCATGTAAAAAAAGTGGAACCCAAGCGCTCAGCAAGGTTCTGCTAACATGACGGCCCACAAAGTTGCAGGCGCTCCGCCATGAGTTTTCGTCCCTTGCCGGCCAAGGCTCCCGCTGCACTGATGCGCGAGGCGAAACCCCTGAAAGCCCTGTTCAATCAGGCTCAGCGGATTGATCACCTGCAGCAGTTGCTGGAAAGCCAGCTACAACCAGCCGCCCGGGAACATTGCCATGTGGCGTCCTGGCGAGAAGGCTGTCTGCTTTTAATCGTCACCGACGGCCACTGGGCCACCCGGCTGCGTTATCAACAGCGACGCCTGCAAAGGCAGTTGCAGGCGCTCGAAACGTTCGCGACCTTAACGAAAATACTCTTCAAGGTGCAACCTCCTACCGCCGAAAGGCGTGAGCCCACTCAGCCCTTCGAGCTCTCAGACAGCGCCGCAGATAACATTCAGGAAACCGCTGCAGGCGTCACCGATCCCCGTCTGCGGGAAGCCCTGGAGCGCCTTGCCAATCACCGCCGGCGCAGCGATTCGTAAAGCTCATCAAGCTGTTACCGCAGCAGTTGATACTCGCCGGAAAAATGTCACCTCTCTCAAACTGATAGCCGCTGCAGCCCTGAATGCTGCAAACCGAACCTGCGTGCACGATAGAAATACGGGCATAAAAAAGGCCACCCGAGGGTGGCCTTAAAGATAAAGCAAGGAGAGTGTCTTACATTGCCGCTGCTGGGCGCATGTAAGAAATCGGTGCAGCCTCGGCGTCTTCGAAAGTCACCACTTCCCAAGCGTCCGGCTGTGCGATCAAGGCGCGCAGCAGGCGATTGTTCAAGCCGTGGCCAGATTTGTAGCCGCGGAACTCACCGATCAAACTGTTACCAAGCAGATAAAGGTCACCAATCGCATCGAGAATCTTGTGCCTGACGAATTCGTCCTCGTACCGCAGGCCGTCTTCGTTGAGCACACCAAACTCGTCCACCACGATGGCGTTGTCCACGCTACCGCCGCGTGCCAGGTTGTGCGAACGCAGGAATTCGATATCACGCATGAAACCGAACGTGCGGGCACGGCTGACTTCCTTGACGAACGAGGTGCTGGAAAAATCCACACTCGCGGTCTTGGTACGGTCGTGGAACACCGGGTGGTCGAAATCGATCTCGAAGCTCACCTTGAAGCCTTCGAACGGAATGAAAGTGGCGCGCTTGTCGCCTTCCGTCACGGTCACTTCACGGGTGATGCGGATGAACTTCTTCGGCGCGTCCTGCTCTTGCAGGCCAGCCGACTGAATCAGGAAAACAAAGGGCCCAGCACTGCCATCCATGATCGGCACTTCACATGCAGAGAGCTCGACGTAGGCGTTATCGATGCCCAGGCCAGCCATGGCCGAAAGCAGGTGCTCTACCGTATCCACCTTGACATCACCATTGACCAACGTGGTCGACATGGTGGTTTCACCGACGTTCAGGGCGTAACCGACAACCTCCACTACAGGGTCGAGGTCGGTACGACGGAACACGATGCCGGTGTCCACCGGAGCCGGCTTCAGGGTCAGGTAAACCTTCTCCCCGGAGTGCAGGCCGATACCCGTGGCGCGGATGATGTTCTTCAGGGTGCGTTGTCTGATCATGGCTCTGGCCGCTATAGCGCTAAGTGCGAATTGTTTTCAACAAAGGCTGGCAATAATAGCAGAACCGACCTTTGCTGAACACCAATCACCCTTATGCTCCTGATAGATTTCATCAATCCGCCTGACGACGCAGAAATGCCGGAATGTCCAGATAATCCAGATCATCCTGAGGATTCAGCTTCGCCGCAGTAGCTGCACCACCATGGCTCTGACGCTGTACGGTCGGGCGCTCGTAATCCTTGTAATTAACATTCTGCTCACCACGAATCGGGGCAGCTACGGGCGCAGCCGACTGAGCGGCAGCGACCTGAACGGTGTTGTCGATGACCTTGACCGGCTTCTCGATACGCGCACCCAGGCCAGTGGCAACCACGGTCACGTGCAGCTCGTCACGCATATCCGGATCGATCACGGTGCCAACCTTGACGGTCGCGTGCTCGGAAGCGAATTGTTCAATGATGTTACCCACGTCAGAGTACTCACCCAGGGACAGATCCGGGCCGGCGGTGATGTTCACCAGGATGCCGCGAGCGCCCTGCAGGTTGACGTCTTCCAGCAACGGGTTGCGAATCGCCGCTTCGGTGGCTTCACGAGCACGGTTAGGATCGCTGGCGCAGCCAGTGCCCATCATCGCCATACCCATTTCGCTCATCACGGTTTTCACGTCGGCGAAGTCGACGTTGATCATGCCCGGACGCTTGATGATGTCGGAGATGCCACGTACGGCGCCGGACAGCACATCATCGGCCTTGGAGAAGGCGGACAGCAGGCTGGCGTCTTTGCCAAGGATGGTCAGCAGTTTTTCGTTGGGGATCGTGATCAGCGAATCGACGCTTTCCGACAACAAGCGAATGCCTTCGTCAGCGATCTGCATACGCTTACGGCCTTCGAACGGGAACGGACGGGTCACTACCGCAACGGTAAGGATGCCCATTTCCTTGGCTACTTCGGCGATCACTGGCGCAGCACCAGTACCGGTACCACCGCCCATGCCGGTGGTGATGAAAACCATGTCACAGCCCTGCAGCACTTCGGCAATACGCTCACGGTCTTCCAGAGCCGCCTGACGGCCGACTTCCGGATTGGCGCCAGCGCCCAGGCCCTTGGTTACGCCTGTGCCGAGTTGCAGAATGGTGCGAGCACCGATGTTCTTCAGTGCCTGAGCATCGGTGTTGGCGCAGATGAATTCGACGCCTTCGATGTTGCTCTTGGCCATGTGATTGACGGCATTGCCACCACCACCACCGACACCGATGACCTTGATAACCGCGCTTTGCGGAAGGTTGTCTACGAGTTCAAACATGGTCTCTCTCCTGTACTTTCTAGTTTTTAACGCCTACTGCTGATGACGCCGCACACGCCCGTGCACGCGCCGCCCAACATCAGAAATTGCCCTGGATCCAGCGTTTAAGCCGCTCCAGTACCGGGGTTTTCGTATCATCGCCGTACCCACCGTTGCCGGGCATCGGAATGTCGTCGGACTGCTTGCGCAGCCCGTACAACAGCAGGCCAACGCCTGTTGAATAAATGGGATTGCGCACCACGTCGCTGAGCCCCTTGACGCTATGGGGCATGCCGAGGCGCACCGGCATATGGAAGATTTCTTCGGCCAGCTCAATCGCGCCTTCCATCTTCGCCGTGCCACCGGTCATCACGATGCCAGCCGGAATCAGGTCTTCGTAGCCGCTGCGGCGCAGTTCAGCCTGGATCAAAGTGAACAGCTCGTCGTAACGCGGCTCGACCACTTCAGCCAGGGACTGGCGCGACAGGTCGCGCGGTGGACGGTCGCCCACGCTCGGCACCTTGATGGTTTCGCCGGCGCCAGCCAGCTTGGCCAGGGCGCAGGCATAACGGATCTTGATCTCTTCGGCGTACTGAGTCGGCGTACGCAGCGCCATGGCAATGTCGTTGGTGACCTGATCGCCAGCGATCGGGATCACCGCGGTATGACGAATCGCGCCTTCGGTAAAGATGCAAATGTCAGTGGTGCCACCGCCGATGTCGACCAGGCACACGCCCAGCTCTTTCTCGTCGTCGGTCAGCACCGCATACGCGGATGCGAGCTGCTCGAGGATGATGTCGTCGACTTCCAGACCGCAGCGGCGCACGCACTTCTCGATGTTCTGCGCCGCATTAACTGCGCAGGTCACCACGTGTACCTTGGCTTCCAGGCGCACGCCGGACATGCCCAGAGGCTCACGAACGCCTTCCTGGTTATCAATCACGTAATCCTGCGGCAGGGTGTGCAACACACGCTGATCTGCCGGAATGGCCACGGCCTGAGCGGCGTCGAGCACACGCTCCAGATCGGCACTGCTGACCTCACGGTCGCGGATGGCGACGATGCCATGGCTGTTGAGGCTACGGATGTGATTGCCAGCTACACCGACGAACGCCGAGTGAATACGGCAACCCGCCATCAGTTGAGCCTCTTCGACCGCGCGCTGGATCGAGGCCACCGTGGACTCGATATTGACCACCACGCCCTTCTTCAGGCCGCGCGACGGGTGAGTACCGATGCCGACGATTTCCAGCTGACCATCAGCGGTCACCTCGCCCACCAGCGCCACCACTTTGGAGGTGCCGATGTCGAGACCGACGATCATCTTGCCGCTCTGCACGTTTGCCATGACTGTTGCCTTCTCTCCTGATTCACTGCACCGCAGCGGGTTCGACCGCTACGGGTGCTTGCGGCTCGTGCCACGCAACGGCAAGGCCGTTGGCGTAGCGCAGATCGATCCGCGCGATGTTGTCTTTCTGATCCTTCAGCGCCTTGCTGTAGATGGCGCTGAAACGACGTATTTTTTCCACCAGATGGTCGCGCCCAAGCAGCACTTCGATGCCCTGCCCAGTGGACAGGAACCAGCTGCCGCGCTCACGCAACTCCAGGCGTGCCACGGTGAATCCCATTGGTCGCAGCATCTGGCTCAACACCTGATACTGCTGCATGACTTGTTGCTGGGCCCGCTTCGGGCCGTACAGCTGTGGCAGATTCTCGTAATGCGCCAGCTCTTTCGGCGCGAATGCCTGCCCTTGATTGTTGAGCAGAGCCTCGTCACCCCAGCGGGCGATCGGCAGTTGCTCTTCCAGACGCACCATCACCTGATCGGGCCATACGCGACGCACTTCGGCGTGGGCGATCCATGGCATCTGCTCCAACTCGTGCCGCATACCGACAAGGTCGACACTGAAGAAGCTCGCGCTGACAAAAGGTTCAATGCGTTGTTGCACCGATTGCTGGCTGATGTAGCTGAGGTCGCCTTCGACGCTGATCTTGGCGATCGGACGATCCGCGTAAGGCAGCAGGCGCAGCGACAGCTCATAGGCGCCGAACCCCAGCACCAGCAGCAATACCGGCCAGGTAATACGTTTGAGCAGGCTGAAATTGGGCCGTGGCAAACGCAGGCTGATCGGCTCCTTCGCCACCAGACGGCTGGCGCCGCGCGGCACGGCCTTGCCGCGCATAGGCGCTCGGGCGGTACCTGGCTGATGACGCAAGACGGCGCTCATGATTACCCCCGGGCCTCGACGCTATCGGCAAGAATCGCCAACACCAGTTGCTGGAAGTCCAAGCCGGCGGCCTGCGCAGCCATTGGCACCAGGCTGTGGTCGGTCATGCCCGGTACGGTGTTCACCTCGAGCAGCCAGAAACGCCCCTCGGCATCCTGCATCACGTCGGCGCGAGCCCAGCCCTGAGTGCCTACGGCCTCACAGGCCTTGGCGGTCAGCGCCTTGAGTTCGGCTTCCTTGTCGGCATCTAGGCCACAGGGAACTCGATACTGGGTATCATCGGCCAGGTACTTGGCATCGTAGTCATAAAAGCTGTGCGAGGTGCCCAGCGCGATGGGCGGCAATACCTCGCCACGCAGCATGGCGATGGTGAACTCGGGACCGTGGATCCATTGTTCGACCAACACCTGGCTGTCGTAGCAGGCAGCGTCCTGCCAGGCGGCAATCAGCGCCTCGACATCGGTGACTTTGGCCATGCCGATGCTGGAGCCTTCGTGGGCCGGCTTGACGATCAGCGGGAAGCCCAGCTCGGCAGCCGCACGGCGGCAATCTTCGGCGCTAGCCAACACGGCATGAAGCGGCGTGGAAAGACCCAGGCTCTGCCACACCTGCTTGGTGCGCAGCTTGTCCATGGCCAGTGCCGAGGCCAGGATGCCGCTACCGGTGTAGGGAATGCCGGCGCACTCGAGCAGGCCCTGCATGCTGCCGTCTTCGCCGCCACGGCCATGCAGCACGATAAAGGCACGATCAACCTTCTCGCTAAGCAAGCGCTCGAGGAAATCATCACCCACGTCGATGCCAAAGGCGTCCACGCCCGCGCTCTGCAGCGCAGACAACACGGCGTTGCCGGACTTCAGCGAGACTTCGCGCTCGGCGCTCTTGCCGCCGAACAGCACGGCCACACGGCCGAAGGCTGCAACCGGCAGTTGGGATTTCAGGGTTTCGGCGCTCATTTCGCTTGACCTTGCACGCTGAACAGCGGGCTTTTCAACAGTTGTGGGGCAACCCCGCCGATGTCGCCGGCACCCTGGCAAAGCAGGATGTCGCCAGCACGCAGCAGCGGCTTGATCAGCGGCGCCAGTTCGGCACCACGCTCGACATAAATGGGATCCAGCTGACCACGCTGACGGATGCTGTGGCACAGCTGGCGGCTATCGGCACCGGGAATCGGTTCTTCGCCAGCCGGATAGACTTCCATCAGCAACAGCACGTTGGCATCGGCCAATACCTGGACGAAATCGTCGTACAGGTCACGGGTACGGCTGAATCGGTGCGGCTGGTAGACCATCACCAATCGGCGCTCAGGCCAGCCGCCACGTACGGCCTTGATCACTGCTGCGACTTCACGCGGGTGGTGGCCATAATCGTCGACCAGCATTACCTGGCCGCCTTCGACCGGCAGTTCGCCATAGACCTGGAAGCGCCGCCCTACGCCCTGGAACTGCGACAACCCCTGCACGATGGCCTCATCGCTGATGCCTTCGTCGGTGGCGATGCAAATGGTCGCCAAGGAGTTGAGCACGTTGTGGTTGCCGGGCATGTTCACCGACACGTCGAGCGGCTCGCAGTCCGGGCGTAGCACCGTGAAGAAGGTCTGCATGCCCTGCTGACGCACATTGATGGCGCGCACGTCGGCGTCTTCGCTGAAACCGTAGGTCACGGTCGGGCGACCCACCTGGGAGAGAATCTCGCGTACCACCGGGTCGTCCACGCAGACCACGGCCAGGCCGTAGAACGGCAGGTTGTGGAGAAACTCGATGAAGGTCTTTTTCAGTTTATTGAAGTCACCCTCATAGGTGCTCATGTGATCCATGTCGATGTTGGTGACCACCGAGACCATGGGCTGCAGGTGCAGGAAGCTTGCATCGCTCTCGTCGGCTTCGGCGATCAGGTAACGACTGGTGCCGAGCTGCGCATTGGTGCCGGCAGCGTTCAGACGCCCGCCGATCACGAAGGTTGGATCCAGGCCGCCGGCAGCGAACACCGAAGCGAGCAGGCTGGTGGTAGTGGTCTTGCCATGGGTACCGGCCACGGCGATACCGTGACGGTAGCGCATCAGCTCGGCGAGCATCTCGGCACGCGGTACCACCGGAATGCGTCGCTCCAGGGCGGTAGCAACTTCCGGATTGGAGGTGTTGATGGCGCTGGAAACCACCAGCACGTCGGCATTCTCGGCATTCTCGGCACGGTGACCGATGAAGATATGGGCACCGAAGTTTTCCAGGCGCTCGGTAACCGGCGAGGTTTTCAGGTCGGAGCCGGAAACTTCGTAACCGAGATTGAGCAGCACTTCAGCGATGCCGCACATGCCAGCGCCGCCGATACCGACGAAATGAATACGGCGGATACGGCGCATGCGCCGCACTTCTGCCTTGACCGCTGCGGGAGACTTAGCCACGGGCCACCTCCAGGCAAACATCAACAACACTACGGGTGGCATCGGGCTTGGCCAGGCGACGTGCCGTGCTGGCCATTTCTTTGAGTCGTTCGGGGTGCATCAAGACCTCGGTCAGCTGCGCTGCCAGATCGGCAGCGTCAGTGGAGCGTTGTGGCAGAAGGACGGCGGCACCGTCCTTCGCGAGATAGCTGGCATTGCGCGTCTGGTGATCGTCGATCGCGTGGGGCAACGGCACCAGGAAAGCCGGCAGACCGGCAGCAGCCAGTTCACTGACGGTCAGCGCGCCGGAGCGGCAGACCACCAGGTCGGCCCAGGCATAGGCGCGGGCCATGTCGCTGATGAACGGCGCGACTTGCGCTTCGACGCCCACAGCGGTGTAACGTTCGCCAGTCACCGTGGCGTGCTGCTTGCCCGCCTGGTGAAAGACTTCCGGCCGCAGCTCGGCAGATACCTGCGCCAGCGCCTCCGGCAGCAGTTTGTTCAGTGGTTCGGCGCCCAGGCTGCCACCCAGAATCAGCAGACGCGGGCGACGACCGGTCAACGAATCGCGGGGCGTTTCCAGGAACAGTTCCTCGCGCACCGGGTTGCCGGTGGTACGACGCTTGTCCGACGCAGCGAAGGTATCGGGGAAAGCCTCGCAGACCCGGCTGGCGAATGCCACCAGGCTGCGATTGGCGGTACCGGCCACTGCATTCTGTTCGTGAATGATCAGTGGCACGCCGGCCAGTCGCGCAGCCAGGCCGCCCGGGCCGGTTACATAACCACCCATGCCCAACACGCACACCGGCTGCAGCTCACGCACCACCTTGCGCGCCTGGAACAGCGCCTTGAGCAATTGCAACGGCGCCTTGAGCAGCGACAGCTTGCCCTTGCCACGCAGCCCGCTGACGTTGATCAGATGCAGCGGCAGACCGGCAGCCGGCACCAGCTCGTTCTCGATACCGCGCGGCGTGCCCAGCCAGTGCACGCGATAGCCGCGGGCCTGGAATTCACGGGCGCAGGCCAGAGCCGGGAACACATGGCCCCCGGTGCCGCCCGCCATGATCAGCACATTACCGGCCATGAGCAGCCTCCTTGCCGGTAGCGGGCTCGGGGAAGTCCGACTCGTCGAATTCGACGTCCTCGTTGCCCAGCTGATTGCGCGTTTCCCACTCAATGCGCAGCAGCAGCGCCAGGCTCACGCAGCAGATCACCAGAGAGCTGCCGCCGTAGCTGAGGAACGGCAGCGTCAGACCTTTGGTTGGCAGCAGGCCGATATTCACACCGATGTTGATCAGGAACTGGCCGATCCACAGGAAGGCCAGGCCAAAGGCTACATAGGCCGAGAAGTATTGCTTGGCGCGCTCAGCCCACAGCCCGATATACAGGGCACGCACGCTGACGAACACGAACAGGCCGACGGTCGCCAGCGCGCCGACCAGGCCAAGCTCCTCGGCCAGTACGGAGAACACGAAGTCGGTGTGTGCTTCAGGCAGGTAAAACTGCTTCTGGATGCTATTGCCGAGCCCCACGCCCAGCCACTCACCGCGACCGAAGGCGATCAGTGCCTGGGTCAACTGGTAGCCGGAACCGTATTGGTCGGCCCACGGGTCGGTGAAGGTGATCAAACGCTGCAGGCGGTATTCCTGGGTCTGCACCAGCACGAAGACTGCGCCCACGGCCAAGGCCACCATCAGGCCAAAGCGCAGCAGGCCGACGCCACCGAGGAACAACATGGCCATCGCCGAGCCCATCATCACCACGGTGGCGCCGAAGTCAGGCTCCAGCAGCAGCAGAAAAGCCATCGGCAGCAACACCACGAACGGCTTGAAGAAACCGGCCCAGCTCTCACGCACCTCTTCCTGGCGACGCACCAGGTAACCGGCGAGGTAAATCACCACGAAGACCTTGGCGATCTCCGACGGCTGGATGTTGAAGGCGCCGAAGCCGATCCAGCGCCGTGCGCCGTTCACTTCACGGCCAATACCCGGCACCAGCACCATGACCAGCAGCGCCAGCGCAGCCAGGAGCAACAACCAGCCGTGGCGCTGCCAGGTCGCCAGTGGAATCATCAGCACCACACCAGCGGCGCCAAGGCCGATCACCAGGTACACCAGGTGGCGGATCATGTAGTACAGCGGGCTGCCGGTGTTGACCGCCGCCACTTCGGTGGAGGCCGAGGAGATCATCACCAGGCCGAGACCGAGCAGCGCCAGGCAGCCAGCGAGCATGGGGAAGTCCATGTCCAGGCCACGGCGGCTGAACAGCGGGGACGGATAAGGGCGCAAGAAGGACAGCATCAGACGAACGCCTCCACGGCCTGGGCGAACAAGCGCCCGCGTTCTTCGAAGTTCTTGAACATGTCGAGGCTCGCGCAAGCCGGCGACAGCAGCACCGCGTCACCATTTTGTGCGATAGCTGCAGCTTGCTCGACCGCCGCCTGTAGGCTGTCGACACGAACGATGTCCACTGCGCCGTCGAGCACCGCAGCCAGCTTGTCGGCATCACGGCCAAGCAGCACCACGGCGCGGCAATGCGCCGCCACCGGTTTGCGCAGGCTGGAGAAGTCGGCGCCTTTGCCGTCGCCACCGGCGATCAGCACCAGCTTGCCGGCGATGTCATCGCCCAGGCCTTCGATGGCCGCCAGGGCGGCACCGACGTTGGTGGCCTTGGAATCATCGTAATAGCTCACGCCTGCACGCTCGCCGACCCACTGGCAGCGATGCGGCAAGCCAGTGAAACCCTTGAGGGTATCGAGCATGGCATCCATCGGCAGCCCTACAGCGTGGCCGAGCGCCAACGCGGCCAGTGCATTGGACTGGTTATGCGCGCCGCGGATTTTCAGCTCGCGCACCGGCAACAGTGTCTCGAACTGATAGGCCAGATACTTCTCGCCATTTTCCTCGAGCAGACCGAAGCGCTTGAAGTCAGGTTTACCGAGGCCGAAGCTCCAGCACGGTACCTGCTCGGCGATCATCGGCCGCGACAGCGGGTCGTCCCGGTTCACCACCACTTGCCGCGCGCCACGGAACACGCGGTGCTTGGCCAGGTGATAGGCCGGCAGATCGGCATAGCGATCCATATGGTCTTCGCTGATATTCAGGCAGGTAGCCACTTCAGCGTTGAGCAATTCAGTGGTTTCCAGCTGGAAGCTGGACAGCTCGATCACATACAGCTCGACGTCATCGGCAAGCAGATCCAGCGCAGGCGTGCCAAGGTTGCCGCCCACGGCGACCTTGCGACCGGCCGCTACAGCCATCTCGCCGACCAGAGTGGTCACGGTGCTCTTCGCGTTGGAGCCAGTGATGGCGATGATCGGGGCCTTGGCGGCGCGGGCGAACAGATCGATGTCACCGGACAGCTTGGCACCACGCTTCGCCGCTTCCTGCAACGCAGGAGTGGCCACGGCCAGGCCGGGGCTGATCAGCAGTTCGCTGGCACGGCCAAGGAATTCCGCATCCAATTCGCCACACCGCACTTCGACCTGCGGGAACTGTTCACGCAAGGTGCTCAGCTCCGGCGGATTGGCACGGGTATCGACCACGGCAAAGCGCATGCCCTGGCGCGCGAGGTAGCGCACCAGGGACATGCCGCTCTTGCCGAGGCCGACAACGATGCGGAATTGGTCGGAAGCGATCAGGCTCATTCGTTCCTCAACGCAGTTTCAAAGTGGCAAGACCGATCAGCACCAGAATGACGGTGATGATCCAGAAACGAACGATGACCCGCGGCTCGGGCCAGCCTTTCAATTCAAAGTGGTGATGTATCGGTGCCATGCGGAACACGCGCTTGCCGGTCAGCTTGAAGCTGGCGACCTGGATGATCACCGACAGGGTTTCTATGACGAACACGCCCCCCATGATGAACAGCACGATTTCCTGACGCACGATCACCGCGATGGTGCCCAGTGCAGCGCCTAGCGCCAGCGCACCGACGTCGCCCATGAACACCTGCGCCGGATAGGTGTTGAACCACAGGAAGCCGAGGCCGGCGCCGATCAGCGCGCCGCAGAACACGATCAGCTCGCCTGCGCCCGGTACATAGGGAATCAACAGGTATTCGGAGAAATTCACGTTGCCCGACAGGTAGCAGAAGATGCCCAGGGCGCCGCCGACCATGACGGTCGGCAGAATGGCCAGGCCGTCGAGGCCATCGGTCAGGTTCACCGCATTGCTGGAGCCGACGATGACGAAATAGGTCAGCACCACGAAACCGATGCCCAGCGGGATGCTGACATCCTTGAGCAACGGCACGATCAGGGTGGTTTCCACCGGCGTCTGCGCCGTCATATAAAGGAAGATCGCCGCGCCCAGGCCGAATACCGACTGCCAGAAATATTTCCAGCGGCTCGGCAGGCCGCGCGAATCTTTCTCGATCACCTTACGGTAATCATCGACCCAGCCAATGGCGCCGAATAGCAGGGTGACGATCAGTACCACCCACACGTAGCGGTTGCTCAAATCCGCCCACAGCAGGGTGCTGACGGCGATTGCCGAAAGGATCAGCGCACCGCCCATGGTCGGCGTACCCTTTTTCGACAGATGCGACTGCGGGCCGTCGTTGCGCACGGCCTGACCGATCTGCCGAATTTGCAGGGTACGGATCATCCAGGGGCCCAGGAACAGCGACAGTGTCAGCGCCGTGAGCACGCCGAGAATCCCGCGCAGCGTCAGGTACTGAAAGACCGCGAAGCCCTTGTGGAACTGTTGCAGATACTCTGCCAGCAGCAGCAGCATTTAGTGACTCTCCCCGCTATCGCCACACAGTGCGACCACGACGTTTTCCATCGCGGCGCTGCGTGAACCTTTAATTAGAATGGTGCTGTCGCCGGGCTCGGCGCGTACCGCATCGATCAGCGCGGCCTGGTCGGCGAAGTGCCGGCCAGCGGAACCAAAAGCCTGTACGGCGTGTTTCATCTGTGGCCCGACTGCATACAGAGCGTCCACCTTGCCGAGCGCATATTCGCCGACCTCACGGTGCCCCTGCTCTGACCACTCGCCCAGTTCACCGATATCACCCAGCGCCAGTACCTTGCGCCCGGAGAAACCGGCAAGAATATCGATGGCAGCGCAGATCGAAGCCGGGTTGGCGTTGTAGGTATCGTCAATCACCCGTGCGCCGTTCTGCGCCAATTGCGCGACGGCACGCCCTTTGACCGGCAGCAAGCTTTCGAGACCGTTCTTGATGGCTACCAGCGGCACCGCCAAGGCATGGGCGGCAGCGGCCGCAGCCAAGGCATTGGCGACGTTGTGCTCACCCAACAGGTTCAGTTGCACGCGCGCCTGGCCATCATGGCAATACAGGCTGAAAGCCGAGCACCCACGAGGGTCGCGGCTCAATTCGCTGGCATGGAAATCAGCAGATGCATCACGCAGGGCAAAACTCAGCACCCGGCGCCCGGCCGCACGCTTGACCCAGCGCTCGAAGGCCACGTCATCGCGGTTAAGCACGGCGACGCCACCTTCGGCCAGCCCTTCAAGGATTTCACCCTTGGCCAGCACGATGTTCTCGGGCCCACCGAATTCACCCACATGAGCGCTACCGGCGTTGGTAATGATCGCCACGTGAGGCTGAGTCAGGCCGACGGTGTAGGCGATCTCGCCAATACCGGAAGCACCGAGTTCGATCACCGCGCCCTTGTGCTCTGGAGCCAGCTCCAGCAGGGTCAACGGCACGCCAAGTTGGTTGTTCAGGTTGCCACGGGTGGCCAGCACGGTGCCGCCCAGATCCATGAAAGCAGCGCGCAGGATGCTGGCGAGCATTTCCTTGACCGTGGTCTTGCCACTGGAGCCGGTCACGGCCGCCAACGGGCCGCCGTAGGCCTGACGATTCAATGCAGCCAGTTGGCCAAGTGCCAGTGTCGTATCGCCAACCACCAGCTGTGACAGCGCAACATCTGGTACTTCACGCTCGACCAGCGCAGCCACGGCGCCCTTGGCAGCGACCTGCGCCAGGTAGTCATGGCCGTCGAAACGCGGGCCGCTCAGGGCGATGAACAATTGGCCCGGCACGATGCTGCGGCTATCGGTGCTGACGGCATCGAAAGCGCGATCTTCGCCAACCAGGCGGCCATTCAATGGCCCGGCCACTTCGCTCAAACGCAGTGCCTTAAGCATGTGCCGCCTCCCATGCCGCGAGTGCGCGAGCCGCTTCCTGCAGATCGGAGAACGGCTGACGCACGCCGTCGATTTCCTGGTAGTCCTCGTGGCCCTTGCCAGCCAGCACCACCACGTCGCCCACTGCGGCTTCGCCGATCAGTTCAGCGATGGCACGGCCACGACCATGGACGAAACGCACTTGATCCGCGCTGCGCAAACCGCCACGGATATCCTCGAAAATCTGCTCGGGTGCCTCGCTGCGCGGATTGTCGTCGGTAACCAGCGTGGCATCGGCCAGGCGCTCGACGACTTCGGCCATCAGCGGACGCTTGCCGCGATCACGATCACCGCCGCAGCCGAACAGGCACAGCAGGCGACCGGTGACATGTGGGCGCAACGCACTCAGTACTTTTTCCAGGGCGTCCGGGGTGTGGGCGTAATCGACCACCACCAGCGGTGCCTGCTGACCACCCAGACGCTGCATGCGCCCGACCGGCCCCTGCAGACGCGGCAGGGTCTTGAGAATCTCGTCCAGCGGGTAGTCCATGGCCACCAGCGCACCGACCACCGCCAGCAGATTGCTGAGGTTGAAGCGCCCCAACAACGAGCTGCGCAGGCTGCCTTCGCCACGCGGCGTGACCAATGTGGCGCGCACGCCCTGATCATCGAAATGGATGTCGCGGCAGAACAGGTAGGCGCTTTGATTTTCCAGGCTGTAACCGATCAGGCGCGACTCGCGCTCTTCCTCGGCCAGTTTGCGACCTACGGCGTCATCCAGATTGATCACCCGGCTACGCAGGCTCGGCCAGGCGAACAGGGCCGACTTGGCAGCCTGATAGGCCTCCATCGAGCCGTGATAGTCCAGGTGATCGCGCGACAGGTTGGTGAACACCGCCACGTCGAAGTCCAGCGCGGCGACACGACCTTGATGCAGACCGTGGGACGATACTTCCATGGCGATCGCCCGGGCACCGTTCTTCTTCAGCCCGGCCAGGGTCGCCTGCACGCCGATAGGATCGGGCGTGGTGTGCAGCCCCTGAGCCAGGGCGCCATAGAAACCGTTGCCGAGGGTGCCGACGATGCCGCAAGGCTCGCCGAGCAGATCCAGTGCCTGAGCCAGCAATTGGCTGACGCTGGTTTTACCGTTGGTGCCGGTGATGCCGACCATGTGCAGGCCACGGCTCGGCTCGCCATAGAAGCGTCCGGCAATCGCCGACAACTGCCCTGCCAGCCCCTTGATGGCGACCAGCTCGGCGCTCTCGGCGGTCATTGGCAGGGAACCGTCGATTTCGTAGGCAACCGCAGCAGCACCACGGGAAATCGCGTCGGCAATGTGCACGCGGCCATCCTGACGAGTGCCGGGCACGGCCAGGAACAGATCGCCCGGACGCACCTGACGGCTGTCCAGGGTCAGCTCACGGATCAGTACGCCGCTGCTTGCCTGAGGCAACAACTGGTTCAATGGCATGGGCATCAGCCGCGCCCTCCATTGTTGGTCGCCGTCGGCGCTTCGGCTTTTGCCGCCGCGGTCTCGGGCAGATTGTCCGGGGTGATGTTCATCAGGCGCAGGCCGCCGGCCATGACGCGGCTGAACACCGGCGCCGATACCAGGCCGCCGTAGTAACCGCTCTTGCTGGGCTCGTCGATGACCACGGCGATGGCGATACGTGGGTTGCTCGCTGGAGCGAAGCCGGCGAACAGCGAACGGTAGGCATTGGCCTGATAGCCCTTGGTGCCGGAGGCGGTCTTGCGTGCGGTGCCGCTTTTGCCGGCCACGTGGTAACCCGGCACCTGGGCGCGGAATACGCCACCTGGCGCTTCGATCACTTGTTGCAGCATGCCCTGTAGGGTGTGGGCGACGTCTTCCGGGATCACCTGCACGCTGTCGCGCACGCGGTCGGTACGGGTCAGCGACATCGGCACGCTGCGGCCGCTGTTACCGAGTACGGCATAAGCATGCGCCAGCTGCACTGCGGTAACCGAAAGCCCGTAGCCGTAGGAAAGGGTCGCGGTCTCTGCCTTGCGCCATTCGCGATGGTTGGGCAGGTTGCCGACGCGCTCGCCCGGGAAGCTCAGACCGGTATCCTGGCCGAGGCCAACTTGCTGCATGACGTCATAAATAGCTGCGCCGCCAATATCGAAGGCGACCTTGCTCATGCCGACGTTACTGGACTTGATGAGAATACCCGTCAGGTCGAGCACGCCTTCCGGCGCACGGGACACGTCCTTGATGGTGTAACGACCAATCTGCAGCGTACCGCCCTGCACATCGACCTTGTCGGTAGGCTTCCAGCGCCCGGTTTCCAGAGCGGCGCTCATGGAGAACGGCTTCATGGTCGAGCCAGGCTCGAACACATCGATCATCGCCCGGTTGCGCATGGCGGCCGGCTGCAGATTGCGGCGGTTGTTCGGGTTGTAGGTCGGCTGGTTGACCATGGCGAGGATTTCGCCGGTCTTCACGTCGACCATCACCAGGCTACCGGCCTTGGCGCCGAACTCGACCAGCGCATTGCGCAGCTCGCGGTGAGCCAGGTATTGCAGGCGCAGATCGATGGAAAGCGCCAGAGCCTTACCGGCTTTGGCGTTCTGAGTAACCTGAACATCGCGGATCAGACGACCACGCCTGTCCTTGAGCACCTGGCGCTTGCCAGGCACGCCGGCCAGCCAATCCTCGAACGCCAGCTCGACACCTTCGCGGCCGCGGTCGTCGATGTCGGTGAAGCCGACCATATGGGCGGTCACTTCACCGGCCGGGTAGAAACGGCGGAATTCTTCGATTGGGTAAACGCCCGGCACCTTGAGGTCAAGCACGCGCTGGCCCTGCTCCGGGGTCAGACCACGAACCAGGTACATGAACTCGCGCTCGGCATTGGCCTGCAGGCGCGTGGCGAAGGCATTCGGTTCTTGACCAAGCGCGGCAGCGAGCACCGGCCACTGGGCCTTGCCGGCCTGCAGCTCCTTGCCATTGGCCCACAGCGTGGTGACCGGAGTACTGACGGCCAGCGGCTCGCCATTGCGGTCAGTGATCAGGCCACGGTGTGCCGGGATAGGAATGTGCCGCACGCTGCGCGCATCGCCATGGGCCTTGAGGAAGTCATGGTCGAATACGTGCAGCTCGAAGATCCGCGCAGCAATCGCCGCGACCATCACCGCCAGCAGCAGCATGACCAGGCGGAAGCGCCACGGGTAGAGAGCTCCCTCGAGCTTCATCATGGCGCCACCATGCGCACTTCGGCAGCGTCGGGGATGCGCATTTTCAGCTGTTCGCTGGCCAGGGTCTCGATACGGTTGTGAGCGGTCCAGGTGCTTTGCTCAAGAATCAACCGCCCCCACTCAGCCTGCGCCTTGTCGCGCACGCTGAGTTCGGCATACAGGCCATTGAGCAACTGACGATTCCAATGCGCGCTGTAGGACACTGCCAGCGCGGAGCCGAGCACGGCAACGAAGAGCACCAGCATCAGCAGGCTGCCCTTGGGGAAACGCTTGGCGAGCACGCCGCTCATCGCAGCTTCTCCGCGACACGCATGACGGCGCTGCGCGAGCGAGGGTTGGCCTTGAGCTCGGCTTCGGAAGCAAACTGCGGCTTGCCGATCAGCTTCAGGCGCGGTTCGAAGGCCTTGGGAATGATCGGCAAGTCGCGGGGCAATTTGTCCATTTCGCCCTTGGCGTGCTTACGCATGAACAATTTGACGATGCGGTCTTCCAGGGAGTGAAAGCTGATCACGACCAGACGACCACCAACTTCCAGGCTTTCCAGCGCGGCATCGAGACCACGTTCCAGGTCACCCAGCTCGTTGTTGACGTGAATGCGCAGGCCCTGGAAAGCTCGGGTAGCCGGATTCTTGCCCTTCTCCCAGGCGGGATTGGCCACGGTCAGTACCTGAGCCAGATCGGCGGTACGCTCGAACGGCTGCTCGGCACGACGTGCTACCACCGCGCGAGCCATACGCTTGGCAAAACGCTCTTCGCCGTATTCCTTGAAGACCCGGGCGATTTCGTCGGCATCGGCAGTGGCAATGAACTGCGCTGCACTGACGCCACGCGTCGGATCCATGCGCATGTCCAGAGGGCCGTCATTGAGGAAGCTGAAGCCGCGTTCGGCGTCGTCCAACTGCGGGGACGACACACCCAGATCCAGCAGCACGCCACTGGCCCTACCGGCGAGATCGCGGACAGCGAGCTCATCAGCAAGTTCCGCAAAGCTTCTCTGCACAACGACAAAGCGGCCGTCTTCGGCCGCTAGCGTATTTCCAGTCGCGATTGCGAGAGGTCCTTATCGAACCCCAGCAAGCGACCGCCTGGCCCGATCCGATCAAGGATCAGCCGGCTGTGCCCCCCTCGCCCGAATGTACCGTCCACATAGCAGCCATCCGCACGCAGCGAGAGGCCTTCGACGGCCTCCTCGAGCAGTACAGTGATATGGCGGAAGGTAGAGGTCATATTCACAGGATCAGGTCACGTAAGTCATCGGAAAGAGCACCCGGTTGCTTGATGGCGGCCAGATCGGCGTCAGCCACGGCATTCCAGGAATCCTCATCCCACAGTTGAAATTTATTTAGCTGCCCTACCAACATCGCGCGCTTATCCAGCTTGGCGTACTCGCGCAGACGCGGTGGAACCAGAAAACGACCACTACCGTCCAGCTCGAGATCGACGGCATTACCAATCAGCAAACGCTGCAGGCGGCGGTTTTCCTCACGGAAGGACGCCAGCTCACGCAGCTTGTTTTCGATGATTTCCCACTCCGGCAGCGGATAGACACAAAGGCAGGGATCGATGGCATCAATGGTAACGATGAGCTGGCCAGCCGAACGCGACACGAGCTCGTCCCGATACCGGCTAGGCATCGCGAGTCGCCCTTTGGCGTCGAGACTTATGGCGTTAGCTCCGCGAAACACTGTTGCGTTTCCCCTTAATTAGCCATCTGCATCCAAAAAAACCCACTTCATGCCACTTTTCACCACCGGAGCACACTATAGGAACGCGCATACCCCACCGTCAAGGCGCGCCAGAACGGAAAAGTCCTTATAGAACGGAGATTTAGCGGATAAAGGAGGGAGTGTGACAGAGGTATCGGAGCGATAGTCGGGGTAAAAACAAGCACATACAGAAGCCTGACCCACAAACTTAAAGTAGTTTGTTAAGAGTAAGATCTTTTCGGTATTAGAAACGAGAGGATGGAGCGCAAAGCGAAAGGAGGTGGAGAGTCGATCTATAAGCCGGGTTCTGTCGAGGACAGTCATTCCTCTACGACGGACATCACTGTACGTCTTTAGCAACCTACCCGGTTCCAGCGCGGGCCACGCCAATGGAACCCTATTTGGTCTTGCTCCGAGTGGGGTTTGCCTAGCCACGGACTGTTACCAGCCGTGCGGTGCGCTCTTACCGCACCTTTTCACCCTTACCGGCGCCGAAGCGCTTAGGCGGTTATTTTCTGTGGCACTTTCCGTAGGCTCACGCCCCCCAGGCATTACCTGGCACTCCGCCCTATGGAGCCCGGACTTTCCTCCCCCACACTTCGCGAACGAAGCACGGCAGCGACTGTCCGATCGACTCTCCGCCGACTAGGGTAACCGCTGGGGCACCGCGAGAACAAGTTCAAACATCCTGCTGACGCTCTAACGCGGCCTGATAAAGCAGGTTCTTGCGCACCCCGGTGATCTGCGCCGCCAGCGCCGCCGCACGTTTGAGCGGCAGTTCGGCGAGCAGCAGATCGAGCACGCGCAGCGCTTCGACACTGACCGCGGCCTCGTCTTCAGGCGCCTGCCAGCCCGCCACCAGCACCACGCACTCGCCACGCTGCTGATTGGCATCCGCAGCCACCCATTCGCACAACTGCTCGAGCGGCAGCCCCTGCAGGGTTTCGAAGGTCTTGGTCAGCTCACGCGCCAGCAGCGCCTGGCGCTCGCCGCCGAACACGTCGCGCATGTCCTGCAGGCATTCCAGAATCCGGTGCGGCGCCTCATAGAAGATCAGCGTACGCGGCTCTTCACGCACCAGCTCAAGGCGGGTGCGCCGCCCCACGCTCTTAGCGGGCAGGAAACCTTCGAAGACGAAACGATCGGAAGGCAGGCCGGCAGCGGACAACGCGGCGATCAACGCGCAAGCGCCCGGCACCGGCACCACGCGAATACCCGCAGCACGCGCCTGGCGCACCAGATGGTAGCCGGGATCGGAGATCAGCGGCGTACCGGCATCAGAAATCAGTGCGACATCTTCGCCCGCACGCAGACGCTCGATAAAGCGGCTGCCCTCATCACGCTCGTTGTGCTCATGACAGGCAGCCAGCTGCGTGCCAATACCGAAGTGCTGCATCAGGCGCGAGGAGTGCCGGGTATCCTCGGCAGCGATCAGCGCGACACTGCTGAGCACCTTGAGCGCCCGGGCGCTGAGGTCGTCGAGATTGCCGATAGGCGTCGCCACCACGAACAAGGTGCCCGTGGCGGAACGGGGAGCTTCATTAGCAGTCACGGCGGCGCCTCATCTAATCAGAAAGCGCTCATTGTAACGCGTGCGACAAACGAGGGGTTCCCGACGGACGATACCGCTGTCTGCGCACCGGTTAACACCTTCGAGATCGCGCCGACGGCATGCCTTGGGTACAATTGTGCGTTCATTTGCTCAAGAACCGGAATCGCTTACATGATCGCCTGCCTGCGTCCGCTCTCTGCACTCTGCCTTGCCGGCTTGCTCGTTGCCTGCAGCAGCTCGCCCACCTCCAACCTCGGCGAACTGCCTCGCACACCTCAAGCCAGCCTCGAGCAGATGCTCCAGCAGGCCGGTACCAGCCAGAGCGAAGACGCGCAATTGCTGCGCCTCACCGCCGCCGACCTGGCCTACAAGCAAGGCAACGCCGAGCGCGCCAGCGGCATTCTCGCTCAGGTCGACCTGCAGACCCTCAAGCCGGCTCAGCAGATATTCGCCAGCACGCTCGCTGCCGAATTGGCCCTGACCCGCAACGATGCCAAGGCAGCGCTCAGTGCCCTCGCCCATCCCAGCCTTGAGCGCCTCGGTGAACTGCCGGTCGAACAGCAGACACGCACCCAGCTGACCCGCGCCAACGCACTCGAGAAAGATGGCCAGATTCTCGCCGCAGCCCGTGAGCGCGTGTTCATCGCGCCGCTGCTGAGCGGCGACGAGGCACAGCGCAACCAGGATCAGATCTGGAGCCTGGTCTCCAGCCTGCCGGCCGAGCCGGCGCCCAGCGCCGACGATGCCGATCTGGCCGGCTGGCTGTCTCTGGCGCAGGTCGCCAAGACAGTCGGCACCCTGCAACAGCAGCAGGGCGCCATCGACAACTGGCTGGCTCAGCACCCGAACCACCCCGCTGCCCTGCAACTGCCGAAAGCCCTGGCCGACCTGCAGGCGCTGTCCAGTCAGCCGCTGGAAAAGATCGCCCTGCTGCTGCCACAGGAAGGCCAACTGGCATCCGTGGCGCGCGCACTGCGTGACGGATTCCTTGCCGCTCACTACCAGGCGCAGCAGAGCGGCGAGAAGCAGCCGCAGATCCAGCTGTACGACAGTGCCCGCCTGACCTCCCTGGATGATTTCTACCGCCAGGCTCAGGCCGATGGCGTGCAACTGGTCGTCGGCCCACTCGAGAAGAATCTGGTGACTCAGCTGGGTAATCGCGAGCAACTGCCGATCACCACGCTGGCCCTCAACTACAGCGAAGCCAGCGCAGAAAGCCCGGAGCAACTGTTCCAGTTCGGTCTGGCTGCCGAAGACGAAGCCCGTGAAGTCGCTCGTCGCGCCTGGGCCGATGGCAAGCGCAGCGCCGTCGCACTGGTTCCCAAAGGTGACTGGGGCGATCGCGTTCTGGCCGCGTTCCAGCAAAGCTGGCAGGCCGCCGGCGGCACCTTCCTCGGTGCCGAACATATCGACCAACCGGTGGACATGGCTCGGCAGATCGCCAACCTGTTCCAGCTCAGCGGCAGCGGTTCGGCCTCTGGCGCCGCGCCCAGCCGCCGCCAAGATGTCGATTTCATCTTCCTTGCCGCCACGCCGCAACAGGCTCAACAGATCAAACCGACCCTGGCCTACCAGTACGCAGGTGAAGTACCGGTCTATGCGACCTCGCACCTGTTCAACGGCAGCATGAACGCCGCCCAGTATCGCGACCTAGACGGCATCCGTTTCTGCGAAACGCCGTGGCTGCTGGACGCCAACGACCCACTGCGCCAGCAGGTCAACAACCAGTGGCCGCAAGCTGGCGGCAGCATGGGCCGCCTGTACGCCATGGGCGTCGACGCCTTCCGCCTGGCGCCGCGCCTCGGCCAGCTCAAGGCACTGCCAGACAGCCGTGTCGATGGTCTTTCAGGCAGCCTCAGCCTGAACCCAGCACAGCGCGTGGAGCGTCAACTGCCCTGGGCTGAAATTCGTGGCGGGCAGATCCAGCGCCTGCCCGACGTTCCGCTTTGAGCGACGACCCGCGACATGCCAGCGGGCGAGCGGCTGAAGCCCTCGCCCGCGAGCATCTCGAAACTCACGGTCTGAAACACATCGCCCATAACTGGCGCGGCCAACGCGGCGAACTCGATCTGGTCATGCTCGATGGCGATACAGTAGTATTCGCCGAAGTGCGCTACCGCAAACACAATGCCTGGGGCGGTGCGATCGAAAGCGTCGACAAGCGCAAGCGCGACAAGCTGATCGCAACGGCGACGCAGTTTCTGCAGCAAGAGAAGCGCTGGGCCAAACATCCCTGTCGTTTCGATGTCATAGCCATAGGCCATGGCAAACCCGCACCACTGGAGTGGATCAGGAACGCCTTCGACAGCTGAAGCTCCGGCTTGCTGCGAACGCTCCGCTTCACCGCCATTTTCAACGACAGCGCTGCGCGCCACCCGGCTCGGCGTACCGTTACAGTCAAGGTCAAAACATCCACATGGATATGCAAGCCCGTATTCGCCAGCTGTTTCAAGCCAGCATAGAAGCCAAGCACCACGCGATGGAGGTACTGCCACCTTTCATCGAGCACGCCAGTCAGGTGATGGTTCAGGCGCTGCTCAGCGAAGGCAAGATTCTTTCCTGCGGCAACGGCGGCTCCGCTGGCGACGCTCAGCATTTCTCCTCGGAACTGCTCAACCGTTTCGAGCGTGAGCGCCCGAGCCTGCCCGCCATTGCGCTGACCACCGATAGCTCGACGATCACCTCGATCGCCAACGATTACAGCTACAACGAAATTTTCTCCAAGCAGATTCGTGCACTGGGCCAACCTGGCGACGTGCTGCTGGCGATCTCCACCAGTGGCAACTCGGCCAACGTGATCCAGGCCATTCAGGCGGCCCACGACCGAGAAATGACCGTGGTCGCCCTGACCGGGCGTGACGGCGGCGGCATGGCTTCGCTGCTGCTCCCCGAAGATGTGGAAATTCGCGTGCCGTCCAAGGTCACGGCACGCATTCAGGAAGTCCATTTGCTGGCCATCCACTGCTTGTGCGACCTTATCGACAGTCAACTGTTTGGGAGTGAAGAATGACCCGTTCACCATTGATCTTCGCCGCACTGGCAATCAGCCTCATCCTTGGCGGTTGCGGCAGCCGTAGCATTGGCAACAAGATCGACGATCAGTTCGTCGGCCCCAATGTCGAAAACGCCATTACCCGCGCGCACGCTGATCTCGCTAGCCCCACCTCGCACATCGTGGTGAGCAGCTACAACGGCGTGATCCTGATCGCAGGGCAAACGCCACGCGCCGAACTGAAGAGCACCGCCGAGCAGGCCGCGCGCACCGTACAAGGCGTGCGCAAGGTACACAACGAGCTGCAGGTGCAGCAGCCAAGCTCGCTGCTGGCCCGCAGCAACGACTCGCTGCTGACCACTAAGATCAAAACCCAGATGCTCGCCGACAGCGGCGTACCGGGCAGTCGCATCAAGGTGATCACCGAGAACGGTGTTGTCTACTTGCTGGGCGTCGTCAGCCGCCAGGAAGCCAATGCCGCCAGCAACGTCGTACAGAACACCTCGGGCGTACAAAAGATCATCAAGCTGTTCCAGTACACCGACTGATCAGTAAACGCCGTAACAAAAAACGCCAGCCAGGCATGCCCTGACTGGCGTTTTTTTATAACGGGCGCTTAGGCATCAACTGGACAACACAATGTCGCGCCCCTGCCAGCCATCCGCCTGCCTGGAAACGACTAGCAGACGATTGCCCACGCCTGCCGCTGATGCGATACATCGCCCCTGCCCATCCCAGAACGCACTACGCCCGGCTGCAACCCAGCCTCCCGTTGGGCCTCCATGATTAGCCATCAGCACCGCCATACCATGCCGCCGTGCATAGTCCTGCAACAGCGAGCTGTCGTGGTGATAACCGCCCTCGCCGATAAGCACACTGGCTGCATACACCTGCGCACCACGCTCGGCTGCCTGAGCAGGATGGTCGGCATGAGCGAAATCCGCACACACCGACAAGGCCACCGACATGGCCTCAATACGCAGCAACTGGCCACCCTGGCCTGAGCTGAAAAACTGCTCTTCACCTGCATGCAGATACTGCTTGGTAATAGATGGCACGTGAGCCGTCGGGATGAACAATGCAGGCGGCAATTTGCGGCTTGTCATGGCCTGCGACACGCAGCGGGAAACCTACTACGGCCGTCATGCCGGCCTGCACGGCCAGACTGCACAACGGACCGAGCAACGCGCTGTCGGTAGCCTGCGCCAGCACAGCGGCCAGAGCCGGCTCGTATCCGCTAAGAGATAGCTCGGGGAAGACAATCAGGGCCGCGCCCAGCTCACGAGCGCGCCGCATGAAATCCAGATGCAGAGCCAGGTTGGCAGCGAGATCGCCAGCCTGCACCGCACATTGAGCCGCAACCAGAACAGGTGACGACATGAGCTTCTCCGCGAAAAGCGCAACTTTAGCGCAGCGTCTGCGCCGCTAAAACTAACAGCAATAAAAAAGCCAGTCAGGTCACCCTGACTGGCTTTTTTCGTAGCAGCGGCGTTAGCCCGGATCAGACACCCGAAGCTTTGGCAGCGGCAACGTCCTTGATGGACAGCTTGATACGGCCGCGGTTGTCGACGTCCAGTACCAGCACTTCGACCTCCTCGCCTTCTTTCAGAATGTCGGTGACCTTCTCTACGCGCGCATCGCTGAGCATGGAGATGTGCACCAGACCGTCTTTGCCCGGCAGGATGTTGACGAAGGCACCGAAGTCGACGATGCGCTCAACCTTACCGACATAGATCTTGCCGATCTCGGCTTCCGCAGTGATGCCCAGAACGCGCTGACGCGCGGCTTCTGCAGCTTCCTTGGTTTCGCCGAAGATCTTGATCGAGCCGTCGTCTTCGATATCGATCGAAGCCTTGGTCTCTTCACAGATGGCGCGGATGGTGGCGCCGCCTTTACCGATGACGTCGCGAATCTTGTCCTGATCGATCTTCATGGCGATCATGGTCGGCGCATTGGCCGACAGTTCGCTACGCGATTGAGCAATGACCTGATTCATCTGGCCGAGGATATTCAGGCGCGCTTCCAGGGCTTGGCCCAGAGCGATTTCCATGATTTCTTCGGTGATGCCCTGGATCTTGATGTCCATCTGCAGCGCGGTGACGCCATTGGCGGTACCCGCTACCTTGAAGTCCATGTCGCCCAGGTGATCTTCGTCGCCGAGGATGTCGGTCAGAACGGCGAATTTCTCGCCCTCTTTCACCAGACCCATGGCGATACCGGCTACCGGTGCCTTCATCGGCACACCAGCGTCCATCAGCGCCAGGGAAGCACCACAGACCGAGGCCATGGAGCTGGAACCGTTGGACTCGGTGATTTCCGACACGACACGGATGGTGTACGGGAACACGTCAGCAGCTGGCAGCATGGCTGCGATCGAACGACGAGCCAGGCGGCCGTGGCCGATTTCACGACGACCAGTGGCGCCCATACGGCCACACTCGCCCACCGAGTACGGCGGGAAGTTGTAGTGCAGCATGAAGGGGTCTTTACGCTCGCCTTCGAGGGTGTCCAGCAGCTGTGCGTCACGGGCAGTACCGAGGGTAGCAACGACCAGCGCCTGGGTTTCGCCGCGGGTGAACAGCGCCGAACCGTGGGTCTTGTCCAGTACGCCGACCTCGATGTTCAGGCCACGTACGGTACGGGTGTCACGGCCATCGATACGCGGTTTGCCGTTGACGATGTTCTCGCGCACGGTGCGGTATTCGATTTCGCCAAATACTTCTTTGACTTCGCCGGCAGTTGGCTGGCCTTCTTCGCCAGAGAACTTGGCAACGATTTCATTGCGCAGCTCACCCAGACGGGCATAGCGCTCGTGCTTGACGGTGATGGTGTAAGCCTGGGAGATGGCATCACCGAACTCGCCGCGAATAGCGCTGAGCAGTGCGGTGTTTTCAGCCTTAGGCTGCCAGTCCCACGTCGGCTTGGCGGCTTCGGCAGCCAGCTCGGCGATAGCCTGGATAACGACCTGGAATTCATCATGGGCGAACAGCACAGCGCCCAGCATCTGGTCTTCGGTCAGCTCTTTGGCTTCCGACTCAACCATCAGTACGGCGTCTTTGGTGCCGGCTACGACCATGTCCAGGCTGGAAGCCTTGAGCTGCTCATAGTTCGGGTTCAGCAAGTAGCCGGTTTCCGGATGGAAAGCGACGCGGGCGGCACCGATTGGGCCGTTGAACGGAATGCCGGAGATCGCCAGAGCAGCCGAGGTACCGATCATCGCAGCGATGTCCGGATCGGTCTTCTTGCTGGTGGAAACCACGGTGCAGATGACTTGCACTTCGTTTTGGAAGCCTTCCGGGAACAGCGGACGGATCGGACGATCGATCAGACGCGAGGTCAGGGTTTCTTTCTCGGAGGGACGGGCCTCACGCTTGAAGAAACCGCCGGGGATCTTGCCTGCAGCGTAGGTTTTTTCCTGGTAATGCACGGACAGCGGGAAAAAGCCTTTGCTCGGGTCGGCAGTTTTAGCGCCGGTTACGGCAACCAGTACAGCAACGTCGTCGTCAACGGTGACCAGCACTGCGCCGGAGGCTTGACGGGCGATACGGCCAGTCTCGAGGGTAACGGTCGATTGACCGAACTGAAATTTCTTGATTACCGGGTTCACGGTGTTTTCCTTCTCTCTGTTGCCTTTGGGGAAACGGTTTCTTGCGAATTCGTGGGCAGTTGCTTCGGGAGTCGACCCGGCGCTGTCCAAAACAGGTAAAGCATAAACGCAAAAGCTGGAAGCAGGGCGAGCCCACTTCCAGCTTTTGCGGTCAACGACGCATAAGCATTGCTTAGCGACGCAGACCCAGGCGACCAATCAGGGCGCTGTAACGGCTGGTGTCTTTACCCTTCAGGTAATCCAGCAGCTTGCGGCGCTGGTTAACCATACGGATCAGACCACGACGCGAGTGGTGATCTTTACCGTTGGCCTTGAAGTGGCCTTGCAGCTTGTTGATGTTAGCGGACAGCAGAGCAACCTGAACTTCCGGGCTACCGGTATCGCCTTCGGCTTGCTTGTAGTCGTTAACGATCTGAGCTTTTTCTTCAACGCTGAGTGCCATGTGGGCATCCTCTCATCTGGAGACTGTCGCGAACGACAATCTCAATAGGCCGGGAATAACTTCCCGTGTTTTAAAAGGAGTAATGACCGCGCCTATTGACAGCCACCCTCGATACGAGCCGTTTGAGCAGCTCGCCACGGTCATGCAGACCGAATCAAACGACGCGGCGCAATGCGCCCGTCTTCGCTCACTTCACCGATACCGATGAAGCGGCCATTGTGATCTTGTACCCGCACCATGCCAAACTTCGGCGCATCCGATGCACGCACGGGCTGCCCTTGCAGCCAATAGAACGAACTGTGCTCCGAGAAGCTGAGCAGCGGCCAGTGTTCAAGCCCACTGTCGACAGGGTGAAGGAAGCGATCAACCGCCTCGTGACCACCGTCGGCATGCACCTGCTCCAGCTCTTCCAGGCTGACTGTCTGCGTCAACCCAAACGGCCCGGCCTTGACCCGACGCAGATCTGCGACGTGAGCACCACAACCCAACAGTTGGCCAATATCCTCGACCAGGGTACGAATATAGGTGCCTTTGCTACAGTCCACCGCCAGGCTCGCCTTGTCGGCAGCGCAATCAAGCAACTCAAGGCGCGCAATACTAACAGAACGCGCCTCGCGCTCCACTACTTCTCCTGCCCGAGCCAGCTTGTATAACGGCTGTCCGTCACGCTTGAGTGCCGAGTACATGGGCGGAATCTGACTGATATTGCCGCGAAAACGTGGCAGCAGCGCTTCAATATCAGCCGCCACAACGTTCACCTCACAGCGCTGCAGTACTTCGCCCTCGGCATCCGCCGTGGTGGTGGTGACGCCAAGCTGCATGACCGTCTCGTAACCCTTGTCGGCATCGAGCAGATACTGGGAAAACTTGGTTGCTTCACCAAAGCACAGCGGCAATACGCCGGTGGCCAGTGGGTCGAGGCTACCGGTGTGCCCCGCCTTCTCGGCATTGAGCAGCCAGCGAACTTTCTGCAGTGCGGCGTTGGAACTGAAGCCTTTGGGCTTGTCGAGCAGAATAATGCCGTCGACCTTGCGACGAATACGCTTTACCTGGGCCACGTGCTTACTCCTTGGCCTCGGTATCGTCTTCGTTGTGTTTGCTGTCCTCGGTCACCGCACGCTCGATCAGCGCCGACAGCTGAGCACCACGAATCACACTCTCGTCGTAGTGAAAACGCAGGTTTGGCACACTGCGCAACTTCATCGCCTTGCCGAGCTGCATACGCAGGAAGCCGCTGGCGTCATTGAGCACCCGCAGGCTTTGCGTAACGGGATCTACGCCTTCCTCCGGCTCCGCACCCATGATGGTGACGAATACTTTGGCGTGGCTGGCGTCGCGGCTGACATCGACCGCCGTGACAGTCACCAGGCCACCCAGGCGCGGGTCTTTGACTTCGGTGCGAATCAGCTGCGCCAATTCGCGTTGAATCTGGTCGCCGATACGTTGAGCACGGCTATAGTCTTTTGCCATCTTTGCTACCTTCCACTCGCCTCGATGCTTGAAAAAGCATCGGACTCAAAAGCGGCAAACGCCCGGCCGCGCAAATGCGGGGCCGGGCGCTGCGTGTTGCGACTCGCGATTACAGGCTGCGAGCCACCTGGACTTTCTCGAACACTTCGATCTTGTCGCCGACCTTGACATCGTTGTAGCTCTTCACAGCGATACCGCACTCCATGCCATTACGCACTTCGGCCATATCGTCTTTGAAGCGACGCAGGGATTCCAGCTCGCCTTCGAAGATCACCACGTCGTCGCGCAGTACGCGGATCGGACGGTTACGGTGCACGGTACCTTCAACCACCATACAACCGGCGACCGCGCCAAACTTCGGCGAACGGAACACGTCACGAACTTCGGCGATACCGAGGATGTTCTCGCGAACGTCACTGCCGAGCATACCGGTGAGCGCCTTCTTGACGTCCTCAATGATGTCGTAGATGACGTTGTAGTAACGCATGTCCAGACCTTCCTGCTCGACGATCTTCCGTGCGCCAGCATCGGCACGCACGTTGAAGCCGAACAGTACAGCGTTGGAGGCCAGTGCCAGGTTGGCGTCGGATTCGGTGATACCACCAACCCCGCCACCGACGACGCGCACTTGCACTTCGTCGTTACCCAGACCGCCGAGCGAGCCTTGCAGAGCTTCCAGCGAGCCACGGACGTCGGATTTGAGGACGATGTTGAGCGTCTTCTTCTCTTCCTGACCCATGTTCTCGAAGATATTCTCCAGCTTGCCAGCATGAGCACGGGCCAGTTTCACTTCGCGGAACTTGCCCTGACGGAACAGCGCAACTTCACGCGCTTTCTTCTCGTCAGCCAATACGCTCATTTCGTCACCGGCTTCCGGTGTCCCGTCGAGACCGAGGATCTCAACCGGAATCGCCGGGCCCGCTTCTTTGATCGACTTGCCGTTTTCGTCGAGCATGGCGCGGATACGACCGTAGTTCGAACCGACCAGAACCATGTCGCCCTGGCGCAACGTACCGTCCTGAACCAGAACAGTCGCCACTGGGCCACGCCCCTTGTCCAGGCGAGACTCAACCACTACACCACGGCCCGGGGCCGACGGCGTTGCGGTCAGCTCCAGCACTTCGGCCTGCAGCAGCACGGCTTCAAGCAGATCGTCTACACCGGTACCCACTTTCGCGGACACCGACACGAATGGCGTATCACCGCCCCACTCTTCGGACGTCACACCGTGAACCGACAGCTCGCTGCGGATACGGTCGAGGTCAGCGCCCGGCTTGTCGATCTTGTTCACCGCAACCACCAGCGGTACGCCAGCAGCCTTGGCATGCTGAATCGCTTCGATGGTTTGCGGCATCACGCCGTCATCAGCAGCCACGACCAGGATCACGATATCGGTCGCCTTGGCACCACGAGCACGCATCGCGGTAAACGCGGCGTGGCCCGGGGTATCAAGGAAGGTGACCATGCCGCGATCAGTTTCCACGTGGTAGGCGCCGATGTGCTGGGTGATGCCACCTGCCTCACCAGAAGCCACCTTGGCGCGGCGGATATAGTCGAGCAGCGAGGTCTTACCATGGTCAACGTGACCCATGACAGTAACGACCGGCGCGCGGGAGATAGCCTCCCCTTCGAACTTCAGGTACTCAGCCAGTTGCTCTTCCAGCGCGTTGTCGCTGACCAGCTTGACCTTGTGGCCCAGCTCTTCGGCGATCAGTTGCGCAGTTTCCTGGTCGAGAACCTGGTTGATGGTCACCGGAGTGCCCATCTTGAACATGAACTTGATGACTTCAGCAGCTTTGACCGACATCTGCTGGGACAGCTCGCCAACAGTGATGGTCTCGCCGATGGCAACGTCACGCACGACCGGATACCGGTCGGGCTCTGGAAGCCATGCTGATTGCGCTTCTTGAGCTTGGACTTACCACGACCGCCACGACGGAAGTTATCGCTTTCTTCGTCGACAGTACGCGGAGCAACACGCGGAGCAGGCGCCTTTTCCTTGACGGTTGGGCGATGCTGAGTGGTCTTGCGATCGCCACCACGGCGATCAGCGTCGTCGTTACGAGCTTTGTCTGGGCGACGCGGCTCGTCCTTTTTACGCTCATCGGCTGCAGGTGCTGCGACAGGAGCGACAACCGACGGAGCCTCAACAGCAGGGGTTCGCTCAGCAGTCGGCGAGGAAGTCTGACGCTTGGCCTCTTCCTCGGCCTTACGCTTGGCTTCTTCCTCGGCCTTCAGGCGAACGGCGTCCGCCGCGGCGCGCTGCTCTTCGAGCGCACGCTGCTTCTCGGCTTCGATCTCTTCGTTGCTGCGCTCGACGAAGGTTTTCTTCTTGCGCACTTCAACGCTGATGGTCTTGCTGCCAGCGACCCGCAGGGTGCTGGTGGTTTTGCGCTGCAAGGTAATCTTGCGCGGCGCGTCGGCTTTCTTCTCGCCGTGGCTGCTCTTCAGATGAGCAAGCAGGGCCTGCTTCTCGTTATCGGTGACAACTTGCTCGGCACTGCTGTGCGGCAAACCCGCCTCTCGCATCTGCTGCAGCAGGCGCTCTACCGGTGTGTCGACCACTTGGGCCAGTTCTTTCACCGTGACTTGCGTCATGCACTTCTCTCCTCAGGCCGTAAAACTTACTCGAACCAGTGGGCTCGGGCGGCCATGATCAGCTTGCCGGCACGCTCTTCGTCGATGCCGTCGATGTCGAGCAGGTCGTCAATAGACTGCTCGGCCAGGTCTTCGCGGGTAACCACACCGCGCACTGCCAGTTCCTGCGCCAGGCCTTTGTCCATACCCTCGAGTTCGAGGAGGTCTTCGGCCGGCTGGGCGTCTGCCAGCTTTTCTTCTGTAGCGATGGCTTTGGTCAGCAAACGATCTTTCGCTCGCGAGCGCAGTTCGTTGACGATTTCTTCATCGAAACCATCGATGCTGAGCATCTCTTCCATCGGTACATAAGCAATTTCTTCCAGGCTGGTGAAGCCTTCTTCGACCAGCACCTGAGCCAGTTCTTCGTCGACTTCCAGCTCGTCGATGAAGCTCTGCAGGATGTCGCCAGTCTCGGCCTGCTGCTTGGCCTGGATGTCCGCTTCGGTCATCACGTTCAGCGTCCAGCCGGTCAGTTGGCTGGCCAGACGAACGTTCTGACCACCACGGCCAATTGCTTGCGCCAGGTTGTCCTCGCCAACAGCGATGTCCATGGCATGAGCATCTTCGTCAACGATGATCGCCGCGACTTCAGCCGGCGACATGGCGTTGATGACGAACTGAGCAGGATTGTCATCCCACAGCACGATGTCCACACGCTCACCAACCAGCTCGCCAGAAACCGCTTGCACGCGCGAACCGCGCATACCAATACAGGCACCCTGCGGGTCGATACGCTTGTCCTTGGAACGCACCGCGATCTTGGCTCGCGAGCCCGGATCACGAGAAGCGGCTTTAACCTCAATGAGGCCTTCGGCGATTTCCGGCACTTCGATACGGAACAACTCAATGAGCATTTCCGGCGCAGTACGCGACAGGATCAGCTGCGGCCCGCGGTTTTCAGCACGGATTTCCTTGAGCAGCGCACGCAGGCGAACACCAACCCGGAAAGTTTCACGCGGGATAATGTCTTCACGCGCCAGCAATGCTTCCGCGTTGGCACCCAGATCAACGATGACATTGTCACGGGTGACCTTCTTCACGGTGCCCGCGATGATCTCGCCAACACGCTCGCGGTAGGCTTCGACGACCTGAGCCCGCTCGGCCTCGCGCACTTTCTGCACGATGACCTGCTTGGCGGTCTGCGCAGCGATGCGCCCGAACTCGATGGACTCGATCTTTTCCTCGAGTACATCACCGACCTTGGCGCTCGCCTCGACAGCGCGCGGCATGTCGGTGGTCACCTGATGCGCTGGATCGTCGAAGTGTTCTTCTTCGACAACGGTCCAGCAACGGAAGGTCTCATAGTTGCCAGTCTGGCGATTGATCGCCACGCGCAGCTCTACTTCATCTTCAAAACGCTTCTTAGTCGCCGTGGCTAAAGCCAACTCAAGCGCTTCGAAAATTACAGAGGCCGGCACGCCCTTTTCATTGGATACCGACTCAACAACCAGCAGTACTTCTTTGCTCATCGTACGCCTCGCCTCTCGCAATCCATTGGGATCCACGCATTCCGCGAACCCCGCGGGATCCGTGTCTCAATCAAACCTGGGGATAATATTGGCCTTGTCGATCAGATCGATCGGCAAAAGGAACTCGTGGTCATCCACCTGCACCACCACATCTTCCTCCTCCACACCGCGGAGCAGACCCTGAAAATTGCGGCGCCCTTCGAACGGCGAGCGCAACTTGATTTTTACCTGTTCGCCAACATGGCTGCCGAACTGCACCAACGTGAAAAGCGGCCGATCCATACCGGGCGACGACACCTCCAGGGTGTACTCCGCTGCAATAGGATCCTCGACATCGAGAACACCGCTGATTTGCCGGCTGACCTTCTCGCAATCGTCGATAAGAATGCCATCGGCGCTATCAATATAAATACGTAGCAGCGAATGCCGCCCCTGAGACAGAAACTCAATACCCCAGCACTCGTAGCCAAGCGCCTCGACTACCGGGGCCACCAAGGCCTGCAACTGTTCTAGCTTGCTCGACACCTGAACCCCTCGCGCATGCTGTGCAAATAAAAAATGGGCGAAACGCCCATCCATAAAACCGTCCGTGCGACGGCAAATCTGTCTACCAGCTAGCAAAAAGCCCCTTGAAAGGGGCTCAGCTAATACTGGCTACGGGGGAATGGATTAACCAACGACCTTCGGGCCATGAGCCCGACGAGCCATCGAACCGCTCCACCCCGCGCTAAAACCGGGAACGGATTATACGACCGAAACGCCCCACAGGTCAACCAAACCACCAGAAACAGAAAAGCCCGCATGCAGCGGGCTCTTCTGTTTAATTGGTACCGAGAAGGGGACTCGAACCCCTACAGCCTATGGCCACTACCACCTCAAGGTAGCGTGTCTACCAATTCCACCACCTCGGCAAATTAACGCTTACTGCTCTTCAGGGGTTTGAGGTACATCTTGCTGCCCCGAAGTTGGCGCCTGCTGTTGCTCAAGCACCGGTACATCTTCTGCTGCAGGCTTGCTTTCCTGCGGCACTTCCATCACTGCCGGATCAGGCAAACCAGCCTGACCAAGCGCATCAGACTTTTGATTAGCAAAGTAAGCTAACCCCAAGCTGGTAATGAAAAAAGCGGTGGCAAGTATAGCAGTAACTCGACTCAGAAAGGTAGTAGTTCCTTGACTACCGAATACGGTATTCGAAGCACCAGCACCAAACGAAGCACCCGCATCCGCACCCTTACCCTGCTGCAGCAGAACCAGCACAACCACACCGATCGCACCCAGCAGATGAAGAACCACAACGACTGTTTCCAGCATATTCTTAGTTTCCTGCAGCGCGACAGATCGCACCGAACTCATCCGCATTCAGAGAGGCTCCACCCACAAGCCCCCCATCGATATCTGGCATGCCGAATAGCTCGGCAGCATTGGCGGCCTTGACACTGCCGCCATAAAGAATTCTCAAAGCACCTGCAACATCTGCATCTTTACCAGCGACCCGAGCACGAATCGCCGCATGCACATCCTGAGCCTGCGCGGGCGACGCCGTCAGCCCGGTACCAATGGCCCAGACCGGCTCGTATGCCACTACAGCAGCCGACAGAGCCGCAACGCCCAGGGCGTCGATCACGCTATCGAGCTGACGCTCGACGACTGCAAGCGTCTCCCCAGCTTCGCGCTGCTCGAGGGTTTCCCCCACACACAGAACCGGAACGAGCCCGGCAACCTGCGCCGCAGCGAACTTGCGCACGACCTGCTCTTCGCTATCACCCAGGATCAGGCGACGCTCGGAATGGCCGATCAGCACGAGCTGGCAACCGGCATCGCGCAATTGCTCGCTCGACACCTCACCGGTCAACGCACCCTGCCCCGCCTCGACTGCGCAGTCTTGCGCGCCAACCGACACGGCAACACCACCCAACCCCTCGACAACCTGACCGAGATGAACACTGACAGGGAACACAGCAACATCGACATCAGCAGGCAACGCCTGCTGATTCAGACCACCGATCAGCTCTGCGACACTGGCGCGGGTACCGTGCATTTTCCAGTTACCAGCAACCATTGGGCGGCGCATGCTTTACCTCGTTGGTCAAAGAGGGCGCAGATGTTACCCAACCGATTGTGGACTGGCAAGCCGAATCAGACACAGACTCGAGAGACAACCTCAGCCAATTCATTGGCATAGGCTCGCACCTGAGTTTCGTCCTCGCCCTCTACCATCACCCGAACCAGCGGTTCGGTGCCGGACTTGCGCAGCAGCACACGGCCACGCCCCGCCATACGCTCGGTCACGCTGTCACTGGCCGCCTGAACATCGGGATGCTTGAGCGGATCGACACCGCCACCGAAACGCACATTGACCAACACTTGCGGACATTTGCGCAGACCCTGGCGCGCCTCGGCAAGGCTCTGCCCACGCCGACGGATGGCAAGCAACACCTGCAGCGCAGCGACGATGGCGTCGCCCGTAGTGACGTGCTGGAAACACACCAAATGCCCAGAGTTCTCGCCACCCAGCTGCCAGCCACGCTCCAGGAGCTCGGCGATCACGTAGCGGTCGCCCACATTGGCGCGCACGAAGGGAATCTGCAGCTCATCGAGAGCTAGTTCAAGACCCAGATTGCTCATCAGCGTACCGACAACGCCACCCTGCAGCTTGCCACGAGCCTGGAGGTCGCGAGCGATGATGAACAGCAGTTCGTCACCGTCTACCGCAGCTCCAGTGTGATCGACCATCAGCACCCGATCGGCGTCACCATCGAAAGCAATGCCCAGATCTGCCTGACGCGCGATCACTTCGGCCTGCAGGTTTTCGATATGGGTCGAGCCACAATCGGCGTTGATATTCAGCCCGTTGGGCTGAGCGGAAAGCACCGAAACCTCGGCCCCGAGTTCCTGAAACACCGCCGGAGCGACCTTGTAGGCCGCGCCATGGGCACAATCGAGAACGATCTTGAGGCCGGCGAAATCGGTACTGGTCGGAACACTGCTCTTGCAGAACTCGATATAGCGACCCGCGGCATCATTGATCCGCGACACCTTGCCGAGCTGCTCGGATTCGACCACCGTCATCGGCGCATCGAGCAGCTCCTCGATCATCAACTCGACCTCGTCAGGCAGTTTGGTGCCCTGCCCGGAGAAGAACTTGATGCCGTTGTCATGGTGCGGGTTGTGCGACGCACTGATGACGATACCCGCTTCGGCATGGAAGGTACGCGTCAGATAGGCGATCGCCGGTGTCGGCATCGGCCCCAGCAGCATGACGTCAGCGCCTGCAGCGGACAGACCCGCCTCCAGGGCCGACTCGAACATGTAGCCGGAGATGCGCGTGTCCTTGCCGATCAGAATCCGGCACTTGCCCTGCTTACGAAAGGCCATGCCTGCAGCCCAGCCGAGCTTGAGCATGAAGTCCGGGGTGATGGGATAGTGACCGACGCGCCCACGAATACCGTCGGTGCCAAAATACTTGCGACTCAAAACGACAACTCCCTTCTTCTGATTACTGCGCCGCCTCGACTGCGGCGACCATGCGCACAACATCGACGGTTTCCGCCACATCGTGAACGCGCAGAATGCTTGCACCCTTGGCAACGGCCAGAGCCGCCAGGGCCAGACTGCCATACAGGCGTCCGTCGACCTCGCGACCCAATACGGCGCCAATCATACTCTTGCGTGAAACGCCTACCAGCAGTGGTAGACCAAAAGCCTGCAGCGCCGACATGCGCCGGAACAGGCTGAGGTTGTGCTCGAGGGTCTTGGCAAAGCCGAAACCCGGATCCAGAACGATACGCTGCGCAGAAATACCTGCTGCCTCGCAGACCGCCAGACGCTCACGCAGAAAGTCCGCCACGGCATCCAGCACATCGTCGTACTGCGGGCTTTGCTGCATGGTCGTGGGCTCGCCACGCATATGCATCAGGCAAACCGGCAAGCCGCTGTCGGCAGCCGCTTGAAGCGCACCATCACGCTGTAGCGAGCGCACGTCGTTGATCAGCCCGGCACCCAGCCTGGCCGACTCACGGATGACTTCCGGAGTCGAGGTATCGACGGAGATGATCACGTCCAGCTCAGCGGCGATGGCTTCCACCATCGGCGCCACGCGCGCGAGCTCCTGCTCCACGGCCACCGGAGCGGCGCCCGGCCGAGTGGACTCACCGCCGACATCGATCAGCGTCGCCCCGGCCAGCAGCATGCTTTCGGCATGGCGCAACGCCGCATCGCGCATGGCGAAGCGGCCACCGTCGGAGAAAGAATCTGGGGTTACGTTGAGGATCCCCATCACCTGAGGACGGGTCAAATCAAGAAACCGGCTGCCACAGGGCAGCCGGTTCCGGGGTATCGCAAGGGACATGAAAAGCCTTACAGCTCGGCAGCAGGGCCGCCGATTGGTTTTTCGGGAAGATCAGCTTCATCGGGCTTGGCTGCCGGCTTACCGGCATCGTTGCCACCACCTGTCCAATCACGCGGCTCACGCGGCGCGCGACCGCTCATGATGTCGTCGATCTGATCAGCGTCGATGGTTTCATACTTCATCAAGGCTTCAGCCATGGCATCAAGCTTGTCGCGGTTTTCCTCGAGCAAGCGCTTGGCCGTGCCATAGCACTGGTCGATGATGCTGCGCACCTCTGAATCAATCAGCTTGGCTGTTTCACCCGACACGCTGGAGCTGGACGAACCGCCACCACCACGAAGGAACGGCTGGTCATCATCTTCGGCATACAGAAGCGGGCCAAGTTTCTCGGAAAGCCCCCACTTGGTAACCATGTTGCGGGCGATCTGACTGGCGCGCATGATGTCATTGGACGCGCCAGTGGTGACACCGTCGAAGCCCAGAGTCATTTCCTCGGCGATGCGGCCACCGTACAGCGAGCAGATCTGGCTGATCAGGGCGCGCTTGGACAAGCTGTAACGGTCTTCCTCTGGCAGGAACATGGTCACGCCTAGGGCACGGCCACGGGGAATGATCGACACCTTGTAGACCGGATCATGCTCGGGCACCAGACGACCGACGATGGCGTGACCCGCCTCGTGGAATGCGGTGTTGAGCTTCTCCTTGTCCGACATGACCATGGACTTGCGCTCTGCGCCCATCATGATCTTGTCTTTGGCCAGTTCGAACTCCTTCATCTCGACGACGCGCTTACCCGAACGAGCAGCGAACAGCGATGCCTCGTTGACCAGGTTGGCAAGGTCAGCACCGGAGAAGCCTGGAGTACCACGGGCGATGACCGCAGCCTTGACGTCTTCGCCCATCGGCACCTTGCGCATGTGCACATTGAGGATCTGCTCACGACCACGGATGTCCGGCAGACCGACCACGACCTGACGGTCGAAGCGGCCCGGGCGCAGCAACGCAGGGTCGAGCACGTCCGGACGGTTGGTCGCGGCGATGACGATGATGCCATCGTTCATTTCGAAGCCGTCCATCTCTACCAGCAACTGGTTGAGGGTCTGCTCGCGCTCGTCGTGACCGCCACCCATGCCGGCGCCACGGTGGCGACCAACGGCGTCGATCTCGTCGATGAAGATGATGCACGGCGCATGCTTCTTGGCTTGCTCGAACATGTCACGCACACGGGATGCGCCGACACCCACGAACATTTCCACGAAGTCGGAACCGGAAATAGTGAAGAACGGTACTTTTGCTTCGCCGGCAACAGCTTTAGCCAGCAGGGTTTTACCGGTACCCGGCGAGCCGACCATTAGCACACCGCGCGGAATACGCCCACCGAGGCGTTGGAACTTGCCCGGATCACGCAGGAACTCGACGAGTTCACTGACTTCTTCTTTAGCCTCGTCGCAGCCCGCGACGTCAGCGAAAGTGGTCTTGACCTGATCTTCGGAAAGCAGGCGCGCCTTGCTTTTACCAAAGCTCATCGGCCCGCCTTTGCCACCGGCACCGCCCTGCATCTGGCGCATGAAGAACATGAACACGGCAATGATCACCAGGATCGGGAAGCTGGCAACCAACAATTGCGTCCAGATGCTCTGCTGCTCAGGCTGCTTACCCACGATCTCGACGTTGTTATCCATCAGATCCTTGATCAGGCCATTATCCTGGATCGCCGGGCGCACGGTTTCAAACGACGAACCGTCGGAACGCATGCCGCTGATGATGTAACCATCGACGGTGACACGCTTGACCCCACCATCCTGCACTTGCTGGATGAACTCCGAGTAGTTGAGCTTGTTAGTCTCACTCGGACTGGAGAAATTGTTCATCACCGTAACCAGGACGGCAGCGATGATCAGCCACAGGATCAGATTCTTTGCCATGTCGTTCAATTAGCTACCCTCTGAAGCAGGCCCCTTGCCGAAGCGTGCTTCGCATGACGACCAGTTATAAACCGATCTAACTTACTACAAACGCCCGCCCGTGGCTGACACCGTCTGTAACCCTTTATGAGATATCTGCCCGTAACGATGCGCGCATAGGCTTGGACTGACAACCAAGCCTTTGGTTTTACTCTTCGCGCTGTACTTTGAGTCCGCGAGCCAACATGTACTGCTCACGAGAACGGCCGCGCGATGACAGCGGTTTGCGCATCTGCACCTTCTCGAACAGACCACGAACCTGCTTGTGGTACTCATCGAAACCTTCGCCATGGAAGATCTTGATCAAGAAATCGCCACCAGGACGTAATACCCGCGTGGCGAGATCCAGTGCCAGCTCGCACAAATACATGGCACGAGGCTGATCCGACTCCCTGACTCCACTCATATTGGGGGCCATATCGGAAATCACAAGGTCTACCGGATGATTGTCGATCGCTTCCAGAATGCGCGCGAACACCGCGTCATCCGTGAAATCGCCCTGAATGAAAGTCACGTCCGGAATACTGTCCATTTCCAGGATGTCAGAAGCGATCAGCCGGCCTTTATCGCCAATGACGCGACTGGTGACCTGCGACCAACCGCCCGGAGCAGCACCGAGGTCGACCACCGTGATGCCGGGGCGCAGGATGCGATCCTTCTCTTGAACCTCCAACAATTTGTAGCTGGCACGTGAACGATAGCCGTCCTTTTGCGCCATTTTGACGTACGGATCGTCGAAATGCTCTTTCAGCCAACGCTGGCTGGTCTTGGAACGGGCCACAACAACACCTCGGAAGAACAGAATGAATAACTGGGCGGTCTTCGAGCGGCTCGGTTAAAATAGGCCGCTTTCCCCAGATTAAGACGCAGGGTTCAGATTATGCCGCTCACTCAAGAGCAGAAGAAACAGTTCAAATCTATCGGTCACCACCTGAAACCGGTATTGATCGTTGCCGATAACGGTGTTACCGAAGGCGTATTGGCGGAGCTGGAGCGCGCCCTGAACGATCATGAACTGATCAAGATTCAGCTGCGCATTACCGAGCGCGAAGGCCGCCTGGCAGTGATCGATGAACTGTGCAAGGCCAGCAAGGCCGACCTGGCACAGGTTATCGGAAAAATGGCGTTGCTCTACCGCAAGAATCCCAAAGCCAATCGCAATCTGTCCAACATCAGCCGCCATCAGGGCTGAGTCGTCGAATTAGCCGACCGCGGGGTCGGCTACCGAAGACTTGCGGGGTACAGGCTGTAGCACCAGCAGCAGACCGAAAAATGCCAGCAACAGGTAACTGAACAGTTGCCAACGAATGGCATCTGGCCAGAGCGCGAGCGAAGCCAGCAAGCCCGAGGCGATTGCCAGTACCGCGAGCAGCAATTGCCCGCGGCGCTCGCCCCAAAGCGACGAAAGACGACGCAACCTGACCAGCAAGCCAGCCTGAATCAGCACGCAGACCAAGGTGATCAACACCATCTGCGGCATCAGCACGCCGGCGATTTCATCGATCAGCAGCGACGCCAGCCCTACACTGTATAGCCCCGGCAGCACCATGAAGTGCAGTATCCAGATGCCGCCCACCCAGAGGGTTTGCAGCAGCATCCAGAAGCCTGCCGCCATGTCGGACGTCGCGGCGAGGTCAGACGTGACGAACTTCGACAATTTCGTACTCGATCAGACCGCTTGGCGTTTTCACCGTAACCACGTCACCCTCGTCCTTGCCGATCAAGGCACGGGCGATAGGTGAACCAACGGAAATCTTGCCCTGCTTGATATCGGCCTCGTCCTCTCCGACGATCCGGTAGGACACACTTTCGTCAGTCTCGACGTTGGCGATTTCCACCGTGGTGCCGAAGATCACCTTGCCGGTATGGGCAATGGTGCTGACATCGATCACCACTGCATTCTGCAGGCGCCCTTCGATATCACGCACGCGCGCCTCGACCATACCCTGCTGCTCACGAGCAGCATGGTATTCGGCGTTTTCCTTCAAATCGCCCAATTCACGGGCCGTGCCGATATCCTGGCTCAGCTTCGGACGGACGACCTTGGTCAGGTGGGCCAGCTCTTCTTCCAGGGCGCGAGCGCCCTCGACGGTCATTGGGTATTTGATCATGCCTTGATTCCTGCGTGCAGATCCTGCAGCCGGCGCACTGTCTTCTCGGGACCGAACTTGAGTGCTTCGCAGATCGCCTGACCAGCCGCAATGGTGGTGGTGCAGTAGATCTTGTGCTGCAGAGCGTTACGACGGATGGAGTAGGAGTCCGCGATGGACTGACGACCTTCGGTGGTGTTGATGATCAGAGTGACTTCGTCATTCTTGATCATGTCGACCACGTGCGGACGGCCTTCGGTCACTTTGTTCACGCGACGTACCGGCAGACCGGCAGCCTCGATCACTTTGGCAGTACCGGAGGTGGCCACGACTTCGAAGCCCAGGCCTATCAGATCACGCGCGACCTGCTCGGCCAGCGGCTTGTCATCATCACGCACACTGATAAACGCACAGCCGGAGTTCGGCAAAATCTCACTAGCGCCCAGCTGCGCCTTGGCGAACGCCTCACCGAAGGTGTCACCGACGCCCATCACTTCACCCGTGGACTTCATCTCTGGGCCGAGAATCGGGTCAACGCCTGGGAACTTGTTGAACGGGAATACCGCTTCCTTGACGCTGAAGAACGGCGGGATGATTTCTTTGGTGAAGCCGATTTCAGCCAGCGTCTTGCCAGCCATCACACGCGCCGCAACCTTGGCCAGCGACTCGCCGATGCACTTGGAGACGAACGGCACAGTACGCGAAGCGCGCGGGTTGACCTCGATCACATAGATGTCTTCGCCCTGCACGGCCATCTGCACGTTCATCAAGCCGACGACGCCGAGCTCCAGGGCCATTTTCTTGACCTGGTCGCGGATCTCGTCCTGGATGTGTGCCGGCAGCGAGTAAGGCGGCAGCGAGCAGGCGGAGTCACCGGAGTGCACGCCCGCTTGTTCGATGTGCTGCATGATGGCGCCAATGACGACCTGCTCACCATCGCATACCGCATCGATATCGACTTCGATGGCGCAGTTGAGGAAGCGATCGAGCAGAACCGGGCTGTCGTTGGAGACTTTCACCGCTTCGCGCATGTAGCGCTTGAGCTCTTCTTCCTGGTAGACGATTTCCATCGCCCGGCCACCCAGTACATAGGATGGACGCACCACCATCGGGTAGCCGATGTTCTTGGACAGCGTCAGCGCCTCTTCTTCGCTACGCGCAGTGGCGTTGGCAGGTTGACGCAGGCCGAGGCGCTGCACCATCTGCTGGAAACGCTCACGATCTTCGGCGCGGTCGATGGCGTCCGGGCTGGTACCGATGATCGGTACGCCAGCTTCTTCCAGGGCACGGCACAGTTTCAGCGGGGTTTGGCCGCCGTACTGGACGATCACACCTTTCGGCTTCTCGACGCGAACGATTTCCAGCACGTCTTCCAGGGTCACCGGCTCGAAGTACAGGCGATCAGAGGTATCGTAGTCGGTGGAAACGGTTTCCGGGTTGCAGTTGACCATGATGGTCTCGTAACCGTCTTCACGCATGGCCAGCGCGGCGTGCACGCAGCAGTAGTCGAACTCGATGCCCTGGCCGATGCGGTTCGGGCCGCCACCGAGGATCATGATCTTGTCGCGGCTGCTCGGATTGGCCTCGCACTCTTCCTCGTAGGTCGAATACATGTAGGCGGTATCGGTTGCGAACTCGGCAGCGCAGGTGTCCACGCGCTTGTACACAGGCAGCACTTTGAGCTTGTGGCGATGGCTGCGCAGGTTCTTCTCGGTGACACCGAGCAGTTCGGCCAGGCGCGCATCGGAGAAGCCCTTGCGCTTGAGGCTGAACATCAGGTCACGGTCGATGCTCGACAGACCCAGGGTTTTGATACGCTGCTCGTCCTTGATCAGATCCTCGATCTGTACCAGGAACCACTCGTCGATACGCGTCAACTCGAACACTTCTTCGACCGTCTTGCCGGCACGGAAAGCGTCGCCCACGTACCAGATGCGATCCGCACCCGGCACGATCAGCTCGCGCTTGAGGGTACTTTCCGCCTCAGGGTCGGTTAGATCGAGCTTCGGATCGAAGCCGGACACGCCGACTTCCAGGCCACGCAGCGCTTTCTGCAGGGATTCCTGGAAGGTACGGCCGATGGCCATGACTTCACCGACGGATTTCATCTGGGTGGTCAGGCGGGCGTCGGCCTTGGGGAATTTCTCGAAGGCGAAACGTGGGATCTTGGTAACCACATAGTCGATGGCCGGCTCGAACGACGCCGGGGTACGACCACCGGTGATGTCGTTGGACAGCTCGTCGAGGGTGTAACCCACGGCCAGCTTGGCGGCGATCTTGGCGATCGGGAAACCGGTAGCCTTGGAGGCCAGCGCCGAGGAACGCGACACGCGCGGGTTCATCTCGATGACGACCATACGGCCAGTGTTCGGACAGATGCCGAACTGTACGTTGGAGCCACCGGTTTCCACGCCGATCTCGCGCAGCACCGCCAGGGAGGCGTTACGCAGGATCTGGTATTCCTTGTCGGTCAGGGTCTGGGCCGGTGCGACGGTGATCGAGTCACCGGTGTGCACGCCCATCGGATCGAAGTTTTCGATGGCACAGACGATGATGCAGTTGTCCTTCTTGTCGCGGACCACCTCCATCTCGTATTCCTTCCAGCCGATCAGCGATTCGTCGATCAGCAACTCGCTGGTCGGCGACAGATCGAGGCCGCGCGTGCAGATTTCCTCGAATTCTTCTCGGTTGTAGGCAATACCGCCACCCGTGCCGCCCATGGTGAAGGACGGACGGATGATGCACGGGAAGCCGACCTTCTCGAGAACGCCATAGGCTTCCTGCATGTCGTGCGCGATGCCGGAGACCGGGCATGCCAGACCAATGTCCTTCATCGCCTTGTCAAAGCGCGAGCGGTCTTCAGCCTTGTCGATGGTGTCGGCGTTCGCGCCGATCATTTCCACACCGAACTTTTCCAGGATGCCGTGCTTTTCCAGATCCAGCGCACAGTTCAATGCAGTCTGGCCACCCATGGTAGGCAGCAGGGCGTCAGGGCGTTCCTTCTCGATGATCTTGGCCACGGTGGCCCATTTGATCGGCTCGATGTAGGTGGCATCAGCCATCGCCGGGTCGGTCATGATGGTGGCCGGGTTAGAGTTCACCAGGATGACGCGGAAGCCTTCCTCGCGCAGGGCCTTACAGGCCTGGGCGCCGGAATAATCGAACTCGCAAGCCTGCCCAATGACGATGGGGCCGGCGCCGAGGATCAGGATACTTTTGATGTCTGTACGTTTTGGCATGTTCTCTCTCGAATCCTTAGGTCAGTCGGCGGGCTTAGCGGCGTTTGGCCATGGCGTCGATGAAGCGGTCGAACAGCGGGGCGACATCGTTCGACCCGGGCTGGCTTCAGGGTGGCCCTGGAAGCTGAACGCGTCCTTGTCGGTGCGCTCGATACCTTGCAGGGTGCCGTCGAACAGCGACTTGTGGATCGCCCGCAGGTTGCCCGGCAGAGTTGCTTCGTCCACGGCGAACCCGTGGTTCTGACTGGTGATCATCACCACGCCGGTATCCAGATCCTGAACCGGGTGGTTGGCACCGTGGTGGCCGGTGCCCATCTTCACGGTCTTGGCGCCGGAAGCCAGGGCCAGCAACTGGTGACCGAGGCAGATGCCGAATACCGGAATATCGGTTTCCAGTACGTCCTTGATCGCCTGGATCGCGTAGTCGCAAGGCTCGGGATCACCCGGGCCGTTGGACAGGAATACGCCGTCAGGGTTGAGTGCCAACACATCCTTGGCCGGTGTCTGCGCAGGCACCACGGTGAGACGGCAACCACGCGCGACCAGCATGCGCAGGATGTTCAGCTTAACGCCGTAGTCATAGGCCACGACGTGATAGGGCAGCTCGCTGGCGGCAATTTCCGGATGGCTGTCATCCTTCAGATCCCACACGCTGGAACGCCACTCATAGCGCTCGGTGCAGCTGACTTCTTTGGCCAGATCCATACCTTTGAGGCCCGGGAAGCCCCGCGCCAACTCAAGGGCTTTTTCCTCGGTGGCATCAGCACCGACCAGGATGCAGCCGTTCTGCGAACCTTTCTCGCGCAGAATGCGCGTCAGGCGGCGGGTATCGATACCGGCGATGGCGACAGTGCCGTTTTCCTTGAGGTAATCCTGCAAGGACTGCTTGTTGCGCCAGTTACTGGCGGTCAGCGGCAGGTCACGGATGATCAGACCAGCCGCCCAAACGCGATTCGACTCGGCGTCTTCTGGGGTGGTACCGGTATTACCGATGTGCGGATAGGTCAGCGTGACAATCTGCTGGGCATAGGAAGGATCGGTGAGAATTTCCTGATAGCCGGTCATGGCGGTGTTGAACACCACCTCTCCGATAGTCTGGCCATCGGCCCCGATGGCCTCGCCGCGAAAAATGCTGCCGTCAGCAAGGGCGAGTATGGCTGGCTTACTCAAGAAGACCTCCCGTAGATCGTGAAGCGAACGCAGATTGTAAAAAAGCGGGATGACGTGTGAAGGTCATCCCGCTTTTTTAATTGATTCATTCTGCGCAACTTTAGTGGACACACTAAAGCGGAAAGCCTACAGGAAAACCCGGTTTTTCGAAAGCCATAACCAGGGAAAACTTGCAAACCGATCCATCACTAATTGACACACCACCCCTCAGCCGTAAAATTCGGTACTTCCTACAGGTTTCGGCAGGGAAACCCTGAATGAGTACCTATCTAAGCATTTCGGCCACCGCCGCCGCACTGAAGATCAGCGTACAGCGTGTTAGAACCCTGTGCCGAAATGGCAATCTGGCCGCCCAAAAAATTGGCAGCAGCTGGATCATCGACCCACTCAGCGTCACCCACTACGGTTTAAAAACGGCTCATATGCTTGCACATGATCATCCGGCGCAGCAGCGCCAGAGTGGAAAACCCATCGCCCTGAGTTTCTTTTCCGGTGCCATGGGCCTGGATCTAGGCTTGGAAAAGGCTGGTTTCGATATTCGCCTGGCTTGCGAATCGGACAAGTACTGCCGCCAGACCATCGCCCTGAACCGCCCGGACACTGCACTGCTCGGCGATATCAATAGCTGCTCCGCAGAACAGGTGCTGGAAGCCGCCGGCATCGGACGCGACGACGTCGACGTAATCGTCGGCGACCCACCCTGCCAAGCCTTCAGCACGGCCGGCAAACGCAAGGCGTTCAATGACGACCGCGGCAACGCCTTTCTCAAATACATCGACCTCGCCCTGGAGATTCGTCCACCACTGATCGTCATCGAGAACGTCCGCGGCCTACTCTCTTGCCCAATGGATCATCGCCCTCATGACCAACGCGGCACGGACTTCCCTGATCTTTCACTGGACGAAATGAAAGGAGGCGCACTGAACTTCGTGCTCAGCAAGCTTCGTAATGCGGGCTACGCCTACTCGTTCAACCTGTACAACTCGGCGAACTTCGGCACCCCACAGGTGCGCGAGCGGGTCATCATCATCTGCTCACGAGACGGGCAAACCGCTCCGTTCCTGACACCAACCCATAGCGAGGATGGCGCCCTGAACCTGCCCGCCTGGCGCACCGTACGCCAGGCCCTGGAAGGCCTGAGCAATCATGCCCACCTGAATTTCCCGGAAAAGCGCCTGCGTTATTACCGCCTGCTCAAAGCTGGGCAGAACTGGCGCAACCTGCCAGAGGATCTGCAGCGCGAAGCGATGGGCAAATCCTACTTCTCCGGCGGTGGCAAGACCGGCTTTCTACGGCGCCTGGCCTGGGACAAACCCTCGCCTACCCTGGTGACGCATCCGGCGATGCCCGCCACGGATCTGGCGCACCCACAGGAAGACCGCCCGCTGTCGATCCAGGAGTACAAACGTATTCAGGAATTTCCCGACGACTGGCAACTGGCGGGCCCGCTGATCCAGCAGTACAAACAGGTCGGCAATGCTGTGCCGGTGAGCCTCGGCCACGCTGTAGGGGTTCTGCTGCGCGGCCTGCTCGCAGGCGAAGCGCACCCGGCGCCGAGCGCGTTCAAGTTCTCGCGCTATCAGGCGACCTGCCACGAACAATGGCTGAAAGCCTTCGAGCAGCAACGACGCAAGGCGCAATTGACCCTGGCAATCAGCTAAAGCTCTGGACGCTCAGGCTTCGGAGTTAAAACGCAGCAAGCGCGCCCAATCGATCGCGCCCTGTTCGTCACAGAACTCCAGGGTGAACTCGCGGGTGAACTTGTTAATCATCTGCCCGTAGCTCTCGGCAAACTCGTCGTTGCGCTCACGGGCCTTGAAGCCAAGCGGCTCGATCAGCTCCAGGTAAAGATCCTCATCACCTGAAATGAACGCCCAGAAACGCTGACCGCAATATTTGAAATAGCTGCCTTTGTCGGGATTGTTGTCGCGCCCATAGCAACAGCCATTGACCGCAACCACCTGCAGCCCCGAATTACCGGTACGCAGGGTGCGCTGGGCGGTGAGAAAATTACTTTTCATCTGACCGATCTGCGAGCTATTACCCCAGTTCGGCCCTGACTTGATCGCAACGATGTAACGCAAGCCCTCCTTATCGAATTCCAGATCCACTCCGGTGATACCGGACTTCCAACCCCCATAGACCTGAGCATTGATAAAGATCGCCAATCCTTCCAACCAATCGCCGAACAAGGTTTCTTCGTTGGAGGAAATATGCGCGTCGATGATCCCGCGAATGATCTGCTCGGCCGTGAGGACGTGCTTGGCGCGGTACATATAAGGGTTCTTACGCTTGAGCACATCTTTGAGCTTGAGCCGCCCAAGGCTGGCAATACGCTTCTGGTGAAAGGCACCAATATTCAGCTCGACGTAACGCGCCACATCATCGAGATTCAACGGATTCATCGCCAACATCCTTATTCACAAGGCTTGCAGATGAAGCCGGATGAGGCCAGTGACCTCATCCGCACTACGATCACTTCAGCCCCAGCACATCCTGCATGTCGTAAAGACCGGCAGAGCGGTCTCGCAACCAGGAGGCCGCACGCACGGCGCCGTTGGCGAAGGTCATGCGACTGGAGGCCTTGTGGGTGATCTCCACACGCTCGCCGTCGGCAGCGAACAGTACGGTGTGATCGCCGACCACGTCGCCGGCCCGTACCGTGGCGAAGCCGATGGTTTCGCGAGCGCGGGCGCCGGTCTGGCCTTCACGCCCGTAGACCGCGACCTTTTCAAGATCACGCCCCAGGGCATTGGCGATGACTTCACCCATGCGCAGCGCGGTACCGGACGGTGCATCGACCTTGTGACGGTGATGGGCCTCGAGGATTTCGATGTCCACGTCGTCACCCAGCACCCGCGCCGCGGTATCGAGCAGATTCAGGCACAGGTTGACGCCCACGCTGAAGTTGGCGGCGAAGACGATCGGAATATCCTTGCCCGCTTCGACCAGCAGCTGCTTTTCAGCAGCGCTGAAACCAGTGGTGCCGATGACCATGGCCTTGCCTGCCTTTCGGCAGATATCCAGATTCCTCAGGGTTACCGAGGGGTGAGTGAAGTCGATCAGCACATCGAATTGATCGAGCACGCCCTGCAGATCGCCACCAACCGCAACTCCGAGTTTGCCGACAGCGGCCAGCTCGCCAGCATCAGCACCCAACAACGTACTTTCAGGACGCGCCACTGCAGCACCAAGGCTGACACCTTCGGCTTGCTGCACGGCCTCGATCAGATTTTTGCCCATGCGCCCGGCGGCGCCTGTCACTGCAATACGCATATGCATCGCTCCAAACTGCAAGCGGCGAGCTACTGGTTCTGACCAATAGCCCGCCGCTCGTTGCCGAATTAAAGATCGCCGAAGAAACGTTTGACGCCTTCAAACCAGCCGTTGGCCTTGGGCGAGTGGGAACTGTTACCCGCCAGGGACTGACGAAATTCGTCGAGCAGCTCGCGCTGACGACGATCCAGGTTGATCGGCGTTTCCACCGCCACCTTGCACATCAGGTCGCCAGCACCGCCACCACGCACCGGGGCCACGCCCTTGCCACGCAGACGAAACAGCTTGCCGGTCTGTGTACCTTCCGGGATCTTCAGCTTGACCCGACCATCAAGGGTCGGCACTTCCAGCTCGCCACCCAACGCCGCATCGGCGAAGCTGATCGGCACTTCGCAGTACAGATGCTTGCCGTCACGCTGGAAGATCGCGTGCTCACGCACGTTGACGACCACATACAGATCGCCAGCCGGGCCACCCATGGTGCCCGCCTCGCCCTCGCCGGACAGGCGAATACGGTCGCCGGTATCGACACCAGCCGGCACCTTGACCGACAGCGTCTTGTGCTCTTCGACACGGCCATGGCCGTGGCAGGAGCCACAGGGGTCAGTGATCATCTTGCCGCTGCCGTGACAACGCGGGCAGGTCTGCTGCACCGAGAAGAAGCCCTGTTGCATGCGCACCTGACCAATACCACCGCAAGTGGTACAGGTAACCGGGCTGGTGCCCTTCTTGGCACCAGAGCCTTCGCAGACCTTGCAGTTGACCAGCGTCGGCACGCGAATGGTCACTGTGGTGCCACGCACCGCCTCTTCGAGATCCAGCTCCAGGGTGTAACGCAGGTCGCTGCCGCGCTGGGCACCGCCGCGCTGACCGCCACGCTGGCCACCGAAGAAATCACTGAACACGTCGCCGAAGATATCGGAGAAGTTGGCGCTGCCGCCGCCAAAGCCGCCACCGCCACCCATCTGCGGGTCGACACCGGCATGACCGTACTGATCGTAAGCGCTGCGCTTGCCCGCATCGGACAACACTTCGTAGGCCTCGTTGGCCTCCTTGAAGGCGTCTTCGGCAGCCTTGTCGCCGGGGTTGCGATCGGGGTGATGCTTCATCGCCAGGCGGCGGTAAGCCTTTTTCAGCTCCGCCTCGCTGGCGCCGCGCTCGACCCCGAGCACTTCGTAGTAGTCACGTTTAGACATGGGTTTCTAACACTCTCAAAATTCGTACCGTCCAGACACGCCAACGCGGGAGCAAGCCCCCGCGCGGCGGATCGCCCTGGCACACAGCTGTGCGACAGGGCGCAAACACAGGCAAGCCGGGGCTTACTTGTTGTCCTTGACTTCCTCGAACTCGGCGTCGACCACGTCGTCCGCAGAGCCCTTGGTTTCACCCGCATCCGCCGCCGCACCGGCAGCACCTGGCTGCGGCTGTTCGGCATACATTTTCTGCGCCAGCGGCGTGGTCGCTTCGGACAGGGCATTCATCTTCGCTTCGATGGCTGCCTTGTCGTCGCCACGTACGGCAACTTCCAATTCACCCAACGCAGCTTCGATGGCCGCTTTCTCGTCCGCAGTGGCCTTGTCGCCAGCTTCGGTGAGCATCTTGCGGGTCGCATGAACCAGCTGATCGCCCTGGTTACGGGCAGTGGCCAGTTCTTCGAACTTGCGGTCTTCCTCGGCGTTGGCCTCGGCGTCACGTACCATGCGCTCGATCTCGTCATCGGAAAGGCCGGAGTTGGCCTTGATCACGATGGACTGGGTCTTGCCGGTTGCCTTGTCCTTCGCGCCGACGTGCAGGATGCCGTTGGCGTCGATGTCGAAGGTCACTTCGATCTGCGGCACGCCACGCGGAGCTGGCGGGATCTCGGCCAGGTCGAACTTGCCCAGGGACTTGTTCTGACCGGCTTGCTTGCGCTCACCCTGCAGCACATGGATGGTCACAGCGCCCTGGTTGTCGTCCGCGGTGGAGAACACCTGCGACTTCTTGGTCGGGATGGTGGTGTTCTTGTCGATCAGCGCAGTCATCACGCCACCCATGGTTTCGATACCCAGGGTCAGCGGCGAAACGTCGAGCAGCAGTACGTCCTTGACGTCACCAGCCAGAACCGCACCTTGAATGGCAGCGCCCATGGCAACGGCTTCGTCCGGGTTGACGTCCTTGCGTGCTTCTTTGCCGAAGAACTCGGTCACCAGCTTCTGCACCAGTGGCATACGGGTCTGACCACCGACCAGGATCACGTCGTTGATCGCACCAATATCGATACCGGCATCTTTCAGCGCAATGCGGCAAGGCTCGATGGTGCGCTGCACCAGATCCTCGACCAGCGATTCCAGCTTGGCGCGGGAGATCTTCACGTTCAGGTGCTTCGGACCGGTGGCGTCTGCAGTGATGTACGGCAGGTTGACGTCGGTCTGCTGGCTCGAGGACAGCTCGATTTTAGCCTTCTCGGCAGCTTCCTTGAGGCGCTGCATAGCCAGCGGATCGCCCTTGAGGCTCATACCGCTTTCTTTCTTGAATTCGTCGACGAGGTAGTCGATCAGACGGATATCGAAGTCCTCACCACCGAGGAACGTATCGCCATTGGTAGCCAACACTTCGAACTGGTGCTCACCGTCGACTTCAGCGATCTCGATCACCGACACGTCGAAAGTACCGCCGCCCAGGTCATAAACGATCACGGTGTGATCGCCCTTGGCCTTGTCCATGCCATAGGCCAGCGCAGCCGCGGTCGGCTCGTTGATGATGCGCTTGACGTCCAGACCAGCGATGCGACCGGCATCCTTGGTGGCCTGACGCTGGCTGTCGTTGAAGTAAGCCGGAACGGTGATCACCGCTTCGGTGACTGCTTCGCCGAGATAGTCTTCGGCGGTCTTCTTCATCTTCTTGAGAATTTCAGCCGAGATCTGCGGCGGCGCCATTTTCTGGCCGTTGACTTCGACCCAAGCATCGCCGTTATCAGCCTTGGCGATCTTGTACGGCACCATCTGAATGTCTTTCTGCACGACTTCTTCGTCGAAGCGACGACCGATCAGACGCTTCACCGCATACAAGGTGTTGTGCGGATTGGTCACAGCCTGACGCTTGGCCGACTGGCCGACCAGAATCTCGCCATCGTTGGCGTAAGCGATGATCGACGGCGTGGTGCGCGCGCCTTCGGCGTTTTCGATGACTTTGACTTTGCCATTTTCAAGAATGGAGACGCAGGAGTTGGTGATCCCCAGGTCGATACCAATAATTTTGCCCATTTTACTCTCCCGAAACTTTGATATAGCCGCAGCGTTGTCGTGACCGCTGCGGTAGCACTAATACGCTTGACTTAATAGATGGGGGCTCAGCCGCCGATTTCAAGCCTGCTCGTCAATGGACGGTGGCGCCTCGGCCGGTGCCTTGCTGACCACGACCATCGCCGGGCGCAGCAGGCGACCATTGAGCATGTAGCCCTTCTGAAACACCTTGAGCACGCTGTTTGGCTCGACGTTGGTGCTTTCCTGCAAAGCCATGGCCTGATGGTGCTCCGGATTGAACGGCGCACCATGCGGATCGATAGCTTCCAGCTGATGACGCTTGAGGGTGTCGAGCAGCAATTTGAGCGTCAGCTCCAAGCCCTCGCGCACGGCCTTAATGGCCTCATCGTCCGGGCTCGACAACTCGAGACCGCGCTCCAGGCTGTCAACCACCGGCAGCAGATCGTTGGCGAATTTCTCGAGAGCGAATTTATGCGCCTTCTCGACATCCTGCTCAGCGCGGCGGCGCACGTTCTGCAGATCGGCAGCCATGCGCAGCGACTGATCCTGCGCAGCCGCCAGTTGCTCTTCCAGCGTTTGCACGCGAGCAATCAGGTCGTCACTCAGCGCAGCGTCATTCGCTTCAGCCTCGGGAGGCTGCGGATCCAGGTTCTGTTCGTCAGCCATGCATTTCTCCTCTGAATAATTCGACGAGCCTCAACTCGCGCGTCTGCCGCCTATATAAGGACGATTTGTAGGGTTTCAAGGGGCGCAAGCACATCGCAGCAGCATACGAGGGGCAGGATTGCCACCACGAGACAAAACACTGTATAAATAACCAGACAAATTCTCGGAGGCCTCGCCATGCTGGTGCACCTGTCCGTACACAATTACGCCATCGTCGAACACCTTGATCTCGAGCTGGATAAAGGCATGAGCGTCATCAGCGGCGAAACGGGCGCCGGCAAATCGATCATGCTCGATGCCCTTGGCCTGACTCTTGGCGATCGCGCGGACAGCGGTGTGGTACGCCCCGGAGCCGACAAGGCTGACATTCTCGCCAGCTTCGATCTGGGCGATATCCCCGAAGCTCACACCTGGCTCGCCGAGCGCGACCTGGACAATGACGGCCCGTGCATTCTGCGCCGCGTGATCACCACCGAAGGCCGCTCGCGTGGCTACATCAATGGCACGCCCTGCCCGCTCGGCGACCTCAAGGCGCTGGGCGAGCTGCTGATCGACATCCACAGCCAGCATGAACATCAGTCGCTGCTCAAGGCCGACACCCATCGACGCCTGCTCGATGAATATGCCAATGCCCAGGAACTGGCCCGCCAGGTGCACCTTGCCGCCCAGCGCTGGAAACAAACACGTAGCGAACTGGAACGTCTCGCCTCTCAGGGCGATGAGCAGCGCGCGCGCCATCAACTGCTTAGCTATCAACTGGAAGAGTTGGAGAACCTCGGGCTTGGCGACAATGAGCTGGAGCAGCTCGAACAGGATCACAAGGCCCTGACCAACGCCGAAGGCCTGCTCGCAGCCTGTCGCCAGGTCATCGAGCAATGCAGCGAGAGCGATGCCGGCAACGTACTGTCTGCCCTGACCAACAGCTTGAGCCGACTCAGCGGCGTCCAAGGCCAACCGGGCGCGCTCAACGAAGCCGCCAATTTGCTGGCCAGCGCACAGATCCAGGTCGAAGAGGCGGTGGGCGAGCTGAACCGCTTTCTCGATCATTTCGAGGCAGACCCTCAGCGCCAGCAACAACTTGAGGAGCGCCTGGACACCATCTATACCCTGGCACGCAAGCATCGCATTCACCCCAGCGAACTGCCCACCATGCAGCAGCAGCTGTTCGACGAACTGGAAGGCCTGAATGCCGATGACCAAGCCACCGAACGCCTGAGCGAAGAACTGGCCTCCTATGGCCGTCACTACCAGGAGAAGGCCGCCGAACTGAGCGCCCACAGACACAAGGCGGCAGGCAAGCTGAGCAAAGCGGTGGAAAAGGAAATGCAGACGCTGGGCATGCCCGGCGGGCGCTTCAGCATTCAACTGCAGGAAAACACCAGCAACGAACCGAACGCCAATGGCCTCGAACAGGTGGAGTTTCTGGTCAGCGCCAACCCGGGCCAACCCATCAAGGCACTGGCCAAGGTGGCCTCAGGCGGCGAGCTGTCGCGTATCAGCCTGGCGATCCAGGTGATCACCGCACAAACCTCACGGGTACCGACCCTGGTGTTCGACGAAGTGGACGTGGGCATCGGCGGCCCTACCGCCGAAGTCGTCGGTCAGTTGCTGCGCCGCCTGGGCGAGCGTGGCCAGGTACTCACCGTCACTCACCTGCCCCAGGTCGCCGCCCAGGGTCACCAGCACCTGTTCGTGCACAAGGTGCGCGGCAACAACGCGACCCGTACGGCCGTCAGCAAGCTGAGTGACGCACAGCGCATAGAGGAAATCGCCCGCATGCTCGGCGGCATCGACCTCACCGAAGAGTCACTGGCCCACGCCCGTAAGCTGGTCAGCAACGCGCAGAGCTAGCATTCGCAACACTTTATTACAGGCATGAAAAAGGCGACCCAGGGTCGCCTTTTTCATTACCGGTCGTACTTACTTTTTGACGCCAGTGGTGCGCACGTACAGAACCAGATTGTGATCAACCAGTTCGAAACCGTGCTCACGAACGATTTCCTTCTGGCGCTTTTCGATTTCAGCATCGAAAAACTCGATCACGTCACCAGTGTCCACGCACACCATGTGATCGTGGTGACCGCCGTCAGCCAATTCGAACACGGCATGGCCGCCATCGAAGTTGTGGCGCACCACCAGGCCGGCCGCTTCAAACTGGGTCAGAACCCGGTAAACAGTAGCCAGACCGACATCTTCACCAGCCTCCATCAGAGACTTGTAGACATCCTCTGCGCTCATGTGGCGTTGTTCGGCAGAGTCGAGCATCTGCAGGATTTTGACCCGTGGCAGGGTCACTTTCAGGCCAGCTTTGCGGAGTTCGCTATTTTCAACCATGGTCTGCTTTCTCACGGAAGCGCTTCGCAGCTTCCCTTATTGCGGGTATGATCGGGGTTTACGTTGCCCAGCCAAGATAGTGGAAGACGCCCACCGATGCAAAAAACCAAACTCCTGCTGACCAGCCTCATGTTTATGGGGCTCATCGCACTCGCCGGTTGCTCATTCCCCGGGGTTTATAAAATCGACATCCAACAGGGCAATGTCGTCACGCAGGACATGATAGACCAGTTGAGGCCGGGAATGACCCGACGCCAAGTGCGGTTTATCATGGGCAATCCCCTGCTGACCGATACCTTCCATGCCAATCGCTGGGATTACCTGTACAGCATGCAGGCCGGTGGCAGCCAGCGGCAGCAAGAGCGCGTAAGCGTGGTGTTCAACGGCGACGACCAACTGGTCGGCCTGTCCGGTGACTTCATGCCAGGCGTCAGCCGCGATGACGCAATCCTCGGCCGCGATGGCGCGCCGCAGACAGCACCGACTCAGCAGCAGGACGAACCTGCAGCCCCCGGCTCGCTGCTCGAGCAGATCCAGCGTGATGTGGATAACGTCGAAACCGTACCGGTACCGACGCCGGAGCCACTGGAAACCTCTCCCCAGTAAGCGCTCCCGCATAAAAAAGCCCCGGCCAGTGCCGGGGCTTTTTCGTTGCGCTCGGAATAGAGCTGCAGCATCTACTGCGCCCCGGACTCAACGCCTACTGCTGTCTCCCGCCAGCCTTGCCCGCTCGACAGCCTGGGCTGCCCGACGCTTGCGTACGTCCTTGGGATCAGCGAGCAGCGGACGGTAGATCTCGACGCGGTCTCCCTCTTCCAACAAGCGAGTTTCGGGCGACGCCACTGCCTTGCCGAATATTCCCAGGGGCGCCCCAGCCAGATCGAGATCGGCAATATGCTCCTGCAACCCCGACTGCAGCGCGGCCTGGCGTACCGTGCTGCCGGCCGGCAGTTGCAGCGCTAAAAGAAACTGCCTGTCAGGTGCGGCGAAGACCACCTCCACCGACACCCGCTCACTGCCCATGGAGTTCCTTGGCGCGCTGACAGAATGCATCGACCATGGTGTTGGCGGCCTGGTTGAACAACGGGCCGAGGGCGGCGCGCACGATCGGGCCGGCGTAATCGAAGGTCAGATCGAGGCTGATCTTGCAGGCCTTATCGCCCAGCGCCTTGAATACCCACTGCCCATGGAAATGCTCGAAGGGGCCACTCTCCAGATTCAGCTCGATGGACTGACCAGGCACCAACACATTGCTGGTGGTGAAACGCTGGCTCAGCCCGGCCTTGGCCACTTCCAGGCTGGCGCGCATGTGCGTGTCACTGACCTCGAGCACCTCGCTCGAGGCACACCAGGGCAGAAACTCCGGGTAGCGCGCTACATCGTTGACCAGGTCATACAGCGCTTGTGCCGGGTAAGGCAGCAAGGCTGAGCGTTGAATGTGAGTACTCATATCAATAGGGTTTCCACGATTGGCGACATCACATTACTGCGATACCACAGGGCGATACGGCATACCTACGAGCATCGACCGCAAGACGAGAAGTGCCCACATTGTCGAGTATTCACCCAGAGGGCTCAAGCGCACCGCTGCCCTTATGCTTTTAGCGTGAGGATGCATGGCGCGCAGCTGCCATAGTCCATATAATGCGCCGCCTATGGCTAAACAAACGAAACATCCGCAAGGCAGCATCGCGCAGAACAAAAAAGCGATGCACGACTTCTTCGTCGAGTCCCGCTTCGAGGCCGGCCTGGCTCTGGCCGGCTGGGAAGTGAAAAGTCTGCGCGCCGGCAAGGGTCAACTGGTCGACAGCTACGTGCTGCTCAAAGATGGCGAAGCCTGGCTGATGGGTTGCCACATCACGCCGCTGAAAACCGCCAGTACTCATGTCATCGCCGACCCGACGCGTACACGTAAGCTGTTGCTGAACAAGCGCGAGCTGGAAAAACTGTTCAGCTCTGTTCAGCAAAAGGGCTACGCCTGCGTAGCACTGTCTCTGTACTGGAAACAGCATCTGGTGAAATGCGAAATCGCTCTTGCCAAAGGCAAGAAAGATTTCGACAAGCGTCATAGCGAGAAAGAGCGCGACGCCGACCGAGAAGTGCAGCGCGCCATGCGCAGCAAGGGCAAGGACGAGTAACTGCCGCTCCAAGCCGCAGAGCCGTCGCATCGATCCACCCGCAGCGCATGCCCGGTGGATCAACCCCCTTATCCATCACCCGATTTATACGTGCCTTGATATGCCGGCACATAGCCGGATATCGCCTGGTGGGTTACGTGAAACGCTCGCGTAGCCTGGGTTGAGCGAAGCGATACCCAGGAATGATTATTCCTAGAGCCCCTGGCGCCGCTGTGCGCGCAGTTCGCGGACTTCCTGCTGCAGTACGTCGGCCAATACTTCCTGAACGTAGTCGATGTGCTGGTTCGACAGAGCTCGCGCATCCTCGGCCCGCCCCTCGATGATCGCCTCATAAAGCGCCCGGTGCTGTGCATTGAGCATGCCGCGGGTTTCCCCGCGCAGGGCATACATACCGCCGATATTGGTGACCACGTTGCGTTTGAGCAGATCGAACAAACCACGAATGGTATGCAGTAGCACGGCATTGTGGCTGGCCTCGGCGATGGCCAGGTGGAAGCTGGCGTCGGCCGCACCCTCCTCGGCGCGCGTCACCTCACCAGCCCGCGCATAGCAATCCTGCAGACGTTCGAACGCGTCACTCAAGCGCTGGCGATCCACATCGGTGGCGCGCAACGCTGCGTAATAGGCGCAGGAACCCTCCAGGGTATGCCGAAATTCCAGCAGGTCGCGCTGAGCATCGGTATTGCTTTCCAGCAGGTGCATCAGCGGATCACTGAAGGTCGAGCCGAGGTTCTCGCAGATGTAGGTGCCACCACCCTGCCGGCTGCTCAACAGGCCTTTGGTGGCGAGCTTCTGAATGGCTTCACGCAATGAAGGGCGGGAAACGCCGAACTGCTCGGCGAGCACGCGCTCGGCAGGCAGACGCTCACCGGCTTTCAGAGTGCCCTCGAGGATCATCGCTTCGAGACGCGCAACGATGTCGTCAGACAGGCGCCTCTGCCGCACCGGGCCAAAATTCATGCTTTCAATGCTCCACTGCACCGCGAAGACAGCGCCAGATCGGCAGGCCGCCAGGAAACCCGTGCAGCCTAACCAGAGCCCTGCGCTATCACAAGCTCAACGCCCGGCTATGCGCCTGCTACCAAAGTAGCAACGACACAAATTGACGCACCCGAAGAAAAGAAATTATCCTGACTCGCTTACTTTGTAAACTGGTCTTACCAATAATAACGATCCGGTTGCAGCGCCGACCCTGCCTTCATCGACAAATCACTGGCAGCTTGCGATCCGGCGATACCAACAACAATCAGCGAGCCTCACCATGCAAACATGGCAACAGTTGTACACGCCGCTCGGCAGCCTTGGCCTGTCCGCGCTGGCGGCCGTCGTTCCGATCATCTTCTTCTTCCTCGCCCTGGCCGTGTTCCGCATGAAGGGGCACGTGGCAGGCAGCATCACCCTGGCACTCTCGGTGATCATCGCCATCGCTACGTTCGGCATGCCGGTAGACAAGGCCCTGGCCGCCGCCGCTTACGGCTTCGCCTATGGCCTCTGGCCCATCGCCTGGATCATCGTCGCAGCCGTGTTCCTGTACAAACTGACGGTCAAGAGCGGCCAGTTCGAAGTCATCCGCAGCTCGGTATTGTCGATCACCGATGACCAGCGCCTGCAGGTGCTGCTGATCGGCTTCTCGTTCGGCGCATTCCTGGAAGGCGCCGCCGGTTTCGGCGCACCAGTGGCCATCACCGCCGCCCTGCTCGTCGGTCTGGGCTTCAACCCGCTCTACGCCGCCGGCCTGTGCCTGATCGCCAACACCGCACCGGTGGCCTTTGGCGCGCTGGGCATTCCGATCATCGTCGCTGGCCAAGTCACCGGCATCGACGCTTTCAAGATCGGCGCCATGGCCGGCCGCCAGCTGCCGCTGCTGTCGATCATTGTGCCGTTCTGGCTGGTGGCGATGATGGACGGCTGGAAAGGCATCAAGGAAACCTGGCCAGCCGCGCTGGTCGCTGGCGTCAGCTTCGCCATCACCCAGTACTACACCTCCAACTACATCGGCCCGGAATTGCCAGACATCACCTCGGCACTGGTCAGCCTGGTGTGTCTGACCCTATTCCTCAAAGTCTGGCAGCCCAAGCGTGCCGCCGACAGCCAGATCGCCGGCGTTTCCGGTGGTGCGGCAGTAGCTGGCGGGTTCGGCGGTGTACGTAGCACCACGCCATCGCCCTATAGCCTGGGCGAGATCCTCAAGGCCTGGTCGCCATTCCTGATTCTCACCGCCATGGTCACGGTGTGGACGCTGAAACCCTTCAAGGCACTGTTCGCTCCAGGCGGCGCCCTGGACAACCTGGTGTTCATGCTGCCGATCCCGTACCTCGATCAACTGGTGGTCAAGGTCGCGCCGATCGTCACCAACCCAACGCCTATCGCGGCCGTGTTCAAGCTCGACCCAATCTCAGCCACCGGTACCGCCATCTTCCTCTCGGCGGTTCTGTCGATGCTGGTATTGAAGATCAATTTCAAAATTGGTCTTACCACATTAAGGGAGACCTTCTACGAATTGCGCTGGCCGATCCTGTCCATCGGCATGGTGCTGGCGTTCGCCTTCGTCACCAACTATTCAGGCATGTCGACCACCATGGCGCTGGTGCTGGCCGGTACGGGCGTAGCGTTCCCGTTCTTCTCGCCATTCCTCGGCTGGCTGGGGGTTTTCCTGACCGGTTCGGATACCTCCTCCAACGCCCTGTTCGGCTCGCTGCAGGCCACCACGGCGCACCAGATCGGCGTCAGCGACACCTTGCTGGTGGCTGCCAACACCAGCGGTGGCGTGACCGGCAAGATGATCTCGCCGCAGTCCATCGCCGTGGCTTGCGCGGCGACCGGCATGGTCGGCAAGGAGTCCGATCTGTTCCGCTTTACGCTCAAGCACAGCCTGATCTTCGCCACTTTCGTCGGCCTGATCACATTGGCTCAGGCCTACTGGCTGACCGGCATGATCGTCCACTGAGTCTCGGATAGGGCAGCACACGGCGTGCTGCCCTATCCTCTGGAACTCAGGCGAAACGACAGATTCATCGAACACAGCCGCAACAACTCCAAAGCCCTCGGCAGCGCCAGGGCTTTGTCGCTGACAACACGTTGACGCGTCAGCCCAGACACGGAATCCAGCCCATGATCATTTCTGCCTCCACCGATTACCGCGCCGCTGCCCAGCGCCGCCTGCCGCCGTTCCTGTTCCACTACATCGACGGCGGCGCCTATGCCGAGTACACGCTGCGGCGCAACGTCGAGGACCTCGCCAGCATCGCTCTGCGTCAGCGCGTGCTGAAGAACATGTCCGAGCTGAGCCTGGAAACCCAGCTATTCGGCGAGACATTGTCGATGCCGGTGGCGCTGGCCCCCGTCGGTCTCACCGGCATGTACGCCCGCCGTGGCGAAGTGCAAGCAGCCAAGGCGGCGGCCGACAAGGGCATCCCCTTCACGCTCTCCACCGTTTCGGTTTGCCCGATCGAGGAAGTGGCGCCAGCGATCAACCGCCCGATGTGGTTCCAGCTGTACGTATTGAAAGACCGTGGCTTCATGAAGAACGCCCTGGAGCGGGCCAAGGCGGCTGGCGTCACCACGCTGGTGTTCACCGTCGACATGCCAACCCCAGGCGCTCGGTATCGCGACGCGCACTCGGGCATGAGCGGCCCAAACGCCGCCATGCGGCGCATGCTACAAGCCTTCACTCACCCGGCCTGGGCTCTTGACGTTGGCCTCTTGGGCAAGCCCCACGACCTGGGCAACATTTCCGCCTACCGCGGCAGCCCTACCGGCCTGGCTGACTACATCGGCTGGCTGGGCGCCAACTTCGACCCGTCGATTTCCTGGAAGGATCTCGAGTGGATCCGCGAGTTCTGGGACGGCCCAATGGTGATCAAGGGCATCCTCGATCCCGAGGACGCCCGCGACGCAGTGCGTTTCGGCGCCGACGGCATCGTCGTCTCCAACCATGGTGGTCGCCAGCTCGATGGCGTACTGTCCAGCGCCCGTGCTTTGCCAGCCATCGCCGATGCGGTGAAGGGCGACCTGAAGATCCTCGCCGACTCGGGCATCCGCAGCGGCCTGGACGTGGTGCGCATGATCGCCCTGGGCGCCGATACCGTGATGCTCGGCCGCGCCTTCGTCTACGCACTGGCTGCTGCGGGCGGTGCGGGGGTGAGCAACCTGCTGAGCCTGATCGACAAGGAAATGCGCGTGGCCATGGTGCTGACCGGCGCCAAATCCATCAGCGAGATCAGCGCCGAGTCGCTGGTTCGGGAGCTCTGAGGCATGCCATCGATCAGCCGCGACACCTTGCTGGCGACCCTGCGTGAAGCCGTGGGCAGCGAGCACGTGCTTACCGACGAGCAGAGCACCCGGCGCTTTCGCAAGGGCCATCGTACCGGGGACGGCGGCGTGCTGGCCGTGGTAAAGCCCGGCACGTTGCTGGAGCAATGGCGGGTACTGCAGGCAGCCGTCGCCGCCGATCGCATCGTCATCATGCAGGCGGCCAACACCGGCCTCACCGGTGGCTCGACACCGGATGGCAACGACTACGATCGCGAGATCGTACTGATCAGCACCCTGCGTATCACTGGCGTGCAATTGATCAACGATGGCGAGCAAGTGGTGTGCCTGCCCGGCGCCACACTGGATCGCCTGGAACAGGCATTGGCGCCACTCGGCCGCGAGCCCCATTCGGTGATCGGCTCCTCCTGCATCGGCGCGTCGGTACTCGGCGGTGTGTGCAACAACTCGGGAGGCTCGCTGGTTCGCCGTGGCCCGGCCTACACCGAACTGGCGCTGTACGCGCAAGTGAAGGAAGACGGCACGCTGGAGCTGATCAACCACTTGGGCATCGAGCTGGGCAACAGCCCCGAAGAAATACTCACTCGCCTACAGCGTGGCGACTACAGCCCGTTCCAGGTCAGCAATGACGGCACTGGCAAGGCTTCGGACGGCAGCTATGCCAAGTACGTGCGCGATGTGGACGCGGATACACCTGCGCGCTTCAATGCCGACCCGTCACGGCTGTTCGAAGCCTCCGGCTCGGCTGGCAAGCTGTGCCTGTTCGCCGTGCGCCTGGACACCTTTCCCAAGGAGCCGAGCACCGTCTTCTATATTGGCAGCAACGATCCCCACGACCTCACCGAGGTGCGCCGCCACCTGCTCAGCCAGTTGCCGAGCCTACCCATTGCCGGTGAATACATTCACCGCACCGCCTTCGACATTGGCGAGAAGTATGGCAAGGACACCTTTCTGGTCATCGACAGGTTCGGCACTGCCAAGGTACCTGCGGCCTTCGCACTGAAGAGCCGTGTCGATGGCTTCTTCGAGCGCTTCGGCCTACGCGGCATCAGTGACCGGGCGATTCAAGTGCTGATGAATCTGCTGCCCAGCCACCTGCCGTCACGTATGCGCCAGTATCGCGACCGCTACGAGCATCACCTGCTCGTCCGCGTCGCCAACGACAGCCTGGAGCAGACCCGCGCCTTTCTGGGCGAATACTTTGGGCAACGCAGTAGCGGTGCCTTTTTCGAATGCGATGCCGACGAGGGCCGCAAGGCATTCCTGCACCGCTTCGCCATCGCTGGCGCGGCGATCCGCTACCGTGAGGCGCACCGCAGCAGCGTCGAAGACATCCTCGCCCTGGATATCGCCCTGCGCCGCAATGACCGTGACTGGGTCGAAACGCTGCCGGCGGAGATGGAAGAGCAGATCATCCACAAGCTCTACTACGGGCACTTCTTCTGCCATGTGTTCCATCAGGATTACATCGTCAAGAAGGGCGTCGATCCGATCGCCATGGAGCACGCCATGTGGACGCTGCTCGATGAACGCCGCGCCGAGTACCCGGCCGAGCACAACGTCGGTCACCTGTATATCGCCAAGCCGGCGCTGGCGGATTTCTACCGCGAGCTGGATCCGACCAACGCCTTCAACCCGGGTATCGGCCATACATCGAAGAAGAAACACTGGGAGAAGTGCTGCGCCGATCATTGAGACACGCAAAGAAGAAAGGGGAGACCTCTCGGCCTCCCCTTTCGTAAATGTCCTGTGCTGGCAATTCTGTCGCCGCTTTCTTCGCCCGCCTGGTTGGGCAGTGCGGGCCGGGTGCCGTGACGACCCGGTTGGGTCGGCGGCGCCAGCTCTCCTGATTGAGCGAGCTGGGTGGACGTGTCGTCCGGGCCTTGAAACTGAGATAAAGCTTACGCCCGACAGCGCGACCATAAATTGCAAATATTGCTTGGATAAGCATCACTTGCGCAATTTTACGTTAATCCCTCACTATTCAGCGCAAGCAAACAACAAATAAGCCTAGCCATGAACAAACTAGACCGCTATGACCTGAACATTCTTGCCGAGTTGCAACGCGACGCGACCCTGTCCAATCAGGATCTGGCCGAGCGTATCGGCCTCTCTCCCTCCCCTTGCTCACGGCGAGTGAAACAGCTCGAGGATGATGGCTACATCGTGCAGCAGGTTGCCCTGCTGGATCGCAAGAAACTCGGCCTGAGCCTGACTGCCTACGTGCTGATCGGCATGGATCGCCACACGCCCGAGCGCTTCGAACATTTTCAGGAAGAGATTCGCAAGTGCCCCGAAGTACTGGAATGCTGCCTGGTCACCGGGATGGACGCCGACTACCAGCTCAAGGTGGTGGTGCCCGACATGGATCACTACCAGAAGCTGCTGCTCGGCACGCTGACTCGCATCGATGGCGTTTCCAGCGTGCGCTCGAGCTTCGTGCTGCAGCAGATTCTCTCCAGCACGCAGCTACCGCTCCAGCACCTGCGTAGCTAGAGGCTGCTCGATAGACAGGGGGGACGCCTACTTGAGCGTGGCCGGGACTTCCCGCCACTCGCCCGGCTGCAGCCCCTCCAGCGACCAGGGGCCGATACGCACGCGCACCAGACGCAGGGTTGGCAATCCTACGGCAGCGGTCATGCGCCGCACCTGACGGTTGCGCCCCTCACGAATCACCAGCTCCAGCCAGGCAGTCGGTACGCTTTTGCGAAAGCGCACAGGCGGGTTGCGTGGCCATAGTTCGGGCTCATCGAGCAGACGCGCGTCGGCCGGCAAGGTCGGCCCGTCGTTTAGCTGCACCCCCTCTTGCAGTTGCTGCAGCTGTTCGGCACTGGGCTCGCCTTCGACCTGCACCCAATAAGTCTTGGCCAACTTGTGCTTGGGATCGGCGATGCGCGCCTGCAACTGGCCATCGTTGGTGAGCAGCAGCAACCCCTCGCTATCGCGATCCAATCGCCCGGCCGGATACACGCCAGGCACGGCGACGAAATCCTTGAGCGTGGCACGGCCTTGGTCATCATTGAATTGGGTGAGCACGTCGAACGGCTTGTTCAGCACGATCAGGCGCGGCTCGGCAGGCGGCGCCTTGGGCACACGATACGGACGAGACGCGGGGCGAGAAGGTCGGGACATGCAGCAAGGCCATCGGGAAAGCGAGGCGCGCAGTTTAACGTAAAGGATCAGCGCCTGTTGCTGGCCCCGGCTCTAGCGCCCACTTCGATCAATGACCGGTGCGTGCAGCGCCATCAGCTCGATGACCCAATCGATGAACACCCGCAACTTGGCGCTGACGTGGCGGTTCGGCGGGTAGGCGATGTACATCGGCATCGGCTCGAACTGCCAGCCCTCGAAAACGGCGACCAACTCGCCGCGTTGCACATGCTCGCACGACATGTAGTTCGGCAGCCAGAGCACGCCCAGCCCCGCCAAACCGGCGGCCAGATAGGCGTTGCCATCGTCGATTGCCAGCACATAGCGCCCCTCCACATTGACGCTTTCGCCATCACGGTGCATGACGTACGAAAACAGCTTGCCGGCCCGCGCGCGCTTGAAACCGACGATGCGGTGGTGGCTATCGGCGAGTTCCTGCGGATGCGCGGGAGTGCCGCAGCGCTGCAGGTAACTGGGCGTGGCGTAAACACCCGATTGCAGGTCACCGACGCGGCGCGCCATCAGTGACTGGTCGGTGATCTCGCCGCCGCGGATCACGCAATCGACGTTCTCGCCCACCAGGTCGATAAGGCGGTCGCTCACCCCGAGGTCGAGCTGGATATCGGGATAACGCGCATGGAAGGCCGGCAGCGCAGGTACCAGAATCATCCGCGCGAACGGGCTGGGCACATCCACGCGCAGCCGCCCGCGCGGCATGCTGGTGGCGTCCGAGAGGCTGGTTTCGGCGTCGTCCATATCGGCCAGCAGGCGCACCACCCGCTCGTAATAGGCAGCGCCGTCGGCAGTGACGTTGACCTTGCGCGTTGTGCGGTTCAGCAAGCGTACACGCAGCCGCGCCTCGAGCTGCTGCACCAGCTGCGTGACGCTGGTCTTGCTCATGTGCAGCGTATCGGCGGCCTTGGTGAAGCTGCCGGCCTCCACTACCCGTGCGAAGGCCCTCATCGCGTCGAATCGATCCACTCTGCCACCGGTGATTATTTGGATTTCCCAAACAGTGTTGATCGAACTGGCCGGTTTATCCAGCGCGTCGGCACGCCTAGAGTGAACCCATCACTTATATGGGGCGATTGCCCAAAGGAGCCGACATGACTACTCGCGACGTGGTTTTTCCCCCAGGCCGTCAGGCCCTTTATGAGCGCAACCGCTACTCACCCGCCGTACGCTCCAATGGTTTCCTGTTCGTATCCGGCCAGGTTGGCAGCCATCCCGACGGCTCCCCCGAGCCGGATCTGAAAGCTCAGGTTCGCCTGGCCTTCGAGAACCTCAACGCGGTTCTCAAGGCCGCCGATTGCACCTTCGATGACGTCGTCGATGTGACAGTGTTCATCGTCAACCCCGAACAACGTTTCGAGACCATCTGGGAGGTCGTTCCAGACTACTGGGGCGAGGCACCGCATCCGAACATCACCTGCGTGGGCGTGACCTGGCTGTATGGCTTCCAGTTCGAGATCAAGGTGATCGCCAAGCTGCCAACAGCCTGATCGACGAACCTCCTGCACTCGGTAACGGCGCGGACGGTCAGACGCTTGCTGCGGCGGTGTGTGATACACTTTGCGGCGGCCACAAGCTGCCCACCCGCCACCGCAGCCCCTACCGGAGCCGAGATTTTCGATGTCCGATACCGCCTCGCCCAAACCCGTTGCCAGCGGCGACAAATTCCGCACCGTTCAGGGTATTACCGCCATCAAGGACGGCCAAAAGCGTCGTACCTCGAGCGAGCCCCAGGTTTATGAACCCAAGCCAAACTGGTTAAGGGTCAAGGCTCCGACCGGCAGTCGCTTCGAAGCGGTCAAGCGCAATGTCAGCGAGCACCGCCTCAGCACCGTGTGCCAGGAATCCCACTGCCCGAACATGGGTGAGTGCTGGTCAAACGGCACGGCCACGATCATGTTGATGGGCTCGGTCTGCACCCGTGCCTGCCGCTTCTGTGCGGTGGACACCGGTAACCCGAACGGCTGGTTGGACAAGGAAGAGCCACAGAACACCGCCAAGTCGGTGGAGCTGATGGCCCTGCGTTACATCGTGCTGACCTCGGTGGATCGTGATGACCTGCCGGACGGCGGTGCCGCGCACTACGCAGCCTGCGTCCAGGCAATCAAGGCCAACACGCCGCAAGTGGTCGTGGAAGCGCTGACCCCCGACTTCGACGGCGACCTGCCGTCCATCGAGCGCGTGGTGGATTCCGGTCTCGAAGTGTTCGCTCAGAACGTCGAGACAGTCGAACGCTTGACCCGCGAAGTACGCGATCCTCGCGCCGGCTACCGCAAGACCCTCGACGTACTGGCCCACGCCAAGCGCCATCGCCCGGACGTGCTCACCAAAACCAGTCTGATGCTCGGCCTGGGCGAGACCGACGACGAAGTGTTCGAAGCGATGGAAGATATGCGCGCCGTGGGCGTGGATATCCTCACCCTGGGTCAGTACCTGCAGCCGACCCGCAATCACCTGACGGTAAAGCGCTGGGTGAGCCCGGACGAATTCAACCGATTCCGCGAGATCGGCCTGCAGATGGGCTTCATGGAAGTGGCAGCCGGCCCTCTGGTGCGCTCCAGCTATCGGGCGGACAAGGTGTTCGAGAAGAACAATCTGGGCCTGGCAGCGCCAGTACCGGTGCCTGGCCAGCAGGTCAACACCAGCCTGATTCCTGCGCTGAACGTCAACTGATCACCTGGTATCGCTACGCTCAAGTTGACCAGGCTCATCCGTAGCCTGGCGTTGAGCGCAGCGATACCCAGGGAAAACACTCTACGGCAACTGCGCTAGCGCAAAGTTCGCCGGCTACTGCCCATACCCCAAACGCTGACGAAGAGCCTGCTCAAGGCGCTCGGCAACCTCGTCGAAACGCAGCGGCGCGTCCAACTGATCCCTGAGCTGCGTCATTTTCAATCCGGCATAACCGCACGGGTTGATGCGCTGGAACGGACGCATGTCCATGTCAACATTGAGCGCCAGGCCGTGGAACGAGCAGCCACGGCGCACACGCAGGCCCAGCGAAGCGATCTTGTCGCCATTGACATACACACCCGGTGCATCTGCCTTGGGCGCGGCTTCGACGCCATAGCTCGCTAACACATCGACCAGCGTCTGCTCCATGGCACTGACCAGCTCACGCACGCCCAGATCCAGGCGGCGCAGATCCAGCATCAGATAAGCCACCAGTTGGCCTGGCCCGTGATAAGTCACCTGCCCGCCGCGCTCCACCTGAATCACCGGAATGTCACCGGGGGCCAGTAGATGCTCGGGCTTGCCGGCCTGACCTTGGGTGAATACCTGCGGGTGCTGCAACAGCCAGATCTCATCCGGCGTGGCATCGTCGCGCTCAGCAGTCAGCGTGCGCATCGCCTCCAGGGTTGGCAGATACTCCACGACCCCGAGATGACGCACGATAAGCTCGGCTGCTGCCACTACAGCACCATTTGCACGCGGCCGGTGGCGCGCAGGTCGACATGGATCGACTGCAGCTGCTCGACGCCGGTAGCGGTGATCAGCACCTGCACGGACAGGAAGCGGCCGTTGCGGCTGTCCCGCGTGACCAGGGTGCCGGCATCGAGATCCGGCGCGTGGCGCTGGATGACCTCGATCACCATGTCAGTGAAGCCGTCACCGGCCTCGCCGATCACCTTGATCGGGTAGTTCGGGCAGGGGAATTCGATTTTCGGAGCTTGTACGTCGGTATCGGTCATGATGTTCACTGATCCAAAATGAAACGCCCTCGGGTCGAGGGCGTTCATCGAAACATGGGGACGAGCTGTCAGTTAAACAACCCGTAGAAGAACAGACGAATGCTATCCCACAGGCTGCGGAAGAAGCCACCCTCCTCGACGGCTTCCAGCGCCACCAGATCAGCACTGTGCACCACTTGGTCATCCATCTTCACTTCGACCTTGCCGATCACGTCGCCCTGGGCGATGGGAGCGGTGATCTGCGGGTTGAGGGTCATGCTGGCCTGCAGCTTCTCCAGCTGGCCTTTTGGCAAGGTCAGGGTCAGATCCTGAGCCAGACCGGCCTTGACCTGAGCGGTCTGGCCTTTCCACACCTGGGCCTGCGCCAGCTCGGCGCCCTTCTGATAGAAGGTGCGGGTTTCGAAGAAGCGGAAACCATAGGTCAGCAGCTTCTGGGTTTCAGCGGCGCGAGCACGTTCGCTATCGGTACCGAATACCGAGGTGATCATCCGTGCGCCGTCACGTACAGCCGAAGCCACCAGGCAGAAGCCGGCTTCATTGGTGTGGCCAGTTTTCAGGCCATCGACAGTGCGGTCACGCCACAGCAGCAGGTTACGGTTAGGCTGCTTGATGTTGTTCCAGAGAAACTCTTTCTGCGAGTAGATCGCATAGTGCTCGGCATCTTCATTGATGATGGCGCGCGCCAGGATGGCCATGTCATGGGCACTGGAGTAGTGCTCGGGGTGCGGCAGACCGGTGGCGTTCATGAAGTGGCTGTTCTTCATGCCCAGGCGTTCGGCAGTGGCGTTCATCATGTCGGCGAAGGCGTCTTCACTACCGGCAATGTGCTCGGCGATGGCGATGCTGGCGTCGTTGCCGGACTGAATGATGATGCCATGCAGCAGGTCGTCGACCGAGGCCTGGCTATTCACCGGCAGGAACATGGTGGAGCCACCAGAAGCGGCACCACCCGTACGCCAGGCATGCTCACTGATGGTGACCATGTCCTGCTCGCCGATCTTGCCGTTGCGGATTTCCAGGGTGGCGATGTAAGCGGTCATCAGCTTGGTCAGACTGGCTGGCGGCAGACGCTCGTCACCATTGTTATCGATAAGGACGTTGCCGCTGGCGCCATCCATCAGCACATAGGACTTGGCTGCCAGTTGCGGCGGAGCCGGCAACGGCGCTTGGTTGGCCCAGACGCTGGAGGCGCCGAGCAACATAAGTGACAGGAAGATGCGTTGCGCGAAGCTGGTGATTTTCATCCGTCTCTCTAAATCGCTGATGGTCGAACAGGCCCTTGCGGGCAAGTATGAAATGTCATCGCCGCACGGTGACGGCGATTCACTGCTTAGTCAGGCGGCTGGCCGATTAGTTGCCAGCGTCAAAGGGCTATGCCCCTCAGTCTGCCTTGACCAGAGTCGCTTGGCCGAGGTTGGCCACACGAATGCTTTCACGCACTCGCTCAGCCTCGACCTGGCTGTTGATCGGGCCCAGTCGCACGCGGTGCAGTATCTGCTGGTTGAGCACCACTGAGTTGATGAACACCGGGGCAGTCACCGACTCGCTCAACTTGGACTTGAGAAGCTCCGCAGCGTCGGGATTGGCGAAGGCTCCCACTTGGAGATACAGGCCAGACGCTCCGGCTGAAGCGTTTTTTTGAGTCGATCTGCACCGGCACGGTGGCGGCGGCATGCTGCTGTGGCGGCGGCGAATACTGCTCGACCGGGGCGCTGGCTAACTGCAGCTGGGCAGCTTGTGCGGGCTGAACCTTGGCCATCTGCGGCTGCGCCAGCACCATCGGCACCGGGCGGCCTTGCTGAGCCCACCATTCAGTGGGGTCGATGCCCTCGACATGAACCTGAGCGGTGCCCTTCTCCGCATAACCGAGCTTCTTGGCGGCAGCGAAAGAGAGGTCGATGATGCGGTCGGAGTAGAACGGGCCACGGTCGTTGACGCGCAGGATCACGGACTTGCCGTTCTCCAGATTCGTCACTCGCACGTAGCTGGGCAGCGGCAGGGTCTTGTGCGCGGCGGTCATGCCGTACAGGTCGTAAGCCTCGCCGTTGGCGGTGGCCTGGCCGTGGAACTTGGTGCCGTACCAGGAAGCCGGCCCCGTTGCCTTGTAACGGCGCGCATCGGCGATCGGGTAGTACTGCTTGCCAAAGACCACGTATGGGCTGGCTTTTACCGGGCCGTAATGCGGCATCGGGATCGCGTCCTGGATCTTCGAGACGTCGACGTCCCACCAGGGTGCGCCGTCTTTATGCGGGCGGTTGAAATCGCCTGGGCCGGAAACCGACCCACCTGAGTCCTGCACCGGCGAGGTGCCGGTTGGCGCGCGACTGGAAGAGCAGCTCGCCAGCATCAGTGCAAGGATGCCGCACGCGGCCAGCTTGAACGGCAAACCCGTCATTGATTGGCACCTCGGGCCTGAACCAGCAACTCGGACAACTGATTGACCGCCATGGCGTACATCACGCTGCGGTTATAGCGAGTGATGACATAGAAATTCGGCTGACCGATCCAGTACTCGGCACCCTCGGCGCCTTCGAGGCGGAACGCGGTAACCGGCAGGTCATCGGCGAGCACGTCATTGCTCGACCAGCCCAGTGCGCGCAGTTCACCCACGTTCTTTTCCGGATCGAGACCGGCGCTCAGGCCCTGATCGACCTGATCGCCCTTGACCGTGGCAAGACTAGCCACCGGTTGGCCCGGCTGCCAGTTATGACGCTTGAAGTAGCTGGCAACGCTGCCGATGGCATCGGTCGGGTTGCTCCAGATATTGATGTGGCCGTCGCCGTCGAAATCCACCGCATAGGCGCGGAAGCTGCTCGGCATGAACTGCGGCAGGCCCATGGCACCGGCATACGATCCCTTCAGACTGGCTGGGTCGACCTGTTCTTCACGGGTAAGCATGAGGAACTCGCGCAGTTCCTTGCGGAAGAACGGCGCGCGCGGCGGGTAATCGAAAGCCAGGGTCGACAGCGCGTCGATCACCCGGTAACTGCCGGTGTTGCCACCGTAGGAGGTTTCCACGCCGATGATGGCGACGATGATCTCGGCTGGCACGCCGTATTCTTTCTCGGCACGCGCCAAGGCTTCAGCATGCTCGTTCCAGAACGCCACGCCTTTGTTGATGCGCGCGTCGGTGATGAAGATCGGCCGATATTCCTTCCACGGCTTGACCCGCTCGGCGGGACGCGAAATGGCGTCGAGAATGGCCTGCTTGCGCTCCACACCGGTAAACAGCGTGCTCAGTTGCTCGCTGGCGAAGCCGTAGTCACGGGTCATCTCGGTGATGAACTCGCCCACTTGTGGCGAGTTGGCATACTCGTTGGCAGCCATCGCCTGAGGAGCACCGAACAGGCCGGCAACCGCCAGCCAGTGTGCATGTCGTGCTGCCCAGCCACGCAAAATCTGCATTGAATTCATAACCCCAATCAAGCCTGAGCAATCCACTTACGGTGCGTGTGGATCGACATCAGAATTCCGAAACCCGACAACAACGTAATCAACGACGTGCCGCCATAACTGATAAACGGCAGCGGCACACCCACTACCGGCAACAAACCACTGACCATGCCGATATTGATGAAGACATAGACAAAGAAGGTCATGGTCAAACCACCGGCGAGCAGCTTACCGAACAGCGCCTGCGCTTGCACGGTAATCACCAGACCGCGTGCAATCAACAGAATGTACAAAAGCAGCAACAGACAGACACCAATCAGGCCGAATTCTTCGGCTAGAACGGCAATGATGAAGTCCGTATGGCTCTCCGGCAAAAAATCCAGGTGCGACTGGGTGCCTAGCAGCCAGCCCTTGCCAAACACGCCACCAGAGCCGATCGCCGCCTTCGACTGGATGATGTTCCAGCCAGCACCGAGCGGATCGCTCTCCGGGTTGATGAAGGTCAGCACCCGACGCTTCTGGTAGTCGTGCATGACGAAGAACCACATGGCTACGGCAATCGGCGCGATGGCTGCGACCGCACCAGCGATCCAGCGCCACTGCAGCCCGGCAATGAACAGCACGAAGGCGCCGGAGGCAAGAATCAACAGCGAGGTGCCGAGGTCGGGCTGCAGCAGGATCAGCACGAACGGCGTGACGATCAGCCCGAGGCTCACGGCCACATGCTTGAGGCTGGGTGGTAGCGTACGTTTGGAGAGGTACCAGGCCATGGTCGCCGGCATCAGGATCTTCATGAATTCCGACGGCTGGAAGCGGATCACCCCAGGAATGTTGATCCAGCGTGTGGCACCCATGGCGTTGTGACCCATGACGTCCACCACCACCAGCAAACCGACACCGCACAGGTAACCCAGCGGCACCCAGCGGGCCATGAAGCGCGGTTCGAACTGGGCGATGACCACCATCGCCACCAGGCCGATACCAAAAGAGCTGGCTTGCTTCATAAGCAGGTCGACGTTCTTGCCACTGGCCGAATAAAGGATAAACAGGCTGCCGGTGGCCAGCAGCAATAACAGCAGCAGCAGAATGCCGTCGATGTGCAGGCGCTGCAGCAGACTGGAGCGACGCCGCAGAACGTCGTCAGTGGAAAGCGTGCGGTCGAAGCTACCGGTCAGGCTCATGGATGCTTCACCTCTGCGTTAAGCGGTACCGACGCACCGGGCGTGGCATATTCGGCCTTGAGTTGGCCGTTCTCGTCGAGCAGCCAGGCATCCATCACCTGCTTGACCACCGGAGCGCCAACGCCGGAGCCAGACTCACCGTTCTCGACCATCACCGCCACGACGATCTGCGGGTTGTCCGCCGGGGCGAAACCGACGAACAGGGCGTGGTCACGATGGCGTTCCTGCACCTTGCTGCGGTCGTACTTCTCGCCCTGCTTGATGGCCACGACCTGTGCCGTGCCGCTCTTGCCGGCAATTCGGTAGGCCGCAGCATCGCCGACCTTACGCGCCGTACCCCGTGCACCGTGCATCACCGCCTCCATGCCGAGACGCGCGTAATCCCAGGATTTGGGATCGCGCAGCACGATATCCGGAATCGGATCCGGATCATGCGGCAAACTGCCGTCGATGGTTCTCGCCAAATGCGGACGAATCCACTTGCCCTTGGTGGCCATCAGCGCAGTGGCCTGGGCCAGTTGCAGCGGCGTGGTCTGCATATAACCCTGGCCAATGCCGAGAATCAGCGTTTCGCCCGGATACCAGGGCTGACGGTAGCGCGCACGCTTCCAGTCACGCGACGGCATCAGACCGGCGGTTTCCTCGAACATGTCCAGGGACACCCGCTGACCAATCCCGAAACGGGTCATGTAGTCATGCAGGCGATCAATGCCCATCTTGTGGGCCAGATCGTAAAAGTAAGTGTCGTTGGAGCGCATGATCGCCAGGTTGAGATCTACCCAGCCATCGCCGGTGCGGTTCCAGTTGCGGTATTTGTGGCTGTGGTTAGCCAACTGATAGAAGCCCGGGTCGAAGACCCGTGACGTTGGGGTAACAACCCCGGCATCCAGGCCGGCCACCGCGACCATCGGTTTGATGGTCGAACCTGGCGGATACAAACCACGCAGCACGCGGTTATAGAGTGGCCGGTCGATGGAGTCGCGCAGCTCAGCGTAGGCCTTGAAGCTGATCCCGGTTACGAAGGGATTGGGATCGAAACTCGGCTGGCTGACCATGGCCAGCACCTCGCCCGTCGAAGGCTGGATCGCCACTACCGCACCGCGCCGACCGCCGAGCGCTTGCTCGGCGACTTCCTGCAGGTGCACATCGAGGGTCAGCATCACATCCTTGCCGGGCAATGGGTCGGTGCGATTGAGCACACGCAGTACGCGGCCACGGGCATTGGTCTCGACTTCTTCGTAGCCGACCTTACCGTGCAATTGATCTTCGTAAAAACGCTCGATACCCGTCTTGCCGATATGGTGAGTACCGCTGTACTCAACCGGGTCGAGTTCCTTGAGCTCGCGCTCGTTGATGCGCCCCACATAGCCGACTGAATGAGCGAAGTGCTCGCGCTGCGGATAATGCCGCACCAACTGGGCCACCACCTCGACGCCGGGCAGGCGGAACTGGTTCACCGCTAACCGAGCGATCTGCTCTTCGCTCAACTCGAACAGCACCGGCACCGGCTCGAACGGCCGCCGCCCCTGACGCACACGCTTTTCGAACAGCTCGCGATCATCGGGAGCGAGCTCCAGCACCTCGACGATCACATCCAGTACCTGCTCCCAATCACCGGCGCGCTCGCGGGTAAGGGTCAGGCTGAAACTGGGCCGGTTGTCGGCGATGATCACCCCGTTGCGGTCGTAGATCAGCCCGCGATTGGGCGGAATCGGCTGCACGTGGATGCGGTTGTTCTCCGCCAGCGTGGAGTGATACTCGTACTGAATCACCTGCAGGTAATACATGCGGGCGATCAGCACCAGCGTCAGCACCAGAAAAACCGCGCCACCGACCAGCGCGCGCTTGCGAATGAGGCGCGCGTCCTTCTCGTGGTCTTTGAGGCGAATCGGCTGGGGCATCGGAACCGCTGGCTATTTGTGATAAGGGTGGCCGGACAACACCGTCCAGGCACGATAAATCTGTTCGCCGACCAGTATCCGTACCAGCGGGTGAGGCAGGGTCAGGGGCGACAGCGACCAACGCTGCTCGCTACGCGCCTGAACCTCCGGCGCCAGCCCTTCCGGGCCGCCGACCATGAGGTTGACGGTGCGTGAATCGAGACGCCATTTGTCCAGCTCGACCGCCAACTGCTCGGTACTCCAGGGTCGCCCTTCGACTTCCAGGGTAACGATGCGTTCCCCAGGCAGCACCTTGGCCAGCATGGCTTCGCCTTCCTGGCGGATCATCCGCGCCACGTCGGCATTCTTGCCGCGCGTGGTCAGGGGAATCTCCACCAGTTCCAGGGACAGCTCGGACGGCATGCGCTTGGCATACTCCTGCCAGCCGTCCTCGACCCAACGCGGCATGCGCGAGCCGACAGCGATCAGTTTGATGCGCATGACTGGCTTACCTTACTCGCGCTCGATGCCTTGCTGCGCACGGCTCTGCTCGGCGCCCTGCCACAGACGCTCGAGGTCGTAGAACTGGCGAGCGGTCGGCAGCATCACGTGAACGACGATGTCGCCCAGGTCGAGCAGAGCCCATTCGCCGCTGTCTAGGCCTTCGCTGCCGATCGGCCGCACGCCCTGCTCCTTGGCCTTTTCCAGCACGTTGTCGACCAGCGACTTGACGTGACGGCTGGAGGTACCGCTGGCGATCACCATGTAATCGGTGATGCTGGTCTTCTCGCGGACATCGATGGTGGTGATGTCCTGCGCCTTGATTTCTTCCAGTGCTGCAATGGCCACTTTGACCAGGTCTTCACTGTGCATGGTTTGCTTCGTCATAACTAACTCGTTTGCCTCGTGTTCGATTTACCCACGGTACAGTCCATGGGTGTTGATATAAGCCAGTACCGCATCGGGCACCAGAAAACGCACCGAGCGGCCGTTCGCCAGCAGCGAACGGATCTGCGTGGCAGACACCGCCAGCGGTGCCTGCCAGATGAAAGAAATCTGTCCCGCCGGCCCTTGCAGCGCCAGCGGGTCGGCGATATTACGCGCCGCCAGCAAATCACGCAGCGGCTCGCTCGCCTCGCTGTCGGCATCCGGGCGCTGCAACACCAGAATATGGCAGTGGCGCAGCAACTCGTCCCAACGGTGCCAGGCTGGCAAACCGCAAAAGGCATCCCAGCCCAGAATCAGAAACAACTGGTCATCCGCTGCCAGCTCGGCACGCAACGACTCCAGGGTGTCGATGCTGTAGGACGGTTTGTCACGCTGCAGCTCGCGATCATCCACCCGCAACGACGGCAATCCCGCCACGGCCTGCTCGACCATCGCCAAGCGATCCTGCGCCCCAACCTGCGGGGTTTCCCGGTGCGGCGGCCGCGCGCTAGGAATCAGCCGCAGCTCGTCCAACCCCATGAACTCGACCACCTCCAGCGCGCCGCGCAGATGGCCGATATGCACCGGATCGAAAGTACCGCCCAACAGCCCGATGCGCTTGCGGCTTGCCATCAGGTACGCACGTGACCGTCGCCAAATACCACGTACTTCTCGCTGGTCAGGCCCAACAGGCCAACCGGGCCGCGGGCGTGCAGTTTGTCGGTGGAAATGCCGATCTCCGCGCCCAGGCCGTACTCGAAACCATCGGCGAAACGCGTCGAGGCGTTGACGATCACCGAGCTGGAGTCCACTTCGGTGAGGAAACGCCGCGCATCACTGAAGTTCTCGGTGATGATCGCGTCGGTGTGCTGCGAGCCGTAGGTGTTGATGTGTTCGATGGCCGCATCCAGCGAGTCGACCACGCGGATCGCCAGGATCGGCGCGTTGTACTCGGCATACCAGTCGTCTTCGCTGGCCTCCAGTACATAGCTGCCCAGCAGCGATCGGGTCTGCGCGTCGCCACGCAACTCGACGCCCTTGTCACGGTAGATGGCAGCCAGCGGCGGCAGTACGCGCGCGGCGATATCGGCATGCACCAACAGGGTTTCCATGGTGTTGCACGGCGAGTAGCGCTGAGTCTTCGAGTTGTCGCAGACGCGAATGGCCTTGTCGAGGTCAGCGGCGATATCCACATAAACGTGGCAGACGCCATCCAGATGCTTGATCACAGGTACCTTGGCTTCGCGGCTAACGCGTTCGATCAGGCCCTTGCCGCCACGCGGCACGATCACGTCGACGAATTCCGGCATGGTGATCAGCGCGCCAACGGCGGCGCGGTCGGTGGTTTCCACGACCTGTACCGCACTGGCCGGCAAACCGGCCTCTGCCAGGCCGGCCTGAATGCAGCGGGCGATGGCCTGGTTGGAATGAATGGCCTCGGAGCCACCACGCAGAATGGTGGCGTTGCCGGACTTCAGGCACAGGCTGGCCGCATCGATGGTCACGTTGGGCCGCGACTCGTAGATGATGCCGATCACGCCCAGCGGCACGCGCATCTTGCCGACCTGAATGCCGGACGGCAGATAACGCATGCCCTGAATCTCGCCGATAGGATCGGACAGCGTGGCAACCTGACGCAGACCTTCGATCATGCTGTCGATGACCTTGGGGGTCAGCGCCAGACGATCGAGCATGGCAGGCTCAAGACCGTTGGCACGGCCAGCGGCGAGATCCAGTTCATTGGCAGCAACCAGCTCGGCGCGCGAGGCGTCGAGTGCGGCGGCGGCGGCATGCAGGGCCTGGTTCTTCTGCGCGGTGCTGGCACGCGCGAGCACGCGCGAAGCCTGGCGGGCGGCACGGCCCAGGCGGGTCATGTAGTCAAGCACGGACTCGGTCATGGCAACTCAGGTCTGGCAGTTGGAAAAAGTTGCTGATTATAGCGGTCATGCCGCTCCGCGCACAGCGGCGCCTGGCAGATGGTTGTTTCCAGCTGCAAGCGGCGAGCCGAAGCCGATTGCGACATACGTGCATCTGCCTCTCTGCCAGGGCTTGTTGCTATGATCGCCCGCGCCAGCCCGGCCACGCATGACGCATATGGCGAAGGAACCGCTTTTCGGATGAATGGGTCGAAGGCTGCGATTTCTCATTTATAAGGTGTCCATACATGGGCGAGTGGCTCGATAGTCTGACTACCTGGCTTGCGGCCAACCCGCAGTGGCTGGGCCTGGCGATCTTCCTGATCGCCTGCATCGAATGCCTGGCCATCGCCGGCATCATCGTTCCCGGCACCGTGCTGCTGTTCGCCGTTGGCGTAATGGCTGGCAACGGCGCCCTGAGCCTGTGGGAAACCCTGGCGCTGGCGTACTTCGGCGGCCTGCTTGGCGACGCCATTTCCTACGCCCTGGGCCGTTACTTCCACCAGGACATCCGTCGCCTGCCGGGCTTGCGCAGCCACCCACAGTGGCTCAGCGGCGCGGAAACCTACTTCGAACGCTATGGCGTCGCCAGCCTGCTGCTGGGCCGCTACATCGGCCCGCTGCGGCCGATGCTGCCGATGGTCGCAGGCATGCTGAGCATGCCGATCGGCCGCTTCATCGCTGTCAGCATGCTCGCTGCCGCAGGCTGGGCAGTCGCCTATCTGGTACCGGGCTGGGCCGCTGGTGCCGCCCTGCGCCTGCCGCTGCCCGAGGGCTTCTGGCCACAGGCTGCAGTAGTTGCCGCAGGCTTGGCACTACTGCTGGTACTGACCATCCAGAGCAGCCTGCGCGAACAGCGCCAGGCCAGCCTGATCGCTGCCGGCCTGGGCACCATTCTACTGATCGCCCTGTTCATCGGCTGGCCGCATCTGATCCAGCTGGATCAGGGCCTGATGACCCTGATTCAGGAAGAACGCAATCCGCGTTTCGACTACGTAGCAGTAGCGATCACTCACTTCGGCGACTTCGACGTTCAATTGGCGGTCGCCGCCCTGCTTTGCGTGTTGCTGCTGCTTGCCCGCAAATGGCAGGCTCTGCTGTTCGCTGGCGGCGCCATGCTCAGCACCGCCCTGGCCAACGGCACCCTCAAGGGACTGTTCGAGCGGGCGCGCCCTGAAGTCCTGCTCGAGCCCCTGCATACCTACAGCTTTCCCAGCGGGCACAGCTCGGCGGCCTTCGCGTTCTTTCTGGCCACGGCCGTGCTCGCCGGCCGTGGGCAACCTGCACGCCTGCGCCTGACCTGGATACTGCTGGCTTGTCTGCCAGCGCTGGCAATTGCCCTGTCGCGGGTTTACCTGGGCGTTCACTGGCCGAGCGATATCATCGCCGGCGCCTTGCTGGCCAGCAGCCTGTGCGCATTGAGCCTGGCGTTGATGCAGCGTTTCGCTTCACTGCCGCCACTGCCGGCGAAGGTCTGGTGGATGATCGTGCCGAGCTGCGCCCTGCTGCTGACAACCATGGCGCTGTGGCGGATGTCGGAAGGCGTGGAGATTTATCGTTACTGAGCCGGGCCGTCGCCCTGCAACTGCTCGACCAGCTCCTGCAACAGCTCCAGGCGCCGCGTGGCGCTTGGCTCGGCCAGCAGGGCGATCTTCTGCTCGGCGCTGAACGGCAATAGATAGCCAAGCTTGTCAGCCAGCTCGGCCTGACTGTCGGCGCTGCCGCCCATGTCCAGGCTGGCGACCATCGGGTGTTCGGCCAGGGCTCCCAGCAGCGCCAGCAGGTCGGCATGCTCCTCATCCAGTGGCAGCTCGGGCTGTTCGTCGAGCCACTCGATCTGCGCCAAGGTCAGTTTGTCCGGCAGTACCTGCGCCTGCTTGACGCGAAACCGTCGGCCGCCCTGCACACGAATGCCCAGCAGGCCGTTGGGACGCTGCTGAAAATCGATGATGGTCGCCTCGCAGCCCATCTGCGCAACGCGCTCGGCAGCGTCGCCGACTTCTGCACCCTCGACGATGCACACTACGCCGAAGCCTTCGCCCTGCTTCATGCAGCGGCTGATCATGTCCAGATAGCGCGCTTCGAATATCTGCAGATCCAGCACGCAGCCGGGAAACAGAACGGTATGCAGCGGGAATAAAGGTAGGGTCATTAGGGTTCTCAACTCAGGAAGACGACAGCCAGTGGCAGCAGGATGGCCGTGAACACACCCATCAGGCTCATGGCCAGGGCCGCGAAGGCACCACATTCCTCGCTCTCCTGCATGGCGCGCGAGGTGCCGACCGCATGGGCAGTCATGCCTAGGGCCATGCCCACGGCGGCGTGATGATGGACGCCGCACCAGCGCAGCAGCGACGGCCCGATGATCGCACCCAGCACGCCGGTGATCATCACGAACACCGCGGCCAGCGCCGCCAGGCCGCCGATCTGGCTGGCCACCAGCATGGCGATTGGCGAGGTCACCGACTTGGGCGCCATGCTCATCAGCATGTTGTGTTCGGCCCCCAGCATCCAGGCCAGCGCAACACCGAGCACGGTGGCGACCACCCCGGCGATCAGCAGGGTCAGCACGGTGGGCCAGAACACCTGGCGGATACGTCGCAGGTTGAGGTAGAGCGGCACGGCCAGCGCGACAGTGGCTGGGCCCAGAAAAATGGTCAGCGCCTCGGCGCCGCTCTTGTACTCGCTGAAGGTCAGCCCGCAGAACAGCAGAATGGCGATGACCAGCAGGGTCGACACCAGTACCGGCTGCAGGAATACCCAGCGGGTCTTCTCGTAGGCCGCGATAGCCAGTTGATAGGCGCCCAGGGTGATGCCGGCCCCGAACAGCGGGTGGTGGGTGACGGCCATCCAGGCACCGTGCCAGTCGAGCATCATCCCTCCCCCCGACGGCGCGCCTGGCGCTCGATCAGTTTCTGCATCATCCAGCCAGCGAACACCAGAGACAGGATCAACGAAAGCACCAGCGCACCGATCACCGCCCAGAAATCGGCAACAATCGCCTCCGCGTAGGCCATCACGCCGACGGCTGGCGGCACCAGCAGCAGCGGCAGGTATTTGAGCAGGCTGCTGGCGGCCTGCTGGATCGGCTCGTCGACCTGACCGCGGCAGAGCAGAAACACCACCAACAACAGCATGCCGAGAATCGGCCCCGGCAGCATGGGCAGAAACAGCGCATTGATCGCCGTGCCGAGCAATTGGCACAGCACCAGCCAGAACAGGCCACGAAGCAGCATGAAGACTCCCCTCAGACGCTGAGCAGACGCACCGGGGCAGGACGGTGGCGCCTTACAAAGCGGCCATTATAGGCAGGTAACGGAAGCGGCTTAACAGTGCCAGTTTGCCTGCAATCGAGCGGCGCAGCCCATCAGCGCGTAGCCCGGCGGTTTGCGGCATACTGCCGGCATCGCTCATTTGACTAGGACGTCCGCATGCTTCGCCTCGCGCCTTTGGCCCTGATAATTGCCCTCACTGCCTGCGGCCAGAGCACGCCTTTGCTGCCCCCCGACGCTATTCTGCCGGACGGTTCGCGCTATCACGGCAACGTGGTCGATGGCCTGCTGCAAGGTGAGGGTCGCCTGGATTACGCGGACGGCAGCCTGTTCATCGGCCATTTCCTCAATGGTCAACGCCATGGTGCTGGCGAGTGGCGCGGCGCCAATGGCGAACACTACATTGGCGAATTCGTTGCGGGCAGTTATCAGGGACAAGGCACCCTGAAGAACGCCGATGGCAGCCAGTACAGCGGAGGGTTTCTCAAAGGTCGGTTCAGCGGCGAAGGCACCCTGGAAGAAACTGGGCAGATCTACCGTGGCCAATTCCGTGAGGGTCGTTTCCACGGCCT